>NZ_FOBF01000066.1 GCF_900109355.1 Nonomuraea pusilla
AGGCCAGCACCGCCCGACCTACGAATCCGCCATCCGCTTCACGCAAGCCATCGCAGAGCAATACCCAGCCCTGTCCCAACTCGGCGACCAGTTCCGGCACACCTTCGCCGACGACTGGCTGGAAGCCGGCGGCACCGAGTCCGACCTGATGGTCATCGCCGGGTGGAGCTCCCCGCAGATGCTCCGCCGCTACGGGCGGGTGGCCGCAGGCCGGCGAGCACAGCAGGCACACGCCCGCCTCTCCCCCGGCGACCGGATCTAGACCGCGCTTCAGGAATCTCCCGATCACCCATTCTGACCCCTGATAGCATCCCGTTATGCGGGGTCAGAATGAGATCGTTCCGTCGCCCATCACGCCCCTCCCCCTCGAAGCGCGAATCCAGACAGTCCGCGACTTCCTGGCCGAAGAGCTCGAAGACAACACCAAACGCGCCTACACAGACGACATCCGCGCATGGGTGAAGTTCTGCGACGCCAGAGGCTATTCGGCGTTCCCCGTCGATGACGTGACGATCGCCGAATACGTGATGCATCTCGTAGACGACGGCAAAGCACTCAAGACCATCCAAAGGCGCGTCAACGGCTTACGAGGCGCAATGAAGGCCGCCGGGCAGCCGCTCCCAGACGAAACCCTCGAAGCGGCACGCCGCGCCCTGAAGGTCGCACGCAAGCGCATCATGCGCGAACCCGGCACACGAGGGCGCGGCAAGGCGCCGGCCTTCACCGTGAGCGAGCTTCGTGCCATCTCCGACGCCTGCCCCGACAAACTCAAGGGCATCCGTGACCGCGCCCTGGTGCTCCTCGGGTTCGCCATCGCCGCCCGCCGCAGCGAGCTCGCCGCCCTGCGCCTCGACGACATCACCGAGACCGACGAAGGGCTCGTCGTGCACATCCGCTGGTCCAAGGTCGGAGAGGAGCGCTGGCCGAAAGTCCTGTACGGGCAGAACCTCGCCACCTGCCCCGTCCGGGCGTGGAAGGCGTGGGTGGCTGCCGCCAGCATCACGGACGGACCGGCGTTCCGCCGCGTCGACCGCCACAGCCGGGTCCTCGGCGGGCTCACTCCCGAAGGAGTCGGTGACGCCGTCACCGAAGCGGCCAGACGTGCCGGCCTCGAAGACCGGACCGCCCACGGGCTCCGCGCCGGCATGGCCACCGAGGCGCGCCGCGCCAAGCACGACGCTGTCGC
>NZ_FOBF01000064.1 GCF_900109355.1 Nonomuraea pusilla
GCTTACAATCCGTCAGAGCCTTAACTTTGTTGGGGTGATGGCGTGCCTTTTGAAGAATGAGCCTGCGAGTTATGGTGTGTGGCGAGGTTAACCCGTGTGGGGTAGTCGTAGCGAAAGCGAATCCTAATTGAGGGTGTTGTTAGTGGCATGTCCTGGACCCGAAGCGGGGTGATCTACCCATGGCCAGTGTGAAGCGATGGTAAGACGTCGTGGAGGCGCGAACCCACTTAGGTTGAAAACTGAGGGGATGAGCTGTGGGTAGGGGTGAAAGGCCAATCAAACTCCGTGATAGCTGGTTCTCCCCGAAATGCATTTAGGTGCAGCGTCGCGTGTTTCTTGCCGGAGGTAGAGCACTGGATGGCCGATGGGCCCTACAAGGTTACTGACGTCAGCCAAACTCCGAATGCCGGTAAGTTGTAAGCATGGCAGTGAGACTGTGGGGGATAAGCTTCATAGTCGAAAGGGAAACAGCCCAGATCGCCGGCTAAGGCCCCTAAGGGTGTACTAAGTGGAAAAGGATGTGGGATCGCGAAGACAGCCAGGAGGTTGGCTTAGAAGCAGCCATCCTTGAAAGAGTGCGTAATAGCTCACTGGTCGAGTGGTTCTGCGCCGACAATGTAGTGGGGCTTAAGTACACCGCCGAAGCCGCGGCAATACATCTTTGTGGTGTGTTGGGTAGGGGAGCGTCGTGCACTTGCGTTGAAGCAGGCGTGTGAATTCCTGTGGAGTGTGTGCGAGTGAGAATGCAGGCATGAGTAACGATTGATAAGTGAGAATCTTATCCGCCGGATGACTAAGGGTTCCTGGGTCAAGTTCGTCTTCCCAGGGTGAGTCGGGGCCTAAGGCGAGGCCGACAGGCGTAGTCGATGGATAACGGGTTGATATTCCCGTACCCGTGTATGCGCGACCATGATGAATCAGTGATACTAACCACCCAAAAACCACATGTCAGCACTTGTGTTGGTGTGTGGTGGATGCGTGGGACCTGATCTGGTAGTAGTCAAGTGATGGGGTGACGCAGGAAGGTAGCCAGGCCACTTATTGGATTGTGGTGTAAGCGTGTGGGGTGGGGTATAGGTAAATCCGTACCCTATTAAACCTGAGGCGTGATGCGTACCCACGTAGTGTGGGGATGTTGGTGATCCTATGCTGTCGAGAAAAGCCTCTAGCGATGTGCATATTCGGCCCGTACCCGAAACCGACACAGGTAGTCAGGTAGAGAATACTAAGGCGATCGGGTGAACTGTGGTTAAGGAACTCGGCAAATTGCCCCCGTAACTTCGGGAGAAGGGGGGCCATGGCTGGTG
>NZ_FOBF01000063.1 GCF_900109355.1 Nonomuraea pusilla
CCGTAGGCCCGAACCAGCAGCACAAGTACCAAGGAGAACCCGTCCAGGTGGAAGACCACATGCTCGCCAGCGCCGCCCAGGACTCTGGGCGGCCGGTGAGCCTGAACCAGGAGGCGATCGACTGGGCGTGGGCTCAGACGATCGCCAACAACCCGGGGGCACGGATCGTCCTGATGTGCCTCGCGCGCCGGGTGGACGACGTGTGGGAGTGCACGACCAGCCAGGAGGAGGTTGCGGTGGACGCGATGCTGTCCAGCCGCTCCGTCCGCCGGCACCTGGAGCAGTTGGAGGGGGACGGGTTCATCGCACGACGTCGGCGATTCGACGACAAGGGGCATCGCCTGGCCGATCGCCTTCGTTTGAATCCCGGCGCATCCCTACCAGCCAATCTGTCCGGTAGGGATGAATCCAAGGGGCCAGATCGGCCAGTGGCCAAATTGGCCAGTGGATCTGACCAGCAGGAATCCCTACCGGCCAGATTGGCCAGTGGCCAAGTTGACCTGTGGCCAGATTGGCCGGTAGGGGAGCAGGAGAAAACGGACATTCCCAGGTCGCAGCCAGTGGCCAAATTGACCAGTGGCCAAATTGGCCGCGCTAGTAGTTCTTCTACGAAGAACTACAGAAGAGAAACATCTTCTTCGTCCACTCCCCAGACGACCGACGCCCCCTGCCGGGCCGACGTCGAGGCGCTGTGCAACCGGCTCCTCTCCTGGCTGGAGAAGAACGAGATCCGTCAGCGGCCCACCGCCGTCCCGGATGCCTGGCGCAAGTCGGCGCGGCTCCTGCTCGACAGGGACGGCATCGACCTCCAGGAAGCCATCGCGGTCCTGGACTGGAGCCAGCGGGACGGGTTCTGGATCAAGAACATCCACTCGATGCCAACGTTCCGCAAGCAGTACGGCCGGTTGGAGGTCAAGTCCCGCGGCTACCGGGGTGACGCCACAAGGCCCACGGCCGGCGGTCCCACCGCCCAGCAGCCCACCCCCTTGCCCGCTCGCGTCGGCGGCTACGAGCGCGCGAAGAACTTCGGAAGAAGGAATCCAGCATGAACGACGAGCACGACTTGGCGGATTGGTACGCGCAGCGGCGCCGCAAGCGCGTCGCCGACTTCAAGGCCAAGCGCCCGGCCAAGCTCCGGCACTCCGCAGCACTGCACGAGGACATCGCGCAGTGGGGGTCTCGGCTGTTCGACCAGACGGCGGGCAACCTGATGCTGTTCGGCCCAACCGGCGTCGCCAAGACCTGGTCCTCCTGGGAGGTCATGGAGCGCGCACTCAAGGCCGGCTACAGCGGCGAGGTCCTGATGCTGTCGCAGGCCGAATGGCAGGAGATCGTCGGCCCTCCCGCAGACCGTGAGCGCCTGGCGGCCATGCGTCAGGCCGACGTGCTGGCGCTGGACGACCTCGGCAGCTTCCGGATCAACGACTGGACGCGCGAACTGCTGCTTCCCGTCATCGACACCCGGTGGGCCCACAACCGCCCGACCATCATCACCTCCAACTTGGACGACCTCGACGAGAAGCTGGGCGAGCGGATCACCTCCCGCCTGGCTGACGGCGCCACCGTTGTGGTGCTGGAGGGCGACGACCTGCGGGCGGGCCGATGAGCACCCCGGACCCGGAGACGCAGGCGGCCCGCGACCTGGAGGCAGAGGTCGCGGTGCTCGGGTCGATGATGCTGTCCGCGGACGCGGTCGGCCTCGCCTTGGAGGGG
>NZ_FOBF01000062.1 GCF_900109355.1 Nonomuraea pusilla
AGGCCAGCACCGCCCGACCTACGAATCCGCCATCCGCTTCACGCAAGCCATCGCAGAGCAATACCCAGCCCTGTCCCAACTCGGCGACCAGTTCCTCGTAGCCGCCGGCTACAAGGAGTCCATCGCCGAACGAGAGCATGCGCCCCCTCCCCTAGCGGCACCTCAGGCTGCTGACACGGAGCGGGCCCTGGAGGAGCTACGCAAGCTCGCGCGCGAGCAGGACAAGTCAATCGGGGACATCCTCGTGGAGCGTGGCCTGGCAACACCCGACGAACTGACGCTGAGTGACCAGAAGCGGCATGACGGATACGTGCAGGAAATCCTCAACTCGGATCTCTCCGAAGAGGCGAAGGACTTCGCGCTGATGCAGTACGCCGTCAGGAGGCGCATCAATTTCCGAGAGGCCGGCGTGGAGGAAGAAAAGACCGAGAGAAAGCCGCGAGGCGCGTAAACCTCGCGGCTATTCTCTGCGTCCGCCGCTATCTGCAGCGGCCCCGGACGATCGGCAGCGGCCCCGTTTCATCCCCGAGCTGTGCCGCCTTGGCCGCAGCGGCGTCCATCTGGGCGAGCTTCTCGGCCCGCCATCCGTTCGTTAGCCATCGCTCCGCGCTGAGGACGCTCTTGGCGAGCTTGTCCCCGTGCTCGCGAGAGGTGACTTCCATCCTCGTGCCATGCTGGTCAATAGCAGTGCAGAGGTCCTGTACTCCGTCGTTGATCGCGGCCCTCAACGCCGCGGCGCTCCTCTCCTCCCTGACCTTAGCCATTCCGTCCACCAGGAAGGCCAAGACCATGCAGCTCGCCACGAGGGCGGCGAGCCAGATCGCCAGATACCAGCGCAGGCTGAGCTCGATCGCGGTCGCGACGACGATTGTTGCCCAGAGCGCCGCGGCCACGCTGCCGATGATCCAGCGCGTCTTGCGTTCGTTCATTTCACCCCTTGGGCCCATTGGGCCATGCGACATTCCGGTCCCGAGGTATCGCGGCAGTCCATGCACTGTAAATCACTCTGCGTGCATCCGGAATAGGACAGAAGACCCTTTGCGGCGCGTCAATATCGATAGTCACCACGCGGCTTACAGGATCTCACGGTGAGTAATCATTGCCATCCACTATGAACCTGAAATGGAATGAAATGTCTGTTATGCGCCGGTTTCTTGGGTAAGGCATCTGTAACGATCAAGATAGTGCCACAACATTTCACCGATCATGCGTTCGACTTCTTGTTCATGCTCGTTCATGAACGTCCACGAACGTAGCCGAACGACTACCCTCGTTCATGATCGACTACGGTCGGTTCATGATCGAGTTCAGGGCCAACGCCTACGTGTGGACCCAGGTCAGGGACGAACTGCGACAGCGCATCCTGGGGGGAACCTACAGACCCGGCCAGGTCGTCCCATCGGAGACGACGCTCGTGCAGGAGTTCGGCGTCGCCCGCAACACGATCCGCAAGGCGATCGCAGCCCTACGCGAAGAGGGCTTGATCATGACCGTGCCGCATCTCGGAAGCTTCGTGTCCGAGCGGCCGGCGCCCGGCCCATCCGATCCGGAGGGCTAAGGGGGAGGCGAGGACGCCCCCACGGGACCGGGGACCCCGACACCGACCTTGTCGGGGTCCCCTCCCCATTCGGGGCCGCACCGGCCCGGCTACTGCCGCCCTCGGGCAGGGCGACCGGAACCGATGCGGCCAGACGTGCCGGCCTCGAAGACCGGACCGCCCACGGGCTCCGCGCCGGCATGGCCACCGAGGCGCGCCGCGCCAAGCACGACGCTGTCGC
>NZ_FOBF01000061.1 GCF_900109355.1 Nonomuraea pusilla
TACCCGGCGACCCGCACCAGCGTGCCCGCCGGCACCTTCTCCGGCCTGACGGCCAGCAGCTCCGCCACCGTCGCCGCCTCGTACACGGGGTCCTTGAGCTCGGCAGCCTCGTCCGCGAAGGCGACGGACGGAGCGAGGACGGCCAGGCCGCCCAGACCGCCGGCGGTGAAGAGGGCACGGCGGGAGGTGAGTGAAGTCATGTCGTTCCCCTCAGACGGCGAAGACGCCGGTGGTCGAGATGCGGGGGCCGTCGGCGGGGGCGGCGCGCTTGACGCCCTCCTCCGCGCAGCCGGTGTGGAGCAGGTACGACTCGCCGCCGAACGCGGCGTCGGCGAAGGTCAGCGCGCCGCCGCTGAAGCGGGCGCCGACGGCGGAGTAGCGGTTGACGCCGCTCGCGACCGCGACGTGCGCGGTGCCGGGGTCGCCGGTCGCGCTGGCGTAGTCGCCCAGCTCCCAGCGGACGGCGCCGGGGCCGTCGGCGCGCGACAGCAGCGCCCTGTCGCTGTTGGTGCCCTCGATCAGGGCGCCGCCGCCGACCGCGATCCGCTGATCGCGGACCGCCGACAGCTTGACGCCGGTGTCGGTGAACCGGCCGCCGGACACGACCACCTCGGCCGCGCCGACCAGCATCGGCGCGCCGCCCTGCGCGCCCTTGACGACGGTGTCGGTGAACCGGACCGTTCCCGAGCCGCGCAGCACCACGCCGTCCACGCCGGTGAGGACGCAGCGCACGAAGTGCACGGGGTTGCTGACCGGCGTCTGGACGAGGACCTGGCCCTTCGGCAGGTCGAAGCTGCAGTCCTCGATGACGTTGGGCCTGGCGGAGCGCGAGGAGCGCTGCGCGATCGCGAACGTCCTGGCCGAGCAGCCGCGCATCTGCACGCCGTCGGCGTTGACCGTGAGGGTGCCGCCGGGGTCGAAGGTCGAGCGCGGGACGACCCGCACGTCCTCCAGGGTGAGATCAGTGATCTTCGTGTTGGCGACGAACCAGGAGCAGACGTGCCTGCGGACGGTGATCCGCTTGGCGCTGATGCCCCACTGCGCGCCGGAGTTGGCGATGTCCATCAGGCCCGAGTTGCCGGTGAAGACGAGGTCGTGCTCGTACTGGCCGTGCGTGGTGAACGGGTTGCCGCCCGCGTCGTCGCCGTCGCCGTGGCAGTTCTCGACCTTGCAGTACGCCGACGCCGTCAGGTCGTTGAGGTGCCTGGCGTTGGAGGTGTGGCAGTCGGCGACGTGGCCGTACAGGCAGTAGATCTGCTGCGTGAGGTAGCCGGCGCCGCCGTAGAAGACGGTGGGCGGGTTCTTCAGCGAGCAGCTCTCGGTGCGGAAGTACGTGCACCAGCGCCGCATGACGACCGGCCACCAGGTGCGGCTCGCGTCGATGCCGGCCACGTCGCACCAGGCGGCGTACTCGTAGGCGACCGGGTGCGAGCCGGTGTACTCGCGGTCGTCGGGCAGCTCGCCGTTCTGCGGCCCGTCGTACGGCGGCGCGCCCACGAACACCATGTTCCTGACGTGGACCCGCTCGACCGGCTCGACCCTGGTCCAGGTGACGGTGCGGCCCGCGTCGAGGTCCCAGCCGATCTGGTAGTTCACGCGGACGCGGCCGCCGCCCAGGATCTCGGTGATCTGCACCATCTTCTGCAGTTCCCGCTCGTCGCGGCCGGCGAGGTTGTCGACGACGGCCGTCCACCACTGGCCGACCTTGAACGGCGACGAGTCGCCGACCTCGAACACGTCGGCGAGGTCGGGCATGGCGGCGGTGAGCTTGTGCTTGACGACGGTGCCGGTGACCTCGCCCTGGAAGAACATGACGGCGCCGAACGGGTTGTCGTGCGTGTTGCGCTCGATGCCGTCGGTCCTGACGGTGCGACCGCCGAAGTCCAGCTCCAGGTCGGAGCGGGTGTAGGTGTGGCGCTTGACGAAGAGCAGGTCGGTGT
>NZ_FOBF01000060.1 GCF_900109355.1 Nonomuraea pusilla
TGAGGAGCAGCGACTTCCGCCGCGGCGCCCACCAACTGATCTTCGAGGCGATCAGTTCGCTCGCCAACCGCAACATGCCCGTCGACCCGGTGATGGTCGCCGACGAGTTGGACAAGCACCACAACCTGTCCAAGGTCGGCGGCGCGCTCACCCTGCACGAACTGATCTCGCAGGTGCCGACCGCGGTCAACGTCGGCCACTACATCAGCCAGGTGCGCGAAGCATCCGTCACCGGCCACACGATCAGCGCCGCGGACCGGATCAAGCAGGTGATGGCCGCCCGCCACGTCGACCTGGACGAGCGGGTGGACGCGGCGCGCAGCATCCTCGACGAGGCGACACGGCTTCACGCCTCCACCTCGACCGCCTCGTCCGTGGCCGACGTGGTGGGTCCCCTGCTGGATCGCCTCGACGCTGGCGAGCCGATCGCCGGCGTCACAACCGGCTGGGCCGACCTCGACAACCTGCTGACCCGGCTCCGCCCCGGGCAGCTCATCATCGTCGGCGCCCGGCCCGGCATGGGCAAGTCCGTCGTGATGATCAACGTCGCTACCCATGTGCGGCACAAGCTTGGCGAGCCCGTGCTGTTCGCCAGCCTGGAGATGTCGAAGGACGAGGTCGCCCTCCGCATGATCGCCTCGCTCGGCAGGGTCAGCCTCACCAGCCTCCAGAAGGGCGACCTCGATGATCAGGCGTGGTCCAACGTCGCCCGAGCTCAGGCGCAGCTCGCCGAGTACACAGATTTGATCATCGACGACAACCCGTCCATGACGATCGCGCACCTGAGCGCGGCCATCCGGCGCATGCGCCGCAACGGCATGATGCCCGCCTTGGTCGTCGTCGACTATCTCCAGCTCATGACCAGCGGCAAGCGGACTGAGTCCCGCCAGGTCGAGGTGTCGGAACTGAGCCGCAGCCTGAAGAAGCTGGCCGGCGAGTTCGGCATCCCCGTCATGGTCGGGTGTCAGCTCAACCGCGGCCCCGAACAGCGCGCCAACAAGCGCCCCAGCAAGGCGGACCTGCGCGAAAGCGGATCGCTGGAGCAGGACAGCGACATCGTGATCCTGCTGCACCGCGAAGACGCCTACGAGCCCGAGACGCCGCGGGCTGGCGAGATCGAGTTGATCGTCGACAAGCACCGCCAGGGCCCGACCGCCACCATCACGCTCGCCTGGCAGCCGCACTACGCCCGCGCCGTCGACTTCGCGCCCGAGCCGAGCGACGAGCGCCCCAACCTCCACGCCGTGAAGTGAAAGGGCCCCGCATGCTTCCGACTGACATCCCTGACCCGGCCGCAGTGCGCGCGGCCCGAGCTCTCCACGTCGGCATCCCCGAGGCGATCGAAGGCCGCGACCTCGGCGCTCTCATCACCAACCTGTCGGGCTGGCTGTCGACCGATCCCGCTGTCCGCGACGCGGCGTTAGCCCCGACCGATCCCTCCCCCGACTCCCCGAAGGAGACCCCCAATGGGTAACACCAAGACCATCGACGAGCAGCAGATCCGCGCTGACGAGCGCGCCCGCTGCGTTGCAGAACTCCGCACCTACTCCGCTGACCGGATGCAGGCCGCCGTCAGCAAGGTCATCGAGGGCAAGGACGAGGGGTTCGCCAGCGTCGCCCATGCTGCGGCCGTCGAACGCGCCGCACGGCTGCTGGAGTCCGGCGAACTGACGGTCCCGCAGGAGGTGTTCGCCCGATGAGCCTGCCGACCGCCGACGAGGTGTTCGCAAAGGCCGCCGAGGGGTCGCCCTTCTCGAATGGCACCGAGGGCTACGCCTGGATGGAGAACAACTGCCACCGGTGCGTCCACGACAAGCCTGCCCGCAACGACGACTATGAGAACGCCTGCCCGATCATCCTCGTCGCCTACGTCGGCAAGACGTCGGCGGAGTGGCTGCGCAAGGACGGGTTCCGGCTGGGCGACCAGTACACGTGCCTGTACTTCCGCGACGAGAACGACCCGGGACCTGACGAGCCGACGCCGATCCCGGACCCTCCCGGCCAGCTCACGCTGTGCCCGCGAGAGCTGTTCGAGCGTCAGGGGCGGATGTTCGCCGACACCAAGCCTCAGG
>NZ_FOBF01000058.1 GCF_900109355.1 Nonomuraea pusilla
AGATCGCCGTCTGAGCGGCGACATCCCACGGGGCAGGGATTACGCTGTGCATGGACCTTGCTCCTTAAGTCGTGGTCCGACTGGGGTGAGCGGGTGTCGCGGGCTCGGCAGGTCGCGTCTGCTGAGCCCGCATCCGCTCAGGGGGTGGAGATCTGGTACTCGGCGGCGATCTCAAGCGCGTCGTCGAGATCAAGCCGCAAGCAGTGGGCGGCGAACGCCTCAGCGCATGCCTGGTCGAACTCGGCGGCGGTCATGACTCACCGCCACCAGTGAGACCCGCCTTGGCCGCCAGGTAGTCGATGCACTCCTTCATCCCGGCCTCGTAGCCGAGAGCGGCCTGAACTTCCTTTCGGATCCGGTTGCCTTGACGCGACCATGCGCGCGGCATTCTGAACACGTCAGAACCGGGGTTCTCGGCGCGCTGACGCTCGATCTCCGCCCGGACGCGCTCGTAGGGCACGCCGATCAGGAGGGCCATGGCCTCATCGGAGACCATCGGCTCACCGTTGACGTATGAGTAGAGCGGCTTGCCGGACATCAGGCGTTCACCTCCACGAAGAGGCCCGCCTGCTCATCACGCGCGTAGTCACCGGCGTAGTACACGTCCCAGACCTCCTCGAACAGAGGCAGGTCCTTGCGCGTCCACGCATACGTCTCCCGCACCGAGCCCGACGCCGTGTCCTCCGCGCGCTTGGCGGGAAGGTCACGCCCCTCGGCCTGCGCGACCTTGACCAGTCGGCGCCCGAACCAGGACTGCGCCGACTTGATCTGCGCCTGCGTCAGACCCTTGGCTTTGAGAAAGTCAGGCACGTACAGCGGCATGTCCTCGTGGTCGATCTCCGGCTCCTCGCCGAGGCCGATCGCCGCCTGGATCTTCATCTTGAGCTTGACCCACTTGTCGTCCAGGTAGCCGACCGTGGACGCGAGCATTTCGATACGGGCCTTAGCGAGGTGAACCCGGTCGATCGCCTCTGAGCGCTGCTCGTGCGTAGCAATCTCTTCGACGTTCAGCAGGTAGGCGCGCACGTCCTTGGCGACCTGAGAACCCGTCAGGAGCAGGCCGACGTTGAGAATGCCGCGACGACTGAAGACGGCTACGCGGCGGGTCTGCGGGGACAGTTCGAGGGTGTCACCGATGACACTCTCAAACTCGGCGCGGGACATGACCTTGTAGCCGTTGTCCGACAGCTCCTCGCGGTTCCGCTTGACGATCTGGTCGATCGCCTCGGGCGACACCTCGTAGTAGTTGGCGACCATCTCGGTGGTGGCGTGCACGCCATCCGGCAGCAGGCTCAGAACCTTGACCTTGTCGAGGACGTCGACGCGACCGGCGTACTGAGCGCGCAGGCTCGGGGATTCGGTGAGGGCTAGCTCGTTCATGCCGCCGCCTCCGCGGCCTTGCGGGCCTTGGCCTGGCGCATCTTCAGGGCGTGCGCCTTCCAGTACGCAGCCTTGGCGTTACCGGCCCGCTTGAGCCTCTCGGTGCGCGGCATCCGCTCCTGCGGGTCGATCTTGCGCATCCAGTACTCGATCGAGGCGGGCGAGTTCTCGCGGGCCTTGGCGGTGGCGCCGGCCCGGTCGTCTTCCTTCGCCCACCGGGCGTGGGCGGCGGCACTGGCGAGGGCGCTGCGCTCGTTCGGCGTGGCCATCAGGACGACACCTGCTCGATCTCGAAGACGTCCTCGAACCGGATGTCGGTGAAGGCGTCGAGCACGGCGGCGATGAAGCTCTCTCCGGGCCTCATGCCGCCCTTCTCGACGCGCATGACGGTCCAGCGGCTCACGCCGATGCGCTCGGCGCGGGCGTGGGCCGTCGGCAACTGCTTAGCCTTCATCCGCTTGTCCCACTCATGCCGCCTGAGGCGGATGGTGGGTCGCGTTCCGTTCTGGGAGTGCATGCACGCACTCTTGCACAGTCGAGTGCATGCACGCAACGTATCTGGCCAGGAATTTCGTTTCAGCAGCTCAGAGTGTGCGTGCACGCACACCTGATCACAGAGGTAACAGCAGCCTCACCAGCCATGACGGGAGAAAAGAGCCGTGTTAAGGTGCGTGCGTGCACACGACCGAGTGGGACCGCGACCTCTTGCGGGAGACGCTGCACGAGATCATGGAGCGGGCCGAGCTGAATCAGGCCGCAGTCGGCCGCCTCGCCGGCCGCGACCGCACCATGGCCAACCGCTGGCTAGGAGGCCAGCACCGCCCGACCTACGAATCCGCCATCCGCTTCACGCAAGCCATCGCAGAGCAATACCCAGCCCTGTCCCAACTCGGCGACCAGTTCC
>NZ_FOBF01000056.1 GCF_900109355.1 Nonomuraea pusilla
TAGGGCGACGATCGCAGCGATCATCGCGATGACGGCCGGCGAGATGCCGGATAGAAGATCAGCGGGGGTACCGCTGACCTGCATGGCAGCACTAAGGTGCGTCATGGGCTGCAGACCTTCGGGTTGGAGTCTGGCGGTCTGTGGTCAAGTCCTCCGGGTCCGGTGTTGGCGCACCGGGCCCGGGGGCACTGCGTTATTCGGTTGTGTTGTCGTCCTCGGGTTTCCTCGCTAGGCGTTTGGAGACCGCCTGCTGGGATACGCCGAGGATTCTTCCGATGCGGTCTTGGGGCCAGCCGCGGCGTTTCATCTCGCGGATGATGCGCCGCTGTTCTCGCTGCGCTTCGATCCCGGCTTCTACGCGGGGGATCGTCGCGGCGAGTCGTTCAGCGAGCACCTGATCGCTCACCTCCCGCTCGTCGCTTGTCACTACTCATGTGTACCTCGTTCGAGCCGAGACCACAACCCGGGTTGTGAAACTGGCGAAAGTTGGGCCCCGTCCTCGCCGTCCCTCCGAGATCCGAGGACGGGGCCAAAGCCCGGCTCCCCAAGCTCGCCCGTGCCAGGTGTCACCCACCTGGGGAGCCAGGCCGTCTAGGTGGTGGGGCCGTCTGTCTCGCACGGGTTGTCGGAGTGGCAACTCGCGTGCGCGAGCATCAGGTCATCCCACAACTCGCGTATCTGAGCGCGTGTGCCGCGGCGGGTCTCCTCGTGCCCTGGGCCGTCCTTGCGCAGAACGAAGTACTGTCCCCCTTCGCAGCACCACTCGTACTCACCGCAGCAGGAAGTCTCCCGGACTCGCAGGGAACCTCGCGGAATGTACGGGAACCACTCGATCATGGGCGCGGGTGGTGGGGTCCGTGTGTCATGCCGGAGTAGCCGTCCACCGCAGGGCACTGCGCCGGCGGCAGGCCGTCCTGCGGCCTGGCCGCCAGCCAGACCCAGCCGCCGTAGATGCTGTACATGCGCATGATCGGCCCTGCGCAGTCGGCGCAGGTCGAGTAGCCGACCCCATCTGCCTGGTTGATGGCGGTGAGGATGCGCTGCTGTGCGGCCTCGATCTCGCCCGGAGTGTCCGCTGGCAGTGTGGTTTGAGGGGTGGCGGTCGTAGACTCGGCCATGGGTGCACCTCCACCGTGCGCCAGGGCCCGTCGGCGTGTCCGCGCCGGTCGGGCCCACTTTTTATGTTGGGTCTTGGTGGCCGTCATGCTACGTCACTTCCTCATACTTCACCATGCCTCAACATGGGGAAGTGTGGGTATCCGCAGGTCGGCGGGGGTACCTAGCGTGAAGTCGTGATCGAATGGCGGCTGAATGCACCACGCTGGGTACAGATCGCCGAGGTCCTCAAGGCGAGGATCGCGGATGGCACCTATCCGGTGGACTCGCCGCTGCCGAGTGAGCACCAGCTCGTGCAGGAGTTCGGTGTGGCCCGCGGCACAGCTCGGAAGGTGCTGGTGCGGCTGCGCGAGGAAGGTGTCGCCTACTCGGTGCGCGGCCTGGGAACCTTCGTGGCGCCAGCGAAGATCGAGGGCTGACAGCGGTAGGCGCCGGCCTCTGGCCCCACTTCTGCTGTGACGGAAGTTATGTCCGGGCGGTGACAACCTACGGTCTCGCTAAGGCGTCGCATTCGGTGTCGTGTCTTGCGATGTTCTCCGTCTCGCGGCGGGTCTGGTGTGAGAGAGTTCACCAGTCTGCGCAGTGGGCATGTGTGTAGAAGCCGCAGGTCAACGCGCAACTATCGGGGGCGATAGTGGTCATTTTCCGCCGTTGAAGGTAGTTTGATGACGAGACAATTCAGGCTGGGAGGAGGGGTGATGGAGATACCTTCGCAGCCCTCGGACCCGCTGGTCAGTGCGACCTTGGCAGTCCTCAAAGCTGCGCGCGAACAAGGCGTAGAGATCACCAAGACGAAGCTCGTCAAACTCCTCTACATGGCCGATCTGCAAGCTGTCGAAGCCGGGGAGAATCAGTTCAGCGGGGCTACCTGGCGCTGGGACAACTACGGCCCTTACGACTCCGCGCTCACGCGGGCCGAGTACGAGCTGGCCAATAGCAACCTGATAGAGCGCCGCGACAACCGGCTGTTCGAGGAGTACGGTGCCTGCGTGCTGACGCTGGCCGTAGACATCGACGACCCGCTACCCGACGACAAGATGTCCATCGTGAGGGACATCGTCCGCCGGTTTGGGGGTAAGAGCGCCACCGCGTTGAAGGACCTGTCTTACAAGACGTCTCCCATGGTGGAGGCGCAGGCAGGGGGAGAGCGGGGTGTGCTGCTCGACCTGAGTCGGGTTCGCAGGAGTAAGGCGGTCAGGGCTGTCCTGGCTCGCGCGCGGGCGCACCGTGCTGCGCGGGAACCGCAGGAGACTACTCCTGAGGCGTACGGCGAGCTGCTCGTCGAGCTGGCAGCGAGCCGTGACTCCATCCGCAGGGCGAACGAAAGGGTTCTCGGCGACCAGTGAAGCCACCTCTCCGCAAGGGTGGCGTCTACTGGGTTGCGGACAACCGTCTCACCCTGCCCCCCAACGATGAGCGCACTGTCAAACCCAAACGGCCGGTGATCGTGGTCAGCGGCGATGAGACCA
>NZ_FOBF01000055.1 GCF_900109355.1 Nonomuraea pusilla
GGCTGACACCGAGAAGACCCTCAGCGACGAGCTGCGCCAGGCGGCCCGCCTTGTGCGTGAGAACGCCCGCGGAACAGCCGCTGGGCCGTGGAAGGCAGCCCCTGTCTGGTCGCCCGATGCTGCTGTGACGAGCGCTGTCTACTCCCACGCCTACCCGACTGGGACGCCCGAGTCTGAGGTGGTGGCATCTGGTCAGAAGCGTTACCGAAAGGGCGGGCTGAGGAACCCGTGCAACGCGCGGTGGATCGCGCTGATGAATCCGGACCTGGCGGAGCCTCTCGCCTCCTGGCTGGAGGAGACCGCCCGCAACGCACACAACCACCAGCCTGCCCCCGACTACGTGGAGGGCTTGGACGTGGAGTGGTGTCTCGGCTGCCAGGACGAGGAGTGCGAGGGGCTGCGGAACGTGCGGGCGGCTCTGGCTGTGGCCCGCGCTCTGAACGGGTCCTCCCGGTGATCCGCCACGCTCTGCCCTACCTGTCGTGGCTGTGGCGCCAGCCCGAGGAGCCAGCGGTCGTGTCGGTGGTGCGGGAGGCGGCGGCGCGCACCTTCGGCCCCGGCGGGGATGCCGCTCCGCGCGCCTCTGGAGCCCCTGTGGGGCGCGTAGAGCCCGCTCCCGTCCACGAGTAGCCCCCACCGGTCCCGCGAGGCTTCTGGGGCATCTACAGCCTCGCGGGCCGCTCTGGTGATCGAACTCCAGGGCGGGAAGCAAGCTTCAAGATCACTGTTCGATGGGAGATTCGAACGAATGGACACACTGACAACTTCTCTTGTCGCGGCTAAGGAGGCGTCCTGATGGCCAAGGGCAGCGCCGATCACGTCCGCCGCTACTACCAGGTGCCCGCCAAGCGGGGCGCCCGGATCAAATTCCGAGGCCAGGACGGCACCATCGTCGGATTCCAGGGTGCGGGGCTGCGGGTGCGCCTCGACGATGACCCCAAGCGCATCCACTCCTGCCACCCGACGTGGCGCATCGACTACCTAGATGGGAGGGGTGAGCGGTGATCTGCCGCTTCCTCCGCTGGCTGTCCGAACCCGTCGAGCGTCCGTTCACCCCAGGCTTCACCATCTTGGCCGCCACGCTGGCGACGGCCAGCGCGGCGGCGAGCTTCTGGTTCGCCTGGTACGCACTGGAGACCGGCAACGAGCACGTCCTGCTTGTGGTGCTGGCCTTCCTCGCGCTGGCGCTGTGGGACCTGTTCCGCAGGTTGAGGAAGTCCCGGTGAACGGCTACTCGCCGGCGGGCTGGGCGGGCTGGCCCTTCTTGAACGCGGGGATTCCGTGCTCGTCTCGGATGCGCCGGATGTACGCGCCCTTGAAGGGCGAATCCTCCTCGGCTTCGGCGGGGCGGACGCCGTTGCGGAGGCCGTTGACGATCGCCGCGATCAGCTCCTCCCGCGCCTGCTCGTGGGCCTTCTCGGTGCGGCGGTACTTGCGGGTGGCGGCCCTGATGTCCTCGCGGAGCCTGGCGACTTCCTCGTTCTCCATGCGCACCAATGTAGCGCAAACCTCTTGCGCTAAGCCAGAGATAGCGCTAGCGTGTAGCGCATAAGGAAATCGCAACCAGGGAGCACGAAATGACCGCCACCACCGCCGCCAAGATCCTCGCCTCCGACCCCAACGCCACCCTGCAGGGCCTCATCGACTTCAGCAGCTTCATGGACGCCAAGAGCGAGGACCTGTTCTGGAAGACGGTCCGCGAGATCAACCCCACCCTCTGCCCCGACTGGTAGACCTCCGGGCCCCGAGAGGGGCCCAACCCAGTCCGACCAGCAGACGCCCGGGTGCGAGTCCCGGGATGGACGCCAGACCAAGCCCTTCGACCAAGGAAGCTCGATGACCATCACCCTCGCCCCGACCCCCGTCCGCCTCTCCCACGTGACCCTGCTGGACCGCCTGTACGCGTCGCCCGACTGGCGGCACACCCTCACCCTCGGCCTGTACGCCGACGAGCCGGTGACGACCTTCCGCCGTGTTGAGGGTCCGTTCGCCGGCTACAGCCTGGCTGTCTTCGGCGACGACGACCCCGACGCGGCCCGGATCGCCGCCGGCATCGACGACGGCCAGATGCCCGCCTGCGGTCTCGACATTGACGTCATCGTCGAGGCGATCGACGCCATCGGCGCGATCCTCGCCGAGGGCCGCTCTGGGGCGGCGACGCTGGCCGAGGTGGTCGCCCTGCGGGCGGTGGCCGAGCCGTGGTACGTCGCCGACCCCGACACTCGGCAGACGCTCCGAGCCGTGTGCAGCGGCCGTCCGCTGCAGGTGCTGTCGGACGAGTCGGTGACCCGGCTGCAGCACCTCACCGTGACACTGGCCGGGCTCGCCATGGCCGTCGCCGTGGACGACTTCGCCTGACACCCTTCGGGCCCCGCAAGGGGCCCAACCCCTCTCCCTGATCACCCGCAGACGTAGGAGACCAGATGCCGGACACCCACAAGAGCGCAGATGGGCAGTTCGCCAACGTTGTCTTCGAGCACTGTCGATGGGCGCTCGCGAAGAACCGCCGCTGCCCGTCCGACGCGTGGCCGGTTCGCGAGAGGCTCGCTGTGGCCGTTGTGCTCATGAGCAAGACCTACCTGGACCAGAACGGCTACACGGTGGCGTCGGCGCACCGCCGCCTCTTCGACAGCATGGACCTCTCGGTGGCCG
>NZ_FOBF01000054.1 GCF_900109355.1 Nonomuraea pusilla
CTCGGTCGCGAACCGGGCTCACCGACATGCACTGCTCCTGAACCTCGCGCGCTACACGCTCCCAGCCGGGAGTCCCGTCCCCGATCGCGTGTAGGGCGTGGCGCACGGTCGCCACCAGCTTCTGGCCGGCCTCAGGTAGGTCGTCGGCCTTGATGAACATGCTGATCTGTACGATCCCCGTGCTGAGAGTCGCGGCGATGTCCGGGTCCTCGATGGCCGGGTCAGCTTCCTCGATGTCGAGCAGTTGGTCCATGAGCTGGTCTGTGCGTTCGTCGAGTAGGGCGAGGTCTCCAGCGAACTGGACACTCATCTCGGCTCTGTACTTCACGACTCAGCTCACCTCCTTCCAGCAGGTTTCCCGATTCAGCTTCTTGCGCAGTTCGCGAACATAGTTCGGGTTTGAGGGGCTGATCTTAATGGTGCTCTTGTGCCGGTCTTCGCACGGGCACCAGATCGACCAGTACCGTCCTTTGGGCGGTTCTACCCTCCATCCCTGCTCCTCGGCCTCCTTGAGGACCTCGCGGATCTCCTTGTTCGGGTGTCGTGGGGGCATGCCTTATTGCCCTTACCGTCGTGAGTGTATGTTCCCGGTCTCTCCCCCGATAGACCGGCCCCCTGCCCGTAGGTTGGCACAGGCTGTGACGCGTGTCTCGCGTTCCGGAATGTCGCGACGGTAAAGGCGGTTTCAGCCCTCGGTAGCCGGCGGTGCTACGAAGGTCCCCACACCCTTCACCGAGTAGGCGACGCCTTCCTGACGTAGCCGGGTGAGCACCTTCTGGGCGGTGTTCGGCGCGATCTCGAACTCCTGCACCAGCTCATGCTGTGACGGCAGCCGGGCGTCGGGCGGGTAGGTGCCGTCAGCGATGCGCTTCTTCAGCACATCCGCCACCTGCTGCCACTTTGGCGCGTTCTCCCGCCACTCGATCACCACGACTGCGCCGTAAGCACCCGTGCTCACCTGCGGACACTCACGCTCTTCCGTGGTAGACCATGGTTAAGCATGGTTATGTTGGCTACTCTTTGCGGTAGCCCCCTATATGAGAGTGGGCCCGACCAACGGCGCGCGAACGCCTGGACGGGCCCTAAGTCGCACGGTGGAGGTGCGATATGCCCGAGTGTACGTCCCGCGGCGCCGACATGCCCGTCACAGATGCCCCCCTCCTCCAGCACTACAGGACATGGCTGGACCAGGACGGCTACCACGCTAGGCTCCGCCACCTGCTCCCGCAGGCCGCCATCGATTACGGCTGCAGGCAGGAAGTCCACGCCACCGACCGGTGGGACCTCATCCAGTCCGCGATCCACAATCAGGTCCTGCACTGGTGCTGGCAGGGCAGCACGCAGAGCTATGGGATCGCCCCCGCGGACGGTCTGGCATGAGCTACACGACCATCCCGTACGTGATCGCCTTCGCGAACGAGGAACGCCGCGACAGATTGGTCTTCCAGCGGCACGCCGGCTCAGACGACGGCGTGCGTCTCGCGTACGAGCCGCGCCACAAGGGTGACCGTATCGGCGGGATCCTCCGCGCCCGGGTCGACAACCTCCGCAGCCGACCCAACGCCCGCGGACCTGAGCGGATGCGGAAGCTGAACACGCGCCGGCAGTGGGAGTGCATGGACTACCTGTTGTGCCAGGTGTGCAGGGGGCCGGCCACCGACCCGGACACCGGCCGCATCTGGTGGGCACTCGTGCCCACGGTGTTCGAGTCCACTCTCGTCATCGGCGACGACTGGTGGGTGGGCCGCACCAACGCGCCCCCCACCTGCAAGGAGTGCATCCCGAAGGCACTGGAGGAGTGCCCCATGCTCGCGGAGCACGCCCGCATCTACACGGTGGCCGAGGTGGAACCGTCCGGGGTGCTGGCTGACATGTATGAGCCCGGCCCCGGCCTGCTCCCGATCCCCGTCCCGGGGAAGCGGAACGTGTACGTGGCCTGGGACGCGTTCAGCTACCACGCTCGCGCGCTGGCGGTGGCCCAGGTGGTCCACCTGTACGGCATGGTGCGGGTGCAGTAGACGGCCCGGCTCTCCAGGCGGATGACACCTGGCACGGGCGAGCTTGGAGAGCCGGGCTCTGGCCCCGTCCTTGGATCTCGGAGGGACGGCGAGGACGGGGCCCAAAGCGACGATGCCCCCGCCCGCGAGTTCGGGCGGGGGCATATTGAGCTAGATCAATACAAGTAGCTTGTATTAATCTTCGTCTGGTGATAGACAGAGGAAGTGCCGGAGAACTTGGAGGAGCTGACCGACCAGATGCTTGCCGACAAACTCCGCGACACCGCCCAACGCCTGCGGGACGCCACGGCCGAGAGAGACAGCCTCATCCAAGAGGCAGGCCGCCGCCGGCGAGAAGGCAACTCGACGTGGACTCAAGAGCGAGTCGCAGCCCTAGCTGAGCTCTCTCAGCAGGCGGTCTCGCTCAAGTGGAGGAAAGACCAGAGCGCCAACTCTGGAGACACAACCGAATAAGTGAGGGCCCCGGGCCGTGCGCCAACACGACCCGAGGCTGACCACAGACTGTCCGCTCAAAGACAAGGGTCTGTAGCCATGAGGCACTTTAGTGCTGCCATGCAGGTCAGCGGTACCCCCGCTGATCTTCT
>NZ_FOBF01000053.1 GCF_900109355.1 Nonomuraea pusilla
GGAAGGCGAGCCGTAGAGGGCGCGCTCCTGGAGGGCGAGGCAGTAGCCGCAGATGCCGCAGTACTCGCCGTCCTCGTACAGGCCGGGGCACTCCAACTCGGTCATGAGGCGGCCTCCCAGGACGGGATCAGCCAGCCCTCTGCGGTGGCCGCGGCCGGGTGGTCGTGGACCCAGCGGTGGCAGTCGCGACACAGGCACACGCACTGGTCGGGGTCGTTGATGTCAGCGCCACGGGACCTCATGCGCGGCTCGTGCACGTCGGTGGAGCGGGCTGCATGGCAGCGCTCGCACACCGGCCGCTCGGCGAGAAGTTCGGCGACCAGGACCCGGCGGACCCGGTACTTGGCCTCCTGCTTCTTCGACCGCGGCTTCAGCGGGGCGCGGCGCTCCAGGTTGCTGGCGGACTTGAGCGGCGTCTTACGCTCCGGCGGCTTGCCCTGCTTCAGCGGAGTCCTCCGCGCCAGCGGGTTGCCGCGCTTCACCGCCCGCTCCCCGCGATCTCGTACGCCTGCCGCACCGACGCCCCCAACGAGCGGACGATCTCCGCCGGGTCCCGCACGACCCGCAGATGGTCCTGAGCGGCCTCCCGCCTGGCCACCGCCAGGTCGTACTGGTAGCGCTGCGTCTTCGCCTGCTCATCCACCCAGGCATCCCGGTCGGCGGTCGTGTAGCCGCCGCGGGTCACCTTCGGGCAGTCGCCGGAGAAGATGGCCCGGCGGCGTGACGCCTCAAAGGCGTGCTTGGCCTCCACCTCGGCGTCGCGGGCGTTGGCGAGCGCCTGCTGCGCGAGCGTCAGGTCGGTGACGAGGCGGCGCAGCCGGGACTCGACACCCGCGGGGGTCGTCAGGTCGTCGCTCACGACTCCACCTCAGACGCTTCCGGCTGCTCCTCTGCCGTCTCAGCCGGCTGGGGCGACCCAACGACCTGAGCCGCGGTCAGCTTCGGCGCCGGGAACTCGTCCTCGACGGTGACCTCGCGCCTCTGGATGCTGCGGTAGATGACGCGGAGCTGGGCGACGTCGTAGCCGTTCCACTCCTCCTTCGGCCGGCCGAGCTTCTGCTCCAGCCGGTCCGCAGCCACGCCGAGCCCTGCGAAGCCGACGAGCGCCTCGTCGACCCGCACCGCGAGCGGCTTGTCGCCACCGCCGGCGAGGGTCTTGTTGCACAGCTCCTTGGCTTCCTCGACCAGCCACGGAGGGAGAATCGCGAAGATCATCTCCCGGACGCGGCGGGCGCCCATGTTCGCGTTGTTCTCGTAGATGTCGCGCATGTCCACGATCGGCTTCGTGCCGTCGCTGGTGTCGCGCTTGTGCGGGACGATGAACGTCGTCGAAGAGCGGGAATTCGTCTGAACGTCCCACGCGAACGCCATCATCTCCGACTGGCCGTGCTCGTCGTCGCGGGACATCTCGGCGATGCCGTACTGGACGTTGCCCCAGCAGCGGGCCAGCTCGCGCGCCATGTGGATGGTCGGCCCCGAGATGGTGCTGCTGCTGCGCTTGTAGCGGAAGAACGCCTGCTCGGCGAACGACATCTGCGAGCACGAGTTCTGGATGTCCAGCCGAGCCGCCTGCACATCCCGCGGGCACTGCTGCGCGACCACGATCGCCGCGTGCACCTCGGCGACGGCGCGGGACTGCTCGACCGCGGTCGCCTGCCCAACCCGGACAGGCGCCGGGAGCTTAGGCATGGCCTGCTCGATAATGCTCACGAGGTCTCCTCGAAGGGGTAGTCAGCCCACGCGGGCAGAGAGATCAGGGGAATGTCGTCGGTGTAGCCAGGCCAGCGGCCGGTCTCAACGCACTGCCGGTAGATGTCGATGGCCTGCCGGTTCATCGCCCGGCCGGCGCGCACGGCAGCGGAATCGAGCTGGACGACGGTCACCAGGTAGGGGGGCATCTTCTCCTGGAAGATGAACACCATCGCCGGGTCGGCGGCGAGGCCGAGCGCTTCGACGCCGTCCAGATACCACGCCTGCTGAGCGTGGTAGCCGTAGGAGTAGACCGAGCGCTGGATCGCCGCCGGGTTCGCTGATCGGGTCGTCTTGTAGTCGGCGACGATGAACCGGTCAGCGCCCCCGTTGGGCAGCCAGTCGAGGCGGGCCCTCCGCCACACGCCGGTCTGGCTGTCCTGCCAGATCAGAGTCTGCTCAGGGTCGCCGATCTCGGGGTTGAGCACGGCCGACGCGATGGGGTGTGCGCGGAGAGCCGCAGCCATCGCCTTGGCCTGCCGGTGCTCGCCCACCAGGATGGGGACTTTGCCCGACTGGTAGGCGGCGTCCCGCTGCTCCTTGGCCGCTTTGGTGCGCCAGTCCTTCGCTTCGACCACAACCAGCTCAGGGCCGGTGCCGAGCACCATGAGGTGTGCGGCGTGGCCGAAGTCGAACTCCTTGCGGGGAGGCTGCGGCCGGGAGATGTACCAGCGGAACAGGGCGGGGCAGGACGGCGGCAGCAGCTTCCGCGCGCTGGACGACGACAGCGATCCGCCAGGGACCGGGTCGGAGTGGTACAGCTCCTCCGAGATGTCGTAGACGCCCGGGATCACGTCGGACGCGGTCGCGGTCACTGCTCGCCTTCTCCCTCTTCGTCGGTGGTGTAGTCGCCCTGTCCGCGCCGGTACTCGTCTTCGATCCACAGCGGCAGCGGTTCCTCGGCCGGGTGCTCGGCCAGGTAGCGCTCGACGCTCGCTTCAGAGATGGCCTCGTGGTCGCCGGCGATGGACTGCAGGTGCAGCTCGCGCGAGGCGATCAGGGCCTCGATCTCGTCGGCGGTCTTGCCGAGGCGCTTCGCCGCGGCGGTGCGCGTCATCCAGCGGCCCGTCATGACGCACCGCCCGTCTGACTCTGCGCCGCGCGAAACTCGACGGAAGCCGCCCCGCAGCACACCGGCTCGCC
>NZ_FOBF01000049.1 GCF_900109355.1 Nonomuraea pusilla
CGCCGAGAAGGCGCTCACGGAATGGGCCGCCAACAATGCCCGCCGCGACGAACTCGTACGCGCCGCGCGAACTGCAGGTGTGAGTAAGAACCGGATCCACGTACTGACCGGGATCGCCCGCACGACCATCGACCGGATCTTCCAGGAGCGCAGCATGAACGTTCAGGACCTCGCCACCGCTGTGAAGACGACGCTCGGCGACCACCCCGAGAACTTCGACGTCGATGGCATCATCGCGGAGATCGGCACCACCTATGGCTACGACCTCAAGAGCATCGACGACATCCCGAGCGACGAGTACTGGCAGATCGTCGAACGCCACGACACCACGCTGAAGGCGTAGCCTTCAGCACAAAGACGCCCCCGCCCCGGTCCGTGAGGACCAGGACGGGGGCGTACGCACACCCCGGGGAGGGGCGCACTCGACCACCGAAGCGGACGAGGGGATCTCGGCTATCCGGCCGGAAGAGATGGCCTCCACCTCTTATCGCCGAGCTTGTGAGACACCGGGTTCGGGCACTGCCGTCGCCCGGAGGATCTCAGGCTAGCGGACAGGCCGCAGCGTCTTCGGGCTGGAAACCTGCCGCACGAACATCGACACGCCCATGGCGACGAACGCCATGATGGAGGCGGTCTGCTCGTCCGACAGGGACAGGCCGAACACCAGCGCCAACGTGATACCCGCCTGGGCGAAACCCAGGACCGCCGACTGGATTGAGGAGCCGCCATCCGCCGCCCGGGTGACGGCCGCAGTCCACACGCCGACCGCCGCCGCCGCGACCGCGTTGAGCGCGCCCACCTGGTCAGAGGTGAGCGGCAGCACGAACGCCGTCAGGAGTTGGAGCGCAGCCGACAGGAAGCCGAGGATGACCGCGGGCTCACGGCCGAAGATCGTAGGCATACGGTCCTCCTCAGGACGTGGGGGTGGGGGTCGGCGACGCGACGGGGGCGGTCTTGCAGTCGTAGGTGAGCGTCACGTCCGCGGTCTTCGTGCACGTCTCGACCACGGCACCCCGCTTGTAGACCACGGTCGCGGGCGGCGGCGGGACCACCGGGATGGCCGCCCGGGTCGGCACGTAGATCTTCCGCTCGTTGCTCTTGCACTCGCCGTACGGGGACCGGCGCAGACGCAGCGGCTCCATCAGCCGCATGGCGCCGGACTTGACGTTGACGCACGCGCCGTAAGCCTTGGGTGCCGGCGCCGCGGCGGAAGCGGTGGCCGCACCCGACAGGCCGACAGTGAGGGCGATGGCGGACAGGATGACAGCGCTCTTGGAGATGCGCACGAGGATGCTCCTCAGTTAGGGGAAATACGAAGAGCGGCCCTCGCCTGGAGGACCGCCCGGGGAGCCGCATGGCTCGTTGATTAGTTCGATTCGCCCAGCCAGCCGCGTATCACGCGACACGCAGCAGGGCGGCCCACGTCTGCGGGCCCACCACCCCATCGGTCTTGATGCCGGCGGCGGCTTGGATGCCCTTCACGCCCTGCTCGTGGTAGGCGGTGAAGGTCGTGTCGTCGATCGCCTCGACGTCGATGGCGAAGTCACGGGCCATCAGCAGGTAGGTGAGGGTCTTGACGTGCCAGCCCTTGTCGCCGCGCTTGAGGGTGGGGAGCTTCTTCACGGCGACCTCCGTGGGGTTGACGGGCTTCGGCTTCGACGGCTTGACGGGGACGTCCGGGTAGGCGGGCCGGCCGAACCCGGCGATGGTGGCGCGGGATCGGACGCGGCGCATGCATGCGTTGGCTGTGTTGAACTCGATCGTCACGACCCGGCCGTCCCGAAGTACGGCTTCGACGATGCCGACATGGTCGATCGCAGGGATGTTCTTCGTCCCCTGCCAGTCGAAGAAGACCAGGTCTCCAGCCTTCGGGCTCTGATGCCAGCGGCCGTTGTCGCGGAACCAGGCAGCCCAGGACGGCGTGTAGGCGAACTCGCCCACCACCTTGCCCAGGCCGAGCGTCGCGGCGACGTAGGACAGGCCCGCGGCGCACCAAGGGGCGCGGGCGAACGCCTGATTCCCGTGCCGGTCGGCGTACCACTGGCCGAACCTCGTCCAGCCGTCCGGGCGCTCCTGATAGCCGATGTGCTTACGGCAAGCGGAGAGCATCCGGTCACGAGTCGACGTCATCGTCGGCCTCCTCGGTCTCGCTCACGTACACCGCGGCGGGGTCCTGGGAGACCCGCTGAGGGCCGTCGTCCTCCGTGAGAGCCGCGTCGCCGTACGGCTCGGGCGGCAGGGGTTCGCTCATGGTCAGCCCTCCGGCTTGCAGGTGAAATGAGTAGATCCGGGACTGTCGGGTGTGCACTCGTAGACCCGGCCGAGCGCGTCGGTATACGTCCACTTCGACGGCGGCGGGCCCGCGGGCCCCGGGGAGCCTTGAGGGCCTTGGGCGCCGTCCTTCCCGTCTCGGCCGTCCTTGCCGTCCTTGCCTGGGTCGCCCTTCGGGCCGGGGGATCCGGTCGGTCCGGGCTCACCGCGGTCTCCCCGCTCGCCCTTCGGCCCCTGCGGGCCAGCGGGACCTACGGGTCCGGGAGAGCCAGCCTTGCCGGGCTTTCCGGTCGCGCCCTTAGGCCCTGGAGGGCCGGACGGTCCAGGCTCGCCCTGGGGCCCTACAGCGCCGCGCTCCCCTCGCGGGCCCGCCGATGGGGAGACGAGCGGGACCCCGCCCAAACGCTCGACCTGTCCGGCCAGCACCGCACTGTCCCGCTGAGCTACACGCACCTGCTCCTGGACGCTGTGGATCTGCACCATCAGCGCGGCCACAAGAGCGGCGAACACGAGTGCCACCGCCAGCGGCAGCAGCCACATGTGCTTTGCTGTTGGAGGGGTGGGCTCGTCGCCGAGAAGCCCGTCAGATTCGTGGCGACCCATGTCACGATCCCTTGCCGTTCAGCCACAGTTGGATCAGGAGGATGACCAGCGGCGATACGAACGCCGTGAACACGGCCATAACGATCAACTTGCGGTCGTTGGCCCGCTGCGCCTTCTCCGCGTCCCGCTCAGCCTCTATGCCGGCGATCTTCCGCTCGTGGTCGTCGAACTGGCGTTGAACCGCCTGCTGGTACGCCTGAAACAGCTCGTTGGGGACAACCCGGTCGAGGCGGGCGTTCAAGCTGTTGAAGCCTGACTCCACCGACCTCCTCAGGGCCTCCATCGTTCGGTGGAGCTCCCACGGGGTGGGCTCATCAGCCACGTCTCTCCTCGACATCGGGAAGGGGTAGGGGTGGCCGCCCGCGCTCCCTTTGGGCGCGCATCCATGCCCGCGCGGGCGGCCAAGTCAGAAGGTGGACATCCGGCCGGAGCCAGTCAGGGCGCCGAGGATGCCGACGACCGCGTCATAGAGCCGGTCGATCCCGACGCTCTGCTGTTGCGCGTACGTCGAGCTGTAAGTGGCGGGGGCGTTGCCTAGGTCGAAGTCGACCATCGTCACCTTCGACATCTGCGGGTACATCCGCTTGACCACCCCGCCGGCCTCGGCGGCGTAGAACTGGCCGCCATTGCAGCCGATCTGGACGGTGCCTGGGGCCACGGACGGGACGCCCATGTTGCCCAGCACCCAGCCCTGCGAGGCAGAGGTGAGCCCAGACTGGTTCGTGATCGACGACTTGAGGTCACGAACCGCCTGCTCCAGAGCCTTGATGCGGTCGGCGAGGTCTTCGGGCTGCGGGAGCGGCATCAGATGTCCACCTCTTCCTCGAACACGAGGGTCGCTGTCTCCTGGCTGTTTCTGCTGGTGGCGCGGACGGAGACGCCGATGACGCGCCAGCGGTGGTTGAAGGAGGCGCCGCCGTTCCTAATCGGCCACCAGTCGTTGACGAGCATCACGCGGGCGTAGTCACCGAGGTTGGTGGGCGTCCACTCGGTCTCGTCGAGCTTGACGCTGACCTGGTGGACGCGGACGGTGCCCGGCCTCTCCGCCGCCCACCGCGCCGCGTACGCGTTGAGCGTCGAGGTCTCTTTCACGGTGCTGTAGTCCATCGTCCGGTCGATCCGCGGCCAGCCTGCGGCGAGGTAGGCGGTCGCGTTCTGCTCGGCCGACATGAGCGGCTGGGATGAGGTGGAGGCGTCCGTGGAGACGCTCTCACCCCGAGCCCGGTAGGAGGTGGCGGCCCTGAGCGCGTCGATCTCCTGGCTGACGCTGAGCACGTTGCCGGGCTGGGAGAAGACGTGATCCGTCTGTGTTCCGAGCTTCGGATAGCCGAAGCGGACTTCACGAACGCGGGTTCCGGTTCCGGGGTCTGCTGTGTGGATCAGCCACTCGAACCCGCCGTTCACGTCAGCCAACTCGCGCAGGCGCTGGCCGAAGGTCGCGGTCTCGCCCGCCAGGTAGGTCCTGTCGCGGTTCACGCCTGACGTGCCTGTCTGCAACGTCAGCCCGATGTTGGCGTACGTGAGCGCCTGCATCTCCGTGATGAGCGCTCGGGCGATGTCGAGCTGGTCCGTGCCCGTGTACGAGAGGTCGTCGCGGATCTCCACCGCGTTCAGGTACGACTCCAGGGAAGCGCCGGTGAGCTGCACCTTGATGGCACCCCTGCCGTCGATGTTGACGGTGGCCTTCCAGATGACGTACGTGCCCCATACGACACCGTTGCGGTAGACGTGGCAGACGGTCCGGCCCGGCCCCGTGGAGAGGCTGTCCGGCTCGGTCGGATCATCCACCCACCTGGGGACAACCTTCGCCACCTCGTCAGCGATCTCCCGGTTAACCACCGCGATGCTCGCCGAGAAGCTGCCCGGCTCCCCGATCGCCCTCGTATAGGTGACGTCGTCCAAGTCGAGCGTCGTGATGTGGTTGTCCGTCCGGAGGTCGTTGAAGACGAACTTGTAGTGGATGTCCTTACTGGGCGGGATCGGGTCCGGCGGAGGCTCCGGAGGCACCGCTGTGCCACCGACGTCCACCGTGATGCCGTGCGACGGCATCGTGCCAGCCGCAGACCATGCGAAGTTCGCCGACCCGACAGCGCCCGGGAAACCGCGGTTCTTGTAGGCCAGCGCCGCCTTAGCCCGGCCGTTGGCCCCGTACCGGTCGAACAGCTTCGTGTTGCCGGCCGGGATGCCCCACAGCCCGTCGAGACCTGTCGTGCCCGCCGCCCACCGCAGCGTCACCCCCGTATCGGTGCCTGGGCTGACGGACGGGCAGGTGATCGTATTGTCGTCGCCGTTGCTCAGCGACGCGATCAGCGGGGTAGCCCCGCCATGGTCGGAGATCGCGACGATCCCAACGATCGAGTCCGCCAGACCCGTGAAGGCGTTGACGTCCTGCGTGAAGCCGTACGAAGCAGGCTCGCCAGCCCCGGCGATCTTCCACCAGACCTTCGTGCCTGCCCAATCCCGGCTCAGCGCGCCCAGAAGCTGCCAAGAGGCACCGCCACCCGTCGGGGTGGTCATGGATGACGCGTTGAAGCTATGAGCTGTCTGGAACGCGACCAGGATGTCCCCGGGCGCGGTCCCGGTCGGCTTGGCGCACGAGAACGACAGGCTGGCCGACTGGGTGGAGGTGAACGCGCGCAGGGTGGCCACAGGTCACCCCCGTCCTTGCTGGTTGGAAGGTGAGCAGGGCTACAGGAAGGCGCTACGCCAAAGGACCTCGACGCCAGCAGCCCCGCCGGCGTCCGTCTCGTAGCTGATGGCATTGGCGCCGACGTCGAGGAACCATTCCTTGATCGGCACGCTGATGGTGTCGGCGACCTTCGACCCGTAGTCGGTCGAGCCGAGCATCGCCTTGCCCCGGTTAGTGTCCACCACCAGGAGCTGTCCGGCCATCAAGGTGACGTCGAAGGCCAGAATGCGGTCCAACGTCTCATTGATGATCATCGGGTTGGTTGCCGGACCCGCGAACCGCAGGATCGGGTTGGTGTAGACGTCGCCTGAGTTGATGAACTGGGTCGGCGCTGACGCGTTCGCAGCGACCACCTGCGACTGCTGATCCAGCTCGTACCGGCGCGGATCAGGGCAGGTAATCGTGATCACTGGCTCAGGAGCGCCCACCGAGTAGGCGTCACCCATGACGCCGGTCCGGTCGGTGACCTTCCCATACGCCAGGAGCGTCTGGCTGTAGCCGCGCACGACGAACGTCCACAGCGAGTTGTCCCGCAGGACGCGCGTGTCGTACCGGAGCTGCCGCAGCAGGTCGTCAACCTGCGTCGGGTCCGAGATGCTGTCGAGCTGGAGCGCCACGGTAACGATGCGGCGCTGCGCCAGGCTCCCGCCGGCGTACGCGCCATGCCGGCCCGGCTCCTCCTCGGACAGGTCATCGATCTGGGGAAGCGACTCCCAGCCGGTGATCTCCCGGATCCGGTAGCGGGTGCCCATCCCCCAGACGACACCGTTGAGTTCCACCTGCCCGATGTCGGTCAAGTTGTCGCCGGGCAGCGTCGGCACGGTAACGCCAGCGGACGGCACCTCGCCAGCCGCCTCCACAGCAGCCGGTGTGATGGTCGCCAGGCGCGTGGCGGTCACGGTCGGGGCCGGGACCTCAGCCCCAGCGGTGACCGAAGGAGGGGACAGTGTCCGGTTCTGCACCGCCGTGATGGACGGGGCCGGCACCTGCGCCCCAGCAGTAACCGCCGAAGGCTTAACCAGGGACGCACTGCCGGCCACCACGTTGGGTTTCGGGACCTCACCCGCAGCCGTCACCGCAGCGGGGTGAGCAGTCTGCCCAGCGTGCACCCCCGGCGGCGGCACTTCGGCGGCAGCAGTCACCGTAGCAGGGTGAGCCGTCTGCCCAGTTCTGACGGCAGCAGCCGGGACCTCCCCAGCAGCGGTAACCGTTGCGGCCGACACCGTCGCGTCAATCGAGCCAGGCCGGATCTCCACTGCCGCCCAGCGCCAGTCGCCGCCGGTGGTGCCGGATGCGTCCAAGTTGAAGGTGACGCCCGTCCCGGAGCTGGCGGTGTTGGCCGCCTTCCGGGCAGCCATTCCGGCGAACC
>NZ_FOBF01000059.1 GCF_900109355.1 Nonomuraea pusilla
CGAGGGGGCGGAGTTGGGCGACGGTGCGGACTCGTTCCTCCCAGGAGACGAGCGTGGCGAGGATGAGCCGGATCAGCTCATCGGCGGCGAGGCTGATGGGGACGGGTGCCGACTTGGAGACGGATACGACCGGTCCGCCGGCCACCTGAAAGGACTTGTCGAGCCGCTGGTGGACGCGCACGAACAGCTCGGGCAGGTCGTTGAGGGCTTTGCTGATGGCGTTGCGGTCGAGTGGGCAGAACGCCTGGTAGGTGAGGGCTGGGAGGCGGACTGTCCGCTCGCCCTCCTGGGCGATCCGGGGTGCTGAGCAGCGGTCGCCGCGGGCACATGCCCGCTGGCCGTCTTCGGTGTAGTTGTCCGGCGCGGAGTGGATCCAGTACCTGGGCATTGCGGCCTCCCCCGATGAGTACGCTGTTCGGGAGACCTCATGTGGCGTTGGGGTGTGTGGGGTTTGAGGGCGGTCTCCTGCTGGCGGGCGGGAGGCCGCTTCCGCGTTCAGGGTAGTGCCACCTGCGGATTCTCGGCACCTAGCGGGCAGACGCGACAGGACTGGGCGACGAACAAGCCTTGACCCCTCAGGCGGCCAACGGCCTCACCGCAGGAGCAGCGCATGATGTTGCCCACGCACCAGTGCTGCTTGTGGCCGCCATGTTCGGCGATGAGGCGCGCGGTATGCGCCTCGCCGTCTTCGTCGGTCCAGTTGAGCGTCTTCTCGATCACGTCTCCTCCAGTAGGTCTGTTTGCCCCTCCACGTCCCACCCGGTAGGGACACCAGAGATCCGGAGGGGCTTGCGGGGTGCGATGCCGAGCTTGGACGCGCAGTCAGGGCCGATGCCGAGAGCACGAGACTCAGGGGTGCGCAGGGTGTGCTTGCAGGCGGCGCACCGGGTGACGTGCTCTCGGGTGGCAGGCTCGTCGAGGTCGAGCAGCAGTTCACTCATGACGCTGGCCTGCGATCAGCCGCTCCCGGTGCGCAATCCACGCCTTCTGCCTGCGGCTGTGCATGAGGTCCGGCCACCACTCGGTGAAGACGACGTACTCGGTGAACGCCGTCAGGGCGAACAGGACGACCGCCAGGATGATGAAGCTGGGCGCGGTCACGGCTAGCCACACCTCGGCTGCCATGACGATCAGACCGGTAGTCAGCAGCAGGGCTCCGACCTTCACGTCTCCTCCTCTGGTAGGGCTGACACCTCAGGCCAGTCCTCGTCAAGCCTGTAGCGGCAGTGAAAGGCCCGCTGGTGGCCGACCGGGCGGCGACACCAGGCGCTCTCGTCGCGGGGGTCAACCGCACCGCACTCTTCGTCTGGCGCATCTCCGTGCTGTCGATCGCCGATCGCCAGGTAGGAGACGACCTGCTCAGCGCTCATGCCGTACGGGGAGCCGACCTTGCTGGCAAACTCGTCGAGCAGCCTGTCAATGTCCGTCATCGGTCTCCCCTGATGGGGCGGACAGGGCTTCGCGCCTGAGCGTCCACGCCTCATCCCAGTTGCCGGTGTAGACGGCAGTCACGCCCCACTTGGCGGGCTTGCGGCCCTCGCCGAAAGGCTCCCGACCCGAGTCTCGGTCCACGATCAGGATCTCGCCGCGCTCGAACGGCCAGAACGTCTCTTCCGACAGGTTGACGATCTCGCCCGCCATCGGCCCCGACCCGAACCCCTTCGTGTAGCCGCCCGTGATGACGCACAGTTCCAGCGTTGAGAGTTCGAGGGCTTCGCCCCCGTTGATGATCTGTAGGACTTGCTCAGCGGTCAGCATCGGTCGTCTCCTCCTCTGAAGGCAGGCTAGCGGCCTGGTCGGGCTCTTGGGGGCCGTCGAGGGCGACGAGGGTGTCGCAGGGCCACGGTACGAGGACGTAGCGGCGCCACTCTGACCCTGACGAGACGGAGCAGTGGTCGCAGTAGGCGACATCGTCGCGGCGCTGGAATGGCTTGTGCAGCTCGCGTACGCGGGCGATGGCGGCCTCGGCCTGCTCGGCGCGGGCTTCCGCTTCTCGCGCTCGGCGGGCCTGCTCCATGCGGGCTGTGACCTCGTCGGAGTAGAGGATCTGGAAGTTGCGGCTGGTCTGGAGCACTTCCCGAATCCGATTCTCGGAGGTC
>NZ_FOBF01000048.1 GCF_900109355.1 Nonomuraea pusilla
GTCGCGGCCTGGCTGTGGGAGCGCGGCATGGCCATCGAACGGCACCGCATCCGCGGCACCGGCCGCATCCACTGGCGGCTCACCCCCGAGCGCGTCCTCGTCCGGCTCGGCCTGGCGGAGGCCACCGACCGTACCGCGGGCGAGGTGGACCGGCAGCGGCGCATCACCCGCGTGGCTCTCGCCGCCCTCAAGGTCGACGACCAGCAAGCAGCCAAGCCCCGCCGGCGAGCGAAGGCACTCGCCCACTTCCGCAGCCGGATCGCCCAAGCCGTCGAGCACGCCCAGCTCGCCACTGACGCCGCGGCACAGAAGGCTCTGCTCGCACAGATCGACACCCTCCGCAGTGCTGACGCGCTCGTGGCCCGGCGCCGTACCGCCCGCTGGGCCGACCCCGTCACCCAGGAGCAGCGCGAGGCCGCGGATACAGCGATGGCGGATCTGCTCGCGCTCGACTCCGCGGAGGCGATCCAGCGGGCGAAGGACAAGGCTGCTGTGACGCTGATCGCGTTGACCGAGCGCGTGACCTCCGACGTGACCTCGGAGCGGGTCAACCAGGAGATCAACAGCACGGTCAACAGCAGCCCCACCCAGACGCCCCGACAGTCGGAGAAGTTGACCATCCCGATGACCCCGGCGTTGACCTTCTCGGCGGTCAACGCGGGGATCAACTTCGATGTCAACGACCCGACCGCCTATGACCTTGACAGGATCCTGTCCGGCGACCCCTACATGACCCCGTGGATGACCCCCGATCTGACCGGCGATGTGACCGGCCGAGAAGTCAAGACCGAGGTCAACGGAGACCGGAACAGAGCATCAAAGACGCAGCTCATGCGCGCCTTCTGGGATAGCGAAGTGGCTCAGGACCGCTACCCCAGCGTGACCGCTCTCTCCGAGCATGCCGGCGTCGATTCCGGCTACGCCTCCCGCAAGCGCAAGGAGTGGGTCGCCGAGCTGCATTGGTGGCAGCGGCGTAAGGCCGATCCGAAGAAGGTGCCGGCCTCATGAAGACCGACCGTAGAAGCCTCACTTTGCAGGCCCGCCGTCTCCTGGCCGTCATTGTGGCCGCAGTCTTGACCGCGCTGGTGTGGGTCGGTCACGTCCTCACGCTCTTCGTGGGCGCCGCCGACGCTCTCGTCACCGCGCGGCTCGGCGTGCCACGCGTCGCCTACATCTGCGGTCGCCTCGCCGAGGTCGTCCGCCAGACATGGAAGGAGGAGGTGTGAGCGAGCAGCAGCCGACACGGTCCCGGGTCCCGGAGCTGTCCGCCATCCCCTGGGAGGGGCCCCGCTCCATCACCGACTACGCCCGGCTGGGGCGCACCCTGTGCCGGGACCTCGGCGAGGAGTTCGCGCTCGGCGCGGACGAGCTGTACGCCGTACTGATCCGCAGCTTCAAGGGGCACCCGATCCTCGCCCTGCTCGGCGCCCCCGACGTCCGGCTGCGCGCCCGCCGCGTGGTGAAGCGACTCCAGCGGGCGGCCGAGCTGGAGAAGGGAGCCGGCGTGGAACTCGTGAAGTTCCACGCCCAGTTCCGCAAGGAGTTCGTCGACGTGCTGCCAGAGCTGAAGCCGGAGAAGCGACAGAAGACCTTCAACTGGGATGACGTGTGATGGCCGGACGCACCAAGGACCTTGTGTCCGTCGAGACCGAGTCGAGCCTGTCGAAGGTCGCGGCCAAGGAGGTGTCCAAGCTCGTCACGCTGACGAGCCCGTGGGTGGCGTACATCCTGGTGTTCGGCATCGGGTGCGCCTTCCACGTCATCCTCGACTCAGATGACCCGGACGTGGTCGCCTGGACCATGTTCCTCATGTCCGCCGCGGTGCTGGTGCTGACCGCGGTGACGTTCGGCCAGTCCCACGCCCGCAGCGTGTGGGGCAAAACCCACACGACCCTGACAACGCTCCTCGCGGGCCTGTGGGTGTGTGCCGCTACCGTCAACGGGCCGACCACCGTCGTCACCGGCAGACTGATCCTCATCGGCGGCGTCACCGTCGCGCTGACCTGGAACATCCGCACCGTCATCCGGATGAAGGGACTAGACCAGCCTGGCGCGATCACGGATCCGCTGGCACTGCTGTTCGGTCAGGGCGCCGAGCGAGCCGGGATGCCCGCCATCGAGGCCAAGACGACGAAGGCCAGCGCGCACAAGGTTGAAGGGGCTGTCCAACTAGAGGCGGGGCGGCAGACCGCTGACGACCTCAGCAGGAAGGTCCCCTACGTGGAGTCCGGGATCGGCCTCCCACCCGGCTCCATCACGACCGCCCTCGATCCCGATGACGCCAGCATGGCGAAGGTCACGATCTCTGACCCGCGGGTGATGAAGCGCCCCATCCCCTGGCCTGGCCCATCCCGGCCCGGCGCGAGCGTCGCTGAGCCGTTCCGATTGGCACTCTGGCAGGACCTCGACGAACTCCGCTACACCATCGTCGGCCATCACCTGCAGATGATGGGCATGACCGGCGCTGGCAAGGGCTTCGGCGGCGCCTGGAACTATCTCGCCGAGTTCATCAGCCGCGTCGACGGCGCCGTGTTCGCCGGCGACATCACCAAGGGTGAGCAGACGCTCGGTCCGCTACGGCCGGCGCTGCACCGGTTCGAGACCACCCCGGCAGGTGTGAAGAAGATGCTGTCGGAGCTGCAGGCTCAGGTGAAGCCTCGCACCGACTACCTCGCATCCAAGGGGCTGGCGAAGTGGAAGCCGGGCTGCGGGCTGACCTACTGGCTGATCTGGCTGGAGGAGTTCCCCGACATCTTCGACTGCCTCACCGACAAGGAGCAGGAAGCCTTCTTGAGCATGCTCAAGGCGATCCGCTCCGCGGGTGGCACCATCGTCATGAGCCTGCAGCGCTCCGACTACACGCAGATGCCCACCCTGGCCCGCGGGCAGCTCGCCAAGATGTGCTTCGGCGTGGAGAACAGCGCGGACGCGTCCTTCGGCTTGTCCGAGCGGCAACAGGACGCCGGTTGCCGGCCCGAGCTGTGGACCAACGCCCAGCCAGGCATGGCGTACCTCGACGCCCCCTCGATCGAGGAAGGGCGGTTCGCGATGCCGATGCGCACCTTCGCCTGGGGGATCGACGCCCACGGCCAGTTCGACGACGAGCGGGCGAACGAGGCGATGCGCGCCTACTCCGCGCAGTGGCCTGCGGCAGCCAAGAAGGTCGACGAGACCACCGCTGCGCTGTCGAGGCTGGCGGAGGCACCCACCGCACCCCAGCAGCAACCAGTCGATCGTGACCTGCTGCTACAGGCCGTCGAGCTCGTAGTCACCAGCCAGTACGCGTCGCCGGCCATGCTGCAGCGGAAGCTTCGTATCGGCTACGAGGAGGCCAAGCGAGTCATGAACGCGATGCAGCAAGGCGGAATCGTTGGCAGCCTGCGCGAGGACGGCAGGTGCGAAGTGAATGTGCCCCCGGGTGGCCTGCCCCTCGCCCTGGCCATGGTTCTTGGCGACCCGGACACCGGCAGCATCGATGCCGGTCAGAATGACGAAGAGGATGTGGAGGACGTGGCCAGCGAGTATCTGCACACCGACGACCCCGACCCCGGGGTCCAGGCTGACATTGACGACGAGATCCCGGACCTGGAGGAAGGGGATCCCCCGCTCACCTTCGCCGCGCCGGCGCAGCGGATGACGGCCGAGGAGCGCGGTGCCGCGCTCATGAAGCGGCTGCAGGAGCTGTGGGACGGCGGGGCCCGGGACTTCTCCAGCGGGGATCTCAAGCCGCTGTGGGAGACGACCGACATGTCCCGCTCGTGGGTGCAGAAGACGCTCAGGAAGCTCGCCGAGGCGAACGTCTTGGGCGGCTACGACGACGAGGCTCAGCGGTACCTGATGCCGGAGCGGCCCGAGCTGTCTTGATCGCGTGGCACCCCTTGTGGTGCCACGGGCGGGGGCGTTGGGGGAGGGTTACAGGTCGGAGGGGGTGCCACGGTTCGTGGCACCCCCTTGTGGCACCCGCGTGGCAGGGGCATGGCACCCCTGCGTAGCACCCGTGGCAGCAAGATCATAAAGCAGGTCGCGCGCATCCCACGCGCAGCCGTACGCGCGAGAGCCCCGGAGCGGACTTCCCCATCCGCCCGGGGCTCTCACCCGTCAGCCTACGGCCTAGTCACGAGCTGCTCTTTGGCGGCCTGCAAGAGCGCCGCATCCGCCTTGTAGCGGTTGTCCACCGTGGACCACCACTCGTGCCGGTGGATCCGCTCCACCAGATCGAGGCGCCTCGCACGGGCGTCCTCAAGCTGCGCCTGCCGCTCCGGGTCCGGCTCAGCCTCCAACGCGAGCACCGCGACACCGGACTGGATCAATCTGCCGATCTCACCGCATTCGGCGTCAGCAAGGAGGAAGTCCTGCTTGAGTTGCAGCAGGTCGGAGGGCGGGTCATAGTCGGCCATGCCGCGATCCTAGACCGAACGTGCGTGCGACCTAGGAGCGGCTCTCCGCCCACGCTTGGATCGTCCGGACGCTCTCCGGGGTGAGATCCGTCCCACCGGTCTGGTCTGGGCGAACCCACCTGTACGACGTGTGCTCGTTTGACAGCGTGATGGGCCCGTCATACGCCAGGCTGAAGGTGATCTGTCGGGCGCGCCGGCCGGAGCCGCTCACGTAGTCGAAAGTCGCGACGAAGCCGGGATCGACAGACATCTGCCCCGTCCACCCGATCTCCTCGGCCAGCTCGCGGGCCAGCGCTGCCATCAGATCCTCGCCCGGATCCGGGCCGCCAGACGGCAGCTCTTCGATGCCGGGCAGGAAGTCGTCGCTGGTCGAACGGCGCAAGATCAGCACCTTGCCGTGGGCGTGCACGACGGCGCCGACCACGAGCTTGCTGATGCCGTCCGCCGCGGCGGCGTCTAGGAGGGCCTCCACATCGGTCATCCGGCGAGCGTAGCGTCAGGCGGTGCTCCGCCCGTGGATATCGATGGGAGGCGGCAGCGTCCTTGCCCTCTCATGTAGGTCCCGCACGGTCGCGATGTCTGCGTCTCCGAGGGCGCCTACGAGGACCTTGAGACGGTCCCGGGAGGTAGACCTGAGGCGGGCCGCGGGGATGCACTCAAGGACGTCCAGAGCCCGCGCCGCAGAGTCGCCAGGCTGCCCCAGGGCCTCCGCGCGGGCGAGGGTGAGTGTGGCCGCGGCCCACCCGGGCGTGTACGGCACGCATGCCGCGACGGATGCCTCTGCCCGTATAACGGCCCGATCGGTCCGGCCGAGCGCCAGCCACGCCTCCGCCTCATGCAGGGCAAGCTCCGCGGCGTCGAAGCCGAACCGGCCCGGCTCCTCCTCCGCGGCGTCCATTAGCGAGGCCGCCTCACCGAGAGCACGCTCAGCCTCGGACAGGCGTCCAAGCATGGCCAGGGACGGCAACACCGCCCAGCCGAGGAGCTGAGCCCGCACGATCGGGGACGGGGCGCGCTCGGCGCCGGCCTGCGCGTAGGAGAGCGCAGCATCAAGGCGGCGGCGGGAGCGGGCGAGCATGCTCTGCGCTCCGAGCGCCCACGCGACCAGGCGGGCATCGCCGGTGTGCTCCCCCAGGGAGGCGGCGACGGCCAGGTGGGCGCGGGCGCCGCTGTGGTCTGCCAGGTGAAAAGCCAGGTTGCCCAGCAGCCCGGACATCCATCCGGCTGCCCGCCGTAGGTCCCTGCCTGTCCCATCGTCGGCTGGTGAGCCGAGCGCCTCCGCGAGCAGCGCCCGGGACGAGTGCACCTCGTCGAAGAGGTGTGCCGGGGCGTGCCGGGAGTAGTTGAGCGCGTAGTGCTCCACCGCCGCCTCCGCCAGCTCCACCACCACCGGCCCTCCGCGGGGAGCGTCAAGAATGGCGAGCCTGAGCGACTCCCGCACGGCAGGCAGTCCACTAGCTGACGTCATGTCCACTCCCTGCACTAGCAGCGGCGTCCAGCCCTCTGGCTGACCATAGCCGCGGCAGGCCCGCCCGCACACGCACCTCGGCGCCAAGCCGAGCGTCTCGCGTGTGGTGCCGTAGGCGCGGGCCAGCATCTCCGCGTACTCCGGGCCGGGCCGCTCCTGGCCGTGCTCCCCGCGTAGCGGCGTAGCGTGACACTCACGACTCATCGCCCACCGCGGGGAGCACTGCCATGACCACACCAGAACCGTTCCGGCCCCACGTCGGCGTCCACCTGATCCTCGTCGAGGCAGGCAAGGTCCTGCTATTGCTGCGGGCCAACACCGGTTTCGCAGACGGCTCCTGGTCGGTGCCCGGCGGCTGCCTCGACGCCGGCGAGACCCTGCCCGAGGGCGCAGCGCGTGAGGCCCGCGAAGAGCTGGGCATCGTCATCGACCCCGCCGACCTGACCTTCGCAGGCTTGTGCCATCACGCCGATCCTGACGGGCAGGCTCGCATTGGCGTTTTCTTCGCCGCCACTCGATGGGCTGGGGAGCCTGTCAACGCGGAACCCACCAAGTGCGACAAGATCGACTGGTTCGGCCTCGACGACCTGCCTGACGACGTTGTCGCCTACATCCGTACAGGAATCGACGCCTTTCGCCGCAACGAGACGTTCACACTCGACGGCTGGCAGGACCGGCGCGCGGCCTGACCCAGACAGCACAAAGACGCTCCCGCCCCTCCCGAGAAGGAGGAGCGGGGGCTTCGCACATCTTCACGATCCAACTGGCGAACATGCTTGACTGCAGCGAACGATACATGTAGCGTTCGATGCATGACGGAGACGTACTTCAGGGTCCACTGGGCAGACACCCCTGACTTCAACGCCGACAACGCCTGGTCCGGCCTGTGGGGCTCGAAGTGGAGCACAGACGGCCGTCAGACCCGCTGCCACGACTGCGCCGGCACTGGCAACTACTTCGGCGAGCAGTGCAAGACCTGCGACGGCGATGGGTGGGAGGACGCCCTCTACGGCTACTCCTGCTGCGACAGCGCCGAAGACCTCGCCGCCTACTTCGCTGAGGCCGGGGAGCCCGGCGACGAGGGCGGCCGGGTCATCGTTTTCGAGGGGCGCCGTGTCGGCACCGGCTTCGACGGCGAACCCCTCGCCGTCCCCACCAGCATCGTCGAGGAGATGACGTGGAGCGAATTCAAGAAGCGGTACACGGCATGACGCGGG
>NZ_FOBF01000057.1 GCF_900109355.1 Nonomuraea pusilla
TGGACACGGGCCGTCAAAGGCTGGAGAACTTCGACAAGACCCTCACCTCGATGGTGCAGTCGGGAAACAGCCAGCAGGCCGCCGCTCTGTTCAACGAGCTGGCCAAGCAGGCGGGGCTCGCCGGCGGGGACGTGGACAAGCTGCGGGCACTCCTGCCCGGCTACAGCTCTGCCGCGGCGGCTGCCCAGCAAGCCACAGCCCCGACCGGGGACGCGCTGAAGGACCTGGGCAACTCGGCGGACGGTGCGGCCACGAACGTGGACACCCTCCGGTCGGCGATCAGCCAACTGACCAGCCTCACGTCCACCGCGATGCAGGCGGAGATCAACTACAAGCGGGCTGTCGACGCCGCCGCCGCCTCCATCAAGGAGAACGGCAAGGCTCACGACACCAACACCGAGGCGGGCCGGCGGAATCGCGAAGCCCTCATCGGGCTAGCGGAGAAGGCCAACGCCTACCGTGACGCGCTGATCGAGCAGGGGACGCCACTCGATGAGGTGACTCGGAAGGTCGGCGCTCAGCGAGACTCCTTCATCGCCTTGGCAGAGAAGATGGGCTTCTCCCGCAAGCAGGCCGAGGAGTTGGCGACGAAGCTTGGCCTGATCCCGGGCAACGTCAAGACAGACGTCAAGACGCCCGGCGGCGAGGAAGCGCTCAAGCTGATCAAGGAGTACGAGAAGAAGCTCCGCGAGCTCGACGGCAAGACCGTCAACACCAACGTCGTCACCAACTACTACGACAAGAAACAGAGTGTCGCCAAGCAGGACAAGCTCAAGGCGCGAGCGGGTGCGATCGTCACCTACGAGGAAGGCGGCATCGAGCGGTACGCGGCCGGCGGCATCCAGGCGTTCGCGGCGGGCGGGCATTCCCTGCCGCCGCACATCGTCGACTCGCCTACCGTCCTGTACGGAGAGGGCGCCGACAAGGAAGCTTTCATTCCGTACGAGCAGCGCTACCGGTCCCGGGCGATCGACTTGCTGGGGCAGGTGGCAAGCGACTTCGGCTTGTCACTGAACAGACAGCAGTCTGGTCTGGTTGGGGGCTCTAGCCCGGCGTCTGGCTACTCCTCGTACGCGGTGGGGTTGTCGGCTGGGCCGGTGAACGCGAGCAGGGTGTCGGCTCCTCAGCAGGCTCCGTCGTATGCGCGGCCTGCTCCTGTGCAGGAGTCGGCTGGCGGGTCGGGGTCTGGGGCGTCGTCGTCGGCGCAGCGGGACGGCTCGCTGATCACGGTTCAGACGATGAACGTCACCAACCGGTCGGACGCGGACGCGGCGGCGGCCTACCTGTACGCGCGGCTCGGGGGGAAGGGGCCATGACATCGGGGCCCGGACCTGGTGTCCGGGCCCTCTCCACTACGGCAGGAGGGCGGTTCGACGTGCCCGAATTCGATCCCGAGGGCGGCCAAACGTATGGGGCTTGGCTGCGCTCGAAGAACATCCAGGCCCGCCCTCAAGGCTGGTCGTACGCCACCAAAGACCAGGTGCGCGAGTACAGCGGCAAGGACGGCAGGCCGGTGAAGGACGTGACAGACCAGCTCGGGAACCGGGTGGTGCAGCACGGCCTGGACCAGCAGTCGGTGGTGATCCGGAACCCGGTGGTGACCGGGACTGTGGAGGTGAGTCCGTGACGAGTGCACGGGTGGCGGCGATGCACGCCCGCCGGGAGCAGGAGTTTTTCGACGTTTGCGTCGGCTTCGAGGATCGGCTGGAGGCGGCCAAGGAGGCTTACGTGGCTGCCCTGGACGGCGGAGACGATGCGGTGCTGGTGTCGGCGGCGGCCGAGCTGAAGGCGGCGTCGGAGGAGATGCACGGCTTCCGCTCTGGGGTGCGCACGCTCGGCAGGCCGAAGGAGGGCGTGCCGGGCAGGGACGCCACGATCATGATGGGGGGTGCCGTCAATGTCGTGGAGCGGTAGCGGCTGGTACGCGGACACGCTGGTGGACGCTCTGGGCACGTCCCAGATCGGGCTCAACTTGGCGCTGGCGACGCACAAACTCGCCCTGTACGACAACACGATCACGCCGAACTTCGCGACGGCTGACCAGTCCTACAGCGCTACCGGCGAGATCGTCGGCACCGGGTACACGGCGGGCGGCGCCCCGATCACCTCGGGCACGCTGACGGTGGTCACCGCGACCGCGGTCTACATGGTGTGGGACGGCAACGACGTCCAATGGACCGGCTCGACCCTGTCCGGCGTGCGGGGCGGCATCGCCTACGCGGACGGCCTCACACCTAAGCGGCTGATCCTCGGCATGGACTTCCTTACCGCCTACGCGACCAACGACGGCACGCTGCTGGTGGCCTTCAACGCGAACGGCATCGGCCGGGTCAACGTCATCTCCCCGTAGCAGCAACCTCGCCTGACGTGCCGCCTCCGGGCGGCTTTTTCATGCCCGCTCACCACTTGACGAAGAGGGGAGGGCGGGCATGGCCATCGCGATAGCGACTTCCCCGCCGTTGGTGTCGT
>NZ_FOBF01000052.1 GCF_900109355.1 Nonomuraea pusilla
GGAAGGCGAGCCGTAGAGGGCGCGCTCCTGGAGGGCGAGGCAGTAGCCGCAGATGCCGCAGTACTCGCCGTCCTCGTACAGGCCGGGGCACTCCAGCTCGGTCACGTCGCCTCCCCCGAGACGACCCACTTGCCATCAGGGGTCGGGTAGGCCCACGCCTTGCCAACCAGCAGAACCGGCACGTCCAACGGGTCGAAGCCCGTCTTCACGAGGTAGCCGAGCTTGTACGCCTCGGCCCGGTTGCTCTCGACCCAGCCGTGGCAGCCCGTCGTGCCGGAGCCGCACAGCAGCAGCAGGTTCTCCGCGGTGTTCTCGCCGCCGCGGCCCCGAGGGACCCGGTGGTGGATCGAGTCCTCGTCGCGAGGCACCTGCCGGCCGCAGCGGACGCACGTCTTGTCCCTGGCCTCGACCAGGGCCCGCAGCTTCGGCGACGGGCCGGTGTCGGAGGTGGGGAACTTCAGGTGCCAGCCGTTGCGGCACAGCTCCACATCGATCGGCAGGACGCTACGCAGCCCGAGCTGGTGCATCTTGTCCAGCCGGCGGCGCGCCTCGCTCTCGTTCGCGAACGTCTCCCGGTTGCAGCAGGGCTGCACGCGTGTCTTCACCGGCCACCGCCCGATGGGGTGTCGTACAGGGCCTTCGCGTTGACGTTCAGCGAGCGCATCAGCTCGACCTGCGTCTTGACCTGCCACGCATAGTCGACGGCGTTCGTCCGGACCACCCTCGCCTCCCGCAACGCCCAGTACTCGGCGGAGATGCGGACGGCGAACCACTCGTCGGCCTGCTTCTGCGACACCTGGCCGGCGCGGCGCCCTACCTCGGGCGGCTCCTCGCCGCTGTCGAACAGGTATTTGGTGCGGGCCTCCATGTACGCCTTCTCTGCCTGAACTTCGGCGTCGCGGGCGCGCATCACGTTGAGCTGAGCACGGGCCAGCTCGTTGTTCAGCCGCTTCAAGAACACGTCGGTGTCGGCGGGGGTCAGGACGGCGTCCTCGGAGATGAACTCGAACCCGCCCTCACGGCGCTGGAAGACGTCAGTCATCCCTGCTCACCTGCCTCGATGGCGGGGCGGATCATCTCGGCGATCGACAGCTCGCCGGACTGCCAGGCCGCGGCGATACGATCGCGCCCGTTGAGCTTGCCCTTGGACGCCTTGTCGAAGGTCAGCATGAACGCGCCGTTGGCGGGGCGCTTCACGACCTCGCGCACCTTGACGACCTCGCCGGTCGTCTCGCTCACCAGCTCGCCGTCATCGCTCAGGCCAGCCAGGAGCTTTGTCCGGTAGGCGGGCCTGATCCGCGGTGTCACCAGCTCCGGGTGGAGCTTGCGGACGTAGGCGACCACGTCCGGCTTCGACAGAGCCGCAGTGGAGACGCTGTGCTCGATCTCCTCCGGACAGTTCGCCTCCACCCACTTCAGCAGGGCGTCCTCGTCGACCGTGGCCGCCTCCTCGCCAGCCTTGATCGACACCTTGCCGACCGTCTCCCCGGACGGCAGCGCCACCTCAAGCTGGGTGACACCCATCTCCCGGACCGAAGCGAACATCGGTTCAGCCTCGGCCCGGGCGTCCGCGAGAGCCTTGCTCACCCTCTTGGCGAGGGCGTTCAGCACGGCAACCCGGAACGCGGCCTCACGCGGCGTCATCGTCGGCCTCCCCCGCCATCGCCTGCCGGATCGCGGTAGCGAGCGCCGCGGCCGGGTCCTCCGACTTGGCCAGTGGTTCGAGCTTCTCGATGAGCTGCTGCGCCTGCGCGTTCGTCAGCTCCTTCGTGGAGGACACCTTCACGCCGATCAGCGCCGCGATCGTCATCAGGCCCTCGTCACGGCCGGCCACGCCGAGCGTCGCGAACTGAGCGGCGAGGCGGGACAGGAGCGCCTTGGTGACGAGCTGTTCGCCTGGCTCTGGCTGCTTCGGCCAGCCCTGCCCGTCCCTGGGGCCGTCGTACTGCTGCCGTTCAGCGTCCCGGTTGCGGACCTCCAGCGAGGTGGCGATGCCCTTCTTCGAGTCGGCAGCAAGGGCAGCGATCAGAGCCCGCCCCCACGCGGAGGTCTCCGCGTTCTGGAGCTCGCTGTTGCGGGTGAAGCTCGTCAGGCCGGGAAACGGCTCCCAGGCCACGCCGATGCCCGGCTTCGTGTCGTCGGCGTTCCGGTAGAAGGCCGCGGTGTAGACGATGAACGTCTTGTCGTCGATGGTCTCGACCTTGTATGGGTTGGCCGGGTCGACCGGCTGGAAGGACCCCTCCGGGTACTTCTTCCGGGCGTCCACGATTCGTGTGGCGACCTCGTTGTAGTCGGAGTTGATCGCCATCAGGCGTGGTCTCCTTCGTCGTCGGGGGTGTCGTCGTGGTCCTGGAGTCGCCGGTACTCGTCTTCGATCCACAGCGGCAGCGGGTCCTCGCTGGGGTGCTCGGCCAGGTAGCGCTCGACGGACGCCTCAGAGATGGCCTCGTGGTCGCCAGCGATCGACTCCAGGTGCAGCTCGCCCGAGGCGATCAGGGCCTCGATCTCGTCCACGCTCTTGCCGAGGCGCCGGGCCACGGCGGTGCGCGTCATCCAGCGGCCCGTCATGACGCGCCGCCCGTCTCGCTCAGTCCTGCGCGGAACTCGACCGACGCCTGCTCGCAGCACACCGGCTCGCCAAGCACGAACCCGTCGTAATCGCCGCTGGCGAGGTCGTCCGCGGTGACGGTCTCCCACTCGCCGCCGCAGTGGGAGCAGACCGCCTTGGTGTCCCACTGGATCGCGACGGTGCCGACATAGTCGACGTGCCGGCGGACGGCAGCGGCCATCTCGTCGAGCAGTACCTGCGCGATGCCGTGCTTGCCGCGCAGGTACATGTCCGGGGTGATGACGAGCCTGTAGTTGGAGTGGATCTCACGCCTCATGCCGTCACCGCCT
>NZ_FOBF01000047.1 GCF_900109355.1 Nonomuraea pusilla
GCTGTACAGGTCGCCCGTGATGGACGACGCCATAGACGCAACCTCGTTGCCGAGCTGGGCGAACGGGTTGCTGCTCGTCAGCCTGCCAACCGTGTCGCCCAGAGACTCGAACTGGCCGATTGTGGGGGCGAACCAGGTGCCAGACCTGGCCATGTCGCCAGCCAGCGTGTCCAGGTTCGACCCGAACACGGTGAGCTGGTCAGCGGCCGGCTTCCCCCGCTGTGCGAGGTCTGCCATCCGCTTGGCAAGTTCGTCGATGTCGGGGTTCAGCCCGGACAGCGAGTCGCTCACCTTGTCCACGACGACCGCCACTGCGGCCAGGACCGCCGCCATGCCGCCAGCCTTGAGCGTCCCCGACAGGCCAGACAGCTTGCCCTTCGCGCCGTCCGCAGAGCTGCCCGCCTTGTCGAGGCTGCCAGACAGCGTCCTCCACCATTCGACGGCACTGGTGACGGCCTGGTAGCCCTTCACGGCGGTGACGGTGGCGGCGATCGCGATCGCCAGCGCCTGGATCTGGCCAGGGCTCATCTTCGACAGCACGTCTGCGAGCAGGACGAACGCGCCCAACTGCAGCGTCGTGCCCAACTTGGCCGCCGCGAAGATCGCACCCACACCAGTGGCGATCGCCTGGATCTGGCCAGGCTCCAGGGTGGCGAGCTTCTCCGACAAGCTGACGAAGAAGTCCAGCACGCCAGGGCCGATACCCGCGCCCACATCGGCGACCTTGCCGATGAAGGTGGCGAGGTTGGACACGATCTCGACGACCTTCGGACCGTTCTCCTGCGCATACCTGATGAACGCCTCGAACTCGGGGCTGCCCTTCAGGTGCGTGCCCCAGTTCTCAAACCCTCTGGCCAGGTCCTCGATGGTTCCGAGCAGATCCTCCGAGTAAGGCAGAACGGCCTGGAAGACACCCCGGAGACCGTTCGCGACGCTGATCGCCGAGTTGCCCAGAGCGTCTATCGTGCGCGGCGCGCTGGCGGCAAGGTCGTCGAAGAAGGACTTCCACTCCTTGCTCTTCAGCTCGGTGTTGGCCTTCTTCAGGAACTCGTCGAACGCCTTCGCGCTCGACTTGATCAGCGGAGTGCCGAGCTTCATCCCGGTCGTCATCAGGTCCATCCCGGACCTGATCGCGGGGAAAACCGCAGGCTGCAGGGACCGCTGCCACTCCAGGTAGGTGTCCTGGAACTTCTTAATGTCCTCGGCCAGCGCCCGCTCCGCCTTGGACAGCTCCGCCATCTTGCTGGCGGCTCCGCCGGCCGCGCCGCCGGCCTGCTGCATCGCAGCCTTCTGCTGGAGCTGCAGGACGGTGAGCTGCTTCTGCGCCTCAGCGAGGTCGGCCTGCGACTTCAGCAGCTTGTCCTGCGCGGCCCTGACCTGGTCGGACCCCTCAACGCCCTTCCGGTCGGCCTCGGCCTTGTCCTGCTGGAGCCGCTTGGTCCTGACGGACTGCTCCTCCAGGCGGGCGACGGCCTGCCGGTAGTTGAGCTCGGCGCGCTGCCGCTCCAGGTCCGTGGCCTTCGGGTCGGCCTGGACCTCCGCCAGTCGGGCCCTCGCCTCCTCGACGGACAGAGCCGCGTCCTCTTCGGACAGCGCCGCGTCCCGGGCGGACATGGCGTAGTCCTCCAGGGCGCGTCTGGCGTCGCGACGGGCCTGCGTCAGGTCTTCCTGTGCCCGTTTGACGGATACTTGGGCGTCGGCGACGCGCCGTTCGGCCTGTTCCAGCTGCAGGGCGCGGGATGCGGCCTCGGCGGCGGACTGCGCCGCGGACTTGGTTGCCCCGCCCGCACCGCCCGCGGCGGACGCCTGCTGCTTGAGAGCATCGTTGATCCGGCCCAGCGACGGGACGGCCACCGCAGCGAACCCAGCCGCGCCAGCCCCAGCAGCACCAAAGGCAGCACCCAGGGCGCCCACACTGACCGCGATCGAGGTCACCGCAGGCAGCGACGCGAGAGCCGCCGCCACCATGCCGATACCGGCCAGCGCGCCGGCGACGTCGGCGTCCACCTTGATGTGCGGTGCACGCCCGTCGAGGCGGCTCATCTCCGACTGCAGGGTGCGGAGCTCGGCGAGAGCTGTCGCGGAGTCGATGCGCACCTGCGGGTCAATGCTGGTGGCGTTCAGTCGTTCGAGGTCCCGCTGGATGCTGGCCAGCTCCGAGCGGGCAGCCCCGGCATCCAGGTCGATGCCGATGGCGTGCCGGTCGGCGAGTTCCGCCATCCGGGCGCGCAGATCCTCTAGCTCGGTCAGGGCCTGGCCGGTGTCGACGTCGGGCCGGATCGTCGGCTGCTTACCGTTCATCTTGTCGACTTCGCGCTGCAGCGTCTGCATCTGCGCCGTCGCCGCTGAGGTGTCGGCGCGGAAGTTGATGTTTCCGGACATGCCGTCGCGGAGCCGCTTCGTCGCCGCCTCGGCCTTGGCAAGCGCCGAGATGTAAGGCTTGACGTCAGCGTCCAGGCGCACGGTTACGGTGCGGTCGGCGATCGGACTCACCTCCGCACAGAGGGGCCCAAATCGGCCGATTCAGTGGTTATGTCGTCTCGCTCGTGGCACGGTGCAAACCGAGTCGCATCGCTGGGCGTCTTACGCCCGCCCGCCTAAACCCTCAGGAGCCACCGATGACCCATCCAGGGCCGCAGGATCCGTACGGCCAGCAGTACCCCCAGCAGCCGCCTAACCCTTACGGGCAGGCTTACGCGCCGCAGCAGCCGGCCTATCAGGGCTATCCCCCTCAGGGGCCCGGCTTCCAGCCGCCGTACCAGCCTCAGCCGTTACCTCAGCAGTCGGCCACCCAGCACAACTGGGCCGGCCTCACCGGGCTGATCCTTGCGGTCCTCGCACTCGTGTGCGACCTGACCATGCTGCTCGCGCGCATCGGCATCTGGATGGCCATCGCCGGAGTGCTGATCTCCGGATTTGGTATTACCAAAGCCCGCCTCGGCACCGCCAGCAACCGGCCTCTGGCGATCACCGGGATGATCCTCAGCATCGGCGCGATCGTGCTGGGCGCCGTCATGCGGTCGGTGCTGCGTTCTATCTGAGCGCCGACCGCACCTTGAGGTAGACGCGGAACAGCAGCCCGGGAGGGCTCTCCGTGTACTCCGACTTCCTGTGCTCCAGCGGGGTGCAGGCGTGGCACCGCATCGGGGGCGGCGCCTCATACATGCCTTCAGCGTCCGGGTCCGTCGTCTCCGACAGCGGCAACCCACATCCTGGGCATTTGTCGAGCTCATTGCGCCGGTGCGCCTTCGAGAACCCCAAGTCCTCGTCAGTGAACAGGGCGTCGTGCACCGTCACCGCCCTGACGAGTCGACCGTTCTCGTCGTGCTCGTAGGTGGTGACGGACACGCGCTGCCTGCCGAGCAGGACCGACCTCGGCACACCGTACGCCGCGGCGAGGGCTACCTCTTCTTGGAGCTCGCCAGCACTGCGGAGGCTCGCCATGATTTTGGGACATCGACACCGCTCGCGTTGAGGTTGAACAGCACCCGCTGCAGGTCGTTCCACTGGCCCATCGTCATCCGATCGACCAAGGCGTTGGCTTTCTCAACGTCGATGGCCGGAGCAGCGGCGCAGGCAGCGAGCAGGGCCGGGCCGAACGTTTCGGCGTTCCACGACCCGTCCTCGCTGTCCTCCCTCGGCGGGTGAGCAGCCACCAGATCCGACCACGCCTTGTGGGTCAGGGCCCGCAAAGTGATCGGGATGGTGTGCTCAGCCATCTCGGCTTCGAGCTGCTGCACCTTCTTCGCCGCGCTCTTCACCGCCGTGCTCACCCCGGCGAGCGAGTCGCCGGTGGAGCGCTGAGCGGCCTCAAGCTCAGCCTCGGCCTGCTCCCACTCAGCCTGCAGATCCGGGCGTACACACAGGGGGTAGACACGCTCGGGCAGACGCATCTGCCCGAGGATGTCGTCGATGCTCTGCATTTACGCCGCCACCAGCGCGTCGGGGTCCGACGTGGAGTGGTTGAACATCTTCGACACGAACCGCTGTGCCGCGTTCAGCTCCGGAGGCTGCATGTTCGGCCGGCCGCACCGGACCGGGTACACCTCGACGTGCTGCCCGGCAGCGTAGGCGGTCTCGTGCGCCATGTTGCGCCGGACGACCAGGTAGCCGAGCGTCCTGTCCGTCAGCGTGTTCCAGCCGACGTCCTCGGCCGCGACTTCCTTCCGCTTCACGGTCAGCTCGATCGAGTACTTCACCGAACCGGCGTCCTCGGTCTCGTCCCGGGAGGCGAGCGCGGTGTTGTCGACCGCGGCCTGCTCAGGCGAGATGCCGAGGCCGTCCTTGGTGATGTACTCCTGCAGGTCCACGCCGGCATTCAGCTCAGCCGCGGTCGGCGCGGAGATGTTGGCGATGGTCAGGCACCACGTCACCTTGACGTTGCCGTCGCCCAGAAGGTCGGCAGCCATGGCTACTCCTTGTCAGTGGTCTTGGCCGCCGTGCTGCGGCTCGAAGTCTTCTGCGGCTCAGCCGCGGGGGCAGGCTCGACGGCATGGGCGTCGACCTGCTCGAAGTCGGGGAAGTGCTTGAGCGCCTCAGGCGCGATCTCCGCGATGTCGCCCGTGATCTTCGACCGGACGCGAATCTTCGGGCGCATCAGATCCGTCCCACCGCGAACGTCACGCTCGTGGCCGACGAGCAGACGAAGGTGACCAGCCGGCCGTCGTCCGGGTCGCCGAAGTCGGGCAGCATCGGGATCCACATCTCGGCGCCGGTCGTGACGTTGTAGACCTTGTCCGGCAGGGCGACCCCGTACGAGGTCTGGCCCGCGCCCGACACCGTCACGGTGATGGCACCGCCGGAACCGTTCTTGACGTGGATCCACGTCCGCGAGTCGGCGAGGACCTTGTCCCCCGTCGTCGCAGTCGCGGCGTGGTAGGTGGGCGTGACACCGGCGACGGTGACCGCCTGAGCTGTACGGGTAGCCACTACGGGCTCTCCTTTCGGGCATGCAGAAGAGCCCGCGCACCTTGCTGGTGACGGGCTACGAGAAAGGGAGTTAGGCGGCCTCTGACCGGGCCAGGAATTGAGCAGTCGCGAAGAACAGCTCCGTCGACACGTCGTCTCTGCGGACAGGCTGAGAGCCTTCGTGACGGATCGGCCGCACCCTCCGCCCGGCAACAGCCGGGACCGCGTCGAGAAGGGCAGCGGCGACCTTGTCAGCGACCAGGACGGCCTGCTCTGCCGTCGAACCCACAGAGGTCACCTGGAAAAGCAAATCGTTCGGTACGTCGTCCGAGAGCGACCTGTCCGCCGGCGACTCCATGCCAACGTCCGGGTACAGCACCGCGTACGGCACCGCCACACCCTGCGGCGCGCCACCCCAGTAGACGCCGATCGTGTTGGGCAGCGCCGCGTCCACCACCGCGATGATGGCGTTCACCAGGGGTCTGGAGTCCAGCCATGTCACAGCAGCTTCTCCGCCCAGTCAGCGACGGACTGCTCCAAGCGGGCCTCGGAGTTCATGGCCGCCTTCGTCCCATCGAGGTGCGGAGCCTGGTTCACGCTGCCGTACTCGAACCCGCGGCCCATACCGCCCTGCGGGTACGCCGAGTCCGGCCCGATCTCCCAGGCGGCTCCCTCGCGCGACTCCATAGTGATCGAGTTCGGATAGTGCTTTCCGTGCTTGCCTGCGGTTCGTCGTGCGTTGGCTCGCCACTCTTTCCGCACCTGTGCCGCTTCTTCGCGGACTACTTCGGGCGCTTCAGCGCGTGCCTGAGCCGCGGCTCCGACGAGGTCTCGCCGCAGACTGTCGAGGTCCGAGGCGTCCACGTAGAGCGTCATCTCAGCCCTCCTTGTCCTCCACAAGCAGCCGCCTGGCTGTGGACGTCCCAGCGAAACTGACGCCGACCACTTCGAGGTGCCTGCCGATGAGCCACGAGTCGTCAGACGCGGTCACCCTTAGCCGGTCCTCCCGGGCGATGGCCGGCGAGGCGTCCCAGGGCAGCACCGCCACGTACTGCCCGAGCGTCACCTCACGCTCGCCCCACTCCGTCTCGCTGGAGGAGCGGGGCTTGACCCGGCACCGGCCGGTGTAGACCGTCACCCACGGCTGTTCGAGCTGCCCAGTCTCCTCATTGAGGACCGGGTCGCCGTCACGCCGCTCCACTGTGCAGGTGTCCCGCATCAGCTTGAGCGCTGCGGCCCGGCCGGCAGCGAGGACGCCTTCGACGCTCATGAGAGCGTCACGCTGAACGCGCCCTTGCGGTAGCCGCGGAGCTCTTCCTTCTGGTCCTTGTTGAGCCGAGCATCTCCAACCGTCTCGGTCGCATACGTGACCGAGTAGTCGTCGATGGACTCGCTGCGGAGACCGAGGACGTTGCTCACGTTGGTCGTGGCCAACGCGAGCACGACGTCCATGATGTCGTCGGGCACCGTCTGGTAGCCGTGGCTGTAGGTGAGCCGCACGCGGGGCGCGAAGACGCCCCTGACCCGGTTGTGCGGCCACCCCATGAGCCGGTTGGTCCAGTAGGTGGGGTAACCGCGGGTCAGCTCGCCCCCGAGTCGCGTGTAGTCCACGCCCTCGGTGAGGGTGAGGTCGAGTCCTCCGAAGTCGCCGAGCTCCACCACCGTGAGTGGATGGGCGTCGTCGACGACCAGGGGGCGCTGCGGCACCCTCAGCGTCCGGTCTCCCCCATCGACCTCAACCACGTCGTTGGCGACGAAGCTGATGGTCTGCTGGGTATAGGAGCGGACCCGGGCCGACGCGCGCCGGATGGCGAGGTCGGCCTGGGCCGCCGGGAGCTCGCGCTGGAGGTGCGCTTGCAGGTCGGCCACCGTGGCGAGCGGAGGCAGGGACACGGCGGCCTCCCGTCAATCGGCGATGATCTCGTCAAGCTGGGCCAGCAGGGTCGAGCGCGGCTTGTCCCTCGCGGACTCCTCGTCGCGCGCCTGCACTGCCCTCTCCTGGTCGTCACCGACCCAGGCGAGCACCTCGTTGATGGTGCCGTCGATCGGCGGCACGTCCTGCTCCTCCGGTGCGGGTGGCTGTGCCTCCGCAGCGGAGAGCAGGGCTCGGGCCTCGTCATCGGCAGGTTCCACCGGGGCGCCGGTCTGCAGCATGTAGACCGCGACGTCTCCGGAGAACTCGTGGCCCTCCGGGAAGTCGAGTGGCTGCATGCCGTAGTACGCCTTGAACGCCTCGGTGGCGACCGCCCTCACGCGTGCTCCAGGATGACGGCCCGCTTGTACAGGGCGGCGTCACCCGTGGTGGAGTCGGACGGGACGCCGAAGTCACCGACCCAGGACCAGGCGGAGCCGATGACCTGCTGGAGGCGGTCCTGCGGAGGCCGGGTGATCATGGCGACCTGGACGCCGGAGGCGGGGCCGACCATCTGGATCGACGGCACATCCGACACGTCGGTCTCGGCCAGGAGGCTGCCCATGCCCTCGAACGGGGCGGACACGAACGCCTCAGCGCCGAACACGATCGGCCGGTGCACGGTGACGTTGCCGCTGCTGCCGCCCAGCAGGGTGGGGGTTTCGTTGTCGCGCACCCAGTCGATGCCGCCGAACCGGCCGATGGACAGGTCCCGGTAGATGGGCGAGTCGACGCGGCCCTGCAGCGCCTGCTTGAAGTCGGCGTCGTCGAAGAGCTGCGTCTCGGTG
>NZ_FOBF01000044.1 GCF_900109355.1 Nonomuraea pusilla
CACCGAGACGTCCCGCCGCCGCAGGGACGGGGCGGTCCTCACGCAGGCGTGGACCATCATCTCCGCCCACCTCGACGCGCTCCTCGCGCTGGAAGCCGAGCCGATGATGCGCGACGGCGAACTGGTCGACCTGTCCGGCGCCGACGCTGGCCTCGACATCCTGTACTTGGCGCACCGCTGCCGCCGGCTCCTCACCGACAACCGGCAGCCCGCCCGCCACCTGTCCGGCGTCTACTGCGACTGCGGCTTCGCTGACCTGTACGAAGTCCTCGACGACGACGGGCAGCAGGCAGGGGCGAAATGCCGCCAGTGCCGCGCCGAGTACAACCAGGACGAGTACGCGGACCTGACAAAGGTCCGCTCTGCGCGAGTCAAGTCCTACCGGCGGCGGGGAGTGCGACCCGCGCCCACAGACGATTTGGTCGCCCGGCGCGCCTAACTCGCGTTTTCGGACATGACCTGTTATAAGTCATGTTCATAGTGGGAGCAAAGGCCCTCAGACCAGATGGTCGAGGGCTTTTCGCATGTCTGGGGGTGACCGGCATGCCCGAGCGGATCACTATCGCCCAGGCCGCGCAACGCCTTGCAATCCCCGAGCCCACCGTCCGCGTGTGGGCTTCCCGCCACCACGCCCGCAAGCTGCTGAAGCTCGGCAAGACAGCCTGGTACGACTGGCTTGATCTCGCCACGATCGCCCGGCAGCTACGCCGCGGCGAGAAGGTGCCTCCCACCGCTGAAGAGCGTGACCTGTTGCGCGCCTCGCTCAGGCCCGCAGCCTAGACAGCCTTAGAGATCCCCATAGACGCGCACTCTCGGCGGGAGTGCGCCCGCTCCGCGGCTCTTCCCCGTGACCGCGTCGAGCTGCCGGCCTGGTGCTCTTTGTGGACTGAGGGGTCCGAGGGCGGAGAGCGCCAGGCCGGCACCCCTTGATCGTGCGGCCCCGTCTTGCTGGGGGGGTTGGTCGGGGCCGCACAACAACCCCCTACAGCCCTCTTGTGGAGAGCGACATGAAGCGGCACAAGGTCACCATCCTCCCCAATGCGGGAGGCTTCGGCGCCCACGGACTCCAGGTGGACGGCCACGACATCTCCCGAGGTGTCCGCTCGCTGACGATGAGCCTCGACCCCGGCACCCCGCCGCGCGTCGACCTGGAGATGGCGCTCGTCGAGGTCCAGCGCATGGAGTTCGAGACCTCCGAGCTGTACATCTCGGAGTCCACTCGCGAAGCGCTGATCACCCTCGGCTGGACCGCGCCTGCCACGGATGGCCCGCCCGCCGTCGTGCTGCCCACCCACCCCGGGACGGAGTCAGTCGTCCACATGTACGGGAAGACGTACAAGATCGTGGGCTGGGACTGCTACGGCGGTACAGGGGATGTCTTCGGATCGATCACGCTGCACGTGGCTCCAGTCCGGAAGCAGGGCTGAGATGTCTGATCTGCTCTCCTGGCTGAAGGCGACGATAGAGGGCGACAAGGCAGCAGCCGAAGCGGCGACGCCCGGACCTTGGACAGTCGATGACCCCAGCGAGTTCGAAAGCGGCCTTGAGATCGAAGCACCTGACGCCACGGTCGCCGGTCACGGCCACTACTGCGGTGGTGTCTGGAAACAGGCCGACGCCGACCACATGTGCCGCCACGACCCGCAGGACACGATCGCCCGCTGCGATGCGGAGCTGTTCATCCTGAGTTGCCACGAGGGACCTCACGAGTGTGTGAGCCCGGACGACAACTGCCTGTGGATCGAGTGCGAGGACGACTGTCCGACCCTTAAGGCGCTCGCCCGAGGTCGCCGCCACCGCTCCGGCTTCAATCCTGCTTGGCTGGAGTCATGATGTGCGCCGACTCCTACACGTGTACCCGCTGCGGATGCCTGGTCGATGAGCGCTGGCGGGAAGAACACAACGTCTTCCACCGCCAGATCGACGAGCTGCTCGCGAAGGCGCCAGAGACGCCGGATTCCCCCTGACCCCATAGACCCCCGGGCGGGCTTAGGCACTCTCTCACATGCAGCGCCTTCGCTTGGGCAGCGCCCGCCCGGTTCACTCTCCGTCACATCGGTGCCGCGTTTATGCAGGTCGCATCCCGAGCTTCTGTAATCACCGCAGGTGGTGAGACGCCATGCCTCGCAAGGCGATGTCCGTGTGCTCCACCCCCGGCTGCGCTGAGCTAACCCAAGGCGGCAGGTGCGATGACTGCAAGCGCGAGGCCGAACGGCAGCGAGGCAGCGCATTCCAGCGAGGCTACGACAGCGCATGGCGCCGCACACGCAAGGCGTACCTGCGTACCCACCCACACTGCGAGTGCGACGACTGTGCAGCCCTACCCGTGCACCTGCGCCCCATCGCCACAGACGTAGACCACATAGACGGGCTAGGACCCAAGGGCCCACGCGGCCACGACCCATCCAACCTCAGGGCCATGGCACACGCCCACCACTCCAGCCGCACAGCCCGCGACCAGCCCGGTGGATGGAACGCCCGATAGGAGGCATGCCATGGCAGGCAAAGGCAAAGGCCACATAGCCAAAGGCCGACACGACGTGTACGACACACTCGCCCCCAAACTCGGCAAGCAGCGCGCAGCACAGATCGCCAACGCAGGCGCCACCAAGGCAGGCCGCACCGCTATGGCCCGCAAAGCCGCAGCCACACGCAAAGCCCACAGCAAGTAGCCCCATCACCCCGGGGGGCACCCCCCAGCCCGGACCCGAAGAGGACCGCGGGGGAGGGCGCTGCCACCCGCGGAGGGTTCAAACGTTACGGCCTGTCACGCAAGGTGACTGGCTGGCCTGATGTCGCGCAATGCGGCGAGGGAGTAGTGATCGACCATGGCGCGTGGAGGTGCCCGGAACAGGTCTGGCCCCCAGCCTGACGAGTCGTCGGGGCGTTCGGAGCAGCGCGGGGTGGTGTTCACGGCCCTGCCGGCCGAAGGCTACGACGGTGAGCCGCCAGAGTTTCCGCTCCCGCTGGCGAATGCTCGCGAGCTGGAGGTGTGGGAGGAGGCGTGGCGTACCCCTCAGGCGGCGGCCTGGTCGATTCAGCCGTGGCGTTGGCGGACGGTCGCCATGTGGGTGCGCTGGTCCGTGCGGATGGAAGCTGAGGACGCCTCAGCGGCGCTCGGGAACGTCGTCGTGCGGTTCGCTGACCAGATCGGGCTCACGCCCGCGGGACTGAAAGAGAACGGCTGGAAGATCGCCGAGGATGACCTTGCGGTGAAGCGGCAGGAGCGCGAGGAGCCTGTCGACGACGTCGAGGATGTCCGGTCGCGGTTCACGGTCGTGACTCATGGCGGCGGCTGACAAGTACGTTGTCGACTTCCCGACCCTGTTCATTGTCCCCGCTTGGACGCAGCGGCACTGCATCGTCCCGGACGGCTTCTCCAAGGGCCGGCCGTTCCGCATGTACGACTGGCAGCTCTGGTGCACGCTCAACCACTACAGGGTGAAGCCGGACGCGCAGGCGTACGACAGCAACGGCATTCCGACCCGCGGCGCCGCGTTCTTCTACCGCCGCTCGCAGATCATCGCCCCGCAGAAGACCGGCAAAGGCCCTTGGTCGGCGACGATCGTCTGCGCGGAAGCGGTGGGGCCGGTCCTGTTCGCTGGCTGGGCTGAGGGCGGCGAGCAGTACCGGTGCGCTGATCACGGGTGCGGGTGCGGATGGACGTACACGTACCGGCCGGGCGAGCCGATGGGCATGCCGTGGCCGACCCCGCTGATCCAGCTCCTGGCCACGTCCGAGGATCAGGTCGACAACGTCTATCGGCCGTTGCAGGCGATGGCGAAGGGGCCGCGGCTGGCGGAGTTGATGAAGGTCCGTGAGGGCTTCATCCGGCTGCCGAACGACGGGATTATCGAGGTGGTCACCTCCAGCGCCATGTCCCGGCTGGGCAACCCGCTCATCTTCTGCCTTCAGGATGAGTCGCAGCTGTACAACGCGACGAACAAGCTGGTGAAGGTCGCCGAGACGATGCGCCGCGGCGCGGCCGGCATGGGCGGCAGGTCGATGGAGACGACGAACTGCTTCAACCCTGCCGAGCAGTCGACGGCGCAGCGCACGTTCGAGGGGAAGGCGAAGGACGTCTTCCGCTTCTATGAGCCGCCGCCGGCGAACCTGTCGTTCAAGAACAGGGCGGAGCGTCGCAAGATCCTGCGGTTCAACTACGCCGGGTCTCCGCACGCGAGTGTCCCGATGATCGAGGCGGAGTGCGCCGAGCTCGCCGAGACCGATCCCGCTCAGGCGGAGCGGTTCTTCGGCAACCGGATCGTCTACGCCGGCGGCTCGTGGATGGACGGCGACGTGTGGGACGGCCGTGCGAGGCCGGAGCAGGTGCCGGACGGGACGTCGATCGTGCTCGGGTTTGACGGCAGCGACAGCGACGACTGGACGGGAATCCGGGCCGAGACGGGCGCCGGCTACCAGTTCACGCCCACGTTCGGGCCGGACCAGACGCCGACGTTCTGGAACCCTGCCGAGCATGGCGGTCAGGTGCCGCGGCTGGAGGTCGCCGCCGCGGTGGACGAGCTCATGTCCCGGTACAAGGTCGTGCGCATGTACTGCGACCCGCCTGACTGGAAGTCCGAGATCGACGCTTGGGTGGAGAAGTACGGCGACAAGGTGGTCTTGCGGTGGGAGACGTACCGGCCGGTGCAGATGCATGCAGCGACGCAGCGTCTCCTGGTGGACGTGACCAAGGCTGAGTCGGCGTTCACGCACGATGGCTGCAAGACGACGGCGATCCACGTGAAGAACGCCCGGAAGGCGCCGCGGCCGAACCAGCGGTACGTGCTGGAGAAGCCCAGCCAGACGCAGAAGATCGACCTCGCCGTTTGCTCCGTGCTCGCGCATGAGGCCGCTGGCGATGCACAGGCCGCTGGCCTGTTCCGGAAGAGACGCCCCTCCAAGGTGATCGTCATGAGATGAGGTGAATGGTGGCTCGCTCCGCGCTGGAATGGCTGATGCACCTCATCAAGTGCCACGACAGGGACCTGCCCGAGCTGAAGAAGTGGGACGCCTACTACGAGGGCGAGCAGCCGCTGTCGTACATGGCGCCGGAGTTGCTCCAGGAGTTGGACGAGCGGGTCCGGCAGGTCGTCGTCGAGTGGCCTCGCCTGGTCGCTGACTCGGTGGAGGAGCGCCTCGACATCGAGGGCTTCCGCTTCGGCCGGCAGGCCGAGGCCGATGAAGAGCTGTGGCGCATCTGGCAGGCCAACGACTTGGACGAGGAGTCCCAGAAGGCGCATGTTGACGCGCTCGTGATGGGCCGTTCCTACGTGATCGTTGGGGCGAACGAGGACGACGCGAACACTCCGATCGTGACGGTCGAGTCGCCGCTGGAGGTGTACGCGGAGCACGACCCGCGCACGCGTAAGGTTGCCGCCGCGGTGAAGCGGTGGACCGAGGAAGACGAGAACGGCAAAGTCGAGCACGCCACCCTCTACCTGCCCGGCGTCACCGTCTGGTGGGTTAAGCGGGACGGCGACTGGGTGGAAGACCCTGACCATGGGCGCGATGAGCACGAGCTCGACGAAGTGCCGGTCGTGCCGATCGTCAACCGGCCGCGTACGAAGCGCCCTAACGGGGTCAGCGAGCTGAAGCCGATCGTTCCGCTGTCGGATGCGGCCTGCAAGATGGCGACCGACATGATGGTGTCCGGCGAGTTCCATGCGGTTCCCCGGCGTTGGGCGATCGGTGTTGACGAGTCGGACTTCCAGGATGAGCAGGGTCGGAAGATCTCCGCGCTGAAGCGGATCATCGGCCGAGTCTGGGCCATCCCGAAGCATAAGCAGGAAGATGGCGTCGAGGTCGGCCAGTTCCCCGAGGCGAACCTGGCCAACTTCCATGAGACGTTGAAGCTGCTGGCCATGATGGTTGCCTCTCTGGGCGGTCTTCCGTCCCGGTTCCTCGGCCACGCCACGGACAACCCGGCCAGCGCGGATGCGATCCGGTCGGATGAGTCGCGCCTGATCAAGCGAGCAGAACGCCGCCAGCGCTCTTACGGCGGCTCCTGGGAGCGGGTGCAGCGCCTCGTCCTGAAGGTGCGAGGTGACGAGACGGCGGACGACGCCAAGAGCCTCGAAACGCTCTGGCGGGACGCCGCCACGCCAACGATCGCGCAGAAGGCCGACGCCGCAGTGAAGCTGTACACGGCGAAGATCGTCCCTCTTCACCAGACGCGCGAGGACCTCGGGTACACGCAGGTCCAGATCGAACGGATGGAGGAGGAGGACGAGAAGGTCGCCGAGAACGCGTTCCAGCGGGTGATGGCCGGCGACCTGGCCGCGCTGACCGGGCCCAAGCCGCCGCAAGAGAAGCAGCCTGAACCTGAACCGGTGGCCTGATGGCCGCCCAGCAGATCGCCCAGGCCCACTACCAGGCACAGCAGGCCGTCGTCCGTTCCATTGTGGACCAGGGGCAAACCCTGTGGGCCACAGTGCGGGCAGCAGACGTGCTCGACTCCTGGCTGGCGGCGCTGGACACGATCATTCAGATCCTCACCTTGGGCCAGCGGGCCGCGGCCTCACTGTCGCAGCCGTACGTCGCAGCGGTAGCGCGCGAGCAGGGCGTACCCCAGCTCGGTGCGGGCGTCGTCAATCCGGGCGCGTTCGCCGGCGTGGCGGCGGACGGTAGGGACCTGCGGTCGCTGCTGATGCAGCCCGCCTTGCGGGCACTCGGTCTGCTGGCCGTGGGCGTCGACGACCAGTTGGCGCTGCGGTCGGGGCTAGCGCGCCTGACCCGCATTCTGGAGACGGAGACCACCGATGCCGGGCGCGTCGCTGACGGTGTCGGGATGGTGGCCAACCGCCGCTTCGTCAGCTACGTCCGCATGCTCACACCGCCGTCCTGTGGCCGGTGCATCGTATTGGCTGGCCGCGCCTACTCCTGGTCGACGGGGTTCGCCCGGCATCCGAACTGCGACTGCTACCACCTGCCGATCCCCGAAGGCAGCCCCGAACGGCTCCTGGTGCAGTCTCCGCGCGAGGCGTTCGACGGCATGTCTCGCGAGCAGCAGAACCGAGCATTCGGCAAGTCCGCCGCCGAGGCCATCCGCGACGGCGGCGACATCGCCCAAGTCGTGAATGCGCGCCGACGGGGCGCCACCTACGTGGCTGGCGGGCGCGAATACACCCGCGAGGGCACCACGCGCCGCGGCCTGTACGGTGCCGGCCGGGAGCCTCGCCCGACACCAGAGCAGATCTACCGCGATGCCGCAGGCGATCGAGGTAAGGCCATCGGTCAACTCCGCCGCTTCGGCTACCTCATCTGAGACCTCCCCGCGCCGCAAGGGCCGGGGCTGATCCCGCAACGGGAGACCCATGTACACCGAACGACACTGGCTGTTCGACCTCGCGCGCTTCGACGAGGACCCGCCGGACGACAACCCGGGCAACCCGGACCCCGAACCGGATGTGCCCGATCCTGAGCCTGAGCCTGAGGGGGCCGACCAGCTCGGCGACAAGGGCAAGCAGGCGCTGGAGCGGATGAAGGCCGAACGGGCCAAGGCTCGCCGAGAGGCGGCCGAAGCGAAGAGGCTGGCCGACGAGCTGGCGGCGAAGGTCGCCGAGTTCGAGGACCGCGACAAGAGCGAGACGGAGAAGGCCGCCCAGCGCGCCGAGAAGGCCGAGCAGCGCGCCGTCAAGGCCACACAGCGGGCCGTCAAGGCCGAGGTGCGGGCTCTCGCGGCGGAAGCGTTCGCCGACCCTGAGGACGCTCACGCTTTCCTCGACCTGACGAGCTACGCCGGCGATGACGGCGAGATCGACCTCGATTCGATCCGCTCCGACCTCGACGATCTGCTGGAGCGCAAGCCTCACCTGCGCAAGCAGGCCGACCCGCCGCCGAAGAAGACGCCGAAGCCGGACCCGTCGCAGGGGCCGCGCAAGGAGCCCGAACCCACCAACTACCGCACTGCCGACCACTCCGCGTTCGAGGCGGAACTCGCCAAGTACGGCGTGCGCCCCCGCCAGTGATCCGCATCCGAGCCCATCTGGGGCCGGGCCTCACCTCCATTGAGGTGGACGGACACGAGGGCCACGCCGAGCAGGGCCGCGTGTGCGCCGCGGTGTCGGCCATCGCACAGACCGCGCTGCTCGGGCTCGAAGAGATCGCCCGGCAGCACCCGGACCTCGTGTCCATCACGATCACTGAGGAGTGATTCATGACTGTCCAGACCGCCCGTTGGGCGTTCCAGCTCGACCGCCACGACGTGCGGTCCACCCTCCCGGCCGCGATCCGGGAGATCATGCAGAACGGCCTGCTGTACAGGACCTTCGAGGACGCGCTGCTGCCCGAGTTCCTGTACCCGATGATCGCTACTCCGCGGCCGTGGTCGGCCAACCTGGGCGACACCGGCACCTTCACCCGTACCGGCCTGCTCAACCCGGTCACCACGCCGATCACCGGCAGCGACCCGTCCACCCAGACGTACGGCATCGAGCAGTGGTCCGTCACCATGGACCAGTACGGCTCGGCCATCGACACCAACATGCTCCAGTCGCGCATGTCGCTGGCGTCGAAGTACCTGGAGGACGTGCAGAAGCTCGCCATCAACGCGGGCCAGTCGCTCAACCGGATCGCCCGGGACAGGCTGTACGGCGCCTACGCCGGCGGACGCACCTGGTGCACCACCGCGGGCAGCTCGGACACGAGCATCATCGTCCAGTCGGTGAAGGGCTTCGAGACCGTCCTGGTCAACGGCAAGCCCACCCCCGTCTCGGCGTCCAACCCGCTGAACGTCACCATCGCCGGTGTCGCGAACACGGTGACCGGCGTGAACACGGGCACCAGCACGCTTACCCTCGGCACCGCCCGCGCGGACGTGGTCGGCGACGCGGTCGTGGCCGTCAACGCGCCGGTCAGCATCCGCCCCGGCACCCAGGCCACCGCCTACGAGCTCTCCACGAGCAACGTGGTCACGTTCAAGATGTTCCGCGCCGCCGTCGCGCGCCTGCGGAAGATGAACGTCCCCACCCTCGGCGGCTACT
>NZ_FOBF01000019.1:0-177011 GCF_900109355.1 Nonomuraea pusilla
AGCACTGCTCTATGCCTCAAGCACTCGCCAGTCCTCTGCCCACCAGCCATCACCGCTGGTGTCCTGCACTACCGACACGATCACGTCATCGACAATCTCAATGACAACCATCTCCCATAGGCTGCCGCCGAAGTCGTACGTGCCGCAGTGCCTACACCCCTCCAGCACGCCCTGAGCAAGCACACGGTGATGGCCGGGTTCACCCGCCACGGCCCATCTGTACTCCCAGTTCAGATGCTGCCCCACCTCATAGTCGATGAGGTCTGTCGCCCCGAACCAGAACTGCGCGGTCCAGATACCCGTCACTCCGCAGTTCGGGCAAGTGAGCGGCTTGGGAAACTTCACCCTGTTGAACAGCCCCATAGCTCATGCTCCATGCGAGCTCCCTGGCACGCCAACTTCTTTTCGCCTCCGGCGGGGGCACTCCGGCTCCGGGATGATTGTCGCGCGGGCCTGAGGCTCGTGATTAGTTGAGGTGGAAGCCTGATCACCCCGCCCGCCGTCGACCCGGGACAAGCCGAGCAGACCAGGGCCACGGGGCCAAGGTCGTTCCTCCAGTTGGGGGCTCCACCTTGTCCCCGTGGCCCTGGCCCGCTTCCCCTTCGGGCGGGTCGACGGCAGACGGGATGATCAGGCAGGCGGAGCGCGCGCGTCACGCTGGAAATTACCAGGTCGCGGGCTGATCGTCGTGCCATTAGCGTGCCATTAATGGCGGTAACGAGGGGTCAACCACGGTCACTCAGGACCGGCCTCAGTCCCAGGCCAACGTCCCTACGAGCCAAGATCCCTACAATTCCCAAGCTGAGGACGCCGATTCCGTCTCCTCCACCGCCAGCCCAAGCGCGGAGTTCGCTAAAGTAGCCATCTTCGGATGGGGCAACTTCCGGAGTCTCTGAAGGCGAACGCCCATGACGAACCCTGACCAGACGTCCGCCCGACTCCGTCTCAAGGCCGCGTTGAACCGCATGGCCGTCACCTTCCGTGGCATGACCGCCCGTCCTGATGAGTACAAGTGTGAGTGCCACTGGGGCAGTGCGGAAGAGCTCGCGCAGTTGAAGGTGCCGGACGTGGAGCTGGACCTTGATCTTCTGTACCGCGCTTGGCGGCCCCTCGATTGGAAAGACCACGCATCCGTGCTGCGCCGTGCTCTGCCCCAACTGTCGAGGGCTCTCGTTGACGGCCTTGTCGACTCACTCTTTGGTATGGATGAGGTCGGACGTTCGTTAGCGCGGGGCCAGTGGCAGCAGTGGCCTGGCGAGCAGGTTGCAGCGGTCTGGGAATTCCTGAACGCCTGGTGGGCCCATACTCTCATCGACCCGGATCCGGTTGTGCCCGTGCACGAAGTTCTCGCACTGTGTCACGAAGCCTCTGCCACACTCAGCCCCTGGCTGGAAGTCTGGGAAACGCAGACGTCCAGCGTGGCCGATCATCATCTGGCCAAGGCGGTGGCGCACTGGGAGTACGACTTGCTGGGAGACCAACTCCCGTGGGAAACCTGGGAGGACGCGGAAGAGACGCGTATCGAGTTGACGGCCTGGTTGATCCGCAATGCCCCTGCCCGGCTCCGTGCCCAGAACGCCCCCGTAGAACTGCTCCATCGGATACGACTGCTCAGCCTCGTCGGACCCGCCCGTTGGGAGGACCCCCACTGGCCTGGCTAGCGCTACTGAGTCAGCGCCCACCTCGCAGTGGTCACCGCTCCTGGACGTCACGCAGAGCAAGATCCGGAACATGCGCGGAATGACCTTGCCGGAGTTGAGAGGGAGCGGGCGATCGCGCGCAGGTCAGCACGTCCTTGGTTAGCCAAAGGACGATCCACTTCTGATCCGACGGTCGCAGGTTCGAATCCTGCAGGGCGCGCTTTCCAGAGACAGTGGACGAGAGCCCTTGACCTGCGGGAACGCCGGCCAGGGGCTCTCGTCTTCTGTCCGGGTGCGTACGGCTGACGGCGGGCCGCTGCGGATGATCGTGCCAGATGCGTGCGCACGTTCCGCGCATGCTCCGGATCATTCCTCCCTGAGGGCGTCGGCGATCCGGCGCTTGGCGGCCTCGTCCTGGCCGACGACGCACTTGGCGTAGATCCTGAGCAGGACCTCCACGCTGTGGCCGCGACCTGGGTGGTAGGCACACCCGCGTTGAGCCACGTCGAGACGCAGGCGAGACGCCGGTCGTGGACCCGCTTGGTGAGGAGTGAGGCGTATTGCGTCTCGGTAAGGGCGGCGGTCCGTGCACGACGCCATGGTGTCGTGGCTGGTGAATCCCGTCCCTGCGGCGCGGCGGCCGGGGGAGGGCCACCTGCTCACGGCGGCCGGCGTGGAGGCCGTACGGGAGACCACGGCCATGTTCGCCAAGCTGGACTACCGGTTCGGCGGCGGGCACGCCCGGTCCACGGGTTGTGCAGTACATCGCCATGGAGGTCGAACCGCTGCTCAAGCAGGTCTCGCCCGACACCGTGCTCGGCCGGGAGTTCCTGTCCGAGACCGCTGCCATGCTGCGGCTGGCCGTCTGGATGGCGTACGACACGGGCCGGCACGGGCTCGCCCAGCGGTACATGGTCAAGGCCCTCATGCTCGCGCGCGAGGCCGGCAACCGGATGCTCGGCGGACGCATCCTCGCGGGCATGAGCCACCAGGCCAACTACCTCGGGCACTACGGTGCCGCGGTGAACCTCGCCAGAGCCGCCCGCATGGGCGCTGACGGCGCGGCCACGCCCACCGCCATGGCGCTGTTCCACGCGATGGAGGCGCGGGCCCTCGCCTCCCAGGGGGACGAGGCCCGCGCCCTCGGGGAGGCCGAGCCGTGGTTCGAGCGGCGCGTCCCCGAGGACGACCCGGTCTGAGGTACTTCGACGAGGCGGAGCTGGCCGCCGAGTTCGCGCACTGCCTCCGCGACCTCGGACACCACCATCGGGCACAGGACCGCGTTCTGGAGAGCGTGGAGCTGTCGGAGAGCCTGTACGTGCGCAGCCTGTCCTTCGTCCGCACCATCCTGGCCACCATCCATGTCGCCGAGGGCGATCTTGAGCAGGGGATCGCGGTGGCGCGTGGTCTCGCGTTCGAAGGTTTTGCCGACGTCGTAGTGAGGTGCGGGTCGGCGGTTGGTGGAGCCGGGTGGCCGCCCAGGGCCGGGGCTTGCTCGGTTTCGGTGCACCGGCGGGGCAGGTGGTCTTCGCGCGCGTTGATCAGGTTCGATCGACGCTCAGGAGATCAGGTAACGCAACCAGTCCGGGTCCGCAGGCTCACAGACCAGGAAGGGCAGAAGCTACAACGCATTGTGCGGCGCGGCACGATGAGCACGGTGCGCCATTGGCGGGCGATGATCCTGCCGGCTCCGCCGGCGGCAACACCGTCCCGGTCATCGCCCGCCTGGTGCAGGCTGACGAGGACACCGTGCGATCCACCGCTTCACGAGATCGGGATGGCCTGCCTGGACCCTCAGTGGGCGGGAGGCCGTCCCCGCCTGACCAGTCCTGACGACGAAGAGTTCATCGCGACGACGGCCACCACCCGACCGACCAAACTCGGCCAGCCCTTCACCCGCTGGTCCATCCGCAAACTGCTCGACTACCCGCATCGCCTGCCCGGCCGCGCCATCACCATCGGCCGGGAAGCCTTACGCACCCTGCTGGCCCGCCACGGCATCACCTTCCAGCGCACCAAGACCTGGAAAGACTCACCTGATCCGAACTTCGAAGCCAAGCTGGAACGCATCGAGTACGCCCTGGCCCAGCGGCCCGACCGCGCCTTCGCCGTGGACGAGTTCGGGCTGCTCGGCATCCGTCCCACCGCCGGCTCCGGATGGGCACCACAAGCCGGACCGGCTGGCGGCCACCTACCGCCGCACCCACGGCGTCACCCACTTCACGGCTGCTACTCCGTCGGCGACGACCTGCTGCGGGGCGTCAACCGAGCCCGCAAAGGCATCGACCACACCTGGGCCGCGCTGAAGTCGATCCGCGCCGCCCGCCCGGACGGCGCCCCGACCTACGCCTCCTGGGCCAACCCCGTCGAGGCGCACTTCGGACCCCTGCGCCGGTTCGCCCTGGCCAACTCCGACCATCCCAACCACACCGTCCGGACCCGAGCCCTCCACGCCTACCTGCGCTGGCGCAACGCCCACGCTCGCCACCCCGACGTGCCGGCAGCACAGCGCCGCGAACGCGCCCGCATCCGAGGCGAGAAAGGCGTTCGATGGGGCGGGCGACCGCTCGCAACCGCGGCCTGAGACCTCACCCAACCCGGCGATCATTTCCGGTCACAGCACTGGCGGTCTCCGCACGGCGCCGCCGGCTCAGCGCTCTTCGCATGGAGTCTCCACCTTATCCGGGGCGATTCAGCGGGCTGATCAACGAGTACCAGCGCACTGGCTAACCAACCACCTTCAGCTAAAGAGCACCACACCTGTGTATGTGCCTAAGGCTGCGGTCCACAATAGCCAGCCTGTGAAAAATTTCTTGTGTCGACTTGCGGCGAATCCAGCGAGTCCGGCGAGTAGGTAAAGGGCGCAGGCGAACAGGAATCCAATCTGCACGCCTAGCATGAAGCCGCTGAATACAATGACAATGAGCGACGAACATGCAGCCGCGAACAGTCCTGTCGCAGTCTGGAATACGTTACGAGCGGTAATGTTGCACACTCCCGGGTCTGCTTGAAAATTGAACATAGGCGAAGCGCAGTCGGCACCTACCGTTCTGCACTTCCCTTTCTTGATGGTCTGCAGATCGTAGGGCATCTCTGTCTGGATCTTTCTCTGAAGTCTGATCCAGTTTTCACAGGTGTGGAGGTTGGTGAACCACTCTATACTCGGGTGGTGAACCCCCGTCTTTGGGCCCCATGCTGTGACGGTTAGCCACAAGGACGGTCCACGCCCTGGCTGTAGTTGCCGCCATAGGTCATTGAGAATTCGATAAAGGAGCCGGAGGGCTCGATGTGTCCTCCTTGCCTAGCTGGCTCCACACCCTGGTATGCCTGTCAGTTCACCCTTCCGTACGGCCTCCTCTTCCTTGGTCGACCATTCAGGAGAGTGTAGGTTTACCTCAATTTTTCGGGTTTTCGCTTTGCCGGTCGAATAGTCGGTGGGAGTGAGCGCCCCTTTCCCGTGTCTGTATCGTAAACGCCTACTCGGGCGCCTCTTTGGGGTCCCAATCGAGCTGGGACAGAATGTACTCTGCTGAGGCAATGTGCTCTATCCACCACTGTGCATGAACGAACGTCGCCGAGCAGATATTGTCACTGCAAACATGCCCTCCGCCGTTGCTGCTGTATGTGCCTGTGGAGGCTGCTATGTCGCCTGCACCAGAGTAACTGGAGCTGCTGTATCCAGAAGTGCTGTAGCCGCCACTGCCGAGGCTGACGCTCGTCCCTCCCGCGATTGTTGTGCCGCCGCCGTTGCCTGTGTTGACGCCGAGGCCGCTGGTGTAGTGACCGGTTGGGTCGATGCCGGTGAGAGGCGGGGCGTCGGCGTAGGTGGTGGCTGTCCCACTTGGTCCAGTTCGGAGCAATGATTAAGCGGACGAAGCGTAACTTTTGGGTGATCAAGGAACAAGAGTCACTTTTGCTGTGACATAGGTGCGGAATGCAACTTTCCGGATAAGAGGTGTGCTGCTGATCGGACGGTCTTGGTACCGCTACATGGACGGAGAGTGATCGGCGGGTGGGGCAGGTCACCCTCGGGGCGAAGATGACGATGCCGTGGAGGCGCAGCGGCTCCTCATCTATGAATATCCCAAGGTCGGAGACCGGTTAGCGTCGACTGGTTGTGGCTGTGCCAGCACATGGATGCCGCCGATCGCGTACGCCATCGATGCTGGGAATGTCTCCTGTGCCAAACACATGCCGAAGAAGACGCGAGCGGATCCCTTGGCTGACCTGCGCAAAAGCGCTGGTCGCGCCCTTGACTTCTAATCCGACGGTCGCAGGTTCGAATCCTGCAGGGCGCGCTTGTCCCGGCCGGCGTAGGAGAGCCTCTGGCCTGCAGAGATGCAAGCCAGAGGCTTTCTCCGCATGTCCGGCTGTCTGCGGCTCGCAGTGGCCGTTTGCGGGTGCCTAAGATGGTGATGACCGCCGGGCCGTGGCGCTCGCGCAGCCTCGCGGGGCAGCGAGGTCGGGAGCGCGGTGAGAAAGGCTCCGTCCTCAGGCGCGAATCGCACTCTGGTGTCAGCGCCGAGTTGGCGTTCAAGGACGGTGATCTGGTGGCGCAGGGCGAGAATCTCTACGTTCTTGTCCCGATCGCTCACGGGTAGCAAGCGCAGTGCGGTGAGAGCGTTCGTGACGGTGAGGTAGGCCAGGCGAAGGAGCGCGGTCGATCATCATGCCGCACCCGCCTCCCTCTCCTGCTCGCCGGAACTCGTGTATGCCGCACGTAGCCCTAGCAGGGGGCATGACCTGGGCGGACGTGATCTTTTCTGCAGGCGCGCTTCCACTCGATGATCCGGAGGTGGCCACCGTCTCGGGGTCAGCGACCGGGCTGAGTTCGCCCTCGCCGGCTCTGTGATCCCGCCCCCTCAGCGCCCGCCCCCTCAGCGCCCGCCCCCTCAGCGCCGGCTCCCTCAGCGGCGGCTCCCTCAGCGCCCGCCGCCCGGCGAACGTCCTGGCGGACCTGGACTCAGTCGACGATCGCGCCGCTGGTCAGGTTGGCGATCGTCCCGGTCATGGCCCCCGTTCGATCCGAAGCCAGGAACGCGGCCGTCTCCGCGATCTCGGAGAGCCTCGGCAGCCTCTTGAGCAGCGTCCCTTGCGCCATCGCCCCGCCTTCGAGCATCTCCTGGACCGACTGCCCCGCCGCTGCCGCGGCCTGCGCGAAGAGTTCCTTGGTATAGGAGCCTGCTGCCGGCGCGTCGACGACAGCGTGGGGACGGATGCCGATGACCCGGACGTTGCCGGGTGCCAGTTCCGCGGCCAGAACCCGGGAGAACGCCTCCTTGCCGGCCGCGCTCACGGCGTGCCCCAAGATGCCACCTACAGCCAGTTTGGCGCCCGGCTCCGACAGCGTCAGGATCACACCGGGACGCTCGCCCCCCATGTGCCGGGCCACGGCCTTGCTGGTGATGAACAGCGTCCGCAAATAGCCGTCGATCGGCCGCATGAACTCCTCCAGCGACAGATCCGCCAGCGAAGTCCCCTGGTCGTGCTGGACACTCACGGCGTTGACGGCGATGTCGATGCCGCCGGCCGTCGCCGCGACAGCGTCGGCGTGCTTCTCCACGGCCTGTTGATCGAGCACGTCGACCTGCGCGGTCTCGACCGTTCCGCCCGCGGCGGCGATGTCGCGCGCCACAGCGTCGAGCTTCGCCTGCGTCCGCCCGGCGATGAAGACCCTCGCGCCTTCCCGGGCGAAGACGCGTGCGATGGCGCCGCCGATGGCGCCGCCGCCTCCGTAGATCACAGCGTTCTTGTCCTTGAGCAGCAATCCGCTCATCGGTGACCTCCACATGATGTTCTTCCGGATGGACAGGCCGGCTCCGTGGTCAGACCGTGGTCGCGGCCATGGAGGCGTCCGGTGTACGAGAGCGCACTTGCGTGATGCAAGCGAGGCTAGAGGAGTAGTCTTGCATGACGCAAGTGATCCTCTGGGAGGTGGGGTCGCCATGCTGGGCAAGACCTACGACACACAGGTGTGTTCGGCCGCCAGGGCGCTGGAGGTCATCGGCGAGCGATGGAGCCTGCTGATCGTGCGCGACGTGTTGTTCGCCGGGGCGACCCGGTTCGCCGACTTCCAGCGCCTGGGCATCGCGACCAACATCCTGGCCAAACGCTTGGACAGCCTGGTGGACGCGGGCGTCCTCGAACGGCGATCGAGCAAGGAGCAGCCCGATCGGAGCGGCTACGCCGTGACCAGGAAGGGACGCGACCTGGCGCCCGTGATCATCGCACTGACGCAGTGGGGTGATCGATGGGCGGCGCCCGACGGTCCGCCCATTCTGTATCGGCACACCGGTTGCGGCGGGGCGGTCACCGAGCAGACCACCTGCGACACCTGCGGGGAGGTCACTGACCTCGCGCAGCTCCACGTCGTCCACGGCCCTGGCTTCCCCGAGGCCCTCAGCGCCTCGCGGAAGCATCGGCCGGATGTCGCCGACCTGCGGTGACGCTCCGCACTGGGAGATGAACGCTCAGCCCCGGGAGGCCGGATCCCGCGCACCGCGACGGCCACACGCCGTGCCTAACGCCGCTTCGTCGTCGGATTCGATGACGTGCGGCTGCCGCGTGAAGGCGTACCCGCCAAGCTCCGGAGCCGAACGCATCGACAGACACCCCTGGTCACTGCCACTGCGGGACTTGCCGAACCGATCTGTCAGACATCAAGGCGACGGTGCTCCGCACCGCCGCACGGCCCTCGCCGGCGGCGTGCCCGGCCCGCCGCCCGCACGCCGGGCCGGGCTGTGGCCTGGACCCTGATCCCGGCCGGTGGCGGGAACGCGAGCCGCCCGCCGTACGGGAGCCGCCCACCCTACAGGAGCCGCCCGCGGTACGTGATGCCCGCCGTACCAGCCCGCATCCGCCGACCAGGGACGTGCTGCAACCAACTGGTCTCGTGTCATCGGCATTTCCGTCGTCTCGGAGGAATGCTCGTTGGACCGAGCGCCATTGGCCCCGCATGCGTACGAACTCGTCGTCGGCAGCGTGCCGTGGCCGACGTCGTCCTCATCCTGGTTCCACGCCGATGGGGAGCCGCCTGCCTTGCCCCGCGTACTCATATGTTCCGGTGGGGTTCCCGCCGTCGTGGCTGAGCCATGGGCCGGCCAGCACGCCCGTGCGCGAACATCCAGATGGCGAGGCCGGTGAGGGTCGCGACAGAGACGCATGTCAGCGCGGGCATGTACCAGCCAGGGACGAGCATCGCGAGATCGTGATCGTCGTTGAGCTCCCAGAACGAGCTGATGGGATTGACCACTATGACCAGGGCAAGAGTCAGTAGGTACCCCACGCTCGCCATTCCGCGGAGGAGGAAGTCATTGACGGTGGGGCGACGACTCCGCTGGTCGAGCAGAGCGAGGAAGACCGCCTCAATGGCGAGGACAAGGGTGAGGCCGAGCGTCACCATTCGCGCCTGCGCGACAGCTTCGCCCAGTTCCCTCAGCGACCGATCATCCCAGGATTCCTCGTACCAGTTGACCCCCGTCGGGTGGGCGGCGATCTGCAGTGCGATCAGGTTCACTGCGACGTACAGCAATGGGGCCGCCAGAGCGCACAGCAGAGCGGGCGAGCCTTTCAGGACGCGCAGATTCATGAGGCATTGGACGCTGACTCGATCGCTCAGGTTCCGGGGTGATCGTTCACCAGCGTGGCGCACCGAGGCGAACAGGCTTCGATCATGGCGTGACCCGCCCATGGCGGGGTGGGCGTCGAAGCCGTCCCCGATGTCTGGGGCGGTGTCGTGCCGGCGCGTCCTGGCCGTACATGCCGAGGCCGGTGGCGGAACTGCGGCACCCGCCGCACGGATCGGCGGGCCTCCAGCAGGCTGGGTAGCGCTGCTCGGCGTGAACCGCGCCGAGTTTCGTGGAGACCCTGGTGTGCCGGATCGAGTGGTTCATGGATTCCTGTGCCACTTGATGAGGGGAAAGACGCGTGGGCCGGGCTTCCGGCAGGACGCCCGGCAACTGTCTGGATGGCCGAGCCCCGAGGTCAGCCGCCGACCACCTCGACCGCTGCGGCTACAAGGTCATCGACGACGGAGCAGGCAGGAGCGTCGCCCCAGGCTTGCTCTGCGGCCCGCCCGTCGCCGGTGCGTACCAGGATCGGCCGAACGCCGGCGGCCTGTGCGGCCGCGATGTCCGATGACCGGTCGCCGATCAGATGGCTCTTGGACAGGTCCAGGTTCAGCTCGGCGGCCGCGCGCCTGATCATGGCGGGGCTGGGCTTCGGTGCGTCACCCACGTTGTACCGATCGGAAACGGCGTGCTCCCCGGCCACCGGGCTGCTGTAGATCGCATCGACGGTGACGCCTTCGTCGGCCAGCAGCTCAGACATTCGATCATGCACCTCGTCCAGGGTTCCGGGCTCCGCGTAGCCGAGGCCGACGCAGGATTGGTTCGTCACGACGATCAAGGCGTAGCCGTGATCGCGCAGAAGCCGGAGCGCGGGCGCCGCGGCCGGCAGCAGTTGCATCGCCTCCGGCCCGTGTCTGTAGGTCGGAAGCGTGTTGATGCAACCGTCCCGATCGAGGAACACCGCCCTCCGGGCGGGTGCGTCACCTGCGAGATCAACCTGTGTATGCCGGACGGCGTCGACTCGATCGCCATCGAGCGCGATGTCGAAGATCCGGTACGGGTGGGGATGCTCGACAAGTGCCGGCGTGACACTGAAGGTGGTTGATCCGATCGTGGTCGGCTCGGCCCCCGGATGGTAGTGCCCGGACAGGGACAGGACGACCCGGCCGGAGTCGCTGGTCCGCTGCTGGAGCTCTTCACCTTCCGCGTAGGTGTGCGGATAGCCCTCGTCCAACCGTGGAGTGATGACGAAGTGCTGGAGATGGACCTGCGGACGTGTGCCTGGGTCGAGCAGTGACGAGTCGAACCGCTCCCGTTCGGTCAGCGTGCGACGAGGCACGTTGCCGGTCGACTCGCGATCCCAGAAGCTGACGATGCGTAGCTTCCCGACGTCACGGATGAATGGTCCGGAGCCCAGTTCCTCGGCGTGGACGCGATAGCTGTCGTGATTGCCGGGAACGGCGATCCATTCGATGCCGCAATCGTCCAGCATCCGTCGCACGAGGCGATAGTCCGCTCGTACCCGCTGCCAGGCCAGCCCGTCCCGGGCGGCGTCACGCTCGGGATCGAACAGGTATCCCGGAACGTCCACCACGTCACCGGTGATCACGATCAGTTGGGCGCCACGACGGCGGGCGTCGTCGAGCGCGGCCGCCAACAGTTCGGGAGCCGTACGACCTCGCCGGACCGGCAGCGTGGGGTGTCCAGGGATATGGCGTCGGAGGTGTATGTCGGTGATATGGGCGATGCGCATCGGGGATGCTTCTCCTGTCGTGCCGGCGCGTGACTCGAACAGCCTGCGTCTGTCGCGTGACCTTTGGTCGACACCGGCTGGTGCTGTGAGGAATGGTCTGTCCGGTGAGAGCAAGCCGGACGTGCTGATGGTCCGCTTTCTCCTACTGGAAGGCACCGGATCGAGCCGGTGAGATCACCCGGCCGACCGGGCCGTCGACTTCCGGACCTTGAGCTCGACGGGAAGCTCCCGATGAGGTCTCTCGATCTCGTCCCCGTTCAGGGCCCCGATCAGCATCGTCGCCGCCTGCCGTCCGATCTCGAACCGATCGAGCGCGATCGTCGTCAGGGCCGGGCCGAGCAGATGCGATGTCGGAAGATCGTCATGACCGACGACGCTGAGGTCGCGGGGAATCCGGAGCCCGGCTTCGATCGCGGCGTCGTAGACGTGGTGCGCCAGCAGGTCGCTGTCGGTGATGACGGCGGTCGGACGATCAACTCTGGAGAGTGCGCGAAGCACTCGCCCGACCGTTTCGTCGGCGGTGCCGCCGGAGATGACCCGAGACGGAAGCCCTGCGGCCTTCATCTTCCGACGGAACAAGGACACCCGTTCCGATGCCGACGACAGTCCCGGATTGGTGAGCAGGCCGATCCGGTGATGCCCGAGTTCGAGAAGATGGTCAACGGCCAACCGGACTGCTTGAGACGCGTCACCGCGGATGCTCATCGCACCCGATGACCTCGCGCTGCGCGCCGAGTTGACCAGCACCACGGGACGATCGGATTCACCCCGCCAGGTCGCCAGCACGGCCTCGACGTCGATCGGCGCGATCGCCAACCCGTCGAGCTGCCGGTTCGTCATGGCCCTGATCATGTTGGTCTCGCGCGACCGGTCAAGATCGGAGGTGCCGATCAGGATCTGATAGCCCTGCTCCTCGGCGGCACCGCTGAAGCCGTCGATCAGGCGCAGGTAGCCGGGGTTGCTCAGGTTCCGGCTGATCAGTCCGAGCATGTTGGAGCGCTCGACCCGGAGTGCGCGTGCGGCGAAGTTCGGACGGTAGCCCTGCTCTTCGGCGATCGCTCGCACGCGCTCCCGAAGCTCGTCACTCACCCCGGGGCGACCGTTCAGGGCCATGCTGACCGCGCTCGGGCTGATGCCGATGAGCGCCGCCAGCCCCTTGAGGGTCGGACCGCTGGACATCCTCGGCATCAGACGCCCCGGCTCGCCGTCGGCACGCCATCCCCGGCGTACGCGTCTTCGGCGTTGGGCCCCACCACGGCGTCTATTGTGCCACTCTGCTCGATGATCGGCGGCGTCGGCGAGCTGAACGAGTTGCCACTGACGACGGTCGCCGCGATCTCCCCGCCGACCGCGGCGTCCAGGTGGACCGCGGGTCCGCTGGTGCAGTTCACCACGTTGCCGGTGATCGCGACGCCGGTCACCCGCCGGTCACCGCCGGTCCTGATCCGGATCCCGGCAGCAGTACCGGAGAAGGTGTTCGCGGTGATCGAGACAGCGCCGGTGTTCGTCAGGTTGACCGCCCAGCACGACAGGTCGGTGGCGGTGTTGTTCGCGATCACGACCGAACCGTGCTGGAGACTCGGATGCCCCGTGTGACAGCCGACGAAGGTCGGATAGCCGGAGCAGAAGTTGTCGATCACGCGGACATGGCTGCTGTGGGTGTCGTCCTCGGCGCCCCAGGCTGTCAACCCGGGCGCGGCCAGGTCGAGGCTGACCGCCTCCGTCTGGTAGGCGTGCGGTTCGCGAGCGATGCCGGTGACGAAGCGGCATCCGGAGATCGTCACGTTGTAGGTCGAGTTCGTCTCGATGGCGTGCCACTCGGGCATGTTCCGGATCTCGAGATCACGAACCTGAACATCCCTCGCATGGTTGAACACCATGCCGAAGGACGGCCGGGGATTCTCGAAGCCGTTCACGTCCCAGATGCCGCCCTCGACCATGATGTTTCCTGGCCCGTCATGAGCGCCGACGGTTCGTCCGGCGCCGTACGGCCCGTTGATCAGCATCGTCTCGATCGGTCCGGTCCGCACGATGCGCGTCGCGGGCGTGAGCGTCAGCCGAGTTCCGGCGTGCACCCGCAACGGCGCCTCACGGAGCCGCCACTCACCAGGACCGACGATCACCTGCCCACCGGCGGACCTGGCCACCTCGTCCAGTGCCTGCTGCAACACGCGCTCGTCCTGCGCTCCGCTCTGCCGAACGACCTCGACCACGGCTCGATCTGTCACGTACGCCTCCGTCTTGCCGAACTGTTGTTTACGCCGTCCAGCCAGTGTTAGCGTGCCAACTATAACGTTGAAGTTGCCCCGAACTATAACGTTGAAGTCCCTGATGGGTCGAGCCAGAGGATGATGCCGTGACGTCCATTCAGGGGAGGGACACGATGGACCGTGAGACCGTCGTCACTCATCCCGACGCGACGACCCTGATCCGCCCGAACCCGCAGTCGTCCCCACCTTCCGGACGGATTCGACGACTCGCGCACGCACTGCGGCAGCACAAGGTGATCTATCTCCTGCTGCTGCCGGGCATGCTCTACTTCCTGGCGTTTCACTACCTCCCCTTGGCCGGCGTCTCGATCGCCTTCATGGACTACTCGCCGTTCCTGGGGCTGAGCGGCTCGACGTGGTCCGGACTGGACAACTTCGCCAAGCTGTTCGACGATCCGGAGTTCGTCGGCACCGTCCGCAACACCCTGATCATTTCGTTCCTGCAGATCGCGTTCGCGTTCCCCGCTCCGATCCTGCTGGCGTTGCTGCTCAACTCGCTGCTCAGCGAGCGGGTGAAGCGCATGGTGCAGGCCGTGGTGTACCTGCCGCACTTCCTGTCCTGGGTGATCGTGATCGCCGTCTGGCAGCAGGTCCTGGGCGGCGCGGGAGCCTTGGCCGACCTGTTCCAGCGGCTGGGGCTCGACGGCGTCAACGTGATGGCGAACGCCGAGACGTTCAAGATCCTGCTGACCTCACAGGTGATCTGGAAGGACGTGGGGTGGGGAACGATCATCTTCTTCGCCGCCATAGCCTCGATTCCCACCCAGTTGTACGAGTCGGCCGCGGTGGACGGGGCGGGATCCCTGCGACGCACCTGGCACATCACCCTTCCGGGGATCCTGCCGGTGATCGTGCTGCTGCTCATCCTCAGACTGGGCAACGTCCTGTCCGTCGGTTTCGAGCAGATCCTGTTGCAGCAGCCCTCCGTGGGAGGCGAAGCGGCGCAGGTGCTGGACACATTCGTCTACTTCCGCGGCGTGCTCGGCGGCGACTGGGGGATCGGCGCGGCCGCCGGCCTGCTCAAGGGCGCCATCGGCACCCTGTTGATCGTCGCCGCGAATCGGATCGCGCGCCGCACCGGCAGTGAAGGACTGTTCTGATGACGACGTCATCCCATCGGCCGGCCTGGGTCGAACCGCCGAACCCTGTCGTGACGACGATCAAGGGGGTCGTGATCGGCCTGATCCTGCTGATCATGATCTACCCCTTGGCGTACGTGATCCTGAACTCGTTCGCCAGCCCCAATGCCACGACGACAGCCGGGCTGATCCCGAGCGAGTGGAGCTTCTCGTCGTACAGCGCGATCTTCAAGGGTGGGATCGTGCAGCGGTCGTTGATCGTCTCGATTCTGATCACGCTGGTCGGCACAGCGCTGTCCTTGGCCGTCACCGCGACCCTCGCCTACGCGCTCACCAAGACCAGGCAGGTCCCGGGGGTCCGGCCGGCCCTGTATCTGGTCCTGCTGACGATGATCTTCAGTGCCGGCATCATCCCGAACTACCTGGTGGTGAAGGCGTTCGGACTGCTCGACTCCTACTGGTCGCTGATCATCCCCGTGCTGGCGTCGGCCTTCAACGTGGTGGTGATGCGGAACTTCTTCATGCAGTTGCCGCGGGAACTCTTCGAGGCCGCGCGCATCGACGGCGCCGGGGAGCTGAGCATCTTCATCAAGATCGTGCTGCCGCTGTCCAAGGCGGTGCTGGCGGTGATCGGCCTGTTCTACGCGGTGTCCTACTGGAACTCGTTCTTCAACGCGATGCTCTACCTCAACGACTCCTCGAAGTGGCCGATTCAGCTGGTGCTGAACTCGTACGTCCTCCAAGGACAGTCGATGAGCTCGATGAACAACACCGAGATGTACAACCTGCCCTCCAGCCAGTCCGTGCAGATGGCCGTCGTGGTGTTGGCCACGATCCCGATCCTGGTCGTCTACCCGTTCCTGCAGAAGTACTTCACCAAGGGTGTGCTGACCGGCGCCATCAAGGGCTGACCACCCGCAGCGCCGCTGCCACCAGTCACCAGTTCACTCCCCTGACCCAACATGTTGGGAGTTCAGCATGTCCTCACCGTTCACGTCCCCGCGCGCCGGAGGCGGCGTCCCCCTGATGAGCCGACGGGCCGCACTCGGCCTCGGGTTCGGTGCCGTCGCCGGGGCGGCACTGACCGGCTGCGCCTCCGGCGGCGCGAGACCGTCCAGCGCGAAGAAGGCCGCGGTGCCGCCGCCGACGTACGTCGCGCCGCCGGTCTATCCGGGGGCCATCGTTCCGGAGGTGCCCGGTGTCCCGACGGCCTATCCCTCGATGCCGAAGAAGCTGACCAAGACCGTCGCCGAGACACCGGGCCGGGGCGGCGCCGTCCGGCACTTCCACCTGACCTGGGGGCCGCCGGCGACCCCGCTCGCCGGCAACCGGTGGTGGCAGGGACTCAACGAACGTCTCGGCGTCGACTTCCAGGTGACGGAGGTGTCGGCCGGCAACTACGACGCGAAGTTCGCCACCATGCTGGCCGGAGGTGATCTCCCCGAGGTCGTCCAGCTGACCTTCTCCGCGGGCTGCATGAAGGCCATCAAGCAGGGCGCGTTCGCCGATCTGAGCGAGACCCTGTCCGGCGACAAGGTGCTGGAGTACGCCAACCTGGCCAACGTCCGCACCGAGCAGTGGCAGGCCTGCACCATCAACGGCGGGCTGTGGGGCGTCCCGATCGACGTGCCGGTCGAGTTGCTCGAGTACCGGTATCGGAAGGACTGGGCGGAGAAGCTGGGCTTCCCCAAGCCGCCGGCCGACGCCGACGAGACGGCTGAGCTCCTGGTCGCGATGACGAAGGGGAACCCGGAAGGGTCCAAGAAGACCTGGGGGCTGACGGCCTTTCCAGGGATGGCTCTCGACCTGGCCTACGGCATGTTCGGCGTACCCAACAACTGGAAGTACGAAGGCGGCACGCTCACGCACGCCATCGAGACTCCGCAGTTCGAGGCGGCGATCGCCTGGCTGGCCGAGCTGTGGAAGAAGGGCGGCATGCATCCCGACGCGCTGGCGCTGGGCAGCCAGACCGACCGCTACCGGGCCTTCGTCGTCCAACACCAGGTCGGCATGGCGGTGGACTCGGCGGCGAACTTCCACCGTCCGAACTCCCAGTTCGGCAAGGTGGTCGCGGAGCTGGACGGCGCCTTCGCCGCGTTCATCCCGCCCGGCCACGACGGGCAGAGCAAGGCGGTCTTCAGGAAGACGGCGGGGGTCTACGGCATCAACGCGATCTCGGCCAAGGTCGCCAAGGACAAGGACCGGCTGGCCGAGATCCTCCGGCTGTTCAACTGGCGGCGCGGGCCCGTGGGCAGCGAGGAGTGGTACTACCAGGGCTGGGGAGCCGACGGCGACTACTTCACCCGTGGGGCCGATGGGGAGCCGGTCGCGGTCGAGGGCACCAACCTCGACGCGGACAAGGGAGCCATCGGCTACGGACTGACGCCGCAGAGCTGGATCTTCCCGACCGCCAAGGACTGTGTGGAGACCAACTCCCAGATGGTCCGCCAGTCGGTCGCCAGCCCGGTCGAAGGGCTTCAGTCGGACACTCAGGACGCGCGCGGCGCCCAGCTCGACCAGCTCTTCGCCACCTACGTCAACCAGATCGTGGTCGGCTCCCGGCCGCTGAGCGACATCGAGAAGTACCGCCAGGCCTGGCGCAGCCAGGGGGGCGACAAGATCCGCCGCGAGTTCCAGGTGCAGCTGTAGGGGCGTTGACACCGACATCTTCAACCTCAGAAGGGAAACGACATGACAGTGAGTCGACGGGCCGCACTTGTGGCCGGTGTACTGGGCGGCGCCGCGGTGGTGACAGTCGGCGGCACCTCGGCAGCGCAAGCAGAAACGAGCGGGCCCGTGCCGAACACGCCGGTCGAGGGTGAGTCCGACAGCCTGCGCAGACTGCGCCTGCAGCTCAACCTCGCCGCTCTCGGCGACCGGAGCCTGGAGCGTGACGCCGGTGGGCGTTGTGTCGTGGTCGCCCCGGCGGGCGTCCACGTGTTGAAACGACCCCTGGTGATCGGTGGCAACACCACGCTGCGGGCGGACGGTGCGACCTTCACCTCCGACGTGGCGGTCAAGCCGCAGACGTACTACAAGGACAAGAACCAGCACTCCCCGGAGCCGACCTACCCGGATTCGTTCGTCAGTGTCGCGGCGGTGAACTCCCGCGAGGCGACGTTGCTGATCAACTACGTTCCCGACGACTGCACCGGCCACCAGGCAGCCGGCAACATCCGGCTGGAGGGCGGCATCTGGGACCCGACGGCGTACTTCGTGCGGAACGCGGTCGGTGATGACCGCGCTCGGGCGACGGATGCGCCGCCGATGAATGCGATCACCTTCGAACACACTCACCACGTCGAGCTGTCCGGAGTCACCGTGCGCAACGTCAAGTGGTGGCACGGAGTCGAGTTGAACGCCGTCCGTACGGCGATCGTGAGCGGCTGCCGGTTCGAAGGCTGGGTCGAGGCGCCGACGGCCGGGCTGTGGCACGGTGAGGCGGTCCAACTCGACTTGGCGACCACCGGCACCACCTGGGGCGGGGTCGCCGACAACACTCCGAGCACCGACATCCGGATCATCGACAACTACTGCGGTTCGTCGCAGGAGTATCCGGGCTGGGGCAAGCTCACCGGCTCGCACACCGGCGCCCCTGGCGCGGTGCACAGCGATGTGTGGATCGAACGCAACCTGATCGAGAACGCGAAGTGGGATGCGATCGGACCGATGAACACCTCCCGGGTCGTCATCAGAGAGAACACGATCAAGGCGAGCTGGGGCGGCGTCTACGTGAAGTCGATCAACCCGAATCCGAACCAGACGGTCGACATCATGGGCAACGACATCACACTGGTCGCCGGATCGACCCGTCCCGCGGTCGGCGTGAACGCCACCAACGCCCAACTGCCGGTCAGCGATGTCGCGGTCTACGCGAACACGGTGCGAGGCGGTGGGTTCAGCTACAGCTCGAACGTCACCTTCAGACGGGAGCCGCAACGGTGACCCGTCGTGCCCTTTGAAGGCCGCAGCGACGCTTTCGTGATCCCGGGGCGGGCGCTGTCCTTCGGCCGTTGACGTTCGGCCCGCCGCGGGCTGTCTCCGGCGGGTCAGCGTCCGTCGGCGGGCGATTCCTCTTCGCCGGTGCCGCAAGCGGTGGCGAGTGCCGGCGCACAGGCGAGCAGAAGGGTGTTCTTCACCGCTGTTCCTTCAGGGTGACGACGGTTCCGGTGAGGCGGGCCTCCTCTGCCGCCCACGCGATCTCATGGCTGTGCAGGCTTTCACGGGGGTCCGAGAGAATGGGGGATGGGTCGTTCCGGCTGAGGGCGTCCAGGAATGCGGTGACGAGGCCCTGGTCACCGCCGCTGTGCCCCTCCTCGGGAGGCTTCGTGTCGATGACTTCGACGGCCCCGGTCACGAAGTCGGTCACGGTGAGCCGGGCGCCGTCCCCCTCGAGGGAGCCGCGCGTGCCGAAGACGCGGGTCTGGCGGAGGGCCTTCGGAGAGAAGGCGGTCATGGTGAACGAGGCGGTCGCTCCGCCGTCGAAGTCCAGGCTGACCACCTGGTGGTCGACCACGTCGTTGTCGCACGCGTACACGCACCTGCCGTAGGGGCCCTCGCGCAGCGCGCGCAGCACACCCGCCTCCGTGGTGTCCTCGCTCAGCACGGCCAGCGGCCAGCGGTCCTGGCCGCCCACGAAGGGCAGGTAGATGCGCTTGGCGTCGTAGGGGCAGGCGTCCGCGACGGCGCAGTCCAGGCAGCGCTCCGCCGCGCCCGCCGGCTGGTTGTCGGCCGTGAAGTGCTTCAACCCCCCGAACGACGACACCCGCGTGACCCGGCGGCCCATCACGTACGTCAGCCAGTCGAGATCGTGGCACGACTTGGCCAGCAGCATGAACGTGGCCTGATCGGTACGACGCCAGTTGCCGCGCACGTAGGAGTGTGCGTGATGCCACCAGCCGACGGGCTCCAGGTGCTCGATGTTCACGATCTCGCCGAGCCGCCCGCTGTCGAGCACGGCCTTCACCCCGCGGGTGTAGGACGTGTAGCGCATGACGTGACAGACGGCGAACAGCACGCCTGCCCGTTCGGCGGCCGCGACGATTCTCCGGCAGTCCTCCAGCCGGATGGCCATCGGCTTCTCCAGCAGGATGTGGTAGCCGAGCTCGGCGAAGCGCACCGCCGGTTCCACGTGGTCGGCGTCCAGCGTCGCGATCACCACCGCGTCCGCGAGCCGCGGCTGCTCGGCGAGTTCCCGCCAGTCGCCGAAGCCGACGGCCTCCGGGTGGTCGGCGAGCAGCGCTTCCCGGCGCCGTGGATCAGGCTCGGCCACGGCGGCGAGCCTGGCCCGACCGTCCGTCGTCGCGTACCTCGTGTATCTCGTCCCCCGGTCGCCCGCGCCGACCAGGGCCAGATCAACTTGCGGCATGTTCTCAACTCCAATTATGAGAAGATGCGACGTAAAGCTAGAGTCTGCCCAGTCCGACCGTCAAGGGGCTTTATGAGAGCACTCGGTGTTACTAACGACACCGCCCTGCTGCGCCGCCTCAACACGCGCGCCACCCTGCACGCCCTGCGCCAGGGCGGGCCGCAGACGCTGACCCAGCTCGCGCGTGCCGCCGGCCTGTCGCGGCAGACCGCCGAGGTGGCGCTCGCCGATCTGACCGAGCGGGGGCTGGCGGAGGAGTCCTCGCCGACCGAGGGCAGGGCGGGGCGGCCCGCCCGGCGCTTCAGGTTCAGGGCCGAAGCGGGTCACGTCGTCGGCCTGGACGTGGGGCCACGGCGGATCCTCGCCATGCTGGCCGACCTCAACGGCGACGTGACCGAGCAGCGGTGGCTCGACGCCGACGAGCACATGCCCGCCGCCGAACGCCTCGCGCTGGCCGAGCGAGCCGCCACCGCGTGCGTGGAGGCGGCCGGGTTGGCGCGTGGAGGCGTGTGGGCGGCCACGGTGGGCACCTCGGGCGTCGTGGACCGGTCCGGCAGGGTGTCGGTCTCGACCCTCATCCCCGGCTGGACCGGGCTCGACCTCGGCGGCCATGTGGGGCGATGGTTCGGCTGCCCCGGGTTCGCGGCGAACGACGCCAACCTCGCCGCCGTCGCCGAGCACTGGCGCGGCAGCGCACGCCACGTCGACGACCTGGTCTACGTGCTTTCCGGATACCGGGCGGGACACGGCCTGCTGCTCGACGGCCGATTGCGTACCGGCCGCACCGGCAGCGCCGGCGAACTCGGCAGATTGCCGCTCGCCGGCTGGGAGGATCCGTCTGTCGTGCTCGGCGAGGCAGGGCGGGACGCGGAGGAGATCTTCCAGGCGGCGCAGGCGGGCGACGAGCAGGCGCTCGCGGTGGTGGACCGGCTCGCTCACGGGCTCGCGCGCGGCGCGTCGGCGCTCGTTCTCGTGGTGGACCCCGAGTTGGTCGTCGTGGGCGGTGGACTCTCGCGCGCGGGCGAGCCGCTGCTCGAGCGGATGCGGGCTCACCTGGCCGAGATGTGCCTCAACCCTCCCGAGGTCGCGCTGTCCACGTTCGGTGAGGAGAGCATCGCGCTCGGCGCGGTACGCATGGCACTGGACCACGTCGAGCAGGAACGGCTCGGGCTGTGACGGGAGAAGACCGCCTCCCGCGCCCCTGGAAGTTCCGTCGCGGTCGCGGTGATCGCGGCGCTGTACGGCCTGCCCAGAGCGGGACGCGCGCTGAGCATCGAGATCATCTCGGTCCGGCCCCTGTACGGCGTGGCCGGCCAAGTCACGTTGCCTGCGCCAGGGCGACGCCCAGGTCGGTGAGCGTCTCATGCGCGCTCATCCCTTCGGCGACCGCCTCGAGCTGGAACACGGAGACAGACGTGGGCGGGTAACCGATCAGTTCGACGGCCTTGCTCACGTGGGCCGGGCCGCTCATGTGCTCTGCGGAGTCCCAGAGGTAGACCGCTCCCCACACCTGGCGTTCGGGGTTGGCGAACCACATCTTCAGCCGCATGCCTTCAAGCCGCGAGTAGGCGTCGACGGCGTAGTGGCGCAGATAGGCTCGCAGGCTTTCCACGGTCTGCGCGGAGCGGGTGAGATCCCAGGCCACGATCGACACGTACATCAGGGGTGTCCTCACTCAGGGGAACGGGTGGGGGTGCGGGTTGGGCTCCCGGCCGGCCAGCGCCTGCCGGAGCCGGGGCAGGCCGTCGACCCGGCGGAGCGCGTGCCCGAAGGTCATCGGGAGCATGCCGGGGATGATCACTTTGACACAGGAGAAGCCGCCGGCCCGGTGTTCGGGCGTCGACTGGTCCACCACGACGACGTCCATGCCGCGTGCGAGATACCGTCCGATCAGCGCGTTGAGGTCGTCGCGGAGATCCGCGTTCCGGAAGGGGGCGGTGTCGCCGAGGTCGCCTACCTCGCGGGTCTCCACGGGGGAGAGGAGGAAGTCGAGCCGCCCGGCGGCCAGCGGGTCGCCGTAGAGGACGACGTGATGCTCCAGGTCGGTGACGAGCGCCGGATCGTCGGCCATGCGCCGGGCGAGGTCCCGCTGGACGGGGTGCAGGCGGATCCGGTCCGCCAGGATGTGGCCGAGCTCGTTCAGCGCGTTCTCCGCCGCGCGTTCCGGGTCCAGATGGGCGGCCGCGGCGCACACCGCGGCGGGTCGCTCGCCGTCGCGGGCGGGGTCCAGAGCCATGGCCCACACACTGGGGACGCCGTGTTCGCGGGTGATGTCGAACAACAGGACCTGATAGCCGGTCTCCGACTCCATCGCGCCGGCGACCAGCGGAAGGGAACGATCGGCGGCGCAGCCGAGGTCCACGCGCGGGACCGGGAGGTTCGCGTACCAGGTCATGAGGAATGCGTCGCGTTCGGCGACTTCCAGGACGCCGTGGAGGATCGCCTCCTCCAGACATCCGCCGAGGGCGCACCCGTTGGAGGTCTCGTAGACCAAGGGTTTGTCGCCGTTCGCGACCCATGCCCCGTAATAGGCGTAGGACTCCGGCACGAGGACGGGCTCGTCCCTGGCGAAGGAGTGGCACCAGACCCAGGCGATGGGGTCGTCCTCACGGAAACGGGCCAGGCCGGAGCCCGGGGCGTCGTACCGCCCCTCAGGGTGAAACCCGAGCTGCCGGGGATCCAGCGCCCGGTCCGCCAGGTCGCGGTAGGTCCCGTGGACGCTGGTGCGTCTGCCGCCGGGGGACACCCCGCCGTACCGTTCCAGGGCTTCCAGCAGCGCGGTCGTTCGGCTGCTGCGGTAGTCGCGGGTGCGGCCGAAGCCGTACTCCACCCCTCCGCTGCGCAGGCCGACGGTCGCGCCCGCGACGGGCAGGGAGCCCTGCTCGCGTTCGGCGATCCGGCGGATCAGGCCGGTTTCGTCGTCGACGTAGGTGGCGAGGAGCCGGTCGAGGCCGGCGCCCACGTCGCCGATCCGGTACGTCCTGGGATCCCGTTTGGGGCGGGAGGCGAGGACGACGGCCGCCAGAGCGGGCGCGTCCGCGGGCGCGACCCCGCACCGGGGGCACAGCGGGTCGGGGAGGAACCGGTGCCTGGCGACGTGCAGGCTGTCCAGTTCGAGATAGAGCAACGCCTGCCGGGTCCGCATCAGCCGCGGGTCGGCGTCGAGCTGCTCCAGCTCTTCCGCCACCACGGCCGACACGAGGTCGGCGCCGTGCCCGGTGAGCCACAAGGACGGCCGCGCCGCCAGTTCCGCGCGATGGCTCCGCCAGACCTCCTCGTGGGAACGCGGGTCGGCCCGGGCGAGGCGGCGCCGGAACTCCGCACACTCGTAGCAGCCCGGAACCCCCGGGAACGCGACCGGCCCGATGACGACCCGTCCCAGCTCGACGTGGACGGGGATCCACGGCACGCCCGCCGCCGCGCAGGAGGCGTGGAGCTCCGGATAACGATCCACGTCCCAGGAGTCGGCCACCGTCACCACGGGGCGGCGCAGGTCCGGCGGGATCTCCGGACGCCGGACCGCCTCCGAAAGCGCACCGGTGACGGCGTCGGCCAGGAGCCCACGGCCGAGCACGACGTACGCCGGGCGCTCAGTCATGGGCCAAGACCACGTGGACGACGTACGGCATGACCTTCCTCGCTTCCTGATCATGGGTGAGCGGGACCGCGACGGGGATGAGACCTCGGCGGGAAAGAGCGGCGATCAGGTCGGCCACGGGCGCCTCCCTGCCGGACGGGAGCGCCGCAGCGTCCGGTGACTGTCCGCGCGTGCGGGTCTGATGGTGGAACAACGCCTGCTCCAGCGCATCCCGTACGGCGGACTCGATGGCCGGCCCGCAGGCGCGGCCCGTGATCACGCCGTCCTCCTCGCACATCGCGGCGGGGACGTCGAGAGGCCCGGTGATGTCGTGGACCGTCACGGCCCGGCCCGCCGCCGCGAGTGCGGAACGCCAGCGCGCGCCGTGCTCGTCCAGCGGGAGCGCGGCCGGGTCGAGCAGGCCGGGCGCGGGTCTCGACGCCAGGTCCTCCAGCGTCACCTGCAGACACCTGCCGAGCAGGGCGGAGCCGACCGCCTCCCGCCAGGTGAAGCCTGCTGCCGTCCCGGGGGAGTCCGGCCCGTCCCCGCCGAGGACGGCGAAGACCTGCCGCGCGGGCACGAGCCGCGGCTCGCCGTCGTCGAGCCGGCTACCCGGCACATAGGCCGTCGTCTCCCCCGACCGGACGGCCGCCAGGCCCTTCCACGGATCGTCCACGCCGGACAAGGGCCGCCCGCCGGCGTCGAGGAGCCGCCGGGGATCGATCGTCAGCGCACCGTACAGGGCGAATGCCTTGAGGGCCGCGCGGAGCCGCGCGGTCCGGAAGTCCGCACCATGCCCCACTGCCACGGGACGGCGGGGCAGGAGCCTGAGCGGGTCCGAGACCTCGATCTCGCAGATCCGTAAGGGGACCTGGTTGTGGTCGCGCTCCTGCGGCTTGCCGAACAGGCCGGTCCACGGGTCCATGTACCGCGGCACGAGCCGGGCGAACTGTTCGCTGTCGACGGCGGGACCTTCCGGGAGCACGCCCGGACCGCCGTCCGCACGCGTGAAGGGGTGAGGGAGTACGCGCTGCGGTTCGCTCCGCAGCGTGGCGAAGTCGAACCGCGTCAGGTGGGCGGCCTCCTCGTCGCCGAGGGCCCCGTCAGCCGAGCGGAGGACCCGATGGATCCACTGGCCCATCGCGATCTTCAGGGCGGCGCCACGCGATGACGCGTGCCCCCCGTCAGGGGCGGGGTGCCGTGCCAGGTGCCTCAGCCAGCCGTCCGTCCAGCTCGGAGCGCCGTCCCCGATCCGGCCGACGGGCCCGATCCACGCCTGGCCGCCCGTGATGACGAGCTGGCTCACTCGTACGCCGATGCCCGCGCAGACCCGGTCCGCGATCATCGCGTGCTCAGGACGATCGGTGACGTGCAGGACGAAGTCGGGCCCGCTGTCCAGCAGGCTCTCCCGCGATTCGATCCGCGCGGCCGGTACCACGTGGATCCGGCGGAAACCGGCCCGGCGTGCCATCGCGGCCGCGGCTTCCACGAGCCGCTCGTCCCCGGCCATCGTCACCGCAGGAGAGCTTCGGACCGGTTCGCCCCTGGGCACCCGCCTGATCACGTCGCGCGACGCCAGGGCTTCGACCAGCCGCTCCACCGCCTGCCTGCGCTCCGGCGCCAGCTCGGCCGTGAGCTCGGCGAGGGTGAACCGGCCGTCCAGATAGGGCGCGAGCCGTACCAGCAGACGGTGCGCCGACGGACCGCGGAAGGCGACGGATCCCCGGTGCGTCAGCAGGTAGAGGCCGTCGGAGGAGGGGCCGTAGCAGACGTCGGGGCGCAGGAGCAGCGCGCTCTCCCCGGCGCTCATCCGGCCGCCCCGCTGCCGAGCATGAACTCGCCGACGCTGGCCTCGGCCAGTTCGTCGAGCCCGGTGGCGGCGCTGAACGCCGAGGAGTCACCGCCGCCCAGCGCGCACGCGCCGAGTCCCATGGCGGTGGCCACCAGGTACATCGTCTGCTGCAGCACCCCCACGTGCTTGAGAACGAGCGCGTAGGCCATCTCGCTGTAGGACCACATCACCCGCCCGAACCTGGCCGAGATCACGATGAGGACCTGGGGCCGCTCCCGCGTCGCCGCGGCCCATGCGGCGGCCGCGAGCAGGCGGTTCACCTCGGGGCCCGCGGATCTCACCAGGTTCAGCCGATGGGCCCGCGGGTCGTAGTGGTACATGCCGGCCTCCAGCCCCGCCACCGTCCGGACCACGGGATACAGTTCGAGCTCGTGCAACGCGCCGCCGGAGGGATACGGCCGATCCACCCTCTCCTGGTCATCCAGGAGATACCCGGCGCGCACACGGGCACAGCGATAGAGCAGTTCGCCCAGTTGCCGCACGTCGATCGGCCGTTCGTCGTCGAAGACCCGAGCCGATCGGCGATCCTCGATCACCGCGGTCAGCGACGGATCGGTGAGGCGCAGGGCGGCCAGGTCGGGGCGGTGGAGCCGCACGCCCGCGCCGCCGTAGCCCTCGTGGCGGGCGGGCAGGGGCGCGAAGGCGGCCTTCCCCCAGGACGTGCGGCCCCAGCCGCGGTCCGCGGGAAGCCGGTCACGCATGCGGCTGCGCTCATGGAACCACAACTCATGCGGGCCCCACTGGCGCAGCTCGCGTCGCGTCTCCTCCTCGCCGCAGGCCGGTACGGCGAGCCCGGCCACGCGCAGATCGTGTCTCACCCGATGGCCCAGCCGGTCGTCCGGGGTGAGCGGCTCGTGAACGGGCCCGGCCAGACCGGCCACGATCCGGGCCACCTCGGGGTCGTGGACGCGTACGCCCGCCCATGCCAGCGGCGACTCCAAAAGCAGTTCAGCCTCCTCCCGACGCATGATCGCGAACCGGGACAGGACGAGGTCCCCCGCCACCGGCTCCGGAACGGCAGGCGGGGAAACGGGACACAAGGTGTACAGGGCATCGCCGTGACGGCTGATGGTGATCTCCAGCCAGCCGCCCGCGCGCAGGGTCTTGAGCAGTTCCAGCTCCGGACCGACGGTGATCGGCCCCTCGGCCAGACTGCGCAGCAGGGCACGGTCATCAGCGCTCAGGGCGCCCAGCGCCTGGCATCGTCCCCAGCGCTGGAACAGGTGAAGCCGGCCCTGCTGGTCCTCGGCGCTCCACACGCCGGGCTTGAGCCGTACCCACTCCTGGAAGCCGCCTGTCATGAGGTCCCCTCCATCGCCGGAACCTGCTCCAGCGGCATGGACGCCACCTCGAGGGCCGTCATGCCGTACCGCGCCTCGACCAGGCCGGCGATCAGGTGGCAGAGCAGGTACCGCTCGGCCGGGTTCACCCCCAGGCGGGTCAGTTGCAGGTACGTGTAGTTCGTGAGCAGCCGGAACACCTGGAACCAGGTGGCGCCGCGCAGCTCGGACCAGGTCCGCGTGGCATACAGCTCGCGATGGAAGGGGCTGTCGTCGATCGAGCCGGACCACCGCGAGGTCATGAGCGAGGCCCCGGGGTCCATGGACAGCTGCCCGGACTCTATGAGCTGAGCCGCCCTCGATCTGAAGGGGGCCAGTGCCGCGGCCCACTCGCTCGCGTGGGACCCCGTGCCGCCGTCCAGCGACGACAACGCGGCGCTCAGGAGGCTCTGCAGGTGCGCGGAGTTCTGCTCGCCGAACGCGTCCCACTTCGCGCGCAGGCCGCGCCCTTCCGCGTGCAGTTCCAGAAACGCCTCGGCATGGGAGCGGAAGGACACGAAGCCGTTCATGATGCCGACGCCCGACAGGCTGTGCGCCAGCGCCGTCAGCAGCTCGAACGCGATCGCGAGCCGTCGCTCGCCCCGCCGGACGCCGTCCACCATGCGGAAGCTGAGGGGGGTCGTCGCGGTGTAGAAGTCGGCCAGCAGCTCGGCCGCGGGCCGGCCGCCGGCGGGCTCGAGGCGCCATTCGTAGTCGGCGCGATGAAGGGAGTTGTCGGGCCGCCAGGGGAACAACGGGCCGGGCTCCGCCTCAAGCTCGGCGAGCCTGCGATGGAGATCGAGATACCGCTCGGGGTCGAGTGCCGCCGTCGAGGGACGTTCCTTGAGAAACCCCCCGATGACCTCCTCGACGACCGGGCCGACCTCCTCGGACGGGCGCACGTTGACCCGGACGTGGGGGCCGAGCTTCCAGTGGCGGGTGTAATAGGCCGCCTCTACCAGGCCGTGGAGCCGCGCGAAGAGCGGGCGGATCCCGTCCAGCACCAGATCGTCGTGCGAGCCGTGATAGTGAACGTGGAAGCTCTGCCAGCTCACGGCGCGACCGCCGATCGTCCGGCCAGCGCGCCGACGGCCCGTACGGCCAGCTCCCGGACCGCCGACTCCTCCGCGAGCGTGACCCCGAGCCGGTTGCACGCGAGGTGGGCGCAGATGTCGAGCACTCCGACGGCCCGGCCGCGCGCGGACGTCTCCGCCACCGGTCGCGACCCTTCCCATCCGCGGACGGGAGGATCGAACCCGCCGGAGTCGATCTGAGTCTCCACCACGTCGGCCAGCGCGCGGATCGACCTGAACCAGGCGATGAGCGTGCCCTCCTGCCTCAGGAGCTCCGCGTTCGCGGCGAGCCGCAGCATGTCCGTGGCATGGCCGAGCCAGACGTCCGGCGGCCGTTCGAGCCGGGAGCCGGTCGCGCCGATCGTCGCGGCCAGTTCGGCGGGGGCGTCCAGGCAGGCGAACCAGCCGAGCAGGATCATGGCGTACGCCCCCACGAGTCTGCGTTCCCGCGTCGGCCCCTTGCGCAGCACCTGCATGACGAGCTCACTGGACTCCCCGAAATGCCGCTCGGCGGCCTCCATCGAGGCGCCGGCGCCGTAGCGGCGGTGCTCACGCCGGTACGGCAGGCGCTGCAGGGAGTTGTTGGGCCACTGGCGCGGCGCGTAGGAGGTGAGGCCCTCCCAGCGGGCCAGTTCCTGTGCCATCCGCAGGTACTCCGGCTCGGTGAGCCGGTTCTGAGAGGGATGGGCCGCGAAATATCGCCGGAAATCACGGAAAAGCAAGGACTCGACGGCCTGCCGGGCCGTCTGCCCGGCGGGCAGGACGCGTAACCGCACATGAGGACCTCCGTCCCAATAGCGGAGGAAGAACCACCGGTCGATCAGTCCGGCGCGGGACAGCTCCGCCATCAGGCCGTCCACCGGCCCGACCAGCAATCGATCCAGATCGCCCTGGTAGAACGCGTGCACGCTGATCCAATCCTCTTCACGCGGCATCGCCGGACACCTCCAGCAGGAACTCCGACACGTGCGGATCGGCCGGGTCACCGGCGAAGGCGTCCTCCACCTCCGGCAGGGCCTCCTCGAAGACCACGGTGCCATCGGCGTCGGCCGTCGTCCGCTCGAAGACCAGCACCAGGAGAGGGTTGGCGAAGTCGACGTAGATCGGTTTCCGGGTGCGATCGAAGTACCACTGCGTTCCCGGGCCGCCGTGCCGCCGGATCCGTACGAAGCACCTGGCCGGCATCCCGTGCCGGGCCAGCCAGCCCAGCATGAGCAGGAGGTAGTCCGCGTCCGGCCGGCCCTTGGCCCGCCGCGGCACCAACGGGGACGGCACGCTCCACCGGGCCCGCTCCAGCACGACCCGCCCCACCTCGACCCGCGGGGCGGCGACGATCTCCTCGGGCGCGTCCTGCGGGGGCACCGCCAGCAGCGGAATGCTCGGGTGCACGTAGTACCCGCCGCCGAAGCCGAGCGCGAGGAGGCGGGCGAGCGGCGGCAGGAGCGCCTCGGTCATCATGCCCAGGTGCATGGTGCGTACCTCGGCTCTCCGCTCGCGCGACCATAGTCGCGCCAGACCCGTCTTCCCGTCGTGGACGACCAGGAGATCGTTCAGTGCCATCCGCTCGTTCCCGGGGCGGGTGCTGGCGGTGAACGGATAGTCGATCTCGTACGGCAGGCTCGCGTGCCGCACGTTGAGCGGCGAGCCGAACAGGCCCCCCAACTCGGCCAGGAGGGGGCCTTCCGCCTGCGCGGCCCGCCCGAACCGCACGTCGCCGCCCGCCCGCTCCAGCAGGTAGGCCATCCTGCTGCGGCCTCGCCCGTACCCCGAGTACGCCCCGTTGAGCGCGACCCTGAGCGGCTGTTCCTCCCTGAGCACCTGCAGGTAGCAGGCGAGCGATCCGGTCGCCTCCACCCACTCGGGGAAGCGTCCCGCCTGCGCGAGCAGCAGCCGCGGATCGAGGCTCACCGTGCCGTCCGCAGGGGAGGCGGCCAGCCGCCTGGCGTCCTCCCGGAGCTGATCCAGCCGCCGTAGCCGCGGGAGCCGGCCTTCGGCCCGTACCGCCAGCTCCGGAGTGGCGGTGCGCAGCAGCCGGCGCAGGTCCCACGCGGCGTCCCCGCGCTCCGCCCCTTCGTCGGCCGCTAGTTCCCCCTGCACGGCCCGGTGGAAGTCCAGGAGCGGGACGGCTGCGCCGGGCCCGAAGCGTTCGGCGCAGTACGCGCCCAGCGCGATGCGGAACGGCAACATCCCGTCGAAGACGGCCAGCCAGCGCCGCAGAACGTCGAGATCTTCCAGGACGGGCCGCCACGCGGGCAGCGAGCACGTCCCCAGGGGACCGGCGAATACGGCGTTCTCGTGAAAGATGTGCTTACCCGGATCGTCGCGCCGCAACAACGCGCCCGCCGCCCGCCGCAGCCGCCGCTGGCGGTCTTCGTGCCCCCGTACGTCGTGCACGGGGATCGCCTTCGCCGTCTCGGCCCGCACCGCGCCCACCAAGGGCGCACTCTCATGGCCCGCGGCCGCCAGCCATGACTCCCATTCCCCCAGGGGGTCGCAGGCCAGGTCCGCGACGGGCTTGACCGGCTCCAGGAGACCGACCTCGACCAGCCCTTTCACGAACTTCTCGTGCTCGGGTGAGGCATATGGCACTCCGCTCAGGCAGTCGCGGAGCCCGGCCACCGTGGCGTGCGGCCGGTGTGCCAGCGCCGCCAGGCACGCCTCGACGGCGGGTGTCCTGGGCACCCTCACCACCGGCTCCCGCGGAGGCCGGCCCACGAAGCTCAGGCTCTGCTCCGTGAGCGTCACGCTCGGGTTCAGCCGCACCCGCGACTCCGGATCCTGTTCCAGGGCCGTGGCGAGCCCGTGCGTCACGAGCGCGCTCACCTCGATCACTCCGCGGACCTCCCGGCCGCCGTCCATGCCCAGGACGGGGCCCGTGCGATCCCAGGAAGCCAGCCCGCTGACCGTGAAAGTGCTGTAGGGACTGGTCTTCGCCGCCGCCCTGGCCACGTACTTGGCCAGCCGGACGAGTGACTGCCGCCTCGGCGGCTCGCCGTCGTCGTCCAGCCATCGGGTGAGCACGTCGTAGAGCGCCGGGCCGGCCTGCGACAGGGCGCGACGGAACATCGCCTGCTCCCCGGCCTCCCTGAGCACGTCCGACGCCTCGGCCATCGCGTTCTCCCAGACCTCGGGAAAGGAGGACCTGAGCCGTTTCACCTCGTCCAGGTCCGCCAGCCACGCCGTCACCCGGCCGCGTACGTCGCCGGGCAGCGAGGCCATGACGGCGCCGTCCCATTCACCGGTGCCCGGACGCCGTTTGCGGTGGACCGCCCGGCGCAGCCCCACCAGGCGCGGCTTGAGTCCTTGCCCCGCGGCCCCGATGAGGGCGTGCAGAACGGCGGACAGCGCCTGCCCCTCATCCTCCAGCCGCCTCTCCAGAGCGACCAGCCGCGCCGCCCGCGCCGCGAGCTCGGGCGAACGCGAACGCGTCAGGAACGACGCGGGAAGCCCTGCCATCCGGGCCATCACCAGCGCTTCCACCCGTGCGTCCCCGGACAGCCGCAAGTCGAGATCTCTCATGCTCCCCTCATCTCCCGCCCCGTCACGACGAGGGGGAGTGCCGCTGGAAGTCAGCGGCACTCCCGTCGTCAGCTGCTGCTGCTGCAGGCGACGCTGCACGAGCAGAGAGCTGAGGTCGAGGCGCCGGTCTCGGTCAGCCCGTGCCCGGCCGTCAGCGACTCGAGCCCGAGACCGCTGTCAGCCAGTTCGAACACGTCCATCGGCAGATTCGCCAGATCGAAGTCGAGCCCCTTGGACACGCTCACGCGATCTCCCTTCTCTGATGACTGTTGTCGATCACGACCATGGGTCCGCGGACCTCGTGGCGCGCTTGAGAAGGGCTCGGCGGCCGATGGGGCGGGGCTCAGACGTCGCCGAACATGCGCCGCTTGTCGCTCTCCGGCGCGTCGAGGTCGCGCAGCGCGCGCTTCAGCGCCCCCTCCTCGAATCCGAAGTGCGCCTTCATGGCGCCCTTGATCTCGTTGAGCTGCTGGAAGAGCTCCTGCGGCGTCGAGTCGGCGGAGTCGAGGGCCCTTTGGAAGTCGGTCAGGAGCCGCGAGAGGCCCTCGTGCTCGCGGGTGAGCGCGGTGATGATGGGCTCCAGCGCGGGGTTCTGCTTGAGCAGGGCGGGGAAGAACGCGGCGTCCTCGCTGCGGTGGTGAGTGCCCAGCGCGGAGCAGAACGTGTAGCAGAACTGCAGCAGCTCGGGCTTGAGCACGGCGGCGCGGTCGCCCTCGCGCAGGGCGTCTCTGGCCTCCTCCAGCGCCTTCTCCAGGCGGCGGTGGACGTTCCTCAGCTCAAGGTGCCAGGCGAACAGACGGTTACGCAGCATCGTGGGGCTCCTTCCGCGCGGCGGGGACCGGCGCCTTGTCGCTGTGCTTGGGCAGGGCGAAGACGAGCGCCAGGGCGATGAGCACGAACACGACGCTCGCGCCCATGGCGTAGGTGGCGCTCCGGGCGAAGACCACGTCGGGGGAGTCGCCGGTGGAGAAGTCGAGGGTGTCGAACAGGAGCCGCCCGGTCACGGCGATGCCGATGGCGCTGCCGACGCGCTGCATGGTCCCGATGACGCCGCTCGCGGCGCCGGCGTCGTCGCGCGAGACGGTTGCGACGATGAAGTCCATGTTGGGCGGGATGAACAGGCCGCTGCCGATGCCGCCGACGACCAGCGGCGCGACCAGCGTCCAGCCCCGCAGGTCGCTGGGCGTGACCACGGCGAGGAGGACCAGGATGGAGACCATGCTCAGCGTGACGAGGGCGAGGCCGATGATGAGCACCGTACGGCCGAAGCGGGCCGCCAGCTCGTCACTCTGCGCGGCCCCGATGATGGTGCCGATCGCGAAGGTCATCAGCAGCAGGCCCGACTGCAGTGCCGTGGCGTCGAGCCCGGCCTGCCACAGCAGCGAGATGGTGAAGAAGATGCTGGTGAAGGCGGCGAAGTAGACCAGGGCCAGCACGACGCCGCCGGTGAAGGCCGAACTGTGGAACAGGTGTGGCGGGACCAGGGGGTTGCCGCCGCGCGCGACCACCCGGCGCTCCCACAGGGCGAACAGGCCGAGCAGGGGCAGGCTGAGCACCGAGATGAGGTACGACCAGAGCGGCCAGCCCTGGTCGTGGCCCTCCACGAGCGGGACGAGCAGGACGATCAGCGCGACGGTGAGAATGACGAGACCGGCCCAGTCCGCCCGGTCGTCCTCGTCGGTCCTGCCTCCGGCGGGCAGCAGCCAGAGCGCGGCCAGGACGGCGACGACGCCGATCGGGAGATTGACGCCGAAGATGTAGCGCCAGCCGTTCTCCTGGCCGAACGCCTCGATGATCAGGCCGCCCGCGAGCGGGCCCACGGCGCTGGAGACGCCGATGACCGACCCCATGATCGCCAGCGCCTTGCCGCGCACGCTGCCGGGGAACATCAGGTGGATGAAGGCGGTGATGGAGGTGTAGAAGATGCCGGCCGAGAGCCCTTGGGCGGCGCGCGCGAGGTTGAGCTGCAGGTCGTTCTGCGCGAACGCGCAGGCCGCGCTGGTGAGGGTGAACAGGATCAGGCCGATGACGAAGACGGGCTTGTGGCCGTACCGGTCTCCGAGCCGTCCCGCGGGGACCAGCGCCAGCCCGTAGGCGAGCATGTAGCCGGACAGCACCCAGGACAGCGTGGACTCCGACGCCTTGAGGCTCGTGTAGATCGTTGGGATGGCGACGTTGACGATGGTGGTGTCAAGTAACGCCATGAAGGCGCCGACCAGCAGGACGGCCAGGGCCAGCCAGGCGGAACGGGAGGTCACCGGTGTTTCACGGTGCTGGGTCATGCAAGGTCCTCCGGGTCTTCTCGTCGAGGGTCAGCTGCGGCAGCTGCGCCGCGAGCTCCTCGTGCCAGGTGATCTCCGCCTTCAGCCGCACGACGTGGTGCCGCATGGCGAGGGATTCGGCCAGGGACAGGTAGCGGGCGACCGTGAGCATGTGCGCCTCGTAGTCGGTGAGCATCGCCTTCAGCGAGGCGAGGCGGGCCGTGATGACGGGCTCCAGGTCGTCGAGCCGGTCGAGGTCGAGCCGGGTGAGGGCGAGGTCGAACGGGTCGGGTCTGATGACGATCTCCCGCAGAGCGTTGATCTTGAGCGATGACAGGGTCTGGCGACCGGCCTCGGTGATGCGCCAGACCTTGCGCGTGGGGTAGGAGCCCACCTTCTCGGTACGCATCTCCTCGATCAGTCCTTCGGCGGCGAGGCGCTTGATGGCTCCGTAGAGCCCGCCGGTGGTGATGTCGGTCCATAGGTCGAGGTGTTCCTCCTCGGACAGGAGGCGTAGGTGGTGCCCGTGCATCGGGCCGCGTTCCGACAACGCGCTGAGGATGAAGATGCGTATTGACGACACACGACTAGTTTCGCGAGAGTAGTCTCCTGAAGCAAGGGCCCGAGGGCGCGAATGTCAACGCGTGACCGCGCGATCGGCGTCGGAGGGAGGAATCCGAAAGCACGCGTATCTAGAGGGCCCCGGGCACGTCTGATCTATGTCCATGTGACGCCGTCGCGATGCCATCAGCGCCGGTGACCTGGGTGTTCCCTTTGACCTGTGCGATCGAACGACCACTCCACGATCCCTCACGCGGAGGAGAAGGATCATGAAGACCGTCGCAGTAATCGGAGCAGGCGTGGCGGGCCCTACCGTTGCGATGGCCCTGCAGCTGGCGGGGTTCGAGCCGGTCGTCTACGAGTCGCATCCGACTGACTCGGACGGCGTGGGCGCGTTTGTGATTCTGCACGTGAACGGCATTGACGCGTTGCGCGCCATCGGCGCGGACAAGTGCCTGGACGGCCTGGGATTCGACACCCCGCAGATGCGTTTCCGCAGCGGGACCGGGCGTTCCCTGGGCGTGGCGGGTACCGGCCTGCCGCTGGCCGATGGGACGGTCGGGCGTACGATCCGGCGTGCGGACCTGTGCGGGGCGCTGAGGGACGAAGCGTTGCGCCGCGGCATCCGTTTTGAGTACGGCAGACGTCTGGTCGAGGCGGAGGACGAGGACGGTGGCGTCGTGGCCGTCTTCGAGGACGGCACCAGGCGTGCGAGCGAGCTGCTCATCGGGGCGGACGGCATCAAGTCGAGGGTGCGCTCGCTGATCGATCCCACCGCGCCGCCGGCCAGGTACATCCCCAACCTCTACATCAGCGGTTATGCCCGGGCGGGTGTGGTGGATGCGCGGCCGGGTGAGTATCAGATGGTCTTCGGCAGGCGTTGCTTCTTCGGCTACACCGTGGCGCCGGGCGGTGAGGTGTGGTGGTTCGCGAACCCGCCGTACCCGAACGAGCCGGGCCCGAACGAGCTGCGGGCGCTGGGCGACGCGCACTGGCGCACCACGCTCGCCGAGCTGCTCAGCGTGGATCCCGGCCCGGCACGGAAGATCGTCGAGGCCACCGAGCACGAGCTGGTGGCCTGGCCGTTCCACGACATCCCCACCGTGTCCCGCTGGCACCGCGACCGCGTGATCATCATCGGTGACGCCGCGCACGCGACGTCACCGGCGGCCGGGCAGGGCGCGTCCATGGCCATCGAGGACTCCGTCGAACTCGGCCGCTGCCTGCGCGACCTGCCTGACGCGCGGCAGGCGTTCCGCGCCTATGAAGGGCTCCGCCGCGCACGCGTCGAGCGCGTGGTCGAAACGGGCGCTAAATGGTCCACGTTTAAATCAGTGGGGCCGGTCACGCGTATGATTCGCGACCTGGTCATGCCGATCATGCTCAAGCACTACGCCGGCGACGGTGGTGCGTCCCTGGGCTGGATGCATCATCACCACATCGAATGGGATGAGCGGGTGCCGGCCTGATTCCACGCAGAATCCCACAATATTATTTTTCATTTTACGGCCCGCCTGGCCTGCTTGTTCGTCTTCTGCTGGGCGGGCTGGACCGTCGTGCCCGCATTCGTTTTGCCGTTCTCTGCACGGTGAATTTATTTGCATTACCGAGAGTTAACGCTGGTGCCCGTTAATGGTGATTGACATTCGGCGTCGCGAGCTACAAGACTGTAGACGAATAGCCGATTTGCAATAGGAGGCATACGGGGAGTGAGGCGATCGGTGCGGCCCGGTGCTGCGCCACGGGGAGATCAAGGGGATTTACCTTGGATCGCAGAAAAACCATTTCAAATTTGTCATGTCCGTTACCTGAAAAGGGGCAGGAGGAGGACCCCTCCCCAGACCACTGTTTGGAAGAGCTGGTCAAGCTGGCCAGGGACGGGAACCAGTGGGCGTGGGGCGATCTCCTGCGTCGGTTCCTCCCGCTCGTCCAGCTGATCGCGCGCAGGCACGGCCTCAAGGGACACGACGTCGAGGACGTGAACCAGGTCGTCTGGCTGAAGCTCCTCCAGCACATCAAGAGCATCAGGGACACCCGGTCCCTGCCCAGGTGGATCGCCACCACGTCGAGGAACGAGTCCGTGAACGTCATCCGGCGCTCGCGGCCCCTGGTGCTCTTCGACGACTGGCCCAGCTTCTTCGAGACGGCGCACACGGTCAGCTACGACTGGATCGAGGAGGTCGCCGCCTATGAGCGCAGGCGTGCGCTGGCCGACGCGCTCGACGACCTGAGCAGCCAGCATCGCGAGCTGCTGAACCTGCTCGCCAGGGATCCGCCCCTGTCCTACGTGGAAATCGGCCGGCGCATGGGGATGCCGGTGGGCAGCATCGGGCCGACCCGGCAGCGGGTCATCGCCCGGTTGCAGGAGCTGATGAGGGGATCGGCGGGCTCCCCGCCGCAGCAGAGGAAGTCCGCCTGAGAGCCGGGTGAGAGCACGAAACGGGACGGCCGCGACGCGGCCGTCCCGTTTCGTCTTGCGGCGGGTCCGGTCACCGGCCGAGCAGGAAGGCGCGGATCGCCTCGGCCACCAGCTCAGGCCGTTCCATGTACATGAAGTGGGCGGTCTCCGGGATCACGCTGAGCCGCGCGTCGCGGTGGTTGCCCTGGATCCACTCGGCCTGCTCCACGGTCGTGCACTTGTCCTGCGCACCCGCCACGACCAGGGCCGGGACGGTGAGCCTGCGGATCGTCTCCTCCAGGCCGGGATGGCGCATCCTGACCAGGTTCTGGTGCACCTCGAAGGCGATGACGGACCAGGCCGCGCTGACCCGCCTGGCGACGTCCGGATGCTTGTCGTGGAAGAAGAAGGGAAGGGCGCGGGCGTTGGCCTCACGCACGTACTCGCTCCAGGTCTCCTTGGTGGGCGGGTGCTCAGGCCGCTGGAAAGGCAGGCTGAAGGAGGCCGCGGACCCCATGAGGACGAGCCGGTCCACCAGGTCGGGCCGCCGGTCGGCGAGGGTGATGGCCACCGCCGAGCCCAGCGAGTGCCCGGCCAGCACCACCTTGTCCCATTCGTAGTGCAGGATCAGCCGCTCGATGTCGTCGGCGAACAGCGCCGCGCTCAGCGGGACGTCCAGCGTCGAGGACAGGCCGTGGCCGCGGAAGTCCACGGCGACGGTGTACTGGTCCGCGCCGAGCTGCTCCTGGAGGTCGGCGTAGTGCGAGTGGTTGTCGCGGTTGCCGTGCAGGAAGATCATGGGTGGCCGCGCCGTCGTACGCGACCCTGCGTGGCGGCAGAACAGCTGCACCCCGTCCGCCACCGCGACGTAGTCCGCGAGCACCGGGCCTTCTCGATCAAGCATCATCACTGACTCCTCGCAACGGTCACTCATCGATCAACGCGACGGGCCTCGCCCAGCCGGCGCCGGCGCCCTGCACTCGGACCGGGGCGCAGAACACGGTGAAGCCGGTGGGACCGGGCAGCCGGTCGAGGCCGGCCATTCGTTCGATCTGCAGGTACTCGCGCTCACGGCCGAACATGTGGCAGGGCCACAGGTGCCGGGAGTCACCCGTCTTCACGAACTGCTCGATCATGAAGGCGGTGGGCAGGTCGAATCCGGCGGTGTCGACGCCGATCAGCTTCACGCCGTGATCGACGATGACCTCGATCGCCTCGGGGGACATCGCCGGATGCGACGAGTAGTACGTGGGGTCCGGCCAGTGGGCGCTCCAGCCCGTCTCGATCAGGACCACGTCGAGCGGTCTGAGCCGGTGGCCGATCCGGTCCAGCTCGCCCCGGACGTCGTCGGCCGTGATGACCTCCAGGGCGTTCTTGCCGCGGAAGGACAGCCGCACCCCCGGGCCGCAACACCACTCCAGCGGCACCTCCTCGATCGTCTTGGCCGGCCTGCCGGCGGACGACGGCCCGTAGTGGTACGGCGCGTCCACATGGGTGCCACCGTGCACGCTGAGGGTGACGATCTCGTTGCTCATGAACACGCCGTCAGGAAAATGCTCCTTCTCCAGGAACGGCGCGGGGGAGACGCCCTCGCGGTCGGCGATCTGCTGGATCAGCGATTTCGCGGCGTTGCCCAGCCGGCCCGGCCCGCTCTCATGGGTCCACCGGTCGATGTCCCGGACGCCTGGGTCGTCCGGATGCTGGGCGATGGTCATGCTCAGGTCGATCAGGCGCATGGGTCAGCCTCGGGAAGAAGGGACGCGCAGGGAGTAGAACCGCATCTCGCTGGGTCGCACGAAGTACGGCCGCATTTCCGCCGTCATGCTGTCGTGGGCGGGCGACTCCAGCCACTCGGTGAATTGCTCACGCTTCTCCCACTCGCTGATCAGCACGTACGAGCCGGACACGCCCTCCAGGCGCAGGAGTTCGTCCCTGATGTGCCCCGGCATGGTGGCGACGCGTTCCCGCACTTTACTGAAGGCGGCCTCGAACTCCTGCTCCCGTTCCGGGTCGACGAACGAGAAGAGCATCATACGAACGGACATCCGGCATTCCTCCTCAGACGGTGACCGAGAACAGCGCGATGCTGCCCCGGGTGTGCAGCTTGTAATTCGTGAACCGCTTCGCCAGCGCGTTCTCGAGGTCCTCCAGGGAATCCTGCTCGTTGGCGAAGATTCCCATCTTGTTCATGTAGCCGAGCTGCGATCGCGACAGCCTCGTCTGGGGCACGCCGAGGCTGAGGATGGTCGAGCCGAACAGCCGGCCCTTCGGCCTGAGCAGCGGCGCGAGTTGGTCGAACACCTGCGCCTTGTCCTGGATGCTGCCCGGCAGGCAGTGCAGGACGTGGACGAGCCCGACGGAGTCGAACTGCGCTCTGCGCAGCGGAAGGGGTTTCAGCAGATTCCCCTTGACGCACTGCGGGTGATATCGGGCGATGCGCTCGGACACGCGGCTGAGGACGTCGATGTTCACGTCCAGCAGCGCGATTCTCGGGTGCGCGGAAGGGAACCGGCATTTGTTGAGGTACCAGCCGGTGCCCGGTCCCACGTCGAGATGGTCGTCCGACACGTTCCCGTGGTAAAGCCCAAGAATGGCCCGGCTGGGACAACGCCAGGTGAATCTGTTCTGGAAACGGACGACGAGTGGGTCGTAGACGTATTTCAGAAAGAACGGGGTGTAGGCGGCCTGGCCCGCATATGCCGGATCGTCGGGCTCCAGGCGTGGTTCGGGTTCATGACCGTTGTTGCTGACGCTCGGCGTGTAAGGCATGCCCTACAGACGGCGGACACCCGCCTTAGATACGGAGATTTTCGCCGGTATCAGGCGGCGGCCGCTTGCGTCTGAATGCCATACACGTTCTCCACTCACGAGCCCTTCTGCCCCAGGGAGAATCATGCCTTCTGACGAGTCGACCCTCGACAACCGCATTCAGGGCAGCGTGGTCAGGCCCGGTGATCCGCACTATGACGAATACCGCAAGGTGTTCAACGGCATGATCGACCGCCGCCCCAGCCTCATCGTCCGCTGCGCCTCGCCCGCCGACGTGGCGGAGGGAATCGCTCATGCCCGCCGCCACGGGCTGCCGCTGTCGGTGCGGTCAGGCGGCCACGGCGTGACCGGCGACGCCGTCCTCGACGACTCCGTCTGCCTGGACCTGCGGCCGATGAACTCGGTCACCATCGACCCCGATCGGCGGCGCGCCCTGGTCGGGGGCGGCGCGAACTGGGGTGAGTTCGACGCCGCCGCCCAGGAGTACGGGCTGGCCGTCACCGGAGGCCGCATCCGCAGCACCGGAGTGGCCGGGCTGACCCTCGGCAGCGGAAGCGGCTGGCTGGAGCGCAAGTTCGGCCTCACCTGCGATTCGCTGCTCTCCGTGGAGCTCGTCACCGCCGACGGCGACGTGCTCAGGGCTTCCGAGACGGAGAACAGCGAGCTGTTCTGGGGCGTACGGGGCGGCGGCGGCAACTTCGGCGTGGTCACGACGTTCGAGTTCCAGCTCCACCCGGTCGGCCCGCAGGTGCTCGGCGGGCTCGTCATGTATCCGCCGTTCCAGGTCGCCGACCTGATCCGGCAGTTCCGGGACTTCATGGCGACGGCGCCGGACGAGGTCGGCGGCGCGCTCGCCTTCATCTCGGCGCCCGACGAGCCGTTCGTCCCCGAGTTCGCCCGCGGCAAGCCCGTCGTGGGCGCGACGCTGGCCTACTTCGGCCCCATCGAGGAGGGCATCGAGGTGCTGCGGCCGATGCGCGAGTTCGGCCCGCCCGTACGCGACATGGTCGCGCCCATCGCCTACACCGACCTGCAGGGGCTGCTGGAGCCCAGCAACCACGAGGGCATGCAGAACTACTGGAAGGCGGAGTTCCTCGCCGAACTGCCCGACGAGGCGATCGACCACATCGTGCGCTTCACCCAGACCGTGCCCTCCCGCCTCACCCAGACGCTGCTCATGCCGCTGGGCGGCGCGCTGGCCCGCGTCGACAACAACGCCATGGCCTTCGGCCAGCGCGAGGCGCCCTTCAACATCCACATCATGTCCATGTGGGAGGACGCGGCCGACACCGAGCGGCAGATCTCGTGGACCCGCGAGTTCCACCGGGCGGTCCAGCCGTACAGCACGGGCGGCGCTTACCTGAACTTCATCGGCAACGAGGGCGGCGACCGGATCAAGGCCGCCTTCGGCCCGGAGAAGTACGAGCGGCTGGTCCGGCTCAAGCGGCGCTACGACCCGTCCAACGTCTTCGCGGGCAACCAGAACATCCCGCCGCAGGCCGAGGCCGTCGAGGAGGAGCCCAAGGAGACGGACGGGCAGGGGCACTTCGCTCCGCTGGCCGTCCTGGAACTGCTGAACGGGATGTGGGTCGCCCGCGCCCTTCAGGTCGCCGCGCACCTGCGGATCGCCGAGCAACTGGCCGGCGGGCCCCGCACGCTCACCGAGCTCGCCACCGAGTGCGGTTGTGACCCCGCGGCGCTGGGCAGGCTGATCTCGGCGCTCAGCACCGTCGGGTTCTTCGCCCGTACCGCCGAGGACAAGATCCAGCAGACGCCGCTCTCGGCCGTCCTGTCCGACGACCACCCGCAGTCCGTGGGGGCTGTCGCCCGCCTGTTCGGCTCGAACTGGCAGTGGCAGGCGTGGTCCCAGCTCGAACACTCGGTACGGAACGGCGAACCGGCCCTCGACCAGGTGCTCGGCACGAGCCTGCTGGAGTTCCTGGACACGATGTCGCCCGACGACGGAGCCCTCTTCGACCAGGCGATGACCGGCCTGTCCCGGTTCCTCAACCGGACGATCCTGAACGCCTACGACTTCTCCGGCGCGGGCCGGATCGCCGACGTCAGCGGCGGTCACAGCACTCTGCTGATCGACATCCTCGCCGGTGACCCCTCGCTGAGCGGGGTCCTGCTCGACCGGCCCGCGATCACGGCGAAGGTACGCGGCAGGGTGCGCGAGGCCGGTCTCGGCGACCGGCTGGACGTGGTGGACTGCGACTTCCTGCGGTCCCTGCCGGAGCAGGCCGACACCATCGTGCTCAACCGGGTGCTGCACGACTGGGACGACGACGCGGCCGCCGGCATCCTGCGGGCGTGCCGCGACGCCCTGCGCCCCGGAGGCCGGATCGTGGCGGTGGAGCAGCTCATGACCGGCGACAAACGCGCGGCCTTCCTGGACCTGCAGATGCTGGTGCTTCGCGGCGGCCGCGAGCGCTCGCGGGAGGAGATGGCCGAGCTGTTCGGACGCTCCGGCCTCCGCATCGCGGAGACGATCAACACCACCTCGCCCATGTGCCTGCTCATCGGCCACGCCCTCGACGACTGAACGGGGTTCTGCGACATGACGACCACCACGAAGGCCATCAACGCCGCCGACGTCACGCCCAACCGCCGCCGCGGCGGTGAGATCCGGGTGACGCTGAGCCAGAAGACCTGCGGCGCCACGTCGGGATTCGGCGGCTCCGTGCTGCTGCGTCCCGGTGAGTACGTGAGCGAGCACTATCACCCGTACTCGGAGGAGTTCATCCACGTCATCACGGGCGAGCTGGAGCTGAAGGTGGAGGGCGAGCCGGTCGCCCTGGGCCCCGACGACTCGTTCATGGTGCCCATCGGCCAGCGCCACCGCCTGGTCAACGTGGGCGACTCGACGGCGCACGTCATCTTCCACCTCTCACCGCTGGCGCCACGTCCCGACCTCGGCCATGTCGACACCGAGCCCCAGCCGGGAGAGCCGTTATGAGACGTGCGGTCATCACCGGGATGGGCGTGCTCGCCCCCGGTGGCGTCGGGCGGGACGCGTTCTGGAAGCTGCTGGCCGCCGGTCAGAGCGCGACCCGCGCCCTGACAGTGTTCGACCCGGCTCCGTTCCGTTCGCAGCTGTCCGCCGAGGTCGACTTCGACCCGCGCGCGGCGGGCCTGACCGAACGAGAGACGCGGCGCATGGATCGCGCGGCCCAGTTCGCCGTCGTGTGCACGCGCGAGGCGCTCACCGACAGCGGGCTGGACCTGTCCCGTGTGGACCCCTCGCGGGTCGGCGTCAGCCTCGGCAGCGCCGTCGGCTGCACCACCTCCCTGGAGGAGGAGTACCGGGTCCTGTCCGACGAGGGCCGCCAGTGGCTCGTCGATCACACCTACGGCGTCCCGCACCTGTACGGATACATGGTCCCCAGCACGCTGGCCGTCGAGGTGGCCTGGCAGGCCGGCGCCGAGGGGCCGGTTCACCTGGTCTCCACGGGCTGCACCTCGGGCCTGGACGCCGTCGGCACGGGCGCCCGCCTGATCGAGGAGAACGCGGCCGACATCGTGCTCGCAGGCGCGACCGAGGCGCCCCTGTCACCCATCACGTACGCGTGCTTCGACGCGATCAAGGCGACCTCGGCCAACAACGACGATCCCGAACACGCCTCGCGCCCCTTCGACGCCCGGCGCGACGGCATCGTCCTCGGTGAGGGAGCCGCGGTCCTGGTGCTGGAGGAGGAGAGCAGGGCACGGGCGCGCGGCGCCAGGATCCAGGCGGAGCTGGTCGGGTACGGCCAGCGCAACAACGCCTTCCACATGACCGGCCTGCGCCCGGACGGGCGGGAGATGGCCGAGGCGATCCGGGTCGCCCTGCGCGAGGCCCGCCTCGACCCCACCGCCGTGGACCACATCAACGCCCACGGCTCGGGCACCAAGCAGAACGACCGGCACGAGACCGCGGCGTTCAAGGACAGCCTCGGCGACCACGCCCGCCGGGTGCCGATCAGCTCGATCAAGTCGATGATCGGCCACTCCCTCGGGGCGATCGGCTCGATCGAGCTGGCGGCCTGCGTGCTGGCCCTGGAACACCAGGTGGTGCCGCCCACGGCCAATCTGCGCGTGCCAGACCCCGAATGCGACCTGGACTACGTCCCGCTGGAGGCCCGGGATCACCGCATGGACGTGATCCTCAGCGTCGGCAGCGGGTTCGGCGGGTTCCAGAGCGCGGTCCTGCTGGCCGCACCCGGAACGGTTCGCCCATGAGCGCGCTCGCGATCACCGGCATGGGCGTCGTCTCGCCGACCGGCCAGAGCCCGGACCAGCACTGGTCGTCGGTCATGGAGGGCCGCAGCGGGATCCGTCCCATCGGCCGCTTCGACGCGGCCTCCTATCCCGTCCGGGTCGCCGGGCAGGTCGAGGACTACGTGGCGCGGGGCTCCATGCCCTCCCGCTTCATCCGGGAGACCGACCGCTTCACGCAGATGGGGCTGAGCGCGGCGGACGCCGCGCTCCAGGACGCGGCGCTCGACCCGGCCGAGCTGCCGGAGTACGCGGTCGCCGTGGTCACGGCGAGCTCGTCCGGTGGCACCGAGTTCGGCCAGAAGGAGATGGAGCGCCTCTACCAGCACGGCCCCTCGTGGGTCAGCCCCTACCAGTCCATCGCGTGGTTCTACGCGGCCACCTCCGGGCAGATCTCGATCCGCCACGGCGCCAAGGGACCCGCCGGGGTGCTCTGCGCTGAGCAGGCGGGCGGCCTGGACGCCGTCGCGCTCGCCCGGCGCCTGGTCAGGGACGAGGTGAAGGCCGCCGTCGTCGGCGGCACCGACGCCTCCCTGTGCCCGTACGGACTGACGGCGCAGCTCACCTCGCGCCGGCTGTCCACGGTGAACGAGCCGGAGCGGGCCTACCGCCCCTTCGACGCCTCCGCCTCCGGCTATGTGCCGGGCGAGGGCGGCGCCATGCTGATCGTGGAGTCCGTGGACGAGGCCAGGCGGCGCGGGGCGCGGATCCACGGCACCGTCCTGGGGCACGCCGCGGGCTTCGACCCGGCGCCATGGACCGGCCGTCCGTCGGCGCTGCGACGGACCATGGAACGGGCGCTCGACGACGCCGGGATCGGGCCGCGCGACGTGGACGTCGTCTTCGCCGACGGGATGGCCGTGCCCGCGGACGACGCCGACGAGGCCGCGGCCATCGGCCAGGTGTTCGGCGGCGGCGGGGTCGCGGTGACCGTGCCCAAGGCGCTCACAGGGCGGCTGCACGCGGGCGGCGGGGGGCTGGACCTGGTCACGGCGCTGCTCGCCATGCGCCACGGCCGCGTGCCCCACACGGCGGCGACCACCGACGTCCCCGGCTCCTACGACCTCGACCTCGTGCTGGACGAGCCGCGCCGGCACCCGATCCGGCACGCGCTGGTCCTGGCCCGCGGGCACGGCGGCTTCGTCTCGGCCGTCGTGCTCGGCGCCTGACCCTTCACCGCTTCGACACCGATTCGACACCGATTCGACACCGATTCGACACCGATTGGACGAGGAGAGCGACATCATGCCAGAGCCCGCGACCGGCGTCTTCACCCTGGAAGACCTGCGCTCGATGCTGCGCGTCGACGACGCCGACGAACTGACCGAGAGCACCGTCGACAAGGAGTTCGAGTATCTCGGCTACGACTCGCTCGCCAAGTACGAGCTGATCTCCCAGCTCGTACGCCGGCACGGCATCCAGATCTCGGAGGAGACGATGGTCCACCTGCACACCCCCCGGCAGGCCATCGACCACATCAACAGCCTCCTGGCCGCCGCTTCGGACAACGCAGTGAGGTCCTGACATGTCAGCACATACCGACAATGCCATCACCATCGACGCCCCCATGGACCTCGTGTGGGACCTGACCAACGACATCGAGTCCTGGCCGAAGCTCTTCAGCGAGTACAGCGCGGCGGAGATCCTGCACCGGACCGACAACGTGGTGCGGTTCCGGCTGTCCATGCACCCCGACGAGAACGGGGTCGTGTGGAGCTGGGTGTCGGAGCGGATCGCCGACCCCGTCACCAGGACCACGCGCTCACAGCGGATCGAGCCCGGGCCGTTCAAGTACATGTTCCTGTTCTGGGAGTACCTCCAGACCGACGAGGGGGTCCTGCTGCGCTGGGTGCAGGACTTCGAGATGAAGCCGGGGCTGCCGGTCGACGATGCGGGCATGGCCGACCGCATCAACGCCAACTCGGCCGTGCAGCTGAAGCTGATCAAGGAAGCCGTCGAAGCGGCGGCGCGCGGCTGAGCGCGCCCTGATCGACCTTGAGGAGTCTTGCTCATGGCCTTAGCGAAGGATGACGGCAACTGGGAGCTGTGCCAGGAATGCACCGCACTCGTCTACCGGCCGCGGCTGCTGCGATCGCGCCGCGTCTGCCCCGAGTGCGGGCACCACCAGCGGCTCACCGCCGAAGAACGCATCGACACCGTCACCGACCCGGGCTCCTTCGTCCCCGCGCCGCAGGTCAGCGGTGGCGACCCACTGGGCTTCGCGGACTCGCGGCCCTACCCCGAGCGACTCGCCGAGGCGCGCGGCCGTACCGGGCTGCGGGACGCCATCCTGTACGGCACCGCCACCATCGGCGGCCGCCGGGCCGTGGTGGCGGCGATGGATTTCGGCTTCCTGGGCGGCAGCATGGGCTCGGCCGTCGGCGAGACGGTCACCCGCGCCTGCGAGACGGCGCTGCGCGAGCGGATCCCGCTGGTCCTCGCCATCACCTCCGGCGGGGCCCGTATGCAGGAGGGCGCGCTCTCCCTCATGCAGATGGCCAAGACCGCCCAGGCCATGCGCGTGCTGCGGGAGGCCGGGCTGCTCAGCGTGTGCGTCCTCACCGATCCCACCTTCGGCGGGGTCACCGCCTCCTTCGCGACGCTGGGCGACGTGCTGATCGCCGAACGCGGGGCCCGTATCGGCTTCGCCGGCCCCCGCGTGATCGCGGCAGCCACCAGGGAGGAACTGCCACGGGGCTTCCAGACGGCCGAGTACCTCAGCGAGCGCGGCCTGCTCGACCGGGTCGAGGCCAGGGACGGCCTGCGGCCGCTGCTTGCCAGGCTGCTCGCGGTGACCTCGGTCGTGGAGACGGCCGAGGTCACCGCCGGGGAGAGTCCCGGTGAGGAGCCGCAGCAGGCGTCCGCGCAGGAGGAGCCGACGCCGTACGCGACGCTCCGCCTGGCCCGCGACACCCGCCGCCCCACCGCGCTGGACTACATCTGGCAGATCTGCACGGACTTCGTCGAACTCCACGGCGACCGCCTGGAGGGCGACGACCCCGCCGTCGTCGGCGGCCCGGCGCTCCTCGACGGCCGCCCGGTCATGATCGTCGCACACCAGAAGGGCCACACCACCGACGAACTGGTCACCAGGAACTTCGGGCTGGCCCACCCGGAGGGCTACCGCAAGGCACAGCGGCTGATGCGGCTGGCGGGCAGGCTCGGCCTGCCGGTGGTCACGCTCGTGGACACCCAGGGCGCGGCTCCCGGGATCCGGGCCGAGGACCGCGGGCAGTCCTGGGCGATCGCGGAGTGCCTGGCCGCTACGTCGGAACTGCCGGTGCCGGTGGTCTCCGTCCTGATCGGTGAGGGCGGCAGCGGGGGAGCGCTGGCGCTGGCCGTGGCCAACCAGGTGCTCATGCTCCGGCACGCGGTCTACTCCGTGATCAGCCCGGAGAGCTGCTCCACCATCCTGTTCGGCGACCCGTCGCACGGCCCGCGCATGGCCGCGGCCCTCCGGATCACCGCACCGGACCTGCTCGCCCTGGGCGTCGTGGACGGCATCGTGCCCGAGCCGCCCGGAGGCGCCCAGGCCGACCCCGCCGCCGCGGCCGGGCACCTCAAGGCCGCCGTACGGCAGGCCCTGCGCGAACTCGCCGGGCTGAGCGGCGACGAGCTGCGCAAACATCGCTACGAACGCTTCCGCGTGCTGGGGATGATCGCCGATGACTGAGCACACCGACGAGCGGCAGGCCGCTCTGCGCCTGCTGCGCGAAGAGGCCGGCAAGATCGTCAAGACCGTCCCGGGCCCGCTGGCCAGCCTCTCCCTGCGGGCGGGCGAGCTGGCGCTGGACATCTTGTGGGCGCACGGGACCGCCCCCGCGGCCCCGCCGCCGGAGATGGAGACGGAGGCGGACGACCCCGCTCTGCACGAGATCACCGCCCCGTTGGTCGGCACCTTCTACGCGGCGCCGGAACCGGGCGCCACCCCGTACGTACGGGTCGGGGATCGCGTACGGGCGGGACAGACGATCGGCATCATCGAGGCGATGAAGCTGATGAACCAGGTCAAGAGCGACCTGGCGGGCGAGGTGGTCGAGGTCGTGACCGGCGACGCCACGCCCGTGGAGTACGGCCAGGCGCTGGTGCGGATCAGGGCGGAGGAGCCGTGAGCTTCAGCAAGATCCTCATCGCCAACCGGGGCGAGATCGCCCTCCGCATCGCCCGGACCTGCCGCGAGCTGGGCATCGCCACCGTCGCCGTCTACTCGACGGCCGACCGTGACGCCCGCTTCGTGGCCTACGCCGACGAGGCGGTGCACATCGGACCGGCCCCCGCCAGGCGCAGCTACCGCTATCCCCCCGCGATCATCGAGGCCGCCCTGCGCACCGGCGCCGAAGCCATCCATCCGGGCTACGGCTTCCTCTCCGAGGACGCGGACTTCGCCCGTATCTGCGCCGAGCACGGGCTGGTCTTCATCGGGCCCAGCCCGGAGGTGATGGAGTGCGTGGGCGACAAGGCGCGGGTGCGCGCCCTGCTCGCCGCGGCCGGGCTGCCGATCCTGCCGGGCAGCGACGGTCCCGTGGGGACCCAGGCGGAGGCCGAGGAGGTGGCCGAGCGCATCGGCTACCCGGTCATCGTCAAGGCCGCCGCCGGTGGCGGCGGCCGCGGCATCGAAGCGGCGCACCACCGCGCCGGGCTGCGTGAGGCGTACCGGCGCACGACCGCGCTGGCACGCCAGATGTTCGGCAACGGCGAGGTCTACCTGGAACGCCTGGTCCACGCCCCGCGTCACGTCGAGGTGCAGTTCCTGGCCGACACGCACGGCAACGTCCTGCACCTGGGCGACCGCGACTGCTCGCTGCAGCGCCGTAACCAGAAGCTGGTGGAGGAGGCCCCCTCACCGCTGCTGCCCGAGCGGGTACGCGAGCGGCTCGGCCGTCACGCCGTGGCCGGCGCCCGCCACGTCGGCTACGCCGGGGCGGGGACCATGGAGTTCCTGCTCGACGCCGCGGGCGAGATCACCTTCATGGAGATCAACGCCCGCATCCAGGTCGAACATCCGGTCACCGAGCTGCTGACCGGCGTCGACCTGGTGCGCGAGCAGATCCGCATCGCGGCCGGCGAACCCCTCGGCCTCACCCAGGAGCAGGTCACGCTGACCGGCGCCGCCATCGAGTGCCGGGTCAACGCCGAGGACCCGTCGGCGGGCTTTCGCCCCACGCCCGGCCGCCTGACCGTCTACCATCCGCCGGGCGGTCCCGGGGTGCGGGTGGACTCCGGGTTCAGCCAGGGCGACGTGATCCCCCCCGACTACGACTCGTTGCTGGCCAAGGTGATCGTGTGGGCGCCGACGCGCGAGCAGGCGATCGTCCGCGCCGACCGGGCGCTGGCCGAGTTCGCCGTCGAGGGGCCTGGGGTGGCCACGACGATCCCGCTGCTGCGCCGGCTGCTGACCCAGCCGGATTTCGTGGCCGCCAGGCATTCCACAGCTCTCGTCGACGCGTTGACACATGAATCCAACCTCATGGGAGAGAACCGGTGAACGTCCTGCAGACCATCAAGGGAATTCTGATCTCCGACCTGCTCGTCGACATCCCGGCCGAGAGGATGGAGCCGGGTGACAGCCTGCGCGACGCCTACGGCCTCGACTCGCTCGGCTACGTCGAGATGCGCGTCTGCATGGAGCAGACCTTCGGGATCACCATCGGCGACGACGATTTCTCGCCCGTGAACTTCAGCACCCTCGGCGGAGTCCAGGCGCTGGTCGAGCGCCTTCTCCAGGACCAGGAAACGGTCGGCTGACATTTCGTGGAGAAAGGATTTCCCCTCATGCTCCAGACAGCCTCACCGCAGGCGGACCGGTCCCCGGCCGACCGCACGCTCGGCTTCACCGAGATCAAGAAGTGGCTGCGCCACCGCCACCCGATGATCTACATCGACCGGGTCACCGACTATGAGCCCGGGGTGTCCCTGAGGAGCCTGCTGTCGGTCTCCGGCAACCTCGACGCGATCGCGGGGCACTTCCCCGAGCGCGCCATCTATCCCGGCAGCCATCTCATGCAGGCCTTCGCCCAGTCCGGCATCATCCTCTACCTGATGAGCACCGAGCCGCTGGCCGAGGACGAGCTGACGCTCATCGGCTCGGTCACCGCCCGCTTCACCAAACCGGTCGTCCCGGGCGACCAGGTCGTCTTCGACGTCCGGGCCGACCGGCTGAGCGGCGCGGCGTTCTTCTTCTCCTGCCGCGCGTTCGTCGGCAGCGCGACGGTCGCGGCCTTCAAGGGCACGCTCACCCGGACGAAGGTCGCGGCGATGGGCCGGCAGTTGTGGTGAGGGCGCCCGCGGTCGTCGTCACCGGGATGGCCTGGACCACGCCGCTCGGGGACGGGCTCGACGAGGTGTGGCGCCTGCTCTGCGCGGGCGCCACCGGCGTCGTGCCGGTCGGCTCGCCGCACCGGCTGCGCACGTCGCTCGCCGGGGAGGTGCCCTTCCCGCCGTACGCGTCCACGGCCCCGGAGGAACGGCAGATCGCCCTCGCCGTCCGCACGCTGGCCGCGGCCCTGGCCGACGCGGGGGTCGCGGCGGACGACCCCGCGGTGACGCTCGTGCTCGGCACCAGCTTCGGCGGCCGGCTCGACAGCACCGGCGAGCCCGGCGGGGCGGACGAGCCCGACCGGCATTGGACCCGGGAGGTCGCGCGACGGCTCGGGCATCCAGGCACCCCGCTGTGCGTGACGACCGCCTGCTCCGCGGGAGCCGACAGCCTGCTCGTCGCGCAGGCGCTGCTGCGCGGCGGCCGGGCGCGGATCTGCGTGGCGGGCGGCGCGGACGTGCTGAGCGAGGCCAAGCGCCTGGGACATTCGGCGCTCGGCACGATGAGCCGGACCGGGCTACGGGCCTTCGACACCGGCCACGACGGGACGATCCTCGGCGAAGGTGCGGGATTCCTGGTGCTGGAACCGGAGGAGACGGCTCTGGCGCGCGGCGCCCGCATCCTGGCCCGCCTGGACGGCGTGGGCTCCGCCAACGACGCCACCGGCCTGACCACGCTCGACCCCACGGGCGACAGCGTGGTCGCCGCGGTACGCAGATGCCCGGGCGGCACCTCGGACGTGGCCGTGGTGTGCGCCCATGGGACGGGCACCCCCGTCAACGACGAGGTGGAGGCGGCCGGCCTGAACCGGCTCTTCGCAACGGCGGGGAGCGATCCCATCGTCTTCGGGACGAAGGGCGCCCTGGGTCACAGCCTGGGCGCCACAGGCGCGATCGAGGCGATCGCCACCGTCCTGGCGCTGCGGCACCGGGCGGCCCCGCCACTCGCGGGTCTGGACACGCCGATGCCCGGCTTCACGCTGCGGCTGGCGGACGGCACGGCCCAGGAGTTGCGCGGCAGGGCAGGGCTCAGCCTGACGCTGGGGTTCGGAGGGTTCAACACCTGCGTGCGGTTCTCGTACGGGCAGGGCGGGCCGGAGGAGCGCGGCGCGCCGGCCGGGCCCGCCCGATCGGCCGTCGTCGGCCATGGCGAGCTCCTCTCCGAGGATCCCGCCGCCCGCTCCGCCGACCGCCCGGCCCTGTACGCCGACCCGGTGGCCTGGCTGGTCGCCGGGGCGGTGGAGGCCGTGCTGGACGAGAGCGGCTGCGGGCCGGACGTGCTCGCCGCACGGAACGACGTGGCGGTGATCGTGCTCACCGGCACCCAACCGCTGCCGACCAGCAGCGCGCTCGCGGCTCAGGTGGCCGCCCAGGGCCGGGTCTCACCGCGCCGCTTCGCCGGCGCCAACCCGGGCATTCTGGCCGGGCTCACCTGCATCCGATGGGGCCTACGCGGCCCGTCGCTGGTCCTCGAGGCGGCAGACGACGGCGCCGTCGACGCCGCGCTGACGGTCGCGGAATCGTGGCTCGGCTCCGGCCAGGCCCGCTACGTGATCGCGGTACGACACCAGACGCACTCCGGGGGACACACCGTCCGGTGCGCCGTGCTGCGCGCCGCCCCCGAGTCGGACTTCATGTCGCGCTGCGACCCGCGCGTCCTCCTGACCGCCCCCATCGCCTCTCCGGCCACGACGGCATGAAGAAGGGAACGTCCCCGATGTCCGCCACAGACCACGGACCTCCGCTGGACCCGACGCGCGTCGCCGGCTTCCTCGCCAGGTCGGCCGACCTGGACGGTTCGACGTCGCAGGAGGGAATCGACGGCACCCTCGACGACCTGGCGAAACTCAAGCTCGAACCCGGCGACGCGGTCATCGTCGCGCTGTCCAACTCCATGCGCACGGTGTGCACGTACCTCGCCACCCTGTTGCTCGGCCTCGTCCCGATCGCCGTCTCCCCGAGGACACCACCGGCCAGGATCAGGCGCCTCGCCGACACCCTGGGAGCACGCGCCCTGCTGGCCGCCAGACCGGACCCGTACAGGTACGGCACGACCGGCAGCCGGCCTGTGGGCGGGGCCGAGGCGGTGCTGCTCGGCGGCACCCCGACGGGAGGGCAGGCCGGGGACGTGCCGCCGTACCGGGCCGGACAGGTGCTCATGTCGACCTCCGGCACCTCCGGAGCCCTCAGCGCCTGCCTCCACCGCGCCGACGCGCTGCTGCGCAACGCCCGCCGCCACGCCGCCGCGGTCCGCATGACGGCCGACGACGTCGTGCTGGTCAACCTGCCGCTGTACTACTCGTACGCGATGGTCGCCCAGGTGCTGGCCGCCTACGTCACCGGGGCCAGGATCGTGGTCACGGGCCCGCCGTTCACTCCGGCCGGCTACACATCGGCCATCGCGGCTCACGGCATCACCCATTCCTCCATCACCCCCGAACTGGCACGCAGGCTCCTGGCCCATGGCGACCTGCCGCAGCGGGCACCCCGGGTCATGACGGTCGGCGGGGACCAGATCCACCCGGCCCAGGTCGCCCGGTTGCTGGCCGCCAGACCGGACGGCGAGCTGTACCTCACCTACGGCCTCACGGAGGCGGGCCCGCGCGTCCTGACCCTCGCCGCCCACGCCGAACCGGCCCACCGGCACGCCTCCGCCGGCCTGCCCCTGCCCGGTGTACGGACCTCCCTGCGCCCGGAGACCGGCGAACTGCTGGTGGAGTCCGACACCGTGCTGGAAAGGAAGATCGGCGGCCCGGCGCCCGAACGCACCCTGATCGCCCCCGGCCGCATCGCCACCGGCGACGTCTTCGCCATCGACGAGGACGGATACCACTACTTCCGCGGACGCAGGTCGGACTTCGCGATCGTCCGCGGCGAGAAGGTCCACCTCGGCGGCCTGCGGCAGACGGTCAACGCCATCCCCGGAGTCGTCCGCTGCACGCCCCGGCTGGCCCAGGACCCCGCGGGCGAGAGCGTCCTCGAACTGGAGATCACGGTCACCGACCCGCGGCCCGACACCGAGGCCCGGCTCCGCTCGGAGCTCGACTCCCTGCTCATGCCCGCCGAACGCCCCCGCGCCATCCGCATCGCCGCCGCCGACCCAGAGGACTTCCACAAATGACAGTGCTCTTCTGCGTGCCTTACGCCGGTGGCTCGGCACGGGTCTATCGCGGCTGGCAGAAATGGTTCGCCGGCGACGCCGAGGTCGTCCCGCTGGAGCTCGCGGGCCGCGGCACCCGCTCAACCGAGCCGGTGGCGCCGTCGGTGCGCGCGGCCGCCGCGGATCTCGCCCGCCGCGTGCGGGACATCGCGGCCGGGCGGCCGTACGTCCTGTTCGGCCACAGCATGGGCAGCCTGATCGCCTACGAGATGGCCGCGACCATCGAGGACGCGGCGGGCGACGGGCCGAGCCTGGTGGTCGTCTCCGGGCGCAACCCGCCCCAGACCAGGGCGAACTGGGGGGATGACGCGCTGATGCTGACCGACCTGGAGTTGTTCGAGGCGCTCCAGGCCGTGGGCGGCGTACCGGCCGGGCTCACCCCGTCGATCGCCGCCGCGCTCTTCGTGCCGCTGATCCGTGCCGATCTGAACAACACCGTCTCCTACGACCCCGGCTCGCCACCGCGCCGGATCTCCGCCCCGCTGCTGGTGCTTCTGGGACGGGAGGACCCGCTCGTGGGACCGGACGCGGGCGCGGGCTGGGCGAGCTGTACGCAGCGGGAATGCACGGTCGTGCGGCACGAGGGGCGTCACTTCTCGATCTTTGAACGCGTCGGTGAGCTCGCCGAAACGCTGAGACCGTTCTTGGCGCGCGGACATGAGCGCACCGCACCGGGTGATGCGGGGGTTGGTTGCATTGCGGGTAAGCCTGCTGGGCCCGTTGGAAGTGATGTGTGACGGGGTTCTGGTCACGCCGACCGCTGGAAAGCTCAGGCAGTTGCTCAGCCTGCTCGCGCTGCGCGCGAACACCGTCGTACGGACGGAACGGATCGTCGAGGAGTTGTGGGAGGCGACGCCGCCGGCAAGCGTCTCCACCACCCTGCAGACCTACATCTACCTGTTGCGTAAACACCTCAACCTCGGCCGCTCCCCGTCCGCCGAAAAGCCGGCCGAGCCCCTGCTGGAGACCTCCCCGTACAGCTACCGGCTCAGCCTGACGCCCGGCATGCTCGACGCTCTGTGGTTCGAGCAGCGCGCCGATCGCGGCCGGGCCGAGCTGGAGGCGGGCGACCTGGCGGCCGGCTCGGCGACCTTGGGGGAAGCGCTGCGGCTCTGGCGGGGCCCCGCCCTGGCCGACGTGGTGTGCGGGCCGCTGCTGCAGGCGGAGGTCCTGCGGTTGGAGGAGCGGTACAAGGGGGTGCTGGAGAGCCGCATCGACGCAGACCTCGCCCTCGGCCGCCACGCTGAGCTCCTGGGGGAGCTGACCTCGCTGGTGGCCGAGTACCCGACCCACGAGGGCTTCCCCTTCCGGCTCATGACGGCGCTCTACCGGTCCGGTCGCCGGGCCGACGCCCTGAGCGTCTACCAGCGGTTACGCCGCAGTCTCGCCGAAGACCTGGGCCTCGACCCCTCGGCCGGGATCCGGCGGCTGCACCAGAGCATCCTGGACTCCGATCCGCTTCTGGACCTGCCTGGGACCGCGACGGTCGCCACTCCGCCGCCTCCCGAGGTGAACATGGTCCCGGCCGCCCCGAAGATCGTGGGCCGGGCCCACCAGCTGGCGGAGATCTTCGATCTGCTGACCGCGCCTCCCGGCAGTCAACCGGCCGTGGTGATGATGGCCGGTCCGCCCGGCTCCGGCGCGACCACGATCTGCGCCCACGTCTCCCAGGTGGTCCGCGAGTGCTATCCGGACGGTCAGTTCTTCGCCTCCATGCTCGATCACGAAGGCCGGAAGATCGGCGCCGAACGCGTCCTGGAGGACTTCCTGCGGGCGACCGGAGTCTCCGGGGACTGCGTGCCGCTCTCACTTCCGGGCCGGGTCCTGGCCTTCCAGGACTGGACGCGGTCGAGACGGGTCCTGATCGTGCTGGACGACGTCACGGAGACGGCCCAGCTGAGCCCCCTGCTACCCGCCAACGCCGACAGCGCGGTGCTGGTGACCTGCCGGCGCAGGTTGTCGATCCCCTCGGTGAGCCACTTGATCAACATTCCTCCGCTGACCGTGGGGGAGGGCGTCCGGCTCCTGGCGGACCTCCTGGGTGACGCACGCGTCATACGAGAGCCCCATCGCGCCCGGCGCCTGGTGGAGCTGTGCGACGGCCTTCCCGGCGCCCTGCATGACGTCGCGGCTCGCCTGCTCGTACGACCGCACTGGGAACTCGGCAGGATGGTCAAGACCTGCGAGCTGTCGTACGCCGGCTCCTCCCCGGCCGGAGGCAGCATCTGGGCGAGCGTCGAACGCACCTGCCGGCTGGCTTCCCACCGGGTGCAGGCCGCACTGGGCCGCCTGACGGAGCTCGCGAGCCCCGTCGTCCCGCTCTCCCTGGCGGCCGCCACGCTCCAGGTGGACGAGCACCTCGCCGAGATGCTCCTCGAGGAACTGGTGGAACTGCGGCTCCTCGAGGCCGACCCCGGCGAAGGCCACGCCAAGGAACCGCGCTACCGGTTCATCCCCACCATCCGGCATGTCGCGCGGCTTCTCACCGGCCCCGCCGAAGCCGACCCGCTGGACGCAGCGCTGGTCCGCGCCGGCCTCCCCAGCTGACAGTGATGACGGAGGTGAGCGCTTCCCGCCAGGGTCTGACCCGCCGACTGACCTCGAGGTCCTCAACGGGATCTGTCGTCCCCGGCCGGGAAGCGCTCATGTGTGCTCACCGGACGTGGCGTTGTGACTCCGAAGCCCTCCATCCAGGGCAGGTGCGACAGCAGGGTGAACCGCGTCGTGCGCTCCACCAGGGCACCGATCGCCGACCTGCCGGTGCCGATGATGAGATCACCCTCCCAGTGGCCCGGAACCGCGCGGGGCTCCACGATGTCGTCCAGCGGCGGTCCTGACGGTGGGGTTTGTTCCGTCCCTTCCAGGGCGCTGTCTGCGGCCCCGCCACCGGCGTGCCGTCCGGGTGGCATACGTCCGCGTCGAGGCGTTGCGCCGGAGCTCGCGGGAGATCGTCGACGGCGAGCGCCCCAGGCGCCGGGCGATCTCGCGCACGCCGAGCTTCGGGCACGGCATAACGCGATCTCTTCCCGCTCCGCGAACGACAGGTAACGGCCCGACACCGTCGGGGAAAGGCATGGTCCCACCCCGCCGGCCTGGCGAAATCAGCGTGTCCCAACCGCCGGCGACACGCCGATCTCCGCCGCGGCGTCCTCCGAGCTCACCCCTCGAGCGATCGCTCGCCAGAACCGGACGCGGTCCTGTCGCCAGGCGACAGCCGGCCGTCCCGGCGAGGGGATCCGACCGCGATACAACCGGACGGCCTGCTGTTTCCTGCCCACCCCCATGCGCGAACACCTCGAACGACGAAGTGTTGCGAGCACCGATCGAATCCGCCCTGACAGCCCCTGTCCGAGTGAAAGATCACCGGCCCGGTGGGGCGGCGGCGTGCACAGGCCCGGCGCAGGGCCCCGGCATGGCACTGCGGCGGGCGTAGCAGGCGGCACGGGAGACTCCCAGCAGCTCACACGCCCGTTTGACGTTGTGGCCGCCCTGCTTCTCCGCCTCGATGAACGGGTGCACGCTCACCGGGTCTCCTTGGCGAAGAAAGCTGTCGCTCGCTTGAAAAGCTCGGCCGAGCGGTCACCGCGTCGGCACAGCTCCACGATCTCGGCCTTGAACTCCGGCGTGAACGAGCGGCGAGGACGCGGCTTCTTCTTCCTCATGCTCTCCATCATGGGCATCCTTCCGGGGACGAGCCCCTGATCTCGGATGTCCGTCAAACCGGATCAAGCCCAGCTACCTCGGCGCGGCGCAGACGTCGTAGAGCGATCAGCCGGCACAGCGCGGACACTTCACGCCACGTCGCCTGGTGCTCATTCCGTACGCAGCGCTTCGGCGATGGTCAGCCTGGCGGCCGAGCGCGCGGGCAGGTACGCGCCCAGCATGGCGATGGCGACGCCCGCCACGGCCAGTGCGGCCAGTGCTGTGGCCTGCCAGACGTCGAGCAGGATCTCAGGTGCGGTGAGCCCCGCCGCGTTGAGCATGGCCAGCACGATGACCCGGTGCGAGGCGATGCCGATGGGGATGCCGACCAGGCCGCCGAAGGCGCCCAGCGCCGCCATGGACGTGATCATCATCAGCGTCACCTGGCGCGGGGTCATCCCGATCGACTTCAGCATGGCCAGGTCGCGACGGCGCTCGCTGGTGTCGAGCACCACGGTGTTGAAGACGCCCAGTGTCGCCACCGTGCCGAGGAGCAGGGTGAAGACGGACGCCGCGCTGATGACGGCCACGCTGTTCTGGTCCACCCGCGACTTCGTCTGCGGGTACAGGCCCGGTTCGGCTGCTTTGACGGCGGCGTTGAACTTCTCGACGTCGGCGCCCGGAGTGAGCCGCACCTCGTACTGAGTGGCGCTGCTGTTCGGGTCGAGCGCGGTCAGCGTGGGCCAGCTCGCGACGACGAGGTCGTTCGCGGCGTCCATGAGCTCGCCCACGATCGTGGCCTGGGTGTGGCCGCCGCCGAGCGCGAGCGTGAGCCGGTCGCCGACGCGCAGCCCGAACCGCTTCAGGAACGCCGAAGGGGCGGCGACCTCGCCAGGCCCGGAGATGTAGCGCCCGGCCACGACCACGTCGCCGCGGGTCGCGGCGTCGCCGCGCAGAAACTGGGCCTTGATCCGGCCCGTGTGGCCCGGCAACTGCACGTCGATCCAGGCGTCGGCGGTCACGTACCGCACGCCGGGCTGCGAGCGCAGCAGCGCCTCGATGGCGGCGTCGTTCAGCTTGGGCCTGGTCTGGTCGGGCCGTCCGACATGGACGACGGAATGGACGTGGCCGACGCGCTGTGCCGTGTCGCCGTAGGCGGTCATCGTCTGGAACAGGCCGGTGGCGAGCGTCACCGCGGCCACGCCGAGGATGATCGCGGCCAGCGTCAACGTCGAGCGGCCGGGGCGGGCGAACGGCAGGCCCAGGCCCAGGCTCACCGAGCGCGGCAGCGGAGTGCCCGACAGCAGGCCCTGGATCGCCTGCCCGCGTCCCGGTCGGGGCGCGCTGCCGGCCCGGATGGTCTCGGCGGCGGGCAGCCGGTGCGCGCGAGAGGCGGGGATGAACGCGGCCAGGACGACCACGGCCGGTACGCCGATCAGCGCCGCGAGATACACCCACAGGCTGACGGCCAGGCCGATGGACGACCCGATGCCCGGGAACGCGCGTTGCAGCAGCGGCTGTGAGACCAGGGCGCCGAGCCCGGTGCCGACCAGGCACCCGGCCAACCCGGGCAGCAGGACCATGGCCAGGTACACGGCCATGACCTGGTTGGGGGTGAACCCCAGGGACTTGAGCACCCCGATGTGGCGCTGCCCGGCGACAACGGCGCCGCCGATGACGTTCGCCACGATGAGCACCGCCACCAGAAGTCCCAGGAGACCGAACCCCACCAGGAACGGCAGGTAGGCGGCGGCAGCCCGGGAGACGTCCTGCTTGACGGCGAGGTAGGACTGCTGGCTGAGCACGCCGGAGGGCGGCAGCCCGGCGGTGGTGCTCGTCGTGGCCGCGCGCAGGTCGCCTTCCGTCTCCGCCTTGGTGAACCGGTAGAGCATCTGGGTGGTCTTCGGGTTCATCGTCTGCATCTGCGCGGGTGTGACCCAGGCCTCGGATGTCCTGCTGACGCTGGAGGCCAGGCCGACGATGGTGAAGTTCACCCCCTCCTGGGTCTGCACCGTGGCGCCGATCAGGTCGCTGAAGAGCGGCTCGACCGGCCGGTTCACCACGATCTCCCCGGGTTCGGCGGCCCAGCGGCCCGCCCAGAGGTCGATCTGGTCCACGGGACCGCCCGGACCGGGCCGTCCGACGACCGTGAGCGGTCCGGGCGGCAGGCTCTGCCGGGTGTCGGCGACGATGACCACGGTCTGGCCGAACGGCCCGGCCGCCGCCTCGACCCCTGGCTTGCCCGCCGTCCGCGTGAGCAGCGCGTCGGGAACCGTGGCCCGGTCGAACGTGGACACGACGTGCGCCCCGTGCTGCTTGGCGAAGGTCCGGTCGAAGGGCCCCGAGGAGGCCTCGAGCAGACCGAGCGCCACGACGATCGCCACGGTCGAGGACATGACCACCACGGCCAGGATCGTGCTCTGCAACCTTCGCTGCCGCACCGCCGCCAGCGCGGCGCTCCACACCACGCTCATGGGGCCCACTCCAGCTTGCGTTCGGCGGTCACCCGGCCGTCGGCCAGCTCGATCACCCGGCCGGCGCACCGCTCGGCCAGCCGTTCGTCATGGGTGACCAGTAGCAGCGTCTGGCCGATCTGGTGCAGGTCGAGCAGCAGGTCCATCACCTGCTCACCGGAGTGGCTGTCCAGCGCGCCGGTCGGCTCGTCGGCCAGTAGCACGGCCGGCCGGTTCATCACGGCGCGGGCGACGGCGACACGCTGGCGCTCGCCGCCGCTCAGCACCGCTGGGTACATGCGGGCGCGGTCGGCGATACCGAGTTCGTCCAGCAGTTCCAGCGCGCGTCTGCGGGACTGGGCGGCGGGCGTGCCGGTGAGCTGGGCGGCGAGCGCCACGTTGTCGAGCGCGGACAGGTCGTCGAGCAGGTTGAAGAACTGGAAGACCATGCCGATCCGGCGGCGCCTGAACAGTGCCAGCCCTGTCTCGTTCAACCCGGTCAGGTCCTCGCCGTGGACGATGACCCTTCCGGCACTGGGCCGGTCCAGCCCGGCGATCATGTTGAGGAGCGTCGACTTCCCGCAGCCCGATGGCCCCATCACCGCGACCGCCTCACCGGCACGGATCTCCAGCGAGACGCCGCCCAGTGCCACGGTCTCGCCGTATTGCCTGCGTACCTGATCAAGTTGTACGACGATTTCGGTTCCGGTTGTCATGGAAGGAAGCTACAAACGGTGCCGGAGGCCGGGCGTCCTTCCCCGGATGTAAATCCGCTCCGATGTCATCCTGTGGATGTAGTGCGGATCTCCACGCCGTTTGCCAGGGTGGAACGGTGGGCGGAGTCTGGGCGTACGCCGTGGTCGTCGTTGTGGTCGCGCTGCTGGGAGCCACGCTGTCGCTGAGTGTCGCGCTCGTGCGATCCCACCGGCGGCACCGCGAGGCCATCGAGGAGCGAGGCAGGCTCCTGGAGTTGGAGAGCAAGAGGGCCGCCAGGGCAGCGGTCGACGCCGAGCGGGCCAGGATCGCCAGGGAACTGCACGACATCGTCAGCCACAACGTGAGCCTCATGGTGGTCCAGGCCGGCGCGGCGCGCGAGGTGATGACCAGCAAACCGGACGAGTGTGTGGAGGCGCTCAAAGCGGTCGAACACGCCGGCCGCTCGGCGATGTCGGAGCTGCGGCACCTGCTGGGACTGCTCGCCCCTTCCCCGGACGGCGTCGAGGACTCCTTCGACGCCGGCCTCGTGCCGTCGCCGAGCCTGCGCGGCCTGAACACGCTGATCGACCGCTTCTCCTTCGCCGGGCTGAACGTGGAGACGCGCATCCTGGGCGACCCGCGCGTGCTGCCGCCGGGCATCGACGCGACGGTCTACCGGATCATCCAGGAGGCGTTGACCAACACGCTCAAGCACGCCGAGCCGGACGCGAAGGCCGAGGTGACGATCCGCTACGCCGCGAACCAGATACGTGTGGAGGTGCTCAACACCGGACCCAGCACGCTCACCGCTGGCCGGCCCGAGCAGCCGGCAGGGCGAGGCCGTGCCCTGCCGGTGGCGCAGCAGAGGAAAGGTGACGACGGAGCCGGGCGCGGCCTGCTGGGGCTGAGCGAACGGGTCGCCGTGTACGGCGGGGACCTGGACGCCCGGCGCCGCCTCGGCGGCGGTTACCGCATCCGCGCCCGCATCCCGCTGAACGCGCCGCCCGCCGGCGACCGGTCTGGCCCGCCCTCGGCGGGCACGTTGTCCCGACAGGACGGTTGATGACCCCCGAGCCTTCGCCCCGCGTGCTGATCGTCGATGACCAGGCGCTCATCCGGACAGGTTTCCGGCTGATCCTCACCACCCGCGGCATCGACGTGGTGGGGGAGGCGGCCGACGGCGTGGAGGCGGTGACGGCCGCCCGGGAGCTGCGGCCGGACGTCGTGCTCATGGACATCCGCATGCCCAACATGGACGGGCTGGAGGCGGCCAGACGGGTCCTGGCGCAGGATCCGGGCTGCCGCGTGCTCATGCTGACCACGTTCGACCTCGACCGCTACGTGTACGCCGCGCTGGCTCTCGGCGCGAGCGGCTTCCTGCTGAAGGACGTCACGCCCGAGCACCTGGCCAATGCCGTGCGGCTGGTCACCACCGGTGACGCCCTGCTGGCGCCGTCGATCACCCGGCGGCTCGTCGAGCGCTTCGCCGCGCAGGAGCCCGCCGGCGGCGCGCCGTCCAAGGACGTGCACGCCACCCTGGCCGGCCTGACCAGTCGCGAGATCGAGGTGCTGACCCTGGTGGGGCGCGGGTTGTCCAACGCCGAACTGGCCAAGGCGCTGACGCTGAGCGAGACCACGGTGAAGACCCACGTCGCCCGCATCTTCACCAAGCTGGCTCTGCGTGACCGCGCCCAGGCCGTCGTCGTCGCCTACGAGACCGGGCTCGTCACCGCGGGCACCGGCAACTGACCGGCTCGGTCGGCGGGAGCGCTCACTGCCGGGCCTCGGCCAGACCGAGCACCTCGAACTCGGCGGCCCGATCCCCGCTGATCGAGGCCAAGGGCGGCGACGTGGGGGCCAGCACGCTCCGCAAGGGGCGGGCGCAACCGGCCGGTAGCGAGATCCTCGGCTCGTACGCTCACCGCCCTGTCCTGGTCGGCGCGTGCGTGCGGCCCGGAGACCACCTCCTCCTCACCATCGACCACGACCTGCACCCCGGGCAGCCGACGGCGCACCCGAGCCGGATCCGACATCGAAGACGAGTCAGCGGTCGGGCAACCTCGAAGACCGAGGGGTGGGGCTAAGGGGTTGGCTTGGTGATGCGCAAGGCGAAGTCCGCGTAGGCGTCGGCCACTTCGTCTGGCTCGTACGGCAGGGCGGAGTCGTACCAGTTCGCCACGCGCATCCCCATCCCGCTGATCGCGGTGACCGCGAGGAAGGCGTCGGGCACGTCGAAGACGCCCGCGGCGATGCCCTCGTTGATGATGTCGATGAGCAGCGTCCGGCCGGCCGCGCGGAGCATGAGCACGGGGCCGGCCAGCTCGGGGGAGAGGGCGTGCAGCTCGTTGTCGGCCACGACGGCGAGCATGGGGAACTCCGCGTGCGCCAGGACGTGCGCGCGGACGACCCGGCGCAGGCGCGACTCGGGGTCCGCCAGGCCTGTGGAGGCCGCCTCGGTGAGCCGCCGGTGGTGCTCCTCGTGGCCGATCCGCACCAGCTCGGCCAGGACGTTCTCCTTCGTGGGGTAATGGGAGTAGAGGGTCGCCGATCGGATGTCGCAGGCCAGCGCGAGGTCGCGGATGGAGGTGCCGTAGAAGCCCCGTTCGGCGAAGAGCCGCAGCGCCTCGCGGAGGATCCGGCCGGAGGTGCCCTGCAGCAGGATGTGCTCAGGCAACCGGATCTCGGAGGCGGCGATCCTGCGCAGGGTCCCCAGAGCTGCCGATCGATCGTTAGTCACGCGCTCATTCTGCCAAGGTGTCAGCCCGGTTGGTCTCCTTGAGCGCCAGGGCGCAGACGAGGGAGACCAGCAGGGAGACGCACACGTAGGCGGCCACGGCCCAGATGCCGGAGGCGGTGAGCAGGGCGGTGGCGATCAGCGGGGCCAGCCCGCCGCCGAGGACGGCGCCGATCTGACCGGCGACGCAGGCCCCGCTGAAGCGTACGGCGGTTCTTCACTGGGGGACGAGCGCGTTGCGGCGGACGTCCGACCAGGTGTCGCGGTCCACGCACATGCCGCAGGCCGGACCGTGGAACAGGGCGCGCGCCTCGGGGTCGTCCATGAGCTGGAAGCGCCACCAGGCGGTGGTGGGCGCGGCGAACGGTCCGGGGTCGCCGACGACGGTGAAGTGGTCGGCGCCGCGCACCTCGCCGTAGATCGCCGGGATGTGGTCCGCGTCGTCGAAGAAGGCCTTGACCAGCGAGGGCCAGACGATGGAGTCGTACTGGCCGGCCATGAGGAAGGCGGGGCCGTGGACGGCGTCGATGTCGGCGAGCGGGCCGGGCTGGATGGGCAGGATGCTGTCGACCCGGGCGTCGGCGCCGACGACGATGGCCGCGGCGCCGCCCTGGGAGTGCCCGGAGGCGCCGATGCGCGTCAGGTCGACCTTGCCGTGGAAGATGCTCGACGGGTCGGCGTCGCGTCGGGTGAGGGCGTCGATCCCGGCACGCATGGAGATGCCGAGGTTCGACATCGGAGTGTTGGCGGCGGAGACGATGAAGCCGTGGCTGGCCCACTGCAGGAGCAGGTCGCGGTAGACGAGCGGGGCGCCGCCCGTGCCGTTGCCCCAGACGATCACCGGGTGGCGGCGGCCGCTCTGGGCGATGTCGCGCGGGTAGTAGAGGGTGTTGACCACGCCGATCTCCATGGCGGTCGCGTAGGGGCCGGGGGCGCCCCAGTCGGTGCTCGCGGCCTGGGCAGGAGCCGTGCCCAGGGTGAACACGAGAAGCAGGGGGACGAGCAGGCGTCGCAACAAGACGGCCTCCTTGGTTGGGGGGTTGAACGAATCCTGTACACGGCTGAGGCCGCCGTCTCTCCGCACTTGGGGCAAGAATTGACGCGCCGGTTTGGGCAATGTGACGATCACGGGATGTCCGACCTGCACAGCGGGATGCAGCGGAGGGTGCGGGAGCTCACCACCGCGGTGATCGCCCGGTGCGCCGCCGACGTGCCGTTCTACCGGGAGTTGCCGCCCGAGACCCTCCACGGTGAGGTGACCCGCTCGGTCTCGGAGGTCCTCACGATCCTGCTGCGGACACTCGGCCGGCCTGACGCCGTCGGCCCGGCCGATCTCACCCGCGTCATCGAGTGGTCCGTGCGCCGCGCCGTGGACCGGCTGCCGCTGGAAGCGGCGCTGACCGCCTACCTCATCGGCGCCGAGGTCTGGTGGCAGGCGCTGACCGAGGTGGCCGAGCCTGAGGAGCTGGCCGCGGCCGGCAGAGGGATGCTCGGCTGCCTGCGTACGGTGATGCCCGCCGTCGCCCTGGCGCACCAGCAGGCGCAGGAGGACATCAGGAGCGAGGACAAGCGGGTCCGACGGGCGCTGATCAGCGCGTTGCTGAGCGGTCATCCGTACGAGAGCCTGGCCGCGGCGGCGGGGGTGGAGGTGGTCCAGGCGTACGAGGTGCTGCTCCTCGACCTGGGGCAGCCCGCGCCGCCGGTCCGGCTCGTGCAGTCGGCGCTGGACGCGCACACCGGGACGCTGGTGCTGATGGATCACGTCGACGGAGTCGCGCTGCTGCCCGGCGGATGCGCTCTGGAGCGGCTCGCGGGCAGGCTGGCCGAGGTGGTGGGACGGCCGGTGCTGGCCGCCGCGGCGTCGGCCTCGTCCCCTGGGGCGATCCCGGACGCGGCGCGGGAGGCCCGCGAGGTGCTGGCGCTGGTGCGCAGGCTCGCCCGGCCGCCCGGCGTCTACCGCCTGGACGACGTGCTGCTCGAACACCAGCTCGCCCGTCCGGGCGCGGGCCTGGCACGGCTGGCCGCCAAGCTGGCGCCGCTCGACGGCCATCCCCATCTGCTGGAGACGCTGCGGGCCTTCGTCAACCGCGGGCACAACCGTCGCCAGACCGCGCTCGACCTGCACATCCACCGCAACACGCTGGACTACCGGCTGCGGCGGGTGAGCCTGCTGACCGGGCTGGACCTCGCGGATCCCGCGCAGGCGCGGCTGCTGGGGGCGGCGGTCACCGCGCGCGATCTAGCCAGACCCTGAGCTCCTCGTCCCGCGGCGCGTGCACGACGCCGGAGCCGGGGGAGTCGAAGACCATGACGGGCCGGGAGGAGTCCCACCGCTGCCAGCCCGGGTCCCCGGTCGCGGCGAAGGCGATCCAGGCCCGGTGCATCGTGTCGGCCAGTTCCTGCGGGGCCTCGTCGCCAGCCAGTTCGCGGCAGTGCCGCAGGTTGTCGAAGACGAAGCCGATCTCCAGGCCGTGGCAGGCGCGCAGGTCCATGACCTCGGACCTCCAGGCGAACTCGTAGACATGGGCGCGGTCCACGCTGTCGGCCAGGCGGTTGAGCGGGGCGCGCAGGAGCAGGTCGGTGGCCATCTCGCCGAGAATCTCCCCGGACTTGGCGCCGGGCCGGCTGGAGCGGTAGAGCCGGGCGGCCCGTCCCGGGACGCGGAGCTTCAACAGGGCCAGGCGCAGCATGAGCCGGCTGACCCGGTCCACGGCTCCGGTGGGGACGAACCAGAGACGGTACTCCTCCCGGTTGGCGCCGATGAGGAGGCCGGCCTCGACCGGACCGGCGTCCGGCTCCGTCACGACGTGGAAGCCGGGCCCGCCGGTGATCGGGTCGGCCTTGCCGACCACCTCGACCTGTGCGTCGAGCAGCCGCTCCCGGTCGATCGCGGCGAACGCCTCGGCGGTGGCCGGAACCCCCAGCTCGGCCGCCATCAGCTTGACGATTCTCGCGGCCTCCTCGCGGGTCACGGTGTGCGGCGGGCCGCTCTGCATGATCGCTCGGTGGAACAGGCCCTTGGCGCGCGGGCTGGTGAGCAGCGCGCCGATGCTGATCGCGCCCGCCGACTCGCCGAAGGCGGTGACGTTGCCGGGGTCGCCGCCGAAGGCGGCGATGTTGTCGCGTACCCACTCCAGCGCGGCGATCTGGTCGAGCAGGCCGCGGTTGTCGGGCGCGTCGGGGAAGACGCCGAAGCCCTCGACGCCGAGCCGGTAGTTGATCGAAACCAGGACGACGCCGTCCCTGGCGAAGGCGTGCCCGTCGTACAGGGCCAGACTCGATGAGCCGTTGCGCAGGGAGCCGCCGTGGATCCAGACCATCACGGGACGCGCGCCGTCGTCCGCGCCCGGGGTCCAGACGTTCAGGTTGAGGCACTCGTCGCCGGGGATCTGCTCCTCGGGGATGAGCCGGTCGAGCGGCGGCCGGTAGGGCCGCTTGGGGGCGGTCGGCCCGAACTCCGACGCGTCACGGACCCCCTCCCAGGGCTCCACGGGCGCGGGGGCGCGGAAGCGGTGAGCGCCGAAGGGAGGCGCCGCGTAGGGAATGCCCCGGAAGACCTGGATCCCGTTCTGGAGTCGGCCGCGGATTCTGCCGTGCCGGGTGACCGCGATGATGTCCATGACGCGGATCCTACCGATCGATCGATCGGAACCAAGGGCGCCTGTTGCCCGTTCGCCGACGGTGACCGCGACCGGCCACAGGCCCCACCCTGTCGTCCAGCGTGATGGTCTGCCCGTCCGAGACGAGCACCCCGTCCATCGACCTGCCTGCGGTGTGGTGGTCCGATCTGCGGTGATGGGGGACATCACCGCAGACGCGCCCGCCGGAATCACCGGGCCACCGGGACAGAACGGCTAGCGCAGGTCGTCCCACTCCTGGAGGAGGTGGGTGGTGGCTGCTGCGGGGGCCGTGAAGGACCAGCGGCCCGGCGGCAGGTTCAGGGCGCAGCCTCCGTCGGCCAGTCTGGTGGTCGGCAGTTGCTCGCTGAGGCCCATGAGGAAGGTGCCGTTGACGGTCATGCCGTCCCACGCGCCGCGTACGGGCAGCACCGCGCGGGCGGTCACGCCGTCCGGCACGGCGAACGTGAACTGGACGCCGTCGGGCCCGGCGCGCCAGCCCGATTCGACGGTCCCCGACGCGCTCTCGTAGCGGGCGTGCGCCTGGCGCAGCAGCGGGACGGGCCCGGGACGCAGCAGCAGCTCGCCGAAGCCGCCGCCCGTCCCGCGCGGGTCGTCGCCGAGGCCCGCGACGTGCCGGAACAGCCAGTCGCCCACGCAGCCGTAGGCGTAGTGGTTGAAGGAGTTCATGGCGGGCGTCTGGAGGCCGTGCCGGTGGTGCCAGGCGTCCCAGCGCTCCCACATGGTCGTCGCCCCGGCGCGGAGCTGGTAGCGCCACGACGGATAGCCCTCCTGGTTGAAGATCCGGCACGCCAGGTCGTGGTGGCCGGTCTCCGACAGCACGGGCAGCAGCAGGGGCGTGCCGACGAAGCCCGTCATGAGCCGGTGCCCGTCGGCGCGGACCAGTTCGGCCAGCGCCTGCGCCGACGCGGCCCGGTCCTCGGGCGGGACGAGGTCCCAGGCGAGGGCGACGGCGTAGCCGGTCTGCGTCTCGGTGTGCAGTCTCGGCCCGCTGAGGAAGGCCCGCTGGAAGGCACCCGACACGCGGGTGAACGCCTCGCCGTACTCGGGCGCGTGCGGCTCGCCGAGCACGTCGGCCGCGTGGGCGACCAGGCGGAGGCTGCGGGCGAGGGCGGCGGTGGCGATGAGGCTCCTGGGCGTCTCGACCGTGCCGGGGGCCAGCCAGTCGCCGAGGGCCCTGCCCGGTCTGATGCCGTCGTCGGTCTGGGCCAGGCAGTAGTCGGCCCACCGCCGCATCGGGTCGTACGCGCGGCGCAGCGTGCGGTCGTCGCCGTAGCGCCGCCACAGCAGCCACGGCACCTCGACCAGCGCGTCGGACCACACGGGGGAGTCGTATCCGTACTCGGGCAGGACCGGCGCGACGTGCGGGACGGCGCCGTCGGCCCGCTGCCCGTCGATCAGGGTCGTCACCCAGCCGGACAGGAACGCCTGGGTGTGCCGCAGGAAGCTGAGCGTCGAGCCGAACACCGAGATATCGGCCGTCCAGCCGGTCCGCTCGTCGCGCTGCGGGCAGTCGGTCGGCACGCTCACCAGGTTGCCGTCCGCCGACGCGCCGATGTTGGCGACGAGTTGCCGCACGGCGGGGTCGCTCACGGTCAGCGTGCCGGTGACGGCGAGCGCGGAGGACAGCAGCACCGCCTCCAGGTCGTCGGGGGTCAGCGTGCCGGGCCAGCCGGTGATCTCGGCGTAGCGGAACCCGTGGAGGGTGAACGCGGGCTCCGCGACGTGCGAGCCGGGGCCGAGGACGAACTCGTCACGCTGGTCCGCGGTGCGCAGGTTGTCGGTGTAGAGCCGCCCGGTCGCGGTCAGCTCCTCCCCGTGCCGCACGACGATCCGTACGGGGCCGGGCGTCTCGACGCGCAGCCGTACGCGCCCGACGACGTTCCGCCCGAAGTCGGCCACCTGGACGCCCGGCGCGGGTTCGGTCACGGACACGGCGGGCACGGTGCCGATGACCCGCACCGGGGGAGCGGGGTCGGCCTCGACCAGGATCTCCGGGACCGTGATCTCCGAGGCGGGTCCGACCCGCGGGGAGGGGGCCCGGACGGTCTCGCCCATCACCAGGTCGGCGCGCGGGCGGCCGAGGTCGCGCCGGGTCCAGGTCGCGTCGGTCGCGAACACGCGGCGGACCCCGTCGTCGTCCCGCACGAGCACCTGGGCGCCGGCGGCGGGCCGGTCGCCGTAGCGGCGCGGGCCTCCTCCGGCGACGTGGCCCGCGTACCAGCCGGGAGCGAGCCACAGCTCCAGCTCGTTCTCGCCGGGCACGAGCAGCTCCGTGAGCTCCAGCAGCCGGTAGCGCGTCCGGTGGCGGTAGTCGGTCCAGCCGGGGGCGAGCTCCTCATCGCCCAGCCGTTCCCCGTTGAGCAGCGCCCGGTAGACGCCGAGCGCGGTGGCGGCCAGCCAGGCGCGCCCGGGAGCGGGACGCCAGGTGAACGACCCGCGCAGGCTCACCGCCGCCTCAGGGTCGCCCGCCAGCCAGGGGGCGTCCCACCGGCCGCGCGCCCGCAGCCCGGTGGTGAACGCGCCGGTCGCGTGCCCTTCGACCGTCCACGTGTACGGCGTCAGCGGCGCCAGCGACTCATCCGGCACGTCCACGCCGTGCGATCCGGCGGGCACGGACGACCGCCACACCTCGCGCCCGTCCGAGGACACCACCACGGTGGCCTCCGCGAGCAGCCGGGCGTTCCACGACAGCCGGGGCGACGGCTCGTCCACACCCACCGGATCCGGCAGTCCGCACGTCAGCCCCGCCCGCGAACCGGGCAGGACCGGGCGGATGTAGGGCGTCTGCGCGCCCGAGACCTGCACCCCCGAGTTCCGGTTCACGCATCGAGCCCGGTCGTGAAGGCGTTGTGCAGGCCGTCGACGTCGACGCCGGACAGGCTCGGCGCCATCACGTTGATCAGCAGCACGAAGCACGCGTCCTGCTCCGGGTACATCCACCACTGGCAGCCGGAGGCGCCGCCGTGGCCGTACAGCCGCCGTTCGAGCAGCCCGGGAGCGGAGTGGCGCAGGTTCCATGTGAGGCCCCAGTCCTGACCGGCGTTGACGGGGTCGGGCTGCAGCTTGACCAGGCCCGTCGTCTGCGGGGTCGTCATCGCGGCCAGGGTGGTGGGGTGGATCAGCGCGCGGTCGCCGCGCAGCAGCGCCGCGCCCAGCGCCAGGAGGTCCTCGGCGCGGGAGAACAGCGCCCCCGCCGGGTGGCGGAGCCGTACGAACGCGTCGAAGTCGAAGCCGGGCCCGAGCAGTTCGAGGCCGTGGACCTCGGCCGCGTCGCACGCCGGGTCGAAGGTGCTGCGCCCGCCGCCCGGCACCAGCGGGTTCAGGTCGGAGTCGATCACGCCCGCCACGTCGCGGCCCGTGACGTCGCGGATCATCTCCGCGATCCCGGCGAAGGCCAGGTTGGAGTACTGGCTGAGCGTGCCCGCCTCGAACATCGACGGCGCGGTGACGAGGTGCTCCACCAGGTCGTCGGGGGTGAGCGTCTGCTCGGCGATGCCGCTGGTGTGGGTGAGCAGGTGCCAGAGCGTCACGTCGGGCCGCGCGAAGCCCGGCAGCACGTCCCGCAGCGGGCGGCGCAGCGACAGCAGCCCGCGCTCGACCTGGCGCAGGGCGGCCAGGCCCACCAGCGGCTTGGTCACGGAGAACAGCGCGAAGTGGTCGTCGGTCCTGGTGGCGCGGCCGTCGTGCGCGCCGAACGACTCCAGCACCTGGATCCCGCCGGAGGTGGCGGCGCCGAACACCGCGCACGGCAGCCGCCCCTCCTTGATCTCGCGCCTGACCCAGTCGAGCGCGATGTCGTGAGTGGTCATCCCTTGAGTGCACCTTCCGTGAGGCCGGCCAGGACGCGCTTCTGCGCGACGACGTACACCGCCACGAGGGGCAGCGTGGTGAGCAGGACGTGGGCGAAGACGAGGTTCCAGTTGAGGCTCTGCAGGGTGCCGGAGGCGAACTGGAACAGGCTGAGCGGCAGCGTGGCGTTCGCGCTGCCCTGCAGCAGGAAGAGGGCGAAGAAGAAGTCGTTCCAGACGTTGATGATCAGGATCACGCCGCCGACGAACAGCACCGGCCGCAGCAGGGGCAGCAGGACGCGGACGAAGACCTGCGGACGGGAGGCGCCGTCGATGGCGGCGGCGTCCTCCAGGTCGCGGGGGAACGCCCGGACGAACCCGGTCGCCAGGAAGATCACGACGCCCAGGCGGCAGCCGGTCATCGTCAGCACGTAGCCGAGCGAGCCGCCGTCCAGTGACAGGGCGCGCAGCAGGTAGACGGTCGGGATGATCGACGGCGGCAGCAGGATCGACAGCCCCATCACGAAGTAGGCCGCCTGCAGCCACCGCGACCGGCTGCGCCCGAACGCCCACGCCGCCGCCGCGCCGAGGAGCACCACGGCCATCACGATCGGCACGGTCACCTTGAGGCTGTTGACCAGCCCCGTCAGGTAGCCGCCCCGGTCGAGCACGATGCCGTAGTTCTCGGCGATCGCCCACGTCCTGGGCAGGCCGAGGCCCAGCTCGGCGGCCTCGCCCGCGGGCTTGAACGAGTTGACGACCACGAGCCAGATGGGCACGAGCACCCACGGGATCGCGAAGAGCGTCAGCGCCGTGTACTTGAGCACGGCCCTCATGCCGTCACCTCCCTGCGCCGCAGCCACCACACGAGGGGCACGGCGGTGGCGATCACCAGGAGCGTCACGGTGAACCCGAGCGCGCTGGCGGAGCCGAAGAAGCCCTGCCCCCACTGCTGGCGCATCACCACGTTCAGGGCCCGCGTGTGGTCGCCGGGCCCGCCGCCGGTGGTGGCGGCGATCACGTCGTACGCGCTGAGCGCGCCCACCAGCGTGACCGCCACGTTGAAGGTCAGCGCCGGGGCGAGCAGCGGGAACACCACCCGCCGGAACCTGGTCCACGGCCCGGCCCCGTCGACGGTCGCCGACTCCAGCAGCGACTCCGGGATGCCGTTGAGGCCCGCGATGTAGACGAGGGTGATCAGCCCGCTCCACTTCCACGCGTCGATGAACGCGACCGTCACCAGCGCGGTGGACGGTTCGCCCAGCCACGCCCACTCGATGCCGAGGAAGGAGTTGACCGCCCCGTCGGGGGCGAGGAGGCCGCGCCAGATGTATCCGGCGGCCAGCGGCGAGACGAGCGTCGGCAGGAAGAACGCGGAGCGGAAGACGGTGTTGATCCCGCTGGTCCGCTGGAGGGCCAGGGCCAGCGAGAGGCTGACCGTGTTCTGGATCGCCATGCACAGGATCGCGTACAGCACGGTCACGGTGACGGCGTTGGCCAGCAGGTCCTGGTCGATCAGCGTGCGGACGTTCTCCAGCCCGTTCCAGGTGATCTCGGCTCGGAAGCTCGTCCAGGAGGAGAACGCGAACCGGACGTTCAGCAGGAACGGGGCGACGAAGAAGACCGTGACCAGCACGATCGCGGGCAGTGCCCACGGCAGCCAGGCCGCCCTGTTCCGCATCACCATCCGGGCAGTCCCGCCGCCTTGGCCGCCTGCTCGACCTGGCCCTGCAGCTGGGTCGCCGCCTTCTGCGGGTCCTTCTGCCCGGCGATCAGCTCGGACATGAGCTGGGCCAGCCCGCCCATGCCGGGGATGTCGGAGTTGAAGGCGATGACCGCGCCGGTGTCGTACGCCTTCTTGACGTCCTGCAGCACGGCCGGGACGCCCTGCGGGTCGGGCACGTCCTTGAACACGGGGAAGGTCTTGGACGCGGTGACGTACTCGGCGTAGGCGGGGCCGGTCATGAAGCGCACGAAGTCGAGCGACGCCTTCTCCCGCGCCGCGTCACCGGTCTTGGGCAGGTAGAACGTGCCGATCGGGCCGGGTGCGTAGGTCACGAGCGGCTTGTCGCTCGACAGGCCGGCGAAGCCGACGGTCTCGTCGACGGTCTTCTGGTCGCCGCCCGCGGCGGCGAGGAGGGCCGGGAGCATGTCGGAGTGCTGGGCGACCATGGCGGCCTCGCCGGTCACGAGGGCCTTCATGGAGTCCTCGAACTTGGCGGTGACGATGTCCTTGTTGAAGCAGCCGTCGGCCTTCAGCTTGGCGTAGGCGGTCAGGCCGGAGACGAAGGGCGAGCCGGGGTCGGCCAGGGTGCTGGTGTGGGAGGCGATGGCCTTGCCGTACGCGTTGGACTGGTTGGCGCCCGCCAGGTAGAGGATGGGCAGGATCTGCACCGGCCAGATCGACCCGCCCGACTCGAAGACCGGCGTGACCCCGGCGGCCTTGAGCTTGGGGCAGGCGGCGGCGAGTTCGGTGAAGTTCGTGGGCGGGGTCAGCCCGGCCGCGGCGAAGACCTTCTTGTTGTAGTAGAGGCCGAAGACCTGGGGGAAGCCGGTGATGGCGGCGTAGACCTTGCCGTCGACGGACCCGGCGGTCCGGTAGAGGTCGCCGGACCTCCCGATGTACGCCTCGCCGGTCAGGTCGCGCAGGTTCTGGGCCGGGTTGAGGGCGAGCAGGCCGCTCACCGTCGCGTGGTACTCCAGGATGTCGGGGCGGTCGCCGGTGGCCCACTTGGTCTGGGTGGTGTCCTCGAAGCCGTCGGACGGGATCGACACGAGCTCGATCTTGTGGCCGGACTGCTTCTCGAACTTCTTGTACATCTCCAGCAGCGGCGCCGGGTCCGCGCTGTTGTGCCAGAGGGTCAGCTTCACCTGACCGGTCCCCTCGGGGGCGGACGACCCGCAGCCGGAGAGGGACAGGGCGAGGACGGCGCCTATCGCCGCGCCGAGCGGACGAGATGGTGCTCTCACGCTCGTGCTCCTGTTCATGTGGGGGAATGTGTAGAACGTTCTACGGCATGGCGGAAACGCCCGTCAAGGGGTGGACCTGAGCAGTGGTGGCGGGCTAGCCTCTGCTCTCAGCGCAGTGTGTAGTTCGTTCTACGAGAACCCGAAGGATGGCGTGTGACGAGCGGACGGGTGACGATCGCCGACGTGGCCAGGCGGGCCGGGGTTTCCACGGCCGCCGTGTCCAAGGTGGTGCGCGGGGCCTACGGCGTGAGCGCGGAGATGCAGGCCAAGGTGACGCAGGCCATCGACGAGCTGGGCTACCGCCCGCACGCCGCGGCCCGCGCCCTGCGCGGACGCACCTACACCCTCGGCGTCATGCTCTCGGACACCCGCAACCCGTTCTTCCCCGACATCATCGAGGGCGTCACCGGCCGGCTGCGCGACACCGAGTACCAGGTGCTGCTCGGGCCCGGCGGGATCGAGCCGAGGACGCAGGCCAGGATGACCGACGCCATGATCGACCGGAGCATGGACGGGCTCATCCTGATCTCGCCGGTCATGACGGACGCCGAACTCGCCGCCATCGCCGCGGCCGTCCCGGTCGTGGTGGTGGGCAGGCACGGCGGGGCCGGTGCCTCCAGCGCGGCGTACGACTCGGTCGTCGACGACGACGTGATGGGGGCGAGGCTCGTGGTCGACCACCTGGTCGGGCTCGGGCACACCCGGATCGCGCACATCACCCACCTGGAGCGGGCCCGCGCCCAGGGGCTGCCGCACACGGTGCGCGCCGAAGGCTACCGCCAGGCGATGCGCGCCCACGGGCTCGCCGACGACGTGCTGGCCACCTCCTTCACCGAGGAGGGCGGCTTCGAGGGCGCGAGGGAGCTGCTCGCGCGCGACGACCGGCCCACCGCGATCTTCGCCGGGGCCGACATCGCGGCGCTCGGCGTGCTGCGCGCCGCCGACGAGGCGGGCCTGTCGGTGCCGGAGGACCTCTCCGTCGCCGGGTACGACAACATCGGCATCGCCTCGCTCAAGCGCATCTCGCTCACGAGCGTCGACCAGGACGGGCACGTCATCGGGGCGACCGCCGCGCGCCTGCTCGTCGAACGCATCGAGGGACGCTCGCGATCGGTGGCGTCGTCGGTGTCGCCCACGCTGATCGTCCGCGGAACCACGGGACCGCCTCGCCTCTGAGGGCCGGCCGCACGCCCGGGGGAGTGTCGCGGACCACCTATTAAAACGATTTAATGGAAGGACCCCCCACGTGAGACGACTCGCTCTCCTCGCCCTTCTCCTCCCGCTGGTCGCGCCCGCGCAACCGGCCCTCGCCCGGACGGCCGCCCCGTCCTGCCCGGTCAGGGTCGACCCCGCGGCGTTCGCCTCCGAGGCCCGCCTGAGCACCCTGGCGGAGCAGCAGAAGGCGTTCGGCCCCAGGCCGACCGGCTCCACCGCGCACGCCGCCTACGTCGACTGGCTGGAGGACGAGATGGCGGCCGTCCCCGGCCTCCAGCTCTCCTCCCTGCCCTACGCCATCGACCGCTGGGACAGCCTCGGCACCGGCCTGACCGTCGGCGGCACGGCCGTGCAGGTCGCGGCCCCCGTGCCGTTCTCCTCCTCCACCGGCGCGGGCGGCGTCTCGGCGCCGCTCGTCCACCTGGCCGCGGGGACGAACATCACGGCGGCCAACGCCGCCGGGAAGATCGTCGTCAGGGACCTGCCGTGGACCAGCGTGCCCAACCTGCTGTTCTATCCGCTCGGCGGCCTCGGCTACTCCATGTACGACCCGGCCCTCACGATCAACATGCTCGGCTCGGAGTCGATGGAGGCCCCGGCCGCGGCCGACGCCGACCTCAAGGCGGCCGCCGCCGCGGGCGCGGTGGGCGTCATCGAGGTCAGCCAGCTCCCGCACGCCCAGATCCAGGGCATGTACGCGCCCTACGAGGGGCTGCCGTACGGCGTGCCCGGCGCGTACGTCGGCGCCGACCAGGGCAAGCAGATCAAGGACGCGCTGGCCGCCGGGCAGCCGGTCCAGGCCACGCTGACCGTGAACGCCGCCTGGACGCCGACGACGACCCGCACCCTGCTCGCGACGCTCCCCGGCGGGAGCGCCCAGAAGATCGTCGTGGAGAGCCACACCGACGGCATGAGCCCGGTGTGGGACAACGGCCCGCTCACCATGATCGAGATGGCCCGCTACCTGTCGTCGCTGCCGGTGGAGTGCCGTCCGCGCACCGTGCAGTTCGCGTTCGTGACCGGCCACCTCTACCAGCACCTGACCGGCCCCGGCGCGCGCGAGGGCGGCGCGGGACAGCTCGCCGCCCAGCTCGACGCCGAGTACGACCAGGGCGGGGTCTCCTCCGTCGTCGTGCTCGAACACCTCGGCGCCAAGCGCTACGACGCGGTCGCCAGGCCGAACGGCCTGCCGGGCAAGCAGCTCGTCGCCAGCCCCACCCTCACCGAACTGCTGATGGTCCCCGTCAGCGAGAGCACGCCGCTGCGCGAACTGGTCAGGGGCCACATCGAGTACTGGGACGTGAGGCGCACCGCCGTACTCAAGGGCCTGTCCGCGGCCGACCTCGCCACGGTGCCGCACCACTGCGGCTTCGGCGGCGAGGGCACGCCGTACAACCAGCACCTGCTGCCCGTCATCGCGCCCATCGCCGCGCCCAGGACGCTGTTCTCGCCGCAGTTCGGCGTCGAGGCGATCGACCTGCCGGTGATGCGCAAGGCGTCGCTCGCCTTCACCGACGTCGTGCTCGACCTCGGCCCCATGGACCAGTCGGCCGTCGCGGGCGACGTCACCGCCATGCGCCAGCAGCGCGCCTCCGGCACGCCGGGGTGCGCGTGAGCATGGACAGGAGGGCACTCGTGCGCCGGCACACCGTCGTCGACGCCGGGTGTCCGCTCACCGTCGGCAACGGGGAGTTCGCCTTCACCGCCGACGCCACCGGGCTGCAGACCTTCGCGCCGCTCGGCACGCTCGCGCAGTGGGGCTGGCACACGATGCCCAACCCCGAGGGCCACGCGCTGGAGGACGCGTTCACCGACTACGACGGCGTCGGTTATCCGGACCTGTATCCGGCCACCGAGGCGGGCGGCTGGCTGCACGTGAACCCGCACCGCCTGCATCTCGGCCGGATCGGGCTCGACGCCGACGAGGCCGCCCCGCTCGGCCGGTCCGCGCAGACCCTCGACCTGTGGACCGGCACGCTGTCCAGCTCCTTCGAGCTGGGCGGCCTGCCGTACGAGGTGGAGACGGTCTGCCACCCCGAGCGGGACCTGCTGGCCGTTCGCGTCGTGGGCGGCGCGGGGATCAGGATCGCCTTCCCCTACGCCAGCGACGGCTGGAACACCACCGCCGACTGGGACAAGCCGAACAGGCACACCACCACGTACACGCGGGACGGCTCGCGCTGCGACTTCACCCGCGTCCTGGACGAGGACCGCTACCACGTCGCGGCCGAGTGGACGGGAGCCGCACGGCTCACGTCGCCCGGCGCGCACGTGTACCTGATCCGGGGCGACGAGGAGCTGGAGCTCGTCGTCGAGTTCGCACCCCACCCCGTCGGGGCCGCCCTCCCGTCCTTCTCCCAGGTCCGTACGGCAGCCGCCGCCCACTGGGAGAGGTTCTGGACGAGCGGGGGAGCGGTGAGCTTCGACGGCAGCGCCGACCCGCGGGCGCCCGAGCTCGAACGCCGGGTCGTACTCTCGCAGTACCTCACCGCGGTCAACTGCGCGGGCTCCACCCCGCCGCAGGAGACCGGGCTGGCGGTCAACTCCTGGAGCGGCAAGTTCCACCTGGAGATGCACTGGTGGCACGCCGCCCACTTCGCCCTGTGGGGCAGGCCGGAGCTGCTGGAGCGGAGCCTGCCGTGGTACCGCTCGATCCTGCCGCGGGCCAGGGCCACGGCCGCGCGGCAGGGCTTCCGCGGCGCCCGCTGGCCCAAGCAGGTGGGGCCGGAGGGCAGGGAGAGCCCCAGCGAGATCGGCGCCTTCGTCGTCTGGCAGCAGCCGCACCTGATCTACTTCGCCGAGCTGCTCCGCAGGGTCCGCCCGGGGGCGCTGGAGGACTACCGGGACCTGGTGTTCGAGACGGCCGAGTTCATGGCCTCCTTCGCGGGCGGCGGGCATCTGGGGCCGCCCCTGGTCCCGGCGCAGGAGTCCTACTACGAGTCCAGGCGGTCGGTGCGGGATCCCACGTTCGAGCTGGCCTACTGGTGGTGGGGGCTGGAGACGGCCCAGCGGTGGCGGGTCCTGCTCGGCCTCGACCCCGACCCCGAGTGGACCAGGGTCCTGGACCGCCTGGCCCGGCCCCTGGTGCGCGACGGCGTCTACGCGGCCATCGGCGTGGAGCCGTACACGGTCAGGACCGACCATCCCTCGATGACCGGCGCGCTCGGGTTCGTGCCGCCCACCCCGCTGATCGACCCCGAGATCATGCGGGCCACCCTGCACGACGTGCTCGCCGACTGGGACCTGGAGAGCACCTGGGGCTGGGACTATCCGATGCTCGCCATGTGCGCGGCCAGGCTCGGCGAGCCCGACACCGCCGTGGACGCGCTGCTGATGGACGCCCCGAAGAACACCTACCTGGCCAGCGGCCACAACCACCAGTGGCCCGGCCTGCTGCCCCTCTACCTGCCGGGCAACGGCGGCCTGCTGGCCGCCGTCGCGCACATGGCGGCGGAGGGGTGCTTCCCCGAGGGCTGGCTGGTTCAGGCGGAAGGGGTGGTCGCGATGCCGTGATCGGGCCCGGCGAGCAGGGTGACCGTGTAGTGGCAGAGGTCGCCGGCCCACGACGTCAGCGTGGCGACGCGGCCCTCACGCACCTCCGAGGCGATGAACTCGGTGGCGCCGTAGACGATCAGGCGGGGCACCGCGGCACGCAGCGGCGGCAGCGAGGGGTCCTCCAGCCTGGCCCGCGCGGCCAGGGCCCCCAGCATGTCGAGGAAGGGCCGGTAGGCGGCGTCGCGCTGCTCGACGGCCCGCTCGCCCACCCTCGGCAACTCCACGAAGTACGCCTGCGCGTACTCGGGGCGCTCCTGCCACCACCGCAGGTAGGCGGCCATCCCGAGCCGGAGCGCCTCCCTCCAGCGGTCGCCCGCCCCCGACGCGGCCGCGCGGATCGAGTCGATCATCTCGGGCAGGTCGCGCTCGCATCCGGCGAGGAAGCACGCCTCCTTGTCGGCGAACTGGGCGTAGAAGGCGTTGCGCGAGACCCGCGCGGCGGCGATCACGTCCGGCACGGTCGTGGCGGCGTATCCGCGCCTCGCGACGAGCCTCAGCATGGCCTCCACGAGGCGGTCCCGCTGGGAGGCGCGCACCGTGTCGGGGGAGAGCCCGTGCCGCCCCCTGGGGAGCGGCCGGGCCGCCGGAACTTCCTTCTGTTCATGTCTTGACATCGCTCACCGATCGTACTTCCCTCTCTTTGGAGACGTTCACGTCTCCAAATAATCCGCGAGGTGACCATGGAGAACTTCACCCGTCGGCAGGCGTTGCGGGCAGGGGCACTCGGCCTCGTGTCGGCCGGATTGCTGTCGTGGACCACCGAGGCCGGCGCCGCCTCCACCATCGAGACGATCTACAAGGCGGCGGGTCCGTGGCCGGTCGCCACCGGCACCTCGGGCGGCCACCGGCTCTACTACCCGTCGACCCTGGGCGCGGGCGGCGTCACCCACCCGATCGTCACCTGGGGCAACGGCTCGTGGGCCACCCCCGACAACTATCCGGGACTGCTCAACCACCTCGCCTCATGGGGCTTCGCGGTGGTCGCCTCCACCGACACGACCACGGGCACCGGCGCCGAGATCCTCGCCGCCGCCCAGCACCTCATCGGCCTCGGCGCCGACCCCGCCAGCGTCTTCCACGGCAAGCTGGACACCGCCCAGGTCGCCGCCGTCGGCCACTCCCAGGGCGCGGGCGGATCCATCAACGCGGCCAACCACTCCGCCGGGCTGATCAAGACCGTCGTGCCGATCGCCGTGCCCGCGCAGTGGATGGCCAGCCCAGGAGACGAGTTCTCCGTCCCCGACCTGACCTGCCCGGTGCTCTTCCTCAGCGGCGCGAACGACTGGCTGATCTCCTCCGCCGGGACCGTGCAGGGCTACTACGACCAGGCCACCGCCGGGGCGGGCATGGCGCTGCTCAAGGGCGCGGGGCACAACGACATCCAGAACACCGGCGGGGGCTTCCTCGGCTACCTGACCGCCTGGCTGAGGTACCGCCTCCAGGCCGACACCCAGGCCCGCGGGGCGTTCGCCGGCGGCGCCCCCGAGCTCCCCACCAACACCGCCTGGCAGAACCAGGCGCTCAAGAATCTCACCTAGGAGAACCACCATGGCGGATCTGACGCGGCGTGGGCTACTCGCCGCCGGCGCGCTCACCCTGCTCGCCGGGTGCGGCAAGGACCAGCCCCGGCAGCAGGCCGCGGACGGCAGGCCGCAGGGCAAGGTCACCGTCTGGCTGCACGGCTCGCAGGACACCGGCCGGCAGTTCCAGGAACTCGTGCACCGCTACATCGCCGAGTTCAACGTCGACGTGCAGTTGCTCTACCTGCCCGTGGGCCAGCTCGACGCCAAACTGCTCACCGCCTTCACCGGCGGCGCCCCGCCCGACGTCTTCAAGATCGGCCACTGGAGCTTCCCCGCGCACGCCAAGAAGAACCGGCTCGCGCCCGTCGACGCCAAGGCGCTCTCGTTACAGGACTACGAGCCGGGCACGACCACCCCGCTCACCTACCAGGACGTGCCCTACGGCGTGCCCATCGACTTCAACCCCTGCATGCTCTACTACCGCAAGGACCGGTTCGAGGAGGCCGGACTCGACCCCGACAAGCCCCCCGCGACCTGGGAGGAGGTCGCCGAGTACAGCGCCAAGCTCACGTCGCGGGACCGCAGGCGCGTCGGCCTGCAGTGGCTCTACGGCGACCCGCAGTGGGCCCTCATGACGCTGACCGCCCTCGTCCAGGGCAAGGGCGGCACGCTCGTCACGGCGGGCGGCGCGAAGGCGTCGCTCGCCACCGAGCAGGGCATCGACGCCCTGACGTACATGTCGGGGATCGGCAACCCCAAGCTCTCCAACCCGCTGGGCGCGCTCGGCCTGTTCTACTCCGGCGAGGCCGCCATGGTCGTCAGCGGCGCCTTCCTCGGCCCCGCGCTGGAGAAACTGGGCAAGGACCAGCTCACCTTCGGCAAGCAGTACGGCGTCGCCCCCATGCCCACCTGGGCCGGCGGCACGCCCGTCGTCCCCGCCTACACCTGGGGCTGGGGCGTGGCCAAGGACTCGCCCAACCAGTTCACCGCCTGGCACCTCGTCAACTACCTGCAGGGCGCCCCGGCGGTGGCCGCCAACCTCGACAACGGCATCATCATCCCGACCAAGGGCTGGCGCGACGCCGGGCCGCGCGGCAAGTCCGAGATCATGAAGATCGTCGCCGACAGCCTCCCGCACGTCGACTTCGGCCCGATCGTCCCCGGCGCCCTCGAACTGGCGAAGGCCGCGGCCGGCGCCGTCGACTCCGTCGCCCACGGCAAGTCGACCCCCGCCCAGGCCGCGGCCACCTTCGACTCCACCGTGCGACCGGTCCTGTGAGAACTCGGCCGCAGGCCGCCGCGGGGGTGGCGCTGACCCTGCCGGTGGCCGTCTTCTTCGTCGTGTTCTGGCTCGTCCCGTTCCTGGCCGCCGTCTACCTCAGCTTCACCGACTACGAGATGGCAGGGACGCCCCGCTGGGTCGGCCTCGCCAACTACGAGCGCATGTTCGCCGACCCCGGCTTCCTCAACTCGGCGTGGATCACCGTCGTCTACACGGTCTGCACGGTCGTCCCCACGATCGTGCTGGCCCTGCTGGTGGCCGTGCCGCTGAGCAAGCCGGGACGGCTCAACCGCCGGCTCAGAGCGCTCGTCATGATCCCGGCCGTGATGCCGCTCGCCGCCACGTCCATGGTCTGGGTGATCATCTACTCCGACCGGGGCCTGGCCAACACCCTCCTCGGCCTGGTCGGGATCGACCCGCAGTCCTGGCTGACCAGCTCCGACCTCGCCATCTGGGCCCTGGTCGTGATGGTCGTCTGGAAGAGCATGGGACTGTTCGTGATCATCCTGACCGCCGGACTGCAGGCCCTGCCCGGCGAGGTGTACGAGGCCGCCGCCATCGACGGCTCGGGAGCGGTGACCACGTTCACCCGGATCACGCTCCCGCTGCTGCGCAGGACCCTGCTGTTCGTCCTGGTCATCTCGGTGGCCGGATCGATGCAGGCGTTCGTGCCCGCCTTCCTGCTCACCGGCGGCGGGCCCGCCGACGCCACCCAGGTGCTGCCGTACTACATCTGGGCCAACGCCTTCCCGTACGAGCACATGGGCTACGCCGCCGCGATGGGCATGGTGCTGCTCGCCGCCATGGTGATCGTCTCGGCGCTGCAGTTCGGGTTCCTGAAGGGAGGCGACGAATGAGAGCGGGCACGATCCTGCGCGCGGTCTGGCTGATCGCCGCGGTCGGGTTCATGCTGCTGCCGGTCTACTCCATGCTCGTCGTCGCCTCCGCGCCCGACGACACCGACCTGCGCGGGCTGGTCTTCAACGGCTTCCACCTGCCCGAGAACATCGGGCAGCTGTTCGGCGAGGGCAACCTGCCCACCTACCTGCGCAACAGCCTCATCCTGTGCGTCGGCACCGGCGTCCTGGACGTGATCTTCTCGGCCGCCGCCGGATACGCGATGGCCCAGCTCTCCTTCCCCGGCCGCCGCGCCCTGTTCGCGCTGGTGGTCGGCACGCTCGCGCTCACCCCGATGGTCCTGGTCATCCCCGTCTTCCTCATCGTGAAGGAGCTCGGCTGGGTCAACACCTTCCAGGGGATGATGGTGCCCGGCATGATCAGCGCGTTCGGCGTCTTCCTGGTGCGGCAGTTCGCCCTCGGCATCCCGCAGGAGCTGCTGCTGGCCGCGCGCATCGACGGCGCGGGCGAGTTCCGCATCTTCGCGCGCGTCGCCGTGCCGCTGCTCAAGCCCGCGCTCATCACCCTGTTCCTCGTGCATTTCCTGGCGCAGTGGGACAACCTGCTGTGGCCGCTGATCGTGGCCAACGAGCAGGAGCTGTGGCCGTTGCCGGTCGGGCTGGCCAACTTCCAGAGCGAGGTCGGCTTCAACTACCACCTGACCACCACCGCGGCCCTGGTCACCGCCGTGCCGCCGTTCGTCCTGATGGTGGCGCTGCAGCGCCACTACGTGGCGGGGCTCACCTTCGGAGGGCTGAAACGATGATCCCGGACCTGATCCCCGGCGCCGCGCGGATGATGGAGTGGATCGAGACGGTCACCTCGCGGGGCATCAGGCGTCCCGGCTACCCGGCCGACGACTGGACCGCCGCGTGGGCCGCCGAGCGCTTCACCGAGTTCGGGCTCCACGGCGTCCGGCTGGCGCCGGTCGAGCTGCCCGCCTGGCGGCCGGTGACGGCCTCGTTGACGGTGCGCCTGGACGCCGACCCGTCGAGAGCCGTGCGGGTGGCGGCGTCGGCCCTGCCGTACACCACGCCGAAGGCGATCGTGAGCGCGCCCGTCAGCCGCGAGGTCGTGCCCGGCGCGATCGTCGTGCCCGAGTACACCTTCGCCGAGCTGCCGCAGTCCTACCTCAGGGACCTGGCGACGGCCGTGCACGACCCCGAGGGCGTCTTCGACGACCTGGTCCAGACGCTGCCGTTCCAGCTCGACCACCTCGACGTCATCCAGGGCGTCATGGACGGCGGCGCCGCCGCCTTCGCCGGGGCGCTGACCGGGGTGCCGTGGGAGACCCGCGACTACTACGTGCCCTACGACGCCGTGCACCGCGACCTCCCGGCCGTCTGGCTGTCGGGCCGCGACTCGCGGCGGGTGCTCGACCTGGTCGACGAGGGCCCCTGCACGGGCACGCTCACCGTCGAGTCGGAGACGGGCCCCGCCGTCTCGCACAACGTGATCGGCACGCTCCCCGGCCGCTCCGACCAGTGGGTGATCATCGGCTCGCACCACGACGCGCCCTGGGCCTCGGCCGTCGAGGACGCCTCGGGCATCGCGCTGGTGCTGGCCGCCGCCCGGTACTGGGCGGGCGTGCCCGAGCGGGACCGGCCGCACAACCTGGTCTTCCTGCTGACCGCGGGTCACATGGCGCACGCCGCAGGCACCCGGGCCTTCATCGAGGAGAACCGCGGCCTGCTGGGCGACGTCGTGCTCCAACTCCACCTGGAGCACGCCGCCCGGCGGTGCGTGGCCGTGGACGGCGAGCTGCTGCCCACCGGCGACCCCGAACCCGGCTGGTGGTTCACCACCAGGAAGCCGGAGCTGGAGCGCCTGGTGGCGGAGGCCGTCGTCGCCGAGGACCTGAGACGCTCGTTCGTGCTGCCGCCCGACGTGTTCTCCCCGATGCCGCCCACCGACGGGGCCTTCTTCCACCCCGAAGGGGTGCCGCTCGTGCACTTCCTGTCGGCTCCCATGTACCTGTTCGACTCGGCGGACACCGTCGACAAGGTGCACGAGGAGAGCCTTGAGCCGCTCACCCGGGCGGCGGTCAGAATCGTCGAAGGGACGGACGGATGGCGCCGCGCATGATCGTGCGAACCACTGCCGGGCTGGTCGAGGGCAGGGCCGAGGAGGGCGTGCTCGCCTTCCTCGGCGTGCCGTACGCCGCCCCGCCCTTCGGCGAGCACCGCTTCGGCGCGCCCGTCCCGCCACCCGCGTGGGACGGCGTGCGGCCCGCCGTCACGCGGGGCGCCGCCGCCCCGCAGGCGGCCGGCGAGGACATCGGCCTGTACGCGCCCGACGTCTTCGAGGTCGGCGAGGACTGCCTCAACCTCGACGTGCGCACCCCTCGAACCGGCCCTGACGCCGGGCTGCCCGTCCTGGTCTGGATCCACGGCGGCGCGTTCTCCATCGGCGGCAACGGGGCGGCCTGGCACCAGGGCCAGCGCTTCGCCCGCGACGGCGTCGTCTGCGTGGCCGTCAACTACCGGCTCGGCTTCGAGGGCTTCCTGGCCCTGGAGGACGCCCCGCTCAACCGGGGCGTCCTCGACTGGCTGGCCGCGCTGGAGTGGGTACGCGACAACATCGCGGCCTTCGGCGGCGACCCCGGCAACGTGACGGTCGCCGGGCAGTCGGCGGGCGGCGCCGCCGTCGCCACCCTGCTGGCGACGCCTCGCGCTGAAGGGCTGTTCCACCGCGCGATCGTGATGAGCGGCTCGGCCGGCCTGGTCGCCACCGAGCAGGAGGCGCGCGACTACGCCAAGGCGCTCGCCACCCGGCTGGGGATCGACCCGACCAGGTCCTCCTTCGCCCGGCTGTCCCCCGAGGCGCTCGTCGCCGAACAGCCGCCGCCGCTGACCGGCGACTCCGGCGGGCTGAACGAGTCGGTGCCGGTCAAGCCGGTCGTCGACGGCGACCTGATCCCGGCCGTCCCGCTGGCCGCCCTGCGCGGGGGCGCGAGCGCGCACCTTCCCCTGCTGGTCGGCTGCACCTCCCAGGAGGCCGACGTGTTCGTCCGCCGCCTCGTCGCCGACCTCGACGAGGCCGGCGCGCAGGCCGTGCTCGACCACCTCGGCGTCCAGATCGGCGAACCCGGCCTCACGCCCGCCGAGCGCGTCGGACGCGCCGTCACCCGGCACCTGTTCACCCGCGAGACGCGCTGGATCCGCGAGGCCAGGCCCGCCTACGCCTACGAGTTCCGGTGGGAGTCGCCCGTCGAGAGCCCCGTCGGCGGCGGACGCGTGGGCGCCGTGCACAACCTCGACCTGCCCTTCGTCTTCGACGTGCTCGACGCGCCCGGCGTCGAACGCACCGCGGGGCCGGGCGCGCCGCAGGCGCTCGCCGACGCGATGCACGCCGCCTGGGTGCGCTTCGCCCGCACCGGCGATCCCGGCTGGCCGCTCGGGCACACCATGGTCTTCGGCGACCCCGCCGACCGGCGCTCGTGACCCGCGGTCCTGCCCGGACCCGTGCCGGGCAGGACCGCGGGTGGCGCCCTCAGCGCTGCACGCTCCGGGCGTCGCCGCCGAGCTCAGTCGGCTGGGGTCCGCTGCGCGACGTCGGTGCCGGCGGCGCGCATGCGCGCCTCGAACAACGCCCTCAGCCGGGTCCAGGCCGGCTTCTGCTCTTGTCCGTGGTCGGCGAGCAGGCCGTACCTGGTCGCGGCGTCGGTGCGGGTCCGGAGCGCGGCCGGGACGGGCAGCAGTGCGGGACGGGCGAGGAAGTAGTCGGCCATGGCCGTGGCGAGTTCGTCGACGCGTGGGTCGTCCGGCTCCCACTCGGCGGCACGCCACATGCGCTTGACCAAGGAGACGTACCGGGGATCGTCGAGGCTGCGCTCGACCCGGGAGACGTAGTCGTCGAAGCCCTCCGGCACCAAGGCCCTGACCAGCACCAGGCCCTCCCGGGCCATCGTCACGTCCTCCGGGGTGAAGCCCAGGTCGGCGGCCACCTGGTCCAGTTTCGCGAGAACGCGGTCGGGCAGCAGGGCCCGGTCGCCGGTGGCGAGCCGGCGCAGCATGTCACGCCGCGCCATCAGATCGTCGATGCGTTCGTCGAGGCGCTGTTCGACGTCGGCGAGCGTGGCGGCGAACCGGTCAGGATCGGCGTCGAGGATCGCCCGGACCTCGGCCAGCGGCACGCCGGCGGCGGCCAGCGTCCGGATCTGGACCAGCCGCAGCAGGTCGGCCGATCCGTAGCGGCGGTAGCCGGAGCTGTCGCGGCGGGGTTCGTCGATCAGGCCGTGCTTGTGGTAGTGCCGGATGGCTTTCACCGTGACACCGGCGAAGGCCGCCGCCTGGCCGATGGTGACGCCGATCGTCATGTGCTCCGCCGGCCTGGTGATCGTGGGGCGCCGGCGAGTTCGCGGACGGCGTCGGCGACGGCGCGGAAGTCCTTGCTCAGGATGCGGCCGTGGCTGCCGGCGACCTTCGCGCTCATCCTGACGTTCGGGTGGCGCGCGAGCACCGGGGTGAGGGCGGCGCGCATGCTCTCCATCTCGTCACGGCCGCCTCCGAGGTTGGCGCCGGTGGCGACCACGTACCGGACCTGGCAGGTCACGCTGTCGAAGACCGGGTCGAGCGCGGCGTAGACCTCGTTGAGCTCGATGTTGCTGCGGGCGTGCTGCTCGGCGGACATCTTCGCGGCCATGCCCATCGTGGACAGCACGGGCAGCAGCGGGCGCGACCGGTGCCACAGCCGCCGGATCCGCTCCTCGGCGTAGCCGAAGTCGTACGGGTACGCGCCGTCCACGGACACCACCCCCGCGACGCGCCCCGGATTGCGGCCGGCCCAGTGCAGCGCCACCGGCGCGCCGTAGGACCAGCCGACCAGAATCGGCCGCTCCACGCCCCTGGCCGCGAGGACGGCGCCGACGTCACCGACGTGCGCCTCGAACGACGCGGCGGCGGCCGAACGCCGGGATCGGCCGCGGGCCCGCATGTCGTAGGTGATGTGCCGGTAGCCGCTGCCGAGTTCGGCGATGACGCGCCGCCAGTACCGCTGACTGGCGAACTGGCCGTTGAGGTAGAGCACGGAAGGGCCGGGCCCGCCGGTGTCGGTGACAGCCAGCGCGGTGTCGTCGACCGGTACCATGCCGGTCCAGGGGGAATGGGGGTCGGTCACCCGTTCAGCGTGCACCCTGACCCGAGGTCAAGGTCAATCCCCACCACGACCTCCCGGTGAGACGCCGACCCCGCACATCGCCTGGCGATCACGGGGCCGAACGCTCGGTTCGACCGTCAGCTCCTCAACGAGACCACTCCCCAGGGGTGAGGACGACGGCCGGCAGCGGGCTCTCCTTGTCCCGGTACGGACGTCGTGAAGAGGTCATGACGCGGCTCCGGTGAGCTGGGCGTGGAGGCGCCTGCACTCGTGGGCGAAGCGGCCCGTCCGGCGACTCCGCGCGAACTCCCCGATGACCGGGAGCTCGCCGCGCGCGCCGGTCCAGCGTGCCACGTCGGCGGCGAAGGCGACGAGTTCGGCGTGGGTCACGGTGACCCGCCGCCCCTCACCCGGCAGCATCCCGGGCAGCAGGGTGCGCAGGATGCGCCACACCTCGTGGTGGCCGCCGGCGTCGGCCAGCTCCCTCAGTGCCGTGATGGCGGGGCGCGTCTCCTGCCAGGTGCGGCGCAGCACCAGCGCGAGCTGGCGGCCGATCGCCTCGGCGGGCAGCTCGCCCCTGGCGGCCATGCTCAGGACCAGCGGGATCACGCCGGGCACGCTGCCGGCCAGGAGGAAGGCGAGGATCACCGCCGTGGACTCGCCCACAGGGCCCTGGGCGATCTCCAGGCCGGCGATCTCCGCCGGAGTCACCCCGGCGCCCCAGTAGCCGTGCAGCAGGAAGGGCAGGAAGTTGACGGCCACGACCTCGCGGTGCGAGGGCAGCATGGCGGGCCACGCCCCGAGCGTGCCGCCGGACCCGTCAACCTTCCAGTCGAACGGCTCGCGCAGCAGCACCTCGTCGATCAGCCGATGGCCGGTCGGGGCCGTCACCCGCAGCACGGGCTGCAGCCTGACCTCGGTGAAGTGCTCAGGTTCGCCGTCGCCGAACTCCACCATGGACGCGCCGACCATGTGCCGCCACACGTGGCCGCACTCGGGGTCGGCCATGCCGTCACCGGCGAGCCAGCGGGCGGCCGAGCGCGCCGCGTCCGAGTCGACCTTGGCGGCCCGGTCGGCGGCGTCCCGGTGGCACCCCCGGGGCAACCGCAGCAGCGCCTGCGCCAGGTCGGCGGGGAGCGGCTCCACGCCGGCGGCGGCGCAGGTCTCCAGCCGGTCGATCAGCACGTCGGGGTCGAGGTGGCCGCTCATCCACGTCGGCGTGGCCAGCAGCACCGGCGGCAGGGTGCCGTCGCGGAGGGCCTCGGCGAGTTCCGCGTAACGGTGCAGCAGGAAGTCGTGGGGCGGGGAGACGCGGTTCGGGTGGGGCAGCCGGTTGCGCCGCCGCCACTCGTCGTGCTCCGGCAGCTCCCTGGGCATGAAGGAACGCAGCCGGGGCGGGACGAAGACGACGGTCACCTGCACGAGCGGCTCGTCCGGGCTCGGCGGGGGCACCTGCTCCCCCGCCCGCATCGCGGCGATCCTGGCGGGGTCGACGCCCAGCTCGGCCATGCGCTCGTAGGCGCGGTCGAGGACGAAACGCGGCATGGCCTCCACGGAGTCGTCGTACAGGACGCCGGGCCTCGGCCGCGGCGGACGGCGGTGACGCGGCGGTCCGTCGTCGCGGATCTCCTCGTCGGCGGTGTCGTCATGCCACGGCTGCTCGGCATCGGTGGGGGAGCCGTTCAGGTGGATCCGGCCGTTGGAGAAGGGGATCTGCCGGTCGCCCTCGCGGGCCACCGCCGCGTCCGGGCCGTCGTCGCTGGTCCAGGTGATGAAGAAGGCACGCAGCGGAGCGTCGTCGTCGAGATAGCGGCCAGGCCGGAAGAGGCCGCCCACCGTGATCCGGTGGGGCGACGGCTCCGCTTCGGGCTCCTCGCCACGGGTGAGGGCGCGCACTCCCACGGAGTGGCTCGCGTCGTCCCAGAACTTCTCCGGCTCGATCGGCGGCAGCTCCGGAACGCTGCCGGGGGTGACGAGCTCGGCGGACAGCGCCCGCTGCCAGTCGTCGGGGTCGCGGCGCACCTCCCTCGCCCGCCAGTGGTCGCGGTCCCGCTCGACGTGGGGCTTGAGCGTGCGGCGCAGTCTCGCCCGGTCGTCGGCGATCCCGGTGACGAAGGCCGCCAGCCAGCGCTCCTGGCCGATCCAGCGCTCGCGGTGGTCGGGGAAGATGGACGGCTCGGGGAACCGCCGCGCCTCAGGAAGGCCGGGCAGCGGCGGGAACTCCTTCCGCTCCGGCGGCTCCTCGACCGGGGTCTCCCCGCCGAACCGCTCCGTCAGCCTCGCGCCCAGGCCGGCGGGCAGGTGAAGGACGCCTTGGCGGATCGTCTCGGCGTGGTCGGCGAACAGGTGGGCGTGTTTCAGGGTCAGCTCGACCGCGCGGACGCGCACGTCGAAGGACGTGTGCGCGTACGCCGTGGTCAGCGCCGTCACGAAGTCGGCGGCCGTCTCCGGCGTGGCGCGGATCGCCTGGTCGAGCCAGCGCAGGCCCGTGGCGGCGAGCTTGGCCTCGGCCCGGAACGTCAGCGCGTCGACCGCCTCGACCAGGTCGGCGTGGTCGAGCGGCATCGCCCCGCGCACCTGCCGCGCGGCCAGCTCGGCGACCGTGCCCGGAGCCGACGGCAACAACCGCAGGTAGTCGCGCAGACGGGGAGCGGACTCCGCGGGCGTGGGGTCGAGGAGCGTGTGCAGCCGGACGAAGAAGCGCAGGTCTTGTGCCTCGCCGCCGCGCAGGAAACGGCTCACGCAACCGTCGAGCACCTGTTCCCTGGGCAGCTCGCGGGCGGCCGCGGCCAGCCAGCGGGTCGGCTGGGGCTCCAGCCGCTCGTCACGGAGGGCGCGGCCCGCGCCCTCGGCGGTGAAGACACGAGGCAGCAGCACGGGGGTCAGCGGGTCGCCGGCCACGTTCGGCGCGGCCAGCCAAGCGGCCACCAGCGGGTCGTGGTCGGGCGGCACGGCGCCGGACTCGCGCAGCAGCGCCACGGCGAGCGGCGCGATGCGGTCGCCTGGACGGCGCACCCGCAGGGCCAGCCGGACCGCGACGTCGCGACGCCACTCGAGGGGGCGGGCGGCCGCCACCCGGCACACCTGGGCGACGTCGGGGTCTTCGGCCCAGCGGCGGTTGACGTCGCGGCCGGTCATCCACGCCACGGCGGCCGCCGGGCCCGTGATGACGCCGACGCCGGCCAGCAGCAGCGCGCCGGCCATGGTGTCGAGCAGGTCGCCGACCTCCCAGGAGGCGATCTCCGCGAAGCCGTCGGGATGCCGCGCGCGCACCTGCTCGGTGCGGGCGCGGCGCAGTTCCTTGACGAGGCCGGGCAGCCGCACGCCCAGCTCGGCGCGTTCCTCCTCGGTGAGTGTGACCAGCCGGTCGGCCAGGTGGGTGACCCGGTTGCCGGTGATCAGGTCGCGGATCTCCGTCCAGAGGGTCATCGGGAGACCTCCACGGCGGCGCGGGCGACGATCCGGGCGGCCAGCACGTGTTTGCACGGCCCACGGGACCCGCGATGGTCCCACCACCACTCGCAGGTGCAGGAGCCGTCGGCCAGCGAGACCCGGCGCGCGCCGCCCGAGGTGTGGACGGTGGCCGACTCGCCTTCGAGCTGCACGGCGCCCGCGTCGGCGAGCCGGCGCGCCTTGGCCAGCCGCGGGTTGAGCAGGAGCACGCTGTCCTTGTCATAGGGCAGCTCACGGTGGAAGTGGGCGGCCTCCGACAGGTCGTAGCCGACCCGGCCGGCGACGCCGAGCTGCGTCAGCGCGGCCCGCACCCGGTCGGCGGGGATGCCCGCGCGGTCGGCCAGCAGGCCGATCTCGATCTCGGGCTCGAAGTTGAGCAGCATGCCCACCACGTCGGCGTCGTTCTCGGCCTCGTCGGTGGCCAGGTCGTCGAGCACCGCGCCCTCCCCGGAGAAGCCGCGCCAGCGCTCCGGCGAGAGGGTGAGCGTGTAGCGCATGCCCGGCAGCTCCAGCTCCCAGGCGCTGGAGGCGGCGTCGGCGGGACCGTACAGCCGGAGGGACTTCGCGAAGCGAAGCAGCGGCAGGAGGGTGCCGAGCCGGTTGGGGCCGGCGAGCTGGACCGAGCCCGGAACCCGACGGTCGAAGACCCTCAGCTCACGCCCGGCCTGCGCCACCCACACCGTGCCCTTCCTGGGCAGCGCGCGCAGGAACCGCACCGCCGCCATGCCGGACAGCTCACCGCGCAGATCCATGCCCGAGGCGATGACCTGCACCTCGGCGAACCCGCGCAGCCAGCGCTCGGGCAGGGGCACCTTCTTCTCCACCACCGCGCCGTCGGTCGTGGTCACGACCAGCTCGTCGAGACCCACCCCCAGGTGCAGCGGGTCACGCGCGCCGATGCGCGCCAGCGCCTCCCGCAGCGGCGGGTTCACGTCGACGTTGGTGGTGCCCCGGTCGAACACCTCGCCGTCGAGCGCGCCGCTCATCAGGTCAAGCCTGGCGTACACCCCGCCACAGGCCGAGAACGACTCGAACCGCAACCGGTCTCCGTTGCACGTCACCACCGGGTCGCGCACCCAGCCGGGCCGCGACTGAGGCTGGTGGTAGCGGGCCAGCGCCACGTCGGCGACGCCGAGCAGGGCCGCCGCGGCGGGGGCCGCCTGGGTCACCACGCCGCTGAAGAACCGGGGGGCCACGGCGGGGCCGGACAGGGCCCGCCCGCCTGAGGTCGCCAACCCGAGACGACCGTCGACAAGGGAGGAGGGCGCGGCGTACGTGTACGCCTGCGTCGCTGAAGTCATGGCCGGGACAGTAGATCGTCCCACCGACAAACCGGCGCGGCGGATGCAGAGGGGATGAAGGATCTGCGGACACCCCGCCCGCACGAAGGGACCGTCGCCCTACCCCTTGCGCTCGGAGGTCACGTAAGGCATGAGATAGTTCAATAGCTGAAACAGCCTGGGCGGCGGGGGAGTCGTGGCGGAACCATCCATCGATTGGCCGGACCCCGAGGGTCAGGAGATCGTGGAGCGTCTGTTCGCCGCGGATGCGGCTCTGCGGGCGCACTTCGAGGAGACCGCCGCCGCGGTCGGCCTCACCGTGCCGCAGGCTCACACGATGCTTCAGCTCGGGCAACCTCTGCGCATGGGCCAGATAGCCGGCCAGCTGCACTGCGAACCCTCCCATGTCACCGGCATCGCCGATGCTCTCGAGCAGTGCGGTTTCCTGCGCCGGGAACCGGACCCGGATGACCGTAGGGCCAAGCGGCTCGTTCTCACGGCGTCGGGGCAGGACCTTCGAGGCCGCCTCCTGGCCTACCTGTTCGAGAGGGCGCCGATCATCTCGGTGCTGAACCCCGACCAGCGCACCGCGCTGCTGTCGCTGCTCCGCCTGGCCCAGTCCACCGGCGGGCCCCGCTCCCCGCGCTGACCTCCAGGCGACTGCCTCCCGCTCCACGTCACGGCTGCCCATGGACCGTCGGCGCTCTGCGCCGGCGGTCGCGTGACGCTGCCCATCTCCCCGCATCGCAGGTGGACCCCCCTGGTGTCGGTCGCAATAACTTCTGGTAGAACATAGTTCAGCCAGTGAAGTATTGAATCTTCTACACGAGGAACCGACATCCATGTTCATCGCCACCGCCGCCCTGTCCGTGCTGCTGGCTCTCGCCTTCGCCGGAGCCGGCTACCCCAAGCTCTCCGGTAAGGACTCCATGGCAGCCGAGCTCGGCAGGCTCGGAGTGTCAGCCGGGTTCATGCGCGTCATCGGCGCGCTGGAGATCCTCGGAGCCGTGGGGCTGATCGCCGGCCTCTGGATCGAAGCCCTGGGGGTCGCGGCCGCCACCGGACTGGCGCTCCTCATGGCCGGCGCCGTCGCCTCCCACCTCAGGGCCCGCGACACCGCCAAGCAGACCCTGCCGTCGCTGGTTCTGCTGATTCTCAGCGCGACCACGCTCGCTCTCGGGCTGGCCGGCCTCTGAGACGCAGCCGTCACCTCCCGACGCCTCCGCGACCGAACCCAGCCGTACCGACCCACCTCACCCCGGAACACGAAAGAGAAACCGAGATGACCACGCACGCCACGACCGAGGCCGGTCTCCCCATCGACACCCGTTTCGAACAGCCCGCCACCGAGGACCGGCTTCAGCGCGCCGCGGCCGCGCTGCGGGAGAAGGGCTTCGCCGTCGAGATCGTCGACACGGCGGCGGACGCGCGTGCCGTGGTCAACCGGCTGCTGCCCGGTGACCGGAGCGTCCTCACCGTCTCCAGCGAAACGCTCCGCACATCCGGCCTGGACGACGACATCAACGCGTCCGGCCGGTTCGACGCCGTGCGCCCCAAGCTCATGCGGCTGCGCGAGGAAGGGCGATTCGACGAGATGCGCGGCCTCGGCTCCGCCCCCGACATCGTCGTCGGGAGCGTGCACGCGGTGACCGAGGACGGGAGGCTGCTGACCGCCTCAGGCAGCGGCAGCCAGCTCGGCGCCTACAGCTTCGGCGCGGGCCGGGCCTTCTGGGTCGTCGGTTCCCAGAAGATCGTCCCCGACCTCGACACGGCGCTGCGCCGCATCGAGGCCTACGCCTACCCGCGTGAGGACGTCCGCGCTCGCCAGGCCTACGGCACGCCGGCTCTGCTCTCCAAGATCCTCATCATCAACACCGAGATGTTCCCCGACCGAGGCACCGTGATCCTCGTCCGCGAGCCCATCGGCTTCTGACCGCTCACGCTCTCGAGCGAGGACTTCATGACGTTCCAGATCAGGAACTCCATCGGCGGACGGGCAGGAGCCACACCGTGGTAGGACGAGTGCCCTACAAGTGGCTGGTCGCCACCGCGTTCGTGTTCGGGCTGTTCATGGAGATCCTCGACATGACGGTACTGAACACCGCGTTGCCCGCACTCGGCCGGCACTTCGGCGTCGGCACCGAGACACTGCAGTGGCTGGTCACCGGCTATCTGGTCAGCATGGCGGTGTTCATCCCCGCCTCCGGGTGGGTCGCCGACCGGTTCGGCACCAAGCGCACCTTCCTGTTCGCGCTCGCGGTCTTCACCGCCGCCTCGGCCTGGGGCGGGATCGCCGGTTCGCTCGGCGAGCTGATCGTGGCCAGGGTCGTCCAAGGCGTCGGCGGCGGACTGCTGACCCCGGTCGGCACCACGATGCTCTTCCGCGCCTTTCCGCCTGCCGAGCGGGCGAAGGCATCGGCGGTGCTGTCCATACCGACCACCGTCGCCCCGGCCTTCGGCCCGGTGCTCGGCGGATGGATGGTCGACACCATCAGCTGGCGGTGGATCTTCTTCCTCAAAGTGCCGATCGGCGTGCTCGGCCTGCTCTTCGCGCTGGTGGCCCTGCGCGAAGAGCGCGCGGACCGTCCCGGCCGCTTCGACGTCGCCGGGTTCCTGTCCGGCGGCGGCGCGCTCGCGCTGCTGCTGCTCGGCCTCGACGGCGGCGCCCGAGAGGGATGGGGAACCGCCCCGGTGCTCGTGCCGCTGGGCGCCGGGCTCGCGCTGGCGGCGGTGTTCACCACCATCGAACTGGCCCGCGGCGAGCCGATGATCGATCTGCGACTGCTGAAGGACCGGCTGTTCCGGACCGGCAATCTGCTGATGCTTCCGTCGTCAGGAGCGCTGATGGGCGCGCTGTTCCTGGTGCCGCTGCTGCTGCAGTACCAGATGGGCGTCGACGCGACCGGCTCCGGCCTGGTCACCATGTTCCAGGCGCTGGGCATGATGGCCTTCCTCCCGCTGGCCGGCCGCCTGTACCCGAGAATCGGCCCCCGCCGCGTACTCGCGACCGGATTCGCCGTCATCGCCGCCGCCCAGGCGATGCTGATCATGGTCGGCCCCGGCACGACCCTGTGGGCAGTCAGGCTGTCGCTGTTCGCCATGGGCGCGGGAATGGCGCTCACGGTCATCTCACTGCAGGCGGCGACCTTCGCCACGATCACCCCTGCGGCCATCGCACGGGCCTCGTCCGTGTTCTCCACCACCCGCCAGGTCGCCGGCGCCGCCGGCGTCGCCGTGGCCGCCACCCTGCTCACCGCGCGAAGCGACACCAGGCTCGCGGGCCTCGGCGACCGCGCCGCCGATCTCGCCGCCAGGCAGGAAGCGCTCTTCGCCGCCCACCACGACATCTTCCTCGTCACCACCGCGCTCGCGCTGGTCGGCTTCCTCGTCTCCCTGCGCGTGCGCGACAGCGACGCCGCCACCACCATGCGCCAGGCTGCGACAGCGACGAACAGGTAGCCGTTGCCCGCACGATCTGCGTGCCGGCCACGGCTGCCTACGCGCGAACTCACCACCGATGACAATGCGCCTGCGCGGATCTCGGCGTGCGCAGAAAGCCAAGGCTGATGTCGCGACAGACACGATCCTCCTCACGGGCCCGGCGCTCGGCCAGGGCTCGTACTGGGGCGCGGCATCCGTGGGGTCGTACTGAGGCGCGGCATCATCAGCACGCGTGGCCGGCGGCGCGCGTTGAGGCGAAAGCCCGCTGACGGGGACGAAAACGCGTTGCCGTGGATCCCCCTCGAAACGTATGGTTTTGCGCTCGTGACTACGGTGGTGGAGCGAATCCTGCCTGCCCGGCTGGGTGCGGGATTCCGGTGGCTGCTGGCCTCGAGCTGGCTGACGAATCTCGGTGACGGGGTCGCGGCCGCCGCGGGCCCGCTGCTGATCGCGTCGCTGACCCGCGACCCGCTGATGATCTCGCTGTCGGCCCTGGTGGGCTGGGCGCCGCCGCTGCTGTTCAGCCTGTACGCGGGCGTGCTGTCGGATCGGCACGACCGCCGCGGCATCGTGCTCGTCGCGAACGCGGTGCGGGCCGTGGTGCTGGCAGCGCTCCTCGCGCTCATGGTGACCGGCACCCTGACCGTGGTGACGGCGCTGGTGGCGCTCACGCTCCGGTCCGTCGCCGAGGTGTTCGCCGACAGCGCGACGGCCACGCTGACGCCCATGATGGTCGGCAAGGACGATCTCGTCATCGCCAACGCCCGCCTGGGCACGGGATTCATCACGCTCAACCAGCTCGCCGGGCCGCCGATCGGCGCGGCGCTGTTCGGCCTGGGTCTGACCTGGCCCTTCGCGGGCCAGCTGCTCCTGGTGGTGGCGGGCATGGTCCTGGTCTCCCGGATCACGTTGCCGCCGCACGGCCGGCAGGCCGGCGACCCCAGGCCCGGCACCGTACGGGAACTGGTCGCCGGGTTCAGCTGGACGGTCCAGCACGCGGCGGTCCGCACGCTGGCGCTCACCATCCTGATCTTCAACTTCACGTTCGGCGCGGCCTGGTCGGTGCTCGTCCTCTACACCCAGGAGCAGCTCGGCCTCGGCGCGATGGGCTTCGGCCTGATGACCACCATCGGCGGCATCGGCGGCCTGATCGGCACCGGCCTGTACGGGGCCATCACCCGCAGGGTGAGCCTCGGTGCGCTGATGCGCATCGGGCTCATCATCGAGACGTTCACCCACCTCGGCCTGGCCCTGACCCATTCACCGTGGGTCGCCGGGGGCATCTTCCTGGCCTTCGGCGCGCACGCCTTCATCTGGGGCACGACCTCGGTCACCGTCCGCCAGCGCGCGGTCCCGCACGAACTCCAGGGCCGGGTGGGCAGCGTCAACACCGTCTGCGTCTACGCCGGTCTCGTGGTGGGCTCGTTGATCGGCGGTGTCCTGGCCACTCGCTTCGGTGTCGCGGCACCCTTCTGGTTTGCTTTCGCGGGTTCCGCGGTGTTCGTGGTGCTGCTGTGGCGGCAGCTCATGCTCATCGCCCACGACGACTGAGAAGTCCGGCCCCGCACTCGGCCTCGGTAACATCGAGCGAGTGTCGTATCACAGTCGGTCGTCATCCGAGTCCTCGGATCGTCTACGCGACGCCATGGTCGCGGAGCTGCGAGAGTGCGGTGTGATCCGCTCGCCCGAGGTCGCCGCCGCCTTCGCCAAGGTGCCGCGCGAGAAGTTCGCCCCCGAGGCATCCCTTTCCGCGGCCTACTCCGTTCGTGACACCGTGGTCACCAAGCGCGACGCCGAAGGCAGGGCGACGAGCTCGATCAGCGCGCCGTGGCTGCAGGCCGAGATGCTCGAAGCAGCCCGCTTGAGGCCCGGCGCGCGAGTGCTGGAGGTCGGCAGCGGCGGCTACAACGCCGCACTCATCGCTGAACTCGTCGGGCCCGAGGGCGTGGTGATCAGCATGGACATCGATCCGTTCGTCACCGGGCGCGCCACCCGCTTCCTCGCCGAGACCGGTTATCCGCACGTGAAGGTGGTACTCGGCGACGCCGAGCGCGCCGCCGACGAGCTTGGGCCGTTCGACGTCATCCTCGTCACGATCGGAGCCTGGGACTGCCCCTGGGGCCACCTCCTGGCTCCCGGGGGCAGGATGATCGTCCCGCTGCGCTTCTGCGGGCTCACCCGCTCGTTCACCTTCGTGCGGGAGGACGACCATTTCGCCGGTCTGAACCCCACGGTGTGCGGGTTCATCCCCATTCAGGGCGCGGGTGCGCACCGCGAGCACACGGCAGCCTTGGCGGACAGGACAGTGAACCTGCTGGTCGACGCCGGCCCCGCACTCGACGTGGCGGCGCTCGACCTGGCACTGGACGGTAACCGGACCGAACAGTGGACGGGCGTCACAGTCGGCTACGGCGAACGGTTCGACACCCTCCATCTGTGGGTCGCAACCCGGACGGAGACCTTCGGCGTGATCCGGCGGGACCCGGAGCGCGGCAGCGACCGAGTCGAACCCGCCATGCGCTGGTTCACCCCCGCCCTCGTCACCCCCGACAGCTTCGCCTACCTCACCCTGCGTCCGGAGCAGCGGAAGGACGGCGAGCGCGGGCAACGCCGCTACGAACTCGGCGTCTACGGCCATGGCCGCTCCGGCGACGACCTGGTCCGGCGGCTCGCCCTTGAGGTGGTGACCTGGAATTCCGAGTGGCGTGCACACCCCGGCCCTGACTTCTCCCTGTATCCGATCGGGGCTTCCGTGCCGGCCCCGGCCATCGGCCGGATCTTCCCCAAACGCCACACCCAACTCGTTATGGCTTGGAGGTGACCTCCTGAACGGAAGAGCCCGCTCCGGACGCACTCAGACTTTCTCGAGATGGCGGGTGTCACCGAGGCTGACGACCGTGCGGTTGTGGAAGAAGTCGTCTTCGCGCAGCGTGGTGATGCTGCCCGATGGCACCCGGAAGCTGGCATAGCCGACCGCCTTGATCGGCATCTTGATCCAGGACGTTACGACAAAAGTCAGGGAGCCGCCGTGCGTCACGATGATTTGGTGTTCGCAGGGGCGCTGCAAGATCTCGTCCATGGCCGCGTAGATGCGCTGCGCCAGCACCGCCTTGGTCTCGGCCCCCTCCACGCCCTCGTCGTGTTCCAACCGCTCCCCGGCAGCCGGCGGCGGGACGAATCTTTGGTCCAGCCACTCCTGGGGCCTTCCCCCCGCCTCTCCGTACGACTTTTCCCGCAATCTGCGGTCCAGAATTGGTTTCACGCCGAACAGCTCGGCGACCTTCTCGGCCGTTTGCCGGGTGCGCTGCAGATCCGAGGAGAACAGCTCCACGTCGGCGCCGTCGGGGATCTGGGCCCGCAGCGCCTGGGCAATGGAGGCCGCCGCGCTGAGGCCGACCGGTGTCAGCTGCGAATCATGCCAGCCGCCGACGACCCTCTCGACGTGGTGCGTCGCCTCCGGATGGGTGACGGCGTAAATGGTGCGCATGAGTGAGCTCTTCCTGTAAGGAGGCGTTCTCGCGTGATCTTAAGAGTGGTTCACGAGTTCTCTGAATTTCGGTGATCGCGGCTCTGCCCGCCGACCATGGCCCGCCGTGAACTGCGCGAATGCGTCTACTTCGCGGCTCACCCAAGCTTCAGGAGTCCCAGGCCGTTCGGCGTCTTCTGCGTCGGGAAACGTCGGGCTCCCTTGGCAGGAATTCGGTGAATGTCGATGACGGGTTCGGTGCCGAGGTCGCGGCGCGCGGCCAGGTTGCTTCCTGTGCGTGCTGCTGGCGTGGGAAATAGCGCACTGCTCAACCGAGACCGAGAACGAGTTCAAGAAAGCGTGCGTCAGACGCCCTTCAGAACACGATCAAGTGCCGCCCGGCCTGCAGGCCCCCAGTTCGGCTTACCGCCGGGGAGGCCCCGATCTCCGTTCTGTCCCATGAGCATCAGGAAGAGGCTCTTCATGGCGGCCAGCCCGCGGGCGCGCCTGATCGTTGCCTCGTCCGCGTGCGCGTACGCGTCGAAGAACCGTGCGGCCGTGCCCGCGGGTAGCAGCACCCACGCGGCGCCGAGGTCCCACGCGGGATCGCCGGCGAACAAGGCACCGAAATCGATCACGCCCGAGATCGTCCCGTCCGAGACGACGACATTCGCGGGATGGAGGTCACCGTGCAGCCACATCGGCGGGCCCTCCCACTCGGGGGCCGCGACGGCATCGGCCCACACGGCCCGGACGGCCTGGACATCGCCGATGGCGTCGGGGTCGATGGCCTGCAAGAACTGCTCGAAGCCGCCCGTGCACCTCTTGGGGTGAGCGCCGAAGTCCGAACCGGCCGGGGCCTCGGCGGGCGCCTCCACATGGAGCGCCCTGAGGAAGCCCGCCAGCGTGTCGGCCGCGTGGGCGCCGCGGCTGATCGAGCCGTGGTCCAGTGGCTCGCCGGGGACCCACGTCATCACGGTCCAGTGCTTGGGGAAGCGCTCGGACGGTTCGCCGAACCGCACCGGGGTCGGCACCGGGAGCGGCAGGCGCGGGGCCAGCACAGGCAGCCATCGCCGCTCCTTGAGCTGGACCTCCGGGGTGGGGTCCATGCGCTGCATGCGCACGGCCAGCTCGTCCCCGAGGCGCCACATCTGGTTGCCCCAGCCGCCCGCCACCTCGCGGATGGCCAGCCCCGCAAGGTCTGGATGTTGCTCCTGCAGCAGGTCGCGGACCAGGTCTGCGGTGATCTCGATCTCGGTGTCGGTCATGTGAAGTCACAGTACTGAGGCGGCAGCGGAACGGCTCCCGCTCTGCGGAAGATCTCGCTGTGACGAGCGACCTCGGCGTCCCTGCCGCACGCCCCGTGCCAAGGGTCAGGTGTCGAAGCGCTGATCTGCGTGAATTCGCCCCTTTACCAGGCGGGTAACCCTTGCGAAGCGTGCCAGTTCCTCTTCGGGGATGGTCTTGTTCGGAACTTCGAAGACGGCTGAGGTGGCCAGCCGGAAGATCAGGGCCCTGACGAGCATCTGGAGCCCGTCACGGCCGGGAAGCACGCTGTCGATGAGTTCCGGCTCCGCATGGTGGTAGAGCAGGCCGTCGGCGACGACGATGGCTTCGGCATACCCGACAGGCCGCCAGTACGGCGAGAAGTCGATCACAGCAGGCGGCTGCCCACGGTGCAACAGCACGTTCCCAGTGAGATCCCCGTGCACGAGCTGACTGGGCGCGTCCACGGGACGCCGGAGCTCCTGCAACGTCGCCAGCAGCCCGTCGGTGTGAGCCGCTGCCACCGAACTGATCTCACCCCATGCGACGCGGTCGGCTACCGCCCAGGGATGCCGGCGTCGGTCAAGCAGGTCGGGGGTCGCGTCCACGGACGTGGTGTATGAGTCGATCTTCGCGTGATCCTGTTTCTGCAGGTTAAGCGGTGAGTGTCTGTGGGATCTGGTTCTGGGCGGGTGTGTCGCCTGGGATCACCCGCAACCGGGCTTTGGCCTCGGCTCGCTTGGCGTGGGTGGACGGCGGCGATGAGCGGGCGGGTTCAGGGCGGTGGGTACGCCGGTCGAGTCTCGGGTGCTGTCAGTAGTGGGAGCCACACCGCGTCCACGATCTCGGCGATCGACTCGTACGGCACCGGGCGCATCGTCATGAACAGGTCGTGGCGCAGCAGGTCCAGCGGCAGGTTCACCACGCGGGACGAACGTGGCACGTCGGGCAGTTCGCCGCGCTCGACCGCGCGGGCGACGATCATCTCGAAGGCGGTCGGCCGGCCCGGCGGGAGGAGGGTGTCGCGTAGCTCGCCGAGGCTGGTGCCGGTGTCGCGGAAGTAGTCCACGAGCTGCACGCTCATCAACGTGATCATGCCTGCGCGGTCGGCGTCGGCGTTGCGCAGGAAGCCGATCGCGTCGTCGCGGAGGCTTCCGGTGTCGGGCACCGCGATCGGCTGCCAGAACTTGGTGAGCGTGGCCAGCAGCAGGTCGTCGCGCTGCGGCCAGCGCCGGTAGAGCACGGGACGGCTCGTGCCGGCGCGGGCGGCGACCGCTTCGTAGGTGAAGCCGTGGTAGCCGTGCTCGACCAGCACGTCCCACGCGGCGTCGAGGATGGCGTCCTCCAGTTTCGGGCCGCGGCGACGGGTCGCGCCGCCGCCGTCCCGGGTCGCGCCGCCGTCGGGGCGGCGTTCTGTCGCCTGCGTCCCGATCGCTCCGCGCTCGTCCGCGGTCTGGTCCTGCTTACGGTCCACTTGCGTATCTTATCGCGGTGATCTACGGTGGCGCCTTATTAGATACAGTCACGTATCCTAAGGAGGCGTCAGCGATGTTCGACGTCATCGTCGCCGGAGGCGGGCCCACCGGCCTCTTTCTCGCCTGCGAGCTCCGCCTCGCGGGGGTCCGGCCTCTGGTGCTGGAACGACGGCCGGAACCGGACCCCGCGGACAAGGCGCACGGCCTCGCCGGCCAGGTGGTGCGACTGCTGGACCACCGCGGCCTCTTCGAACGCTGCGGGGGCCGAGGAGCGCCGGCGCCCGCGCCCGGGTTCTTCTTCGGCGGGTTGCCGCTGCCGCTGCACACGCTCGGCGAGGAGAACCCGATGTATCTCCTGCCGGTCAACCAGCGTGATCTCGAACAGGTGCTCAAGGAGCGCGCGGCGGAACTCGGCGCGGACGTCCGACGGGGCCGGGAGGTGCTGTCCTTCAGCCAGACCGACGACCGGGTGGACGTCGTGGTACGCGCTCCGGACGGAGCCGAGACGACGTTGACGGCGCGATACCTCGTCGGCTGCGACGGCGCCCGCAGCCTGATCCGCAGGCAGGCGGGAATCGCCTTCCCCGGTGTCAGCGACGACAGCGTCGTCGACCGGTCGGCCCTGATCGGGCCGAGCGACCGCTTCCGTCTCGTGCCGGGAGGACGGGTCGTGATCGACGGCCTCGGCGAGGTCCCGGCGCACTTCCACCGTACCGAGAAGGGGGTCTTCACCCTCCTCGCGCACGATCCGGAGCGGCCGCTCGTCAACACGGCCGAATGGGAGGACGCGCCGGCAGGCGACTTCCCGGGCACGGGCGCGCCGATGACGCTGGCCGAGATGGAGGAGAGCGTCGAACGGGTCCTCGGAGTGCGCCTCCCCCTGGCCCCGCCACCCGAGGGCGCGCCCACCATGCTTCGCCGCCTGTGCGGCCGGAACTCGCGGCTCGCCGACCGCTACCGGGTCGGCCGGGTCTTCCTCGCCGGCGACGCCGCGCACGTGAGCCACGGTCCGACCCTGAACCTGGCGCTCCAGGACGCGGCCAACCTGGCCTGGAAACTCGCCGCCGCCCTGAGGGGATGGGCCCCGGAAGGCCTGCTGGACAGCTACGAGGCAGAACGCCGCGTGAGCGGCGAACGCGTGCTCATGCACACCCAGGCCGCGAGCGCTCTGCTCGCACCCGGAGCCGACGTCACCGCGCTGCGCCTGCTCTTCGCGGAGCTCCTCGGCAGCCCCGAGAACCTGCACATGGTCGCCGCCCTGATGGCCGGTGCGGACGTCCGCCACGACATGGGCGAGGAACGTCCCGCCGCGCCCACCGGCCGGTTCGTGCCGCCCATCGACCTGACCACCGGCGACGGACACGTACGGCGCCTGGCTGAGCTGCTGCGCGACGCCCGCCCCCTGCTTCTGGACCTCACCGGCGGGGACGACCTCGCCGCCACCGCGGAGCCCTGGAACGACCGGGTACGCCGCGTGACCGCGACCGCCGACCGCGCCCCGGCGCCCGCCATGCTCATCCGGCCGGACGGCTACGTCGCCTGGGCGGGCGCGGACCCCGACGGCCTGAAGGCGGCCCTCACCCGCTGGTTCAGCCCGGCCTGAGGCCCTGCCGCGCTCACGTCGGCGCCTGCCTCCAGGACGACGCGTCGGCGGAGGCGAAGTGGTCCAGTACGGTCGTCGTGGAAACGTCGGACGACACCCCAGGGCGGCGAGCCGGGCCGGGACCCGCGGCCGCGTCGCGCCGGGGTGCGAGGCCGACTCCACGATCTCCGCCCGGAACCCCGCTGCGGCCACGAGACCCTGATGAAGGACGAGATGAACCCCGAAAGGCGACACATCGCCGTCACCGCCGCCGCCCCCTTCGAGCGCGGCAAGGAACGCGGCGAGCTGCTTCGCGAGGAACTCCCCGGTGGGCTCGACCTGTACTTCGAGCTCTTCCGCCTGGCCGGCCTGGCCGAGGGGCGCGTCCGCGAGGACGCGCTCCGCACGGCCGACGCGGCCGGCGCGTTCCGCCCCCGGCTGCGGGAGGAGATGGACGGCGTCGCCGCGGGCGCCGGGATCGACCCGTGGCACGTCTACGCGCTCAACGCGCGCACCGAGATCCTCGCGCAGAGCGCCGAGGGCCGCCCCGGCGAATGCTCGACCATCGCCCGGAGGCTCGCACCCGGCGCGGGAGGCCCGCCCACCTTCGGCGCGCAGACCTGGGACTGGCACGTCGAGCTCGCGCCGTACTGGCACACCCACGAGGTGCGCGGCGGCCGCCACGACCTGGTCGGGTTCACCGAGCACGGCATCCTCGCCAAGGTCGGCGTCAACAGCGCCGGGCTCGCCCTGCACTTCAACATCCTCGGCCATCGCGAGGACGGCGCCGGCGGCGTTCCCGTGCACCTCCTCGCCGCCGCCGTACTGGAGGAGGCCGGCACGGTGGGGGAGGCGCTCGACCTCGTGCGATCAGCGCCGGTCAGCGCGTCGAGCTCGTTCACCCTCTTCGACCGGGAAACGGTCGTCACCACCGACATCACGCCGGTCGGGGTGTTCGTCGTCGAACCGGTCGGCGGGACTGTCATCCGCACCAACCACTTCCTCTCGCCGGAACCCGGCGCGGGTGAGAAGAGCGAGCTCTACCAGCCGGACTCGGGCGAGCGCTTCGACCTGGTGGCCTCCCGCCTGGCGCGGGGGCGGGAGCCCCGGAGCGCGACCGAGCTGCTCGGCGTCCTCCGCTCCGGGCCGGGAGAGCCGCCGCTGTGCTGCGTGCCGGACATGACTCTGCCGCTCGGCCAGCGCTGGGCGACCCTCGCCACCGTCATGCTCGAACCCGCGACCCGCACGGCGCGCGTCGCCGACGGTTCGCCCCTGGAGGCGCGCAACGGGCCCTGGCGCGTGCTCACCGCCTGACCGCCGGCCGGCGGCGGGCTACGCCGGGACGTGGCCGAGTTGCCGCAGCTGTGAGTGGATGTCGACGACTCCCCAGAGGTCGATGATCTGCCCCTCGGCGAAGCGGATGATGAAGATCTCGCGGTAGGTGACGGATCGGCCGGTCGGGGGCACGCCCCGGTACTCACCGGTGTTGGTCCCCGTGACCGTCTGCCGAGCGATGATCTTGTCGCCGTCGGCGAGCAGGTCCTCGACCGTGACGTGAATGTCGGGGAAGGCGCGCAGGAGGGTCTCCCAGATGCGCTTCTGCGCCTCCACCGCGATCATGTCGGTCCCCTCCGCGGTGTGGAACCGTCCGTCCGGGTGGATGAACTCGTCGACCGCCTTCGTGATGACGTCCAGATCGCCGCTGTTGACGGCCTCGTGGAAGCGGTGGTACGTCTCCTTGTTACGTGCTTCCTGGGTTGTTGACATGTCGCCTCTCCTCGAATCGGCTGAAACCGGCGTCTCTGTGATGACCGACGAGGCAGCCCCCCGGATTGTGATGTCGTCAGGCGACCAGGTCACAGGCTGTCCCAGCCGTGCCATCCGTACCAGCGGCCTGTGAGACGCCGGTAGGTGTCGTCGGCCGTCTCCTCCGGCTCGCCGACGGGAAGCAGGAGGAAGTTCGTGTTGCTCTCCAGAGCCCATTCCTGGCCGATGAGGCAGGCGCTGCCGGGGACGTCCTGGTCGTCCTTCCCCCAGCCGGAGTAGGGGAAGGCGCCGCAGATCCGGTACAGCCCGAGCCAGCGGCAGGAGGTGTCCTGCGACGTCTCGGCCGTCACCGTCCGGGCGTAGGCTTCCATGCTCGGTTTCGAGATCGTGAACCGGAGCCAGAAGGGGGCGTCCGTCACGAGCGCGACCGCGAGGCCCGCGACGACGAACCAGGGCACCATCCAGCGTCTCAACCGCGCCTGCGCCGTACCCCTGCTCATGGCCAGGGTGAACCGGGCCGCCCAGATCAGCCACAACGGGATGCCGAAGAAGAGACCGGCCAGGAACATCTCGATGACACGCGCCGCTCCATCGCCACGGTTCCATCGGCCCTACCGGCGGTTCCCCCGCCCCGAGGGAGCGCCGCGGCCGGCCCGCCGAGCTCGCCTCGCGCCCTTGGACAGCTCGGCCCTCGGAGCCCCCGCCGCCGTGTCAGGAGGGGGCGGGGATCCACTCGGTCGTGGTGGTGGCGGCGGTCAGGGACGCCGGGTCGGGGAGCACGCCGAGGCCCGGCTCGGTGGGGACGGCCATCAGTCCGTCCTCCAGGACGAAGGGCCGGGTGATGTCGCGCCGGTAGTAGCGTTCGGTCGCGGAGATGTCGCCGGGCAGGGTGAACCCCGGCAGGCCGGCGAGCGCGAGGTTCCCGGCGCGGCCCAGCCCCGTCTCCAGCATGCCGCCGCACCACACCGGCACCCCGTGCGCCGAGGCGACGTCGTGGATGCGGCGGGCCTCCAGGTAGCCGCCCACCCGTCCGGGCTTGATGTTGATGACGGAGCAGGCGCCGAGCCTGATCGCCTCGGCGGCGTCGGCGGCGCTGGTGATGCTCTCGTCCAGGCAGACCGGGGTCTCGGCGCGGGCGGCGAGCGCGGCGTGGGAACGCAGGTCGCCGGGCGCGAAGGGCTGCTCGACGAGGGCGAGCCCGTAGGCGTCCAGGCCGGCCAGGTGGCGGATGTCGGCGGGGGAGTAGGCCGTGTTGGCGTCGACGGTGAGCATCGTCGCGGGGCCGAAGGTGTCGCGTACCGCGCGGACGGGCTCGACGTCCCAGCCGGGCTCGATCTTCAGCTTGATCCTGGCGTACCCGGCGGTGAGGTGCCGGTCCACCGTTTCGAGCAGGGTGTCGAGGTCGTCCATGATGCCGACGGAGACGCCGACGGGGACGCGGGTCCGCACCGCTCCGAGGTGGTCGGCGAGGCTCGTCAGGCGGGCCCGCAGCCAGCAGTCCAGTACGGCCATCTCCACGGCGGACTTGGCCATCTGGTGGCCGCGCAGGTGGCGCAGCGCGCCGGCCACGGACGCGGGCCGCAGGTCGAGCCCGGCCAGGGCGGGCACGACGAAGCGGCGGATGACGTCGGCGGCCCCGGCCAGGTATTCGGGGCAGTAGGTGGGATCGTCCTCGGCCACGCACTCGCCCCAGCCCTCGCCCTCGTCGCTCACGACCCGCAGGACGAGCGCCTGGCGGGCGGTCTGCGTGCCGAGCGAGGTGCGGAACGGGCTGACGAGCGGCAGCGCGACCTGGCGCAGTTCGATGCCGTCGAGCTTCACCGTGCGCCTCCCCGCGCCAGCAGGTACCAGCCGGACCGGGTGAAGCCGGTGACGTGGTAGCCGTGGCCGAGCGCGCCGCCGAGGCCGTCGTGGAGGGCGGCCCGCCAGCGCCGCGCCGCCGCCGGGTCGCTGGAGCGCAGCCCTTCGATGTCGGGCGGTGTCGCGCAGCGGAGCAGGCCCGCTCCCTCCGGCTCCCGTACGGCGCCGGACTCGTCCACGATCGTGCGGTGCGGCGGCTGGTCGGAGGGTTCCTCGGGCGGCGGCGCGGCGACGGGCCAGGTGACGAGGAGCCGGTCGGAGGGGCCGCCGTCGTTGAGACCGTCGGACATGGGGCCGTAGAAGTCGGGGAGGTAGGCGCTCACGCGGGCGCCCAGCCTGGCCAGGTTGAAGAAGGCGTTGCGGCGGACGAGCGGGTCGAAGGTCCACGAGACGGAGGCCAGGCCGCGCTCGCCCGCCCAGGCGCGCTGGTGCTCCTTCAGCGCCCGGCCGACGCCGCGCCCGCGCGCCCCCGGCGCCACGCCGGCGATGTGGGAGTGCAGGCTGCGGTCCGCGGCGAGGAAGCCGGCCGCCACGCCCGCGAGCTCGTCGTCGAGGTAGGCGCCGGCCACGTAGCAGCCGGAGTGGGCCAGGGCGCACAGCATGTCGAGGGCGATCGGGGGGTCGTCGCCCGGCTGGGTCGCCCATACCTCGCGCAGCAGGCCGGCGGCGCGCTGGAGCTCGGGGGTGCCGTGCAGGGTGCGGACCCGCACCTCGGCGGGAGCGGTGGTCAGGAGTTCTGCCATGGGCGACAGCATCGCGCCGGGGCGGCCTCCGCGGCGTTGGCGCTCACGCCGAACTTCGGCCCGCGGGCTTTGTGGCGCCGTTCAGCCGCGCGCCCGCGGGCCTCGCGCCGCTGTCCGGTCGTGACGCCGCGGGCTTCGCGCCGCCGTCCGGTCATGACGCCGCGGGCTTCGGGGCGTCGTTCAGGCGTAGTTGCAGGGCCAGCACCAGGCGGGTGTCGGTGTCGTCCAGCGGCACGATCTCGCTGATGCGGCGCAGCCGGTACCGCAGCGTGTTGGGGTGCACGGACAGCAGTTCGGCCGCGCGCGGCACGTCGTAGTGCGCGCCGACCCACGCCGACAGGCTGTGCACGAACCGGGTGCCGTGCCGGGCGTCGTGCGCGGCGATCAGCGCCAGCGGCTCGCCGCGCAGGGCCCCCTTGGAGCGCAGCGCGACCTCCAGGTCGGTGAGGAACAGCGCCGCGGACAGTTCCTCGTGCGTGCCGACGGGCTCGTCGGCGAACGGCCCGCACAGGGCGCGCAGCGCCTCCCCGGCCTGGCGGGCGCTGGCCTGGAGCGCGGCGGCGGACGGCACGGTCCTGCCGATGCCCGCCCGCCAGCCGCCGCCGAGCCGCTCGCCCACCTGAACCAGCGTGTCCGCGGTGATCCTGCGCAGCAGCGGCGTGCAGGCCTCGGCGGCGACGACGGCGTGCGCCCGCCCGTCCACGACGCCGGTGGCCGCCCTGATCCGGTAGGCCAGGTACGTCGTGCGCAGCAGGTCGGCGGCGTGGGAGGAGGCGAACGCGTCGGCGGAGCCGTCGGCGGGGCCGAGCGACACGACCGTCAGCGGCTCGTCGGCCGCCAGCCCGAAGGAGGTGGCCAGCTCGTCCACGGCGCCGATGCCGCGCAGCAGCCAGCCGAGGCACTCGTCGCGCCGCCGTCTGGCCTCGTCGGCCGCCAGGTTGATGCGCGCCAGGTGGGGCGCCGCGGCCGCGGCGGCCTCGGCCAGCACCTCCGCGGCGTCGGCGGCCAGCGGTTCCTCCGCCTGCACGGCCCAGATCGTGCCGAGCGCCTCGCCGCGGGCCCGCACCGCGATGGCCAGGCGCGGGTAGTACTCGCGCGGCTCGTAGCTCCAGATCGCGCCGTCGGCGCGCATGACGGCGGCGTACTCTTCGGCGTTGGTGGGGTGTTCCGGCACCCGCCTGCCGAGGATGCCCTCGCGTCGCAGTTCGTCGATCCGCTGCCCCTCGACGGTCGAGTAGGCCAGCACCCGCATGGCGACGTCCTCGATGGCCACGGCGCCGCCCACTCGGATGGCGACCTCGTTGGCCAGCGCGAACAGGTCGCCCGCGCGGGCCCCGCCGGGGTCGCCGGCCGGGGCGACGACGGCCAGCAGGGCGTCGACGAGGGTGTAGAGCTGCCCCCATGACAGCTCGGGCTGCGCGGCCAGCAGCGCGGTGCCCGCCGCCCGTGCCGCGGCGGCGAGCACGTCCAGGTCGCCGGCGGCCGGCTTGACGACGACGGCGGCCACGCCGCTCTCGCCCGCGCGGGCCACCGTCTCGGCGGACGGGCGGCCGGTCACGAGCAGCACGGCGCCGTCGAGGCCGGACATCGGCCCCTCGGGGTCGTAGATGACGGGCGCGCCGGCCAGGGGACGCCTGCCGTGCGGCAGCGCCAGCGGCTGGACGACGTCCGGGCCCAGGCTGTCGATGAGCACGCCGAGCGTGATCCGGCCCCGCGCGGTCACGGCGTGCCCCGCCGCAGCACGCGCCCGTGCCTGCCGCCGGTCGGTTCGCCGTCGGCCACCACCTGGCGTCCGGCGAGGAACACGTGGACGACGCCCGTGGGGCGCGCGTCGGGCCGCTCGTACGTGCCGTCGTGCCCGATGGTGCCGGGGTCGAACACGCAGACGTCGGCGACCGCGCCGGGCCCGAGCCAGCCGCGCCCGGCCAGCCCGAACTGCCCGGCGGCGGCCGAGCTGACCTTGCGGACGGCCACCTCCATGGGCACCGCCCGCTCCTCGCGCACGTACCGGCCGAGGAAGGTGGGGAACGTTCCGAACGTCCGGGGATGGTTGGGTCCCACGGGCGGGCCGCCGTCGGACCCGATGGACACCAGCGGGTCGGCCAGGAAGGCCCGCAGGTCGTGCTCGTGCATGGTGTGGAAGACGCCCGCCGCCCTCGGGTCGGCGGCGAGCAGGTCGCACAGCGCCTCCCACGGGTCGCCGCCGAGGTCGGCGAGCCGCCGGCCGGCGACGCGCGGGTCGCGGTGGGTGAGGATCTGCACGTCGGCGGGGTGCAGTTCGCGCCAGAGCCCGACGCCGATCCCGCTGCCCGGACTCTCGGCCAGCGTGCGCAGCGCGGCCCGCGTGCCGGGGTCGGCCAGCCTGGCCAGCAGCGCCTCCTCGCCGCCCTCGCACGCGGACGGCGGCAGCACGGCCACGAGCCCGGTGCCGAACGCCAGGTAGGGGTAGACGTCGGCGCGCACGTCCAGGCCGGCCGAGCGCGCCCGGGAGAGCCGGTCGAGCACCATCGCGGACGCGCCGTGCACGGCCCGTCCCGACGCCTTGCAGTGCGAGACGTGCAGCCGCACCCCGGCCCTGGTGGCCACGGTGATCGCCTCGTCGAGCGCCTCGGCCAGGCCCTCGCTCTCGCTGCGCAGGTGGGTGGCGTACGTCAGCTCCCACCGTTTGGCCACGAGCGCGAGCGCGGTCAGCTCGTCCAGGCCGGCGTAGGCGCCGGGCACGTACTCCAGCCCGCTCGACAGCCCGTACGCGCCGGCCTCGAACGCCTCGGCGGCGAGCGCGCACATCCGGTCGAGCCGGGCGGCCGTGATCTCCGCGGTCATGCCGGCCGCCGCCAGCCGCAACGTGTTGTGCCCCACCAGCACGGCCAGGTTGTTGGTGGGCCCGGCCTGCTGGGCCGCGTCGAGGTACTCGCGCATGGTGGGGAAGGCGGCGTCGGCCAGGACGGAGGGGGTGAATCCGGAGTCGTCGTCGTGTACCGGCGCGCAGGAGAAGCCGCAGTTGCCGATGATCTCGGTGGTGACGCCCTGCAGCAGCTTGAACGGCTGCTCCTCGGAGAGGAAGGGGACGGTGTCGGAGTGGCTGTGCGGGTCGACGAACCCGGGCGCCACGACGAGCCCGGCCACGTCGAGCACCCTCCTGGCCGGGCCGAGCCCGGTCCCGATCGCGGCGACGCGGCCCTCGTGGATCGCGACGTCGGCCGTGCGGGAGGGGCCGCCGAGGCCGTCGTGCACGGTTCCGTGGCGAAGCAGCAGGTCAAGCATGGACGAAAGGCTCCCTTACCCGATAGCACGGGCACTAGCGACTGAAGTACCGAATTCACTACAGACCCGGCACGGAGGCGATCAGGGTGCGGGTGTAGTCGTGCGCGGGCGCGTCCAGCACCCGGTCCGCCTCGCCGGCCTCCACGACCTCACCCCGCGAGAGCACCACCAGCCGGTCGGCCATCTGCCGCACCACGGCCAGGTCGTGGGTGATGAACAGCATGGCCGTGCCGACCTGGCGCAGCAGCTCCAGGACGTGCGCCTGCACGGAGACGTCCAGCGACGCCACGGGCTCGTCGCAGATCAGCAGGGACGGACGCACCGCCAGGGCCCGCGCGATGGCGACCCGCTGACGTTCGCCGCCCGACAGCGCCGAGGGCCGCCGCGAGGCGTACGCCGCCGGCAGCCCCACCTGCTCCAGCAGCTCGGACACGGTGGGCCGCGGGCCCGGCGCGCCCTGCGCCGCGGCCTCGGCGAGCGCCGCGCCCACGCTCATCGCGGGGTTCAGCGACGTCGAGGGGTCCTGGAAGACGCACTGCACCAGCCGGTGCCGCGGCCCCTCGCCGGCCAGCTCCACGGTGCCGGAGTCGGGCACGGCCAGGCCCAGCACGCAGCGCGCCAGCGTGGTCTTGCCCGACCCCGACCCGCCGACCACGCCGACCGTCTCGCCCCTGCGCACGTCGAGCGAGACACCGCCGAGCGCGACGTGGCCGCCGTACCGCTTGCTCAGGCCGGTGACGCGCAGCACCGGCGGGCCCGGCTCGGGCGGGGGCGCGGCCGTGACGTGGACGGCGGCGCGCGGACGCACCCGCGTGAGGCAGGCCGTGAGCCGGCCGGGGGACGCCTCACGCAGCGGCGGCCTCGCCTGCGTGCACTCGGGCGCGACCTGCTCGCAGCGCGCGGCGAACGCGCAGCCGCCGGTCACCTCGCCGGCCGCGGGCACGCTGCCGGGGATGCCCTCCAGCCGGGCCAGCCGCCGCTCCACCGTCGGGACGGCCGCCAGCAGCCGCAGCGTGTACGGGTGCGCGGGCGACCGTCTCACCTCGGCGGCCGGCCCCTGCTCGACGATGCGGCCCGCGTACATGACGGCCACCCTGTCGCACAGCTCGAACGCCACCCGCAGGTCGTGGGTGATCAGCAGGACGCCCATGCCGCGCGCCCGCTGGACCCGCCGGACGAGCTGCAGGATCTCGTGCTGGGTGGTGGCGTCGAGCGCGGTGGTGGGCTCGTCGGCGATCAGCAGCTCCGGGTCGCCGGCCAGGGCCGCCGCCAGCGCCACCCGCTGCCGCATGCCGCCCGACAGCTCGAAGGGGTGGCGGCGGGCCACCGAGGGATCGTCGATGCCCACCTCGGCCAGCCGCTCGGCCACCGACACGCGGGAACGCGCCGACTCCGCGATGTGCGCGCCCGCCGTCAGCAGCGGGTTGAGCATCGCGAACGGGTCCTGCATGAGCAGCGCCAGCCGCCGCCCGCGCACCGGGCGCCACACCCGCTCGCCGGCCCCGAGCAGCTCCCGGCCGCCCAGCGTGATCGAGCCCGTCGCCCGCAGCCCCCTCGGCAGGAGCCCCGCCATGGCGCGGGCGGTCAGCGACTTGCCGCTCCCGGACTCGCCGACCAGGCCCACGGTCTCGCCCGGCGAGACCTCCAGGTCCACCCCGTCCACGATGAGCCCGGGGCCGGTGACGCGCAGGCCGGTCACCTTCATCGGACGCCTCCTTTCGACATCGACTCGAACGCCCGGTCGCCCAGCAGCGTCGCCGCGCAGGCGACCACGGTGATGAGGGCGGCCGGCGCGATCGAGGCCCACGGGTTCAGGTCGAGCAGCTGCCGGTTCTCCTCGACCATGAGCCCCCAGTCCGGCGTGCCCGCCGGGAGGCCGACGCCCAGGAACGACAGCCCGGCCAGCGCGACCAGCGCCCCGGTGAAGCTGAGCAGCGCGTTCGCCACGACGGTCGGCGCCAGGTTGGGCAGCAGGTGGCGGAACATGATCCGGCCGGGGCGCAGCCCCAGCGTCCGCGCCGCCTCGGCGTAGGCCAGCTCCCGCTGGGCCAGCGTGAGGCTGCGCACCACCCGGATGTCGCCGGGGGTGAACAGCACCGCCATGGCCAGCACCGCCCAGCCGTAGCCGCCGCCGAGCACGCCCACGACCACGATCAGCACGAGCAGGCCGGGCATCGCGATGGCCAGGTCCACCACCCGCATGAGCAGCGCGTCCACCCAGCCGCGGCGGTAGCCGCTCAGCAGGCCGAGCGAGGTGCCGAGCGCCGTCGTGAACAGCGCGACCAGCACCGGCCAGAACAGGGCGGAGCGGGCGCCGGCCAGCAGCCGCGACACCACGTCGCGGCCCATCTCGTCGGTGCCCAGCCAGTGGGCCGCGCTCGGCCCAGCCGCGCCGAGCGCGAGGTCCTGCGCGGCCGGATCGTACGGCGCCAGCCACGGCCCGGCCAGCGCCGCCAGCGCCACCAGGCCCAGCACCGCCGTCAGCGCGGCCCTCATGCCGCCGCCCCCTTCCTGACCCGCGGGTCGACCACCAGGTACGCCAGGTCGATCAGCAGGTTGACGGCGACCACGATCACGCCGCCGAGCAGCACCAGCGCCTGCACCACCGGGATGTCCTTCTGCCCCACCGCGCCGATCAGCAGCGCCCCCAGCCCGTGCAGGCCGAACGCCCGCTCCACGAAGACCGACCCGGTCAGGTTCGCCGCCAGCAGCAGCCCGCCCACGGTCAGCACCGGCAGGGCGGCGTTGCGCAGCGCGTAGCTCGTCCAGACGCGGCGGCGCGGCAGGCCGCGCGCCCTGGCGAAGGTCAGGAAGTCCGACGCGGCGAGGTCCAGCGCCGCGGCCCGCATCTGCCGGACCACCAGTGCGGCCTGCGCCGCGGCCAGCGCGACGGCGGGCAGCGTGAGGTGCGTGATCCGCTCGGTGAGCGTGCGGCCCTCGCCGAACACGGGGAACCAGCCCAGCCGCACGGCGAACCCGTACAGCAGCAGGATGCTCAGCGCGAACGACGGGATCGACAGCGCCGCCAGCGAGCCGAGCGTGATGCCCTGGTCCAGCCGGCCGCCGCGGCGCATGGCGGCCAGCAGCCCGGCGGGCACGCCGACCACGACCGTGAGCACCAGCGCGTACGCGGCCAGGCCCGCCGTCACCGGCAGCCGGTCGGCGATCACCGTCACCACGGGCTCCCTGGAGTAGACCGAGGTGCCGAGGTCGCCGTGCAGCGCGTCGCCCAGCCAGCGGGCGTAGCGGACGGGGAACGGGTCGTCCAGGTGGTACTGCTCGCGGATCGCCGCCCTCGTCTCCGGCGTGGACGGCCGCCCGCCCAGCAGCACCTGCTCAGGGCCGCCAGGCGCGGCCAGCAGCAGGCCGTACGTGAGCGCCGACAGCACGCCCAGCAGCAGGACGGCGGCGCCGAGGCGGCGGCCGAGCAGCGTGAGAACGGCCATGTCAGCGCCCCGCCGGACGGATCCGCGCGAACATGTCGGTGGTCCAGGTGCCGAGCGAGGCGGTGAACCTCTCGCTCAGGGCCACGGCGTTGTCGGTGTGGAACAGCGGGATGTAGGGCACCTGCTCGGCGATCTCCTTCAGCAGCGCGGTGACCTGGGCCTTCGCGTCCTCGCCGGTGGCCGAGACGAGCGCGTCGAGCTTCTCGTCGGTCTCGGCCGAGCCGTAGCCGGAGAAGTTGAAGCCCTGCGGCTGCGCGGAGGCGCGGCTGATCATGTCGGGCAGGACCTCGATCGGCTCCGGCGTGCCGTAGGCGAGGCTGACGAACTGGATGCCGAGCCGGTCGTGCTCCATCATCCGCGACTGGTACTGGTCGGCCGGGGCCGGCTCCAGCCGGAGCGTGATGCCGATCTTGGCGAGGTCGGCGGCGACGGCCTGCATGACGGTGCCGGTGTCGCCGCCGCCGGCGTACGGCACGGCCAGCGTGAACCCGCCGGGGTGGGCGGACCTGGCCAGCTCCGCCCTGGCCTTCGCCGGGTCGTACGGGTAATCGGGCAGCGGAGGCGGGGCGCTCCCGTACAGGGCGGTGAGCATGGGCGCGGGCAGCAGGGCCGCGGCCGGGGCGCCGTGCCCGGCCGTCATCAGGTCGGAGATCGCCCTGCGGTTCACCGCGTACGCGATGGCCCGGCGGACGTGGACGTCGGCCAGGGGCCCGTTCCCGACCGCCAGGGACAGGTAGCTGATGTTGTCGCCCGGGTAGAAGATCGTCTTGACGCCGGGCAGGCCGGTCCACTTGCGGGCGTCGCGGGCGTTGAGGTCGCTGGTGCCGTCGACCTCGCCCGACCTCACCGCCAACCGCAGCGTCTCGGGGTCGGCGATGCTCTTGACCTCGATCCTGCGCAGCGCCGGCCTGGGCCCCCAGTACGCCTCGTTGCGCTCCAGCACGACCCCGGAGGTGAGCGAGAAGCGGCTGACCTTGTACGGGCCGGTGCCGAGCGTGCCGACCTCCGGGCTGCCCAGGTCCTTGGGGTGGGCCTCGGCGAGCTTGCGCGGCACGACCTGCCAGGCGATCGCCGACACCGACAGGAACGCCGGCGCCGGGCGGCGGAGCGTGACCTTGACCTGGCCGGCGCCGACCGCCTCGACCTTCTTGACCATGGTGAAGTAGCTGGCGGCCTGCGAGGCCACCGCCGGGTCGAGGTGGCGGCGCAGCGAGAACGCCGCGTCGTCGGCGGTGAGCGGGCTGCCGTCGGTGAAGCGCACGTCCTCGCGCAGGGTGAACAGGTAGCTGGCCGGGTCGGGCTGGGTCCAGCCGGCGGCCAGGCGCGGGACGGGCTTGCCGCGCTCGTCGAGGCCGACCATGCTGTCGAGGACCGCTGCCTGGACCAGGGTGGAGGCGCTGTTGAAGCCGTGCGCGATGTCGAGGCTGTTGGGCGCGGAGGTCGTGGCCCAGATCAGCGTGTCCGCCGGCGGCGGCGCGGCGCCGCCCGCCGAGCAGGCGGTGGCGAGCAGCAGCACGGCTGTCGCGGCGGCAGTCTTCGCAGGTGTCATCGGACCACCTCGGAAGGGGGAGTGGCGGGGACAGTCGGACGCTAGAAGCCGGACAGTCCCCGTTCACTGACCGGCCCGCCAAAACCGGCGGCCCCCGCCTCGTTCCGCAGGCCAACGACCCCTCGTCCGGACCGGAGCCGCCGCGGGGCCCGCGGACCCTCAGGTGAAGCGGAGCCGTCGCAGGCCGCCGCCGCTGACCAGCAGCGCGCCGCCCTCCAGTCGCAGCGTGAACGGCTCGGCCCGCCACAGGCCCGCGGGCGCCGGCGTCACCGGCAGTTCGAGGGTGCGGCCGATGCGCAGCACGCCGTCACGCACGCTCGCCCGCACGCCCAGTTCGTCGCTCTCCCACTCGCCGTCCGGCATCGGCGTGCCGTCAGGGGGAGGGGCGGCCACGAACGTGACCGGCCTGCGCGCGGCCAGCAGCGAGCCCACCACCAGCGTGTCCCCGGAGAACTCCAGCCAGGCCAGGTGTGCGTCGCCCAGCCCGTGCCAGCGCCCGTCGGCCCCCGGCACGAACGTGCCCACGTCCGCGACCTCCAGCCCGTCGTCACCGGCCCGGACCTCCAGCGTCGCGTCGCTCACCGGGTCGTGCCAGTGCTCGTGGCCGGGCAGGGGCAGCGCCCCCGGCTCCTGCCCCGGCTCGGGCGGGGCGCCCAGCAGCAGCCGCACCAGGCGCTCGTTCAGCGCGAGCGGGTCGATCTGGAGCTGGTTCGACAGCACCGCGAGGCCCAGGCCGTCGTCCGGCAGGAAGAGCAGGTCCGACAGGTACCCGTGCATGCCGCCCGCGTGGCCGAACGCCCGCCGTCCCGCCACCTCGTGGTGGTAGAGCCCCATCGCGTACGGCAACGTGGTGCCGTCCGCCAGCACCGCCCGCTCCAGCAGCGCGTCACGCAGGTCCGCGCCGAGCACCCGGCCGTCGGCCAGGAACCCGAACCACGGGGCGAGGTCGCGCACGCTCGTGACGAGACCTCCGTCGCCGACCGCGCTCTCCTGCGTGTCGGCCCGCACGGGCGGGCCGCCGTGGTTGGCGTAGCCGTACGCGAGCCTGGCGAGGGGCGCCGACGCGTCGTCCCTGAACACCGTGTCGTCCATGCCGAGGGGCGCGAACAGCCGCTCGCGGGCGAACTCCGCCAGCGACCGCCCGCTGACGCGCCGCACGGTCACGGCGGCCAGGACGTAACCCGTGTTCGAGTACGTGAAGTCCGTCCCCGGCTCGAACGTCGTCGTCCTGAGCCTGGCGATCACCTCCAGCAGGCGTTCCTCGGTCATCTCCGACAGGGGGTGGCCGGTCAGCGGCAGCACCGCGTACCACTCGGGCAGGCCGCCGGTGTGCTGCAGGCACTGCCGCAGCGTCACCGGCACCGCCAGGTTCAGCTCGGGGATGTGCGTGCGCACGTCGTCGTCGAGGTCGAGCTTGCCGTCGCGGGCCAGCAGCAGCACGCACGCGGCGGTGAACTGCTTGCTCGCGCTGGCGATGTCGAAGCGGGTGTCGGCGTCGATCGGCACGCCGAACTCCAGGCACGCCGTGCCGGCCGCCGCGGTGACCAGCGGCTCGCCGCCCGAGTAGACGGCCGCCGCGAGCCCGGGCGTGCCGGGGCCGACCAGCCCCGACACCTCTTTCTTGACCAGTTCGAGATCCATGTCCGCAGTATCGTCAGCGCGTCGCCGCCGCCCGTTGGCGTGGGCCACCACGCCTGCGGCCCGAAGTTTGGCCTGGCGGCACAAGCCGGTCCGGTGAGCGCTGCCTAGGTTCGCCGGCATGATGCGAGCCCTGCTCACCACCGTACTGGCGGCGGCGCTCACCGCCACCGCCCCCACGATCAGCGCACCTGCCGTCGCCGCGCCCGCCACCGCCGCGCCGAGGCTTCCCGCCCCCACGGGGCCCCACCCGGTCGGCACGCTCACCCGGGAACTGGTCGACGCCTCGCGCGCCGACCCCTGGGTGCCCTCCGAGCGCCGCCGGCTCATGGTCACCCTCTGGTACCCCGCCGCCGCCCCTTCCGGCGACCGCGCCCGCTACGTCACCCCCGAGGAGTCGGCCCTCCTGCTCGCCGCCCAGGGGCTGCCCGCCGGCGACCTGCTCAGCCGGGTCCGCACCCACTCCTTCGCCGCCGCCCCGCCCGTCCGCGGCCGCCTGCCCCTGGTGATCCTCTCGCCCGGGTTCGGCCTGCCCCGCTCCTCCCTGACCCTGCTCGGGGAGGACCTCGCGAGCCACGGCTACGCCGTCGCCGCCGTCGACCACACCTACGAGTCCGCGGCCATCACCTTCCCCGGTGGGCGCACCACCACCTGCCGCGCCTGCGAGATCGAGGACGCGCCCGGCCTCGTCCCGGCCGTCCGCTCCGCCGACGTGTCGTTCGTCGTCGACCGCCTGCTGGCGGAGCGCCCCGCGCTGATCGACCCGGCCAGGATCGGCATGGCCGGGCATTCCATCGGCGGCAACAGCGCGGCGCGTGCCATGGAGGACGACACCCGCATCGACGCGGGCGCCGACATGGACGGCGCGTTCATCGTCCCCCCGCCGGCCGGCGGGCTCGCCCGGCCGTTCCTCCTGCTCGGCACCCCGGACGTCCCCACCTGGGCGGAGAACTGGCCGTTGCTGACCGGGTGGAGACGCTGGGCCGAGGTGGCAGGGGCGGAGCACGACTCGTTCACCGACTACCCGGTGCTGGGCGAGCAGCTCGGCCTGCCCGCCGGAACCCTGCGGGGGACACGAGCCGCGGCGATCACCCGCGCCTACCTGCGCGCCTTCTTCGACGTGCACCTGCGCGGCAGGTCCGGCGCGCTGCTGAACGGGCCGTCACCGGCCTACCCGGAGGTCACCTTCCGCGGCTAGCCCTTCTCGCGGACGCGGTCAGGGCAGGATGGAGTCGACGTACCCGCCGTCGACGCGCACCGCGCCGCCCGTGGTGGCGGAGGCGTGGGGCGAGGCGAGGTAGACGACCATGTTGGCGATCTCCTCGGGCTCGATGAGGCGCTGCAGCAGCGACTGCGGACGGTACTTGACCATGAACTCGTGCTGCGCCTCGTCCCAGGGCAGCTCGTCGCCGACGAGCTCGCGGACGAATCCTTCGACGCCGCCGGTGTGGGTCGGTCCGGCGATGACGGAGTTGACGGTGACGCCGGTGCCGGCGGCGTCCTTGGCGAACCCGCGGCTGACGGCGAGGAGCGCGGTCTTGGTCATGCCGTAGTGGATCATCTCGGCGGGGATGGCCACGGCCGAGTCGCTGGCGAGGTTGAGGACGCGCCCCCAGCCCCGTTCCTTCATGCCGGGCAGGTAGGCGCGGATGAGCCGGACGGCGGACAGGACGTTGACCTCGAAGTAGCGCCGCCACTCGGCGTCGTCGATCTCCAGCGGGGGGACGGAGCCGAAGATGCCGAGGTTGTTGACGAGGATGTCGGCCGTGGGAACGGCCTCCAGCACGGCGGCGGCGCCCTGCTCCCTCGCCAGGTCGCCCACGGCGCCCGCGACGTCGTCGTTGCCGGAGCCGGCGCGTACGGTGCGGACGGCGTCCGCGACGCGCCCCTCGTCGCGGCCGTTGACGACGACGCGGGCCCCCGCGCGGGCCAGGCCGGTGGCGATGGCGTGGCCGATGCCCTGCGTGGAGCCGGTCACCAGAGCGGTGCGGCCGGAGAGATCGATCTGCATGACGGTTCCCCTCATCGAGTGGAGCTGGAGCTGCTGTGGCGGTGGTCCGGTGCTCGTTCAGGCGGTGCGCGGGGAGAGGGTGTAGCGGACGGTCTGCGCGCTGATGAGCCCGTCGCGGAAGACGAAGGTGTCGACGCCGTCGGTGACCTGGTGGGCGGCGCTGGTGGCGGTCCACTGCAGGAACAGGACGTTCCCGGCGAACTGCGGGGTCAGCTGCCAGTCGGCGTCCGGCAGGTCGGCCAGCAGGCGGCCGATGCCCTCCTTCACACCCTGACGACCTGTCAGGACACCCTCCGGGGTGAGGAAGACGGCGTCCTCCGTGTAGTTCTGGCTGATCAGGTCGAGGTCCCCGGTGCCCAGGCGGGTGCCGTGGTCGGCGAAGACCTCCTGGGGGGTGCGGGCCGTCCGCAGTTCGCCGAGCGCGGCGGTGGCGAAGGCGTGGTCCTGCTCGGGGGCGCCGCCGCCGAGGCCGAGGGCGCCGATGAGGTGCCCGTCGCGGTGGACGGGCACGCCGCCGGCGATGAACAGCAGGGGCTTGTCCAGCGCGGTGGGCAGGGAGTGGAAGGGGCCGTCCGGCTTGACCAGGTCGACCAGATCGGCCGTCGGCGCGTTCAGCTGCAGGGCGGTGTAGGCCTTGGCCGTGCTGGTCTCGCCGGAGATGAGGACGGCGCGCTCGTCACGGTGGAAGGCCAGCAGGTGTCCGCCGGCGTCGAGGACGGTGACGCTGACGGGGACGCCGGCCGCGCCGGCGGCGCGGCGAGCGGCGCGGACCAGGGTCTGCGCGTCTGAACCTGTCAGCGGGGCCACGGCGGTGGCGCTCATGGGAGTTCTCCTTGTGTCGTCAGGAAGCGTGTTGTCGGTGCCGGGGCGGGAGTCGCGGTGGTACGGGCCTGCCGCGGCTCCAGCCGGTGTGAGATGACGGCCAGCACCAGCGCGGCGGCGGTCAGGACCGCACCGACGGCGTTGGGCGCGGTGTAGCCGAGTCCGGCGGAGATCACCAGGCCGCCGAGCCAGGCGGACAGGGCGTTGCCCAGGTTGAAGGCGCCGATGTTGGCCGCCGAGGCCAGCGTGGGCGCGCCGTGGGCGTGGTCGAGGACGCGCTTCTGCAGCGGCGGGACGGTGGCGAAGCCGAGGGCGCCGATGAGGAAGACGGCCACGACGGACGCGGCCTTGCCGGAGGCGAGGAAGGTGAACAGCAGCAGGACCAGCGCCAGGCCGCCCAGGGCGGTGTAGAGCATCGGCATGAGCCTGCGGTCCGCGAATCGGCCGCCGACGAGGTTGCCCACCACCATGCCCGCCCCGAAGACCACCATCAGCCAGGTGATGGACGACTCCGCGAAGCCGCTGACCTCGGTCATCATCGGCGCGATGTAGGTGATCGCGGCGAACACGCCTCCGAAGCCGAGCACCGTCATGGCCATGGCCAGGACGACCTGGACGCTCCTGAAGGCGGCGATCTCGTGCCGCAGCCGCACTCCGTCCGGCTTGGGCAGGTCGGGTACGAGCTTGGCGACGCCGGCCAGGCCGACCACGCCGAGGGCGGCGACGATCAGGAAGGTCACGCGCCAGCCGGCGCTCTGGCCCACGAACGTGCCCAGTGGCACGCCGACGACGTTGGCCACGGTCAGGCCGGTGAACATCATGGAGATGGCGCCGGCCTTCTTCTGCGGCGCCACCAGTTCGGCGGCGACGACGGAGCCGATGCCGAAGAAGGCGCCGTGGGCCAGCGAGGCCACCACCCGGCCGATCAGCATGACGGCGAAGGCCGGGGCGACGGCGGAGATGACGTTGCCGATGACGAACAGGCCCATGAGCAGCATGAGCATGTTCTTGCGGGACATCCTGGTGCCGAGGACGGTCATGATCGGCGCGCCGATCATGACGCCGAGGGCGTAGCCGGTGACCAGGAGGCCGGCCGTCGGCACGGACACGCCGAGGTCCGCGCCGACCTGGGGCAGCAGCCCCATGATCACGAATTCCGTGGTGCCGATTCCGAAGGCCCCTATGGCCAGGGCCAGGAGTGCGAGCGGCATGACGAGGGTCCCTTGACAGACAGATCGTTTTGCGCAAGCGCCTTACGTGCGCCAACAATAATTGCACACGACGACTAATTGCAAACGCGGGTAGAGTGACACAGGCCTCTTTCTGCCCGCCTGGGGGAGCCGTTCATGACCGCCGGCGAGGTGCCTCCCCGCCGCCAAAGGCGCTTGACGCACCCTCGCCCCCTTCCCGCCCGCCTCGCGTCCACGGACGTGACGCGTGTTTCCGCAGCTTAGGTGGCAGGCGTCGGGGCGGGCGGGTTCGAGGCTGGTGTGTCGCCGGGCGTCCTGCGACGAGGGAAGGCAGGCCCGGCTGCGGCGCGGGTGGCGTCGGGAGGCGGCTGGGTAGGGGTGCGGGAGAGGGGAAGGAGAGCCGTCCATGAGTGTTCCGGCAGGGGATGCCGAGCGGCCCGCCACGGTGGAGGGCACGCGTCCCCTCGAACTACGGGATCTCTCCGACATCGGGGCGTACGTGGCGGACGACCGCGGGCGGATCGTCGAGGTCAACGCGCGGGCGCAGCTCCTGCTCGGCCGGTCCGCCGCCGAACTGCTGGGCCGGGACGCCCACGACCTGCTGCACCGGGGGAGGCACGGCGAGCCGCTGCCCCGGACCCTCTGCGCCATGCGGCAGCCGTTCGTCAGCGGGCACACCGCGCAGGGCGAGCGGGAGTGGCTGGAACGCGGTGACGGCTCGCTGCTGCCCGCCTCCTGGATGGTGACGCCGTGCCGGCTCGGGCCCGGCAGGACGGGGGCGCTGGTGCTGTTCAGGGAGAGCGGCTCACCCGGCCCCGCCGAGCCGCAGCCGACACGCCTGTCGTCGCCGCTGTCGGAGTTCGACCGGCTGGCGCTGCTCGCGGAGACGACGACGAGGCTGACGGCCAGCCTGGACGTGGGCGAGACGCTGCGCCAGCTCGTGCGGCTGGTGGTGCCGCTGCTCGCCGACTGGGTGGTCGTGGACCTGCTCACCGAGAAGGGCGGCGTGAACCGCGCCGCCGTGGTGCATCACGAGGGCGGCGTCCTGACCCACAGGATGGACCTGGAGGGGCCGATGCCGCCCCTGCCGCAGGAGTCGCCGATGCCGCTGTCGCGGGCGCTGCGCGGGGTGGCGGCGGCGCTCGTCGGCCCGAAGGACTACCAGGGGCCTCCCGACTCCGGCATCGCGGTCGCCCAGAGGAAGCTGTTCGAGGCGACCGGCATCCACTCGGCGAGCATCGCCCCGATCCGCGGCGTGCGCGAGGTCGTGGGGGCGCTGACGCTGGGCCGCTCCGAGCGGCCCGGGGCGTTCACCGCGGCCGACCTCCTGCTGGCCGAGGACATCGCCCGCCGGGCGGGGCTGGCCCTGGACAACGCCCGCCTGTACGAGCGGCAGCGGCGCGTGGCGGAGACCATGCAGCGGCACCTGCTGCCGCAGCTCCCGCAGGTGCCGGGCCTGGAGATGAGCGCGCGCTACCTGCCCGCTCCGCACGCCTCGCAGGTGGGCGGCGACTGGTACGACGCGTTCGTCCTGTCGGACGGCGCGACCGGGCTCGTGATCGGCGACGTGGTGGGCCACGACCTGGAGGCGGCGTCCGGCATGGCGCAGGTGTGCAACATGCTGCGCGCGTACGCGGGAGAGCTGGAGGAGCCGCCCAGCAAGGTCGTGGACCGGCTCGACCAGGCGGTGGCCCGCATGGCGGAGGCGACGATGGCGACCGTCGTCTTCGCCCGCCTGGAGCCGGTCGACGGAGGATGGCGGCTGTGCTGGACCAACGCCGGGCATCCGCCGCCGCTCCTCGTGCGGCGTGACGGGTCGGCGCGCCTGCTGGAGGAGGGGATGGGGCTGCTGCTGGGCACCGCTCTCGCCCCCGTCAGGGAGGACGCCGCCGTGGACGTGCCGCCGGGGTCCACGCTGCTGCTGTACACCGACGGGCTGATCGAGTCGCGGCGGCACCCGCTGGACGAGGGGCTGGCGCGGCTGCGCTCGTACGCCGCCTCGCTGGCGGACCGCCCGCTGAGCTCGCTGTGCGACCTGCTCCTGGCCGGGGTACGTCCGGAGGACAACGACGACGACGTCGCGCTGCTCGCGGTCCGCGTGCCGGAGTGAACGGGCCCTGGGACGCCGCGGCCCGCCGCTCCGGCCGCCCCGCGGTGGGCGGGCGGCGGAGGGCGGGCGGGCGAGCGGCAGGTCGGCCGTGAGGACTAGTGCTGGTCGTTCGGCGGGGGTGAGAACTGGCCGTAGCGGACGTTGCGCGTCCGGTCCCCCAGGGGCGGCTGGGCCTGGCCATGCGGCTGCTGCGGCCCACCGTGCGCAGGGGGCCCGTACTGGCCTCCGTACTGCCCGCCGTACTGGTCGGGCCCGTGCTGGGCGCCGCCGTACTGGCCGCCGTACTGGTCGCCGCCGTACTGACCGGCGCCGTGCTGGCCCGATCCGTACTGGTCGCCGCCGTGCTGCAGGTTGCCGTTCTGCTGGCCCGACCCGTACGGCGAGGAGCCGTACCCGCCGGGGCCGCCCTGCCCGTACGCACCGTGGCCATGAGCGCCGTGGGCGGGCTGCGCCGGGGGCGAGACGTGCCCCTGGCCCGGGGGCAACTGCTGCTGCTGCCACGGGGGCGGCGACACCGCGCCGTACGCGCCGACGGGCGCGGGCGAGGGGTAGGCCGGCTGGGGCTGCGGGCGCCGGCGTTCGCGCAGGACCTTGACCAGCACCAGGATCACCACGATGGCGACGATCACGCCGGCGGCGATGAGCACCCACATGAGGATGGGCTTGGGCGACTCGTCCTTGCCCGCGGAGATCGCCTGCTGGGAGTCGCTGATGTACTTGGCGACGTACGGGTGGTTCGGGAACAGCGCCTGGACCTCGCGGAACTTGGGCAGCGCGTCCTCGTAGTAGTGCCGGAAGTAGTCGTTGAGCGCCTCGTTGTACCGCGTGGTCGTCAACGCCTGGGCGGGCTTGACGTTCTTCTCGCCGAGCTTCTCCTTGATGATGCTCACGGGCAGGACGAAGCTCTCGCTCTCGGACGACTCGCCGGTCTCGCTCACCGTGCCGGCGATCAGCATGCCGATGACCTTGCCGTCCTTGCTGAACACCGGGCCGCCGGAGTTGCCGTGGTAGGAGGGCGCCTGGGTCTGGATGTACGGGACGCCGGTCTGGGTGGAGCGCTTGGCGTTGTACGGGCCCTCGGTCAGCGCCGGCTCCAGCCTGGACTCCAGGCTGAAGAACGGGGTGTTGGTGACCAGGCCGGGGAAGCCGCTGATGTAGAGCGTGTCACCGGTGCGGACGTCGGCGTCCTCGCCGAGCGGCACGGTCGGCAGGTTCTGCTGGCCGTTGACCTTGAGCAGCGCGAAGTCCTTGCCGGGGTAGCTCTCGCCCACGGAGACCAGCTCGGCGGGGACGGCCTTGGCGGTCTTGTCCACGCCGCCGCCCGGCAGGCTCTGCAGCACCGACAGGCTCTGCTTCAGGCCGCGGATCGTCATGTGGTTCGTGTTGAACGTGATGTAGATCTGCTGGGCCAGCTTGAGGATCTCCTCGTCGGCCTCCAGCCCCTGGAGCCCGCTGATGATCTCCTTGGCGTCCTGCTCGTTGAACTTGGTCAGCGCCTGCTTGGCGAACAGCTGGCTCAGCTCGGTCTCGCCGACCTGGACGCAGTGCGCGCCGGTCACCATGTAGCCGTCGGGGGTGACCCACCAGCCGGTGCACAGGCCGCCGACCTCGGCCTCGACCGTACGTTCCGGCGTGGTCGAGGTGAGGTAGGTGTCGACGTCGGCCGCGATCCGCTGGAACAGCCACTTGGCGATGCTGCGCTCGTCGGAGGAGATCTTGCCGGAGGCCACGGTGGCGGTGGCCTGCTGGACGAGCTCCTGGAACGCGGTCTGGTTGATGGTGCTGGTCGGCACGGCGACGGTGCCGGTGTAGGTGAAGCTGGTCATCTGCACCGCGGGCTGGGTGCGCGCCGCCAGCCAGGTGCCGACGGGCACGTCGGGCCGCTCGTCGGGGGAGCCGTCGGCCACCGCCGGGGACGCGGGCAACGCGACCGCCATGACGACCGCCGCCGCTGCGGCGATCTTCACTAACCTCTTCCTGAAATTTCCGCTCACGAGCGGCAATGGTGAGGGGCGCCGCTTGTGTGTGGCTTGAAGGCTACTTGGGGGAAATCAGCGTCTTCTTGCAATCCGCCGAACGGGGACGCTTCCCGCGGCCGAGACCATGATCCGTACGAGCCGCCGAGGGGATGCTACTCCATGAACGGCGCCCGCGTGGTTCCGCGCCGCCGCGGGCCCTCGCGGCGGTCCTTCCACCAGCGCTCGCCCGCCCGCAGCATGTCCTCGCAGACGCGGTCGAGGAAGCGGCTCATGTCGTCCAGGCGCATGCCGGCGGATGTGGAAGGCCCGAGGACGCCGGCCCCGCGCCTGGCCGCCTCGGCCAGCGTCGCGTTCCTCCTGGCGCTCGCCCGCCAGGCGCGGTACCAGGCGTCGTCGTCGATGACGTACCTGTCGCGGCGGCGGCGCGGGTCGCGCTCGCGGCGGATCAGGTCGTGGGCCTCGAGTTCGGCCACGGCCTTCGAGATGGACGCCGGGCTGACGCGCAGCCGCCGGACGAGGTCGGCCACCGTGAGGCTGCCGCTGTCGGTGACGTACAGGCAGGCGAGCACCCGGGCGGTCATGCGCGGCAGCCCCGTCACGGCCAGCACGGCGGTGAGCTCCTCCTCCGTCTCGTACACGGCTCCGGGGTCGCGTCCTGCCACGGCGGCGGGGGAGGGGGACGCCGGCGCGCGGCGGCGGGCGCGCTCCGCGGTCGCGCGGTGCGCCCGTTCGGCGTCGTAGCCGCCGGGGCCGCCGTTGCGGATCACTTCGCGGCTGACGGTCGAGACGGGCCGGCCCAGCAGGCGGGCGATCTCGGTGTACGTCAGCCCTTCCGCGAGGCCGTCGGCGACGCGCCGCCGGTCCTCGTGGGTCAGCCTGCCTCCCGGCATCCCGTCACGCCCCCTCGCGGTCCCGCTGCCGTCCCGCCGCCGTCCTGACCGACGACAGTATTGCGTTCGCCTTCACCTCATTGCAAGAGGCGGCATTTGTTTTGCATTCATGGCCACCACCATTGCAAATCACCTCTTCTAAAGGCTGTTTACAGTTGACGAATTTATAAAAGCAAATTAGCTTTTGTTCTGCGCTGCACGCGTACTATCGCGTTCGGTCTCGTCCTGTCGTCCCCTGGAAGGACACCCCATGACCTCCACGGCGCCGACCGCCGTCACCGCGCGGTCGCTCGCCCCCGACCTGGCGCGCGGCGTCATGCTGCTGCTCATCGCCCTGGCGCACGCGCCCGCGTTCGTGGACGACCGGCCCACAGGATCGGCCACGCTCGACGCCGCGGGGAGATTCGTCAAGTCGCTGCTCGTCGACAACCAGGCCCGCGCCATGTTCGTGTTCCTGTTCGGCTACGGGCTCGGCCAGCTCGCCCGCGCCCTGCGCGCCCGGGACGCCGACTGGACCGCGACGAGGACGCTGATGCGGCGCAGGGCGACCTGGCTCGTCGTCATCGGGTTCCTGAACACCGTCGTCCTCGTGCCGCTCGACATCGTCGCCGTCTACGGGCTGGCCCTGCTGCTGCTCGCCCCACTCGTACGGGCCCGCGACGCGGTGCTGTGGCGCATCGCCCTGCCGGCCCTCGTCCCCGCCACCCTGCTGGTGGCGTGGCAGAGCGTGCAGGCCCAGGTCCGGCCCGTCGTCGGGGCGGCGTTCATGGAGCCCACCTTCGGCGCCCACCTGCTGGCGAACCTGCCATCCTGGCCGGTGGAGACCGCCGTCTCCGTCGTCGTGGTGGTGCCCGGCATGCTGGTGGGCGTCTGGGCCGAGCGGCGCCGCGTCCTCGACGAACCGGAGCGGCACGTCCGCGTGCTGCGCCGCCTCACCCTGAGCCTGCTCGGCGTGGCGATGATCGGCAGGCTGCCCTCGGCGCTCGCGGCGGCCGGGGCGTGGACGCCCTCCTCGGACGCCGCCCGCTGGGCCGCCGCCGTCGCGCACGACCTCACCGGGTACGCGGGCGGCATCGGCATGGCGACGGCCGTCGGGCTCGTCGCGCTGAAGGCGGGCCGCGGCCCGCTCACCACGGCGCTCGCGGCGCTGGGGCAACGGTCGCTGACGTTCTACCTGTTCCAGTCCGCGGTGTGGCTGGCCCTGTTCTACCCGTTCACGCTGGGCCTGCACGACGAGGCCGGTTTCCTCGCCGGCTGCGGCATCGCGGTCGCCACCTGGGCGCTGTCGGTGCTGCTCGCCGAGTGGATGCGGCGCGCGGGCCTGCGCGGGCCCGCCGAGGTGGCACTGCGCCGCCTGACCTACCGCGACCGGCCGCCCGCCCCGTCCCGCTCGTCCGCCGCGCCGTAGGTGGTGGCGCGGAACAGGAAGGAGGCCCACGAGCGGTAGGGCCGCCACGCCTCGGCCAGCTTCCTGTACGCGCCCGCGGGAGCGTCCTCGGGCAGGCCGTACGCCTCGCGCAGGATCGCGAACAGGCGTGGCTCGTCACCGGGGAACGCGTCGGGCGCGCCCGCGCCGCGGATCAGGATCAGGCCCGCGGAGAACGGCCCCACGCCCGGCAGGGCGCGCAGCTCCGCCAGGGCCTCCTCGGGCGGCACCGCCCGCAGGTGCTCGGTCGTGAGCACGCCGTCGAGCGCCGCCCCGGCCAGCCCGCGCAGCCACTCCTCCTTCTGCGCGGGCAGGCCGAACCCGCCCGCGTCCACCAGGCTCACCGGCGGCGGGAAGGCGTGGTAAACCCGCCCGTCCACGGTCACCCGCGCGCCGAACCTCTCGGCGATGCGCTGCTTGATCCGGGACGCCACGAGCATCGACGAGCGCTGGACGATCACCGCCCAGCACGCCGCCTCCCACGGGCTCCAGAAGCAGAGCGGGCGCAGGCCGGGGCTGCGCCGCTGTAGGTCGCCGAGCACCGGGTCGGCCTCGCCGAGCGCGGCGAAGCCGGTGCCGTCGACGTCGAGGGAGAGGATGCGCGCCACCTCGCCCCTGATGCCGGGCCCGGCCGCGCGGGTCGTCGCGACGGCGACACCGCCGGGCGCGGCGGTCACGGTCACGCCGATCGGCAGCCAGTCGGACTCCGCGTTGTACGCGAAGCGCAGCGCCCGCCCGTCGGAGGGCAGGGCGCTGGTGGCCGGCCAGTCCTCGACGAAGCGCAGGGTGGCGCCGAAGTCGAACGGGCCGTCGGCGGTGATCGTGAATCCGTGGCGCGTCATGCGCGCCATGGTAGGCGGCCGCCGCCGGCACTCCAGCCGTACGCCGTGACGCCGGGCACCGGCCGCGACGCCGAGCTCGCGATGTCCGGTCGAGCTCACCTCGTTGCTGAGACGTCAGGAGCAGTGACGTGGCACCGTGCGCCCCGTGGGCGTTGGGCCTGTGCGGGCCGGATGCCTGATGATGGAGCGCATGACGAACGGGACGTCGACGTCCGGGACGACCACGCGCCCCGGGCCGCCTCACTTGCTCGGCCTGACCGAGCCGGCTGAGCGGCCCGGTAACGTGCCCGAGAGCTTCTGGGCGGGTCTGCTGGAGGTCGGCTGGGCCGCGCGGCTGCGCTCCGAGGACGCCCAGACCCGGTTCCGGCTGCACTACTACGGGCAACGGCTCGACGGGCTGGTCGTCGGTGACGAACTGCCCGCACTGGTGTACGCGGTGTCCGCGTCGGGACATCGGATTCTGCTGTTCGACGGCGCCGCGCATGGCCATGACGCGATGTTCTGCGACACCTGGGACCAAGACGCACTGCGAGCTCGGCGCGCCGACCAGGTGTATGTCGACGCTGACGGCGAGGACGTCTTCGAACTGGTGGTCTGGGCCGGCTACAACATCGACTGGGAAGAGGAACGGGACTCCTTCCTGGACGCTGACGGTTCCGACCTGGTCACACTCGCCGACGGTCGCCGCATCCCGTTCGAGGTCGCCCGGCACGCCGCCTTCGACGCGCTCACGGTAACCGCCACGAACGCGTACGGCAGGGCCACCGATGTCGTGTCGGAGGAACTGGCCTGAGCGCACCGCCGCCAGCGGCGAGGTTCATCCGCTCGCGCCGCCGGCGACGTGCCCCGGGGCCGCTAGTTCACGCAGTCCTGCTGGGGGAGGCCGAGGGCCATCTCGTAGATCGTGCCCTTGGCGTTGAGGAGGAAGGAGAAGTAGGCCTTCGGGTTGCCGGGGACGGTGACGTACGGGTAGCCGCTCGCGGCCGTCTTCAGGTTGGGATAGGCGCGTTTGAGCTGCTGCTTGGTGGAGCCCAGGCCGATGCCCTGCGGAGTCCTGGCGCCCTTCGGGGCGAAGATCACGGCCACGCCGTGCTTCTTCGAGATGAACAGCCCGACGGAGTCGCGGCCGGTCGGGTGGGCCTTGAGGTCCCAGGCGGTGCAGGTGGGGGAGGGGGCGGAGCCCCCCTTGGCGACCACCTTGCCCGTCGCCTTGGCGGTCTTGGCGCTCATGCCCAGCCTGACGCCGCCGTAGCCGTACGGGCCGAACGAGCCGGCGGTGGTGGCGGTGGCGGCCTGCGCGGCGGGCGCGAGGCCGCCCAGCAGCAGCCCGCCGGCCAGCGCCGCCGCGAACCCGGTACGGACGATCACGTGTGTGCTCATGCAGGGTACGACGCCCGGAGGGGCGGGGAGGTTCACCCGGATCCGCGCGCGTCCCCGTGCTCGTCGCCGGCGAGGAGCCTCGCCATGATCTCGTCGAGGGCGGCGAGGTCGCCCGCGGGCAGGGCGAGCAGGGAGCGCGGCGGCCTGGCCAGGATGCGCTCCGCCTGCCGGGCGGCGGCCTCGCCCTCGGGGGTGAGCGTGACGATCTTCGAGCGGCGGTCGTCGGGCGAGACGCTGCGGACGACGTGGCCGCGCCGCTCCAGGTCGTCGACGACCAGCGTGGTGTACGGCTTCTCGGTGGCCAGGCCGGCGGTCAGGTCCCGCATGCTCAGCGGGCCGGGCAGCAGGTGGCGCAGCGCCTTGACCCGGAAGAAGCTCATGCCGAGGGCGTCGGCGACCTCCTTGCGGCGGTCCTCGTGCTCCAGCACGAGCGCGCGCATGGCCGACCAGACGCGGACGGCGGAGCCCGGGGCGGCGGCGTCCGGGACTGCGGGGCCCGGCGCGGGGCCCGGCGCGGGGACGGTGGTGTCGCTCATGAGGTGCCGGCCGTTCTGGTCGAGACGTGGGAGAGCCGCTCCGCCGTGCGGACGGCGGTCAGGCCGGCCCACGACGTGGTCGTCAGGATACCGAGCAGCAGGATCGCCGCCCCGCATCCGGTGACGATCCACCAGCCGACGTGGCTGGCCTGCGGCAGCCCCGACGGCAGCGGCCCCCGCACGGCCGAGGTGACGAGCGAGCCGATGACGGCGACGCCGAGCGTCTGCCCGATCTGGCGGCTGGTCGAGGCGACGGCGGCGGCGACCCCGGCCTGGGCGCGCGGCATGCCGGAGACGGCGGTGTTGGTGATGGGCGCGTTCAACATGCCGAAGCCGAGGCCGAACAGCACGTACGCGGACATGAGCTGCCACAGCGGCGTGTGGGCGGTGAGCCCGGTCAGCATGAGGCCGCTCGCGCCGATCGCGATGCCCGCCACCAGCAGGGGGACGCGCGGGCCCGCGGCGCCGACGATGCGGCCGGACAGCGGCGCGCACACGGCGGTCAGCCCCGCCATGGGCAGGGTGTAGAGGCCCGCGTGCAGCGCCGGGTAGCCGAGGGTGGTCTGCAGGTAGAGGGTGTTCATGAACAGGAACCCCGCGAGGGCGGCGAAGCCGCACACGGCGACGACGGTGGCGCCCGAGAACGGCACGCTGCGGAAGAACCTGAGGTCGATGAGGGGTTCGGCGCGGCGCAGCTCGTACGGCACGAAGGCGCACAGCGCCAGCGCGGACACCGCGAAGCAGGCCAGCGTGCGCGTGGACGTCCAGCCGGCGGTGGGCGCCTCGATGATGCCGTACGTGAGGCTGGTCAGCAGCACGATGACGAGCGCCTGGCCGACCGGGTCCACCCGGCGCGGGTGCGGGGCGCGCGACTCCGGCACGAACAGCGCGCACAGCACGACCGCGGCCACCCCCACGGGGATGTTGATCCAGAAGATGGACTGCCAGCCGACCGAGCCGACCAGTGCCCCGCCGACGAGCGGCCCGAGCGCCATGCTGATGCCGATCACGCCGCCCCACACGCCGATGGCGCGGGCCCGCTCGCGCGGCTCGGTGAACGTGTTCGTGATGATCGACATCGCCACGGGGTTGAGCATCGAGCCGCCGACGGCCTGGAGCGCCCGCGCCGCGACCAGCCAGCCCAGGCTGGGCGCGAGCGAGCACAGCAGCGAGCCGAGGGTGAACAGGACGAGCCCGGTCTGGAAGGTGCGGCGGCGGCCGATCCTGTCGCCGGTGGAGCCGGAGAGCATGAGCAGGCCGGCCAGCACGAGCGTGTACGCGTCGATGACCCACTGCAGGCCGGAGACGGAGGCGTGCAGGTCGCGCTGGATGGAGGGCAGCGCGATGTTCACGATCGTGTTGTCCAGGCCGACGATGAACAGGCTCATGCAGCAGATCGCGAGCACGAGCACGCGTCGCCTGGGGGTGAGCCCGGCGGCGGCGGGGGTCGCTTCGCGCTGTCCCGCTCCACTGGTTATAGGCATAGAACGATTATATTCGTATAACTAATGAAGTGCCCAGGTATGTGGCGTACGGCATACCTCGCCGGCGGCGGCCCCGCCGTCCGGGGGACCTCCCCGCCGTCACTCCTCGCGGCGGTAGACGTCGCTGCGGGCGAGCGGCTCGAACCCGAGACCCCGGTAGAGGCGGCCGGGCACGGGGTGGCCGTCGTCGCCGCGCGGCCCGACCACCGCCCGGCGGGCCCCCGCCTCGCGCGCCGCGTGCAGCGCCGCCAGGCAGACGGCCCGCGCCAGGCCCAGGCGGCGGTGCTCGGGCGCCGTCCCCGCGGGCTCGATCGCGGCGGCAGCGTTGGACGGGTCGAGCCAGGCCAGGCAGAACGCGGCGGCCGAGCCGTCGGGGGCCTCGGCGATCCAGTCGAGGTCCGGCCGGTACGGCCAGGCCGCGCGCACCGCGAGATAGCTCTCCTCGGTGACCCGTGACGGGTGGAAGGCCGCCCGGTGGGCCAGGACGCGGGCCGGGACGTCGGCGGAGGTCACGGTCCTGAGCCGGTACCCCGCGGGGACGCGGGGCACGGGCAGCCGGTCCAGCTCGCGCGCCATGTGACAGAACCAGGGGGCGGTGTCGTCGCGCCGGTAGCCGTGGCGGTCGAGGGCGGCGAGCAGGTGGGGCTCGGACGACGCCGCCATGACGGTCCGCCGCGCCCCGGTGCCAGGGGAGGCGGCGCCCGGCGCCGCGGGACGGGCGGGCGCGGCCGGCGCGGTCTCGGCGAACCAGGTCAGGACCTCGTCGGCGAGGCCGGGGCAGGCCGGGTCCACCATCAGGTCGAGGTGGCCGGGCAGCTCGATCCAGCCCCAGGCGACGGTCCTGCCCCCGGACCGCCACAGCCTCGTCGGCCACTCCGGTTCGCGGCCGGTGTGCTGATGGCGTTCCCATGCCAGGTCGCCGACGTGCCGGCGGGAGGCGGGCGACCAGAGGCGGGCGGCGAGGTCCTGCATGGCCCGCAGGTCGCGGGCTCCGGTGTAGGGGCTGGACGAGATGGTCATGCGCTGATTTTTCCGGTTGCGCGCCCACCCCGCAGGCCGTTTCGGTCCCCCGCAAGGCCCGTATGACACGTTCGGCGCCGCCGTGCGCCGCCGCGCCGTCATGGTGCTGTTCCTGCTGCGGTGGGAACAAGGCGCATAAGCCTCAATGCCTCGCATATCCGCCCTTTCCGCTACGTTGATCGCATGAAGGGGGCGTTGCTGGTCGCGGGCACCACGTCGGACGCGGGCAAGAGCGTGGTCACCGCCGGCATCTGCCGGTGGCTGGCCCGCCGCGGAGTCAGGGTGGCGCCGTTCAAGGCGCAGAACATGTCGCTCAACTCGTACGTCACCGCCGACGGCGCCGAGATCGGCCGGGCGCAGGCCGTGCAGGCCCAGGCCGCGGGCCTCGAACCGGTGGCCGACATGAACCCCGTCCTGCTCAAGCCGGGCAGCGACCGGCGCAGCCAGGTCATCCTCATGGGCAGGCCGGTCGCCGACGTGGACGCCATGGAGTACGGCCGCCTCAGGGACCTCGTGCGCGACACCGCGCTCGGCGCGCTCGACCGGCTCAGGAAGCAGTACGACGTGGTGATCTGCGAGGGCGCGGGCAGCCCCGCCGAGATCAACCTGCGCAGGGGCGACATCGCCAACATGGGCCTGGCCAGGGCCGCGAACCTGCCCGTCATCGTGGTCGGCGACATAGACAGGGGCGGCGTGTTCGCCGCGTTCTACGGCACGGTCGGCCTGCTGGACGCCGACGACCAGGCGCTCGTCTCCGGCTTCGTCGTGAACAAGTTCCGCGGCGCGCTCGGCCTGCTCGAACCCGGGCTGGACATGCTGCGCCGCCTCACCGGCCGCCGCGTCTACGGCGTCCTGCCCTGGCTGGACGGCCTCTGGCTCGACGTCGAGGACTCCCTCGCGCTCGACGCCCGCCGCGTCGGCGTCCGCCCGCCGCACGGCAGGCAGACGCTGCGCGTCGCGGTCGTGCGCTTCCCCCGGATCTCCAACTTCACCGACGTGGACGCCCTCGCCGCCGAGCCGGGCGTCACCGTGCGCTTCGCGACCGACCCGGCCGGGCTGGACGACGCCGACCTCGTCGTGCTGCCCGGCTCGCGCGCCACCGTGCACGACCTGGCCTGGCTGCGCGAGACGGGGCTCGCCGGCGCGATCACCGCCCGCCGCGGCCCCGTGCTGGGGGTGTGCGGCGGGTTCCAGATGCTGGGCCGCGAGATCGTGGACGAGGTGGAGTCGGGCGCGGGCCGCGTGGAAGGGCTCGGGCTGCTGCCCGTACGGGTGGAGTTCGCGGCCGAGAAGCGGCTGGGCAGGCCCACCGGCCACGCGTACGGCCGGCCGGTGACGGGCTACGAGATCCACCACGGCGTGGCGACGGTGGAGGGCGGCGAGCCGTTCCTCGACGGCTGCCGCCAGGGCGACGTCTGGGGCACGACCTGGCACGGCGCGCTGGAGAACGACGCCTTCCGCCGCGCCTTCCTGGCCGACGTCGCCGAGCGGGCGGGCCGCGACTTCGTCCCCGCGCCCGGCACGGACTTCGCCCGGCTACGGGAGGAACGCCTCGACGCGCTCGGCGACCTGGTGGAACGCCACCTCGACACGGAGGCCCTGCTCGACCTCATCGAACGCGGCCCGCACCCGGTGCCCGTCCTCCCGCCAGGGGCGCCCACCGCCGGCTGACCTCGCGCGAGAAGAATCCGGCGATCACCTGCTCAGGCAACTCGTCGTGAGAGATTTCACGCCCGCCGGTGGTTACCGCACTAAATGGGCCGATCGTTGCTCCGATGGGGGAGCGCTACGTCGGGCATGGACAGCGAGGAGACCAGAGCCTCATATGTCCGCACCTTGCGAATAACGCCATAGGTGAGCAGAAGATTCAGTAAGCCGAGGGCGATCGCCGTAGGGCCCGGATGACAACGAAAGGCACAGTCCTCCTTGTCAACTGGACAGTTACGAGTGTGGCTGTCAAGAACCGGGAATCTCCACGCGGACAGGTTCGAGCCCTGTAGGCGGCGCACCCGGGAACATGCCGGTGAGGAGCGCCGCGACGGTGTAAAGGTTCCAGGCGAGCGCGGGCTGCGTGACAGAGGGCGCCGCGAACACGGCCTTCAGCTCGTCCGGCCGGACGAGCGCGGACAGGGCGTCGGCGCGTTCGAGGACATAGTCGCGGAGCAAGCCTGACAGGACCGGCCCCGGGCTGGTCCGCCAGTTCCAGCTCGCGTTGGTCTTCTTGACCGGCTTGGCGACGGCTTTGGGCGGGGCGGGCGTGCGCGACCACGGCCACGACCACGTCCCACTCGGCTTTCCGCCGTCCGCCGCGAATCGCCACGGGCTTCCCTCGAGCTCGATCTTCTCGAGACCCGGGGCGAAGCGCCGGATCAACTCGTAGACCACCTCCTCGGAGTGCCGCCATCGCTGGTCGAGTGAGAGTGCTTCGACCACGACGCGGTTGTCGAGGAAGGGCTGGACGGGATCGCCCCGCCGCAGGGAGCCGGCCCTGGCGGCGGCGTGCCAGCGGCCCACCCGGTAGGTGATGTACATGTGGTCGAGGACCTCCCACGGGTTCTCCCCGACCCGGGCGAGCCAGGGGGCGGCCAGCTCCTTCGCGTGCGTGTTCGCGTCCTCGGTGAACAGCGCCTCGTTCTTCAGGAAGAAGTCGTTGACCCGGCGACGCATCGCTTTGTCGGTGGTCTGTCCCTGGCTGTAGAGGAAGCCGCCTCTGAGGATTTCGCCGCTCTGCCCGGACATCGTGGGTTTGGCGCTATAGGGCAGGTACTCCACGATGCTCTCGTAGGCGGAGGTCATCCCTTCGCACGTCCGCACCACCTCGTATGTGCGTTCCTGCGGGTGCGGGATCACGACCGCGTCCTTTCGCTCCGTCTGTACCGGAGGAATGACGGTGTGGTCGACTCTCAGCTTTCCAGTGATCAGACGGGCGATCACGACATCGGGATGGGTGTCCAACCCGTTCGTGGTAGCCCGGAAGGGTATGCGCGCGGCGTGCAGCAGCGCCGCCATCAGACGGCTGTCGCGGCCTCCGGTCAGCGCGAGGTTCACCGGCTCGGGGGCCGCCCGCAAGGGCTCGACCGCCGCCACGAGCGCATCCGCCAGTCTGGCGATGGCCGCGCGCCGGGCTCGTGACGAACTCGGTGTCGGATCCGCCTGCGGAAGAGGCTCCGTCCAGATCGTTCGATGCGCTCCGCGGACGCGAATGGCGGAGGACGGCGGGAGAGCCCTCACCCCCGAATACGGGGTTTCGTCGGACAGGAAGTATCCCTGGCGAATCATCGACTGGAGGGCGATCTCGTCCCAGACTGTTTTCCCGCCTGTCGCTACGAGGTGGACGTGCAGCGCTCGGGTGCCGATCACGTGGAAGTCGGCATTCTCCGCGTAGAAGACCGGGAAGGCCCGGGTACTGGAGGTCACCGCCTGAACGCCTTCCGCTTCTCCGCGCAAAGCGGAGAAGCAGCCGGCCATGCGCCGCGCTTCGTCGTGCAGTGTGACGGCCTTGCCGATCCGGGTGACATCACCGTCCCAGGAGAGGTTTCCGCTGATCCCCGTGGCGTGGTTTCCGCTCTTCACCAGCAGTGGCGGCCGATTCGGGGCGGAGCCCTCATTGGACCATGCCAGCAGCGCTGCTTCTGTCTCGGTCCAGGCGGCCTCGGTCACCGTCTCGGGCGGAACGGGAAACACTTGGTCGATTACCGACCGTGCAGCCGATATGGCTCTCGTGACATCGGCTTGAGAGTGCTTGGCGGCCACTGCCAGGTAAATACGCATAGTTCAGCCTGTAATCGTGTCTGGAAGGGAGTGTCTCCCCGCGCTTGGGAGGCGGGGAGACACCATGTCGACACCCGCCGGCGTAATAGGCCCACGAGGTGCGGCTGACGACCGTGCAGGTGCAGGTGCGGGACTGTCGGTACTTGTGGTTGTACGCGTCACAGCCGGACGTCCCCGTGACGCACCTGTACTGGACGAGCCGGTGGGTCGCAGCGGCCTCGGTGCGAGGGAGAAGACGCGCAAGAAGGCCATCGGCGGCTTCTGGACTCCAAGGGTCACGAATCTCTCCTTGCGGAGGCTCGGGCCCCTTTCGCGGAAGAGTCTCAACGCCGAATCTCCACCCACCGCTCTGCTTCTTGCGAATCGCATCCGCATGCCCTCACGAACGAGGAGACGAGTTGCTCTCGGGGCAGATGTTCACGAGACAGGGTCGAGGCCGGCGTATTCCGTGGCAGGACATCGCCGAGGATCTTCGCCGTTCGCTCAAGCCGGCGCAGAATCATCCCATATCAAGCTTTGAGCTTGCGCATGTGTCAAACAAACTCAGCAACGGTTTGGGGCATCGAGAACTTGGGGCAGGATGGCGTTCCCTCCTGACCTCTTCGCATCAGGTCAGGACTGCGGATTCGACGCTGTCAATTGCATGCACCCCTCTAACTGCAAGCACCTTGATCGTTTGTCACGCTAACAGCAGGAGCAAGTGATGTGCAAGTTTGATGCCGGCATCGCCGGACACTCAAAGTCACAAGTTGTTGGCACGCGGTCAGACATATCTTTTGGTCGGCCCTATAGGCGCAGGAAGGCGAGATTTCGCGGAACGCCTGCCGGCTGCCCGCCGAACTGTCCGGTGTGATGGTGGTCAGTGACTTGGCTGGAAGGTGGACGACCCGCGTTACCTGCGCCGGACCGAGTGACGCCTGCACTGGGCGCAGCGGAGCTCGACGGAGGGCCTTGCCGTGTCCGCTGGAGACAAGGCGGCCCGGCATGGCCGCCACTTGGCCGGGATCGGCCGATGGTCTCCGGGCGCGAAGCTGTGCTCCACGTACGAGGCCGTCACGGCGTCGACGCCCATGAACGTCCGGGAGTGGACCAGCCCTCGTGGTCCACCACCCGGACGCGAACGCGCGGAGAACGTCCTGGCTGCCGGACGACCCGGCCCAGCGGTTCACCCCGGCGACCGCCGTGCCCGGCGCCCACCTTCTCGAATGACGCTGGGATGGCTGAGTCGGGCGCTAGTCCTGGAAGGCGAGGCGGACGCCGAAGCCGACGATCACGACCCCGGTCACCCGGTCCAGGAGGCGGCGCACCGACGGTGAACGCAGGACGGTGCTCATCAGCGACGCGAAGGCGATCAGCACGCAGCTCCACACCAGCCCCTCCGCCACGTGGACGCCCGCCAGCAGCAGCCCCATCGCCGCGTGCGGCGCGTCGGCGGGGATGAACTGCGGCAGCATCGCCACGTAGAACGCGCCGACCTTCGGGTTGAGCAGGTTCGTGAGCAGCCCGCGGCCGAAGCCCCGGCCGAAGCCCACGGTCTCCTGCACGGCCTCCGTCTCCTGCGCCTTCGCCAGGAGCATGCGCAGCCCCATCCACACCAGGTACGCCGCCCCCGCCCAGCGCAGCACGTCGTACGCCAGGCGGGAGGCCGACAGCAGCGCCGACAGCCCCGCCGCGGTGAGCACGCCCCAGGTGAGGGTGCCGAGCTGGATGCCCAGCACCACCCCCCAGGCGGGACGCCGGCCCGCGACCAGCGACGTGCGCAGGATGAGCGCGGTGTCCAGGCCCGGCGTGAGCGTGAGCAGCGCGACGACCGCCGCGAACGACAGGACCGCTCCGGTGATGTCCACGGCCGCCGCCTACGGGACGAGGAGGAGCTTGCCGGTGGTGCGGCGGCCGGCGAGGTCCTCGTGCGCCCGCCTCGCCTCGCGCAGCGGGTAGCGGTGCGACACCTCGATCCTGAGCTGCCCGGACGTCAGCCAGCCGAACAGGTCTGACGCCCGCCACAGCAGCTCGTCGCGCTCGGCGACGTAGTGCACCAGCGTCGGGCGGGTGAGGAACAGCGAGCCCGACCGGTTCAGCACCTGCGGGTCCAGCGGCGGCACCGGGCCGCTCGCCGCGCCGTACAGGGCCATGAGGCCGCGCGGGCGCAGCGCCCGCAGGCCGCCGTCGAACGTGGCCGCGCCGACGCCGTCGTAGACGACGTCGACCGTGCCGCTCAGCGCGTCGGCGAAGGTGTCGTAGCGCAGCACCTCGTCGGCGCCGGCCGCGCGGGCCAGCTTCTCCTTCTCGTCGGTGGAGACGGTGGCGTAGACGGTGGCGCCTCTCAGCTTGGCGAGCTGGATGAGGAGCTGCCCCATGCCGCCCGCGCCGGCGTGGACGAGCACCTTGTCGCCCTCGCGCACCTCGTGGGTGGAGTGGGTGAGGTAGTGGGCGGTCATGCCCTGGAGCATCGCGGCGGCGGCCAGGTCGGCGGGGACGCCGCCGGGCACCGGCACCGCGCGGTCGGCGGGCACGACGGCCTTGTCGGCGTAGCTGCCGAGCACGTTGGCCCAGGCGACGGTGTCGCCGACGGCGACGCCCGAGACGCCCGGGCCCACGGCCGAGACCACGCCGGCGCCCTCGGAGCCGATGACGGCGGGCAGCGGGAGCGGGTACGCCCCCGAGCGGTGGTAGATGTCGATGAAGTTGACGCCGCTCGCGGCGACGTCCACCACCAGCTCGCCGTCGCCCGGCACGGGGTCGGGACGTTCGGCGTACTCGAGAACCTCGGGGCCGCCCTGGGCGGAGACGACTATGGCATGCATGTGCCTAGTCAACCTCGCCCGCGCCGCCACGCCACCACCCGGGTGCCGGAGAACGACCCGCCGGGGCCGGGCCGGGCCGAGGTCAGGGGAAAGCGGGCCAGGGTGCCGGCCTCCACGGAAGGTCCCTCCGCGTCCGGGTCAGGGGAAGGCGGGCCAGGGTGCAGGCCTCCACGGAAGGTCCCTCCGCGCCCGGGTCAGGGGAAAGCGGGCCAGGGCGCCGGCCTCCAGCGCCACCCAGATCGCGCCGTCGGGGCCGACGCACAGGCCGTGGGGCTCCGGCGCCGGGGGCTCCCCGCCGCCGGGCGCCTCCAGGCGGGGGAGCGGGTGCTCCTCGACGGCCCCGTCCACGGTGATGCGGCCGAGCCGTCCGGCGGCCCACTCGGTGAACCAGAGCGCGCCGTCGGGCCCGGTGACGATCGCGTGCGGCCGGCAACCGGGGTCGGGCAGCGGGAACTCCGTGACCTTCCCGGTGACGTCCACGCGGCCGACCTGGCCCGCGCCGATCTCCGCGAACCACAGCGCGCCGTCCGGGCCCGCCGTGATGCCGACCGGGGCGGCCCCCGCCGTGGGCAGCGCGTGCAGCGTCACCTCGCCCGCGAGGGAGATCCTTCCGACCGCGTCGGCCTGGTTGAGGGTGAACCACAGCGCGTCGTCGGGCCCCGCCGCGATGCCCGCGGGCATGCCGCCCTCGACCGGCAGCGGGAACACGGTGACCGTGCCGTCGGGCGCGACCCTGCCGACGCCGCCGGGCTGCATCGAGGTGAACCACAGCGCGCCGTCGGGCCCCGCCGCGAGGCCGTAGGGGGCGGGCGCGGGGTGGTGGGTGATCTCGCCGGCCATGGTGACGCGGCCGATCCTGCCGTCCTCGGGACGGGCTCCGCCCTCGGTGAACCACATCGCGCCGTCGGCGCCCCGCGTGATCACCATGGGCTTCCCGCCGGCCGGGTCGAGCCGGCGGATCTCCGGTTCGCCCCCGGGCACCAGCCTGCCCACGCCGCCTTGGTGCACCAGCGTGAACCAGAGCGCGCCGTCGGGGCCCGCGGCGACGCCGTACGGCGCGCCGGCCTCGATCTCGATCAACATACGCGTCCCTCCACGACGTCGAGCACGGATGCGCGCAGGCGCCGCGACAGGGCGCGGTCGTGGGTCACGACCATGAGCGCCCCGCGGAAGCGGTCGAGCGCCTGCTCCAGCTCCTCCACCAGCAGCGGCGACAGGTGGTTGGTCGGCTCGTCGAGCAGCAGCAGGTCGTGCTCGCCCGCGAGCAGCAGGGCCAGCGCCAGCCTGCGCCGCTGGCCGACCGACAGCGCGCCGGTCCTGACGCCGAGCGTCTCGGGCGCGAACAGACCGGTGGCGAGCAGCGCCTGCGCGGCGTCGTCGGGGTGTCCGCCGTGGCCGCGCCGGTAGACGGCGAGCACGGTGCGGCCGGGGTCGAACGCCACCTCCTGGCGCAGATGGCCGACACGGCCGCGGGCGCGCCCGGCGACGAGCTCCAGCAGCGTGGACTTGCCGGCGCCGTTCGCGCCCCGGACCAGCAGCCGGTCTCCGGGCCTGACGGTCAGCTCCCCGACGTGGAGCCGGTCCCCCACCCGGACGTCCCGCAACTCGACCAGCGGCCCGGCCTGCGCCGCCGTCTCTTCCGCCCGGGCGTCGTCCAGGGGGCCGGTGAAGGCGCCGCGGAAGCGGAGCGGCTCGGGCGGGCGCGGCACCGGGTCGGCCTCCAGGCGGCGCAGCCGCTCGTGGGCGTCGCGCACCCGGGTCGCCACGGAGCTCTGCACCCGCCCCGCGTTCCGGTCGTAGGCCATCTTGTTGTTGTCACGCATGTCGCGTCCGGCCGCCACCCGGCGCGCGGTGGTGGCCGCGTGCTCGCGCACCCGGCGCACCTCGTCGGCCCACTCCGCGTACGCCTGCTCCCAGCGGGCCCTGGCTGCGGCCTTCGCCGCGAGGAAGCCGGAGTAGCCGCCGCCGAAGCGGCTGACGCGGCCTCCTTCGACCTCCAGCACGGCCGTGGCGACCCGGTCGAGGAACACCCGGTCGTGCGAGACCACGACGACCTCGCCCCGGTGCTCGCGCAGGCGGTCCTCCAGCCAGGTGAGCGCGGCCTCGTCGAGGTGGTTGGTGGGCTCGTCGAGCAGCAGCACGCGGGGCGCGGCCGCGAGCACGCAGGCCAGGCCGAGCCTGGCCTGCTCGCCGCCGGACAGGCTGGACAGCGTCCTGCCGGGGGTGACGTGGGCCAGCCCGAGCGCGTGGAAGGCGCGCTCGACGCGGACGCCGGCCTCGTACCCGCCGCGTGCCTCGTACGCGGTGAGCAGCTCGCCGTACTCGTCCGCCGCCGCGGCCCAGCCCTCGCCGGAGAGTTCGGACTCCAGCTCGCGCAGGCGCCGTTCCATGGCGCGCAGCCCGGCGAACGCGGCGTCCACCGCCTGGCGGACGGTGTGGGAGGGCGGCAGGCCGAGGGTCTGCCCGAGGTGGCCCACCTCGCCGGTGACGGTGACCTCGCCGTCGTCGGGCCGTTCGAGACCGGCCAGGAGCCGGAGCAGGGTGGACTTGCCGGAGCCGTTCTCGCCGACGACGGCCAGCCGCTCGCCGGGACGTACGGACATCGAGACGTCGGTGAGGACGGGCCGGTGGTCGTAGGACCGGGAAACCTTGCGCAGGTTGATCAGGACAGAAGCTCCAATCGCAACTAATGTAGCTTTAGTATGTCACGTGGAGAGCCGTTAACGCAACTGGAGTTGTTTTTGGAGTCGAACCGACGGCCGGGAGGCCGCAGCGCCAGGGTCCGCGACGCCGTACGCCAGGCCACGCTCGCCGAGCTCGCCGAGCACGGCTACGCGGGCCTGACCGTCGAGAACGTGGCCGAACGCTCCGGCGTCCACAAGACGACCGTCTACCGGCGGTGGGGCGGCGTCGACGGCCTCATCTCCGACGCCCTCGACCTGGCCGGCCAGGAGCCCTGGCCCGTCCCCGACACCGGCGACATCAGGGGCGACCTGCGGGGGATCGTCCAGCTCGTCCGCGGCGGCTTCGCCGATCCCGGGCTCGGCCCCGTGTCGTCGGCGTTCGTGGCGGCGGCCATGCAGAGCCCCGAGGCGGCGCGGGCGCTGCACGCGTTCTTCGCCGCCCGCCACGAGCAGTCGGCCGACGTCGTACGGCGCGCGGTCGCGCGCGGCGAGCTGCCGGCCGGCGTCGACGCCGCCGAGGTGATCAGGGTCGCCGTGGCGCCGGTCTACTACCGGCTGTTCGTCGCCCACGAGCCCGTGAGCGAGCGCGACGCCGACCGCGCCGCCGACGCCGCGCTCGCGGCCGCCCGCGCGGGCGTGCTCGGCGGCACCGCGGAGGGCTAGGGCTCCTTCTGGCCGCGCAGCTCGAAGTCGTCGAACGCGGTCTTCAGCACCGACCCGTCCTCCTTCGTGGTGCGGGCGAACACGCCGAGGCCGCCGTTGGGGATGCCGTTCGGGTCGTCCACCTGGCGCACCAGCTCGTCGTTCACCCACATGCTGAGCCGCACGGACGTCCCGCGCTGCTCGCAGGACGCCACGACGCGGTTCCTCGCCTCCAGGCCGTCCACCTTCACCGGAGCGGCCAGGGTGCCGCCCGAGCCGTCGAACACCCGCCTGATCCTGGCGTTGCCGGCGGTGTCGAGGGCGAACTCGTAGTACGTGCCGTCCTCGGCGTTGTGGCAGAAGACGCCGTACTCGCCGGTCTGCTTGAACGTCTTCACCTCGGCCGTGACGCCGACGACCACCGTGGCGGGCAGCATCGGCGTGGGGGTGGCCGACGGGTCGGGCGAGGCGGTCGGCGTGACCGGCGTGTACGGCACGGGCGCCTTCTCCAGCCGCTCCGAGCTGACGTCGTCCACGTCCAGCCCGTACGTGCCGTCGGTGCGGTAGCCGCGCGCGGCGCTGTCGGAGGCGTCGTACGTGCCGACCCAGCCGCCGGTGGTCTGCGTGAAGTCCTCCTGGTAGAGGACGGTCAGCTCGGGCGGCCCGCCGGGCGCGAGCAGCGCCCACCCGCCGATGCCGGCGGTCAGGAGGACGGCGGCGCCCGCCGCGAGGAGCCCGGCCCTGCGCACGCGCGGGGCGCCGCCCGGCGACGGGGGCGGCGACTCGGTCAACGGGGTCGTCGCGTGCTGCCAGGCCACCTGCGCGGTGCGGGCGGCCTGCTCCGGCGCGGCCGACCGGCCCACGAGCGCGTCGAGCAGCTGCTGCGCGGTGGGCCTCGCCGCCGGGTCCTTGCGCAGCGCCGCCCGGACCAGCTCGCGCAGGCCCGGCTCGACGTCGTCGAGGTTCGGCTCGGTGTTGAGCACCTGGTAGACGATCGCGGGGAGCGTTTCGCCGCCGAACGGCGCCCGGCCGCCGGCCGCGAACGCCACCAGGCAGCCCCAGGAGAAGACGTCGCAGGCGGGGGAGACCGGGTCGCCGCGCAGCACCTCGGGCGCCATGTACCGGGGCGTTCCGACCAGCTCGCCGGTGCCCGTGACCCCGCCCAGCGTGTCGAGCGCCCGCGCGATGCCGAAGTCGATCACGCGGGGGCCGACGGGGGAGAGCAGCACGTTGGACGGCTTGAGATCGCGGTGGACGACGTTGGCGGCGTGGATGGCGGTGAGCGCCGTGGCGACGCTGACGGCCAGCGCGTCGAGGCTGGAGCCGCGCAGCGGCCCCGACTGCCTGACGGCCTCCTCCAGGTTGGGGCCGGGGACGTACTCGGTGACGACGTACAGCAGGCCGCCGTCGAGCGCGGCCTCCAGCACGGCGGCCGTGCAGAACCTGCGCACCCGCCTGGCGGCGTCGGCCTCCCTGCGGAACCGCATCCTGAACTGCTCGTGCTGGCTCAGCTCCGGGTTGATCACCTTGATCGCGACCCGCTGCCCGGACGGGTCCTCGGCGAGGTGGACCGTGCCCATCCCACCCCGACCCAGCAGGCTCAGCAGCCGGTAGCGCCCGATGTGGGATGTTTCACCGCTCACGGCGCGCTAGCTTACCGACCCGCGCTCATCCGCCACAGTCGCCGCAGGAGGCCCGGGTGGCCCTCGCGTACGCGACCGCCGCCACCGCCATGCCGACGCCCCACACGAAGTACGCCGGCACGGCCACCCAGAAGAACGCCTCAGGCAGCTCGGGGCCGCCGCCGTCCCCGGCGAACGGCCGCCGCCCGGCCAGCCGCTCGGCGACCATCTGCCCGAGCCCCACCCCGAAGTACGCGACCAGCCCGCAGGACACGGCCGCGGCGGGCCACAGCACCAGCGGGCGCGGAACCCGGCGGCCCCCGAGCGCGGGCGTCCAGCGCGGCCACACCCGCCCCCAGCGGTGGACGAGGGCGAGCGGCAGCACCGTCCCGGCCAGCAGGAACCCGGCCTCGAACATCACCTGGGACGCCGTCCCCGCCATCCTGTCCGCGGGCGTGGGCGTGCCCGTGCCGCCGAGGTCCAGGGACAGCTGGGCCCCGATCCTGGTCAGGCAGCCCAGCACGGCGGCGTACGCGCCGGCGAACGCCCACACCGGGATCATCGGGGGCGCCGCGCGCTCCGCGGGCTCCCCGGCGGGCTGACGGATGGCCCGCCCGCAGGCGGCGCAGCCCCGCCCGGTGCGACGGGCGTGGCGGCGGCCCGCGCGCAGCACCAGCACGCCGAGCGTCACGCAGACGGCCCTGCTGAACACGCCCAGGGGGAAGACCGGGATGCCGAGGCCGGGAAAGATCACGCCCACCACGTCGAGCAGGAGCAGCGCGCCCGACACGACGAGCGCGGCGCCCACGGCGTACGCGGCGACCACGGGCACCCAACGGGCGGGGCCACGGGGCCGTACGGCGAGGGTGGCGGCCAGCACCGCCGCGGCGGCCAGGCACAGCCAGACGGCGCTCCAGCCGGTGAAGACGATCAGGTCGTCGCCGACCGGCGAGAGCGGCCGCCACCTGCCCGCCTGCTCCCAGCCGGCCCGCAGCACCGCGTACAGGACGGCGGACACCGCCGCGCCGGCCGTCCACAGCTCACCCCTGAGACCGGCCGCAGTCCCCGCCCCCGCCTGACCGGCCTCTGCCCGCCCTGCCCCTGTGCGCACCATGCCGTCAGCCTCACCGGGCCGCGCGGACGGCGGCCTCCCCGCCGCGAGCCATCCGCCTCCCCCGCCCGGGGGATCTTCCCGGCGCGGGTGTCAGGAGGCCCGGCGCAGGGTGGCGCGGATCTCGTCCAGGCCGGGCAGGCCCGACGGACCGACCCGGACGACGTGGCAGCCGGCCGCGCGGGCCGCCGCGATCCCCGTCGGGCTGTCCTCGACCGCCACGCAGCGCGCGGGGGCCACGCCGAGACGCCGGGCCGCCTCCAGGTACGGGTCGGGCGACGGCTTGCCCCGCGCCGTCTCCCCGTCCGCGATGACCAGGTCGAAGGCGTGGCCGAGCCGCGGCAGCACCAGATCCACGATGCGCCGCGGCGAGGCGCTGACCAGGGCGGTCGGGACGGCGGAGGCCGACAGGGCGGACAGCAGCTCCCGCGCGCCCGGCACGAGCGTCACGCCCCTGCCGACGTGCCCGGCGAACGCCTCGGTGAGCCGCGCGGCCACCTCCTCCACGCCCGGACGCCCCGCCAGGAGGTGGGCGGCGGTGTCGTGGGTGGTGCGCCCGAGGACGTGCGGCACGTCGGAGGGGCCGAGCGGGCGCCCGAGCGTCTCCGCGACGGCGGCCGTGGCCCGCCACCACAGGCCCTCGGTGTCCACCAGGGTGCCGTCCATGTCGAGCAGGACGGCGTCGAACGCCTCAGCCCGCATCGCCGGGCGCAACCGGACCGCCGGACGCGCCGGCAGGGGCGGGCTCGGGCCCGGTGGACGCGGACGCCGGGACGTCCGCCGGGGAGGCGGCCGGGCCGGGGGTGCGCGGCGCCACCAGGACGGGCCGTTCGACGAGGCGCACCGTGACCCGCGCCCCGGCGCCGAGCCGGGCCGCCTCGTGGCCGGGCACGTCGGCGAGCACCTCGCCGGCCCGGCGCCCGAGACCGTCACGCTGCCCGCCGTCACCCTGCCCGTCACCCTGCCCGCCGCCGGTCTCGGTGGCGGTGTCGGTGGCGGTCTCGGCGGTGGTCTCCGTGGCGCCGTCGGCGAGCAGGCGCAGCCGCAGCCGTACGGAGGCGCCCCTGAAGGAGGCCGCGACCACCTCGGCCGTGAGACCGGCCGCGCCGTTCGCCGCCGCGTCCTCCAGCGGCGTCACCCGCACGGCCTCCGGCCGGACGAGGACGTCCACGCCGGGCTGCGCCGGCAGCGCCCCGTCCACCGGCAGGACCTGGCCGAGCACCTCCACCCGGTCGCCGGACACCCGGCCGGGCAGGTGGTTCATGGTGCCGACGAACTCGGCCACGAACGGCGTCGCCGGCCGGTCGTAGACCTCGGCGGGCGGCCCGCACTGCTCAAGGCGCCCGTCGCGCAGCACCGCCACCCTGTCGGCGACGGACAGCGCCTCCTCCTGGTCGTGCGTGACGAAGATCGTGGTGATGCCGAGGTCGAGCTGCAGGCGGCGGATCTCCTCCCGCAGCGCCACCCGCACCTTGGCGTCGAGCGCCGACAGCGGCTCGTCCAGCAGGAGCACGCGCGGTTCGAGCGCGAGCGCGCGGGCCAGGGCGACGCGCTGCTGCTGCCCGCCGGAGAGCTGGTGCGGGTAGCGGTCGGCGTGCGACGGCAGCCCGACGAGCTCCAGCAGCTCGTCGGCCCTGGCCCGCCTGACGGCCACCGGCACCTTGCGCACGCGCAGGCCGAAGGCGACGTTGTCGCGGGCGTTCAGGTTGGGGAACAGCGAGTACGACTGGAACACCATGCCGGCGTCGCGCTTGCTGGCCGGGACGTGCGTGATGTCCTGGCCGTCGACCAGCACCGCCCCCGAGTCGGGGCGTTCGAACCCGGCGACGCAGCGCAGCGCCGTGGTCTTGCCGCAGCCGGAGGGGCCGAGCAGCGCCACGAACTCGCCCGGCTCGACGGTGAGGTCGAGCCCGTCCAGCGCGACGGTCCTGCCGAAGACCCGGCGCAGCGCGCGGAACTCCACCCGTGCGGTCATGTCCTTCTCTCCTTGACGGGATGCGCCGTGACCGGGTTCCTCCTGGCGAGGGCGCCGGACATGGCGAGCAGCAGCAGCCAGACGAGCACCAGGCTGAGGATCGACACGGCGACCGACACCTGGCCCTTGGAGCCCGACACCGTGACGATCCACACGGCGAACGGCTCGTACCCGAGCAGGCTGGCGACGGTGTACTCGCCCAGCACCAGGGCGAGGGTCAGGAACGAGGCGCTGGCGAGCGCCGAGCGCAGGTTCGGCATGACGACGCGGAACATGACGTGCGGCCAGGACGCGCCGAGGTTGCGGGCCGCCTCGACGAGGGTCCGCACGTCCATGGTGCGCAGCCCGGCGTCGAGCGACCGGTGGACGAACGGCAGCACGAGCACCACGTACGCGAGCACGAGCACGACGGGGAACCCCGGGTCCTGCGCCGCGATGAGCGTGGCCCAGAACGGGGTGGGCGCGAGGACGTCGGCGCCGGTCCGCAGCGCGGTGCCGATGCCGGCGACGAACGTGATCGGCGGCACGACCAGCGGCAGCGTGCACAGCACCTCCAGCACGGGGCGCAGCCGGGGCGCGCTGAGCCGTACCGCGAGCATGGCGGGCAGCGTCAGCAGCAGCACGAGCACGATGGTCGCGGCGGCGAGCGACAGCGAGAGCAGCAGGCTGCGCGCGAACCCCTCGGCGGTGACGAGCTCGCCGTACGCGGCGAGGGACACGCCCGCGCCCGGCGTGTGGACCGTGTACCACAGCGACGCGCAGAGCGGCACGAGGAAGTAGGCGGCGGCCGGCAGGAGCACCGCGCCGCGCCACAGCCGGGGACGGGCGGGCGCGGCCGGTGCGGCGGCGGTCACCTGCTCCAGTCCGGTCAGTGCAGCCATCGGGACGTCCTCCTCTGCAGCGGCAGGTACACCGCCATGACCAGCCCGGCCACCACGACCATGTCGAGGCTGAGGGCGAGGGCGATGTTCTCGTGGCCGACGAGCACGTCGCCGGTCAGCGCGCTGGCGATCTTCAGGGTGACCAGGGGGACGACGGTGCCGACCATGGCGTTCGCGGTGGCGTAGGCGGAGAAGGCGCTGCCGAACAGCAGCACCACGCCGCCCAGCATGGCGGGCGTCAGCACCGGCAGCGCGACGAGGCGCCAGTAGTGCCAGGCGGTGGCGCCGTTGTTGGCGGCGGCCTCCCGCCACTGCGGGCGCAGCCCGTCCAGCGCGGGCGCCATGACGAGCACCATGAGCGGCACCGCGAAGTACAGGTAGACGACGACCAGGCCCCAGAACGTGTAGAGCGCGCCCGTCGGCAGCCCGACCAGCCCGCTGACCACGCCCGAGTTGCCGAGCGTGGCGATCCAGAAGAACGCGAGCGGCACCCCGCCGAAGTTGGCCAGGACGCCCGAGGCCGTCAGCACCGACTCCCGCAGCAGCGTGGAGCGCGAGGTGACGACGGCCTGGGCGAGGAGCGTCCCGAGGACGGCGCCCAGCACCGCGACCACGGCCGACAGCTTGACGCTGCCGGCCATCGCGGTGAGGTAGCCGCCCTGGAGGCTCTGCGTGATGTTCGCCAGGCTCGGCTCGCCCCCGGCCGTGAGGGCCCCCGCCACCAGCACGGCGGCGGGGATCCCGAAGACGAGGGCGAAGAACGCCAGCAAGGGCAGCGCGCCGAGCCAGCCCCTGGAGCGGGTCATCCCGAGACAGCGGCGTCCCAGCCGCCGGCCAGCTTGGCCTTGGCCGCGTCCACCTGCTCGGGGGTGGGGAACGTGGGGGTGCCCTCGACCTGGGGCAGCTTCTCGGCGAGCGCCTTGTCGACGGTGCCGTCGGCGGTCATGGCGGGCAGCAGCACGGGGCGGGCGAAGCCCTTCAGGTAGAGGTTCTGGCCCTCGGCGCTGTAGAGGTACTCCTGCCAGAGCCTGGCCGCCGCCGGGTGCGGGGCGTCCTTGTTGACGGCCTGGGCGTACATCTGGAAGTACTTGCCGTCGGTGGGCACGTTGACCTTCCAGTCGAGGCCCTTGCCCGCCATCTGGGGGGCGTACGCGGCGTTGTTGTAGTCCCAGTCGATGCTGATCTGGGTCTCGCCCTTCTCGATGGTGGCGGGCGTGGTCTCGACCGGGTTGTAGTTGCCGGCGTCCTTGAGCTTCTTGAAGAAGTCCAGGCCGGGCTGGATGTCGTCGTAGGAGCCGCCGTTCGCGATGGCGGCGGCGTACACGCCGGCGAACGCCGAGCCCGACTTGGTCGGGTTGCCGTTCATGGCGACCTTGCCCTTGTACTCGGGCTTGAGCAGGTCGGCGAAGCTGGTGGGGCAGGTGGTGATCTTCTTGGCGTCGCAGCCGATGGAGACGTAGCCGCCGTAGTCGTTCACCCAGAGGCCGGTGGGCTCCTTCTGCCCTTCGGGGATCTTGTCGAAGCTCTGCACCTTGTACGGCGCGAACAGGCCCTCCTTGGCGCCGCTGATCGCGAACGACTGGCCGAGGTCCAGCACGTCGGGGGCGCGGTCCTGGCCCTTACGGGTCTTCACGGCGTTGATCTCGTCGGCGCTGGCGGCGTCCGGCGTCTCGCTCTCGATCTTGATGCCGTACTTCTCTTGGAACTTCTGGATGATCTCGCCGTAGTTCGCCCAGTCGGGCGGCAGGGCGATGACGTGCAGCGCCCCCTCCTTCTTGGCGGCCTCCACCAGTTTGTCGAAGCCGCCGAAGTCGGCGGCCGAGGTCGCGGTGGCCGCGTTGACCCCGCCCTCCGACGATGTCTTAGGCTGCTGCGTGCTCGGGGCGGCACCGCACGCCGCGGTGGCCAGGGTCAGGGCCGCGAGTACGCCGGCCGTACGGGCGCGAGGTGGCAACACGTCGCCTCCACTCTCCAGGGGTGTGGGAAGAACGTAGGTGGACTTGTCCAAACAAGCGAGCACCAGTTAGTCGCATAAACGTTGCTCTTTCATGAATGCAAAGGGTCGTCAATGGTGGCGCGCTATGAACGAATAGCCGATGAGCTGCGCGAGGAGATCCTCTCCGGCGCGCACCCGGTGGGCACGCAGTTGCCGAGCGAGGCCGAGCTGGCCGCGCGGTTCGGCGCGGCGCGCGGCACCGTGCGGCAGGCGGTGGCCGTGCTGGCCGCCGAGGGGCTGGTCGGCTCCCGGCAGGGCGCCAGGCGCATCGTCCTGGGCAACGCGCCCAGCCAGAGCTTCGCGGAGCTGCACAGCTTCGCGCAGTGGGCGCGCGCGAACGGCTACCGCTACGAGGGCCGGGTGATCGAGCAGCGCCGCAGGCCGGCGACGGCCGCCGAGGCCGCCAGGCTCGGCTCGGGCGAGGTGCTCGACGTGCTGCGCGTGCGCTCGCTGGAGGGCGAGCCGGTGCTCGTCGAGCGCACGGCGTACGCGGCGTGGGTGGCGGGCGAGGTGGAGCGGCTGCCGCCCGACTGCGAGTCGGTCACCCAGGCGCTGTACGACGCGATCGGGCTGGTGTTCGCGTACGGCGAGCACCTCATCGACGCCGTGCCGGCGGGCGCGCAGGACGCGCGGCTGCTCGGGGTGCGCCGCGGCAGCCCGCTGCTGCGCCAGCGACGTGTGACCACGACGCACGAGGGCAGACCAGTGGAGTCGTCGGACGACAGGTACCGGGCCGGGAGCGTGACCTTCAGCATCCGCAACTCGATCGGCGCCAACCCGCTCGTCCGGCAGGCCGGCGACTTGCGCTTCCGGCCCTGAGAACATATGTTCGACTTATAGCACCCGCCTTCCCCCGGGTGGCTCACCATCAGAACCAGGAGCCGCGGGGAGAAGCGACTTGAGCAGACTCTATGGCGACCCGATAGAGGTGTGGACGAGGGACGGCGATCCGATCCAGTTCGTCTGGCGCGACCGCCTCTACCTCGTGCGTCGCGTGCTCGACCACTGGGTGGTCGCGCGCGAGTGGTGGAAGACCGGCGAGAGCGATCCGGGCGAGCGCCGCTTCTGGCGGGTCGAGGCCGGCCCGGGGCGGGAGGTCGGCTCGTACGAGCTGAGGTTCGACACCGCCGGCGGCGACTGGCTGCTCCTGCGGGGGTGGGACTGATGACCGCGCCGTTCCCGCACCTCAACGTGAGCTCCGCCTACTCGATGCGCTACGGCACCGCCTTCCCGCACGCCCTGGCGCTGCGGGCGGCCGAGCACGGCATGGACATCCTGGCGCTGACCGACCGCGACGGCCTGTACGGCGCGGTCAAGCACGCCCACGCCTGCGCGGCGGCCGGCATCGCGCCGGTGCTCGGCGTGAACCTCGCGCTCGACACCTCGGCCCCCGAGCCGGGCCAGTGGCTGAAGGCGCCGCGCCCGCGCACGGGCCCCGACGCCGAGGACCGCGTCACCGTGCTGGCCCGCGGCGGCGGCTGGGCGCGGCTGTCCCGCCTGGTCACGGCCGCCCACCACGCGGGCGAGCGCGGCGCGCCGAAGGTGACCAGGGACCTGGTCGGGGCGTGGGCGGGCGGCCCCGGCGGCGCCCACGGGTTCGGCGCGGACGACGGCCTGGTCGTGCTGCTCGGCCCCAGGTCCGACGTGGGGCGGGCGGCGGCGCTGCGCCACGACGAGCGGGCCGCGGAGCTGCTCGCCCTGTGGCGGGCGGCCGTGCCCGGCGTCGTCGTCGAGGTGGCCGACCAGTACGGCTTCCGCGACTCGATCACGGCCGTGCGCATGCTCGCGCTGGCGGAGTCGGCCGGGGTGCCCGCGGTGCTGACCAACGCGGTGCGCCACCTCGACCCGGCCGACCACCAGGTCGGCGACGTGCTCGACGCGGCCCGCCAGCTCGTCCCGCTGCACCCGCGCCATCTGGAGGGCTCCACCACCCACGCCTACCTCAAGAGCACCGAGGAGATGCGGCAGGTGGCGGCGAGGATCTGCGGCGGCGACGGGGCCGCGGCGGGCCGCCTGCTGCTCACCACCAGGCGGCTGGCGGAAGCGTGCTCGCTCGACCCGCTGGAGCTGCTGGCGCTGCGCGCCGACCCGCCGAACCTGCATCTGCCGGAGATCGGCGGCGACCCGGTGCCGTTGCTGCGCGGCCGGGTCGAGGACGGCCTGGCCGCGCGCGGCCTGGCCCGCTCGCGCGAGGCCAGGGAGCGCGCCGCGGACGAGCTGCGGATCATCGAGAGGAAGCGGCTGTCCGGGTACTTCGTGGCGGTGGCCGGCATCACCGACATGATCCGCGGCATGGGCGTGCGCTGCGCCATCCGCGGCTCCGGCGCGGGCAGCCTGGTCAACTACCTCATCGGCATCGGCGGGGTGAACCCCCTTGAGCACGGCCTGCTCATGGAGCGCTTCCTCGCGGAGAGCCGCGTCGGGCTGCCCGACATCGACCTCGACGTGGAGTCGGCCCGCAGGCTCGACTGCTACAAGGCCATCTTCGACCGCTACGGCGAGTCCCAGGTGGCGTGCGTGTCGATGATGGAGACCTACCGGGCGCGCAGCGCGATCAGGGACGTCGCAGGGGCCATGGGCCTGCCGCCGCACGAGATCGACGCCATCGCCAAGGCGTTCCCGCACATCAGGGCGCGGCAGATCACCGCGTCGCTGGCCGACCTGCCCGAGCTGCGCGAGAGCCGGCTCGGCGAGGCCGGGCTCGACCGGGTGTTCCGGCTGGCCGAGAAGCTCGACGGGCTGCCCAGGCACATCGCCATGCACCCGTGCGGCGTGCTCGTCGGCAACGCCGGGCTGCGCGACAGGACGCCGGTCGAGCGCAGCATGCTGGAGTTCCCGATGTCGCAGTTCGACAAGGACGACGTCGAGGAGGCCGGGCTGCTCAAGCTCGACGTGCTGGGCGTGCGCATGCAGTCGGCCCTGGCGTACGCGCTGAGCGAGATCAAGCGGGTGGACGACGTCGTCGTGGAGCTCGACACGCAGCGCGGCGACGAGCCGGGCGTCGAGTACGTGCCGCACGACGACCAGGACACCTACGACCTGATCTGCGCGGCCAGGACCATCGGGTGCTTCCAGATCGAGTCGCCGGGCCAGCGCGAGCTGGTCGCCAAGCTGGAGCCGCGCGCGATGCACGACCTGATCGTCGACATCTCCCTGTTCAGGCCGGGCCCGGTCAACTCCGACATGGTCACCCCGTACCTGGAGGCCAGGGGCGGGTGGCGGCGGCCGTACTATCCGCACGAGCGGCTGCGCGACGCGCTGAAGGAGACCCACGGCGTCGTCGTGTTCCACGAGCAGGTGCTCAGGATCATCGCGGTGATGACGGGCAGGGACCTGTCGTTCGCCGAGAGCATGCGCCGCGCGCTCGACACCCCGGAGGGCAGGGACCGCGTCCGCCGCATGTTCGTGCCGCTCGCGCAGGCCAACGGGTTCGGCGACGACGCGGTCGAACGGGCGTGGAAGGTGCTCGACGCGTTCGGCGCGTTCGGGTTCTGCAAGGCGCACGCGGCGGCGTTCGCGCTGCCCACGTACCAGTCGGCCTGGCTCAAGCGGCACCACGCGGCGGCGTTCTTCGCCGGGGTGCTCACGCACGAGCCCGGCATGTACCCTCCGCGCGTCATCATCGACGAGGCCAGGCAGTGCGGCGTGCGGATCCTGCCGCTCGACGTCAACGCCTCGGGCAGGCACTGGCGGGTGGAGCGGCTCGGGCCGCGGGACGAGGACGCCGCCGCGCCGCTGCGCGTCCGGGTGCCGCGCGGGGAGCTCGACGGCGACCCGCTGCGGCTGCGCCGCGACCTCAGGATCGAGGAGATCGGCAAGGGGTACGCGCTGCGGGTGCCGTTCTCGGCGGTCAAGGGGGTCAGCGAGGCCGAGGTGGAGCGCATGGTGGCGGGCCAGCCGTACACGTCGCTCGCCGACTTCTGGGACCGGGCCCGCCCGTCGCGTCCCACGATGGAGCGGATCGTCCAGGTGGGCGGCCTCGACGCGCTGCACGGCCTGCACCCCGGCGGCCCGCGCTGGCGGCCGGGCGAGCTGACCAGGCGCGACCTGGTCGCGCAGGTGGGCGTGCTGGAACGGTCGTCCTCGATCGGCGTCAGGCAGGGGCCGCGCGCGTCGAGGCGCTACACCTCGCCCGCCTGCCCGCCTGAGGAGCCGCAGGGCGCGGTGCAGCTCCCGCTGGGCTTCACCGAGCGCGTCGCCGCCGGCGAGCTGCCCGAGATGACCGAGACGGAGATGGTCGAGGCGGAGCTGGACATCCTCGGCATCGACGTCAGCCGGCACGTCCTCAGCTTCTACGACGACCTGCTCGACGCGCTGGGCGTGGTGCGCTCGAAGGATCTGCTCGCCCAGCGCAACGGCGCCGAGATCCTGGTGGCCGGGGTCAAGGTGGCCACGCAGACGCCGGCCGTGCGCTCGGGTCAGCGCGTCATCTTCACCACCCTGGACGACTCGACGGGCCCGGTGGACCTGACGTTCTTCGAGTCGGTGCAGGGCTGGTGCGCGGCGACGGTGTTCGGCTCCTGGCTCATGGTCGCCAAGGGGGTGGTCAGGCGCACCGGCGTCCGCGCGGTCTCGCTGCGCGCCGTCGACTGCTGGGACCTGGTGGACCTCGACGCGCTGCGGCGCTCCGAGGGCGTCGAGGCGGTCAGGGAGCTCCTGGCCAGGAAGCCGGAGGAGCGCGGAGGGGTCGGCGGGCGCAGGATCGAGTACCCGAACGGCTACCGGCTCTCGCCGTACTCCGACCTGGGGCCGGCAGGGCCGGGGATCTCGTCGCCGCCCCGCCGCCTGTGGCACGCCAGCCCGGGCAGCTCGGGCCCCACCGCGGCCTGAGGAGGGTCAGGTCCGCACGGTCGTCGTGGCCGCCTCCGCCGCCTGGTCCCCGGCGGGCGTCTCGGCGCCCTCGCGGCGCGGCCCCCTCACCAGGGCGGCGCGCTGGACGTGGGTGATCTCGTGGACGGTCGCCGCGCACAGCGCCGCCGCCACGGCCGCGCAGGCCAGCTCCAGCGGCCCGACCCCGGTGAGGTCGCCGGCGGAGGAGTCGAGCGGCAGGCGGATCGTCACCAGCGCCAGCGTGGCCAGCCAGCTCAGCCACCAGCCGGCCAGCGTCAGCCGCCAGCGGCCGAGCCGCTCGCGGGGCGGTTCGGCGGCCCGCCACACGTCGTCCACCAGGATCACCGGGGCGATCAGGTTGACGCCCGGCATCAGCCAGGCGGCGGCGACCGGGCCGGCGAGGGCCGAGCGGTCCCTGACCTGCCTGGCCCGCACCAGCCACGTCGCGTACGCGGCGGCCGCGGCGATCGTGGTGCCCGCCATGACCATCATGAGGACGGCGAACGTCGTCACCGCGCCCACCACGGCCTCCGCCTCGGCGCCCCGGGGGCGGCCGCCGAAGGCGGCGAGCTGGGCGGCGAGGCTGCGGCCGCGGGTGGTCTCGAAGAGCACGAGGGCGCCGAGGGAGAGGATCTGCGCGGCGAGCGTCACGTAGACGGCGGTGGCGGCTCTGGTCGGCGGTGCCTGGGTGTGGCGCACGATGTTCTCCCCCCGGGCCATGCGCTGAGGTTCTGATTCACTTGTATCCCGCCGACCTCGCTGTTAATCAGCTCACGACACCCGATTCCCACGCCCAGGCCGCGATCTCCACCCGGTTCCTGACGCCGAGTTTCGCCTGGATGCTGCCCAGGTGCGTCTTGACCGTCGAGAGCGAGACGAACAGCTCGGCGGCCACCTCCTGGTTGGTGCGGCCGCGGGCGACGAGCCGGACGACGTCCAGCTCGCGGTCGGTCAGCGGGTCGTTCGGCATGGGGGCGGTGCGCCGCGGCCTGGCCAGGTGCTGGAGCAGCCGCACCGTGATCGACGGCGACACCAGCGACTCGCCGCTCGCCGCCGCCCTGACGGCCTCGATGAGCAGGGTGGGCCCGCTGTCCTTGAGCAGGAAGCCGGTGGCTCCCGCGCGCAGCGCGCCGTAGACGTACTCGTCCAGGTCGAAGGTGGTGACGATGACCACGCGCATCGGATGCTCGACGCCGGGGCCGGCGAGGAGCCTGGTCACCTCCAGGCCGTCGAGCTTGGGCATCCTGATGTCGAGCAGGCACACGTCCGGCTTGAGCCGCCTGGCCTCGGAGATCGCCTCGGCGCCGTCCGCGACGGCCGCCACGACCTCCATGTCCGGTTGAGCGTCCAAAATCATCTGAAAGCCGGTACGTACGAGTTGCTGGTCGTCGGCGATGAGCACCCGAATAGTCACGGCGACCACTCTAGGATCGGCCGATCGGCCGAGGCGCAACCGGTCGCGAGGCCGATCCGCCGCACCCCGCCCCCGCGGGAGGCTCGACCCCATGAACGACGTGCTTGTTGGACGGGCCCTGGTCAAACGGTTCGGGCAGACGGTCGCCCTGGGCGGCGTGGACATCGCGATACGCGCCGGCGAGGCCGTGGCCATCATGGGGCCGAGCGGGTCCGGCAAGTCCACCCTGCTCCACTGCCTGGCGGGGATCATGAAGCCGGACGACGGCGAGGTGCACCTGCTCGGCCAGCGCATCGACCGGATGCGCGAGCGGGAGCGCAGCGCCCTGCGCCGCACCCGGTTCGGGTTCGTCTTCCAGTTCGGCCAGCTCCTGCCCGAGCTGCCCGCCGAGGAGAACGTCGCCCTGCCGCTCATGCTCGGCGGCGTCGCCCGGCAGGAGGCCGTGCGGTCGGCCCGCGCCTGGTTCGTCCCGCTCGGCCTGCACGGCATGGAGCAGCGGCGGCCAGGCGAGCTGTCCGGCGGCCAGGCCCAGCGGGTGGCCATCGCCAGGGCGCTGGTCACCAAGCCCGCCGTGGTGTTCGCCGACGAGCCCACCGGCGCGCTCGACCAGCAGACCGGACACGACACGATGCGGCTGCTCGTCGAGGCGACCAAGCACAACGGCGCGTCCCTGATCGTCGTCACCCACGACCCGAACGTGGCCCGCGCGTGCGACCGCATGGTCGAGGTCCGCGACGGGCGGCTGCTGGCGGGCGGTGTCCCGGCGTGAACCTCGACCTGACCTGGCGGCTGCTCAAGGGCGGCGGCCGCAGGGGCCTGCTCGGCACCTGGCTCACCCTGGCCGCGGTCGCCGTGTCCACCGCCCTGCTGCTGTTCGCCGTGGCCGCCAACTTCGCGTTCGCCGCCCGCGCCGACCGGGGCGCCTGGCGCACGCCGGTGCCCGCCGAGGGCAGGCCGGCCGTCGCCGTCGAGGCCGCCCGCTTCGACTTCGTCCGCGACCGGGCGATCACCGTCGTCGACCTGGCCGCGCTCGACCCGGCCGCGCCCGCGCCGCCCGGCATGCCGCGCTTCCCGAAGCCGGGCGAGACGTGGCTCTCCCCGGCGCTCGCCGAGCTGGCGCGGACGCTGCCCGCCGGCGAGCTCGCCGCGCGCTGGCCGCGCCAGGCCGGCGTGCTCGGCGACGCGGCGCTGGTGCACCCGGACGAGCTGGTCGCGGTCGTCGGCCGCGCGCCGGACGACCCCGAGATGACGGCGGCGCGCAGCGAGGACTGGATCGCCGGCAGGCCGCCGACCAAGGTGGCCGACCTGCGCGGCAGGACGTCGGAGGACTCCGAGGCGTACCAGGTGCTGACGCTCATCGCGAGCGTGCTCATGGTGGTGCCGCTCCTGGTGTTCGGCGGGGCGGCGGCCAGGCTCACCGTCGCCAGGCGCGACCAGCGGCTCGCCGCGCTCCGGCTGGTCGGCGCCACGCCTGGGCAGGTGGTCGGCATGACGGTGGCGGAGGCGGTGATCGTCGCCTTCGCGGGGGCGGTGGCGGGCGTCGCCGCGTACGCGCTGGCCCTGCCGCTCCTGGCCCGCATCCCCATGGCGGGCGGCCCCTGGTACGCGGGCGACCTGTGGCCCGGCCTGCTGGTCGTCGCGGGGACGCTGGTCGCGGTGCCGCTGCTGGTGGGGCTGTCGGCGGTCGCCGGGCTGCGCAGGGTCGTGGTCAGCCCGCTCGGCGTGGCCAAGCGCGAGACGCCGCCCGCCCTGCGCTTCGTCCGCGTGCTCGCGCTGCTCGCGGCGCTGGCCGCGGTGCCGGTGCTCGGCATGGGCGTCAGCGCGGGCGTGATCGCGGCGGTGATCGCGCTGGCGTTCCTGTGCGTCAACCTGGTCGGTCCCTGGGTGGTCGCCCTGGTGGGGAGGATCGCGGCGGCCACCGCGAGGCGGCCGGCCCGGCTGCTCGCGGCCCGCAGGCTGATCGACGACCCCCGCTCGGCCTGGCGCACGGTCAGCGGAGTGGCGCTCACCGGGTTCGTCGCGGGCTTCATCGGGCTGCTCAGCCCCGGCGTCTTCTCCGGCGACGAAGGGCCGCCGCAGCTGCGCCTGGCCGTCCCCGCCGGGCAGACGGCCGAGGTGGCGGGACAGGCCCGCGAACGGCTGGAGCGGGCCGGGGTGACGGCGACGGTCGCCGAGTCGAAGAAGACCGTGGTCGCCGCGCTGGGCAGCTCCGCCGACGCGGCCGGCGTCGACAGGGCGCGCACCGCGCTCGCCGGGCTCGTCCCCGGGCACACGGCCTCGACCGAGGCCGACGACCAGCGCTTCGGGACGCAGATCCTGGCCGACGTCCGGGTGGGGACGGTGGTCGTGCTGGCGGTGTCGTTCCTCGTGGCGATCGCCAGCGCGGGCATCACGGCCGCCTCGTCGATCCTGGACCGGCGGCAGACGTACGCGCTGCTGCGGCTGGCCGGGACACCGCTGGAGGTGCTCGACCGGGCCCGCAGGACGGAGACGCTGCTGCCGCTCGCGGTGATGGGCGGCGGGGCGATCGCGGTGGGGATGATCTGCGCGGTGCCGCTCATGATGGGCGCGATGAACGCGACGGGGGCGATCACGCTGCTGGCCTGCGTGGTGCTGGGCTTCGGCGGCGTGGCGGGCGCGGGGGCGCTGAGCCGGCCGCTGCTGCGCTCGGTCACGGCCGACCCCGCGCCGCGCCCCGACTGAGCACACGCGCGCGAGCCGGGCGCGCGGTCCAGGACCGCGCGCCGCTCGGGACCCGGCTCGGGCAAGGGCGGCTCAGTCCAGGACCAGGTCCCTGATCAGCTTGAGCGACGGCTCGTCGCGGGGGCCCATGACGAGCAGGCTGGTGACCGGGCTGCGCCGCCACGGCTCCAACCGCTCCTTGATGCGGCCCGGCGGGCCGACCAGGGAGATGCCGTCGGCCAGCTCGTCCGGGATCGCGTGGAACGCCTCGTCCTTGCGCCCGGCCAGGTAGAGCGCCTGGATGCGCTCGGCGGCCTCCGCGTAGCCCATGCGGCCGACGATGTCGGCGTGGAAGTTGCGGTGCCGGGCGCCCATGCCGCCGATGTAGAGGGTGAGCATCATCTTGACCCCGTCGAGCGCGGCCCTGACGTCGTCGGAGATCACCACCATGACCATCGCGGCCACGTCGAAGCCGTCCGGCGCGCCCGACAGCGCCCCGCCGTACATCTCCTCGATCTTCGAGGGGAAGGTGAACAGCGGCAGCCAGCCCTGGCCGATCTCGGCGGCCAGGGCGACGTTCTTCGGCCCCTCGGCGCCGAGGTAGACCGGGATGTCGGGGCGCAGCGGGTGGGTGATGAGCCTGAGCGGCTTGCCCAGGCCGCCGGGCAGCGGCAGCGGGTAGTGCGGGCCGTCGCTCGTGACCGGCTCCTCACGCCGCCACACCCTGCGCATGATCTCCACGTACTCGCGGGTCCTGGCGAGCGGCGCGGCGAACGGGCGGCCGTACCAGCCCTCGACGACCTGGGGCCCCGAGGCGCCGACGCCGAGCAGCAGCCGGCCGCCGGTGAGGTGGTCGAGGGTCATGGCGGTCATCGCCGTGGTGACGGGCGGTCTGGCGGAGATCTGGGCGACGGAGGTGCCCAGCTTGATCCGCGACGTGCGGGCGCCGTACCAGGCCAGCGGGGTGAAGGCGTCGCTCCCGTACGCCTCCGCCGTCCACACGGAGTCGTAGCCGAGCCGCTCGGCCGCCAGCACGGTCTCCGTGGCGTCGTCGGCATGGCGCTGCCAGTAGCCCAGGTTCAGGCCGAGCTTCATCGTCACCTCCGGAATTAAGTTCTATTAGCGCTGTGTGAGCGCCTGGTGTCAATAAGCCGTCGTACGGGGAAGTGTGACCCTGTGCTCAAGGCTCTCTGTCGTCTCGCGTGCGTCCTGCTGCTGCTGTCGTCGGCGGCCGAGCCGTTGGCGGCCGCCGGGGCGACCCGGCCCAACATCGTGTTCATCCTCACGGACGACCTCGAAACGGGCACGCTGTCACACTTCCCGGTGATCAGCCGTGAGCTGGTGCAGCAGGGCGCGTCCTTCGACCGGTTCTTCGTCACGAACTCCTGGTGCTGTCCGTCGCGGACCTCGATCCTGCGCTCCCAGTACGTCCACAGCCACGGGGTGCTGACCAACACCGCGCCGGAGGGGGGTTTCGACCGCTTCAACACTTTGGGACTGGAACGTTCCACTCTGGGGACCTGGATGAAGGACGCCGGGTACCGCACCGCGCTGATGGGCAAGTTCCTCAACCACTACCCGGGGAACACCGCGCCGGAGACGTACGTGCCGCCCGGCTGGGACGAGTGGGCGGTGCCCGTCCGCGCCCTGTACGAGGAGTACGGCTACCGGCTCAACGAGAACGGCAGGCTCGCCGACTACGGGTGGTCGGCGCAGGACTACCTGTCGGACGTGCTCGCCCGCAAGGCCCGCGACTTCATCACCGGCTCCGACCAGCCGTTCTTCCTGTACATCCCGACCATCGGCCCCCACAACCCGGCCAACCCCGCCGTCAGGCACGCCGGCGCCTTCGCGGGCGTCACCGCGCCCAGGCCCCCGTCGTTCAACCAGCCGGACGTCAGCCGCGAGCCGCTCTGGCTGCGCTCGCTGCCGCCGCTCGACGCGGCCCAGATCGCCGCCGTGGACGATCGCTACCGCACCAGGCTGCGCTCCATGCTCGGCGTGGACGACCTCGTCGGCACCGTCATCGAGACGCTGCGCGCCACCGGCAAGCTCGACAACACCTACCTCTTCTTCGGCTCCGACAACGGCTTCCACCTCGGCACGCACCGCCTCAAGCACGGCAAGACCACGCCGTTCGACGAGGCCATCAGGGTGCCGTTCGTGGCGCGCGGTCCCGGCATCAGCCCGGGCACCACGATCGGCCAGATGGCGTCCACCGTGGACATCGCGCCCACCATCGCGGAGCTCGGCGGCGCCACCGTGCCGACGTTCGCCGAGGGCCGCTCGCTGGTGCCGCTGCTGCGCGGGCAGCAGCCGCAGCCCTGGCGCAGGAACGCCCTCGTCGAGTTCACCCGGCCGCAGGACGCCTCGTCCGCCCGCCAGACCCCGGTGCCGCCCTACCAGGCGTTGCGCACCGAGCGCTACGCCTTCGTCAGGTACGCGACCGGGGAGACGCAGCTCTACGACCTGGCCACGGACCCGTACGAGCTGAACAACCTGGCGGCGACGGCGGACCCGGCGCTGGTGGCGTCGCTGGACCGGCGGCTGCAGGCCATGCGCGCCTGCTCGGGCGCGACCTGCAGGCAGGCCGACACGCTGGAGTGAACCTCGCGCCCGCAGTCCTCAGTGGGCGTCCGGCGGGTAGGCGCGGGCGAGGTGGTCCGTCACGGCGCGTCGCGCCTCCTCCTGGTCGCCGCCGCGGACGGCGGCGAGGATGCGGCGGTGGTCGGCCTGCAGTCCGGACGTGTCGCCCAGGCGGATCACCGCCTCCACCGCGTAGCGCCGCATCGAGTCGCGCAGCGACCGCATGAACGCGGCGATCAGCCGGTTGCCGGACGCCTCCGCCAGCGCGCAGTGGAAGGCGGTGTCGTGCTCCACGAACTCCTCCGGCGTGCGGGCGCCGTCCATGCCGCGCAGCGCCCGCTCCAGCGCCGAGGTGTCGGGGCGGCCCGCGGCGGCGCGGGCGGCCGACCAGCACTCGATCATCAGGCGGGTGTCGATCACCTCGCCCGGCTCCAGCGCGGCCAGCCCCAGGTGCAGCCTGAGCAGGTCGGTCAGGGCGCTGTCCGGCTTCGACACGAGCACGGCGCCCGCGTCGGGCCCCCGGCCGACCTGCGACGACACGACGCCGAGCGTCTCCAGCACGCGCATGGCCTCGCGGACGGACGAGCGGCTGACGCCGAGCTGCTCGGCGAGCGTCCGCTCAGGGGGGAGCCGGTCGCCGGCGGTCAGGCCGTCCTCGGCGATGCGGCGCTCGATCTGCGCGAGCACGTCCTCGAACGTGCGGGTCCGCCGCACCGGGCGCCAGGCGCTCTCGGACAAGCCGTCCTCCTCATGGTGGCCTTCGTGCCATAGGGCGGAGTATGGTCTGACCATACAATGGTCGGACCATACCTTGGAAGGAGAGCCGTGCGGGTCGCCCTGTTCGTCACCTGCGTGAACGACACGCTCTTCCCCGGCACCGGCAAGGCCGTCGTGTCGCTCCTGCGCAGGCTCGGCTGCGAGGTCGACTTCCCCGCCGCGCAGACCTGCTGCGGCCAGATGCACGTCAACACCGGCTACCGCGAGGAGGGGGTCCGGCTCGCCCGCCGCTTCACCGAGGTGTTCGCCGGCTACGACGCCGTGGTGGCGCCCTCGGGCTCGTGCGCCGCGATGGTCAGGGAGCAGTACCCGAAGCTGGTGCGTCCCGGCAGCAGGGGAGCGGCCGCCGTCGCCGAGGTCGCGCCCAAGGTGTACGAGCTGACCGAGTTCCTGCTGGACGTGCTGGGCGTCGAGGACGTCGGCGCCTACTTCCCGCACCGGGTGACCTACCACCCGACCTGCCACTCGCTGCGCGGCCTGCGCCTCGGCGACCGCCCCGCGCGGCTGCTGAGCCGGGTGCGCGGCCTGGAACTGGTGCCGCTGCCAGGGGCCGAGGAGTGCTGCGGCTTCGGCGGCACCTTCGCCGTCAAGAACCCGGCCGTCTCCGCCGCCATGGGCGCGGACAAGGCGCGCGGCGTCCTCGACACCGGGGCCGAGGTGCTCTGCGCGGCCGACAACTCGTGCCTGATGCACATCGGCGGCACGCTGAACCGCCAGCGGTCGGGGGTGCGGATCATGCACCTCGCCGAGATCCTGGCCGCCACGGAGGAGAGCCGATGAGCGCGACATTCCTCGGCATGCCCGGAAATTTCCCTAAAAATGCTGCTGAAGCGGTGCAGAACTCGCAGCTCCGCTTCAACCTCAGGAAGGCCACCCACACCATCCGCGACAAGCGGGCCGCCGTCGTCGGCGAGCTCCCCGACTGGCAGGAACTGCGGGCCGCGGGCAAGGCCATCAAGGACCACACCCTCCGCCACCTCGACCGCTACCTGCTCCAGCTGGAGGAGGCCGTGACGCGGGCGGGCGGCACCGTCCACTGGGCCAGGGACGCCGCCGAGGCCAACCGCATCGTCGCCGACCTGGTCAAGGCCACGGGCGAGACCGAGGTCGTCAAGGTCAAGTCCATGGCGACCCAGGAGATCGGGCTCAACGAGGCGCTGGCGAAGGAGGGCGTCACCGCCTACGAGACCGACCTCGCCGAGCTGATCGTCCAGCTCGGCGACGACTTCCCCAGCCACATCCTGGTCCCGGCCATCCACCGCAACAGGTCCGAGATCCGCGAGATCTTCCTCCGCGAGATGCCCGACGCGCCCGCCGGCCTGTCCGACGACCCGGCCGCCCTGGCCGAGGCCGCCCGGCTCCACCTGCGCGAGCGCTTCCTCAGGAGCAAGGTGGCGATCTCCGGCGCGAACTTCATGATCGCCGAGACCGGCACGCTGGTCGTGCTGGAGTCCGAGGGCAACGGCCGGATGTGCCTGACCCTGCCGCGCACCCTCATCAGCGTCGTCGGCATCGAGAAGCTGCTGCCCACCTGGCGCGACCTGGAGGTGTTCCTGCAGCTCCTGCCGAGGAGCTCCACGGGCGAGCGCATGAACCCGTACACGAGCATGTGGACGGGCTCGGTCGAGGGGCAGGACTTCCACCTCGTCCTGCTGGACAACGGCCGCACCGGGGTGCTCGCCGACGAGGTGGGCCGTCAGGCGCTGCGCTGCATCCGCTGCTCCGCCTGCCTCAACGTCTGCCCCGTGTACGAGCGCGCGGGCGGCCACGCGTACGGCTCCGTCTACCCCGGCCCGATCGGCGCCATCCTGACGCCGCAGCTCAGGGGCATGTCGTCCGACCTCGACGCGTCGCTGCCGTTCGCCTCCAGCCTGTGCGGCGCCTGCTACGACGTCTGCCCGGTCGCCATCGACATCCCCGAGGTGCTCGTGGACCTGCGCGCCAAGGCCCCGCACGGCGCCGCCGAGCGGGCCGGTATGAAGGCCGCGGGCTGGGTGCTGAACTCCGAGCGGCGCCTCGGCGCGGCGCAGCGCCTGGCGTCCAGGATGCGGAGGTTCGTCCCGAAGCGGCGGCTGCCAGGCCCGCTGGCGGCCTGGACCGACACCAGGGACGTGCCCGACATCCCGGAAGAATCATTCAGAGACTGGTGGGAGCGGAATGAGCGCGCGTGAGGAGATCCTGGCCAGGATCAGGACGGCCGTCGCCGGGGCGCGGGACGACGGGCCCGCCGACGCGGGGATCCCGCGCGGCTACCGCGCCGTCCGGCAGGTGGACGACCTCGTGGAGCTGTTCGCCGAACGGGTGCGCGACTACCGCGCGATCGTCCACGTCGTGCCGGAGGACGACCTGACCGCCGCGCTCGCCCGCGTCGCAGGCGGACGCCGTCTGGTGCTGCCCGAAGGGCTGCCCGGCGGCTGGGCGCCCGGCCCCGGGCACGCCGACCCGTACACCGCCGACGGGGTGCTGACCGCCTGCGCCGTCGCCGTCGCCGAGACCGGCACGATCGTCCTCGACCACGGGCCGGGGCAGGGCACCAGGGCCGAGACGCTGGTGCCCGACCACCACGTCTGCGTGGTGCGCGCCGCCCAGATCGTCGGCGGGGTGCCCGAGGCCGTGGCCAGGCTCGACCCGTCGAGGCCGCTCACCTGGATCAGCGGGCCCTCCGCCACCAGCGACATCGAGCTGAACCGCGTCGAGGGCGTCCACGGCCCCAGAACCCTCGAAGTGGTCATCGCCACCTGACCCGCCGGCGGCGGACCTCAGTACCTCAGTACCTGAGCACCGCCGCCACGTCGTCCACCCGGTCGGTGAACCACAGCTCGGCGTCGGTCACGGCCGCCGCCCTGGCCAGCGCCGAGTCCGCGCGCTCCTCCACCGGGTGCTCGACCCCCCAGCTCCGCAGCTCCTCGGCGTCGGCCGCGAGCTGCGTGCCGCCCTCGCCGATCCACACCCGCCGCGGCAGCTCGCCCGGCATGAGCAGCGCGTGCACCCTGCCCTCCCGCAGCGCCCGCGCCACCTCCTGCACACCGGTCGGGCCGAAACCCTCGCCGTACCGGTCCAGCAGCTCGCCGCGCCTGCGGTCCAGCCACTGATCGAGCGCCCGCTCCACGTCCTCCTCGAACTGGCCGTGCTCCGACCTGCTGCCGTGCTCCACCGTCGTCACCCGCTCGGCCGCCTTCTGGCCCAGGTGACGCAGCAGGTAGGAGCGCGACTTCGGCTCGCCCGCCACCAGCACCAGCTCCGCGCCGATCCTGGACGCCTGCTCGTCGACCTCCTCCGCCACCGCGACCGCGTTCTTCTCCCAGGCCTCGTCCACCGCGCGCTCGTAACGCTTCTGGGACCAGCCGCCCTGCGCCGTCTTCTGCAGCGGCCACGCCGACGCCTCGACCGTCGTCCTGCGCGGCGACCCGCCGCCGTACACCGTCACCTCGGCGCCCGCGTGGTCCACGATCACCCGCAGGTGCGGCACGTTCTCGCCGCGGCGCAGCAGCATGGGCGTGACGTGCGGCAGCGGCGACCAGACGGCCAGCTCGTACGGCGCCTCGGCCAGCGTCTCCGCCAGCACCACGTCGCCGTGGGTGGCGAACAGCGCCCGGCCCGGCGCGGGCCGCGTCGCCTCGCGCTCCAGCGCGTCGATCGTCGCGGGGTCGGCCCGTTCCAGCTGGTCGCGCACGCTGTGCCAGTGCGTCTCACGCTCCGGCTCGGTCATCGCCCCCAGGTACACCGACGCGTACGGCCCCCGGCGCTCGTACAGGGGGCGGATGAAGTCGAGCAGCACCGGTCACCACCTCCGAATCTCCACGCCCAGCCCCAGGGCCTCGGCGACCTCCGCGATGTTGACGTAGCGGCGGTCGGGCAGGGAGGCCACCATGTCCATCACCGGGTCGGGCGCGCGGACCTGCTCGGCGTGGCGCGCCAGGTCGTCCTTCGTGGCGGGCCAGTGGGCGTCGCTCAGCCACTTGGCCAGGTCGCTGCGGACGTCCACGCCGTGCTGCGAGATCCCCTCCGGAGTGCCGGGCTCGTGGCCCGGAGGGTAGGAGGCCGACTCCTCGCCGGGCGCGGGCATCGACTCGGGCTCCTTCCACTCCTCCGCGTGGGTGGTGCCCCCGCCGCGGACCATGCCCTCCGTCTCGTGCTTCTGCTGCTCGTCGAGGCGCGGACCGTGCTTGTCGCTCCCACGTTGCTCCATCGTTCGCTCACTCCCCTCCCGTGCGCCCCTACCCGGGCTTTGGTGGGCAAACATCGGCGAGTGTGTACGCTGCGTCCGTGTTTCCAGCAGATGTGAGCATCGTCACGGATCGGCTCCTGTTGCGCCCGTTCGGCCCCGAGGACGAGCCGAGGATCAAGTCCATCGTCCAGTCGGGCGCGACGTTCCTGCCGCCCGGCACCCCCGCGAAGACGTCCGGCGTCGCCCGGTGGCTGGAGGCCGGCGTGCACGAGCTGCGCCGCTCCGGCCAGGGCGTGCACCTGGCCATGACCGACGCCACCCCCGGCGGCGACGGCCGGATCGTCGGCGCGATCAGCCTGTTCAAGACCTCGTGGACGGCGGGCACCACCGAGGTCGGCTACGGCGTCCACCCTCTCTACCGTGGCCGCGGCTTCGCCACGGAGGCGGTGCGGGCCCTCGCCGCCTGGGTGTTCCGCACCACCGAGCTGCGCAGGATCGACCTGACGGCCAACCTCGACAACCTCGCCTCGCTCCACGTCGCGCGGAAGGCGGGCTTCACCTGGGAAGGGGTGCTCAGGTCCGCGGTGCTGGAGCCCGACGGCCCCCACGACCTCGTCGTCTTCGGCCTGCTGCGCGAGGACGACGGCGAGCCCTCCCGCGTCCTGCCGAGAGAGGAGCTGCGCACCCCGCGCCTGCTCCTGCGCGCCTACGCGGAACGGGACGTCCCCGACCTGGTCGCCATGGCGGCCGACCCGCTCATCCAGGCCAACACCGGCGTCCCCCGCGACTACACCGAGGAGCACGCCCACGCCTTCTTCGGCAGGTCCGAGCGCATGCGGATGCGAGGCCACGGCATCGCCTGGGCCGTCGAGGAGCTCGCGAGCGGACGTCTCGCCGCCGACGTGGGCGTCCGAGACCTCGACTGGAACCACGGCACCGCCGAGGTCGGCTACATGGCCGCGCCGTGGGCGCGCGGCAACGGCTACACGGCCGAGGCCGTGGCGGCGGTCGCACGCTGGCTGTTCGAACAGCACGGGCTGCGCCGCCTCCAGCTCCGCGCCGCCGTCACCAACCACGCCTCGCAGCGGGTCGCGGAGAAGGCCGGGTTCGTCCGCGAAGGCGTGGCCCGCTCCTCCCTCGTCGGAGAGGACATGGCGCTCTACAGCCTCGTGCCGTCCGACCTGGCCTGACCGCCAGGGCGGACTCGCCCTCCCACCCCCTGGTGAAACACCCGGCGGGGCGTCAGGCTGGGGGAGAGGGCGGTGAGCGCGATGATCACGGTGGTCGGATGGGACGGTTCCGAGCTGTCGGCCAGGGCGGTGGACAGGCTCGCCGCCGCGGGCCTCGTCGTGGGCCCCGACCGCGTGCTCAGGGAGCTGCGCCTGGCCGTGCCCACCCTGCCCACCGCGCCCGCCGCGCCGGACTCGGCGCTCCTCGACGCCCTCGACGGCCACCTCGAACGCGGCGAGGCCCCGGCCGTCGTGCTCGCCGAGGGCGACCCCGGGTTCTTCGGCTGCGTCCGCGCGCTGCGCGGCCACGGGCTCGAACCCGAGGTGATCCCCGCCACGTCCCTCGTCGCCCGCGCCTTCGCCCGCGCCGGGCTCGGCTGGGAGGACGCCCTCGTCGTCGCGCCGTCCGGCCCCGCCTAGCTCCGCCGCGCCGTCAACGCCTGCAGGGCGCACCCCAAGGTGGCGGTCGTCGTCGCCCCCGGCGTCGGGCCCGGGGAGCTCGCCAGGGAGCTCGCGCCCACCACGCCCCGCTCCCTGCTCGTCTTCGAGGCGCTCGGCGGCCCCGGCGAACGCCTGACCCACAGCCGCATGGGCGAGGCCACGACGCGGCCGTGGAAGGACCCCGACGTCGTCCTCGTCCTCGACCCGCGCCACCGGCCCCTCGAACGCCCCTGGGTCGCGGGCGCCCAGCCGGGGCCCGCCGAGTGGGCGCTGCCTTCGCCGACCGGCCTGCCCGCCGAGGTCCGTGCGTTCGTCCTGGCCAAGCTCGGCCCGCGACTCGGCGACCTGGTGTGGGACGTCGGCGCGGGCTCCGGCGAGATCGCCGTCGAGTGCGCGCTGCACGGCGCCGCCGTCTTCGCCGTCGAACGCGACGCAGGCGCCTGCGCCTCGCTCCGCTCCCGCGTCCTCGCCCACGGCGTCAAGGTGGCGCTCACCAGGGGACTGGCGCCCCCCGCGCTCGAACCGCTGCCCGACCCCGACGCCGTCCACGTCGGAGGCGGCGGACCCGACGTCGTCATGGCCTGCGCCGCCCGCCGCCCCCGCGCCCTCGTCTGCGCCCTCAGGAAGGTCGAGCAGGTCACCGCCGTGCTCGACCGCCTGCGCGAGCACGGCTACCGCGGCGAGGCCGTCCAGATCCTCGCCTCCCGGCTCGTGCCCGCCCCGGACGGATCGCGTACGCTGGCTCCGGCCGACCCCGTGTTCGTCGTGCACGCGACACCCCTGCCCCCGGGGTGACCTGTCCCCCGACATCGGTTATCCTCGCGTGTCCTTGTCTACGCCCCGGAGATTCCCTCAATGAAGCCGCCGCTCCTGCTGATCGGGCAGGGCTCCAACGATGACGCCTACTCCGCGGAGTTCGGCAGGTTCGTCCACAGGCTGCGCTGCCGCCTCGACCAGACGGCGGTCTCGGGCGGCTACCTCCAGCACGCCACGCCCCTGCTCGGCGAGAGCGTCGCCTCCCTGGTCGCGCGGGGCCACCACCGCCTGGTGGCGCTGCCCATGAGCCTCGGCAGGGCCGAGCGCGACGTCGCCGCCGCCATGGCGCTGGAGCAGCAGCGCCACCCCACCCTCATGTACGACGGCACCCGCCCGCTCGGAGCCGACCCCCGCCTGCTCGCGCTGCTCGCCGACCGCCTCACCGAGGCCGCCGCCGACATCTCCAGGCCGCGCCCGCTGGAGCTCGTCGGCGCCAGGCCGCGGCTGCGCGCCGTCGAGTCCGCGCCCGCCGACGAGTTCCCCTCCCACGTCGAACCGGGCGAGACCGCCGTCGTCCTCGTCGGCGAAGGCTCCACCGACCCCGACGCCAACGCCGAGATCCACCGCGTGTCGCGGCTGTTCTGGGAGACGCACGCCTACGACTACATGACCGTCGAGACCGCGTTCGTCTCGGTCACCCCGCCGGGCGTCCCCGGCGGCCTCGAACGCTGCCGCCGCCTCGGCGCCAGGCGCGTGATCGTGGTGCCGTACCTGCTGTTCGCGGGCGGCCTGCTGGAACGCGTGTGGGCGCAGGCCCTCGCCTACGGCGCGGGCCACCCCGAGCTCGACATCCGCTGCGCCGAGGCCATCGGCGACTGCGAGGCCCTCGCCGACGTCGTGATCGAGCGGTACGAGGAAGCGCTGCAGCTCGTCCCGTGAATCCCCCTGCCAAGGAGGTCGCCCGTGCCCACCGAGACGCCCGCCGGGGCTTCTGACGACAGGCCCGCGGGGGCGCTGGCGGAGACGCTCGCCGCGATCCGTCCCGCCGACCCGCGCGCCCTCGCCGAGGCCCGCGCCCACCAGGACCGCCTCACCAAGCCACGCGGCTCCCTCGGCGCCCTGGAGGACGTCGCGGTACGCCTCGCCGGCGCCGCCGCGGCCTGCCCGCCGCCGATGCCCGAGCCCGCCGCGCTGGCCATCTTCGCCGCCGACCACGGCGTCCACGCCCGGGGCGTCACGCCGTGGCCGCAGGAGGTCACCGTCCAGATGGTGGCCAACTTCCTGGCGGGCGGTGCCGTCGCCAACGCCTTCGCCGCCCAGGCGGGGGCGTCCGTGACCGTGGTGGACGTCGGCGTCGCCGCCGACCTGCCCGACGCGCCCGGCCTGCGCAGGCACAAGGTCGCGTACGGCACCGCCGACCTGTCACGCGGACCGGCCATGACGCGCGAGCAGGCCGTCGCCGCGCTCGAGGCGGGCATCGCCGTGGCCCGCGACCTCGTCGCCGCGGGCGCCCGCTGCCTGATCACCGGCGACATGGGCATCGCCAACACCACCGCCTCGGCCGCGCTGATCTGCGCGTTCACCGGGGCCGACCCGGCGACGGCCACCGGCAGGGGCACCGGCGTCGACGACGAGACCCACGCCCGCAAGGTGGAGGTCGTCCGCGAGGCCCTGCGGGTCAACGACCTGCCCGCGGACGTCGCGCGGGACGCCGCGCCGGCGGGCGGCGTCGCGTGGTCCGGCGTGCGGCAGGAGGCGGCGCTGCGCGTGCTCGCCGCCGTGGGCGGCCTGGAGCACGCCGCGATCGCCGGCTTCGTCCTGGGCGGCGCCGCGGCCCGCGTCCCGGTGATCCTCGACGGCGTCATCGCGGGCGCCGCCGCCCTCGCCGCCGCCGCGCTCCACCCCGCCGCGATCGACCACTGCGTGGCCGGGCACCGCTCGGCCGAGCCCGGCCACGCCGCCGCGCTCGCCCACCTCGGCCTGCGCCCCCTCGTGGACCTGGAGCTGCGCCTCGGCGAGGGCACCGGCGGCCTGCTCGCGCACCCCCTGGTGTGCGCCGCCGTACGCGTCATGCACGAGGTCGCGACGTTCGACTCGGCAGGGGTGACCGAGAAGCCCGTGTGATGGGATGGACGCGGCGAGGCCGACCCGCTGGAGGTGAGAGGTGTCCCGTTACGGCCCGATGTTCGGCCCCGACTTCACGTTCCTCGGCGTCGGGCGCTGCGACCTCGGTGACCCGGCGACGTTCGAGGGCGCCGACGTCGTCATCGTCGGCGCGCCGTTCGACGGCGGCACCTCCAACCGCCCCGGCGCCCGGTTCGGCCCCATGGCGCTGCGCCAGGCCTGCTACCTGCCGCACGACGGCTCCAGGCCCAGCCTCGCCCTGCGCGTGGACGCGCTGCGCGACCTGCGCGTCCTCGACGCGGGCGACGTCGAGTGCTACTCCGGCGACGTCGAGGGCTCCCTGGCCGCCATCGAGGACGCCGTCCACAGCATCGCCGCCTCCGGCGCCGTCCCCGTCGTGCTCGGCGGCGACCACACGGTCGCCCTGCCCGACGCGCGCGGCACGGCCCGCGCCCACCCGCCCGGCCGCACGTCCATGATCCACTTCGACGCCCACGCCGACACCGGGGACATCTCGTTCGGCCACCTGTACGGCCACGGCCAGCCCATGCGGCGGCTCATCGAGTCAGGGGCGATCAGGGGCGACAGGTTCCTCCAGCTCGGGCTGCGCGGCTACTGGCCGGGGCCCGAGACGCTCGCCTGGATGGCGGAGCAGGGCATGCGCTCGTACGAGATGACCGAGATCACCGCCAGGGGTCTCGACGCCTGCCTGACCGAGGCGTCCGGCATCGCTCTCGACGAGTGCGACCAGGTCTTCCTGTCCGTCGACATCGACGTGTGCGACCCCGGCCACGCCCCCGGCACCGGCACGCCGGAACCCGGCGGCCTGACCGCGAGGCAGCTCCTCGACGCCGTCCGCAGGATCTGCTACGAACTGCCCGTCGCCGGCATGGAGGTGGTCGAGGTGGCGCCGCCGTACGACCACGCCGACATCACCGCGTTCCTCGGGAACCGCGTTATCCTTGAGGCGCTTTCAGCGATGGCCAGACGCCGCGGGGACGATCAGGGCGGGCCCCGCTGGGACCCGACGCAACCCCTCCTCGACGGCCGCTGACCCATGCGCAGCGAACGTCGCCATCGGAGCCGGTAGGTTTACCTCCTACACAACCTTCGCGAACGGGAGATTCCCCTCATGGGCCCCTACCTCCTCGGCCTGCGGCTCTCGGGCCGCCGGGTCCTCGTCGTGGGCGGCGGGCGTGTCGCCCAGCGGCGCGTGCCCGCGCTGCTCGAGGCCGGAGCGGAGATCACCGTCGTCTCGCCGTCCGTCACCCCGGCGCTCGACGACCTGATCGCCACGGGCAGGGTCACCTGGCACGCCCGCCCGTACGAGGTGGGCGACTGCGACGGGGCCTGGCTCGTCCACGCCTGCACCGACGACAGGCAGGTCAACACCGCCGTCGCCGCCGAGGCGGAGGCCAAGCGCATCTGGTGCGTACGCGCCGACGACAAGGACGCCTCAGCCGCCTGGACCCCCGCCTCCGGGCGCGTCGACGAGATCAGCGTCGCCGTCACCGCGGGCGGCGACCCGCGCAGGGCCGCCGGCATCAGGGACGCCGTGGTCGGCGCGCTGCGCGACGGCACCGTCGACGCCCGCCGCAACCGCACCAAGCCCGTCGGCGTCGCCCTCGTCGGCGGCGGCCCCGGCGACCCCGGCCTCATCACCGTGCGCGGACGCCAGCTCCTCGCCCAGGCCGACGTCGTCGTCGCCGACCGGCTCGCCCCCCGGGGGCTGCTCGACGAGCTCGCCCCCGACGTCGAGCTCATCGACGCCGCCAAGGTCCCGTACGGGCGCGCCCTGGCCCAGGACACCATCAACGAACTGCTCGTCGAGCGCGCCAGGCAGGGCAAGTTCGTCGTCAGGCTCAAGGGCGGCGACCCGTTCGTGTTCGGGCGGGGCGGCGAGGAGATGCTCGCCTGCGCCCGCGCCGGCATCCCCGTCCTGGTGGTGCCCGGCATCACCAGCGCCGTCGCCGTGCCCGCCGCGGCCGGGGTGCCCGTCACCCACCGGGGCGTCAGCCAGGAGTTCCACGTCATCTCCGTGCACGTCGCCCCCGACGACCCCCAGTCCACCGTCGACTGGCCCGGCCTGGCCCGCTCCAACGGCACCCTGGTGCTGCTCATGGCCGTCGAACGCCTCGCCAAGGTGGCCGACGCCCTCCTCCGCGACGGACGTTCTCCGGAGACTCCCGTAATGGTGGTGCAGGACGGTACTCTTCCGACCCAACGGGCGGTCACCGCTTCGCTGTCCACCGTGGCCGACCGCGTGTCCGCGGCTGGGATCCGGCCGCCTGCGATCGTCATCGTCGGCGACGTCGTGAACGTCGGCCAGGAGGTCGAGATGGTTCGAGCGGAGCGCCTGCCGTGAACACGGCCATGGACGACGGGCGGCACGAGTCCCTGGGGGAGCAGACGCTGAGCATCCCCCGGCTGACCGACGAAACCCTCGCCGCCCCCCACCCCCCGTCCCCGACACACCCCGACAAGCCGCACGCCGAGACCGCAGACGCGGAGGCGACGCCCACAGAGGCCGCGGACAACGCGGACGACACGGACGACGCGGACGACACGGAGACATCGGCGCAGGCCGCGCGAGACCGGGGGACGTCGTCGGAGCCTTCGGCGGCGGTGCGTGCCGAAGCTTCCGGCGAGCTGTCAGGAGCGGCGCCCGCCGAGGCTGCTGAGGAGGCGTCCGCCGACCCGGACGACGAGCCGCAGGAGGAGCCCTCCGCCAAGACCGACGCGCCAGGCGAGCCGGACGAGGCCGAGCTCCCGCCGTCCGACAAGGCCGAGGAGCGCTCCTCCGACAAGGCCGAGGAGCGCTCCTCTGGCAAGGCCGAGGCGGCCGGGAGGCCGTCGACCGGCGAGGCCAAGGGGGCGTCCGCCGGTGAGGCCGAGGAGGAGTTGCCCGCCGAGGCCGCCGAGGAGCTGATGGCGGCGCTCGGTGCGCTGAGGGAGAGCGTCGCCGACGTGCGGTTCGGCCTGGACCTGCCGGGCGCGGAGGAGGCGAGGCAAACCCGCACCGAACTGCTCGCCCAGCTTGAGGACTACGTCCTGCCCAGGGTCAGGACGCGAGCCGCGCCCGCGCTCATCGTCGTCGCGGGCTCCACCGGCGCGGGCAAGTCCACGCTGGTCAACTCCCTGGCGGAGAAGAACATCTCGCGTACCGGCGTGCGCCGCCCCACCACGGGCACCCCCGTGCTGGCCTGCCACCCCGGCGACCGCGCCTGGTTCGTCGAGGGCGACCTGCTGCGCGGCCTCCGGCGGCTCGACCGGCCGTCCCCCGACGCCGGCATGAGCAGTCTCGTCGTCGTCACCACCGAGAAGCTGCCGCAGGGCGTCGCCCTGCTCGACACCCCCGACATCGACTCGGTCGTCGAGGAGCACCACGAGGTCGCCCACCGCATGCTCGACGCGGCCGACCTGTGGATCTTCGTCACCACCGCCGCCCGCTACGCCGACGCCCCCGCCTGGAACCTGCTCCGCCTGGCCAAGGAGCGCGGTGCCCGGCTGGCGATCGTCCTGTCGCGGGTGCAGCCGAGGTCGCGCGAGGTGGTGCTGAAGCACTTCGTCCGCATGCTCACTGAGTACGGCCTGGGCGAGATCGACCGGTTCGTCATCAACGAGTCGAAGGTCGTCGACGGCAGGCTGCCCGACAGCGAGGTCACCGACCTGCGAATGTGGCTGGCCGAGCTCTCCGTGGACGAGGCGCGCCGCGCGCAGGCCGTCAAGGAGACCCTGACGGGCGTGCTCAACAGCTTCCGCACCCGCGTGCCCGCGCTCGCCAAGCACCTGGAGACGCAGGTCGCGTTCAGGTCCGAGCTGCGCGCCGACGTCGAGACGGCCTACCGCGGCGCGCTCGCCGACGTCGACAGGGCGTTCAGGAGCGGGTCGCTGCTGCACGGCGAGGTTCTGGCCCGCTGGCAGGACTTCACCGGATCCGGCGAGCTCATGCGCTCCTTCCAGCTCCGCAGACGGGGCAAGGCGGCCAGGCAGGCCCCCGAACGCCTGGGGTCGTTCAGGACGGCCCTCCGCTCGGGGGTGGAGTCGGTGATCGTGGCCGCCGCCACCCGCGCCGCCGAGGAGGTCGTCGGCCGCTGGCGGCGGCGCGCCGAACTCGGCGCCACGCTCGCCGAGGGCCTCGACCGCCCGTCCGACGACTTCCTGCGCCAGGCCGGCCGCGCCATCGCGGCCTGGCAGGACCACGTGGGCGAGCTGGTGAGCACCGAGGGCGTGGCCAAGCGCTCGGTGTCCAAGCTCGTCTCCTTCGACCCGGAATCGTTGTCCCTGATCTTCATGGTGGCCATGTTCAGCGGCGGCCACGCCGAGGGCGTGCCCCACCGGCTGGTCAACGCGCTGCTCGGCGCGGAGTCGCTGCGCGGCATCGGCGCCAAGGCGCTCAGCGACCTGCGCGCGAGGATCGGCATGCTGTTCGACGAGGAATCCATGCGTTACGTGAAAGCGCTCGACTCCGCGGGCGTCCCCGACGAGTCCATCGCCACCCGCCTCTACCAGGCGACGTACAACCTCGAGGTCGTCCGATGACGGCGCCGATGACCACGCCCACGGCGGCAGCGGCGCCGCCCGCCAGGCCCGGGCTCGCGCCGCGGCTGAGCGCGCTCACCAGGATCGTGGAGCTCGGCCCCGGCCGGCTCGACAACAAGCTGCTGACCGAGGCCGGCACGCTGCTGCAGCGCGCGGGCGACCGGCTCAAGCTGTCGTCCGAGCACACCGTGGTCGCGCTCGCGGGCGGCACCGGCAGCGGCAAGTCGTCGCTCTTCAACGCCGTCTCAGGGCTGGAGCTGTCGCCGACCGGCGTCCGCCGTCCCACCACCGGCCGCACCCACGCCTGCGTCTGGGGGCTCGACGGCGCGGCGCCGCTGCTCGACTGGCTGAAGGTCGAGGGACGTCACCGCTTCTCCCGGGCCAGCGCGCTCGACAAGGGCGACGGCCAGCTCCACGGCCTCATCCTGCTCGACCTGCCCGACCACGACTCCATCAGGGCGCTCACCGACACCGAGGCCGACCGGCTCATCGGCCAGGCCGACCTGGTCGTGTGGGTGCTCGACCCGCAGAAGTACGCCGACGCCTCCACCCACCGCCGCTACGTCACCGAGCTGGCCGGGCACGAGGCGGTCACCGTGTTCGCGCTCAACCAGGCCGACCGGCTCACCGCCGAGGAACTGGCCGAGCTCGTCATCGACCTCAACGACCTGCTGCGCCGCGAAGGCGTCGAGCATCCCACCGTGGTCCCGACGTCGGCGATCACCGGGCGCGGCATCGAAAGCCTCAAGAGCGTCATCGCGGGCGCGGTGTCGCGGCGGCGGGCCGCCATCCAGAAGCTCGACGCCGACCTGCACCGGCTCGAACAGCGCGTCGCCAAGGCGATGCCGGTCGGCGACGCGCTGAACGCGCCGTCCACCGTGGACGAGGCGCGCAGGATGGGCCTGACCGACGCGCTCTGCGACGCCGTCGGCGTGCCCGCCGTGGGCGAGGCCATGGAGAACGTGTACGCCGAACGCTCGAACCAGTGGGTCGGCTGGCCGTACCCGCGCTGGATCGCCAAACTGCGTCCCGACCCGCTCAAGACCCTGCGCCTCGACGACGTCGGCGACGAGATCCGCGGCATCTCCACGACGACGGTGAGCGCCCAGTCCGCCGAGGTGGCCAACGCGGTGCAGTCGCTCGCAGACGGCCTGTCCACCGGGATGCACCCCGTGTGGCGCACGGCGGTGCACCAGGCGGCGCGGTCCCGCATGAGCCAGCTGCCCAAGGCGCTCACCGACGAGCTGTCCGACCTCGCGCCCCGGCTCGACCACGTGCCCGGCTGGTGGCGGCTGCTCAAGATCTGGCAGTACGTCCTGGTGGCGGCGTTCGTGGCGGGTCTGGCGTGGCTCGCGGTCGGGGTCTTCATGCCCGGCCAGGTCCCCGACGCGCTGCGGGTGCTCGGCGACACCGCGGCACTGCCCTGGGTGGGGCTCATGCTGGTCGCCGTGCTGGGGCTCGGCGCGCTGTCGGGCATCGCGTCGCGCAACTTCGTGGAGCTGGGGGCGTCCAAGGAGCGGGAGCGGCTGGAACGCGAGATGCGCCGCCGGGTGGCGTCCGTGGCCGGGACGATGGTGGTCGAACCCGTGGAACGCGAACTGGCCCGCCACCACGGCTTCTACACGGCCCTCCGCGACCTGTCCCCCTGACCCACCCGCCGCCGTCGACCCGGAAGCCACGCCAATCCGCTGCGCGGGCCTGTACGGGGACGTCGGGTCGCCGTCCGGGCCTGTGCACGGCGTCGGGTCGCCGTCCGGGCTTGTGCGCGGCGTCGGGTCGCCGTCCGGGGTTGTGTGCGGCGTCGGGTCGCCGTCCGGGGTTGTG
>NZ_FOBF01000019.1:177686-192206 GCF_900109355.1 Nonomuraea pusilla
GTCCATGGCCAGCACGCCGTGCGGGGCTGTCCGTCCATGGCCAGCACGCCGTGCGGGGCTGTCCGTCCAAGGCCAGGAGCCGTGGGGGCTGTCTGTCGTCCTCCACAGGCCGGGAGCCGCCTGTGGCCGTCATCCACAGAACGCCGTTCCGGCCCCTTGCCCGGCTCCCCGCTGCGGCACCGTGTCTCCCAGACCGCGGGCAACTCGCCCGCCGCATGGGCATGGAGGCAACGGATGAACGACATCTACATCACGCTCACGGGAAACGTCGCAGCCGAGCCGAGGCTCTACAGCTTCGACGACGGCACCAGGGTCACCTCGCTCAGAGTGCTCACCTCACACCGCTACTTCGACAGGAAGACCGGCCAGTGGACCGACGGAGAGCGCGTCTGCTTCACCGTCCGCTGCTGGCGGGCGCTGGGCGACAACGTGGCGCAGTCCATCCAGCCGGGCCAGCCCGTCGTGGTGTCGGGCAGGCTGCGCATCCGCGAGTTCGGCCCGGAGGGCGACCGCCGCTTCATGCCCGAGATCGAGGCGAGCGCGGTGGGCCACGACCTGCGCTGGGGCACGGGCGTCTTCACCAAGCCTGAGCGCGGCGGAGGCGTGACCTCTCTCAGCAAGGAGATGCGCGACCGCCTCGACGAGGAGACCCAGGACTGGGCGATGGCCACCAGAGCCTCCCGCCCGCCGTCCTCGCACGACACCGGCCCGGTACGCCTCCTCAGCACACCCGACGACCCCGACACCGTCCGAATCCTGGGCCCTCAGCAGGAAGCACCGCAGGACGACGACATGCCGGGCGACGAGGAAGCGGAACCCACCGAGCCGTCCACGCCAGGAGCCCGCGCAGCCGCCTGACCTCGAAGGCGTCAGCAAGCGCCGACGGACACCCGCCGCCGTCCTGAAAACGGGGCGGCGGCACCCCAACGACGCCAGGCAGGGACCAGCGCCGAGGCGGCGGCGTCGCGCAGGGCGTCAAGCGAGGCAAGGCTTGCCTAATCGATTTCGGTGGTATCTGAGCACTCTGCTGACGATCATGCATTCCCCGCCTGCCAGGAAAAGTGGCGGTATGATCCGGGAAGGCGGCTCCCAAGACGCCTGACAAGGCCACTCACGAGCCTTCGAGTTGGCGAGAAAACACCGCAGACGACAGGGCCCGCGACCGCGGGAGAGTGGTGCATTGCGGGGAGAGCGTCGAATTCAGCTGGATCTCGATCATGAAGCCCTTTTCATCCGCTGAGGGCGAGTCTGCTGTCGCAGCGTGATCCCAAGGCTGATGTTCGCCCTGCGGCATGGCGAAACCCCAGGTAGTCGGCTTGATCACCGCGATCTGTCCGCCGCTACCAGCGGTCTTGGACGCTGTTCGATCCTGCTGCCGTGAATTCGTCGCCTCAACGCTGACCGACCTGACCGGGATCATCAGGCGGCACCGTAAGGCGATCAGGTCGGCATGGCGGCGGCTCAACCCCGGACAGCTGGCCCTGCTGGTCCTGGTTTACCTGTGTAAAGGCGAGATGTTCACCCGGCTGAGTGCCTGGTGCACGGTTCGGCATCTCGGCTGCCACGGGTGGCGGTACGTACAGGAGGCGGTCGCTCTCCTGGGGGCCCGCTCACAGAAGCTGGATCAGGCCTCACACCAAGCCCCCCGGGGCGGGCTGCACTACCCGGTGTTCGACAGCATGCTCATGCGCACCGACCGGGTCGAAGCCGACCGGCCCTTCTACTCGGCCGAACATCTGGTGCCCGGCATGAACACCCAGGTCCTCGCCTCGTCTGACGGCAGCGTCCTCCGGACCTTCGGAGCCTTGCCCCGTAAGTGCCATGACCTGACCGCTACTCGCCTTCGGGGCATCCTGAGCGCGCGCTGGAGCGGGCCGGCATCGCCATCGTCACTCTGGCTGACAAGGGTGTTCAAGGCGCGGAGGGCTGGGTTGTCGCCTCGTACAGGGCTTTCAGGGGGCGGGGGCTGGGTTGTCGCCTCGTACAGGGGCTCTCAGAGTGTGGAGGGCTGGGTCGTCACCCGGTGTAGGGGCTTTCAGGGGGCGGGGGGCTGGGTTGTCGCCTCGTACAGGGCTTTCAGGGGGCGGGGGGCTGGGGCGTCGCCTCGTACTGGGGGTCTCAGAGTGTGGGGGGCTGGGGCGTCACCCGGTGTAGGGGATTACAGGGGGCGGGGGCTGGGGCGTCGCCTCGTACGGGGGCTCTGAGGGGCGGAGGGGTCGGTCGTCGGCGCGTACAAGGGCGGAACAAGTTGACCTCGCGGAAGCGGGCCAACCGTTCCCATGCCCGTCTGTGCGCTCCTGGGGCCTCGCGCGGCCGGCCCGCCCGATGGCCCAGGCGCCGGTCCCGGCCTTGCCGAGTTGCGGCGGCGGCCCCTCGGGTGCCGGCAGCGTCCTGAGGTTGCCGGCGTGCTGGTGGGCCTTGCCCGGAGTGCAGCGTCGAAGGGCTGGGGCGTGGCCGAGTTCGGGGGGTGCGGTCGGGTGGGGGCTGAATCGAGCGGGAGGCGTCGGCTGCGGCGTGATGAGCGTTCGCGGGGAGACTTCGGCCGATGGCGTTTCCAGCGGTGTGAACTCAGCCGCGGAGGCGCCACGAACATCTCCGGTCGCCGATGGTTTCTCCCGGAATTCATCAGAATTTTCACCGCTGCTCGATGTCGGGAAATCTGCAATGCCGAGTATCGTTTCTTCAATGCTATTTACATGGATCTGACTGTTGTAGAAACAGTGAGTCGAGTTCGCGAGTCAAGGGCGTGTGTTCGCCGCCTTCGTGGGCTCATTCACGCTCAGCGGATCATGCGCTTCCCGCCCCCGGTTCGGCGGTGCGCTTCGTGTTGCTCGTCGTCGTCCCGGGCGGTTGCCGGCCATCGATTCCGGTCAGGCGGATGGCGTCGCGAAGGGCCTCGTGGCGTGTGGAGAGTCGCCGGCGCCGTGCGGTCGCCCAATACCCCCCGCTGGTTCCCGGTGCAGCTTGGAGGCCATCTGTGCGGACTCGATCGTCGGGCCCCCGTCCGGCCCTCCATGATCGAAGTGAGTCGGCCGGAACCGCCCTTATGTGATGTCCCTTTCGGGCCGCGTGAAACGCTCAGAACTCCAGTAATCCCAGCTCAGAAGGTTGCCTCGCCATGTTGACGCCATTTAGAGGCAATCAAGATCACCGATTCGGACCGAGTGATATTGCTTTTCTTGTTCTGGTTGTTGACCTTCGGCGGCTGATCCTCATAGCCTCCTTGCCAACGCCGCAAATCCATCGCCGAAGTGCGACGGCACGCCGTGGTCCGTCGAAAGGGAAGCCGATTTGATTCCTAGGGGATCTCGTGTATGACGTCATTGTTGTCGGTGCCCGCTGCGCAGGATCGCCGGTGGCGATGCTCCTGGCCCGGCAGGGGCACCGGGTTCTCATGGTGGACCGGTCCTCTTTCCCCAGTGACACCGTCTCGACCCACTACATCCATCAGGCAGGCCTCCTGAAGCTCCAGGAGTGGGGCCTGCTCGACGAGATCATCGCCGCCAAGACCCCGGCGCTGAGGAAGATGCACTACTGGTACCGCGGGGTCCAGCTCAACGGCTTCGCCGACCCGGTCGGCGGCATCGACGCCGTGTACTGCCCGCGCCGCACCGTGCTCGACGAGATCCTGGTCAACGCCGCCCGCCGCGCGGGCGCCGAGGTCGTCGAGGGCTTCACCATGACCGACCTGGTCTTCGACGGCGACCGTGTCGTGGGCATCCGGGGGCGCGAGGGCGACGGCGTGGAGCGGGACTTCCGCGCCACCGTGGTCGTCGGCGCCGACGGCTTCCACTCCACGGTCGCCAAGAAGGTCGGCGCTCCGCTGTACAACGTGCGCCCCGCCGCCGGCTTCATCTACTACTCCTACTACAGCGGCCTCGACTGGGGCCTGCACCACAAGAACGGCTTCAACGAGCAGTGGTTCGGCGCCTGGCCCACGAACGACGACCTGACCATGCTCGCCGTCATCTGCACCCGGCGCCAGCTCAAGGAGTTCCGCCAGGACGTGGAGACCCGCTTCCAGGCGGTCTTCGACGACGTGCAGCCGGAGATGGGCGCCCAGCTGCGCGACCAGGGCAGGCGCGAGGAGGACTTCAAGCCCATGCGCTACCCGGACAACTACTACCGGCGCGCCTACGGCCCCGGGTGGGCCCTCGTCGGCGACGCCGGCTACCACAAGGACCCCTACACCGGGTGGGGCATCACGGACGCCTTCCTCCACGGCGAACTGCTCGCCGACCGCATCCACCAGGGCCTCGCCGGTGAGCGCCCGATGGAGGAGGCGCTGGCCGAGTACAACAAGGTGCGTGACGAGGAGAGCGCCGGCGTCTACGACTACACCACCACCCTGGGCGAGCTCACCGAGCTGCCGCCGTTCTTCCGCGTGACGATGGACGCCATGAGCAAGAGCCAGGAGTGGACCAACAAGATGCTCGGGCTGATCGGCGGCATCGTGGAGGGCCACGAGATCTACGCGCCGGAAGCCCTCGAGCGCCTCTACGACGACGCGGGTGTGCCACAGGACCAGCGGATCTACGACCCCACCGGCTGACCGTCCGGCGCCAGGGCCCCTGGCGGGCGCCACCGCGCGTCGCGGGACCGGCGGGCCATGCGCCTCACGTCCTCGTCCGAACGGGGGTGTCCGCATCCGTCGGGGATGCGGCTCCGCCCGGATGTCGGGCACCGCGATCGTACGGCGGCGGCTTCGCCTGGATGTCGGTCACCGCGGCCGTGCGGCGTGCGGCTCGCCCCGGATCACCGGGCACCGCATCCGTACGGCAGCGGCTCCGCGCGGATGCTCGCGGGTGCCGCCAACGTCCAGGAGCGCGGACGCCCCCGGGCGTCGCGAACGTCCAGGAGCGCGGATGCCCCCGGGCGTCGCGAACGTCCAGGAGCGCGGATGCCCCCGGGCGTCGCGACCGCTCAAGAGCGCGGCGCCCGCGGCCGAGTGCCGTTCGGCCCGCCTGTCGTCACCGCACCGCACCGCCGACTCCGTCACCTCCAGCCTCGGGCAGTGCCGCGCCACCGCATGGCGCGGGGTGCGCGCCGGCACTCGCCGCAGCCCCTGCGACTCCGCGAGCCCGAGGACCACGCACGTCGCCACCGCCTTCCACGCACGTCACCATGAGGAGCCCAGCAGATGACGCGCGCGTCCAGCATGTTCCAGCTCATCAGCGAGCAGACCGAGCAGAGGCCCTACTTCGAGACCGGCGGCATCGGCCGTTCACACGAGTTCTACACCGGCGAGGAGCAGTTCCGGCGCGAGATGGCCCGCATCTACGGCCGCCGCTGGCTGCCGGTCGACCACGTCTCCCGCCTGAAGGAGAAGGGCGCCTACAGCACCCTGAACATCGGCACGGGGTCCGTGCTGCTCCTGCACGGCGACAACGGGGTGCAGGCATACCACAACTACTGCAGGCACCGCGGTTACAAGCTCGTGGAGGAGGCCTCCGGCAAGCGGCAGAGCCTGGTCTGCCTCTACCACTGCTGGGTGTACGACCGCAACGGCAAGCTCAAGAGCTACAACGGCACCTACTTCGACCACTTCTTCGACAAGGAGAAGAACGGGCTGCTGCCCATCCGCACCGAGATCCGGTACGGAGTCGTGTTCATCACCTTCTCCGACGACGCGCCCGACCTGGACGAGTCCCTCGGCGAGTTCGGCGAGTTCGCCCGCGTCTACGAGCTCGCCGACCTGGAGTGCGTACAGGCCAAGGACTATCCGGTCGCGTCCAACTGGAAGCTCGTCGCGCACAACGTCAACGAGAGCCTGCACTTCCCGACGGCCCACAAGGACCTGCACCGCATCACCGACTTCGACGACGCGGGCACCTACGACCTCAAGGGCGACATCGTCGGCGCCTGGCAGTCGATCCGCAGCGGCTTCAACTCCGTCTCCATGACGGGACGCAGCGGGCGCGCGCCCATGCCGCTCGTGCCGGAGGCGGACCGGCAGCGGATCAACTGGATCACGATCCTGCCCAACCTGCTGTTCGGGTTCACGTCCGACTACGTGATGATGCAGTGGGTCTGGCCAGAGAGCCCTGGCACCTGCTTCGTGCGGCACTTCTGGCTCTTCCACCCCTCGGAGACCGTCAAGGACGACTTCTCCCACGAGGCCGTCTTCGCGCTGTGGGACAAGGCGAACTACGAGGACTGGGAGATGTGCGAGCGCACCCACCGCGGTCTGTCCAACCCGCTGTGGAGGCCAGGCCAGCTCTCCCTCGACGAGGAGGTCGTCTCCCAGATCGACGCCTGGGTGGCGGCCGAGACGGCGGGCCCCGAGGACGGCCGCGCCGCCGCGCCGGGCGCCGGCTCCGCCCTCCCGCTCGACCCCGCAGCGGCCGAGGGGTGACCATGCCGGCCAACTGTTTCATCATCGGCGGAACCCGGGTTCTCACCCGCTGCGCCGCCCAGTTGCTCGACGCCGGCGTGCGCGTCGAGGGGATCTTCAGTGACGACCCGGCGGTGGCCGCGTGGGCGGCCGAGCACGACGTCGCCCTGCACGACCCGCGGGGCGACCTGGCGGCGACGCTGTCGGAACGGCCGTTCGACTACCTGTTCAGCGTGGTCAACTTCCGCATCCTGCCCGGTGACGTCCTCGAACTGCCCAGGATCGCCGCGATCAACTTCCACGACGGCCCGCTGCCCCGCTACAGCGGCAGCCACGTCCCGGCCTGGGCGCTGTACGAGGGGGCGACCCGCCACGCGGCGACGTGGCACCGCATGACGGAGGCCGTGGACGCCGGCAGCGTGCTGCTGGAGCGGTGGTTCCCGATCCGCGATCACTCCACCGCCCTGTCCCTGACGTACGAGACGGCCGAGACCGGTGTCGAGCTGTTCCGCGACCTCGTCCCGCACGTGGTGGCCGGGACCCTGCCCGACCCGGTCGACACCGGTGACCGTGAGCGGCGCTTCTACCGCAGGTCCGCCCGGATGGCGTCCGGCGGCGTGATCCACGCCGGCACCCCGGCCGCCGAGGCCGTACGGATCTCCAAGGCCCTGGACTACGGCCCCTTCCCGAACCCGCTCGGCATCCCGGCGCTCGTCACCGGACGGGGCGCGGTCTTCACCCGGCAGGCCAGGCTCATCCCGCGGGATGAGCCCCGTGACGACACGGTCGCGCTGTCGGTGACCACCTCCGCGCTCACCCTGTCCGCGCCGGACGCGGACCTCGTCCTCAGCGACTTCCTCGCCGTCGACGGCAGCGCCCTGAGCGGCCAGGCCGCCGCCCAGCGGCTGGGCATCATCGAGGGCGCCCCCGTGCCCGCCGCCCCGGCGGAGCAGCTGGAGGCCTTCGCCGCGGCCCAGACGCTGCTGCGGCCGCACGAGCCGTGGTGGCGCGCGCGGCTGGAGGAACTGCGGCCGGCGCCTCTGCCCGCCGGTGACTTCACCGCCGCCACGGCGCACTACGGACGCTATGAGCTGGCCTTCACCCCCGCCTCGCGCGAGGAGACGGCCGGCGTGATGCGTGCCTTCCTCAACGCCGTGGCGGAGCGCACGGGGGAGGGGACCTTCGACTTCGCCTGGTCGCCTTCGGCCGCGCGGGTCCTCGCGGAGCAGACGCACGGCCTCGCCGTCGCGCGCGTCCCCGTCCGGTTCGACTCGGACAGCACCCCGTCCCTGCTCGGCAAGCTGGACGAGGCGTCCGCCAGGAAGGGCTACACCGCCGACCTCGAGGTCCGCCTGGGCCTCGCGGGGATGCCGCTGGGCTCCGAGGAGCCGGCCTTCACCCGGGTGATGGTCCTGGAACGGCTCGCCGGCGAGGAGGCGTCCGCCGAACCGCACACCGAGATCGCGCTCCTGTGCCTGGAGGACGGTCCCCCCACGGTGTTCGTGCGGGAGACCGCGATGGCGCCCGACGAGGCGCTGGCGTTCACCGAGCGGGTCGAGGACATCGCGCTGGCCGCGCTGTTCCACGGCGAGGACGGCGCGCCCGACGCGCAGCCGGACGACGTGGCCGCGACACCGGCCGATGAGCGACCCGCCGCCGAGGGACAGAGCTCCGGGACCGCCACGCCGGCGGAGGACGCGTCCGGCCCCACCGTCCTCGACCTGATCGCCGCCGCCATCGCCGAGGGGCCGGACGTCGTCGCCGTGCGCGCCGGCGACCGGACGCTGGACTACGCCGGCCTCGACGCCTGGGCCGACGCGATCGCCGCCCGGCTCCACGACCACGGCATCGAGGACGGCTCGGTGGTCGGCGTGCTCGTGGAGCGGGACCTCCACCTGCTGCCCGCGCTGCTCGGCGTCCTGCGCGCCGGTGCCGCCTTCCTGCCGCTGGACCCCGGCTACCCCGTCGAACGGCTGCGACGGTATGCCGAGATCTCGCAGTGCGACCTGATCCTCACCGACGCCCGGACGCACGCGCTCGGAGAGTCCCTCGGCCCCGTCCTGCGCGTGCCGGAGGCGGACGGCTCGGCGGCGGCGCTGCCTGCCGGGGTCGGCGTCCGCGACCTCGCCTACATCCTGTTCACCAGCGGGTCGACGGGTGACCCCAAGGGCGTGGAGGTCGAGCACGGGGCACTGGCCAACTTCCTCACCGGGATCGGCGAACGCCTCGGCGTCTCGGCCGGTGACCGTGTGCTCGCGCACACCACGGTGGCCTTCGACATCTCGCTGCTGGAGCTGTTCCTGCCGCTGACGGCGGGCGGCACGGTCGTGCTGGCCTCCCGCGGCGCCGCCCACCAACCGGGCCGGCTGGCCGAGCTGACCGGCGAGGTGACGATCGCCCAGGCGACGCCGAGCATGTGGCGGCTGCTGCTGGAGACCGGCTGGACCCCGCCCGCTGACCTCACCGTGCTCTCGGGCGGGGAGGCCCTCCCCGTCAGCGTCGCCGAGCCGCTGCACGCGTCGGCGCGCGAGCTGTGGAACCTGTACGGGCCGACCGAGGCGACCATCTGGGCCTCGTGCCACCGCGTCACGTCCGTGGGCTCCTTCCTGCCCCTGGGCGAGCCCCTGCCCAACCTCGAACTGCACGTCCTGGACGAGCGGTTGGAGCCGTGTCCTCCCGGTACGACGGGTGCCCTGTACATCTCCGGCGCCGGGCTCGCCCGCGGCTACGCCCACCGCCCCGACCTCACCGCCGACGCCTTCCCCACGCACCCGGCCACCGGTGCACGGCTGTACCGCACCGGCGACGAGGTGCGGCTGCACCCGGACGGCGCCATCGAGTGGCTCGGCCGTGCCGACGCCCAGGTGAAGGTGCGGGGCCACCGCATCGAGCCCGCGGAGATCGAGCGGGTGCTCGAGCGGTTCACCGGCATCGGCGCGGCCGTGGTCGTCGCGGCCCGCTTCGAGGGGCGCGGCGAACCGCGTCTCACCGCCTACCTGGTCGGTGACACGCCGGCGACGAGGTCCGGGCTCGACGAGTTCGTCCGCGGCTCGCTGCCCGACTACATGGTGCCCGACGCCTACGTGCGCCTTGAGGCGCTGCCGCTCACGGACAACGGCAAGGTCGCCCGGTCGCGGCTGCCCGAGCCGACACGGGACAACATCGTCCCGGCCGGCGCCGAGCCCGCGACGGCGCGGCGGGCGGACGCCCCAGCGGCGGGCGTGACGGTGGCGGCCCTGCCCGAGTCGATCGCGCGGGTCTTCGCGGCCACCCTGGGGAGCTCCGGCTTCGGGACGGAGGACAACTTCTTCGACCTCGGCGGCGACTCCGCCAACGTCACGGTCGCGGCCGCGCAGCTCAGCCGTGAGCTGGGCGCGCGGATCAGCCCCACCTCGATCTTCGCGGCCGGTACGCCGGCCAGGCTGGCCCGGCTGCTGGGGGCGGAGGGCGTGGTGTCGTTCGCCGACGCCGGGGCGGACGACGGCGTCGCCGCCGTGGCCGCACCCGCGGCGGCCCGGACCGTGAAGGAACGGGAAGCGGCCGAGCGTGTGCCCGTGGGCGCCGAGCAGCCGCTCGCGATGGCGCAGGCCGGTCCGGGGACGCCCGCCCTGGCGCAGGCCGATCCGCCGGCACCCGTCCTGGCGCAGACCGGTCCTCTGGCGTCCGCCGTGGCGCAGGCCGGTCCGCAGGAGCGCCCCGTGGCGCCGGAGTCCGTCCGGTCCGAAGGCGCGCGCCGCGCCGCCGACGCGCTGGCCGTCGTCGGCATGGCCTGCCGGTTCCCCGGAGCCGCCACCCCGGACGAGTTCTGGCACAACCTCGTCGGCGGCGTCTCCAGCATCGGCGAGGCGCCGGCTGGGAAGCGGGGCTGGGCGCACCTGTGGTCCGACGCCGACGACGTGCGCATGGGGTGGATCGACGGCGTCGAGTACTTCGACCCGGCGCGTTTCGGCCTCACCGACCGTGAGGCCCGCCGGATGGACCCTCTTCAGCGCATCCTGCTGAGCGTCACGGCGGAGGCGCTGGAGAGCTGCGGACACGACCACGCCTCGCTCGGCGAAGGCACCGGCGTCTTCGTCGGCACGATCGCCAGCGACTTCCCCGAACTGGTGGAGCGGAGCATCGGCCACGCCGATCCGCACGTCGCCACGGGCACGGCCGTCTCCATGGTCGCCAACCGGCTGTCGCACGTCTTCGGCTGGTCGGGACCGAGCTTCGCGGTCGACACGGCCTGCTCGTCGTCCCTGGTCGCCCTGCACCAGGCGGCCATGCACCTGCGCGCGGGCGACGTGGACGCGGCCGTGGTCGGCGCCGCCAACCTGGTGCTGACCCCCGGCAAGACCCGCTCGTTCGCCCGCAACGGCATGCTGTCGCCGCAGGGGGTGTGCCGCACCTTCGACGAGGGGGCGGACGGCTACGTCCGCGGCGAAGGCTGCGGCGTCGTCGTACTCAAGCGGCTGGCCGACGCCGAACGCGACGGCGACCCCGTCCTCGCCGTGATCCGCGGCACCGCCGTCAACCACACGGGGGGAGGCGCCGGGTTCCTCACGGCGCCCAGCAGGCCGGCCCAGGAAGCGGTGCTGCGCAAGGCGCTGGCGGCGTCCGGGATCGACCCGGGCGGCCTCGGATACGTCGAGGCGCACGGCACCGGCACGCAGCTCGGCGACCTCATCGAGCTGGAGGCGCTGCACGCGGTCGTCGGCCGGGCGGCCTCACGTCCGGTCGCCGTGGGATCGGTGAAGACGAACATCGGCCATCTGGAGCCCGCCGCGGGCATCGCGGGCCTCATCAAGACGATCCTCGCCCTCCAGGCCGGCACGATCCCGCCGTCACTCAACTTCCGCGTCCCGAACAAGGCCTTCGACTTCGACGGCTCCCCCCTGTTCGTCGCGGACCGGCCGCTGGCCTGGGAGGGCCCGCGGGTCGCCGGAGTCAGCAGCTTCGGCTTCGGCGGCGCGAACGCCCACGTCGTGGTCGAGGCCGCCCCCGCCATGGAGCTCGCCATGGAGCTCGTCATGAACCCCTCCGGGGACTCCGTGGCAGGCCATGGGCCGCGGCTGCTGGCCCTGTCGGCAGGGTCGGACGCCGCGCTGCGCACCCTGGCGCGGCGGCTCGTGCTGATGCTGAACTCGACGTACTGCCCGCCGCTGGCCGCCCTGAGCGAGGCGAGCCTGCGCCGCCCGGCGGCGCCGCACCGCCTGGCCTGCGTGGTGGACAGCGTCGAGCAGCTCGAGGACAAGCTGCGGCTGTTCCTGGCCGGCGTCGGTGAAGCCCGCTCCCTGTACGTGGGTGTCGCCTCCGGCGCGGAGCGCCCGGGGACGGCGCCGGTCGCCGCGGGGACGAGCAGGGAGCGGCTGGACGCCGCGGCCCGGGAGTTCGTCGCCGGGGCGGACCTCTCCACCGGGCAGGGGCGCGCGCTCGTACGCTTCCCGACCGCGCCGCACGACGAGCGGTACCTCTGGCTGGAGCCCGTCGCCCGACCGGAGACCGCGCCGACGACACCGACACCGCCGAAGACGGCGACGCCGACACCGACGCCGACACCGACGCCGACGGCTACACCGACGGCGACGGCGACGCCGCAGGGCGCCACGCCGGCCAGGCGTGCCGCGCACTCGTGGGCCGAGCAGCCCGAGGCCGCCGAGCACGCGGTCCTCGGCAGGCCGACACTGCCCGGCGCGGCCTACCCGGGCAGGGTCGCGGAGCTCATCGGCCAGGACCGGTTCGGCCTGCGCGACGTGACGTTCCGCGCGGCCGTCGAGGGCTCCGAGACCCTGTCGGCCGAGCGCGACGGCGCCTCGGTCAGGTTCCGCAACGCGGCCGGCGCTCTCGTCTGCGACGGCGAGGTGACCGGGCCTGAGCAGCCGGTGCTCGCCGCACCGGCCACCGGCGACGGCTACACGGCCGTGGACCTTGACGCGATGTACCGCGCCTTCGAACGCGACGGGTTGCGTTACGGCCCCGGTTTCCGCACGGTCGCCTCCCTGTCCACCGCCCCCGGGCGGGCGACGGGCGTGCTGCGGGCCGAGGCGCCGCCGCTCGGCGCGGTCGACGCCCGGCTGCTCGACGGGGCGTTCCAGATCGCGCTCGCCGCGTGCGGCGCGGAAGGACTGTACGTGCCGTTCACCATCGAGCGGCTCACGGTCCTCGGGCGCCTGCCCGCCACCGCCCGGGTGTACGCCCGGCGCGACCGGGACCCGAGCCCCGGCTCGGGCCTGCTCACCGCCAGCCTGGTGATCCTCGACGGGGAGGCGCCGGTGCTGGAGGCCCGCGGAATCACCTGGAAGCGGATCTCGCCGACGCCGCCCGGCCGGGCGGCGCTGCCCGGGACGCCGCGGGAGGCCGTCCGTGCCGCCCCGCCCGCCGGGAGCGACGGCCACCGGGCCGTGCCAGGACCGGCCGGCGACGGCCTCGAGGCAGCCCTGGCCCGGTGGGTGGCGTCCGCGCTGGAGATCGAGCTCGACGCGCTGGAGGCCGACCGGCCGCTGCAGGAGCAGGGGCTCGACTCCGTGCTCGCCGTCTCGCTCGCCCAGGACATCCGGGCGAAGCTGCACGTCGACATCCCGGTCACCCTGGTTCTCGAGGTCGGCACGGTGGAGCGGCTCGCCGCGGAACTGCGCGATGAGTACGGCGTCACGGCTGTGCCGCCGGAGGGCGGGCCGGGCCCGGCCGGCGTCCCGGAGGACTCGGCGGCCGATCCGCCTCCGGTCACGGGGCAGGACGGTTCCGCTCCCGCAGCGACCGGCACAGCGACCGGCACAGCGGCGGGCACCGTGGCGGGCTCATCCGTCGCCCCGGTGGCCCTCCCGTCCTCCCGTGAGGCCGCCGGGCCGGCCGGCGACGACCGGCACGACATCGCGATCATCGGCGTCGACGGCGTCTTCCCCGGCGCCGGGAACGTCACGGAGCTGTGGCGCGTCCTGATGGCCGGCGAGGACCGCCTGCGTGAGGTGCCGGCCGACCGCTGGGACATCGACGCGTACTACGGCACGGACGGCAGGCCCGGCACCGTCTACCTCCGGCGGGCCGGTTTCGTCGACGGGCTCACCGACTTCGACGCCGGGTTCTTCCGGCTGTCGCCCGCCGAGGCGCGATGGATCGACCCGCAGCAGCGCCATCTGATCCAGTCGGCCTGGCGGGCGCTGGAGGACGCGGGGATCGCCGGAAGGGTGCGGGAGTCCACGGGCGTGTTCGTGGGCGCCAGCTACCAGCACTACCGCGACCTGGTCGTCGGCGACGTCGTGGAGACCGCCGCGGGCCTCGGCAACCACAACGCGATCCTCGCCAACCGGCTGAGCTACTTCCTGGATCTGCGGGGGCCGAGCATGACGATCGACACGCTGTGCTCGTCGTCGCTGGTCGCGCTGCACACGGCGGTGCGTTCCATCCGTGACGGCGAGTGCGAGCAGGCCGTCGTCGCCGGCGTCCACATGGGCATGTCGCCCCAGTACTTCCAGCTCGGCTCACGGCTCAGGTCGTTCTCCCCGACAGGTCTGGTGCGGGCGTTCGACGCGGGGGCGGACGGGTTCGTGCCCGGTGAGGGTGTGGTGTCGGTGGTGTTGAAGCCGTTGGGTGCGGCGTTGCGGGACGGGGATCGGGTTCGTGGGGTGGTGCGGGGGAGCGCGGTCAATCATGGGGGCCGGACGAGTGGTCTGACGGTGCCGAGCAGTGGGGCGCAGCACGAGGTGATCGTGGCGGCGTTGCGGGACGCGGGGGTGTCGCCGGAGTCGATCGGGGTGGTGGAGGCGCATGGGACGGGGACGGGGCTGGGTGATCCGATCGAGGTGGAGGGGCTGACGCGGGCGTGGCGGCGGTTCACGGATCGTTCGCAGTTCTGTGCGCTGGGGTCGGTGAAGACGAATGTGGGGCATCTGGAGCCGGCGGCGGGGCTTGCGGGGTTGGTGAAGGTGCTGTTGGCGATGGAGTACGGGGTGGTGCCGCCGTCGTTGCATGTGCGGCGGCCGAATGATCACATCCGGTTCGAGGAGACGCCGTTCTTCGTGGTGGATCGTCCGTGGTTGTGGCCGCGGGGTGAGGGGGTGCGGCGGGCGGCGGTCAGCGCGTTCGGGATGGGTGGTGTGAACGCGCATGTGATCGTGGAGGAGCCTCCGGTGGTGTCCCGGCGGGCGCCGCTGGTTCAGGACAGTCATCTGGTGCGGGTGACGGGTGCGGACGAGGTGGCGGTGCGT
>NZ_FOBF01000016.1 GCF_900109355.1 Nonomuraea pusilla
ATCGTCGGTGGACGGCCCCCGTTCCATTTTGGGTCCAGAGCGTCGAACCCCTTCTCGTTGAAGGCGTGGATGACATCGCGCACGTAGTCGTCGCTGACCTGCATCAACGAGGTGATGTCCGGGACGCTTTGGCCCTGGCCGGACATCATCACCACGATCGCCCGCCGCAGCTTGACCGGATCCTTCGCGCTCCGTGTGATCCGCTGCAGCTTGCGGCCTTCCTCCATCGTTAATGGCCGGACGAACACTTCCGGTCGGCGAGCCACGACCACCTCCCAATGTCGAAGAGGCAGCCAGCCTGACGGGTTCACCGCCGGAGATCAATTACCCGTCCGAGATTCGGTGACGGGCCACTAGCCGCGCCCGCACGGCCCTCCGGGCCGGGGCCCCGGTGACGGGGGCCCCGGGCCGGGGTCAGGCGGCCAGCGCCTCGCCCAGCGCGGTGAGGCCGTGGTCCACGTCCGCCTCCGAGATGTTCAGCGCGGGACGCAGCCGCACCGAGCGCGGGCCACACGGCAGCACGAGCACGCCGTGGTCCTCCCGCAGGCGGGTGACCAGGGAGTCCCTGGCGGCGGTGTCGGGCAGGTCGAAAGCGCACATCAGGCCCCTGCCGCGGACGTTCGCCACGGTCTCGGGACGCTCGGCCTCCAGCTTGGTGAGGCGTTCCAGGATCACGGCGCCCAGGGTGCCCGCGCGCGGGATCAGCCCGTCGCGCTCGACGATCTCCAGCATGCCGCGGCTGCGGACCATGTCCACCAGGCCGCCGCCCCACGTCGAGTTGATCCTGCCGCTCGTCTCGAAGACGTTGCCGGGCACCTCGTCCACCCTGCGACCGGCCATGATGCCGCCCACCTGCACCTTCTTGGCGAAGGCCACGACGTCGGGCTCCAGGCCGAGCTGCTGGTACGCCCACGGCGTGCCGGTGGTGCCGCCGCCGGTCTGCACCTCGTCGAGGATGAACAGGGCGTCGTGCTCGTGGCACAGGCGCTGCATGGCCTGCAGGAACTCGGAGCGCATGTGGTTGTCGCCGCCCTCGCCCTGGATGGGCTCGGCGATGAAGCAGGCGATGTCGTGAGGGTGCCGTTCGAAGGCGGCCCTGGCCTGCGCGAGCGCGCGCTCCTCGGCCGCCTCGACGTCGCCGAGGTGGATGGCGGGCACGTCGATGCGCGGCCAGTCGAAGACGGGGAAGCGCTCGGTCTTGATCGGCTCGGTGTTGGTGAGGCTCAGCGTGTAGCCGCTGCGGCCGTGGAAGGCCCTGGTCAGGTGCATGACCTTGGTGCCCAGCGTGGAGGGGCGCCCCGCCGCCTCGTTGCGGCGGCTCTTCCAGTCGAAGGCGGTCTTGAGCGCGTTCTCGACGGCCAGGGCGCCGCCCTCGACGAAGAACAGGCGCGGCAGTGCCGGGTCGCCCAGCACGCGGACGAACGTCTCGACGAAGTCGGCCAGGTGCTCGGTGTAGATGTCGGGATTGGCGGGCTTGTTGCGCGCCACCCGGCCGAGGAGCTCGACGAACTCCGGGTCGAACGGCGGGTTCACGCCCAGCGGCGCGGAGGCGAAGAAGGTGTAGAAGTCCAGGTACCTGCGGCCGGTCCTGGCGTCGACGATCCAGGAGCCCTGGCTTCGTTCGAGATCGAGGATCAGCCGGTAGCCGTCGACGAGGAGGTGGCGGGCGAGGCGCTTGTGTACGTCCATGTCTCTCCACACTGAGCTAGACAGGCCGTACGTTCCCTGCTGGAACGCCGGTATACCAGAAAAATTTACGGCATACCTGCCCGCTTTGTGAACTTCTTCAGGGTGAACGAAAGAATGATCATCGCGATGCCGTACAGGATCGCGAAGATGCCGAGCAGCCAGACGAGGCTCAGCAGGCCCGCGCCGGGGAAGAAGAGCAGCAGCAGACCGAAGATCAGCGACAGGATTCCGCCGACGATCAGCATCCACTCGTTCTGGATGCGCTTGCGGAGCTGGATACCGGCGACGATCTCGGAGACGCCGCTGAAGATGGCCCAGAACGCCACCACGTACAGCAGGGCGAGCGACGTGAGGCCCGGCCAGACGAACGCGATGATGCCGGCGATGATGCCGAGGACGCCCGACAGGATCAGCCAGACCCGCGAGTCGGATCGGTGCCGGAGCCCCGCGACGAGCGACGAGATGCCGCCGATGATGGCGTACAACCCGAAGATGATCACGAGCACGAGCAGCGTGATGCCGGGCCAGACGATCGCCAGGACGCCGAGGATGATGGCGGCGATGCCGCGGACGAGGAGCAGTGACCAGGATTGCGCAATATCTCGCATACTGGGGGTGTTCTCCGCTATCGCCCGGAGATTACGCCAGCACCCGGTCAAATGTCGGTGATGCCCGCCGAGGCGACCCCCCCTCAGCCGTGGGAGTACACCACGATCGACACCGCGATGTACTGCACCAGGTACGCGGCGATCGTGAACGCGTGGAACACCTCGTGGAAACCGAACCACCGGGGCGACGGGTCGGGCCTGCGCAGGCCGTACACGACGGCCCCGGCCGAGTAGAGGACGCCCCCGACCGCGACCAGCACGACCGCGGCCACCCCCGCGCCCCGCAGGAGCTGCGGCATCACGAAGACGGCCGTCCAGCCCAGCGCCAGGTACAGGACGGTGTAGAGCCAGCGCGGCGCGCTCATCCACAGGACGCGGAACAGCACCCCCGCCAGGGCGCCGCCCCAGATGACGGAGAACACCGCGACGCGGGCCACGCCGTCGAGGGCGAGCAGCGCGAACGGCGTGTACGTGCCCGCGATGATCAGGTAGATGTTCGCGTGGTCGAAGCGGCGCAGCGCCTCGGCCAGGCGGGGGCCGAGCCTGCCGCGGTGGTAGGTGGCGGAGACGCCGAACAGCAGGGCCGAGGTGATGGCGTAGACGGAGGAGGCCAGGCGGGCCTGGACGGTGGGGCCGAGCGCCACGAGCACGAACCCCGCGACCAGCGCGACGGGCAGCGCTCCGATGTGCAACCAGCCACGCAGCAAGGGCTTGACGGAGATGGTCGTCATGCAACCTACGGTACCGTAGGTTAGCGCCGCCCCAGGAGCCGCCCGGCCGTCCCGCGGGGCCCCCGACGCGGGTCAGAGCCCGTTGAGGAAGCGCACGGCCACGGGCACCGCCGCCGACCGCCCCGAGCCCCCGTGCTTGACGAACACGCAGAACGCCAGGTCGCCGCGGAAGCCGATGAACCAGGCGTGCGAGCGTCCGCCGTCGTTCTCCGCCGTGCCCGTCTTGCCCGACACGTCCCCCGGCAGGCCCGCGCCGCTCGCCGTGCCGTGGTCCACCACGTCCCGCATCATGTCCCTGAGCGCCGCCACCACGCCCTCGTCGAGCCGGACGGGACGGCCCGGCTCCCCGTCCAGCCTGCGGACCTCCGCCTCCTCCAGCAGGCGCGGCGAGCGCCAGGTCCCGCTCTGCACGGCCGCCGCCACCGCCGCCATGCAGAGCGGGGTGACGACGACCGTCCCCTGGCCGATCGCGTTCTCGCCGAGCGCGTCCGGGTCGTCCGTGTCGTCCATCGAGCCGCAGGTGCCGCCCACGCCGGTCGCGATCGGGTGCGAGAAGCCCCACTCGTCCGCGGTGGCCCGAAGGTCGCGGCCGGTCAGCCGCGTGGTCGCCTGCTGGACGAAGGTCGTGTTGCACGAGTAGGCGTACGCGTCGGCGAAGCTGACCTGGCCGCGCTCCACCAGCCCGTCGTTGGCGAAGGACCGGTGGAGCGGGATGGTGTAGCGGGCCGGGCAGCCGACCTGCTCCGCCGGGCCGAGGCCCTTGCCGAGCAGCGCCGCCGCGGTGATCGTCTTGAACGTGGAGCCCGGCGGGAAGACGTCGCGCACGGCGCTGTAGTTGTCCTTCAGCCGGTCGGCCAGGGCCAGGATCTCCCCGGTGCTGGGCCGCAGCACGACGAGGGCGGAGTCGTCCACGCCGTCCAGCGCCCGCGCGGCGGCGGCCTGCGCCGCCCGCGACAGCGTGGTCCGCTGGACGGGCGCCTCGGGGCTGCGGGCCAGGAGCCGCCTGGGCGGCTGCCCCGGCGCGCCGGCGACCAGCTCCCACCCGTGCCCGGCCTGCTGCGACTCCGGTTCGAGCTGCCTGAGGTAGCTGTCGGCGTAGCTGCGCCGCGGAATGTCGTCGCCCTCGCTGGTGACCGGCCTGGCGGGCGGGGCGGGGATCTCGGTCAGGGCCAGCGTGCCGCCGTCCTTGAGCAGCGGGTGCAGGGTCTCGGGTGACCAGAGCACCCGCCAGGCCCGGTCGCGCACGGCCAGCCGCAGCGTGCCCTCGAACGGCCAGGCCCCCAGCTCGTGCAGTTGCCGCACGCCCGAGAACGGCACCTCGGCCGCCTCCTCGCCGGTGCCGCGCGGCCTGCCGGGCGTCAGCGTGAGGGACTCGACGTGCAGGTCCTCGGTGAACGACCGGTGGCGGGCGGCGAAGTCGCCGGGCGGCCGGTACACCAGGAGCGCCATGGCGCCGAGGTCGCCTCTGCGCCAGGCCGCGAAGTACGCGTCGGCGATCTCGGACGGGCCGCCCTTCACCCGGTTGGACGCGACGAAGGCGAAGGCACCCGCCCCGAGTACCGCGACGAGCGCTACAGCGAGCACAATCAGCCTTCGTCGTCGCATACGGTTCTCCCAGGAGGGGATGACGTGGCACGTGCACACCGGGAACCGATGCCCGGCCGTTACCCGGTGACGTTCGGCGAGGTCGAGCTGCTCCGGGATCTGGACAGGCAGGACGGCTGGATGCTGTCCAAGGATGACGTACCGCAGTCGTACGTCGATCTACAAGACCCCACCTATCTGGAATTCGACTATGTCCGCCTGATGGCCGACGTCATCGACCTGCTCCCGGACGGCCCGCTGTCCTGCGTCCACGTCGGCGGCGGCGCCTGCACGATCCCCCGGTACGTCAGCGCGACCCGTCCCGGCTCCAGGCACCTCGTCGTCGAGCCCGACGGCCTGCTCGTCAACCTCGTGCGCGAGCAGCTCGACCTGCGCTCGGTGCCCAAGCTGAAGGTCATCGTCAAGGGCGGCCGCGAGGGCACCGCCGGCCTGTGGGACGACTGCGCCGACCTGTTCGTGCTCGACGCCTTCAGCGGCGCCACCATGCCGGTCGAGCTGGCCACCGAGCAGTACATGGGCGACGTGGCCCGGGTGCTCAGGCCCGGCGGCACCCTGCTGGTCAACATCGCCGACGGCAAGGGGCTGGCGTTCGCCAGGCGGGTGACGGCGACGGTGCGCGGCGCGTTCCGTCACGTGGCATTGCTCGCCGAGCCGGGAATCATGCGGGGGCGCCGCTTCGGCAACCTGATCCTCGCCGCGTCCCGCGAGGAGCTGCCCGTGGACCTGCTCACGCGCCGCGCGGCGGGCGGGCTCACCCAGGCCAGGTGCGTCCACGGCGACGACCTCACCAGGTTCCTGGCCGGGGCCGCGCCCATCAGGGACGGCGACGCGGTGCTCTCGCCCGTGCCGCCTCCCGCCGTCTTCGGCTGAGGAGCCCCCGGGCGGGACACCCGGCGGCGCCGTCCCGGAATAGTTGAAACATAAACTTGGTTGTCCGGTGCACGACGCCGAAAGGAGCGCGACATGCCCGCCGTAACCGTGGACAACCTCTTGACCCTCCCCCGCCTGCCCAAGCCCGACGCGGCGACGCCCGAGCGCAAGGTGCTCGCCATCGAGACCGCGCCCAGCGGGTTCGAGGGCGAGGGCTTCCCCGTGCGCCGCGCCCTCGCGGCGATCAAGCCCGAGTACCTCGACCCGTTCGTCATGATGGACCAGATGGGCGAGGTCGACTACGCCGCCGGCGAGCCGAAGGGCACGCCGTGGCACCCGCACCGCGGCTTCGAGACCGTCACGTACATGATCGACGGCGTGATGGACCACCTCGACTCCAACGGCGGCGGCGGCAGCATCACGAACGGTGACACCCAGTGGATGACCGCCGGCGGCGGCATCCTCCACAAGGAGGCGCCGCCCGAGTGGCTCGTGCAGAAGGGCGGGCTGTTCCACGGCATCCAGCTCTGGGTGAACCTGCCCGGCGCCAAGAAGATGATCGCGCCGAAGTACCAGGACATCGGCAGGTCCAGCGTGGTGCTGCTGAGCAGCGACGACGGCGGCGCGCTGGTCAGGCTCATCGCCGGCGACGTCGCGGGCCACGTCGGCCCCGGCAGCACCCAGACGCCGATCACGCTGCTGCACGCCACGCTCAGCCCCGGCGCCCGGCTCGCCCTGCCGTGGCGCAAGGACTTCAACGCGCTGGTCTACGCGCTGTCCGGGCGCGGCTCCGTCGGCTCCGACGGGCGGCCGTTCCAGAGCGGCCAGCTCGCCGTGTTCGACGGCTTCGGCAACCGGCCGGGTCTCACCACCGCGGGCGAGACCATCACGATCACGGCCAGGGACACCCTCGACGTGATCGTCCTCGGCGGTGAGCCCATCGGAGAGCCGGTGGCGCACTACGGCCCGTTCGTCATGAACACCAGGGCCGAGCTCGTCCAGGCCTTCGAGGACTACCAGGCGGGACGCCTCGGCATGATCCCGGCCGAGCACGCCTGACCTGGGACGGCCCGCACGCCCCGCCTCGACGGGCCCGCACCTTCGGGTGCGGGCCCGTCCGCGTTCCTGCCGTCCTTGCCATCGCCCCTCCCGTTGATATAGAACTCCTTCATTATGAAGGACGTACATAAATTTGACCATGACCCCGACGGGCTCCTCTTCGATCCCGGCAGCCGATCCGCCATGACGGCGTTCGCCGGCGGCGGTGACACCCTCGCCCTGGAGGCCGCCGCCGCCGTGCGCACCGCCGCCCAGGCGCTCGAACGCATGCGCGCCCACGGCAGCGAGGGCCGCGGCCTCAGCAGCGGCGCCATGGACCTCCTCATGCGGCTCAGCCTCGCCGGCGACGACGGGCTCAGCATCGGCGACCTCGCCGCCGCGGCGGGCGTCAGCTCCCGCAACGTGACCGGCCTGGTGGACACCCTCGAACGCGAGGGGCTCGCCCGCCGTGGCCCCGACCCGCAGGACCGGCGCTCCGTCCTCGTCCGCGTCACGCCCGAGGGCCGCGCCTGGATCGAGGCGTTCCGCACGCCCACCGAGCGGGCCATGGCGGCCGTCTTCCACGGCTTCACCCCGGACGAGCTGGGCGGACTGCGCCACCTGTGCCTGCGGCTGGCCGCCAACCAGCAGCGGCTGTCAGAGCACCTGAACGCCGCCAGGGAGACGCGATGAGCGCCCGCGACGCCGTACGGGCGTACCACGAGGCCCGCTTCCGCGGCGACGTCGCCGCCGCCGCGGCCCGGGCACCCAGCGCACGGCCGAGCACTTCCGCCTGACCGGCGGGAGGATCACGAGCATCACGCTGATCTTCGACTCGGCGCCGTGGCAGCCGATGGCGTCCGCCATCGGCTGAGCACCCGCGGTGGCAGGGCTACGGCGCAGGAAGGGCGACGGCCGTCTGCCGCCAGATCCGGCCGTCCCTGACCACCAGGGTGCCGAACGCCGTGACCCGGCCGCCGCCGACCGTCATGGCGGCCCGGTAGAGGACGACGTCGTCCGTGGTGGCGAGCGACGTCACCTCCTCCACCCGCGGCCCGGCGGCCAGGTAGGCGGCGAACAGCTCCCTGATCTCGGCCGGGCCGCGCGCCACCCGGTCGAACCTGACGACCTCCGCCTCGTCGTGGTACTGCGCGAGCAGCGCCTCCAGGTCGGCGGCGGCGATGGCGTCGAGCTGACGCTCGAACAGGTCGTGGACGGTCATGCGACCCCTTCGGTGATCGGGCGGCGCAGGTCGCCCAGGACCTGCGCGGCGCCGTACAGGAGGATGAGGGCGAGCGCCGCCGGCACCGGCAGCGCCGCCGTGGCGAGCGTGAGCGCGGCGGCGCCCAGCCTGACGGCGGCGGCCCGGCGGTCGCCCGAGCACAGGTGCTGCACGCCCAGCACCGCGAAAACCAGCGCCGCCGGCACCCCCACCGCCCAGCTCGCGCCGGACGGGTGCTCGATCGCCTGCTCGATGCCGATGCCGAACGCGACCAGGCCCAGCGAGAGCGGCAGATGCGAGTACACCCACACCTGCCCGGCCAACCGGGTGCGCAGCACGACGGACTCGTCCACGTGGCCGAAGTACAGCCACCAGAACGCCATCGCCACCGCCACCCCGGCGAGCGCGACCAGCAGCACGCCCGGCGTGACCTCGTGGCCCTTCAGCCCGGTGACGACCGCCGCCACCACCTCGCCCAGCACGATCACCACGAACAGCCCGAACCGCTCCGGCAGGTGCTCGCTCTGCGGCGGCAGCCTGCCCTGCTGCGTACGGGCCAGGAGCGGCGTGGCCAGGTCGATCACCATCGCCGCCGCCCAGACGGCGTAGCGGGCGGGCGGCTCGACCGCGAGCGACGCCAGCCAGACGGCCGCCGCCAGCGTGAAACCGGCGGCGTACCGGGTGGTCAGCGGCCTGGCGTCGGGCACGTGCCGGCCGGCGCGCACGTACGCCGCGACGAGCACCAGCCGGGCGGCCACGTACGAGACGGCGAACAGGGCGGAGCGCCCGGCGATGTCGCTCACGCTCGCCGCCATGGCGGCGACGGCCAGGATCTGCGGCAGGGCCAGCAGGCGGTGGCTGACGTCGTCGGAGTCGAACCTGTTGGCGTAGAAGACGTACCCCGCCCAGGCCCACCAGATCGGGACGAACAGCCCCACGAAGGTCGGCACCCGTCCGGGGTCCGAGCCGGCGAGCACGTCGGCCACCTCGGCGACCGCGACGACGAAGACGAGATCGTAAAGTAGTTCCAGCCAGGTGGCGCGGCGCGGGGCCGGGTCGAACAGTCGAAGACGCGGCGGCTGCCACCGGCTCGTCACATGGACCTCCAGCCCTATGTAATTGTGTAATTATGCCCCAACCGTCCCCTCCGCCTCCACCGAGAAACCGAAGGCGGAGAGGGGCGACCCCGACGCCCTCCCCGCCTCCATGGGGAAAGGCCGGGCGGTGAGGCCCGGCCTTCCTTCGTCGCCCGACCCGGGCGCGGTGGGTCAGCTCAGTGTGAGGCAGGCGATGCGGGGGCCCGCGGTGCCCGCCTGCTCGCCCTTCTTCTTCGTCGGCTGCGCGTGGATCACCAGCGACTTGGGCAGGGCGGCCGGGTCGAGGGCCCACTCGTGCCTGGCGGTGGCCCGGCCCGCCCCCGAGGCGTCGGTCTTGAAGTCGAGCCACACCTCGCTGGACGGCGTGACCTGGCCGGGGTGGTGCTGGTAGTGCGGGCCGGACGCCTCGGGGTCGGTGGCGCAGGCGCCGGTGTGCAGGTGGGCGCCGTAACGCCGGTTGGGGACGAAACCCTCGACGACGAGCGACGTGCGCGTGGTGCCCCCGGTGGACTCGGCCTTGAGGCTGGCCTGGGCCCCGCTGGGGGCCAGGCGGCGGTCGTAGGCGATGGCGGCGGTGTTGCCGGCGGCGAACTCGCCACTGCCGCTCAGGGTGACCGCCCCGGCGGGGCCGTCGGGGCCGCCCGCGGCGGCGGGGACGTGCTGGACCACGTCGGGCGAACCCGAGCAGCCGGCGGCCAGCAGGACGAGCAGGAGCGCGGGCAGGCGCATGTGAACCCCCAAACATGACCCGCTTACGGCACGCGGGTCAGAGTGGGGCACCACTCTAGTCAGTGATCGACCGAACACGCTTCGTGTTCGGCCAACTCACTTCGCCGGGTCAGGCTCCGTGCTTGGCGGCGATGTCGTCGATGAGGGCGGCCAGGGTGAAGTCGAGGTCGGTCAGGCCGCCCTTGTCGTGGGTGGTCAGGGTCAGGTGGAGGGTGCGCCACCGGATGTCGATGTCGGGGTGGTGGTTGAGCTCCTCCGCCTTGACGGCGATGTCGTCGACGATGCGGATGGCGGCCGGGAAGTCGGGCGCGTTGACGGTGCGCCTGATCTCGTCGCCCTCGCGCCGCCAGGCCGGCAGGTCCTGCATCCGCCTGTCGATGTCCATGGGTCCTCCGGTGCTCGCGTGCTCAGGTCGGGCATGTCCGGGTCCCACGCTATTACTTCAGCGCCCCCGACCCGAGACCGGACTGGATCTGCCGCTGGAAGATCACGTACACGACGAGGACGGGCAGGATCGTCATGCTGAGCGCGGCGAACAGGCCGGGCCAGTCGGCCTCGTACCCGGCGAGGGTGGAGATGTTCGCGATGCCCTGCGTGAGCACCCACTTGTCCTGGTCCCTGGCGAGGAGGACGAGCGGCAGCAGGTACTGGTTCCACTGGCCGAGCACGTTGAAGACGGTGATGCTGACCAGGCCCGGCCTGGCCATCGGGACCATGATCTGGAAGAAGGTCCTGGTGTGGGAGGCGCCGTCGATCATGGCTGCCTCGGCGACGGCGTCCGGCAGGGTGCGGAAGAACGCCGCCAGGAAGAAGATCGTGAACGGCAGCGAGTACGCGATGTAGACCAGCACCAGGCCGAGGTGCGTGTTCAGCAGCCCGAGCTGGTTGACCACGAAGAACAGCGGCCCGAGCGCGAGGAACACGGGGAAGGCCATGCCTGCCACGAAGAAGTAGTAGACGACCCGGTTGCCGACGAACCGGTAGCGGGCCAGCACGTACGCCGCCATCGACCCGAACAGCATGGTGCCGGCGGTGCTGAGGGACACCACGATCACCGTGTTCAGCATGTACTGCCCGATGTGGGCCTTCGACCAGGCCCGTCCCCAGGAGTCGAGCCGCAGCTCGCCGGGGAGTTGCAGGGCGTCGCCGAAGATCTCGGTGTTGTTCTTGAACGACGCGAGGAAGGTCCACAGCAGCGGCAGGACGACGAGCGCCGTCCAGACGGCGAGCGCGAGGTGGGACAGGCCGCCGAGCACGCCGGCGCGCGCCCGGCCCCGAGCGGGAAGGCGGTCGCGTCGGGCGGTCACAGCTCGATCCTCTCGCGCCTGGTCGTCCGCAGGGTGAGCACGGCGAACGTCACGGTCAGGAAGAACAGCGCCACGCCCATCGCGGAGGCGTAGCCGTACTTGTTGTAGGTGAAGGCGGTCTTCCAGATCTGGATGGGCAGGACGGTGGTGGCGCCGTCGGGCTCGCCCTTGTCGCCCGCCAGCACCTGGATCAGGGCGAAGCCGTCGAAGGCGGCGATGCCCAGGTACACCCAGCCGACCTGGACGGTGTCGCGCAGCAGCGGCAGCGTGATGGAGAAGAACAGCCGCGCCCGCCCGGCGCCGTCGAGGGCGGCGGCCTCGAAGTAGTCCTTGGGGATGGCGGCCATGCCGGCGGAGAACAGCACGACGTAGAAGCCGACGGCCTGCCACACCATCACCGCGATCACGGACCACAGCGCGAGGCCGGGCTCGGTGAGCCAGCCCACGGGCTCGGCGCCGAACCGCGCGAGCAGGCCGTTGACGACGCCGCTCTCGTCGGGCCGGTAGACCGCCTTGAACAGCACGCCGACCACGGCCACGGCCAGGACCTGCGGGAAGAAGAACACCACCCGGTAGAAGCGCGACCCCCACACGCCCCGCATGCCGTCGCCGCGCGTGCCCCCGCCGAGGTTCAGCAGGTACGACAGGAAGAGCGCGATGACGATGGTGGCCACCGGCAGCACGAGCAGGAGGACGCCGTGGTTGCGCAGGGCCCGCCAGAAGACCTCGTCGTGGACCAGCTTGGCGAAGTTGTCCAGGCCGACGTAGGTGAGCTTCGAGCGGTAGCCGTTCCAGTCGGTCAGGGAGAGCTGGAACGCCTGCACGTAGGGGCTGATCACGAAGACCGCGTACAGGGTGACGGGGACCGCGAGGAACCCGATCACGAACCCGTACCTGCGCAACCGCTCCATCGGCTACTGGCTCCGGGTCTGCTTGGCCACGGACGAGTCCTTCTTGATCTCGTCGGCCTTCTTCTGCATCCTGGCGCAGAACTCCTCGGGGGTGACGCGCCCGGCCATGACGACGTTGATCTGCTCGGTGCCGTGGTCGAAGAGCTCCTTGTACCAGCCTTCGAAGCGGGCGTCGGTGATGATGTTCTGCCCGGCGGCGTCCTGGGCCCTCGCGGCGCTCATCAGGCCGGGGGGCAGGTCGAGTCCTTCGGCGGCGCCGTTGACGACGGTGAGGTTCTGGGTCTTCTGGGTGAAGCCCTTGGCGCCTTCCTTGGAGAGCATGAGGCGCAGGTATTCGAGGCCGCCCTGCGGATTCCTGCCCTTGGCGGCGACGACGAAGTTCTCGCCGACGCCCACCTGGACGGCGCCGTACGGCATCGCGTCGGAGGAGGTGACGTCGGGGATGGGGGCGATGGCGTACTCGAAGTCGAGGGGTTTGTCCTTGGCCATCTCGTTCTCGATCCAGGACCCGACGGGGTAGAAGAGCAGCTTGTTCTGGAGCTGTTTCACCTGGGTCTGGGTGTGGTCGAGCCCAAAGTACGCTTTGTCGCCATATTTCGCCTGAATCTCGACCCAGGCGGTCACCGATTTCTTCATGGCGTCGGCGTTCCAGGCGCCGTCCACCAGGTTGTCGATGTCGATGAGGACCTGGTTCCCGCCGATCTTCGCCGCCGTGTACAGGACGTTCCAGAGCTGGTAGTACGGCCCCTTCTGACCCGGGTAGGCGAAGAGCAGGATGCCCTCCTTCTTGGCCGTCTCGCCGAGCGCGGTGAACTCCGCCCAGGTCTTCGGCAGCGACCACCCCTTGGACTCGAACAGCTTGGCGTTGTACCACAGCGCCCGGTGCGACACCGTGTAGTTGAGCACCAGGTCCTTGCCGTTGATCTTGGCGTTGTCCAGGACGGCGGGCGTCACGGTGTCGCGCACCTTCCTCGACGGGTCGTCGGCCGAGGGCGCGTCGAACAGCGCGGAGAGGTCGGCGAGGTGACCCTCGGCGGCCAGCGCGGCGAGGTCCATGGCCTCGGGGCCCGAGTTGTTGACGACGTCGGGCACGTCGCCGCTGACGAAGCGGGGGCGGAGCTGGGTGCCGATCTGCTGGGTGGCGGTGTGCTTGATCGTGACCCCGGGGAACGCCTTCGTGTAGAGCGGCTCGTGGACGTCCTTGGCGTACGCGTCGCCGTAGCCGCCGCCGAAGATGACCACTTCGAGCGGCTTCTTCGGATCGACCCCGAACGGGTTCGCGGGGTCCGAGGAGGCCGCCACCGACGTGGACGGCGCCGCCGAGGGCTCGCTGCCCGCGCCGCTGGTGGCGCAGGCGCTCAGCAGGGCCGCGCCGGGCCCGGCGGCGAACGCGGTGATGCCGATGCGGCGCAGCAGCTGACGCCGTGTGATCTCGCCCGGATGGGTCATGGGGGGCTCCAGGGAAGCGTCAATTAGGAAAGTTTCCTAAACGTTTGCCCGAACGTACGGACGGCCCCCGACAGCCGTCAAGGGGGCGCGATCCAGACGTGACCTTGCCGTGATTTCCGTGGCGGACGCAGGGGTGGGCCGGGGCGGCGCGGCCCGCCCCGAAGGCGGCGGCGGGAGGAGAGCGGAGCACTCACTGAACGCGACGCCGCCGGTCAGCCGAAGTGGGCGCGGGTCTCCGCGAACGCCCGGTCGGTGCCTTCGAGGGCCCGCGCCACGTCCTCCTCGGTGTGGGCGGCCGACATGAACCAGTTGTGCCACGGGTGCAGGTACACGCCGTGCCGCAGGCAGGCGTCGCTCCAGTGCAGCGCGACCGACAGGTCGGCGTCGCCGTCGAAGCTGAGCCACGGGATGGTGACGGGGCCGGTCTGGTTGACGGTGAAGCCGTGCGCCTTCGCCTGCTCGTACAGGCCCTCGCGCAGCCGGGTGCCCGCCCGCTCCATGGCGGCGATGCCGTCGGTGTCGCGCAGCGTCTCGATGGTCGCCTTCGCCGCCGCCATGGCCACGGCCGAGAACCAGAACGAGCCGGTCGAGTAGAGCGTCTGCGCAGCGCCGCGCAGCGCGTCGGTTCCGGTGACGGCCGCGATGGCGTACCCGTTGGCCATGGCCTTCGACCAGGCCGTCAGGTCAGGGCGCACGCCGTACGGCTCCCAGGAGCCCCGCAGGTCGACGCGGAACCCGGCGCGGACGTCGTCGATCACCAGGGCGGCGCCGATGCGGTCGGCCAGGGCCCTCGCGCCCCGCGCGAACGCCGGCTCGACCAGTTCCTGGTCCTCGAACGAGTCGTGCTTGAACGGCGTGACGATGATCGCCGCGACGTCCCCCTCGACCGTGGCCGCCGCCGCCTCCAGCGACTCCAGCGAGTTGTACGTGAACTCGACCAGGTCGGCCCGCTCGTTCGGCGTCGTGCCCGCCGGCGACGGCGTGCACCACGGGTCGGCCCCGTGGTACGCCCCGTGCGCCATCAGCACCTTGGTGCGCCCGGTGGCGGCCCTCGCGACCATGAGCGCCTGGGTGGTGGCGTCGGTGCCGTTCTTGGAGAACATCGCCCAGTCGGCGCTCGGCACGGTGTCCACCAGCAGCTCGGCCAGCTCCACCATCACCGGGGCGGGGCCGTTGAGGCAGTCGCCGAGGGCGAGCTGGCGGGCCGCCGCCTCCTCCACCCTGGGGTGCCGGTGCCCGAGCACGACGGGGCCCCAGCTGCACATGAAGTCGATGTACTCGCGTCCGTCCGCGTCCCACTGTCGGCAGCCCTCGGCGCGCTGGAAGAACTGGGGGTAGCCGGGGGCGAAGATGGCGGCGTTGAGGTGCCCGTACATGCCGCCGGGCACCACCTTGGCGGCCCGCAGGCGCAGGTCGGCGTCTGTCATCTGGATGTCCTCAGGTCAGTCGAGCAGGGCGAGGGTGGAGTCGAGGCCGGTGATGCCGGCGTCGGAGCCGAGGCCGGTGGCGACGCGGGCGGCGGCGGCCGTGCCCCAGGTCGCGGCGGTCATGACGTCGTGGCCGTGGAGCAGCCCGGTGAGGAACCCGGCGCAGTACGCGTCGCCGCAGCCGGTCGTGTCCACCACCTCGGTCTTGATCGCCGGGACGTGCCGGGCGCCGTCGGCCGTGACGACGAGGCTGCCCTCGGCGCCGAGCGTGACGATCACCCCGCGCGGGCCCTCGGCGAGGAGCGCCCGCGCCGCCCGCTCGGCGGCGGCGACGGTCGCGTCACCGGCGGGCCGGGGCTCCTCCGTGGCGGGCGCCATGAGCGCGGCCTGGGTCTCGTTCGGCAGAACGTAGTCGACGTGCGGCAGGAACGCCCTGGCCATGCCCAGCAGGTCGGGCAGCTCGGACAGCAGGTCCATGGTGACGATCGTCCCGGACGCGCGGAGCTCGTCCAGGAGGGCGAAGAACGCCGGGTCGCCGAGGCCGAAGGTGACGTCCATGCCGCCGAGGTGGACGGCCCTGGCGCCGCGCAGCGCGGCGGCGTCGAGGTCGGCGAGCGTGACGCCGAGGTTCGCCCCGGGGACGTGGAAGCTGGGACGTCCGCCGTCGGGCCTGATGGGCAGGATCGAGGCGGCCGTCTGCTCCCCCGCCCTGCGGACGAGGCGGGAGGCGTCCACGCCGTGCCTGCCCAGCACGGTCAGGAGGAAGCCGCCCAGCTCGTCGTCGCCGATCGCCCCCATGGTGACGACGTCGTTGCCCAGTTTGACCAGGTCGACCGCGGTGCCGGCGGCGGAGCCCGCGGCCGTCATGCGGATCTGGTCGACCAGTACGGTGTCCTGGCCCTCGGGGATGTGCTCCACGGGCCTGGCGAGGATGTCGACGATGTGGACGCCGACGGTGGCCACGGTCATGCGTCTAAATAGACAGACGTCCGAATAAAAAGTCAATATGCTGGGGAGAGCAGCACGAGAGGGGGCCCGATGCCGAAGATCGTCGACCACGAGGAGCGCAGGCGCGAGGTCATGTCGGCGGCGCGCCGGGTGATCGTCAGGGACGGCATCGACGCCGCCACCACGCGCGCCATCGCCAAGGAGGCCGGCTACTCCAACGGCGTCCTCGCCCACTACTTCGCCGACAAGGACGAGATCCTGCTGTCGGCGCTGCGCGAGTCGCACGAGCGCATCAGGGCGCGGCTGACCGGGAAGGTGGAGGGCGTCTCCGGGCTGGCGGCGCTGCGCGAGCTGCTGCTCGACAACCTGCCGCTCGACGCCGAGCGCACGCAGGAGACCCGCCTGGAGGTCAGCTTCTGGAGCCGCAGCCTCGCCTCCGAGCGCCTGGCCGAGGTGCAGCGGGCCGAGGCCGCCGACCTGCGGGCCGCGGTGTGCCACCTGCTCGGGCAGGCGCGGGCGGCGGGCGAGCTCGGCACCTGCGACGACAGCCTCGACGACCTCGCCGAGCACCTGCTCGCCCTGGTCGACGGCCTCAGCCTGCACCTGCTCCTCTACCCCGACCGGCTGACCCGGGTCGACCTCGAACGCCTCCTGCTCAAGGCCCTCGACCGCCTCCTGCGCTGACCGCGGGCCGGTCCGCCGGGTGTCGGCCGTAGATGGATTTCGGACGACCGACTACATTGCCGCGCATGACTCCCCGCGAGCAGCTGTGCGAGTACGGCCGCAGGGCCGCCGAACTCGGCCTGGTCATCGGCACGTCGGGCAACCTCAGCGTCCGCGACGGCGACCTCGTGGCGGTCACGCCGTCGGGTGTGGCGCTGGACCGGCTGACCCCCGACTCGTGCCCCGTCGTGGACCTCGACGGCCACCTGGTGCAGGGCGACCTGCAGCCGTCCTCGGAGACGCCGATGCACCTCGCCGTCTACCGCACCACGGCCGCGCGTGCCGTCGTGCACACGCACTCGGTGTTCGCCACCGTGGTGGCCTCGACCATGACGGAGCTGCCGCCGGTGCACTACAACGCGCTGCTGCTCGGCGGCACGGTGCGGGTGGCGCCGTACGCCACGTACGGCACGCCCGAGCTGGCCGCGCACGTCGAGGAGGCGCTGCGCGGCAGGCAGGCCGCGCTGATGGCCAACCACGGCGGGGTGACCATCGGCGCGACGCTGGAGCAGGCGTTCGAGGCGACCCGGCTGCTGGAGTGGCTGTGCGAGGTGTACGTGCGGTCGCTCGGGGCCGGACGGCCGACCGTCTTGACGGACGAGCAGCTGGCCGCCGTGGTCGAGCGCTCGCTCAACCCGCCGAGCTTCCCGCGCCGCACGCCCGGCCGCCGGGCCGGCGCCCTCGACGCCCAGGCCGGCACGCCCTGACCCCGAGCACCCGCTGACCGTCAGGCGAGCGGGCGCTCAAAGGCACGAGCGGGTGCTCAGGGCAGGCGCTGACCGTCAGGCGAGCGCCGCCTGCTCGGCCAGGCCGAGCGGCAGGCCCCCGGAGCCGGCGATCCGGTCGTGGAACTCGCGCGGCGTCCCGGTGAACGACTCCTTGATCCGCTCGATCTCGATGGCGCCCGTCAGGTACGAGGGCGCCTGGGTCGGCCAGGCGCAGTACCGGTTGACCTCGCCCTGCGCGGTGCCCGGCGACAGCGACGCCCTGGTCGCCATGAACTCCTCGGCCTGCTCGATCGACATGTCCTCGCAGTGCAGCGCGGTGTCCACGACGATGCGGGCGGCCCGGAAGATCCGGCAGTCCAGGTGGGCCAGCTCGGTGGCCGGGGTGTCGAAGTAGCCCTGCTCGTGCAGCATCTTCTCGACGTACAGCGCCCAGCCCTCGGTGAAGTACGGCGTGCGGAAGACCTTGCGCGCGGTGCGCGAGCCGGCCGCGAGGTACGACAGGTGCCAGTGGTGGCCGGGGTACGCCTCGTGCACCGCGATCGACGGCATCTGCGCCCTGCAGTTCGTCCGCAGCCGCTGCCGCACCTGCTCAGGGGTGAAACCGTCGGGCGTGTACGGCACGAAGAAGACGCCGGTGCGCGAGCTGCTGAGCGGCGGCGGCGCCAGGTAGTGGGCGACCGCCAGGATCGGCCTGGCGTACTCGGCGGACGGCAGCACCTGGCACTCCTCCCCCTCGGGGAAGGTGACGAGTTCCCGCTCGCGCACGAAGTCGCGGGCGCGCAGCGTCTCGGCCTCGTACTCGGCCCGCATGTCCTCCAGGGTGGGCGGGTGGTCGTCCATGAGCGTCTCCATGGCGGCCCGCCAGTCCTGCGTGCCGTTGACGCGGAGGGCGACCTCGCGCATCCTGGCGTCGAGCTCGGCCCAGGCGGCTCTGCCCTTCTCGTGCAGTTCGGCGGCGCCGTAGCCGAGCAGCTCGCGCTCGCGCAGGAGCGTCGAGTAGAGCTTCTCGCCCATGCGCCAGGTGCCGCCGCAGGTGAAGCCCTCCAGGAAGGTGACGAGGTCGTCGAACGCGGCGGCGGCCGGTTCGGCGGCGGCGGCCAGCCGGGCGCGCAGGTCGGGGTCCTCGACCATGGACGGCACGGTCCTGGTGAGGAAGTTGCGTCCGGTGCGGGCCTGGCCGAGCCCCCGCTGGACGAGCAGGGGCGCGGCGAGGTCGGGGTCGAGGTTGGCGCGGCAGGCGGCGAGCACGGCGGGCACCTCGGCCAGCCGGGAGATCGCGGCCGCGACCAGCTCGGGCTCGGGCTTCAGCCGCTGCTGGAAGGGGTTGAACATCGAGGCGAAGACGGGGCCGAGGTAGGCGGAGGGGTCGCGGCGCCACTCGGGCCACGACTGCATGGCGATCGACCCTCTGAGGTGGGACAGCACGAGGTCCCTGTCGATGGCGTCGTCGAGGGTGGGGGTCTCGGTCCTGGACAGCCGGTCGAGCCAGCACTCCTCCTCCCGCTCGCGGGCGGTGAGCCCGGCTGCGGAGAAGTCGCCGAGTGTGTGGTCGTGGCCGTCCGCTCCGAGCTGGCTCGCGAGGACGGGACGCTGGGAGAAGTACCACTTGAGAAACTCGTCCACCAACGCACCTTATCCTGACGAAATGCCCCTGCAGATGACCGGCGCGTTAGGCGATCCCGACCTCATCCGCCTCCCCTGGGAGGTCCCGCTGGAGGACTGGCCCCGCCATCACCTCGTCGACCTCCCGCGCGGCATCTCGCGGCACGTCGTGCGTTTCGCCAGGCTCTCGGGCAAGGTGTACGCGATCAAGGAGATCAGCGAGCGGTACGCCAAGCGGGAGTACCAGCTCCTGTGGGACCTGGCCAGGCTGGACGCGCCCTCCGTCGAGCCCGTCGCGTACGTCACCGGCCGGGCCGAAGGACTCGACGCGGCCCTGATCACCCGGCATCTGCAGTTCTCGCTGCCGTACCGGGCGGTCATGTCGGGCACGCTGCGCCCCGACACGCTGACCCGCCTGCTCGACGCGCTGGCCGTGCTGCTGGTGCGGCTCCACCTGATCGGCTTCTACTGGGGCGACTGCTCGCTGTCGAACACGCTCTTCCGCAGGGACGCGGGCGCGTTCGCCGCCTACCTGGTGGACGCCGAGACCGGCGAGATGCACCCCATGATCAGCGAGGGGCAGCGGCTGGCCGACATCGAGGTCGCCCACACCAACATCTTCGGTGAGATGCTCGACCTGGAGGCCGGCGGGCTGCTCCACCCGTCCGTCGACCCGATGGAGACCGCCGAGGACATCGTCAACCGCTACCACCGCCTCTGGGACGAGATCACGCAGAGCGAGATCATCGAGGAGGTGGACTGGCACCGCGTGGAGCAGCGCATCCGCCGGCTCAACCTGCTCGGCTTCGACGTGGCCGAGATGATGGTGCGCCGCAAGGTCGGCACCGGGCGGCTGATCGTGCGGCCGAAGGTCGTGGACGCGGGGCACCACCAGCGGCGCCTGCTCAGGCTGACCGGCCTGGACGTGGAGGAGAACCAGGCGCGGCGGCTGCTCAACGACCTCGACGGCTTCCGGGTGGCCAAGGGCCTGCGCCACGAGGACGAGGCCATCGTGGCGCACCGCTGGCTGGCCGAGGTGTTCCAGCCGACGGTGGAGGCGATCCCGGCCGGGCTGCGCGGCAAGCTCGACCCCGCGCAGCTCTTCCACGAGATCCTCGACCACCGCTGGTACCTGTCGGAGTCGGCGGGCGGCGACGTCGGCCTGGCCACGGCCGTGAAGTCGTACGTGGACAACATCCTCGTCCACAAGCCGGACGAGCGGGCCCTCCTCCCCGACGACCCCGACGACCATGACGACCCTGACGACCTCGGCGCCCACGACCGCCTCGACCGCCTCGACGCCCCCGGCGATCTCGGCGGCGCGGCGCGGGCGGGTCAGTAGGCCACGGTGACGCGGCGGCGCGGGTGGGCGCCCTTCTCCAGCTCGTCGGCGACGGCCACCGCGTAGTCCTCGGCGGAGACGAAGCTGCGGCCCTCCGCGTCGGTCAGCAGTTCGTCGCCGCCGAGGCGGTAGCGGCCGGTACGCTCCCCGGGCGCGATCTCGGCGGCGGGCGAGACGTAGGTCCAGTCGAGGTCGTCCACCTCGCGGAACAGGCGCAGGGCCGAGCGCGCCGCCAGCGACTCCTTCTTGTAGATCTCCGGGAACCCGGGCGTGTCGACGAGGTCCACGCCGGGGGCGACCTGGAGGCTCCCCGCGCCGCCGACGACGACGAGGCGGCGTACCCCTGCGGCGCGCGCCCCCTCGATGAGCGCGCGGTTGGCCGCCAGGAAGGGGGCCTCGGGCTCGGTGCCGTCGCGGGGCGGGGCGATGGCGGAGACGACGGCGTCGTGGCCGGGGGCGAGCGTGGCGGTGTCGCGGATGTCGCCCTTGACGGGGCCCGAGCGGCTGAGGCCGGTCACCTCGTGGCCGCGGGCGGTGAGTTCGGCGGCGATGCGCTGACCGATCATGCCGGTCGCGCCGAAGAGCAGGATTCTCATACCTGCACAGTATCCATCGGATACTGGTTACTTCATCGTGCTATAAGTACCTTGTGGATACTGGCGATGTCTTCGACCCGGAATGCCCCACCCGGGTGGTCCTCGACCGTATCGGGGATAAATGGTCGGTGCTCGTGCTGCTGAGTCTCGACGGGGGGCCGATGCGGTTCACCGAGCTGCGCGGGCGCATCGGCGGTGTGACGCCGAAGGTGCTGACCCAGACCTTGCGGTCGATGGAGCAGGACGGGCTGCTGACCCGCGAGGTGTTCGCCGAGGTGCCGCCGCGGGTGGAGTACACCCTCACCGACCTCGGCCGTTCCCTGCACGGCCCGCTGTCGGTGGTGGCCGGCTGGGCCGAGCGGAACGTGCACGAGATCCTGCGCTGTCGCGAGAAGTTTTCATGAATTAGAACCTTCTCCAATACGGTGATGCTTTTCTCCGCCCTAGCCGTATAAATCCGTAACTTGCGAAAGATCGGCCCTCTTCGGTCCCCCTACGCTGTCTCCGTCCCAAGACGGCGAGGGAGGTCCCGGTGCTCGGACTCGACACATGCCTGGCCGAGGTCATGTCCATCCCAGGGGCACTCGACGCCATGCTCATCGACCACACGAGCGGCATGGCCGTGGCCTTCAGCACCGCCTCGGGCGTGGACGCCGACCGCTCGGCCGAGGCCCTGACCGAGGCCCTGCGCGCCACGTCCGACGGCCTGTCCCGCTCCTCCCCCGGCGACTACGTCCGGGTGGACGAGATGCTCATCACCACCGACAAGGGCCACCACCTGCTCCGGCTGCTCGACACGGCCTTCGAGGGGCCGCTCGCGCTGTACGTGCGGCTCGACATGGAACGGTCGAACCTCGCCCTGGCCCGCCATCGCCTCCAGGCGATCTCCAACCAGCTCCTGACGTGACCCATGACGTCCCTGGACACGCTCCTGGCCGGGCTCGCCCGCGAACGCGCCACCGGCGCGCTGCGCGTGGGGAGGAACGGGACGATCTTCTTGTCGGAAGGCCGCGTGACGTACATGGAGTGCGCGCAGACACCCGGGGCCGAGCGGCTGCTCGCGGCCGGCGGGCTGGTGACGGAGGCCGCCCTTCGCAGGGCCCGCGCGGACGGCGGCTGCGCCCGGCTGCTGGAGGAGGGCTGCGTGACCCGCGGCGAGCTGCAGTACGCGGTGCTCGGCGCGGTGCTGGACGCGGCGTTCTTCCTGCTGCCCGGCGTCGGGACGCGGCCCAAGTTCCGCCCCGGCGAGCAGCACTGGCTGGGCGGCCAGTGGTTCTTCGACGTGGCCGGGCTGGTGCGGGAGTGCGCGCGGCGGCGCGAGCAGCTCGCCAGGATCTGGCCGTCGGCCGACCTGGACACGGCGCCGGTGCGCCCGGTGCCGTGCCCGCCAGGGCAGAGCGTGACGCTCAGCAAGGCCCAGTGGGAGATCCTCGTACGCGCCGACCAGGTCTCCACCCCGCTGGAGCTGGCCAGGCAGATCGGCAGGTCGGGCTACTCGATCCTGCTGGGCGTGCGCAGGCTGGCCGCCGCCGGGCTGCTCGCGCCACCCGAGGCCCCCGCCCTGCCGAAGCGGGCCAGGCGGCCGGAGGATCGGCGCCCGCCGCACGATCCCAGGGCCGCCCACCAGCCGCTCGGCCCCCAGGTCACGGGCGACCCCGCCGACCTGGCGCTGCTGCTGCGGCTGAAGAAGGCGCTGGAGGAACTGACATGAGACGGTTCCGCACGCGGAGGAGGTCCTCGATGGAGCTGCGCGACGAAGTCCTGCGCGAGATGGTGCTCCTGAGGGAGCGCACGCCCGACGTCACCGGCAGCGTCGCCTGCACCGTGGACGGGCTGTGCCTGGCGAGCGACCGGGCCGACGACATCGGCGAGCGGACCGCCGCCCTGTCGGCCGCGCTGCTCGCCTTCAGCAAGCGGATGCTCACCCTGGCCGACCGGGGAGCGTTCGAGGAGACGATCGTCTCCGGCAACGCCGGCTTCGTGGCCTTCTACGCCGCGGGCCCCACCATCGTCCTCGCAGTCCTCGCCGGGCCCGGCGCGAACGTCGGCCTGCTGCGACTGGAGGGCAGGAAGACGGCGGCCGCGCTGGCCGCCGCGGCACGCAAGCACTGAACCGTTCCGACCGCGATCCCTGCAGAAAGGGAGAAATCATGGCCAACATGGACATCTCTCTCAAAGAGATGATGAGCATCGACGGCGCGCTCGGCGCGGCCGTCGTCGACTACGGCAGCGGCATGGCCCTCGGCACGCTGGGCGGATCGAAGGACCTCGACCTGCAGGTCGCCGCCGCGGGCAACACGGAGGTGATCAAGGCCAAGCTCCGTACGATGGACTCTCTCGGCCTGCAGGACGCCATCGAGGACGTCCTCATCACGCTGAGCGGCCAGTACCACATCATCCGCCCGATGACCGGGCGCGGAGGCAAGGGCCTGTTCCTCTACCTCGCGCTCGACCGCGGCCGCGCCAACCTGGCGATGGCCAGGCACCAGCTGCGCGGCATCGAGGAGCGGCTGGAGGTCTGACCGTACGCGAGGGCCCCGGGCCGAGGCGAGGTCGGCCCGGGAGCGGCTCCGGGGGCCTCGGGGGCGGCTTCAGGGGGCCGCCTCGGGGGCGGACCCGGAACGGCCGGAGTCAGCCGGAGGTCAGCTCGGCGATCTCGCGCGCGAACTCCGGCCAGAGCGGGCGCGGCAGGTCGTGCCCCATGCCGGGGTAGGTCACCAGCCTGGCGCCCGGGATCGCCTCCGCCGTCGCCCGGCCGCCCGCCACCGGGATGAGCTGGTCCTGCTCGCCGTGCAGCACCAGGGCCGGCACGCGCACCCCGCCCAGTTCCTCGGTTCTGTCGCCCGAGGCGACGATGGCGGCGTACTGCCTGGCCGTGCCCGCGGGATCGTGGCACCTGTCGTACGCGAGCCCGGCCAGCCGCGCGACCTGCTTCTCGTCGCGCTCGAAGCCCGGGGAGCCGAGGACGGCCCAGGTCCGCAGCGACTGCTCGATCACCGCCTCGCGCTCGGCGGGCGGCGCGGCGAGCAGCACGGCCATGGCGGCCTCGGTCGGCAGGGCGATGGCGGGGCCCGGCGCGGACATGATCGAGGTGAGGCTGAGCACCCGCTCCGGGTGCCTGATGGCCAGCGTCTGCGCGATCATCCCGCCCATCGACGCGCCGGCCAGGTGGGCGGCGGGCCAGCCGAGGGCGTCCATGAGCCCGGCGGCGTCGGCGGCCATGTCGGCCAGCAGATACGGAGAGGGCGCCCCCATGGCGGGGACGCCCTCGTCGTGGAAGTGCGTGGACAGTCCGGCGTCGCGGTTGTCGAACCGCACGACGTGGTGCCCGTGCCCGGCCAGGAGCTCGCAGAACTCGTCGTCCCAGTGCACAAGCTGGGCGCCGAGGCCCATGATCAGGAGCAGCGGCCGCCCTTCCGGTGAGCCGAAGCTCTCGTAGGCGATCTCGATGCCGTTGGCTGCCACGCGGGTCGTCACAGGTACCAGAATGTCATTCTGGTACCTGTGCCGTAAAGCCACCGCGAAGAGCCTCGGGCCCGTTCGGGAATCAGCCCCTGACGAGCTTGCGGACGCGCTCGCTGCCCAGCACCGCACCGCCGCCGGCCACGGCCAGAGCGACGGCCACGAGGGCGCCGCCGGTCCCGTCGGACCCGCCCGCCTCAGGCTTGGCGGCGGCCTCGACGGCCTCGACGGCCCTGCCGCCCGCAGACTGCGCCTGCTCGACCGGCTCGGACTTGGCCACAGGGGCGCTCGCGGGCTCGTCCTTGCGGACGTACCCGGTCTGGCGGACGGGAGCCTCGGCGGCCCGTCCCTCGCCGACCGGGGCGGTCTTCACACTGGGCTTCTTCTCGGCCAGGAGCTGCTGCGGCGGCTTGGCCGGGTTGCGGTCGACCTTGGCCCAGGCGCCGCTCGCGAAGGAGACGGGGTAGTTCTTCTTGCCCGCGCCGGTGCCCCACTTGGTGATGACGTAGTCCACCTTGATGTGGCCCTCGCCGCCGACGCCGTCGACGCCGAGCGTGCTGGAGTTGAAGCGCCCGCCGGTCAGGTGGGCGAAGGTCTTGGCGTCGAGGTCGAGCATGACGCCGTTGCTGGAGGGCACGCCCGGTCCGCGGTCGCCGACGAAGAAGGGCAGCTTCTTGCCCTTGTACATGACGTAGCCCTCGGTGAAGAGCGGCCAGCTCGGGCTGGCGACGAGGCCCTGCTGCATGGGCTTGCCGCTGGCGGGAAGACCGGTGTCTCCGGCGCGGCCGGAGGAGTCGTCCCAGAAGTACGAGGCGGTGGTCGAGCCCTTGAGCAGCACCTTCTCGTCGTCGCGAGTGTCGGCGTGCGCCGCGGTGCCGATGGTCAGGGCGCCGGCGGCGGACGCGGCGATCAGGGCGATGGAACGCAGGCCAAATCGAGACATGAAGAAGTAAGGTCCTTTGTGCGGGGACGGGGAAGGCGCGCTTCAGCAGGCGTAGCCGGGCAGAAGGCCGAACGGTCGCTACGCGGAGCGCTTGAAGGTCTGTGGGAAGGGGCCGATCACCAGGCGGCCGGCACGACGCGGTCTGGGGGTATGACGCGGGTACGCATAGGTAAGGTGTCCTCTCCATCTCGCCTACCGAGTTAGCTGACGGGTTCGGGCGTGGAGATGCCCTACCGGCACGAGTGCCGGATTCACCCCAGAGAAGTGGGTCCTCGGTTCCCGGAACTCCCGGGATTCGGCGCCAGCCGGCCGTCCCTCATGGGCTAGGACTGTCACCAGCTAGTAACGAGTCTTGAGATTAGTGTCTAAACCGGACAAACGCAAACGTTTCGTCACGAATGAGGCGAAGATCTACCTATAACGGTAAAGAGAAAGGGGGCACGGCTCTGCCGTACCCCCTGTGAACGCCGGATTCCGGACGCTCACGCCATCAGTCGTGAGCGGCGTCAGCCGCCGCTCTTGCGCCTGAACGACCTTTTACTCGCGGCCGGTCCGTGCGACCCGTGGATCTTCGACGGATCGCCGCCCCTGCCACCCGCGCCCGAGCCGGCGTGCTGGTTGCGCTTGCGCTCCAGCGCCTCGCGGAACTTGCGCTTCATCTCGTCCTCGGAAGTCTCGTTGACTTCCGGCTCCGACGATTCCGCCATGAGGACCTCCATGGTGTTGGGACCCTCACAGCTTCGCACGGCGGAGGTCACGAGGCGAAACCGGCCTCGACCTTGCTCTGCGGCGTGGCGGGGAGCTCCAGCCGCTTCGACGGCAGGGCCAGCAGCGCGACCAGGGCGATCACCGCGCCCGCCGCCCCCAGCGCGGGCACCACCGTCGCGGCGGCCGACGCGTGCGCCGCGGCCAGTCCGTGGAGCGGGGCGTCGTGCTCCACCACCGACGTGTACGCCGTGCCCGCGAGCGCCAGCGCCACCGACCCGCCGATCTGCCGGAAGAACGTCAGGTTCGCCGACGCCGTGCCGATGTGCTCCGGCGGCACCGACTGCTGCACGGCCACGGTCAGCCCCGACAGCATCGGGCCCATGCCCAGGCCGAGCAGCGCCATCCACCCGGCCAGCGCCAGGCCGCCGGTGTCCAGCGACAGGTTCACGCACAGCAGCGCGCCCGCCGCCATGAGGAAGGGGGACGCCACCAGCCACGGCTTGTACACGCGCGTCCTGGCCATCAGCGTGCCCATGAGCATGCTGCCCGCGACCATGGCGAGCGTCATCGGGTAGATCCGCAGGCCCGACTCCGTGGCGCTGGCGCCCAGCGCCTCCTGGAAGTACCTCGGCAGGAAGACCACGCCCGCGTACATGGAGAAGGCCGTCATGAACGAGGTCAGGTTCACCAGTGTGTACGTGCGGTTGGCGAACAGGTGCACGGGCACGATCGGGCTCGCCGTACGCCGCTCCACCAGCACGAACACCACCAGCAGCGCGAGGGCCGCCACCATCGGCACCGCCACCGCGGGCGAGAGCCAGCCGTTGCCGTCGAGCCCCTTCTCGGTGAGGCCCAGCAGCAGCGCGGTCACGGCCACGGTGAAGATGGCGATGCCCGGGTAGTCGGGCCGGCCGCCGGCGCCCGTGCCCGCCGTGCGCGGCAGCCTGAGCGTCACGACGGCGATGAGCGCGGCCCCGAGCGGCACGTTCACGTAGAAGGCCCAGCGCCAGGTGGCGTGGTCGGTGAACAACCCGCCGAGGAACGGCCCCGCCAGGTACGTCAGCGCCATCACGCCGCCCAGCGCGCCCTGCACGCGCGCGCCGCCGCGCGAGGGCGGGAACAGCTCCATCACCAGGGCGAGCGACAGCGGCATCAGCGCTCCCGCGCCCAGGCCCTGCAGCGCGCGGAAGGCGATGAGCTGCGGCATGTCCTGGGCCACCCCGCACAGCGCCGAGCCGATCACGAACACGGTCATCCCGACGAGCAGCAGGGGCTTCCTGCCGTACTGGTCGGAGAGCCTGCCGTAGAGGGGCACGGTGACGGTGGAGGTGAGCAGGTAGGCCGTCACCACCCAGGTGTAGAGGGAGGTGCCGCCCAGGTCGCCGACGATGCGCGGCAGCGCGGTGCCGACGATCGTCTGGTCCAGCATCGCCAGGAACATCCCGCCGAGGACGGCGAGCAACAGGAGGGCGTCGCCCCGAGGCTTCATGTCACGACTCACAGGTGAAGACTGATATGTAAGTCGTTACATGTCAAATCTTCGGTATGCTGGCAGCCATGTCCCTGCGGATCGCGCTGCTCGGGCTGCTGTGCGGCAAGGGCCCCGCCAGCGGCTACGACCTGACCAAGTCGTTCGAGAGGTCGCTCAACCACGTCTGGCAGGCCGGGCACACCCAGATCTACCCGGAGCTGGTCAAGATGACGTCCGACGGGCTCGTGACCGTCGAGTCGGAGGGGGCGCGAGGCCGCAAGATCTACTCGGTCACCCCGGAAGGGCGACGGGTGCTGCACGAGTGGCTGGTCGGGCACTCGCCCTCGCTGACCGTGCGCAGCGACACCGGGCTCCAGGCGTTCCTGCTCCCGCTCCTCGACAGGGACGAGGCCATCGCCGTCGTCCAGCGGATCCGCGACTGCCACGCGGAGCGCCTGGCGGCTCTCGACTTCCAGCCACGGGGCGTGCTGGGCCGCTACGCGCTCGCGCTCGGGGTCGGGCAGATCCGCTCCGTCCTGGAATGGGCGGACGAGACGATCGCCGACCTCCAGCGCTCCTGACTGCACCTGCGAAACGACCGGCGGGCGCGAAGCCTGCGGCGAATTGCTATTTGTGGTGCTATTTACAACTTGTGCGATAAAAGCGATATTTGTGGCGCAGCCGGGAAAGGGGCGCGCGAATGTCATCCTCCCGTCGGCGAGGAGCGCACGCACGGCGTTCGATCGCCTGCCTCGCCGCGACGGCCGTCTGCGCCCTGGCCGCCTGCGGTCCCGCCGCCGACCCCACGTCCAGCGGGGCGTCCGCAACCGGCTCCCTGGACGCCGCCACCCAGCAGCTCGTCGGCGACGCCACCCGGCTGCTCGAAGCGGCCCGGCTGCGGGCCGCCCAGGACGGCGCCGTCGACGACGACTCCTGCCTGCCCGGCGAGGTGCGGCGCCTCTACCGCGCCGCGGGCGACCTGCCCGACCCCGCCCCCGGCCTGCTGGAAGTCCTCAGCTCCATGGGGTACGCCGAGATCGAGGACGACCTCGACCTGCGCGACGAGGACGACGAGATCGCCGTCCTGCGCCACCCCGACTCCCGGCTGGTCTTCGAGCTGACCGTCCACCCGCACGCCACGCCGAACGTCGAGATCGTCGGCAAGACCACCTGCTACCGCAAGCAGCCCTGACCGGGCCCGCGACGTCGACGGCCCGGCGGGCCCAGGCGGCGCGGGAGGCGCGAGGGGGTGCGCGGGCGGCCCGCGTTGCGCCGGCGGCCCGCCTTACCCCCTCACGTCATGGCGTGGCCAGGGCCTCGGTGGGCGACATGCGCGAGGCGCGTACCGCCGGATACAGCCCGGCCAGCGCGCCGATGACCAGGGTGGCGGCCAGGCCGCCCCCCGTCGCCCACAGCGGCACCACGGCCGGCCAGCCGCGGTAGGCCGCGAAGCCGGTGGACACGCCCGCCCCCAGGACGATGCCGCCCGCCCCGCCCACGGCCGACAGCAGCAGCGACTCGGCGAGGAACTGCAGCCGGATCTGCCCCCTGGTCGCGCCGAGCGACCGCCGCAGGCCGATCTCGGCCCGGCGTTCCAGCACCGAGATCACCATGGTGTTCGCCACGCCCACGCCGCCCACGAGCAGCGCGACCGCGCCCACGCCCAGCAGCAGCCCCGCGAAAGCCTGGCTGGTGGCCTGCTTGGCGGCCAGCGCGTCTGAGGGACGCGAGACGTCCGCCTCGTTGGGCGCCTCCGGGTTCGCGGTGCTCGCCAGCACCGCCCGTACGGACTCCAGCCTGGACTCGTCCGAGCGCGTGTAGAGCGTGGTGGGGTGCCCGTCGAAGGCCAGCCTCGACTCCGCGACCGGCCAGCCGACCAGCGCGGCCGCGTCGAGCTCCTGCGCCAGCGGCACCGGGGCGAGCACGCCCACGACGCTGAAGCGGATGCCGCCGACGACCACCTGCGTGTCCGGGCCGACCGCGCCCACGCCGAGCCGCTGCGCGGCCGACGCGCCCAGCACGACCGCCGGGTAGCGCTCGGTCGCGGCGTTGAGCCAGGTGCCGCGATGGACGGTCGCCCCCACCGTGCTCAGCAGGTCGAGCCGGGCGGCGTAGGTGGAGATGCCGCCGGTCTGCGCCTCGGGGATCTCCTCGGAACGGTAGACCTTCGCATCGCCGATCTTGCCGATGGCCGAGGCCGCCCGCACGGGACCGATCCGCTCGATCATCGCCTCCGCCTCCACCGGCATCCGCGCCGCCTCGCCCATGAGCGTCGTGCCGGACGAGACGGTGAGCAGGTTCGTGCCGAGCGCCGAGAGCGTACGGTCGACCTCGGCGCCGGACGAGGACGAGATGCCGACGACCCCGATCATGGCGGCGATGCCGATGGCGATGCCGAGCGCCGACAGGAACGCGCGCAGCGGGCGGGTACGCAGGCCGACGGCGCCGACCCGCAGGACGTCGCCCGCCCGCATGCGAGCGGGGACCGGCCGGGGGCGGGGGTGCGGGGGCCGGGACCGCGCGGGCGCCGCCATCACGCCGCCCCTCCACTGGCAGCGGCACCCCACGACGGCGCCTCCCGCCCAGCACCATGAGGCTGCCCCCGCCCAGCACCTTGCCGTTCCTCCCGTCCGGTGACGTGCGGTTCCTCCCGTCCGGGACTGTACGGTTTCTCGTGTTCCGTGGCTGAGTCGGAGACGACGCGGCCGTCGCGCATGGCGACCCGGCGCGGCAGTCCGGCGGCGATCTCACGGTCGTGCGTGATGATCACGATGGTCGTGCCGGAGGCGTTCAGCTCGCGCAGCAGGCCCATCACGCCCGCCCCCGAGGCCGAGTCGAGCGCGCCGGTGGGCTCGTCGGCGAGGAGGAGCGGCGGGTCACCCGCCACGGCCCGCGCGATCGCCACCCGCTGCCGCTCCCCGCCGGACAGCTCGTGCGGCTCGTGGTGGACCCGGTGCCCGAGCCCCACCCGCTCCAGCGCCGCGGCGGCCCTGCGCCGCCGCTCGGCCCGCGCGAGCCCGGTGTAGACGAGCCCGTCCGCGACGTTGTCCAGCGCGGGGACCCGGGCGGCCAGGTGGAAGTGCTGGAACACGAACCCGATCGTGGTGGCCCGCAGCGCCGACAGCTCGCTGTCCGACAGGTCGGACACGCCGTAGCCGTCGATCCTGACGCCGCCGGAGGTGGGCCGGTCGAGCGTGCCGACGACGTTCAGCATCGTTGACTTGCCCGACCCCGACGGGCCGACGATGGCCACCAGCTCGCCGTGCCGGATCTCCAGCGACACGCCGTCGAGCGCGGCGACCCCGCCCGGGTAGGTCCTGGAGACGTCCTCCAGCGAGACCATGGGGAACCCCGGCGAGGTCATCGCGGCACCCCCACGGTCATGCCCTCGGCGAGCCCGTCGCCGGACACCTCGACCCGCCCGCCCGCGAACAGCCCCGTCTCGACGCCGACGTACCGGGACCTGCCGCCTTCCACGACCTCCACCCCGAAACCGCCCTCCTTCAGCGCGACGAGCGCCGACACGGGCACGGTCAGCACGCCCTTGCGCCGCGAGGCCGTGAACGTCACCTCGACGGCCGCCTTGTCCAGCCCCTTCGCCGCCTTGCCCGAGCGCAGCGCCACGAGCACCTCCAGCCGGGTCTTCGGCTCGTCGTTCTGGCCCTCCCCCGGCTCGATGACGGTGGCGACCTCCGTGACCCTGCCGGGGACGGACGTCCCGCCGGGCAGGGTCACCTCGACCTTGGCGCCCTTCCTGGCCATCCGCTGGTCCTCGGTGTCCAGCCGCACGGTGACCACCTTGGACGTCCCCGTGTAGGTCAGGACCTTCTGCCCCGGCGCGGCCGGCTGGCCCTTCTCCGCCTCCAGGCTCTCCACCCGCACCTCGCCCGGCGCGAACACGACCCGGCCCAGCTCCACCACGCCGGTCTCGTCCAGCCCTCGGTCCTCCTGCCACTCCCTCACGGCCGCGGCGGTGGCCGTGGTGAACTCGTCGTCCACGGTGAAACCGTCGTAACCGAGCTTGGCGAGGTTGCGCTCCAGGCTCTCCACGTCCGGGCCCTCCGTCCCGACCCGCAGGTCGCGGTAGGCGGGCGTGCGGCCGTACATGAGGACGACCGGCTGGTCGTCGAGCCGGTAGAGCGACCGGCCGCGGGTGATCTCGGCGCCGCCCTCCGGCAGCCAGGTGATCGTGCCGGGCTTGCGGACCACCGCCGTGGTGACGGGCCCGTAGCCGAGCTCGCCGTCGGCGTCCTCGGTGTCGTTCAGCGTCTGCCTGGTGACCGTCGTCGTGGCCGGGGGCGGCGCGGCGGCCGTCCCGCCCGTCCCCGCCGCGCCGCCCCGGAGCAGGCCGGGGCCGTTCAGCACCGCGAACCCGGCGGCCGCCGCGGCCGCCACCGTCGCGAGGCCGAGCAGCAGCCTGCCGCGGCGGCGGCGCGGCGCCCTGGGCCGCTGGTCGAGCGTCGCCGTGCCCATCAGGCCCCTCCAGGCCCGGCGTCGGAGAACTCCTTGTGGCACTTGTCCTGCGCCGCCTTGAAGTCGGGGTCGTCGCCGACCTCCGGCGTGATCCGCACCGCGCCGCCCTCGGGGTCGGGGAACGCCTCGACGCCGTTGTCACGCATGCACTGCGCCAGCTTGCGCATCGCCTCGGCACGCTTCGGGTCCGCCTTGTCCCCGGCCATGCCGCTCGGCGCGTACTGCTTGCACGCCTCCTGGGCCTTCTGCACCTTCTCCGGGGACGTCTCCTTGCCGAAACGCATCATCAGGCCCTTGCCCCGCTCGGGGTCGGGCACGTTCACGCCGTTCTCGCGCATGCACTGCGCGTACTTGAGGTTCCGCTCGTACGGGTCGCCGCCGGGCGTGGGGCCGGACGCGGCGCTGCTCGCGGCCGGGCTGGCGCCGCCGCCCGCCGAGGCCACGTCCGCGCCGCCGTCGCCGCCCGAGCCGCAGCCCGTCAGCAGGACGAACGCGAGCGGCACGGTGGCCAGGACTGTTGCTCGCATGGGACCGTCTCCTCCGTCTGATCCATCAGGTGTCGTACGGCGAGATGCAACAGGCGGCGCTGTTTCCCCGGCGTTTCCGTTTCGCCGTACTCCGGCGTGACTCACTCCGGTTCGCCCTACTCCGGTTCGCCTTACTCCGGGCGAACACGGCTCGCGCAACAATCGGCCTGGCGACACGGGAGGTGACGAATGCGGGTGCTGGTGGTCGAGGACGAGCGGATGCTCGCCGGCGCGATCGCCGAATGGCTGCGCGACGAGACGCACGCCGTCGACCTCGCGCACGACGGCGAGGCGGCGCTGGAGCGGATCGCGGTCAACGACTACGACGTGGTGGTGCTCGACCGCGACCTGCCGCGCGTCCACGGCGACGACGTGTGCAGGGAGCTGGTGGCGTCCCGCCCCGACGCCCGGGTGCTGATGCTCACGGCCGCCGCGCAGCTCGACGACCGGGTGACGGGCCTGTCGCTGGGCGCCGACGACTACCTGACCAAGCCGTTCGCGTTCCCCGAGCTGGCCGCGCGGGTGCTGGCGCTCGGCCGCAGGTCGCGGCCCGCGGTGCCGCCCGTGCTGCGCCGCGCCGGGATCACGCTCGACCCGGCGCGCAGGGAGGTGTTCCGTGACGGGCGGTTCGTCCCGCTGTCGAAGAAGGAGTTCGCGGTGCTGACCGAGCTCATGCGCGCCGACGGCGCCGTCGTGTCGGCGGAGCAGCTTCTGGAGAAGGCGTGGGACGAGCACGCCGACCCGTTCACGGGGGCGGTCCGGCTGACGATACTCAAGCTGCGCCGCAAGCTGGGCGAGCCGCAGGTCGTCGAGACCGTGCCCGGCGTCGGGTACCGCGTCGCGTGAGCCGGCCCGCCCTGCCGTGGCCGCCCCGCCCGCACCCCACGCTGCGGCTGCGGCTCACCGTCGTGTACGGCGCCCTGTTCCTGGTCGCCGGGCTGGCGCTGCTCGGCGTAACGTACCTGCTGTTCGACCAGCAGCTCAACCAGACATTCGAGTCGCGTTTCGGCATCGGTCCCGGCGACAGGAAGTTCATCCGCATCATCCAGGACGGCACCCTGATCACCGGCGACGCGGCCTCGGCCTGGATGCGGAGGCAGGAGGCGGGACTGCGGGAGGCCGCCGTGACGTCGCTGCTCACGCAGGGCACGGTGGCGCTCACCATGGTCGGGGCCCTCGCCGTCGGGCTGGGCTGGGTGGTGGCGGGCCGCGTGCTGGCTCCGCTGCGGGTCGTCACCGAGACCGCCCGCAGGATCGCCGCCGCCCCCATGGCGGAGCGCGGCCTGCACGAACGCATCGCGCTGGGCGGGCCTCCCGACGAGGTCAAGGAGCTGGCCGACACGTTCGACACCATGGTGGAGCGGCTGGACCACTCCTTCGACGGGCAGCGCAGGTTCGTCGCGAACGCCTCGCACGAGCTGCGCACCCCGCTGACGCTCAACCGGGCCCTCGTCGAACTGGCCATGCACCGCCACGACGCCTCCGCCGACGTCAAGCGGCTCGGCGAGAGCCTGCTGGAGATCAACGCGCGGCACGAGCGGCTCATCAGCGGCCTGCTCCTGCTCGCCCGTTCCGAGCAGGAGATCGCGGACCGCTCACACGTGGACCTCGCCGACGTCGTCGCGCACGTCGTCGCCCAGACCGCGATGGAGGCCGCGGGCGCCGGGGTGAGCGTGCGCGAGGACGCCGGGCCCGCGCCGACCACCGGTGACGCGCTGCTGCTCGAACGCCTGGTGCACAACCTGGTCGAGAACGGCGTCCGGCACAACGTGGACGACGGCACCGGCTGGGTGCGCGTGGCCAGCAGGACCGTCCCCGGCGGCCTGGTCGAGGTGGAGGTGAGCAACTCGGGGCCGCACGTGCCGCCGTACGACATCCCGCTGCTGTTCAAGCCGTTCCACCGGCTGGGGCCCGAGCGGGTCGTGACGGGCAGGGGCGCGGGGCTCGGCCTGTCGATCGTCCGGTCGGTGGCGCTGGCCCACGGCGGCGACGTGACCGCCAGGCCGGGCGAGGACGGGGGCCTCGTGGTCACCGCCGTGCTCCCCCGCGCACCCCACTGACCGCAGGCCGGCTCACCCCGCGGCCCCCTCCATCACCTCGAACGTCGCTCGCTCGCCCCGAGCGACCAGGCCCTCGCGCCCGCCCCGGTCAGAGCGCGAAGTCCGCGGCGAACCTCTGGTACACCTGCTCGTTGGCCGCCTTCGCCCTGGGCGAGTAGGCGGCGTAGAAGGACTTGCCGCATTCGAGGTCCTTCAGCGCCGCCTTGATCTCCTTCTCCAGGTACGGCTTGGCCTGCTCCGGCTTCAGCGGCGGCATCAGGACCAGGGTGCGGCCCTCGGGCACCTTCGGCAGCGGGCCCTTGCGCAGTTTCTTGGCGACCTGCGTGGCCTGCTTCGTGAACGCCGACCGACCGCGTTCGGCGAGGGCCGAAGGCCTGGTTTCGCTGATGCCCAGGCACGCGCCGAACTGCTTGCCGAGCCGCGCGAGCCGCTCGTCCTTGTCGAGAGCGGCCACGGACTCGTCCAGTGCCGCGTTGAGCTGGGTGAGGTAGTCGCCCTGCTGCGAGGTGACGGTGAGGCCCAGGTGCTTCTCGGCCGCCTCGGCGAAGCAGGCGTCGTCGGCCGTGCGCCATTTCTTGAGCTCGTCCGCCGGCATCGCCATCAGGTTCTTGTTGTTCACGTTCTCCCCGGACACCGGGTTGACCACCGGGTCACCCGGATAGACCAGCTTGGACCAGACGCCGAACCCGTACCTGGCCCGGTACGCGCGCAGCGCCTCATGGTCGCCGTCCAGCCGCTCGAGCTCTCCCGGCTGCCACTTGCGCTTGACGACCGGCTCGGCCAGGTAGGTGAACCCCTTCTCCTGCATGCAGGCCACCCTGGTCTCCTCCATGGCGGCCTTCTTCTCGTAGGCGGCCTGCGTCTCCGGCGAGGGGAGACCGCTGAACGTACCGACGAGCAGGGTGGCCGCGACGGCCTTCGCTGCGATCAACATGGTTTGCTCCTTCACTTGGGCATGCGAAAACACGCATGCGAAACAGAACGTCCGGCCGGAAGGCCGGGTCGGGGGGAAGTCTCAGCAGGGGATCTGCATGCGGGACGCGTTCGGCGACACCTCGGGCAGGCCGGGGACGACCTCGACGGTGAGCACCGCGGTGCCGTTCGCCGTGCCCTTCCTCTCGATGACCTCGCCGAGGGGCAGTCTCGCCTTTCTGTCCCTGGTGTTCACCGTGCGCTCGCCCAGGTAGCGATAGGTGCGCTTGTCGAAGATCAGGTCCGAGCGGGTGCCGTCGCCCTGGTCCATCCCGACGGCCAGGCCGGGCCTGCCGGCGACGTCCACGGTGTCGGGGATGAGCACGATGCCGTCCAGCCCCGCGGCCACCTCGTAGAGCGCGGCGCTCAAGCTGGGGCGGACCACCGACTCGGCGACCAGGCCCTGGAGGGAGGACCACATGCGCAGCGGATCCGGGCCGGTGTCGGCCAAGATCTTCGCACGCACCCGCGCGGGGTCCGTGGGCCAGCTGCGCAGCCGGGCGTAGGCCGGTTGGCCGGGGCAGGCCGCGGGCTCGTACACGGTGTCCTCGACGCCGTGGTCCCAGCGGTTGCGGGGCGCCGATCCCGTGGCCGACACGGCCTGCTCGCGGCTCAGCCAGGGCTTGCCGACGTCGGCGGCCTCCCAGCGTTCCTCGTTGACCAGCACCAGCACGTCGGTGTACTGCGGCGTGCCTGCCTCGTCCGCCGTGAACAGGCTGCGCTGGGTCAGCCTCCTGGTGTGCACGTACTGGCCGCGGGGCGGCACCATGTCCGGCTGCTCGGCGGCGGCCCGCGCGGCCAGCTTGAGCAGCGTCTGAGCGTCGGCGGGAGGCGCGGCGAGCGGGTTGCCCGGATCGGAGCCGCCCAGGCCCACCTGGGCGGCGAGGATGCCGGCGGTGAGCGCCGCCGTCATGGCGCCGGCCAGGCCGACTCGCCTGGTACGCAGGAAGGCGCCGGGAAGGGCGAGCACCCCACGGCCACGCGGACGGGCGAGCGCTCCCCGTCCGCCGGGACGGGCGATCGCGGACATCAGGGCAGCCCGGGAGGCCGCCAGGTCGTGCGCGCCCGGCTCGGGCGTGTCGGCCCACAGGCGGCCGAGCTCCTCCATCTCATTCATGGCCTGTCCCTTCCAGAGCCTGCCGGATCTTCTTGCGCGCCCGGTTGAGCCGGGAGCGGACAGTCCCGACCGGGACGTCCAGCGCCTCGGCCACCTCCTCGTACGTCAGCCCCGCCCACGCCACCAGCAGCAGCGTGTCCCGGTCGCGGGCGCCTAACCCGGCCAGGGCCGCCACCAGCGGCTTGTTCACCGCGAGCGTGTTCACGCCGTCCTCCACCAGCCCGCCGCCGATCTCCGCCGGGTGTACGCCGCCACGCACGTACGCCCGGTAGCGGGCCGCCTCGCGCCTGCGCCTCTTGCCGATCACGTTCGAGGCGATGCCGTACAACCAGGGCCGGGCGTCGGCCTGGCAGGACCGGTAGCGGTGCCGGTGCTCGAACGCCGCCAGGAACGTCTCGGACACCACGTCCTCGGCCGCTTCCGGACCGAGCCTGCGGGCCGCGTAACGATGCAGGGCGGGAGCATGCCGGTCGAACAGCGCGGCGAATGCCTGCGGCTCCCGCAGGGAGCGACGGATCAGGTCGGTGTCGGCGGCCTCGGCTGTCGCCGGTTCGGCCATGAACAGTTCAGCTCCTTCTCGCGGGTGCGGGCAGATTCGCCTGTTCTTACCGCTGCTCCGCCGAAGAGTTCACGCCGCGGCCCTGCGATTTCCGCCGCGGCACCGGCCGTACCCCCTTGCCTCCGTGCGGCAGGCGGCAGGCGGCAGCCGTCCGGTCACCCCGCGGGCGACGCGCCCCCGGTGACGCGGCGGCGGTACCTCACCCACACGTCGCCCGTCTTCACGTAGCCGGTGAGCCGTACGGTGACGCCGTCGGGCGCGAGCGGCTCCGGCGGGCTGTTGTGCACGGCGCCCAGGGCCACCCGCACCACCTCCTCGTCCCTGACCCACCAGCCGCGCGGCACCACCAGCCTGATGTCGCCGAACCAGGACGTGATCTCCACGTCCAGGACGACCTCCCTGTGCGGGCAGTCGGCCCCGGTGAAGTCGATGCGGACCGTGCCGCCTCTGCCAGCCTTGGCGCTCATCCGCCGCGGCACCGTCCAGCGTCCCGTCCGGCTGACCCTCCTGCTGACGGTGTGCAGGACGAGCTCGGCGCCGCCGGCCGCGGCCGGCAGGCCGGGGGGCTCCTCCTGGGGCAGGTCGGACACCACGTCGTCGAGCTGGCCGAGCGTCCTGGCCGCGTACGCGCGGTCGATCCGCTCGCCCAGCTCGTCCAGGCTGATGCGCCCCTCCGTGACGGCGACGCGGAGCAGCTCGGCCACGCGCTCCCGGTCGCGGTCGCCCGCCCGGACGTCCCGATGATCGGCCATGACCCACACCCTAGAAGCCCCCCGCCGGAAGGGAACCCCCCCACGGGAAATGGACATGACACCGTTCATCCGGGCGTGGCACGGTTGGGGGGTGACTGATCGACTTCCCCGTAGCGTGGCCGAGGCGATCGCGGCGGAGCGGTCGGGTCGGCGCCTGCGCTACCTGAACTTCTGGCGGCACCAGCCGTCCCGCGACGGCGAGGCGGGGCCGGGCTGCCTGTCGCAGTGGTGGCCCGTCGTCTTCACCGAGGACGGCCGCTCCTTCGCCTCCGCCGAGCACTACATGATGGCGCACAAGGCGTGGCTGTTCGGCGACGACGCCAAGGCCGCCGAGATCCTCGCCGCCGGCCACCCGGGCGAGGCGCAGGCGCTGGGCAGGGCCGTACGCGGCTTCGACCAGGAGACCTGGGACGCCCACCGGTCCGGCATCGTGGCGCGCGGCAACACGGCCAAGTTCTCGCAGCACCCGGAGCTGCTGGCGTACCTGCTGGGGACCCGTGACCGGGTCCTGGTCGAGGCCAGCCCGCGCGACCGCGTCTGGGGCATCGGCCTGGCCGCCGGCGACGACCGCGCCGCCTCCCCCACCACCTGGCAGGGCCTCAACCTCCTCGGCTTCGCCCTGATGGCGGCCCGCGACGCCCTGGATCACCCGGCCTGACACCCGGCCCCGTTGCGCGGCGGACTCGGTGCCGGGTCAGTGTCGAGGGTCGATGTGGATCTTCGGGCCCGGGCCGGCGGCCGAGCGGTTCCCGGCCAGCACGCCGGCCGCCTCGCCCAGGCCGACCGTGGCGGCGACGAGGGGGCGGGGGTCGACCGAGCCGTCGGCGTAGGCGGCGATGGCGCCGGGAATCCCGGAGGAGCCGCCGAGGATGCCGACGGCCACGATGTCCTTGAGCGCCAGATCGCGGGTGTCGAGGGTGCTCGGTGTCCCGGCGAGGCCGATGTACACCACGCGACCTGCCGGCTCCACGAGCTCCAGCGCGAGGGCCGGCAGCTGCGGGGCGTTGGAGGCGTCGATGACGGCGTGCCACGGAAGGGGCGGCAACGACTCGCGCAGCCAGGCACCGTCGACACCGAGGCGCCGGGGGAGACGCAGCGCCTCCTCGTCGCGTCCCATCATGTGGACCTCGGCCCCGCGCGCCCGCGCGAACTGCGCGACGAGCGACCCGATGGCTCCCGTGCCGAGGATCAGCAGTCGTCCACCTGGTCCTGCCCCCGCGCCCAGGACGGCGCGCAGGGCGTTGGCGCCGGGTTCCACCAGCGCGCCCGCGGTCTCGTCGACGGTGTCCGGCAGCGTGTGCAGGGCACCGACCGGCACCCTGAGCTGCTCGGCCAGGGCGCCGGGGACGCCGCCGCTGATGCCGATCTCGCGTAGATCGGCGCAGACGTGGTGGCGGCCGGCCCGACACCGGTGGCAGGTGCCGCACCCGATCATCGTGTCGCCGGTGACCCGGCGGCCCAGCCATGACCCGTCGACGCCCTCACCGATCGCCGCCACCCGGCCGCACCACTCGTGACCGGGGCGGAGCGGATACCGGGACCGGCCGGTGCTCAGATAGCTCATCGTGCCGGCGAACAGTTCCACGTCGGTGCCGCACACCCCGACTCGCTCGACGTCGACGATCACCTGGCCGGGTACGGCGACCGGTGGCTCGACGTCGTGGACCTCCGCCCGGCCGGGGCCGGTGAGAACCAGTGCCCGCACGCCGCGGCCCTACCGCGGCGCCACTACACGCTGGCGCTGGCTGCCCAGGCCGTCGATACCCAGCTCCATGGCATCGCCCGGCTTCAGCCAGATCGGTGGGGTGTGGCCCATCCCGACGCCGGGCGGGGTGCCCGTGTTGATCAGATCGCCGGGTTCCAGGACGAGGAACTGGCTCAGGTAGCGGACGATGAAGAAGGGATCGAAGATCATCGTCTTGGTGTTGCCGGTCTGCCGCCGCACGCCGTTGACGTCCAGCCACAGGCCGAGGTCGCGGACGTCGCCGATCTCGTCGGGAGTGACCAGCCAGGGGCCGGCCGGGTTGAACGTCTCGGCCGACTTGCCCTTGGCCCACTGGCCGCCGCGCTCCAACTGGAAGGAGCGCTCGCTGACGTCGTTGACCACGAGGTATCCCGCGATGGCCTCCGCCGCTTCCTCCGCCGTGTCGAGGTAGGAGGCGCGCCTGCCGATGACGATGCCGAGTTCCACCTCCCAGTCCAGCTTGGTGGATCCGCGGGGGACGCGGACGTCGTCGTTCGGGCCGACCAGGGTGTTGGGCGACTTCGTGAACAGGATCGGCTCGTCGGGCACGGCCTGCCCGGTCTCCGCGGCGTGGTCGCTGTAGTTGAGGCCGACGCAGAGGATCTGGTGCGGGCGGCCGATCGGCGCGCCGATCCGCTCGCCCGCGAAGGAGTGCAGTTCGCCGCGGGCGACACGGTCGGCGACGGGTGCGGCGAGCAGGTCGAGGCCTCCCGTGGCGAAGAACTTCTCGTCGAAGTCGGGAGTCAGGTCACTCACATCGACGTAGTGGGACTCGTCGACGCGGATGACCGGCTTCTCGGCGCCTGGCGCGCCTATGCGCATGAGATACAAGAGGTCCTCTTCTGGTGGGGAGCTGGTGGTGCCGGTGGGGGTCAGGAGGGGTTTCCGCCGGCGGCGATGGCCCGGATGGCGGGGAGGTCCTCGACGAGCTTCCACAGGGGTGTGCGGTAGGTCAGCCCGCTGACGCTGATCGCGCCACTGGGTGTGGTGGGCGAGGTCAGGTGGACCAGGACGGCCACGCAGTTGACGCCGGGCTCGTTCTCCTGGTCGTCGACGGCGTAGCCCTGTTCGCGGATCCGCACGAGTTCGGCGTGCAGGTCCTCGACGGTGCCGAGGGAGCGCTCGGTGCGGCGCTCGAGTCTCCGGTCGCCCGCCCAGGCGCGCACCGCGTCCTCGTCCCTGAGCGCGTCGGCGAGCAGGACCTTGCCCACCGCGGTGCAGTGGGCGGGGTTGCGCCCCCCGACCACGGAGGTCAGGCGCACGGCGCCGGCCGGCGGGTCGAGCTTCGAACGGTAGACGACCGAGGCGCCGTCCAGCACCGCGTAGTGCGCGGTCTCGCCGTACCGTTCGCACAGCGCCTGGAGGAGGGGCACGGCACGGACGTGATCGGGCCGTGCCTCGTGGTGGGCGAACGCCATCCGAAGGAACTCGTCGCCCAGGATGTAGCGGCCGTGGCCGTCCTTCGAGGCGAAGCCCGCGCGGCGAAGCGAGGCCAGCGCCCGGTGCACCGTCGGCTTCGGGCTCGCGACCCTGCGCGCCATCTCGTCCAGGCCGATGCCGTCGGGGTGACGGGCCAGCTCGGCCAGGACCGCGAGAACACGGTCGGATCCGACGAGCCTGGACTCGCCGTCGGCCACTCCCTCATTCACGTTTCGAAGAGTAGACCATCGTTCCGGGAATCGGAAGCAGGCGTCTCCTCCCTTCCCATTCCGGCACGCATGGGGCTAATGTGCCACCACATTCTGAATAACAGATTCAGATTCCGATTATTGGAAGATGATCTCAGTTGGTTACTCCCCGTAGTGCGCAGTGGTACAGGGGTACGGACCGGAATGCCTACATCCACCGGGCGTGGATGCGGCGCGGACTGCCTCCGCACGCCTTCGACGGACGTCCGCACATCGCGATCGCCAACACCGCCTCCGATCTGACCCCCTGCAACGCCCACCTCGACGAGGTGGGGCGGAGCGTGGCGAACGGCGTGTACGAGGCGGGCGGGATCCCGCTCGACCTGCCCACGGTCTCCCTCGGCGAGACGCAGGTGCGGCCGACGGCCATGCTGTGGCGGAACCTCGCCGCGATGACCATCGAGGAGATGCTGCGCGCCAACCCGATCGACGGCGTGGTGCTGCTCGGCGGCTGCGACAAGACGATCCCCGCTCTGCTGATGGCCGCCGCCTCGGTGAACCTGCCGGCGGTGGTGGTCCCCGGCGGGCCGATGCTCACCGGGACGTTCCGAGGAGCGCCCCTGGGCTGCGGCACCGACGTGTGGCGGCTGAGCGAGGACGTCCGCGCCGGCACGCTGAGTCAGGCGGAGTTCCTCCAGTCGGAGTCGTCGATGATTCGCAGCAAGGGCCACTGCAACACGATGGGCACCGCCTCCACCATGGGGCTGCTCGCCGAAGTCCTGGGCATGACCCTGCCAGGTGTCGCCGGCACTCCGGCCTCCGACAGCCGCCTGCTGGAGGCCGCGCACGTCACGGGCTCCCTCGCCGTCGAGCTGGTCGCGACCGACCGCCGGCCCGACGCCGTCATGACCCGCGCCTCGTTCCTCAACGCCATCGTGGCCCTCGCCGCGCTCGGCGGCTCCACCAACGCCGTGGTGCACCTGCTGGCCATCGCCGGTCGCCTCGGCGTGGACCTCACCCTCGACGACTTCGACCGCACCGGCTCGGGGGTGCCGCTGCTCGTCGACCTGCAACCGGCGGGCCGCTTCCTGATGGACGACCTGTACCGGGCCGGCGGCCTGCACGCCGTGCTGCGCGAGGTCCGCCACCTGCTCGACCCCGCCGCGCTGACGGTCACCGGACGGCCGCTGCTCGACCACGTCGGCGAAGCCCGCATCCACGACCCCGACGTCATCCGCACCTTCCGCGAACCCCTGCGGGAGGACGCGGGAATCGCCGTCCTTCACGGCAACCTCGCCCCCGACGGCGCCGTCGTCAAGCCGGCCGCGGCCTCGCCGCACCTGCTGCGCCACCGCGGCCCCGCGGTCGTCTTCGACTCCGTCGAGGACCTGCACGCCAGGATCGACGATCCGGACCTGGACGTCACCGCGGACTCGGTGCTGATCCTGCGCGGCTGCGGGCCCAAGGGCTACCCCGGCATGCCCGAGGTGGCCAACCTTCCTCTGCCCTCGAAGCTGCTGGCCGAGGGCGTGCGGGACATGGTCCGCGTCTGCGACGGCCGGATGAGCGGCACCGCCTATGGCACGGTCGTGCTGCATGTCGCGCCCGAGGCCGCGGCGGGAGGCCCGCTGGCGCGGGTGCGCACCGGCGACATGATCGTCCTCGACGTGGCCGCCCGCCGGCTCGACGTCGACGTCCCGGCGTCGGAGCTGGCCGCGCGCGAGCCGGCGGCGGCCGCGGTGCGGGCCTTCGCCCGGCCCGACCGCGGCTGGCAGCGTCTCTACGTCGAGACGGTACGGCAGGCCGACACCGGCGCCGACCTGGACTTCCTCATCGGTTCGAGCGGCGACGGCGTGCCGCGCGAATCCCACTGAACCGTCGAACCCGACCTTGGAGTCAACGCCATGACGACATCTCGCACCGCACTGATCACCGGAGGCGTCAGCGGCCTGGGCAAGGCCACGGCCGACCGCTTGCAGAGCGAGGGCGTTTCGGTCATAACGCTCGACATCACGGAAGGAGCCGATCTCGTCGTCGACGTCACCGACGCCGCCGCGGTGCAGGCGGCCGCCGACCAGGTGGGGCCGATCGACATCCTCGTCAACTCCGCCGGCATCGTCGGACCCAACGCACCGCTGTGGGAGGTGCCGCCTGACGGCTGGCGACGCACCTTCGAGGTCAACGTCCACGGCACCTTCAACACCTGCCGCGCCTTCGCGCCGGGCATGCGGGATCGGGGCTGGGGACGCATCGTCAACATCGCCAGCATGGCCGGCAAGGACGGGAACCCGAACATGGCGGCCTACTCCGCCTCGAAGGCCGCCGTCATCGCGCTGACCAAGTCCCTCGGCAAGGAGCTGGCCACCAGCGGAGTGCTGGCCAACGTCATCGCCCCGGCGGTGATCGAGACCCCGATGAACGCGGCCACCGCTCCCGAGGCGCTCGCCCACATCACGAGCCTCATCCCGATGCGGAGGATCGGGCATCCGGAAGAGGTCGCCGAGCTGATCGCCTGGCTCGCCTCCGATAAGGTCAGCTTCTCCACCGGCGCGGTGTACGACATCAGCGGGGGCCGCGCCACCTATTGACGCCACCCGTTGACGCGTCTGGAGAACGCGATTCCTCCCTCGCCGGACGGCGGCGATTACACTGCTGCCACGTCGCGTCCCGACTCGCCCCACGAGTCGGTCGCCGTCTGGGAGGAATGACCGAGTGAAGGTCCGCAGTGCCGCGACGCTCCGTGACATCGCCGCGATCTCAGGGGTCTCGGTCTCGACTGTCTCGCGCGTGCTCAACGGCACCGGCCGCGTGTCGACGGAGACCCGTAAGAGGGTGATGGACGCCGCGCGGCGGCTGGAGTTCCGCCCGAACGCGCTGGCCCAGTTCTTCGCCACCGGTCGCAGCCACACGGTCGCGGTGCTCGCGCAGAAGGCGACGGGCACCTTCTCGATGCCGGTCATCCTCGGCATCGCGGGCCGGCTCGCGAAGGAGGACGTCGCCGTCGTCGTCTACGGCGCCGAGGAGGACGACGTCGGCGCCCGGCCGGAGAATATCAGGAAGCTGCACGCACGGCAGATCGACGGCCTGATCGTCGTCGGAGACGGCAACGACCGCGTCCTGCCGTCGATCTCGCATCTGATGGATCCTCCGGCGGTCTACGCCTTCGGCGTCAGCGACCACGCGGAGGATCCGGCGTTCATTCCGGACGACCGGATGGCCGGCCGGCTGGCCGTGGAGCACCTGCTGTCGATCGGCAGGCGTCGGATCGCGTGCGTCGCCGGCCCGGCGAGGTCCGACGCGATGGGCCGCCGGGTCGAGGGGGCGCAGGAGGCGCTCCGCGCGGCGGGTCTCGACTGGGCGCGTCCTGTGATGCACGGCGGCTGGACCAGGAAGTGGGGACGGACGGCCGCCGAGGAGATCGTGGGCCGTCTGGGCTCCCTGGACGCCGTCGTCTGCGGCAACGACTTCATCGCCATGGGCCTGACCGAGGTGCTGACGGCACGGGGAGCCCGGATCCCCGACGACCTCGCGATCGTCGGGCATGACCTGTGGGAGCAGTACATCGGCGACGAACCGTACTTCACCTCGATCGACCCCATGCTGGGCGCGCTCGGCGAAGCGGTGGCGTCGCACCTTCTCGGACTGATCGCGGACACGGCGCTGTCCGGCGGCGTGCACGAGCTGCCGTGCCGGCTCGTGGTCGGCCACTCGACGGGCACGCCCGAGTCCGACCGGGTCTGACGAACGGTCGCGCGGCCCGGCATCCCGAGCGGACGGCAAGGCCGCGGCCGACCCCATGTGCACAACCGGTTGCCCAAACCGTCATCTTCCTGGAATCCCAGATAAGGGCGGGCTGAACTGGCTATTGACACTCGTGAAACGTCAAGGCAACATCTCTGAGCAACCGGTTGCGCAACCCGGGTTCCTCAAGCCCCCGACATCGTCGGCCCACCCCAAGGGGATTGCTGTGCAGAGAAACGTGGTCATGGCCGGCGTGGCGGCGATCGCCTTGGTTGTCACCGGGTGCTCGTCAGCCGCCGAATCTCAGGGCTCAGACAAGAACGGCGTGATCACTGTCACGGTGGGCGACCGGCCGCCCAGCAGCCAGCCCGAATTGCAGAAGGCGCTGGACACCTCCATCCAGCAGTTTCAGGCAGCCAATCCGAACATCAAGGTCGTCTCCAAGGAGACCTCCTGGAACGCCCAGACCTTCCAGGCCCTCCTGGCCGGCGGCCAGATGCCGACGGTGATGGGCGTGCCGTTCACCGAGCCGGCATCGCTGATCAAGAACCACCAGGTCGCGGACATCACCGCCGCCCTGAAGGCGACCGGCCTGGACGGCGAGCTCAACCAGTCGGTGCTGAGCGTCGCGCAGAGCGGCGGCGCCACCTACGGCGTCCCGACCGACGTCTACTCCGTGGGCCTGGCGTACAACCGGGCGCTGTTCAAGCAGGCGGGGCTCGACCCCGACCGGCCCCCGGCCACCTGGGAGCAGGTCCGGACCTACGCCGCCGCCATCGCCAAGGCCACCCATCAGGCCGGCTACGCGACCTACGACCAGGACCACTTCGGCGGCTGGATGACGACCGCGGCCACCTACAGCTTCGGCGGCAGGCTGGAGGACGCCGCCGGGACCAAGGCCACCCTCGCCATCCCGGAGCTCAAGGCCTACCTGAACCTCGTCAAGACGATGCGATGGACCGACACGAGCATGGGCTCCAACTTCAACTACAGTGCCAAACCCGCGCTCCAGGACTTCGCGGCGGGCAAGATCGGCATGATCCTGAATCTGCCTCAGGACTACCCGGCGATCGTGCAGAACTACAAGATGGACCCCGACGACTACGGGTTCGCCGCCCTGCCCCAGCAGACGGGCACGAGCGTCTCCCTGTCCGGTGGCATCGTCCAGGTCTTCAACCCCCGCGCGAGCGAGGCGGAGATCGTGGCCGGCCTGAAGTGGATCAAGTTCAACCGCTTCAACCAGTACTCCAGCCAGGCCGCCGCCGTGGCCGCCGCCCAGGCCGCGACCAAGGACGGAGCACTCGTCGGCCTGCCCGCGCTCACCCCCCTGAGCCAGGCCAAGTACCAGCAGTACCAGGAGTGGATCAAGCCCCTCGCCAACGTGCCGGTGGCGAACTTCGCGGGATACACGGCGGTGGCGGACAAGCAGAGCATCGTCCCGGAACCTCGCGGCAACGCCCAGTACCTCTACGGGCAGCTGGACGTGGTCCTGCAGGCCGTCCTGACGAACAAGGACGCGGACATCGACGCGCTCCTGCGCACCGCCGAGCAGAACGTCGACGGGCGGCTCGGTCACTAGCGGCCGCCGTCTCGCGGGCCGGGCCGTGCCGGCGCACGAGACCTGCCGGCGAGACCGGGGCGAGGCAATGAAGATCTCAGAGAGAAGGTAGGGATGCTCACCGACGCGCTCCAGGCCACCGCGACGGGCGAACCTGCGGCGGCGGTGCGGCGGGCGCCTGCCCGGCGCCGCCGGTGGCACGGCTGGACGACCGCCATCGTGCTCGCCTTACCCGGTCTGGCCGTCTTCGGACTGTTCTCGTGGTGGCCGATGATCCGCTCGGGCATCATGGCCTTCCAGGAGACGAACCTGATCGGTGGCGGTTCGTGGGTCGGCCTTCGGAACTTCGCCTACGTCCTGCACGACCCCGCACTTCCACAGGCCGTACGCAACACCCTGTGGTTCGCGCTCCTCGGCCTGGTCCTCGGCTTCCCGATCCCGATCGCGCTGGCCGTCTTCATCTCGGAGCAGCGCGGCTGGCGATCGACCTTCAGCGTGCTGGCGTACCTGCCGGCCGTCATCCCGCCGGTGGTGGCGATCCTGCTGTGGCGGGTGTTCTACGATCCGTCGCCGGAGGGCGCGCTCAACGCGCTCCTGCGTCAGGTGGGCCTCGGCCCGTACTCGTGGCTGAACTCCACCTCCCTGGCCATGCCCGCGGTGGTGATGGAGGTCATCTGGGCCACCGCCGGATCCACCACGGTCGTCTACCTCGGGGCCCTGAGCCGGGTGGGCGGAGAGCTCTACGAGGCCGCCGAGATCGACGGGTGCGGCATCTGGAAGCGCATCTGGCACGTGACCCTGCCGCAGATGCGCGGATTCATCCTCGTCCTCCTTCTCCTGCAACTCATCGGAACCCTGCAGGTGTTCACCGAGCCCTTCCTGCTGACCGGCGGAGGACCCGCGAACTCCACCACCACGGTGCTGATGCTGATCTACAACTACGCGTTCGTGTACGGGAACTTCGGGGCGGCCGCGGCGCTGTCGGCGATGCTCATGGCCGTGCTGACGCTGGTGGCGGCCCTCTACCTCGCCGCGACCAGAAGGTGGTCCCGGTCATGAGGACGAGTCAGCCTGAGCCGACGGCACAGAGCCGATCGATCATCTCGCCCAACGACCTGCACCGCGCCTCGGTACGCCTCACCCTGGGCACCTCCCGCGTCCTGATCCTGGCGTCGCTCCTCCTCGCCAGCCTGGGGCCGTTCGTCTGGCTGTTCAAGGCGTCGATCTCCACCACGCAGGACACCATCCGGCACCCGTACGGGTGGTTCCCCTCCGGGACCCGTTGGGACAACCTGTCCACGGCCTGGCACCAGGTCGATGTCAGCCGGTACATCCTGAACTCAGCGGTGATGACCATCGGCGAGATCGCGGTGAGCCTGGTCGTCACCGTCACCCTCGCCTACGCGCTCGCGATCCTGCGCCCCGCGTGGGGGCCGATCGTCTACGGCGCGGTACTGGCGACGCTCTTCATCCCGGTCGCGGTGGCGATGGTCCCGCTGTTCATGACCATCTCGGATCTGCCCCTGCTGCACACCAGCCTGGTCAGCAGCTACTGGTCGGTGTGGCTGCCCGCAGGCGCCAACGCCTTCAACGTCCTGATCATGAAGCGCTTCATGGACGACTTCCCGCGGGAGATCCTCGAAGCCGCGTCAGTCGACGGGGCGGGACCGCTCCGCACGCTGTGGCACGTCGTCCTTCCGCTGGCGAAGCCGATGGTCGTCGTGGAGGCGGTCCTCGTGATGATGGCCGCCTGGAAGGACTACCTGTGGCCGAGCCTCGCCCTGCAGGAGCCGGACATGCAGCCGATCTCCGTGGCGTTGCCGCGGGTCGCCGAGAACGCCGAGCTGAGCGTCCAGATGGCCGCCATGTTCATCGCGCTCGTCATCCCGCTCCTCGTCTTCCTCGTGTTCCACCGCCAGCTTCTGCGCGGCGCCAGCCTCAGCGGCGCGCTCAAGGGATAGCGGGCGAGTCCGAGCACGCACACCACGTCAAAGAAGGTGGTCAGGCAGTGATGACCCGATCAGTCGGATCCGCGATCTCCAGAACGGTGACAGTCCTCATGGCCTGTCTGCTCCTCCTCGCAGGTGTCGGGAACACGGCGAACGCCGCCACCGCCACCGAAACCGCCACCGACACCGCCACCGTGACGGCCTATCCCGTGCCGGCCGGCGCGCGGGCCAGCGGCGACTTCACGGTCACGGCGAACGGGGTCGGCGCGGGCGTCTACGACGCCGGCGTCAACTCGTGGGGAAACCACGTGTCGTTCTCCACCTTCGACTTCTCGCGCGGCCCCGTCACCGTCGCGATCACGGTCGGCTTCGGTTTCTCCGGCTTCTCGCTGCTTCCCGCCTCGCCACCGGTCAGGGCGACCGCCACAGGCCGGACGATCACCTTCACCCTGGCCGGACCGGCGAACCTCAGCCTCGTCCTGGACGGCGACTACCAGGGAAGAGTCCTCCACCTGTTCGCTCAGGCCCCCGAGAGCGACGTCCCTTCACCGACAGACCCCGGCGTCGTCTTCTTCCCGCCGGGATACCACGCACGGACCGGCTCCCCGATCATCATCGGGAGCGGTCAGACGCTCTACCTGGCTCCCGGAGCCGTCCTCAACGCCCGCGTCCGCGTCCAGAACGCGACGGGCGCGAGGATCATGGGACATGGGGTGCTGATGACCGACTACCGGCACACCCCCTCGGGCCGGGACGACGACGATGTCACTCTGGCGGTCAGCAAGTCCAGCGACGTGACCATCGACGGCGTCATCGCCAACCGGTCCGTGGCGAGCTGGACCGGGTTCATCAGCCGGTCCAGCGACGTCAGGGTCACCAACTACCACGTGGTGAGCCCCGCGTACGCCAGCACCGACGCTTTCGACATCGTCAGCAGCCATGACGTCACCTTCGACGGGGTGTTCGTCCGCTGCGCCGACGACACGGTCTCCATCAAGGGTTTCACGCCCAACGGCTACGACCCGCTCGCGAATCCCGCCGACAGCCCGGCGATCCACAACATCACCTATCGGAACGCCCAGTTGTGGAGCGACGCGAACAACGCCATGGTCGTGGGTGAGGAGACCCTGGCGGCGAGCTACTCGGCCATCACGTTCGACGACATCGACGTCCTGTACAGCTTCGACGACGCCGGCCATCCGGACGCCCTCACCGACCGCGCCGCCATGACCGTGCTGATGCTGAACGGCACCGACATGCGCGACATCACCTTCAGCGACATCCGGGTCAACCAGGCCAAGCGCCTCATCGACCTGACCGTCAGAAACAGCGTGTGGTTCGGCTCCCAGCTCGGGAACCAGACCTGGCCGGGAACGATCCACGGCGTCACGTTCCGGAACGTCACCTCGGGATCCAGCGGCTCCAACGAGATCCGCATGGAGGGCTTCAGCCGCCGTAACGGCATCTCGAACGTGACCCTGGACAACGTCGCCATCGGGGGGCGGCCGGTCTGCGACTTCAGCGACCCGCACCTGAACATCAACGCCTATGTCTCAAGCGTCACCATCGAGAACCCCTGCGCGTCCGTCACCCTCCCGGCCGGACCCGTCCGCGTCACTCCCGACGCCGCCTGGAACGACGACCTCTTCGACGCCTCCCACGGCTACCTGATCGGCTCCCAGGACGGGTCCGGCCCGTGGTCCTACCAGACCTGGATCGCGGGCGTCGGATTCACGCCGATGAAATGGAGCACCGCGGACAACCGGTGGCACGGGACGGCCACGTACGACGTGGTGTGGCTGGGCGACAACGCCCTCGAACTGTCACCGGACGGCGACCAGGTGCTGGTGAACTGGACGGCCCCGCGCAGCGGGACGGTGCTGGTGACCGGCGGGGTGGCCAAGCTCGACACCCGCGGCGGCGACGGCGTCAACGTCAGCATCTGGCGGAACCAGACCAACATGTGGCCGGGCGACGGCGCGTGGCAGGCGGTCGCCCACGACGACACGACCGGCTACTCCCCTTCGGTCCGGCTGACGGTCTCGGCCGGCGACGTGATCTCCTTCCGCCTGGACCAGGGCGGCGACCCGGCCTACGACTCGACGACCTGGGCGCCGCGGATCACGTACCTCTCATGACACCGAGGACAGGACGCGCCGGAGATCGGCCCGGATTCACCAACAAAGGCTAGGAAGTCACATCATGACCATCGGGGAACGCACCGTCCTGGTGACGGGTGCGGACGGCAACATCGGGCGTGCCACCGTTGCCCATCTGAGCGCGCACGGCTGGCGGGTCGTCGCGTTCTCGCTGAGTTTCGGATCAGGAGTCGCCGGTGCGGCACGGCTCGTCACGGGCGACGTCACGGTGGAGCACGACGTCGACGAGGCTTTGCGCGGCGGCGTGGACGCCGTCGTCCACCTGGCCGCGCTTCCGCACTGGGACTCCGGCACCCCCTACGCCGTCTACACCACCAATGTCGTCGGCACGTTCACCGTGCTCACGCACGCCGCCGCGGCCGGAGTGCGGCGAGCGGTGATCGCGAGCAGCATCCACGCCTCGGGGATCGCCGGCAACCATTACGGCGTCCTTCCGCCCTACTTCCCGCTCGACGAGCAGACGCCCATCGCCCACGACGACTGGTACTCGCTGTCGAAGTACTCGGACGAGCGGACCGCCGCCATGGTCGCCAGCCGTTGGGGCATGCCGGTCGTCGCGCTCCGGTTCCCGCTGGTGAACAACCAGGAGGTGCTGCGGGCCGTGTCGGCGGAATGGACCGAGGACCCGGAGGCAGGACTCCGGCTCGGCTGGGCCTATCTGGACGTCCGCGACGGCGCCGAAGCCATCCGCCTGTCGCTGGAAGCTCCCGCGACCGGCGCGTCGGTCCTGCACCTGGCGGCTCGCGACACGCTCGTCCCCTTCCCCACGGAGGAGTTGCTCGACCGCTACGCGCCGCAGGTGCCACGCAGGCGCGGCTTCCCCGGGCGGGCGGTTCCGGTCAGCACCGATCGCGCCTTCGCGGAGATCGGGTTCGTGCCCCGCTACTCGATGCCCATGCCGGAACTCCGGTCGGTCGAGGACTGATTCCGCCGCCTTCGGCTTCGCAAGGAGAGCCCTTTGAAGATCACATCTGTGGAGACCTTCGTCCTGAGCAACCGGCGGCTGCTGGTCAAGATATCCACCTCGGCGGGTGTCGCGGGCTGGGGGGAGGCGACGCTGGAGAACTGGGTCCGCCCGGTCGACGCCACCGTACGGCAGATGGCCGGCTACCTGGTCGGCCAGGACCCTCGCCGGATCACGCACCACTGGCAGGTCCTGGCACGGGGCGGTTTCTACCGGGGTGGCCCGGTCATCCTGTCGGCCCTCGCCGGCATCGATCAGGCGCTCTGGGACATCAAAGGACGGTCGCTCAACGCCCCGATCCACGAGCTCCTCGGCGGCGCGGTACGCGACTCCGTGCGGATCTACGCCCACTCCAACAGCGGGGGTGAGCACACCGGCGATCCCGATCGCGCCGCGATGCTCGCTTCTCACGGCTACACCATGGTGAAGGTGGCTGCCGCCAAGAAGGCCCGCTTCACCGAGACCCAGCGCTACGTCGAGGAGTTCGTGGAGGACATCCGCGATCTCCGTTCGCGGGTCGGGGGCGACGTGGACATCGCCATCGATCTGCACGGCCGCTTCTCCACCGCGCTGGCCCGGCACGTGTTGCCGCTGCTGGAACCGTTCCACCCCGCGTTCGTGGAGGAGCCGCTCCGCCCGGAGCACTCCGACCAACTCGGCCGGATCACCGCGACGACCTCGATCCCGATCGCGACGGGGGAGCGTCTGTATTCGCGCGAGGAGTTCCTGCGCGTGCTGCCGCACGGCATCGCGATCGTTCAGCCGGACCTGTCACACGCGGGAGGCATCACCGAGTGTTTCCGCATAGCCACCCTGGCCGAAAGCCATGACGCGCAGATCGCTCCGCACTGCCCCTTGGGGCCGGTGGCGTTGGCCGCGTGCCTGCAGCTGGACGCCGCGGTCCCCAACTTCCACACCCAGGAGACGGTCATCGAGGTCCACGACCCGGGAGCCGGGCTCGGCCTCGAACTCCTCCGCGATCCGACGGTCCTGAGGCCTGTCGCAGGGCGGATCCCGGTCCTGACCGGCCCCGGTCTGGGCATCGAGATCGACGAGGAGGCGGTGCGCGAGGCGGTGGTCGCAGGCCCGCTGAGCGCCGGGGCGGACACCTGGCTCTACGAGGACGACGGGAGTTTCGCGGAGTGGTAGTCAGGCGCTTCACCGCCGCCGCGCTCACCGGCCCGGTCAGTGATCACGGCGAGGGCCCGGTGTGGCACCCGTCCTGGCCCGGGCCGCGGTGGGTGGACATGCTGGCCGGGGACATCCTCACCCTGGACGAACGTTCCGGCCGCGTCGACCGGCGCCATGTCGGGGACATCGCGGCGGCGTTGCGTCCGCGGACCGGCGGCGGAGTGGTGGTGGCCACCAGGCGGCGGTTCGTCCTGCTCGACGCGGACCTGCACGTCGAGCGGAGGCTGCCACCGCTGTGGACCGACCCCGACGTGCGCATGAACGACGGCGGCTGCGACCCCTTTGGGCGCTTCTACTGCGGATCCATGCACGACGAGGCACGGCCGGGCGCGGGCACGCTGTACCGGCTCGATCCGGACGGCACGGCCGGCCCGGTGCTCGGTGGCCTGACGATCTCCAACGGCATCGACTTCAGTCCTGACGGCCGTCTGGCGTACTTCACGGACAGCGCCACCAGGAGGATCGACGTCTTCGGCTACGCGGAGAACGGTTTCGCCGAGCGGCGCCGCTTCGTCCAGGTACCGGTCGAGGCGGGGCTTCCGGACGGACTCACCGTCGACTCCGCCGGCAACGTCTGGGTGGCGCTGTGGGGCGGCGCGGCCGTCCGCCGCTACCGCGCGTCGGGGGACCTGGACGCCGTGATCGAGCTGCCTGTCAGTCAGGTCTCCGCCTGCACCCTGGGCGGGGAGGGGCTGCGCACCCTCTACGTCACGACCTCGGCGCACGGCGTGGACCCGGCGGAGGAACCCGCAGCCGGTTCGCTCTTCGCGGCCCGGGTCGACGTGCCCGGCAAGCCCGCGCTCGGCTATCACGGTTGAGCGCGGGCGCCGTGGAGACGTCACCACATGCAAAAACCCCAGGTCAGCAGAACTGACCTGGGGTTTCTCGCCAGTGCGCCGCCAGGGACTCGAACCCCGGACCCGCTGATTAAGAGTCAGCTGCTCTGACCAACTGAGCTAGCGGCGCCTGCAGAGAGGAATATACCGGCACTCCGCATCTTGGTCGAATCGGCATCGATGGGGAGCGGGTCGCTAGAATAAAGTTCGGCCTGCAGACAGGAGCATCCATGTTCGACTCCCCCGCCGACGTGACGCAGCGGCTCGCCGCCGTGGGCTACCTCTCCGACGACGCCATCTCCACCTCGGTGTTCCTGGCCGCCGCGCTCGGCAAGCCGCTGCTGGTCGAGGGGCCGGCCGGGGTGGGCAAGACGCAGCTCGCCAAGGCGGTGGCGCAGGCCACCGGGTCCGCCCTCGTACGCCTGCAGTGCTACGAGGGCCTCGACGAGGCCCGCGCGCTGTACGAGTGGAACTACAAGAAGCAGCTCCTCCGCATCCAGGCCACGAGCGCCGACGACGACATCTTCACCGAGGAGTTCCTGCTGGAACGCCCGCTGCTGAAGGCCATCAGGTCGGCGGAGCCGTCGGTGCTGCTGATCGACGAGATGGACAAGGCGGACGTCGAGGTCGAGGGCCTGCTGCTGGAGCTGCTGTCGGACTTCCAGGTGACGATCCCGGAGCTGGGCACGATCAGCGCCGTGCGCAGGCCGTACGTGGTGCTCACCTCGAACGCCGCCAGGGAGCTGTCGGAGGCGCTCAAGCGGCGCTGCCTCTACCTGCACATCGGGTACCCGACGCCGGAGCGCGAGCGCGACATCGTGCTCGGCCAGGTGCCCACGATCCGCGCGGACCTGGCCGAGCAGCTCGCCCGGACGGTGGCCACGCTGCGGGCCCTGGAGCTGAAGAAGGCGCCGTCGGTGGCGGAGACCGTGGACTGGGCGCGCACGCTGCTGGCCCTCGGCAGGGAGGACCTGGACGAGGCCACGGTGGCGGGCACGCTGGGCGTGGTGCTCAAGCACGTCTCCGACCACGCGCGGGCGGTCAAGGAGCTGGGGCTGCCCGATGCCTGAGCCCGGGTCGCTGGTGGACCGGCACGTCGGGTTCGTGCAGGCGCTGCGCGAGGCGGGCCTGCCGGTGTCGGTGTCGGAGGGCCTGGACGCCGCGCGGGCGCTGGCCGTGATCGACCTGCGTGAGCGGGAGTCGCTGCGCGCGGCGTACGCGGCCACGCTGGTGAAGAAGCCGGCGTACCGGCCGGGGTTCGACGTGCTGTTCGACCTGTGGTTCCCGCCTTCGACGTCGGGGATGCGGGCGCGGCGGGCCGAGGACCCGGCCGGGGACCTGGCCGAGGCGCCCGTGGAGAAGCTGCGCGACCGGCTGGCGGAGCTGCTCGCCGAGGGCACGGAGGTGGAGCTGCGCGAGTTCGCGCAGGCCATGGTGGAGCGTTTCGGCCGCCAGCCGGCCACGCCGGGGCGGCAGAGCTGGTTCTCGTACGGGGTGCTGCGGGCGCTGTCGCCGGAGACCCTGATGGCGCGCATCCTGCGGCAGGCGCTGGCCGGGCGGGAGCGCGGCGGCCTGGCGGAGAAGACGGTCAGGCAGCGGGTCACGTCGGGGATCAGGCGGTTCGAGGAGGCGGTGGCCGCGGACGTGCGCAGGCGCATCGCCGAGGAGTCGGGGGTGGAGCGCATCGCGCGTTCGACGGTGCGCCCGCCGCTCGACCAGATCGACTTCCTGCGCGTCACGAAGGCCGACCTGGCCAGGCTGCGCAGGGAGGTGTACCCGCTGGCCAGGCGGCTGGCCGCGCGGCTGACGATCAAGCACAGGAAGGGCAGGCGGGGCAGGCTCGACTTCCGCAGGACCGTGCGGGCGTCGCTGCAGAGCGGCGGCGTGCCCCTGACGACGCATTTCCGGCCGCCCCGCCCGCACAAGCCGGAGCTGGTCGTCCTGTGCGACACCAGCGACTCGGTGTCGTCGTTCGCGCACTTCACGCTGCTGCTCACGTACGCGCTGCGCGAGCAGTTCACCCGGGTGCGGGCGTTCGGCTTCGTGGACACCGTGGACGAGATCACGAGGTTCTTCCAGCCGGGCGCCGACGTGGTGGAGGCCATGACGCGGCTGGCGAACGAGGCCGACATGGTGCGGTTCGGCCGCACGAACTACGGTCACGCGCTGGAGCGCTTCGCCGAGCGATACGGCGACGCGGTCGGGCCGAAGACGTCGCTGCTGATCCTCGGCGACGCCCGCTCCAACTACCAGCCGCCCGCGCTCGGCACGCTGCGGGCGCTGGCGGGCAGGGCCAGGCACGCGTACTGGCTCAATCCGGAGCCGAGGGCCCAGTGGGACACGGGCGACTCGGTCGCCGGCGACTACGCGGCGGTCGTCCCGATGCACGAGTGCAGGAACGTGGCGCAGCTCACCGCGTTCATCGAGGCGATCGCCTAGCGGCGGCGCCGGGCCGGGGGGTCAGACCCTCCTGAGCTCCCTGGCGGCGACGCGGGCGAGCAGCTCGACCTGGGCCTTGTCGTACACGACCCGCTCGGCCTGCCTGACGACCCTGGCGATCAGGCGGGGCTTGAGCAGGATGAGCCCCTCGGCCGCGACGGTGCCGCCCTTGGGCAGGTTGCCGCAGTGCACGGCCAGCATGGGGGTGATGGTCACCGGCACGCCGGTCTCGCGGCCGAGCAGCTCGGCGAACGCCTCGGCGGTCTCGACGAGCGGCTTGGCCACCTTGGTGCCGTACTTCTCGCCGATGAACAGCCGCCCGCCGTACGCGCCGATCTCGGTGTCGGGGCTCCACGACTCGTTGTCGATGATCCAGACGCCGGTGGGGCCGATGACCAGGTGGTCGATGCTGGCCTGGTCGCGGATGGCCCGGCCGTCGAGCACCCGGTAGCCGCGCCGCGCCAGCGACCTGCGCAGCAGGCGTCCGGTGATGACCTCGCCGCGCCGCGCGCCCCGCCAGACGGCGGTCCTGCGGAACGACCACCACGCGAGGTACCAGTCGGCGGCGGCCGTCAGCGCGGCGGCCAGCAGGCCGAACGCCGGGGCCAGGGCCAGTCCGAACCGGTACGCGAGCGCGACGCCCACGAGGAAGCCGCCCGCGGCCTTGACGTACCTCGACTTGCGCCGGTTCTGGGCGTCCTCGCGCCAGAACTTCTCGTACCACCACTGAGGAGAGGACCCCGTGAACTTCTCGTCCTGCTGCACGTAGATAGAGCCACCGGGCACGGCAAACTCCCTCAATGAGTAGGAAACCACAGGATCTGCCACGCCGAAGATCCCTCGCCGGTCAGGTGATACCCAATCCCTAACCAAGGTGAGCCTAAGGTGACGGAATTAGTACCCGCAAGACCATCAACCGACCAGTCGGTATGCTGGGCTGCGTGACCAAGGGGGAGCATGTGAAAGAGGAACCGGTCCGGCGCAGGCTGCTCGCCGCGGCGACCCGCCTGTTCGCGGAGCGCGGGTTCGAGGGCACCTCCGTGCAGGAGATCGTCATCGCGGCCGGCGTCACCAAGGGCGCCATGTACCACTACTTCGACTCCAAGGACGACCTGCTGCACGAGATCTACGCGCGCGTGCTGCGGATGCAGATGGAGCGGCTGACGCAGATCGCCGACGGCCCCGGCACCGTCGTCGAGCGGCTGCACGCGGCCGCCGCCGACGTCGTGGAGACGACCACCGCCAACCTCGACGACTCCAAGATCTTCTTCAGGTCGATGCACCTGCTCGCGCCCGAGACGCAGAAGACCGTGCGGGCCGAGCGCCGCCGCTACCACGAGCGCTTCCGCGACCTGGTCGCCGAGGGGCAGCGCGAGGGCGTCCTCGCCGCCGAGGTGCCGGCCGAGCTGGTGGTGGACTTCTTCTTCGGCTCGGTGCACCACCTGGGCAGCTGGTTCCACGCGGAAGGGCCGCTCACCGGCGCCCAGGTGGGCAGGCACTTCGCCGACCTGCTGCTGGCCTCACTCGGGGCCGGGAACCCCCGCGAGTGACGCGAGCGCGGCCCGGTGGTCGCCCGGCGTGCCGAGCGCGATCTGCGTGGCCTTGGCGCGCTTGAGATACAGGTGTACGGGATGCTCCCAGGTCATCCCGATGCCGCCGTGCAGTTGCAGCGCCTCCTCCGCCGCGCGCACGGCCACCTCCGCGTTCCACGCCTGGGCCACGGCCACCGACAGGGGCGAGGGGTCGGCGACGGCGCCGCGCGCGGCGGCCCTGGCCCGTACGACGTCGAGCCAGAGGTCGGCCAGCCGGTGCTTGATCGCCTGGAACGACCCGATCGGCCGGGCGAACTGGTGGCGCTCCTTCACGTAGGCGAGCGTCGTCTCCAGGCACCACTCGGCCACGCCGAGCTGCTCGGACGCCAGCAGGCCCGCGCCGAGGCGGAGCACCTCCGCCACGTCGCACTCCCCCACCCGCCTGGCCGCGGCGCCGTCGAACCTCACCGAGGCGACCGGCCTGGTCAGGTCCAGCGAGGGCACGGCCTCGACCGACGCACCCTCCACCGCCTCGACCGCGTACAGGACGCCGTCGAGCGGCACGAGCAGGACGTCGGCCACGTCCGCGCTGGCGACCTGGTCGACGCTGCCGGACAGCCGCCCGCCCGCGTCGAGCCGCAGCGACGCGCCGCGGCCCGGCGCGTACGGCGAGGCGGCGAACGAGACGGCGAGCGCCGCCGTCGCGCGTCCCTCGGCCAGCTCGCCGAGCAGCGGGTCGCCGGTGGGCAGCAGCGCCCGGGTGGCCATGACCGCGCTGGTGAGGAACGGCACGGGCGCGACGGCCCGGCCCAGCTCCTCCAGCACGACGGCGGCCTCCCCGAGGCCGGCCCCCGCGCCGCCCAGCTCCTCCGGGACCAGCAGCCCGGCCACGCCGATCTCGGCGGCGAGGGTCTTCCACAGGCCCAGGTCGTAGACGGAGTTCACGGAGTCGAGGAGCCCGCGACGACCCGGCTCGGACTCCACCCGCCCGAGCACGGCGGCGGGCGGGCAGCGGTCGGCGAGCAGCCCGCGCACCGCCGCGCGCAGCTCCTCCTCGACGTCGGAGTACAGCAGGGTCATCGCGGCAGGTCCTTCCAGGGCACGTCCTTGTCGACACGGGGTTCGGAGGGGAGTCCGAGCACCCGCTCGGCGATGATGTTGCGCAGGATCTCCGACGTGCCGCCCTCGATCGAGTTGCCCTTGGCGCGCAGGTAGCGGTAGCCGGGGCCGCGGCCGTAGAAGTCGACGTCCTCGGAGCGGCGGAACGTCCAGTCGTCGTAGGTGAGCTCCCGCCTGAACTCCACGTCGAAGCCCGACAGCTCCTGGTTGAGCCGGGCGAACGACAGCTTCATGCCGGAGCCCTCGGGCCCCGGATGGCCCGCGGCGAGCTGCTCGCGCAGCCGCGCCCCCGACAGCCGGGTCACCTCGGCCTCCACCCACAGCGACAGCAGCCGCTCGTGCAGGTCGTGGCTGCGCAGCCCGGGATGTTCGCGCCAGGCGTCGAGCACGGCTCCGACCATGCCGCCGCCGCGGCGGACCGGGGCGCCGCCGATGGCGACGCGCTCGTTCATGAGCGTGGTCTGGGCGACCCGCCAGCCGTCGCCGACCTCGCCGAGCCGCAGGTCGTCGGGGAGCCGCACGCCGGTGAGGAACACCTCGTTGAACTCGGCCTCGCCGGTGATCTGGCGCAGCGGCCGCACCTCGACGCCGGGCGCGTGCATGTCGCACACGAAGTACGTCAGGCCCCGGTGCTTGGGGACGCCGGGGTCGGTGCGGGCGACCAGGATGGCCCACCGGGCGTGGTGGGCGCCCGACGTCCAGACCTTCTGCCCGTCGACCACCCACTCGTCGCCGTCCCTGACGGCCCTGGTGCCCAGCGTGGCCAGGTCGGACCCGGCGCCCGGCTCGCTGAAGAGCTGGCACCAGATCTCCTCGCCGGTCCACAGCGGACGCAGGAAGCGGCGCTTCTGCTCCTCCGTGCCGAACGCGAGGATGGTCGGCGCGGCCATGCCGAGGCCGATCGCCTGGACACCGGTGTTGAGCTGGGGCGTCGCCGACAGCTCGTGCTCGACGACCTGCTGCAGCTCCCTCGGCGCGCCCAGGCCGCCGTGCCCTTCGGGGAACCACACCCAGGCCAGGCCGGCGTCGTACCTGGCGCGCAGGAACTCCAGCCGGTCGCCGTGCGGGTCGTGCTCGGCGAGGAACGCCGCGACGCGCTCCCTGATCTGCGCCTCGTTCACATGTACCTCTTCAGCTCGCGGTAGGCCAGCGATCGCTTGTGCACCTCGTCGGGGCCGTCGGCCAGGCGCAGGGTCCGCGCGCCCGCCCAGAGCGCGGCCAGCGGGAAGTCCTGGGACACGCCGCCCGCGCCGTGCACCTGGACGGCCTTGTCGAGGATCCACTCGACGGCCAGCGGCGTACTGATCTTGATGGCCTGGATCTCGGTGTGGGCGCCCCGGTTGCCGACGGTGTCCATGAGCCAGGCGGTCTTGAGCACGAGCAGGCGCTGCTGCTCGATCCTGACGCGGGACTCCGCGATCCAGTCCTGGACGACGCCCTGCTGCGCGATGGGCTTGCCGAACGCGGTCCTGGCGAGGGCCCTGCGGCACATCAGCTCCAGCGCCCGCTCCGCCATGCCGATCAGGCGCATGCAGTGGTGGATGCGGCCGGGGCCGAGCCTCGCCTGCGCGATGGCGAAGCCGCCGCCCTCCTCGCCGATGAGGTTCTCCACCGGCACGCGGACGTCCTCGAAGACAACCTCGGCGTGGCCGCCGTGGTCGGCGTCGGTGTAGCCGAAGACGTGCATGCCCCGCTTGACCTGCAGGCCGGGCGTGTCGCGCGGCACGAGGACCATGCTCTGCTGCCGGTGCGACGGCGCGTCGGGGTTGGTCTTGCCCATGACGATGAAGATCTTGCAGTTCGGGTTCATCGCGCCGGAGATGTACCACTTGCGGCCGTTGATGACGTACTCGTCGCCGTCGCGGGTGATGGACGTCGCGATGTTCGTGGCGTCGGAGGAGGCGACGTCGGGCTCCGTCATCGCGAACGCGGACCGGATCTCGCCGTCGAGCAGCGGACGCAGCCACTCCTTGCGCTGCCACTCGCTGCCGAACATGGCGAGGACCTCCATGTTCCCGGTGTCGGGAGCGGCGCAGTTGGTGGCGGCGGGCGCGATCGCGGGGCTGCGGCCCATGATCTCCGCCAGCGGCGCGTACTGGAGGTTGGTCAGGCCGGCGCCGTGCTCGCCCGGCAGGAACAGGTTCCACAGGCCACGCCGCCTGGCCTCGTCCTTGAGGTCCTCCACGAGCGGCGGGATGTTCCACCCGCTGGTCGCGGCCTGCTCCTCGAAGGCGGGCTCGGCGGGGTAGACGCATTCGTCCATGAAGCGCAGCAGGCGCTCACGCAGGTCCTCGGTGACGCTGTCGAAGGCGAAGTCCATGGGGCGAGCCTACCGACCGGCCGGTATGAGTGTCGACAGGTGGTTCCCCGCAAAAAGGGGCAGGTGGCCGTCCTCGTGACGCCGCGCCCGCCGTAGGGTGACGGGCCATGACCGCGAGAATGCCCGAGCCGGTGGTCCTGGAGAACGACGTCGTCCGCCTCGAACCGCTCACCATGGACCACGTCCCCGACCTCTTCGCCGCCGGGGGCGGGGACGACGAGCTGTGGCGCTGGCTCCCCGTCCCCGCGCCGCGCACCGAGGAGGAGCTCGCCAAGACCGCGCGCGACCTGCTCGACGACGACCGGCACGTCCCCTTCGCGGTCGTGCTCAAGCGGACCGGCAGGGCGGTGGGCTGGACGACGTACATCGACGTGCCCGGCTTCGACGAGAGCGTCGAGATCGGCTGGACCTGGTACGGCCGCGCCGTCTGGCGCACGGCGGTCAACACGAGCTGCAAGGTCCTGCTGATCGACCACGCCTTCGGCCTCGGCCACAACCGCGTCATGCTCAAGACCGACGTGCTCAACGAGCGGTCGCAGGCGGCGATCAGGCGCATCGGCGGCGTGCACGAGGGCACGCTGCGGCGCCAGCGCAGGCGCACCGACGGCACCTGGCGCGACACCGTCTACTTCGGGATCCTGGAGGAGGAGTGGCCCGCCCACCGGGCCCGCCTCACCGCCCGCCCCTGACCCCGCGCCCTCGCCCCCGCCGCCCCCGCAGCCCCTGATGCGCCACTCTGATCCGCGCCGCCCCTGACCCCGCAGCCCCCGGGGCGCTCCCCCGACCCGGTTGCCGCTGAGCCGCGGCGGCCGTTCCTAGACTGGCCCGGTGAGCCTCGACCATCTCGTGTACGCCGCGCCCGACCTCGACGCCGCCGTCGCCGACCTGGAGCGGCGGCTCGGCGTGCGGGCGGCGCCCGGCGGGAGCCACCCCGGCTTCGGCACCCGCAACCGCCTGATCGGCCTGGGCGGCAGGAGCTACCTGGAGATCATCGGGCCGGACCCCGCGCAGGGGTCGCCGGCCTTCCCCCGGCCGTTCCACCTCGACGTGCTGGCCGAGCCCGCGCTGGTCGCCTGGGCGCTCGCGGTGGACGACATCGACGCGGCCGTCGCCGGGGCCTGCGGCCGGGGCTACGACCCCGGCGACCCGGAGGCGATGGCGCGCCGCACCCCCGCCGGCGACCTGCTGACCTGGCGGCTCACCCCGCCGCGGCGGGCCGCCTACAGCGGCCTGGTGCCCTTCCTCATCCAGTGGGGCGACACCCGGCACCCGACCGACACCGGGCTTCCTCAGGTGGAGCTGGCCGGGCTGCACGCCGAACACCCCGAGCCGGACGTGGTGGGCCGCGCGCTGGCCGCCGTCGGCGCCACGCTCGACGTGCGCAAGGGGCCGCGGCCCAGGCTGGAGGCGGTCCTGCGGGGCCGAGACGGCCTCGTCACGCTTGCCTGAGCATCCCCGCCAGCAGGTCGCCCATGCCCTGGGCGATCTCCTCCTGACCCGGCACCTCGCCCGCCCCCGCGATCGCGTCGAACATCAGGCCCTCCGCGTACGCGACGATCTGGCGGGCGTGACGTACGGGATCCTTCGAGCCGAGGGCCGTGAGCAGGCGGACGACGGGCTCGCGGAAGCGGCGGCCCATCTCGTCGTAGATGGCGCGCAGCTCGGGCCGCCTGGTGGCCTCCAGGGCCAGTTCGTACCTCGCGAGGGTGCGCCTGCGGTCGGCGAGCTGGACCCGCATGCCCTCCGCGATCCCCGAGAGCAGCTCCCGCAGGTCGGGCGGGCGTGAGGAGGGCCGGTCCACCTCCGCGTACGCGGGGGCGAGCGCCTGCTCCTCCAGCTCGGTCAGCCGCCGCAGGGTCAGCTCCAGGAGAGCGGCCCGGGTGCGGGCCAGGTTCGACGTGGACCCGGGCGGCAGCCCAGCGGCCTCGTCCACGGCCCGGTGGGTCAGCCCGCGCATGCCGCGCTCGGCCAGCAGGGTGATGGCGGCGTCGGCGACGGCCTGCGAACGTTTCACGGAACCCGATCCTACAGGCCGCACTACAGACGTAGTTAGAACTTCGGGGGCGCGGGGAGGCACAGCCGACGACCGCGCCGTCGTCAGCTCAGCTCGGAGGCCGCGGGCGCCGTACGGGCGGCGGACTCACCGGGCATGGGCTCCAGGGCCGCCTCCTCGACCGGCACCGTCTCGACCGGCACGGTCTCCACCGGGGTGGCGTCCGCCGGGGTGGACGGGCGGGAGTGGTCGGGGGCCAGGCGGCCGAGCGTGATCGTGCCGGCGATGGTCAGCGCGCTCGCCATCAGCGCGGGGATCGCCGTGGACGGGCTGGTCGGCAGCGGCTCGCCCAGCAGGATCGCCCCTGCGAGCACCGACGTGATCGGGTCGACGACCTGCACCCCGGCGTACGCGATGCCGAAGTAGCCGACCGCGTACGAGCGCTGCAGCAGCACGACCGCGCACACCAGCAGCACGGGCACGGCCAGCGTGAACCAGTGCAGCAGCCTGCCCCAGTCGCCCTGCATGCCGCCGCCCACGACCCGGACGAACGTGGACACGCTCGCCGTGACCGCCCCCGCTCCGACCGACAGCAGGAGCGCCTTGGCGGGGCCGCGCAGGCGCGCGGCCACGACCTGCGACACGAGCGCGATCACGGCGATCACGCCGATGAAGCCGAGCGCGGGGCCGTTGTCGAGGTGGGGCGTCACGTCGTGCTGGGGAACGAGCAGCATGAGCCAGAGCAGGCCCACCGCCACGGCCACGGATCCGAAGATCTCCGCCTTGTACGGCCTGCGCCCGTACAGGAAGGCGGCCAGCGGGACGGCGAACACGAGCGTGGCCACGCTGATCGGCTGGACGGCCACGAGCGGCGCGAAGCTCAGCGCCACGGCGTGCAGGCTGGCGCCGGTGAACCCGATCACGCCGCCGATCCACCAGCGCGGGCGCCGCACCAGCTTGAGCGAGGCCCCCTCGGCCACGGCCTCGTACTGCTGCAGCGCCGCTCCGAGCGCGTACCCGAGCGCCCCCGCCAGGGCGATCAGGACCCCCACCCACGTCATGAGCGCCCGCGCAGGGACGATTCCAAGAGCATTGCTCCAGCTTATGAGCCCGCGAGGGTCGAGGAATCATCCTTTAGGCGGAATAGTGGCTCCGCGTACGTCCCGACCTGGGAGAACGTGTCACGAACGGTCGGGGCACACGCAGAACAGGTGGCCCTCCGGGTCGCGCAGCACGATCCACCGCACGCCCTCGTCGGTGACGCCCGGCTGGAAGTCGGGCCTGGTCGCGCCGAGCGCCTCGTACTCCTCCGCCGCCCGCTCGACGTCGGGCACGAGGAAGTCGAAGTGGAACTGCTTGCCAGGGCCGGGCCACGGCGCCGGCTCCCTGTCGGCCACGCGGCCGAAGTAGATCGTGCGCACGCCGTCGCCGACGGCGGCGTACTCGTCCTCCGCGACCTGGACGTCCCAGCCCGTGATCTCGTGGTAGAACTCGGCCAGCTTCTTGGGCTCCGCGCAGTCGAGGGTGACCGCCAGGAGCTTCGCCTTCGTTGTCATGGCTCAACCCTCGCAGCCATACCTGCCATCCTCTGTCAGGTACGTCGCGCGGATGAGCTGACCTTCCTGCGGATCCTGTCCCACTCCGTGCCGAACGGGTTGTCCTGCACCAGGTACGTCCACGTCGCGCTGGGCCGCCTGAGGTCGGGCTCGGGCGCCTCGAACGCCTCCAGCGACCGGCGCTCCACCTCGGCGAGCAGCGTCTTGTACTCCGCCACCGCCTCCCTGTGGAACTCGTCGACCGGGCTCATCCGGCCGAGCGCCCGCAGGTGGATGCCCTCGCGCAGGTCGGTGAGGAACGCCAGGTGCTCGGTCCAGCAGGTGTCGATGGCGTGCAGGACGATCTGCCTGGCGGTCTCGTCGCGGGTGTCCTCGGGCATCGACTCCCACCGCTCGGGGTCGGCGGCGGCCAGGGCCTTGCTCGCGGCGTCGCCGTGCAGCACCTTGTCACGCCATTCGAGGATCAGCTCGCGCTGCTGCTCCAGCAGGCGCGTGTAGCGCCAGGTGTTGCGGTGGATCTCCAGGTTGACGCCCTCGGCCACGCGCTGGGCGTGCGCCACGAGGTAGGCGCCCCTCCGGTGGCGGACGAGGCCGTCGGCGTCGGCCGCGGGCGGCCGCTCGTCGGGGACGAACTGGGTGATCAGGTCGTCCTGCATGCTGACGAAGAACACCGAGCCGCCCGGGTCGCCCTGGCGGCCGGCCCGGCCGCGGAGCTGGTCGTCGAGCCGGCTGCTGGCGTGGCGGCCCGAGCCGATCACGTACAGGCCGCCCAGCTCGGCGACGCCCTCGCCGAGCCTGATGTCGGTGCCGCGGCCGGCCATCTGGGTGGAGACGGTGACCGCGTCGCGCTCGCCGGCCCTGGCGATGATCGCGGCCTCCTCCGCGTCGTTCTTGGCGTTCAGCACGACGGGTTCCAGGCCGCGCCGCTGGAGCAGCCTGGCCAGGTTCTCCGACTCGGCCACGTCGAGCGTGCCGATGAGGATGGGCCGGCCGGTGGCGTGGGCCTTCTGGATCTCCTCGACCAGCGCGGCGTCCTTGTCGGGGACGGTCGGGTAGACGCGGTCGGGCTCGTCCTCGCGCACGCACGGGCGGTTCGGCGGGATCACCGCGACCTTCAGCCCGTAGAACTCGCCGAGTTGCTCGCTGACCGCCACGGCGGTGCCGGTCATGCCGCAGATCTGCGGATAGCGGCGGACGAGCCCCTGCACGGTGATCGAGTCGAGGATCTCGCCCTTCTCGCTGGGCGGCAGCGCCTCCTTGGCCTCGACGGCCGCCTGGAGGCCGTCGGGCCAGCGCTGGAGCAGCGCCACCCGGCCGCGCGAGGGGTTGATGAGCTGCACCTTGCCGTCGCGGACGATGTAGTCGACGTCGCGGGTGAGCAGGGCGTGGGCGTGCAGGGCCAGGTTGAGCTCGATGAGGGCGCCCGGCTCGTGCTCGTCGTAGAGCTCGACGCCGAGGAGGTTCTCGACGGTGTCGGCGCCCTTCGGCGTGAGGTAGACGTTGCGCGCCTGCTCGTCGATCTCGTAGTGGTAGCCGCGGACGAGCTGCCTGACGAGCGCCGCCATCTCCGGCACGGCGTCGCCCGCGTCGGACGCGCCGGCCATGACGAGCGGCACCCTGGCCTCGTCGACGAGCACCGAGTCGGCCTCGTCGATCACGGCGACCTCGGGCGGGGGCACGACGATCCCGTCCGGGTCGGTGCGCAGCCGGTCGCGCAGCACGTCGAAGCCGATCTCGCTGACCGGCCCGTACGTGACGTCCTTGGCGTAGGCGGCGCGGCGCTCCTCGGGGGTGGAGCTCTGGCCGATCCAGCCCACGCTGACGCCGAGCGCCTCGTAGAACGGGGCCATCCACTCGGCGTCGCGCCTGGCCAGGTAGTCGTTGACCGACATGACGTGCACGCGCCTGCCCTGGAGCGCGTACCCGGCCGCCGCCATGGCGCCCGACAGGGTCTTGCCCTCGCCCGTGGCCATCTCGGCGACCTTGCCGTCGAGGAGGGCGAGGGTGCCGAGGAGCTGCACGTCGTACGGCCGCAGCCCGAGGGTGCGGTCGGCCGTCTCGCGGGCGATGGCGCAGAATCCCGCCAGGTCCGTCATGTCCGGCTCGGGCAGGTCGTCCGCCTCGCGCAGCCGGGCCGCGCGCTCGCCCGCCGCCTTGACGACCTTCTGGTACGGCGTCAGGTTCACGCCGCCTGGACGATCCAGGAGGTTCTTGACTATTCCCTTTATCGAGGCCACAGTTCCTCCAACGCGCGCTCCGCAGGCACCGTTCCCTCGGACCGGACGCCTGGCCCGGCGCGGGAGCGGAGCGACGGTACGGCCAGCGTCGCCGTACCGGACCTTAACCCATCCGGCGACCCGCGCCACCACACCGCTCCCGTGCCCCGTCACTCGGCCTTGATCGCGGGCACGGCCACGGCGGCCAGCAGCAGCGCGCAGCCGCACCAGGCCGCGGCCGTGAGCCGTTCACCGAACAGCGCCACGCCGAGCAGCGCCGCCCCCACCGCCTCGCCCAGCGAGATGACGGCGACCGTCGTCGCCCGCAGCGCGGTCAGCGCGCGGAAGAACAGCGCGTACGCCAGGGCGGTCGGCACCGCGCCCAGGTAGACGAGCAACGCCACCGACACTGTGCCGGACCCGGGCACAAACCAGGACGTGCCGGACCCGGGCACAAACCAGGACGTGCCGGACCCGGGCACAAACCAGGACGTGCCGGACCCGGGCACGAGGGACGCCATGCCGGACCCGGGCGCGGGCGATGACGGGCCCGTTCCCGGCAGCACGCCGTCGGCCAGCGCGAACGGCGCGAGGCACGCCGCGCCCACGAGGAAGCCGCCCACCGCCATCCCCTGCGGGTCGTCGCGGTGGCGGCGGGAGTGCAGCGTGACGGCGGCGTACCCGGCGGCGGAGAGCAGGGAGAAGCCGATCCCGGCCGGGCCGGGGCCGGCGGCGCCGGACCCTGGCACGCCCGACAGCAGCGCCAGGCCCGCGAGGGCGGCGGCCAGCGACACGAGGCCGGTCCCGCCGACGCGCTCACCGAGGAGCAGCCGGCCGCCGAGCGCGGTGAACAGCGGGGTCGCCCCCATCGTCACCACGGTCGCGACCGCCACCCCCGCGTGGGCGATGCCGGCGAAGTACGCGGTCTGGTAGACGGCCATCCCGACGCCGGCGACCAGCACGCGCGGCCGCCCCGCACCGGCGACCAACGCGACCGGCCGGGCGAAGGGCCCGCCCGGCGATCTCTGGGCGGCGCACGCCGCCACCCCGAGCAGGAAGGCGGCGCCGAGCAGGTAGCGCCAGAACGAGACGCCGACGGGGCCGAGGCCGCCCGTCTGGAAGAGCAGGGAACCGGCGGCGCCACCGGTGCCCCAGGCGAGCGCGGCGGCCGACGCGTACGCGGCGCCCCGCCGGGCGGAGACATGGGTCATGGATCTCTCCGGAGGAGTGGTTGGGGAAACGGCCCGGTGTGCGGGCAGCAACCACCCCCGGATCGGCAGGATCCGGACGTCTCAGCTGTCGCCGCCCGCTAACGGGCGGGCGGCGGGGAGCAGATCAGGCGTCGCGTCACGGCCACCACCCTAGCGGCCGACGTCCGGGACGGGCAGGCTCGAACGCCTGGCGGTCAGGGTTTGCGGGCGACGCCGCCGAGCAGGAGTTCCTCCCACGGGGCCAGCGGGCCGGGCAGCCGCTCGTCGGGATGCCACTCGGGGAAGTGGACGACGCCCGGCTCGACCAGCACCAGCCCGTCGAAGAACGACTCGACGGCGGCCCGGTCGCGGAAGTAGCCGGTGCCCATCGTGACGTGGAGCATCGTCTCCAGCGCCTTGGCCTTGGGGTTGTCGGAGGCGTACATGTTCGAGACGGCCAGGTGGCTGCCCGGCGCGAGGCGGTCCATGTACGTCCTCATCAGGCGACGGGGATCATCCCTGTCGGGGAACAGGTGCAGCAGCCCGATCGCCAGGATCGCGGTCGGCTGGGCGAGGTCGACGAGGCGGGTCACGGCCGGGTGGCCGAGCACGCCGTCGACGTCGCGCGCGTCGGCCGTGATGGCGTCGGTGTACGGGTTGCCCTTGAGCAGCGCGCGGGCGTGCGGCTCCACCATCGGGTCGATGTCGACGTAGACGACGCGGGTCCGCGGGTCGGCGAACTGCGCCACCTCGTGGGTGTTCTCCACGGTCGGCAGGCCGGCGCCGAGGTCGATGATCTGCCGGATGCCCGCCTCGCGCACCAGGTAGTCGACGACCCTGCCGACGAAGGCGCGGTCGCACCAGACCAGCTCGACCACCTCGGGCACGGCGTCCTTGAGCCGTCTGGCCACCGAGCGGTCGGAGGCGAAGTTCTCCATGCCCCCGAGCAGGGCGTCGTGGACGCGGGCCATGCTGGGCCGCTCCGGGTCGACGCCCGGCGGGGCCCATTCGCGTTCATCGTCAGGACTCACGAGGCCACCCTTGAGGTCGATGGCCGCATGGTAGCGGCCCGGCGTTTACACCGCCACGCCCGGGTAGCGGGCCGCAGGAGGACCGCACGGAGAGGAAGTGCAGCGATGGATCCCTGGGACTACCGGCCTGACGTCTACGACCGCGGGCAGGCCCTGGACCTGGCGGGCTACCGCGTCCACGCGACCGACGGGAAGATCGGCTCGGTGGACGAGGCGACGTACGAGGTGGGGCGGAGCCACCTCATCGTCGACACCGGCCCGTGGATCTTCGGCAAGAAGGTGATGATCCCGGCACGCCTGATCACGCGGATCGACCCCGAGGAACGCGAGGTGTTCGTCGGGCGCACCAAGGCCGAGATCAAGGACGCGCCGGAGTTCGACGAGGACGCCTTCAAGGAGGCGGGCTACCGGACGCGGCTCACGGACTACTACAGCCGCTTCCCGAGCTGATCCCGTACCCGCTGCTCAGGGCCAGAGGGCGTCCCCCATCGGCTTGACCGGCTCGCTGAGCACGCCCAGACGTTCCAGCAGCGTGATGAACGTGATGGCGTACGGCGAGTCGGACACCACGGCGGCGACGCGAGGCCAGTCCACCTGCTCGCGCAGCGCGCGTACCTGCGCGAGCAGGGCGCCGTAGTCGCAGGCGTGCTCCGAGAGCGGCAGGAGCCAGGAGATCACCAGGTCGGTGGCCTGGAGCACGGGGACGATCACCGCCGACGCCTTCATCGGCTCGGCCCGGTCGAGCAGCTCGTCGGTGATGGGGTGATCGGAGATCCGGAAGATCAGATCGACCAGCCGCCCCTCGTCGTACGCCTTGACGAGCCAGTCCTCCGGCGGTTTCGCCGTCCCGAAGCCGATCTTGCGCAGCGCGTCGAGCGCGGCGGGCACGTCGTGCTCGGTGATCACGAAGTCGACGTCGTGGAGCGAGGGCGCGGCCCCCCTGGCGTACGCCGCGCAGCCGCCCGCCAGCGCGAACTTCACCCCCGCGTCCTTCAGCCCGGAGCTGGCGCGTTTCAGCGTGTCCAGGATCGCGTCGGTGACGGCGTGGCCGTGGCTGCTCATGTGATCGGGCTACCCGAACAGCCCCTGAATAGGCACAGAATCATCCTGTTTTGCACCCTTACTTGGCAGCGCCTGAGTAGAGCCTTGACATGGGGGTAGCGCCAGCCTCCATGACCGACATCCTGGAGCAGACCGAGCAGGCGTACCAGGGCGACCACCACCGTCCGCTCGGCGGTTACGTCCGCATCCTCGCCGCGTACGGCGGCGTGGTCGCCGCGGCGGCGGCGGCCGCCGCGATCACCGGGCGCCGCCCGCCCGAGCGCATCAGCGTCATGGACCTCGTGCTCATGGCGTGCTGCACGCACAAGGCGTCGCGGCGGCTGGCCAAGGACCCTGTGACCAGCCCGATCCGCGCGCCGTTCACCCGCTACGAGGGGGAGAGCGGCCCCGCGGAGGTGCAGGAGGCGCCGAGGGGCCCGATCGGCGAGCTGCTCGCCTGCCCCTTCTGCCTCGCCCAGTGGACGGCCACCGGTTACGCCATCGGGATGGTCTTCGCCCCCCGGGTCACCCGGCTCGCCGGGGCCACGATGACGGCGGTGGCCGTCTCCGACTGGCTGCAGCTGGCGTACGCCAAGCTGATGAAGTCGGCAAGCTGACGAAGTCGGCCTCCTGGCGCGGGCGCGGGAGCCCACCTCCCGGCCTCGCGCACGAGGACGTGGGCGGGAGCCCGCCTCCCCGCCTCGCGCACGAGGACGGGGCACGCCCTCGCGGACCTGCCCCGCCGTCGAGACGCTCCTCCCTAGTCGTGGTCACCGTGGTGATGGTCTCCGTGGTGGTCGCCGTGGTGGTCGCCGTGGTCCCACCAGCCCCCGTGATGGTGGCCGTGGTGATGGCCGCCCCACCACCACCAGTGGTGGTGACCATGGTGGTGGTGATCCCAGTGGTCGTCTCCGTGGTCGTCGTGGTGGCCGGCCGGCACGATCGAGGCCGGCTTGAGCGTGTCCGCCTGGGCGGCCTGCGCCGGCGGCGCCAGGGGCGCCGCGAACGCGGCCGCGGCCACGACGGCCGACGCGACGGCTTGCTTCATCATGAGGATCGCTCCTCCGGATCGTCGGGTCCCGCCCAGGACCCTGCCTGGACGGCCGGAGCTCGCATCGGTCTCCCGGGAACGCCGAAACGGCGATGGACCTGGGGACGCCCGGATCGCCTGGTGCCGGCGAACGCCCGCGCCCCGGCGCCGCGGCACGCGCCCCCGTGTCGGTCAGGGGCGGTGGCCGCCGGGCCGTCCGGCGGCCCTGCGCGGCGGGATCCGTGCCTGTCCCCGGTTCTCACGCTAGGGAGAGGACGGCCCCGTGTCATCCACCACAGGCAAAGGCCCGGTCCGGGGCGGATTACCTCGACCGCGACGGCCCGCCGCCGGTGCCGGACGAACAGGTCCTGAGTCACCGTGAAGCGGTCGACGACACCCGCGTCCCGCTCACTGATCGCCTACGACCACGGACCGGCCTCTGGACTTGCTCCGTCCAGGTGCTGCCGACGTCACGTCGTGCGCATCGAGGGCAGCCGAGGTGAAGTCCGCGATGAGTCCCGGGTCCCGTGCGCTGTCCCGAGCCGCGAGGACCCTTCGCCGGGAGGTCGAGCCTGTCGTCCGCGTGGCGCGGTCCAGGCGGGCCTTCCGGCTTTCCCCGCAGCTTCACTGCTGGAGGTTCTGGCTGCGGTCGATGAGGTCCAGAACGGCGTCCCTGGTCTGGCGGAAGACGGCGACGGTGCCGTCGGCGGCCGCGGTGACGGCCTGCTCGGCGGGCGCGACCGCGGGCTCGAGCAGCAGGGCCACGGTGTCGGCGAGGACCTCGCCGGGGTCGCCGACACGGGTCGGAGCGGAATCGGGGTTCGACATGGTGGTGCCGAAGCCGACGAGCACGGCGTGCATGGCGTAGGACTGGTCGGCCAGCGGACGGTCCTGGCGGAGCAGCCCGTGCTCGCGCAGGATCGGCATGACCGCCTGGCACATGGCACTGGGCTGGGTGCGGTCGAACAGGTCACGGTCGCCCGCCTGCTCGGTGAGCAGCCGCAGCAGTTCGCCGTCCTTGGCGGCGAGGCGGCGTGCCAGCGGGGATCGCAGCCCGGTACGGACCAGCAGCGGGGCCAGGTGGCGCGGCAGGACGACGGCGGGGTCGGCGGTGACCCGGGTGATGAGCTCGTCCAGGAAGGACAGCAGTTCGCGGGCGAACAGGCCGAGGATGAGGTCCTCCTTGGTGGGCCAGTACAGGTAGACGGTGCCCTTGCCGACCCCGGCCGCCGCGGCGATCTCGCTGACGGTGACCTTGCGCACGCCGTGATCGGCCACCAGCTCGCGGGCGCTGTCCAGGATGCGGGCGGCCTTGTGCGAGTGGTGTTCGACGAGCCGGCTCACCGTGCTGTCCTCCATCTTCGTGCGGTCGGGATGCCCGGCCGTGTCAGGGGGCCGCGACGTCGATGTTCTTGGCCCGCATGTCCTTGCTGTCGAACATTCTCCTGCCCATCGCCCTGCCGACGCCCGGCATCCGCATCAGGCGCATCATCCCGGCTCGCAGGAGATGCTCCTTGCGGTCATGCGGGGTGAAGATGCGCCGTCCGGGCCAGGCGCTCTCCTGCTGCAGGTGGATGAACGGCCTCATACGGGCCTCCCAGGCCCGTAGCGCGCCGGGCAGGTCGCCGGGATGGCGCCGCAGCATGGTGCCCAGCAGTTCGCCGCCGGCCATGCCGCTGGAGGCGCCCATGCCCGCATACAGGGTGACGCACCAGGCGGCGTCGCCGATCAGGACGACCCGGCCGCGGTGCCAGCGCGGCAGCTTGACCTGCTGCACCGAATCGAACAGCGCGTCGGGTGCCTGCGCGTAGCGCGTCAGCAGCCCTTCCAGCAGGGGGCCCGTGGGTTCGGGGCCGAAGGCGGCGCGGATGGACGCGATCGGCGGGCGGCGGAACTCGGCGTCGATGTCGGCGGTGCGGTAGGAGAACAGCAGGCTCGGCGCGTGATCGGCGAACGGGAAGGCCCACACGGAACGGCCCGGCTCGGCCAGGACCAGACCCTCGTGCAGGCCGAAGCCGTCGACCGGGCCGTCGAGCACGGTGGCGCCGACCATGTAGTTCAGGGGGTGCAGGTACTCCTCGGGGCCGAAGACGAGCCTGCGCACCGTGGAGCGCATCCCGTCGGCGCCGATCACCAGGTCGAACCGCTCGGTGACGGTGGTGTCCGTGGTCGTGTCGTGCAGCGTCACCTCGGCCGCGGCGTCGTCCTGCGTGATGCGGGTGGGGACGGTGGCGTAGCGGATCTCCACGTCGTCCGGCAGCGCCGCGAACAGACCTCGTTCCACGTCGCCGCGCAGCAGCGGCCGGGGGCCCGCGGCCATGGCGAAGGGATTCATGCCGGGACGGCGGCGCCCCGCGCGGTCCACCTCGTAGCTGGTGACGTGGGGACCGCTGCGGTCGCCGATCGCCTCCAGAACGCCCAGCCGCCGGGCCGAGGCGATGCCGGCGCCGAACAGCACGATGAAGTATCCGCCGGAGCGGCGCGCGGGCGCCCGTTCCACCACCACCGGCTCCCACCCGACCTGGTGCAGCCGCAACGCGGTGGCGATGCCGGTGATCCCCAGCCCGACCACCAGCGCCCGGCCGGCCTTGCCGACCTCGGTCATGACGACTCCTCTCATGAGCTCCAGGCCATGCTAGCCGACCAACTGACCAAAATGGTTCTATGGGTCAGTCGCACTCGGGCCGAGAAGAAGCCGCACCGAGCAGCACCTCCGGCTGCGAAGCTCAGGGAGGTCTAGCGCAGGCGCGGGAGCACCTCCCTGGCGTAGAAGTCGAAGAAGGCGTCCTGGTCGGGGCCGATCTGGTTGACGTACACCTCGTCGTAGCCCGCCTGCACGTACTCCGAGAGCGCGCGGGCGTGGACCTCGGGGTCGGGTCCGACGGGGGCGCCCCCGACCGCCTCCTCCTCGGTGACCGACTCCGACAGCTGCTCGAAGTGGCGGGGCAGCGGCAGGAGCTGCGACGCCTCGCCCTTGAGCCCCTGGTTGGGCCACAGCCGGTGCACGGTCCTGCGCGCCTCGGCCTCGTCGGCGGCGTAGCACGCCTTGAGCCCGCCCACGGCGGGCTTGCCCGCCCCGCCCGAGGCGCGGAACAGCTTCACCCACTCGGCGTTCGGCGCGGTGGCGACGTAGCCGTCGGCGACACGCCCGGCCACCTCGATGGACTTCTCCCCGAAGCCCGACATGTAGACGGGCGGCGGCTCGCCGGGCAGCGTGTAGAGCCTGGCGGTGTCGACGCGGTAGTGGCGGCCCCGGTGCGTCAGCTGCCTGCCGGTGAACAGCTCGCGGATGAGGCCGACGGCCTCCTCCAGCATCTCCAGCCGCTCGTCGAGCGGCGGCCAGCGCGTGGCGACGACGTGCTCGTTGAGCGCCTCGCCCGTGCCCACGCCGAGGCGGAACCGGCCGCCGGTCAGTACGCCCGCCGTGGCGGCGGCCTGGGCGACGATCACCGGGTGGACCCGCATGATCGGGCACGTCACGGCGGTGGCGATCGGCAGGGACGTGGCCTGGGCCACGGCGCCGATCACAGGCCAGACGAAGGGCGACTGGCCCTGGACGTCGAGCCACGGGTGGAAGTGGTCGGAGATCCACAGGGCCTCGAAGCCGGCGCGTTCGGCGGCTTGCGCCTGCCTTACCAGCTCTTTCGGGCCATGCTCCTCGCATGACAGGAAATAGCCAAATCTCGTCATAAGCGTCCACCTGCCCCTTTAGAAGGGGAAAAACATGTTACGGAGTCCCCAAGAGGGGCAGTTGCGTGGCATGGCTACTTTGCTCTGGATCATCGCCGTCATCCTCGTCATCGCCGGGATCTATGTGATTCTGGCCAGGCGCGACATCCTCTGGGGGATCGTGCTCATCGTCCTCGGCTTCCTCGTGGGTCCGGGTGGGATCAGCATCTTCCATGTCTAGCGTCGCCCGTCAACCGTCCGTCTCCAAGCTGGGCCGATCTCCGAGAACGGCCCAGCCTAGTTTTTGCCTGAAACAAGAAATGACGTCCGGGAAAGACGCGGCGGGCGGCCGAGGCCGCCCGCCGCGCGGGATTCACGCCACCTGACCGGGCCGGCGCGCGGGACTCACGCCACCTGACCAGGTCCGCCCGGCTAGCAGGCGCCGTCCATGCAGTAGACCGCGTACGGCTTGCCGAGCACCGGCAGGGCCACGTTGCGCACCCGGATCCCGCCGGGCGTGATGCCCTTCTCGGTGCCGCGGTGCGCGTGGCCGTGCAGGATGAGGTCGGCCCCGACCGTGTCCACCGCCTCGGCCAGCAGGTAGCTGCCGAGGAAGGGGTAGATCTCCGGCGGTTCGCCCTCCAGCGTCTCCTTGATGGGGGAATAGTGCGACAGCACGACGCGGTGGTCGGCCACGATCTCCTTCAGCGCGACCTTCCAGGCCTCGGCGATGAAGCGGGTGTGCGAGACGAAGTTCTTGATCTCGCGCTCGCCGAACTCGCTGGCGCACTTGCCGGCGTACCCCCCGCCGAAGCCCTTGCCCCCGACCACGCCCAGCTTCGACTCGCCGATCTCCAGGACGACGCCGTCGTCGTCGAGCACGATCACCCCGGCGTCGCGCAGCTCGCTCGCGATCTCGAACTGCAGGTCGGAGTGGTAGTCGTGGTTGCCGAGCACCGTGACGACGGGAACGGGCAGGTCGCGCAGCTCGTCGGCCACGACCCTGCCCTCCTCCAGCGTCCCGTGGCGGGTGAGGTCGCCCGCGACCAGCAGGACGTCCGCCCGCTGCTCGATGCCTTCGAGCCTCCGCCGGTACCGGCCTCTGGCGTCCTCACCGAGGTGGATGTCGCCGACGGCCGCTATCCGCAGGTCAGTCAAGGTGCTCATCCTCTCCCTGGTCGAAGACGTCCCCCACGATGGTGATCTCGTTGTGCAGGTGCAGCTCGGGGGCGGCCTCGTGCGCCACCAGGCCGAGCCTGTCGCGCTGCCCGGCCTCGCTCACCTGCCCGCGCAGGAAGAGCTGGTCGCCTCGCACGTCGACGCGGATGCCGAGCTCGTTGGTTCGCCCGTCCTCGGCCAGCGCCTGCTGCACGCGGGCCGCGACGTACTGCGGAGCTTCCATTCGCTCGCCTCCTTCTCCTGTCGCCGCATGCCCAAGCAAAAAAGCCTCAAACAGCGCGAATAGCACGAATGAGGTCTATAACCGCGCGTTCCACCGTCCCGTGCGTCGCGAGCTGCCCGAAGTCGGCGTCCGCGCCCAGCTCGGTGAGGGCCGCGGCGATCGTCATGTCCCTGTCGTACGCCTCCACCACCCGCGGGTCCACGTACGACGCCCTGGCCACCGTCGGGGTGTTGCCGAGGTACTCGGCGACCTCCTTCATCACCCTGGTGACCGCCCGCTGCTTGGCCCTGGCGCTGCCGCCCCTGCCGGCGTGCCGCGAGACGGCCAGGCCCACCGCGGCGAGCACGGTCGCGTGCCAGGTGCGGAAGTCCTTGGCCGTGACGTCGTGGCCGATGATCTCGTGCAGGTAGTCGTTGATGTCCTCGCTGCGGATGTCGGACCAGCCGCCCGGGTGGCGGTAGCGCAGCAGCTCCCCCTCCACGCCGAGCGCCTTGAGGGCCCGCAGCACCCGGCACGCCGCCGGGTCGGCGATCTCCACCTCGCGCGGGATGTCGCCCTTCGCCTGGTACGAGCACACGACCAGGCCCTTCCCGCAGGTGACGTGCTCCATCCGGAGCGTGGCCAGGCCGTAGGTGTCGTAGCTCTCGCCGCCGATGCGGAAGAAGCCGATGTCGAGCAGCCGCGCCGCGGCGGCCAGCACCCGCTCCCTGGTCAGTCCGCGGCCCTGGAGCTGCTCGTCCACGGCCTTCCTGAACACGGGCAGCCGCTCGGCCAGCTCCAGCACCCGGTCGAACTTATCCCGGTCCTGCTGCTCCCTCCACAGGTCGTGGTAGCGGTACTGCCTGCGCCCGGCCGTGTCCGTGCCGACCGCCTGGAGGTGGCCGTCCGGGTCCGCGCAGATCCAGACGTCCTTCCAGGCAGGGGGGATGACGAGGGATCGGATCCGGTCCAGCGTGGCGGGGTCGCTGATGGGGGTGCCGTCGGGGCCGTGATAGCTGAAACCTCGTCCGCGGCGCCGCCGCGTGATCCCCGGCTCCCCCTGATCGCTGGGACGTAGCTCGGGCACGACGCGCCGCTACCCACGACGTTAGGCGTCAAACAAGGGGGGCAGGTGGGCCGCATGACTGACAACGGAGACTGGCACGAGGAACGCTCCCCCAGGGGGCACCCCATGGTTCCCGCCACCCCCCGCGACGTCGTCCACATCAGGGTGGGCTCGTTCATCCTGGTCTTCCTCTTCGCGTTCGCGGTGCTGGGCATCATCGCGCGCGCACCGGTCATGACCGGCGTCGCGGTGGTGGCCGGGATCATCACGGTGATCGACATGATCCTGGCGGTACGCAGGCAGAAACAGCACCGATCGGGAGAGGCCGGCTGATGGCACCGGTACGCGGACAGGTCGTGGTGGTGACGGGCGCGAGCGGCGGGGTCGGGCGTGCCGTGGTGCGCGAGCTGGGCGCGAGAGGCGCGCAGGTGGCGCTCATCGCGCGCGGCACGACGGGGCTGGGCGCGGCGGCCGTGGACGTCGGGGCCGCGGGCGGCGTCGCCAAGGTCTACGAGGCCGACATGGCGGAGTACGAGCAGGTGCGGGAGGCGGCAGCGCGGATCGAGGCGGAGATGGGCCCGATCGCCGTCTGGATAAACTGCGCCTTTTCCTCAGTTTTCGCGAAATTTACGGATATCTCGCCAGAAGAATATGCCCGCACCACTGCAGTGACGTATCTCGGCTATGTCTGGGGCACCAAGGTCGCCCTCGATCTCATGAAACCGCGAAACGCCGGAACCATCGTTCAAACAGGGTCGGCACTCGCCAAACGCGGAATTCCCCTTCAGTCCGCCTATTGTGGGGCGAAACACGCCATCCAGGGCTTCACGGAATCGGTCCGCACCGAACTCATGGCCGACGGCAGCGGCATCGACATCACGGTCGTGCAGCTCCCCGCCGTCAACACCCCGCAGTTCGAGTGGGTCCGCTCCAAGCTGCGCAAGCACCCCCAGCCCGTGCCCCCCATCTACCAGCCCGAGGTCGCCGCCCGCGGCATCGTCCACGCCGCCGAGCACCCGGAGCGCAAGGAGTACTGGGTGGGCGCGAGCACCGTCGCGACGCTGCTGGCCCAGAAGGCGGCCCCCGCGCTCGTGGACCGCTACCTGGCCAGGACCGGCATCACGTCGCAGCTGACCGACGAGGAGCCGCCCACCGGCGTGTCCAACCTCTGGAAACCGGCGGACGAGGACACCGACTACGGCGCCCACGGCACGTTCGACCGGCGCTCCCACAGCCACAGCCCCCAGCTCTGGCTGTCGCAGCACCGCCGCCCGGTGCTGCTGTCCCTCGCCGGCGCGCTGGCCGGCACCGCCGCCGTCGCCGCCGCCCGCCTCGCCCGGCGCTGACCGGCGGCGGGAACCCGGCCGCGGCCGAGGGGCCGCGGCCGCGCCGTTAAACGGGAGCGCCCGGGGGGTAGGCGGCGGGCAACCATGAGGAGGACCCTGATGCCCGAACGCGATCTACAGTTCCTGGCCGAGCTGGCGGCGCAACTGCGCGTCGACTCGGTGCGGGCCGCGGCCGCCGCCGGCTCCGGCCACCCCACCTCGTCCATGTCGGCCGCCGACCTGATGGCCGTGCTGTTCTCCTGCCACCTGCGCTACGACTTCACCCACCCCCACAACCCCGGCAACGACCACCTGATCTTCTCCAAGGGGCACGCCTCTCCCCTGCTGTACGCGCTGTACAAGGCCGCCGGGGCGATCGACGACGACGAGTTGCTGACGTTCAGGAAGCGGGGCAGCCGCCTGGAGGGGCACCCCACCCCGCGCCTGCCCTGGGTGGACGTGGCCACCGGCTCGCTCGGCCAGGGCCTGCCGGTCGGCGTGGGCGTCGCCATGGCGGGCCGGCTGGAACGGCTGCCGTACCACGTCTGGGTGCTGTGCGGCGACAGCGAGCTGGCCGAGGGGTCGATCTGGGAGGCCGCCGAGCACGCCGGCACCGAGGGGCTCGCGAACCTGACCGTCATCGTGGACGTCAACCGGCTCGGCCAGCGCGGTCCCACCCGGCACGGGTGGGACACCGGCGCGTACGCCCGCAGGTTCGGGGCGTTCGGCTGGCACACCATCGAGATCGACGGGCACGACCCCGGCCAGATCGACTACGCGCTCGGCGACGCCTGCAACACCCGCAGGCGCCCGACCGTGATCCTGGCCAAGACCCGCAAGGGCGAGGGCGTCGTCGAGGTGGAGAACAGGGAGGGCGCCCACGGCAAGGCGCTGAAGGACCCTGAGCGGGCCGTCGAGGAGCTCGGCGGCGTGCGGTCGCTGCACGTCGAGGTGCGCAGGCCCGAGGACGTCCCCGAGCCGCACCGGTTCGAGACCAGGATGTCGGCGCCGCCCGAGTACCGGGTCGGCGACAAGGTGGCCACCAGGGAGGCGTTCGGCGCGGCGCTCGCGGCGCTGGGCGAGGCGCGCGGCGACGTCGTCGTGCTGGACGGCGAGGTGGCCGACTCGACGAAGACCGAGGCGTTCGCGGACGCCTGCCCCGAGCGGTTCTTCGAGATGTACATCGCCGAGCAGCAGCTCGTCGCCGCGGCCGTCGGGCTGCAGGTGCGCGGGTGGAAGCCGTACGCGGCCACCTTCGCGGCGTTCCTCACCCGGGCGTACGACTTCATCAGGATGGCCGGGGTGAGCAAGGCGTCGATCCGGCTGGTCGGCTCGCACGCGGGCGTGTCCATCGGCGAGGACGGCCCGTCCCAGATGGGCCTGGAGGACCTCGCGATGATGCGGGCCGTGTACGGCAGCACCGTGCTCTACCCGTGCGACGCCAACCAGGCGGCCGCGCTCACGACGGAGATGGCGGACGTGTCCGGCGTGTCGTACCTGCGGACCACGCGGGGCGGCACTCCGGTGATCTACCAGCCGGGCGAGCGGTTCCCCGTGGGCGGCTCACGGGTGCTGCGCCGCTCCCCCGAGGACCGCGCGACGATCGTGGCCGCCGGCGTGACCGTGCACGAGGCGCTGGCGGCGGCCGACGACCTCGCCGCGTCGGGCGTCCCCGTAGGCGTCATCGACATGTACTCGATCAAGCCGATCGACGCGGCGGCGCTCGTGGAGGCCGCCACCACCACCGGCACCCTGATCACCGTCGAGGACCACAGGGCCGAGGGCGGGCTCGGCGACGCGGTGCTGGACGCCGTGGGCGAGCTCGGTCCCCGCGTGGTGAAGCTCGCGGTGCTCGGCCTGCCCGCGTCGGCCACGCCGGAGGAGCAGCTCGCCGACGCGCGCATCGACCGCCACGCGATCGCCGACACCGTGAAGCGCCTCCTGTGACGGCCCCTTCGCGGCGCGGGAGAGCGCCGGGCCCCTTCGCGGCGCGAGAGGGCGCCTCCGCGGCGCGAGAGGGCGCCTCCGCTCACGCCAAAGCGCCGGGCTCCGTCGCGGTGGACGGGACCCGGCGCCCGGCGGGCGCCCGCCGCTCAGCGGCGAGCCTTGGCCGTGGCCTTCCTGTTGGCCTTCTTGATGGCGTCGACGAGCTCCTGCTTGGTCATCCTCGACCGGCCGTGCACACCGAGCTCGGCGGCGACGTGCTGCAGGTGCTCCTTGCTGGCGTTGGCGTCCACGCCCTCCTGGGTCCTGCCGGAGCGGTCGGTGGCGCCCTTGTCCGACGGCCCCTTCCTGCCCTTCGGCTCCCAGTGGTCGCCGACCTTCTCGAAGGAGTGCTTGAGGGCGGCGAAGGCGGTCATGTGCGCGCGCCGCCCCTCGCCGTACTCCTTGACGGCCGAGTCGTGGGCCTTGACCCAGGTGTCCTGCGCCTTCTTGGGCGAACGCTTGATGGTCGACGGCAGCTCCTGAACGGCTGGCATGCCGAGTCACCTCCTACAGCGGCGGTTCGTCGTAGTGGCGGCGCTCCTCGTAGACGGTGGTCCTGCGCGCCTCGGGCTCCTCGTAGATCTCGTGGCGGTGAACCGGTTCGTCGATGGGGCCCACCGCGCGGCGGGTGACGTTGATCCGGTAGATGCCGAACGCGAGTCCGACCAGGCCACCGAGCATGAGGACGACGCCGACGACGTTGATGTCGAGGCCGGCGAGGTCGAACTCGACGGCCCAGGTGAGTATCGCGCCGAGCATGATGAGGATGATGCTTCCGGCGATGGTCATCAGATCTACCTCCTTGACACGAAGGACCTCTATCCACATGGCGAAAAACAAACCCGTCGTGGTCGTCGGCCTCATGGGTTCGGGGAAGTCCACCGCGGGCCGCCTGATCAGCGAGGCGCTGGGCGTCCCCCTGACCGACAGCGACCCGTACCTGATGGAGCGGCACGGCGGCACCGCCGCCGAGATCGCCGCGCGTGAGGGCGCGCGGGCGCTGCACCGGTACGAGGCCGAGCACGTGCTGCACGAGCTGGCCGGCGAGCCGAAGGTGATCGCGGCGGCGGCGAGCACGGTGGAGGACCCCCGGGTGCGGGAGGCGCTGCGTGACGCGTTAGTGGTCTGGGTGGACGCCGACGACGAGGTGCTGGCCCGGCGGATGCGGTCGGGCGACCACCGGCCCGGCTTCTCCCCCGCCGCGATGCGGGCCCGGAGGGAGCGGTACTTCCGCGAGGTGGCCGACCTGAGGTGCGACGTCGGCGTGCTCACTCCCGAGCAGGTGCGCGACGCGGTGCTGCGGGAAATGGGTTTGCCCGCCGCCGATCCCAGCTGATACCCAAAGGGGATGTTCGCCGACAAACCCACCCTGACGGGCCGCCTCGTGACCCTCCGCCCGGTCGGCCTCGACGACGCCGAGGGCCTGTACGAGCTGATGTCCGACCCCGAGGTCCGCAGGTTCACCGGCTCCCACCTGGAGCCCGACCTGGAGGGGGCGAGGACCTGGTACGCCGGGCGGGCCGCCCACGACGACCGCCTCGACCTGGCGATCGTCGCGGACGGCGAGTACGTCGGCGAGGTCGTGCTCAACGAGCTCGACGCCGACAACCTGTCGTGCAGCCTGCGCATCGCCCTGATCGGCGCGCGGGCGTTCGGCAAGGGCTACGGCAGCGAGGCCATCACCCTGGTGCTCGACCACGCCTTCGGCGCCACCCCGCTGCACCGGGTCAGCCTGGAGGTGTTCTCGTACAACGCGCGGGCCAGGCACGTCTACGAGAAGCTCGGCTTCGTCCAGGAAGGCCTGCTGCGGGAGAGCCTGCGCTGGGCGGGCGAGTGGCACGACACCCTCGTCATGGCGCTGCTGCGCAAGGAGTGGGCCGCCGCGCGCGGATGGCCGGCCCGATCGGAAACGCTGGCATAATGATCATGACGCCCCGGGTCCCCCGAGGCGCGCGGGGGGCCCGGGGCGTTTCCTGGTGCAACCAATGTGCCTCGACCGGCATCTAAGCAGTGGTGACGATGCGCTTGGTGCCCGGTGATCCGGAAAGGCTCGGCGGCTACTGGCTGGCGGGCCGTCTCGGCGCGAGCTGGCGGAGCGTGGTCTACGACGCGTACGACGACGACGGCCGCAGGTTCGCCGTCAAGGTGCCGCGTGCCGAGGTGGGGCGGCGGCTCGACCGGGTGTCCTGCCCGCACGTCGCGGCCGTCGTCGAGGTCGGGGTCGACGCCGGGCTGCCGTACGTGGTGAGCGAGTTCGTCGACGGGCCCGACCTGCGGCAGGCCGTCTCCAGGCACGGGCCGTACGCGGGCGACGACCTGATCGCCCTGGCCGGGGCGCTGGCGCGGGCCCTCCGGGCACTGCACGCGGCCGGCGTGGCCCACGGCGAGCTGAAGCCCGAGAGCGTCCTGCTGGCCGCGGACGGCCCCAAGGTCATCGACGTCGGCGTGGCCTCCGGCGGGCCGGTCGGCTGCACCCGCACGTACCTCGCGCCCGAGGTCTTCACCGGGTGCGAGGCCGGGACGGCGGCCGACGTGTTCGCGTGGGGGGCCGTCGTGCTGTTCGCGGCGACCGGCCGCGACCCGTTCACCGGCGCCAGCATGGGCGCGCTGATGCACCGCCTGCTCACCGCCGACCCCGACCTCGGCGCGCTGCCCGCGCCGCTGCGCGACCTGGTCGGGCGTGCCCTGGCGAAGGACTCCGCCGCGCGTCCCACGGCGGACGAGCTGCCGGTGGAGACCGCCGGTGAGCTGCGCCCGCCCGAGGGGCTGCGCGGGCCGCGGTCGCTGGGCGAGGTGGCGGAGGAGGCGTACGCCGCGCTCGGGCCGGGCGAGCGGGAGGAGGTGCCCGGCCTGCTGTTGCGGCTGCTCGACGGCGACGGGCCGTACGCGGCGGCACTGGCCCCGCTCATGGACGCCGGGCTGCTCGTCCGCAGGAGCGTGCGCGTGCCGCCCCGCGAGACCGGGGTGGGCAAGCTCGTGGCCGTCGCCGACGACCGGGTGACGCCGGCCAGCGCGGCGCTCTACCGCGCCTGGCCGCGCCTGCGCGCCTGGATGGCCACCGGGCCCTGAGAAGCGCCTCCCCGGACGAGCCCGGGGGGCGATCCCGGCTGGTGCGGTGAGCGGCATCGCGGCCGGTTCCCGTCCTCGATGGGCTCTACGGTGGGTGGCATGGACCCCCTCCTCACCCGGCGGGCCCTCAACCGGGCCACGCTCCACCGGCAGTTCCTGCTGAGCCGTACGGGCCTGCCCGTGCTCGACGTCGTCGAGCACCTGGCCGGGCTCCAGGCGCAGACCCCGCACACCTGGTACACCGGCCTGTGGACGCGCGTCGAGAGCTTCAAGCCCTCCGACGCCGCCGACCTGCTGCTCTCGCGCGAGCTCGTACGCATCGCGCTCCAGCGCTCCACCATCCACCTGGTCACCGCCCGCGACTGCCTGGCGATGCGGCCGCTTCTCCAGGTGGTGACCGAGCGCGGCACGCGGGGCGCGTACGGCAGGAAGCTCGCCCAGGTGGACCTCGACGAGCTGGCCGCCGTGGGGCGGGCGCTGCTGGAGGAGCGCCCGATGACGTTCGCCGAGCTGGGGCGCGCGCTGGCCGGGCGGTGGCCGGGCGTCGACCCGCACGCGCTCGGGCAGGGCGTGCGCTGGCTGGTGCCGCTCGTCCAGGTGCCGCCGCGCGGCCTGTGGGGCAGGAGCGGGCCGGTGGCGCACACCAGCGCGGAGTCCTGGCTGTCCTCGTCCGTGCCTCCGGTGGCACCGCCGCCGTCCGTGACGGCGCCTGCCGCGACGCCGCCCCTCGCCACGCCGCCGATGACGGCGCGGGAGCTGGTGCGCCGCTACCTGGCCGCGTTCGGCCCCGCCTCCGTCATGGACGCGCAGACCTGGTCCGGGCTGACCCGGCTGGGCGAGGTGGTCGAGTCGATGGACCTCGTACGCTTCCGCGACGAGTCCGGCCGCACGCTCTACGACCTGCCGGACGCGCCGCGCCCCGCCGAGGACGTCCCCGCGCCGGTGCGCTTCATGTACGACTTCGACAACCTCTTCCTGTCGTACGACGACCGGTCGCGCACGATCACCGAGGCGGGCGCCGAGGTGCTCGGCTCGTTCATGGGCACGAACGTCATGCCGCGCATCGTCCTGGTGGACGGGTTCACCGGGGGCCGCTGGACCGTCTCCAGGGCCAAGGGCGTGTCCAGGCTGGAGGTCCGCCTGTGGGAGCCGGCGGCCCCGGTGGACGAGGTCGAGGCGGAGGGCCGCCGGCTGCTGGAGTTCCTGGCCCCCGACGACGGTCACGACGTCTCGGTCCTCCACGGCCCCGCCCACGCCTGAGCCCGGCCGCCCGTCGAGGCCACCCCGCCCACGCCTGAACCCGGCCGCCCCTCGGCCCGCCCTCCTCCTGCCTGGACACACGGCGTTGTGCATTGCACAACGCCGTGTTGCATAAGGCGCGGGCCCCCGCGTAGGGTGGCCGCCGTGCCCGAACGCAACCAGTCCGCCTCCCTCAGGCGCGCGCTGACCGTGCTGGAGCACGTCCGCGACCGCGGCGCCCTGTCGCTCGGCCAGCTCGCCGAGGCCGTGGGGGTGTCCAAGAGCACCGTGCTCCGGCTGGCCGCCCCGCTCGTCGAGGCCAGGCTGCTCGACCGCGACCCCGGCACGGGCGCCTACCGGCTGGGCCACGGCGCGCTGCTGCTCGGGCAGTCCTACCTGGCCACGCTCGACCTGCGGGCGGTCGCGGCCGAGGAGTGCCGCCGGCTGATGGAGGAGGTGGGCGAGACCGTCCACCTGGTCGTCCACGACCACCCGCACGTCGTCTACGTCGACAAGGTGGAGAACCGGACGAACGTCCACATGGCCTCCCGCATCGGCAGCCGCGCGCCGATGCACTCCACGGCGGTCGGCAAGGCCGTCCTGGCCTGGCAGCCGGAGGAGGCGCTGGCCGGGCTGACGCTGGAGCCGAGGACCCGGCACACCATCACCGACCAGGAAGGGCTGCGCGCCGAGCTGGCGCAGGTCAGACGGCGCGGCTACGCGGTCGACGACCGCGAGAACGAGCCCGAGGTGCGCTGCGTCGGCGCGCCGATCTTCAATCACCTCGACGCGGTCGTCGCCGCCGTCTCCGTCTCCGGGCTCGGCTCGCGCGTCACCGCCGCGCGGGTGCGTGAGCTGGGGCCGCTGGTGGCGCGGGCGGCCGCGCGCATCTCAGGAAGGCTGGGTGCTTCAGCCCGATGACCGACCTCGTGACCTTCGGCGAGACCATGGCGCTCTTCGCGGCCAGGCGCACCGGGCCGCTGCGCTTCGCCCGCGACTTCGACCTCGGCCTGGGCGGCGCGGAGTCGAACGTCGCCATCGGCGTGGCCAGGCTCGGCGCCGGGGCCGCCTGGATCGGCCGGGTCGGTGCCGACGAGTTCGGCGACCTGATCAGGGCGACGCTCGCGGGCGAGGGCGTCGAGGTGCACGCGGTCACCGACCACGAGGCGCCCACCGGCCTGATGATCAAGGGCAGGCGCACCGCCGACCTGGTGGACGTCCGCTACTACCGCAGGGACAGCGCGGGCTCCCGGCTCTCCCCCGCCGACCTCGACCCCGCGCTCCTCAGGTCGGCCAGGGTGCTGCACGTCTCGGCCATCACCCCGGCGCTGTCGCCGTCCGCCCGCGCCGCCGTCCGCCACGCGGTGTCCGAGGCCCGCGCGGCCGGGGTGGCCGTGTCGCTCGACGTCAACTACCGCGCCGCGCTGTGGAGCCCCGACGACGCCGGCGCCTGGCTGCGCGAGATCGCCGGCGAGGTGGACGTGCTGTTCGCCACCGAGGCCGAGGGCCGGCTGCTCGCGGACGGCGACGGCCCCGAGGAGCTGGCCAAGGCGCTCGCCGCGTTCGGGCCGCGGCACGTTCTCGTCAAGATGGGCGCGCGCGGCGCGCTGGAGCTGAGCGACGGCCGGGTGCTGCGGGCCGAGCCGTACCGGGTGACGGAGGTCGATCCGGTGGGCGCGGGCGACGCGTTCGCCGCCGGGTGGCTGGCCGACTGGCTGGCCGGGGCCGAGCCGGAGCTCCGGCTGCGCACCGCGTGCGCGGCGGGCGCGTTCGCCGTCACCTCGCAGGGCGACTGGGAGAGCCTGCCGAGGAGGTCCGACCTCGCCCTGCTCGGGGGCGCCGCCGACGGCGTGAGCAGGTAGCGCCCGTCCTCCTCTTGCCGAACGGTTGTCTCCCGCTGGGACCTCTTTGCCGGTGTCGCCTGGGGTCTTGGGGGCAGGCGGGGAACAGCTCAACCGGGGAGAGGAAAGGTGCGATGACTGACGTTTCCGGCAAGGGGTCCCAGCAACGCGACGTGCTGACCAACCGTCAGGGACACCCCGTCCACGACAACCAGAACCAGCGGACGATCGGCGCCCGCGGGCCCGCGACGCTGGAGAACTACCAGTTCCTGGAGAAGATCAGCCACTTCGACCGCGAACGGATACCCGAACGGGTCGTCCACGCCAGGGGCACCACCTCGTACGGCTGGTTCGAGGCGTACGGCAGGATCGGCGACGAGCCGATCAGCAGGTACACGAGGGCGAAGCTCTTCCAGGAGGCGGGCAGGCGCACCGAGGTGGCCGTGCGCTTCTCCACCGTGATCGGCGGGCGCGACTCCGCCGAGACCGCGCGCGACCCGCGCGGGTTCGCCGTCAAGTTCTACACCGAGGACGGCAACTGGGACCTCGTCGGCAACAACCTGGCCGTCTTCTTCATCCGGGACGCCATCAAGTTCCCCGACGTCATCCACGCGCTCAAGCCCGACCCCGTCACGTTCCGCCAGGAGCCTGGCCGGATCTTCGACTTCATGTCGCAGACGCCGGAGAGCATGCACATGCTGGTCAACCTGTTCAGCCCGCGCGGCATCCCGGCCGACTACCGGCACATGCAGGGGTTCGGCGTGAACACCTACAAGTGGGTCAACGAGCAGGGCGAGACGGTGCTGGTGAAGTACCACTGGATGCCGAAGCAGGGCGTGCGCAGCATGACCGCCGCCGACGCCGCCGCCGTCCAGGCCACCGACCTCGGGCACGCCACCAAGGACCTGCGTGACGCGATCGAGCGCGGCGACCACCCCGAGTGGGAGCTGCTCGTCCAGATCATGAGCGACGACGAGCACCCCGAGCTGGACTTCGACCCGCTCGACGACACCAAGGTCTGGCCGGAGGAGCAGTTCCCCGCCCGGCCGGTGGGCCGGATGGTGCTCGACAGGAACGTGGAGAACGTGTTCGCCGAGAACGAGCAGATCTCGTTCGGCACCGGCGTGCTCGTGGACGGCCTGGACTTCTCCGACGACAAGATGCTCGTCGGCCGGACCTTCTCCTACAGCGACACCCAGCGCTACCGGGTCGGCCCGAACTACCTGCAGCTCCCGGTCAACCAGGCCAGACACGCCGAGGTCCGCACCAACCAGCGCGACGGGCAGATGACGTACCACGTGGACGGCGCCGGGCACGTCAACTACGAGCCGTCGCTGCTCGGCGGGCCGCGGGAGGCGCCCCGCCCGGCGCACGACGAGCAGGGCCCGCTCGTCTCCGGCCGCCTCACCCGCAAGCGCATCCCGCGGACGAACGACTACAAGCAGGCCGGGCAGCGGTACCTGCTGATGGAGCAGTGGGAGCGCGACGACCTCGTCCTGAACCTGGTGACGGCGCTGAAGGAGTGCGACAGGCGGGTCCAGGAGCGGATGGTCTGGCACTTCCTGCTCGTGGAGGACGACCTGGGCCTGCGCGTGGGCGAGGGGATCGGCCTCGGCCCCGACGAGGTCTCCCACCTCGACCCGCTGCCGGGCCAGGACCTCACCGAGGAGGACCGGAACCGGCTCGCCAAGCTGGGCAGGAACGGCCCGCGCGACGTGGAGGGGCTGAGGATGACCCACTGCGTGCCCGACGAACGCGCCGCCCACGCGGCGTCCTGACCACCGTTCCCGGTCGGCGCCGGCCGGCGCCGACCGGCGTGCTCGGCGGAGGTCAGAGGAGGCCGGCCGCGGCCAGGAGCTTTCCCACCCGGCCGGCCTCCTCGGCGTCGAGCGGCACCTGCGGCACCGCCGTCACCGGGCAGTCGATGACGCCGCGCAGGTGCAGCGCCGCCTTGAACGCGCCCAGCCCCGACGAGCCCGCCCCCATGCGTGAGCCGCCGACCCGTACCATCTCGAACAGCCTGACCAGGCGTTCCTGCTCGGCGCGCGCCGCCTCCCAGTCCCCGCGCGCCGCGGCCCGGTACAGGCGCACGTAGCCGTGCGGGTCCACGTTGCCCAGGCCGGGCACCACGCCGTCCGCGCCCATCCACAGCGCCGAGTCCACCGTCACCTCCGAGCCGGTGAGCACGCTGAACGACGTCGCCCCGCCCGTCGTCGTCCTGCCCATGAGCACCCGGCGCAGGCCGCCATCGTCGCCGCTGGAGTCCTTCACCCCGGCCAGCGTGCCCTCGCCCGCCAACTCCAGCAGCAGGTCGGCCTCCAGCTTCGTGTGGACGGACACCGGCAGGTCGTAGGCGTACACCGGCAACCCGCCCTCGGCGGCGATCGTCCTGAAGTGGGTGCGGATCTCCGCCGGGTGCGTGCGGGCGTAGAACGGCGCGGTCGCCACCAGCGCCGACGCCCCCGCCGCGGCGGCCGCCCTGGCGTGCTCCAGCACCCGCGGCGTCGTCATGTCGATCACGCCGGCGAGCACCGGCACCTGCCCGGCGACGTGCCCGGCCACGGTGTCCAGCACGGTCCGCCGCCGCGCGTCCGTCAGGTAGGCCACCTCCGACGACGACCCGAGCACGAACAGGGCGTCCACCCCGCCGCCGAGCAGGTGGTCGACCAGCCGGACGAGCGAGGCGGCATCCACCTCGCCGCCGGGGGTCATCGGGGTGCAGACCGGGGGGATCACACCGGTCAACGTCGAGGTCATGCGCGCTCCTGGATCAGTTCGATGTCGGTCGCTCCCGCCGCCACCGGGTGGTGGCAGTGGAAGAGGTGCTGGTCGCCGCCCGGCCGCGCGGCGGGCATCGCCGCGGCGCAGGCGTCGTCCGCCCGCCAGCACCGGGTACGGAACGGGCAGCCGCTCGGCGGGCGCGTCGCGGAGGGGACGGCGCCCACCAGCGGGATCGGGGTGACCGGCGAGACGAGGCCGGGCGTGGCGGAGAACAGGGCCCTGGTGTAGGGGTGACGGGCGGCGAGCGGCACGGCGTGCGCCGGGGCCTGCTCGACGATCCTGCCCAGATACATGGTGACCACGCGGTCGCTCATGCGCCTGACCGTCTGGATGTCGTGCGAGACGAACACCAGCGCCAGGCCCAGCCGTTCCTTCAGGTCGAGCAGCAGGTTGAGTATCTGAGCGCGGACGGACACGTCGAGCGCGCTGGTCGGCTCGTCGGCGACGAGCAGGCCCGGTTCGAGCGCGAGCGCCCTGGCCACGGCCACGCGCTGGCGCTGACCGCCGGACAGCTGCCCGGGCAGCGCGTCGGCGGCCCCCGCGGGGAGCCCGACGAGGTCGAGCAGCTCACGGACCCGGGCGTCACGCTGCGCGGGCGTACCGCGCCTGTGCACGTCGAGCGGGTCGCGCAGGATCCGGCGCACCGGCAGCCGCCGGTTGAGCGCCGTGGACGGATCCTGGAACACCATCCCGACGCCCGCCCCGACCAGCGCCCGCCGCTCGGCCTCGCCCAGCGCCCAGAGGTCGGCCCCGCGGAACAGCACCCCGCCCGAGGTGGGCCGCTGAAGGCCCACCATGACCCTGGCCAGGGTGGACTTGCCGCACCCCGACTCGCCCACCACGCCGACCGTCTCACCCGCCCCGACGGTCAGGTCCGCGGCCGTCAGCGCGTGCACCCTGTCCCTCGAGAACAGGCCGCCCGAGCGGGCCCTGTGCAGGACGTGGACGTCCTTCAGCTCAAGCACCGTCACGTCAGGCACCGTGGTCACTCCCCACGAGGGTCTCGGCCGGGTGGTGGCAGGCGACGGCGTGCGTGCGGGCGTCGCCCTCCAGCGGCGGCGCGTCCTTCCAGCACAGGTCGGTCGCCATCGGGCAGCGGCCGGCGAAACGGCACCCGGCGGGGAAGTCGGCAGGCGCGGGCACAACGCCGGGGATCTGGGTGAGGCGTTCCGCTCCCGATTCCAGTGACAGCACCGCGCCGAGCAGCCCGCGGGCGTAGTGGTGGGCGGGCGCCCCGACGAGCGACGCCGTGACGCCGCTCTCGACGATCTGACCGCCGTACATCACGACCACCCGGTCGGTGACGTCGGCGACCAGCGCGAGGTCGTGCGAGACGAGGACGAGGGCGAACCCCAGTTCCTCGCGCAGCCGCAGCAGCAGCTCGATGACCTGCGCCTGGACGGTCACGTCGAGCGCCGTGGTGGGCTCGTCGGCGATGATCAGCTTCGGGTCGCGTGACAGCGCCATGGCGATCAGCACCCGCTGCCGCTGGCCGCCCGACAGTTCGTGCGGGTACGCCGACAGGGTGCGGCGGGCGTCCAGGCCCACCAGGTCCAGCAGCTCGGCGGGCGAGCGGCGGCCGCCACGCCTGGTCACCTGCCTGAGCTGGGACCTGATCGTCATGGCCGGGTTGAGCGACGACAGCGCGTCCTGGTAGATCATCGCCATCTCGTGGCCGAGCAGCCGCCTGCGTGCCCTGCGCGGCATGGTCAGCAGGTCCTCGCCGGCGAAGAGGATCCGGCCCTGCACCCGGGCGCCGCGCGGCTGCAGGCCCATCACGGTCAGCGCGGTGAGGGACTTGCCGCAGCCGGACTCGCCGACCAGCCCGAGCACCTCGCCGGGCCGCACCTCGAACGAGACACCGTCCACGACGTCCACCCCGGCACCCGTTCCCGCGTCTGTCGCCGCGTCTGTCTCCGCGTCCGCCGCCGCGTCTGTCGCCGTGTCCGCCGCCGTGCCTCTTCGCGCAGGCGTGCTCCCGCCCGCGCCGAAGCCGATGCGCAGGTCCCTCACCTCCAGCACCGGCGGACCCCCGGGCAGCGGGCGGGCCCGCTCGGCCAGCCTGCGCGCCGCCTCAGCCAGCCCCGGCAGCTCGACGACCCTGCCGGACCCCGCCTCGGCACGCTCGAACGCGTCGCCGGTGCCGCCCTCGGGACGGCGCCGGGCGGGCCCGGGTGAGGCAGGCGCCGCCCACGCGTCGGACAGGCCCTCCGCCAGGAGGTTCAGCGCCAGCACCGTGAGCAGGATGAGCAGGCCGGGGAAGACCGTCGCCCACCAGCCGCCGATCAGCACCATGTTCTTGCCGTCGGCGATGACGCTGCCCCACGACGGGTCCGGCGGTCGCACCCCCGCGCCGATGAACGACAGCGACGCCTCGAACACGATCGCGTCGGCCACCATCACCGTACAGAACACCAGTACGGGGGCCGCGCAGTTGATCGCGACGTGCCTGGCCAGGATGTGCGGCGTCCCCGCGCCGACGACCCGCTCGGCCGCCACGTAGTCCTCGCCGTACTGGGCGATCACGTTGGCCCGCACGACCCGCGCCACGGACGGCATGTAGAGGAACGCCATCGCCATGACCAGCACCGGGATGCTGCCGCCGAACACGGCGACGAGCACCGCGGCCAGCGCGATGCCGGGGAACGCCATGACGACGTCGAGCAGGCGCATGATCGTCTCGTCCACGGCCCTGCGCGACGTGGCGGCGACCGCGCCGATCAGCGCACCCGCGACGAGGGCCAGGCCGGTCGCGCCGAGGCCGATGAGGAGCGACCAGCGGGCGCCGTACAGGAGCCTGGACAGGATGTCGCGGTTGGCGCTGTCCAGGCCCATCCAGTGCTCCGCCGACGGGCCGCCGCCCACGGCCTCCTGGACGTACGGCGAGTGCGGCGCGACGACGGGAGCGAGCAGCGCGGCGAGCACGATCACGGCCAGCACGGCGACGGCCGCCCACGACAGCGGGCGCAGCCGCCGGAACCCGGCGCCCGGCCGCGAAAGGCGTTCGGTGAGTCCACGTCTCATGCGGCGCTCCTGAGGCGGGGGTTGACCAGCAGGTAGAGGACGTCCACCACGAGGTTGACGACCATGAAGCCCACGGCGATCGTCAGCACCACGCCCTGCACCACGGCGGGGTCGCCGTCGCGCACCGCGTTGATCATGAGCTGGCCCATGCCGGGCAGGCCGTAGATCTGCTCGATGACGACCGCGCCGCCGATCAGGTACCCGATGCGCAGGCCGAGCACGGTGAGCGGGTTGATGAGGGCGTTGCGCAGCACGTTGCGCCCGACCACGACGACCGGCGGCAGGCCGCTGCCGATCGCGGTGCGGACGTAGTCGCGGTCCAGCTCCTCCACCATCGACGTACGGACGATCCTGGTGAGCTGCGCCGCGACGGGCAGCGACAGCGAGAGCGCGGGCAGCGTCATCGACCGCAGCCAGCCCGTGACCGAGTCGGCCGGGTTGATGTAGCCCCCTGTGGGGAAGACGCCCTCGCCCACGGCCAGCCACTGGATCATCAGCAGCGCCAGCCAGAACGCCGGCGCGGCCACCCCGACCAGCGACACCATGCGGATCACCTGGTCGGGCCAGCGGTCGCGGAACAGCGCGGCGGTGACGCCGAACAGCAGCGCCAGCGCCACGGCGACGGCCAGCCCCAGGAAGGTGAGCTGGAGCGTCAGCGGCAGCGCCGTCATGACCGACTCGATCACCGGCTTCTTCGTGAGCACGCTCGTGCCCATGTCGCCCCTGGCAAGGTCCGCGACGAACCGGACGTACCGCAGCGGCAGCGGGTCGAGCAGGCCGTTGTCCACCTGGAACTGGTGGATCTGCTCGGGGGTCGGGTTGGCGCCCTGGAAGTAGGCGTACTCCGGCTTGCTGTTGGAGAACCGCATGACGACGAACACGAAGGCGACGACCCCGAGCACCAGCGGGACGAGGATGAGGAGCCGCCTGAGCAGCATCCGGGCGACGAGCGTCATGTCCTCTTGGCCTGCAGCAGGTTGATGCCGGGGTACGGCTGGGCGCGCACGCCCGACAGCTTCTTCGGGTCCCAGGCGGTCATCAGCTCGTTGTGGACGACCGGGTAGAGCACGGCCTGCTCCGCGACCAGGTCGAGGTACTTGTGGATCAGCTCGGACCTCTTCGCCTTGTCGGTCTCCCTGCTCGCCTCGTCCATCATCGCGAACAGGGCCTTGGCGTCCTTGCCGCCGTCCCAGTGGCTGTACTTCATCCACAGGCCGCCGGGCACGTAGTTGTAGTGCAGGATCAGGTCGGCGTCCATGCCGAACTGGTTGGGGTTCGAGGCGGCGGCGACCACCTGGTAGTCCTGGAACTGGTCCATCTTGGTGAAGAGCGCCGCGGTGTCCTGCGGCTCCAGCGTCGTCCTGACGCCGATGGCCTCCCAGGACGACGCGATGGTGGGCAGGCAGTCCACGATCCAGCTCACGTTGACCGCCATGAGGTTGATCGACAGGTCCCGCACCCCGGCCTCGGCCAGCAGCGCCTTGGCCTTCTCCGGGTCGTGGTCGTAGACGGTCGAGGCGCGGCGGTGGTCGGGGTGCCCCTCGTTGAGGAACGAGCTGGCGGCCGTGCCGTGGCCCTTCAGCGCCACGTCGATCATCTTCTGCCGGTCGATGGCGTAGTGCAGCGCCTGGCGCACCCGGACGTCGTCGAACGGCTTGGCGGCCGTGTTGAACATCAGGAACATGTGGTTCATGCCCCTGCCGCCCTCGACCGTGAGGCCCTGCTGCCTGAGCTGCTCCACGTTGGCGTACGGGATGTTGTCGGCGATCTGCGCCTCCGCCGACGCACCGGAGATCTTGGCGACCCGGGCGGAGGCGTCCACGATGGTCAGCCAGTTCATCTTCCTGACCGTGGCGGGGCGGGGGCCGTTGTAGCCATCGAACGCCTCGAAGACCGTGTTCGACTTGGGGTTGTGCTGGACCAGCCGGTACGGCCCCGAGCCCACGGCCTTGCCGGCCTTGGCCTGGTCCCAGGCGCCTGCCTGGCCGTAGACGTGCCTCGGCATGATCTTGGCGATGGTGAGCCGTGGCGCGGCGTCGGGGAACGGGAAGGCGAGCACCAGTTCCACCGTCCGGTCGTCGACCTTCCTCACCTCCTTCAGCCAGGACTTGAAGAAGTTGCCGACCAGCACGTTGGCCTGGGGGTCGAGGACCCGCTCGAAGGTGAACGTCACGTCGTCAGCGGTCACCGGCTGCCCGTCGTGCCACTTCGCCCCGTCCCTGAGCGTGAAGCGCCAGGTCGTGGCCTTCGGGTCGGCGGGTAACGCGGTGGCGAGCGCCGGGTACGGCTGCCTGGTGATGGGGTCGGTGTCGAGCAGGCCCTCGTAGACGTGGCTGATCCCGGCCATGGCGAACGCCGAGGCGGTCTGCGTCGGGTCCCAGCTCTGGTCGTTGCCGTACCCGATGACGGCGGTGATGAGGTCCTTGTCCGATCCGGCCCCGACGGAACCGGTCGAGGCCGGGCCTCCGGTGCAGGCGGAGAGGGTGGCCGCGATGAGCGCCGCCGCACCCGTCGCTCCGCTGTGACGCAGGAAGTCGCGGCGGCTGAACTCAGGGCTCACGGATGCCTCCTGGGGGTGAGGTGCGAAACCCGCTGGGCTGCGCCGGGCCGCCATCGGAGGGGAGGCCCGACGTGGGACGTGGGACGTGGGACGTCCCATGTCCTATGTTTGCGTAAAGTGGACGCTAGATGCCGGGGCCGCTTGAGGTCAACAGGAGATCTCCGGAATGTTACGCAAGTGCCTACCAGAGAGGAATTTTGCATGACCACTGTCCCGCGCCCGCGGCCCAGCCGTGCCGCCGAGGCTCAGGAGAGCGTCAAAGAGCTGATCCTCCGGCGCGGGCTCATGGCGGGAGACCCCCTGCCGACCGAGTCGGAGCTGATGGAGGAACTGCGCGTCAGCCGCAACTCCATCCGGGAGGCGCTCAAGGCCCTCCAGGCCGTCGGCATCGTCGACATCCGCCACGGGTTCGGCATGTTCGTCGGCAGGATGTCCCTGGCCGGCCTCGTGGACGAGCTCGCCTTCCACAGCCGCATCACCCTCCAGGACGGGCGCAACCACCTCCGCTACCTGATCGAGATCAGGGAGATCCTGGAGAGCGGCCTCGTCCAGCGCCTCATCGACCTCGGCCCCGAGGCCGACCTCTCCCCCGTGGGCGACGTCATGGCCCGCATGGAGGCCCAGGCCCAGGTGGAGGAGATCTCCCCCGAGACCGACCGGCTCTTCCACGACGTCCTCTACCGCCCCCTCAGCAACCCCCTCGTCAGCCAGCTCCTCGGCGCCTTCTGGGACGTCTACCACCAGCTCCGCGAGCACCTCGGCGCCCCCGACGAGCCGCCCGCCGACGTCGCCAGGCGGCACCGCGACATCTACGACGCCGTCCTCGCGGGCGACAGGGCGGCGGCCGTCGCCGCCGTCCACGCCCACTTCGACGGCGTCCGCAACCGTCTGGCCCGTCTGCCCGGCTGACGCTCTAGGCTTCCCTCATGGCCGAGATCGTTGTCGCCGACGGTTCCTGGGGGTTCGACGGCGAGACCCTGCGTCTCGTCCCCGGCAGCGGCAAGGACGTTCACGAGCTGCGCAGGACGCTGGGCGAGCTGGTCGTGCCGCTCGAAGCCGTCGCGGGCATCGCCTTCGAGCCCTCCCGCAAGGGCGGGCACATCCGCCTGCGCCTGCGCAAGGGGGCCGATCCGCTGACCGACGCCGTGGCCGGGTCGCTCGGGCCGCCCGCCGACCCGTACCGGCTGGCGGTGCCGAAGGACCGCGCGGGGGCGGCCGAGTACTTCGCCGACGAGGTCCGCGACACCCTGCGGCTCTGGCCGCACTCCGCCACCGCCTGCGACGGCTTCCTCCTGCCCGGCCCGGCCGTGCCCGTGACGGCCACGGCGGGCGACGGCACGGCGACGTTCGACGGCGAACGCGTCCGCCTGGAGTGGACCGGCTTCGCCGCCGGCGAGAAGGAGCACGCGGGCCCGCAGGAGCTGTCGCTCAGCGAGATCGCTGGCGTGGAGTGGAAGCCGCAGTCCGGCATGGGCTACGGCACGCTGCGCTTCCGGGTGAAGGGCGAGCCGCCCGCCAGGCCGCCGCAGAAGGACCCGCACTGCGTGGCCTGGGGCATCCAGCGCTACGGCGGCACCACCGCCCTGGTCGCGGCGGCCGTGTACGCCCGCCTGCCCCGCGACGCCCAGGAACTGCCCCCGGCCCCCGCGCCGGCGGGCACCGGAGCCGGGGTCGGCGGGTCGGGCGACGTGCACGACGCGGTGCTGCGCCGCCTCGCGGAGCTGGGCGAGCTCCACCGCAGCGGCGTCCTCACCGACGAGGAGTTCGCCGCCGCCAAACAGGCCATGATCCGCCGCCTCCAGGACTCCTGACCGAACCCCCCTACGCCCCGGACGCCCCGAACGCCCGTAGGACCCGAAAGCCGAGGACGACCCGAACAACCCGGGCGACCCGGGGCCCCGTGGGCCGGGGGGCCCGGGCGAGCATGCTGGGGACGGGGAGGATCCCGACGATCCAGGGGACCGCGGGCAACCCGGGCAACCCGCCCTCCCCCGGCGGTCGGACCCCCGGCAGTCGCAGGCTCGCCGGTTGCACGGGGCGGGTGGCGCTGTCAGGGTGGCCAAGGTGTCTGATCACCGGAACCATGAGTGGAACCACAACGTCCACTACCACCCGCTCGTCCTGCGCGCCCTGCCCGAGCGCTGCGAGAGCGCGCTGGACGTCGGCTGCGGCGACGGGCTGCTCGCCGCGAAGCTGGCCGCCAGGGCCGGCCACGTCACCGGCGTCGACTCCTCCCCCGAGATGATCGAGCTGGCGCGGCGGCGGCACCCCGGCGTGGAGTTCGTCCACGGTGACTTCATGTCCTGGCCCCACGGCCGCTACGACGTCGTCACGTCCGTCGCGACGATCCACCACATGGCGTTCGACGCGGCGCTGTCGAGGATGGCCGCCGCGCTGCGCCCCGGCGGCACGCTCGTCGTCCTCGGCGTGCCCCGCACGTCGCCCGCCGACCTGCCGTACGAGCTGCTCGGCGTCCCGTACAACCGGCTGATGAAGGCGCTGCGCCGGGAGGCGCAGGCCGACGGGATGCCGGCGCGGCAGCCGGAGATGACCTGGGCCGAGGTGCGGCGGCGTGCCCGCCGCCTGCTGCCGGGGGTCCGCTGCCGCAGGCACCTGCTGTGGAGGTACTCCCTGGTCTGGTGCAGGCCCCCAGGACGCTGAGAGCGGCCGACGCCGCGACCCGGCGCGACCGGGCTCGGAACGCGACCCGGCTCGGAAGGGCGTGGGCCGTCACCACGGGCGGCGGGAGGGCGGCAGCAGGGCGGCCCTGCCCAGCAGCCAGTCGGCGAGCCCGTCGCGTTCGACGACGATGAGCGGCTGCCGGGCCGCGGCCGCCTCCGTCCTGGCCTGCCGGGTGAGATGACCGCTGGTGACCAGGACGCCGGTGTGCCCGGCGAAGGTGTTGGCCAGCGCCCCGAGGAAGTTGCGCACCTCGGGTGCCCCCACCTTCCTGGTGTACCGCTTGCACTGGATGGCGTACCGGCCGCGCCCAGGGGCGACGGCCACGATGTCCACCCCGAGGTCGCCGCTGCCGCCTCGCTGGGTCACCTGGCGGAACCCGTCGGCGCGTAACCGCTCGGCGACGAGCTGTTCGAACTGGCCTCCGGTGAGCCGGTCGACCTGCTCCAGCCGGGCGTTGGCGGCCAGGAAGCGCGCCCGCCGCGCCTCGATCAGCCGGACCCGCAGGACGAGCCCGCCGGCCAGCCCGGCCGCGAGCAGGGCGGCGACGGCCGCCGCCCAGCCGGGATGGGCCTGGACGAACTCGACCACCGCCGCGGCCAGCGCGACGGCGCACCCCACCAGCGCCGGGAGCAGGACGCGCGGCTTGTCGCGCCTGCTCCGGCGGCCGTTCCCTCGCCTCGCCACGGACCCCTCCCCGGAGAATGACGGCGTCGAGGACGAGTGTGAACGCGACGACCGACAGAAAAGCGGAGACTCCGGCCCGGCGGCGCCGGACGGGGGGCCCGCGGCGGCGCGCCGAACCGCCACGGGGCTCGGGAGCTTCCTGGAGCGGCCGTCACTTCCCGGTGGGGAACGTCGCGGGGAAGGAGGGCGCGGGGTCGTTCGTCCTCGGGTCGTTGACCACCATGCCGAGTGCCGCGCCCGTGACCCCGCCCAGCGCCAGCGCCACGATCAGCGCGCCTGCCGCGAGCAGCGCGAACACCGCCGTCCCCGGCCGGCGGCGGGAGACCTCCGGCGCGGGAGGGGAAGTGTGGAGACCGGACGGTCCGGGGTGGTAGGGCGGCGACTGCGGCTGGCCCGCATGCGGCTGACCCGGCTGGGCCGCATACTGCTGACCCGGCTGGGGCGCGTACGGCTGGCCCGCCTGCGGCCAGGGCGGCTGCGGGCCGGGCGGCTGGGGCGGCCACTGGGCGGGTGGCCGGCCCGCCGCGTGATCGGAAGGCTGCGGCGGGGCGGGGTGGTGCTGCGGCGGCGGCCCGGGAGGCGGCGGGGCCTGCACCGGCTGCCAGGCGGCGCCGTCCCACCAGAACCTGCCGTCGGGAGAGTACGGCCCGCCGGATTGATCCGCCATCGCTGTCAGTACCTCCGCTTCATCGTGAGGTCGATGCTCTGCGCGTTCCGCTGCAGCACGTACTCCCAGCCGAGGACGTAGGTCACGTCCTTCTCCGCTCGGACCCCTTCGGCCAGCCAGTCGTTGACCTTCTTGACCGTCGTAGGGTCGTCACGGTGCGGCATGGTCGCAAACCATGACATATAGCCCACATCAGCCCCGACCGAGGTGTTGCCGTCCGGGTTCCGGATCTTGAGCTTGACCTTGCTGATGTAGTCGTAGACGTTCAGGGCGGCGGCCGGCCGGTAGAGCACCGCCTCGAACCGCACGTCACCGACCCTCAGGTCACAGGACCAGAAGAGTCTCTCGTCCGCGCACGAGTGCCCCCGGCCCTTCAACGCCTCGACGACAGTGGTGATCTTGAGGCCGGGAACGCAGTCGTGGCCGCAGTAACTCAGGTCCTCTCTGCGGGCGTCGCTCATGACCACGTAACCGCCCACGCCGGCGAGCAGGAAGAGCACCAGGCCGATCGCCCCGACGACGATCAGGCGCGAGCCACGGCGAGCCGGTGCTCCTGACGTGTGCTCCACCGCCGCCTCCCTGCCGCTGGGCCGCCGGGCGCACCCGATCACCTGTCCGTGAGCGGCGAAAAGCCCGAGTCGGTGGATTATAAGCAGGACGTGATGGTTCCGCATGGGCCGTGCATGTGAGGCACATGAAGAAAGCCCAGGCCGGGTGTGCCGACCTGGGCTTCTCGCTGGTGCGCCGCCAGGGACTCGAACCCCGGACCCGCTGATTAAGAGTCAGCTGCTCTGACCAACTGAGCTAGCGGCGCAACAGGTGTAACTGTATCAGCCGCCGGGCAGTGCCCGCACATCGAGCGGAGTCCGGGACGCGATCAGCCGAGCCTGGCGGCCAGCCCCTCGTACGCGCCCAGCATGAGGTCCCAGAACCCCTTCACGTCCAGAGCGGTCGCGACCAGGGCGTTCGTACCCTCGGGGGTCGCCTTGAAGTCGGTCACGGTCATGCCTCGGGTGTAGGTCCCGGCCGTCTCCACGTTCACGACGGCGGGCGCGAGGGTGAACAGCGACGGGTCGAGCACGTACGCCACGGCGCACGCGTCGTGGATGGCGGGCCCGCCTTCGGCCGTGACCACGCCGTACGAGGTGGCGCCGGGCACCAGCAGCTCGGCCAGCCGCCCGAGCGGGCGCATGCGGTCGAGCACGTCGGCCGTCACCAGGGCCGACAGGGTGACGTCCAGGCCCATCTGCTTGACCGTCCACCCGGCCTCGAAGACGATCGCGGCGGCCTCGGGGTCGGCGAGCATGTTGAACTCGGCGGCCGGGTTGTGGTTCCCCCGGCTGAAGGAGCCGCCCATGATGACGATGTCGCGTGCCCACGTCACGACGCGCGGCTCGCGGCGTACGGCCATGGCGACGTTCGACAGCGGGCCGATGGCGACCAGGGTGATCTCGCCGGGGGCGGCGGCGAGGGTCTCGACGATGAAGTCCACGGCGTGGCCGGGCGAGGGGCCGCGCGTGGGCGCGGGCAGCACGACGTCGCCGAGGCCGGTGGCGCCGTGGACGTGGTCGGCGCGGACGGTCCTGTGCAGCAGCGCCCCCGCCATGCCGGGCGTCACGGGCACGTCGCCGAGCTGGAGGAACTCGCGCAGGGCCAGGGCGTTGGCGGTGGTCAGCGAGAGGTCGACGTTCCCGCCGACGGTGGTGACGCCCACGAGGTCGAGCGAAGGGGATCCGGCCGCGAGGGCCAGGGCGAGCGCGTCGTCGATGCCGGGGTCGCAGTCGATGAGGACTTTCTTCACAAACCCGAACAATACGTTGGCCAGAAGAGAATCGGGTGGGGCGGGTTCCCTTCGACCACGCGGCCCGACCGGTGTCGGAGGCACGTTCCCCGAGCGGTGTCGGAGGCAGGTTCCCCGAGCGGTGTCGGAGGCTGGTTCCCCGAGCGCCCGAACCTCCGATCGGTGTCCGGGGCTGGTTCCCCACGCGCCCGGACGGGTCCCGGCCGGTGTCCGGGCATGGATCGGGGCCGGGCAGTTCCCCCAAATCTGCCCGACCCCGATCATCGGCGGTCCAGGCCGGTGTCTTCCCCCAAAAACACCGGCGGTCCCGCACTGTGCGGACTGCGGTCCCCCTCCGCGTCCGCATCGGTGAAGGTCTGTCGGTCGTGTTGACCTGCTACAACGCTACCGAGACGAATGCAACGGTCGCGTCATAACGGGGTCGAATATCTGTTTAATCCGACTACGGAAGTTCCAAACGGACCTCCGTGCCCTCCTGGAGCGACCGGCTGACCGTGCAGTACTTCTCGTGCACGCGCTGGGCCACCGCCCGGTACACCTCGTCCGCCTCCTCCGAGGGCAGTTCCACGTCGTACGTGACCGTGACCGGCCCGAGCCGGTCCGGCTCGACCTTCTCCGCCTCGACCGTCATCGCGAGCCGGACGAGCCGGTGCCCGCGCTTGGCGGTGAGCGGTTCGACGGTCACGATGTTGCAGCCGCCCACGGCGGCCAGCAGCAACTCGACCGGCGTGAACACGCCTTCCTCGTCGCCGCCTCCCATGCGCACCTCGGCGCCGCGGGCGTTGGTCGCCCGGAATCCACCGTCTTCGGTCCGCTCAACTCGCACGTTAGCCATGTTTCAGACTTTACTCAGGAAGCTCTAATGTTCCTTCAGCATCGTGGAGGACATGGCAAGCGAGACGAGAGCGCATCAAGGTCCCGTTCTCTTCTGGTGCGGGGTGGCGGTCGCCGAGTTCGGCACGGTGCAGCCGTCGTTCGGCTATCCGTGGCATCCCACCGCCTACGCCGGCGCCGCCCTGCTCGTGGCACTCGGCCTGACCACCGTCAAGGCGGCCGAGCTCCTGCCGACCGAGCAGGCCAGGCAGCGGCTGCGGCTCGCCGGGTACCTGGCGGGCGCGCTGCTGGTGGCGCATCAGTTCAGCTCCACCGCGTACGTCACCAGCGTGAGCCGGGCCGCTTCGCTCCTCCTGTACGCGGCGGCGGCCGTCATGGCCGTCCTCAGCCACACCGCCCCGTCCAGGGCCAGGGGCTCGCTGCTCATCGCCACCGGCGTCGAGCCGTCCGCCCTGCGCGAGCGGCTGCGCGGCGCCGATCACGGCGGGGGCGGCGGCGACACGGTCGCGGTCTACAGGACCGACCGCGTCACCGACGAGCTGCGCGAGCTGGAGTCCAGGTACGGCGTCATCCTCGTCGTGGGCGAGGAGCACGACCCTCGGGCCAAGGAGCAGGTGAGCGCGTCCGGGCTGAGCCGCCGGGTCCCTGACATCGCCGAGCGGGAGGTCGTCGTCGCAGGTCCGCGCCACTTCCAGCGGTACGTGCGCGGCGCCCTGTCACGCCTCGCCGTCCCGAGGTCACAGATCCGCTTCAAATCCCAGCAAAAGGTTTAGCCTCACATTACGGCCGACGTGGGACGGTGGGCTCGGACAAGGAGGCAAGGTGACGACTTTCCCGGGAAGCGCCCGTGTCGAGACGGTCATGGGCACGCCGGTCAGCGTTGACATCCGTACGGCTCTGCCCGCACGAGAACTGACCCCTCTGCTCGACGACGCCTTCGCCTGGCTGCGCTGGGTGGACGACACCTTCAGCCCGGCCAGGGAGGACAGCCAGATCCGCCGGCTCAACCGAGGCCAGACCATCAGGCAGATCCCCGAGATCATCGAGGTGCTGCACCGCTGCGACGAGCTCCGCGAGGCCACCGGGGGCTGGTTCGACGCCAGGATCAACGGCGTGATCGACCCGTCCGGCTACATCAAGGGCTGGGCGCTGGAGCGGCTGTCACGCGCCCTGTCGCAGGCCGGCGCCGTCGACCACCGCATCACCGCGGGCGGCGACATCCGGGTGCGCGGCTCAGTGGCTCCGGGAAGGCGCTGGCGGGTGCCGCTCCGCGACCCGCGCACGGGCGCCGTCCGCAAGGTCGTCGCCGCCCACGACCTCGGCATCGCCACCTCGGGCGGCTCGCCCGTCGTGAACCCGCTCACCGGGCAGCGCCGCCGCGGCCTCGGCTCCGTGACCGTGCTCGGCCCCGACCTGGGCGTGGCCGACGCGTACGCCACCGCCATGTACGCCATGGGCCCCGCCCTGGCCAGGCGGTTCGCCAAGCGACTGGCCGACGAGGGGCCGTACAGGACGCTGATCGTGAGCCTCGACGGCCAGGAGGTCGCCGAGTACGGCGGCGCGGAGACCCGCCTCGCCGGCTGAGGGTCAGGCGTCGGGGTGGGCGCGCAGGTACTCCACGTAGATGGGGCGCAGCGCCTCGCCCAGGTCGCCCTCGCCCGAGGCGATGGCGTCGCTGAGCAGCGCCGAGACGCGGCTGAGGTCGTTGGCGGTCTCGTTGTCGTGACCGCTGGCGGCCTCGGCGGCCGGGATCACCTTCAGCAGGTTCCACAGGAATCCCAGGTCGCCGTGGTGAACCGCGTAGCGCACCGCGCGGTCGTGCAGCTCGCTCGCCGGCAACGACTCAAGCCCGTTAGCGTCCATGTCGCTCCCTCCCAGCACGCCCCTTCCCCGCGCCGGACCGCCTGTAACGCCGCCGTCCCATCGCACCCGGCTGCGCAAAGTGGAAGTATCACAAGCGTGAAGTTCATCATCAGAACCCTCGCGGCCGCGGTCGCCCTGTGGGTGGCCGTGCAGGTCGTCCCGGGCATCGAGGTCAACACCTCCTCCGGCGGCGCCACGTACTGGGGCGTCCTGCTGCTCGTGGCCCTGATCTTCGGCCTGGTCAACGCCATCGTGAAGCCGATCGTCAAGGCGCTCGGCTGCGCGATCATCGTCCTGACGCTCGGGCTGTTCCTCCTCGTCATCAACGCGGCCATGCTGCTGCTGACGAGCTGGATCTCCGGCCAGCTCGACATCCCCTTCCACGTCGCCGACTTCTACCCCGCCGCCTTCTGGGGCGCGATCATCATCAGTGTCGTGAGCTGGCTGCTCGGCCTGATCCTCCCGGACGGCGACTGACCTCCCCATGGAGCTGACGGGTGCGGGCCTGACCTGCGCGCAGGTGCACGAGGCGGGGCTCGGCGGGGTCCGCGTCACCGTCTCGAGGCTGGAGCGGGCGCGCGCCGCCTGGGCCACCGCCCAGGAGCTGACCGGCCCCGTGTACGGCCGCACCACCGGCGTCGGGGCGAACAGGGACGTCCCCCTCGACGCCCCCGGCCTCGACCTGCTGCGCAGCCACGCCTGCGGCGCGGGGCCGCCCGTCGAGCCCGAGCGGGCCAGGGCCATGCTCGTGGTCAGGCTCAACCAGCTTCTCGCCGGCGGCTCCGGCGTCGACCCCGGCGTGCTCCCCGTGCTCGCCGACGCGGTCAACGCCGGCTGCACCCCGCCGATCCTGACGTACGGCGCCATCGGCACGGGCGACCTGACGGCGCTCGCCACCACCGCCCTGTGCCTGCTGGGCGAGCTGCCGTGGCGCGACGAACCGGCCGACCCGCCCCGCTACCCGCTGTCCTCCTCCGACGCCCTGCCCTTCATCAGCTCGGGCGCGGCCACCCTGGCCGACGCCGCGATCGCCTGCCACCGCCTCGGCCTGCTGCTGGACGCCGCCGTGGACGTGGCGGCCCTGTCGTTCACCGCCGTCTCGGCCTCGGCCGAGCCGCTGGCGGCGGCCGTGCAGGAGGCCAGGCCGCACCCCGGCCAGGCGGTCGTGGCCGCGCGCCTGCGCGGCCTGCTCACGGGCGAACGCGCGGCCCGCCTGCAGGACCCGTACGGCTACCGGGCGTTCGCGCAGGTGCACGGCGCGGCCGTGGACGCGCTCGGCCACGCCGCCGCCGTGGTCGAGACCGACATGAACGCCGCCACCGAGAACCCCCTCATCGCGGACTCGCTGGCCTGGCACAACGGCAACTTCCACAGCGCGCCCGTGGCCCTCGCGCTGGACGCGCTGCGGGCCGCGCTCGTCCAGACGGCGCAGCTCAGCACGGCCAGGCTGGCGACGCTCATGAACCCGGCCCACACCGGCCGCCTGCCGTTCCTGGCCGCCGCCGAGGGCGGCTCGGGCGCGCTGATCCTGGAGTACGTGGCCCAGGACGCCCTGGCGGAGCTGCGCCACCTGGCCACCCCGGTGACCACGGGCACCGCCGTGATCTCCCTCGGCACCGAGGACCACGCCGGTTTCGCCACCCAGGCCGCCCGCTACGCGCTGCGCTGCGCCGAGCCCCTGGAGATCGTCCTGGCCTGCGAACGGGCAGCCGCCGTACGCGCCCTCAACCCCCCGCCCCCGGACCGCCCCCTCACCCAGGACCTCACGACCGCCCGCCAAGCGCTGCGACGTGTATGAGACGGCGCGCCGCCTACCATGAGAGAGTCGGAGCTGCTGGTGGACGTGAGGTTGACGCCCATCTCCCGCAAGCGCGGATTCAGCAAGACCGCTCTGGCCACGGCGCTCGCCGCCGCGGGGATCGCCTGCCGGCACATGCGCGCTCTTGGCAACCCGAAGTGGAACAGGGCAGGTTTCTCCGGCAGCCCGGCCGAGCCGGGCACGGCCCGGGGGGTGTATGCCGACCGGCTGCTGGCCGCCGAGGCACGTTCACGGTGATGAGCGCGCTGAGCTGCCGGAAGTCTTTGCCGCGCGGCTTGTCCTGGAGCGTTCCAAGGTCCGGGGAGAACAAGGAGGGCTGTTCCATCGTGAAGATCCTCCGAATGCCGAGGGGATGATCTCCGCCATAGCTTTACCCCGTCTTCTGACGGGCTATTTACCGTTGTTCGCCAGGGCGACGGAGCCGCGTTCCTTGAGGGTGGGGCGTTGGACGATGCGGCGGCGGCGGGACGGGCCGTCGGCGGCGGCCGACATGAGGCGGACGGCGGCGCTGACGATGCCGTCGATGTTCCAGTCGACGGTGGTGAGGCCGGGCGTGAGCAGCTCGGACATCGGGTGGTCGTCGTAGCCCATGACGGAGACGTCGCCGGGGATCGACAGGCCGAGGTCGCGGGCCGCCGCGTAGACGCCGTACGCGATGGAGTCGGCGAAGCAGAAGACGGCGCCCGGCCGCTCGGACTCCAGCAGGGCGCAGGCGGCGGCGGTGGCGCCGGGCAGGTCGTGGGGCGCGGTGGCGACCAGGATGTCGAGCCCGAGCCGGTCGGCCTCGGCGGTGACGTGGACGTCGGCGGGCCGGTCGGGGGTGCTGGGCCTGGTCGGGGTGAGGACGGCGACGCGGCGGTGGCCGAGGTGGCGCAGGTGCTCAAGGGCGAGGGTGACGCCGCTGCGGTTGTCGAAGACGACCTCGCCGGCGGTGCCGGGAAGGGAGTCGCCGATGGCCACGACGGGCAGCGACTCGCACAGCTCGGCCCAGAACGGCGCGGCCGGGTCGAGCGGCTGGACGATCAGGCCGTCGACGCGCTGGTCGCGCAGCTGCCTGGCGAGGGCCCGCTCGCGGGACGGGTCGCCGACGGCGTCGAGGATGAGCGCGTAGCGGTCCTTCTCGCGAAGGCCGCGGCTGATGCCGGTGGCCAGCGACTGCTGCCACAGGTCTTCGAGCGAGCCGCACAGCACGCCGATCATGCCGCTGCGCCCGCTGGCGAGCGCCCTGGCGATGGGGTCGGCCTCGTAGCCGAGCTCGGCGGCGGCGGCCCTGACGCGCTCCATCGTCTCCTCGGAGACCTGCAGACCTCGCAGCGCGTACGACACAGCGGCCGGCGACAGGCCGGTGGCCCTCGCCACTTCGCGGATCGTCGCTCTCTTGCGCGGCACGCCCGCCAGCCTATTGCGTGTCGCCGACAGTTTCCCTGAGCCGTTGACAACCCGGAGGTGAAACGGTTCACTGAACCGTATCACTGAACCGCTTCACAGGGCAGTGAGCACGGGCGGTGGACATATTCCTGTATTGTCTGTCGGAAATACAGGGAGGAGGAGTTCGTGGGCGTCGACGTGCACCAGCACCTGTGGGCCCCGGGGTTCGTCGAGGCCCTGCGCCACCGCGCGTCCCCGCCCAGGCTCGACGGCTGGACGCTGCTCCTCGACGGCGAGGAGCCGTACGAGGTGAACCCCGCCGACCACGACCCCGCCGAGCGCGCGCGGCGCGACGCCGCCGCCGGGCTCGACCTGGTCCTGCTGTCGCTGTCGAGCCCGCTCGGCATCGAGTTCCTGCCGCCCGAGGAGTCGTGGCCGCTCATCGACGCCCACCACGACGGCGCGCTCGCGCTCGGCGCGCCGTACGGCGCGTGGGCCGCGACCTGCCTCAGCGAGCCCGACCCCGACCGCCTGGCGAAGGACCTCGACCGCGGGCTGGCCGGGCTGCAGATCCCGGCCGGCGCCGAGCCCGACGACCGGCTGCTCGACGTGCTCACCGAGCGCGACCTGCCGCTGTTCGTCCATCCAGGGCCGGTCGCGAGCCCTCCCGGCCTGCCGGGCTGGTGGCCCGCCATGGTGCCGTACGTGCAGCAGATGCACGCCGCCTGGCACCGCTTCCACGCCGTGGTCAGGCCGCGGCACCCGCGGCTACGCGTCTGCTTCGCCCTGCTCGCGGGGCTCGCGCCGCTGCACTCCGAGCGGCTCATCGCCAGGGGCGGCCCGCGCCGCGGCCTGGTGGACCCCGGCTGCTACGTGGAGACCTCCTCCTACGGCCCGCGCGCGATCGACGCGATCGTCCGCGAGCTCGGCGTCGACGTCGTCGTGAACGGCTCCGACGCCCCCTACGCCACGGCTCCCGACCCGGGGCTCGGCGTGGCCGCCCGCCACGCGGTCCGGGTCGCCAACCCCCTCCGGCTACTCGGCAGAAAGGAGACACGTACGTGAGCACCAGGGAGAACCGGGACGAGGGCCTCGCCGCCCGCCTCCCCGAGCGGACGCTCGACCGGCGGGAGCTGCGTGACCTGGTGAACGATCTGGCGGACCGCCCCGTGGAGTGGGCCGACGAGGTGCGCTTCCCCGAGGGCGGCGGCCGGCACTACGCCTCGCTGCACCGCGACGCGTACGTGGACGTGTGGCTGCTGTGCTGGCGGCCCGAGGACGACACGGGCTGGCACGACCACGACATCTCCTCCGGGGCGGTGCGGGTGGTGCGGGGCGCGCTGAAGGAGTGCAACCCGCGCATCGGCGGCGAGCACCTGGAGACGGTGGTGGCCGAGGGCCAGTCGTTCTCGTTCGGGCCCGACCACATCCACCGGCTGACCGGCGCGCTGCCGGAGAGCGTGTCCATCCACGCGTACTCGCCGCCGCTGTGGCGGCTCGGGCAGTACTCGATCGACGAGGGCGGCGTGATGCGGCGGGTCTCGGTGAGCTACGCCGACGAGCTGCGTCCGATCGAGCCCGACGCGGTGGCGGGCACGGCGGACCCCGCGGTCGCCTGAGCGATCAGGGGGCCGCGGGAGCAGGACGTCCCCCACGGGGCCGCAGGACACAGCAGCTCCCGCACGCCTCGGCGTCGGGCAGGGTGATCCACAGGCAGCAGGTCCTGCGGAAGTAGCCGTCGTCCGAGGGTTCGATCAGGCCGTCGACGGGGCTGCCGATCTCGCGCAGCAGCGCCATGTAGTCGGCCTGGACGATCTGGGTCAGCGGATGGGCGAACGCCTCGGCGGTGGACCCCCACAGGGTGCGTTCGCCCACCTTCGCCATGGCGGCGATGACCTCGACCAGGGGGCGCTGCGACTCCTCCAGCGCCCCGGCGATGGCGGGTCCGCCGGACGCCCAGCTCACGCGGGTGGCCCCGATGGTGACGCCCGCCTCGGACGTCTTCATGTAGGTGTCGGCGAGGCGCATGATCGGCACCCGGCCGTCCAGCGCCCAGCCGAGCGCCATCGGCATGGCGTGCCAGTAGCCGTACGTCTTCCAGAACAGGGCGGCGCCGACGTGGAGCGGCGCGTTCCAGCGGGCGGCCGTCTGCGCGACCAGTTCCCGCAGCCGCGGGTACGGGGGGCACAGCAGCTCGGCGACCGGGGTCCAGCTCTCGTCGGGTTCGATCACCAGGCCGGGCTCCACGCCCAGGATCCCGCCGCGCGCGTCGGCCACGCGCTGGAGCGTCTCGGTCAGCACGCCGGTAGCCCTCCTGCTCTATAGGTTAGCCTTACCTAACGTAGCAGGACGCCCGGCGAGCCAGCCAGCCACGGTCTGCGCGGCGAGCGCGGCCAGACCGGCGAGCAGCGGCGCCGTCCAGCCGCCGGAGACCTGCCTGAGCAGCCCGAACAGCATCGGCCCGAGGGCGGCGACGACGTACCCGACCGACTGCGCCACCGCCGACAGCGCGGTGACGGCGGCCGGGTCGGCGGGCCGCAGCGCGATGATGAGCAGCGCCAGCGCGAACGCCGCCCCCTGGCCCACACCCAGGACGATCATCCACAGCCACGGCAGGGTCGTCGGCGCGAGCAGCATGCCGAGGTACCCGGCCACGGTCAGCAGGCAGGCGCCCACCACGTACGACACCTGCGACGGGCCGCGCCCGGCCAGCACCGGCACCGCCAGCGAGGCGCCGACCTGGACGAGGTTGGTCAGGCTCAGCAGGTAGCCGGCCTGGTCGGCGGGCAGGCCGGCCTCCACGAAGATCGTCGGCAGCCAGGCCAGCATGACGTAGAAGGTCAGCGACTGCAGGCCCATGAGCGCGGTGACGTACCAGGTGACGCGGCTGCGCAGCACCGTGCGGAACGGCCGGGGGCCGCCGCCCGCGAGCGTCTGCTTGCCGAGCGCCTGCGGCAGCCAGAGCAGGGCCGCGAGCAGGGCGGGCACGGCGAGCAGCGCGGAGACGCCGCGCCAGCCGAAGCCGGTGGCCCGCTCGACCGGGATCACGAGGGCGGACGCGGCGGCGGCCCCGGCGACCACGCCGGAGACGTAGACGCCGGTGAACAGGTTGACCCGGGCGGGGAAGTGCTGTTTGACCACGCCGGGCATGGAGACGTTCATCACGGCGATGGCCGTGGCGGCGAGCGCCGAGCCGACGTAGAGCGCCGCGACGCCGTCGAGGCCGCGCAGCACCACGCCCAGCGCGATCACCAGGAGGCCGGCGAGCAGCGTGCGGTCGAGCCCGATACGGCTCGCGAGCAGCGGCGCGACCGGGCCGAACACCCCGAGGCAGACGACCATCACGGTGGTGATCGCGCCGCCTCCCGCGGGCGACAGGCCGGCGTCCCTCATGATCTCGTTGAGCAGGGGCGACACGCCGGCGATGGCGGGGCGCAGGTTGAGCGCGGTGAGCACGAACCCCACGACCAGGACGGCCGATCTCAACGACATGGACCCCAACTCTCGCATACCCTCTTGACAACGTTGTCCACCCGGCCCGATTAGGACATGATCCGAGCGTGAGACCGACGATGAAGGACGTCGCCTCGGCCGCGGGCGTGGCGCTGAAAACCGTATCGCGCGTCGTGAACGACGAACCCGGGGTGCACCCCGACACCGCCGAGCGGGTGCGCGCGGCGATCGAGCGCCTCGGCTACAGCCGCAACGAGAGCGCGCGCGTGCTGCGCAGCGGCAGGACCGCCACGATCGGGCTGGTCATCGAGGACGTCGCCGACCCGTTCTACTCCGGGCTGAGCCGCGCCGTCGAGGACGTCGCCATCGAGCACGGCTGCCTGCTCATGAGCGGCTCGTCCGGCGAGCAGCCGGGCAGGGAACGCGAGCTGGTGCTCGCGTTCTGCACGCGCCGGGTGGACGGCCTCATCGTCGTCCCGGCCGGCGACGACCACGCCTACCTGCAGCCCGAGCTGGAGACCGGGACACCCGTGGTGTTCGCCGACCGGCCGCCAGGCCCCGGGCTGGACGTCGACACCGTGCTCGCGGCCAACGCCGACGGAGCCGCGATCGCCGTACGCCACCTGCTGGGGCACGGGCACCGCAGGATCGCCTTCCTCGGCGACCAGCCGACCATCTACACGGCGGCCGAGCGGCTGCGCGGTTACCGGGAGGCGCTGGGTCCGCTGTTCGACGAGCGGCTCGTGGCGATGCGCGGGGCGGCGCCCGGCCCGGTGCGGGAGGAGCTCGCCCGGCTGGCCGCGCTGGACGACCCGCCGACCGCGCTGTTCACGGGCAACGGCCGCCTGACCGTCACCGTGCTGCGCGCACTGCCGGGGCGCCAGGGCCATGACGGGCCGTACGAGGCGGGGAGGTGGCGGCTGCCGGGCGGGCGGCCGGTGGCGCTGGTGGGGTTCGACGACTTCGAGCTGGCCGACCTGCTCGCCCCCGGCGTGACCGTGGTGGCGCAGGACCCGGCGGGGATGGGGCGGGCGGCGGCCGAGCTGCTGTTCCGCCGCCTGGGCGGCGACACGGGCCCGTCCGGGCGGCTGGAGCTGCCGGTACGCCTCGTCCCGCGCGGCTCCGGCGAGCTCCCCGGCCCGTACGCGGCCCGCGCCTGACCGCCTCGCCCGGACTCACCGCCTGATCGCGGGCTCGGGGTCCGGGCGGAGGTGGCGGGTGAGGGCCAGGGCGGTGAGTACGCCCGCCGCTCCCGCCGCGACCAGCGCGTACCTGGGCGTCACCAGCTCGCCGAGCACACCGATCAGCGCCGCCCCGACGGCCTGTCCCGTCATGAGCCCCGCCGAGTGCAGCCCGAACGCCTGCCCGCGCACCTCCTCGGGCACCGCGTCCACGAAGCGCCGCTGGAGCCCGAGCTGGTACGCCAGCCCGGCGGCGGCGAGCGCGGCGAGCGCCGCCGCCCACCCGGCGCCGGGCGCGAGGACGAAGGCGAGCCACGGCAGCCCGAGCAGCACCGCGAGCGGCAGCGACAGGCGTTCTCTCAGCCCGGGTGCGGCGAACCTGCCCACGGCGAACTCCCCGACGGCCATCCCGCAGGCGGCCGCCGCCAGCACCGCGCCGGCCTGGCCCTGACCGCCCAGGTAGGGGACGATCATCGCCTCCGCGCCGGCCAGGCACACGCTGGGCAGCCACCCGGCCAGCAGCAGCCCGCGCACCCGCCGGTCGGCGAGCAGCCGCCGGTTCACGGCCACGGTCTCCGCCACGGCCCCACGCCGCCCGCCACCGCCGTCCCGCCGGGCACGCAGCCCCGCCTCCGGCCCCGCACCGGCGGCGTCCCGTGCGGCGCGGGCGGGGCGGGGTGGGAGGCCGAGGCGGAGGACGGCGGCCGCCACGGCCGAGAGGGCCGCCGTGACGGCGAGCGCGCCGTGCGGCCCCGCGGCGGCGAGGAACGCGCCCCCCGCGGCCAGCCCGGCGATCTGCGCGCTCGCGGAGGTCACGCCCAGCAGCGACCGCCCCAGCACGAACGCGTCGCCCGGCAGCACCTCTGGCAGCAGGGCGGTCCTGGCCGCGCCGAAGACGGGCGCGAACAGCCCGGTCACGAGGACGAGCGCCAGCATCGCCCACACCGGCAGCCCCGCGTACGCGAGCAGCAGGCACACCGCCACCCTGACCAGCTCACCGATGATCATCAGCCCGCGCGGCGGCAGCCGGTCGGCCAGTGACAGCAGGAACATCCCGCCGAACACGTACGGCAGCCACCCGGCCATGTACGCGGCGGCGGACAGCCCCGCCGAGCCGGTCTGCGCGTACACGAGCACGGACAGCGCCAGCATCTTGATGGAGTCCCCGGCCACCAGGAGCGCGAAGCTGCCGAACAGCACGCGGAACTCCCGGACGGCGAAGACCTCTCCGTACGTCGCTTGTCTCACGTCCTCGATGGTGCGGACGCCCCGCCCGGCAGGCGATTTCTTCGGATATAACCGAAAGGTGCTGACGGTCGAGGTCACCCCCCAGGACGTGGTGGCCAGCAGGTTCGCCCTCTCGCCGCTGATCGAGACGATGCACGCGCAGCTCGTGCTGGACGGCCGGGCGCAGGCAGGCGTCCACACGCGCTGGGTGGCCCGCCACAGGGAGCCGTACCGCGAGCTGAGGCGGCGGCATCCGGCGCTGGGCGCGATCACCGCGATCACCGGCAACAGGGGCAGCGCGAACGTCGACTTCATCGCCCCGCCTCCGGCGGGGCTGAGCGTGCCGTTCGAGGCGGAGCTGGCGGCGATGCGGCGCACCCCGGTGGCGCAGGCGCACGCGGAGATCGCAAGGACGCTGGCGGACGTCCCGCCGGTGGCGCCCTGGATCAGGGAGCTGCTGTTCGGCGCGGACGTGGTGCGGGTGCTGGCGGACGCGTACGAGGCGCTGTGGACGGAGATCTTCTCGGCGATCTGGCCGCGGCTGCGCGCGATCCTGGAGCGCGACATCGTGCAGCGGGCCGGGCAGCTGGCGACGTTCGGCTGGGCGGCGGCGTTGGAGGACCTGAGCCCGCAGGTGCGCTGGCGCGAGGAGGGCCGCGTCGAGCTGCGGGTGGGCGGCGAGGCCCGCGCGCACCGGCTGGGCGGCAGGGGCCTGCTGTTCCTGCCGTCGGCGTTCACGCCGGGGCTGGGCGCGTACCTGGAGGACGCCTGGCCGTACGCGCTGGTCTACCCGGCGCGCGGCACGGCGGCCCCGCCGGCGGCGGACGGCGGCGGCGCGCTGGCGGGGCTGGTGGGGCGTACCCGCGCGCGGATCCTGGCCGAGCTGGCCGTGCCGGCCACGACCACGCACCTGGCGACGCTGCTGGCCATGAGCGCGGGCACGGTCGGGGAGCACGTGGCGGCGCTGCGCCGGGCGGGCCTGATCACCGGCGCGCGGACGGGCAGGACGGTCCTGTACGCCAGGACGCCCCTGGGGGACGCCCTGACCCAGGGCTCGATCGGATAGAGAGCGCCCGGCCCCGCGTCACCCTTTGAGCGCCCCGGCCATGAGGCCGCGCATGAAGAAGCGGCCCAGCAGGACGTAGATGAGCATGGTCGGGATCGACGCGAGGACGGCGGCGGCCATCTGCTGGCTGTAGGGGGTCGCCTGGGCGCCCGCGATGTTGTTGAGCATGACCGTCGCGGGCCAGCTCGTGGGCGAGGTGAGGAACACCGCGAAGAGGAAGTCGTTCCACAGCGACGTGAACTGCCAGATGATCACGACCGCGAAGGCGGGCGCCGACACCGGCAGCACGACCGACCAGTACGTGCGCAGCATGCCCGCGCCGTCCACGCGCGACGCCTCGACGAGCTCGTCGGGGATGGTGACGTAGTAGTTGCGGAAGATCAGGGTGCAGATGGGGATGCCGTAGACGACGTGCGCGAGCACGAGGCCGGGGATGCCGCCGTAGAAGACGCCCTGCAGCCCGGTCCACTCGTTCAGCTTCACGAGGAGCTGGACGAGCGGGATCATCACCCCCTGGTACGGGATGAACATGCCGAACAGGAACAGCGTGAACAGCACGTCCGCGCCGGGGAAGCGCCACTTGGACAGGACGTAGCCGTTCATCGAGCCGAGCGCGCACGACAGCAGCGCGCCGGGCACCGCCAGCAGCACGCTGTTCCACAGGCCGGGCGAGAGCTTCTCCCAGGCGACCCGCCACGCCTCGCCGGTCCAGGTCCGCGGCAGGTTCCACGCCTGCCCGGGGTCGGCCTCGGTGAGCGGCTTGAAGCTGGTGGCCAGCAGCACGTAGATCGGGATGAGGAAGACGACGACGAACGCGAGCAGCAGGCCGAACCGGACCCACGTCGCCGCGCCCGCCCGCCTGGTGACGACGGCCGTCACGAGCGCCGCTCCTTCCGTACGGACCAGACGAGGTAGGGGATCACGAAGACGGCCACGCTGAGCACGATGTAGGACGCGATGGTGGCGCCCTTGGCCGGGTCGTGGGCGTCGAACACGGCCACCCACATGAACACGGCGGGCACGTCGGTGACGATCTGCTTGCCGGACACGGCGACGATCAGGTCGAACACCTTGAGCGAGATGTGCCCGAGGATGATCAGCGCCGACAGCGTGACGGGCCGCAGCAGGGGCAGCACGACGTGCCGGTAGACCCCCCACTCGGTGCAGCCGTCCACGCGCGCCGCCTCGCGCAGCTCCTCGGGGACGCCGCGGAACCCCGCCAGGAACAACGCCATGACATATCCGGACATCTGCCAGATGGCCGGGATGGCCATGGCCGCCATCCCCCAGTCCGGATCCCTGAACCACTGCCACTGCGGCAGCCCGATCACGTCGAACAGCCGGTTCAGCCCGACCGCCCGCTCCCCCGTGCCCGAGTTCATCAGCCACCGCCACACGATGCCGGTCGCCACGAAGGACACCGCCATCGGGAACAGGTAGACCGCCCTGAACGTCCCCTCGCCCCTGATCCCCTTCTCCATGAGGAACGCCAGGAACCACCCGAGCAGCAACGCCCCCAGCACGAACACCACCGTGAACATGACGGCGTGGTCGACCGAGACGTGCCAGCGGGGCACGTCCCAGAGGTCGACGAAGTTCTTGAGCCCCACGAACTCGCCCTCGGACACCTCGTCGTGCTGGTCGGTCATGGCCAGCCGGAAGTTCCAGCCGAGCATGCCGTACACGAAGACGCCGATCGCCACGATCGACGGCGACACGAGGAGGAGACCGGGCAGCCAGCTGCGTGCCCGCCTCATCTGTCACTCCCTCCGGTTCGGCGCGGCGGGCCCGCCGCGGTGCGTACGGGCCCGCCGCGTCACGACCTGCTGCTCCGGCCCGCCTACTGGGCGTTGGCCTGCGCGGCGACGGCCAGCGCCTTCTGCAGCGCGGCGACGTCCTTGCCGGCGATGAACAGGCCGACCGCCTCGTTGATCGCGGCCAGCCACGGCTGGCTCACCGAGACGCCGTGCTGGATGGACCCGGCGAGCTTGTCGCTCGACCAGTCCTTCAGCGCGTCGGCCAGGTAGTCGGTGTAGAGCGATTGGTCGGCGTCCTTGCGGGCCGGGATGGAGCCCTTCTTCGGGTTGAAGGCGTCCTGGCCCTCCTTGCTGGCGGCCACCTTCAGCCACGCGATGGCGCCGTCGCGGTTCTTGGCGCCCTTCGGCAGCGTGAAGCTGTCGGACAGCCACAGGTACGTGCCGCCGGTGCCCGGCGCGGGCGCCCAGTCGAAGTCCTCCTTCGACTTCTTGCCCAGGCCGCCCTCCGGCGGGTTGTGGAAGTAGCCGTAGGCCCAGTCACCCATGATCGTGAAGGCGGCCTGCCCGTCGGCCACCTGCTTGGCGGCGGGCTGCCAGTCGTCCTGCGGGTCGCCCGCGTACGACAGGATCGTCTTGAAGTTCTCCAGCGCCTTGGCCACCTGCGGGCTGTTCCAGTCGGCGCCCGGCTTGAACAGCGCGTTGTAGGCGTCGGTGCCGAGCGTGCCGAGCAGCACGTTCTCCAGCAGGTGGGTCACGGTCCACTCGGAGCCGACCGACAGCGGGATCTTGCCCTTGGCCTTGACCTTCTCCAGGTCGGCGACGAACTCCTCGATCGTCGTGGGCGCGGCCGCGACGCCCGCCTCCTTGAGCACCTTGGGGTTGAACCACAGGACGTTCGACCGGTGGATGTTGACCGGCACCGAGTAGATCTTGCCCTGGACGCTGATCTGGTCCACGAGCTGGGCGGGGAAGACGTCCTTGAGCTTCAGCTCGTCATAGAGGAAGGTGAGGTCCTCCAGGTCGCCCGCCTTGATGTAGCCCTGCAGCTCGGCGCCCGCGTGGCCCTGGAAGGTGTCGGGCGGGGTGTCGGCCTGGAGCTTCGACTGCAGGAGCGCCTTGGCCTTGTCGCCGGAGCCGCCCGCCACGGCCGCGTCGAAGAAGGTGTAGTTGGGGTTGCGCTCCTCGAAGATCTTCTTCATCGCCTGCAGGCCGTCGGCCTCGCCGGGACCCGTCCACCAGGAGAACACCTCGACCTGCTGCTTGCCGCCGCCGGTCGCCGCCGACGACTGGGCGGCCTGCCCGCCGCCGCCGCCGCTGCCGCCGCAGGCGGCCAGGCCGAGCACGCCCGCCATCGTGATCGATACGGCCGCAAACCATCGTCGCACTGCACACCATCCCTTCGGAAACTCCCCCGAGTTGGTGACCTGACAACGTTGTCAAAGGAACATCAACCCATTTCGCGCTCGCGATCGTCAAGCGCGCGCCGGTCACAGCTCCGCATCTTCGGCAGTGCCGCACGTCGGAGGCCCGGCGGGGAGGCGGGGACGGGGGACGGGGCGGGCCCGAGCCCTGCGCGACTCGGACCCGCGGTCGCGCGGCTCGGACCCGGACCCCCACCCCTCCGAAGAGGCCCAGACCCGCTGGACGCCGCGCGACGTCCCCGGCGACCGGCACGCCCCGCCGGCACGAGAGGCGGGGCGGCCGATGACACAGCGCAACGATACGCGCGCTGAGCGCGATTGAACATGCCTTGACGTGGGGTTTTAATGAGGCGCCCGGAATACGGCGAATTGGTCGCCCTAAGCGACGGCCCGACTACGGATCGCGTTTCGCAGGTGGCGGCGTGACCGGGCCGGGGAACACTCCCCTCATGCCCGACGAGCCGCTGGAACTCGGCGAGATCTCCCTCTCCGAATGGCATGCCCACAACGACACCATGAGCGACGTCGGCTTCCTCGCGATCGCCAGGAAGCTGCCCTCCCTCGTCCGCCAGGCCATGAGCATCGCGTGGCGGGCCAGCCCCCGCGACACCGCCGCCACCGTCGCGCTGAACCTGCTGAGCGGCGTCTTCACCGCCACCGGCCTGCTCGCCACCACCGGCGTGCTCACCGCGCTGTTCAGCGAGGGGCCCACGCCTGAACGGGTGGTCGCCGCGTTACCGAGCCTCGCCCTGGTCGCCGCGTCCGCCGCGCTGGGCGCCGCCATGAGCGCCGGCGCCGGGTGGGCGCAGTCGAGGCTCGACCCGCAGGTCTCCCGCCTCACCGAGGAGCGCCTGTTCGGCCTGACCAGCCGCGTCGACCTCGTCGCCTACGACGACCCCGACTTCCACGACGCCCTCCAGCGCGCCAGAGCGCGTGGCGTGGCGATGGCCGACTCCGTCGTGAGCACCGCCATCAACGTGGTCACCGCCGCCGTCGGCATCGCGGCCGTGGCCGGCGTGCTCGGCGTGCTGCACCCGGCGCTGCTGCCGCTGCTCCTGCTCGCGGTGCTGCCCGACGCCTGGGCCGCCGTCCGCAGCGCCAGGATGCGCTACTCCACCCTCTACTCCCTCATCCCCGCCGTCCGCCGCAAGTGGATCATCGCGGACCTGCTCGCCAACCGCGACCCGGCCGCCGAGGTGCGCTCGTTCACCATGCGCGGCTTCCTCCTGCGCATGTACGACGCCGTCGCCAAGGCCGAGCAGGAGGTGCTGCTCGACCTGTCCAGGCGGCAGACGGTCGCCAGGCTCGCCGGCGAGGCGCTGGGCGGGCTCGGCACCGGCCTCGTCTACGTGGCGCTCGGCGTGCTCCTGGCCGTCGGCGCGATCCCGCTCGCCGTCGCCGGCACCGCCGTCCTCGCCATCAGGTCCGCGCAGTCCTCGCTCGGCACCCTCATGTACGCCACCAACCGCCTCTACGAGGACGGCCTCTACTTCACCGACTTCCTGGAGTTCTGCGCCGACGCGGAACGCCGCCTGCCCGGCCCGCGCCCGCGGCGGATCCCCGACGGGTTCCAGCGGGTGGTCGCCGAGAACGTGTCGTTCACCTACCCCGGGGCCGACGGCCCCGCGCTGCGCGACGTCAGCATCGAGATCAAGCGCGGCGAGGTGATCGCCTTCGTCGGCGAGAACGGCTCGGGCAAGACCACGCTGTCCAAGATCCTCGCCGGCCTGTACGAGCCCGACAAGGGCAGCGTGTACTGGGACGACGTGGACCTGCGCCAGGTCAGCCCCGAGGAGGTCAGGGAGCGTACGGCCGTCATCGCCCAGGACCACCGGCACTGGCCGCTGACCGCCCGCTACAACATCACGATGGGCACGGACAGGGGCGAGGAGGCGCTGCGCGCGGCCGCGGCGGTGGCGGGGGCCGACGAGGTGGTGGCCGGTCTGCCGCACGGCTACAGCACCCTGCTCGACCGCCGGTTCAAGGACGGCCAGGAGCTGTCGGGCGGCCAGTGGCAGAGGATCGCCGTGGCCCGGGGATTCCACCGCGAAGCGGACCTGCTCATCTGCGACGAGCCGACGGCCGCGCTCGACGCCCGCGCCGAGCACGCGCTCTTCCAGCGCATCCGCGACCACGCCGAAGGGCGCACCGTCCTGCTCATCACCCACCGGCTGGCCAGCGTCCGCTACGCCGACCGGATCTACGTCCTGGAGCACGGCCGCATCACCGAGCAGGGCGACCACGCGACGCTGATGGCGAGGGACGGCCTGTACGCCGAGCTGTACACCCTCCAGGCGGAGGCGTACCGCTGAGCGGGGGGCGGGCGCCGGTCAGGTCATGGCGGCCTGGAGGACGGCGCGGGCGATCGGGACGGCGGCCGGCGACTGCGGGCCCGCCCGCTCCAGCACCACGCCCACCGCCACCTGCGGCGTCTCCGCAGGGGCGAAGGCCGTCACCAGGGCGGGCTCCTCCGTGCCCGCCACGACGTCCGTGACGGCGGTCTTGGCGGCCACCTCCACGCCGGGGATGGCCGCCGCCGTCCCGGTGCCGCCCGCGTGCGTCACCGTGGTCATCATGGCCGCCAGGTAGCGGGCGAGCATGGGCGGCACGGCGGTGCGGTACGGCGCCGGATTGGCCCGCCCGATGACGGAGCCGTCGGGCAGGCGGACGTCCTCCACCAGGTACGGCCGCATGAGCACGCCGTCGTTCGCCACCGCCGCCGACAGCATGGCGATCATCAGGGGGGTGGCCAGGTTGTCCTGGTGCCCGATCGCGGCCAGCGCGGTCTGCGGCCGGTCGAGGCTGACCGGGTACGTGCTGGCCGTCGTGGCCAGCGGGATGGTGAGCCCGTGCGCGTTGAAGCCGAACGCCTCGGCCTGGTCGCGCAGGATGTCGTGACCGAGCTGCAGCCCGATCGCCGCGAACGCCGTGTCGCAGGAGGTCTGGAAGGCGTACGCGAGGGTGGGCCTGGCGTTGCCGCACGGGGCCGCGCCGGGGTTCTGCAGGAACGCGGGCGTGCCGGGGAGCCGGAGCCGGGCGGGGGCGCGGACGTAGGAGGTGGGCCCGTACTCGCCGGAGGCGAGCGCGGCCGCCGTGGTGACCACCTTGAACGTCCCGCCGGGCGGGTAGAGCCGGTTGAGCGCCCGGTTCAGCAGCGGGCGCGCCGGGTCCCTGCGCAGCCGCCGCGCCGCCTGGGCCACGCGGTCCCTGTCGAACACGGCCAGCTCGTTCGGGTCGTACGACGGGTAGGTGGCCAGCGCGAGGACGGCGCCGGTGGACGGGTTGATCGCCACGGCGGCGCCGGGGCGGCCCGCGGACTCGAGCCCCCGGTAGGCGGCCTCCTGGGCGCGCTCGCTGATCGTCAGCCGGACGTCGGCGCCCCCCGCGCCGCCGTCGCCGACGAGGGACCGCACCTTGACCTTGGGGTCCTCGCCGGACAGCAGGCCGTCCTCGACCGCCTCGACCCCGGTGGCGCTGTTCAGCGAGAGATGGCCGGTGACCGCCGCGTACGACGGCCCGCCCGGGTAGACGCGCCGGTAGAGGTACGGGCCGGTGCCGGTCGCCTCGCTGGTGGCGATCACCGTGCCGTCGTGGGTGAGGATGTCGCCGCGCGGATGGTCGAACCTGTCGATGAGCGGCCGCTGGTTGCGCCGGTCGGCGTTGAGCACGTGCGAGCCGAACGCCTGGATGACGGTGACGTGCCCGAGCAGGAGGAAGAGCATCACCGCGCAGGACTGCGCGACGCGGCGCAGCGGTACGTTCAGCCTCCGTGCCCTGACTCCGGCCATGGACCATGGTTAACAGCCGGAACGCCAAGCCAGCGCTACAGGACGCTGCGGTAGTAGGAAATCTTGTGGTGGATGTAGCTCTGGCGCTCGGTGAGGTTGGCGATCTGGGCCGCCACCCGGCGGTCGTGCTCCTCCAGGAGCTCGATCCGGTCGGGGATGGTGTGCTCGCCGGCGCGGACGAGCTCAGCGAAGCGCAGCATCTGGGCGATGGGCATGCCGGTGTCGCGCAGGCAGCGGATCATGCCGAGCCAGCCGACGTCCTCCTGGCTGAACCTGCGCTGCCCCGCCGCGTTGCGCTCCACCGGCTCCAGCAGGCCGATCTTCTCGTAGTAGCGGAGTGTGTCGAGGCTGAAGCCGGTCTCCTCGACCACTTCCGCGGGGGTGTACACGCTCACGGGCCAAGCATGGCACCTGGAGCGCACTCCAGGTCAACCGCCCCTCGGGGCCGGGGATGCCGCTTGACATGGAGTGCGCTCCAGCTCCGACAGTCGGGGGCATGGACATCGCACTCGGGACGATCCCGTTCGGCACCGCCGTCAGCCGCGAGGACTCCTTCGCCCTGCTCGACCGTTTCCACGAGGCCGGCGGCACGATGCTCGACACGGCGAACAACTACCCGTTCTGGGTTCCGGGCCGCACCGGCGACGAGAGCGAGGAGACGATCGGCGCGTGGCTGGCGGCGCGCGGCAACCGCGACCGCGTCTTCATCAGCACCAAGTGCGGGGCCAGGCCGACGGTGCCGGGCGACACCACGCTCGGCTCCGCCGAGGGCCTGTCGGCCGCGGCCGTGACGAGGGCGGCGGAGGGCAGCCTGCGGCGGCTCGGCACCGACAGGATCGACCTGTACTGGGCGCACGTCGAGGACCGCTCGGTCCCGCTGGAGGAGACCGTGGAGGCGTTCGGCGAGCTGGCGCGGCGGGGGCGGGTCCTGGCGGCGGGCGCGAGCAACGCCCCGGCCTGGCGGCTGGAGCGGGCGAGGAACGTCGCGGCGGCGCACGGCTCGATGCCGTACACGGCGGTGCAGCTGCGGCACACCTACCTGCGGCCGCGCCCGCACACCAGGTTCGCCGAGTCGGGGCACCGGCTCGCGTCGGAGGAGATGCTGGACTACGTGGCGGCCGAGCCGGAGGTGACACTGTGGGCGTACAACACGTTGATGTCCGGCGCCTACACCCGGCCGGACCGGCCGATCCCCGACATCTACCACCATCCGGGCACCGAGCGCCGCCTCGCCGTGCTGCGGGAGGTGGCGGGCGAGCTGGGCGCGACGCCGAACCAGGTGGTGCTGGCCTGGCTCATGGCGGACGGGCACGTCCCCGTGGTGGGGGTGTCGTCGATGGAGCAGTTGGAGGAGGCGATCGGCGCCGCCGACGTCAAGCTGGACGCCGACCTGCGGACCCGCCTGGACGCGGCGTGCTGAGGCTCGGCCGGAGGTTGCGCCGGAGGCTGGGCCGCCGCCCGGGTCACCGGGCGGCGGGCCCGCCGCGCGGGCGGCTGATGGTGGCGGCGGCCGGGGCGTGGCTGGTCGAGGAGCACCTCCCGGAGTCGCCGGTCAGCTGAGGTGGGTGGCCAGGTAGCGGCGTACGAGCTGCTTGCACTCGGCGATCAGGTCGGGGTCTCCCGCCGGGTTCGCCCGGAAGGCCAGCTTGAGCACGGCGTCGGCGGCCTCGACCGCCACGAGCAGGGCGCGGTCCAGCTCCGGCCCGGCCGGGACGTCGGCCAGGTCGATGATGAGGTCGCGCAGCCGGTCGGCGACGACGACGTTGTTGTCGAGCCGCCCGTCGAGCGCCCGCCTGCTGCCCTCGATGGACGGGCCGCCAGGCGCGAGCAGCACCTCGCCGAAGTCGACGACGGCGAACCCCGGCGTGGTGCGCTTCATCTCCACGAACTCGTCGATGGCGAGGTCGGCCAGGTCGGCCCAGTGGTTCAGGGTGGCGGTGGCGAGGCATTCGGCGACCCGCGTGAGGAACGCCTCCAGGTTGCGCAGCGCCAGGGCTCGGACCAGCCCCTGTTTGTCCTCGAAGAACTGGTAGAAGGTGCCGATGGGCACCTCGGCGCGGCGGGCCACCTCCTTGGTGGTCAACGCCTCGTAGCCGACCTCGTCGAGCAGCAGCGCGCACTCGTCGAGCATCCGTTCCACCCGCTCCAGGCTGCGGCGCTGGGCGGGACGGCGGCGCAGGGTACTCGTCATGTGCTCCATCCTGGCCTATCGCCCGCGCTCTGTGGCGGCGGCGGGGGCTCCGGCTTAACATGAGCCATACTCACATGACGCTGAGGAGCACCGCATGTTCCTTTGGGGCACGGCCACGGCCGCCTACCAGATCGAGGGCGCAGTCGCCGAGGACGGAAGGGGTGTCTCCATCTGGGACACCTTCTCCCACGAGCCAGGACGCACCCGCGACGGCCACACCGGCGACACCGCCTGCGACCACTACCACCGCTGGCGCGAGGACGTCGCGCTCATGCGGGACCTGGGCGTCAACGCCTACCGGTTCTCGATCTCCTGGCCGCGCGTGCTGCCCGAGGGCGCCGGCGCGGTCAACGCCGCGGGGCTCGGCTTCTACGACCGGCTCGTGGACGCGCTGCTGGAGGCGGGCGTCCAGCCGGTGCCCACGCTGTTCCACTGGGACCTGCCGCAGGCGCTCCAGGACCGCGGCGGCTGGTTCGACCGGGACGTCACCGGCCGGTTCGCCGACTACGCGGCACTGGTCGCGGGCCGCCTGGCCGACCGCGTCCCCCTGTGGATCACCCTGAACGAGCCGTTCGTCCACATGGCCTACGGCCACGCCATGGGCCTCCACGCCCCGGGGCAGGCCCTGCTCGTGAACGCGCTGCCCGTCGCGCACCACCAGCTCCTGGCCCACGGCCTGGCGGTGGGCGCGCTGCGCGCCGCCGGCGCCCGGCAGGTGGCGATCACCAACAACTGCACCCCGGTGTGGCCCGCGTCGGACTCCCCCGAGGACCTGGCCGCCGCCGACGCCTACGACACGCTGCACAACCGCCTGTTCAACGACCCGGTGCTGCTCGGTGCCTACCCCGACCTGTCGGCCTACGTGCCGGCCCTGGACGCCGTCCGCGACGGCGACCTCGAGATCATCTCCGCGCCCCTCGACGCGCTCGGGATCAACTACTACAACCCCACCAGGATCGCCGCGCCCGACGCCGACGGCCTGCCCTTCTCCGACGCCGGCGTCACCGGATACCCCACCACCGCGTTCGGCTGGCCGGTCGTCCCCGACGGGCTGCGCGAGCTGCTGACCGGGCTCAAGGCCCGCTACGGCGAGGCGCTGCCGCCGATCCACATCACCGAGAACGGCTGCTCGCAGCCCGACGTCCCCGGCCCCGACGGCACGGTGGACGACCAGGACCGCATCGCGTACCTGGAGGGCCACATCGCCGCCGTGCGGGCCGCGGCGGAGCAGGGCGTGGACGTGCGCGGCTACTTCGTCTGGTCGCTGCTGGACAACTTCGAGTGGGCCGAGGGCTACCACCAGCGCTTCGGCCTGGTGCACGTGGACTTCGCGACGGGACGCCGCACCCCGAAGGCGTCGTACGCGTGGTTCAGGGACTTCCTGGCGAAGGAGCGCGGCTAGAAGACCGAGACGTGGACGTGGTCGTAGTGGTTGGCGGTCACGCCGCCGCGGTCGGACATCGGGTCCCAGCCGCCGCCCGACCTGATGTCGTAGTAGCGCTGCTTCCAGATGATGTACATGACGCCGAGCCTGGCGCCGTTCTTGATGAGCCACTCGGCGAGGGCGTCGCCGGTGGCGGCGTCGTTGCCGGCGGCCATGGTGCCGCCGCGCGACATCATGAAGTCGCAGGCCCGGCCCTTGCCGTGCTCCCCGGGGTCGCCGGGGCGCAGGCAGCCGACGCCGTACCGCATGGGGAACTCCTGCATGATCGCGGCGCGCACCGCGATCATGCGCGGGGTCAGCCCCTCGGCGCCGCCGGGCTGCTGGAAGCCGAACTTGGCGAGCAGGCGTTCGACCTCGCGGCGCTTGCTCTGCAGCCGCTCGATCTCCGTCTTCATCTTCTTGATCTTGTCGCTGGCGTTGAGCTGGGCCTGCTTCGAGTCCTCGACGAGCTTCTCGATGCGCTGCACCTTGCCGCTGCGCTCGGCGGCGAGGTGGAGCAGGGTCGAGGCCGCGCCCAGCGTCTTGTACGGGTCGCCCTGGAAGCCGAACAGCTGCACGCCGTCGAGCGAACCCGTCATGTACGTGGTCTCGATGATGGTTCTGACGTCGGTCTGGGCGGCCTTGAGCTGGGCGCGCAGGCTGCCGGAGACCCGGGTGGCGTTCTTCACCTGGAGCTTGACCTCCTCCAGGCTCTGGATCTGCCCGCGGTAGAGCTGTTCGAGCTTGGCCGCCTGCTTGGTGAGCCTGCGCAGCTCGGTGATGCTCGGGTCGGCCACCGCGGGCGCGGGCGCGGGGAGCCCGAGCAGCCCGGCGAGGACGGCGACGAGTGCGGCGAAGCGCCAGAGCCTCACGCCCGTCCCCTCCCCTCGTAGACGGTCCGAAACTATAGAAGATGATCTTGAATCCTGTCATCCGAACAGGGCAATTGGCGCACCTTTGGCGAACTCTGACGGGATTTGTCCGTTATGCGCATCCCGTCGGGGAACGCGCCACAGCCGGACCCTTGCACGCCTGCACAGAACATGGTTCGGTCGCCTTGGGACGTCACCCTCACAAGCAAGCATTCGCTCAAGCAGGAGGCTCACGACATGCGCCAGCACGACACGCTGTTCATCGGGGGCGAATGGGTGGCACCGGCGGGCACCGGCACCATCGACGTGATCTCCCCGCACACCGAGGAGGTCGTGGGACGGGTCCCCGACGGCACCGCCGCCGACATGGACCGCGCCGTGGCCGCCGCCCGCGAGGCGTTCGACCACGGGCCCTGGCCCAGGATGACGTTCGCCGAACGGGCCGCCGTGATCGGCAGGCTGGCCGAGATCTACGCCGCGGGCCAGGCCGAGATGGCCGCCCTCATCACCGAGGAGATGGGCTCCCCCATCACCTTCTCCAACCTCGCCCAGGCGCCGCAGCCGCTCGGCATGCTCCAGTTCTACGCCGCGCTGGGCGAGGAGTTCGCGCAGGAGGAGCAGCGCCCCGGCCTGTTCGGCCCGATCACCGTGCGCAGGGAGCCGGTGGGCGTCGTCGCGGCCATCGTGCCCTGGAACGTCCCGCAGTTCGTCACCATGACCAAGGTCGCTCCCGCGCTGCTCGCCGGGTGCGCGATCGTGCTCAAGCCCGCGCCCGAGACGCCGCTCGACGCGTACCTGCTGGCCGAGTGGGCGTCCGAGGCGGGCATCCCCGCGGGCGTGCTCAACGTCGTGCCCGCCGGGCGCGAGGCGGGCGAGCACCTCGTCTCGCACCCCGGCGTGGACAAGGTCGCCTTCACCGGCTCCACCGCCGCCGGCCGCCGCATCGGCGGCATCTGCGGCGAGCAGCTCAAGCGGGTCAGCCTGGAGCTCGGCGGCAAGTCCGCCGCGATCGTCCTGGACGACGCCGACCTCGCCTCCAGCATGGGCATGCTGGCCATCGCCTCGCTCATGAACAACGGCCAGGCGTGCGTCGCCCAGACCCGCATCCTCGCCTCGCGCCGCCGCTACGACGAGGTCGTGGACGCCGTCGCCGCCATGGTCGCCTCCCAGCCCGTCGGCGACCCCGCCGACCCCGCCACCGGCATCGGCCCGCTCGTCGCCAGGCGCCAGCAGGAGCGCGTCGAGGGCTACGTCAGGATCGGCATGGACGAGGGCGCCAAGGTCGTCGTCGGGGGGCTCGACCGGCCGTACGACCGCGGCTGGTACGTCGCCCCCACCGTCTTCTCCGGCGTGAGCAACGACATGCGCATCGCCCGCGAGGAGATCTTCGGCCCGGTGCTGGCCGTGATCCCGTACGAGGACGAGGCCGACGCGATCCGCATCGCCAACGACAGCGACTACGGCCTGGCCGGCACGGTCTGGACGGCCGACGCCGAGCACGGCATGGACGTGGCCCGCCAGGTGCGCACCGGCACGTACGGGGTGAACTGCTTCATGCTGGAGGCCAACGCGCCCTTCGGCGGCTACAAGGCCAGCGGCGTCGGCCGCGAGCTCGGCCCCGAGGGGCTGGGCGGCTACCTGGAGTACAAGTCGATCTCGCGCCTCGGCTGACCGGCGGTACGAGGGCCCCGCGCGCCGCGGGGCCCTCCGCCGTACAGGGGAGGCACCCAGCGCGCCCCCGCGACGCTGGGCAACCGTCCGACTACTGAAGTATGTCCCACGTCCACCGCATCGGCGGTTTCCTTCCCCAGGGACATTTCTCCCGGCGGTTTCCTCCCATACGCCCTAGGTAGACGCTCCTTACTCACAAAAGGTTCGAACCAATCCACATACCGATTCGACGGATGAGTTCGGGAGTGGCGGCGGCCTCCGCGTGGCCGTACCCCGGCTCGATCCACAGCTCCTTCGGCTCGCGCGCCCCCTCGAACAACTCGTACGGGTGGTCCAGCGGGAAGAAGGAGTCGGCGTCTCCGTGCACGATCAGCAGCGGGGCCGGGGCGATCAGCCGCACGGCCTCGTGCGGCGGCATCGGCACCGGGTCCCAGGGGCCGCGGGCGATCCTCGTGCGCTTGGCCACCCTGGCCGCCAGGCGGCCCACCGGCCGCTCGATCGCCCAGTGCACCTGCCGCATCGGGCGGGTGCCCCGGTAGTACCAGCGGGCCGGGCCGCTCACCGCCGCCACCGCGTCCACGCCCCGCCGCAGCGCCGCGTGCCGCACGGCGACCGCCGCGCCCATCGAGAAGCCCACCACCGCGATCCTGGAGTAGCCCACCACGCGGGCGTGCCGCACGGCCGCCTCCACGTCGAGGATCTCCAGGTCGCCGACCGTCGTCAGCCCGCCGGAGCGGCCGTGGCCGCGGAAGTCGAAGGCCACCACGCCGCCGTACCGGCTCAGGACGTGGGCGATGCGGCGGGCGGTGCGCTCGCGCCAGGAGCCGGTGAAGCCGTGCGCCACCACGATCCCGAGGTCCGCACGCGCCTCGCCGCCCGCCGGCGGGATGTGCGCGGCGTCGATGCGGACGCCGTCCTCGGTGCGCAGCATCGCGGGGAAGACGGGTGCGAAGGACAGCACGTGGGACATGGGACGAGCTTATGCCGGGAGCGCTCCCCCTACCCTCGTGGCTCGCGTTCGTACAGGTCCGTGAGCGGGGCCAGATCGCGGGCCGGCACGGTGAGCCGCACCTCAGGCGTCTCGAATCTCGCGGAGGACGCGTCCACCTGGTCCCAGCCGACCAGCGCGCTGCCCGAGAACCACCGCGTGATGACCGCCCGCACCAGCCACGGCGCCTGGCCGCCCGGCCCGCGTTCGTAGCCAAAGAGCTTGCCCGTCCGCTCGGGCACCACGACCAGCCCCGCGATCCTGAACGCGTTCTGCACGCCGTGCAGCAGCGGGCCGTCCTGGCACAGCCGCACGTCGGCGACCTTACCCACGACCGTCCCCTCGGCGTCGGTCACCCTGCGGCCGAGGAGCGCGCTGATGCGCGGCGCGTGCCCCGTCGCGTGCTCCGGCTCGGCGTACGGCGGGCCCTCGCCTCCGCTGCCCGGGATGCGGGCGATGACGTTCTCACGCAGCCAGCGTTCGAGCGCGGGCTCGGCCGGCTCGCCGCCCACCACGACCGCGCTGCCGATCTCGTTGACGAGGTGCATGGGGATGCGCCGCGGCTGCGGATCCTCCTCGGGCCTGAACAGCCTCGTCACCTGCACCATCAGCCAGCCCGGGAGGCCGCCGACGCGCGGGCCCAGGGCGAGGGGCCCGGCGAGGATCGCCGACACGTACGGCGGGTCGCCCTGCAGCTCCAGGTCGTCCACCTTGCACACCAGGCCGCCCGTGCCGACCCTGACCACCTGCCTGTCGAGCAGCTGCAGGCCCGCGTGGATCTCCCGCGCCCTCATTGCCCCGCCTTCGTCGCGATCATCAGCGGCAGCGCCGCCACCGTGATCAGGCTCAGCAGGATCATGTAGAACGTGCCGAGCGCGTTGGTGAAGCGGCCGTTGACCCGGTCCCCCATGTAGTCGGGATCGTTGGCGATCAGCAGCACGGGGAAGTACGTGAGCGGCAGCGCCGCGGCGGAGAAGACCAGCGAGTACTCCGTCACCATGATCGGATCGATCGTGGTGAGGATGAGCGCCGTGGCCAGCACCACCGCGACCAGCAGCACCGCGTGGAAGCGGGCCGCGCTCCTCGGCCGTACGAACTTGCCCCACTGCCAGCCGAAGTACTGGCTCAGCGTGTAGCCCGACGACAGGGCCGTCTCCAGCGTCGCCCCGAACGTGGCCGCGAACACGCCGAAGATGACCAGTGCCATGCCGATCTGCCCCAGCCCGAGCCCGACCGGCAGCACGATCTCCCCGAGGGCGTCCACCTGCGCGTCGAACGGCAGGAACACCGTCGCCGCGCACGCCGCGATGCTGATCGACATCAGTCCGCCGAGCGGGAAGCCGACGAAGACGTTGGCGCGCGCCGTGACCAGGTCGCGCGGCCGCCACTTCTCCTCGACCCCGCCGGAGGAGAAGAAGAACACCTCGTACGGCGTCATGGCGCCGCCCAGCAGGGCGATGGCGTAGTACCAGTACGTGGGCGCGCCCTCGTCCTGCGGCGGCGACGTGAGCTGGCGCCCCAGCTCTCCCCAGTCGGGCCCGAGCTGCCACAGCGCGACGACGAACACGACGAGCGCGAGCCCGGCCAGCCCGAACACCCGCTCCATGGTCTCGAACTTGACCCGCCACATCACCAGCCAGGCCACGAACGCCACGGCCGGCACCCACAGCAGGTAGTTGACGCCGGTCGCCAGCTCCAGCGCGAGCGAGGCGCCGCCGATCTCCGCGGCCAGCGTGAGCAGGTTCACGAACAGCGACGCCGCCAGGTTGACCAGGCCCGCCTTCGGCCCGAGCCGTTCGCGTACGAGGTCGAACACGGGCCGTCCCGACACGGCGGCGATGCGGCCCGACATCTCGGCGAACAGGCAGATGCCGATCACGCCCACCACGACGGTCCAGGCCAGCGACATGCCGAACCTGGCCCCGACCAGGCCGTTGGCCACCAGGTCGCCGATGTCCACGAAGCCGCCGAACGCGGTGAGGATGCCGAGCGTGACGGCGAAGAGGCGCTTCACCGCAGTTCCTCCGCGATCCGCTCCAGCCGGTTCGCCGAGCCCGCCGGGTCCTCGATCCCGTTCCTCCTGACCTGGATGAGCAGCCCCTGCACCTCGGCCTGCGCCTGCTGGACGAGGTCGAGGAGGTGGTCGCGCAGCCTGTCGGAGCGCCGCGTGGGCGGCTGCACGCCGCCGAACTGGGTCTCCACGTTGCTGAGGTCCGAGGAGGCCTTGGTGAGCAGCGTCTCCAGGTACGGCTGCGGCAGGCGGCGGGAGTCCGCGACGGCGATGCGGACGATCTCGACCTTCGACAGGGCGGTCTTGGCCGTCTGCTCCCCCTTCAGCGCGTAGTCGTGGTCGTCCCAGGCGGGACTCACGCACCCCGCGACGGCCAGGACCAGCGCCAGCAGCACGGCCGCCAGGGCGGACGGCGCCCTCATGCCCGGCCCTTCAGCAGGAAGTACGCGAGGAGCAGGAGCAGCACGGCGAACTCGCCCCACGCCGCCAGCAGCACCAATCCCTCATCGGACGTCACAGGCGCCCCTCTGCCCCGGGGCGCCCGTTCCATGCGCGTTGCCCGCCGGTTCCCTCCCCGTTGCCCGCCCGTTCACCGGAGTGGGCCGTCGTCCCCGGTCCCGCTCCTCCCACCTGGGGGGATCAACTAGACTTATGCGGTCGCGACATCGCGCGGCGGTCCCCACGACACAGAGCGAGACGTCATCATGCCTTTGAACAGCCGCGACGACCTGCGGAACATCGCGATCATCGCGCACGTCGACCACGGGAAGACCACCCTCGTCGACGCGATGCTCTGGCAGTCCGGGGCGTTCCGCGCCAACCAGGACGTGGACGACCGCGTCATGGACTCCAACGACCTCGAACGCGAGAAGGGCATCACCATTCTCGCGAAGAACACCGCCGTCAAGCACGGCGGCATGACCATCAACATCATCGACACCCCCGGCCACGCCGACTTCGGCGGCGAGGTCGAGCGCGGCCTGTCGATGGTCGACGGCGTCGTGCTGCTCGTCGACGCCTCCGAGGGCCCGCTGCCCCAGACCCGGTTCGTGCTGCGCAAGGCGCTCGCCGCGAAGATGCCCGTCATCCTGTGCATCAACAAGGTCGACCGGCCCGACGCCCGCATCAGGGAGGTCGTCGACGAGGTCTACGAGCTGTTCATGGACCTCGACGCGACCGAGGACCAGATCGACTTCCCGATCGTCTACGCCTCCGCCAAGGCGGGCCGGGCGTCGCTGAACCGTCCCGAGGACGGCGGCATGCCCGACTCCGAGGACCTCGAACCGCTCTTCGAGATCATCAAGTCGACCATCCCCGCGCCCACGTACGACCCGAGCGCGCCGCTCCAGGCGCACGTCACCAACCTCGACGCCTCCTCCTACCTGGGCCGCATCGCGCTGTGCCGCATCCACCAGGGCGTGATGCGCAAGGGCCAGCAGGTGGCCTGGTGCCGCACCGACGGCTCCGTGCAGCGGGTGAAGATCACCGAGCTGCTGATGACCGAGGCGCTGGAGCGCAAGCCGGCCGAGGAGGCGGGGCCTGGCGACATCATCGCCATCGCCGGCATCCCCGACATCATGATCGGCGAGACGCTGGCCGACCCCGACGACCCGCGCCCGCTGCCGCTCATCACCGTCGACGAGCCGGCCATCTCCATGACCATCGGCACCAACACCTCGCCGCTCGTCGGCAAGGTCAAGGGCGGCAAGGTCACGGCGCGCATGGTCAAGGACCGCCTCGAGAAGGAGCTCGTCGGCAACGTCTCGCTGCGCGTGCTCCCCACCGACCGTCCCGACGCCTGGGAGGTGCAGGGCCGCGGCGAGCTGGCGCTGGCCATCCTGGTCGAGCAGATGCGCCGCGAGGGCTACGAGCTCACCGTCGGCAAGCCGCAGGTCGTCACCAAGACGGTCGACGGCAAGCTGCACGAGCCGGTCGAGCGCCTCACGGTCGACTGCCCCGAGGAGTACCTCGGCGCCGTCACGCAGCTCCTGGCCGTCCGCAAGGGCCGCATGGAGCACATGACCAACCACGGCACCGGCTGGATCCGCATGGAGTTCGTGGTGCCGGCGCGCGGCCTCATCGGCTTCCGCACCGAGTTCCTGACCGAGACCCGCGGCACCGGCCTGGTCCACCACGTCTTCGACTCGTACGAGCCGTGGTTCGGCGAGCTGCGCACCCGCAACAACGGCTCCCTGGTGGCCGACCGCTCGGGCCCCGTCACGGCGTTCGCCATGCTCAACCTGCAGGAGCGCGGCACCCTGTTCGTCTCCCCCGGCACCGAGGTGTACGAGGGCATGATCGTGGGCGAGAACTCCCGGTCCGACGACATGGATGTCAACATCACCAAGGAGAAGAAGCTCACCAACATGCGCTCCTCCACCAGCGAGGAGACGGAGAAGGTGATCCCGCCGCGGGTGCTGTCGCTTGAGCAGGCGCTCGAGTTCATCCGCGAGGACGAGTGCGTGGAGATCACGCCGGAGGCGGTGCGCATCCGCAAGGTCGTGCTCGACGCCGCCACCCGCGGCCGCGCCGCCGCCAGGGCCAAGCGCTCCTGACCTCCACCCCGCCGTCGGCCTGACGAAGGCCGACGGCGTGCGGACCGGACGCCCCGGCCTCCCGCACGGACGCCCCGGCCTCCTCCCGCGCGGACGCCCCGGCCTCCTGCCGCGAGGAGCGGGGCGGGAGGGTCAGCGGCGGGGCGGGAGCTCGCTGCCGCGTACGTGCGCGGCCAGCCAGTCCACCAGCGGGCCGAACGCGCGCCAGTCCGTGGCCACCCGGTCGCGCACCTCGCCGGTGAGCACCCACGGCTCCGGCTCGAACCTGACGCCCGCGTACAGCGAGCGGTGCCGCAGCAGCGCGATGCGCGGGTGGCCGTCGTCGAAGCCGCGCGGCCTGGTCTTGAGCCGGTCGCCCGCGAGCTCGTAGCCGGCCTCCTCCAGCGCCTGGGTGATCGCGGCCAGGGGCTTGCCCGTGAGGTCGTCGTCGACGGCGGCCCGGTAGCGGGCCACCTGGTCGGGGGCCTTGGTGTAGCAGCCGCCCGCCACGTACAGGCCGGCCGCGCTCAGCTCGACGTACAGGCCGATGCCCGGCTCCACGTCGACGAAGGCGCCCTGGTGCGTCTTGTACGGGCTCTTGTCCTTGGCGTAACGCACGTCGCGGTACGGCCGGAACAGCGTCGCCTGCCCGAACTCGCCCGCCAGCTCCTCGGCCAGCGCCTCCATCGGGGCGCGCACGGCCTGCTCGTACAGCTGCCTGTGCCGGGTGAAGTAGGTCTTGGAGTTGTCCGCCTCGAGGCCCTCGTAGTACAGGAACGCCTCGTCGGGGAAGCCGGTGAAACCCATGCCGACCAGCGTGCCACGCCGGTGCGGCGGTTCAGCGCTCGGTGTACGTCTTGCCCGCCAGGGGCTCCTTGCCGTAGAGCTCGGAGACCGTCACGAAGGTGAAGCCCTTCTTGGCGAGCGTGTCGAGCACCTTGGGCACGGCCTCCACGGTCGTCGGGTGGATGTCGTGCATCAGGACGATCGAGCCGGGCGTCGCGGCGGCGGCCCGCCTGGCCACCACCTCGGGGTCGCGGTCGCGCCAGTCGAGCGTGTCGACGTTCCAGAGGATCTGCGCCAGGCCCTCGCGGCGCGTCTCCTCGGCGACCGCCTTGTCCGTGGCCCCGTACGGCGGCCGCATCAGCCGCATCCGCACCCCGGTGAGCCGGTGCACGAGCTCCTCGGTCTGCCTGAGCTGGCGTTTGAGCTCGTCGCCTGACACGCCGGTGAGCGACGGGTGGTTCCACGAGTGGTTGCCGAGCTCGTGGCCGTCTGCGGCGATGCGCCGGATCATGTGGCCGCTCCGGTCGGCGGCGACCATCTCGCCGAGCACGAAGAAGGTGGCCTTGACGTCGCGCCTGCGCAGCTCGTCGAGCAGCCGCGGGGTGTACTCGCCGGGCCCGTCGTCGAAGGTCAGGGCGACGCACTTGAGCTTGGCGCAGTCGAACCTGCGGCTGCGCGGCCAGCCCGGCTGGATCGCGGCGAGGCGCCTGGCGAGGGCCGCCGGGTCGATGGCCTGCGGCGCGCGGACCGGGGCCAGCTGATGCTCACGCCGCGGCCACGGCTCGCCGCCGCACGCCATGAGCGTCAGCAGTGCGAGCGCCACCGCCCATCCGCGCATGTGTCCCCCTGAAACGGCGCGCGGGGTCTATGGATAGCTCTGGACCCGGTCCCCCCGCAGCTCCCTGGCCAGGTCGTTCCACCAGAGTGGGATATCGGCCTGCAGTTCCTTGAAGCGGCGCGCCACACGCATGGCACATCCATCGGGATCCGTACCCAAATGACGACGTTTCACCGCCCCTTCCTGCCAGCGGTAAAAGCCGTCCCTGTAGCGCACGACGAGGCCGATCCAGACGGAGAGCGTCTCCCCGTCACCGACGTCGTACGCGGTGGTGACCCCCAGGCCATGCAGCTCCGCCCGGAGCTTCTCCGTGGCCGCATCGGCCTCGCTCACACGCCACCCCCTGCCGACGTCGCGACGTTCACACCGGGATGTACCCATCGACGGGCATCAGCCGCCCAAGACATGGAGTAATCATGAAACTCCCGATGGTGATCAGGAGGCTGTTCCGCGTTATTGGTCGGGAGCCTCTCGCGGCTCGGCGACCACCATGACGAACCTGAGCTCCTCCTCCGCCTCGTTGGCGTAGCGGTGGGGGCGGTCTGCGGTGAACAGCACGGCGTCGCCCGCGCCGATGACGTGGGTCTTGCCGAACACGCTGAGGGTGAGCTCGCCGGCCAGCACGGTCAGCATCTCGCGGGTGCCGGCGGGGTGGGCGTCGCCGTCGTGGTGCTCGCCCGGGGCGAGCCGCCAGTCCCACAGCTCCAGGATCATGGGCGTGTCGGCGCCGACGAGCAGCCGTGCCTGCGTCTCGCCCTGCTGGAAGGTGACGACGTCGGCCTTGGGGACGATGCGGACCATCGGCACGTCGCCGACCTCGACCAGGCGGGCGACGGTGACCCCGAGCGCCGAGGCGATGCGGGTGAGCGTGGACACACTGGGGTTGGTGCGGCCCTGCTCCACCTGCACGAGCATCCCCCTGCTGACGCCGGACCTGGCGGCCAGCGCGTCGAGCGTGAGGCCGCGGTGCGCGCGGGTGGCCCGCACGTTGTTGGCGATGGCCTGGGTGATGATCTCGGGATCCTGCATGCGGTGCAGTCTAGTGAACCCCGAGTACAACTCACTGCATCTCGTGTGTTGTACTGACAGTGCATTGCATTGAACCGTTCGTGGAGGAAACGTGACTGCGGTGATCCTGGCGACCGCGTGCGCGATCGTGTACGGCACGGCCGACTTCTTCGGCGGCCTGGCCACGCGCAGGTCCCGCGTGCTGGCTGTCGTCGCGCTGTCGCAGGTCGCCGGACTGGCGTTGATCCTGGTCCTGCTGCCGCTGCTGCCCGGACGCCTCGGCGGCGAGGACGTGCTCTGGGGCCTGGCCGCCGGCGTGTCGGGGGCGGCCGGTCTCGTGCTGTTCTACCGGGCGCTGGCCACCGGGGTGATGTCGGTCGTGGCACCGACCACCGCGGTCACCTCGGCGGCGCTGCCGGTGGTGTTCGGCCTGGCGACGGGCGAGCGGCCGTCGTTCTGGGCGCTGGTCGGCGTGGTGCTCGCGCTGGGGTCGGTGCTGCTGGTCAGCCAGAGCCCCGGCGGGGGCGAGGGCGCCTCGCCCGGCTCGGTGCTGGCCGCGCTCGCGGCGGGCGCCGGGTTCGGCGGCTTCTTCGTCCTGCTGGCGCTCGCACAGAAGGAGGCCGGGCTGTGGCCGCTGGTCGGCGCGCGGCTCTCGTCGATCTCCGTGGTGCTGCTGCTGGCCCTCGCCACCCGGCGGGCGCTGCGGCCCAGTGCCGGCGGGCTGCGCGTGATCGTGGCGGCGGGCACGCTCGACATGGCGGCCAACGTCCTCTACCTGCTGGCCAAGCAGCACGGGCTGCTGAGCCTGGTCGCGGTGCTGGTGTCGCTGTACCCGGCCAGCACGCTGGTGCTGGCCAGGCAGGTGCTGGGCGAGCGGCTGCGCGCCGTCCAGCTGGCGGGAGTCGCCTGCGCGCTGGGCGCGGTGGCCCTGATCGCCGTCGCCTGACCTGACCGCCATCCCTTCGACCGGCCGTCGCCTCGGTCGCCGTCGCCTCGGTCGCCGGGGCGGGCGGCGGCCCGGCGGCGTTGCGTGATCGACAAGCGCTTGCTACGTTTCGCGCGTGCACCCCGACCGGGCGCGGACCCGCGGCGAACCGCCGGTGCACGTCGCGGCGCCGTACGGGTCCGAGACCGCCTTCCTGGAGGCGACCGTTCCGCGTGTGCGCGCCGCGCTGTCCGAGGGCGGGCGCGTCCTGGCCGTCGTATGTCCCGAGCGGATGGGCCTGCTGGCCGTCGCTCTCGGCGTCGAGGCCGAGCGGATCGAGGTCCGCTCCCCCGCCTCCTGGTACGCCCACCCCCACCGCATGCTGGCCGCCTGCCACGAGTACGCCCGCGCCGGGCCCGTCCTGGTGGTGGGCGAGCCGCCCTGGGAGCGCCTGGACGACCGCACCGCCCGCGAGCTGGTGCGCTACGACGGGCTGCTCAACGCGGCGCTGCGCGGCGCCCCCGCCAGCCTGTTATGCCTGTACGACGAGCGCACGACCCCGCGCCAGGTGCTCGGCCTCTGCCCGGTCGTCCACCCGGTGGTGCTGGGAGCGGCCGGCGAGCGGCCGAGCGGGGGCTTCGTCGAGCCGCACGAGCTGGTGCTGGACGGCGACCTCGCGCCGCTGCCCGAGCCGGCGGAGGACGCCCACGTCGTACGGTTCACGGCCCGCGAGCTGAAACGGGTGCGCCAGGCGGTGGGCGACTACGCCAGGGCGGCGGGCATGCACCGCAACCTCATCACGTCCATCGTGCTCAGCGTCTCGGAGATCGCGGCGAACAGCGTGGAGCACGGCGCCGGCCACGGCACGGTGACGATGTGGGTGGGGCGCGGCGGCGCGAACGGCGGCGGCGAGCTGGTCTGCGAGGTGGCCAACCCGGGCGGCGGCCTGGACGACCCGCTGCCCGGCTACCTGCCGCCGGAGCCCGAGTCCCCGAGGGGATACGGGCTCTGGATCAGCCGGCAGCTCTGCGACCTGGTGGAGCTGCGCGACCGCGACGGGGTGCTGCGGGTCCGCCTCCACCTGGGGCTGAGCGGCCCCTGCTGACGTCCCGCGGGCGGAGCCCGCAGGGGCGGCACGGCCGGGTGGATCGGGGTGGTGAGGGGCGGCGGGTCAGGCCGCGGCGCGCTGGGCGGGCAGCCGGAGGGCGCCCTCCTCGCGGGCGTACTCCTCCAGCATGCCGCGCAGCTGGCGGCGGCCGCGGTGCAGGCGGGACATGACCGTGCCGATGGGGGTGCCCATGCGCTCGGCGATCTCCTTGTAGGGGAAGCCCTCGACGTCGGCCAGGTAGACGGCCACGCGGAAGTCCTCGGGGAGCGCGCGAAGGGCGTTCATCACGACGGTGTCGGGGAGCCGGTCGAGCGCCTCGGTCTCGGCGGAGCGCAGGCCCGTGGAGGAGTGGGACTCGGCGGCGTGCAGCTGCCAGTCCTCGATGTCCTCGGCGGCGGACAGCTTGGGCGAGCGCTGCTTCTTGCGGTAGTCGTTGATGAAGTTGTTGGTCAGGATCCGGTGCAGCCACGCCTTGAGGTTGGTGCCCTCGCGGAACTGGTGGTAGGAGGTGTACGCCTTGGCGACGGTCTCCTGCACGAGGTCCTCGGCGTCGGCGGCGTTCCGGGTGAGGCGCATCGCGGAGGCGAACAGCTGCGACGTCACCGGCACGACGTCGCGCTCGAACCAGTCCTGACGCTGTTCCTCAGTCATAGTGATCAAGTCATTCCCCCTTGCGCGCACATCCCCCGGTTTCGGCATAGGCCGCCTGACGGCGTTACCATCTTCACAAGCCCCATGTAAGGGACGCGTTAGGGTTCCGCCTGGTCAGAAGGGGTTCAACGTCCATCTGCTCGCGGCGTGCGTGGTCACGTCCACGGCCGGACAAGATCTCATTATCATAACACTACCTGTCCAATTTCGCACTAATCGTGGCGAGAGTCACAAGAGATAGCGTATGAGGAAGAATTTCGTTGACCGCCACGATGCCTCGACCCGCCGCTGGGTGGCCGAGGCCGTACGCACGGTCGAAGCCGATGCCAACCGTAGCTGTGACACGCACCTGCACGTCTTTCCGCTGCCCTCCGACTGGGGTGTAAACCTCTACTTGAAAGACGAGTCGGTGCACCCCACCGGTTCACTCAAACACCGGCTGGCCCGCTCCCTGTTCCTCTACGGACTGGCCAACGGCTGGATCGGGCCGTCCACCACGATCATCGAGGCCTCCAGCGGGTCCACCGCCGTGAGCGAGGCCTACTTCGCCCGCCTGCTCGGGCTGCCCTTCATCGCCGTGATGCCGGCCTCCACGTCGCCGGAGAAGTGCCACCTCATCGAGTTCTACGGCGGCAAGTGCCACCTGGTGGACGACCCCTGCGCGATCTACGAGGAGTCGAACCGCCTGACCGCCGAGACCGGCGGCCACTTCATGGACCAGTTCACCTACGCCGAGCGGGCCACCGACTGGCGGGGCAACAACAACATCGCCGAGTCGATCTACGCGCAGATGGCGCTGGAGCCGCACCCCGAACCCTCCTGGATCGTGGTCGGCGCGGGCACCGGCGGCACGTCGTCCACCATCGGGCGCTACATCCGCTACCGCCGCCACGCCACCCGCCTGGCCGTCGCCGACCCCGAGGGCTCGGCCTTCTACCCCGCCTGGGTGTCGGGCGACCTGACCGTCACCGCCCCCGGGTCGCGCATCGAGGGCATCGGCAGGCCGCGCGTCGAGCCGTCGTTCCAGCCGGCGGTCATCGACCGCATGATCGCCGTGCCGGACGCCCGCTCGATCGCCGCCATGCACTGGACGCGCGAGGTCACCGGCCTCGACGTGGGCGGGTCCACCGGCACCAACATGGCGGCCTGCGTGGACCTCGTCCGCGAGATGCGCGCGGCCGGCGAGCGGGGCAGCGTCGTCACGCTCGTCTGCGACCGCGGCGACCGCTACCGGGGCACCTACGGCGACCCGGAATGGCTGGCCGCCCAGGGGCTCGACGTCGAGCCGCACCTGGACGACCTGCGCGCGTTCCTTCCCGGCTGAGCCCGGGGCCGTCAGGCCCTCGCGGGGCCCACTCCGAAGATCTTGGCGACGTCGTCCAGGACGGAGTGGGCCCCCTGGATGCCCACGGCGGTCATCCAGGTCTGGTCGTCGACGTCGTGCTTCTGCCCCTTGAGCTTGCCCCACAGCGGGTTGGCGGTGAACTTCTCCTTCGGCGCCTCGGCCGTCGGGTCGGCGTAGGTCGCGACGAAGATGTGGTCGGCGTCGAGGTCGGCGATGCGCTCCTGGCTGACGTTGACCACGATGGTCTCGGTGGTGGTGGGCTGGCCCTGCGGCCGGGGGAACCCGACGTCCTTCATGACGATCCCCGAGTACGACTTCTCCACGTACAGGCGGGTCGTCGGCTCACCGGCGAAGCGCACGATCGAGATGGTGGGCAGCTCGCCCTCCTTCTCCTTGATCTCCGTACCGATCTTGGCCGCGCGGTCCTCGTACGCCTTGATCGTGGCGTCGGCGAGCTGCTCCTTGCCGAGGGCCTGGCCTACCAGCCGCAGGTTCTCCTTCCAGATGGCGCCCGTCGTCTCGCTGAACACCGTCGGCGCGATCTTCGACAGCTTGTCGTACAGGGCCTCGTGCCTGACCTTGGCCGAGAGGATGAGGTCGGGCTTGAGCGCGGCGATCTTCTCCAGGCTCGGCTGCTCCAGCGTGCCGACCGTGGTGGCGTCCTTGCCGTACTTCTCCGCGACCTGGCCGAGGTAGGGCGGCAGGCCGCCCTCGATGGAGCGGTAGGTGGTGAAGCCCACCACCGGGGTCTCCAGGGTGAGCACGGCGTCGACGAAGCTCTGGTCGAGCGCGACCACCCGCTTCGGCTGGGCCGGGATCGCGGTCTCGCCCATCGCGTGCTTGACCGTGCGGAACGGCTGGCCGGACGTGCCGCCCGCCGGCGGCTGGGTGGAGCCGCAGGCGGCCAGGCCCGCGAGCAGGACGGCGCCGATCAGCGCGCGCAACGGTCGCATCGAGAGATCCCTTCCCAAGCTGAAGTAAGGCAAACCTAAATTAGGTTAGCCCTGCCTAACCTGGCATACTTCAGCGGGATCGGGCAAACGGAGGAGGGACCGCATGAGCGCAACCGCTGTGGCGCCGCGCCTGCGCGGCCTGCGCGCCCGGAGACTGTCCCTCCTCGCCGTCCTGCTCGCCGCGCTCCTGCTCGCCGCCGCGCTGAGCATCACCGTCGGCGCCAAGCCGGTGCCCCTGGCCGACGCCTGGCACGCGCTCACCGCCCCCACCGGCACCGACAACGACATCGTCATCCGCTCGCTGCGCGTGCCGAGGACCGCGCTCGGCGTCCTCGCCGGCATCGCGCTGGGCGTCGCCGGCGCGCTCATGCAGGGCCACACCCGCAACCCCCTCGCCGACCCCGGCCTGCTCGGCGTCACGCAGGGCGCCGCGTTCGCGATGGTCACGTCGATCGTCGTGTTCGGCGCGTCCAACCTGCTCGGCTACATCTGGCTCGGCCTGGCCGGCGCGCTCGCCGCCAGCGTCGCGGTGTTCGCGCTCGGCAGCGTCCGCGGCGGCCCCGGCGGCAGGGCGGCCGGCGGGGGCGGCCCCACCCCGGTCACGCTCGCGCTCGCCGGCACCGCCGTCAGCGCCCTGCTGTACGCGCTGACCTCCGCCGTCGTCCTGCTCGACGAGCAGGCCATGGACGTGTTCCGCTTCTGGCAGTCCGGCTCGATCGCCGCCCGCGGCGGCGCCGTCGTCTGGCAGGTGCTGCCCTTCGTCCTCGCCGGCCTGGCGCTGGCCGCGGCCAACGCCCCCGGGCTCAACGCCCTGTCGCTCGGCGAGGACGTCGCGCGCGGGCTCGGCCAGAACATCGCCATGACCCGCGCCGTCGGCGTCGCCGCCGTCACCCTGCTGTCCGGGGCGGCCGTCGCGGCGTGCGGGTCGCTGTCGTTCGTCGGGCTGGTCGTGCCCCACCTGGCGCGCCCGCTGTCCGGCACCGACCACCGGTGGCTGCTGCCGTACTCGGGGCTGATCGGCGCGGCGCTGCTGCTGCTCGCCGACGTGATCGGCCGCGTGGTCGCCCCCCCGGGAGAGCTGGAGGTGGGCGTGGTGCTGGCCCTGATCGGCGCGCCGTTCTTCGTCCTGCTGGTACGCCGCAGGAAGCCGGTGCGGCTGTGACCGCCCTCCCCGTACGCGTCGCCGGCCTGTCGTTCCGCGTGCGCCCGCGCGGCGTCGCCGTGACGCTGGCAGGACTGGCGGTCCTCGTCCTGCTCATGGCGCTGAACATGCGGCTCGGCAACATCTCCATGAGCCTCGGCTCGGTCGTCACCGGCGTCCTCGACCCCGCGAGCCCCGACCACTTCGTGGTGATGGAGCTGCGCCTGCCCAGGGCGCTGGCCGGCGCGCTGGTCGGCGCCGCCCTGGCGCTGTCCGGCGCGATCACGCAGTCCGTGGCGCGCAACCCGCTGGCCAGCCCCGAAATCCTCGGCGTCACCACCGGCGCGTCCGTCGCCGTCGTCGCCGGGATCGTCGCGGCCGGCAACGTGTACGGCGGCGTCAGCGGCCTGCTGTCCACCCTCGGCGTCCCCGCGCTCGCCCTGCTCGGCGGCCTCACCGGCGCCGCCCTCGTGTACGCGCTGGCCTGGCGGCGCGGCCTGGACGGCTACCGCCTCGTGCTGGTCGGCATCGGCGTGGCCGCCGTGTTCACGAACGTGAAGTTCTGGCTCCTCACCATCGGCGACGTCGACGACACCGGCCGGGCGATGGTCTGGATCAGCGGCTCGCTCAACGCCCGCGGCTGGGAGCACGTCACGCCCGTGGCGCTGGCGCTGGCCGTCCTGGTGCCCGCGACCCTGCTCGGCGCCCGCTCGCTCGACGCGCTGCGCTTCGGCGACGACACCGTCACCGCGCTCGGCGTGCGGATGAACGCCGCCCGCGCGCTGATGATCCTGGCCGCCGTGCTGCTGGCGGCCGTCGCCACCGCCGCCGCGGGCCCCATCGCGTTCGTGGCGCTGGCCGCGCCGCAGATCGCGCTGCGCCTGGCCCGCACGGGCCGCCCGCCGCTGCTGTCGTCGGCCGTCGTCGGGGCGGTGCTCACGGCCGGCTCCGACCTGCTGGCCCGCACCGCCTTCTCCCCCGTCGAGCTGCCGGTCGGCGTCGTCACGGCCGTGCTGGGCGCGCCGTACCTGATCCACCTGATTTGGAGGGCACGTACGTGAGGCTGCAGGCCGCGAAGGTCAGGCTGGGCTACGGCGAGAGAGTCGTCGTCGACGGCCTCGACCTCGGGATCGAGGCCGGCACGGTGACCGCGATCATCGGCCCGAACGGGTGCGGCAAGTCGACGCTGCTGCGTGCGCTCGGCCGGCTGCTGAAGCCCATGGGCGGCGAGGTCCTGCTCGACGGCAAGCGCATCGACCGGCTCCCCACCCGCGAGGTGGCCAAGGTCCTCGGCGTGCTCCCGCAGGCGCCGACCGCGCCCGAGGGGCTGACCGTGGCCGACCTGGTGGCGCGGGGCAGGCACCCGCACCAGACGTGGTACCGGCAGTGGTCGTCGGGCGACGAGGAGGCCGTCGCGGCCGCCCTGGAGATGACCGGCCTGGCCGACCTGGCCGAACGCCCCCTGGACGAGCTGTCAGGCGGTCAGCGGCAGCGCGCCTGGATCTCCATGGCCCTGGCCCAGGGCACCGACCTGCTGCTGCTCGACGAGCCCACCACCTTCCTCGACCTGGCCCACCAGGTGGAGGTGCTGGAACTGGTGCGCCACCTGCACCGGGCGGCCGGCCGGACCGTCGTCATGGTGCTGCACGACCTCAACCTCGCCGCCCGCTACGCCGACACGCTCGTCGCCATGCGGGCCGGGCGGGTCGCCGCCGCGGGCGCCCCGCGCGAGGTGCTGACCGAGGAGCTGATGGGCGAGGTGTTCGAGCTCGACGCCAAGGTCATCGAGGATCCGGTCGCGGGGACTCCGCTCGTGGTCCCGATCCGGCCGCGTCCTGCCCGGCAGGAGGGCGACCGGCCAGATCAGCGAGCGTGACCCGCCGCAGCGGCGAGACGGCGAGCGCCGCGGCGACGGCCAGCCAGCTCACCCCCGCGAACGCCATCAGCCCGTACGAGGTGCGGGTCAGCCCCTCCAGCGCCCCCGCCGTCAGAGCCGCCAGCGGGATCGACGAGAACGCGATCATCCTGCTGGTGCCGAGCACCCGGCCGAGCAGCCGCTCGGGGATGAGGAGCTGGCGCACGGTGGCGACGGCCACGATCGACGTCCCCGCCGCCGCGAACTGCCCCAGCCAGGCCAGGCCGATCGCGACCGGCCCGCGCGCGACGATCATCAGCAGCATCGACAGCCCGCCCGCCGCCGTCGCCCAGCACACGAGCGGCATCGGCCGCCACCGCCTGACCAGGCGGCTGCCCAGCGCCGCCCCGAGCACCGCGCCCGCCCCCTGGAAGGCGTAGACGACGCCGATCTCCTCCGGCGTGAACCCGTGGTAGGCGCTGAGGTAGTAGACGAGGTTGCCGAGCAGCAGCCACACCCCGAAGTTGCAGGCCAGCGAGCCGAGCGCGGTGGTGAGCACGACCCGGTCGCCGCCGAGGAGGAACCGGAGCCCCTCCCCTGCGTCCGCGAGCACCGACCCGCGCCACCGGCGCGCCGCTCCCCGGCCGCCCGTCCTGACCGGCGTCGTTCCGATGAGGGCGATGAGCAGCGCCGAGACCGCGAAGCTCGCGGCGTCCACGTACACGGCCACCTGGTGGCCGAACGCCACCACGAGCGCGCCGCCGATCACCGGTCCCGCCATGTTCACCGCGTGCTCCCCCATGTGGACACGCGCGTTGGCCTGCGGCAGCCGGTCCTGCGGCACCAGCGACGGCAGGATCGCGCGGAACGCGGGCTGGTAGAGCGGGTCCACGGCGGCCAGCAGCAGCGCCACCAGGTAGATCGGCCACACCGACCCGGCACCGGCGGTGACGAGCAGGGCCAGCGCGAGCGTGACCACCGCCGAGACCGCGTCGCCCGCGACCAGGAGCCTCCGCCGGTCGAACCGGTCGGCCAGCACCCCTCCCACCAGGGAGAGCGCCAGGTACGGCAGGTACTCCACGACGTAGACCAGCCCGGTGCCGAGCGCCGACCCCGTCAGGTCGTAGACCAGCAGCGGCAGGGCCAGCCGGTAGATCCAGGTTCCGAGCGACGAGGTGAGGAACCCCGCGAGGAGGAGCCAGAACCGCCCGCCCAACGCCTCAGACCTCCGCGAGCGCCTGCCTGACGTCCTCGTCGTCCGGGGCCAGCTCCGCCGCTCTTCGCAGGTCGGCCCTCGCCTCCTCGGCCCGGCCCGCCGCCCGGTGCGCCACCGCCCGGTTGAACAGGAGCTCGGCCGTCTCCCCCAGCTTCAGCGCCCGGCTCAGGTCGGCCACGGCCGCGTCGTGCTCGCCGCGTCCGAAGGCCAGCTCGCCCCGGCCCGCCCACGCGGGCACGAGGTCCTGGTCGAGCTCCAGCGCCCGGTCGAACGCCGCGAGCGCCTCGGCCGCCCGCCCCTCCGCGGCCTCCACCTGGCCCAGCACGCACAGCAGGTAGGGATTGTCCGGGTCGAGCTCCAGCCCGCGCTCGGCGTCGCGCCGCGCCTGGACGGTGTCGCCCGCCGCGGCGCACAGGCCGCTCCTGTTGACGTACGCCGCCGTGAAGGCCGGGTCGAGCTCCAGGGTGTGGTCCAGGTCGGCGCGGGCCCCTTCGAGGTCGCCCGCCGCGTACCTGACCTCCGCCCGGTTGTAGTACGCCTCCGGGAAGGGCGGGCTGAGCCGCATGACGCTCTCGTAGTCGGCCAGCGCCTCGTCGGCGCGGCCCAGCTTGAGCAGGAGGTTGCCCCGGTCGAGGTAGTAGTCGGGGTAGCCAGTGTCGAGCGCGATGGCGGCGTCGTAGTCGGCGAGCGCCTGCTCGGGGCGGCCCATCGCCGCCGTGAGCTGCGCCCGGTTGGCGTACAGGACGAGCCGGTGCACCGGGTGCTCGTCGGGCAGGTGCCGCTCCGCCAGGTCGATGGCCTGCTGCACGAGGTCGAGCGCCGCGTCGGGACGGCCCCTGCGCAGCTCCACCAGCGCCTTGCCGTTGAGGTCGAAGCCCAGGTGGAAGGCGCGCTCAGCCGGGTCGGGCAGCAGCGAGGTGATCGTGACCGCCTCGTTGATCCAGGACAGCGCCTGCTCCGGGTCGCGCCTGGCGTGGTCGTGATGGCGGACGAGCAGCATGGCGGTGCCGTACGCGATGGTGGCGCGGTGCTTGGGGTCGGTGCTCTCCCTGCGCGCCCGGTCGTAGAGCTCCCTGGCCTCGTCCTCGCGTTCGACGGCCTCCAGGGCCGCGGCGACCCGCTGGACGAGCACCTCCCACTGGCGGGGTTCGTCGGCATACGCCATGCCGCGCAGCGCCTCCAGCCCGGCCTCGGCCATGGCGTGGTGGAACCCCTCGTCGCGGTAGCGGTCGAAGTCGGGCGGCACGGCGCCCTCGCGCGGCGCGGACGCGCCGGGCTCCACCGTCAGCAGGTCGGGGTGGACCCTGCGGCGCAGCACCTCGACCAGCTCGGCGTCGGTCTGGTCGGCCTCCGCCAGGTTGTCCACGCGCAGCGCGAGCGGGCCCGAGCGGCGCAGGTGGTCGCGGACGAACTCGGCCAGCCCGTTGGCGATCCTGAGGCTGCGCCGGGCCCCGGGGATGAGGATGCGCTGCTGCCTCGGCAGCGTGTCGGCGACCGACCGCCTGCGCACCGGCACCGCACCGGCCAGGTGGGGCGCGGCGACGCGGATCTCGATGTCGTACGCGGCGGCGAGGTCGGGCCACCGCTCCAGAGCCTGCGGGACGACGACGTCGAGCAGCGCGGCGGCCAGCGTGTACGGGCCGCGGAGCCTGCGGTCGGCGTCGAGGACGATCGTGTTCACGGGGAGCCTTCCTGCGCGAGCTGCGACGGGGAGCTCGCGGCGGGAGTTCGCGGAGGGAGCGCCGTGGCCGGCGCCTCACGGGAGGCGCCGGCCGGACACCATCGGGTCAGATGGTGTGCCGCGGCGCGGCCGCGGCGGTGGGCTTCACGGTTCCGGGCTTGTGAACGACGATCTTCTTCATGGCACCCTTTCACGGCACTGGCGAGCTCGGTGACCGGTACATGTCAGCACACCGCGAAGAGGCCGATCAAGGCTTATCTGGTAAGCGCTATTTCAGTCGAGATTTCCGTCCTGTCCGTAATTTCGGCAGATCGTCGGGAAACGTCGGATTTACTCGCCCAGGATGGCGTCGACGAACACCTCGGGGTCGAACGGCGCCAGATCGTCCGGCCCCTCACCCAGGCCCACCAGCTTCACCGGCACGCCCAGCTCCCGCTGCACCGAGATGACGATGCCGCCCTTGGCCGTGCCGTCGAGCTTGGTCAGGGCGATGCCCGTGATGTTCACCGCCTCGGCGAACACCTGCGCCTGGCGCATGCCGTTCTGGCCGGTCGTGGCGTCGAGGACGAGCAGCGTCTCGTCCACCGTGGCCTTCTTCTCGACGACCCGCTTGACCTTGCCCAGCTCGTCCATCAGGCCGGTCTTGGTGTGCAGGCGGCCAGCCGTGTCGACGATGACGACGTCGGCCTTCTCCTCGATGCCCCTCGCCGTGGCGTCGAACGCCACCGACGCCGGGTCGCCGCCCTCAGGGCCGCGCACCACGTCGGCGCCCACCCGGTCGCCCCAGGTCTGGAGCTGGTCGGCCGCCGCCGCCCGGAACGTGTCGGCCGCGCCCAGCACGACCTTCTTGCCGTCGCCCACCAGCACCCGGGCCAGCTTGCCCGTGGTCGTGGTCTTGCCGGTGCCGTTCACGCCCACCACGAGCACCACCGCCGGCCGCTCGCCGTGCTTCTGCACCCGCAGCGTACGGTCGAGGTCGGGGTTGACCTGCGTGAGCAGCTGCTCGCGCAGCAGCGCGCGCACCTCCTCGTGGGTGCGGCTGCCCAGCACCTTCACCTTGGTACGCAGCTCCTCCACCATGACGCGGGTCGGCGCGACGCCCACGTCGGCGGTGATCAGGCTCTCCTCGATCTCGTCCCACACCTCGTCGTCGAGCCTGTCGCGGGACAGCAGGTCCAGCAGGCCGCGGCCGAGGGCGTTCTGGGAGCGGGCCAGGCGCGAACGCAGCCGCACCATCCGGCCCGCCGACGGCGGCGGAACCTCGATCTCCGGCACCACCACGGCCGGCTCCGCCGGCTTGACCGGCGGAGGCAAGGTGGTGGTCGCGCCCTCGGCCTCCTCACCCGCCCCCGCGGGCCGCTTCTCCTCCTCGGGAAGCGGGGGAGCCTCAGGCGGCTTGACCGGCGGCGGCGCTGCCTTGCCACCCGGCCTGAACAGCAGGAAGAGGGCGCCGGCCGCCAGCAGGGCGACGACGACCACGATCACTATGACGCCGAGGTAACCATCCACAAGATGTCAGTTTTCCAGATCGACCGGCATGCTCATGCCCAAGGCCACGCGGATCCGGCCAGGTTGATCGGGTCACGGGCCCCTGCGGCACCCTCCAGACCGCGCCCCCTGCGGCCCCCTCCGGGCCGCGCCCCTGCGGCTCCGGCCCCGCCCGCGCCCTCCGCGGCTCCGGCCCGGTCGCGCCCCCTGCGGCTCCGGCCCGGTCGCGCCCCCTGCGGCTGCGCCGGGTCCGGCTCCGCCGCGGCGGTCAGGCGGACTCGCGCTCGCGCAGCCGCTGGCTCACCACCTGGGTCACGCCGTCGCCGCGCATCGACACGCCGTACAGCGCGTCGGCGATCTCCATCGTGCGCTTGTTGTGGGTGATGACGATCAGCTGCGAGCTCTGCCGCAGCTCCTCGAAGAGCGTCAGCAGCCGCTGCGTGTTCGTGTCGTCGAGCGCCGCCTCGACCTCGTCCATCACGTAGAACGGCGACGGCCGCGCCTTGAAGATCGAGATGAGGAACGCCACCGCCGTCAGCGAGCGCTCGCCGCCCGACAGCAGCGACAGCCGCTTGACCTTCTTGCCCGGCGGACGCGCCTCCACCTCGATGCCCGTGGTCAGCATGTCGGTGGGGTCGGTCAGCACGAGCCGCCCCTCGCCGCCCGGGAACACCCGCGTGAAGATCTGCTCGAACTCGCGCGCGACGTCCTCGTACGCCGAGGCGAACATCTGCTCCACCCGGTCGTCGACCTCCTTGACGACGGTGAGCAGGTCGCGCCTGGTCTTCTTGAGGTCCTCCAGCTGGGAGGTCAGGAACGCGTGGCGCTCCTCCAGCGCCGCGAACTCCTCCAGCGCCAGCGGGTTGACCTTGCCGAGCTGGTTCATCTGCCGCTCGGCCGCCCGCGCCCGCTTCTCCTGCTCCTCCCGCACGTACGGCACCGGCGGCTCCCCCGGCACGGCCACCTCGGGGCCGTACTCGGCGACCAGCGCCTCGACCTCGACGCCGAACTCGTCCATGGCCCGCTGTTCGAGCTGCTCCAGGCGCATCCGCTGCTCGGTGCGGGCCACCTCGCTGCCGTGGACCCGGTTGACCAGCCGGTCGAGCTCCTGGCCCAGCTCGCGGACGTGCACCCGCACCTGCTTCAGCTCGGCGTCGATCGCGACCCTGGCCAGGTCGGCCTCGTCGCGCTCGCGCGCGGCCAGCGCGATCGACTCGGCCAGCCGCGCGAGCACCTGCCTGGCCGCCCCGCTGACCGCCTCGGCCACCACGGCCTGCTGCCTGCGCCTGGCCCGCTGGGCCGCCGCCTGGGCCCGCTCCTGCCGCTCGCGCTGCGCGGCCCGCAGCAGGGAGTCGGCCCTGCCCTCGATGCCCTTGACCCGCTCCTCGGCTGTGCGCACCTGCAGGCGGCAGTCCATCTCGCGCTGCCTGGCCGCCTCGCACGCCCCCGCCAGCTCGTCGCGCGCGTCGGTGGTGGGCTCGGACTCCAGCTCCTGGGCGTACTCGGCCTCGGCAAGCCTGATCTCCAGCTCGGCCAGCTCCTCCAGCCCCTCGGCGCGCGACGCCCTGGCCGCCTCGACGCTCTTCACGAGCCTGGCCGCCTCGTCGTGGGCGGCCTGGGCGGCGGCTTCGAGCTGGGCGAGCCGCCTCGCCGCCGCGGCGCCGCGCTGGTCGGCCTCGCGCTGCTTCGCGCGTACCTGGTCGAGGGCGCCCTGCGCGGCGCTCACGCCGGACTGGGCGGTGGTGACGGCGGTCTGCGCCTCGTTCACGCGCGCCTGCGCGGCCTCCAGCGCGGCCTGCGCGGCCTGCTCGGCCTCGGCGGCCTCGTCGAACGCCAGCGTCGTCTCCTCCGCGCGCCGCTCGGCGTCCTCCAGGTCGGCGACGGCCTCGTCGAACGCCGCACGGACCTGCAGCACCGACGTGCCGCCCTCGGACCCGCCCTCCGCCAGGTGCGCGGCCACCACGTCGCCGTCGCGGGTGACGGCCCGCAGCTCGGGACGGCTCAGGACGAGCGCGCGGGCGGCGTCGAGGTCGCCGACCACGGCCACGTCGCCGAGGACGCGCTCGACGGCGGCCCGCAGGTGGCCGGGAACGCCGACCAGATCAGCGGCCCACACGGCCCCATCAGGCAAACCGGGCCGAACGGAGCCCTCGGTGGACGCCATGTGCCCCGAGCCGTCGAGCGGCCTGGAGCGGTCCGAACCGTCGGATGACGTAGGCCGGTCGGAGCCATCGGGTGGCGTGGGCCGGTTCGTGCCGTCGGGTGCCGTGAAGCGGTCGGAGCCGTCGGGTCCCATGGGGCGGTCCGTTGGCCCGCCTTGGCCGGCCACGAGCAGCGTCGCCTGACCGGCCTTGGTGCTGCGCAGCAGGTCGAGGGCCTCGACCGCGGTGTCGAGCGACTCCACGGCGACGGCCTCGGCGACCGGCCCGAGCACCGCCGCGACCGCGGGCTCGGCCCCCGGCGTGACCTGGAGCACCGCGGCGAGCGGGCCGAGCACGCCGGTCAGCCCCGACTCCAGCACCGCCGCCCCGCCGTCGCCCTTGGCCAGGCCCAGCTCCAGCGCGTCGCGGCGGGCCCGCAGCGCGACGACCGCCCGCTGCGCCTCCTGGTCGGCCGCCCGCGCCGCGACGGTCGCCGTCCTGGCGGCCTGGAGCGCCGCACGCGGCGCGTCGAGCGCGGACTTGGCCTCGTCGGCGGCGGCACGGGCCTCGTCGGCGACCGCGCGGGCCTCCTCGACCAACGCCTGGGCCGCGGCCAGCTCACGGGCCAGCTCCTCGGCCAGCGCGGGATCGGCGGAGGGCTCCTCGACGCGCCGCGCCTCCAGCTCCTCCCTGGCCTGCCCCTCGCGCTCGCCGGCGTCGGCGACGGCCCGTTCGAGCCTGCCGATCTCCTCCTCGGCGGCCCGCGCCCTGCTGCGTACCGACTCGACCTGGCCGCGCAGCCTGGCCAGCCCCTCGCGCCGGTCGGCGGCGGCCCTGGCCGCCATGGCGAGCCTGCGTTCCTCGGCGCCCAGCTCGGCCTCGGCCTCGGCGCGCCGTTGGACGGCCTCCTCCAGGAGGTCCTGGGCGTGCTCCAGCTCGGCCCTCAGGATCTCCTCGCGCTCGCGCATCTCGGCGGCCTCGCGTTCGAGGTCTTCCGGGTCGCGTCCGCGCCGCTCGATGGAGGCCGCGTCGAGCGCGTGCCGGTGCCGCTCCGCGGCGAGCTGTTCGAGGCCCGTGATGCGCTCACGCAGCGACGAGAGCCTGAAGTACGTCTCCTGGGCCGCGCTGAGCCGCGGCTGCGCCTCGGCCTCGGCGGCCTCCAGCGCGGTCTCCCGCCGCTGCCCCTCGGCCAGGTCGGTCTCGACCTGGTTGCGCCTGGTCAGGATCGCGGCCTCGTCGGCGGCCTCGCGCTCCAGCGTCGCGCGCAGCGTGCACACGTCGTCGGCGAGCAGCCGCAGCCGGGCGTCGCGCAGGTCGGCCTGGATGACGGCGGCCTTGCGGGCGATCTCCGCCTGCCGCCCGAGGGGCTTGAGCTGGCGGCGCAGCTCGGTGGTGAGGTCCTGGACGCGGGTGAGGTTGGCCTGCATCGCGTCGAGCTTGCGCAGCGCCTTCTCCTTGCGCTTGCGGTGCTTGAGCACGCCCGCGGCCTCTTCGATGAACGCCCGGCGGTCCTCCGGGCCCGCGTGCAGCACGGCGTCGAGCTGGCCCTGCCCGACGATGACGTGCATCTCCCTGCCGATGCCCGAGTCGGACAGCAGCTCCTGGATGTCGAGCAGGCGGCAGGTGTCGCCGTTGATGGCGTACTCGCTCTGGCCTGACCTGAACATCAGGCGGCTGATCGTGACCTCGGTGTAGTCGATCGGGAGCGCGCCGTCGGAGTTGTCGATGGTCAGCGTGACCTCGGCCCGCCCCAGCGGGGGCCTGGACGAGGTGCCGGCGAAGATGACGTCCTCCATCTTGCCGCCGCGCAGCGACTTGGCGCTGTGCTCGCCCATGACCCAGGCGAGCGCGTCGACGACGTTGGACTTGCCCGAGCCGTTCGGGCCGACCACACAGGTGATGCCGGGCTCGAAGCGCAGGGCGGTCGCCGAGGCGAAGGACTTGAAGCCGCGCAGGGTGAGCGTCTTGAGATACAAACGCCGACCCCCTTCCCCTGAACGGACTTCGGGGAAAAGAGTACTGGTCGAGCCGCCCCGCGCGGGCGGGTACGACGCGACCACCGCGCGTCGCTGCCCCACCGCCTCACCGAGAGCGTCCGCGCCCGGCGCACGGCCGCCGCGCCATGAGCCGCCGCCCGCCGCTTCTCGTGCGCAGGCGACCGGCTCACAGGGGGTGCGCCGGTCGCCTGCGAACGGGCGACACCGGACTCCCCGCCGGCCCATGACCTGCGGCGGCTCGCACCGGGGCTCACCGGCGACCCCGCTGCGCCTACGGGCGGGCTCGCATGCGGGCTCATCGGCGGTGTGGGTGGTTGCAGGGGTGCTTCGGGGGGGGCGGGGTTCGCGGATGGGGTCAGGGGCGGAGGTCAGGGGTGCGGCGCCTCGGGGCGCCGTTCACCTGGCCTTCCGCCCGCCTGGGCACATGAGTGCGCACATTTCTGCGCACATGACAAGGGACGCCTCTCCGAGACGTCCCTGGATCTTGCGCTCCGATCACTCTCAGGTGAGTGCCGGCTCGCGCTCTTGCATGCGGCTGAGCGCCTCGTCGCGGGTCTGCGCCGCAAGAGCGTCATTCTGGGCCTGAAGCCGGATGAGTTCTGCCTCCAGATCCCGGATACGCTGCTGCAGGCGGCGCATCTCCGAGACCATTCGAGGGTCAGGACCGCCGACGTGGCCGAGTAGAGCCTTCGCCATGGTAAAGGGTCCTCCACGCTGAGTGACCAGACTGGTTCGCGCACTTCTGTTCCGCGGGAGGGGTGCGCGTGGTACCTAACAAGAGTCGCACCGGCGGTGTGGGCGGTCAAGTCGATCGGACCGCCGTCGCCCACCGATGGGCACTCCCGACATATAACTATACCCTATTTGGGCGGTTTAGCAAAAGGCGTCATCGCTCGATAAAACCGCCCAAACTACCTCGGGGTTCGCTCCAGCGTTCCACTACTCCATCGACCCTCCCCGGCGTGTCGCAACCTCTCAGCAGCTCCAGCAGCTTGACGCAGGCGTCCCTGGGGCCCTCCGCCACCACTTCCACGCGACCGTCCTCGGTGTTGCGTGCCCACCCGACCAGCCCGAGCTCCAAGGCTCGCGCCCGGGTCCACCACCGGAAGCCGACACCCTGCACGTTCCCGCGCACCCAGGCGGTCACGCGGGCGTTTTCGGGGTTTTTAGTCATTTTGTCTCCATTACTCTGCGTCCACAGCTTCAAAGGTCGCGCCCGGGAGGCGGGGCTCCACGCGGCCACGGCCGAGGCTTTCACGCGACCACGGCCAGGCTTTCACGCGGCCTGAGCTGGAGCGGCGGCCGCGCAGAACGCCCTGACGGCCGCCGTCGCCCCCTCGCGCCGCCAGACCAGGGCCATCACCGACGGCGGCAGGCCCGCGACCGGGACGAACGCGACGTCGGGCCGTCCATGGTGGGCGGCGGTCGGGGTGCAGAAGAGCATGCCGCCCCTGTTCAGAGCCACCAGCGTCAGCCCTTCCTGGGTCGTGGACACCGCCGCGGCCACCGTGACGGGCCGCCCGCCGGGCGTGACCCGCGGGGCCACCAGCTCCCGCCAGCGGGGCGGCGCGGGCCCGTCCAGGCCGATCAGCGGCACGTCCGCCAGCTCCTCTGCCCCGATCGAGCGCCTGGCCGCCAGCCGGTGCCGCACGGACAGCCCCAGCCGGTGCGGCACGCGGTTCAGCGCCGGGCCCGTCTCCAGGTCGGGCTCGTCCACCGGCAGCAGCGTGAAGGCGACGTCCACGCCGCCCGCGCGGAGCCTCCCGAACGGGTCGGACAGCGGGATCTCCACCAGCTCCACCGCGCACTCCGGGTGCCGCCGCTCGAAGCGCTCCACCGCGCCCGTGACGACGTCCGTCGGCGTGCCGATGAAGCCCACGCGCAGCACGCCCTCCACCCGCCGCGCCGCCGCCCTCACCCTGTCGAACGCGCGTCCCAGGCCGTCGTAGGCGGGCCGCAGGTCGGCGAGGAAGCGCTCACCCAGCGGGGTCAGCCGCACCCGCCTGCTCGTACGGTCGAACAACCGCGCGCCCACCCGGGTCTCCAGTGCCCGTACGAGCTGGCTCACCCGGCCGGGCGACAGGCGGAGCCGCTCCGCCGCGCGGGCGAAGTGAAGTTCCTCACTGAGCACGACGAAGCACTCCAGCTCCCTGAACTCCATGCCACCTCCCGATCCCTTAGCCAGGGTAAACGACGGCTTCGATCTCCGTCCGCGTCCCCGCAGGTCGCGCCGCCGGAGGCGGAGGACATGACCACCACAATCCCCTTCGCCGCGGCAGGGGGCCGCGCGCCCGGCCAGGAACCGCACAGCGCGCACGGGCGCCGTCACCCCCGTCGTACCGTGGGCCCCGGCCTGCGGCGGTGTCTCCGTCGCGCTTCAGCTCCGGGTCATCAGGCGGGCGGCGGCGACACCGGGGCCGCCCAGCTCGCGGCGGTCTCCAACGCCGCCATCCCCCTTGGGGCCCTGCGCGGTGGCGGGATCTCCGACGCCTCCCTGGTCAGCGTGGTCTGCGCTGGCAGCGGGGGCAGGAGTAGGACGAACGGTTCATGAACGGCTCGCGCCTGATCGGGGAGCCGCAGCGAGAGCACGGCAGGTCGCGGCGGCCGTACACCTCCAGGGAGCGGTCGAAGTAGCCGCTCTCGCCGTTGACGTTGACGTACAGGCTGTCGAAGGACGTGCCGCCCTGGTGCAGCGCGGCCGCCATGACCTCCCTGACCGCCGACACGAGCTCCGCGATCTTCGGCCGGGTGAGCGTCTCCGTGGGCCTGGCCCAGTGCAGCCGGGCGATCCACAGCGCCTCGTCGGCGTAGATGTTGCCGACGCCGCTGATCAGCGACTGGTCGAGCAGCGCCCGCTTGATCTCGGTGTGCCGCGCCCTGAGCCTGCGCGCGAACTCCGCCTCGTCGAACGCCGGCTCGAACGGGTCGGGCGCGATGTGCGCGATCGGCTCGGGCACGCCGCCCACCAGCGGCGCCAGCATGACGTGCCCGAACGTGCGCTGGTCGACGAAGCGCAGGTCGGGGCCGCCGTCGGCGAACCTGACGCGGACCCGTAGATGCTTCTCAGGCGGCGCGGCCGGGTCGACGACGAGGAGCTGCCCGCTCATGCCGAGATGCGCCATCAGCGCCTCGTCGGGGCCCGACAGCGGCAGCCACAGGTACTTGCCGCGCCGCCGCGCCGACTCGATCACGCGGCCCTTCAGCCGTGCGGCGAGGTCGTCGGCGCCGGCGAGGTGCCGTCTGACCGCCCGCGGGTGCAGCACCTCGGCCTCGGCGATCTCGCGGCCGACCACCCATTGCGCGAGGCCGCGCCTGACGACCTCGACCTCCGGCAGCTCGGGCAACCTAGCCCGCCGGCTGGTTCTCGCGCTGCTCGCGGCGCGCCCTGATGCGGGTCCAGGCCGCCTCGGCCGCCTGCTGCTCGGCCTCCTTCTTGCTGCGGCCCGTGCCCGACCCGTACGACTCGCCGCCCACGCGCACCATGGCCGTGAACGACTTGGCGTGGTCGGGGCCGCTCTCCTCGACGTGGTACTCGGGCACGCCGAGCGCCTCGGAGGCGGTGAGCTCCTGCAGGGACGTCTTCCAGTCGAGCCCGGCCCCGAGCGACGCCGAACGGACGATCAGCGGGTCGAACAGCAGGTGCACCACGCGGAACGCCTCGTCGAGCCCCTTGTCGACGTAGACGGCGCCGATCAGCGCCTCCAGCGTGTCGGCCAGGATCGAGGACTTGTCGCGCCCGCCGGTGCCCTCCTCGCCCCTGCCCAGCCGCAGGAACCGGCCCAGGCCCAGGTTGCGGGCCACGTCGGCCAGGGCACGCATGTTGACCACCGCGGCGCGCAGCTTCGCCAGCTGCCCTTCGGGCAGGTCGGGGTGGTTGCGGTAGAGGGTGTCGGTGACCACCAGGCCCAGCACCGAGTCGCCGAGGAACTCCAGGCGCTCGTTGGTGGGCAGGCCGCCGTTCTCGTACGCGTACGAGCGGTGCGTCAGCGCCCGCTCCAGGATGTCGGCGTCGAGGCCGACGACAAGGACCCGCTCCAGCTCGTCTCGGGCGACCTCGACGGCCACCGGCTTAGGACCTGCGCCCACGTGTTTCCTCCTCGGACATCTTCACAAGGCTCGACGGCTGCGGAAGATGCCCGAAAACGTGGTGGGCGTCGGGGACGAACGCCCCCCGGCGTCCACCACGGCCGCGGGCGGGACCGCCGCCGTACGCATCTGAGACGTTAACGCCGACCGAGGCACAATGGCACCCGGTCGGCATCACGTCAACTGACGGGATCAGGCGGACGGCTCGACGACCTGACGACGGTTGTAGGTGCCGCAGGTGGGGCACGCGATGTGCGGCTGCTTGGGCGAACGGCACTGCGGGCAGCTCACCAGGGCGACAGCAGTCGTCTTCCACTGGGAGCGACGGGCGCGGGTGTTGCTCCGCGACATCTTTCGCTTCGGGACGGCCACGTCACTTCTCCTGATCGTTATCGTTCTCGGTAATCAGACCCTGCAACGACGCCCAGCGGGCGTCGATCTTCTCGTGCCGGTGGTCAGGGCCGGCCTCGGCCAGCTTGACCCCGCACTCCGTGCAGAGCCCCTCGCAGTCTTCACTGCAGACGGGGCTCAGCGGCAGTGCGAGCACCACCGCGTCGCGGAACGTCGGCTCGAGGTCGAGCAGCTCCCCGTCGAGCAGTGAGTCGTCCTCCGAGGCGTCCTCGTCGGAGTAGAAGAACAGCTCCTGGAGGTCGACCTCGATGTCCGAGGCGACGGGGTCGAGACACCGCGCGCACTCCCCGGCGAGCGGGGCGCGCGCCGTGCCCGAGACGAGCACGCCTTCCATCACTGCTTCGAGCCGCAGGTCCAGCTCGACTTCGGCGTCCTTGGGGACACCGATCATGTCGACGCCGAGGTGCGCCGGAGCCGGGAGGGTCAGGCGCAGCTCGCGCATCGTGCCCGGCCGCTTTCCCAGGTCGTGAGTGGAGATCACCCAAGGGGAGCGGGGGTCGAGGTGCTGAGTCATCCTGCTCTCGCTAGGCATGGCGACATTCGCCGTCGTACAAGGCCGAAATGAAAGGATACCAGGTCGCCGTCAGCCCCTGAGCCGCTCTATGAGCAGCTTGTGGACCAGGTCGGGGACCAGGCCGGACACGTCCCCACCATACCGGGCGATCTCCTTGACCCTGCTGGAGGACAGGAAGGAGTACTCGGGGTTGGTGGGCATGAACAGCGTCTCCACGCCCGACAGGCGGTAGTTGAGCTGCGCCATCTGCAGCTCGTAGTCGAAGTCGCTGACCACCCTGATGCCCTTGACGATGGCGGGGATCTCGTTCTGCTTGCAGAAGTCCACCAGCAGCCCGTGGAACTTCCGCACCCTGACGTTGGGAAAGTCCTTCGTCACGGACTGCAGGACCTCGATCCGCTCGTCCACCGTGAACAGGCTGCTCTTCTCGATGTTGATCAGGACCGCCACGGTCACCTCGTCGTACAGCCGGGCGGCCCGGCCGATGATGTCGAGATGGCCATTGGTGATGGGGTCGAACGACCCCGGGCAGACAACGCGGCGCAAGACGCCTCCCAGGTCTACGGCCTACGGGTTCCCGGCTGCGCGACCGTACCAAACGGACGCTTCGCCGTATCTACGGACCCTCTCCTCAAGATATCCATCAGGCCACACCAGGGGCTTTCCCCTGCTTTCCCGTTCGAACGCCACCAAAGCCTCATCGGCCAGCCAGCCGTTGTCGCGCAGCAGCTCCAGGACCCGGACCACGTCCGCGTCCGGCACCGCGTACGGCGGATCGGCGAAGACGATGTCGTACGGCTCCTCCTCAGGAGGCCGCGCGAGCACCCGCTCCACCTTGTCGCCCACCAGCCGGGCGCCCGCCAGGCCCAGCGCCTGCACGTTCGCCTTGATCGTCCGGATCGCCTTCGGGTCGGACTCCACCAGCAGCGCGTGCGCCGCCCCCCGCGACAGCGCCTCCAGCCCCACCGCGCCCGACCCCGCGTACAGGTCCATCACCCGGGCCCCGTCGAGACCCTGCAGCGCGTCGAGCGTCAAGAAGATCCCTTCCCGCGCCCTGTCGCTGGTCGGTCTCGTCCCGCGCCCCGGCGGGACGCTCAACCGGCGCCCACCCGCGCTGCCCGCGATGATCCGAGTCATGCGCCCCATTCTTCCGCATGTCGGCGCAGGTCAAGAGTGAACAAGTGTCGGCCTCGAGAGCGCAAGGGTGATTCCCATCCGTCCCGGGAGTACGCATGATGAGTCTGCGGCCTTCGAGGTGACCCAGATGAAGGCCGACCGGCGTGATCGTGAGCCCTTCCGCACGCCGGTTCCCTCGGCACCTGACCCGGGGGATGGGCCCAGCCGGGGACGGCATTCGGGGGGAGGCCGTCCCCGCGGCTGGGTTCTTTCACACCGGCGCTTCCAGCGCCTCGCGAGGAGCGTCTCCGCCTCCGGGAAGTGCCAGGCAGCCGAGCGCCCCTCGCCGCCGCCACCCCGCTCCCAACGCGACCTCAGCGGCCCCGCTGCCAACGGGACGCGCATCAACCGCCGCGCTCACAGCACGACGCGCACCTCGATCGCCGCCTCGCCCACGAGGCGACCAGCCGTCGCGCTCACGACGGACGCGCACCTCACCGCCGGGACGACCCCCCGGCGTCCCCGCCTCCGCCGCGACGCACGCCCCCGGCACCGCCGCGCGGCCGGGGCGAGAGGGCAGGGGTCAGGTCTTCTCCAGGTATTCGGCGCGTTCGTCCGCCAGCAGGCGGTCGAGTTCCGCGCGCAGCCCGGGGTGGTGGGCCAGCTCGGGATCTCCGGCCAGCAGCGCCGCGGCCTCCTGTCTGGCCGAGGCGATGACGTCCTCGTCGCGCAGGAGCTGCAGCAGCTTGAGCGACGAGCGCTTGCCCGACTGGGCCGCGCCCAGCACGTCGCCCTCGCGGCGCTGCTCCAGGTCGACCCGTGACAGCTCGAAGCCGTCGAGCGTCGCCGCCACCGCGTCGAGCCTCGCCCGCGCGGGCGTGCCCTCGGGGAAGTCGGACACGAGCAGGCACAGCCCGGGCAGCCCGCCCCGGCCGACCCGGCCCCTGAGCTGGTGCAGCTGGGAGACGCCGAACCGGTCGGCGTCCATGATGATCATGACGGACGAGTTCGGCACGTCGACGCCCACCTCGATCACCGTGGTCGCCACCAGGACGTCGAGCTCGCCCCGCGTGAAGGAGCGCATGACGGCGTCCTTCTCCTCCGGGGGCAGCTTGCCGTGCAGCACGCCGAGCCGCAGGTCGTGGAACGGCCCCTCGCGCAGCAGCTCCGCGACGTCGAGGACGGCCAGCGGCGGGCGGCGCTCGTCGTCGCCCTGCGGCTCCATGTCGCCCTCGTCGCCCTCCAGGTCGCCGATGCGCGGGCACACGATGTACGCCTGCCTGCCCAGCTCCACCTCCTCGCGCACCCGCTGCCAGGTGCGCTCCAGGTAGTGGGGCTTCTCCGCCGCGGGGACGACGTGCGTGGTGATCGGCGCCCGCCCGGACGGCAGCTGCGACAGCGTGGAGACCTCGAGGTCGCCGAAGACCGTCATGGCGACCGTGCGCGGGATCGGCGTGGCCGTCATGACCAGGACGTGCGGCCGCTTGCCCCCGGCCTTCTCGCGCAGCGCGTCGCGCTGCTCGACGCCGAAGCGGTGCTGCTCGTCGACCACGACGAGCCCGAGGTCGGCGAACTGGACGTGCTCCTGCAGCAGGGCGTGCGTGCCGACCACGATGCCGGCCGTGCCTGATGCCGCGTCGAGCAGGGCGGCGCGCCGCGCGGCGGCCCCCATCGAGCCGGTGAGCAGCGTGACCGCGGTGCCGCCGAACATGCCGCCCTGCGCGAGGTCGCCCAGCATCGCGGTGATGGAGCGGTGGTGCTGCTGGGCCAGCACCTCGGTGGGGGCGAGCAGCGCGGCCTGGCCGCCCGCGTCGACGACCTGGAGCATGGCGCGCAGCGCCACCACGGTCTTGCCCGCGCCGACCTCGCCCTGCAGCAGCCGGTGCATGGGGTGCTCCAGCGCCAGGTCGGCGGCGATCTCCTCGCCGACCAGCGCCTGGCCCTCGGTCAGGGAGAACGGCAGCCGCTCGTCGAAGGCCGCGAGGATGCCGCCGGACCTGCGCGGCCTCGGCATGGCGGGCCAGGCGGTGGCGGCCCTGCGCCGCTGGAGCAGCGCCGACTGGAGCAGGAACGCCTCGTCGAACTTCAGCCGCTCGCGCGCCCGCCGCACGTCGGCGAGGTCCTTCGGCCGGTGGACGGCCACGAGGGCGTCGCCCAGGCCGCTCAGCCCCAGCCGGGAGCGCAGGTCGGCGGGCAGCGGGTCGTCGAGCGGGCCCAGCGTGTCGAGCACGACGCCGACTGCGCGCCTGATCGCCCACGGCGTGACGTCCTTGCCCGCCGGGTAGATCGGCACCGGCGCGGACGCGAACTCCTCGGCACTCGCCTCGCCGTCCTCGAACAGCTCGAACTCGGGGTGCGAGAGCTGCCAGCGCGGGTGGGAGCGCGAGCCGAACAGCCCCACCTTCCCGGCGAACATGCCGCGCCGCCCCGGCTTGAGCCGCGACTCCGCGACGTGCGAGCCCTTGCCGAAGAACGACAGATAGATCTTGTTGCGCGCGGCGTCGACGACCTCGACCTCCAGCCAGGTGCCGCCGCGGTTGCGCATGGGCTTGCGCATGAGCCTGGACACCTCGCCCACCACGGTGACGTGCTCGTCGACCTCCAGCGCGTCGAGCGCGGTGAGCTCGCCGCGCTCGGCGTAGCGGCGCGGGTAGTGGCGCAGCAGGTCGCCGACCGTCTCCAGGCCGAGCACGGCGTGCAGCAGCTTGGCGGTCTTCGGGTCGAGCGCCTTGGTGAGGGGCTCGTCGAAACGGCTCACGGCTCTATGTTCTACCGCCTGTGACCGACAGGATTCACGCGCGCCACCACCGGCGCCGCCTCGTCCGCGGCGCGGGCGTCACTCCACCCCGATGAGCAGGGGGTAGCCGCCCTGGCCGCCCTCGTACACGGCCACGTCCACGTCGGGACGGGTGCGGCGCAGGTGCTCCTCCACGCCGGACGTGAGGCCGGGCGGCGCGCCGGCGCCCGTGACCAGGGTGACCAGCTCGCCGCCGCCCGCCAGCATGCGGTGCACGACCATGACCGCGACCTCGCCGAGCGCGCCGCCGATCACGGCCACGTCCCCGTCGATCAGGCCGAGGACGTCGCCGGGGCGGCACACGCCCGCGCTCGTCACCGCCTCCCTGTCGGCCACCGCGAGGTGCCCGTGCCTGGTGTGGCCGGCCGCGTCGGTCATCGCCACCACGTCGTCGTCGAAGCGGCGCAGCGGGTCGTGCACGGCCAGCGCCGCGAGTCCCTGCACGGTCGCCTTCGTGGGCAGGACGCTGACGTGCACGCCGTCCTCGCGGGCGATCTCGGCCGCCGCCCCGGCGACGGCGCCGACGCCCTCGTCGTTCGGCAGCACCACGACCTCGCTGCCCGCCCGCCTGATCGCGGCGACCAGCGCGGGCAGCGGCGGCCGCGTGCCGGGGGCCCGCCGCACCACCTCGGCGCCGCACTCCTCGAACAGCGCCGCGATGCCGTCGCCCGCGGCCACCGCCACCACGCCCCTGCCCCTGCCCGCCTTCCCCTGCGGCTCGGCGAGGTAGGTGATCCTGATCCGGTGGGGACGCCCCGCCCGCAGCGCCGCCTCGACGGCCGGCCCCGCCTCCGGGACGTGGACATGGACGTTCCACAGCCCGTCGCCGCCGACCACGACGAGGGAGTCGCCCATGGCGTCGAGCTCGTCGCGCAGCGCCGCCACGGCGGCGTCCTCGGCGTCGAGCAGGTACATCACCTCGTAGCCCGCGCCCACCTCGGTCATCGGGGTCACCCGGCCCGTCGGCGCGGGGACGTCGTAGCGGCCGGCCGAGGACCCGGTGATCGCTGCCGACAGCGTCTCCAGGAGGATCGCCGCGCCCGCGCCGCCCGCGTCCACCACGCCGCTGCGGGCCAGGACGTCGAGCTGGCCCGGCGTGCGGCGCAGCGCGGCGCGGGCCTCCCCCGCCGCCCGCCGCGCCACCTCGGCCAGGTCGTCGCCGGCCTCGCGCGCCGCCAGCGCCGCGCTCTCCAGCACGGTCAGCACGGTGCCCTCGACCGGCCTGGCGACGCACTGCCTGGCGAGCGCCGCCGCCCGCAGCAGCGCCTCACGCAGGTCGCCGCCGTCCTTCAGGACGTCGGACAGCCCGCGCAGCGCCTGGCTCACGATCACGCCCGAGTTGCCGCGCGCCCCCACCAGGGCGCCGTACGCGAGGGTCTGCCAGACGACGGCGACGTCGACGTCGTCGGGGAGCGACTCGACGGCCTCGGCGGCAGAGAGCATGGTCAGGTGGAGGTTGGTGCCGGTGTCGCCGTCGGCGACGGGGAAGACGTTGAGCGCGTCGATCTCCGTCCTGGCCCCTCCGAGGGCGTCGGCGGCCAGGCGGGCCCAGCGGCGCACCGCGGGCGGGTCGAGGACCTCCATGTACGCGCTCCGACCTCCCCGAGTGCGCTACCGTTGTGCGAGGAGGATATCTCCGTGCCAGGCGGCGTCCAGCTCCCCGGGTCGCACCCAGTCAGGTGGATCGGATATTCTCGTCTGGCTAGCCGGTTGTCCCGGCATGCCCTCCGCCCGGAATGCATCAGCGGACAGGGCTACATCGACTGTTTTAAGGAGCGATACCGTGGCTTCCGTCTGCGATGTCTGCCGCAAGGGGCCGACCTTCGGCAACAACGTGTCCCACTCGCACCGCCGCACCCGCCGTCGTTGGAACCCCAACATCCAGACGGTGCGCGCGGTCGTCGGCGGCACGCCGAAGAAGCTGAACGTGTGCACCTCGTGCATCAAGGCGGGCAAGGTCTCCCGCTAACCCCCGCACTTCGCGGAAGGCCCGCCGCTCCAGACAAGGAGCGGCGGGCTTTTCTCATGCCCCGAGCCGGAGGGGCTGGCCCTTCTCATGCCCGAGCCGGAGGGGCTGGCCCTTCTCATGCCCCGACTCGGAGGGGCGGGGTCAGTGCCACTGCCAGGCGTGGTCCACGGGGCCGATGCCGGAGCCCAGGGGGAAGCCGGCCGCGATGGCGCCCGTGACGTACTCCTTGGCCCTGCCCACCGCGCCGGGCACGTCCTCGCCGCGCGCGATCCAGGAGGCGATGGCGGACGCGAGCGTGCAGCCCGTGCCGTGGGTGTGGCGGTTGTCGAGGCGCTCGGCGTCGAAGCGGTACTCGCTGACGCCGTCGGTGAGCAGGTCCACGGGGCGTCCGGGCAGGTGGCCGCCCTTGACCAGCGCCCAGGTGGGACCGAGCGCCAGCACGGCGTCGGCGGCGCGGCGCAGGTCGCCCTCGTCCTCGACCTTGACCGAGGTGAGCTGCTCGACCTCCCACAGGTTGGGGGTGACGACGGTCGCGATCGGCAGGAGCCGCGTCCTGATCGTGTCGACCGCCTCGGGGGCCAGCAGCGAGTCGCCGTGCTTCGACACGCCGACGGGGTCGATCACGAGGGGCGCTCCGTACGCGCCGAGCACGTCGGCCACCACCTCGACCAGCGCGGGCGAGGCCAGCATGCCGGTCTTCACGGCCTGCGCGCCGATGTCGCCGAGCACGGCGTCGAGCTGCGCGCGCACGGCCTCGGGGGGCAGCTCCCAGTAGCCTTGGACGCCCAGGGAGTTCTGGGCCGTGACCGCGGCGATGACGCTCATGCCGTGGACGCCCAGGGCCATCATGGTCTTCAGGTCTGCCTGGATGCCCGCGCCGCCACCCGAGTCGGAGCCGGCGACGGTCAGCACGCGTGGAGGGGTCGGAACCGTCATGACCCCATCCAACCACTCGGGCGGTCCGCCCGGACGACCCGCTCCGGCGGTCCGTCAGGACGGCCCGCTCGGCCGACCCGCCAGGACGATCACGCTCGGAGGACGGCGCTCAGACGGCCCGCTCAGCCGACCCGCCAGGACGACCGCCCTCGGAGGACGGCGCCCAGGCGGCCCGCTCAGCCGACCCGCCAGGACGACCGTGCTCCGAGGGCGGCGCTCAGGCGACGCTGCACTGCCCGCCGACCAGCCCGCAGGCGCCCGGCTGCTCCGCGTCTCCCGTCGCGGTGAACGTCACCTCGGCGGAGTCTCCCGTGGCCAGCGACGCCGACAGGTCGATGATCAGCAGGTCGCCGTCCTGCGTCCAGGTGCCGCCGCTGACGTTCTGCACCCGGCCCTCGACCGGAACCGACAGCGTGGGGTTCTCCAGCGTCTCGCGGGAGACGTTGGAGACGCGCAGCTTGGCGGTGTAGTCGGTGCCGCGCTGCCTGACCGTCTGCCGGACGTTCACCGAGCCGCCGCTCGGCGCGGACTCGTTGGTCGCCGTCTGGGACGGCGTGGGCTGCTGCTCGCTGCCCACGGTCGGGACGACGCCGGTTCCGCCGTCGCCGAGCGGGGACGCGGTGTCGGTGGGCGCGTCGGACGCGGTGTCCTCGGCGGGAGACCGGGTCGGCGGCCTGGTGGGCCTGTGCGACGTCGGCACCTTGGTCTTGCTGGGGGTGGGCGTGGGGCGGCGGGACGGGCGGACGCCGGAGGTGTTCGGCGCCGTGGGCGCCGTGGAGGGGGTGGCCCGGTCGTCGTCCTCGGTGGGCTCCTCGGTCGGCTCGTCCGTGGGCTCCTCGGCGGGCTCGGTCTCCTCGGCCGGGTCGGAGGCGCCGGTGGCGGGCCCGGCGGAGGTCGATACGGCGGTGCAGGCGCTGCCGGTGCACGCGCCCGCGTCGTCGGACGAGCTCAGGAGGTTGACGCCCATCACCGTGCCGCCGAGCACGACGACGACCGCGGCGACGGACAGCAGCGCGAGCTTCCCCTTGCCGCCGCGGCCGCCGCCGGAGGGCGGGGCGCCGTCGTCGCGCCCGCGCGACTCCCTGCGGCGGCCACGGCCGCGGCGCGGCTCGGGCTCGTCCAGCGCGCCGTCGTCCTCGGACCAGCCGGAGGTGAGGAAGCCGGTCTCGGCCTCGGCCCATGCCGGGGTCGGGGCGGGCGTGGGAGGGTGCGCGGGCGTGCCGGCGACCTTGACGTCGCCGGGCTCGGGCGGCCCGCCGTAGACGGAGGTGGGGCCGGAGGGGCTGTCGAAGGCGGCCGTGCGTTCGGGGTCGCCGGACGGACCCGTGCCGAAGGCGGCCGTGCGTTCGGGGTCGCCGAAGGGAGCCGTGCCGAAGACCGCTGTGTGACCGGGGGCGCCGAAGGGAGCCCCGGGCTCGCCGAAGGGGGCCGGGCCCTGGGGGGCGGGGCCGGGGCTTCCGGGAGCGCTCCCCGGGCGGGCGGCGTCCCAGTCGGGCGGGATCGCGAACGCGCCCGTCGTCTCGAACGGCCCCGCCTGCGTGCCGAGCGGGTCGGGACGCAGCGGCGCGGAGCCGGGGCCGCCGGAGGGCGGCAGGCCCGTGGAGCCGCCGGAGGGCGGCAGGCCGGTCGGGCCGCCGGTGGGCGGGAGCCCGGTGCCGGCGTCGGTGGGCAGCGCGTAGGCCCCGGTCGTCTCGAACGGCTCGGACGGCTCGGACGGCGTCCGGCGCGGGTGGTCGTCGTCATGACGGGGCATCGGCGCCCACTGGCCCGTCACCGCGGGCTGGTCCGGAGGCGCCGGCCAGCCGGGCTGCTCGTCAGGACCCCAGAAAGCGCTGCCGCTCCCCCGTTCTTCCCCGTCGTCGGATCCACCTGTGCCGTGGCGGCCCATGGCTGCCCTCTCTTCCGGTTACAGTGGCCGCCAATCTTCATAACACCTTCACTACGTCCTTGTCACAATAATCTCGGGAGTCACCACCACAAATCCCGAAAAATGTGCATAAATTGGGACGAAGCGTCACCGAAAGTGATCCCAACCCCCGCGCTCCACCGCACGCCCGCCCACCACGACCCCTTGACCTGCGACGACGCGCCCCACCACGCGCCACTCCTCAGGAAGCTCCGCATCGGCCGGGAACGCCGCCGCGAGCGCGTGATCCTCGCCACCGGTGAGGATCCACTCCAGCGGATCGGCGCCCAGCTCCTCGGCGGCCAGCGCCACCGGCTCGGCCACCGCGAACGCCTCGGGATCGAGCTCCACGCGCACCCCGCTGGCCTCGGCGACGTGCCCGACGTCCTGCACCAGGCCGTCGCTGACGTCCAGCATCGCGGTGGCGCCCAGCAGCGCCGCCGCCGGCCCCATCGCGTACGGCGGGCGCGGCCTGCGGTGCGCGGCCACCGCCTCCAGCAGCGGCGACCCCTCGGGCAGGCGCTCCGGCGCCAGGCCCGACCCCAGCAGCGCCAGCCCGGCCGCGGCGAACCCCAGCCGCCCCGCGACGGCCACCTTGTCCCCCGGCCGCGCCCCCGACCGGGTCACCGGTGCACGGCCGCCCAGGTCGCCCAGGGCGGTCACGCCGAGCACCACCAGGTCGCACCGGGTGACGTCGCCGCCCACGACGCTGGCCCCGACCAGCGCGCACTCGTCGCGGAAGCCGTCGGTCAGCGCGTCGAGCCATTCGGCGGACAGGTCGGGGGGCATGCCCAGCCCGACCACGATGGACGTGGGCGTCGCGCCCATGGCCGCGACGTCGGCGAGGTTCTGCGCGGCGGCCTTGCGGCCCACGTCGTACCCGCTGGACCAATCGCGGCGGAAGTGCCTACCCTCGATGAGTAGATCCGTTGACACGACCACACGCCCGTCGGGGGCGGCCACCATGGCGGCGTCATCGCCGGGGCCGAGCAGAACTGTCGCGCCTTGGGGCAGACGTCCGGCTATACGACCAACCACACCGAATTCGCCGAGATCTCCGACTGTGATAGCACACCTCCTGACCCACACAGGGTACGGTGGCCCTTCGGCGTGATCCAATCGCCCGGGAGGACGTTATGGTGCAGGCCTACATCCTTATTCAGACCGAGGTCGGGAAGGCCGCGGCCGTCGCCGGCGAGATCTCCGGGATTCCGGGGGTGACGCAGGCGGAGGACGTGACGGGACCCTACGACGTGATCGTCCGTGCGGAAGCGAACAACGTCGACGAGCTGGGCAAGCTGGTCGTCGCGCAGATTCAGGCTGTGGAGGGGATCACGCGTACCCTTACGTGTCCCATCGTCCATATCTGAAGCCTCAGAAGGTAGTCGTTCCATGCGTGCCGTCGCCGCCCTGCTCGTCGTCCTCGCCGCCGCCGGATGCTCAGGCGCGGTGCGGGTCGACCCGCCTTCGCCGCAGGGCGAGGCGGCGGCGGCGTGCGGGAGGCTGGCCGGGCTGCTGCCCGCGACGCTCGACGGCGCCGCGCGCGGCACGTCCACTCCCGAGTCGCCGTACGTCGCGGTGTGGGGCGACGCCGAGATCGCGCTGCGCTGCGGCGTCCCGCGGCCGGCCAGGATGGCCCCCACCGACCAGCTCCAGGAGGTCGACGGGGTGGGCTGGTTCGCCGACCCCGAGCGCCCCGCCCTGTTCACCGCCGTGGCCGACCCCCTGTACGTGGAGGTCACGATCGGGGGCGGGCACGCCGCGCCCGCCGTGCTCGCCGACCTGTCGGGCCCGATCGGCCAGGTCTCACCGAAGACCGGGTGACTTGGCCAGCGCGAGCTGGATGAGCCGGTCGACCAGCTCCGGGTACGACAGCCCGGAGGCGGCCCACAGCTGCGGCGCGACCGACAGCGACGTGAAGCCCGGCATCGTGTTGATCTCGTTGAGGATCAGCCGCCCCTCGGGCGTGTAGAAGAAGTCGACCCGCGACAGCCCCTCGCAGTCGAGCGCGTCGAACGCGCGCACCGCCATCGCCCGCAGCTCCTCGGCCGTCTCGGCCGGAATGTCCGCGGGCACCGTCAGCGACATCTGGTCGGGGTAGTACTTGGCCTCGAAGTCGAAGAACTCCTGGCCGCCCTCGACCCTGACCTCTCCGGCCAGCGACGCGGCGGCCGGCTCGTCGCCGGGCGACTCCAGCACCGCGCACTCGATCTCGCGCCCGGTGATCGCCTCCTCGATGAGCACCTTCGGGTCGTGCTGCCTGGCGAACTCCACGGCCGCCTCCAGCTGGGCCCGGTCGTGCGCCTTGGAGATGCCCTGGGACGAGCCCGCCCTGGCCGGCTTGACGAACAGCGGGTAGCCGAGCTCCTCGGCCTCCTTCAGCACGCGCTCGCGGTCGAGCCGCCAGTCGCGGTCGCGTACGACGACGTGGCGGCCGACAGGCAGCCCCGCCGCCGCCATCACGGTCTTCATGTACGCCTTGTCCATGCCGACGGCGCTGGCCAGCACGCCGGAGCCGACGTAGCGCACCCCGGCCATCTCCAGCAGGCCCTGGATCGTGCCGTCCTCGGCGAACGGGCCGTGCATCACGGGGAACACGACGTCCACGGCGCCCAGCTCGACCGGGATGCTGCCCGGGTCGTAGGCCACGAGGGGGCCGCCGCCGGCGGGCAGCGCGAGGGCCGCCCCGCTCGTGTCGACGACCGGCAGCTCGCCGGACTCGATGGCGAACCGCTGGTCGGACGCGGCCAGCACCCACCTGCCGTCCTGGGCGATCCCGATGGGGACCACCTCGTACTTGCTCCTGTCGATCGCCTCCAGCACGCTGCCCGCGCCCATCAGGGACACGGCGTGCTCGGAATTGCGACCTCCGAAAACGACGGCGACGCGTGGCTTGCTCATGACGTCCGAATCTACCGGCCTGTCCCCTGGACAGCGAGCCGGCCACGCAGGTGACGCGCCGCTCACAGGCCGTACCGCTCGGGTTTGGGCGAGCGGGACATGAGCAGCATGGCCGCCTCCGCCGGTGACATGCCGTCGTGGACGACCCCGACGACCACCTCGGTGATCGGCATCTCGACGTCGTGCTTGCGCGCCAGTTCGAGCACCGACTCGCAGGACTTCACGCCCTCCGCGGTCTGCTTGGTGGCGGCCACGACCTCTTCCAGCGTCATGCCGCGCCCCAGGTTCTCGCCGAACGTGCGGTTGCGCGACAGCGGCGAGGTGCAGGTGGCGACCAGGTCGCCCATGCCGGCCAGGCCGGCGAACGTGTGCGGGTCGGCGCCGAGCGCCGCGCCCAGGCGGCTGATCTCGGCCAGGCCGCGGGTGATGAGCATGGCGCTGACGTTGTCGCCCATGCCCATGCCGGCCGACACGCCCACGGCGAGCGCGATCACGTTCTTGACCGCGCCGCCCAGCTCGACGCCCACGACGTCGGGGTTGGTGTACGGGCGGAACCACGGCGGCAGGTGGCACAGGGCCTGCAGCCGCTCGGCCACGGCCTCGTCGGTGCAGGCGACGACGGTGGCGGCGGGCTGGCGCTGGGCGATCTCCTTGGCCAGGTTCGGCCCCGAGACGACGGCCACCCGCTCCTCGGGCACCCCGGCCACCTCGCGGATCACCTCGCTCATCCGCTTGGTGGTGCCGAGTTCGATGCCCTTCATCAGGCTGACCAGCACCGCGTCCGGCGGGATGTGCTCACGCCAGGCGACCAGATTGGGACGCAGCATCTGGGACGGCACCGCGAGCACCACGAACTCGGCGCCGTCGAGCGCCCGCGCCGGGTCGGTGGTGGCGCGCAGCGTCGGCGGCAGCGGGATGCCGGGCAGGTAGTCGGGGTTGACGTGGTCGCGGTCGATCGCCTCGACCAGCTCGGGCCTGCGCCCCCACAGCGTGACCCGGTGCCCCGCCTCGGCGAGGAGCATGGCGAAGGTGGTGCCCCACGAGCCCGTGCCGAACACCGCCACTGTCGTCATGACGTCACCGCCCGGCGGGGTCGAAGGGGGTTTCCGGCGCCTTTTCGCCGCGCAGCTCGGCGAGCTGCGCGGTGAGGGCCGCCATGATGTCGGCGGTGGCCTCGCGCAGCACGCCGGCGCGCAGCGGCTGCCCGTCGTACTTCGACAGGTCCACGGGCGGGCCGACGATCACGCGGAAGGTCTTGCGCGGGAACAGCCGCGGCTTCTTCTCCCCGTACGGCAGCAGCTCGTGCGCCCCCCAGTGGGCCACCGGGATCACCGGGGCGCCGCTCTCCAGCGCCAGCCTGGCCACGCCGGTCTTGCCCACCATGGGCCACAGCTCGGGGTCGCGGGTGCAGGTGCCCTCGGGGTAGAAGAGGATCGCGCCGCCGTCGGCCAGCCGGCGGGCCGACTCCGCGAGGGACCTGGCCGCCTCGCTGCTGCCCCTGGCCACCGGGATGGCGAGCAGCCCCCGTACGGCCCGGCCGAGGAGCGGCACCTTGAACAGGGCGGACTTGGCGAGGATCACCGGCCAGCGGCCGTTGTTGTAGAGGAAGTGCGCGAGCAGCACGGGGTCGGCCCACGACAGGTGGTTGGCGGCGATGATGAGCCCGCCCGTGCGCGGGAGGCGGTCTCCGTGCCGCCAGTCCTTCTTGACCAGGAGCCAGGACAGAGGTTTCACGATCACGACTGCCAGGGTTTCCCAGAAACGCGATGGTCTCGTGGGGCGGCTCATGGTCTCCTCCAACACGTCGGGATGCGCACCAAGTCTCCCGGTTGGCCGTGGGAGATGTCGAGGCGCGATGCTTAAGCCTATGAGCATCCGCTGGTCACTGGTCATCCCGGTGAAGACGCTGATCGCCGCGAAGACCCGCATGGCCGCCGCCGCGGGACCGTACCGTACGAGGCTGGCCGTGGCCGTGGCCTGCGACACCGTGGCGGCGGCGCTCGCCTGCCCGCCGGTGGCCCGCGTGATCGTCGTGACCGCCGACCCCGCCGCCGCGGGACCGCTCGCGGCGCTGGGCGCCGACGTGGTGCCCGACCCCGACAGGGGGCTGAACACGGCGCTGCGCACCGGCGCCGCCCACGCCGCCCGGGTGGCCCCGGACGACGCCGTGGGCGCCCTGCAGGCGGACCTGCCCGCCCTGCGCCCCGCCGAGCTGGCCGCGGCGCTGGAGGCGGCGGCGGAGTTCGACCAGGCGTTCGTGCCCGACGCGCTCGACGTCGGCACCACCTTCTACGGCGTGCGCCCCGAACGCCCGTTCATGCCGGGGTTCGGCGGGGAGTCGCGGGCCAGGCACCTGGCGGCGGGGGCGAAGGAGCTGTGCCTGCCGGGCCTCGACTCCCTCAGGCGCGACGTGGACACCCCCGACGACCTGCGCGCCGCCATGGCGCTCGGCCTGGGCGCGCACACGGCCGCGGTCGTCAGGGAGTTGTGGCCGCCCGCATGACGACGCGCGGCGCGGCCACCACGGCCAGGTGCGCCAGCCCGAGCAGCATGAGACCCGCGGCGAAGGCCGCGTAACCGCCGAGCCACTCCGCCAGGGCGCCGCCGAGCAGCCCGCCCAGCGGCATCGCGCCCCACATGAGGAAGCGCATGCTCGCGTTGACCCGTCCGAGCAGCGGCGCGGGCGTCACCCGCTGGCGGTGGCTCACCTGCGTGATGCCGAACACGGAGCTCGCCACGCCGAACAGCGACACCGACACCGGGTAGAGCAGCAGCCGCCAGCCCGGCCCCGTGGCCAGGGCGGGCAGCAGGGCAGCGGTCGCGACGACGGCCGCGCCGTAGAGCGCGCGGCCCGTGCCGAACCGCGCGGTCACCCTGGCCGTCACCGCCGCGCCGACCACCGCTCCCACCGCGGCCCCCGACAGCAGCAGGCCGTACCGGGCGGCGCCGACCTTGAGCTCCTCGACGAGGTAGAGGACGAGCCCGACCGACAGCACGCCGTTGCCCGCCATCACCGTCGCCCCGGTGACCGCGACCCTGCGCAGCACCGGCTCCCCCGCCACGAACCTGATGCCCTCGGCGACCTCCGCGCGCCAGCCCCTCCCCTGCGCCGCGCGGGGACGCGCGACGTCCTCCTCGGCTCGCACGCCTGACAGCAGCAGCGCCGACAGCAGGTAGCTGACCGCGTCGGCCAGCAGCGCGACGGGCGCGGTCAGCACGCCCGTCAGCCAGCCGCCCGCGCCCGGCCCGACCAGCACGGACGTGCTCCTCGTGACCTCCAGGACGCCGTTGCCGCGTTCGAGCCGGTCCGCCGGGACGACGGCGGGCAGCAGGCTCATGTGGGCGATGTCGAAGAACACCGCGCCGAGGCCGAGGATCAGGGCGACGGCGTACAGGTGGGGCATGGTGAGCACGTCCAGCCAGGCGGCGACCGGGACGGTCAGCAGCGCGACGCCGCGCACCGCGTCGGACCAGACGAGGATCGGGCGGCGGCGCACCCGGTCCACCCAGACCCCGGCCGGCAGTCCGACCAGCAGGAACGCCACCATCTGCGCCGCCGACAGCAGGCCCAGCTCGAACGCGCCCGCGTCGAGCCCGAGCGCGGCGGCCAGCGGCAGGGCCACCACCGTGATCTGCGTGCCCATCTGCGTGATGCCGTTCGCCCAGGCGAACCGGAGGAAGTCGGATCCCACCCGGGGATCCTCCCGGTCTCGCGGCCCGTGCGGCAAACGGATTACGCTGGTCGGCGTGCAGGCGACCGTACGCAGCTTCGACCAGGCGACCCGTTCGGGCACGGTCTTCCTCGACGACGGGACCGTCCTCGCGTTCGGCGCGGCGGCGTTCGACGCGGGCCCGCTGCGGCTGCTGCGCAGCGGCCAGCGGGTGAACCTGGCCGTCTCGGAAGGCGAGATCACCTACGTGACGCTCTCCACCTTCCCGCTCCCCGGATCCTGAGGCCCCCGCGTCGCACGCGGCGAGCGGAAACAGGAACGCCCGGGCCGTCCGGCCCGGGCGTCACACGTTCCCCTGGGATTACTTCTTCTTCCCGACCTTCTTGCCGCCCTGGTTCACCAGCTCCTTGAAGTCGGAACCGGGGCGGAACTTGGGCGCCCAGCCCTCCTCGACGTTGATTTCCGCACCGGTCGACGGGTTTCTGGCCGTGCGGGCCGGCTTGTGCACCATCTCGAACGCTCCGAAGCCCGTGATCGAGACCTTGTCACCGTTCGACACGGCCTTCTGAATGGTGTCGACGATCGCGTTCACCGCCTCGGTGGCCGTCTTCTTGTCGCCCACCCGCTGCGTGATGGCCTCGACGAGTTCTCGCTTGTTCATGAAAGTCCTGCTCCCCCAGTTACGGCTCGGGGTTCCAGCCCAGACGTTCGACGGAGAAACCCCTTACGCGACTCGAAAGTAGGCGTAACCGCGTGGGAACTCAATCACCCACGGTGTTTTCTTCATCGCGTGGCGTGTCGGGCGGCGGTTCCAGCGCCCCGAGAAACGCGTCGAGCCGCGCGGCGGCCCTTTCCGGGTCGCGCTTGGCCAGGTCGCAAATGGCGAGATGGCGGCGGGCCAGCCGCTCCTTTTCCGCGGCCTGGCCCGGCTCCCCGGCCGGGAGCATGCGGACGCGGCGGTGCGCCTCGCGCAACCGCCGCGCCAGTTCGTCGTCGTCTAGACGGTCGTCGGCAGCCATGGCTGCCGCCCATTCTCGTACGCCGCGATGTCGTCGGCGTGACGCAGGGTCAGCCCGATGTCGTCGAGGCCCTCCAGGAGCCGCCAGCGGGTGTAGTCGTCGATCTCGAACGGGACGGTCTCGTCCGCCCAGCGGACCTCGCGGCCCTCCAGGTCGACGGTCACCTGCAGCGTGGGGTCGGCCTCGACCGCGGCCTGCAGCGCCTCGACCTTGTCGCCGGGCAGGACGACGGGCAGCAGGCCCATCTTGGTGGAGTTGTTGCGGAAGATGTCGCCGAACCTGGCGGCGATCACGACGCGGAACCCGTACTGCTGCAGGGCCCACACGGCGTGCTCGCGGGAGGAGCCGGTGCCGAAGTCGGGGCCGGAGACCAGGACGGTGCCGCCCGCGTAGGCGGGGTCGTTCAGCACGAACGACGGGTCCTCGCGCCAGGCGGCGAACAGGCCCTTCTCGAAGCCGGTGCGGCTGACCTGCTTGAGCCAGACGGCCGGGATGATCTGGTCGGTGTCGACGTTGCTGCGGCGCAGCGGCACCGCCGTACCGGTGTGGGTGGTGAAGGCTTCCATCGTTCGGTCTCCTAGAGGTCGGCGGGGGCGGTCAGGCGGCCGGTGACCGCGGTCGCGGCGGCGACCTGCGGCGACACCAGGTGGGTGCGGCCACCCTTGCCCTGGCGGCCCTCGAAGTTGCGGTTGGAGGTGGAGGCGCTGCGCTCGCCGGGCTGGAGCGTGTCGGGGTTCATGCCGAGGCACATCGAGCAGCCGGCCTCGCGCCACTCGGCGCCCGCGGACCTGAACACCTCGTGCAGGCCCTCCTGCTCGGCCTGCAGCTTGACCAGCATCGAGCCGGGCACGATGAGCGTGCGCGTCTTCACCTGGCGGCCGCGCAGGATCTCGGCGGCGGCGCGCAGGTCCTCGATGCGGCCGTTGGTGCACGAGCCGACGAAGACGGTGTCGACCTCGACCTCGCGCAGCGGCGTGCCGGCGGTGAGGCCCATGTACTCCAGGGCGCGCTCGGCGGCGGCCCGCTCCACCGGGTCGGAGAAGCTCTCGGGGCTCGGCACGGACTCGCCGAGCGGCAGGCCCTGCCCGGGGTTGGTGCCCCACGTGACGTACGGCGTGAGGGTGGAGGCGTCGATCTCGACGACCTTGTCGAACACGGCGTCGTCGTCGGTGCGCAGCGTCTTCCAGTACTCGACGGCCTGGTCCCACAGCTCGCCCTGCGGCGCGTGCGGGCGGCCCTCCAGGTAGGCGAACGTGGTCTCGTCCGGCGCGATCAGGCCGGCGCGGGCGCCCGCCTCGATGGACATGTTGCAGACGGTCATCCGGCCCTCCATGGAGAGCTTGCGGACGGCCTCGCCGCGGTACTCGACGATGTAGCCCTGGCCGCCGCCGGTGCCGATCCTGGCGATGATGGCGAGGATGAGGTCCTTGGCGGTGACGCCGGGGGGCAGCTCGCCCGACACCTCGATGGCCATGGTCTTCGGCCGGTAGGCGGGCAGCGTCTGGGTGGCCAGGACGTGCTCGACCTCGGAGGTGCCGATGCCGAAGGCGATGGCGCCGAACGCGCCGTGGGTGGAGGTGTGCGAGTCGCCGCAGACGATGGTCATGCCCGGCTGGGTCAGGCCGAACTGCGGGCCGATGATGTGCACGACGCCCTGACCGGCGTCGCCCATCGGGTGCAGCCGGACGCCGAACTCGGCGGCGTTCTTGCGCAGCGTCTCGACCTGCGTCTTGGACACCGGGTCGGAGATCGGCCCGAGCACGGTCGGGACGTTGTGGTCCTCGGTGGCGATGGTGAGATCGGGCCGCCGCACGCCTCGCCCGGCGAGACGGAGCCCGTCGAACGCCTGGGGGCTGGTCACCTCGTGGATGAGGTGCAGGTCGATGTAGAGCAGGTCGGGTTCGCCCTCGGCACGTCGGACGACGTGCTGCTCCCAGACCTTCTCGGCCAGTGTGCGGCCCATGATCTCCTCCTTGAGAATCATCCGACTTGCTTTCTCATATGTCGAGACGGCAGTATCGGTGTATGGACAACTCTAGCGGAGTCGGAGTACTGGACAAGGCCGTTCTGGTACTCAACGCCCTCGAAGCAGGCCCTGCTTCACTGGCTCAGCTCGTTCAGGCCACCGGCCTGGCCCGGCCCACGGCCCACAGACTCGCCGTCGCACTGGAGCACCACCGCATCGTCAGCCGCGACACGCAGGGCAGATTCGTCCTCGGCCCGCGGCTGTCCGAGTTGTCCACCGCCGCCGGCGAGGACCGGCTGCTCGCCGTGGCCGCCCCCGTGCTGACCCAGCTCCGCGACCTGACCGGCGAGAGCGCCCAGCTCTACCGCCGCCAGGGCGACGAGCGCGTCTGCGTCGCCGCCGCCGAACGCGCCAGCGGCCTGCGCGACACCGTCCCCGTCGGGTCGGCGCTGCCCATGACCGCCGGCTCCGCCGCCCAGATACTCCTCGCCTGGGAGGAGCCCGACCGCCTGCACCGCGGCCTGCGCGGCGCCAAGTTCACCGCCGCCACCCTCGCCTCCGTCCGCAGGCGCGGCTGGGCCCACAGCGTCGGCGAACGCGAGCAGGGCGTCGCCAGCGTGTCCGCCCCCATCAGGGGCAGCGGCGGCAAGGTGATCGCCGCCGTCTCCGTCTCCGGCCCGATCGAGCGGCTCACCAGGGCGCCCGGCAGGCTCCACGCGGTGCCCGTCATGGCCGCCGCCGAGCGGATCACCGAGGCGATGCGCCGCACGTCATGATCGGTGAATGCCGGAATTTCGGGAGCCGACTGCCTCGGGAGCGCACTAGCCTGAGTGGGTGACAGATCGCATCGAGGTAGCCGCCACTGAGCTGCGACCCCTGCTCGAAGAGTTCATCATGTGGGCCCGCGTCAACGCGCCCGACAGCGACCCCGAGCTCGTGGGGCCCGCAGCACTGTGGCACCGTCTCGCCTTCTCGCAGGACCTCGGCACCTGGAAGCGCGCCGACCTGCGCAACCTGCTGCTCGACCGCATGCCCAAGGTCGTGGAGGACCCCGACGCCGCGGCCGACGGCATGCTCCCGGCCGTCGACGCGTACCTGACGTTCCTCTCCCAGACCGGCAGGCTCGCCAAGGGCTCGGACTCCCTCGCAGATCTGCAGGCGGAGCTCGACGACGTCGAAGACGAGTTCGTCGAGCTCATGGAAGACCTCATCGAGGACGACGAGGACGACGACGACGAGGAGGCCGGCGACCTCGGCGACTTCGAACCCTTCGCCGACGAGCTGGCCGAGCTCGACACCATCAGGCTGCGGCCCGACTCCGAGCTGGCCGCGCTGGCCCGCACGGCCCCGCTCGTCGCCAAGGCCCGCGACCTGGCCCTGTGGGTCGGCTCCGGCCGCCGCGTCGGCGAGGACACCCTGCTCAGCGACGCCGAGGTGGAGGAGGCGCTGCGGGCCGTCGGCCTGCCGAGGCCCGAGACCGACCGGCCGCTCGCCGAGTCCGTCCCCCACCTGTGGAACATCTGGAACCTCGCCGTCGACCTCGAGTTCCTCGAACCCGGCGAGGGCGGCACCGTCCACGTCCAGGACGACACCTCCGACTGGCCGTTCGACGACGACGAGGACGTCCTCGACGCCTGGATGCTGGGGCTGCACTCGGTCGACTACGGCGACCCCGAGCTGTCCGACGAGGACCTCACGATGGCGCTGGCCGGGCTCACCCGCGGCGTCCTCGTGCGGCTGCTGCTCGCCGGCGGCTCCCGCGAGATCGACGACCTCGGCAGGGAGCTGGCCGAGGCCGCCGCCGACCTCGACGAGCTGGGCGCCGAGGCCTGGGAGGCGGCGGGCGACCCGCTGGCCGGCGCGATCGACTGGCTCGTCGGCTACGGCATGGCCGAGGTCGAGGGCGACGCCGTCAGGCTCACCCCGCTCGGCACCGAGGGCGTCATCCACCTGGTCGACGACGCCGACATCGAGATCGACGCGAGGCCCGCGATCGAGTCCATGACGGCGCACGAGCTGCTCGCGCTCAGCGCCGAGCTGCCCGAGGACGAAGCCGACGCCGAGTTCGCCGCCTGGATGCGGCTGCGCGAGCCGGCCAAGGCCGCCGAGGAGCTGCTGGAGGCCGCGGTCGAGGACGAGAACGACGCCCTCATCAGGGTGCAGGCCGCCAGCGTGGTGGGCACGCTGGGCGAGGCGGCCGTCCCGGCCTGGCAGGAGGCGCTCAAGCAGCCGTCGCTGCGCCCGTACGCGGCGACCCACCTGAGCCAGCTCGGGGTCGAGGGGGCCCCCGAACCCACCCAGGACGACACGCACTGGCTGATCCTCGACATGTGGACGATCTCGGCGGGCCTCGGCCGGTCCGAGTTCGTGAGCAGCCTGCAGGACATCGGGCCCGAGATGGTCAACGAGCTGCTCGACGTCATCTGGAAGATCCCGCACGGCCACGTCGAGGAGCTGCTCGACCTGATTTCCCAGGTGCACCCGGACAAGCAGGTGGCGAAGGCCGCCAAGCGGGCGCTGTTCAAGGCCCGCTCCGCTGGGCAGCCCGCCAGGTAACGCCCCCGCCCGTCCTCGAAGCCCGGTCGCGACCCGCGCGGCCGGGCTTCTCGCCGCCCTGCCCGTGCCGGGCCGGAACAGCGAAAAGCTCCGGGCCGTGTACGGCACCGGAGCTGCATGAGAAAGACGTAGTCCCGACCGGATTCGAACCGGCGCTACCGCCTTGAGAGGGCGGCGTCCTGGGCCACTAGACGACGGGACCTTGCTGCGCTTGTGGAGTGGTAGTCCCGACCGGATTCGAACCGGCGCTACCGCCTTGAGAGGGCGGCGTCCTGGGCCACTAGACGACGGGACCTGGTCCCACAAGCTGTGTGCCGGGGCTCCCCGGCAACGGAGGTAACTCTACCGCACCCCGGAGACCACTCCAAACCGCTATCAGCCCGCCAGATCGGCCACCCCGGGGCGGAGGAGGCCGCCTGCCCGGCTAGGGGTGGAGGAGACCGCGGCGGTAGGCCTCGCCGACCGCGGCCGCGCGGTCGCGGACGTCCAGCTTGGCGTAGACGTGCAGCAGGTGCGTCTTCACGCTCGCCTCGCTGATGAAGAGCTCGGCGGCCGCCTCGCGGTTCGTCGCTCCCCCGGCCACCAGCCGCAGCACCTCCAGCTCACGCCCCGTCAGCACCCCTCGGGCGGGCCTGCGCACATGGTCGGCCAGCCGCCCGGCCGCCGCGGGCGCGAGCACCGTCTCCCCCCTGTGCGTGGCGCGCACGGCCCGCGCCAGCTCCTCAGGCGGCGCGTCCTTGAGCAGGTAGCCGTCCGCGCCCGCCTCCAGCGCGGGCAGCACGTCCGTGTCGAAGGTCGTGAGGACGAGCACGCGGGGCGGCTCCCCCTCCCCCGCGGCCCGCAGGGCGCGGATGGCGGCGACGCCGGCCAGGCCGGGCATGCGCAGGTCCAGCAGGACGACGTCGGGAGCGAGCCGGGCGGTCAGCCGCACCGCCTCCTCACCGTCGCCCGCCTCCCCAGCGATCTCCAGGTCGGGTTCGCGGCCGAGCACCGCACGCAGGCCGTCGCGCACGATCGGGTGGTCGTCGACGATGAGCAGCCTGATGAGCGTCGTCATGGACGGCCTTCCGGAGGTATGGCGGGCACGGCCGCGGCGACGGCGGTGCCGCGGCCGGGCTCTGACTCGACCTCCAGGGTGCCACCGACGCCGCGCACCCGCTGCCGCATGCCGTCGAGCCCGAAGCCGTCGCCCGGCGCCCGCGGGTCGAATCCCCGCCCGTCATCACGCACGTCCAGCAGGACGCCCCGCGGGCCGCCGTCCCGGCCGCCGGCGGCGTGGGCGGCGTGCGGGCCGGGGAAGGGGAGGTCCGTGTACGACAGGGTCAGGGCCGCGCGCCGGGCCCCGGCGTGCTTGGCGACGTTGGTCAGCGCTTCCTGCGCCACCCGGAACAGGGTGTCCTCGACGTCGGCGGCGAGCGCCACGGGCGTCCCCGTGATCTCGACGGCCAGGGCGAGGCCGGTCCGGGCCTCCCACTCGGCGGCCAGCCGGGTCAGGGCGTCGGGCAGGCGGGAGTCCTCCAGCGGCCCCGGGCGCAGGGCGCGCACGGCGCGGCGGGCCTCGGCGAGGCCGCTGCGGGCCAGTGCGGACGCCCGGTCGAGGTGGCGTCGCCGCTCCGGCTCACCGGCGGCGGCGTCGGCGGCTGCGAGCTGGCCGATGACGGCGGCGAGGTCCTGGGCCACGGTGTCGTGGATCTCACCGGCGACGCGCTGCCGCTCGTCGAGCACGCCCGCGTGCCTGGCCTGGTCGAGGAGGCGGGCGTGCAGGGCGGCGTTCTCGGCCAGGGCGGCGCGCAGCTCCTCGACGAGCCTGCGCCGCCTGTCACTCTCGGCGGAGACGTACCAACCGGCGACGGCCAGCGGGAGTGCCAGGCCGCCGATGACGACGAGCAGCCCGGCGGTGTCGTCGGCGCCCGCCTGGCCGAGGACGACCGCGGCGGCGGTGAGCGCGACGCCCGCGATGACGAGCCGTCCGGGGAGCAGGGCGGTGGCGAGCAGGTATCCGGCCGAGGCGAACACCGTGAAGGCGGCGTCGCACGCCACGAGCGCCCCGGCGATCGCCACCAGGCCCGCGTGGTGCACGACGACCGGCACCCGTCGCGCCCAGCCCCAGGCGGGCGGAAGAGGGGAGCCGCGTCTCAGCCTGCCCTCTCGACGTGGGAGGCCCAGAGGCGCGAGCCAGAGGGCCGCCAGGACGGCCAGGGGCGGCCAGGACGTGCCCGCCAGCCAGGGGGCGACGGCCAGTGCCGGTGTGCCGGGCCTGGGGCCGCCCGCGCCGTCGCCGAACGCGACCGCGGCGATCACGGAGACCGCGAGCAGGCCGTAGGCGATGGTCAGGTGCACCAGGCGTTCGCGCCCGTCGAGCCGGCTCACGTCCCCAGCCTGACATGCCGCGCGCCATGTACCGAGCCTGGGCCGCCTGCCGGTTCGCCGATCGGTTGACGGGGGCGTCCACCGGATGGAGGGCCGGGCGGGCGATGCGGGAGCCGGGTGCGGCGGGCGAGCATCTTCGCATGAGCGATCACATGAGCAGAGCGGTGGACCGGTCCACGGCCCTCACCGGCGACGGGACCTCCTCGGACGTGCAGGCGGGGGCGGTGACCACGTACGTGTTCGTGAGCGGGGCGAACGGGGCGCCCGCCCAGGATCCCGAGCTGACGTTGCGCGGGCACCGCTGCGTGGGGGTGGAGTTGCCTGGCCACGGGGCCGCCCGGCAGTTCGACCTCGCCTACCAGGCCCCCCAGGACCTGGAGCGGCTCGCCGCGCTGCCCTCGGCCGTCGCGGGCGTCACGCTGGACGACCACGTCGAGGCCACCGTGACGGTCGTGCGCAGGGCCGCCGAGCACGGTCCCGTCGTCCTGGTGGGCGGCAGCCTGGGCGGCACGGCGATCACGAAGGCCGCCGACGAGGTGCCGCACCTGATCCACCGGCTCGTGTACGACGCCGCGTTCTGCTGCACGGACCTGCGCTCCCCCGCCGAGTACCTGGAGACGCCCGAGGCGGCGGGGAGCCTCGCGTCGGCCGTGCTGGCCGGGATCGTGGGAGATCCCCGGGTCATCGGGGCGGTCCGGGTGAACTGGCGTTCGGCCGACAGGGCGTTCGTGGACGCCGTGAAGGCCGCCTTCATGGAGGGCGCGACCGACGGGGAGGTGCTGGCCATGATGAACACGCTGCTGCCGGACGAGAGCCTGCTGGTGTCGGCGGGCGACGCCCGCGGCCGGCCGGACGCATGGGGCCGGGTGCCGCGTACGTACATCAGGCACACGCGGGACCGGATGATCCCGCTCGCGCTGCAGGACCGGATGATCAGGGAGGCGGACGCGGCGACGCCGGGCAACGGTTTCGACGTGCGCACGGTGGACGCGCCGCACGCGCCGACGCCGGCGGTGTACCGGCGGATCACGGAGATCCTGCACCGGCTGGCGGCATAAGAAAACGGACGCCTCCGTGTGGAGACATCCGCTCTGTTTTCCCTGCTGGGGTACCAGGACTCGAACCTAGACTAACTGAACCAGAATCAGTCGTGCTGCCAATTACACCATACCCCACCGCTGCGATCCCCTTGGGGTTTCGCTTGGCGACGTCCGAAAGAATAGCCCAGCTACGGGGGTAAGACCAAAACGAATACCGGGACGCCTCCGTGGCGGCCCCGGCGACGGCCCGGCCGTGCCAAGCTGATGGGGACAAAACCCCACGTGGAGGAGCCCAAGCGTTGGCCGAGAACCCGTTCTTCGCCCCCAGCAGCCTGCCCTACCAGTTGCCGCCGTTCGCGGAGATCCGCGAGGAGCACTACCTGCCCGCGTTCGAGCGCGGCATGGCCGAGCAACTGGCCGAGGTCGACGCGATCGCGAGCAACCCCGAGCCGCCCACGTTCGAGAACACGATCGCGGCGCTGGAGCGGTCGGGGCGCGTCCTCGGCCGCGCCGCCACGGCCTTCTTCACGGTCGCCGCCTCGAACTCCACCGACGGCGTCATGGAGATCGAGAAGCGGATCTCGCCCGAGCTGTCCAAGCACAGCGACGCCATCCGGCTGAACCGCGCGCTGTGGGCCCGCATCAAGCAGGTCGCCACGGACGACCCCGAGGAGGCGTGGCTGCTGGAGAAGTACCGCGACGACTTCGTCAGGGCCGGCGCTGACCTGACCGAGCCCGAGCAGGCGCGGCTGCGCGAGCTGAACGAGGAGCTGTCCCGCCTGTCGACCGAGTTCCGGCAGATCCTGCTGCGGGCCTCGACGGAGTCGGCCCTGGTCGTCGACGACGCCAAGGAGCTCGACGGGATGGACGAGGCCGCGGTCTCGGCGCTGGTGCAGGACGACGGCCGCTACGCCCTGCCGCTGCTGAACTTCACCAACCAGCCGGCGCTCGCGCAGCTCACCGACCGCGAGGTGCGCCGCAGGCTGTACACGCTGAGCGTGGAGCGCGCGCCGCGCAACTTCGAGGTGGCGGCGCGCATGGCGCGGCTGCGGGCGGAGCGGGCGGCGCTGCTGGGCTTCCCGAACCACGCCGCCTACTCGGTCGCCGACCAGACCGCCAAGACCGTCGAGGCGGTCGAGGAGATGCTGGGCCAGCTGGTCGGGCCGGCCGTGCGCAACGCCCGCAGGGAGGCGGAGGCGCTGGCCGAACAGGCCGGGTTCGCGATCGAGCCGTGGGACTGGTCGTACTACGCGGAGAAGGTGCGCAAGGCCCGCTACGACTTCGACGCGGAGGCGGTGCGTCCGTACTTCGAGCTGGAGCGCGTCTACCGCGACGGCGTCTTCCACGCCGCCACCCGCCTGTACGGCGTCACCTTCGCCGACCGGCCGGACCTGCGGGGCTACCACGAGGACGTCACGGTCTTCGAGGTGTCCGACGCCGACGGCACGCCGCTCGGGCTGTTCGCGCTCGACCCGTACGCGAGGGCGAACAAGCGGGGCGGCGCGTGGATGAACAACCTGGTGGACCAGTCGTTCCTGTTCGACGAGCTGCCCGTGGTGATGAACAACCTCAACGTCACCAAGCCGGCCTCCGGGCCGACCCTGCTGACGTACGACGAGGTCACGACCGCCTTCCACGAGTTCGGCCACGCGCTGCACGGGCTGTTCTCGCGCGTGCGCTACCCGCGGGTCTCCGGCACGAACGTGCCGCGCGACTTCGTCGAGTACCCGTCGCAGGTGAACGAGATGTGGGTCACCTGGCCGGAGATCCTGGCCAACTACGCCAGGCACTACGAGACGGGCGAGCCGATGCCGCAGGAGCTCGTGGACAAGCTGACGGCGGCCGAGCAGTTCAACCAGGGCTTCAAGACGGTGGAGTACCTCGCGGCGACGCTCCTCGACTGGGCCTGGCACAAGCTGGCCCCGGGCGAGGACCCCGGCGACCCGGAGGCGTTCGAGGCGGCGGCCCTGGAGGCGGCGGGCATCGCGTTCGCGCCGGTGCCGCCCCGGTACCGCACGAACTACTTCGCGCACATCTTCGCGGGCGGCTACAGCGCCGGGTACTACTCGTACATCTGGAGCGAGGTGCTCGACGCGGAGAGCGTGGAGTGGTTCAAGGAGAACGGCGGCCTCACCCGGGAGAACGGCGACCACTTCCGGCGGGAGCTGCTGTCGCGGGGCGGGAGCGTCGATCCGCTGGCGGCCTTCCGGGCGTTCCGGGGCGGGGAGCCGCGCATCGAGCCGCTGCTCACCCGCCGCGGCCTCGCCTGAGCCCGCCCGCCGGGCGGGGCCGGGGCGGGTTCAGGCGTCCGCCGCGGGCTCGCCCTCCCGCCGCGGCTCCAGTTCGGCCAGGCGCTCGCGCAGCCACGCGCGTTCGGCCCTGCTGGAGGCGGCGGCGACCAGAAGCATGCCGCGCCGGTACGGGTCCGGCTCGTCCCGGGCCCGTACCGGCCGGTCGCCCTCGTGGAAGAAGCTCGCGGGGGCCTCCAGGAAGTCGAGGCGGCGCCGCAGCACGCGCGCCCGGCCCGCGGGGTCGGGCAGCGCGGACAGGAACGTGAGGAGGGCGAAGAACCGCGTCTGGTCGCTGATGTCGAGGTCGGCGGGGTCGCGCAGCCGTCGCAGCAGTTCCTCGCGACCGGCGCGGGTGATGGTCAGCACCTGCCTGCGGGCGGCGGCGGCGCCGGGCTCCTCGTGCCGTTCGAGGAGCCCCTTGGCCTCCAGCCTGGCGATGGCCGGGTAGAGCGCGCCGTCGCTGACCGGCCGCAGGTGACCGGTCAGCGAGGTGAGACGGGCCTTCAGCTCGTAGCCGTGCATGGGCCGCTCGTTCAGGAATCCCAGGATGGTGAACGCCAGGTCACCGCCGCTTGCCATGGGGAGCATCGTACCGTTATACCTCTAAACGAGGTACAACGAAACGAGGTATCGATGTTCAGGCTGGCCCTGCCCGTCTACGTGGAACTGCTCACCGCCGTCGTCGCGGTGGGCCTGATCGACCTGCTGTGGGTCTCCGGGCTCGGGGAGGGCGCGATCGCCGCCGTGACCGTCGGCACCACGGTGGAGTACCTGGCCTACGGGCTGTTCCTGGCGGTGCCCACGGGCGTCACCGTGCTGGTGGGAAGGCGGGACGGCCGGGCCCCGCTGTGGCCCGTGGTCAGGACCGGCCGGCTGCTGTGGGCCCTGTTCTCCGCCGCCGTCGCCGTCCCCGGCGTGCTCCTGCACGAGCCGATCGCCGCCCTGTTCGGCGCCGCGTCCGGCCCGGCCGCGGACTTCCTGCTGGTCTCGCTGGCCGGGCTGCCCGTGTACTTCGCCCAGACCGTCGTGGACGGCGTGCTGAAGGGCCTGGGTGACACGCGGACCCCGATGCGCAACGCGCTCATCTGCAACGCCCTCGTGGTCGTCCTGGACCCGCTGCTCATCTACGGGCTCGGGCTGGGCGTGCGCGGCGCCGCGCTGGCCACCGTGGCCGCCCGCGCCGTCACGCTGGCCATCGCGGTCAGATCGCTCAGGGGGCTGCGCGACGGCGCCCAGGGCGACAGCGCCCCCGAGGACGGCTCCCCCGCTGCCGGCGCCCCCGATGACGGCGAGCGGGGCAGGGGGGCGTGGCTCGGCCGGGAGATCCTGGTGACCGGGCTGCCGATGTCCGGCGACTTCCTGGCCCGCGCGCTCGTCGGCATGGCGCTGGTCGAGATCGTGGCCGGGTTCGGCACCGCGCAGGTGGCGGGCTACGGCATCGGCCAGAAGATCATGCTGGCCGGGGTCATGGTGTTCTACGCACTGCGGCAGGCCGCGATGATCCGTACCGCCCGGTCGGAGCCCGCCGGGTCGCCGCTGCTGCTGGGACTCGGCGGGGGCGCGGCGGTGGCGGCCGCGCTGAACGCGGCCGCCGTGCCCGCCGCCGGGCTGTTCACCGCCGACCCGTCGGTGGCCGTGGGATTCCTGCGCTGGATGACGCTCTACCTGGTGCCCTTCGGCGGGCTCATCGCCGTGGGCGGCGTGCTCCAGGCGAGCGGGAGGGGCGGCCGCCTGCTGGCCGCCACGCTGGCGGGTTTCGCCGTGCAGCTGCCCCTCGCGTACGCGCTGAGCTCGTGGCTCGGCGTGACCGGCGTGTGGCTGTCGATGGCCGCGGGGGCCTCGGTCAGCCTCGCAGCCGCGCTAGCGCCGCGCGCAGGCGGTCCTGCGACCGCTCCCGCCCGAGCACCTCGATCGACTCGAACAGCGGAAGGCCGACCGTGCGGCCGGTGATCGCCACGCGGACCGGGGCCTGAGCCTTGCCCAGCTTGAGCCCGTGGGCCGCGCCGACCTCCTCCAGCGCCTCCTTGAGCGACTCGGGGTCCCAGCTCACGGTCTCCAGGCGCTCCAGGTAGCCGCCGAGGATCTCCTCGGGGGCGTTCTTCATCGCCTTGTCCCAGGACGCCTGGTCGAAGACGGGCTCCTCCAGGAAGAGGAAGTCGACGTTCTGCCGGATCTCGGACAGCACGGTGAGGCGGGTCTGGGCGAGCGGGGCGAGCTTGCTGAACAGCTCGCGGTCCCACGACGGCTCCAGGTAGGGGGCGCAGCGCTCCTCGAACGTCTCCAGCGGCAGCGCGCGGATGTACTCGCCGTTGAACGCGCGCAGCTTCTTCTCGTCGAAGAACGCGCTGGAGGAGTTGACCGAGTCGAGGCGGAACAGCGGCATCATCTCGGACCACGGCATGATCTCGCGGTCGTCGCCCGGACCCCAGCCGAGCAGCATGAGGTAGTTGACCATGGCCTCGGCCAGGTAACCCTCGGCGCGGTACGCCTCCAGCGCCACCTTGTCGCGGCGCTTGGACAGCTTCTTGCGCTGCTCGTTGACGATGACCGGCAGGTGCGCCCAGACCGGCGCCTTGGCACCCAGCGCCGGCCACAGCAGCTCCTGCTTGGCCGCGTTGCCGAGGTGCTCCTCGCCGCGGATGACGTGGGTGATGTTCTGGGTGATGTCGTCGACGGCGTTGGCCAGCACGTACAGCGGGGAGCCGTCGCTGCGGGCGATGACGAAGTCCTCCTGCGCGTCGTTCGGGAACTCCACGCGCCCGCGGATGACGTCCTCGACCACGGTGACGCCCTCGTCGGGGGTGCGGAAGCGCACCGCGCCCGCGGTGAGGCCGCGCTCGCGGCAGTGGCCGTCGTAGCCCCTGTGCTCGGAGCCGGTGCGGGCCACGAGCTGCTCGCGGGTGCAGTCGCAGTAGTAGGCCAGGCCGTCGGCCAGCAGCTTGGCCACGGCCTCGCGGTGCTGCGGCTCGTACGCGGACTGGAAGTAGGGGCCCTCGAAGGCCGGGTGCGAGCCGTTGATGCCGATCCAGTCGAGGGCGGAGATGATGCCCTCGGTCCACTCGGGGCGGTTCCTCGACGCGTCGGTGTCCTCGATGCGCAGCACGAACGTGCCGCCGGACTGCTCGGCCAGCGCCCAGTTGTACAGCGCCGTGCGCGCGCCGCCGACGTGGAACATGCCGGTTGGGGACGGGGCGAAACGCACCCGCAGATCAGTCACGGGAGACCACCTTGTTCGTCAGAGTGCCGATGCCTTCGATGCCCACGCTGACCTCGTCGCCGATGTGGAGCGGGCCGACGCCGGCCGGGGTGCCGGTCAGGATGACGTCGCCGGGGATCAGCGTCATGACGGCGCTGACGTAGGCGACGAGCGCGGGGATGTCGTTGATGAGCTGGCTGGTGCGGCCGCTCTGGCGCACCTCGCCGTTGACCGTGGTGGTGAGGGCCAGGTCGGCGGCGTCGAGGTCGGTCTGGATCCAGGGGCCGAGCGGGCAGAAGGTGTCGAAGCTCTTGGCCCGGGTGAACTGGACGTCCTTCTTCTGCAGGTCGCGCGCGGTGACGTCGTTGGCGCAGGTGTAGCCGAAGATGACGTCCTTGACCCGCTCGACCGGCACCTCGCGGCACAGCCTGCCGATCACGACGGCCAGCTCGCCCTCGAAGTCGACGCGCTCGGACAGCGACGTCGGGTAGGCGATGGCCTCGCCGTGGCCGATCACGGACGTGGACGGCTTCATGAAGATGAGCGGCTCGTCGGGCACCTCGTTGCCCAGCTCGCGGGCGTGCTCCGCGTAGTTCCTGCCGATGGCGACCACCTTGCTCGGCAGCATCGGGGCCAGCAGCTTCACCTGGGACAGCGGGAAGCGCTCGCCCGTGAACTGCACCTGGTTGAACGGGTGGCCGGCGATCGCGGACACGACCTCCTCGCCCGGACCGCCCTCGACCACCCCGAACGACATGCCTTCGCCTGTGGAGAACCTCGCTATGCGCACCTGACAAGGCTATCGCCGCCGTCGCAGGGGTCGGCCCACCCGGAGAAGGGCCGGGTCACGGGGCCCCCATAGTTAGCCCCCGAATCCCTTTCATGCTGCATCAATGCCCAATATCCGGCTATGTCGGACTTGATGGCACACATCGAACGTCGGGGGTGACGGGTCGTGTCGGACATTCAAACCGCGTCTCAAACCGCGTCGGTACCGCGGGCCAGGACCGAGAGCGGCGCCCCGGGGACCTCGCTGGTCACCGAACGGGGCACCACGAGCATCGACGACGGCGTCGTCGCGAAGATCGCCGGACTGGCGGCCCGCGAGGTGTCCGGCGTCTACGACATGGGCGCCGGGGCCGCGCGTGCCTTCGGCAGCGTACGCGGCATGGTCGGCGGCGAGCGGAGCCCCGCGCAGGGCGTGTCGGTGGAGGTGGGCGAGCGGCAGGCCGCCGTGGACCTCGAACTGGTGGCCGAGTACGGCACCGCCATCCCCGACCTCGCCGCGGCCGTGCGCAAGAACGTGATCAACGCCGTGGAGCGGATGTGCGGCCTGGAGGTCACCGAGGTGAACATCAGGGTCGACGACGTGCACCTGCCCGGCCAGGAACGCCAGCAGGGCGGCGAGGGCGAGCAACAGCAGCAGGAGCCCAGGGTCCAATGAGCGAGGCCCGGGCGATCGCCGAGCGGGCCGCGGCCTGCCCGGGGGTGGTCCGGCTGTCGGGCGGCCCCTTCGGCACGGTGGCCACGTACCTGCCGGGCGAACGGCTCGTGGGCGTGTCGGTGGGCGACGGCGCGGTGGAGATCGCGATCGTCGCGACGACGGGCCGCCCACTGGCCGAGACCGCCGACGAGGTGCGGCGGGCCGTCGCAGACCTGGCCGGGGGCCGGCGCGTGGACGTCCGGATCGACGACGTCGTGGAGGAGACATGAACAACATCCGGTGGACGCCGGTGATCGGCATGATCGCCGGCATGGTGCTCGGGATCGTGGGCGCGTTCGGCGGGCTCGGCCCGTTCCTGATCGTGCTCGTGCTCGGCGCGCTCGGGTTCCTCCTCGGGAGGGTCGCCGAGACCGGCGAGGTCAACCTGTCAGGTCTGTCCGTGAGGCGGAAATGACGGCCGTCGCCCCCGAACACCGCAGCGGCGGCGGCCTCGTGCCACGGCAGCGCCGTCCGCCGCCGCCCGCGCCCGAGTCGCGCGGGCGCACCGAGGTGGGCGACCGCGCCGCCACCGTCATCGCGCTGGCCGCCGCCAGGGAGGTGCCCGGCGTGCGCAAGGTGCACCAGGGCGGCCTGCCGTGGACGCGCGCGTCCAGGGTGACGGTGCGGGGCGCGCGGGCCGAGATCGAGCTGAGCGTGACCGTCGGCTACCCGGCGCCGCTGCGGGAGGTGGCGCGGCGGCTCAGGGAGCACGTCACGCGCCGCGTGGCCGAGCAGGCCGGGCTGCGCGTCACCCGCCTGGACATCGGCATGGACGTCTCCCTGGACACCGCCCTCGCCGACCGGGCCACGGGCCGGAGCACCGCTCAGCCGGCCGGCCGGAGAGCGGGCCAGGACGTCGATCAGAGCGCCGGCCGGGGCGCCGGCCGGGGCGCCGGTCAGGACCTCTCGGGAGACCGGGCATGACCGCGGCGGACGAACCGGGCGTGCGCGGCGCCGGTGAACCCACCGCCCGCGACCCGGGCACCCGCGCACCCGGAGGCCCCGAACACGGCGGCCCTGAGCACGGCGGCCCTGAGCACAGCGGCCCTGAGCACCGCGGCCCTGAGCACAGCGGCCCTGAGCACGGCGGCCCTGAGCACGGCGGCCCTGAGCGCGGCGGCCCTGAGCACGGCGGCCGGGCGCCGGGGCGGGGCAGGCAGGAACGGGCCGCGGACCGGGCGGCTGTACGGGCCTTCCGGCCGCACAGGACCGTCCCCGCCGTCGTCGTGGCGGCGCTCGTGACGCTCGCGGGCCTCTACGTGGCCGCCGAGACCGTCTCCGCGCTCGTCGGCGCCCCGCTGCGGCTGCTGCCCTACGACCGGATGCTCGCCTGGGCGTCCTCGACGCCGTGGTCCGACCCGCTGCTGCTGCTCGGCGCGGCCGTCGCCACGCTCGTCGGCCTCGCCCTGCTGGCCACCGCCCTGGTGCCCGGCAGGCCCAGGATGATCCCGGTACGCACCGGCGACCCCGACCTCGTCATCGGCATGCGGCGGAAGAGCTTCTCCAGTGCCCTGGCCCACGCGGCCGAGGAGGTGCCCGGCGTCCACGGCGCCAGGGCGAGGCTGCGCGGCAGGACGGTCGCCGTCACGCCGTTCACCTCGGGCTGGGACGAGGAGGGCTTCGCGCGGGCCGTCAGGGACGCGGTGCTGACGAGGATGGCCGCGTTGCAGCCGGTGGAGCCGTACCGGGTGGCCGTGAACGTGAAGGAGCGCAGGTGAGCGACAGGACCGGCCGGGGGAACCGGTGGGGGCTCGCGGTGGTCGGGCTGGTGCTGGCGGTGCTGGGCGGCCTGACGCTGGCGCGGGGCCTGGGCGGGTTCTCGGCGCGGGCGGCGGGGACGCCCGTGGTGGACGCGGGTGTGCGGTCGTGGTTCGCGGCGAACTCGCCCTGGATCTGGTGGGCGGTGACCGCCGTGGCGCTGGTCGTGGCGCTGCTCGGGCTGCGCTGGCTGTTCGCGCAGGGGCGCGGCGAGGCGCTGGGGTCGTACCGGATCGAGCGGGGCGCGGCGGGGGTCACGGACCTGTCGGCGAGCGGCATGGCGGAGGCGGTGGCCGCCGACGTGGCGCGCAGCCCCGCGGTGCTGAGCGCCGACGCCGGGCTGGCCGGACGGTCGGGGCGGCCGGAGGTGCGGCTGCGCGTGGTCGCCGACGAGCGGTGGCCGATGAGCGAGCTGAGCGAGCACCTGTCGCGGGTCGCGCTGCCGCACATGCGCGACGCGCTGGAGGCCGACCGCGTCCCGGCTGTGGCCCGCGTTAGCCTGGAGCCCTCACCCGCGCCGCAACGGGTGGTGCGATGAGGGTGCCGCGAGAGGGGTCCTGGTGTCCGTCGTCAAGATCAATGTGCTGACCGTTCCCGAGCAGATGCGCTCCGAGCTGGAGAGCCGGTTCTCCAACCGGGCGGGGATGGTGGAGTCGTCCGACGGGTTCGAGTGGTTCGAGCTGCTCAGGCCGGTCGAGGGCACCGACCGCTACCTCGTCTACACGCGCTGGCGCAGCGAGGAGGACTTCCAGGTCTGGCAGCAGAGCCAGGCGTTCCAGCGCGGGCACGCGCAGGCGGCCCAGGAGGCGCGCGAGCACGGACAGGCCGCCGCGCAGGGGCATCCGGGGCAGGCGGGGCACGGGCACGCGGGGCAGGGACACGGTCACGGGCAGGGCCCCGCGGCGACCGGCTCCGAGGTGTGGACGTTCGAGGTCGTGCAGAGCGCGGGGCCCAAGCCGTGACGGACGCGTAGGTCTCAGCCGTCCGGGTCCCGGACGTCCCGCGTGCCGGGCGTCCGGGACTCAGGCGTCCAGGGGGTTGCGGGCGATGCGGTCGGCGATGCCCGAGCGCACGAAGCCGCCCGCCAGGCTGCCGGGCTTGCGCGCTCCCTGCTCGGTGATGCAGGCGGCGAACTCCTTGGCGATGCCGAGCCGCGGGTAGCGCGCGAGCACCTCCTCGCGCACGAGCGCGGGGATGTCCTCGGTCCGGCGGCCTGAGATGTCCATGCCGGTCGAGAGTTCGAGGAGGTGGCCCTCCGGGTCCTCGTCCACGGACACCTCGTCCCACATGTGATGGATGATCACCTCCGTGGCGCGGGTCCTGCGCTCGGCCGACCAGCCGGCCCCGGCGCAGAACGCCCACGCCACGTGCCCGCCGGCCTCCTCGTACGGCACGGTGTGGCTGTCGAACTCCGGCGCCAGCCCGATGTCGTGCAGCATGGACGACACGTAGAGCAACTCGGCGTCGAACGCGATGCCGTTGTCCTGGGCATAGGCCGCCGCCCACAGGTAGGCGCGCACCGAGTGGTTGAGCAGCGAGGGCGTGTGGTAGCGCGTGGCCACGTCGAGCGCGCCGCGGCAGGCGGGCGTGTCGGGCAGCACGATGTCGTCGAATCTCACAGTCACCAGCATCCCGTACGGGCGGCCTGGAAGCGGTGCGGCGCCACACCCGTGAGATGTCCGACTTGACCGCATGATCGCCGGTCGGACAGCATGTTCCGCCCCCATATTTCGGCTCCGGAAGGAACTGGCGTGCGCCGGCTCGCGATACCCCTTGCTCTCGTGCTCGCCCTCGGCGGCGTGGCGGGCCCGGCCCAGGCGGACGCCCCGGTCAAGCGCACCGCCCAGTGCCAGGGCGACTGGCTGCCCGGCAGCCCCACCGCCGAGGACGTCATGAGCGGCGAGATCTCCCTCGTCGGGCTGCCCGCGTTCAAGCTCGGCAAGAAGATCGACTGGGGGGCGAGCCCGTACCGCAACCGCTCGTGGGAGTTCGTCTTCCAGTCGTTGCGCTGGATGGGAACGCTCGTCGTCGCGTACGAGAACAGCGGCGAGAAGCGGTACCTCGACCGGGCCACCGAGATCGCCGAGGACTGGGTGCTGCACAACAAGCGCGGGGCGCGCGGCACCAAGCCGTACGTGTGGAAGGACCACCCCGTCTCGCTGCGCACGCAGCCGCTGCTGTGCCTGAGCATGCACGTCAAGGCGGACTGGCTGAAGACGAGCCTGGCCGACCACGCGAGGCTGCTGTCCGACGCGCGGCTGTACAAGAAGGGCCACAACCACGGCATCGACCAGGACATCGCCCTCATGGGCATCGGCTGCAGGTACGGCCGCGCCGACTGGCAGAGCCTGGCCGCGAGGCGGCTCACGGGCACGGTGAAGCTGGACGTCGACGCGCAGGGCGCGCTGATGGAGCAGGCCCCCCGCTACGCCGTCTACGTGTACGGCCGGCTGCAGGTGGCCATGGCCAACATGAAGGCGTGCGGCAGGAAGGTGCCGGGCGAGGTGTCGCGGCGGGCGGAGGCGCTGAAGGAGTTCGTCGCGCACTCCACCATGCCGAACGGCTACATGGTGCCCATCGGCGACGGCAGCGCCGAGACCGAGCCGAAGATGGAGACCGGCACCCCGGACAAGAAGGTCAAGGTGTACCGGGCCGGGTACGTGTACGGCCGCACCGACTGGGGCAAGCCCGAGTCGGCGTACTACTCGATCAGGTTCGGCCCCGGGACGAAGTTCCACGGGCACGAGGACCACCTGGGTGTGACGTACTACGCGCAGGGCCGCGACATCCTCATGGACGGCGGCTTCCACTCGTACGAGAAGAGCTCCTACCGCTACTGGACGCTCTCCCCCGAGGCGCACAACGTGCCCACGGTCGTCGGGGCGCGCTTCCGTCCGCGCACGGCGAGCAGCCTGGTCGACAGCGCGTACGGCAAGGACAGGCAGGCGTTCCGCCTGACCGACAAGGCGTACGGCGTCACCCGCACCAGGTCGGTGCTCGTCAACCACGGCCAGGACGTCATGGCGGTGCTCGACACCGCCGGGGGCGGCGGCAAGGTCAGCAGCCTGTGGCGGTTCGCGCCGTCGCTGAAGCTCGTCTCGAACTCGGGCGGCCGGGTGGTGCTGGGCGACGGCAAGTTCAAGGTCACGCTGGTGCAGCTCTCCTCGTGCTCGCCGGTGGGCGGGCAGAAGGTGGAGCGGGGCGGCGCGCTGGGCTGGGTGTCGCCGACGTACCTGTCGAAGGAGGCCGCGAACGTGGTGGTCTCGCCGGCGGCGGAGAAGCTGCTGACGATCATCGTGCCGGGCACCGACTCGCCCAAGGTGTCGTGCTCGGGCGGGAAGGTCACGGTCGAGGGCGTCTCGTTCTCGGCCAACCTCCTCTAGGCCGTTCCCGGCGAACCCGGGCGCCCTCCCGCTCCGCATCGATGTGGAAGGCCGGGCGGTGCGTCCGGGCCGTCAGTCGCGGCGGGCGCCCGGCGGCCAGACGACGCGCACCGGCAGGCCGCGCCGCCCGGCCTCGGCGACGACGTCGGCGGTGCCGCCGTAGCCGCGCGCGGGCCTGCCGTCCCAGACGGCGAGGAGCTCGTCGGCGCGGTCGAGCATGGCGAGGCTCGCCGCCATGTGGGCGCGCGGCGTGGAGTCGGCGAACGGCAGCCTGTGCACGACCGCGGCCTGCTTGAGCAGGGCGTCGTACTCGTCGTGGGCGCTGCCCGGCAGCCCGTCGCGGTACCGCTCCGCGGGAACCACGACCTCCAGCGCGCCGCCCAGGTCGAGCACCGCGCGGGCGAAGAGCTGGTCGGCCCCGTCGGCCAGGCAGGAGAGCCCGACGAGGCGGGGCGCGTGGCCGGCCAGCGCGGCGCGGACGGCCGCGTCGACCAGCTCCGCGGTACGGGGCGGCAGGCCCCGGTGTCCTGACACGGCGACACGGATCATGCCGGTGATCGACGCTCCTCTCACGCGTTCCACACGGTGGACCTCAGCCGCTCGTCGAAGTCGCGTACGACGGCCGTCTCGGCGCCGTCGTACGCCCGCCGGAACCTCCTGACGCGGTGGACGATCCGGGCCGAGCCGTAGGCGAGCCCCACCTCCAGCGCGCCGCCCGCCAGGTGGAACGCCTCGTCGGGCCGGCCTGCCATGAGCCTGGCGGCGGCGATCTCGGTGGTGAGCACGGCGCGCTGCTTGACGGCGGGCTGCGCCGACGCGAGCGACTCGGCGAGCGCGTGCTCCGCCTCCTCCGCGCGGCCGAGCCGCACCGCGACGAGGGCCCGGTAGCTCGCGAGCTTGGCCTGGTCGAACGGGAAGACCCAGGGCCAGGGCGGGGTGGCCGCGCGCTCCGCCGCCGCGACGGCGGACTCGGCGTCGCGCAGCGCGGCGAGCGCCGACGGCGCGTCGCCGGCGGCGGCGTGGCCGAGCGCCTCGATGCTGGACAGCCAGGCGCGGGCGGTGGCGGGTGGCCGCTCCCCGAGCTCGCGCCTGGCCTGCGCGAGCAGCGTCAGCGCGAGGCCCGCGTCGTCGGCGTCGATCTCGAACGCGGCCAGGCTGCCGATCATGTACGCCGCCAGCAGCGGATGCCCGGCCCTTCTCGCGCTCTCGACGGCCAGCCGGTAGTAGCCCCTGGCGCTGCCGTGGTCCTGCATGTCGGCGTGGACCCAGGCGGCGAACCCGGCGGCCTCGCTGAGCGCGGCCCGCACGTCGCCGGCCAGGCCGGGGTGCGCCCTGCCCAGCAGGCGCCGGGCCAGCTCGACGTGCGCGGTGGCGCCGCGCGCGAGGTCCCTGGCGGGCGTGGTGGCCTCCAGGCGGCGCTGCGCCCCGGTGATGCCGGTCAGGGTCTGGACGGCGCCCTCGTCCACCTCCGCCGGTCTGGACGGCGCCAGCCCCGCGAGCGCGGTCAGCGCCACCGCCTTGCCGAAGTCTCTGCGCTTCGTCTGATCGTCATCCCCTCGTACGCCGAAGCGGAGCAGGTGCAGCGGAACCCCGATCCGGCTCGACATCTCCCTGACCTGGTCCAGGGTGAGCGGCTGCCTGCCGCGCAGCACCTTGGACACCCAGCTCTGCGAATAGCCGACCGCCTCCGCCAGCTGGGCCTGCGTCCAGCCGTGCGCCCGCCGCACCTCGGCGAGGATGACGGGGATGTCGCAGCCGGCCAGCGCGGCGGCGACCGCGGGCTCGGACCAGAACTGAGGCGGGAGACGACCTGGTGTCTCGGTCACAACGGTAGGTTAGGCCGACAGCCGTTACCAGACTGATATTCGCGGGAAGAATGGTCCGCGCACCACCACGACTACCGGCTCCACCTGCGGCGACGTCCGGGGAATGATCGGTGTCATGAGCGGGGAACCGTGGCACGCGCAGACCGCCACGCCTCAGGACGAGCACGGCATTCCCTATCAGGACGCCGAGCGGCTCGCCGACTGCCTGGCGCGGCTGGGAGTGCCCACCACCCTGCACGCCGGGTACGGCCTCGCGCTCGTGTGGGTGCGCGTCGGCCTGGTCGTCTGGTGCGACGGCGAGAAGTACTGGTGGCGGGCCGGCTGGGACGAGGGGTCGCGCCACGTCGTGTACGCCTGGCACCCGGCCACGGAGCCCGCGCGGGCCGCCCGCCGCATCGCTCTGCGCTTCCCCGGCGGCCCGTGCGACGACCGTCCTGGGCGGGGCCCCGCCCAGGACGGTTCTCCCTGCTGAGCAGGTGTCAGGAGGACGTCTCGCGGCCGGCGCGCAGCAGCCCGTACGTGACCGCCTGCTCCAGGGCCTGCCAGCTCGCGTCGATGATGTTCTCGGCGACGCCGACCGTGGCCCATTCGCCGCTGTCGTCGCTGGAGGTGATGAGCACCCGGGTGACGGCGCCGGTGCCGTGGGTGCCCTCCAGGATGCGCACCTTGTAGTCGACCAGCTCCAGCTTGGCCAGCTCGGGGTAGAGCTTCTCCAGCGCCTGCCGCACGGCCCTGTCGAGCGCGTTGACCGGGCCGTTGCCCTCGCCGGTGGCGACGATGCGCTCGCCCTTGGCGTGCACCTTGACGGTGGCCTCGCTGACCAGCTCGCCGCCCTTGGTCCGCTCGACGATCACCCGCCACGACTCGACCTGGAAGTGGCGCCTGCGCTCGCCCTGGACGGTGTCGCGCAGCAGCAGCTCGAACGACGCGTCGGCCGCCTCGAACGTGAACCCCTTGGCCTCCAGGTCCTTGACCCGGTCGACCAGCGTCTTCGTGTGGCCGGGGGTGAGCTCGTAGCCGAGCTCGCGGCCCTTCAGCTCGACGGAGGCGCGGCCGGCCATGTCGGAGACGAGCATGCGCATGTCGTTGCCGACGAGCGCGGGGTCGATGTGCTGGTAGAGGTTCGGATCGACCTTGATCGCGCTGGCGTGCAGCCCGGCCTTGTGCGCGAACGCGGACGTGCCGACGTACGGCGCGTGCGAGTTGGGGGTGACGTTGGTCACCTCGGTGACGGCGTGGGCGATGCGCGTCATGTCGGCGAGCGACTCGGGCGGCACCAGGTCGAAGCCGCGCTTGAGCTGCAGGTTGGCGACGACGGTGAAGAGGTTGGCGTTGCCGGACCGCTCGCCGTAGCCGTTGGCGCAGCCCTGGACGTGCGTGGCGCCCGCCTTGACGGCGGCCAGCGTGTTGGCGACGGCGCAGCCGGTGTCGTCGTGGCAGTGGATGCCGACGCGGGCGCTGGTCTGGACGGCCGCGTGGACGATCTCGGCGAGCTCGTCGGGCAGCATGCCGCCGTTGGTGTCGCACAGGGCGATGACGTCGGCGCCCGCCTCGGCGGCGGTGCGGACGACCTCCAGCGCGTAGGCTGGGTTGGACGTGTAACCGTCGAAGAAGTGCTCGGCGTCGAGGAAGACTCGCTGTCCCTCCGCACGAAGGTGAGAGACCGTGTCGCGGATCATCGCGAGGTTCTCCTGGAGAGTCGTGCGGAGGGCCAGCTCCACGTGCCGGTCGTGACTCTTGGCGACAAGGGTCACGACCGGCGCGCCGGATTCGCGCAGCGCGGCCACCAAGGGGTCGTCGGCTGCCTTCACACCGGCCCGGCGGGTCGCGCCGAACGCGGCGAGCTGCGCGTTTCTCAGGTCGAGCTCGGTCCGGGCCCGCCTGAAGAACTCGGTGTCCTTGGGGTTGGCGCCTGGCCAGCCCCCTTCGATGAAGCCGACGCCCAGGCTGTCCAGCTGCCGAGCGACGGCGAGCTTGTCGGCGACGGTGAGGTTGAGTCCCTCCTGCTGTGCGCCGTCCCTCAGCGTCGTGTCGTAGACGTGGAAGCGGTCGTCGGCCATGGTTCCTTCTCCCTGGAAAACAAAAAGACCCCTCACGGACGTGAGAGGTCTGCGCGCTGGCGGTGTCCCATTCAGCTGCCAGCGCGCCTGCCGATAATGAGCAGACCGTAGAACATGGTGCCTGTCAGTCTGCCACACCGATTCACCATCTGGCACATCGATCTCAAGGCGCGAGACGCGAGGTCACACGCTGACGCCGTCGCCGCCGGTGATGGCGCGCTCCAGCGCGGCCGGGTCGAACGCCTCCTGGCCCAGCATGCGGCCGTCGAGCAGCACGGTCGGGGTGCCCTCGATGCGCACCTTCGCGGTCTGCGCCAGGTGCTCCTTCGCGTACGACTGGGAGGTGACGCACTCGTCCACCTGGGCGCCGGCCTTCCTCGCCGCCGCCGCCAGCTCCTCCACCGTGAAACCGGACGCGGTGCCGTGCGGGGCGGGCTGCATGGCGTACAGCTCGTCCCTGAAGGCCAGCCAGCCGGCCTCGGGCACGCAGCGCGCCGCCGCGGCGGCCCTGATCGAGTTGGAACGCATGGGCTCGTCCCTGAAGATCGTCACCGGGTGGAAGACGACCTTGACCTTGCCCTCCCTGGCCAGCCGCTGGATCGTCGGATCGACGCGGCCGTGCAGTTCCTTGCAGACCGGGCAGTCGAAGTCCTCGTACAGGTCGAGGACCGGCGCGTCGCCCGCCGTGTCGGCCAGCACCATCGACCCGTCGGCCTGCCGCAGCAGCCGCACGCCGCCGTCCGACTGGCCCGGCTCGGAGAACGCCAGCACACCGATCAGCGCCAGCACCGCACACGCGACCGCCACGGCCGCCCACCGCTTCATCATCCGCCCAACTCTCAAACGATCGTCGATCGCGCAGACCTTACCCGACACAATGACCCCATGAAGGCACACCTCCTCGACCAGGCAGTGGCGCGCTACATCCTCGACCACTCCACCGCGCCCGACCCGCTGCTCGACGACCTCGCCAGGGAGACGGCCGAGACGACGGGCAGCAGCGCGGGCATGCAGATCTCGGCCGACCAGGGCCGCTTCCTCACCATGATCACGCAGCTCACCGCGCCGTCCGTCGCGGTGGAGGTCGGGACGTTCACCGGCTACTCGTCGCTGTGCATCGCCCGCGGTCTGACCGGCGGCCACCTGTACTGCTTCGACGTGAGCGAGGAGTGGACGTCCATCGCCCGCCGCCACTGGGAGAAGGCCGGGGTGGCGCACCGCGTCACGCTCACGCTGGGCCCGGCCGTCGAGACGCTCGCCGCCTTCGACCAGCGGATCGACCTGGCCTTCCTCGACGCGGACAAGCCGAACTACCCGGCGTACTACGAGCTGCTCATGGACCGCCTGCGGCCCGGCGGGCTGCTCATGGTGGACAACACGCTGTGGAGGGGCCGCGTGGCCGACCCGTCCGACCACGACGCCGCCACGGTGGTGATGCGCGAGTTCAACGACCTCGTACGGGAGGACCCTCGCGTGACCCTCGTGATCCTGCCGATCGCCGACGGCCTCACCATGGTGCGCAAGAACCCCTGATCGACACGCTCGCGGACATGGTTTCGGGCACGGTCGCGGCGCGTGGCGCGCGGCGCGGCGCGGACGGTGGCGCCGGCCGGCGATCCGTTAAGGCCGCCCCTCGCTTGGGGCCGTGCGCTCGGCATCGCCGGCCTGGCGGGCCGTTGAGAAGGAGCCGTCAGAGGATCTTGTGGATCCAGTTGCGGGTGTCGGGGCGGGCGCCGTACTGGATGCCGACCAGTTCCTCACGCACCCGCATGGTGACGGGGCCGGGGGTGCCGTCGGCGACGGTCCAGGAGCGGTCCTCGCCCTTCACGGAGCCGACGGGGGTCACGACGGCGGCGGTGCCGCAGGCGAACACCTCGGTCAGCTCGCCGGAGGCGCAGCCCTCCTGCCACTCCTCCACCGAGACGAGCCGCTCCTCGGTCTCCAGGCCGAGGTCGCCGGCCAGCTCCAGGATCGACTCGCGGGTGATGCCGGGCAGGAGCGTGCCGGTCAGCTCGGGGGTGACGAGCTTGTTGCCGAACACGAAGAACAGGTTCATCCCGCCCATCTCCTCGACGTACTCGTGCTCGTGGGCGTCGAGCCAGACCACCTGGTCGCAGCCGTTCTCGACGGCCTGGCGCTGGGCGAGGAAGGCCGCGGCGTAGTTGCCGCCGCACTTGGCGAAGCCGGTGCCGCCGGGCGCGGCCCGGGTGTACTCGGTGGACAGCCAGACCGAGACCGGCTTGATGCCGCCGGTGAAGTACGACGCCGCCGGCGAGGCGATGACCATGTACTTGTAGGTCTTGGAGGGGTAGTTCACGCCCAGGCCCACCTGCGTGGCGATCATGAAGGGGCGCAGGTACAGGCTGTGGCCCTCGGTGGTCGGCACCCACTCCTTGTCGGCCTCGACGAGGAGTTCGAGCGACTCGACGAAGGCGTCCTCGGGCAGCTCCGGCATGGCCATGCGGGCGGCGGAGCGGTTGAAGCGGGCCGCGTTGGCGTGCGGGCGGAAGGCGACGATCGAGCCGCCGACCTGGCGGTAGGCCTTCAGCCCCTCGAACAGCTCCTGGGCGTAGTGGAAGACCGACGTGGCGGGGTCGAGCGACAGCGGACCGTACGGCATCAGCCTCGCGTCGTGCCAGCCGCTGCCCTCGGTGTAGTCGATCATGATCATGTGATCGGTGAAGGTCTGCCCGAAGCCCGGGTTCGCCAGTACCTGCTCCCGCTCGGCCGCGGTGCGAGCGTGGTCGTTGTGCTGCACGTCGAAGCTGAGCTTCTGAGCGCTGGTCATGACGGAGGTCCTTCTCTCTGCGAATCTGTACTGCCGAGGGCAGTCCGTACTTCCTATTGTCTCGCTATATGGGATGGCAAGCCCCTGTTGGGGGGTTTCGTTCCAGCGCACGAAAAAAGCGCCTGGTGGCCCTCGTCGGACCGCCAGGCGCTCTCCGGGCTGGGCGGCCCTAGCCGGATACTCGCGCGGTGATGTCGTCGCCGATCTCGTGGGTGGTGCGGCCCGCCCAGCCGGTCAGGCGCTCCAGGATGTCGTCGGCGACGGCCTGCTCGACCCTGGCCGCCTGCTCGCGCAGGCCCAGGTGGTCGAGGAGCATGGCGACCGACAGGATCGTCGCCGTCGGGTCGGCCTTGCCCTGCCCCGCGATGTCGGGGGCGCTGCCGTGCACCGGCTCGAACATGCTCGGCGCCGTGCCCTCGGGGTTGATGTTGCCGCTCGCGGCCAGGCCGATGCCGCCCGCGATTGCGGCGCCGAGGTCGGTGATGATGTCGCCGAACAGGTTGTCGGTGACGACGACGTCGAAGCGCTCGGGCTGCGTCACGAAGAACATCGACGCGGCGTCGATGTGGCAGTAGTCGGTGGCGACCTCGGGGTACTCCTCGGCCACGCGGTCGACCGTGCGCTGCCACAGGTCGCCGGCGAAGGTGAGGACGTTCGTCTTGTGGACGAGCGTGAGCTTCTTGCGCGGGCGCGACCTGGCCTTCTCGAACGCGTAACGCACCACGCGCTCCACGCCGTGGGCCGTGTTCAGCGACTCCTGGGTGGCGATCTCGTGCTTCGTGCCGCGCCGCATGACGCCGCCGGTGCCGGCGTACAGGCCCTCGGTGCCCTCGCGGACGACGATCATGTCGATGTCCTCGGACGGCGTGTCGGCCAGCGGCGTCTCCACGCCGGGGAACAGCTTGACCGGGCGCAGGTTGACGTAGTGGTCGAACTCGAAACGCAGGCGCAGCAGCAGGTCGCGCTCCAGGATGCCCGGCGGCACGCTGGGATCGCCCACCGCGCCGAGCAGGATCGCGTCGTAGCCGCGCAGCTCTTCGAGCACGGCGTCGGGCAGCGTCTCGCCGGTGCGGTGGTAACGGGCGGCGCCCAGGTCGTAGTGGGTGGGCTCGATCTTCGTGCCGACCGCTTCGAGGACCTTCAGCCCCTCGGCCACGACCTCGGTGCCGATGCCGTCGCCAGGGATGACGGCCAGACGGATGTTACGCGACTCCATGGGCGTACCTTACCGCTCGTCTCGACTGCCGAACACACAGTCTCATGTCTTGGACATCCCGTTTTGCACAGTTTGCGGGGTTTTGACCGTTTCGTTAGAGTCCCGACCAGCCTAATCCGCGCAGCCGCTCTGCGCGGAGCCGGGGACCCACCGACCCCCTTGGGGCGAATCGGCGCGCCGCGCGTGTCGTAGGGCTGCTTCCAGGCCCGAGCCCGTCAGCTAACCCGGCCGGCCACGTGGAAGGACAGAGCCCTGTCTCGCTTCGCTTTCCTCCTGGCGGCGTGCGCCGCCACGCTCACCGTCGCCGGCCCGGCCCACGCCGCGGCCCCCACCACCGCCTCGAACACCTCCGCCACCGGCTCGTCCTCCGGCACGGGCCACACCTCCGCCTCCACCTCCACCTCGATCGACGCGGAGTCCGTCACCCTCACGGGCGCCGACGTCAAACGCGCGCAGGTCGAACGCCTGCCCACCCCCGCGTGGAAGACCGCCCTCGCCTTCGCGATGAGCAAGCGCGGCATCCCGTACGTCTGGGGCGGCACCACCGACCGGGGCTACGACTGCTCCGGCCTGACGCTCAAGGCGTACGCGGCGGCCGGGATCGAACTCCCCAGAACCGCCGAGGAGCAGTACAACGCCTTCACCAGGAAGATCGCCTGGGACGACCTCAAACCCGGTGACCTGGTCTTCTTCCACGGCCTCGGCCACGTCGGGATGATCTCCCGGCCCGGCTACATGGTCCACGCCCCGCACACGGGCGACGTGGTGAAGGAGGAGCAGTTGTCGGCGTGGCGCAAGGACAGCTTCGTCGGCGCCGTACGCCCCGACCGGAAGGGGGTCGAGCGCTGGGCCCAGATCCAGAAGCAGCGCCGCGCGCCCGCCCCCGCCATGCCCACCGCGACCCTCTAGGCCGCGTTCAGGACGGACGGCGTGAGGCAGGTCACGCCGCCCTCCGCCGGCCCCCCACGCCCGGCGACGGTTCAGCCCAGCTGCTGCGGAACCCCGCCGTTGTCCCTGCGGTCCAGGGCGGTCTGCAGCGCCTCCGCGGCCTCGTCACGGTCACCCTCGGCACGGTGCGCGACAGGGCGGTCGGGGCGGTGGTCGGCACGGTGGAACGCGTACATCTCGTACATGGCTCGTCTCTTTCGCGAGTGGTCGTCCTGGGGACGTCGGACCCCGGTCGCGAATCCGACCGGGCCTGTGACTCGGGAGCCCGGATCGCGGGCCCCGGAGGGGATAGGGGCTTACCGGCCGACGCGTACGCCGCTCACCGCGGCGGGTGGTCGACCTGCCCTAACAGGCCCCGCCGCGGCAGGTAATGAGTACGAGAACCTGGCGCATGTCTCTTTCACAGTACCCGGCGGTCCGGGAGCTGTCTCGTTGGACGTCCTACCATCTCGTATGCCGAGACAACGAAAGCGGCCGCCGCCCAGGGAGCCGGGCGGCGGCCGCGCGTTCGCACGAGCCGGAGCGTCAGTCCTCCAGGTCGACCGTGCGGCTGCTCTCCGCGCCGATCTCGGCGCCGATCTGCTCGGCCACGTCGGCCGTGATCGCCGAGTCGACGGTCAGCGCGATGAGCGCCTTGCCGCCCTTGACGTCACGGGACACCTGCATCGACGCGATGTTGATGCCGGCCTCGCCGAGCAGGCGGCCCACCACGCCGACCACGCCGGGACGGTCGGTGTAGGCGAAGAACGCGAGGTGCGCGGTCGGCTCGATCTCCATCTCGTAGCCGTTCACCTCGACGATCTTGGTGATCTGCCGCGGGCCGGAGAGCGTGCCGGACACCGAGACCTGGCGGCCGTCGGCGAGGACGCCGCGCACGGTGACGAGGTTGCGCCAGTCGGGGCTCTCGGAGCTGGTGACCAGCTCGACCGTCACGCCGCGGTCCTTGGCCAGCAGCGGCGCGTTGACGTAGGTGACCTGCTCCTCGATCACGTCGGTGAAGACGCCCTTGAGCGCGGCCAGCTCGATCACGCGGACGTCCTGGGCGGCGATCTCGCCGCGGACCTCGACGTCGAGCTTGGTGGCGACCTCGCCCGCCAGCGCCGTGAAGACGCGGCCCAGCTTCTCGGCCAGCGGCAGGCCCGGCTTGACGTCCTCGGCCACCGCGCCGCCCTGGACGTTCACCGCGTCGGGCACGAACTCGCCCGCGAGGGCCAGCTTGACGCTGCGCGCCACCTGGGTGCCGGCCTTCTCCTGGGCCTCGTGCGTGGAGGCGCCCAGGTGCGGGGTGACGACGACCTGGTCGAGCTCGAACAGCGGGCTGTCGGTGCACGGCTCCTTGGCGAACACGTCGAGGCCGGCGCCCGCCACGCGCCCCTCCTTGATCGCCGAGTAGAGCGCGCCCTCGTCGACGATGCCGCCGCGCGCGACGTTGACGATGCGCACGCTGGGCTTGACCTCGTGCAGCTCCTTGTCGCCGATGAGGCCGAGGGTCTCCTTGGACTTCGGCAGGTGCACCGTGATGAAGTCGGACTGCTTGAGGACGTCCTCCAGCGGCAGCAGCTTGACGCCCATCTGCGCGGCGCGGGCCGGCGGCAGGTACGGGTCGTAGGCGATCAGCTCGACGCCGAACGGCTGCAGCCGCTGCGCCACGAGCTGGCCGATCTTGCCCAGGCCGAGGATGCCGACGATCTTGCCGTCGAGCTCGACGCCGGTGTACTTCGACCGCTTCCACTCGCCGTTCTTCAGCGCGGCGTGCGCCTGGGCGGTGTTGCGCGCGCTGGCCAGGATCAGGGCGACGGTCTGCTCGGCGGCGCTGGTGATGTTGGAGGTCGGCGCGTTGACGACCATGACGCCGGCCTTGGTGGCCGCCTCGACGTCGACGTTGTCCAGGCCGACACCGGCGCGGGCGACCACGCGCAGCTTCGGCGCGGCGGCGATGGCCTCCGCGTCGACCTGCGTGGCGGAGCGGACGATCAGCGCGTCCACGTCCGCGAGCGCGGGCAGCAGCTGGGAACGGTCGGCGCCGTCGGTGTGGCGGACCTCGAAATCGGCTCCGAGCACGGCCAGGCCGGCCTCGGACAGCTCCTCTGCGACCAGTACGACGGGCTTGTTCACAGGTGTGGATCCTTCGGGCGTGCGGCGGGCTGGAGAGACACTGCGGCGGGTCTCTCGCGGTCCCACAGAGTCTATCCGCGCTTGTGAACGCGTTCACGAGCCACCCACGATGTGAGACGAGCGCAGCCCTACCCAGGACTCGGAAAACTCATCCCGTCTTCGCCCATCTTTGTCTTGATCGGGAGATTTATTGGCCATTAGCCTGATAAGCCGTGGCCAACTACCTATGGTTCGTCATATGAGCATCGGGAATCCTGCGCTTGCCGACGTGCTCGCTCAGCATGGCACCCCGCGCCGCCTGCTGGCAGCTCTCGCCGACGGTGGAGTCCTGGTGGCAGTACGACCAGACCGATCGGTCGTCCTCGGGACGACCCAGGCCGGTGACCGGGTCCTGCTCGGTTACACCAGTTCTGCGACGTACGCCAGGCACCGCGGCGGTCATTCCCTCTCGGCGTGCGACGCCGACACCATCCTGGACATCCAGCGCGTCACCGGCGTCCGGGAAATCGTGATCGACGCGGCCGGCCCCGCTGCGGCGGCCGTGCCCATCGACGACCTCCAACGCTTCCTCACCTCCACCAGGACCGGGCCCATGCCGGTGTTGTCGGGCGCCGTCCCCGCCGCGTACGCGACCGGCGCCATGGCCACCGTCTCCAAGCAGCCGGCGCTGACGCCGCTCGCCCAGCCCCAGGACGCCCCGGCGGTGCCGTGGGTGCCCGCGCCCCGGCCGCACCTGTCAGGGCCGATGCAGCAGGTGGACCCCGGCTACCGGCGGTGCGCGCACCCGATACTGCCCGCGCTGCGGCGCGCCATCGCGCAACTGCTCGTGGACTTCCCGCTCGTGCACCACGTCTGGATCTCCGAGGCCCGCACCGCCTCCGGCGTCCCCGGCATCATGCTGCACGTCAAGGTGCACATGTCCGCCGCCGAGGACGTCGTACGCGACCTGCACCGGCTGGTGCGCGCCCGGCTGCCCCAGTTCGCGGCGAGCGGCGCCCCGATCCTCATGGCACGGGTGGCCGACGGCCGCAGCGAACGCCGCATGATCGAGATCGGCGCCCACGTCGTCTGCGCCGACGTCCAGGACTGAGGCCCGAACGCCGGAAGGCGCGCCGCCCCGGCCACAGGCCATGGACGGCGCGCCCCCGGCGCCCCGGCCCCGCACGCCGGAGCCGCGGCACCGCGCGACCTCGGCGCCCCGACCCGCACGACGGAGCCGGGGCGCCCCTCGGGGTTTCCGCGCGTCCTCAGGTGACGCGGCGGGCGAGCACCAGGCGGGTACGGGCGCACAGCCCCGCCAGCAGCGCGGCCAGCGCCGGCACCCCGACGACCAGCGCGGCCAGGTACAGCCACGGCACCGAGCCGCTGACGAACACGACGTCGAACCCGGACAGGCCCGTCCACCGCGTCGTCCCGCCCGTGGGCCAGCTCAGCGCGAGCCCCACGAGCAGGCCCCCTGGCAGGCCGGTGAGCGCGCCGAGTCCCGCCACGTAGCCCGCCTGGGATGCCACCACCAGCCTGCGGGTCAGCGGCCGGCCTCCGACGGCCGACAGGGTGTCGAGGTCGCGGCGCATGTCCGCGACGGCCAGCCCGGTGGCGGCGAACGTGCCGCCCAGCACCACGACCACGGCCAGCGCGAGCGCCGCCGACAGCGTGAGGAGCAACTCCTGTTCGTGGTTCGTCGTCGCGTGGAGGGACACCTTCTCGCTCAGCGCGTACATGGCGCCCGTGAGCTGACGCTCGGTCCGGTCGGCGAACAGGCGCCGCTCGGCCGTCCGTATCCCGGCCGCCGTCACTGCCGAGGCGGGCAGCACTCCGCCGCCCTGCGAGGGATCGCCGGCGGTGGCGAGCACGGCGGGCACGGTGAACCGGGCGGCCGCCTCGCCCCCCGTGGACCGCCAGGCCGACACCTCGACCTTGTCGCCACGCATCAGGCGGGGGTCGAACACCACGGCCTTGCCGGAAGCCAGCGCGGCCGCCGCCACGGGATCGCGCCGCCCCTGCAAGAAGGCGAGCAGGCGGTCGTCACCTGCGGGCAGGTCTCTGATGGTGACGGGGCACTTCCCACACCCCTTGGGCACCTGCTGGACGGTCAGCCGCAGCTCCCGCCCCTTGGCGTCGAGGGCGAGCGGGCCTGGCACCAGCGCCGCCCCAGGCATCAGGCGCTCCGCCTCCGCCTTCACCTTGGCCCACGTCCCGTCGTCGGTGCCCGGCGCGCTGATCCACAGGGTTCCCGGAGGGGTCTCGCCCGGATACTGGAGCATGCGGACGGCGTGCGAGCTGCTGTAGCCGATGCCGATCGCGACCGCGCCCATCGTGGCCGCCATGACCGCCGCCACGGCGGACGCCGTACGCGTACGGTGCCGCCCCGCGTCGCGTACGGACAGGCGCAGCGGCAGCGGCAGCCGCGCGGCCCACCGCCCCGTGATCTGCACCAGCCACGGCATCAGCGCGACCAGCCCGAAGACCAGTGGGATCGAGGACGCCACGACCGACAGCCGGATCGACGCCACCGTGGCCGCGACGTCGCCCTTCCACGCCGCCAGGGCCACGGCGCCGAGCCCGAGCACTGCCAGCACGAGGCCGGGCAGCGGGCGGGCCGGGCGTCCGCGGGCCTCGGCGGACCGTCCGGCCAGTACCTGGACCGGGTCCTGGCGGGCCGCCGACACGGCCGGGACGAGTGCCGCGGCGAGCGCGCTGACCAGGCCGAGGAGCGCCACGCCGAGCACCTGCGGCCAGGGAACCTCCGGAGGGCCGCTCTGCCAGTCCAGCGTCCGCGCCGCGATCGACTCGGCGAGCAGGCCCACGCCGATGCCGCCCGCCGTGCCGAGCGCAGCCGCGACGCCGCCCAGCAGCAGGCCGTCGGCCAGCACCACCAGGCGCAGGTGCGCGGCCGAGCCGCCCTGGGCCGCGATCAGCGCCAGTTCCCTGCCGCGCCGCCGCAGCCCGACCGCGAACGCGGGCCCGGCGAGCAGGGCCGTCTCGGTCACGATCAGCACCGCGCCGACGGCCGCCCAGCTCGCCCCTTCGTCGAAACTCAGGCCGTAGCCGTAGTCGGGCCTCGGCTCGTCCTCGATCACGGCACGCGAGGCCACGAGGAGCCCCTGCCGGTTGAGCCTGGCGACGTCCGCCAGGCTGAGCGGGGCGGGCGTCTCGGCCAGCCAGCCGACGCCGCTCTCCTCGCCGTCCTCCTCCAGGGTGGCGCCCGGCAGCGCCGCGACCTCCCGTATGCCGGGCCGGGTGGGGTGCTCCATCACGCCCACCACCCGCGCGGGCGCGTCCCGCCTGGTGACGCCGATCGTGCCGCCGACCCGTACGCCGGCGTCCACGAGCGCGGGCGTGACGGCCACCTCGCCAGGGGCGGCCGGGAAGCGGCCCTCGACCAGGCGGCGCACGCCTCGGGCCAGCGGGTCGCGCAGGTCGAGCAGCAGCGAGTCGGCCCAGTCGTGGCCCTCGGGCAGCAGCACGGAGACCGTGCCCATGTCGTACGGGATCAGCCGGCCCTTGACCAGCGCGGCGACGTCGCCGGGCGGCCACGGCTGCATCGCGAGGGGTTCGGCGTCCTTCTCGATGGCGCTGTTGCCGGCGAAGTCCTGTTCGAGAACCTTGCCCTTGGGAAAGGTGACGATCCGCGCGTCGGCCACCTCGCCGAGCCTGGACGTCAGCTGCTCCCGCATCGTGACCTCGGTCGTCGCGTTGAGGGTGAAGAGCGCGGTGACGGCCAGCACCGGCAGGCCCACCATGATCATGATGAGCGCGCTGCGGCCCTTGGCACGCAGCATGTCCCTCCAGGACAGGCGCAGCGCGGCGCGCACCGCGCTCATCGGGCGCTCTCCATCCGCACCTCCGACGCTTCGGCCACGAGGCCGTCGCGCAGGTAGACGACCCGGTCGGCCCAGGCGGCGTAGCGGGGCTCGTGGGTGACGAGCAGCACCGCCGCCCCGTCGTCGCAGCGGGCGCGCAGCACGCGCAGGATCTCGTCGCCGGTCACCGTGTCCAGGGCGCCGGTGGGCTCGTCGGCGAGCAGCAGCGACCGCTCCCCCACCAGCGCCCTGGCGATGGCGACCCGCTGGCGCTGGCCGCCCGACAGTTCGTCGGGGAAGCGGTCGGCCGCCTGGTCGGCGCCGACCGAGGCGAGCGCGGCCAGCGCCTCCTCCCTCGCCCGTCCCGTCCGGACGCCGTCGAGCTCCCGCGGGAGCATGACGTTCTCGGCGGCGGTCAGCGACGGGATGAGGTTGAGGTCCTGGAAGACGTAGCCGACCTTGGTGCGGCGTAACGCGGCGAGGTCCTTGACCCCGGCCAGGTCGGCGCCCCCGACGGTCACCGTGCCCGACGTCGGCCTGTCGAGGCCGCCCGCGATGTTGAGCAGCGTCGACTTGCCGGACCCGGACGGGCCCATGACGGCGACCAGCTCGCCCTTCGAGACGTCCAGGCTCACTCCTCGCAGGGCACGGACGGAGCCGTGGTCGCGGGTGATGTCCCGCAGGCTCACCACAGTCATGCGTTCTTCTCCTTCAGCACGGCCTCGCAGTGGTCCAGCCAGCGCTGTTCCGCCTCGGCCTGGAAGATCATGGAATCGAGGACGAGCCGCTCGCCGAGGTCGCCCGCGTCGCGTTTGGCCCTGGTGAGCTTCTGCAGGGCACGCATCGTGGCCATGCGCTGGGCCAGGATGACGCCGGCGACGTCCACGTCGGCGGCGGCGATGGCCATGGCGAGCTTGATGACCAGCTCGTCCCTGGGCCGGTCGGCCTGGGCGACGGGGGTGGCGAACCACCGCTCCAGCTCGCGCCGTCCGGCGTCGGTGATCGTGTAGACCGCGCGCCCCTGGTCGTCGGCGCCCCCCGGCGCCACCAGGCCGTCGCGTTCCAGGCGGGAGAGCGTCGTGTACACCTGGCCGATGTTCAACGGCCAGGTGGCCCCGGTCGACGCCTCGAACTCCACCCGCAACTGGTAGCCGTAGCGCGGTCCTCTGCTCAGCAGGGCCAGCAGCCCATGCCTGATCGACATGGTTACTGAGTATGCATACCGAGTATGCTCTCGGCAAGTGATCCCCGTATTTCTGGACAGCGCCCGGCGTGGAGTCGGATACTCGGGGGATGAGCTCGACGCATCCGCCGTTTCGCGCATCAGATGGGGAACGCGATCGTGCGATCGACGAGCTCAAGAACCGCGCCGTCGAGGGTCGGCTGTCGCACGACACGTTCGTGGGCCGCGTCGATCAGGCACTGCGCGCCCGCAGCCAGCACGAGCTCGACGAGCTGGTGGCCGACCTGCCCAGGCGGCCGACGCTCCGCCAGCGGCTGACCGACGCCGTCTCGTCGGTCTCCGAGTTCACCACCAGGCTCCAGTCGGCCTGGCGCAAGCCGCGCCTGCCCCGCCTGGCCCTGCCCGACGACGACCGCGCCCGCTACGTGGTCGGCCGCGGCTCCGCCTGCGACCTCGTGCTGGCCGACCTCACCGTGTCGCGCGTGCACGCCGAGCTGCGCCGCGAGCCCGACGGCGGCTGGACGCTGGTCGATCTCGGCTCGCTCAACGGCACGCGGCTCAACGGCTGGCGGCTCGTCGGCCCCGCCCGCGTCCGGTCGGGCGACGAGGTGTCGTTCGGCGACTGCGGCTTCCTGGTGACGTCCGGTCCCTCCTCGCTCTGATCCCACCAGAGCCATCGGGACCCCTCACAGATACCAAATCTCCGATAAATACGGAGATTTGCGGATTACAGGGTGGCCGTGGTGATCCATGCTCGCAGGCGATCCCTCAGCCCTTTGGAGACCCCATGCGGCGCACCTCAGCCAGCCTCGTCGCGGGCGCGCTCGTCGCGGCCCTCGCGTGGACGTCAGGACCCTCCTCCCCCGCCAACGCCCTCGACCCCGCCGCCGGCGTGGCCGACCTCGGCCAGGACATCAACAAGATCCTCAGCGACTCGCGGCTCACCGTCGCGAGGGCGGGCGTCGTCGTCAAGAGCGCCTCGACCGGCGAGGAGCTCTACTCCACCGACGCCGGCAAGCTCATGACCCCCGCGTCCAACACCAAGCTGTTCACCTCCGCCGCGGCGGTGGAGACGCTCGGGCTCGACCACCGCTTCACCACCGGCGTCCTCGCCTCCGGCCGCAGGGCCGGCTCCGCCCTCGCCGGCGACCTGGTGCTGCGCGGCACCGGCGACCCCACCATGCTGGCCGAGGACTACGACGCGCTCGCCGCCGAGGTCGCCGCGGCGGGCGTCAAGGTCGTGACGGGCAGGCTCGTCGCCGACGACACCTGGTTCGACGGGCAGCGCCTCGGCAACGACTGGTCCTGGGACGACGAGACCGCCTACTACGCCGCGCCCATCTCCGCGCTGACCGCCTCCCCCGACCGCGACTACGACGCGGGCTCCGTCATCGTGTCGGTGTCGGCCGCCGACGGCCAGGTCAAGGTCACGACCACGCCCGAGACCGACTACCTGAAGATCGTCAACAAGGCGACCGTCGGCTCGGAGACCGACGTGCTCATCGAGCGTCAGCACGGCAGCAGGACCGTCGTCATCACCGGCACGGTCGCCGACCCGTACCAGGAGTGGGTGGCGGTCGACGACCCCGCCGCCTACGCCGCGTCGCTGTTCCGCGCCGCCCTCACCAAGCACGGCGTCAAGGTGCTCGGGCGCACCGTCGCCGGGGCCGCGCCCGAGGGCGCCGCCGTGCTGGCCGAGCACCGGTCGATGACGCTGGGCGAGCTGCTCGTGCCGTTCATGAAGCTGAGCAACAACATCCACGCCGAGATCCTCACCAAGGCCATGGGACGCAAGGTCGCCGGCCAGGGCACCTGGTCCGCCGGGCTCAAGGTCGCCACCGACTTCGCCAAGGCCAACGGCGTCCAGGTGATCAACATGCGTGACGGCTCAGGGCTCTCCCGCCGCGACGGCTTCTCGCCCGGCTCCATCGCGCAGCTCCTCACCGCCGTCCGCGCCAAGCCCTGGTTCAAGACGTGGTACGACTCCCTGCCCGTCGCCGGCAACGCCGACCGGTTCGTCGGCGGCACGCTGCGCAGCCGCATGCGCAACACGCCCGCCGCGAACAACGTCCACGCCAAGACCGGCTCGCTCACCGGCGTCACGTCGCTGTCGGGCTACGTCACCAGCGCCGACGGTGAGCCGCTGGTCTTCTCGATCATGCTGAACCAGTACCTGTCCGGCTCCCCCAAGGACATCGAGGACAAGATCGCGGTCAGGCTGGCGCAGTTCTCCCGCGCCAACCCGGTGGACGCCGCCACCGCCGAGCTGCGCTCCGCCCAGGACCCGTCCGCCGGGGACCTGGAGTGCTCGTGGCTCAAGCCCGCCCAGTGCTGACCCCGGCCCCCTGACAGGACCGGCGGCGGGCGGCTCCGGGAGCCGTCCGCCCCGGTCAGGGCAGCGTGAGGATCACCGGGCCGTCCTGGGTCACGGCCACCGTGTGCTCGACGTGCGCGCTTCTGCTGCCGTCGGCCGTCACCACCGTCCAGCCGTCGTCCGCCATGCGGTAGTCGTCGGAGCCGCCCGCGATCAGGCTCGGCTCGATCGCGATCACCAGGCCGGGCAGCAGCCGCAGCCCGCGCCCGGGACGGCCCTCGTTCGGCACGAACGGCGACTCGTGCATCTCCCGGCCGATGCCGTGACCGGCGAAGTCGTTCTGGACGCCGTACCCGGCGCCCCGGCCCACCAGGGACATCGCGTGGCCGATGTCGCCCATCCTGGCCCCGGGGACCGCGGCGGCGATGCCCGCCGCCAGCATCTCGTCGGCCGCCCTGACGAGCTTGAGATCGTCCTCGCGGGCGTGGCCCACGGTGAAGCTGACCGTGCCGTCGGCGTGCCAGCCGTCCAGGTGCGCCGCGCAGTCGACGCTGATCAGGTCGCCGTCGCGCAGCCGGTACGTCGTCGGCAGGCCGTGCAGCATGGCGCCGTTCACCGAGGTGCAGATCACCCCCGGGTACGGGGTGGCGCCGAACGACGGGTGGTAGCCGAGGAACGACGACTTCGCCTTCGCCTCCTCGATGACCGTCCTCGCCACCTGGTCCAGCTCGTGCAGCGTCACGCCTATGGCGGCGCGCTCCCGTACGGCGGCGTGCACGGCCGCGACGACCCGCCCCGCCTCCCGCATCGCGTCGATCTCTCCGGCGGTCTTCAGTTCGATCACAGCCAGCACCTTTCCAGCGCGCCTCGATAACTATACCGGTATTCTTATCACGCTTCCGGAGGTGCCGCGTCGGTCCTTCAGGAGGGAGAAGGGAGATCCCTCCGGAAGGCGCCGCGTCCGTCCTTCAGGAGGGAGAAGGGAGATCCCTCCAGAAGGCGCCGCGTCCGTCCTTCAGGAAGGGAGAGGGAGATCTCGGCGGAAGGCGCCGCGTTCGCTCACCGAGGACGAGGTAAACGGCAGGCGTGGCGTTCGCCAATGCGGCCTTCACCGGGGTCGCTTCCTGCGACGATGCTGTTCCCCACCGTGCCGGCCGAGACATGAACCCGGGGAGCCACGATGACCGAGGGGTACGCCACCGCGATCCGTCTCATCGAGGCGGCCAGGCGCGACGACGCCACCACGCTCGAACTCACCAACCTCGACCTGGAGAGCCTGCCGGAGACCCTGGCCGGGCTCACCGGCCTGACCACGCTCCACCTCGGCGGCAACCGGCTGACCAGGCTGCCCGACTGGCTGCGCCGCCTCACCGGGCTGACCAGGCTCTCCCTCTACGTCAACCAGCTCACCGCCCTGCCCGACTGGCTGGGCGACCTCACCGGCCTGACCCGGCTGTCGCTGGGCGGCAACCAGCTCAAGTCGCTGCCCGACTCGCTCGGCCGGCTCACCCGGCTGACCACGCTCTCCCTGTACGACAACCAGCTCACCACCCTGCCCGACTCGCTCGGCGACCTGGTGCACCTGACCAGCCTGTCCCTGAGCGGCAACCAGCTCAGCGCGCTGCCCGAGTCGCTGGGCGGCCTGGTCAACCTCGTCGAGCTCGACCTCGGCTTCAACCGGCTGCGCACGCTGCCCGAGTCGCTGGGCGCGCTGACCAGGCTGGAGACGTTCGTCCTCGAAGGCAACGACCTGGTCAGCCCGCCCAAGGAGATCTGCGCGTCCGGCACCGTGGCGGTGCTGGCGTTCCTGCGCGCGCTGGCGCGCGGCGGCGAGGAGCAGTGGTCGTCCAAGATGCTCGTGGTCGGCGAGGCCGCCGTCGGCAAGACCACCGTCACCAAGGCGCTGTGCGGCCTGGCGTACGACCCGAGCGAGCCGCAGACCCACGGCGTCCACGTCGATCCGCTCGATCTGCGCCACCCCGAGCACCCCGACGTCACCATGCGGCTCAACCTGTGGGACTTCGGCGGCCAGCTCGAGTACCGCGCCACCCAGCGCTTCTACCTCACCGACCGCTCGCTGTTCCTGCTGGTGTGGAACAGCAGGCGCGGCTGGCGGGTCGGCGGCCAGGTCGAGGAGTGGCTGCAGGCCATCACGAACGTCGCCCCGTCCTCCCCCGTCGTGATCGTCGCGACGCACTGCACGGAGTCGGTCGCCGACCTGGACGAGGCCGACCTGCGCCGCCGCTACCCCCGCATCACCAACATCCTGCGGGTGGACTGCCGGGACGGCACCGGCATCGCCGAGCTGCGCGAGGAGATCAGGCGCCGGGCGGCCGACCTGCCGCTGATGGGCCGCCGCTGGCCCGCCACCTGGGCGGGGGGCGCCCGCCGCCTGGCCGCCGAGCCCGGCCGCTACATCACCACCCATCGGGCCGAGCTCCTCATGGCCGAGGCCGGCATGGACGACCCCGTGGAGCGCAGGGCGCTGCTGAACGCGCTGCACGACCGCGGCCAGATCCTCCACTTCGCCAACGACCCCGAGCTGCGCTACACCGTCGTCCTGGAGCCGACCTGGGTCGACGCCCTGATCACCCGGGTGCTCGACAGCCAGGAGGTCGTGGACCGGGGCGGCCTGCTCAGCCGCGCCCACCGGGCCGAGCTCTGGCGCGACCTGGACGACCCCGGCCTGGGCGAGACGCTCACCGCCCTGATGGAGCGGTTCGACCTGGCGTACCGCACCGACGCGCCGGGCCAGGACGACGTGGCCCTCGTCGTCGAACGCCTGCCCGCGGGCGCCCCCGCCGAGCTGCCCGTCACCTGGCGGCAGGCGCTCGACGTGCCCGGCGCCACCGAGCTGCGCATCACGTACAAGCTGTCGTCGCGGCAGGCGGGCATCCCGTCCTGGTTCATCGCGAGGGAGCACCGGTTCACGACGGGTGTCGCGTGGGCGCGCGGCGTGCTCCTGCGCCACCACCACGGCCCCGGCCACGCGGCGATGGCGCTCCTGGAGGACGACGACCGCGCCCAGCCGACGATCCGGCTGACCGTGCGGGGCGTCGAACCGCACGCCTTCTACTCGATCCTGCACGAAGGGTTCACCGGCATCCTGGCCGAGCGCTACCCCGGCCTCGGGGTGCAGCAGCTCATCCCCTGCGTCTGCGACGGGCCGCCGGGGCCGCCCTGCTCGTACGAGTTCGACCACGCCGCCGCGCTGCGGGCCCTGGAGCGCGGCGTGGGGCTGCAGTGCCAGCAGTCGCTGAGCACCGTCGATCCGCGCACGCTGCTGCTCGGGCTGCGGCCCGTCCCGCTGGAGCGCACGCTCGCGGAGATCCAGCGGGACCTCGGGCAGCTCGCCGAGACGGCGGGACGCATCGAGGTGTCGCAGCTGCACGTCCTCGACACCGTCCGCGACCTGCTGCGCCACCGCGCCGAGCAGGGCGTGCGCTGCCCCAGCATCTTCACCGTGACGCGAACCGGGTTCCTGCGCTACGAGCTGCGCCTGTACTGCGAGCAGCCGGAGGCGCCGCACCCGCTGCCCGACGACGCCGGCGTGTACGAGCTGCGGCGCATCCCCGACTGGCTGCGCGCGTACGCCCCCTACCTGCGGCTGCTGCTGTCGGGGCTGCGGTTCGCGCTGCCTCTCGTCGGCCCCGCGCTGACCGGCCTGGCCGGGGTGGCGCTGTCGGCGGCCGACGAGGGGCGGCTGGAGCTGTCGTGCCGGCTGCTGGACCGGCTCGCCGGGCCGCCGCAGGACCAGACCGACGGGCTGCTCGACCCGGCGCACGCGAGCCGGCCGCGTACCAGCGCGGATTTCGCGCGGCTGCGGCAGGCGCTGCTGGCGCTCGACCCGTCGGGCGAGTGGGGCGGGCTGCGCGAGCGCGAGCTGCCGGAGAACCGGGGCGTGGCGTACCTGTGCCACCAGCACCGGGAGGCTCTGCGCTACCCGGCCCGCACCCCGCTGGAGCCGCCCGCCCCGCGCCGGGAGGGCGGCGGGCCGGGCGGCTGAGGCTTGCCTTTGACGTGCGCGTCAGGGGTTACGGTCGCCCGGCTCTCACGGGAGCCCCGGCGGCGCGCCGCCGCCGGGACCCGACGACGCCGACGCCGAGGAAACGCCCCATGTCGCACGAATCCCGCCCGCACGACTCCCGCCCGCACACCGCCCGCCCGCACGACTCCCGCCCGCACACCGCCCGGCCGGGCGTCTCCCGTGAGGTGCGGCTCGCCGCCGTGCCCGACGGGCTGCCGCGGCCCGAGCACTTCGAGGTCGCCGAGGCCCCGCTGCCCGAGCCCGCCCCCGGGCAGGCGCTGGTCCGCAACCGCTTCTTCCACGTCTTCGCCGCGCTGCGCACCCTGATCGGCGGCCTGCAGGGCGCGCCGCTCCCGCCGCTGCGGCCCGGCGACACTCTGATCGGCCCCGCCGTCGGCGAGGTGGTCTCCGCGCCGGACGGCGCCGCCCTGCGCCCCGGCGACCTGGTCCTCCACGGGCAGGGCTGGCGCGAGTACGCGGCCGTGCCGGTGGAGCGGTGCGTGCCGCTGGGCGACGCGCTGCCCGACCCGGCCGCCCACCTGTCGAAGGGCTGGATCGCGTACGCGGCGCTCGCGCTGAACGCCCGGGTCAGGCCCGGCGACACCGTCTTCGTGTCGGGCGGCGCCGGGGCCGTCGGGTCGATGGCCGGGCAGATCGCCCGGCTGCTCGGCGCCCGCAGGGTGGTCGGCGGCACCGGCTCACCGGAGAAGGCCGCCCGCATGCTGGACGAGCTCGGGTACGACGCGGTCGTGCTGCGCGGCGGCGCGCCTACGGCCGAGCAGCTCGCCGAGGCCGCCCCCGACGGCATCGACGTCCACCTGGACAACTCCGGCGGCGAGCAGCTGCGCGGCGCGCTCGCGGCGGCCCGGCCCGACGCGCGGTTCGTCCTGGTGGGGGCGCTGTCGGGGCAGCTCTCCGAGCGGGGCACGGGCGGCTCGGCCCCGGTGGAGCTGGACACGTACCAGCTGATCCTGAAGAGGGTCACGGTGCGCGGCCTCAGCGCGCCCGACGACCCGGAGGAGCAGGCGCGGTGGACCGAGCGGTTCGGCGGGTGGCTGCGCTCCGGCGAGATCGTCTTCCCCCACGTCCGCGTTCCCGGCATCGATCAGGCGCCGCGCGCGTTGCACGAGGTGTTCACGGGGCGGCACTTCGGCGCCGTCCTCGTGGAGGTGTGAGGACCGCCGTGGAGAGGTGAGACGGGATGCGGATCGGCGACGCGGCCGCCGCCGCGGGCACCACCCCGCGCGCGCTGCGCTTCTACGAGGAGCGGGGGCTGCTGACGCCGCCGTCGCGCACGGCGGCCGGGCAGCGCGAGTACGGGCCGCGCGAGGTGGCCCGCGTCCGCGTCATCAGGGAGCTGCTGTCGCTGGGGCTGACCGTCGAGGACGTCCGGCACGTCGCCGACCGCCTGGACCTCCTCGACGTGGATCTGCGGCCCCCGTCCGGGCCCGGGTGCGAGCGGGGCAGCGGCGTCGCGGAGCGCCGCGTCGCCGCGCTGGACGCGGAGATCGCCCGGCTGACGCGCCTACGCGACCGTCTCGCCTCCCTCGTCGCCCCGCCGCCGAAGGCCGTGCTGGACGCGGACTCAACAGGTTCTCAACACGCCCGGTCCTAACGTCCTCCCATACCGACCGACAAGGGGAGGAACCCATGAGGACCATCACGAGGATCGGCACGGCGGTCGCGGCGGGCGCCATCGCACTCGGCGCCCTCGGCGCGGCCCCCGCGCAGGCCGACGGCCAGGCCACCACGGGCGCTCAGACCACCGCGGCGGCTTCGGCGGCGCTCGGCGGCTGCGCCGCCGTCAAGCACTGGACGGGCCGGGTGACCCAGAGCGTCAGGGTGACGAACAACTGCAGCTACACCATCTCGTTCCAGGTCAAGCGGCGCGGCCCGGACCCGAGGTGCACCGTGCTCGCCCCGCACCGCTCCGCCACCGCGCAGTGGAGCCGCTGGGGCGCCCAGTGGCAGGGCATCCGCTGGAACTGCGCCTGACCCGTCACCGCACGGGGGCGGAGACGGCGAAGCCCGCCCGGGGTGACCCCGGGCGGGCTTCCCGCACGACCGACCGGCCTCGGAGCGGCCAGGGCTCAGCCCTTGAGCCAGCTCATCATCGGGCGCAGCGTGGCGCCCGTCTTCTCGATCGGGTTCTCGGCCAGCTCCTCGCGGTAGCGGCTGAACTCCTTCTGGCCGCCGTCGAACTCGGCGACGAGCTCCCTGGCGAAGGTGCCGTCCTGGATCTCACCCAGGATGCGGCGCATCTCCTTCCTGGTCTCGTCGGTGATGACGCGCGGGCCGCGCGTGTAGCCGCCGTACTCGGCGGTGTCGGACACCGACCAGTACATCTTGGAGATGCCGCCCTCGTACATGAGGTCGACGATCAGCTTCATCTCGTGCAGGCACTCGAAGTAGGCGACCTCAGGCTGGTAGCCGGCCTCGATCAGGGTCTCGAAGCCCGCCTTGATCAGCTCGGACACGCCGCCGCACAGCACGGCCTGCTCGCCGAACAGGTCGGTCTCGGTCTCCTCGGTGAAGGTGGTGCGCAGCGCGCCGGCGCGGGTGCCGCCGATGCCCTTCGCGTACGACAGGGCGAGGTCGAGCGCCCGGCCGGAGGCGTCCTTCTCGACGGCGACGAGACACGGCACGCCGCGGCCGGCCTCGAACTGGCGGCGGACCAGGTGGCCCGGACCCTTCGGGGCGACCATGCAGACGTCGACGCCCTCGGGCGCCTCGATGAGGCCGTAGCGGATGTTCAGGCCGTGGCCGAAGAACAGGGCGTCGCCCTCGACGAGGTTCGGGGCGACGTGCTCGGCGTACAGGTGGCGCTGGATGTGGTCCGGCGCGAGGATCATCGTGAGGTCGGCCTCCTCGACCGCCTCGGACGGCGTGAGCACCCGAAGGCCGTCGTTCTCGGCCTTCTCGCGGCTCTTGGACCCCTCGGGCAGGCCGACGCGGACGTCGACACCCGAGTCACGCAGGGAGAGCGCGTGGGCGTGGCCCTGGCTGCCGTACCCCAGCACGGCCACGTGGCGTCCCTGGATGATCGACAGGTCGGCCTGGTCGTCGTAGTAGATCTCGGTCACTTGCTCAAAACCTTTCAGGCGGTACGGTCCAGTGCCCTGAGGGACCGGTCGGTGATGGAACGGGCGCCGCGGCCGATGGCCACCATGCCCGACTGGACGAGTTCTTTGATCCCGAACGGCTCGAGGACCTTCACGAAGGCCTCCAGCTTGTCGGGGGTGCCGGTGACCTCGATGGTCACGGCGTCGGACGCGACGTCCACGCAGCGGGCGCGGAAGAGCTGCACGAGTTCGAGGACGTGGCTGCGGTTGTCCGCGTCGGCCTTGACCTTGATCAGCATCAGCTCCCGCTGCACGGACTGCGACGGGTCGAGCTCCACGATCTTCAGGATGTTCACCAGCTTGTTGAGCTGCTTGGTCACCTGCTCCAGCGGGAGCTCCTCGACGCTGACGACGATCGTCATGCGGGAGATGTCGTCGTGCTCGGTGGGCCCGACGGCCAGCGAGTCGATGTTGAACCCACGCCGGCTGAACAGCGAGGACACCCGCGCCAGCACACCCGGCTTGTTCTCCACGAGCACCGACAGCGTGTGTCTGCTCATTCCTCGTTCTCCCACTTCGGCGCCATGTCACGGGCGATCTTGATGTCGTCGTTGCTGGTGCCTGCCGCGACCATGGGCCAGACCATGGCGTCCTCGTGGACGACGAAGTCGACCACGACGGGCACGTCGTTGATCTCCATGGCCTTCCTGATGGTCGCGTCCACGTCCTCGGGACGCTCGCACCGCAGGCCAACACAACCATAGGCGTCCGCGAGCTTCACGAAGTCCGGGATGCGGCGCGCCGTCTGCAGGTTGGTGTTGGAGTACCGCTGGTCGTAGAAGAGCGTCTGCCACTGCCTGACCATGCCGAGGTTGCCGTTGTTGATGACGGCGACCTTGATCGGCACGCCCTCCAGGGCGCAGGTGGCGAGTTCCTGGTTGGTCATCTGGAAGCAGCCGTCGCCGTCGATGGCCCACACGATCGCGTCGGGCCGGCCCATCTTGGCGCCCATCGCGGCCGGGACGGCGAAGCCCATCGTGCCGGCGCCGCCGGAGTTGATGAACGTGCCCGGGTTCTCGTACGACACGAACTGCGACGCCCACATCTGGTGCTGACCGACCCCGGCCACGTAGTACGCGTCGGGCCCGGCGATGGCGCTGAGCCGCTCCATGACGTACTGCGGGGCGAGGGAGCCGTCCTCGAAGGTGTCGTACCCGAGCGGGTACGTCTCCTTGTAGCCGTTGAGGAGGGTCCACCACTCGGTGTAGTCGCCCTTCTCGCCCGACGCCTCGACGGCGGCGATGAGGTCGGCGAGGACCTCCTTGCAGTCGCCCACGATCGGCACGTCGGCGTGGCGGTTCTTGGAGATCTCCGCCGGGTCGATGTCGGCGTGGACGACCTTCGCGTGCGGCGCGAAGGACGAAAGCTCGCCGGTGACCCGGTCGTCGAAGCGCACGCCCAGGCCGATGAGCAGGTCGGACTTCTGCAGCGCGCCGACCGCGGACACGCTGCCGTGCATGCCCGGCATGCCCATGTGCTGCGGGTGGCTGTCGGGGAACGTGCCACGCGCCATCAGCGTCGTCACGACCGGGATGCCGGTCAGCTCGGCCAGGCGCAGCAGCTCCGCCGACGCGCGCGCCTTGTGGACGCCGCCGCCGACGTACAGCACCGGCCGCTTCGCCTCGGCGATCAGCTTGGCCGCCTCGCGGATCTGCTTCGAATGCGGCTTGGTCACCGGCCGGTAGCCGGGCAGCTGCATCGTCGGCGGCCAGCTGAAGTCCGTCTCGGCCTGCAGGGCGTCCTTGGAGATGTCCACCAGCACCGGCCCGGGACGGCCCGTCGAGGCGATGTGGAACGCCTCGGCGATGGTCCGGGCGATGTCGGCGGGGTCGGTCACCAGGAAGTTGT
>NZ_FOBF01000015.1 GCF_900109355.1 Nonomuraea pusilla
GGGCGCGCTGGGCCTTGCCGAGGTTGGGGTCGGTGGCGTTCGGGTCCTGGACGGCTCCGGCGAGCGTGGCGGCCTGCGGCAGCGTGAGGTCCTTGGCGTGGACGCCGAAGAAGCGCTTGGCGGCGGCCTCGACGCCGTTGGCGCCCGCGCCGAAGTAGGCGATGTTGAGGTACTTCTCCAGGATCTGGTCCTTGCTGTACTTCTCCTCGACCGCCATCGCGTACCGCAGCTCCTTGAGCTTGCGCGCGTAGCTGGCCTCCAGCGCCCTCGCCTTCTCCTTGTCGGTGACCGCCGAGTTGAGCAGCACCTGCTTGACGTACTGCTGGGTGATGCTGGAGCCGCCCTGCGCGACGCCGCCCTTGGCGAAGTTCTTCACCAGGGCCCGGAACGTGCCCTCCAGGTCGATGGCGCCGTGCTGGTAGAACCGGTCGTCCTCGATGGCCACGATCGCGGTCTTCATCACGTCGGCCACGTCGGTGAGCGGCACGACCTCGCGGTACTCGTCGTAGAAGCGGGCGATCTCGCCGCCCCTGGCGTCCTTGACGACCGTGACCTCGGCCGGTGGCGGCTCGACGAGGTCCTGCGGTGACAGGTCCACCTCGCTCGCGGCGGCGGCGAGGCCGACGCCCGCGCCGCCCACCGCGGGCAGCGCGATGGCCGCGACCAGCACACCGGCGGCGGCCGCGGCGGCGGTGAGCCGCGCGATCCCGGCGGCGGCCACGCCGGGCCCCTTCCCCTGCCGGTTCCCCCGCTGTCCCCCCTGTTTCCTCATGCCGGCCTCAGGAGAGCTTGCCCAGGCCGCGGGCGAGGATCGTCGCGGTCCGGGAGACGATCTCGTCCTCGCGGGCGGCGCCGGCCGTGTCGCGGTTGGTGTAGATCGCGATGATGACGGGCGCGGCGTCCTTGGCGGGCCAGACGATCGCGACGTCGTTGTTGGCGGCGTACGTCGGTCCGGTGCCGGTCTTGTCGCCGACCGTCCACGTCGGGGGCAGGCCGGCCCGGATGCGGGTGTCGCCGGTCTCGTTGGCCCGCAGCCAGCCGTTCAGCCGCTCCCTGTCCTCGGGGGCGAGCGCGTCACCCACGGTCAGGGCACGCAGGTCGCGGGCGAGCGCGGCCGGGGTCGTGGTGTCGCGCCGCTCCTTGGGGCTCCACAGGTTGAGCTCGGTCTCCCAGCGGTCGAGCCGGGAGACGGGGTCCTTGAGCGCGCGGAGGTAGCGGGTCAGCCCGGACGGCCCGCCGAGCTGCTTGAGGAGCATGTTGCCCGCGGTGTTGTCGCTCTTGGTGATGGCGGCCCGGCACAGCTCGGCGACGGTCATGCCGTCCTTGACGTGCTTCTCGGTCTCCGGCGAGTTCGGCTTCACCTCGTCCTGGGTCCAGGTGACCACCCGGTTCATCAGCCCGGGGTCGGACGTGCGGGCCTTGTGCAGCACGGCGGCGGCCGCGAGCGCCTTGAAGGTGGACAGCAGCGGGAACCGCTCGCCCGCCCGGTACGCGACGGTCTTCCCGGTGCCGGTGTCGAGGGCGTAGGCGCCGATGCGCGCCTGGTACGTCTTCTCCAGCGCGCGCAGTTCCTTGCGGGCCGAGGCCTCGCCCGGCGTCTGGATGATCGCCGTCCGCTGCGGGGCGGCGTACGCGGTGCCGGCGCCGTAGGAGGCGCCGCCCGCGAGGAGGGCTGCGGTCAGCGCGGCCGCCTGCAGGGTCGCCGTGATCCGGCGGCGACGGAGGTCTCGCATGCTCGGTCCTCACTCTCGGTTCAACGGAGCGCAAGGAGCAAAGCAGATGCGATCAGCCCATGTCTAATACCGATATCGCCAACGCATCGATATCCATTTCTGAATGAACGCAGGTGGAAGCGCTCAGGGGAAGAGGCTCTGGAGGGAGTGGCGGGCGCCCGTCAGGTGCGCGCGCATGCGGCGGACGGCCTCGGCGGCGTCGCCGGAGCTCATCGCGTCGAGCACGGCGCGGTGCTCGGCGACGATGCGCTCCCTGCCGAGCACCTGCCGGGTCTGGACCATGCACAGGTGCATCTCGCCCCTGATCATGCGGTAGACGCGGCTGATCCTGGGGCTGCCGACGGCGTCCACGAGCGACTGGTGGAAGCGCAGGTCGGCCTCCACGAACGCGCCGTGCGTGGCGTCCTGGCCGAGCTCGTGCAGGTCGGTGACCGCGCGGGACGCCGCGGAGACCGGCACCGCGCCGCGCTCGACGAGGAGGCGGACCACCTCCACCTCCAGCGGCGTACGGGCCAGGAACAGGTCCTCGACGTCCTCGCGGGAGAGCCGCGGGACGGACGTGCGCTTGTTCGCCTCGCGGTGCAGCAGCCCCTCGTGGATCAGGACGGCCAGGGCGCTGCGCGCGGTGGGCCGCGAGACGCCGTACGCGGCGGAGATCTCCGCCTCGGTCATGGTGCTGCCGGGCGCGTACTGCCCGTCGAGCACGCGCTCGCGCAGCGACCGGGCGAGCGCGTCGACGACGGACACCGTGGCGAGCTGGAGTGCGGCGTCCTGGGGCAATGCGGTCCTCCGATCGCGTGGGCAGCCCATTTTCCCACGGTGTCCGGCTCCGAACGATTGACACACAAGGTACTTTGTCTGACACTTTCCCGCGAGACAGGCACGGATGGAGGTGGCGGATGACGGCGAAGCTGGCCGAGGCGCTGGCGGGGATCGTCGGCCCGGAGCACGTCAGCGTCGAACCCGGCGCGCTGGCCGCGCACGCGCGCGACGCCACGCCGCTCTTCGACGCGATGCCGCAGGCCGTGGTGCATCCGGGCAGCGCCGAGGAGGTGGCGGCGATCCTCAGGTACGCCACCGCCGAGGGCGTCCCGGTCGTGCCGCGCGGCGCGGGCTCGAACCTGTGCGCGGGCACGGTCCCGCTGCACGGCGGCATCGTCCTCGTCCTCACCAGGCTCAACCGGATCCTGGAAGTGAGCCGCGACGAACTGCTGGCCCGCGTGCAGACGGGCGTGCCCACGGCGAAGCTGGCCGCCGCCGCGGCCGAGGCCGGCCTGCTCTACGCGCCCGACCCCGGCAGCCACACCGTCTCGACGGTCGGCGGCAACGTCGCGACGTGCGCCGGCGGCCTGCGCGGCCTCAAGTACGGCGTCACCCGCAACTACGTGCTCGGCCTGGAGGCCGTGCTCCCCACCGGGGAGATCATCCGCACCGGAGGCCGGCTCTGGAAGGACGTCGCCGGCTACGACCTCACCCGGCTGCTCACCGGCTCGGAGGGCACCCTCGCCGTGATCACCGAGGCGACGGTGGCGCTGCTGCCCAAGCCGGAGACGACGGGCACCGGCGTCGCCTACTTCCCCACCCTCGCCGACGCCTCGCGGGCGGTCACCGCCGTGATCGCGTCCGGGATCGTGCCCGCCACGCTGGAGTTCCTCGACCAGAAGTGCATCGCCGCCGTGGAGGAGTTCGCCGGGCTGGGCCTGCGGGCGGACGCGGGGGCGCTGCTGCTGTTCGGCGACGACGGCCAGGCCGCCACCGTCGAGGGCAACCTGGCCAGGATCGAGGGGATCTGCGCCGATGAGGGCGCGCTGGAGGTCACCCTCGCCGAGGACGTCGCCAGGGCCGACGCGCTGCTCGCCGCCCGCCGCTGCTCGCTGCCCGCGCTGTCGCGGCTCGGCTCGCTGACCGTCCTGGAGGACGTCAGCGTGCCGCGCCACCGGCTGGCCGGGATGGTGGCCCGCATCGACGAGATCGCCGCCGCGCACGACCTGCTCATCGCAACCTTCGGCCACGCCGGCGACGGCAACCTCCACCCGACGTGCGTGCTGGACCCCGACGACGGCGAGGCGATCGAGCGCTGCCACCAGGCGTTCGCCGAGATCTTCTCCGCCGCCATCGCCCTCGACGGCACCATCACCGGCGAGCACGGCGTCGGCGCGGCCAAGCTGCCGTACCTGGAGGAGCGGCTCGGCGGCGACCAGGTCGCCCTGCTCGGCCGGATCAAGCGCGCCTTCGACCCCGCAGGCATTCTCAACCCCGGAAAGCTGGGCTCATGACCGAGCGTCCCATCTTCGACAAGGACCTGCTCGACCGGTGCATCTCGTGCGGGTTCTGCCTGCCGGCCTGCCCCACGTACGCGATGACCGGCAAGGAGACGTCCTCGCCGCGTGGCCGGATCACCCTGATGCGGGCGCTGGAGACGGGCCGGCTCGACGACGACGACCCGACGCTGGCCGAGGAGTCGTCGTTCTGCCTGGGCTGCCGAGCCTGCGAGACGGTCTGCCCGGCGGGCGTGCAGTACGGCTCGCTGCTGGAGCAGTGGCGCGACCACCAGTGGCAGGGTCGCCGCCGCCCCTGGATCGCCAGGGTGCTCATGGCCGTCGTCTCCAGGCCGGCCCTGCTGCGGCTGCAGCGGCTGGTCCGCCGGCACGCCTCAGGGCCGGCCCGCGCCGCCGCCCCGGAGGCGCCGGTGTCGCTCATGCTGGGCTGCGTCGAGCGCGGCCTGTACCCGGGGGTGTCGCGGGCGGTGCGGCGGCTGCGGCCCGAGGTGTCCGTACCGGCCGGGCAGGGGTGCTGCGGCGCGCTGCACGCGCACAACGGCGACTCCGAAGGCGGGGCGCGGCTCGCCCGCGAGCTGGGCGGCCGGCTGCCCGGCACGATCGTGACCACCGCGGGCGGCTGCGCCGCCCACCTCGCCCACCACGTCGGCCGCGACCGGGTCAAGGAGCTGAGCGAGTACCTGACGGAGGCCGGGTACGAGCCGGCCGGCCAGGTGACGGTGGACGGCCGCCGGGCCCGCGCCGCCCTGCAGGACTCCTGCCACCTGCGCAACGGCCTCGGCGTGACCCGCCCGCCCCGCGAGCTGATCGCCGCCGTGGCCGACTACGTCGAGCTGCCCGGCGCGGGCGACTGCTGCGGAGCCGCGGGGACGTACGCGATGGTGCGTCCCGCAGACAGCCGCGCCGTGCTCGACCCGAAGCTCGACGCCATCGAGGCCGCGGACCTCGACTACCTCGTCACCGTCAACCCCGGCTGCCTGCGCCAGCTCCAGCAGGGGCTGCGGCGCCGCCGCTCGCGGGTGAAGGTCGTGCACCTGGCGGAGTTCCTGGCCCTGGCCGGAGGCTGAGCCCCCGGGCGGTCACCAGGGCAGCGGGCCGTCCTCACAGGTGAACGTGCCGGTGGGCCCGCCTGCCTGGGCGGTCGCCATGCGGACGGCCACCGCCGCGCCCTCCGCCGCGGAGCGGTCGCCGGTGTGGCCCGTCATGTCGGTGGCACAGTGCCCCGGGTCCACCGCGTTGACCACGATGCCCGCCTCGCGCAGCTCGTTGGCGTACAGGACGGTGAGGGCGTTCACGGCGCTCTTGGCCGAGTTGTAGGCAAGCATCCGCCAGTCGGCGTTGATGCCGTCCCGGGCGGACGTCAGCGCGACGGAGCCCAGCCTGGTCGTCAGGTTGACGACGCGGGCGTCGTCCGACGCCCGCAGCAGCGGGATCATCGCGTGCGTCACGGCGACGAGCCCGAAGACGCCCACCTCGTACGTGGCGCGCATGTGGTCGGCCGTCACGTCCGCCGGGCTCACCCCGTGGTCGCCGCAGATCGCGGCGTTGTTCACCAGGACGTCCAGGCGTCCGTGGGCGGCGTCGACGGTCTTGGCCGCGTTCGCGACCGCCGCCCCGTCGGTGACGTCGAGCAGCAGCGGGGTCGTGCCCTCGGGCGCGTGGCCCTCGTCACGCACCCCGGCGAACACGGCCATCCCGAGATCCGCGAGCTGCCGGGCGATCTCCCTGCCGACGCCTCGTCCTGCCCCGGTCACCAGTGCGATCTTCACTGATCGTCCTCCTTGCGTTCGAGGACGCCAGTCTCGGCGCGCGCACTTGGAACCCGTCTGGATCTCAGTTGGACCGTGCCAGGCCGTTCCCCGCTTTCACAGGCCCAGTTCGGCGGCGCGCAGGCCGGCCTGGAAGCGGGAGCCCGCGTCCAGCGCCGCCATCAGCGCCGCCACCCGCCTCCGGTACGTGCGCAGCGAGAGCCCCAGCCGCCGCGCCGCCGCCTCGTCGGTGTGGCCGGCGCCGAGCTCGCGCAGCACCGCCAGGCCGTCGGCGTCGAGGTGCGGCATGGCGCCGTCGAAGTACGCGGTGAAGTCCGTGGCCGTCTCCCACGCCGCCTGGAAGAGCGCGTACACGCCGCCGATGAGCGCGGGCACGGTCGTCACGGTGAACTCGCGCGGGCCGGGCCCGTCGTCGCCGGCCGCCAGGATCATCACCCGCCGGTCGATGATGATCGTCTCGTGCGGGAGCGGCGCCGAGCTGATGCGGACGTGCGCGCCCTTGGCCGTGACCTCCCTGAGGTGCCTCCGCGCCCCCTCGTCGGCCAGCGCCGCCGGGCTGAGCAGCTTCCTCACGGTGAAGCCGGGGGCGTCGGGCGCGCGCATCCCGCCGGCGATCCTCAGCCGCGCCTCCGGCTGCGACCAGGTGTCGAGGTCGCGGGCCGCGCAGACGAAGTCGTGCCGGGCCCCCGTGAACAGGTGACCGGCCCTGGCGGCGAGCTCGGCGTCGCCGCGGACGGTGATGACCTGGTCGGCAGACATCTGTCCATTATCGCCGCCCTCCCGGACTGGCAGCTTGCTGCCACCGCGTTGGCACGCCCCCGGCCCCGCACGAAGCTGAGGGCATGACGAACGACCTCAGCACCGCCCGGCCGGACACGTTCCTCCTCGGCGGCGACCTCCCCGTACGCCGCCTCGGGTTCGGCGCCATGCGCCTGCCCACGGGGACCTTCCAGGGCCCGCCCCGCGACCCCGGTACCGGGGTCGCCGTGCTCCGCCGCGCCGTCGAGCTGGGCGTGAACCACATCGACACCGCCTGGTTCTACCGGCGCGGCACGGTCGTGGCCAACGAGCTGATCAGGAAGGCCCTCGCGCCGTACCGGGACGGCCTGGTGATCGCCACGAAGGTCGGGCCGCTGCTCGCAGCCGACGGGGTGCCCCGCGGCGAGGCGGGGCCCGGCGAGCTGCGCCGCCTGGTGGAGGAGAACCTCGACACGCTCGGACTGGACCGGCTCGACCTGGTCTACCTGCGCGTGGGCGGCATGGGCGGCCCCGGCGGCGAGCCCGTCGGGGAGCGGTTCGCCGCCCTCGCCGCGCTGCGCGACGAGGGGCTGATCCGGCACCTCGGCGTCAGCAACGTCGACGCCGCGCAGCTCGCCGAGGCCCGCGCCATCGCGCCGGTCGCCGCCGTGCAGAACAGCTTCCACGTCCACGACCGCGACGACCCCCTCCTCGCCGTCTGCGAGCAGTCCGGCATCGCGTACGTGCCGTTCTTCCCGCTCGGCGGCGGCCACCGGCCCATCGACGCCGCCCGCGTGGAGCGCGTCGCGGCCCGCCACGGGGCGTCGGCCGCGCAGGTGGCGCTCGCCTGGCTGCTGTCCGCCTCGCCCGCGCTGCTCGCCATCCCCGGCACCGGCTCCCTCGCGCACCTGGAGGAGAACATGGACGCCGCCCGCCTCCGCCTGACGGAGGACGACCTCGCGGTCCTCACCGGCTGACCTGGGGCGGCGCCGCCGTGGTCACCATTCCTGGGACATTCTCCGGACATGGCGTGACGCGGAACCGTCAACCATCTCACCGTGACGCAGCCACAGCCGGGGCAGGACGCGGGCCGGGGGATCCACCGGTTCACCGTCGGGGCCCTCACCTGCGCGGTCGTCAGCGACGGCCAGCTCGACCCGCCCTGGGACCCGCCGCTGCGCGAGTTCTTCACCCCGGCGACCGGCGTGCCCGAGCGGGAGCTGCGCGCCGCCGCCGCCCGGGAGGGTCGCGCGAGGCCCACGGTGACGTGCGGCTACAACTGTCTCTGCGTCGAGACCGCCGACGGGTTCGCCGTGATCGACACCGGGCTGGGCCGCGGCTTCCCCGGCTACGGCCCCCACATCACCCCGCTCGTCGGGAGGTTCGCCGGGCGGCTGGCCGAGGCCGGGCTCCGCGGGCGGGAACCGGCGGCCGTCCTGTTCACCCACCTCCACGAGGACCACACGCGCGGCGCCGTCTGGCCTGGCGAGCCCGCGTTCCCGGACGCGGCGGCGTACGCGCACGCCGCCGAGCTCGCGTACTGGTCGGCCCCCTCCTGCCCCGCCCCCGCCGACCAGCGCGGGCCCGCGCTCCGCGCGATCCGGGCCCTCGGCGCAGGGCTGCGTGCCTTCGAGTACGGCGCCGAGGTGCTGCCGAACGTCCGCACCGTGGAGGCCGCGGGCCACACCCCCGGGCACACGGCGTTCCTGCTGGAGTCGCGGGGCGAGCGGCTGCTGTGCGCGGGCGACACCTTCCACGACCCGCTCCAGCTCGGCCACCTCGCCTGGCGCACCCCGTGGGACCTCGACGGCCCGCGCTCCGTGCTCAGCCGCCGCAGGCTCCTCGACCTCGCCGCGGCCGAGCGGCTGCCCGTGCACGCCTACCACCTGCCGTTCCCCGGCCTCGGGCTGGTCGAACGGCACGGCGACGCCTTCACCTGGCAGCCCGTCCTGCCCTGACCTGCGGCCTGGGGCCGCGGTCTCCTTGCCCGGTGCGCGGGCGATCCGGCAGAGTGGGCGGCATGGGGCAGGCCGGGACAGGGGCGGAGTACGTCGAGGTGCGGGTGACCGCGGGCAGCCGGGACGAGGCCGACCGTCTCGCCGCCGCCGTCGTCACGCACCGCCTGGCCGCCTGCGCGCAGGTCGTCGGGCCCATCACCTCCACGTACCGGTGGAACGGCGCCGTCGAACGCTCCGACGAGTGGCTGCTGCTCATGAAGACGACGCTGGAACGCTTCGACGACCTCGCCGCCCACGTCCGCCGCCTCCACTCGTACGACGTCCCCGAGATCGCCGCCGTCCCCTTGACCGCCGGCACCGACGCCTACCTGCGCTGGATCCGCGAGGAGACCTCCCGCTGAGCGGGTGCGAAGAGGCCCGTTCGACCACCGCTTGACCGCCGCATGGGGCGGGCCACCGGGAAGGACCCCGGGGGCTGACCCCATCCCGACCGAACCGGGATTTTGGGCAAACCATTGCACGCTGCCCCGCGTCGCCAGGTCCGTACCGGGCAAAACAGAAGTGAGATAACGGACCGCGCTTCTAGCCGAGAAGGGTGGTGTGGAGAATGCAGGGACCGACCGGCTCGGAGCGGTCGATGCTCGGAATGGAAGAGCATCCAGACATCGCCGAAATGCGCGCTCGTTACGACCGGGCAGCTCAGTCGTCGACTGCACAGTTCGTCAGCGGCCTGGCTTTCATGCTCGGCCTCTATCTCGCCATCTCACCGTGGGTCATCGGGTTCAACGCCCGCGCGACCTTGACCGTGAACAACCTGATCGTCGGGATCGCCATGGCGGTGCTGGCGGTGGGGTTCGCGTCCGCCTACGGCCGCACGCACGGTGTCACCTGGGTGATGCCAGTCCTCGGAGTTTGGACGATCATCGCCCCGTGGGTGCTTCCCGAGCACGGAGCGACCACGTCGGTGATCATCACCAACGTCATCACGGGAGCTCTGATCATCGCCTGCGGAGCGGCCTGCGTCGGCATCGGCATGATGTCGTCGCGCCGGCACCACCTTCGTCGCGCGTAGAGAATGGCGGGACCGCCTGAGGCCCTTCTCCCGAGGGAGGAGGGCCTCCGGCTGCGCACGGACGGATCCCCCGCGAGGGGGAAGCGCCTGGCTCCGCGTCGGGAGGGGCGTCCGGGCGGGCGTGGATACCGTCGCGGGCATGGTTGTGGACAGGATGGTCCCCGGTCGTGCCCGGCGCTGGCCGGCATACGTCATGGCGCTGCTCTTCCTCGGGTACGCCGCCGGCAAGGCCGTCTTCGCGGCGCAGGCCAGGCTGGGGTTCCCCGGCGGCCCGCCCGTGTCGGCGGCCGAGGCGGCCGGCTACTTCATGGCCCCCGCCCCCGCGCAGTGGCTCGCCGCCGCCACCGGCGTCCTGGGGGCGTGCGTCGCCCTCGTCACCGTCGCCCCCACGGGGCTCAGGGTGCCGAGAGCCGTGCTGCTGCCCGTGCTGGTCCTGATGCTGGCGGCCGTCGCCGGCGGGGCCGGCATCATGATCCTGGACGGGTTCGTGGGCATCGGCGTCGGCTGGCGGTGGTACCACGGCGTGCTCGGGCTGGTCGTGATCGGGCTGTCGGCGGAGCTGCTGCGCTCCTACCTCGTACGGACCAGCCGCACCTGACCCCGGCCGTCCTCCTCCGCCGCAGGCGCGCGCCGGTAGCGTCGGCTTGTGCGTACCTCGACCGCGCTGGAGGCTCTTGCCCGGCGGCCGGCGTCCTTCCTGCGGTCGAGCTGGCCCTGGAGGGCGCTGGCGTACCTGCTGGCGAGCGCCGTCCCCGGCGGCGTGGTGATCGCCGTCGGGCTCGCCGCGTCGCTCCTCGGGTCCGTCCCGACGGCGGCCGTCGCCGTGGCCGTCGCCGCGGTGCCGCTGGCGCCGCTCGCCGCGCGGTACGAGCGGTGGCGGCTGCGTCTCGTCGATCTCGCTCCCCCGGCGGGCGCGGGCGCGGCACCGCGGCGCGCGGCGGTGCTGGGCGCCGTCTCCCTGCTCGCGCTGTGGTGGATCGACCTGGCCGTGGCCTGCCTCGTCGTGGCAGGTCCCGCGGTGCTGGTGCTGTCGCCCGTCCTGCAGCCGACCGATGAGGACGGCGCCCTGGCGGCGGCCCTGGCCGTCTCGGCAGCGGGGCTGCTGCTGCTCCCCGTCGCCGCGTACGTCGTGACCGCGTGGGCGGGGGCGCGGGGCGCGGCGGTCAGGGCGCTCCTCGCCCCTGACGAGCTGGCCGAGGTGCTGCGCTCGCGCGCCCGCCTGGTGGACGCGTACGAGATGGAACGCCGCAGGATCGAACGCGACCTGCACGACGGCGCGCAGCAGCGGCTCGTCGCGCTGAGCATGCGGCTCGGGCTCGCCCTCCTCGACCTCCCTCCGGGCTCCCCCGCCGCCGGGCAGGTCGCCCTCGCGCAGGAGGAGGCGCAGGCCGCTCTGGCGGAGCTGCGGGAGCTGATCCGGGGCGTCCACCCGCAGGTGCTCACCGACCGTGGCCTCGCCGCCGCCGTACGGGACGTGGCCGGACGCTCGCCGGTCCCCGTCGACGTGGACGTCCGGCTGCCGCGGCGGCTGCCGGGCGCCGTCGAGACGGCCGCGTACTACGTGGTGGCCGAGGCGCTCGCGAACGTCGCCAAGCACAGCCGCGCCGAGCGGGCGCGGGTCAGGGGGCGGCTCGCCGGCGACGTCCTGGCGCTGGAGGTGCGGGACGACGGGGCGGGCGGCGCCGACCCGGCACGCGGCAGCGGCGTGGCGGGGCTGGCCGACCGGGTGGCGGCGGTCGGCGGCAGACTGTCGCTGTCCAGCCCGCCGGGCGGGCCGACGACGATGAGTGTGGAGATTCCGTGCGCGTGGTGATCGCCGAAGACGCCGTCCTCCTGCGCGAGGGCCTGGTCAGCCTGCTCGAACGCTTCGGGCACGAGGTCGCCGAGTCGGTGGGGGACGCCGCCGCGCTGGCCGCCGCCGTCGAGCGGCACGATCCCGACGTCGCCGTGGTGGACGTCCGCATGCCCCCGGACTTCACCGACGAGGGGCTGCGGGCCGCGCTGGCGCTGCGCGCGGCCCGCCCCGGCTTCCCCGTGCTGGTGCTCAGCCAGTACGTCGAGCAGACCTACGCCGCCGAACTCCTGTCCTCCGGCCGCGGCACCGGCGTCGGCTACCTGCTGAAGGAGCGGATCGGGAAGGTCGCCGAGTTCGTGGACGCCCTCGTGCGGGTGGCGGACGGCGGCACGGTCGTCGACCCCGAGGTGGTGCGGCAGCTCCTCAACAGGCGGCGCGACCCGCTCGAACGCCTCACCCCGAGGGAGCGCGAGGTGCTCGCCCTGATCGCCGAGGGACGCTCCAACGCCTCGATCGCGCGGGCCCTGGTCGTCACCGAGGCGGCGGTGGCCAAGCACATCGCGGGCATCTTGGCCAAGCTCGACCTCCCGCCGACGTCCGACGGGCACCGCCGCGTGCTCGCCGTCCTGGCGTACCTGCAGGCGGAGCCGAGATAGCGGCGGGTAGTGCCAGGTCTACCCCGAGGCTCGTCCCCACGCCAATGTGCGGCGCGGACACCGCCGGTTGAATCGACCGCGTGTCCACGACCTCCTTCACCTTCCCCGGCCGCTGGGCCGAGGCGGCCGGGCTGCTCCTCGGCCCGGCCCTGATGCTCACCGGCGTCCTCCTGCGGGCCGATGTCGACGGTTTCTTCCCCGCGCAGCTCGCCGCCGTCGCCGCCGACCCCGTCCGCATGAACCTGTCGTACGCCGCCTTCGCAGCCGGGAACGTCCTGCTGTGGCCCGCCGTCATCGCCCTGGTCCGCCGGATCTGGGCGGCGCAGCCGCGCTGGGCGCTGTGGGGCGGCCTGCTGGTGCTGTCCGGCCTGTTCGCACGGGCCTTCCACGCCGGCGTCAGCCATCTCGCCTTCCAGCTCGTGGACGTCCAGGGGGTACGGGCGGCGCAGCAGGCCGTCGCCGCCTCCTACGGGGCCGTCCACGTCTTCAAGGCGCTGTCCGTCGCCGTTTTCTTCGGCTGGATCGTGCTGGCCGTGGGCGCGTGGCGGGCCGGCGTCCTCGGGATCGTGAGAGCCGTGGCCCTGGCCTCGACGAGCGCCCTGCCGATCGGCGTGCTCAAGGGCACAGGCCCGATGTCGGTGCTCGCCACGCTCGGCCTGTGCCTCGCCCTGGTCCCGCTCGGCGTGCGGGTGCTGAGGGACGGCCCTCCACCCCGCTGGTGGGCCTACCCGCTCACCGTCGCGGTCGGCGGCGCAGCCGTCCTCCTGGGCCTGGCCGGCTGACCGCCCGGCGTGTTCGTCATCCGGGGGTCGGGTGGTCCACGAAGCCGGGGCGACGGTGCGGGCTCCTCCCGATGGCGGGCGTGTGGCGGCGCAGCGCCCATTCGACCACGGCGAGGTTGATCACCCATCCGGCGAGCATCGCCAGGGTCCGGGGGGTCCCGCTGGGCAGGCCCCCGGCCAGGACCCAGGGCAGGTGGGTCAGGACCTGCGTGCCGGCGCCGAGCCCGATCGCGTAGCCGCGGGCCATCCAGGCGCGGTGGCCGGCGACGTCCCTGCGGCGGATGGCGGCGAAGCCGAGGACGAGGCAGGCGGCCATGGCGGCGCCGAAGACGAACCGGAAGCCGGTGACGAGCGCGTCGTCGGTGGGCGGGCGCGGGTAGAAGGCCGTCATCCACAGGCCCGACAGCGCGGCGGCCAGCCCGAACGGGACGAGCAGCCGCCCGGCCGCGCGGTGCCGGCGAAGCCTGCGGCGGCGGAGCCCGGGGGCGAACTGGAACGCTCCCACCAGGCAGTACACGGCGACGCTCGCGATGTGCACGAGCACGGGCGCCGGCGAGGCGAAGAACCGGGCGTTGCCGGGGGTGATGGGCGCGCCGCCGGTGAGCTCGGCCACCCGGGCCGCTCCGGCGATCATCGGGACGACGCCGAGCAGGACCAGCCCTGCGGGCACCAGCCACCCTCGTCTGGCAGAGGTCACGAGGAGTCCCTTCCGGGGGTCTGTGGTGTACGGCGTACACCTATGGAGGAAGAGTAAGGTGTACGCCGTACACCGTCAAGAGCGGCCTAGAGAGGACGGCGGTCAGGATGGTCCACGAGACGGACGGCGCGCGGCGCGCGACCCTCAACCGGGACCGGGTCCTGCGGGCCGCCGTCGCGCTCGCCGACGAGACCGGTATCGAGTCGCTCAGCATGCGCAACCTCGCCCAGGAGCTGGGCGTCGTCCCGATGGCGCTCTACAAGCACGTCGCGAACAAGGAACAACTCCTCGACGGCATGGTCGACGTCGTCGTCGGCGAGATCGAGGCGCCGGAAGGCGACACCGACTGGAAGAGCGCGCTTCGCCGCCGCATCCTCTCGGCCCGGCGCGCGCTGCTGCGCCACCTGTGGGCGTCGCGCGTCATCGAGTCCCGCCCCCACCCGACGCCCGCCGTCCTCGACCACCTGAACGCCGTCATCGGGACGTTCAGGGCCGGCGGGTTCTCCGTCGATCTCACCCACCACGTCATGCACGCCCTGGGCAGCCGCGTGTGGGGGTTCACGCCGGAGCTGTTCCCCGGCCAGCCGGACACGCAGGGCTCGACGCCGCAGGAGCTGGCATACCGGTACCCCCACGTCCTCGAGCTGGCCATGGCGGTCGCCCACGACGAGGAGTCGGTCGTGGGCGGGGGCTGCGACGACCAGTTCGAGTTCGAGTTCGCCCTCGACCTGCTGCTCGACGGGTTCGAGAGGCTCCACCGGCAGGGGTGGACGTCCCGTCGCGACCACTGACGCCGCGGGCGCCCGCTGATCACAGCATGATCAAAGCTCGTGCCCGGCCGGCGCGGGAGTGGGAGCATCTGCGTCGTGTCCACGCGTCCCCGCCGCCGTGAAGGGAGTCCCGCCGTGATCGCCAGGGCCACTCAGGGGGCTCACGTGATCGCCAGGGCCGCTCAGAGGGCTCACGTGATCGTCACGGCCGCTCGCCCCCTGCTGGCCGGCCTGCTCGTGGTCGCCGCCGCCACCGCCTGCGACTCCGCCGGGGCGTTGGCCTGACCCGCCGACGGCGGAAACCGGTGGCGCGGCACCGGACGCCAACGGTTCACTGGAGCGACCGATCACCCCCAGGAGCCCCCAATGATCGCAATCTCGGCCGCTTCCGGAGCGCTCGGCCGCCTCGTCATCAGCAATCTGCGCACGCGGGCGGACGTGACGGCCGTCGTACGCGATCCCGAACGGGCCCCGGACGGCGTACCGGCGCGGCGCGGCGACTACGACGACCCGGCGAGCCTGCGTGAGGCCTTCGACGGGGCCGACCGCCTCCTGCTGATCTCCTCCCCGGAGCTCGATCCCGCCCGCAGGATCCGGCAGCACCTGGCCGCGGTCGCCGCCGCCGAGGAGGTCGGCGTCGGGGCCGTCGTCTTCACCAGCTTCCTGGGAGCGGGCACCGCCGCCACCGGCATGACCGAGGCGTACCACGCCACCGAACAGGCCATCCTCGACAGCGGCCTGCCGTACACGATGCTGCGCCACCCCTTCTACAGCGACGCGTTCGTCCCGCGGATCTCCGACGGGGAGATCACCGGCAGCACCGGGGGCAGGGGGCTGAACACGGCGTTCCGTTCCGACCTGGCCGAGGCGGCGGCGAACGTCCTGACGGACGAGGGGCACCTGGGCCGCGCGTACGACTTCACCGGGCCGCTGTGGACCCACCCCGAGGTGGCCGAGGCGGCGGGAGTGCGCTACCGCGAGGTGCCGGACGACGGCCCCGGCCCGATGAGCTGGATCTCCGCCCAGGTGCGCGCTGGCGCGCTGGAACTGCAGACCCCCGACCTGGAGCGCGTGCTCGGCAGGCCCGCGAGGACGGTCGTCTCCGAGGTCCTGGGCCGCCCTTCGCCGCAGCCCCGCTGACGTCGGCGGCCCCAGGACCCCGGCCGCCCGGGACCGCTACCGGACGGGCGCGTCGAAGGACCACACGGCGTGAGCCCCCGGGCCGACGACGAGGGTCGAGCGGCCGATCCGCTCCTCGTGCCGGTACGCCACAGGACGGTTCAGCGCGAAACGGACCTGCTTCAGACCGGCCTGCTCGCGCGGGACGGAATCCAGCCGGATCCGGGTGCCGCCGCCCGCCGCCACGACGCCGCCGCCCGGAAGCGACTGGACGGCGAACCCGCCCGCGCGCAGCAGCGGCAGCGCGTTGGCGAGGTCACGCGCGGGCACGCCGAAGCGGACGGCGGTCACGTCCCGCATCAGGTGGTCGCGGTAGTCGTCGGGGAGGTAGCGCTCCCGGCCGACGTCACCGGGGAAGCTCTCCGGCTCGGTCTTGCTGCGCGGGTCGGCGAAATACTCCGGCAGGTACTCCATCGCCCACGGGTCGAAGGCGTCGTACTGGGCGCCGCTGGCGCGGACCGTGTCGAACCACGGCACCTTGACGCCGTCGCCGAAGTCGCGCGTCTGCCGGTACGGGAACGGCTCGGCGACCCCCAGGGCCTTCAGCCGCTCCGTCACCGTCGCCAGGTCGCCGGCCCGCTCGGTCGAGACGCCCATCCCGGCGGAGCCGAACTCGCCGTCCTGACCGGGCAGGTCGCCGGTCCCGAACAGTTCGAGGTACGTCTCCCTGCCCTTCAGGTACCGGCCGGTCCAGGTCATCCCGCCACCGGTCGTGGTGCGGACCTCGAAGTTGGCGAACGTCCGCAGGTACTCGGAGTGCTCGACCGCGTCGGCGGTCTCCCGGTCGAGGACGCTGTAGGCGTGGTTGTAGAACAGCAGCTGCCGCTCGGGCTGCGGCCCGCTCCCGTCGGCCCGCGCCGCGCTCGCGCCACCCGCCATCGCGCCTGCGATGGCGACCGTGACGGCGGCAGCGAGAACTGCCACCCTCCGTAAGGCTCGGTAAACAATCATGTCAGCGATCCTAGGAGCACAAAGATCGCGATTCCCACCGCCCCCGCAAACGGCAGCGTCCACCGTGGAGGCGCCGCTACGGCCGCCTTCTTGAAAGGCACGGTCGGAGGCGACGGCGAGGGGATCGACGTCCGGGTCGGCACGGCCGCCACCCCTGCCGTCACCGCCGCTGAAACGGAACTCCGAGGTCGAGCTCCTGTGGCGCCGCACGCCGGAGGAGATCACCGCGGTGGAACACTCCAAGAACCCCAGTCCCGGTCCGCCGTCATCATCCGCCGCCCAAGGCGGTCAGGGGGTGAGGTGTGACAGGGCAGTGGTGTAGATCTCGGTGGCTTCTTCGATGCGGGACGTCAGGCAGTACTCGTCGGTCACGTGTGCCTGCTCGGGTTCGCCCGGGCCGCAGATGACCGTCGGCACCCCGCCGCACGCCCCGGTGAGGATCGAGGCGTCGGTGAAGTAGCTGGCCGCCGGGTGGTCGCCGGGGGCGCCCGCTCCCGCCTCGACGAGAGCCTGGACGAAGGGGTCGTCCGGTTCCGTCCAGATCGCGGGGAGGTCCACGAGGACGTCGACGGCCGCCTCCGCGCCGAGCGCGGCCTGCAGCCGCTCGCGCAGCCGCGCGTGGTCCTGTCCGGCGACGGTGCGCAGGTCGACCGTGGCGGTGGCGAGGTCGGGCACGGAGTTCACGTTGATCCCGCCCTGCGCCGTGCCGACGTTCGCGGTGGACGGGCCGAGCCAGGGGTGTTCGGGCTGGCCGATGTCGAACGTCTCCACGGCGCTGATCGCGCGGGCGAGCTTGTAGATCGCGTTGTCGCCGAGGTGCGGCATGGAGCCGTGGGCGGTCGTGCCGTGCGTGGTGAGCTTGAGCCAGAGCGCGCCCTTGTGCCCGAGCAGCGCGCGGTTGGCGGTGGGCTCGGCCACCAGGAGGGCGCGCGACCTGCCCACGAGGTCCGCGGCCACCATGCCGGACGCGCCCTCGCACCCGGTCTCCTCGCCCACGGTGAAGACGACCTCAAGGGCGACCTTCGGCCCGGCGCGGCGTACGTGCCGCTCGGCGGCGACGACCAGCGCGGCGACGCCGGCCTTCATGTCGCTCGAACCGCGCCCGTACAGGCGGTCGCCGTCGATCTCGGCGCCGTGCGGTTCGTGCCGCCACGCGCGGCCGCCCAGCGGGACCGTGTCGAGGTGGCCTGTGAGCGTCACCGGCTCGCCCGTGCCCCAGCGGGCGACGAGCCCGGTGCGGCCGGCGGCGTGCTCGTGCAGCCGCACCGCGAACCCGGCGTCGGACAGCCGCCTGGCGAGCGGCTCGGCCACCGCGGCCTCGCCTCCGCCCACCGAGTCGATCCTGATCAGTTCGCGTGTCAGCTCGACTGCCTCGTTCACGCGGTCTCCCTTCCCGTGCTCCGGCCCGGTCGCTCCGGCGTCGCGCCGGCCGCCGGACGGCTGCTCTGCCGTACGACGAGGCTGGGGGCGATGGCGACGCGCTGCGCGGGCCGGGGGTCGTCGGCCTTGACCTGGCCGAGCAGGCGCACGGCCTCCGCCGCCATCTCCTCCACGGGCTGGCGCACGGTGGTGAGCGGCGGGTCGCACATCGTCGCGTGTCCCACGTCGTCGAACCCGACCACGGACACGTCGGCGGGGAACCGCAGCCCGCCGGTGCGCAGCGAGCGCAGCAGGCCCACGGCGATCTCGTCGTTCCCGCAGACGACCGCGTCGGGCAGGGGACCGCCGTCGAGCAGCCTGCGTCCGGCCTCGATGCCCCATTCGAGGGTGAACTCGCCCAGCAGCGGCGCCGCGGTCTGCACGCCGGACCGGGCCACCGCGCGTTCGAACCCGCCCAGCCGCAGGCGGGCGGAGGAGTTCATCAGCCGGCTGCCCACGAAGACCACGGACCGCGCCCCGCCCGCGACCACATGATCGACCGCCTGTGACATGCCGGCCTCGTCGTCGACGCCCACCCAGTCGGCCCCGGCGCTCGCGATGTGGCGGTCGAGCTGCACGAGGGGCACCCGGCGGGCCGCGTCGAGCACCGCGGGGACGCTGGCCTCGATGTCGCACGGGCTGATGATCAGCCCGTCGACCCTGCGGGCCAGCAGGGTCTCCAGCCGCCGCGCCTCGACCTCGGGACTGTACTGTGAGGCGCACAGCACCAGGTCGGTGCCGGTTTTCTGCAGCTCGCGCTCCACGGCTTCGACGATCGTGGTGAAGAACGGGTTGCCGATGCCGGGGACGATCATGCCGATGGTGCCCGTGGTCTGGTCGCGCAGCGCCTTGGCGACGGCGTTCGGCTGGTAGCCGAGCTCGGCGGCGGCGCGAGCCACCCGTTCGGCGATCTCAGGCGTGACCTTGCGCCGCCCTGAGAGGGCGCGGGAGGCGGAGGCCACGGAGACGCCGGCCACTCGTGCCACGTCATGAATCGTCACGCGCATCGTGTAATCGATTTCCCCTGATCTTTACCAAAGATCGACCTATCCCCGGGCTGGGACGCCTCGATCACACCGAACGATAGAGGTTCTGTGAGGAAATCGCACCTTGACGGTGCTTTTTTGTGCCGACTAGCATGCCCGAAACTCGGGTAATCGATTTCCCGATCCTCTCCCACTCCTTCCCCACCCCCCGAAAGGTCATCTCCCATGGCTCGATCCACGCGACTCACCCGCCTGGCAGCGGTGACGACGATCCTGGCCACCGGCCTGCTGGCGGCGGCCTGCGGCGGTTCAGCAGACTCCGGCGCGTCCGGCGGAGACCGGCCCCGGGTCGGACTGGTCCAGATCAACCAGCAGGCGATCTTCTTCAACGAGATGAACGCCGGCGCCCAGCAGGCGGCCAAGGAGGCGAACGTCGATCTCACGATCTTCAACGCCAACGACGACCCGGCCAAGCAGAACGAGGCCATCGACAACTTCGTCCAGCAGCAGTTCGACGCGGTCATCGTGGTCGCCATCGACGTCGAGGGCATCAAGCCCGCGGTGAAGATCGCCAAGGACGCCGGGCTGAAGGTCGTCGCCGTCGACGCCATCGTCGACTCGCCCGCCGTGGACACCCAGGTCGGCGTCGACAACGCCGCCGCCGCCAAGCAGGCGGGCGACTTCGTCAACAAGTGGTCCCAGGAGCACAAGCTGACCGCGCCGAAGATCGGCGTGGTGGGCGCGCTGAACTCCTTCATCCAGAACATCCGCAAGGACGACTTCAACAAGACCGTCGAGGCCGCCGGCGCCAAGATCGTGCAGACCGTCGACGGGCAGAACAAGCAGGAGGCCGCCATGACGGCCGCGGAGAACCTGCTCACCTCCCGCTCCGACATGAACATCGTGTACGCCACCGGCGAGCCCGCCCTGCTCGGCACGGTCGCCGCCGTGAAGTCGCAGAACGCGGCCGACCGCGTCAAGGTCTTCGGCTGGGACCTGACCAAGGAGGCCATCAGCGGCATCGACGCCGGGTTCGTCGCCGGAGTGGTCCAGCAGGACCCGAAGACCGAGGGCTACGAGGCCGTCAAGGAGGCCACGGCCCTGGCCGGCGGCGCGCAGCCGAAGAAGAAGATCGACGTGCCGGTGACCATCGTGACCAAGGACAACGTCGACCCGTACCGCGCCACCTTCAAGTGAGCGGAGAAGGGACTCGCATGACCGACCAGGAGGCGGGTCGCGTGGATCGGGTGGTCATGCGCGACATCCGCAAGCGCTACGGGATGGTCGACGCGCTGCGCGGCGTGACGCTGCGCGTCGGCCCCGGCGAGGTGGTGGGGCTCGTCGGCGACAACGCCGCCGGCAAGTCCACCCTCATGAAGGTGCTGGCCGGCGCCGTCGTGCCGGACTCCGGCGAGATCGTCTTTGACGGCCGCACGGTCTCCTTCGCCAACCCGAAGGACGCCCGCGAACTCGGCATCGAGATGGTCTACCAGGACCTCGCGCTCTGCGACGACATCGACGTGGCGGGGAACCTGTTCCTCGGCAGGGAGCCGCGCAAGGCCGGCGGCATGCTGCTCGACGTCCGCAAGATGCACGCGGACGCGCGGCGCCACCTCGACGCGCTGAACATCCGGATCCCGCTCACCGACATCCCGGTCGGCGGGCTGTCCGGCGGCCAGCGCCAGGCGGTCGCCATCGCCCGCGCGGTTACCTTCGGGCCCAAACTGCTCATCCTCGACGAGCCGACGGCCGCGCTCGCCGTCGCCGAGGTCGAGACCGTCCTCGAACTGATCAAGACCGTCTCCGCCCAGGGCGTCTCGGTCATCCTCATCACGCACCGCCTGCAGGACCTCTTCCGGGTCTGCGACCGGCTGTGCGTCATGTACGAGGGCACGCTCAGGGCCGACCTGGACGCCCGGAGCACCAGCCTCGAACGGCTCGTGTCCGAGATCGTCGCGCACGACGCGGAAGAGAAGGAAGGGGGACGACGGTGACCGTCACCAGCCAGCGGGTCGTCACCACCAGGTCGGCCCGGGCCAACGCGCACATCGGCCGGCACGCCCAGACGATCGCGATCGCGGTCGTGCTGGTGGCGCTGTTGATCTTCTTCGCCTTCTCGGCCGACCGGTTCGCCACGGCGGGCAACCTGCTCAACCTGATGCGGCAGATCGCCCCCACGCTGATCGTCGCGACCGCGATGACCTTCGTCATCAGCACCTCCGGCATCGACCTGTCCGTGGGCTCCACGGTCGCGCTGTCGGGGTCGCTGCTCGCGATCGTGCTGCAACACGGATGGAACCCCACGGTCGCCCTGCTCGCGATCCTCGTGCTCGGCGCGCTGATCGGGTTCGTGAACGGGTGGTTCTCCTCCTACCAGAACATCCCGCCGTTCATCGTCACGCTCGCGATGCTGTCGATCATGCGCGGCACGGCGCTGCGCGCCACCGAGGGCTACTCGACCCCCATCGACGGCGACCTCTGGATCGTCCAGATCGGCCAGGGCCGCATCGCCGGGGTGCCCGTCCCTGCCATCCTCGCCGTGCTCGTCGCGCTCGTCGGCTGGCTCGTCCTCACCCGGACGCCGTTCGGCCGCTACGTCATCGGCCTCGGCTCCAACGGCGAGTCGCTGCGCCGTACCGGTGTGAACACGCGGAAGGTCGGGCTGACCGTCTACGTGCTCACCGGCCTGGCGGCGGCGGTGGCGGGCGTGCTGATCGCCACCCGCCTCAGCTCCGGCTCGTCCAACGCGGGCTCCGGCTTCGAGCTGGAGGTCATCACGGCCGTCGTGCTCGGCGGCACCAGCCTCTTCGGCGGCCGGGCCAGCATGCTCGGAACGATCCTCGGCGCCCTCACGCTCGGCGTGATCGCCAACGGCCTGGTGCTGCTGCACGTCTCGCCGTTCTACGTGCAGATCGTCCAGGGCGGCATCCTGCTGCTGGCCATCTTCTCCAACAGCAAGGTGTGGGCGAAGTTCGGGGCGATACGGAAATGACCTCCCCCGCCCAGCTCACGGCTGTGACGACCGTGCTCGGCCCGGTGTCCGCCGACGACCTCGGGATCACGCTCTGCCACGAGCACCTGCGCAACGACGGCGCCCTCGCCTGGCACGCCCCGGCGGAGGGCGACGCCGAGGGCGACCTGATCGCCCGTCACCCCGTGCGGATCGAGTTCCTCGGCAGGCTCCGGCAGGACCCGTACCTCTCGCGGGACAACGTGTCGCTGGACGACACGCCGACCGCGATCGAGGAGGTGCGCAGGTTCGCCGACCACGGCGGGCGCACCCTGCTGGAGGTGACCCCCGACGGGATCGGGCGCGCGCCCGCCGAGCTGGCCGCCATCGCCCGCGCCACCGGGCTGAACATCGTCATGGGCTCCGGCTTCTACCTGGAGCGGACCCACCCCGCCCGGGTCCGCTCGATGACCGCGGCGGACGTCGCCGACGAGATCGAGCGCGACCTGACCGAGGGCGTGGACGGCGTGCGGGCCGGGGTGATCGGCGAGATCGGCGTCTCGCCGGACTTCACGTCCGAGGAGGAGAAGGTGCTGCGCGGCGCCGCCCGGGCGCAGGCCCGCACCGGCGTGCCGCTCTCGGTCCACCTCCCCGGCTGGGTACGGCACGGCCACCGCGTGCTCGACGTCGTCGCCGAGGAGGGCGGCCGGCTCGACGGCACCGTGCTCTCGCACCTCAACCCCAGCGGCGCCGACCGCGACTACCAGGTGTCCCTCGCCCTGCGCGGCGCCTACCTCGGCTACGACATGTGCGGCATGGACTACCTCTACCCGGGCGAGGGCCAGTCGCCGTGCGACGAGGACAACGCCGCCGCCGTGGCCTGGCTCGTCCGCGCCGGGCTGGGGCACAAGGTCCTGCTCTCCCAGGACGTGTTCCTGAAGACCATGCTCGTCCGGTACGGCGGGACCGGCTACGCCCACATCCTGACCGGATTCGTCCCACGCCTGCACCGGCACGGGCTGACCGCCGACGACACCGCTCGGCTGCTCACGGGAAACCCTCGCGAGCTCTTCCTCGCCGCCGCGCGCGGCCACTGATCGCATACGAAAGAGAAGGAGACGATTTCCATGACCCGCGTGCTGGTCGCCGGCGAATCGTGGATCAGCGTGTCGACCCACTACAAGGGCTTCGACGCGTTCACCTCGACCACCTACCACACCGGAATCGCACCGCTGCGGGACGTCCTGGTGGCCGACGGCATCGAGGTCGACCACCTGCCCGCGCACGACGTGCCCGCGCTGTTCCCCGGCACGCCCGAGGCGCTGGCCGCCTACGACGTGGTCGTGCTCTCCGACATCGGCGCCAACAGCATCCTGCTGCACCCCGCCACCTGGCTGTCCAGCGAGAAGTCCGCCAACCGGATCGAGCTGCTGGCCGACTGGGTGGAGCAGGGCGGCGGCCTCGCCATGGCGGGCGGCTACCTGAGCTTCCAGGGCTTCGAGGCGAAGGCCGCGTACGCCGGCACGGCGGTCGAGCGGGTGCTCCCCGCCCGCATCTCCCGCTACGACGACCGGGTCGAGACCCCGCAGGGCGTGCCCGGCCTGCTCGCCGGCGACGACGCGCACCCCATCGTGGCCGGACTCCCCGCCCAGTGGCCCGACCTGCTCGGCTACAACCGTTTCGAGCTCCCCGAGGACGCGACGCTGCTCGCGACCGTCGGCGGCGACCCCCTGCTCTCCGTCCGGCAGGCCGGGGCCGGCCGCACGCTCGCCTGGGCCTCCGACATCGCCCCGCACTGGTGCCCGGACGAGTTCGTCGCCTGGGACGGCTACCGCACCCTCTTCACCCGGGCCGTCCGCTGGCTCGCGAAGGAGATCTGACGTGCCGACCCCGGTGATCCTCGACTGCGACCCCGGCCACGACGACGCCATGGCCATCCTGCTCGCGGTGGCTCACCCGGCGATCGAGCTGCGCGCCGTCACGACCGTCGCCGGGAACCAGACGGTGGAGAAGACCGCGCTCAACGCCCGCCGGATGCTGAGCCTGGCGGGCGTCACCGGGGTGCCGGTCGCCGCGGGCTGCGACCGGCCGCTCACGGCGCCGCTGGAGATCGGCGACTACGTGCACGGCGAGAGCGGCCTGGACGGCCCCGCGTTCGGGGAGCCGGACGTCCCGCTCGACCCCCGCCACGGCGTGGACCTCATCCACGACACGCTGGCAGCCGCGGACGAGCCGGTGACCGTGGTGGCCATCGGGCCGCTGACGAACATCGCCACGCTGCTGCGCCGCCACCCCGGCGACCGGGAGCGGATCAGGGAAATCGTGATCATGGGCGGCTCCACCGAGCGCGGCAACCACACGCCGTACGCGGAGTTCAACATCTACGCCGACCCCGAGGCGGCGGCGGAGGTGCTCGGCAGCGGCGTGCCCACGACGTGGGTCGGGCTCAACGTCAGCCACCAGGCGCTCGTGACCGCCGACGTGCTCGCCAGGATCGAGGCGCTCGGCACCCCGCTCGCCCGCGTCTGCGTGGAACTGCTCACGTTCTTCGGCTCCACCTACCACGAGACGTGGGGATTCCCCGCCCCGCCGCTGCACGACCCGATCACGGTGGCGTACCTGATCGACCCCTCGGTCATGACGTACGAGCGGGTGGGACTGCGGATCGAGCTGGACGGCCCGCACACCCGGGGGGCGACGATCGCGGACCTCCACCACCGCATGGACTGGGAGCCCAACGCGAACGTCGGGATCAAGCTGGACCGGGAACGCTTCTGGGACCTCATGATCGGCGCGATCGAGCAACTCGGCCGACCCTCCTGACCCACGGACGCGGCGTACGGCGGCCCCCCGGGATGCCTCCGTACGCCGCGATCCCCCGCAACAGCCCCCCGGCAGCCGTCCTCGTCTGACTCGCGTTATTGAGTGGCGGCGGGGGTGGGTCGTTCTTAGGCTGCTGTGTGACGGGCAGTTCGGGGTGCCCTGGCGGCGGCTGTGGCACAGCGGATCGACGATGCGGAGCGGAATGGCCTCTCAACTCCTCGCACTCTCCTTCGACGCGAACGAGCCGCTCCACCTCGCGCGCTTCTGGGCCGGCGTCCTGGGCTGGGAGATGGCCGACGACCCGTACGGCGGCAGCGCGCTCCTCCCCAGCGACGACACCGGTTTCCGCCTCCGCTTCCCCCCGACCCGGGAGCCGAAGGCCGTCCAGAACCGGATGCACTTCGATCTGACGAGTACGTCCCTGGAGGACCAGCGGCGGACGGTCGCGAGGGCGCTCGAACTCGGCGGCCGGCACATCGACATCGGCCAGGGCCCCGACGAGGCGCATGTGGTGCTCGCGGACCCCGAGGGCAACGAGTTCTGCGTCATCGAGCCGGGCAACGGGTTCCTCGCCGAGTGCGGGTTCGTCGGGGCGCTCGCGTGCGACGGCTCGCAGGAGGTCGGGTACTTCTGGAGCGAGGCGCTGGGCTGGCCGCTGGTCTGGGACCAGGACGAGGAGACCGCGATCCGCTCGCCGCACGGCGGCCCGAAGATCACGTGGGGCGGCCCGCCCCTGATGCCGAAGCCAGGCAAGAACCGCCTGCATTTCGACCTCGCTCCCCCCGCCGGCGGTGACCAGCAGGCGGAGGTCGATCGTCTCCTCTCCCTCGGGGCGACCCGGATCGACATCGGCCAGGGCGAGGCCGGCTGGGCAGTGCTGGCCGATCCTGACGGCAACGAGTTCTGCGTGTTCCCACCCCGCTAAGGCGAGCAGTTGAGGGTGACGGTGGTCCGGGGGCGGCCTGAGGCGGGGTCCAGGGGCACGGGGAACGTCCGGCCGTCAGCCACCCGGATCTCGACCGAACCCGGCCCCGTCCACTGGACGGAGTCGAAGGCGTCATCGGGGTTGTCGTCGTTGAAGCAGCCGAGGTCCCACTCCCTGCTGAGCAGCCCGCCGTCCCTGCGGACGCTGAGCCACATCACCGTGTCCGGCCCGAGCCCCGCCTGCGACTGCTGAAGCCGGATCCGGTACGGGGCCGGTCCGTCGAGGAAGCCGGCCTCCTCGGTGGAGGCGAACGCGAGAGCGAGCAGCCCCCCGAACAGCGCGGCACCCGCGCCCAGCCCGGCGAGGACGCCGATCAGGACGCGCAGCCACCACCACGGCAGCCCGATGGCGGCCGCCCCCATCAGGAGGCAGGCCAGCGCACCGAGCGCGAAAGGATGGTTCAGATGTTCCCGCAGGACCACCAGATCGGAGTCCTGGACGTACACCAGGACGGCGAGACCGCCCGTGAGGAGCGAGGCGGCCGGCAGTACGAATGAGCGAGCAGGCATCGCGTGTCCCATCAGTGAGGCGCCGACGAGATCATGGCAGTGCCGGGGCGCCGCAGCCGCCGTGTGCACGGAATCTCGGCAGAACCCGCACAACCCCCGGAGGGTCAGCGGTGGAGGTAGGCGAGCACGCCCAGGACGCGGCGGTTGTCGTCCTCGGATTCCGTCGTCGGCGCGGCGTGGCTCTCCGCCCTTCCCGCCACCCTCAGCCGGAGCCGGTGTCGGCCAGGATGCGGTGGAGCGTGCGCCGGCCCATGCGGCTCATGACCGGGTTGGTCTCCACGTAGTACCAGACGCACCCCATCGCCTGGACGAAGGCCCACGCCTTGCCCCGCTCCCATTCGACGTCGTCGCAGTCGAGATGCAGGCGGAGCGCCCGCCGCGGCCCGGCTTCGAGTAGGTGCCAGGCGCTCACGAGGTCCAGGGCGGGGTCGGCCGGTCCGAAGCCGCCGACGTCGAGGATCCCGGCCAGCCGGCCGGCGGACACGAGCACGTTGCCGGGGATGAGGTCGCCGTGGGTCATCACGTCGCTCGCCGTGCGCGGGAGGATTCGCAGCTTCTCCCATGTCCGGCGGAGCCGGGGGACGTCCAGGAGTCGTTCGCTGCGCTTGAGACAGGTCTCCACCCAGGCGTCGTGGGCCCGGAGGTCGCCGCCCCTGCCGCCGCCGGCGAACGTGCGGCCGCGCGTGCCGATCGCGCGCAGGTCGGTGATGAGATCAGCGAGGTCGCGGGCGAACGCGGCGGACTCGCCTGGATCCTCGTCGGTGGCCACGACGCCAGGGAGCCACGTCTGCACCGACCACGGAAGCGGGTAACCCGCGCCGGGCTCTCCGAGCGCGACGGGCTCGGGTGTGGGGAACCGGGTGCGGGCTGCCAGTTCGCGTGCTGCTTCCGCTTCGGACTCCAGCTGACGCCGCGTCGGGCCGAGGTCTCCTGGGAGCAGCGGGAACCGGGCCGTGAAGCGGTGGCCGATGCGGAAGATGGCGTTGACCGTCCCCGTGGAGGCGAGGCCCGTGACGGGAAGGTGTCGCCACTCGGGGAACTGCTCAGCCACCAGGGCGCGCACGGTCTCCGGTGACACCGTCAGCTGATCGGCGTGCATCTTCACGCCGGGCAGCCTTCCCCGTCCCGGTCCGCGCCGGCAACGTGTTTTCCGGCGGCGGGGCGGCCGTCGGGTGATCCTGGACCGAGCTCGACGGCTGAGCCACGATGAGGGCATGACGCAGAAGGGACCGGCGCGGCCGCCGCGGGCGGGCGGAGGCAGGCGTCTGCGCCCGAACTGGACGGCGGTGAGCGCTCTGGCGGCTGCGGCGGCCGCCGTGGTCGCGCTGGTCGCGTACCTGATGCCGCCGAAGCCCGACGCGGGAGTCGCCAGGGACCCGACGCCGTCTCCGGTCACCCCGCGGCCCACGCCGCCGGACCCCACGCCGTCAGACCCCACGCCGTCGGACCCCACGCCGCCGGACCCCACGCCGTCGGACCCGAGCCCGTCGCCCGAACCCGCAACGCCCCGGCGCCCGGCGACAACGCCCGCTCCCGCGCCGACGCCGACGGCCCCGGATCTCTCCCCGCTGCCCAAGGTCCGGCCTCGCGGTTGCGACGAGACGACGACGGCACTGGCCGCCTACCGGCGGAACGCCGGGACCACCTCCGGCAGCCAGGCGACCGCGGCTCGCCAGACGTACCTCGACCTGATGGGCGTGGTCCTCCACGCGGACGGGGCGGTGGGCGGGACGATCAGCCGGCTGGCCGCCGAGTTCCAGGAACTGAGCTTCCGGCTGAGCGGCATGACGGGCGGCGATCCCAACCAGGTGATCGCGGACATCAACGCGGACGCCGCCGAGCTCACGAGGCTGTGCGAGGCCGGCTGACCCGGCGGACAGGCCGGGTGAAACCGCCAGGTCAGTGGTGAAACCGCTATGAAGCCGCGATGAAGCCGGCGACGCGGAAGCTGTCCTCGGACGCCGGGAGGTACCCGGCGGAGAGAGGAGACGCGTCATGGCGGACCTCAGCGCCGTCCGGGCCGGCAGTCTGGTCAAGAACTTCGGAGACTTCCGGGCCGTGGACGGGGTCGACCTGGACGTACGGCAGGGCGAGATCTTCGGAGTGCTGGGCCCGAACGGAGCGGGTAAGACCACCACCCTCCGGATGCTCGCCACCCTGCTCCCGATCGACGGCGGCCACGCGGAGATCTTCGGCGTGGACGTCCGGCGGGAACCCCACCGCATCCGGCAGCTCGTGGGCGTCACCGGCCAGTACGCCTCCGTGGACGAGGACCTGACCGCCCGGGAGAACCTCAGGCTGTTCGCCCGCCTGCAGGGCCTGGCGAGCGTCAGGGCCAAGACCGTCGCCGGTGACCTGCTCGAACGCTTCGGCCTCCAGGAGGCGGCCGACCGTCCCCTGTCGCAGTTCAGCGGCGGCATGCGCCGCCGCCTGGACCTCGCGTCAAGCCTGATCACCCGCCCACCCCTGATCTTCCTGGACGAGCCCACGACCGGACTCGACCCGAGAACCCGGGGCCAGATGTGGGACACGATCCGTGAGCTGGTCACCGACGGCTCCACGATCCTCCTCACCACCCAGTACCTGGACGAGGCCGACCAGCTGGCCGACCGGGTGGCCGTGATCGACCGGGGACGGAAGGTCGCCGAGGACACCCCCGACGCGCTGAAGACCCAGGTCGGCGACTCGACCCTGCAGCTCAGGCTCGCGGAGGGCTCCGACACCGCCCTGGCCGCGGACGTCGTCCGCCGGCTGCTGCGTGAGGAACCGGTCCTGACCCCGGAGTCGGGACGCATGAACATCCCCCTCCCCGACCCCAACCGGGCCGCGGACGTCCTGATCGGCCTGCGGGAGGCAGGCCTCGGCATCTCCTCGGTGAGCGTCGCCAAGCCGACGCTGGACGAGGTCTTCCTGGCGCTGACCGGCCACGGCGCCGACGAACCCCAGACGGAGGCGGCCCGATGACGCAGAGCACCATGACCTCGAACACCGTGACCCCGGCCACCCGCGGCGCCCAGCGCGTCGACCCGGCCGCCGCGGTCGCCCGCACCACGTCCCACAGCTCGCTTCAGGAAACCTGGGTCCAGGTCCTGGCCATGGCGTGGCGGGCGCTGAAGAAGATGCGCCGCAAGCCCGAGCAGTTCTTCGACGTCCTCGTCCAGCCCTTGCTGTTCACAGCGATGTTCGCGTTCATCTTCGGCGGCGCGATCTCCGGCAGCGTGTCCGACTACCTCCCGATCCTGATCCCCGGCATCCTCGCCCAGACGGCGCTGACCGTCTGCATGGCCACGGGCGTGCAGCTGCGCGAGGACATGGACAAGGGGGTCTTCGACCGCTTCAAGTCCCTGCCGATCGCGAGGATCGCTCCCCTGGCCGGCCCGATGATCGCCGACCTGATCCGTTACGGCATCGCGTCGGTGCTGACGCTGGTCACCGGCCTGCTCATCGGTTACCGCCCCGGTGGCGGCGTGCTCGGCTGCGTCCTCGGCGTCGCGCTCACCGTGATCGCGGGCTGGTCGCTGGCGTGGATCTTCACCTGGCTGGGCACGATGGCGCGTTCGGCGCAGAGCGTCCAGGGCATCTCAATGATGATCATGTTCCCGCTCACCTTCCTGTCGAACGCCTTCGTCCCCGCCCAGACGCTGCCCGGCTGGCTGGAGGCGTTCGTGAAGGTCAACCCGGTGTCGCACGTCGTCTCCGCGGTGCGCGACCTGTTCAACGACGGGGCCGTGACGGCCGAGGTCGGCTGGGCGGTCATCGGCTGCGCGGTCGTCGTCGCGATCTTCGCTCCCCTGGCGGTCCGCTCGTACTCGCGCAAGATGTAGGCGGTGTCACCCCACCCGGGCCAGGACGGCGCGGGCCTCGTCCAGCAGGTCGGGGCCGCGCCGATCGCCGTACCCGGCCGCGATCCTGGCGATGGCGCCGGGGGCGACCCGTTCGGCGTGCGCGGACAGCGTCGCCCAGTTCATCGTCACGGTGAAGCGGTTGTAGGCGAACCGGTCGGCGAGCACGAGCAGCCGCACCGCCTCCTCCACCGGCATCGTCTCCTTCAGCAGGCCCCAGATGCCGAGCGCGGCGAGCACCATCCCCATCATCGGGTAGTCCTTGAAACCCTGCTCCCAGGCGAACACGACCTGGACGTCCGCCCGCACCGACTCGAAGAGGTCCGCGCCGTCGTCGCCCTCGCCGTACTGGGCGAACGCCGAGAGCGCGATGACGTCGCCCAGGACGGCCCACGGGGTGAGGGCGTCGCCCCGGCCAGGGACGCGGATGTTCCTGAGCGCCTCGGCGGTCTCGCGGTGCCGCCGCAGTCCTTCGGCGATGTCGCCGTCGGCGAGAGCCAGCTGCGCTCTCGCGGCGGCGACCGACAGGACCTCGCCATAGGTGCCCTGGGAGCCGAGCGACTCCAGGTCGTCGAGCATGCGCGCGGCATCGTCGCGGCGGCCCTCGTTGAGCGCCGCCATGGCGAGGGAGGTGCGGATCTGGAGGGCGTCGTCCACCGCCCCCAGCCGTTCGAGCACCGGGAGCGCCTCGGCGGCGTGCCTGGAGGCCGACGCGGAGTCGCCGAGGTTCCCGTACAGGCCGGCCAGCTGGGTGTGCAGCACCGCCCGCTGCCAGGGGCCGCCCTCGTCGCCGACGAGTTCGAGCGCGGCTCTTGCCGCCGCGATCGCGCCGACCGGGTCGCCCGCGTTCTCCCGGCCGTGGCTCAGCCAGTGCAGCGCGATGCGGCGGATCAGCGGATCGGGATCGGCGACCAGTTTGTCCAAGCCGTGCTCGGGATCCGACACCGTGATGAGCAGTGCGGTCACCAGCGCCCGGACGGTCGGGTTCGCCGAGTCGGCGCCCACCCCGGCCAGCAGCCGCGCCAGCGTGTCGGTCGCCTCCGAGGAGACGATGCTGCTGTTGAACAGCCCGATGGTCAGGGTCAGCCTCGTCCTGTCGAGGAGCCGGGGCGGAGGCGTCCAGCCGCTCAGGGCCGCGGCGACGGCCGGGCCGAGGACGATGCTGCGCGCGTGGTCCCCGCGGATCGTCCAGTAGCCGCCCAGGGCGGAGAACAGCACGACGACCGCTTCCTGGTCGGGGTCGGCGAGCGCCTCACGCAGGACGTCGGCGAGGTTCGTCTCCTCGGAACGCAGCCGGTCCATCGCGTCGACCTGCTCCGGCGAGTACAGCCGGGCGCCGTGCCGGTCGGCGTGACCGACGGCCCACGCGCGGACCGCCGCTCGCGCCTCGGCGGTCTCGCCGGCCGAGTCGAGCCGCACCCGGCCGAACTCGCGCACCGTCTCAAGCATGCGGTACCGGACGCCGCCGCCCGCCTCCACGACCGTGAGCAGGGACTGCTCCACGAGCTCCTCGACGTGGCCGAGGGCGTCCTCGCCGAGCACCTCCTCCGCCGCGTCGAGGGTGAAGCCGTCAGAGAAGGCCGAGAGGCGGCGCAGGGCCCGGCGCTCCCGCTCGTCCAGCAGGTTCCAGGACCAGTCGATCACCGCCAGCAGCGTCTGGTGCCGGGTGGGGGCGCTCCGGTCGCCGCCGCGCAGCAGCGCGAACCTGTCCTCCAGCCGCCGGGCGATCTCGGCCGGCGCCATCACCCTCACCTTCGCCGCGGCCAGTTCGATCGCGAGCGGCAGGCCGTCCAGGCGGGCCACGACGGCGCGCACGTCGTCCTCGTCGAGGCGCACACCGGGCCGGGCCGCGGTCGCGCGGTCGCGGAACAGCTCGACGGCGTCACCGGTGCCCAGCTGGGGCAGCGGATAGACGCGTTCGGCGGCGATCGCCAGCGGCGAGCGGGTCGTGGTGAGGACGCGCAGCTCCCGCGTGGTCGCGGTCAGGTAGGCGACCAGGTCGGCGACCGCCTCCACCAGATGCTCGCAGTTGTCGAGCACCAGCAGTGTCGGGGCCAGATCGAGCTGCTGGGAGATTCTCGCCCGGACGTCGGCGCGCTGCCGCGGGGTGAGCGTGCGGCGTCCCGTCACCGAGTCGCGGACGCCGAGCGCCGACCCGACCTCCCCCACGACGTCATCGGGCGCGGTCACGCCGACCAGTTCGACGAAGTGCACCACCGGATGCGGGGCCTCGCGGGCGACGGCATGGGCGAGCCGGGTCTTGCCGAGCCCGCCGGGACCGAGGATCGAGACCACCCGGGAGGCGGCGAGCAGCGCCCGCACGCGTCTGAGGTCGTCGTCGCGGCCGAGCAGCGGGGTCGTGTCGAAGCGCACCCCGGCGCGTACGGGACTGTCGAGCGCCAGCAGCTCACGGTGGACCCGCCGCAGCTCAGGCCCGACGTCTGCGCCGATCCTGTCGCGCAGGCCGGACCGGTAGCGCTCGAAGCGGTCCAGCGCGGCGCCCGTTCCTCGCACCGCCGCCTCGCTGCGCAGGAGGTCGGCGAGCAGCCCCTCGTCCTCAGGGTGGACGCGTACGGCCTCCTCCAGCCCGGACAGGGCGGGGCCGTGGTCGCCGCTCCGGCTGCGGGCGCGGGCGAGCACCACCCGCACGGACGCGAGGTCGCGTTCCGCGCGCCGGCGCACCTCGGCCAGCGGGCCGTCGCCCTCGGGCGGCAGCGCCCCGGCGCCCAGCGCGAGCGCCTCCTCCGCCGCCGCGACCGCCGCGGCGGGATTCTCGACGAGCAGCGCCCGCGCCCGGCCCGCCAGAGCCCGCAGCCGGCCCACGTCGACCCGGTCGGGCGGAACCTCCAGCCGGTAGCCGCTGCCCTCGGTGACCAGCGCCTCCGGCCCCACGACCGACCTGGTCCTGGACACCAGGACCTGCAGCGCCTTCGCCGGGTTGGCCGGTTCGCTGTCGCCCCACACCTCCGCGACGAGCTGCTCCGCGTGCACGGTCCGGCAGGCGAGCGCGAGGGCCGCGAGCAGCGCCTGAGCCCTCTCGCCGACCACCGGCTGCCCCCGCCACCGCACACCGTCGAGCAGGCTCAGGTAGATGGGCATGGCGCAAGTCTAGGCATCGCCGACCGCTTCGCCCGGTCTCGGATTCGCCCCGTGGGACCGGACGTGCGGCGGCCGGGCGGGCGCCGACAGCCGGAGAGGACCGGACAGCCCTGGAAACAATCGAGGCCCGGATCTGGATCTCTGTCCTGACCTGGGCCTTCATGGCGGGAATCGGATGCGGAGAACCACCCCCTGCCAGTTTCACTGTATAGCAGATGGGCGTGCCTCATGAGAACCCGGAAAGTGCTTCATACTTGCCCGTTGCCACCCGACCGACGGACGACGGAGCACCGGAATTGCGCTACGTGATGGGTTTCGAGGACATCGAATCGACGAATCTCGCGGACGTCGGCGGAAAGGGACTGCACCTGGGCGAGCTCTCGCGCGTCGACGGCATCCGCGTGCCCGGCGGCTTCTGCGTCACGACCGACGCCTTCCAGCGGGTCGTGGCCGAGACACCGTCGATCGACGCCCAGCTCGACCTGCTGTCGCGCGTGGAACCGGACGACCACGCGGCGATCCGCAGCCTGAGCGCGGACGTCCGCCGCGTCGTCGAAGGCGTCACGCTGCCCGACGACCTCGCTGCGGCCATCGGCGAATCGCTCGCCCGGCTCGGGGAGCAGGCCTCCTACGCGGTGCGTTCCAGCGCGACCGCCGAGGACCTGCCCACCGCGTCCTTCGCAGGCCAGCAGGACTCGTACCTGAACGTCGTGGGCCTGCCGGCGGTTCTCCTGCACGTCCGGCGGTGCTGGGCCTCGCTGTTCACCGAGCGCGCGGTGACCTACCGGCTTCGCAACGGGTTCGACCACCGGAAGGTGCGGATGGCGGTGGTCGTCCAGCGGATGGTGTTCCCGGACGCGGCCGGGATCCTCTTCACCGCCGACCCCGTCACCTCCAACCGGAGGATCGCCGCCGTGGAGGCCGGTTGGGGGCTCGGCGAGGCGCTCGTCTCCGGCCTCGTCGCCGGCGACGTCTACACGGTGCGCGACGACCGGATCGTCAGCGCGGCGATCGCCACCAAGCCGCGGCTCGTCCAGGCGTCGCCGGGAGGCGGTACCCAGGACGCGCCCATCGAGCCGGGGCGGCAGACGCAGCCGGCCCTGACGGACGCGCAGGTCGTGCGCCTGGTGCGCCTGGGCCGGCGCATCGAAGCGCACTTCGGCCGGCCCCAGGACATCGAATGGTGCCTGACCGGCGACGACTTCCACATCGTCCAGAGCCGGCCGATCACCACCCTGTTCCCCATCCCCGCGACCGACGACCAGGAGAACCACGTCTACGTCTCCGTCGGTCACCAGCAGATGATGACCGACGCGATGAAGCCGCTCGGACTCTCCCTGTGGCAGCTGACGACCCCGCGGCCGATGCACGAGGCCGGCGGGCGGCTGTTCGTCGACGTGGCCCCCATCCTGGCGACCCGCGGCGGTCGCGAGAACCTCCTCGGCACCCTGGGGAAGTCCGACCCGCTGATCCGGGACGCGTTGCAGACCGTCCTCGACCGCGACGACTTCCTCCGCTCGCTTCCCGACGAAGGCCCTGGCGCCGCACGCGCCGGCGACCCGCCCGCCCCGATCGAGGCCGATCCGGCCGTCGTCGTCGAGCTGATCCGGCGCAGTCAGGCGTCCGTCGCCACCCTCCGGCGCGAGATCCGGAGCCTGTCCGGGCCGGCGCTGCTCGACTTCATCCTGGACGACCTCGCGGAGCTCAAGCGCATCCTGTTCGAGCCGCGGAGCCACCAGGCGATCATGGCGGGGATGGAGGCGACCTGGTGGCTCAACGACCACATCGAGACGTGGCTGGGCGAGAAGAACGCGGCCGACGCGCTCACGCAGTCCGTCCCCCACAACGTCACGTCGGAGATGGGCCTCTCGCTCCTCGACGTCGCCGACGTCATCCGGCCGCACGCGGACGTCGTCGCGTTCCTGCAGCGCGTCGCGGACGAAGGCCGGGAGGGCGACGGTTTCCTGGACGAGCTGGCCGGGCTGGCCGGCGGCCCGGAAGCCCGTGACGCCATCCGCGGCTACCTCGACGAGTACGGCATGCGCTGCGCGGGCGAGATCGACATCACCAGGACGCGCTGGAGCGAGAACCCCGCCACGCTCGTCCCCACCATCCTCGGCAACGTCAAGAACTTCGAGCCCGGCGACGGCAAGCGACGCTTCGAACAGGGACGCCGAGAGTCGCGGCGCAAGGAACAGGAGCTGCTGACGCGCCTGCGCGCCCTGCCCGACGGGGAGGAGAAGGCCGCGGAGACCAAGCGGATGATCGACCGCGTCCGCGCCTTCGCCGGATACCGGGAGTACCCCAAGTACGGCATGGTCAGCCGCTACTTCGCGTACAAGCAGGCGTTGCTGCGGGAAGCCGAACGTCTCGTCCGGTCCGGCACCCTGCGCGAGAAGGACGACATCTTCTTCCTCCGGCTCGAGGAGCTGCGGGAGGTCGTGCGCACCGGCGAGGTGGACGCCGGACTCATCCGGGAGAGGCGGGAGGCGTTCCGGACGTACGAGGCGCTCACGCCGCCCCGGGTCCTCACGTCCGACGGCGAGGCCATCACCGGCCGGTACCGGCGTGACGACGTCCCGCCCGGCGCGCTGGCCGGCCTCCCGGTCTCGGCCGGCGCCGTCGAGGGCCGCGCCCGCGTCGTCATGGACATGGAAGGGGCCGACCTCGAAGCGGGAGACATCCTGGTCACCGCCTACACCGACCCCAGCTGGACCCCCCTGTTCGTGGCCGCCGCCGGGCTGGTGACGGAGGTGGGCGGCCTCATGACCCACGGGGCGGTGATCGCGCGGGAGTACGGCCTGCCGGCCGTCGTGGGCGTGGAGCAGGCCACCCGGCTGATCAGGGACGGGCAGCGGATCCGCGTCCACGGCACCGACGGCTACGTCGAGATCCTCGACTGAACCGCCGCCCCTCCAGGGCCTTCGGGCCCGGCCTGCATACCTGATCAGGACGACCAGCCCTCCCGGACCCGAGGACGCCGTTCTCCCATTGACCAATCAGATCATTCGGCGTTGTGTGACAGGCAGGATGATCAACGGTGCCCGATGCGGGGGGCTCAGCGCTTGAGCTCATCGGTGACACCGCGGCCGACGAACCTGGGCGGTACTTGGTGATGACCACGCGCTATCAGAACCGCTGGACCGTCGCGGCGGGGGTCCTGGGCGAGGTGTTCCTGATGTGGGTGTACCTGGGGGGAGTGACAACGGTGCCCTTTCCTGACCTCCTCAGCCGGGTGGTCGCGGGGACCGTTGTCACGCTGAGTTGCTGGGTGGGGGCGGTGGCGACGTTCTTCCCCGCAGTGCGGCTGCGCCCTAAGGAACTGGTGGTGGACAACCCGCTGTTCACCTACCGCATCCCCTGGCGGTACGTCCTGGATGTGGAGCCCGACGGAGGAATGGAGATAAGGACGCGCGGCGCAGGAGAGATCGGCTCCTTCGCGTTCTCCTCCTCCCTGCTGGGCGAGCTGACCGGCAACCGCACCTCAAGGCGGGTGGCGGCCGCCATCCTCGAATACCGCGGAAAACAGGCGGACAAGTCGGGCGGAGGCGACGTCACTCGCGAGATCCCCGTCCTCCGGCACGTGATCTGGCTGGGCTGCTCGTGGGCCCTCCTCACCTGGGCCCTACCGGCGATCCTGTCGCCCTGACCTGCGACCGCCGGCGCGCCCGCACGCCTCGATGACGTCGCCGGCTTCGCACGGAAGGCTTCAGTCGTCGCGCCCGGCGCCGCGATCGGGTGCGCTCATGTCCCCCGTCCCCGGCGTGCCGTCGGCGAGCCCGTAGCGCAGGTAAACGATGCCCTTGGGGCCGGCCACCGGCGGTTCGAGGAGCGTGACGTTCGCGGGCACCGCGCCACCGTCGAACACCTTCTTCCCGACGCCCAGCACGATCGGGTGCACCCAGAGGTCGAGACGGTCGAAGAGCTTCTCGCGCAGGAGGGTCTGCACCAGGTTCAGGCTCCCGACGACCTTCACGTGCTCGTGCCGGTCACGGATCTCGCGCACCGCGCCGGCCAGATCCGGGCCGAGCCGCGTGGACCCCGCCCACGAGAGGTCGGGCCTGCCACGGGAGGCCACGTACTTCGGGACGCCGTTGAAGAGCGTGGCGATCGCGCCCTCCTGGTACGGCCAGTGGGCGGCGAAGATGTCGTACGTCCGCCGGCCGAGCAGGAGGGCGTCCGTCCCCTCGTACGCGGCGCCGACCTGCGCCCCGGCCACCTCGTCCAGCAGGGGCGCCTGCCAGCCGCCGAACGGGAACCCCACCGGGTCCTCGTCGGGGCTGCCGGGCGACTGCCCGACGAGGTCGAGGGTCGCGAACAGCTCGATGTGGATGAGGCCCATGCTTGCTCCCGGTGAGTCAGCCGTCTCGGTCGGGAGGTAGACCTGCGGGCGGCGGCGGACTCATCGGTGGTCGGCGAGGATTCTCACGTCGTCGGGACTCCACGCGTACTCGACGACGGGCAGTTCGAATCCTGCGGGGAAGCGTTCCACGAACTCCCTGGTGGGCCGGCCGCCGAGCCGCCGGTAGAAGGCGATCGCGGCGGCGTTGTCCCGCAACACCTCCAGATAGACCGTCCTGTCAGGGTGCTGCTCGGAGGCCCAGCCGAAAGCCCGGTGCACGAGCTCCCGGCCGATGCCGGACTGCTTGCGCTCCGGCTCGACGTGCAGGTTGTCGAGCAGGACACGCCCATCGGCTTCGACGGCGAGATAGGCGAACCCCAGGAGGGCGTCGCCGTCGACGGCGACGAGCAGGCAGCGGGTGTGATCCGGTTGCCGGGCGACGGTGGCGAGCCGGGCACTCCACATGGCCCTGCGCTCGCCGAGCAGGGACCCGTTCAGGTAGCCGGCGGGCATGATCTCGGCATAGGCGGTCAGCCAGCTACGCGTGTGGAGCTGCGCGATGTTCTCGGCGTCGTCTTCGGTACCAGATCTGATGTGCATGGCGTAGAGGTTCGCACAGGCGAGGTGATCACCTGGGAGCCGGTGCGCCCCCGCGGGAGGCGTCGCTCCTGCCGCGGGCCTGGAGCTCCGCCAGCCACCCGGCCACCTGCTCGTCGCTGTGGAGGTAATCCTCGTCCGGGCCATGGCGTAAGTCGATGCCGTGAAGGAGCCGCAGCGCCCACCACACGAGATCGTCGTGCACGGCCGGATCGCTCGCGCAGACCCACTGGGAGGCCCACCGATCGGCTTCGTCGCGCGTCACGGAGCCATCGAGGACGCCGACGAACTGTGCTTCGACCTGCGAACGGGACGGCGCTGGAGACACCGTCCCAGGATCTCACGAACCGCGGCGACCTGGCCCGGCTTCTTCTTGTCGCGGAACACAAGGCGATGACGCGGTGTGCTGATGTACGTTCACTCTGTGACCAGCTTGGAGGGTGGGCCTGCCGCCGCAGGGGCCGCGCAGACCGGTGAGGTGAGGCTGGCCGGCACAGCGCGGGCGGTGCTCATGCAGCCCACCACGTTGTGCAACCTCGATTGCTCCTACTGCTACCTGCCGGACCGGAAGGTGTCCCGGCGGATGAGCGTGGATGTCGCCGAGGCCGTGGCCGCCGGTGCGCGAGAGTGGTCCAGGAAGCATCCGGTGGCCGTGGTCTGGCACGGCGGCGAACCGCTCGCGGTGGGCCCGGCCTACTTCCGCTCCCTGCTGGAGCCGTTCGGGCCCGGCGAGACACATCCGGTGGTCCATGCGGTGCAGACCAACGCCACGCTCATCGACGAGGCGTGGTGCGAGGTGTTCTCGACCGTCCCCGTCCGTGTCACGGTGAGCATCGACGGCCCAGGTGAGCACAACGCCCAACGGGTGGACCGGGCGCGACGCCCGAGCACGGAGCGGGTCATGAACGGCATCGACCTGCTGCGCAGGGCCGGGATCGGCTTCAGCGTGATCGCGGTGCTGTCCGACCTGTCGCCGGGAGCGGCTTCCCGCCTGTACCGATTCGCCTGCGAGCTCGGCTGCGACAACCTCGGAGTGAACCTGGCCGAGAAGAAAGGCGTCTACGCGGGCGCGCAGGAGCCGGAGAGCGAGACCGAGGTCATCGCCTTCTGGCAGGAACTCGCGGCGAGCTGGCAGGCCGACCCACGCATCCGGATCAGAGAGCTCGACCACGCCTACACCTACGTCCGGGAGGAGCTCTCCGGTGCCTCGGCAGAGCGCGCCGGCCGGCCCGTCGCGCCCCTGCCCCTGGTCACCTGGGACGGCCACTACCTTCCCATCGGCGCGGAACTGGCCGGCTTCTCCTCGCCGCACCACGGCCCGTTCACCGCCGGCAACGTCCTCGACACCCCCATGACCGTACTGGCGGCCCAGGCGGAGGCGGTGCCGTGGGTCGCAGAAGCCATGGCAGGCATCGCCAACTGCCGTGAGCAGTGCGAGTACTTCGCCTACTGCCGCGGCGGGCAAGCGGCCAACAAGTACTTCGAGACCGGGCGCCTGGACGCCACCGAAACCACCCACTGCCGCACCAGCAAGATCAACCTACTGGAAGGAATCCTGCGTCATGCCGAACATGCCCACACCCGCTGAGGCCACGCAGACCACGGCCTCACTGTCCGAACGGATCGAAGCCAGCCGCGACCAGCTCACCCAGGCGGCGGCACAGGCCGGCGAACGCCAGGACATCGCCGGCATCTTCGGCTGGGCGTACACAGGAGTGTGACGTCCCTGGGGTGGGACGCGCGCTCGCCCGGCCCCTGCGAACGGATCGTCGATCGCTGAGGCCACATCCCCGGTGAGGGGCCCGAGGCTCGCAGCCCCGGGCCCCTTCGCTGCGCACCCGGGAAGAGGCGGCACAGTCCGGGCGAGCCCGCACCGGCATGCGCTGATCGTGGAGCTGGGACTGCTGCTCCGGCAAACCGTTTCCGGCTGGGCACTCGGCGCTGACGCTCGCGGGCTGGGACAGGGGACGTGACGGAGAAGTCCACCCCCCTGGTCTTACGGCCGCCTTCGACGATCGCGCTCGATCGGTCAGATCGCACGATCGAGGTAGAAACCGATCCACCGCAGCCCGCGCAGCTCCCTGTAGCGCAAACCCGCATAGCGCGACGCGACGCCGCATATTCTTCGCCCGTGGGACTGCGGTTCGAGACGCGTCGGTCCGACTCGCCGTGGGTCGACACCGTGTGGACATGCACGAGCGAGCAGGTCACCGCGATGACGTCCGTCGCAGGGGCGCGTTGGGGCCTGGTGTTCTGGGAGCAGGCCGGCCGGACGTACGCGGGCGTCACCGGCCCCGAGACCCGGACCGGCACGGCGCCGGTGCCGGTGCCGGAGGGCGCGACCTTCACGGGCATCGAGTTCGCCGTGGGCACCTCGTTGCGGTCCGTGCCCACGCCGGCGCTGGTCGACGGCGGCATCAGGCTCCCCGACACCACGCGCCGGACGTTCCGGCTGGACGGCGCGCGCTGGGAGACGCCCGGCCCCGACGACGCCGAGGCCCTGGTCGACGGTCTCGTCCGGGCCGGGACCGTGGTCCGTGACCTGCTCGTCGCAGAGGTGCTGCGCGGTCACCGCCCGGCCGTCTCGCGGCGCACCGTCGAACGCCGGTTCCGCGCCGCGACCGGACTGACGCGGGGCGTGGTCCGGCAGATCGAGCGGGCCCGCGCGGCGGCGGAGCTGCTGGCCGCCGGCGACCCGGCCCCCGACGTCGTCGCCAAGCTCGACTACTTCGACGAGCCGCACCTGGCCCGGGCACTGCGCTCCTACGTCGGACGCACCGTCAGGCAGCTGCGCGAGGGCGGCGGCGGCGCGATCGCCCTCGACCTGGGTCAGCGCTTGACGTCGTAGACCAGCTTCAGGATCCCGTTCGAGTAGCTCTCCGACTCCCGCAGCGTCAGCATGTGCTTGTCCCGGTCGGCCCGGCCGAACAGGCTCTTCCCGGCGCCGAGCAGCACGGGGAAGACGAGCAGGTTGTACCGGTCGATCAGGCCCGCGTCCGACAGCCGCCGGGCCAGCTCCGCGCTGCCGTGGATGAAGATCGCGCCGCCCTCGCTCTCCTTGAGCGCGGCGACGTCCTCGGTCGAGCGCACAATCGTCGTCGGCCCCCACCCGCTGACGAGGGCGTCGTCGGACAGCGTGGTCGACACCACGTACTTGGGCAGCTCCTTGTAGGCGGCATGGTCCTCGGAGCCGGGCCAGACCGACGCGAACGCCTCGTAGCTGCGGCGGCCGAACATCAGCGCCGTCGTGTCGCCGAGTTCCTCGCCCTTGAGCGACCAGGCTTCCGGAACGAAATCGAGATCCTTGAACACCCACCCACCGCTGCGGTGCTCCTCCCCCGGCCCGCCGCCGGGCGAGTCCACGACACCGTCCAGCGACATGAAACCGGTGTAGACCAGATCACGCATTGTGCCGCCTCCTCATGCTCGGGTTAGTCGCAGGCCCCACGCTAGATGCCGACCGCGGCAGCCGTCTTGGACGGAAACGACAGCAGGCCCAAAACGCGTACCGAAGCACCGCCGCGACGTGAACCTGCACCCTCCTGCGCCGGGCATGCCTGGTCGCGACCGGGCTGAGCATCGACCCATGGTGCTGGCACGCCAATGGCATGGCGATCAGCCAGCGACCTGGTTCTTGTCCGCGCGACTCGCGCAGCCGTCCACCTGGTCTCCCGTCTGCCGTACGACCGCCCGAAAAGGCGGGCGAACAGCGGAGTCAGGCGCTTGGAGCACGTGGGTTTCACGTTCCCGAGACATTGCCCTTGCCTCCGCTATAACGTCCATGTTATGACCGGCACTGGAGCCGGAAGTTGATGAGTGGTTCGACACGCTCAATCAGGAGGACCAGGAGACGCCGCCGTTCTACGTCGATCTACCGGCTGAACGTGGCGTTCTGCTCGACGAGCCCCACTCCCGTCAACTCCGCGGCAAGCTGCGAGAGCTGCGGTTCCGTTTGCAGCGGGAGGCGGTACGGATCACCTACTGGATCGCCCCGGGAAGGCGGATCGTCATGCTGACGGTGTTCCGTAAGCAGCGGATGCGAGAATCCGCCGAGATCGAGCGTGCGTGGCGGGCCACGCAGCGATGCATCGCTGAGGCCCACACCACAGACGAGGAGTGAGCGGCATGGGGGAGCGCAGAACCTGGGCGGATAAGAAGGCCGAGATCATGAGCCGCCCTGGTGCCGGAGCAGCATACGAGGCGGCCCGGATCCGGTTCGAGCTGGGCGAGGCGGTGCGGCTGCGGCGTGAGCAACTCGGGCTGACCCAGGCCGAACTGGCCGAACGCACCGGGCTGAAGCAGCCGGCGGTGGCGAGATTCGAAGCGGGGGGGACGATGCCCACCATCCCGATGCTGGAGCGGTTGGCGGAAGCCCTGGAGATGCGGCTGACCGTCCAGTTCCAGCCTCTGCGGGAGGCGAGCTGATCTCACCGGAGCGGTGGCCGACATCGCGCAAGGTGTCAAGGCCACCTCAGCCCTCGTCACCCCTCCTAATGGCCCGTTAATCGCCCGGCGATCACAGCGCTCCAGCATTCACGTTCCGCCCATCCAGCGTGAACCGGTAGACGATCGACTCCCGTCGTTGGAACCCCGCGCGCTCATACAAGCGGTTTGCCGCCTCCCTAGATGGCCGCGATGTGAGGTCGACGGTGCGGACGCCTGACTTTCTCGCCAACGCGAGGGCTTCGTCAGTTAGTGCCGCCGCGATGCCTTGTCCACGAGCAGCCTCGTCCACCACAACATCCTCAAGCCGCGCACGAAGCCCGGAAGGCAGCGGAAAGATCACCAGCGTCAAGGTGCCTACGATCCGCCCTTGCAAGCGAGCCACCAGCACCGTGTTCGCTTCGAAGGTCAGCAGCCGGCCCACGGCCTCGCGATCAAGCGCTTTCGCAGTTGTCGACAACTGCGGCAACAGGTGACCGAGCGCGGCCACGACATCGTCACTCGCCTCGCGCACGATCTCAATCTCGACGCTCACGTACTCGACCTTATCGATCGACCCGCGACCCGTCTTACTCGTCGCGACGCGACACACGCCGCCTGCTGATCATCCCGTCTGCCGCCGACCCGCCCGAAGGGAAAGCGGGCCAGGAGCACGGGGCCAAGGTGGAGCCCCCGCTGGAGGCACGACCTTGGCCCCGTGGCCCTGGTCTGCTCGGATTGTCCCGCGTCGACGGCGCGGGATGATCAGCTTTCCACCTCAGCCACCTACGGCCCCCCTCGCCAGGCACGGCGATCACCCCGGAGCCGGAGCGCCCCCGCCGGGGGCATCTCCTATTTACGGAACCCTGCTGATCGAGAGATCGTTGCTTCCTTCGGCAGTTGATGCACAACTTCGGCAGGGGAGACCGTCCGTCTATGGCGTGGCGTCGGAACGATGAGCAGGACATCGAGCACACCGTTGCGGAGGCTCGGCAGGCTTATCAAGTGGGCCATGAGATCTTTGTGTCTCGGCTCCGAGTCAAGTCCGAAACCATGCGCGCATGGGCTGTGCCAGATGCAGTCGAGCTGATTGAAGGTGTCGAGCGGGAGGGGTGGCAACTCAGCCACATATCGGAGAACCTAATTGGAGGCGGACTCCCGCTGATGACCTGCATCTTCCGTCGTCGCTAATCACAGAGTTCTAGCTGGTTACATGGCTTTGGCTGGCAGGGTAGCTGGCTGCCCATAGACAGCGAGGCCGGTTTACGTCGAGCGGCCCGAGTGCGGACCCAGCCGTGACGGCCCTCAGGCCGCAGCGTTGGACCGCGTGGTGGCGCGCAGGGCCGCTCTTGATACCTACAAGAGCTATTCGGCAACGTGCCGGTTGGGCCTGCTGGTCTCATGCGCCTCAGCGATGAGTTCCACGAGGTCGGCCACGAGCCGGGGCTTGCGGCGATGGTCGCGTGGGAGGTCATGCTGTGCGGGCTGCCGTCGAGATCGACCACCGTCGCTCCGGCCTCCCGGGCGATGATGACCCCCGCTGCGGTGTCCCACGGGTTGTTGCTGAGCATGATGTTGGCGTCGATCTTGCCGTCCGCCACCCACGCGAGGTCGATCGCGGCTGCGCCGAACATCCGAATGCGCTGGACGCGAGCGGCGAGTTCCTGGGTCAGGGCGAGCCGGGGCCGATTGCGCTCGTCCGCCCCCTCCCCCACTGCGTAGTCGCCGATCGCCACGATGGCACTCTGCAACTCGCGGGCATCGCTCACATGGATTTCGGATCCGTTGACGAAAGCGCCGGACTCTTCGGCCGCCGAGTAGCGGAGGTTGAGGAACGGCAGATCGATCACTCCAAGTGTGGACGTGTCCTTGTCGAGCAGGCCCAAGGAGACGCCGCACAGCGGGATGCCGTGCAGGAAGTTGGCTGTTCCGTCCACGGGGTCCAGGGCCCACATCAGGCCGTCGCCCATACGGCTGACGCCCTCTTCTTCGCCCAGGAAGCCGATCTCAGGCGTCTCGCGGGACAGGAACTCCCGTACGGCGTCTTCTACGGTGTAATCCACCTCGGTGGCCATGTCGCGGTCGCCTTTGGCGGTGACGACGCCGGGAGCCCTGGTTCTGATGATCTCGCTGGCGACCGACACCGCCTGGTCAGCGATGGGAAGCAGCGTTCGAGCCTCGATGGTCATACCGGTTTGCTCCGCTCCCCTGTATCCCTGAACACCTGGTCGAAGACGGCAACAGGACGACTGCGCTCGAGAAGGCCCGGCCTCTCCGGCTTTCGCTTCCATGATCTCCGCCACATCAGCACACCGCGATGGAGCGGGACCGGGCCATCGCCGACGCTCTCGGCAAGCTCGCCGAAGAGACGTTGAACAAGCAAGATCCAGACGGATCGGGCACGCAACAGGCACGGAAGATCGATAGCGAGCCCTGAAATAGCAGAAGCCAGGGCGGGAAACCATCCCTGACCTGGCTTTTCGTTCTGAGAGCGGGTGACGGGAATCGAACCCGCGCTGTCAGCTTGGGAATCGCATGGATCATGCCTCATGGAGCCGCTGACCTGGGCGTGCAGCCGGTCATGAGTGACCGTGGTTGACCCCTCGTCACCCTGGCTTGTTGCACGCCAATTGCACGACGATCAGCTGGCGACCTGGTCTTTCCTGCGCGCCGCGCACACCTCCCGTCCTGATCATCCCGTCTGCCGTCGGCCCGCCCGAAGGGGAAGCGGGCCAGGGCCACGGGGTCAAGGTGGAGCGCCCCACTGGACGAACGACCTTGGCCCCGTGGCCCTGGTCTGCTCGGCTTGTCCCGGGTCGACGGCGGGCGGGATGATCAGGCTTCCACCTCAGCCCTCTACGGTTTCCCGGTCCGCGCGACGATCATCCCGGAGCCGGAGCGCCCCTGCCGGAGGCTATGGTCTGCTCATGCCGGACTTTGAAGCATGGGCGCGGCTTTCCTTGTGGGAGCAAGCGGATTCCCTCGTGGGTGACGCCGAGATTGTGATTGATCGTCCTGCGGGCACGCCGCATCCCAAGGTGTCGAGCTTCATCTACCCGCTGGATTATGGCTTCTTGGCGGGGACTCAAGGCGGGGACGGTGAGGGCATCGATGTGTGGGTCGGCTCGTCTCCGGTGCGGACCGTGTCGGCGGTGGCCTGCACGGTGGATCTACTCAAGCGGAACGCAGAGGTCAAGTTTTTGTGGTGCTGCTCGTCGGATGAGATCGCGCTGGTGGAAGGTTTCTACGCCCCTCAGCCTCAAGCGGCTGTGGTGATCCACCGGCCGAGATGAGCATGACCGCGGCTCTGGCGGCGGCGTGACGGTGGTCGGCGCGGTGGCTCAGTACGGCGCGGGGCGGCTACGGCGATGCCCCGCGCGGCGCCCGCGCCGTGACCGGCCCCCAGGCCGCAGCGCGGCGTGGGGACGCCGGCGCGGGGCGTACGGCGGCGCGGCGCGCCGCCGCTTGATACCTATGAGAACAATTCGGCAGTGCTCGCCATACGACAAAGGCACCTCTCCCGCGAGAGGTGCCTTCAGTCTTCCGTCTGGGCGTCTGTGATCTCCGGTGATGCGGGCGGGTCAAGCGGTGCGCCGCAGTTCCAGCAGGTCAAGGCCTGCTTGGTGGCGAACTGTTGACCGCAGTTCGGGCATCCTCCGGGCCGGAGCGGGATGGGCTCGCCGAACTCGTCAACCAGGTAGGGGTCTGAGGCCACACAAGCATCGTGGCTTCACCGGGGCCGGTCCATCAAGTACTTGAACTCGTAGCGGTCGGTCGGGAAGACGATGTCGGCCGCTTCGACCGGGACGAGGTTGTCGGTGCCGTCCTGGATGGCTCGGACGGTCTGGTGCACCTCCAGGACGTGCACACCGTCCGGGATGGTCAGGGTCTCGGTCTCCTCCGGTGTGGGAGGGCGGACGATCAGGTGTTCCTCTACCTGCTCGATCGTCCAGCCGATGGCCGCGAAACGGGCGTTCAGGCCGCTGTCGGCGTATTCGCCCTGGTGAGGGTGCTCGATCGGCGTGCCTCCGGTGATCGAGAGCGGTTCCCACGACGTGGAGATGCTCATCGGCCGTCCCTCGGCGAAGACGCGGTACCGCGTCGTCATCACCTGATCTCCGGCGGCGATCTCCAGGCGCTGGGCGACCGCCTCGCTGGCTGCCGCCAGCTCCGTCTGGTGGAGGGCGTCCGGCCTCAGGCCCGCCCGTTCGGCTTCCTGGACGTACGTGCGCTCCTTGCCCTCGAAGTAGCGATGCGGGGCGCTTCTCACCATCTTGCGGCTGGGCGCGACGAAGGTGCCCTTCCCGGCGATGCCGTAGACCAGGCCCTCACTCCGCAGGAGGTTCAGGGCGCTCTTGGCGGTGATCATGCTGACGCCGTACTGCTCGCAGATCGCGGCGGCGCTCGGTACCGGCTGGTCGGGAGCGAGCGCGCCGTCCTTGATCTGCTCTCTGATCTCACCGGCGATGCGTATGTATGCGGGCCTCTTCTGGCCTCCGGTCTCGCCGCTACCGCGCTTCACGTCGTCCTCCCCCAACTTCGATGCTGGTATGGATTGACATACCAGGTCTGAATCAACAGACTAGGTATGTGATTTCATTTCAGGTTAGCAGGGGACGGCGAGTTGGAAAGGGCGAGCTTCGGTGACCAAGGAACAGTGCCTCTCGTGCGAGGGTCGGGGTTGGAAGTACGTGAGCCTGCGGCGCGGCCTGATCGTCGGCCCCGAGGGGACGTTCGCTGTTCTTGTCCGAGTGCGCGACGACTGCTCGATGTGCCAGGGAAAGCCCCCAGCTTCTGAGCGCCTACGGCCGACGGCGTGAACGGGATGGCCGGCCAGCAGCCACCGTCTGTTCAGCCCGTCTCGCCGGTGCGGGCCGCCGAGTCGCTGCGGGTCGAACTGGAACGACACGGCATAGTCGCCGACGTTCACGACGGGTACGGCCTCGCCGTGGTCTCGATCTGGACCGGCCTTACCGTCTGGTCTGACGGCTTGGTGTTCTGGTGGCGCACCGGGAGTTGGGACGCTCGACGCAGACGGCCCGTCTACGCCTACCACGATGTGAGAGACCTGGAGCGGACCGCTCGCCGCGTGGCATTCCGCTTCACCCAGCTCAGAAAGGAGGGTCCGCCCTCCGGGCTGATCGGCAAGCACGCGTCATGATCCCCAATGTCGGGTGTCTGAGCCCGCATGTGGCGAGAGCCCGAGACGACTGCCTGCGCTTGGAGTGGCATCCCCCTTATCCGGTGTTGCAGCGGGCGCGTCCAGTGGTCTGGACGTGTCACTGCCGGGCGACGGTCTATGAACTCCTCCTGAGCGCCGGGCGGGGATTCATCAGGCGGACCGTCCAGCGCGAGCAGGGCAACGAGGTCCATGAGACTCCCTGCTGGCATCACCGTCAGGCTTGGGCGATGTGGATGGCTCTGCTGTCCGGCGAAGCCCGATAAGCGTGCGGCGGCGCGGTGAACTCGGCTCAGGGGACTGGAAGGAGCCGAGGGGGTGCCCGCGTCGCCGCACTTCACCACCCAGAAAGATCAGCTAGGCAAGCAGGGCAAGCAGCTCTATGCTGACGATAAGTCGAGTAGTTGGGTTGTTGTCATGTCTGTATCCCACGAGGAATACGCCCCTCCGAAGTACGCCCAGATCGTCAAGGCCATCCGGCAGCGGATCGCAGACGGCACGTACCCTCCTGGCTCGCAGCTTCCCTCCGAGACCCAGCTCATCCGCGAGTTCGCGGTGAGTCGTCCCACCGTCGTGCGGGCGCTTCAGGTCTTGCAGCTTCGCGGGGTCATCGATCGGGAGCACGGGAAGGGCAGCTTCGTCAAGGCGACCCCTCCAGCAGCCGAGGAAGATCTCTCTCGGCCTAGTCGTGCCATCCTCGATCGCGTCGAGGCCAACGAAGGCGGGAGTGTGCTCCGCGCTGGGTCGCATCCCGCCCCTGCACACGTAGCGGCCGCCTTCTCCGTTCCCCAAGGATCGCCCGTCATGATGCGCCGCGTCCTCATGAGCGACGCAGGCGAACCGTGCGAGCTGGTCACCTTCTGGTGCCCGATCGAACTCGCGCAGGGAACAGACCTGGCCAGCGAACTGCCGTTGACGGTGAGCTTCCGCCAGCACGCCCAGGCGGTCAAAGGGCTTCGACTCGACCATGTCACGGAACGACTGGCCGCTCGCCACCCGACGGCCGACGAGGTCAAGGTTCTCGGACTGAGCAAGACGGCTGCCGTGCTCGCCGTGGTCGCCCGCGTCTACGACGCTTCCGGCCGGCCTGTCCTCGTCCTCGACGTGACGCTTCCCGGCGCCCTTCACGAGCTGGAAGACACCTACTCTCTCTGATGTGACGTAGGTCACACGACACGACGGGAACTCGTCTTGTCGAGCTTCCGTTCCTCAAGTAACTTCACACTCGACAGTACGAGTTAACGAGCTACCGACAACACGACAGGAGCAAGGCAATGGCCATCCAGGGACCCATCCCCATCACCTTCGACCAGGTCTTCCCGCACGGCTGCTACATCGTGGGCGAGGTCGAACAGGTCAAGGACTTCGACGCCTCGACGAACGGCCGCACGGTCTACGCCAAGGACAAGACCACCGGCGAACTCATCTGGCAGGTCGCCGTCATGGACGCCGACCCGGCGCTCAAGGCGGGACAGAAGACCGTGGCGGTGAAGATCCTCGCGCCGGTTCAGCCGGTGCCTCCGCCGTCGCTGCCGGGACTGCCGTTCACACCAGTCGAGTTCGACGGCATGAGCGTCACGCCCTACGTCTCTCAGGCGGGCCGTCTCGCCTGGTCGATCCGGGCCACGGCGATGCGGGCTCCTCGTTCCATGGCGACGCCCGCCAAGGCCGCGACGGGCAAGGAGGTGGCGGCGTGAGCGAGCACAAGCCGTCCACGTACGTGACGGCAGCAATCGACGAATACGGAACCCGGCTCAACGTCCACTTCTACACCCCTGACCTGTGGATCATCCTGCTGGGGATCGACCGCGAACGGCCGGTCCTGTCCGTCATCAGCGGTGAGGCGCAGGTGTCGATCTGCACGACCGGCGGCGGCCCGGTCACCGAACAGGACGTGACCCTGGCCCGTCAGCTCGCTGACGCCGCAGCGTCCTACCTGGCCGAGTGCGAGCGGCTGCACAGCGCCCAGACGGGCGAGGTCGCGGCCTGACATGCAAGCGGGGCCGCTGGAACTGGCATTCCTGCGGCCCCTTGATCTTCCCGGACACTAATCAAGGAAGAGGGCATAAGCCTAATGTTCAAACGGCTTCCGGGCGACCAAGCCCCGAATCTCGTCTCCACCACCCCAGACACCGCCGTGGTCTTCCGACCTGCCGTCGTGAGAACCCCGGCTCTCGTCACGCTCATCATCTACGCCTGCCGCTTCGTCGTGGCACTGGTGCGTACGGTGTGGCGGCACCCCGTCGCATGCTGCGTGCCCGCCGCCCTCGGCGCGGTCTGGGCGCTGTACGGCTGGCAGCTGACCGTCTCGGTGGCCGGCTTCGTCGTCCTGGCCCTGCTCGCCTGGGCCTACGGTGCCCCCGACTCGTTCGCCCGGCTCGTCGGGTGGCGGTTGCTGGCCTGGTGGCGGCTGATGTCGGTCTACCGCCGTCACTGGCACGCGGTCATGGAGGTCTCCGGGCTGGCCAGGCGGATCAGCGGCCGGGTCTACATGCCCCGCCTGGTGAAGGTCCAGTGCGACGGCTGGGCCGACCGCCTCACCGTGCGCATGCTCGACGGCCAGGCCGTCAAGGACTGGACCGACCGCACCGACAACCTCGCCCAGGGCTTCGGCGCGGTCTCCTGCCGCGTGGCCCTGGTCAAGGGCGGCCGACTGGTCCTGACCTTCCCGCGCAGCGATCCGCTCGCCGCCCCGATCCCCGCGCTCGCCATCCCGAACGAACCGTCGGTGGGGCCGGTCGAGATCGGCAAGCAGGAGGACGGCCGGCCACTGAAGCTCAAGGTGCACGGCACCCATGTCCTGATCGCGGGCGCGACCGGGGCCGGCAAGGGCTCGTTCCTCTGGGACACCATCCGCGGCCTGCTCCCCGCCATGCGGGCCGGGCTGGCGGAGGTCTGGGCGCTGGACCCCAAACTCATGGAGCTGTCGTTCGGCCGGGAGCTGTTTCAGGGCCGCTACGCCAGTGACCCGGCCGACTGCGCCGACCTGCTGGACGAGGCCGTGACCGTCATGCAGAAGCGGGCGGCCCGCTTCGCCGGTCTCCAACGCTCCCACGTCCCGACCATCGAGGACCCGTTCGTACTGGTGCTCGTCGACGAGGTGGCGTTCCTGACCGCCTACCAGCCCGACAAGCACCTACGGCAGCGCATCTCCGCCGCTCTGGCCACCCTCGCGACCCAGGGCCGGTCGGTCGGCGTCGGCGTCATGGCCGCGCTCCAGGACCCGCGCAAGGAGGTCATGAACATCCGCAACCTGTTCCCCGACAAGATCGCGCTCCGGCTGGACGAGTCGGAGCAGGTGGACATGGTCCTCGGCGACGGCGCCCGCGACCGGGGAGCGCTCGCCGACCACATCTCACCGGTCCCAGAGCTCGGCGCAGGCGTCGCGTACATGCGGCTGGAGACCTCACCCGAACCAGTCCGCGTCCGGGCCGCCTACGTCTCCGACGACGACATCCGCGAGATGGTCGCCCTGTTCACCGAGCGGGGTGAGGCCGCGTGACCAACCCGAACGACCGGGCACTACCCAGGGCCGTCCGGCTGGCCATGCCGCTGGCCCGCGAGGTGGCTGTGGAGGTCGCCAAGCAGTACGGGGTGTGCGTCCGGCCCGTCCCGCTCAGGCGGCTCGACACCCAGACTGGACGGTGGGAGCTCGTCGACGTGCCGTGCGGCTCCACCTTGGATGCCGCGTGCCCGCCGTGCGCCAAGCGCAACCGCCAACTCCGGATCGCGCAGTGCCGCGAGGGCTGGCACCTCGACCACGAACCCACCACCACGCCGGACGAGCCGACCGACGATCAGCGGTGGCTGGTCGAGTTCCGCGCCGACCTCCAAGCCCGTCGAGAGAAGGCCGAACAGCTCGGCGAGGACACCACCGACTGGGACGCCGCCATCGAAGGCGTGGACGCCGAGATCAACGAGGCGGGCATGCGCGGCAACGTCCTCGGCCGGACCGCCGCCAAGCGCGTCCGCTCCACCCGCCGCCGCCAGGACGCGCCGGACCTGCCCAAGCGCAAGATGACCAACACCACCCTTGGACGCACCTTCACAGCACAGGACGGCAAGGTCTATCGCCCCTCGCTGTTCGTCACGCTCACCCTGCCCTCGTACGGCAAGGTCCGCGACGGCGTCCCGGTCGATCCGCAGACCTACGACTACGCGCGGGCCGCCCGCGACGCGCTGCACTTCTCCAAGCTGGTGGACCGGTTCGTTCAGAACCTGCGCCGTGTGGCGGGCTATGACGTGCAGTACTTCGCCACGGTGGAGCCTCAGCAGCGGCTCGCCCCGCACCTGCACATGGCGATCCGCGGCACGCTGCCCCGCGCGGAGCTGAAGCAGATCATCGCCGCGACCTACCACCAGGTGTGGTGGCCGCCCACCCACGAAGTCCGCTTCGAGGGCGACCACCTGCCCGTCTGGCAGGACGAGACCGGCTACCTCGACCCCGGCACCGGCGAGGTGCTGCCCACCTGGGAACAGGCCCTCGACCAGCTCGACGCCGACCAGGACGCCGAGCCGCTGCACGTGGTCCGCTTCGGCCAGCAGCACAACATCCAAAGCGTGCTCGCGGGCACCCCGGCGGCCGGCAAGTGGCTGGGCTACCTCACCAAGTACCTGACCAAGAGCCTGGCCGACCCCCTCGACACCGGCGCCGCCGACAACCCGGCCCGGCGCGAGCACGCCGCCCGCCTGGTCGAGGCCCTGCGCAGCGAGCCGTGCTCGCCCACCTGCCCGAACTGGCTGCGCTACGGCATCCAGCCCAAAGGAGCCAAACCCGGGATGCTCCCCGGCCGCTGCCGTGGCAAGGCCCACAAGCCCGACCACCTCGGCTACGCCGGACGCCGCGTCCTGGTCTCCCGCAAATGGTCGAACAAGACGCTGGCCGAGCACAAGCAGGACCGGCGCACCTGGGTCCTGGAAGCCCTCGGCCAACCCGACCAGCCCACCGACCCACACCGCTACATGTGGAAACCCGTCCCGGCCGGAGACGCCAACGTCGCCCCGCTGGCAGTGCGCCTCCTCCGATCGGTGGCCGAACGCCAACGCTGGCGAGCCCACCTGCAACAACTCGAAGCACAGAGTCTTTCGGCAATCCGGCCTGCGGCCTGAGAGGAGGAACGTCATTGAACCCATTGCTCACCGTCCCCGAAACAGCCGCACGGCTGAACACGTCGGTCCGCTTCGTCCGTCGCCTGATCGCGGAACGACGCATCGAGTTCGTCAAGGTCGGCCGTCACGTCCGCATCTCCGAGTCAGCGCTGACCCGCTTCGTGGTCGCGGGCACGGTCGCGCCTCTGACGGCTCAGGAGATCACCGGGAGGGCTGCCTGATGGCCAAGGGCAGCAAGCCGAACCGTCGCCGTTTCGGCAACGTCCGTCAGCTTCCCTCTGGGCGCTACCAGGTCAGCTACCTGGGACCTGACGGCCGACGCCGTACGGGCTCGGAGACCTACGAACGCAAAGGCGACGCCGAACGGGCGCTCACGCTGATCGAGGCCAAGCTGATCGCGGGCGAGTGGACCGATCCGGATCGCGGCAAGATCAAGCTCAAGGACTACGCCGAGACCTGGATCTCACAGCGTCCTGGGCTGCGTCCGCGCACTGTTGATCTCTATACGTGGCTGCTCAACAAGCACATCACGCCGTACCTGGGTGCGGCCCAGCTCGGGAAGCTGTCCACGGCGATGATCCGGCAGTGGCGAGCGGACTTGCTCGGCAACGGCGTGTCGGTGTCGATGGCGGCCAAGGCGTACCGGCTGTTGCGGGCCGTCCTGATGACGGCGGCCGAGGACGACCACATCATCCCGCGGAACCCGTGCCGCATCCGAGGTGCCGGCGACGAGCATCCCGAGGAACGTCCGGTGCTCACCGTCGCCCAGATCTTCGAGCTGGCCGACCGCATCGGCCGTCGTCCACTCGGCAACGTCCGGAAGGTCACGAACGGCGCCTACCGGCTCCGGTTCCAGCGGCACGGCGAGATGCGTACGCATCCCGAGGTCTTCGCCAGCAGGGGCGAGGCTGAACGAGCGCTGTGGGGGATGATGAGGGACGGGCGGGCCGACAGCAGCCAAGATCGCCGGTTTCGCGCCCTGGTTCTCCTCGCGACGTTCGCGAGCCTGCGATGGGGTGAGGTGAGCGCGCTCCGCCGTAGTGATCTCGACGTGGAGGCGGCGACGGTCCGGGTTCGGGCTGCCTTTGTCGAACGCTCCACGGGTGAGCTGGTTCTGGGGCCTCCGAAGTCCAAGGCGGGACGGCGCGTGGTCGGCGTCCCACAAGCGATCATCCCCGCGCTGCGAGAGCACCTGAACACTTACGTCGGCAAGGAGCCGGACGCGCTGCTCTTTCCTGGGGCGAAGGGCGGGCCACTTCGCCGTAGCGGCTTCAACACCCGTACGCGCTGGGTGGGCGTGGTGAGCGATATGGGCATGCGCGGCCTGCACTTCCATGATCTACGTCACACCGGCAACATGCTGGCCGCCGAGTCGGGCGCGGGACTCAAGGACCTCATGGCCCGGATGGGACACGACAACGTGCGAGCCGCGATGATCTATCAGCACGCCGTACGGGGTGCCGACAAAGCGATCACGGACGCGATCGACCGGCACATCGGCAGGGCCGACGACGAGGGCTCACCGGGTGTGCTCGCTCCCCTGGGCTAGTTGCACGCCGGTTGCACGGAAGATCGAGAAGTCTCCGGAAACAATCAAGGCCCGGGTCGGGATCCCCTCCCTGACCTGGGCCTTCGTAGTGAGAGCGGGTGACGGGAATCGAACCCGCGCTGTCAGCTTGGGAAGCTGATGTTCTGCCATTGAACTACACCCGCGTGCGCCTCGGTGGACGCCTTCCCCACTGTAGCGGAAACTTGGGCCTCTTCAGCACGCCCGGGCGACCCAATGTTCCATGGCGGGCGGTAGGTTGCTCACCGTGTTGCTATCTGACCGTGACATCCTCGCTGAGATCGACGCCGGGCGGCTCTCGCTCGATCCGTTTCACCGGGACATGATCCAGCCGTCCAGCATCGATGTGCGGCTTGACCGGTATTTCCGGGTGTTTGAGAACCATCGGTATCCGCACATCGACCCGTCGGTCGAGCAGCCGGATCTCACGCGGATGGTGGAGCCGGACGGCGACGAGCCGTTCATCCTGCATCCGGGGGAGTTCGTGCTGGCCTCGACGTACGAGGTGGTCACGCTGCCGGACGATCTGGCGTCGCGCCTGGAGGGCAAGAGTTCGCTGGGCCGGCTGGGGCTGCTGACGCATTCGACGGCGGGGTTCATCGATCCCGGGTTCAGCGGGCACGTGACGCTGGAGCTGTCGAACGTGGCCACGTTGCCGATCAAGCTGTGGCCGGGCATGAAGATCGGGCAGCTCTGCCTGTTCAGGCTGAGCTCTCCGGCGGAGCACCCGTACGGCTCGGAGAAGTACGGCTCGCGCTACCAGGGCCAGCGGGGGCCGACGCCGTCGCGGTCGTTCAGGAACTTCCACCGGACGACGATCTGACGCGTTCCAAGGTGAACGCCACGTGTCGATCATGCGAACAAGATGAACAGTAGATGAACATTGAGGAACGCACGGTGGACGCGTCGGTGAACAAGGTCATGTCCGGGCGGGGGGCCCGGGCTTAGGGAGCGGTGTTCAGGGCAGTTGACGCAGCAAAATGCGCCAACGCTACCCCTGGCCCCGGTGTCGCACAACATACGGAGGGTAACCAGAAGGAGAAGGGGACATGAAGTACGCATTTCGCCTGGTTACCCGTACCCTCTTCCACGGACCATCCCCGCACATCTGGAGAACGACGTGCGCCTGCGTCTCACGCCACGTGAGGACAGCTACTACGACCTGTTCGCGGACTCCGCGAACAACCTGGTCACGGCATCCCGCCTGCTGGTCGAGATCATCAGTGACGGCTCGGACCGGGAGGCCCTGGCCGAGAAGATGCGCGCCTGCGAGCACGCCGGTGACGAACGTACCCACGCCATCATGAACCGGCTCAACGAGAGCTTCATCACCCCGTTCGACCGCGAGGACATCTACCGCCTCGCCTCGAATCTGGACGACGTGATGGACGCCATGGAGGCGGCCTCCGACCTCATCGTGCTGTACCAGATCGACCACCTGCCCAAGGACGTCGTCAGGCAGGTCGAGGTGCTGGAGCGGGCGGCCGAGCTCACGGCCGAGGCCATGCCCCGGCTGCGGTCGATGAAGAACCTCAACGAGTACTGGATCGAGGTCAACCGCCTGGAGAACCAGGGTGACCAGGTCTACAGAAGGCTGCTGGCCAAGCTGTTCAGCGGCGAGTACGACGCCCTCACGGTGATGAAGATGAAGGAGGTCGTCGACGCGCTGGAGGAGGCCGCCGACGCCTTCGAGCACGTGGCCAACACGATCGAGTCGATCGCGGTGAAGGAAAGCTAGGCCCAGTGGACCTCACGCTCGTCCTCGTCATCGGCGTGGTCGCCACCGCCCTGGCGTTCGACTACACCAACGGGTTCCACGACGCGGCGAACGCCATCGCGACCTCGGTCTCGACCAGGGCGCTCACCCCCAGGGCCGCGCTGTTCATGGCGGCGGCCATGAACTTCATCGGCGCCCACCTGGGCACCCAGGTCGCGCAGACGGTGGGCAAGGGCATCATCGACGCCCCGAACGGCTCGCACGGTCTGGTCATCGTGGCCTCCGCGCTGATCGGCGCCATCGTCTGGAACCTGATCACCTGGTATTTCGGTCTGCCCTCCTCCTCCAGTCACGCGCTCATCGGCGGCCTGGTCGGCTCCGCGCTCGCCTCGGCCAGCGTCGTCCACTGGGACGGCGTCGTGGAGAAGGTCGTCATCCCGATGGTGATCTCGCCCGTGGTCGGGTTCACGCTCGCGGCAGCGATCATGATCGCAATTTATTGGATCTTCCGCAACAGCCAGCCGGGCAGGACCAACCGGGGCTTCCGCTACGCGCAGACCCTCTCCGCCGCCGCCATGGCGCTGGGGCACGGCCTGCAGGACGCGCAGAAGACCATGGGCGTGATCTTCCTGGCGCTCACGGTGGGCGGGTACGCCAGTCCGGGCGAGGAGATCCCGCAGTGGGTCATCCTGTCCGCGGCGGGCGCGATCTCGCTCGGAACGTACGCGGGCGGCTGGCGCATCATGCGCACGCTGGGCCGCAGGATCATCGCGCTCGACCCGCCCCAGGGCTTCGCGGCCGAGTCGGCGGCGGCGACCGTCCTGTACGGGGCGGCCATCGGGTTCGGCGCTCCCATCTCCACCACCCACACCATCACCACGGCGATCATGGGTGTCGGCGCGACCAAGCGGCTGAGCGCCGTGCGGTGGGGCGTGGCCGGCAACATCGTGACGGCGTGGGTCCTCACCATCCCCGCCGCGGCCCTCGTGGCCTCCCTGTCCTACTTCGTCCTCCACTGGATCATCGAGTAGAGGCCCCCGTCACGGGACGCGCGTCACCCGGACGCGCGTCACCCGGGCCTGCGTCTTCAACAACGCGTCATCAACCGCACGTCATCAGGCGAACGTCGTCAAGCGCGCGTCATCAAGCGAACGTCGTCAGGCGCGCGTCATCGGTCGTGCGTCATCGGTCGTGCGTCGCGGGGGCGTACATCACGTCCACGTCCCACCGCTCGAACCCGAGTCGCTCGTACAGCCTGACGGCGGCCGGGTTGGCCTCGTCCACGTAGAGCATCACCTGGGCGAGGCCGCGCGAGCGCAGGTGGCGCAGCCCGACGAGGGTGAGCGCCCTGCCCAGGCCGGTGCCCTGCTGGGAGGGGTCGACGCCGACGACGTAGACCTCCCCCAGCGGCTCGTGGCCGTGCTCGGACGAGCCGTGGATCTTCGTCCAGTGGAAGCCGACGAGCCGGTCGCCGCGCTGGGCGAGGAAGAAGCCCTCGGGGTCGAACCACGGCTCCCGCTCGCGTTGCCGCAGGTCGTCGAGCGTCCACGCGCCCTGCTCGGGGTGGTGGGCGAAGGCGGCGGCGTTGACGGCGAGCCACGCCTCCTCGTCCCGGCCTGGGACGAACGTGCGCACCAGCACCCCGTCGGGCAGCGCGACGTCGGGCAGCGGGGCGGACAGCGGGCGGCGCATCCGCCACAGCGAGCGCATCCGGTCGAGCCCGAACGCGGCGGCCAGCGCGGCGGCGCCCGGGTGGTCGCCATGGGCCCACAGCCGCGCCCTGCCGCCGGTCACCTCCAGGACGGCGCGCAGGAGCGCGGCGCCGTGTCCCCTGCGGCGGTGCGCGGGGTGCACGACGAGTTCGACGCTGGGCCCCTCGGCCTCGTCGGCGGGGTCGACGTGGGCGTACCCGACGGTCGTGCCGTCGGCGTCGAGCAGGAGGGAGCGCGCGCGGGGGTCGCCGCCGTAGCGCAGGTGGAGCATGGCGTGCTCGTTGAGCGGCCGCACGCCGTCGGCCTCCGTCGCCGCCTCGACGACGCCCAGCGCGTCGGCGATCTCTCCGTCATCGAGCCGTTCGCTGATCTTCACGTGCGCACTCACAGGTGGAACTCTAGGCGTCCGGCTGGCAAATACCGCCATCCACCCGCCCGACAAATCGTTACCTTTGCGACATTGGTTGCATAGCCGACCCCCGTAACGTCTTCCACCATGACGTCTCGTTCCTTCCTCCGGCTCGCAGTGGCCGGAGCCGTCGCCACGGGGTCGGCCCTCCTGGCCACCCTTCCGGCGGACGCGAACACCGCACCCCCGACGGTCCCCGTCCGGCTGCTCGCGCTCAACGACTTCCACGGCAACCTCGAACCCCCGTCCGGCACCTCCGGGCGCATCGTGGACGAGCACGGCCAGACCGTGGACGCCGGCGGCGCCGCCTACATCGCCGCCCACATGGAGGGACTGACCGACCAGAACACCATCAAGGTGGCGCAGGGCGACCTGATCGGCGCCACCCCGCTGATCTCCGCCGCCTACCACGACGAGCCGTCCGTCGAGTTCCTCGGCAAGCTGGGGCTCAAGGTGGCCGCCGTCGGCAACCACGAGTTCGACGAGGGCTACGCCGAGCTGCGCCGCATCATGGACGGCGGCTGCCACCCGGTGGACGGCTGCTCCCCCGCTGGTGAGTGGAAGGGCGCCGCGTACGACTACGTCGGCGCGAACGTCCTGTTCAAGAACCCGAACGAGAAGAGTGACGCGCTCGACGGCCTCGGCGACTCACCCGCCACCAAGCAGCTCCTCGCCTCGCCCAAGGTCAAGCAGCTGCTGGCGGACTGGGGCGTGCCCGCCCTGCCGCCGGTCAGCGTCCAGTGGATGAACGGCGTGCCCATCGGCTTCATCGGCCTGGTCACCCAGACCACCCCGAACATCGTCACGCCCGGCGGCATCAAGGACCTCAAGTTCGTGGACGAGGTCAAGGCGGCGAACGCGGCGTCCAGGCTGCTCAAGTTCCTGGGCGTCAAGGCGCAGGTCGTGCTCATGCACGAGGGCGACCAGGTCAACACGAGCCAGTCGCCCGACGCGTGCAGCGCCGTCCCCGGCGCGGGCAACCGCATCGCCACCCAGGTGGACCCCGAGATCGACGTCGTGCTGAGCGGCCACTCGCACCAGGCGTACCTGTGCACGGTCAAGGACCCGGCGGGCAACGACCGGCTGTACTCGCAGGGCGGCTCGTTCGGGCGCGTCATCACCCAGGTGGACCTGAAGGTGAACGTCCGCAGCCGTGACATCGTCCGTTCCTCCGTCGTGGCCGACAACCACGTCGTGACCAGGACCGTCAAGCCGGACGGTGACATCGACACGTTCGTGCAGTGGTGGAAGGACAAGGTCGCCGGCGTCGCGGACAAGCCGGTAGGCAAGATCACTGCGGAGATCACGAACAAGGTCACCGCGGCCTCCGGCGAGTCGCCGCTCGGCGACCTCATCGCCGACGCCCAGCTCGCCGCGACCAAGACCGGCGGCAACGCGCAGATCGCCCTGATGAACCCGGGCGGCGTGCGCACGCTGCTCAGCTACCCCAGCTCGCCCGCCAAGGAGGGCGACGGCGTGGTGACGTACGGCGAGGCGTTCGCCGTCCAGCCGTTCAACAACCTCATGCAGGTCGTCACCCTGACCGGCGCCCAGCTGAAGACGGTGCTGGAGCAGCAGTTCACCGGCGGCCCGAACGCCCAGCCGTTCCAGAAGATCCTGCAGCCCTCGGCGAACCTCACCTACACCTACAGCAAGAGCGCGGCCTGGGGCTCGAAGGTCTCCAACCTCAAGATCGACGGCGTGCCGGTGACGGACACGCAGACGATCCGCGTGGCGGCCAACAACTTCCTCGTGGGCGGCGGCGACGCGTTCCTCGCCTTCCGGGACGGCACCGACGTGTGGAGCGGCCAGCTGGACATCGACGCCTTCGTCGACTACCTGGGCAAGAACAGCCCGGTGGCGCCCCCGGCGACGAACCGCATCACCGTCGTCGACTGATCACCTGACCCTGGCGGCCGTGAGGCGCCCGCTCACCCCTGGTCGGCGGGCGCCTCCAGTCTTTCCAGCCACTTGCGCGCGACCTCGGCCTCCAGGTCCACGCCGTGGTGGCGGGCCATGAGCAGCACCTGACACAGCACGTCGGCCAGCTCCGCGCGGAAGCCGGCGTCGATCTCCTCCGGCGTGAGCCCGCGCGTGCGCGCCCGTCCCGACTGCATGAGGAACGCCTGCGTCAGCTCGCCCACCTCCTCCTGCAGCTTCAGCAGGAACCAGGTGTCGTCCCGCTCGATGCCGAGGTGGGCCGCGTAGCGGCGCGACACCGCTTCCAGGTCGTCGGCGAGGCTGCGGAGTTCCATGCCTGGAGTGTAGGCGGGCGTCAGGGCTTGTACAGGGGCAGCCGGACGACCAGGCGGGCGTCAGGGCCTGTACAGGGGCAGCCGGGCGACCAGGCGGGCTCCCGGCTCGTGCTCGGCGACCACCAGGCTGCCGCCGTGCGCCACCGCGATCTCGCGCGACAAGGGCAGGCCCAGCCCGCTGCCGTCCTTGTCCATCCTGCGGGCGTCGGGGAGGCGGGTGAAGCGTTCGAAGACGCGCTCCCTGTCCTCGGACGCGATGCCGCCGCCGTCGTCCGTCACCGTGACCACCACCGCGTCGCCCTCCACCGCGACCTCCAGGTCGATCCGGCTCGTGGCGTGCCTGGTGGCGTTGTCCAGCAGGTTGGTGAGCAGCCTGTCGAGCTGGACGGACGAGCCGTGGACCAGGGCGGGACCGCAGGGGTGCAGCACGACGGGCACCCTGCCGCCCTCGCGGCGGCGCGCCTGCTCCTCGGCCAGCCGGCACAGGTCCACCGCCCGGCGGTCGGGCACCGCGCCCGCGTCGAGCCTGGCCAGCATCAGCAGCTCGTCGATGATGGACGCCAGCCGCTCGGCGCTGGCGAGCGTCCTCGCGCCGGTGGCGCGCCAGTCCGTCTCGTCCGGGTAGGCGTTGGCGACCTCCAGCTGGGTGCGCAGCGCCGAGATCGGGCTGCGCAGCTCGTGGGAGGCGTCGGCGACGAAGCGGCGCTGGGTCTCGGCGGAGCGTTCGAGCCGGTCGAGCGTGTCGTTCGTGGTGGCGGCGAGCTGGCTGATCTCGTCGTCCGTGGTGGGGACGGACACGCGCCTGCTGAGGTCCTGACCGGTGATCACGGCCAGCTCCGACCTGATGCGGCTGACGGGACGCAGCGCCGCGCCCACGGCGAGCCACGTCAGGACGCCGACCAGCACGATCACCAGCGGGACGCCCAGGGCGATGACCGTGTGGATCAGGCGGGTGGCGCGGTTGACCTCGCTCAGCGACGCGGCGGCGTACACGGTGACGGGGCCACGCGGGGTGTCCACGCGCATGGCCTTGATCAGGTAGTCGGCCTCCGTCTCCTCCCTGGCGCCGGTCAGCTTCCGCTCCGCCGAGTAGACGACGTCCGACCGGGCGATGGGGAAGGCCGGCAGGTGGCGCCCGTTCAGCCCGGGGCTGACGCCCATGATCCGGCCCCTGTCGTCGACGGCCTCGATCAGCTGCACCCGAGAGGGGACGTCCAGCGCCTGGGGCAGCCGCCCCACGCGGGTCTCGCCGGCGACGCGGCGCACCGCCAGGTCCACGCGGCCGTCCACCGCGCCGTACAGGTTGTCGGGGACGTTGATGAGGACGAGGGCGGAGGCGACCGCGAACACCACCGCCGCGACGACCGTGGCGATGGTGGTCAGCCGCGCCCGGATCGAGCGCGGGTAGAGCCGCTTGAGCATGGGATCCCCCGAGTCACCATCGGTGACAGTCTCCCCGCAGTCGGCCAAGGCCACACAACTGTCACCCATCTGGCCATATCAGTGGCCGGGTTTCGGTAACCGGGGTGTGAAGGGCGGCGGCGTCGCAGGCGCACCACCGCCCGCGCGGGCCCCGCCGGACCGCCACGTCGCACCGGGATCGCCGCGCCGCGGCGCCCGCCCGGGGAGGTTTCGCCACGGGCGATTCCGCTGAGGGCGTGCGGGGCTTCCGCAGGCGCCGCCGGACCGCCACAGTGAGGTGCCATGAGACTTCTCGTGCTGGGCGGCACGGAGTTCGTGGGCCGGGCCTTCGTCTCCGAGGCGCTGGCCCTCGGCTGGGACGTGACGGTGTTCAACCGGGGCAGCCACCCGCCGCCCCCGGGCGTGACGGCGCTCGTCGGCGACAGGTCGCGGCCCGGCGGGCTGGCGGCGATCGAGCGTGGCGAGTGGGACGTCGTCGCCGACACCTGGTCGTGGGCGCCGTCGGCGGTGCGCGACTCGGCGGCGCTGCTGTCCGGCCGCGCGGGCCGCTACGTCTACGTGTCGAGCAGGTCCGTCTACGCCTACCCGGCGCCGGTCGGCGCCGACGAGAGCGCGCCGGTCGTCGAGGCGTCGCCGGACGACGACGACGCGAGCGACTACGCGAGGAACAAGGCGGGCGCGGAGCTGGGCGCCGTGGCCGCGTTCGGCGACCGGGCGCTGCTGGCCAGGGCGGGGCTGGTCCTGGGCCCGTACGAGAACATCGGACGGCTGCCCTGGTGGCTGACGCGCGTCGCGCGCGGCGGCCCGGTGCTCGCGCCCGGCCCGGAGGAGCTGGACATCCAGTACGTCGACGCCCGCGACCTGGCGGCCTGGTGCCTGCGCGCGGCCGGGCAGGGGCTGGGCGGGCCGTTCGACGTGGTGAGCGGGGCCGGGTTCGCCACGATGGGCGAGCTGCTCCGCGCCTGCGTCGAGGTCACGGGGTCCGGCGCGGAGCTGCGCTGGACGCCGCCCGAGACGATCCTCGCGGCGGGCGTGGAGCCCTGGATCGACCTGCCCGTGTGGCTGCCGCCGGGCGAGACCTACGGCCACATCCACGGCGGCGACGTCTCGAAGGCGCTCGCGGCGGGGCTGCGGTGCCGCCCGCTGAAGGAGACGGTGGCCGCCACGTGGGCGTGGCTGCGGAGCCTCGGCGGGCAGGCGCCGCTGCGGCCCGACCGGCCCGCCGTGGGCCTGGACCCGGCCGTGGAGTCGGCCCTCCTCTCCGCCTGACACGCCCTCAGCCGAACTCCTCCTCAGACGGGCTCCCTCTCAGGCAGGCTCGCCCTCACACAGGCTCCTGCCTGAGGACGAGCTCGCCCTCAGGCAGGCGGGCTCACCGGCGGAGGGCTCGCCCTCAGGCGGGTGGGTCGGCGCGGGAGCGGAGGAGGTCGTACGCGGCGGCGATCAGGGCGGCCAGCACGAAGCCGATCACCACGAGCAGCCCGTGCCGGAAGGCGTGCGCCCAGCCGCCGCCGAACGAGCCGAAGAAGACCGAGCCGGCCGCGGCGATGCCGATGGCTGAGCCGAGCCGCTGCCCGGTCTGGAGCACCCCGCCGGCGCTGCCTCCGCCCGCCGGGGGCACCTCCGAGAGCGTGATCGCCTGGTTCGGGGAGATCACCAGGCCGCTGCCGATCCCGGCGACGAGCAGCGGCAGCGCGGTGGCCGCACCGACGCCGTGGCCGGGCACGAGGGTGGTGGCGCCGATGGTCGCGGCCAGCCCGGCGATGACGGCGGCCAGCCCGACGGCGACGAGCCGCCGTCCGGCCCGCCAGACGAGCCGGCCGCCCGCGACGGAGGCCACGGCCGAGCCGAGCGCGAACGGGGTGATCGACAACCCGGCCAGCAGCGGGCTGTAGCCCTCGCCGCTCTGCAGGTACAGCGTGAAGATGAAGAAGATCCCGGTGAATCCGGCGAAGTAGAACAGCGCGATGGCCGACCCGAGGCTGTAGGAGCGCTTGCGGAACAGCGCGAGGTCCACGACGGGCTCGCGCCGGTAGCTCCGCTCCCACAGGACGAAGCCGCCCAGCACGGCGAACGCGGCGGGGACGAGCAGCCATTTGGCGTTGCCCGGCCACTGGTGCTGCTGGATGAACGGCAGCAGCAGCGCGGCCACGCCCACGCCGAGCAGGAGCACACCCACCGGGTCGACGCTCTCCCTGCGTCCGGCCTCCTGCTGCTGCGCGGGCAGGAACCTGCGGGCGAGCGGCAGCAGCGCGATCCCGATGGGGACGTTCACGAGGAACACCCAGCGCCAGCCCTGCGCGGGGCCGAACGCGGTGACGAGCGCGCCGCCGATCAGCGGCCCCGCCGCGGTGGACAGCCCGATGGTGGCGCCGAGCGCGCCGAACGCGCGGCCCCGTTCGCGGCCCTGGAACATCTGCTGGATGAGCCCGGAGACCTGCGGGATGACCAGGCCGGCGGCCAGGCCCTGGAGCAGCCGCGACACCACGAGCACGCCCATGGTGGGCGCCATGCCGCAGGCGGCGCTGGCGGCGGTGAACAGGGCGACGCCCCAGACGAAGACGGTGCGCCGGCTGCGCGCGTCGCCGATCCTGCCGGCCGGGACGAGCAGCAGGCCGAACGTCAGGGCGTAGCCGGAGAGCGTCCACTGCAGGCCGTCGGCGCCGGCGTGCAGGCCGGCGCGGATGGACGGCAGCGCGACGTTGACGATGCTGACGTCGAGTCCGGACATGAACGCCGCCGCCAGGCACACGGCGAGCGCGCGCCTGCGCGTGTCGACTCCCGACGTCTGGATCACGGGGCACCTCTCCGCGGCCGCCGTGGTCTGGCCGGCGAATGCGGCCGCCGTGGTCTGGCCGGCGAGGGCGGCCGCGGGTGGGTCTCGCCGGCGGGGGCGGCCATGACGGAAAAGCTTCCCCCGACCCCCTCTCCAGAACCTACAGAAACGGGTGTAACGTCCCGATCATGGACACAACGGGCGTCGAGCGGAACGGCATCAACGCCGTCCCGCAGGCCGAGCGGCACGGCAAGCCGGCGGATCTCTTCTGGCCCTGGGCGGGCTCCAACCTGTCGCTCTTCGGGGTGGCCTTCGGCGTCTACATCGTCGGGCTCGGCCTGGGCGTCGTCCCCGCGATCGCCGCGGGCGCGCTGGGCTACCTGCTGTCGTTCGCGCTGGTGGGGCTGGTCGCGATCGGCGGCTCGCGCTCGGGCGTGCCGACGATGACGCTGGGCCGCGCGCCGTTCGGCCACCAGGGCAACAAGCTGCCCGCGGCGCTGTCGTACGTCTCGAACGTCGGCTGGGAGATCGTGCTCGTCACGCTCTCCGCGCAGGGCGGCGCGGCGATCCTCGCGCGGGTCGCGCCCGGCGTCCCGCGCACCACGGCCACCGCGGTCTGCTTCGCCGTCGCCGCGCTCGTCACGATCGTGGTCGGCGTGTACGGCCACGGCCTGATCATGCGCGTGCAGCGCTACCTGACGTACGCGTTCGTGGCGCTGACCGTGATCTACATGGTCCTGATGCTGCCGAAGCTCGGCACCTCGCTGGAGACGACGGCGGGTTGGGGCGGCTGGCTGGGCGCCGTCATCTTCGCCATGACCCTGCTCGGCCTGGGCTGGGTGAACTGCGGCGCCGACTACTCCCGCTACCTGCCCGCCGACTCCCCGCCCAGGTCGGTGGCCCTGTGGACGACGCTGGGCGGCGCGCTGCCCCCGATGGCGCTGCTGGTGTTCGGCGTGCTGCTCGCGGGCGGCGACGCCAAGCTGGCCGGGGACGCGGCGGCCGACCCGGTGGGCGCGCTCGCGACCGCGCTGCCGACCTGGTTCCTGCTGCCGTACCTGCTGACCGCGATCGGCGGGTTCCTGGCCGGGGCGATCATGGACATCTACTCGTCAGGGCTGTCGATGCTGGCGCTGGGCGTGCCGGTCAGGCGGCACTACGCGGTGCTGATCGACGGCCTGCTGATGGTGCTCGGCGGCTACTACCTGCTGTTCGTCTCCGACAGCTTCTTCGGCACCTTCCAGGCGTTCCTGGCGGTGATCGGCGTCGTCATGGCCGCCTGGGTGGCGATCTTCCTGGTGGACATGTGGCGGCTGCGCGCGGGCGGCGGCGCCTACGACGAGAGGCTGCTGCGGCCCGGCGCCCCGGCGCTGAACGCGGCCGGGCTGGTCTCGCTGGTCGTGGCGTCCGTCGTCGGGCTCGGGCTGATCACCTCGGCCGACGAGAACATCGCCGGGTTCGTCGGCTTCCTCATGAGCGACGAGCTGAAGGCGAGCACGTTCGGCGCGGCCAACATCGGCGTGGTGATCGCGCTGGTGCTGGCCGGGGCGCTCTACTTCGGGCTCACCCTGCGCAGGCGGCGCTGACACCCTCCTGGCGGGGTCACGGCGTCACCACCGCGAAGCCGTTCAGCGGCGGGTCGAGCACCGCGACCAGCCGTTTCAGCGCCGTCGTGTCGCCCTCGCGCTCGACCCCCTCGACGTTCCTGCCCGCCAGCAGGCCCACGAGCTGGGCCTTGGTCAGCTTCAGCGTGAGGTCGGCGGGCTCGTCCGGCGGGGTGGCCTGGTGGATCAGCGCGCCGTTGGAGAGCGTGGTGCGGTGCCGCTCCCCCAGGTCCGGCAGGTACCAGTCGACGGACAGCCGTTCGCGCCACGCCCGCGGGCCGTTCACCCTGCTCGCGATCAGGTCGAAGACCTGCTCGACGCTCATCGCGGCGAGCACCTCGGTCGGCACCGCGTACGGCGCCGCCGGGGCTATGCCCTCCACCAGTTCCTTCGCGCCGGTGAGGTAGCAGTCGCGCCAGGCGCCGCTCTCCACGGCGTGGCCGAGCCGGGTGTAGACCTCGGCGAGCAGGTCGCGGGCTTCCTTGTTGCCCTCGTCGGCGAAGACCGCCTGGTTGAGCAGCTGGGCGGCGAAGCGCAGGTCGCCCGCCTCGGCGTAGCGCCTGGCGTGGGCGACGACGGCGGCGCCGCCTCCGAGGCACTCGACGTACCTGGTGGCGCTCTCCCTCGGCGGGTGCTCCCACAGGTGCGCGGGGTTGCCGTCGTACCAGCCGAGGTAGCGCTGGTAGACGGCCTTGACGGTGTGGACGGCCGTGCCGTGGAGGCCGCGCGTGCACGCGGCGCGCTCCAGCTCGGGCGGCAGCGGCAGCGCCTCGGCGATCTCGGTGCCGGTGAGCCCGCTGTTCATCAGGCGCAGCGTCTGGTCGTGCAGGTAGGCGTACAGGTCGCGGTGGGCCGACAGCAGCGCGACGATGCGGTCGCGGCCCCAGGTGGGCCAGTGGTGGGAGGCGAGCGCCACGTCGGAGCGGCCGGCGAAGAGCGCGGCGGCCTCGTCGAGGTGGCGGGACCAGGCGCGGGCGTCGCCGACGGGCGCGCCGCGCGGTCCGAGGACGTCGTGCAGGGCGCGGGTGGCGTTGTCGGCCAGGAACAGCGCGGACCGGCCGGGCAGGTGGAGGTTCATCCCGGTGGGCGCCGCGGTGCCGGGCGTGAGCTGGAAGACGATCCTGACCCCGTCGATCGTCTCCTCCTGGCCGGTACGGTCGACGGCCACGGTGGGCGGGATGAGCGAGACCGTGCCGGTGGAGAGCGCGAGGCCGAGGCCGGTGCCGATCTGGCCGGAGGGGTCGCGGTCGAGGGCGGTGCCGTTCGCGTAGACGGACCTGCGGGCCGTGGCGGGGCCGGCGTGGACGTGCTCGGCGATGACGTGCTCCAGGAAGCCGGCCGGGGCCACGATCGGCACGCCGCCGCCGGTGACGCCGCGTACGCCGCCGAAGTGGTCGACGTGGGAGTGGGTGTGGACGACGCCGGTGACGGGGCGGGGGCCGCGGTGCGCACGGTAGAGGCCGAGCGCGGCGCGCGCGCACTCGGTCGAGCCCAGCGGGTCGATCACGACGACGCCCTCGTCGCCCTCGACCAGGGTCATGTTGGCCAGGTCGAGGCCGCGGACCTGGTAGACGCCCTCCGTGACCTCGTACAGGCCCTGGCGGGAGCAGAGCCGGGCGTGGCGCCAGAGGCCGGGATGGGCGGTGGGCGGGCACTCCTGCCGGAGGAAGGCGTAGGAGTCGGCGTCCCAGATGACGCGGCCGTCGGCGGTCGTGACGACGCCGGGGGTGAGCGCGGCGACGAAGCCCCGCTCGGCGTCGGCGACGGTGTCGGCGTCGCCCTGGTCGTGAAGTGGAAGGTTCCGCATGCCCGCTCTCCTTCCCGGACATTAAGCGTGAAAAGCCCAACAAACCACAGGAACAGCATGAATCTCGGGCAATACGGACGTGGGGTGGTTTCTCCCTCGTATCGGGGCATGTGATTGGCTGGACCCCCGGACCTCACCAGGAAGTGATGCCCATGGAAGCCTGCGTGTTCGACCTCGACGGCGTGCTCGTCGACTCCGAGCCGGTCTGGGAGGAGGTGCGGCGGGAGTTCGTCGCCGAGCACGGCGGTACTTGGCAACCCGACACGCAGTCCAGGCTCATGGGCATGAGCACCCCCGAGTGGGCCGCGTACCTGCACGAACTGGGCGTCGCGATGCCGGCCGACCAGATCGCGCGGGCCGTGATCGAGGAGATGGCCGACCGCTACCGGCTGGAGATGCCCCTCATGCCCGGCGCCCGCGAGACCGTGCGGCGGCTCGCCGCCCACTACACGCTCGGGCTCGCCAGCTCGTCGCCGCACGCGCTCATCGACGTCGTCCTGGACGAGTCGGGACTGCGCGAGTACTTCGTCACCACCGTCTCCACCGAGGAGGTGGGCCGCGGCAAGCCCGCCCCCGACGGGTACCTGGAGGCGGCCCGCCGCCTGGAGATCTACCCCAAGGACTGCGTGGCGATCGAGGACTCCAGCAACGGCCTGCGCTCCGCGTACGCCGCCGGGATGCGGGTGATCGCGGTGCCCCACCCGCGCTACCCGCCCGCGCCCGACGCGCTCGCCCTCGCCTGGCGCGTCCTGCCCGGCCTCGACGCCCTCACCCCCGACCTCCTGGCCTGAGCCGCACCACGCCCACCACCCCCTGCCAAGGTGGTGGCCGGGGCGGCCGGGCTATGCTCTGGGAAAGTGCGAGACATCACCGTTTTCAGCGGCAGCGCCCATCCTGAGCTGGCCGAGGAGATCTGCGCCCACCTCGGCACGCCGCTCCACCCGGTCAGGATCGACCGGTTCGCGAACGACGTGATCCAGGTCCAGCTCCAGGCCAACTGCCGCGAGCGCGACGTCTTCCTCATCCAGCCGCTCATCCCGCCGACGCAGGAGCACCTGGTCGAGCTGCTGCTCATGCTCGACGCCGCGCGAGGGGCGTCCGCCGCCAGGATCACCGTCGTGATGCCGCACTACGCCTACGCCAGGAGCGACAAGAAGGACGCCCCCCGCATCTCGATCGGCGGGAGACTCGTGGCCGACCTGCTCGTGGCCGCCGGCGCGAGCAGGGTGCTCACCATGACGCTGCACTCGCCGCAGGTGCACGGCTTCTTCAGCGTCCCCGTCGACCACCTGCACGCGCTGCGCGAGCTGGCCGCGCACTTCCGCAGGTACGACCTGTCGAACACGGTCGTCGTCTCGCCCGACCTCGGCGGCGCCAAGGAGGCCGCCCACTTCGCCCGGATGCTCGGCACCGACGTCGCGATGGGCGCCAAGCAGCGCTTCAGCGACGACCGCGTGGTGATCTCCTCGATCATCGGCGACGTCTCCGGCAAGGACGTCATCGTCATCGACGACGAGATCGCCAAGGGCAGCACCGTCATCGAGCTGCTCCAGCGGCTGCGCGAGCGGGGCGCGCGGACCGTCCGGGTGGCCTGTACGCACGGCCTGTTCTCCGGCGGGGCCGTGGAGCGGCTGAGCGCCGTCCCCGAGGTCGAGGAGATCGTCTGCACCAACACCGTGCCGCCGCCCAAGCCGAGCGACAAGCTCACCGTCCTGTCGATCGCCCCCGCCCTGGCCGACGCCATGCGACGCATCCACGACGGCGAGTCGGTGAGCTCCCTGTTCGACACCGTGTAGGCGTGGAGGCGGACGCCCGCCGTCAGTGCAGCCTGACGCGCTGGCCCGTCACGCACCTGGCCTGCTCCGAGGCGAGGAACGTGATCAGGTCGGCGACGTCCTCGGGCCGGCCGACGTGCCGCAGCGGGCTGTTCGCCACGACCGCGCGCTCCACCTCCTGGTTCACCCAGCCGGTGTCGGTGGCGGCCGGGTAGACCATGTTGGCGGTGACGCCGTACTGGCCCAGCTCGTACGCGGCCGACATGGTGTAGTTCTCCTGGGCGGCCTTGGCCGCGCCGTACGAGACCTCGGTGGGGAAGCCGTCGGGGCCGCCCGAGGTGAGGCCGATGATGCGGCCCCAGCGCGCGCCGCGCTCGATGTGCCGCCTGGCGAACTCGGCGATCAGCAGCGCGGCGGCGCGGGCGTCCACGGCGAACTGCCGGTCGAACGTCTCGGCGTCCAGCCGCCTGAGCGGGCGGCCGAAGTGATCGTGGTGGCTCGGCGAGAACGTGTCGCTGAGCCAGCCGCTCGCGTTGTTCACGAGGATCTCCACCGGCCCGAGCGCCTGCTCCGCCTGGTCGAACAGGTCCTCGGGGGCGCCTGGGGCGGTCAGGTCGGCCTCGGCGGCCACGGCGGTGCCGCCCGCCTCGCGGACGCGCCGCAGCACCTCGTCGGCGCCCGCGCCCCTGGCCCGGTCGTACGCCTCGGGGTAGGCGCGGTGGTTGACGGCTTCGAGCCGCTTGTAGGTGAGGAAGACGGCTACGCCCTGGGCCGCGAGGGCGACGGCCGTGGCCGCGCCGATGCCGTGGTTGGCGCCGGTGACCAGCGCGACCCTCCCCCGAAGCTGCGTGTCGATCATAAGAGCCATCATGCACGCGACAACAGAACTCCGCTCGGTCGTTTTCCGAGCAGGCCGCCGGGGAGTGATCGACGCGACTTCCCCTGAAGGCGCGCGTGGATCATAGTGACCATCATGCACGCGGCGACCGAACTCCTTCTCAGCCGGTTCCTCGACGGACTGAAGCCGGCGGTCCCCCTGGTGGCGCTGTGGGCGCACGGCTCGCTCGCGCTGGGCGACTACCGTCCGGGTCGCAGCGACCTGGACCTGATCGCCGTGCTGGAGACGCCCGTCACGATGGACCAGTGGCGGCGGCTCAAACGCCTGCACCGGTCGCTCGACCCGCCGCTGGCGGAGCGGCTGCACTGCTCGTACCTGGCGAGGGAGGAGCTGGCCGGGCTCGGCGCCGAGCACGTGACGTGGGCGCACGAGCGGCTCTTCCGCCGCCCGGTCACCGCCGTGACCCGCCGCGAGCTGCACCTGGGCGGGCTGGAGCTGTACGGGCCGCCGCCCGCCGCCCTGCTGCCGCCGGTGACGGACGACGAGCTGGCCGCGTTCGTCCGCTCGGACCTGCGGGACTTCTGGCTGGCCCACACGCGCGCCCGCAGGTACTGGCTGCGGGAGATCTGGGTGGACCTCGGCATGGTGACGGTGGCCAGGGCCGCGGTGACGCTGCGGGACGGCCGCCTGATCACCAAGCGGGAGGCGCTGGACGTGCTGCCCGAGCTGGACGCGCCCGAGGTCGTCGTGGCCGACGTGCGGGCCCGCAGGTACGGGGAGGAGCCGCCGAGGCTGAGCAGGTTCCGCAGGGGCACGCTGACGCGCACGTTCATCAGGTCGGCCATCAGGAAGATCCTGACCTGATCCGAGCCCACCGGCGGGCCGGGACGGCCCTGATCCACTCCGGCGTCAGGCCAGCAGGGCGGCGAGGCGGGTCAGGGCCGCCGTGATCCGCTCCGGGGTCAGGCCCAGGGCCTCGCGCTGCCGGCCGTACACGTCGGGGGCGAGCGGCGCGAGCAGCGGCTCGACCAGGGCGTCGGGATCGGGCGCCCCGGCCGCGACGATCAGGGCGCGTACGTGCGCCCGCCAGAACCCGTACGCGCCGGTCTCGAACCTGGAGCGGCCCACCTCCGTGCCCAGCACCAGGTGGCGGTGGTCCTCCAGCAGCTCCACCATGGCCGCGTAGAAGGCGGCGAGGCGCGCGGCGGGCGGCGCGCCGGGCCCGAGCGGCGGGTCGCCGCGCAGCAGCCGCTCCTGCAGCGCCCGCTCGTGCTCGTCGAGCAGCGCCACCGCGATGGAGGCCCGGTCGGGGTAGCGGCGGTAGAGCGTGCCCCGGCCGACGCCCGCGGCCTTGGCGATGTCGTCCATGGTGACGTCCTGCGGAGGGCGTTCGGCGAACAGCCGGGACGCCGCCTCCAGGATCCTCGCGCGGTTGCGTGCCGCGTCGGCTCTCTCCATGCCGCCCATTGTAGGTGGACACGATGTCCGGTTACGCTTAAGCGGACATCGTGTCCACCTATTGCCCATGGAGACGACCATGCTGCTGCACCTGGACGCCAGCGCCCGGCGGGCCTCCTTCTCCCGCAGGCTCTCAGCCCTGTACGCCGAGACCTGGCGGGCCGCCCACCCCGGCGCCGCCTACGTCCACCGCGACCTCGCCGCCGACCCCGTCCCCCACATCGGTGAAGCCTGGACCGAGCTGTGCGACCACGTCATGGCCCACCAGATCACCGACATCTCCCGCTACGAGGAGGCGGCGCGCACGCCCGCCCGGCGGGCCGCCTGGGAGATCGTCAAGCCGCTGCTCGACGAGGTGGTGGCGGCCGACGTCGTGCTGATCGGCACGCCGATGTACAACTACTCGATCCCGTCGTCGCTCAAGGCGTGGATCGACCAGATCACCTTCCCTCGCATGTCGCTCGCCGGCCGCTCGTTCGTGGTGACCGGCGCCCGAGGCGGCGCGTACGGCCCCGGCACCCCGCGCGAGGCCATCGACCACCAGGAGCGCTACCTGCGCGACTTCTTCAAGGGGCACTTCGGGGTGGAGGACGTCACGTTCGTCCACGCCGAGCTGGTCAACGCCCGCATCGACCCGGCGCTCGCGCACCTGCGGGAGCGGCACGAGGAGTCGCTGGCCACGGCCCTGGACGACGTGGTGCGGGTGGCGGCGGCGCAGGAGGTGGCGCGGTGAGCTGGGCGGTCCTGATCCTGGCCGGGCTCGTGGAGGTGGCCTGGTCGCAGAGCATCAAGCCGACGCAGAACTTCACCAGGCCCGTGCCCACGCTGGTCTGCCTCGCCCTCATGGCGGCGGCGGTCTGGCTGCTGTCGCAGGCGATGAACACCCTGCCGGTCGGCACCGCGTACGCGGTGTTCACCGGCATCGGGGCGGTGGGGGCGATCGGGCTCGGCATCGTGCTGCACGGCGACCCCGTCTCCGTGGGCAGGGCGGCGGCGCTCACGCTGATAGTCGGAGGGATAGTCTTGGCGCGAATTACCACCTGAAGTCGGAAAGGTCGGCACATGGGGGAGATCAGGGAGTCCTATCTGGTGGCGGCGCGGTCCGCGGTGGCCCTGCTGGGCGACCCGGCCGTGGCGGCCGCCTGGGAGAAGCCGAGCGCCCTGACCGAGTTCAGCGTCGGGGGACTCGCCGTGCACCTCGCCCACCAGATCGTCAGGGTGGCCGACGCGCTGGCGGCCGAGGGCGCGCGGGAACCCGTCCCGCTGCTCGACCACTACTCGCGCTCCCCCTGGGTGCAGGCGGGGCTCGACCACGAGAGCAACGTCAGCGTACGCAGGGGCGGCGAGGCCGCCGCCGCGAGCGGCCCCGACGCCCTGCTGGATCGCACCCGCGCCCTGCTCGACGAGCTCGCGCGGGCGCTGCCCGCCGAGCCCGAGGACCGCGTCGTGCACCTGCCCTGGACGGGCTGGTCGCTGCGGCTCGACGACTTCCTGCTCACCCGGGTGATGGAGCTCGTCGTCCACTCCGACGACCTGGCGTCGAGCGTGGGCGTGGAGACCCCGGCGCTGCCGCCTTCCGTGGTCGACCCGGTGGTGGAGCTGCTCGCCAGGCTCGCCGTGCACCGCCACGGCGCCACCGCCGTGATCAGGGCGCTGAGCAGGACCGAACGCGCCCCCGCCACCATCAGCGCCTTCTAGCCCGCCCCCCGAGGCGGTCAACGTCATTCAGTGCCGTCTAGTGCTCCGCCGCCGCGCGTAGGGCCGCGGCCACCTCGCGGCCCGTCAGCGCGCTGTCCGGGTCGAGGAGCCACTGGGACAGGAACCCGGTCAGCACCGCCTGGTAGAACGCGCCCGTGAGCCTGGCCCGTTCGGGGTCGGCCTCCGGATCGACGCCGGCGAACAGCTCGGCCAGGCCCAGCCGCGCCTCCTGGACGCCCCGTACGAGCTGCTCGCGCACCTCGGGCAGGTGGTCGATCTGCCCGAGCAGCTCGAACTGGGTGAGCCACAGCGGCCTCAGCCGCGTGAACGACTCGATCACGCGGTCCCAGGCCGCCTCGAACCGCTCCAGCGGCGTCGCCGCCGGATCGACGTCGGCGGCCAGCGTGGCCCCCAGGTCGTCGCCCCACTCCCGCATCGCCTCGAAGAGCACCTCGTTCATCAGCGCCTCCTTCGACTTGAAGTGGTAGCCGATGGCCGCGAGGCTCACGCCCGACGCGTTGACGATGTCGCGCGCCGTCGTGCGCGAGTAGCCCTTCTCCATCAGGCAGCGCTTGGCTCCGGCCAGCAGGTCTTCGCGGTTTCCCATGCCCAGACATTAGCACGAGCGTCTGAGATTTCCGTACTAGACAAGCGTCTTAGACGTCTGTACCGTTCCGGGCATGACGAAGAGCATCCTCATCTCCGGCGCCGGCGTCGCCGGCGCCGCCCTCGCGTACTGGCTGCGCCGCCACGGCTTCACCCCGACCGTCGTCGAGCGCGCGCCCGCCCTCCGCACCGGCGGCTACAAGGTGGACATCCGGGGAGCCGCGCTCCAGGTGATCGAGCGCATGGGGCTCATGGACGCCGTCCGCGCGAGGAGCACGGACATGCGCGTCGTCCGGCACTACGACGCCCGGGGCAGGCAGGTCGCGACCATGGACGCGGCGCTGTTCGGCGGGCGGCAGGGCGACGACGTCGAGATCATGCGGGGCGACCTGAACGAGCTGCTCTACGACCTGACCCGCGACGAGGTCGAGTACGTCTTCGGCGACTCCGTCACCGGCATCGCCGACGACGGCACCGTCACCTTCGAGCGCTCCGCCCCGCGCCGCTTCGACCTGGTCGTCGGCGCCGACGGCGCGCACTCCACCGTGCGGGCGATCGCCTTCGGCGAGGAATCGGCGTACGCCCGCCACCTCGGTCACCACGTCGCGATCTGCTCGGTGCCCGACCTGCTCGGCCTGGACCGCGAGGAGGCCGTGCACGCCGCGCCAGGACGCACCGCGAACGTCTACCGCACCAAGGGCGACGCGGGGGCCAAGGCGCTGTTCATGTGGAGATCACCCGCGCTGTCGTACGACCACCGCGACCTCCCCCGGCAGAAGGAGCTGCTGGCCGAGGCCATGGCGGGGATGGGCTGGCAGGTGCCCGCGCTGCTCGCCGCGGCGCGCGACGCCGACGACCTCTACTTCGACGCGCTCACCCAGATCCACATGGACCGCTGGTCGAAGGGGCGGGCGGTGCTCGTCGGCGACGCCGCCCACTGCGCCTCCCCCGCCTCGGGCCAGGGCACCAGCCTGGCGCTCGTCGGCGCGTACGTGCTGGCGGGCGAGCTGGCCTCCGGCGGCGGCGTCGAGGGCTACGAGCGCGTGATGCGGCCGTTCGCTGAGGCGAACCAGGCGCTCGCCCCCTCCAACCTCAAGGGCATGGTCATCGCCTCCCGGCTCGCCCTGTGGTTCCAGCTCAGGATGATCCGGCTGCTCCCCCACCTGCCGGGACGCGACAGGATCGTCGAGCGCGTCGCGGGCGCCATCCACCGGGCCGCCACCGCCGTCGACCTCAAGGACTACCCCGCCTGACCCCTCAGCCGTGCGTCTCGACCTCGGGAAACGCCGGCTCCGGCGTGCGCCCGCCCCGCAGGTGCCGGTCGAGGAAGGCCGCGAGGTGCGCGCGGGTGACGCGCAGCGCCCGCTCGCCGTCGAGCTCCTGCGCCGGCAGGCCGAGCTGCGGACGCAGCACCGCGTGGTCCACGAACGCCGCGTGGTCGGCGCCCGCCACCGTGATCCACCGCCTCGGCCCGGTCAGGCCGGGCCACGACGTGCGCCACGAGGCGTCCGTGCCGCCGGGCGCATGCGTCTCCGGGGCTCCCACCAGCATGAACGGCCGCGCGAGCGGCCCGGAAGGCAGCGGGATGATCGTGCCGTCGAGGTTGACCCCCGCCTTGATCCTGGAGTCGGCCCGCATCGCGTGGAGCGCCGTGTTGCCGCCCATCGAATGTCCTGCCATCGCGATCCTGTCGCCGTCGACGGCCGCGCCCCAGCGTCCCCTGGTCAGCTCGTCCAGGACGAACCGCACGTCGGCCACCCTGCTCTCGGCCACCTTCGCGCCGTCCTGGCCGCGCACGCAGGCCAGGCATGAGGTCGTGCGGCCGTCGGGGAACGTGGTGGCGACCGACTCGTACGTGTGCTCCACCGCCGCCACCAGGTAGCCCCTGGAGGCCAGGTCCTCGGCCAGGGAGGTCAGGGTGGCGCGGGGGAAGCTGAAGCCGGGCGACATGAGGACGAGGGGCAGCCCGCCCCTGGGGGACCGTACGGGGGCGTCGAGCCAGGCGTGGGTCCTGGTCCCGGTGAGCGTGCCGGGAGGGAGGTCCTTCCCTCCGGGCGCGGACGCCAGGATCGCGGCGGACTCCTGCGGGGTCACGTAAGGGGCGCGCCTGCCCGTCGCCTTCGCCGCCGGGTACCAGAGCGACACCATGAGCTCGCGCCTGGCCGCGTCGCGGTTCCAGGGGTCGCGCCGCGCCGGGTCGACGAGGTGCAGCCGCGCCGTCCCCACCAGCGCCTTCCCGGTGGGAGCGGGCAGCGCGGGCCGCAGGGGGGCCTCGACGGCGGAGTCGGGCGTCCCCGGCCCCGACGCGAGGGCCGAGGCCGGAGGGGTCAGGTGGACGGCGGCCGCGAGCGCGGTCAGCACCAGGGCGACGCTCTTCGTCACGGCCTTCGTGTTCGTGGGGGTCTTCGTCAGGGTCTTCGTCATGGGGTTCCGCAGGATGGTCTTCCGCGTGGTCGGTGACATGGCGACCACCCTCGCCGCGTCGCGGCTCCCGCAGTGAGCGGCGAACGTCTACCGGGAGTTACGACTTTCGTCGTAAAGCACCACAGACGTCCGCCCATACGCTTCTGACCATGGCGTTCGGACTTCTCGGCGTGGCGGTCGCCGTCCTGTCGCTTGCCGTGCTCACCGGGCAGGCCGGGCTGCAGGCGGACCTGCCGTTGCCCGCTCGGCTCCTGGTCGCGGCCGTCGCGGGGCTGGCCGCCGCCAGGGCGGGCCGGTCGTGGTGGCCGCTCGCCGCCGTCGGCGCCGCCGCGTACGTGTGGCTGCTGCTCTGGCCGCCGCTGCTGGCCGCCTCGTACGTCGCGGGCACGCGGCTGCGCAGGGGCAGGGACGTCGCCGCGTACGTGGCGGGCGGCGTGGCCGCGTACCTGCTGGCGGCGCTCGTGGGCGGGTGGCGCGGCGGCCTGCACGCCGTGATGTCCGGCCTGCCGGGCAACGGCGCGCTGCTCGCGCTGGCCGTGATCGTCCTGCCGCTGGCGCTCGGCCTGTGGGTACGGGCCAGGCGCGAGGTGCGCGAGGCGGCCGGGGAGCGGGCCGCGCAGCTGGAACGCGAGCAGGTCATGCGGGCTGAGCGGGCCAGGGCCGCCGAGCGGGCGCGGATCGCCAGGGAGATGCACGACGTCGTCGCGCACCGGGTGTCGCTGATCGTCCTGCACGCGGGGGCGCTGGAGCTGCGCGCCGCCGACGAGGAGACGGCCGGGGCCGCCGCGCTGATCGGCGAGATCGGCAGGGAGGCCCTGGCGGAGCTGCGCGGGGTGCTGGGCGTGCTGCGTGAGCCAGGCGGGACGCCCGCGCTGCGGCCGCCGCCCACGCTGGGCGACCTGGACGCCCTCCTGGACCGCACCCGCGCGCTCGGCGTCGAGGTGAGCAGGCGCGACGAGGGCGAGCCCAGGGCGATCGGGCGGGCGGCCGAGCGCACCGCGTACCGCGTGGTGCAGGAGGCTCTGACGAACGTGCACAAGCACGCCGGTGGCGCGGGCGCGGAGGTGCTCGTCCGCTACCTGCCGGACGAACTGCGCGTGGAGGTGCGCAACCAGCCACCGAAGGCCGACCGGAGGGAGACCTCGCCGGAGGAGGGACCGCCGCTCGACGACGGCGGAGGCGCGGTGGGGGCGCGGGAGCGGGCCGAGCTGCCCGGTGGCGGGTGGGGGCTCGTGGGGCTGCGGGAGCGGGTCGAGCTGCTGGGCGGCACGCTGCGCACGAGCCGGCAGGACGGCGGCGGCTTCCTCGTCAGCGCGAGGATCCCGGCGTGATCAGGGTCCTGGTCGCCGACGACGAGGCGCTGGTCCGCTCGGGCCTGCGGATGATCCTGGAGGCCGCGGGCGGCATCGCGGTCGTCGGCGAGGCGCGCGACGGCCGCGAGGCCGTCTCGGCCGCCGCCCGGCTGCGGCCCGACGTGGTGCTCATGGACGTCCGCATGCCGGGCGCCGACGGCCTGGCCGCCGCCGCCGCGATCCTGGCCGCGACCGAGCCGCCGAAGGTCGTCATGCTCACGACGTTCGACCTGGACGAGTACGTCCACGAGGCGCTGCGCCTCGGCGTGGTCGGTTTCCTGCTGAAGGACACGCCGCCGAGGGAGCTGGCCGCCGCCGTCCGCACGGTCGCGGACGGCCAGGCCATGCTGTCGCCGTCGGTGACGCGGCGGCTGCTCCTGTCGTACGCGGACCGGCCGCCCTCCCGGGCGGAGGCGGCGCGCAGGCAGCTCGCCGCCCTGACGGGGCGCGAGGAGGACGTCGTCAGGGCGGTCGCCCGCGGCCTGTCCAACGCCGAGATCGGCCGCGAGCTGCGCCTGTCGGAGGCCACGGTGAAGGCGCACGTCAGCCGGGTGCTGGCCAAGCTGGGCCTGGCCAACAGGGTGCAGGCGGCCATCCTGGTGCACGACGCCGACCTCGGCTGACGCCCCGCCGCCCCCAGCCGGCCGCAGCCGCCCCGGGCCGGGCGCGGTGGGGCGTCAGGCTCCGGCGCCCTCCGGGGCCGGCTCGACGGCGCGCGCCCAGTGGCAGGCGACGTGCGCCTCCGGGGTGGCGGGCAGGACGTCGAGCAGCTCCGACCTGCAGCGGGCGTCCACGCCGGCCTCCGCGGCGCGGCCCGAGGCCAGCACCTGGCAGCGCGCGTGGAAGCGGCAGCCGCCGGGGATGCGGGTCGGGTCGGGCGGCTCGCCGGTCAGCACCACGCGTTCCGGCGACTCGGGCAGCACCGACATGAGCGCCTGCGTGTACGGGTGCCGCGGCGCGGTCAGCACCTGCTCGACGGGCCCGGACTCGACGATCCTGCCGAGGTACATGACCGCGACCCGGTCGGCGATGTTCCAGGCGAGTCCGAGGTCGTGGGTGACGACCAGCGCGGACAGCCCGAGGTCCTGCCTGAGCTTGAGCATCAGGGCGAGGATCTCGCCGCGTACGGACGCGTCGAGCGAGGCCACGGGTTCGTCGGCGATCAGCACCTTGGGGTTCAGCGCGAGCGCTCCGGCGATCACGACGCGCTGGCGCTGCCCGCCGGACAGCTCGTGCGGGTAGCGCAGGAAGAATCGCTCGGGCGGGCGCAGCCCGGCCCTGGCGAGCGCTTCCGCGACGATCTCCCGCTCGCCGGCCAGGCCGTGGATGCGGGGGCCTTCCGCGACGGCCTCGTACACGGTGTGCCTGGGGTTGAGCGAGCCGGTCGGGTCCTGCAGGACGAGCTGCACCTCCCTGCGGTACGCCTTCAGCGCCTTCGAGCCGTGGTCGAGGACGGCGCCGTCGTACCTGACCTCGCCGGAGGTGGGCCGTTCGAGGCCGAGCAGGGTGCGGGCGAGCGTCGTCTTGCCGCAGCCGGACTCGCCGACCAGGGCCACGATCTCGCCCTCGCCGACGGCGAGGTTCACGCCGTCCACGGCGCGGGCGCGGCGCCCGCGCGAGGGGAACTCGACGCGCAGGTCGCGCGCCTCCAGCAGGGCGCGGCGGGTGGCCGGCGCCGTGGCGGCCGCGGTGTCGGCGGCCGGCTGCGTCTCGGTCACGGGGTCTCCTCCTTCGCCCTGACGTGTACGCAGGCGGCGGCTCTGCGCTCGCCAGCGGGCCACAGCTCGACGTCGAGCGACGAGCACTCGTCCAGCGCCACCGGGCAGCGCGGGTGGAACGAGCAGCCGGTCGGCAGCGCCATCGGGTCGGGCGGGTCGCCGCCGAGACCCTTGGGCGCCATGCGCGAGACCGGGTCGCCGACCGTGGGGAACGCGGCGGCCAGCGCGCTGCTGTAGGGGTGCCTGGCGTCGCGGAACACCTCGTGGGAGGGTCCGTGCTCGACGACGCGTCCGGCGTACATGACGGCGAGCCGGTCGCACACGTCGGCGAGCACCGACAGGTCGTGGGAGATCATGATCAGGGAGATGCCGCGCTCGGCGACGAGGTCCTTGATCAGGGCCAGGACCTGGGCCTGCACCATCACGTCGAGCGCCGTGGTGGGCTCGTCGGCGACGATGAGGCGGGGCGAGCAGGCGAGCGCCATGGCGATCATGACGCGCTGGCGCTGGCCGCCCGACAGCTCGTGCGGGTAGCTACGCGCGCGCCAGGCCGGCAGCCCGACCTGTTCGAGCAGTTCCGCCACCCGCTTGCGGGCGCCGTCTGGCTTGGCCAGGTCGTGCACGAGCAGCGGTTCGGCGATCTGCTCGCCGATCCTGCGCACCGGGTTGAGCCCGTGCTGCGCGCCCTGGAAGACGATCGACGCCTCGGCCCAGCGCACCGCGCGCAGCCGCCCCCACTTCATGGCGAGGACGTCCTCGCCGTCGAGCAGGATCCTGCCGCCGACGCGGGCGTCCCTGGGCAGGAGCCGCAGCAGCGCCATGGCGAGCGTGGACTTGCCCGACCCCGACTCGCCGGCGACCCCCAGCGCGGCGCCGGCGTCGAGCGACAGCGACACGCCGCGCACGGCCGGCACGTCGCCGGAGGCGATGCGGTAGGTGATGGAGACGTCGTCGAGTTCGAGCAGGCTCATGCGCCCGCCTTCCTGAGCCGCGGGTTGAGCACGGCCTCCAGCGCCCGCCCCGCCACGGTGAACGCCATGACGACGGCGAGGATGCACAGGCCGGGGATGAGGATGTACCACCAGGCGCCCTCGGTGGCGGCGCCGTAGTCGTACGAGCCGCGCAGCATCGTCCCCCAGGAGGTCTTGTTGGCGCTGGCGCCGAGGAAGGCCAGCGTGGACTCCGTGACGATGGCGCTGGCCACCTCCAGCGTGGTGCTGGCGAGCAGCAGCGGCGCGACGTTCGGCAGGACGTGCCTGGTGGTGATGTGCCAGTGTCCGCCGCCGAGCGCCTTGGACCGCTCGATGTACGGCCTGGCCTCGACCGACAGCGTCTGCGCCCGGATGAGCCTGGCGGTGGACGGCCAGGTGGTGACGCCGATCGCCACGATGATGGTGAACGTGCTGCCGCCCAGGATGGCGGCCAGCACCAGCGCCGTCACCAGCGAGGGCAGCACGAGGAACCAGTCGGTGACACGCATGAGCGCGGCGCCGGCCCAGCCTCGGAAGTGCCCGGCGGCGATGCCGACGACCATGCCGATCACGATGCTGAGCAGCGCGGCGAGGAACCCGATGAGCAGCGACGTGCGAGAGCCCCACCAGGCCATGAGCAGGATCGACCGGCCCGACTCGTCGGTGCCGAACGGCTCGTCGAGGCTGGGCGGCGCCCAGCGGGCGCCGGTGCCGGTCACCACGCTGGTCACGTTCTCGTCGATGAACAGCGGCGCGATCAGCGCCAGCACCACCGCGACGGCCAGCACCACGAGCCCTGCCATGCCGGCGCGCTGGCGGCGGAAGTCGGACCAGAAGCGGCCGAGCGCGAGCTTCCTGCGGTCCCAGGCGACGCTCGTCATGCCGACCTCACCCTCGGGTCGAGCCAGTGGTACACCACGTCGGCCAGCGTGTTCATGATGATCACCGACACGGTGATCAGCATGAACGTGCCCTGCATGAGCGTGAAGTCAGGCACCCTGACCGCCTCGTAGAAGAGCTGCCCGAGGCCGGGCCAGCTGTAGATCGTCTCGACGGTGACCGCGCCGCCCACCACGAAGCCGATGCGCATGAAGACCAGCGTCACCGTGGGCAGCAGCGCGTTCGGCACCGCGTGGCGGCGGCGCACCTCGTCGTCGCGCAGGCCCTTGGCGCGGGCGGTGGTCACGTAGTCCTGCCCGACCTCCTCCAGCAGCGACGAACGCATGACCAGCAGGTACTGCGCGTAGACGACCGCGACGAGGGTCAGGCACGGCAGCACCATGTGCATGCCGACGTCGAGGAGGTACGCGAAGCCGTCGGGGGCGTCCACGCTCTCGATGCCGCGGGTCGGGAACAGGCCGGGGATCGGCCCGATGCCGACGCCGAACACCATGAGCAGGAGCAGGCCGAGCCAGAATGTCGGCACCGACCACAGCACGAGCGACAGGCCGGTGGAGAACCGGTCGAACCGGCTGCCGCGCCGCCAGCCGGCCCGCGTGCCCTGCCAGATGCCGAGGCTGACGGCGATGATCAGGCCGGTGCCCGCGAGCAGCAAGGTCGGGCCGAACCGCTCGCCGATCAGGTCGAGCACCGGCCGCTTGTACTCGTACGAGGTGCCGAGGTCGAGCCGCAGCGTGGCGCCGACGAAGTCGACGAACTGGTCGATCAGCGGCTTGTCCAGGCCCAGCCGGTGCCGTTCCAGGTCGAGCTGCGCGGGCGTCATGTTGCGGCCCTGCGCCAGGTTGCGTACGGGATCGCCGGGCAGCAACCGGAAGACGAAGAACGTGCCAACGATCACCATGGCGATGCTGAACAGCGCCCCGCCGGCCTTCGACAGCGCGTAACGCAGCGTGCCGTGGCCGGAGGGGCGCTCCTCGTCGCGCCCGGCGGGGCCCGCCGCCTGGACGGCGGGCTCCGCTGCGTCGAGCGGTGCTGTCATTCGCGCTCGTCCGCGGCGCCCTTGCGCCGCCTGGTCAGGAAGAAGGCGGCCAGACCCACGACCACCACGCCGCCGACCACTCCGGCGATGAGGCCGGTGTTGGAGCCGCCGTCGCCGCCGGAGCCGCCGGCGGAGGAGGCCACGACGTCCACGGTGTAGAACGGCCAGTAGCCGCTGCCGCCGTACAGCAGGCCCTTGTCCTCGGGGATCGGGGTGATGCTGGTGATCCGGTCCTTGCGGTAGCCCTCCAGGTCGTTGGTGTAGTAGAGGGCGATGACGGGGGCGTCGGTGTAGAGCTGCTCCTGCATCTTCTTGATGAGCTCGGCGCGCTTGGGCCGGTCGAGCTCCTTGAGCTGCTCCTGGTAGAGCTTCTCGTAGGTCTCGTTGCAGTAGAACGACTCGGTGCCGCCGCCCTCGCCGGCCGCGTTCGGCCTGCGGCTGCACAGGTGCGTGGCGAGCACCTCCTCGGGGTCGGGGTTGACCGACCAGCCGCTGATCGCGATGTCGAACAGCGCGGTGACGCCCGTCTCCTCGGTGAACTTGCTGGAGTCGAGCTTCTTGGTGGTCAGCGTGACGCCGATCTCCTTGAAGAAGCCGGTCAGGTACTCGGCGAGCTTGTCCTCGATCGGGGTGTCGGTGTGGATGCTGAAGCGGAACTCCAGCTTGCGCTTGCCGTCGGGCGTCGTGCGGACGCCGTCGGAGCCCTTCTTGTAGCCGGCGTCGTCGAGGATCTGGTTGGCCTTGGCGGGGTCGTAGCCGACCTTCTCGTCGCCGGTGGCCTCCCAGAAGAAGTCCTTGAACATCGGCGGGATGATCGAGCCGTCGGCGGGCTTGGCCAGGCCGTTCTGCACCTCGGCGACGATCTTCTGCTTGTCGATGGCGTAGTGGAGCGCCTGGCGGACCTTCGGGTCCTTCAGCGCGGGGTGGCCGTCGCCGATCGGCTTGTCGTCACTGGTGGTGGCGCCGTGGTTGATCTGCAGGTACGCGGCGCGGCGGCCCTGGGTGTTCCAGGCGACGATGTTCGGGTCGTTCTGGATCGACTGGAACTCCGGCGGGTTGAGCCGGCCGATCAGGTCGATGTCGCCCTTCTTCAGACCGGCGATGGCGGCCTGCGGGTTGTCGTAGAAGATGACCTGCAGCTCGTCGATCTTCGGCTTGCCCCGCCAGTAGTTCGGGTTGGCCTGCAGCTTGACGTACTGGTCCTTCTTGTGCTCGACCGCGATGTACGGGCCGCTGCTGACGGTCGGGTACTTCTCGGCGTCGTAGTTGGCCATGTCGGTCACGCTCTCCCAGACATGCTTCGGCATGATCGGGATCGGGTTGTCGAGCATGGACGCCTGCGGGGACTTGAGCTTGATCGTCAGGTCCTGGCCGGAGGCGGTGACGCTCTCGAAGTTCTCCACGACGGGGCCGTTGGCGGTCTTGGCCGCCTCGTCCGTCATGATCTTGTTGAAGGTCCAGGCGGCGTCGTCGGCCGTGACGGGCTGCCCGTCGGACCACTTCGCGCTACGGATCTTGAAGGTCCACGTGAGCCCGTCGGGCGAGGTGGTCCAGGACTCCGCCAGGTCGGGGCTCGGCTGCAGCGTCTTCACGTCGGGGACCGTGAGGAAGCCGTACATCCAGCGGTGGATCTGGGTCGAGACGACCCGGACCGCCAGGAACGGGTTCATGGAGTCCACCGCCTGGGTGGCGCCGACCCGGAGGACCTTCTTCCCCGCCGCCGGTTCCTGCGCCAGGGCCGCTGGAGCCTGACCCGCGACTAAGACTGCTATGCCCAGCGCAGCCAGGCGCGCGAACCATTTCCTCATATGTGCCTCACCTTCAGGCGGGGGGTTCCTGTGTAGAAGAAGGCACACCATAGGGAGTCGGCATGTCAACGAGGTGCGGAAAATTGTTTCATCTTCGTTTCTTTGGGCGGTGTAAATTTTCAGTACCCTTGGCGCTAGCGTGATCCGGTGCCCCGCCTGCCCGTCGCGCTCGCCGCCGCCCTCACCGTGGCGCTCGGCCTCGCCGTCCGCGTCGCCTTCGACGGCCCGTTCGCCAAGTACGCGGGCGACGCGCTCTACACGGTACTGATCTACGCGTTGATCCTCCTCGCCAGGCCCGCCACCCGCCCCTGGGTCACGGCGCTCGCGGCGACGGCCCTGAGCTGGGCCATCGAGTTCGCCCAGCTCGGCGACATCCCCGCGGTGCTGCGGCCGGTGCTCGGCAGCACCTTCAACCCGCCCGACCTGTTCTGGTACGCCGCCGGCGCCGCCGCCGCGGCGGCCGTCCACGCGCTCGCGCGGCCCGGCAGGCTTACCCCCGCCAGGCCCGGATAGGGGGAGGGAACACCGACTCCGAAGGGGGTTCCCATGATGGAAGGCAAGACGATCGCGTTCCTCGTCGCTCCCGAAGGGACCGAGCAGGTGGAGCTCACCGAGCCGTGGAAGGCGGTCAAGCAGGCGGGCGCCACGCCGAAGCTGATCTCCACCGACTCCGGGCGCGTCCAGGCGTTCAACCACCTGGACAAGGGCGACAAGTTCGCCGTGGACGCCACGGTGGACGACGTCTCCCCTGACGACTTCCAGGGGCTGGTCCTGCCGGGCGGCGTCGCCAACCCCGACTTCCTGCGCACGGTGCCGCAGGCGGTGCGTTTCGTCCGCGGCTTCTTCGACGCCGGCAAGCCGGTCGCCGTCATCTGCCACGGCCCGTGGACGCTCGTCGAGGCGGACGTCGTCCGGGGGCGTACCGTGACGTCCTGGCCGAGCCTGCGGACCGACCTGCGCAACGCCGGCGCGACATGGGTGGACAAGGAGGTCGTGGTCTGCACGGAGGGCCCGAACACGCTGGTCAGCAGCCGCAAGCCGGACGACCTGAAGGCCTTCTGCCAGGCCACGGTCGACGCCTTCGCCGCATAGGGTTCGCGCAGGTGGGCGCCCCGGACGTGCGCGCCGGGGCGCCCACGTCCCGCTTGACGAGATCGAAACCGACCCGTAACGCCTTGTCGCCCGGAAGGAAATGGTCTAGACGTAGACCAAATAGAGCGTCCTCCACGCCCCCCAGGGAGACCTCATGACCACCGACGAGGATTCCAGGCGTCTCGCCGAGCTCGGCTACAAGCAGGAGCTGGCCAGGACCTGGAGCGGTTTCTCCAACTTCGCGATCTCCTTCTCCATCATCTCGATCCTGGCCGGCTGCTTCACGACGTTCGGGCAGGCATGGAACAACGGCGGCCCCATCGCCATCTCCTGGGGCTGGCCGGTCATCTCGGCCTTCATCCTGATCATCGGTTTCTGCATGTCGGAGCTGGTGTCGGCGTACCCGACGGCCGGCGGCATCTACTGGTGGGCCGCCAAGCTCGGCAAGCCGATCCACGGCTGGTTCACCGGCTGGCTCAACCTCATCGGGCTCATCGCCGTCACCGCCTCGGTGGACTACGGCTGCGCCACCTTCCTCAACATCACCATCAACCGGCTCACCGGCGGGGCCTGGGAGGCCACGCTCCCGCAGGCGTTCCTGCTCTTCGTGATCATCCTCGTCCTGCACGCGCTGATCAACATCTACAGCCACAGGCTCATCTCGCTGCTGCAGAACGTCTCCGTCTGGTGGCACGTCGCGGGCGCCGCGATCGTGATCGCCATCCTCGTCTTCGCGCCCTCCGACCACCAGAGCGTCGGCTTCGTCTTCACCGAGACGATCAACAACTCGGGCTTCGGCGACGGCGACCAGGGCCTGCCGTTCTGGCTGTACGTACTGCCGCTCGGCTTCCTGCTCACCCAGTACACGATCACCGGCTTCGACGCCTGCGCCCACGTCTCGGAGGAGACGCACGGCGCGGCCAGGACCGCCGCCCGCGGCCTGTGGCAGTCGATCTTCTACTCGGCGATCGGCGGGTGGGTCCTGCTCCTGTCGTTCCTGTTCGCCGCCACCCACGTCGACGAGATCAACAAGCAGGGCGGGTTCGTCGGCGCCATCTTCGACACCGCGCTGTCCGCGCCGCTCGCCACCGCGATCTTCGCGATCTCCACGATCGGGCAGTTCTTCTGCGGGATGAGCTGCGTCACCTCGATGTCGCGCATGACGTACGCGTTCTCGCGCGACGGCGCCGTGCCCGGCTGGCGGCTGTGGTCGAAGGTGGACCGCAACCGCACCCCCGTCTGGGCCATCCTCGGCGGCTGCGTCGTGGCCGCCCTGATCACCCTGCCCGCCCTGTACGCCCCCGCGGGCACCGAGACGCCGGTCGCGTTCTACGCCGTCGTGTCGATCGCCGTCATCGGGCTCTACCTGGCGTTCCTCATCCCGATCTGGCTGCGGCTGCGCATGGGCGACGCGTTCAAGCCCGGCCCGTGGACGCTCGGGAGCAAGTACAAGGCGCTGTGCTGGATCGCCTGCGTCGAGATCGTCGTCGTGTCGATCTACTTCGTCATGCCGTTCTCCCCCGCCGGGGTGCCCGGCGACGCCGGCTTCACCTGGACGTCCGTGAACTACGCGCCGATCGCCGTCGGCGTGGTGCTCATCGGCATCGCCCTGTGGTGGAGCCTGTCGGCGAAGAACTGGTTCACCGGCCCCCGCCGCACCATCGACGAGGAGGTGCCGGCCTCCGAACCGCGGTAGCGATCACGGCGAGGGGGCGCGGCACGTCGCCGCACCCCCTCGCCGGCTCAGGACGCCTCGAAGGCGGCGGCCACCGCCGTGCGGACCTCGTCCATCGACGGCGTCGCCCCGCCCAGCTCGCGCTTGAGCGAGGTCATGTCGACGTCGGGCATGCCGCACGCGACCGCCCAGTTCCACGGGTCGAGATCACCGTCGACGTTGAGCGCGAAGCCGTGGCTGGTGACGCCGCGGCTCTGCCGCATGCCGATCGAGATGATCTTCCTGCCGGTCTCGACCGTCCACACGCCCGTCAGCAGCTCGGACCCCGGCGGCGTGTCGCGGCGCTCCGCCGGCAGGCCCAGCTTGCCGAGCGCCTCCACCAGGCGCAGCTCCACCTCGCGGACGTAGTCGACGATGCCCTGGTCCTCCGCCAGCTTGACCACCAGGTAGCCGACGAGCTGCCCCGGGCCGTGGTAGGTGAGCTGGCCGCCGCGCCCGGTCTCCACCACCGGGATGCCGCGCGACGGGTCGGGCAGGTGCGACATCGGCGTGCGGCGCCCGATCGTGTAGACCGACGGGTGGCTGAGCAGCCACAGCGTGTCGGGTCGCGCGTCGGCCTGGCGCTGCGCGACGAGGTCGTTCATGCGCTCCATCGCCTCGTCGTACGCGACGAGGTCGTCCTGGATCAGTGTCAGCGGCCTTGCCCTCATCCTTCGAGGATAAGGCGGCCGCCGACACGCCCGGGCGCGGGGAGGTCAGGAGGTGCGGTAGCCCTTCGGCGCCTCCGGCATCAGGACCCACAGGACGACGTAGACGACCCACATCGGGCCGGGGAAGAGCGACAGGATCAGCCACAGGATGCGGGCGAGGGTGGGCGGCAGCCCCCACTTGTCCGCCAGGCCGCCGCAGACGCCTGCCAGGATCCGGTGCTCTCGTGAGCGGTACATGGTGTCCCTCCGTGTTCGTGACCTGTAAGGAGAACGCACGGCCGGTCGCCGGTTTCTCCCCTCAGCGACCCTGAGAAAACCCCGACAGGGTCAGCCACTCCTGCGCGAGAGCCAGATGTTCCCTGGTCAGACCGTGCTCCGGGTCGACGCGGACGAGCAGGAAGTCCGCCAGACCCCGATGGACCCTGAGATACTCCTCGTCCTCCGTCCACACCTGGTCGTCGAACCACACGAAAGGCCGCCGCCCCGCGTACGCCGCCACGCTCGGCGTCTTCGCGGCCTCGCCGTGCTCGCTCGACCGCCTGCGCTCCATCGGGACGACCGGCAGCCTGGGCAGCCCGAGCCGCGGGGAGATCCACTCGTTGGCGTGGTGCTGCCAGGTGGTGGCCCACGCCAGTTCCGCGCCGGTCGCGAGCGCGAGGTCGAGCAGCCGGGTGCCGTGCGCGGGATTGAGATGCACGGTGTACGTGACGGCCCCCAGCGTGCACCGGTACCGGCGGAAGTCGGGGGCCGGCCTGCCCATCGGGTTGAGCACGCCGTCGACGTCCACCAGCAGCAGGGGCCTCACGACGCCGCCCCCGCCCGGTAGCGCTGCGGGCTGACGCCGTGCACCCGTTTGAACGCGGCGCTCAGCGCGAACGGGCTGCCGTAGCCGACCTTCCTCGCGACCGAGCCGACCGTCGCGTCGGGCGTGCGCAGCAGGTCGGCGGCCAGGGCGAGACGCCACTCCGTGAGGTACGCCATCGGCGGCTCCCCCACCAGCTCGGTGAACCGCCTGGCCAGCGCCGCGCGCGAGACGCCCACCTCGGCGGCCAGCGCGCCGACCGTCCACCGATGGGCGGGGTTGTTCTGCAGCATCCGCATCGCCCGTCCCACGACCGGGTCGCCCAGCGCCCGGTAGCGGGCCGGCGCCTCCCCCGTGGCGAACCACGACCGCAGCGCCGAGATGAGCAGCAGGTCGAGCAGCCGGTCGAGGACGGCCTCCTGGCCCGGCTCGTCCTTGACGATCTCCGCGCCGAGCAGCGGGATGACCGGGTCGCCCGAGCGCACGAGCAGCGGCGGCAGCGCGTCGAGCAGCCGCCTGCTCACCTCCCCTTCGAACTGGTACGTGCCCGTGATCAGCACGGTGCCGCCGCCCGGGTCGTTGCCCCAGGTGCGTACGCCGAGGTCCATGGCCTGGTGGAGCGGCTCGCCTTCGAGCGTGGCGCAGCGCTGACCCGGGTGGATGACGACCTGCGGCCCGGTGGCGGGATGGTCGGCCACCGTGTACGGGTCGGGCCCGCGCAGGATCGCCACGTCGCCGGGCGCGAGCCGCACCGGCTCGCCCGCGTCGGGCACCACCCAGGCGTCGCCGCGCACCATCGCGGCCAGCGTGAGCGGCGCCTCGTCCTCGATGCGCAGCGACCACGGCGGCGTCAGCAGCGACCGCAGCAGGAACGCCCCTCGGGCGCGCGGGCCGTCGAGCAGCGCGGCGAGCTGATCCATAAGTTAGACGATCGCATATGCCGATGCGCTTCTCAACCATGGATCGTCTCGGCTCCCTGCGGCTTACTTGGAGTCATGACGAATCTCGTTGTGGGCGGCACGGGCAAGACCGGCCGCCGCGTCGCCGACCGGCTCACCGCTCTCGGCCTGCCCGTGCGGGCCGTCTCCCGCTCCTCCTCGCCCTCCTTCGACTGGGCGGACCGCGCCGGCTGGGGGGCCGCGCTCGACGGGGCCGAGGCGGCGTACGTGACCTACCAGCCCGACCTCGCCATGCCCGGCGCGGTCGAGGACGTGCGGGCCTTCACCGAGCTGGCGGCGGCGCGCGGGGTGCGGAGGATCGTGCTGCTGTCCGGCAGGGGCGAGGCGGGGGCCGAGGCCGCGGAGCAGGTCGTGCGGGCGTCCGGGCTGGAGTGGACCGTCGTCAGGTGCGCCTGGTTCATGCAGAACTTCAGCGAGGGTCACCTGCTGGGGCCCGTGCTGGACGGCGTGGTCGCGCTGCCCGCGGGCGAGGTGGCCGAGCCGTTCGTCAACGCCGACGACATCGCCGACGTGGCCGTGGCCGCCCTCACCGGCGACGGGCACGCCGGCCGCGTGTACGAGCTCACCGGGCCGAGCTGCTGACGTTCGCGCAGGCGGCCGACGAGCTGGCGAAGGCCGCGGGCAGGCCCGTCACGTACGTGCCGGTGACGGCGGCCGAGTACGCGGCGGGCGCCGTCGCGCAGGGCCTGCCAGAGGAGGAGGCGGAGGGGCTGGCCGCCCTGTTCGAGGAGGTGCTCGACGGCCGCAACGCGTACCTGGCCGACGGCGTGCGCGAGGCGCTCGGCCGGGCACCGCGCGGCTTCGCCGCCTACGCCGCCGACGCCTCCGCCGCCTGGTCGCCCACGTCCTGACCCGGCCACAACGCGCCAGGTCGCCCCCGGTCCCGGCCCGTCCGGGGGCGGCCCGTGGTGGCGCGTCCTGGTTGTTCACCTGTTTCCGCTAGCCTCACCTCGTCAATCCCGCGTACGGAAGGTGTCGTCGTGATCGGCTGGCTGGAAGCGGTTGTCTTGGGGCTGGTCCAGGGGCTCACGGAGTTCCTGCCGATCTCCTCCAGCGCCCACATCCGGGTGGTCTCCGCGTTGGCCGGCTGGCAGGACCCCGGGGCGGCTTTCACCGCGGTCATCCAGCTCGGCACGGAGGCCGCGGTGCTCATCTACTTCCGCAAGGAGATCTGGGAGATCATCTCCACCTGGACCCGCTCCCTGTGGAACCGTGAGCTCCGCAACGACTGGGCGGCCCGCATGGGCTGGTACGTCATCGCCGGCACCCTGCCCATCGGCGTCCTCGGCCTGCTGCTGAAGGACCAGATCGAGACGGTCTTCCGCGACCTGCGCCTGGTGGGCACCACGCTGATCGTGTTCGGCGTGATCCTCTGGGTGGCCGACCGCACCGCCCGCAACAAGCTCACGCTGGAGAAGCACCTGAGCTTCACCCACGCCATCGTGTACGGCTTCGCCCAGGCGCTCGCGCTGATCCCCGGCGTGTCCCGCTCGGGCGGCACCATCACCGCCGGCCTGCTGCTCGACTACCGCCGCGAGGACGCCGCCAAGTACTCCTTCCTGCTGGCGATCCCCGCGGTGCTGTCGTCCGGGCTGCTGGAGGTGAGCCAGATCGGCGAGAGCGCCGCGCCCGACTGGGGCCCGACGATCCTGGCGACGCTGATCTCGTTCCTCGTCGGGTACGCGGCGGTGGCGTGGTTCCTGCGCTACATCAGTCAGCACCGCTTCACCGGCTTCGTCGTCTACCGCATCGCGCTCGGCTTCTTCGTCATCCTGGCGGTCACCATGGGCTGGATCCCGGCGATCGGCTGACGCGTCCGGCCCGCACCGGGTGGCCCGCCCAGTTCAGCAGGACGTGCGAGCCGTCCGCGGCGAACTCCAGCTCGACCTCGCCCTTCATACTGGCGAAGTAGCGGGTGGGCGACATCGGCCGCAGTTCCGTCCTGGCCAGGCCGTGCACCTCCGCCACGAGGTGGTCGCCGTCCTGCGTGACGTCCATGGTGGAGGAGCGACCCATGTAGCGCATCGCGTAGCGGCCCAGGTAACGCTGGAAGACGCCGGGGTCGACGGTGACGAAGACGCGCGCCGAGGGCGGCTCGTATGGTTCGTCGCGGGCGATGGCGGCCAGCCCGTGTCCGATCTCCGCGTACGCGCCGTTCTCGATGTTCGACAGCACGGTGACGAAGAGGTCGTCGCGCGGGTGGCGCGTCGAGACGCTGACGAAGCCGATGGTCCCGCCTGAGCTCTCGATGCGGTCCGGGCTCACGAGGCAACCGTAGCCGTAGGAGCCGTCCTCGGCCGTGACGTGCGCGTGGGTCAGCGCGGCCAGCGAGTCCGGCCGCAGCAGGCCGCCGTGCCACAGGCCGCGCTGCCAGCGGTGCAGGTCCTCGACCGAGGAGCGCAGCGCGCCCGCGGCGTCCTGGTTCGAGTCGTCGAGGTGCGGGGTGGGGGCGAACCGTCCGTCCACTGACATGTAGCCGGTCGCGACGTCGTGCGTGACGTCCAGGCCGGTGCGCTCCATACCGAGCGGTGCGAGGACGCGCTCGCGCAGGTGATGGCCGTACGGGCGGCGGGAGACGCGCTCGATCACCTCCCCGAGCAGCACCCAGCCGGAGTTGCTGTAGCTCATGCGCTCGCCGGGCGGGAACAGCGGCGGCAGGTCGCGGAAGCTCGCGATCACCTCCTGCCTGGTGCGGCGCGTCCCCATGACCCGGGTGAACCCCTCGGCGGTGATGTAGTCGGGGATTCCCGAGGTGTTGGTCAGCAGGTGGTGCAGGGTGATGCGGTCGCCGCCCGGGTAGCCCGGCAGGTACGCCGCGAGGGGGTCGGAGACCCGCAGCAGCCCGCGCTCCTGGAGCAGCAGCACGTCAATCGCGGTGAACGTCTTCGTCTGCGAGCCGATGCGGAACGCGGTCGCGGGCGTGTTGGGCAGGCCCCGCTCCTGGTCGGCCTGACCGTACCCCTCGCTGAACAGCACGGTGTCGCCGCGTGCCACCAGGACCGCGCCGCTGAACCTGCCCAGCTCCACGTATGCCCGCACCAGCGCGTCCATCCGCTTGGCCGGGCGCGGTCGGAAGAGCATGACGCCTCCATATTCAAGTTTGACTATTCAAGTTGGAGTATGAGAGCACGAGGGGACTGGTATGGTCAAGCTCGACTATCGAGGAGGTGGGATGTCCGCGACGCGGCTACTCGTCCTGGGCCTGCTCAACGAGGACCCCCGGCACGGGTACGAGATCAACCAGCTCGTCGCCGCGGGGGCGCTCGAACGGTGGACCGACGTCAAAGCGGGGTCTGTCTACCACGCGCTGACCAGGTTGGAAGCAGAAGGGCTCGCGGAGACCCGCGCCGAGGAACGCACCGGCGACCGGCTGCGCCGCGTCTACGCCATCACCGAGGAGGGCCGCCGCGCCCTGCGCGTCCTGCTGAAGAAGGCCCTGGCCGGGCCGCCCCACTCCACCCGCTCCGACTTCGCTCTCGCGCTGTGCTGGCACGACCTGCTCAACCCGGCCGAAGCAGAGGAGGTGCTGGAGGCGGCGGCAGGCGCCGTGGAGGAGCAGCGCGCCGCCTTCGCCGCCGGACGCACCGCCAAGGCCGGGCTGTCGCCGCTGGCCGACGCGCTGTTCGCCAACGCCGAGGCGCACCTCGCGGCCGACGCCGAGCTGCTGCACGAGGTCAAGCGCTACCTGACCCGCACGCGCTCGGGCACCGCGGCCGGCTCCGGGCGGTAGGTGAGCAGGGTGAACAGCAGGGCCAGCAGGCCCATCCCGGCCGCCACCGCCACCACGCCCGTCCTGCCGTACCAGCCGAGCACCCCGCCGCCCGCCAGTCCCGCGACGAACAGCCCGAGGTACTGCGCCGACGACAGCAGCCCGAGCCCGATCGGGACGTTGTCCGGCACCGCCGCCACCGTCCTGTACTGCTGCGCGGGCGCGGTGAGCCAGCCCAGCGCGCCCCACAGGAACGCCCACGCCAGCGCGATCGGCAGAGCCAGGTTCGCCACCGGGATGAGCGCCAGGCACAGCGTGCCCGCGCCCAGACCGGCCAGCACCATCCTGCGCGGCCCGTACGCGTCGGTGAACCGCCCGCCGAGCTGGTTGCCGACGATGCCGCCGATCCCCCACGCCCACAGCACGGCGGGCAGCGGCAGGTCGATGAGCGACCCGATGTAGGTGTAGGCGGTGAACGCGGCCGTGAACATCAGCAGCTGCGTCGTCAGCACCGCCAGCACCCGCCGGTCCGCCAGCGGCGCGAACCGCTCCGACAGCCGTCCCGTCGTCGGGACGCGCGCGTCGGGCACCAGCGCCGCGACGCCCGCGAACCCCGCCACGCCGAGCACGACGACCAGCCAGATCGTCGTCCGCCAGCCCGACACGCCGCCCAGCCAGGTGCCGAGCGGCACCCCGATCGCCGACGACACGGTCAGCCCGCCCATGACCAGCGCCAGCGCCCGCCCGCGCCGTTCCGGCGTGCTCAGCGCCGTCGCCACGCCCGACGCGGTGGGGGTGAACATCGCCGCGCCCGCCGCCGCGACGACCCGTGTGGCCATCACCAGCTCGTACGTGGGCGCGAGCGCCGTGAGCGTGTTGCCCAGCACGAACACGCCCAGGGCCAGCAGCAGCACGCGCCGCCGCGAAAGCCGGGCCGTCAGCGCCGCCAGCAGGGGGGACAGCACCGCGTACGCGAGGGCGAACACGGTCATGAGCTGCCCCGCGGCCGACGGCGACACGTGCAGCTCGGCCGAGATGGGCGGGAGCAGCCCCGCGGTGACGAACATGCCGGTGCCGACGGCGAAGTTCCCCGCCGCGAGCGGGTACAGCCGTGAACTCATGGGTGACGACCTCCGCCAGATTGTTGGGCGTTCATCAAACTGACGTATAGTTGGATTGTTGTCAAACAATTAGACGGAGGTAGGGTCAGCACCATGCGTCTGCTGCCGCATCCCGCCGCCGCGGACATCGAGCTCACCGAGGTCCTGCGCGCGCTGTCCGACCCCGTACGGCTGGCGGTCGTCGGCAGGCTGGCCGTCCGGGGCGAGATGAGCTGCAGCGACGCGGGCGACGAACTGGGCGTCCACAAGTCCACGGCCTCGCACCACTACCGCACGCTTCGCGAGGCCGGCGTGGTCCTGACCAAGCAGGAGGGCCGCCTCCATCTCATGAGCCTGCGCCGCGCCGACCTCGACGCCCGCTTCCCCGGCCTCCTCGACGCCGTCCTGACCGCCTGCTCCCCGTGGCCGAGCCCCGTGGCCGAGCCCTGTGACCAAGCCCCGTGACTGAGCCCCTGCCCATCTACGGCGTGCTGCCCGAACTGCTCGACGTGCTCGACCGGCACCGCACCGCCGTGCTCACCGCCCCGCCCGGCACCGGCAAGACCACCGTCGTGCCGCTGGCGCTCGCCGAGTCCGGCCTGCGGGTGCTCGTCGCCGAGCCGCGCCGCCTCGCCGTACGAGCCGCCGCCCGGCGCATGGGCGTCAGCTACGCCGTACGCGGGGAGCGCCGCACCGGCGCCGACCGCAGGGTGGAGGTCGTCACCACCGGCATCCTCCTCCAGCGGCTCCAGCGCGACCAGGAGCTGACCGGCGTCGACGCGGTCATCCTCGACGAATGCCACGAACGCCACCTCGACGCCGACACCGCGCTCGCGTTCCTGCTCGACGTCCGCGACACGCTCCGGCCCGACCTGCGCCTGCTCGCGACGTCCGCCACGGCCGACGCCGGGCCGTGGTCGCGCCTGCTCGGCGGGCCCGTCGTCGCCGCGACCGGCGCGACCCACCCGGTGGAGACCGTCTGGGCGCCGCCGCCGCGCCCCGTCGCGCCGCCCCACGGCCTGCGGGTCGATCCCGCGCTGCTCGCCCACGTGGCCGCCGTCGTCGGCCGCGCACTCGCCGAGCACGACGGCGACGTCCTGTGCTTCCTGCCCGGCGTGGGAGAGATCGCCCGGGTCGCGGGCCTGCTGGCGGGCTCCCTGCCGGGCGGCGTCGAGGTGCTGCAGGTGCACGGCCAGGCCCCGGCGCGCGTCCAGGACGCCGTCCTGTCGCCCGGCGCGGGCCGGCGCGTGGTGCTCGCCACGTCGGTCGCCGAGTCGAGCCTCACCGTCCCCGGCGTACGGGTCGTCGTCGACTCGGGACTGGCCCGCGAACCCCGCACCGACCATGCCAGGGGGCTGGGGTCGCTCGTCACCGTACGCGTGTCGAGGGCGGCGGCCGACCAGCGCGCGGGCCGTGCCGGACGGGAGGCGCCCGGCACGGTGTACCGCTGCTGGACCGAGGCCGACCACGCCCGCCTGGCCGAGCAGCCGCGCCCGGAGATCGCGCTCGCCGACCTGACGGGGTTCGCGCTGCAGGCGGCCTGCTGGGGCGTGTCCGACCCGTCCGCTATGGCCCTCCTCGACCAGCCGCCCGCCGCCGCCTTGTCCACCGCGACCCGCACCCTCCAGTCCCTGGGCGCCCTCCACCCGACCCCCTCGCCGCAGAACGCCAGCCCCTCCCCCTCACCCCAGCAGGACAGCAGCAGCCTCGATCCCGCCCCCTCACCCCAGGACAGCACCACCCGGCACCCCACCCCCTCACCCCAGCAGGAGAGCAGCGGCCTCGATCCCGTCCCTTCCTCGCAGGAGAGCAGGGCCCTTCGTTCCGCCTCCTCATCCCGGGAGGACGGCAGCGGCCTCCTGGCGGAGAGGGGCGCGGGCCCGGCCGAGACGCCCGGGGACGGGGTCGCGGCTCGCGGGCGGGTGATCCCGGCGGTGACGGAGCGGGGCCGGCGGATGGCGCTCGCCGGGGTGCACCCCCGGCTCGCCCGCGCGCTGCTCGACCTCGGCCCCGAGGCGGCCGAGGTGGTGGCGCTCCTGTCGGAGCAGCTTCCCGGGGACGCGGGCGACGACCTGGTGGAGGCGTGGCGCGCGGCCCGCAGGGGCGGCACCCCCTTCGCCGCCCGCTGGCGCCGCGAGGCCGCCCGCCTCACCCGCACGGCGGGGGAAGCCACCGAAACCACCGGGCCGTCCACCGGGCCGTCTGCCGTGGCGGGCGGGCGCGGGCGGGTGTCCGGGGGCGCTGGCGGACGGTACTCCGAGGAGGCGCTGGCCGGGACGGTGGTGGCGCTGGCGTTCCCCGAGCGGGTGGCGCGGCGCCGCGGCGGCGGGTACCTCATGGCGTCCGGCACGCAGGCGCAGCTCGCCGACGGCTCCCGGCTGGCGTCCGCGTCGTGGCTGGCCGTCGCCGTGGCCGACCGTCCCGCCGGGTCCGCCTCGGCCAGGATCAGGCAGGCGGTCGCCGTGGACGAGGAGATCGCCCGGCTGGCCGTCCCGGTGACGGTGAGCGAGGAGGTCGCCTGGCGGGTGCCTCCCGGCGAGCGGCGCGGCGACGTGTCGGCGCGGGTGGTGGAGCGGCTGGGCGCGATCGAGCTGTCGTCCGCCCCGCTCCCCGACGCCGACGTACGCGAGGCGCTGCTGCGCGGCCTGCGGACGGAGGACGTCCTGACCTGGACGCGCCAGGCCGTGGAGCTGCGGCACCGGCTGGCGTTCTGCCGCCGCGCCATCGGCGACCCCTGGCCCGACGTGGACGACCTGGTCGCCCTCGCCGACCGGTGGCTGGAGCCCGAGCTGTCGCGGGCGCGCCGCCGCGCCGACCTGGAGCGCATCGACGTGGCCGCGGCCCTGCGCAGGCTGGTGCCGTGGAGCGAGCGGCTGGAGGAGGTCGCGCCGGAGCGGATCGAGGTGCCGAGCGGCTCGTCCGTGAGGATCGACTACTCAGGCGAGCAGCCGGTGCTGGCGGTGAAGCTGCAGGAGCTGTTCGGCTGGGACGAGGCGCCGCGGATCGCCGGGGTGCCGCTGCTGGTGCACCTGCTGTCGCCCGCGGGCCGGCCGGTGGCCGTCACGGCCGACCTCGCGTCGTTCTGGCGCGACGGCTACCGTTCGGTACGGTCCGAGCTGCGCGGCCGCTACCCGAAGCATCCGTGGCCGGACGACCCCCTGACCGCCGAGCCCACCCGCCACGTCAAACGGAGCCGCCCATGACCAGCCAGCCCCCGCCGCCGAACCCGAGCGGCACGCCGCACGAGCGGGGCCGCGTGGACGAGCGCCTCGCCCTCGCCGTACGCGACAACGCCGAGTGGTGCGAGCGGATGTGCCGCGCGCACGGCCTGCCCGGGGCATTCGGCGAACGAGTCTGGACGAACCCCCGCAGAACCCCCCTCTACTACCCCGACGCGGTGACGCTGTCGCCGCAGGCGACCGCCGCCGACGTCCTCGGCGCGATCGACACCGGCTCCGGGGCGTCGGTCAAGGACAGCTTCGCGCTGCTCGACCTGCCGGGCTTCGAGGTGCTGTTCGACGCCCAGTGGATCCACCGCGAGGCGCCCGAGCCGGGCGAGCTCCCCGGCCGGGACGACGGGGAGCTCGTCTGGGAGGCCGTCGCCGACGCCGGCGGCCTGGCGGAGTGGGAACGCGCCTGCTTCTCCGGCGAGGTGACGGGCCTGTTCCCGCCCGCGCTGCTGCCCGAGGTGACCGTCCTGGCAGGCAGGGCCGCGGGGGACGTGGTGTGCGGCGCCGTGCTCAACCCGGGCGAGCACGCGGTGGGCGTCTCGAACGTCTTCGCCGTGCCCGGCCACGACCTCGGCGCCGCCTGGGCGGGCGTGCTCACCCAGGCCGCCGCGCTGTTCCCCGGCCTGCCCCTGGTCGGCTACGAGTCAGACCCGGCCGCGGCCGAGAAGCACGGCTTCCGCACGATCGGCCCGCTGCGGATCTGGCTCAGACCCTGACCGCGCGCCGGCGGCTCAGGCGTCCTGTTCCAGGAGCGCGGCGACGTCCCGCGCCGTCAGGCCGGCCCTTGCCGGGTAGGAGCGCGTCCCCACGCCGACGTCCTTGAAGCCGCTGGACGTGGCCACGCACACCACGGGGCCGTCGAAGGCGCGTGCCAGCTTCCGGTACCCGGCCAGGCCGGCCGCGCCCGACAGCTCCTGCCAGACCCCCAGCCGCGCGAGCCGGCGCTGCGCCGCGCGCATCTCGTCGTCGGTCACGAGCACCGCCTCGCCGCCGCTGTCGCGGACGGCCCGCACCCCGCGGTGCCCGCCCACGGGCCCGGCGATCCCGTACGCCTGGGTGGGCCCCAGCTCGACGATCGCCGCGGGCGCCCCGGCGGCCAGGGCGCGGGCGTGGGGACCTCCGGCGGCGGGCTCGCAGGCGAACATCCTCGGCACGTCGCGGGTCAGCCCCAGCAGCCGCAGCTCGGTGAACCCCTTCCACACGCCGTACAGCAGCTCCGCGTAGCCGGTGGGGGAGAACACGGCGGCGGGCACCCGGCCGAGCTGCAGGAACAGCTCGTACGCGATGGTCTTGTAGCCCTCCGGCCCGTACGGGTGGCCGGTGTGGGTGACGGTCTGGTTGCTGACGGGGTGGTAGCCGAGCCGGTCCACGATCTCCCGCAGCAGCGGCCAGCGCTCCTCCACGGGAACCGACAGCACGGTGGCGCCGTACGCGCGGGCGAAGTCCTGCACGGCGGGCGGCGAGCCGGCGGAGGTGAGGACGACGGCGCGCAGCCCGGCGCGGGCGGCGTACGCGGCGGCGGACGCCCCGTGGTTGCCCGACGAGGCGACGACGACGCCGGGCGCCCCCTCGGCGAGCGCGGCGCTGACGGTGACCCGGTTGAGCCGGTCCTTGTGCGACCAGGTGGGGTTGCGCGACTCGTCCTTGAGGTGGAGCCCGTCACCGAGGTCCAGCAGCGGCGTCCCGCCCTCGCCGAGCGTGGGCGCGTGCAGGGGCGGCAGCAGCGGCGCCCAGCGGGCGATGTCGGGGCCCGGCTCCTGCTCGAACAGCCGCGGGTCGAGCCGCTCGTGGTCGTAGCCGACCTCAAGCGGGTAGGCGAGGTCGTCGGTGCTGGTGCGCGGGCAGCCCCTGGTCAGCGGCGGCGACAGCGGGTAGGTGAGCGACGGGTCGCCGAGGGAGCGCTGGTGGGTGGCGAGCGACGCGCCGGTCTCCCGGACACTCGCACCAGAAGGTGAAAAGCTGCACACTCTAGGCATGCTATGGGCAGGCAGGTCCGCCATCGAGATCGCGACGGCCGTCCGCCACGGCGACGTGACGCCCGTGACCGTGGTGGAGGAGCACCTCGACGTCATCGCCGCCCGCGACCCGCGCGTGGGGGCCTTCCGGCTGGTGCGGGAGCGGGTGCTGGAGGAGGCGCGGGCGCTGGAGCGGCGGCCCGACCTGGAGCGGCTGCCGCTCGCGGGCGTGCCGGTCGCGGTGAAGGACAACCTGGCGGTGGCGGGCGAGTCCACCCGCCTGGGGTCGGCCGCCACCTCCCCCGACCCCGCCGCCGAGGACCACGAGACGGTGGCCAGGCTGCGGGCGGCCGGCGCGCTGGTCGTCGGCCTGACGAACCTGCCGGAGCTGGGCCTCGTCGCGTTCGGCGACAGCGTGTACGGCACCGTGCGCAACCCCTGGAAGCCGGACCGCACGGCGGGCGGCTCGTCGTCGGGCAGCGCGGCGGCGGTCGCGGCGGGCATGGTGCCGATCGCGCTCGGCAACGACGGCATGGGGTCGCTGCGCATCCCGGCCGCCTGCTGCGGAGTGCTGGGCTTCAAACCGGGGCCGGGCGTGGTGCCGCGTCCCGAGGACGACTGGGGCGGCCTGACCGAGAACGGCCCCATGGCGCGGACGGTGCCCGACCTGGCGCTGGCGCTGTCGGTGCTGGCCGGCGACCCCACGCTGGCGGAGGCATGGCGGGGCGGCAGGCGGGTCGAGGCGCAGCCGCCGCCGCTGCGCTCGGTGTGGGCGGGCGACGACGAGGTGTGGGAGCCCGCGCCGCCGCAGGACGGGCCGGAGCCGTTCGACCTGCGCGTGGCGTACGCGCCGCAGCCGCTGCCGTTCGGGCTGACCGTGGACCGGGAGTTCCAGGCAGCGGTGCGTGCCGCGGCGGAGACGCTGCGGGTGGCCGGCCACACCGTGGTCGAGCACGGCCGCAGGCTGCCGGCCTGGCTCGGCCCCTCGACGATCGCGGTGTGGCTGGGCCGGGCGGCGATCTCGGCGCGCGGCCTCGACCGGCGGCGGCTGGAGCGCCGCACCCGCGGGCTCGCCCGCGCGGGCCGGGTGCTCGGCAGGCTCGGGCTCGACGGCGTGCGCGGCCGCGACCGGTGGAGCGCGTACGGGGCCGACCAGTGGTTCGGCGACGCGGACGTGCTGCTCATGCCGTCGCTGGCGGCGCCGCCTCCTCCGGCCGACCGGTGGGGCGAGCGGGGTTTCCTGCGCAACGCGGTCGCGAACGTCAGGTACTCGCCCGCCGCCGGCCCGTGGAACATGTCCGGCTGGCCCGCCATGAGCGTGCCCGTGGCCACGCACTCCACGGGCCTGCCCATCGGGGTGCAGCTCGTGGCGCCGCCCGGGGGCGAGCCGCTGCTGCTGGGCCTCGCGGCCCAGCTGCAGGCGGCCAACCCGCCGCTCAGCCCGCCGGGTCTCTCGTCCTGACGACCGGGCTCAGACGCCCGTGGGGTGCCACACCGTCTTCGTCTCCAGGAACGCGGTCATGCGGCGCAGCCCGGGGTCGGCCGTCCAGTCGCCGGCCGTCGGCCGCAGGACCCTCTTGAGGTTCTCGGCCGCCGCCTGCTCGCAGCGCAGCGCCAGATCGGCGTCCTCGACGCCGGTCAGGTCGAGCGCGTTGACGTCCATGTGGCCGGCCAGCCACGGTGCCAGCTCGGCCTGCCGCCCGGTGAGGACGTTCACGACGCCGCCCGGCAGGTCGGACGTGGCCAGCACCTCGGCGAACGTGATCGCCGGGAGCGGCGACGGCTCGGAGGCCACCACGACGCAGGTGTTGCCGGTGACGATCGCGGGCGCGACCACCGACACCAGCCCCAGCAGCGGATCGGCCGGGGCGACGACGGCGACGACGCCCGTGGGCTCCGGCGACGACAGGTTGAAGTACGGCCCCGCGACCGGGTTGGCCGTGCCGTGCACCGCCGCGATCTTGTCGGACCACCCGGCGTACCAGACGAGCCGGTCGACGGCGGCGTCCACGGCCTCCAGCGCGGCCTTCCTGGCCCCGCCGAGCTCGTCGGCGAACTGCCCGCGCCGGCCCTCCAGCATCTCGGCGACGCGGTAGAGGATCTGCCCCCGGTTGTACGCCGTGGCCCCCGACCAGCCGGGGAACGCCTTGCGGGCCGCCACCACGGCGTCGCGGGCGTCCTTGCGCGACGCCTGCGAGGCGTTGGCGAGGAAGTCGCCCTTGGCCGAGGTCACGGGGTAGGACCTCCCACTCTCCGAGCGCGGGAACGCCCCGCCGATGTACAGCTTGTAGGTCTTTCTGACGGACAACCTACTCATCGCCCCGACCCCTCCACGTGGACTCCTGCGACGACTGGACCGGGACGAACACCTGGCCGCACCGGCTGACGCCGCAGCGGTGGGCGTACCAGCCGACCCGGACGGGCCGCCCGGCGCGGGCGAAGGCGTGGCCGCGGGTGGCCTGGTCGCGCCTGGCCCTGCGGCCGGCGCGGCGATGCTCACACGTCAAGGTAGGCCTCCAACCCGTGCAGCCCGCCCTCGCGGCCGTGGCCGGACTCCTTGTAGCCGCCGAACGGCGACGCGGGGTCGAACCGGTTGAAGGTGTTGGCCCAGACGACGCCGGCTCTGAGCCGCTCGGCCGTCCAGAGGATGCGCGAGCCCTTCTCCGTCCAGATGCCGGCCGACAGCCCGTACGGCGTGTTGTTGGCCTTCTCGACGGCCTCGGCCGGGGTGCGGAACGTCAGCACCGACAGCACGGGGCCGAAGATCTCCTCGCGGGCGACGCGGTGCGACTGCGCCACGCCGGTGAACACGGTGGGGGGGAACCAGTAGCCGCGTTCGGGCAGCTCGCAGGCGGGCGACCAGCGCCGCGCGCCCTCGGCCTCGCCGCTGTCGGACAGCTCGCGGATCCTGGCGAGCTGCTCGGCCGAGTTGATCGCGCCGATGTCGGTGTTCTTGTCGAGCGGGTCGCCGAGCCTGAGCGTGCCGAGCCGCCGCTTGAGCGCGTCGAGCAGCTCGTCGTGGATCGACTCCTGCACCAGCAGCCGGGAGCCCGCGCAGCAGACGTGGCCCTGGTTGAAGAAGATGCCGTTGACGACGCCCTCGACGGCCTGGTCGATGGCGGCGTCCTCGTACACGATGTTGGCGGCCTTGCCGCCGAGCTCCAGCGTGAGCTTCTTGTCGGTGCCGGCGACCGCCCTGGCGATGAGCCGGCCGACCTCGGTGGAGCCGGTGAAGGCCACCTTGTTCACGTCGGGGTGCGCCACCACGGCCGCGCCGGTCTCGCCGGCTCCGGTGACGATGTTGACGACGCCCGGCGGCAGGTCGGCCTGGCGGCAGATGTCGGCGAACAGCAGCGCGGTGAGCGGCGTGGTCTCGGCCGGCTTCAGCACCACCGTGTTGCCGGTGGCCAGCGCGGGCGCGACCTTCCACGCGAGCATCAGCAGCGGGAAGTTCCAGGGGATGACCTGCCCGGCCACGCCCAGCGGGCGAGGGTCGGGGCCGAACCCGGCGTACCCGAGCTTGTCGGCCCAGCCGGCGTAGTAGAAGAAGTGGGCGGCGACCAGGGGGACGTCGACGTCGCGCGACTCGCGGATGGGCTTGCCGTTGTCGAGCGTCTCCAGCACGGCCAGCTCCCTGGCCCGCTCCTGGATGATCCGCGCGATGCGGAACAGGTACTTGGCCCGCTCGGAGCCCGGCAGGGCGCTCCAGACGCCGAACGCCTTGCGCGCCGCGCGCACGGCACGGTCGACGTCGTCGGACGACGCCGTGGCGATCTCGGCGAGCTGCTCCTCGGTGGCGGGGTTGACGGTCTTGAACGACGGCCCCGAGCCGTCGACGAACTCGCCGTCGATGAACAGCCCGTACGCGGGCTTGATGTCGACGACGTCGCGGGACTCCGGCGCCGGTGCGTACTCGAACATGCGGCCTCAGTCCAGAGTGAAGTAGTCGGGGCCCGCGTAGCGGCCGGTGGCGAGCTTCTGGCGCTGCATGAGCAGGTCGTTCAGCACGGAGGACGCGCCCAGGCGGAACCACTCGGGCGTGAGCCACTCGTCGCCGGCGATCTCGTTGACGAGGACGAGGTTCTTGATGGCGTCCTTGGTGGTGCGGATGCCGCCCGCCGGCTTGACGCCGACCTGGCGGCCGGTGCGGTCGCGGAAGTCGCGCACCGCCTCCAGCATGACGAGCGTGACGGAGGGGGTGGCCGCGGGCGACACCTTGCCGGTGGAGGTCTTGATGAAGTCGGCGCCGGCGAGCATCGCCAGCCAGGACGCGCGGCGCACGTTGTCGTAGGTGGACAGCTCGCCGGTCTCCAGGATCACCTTCAGGTGGGCGTCGCCGCAGGCGGCCTTCACCGCGACGATCTCCTCGTAGACCTTCGTGTAGTCGCCGGACAGGAACGCGCCGCGGTCGATCACCATGTCGATCTCGTCGGCGCCGGCGGCGACGGCCAGCGCCGTGTCGCTCACCTTCACCTCCAGCGAGGAGCGCCCGCTGGGGAACGCGGTCGCGACCGAGGCGACCTTGACGCCCGAGCCGGCCAGCGCCTCGGCTGCGACCGCGACCAGGTCGGGGTAGACGCAGACGGCGGCCACGCGGGGCGCGCCGTCGCCGGGGTGAGCCGCCTTGGCGCACATCGCGCGCACCTTGCCGGGGGTGTCGGCGCCTTCGAGCGTCGTGAGGTCGACCATGGAGATGGCCAGGTCGATGGCGTGGGCCTTGGCGGTGGTCTTGATGGAACGGGTGCCGAGCATCGCCGCCCGCTGGTCCGCGCCGACCCGGTCGACACCGGGCAGGCCGTGCAGGAATGCCCGCAGCGTCGCGCCGGACGAGGCGACGTCCGCGAGCGAAGTAGTCAGAGTTGACACCATCACAGCATCGCCGACCAGGGCCGCTACCTCCAAACCGGGCCGACTAAGGCAGTCGGGACGCGGCTCCTAGGTATGCGGGAGCCCTGCGGTGACCGGAGATAGGGCATCCACCCGATGTGGCGGGGCGGGCCTTAGCGCGAGTCTTAAAGCTGTCAGCAAGAAGCACGAAATATCAGGAGAAACACCGTGAATCCCGAGATCGAGTACGAGCTCATGAAGAGTCACGCGAACGAGCTGCGCCGCGCCGCCGCCGAGCACCGGCGCGCCCGCGAGGCGGAGCGCGGCAACAAGGCCGAGCGCCGCTCGGTCTTCGGCAAGCGCCGCTCCTCATGACCGCCCCACGAAGGCCCGGCCTGAGCATCTCCGGCCGGGCCTCTGTGCCCCCGTAACCCCACAAACGCGTCGAAAGCAATAGAAGAGGCATGACATGCTGGACGACATGCTGGGACGTTCGGTGAGTCCCGTCTTCGTCGGGCGGGAAGAGGAGCTCGCGACCCTCTTCGAAAGCTTCGACGAGGCCAGGAAGGGCACCGTGACGGCCGTCCTGGTGGGCGGCGAGGCCGGAGTCGGCAAGACCAGGCTCATCCAGCGCTTCGCCGACCAGGCGGCGGCCCGGGGCGCCCACGTCCTCGCCGGCGGCTGCGTCGAGCTCTCCACCGAGGGCCTCGCGTACGCGCCGTTCACCGCCGCGCTGCGCCAGCTCGTCAGGGAGAAGGGCCGCTCCCAGGTCGCCGCCCTCCTCCCGGAGGGCGCGGAACGCGACCTCGCCCGCCTGCTGCCCGAGTTCGGCGAGCCCAGCGGCGACGGCGAGACCGACGCCGGCCGCGCCCGCCTGTTCGAGCAGTTCCTCTCCCTGCTGGAACGCCTGGCCGACGCCCGGCCCACCGTCCTCGTCATCGAGGACATCCACTGGGCCGACCGCTCCAGCCGCGACCTCATCGCCTTCCTCAGCCGCAACCTGCAGACTCCGCAGGTGCTGCTCGTCATGACGTACCGCTCCGACGACCTGCACCGGCAGCACCCGCTGCGGCCCGTCATCGCCGAGCTGAGCCGCGTCGGCGGCGTCCTCAGGCTCGACCTGCCCCGCCTGTCGCGGGACGAGGTCGCCCAGCAGATGACCGGCATCCTCGGCCGCGACCCCGGCTACTCCAAGGTCCAGAAGGTCTACGAGCGCAGCGAGGGCATCCCGCTGTTCGTGGAGGCGCTGCTGGAGAGCGACGACTGCGGCTTCCCCGAGTCGATGCAGGACCTCATACTCAACTCCGTCGCCCGGCTGCCCGAGGACACCCAGCGGGTGCTGCGCGTCGCCGCCGCCGGAGGCACCCGCGTCAGCCACGCCCTGCTCGCCGCCGTCAGCGGCCTGTCGGACTACGAGCTGGAGGCCGCGCTGCGGCCGGCCATCGCCGGCAACGTCCTGCAGATCGCCGACAACCGCGCGTACGTCTTCAGGCACTCCCTCATCCGCGAGGCCGTCCACGACGAGCTGCTGCCCGGCGAGTACCAGCGGCTGCACGCCAGGTACGCCGAGGAGATCTCCAAGGACCGCTCGCTCGTCCCGCCCGGACGCGCCGCCGTCGAGCTGGCCCACCACTGGTACGGCGCGCGCAACGACCTGTGGGCGCTGGTCGCCGCCTGGGAGGCCGCGCAGAAGTCGTTCATGGCCTTCGCCTACACCGAGGCGGTGCCGCTGCTGGAACGCGTCCTCATGCTGTGGGACCGGGTGCCGGACGCCGCCGAGCGCATCGGCGCCGACCACACCGCCGTGCTGGAGCGCGCCTCGGAGGCCGCGAGCGCGGGCGGCGAGCTCGACAAGGGCGTGAAGTTCGTCAAGGCGGCGCTCGCCGAGCTGGACGAGGCCCGCGAGCCCGGCCGGGTGGCGCAGCTCGTCGTCCGCCTGGCCAACATCAAGATCTCCAAGGGCCAGATGGGCGCGACGGAGGCGCTGCGCCGCGCCCTGCACCTCGTGCCCGAGCCCGGCCCCGTGCGGGCCGAGGTCGTGACGCCGCTCAGCCGGCACCTCATGCTGCGCGGCGACATCGACGAGGCCGAACGGCTCATCGCCGAAGGGCTGGAGCTGGCGCGCCGGTTCGGCGACCGCTGCCTCGAAGGCGACCTGCTCATGAACCTGGCGCTCGGCCACTCCCTCAGGGGCGAGCTGGACAAGGTGATCGCCACGAACGAGCAGGCGCTGCGCATCGGCCGGGAGGGGGGCTCGGGCCGCATCATCACCCGGGCGATCGGCAACACCATCGACGCCCTCATCGACATGGGCCGCCCCGACGACGCCCTGCGCATGTCCGAGGACGGCTGGCAGCTGGCCAAGAAGTACGGCAGGCTGCGCGGCAGCGGCCTGTTCATCAAGAACAACTGGGCCGAGGCGCTGGAGTCCATGGGCCGCTGGGACGAGGCCATCGAGATCGTCGAGGGCGCGCTCAGCCACGGCCCGTCGCTGCGCACCAAGTTCGCCCTGCTGCGGGTGCGCGCCGACATCGCGCTCGCCAGGGGCGAGGTGGCGCTCGTCGAGGGCATCCTGTCGGAGATCGGGGTGCTGAAGGACCGCCCCGAGGACTTCGTCCAGGACGTCACCAGCAACGCCCGCCTGCACATCGGCTGGCACCAGCTGCGCGGCGAGCCCGACGCCGCCCTCGCCGTCGCCGAGCGGGTGCTCGCGCGGCCGTCGCAGTCGAGCAAGGCGATGCTGGGCTGGCGGCTGCTCGCGCTGCTGCGCAACGTGTGCGACGCGGCCGAGGCGAGCGAGCCGGAACGGGCGCGGGCGGTGCGCGAGCAGGCGGCGGCGCTGGCGGCCGACCTGTCCGTCATCGGGCCGGTGGCCGAGGCGTACCGGCTGTCGTACTCGGGGGACTTCGACGCCGCCGCCGCGAGCTGGGAACGGCTCAAGCGCCCCCACAACCAGGCCAAGGCGCTGCTGCGGGCCGCCGTCGTCGCCGCGCGCTCCGGAGACCGCGAGGGGGCCGCCACGCGGCTGACGGCGGCGCTGCCGCTCGCCACCGCGCTGCGCGCCACGCCGCTCATCGAGGAGATCGAGGCGCTGTCGCGACGGGTGGGCGGCGCCCACCACCAGCAGGAGCCGCAGGAACTGCTGACGCCGCGCGAGCTGGAGGTGCTGCGGCTCGTCACGCTCGGGCGGACCAACAGGGACATCGCCGCCGAGCTGTTCATCTCGGCCAAGACGGTGAGCGTGCACGTCTCCAACATCCTGGCCAAGCTGGGGGTGACCAGCCGGGGCGAGGCGGCCGCCGCCGCACACCGGCTGTCGCTGCTCTCGCACTGACCGCCCCCCGGCACCGCCCGTCAGAACGCCGGACCGCCTGGCCGCCACCGGCCGGTCAGGACGCCAGGACCGCCTCGGCCAGCAGCGCCACGCCGAAGACCGCGAACGCGGCCGCCGCGCCGTAGCGGATGACCTTCTCCGGCAGGTGCCTGCCCAGCATGCGGCCCACCACGATCGCCAGGGCGTCCGCGGCCACCATGCCGACCGTCGAGCCGATCCACGTCCCGAACCAGCCGTGCTGGGTGGCCAGCGTGATCGTGGCCAGCATCGTCTTGTCGCCCAGCTCGCTCAGGAAGAACGCGACGGTCACCGCGATGATCGCGTTCCTGGTGGTCCGCTGCGCCTTCAGCGACTCCTCCTCGGAGAGCTCGTCACCGCGCAGCGTCCACAGGGCGAACCCGAGGAACGCCAGACCGGCCACCGCCGCGATCACCTTCGTCGGCAGGGCGTCGCCGATCAGCCCGCCCACCGCCACGCTGCCCAGGTGCACGGCGGTCGTGGCGATCGTGATGCCCGCCAGCACCGGCCACATCTTGAAACGGGTCGCGAACGTCATCGCCATGAGCTGGCTCTTGTCACCCAGCTCGGCCAGGAAAATGACACCGAGACTGATCCAGAACGCTTCCAACGGTCCTCTTCCGCGCGCCGGACCGTGAGCGAGCACCCGGGGAGTGAGGCGGGCACGGCTTCGGCCCGGCAGCGACTTGTCGCATGACTGCCAGGCCGAAGGTCTCGTCCGCCCTCGCGGGCCCGCGTGACCGGGCGCGAAGCCGCGCCAGCATGTCGATCACGCGATTAGGGACTACTCCCCTTCGGGTGTTTCCGACACACTCTAACAGCCGCGAACGGCTGTTCCATTCCCCCGCCGCTACCCCTCCAGGGCGCAGCCCACCATGACCGGCTCGTTCACCAGCGTCACGCCGAACTTCTCGCGCACCCCGTCGCGCACCTCCCTGGCCAGCGCCAGCAGGTCGGCCGTGGAGGCGGCGCCGCCCGGGTTGGTGAGGGCCAGCGTGTGCTTGGTGGAGATGCGCACCGGGCCGCGCTCGTAGCCCTTGGGGAAGCCCGCCTGCTCGATCAGCCACGCCGCGGGGACCTTGACCCGCCCGCCCGGCATGTCCCAGCGCGGGTGGCCGGGGGCGCGCACCGCCAGCGCCTCCGCCTCCTCGGCGCTGATCACGGGGTTGGTGAAGAACGACCCGGCGCTGCGGGTGTCGGGGTCGGCCGCGTCGAGCACCATGCCCTTGCCGCGCCGCAGCTCCAGCACGGCCTGCCTGGCCAGGGCGAGCGGCACCCGGTCGCCCTGCGAAACGCCCAGCCGCCCCGCCAGCTCCTTGTACGCCACCGGCCCCGACAGCGCGGAGACGTCCAGCGCGTACGTCACCGACAGCACGACGTGCCGCCCGGGGTCGCGCTTGAACGCGCTGTCGCGGTAGGCGAAACCGCACTGCCGCGCCTCCAGGTCGGCCACCTGCCGCGTACGCCGGTCGTAGACGCGCACGCACCTGACCGTCTGCGCCACCTCCTGCCCGTACGCCCCCACGTTCTGGATGGGCGTCGACCCGACCAGGCCGGGCACGCCCGACATGCATTCGAGGCCCGACCAGCCCTCGGTCACCGCCCGCGTCACCAGGACGTCCCAGTCCTCCCCCGCCTCGGCGGTGACCAGCGCCTGGTCGCCGTCGCGCGACACCGACACGCCCTCGGTGGCGACCCTGACCACCAGCCCGTCGAACCCCGCGTCGGACACCACGAGGTTGCTGCCGCCGCCCAGCACCAGGACGGGGACGCCCTCGGCGTCGGCCCGCGCCACGAGGGCCACGAGCTCCTCCGACGTGGTGGCCTCGGCGAAGTCGCGGGCGGGACCGCCCAGGCCGAGCGTGGTGTACGGGGCGAGCATCTGCATGGGCACCAAGCTTAGGAGGCGCGCAGCAGCCTCAGCACCCCGTCGTAGTTCCTGCGGCCCTCCCGTTCCCGGTAACCGGCCGCGACCTCGTGCGGGCGGATCTCCCGCACCGGCAGCGGACCCACCGGCACGACCAGCTCGCCGTGCAGCCCCAGCGACAGCTCCAGGTCGGCGTTGCGCCCGTAGTTGGCGTCCTCGGGCACGGCGCCGATCGCCGCCGACCTGCGCACCGCCATCAGATCGCCGAGCAGCGCCCGTACCCGCCCCGGACCGGCCTCGCGCCAGGCCGCCTCGCCCTCCGGCTCCACGCCCCGCCACCCGGCCGCCACCGCGCCCTCCACGACGGCGGCGACCAGCGGCGTCAGCGCGTCGCCCACCAGCTCCAGCGACGTCTCCATCAGCACGTGCACCTCGGAGGAGTCGAGCCGCAGCAGCTTGGCGCGGCTCTCGCCCCACGTCGCCGTCCCGCCCCGCCAGTGCGGCGGCTCGGCGACGTGCCAGACGGCCAGCCTGTCGGGGTACGCGGCGGCCAGCTCGCGCAGCACGCCGCCGGCGCCGTCCACGTCGCCCAGGTCGAAGGCGAGGACCCTGGCCTCGGTGTGCTCGATCAGCGAGCGGACGCACCGGTCGACGTCCTGCGGCCAGCCGTCCGCGAGCAGGCCCACGCCGACCGTGACGTCCCTCGTCTCCACGCGCTGCCGCTCGGTGTTGACGCCGGCGTCGTCCAGGCGGTTCGTGGCCAGCGTGCCGTCCCACACGCGCTGGGCGTGCAGGAGGTCGTCGTCGGGGACGCCGTGCTGCCCCGGGTCGCCGGAGAAGCCCATCTCGGCGGCCGGGTTGCCGCGCGCGCCCGCGCCGCGCGGCGGGGCGCCGACCGGCTTGGCGCCCGCCGTGCCCACGCCCGTGCCCACACCGGCCGCCGCTCCTTCTGCCGGGCCTGTGCCTCCTGCTGTGCCTCCTGCTGGGCCTCCCGTGGTGTCGCGCCCGGTTCCGACCGTGCCCGCGACCTTCTCCGGACGCGCGGGACGCAGGTGGGGGGACGGCCGTTCTTCCGCCACGGCCGAGACGGGGATCGAGCGGACGGTGGGCCAGACCGTGTCATGTCGCTCAGCTTCAGTCATAGGGACACGGGTACCCGGGAGCGACGCCCCTTATCATCCCTGGCCCGGCCGTCAGGCCAGCCGGACCACCGCGCGGGCCTTGGACAGCACCCGGGCGTCGCCCGACGTCGCCGTCAGCCCGACCACCACCCGGTTGTCCTCCAGCTTCTCCTCCACCACGCCGCCGACCCTGATCGTCGCACCCTGGTCGTCGTCCGGCACCACCACCATCGACGAGAACCGCACCCCGAAGTCCACCACGGCCCCCGGGTCGCCCGCCCAGTCGGTGACGAACCTGCCGGCCTGCGCCATCGTGTACATGCCGTGCGCGATCACGTCAGGCAGCCCGACCATCCTGGCGAAGCGCTCGTTCCAGTGGATCTGGTTGAAGTCGCCCGACGCGCCGGCGTACATCACCAGGTTGAGCCTGCGGACGACGTAGTCGACGGCCGGGATCTCCTGCCCGACCTCCACCTCGTCGTACTTCACCGTGGCCGCCATCTCAGGCCGCCCCTCCGCGCTCGACGATCGTGTTGTAGGTGGTGCAGACGGGCTCGCCCGCCACCGTCGTGACGTCGCTGCGCACGGTCAGCAGCTCGTTCCTGCCCGCGCTGCGGATGTCGGTGATCGTGGCCGTGGTCACCAGCTCGTCGCCGGCGTGGACGGGGCGCACGTACTCGAAGCGCTGCTCGCCGTGGACCACCATGGCGAGGTTCAGGCCCAGGCCGGGGTCCATGAGAGCCTCGCCGCCGCTCTGCAGGCTGAAGACGATCGGGAACGTCGGCGGGGCGACGACGTCGGGGTGACCGGCCGCGCGGGCGGCCTCCCTGTCGCGGTAGATCGGGTTGGCGTCGCCGATCGCGGCCGCGAACTCCCTGATCTTCACCCTGCTGACCTCGTACGGGGCGCTGGGCGGGAAGCTCCTGCCCACGAAGTCACGGTTCAAGGCCATCGCTGCTCCCTCGCATGTCACCACCGGGCGCCGGTTGAGCCAGACGGTAACAGAACAACGTTCGGCTGTCGCCGGTGATGGCCGGCTTTTTGCCCCACCCAGCCGAGAGCAAGCCCACCCACACGAACAACCGCCGCCCACAGGGGCGGACGCCGGACCGCCCCACCCCGCCAGGCGCCCGACACCGGACGCCGGACATGACGAACGGCGCCCGCGGAACGCGGACGCCGGGGGGGTCAGACACGACGAACCGGCGCCCCTAGACGTGGACGCCGGTTGTGCGGTGCGGAGTGCTGCCCGGAGACTAGCGGGTCTCGCGGTGCGCGCGGTGGCAGCGGCAGTTGGGGCAGTACTTCTTCAGCTCAAGCCGATCCGGGTCGTTGCGCCGGTTCTTCCGCGTGATGTAGTTGCGGTGCTTGCACTCCTGGCAGGCCAGCGTGATCTTCGGCCTAACGTCGGTGGCAGCCACTTGGGAGTGCCTTTCTACGTTCGGGACATGGACACGCCCATACCCAGGTCGGCCGACCTGGGATTGGGCAGTAGCGGAGGCCGGACTTGAACCGGCGACACAACGATTATGAGCCGTTTGCTCTGCCAGACTGAGCTACTCCGCCTTGGGCCGGAAACAACCGGCCCCGTAGAGGATACCCGACCTCGGGAGCACATTCGTAACTCGCCTGATCGGCCAGGTGCACACAGTATGCCTCAGAAACCCCCGGCGAACGAAATCAATTGATCCGCCCGAGGAAGCATGGGTGCTCACGGCAGGGTACCAACGGATCGCCGGCCCGTCCGCCGATCAGCTCCCGGCCGGACGCCCCGGCACCAGGACGTACGCGAGCGTGACGGCGACCTGCACCACGACGGCGGCCAGCAGCGCGACGGCGGGACCCGCGCGCAGGGTGAGCAGCGCACCTGTCGCCGCACCCGCCAGCAGGAGGACGACGGCGCCGAGCCGCCGGCCCGCGCCGCCGCCCGCCGCGACGGACAGGTTCGCGCCGAGCCAGGCGAGCGTGCTCGTGATGACCGTGGTCGTGATGTCGGACACCCCGCCCAGCCTGACGCTCGCCGTCCGCATGCCCATCGCCAGCCCGAGGACGGCCACGGCCGGGTACGGCGTCCCTCCCTCCCGGGCGGCGACGGCGGCGGCCGCGGCCAGCAGCGCCGACTCCGCCGCCAGCGTGACGCCCCTGCGCGGACGGGGCCGGCCGTGCAGCCACCCGGCGGCCACCGTGCCGAGCGTGAAGGCGGCGAGCGCGACGAGGCAGCCCGCCGTCGTGAAGTCGGCCGCGCCGCCGAGCGCGAGACCCAGGATGACGACGTTGCCCGTCATGTTCACGACGAAGACGTGCCCGAGCCCCAGGTAGGCGGTGGCGTCGACCATGCCGCTGACGACGGTGAGCCCGAGGAGGAGCAGCGTCTGCCGAGACCGCCCGCGCACCGGCGCCCACCCCCCTTCCCCGTGCGTCACGCTACAGCGGGCGACCTGTTTCCCCAGGCAGGCGACCCGCTGCAACGCCTCGGCCGCCGCCGGACACTGACCTGGGTGTCCGGCGCCGTCCGCCAAGGAGACCCTGTGACACACCGAGATCGCTTCGAAGCGGTCTATGACGCCTGCCACCCGGCGATACACCAGTACGCCGTCCGCCGCCTGCTGTGGAGCCACCCCGGCGGCGGCTTCTCCGACGAGCGCGTCCCGGCGAGGCGGATCGAGGGCGACTGGCTCGTCGGCGGAACGCGGGCCCGCAGCTCCGACACGGTCGACCTCTACGTCGTCCCCGGTCCCGGCGCGGGGCCGGCCCCCGACCCGAAGACGATCAGCGAGCCCCGCTGGTACGACGACGTCACCGGATGAGCGCCGGCGGGCGGGTCTGTCTCATGCGGGTCTCGCCGCCGGGGCGTCGGCGCGGGCGGGGGCCGAGCGGGTGAGCGCGACGGCGGCGATCACCAGGACGCCGCCCGCCGCCGTGTTCCACCCGACGGGCTCCGCCAGCAGCAGGGCGCCCAGCGCCGTGGACCACAGCGGAGTCACGTAGGTGACGGCTGAGGCCACGCCGGTGCCCGCCGTGCGGACGATCCGCAGGTTCAGGATGTACGCCACGCCCGTGCCCAGCGCGCCCAGCGCCAGCAGGGCGAGGGCCGCCTGCGCGCCGGGCCAGCGGGGCCCGCCGCTCGTCAGTGGGGCGAACAGCGCCAGCTCCGCCGCCGCGCAGGTGATCTGCAGGGCGGCCAGGGAGGTGCTGCTGTGCGGCAGCCGCGACAGGTGCCGCCTGGTGTAGGCGAACCCGGCGCCGTAGCAGGCGGTCGCCGCCAGGCACGCCAGGCTGCCGCCCAGACCGCCCCCGCCGAGGCCGCCCCACGCGCCGAGCACCGCGGGCTCCCCCACGCTGAGGCCGTTCCATACGCCGAGCACCGTCAGCGCGCCGGCGAAGCCGAGCGCGAGCCCCGCCAGCCGGCGCGGCGTGGGCCGCTCGCCCTGCGCCGACAGCAGCACGAAGACCAGCGTGAACAGCGGCGTCGTCGCGTTCCAGACCCCGGCGAGCACCGAGCTGACCTTCGTCTCGCCGTACGAGAGGAGCACGAAGGGCGCGGAGTTCAGCAGGACCGCCACGACCGCCGAGTGGCCCCAGACGCGGGCCTCGCGCGGCACCCGCTCCCGCCGCGCCGCCACGATCAGCCACAGCGCCGCCGCGCCCAGCAGGCAGCGCCACAGCGCCACCCAGGCGGGAGGGACGCCGGCGTCCACCCCGATCTTGATGAACGCGAAACTGGCTCCCCAGATCGCCGACAGCGTCACGAACTCCGGCCACCACCGCGCACGCGCCACCCAGCACCGCCCCGCACTCAGTCCGCTCCGGCCCTGAGCGGCCGGTGGACACACGGTGCCGTCCGGCCCCAGCATGAGTCCAACAAGTGACACGAATGCCGAGATGAGGATCCCTCATGGCCACCGAGGTGAACCTGGCGCAGCTCAGGGCCCTGGTCGCGGTCGCCGAGGCGGGCGGCTTCGGGGCGGCGGGCGAGGAGCTGGGCATCAGCCAGTCGGCGGTCTCGCACGCCATCGCCGCCCTGGAGCGCGCGCTCGGCGGGCCCGTCCTGCACCGCGGCGGCGACGTACGGCCGACCCCGCTGGGGCGGGAGATCCTGCCGCACGCGCGCGCCGCGGTCACGTCGGCCGACGCCGTGGCCGCCGTCGCCGCCCGCCGCCGCGGCGCGCCGGCGGGGACGGTCCGCCTGGCCGCGCCGTCCACGGTCTGCCAGGGGCTGCTGCCCGGCCTGCTGCGGGAGTGGCAGGCGGCGCACCCCCGCGTACGGGTGCGCGTCTTCGAGGGCGAGGACGGCGAGCTGGGCGCCTGGCTGGAATCGGGCACCGTGGACGCCGCCGTCCTCGTCGACCCCGACGCCGCGCCGCCGGGGGCGCTGCCGCTCGCCGAGGACTCCATGCACGCGCTCCTGCGCGACGACCATCCGCTGGCCGCCGAGCCCGTGATCGACGTACGCGACCTGGACGACGACCCGTTCCTGCTCTCCGAAGGCGGGTGCGAGCGGCAGATCCGGGAGATCTACCGCCAGGCGGGGGCGCGGTTCAGGCCGGGTCACCGCATCCGCGAGCTCGCCACGGTGATCGGCATGGTGGGGGCGGGCATCGGGGTCTCGGTGATGCCGGGGCTGGCCCGCGCCATGCTTCCCGCGGGGTGCGTCCTCGTGCCGCTCGCGCCGCGCGTGCGCCGCCGCCTGGTGCTGACGGGGCCCGCCGGCCGTCCCTGGCATCCGGCCGTCACGGCCCTGCTGGAGACGGCGGCGCTTTACGGCGGGGTGCGGAGCGATTAGTTCTTGCGGTGACAGCGGTCTACATGACGACCACCTCCCGCCTCGAAGGAGACGACGATGACCAGCGACCCGGCTCTGCAGGCCCTGGACAGGCTCGTGGGCACCTGGAAGATCACCGGAGGGCACGAAGGGACCGTGACCTACCGGTGGCTGAACGACTTCTTCCTCCAGCAGGACGTCCACCTGGGCGACACGCACGGCATCGAGATCATCGGCAGGGAACGGACGCTGATGGCCGAGCCGAGCGCCGACATCAAGTCCCGTTACTACGGCGACGACGGCAGCACCCTCGACTACACCTACGAACTCGCGGGCGACACCCTCACCATCTGGGCGGGCGACCGCGGCTCCCCCGCCTACTTCAAGGGCGTCTTCAGCTCCGACGGCCGCCACCTCACGGGGGCCTGGGTCTACCCGGACGGAGGCGGCTACGAGTCCAACGCCGAACGGCTGGAACAGGGCTGAACCGGCCGTCCTCGCGAAGCCGCCGCGGCGCCGCTCGGGGGGTGGCCGGCGGTCAGCGGCGCCGGTGCCGCGGCAGCAGCAGGCTGACCGCCGCGATGGCCAGGCCAAGCCCGGCCGCGATGAGGAAGACCCGGTCGTAGCCAGCGGCGAGGGCGGCGGCCGGGGAGCCGCCGCCGGTCTGCTCCGGGGTCGTGGCACTGGCGACGGCGGCGAGCACCGCCAGGCCTACGGAGCCGCCTGCCTGGCCGGCGGTCTGGGCGAGGCCGCCGATGGTTCCCGCGTCGCTCTCGGGGACGTCGGCGGTCGTCGCGGCCATGAGAGTGGGGAAGGTCAGCCCGATGCCGGCCGCGACGAGCAGCGTGGGCGCGAGGACGCCGGTGACGTAGGCGCTGCCGGCGTCGGCCTGGGAGAGCCGGCCGAACCCGGCCAGGAAGCAGGCGCAGCCGGCCAGTATCAGGGTCCGCACGCCGGCGCGCGGCAGCAGCATGCCGCTGCCGACGGCCGCCGCGCGGATGCGCAGCACTACCCGGCCTCCGCAGGAACCTGAACGGCAACGTCGACACCAGACGCCCCCGCCGCCCCGACAACGGCTGACCCGCCGGGACGCGTCCGACCGAGCGCCCGTCCTTTCGTACGGGCGCGAACCTCCTGGTAGGACGCCCGAAACCGGCCTGCCGGTTATGGGGCGGGAGGAAACCCGCGGGCGACATCACCTCCACGGAAAAGCGGGGTCGGAAACCTTGTCAGGCGCGGCGGGCGGGCGGACAGTCGAGGCGCCGGAAGGCGTCCACCCCCCAAGGAGAAGCCATGAGCAGACCCGACCCCAGGGACCGCATCCGCAGCGACCCCTCCGGAACCGGCCCCCGGCGCGGCCCGCGCGGGAGCCGCGCGCCGCGCCGGGTGCTGTCCGCCGTCGTGGCCGTGCTGGCGATGGCGTTCCTCGCCCCGCCGGCCGCGTCCGCCCTCGCGCTCCCCACCCCGAAGGCGTTCACCTCGTACGTCGACCTGGAGTGCTTCGCCACCGACGCGTACGCGCCGCCCGCCGTCGGGCTCACGCTCAGGCACCTGAACCCGGTGCTCGGCGACCTGCCGGCGCACGCGGTGACCCTGGGCGCCCGCGAGCAGCTGTGCGTCCCCGTGGCCAAGAACCAGGTCATCCCGCCCGACGGGGTCGCCGAGTTCGTCAAGTACGTGGACCTGTCCTGCTACCGGGTCACCGGAGCCCCCGTGAACAAGCCGCTGGTCCTCAGCCACCTGAACCCGGTGCTCCAGGACCTGCCGCGCGAGTCCGTCACGCTGGGCGCGCCGCAGCAGCTCTGCGTCCCCGTCGCCAAGAACGGCCTGGTGCCGCCCGACGAGGTGCTGGCGCTCGTCTCGCACATCGACCTCGAGTGCTACGCCGTCACCCCGAACACCCTCATGAACAGGAAGCTGGCGCTCACCCAGCTCAACCCGGTGCTGACCGGCAAGATCCCGACGGCGTCGGTGCAGGTGACCAACGCCCGCAGGCTCTGCGTGCCGGTGCACAAGGCCGGCGACACCATCCCCTCCGAGGTGGCGCAGCTCGTGCGCTGGCTCGACCTGGACATGTTCGACGTGGTCGCCCCCGCGATCACGCCCGTGCCGCTGACGCTGAAGCACCTCAACCCGGTGCTGTCCGGCCTGCCCGCCGAGAAGGCCACACTCACCGCGGCCCGGCAGCTCGGCGTGCCCGTGGCCAAGAACGGCCAGTTCCCGCCCGGCTGACCGCCCCTGATCAGCCGCCTGACCGCCCGGCCCCCGCCCTGGGGGCCGGCGCCGTCAGGCGGCCGAGCGGCCGGGCGTCCGCCGGGCGGGAAGCCGTTGGAGTCGTCCTCGCCGGGGCCGCCGGGGGCAGGTAGGCGAACCACCGTCCCTCCAGCGGCCGCCGCTCCCACGACAGCAGGAACGGCGCGGGGACCGCGCCGCCCCGGTCCACGGCGACCACGCGCTTGCCCGCGGCCCGGGCGGCGAGCAGCGCGCCCGGCACCTCGCTCTGCGACGGCCAGCTCAGCACCGTGTGCCCCTCGCAGCCCGCCCGGTAGGCGATCATCACCGCCCGCTCGCCGTACACCAGGCAGGGGCCGCGCACCCCGAGGCCCGCCAGCGCCCGCGCGACCTCCGCGTCGGCGTCCCGTTCCGCCAGGCGGGGAGCGACCACCTTGTCCAGGGTGACGCCCTGCAGGGCGAGGTGCGCGAGCAGGCACCCGACGGCGACGGCGACGCCCGCCACGCGCGCCGCCCCCACCCGGCGGGTCCCGCCCCGCGCCTTCGCGAGCAGCCCGGCCGCTGCGTGCGCGACGGGCAGGGCCAGCAGCGCGTACGCGGGAAGCAGGAACCTGGGCGCCGCGTACCCGACCAGGAAGACGTACGGCGCGGCCATCGACAGCCCCGCCACGGCCGGCACCAGGCCCTCCGCCGGCCGCCCCCGGCGCCGGGCGGCGTGCAGGCCGAGCAGGACGAGCACCGGGATCGCGCTCCACCACGCCACCCACGGCGGCAGGGCGGAACCGCAGTCGGCGGGCGGGCGGCACAGGAGCGGGCCGTTCAGCGCCCTGGCGTGCTCGTACAGCGAGAAGTGCAGCCCGGTCTCGTTGGCCGCCTCGGCGTCCCGCCAGCGGGCGGCCAGGCCCCCGAACCGTACGTACGCCTCGACGACCCACTCGGCCCACCCGGCGGCGAGACCGGCGGCCAGCGCGACGGCCGGCCGCAGTGCCGCCCGCAGTGCCGCCCGCCGCAGTGCCGCCCAGCCGAGCGCGGGCGTGAGGCCGAGCACGAGCCACAGGCTGTCCGGGGGCCGCAGCAGCGCCACCGCGGCCACGCACAGCGCCAGCCCGACCAGCGGGCCGCGTCCGGGCACGACGGCGCCGCCCGGCCGCAGGCAGCGCAGAAGGAACCCGGCGGCGGCCACCGCGCCGAACGCCACCCACAGGTTCGGCATGGCCTCGCCGCCGTAGAACAGCGACAGCCACAGCGACGCGAACAGCAGCGCCGCCACGGGCGCCACCGGCCCGGGACGCACCCGCAGCCAGACCAGGAACGCCCCGTACAGCGCCAGGGCCGACGCCAGGCTCAGATAGACGCGCAGCGCCTCCGTCGAGGCCGTCAGCAGCACCACGGGCGCGACCAGCAGGGTGATGCCCCTGGCGCGCGGCGCGATGAAGTCGGTCGCGGGCACCCGCGGATCGACCTGGCTGACGTAGACCACCTCGTCCCAGCCGAGCCCCATCCCGGGGCCGACCGCGACCAACTGGACGACCGCGTAGCAGGCCGCCACCAGCGCCAGCAGCGCCCGCCACGGGTCGGCCCGCACCCACCCGACAATCGCCATGGCCAACTTCATAGCGCCGCCCGCGCCGACGTCGCGGACACGCCGACGAGACTTGCACCAACCGATGCGCCCCCATGACGCACCACCGGCGTAGCCGCGACGGTCGCAGCGACCGGCCGTGCGACGCCGCCCGCGTGCAGTGCTCGCCGCGGGCTGGAGAGGTACGAGCAGGCGCCGGCGGACCTGGCCGGGCGGCGTGTTCGCCGTGGACATCGACGGGAACCTGATCCGGGGCGAGTTCGTCGAGGTCGACCGGCCCCGCACGGTCGTCGTCACCTGGGGCCTGGAGGGCGACGACGTCCTCCCCGCCGGATCGACCAAGGTGGCGTTCCGCCTGACGCCGACGGCCACCGCCGCCGCCTGATCGACCAGATCGGCCGGGACGGTCAGTGGCACCGCTCCGGTGCGGCCGGCGGGCCGCCGATTCCAAGAGGGCGCCCGCCGCAGGGCCGCGGCGCCCGGCCACCGTGCGAGATCATCGCATGCTCACCGCACCCAACGGCGAACGCCCGGCTCCAAGAGATCTTGGACCGGGCGTCGTGGCTGTTCAGAGTGAGAGCCCCCAAACGGAATCGAACCGTTGACCTTCTCCTTACCATGGAGACGCTCTGCCGACTGAGCTATAGGGGCCTGCCGCTCGCTGCGGACAGGTGTAACCATACACGGCACTCAGCCATGATGCGAACTCGTTCCGGCCGCCGCCGCGCCCGCCGTGGCGCGGCCTGCGGGGAACTCGACGACCTCGCAGAGATCGGCCAGGTCGACGAGGGCCGCGACCTGCGCGACCGACGTGCAGTCGGCCACGACCTCACCGAACCTGCGGACGCGGAGCACCTGACGCCCCGCCCGGACGAGGCCCAGGACCTCGTATCCCTCGACGCCCACCCAACGCCTTTCCATAGCGGCACACCTTAGCCTCCCGGTCTCTCAATTTCCGGGGGTCACACAGGTCACGCGCCGCCAAGTCGCCGCCAAGAGGCGTCCAAGCGGCGCGGCGGACCCTGGTGGCGTACCGGAACGAAGGAGGAGTCATGGCGCCGAACCTGCTCGGATTTCGCATCGCGCACCGCATGATGCGCGGCGACAGCCGCCGGCTGGCGGCGGTGACGGGCGCGCTCGCCAGGGGCGGGCAGCGGGCCGACGCGGCGCGGCTGCGGGCGATCGGCGAGTTCGCCACCAAGCACTGCGCGGGCATCCACCACCATCATCAGGCTGAGGACGACGTCCTGTGGCCGGTGATCGTGCGTTCGGCGGGCGCGGAGGTGGACCTCAGCGACCTGACGGACGACCACAAGGCGCTCGACCCGCTGCTGGAGGAGATCACCGCGGCGGCGGCCGAGCTGCCCGGCTCGCCCTCGGCGGTCAGGCGGATGGCGGCGTCGCTCGCCACGCTCGCCGACCTGCTCGACGAGCACATCGAGGAGGAGGAGCGGCTGCTCTTCCCAGTGATCGAGAAGTACGTCCCGGAGGAGGAGTGGGAGCGGGTCGAGACCGAGGTGCGCAAGGGCGGCCAGGCGAGCTTCGACCTGCCGAGGATCGGCCAGTACGCGCTGCCCGAGGAGCTGGCGGCGCTGCGCAGGATGGCCGGCCCTGTGCTGACGGTGATGCTGGCGCTCATGGGCCCGGGGCACCGCCGCCGCCAGAAGCTCATCTTCGGCGACCTGTAGACGCCCCGGACCGCCCGGCGGCCGCGAGCCTGGCGCGGGCGGTCCGCGCCCAGTGCGGCGAGCCGACCAGCTCGGCCACCCGCACCGCCTGCGCGTAGTGCGCGGAAGGGTCGCGGCCGAGCAACCGCGCGAGGTCGCCCAGCACCAGCGCGACCGGCCCGAGCGTGACCGATCCGCAGTGCATGCCGCCCATCTCGCCGTCCCAGGGCAGGAGGTTCTCGTACGTGCGCCCGGCCACGGCGCGGTCGCCCAGGAGCACCGCGGTCCCGCCGCGCATCGTCTGCCAGAGCAGCCAGTAGTAGTCGAGTGGCAGGACGGCGTCTGGACGCCAGACGCGCCTGGCCCCCTCCAGGTCGCCGGTGGCGGCGAGCGCCGCCGCGTACAGCTCGGAGGTGCCGTTGTTGCCGAGCCGCCCATGGACCCCGGCCAGCTCGGCGAGCGAGCGGTGGGCGTCGCCGCGGGCCAGGCGCACCGTGAACCTGGCCAGCGCCGCCATCCCCTGCGCGTTGACGCCGCCGTGCTCGCCCATCTCGTCCAGCAGCCTCGTGTACGTGTCCTCGGCGCCGTCGAAGTCGCCCTCGACGAGCCGGCGCAGCGCGCCGAACAGCGTCAGCACCACCAGCGCCTGCCCGAGCTGCCCACTGGTGGACATCTCGACGCCGAGGTCGGCGTGGCGCTGGGCGGCGGCCAGGTCGCCTCGGCCGAGCGCGGCCATGAGGCGGCACAGGTGGCCCAGCGTGAGGTAGCCGACCAGCCGGTGCGCCGTGCCGAGCTCCAGGAGCTCCGCGCCGATGGCGTCCAGCTCGTCCCTGCGGTGCGGCGCGAGCACCGTGAAGTAGCGGGCGTTGAGCGCCAGGCAGAGCAGGTCGGGACGGCCGAGGCGGCGCGCGACGGCCACGGCCTCGGTGCCCGCGGCGGCGACCCGCTCGTCGTCGTGGCCCTCCAGCGCGAACACGAGCGCGGCCAGCAGGCGGCAGCGGGTGGCGTCGTCGTGGCCGGCGGCGAGCTCCGCCTCCACGGCCGCCACGAACGGCGCGTCGTAGCGCGTGTCGGGCTGGATCGTCCAGGTGACGGGGGCGTCGTACGAGGTGAGCGCCCTGGCGGTGCGTGAGGTGCGCAACCCGGTCCGCGCGGCCTCCTCCCTGGCGGTGCGTGAGGTGCGCAACCCGGTCCGCACGGCCTCCTCCCTGACGGCGAGCGCGCCCGCGACGTCGCCCGCGTGGCCGAGCGCGGACACCAGGCCGCACAGCAGGTCGAGCCGGGTCTCGTCGTCGGCGGCGTGCTCCAGGGCGGCCCGCAGGAGCGCGGCCGCCTCCCTGTGGGCGTGCAGCCCGGTGGCCTGCGCCGCGGCGGCGCTCGCGTACCTGACGGCGCTCGGCGCGGCGGCCTCCAGCGCGTGGCGGGCCAGCGCGGCCACGTCGCCGGGACGCAGCCGCTCCAGCGCGGCGAGGACGCGGCCGTGCAGGCGGGTGCGGCGGATGCGCGGGGTCTCCTCGTAGAGCGCCTGCCTGACGAGGACGTGCGTGAAGCGCACGCGGCCGGGTCCCGGCTCGGTGAGCAGCCCGGTCACGACGCCCGCCTCCAGGCCGTCGAGCACGGTGTCCTCGTCGCCGTCGTGCAGGGCGACGAGGACGTCCACGCGGGCGTCCCTGCCGACGACGGCGGCGTTGCGCAGCACGGTCTGGGCGGTGGCGGGCAGCCTGGTGATCCTGCGGCGGATGGTGTCGCGCACACCGGGCGGCAGCGTGCCCGCCGCTGCCGGGCCCTCGGAGGCGAGGAGCCTCGCGATCTCGCTGACGAACAGCGGGTTGCCCAGGGTGCGATCGAGGACGGTGCGGACGGTGGCGTCGTCCACGTCGTGCCCGGCGTGGCGGCGCAGCAGCGCGGCGACGGCCTCCTCGTCGAGGCCGCCCAGCTCCAGGTGGCGGCTTGAGCCGGCGAGGGCGGCGACGGTGGCGCGCAGCTCCTCGGTGGCCTCGGCGGGGCGGTGGGTGGCGACCACGAGGAGCCGTTCGGCGCGCGGCAGGTGCCGCAGCAGGTGCAGGGTCTCGCCGTCGGCGCGGTGCACGTCCTCCAGGACGACGAGCAGCGGCCCGCCCGCAGCGCCGGTTCCGCCGCCGGGACCGCCGCCGGGTCCGGCGACGTAGCCGGTGAGGTAGTCGGCGAGGGCCCTCGCGAGCTGGAACTGGCTGGGGATCGGCGTGCCGTCGCGCAGCAGGGGCGCCAACCGGCCCAGGCCGGCGGGCGGCTCGGCGGCGGACGGCTCGGTCACGGAGCACTGGGCCCCGGGCGGCTCGGTCACGGGCGGCTCGGTCCCGGACGGCTCGGTGGTGGTCAGGTGGCGGAGGATCTCGCTCCAGGCCCAGGCGGGCGGCGCGTCGCCGTCGATCTCCGGGCAGCGTCCGAACGCGACGCGCCAGCCGCGCGCGGCCAGGTCGGCGGCGAACGCCTCCGCGAGGGCGCTCTTGCCGGCGCCCGGCTCGCCGCCCAGCCACACGGTGGTGCCGGCGGCGCGTTCCGCCTCCTCCAGCAGCAGCGCCAGCTCCCGGGCGCGTCCGAGGATCCGGGGTTCGCGCGGGGGTGCGGTCCGTACGGGGGCGGGCTCGGCGACCTCGGGCGCCTGCGGCGGCGCGGCGGCGTCGGGCGCCTGCGGGGGCTCGGTGACCTCGGGCGCCTGCAGGGAGGCGGACTGGCGCAGGATGTCCTGTTCGAGGGCGCGCAGCGCGGGCCCTGGATCGACGCCCAGCTCGCGGGCGAGGTTCTCGCGGGCCTTGCGCAGCACGCCGAGCGCCGCCGCCTGGCTGCCCGTACGGTAGAGGGCGAGGGCCAGCAGACGGACGGCGTTCTCGCGCAGCGGGTGGGCGTTGGCGTGGCGGCGCAGCTCGGGTACGGCCTCGGCGTGGCGTCCCAGCAGGAGCGCGGCCTCGGCCCGGTACTCGACGGCGATGAGCTGGAGTTCGGCCAGCCTGGCGGCCTCGTCGGCGGCCCAGGGGCCGGAGAACCCGGCGTAGGCGGGCCCGCTCCACAGGCCGAGCGCCTCGTTGAGCAGGGCGTGCGCGGCGGCGCCTTCGCGGCGCTTGAGCGCGGCGCCCGCCGTGTCGATCAGGCGGGGCAGCCGCCAGGCGTCCACGGCGTCGTCGGGCAGGCGCAGGCGGTAGCCGGGCGGGGCGCTGACGAGCACGGTGGCGGGCGCGCGGGGCGGGCGGCCGGGTTCGAGGGCGCGGCGCAGGTTGGAGACGTACACCTGGAGCGCGGCCAGGGCCTTGGGCGGCGGCTGCCCCTGCCAGAGGTCCTCGATGAACCGGTCGGTGGACACGACCTGGCCGCCGGCGGCGACCAGCCGGGCGAGGACGGACCGCTGCCGGGCCGACCCGAGGTCCACGGGCGTGCCGTCCATCACCGCGTGGAGCGGTCCAAGGATGTGGATGCCGAGCATGGACCCTCCTTTTCAGTATCGGTAGAAGCCGGCGAAGTCGGTTTTTCGCCGGATATCGTCAATGCGCACCAGGGCGCCGGTCTCGGGCGCGTTCATCATCCTGCCGCCGCCGAGATAGATGCCTACATGGTGAGTTTTGATAGCTTCTTTTGTGATTTTTCCGAAGAAAACCAGGTCGCCGGGGAGCGCCCGGTCCACCCTGCGCAGCCGCCGTACGTGGTCGTCGGTGTTGCCTGGCCCCAGGACGTCGCGGCCGTGCGCGAGGGCGTAGACCCAGCGCGTGAGGCCCGAGCAGTCGAGGCCCCGGGTGTCGGCGGCCGGGCAGGGCGTGATGCGGCCCCGGTAGCCGGCGCAGGTGCCCTTGGACGGTCCGGGGTCCTCGGCGTGGCCGCCGCCCCACGAGTAGACGACGCCGAGCCGCTCGATCTCGTACGAGATGCGGACGATCCGCGGCTGCAGATACGTGATGGGCGCGGACGCCGCGGCGGCCAGCAGGACCAGCACCGCCACCCCGACCGGCCACCGCTTCACCCTCATGGCCCCGGTTGCTCCCTCGTTCACGGGAATGCCGGAACTGATCCTGCCTTACTGCGCTTTATCACGCTTTAAGAGTCAGTTTCACCGAGCCAACCGTGAAACGCATGCCCACGGCGCCCTTGCCCTTCGGCTTCGTGGTGAACGTGAACGTGACCTTCCTGCCGCGCGGCAGCTCGCCGATCCTGCACCGGACGGCCGTGCCGCTGAACGTGCAGCCCGGAGCCCTGACCACCCGCTGGCCGCCGAACGCCCGGCCCGAGACCGTGACGTCCGTGACCGGGTGCGGCCCGGTGTTGGAGACCGTGACGCGGTAGGTCGTCCTGCTCCTGGCCGCGCCCGCGACCGTGACCTCGGCCGGAGGGTTGGCCAGCTCCTTGAGCTGCGACTCGGAGCCGTTGAAGCTGTTCCCGCCGCCCACCAGGGGGCCCTTCTCCGCCGACTGCCAGAACGTGTGGGACGTCCAGCTCTTGGGGAGCTCGCCCGGTTCGCTCCCCCAGCGGGCCAGCCACAGCGGGTGCGCGGAGAAGGCGTCGGAGTCGCCCGTGCAGGTGCGCCACCAGCTCGTGGTCGTGTAGATGATCGCGTTCCTGCCGGTGCCCTGGCGGTACTTCTTCGTGAAGCCCTTGATCCAGGCGACCGTGTCCTCCGGGGACAGGTCGTAGCAGGTGTTCTTGCCGTTCTTGTCCTTGTACGGGTTGTCCTCCAGGTCGAGGACGCCCGGCAGGGTCTGCCCGTCGCGCAGCCAGGCGCCGCCGTTGCGCAGGAAGTGCTCCGCCTGCGCCGCGCCGTCGGACTCGTGCGGCTGGGCGAGGTGGTAGGCGCCGCGCAGCAGGCCCGCCCCCACGGCCCCGTCGAACTGGGAGGAGAAGCGCGGATTGACGTAGTCGGTGCCCTCGGTGGCGTGGACGAACGCGAACTTCCCACCCCCGGAGGCCACGGCCGCCCAGTCTATGTCGCCCGTCCAGTTGCTGACGTCCACGCCGGCGAGACCGGTGTCCGCGCCGGCCGCGCCGGCCCCCGCGTACGCCGCCCCGGACAGCCCGGCGAGCAGCACCGCGATCATCCCCAGTCGTTTCACGCCGGAGATCCTCGCGGATATTCCCGCAATTCCGCAAGCCGCGGAATTACCGCTATTCATCGGCGCCGGGACCGATTTCTCTTCGCTCACGCACCCTCACGGAGAGTTCTGCGGGAACGGCCCGTCACCGGCCGCGCCGAAATTCCCCCGCCGGCGGGCCGAAGGAGCATTTCAGAGCCCGGAAAACGATTCCGCGCAGCCACGCTCCCCACGTGATGTCCTCGCAGGTCAGAGCGTTTTGTGAAACGTGCGTTCGCGTTTGCCAAGCGGGCTTTCCCCTGCTCAGACTGGACCCGATCCTCATCCCGAACCGCCCCCGACCAGGGGCCATGTCGCCATGCCCAAGAGGAGTTCCACATGATCAGCACGCGGGGCCTGACCCGGGTGTTCACCGTCAAGAAGGAGACCGTCGAGGCCGTACGCGGCATCGACCTCGACGTCGAGGCCGGACAGCTCGTGGCCTTCCTCGGCCCGAACGGCGCGGGCAAGTCCACGACCCTGCGCATGCTCACGACCCTGCTCCCGCCCACCTCGGGCACCGCGACCGTCGCCGGCCACGACGTGGCGCGCGACCCCGGCGGCGTGCGCGCCCGCATCGGCTACGTCGGGCAGAAGAACAGCGCCGGCGAGAACCACCGCGTCCGCGACGAGCTCGTCACCCAGGGCCGCTGCTACGGCCTGTCGCACCGGGAGGCGGCCGGCCGCGCCGACGAGCTGCTCGACCTGCTCGACCTCGCCCCGCTCGCCACCCGCACCCCGGCGACGCTGTCCGGCGGCCAGCGCCGCCGCCTCGACATCGCGCTCGGCCTCGTCCACCGGCCCGCCCTGCTCTTCCTGGACGAGCCCTCCACCGGGCTCGACCCGAAGAGCCGCGCCGAGATCTGGGGCCACATCCTCGCCCTCAGGCAGGTGTACGGCACGACGCTCTTCCTCACCACCCACTACCTGGAGGAGGCCGACACCATGGCCGAACGGGTGGTGATCATCGACGGCGGCCGGATCATCGCCGACGGCACCGCCGGGGAGCTCAAGAACGACCTCGCCGGCGACCACATCACCATCACCACCGCCACCGAGCAGGACGCGCGGGCCGCCGTCCGCGTCGGCGGCGGCGCCGCCGAGGGCGTGACGGTCCGCCTGCGGGTGGCCAACGCCGCCGCCGCGCTCCCCGAGTACCTGCGGACGCTGGAGTCCGCCGGCGTCAAGGCCCTCACGGCCGAGACGTCCCGCCCCACCCTCGACGACGTGTTCCTCACCCTCACCGGGAGAAGCCTCACCGATGACGACCTTCCTGCGTGACACCGTCACCGTCTTCTCGCGCGAGCTCGCGCCCGTGCTGCGGCAGCCCGTCGGCCTGCTGATCGAGATGGGCCAGCCGCTGCTGTTCCTGTTCCTGTTCGGGGTGCTGCTCGACGGCGCCGTCGGCTCGTCGTGGCAGTGGTTCGTGCCCGGCATCCTGGTCATGATGTGCCTGACCGGCCCCATGAGCGCGGGCTACACGCTGCTGGTGGAGCTGATCGGCGGCTCGATGGAACGGCTGCTCGTCACCCCGCTGAACCGGACCGCGATGCTCGTCGGCAGGACCATGAAGGCCCTCGTGACGTTCCTCGTCCAGGCCGTGCTGATCATCGTGCTGGCGCTGCCGCTCGGCTTCGAGCTGCACGCCGCTGGCGTGCTCGCGGGGCTGGCCCAGCTCATGGCGCTCGGCGTCGGGCTCGGCGCGCTGTCGTTCGCGCTGGCGGTCAAGTCGGCGCCGGACGGCACGCTGTTCTACATCGTCAGCCAGTCCGTCCTGTTCCCCCTGCTGCTCCTGTCGGGCGTGCTGCTCCCCCTCGACTCGGCCCCCGGCTGGCTGGACGTCCTCGGCCACGTCAACCCCGTCACCTATGTCGTCGAGGCCCAGCGGGCCCTGTTCTCCGGCGACCTCACCGCCCCGTCCGTGCTGTACGGCACCGTCGCCGCCTGCCTGGTGGCCGCCGCCGGCCTGTACACCGGCAACGCCGCCATGCGCAGGGGAGTCACCGCCTGACCGCCGCCGCGCCCGCTAGAGCGTGCGGGCGTGCTCCAGGTCGGGGCCGCGGTAGAACCGCTCCGGGATCGTGGCCAGCGTGGACGGGTGCACCTGCGGGCCGAGCCCGTACAGCTTCTGGAAGCTCATGATCAGGGGACGCCAGGCGTCGGGGTCGATGTGGTCGTCCGTGCCGGGCGTGCGGACGGCCTCGTGCGCCCAGACGCGCTGCACCCGCACCTCGAACGCCTGCGTCCCGCCGTCGCCGATGGGGTGCACGGCCTCCACCACGGCCTCCATGGCCACCGGGCACTCCGCCGCGCGCGGCGGCTTCACCGTCTCGGACGGCGTCGGGGTGAGCCCCGCCCGTCCGAACTTGTCCTGGACGTACCGGTAGCCCCGCTCGTGCTTGCGCTCCGGCACCGGGTTCGACCCGGTGGTGAGCGCCAGGCGGTCCACGGCGGGGGCGAGCGCGTCCGACGGCAGGTTGAGCACGCACTCGCGGGTCCTGATCAGGTTCTGCGCCGTCTTCGACCGCGCGCCGAGCCCCAGCATCGCGCGCCAGCCCAGCCAGAACGCCGACGACATGGGCGCGAGGTTGGGCGTGCCGTCCTCGTTGAGCGTGGAGAGGAGGACGACGGGAGTGCCGAAGTAGAGGATGTTCGGTTGGATCCGGGTGTGCATGCCCCAACTGTGCCGCCTGCCCGCCCCCGGCCACCGGCGCCCATCGGACCTGTCATTCCACCAGGCCGGCCCGCCGGCGCCCACGCCGGAGACCCTGGACGTTCATGGCGACGATGCCGGTCCACCCCACCACCATCGCCAGCCGTCCCACCCACCAGGCCGACCCGAGCTCCCAGCCGAACAGCAGCTCGAACCCGCCCCACGGCGTCCCGGACAATAGCCCCAGCGTGTGCGTCAGGATGACGTACGCCCCGAAGACGATGAAGACCATGTTGAACCAGCGCGGTAAACGGGTGGTTCCCACCGTTCGCCCCCTCATGCCGTGACTATGACACAGCGCGCGCTTCGCACACAGCCCCCTGAGGTCAGCGGTTCTGGCCGACCGGGCGTAGCACCACGCCCAGCAGGCGGTCCGCGCGGAGGTAGCCGGACTGGCGGGAGTCGAACGGAGGTAGCCGGACTGGCGGGAGTCGAACGAGCGGGCTGGGTTGTCGCCCAGGACGACGAGGTGGCCGGGCGGCACGCTCATGCCGGGCGCGCCGCGCAGCGCGGGCACGGTGTCGCGCGGGATCGGGTCGCCCGGCGCGGCGGCGACCCGCTTGACGATCCACCGGGGCCCGCCGGGGTCTCGTCCGCGCCCATCCCGGTGAGCACGACGACCTGCCCGGCGCGCAGCGCGCCCGGCTCCGCCCGCCTGACGAGCAGGCGCTCGCCCGGCCGGTACGTCGGCAGCATGCTCTCCCCCCTGCACGGTCACCACCACGTACCGGCGGCGCAGCAGCAGGGAGACCACGAGCACGCCGGCGAGCAGGACGGCGAGCGCGGCGGTCATCCCGGCACCCCCGTGGCGGGCACGTCTGCGCGGCCGGCCTCCTGGCCCGGTCGGGCGGCAGCGCGGCCAGGCTCGCCGCCCAGCTCCTCGGCGAGCGTCCTGCGCACCCGGGCGAAGCGCGCCAGCGCCTCGGCGGTGCGTCCCCACGCGTCCTCCCTGTGCGGGCCGGCGCGCGCCTCCGCCGTCATCGGCTCACAGCTGCTCGCCGAGGCGACGTAGTCGCCTTACGGGAAGACCTCCGTGCGGAGGAGCTGAGGCCCCCGCCCCGGAGGTCTTACCGGGATCGAGGTTCACGCCTTGGCGACCGTGTGGACCTCCACCTCCCACAGCGAGTAGCCCCACGTCAGCGCTCGTTCGACGCCCTGCACCCGCAGGTGACGGGTGGAGTTGGCCTGGTCGATCCACACCTCGTCCACGCCGCCGTCGCCGTCGGCCACCACCGCCAGCGGAGCCCAGGTGCGGCCGTCGGCCGACGACTCCAGCCGGTAGGCCTTGCCGTACGCGGCCTCCCAGCGCAGCACCACCTTGCCCACGTCCACCGCGGAGCCGAGGTCCACCGTCAGCCACTCGGCGTCGGCGTAGCCTGACGACCACCGGGTGGCCAGGTCGCCGTCCACCGCGTTGCCCGCCGCGAACGCGGTGCCGCCCTCGACGCTGGAGGCCGTGACCGGCCGCCCCTTCGCGAGGTTGGCCTCGGCCACCGCCCGGTGGGCCTTGACCGCGACCGCGGCCGTCACGCCGGCGAAGGAGATCTCCAGCGTGCCGGAACCTGTAGGCGTGAAGGCGACGGGCACGTTGAGCTCGCCGCCGCGCGGCAGCGTCGCCTCGCGGTCGGCCGGGAGCTTCCACCCGGCCGGGCCCTTGACCGACAGCGTGCCGGTGACGGCGGCGGCCCGCGTGCTCGTGGCGCTGAGCGTGAGCGTCGCCTCCTCCCCGGCCGCGGTGTCCAGCGCGGCGGGATCGACCGAGAGCACCGCCGCCGGCACGTCGCCGTACCTGGGCACGATCTCGGTGATCTTCGGCGCGGCGCTCCCGGCCGTCCAGGCCAGCCTGATCGCGTCGGCGGTCACGTCGGCGACGTCGAGTTCCGTGTACGGCCCGGTCAGTCCGCCCACCGGCTGCCACTGGCCTGCGGTCCTGACCTGGACCTCGGCCTCGCCGGTTCCGACGACGATCACCCGGTCGATCAGGCGCTGCCTGGAGAGCGTCACCTGCAGGGCGTCGCCGGCGGCCGGAGCGCCGGAGGCGGTCCAGGCGGTGCCGAGGTCGCCGTCGGCCGCCGCCCGCGGGTTCGCGCCCGCCGGGCCGCCGCTGACGGTGAGCCGGGTGACGTCGTCACCGACGGCGGTCACCTGGAACTCCCGCACCACGAGCCAGTAGTCGTTGCCGCCGGTCGCGCGGTATCGGACGTAGCGGGCGCGCGTCCCGTCCGGGGCCGTGGCCTTGACCTCGGCGGTGGTGCCCGTGGCGAGCCTCGTCCAGGCGACGCCGTCGGCCGAGTACTCCAGGACTCCGGCGTGGATGAAGTCGTCGGGGCTGCTCGGCTTGCCCATGAGCACGGCCACGTCGCCGATGGGCGTCGTCGCACCGAGGTCGACGGTCACCGCGTCACCGGCCCCTGGGGCGGCGTTGCTCCAGTAGAAGGTGCCGGGGTCGCCGTCCACCATGCGGTCGGGGGTGTTGTCGGCGTAGGTCCCCAGCGTGCTGGAGGCGGCCGCCCGGCCGGCGACCACGCCGATCCAGCGGTCCAGCTCGCCGAGGGCCTGGGTGACGAAGCGGTCGAGGACGCCGTCGCCGACGCGGGGGAACGTCGTGGAGTGCGGGGCCCGCGCGTCGCGGATGGCCTTGGCCGCCGTGACGAGGTCGAGCGCGTCCCGCCGCGCCCCGACCGCGGCGGCGCCGTCGCCCGACCTGACCGCGTCCAGCACGTCGAGGGCCTTGAGCACGGCCTTGGCCCACAGGCCGGTGGCGTCCAGCCAGGACCGGGCCTCGTCCAGGAACGCCTGGTCCTTCACCCCGGCGGCGATGACGGCGGGGGCGGCGAGCAGGCGTTCGGCACGGGCGCGCAGCGTCGTGGGCTTCCCGGCACGCCAGGCGGGCCAGAACTCCTCGACCTCGGCGGCCAGCACCGGGGCCTGCTCGTGGTGGACGGTGCCGTCGTAGCTGCTCAGGTCGGCCACGTCGCGCAGCGCGGAGACGACCTCCTCCGAGCCGGAGGCCACCTCGTCCAGGGCGCGGAGCCAGGACGCCTCGGCGTCGTAGACCCGGTCGTTCCACCCGAAGTCGGCGAAGGAGTACAGCGCGATCTCGCTGACCGCGGCCTGGTTCATGGGGTTGGAGACGATCCCCGCCAGGTGCTCGGACAGTCCGGGCTCGCGCCCCGCGTAGTCGGCCAGGTGCAGGCGGCCCGGGTTGTAGTCGTTGACCGGGTAGTTGTCCCAGACGAGGATCTCGTGGCCGAAGACCTGCCTGGCCCTGGCCGCCTGAGCCTTGGTGATCGTCGCGGGGACGACGCCCATGCCGGTCCAGTGCACGACGACCTTCTGGTCGAGGACCTCGCGCAGCGCCTTCTTGTACGGCGACTCCGAGGCGTCGTAGTACTCGGTGGGCACCATCTGCAGCGGCGCCACGTCGCCCTTGGCCGTGGCCCACGCCTGGGCGGCGTTGATCACCTCGCTCTGGGCCCGCCCGGCTCCGGCCCCGCCCGGGCTGCCGTACCTGGCCCGGTCGCCCTCGCAGTTCCAGCGGCCGGCGTCGATGTCGTCCATCGGGATGGTGAACGAGCGCCCGCCGAGCGCGTACACGGCCTCGAACTTGGCCAGCAGCGCCTGCACGTCCTGCGGGCTGGTGTAGCAGATCGACAGGCCAGGCGACAGGGCGAAGGTGAAGTCGACGTGGTTCTCGCGAGCGCGGGCGATCAGCTCTCCGAGCTGCGCGAGCTTGTCCGGCGGATACGGTTCGCGCCACCTGTCCCGGTGGTAGGGGTCGTCCTTGGGCGCGTACTCGTAGGTGTTCATCTTGTGTCCGCCGAGGTAGTTCAGGTGGTCCAGGCGGTCCTGGTGCGACCAGGGGGTGCCGTAGAAGCCCTCGATGGAGCCGCGGTAGCGCATGGCGGGCCAGTCGCGCACCTCCACGCCCGGCATCCGGTCGGCGCCCTGGCGGTGCTCGACGAGCTGCCGCAGGGAGAGGGCGGCGTAGTAGGTGCCGTCGGCGTCGGCGCCGTCGAGCACGATGACCTTGTGCCCGCCGCTGTGCCCGGCCGCGAGGACGTATCCCTCGGGCGGCAGGCCGTCGGCGTTCTTCACGCCGAGGCCGTCGAGGGCGGCGTCACCGTCGCCCAGGTAGATCGTGACGGGAGTGCGCGGGTCGTCGCCGTCGGTGGCGACGACCCGAGTCACGCCCGCGTCGGCGAGCGTCCGCCGGACGTGGGCCTCGGCGTACCGGTCGCCGTCGCCGGTACGGACCAACCCGACGACAGGCGGGACGGGGAACCCGTCGGATCGGGCTTTCGCCTGCTGAGCGGCGGGGGTCACGGCGATGGGCGCGGTCTGGGCTTCGGCGGGCTCGGCGGCGGCGACGGGAGCGGTGAGCAGGAGGGAGGCGGCGAGGACCAGGGCTGAGGGACGGCTGGGGGGCACACGATCTCCTTTGAGTGCGCAAAACCGCCCGAATGCACATGAATGCACACCGGATTGCCCACATGAGATCACCGTCTCCGCAACCGGTCAATACCAGTTCCCCGGCCGGCTTCGACTGGTCCGTACCAGTGCCCGACACCGCCGGCACCGGCCCGGCCATCAGCCGGCAGGCCGGGTGACGAGCCGGAGGATCTCGGCGATGACCAGGTCGGGCTCGTCCTGGGGGACCATGTGCCCGGACCTCTCGGCCAGGACGTGACGGCCGTGGGGCTGCGCCTCGACGAGCCGCCGGTGGCTGGCGATGAGCTCAGGGCGGAGCCGCTTCTCCACCTTGCTGGGGGTGAGCGCGCCGCTGATGGCCGTGATGGGCACCGGCGGCAGCGCGCCTGTCGAGGATCGCAGGCGGGCGAAGCCCTCGGCGAGAGCGGCGTACTCGGCCCGGGCGGCGCGGAACTCGGACGGGCGGGTCATCTCGGCCAGCGCCTCGGCACGCATGTCCGGCGGGAACAGCGCGAGGACGCGGCGGACCTCTCCCGGGACGACCTTGACGCCGAACGTGGCGAGTCCGGCCATGACGGACTGGGCGCCCATCGCCACGGCCCGCATCCCCCGCTTGTAGTAGATGTCCAGATCCTCGGCGGCCTGATCGATCAGTACGAGCCCGGCGACGCGTTCCGGGTGCGCGGACGCGTAGGAACGGATGATCGGCCCGCCCAGGCTGTGCCCCGCCAGGATGTACCGGTCCTCACCCAGGCGGTCGAGAAGGTGTCCCAGGTCCTCCACGATGCGGTCCAGGTCGCGGCGGTGCGGATCACGATCGCTGCGGCCGAGTCCGGCCCGGTCGTAGGCGACCACCCGGGTGTGCTCGGCGATCGCGGGCATGACCAGCCCCCATTCGACGCGGGACGCCCCAAGCCCCGACTCGAGGACGACGACGGGCCGCCCCTCCCCCTGGCTGACGTGGTGCAGTCGTCGCCCGTCCGGCAGACGCGCGTATCCAGAATCGCCGAAGACGCTAGACATCGAGGATCTCCTCCCGGGCGGGAATCAGGTCGGTTCGGATGGTGCGGGCGGTCGAAGCGATGATGAGCCCGGCGGCCACACCGGGAAGGGCGATGACGGCGACCGCTCCCGCCGTGCCGTACGCCTTCTCCACGGTGCTGAGGAGCCCCGCTCCCGCCAGCCCGCCGACCGCCAGGCCGATGCCGAACAGGCTGGCCGTGTAGCTCCGCCCACCCGGCTCGGCCACCGCGATCATGATCAGCGTGATCATCGGCACGATCAAGGGGGTCAGCGTCAGGCCGACGAGGAACGCGGCCAGCGACAGCGACAGGGTCGGCGCCACCGCTCCCGCGGCGAAGGCCACGGCCGAGCAGGTCACGACCCAGGCGGTGGCGGTCGGCACCTTCCCCGGATCGGACTGGAAGATCGAGTCCAGCCGTCGCCCGAGCGTGGTCAGCACGACGATGGCCACGGCCGAACAGCACGCCGAGAACAGGCCGCGCACGTCGGCGTCCAGGCCCCAGCGCCCCTTGAGGTGCACCGACAGGAACGTCGCGGCCGGGACGAAGAGCATGCCGTACGCGACGAAGGCGGCGAAGACGCGGCGCAACGTCCTCGAACGCGACAGTCCTCGACCCGTCGCCACGTCGTCGTAGCGACCGATCCCGGGGTCGCGCAGCCGCGACGCCGAAAGGCAGCCGAGCAGGGACAGGACGCCGAGCACGGCATAGACCGCCCGCCAGTCCAGATCGAGCCACCCGGCCAGCGCCGACACCGTGAGCGGACTCAAGATCGCGCCGGCGGGCATCGCGGTGCCGTACAGGGCGAGGACCCGGCCGCGCGCGGCGGGCGGATAGATGTCGGCGAGCAGCGGCGAGTGCAGCGCGATCTGGCTGCCGTTGGCCAGGCCGCTGACCAGGAGCAACGCGCCCAGCGTCCAGATGTCGTGGACGCCGTGGAGACGCCGAGCGACCTGGTGATGTCCGGCGCGAGCACGCTGAGGGCCTGGTTCACGAACGCGTCGGTGATCGCCAGCATGCCGATCGCGATGACGGGATAGAGCCTCATGAGGGATCGAAGGTGGTCGGCTTGACCTCGCCGCGGCTGTACAGCTCGGCCTGACCTGGCATCGACACGCTCCACGACCGCATGCCGTGCTCGCCCAGCGCGACGATCCGCAGGCAGGGGCCTCCGGCGACCGCCATGCCCTGCGCGTAGTACGTCGCCCGCAGGGGCACGTCGAGATCCAGCGCGCCGGCGCGGCCGGGCACACCGGGGAGGAGCTGATGCTCCTCCCCGTAGGTCCCACGGGGCACGGCCTGCGCGGCCCGTTCCACGGCGTCCAAGAGATCGTCCGAGGAGATCTGCGCGCGCCAGGAGAGCCAGGCCATCGCGTCGGCCGACTCGGGGGAGGCATGGCCGTCGAAGGCGAGCAGCCGATGCAGGAGCCGCCGGTGCCCGTCGGGCCAGCCGTGGATCCGGCCCGGCTCCCCGGACGCGGCGTTCAGGAGCTTCGCCTGCCACAGAGCGGTGTCCGGCCAGAGGTCCTCCACCGCCCAGGCGGTCACCTCCGCGACATCGACGGAGAAGGCCCGGGACAGCAGCTCGACGCCGCGCCTTCCCCGGCTGGTGGTACGGCCGGGCTCGTCATGGAACACGTCCGGATGCCACCGGTCGGCCGCCAGCGCCGGATCAGGGGTGACGGTGTCGGGGGCGGTGTTGCAGTTCTGGAGATACCCGGACGCGGGATTGGAGATCTGCACCAGGTCGGCGGCCGGGCGGATGCCGAGCCAGGCGGTGGCGGAGGTGTTCCCGTCGAGCACTCCCCCGTCGCGTGCCGGCCTCCCCGGGACCCGCCCGGCGCGCAGGTAGAAGCAGTCGCCGGAGGAGTCGCCGGCCAGCACGTTCTGCGGTGGGAACGCGCAGGCGTCGAAGGCCGCGCGCAGCTCGGCGACGTCACGGGCGCGCAGCATGGCCATGAACTGCCGCTCGGTCTCCCCCGCCAGCCCCATGTACGGCGTGCACACCACGTAGATCGCGTCGTCGTCCCTCGCCAGCACGGGGGCGATCACGCCGTTGTGGATGACGTACTCGTGGCCGTCATGCCCAAGGACCTTCCTGATCTCGCCGTCGTACAGGTAGACGTCTCCGTCCACGGCGATCCGGTAGGCGTCGGACACACGCGGCCCCCCGGTGGTCAGACCCCAGGCGCAGGTGCGGTTGTGGGCCAGCGGGGGCAGCATGGCGCCGAGGAAGCCGAATCCTGAGTAGTGCAGGTCCCCTGCCCTGACGACGGCCTCGTACATGGCGAAGGTCCCGCCGAACGGGAGGTGCGGGTCGCTGACCAGGATCGTCTCGCCGGTCGCGGTGCGCCACGGCTGGATCACCCAGGCGTTCGAGCCTGGAGGGACGAGGCCGCCTTCCAGCTCGGAGGTGACACCGGCCGGGGTGACACCGGACGCGCGCAGCGCCTCGACCGCGTCGGTGATGATCCAGTACAGCGTGACCGTGCGGTTGACGCCGATCGGCAGGGCGGGCTCCAGGGGCGGCGCCCACGCGGGGACGTCCTCGGGATGCTCGTCCATCCACGCGCCGATCCCGGCGACGAACGCCTCGTAGCAGGCGCGCAGGTCCTCCGGGAGGGAGTCGAAGCCGCGGCGGGCTTCCTCCAGCACCTGCCAGCGTCGCTGGTTGGCGTCCCGCGCCGCGTCGCCGAACTCGCCGCGCACCAGCAGGTACTGCCTGAGCAGGCCGTGCAGGTCGTCCTGCGCCTGCGCGTGTCCGAGCCCGAAATAGGCGGCGGGTTCGGAGGTCCCTTCGACCAGCGGCACGCCGTACGCGTCGCGGTGGAGCCGGACCGAGCCCCAGCAATTCCTCATGCGCCAACCCTGGGCGAAGAGGGGACGCGATTCCTTGGCCGATCGGACGAAGAATCATCGGCGCCCTTGGCCGATACTGCACGGATGAACCAGGTCGAGTACCTAGAGCCGTCGCTCGCGCAGGTGATCGAGCGGATCGGAACCGACTATGTGACGGTCGTCGCCGCACCGAACGGAGTGGACGTCCCGATCTCGGGGCCCGCGATCCACGATCCGCTGAGCGCCGCGCCGCCCAAGCCGGGCGCCATGGTGCTGCTCGTCGGCCTGGCCCCCGAGACGCCCGGCGCGGCTCGGACGATCCGCCGGCTGACCGGCGCGGCGGCGGCCGTCATGAGATCCGACGCGGCGGATGCCGCGCCGCTGGCGGAGGCGGCGGCCGAGGCGGGTGTGGCCCTGATCGCGCTGCGGGTCGCGATGTCCTGGAGCCACCTGCACACGCTGCTGGAGGACGCGGTCCTGCTGGGCGACAGCCTGGTCGCGGCGCCGAGCCGCGACCTCGGCAGCGTCCCGGCCGGCGACCTGAACGCGCTGGTGAACGCCATCGCCGAGACGCTCGACCGGCCGGCGGCGATCGTGGACACGCAGTGGCGGCTGCTCGCCTACTCCGCCGTACCCGGCCAGGCCAACGACGATCTGCAGCGGGACGTCATCCTGAGCAGGACCGTGCCCGCGAGGAACGCGCCCCAGGAGACCCGGCGGCTGCTGCTGACCAGCCACCGCGCGCTGCGCTTCCGCACCGGCCCGCCGTACGACGATGACGAGCACCGGATCTGGCGGATCGGCGCGGGCATCCGCGGCGGACCCGAGCCCCTCGGCATGCTGTGGGTCCTGGAAGGGGATGAGCAGCTCTCCGCGGACAAGCTGGTGCTCGTGGAGGAGTTCGCCCGGCTGGCGGCCGCGCATCTGCTGCGGGTTCGGAGGGCTCGCACCCTCGATCGCGAGCGCCGCGGCGAGCTGGTCGGACAGGCGCTGGACGGCAGGGATCCGCGTACGGCCTGCCATCGCCTCGGTCTCGATCCTGGCGCGGGGATCGCGGTCCTGGCCGTGGCCGAGCTGGTCGCCGGGGACGTCCCGCTCGGCGAGCACCTCCTCGACGCCGTCGCCACCTACCTCGACGCCTACCGGCGGTCGAGCGCGTGCGTGCTGCGCGGTGACACCGTCTACTGCCTGATGCCGGCCCAGGACCTCGCGGCGCTACGGGAGGTCGCATCCGACCTCACCCGGCGGCTCGGCCTGCGGCGCCGCCTGGCGGCGGGCGTCGGCGGCCGGGTGGGCGCGGACGATCTACCGCGTTCCCGCCGTCAGGCCGATCTGGCCCTGGCCGTGCTCAGGGCTTCGGGTGCGACCGTCGCCACGATCGACGAGGTCCGCGCGGCGGCGACGCTCGTCGAGCTGCGCTCGCTGCTCGACGATCATCCCGATCTGCTCCTGCACGAGGCGGATCCGGCGCTGCGGGACGCCGAGGAGTCCGTGCTGGCGTGGATCGAATGTCACGGAGACGTCCGCGCCGCCGCCCGGAGGGTCGGCGTGCACCCCAACACGCTCCGCTACCGGATCCGCAGGCTCGCCGGCAACGGGCTCGACCTCACCGACCCCGGCACCCGCCTCGTGACCTGGCTGCGGCTCCGCCTCAGGGACGGGGAACCCGGCTCATCGGCTCAGGCGTGACGAGCGGCAGGAAACAGGAGAGCCGTGATCAGTTTTGACGTGATCACGGCTCCGACCGCTGCCGCGCGGTCGGGACGACAGGATTTGAACCTGCGACCCCTTGACCCCCAGTCAAGTGCGCTACCAAGCTGCGCTACGTCCCGGTCCTGCCGCGCGACGACGCGCGGCGAAGATCGGCACAACCTTAGCGCACCCGGCCGCCCCGTCCCCACCCGCGGGCGTGGAGCGCGCTCGCGGGCAGGGACGGTTCCGGGTCAGCCGCAGTGTTCGAAGGGGCTGGTGTACGAGCTGGTGCCGACCGAGCCGCCCCAGCGGACGCACTTGCCGGGCGCGGAGCGCTTGACCGGCCCGGCGTAGTAGCCGTAGCTGCCGGAGTCGGTCGTCCTGCTCTCGCCCTGCGGTTCGAGGAAGGCCGACACGGACGTCGCGGTGCCGAGGTTCGTGGTCTTCAGCGTCACCACGCAGTTGTAGCCGTTGCCCGCGTTGTAGAGCAGGTACGTCTGGCCGCCGGTGAGGGCGGCGGAGTCGATGACGTCGTAGCCGCTGCCGCAGACCTCCTCCGGCGTGTACGGGTTGCCGCTGCAGGCGTTCGTGCTGGTGACGGCCTTCTTCTCGCCGAGGGACACGGTCACGCCGTCCACGGTCGGGCTGGTGTCCACCGCGCCGCCCGAGGTGCGCTGCTCGTAGTGCAGGTGGGGGGCGGTGGAGCCGCCGGTCGAGCCGACGGTGCCGATCGTGGTGCCCTGGCCGACGCTCAGCGAGCCGCCGGCCGCCCTGACCATGGTGGCGAGGTGGGCGTAGCGGGTGCTGGTGCCGTCGCTGTGACGGACCTCCACCCACTTGCCGTAGCTCGTGCTTCCCGCGTCGTGGAAGTACGCGGTGCCGGAGGCGGTGGCGCGGACGGTCTCGCCGTCGATGGCGTCGCTCCCGTAGTTCTGCCAGTCGATCGCGCCGGACGGGCTGTGCCCGGGGTACCAGTTGTTGGCGTAGAAGGTCTTGCCGCAGTTGAACGGGCTCTTGTGCGTCACGGCCAGCTGGGCGGCCTGCGCGGAGGCGGGTTGGGTGACGAGCGCCGCCGCGAGGGCGACGAACAGGGCGGGGATGGCGCGTGCGAGGGTCTTCGGCCAGCTCGGCCTGCCGGTTGCGGGCATGTTCACCTCTCTGAACGGGTGGGGGGTGAAAGAGGGGTACGGTTGGGCGCCCGGTTTCTTCGCATGCCGAAGAGCCCTGTGGGGACGGGACTACGCGAACGGCATGCCGATCGACCTCTTGCGGGGGCATGGCCACCGGGAGGGATCTCTCGTCGTCTCACTGCCTGCGGGGAATTGACCGATCGATCAGGAACATAACCCCGAAACTTCTTTTCATCAATCACTATTGACCTGAAATTTTGCGGCTTTCCGGGGCGACGCGTGGAGCCTGCGCCGGCCCCGTCAGGGCCACCCGCACCGGCAGGACCGCCAGGCCCCACACCAGGGCGGCGCCCCCCCAGACCGGGCCGGGGCTCGCCGGGTGACCGGGGTGGGCGACGGCGAGGACGCCGAAGGCCACCGCCGCGATCCCGCCGGTCGCCGCGGGGACGGGGTGCCCCCAGGCGGCCAGCGCCACCAGCGCGAGCCCGAGGGCCGCCTGCATCGGCCAGTGGTCGAGCCCCATCGTGACGTCCACCGGTTCGCGGCCCTCCACGGCGGCTTCGATCATGTCGGCGGCGTACCAGGTCCAGGGCAGCGCCCCCACCGACCCGAGCACGAGCGGCCGCCACCGCCGCGGGGACGGGTCGGCGGGCAGGCGGCTGAGGACGACGGCGAGCGCCGCCACGGCGCCCACGACGCCCAGCCACGCCGCCGTCGGCGCCGCGCCGAGCACGAGTGCCGCACCGGCCCCGGCGAACGGGACGCTGGCGAGCGCGAGGTGCCAGGTCCGCGACGCACCCGCCCTCGCGCGGCGCGTCCGCGGCGCCCCCGGCCCCGTACGGCCCCGGAGCATCGCGGCGAGCAGCCCCGCGCCGAGCCCCAAGGCCGCGGTGACCACCAGGAACCCCGGCCGGCCCGCGAGCACCCCCGCGACGCCGATCACCGCCCCGACGACGGCCACCTGCCCGAGCGCCACCGCCCAGGCCGCCGGGTCGAGGAAGACGACGAGGAACGGCACGGCCACCAGCAGGGAGAGCACCAGCCCCCAGCCGCCCTCCAGCATCACCCCCTGGGCGAACGCGGGCGACGGCGCGGCCACGGGCACCGCGAGGTCGATCGTCCCGAAACCCGGGAAGACGGCGGCCGCGAGGGCGAAGCAGAGGGCGAGGGCCCGGCCCGGCCACACCGGACGGGACGCGTTCACGAGGCCCGCTTCGCGGTGAGGCGGCTGACGTAGAGGTCCCGGAACGCGTCCGGGTCCACCTCGCCGGGGACGTGGGCGACGGCGGTCCCCCCGACCGCCTTGCCCGTCCTGGCGTCGGCGGAGACCGGACGGTCGCCGGCGTCGGCCACGATCCCGGGCTGGAGGAAGACGGCCACCGCGATCGTGTCCCAGACGGGGACGGTGGAGCCGGGGTCGGCGGCGAAGGCGGGGCCGTGCAGGTCACGCAGCGGCTTGGAGAGCGGCGCCGCGGCGTCCGCGACCACCCGGTCGTGGAGCTCCTTGTCGTACAGGAGCCCCTGGCAGGCGTCGAGCGGGACGACGATCTTCTCCTTGAAGGGCGCGTCGAGCGCGACCTTCGCGGCCCGCGGGTCCCACCACCAGTTGAACTCGGCGTCCCCGGTGACGTTGCCCGGCACGTCGAACGCGCCGCCCATGAACACGACGCCCTTGACGAGAGGCACGATCTCGGGATGCTCCTCGACGGCCCTGGCCAGGTTGGTGGCCGGGCCCAGCGCGAGGATCGTCACCTGGCCAGGATGCCTCTTCACCTGGTCGGCGATGAACTCCGAGGGCGTCACGGCCATGGGCTCGGAGGCGGCGTAGCCGAGGCGCGGCGCCGGGTCCAGGCGGCGGGCGTCGCGGGGGCGCGGGCGGGCCAGCGCCCCGGAGTAGGGGAGGGTGCGGGGGTCCACCCCGCGGTCGCGCGGGTCCGCGGTGGCCCCCTGGACGACCGGCACGTCGGTACGGCCCAGCAACTCCAGGAGCCGCAGCGCGTGGGCGGCTCCCTCCTCCGGCCAGGTGTTGCCGCCGACGGTGGTGATGCCGAGCACCTCGACCTGAGCCGAGCCCAGCAGCATGGCCGTGGCCAGGGCGTCGTCGTTGAGCTCGCCGGGGTCCTCGTCGATGATGACCTTCCCCGAACCCGCCGGCAGGCGCAGCGGGTTGGGGGTCGAGCACGCCGACAGCGCGACCACGAGCAGGATGATGAGCGTTCTCACGTCCGTACTGTCGGGAGACGCGGTGAAAAGGGTTCGATGAACCGCTCACCACACCGGCCGCGACAGAGGGGCATGACATCGTTGAAGAGCATGGCCCGCGCGCTGGTCACAGCGGGCCTGACCCTGTCCGTGACCCTGTCCGTCACCGCCCTGTCCGTCACCGCCCCGTCCGTCACCGCCCCGTCCCTCACGGGCGTGGCCGCGGCCGACTCCCGCCCCGACCAGGGCCACCGGCGTGGCGTCCTCGCTCGCGGGACCTTCGCTCCCCCGGCGACCGCGCGCGACGCCTTCACCTACGACCAGGCCGCCGTGCCCGCGGGGGCGCGGGCGCAGGTCTCGGCGGCCTACCCGGCCAACGGCAGGACGATCGTCACGCTGGTCGTCCACGGCCTGCTCCCGAACCACGCGTACGGCGCGCACGCCCACGTCAACGCCTGCGGCGCCACAGGGGCCGCGGCGGGCGGCCACTTCCAGCGCGTGCCGAGCACGGACCCCGCGGCGGCGAACCCGGAGAACGAGATCTGGCTCGACTTCACCACCGACGAGCACGGCGACGGGGTCGCCCGTGCCGTGCAGGACTGGCGGTTCGGCTCCAGCCGCCCAGGGTCGGTCGTCGTCCACGAGCACCACACCAGCCACGGCGACCCGCCGCCCGCGGGGAGCGCGGGCCCGCGCCTGGCCTGCCTGACGGTTCCCTTCTGACCCGCTTCCGCACGAGATACGGCAAACGCGGACAAATAAGGCATAGCCCCCTATCGTTGGGCCAGCCTGTCGTGAACCATCCACGGCCCGCGGCGCGACAGAGGAACGAACACCTACCGGACACCGACCGTCAGGCAGAGGCGATGGACGACAAGACGGCGTGGAGCGACGCGCGGTTACTGACCGCGGTCGCGGACGGGGACCGGCGCGCCCTGGAGATCGTGTACGGGCGGCACGCGCCGTGGCTCGTCCTGCGGCTGGGTCGCCGCTGCGCCGACCCGGCCGTCGTGGACGAGGCCGTGCAGGACACCTTCGTGGCGGTCTGGCGCACCGCGGGCAAGTGGACAGGCAAGGGCGACCCGGCCGCGTGGATCTGGGGCATCGGCATCCGCCGGCTGCTGGACCTGCTGCGCAGGAGACCCGTCGCCGTGGCCCCGGCCTACGAGCAGGTCATGGTGTCGGCCGAGGAGCAGGTGCTGCTCGGCGTCGAGTACGGCGACCTGGGCAGGGCGCTCGGCGCCCTGTCGCCCGAACTGCGGGCCGTCGTCCAGGCCACCGTGCTCGACGGGCTGACCACCCGGGAGGCCGGCAAGCTGCTCGGCATCCCCACAGGAACCGTCAAGACCCGGATGATGCGCGCCAAAGCCCTGCTGAGGGAGGAACTCGCATGACGTGGCACATGGACGACGGCCTGGCGACCAGGTACGCCGACGGTGATCTCGACGCGACGCTGGCCTCGTCCGTGGAGGCCCACCTGCTGGCCTGCGCGCCGTGCAGGGAACTGCTGACCCCGCGGGTGCCCAGGGCCCGGCTCGACCGGGTGTGGGAGGAGATCGCCGAGGCCGTGGACAGCCCCGTCCCCGGGCCGTTCGAGCGCGCGCTGCGGCTGGTCGGCGTGCGGGAGCACACGGCGCGGCTGCTGGGCGCCGCCTCCTCGCTCCGCCTGTCGTGGATCTCCGCCGGGGCGCTCGCCCTGCTGTTCGCCGTGCTCGCGGCGGGGGAGACGACCAGGTGGGGCCTGGTGGGGTTCCTCGCGCTCGCGCCGATGCTGCCCGTCGCCGGTGTGGGCGTGGCCTACGGGCGCGGCGCGGACCCGGCGTACGAGATCGGGCTGGCGGCGCCGTACCCGGCCGTCAAGGTGATGCTGATGCGCGCGGCCGCGGTGCTGGCCACCTCCGCGCTGCCCGCGCTCGTCATCGGCCTGGCCGTGTTCGGCCGGAGCTGGGCCGTCGCCGCGTGGCTGCTCCCCGCGCTGGCGCTCACCTCCCTGTCCCTCGTCCTGTCCCGATGGTTCGAGCCTGCGCACTGCGCGCTCGCCGTGTCGGCGCTGTGGCTCGCCTGCGTCGCCGGCACGAACCTGGGCGAGCCGAGCCTCGCGATGTTCGGCGCCGCAGGGCAGCTCGCCTCGCTCGCCGTCACCGTCGTGTCGTGCGCGCTGCTCGCGGCGCGCGGGAAGAAGGCCTCATGAGCGTCGTCGTCGAAGGGCTGACGAAGACCTACGGCCGCCGCCACGCCCTGGACGGGCTCTCGTTCACGGCGGGAACCGGCGTGACCGGACTGCTCGGCCCCAACGGCGCGGGCAAGACCACGCTGATCCGCCTGCTGGCGACCGTGCTCGCACCCGACCGCGGGACGATGCGGCTGCTCGGCAGGGACCCCGCGACCGAGCGGCAGGCGATCCGGCGCAGGCTCGGGTACGTGCCGCAGGAGCCCGGCTACCACCGCGGCTTCACCGTGTTCGAGTTCGTCGACTACGTGGCGATACTGAAGGAGATGGCGGACCGCCGCACCAGGCACGACGAGGTGCGCAGGGTGATCGACGAGGTCGGCCTCGCGGACGTCAGCGGCAGGAGGATCCGCGCGCTGTCCGGAGGCATGCGCCGGCGCATCGGCATCGCGCAGGCCCTCCTGGGCGACCCCGAGCTGGTGCTCCTCGACGAACCCACCGCCGGGCTCGACTCCGAGCAGCGCCTGCGGTTCCGCGACCTGATCGCCCGGGCCGGCGAGGGCCGCACGGTGATCCTCTCCACCCACCAGATCGAGGACGTCGCCGCGCTGTGCGCGAAAGTCGTCGTGCTCAAGGACGGCGGCAGCGTGTTCGAGGGGACCCCGAAGGAGCTGCGCGGCCTCGCCGAGGGCCGGACCTGGGTCGGCGGGCGGAAGGAGGGGCCGCTCTGCCGGCACACCGGCGAAGGGGTCTTCAGGACCCTCGGCGACCCGCCTCCCGGCGCCCGGCCGGCCGAACCCACCGTCGAGGACGGCTACCTGCTGCTGCTCCACGAGGCCGCACCGGCGGCGACCCGATGACCGGCCCGACGCCCGGCGGGGCGACCAGCGGGGCTGCCGGCGGGGCGACCGACGGGTTCACGGGGGCCTCGACGGCTGTGGAACGGCTCGCCCACGGCGGGTCCCGCTCCGGTGTCCTGACGGCGATGGTGATCAGCGAAGCGGGGCGGCTGCTGCGCCATCCGCTCCACCTGCTGGGCGCGGCCTTGTGGGCGCTGGCGGTCGCCCCGGACGCCTGGGACGGCCCCCGGCCCGCGTTCAGCGCGCTGACCGCGCCGATGACGCTGTTCTGGGGCGTGCCCGTCTTCTTCGCGGCCGCCCTGGTCACCTCCGCCGCGCGCCGCGCCGGCGCCGAGGAGCTGCTGGGCGTCCTGCCCCGCGGGCGGGCCGACCGCACCGCCGCGCTGTGCCTGGCCGCGTCCGGCCCGTTCGCCGCCGGCGCCGCCGCGCAGGCCCTCCTGTCCGCCCTGTACGTCGCCACCGGCAACGAGCTGGAACGGTTTCCGACGGTCGCGGAGCTCGCGTGCGGGCCGCTCGCCCTGCTCGGCGCCGGCCTGCTCGGGATCGCGGTGGCCCGATGGGCGCCCGTGCCGGGAGCGCCGGCGCTGGCAGCGGTCGTCCTGACCAGCTTCAACCTCGTCGTGAACGCCGCCGGGTCCGGCGACGGGGCCGGCCCCTACTACCTGCTGGGCTTCTACGCCGACTTCGCGGTCTGGGGCCCCGCCCCCTCCCTGGCCGCCGCCGGGTTCAACCTCGGCTCGACCGGCTGGCACGCGGCGTACCTGCTCGGCCTGTGCGCGGGCGCGGGCGCGCTCGCGATGCTCGCCGACTCCCCCCGGCGCCTGCCCTGGCTGGCCGTCGGAGCCGCGGCGTCGCTGGCCACGCTCCTCACGGGAACCTGGCAACTCCCCTGACGGCTCGGGGTTGACGTAACGTCGGCGGTCGAGGTGATGACATGGCGAAGGTACTGATCACCGGGATGTCCGGGACGGGCAAGTCCACCGCGCTGCGGATGCTGGGCTCACGCGGCCACCGGGTGGTGGACACCGACTACGGCCACTGGAGCCACTGGGTCACCCTGCCGGACGGGTCCCCTGACTGGGTGTGGCGCGAGGACGCCATGACCGACCTGCTCACCGGCCACCGCGAAGGCCACCTGTTCGTGGCCGGCTGCAAGAGCAACCAGGGGAGGTTCTACCGGTGGTTCGACCACGTCGTGCTGTTCAGCGCGCCGGCGGAGGTGCTGCTGTCCCGCGTCGTGGCGCGTACGGACAACCCGTACGGCAAGCGGCCGGAGGAGCAGACGGACATCCTGGAGAACCTCCGCCTCGTCGAACCCCTGCTCCGCGCCACCGCCACCCTGGAGATCGACACCCGCGCCCCCCTCGACCAGATCATCCACCACCTGGAGAGCCTCGCCTGAACGCGAACCGCGGCCTGCGGACCCTGGCCCGGCGCCCGGCGCCTCGGTATCCTCCTGGCGCAGGAGCACCGCCGCCGAAGGGCTGTGATGGGTCTGCCGAGACTGCTCAGCAGGTGGTACTGGCGCGTCGACTCGTACCTCGGCGGCGACGCGCCGCCCGGCGCGGGGCAGCGGTTCTCCGCGGCTCATCCCGTATGGCTCGGGCTCATCGTGTCCGCCGCCTCCGCCGGCCTGTTCGGCGTCGTCAGCCTGGTCAGGATCGCCGCCACCGGTTCCCCCGCGCCGTCGCCGAGCCTGGTGATCGTCTGGCTCGCCGGGAGCGCGGCCGTGGGGCTGCTCTTCACCGCAGTGGGCCACCTCGAACGCCGCCGTCAGCAGCACTACGGGCACTACCCGCCCGGCGACGGCGGCGCCCCGTGACGGCGCACCACTGCCGCACCTGGCACGGCCGGTTGGCCGGCCCTCCCCTGCGGTGAGGGGTCATCCGGCTGAGGCGTTGCTCCTGAAGGAGGAGCGGTAGGTCTGCGGCGTGACGCCGACCACGCGCTTGAACCGTTCGCGGAAGGCGGTGGGCGAGCCGAACCCGGCCTGCGCGGCGATGCGCTCGACGCCGTGGTCGGTGGTCTCCAGCAGGAACTGGGCGCGGCGTACGCGGGCGCGCAGCAGCCACTGCAGCGGCGTGGTGCCGGTCTGCTCGCGGAAGCGGCGGCTGAAGGTGCGCTCGCTCAGCCCGCAGCGCGCGGCCATGTCGGGCAGCGTCACCTCGCGGGCGAGGTTGTCCTCGATCCACGACAGCACCGGCTCCAGCAGCGAGCCGCGCGGCACCGGCGGCTGGGCGTGCACGATGAACTGCGCCTGCCCGCCCTCCCGCTCCAATGGCATCACCAGCAGCCGGGCGGAGTCGGCGGCGACCGCCGAGCCGAAGTCGCGCCTGATCATGTGCAGGCACAGGTCGAGGCCGGCCGCGGCGCCGGCCGAGGTCAGGATCTGGCCGTTGTCGACGTACAGCACGTCGGGCCGCACGTCGACCAGCGGGAACCGCTCGGCCAGCAGACCGGCGGCGATCCAGTGCGTGGTCGCGCGCAGGCCGTCGAGCAGCCCCGCCGCGGCGAGCGTGAACGCGCCGACGCAGATCGAGGCGATCCTGGTGCCGGAGGCGGCCGCCTCGCGCAGGGCGTCCAGCACCTCGCCGCCGGGCGGCGGGGCCTGCTCCGAGCAGCCCGGCACCATGATCGTGTCGGCCTCGCGCAGCGCCTCCAGGCCGTACGGCGCGATGATCCTGAACGCCTCGCCGGCCACCTGCGGCGTCGCCGCGCAGACCCGGACGCGGTACGGACGCCGCCCGTCGGCCAGCCTGACACGCCCGAACACCTCGATCGGGGTCGCCAGGTCGGCCGCCACCACATGGTCCAGAGCCAGGACCGCCACCGTGTGCACGAGCCAACGGTAGACGAGAACGCGCCAACTGGAAACAGGCAGGTGGGAGCGCTGGTGCGCGCGGATCTGGCTGGTCGGCGGCGATGGCGGGAATCCGTTGGAAATTGTCGATCCAGCCCATGGGGCTCCGGCGGACGCCCGCTCTAGCCTTGCGCTGCGCAACGAAAGGCCTGCCGGACGGGAGGCCTGCCCGACGCAAGGGCTGCCCGGCGGAAGGGCTGCCCCATCGAAGGGCTGTGCGACGAAAGGAGCGCTACCGATGCACGCGCACGTGGTCCTGTTCGACGGTTTCGACCCACTGGACGCCATCGCACCGTACGAGGTCCTGCAGGCCGCGGGCCTGGCCACCGGCGGAGCGGTGAGTGCCGAGCTGGTCACCGCGGAGGGCGCCCGCGAGGTCCCCAGCGGGACGCCGCCCCTGACGCTACGCGCCACCGGCCTGCTCGATCCCGCCCGCGCGGACGTCGTCATCGTCCCGGGCGCCGCCGGCACCCTGCCGAGCGAGGACGGGGAGGAGCGGGAGGACAGCATCCCCGCGATCCTCGCCCGCACGCTGGGGACCGGCCTGCCCGGCCTGCTCAAGGAGGCCCTGGAGCGCGAGGACACGCTGGTGGCCACGGTGTGCGGCGGCTCCGCGATCCTCGCCATGGCGGGCCTGATCGTGGGCCGGCCCGCCACCACCCACCACCAGGGCATGGAGCTCCTGTCCGCCGGCGGCGCCCGGCCGGTGGCGGCCCGGGTGGTCGACGACGGCGACCTCGTCACCGGCGCCGGCGTCACCTCCGGCCTCGACCTCGCCCTGTACCTGCTGGAACGCGAGGTCGGGCCGCGGGTCGCGCACGCCGTCGAGACCCTCTTCGCCCACGAGCGGCGCGGCGTCGTCTGGTCGGATCGGGGCCCCGCCCCCGCCTTCTGACCGAGCCCGTCCCCGCCTTCTGACCGAGCCCGGCCCTCTGACCGAGCCCGTCCACGTCCCCTTCCATGAGAGAGACCATGTCCGCTGCCGAAGCCGTCCGGAACCCGCCGCCCTCCGGAGCCCGCAGGTGACGAAGTTCCTCCTGTCCGTTCACGTCCTGGCCGCCATCGTGGCCGTCGGCCCCGTGACGGTGGCCGCCAGCATGTTCCCCGCGGCGGTGCGCCGCGCGCACGCGGCCGGGGCGGACCCCGCCTCCGTCGCCGATGTCCGGCTCCTGCACCGGGTCTGCCGGGTCTACTCCGTCGTCGGGCTGGCCGTGCCGGTCTTCGGCTTCGCCACCGCCAGCAGCCTGCGCGTCCTCGGCGACGCGTGGCTGATCGTCTCGATCGTGCTCACCGCGGCGGCGGCCGGCGTGCTGGCGCTGCTCGTCCTCCCCGCGCAGGAGCGTCTGCTCGCCGGGCTCGACGGGGCCTCCACGTCCCGGGACGCCACGGCCCGCCTGGCCATGCTGACCGGCGTCTTCAACCTGCTGTGGGCCGTCGTGACCGTCCTGATGATCGTCCGGCCCGGCTCCACCACGGGGGTGTGAACGTGAGTGCTGCCAGAAGGCCCCTGCGCATCGCCGCCGCGGCCGAACTCGCCTCGCTCGTCGTCCTGCTGGGCAACCTCGTCACCGTGCACCTGCCCGAGATCTCCTCGCTCGCGGGGCCGGTCCACGGATGCGCGTACCTGTTCACCGTCGTCGCCGCCGCCCGCGACCCGCGGCGCACCTTCGCGTCCACCGCCCTGGCCTGGCTGCCGGGCATCGGCGGGCTGCTGGCCCTGCGGAGCCTGGACCGGGCGGCGCGGCGGGACGAGCAGGTCCCCGCCGGCTGAAGTACCCCTCACTCAGAACGGAACCCCACACCCCATGTCCACCATCATGCCGATCATCATGCCGGTCATCATCGGGCTGATCGCCGTCACCCTCGTCTCCCTGATCCCCGAGCCCCACCGGCGCCGGGTCAACGCCGTGCTGGTGGCCGGCGCGGGCGCCGCCTACCTGAGCGGTGGCGGGCTCGGGTACTGGGAGTTCGTGCTGCCGGTCGCCATGACGTACGTCGCCTACCGGGGGCTGGAGAGCTGGTCCTGGATCGGGGTCGGCTGGCTGCTCCACACCGCCTGGGACGTCATCCACCACCTCAAGGGCAGCCCCATCCTCCCCTTCGCGGAGCACTCGTCCTTCGGCTGCGCCATCTGCGACCCGGTGATCGCCCTGTGGTGCTTCGCCGGCGGCCCCCCGATCATCGAGCGCGTACGTGCCCTGTTCGCCCGCCGCACCGAGGCCCCCGCTAATCCGGTCCCTTGACGGCCTGGAGGCGGTCGGGCTTGTTCGTCATGATGCCGTCCACGCCGTACGAGAGGAGGCGGCGGATGAGCGCGGGCTTGTTCGCCGTCCACGTGTAGACGCTCATGCCCTGGTCGTGGACCTCCTGGACGTACTGCGCGGTCAGGCCGGCGTGCGGCGTGGTGATGCGGCCGGCGTAGCGGGCCAGCTCGGGCAGCTGGCCGACGGCGGGCTTGCCGAGCAGCGCTACCGGGACGTCCGGCACCATCAGGTGCAGGGCCCGCATCGACGGCCAGTCGAACGCCATCATGGTGAGCCGCCCGTCCTGCCACCAGAAGCGGGTGTCCTGCAGCTCGGCGGCCACGCGCCGGTCGATGCCCTGGCCGGGCACCGAGTGCTTGACCTCCAGCAGCAGCCTGGTCGTGCCGTCTTCGAGCTGGCGCAGGCCCTCGGCGAGCGTCGGCACCCTCTCGCCGCGGAAGCGCGAGGAGAACCAGGAGCCGGCGTCCAGCCGCCGGATCTCGGCGAGCGTGAAGTCGGCCACGTTCCAGGGGGACCGTCCCGGGAAAACCTCCTCGACGTTCGTGGTGCGGGCCAGGGTGGGGTCGTGGATCAGGACGAGCTGGTTGTCCTTGGTCTGCTGGATGTCGAACTCGCACACGTCGGCTCCCTGCGCGCGGGCGAGGGCGCAGGCGGCGAGGGTGTTCTCTGGCGCGTACGCCGCGCCGCCCCGGTGCGCGATGGTGTCGACCTGCGGCGGCGCGGCGGACACGGCCTGCGTCGTCGACGTGGGGGACGGAGTCGCGGCCTGCGTCCTGAACGTGAGGGACGCGATCGTGGCCTGCGTCACGAACGTGGCGGCGGCGACGGCCGCGCCGAGGACGAGGCCGACGAGGCTGAGCCGTCGGTACATCTGCCCTCCCCGGGTCCGGCCCACCGCTGCACCCAAACCCCGACAGATATGCCCTATGTCGAGTTACATCGGAAATGCCCACTACTCCCGACAATGCGATGCTTCCTCCGGCGCGTCGCCGAAACCGGCACCCAATCTTTGCCCTGCCGGAAGCCCACCTTGGCTCCCCGCGGCAGCGACCCGAAACGGCCGGGCACGCCGCGTCGGGCGCGGACATACTGCTGACATGCGACTCCCCCGAGAGCTACGCGGGCGTCTCGCCGAGATCCGCGGAGACCTCCTGCACGGACGGCTCACCGGATCCGTCACGGACGCGGGCTGGCTGGCCTGCGACCTGATCGCAGCGGGAGTCGACACCCCCACCCTGCTGGAGCTGGCCGGACACACCCTCTCGGTCGGCACGCTGCGGGAGGTCGAGCCCCTCGTACGCCGGATGCTGTCCGAATGCGGCATGCCGCCGATCGACACCTGTCAGGAGCCGTGGGCCGTCGCGCTCGACGTCGCGCAGGCCGTGCACGACGGCACGCTGCCCGTCTCCGCGGGGGCGGACCTGCTGATCGTGCGGCTGATGCCGGAGTGCGGCCATCCGCCCGAGATCATGGAGTTCATGCTCCTGATCGACGATTGGGAGGCCCTGCGGGGCGTGCCGCCGACCGGCGAGGAGCTCCGGAGCCTGGCCGGAAGGATCGCGGATGTGGCGCGGGCGCACCTGCCGGGGCGTCCGTGACGGGGACGGCCGGTCAGGTGCGCGGGCTTTCTTCTGGTTGGTTCAGGGTGTGGACGGTGCCTGTTGACCAGCGGTCGAGGAGTTCGGTGTCGTGGCTGATGGCGAGCACGCCGGCGCCGGTGCTCGCCCGGTAGTCCTCGATGCGGGCGACGAGGTGGGCCTGGGTGGAGGCGTCCAGCATGGTGGTCATCTCGTCGCAGATGAGGTAGCGCGGTTCGAGCGCGAGCGCTCGGGCCACGCAGGCGCGCTGGAGCTGCCCGTCCGACACCTCGTGGGGACGGCGGGTGAACAGCTCGGGCGTGAGCCCGAGCTCGGCGGCCAGGCGGTGGGCGCGCTCCAGCGGGCGGCGGGTGGCGCGCAGCGGTTCGGCGATGACGTCGAACAGGGTGAAGCGGGGATCCACGGCCAGACGCGGCTGCTGGAAGACCAGGCCGATCGAGGTGCGGTGCGGGGCCCGGTGCCGCCAGCGGCTCACCGGCCGCCCGTCGAGGGTGACGGCGCCGCCGGAGGGCCGCAGCAGCAGGGCGAGCACCCGGGCCAGCGTGGACTTGCCGCATCCGCTCGGCCCGGCCAGCCCGAGGACCTCGCCGGGGCGCACGCTCACCGACACCCGGTCGAGCACGGTGCGGCGGCCGTAGGACAGCGTGACGTCGACGGCTTCAAGCATGGTGGCAGGCCACTCCGTTCAGCGGCGGGAGCTCTTCGCATCGGGACGTGGCGCGGGAGCAGCGGGGCAGGAAGGCGCAGCCGTCCGGCAGGCAGGTCAGCTCGGGCGGGTCGCCGGGGATCGGGGTGAAGGCGCGTGACGGCAGCGCGTCCAGCAGGCCCTGCGCGTACGGGTGCCGGGGCCGGGCGAAGAACGTGCGCGCCTCGGCCAGTTCCACGACGCGGCCGGCGTACATGACGGCGACGTCGTCGGCGACCTGCTCGGCGGCCCGCAGGTCGTGCGTGATGATCAGCACCGCCCGCCCCTCGTCGCAGAGCCGCCGCAGCTCCGCCATGGTGGACTCGACCAGGGGACGGTCCAGGCCGGTGGTGGGCTCGTCGGCGATGACGAGCGGCGGGTCGCCGGCGAGGGCGAGCGCGTTCGCGACCCGCTGCGCCATGCCCCCGGACAGCTGGTGCGGATAGCGGTCCAGGTCGTCGGGCCGCAGGCCGGCGCGGCGGGCGAGCGCGTCGGGACTCTGGCCGCCGCCGAGCTCGCGCAGCGTCTCGGCGAGCTGGGCGCGGGCGGTGCGTACGGGGGTCAGGTGGGCGGCGGGGCTCTGCGGGATCAGCCCGACGCGCCGCCCGCGCACCTGCCCGGCGAGCACCCGTTCAGGGGCGGCGACCAGGTCGAGCGAGCCCAGCCAGGCGTGCCCGGTGACGACGGCGTTGCCGGGCAGCAGGCCGAGCAGCGCGTGCGCCATCACGGACTTGCCGCACCCCGATTCGCCGACCAGCGCCAGGCAGCGGCCTTCGCGCAGCTCGAAAGCGGCGTCGGTGACGGCGTGCACGACCGCGCCGGGAAGGTGGAAGCGGACCGACAGGCCCTCCACGCGCAACGTCACAGGGAGCACTCCGATCCACGCGGCCTCACCGCGCACTCCTGGCCGCGCGGCTTCACAGGGCGAGCTCCGATCTCCAGCGCGGGTTGGCGCGGTCGCGGACGTGCTGGGCGAGCGCGGAGATCGCCAGCGTGGGCAGCAGGATGAGCAGCCCGGGGAAGAGGCTGGACCACCAGTCGCCCGCCAGCAGGGAGCGCTGCCCGTCGTTGATCATGTTGCCGAGCGAGGCCAGGTGGGCGGGCAGGCCGAGCCCGAGGAAGCTGAGCGCGGTCTCGTGCCAGATCGCGTGCGGGATCATCAGCACGGTCGCGAGCAGCAGCTGCGGCGCCAGGTTGGGCAGGAGGTGCCGCCGGACGATCCGCGCCCTGCTCGATCCGCCGAGGATCGCGGCGTCGACGAACGGCCGTCCGCGTAGTGTCAGCACCTCCGAGCGGACGATCCTGGCGGCGGTCGTCCAGTGGGTGACCGCGACGGACGCCACGACCGCGCCCGCGCTGGGTGAGAACAACGCCACGACGAAGACGCCGAACAGCAGGTGCGGCAGCGCGTTGAAGCCGTCCACGACGCGCATGAGCAGCCGGTCCGCGACGCCTCCCGCGATGCCGGCGACCAGTCCGACGAGGCCGCCGACCACCGCGCTCACCAGCGCCGCGACCAGGCCGACCAGCAGCGACACGCGCAGCCCGTACACGGAGCGGAGCAGGACGTCCCTGCCGACCTCGTCCGTGCCGAACGGGTGGGCGGGCGACGGGGGCAGCCCGGCGGCGCCCAGGTCCACGAGCTGCTGGTCGAGCCGGGTGACCAGCGGCACGACGACGACGGCGGCGACCAGCACGGCGAGGGTGGTTGTGGCGAGGCGCGCCCGCCGGGGCCGCGGACGTGCGGGGCCGCCCCGCCGCGTCACGGCCGCCATCAGCTCACCCCCAGGACGCGTACCCGGGGGTCGGCCACCGTGTACGCCAGGTCGGCCAGCAGGTTGCCCAGCACGACCGCGACGGTGGCGAGCAGGGTGAGGGCGGCCAGCAGCGGGAAGTCCACGGCGAGCGCCGCCTTGACCGTGGTCCCGGCCACGCCCGGCCAGGAGAACACGGCCTCCACCAGGATCGCCCCGGTCACCAGCTCGGGGACGCGGGCCCCCATGATCGTGATGAACGGCAGCAGGGCCGCGCGCAGCGCGTGGCGCACCAGCACCGTCCTCTCCCGCAGGCCGCGGGCCCGCGCGCCGGTGACGAAGTCCTCACGCAGCACTCCGATGACCGACTCCCGGACGAACAGCAGCAGCCACGACGACTGGGAGAAGGCGAGCACGGCCACCGGCAGCACCAGGTGGCGCAGCAGGTCGGGCAGGGTGACGGCGGTGGCGGCGGCGTCGGTCAGCCCGCCTGCGGGCAGCCACCCGAGCTTCACGGCGAACACCCAGATCACCAGCAGGCCGACCCAGAACACGGGGGCCGCCTCGTTGGCGAAGGCGGTGCCGCTGACCAGCCGGTCCAGCCACGAGTCGCGCCGCCAGGCGGCCAGCGTGCCGAGGACGAGGCCGGCGGCGAGCATGAGCGCCAGCGCGCACCCGACGACGAGGAGGGTCCAGCCCAGCCGCTCGCCGATCACCTGCGCCACGGGCAGGCGCAGCGACCGCGACTCGCCCAGGTCGCCGCGCAGCAGGTGGCCGAGCCAGATCGCGTACTGCTCCGACAACGGACGGTCGAGGCCCCAGTTCGCCCTGATCTCGGCCATGACCTGCGGGCTGGTGGTCGTCGCCCGGTCGCCCAGGTACTGCCGTACCGGGTCGAAGGGGGACGCCTTGGCCAGCGCGAACATCCCGAACGTCACCGCCAGCAGCAGGGGCACGGCGAAGGCCAGCCGCCAGGCGACGATCCTGACCCAGGTCACGGGGCGGGCTTCCAGTTCGCGACCGTGCCGAACAGGCCGCCCGTCGCGTGCTCGTGCGGTTCGACGCCCACGGTCAGCCCGCTCCAGTCGCCGCGCACGACGTAGGTGTGCTTGAGGTAGACGAGGTACAGCCAGACGGCGTCGTCGCTGATGCGCTGCTGGAACTCGTCGTACGCCCTCTTGCGCGCGGCCGGGTCGGACGTCTCGCGCCCGGTCTCCAGCGCCCGGTCCACCTCGGGGTCGCGGTACCGGCCCGGGTTGAGGAAGCCCTGGCCCGCGAACGAGGAGTGGAACAGCTCGTAGTTGAGGTAGTCGGGGTCGAACGGGGTGCCGTAGCCCATCATGAGGGCGTCCTCGCCCATGCGCGGCTCGATGGCGTCCCAGTCGAGGCCGGCCAGCCGGATGTCGATGCCGACCCGTTTGGCGTCGGAGGCGACCGCGAGCGCGAGCTCCTTGCGCAGCGAGTCGCCCGCCGGGTACATGAGCGTGAACCTCGCCGGGGTGCCGTCCTTGGCCCTGACGCCGTCGGCGCCCGCCTTCCACCCGGCCTCCTCCAGGAGCCGGACGGCCGCGTCCCTGTCGGGCGTGCCCGGCCCGGCCACGGCCGGGTTGTGCCAGGGGGTGCCGGGCGCGACGGGCCCGTACGCGGGGGTGCCCGCGCCGGCGAGGATCGCCGTCACCATGGCGGCGCGGTCGACGGCCAGGCTCAGCGCCCTCCGGATGGCGAGGTCGCCGGTCACGGGACGGCCGAGCGGGAACATGACGCCCCGGTAGTCGGCGGTGGGCGCCTCGTGGACCGTCGTCCCCTGCTGGTTCCTGAACCTGGCGACCGCCTTGGGCGGCAGCTCGGCCGCGGTGAACTCGCCCGCCGCCATGCGGGTGGCGCGCGCGTTGTCGTCGGCCGTGTAGGCGAGGACCACCTTCTTGACCGCGGGCGCCCCGCCCCAGTACCGGTCGTTGGCCCGCAACGTGATCTTGTCGCCCTTGGTCCAGGACACGAAGGCGTACGGGCCGGTGCCGACCGGGGCGGCGGACCCGGACGTCAGGCCGGACCCGGCGGGGACGATCCCGAGGGTGGCGCGCTGCAGGATCGGCGCGTACGGGTACTTGAGCCGGAAGACGACGGTCCTGGCGTCGGGCGCGTCCACCCGGTCGATCGCCGCGTAGTCGCCGCGGATCGGCGAGTTGTTGGCCGCCTTCAGCACCTGCGTGTACGTGTAGGCGACGTCGGCGCCGGTCAGCGGCCTGCCGTCGTGGAAGGTGACGCCCTGGCGGAGCTTGAACGTCACCTCGGTCCCCTCGACGTCGGGCAGCGCCTCGGCGAGCGCGGGCTGCAGGTCGAGGGCCGGGGTGCGGCGCACCAGGCCGTCGTACAGCAGGGAGCCGCCGTCGGCCGCGTACCCGAGCACCGGGTCGAGGGTGTCGGGCTCGGAGCCGAGCCCGAGCACCACGGTCTCCTCCGCCTTCGCGGGGGACCCGGTCCCCGAGGGGGCCGAGCAGCCGGCCAGCACCACGACCATCGCCCCTGCCAGGGCTCGTCCACGCATCACCCAGCGACCTTAAAGCAAGTAACTCGCTATTGCCAATAGCTTGCAATTAACCAGACTCTCCGGTTTCGCCCAAGCCAGTTGCAAGATCGGCCCAAGCGGGTTGCAGGTGAGGCCAGGGATGATCCCGCCAAGTGCTGCACATCGTCCCGGGGAGGACGGCGACGGCAGGAAGCGTGTGCGCCGGCCGGAGCCAGGCAACGACGACTGCCCCGGCCTCCCCGCGGCGTGCCGGGCAGCGTCGTCGCAAGCAACACGAGGTGAGAAATGGCCACGCCGACGATCAGCGCAACCACCCTCAACGGGCGCCATCACAGGACCGCGCTCGCGATCTTCATGGTCATCGTGGTCGCCCACTGGGCCGAGCACCTGGTGCAGGCCATGCAGGTCTACGTCTGGGGCTGGCCGCTGAGCGAGGCTCGGGGCGTGCTCGGCATGCCGTTCCCGTGGCTCGTGACCTCGGAGTGGATGCACTACGGATACGCGCTGCTCATGCTCGTGGGCCTCGTCCTGCTGCGCAAGGGCTTCACCGGCAGGTCGCGCACCTGGTGGAACATCTCCCTGGGCATCCAGGTGTGGCACCACCTGGAGCACCTGCTGCTGCTCCTGCAGAAGCTCAGCGGCGTGTACCTGATGGGCCGCCCGGCGCCGACGAGCATCCTGCAGCTGGTCGCGCCCAGGATGGAGCTGCACCTGTTCTACAACGCCGTCGTCTTCGCGCCGATGGTGGTGGCGATGCTGCTCCACCGCCGTCCCGCCGAGCAGACGGGGGCCACCTGCTCCTGCGCGGTCGCGCACTAGGTCATGACGCGCACGGAAGGGCGTTCGAAGGGGTTCAGCGTGGCGCTGGCCGTCGCGGGGCTGTTGCTGCTGTTCATGTCCGTCCCCGAGCTCGGCCCCACCATACGGGCCGCGCGCGCCGACGGCGTGAGCGGTGTGTTCACGGCCACGCAGCTGCGGTGCGTCCAGCACCCGGGCCACGAGTCCTGCGTCTGGGCCGGGGACTTCGCCTCCGCCGACGGCCGCGTCCTCCGGCACGGCGTCGAGCTGTACGGCAGCGACCGCGGCACCCTCGCCGTCGGGCGCACCACCCGGGCCGTGGACACGGGGCGGGAGACCCGCGTCTACGGCCCCGACGGCTCAGGAGAGTGGATCTTCACCACGGTGCTCGCGCTGGCCGGGCTGACCGTGGTGATCGCGGCGGCCAGGCGCATGCGACGGCCACGTGACCGAGGCCCGGGGCACCCGCCCCGCTGAGACCCGCCCGCTTCAGGCGCGGGCGCCGAGCGCCTCGACCGGGCGGGCCCGCAGGACGACGCGGGCGGGCAGCAGCGTCGCCGCCAGCGCCAGCGCCGCCGCCGACCCGACCACGGCCAGGTAGGCGGGCAGCGGCACGTACGGCAGGGCGGAGCCGGTCATGCCCCGGCTGAAGGCGGCCAGCGTGACCAGCGAGACCGCCGTGCCGGTGACCGCCGAGACCAGCACCGCCGCCAGCGTCTCCAGGCGGAGCATCCACAGCACCTGCCTGCGGGTGGTGCCGACGAGACGGAGCAGGGCCAGCTCGCGCGAGCGGTCGGAGGTGGCCATGGCGAGCGTGTTGACCGCGGCGATCGCGGTGAACGCGATGATCAGCCCCATCGCGACGAGGTTGACGTCGGCGTTCGGCGCGCTCGCCGCCGTCGCCTCGACCCGGTCGAGCACGGCGACGCCGGGCACGGCCCGTTCCAGCTCCGCCCGCCCGAGCGTGGGCGCCGAGACGAGGACGGTCGAGGTGGGGTCGTCCACGTGCGGACGCACCAGCTCGTACGGGAGGAGGAGGTCGCCGAGGCCGAGCCCGCGCTCGTAGACGGCGGACACGCGCAGCGCGGCGGCGGCGCCGTCGCCCAGGGCGAGCCGCAGCGGGGAGCCCACCGTCACGCCCAGCCGGGAGGCGGCCGTCCCGCTGACGGCCACCGAGCCCGCGCCGAAGCCGTCCAGCGACCCGGACACGACACCGGGGTCGAGCGTCGCGAGGAGCCCCGGCGACGTCACCGCCTGCGCGGGGAACCTCTCCAGCCCGACGCGCACGGACGTGCGCAGCACCTCGGTGACGGCCTCCACACCGGGCACCCGGCGCACGGCGTCGGCGGCGGCGCGGGAGACCTGCGAGGCGAGGACGTGGTCGGCGCGGGCGCTCGCCGCCGCCTGCTCCTGGGCGGCGTCCCCCATCGTGGTCTGCGCGAACAGGATGGTGCAGGTCATCGCGGTCATCAGGCTGAGCGGCGTGATCACGGACGCCAGGCGGCGGGAGCCGGCGCGCAGGTTCGCGGCGGCGAGGTGCCCGGCCACCCGGGAGGCGCGCAGCGCCTTCGCGAGCAGCGCGACGGCGGCGCCGGCCAGCGCCGGGGCGAGCAGGGCGACGGCGACCGTCCAGACGAGCGCGGTCAGCATGGTGACAGGTCCGGAGGCCGCCTCGCTCGTCAGCCCCGACAGCACCAGCGTGAGCGCCACACCGCCCGCCGCGCACGCCGCGCCGGCGAGCGCCCGGCCCAGCGGCAGGCGCGCGACCGGCAGCGCCGCCTCGCCCAGCGCCTCCACGGGCCTGATCCGCGCGGTACGGCGCGCGGAGATCCGGGCGGCGGCCCAGGCCGCCGCGACGGTCGCCGCCGGCGCGGCGAGCGCGGGGAACGGGCTGACGACGAGCCGGAGGTTCTCCGGCATCGCGCCCAGCGCGACGAACGCCGACCGCAGCCAGAACCCGAGCCCGACGCCCAGCGCGGAACCGAGCGCGCCCGCGACGGCGCCGACGAGGAGCGCCTCGCCGGAGAGCATCCCGCGCACCTGCGCGGGCGTGGCGGCGACGGCCCGCAGCAGGGCGATCTCCCGCTGCCGCTGCTGGGCGGAGAGCGCGAACGTGCCGACCACGACGAGGATCGCGACAAGCAGGGAGGTGCCGCCGAGCGCGCCGCCCAGGCTGACCAGCTTCAGCCGCGCCTGTTCCGCGTCGGGGAACTCGACCGCGCCGCGCTCGTCACCGGTGTACGCCACCGCGCCACCGGCCAGGGCGAGCGTGAGATCGGGAGCCGGCCCGCCGGCTCGGGGGAAGACGCCGATCGCGCTCACCAGGCCGGGCCGCCCGGCCAGCCGCCTGGCCTCGCCGGTGGCGAAGAACAACGTCCCCTGGCTCGGCAGGGCCTCGGCGGTGACGCCGACCACGCGGTAGGTCCGGCGTCCCGCGGGTGTCTCGACGTCCACCCGCGCGCCCGCGGCCAGGCCCGCGCCGGCGTCGGCCACCAGCTCGTCGCCGGCGCGCGGCGCGCGGCCGGAGCGCAGGGTGAACGGGGTCAGCCCCGCCGACTCCCAGCCGTGCCCCCGGAACGCCCGGCCCCCCGCCACCGCGGGGAACGTCACCTCCGTGACCACCCGCCCGACCCCGGGGACCGCCGCGAGCCGCCCGGCCAGCGAGGACGGCACCCACCGGCGGTCCGTCAGCGCCTTGGCCTTGACCTTGGACTCGCCGTCGCCCTTGTCCACCGTCTCGCGGACGTACCGGTCGCCCGCCACCAGGACGGGGGCGGCGGCGTACCGTTCGGGCGCGGCGCCGCCGCGCAGCCCGGTCTCCAGCAGCATGCCGCAGCCGCAGACCAGGGCCGACGCGCACAGCAGGGCGACGAAGGCCCCCGCGAACGCGGCCCTGCGGTGCCGCAGCGTCCTCAGCGCGAAGAGGACCATCACACCCACGCTCCCAGCCTGGTCATGCGCTCGGCGACGCGGTCGGCGGTGGGGGCCGTCATCGCGTCCACGACGCGGCCGTCGGCCAGGTACAGCACGGTGTCGGCGTACGACGCGGCCAGCGGGTCGTGGGTGACCATCACCACGGTCTGCCCCATGCCGTCCACGATCTCCCGCAGCAGGGTCAGCACGTCCCGCGCGGTCATCGTGTCCAGCGCGCCCGTGGGCTCGTCGCCGAAGACCACCTCCGGCCTGGTCACGAGCGCCCTGGCGATCGCCACCCGCTGCTGCTGGCCGCCCGACAGCTGCGCGGGCAGGTGCCCGGTCCGCCCGTCGAGACCCACGCGGGAGACCACCTCGCCGAGCCACGCCTGGTCCACGCGGGCGCCCGCGAGCCGCAGCGGCAGGACGACGTTCTCGACCACCGTCAGCGACGGCACCAGGTTGAACGCCTGGAACACGAAGCCGACGCGCTGCCTGCGCAGCTCCGTCAGCCGGGTCTCGTCCATGCCGGTCAGCTCCGTCCCGCCGAGCCGCACCGAGCCGGACGACGGCACGTCCAGCCCGGCCGCGCAGTGCAGGAACGTGCTCTTGCCCGAGCCCGACGGACCCATCACCGCCGTGAAGCTGCCGCGCGGGATCGCCACGCTCACCTCGCGCAGGGCCGCCACCGCGCCCTGCCCCCTGCCGTACACCTTGCTCACCGCGTCCAAGCGCACCACGTCTGTCACCCGTCCAAGCCTGCTGACCTGGGCGGTCCCCGGCCAGGGACGTGGTCATCGATGGGCCGTGACATCCTCACGATCCGGACACTGGTAGACATGTCACCGTGATCCGTCTGCTGCTGGCCGAGGACCAGCACGTCGTCAGAGGCGCGCTCGCGGCCCTGCTCTCCCTGGAGGAGGACCTCGACGTCGTCGCCGCCGTCGAGTCCGGCGACGCCGTCGTGCCCGCGGCCGTACGGCACCGGCCCGACGTCGCGGTGCTCGACATCGACATGCCGGGCACGTTGGACGGCCTCGCCGCGGCGGCCGAGCTGCGCACCCGGCTGCCCGGCTGCCGGACGCTCATGCTCACCGGCTACGGCAGGCCCGGCCACCTGCGCAGGGCGCTCGGCGCGGGCGTGGACGGGTTCCTGCTGAAGACCGCGCCGCCCGACGAGCTGGTGGCCGCGATCAGGACGGTGGCGGGCGGCGGGCGCGTCCTCGACCCCTCGCTGGCCGTGGCGGCGTGGGACCTGGCCGACAACCCGCTGACCGCCCGCGAGGCGGACGTGCTGCGGCTGGTCGCCGATGGCGTGGACGTCACCGAGATCGCGGGGCGGCTGTTCCTGAGCGCGGGCACCGTGCGCAACTACCTCACGACGATCGTCGCCAAGCTCAACGCGCGCAACCGGGTGGACGCCGTCCGCGTCGCCCGTGACGCCGGCTGGATCTGACCACCCGGCCTTCACGCGCCGAGCGCGGACGGCGGCTCGTCACGCGGGCACGGCGGCTCCTCACGTCGGCACCGCGGCTCGTCACGCGGGCACGGCGGCGGGGACGCGGGCCTCCAGCTCGAAGCGGTCGCCCGCGCGGGCGACGGCGAGGCTGCCGTCGAGCACGGCCAGCCGGGTCGTCAGGTTGCCGATCCCGGCCGACCCCCTGCGCCCCTCGCCTCCCCGTACGCCGTCGTTGCTCACCCGCAGCCGGGTCTCGCCGTCCTCCGACACCGTGGTGATCAGGCAGCGGCGGGCGGCGCTGTGCCTGAGCACGTTCGTCACGGCCTCGCGCAGCACCGCGCTCAGCACCGTCTCCGCCTCGGCGGGCACCGGGTCGTGGCCCAGTTCGACCCTGACCTCGATCCCGGCGGCGGCCAGGACGGACCGCGCGGACTCCGCCTCGGCGGTCAGCGACATCTCGTGCCGCTCCCCCGAGACGGACCGCATATCGATCTCGGCGCGCTCCACCATGGCGAGGACGTCCTCGATCTCGGCGCGGGCCCGCTCCTGCGGGAGCCGCCTGGCCAGCTCGCACTTCAGCAGGATCGCCGCCATGCTGTGGCCGAGCAGGTCGTGCAGGTCGCGGGCGGCCCGCAGGCGTTCCTCGACGACCGCCGACCTGGCCAGCTCCTGCTGCACCTCCTGGAGCTCCTTGGCGAGCTGGGCGAGCCGGAGGAGGCCGTACATGACCAGGCCCGTCACCACCGTGCTCACGGTGAGGTTGACCGCCGTGCCCGGCGGCGTGCCGAGGACGACGGCGACCACGGCGACGCTCCCCGTCACGAGCCCCGCCAGCGGCCAGGCGACCGCCTGGGGGAAGGCCAGCAGCACCGGCCCGGCGAGGAAGCCCGCGACGCCCAGCCACACGCCGCCGAAGAAGAGGATCGGCACGTACGTGAGCACCGCCATCAGCGCCAGCGACCGCATGTGCCTGCCGGACACCGACCGGAGCTGCATGAAGACGATCAGCGCGAGGCACGCGGCGGCCGGCGGCAGCAGGGGCGCGGGGAGCTGGAGCAGCGCCTTGACGCTGAATCCGACGAGGACGGCGGCCAGCAGGGCGAACGCCAGCGCGGAGGAGCGCGGGTCCTCCCGCGCGGGCGGTGCGGCGGGGCCGGGTCCCGGCAGCGTGACGGTCACGGTGTGGCGCCCCTCGGGCGACAGCCCGGTGGTGAGCGTGCCTCCCGCCTCCGCGACCCGGCGGGGCAGGTCGCCCAGGCTCTCGTCCTCCGCGGTGCGCGTGCCGTCGTGGACCATCAGGAGCCGCACCGTGCCGTCCGGCTCGCTCTCCGTCTCGACGGCGCAGCTCGTGGCGGTGGCGCGGCGGACGACCTCGGTCACCGTCGCCCTGAGCACGGCGGCGAGCAGCGCGCCGGCCGGGCCGAGCGGTTCGTCGTGCCTGGCCCGCACCCGCGCCGCCACTCCGGCCGACGACAGCATGGCGCGGGCGGTGGCGAGCTCGGGGCTCAACGACATGGCGCGGTACTCGGCGGCGGCGGCACGCGCGTCGGCCAGAGCGCGGCGCGCCGTGCCCAGGACCTCGCCGATGACCTCGGCCGTACGGTCCGGCTCGGCCAGCGCGATCCTGCCGCCCGCGCCGATGCCGGCCAGACCTCGTCCGAGCCCGTCGCCCAGCTCGGCCGCGATGCGCAGCCGCTCCTCGGTCACGGCGGCCGCGGCCAGCGCCAGACGCGCCGCGTGGAGCTGCTCCACCCGTTCCGCGAGCCGGGTCAGGCCGTAGATCACCAGGGCGATCAGCACCATCGTGATGGCGGCGTCCGCCGTGGCGGGCGGCTCGCCGTACCGGAGCCAGGCGATCGCCGTGGCCGCGACGGCGACGGCGGGAGCGAGCGGCGGGTACGGCATCGGCGACAGCAGCAGGGACCCGGCCAGGAAGCCGAGCATCCCGACGGACGCGCCGTCGCCCAGCACGCCCCACAGGCCCGCGATCGCCTGCGCGGCGAGCAGGGCGGGCCCGCGCAGCCGCCGCAGGGCGGGAAGCACGTGGACGAGCTGGAGCGCGAACACCGCCACGGCGGCCGGCGCCCCCGCCACGAGGTACACGCTCGCGAACCCGGCGAGGGCCACGACGGCGATCACCCGTGCCAGGCGCGGCGCCCGCGACTCCGGCCGCGTCCAGGCCCGAACGCCTGCCCGCACCCGTGAAAGAACCCGCGTCCGAGCCCCTGCCTGCACTACCCCTGACAGAACCCGCGTCCAAGCCCCTGACCGGACCCGCGGCCGAATCTGCGGCACCTCACCCCCCGGAAAACCCGGAGGAAGAGCCTAGATGAGCCGATGAAACGCGAGAAGTCGAGGGTGATGTCCGGTTCGTGATGAGGTCATGCCGCACTCATGACAATCTCTCTGGTTCGCGTCGCCGCAGCCCAGCAGGGTGGTGACCCGTCGATGAAGCCGATCGCAAGGAGCGCGTGACATGGTGGCCCTGCTGGAGGAACGCGGGCAGGCGCCCGCACGGACGCGGCGTGGCGGGATCACGGCGGGCTGGCACGGCCCGCTCACCCACTGCGCCGCCGTCATGGCGGTGCTCGCCCTGGCCGGAGGCGTCGGCCTCCTGGTCGACCCCCGGACCGTGCTGGGCGAGAGCGTGTGGCTGAAGCCGGTGAAGTTCGCCCTCTCCTTCTCCCTGTACGCCGGCACGCTGGCCTGGATGATGAGCCGGGTGCGCCGCCTGCGGCGGTCGCTGTGGTGGCTGGGCACCGTCACCGTGGCCGGTTTCGTCGTCCCGGAGTTCTCGGCCATCGCGTTCCAGGCGGCACGCGGCGTCCGCAGCCACTTCAACCTCTCGACCACGCTGGACGGGACGGTCTACATGGTCATGGGCGGCGCCGCCTACCTCGGCTGGCTGCTGACGCTCGCGATGGGAGTCCTGCTGACGTTCCAGCGCCGCGTGGACCGGGTGATGGCCTGGGCCGTCCCGCTCGGTGTGGCCGTCTCGCTGGCGGGCATGTCCGTCGGCTACCTCATGACCGCGCCCACCCCGGACCAGGCTCGCGCCATGGCCGGTGGCCTGCACCTGGTGACGGTCGGCGCCCACAGCGTGGGCGGGCCCGACGGCGGCGCCGGCATGCCCCTCACCGGCTGGGCGACCGGGGCGGGCGACCTGCGCGTGGCCCACTTCGTCGGGCTGCACGCCCTGCAGGCGCTCCCGCTGCTCGCGATCGGCCTGCGCCTGCTGGCGCGCCGCTTCTCCGTCCTCGCGCAGACGGCGGTACGCGTCCGCCTGGTGGTCGTCGGCGCGTGCGGCTACGCCGGGCTGACGGGCCTGCTGGTGTGGCAGGCGCGGCGCGGCCTGCCCCTCGTCGCCCCCGACGCCGCCACCTGGGGCGCGGCGGCGGCTCTCGCCGCGCTCCTGGCGATGGCCGCGGCCGCGGTCCTCGCGGCGGGACGGCGCGCGGGGCGGGACACCACGTCCTGACGGTTCAGGCGAGCCGGATGACGTTCCAGGAGACCGGGGGCAGCAGCACGGTCAGCGGGTCGTGCTCGACGTCCGGGTTGGGGCGGGGGGCGATCCGGCCGGGGTCGTCGGCGGTGTTGCGGGCGTAGACGTCGGCGTCGGTCAGCGTGGTGGCCTCGACCACGCGGGCCCCGCCGAGCGCGCGGGCGTCGATCCGCAGCGACAGCGGCCGGTCGGTCGAGCGGTTGACCGCGAACAGCGTGGTGGACGCGCCGTCGTGGGTGGCCACGGCGTGCAGCAGCGGCACCTCGCCGTACTCGGCCGTCTCGTACACGGGCGACACCGGCTCCACCCGCAGGACGTCGCCGGCGGCCAGGCGGGCGGCCTGGGCGAACGGGTGGAAGGTGGTCTGCCGCCAGGCCCGCCCGCCCGGCTCCGTCATGATCGGGGCGATCACGTTGACGAGCTGGGCCAGCGAGGCGGCGCTCACCCGGTCGCTGTGCCGCAGCAGCGTGATCAGCAGGCCGCCGAGCGCGACCGCGTCGGCCAGGTGGTAGTGGTCCTCCAGCAGCGGCGGCGCCACCGGCCAGTCGGCGGGCGTCGGCGCGTTCTGGAAGCGCGACAGGTACCAGATGTTCCACTCGTCGAAGGACAGGTCGATCCGCTTGCGGGACTTGAGCTTGGCGCCGACGTGGTCGGCGGTGGCCACGACCGAGGAGATGAAGTACTCCATGTCGGTCGAGCAGGCCAGGAAGCTGCCCAGGTCGCCGTCCTTCTCCTCGTAGTAGGCGTGGCAGGAGATGTGGTCGACCACGTCGTACGCCTCCTCCAGCACGGTGGCCTCCCACGCGCCGAAGGTCGGCATGGACGAGCTGGAGCTGCCGCAGGCGACGAGTTCGAGCGCCGGGTCGATCATGCGCATGGCGCGGGCGGTCTCGGCGGCCAGCCTGCCGTACTCGCGGGCGGTCTTGTGCCCGGTCTGCCAGGGGCCGTCCATCTCGTTGCCGAGGCACCACATGCGGATGCCGTACGGTTCCTTGGCGCCGTTGGCGATCCGCCGGTCGGACAGCGCGGTGCCGGACGGGTGGTTGCAGTACTCCAGCAGGTCGAGCGCGGCCTCGATGCCCCGGGTGCCGAGGTTGACCGCCATCATCGGCTCCACCCCGGCCTTGGCGCACCAGCGCATGAACTCGTCCACGCCGACCTCGTTGGTCTCGGTGCTGTGCCAGGCCAGGTCGAGGCGACGGGGGCGCAGCTCGCGGGGGCCGATGCCGTCCTCCCAGCGGTAGCCGGAGACGAAGTTCCCGCCCGGGTACCGCACGGTGGTCACGCCCAGCTCGCGGGTCAGGTCGAGGACGTCGCGCCGGAAGCCGTCCTCGTCGGCGGCGGGGTGGCCGGGCTCGTAGACGCCGGTGTAGACGCACCGGCCGAGGTGTTCGACGAACGTGCCGAAGGTGCGCCGCCGGACCGGGGCCACGCGGAAGGCGGGATCGATCGTGAGGTGTGCCGTGTGCACGGGTGCGCTCCAGGGACTCGGCCGGTACGGTCCAGGCAATTGTTAACGTTGCCATTAGCTACGTCTGCAAAACCCGATCAGGCAGCTCGACTACCGCCCCAACCTGATGGCGCGCGGGCTGGTCCGCCGGCAGGGCCACACGATCGGCGTGATGAGCTTCGACTCGGTGCTGTTCGGGCCGGCGTCCACGCTGCTGGGCATCGGCCGCGCCGCCCGTTCCGCGGGCTACGGCGTCACGATCGCCACCCCCAAGAGCTCCGACCGCGGCAGCGTCGTCGAGGCGCCGGCCGATCTGGTCGTCCTCCCAGAAGGAGCCGTCGGGCGGCCCCGCGCCGCTGACGAGGGCGGGCGGGAGCTTGGTGGCGATGTCCACGCCCTTGAGGTTCACCTCGACGTCGGGGTACTCGGCGTTGAAGGCCGGGACCACGGTGCGGAAGACCTTGAGCAGGTCGTCGTCGCGCATCCACAGGGTGACCTCTCCGCGTGCCCGCGCGGCCGAGGGGGCGGCCGCTTGGGCCCGGATGGATGCCGCATCTGCGAGGACGGCGGGTGCCCCGATTGTTAACGATGCCATTCTGGCGCCTCAAGGTCGGGTTTCCCCCTATTGCACCAGGTGATGTCGCGAATGTTATCGTTGCCATCCCTGGACAAGGGGATACCTGGCCTCCACCCCCGTCGTCATGCAGGCGCTGTCGGCGGGCACGGTCGCCTACGGCATGTACGCCAACCCCAAGAGCGGCAACCAGGGCTGCGTCTACCGCGACGGCGAGGTCGTGGCCTGGGACACCATCCCGGGCGGCGGCGACGTGTCGCCCGAGGACCCTGCCGAGGAGATCCTGATCGCCTACCTGTACGACGGCCACGCCGAGGCCTACTGCTTCGCCGGGGCGGGGCTGCGCCCGGCCGACGCCCGCGCGCTCACCGACCCGGACACCCACCTGCGGCTTCCCGAACGCGACTACTGGCACTGACCTCCCCTGCCGGGAGTGCAGATCACCGCTCGCGAGCCGCAGGTCGATCGGGGGGACGGTGACGCCCGGTCTCGACGAAGCCGCGCTTCAGCGCGAACCTGAGCCCGTCCTCGTCGGACGGCAGGACCCTGGTCTCGATCGTCTCGGCGCCGAGCTCCTGAGCCTGCTTCAGGGCGCGCGTAGAGGTGCTCGCCGAAACGCCGTCCGCGGTACGCCGTGCCGACCGCGCGCGGCTCCCCGTACGAGAGCCACGCGTCGTCGATCTCGCCGACGACCGGGTCGAGCGAGGTCGGCGGGATGGGAGCGCGCTCCAGCACCCATGTGACGAGCGCGTCGGCGACGCGGAACGCCGAGAGCGTGGAGGTGAGCAGGACGGTCGTCTCCACCTCGCCCAGCTCGCGGACCTGGGTGGCGCCGACGAGCCTGCCGTACCCGTTGCCGGCGAACAGGTTCGCCGGCAACGCGCCGCGTCGCTCCAGCACGTCGTGGGTGATCACGGCGTCATGCGACCCTCCGCACGGCTCTGCCGGCGTGGCCGTACTGGGCGCGGCCCTGACCGTCGTCGCCGAGGAAGGCGACCGCGGTGTGCTCGCCCGCCGTCAGCAGCGTGTCGCCGCGGAAGGCGAGCAGTTCGACCGGTTCCGGCGCTCCGAGCAGGGCGGTCGCGGCCCCGATCGGCTTGATCGTCATCCAGAGCCGCCCGGAGGCGTCCTGCTCGACCGTCGTCTCGGCGAGGTGGTTGGCGTACACGCCGGTGTAGCGCCAGGCGTCGCGCACCCGGGGGTCGGCGGCCGGCGAGGGACGCGGCGGCGGGGTGACCTCCGCCAGGCCGGCCAGGACTCCGCCGACGACCTCCTCGTAGACGCGGGCGGGGTGGCCGCCGTTGGTGAGCAGCGCGACCGCGATCCCCCGCTCGGGCACGACGCGCAGGTAGGCGTTCTGCCCGAGGGTTCCGCCGTCGTGCCCGATGACCGGGCCGCCTGGCCAGCCGTACAGCGCCCAGCCGAGCCCCCGCGTGTTCCCCGTAAAGCCGAGGTCGGGCTGCTCGACCTGGGGCGAGCGCATCAGCCGCGCCCCCGCCTGCGACAGCACGCGGGTGCCGTCGCCGGCGAGCCCGTCGCGCAGGTGCATGCGGACGAACGTCAGCAGGTCCCGCGCCCGCATGGCCAGCACCGAGCCTGCAGGGGCCTCGATCCTGCCGGGGGCGTAGTACGGCGCCGGCCGTCCTGCGACGTGCCCGACCGCCGCCCGGCGCATGACCGCCTCCCACGGGGTGGGCGCGGCGTGCTTGATCCCGAGCGGCGCGAGCAGCCGCTCCCGCAGACACTGGTCGTACGGCAGGCCGCGCAGCACCTCGACCAGCCGGCCGAGAACGACATAGCCGAGGTTGCTGTAGGAGAACATCAGGCCGGGAGGGAAGATCTGGCCGACGTCGCCGAGCGCGTCGACGAACGCCCCGAGCGCCTGGTCGCCCCATTCCGCGGGAGCGACGACGTCGCCGTCGAAACCGCCGGTGTGGGTGGCGAGCTGCCGTACGGTGACCGTCCTGGCAGCGGTGTCGTCGCGCAGGCGGAAGCCGGGGAGGTACTCCCGCACCGGAGCGTCAAGGTCGAGCCGCCCCTCATCCACGAGCTGCATGGCCAGAGTGGCGGTCCAGACCTTGGTGATGGAGCCGATCTGGAAGATCGAGTCGGTGGTGGCGGCGACGCCGGTGTCGGTGTTCAGCACGCCGGCGGCGTGTTCGATGATCTCGTCGCCTGCGAGCACGGCGAGGCCGGCTCCCGGCACGTCGTTGGCCGCGAGCAGTTCGGGCAGCCGGTCGGCGAGGCGGTCAAGGTGGTCGAGGTGGTCGAAGTGGCCGAGCGCGGACATCAGTGCTCCTCCCGGGTGACCCAGTCGACGACTCTGCGGTTGTAGTCGGCCCGGTGCGAGGGCCGGCCCACGAGGACGAAGTCGTGAGAGGCGCCCGGGTACAGGACCATGCGGGCGGGCACCCGGCGTTCGCGCAGCGCGGCGAACCACTGCTGGGACTGTCCCATGGGGCAGCGCAGGTCGGCCATGCCCTGCAGCAGCAGCGTCGGCGTGCGGACCGCGCCGACGCGGCTGAGGGGCGACATCGCGGCGTAACGCTCGGGCTCCGCCCACGGCTCCGCGGCCAGCTCGCGCACCCCGATGTGGTGTCCGAGGTCGGCGGTGCCGACCATGGCGGTGACGTCGCTGACCGGCGCGCCGGCGACGGCGGCGGCGAACCGGTCGTCGTGCGCGGTCAGGTAGCACGTCATGTAGCCGCCGTAGCTGTAGCCGGTGACGGCCAGCCGGGCGGGGTCGGCGACTCCTTCGTTCACGAGCTCGTCGAGGGGGTCGAGGAAGTCGCGGGCGTCCGCCTCGCCCCAGACGCCGTAGGTGGCGGTGTAGTGGGCCTCGCCGTACCCGTCGCTGCCGCGCGTGTTCAGCAGCAGCACCGTCCATCCGCGCGCGGCCAGGACCTGGTGGTAGAGGCGCGCCAGGTCGGCCGAGCCGCTCCAGGCGTTGTGCGGGCCGCCGTGGATGTCCAGCAGCAGGGGCTGCGGCCCGCTCGCGGCCGGGTCGCGCAGCAGCCAGCCGTGCACCGTCGTGCCGTCGGCGACGGTGAAGACGCGCTCCTGGTACGCCAGCAGCGGCCGGCCGCCGTCGTACAGCGTCCGCGCGGCGCCGTCCGGTTCGACGCGGACCACGTCGCCGAAGCTGGCCGGGCCGGACACGACGGCGACGAGCGTGCCGTCGGGCGCGAGCGCGGCTCCGGAGACGACGTGGCCGGGCCCGCCGAGCACACGCCGGGCCGGACCGCCGTCCAGCTCCACCCGGTACAGGTCGGTACGGCCCGCGTCGCGAACGCAGAACACCACCGCACTCCCGTCGCCGGTGACCTGGGGCCTCGCCCCCGGGTAGCCGGTCTCACCGGGCATGACGTTGCGGTCGAGCCCGGCCGCCAGGTCGACGACCCGGCCCGCGTCGAGCGGGACCAGCAGGAGACCGGCGTGCCCGGCCCGGGTGTCGGCGCGGCCGACCACCAGCAGCGCGCGTCCGTCGGGCGTCCACGTCACCGGGCCCGCCGAACCGTCGAGGACGACGCGGTCCTCGCCGGTCTCCAGGTCGAGGACGTAGGCGGCCAGGTTGCCGGTGAGGTCGGTGTCGTCGTCGAGCGCGGCGGGGAAGGCCAGCCGGGCGCCGTCGGGCGACCAGGCGGGGTCGCCGGTGTGCCGGTGCCGGCTGGTGACCTGGGTGACCGTTCCTGTGGCCAGGTCGAGCACGTGCACCTGCGTGGTCACCGACCGCAGCAGCCCGGCCCCGTCGGCCTGGTAGTCGAGCCTGTCGATCTCGACGGGGGCATCGAGGTCGATCGGTCCGGCGGGGACGGGTGCGGTGAAGGCGATCCTGGTGCCGTCCGGGCTCCAGCGGGCCGGGCCGGCGCCGAGCGGCAGCGCGGTTACCGGCTCCGCCGACTTCTCCGGGTCGGCCTCGCCGCACATCGGCAGCAGCCACAGCTGCGGCGGGCCGCCGGCGGCGCGGAGGAAGGCGATCGTGCGCCCGTCGGGGGACCAGGCGGGCGCCCAGTCGGCGGGCCCTGACGTCAACGGCCCCTCGGCCCGCCACAGCGCCCTCACGTCCCGGTCGGCGTCGCGGTCGGCGCGGCGCAGCACGAAGACGGCCTCCCCTGCCGGTGAGACGGCCGGCTGCTGCGGCAGCGCGATGTCGTACAGGTCGTCGATGCGGGGTGTCACGCCGTCGCCTCCTTGGTGAAACGGCCGAGCGGCCAGACGACCAGGTCGCAGCCGGCGCCGTCGGGGACGAACTCGGCCCACACGCCGGCCTGGCCCTCGACGTCGAAGACGAGGCCGCGCCGGGGCCTGAGCGCCGCGCCCGGCCGGTTCGCGACGGAGACGCGCAGCGCGCCGCCGACCAGCTCGACCAGCGCGTCCACCGGCCCCAGCCGGTAGCGTCCCGTCAGCGTGGCGAGGGTCTCAGCCGGCACCTCCGGCGCGACGCGTACGAACTCGATCGGCTCGACGTTGGGCTCGAACAGGACCGACACGGAGCGGACGTCCCCGTCGAAGCCGCTGTTCCAGTGGGCGGGGAAGGTCTGGTCCAGGGTGTCCTGGCGCAGCTCGAACGCCTCACGGTGGACGTGCCGCACCGCGAGGGGAAGGCCGTGCAGCGCGACGGCGAGGCCGTCCTGACCGGCCGTGACGTGCAGGGAGCCGTAGGCGGGATGGGCGTACTCGCCCGCGTACTCCTCCCAGGGGCGGCCGGGCGGCGCCCCGGCCGACAGCTCGCGCCGCCGCTCCGCCGCGAGCCTGCGCCCTTCGTTCGCCGCGGCGTACATCGCGCGGTGGCGCTCACCCCAAGGGATCGGGTCGAGGCCGAGCAGCTCGTCGTAGACGAGGAAGGCGACGATGTCGCGCAGCGGGGAGAAGGTGGCGTTGGTGAGCACGGCGACGCCGACGCCCTCCTCCGGCATGAAGGAGACGACGGAGCTGTAGCCGTCGATGTTGCCGCCGTGCTGGACGACCCGCCGCCCCCGGTAGGTGTCGACCTGCCAGCCGAGCGCGTAGCCGGCGGGACGCAGTTCCTCCCACGCGATGGGCGCGGGAGGCACCAGCATGGCGGGGCGGTGCAGCTCGCGCAGCGTCGCCTCCGACACGAGGCCGCCCTCCAGGTTGGCCCGCAGCCAGGCGGTCAGGTCGGCCGCGGAGGAGGTCATGCTGCCGGACGCGCCGCACAGGTCCAGGTCGCGCCGCGGCACCGGGCGGCCGTCGAGATGGCCGGGGCTGAGCCGGTCGGAGGCGAGCGCCTCGGCCGAGGTGAGGAACGTGTCGGACATGCCGAGCGGCCGCAGCACCCGGTCGCGCACGGCGTCCTCCCACGTCCCGCCGTGCAGGTGCGCGACGACCTCGCCCGCCGCCAGGTACATGAGGTTGCTGTACTGCCAGCTCTGCCGGATGGGCCGGCTCGGCTGGAGGTGGCGCAGGCCCCGCATCAGGTCGGCCCTGGTGGCCCGGTGGTTGCCGTACCAGACCAGGTCGTGGCGGGGCAGCCCGGAGCGGTGGCAGAGCAGGTCGCGCACGGTGAGCTGCTCGGTGGCGGCGGGGTCCCACATCCGGAAGCCGGGCAGGTACTCCCGCACGGGCACGTCCCAGTCCAGCAGCCCTTCGTCCACGAGCGAGCCCGCGGCGGTGGCGGTGAACGACTTGGTCACCGAGCCGATCGGGAAGTGGGTGGCCGGAGTGGTCCCGGGGCCGAAGCCGTGCTCCAGCACGCTCACGCCGTTCCTGACGACGGCCACGGCTGCGCCCGGCACCTCGCATCGCAGGCGTTCGTCCTCGATGGCCTTCAGCAGGTCGTCCATCTCAGATCACCCACTGCCCGTCGCGCAGGACCGGCACGACCCGCCCGGCCTCGGTCACCGCGTCCACCTCGACGTCGCGCTCGCCGATCACGAGGTCCATGTGGACGGCGCTGACGTTGGCGTGCGCCCGGTCGGCGTCGCCCACCGTGTACGGGTAGTGCGCGCCCATCGCGATGTGGCAGCCGGCGTTCTCGTCCAGGAGGACCGCCCCGCTGGGGGCGAGGCGTCCGCAGCGGCCGTCGCTGGCGACGAGCGCCACCTCGCCGAGCCTGGACGCTCCGGGGTCACGCTCGAACTGGCGGCGCAGCGCCTCGACGTCGCCGCTTCCCTCGACCTCGACCAGGCGGCCCGCGTCGTAGCGCAGGGTCAGCTCGTCGACCCGGCTGCCGTCGTGCAGCAGCCGGGGCCGCCGCAGTGTGGCCACGCCTGAGGTGCGGCGCGGGTCGGGCGCGGTGTAGACCTCCTCGGAGGGCAGGTTGGAGTGGTACGTGCCGCCGCCCGCCGAGGTCTCGCCGATGGCCGCCCACCGCGAGGTGGGGAACAGCCCGACCGTCAGGTCGGTGCCGGGGCCGCGGAAGCGCAGCGCGTCCCAGCGGCCGGCGTTGGCCGCGGCGGCGACGCGCCGCAGCTCGGCGGTCCGTTCTCGCCAGGCGGCCGAAGGGTCGGGCTCGTCGAGGCGGCAGGCGTAGGCCACGTCGTCCCACAGGGCGGCCAGGGCGGTGCCGGGGTCGGCCGCGGGCCTGAGCGCGCGGGCCCATTCCTCAGTCGGCCCTGGCACCATGCACCAGGCGATCGCCTGCCGCTGGGCCAGCGCCATCATCTCGGGCAGGATCCGGTCGTGGGCGAGCGTCGAGCGGAGGGGGTCCACGCCCTCGGCGAGCGCGGGGCCAGCCGCCGCGACCAGGTGAACGGCGGCGGCGCCGTGCTCGGCGAGCTCCGCCACCCGGCCGGTGAGCCATCCCGGGGTGAAGGCCAGGTCGTCGCCCGCGAGCAGCCTGGACCGCCGTACGTGCGGGTCGAAGTACTGCACGTCCACGTATCTCGCCCCGGCCTCGTAGGCGACGGCGGCGACCGCGCGGGCCAGGCGTTCCTGGCCGACCATGGCGTCCACCGCGAGGACCTGGCCCGGTCTGAGTGAGACGCCGAAGCCGACGGCCAGTTCGGCGAGCCTGTGCTCCACAGTCGTCATCGCTAACGCCCTTCGTAGTGGGGGGTGCGGCCCTCCAGGAAGGCCAGGGTTCCTTCCCGCAGGTCGCGGCTCCGCAGGCAGGCGAGCATCCCGTCGGTCTCCCGCGCCATCACCTCGGTGAGGTCCAGGCCCCAGGTGTCGCGCAGCAGGCGCTTGGCCAGGCGCAGCGACCCCGGCGCGTTGGCGGCGAGGTCGGCGGCGAGCGCCTCGACGGCGGGGGCGAGCTCGGCGTCGGGGCAGGCCCTGTGGACGAGGCCGATCCGCTCCGCCTCGGCCGCCTCGATCAGGCGTCCGGTCAGGACGAGGTGGCCGGCGCGGGCCAGGCCCACGATCCGGGGGAGCAGCCACATGACGCCGTTGGTCTGGAACATGGCTCTGCGCGCCTCGGGGAAGCCGATCGTGGCGCTGTGCGCGGCGATGCGCAGGTCACAGGCGAGCGCGAGCTCGGCGCCCAGGCCGACGGCGACGCCGTTCAGCGCGGCGACGGTCACCTGGGGAAGCGAGAGCAGGGCGCGGGTGAGTTCCTGCAGTTCCTCGATGCCCTCCCTGAGCCGGTCGTCCGAGGCGTCCTCCTCCCTCAGCAGCCCGCCCAGCTCGCGGAGGTCCTGGCCGGCGGAGAAGGCCCGGCCCTCCCCTGTCAGGACGACGACCCTGGCCTGCTCGTCGGCGCGCAGGGCGCGGAGGACGGAGGCGAACTCGGCCCTGGTCCGCGCCCTGAAGGCGTTGAGCACGTCGGGCCGCGCCAACCGGACCGTGACGACCGGCCCGTGTCTGTGCACGCTGAGATCCGCGAGCGGGATGTCGGTGAGAACCATGCCGTCGAAAGTAATCGATCGATCGATTACCTGACAAGAACTCATCTACCAGGCACCTTCTTGACTAATCAAACGATCGACTGACACCATGGCGCAATGGTGACCACGGGTGAGCGCATCGAGCGGGCAGCGCTGGAACTGTTCGCGGAAAAGGGCTTCGCTGCCACAGGAATCCGCGAGATCGCCGAACGCGCCGGGATCTCCAGCGGCGCCCTGTACCACTACATGGGCACCAAGGAAGACCTGCTGGCACAGGTGATGAACCGCGGCAACGCCCGGATGCTCTACCTCGCCCAGGCCGCCCTCGACGGGGCGGACGGGGCGGCGGAACGGCTGGCCAGGCTGGTGACGGTCCACGTCTACGTCCACGCCCACGCCCAGCTGGACGCCCTGGTGATAGACAACGAGCTGCGGTCACTCACCGGAGAGGCCAGAAGCCGGGTCATGGGGCTGCGCGACCGCTACGAGGTGCTGTGGCGCGACGCGCTGTCCGACGGCCGAGCCGAGGGCACGTTCCGCTTCAACGAGCTGGGCATCGCCAGGCTGGCCCTGCTGGAGATGTGTACCGGCGTGGCCCGCTGGTACTCACCCCGCGGGCCCGTCGACGACCGCACGCTCGGCACGACCTTCGTCGACATGGCGTTCGGCCTGCTCAACGCGTGCGGCCCTGACGACCGCCGGCTCACCCACGCCGACGTCGCCATCCCCGACCCGCACGTTCTGGCCACCGCCATCGCGCCGGAGCTGGCCGAGGTCGGCGAGACCACAGGAGGGTGGAGTGCAACCTAGCCACCAGAAGACCCCGCACCCCCGCACGACGCCTGGTCGCGGGTCGGCGGCCGAGATCGCCGCGCGGGTGCGCCGCGGGCACGTCCGCGCGATCGACGTCGTCGACGCCGCGCTCGCGGCCATCGCGGCCGACGAGCACAACGCCTTCGTGCACGTCGATCCCGGCGGCGCCCGGCGCGCGGCGGCCGAGATCGACGCCGTGGTCGCGGCGGGCGGCGACCCGGGCCCGCTCGCCGGGGTGCCGTTCGGCGTGAAGGACCTGGAGGACTGCGCGGGCATGCCGACCAGGGCCGGATCGCTGCTGCTGAGCGGCGCGCCGCCCGCCGGCGCCGACAGCCCGCTCGTGCGGCGGCTGCGCCGGGCGGGCGCGATCCCGGTCGGCAAGACCGCCACCGCCGAGTTCGGTTTCGACTCGGCGACCTCGACCCGCCTGCACGGCCCGACCCGCAACCCCTGGTCACCGTCGCTCACGCCCGGCGGCAGCTCGGGCGGCTCCGCCGCCGCCGTCGCGGCCGGTCTGGTGCCGCTCGCCACCGCCGGCGACGGCGGAGGCTCGATCCGCGAGCCGGCCGCCTTCTGCGGCCTGGTCGGGCTCAAACCGACCCACGGCCGGGTGCCGCGCCGCTCCTCCCACCCGTTCTCCACGCCCGGGGTGCTCGCCGCGACCGTGGCCGACACCGCCCTCGCCCTGGACGTCGCCGCCGGCGAGAGCCCGGGCGACCGCTGGTCGCTGCCGTACCAGCCGGGCGCCTTCGCCGTACGGCTGCCGCCGCCGGGACTGCGGGCCAGGTTCTCCGCCGACCTGGGCTACGCGCCCGTCGATCCGGAGGTGGCCGCGATCGCCGCGGAGGGCGCCCGCCGGCTCGCCGCCCTGGCCGGGTTCCACCTGGACGAGCGGCCGCTCACGCTGCCGGACGCCCGCCCGCCGTGGCTGGTGCTCGCCTGCGCCGAACTCCGTCGCGAGCTCGGCCTGCTCGGGCCGTGGCCGGACGTCCTCGACCTGCTGTGCCCCACGACCGTCCAGGGCGCGTTGCGCGGCGAGGAGGTCGGCGCCGCCGAGCACGGCGCGGCGCTGGCGGCCTGCGCCGACCTCGAAGCCGCCGTGGCGGCCTTGCTGTCCGAGACCGACCTGCTCATCACCCCCGCCACCGCCTGCCCCCCGTTCGCCGCGGAAGGCCCCATCCCCACCGTGATCGACGGCCGCGACGCCGGAGTGTCCGGCGCGGAGCCCTTCGGTCCGATCGCCAACCTCACGGGCGTGCCCGCCGTCTCGATCCCCGCCGGGCTGACCGGCGACGGGCTCCCCGTGGGCCTGCAGGTGATCGCCGCCCGCTTCCACGACGACCTGCTGCTCGGCCTGGCCGCCCTCGCCGAGCGCGCCTCCTTCTCTCCGGCCCGCTAGCCGGCCGCCACACCCCCCTCAGCGCCACGTCCCTGGCGCGAGCCTTGCCTGCCGACGGGCGCCAGCACGCCCATCAACGATCGGAGAAGTGAGATGCCGCCAACGATCGGTGACGTCATCCGCGCGGGCGCCGCCCGGCACCCCACCCGCGAGGCGCTCGTCCACGACGCCCGCCGCTGGACATGGCAGGACCTCGACGCCGAGGTCGACCGCTGGGCCGGGACGCTCGTCGAAGCCGGGGTACGCGCCGGGGACAGGGTCGCCGTCGCCGCCCACCCCGAGCCGCGTTTCCTGTTCGCCTTCCTGGCCGCCGCCCGGCTGGGCGCCGTCTTCCAGGGACTCAACCCCAAGAGCCGCCCCCACGAGCTGCGGTACCTGCTCGACGACAGCGAGCCACGGGTGGTGCTCGACCCCGCGGGCCTGCTCGAAGGCGCCGGGCTGGAGCAGGCCACGCTCGCCGGGGACGAGCTGTCCCGCGCGCTGCGCGCCGCCACACCGCTCGCCGCCGACCCCGCCGTGGACCCCGGCGCCGCCGCGCTGATCGTCTACACCTCCGGCTCCACCGGCAGGCCCAAGGGCGCGCTGCTCTCGCACACGTCCCTGATCGCCACCGCGCGGATCCAGGGCGGCCGGATCTTCACCGGCGAGGCGCCGTCCATGCTGTGCAACCTGCCGATCAACCATGTCGGCTCGGTGGGCAACATCTGCATGACGGTCCTGGTCGCCGGCGGCCGCCTGGTCTTCCAGGACGCGTACGACCCGCGCGGGGCGCTGGAGCTGCTGGAGCGCGAGCGCGTGGAGTACTGGGGCGCGGTGCCGACCATGCTGCAGCTCAGCGTCGCCACCGACCTGTGGCCGCGGGCCGATCTGTCGCAGCTGAGGGCGATCCTGTGGAGCGGCGGCGCCGCCCCGCAGGCCCTGGTGAGCGAGCTGCGGCGGCGCTGCGGGCGGCTGCTGATGAGCTACGGCAGCACCGAGACCGTCGGCGAGGTCTGCTTCGCCGATCCCGACGCCGACGACGACGTGCTGACCCGCACGATCGGCCGTCCCGCCGCCGAGTACGAGGTCAGGCTCCTCGGCCAGGACGGCGCCGAGACGCCCGCCGGCGAGCCCGGCGAGATCGTCGTCCGCGGGGCCTGCCGCGCGCTGGGCTACTGGCGCGACCCCGCCGCCACCTCCCGCCTCATCGACGCCGACGGCTGGCTGCACACCGGCGACCTCGCGGTGCGGCGCCCCGACGGCAACCTCGAACTCGTCGGACGCACCCACGAGGTGTTCAAGTCCGGCGGCTACAACGTCTACCCCCGCGAGATCGAGCTCGCGCTCGAAGCCCACCCCGCGGTCCAGGTGGCCGCCGTGCTCCCCGTGCCCGACGAGCTGTACGGGCAGGTCGGACACGCCTGGGTCCAGTCGCCCGGCGGCGCCGGTCCCGACGAGCTGCTCGCCCACCTGCGCCACCGGCTGGCCGCGTACAAGGTGCCCAAGCGCCTCACCGTCGTCTCCGAGCTGCCGCTGCTCGACATCGGCAAGGTCGACAAGCGGGCGCTCGCCGGCCGGTAGCCCACCTCCACCCCCTCTCATGCCCCTGGAGGAGCGATGAGATCCTTCCGCATGCCCGCGGCCCTCGCGATCGCGACGGCACTCGGGCTCGCCGCCTGCGGCACCGGCGGCGAGCACCGCGCGACGGGCGGCACCTTCACCATGGCCGTCGGCACCGACCTCGGCAGCCTCGACCCCTACGCGACCGTCATGTCACTGACCAGGATGGTCGGAAGATTCCTGTACGACAGCCTCGTCGCCGTCGACGCCGACGGCGAGGCGCACCCCCACCTGGCCACCACCTGGCAGGCCGACGCCGAACGCGCCACCTTCACCCTGCGCAAGGGCGTCACCTGCGCCGACGGCACCCCGCTGACCGCCTCCGACGTGGCCGCGGCCCTGACCTACGTCGGCGACCCCGCCAACGGCTCCAGCCTGCTCGGCCAGTGGGTCCAGCCGGGGACCAAGGCGAGCGCGGACGACGCCGCCGGCACCGTGACCGTCACCAGCGGCAGGCCCGACCCCTTCCTGCTGAACAACCTCGGATCGGTGCCGCTCGTGTGCAGGTCCGCGCTCGCCGACCCGGCGCAGCGCGCGGCGGGCAAGGGCGGGACCGGGCTCTACACGGTCGCCGAGACCGTCGGCGGCGACCACTACACGCTCACCCGCCGCAAGGACTACGCGTGGGACCCGGGCGCCGCGACCGTCAACCGCGCGAGCCGGCCCGACACCGTCGTCGTCCGCGTGGTGATCAGCGAGACCACGGCCGCCAACATGCTGCTGTCCGGCCAGCTCAACTTCGCCGCCGTCTTCGGCGCCGACCGCGAACGCCTGGAGGCGCGCAAGCTGTTCAAGGTCGAGTCCACCACGCCCGCCGCCGAGCTGTTCTTCAACCAGGCGAAGGGCCGCCCCGGCGCCGACCCCCTCGTACGCAGGGCCGTCGTGCAGGCGCTCGACCTGCCCAAGGTCGGCAAGGTCGCCACCGGGGGCCTCGGCTCCCCGATGACCCAGCTCCTCTCCTCCTCAGGCGGCCGCCCCGTCTGCCCCGCCGACACCGTCACCGGCAACGTGCCCGCCTTCGACCTCGCCGCCGCCGGGCGCACCCTCGACCAGGCAGGCTGGAAGCCGGGCCCCGACGGCGTGCGGGTGAAGGACGGCGTCCGCCTGTCGTTCACGATGCCGTTCGTCACCGCGCCAGGCAACGGCACCGCGGCGACCGAGCTCATGCAGCAGCAGCTCAAGGCCACCGGCGTCGAACTGGTGCCCAAGGGCGGCAACCAGCTCGCCATCAACGAGGCGATGTCCAACGGCACCTGGGACCTGATGGCGATGCCGTTCGTGTGGCACCTGCCCTCGCAGATGGTCCCGTGGTTCTCCGGCAAGACCTTCCCCGAGGGCGGCACCAACCTCGCGGGAACCCGCAACAAGGCGTACGAGGACCTGGTGGCCAAGGCGTCCACCAGGCCGGGGAAGGAGGGGTGCGCGCTGTGGAGCCAGGCCGAGACCGCGCTCATCCGCAACCTCGACGTCGTGCCGTTCCAGCAGGTGCCCCAGAGCGTGTACGGCAGGGGCGCCAGGTTCCGGCTCGACCTGCTGCCGTTCACCATCGAGATGGGCGCGGCCTGACATGCGGGTGCTCATCTCCGCCGACATGGAGGGCGTGACCGGCGTGTCGGGCGTCGCGGACGTCCGACCCGGCGAGCCCGAGTACCTGCTCCACAGGAAGCAGCTCACCGCCGAGGTCAACGCGGCGGTCAGGGGCGTCCTCGCCCGCCACCCCGGCGCCGGCGTCACCGTCGCCGAGGCGCACGCCGCCTTCCGCAACCTCCTGCTCCCCGAACTCGACCAGCGGGCGCGGGTGCTGCGCGGCGGCCCCAGGAGACACGGCATGCTCGCCGGCCTCGACGGCGGCGCCGACGCCGTGATCTTCCTCGGCTACCACGCCAAGGCGGGCACCGCCGGGGCCGTCCTGGCGCACACCGTCAGCGGCGCGGTGATCGCCGACGTGCGCTGCCAGGGCGTCTCGCTCGGCGAGATCGGGCTCAACGCCGCGCTGGCCGCGCACCTGGGAACCGCACCCGTCCTCGTCACCGGCGACGACCTGGCCGCGGAGGAGGCCAGGCGGACCGTGCCCGGCGTGCACACCGTGGAGGTGAAGCGGGCGCTGGGCGCGTCCGCCGCCGACAGCCTGCATCCCGCCCTGGCGTGCGAGCTGATCGAAGCCGCCGTGCCCGCCGCGCTGGACGCCCGCGACCGGGTGCTCCCGCCCCGCTTCGACGGGCCGGTGGAGCTGGAGGTCGACGTGCACCGCCCCGCGATGGCGGAGCGCGTCCTGCTCGTCCCAGGAACGGAACGGGCCGGCGGCACCACCGTGCGCTACCCGGCCCCCGACTACCCGACCGCCTACCGCCTGGTCGAGCTCGTCGCCGTGCTCGGCCTGGCCGCCTCATGAACAGGTGCCGCACGTGTTCCTGCTCCGCCGCCTGGCCAGGCTCGCGGCCTCACTGGCCGTCCTCCTCGCCGCGTCCTTCTCCATGATCCATCTCATCCCCGGCGACCCGGTCAGGGCCGCCCTCGGCGCCACGGCCCCAGCCGAGCTCGTCGCCGCCCGCCGTGCCGAACTCGGCCTGGACCAGCCGATCCACCAGCAACTGCTCGCGTACGTCAAAGGCGTGCTGACCGGCGACCTCGGCACCTCGTTCCAGACGAGGGAAGCGGTCGCCGGCGTCATCGCCGACCGGCTGCCCAGCACCGTGGAGCTGGCCGTCCTGGCCTCCCTCATCGCCCTGCTGGTGGCGGTCCCGCTCGGCGTGTGGCTGGCCATCCGTACCCACAACGGCCGCAACCCCGGCTCCGAGCTGGCCTTCACGACCGTCACCGGCACCGTCGCGGCGATCCCCGAGTTCCTCCTCGCGGTCGGGCTCGTCGTCGTCTTCGCGACGACGCTCGGCTGGCTGCCGCCCGCGGGCAAGGACGGCCCCGCCTCCTACGTCCTTCCCGTGCTCGCCCTCACCGTGGGCCCGATCGCGATCCTGTCCCGGCTGATCAGGGTGGAGGCGCTACGCGAACTGGATATGGACTACATGCGGATGGCCAGAGCCAAACACCTGACGGGAAGGCGCCTGTACCTGCGGCACCTGCTGCCCAACACCCTCACCGCCACGCTCACCGTCGCCGGGCTGCTGCTCGCCTCACTCATCCCGGGCACCGTGCTGGTCGAGAACGTGTTCGCCTGGCCCGGCCTCGGCCAGCGCATGACCGAGTCGATCCTGCAGAAGGACTACCCGGTCGCCCAGGCCGTCGTCCTCGTCTACGGCGCCGTCGTCCTGCTGGTGAACTTCCTCGTCGACGTCGCCCTGGGCGTGCTCGACCCGCGCTCGGCCATCAGGGGCACGTGATGCGCGCCCTCCGCTCCCCCGCGCCGCTCGCCGGCCTGCTCCTCGTGACGGGGTTCGTCGCGCTGGCCCTGCTCGGGCCCGTCCTGTGGGGGCAGAGCGCCGCCCGGATCGACGACGCCGCCATCCTGCAGGGGCACTCGCCCTCGCACCCGTTCGGCACCGACAACCTCGGCCGCGACCTGCTCGCCAGGGTGCTCGTCGCGACCAGGCTCTCCCTGCTGCTCGCCGCCCTGTCCACGGCGATCAGCCTGATCGTCGGCGTCCCCCTCGGCGTGCTGCCCTCGCTGCTGCCACCGCGCGGCGCGCGGGCCGCCGCAGGAGTGATCAACGCGCTGGTGGCCTTCCCCGGGCTCCTGCTGGCCATGTTCACCGCCATCGTCGCCGGGCTCGGCGCTCGCGGAGCCGTCCTCGGCATGGGCCTCGCCGGCGCCCCCATGCTGGCCAGGCTCACGCAGACGCTGGCGGCCTCGGTCGCGAACTCCGACTACGTCTCGGCGGCCCGCGTGCTCGGCGTGTCCCGCCGGCGCATCGCGCTCCGCCACGTGCTGCCCAACATCGCCGAGCCGCTGCTGCTCAACGTCACGCTGATCCTCGGCGGATCGCTGCTGGGCCTCGCCGGGCTGTCGTTCCTCGGGCTCGGCGTGCAGCCGCCCGACTACGACTGGGGACGGCTGCTGCTGGAAGGGCTCAACCGGGTCTACGTCGACCCGGAGGCGGCGCTCGGGCCCGCCGTGGCCATCGGCCTCGCCGCGGCCGGGTTCAATCTGCTCGGCGAAGGGCTCGCCAAGGCCGCCTCCCGCACCGCGTCCGTCGTCCGCGACGCCGCGGCCGGCGAGGCGCTGGAACAGGTCGCCTCCCAGGGCGTCCTGTCCGTCAGGGGGCTCAGCGTCGCCTTCCCCGGCGGCGCCGTCCCCGTGCGCGAGGTCTGCCTCGACGTCGCCCCCGGTGAGATCGTCGGCATCGTCGGCGAGTCCGGCAGCGGCAAGAGCCTGACCGCTCTGGCGATCGCCGGGCTCGTCCCCCACCCGGGCAGGGTCACCGGCGGCGTCAGCCTGTGCGGGCAGGACCTGTCCGCGCTCTCGCCGCGCGAGCTGCGCCGGCTCAGGGGCACCTCGCTCGCCATGATGTTCCAGGACCCGATGACCACGCTCAACCCTGCCATGCGCGTGGGCGCCCAGCTGGCCGAGGTGTCCACGACCCACCACGGCCTGTCCAGGAAGGACGCGCTCACCCGGGCCGTCGACCGGCTGCGGCGCGTCAGCATCGCCCGGCCCCGGGAGCGGGCGCGTCAGCACCCGCACGCCTTCTCCGGCGGGATGCGGCAGCGCGCGGTGATCGCGATGGGCCTGATGGGCACACCGCGGCTGGTCATCGCGGACGAGCCCACCACCGCCCTCGACGTGACCGTGCAGCGGCAGATCCTGTGCCTGCTGCGCGAGGTGACCGACGAGACCGGCGCCGCCACCCTGTTCATCTCCCACGACATCGCCGTGGTCGGCGAGCTGTGCCACCGGGTCGTGGTGATGTACGCGGGCCGGGTGGTCGAGGAGCTCCCGGTCGAGGACCTGGTCTCCGGCGCGGCGCACCCCTACACCCGGGCCCTCGTCGCCTCACTGCCCGACATGGACACCGACAGGTCCCTGCCGCTGGCCACCATCCCCGGCCGCCAGCCCTCACCCACCGAGGACGGCCCCGGGTGCGCGTTCGCGGCCCGCTGCGACCTCGCCACCGAACGCTGCGCCGCCGGACGCCCGCCCCTGGTGCGGTACGGCCCTGAGCGCCGGGTCGCCTGCTGGGAGGCACCGTGATCATCAAGAATCTGAGCGTGCGGTTCGGCGGGTTCACCGCCGTCGACGACGTCACGCTGGAGATCCCCGCCGGGGGGATCGTCGGCCTGGTCGGGGAGTCGGGGTCGGGGAAGTCCACCCTGGCCAGAGCCGTGACCGGGCTGGTGCCGTACACCGGCGAGATCGTCGGCGCCGATCCGCGGCGGATCCAGATGGTGTTCCAGGACCCCTACGCCTCGCTCGACCCCCGGATGACGGTGGGCGCGTCCGTGGCCGAAGGACTCCGGGTGCCCCGCGCCGCCCGGCGGGCCGAGGTGGAGCGGCTGCTGTCGCTGGTGTCACTGCCCGCCTCGCTGGCCGGACGCTACCCGCGCGAGCTCTCCGGCGGGCAGCGCCAGCGGGTGGCGGTCGCGCGGGCGCTCGGCGCCCGCCCCGACCTGCTGATCGCCGACGAGATCACCTCCGCGCTGGACGTCTCCGTCCAGGGGGCGGTGCTCAACCTGATCCGCTCACTCCGTGAGGAGCTGAGGCTGTCGATGCTCTTCATCTCGCACAACCTCGCCGTCGTCCGGTACGTCTCCGACACCGTCGCCGTGATGCACCGCGGCGCGCTGGTCGAGACCGGCCCGACGGAGCAGCTCGTCGCCTCCCCCACGGCCGACTACACCCGCTCCCTCCTCGCGGCGGTCCCGCGCCTCAGACCCACCGCCCCGTAGGCGGGGTCGCGGCGGCGCGCAGCGTCAGCGTCCGGCACCGGAATGGGGCTGCCGGACGAGAAGGCCGGACACCGGAGCATGAGACCCCGCCGACCGGCATCACTCCGCGGGGCGCTCGGCCTGCGCTACGACGACTGCGGCTGGTTCGGCAGCGACGACTCCCTCTCGTTCGAGTGAGCCGCGAGGGAGGCCGGGGCAGGTCGAACCCCCCGGCCTCCCACGGGGCTGTCAGGCGCCGGGGGCCCGGTAGGTCACGTCCATCCGCGTGGCCTCGTCGACCTCCTCCGGCGTCAGCAGGACGGCCGTCTTCGCCCGTACCGCCCCGGACGCCGAGATCGCGAGGCCCACAGCGGTCGAGGCCACGTTGTCCGGCAGATCGACGATCACGTACGTGTCCGTCTCGCCGAACGCGAAGTACATCTGCTCGACCCGGCCGCCGACGCTCTCCGCCATGCGGTCCACCGCCTGCCGCCGTCCGGTGCCGCCGTCCCGGAGCACTCCCTTGAGGCCGTCCGCGGTGTAGGTCGCCTGGATCAGGTACTTGGGCATGGTCGAGTCCCTCTTCTCGTACCGCCGCTCCGCGCGGGAGCGGCCCTGGTGGTCACGCGGTCGAAGTTCTCGGCACGAGCTGACGCTAATCCCACCCGCCGTCCTGATTTCCCCCGCCACACCCCCACGCCGCGTACGCCGCCGCGGCCCTCGGCCGCCCGCTGGTCGGAGGCGCTACTCGCGCCGGCGCAGCATCGTCACGGCGAGCCACACGGCGGTGGGAAGGAGGATCAGCACCACCACCAGGCCGGCCGCGAGGGCGAGCTCGGCGTCGTTCCACAGCCGGATCGCGGAATGGTCGTCGTCCACCCCGTAACGCTACTGTGCCGGGTACGGCCGCTCGCGGAGCCGTACCCGGCGGCTCGGGGTCAGGCGTCCCAGGTGACGGGGAGGCTCTTGACCCCGTGGATGTCCGCCGTCTCCGGGCGCAGGCCGATCTCTTCGGCCGGTACGGCGAGGCGCAGCGTGGGGAAGCGGTTGATCAGCGCGGGGAAGGCGACGCGCATCTCGACGCGGGCCAGCTGCTGACCCAGGCACTGGTGGATGCCGTGGCCGAAGGCGAGGTGCCCGCCGTCCTGCCTGCGCAGGTCGAGTACGTGGGGGTCGGAGAAGCGCTCGGGGTCGCGGTTGGCCGTGTTGTACGACAGGATGACCGCCGTACCGGCCTTGATGGTCTGGCCGCCCAGCTCGACGTCCTCCAGCGCCGTCCGCATGAAGGTCTTGGCGACGCTCAGGTACCGCAGCAGCTCCTCCACAGCCTGCTCGGTGAGCGTGGGGTCGGCGCGCAGCGCGGCCAGTTGCGCCGGGTGGCGCAGCAGCGCGAAGGTGCCCAGCGCCAGCATGTTGGCGGTGGTGTCGAGCCCGGCCGCGAGCAGGATGAGGCTCATGCCCCTCAGCTCCTCGTCGGTGAGGTCGCTGTCGGTGAGGTCGCTGAGCACGTCGTCGGTGGGGTCGGCGCGCTTGGCGGCCACCAGTTCCGCGAGGTACTGCTGGGTCGCGGTGTAGGCGGCGATCAGGTCCTCGTCGCTGGTCTCGCCGCCGAGGAACTTGTCGATCTGCTCCTGGAAGGAGCCGCGGTCCTCGTACGGCACCCCCAGCAGCTCACAGATCATGATCGCGGGGATGGGCTTGGCGAACGCCGTGACCAGGTCCGCGGGCGGCCCGGCCTTCTCCATGGCGTCCAGGTGGTCGGCGGTGATCTGCTCGACGCGCTCGGTGAGCTGCCGCATCCGCCGTACGGTGAACCTGCCCACGAGCGGCTTGCGGTAGCGGCTGTGCTGGGGCTCGTCCATGAGGAGGAACTCGCCGGGCGGCGCCGGGGGGACCTGCACGCCGGAGTAGTCGATGGTCGGGTGGTGGAGCATGAGCTCCTTGCGGGAGCTGAACCGCGGGTCGGCCAGGACCGACCTGACCAGGTCGTATCCGGTGACGAGCCAGCCCTCGTGCCCGTCGGGGAAGGGGTAGCGGCTGATGGGGCCGTGCCGGCGGGCGTCGATCAGCTCGGCCGGCGGGTCGAAGGGGCAGCCGGGCTGACGCGCGGCGGGCATCGTGGTGACGGTGTGGACGGTTTCGCTCATGGCCGGTCCTCATTTCGCGATAGTACGTGTTAGGCGCTGCTCGCCCGCCATCGCGTGGCGACGAACGGCGGGGAAGGCACTGCCGGCCGCATGCCGGCAGCGCGGTCCGCGGGGCGTCCCGTCAGGCGGCGTCGAGGGCCGCGGTGATCTTGCGGATCATGTCGGCCAGGGTGGGGCTGGGCCGGCCCTCGTGGATGCGGGCCGCCGCCTCGATGGCGACGACGACGGTGCCGCGGAAGTTGTCGGCCTCTGCCGGGTCCTGCTGCTTGAGCAGGGTCATGGCCGCCGTCAGGGCCGGCAGCACCCGGTCGGCGATCCCGGCGACGGACTTGCTGTCCAGCTTCATCTCCTTCGGATACCTGGCGAGCACGTGACCGACCGGGCCGGTCGCGGAGGCCAGGGCGAGGGAGCCGTCGGTGGCGACCCTGTGGGACGAGCCCGCCGCGCCGGCGGCGGCCATCAGGGAGACGGCGCCCCACGCGGCCGTCTGCAGGGTGAGCTTGTCCTGGTCGGTGAGGGTGATGGACATGGTGACGTGCTCCTTCTGAGATCCGGAAGAACCGACGATCGGCGGCGGAACCGCTGATGACATCCACCTTCGCCGCCCGCGCTGACACGGGGCCGTCGCCGTGCTGACGCGTCCGCTGACACGTCCGCTGACACGGCCCCGCGTGCTCGGCCCGGCCGCCGTGTCAGCGACGGCGTCAGCACGGCGACGGCCAGGCGTCAGCGCGGGCGTCGATCGTGAACGCCATGAACGGTTCAGCGATCGCGGCCTCGGGGCTGCGGAAGGCTTACAAGGACAAGGTCGTGCTCGACGGCATCGACCTGGACGTCCGGTCCGGCACGATCTTCGCCCTGCTCGGGCCCAACGGCGCCGGCAAGACCACGACGGTGAACGTGCTGACCACGCTGCTGTCCCCCGACGCCGGGAAGGTCGTCGTCGCCGGGCACGACGTGGCGACGGAGGCCAGGGCGGTGCGCGCGGCGATCGGGGTCACCGGGCAGTTCGCCTCGGTGGACGACCTGCTCACAGGCGAGGAGAACCTGCTGCTGATGGCGGACCTCCTGCACCTGCCCAAGGCAGAGGGCAAGCGCGCCGCCGGCCGGTTGCTCGACCGGTTCGAGCTGGCCGAGGCGGCGGGCAGACCGGCGGCGTCCTACTCGGGCGGCATGCGCCGCAAGCTGGACCTCGCCATGACGCTGATGGGCGAGCCGCGGATCATCTTCCTGGACGAGCCCACGACGGGACTCGACCCGCGCAGCCGCCGCACCATGTGGGGGATCATCAGGGAGCTGGTCGCCGACGGCATCACCATCTTCCTCACCACGCAGTATCTGGAGGAGGCCGACGAACTCGCCGACCGCATCGCCGTCCTCGACCAGGGCCGGCTGGTCGCCGAGGGCACCGCCGACGAGCTGAAGCGCCGGGTTCCCGGCAGCCACGTCCGGCTGCGGTTCACCGACCGGCACGACCTCGACGCCGCCGCGCGGCTCCTGCCCGGCTCCACCGAGGACGAAGAGGAGCTGACCCTGCGCGTTCCCGGCGACGGCGGGGTGCGGTCGTTGCGCGCGCTGCTCGACCGGCTCGACGCCCACTCCTTGGACGTCGAGGAGCTGTCGGTGCGCACACCGGACCTGGACGACGTCTTCCTCTCCCTCACCGGCCACGAGAACAAGAAGGTCGCACGATGAACGCCGTCTCAGCCTCCCTCGCGGACTCCGCCACCATGCTGCGGCGCAACGTCCGGCACACGATGCGCAATCCACTGACACTGCTCAACGCCGTCATCATGCCGATCTTCCTGATGTTCCTCATGGTCCACGTCCTCGGCGGCGCGTTCAGCGTCGGCACCGACTACGTCGACTACGCGACGCCAGGGATGATCATCATGACCGTCGGCTACGGCATCGGCCCCACCGCGACCGGGGTGAACTCCGACATGACGACCGGATTCATCAACCGCCTCCGCGTCATGGACGTGTCACGGGCCGCCGTGCTGAACGCGCACGTGATCGCGACCGTGCTCCGCACCCTGGTCGCCATCGCGTTCGTCATCGGGGTCGCGTTCCTCATGGGGTTCGACCCGAAGGCGGGTCTCCTGGACTGGCTCGGCGCGATCGGCATCGTCGTGCTGACCGTACTGGCGATCAGCTGGCTCACCATCGCGGCCGGTCTGTCGGCGAAGTCGCCGGAAGGCGCGGGCATCCTCGGCGTCCCGCTGATGCTCCTTCCCTTCCTGAGCAGCGCGTTCGTTCCGGCCGACAAGATGGGGCCGGGCGCGCGGCAGTTCGCCGAGTACCAGCCGTTCACCCCGATCATCGAGTCCCTGCGCGGCTTCCTGGCCGGCGCGCCGTCGGCGGGCACGGCCGTCACGGCGATCGCCTGGTGCGCCGGGCTCGCCCTGGCCGGCTACCTGTGGGCGCGCGCGTCGTTCACGAAGCGAGCGTGATCTCGGCCAGCTCCTGCCAGTCCCGTCGCCGCCCGTCGCGGACCGCCTCGGCGAACACCGTTTCGCCGAGGCGATCGCGCGTCTCCGCGGTGATCCTCACGGCGTCCGGGTGCGAACGGTCCGGCGTGCCTCGCACCGCATCGCCGGCCGCGAGCAACCGCACCGCCTGCTCGTCGTGCCCCTGACGCAGCGCGAGCTCCGCGATCCCGATCAGCACGCCGGCGATCACCGGCGGGAACATGTACTCCATCGCCACGCGCAACGCCTCGCGCCGGTAGGCGCGGGCCTGGCCGAGATCCTCGGCGAGGTAGCCGGACAGGTCCAGGATGTGGGGGCGGAGGGAGTCGCTGAGCTCCGCGTCGCCCAGGATCGCCTGCACCGTGGCCAGGTGCCGGTGCGCCTGGTCAGGCTCGCCGCGCCAGCGCGCCAGCTGCGCCTTGGCGAGCGCCAGCTCGGCCAGCGTGTTCGGCCAGGCGATGCCGCCCGCGTACCGCTGCGCCTCCGCCATGGCGGCCACGCTGGACGGCTCGTCGCCGAGCAGCCAGTACAGCTGGGCCTGCCGCACCCGCATGCTGACGACGTCCTCGGTCGCGCCCACCTCGTCCAGCGCCACGACCGCCTCGTCGAAGAGCTCGCAGGCGCGTGCGAGCTCGCCCCGCGTGGCGATCCGGTCGGCCAGGAAGGTCAGCGCCAACGAGATCCCCCACCGGTCGCCCAGGCTGCGGAACTCGGCAAGGGCGATCTCGCCGTCGCTGTCCACGTCGGTCTCGTCGCCGCCGTGCGTCAGCCGCAGCCGGGCACGAGCGAGCCTCGCCTGCGCGCGCACCCACGGGTCGTCGTCGGCGATCAGCGGCTCGAAGGCGGACAGGAAGTCCGTCCGCTGATGCAGCAGCGCCTCCAGCGGAGCGACGAACCCCAGCACCGGGTTGTGGTACTCGCGGCCCCGGGTGAGCCGGTGCGCCTGCTGGATCCACTCCCGGGCCTGATACTGGTCGCCGCCCATCCCGGAGGACATGAACACGGCCACGATGCCGTACGCCGTCGCCCGCACCTCGTCGGACACCTCACCGGGCAGCGAGGCCGCCGCGATGCTCAGCTCGGTGCCCTCGCCCCTGTGCCCGCTGAGGAACCAGTACCAGCCCACGGCCCCGACCAGCCGCATCGCCTCCTGGGCCCACCCCTCGGCGATCGCCCCGCGCACGGCCGCGCCGATGTTGTCGTGCTCCGCCTCCAGCCTGGCCAGCCACTCCAGCTGTTCGGCCCGGCGCAGGTGCGGATCGGCCGTCTCGGCCAGCTCGACGAAGTAGGCCAGGTGCGCCCGGCGCGCCGCCTCGCCCTCCCCGGCTTCCGCGAGCCGGTGCGCCGCGTACTCCCTGATGGTGTTGAGCATCCGGTAGCGCGGCGCGCCCTCGCCGTCGGCGAGCAGCAGCGACTTCTCGATCAACGCGGACAGCACGTCGAACACCTGCTCCCCCGCGAACGCCGCACCCCCGCACACCCGTTCGGCCGCTTCCAGGCTCACCCCGCCGGAGAACACCGAGAGCCGCCGAAGCACGCCGCGTTCGGCCTCGGTCAGCAGATCCCAGCTCCAGTCCACGACGGCGCGCAGCGTCTTGTGCCGGGGAAGCACCGTACGGCTGCCGCTGGTCAACAGGCGGAACCGGTCGTCGAGCCGGCGGGCCAGCTGGTCGACGGACATGGTGCGCAGCCGTGCCGCGGCCAGTTCGATCGCCAGCGGCACCCCGTCGAGCGCCCGGCAGATCCGGGCCATGTCCGCCAGGGTGCGCGGGTCGGAGCCGATGTCCTTGCGCACCAGATCCGCGCGGTCGCGCAGCAGCCGCACCGCCGGCGAGGACCCGGCCTCGGAGGGGCCGGCTCCCTTCGCGGGCAGCGCGAGCGGCTCGACCTGCCACAGCACCTCCCCGGTGATGCCGAGCGGCTCCCTGCTCGTGGCCAGGATCCGCAGGCTCCGGCACTCCCCCAGCAGCCGATCCGCGAAAGCGGCGGCCTCCTCGATCACGTGCTCGCAGTTGTCCAGGATCAGCAGCGTCGCGCGATCCCGGAGCGCGGCGATGAGCCGATCCATCGGCTCCCCGGCCCGCGCGCCGCCGAGCACCGCCTGGTCGCGCAGGCCGATCGCGGTGAGGGCGGCCTGCGCCGGCTCACCGCCCGGCGGCACCGAGGCCAGCTCGACCAGCCACGCGCCGTCGGGCAGCTCGGCGAGCATCGTCCGCGCGGTCTCCGTGGCCAGCCGGGTCTTGCCGGAGCCGCCCGCCCCCGTCAACGTGACCAGCCGGTGTCTGACGGCCAGGCCGGCGACCGCGGAGACGTCACCGTCCTTGCCGACGAAACTCGTCAGCTCGGCGCGCAGGTTCGTCCTGCGGTTCTCCGCCCGCTCGCCCAGCTCGCCGCGCAGCAACGCGGTGTGCAGCGCGGAGAGCTCCGCCGAAGGGTCCGTGCCCAGCTCGTCGGCGAGCCGCTCGCGCGTCCGCTGGTACAGGGTCAGCGCCTCGGCCGCGCGTCCCGCCTCGGCGAGCGCCCGCATCAGGGCCGCGACGAACCCCTCCCGCAGCGGGTACGCGGCGACCAGCCCGGTCAGCTCGGAGACCAGCTCCGAGCCGCGGCCCAGGCGGATGTCGGCGTCCACCCGGTCCCCGAGTGCGGCGACGTGGAGCTCGTCCAGCCGCGCGACCACGGCGTCGAACGCGTCGCTGTCCTGCAGCGCGATGTCCGCCATGGCCGTACCACGCCACAACGCCAGGGCCGAGCGCAGCAGGTCCGCCCGCGCCGCCGGCTCGGCGGCACGGGCCTGGCCGACCAGCCGCTCGAACCGGCACACGTCCACGTCGTCAGGGGCCACGGCCAGCCGGTAGCCGCCGGAATCCGCCTCGACCACGCCGTCCGGCAGCACCCTGCGCAGCCTCGACACCAGCGCCTGCAGGGCGTTCACCTCGTCCGCGGGCGGCCGTTCCCCCCAGATCCAGTCCACCAGCCTCGCCCGCGTGACGACGCGGCCGGGTTCGAGGGCGAGCGCGGCCAGCAGCGCGCGCAGCCGAACCCCTGGAACCTCCACCACGACCCCATCGAGGTTCCGGACCTCGAACGGCCCTAGCAATCCGACTCGCACACCGGCAATTGTGCCGAACCATGGCAACTGACGTCGATGTCCCGTCCCGTGCTCATGCCCGGACGGTAGCCCGATGCGCGCGGGAGCGAATCCCGCACTCGGAGGATCGGCCGCCTACCGCACGCGCGGTACCTCCGCGGCTCCTGCGGCGTCCGCGGCAGCGGGCTACGGCGCCGGCGGCAGCGCCGACGGCCCGCCTCAGCAGGACGACCAGCGGCGGGAGCGGCGGACATCATCAGGCGACCCCCAAGGCGTAGGAGAAGAAGGAGCACTCATGTCCGTCCGTCACCTGCCTGCCGCACCAGCCGTCCAGCGATGAGAGAGGAGAACGGGCCGAAGGAGAAGCTGATGACGATCGACACTCCGCGTACGGACGGAGCTCTGGCGAGGCTGGCCCGCTTCTGTTACCAGCGGCGCCGCCTGGTCCTCCTGGCCTGGATCGCCGGCGTGATCGCCGTGGCGTTCGCCGGCTTCGGCTACGGCGCCGCCCCCGACAACGACTTCTCCGGCGGGGACTCCGGCTCCGCCAGGGCACAGGCGCTGATCGAGAAGCACTTCCCGGAGCGGCAGGGGGACACCCTGACCCTCGCGATCAAGGCGGACAGGGGGATCGACGACCCCGCCGCCCGGCAGAAGGTCGAGAAGGTCCTCGCCGATCTCGCCGCCTCACCGGTGGTGGGACCGGTGACGTCGCCGTACCAGGACAAGAGCCTGGTGACGCCGGATCGCCGTATCGCCCGTACGACCATCCCGCTGACCAGTAAGGATGCGGACAAGGCGGCGGTCAAGCCCCTGGTGGAGCTGGTCAAGGACGCCTCCGGCGACGGCGTGACGCTGGCGCTGGGCGGGACCCAGGCGGAGAAGGCCGAGACGCCCGCGCAGGGTTCGTCCGAGATCGTGGGCCTCGTGGCGGCGGCGGTGATCCTGTTCATCGCCTTCGGGTCGCTGGTGGCGATGGGCCTGCCGATCGTGACCGCGCTGCTGGCGATCGCCGCCGGCATCGCCCTGACGAAGCTGGTGGGGCACCTGGTCCCCTCACCGGACTTCACCATGATCCTCGCGGCGATGATCGGGCTGGGTGTCGGCATCGACTACGCGCTCTTCATCGTGACCCGCTACAAGGACTGCCTGCAGGCGGGCGACGAGCCCGAGACCGCCACGGTCAAGGCCATCACCACGGCCGGCCACGCCGTTCTGTTCGCCGGCACGACCGTCGTGATCGCGCTGATGGGCCTGGTCGTCATGGGACAGCGGCTGATGACCGGGGTGGCCGTCGCCACGTCGGTGATCGTGCTCGTCACGATGGTCGCCGCGGTGACCCTGCTGCCGGCGTTCCTGGGCTTCACCGGTCACAGGATCAACTCGCTGCGCCTGCCGCGCCGCGCGTCCCGCAGCCGGCAGGCCACCGGAGCCGCGGCCCGGGAGCGCCGCACCATCGCCGAGCGCTGGGCCGGCATGGTGCAGCGCAGGCCGCTGGTGTCCGCGGTGCTGGCCGGCGGGGTCCTGCTGGTGCTGGCCGCCCCCACGCTGTCGATGCGGCTGAGCAACCCGGACGCCAGCGTCCAGCCCCGCGACAGGAGCAGCTACACCTCGTACGAGATCCTCTCCGAGGGCTTCGGCCCCGGCTACGGCGCACCCCTGATCTTCGCCGCCGAGGTCGGCTCAGGACAGACCGATCTGCGTCCCGTCGTCGAAGCGGTCAGCAGGACCGACGGCATCGCGTACGCCACGCCGCCCCAGGTCAGCAAGGACGGGAAGGCCGCGATCTTCATGGCCTTCCCCAAGACCGGGTACCAGGACGAGGCCACCGCCGACCTGGTGCACCGCCTGCGTGACGACGTGCTGCCCGGGGCGCCCGGCGGCGAAGGGGTCCAGGTCGGCGGCCCGAACGCCGGCACGATCGACATGGCCGACGACATCAGCTCGCGCCTGCCCCTGATGATCGCGGTCGTCATCGCGGTGTCCCTGGTGCTGCTGACCGCGCTGGTCCGGTCGGTGACGATCGCGCTGCAGGCCGCCGTCATGAACCTGCTGTCGATCGGCGCCGCCTACGGCGTGCTGGTCGCGGTCGTCCAGTGGGGCTGGCTGGGCTCGGCCCTCGGCTTCCCCACCGCCATGCCGATCTCGACCTGGGTGCCGATGATGATCTTCCCGGTGCTGTTCGGCCTGTCCATGGACTACGAGGTCTTCCTGATCTCGCGGGTCCGTGAGGAGTACGAGCGCACCGGCGACACCCGGGCGGCCGTCACCCGCGGGATGGCGCGGACCGCCAAGGTCATCACGGCCGCGGCCGCCATCATGGTCGCCGTCTTCACCACCTCGCTGCTCGGCCCCGACGTCGCGGTCAAGCAGGGCGGCCTGGGCATGGCCGTCGCCGTGCTCATCGACGCCACCATCATCCGGATGATCCTCGTCCCCGCGGTGATGGAACTGTGCGGCAAGGCCAACTGGTGGATGCCCGGACGCCGGTCACCGAAGGTCACCCCGGCTCCCCGGGCCGAGATCCCGGAGGAGGCCGGAGTCTGACCCCTTGCGGAGAACGCGGGCGGCCTGCCGTGGCGGGGTGGCCGGCGCTCCAGGCGGCCGGGCGTGCAGCCGTTGATATCCTGCGGTTATGGCTGAGCGGTTGAACCTGGAGGCGTTGCGGTACGCGCGGTCGGTGGCGCACGCCCGCTCGTTCTCGGCGGCCGCCCGCGCTCACGGCATCACGCAGCCCGCGCTGTCCAACGCGGTCGCCCGGCTGGAGGAGCGCCTCGGGGTGCGGCTGTTCGAGCGGTCCACCCGGGGCGTGACCTTGACCGCCGAGGCCGTCCGCCTGATTCCGCTGGTCGACACCGCCCTGTCGGCGCTCGACGCGATCACCGCCGAGGCGCGGCGGATGGCCGACCCGCAGACGCCCCGCATCCGCCTGGGCGTGTCCCCGCTGATCAGCCCCGACCTGGTCGCCCGCGCCTTCGGCGCCGTCCGCCGGCTGCCGATTCCCGGCGATCTGGTGCTGCGGGAGGCGAACATGGCCGACCTGCACGACGCGCTCACCGAGGGCGAACTCGACATCATCCTGATCCCGTCGGTGAACCCGCTGCCCCGCTTCGAGCACCGCGTCATCCACTCCGAGCAGGTCGTCGTGATCGACGCCCACGCGCAGGCGTCGTCGGCGCTGGAGCTGAGCGAAACCGCCGACGCGCAGTTCATCCTGGTTCCTGACGCCTGCGGCCTGACCCGCTTCACCACCCAGCTGTTCCGCGAGCACGACCTGCCGCTGCGCACCTACCCGGGCGAGGCCGGCGGCTACCAGGTCCTGGAGCAGTGGGTCGGCCTCGGCCTGGGGGCGGCGATCCTGCCCGAGTCCAAGCTGTCCGACCCCGGCCTCACCGCCCGCCCGCTGGTCGACGGCGGCCTGCCGGTCGAGCTGTTCTACGAGGCCGTCTGGGACCCCACCTCACGCCACGCGGCCGACCTCAGCCGACTCGCCGCCTCCCTCAGCGATAACCGGCGGCTATAGCCGCATTCGCGGCGCCGGTCTACCGGTCCCTCGGTCACGGACATAGCGTCGGTGCACGGTCGCGGCCCCCGCCGCGGCCGCCGCATCCCGACCCGGAACGAGGAGACCCATGGCCTACCTGCAGATCACCCTCGACGTCAGCGCCGACGACCGTGCCGCCGCCGCCGGCGTCTACCAGCGGTACAAGCAGCCGTTCCTGGACACGGTCCCGGGCGCCGAGAGCAAGGAGCTGCTGGTTCGCGACGAGGACGTGCAGGTCCTGCACGGGTTCGCCACCGCCGCCGACGCGCAGGCGTACCTGTCCAGCGAGCTGTTCACCCAGGACGTCGTCACCGCCCTGCAGCCCTACCTGAACGCGGCTCCGGACGTGCGCGTCTACGAGACCGCCTGACGCCGCCGCGTCGCGCGGACAAGGACTCCCCGTGCCCGAGCCCGAACACCTCGCCACCGCCGTCGCCCCGGCCCCGGCCGCGGACACCGTCCAGCGGCGCACGATGACCGTGCTGGTCCTCGCACAGATCATCGGCACCGTGGGGGTCGGCGTCGCACCCTCGATCGGCGTGCTGCTGGCCGGAGCGGTCACCGAGAACGAAGCGTGGGCGGGCCTGGCCCGCACCGCGAGCACGCTCGGCGCGGCGCTGCTCGGCCTGCCGCTGGGCACACTCGCCGCCCGCCGGGGCCGCCGCGTCGCCCTCGCCGGCGGCTGGTGGACGGCGGCCGCCGGCGGCGCGGTGCTGGTCGCCGCGGCCCAGTGGAGCCTGGTCGTCCCGCTCTTCGCCGGCCTGCTGCTGATCGGTGTCGGCCTGGCGGTGAGCCTGCAGTCGCGGTTCGCGGCCACCGACCTCGCGCAGCCGCACCACAAGGCCCGATCGCTGGCCCTGGTCGTCTGGGTGGGCACCCTCGGCTCCGTGCTCGGCCCGAACCTGGGCGCGCCCGGCGAGGTCATCGGCGCCGCCACCGGCCTCACCGTGTACGCCGCCGCCTTCCTCATCGCCGCGGTCTGCCTGGCCGTCGCCGGTCTGATCGTGTTCGTGTGGCTGCGTCCCGACCCGCTGCTGTTCCTCAGGCAGGCCGCGCCGGCGTCGCCCACGGGGCCTGGCGGCAAGCGGCCGGGCCGCGTCCGGCAGGTGCTCGCCGAACTGCGCGTCAACCAGCGGGCCCAGGTGGCGGTGCTCGCGATCCTCACCGCCCAGGTGGTCATGGTCGCGATCATGACCATGACGCCGGTCCACCTCACCCACCAGGGCGGCTCGATCACCGTCGTCGGCATCACGATCAGCCTGCACGTCGCCGGCATGTACGCCCCCTCCCCGCTCGTCGGCCTGATCGCCGACCGGTACGGTCACCGGGTCGCGATCAGCGCCGGGCTCGGCGTCCTCGCCGCCTCGCTCCTGATCGGCGCGCTGCAGCCCGACGACACCGGCTGGATCATCGCGTCGCTGGTCCTGCTGGGTGTCGGCTGGTCCTTCGTCAACGTCGCCGGGTCAGCGCTGTTCAGCACCGCCGTCTCCGCCGAGACCCGGGCCTCGTCCCAGGGCGGCGTCGACGCGCTGTCGAACCTCTTCGGCGCGGCCGCCGCGTTCGCGGCCGGGCCGCTGCTGGCCGTCAGCGGGTTCTCCCTGCTGTGCGTCCTGGCCCTCGTCGCGCTCGTCCCGCTGACCGTCCTCATGGCAGGGCTGATGGCCGGCCGTGCCCTCACCCGCCAGAGCGCGTGAACCCGCGCGCCCGGCGGTCACCGTCCTGACCACGCGTGACATCCCTCGGCCCAGAAGGGAGGCGGACATGCCGCCTCACACCTCGCACGACGTCGTCGTGGTCGGCGCCGGCCCGGCCGGCCTCACCGCGGCGGCCGCCCTGCACGCGGCCGGGCTCGACACGGTGTGCGTGGAGGCGCGCGACCGCAGCGGAGGCCGGCTCGCCACCACCGACGACGGACTCGACCTCGGCGCCACCTGGTTCTGGGACGGCGAACCGCTCGTCGCCGCGCTCGCCCGCCGGCTCGGTGTGGACGTCTTCGAGCAGCACCGCGCGGGTGACGCGCTCGCGCAGCACCCCACCGGCACGCGGCGGGTCACCGGCAACCCGATCGACGTACCGGCCTACCGGTACCGGCCGGGCGCCGCGGCACTGACCTCCGGCCTCGCGGCCCGGCTTCCGGCCGCCGCGCTGCGGCTCTCGACCCCGGTCACGGGCATCCGCAGGAACGGCGACACGGTCGAGGTGCGTACGGTCGCCGGGCGTCTGGACGCCGGCCAGATCGTGCTGGCGATCCCACCGGCGCTCGCCATGGCGAGCATCGACTTCCACGGCGGGCTGGAGCCGGAGGCGGCGCGTCTGGCCGAGGCCACCCCGGTCTGGATGGGCGGCGTCGTCAAGGTCGTCGCCGCCTACCGTGCCCCGTTCTGGCGGGCCGCGGGCCTGGCGGGAGCGGCCGTCAGCTGGACCGGCCCGCTGCGGGAGATCCACGACATGTCGGGGCCGGACGGCACGCCGGCCGCCCTGTTCGGGTTCGCCCCCGCCGCTGCCGCCGGTCCAGGATTCGCGGCGGCCGTGACCGCCCAGCTGGCCCGGCTGTTCGGCGAGGAGGCGGCACAGCCGCAAGCGCTGCACGTCCGGGACTGGAGCGCCGAACGGTGGACCTCGCCGCCCGGCGGGCACCGCCTGACGGACCACGGCCTGTTCGGGCATCCGCTCTACCAGCGGCCCGCCCTGGCCGGCCGGTTGCACTGGGCGTCGACCGAGACCGCCCCCCGCCACGCCGGCCACGTCGAAGGCGCCCTCCTGGCCGGCGAACGGGCCGCACGCGCCGTCCTCGCCGCCCCTGCCCGGAGGCCGGCGAGGCGGTGAACTCCGGCACCGGCGACCGCGCCCGGCCTGACGGGAACCGGCGAGCGGCCGTCACGCTCGGGCGCCGCGCGGCGGGATCCCGTCGAGGAGATCGGCCAGGAGCCGGTCGGCGAACTCGGTGCTCAGCGGCTGCTCCGGCGTCAACAGCCTGCGCGGTGAGGTCGGCCCGGACGTCGCCGGTGTCGGGGGCTTGATCAATGGGCGGAGCCCAGCTCCACCTGGGCCCTGGTCAGCGCGGCCTCCCGGATCTGCTTGTACTGACCGATCTGCGGCTCCCACTCTTCGGGCACCTGCTGCTGGTAATGAGCGAACCGGGCACGTTCGACCCGCGACTTACCGGTCTGGACACTGCATTCGGCGTCCGCCGTGGCGATGCGGATCTCCTCGGGATGCGCTTTCTGACGCGACGCGTTCTTGTCCTCGTAGAGTTTCACGGCCGCTCCCACCGCGTCTCTCCACACCTTGAACGGAAAGCCCTTGGAGTTCATGCATCGACGCCAGGGCTCGGCGGCCGCGACCACCTGGGGATCTTTTTCCCACCGGTCCTTCAGCGGAATACCCAGCCCGTTCATCACTCCGCTGACCCGGATGTACGTCTGAAGGTCTCCGTAAAGCTCGTTGTACGCCTCCCCGATGCAGCCCTCCGAGGGGATCGCCACCCTCGCGATGCCGGGCAGGTTCGCCTCCGCGCGGCCGCCGCCTCCTTGCATGGCCCGGTTCCAGGCCTGCTGCCGGGCGGGCGGGAGGGAGCTCACGAAACTGTTCGGGTCCTTGGGCGCGGCCTGCCTGCCCGGCTCACGGTTGAACCCGTATCCCTCTCGCCGGCTCTTCGTGACGTCGTCGTTCGTGAGGTCCATCCGGAACTGGCCACCCCACTGCTTTCTCGCCATCTCCGAGGAACTCGTGCCGGCGCTGGAAAGGTGGTAGGTGAAACCGTTCATGGCCATGCAGCGCGCGATCTTCACCTGCAGTGCCCTGTCGAGGATTCTCTGTTCGTCATAACTGCCGTAAGCGGCCATGAACGTCACTTCCGCGCCCGTCGCCTGGCCGGCCGGAGCAGACGGTGACGGACGCGCGGCCCCGGGCGACGCGCCGGCATGAGAGCATGCGGCCAGCAGGAGAACGCACGCCGTGCCGATGATGCCCGAGGCGGACATCGAAAGTCTCTTCATCGATCCCTGTCGTCCGACGGCTTCTCGCCTCATGCCTGTTCGCGCATCCTCGCCGCCGGGGTTCAGATAATTCCCCGCATAATACGAGATCTCTCTGCCGAGCGGCGGCGGCCGATCCTGACATTCGTCATCTCCAGCGCGTCGTGGAAGTCATCCGGATGTGGTGTTTCCATCCACTACCTCGGCCTATCCCGGGTTCAGGATGCTTGTCGGCATGAAGAAGGCCATAGGGACAGTCCTCTTGAGCACGGTGCTACTCGTCGGATGCGGCACGGCCGACCAGGCCGCGCAACCGTCGGGCGCGATCGCGTGGAGCACGTGCACCGACCTCATGGGCCCGGACGGCAAGCCGGCACCACCCGCCCCCGGCATCGAGTGCGGCAAGCTCCAGGTCCCCCTCGACCACGCCGAGCCGGACGGCGAGAAGATCGGCCTTGCGCTCATCCGCGTCAAGGCGACCGGCGAACGCCTCGGCTCGCTGGTCTTCAACTTCGGCGGCCCCGGCGCGTCCGGCGTGGACACGCTGGCCCAGGCCTCCAGGGCGTTCGGGAACCTGGGCACCCGCTACGACCTGGTCAGCTTCGACCCGCGCGGCGTCGAACGCAGCTCCGGCGTCAAGTGCGGCGGCCAGATCGCCAAGCTGCTCGCCGCGACGACCGAGCCCGACGGCGACCGGCTGGCCGGAGAGTTCGCGGCGGCGTGCCGGCAGGACTCGGGCAAGCTGCTGCCGTACGTCGGCACCGTGAACGCCGCCAAGGACCTCGACCTGCTCAGGGCCGCGCTCGGCGACAAGAAGCTCAACTACTTCGGCTTCTCGTACGGCACCCACCTCGGCGCCGTGTACGCCACCCGGTTCCCCAGGAACGTCGGCCGCTTCGTCCTGGACAGCGCCTTCGACCCCACGGTCACCTGGGAGCAGCGGGCGGTGACGCAGGCGAAGGGCTTCGACCACGCGTTCCGGGCGTTCGCCGAGGACTGCGTGGCGCAGGGCTGCGAGCTGGGCGCCGACCCCGCCGCCGTCGAGAAGGCGGTCGTGGGCCTGCTCGGCGGGCTCAAGGACAAACCGCTCAAGGTGGGAGACCGGGAGCTCACGTACGGGCTGGGGCAGCTCGGCGTCCTCACCCCGCTCTACACCAAGGCGACCTGGCAGGTGCTGGAGCAGGCCGCCGCGGCGGCGATCAAGGGCAACGGCGAGGCGCTGCTCATGCTTGCGGACGCGTACACCGGGCGCAGGGCGGACGGGACGTACGGGACGATGATGACGAGCCTGCAGGCGATCAGCTGCGCCGACACCTCCGAGCGGCCCACCGCCGCCCAGGCCGCCAAGGTCAACGACCGGGTGGAGAAGATCTTCCCGGTCCTGTCAGCCGAAGGGTCGGGCGCTCCCTGCGCCCACTGGCCGGTGCCGGGCGACGACGCGGCCAAGCACATCGACGCGACCGGCTCCGCACCCATCGTGGTCGTCGGCGGCAAGGGCGACCCGGCCACGCCCTACCAGTGGGCGACCCGGCTCACGGCCCAGCTCAGGACGGGCGTCCTGGTGACGTACGAGGGCGAGGGCCACGGGGCCTACCTGACGGGTGACGCGTGCGTCATGCGGACGGTCGACGCGTACGTGCTGGAGGGCAAGGTGCCCACCACGTCCACCACCTGCGCGGCCTGACCGTCCTCGGAGTTCGGCGGCGTTGGACCGAATGTAGTGGATCGGTTACTGTACGCAAGCGATCCATGTCCTCCGGAGAAGGAGCTCACATGCGGGCCTTCCGCCGAACCCTCACCAGTTCCATAGCGGCGGTTTCAGCGAGCACGCTGTTCACGGCCGCCCCACCCGCCGACGCCACGGCGGCCAGTTCCCCGTGCGGCAACGGGCCCTGGCCCGGGTGGCACAACCCCCTCATCAACGGGTTGACGGACATCACGGAAGTGGCCAATCAAACATCGCACGAGGTACAGGTCAAGGACGGAGAGAACCCAGACATCCATTTCACCGTCCCAGCCGGCGGCAAATGGACCGGTTCGATGTGGGTCCCCTGGGTCGGCCGCCAGAACGAGATGCGGAAGAGCATCACCATCACGTGGGGGAACCGGACTCGCTACTGGATGTTCCAGACATTCGGCGGGTCCGACCAGGGGGACATCAAGTGCAGCGCGACGGGCGGCTTCGAGATCAGCGGCCGCGTGTCCTCCGACGCCGTCGAAGGCGGCAAGAAGAGGCTCGTCATCCGCGACAACGACACACTCTTCCTGGAGTGGATCAGCGGCGCCCCCTGAACCAGGTCCGACCGCTGACCCCCGTCATGGGCTGGGCGGCACCACGTCGAGGCCCAGCGCGCCGAAGTAGCCCCGGGCCGCGAAACGGACGACCGCCTCGGCCATCTGGCGCGCGGGCAGGCAGCGGTCGTGCTCCAGCCACCAGGTGATCGCTCCGAGCGTCAGGTCGGCGGCGAGCACCAGCTCCAGCTCTCCCGACGGCATGCCGCGTCCGGCGTCGCCCGGTCCGGCCCGGCCGTCTCCCGCCCGGCGATGCGGGGCGGTGCCGGCGTGGACGTCGCGGAGCCGGTCGCGGGCCAGTTCCACGCAGCGCTCCCGCAACCGCGCCACGAACCACGGGTCTCCGCGCCGCCCCAGCAGCGCCGCGTACAGCCGGTGATGCCGATCCACATGGTCGAACAACTGCTCCCAGCCGACGATCCGGTCCTGCACCGATATGCGGCCGGCGGGCCCCAGTTCGGCGGGCAGCTCGGAGATGACCTCCTGGAAGATCTCCTCGACCAGCGCGTACTTGTCCTGGTAGTAGCGGTAGAACGTCGCGCGGTTGATGAGCGCGCGCTCGGCGATGTCGCGCACGGTGACATCGCCGAAGCCCTTCTCCTCCACCAGCTCGATGAGCGCGTGACGGATGAGCCTGCGGGTGCGCGCCCGCTGGAGCCCGCCCTCCCCATGCGACATTCGCCCTCCCGTGTCGCCTTCCGCGACATCCACGCTCGCCTGCTGATGGTGGGTCGGCGCCCAACGGCCCGAAGCTAGGGCTCCAGCGACGACCGATCGACTCAGGAGAGGACACCATGGCTTCCGACACCATTATGGCGATCAACCGGCTCGGATTCGCCGACAGCGAGATGCAGGACTTCGCCTACCTGCGCACCCTCGCCTACGCCGACTTCGGGGCCGCCTCCGTCGGCGAGGTGGTGCACGTCGCGCGGAAGATCGCCCGAGACGGAGGCGGACGCGACGCCTTCATCGAAGCCTGGAGCGAGCAGGGCCGGCTCGCGGCCCGGACAGCCGATGACGCGCTCGCCGCCGGCCGTCCCCGCACGGCGCGTACGTTCCTGCACCGCGCCTACAACTACCTGCGTACCGCGGAGTTCTACTTCAACCGCCGGCAGAACGAGGAGTTCACCGCCCTCTACGACCAGAGCGTCTCCCACTTCGACCGGGCGCTGCCGCTGCTCGACACACCCGCCGAACGCATCGCCATCCCCTACCAGGACGGCATCGACCTGCCCGGCTACTTCTTCGCCTCCGACGACTCCGGCACCCCGCGCCCCACCGTCGTCATCTCCGGCGGCGGCGACGGCCACGGCGAAGAGCTGTACTTCTTGGCCGGCGTCCCGCACGCCCTGGCTCGCGGGCTCAACGTCGTGCTGTTCCACGGGCCAGGGCAGCGTGGCCTGCTTCATCACCACCCCGACCAGGTCTTCCGCGCCGACTCCGAGGTGCCGTTCGCAGCCGTGCTGGACCATGTGACCGCCCGTCCCGACGTCCGAGCCGACGCGGTGGCGCTCTACGGACTGAGCTTCGGCGGCTACCTCGCGCCCCGGGCCGCCGCCCACGACAGGCGCGTCGCGGCCCTGGTGGCGAACGCCCCGATCATCGACTTCCACTCCCTGATCTTCGACGCCCTCACCTCGGCGCTGCCCGCCCCTCCGCCCGCCACCGCCCCGGCCGAGTACTGGAACGGCCTCTACCAGCAGGTCGGCGGCACCGACTGGGCCCTGCAGGCCACCATGGACAACTACATGCTCTGGACCACGGGGGCGCGGACCTTCGCCGACTTCCACCGGCTCGCCCGATCCTTCACCCTGGACGGGCTCGTCTCCCAGATCACCTGCCCCACGCTGACCCTGTCCTCCGACGGCGAGAACGCCGTCGCCCGCGACCAGGCTCGCCGATTCCACGAGCAACTCGTCGTCCCGGTCAAGGCATTCCACCGCCTGGCCGCCGAACACGGCGCCGACAGCCACTGCGGCCTCAGCAACATCGCCCTGACGTCCTCGCTGGTCTACGACTGGCTCACCGACGTGCTGGCCGCCCCGGCGTAGACGCATCCGATCGAATGCGAGGTCGTCGATGGGTCGGCGCCGAGCAGGCGAGCTGCCCTCCTCGCCCGTGCGCCCGTCCCGCCGGGGCTCGATGTCAGTCGTCGATGGCCTGGTAGAGGGTGGTCCAGAAGTCATGGATGGCCCGCGCCGAATCCGGGGTGGACATCCCGGTCTGGGTGAGCAGGATGCCGACGAGTCGGTTGCCCGGGTCGGCGTACGCGGTGGTGCCGGCTCCGCCGTCCCAGCCGAACTGGCCGATGGGGGCGTAGTCGCCGCGGTAGGCGCGCACCGTCATCCCGAACCCCCAGCCGCCGTGCTGCCCCTGGCCGTGTGACAGATGGACGACGCTGCGGGCCCAGGTCTGCAGGGCGGCTGTCTGCTCGGGCGTGAGGCGGTTGGTGGTCATCAGCTCGACGGCAGGCCGGGACAGGATCCGCCGGGTCCCGTGCATCCCGTGGTTGAGCAACATCCGGAAGTAGGCGTGATAGTCGTCGACGGTCGAGTCGAGTCCGCCGCCGCCGGACTGGAACGCCGGAGGCCCGCTGTGGTGCCCGCCTTCGGCCTCGTCCTCCACGAGGAACTCCCCGGTCTGCGGATCGGGGGCGTACAGGGGCGGAAGCCGGTCGATCTTGCCGGCGGGCACGTGGAAACCGGTGTCCTTCATCCCCAGCGGATCGAAGACGCGCTCACGCAGGAACTCCTCGAACGACCGGCCGGTGACCCTGGCCACCAGCACGCCGAGCACGTCGTCGCTGACGTTGTACAGCCACCGCTCGCCGGGCTGGTACATCAGCGGGAGCGTGCCCAGGCGGCGCATCCACTCGTCCGGCCCCGGCGCCGGCAGCATCCATCCGTCCTCCTGGCCGTAAACCCCCTGCTCGAAGATCGCGCTCATCATCGGAGCGGTCCGCGCCGTCATGTCCAGCCCGAGCCCGCACGTGGAGGTGAGCAGGTCCCGCACGGTGATCGGCCGCCGCGCCGGCACGGTGTCGTCCAGCGGGCCGTCGGCCCGCTTGAGCACCCGCCGGTCGGCGAGCTCGGGCAGCCACCGATCGACCGGGTCGTCCAGCCGCAACCGGCACTCGTCCAGCAGAACCATCGTCGCCGCCACCGCGACCGGCTTGGTCGTCGAGGCCATCCGGAAGATGGTGTCCCTGCGCATCGGCGCGCCACCGTCGTGACGCATCGTCCCGATCGCTTCGACATGCGTCTCATCACCCCGGCTGACCAGGGCCACCAGCCCGGGAATCCGTCCGGACTCGACATGCCGTGCCAGCACCTCGCGCACTCTGCGCAGCCCTGCCGCGGAGAAGCCGCTGTTGCGTTGTCCCATCATGAATCCTTTGCAGGCAAGTGTTCGATACATGCGATGTCTGGTCTTGCGAGACCCGTCCCAGGAGGGTGGTGGGAGGAGACCGGGGTGGCAGGGTTCGCGGCCGAAGGCGCGATCGCTGAACCGTTCATGGCATCCACCGGGGCGACCGGGCTGGTACCGGCTGTCGCCGTCGCGACGCCGCCGCTGAAAGGCGGGAGAAGCAGCCGGCCGGGCATGGCCGCGTGGCTGCGGAAAGTCGATGAAAGGGGTGCCCGGCGCCGGGCGTGAGGTGTGCGGTGCCTGTTATCAGGCGGTCTTGTCGTCGTTCCCGGTGTCCTCGCCGGCGGCGCGCGCGATCGCGTCGGTCAGCTGCCTGCGCGCACGGGCGGGAACGTAGCCACCCTCCGTGTAGTTCTTGACGAACGCCTCGGCGAACTCGACCGGGTCCTCCCCGACGATCTCGCGGATCGGCGTTCCGTCCGCCGCCGCCTGTTCGAACAGGTCGGCCAGGTCCTCGAACCTCGACGCGTCACTGTCGCCGTCGGCCGGCACGAAGTACATCATGTACCGCTCGATCGCCCCGACCGCCAGCCGGTAGTTCGGCGGGAGGTGTCTCACGCGCGCCTGGTACTCCCGCCACCGCCGCTTGGGGCCGATCACCTTGGCGATGAAGCCACCCTTTTCAGCGTCGGACATGGTTATCTGCCTCCCTTACGGAGCTGTTCGATCCGTTCCGAGAGGAAGCTCCAGGTCCTCCAGAACTCTTCGAGGTATTCCCGTCCCTGCGGGTTGAGGGAGTACACCTTGCGCGGCGGCCCCTTCTCCGACGGGACCTTCTCCACGTCGACGAGGCGGCGTTGCTCGATCCTGACCAGCAGCGCGTAGATGGTGCCCTCGGCGATGTCGGAGAAGCCCTGATCCCGCAGCCAAGCCGTGATCTCGTAGCCGTACGCGGGCCGCTCGGCCAGGACCGCGAGGACGACGCCCTCCAGCGTTCCCTTGAGCATCTCCGTCATCTGCTTGCCCATGGAACACCCCCTTTCCAGCTACTCAGTGCTGCTGACTACTGGTACAAAGTAACACTGACTACCGGTACATAGCAACACTGAATACCACCAAGGCGTACATCAGGTCGACGCCGAGTACGTGCGCCAAAGACCGGCCACCGGGTCCCCCATCGCCCAGGCAATCTCTGGGGGCGGCATGGCCGCCGGAGCTGATCGTCCGCTTGGTCCGCGCCCGTCCATGCAGTCCTCGTCGCAGAGCTGGAGCGCCCACAGTTCAGCCAGAAGACGGCCCGGTCGGGAGATCTCAGAGGGTGAAGGGCGACCCGTATTCGAGGCCGTCGGCCCATTCTGGTCTGGGCTCCTCAGCCAGTGCGTCCAGCAGGATGTCGATGTCCGAGAGGATGTCAGGGGCTGGATGCGGTCCGTCGAGGCACACGGTCAGGTTCTCGTCGCCCGGCGAGGCAAGGGGCGTCTCCAGGGCTGGCAGCCGGGCGAGGATGCCGTCCCAGTCGAGGGAGAGGCGGGCTCCCTCGTCCGGAGGCGGCGGGTCGGCCCGCTTCCCGCTGGAGAAGTCCCATTGATGCCGGTTGAGCTTGAACACGGTGGTGGTGACGCCGCTCGGCAGCCAGACCCTGACACATTCGGTGACATCAAGACCTGCGGCCAGCCGCCCCTGTTGCACCGTCCACACGTTGACGCTCTGGCCGAGAAGAAGCTCATGGTGAAGTCTGCCCGAGCTGTCGCGGTGGAGCTTGGGCTCCAGCCGGGCGCGCAGTTCGTCCGTGGTGGCGAACGGCCGGACGCTCCCGATCTCACCGATGACGGGCCATGACTCTTCCAGCAGATAGAAACTCCGTGCTGTTTCCACACCTGGATCAATGGGCGTGGCCGGGGATATATCGTGGGCCGGCTGCATTTCAGCGCTTCACGGCGCTCGACTGATCCTGCACGAGGCAACCCTACGGTTGCAGGCTGACACCCTGATGAGGAATTACTCCAGCCTCCGGGTGTCGGGGAACGCCCTGGCGTATCCGCGCGCCCGCTGCATACGATCACCGCATGGCTGCCTCAGCGGATTCCACCAGCGCGCGCAATGCCGAGATCGTCCGACGTTACCTGCGAGTCTTCGAAAGCAAGCAGGTCGCCGAGCTCAAGGAACTCGTCGCCGAGGATGTGCTGGTCCACGGTGCCGGCCAGCACAAACAGGGGCGACACTACCCCGAGGCGTCCGTGCTGACTCCGGGATTGTCCAACTGCCGCGTCCAGATCGACGACCTGTTCACCGCGGACGATCGGGTCACCGTGGCCTTCACCCTCACCTACACCCACGACCGCAGCGGCCGCGATCTCACGATGACCGGCATCAAGTCCTACCGTTTGCACGACGGGCGGATCGTGGAGTTCTGGGGTGAGACCGACCTGTACGGCCTTCTGCGCCAGGCGGGCCTGGTACCCGAGCAAATCCCGCCCTTCTGACCTCATCGATGTGCTCGACATCTGACTGTTCCTTGGAATGGTCCTGGCAACGAGCGCTTTTCACCCGCTGAGGGCGACTCTGCTGTCACAGCGTGACGCGTTCCGAGTCGGGAGCGGGATTCGGCATCTTGGCTGCCACGGCTTGGCGGTACGTACAGCAGGAAGTCACTCTCCTGCGTTACCCAAGCCCACCCGGGACGGGCCGCATTACCTGGTGCTGTAAAGCATCCTGGTGCTGGACGGCATGCTGGTGCGCACCGACCGGGTCAAAGCCGACCTCCTCGACCTTCCGACCTGCTGGCGAGCCCTCTTTGCACTCCGGCAACCGCATAACCGGACAATGGCTGGATACTGACGACCATGGTCATCGTCGACGTCGTCATGGAGACGTACGACGCGGAGGACTTCACGGCCTGGCCGATCGCGGAGCCGTCGAGCGACCGCTTTCTCGCCCTCTCCGGCCGGATGTCTCCCGCCGACGTCGGGACGGCCATGGCCGTCATCTTCAGCTACAACAACATCTCCGTCACCCACGTCGCCGACCTGACCGAGGCGCATCTGGAACAGCATCTCACCGAAGCGGAAGCCCTGATCGCTCCGGGTGGGCTGCGCTTCCGCGACATCAACACGGGCGTCAGCATCGCGCCCGGTTGCTGTTTCGGTTTGGAGAACTGGAGGGACTGGTGGGATGTGGTTCGGGGGCAAGAACCCTGGCTCGGCCACGACCCCACGCCACAGATCACGCATGTGGGTCACGTCATCAAGCTCCAGCAGCACGATGGCGACTCTCCGTCCATCGGCATGACTCGCGGCGAGCTCTCCAGCCTGCTCACTACCGCCCAACAGCACCTCAGGGGTTTCCTCAACCTCGCAGGACAATGGGCGACGGTCACCACCCCAGGGCTGGCCGACCGGCTCATCTCAGCTCTCGACGACCACTTGGTGATCACTATTACGGATTAGGCGAACACTTGCCTGAGTCGATGGTGCACGAGGTGATCAGCCCTCACCCACCTCATCAACGTCCAGGGCCATGTGGCGATGTTGTGGCGGCGGGGTGGCCTGGCCGGAGGGGCCGTAGCCCGCCTGGACCGCCCGGCCGCCCTCCGCCCATCGGGCGGCGGCTTGAGAAGAACATCGGCTCGGTGTCCACGCTGGCCGACGAGCCGCTGGTTCTGAAGACGCTGAAAGGCGTCTCGAAGACGCTCGGCGGCTCGACCGCCGCAGCCACCACGATCGCCCGCAAGCGCGCCCTGTTCTACAACGCACTCGCCGTCAGCCCGGGAAAGCTCCTGACACCAACCCGCTGGTCGGGGTGAAGTGGGGCCGTGGGCTCCGACTGGACGGGGAACGGGGAAACACCGGGAATCCCGCGAACTGAAGCATCGCGCCCGCCACGCAATCAGGCAAATGCCGATCCCGCCTCCACCGGTCACCCTGCTTTGGATCCACCTCGCGCGTGAGCCCAGATGGTCACCTGTTCGTCGGAATGCGCGGCGGCCACTGTTGGAAAGCGTCTAGGGCCGTCTCCGGCAGAAAGCCCGCGCATCGGCGCTCAGCACGGCCGAGACCGCCTCACCACTCGCGGAGCGGCGTACGACCTCCGACACGCCTGCGTGTCCACCTGACTGTCTGGCAAAGTGTCCACGTGAACCTGGGCGAATTCTGGAGCATCGTCGAGTCCGCCCGAACGGATGCCCAGCCTACCCATGAGGCACTCGTTGATCGACTTGCTGCTCTCTCGATGGACGAGATCCTTGATTTCCAGGAACGGTTCGAAGTGGTAGAAGGCGCGGTGTACCAGTGGGACGTCTGGGCCGCCGCTTCTCTGATCGGCGGCGGGTGCTCGGATGACAGCTTCAGCGACTTCCGGGCAGGGTTGATCGCGTTGGGCCGCGGCTGGTTCGAGAGGGTGGCTCAGTCCCCCGACAGCCTGGCCGATCACCCGGCCGTCATCGAAGCCGCAGCCCGGGGTGACGACCGTGACGTCTTGTTCGAAGACATCGGGTCTGCGGCCGGCGCCGCTTACGACCGGCACACCGATGGCGATGTCGACGCCTTTTACGAGGCCTTGGAGAGCCGCAAGGAAGCAGTAGCAGACCGGGCCCCAGGAGGCGACATGGGCGAAGACTTCGACTTCGACTTCGACGAGGCCCGGATGCGTGAGCGCCTGCCCCGACTGGCGGCGCTTTTCCTACCGGCCAGTGGAGGACAAGCGTGCTGACTGTGTGACACGCCTCGGGGGCCATCGTGCAGGACGGCCACACCTCGGCCGCGTCCGTGATCGCCTAACCTTCCGGGATGGCGAACATGTCCGAAGATCTCACCTTGCCCATTGCCCTGGCTGAGGTGGCCGAGGTCGGCTTCGAGTGGGAATGGGACGAGGACACCGACGAGGCCCGCGGCTGCGACTTCGAGCCGTACGACCGGTTCGAGGAGCCCGGCCGGACGGCGTGGTGGTTCCGCCTGTGGACCGGCAACCAGGAGGCCGACGGCAGCGAGTTCCGCTTCTTCGGCACGACCGGGGCGGGTGACTACACCGGCTTCTGGCTGGTACGGCCCGATGCGGCGATCACCGACCAGCCCGTCGTCCACATCGGCTCCGAGGGGGAGCACGGTGTGATCGCCCGTGATCTCGGCGACCTCCTCTGGCTGTTCGCCGCCGGCCTGGGCCCCGCCGAGGCCTTCGCGGACCCCGGCTCCACGGCAGAGCCGAACGAGGCGTTCCGCGCCATCGCCGAGCGACACGCACCCGGCGGCCGCCGTTCCCCCACCCAGATCGTGGCTGCCGCACGAGCAGAGTTCCCGCACTTCTCGGATCTCATCGACGCGATGTGCCGCTGAACGCGACTCCGCCTGGGCTTGGGGAGGCACGGGCCGTGGCCCGGCTGACCGTGCTGGTCGAAGCGGAACGGTGCTCCGTGGCGCCGCCCGGCGAGGCCCTGGGCCGGTGCTCGCGAGGTCCGTTCAGGAGCTTTCCTGCCGGCGGCGGTCGGCTGCCCACCACGGGGTCGCCGAGCGGGTGTCACGGAGGGCGTTCGTCGCGCAGTGGACCTCGCCTCCGATCACGTGAGCCCAGGAGTAGTCCTCCACCCACCGCACGCGCACGTCCTGCGCGGCGAGCGCCGTCTCGGTCGCCTGCCGGAAGATGTCACGGCCCCTGATGACCGGGCCGTGCGGATCGGGGGGCGGCGAACTCGTGGGCGTTCATGGACAGCCCGTTGGGGACGCCGGACGTGTAGGCCCTCATGAGCTGCCCGTCCGGGTCGGCCCTGTGGAACAGGACGGGAACCCGTACCAGTTCGGAGGCGCGCAGCTTGGTCTCGGCGAGCATGACCGCGATCTGCTCGTCGATGTGGCCGGCGGCCTTCTCGTTGTCGGCCATGAGCTCGCTGTTCGCCAGGACGGCGTCGACCGTGGGCTGTTCGGCGGAGGCGGTTCCGGTGAACAGCTGGGCCTTTCCGTCGCCTGCCGCCTTGGCCTTGCGCAGCAGGTTCACGGCCAGGCGGGGGTCGGCGACCATGAGGGTCCAGCCGCGCTGGTTGCGCGCCCGTACGACGTGCATCGTCTCGTCGACGTGACCGACCAGGAGCCAGTCGGTGTCGAGCACCACGGGCTGCTGGAGGCCTTGGCCCATCCCCGTGAGCAGGCGGACGAACGCAGGGTCGGGCTGCCGTACCTGGCCCGTGCCGTACACGAGCCGTCCCTGCGGGTGGGAGTCGTACGGCGGGAGCGACTCCACGTTCCCCGTGGCGTTGCGCATGTCGGTGATGACGTCGCGCCGGCTCACCGTGAACTGCTGCACCACGCCCACACCGGGTCCGCGCAGATCACGGAAGATCAGCCGGGCGAGGGGGCGGGGTGTGGCCTGGAGCTGTCCGTCCTGGCCGGGCGCGGTGAACACGTTCCCGGACCTGACCAGGATGCGCATGGTCCTGGTGCCGCCAGGGGCGGGCATGCTCGCGGTGGTGGGCTCGAAGATGTCCTGCCACCAGATGTCTCTCCACCACCTGGACGTTCCGGAGATGAAGCGGGGATCGGCCAGCCCGGCCTGGCGGGTCGCCTTCCTCAGCGTCTTGGAGAAACTCCCCCAGTCCCGTGGCTCCGGGACCTCGACCGAGGGCGGTGTGCCGGAACCACGCCCGGGTTTGCCGGCCACGACCTCGACGGCCGGTTGCAGGTCGTTCTGCAGCAGCAGCGGGGCCTCCCTCATCCGGACCTCGGCCACGGAACGGCTGGCGCCGTCCTTCACCGTCAGCGTGATCGTCACCCGGCCGTCCCAGCCATTGGCGTCGCGGACGACGTCGCGTCCCTCCACGCCCAGCTCAAGCCCCTGCCGAAGCTCGGCGGCGGAGATCCGGCCGCCACCCTCGGGCAGCAGGGGGCGGAAGCCGCCCCCGTCACGCCTGGCGAAGACGCGGATCTTGTCGGCCCCCGCCGCGTCGACGCTCAGCTCGCCGGTCGCGCCTTCGCTGACTCCCGGCATGGCACGCAGTCGCAGCCGGGCCAGGTCGGCGTCGTCGTCCTCCCCGTTCACCACGGCGTCAGCGGCATCGTTGCAGGCGGCCAGCCGGGCGTCGGCCTCGGCGCCGAGGGCGTCGAGGTCGGCCGGGTCGACTCTGCAGCGGCGCCGGCTGTCGTCCAGGTTGGGCAGGAAGATCGCCTCTTCCCCCGTGGCCTGGGCGTCGGCGGGAGTGACGTGCCCGTCGTGGTTCAGGTCGGCGAGCAGAGCCGGCTCGGGAGCGCCCGTCGTCGCCCCTGCCGGCACCGCCGCCGGCAGCGACACCGCTCCGGTGAACACGACCAGCGCGAGCGCTCGTCCCGTGGTCCTGCTGACTCTCATGACCGCACCTCCATGGGATTTATCACAGGTGAGATAAATCGAAAATATCACAGCTGTGATACAACGGAGGAGTGCCGAAAGTAGTGGATCCCGCCGAGCGCCGCCGCGAAGTGGTCGACGCCCTGTTCAGGGTCGTCATACGCGACGGACTGGAACGGGCGTCCCTGCGCACCGTAGCGGCCGAGGCCAGGCTCAACGTCGGTTCAGTGCGGCACTACTTCGCCACACACGAGGAGCTCAAGCGGTTCGCCATGCGGTCCATGATCGACCGGGTGGGCTCGCGGCTGCACGCCCGCGCCGAGGCGGTCGGCGACGCAGGCACGCTCACCCGCGAGGAACGGAAAGAGGTCGCGGCAAGCCTGTTCGCCGAACTGCTTCCCCTCGACGAAGCCCGTCGCGCCGAGGTCACGGTGTTCCTCGACTTCATCACCGCCGCCCGCACCGACCCCTCTCTGCAGGACCTCGCCAGGGAGGCCGCCACGGGAGCGAGAGCCCTGGCCAGGCGCGTACTGACCTGGCTGGAGCTGCCGGCGGGGGTGGACGTGGAGCTGGAATGCGAGAGGCTCACGGCACTGCTCGACGGACTCGGCATGAACGCGGTGCTGTACCCGGAACTGATCGGCGGCGAGAGCTGCCTGGAGATCCTGCGCACCCACCTCGACACCCTCATCCCCCCGCCGCCCACCTGACCAAGCCCTGGCAAGGACACACAGGTGGTCCTGCCACGCCTGCGGAGCCGCCCTCGGAATCTTCGCGCTCCCCACGCGTTTCCGCTGGTGAAGGGCCTCTTCCCGCTGGTGGCGTACCCACCTGACCGGGCCTGACGGTCCCTGCTCCGGGCCAACGCCGGCGTTCCGGCGAGGACAAGCAGCACACTCATGGCCGCGGCCAGGCTGCCGAGTAATCGGCTCATTGTGGTCTCCCTGTTGTGCCTGTGTCGCTCATGGCCATTCCGGGCTCCGCTCGCCCAGCGGACGGTGATGCGCTCCTGCCGCACGGGAGGTGTGCCGTGCGGCTTACCTGTGGTGCATGCGGAGCCGGTTTCCCAGCCAGCGGGTGACAGGGGGCAGGATGCTCAGGCGCAAGGGGAGATCCCGTTTCAGCAGGTCGAGGCGGCTCGCCGGGGCGTGGGATCCGCTGTTGCGGCGGCCCATGGCCTGACGTTCCTCCGCCTCAGGCCGCAGCCCGGCCTCCCATTCGCGCAGGGCAGCCGGCAGGTCGCCGGGGTGCCGCTGGAGGACCGTGCCGAGTTCGTACGCCCCCGCGACGGCCAGTGAGGTGCCGTAGCCGGCGAAGAGGGTGACGCACCAGGCGGCGTCGCCGACCAGCACCACCCGGCCCTCGCTCCAGCGGTCGGCGACGATCTGACTGACGCTGTCGAAGTAGACGCCGTCGGCGGGCAGGCTTCTGATCACCTCGGGAGCGGCCCAGGGGATGTCACGGTAGATGGGCTCCAGCGCCTGGCGCGGTCCCTTGGCCAGTTCGGCGGCCGGGTCAGGGGTGCCGTAGGTGAAGAAGGCGGCCGTACGGCCGGGGCCGAGGTTGGCGATCGTGAACAGGTGACCGATACGGGTGACCGTGGTGAAGGCGCGTTCGGGCGCGCCGTCGGGAAGATGGTCCAGGGTGGTGGCGGCGATGACGTGGCCGAGGTCGCGGCGGAATCCGGCCTCGGGGCCGAAGACGAGGTCGCGTACTTTGGAGTGCAACCCGTCGGCCCCCACCAGCAGGTCGGCTTCGATCGCGGTGCCGTCGTCGAGTTCGACGCGCACGCCGTTCGCGTGCTGCTCCACGGCGGTCAGCGTGGTGCCGAAGGTGATCGGCACCTCGCCGTCCACCTGCTCGAACAGTGCGGCTTCGATGTCGCCGCGCATCAGCGTCAGCCCGCGCTCCCCGAGCAGCGTTCCCACCGTACGGCGCGGGACGGTGAAGCGGTGCCGGCCGTCGGGCTTGAGGTAGGCCATCTCGACGCCGCCGAAGTGGCGGGCGCGCAGCGCGGGCAGGATGTCCATGCGTTCGGCGGCGTCGTAGCCACGTCCGAAGAACGCCACGACGTATCCGCCGGTTCTGCGCGCGCGGGCCTGCTCGATCAGCATCGGTTCCCAGCCGATCTGGCGTAACCGTAGCGCGGTGGCCAGGCCGGCGATCCCCGCGCCGATGATGACGGCTTTACGTGCCATGATCTCGTCCTCCCGTAAGCAATGAGCATGTGCTCATACAGTATGAGCACATGCTCATCCGCGGGTAAAGGTGGCTCGGATAGATTGGCTGGTCATGTCACCGCGTGGTGTTCCGATCCCCGACGTACGGCAGCAGCTCTTCAACGCCGCAGAACGCGTGCTGCTGCGCGATGGCCCGGCCGGGCTGACCGGGCGCGCCATCACCAAGGAGGCCAAATGCGCCACCGGCCTGCTCTACAACCACTTCGCCGACCTGGACGACTTCCTGGCCGCGCTCCTCCTCGACCGCGCCGCCAGGACGGGAACGGCCATGGCCGGCCTGCCCGCGCGGGCGGGCACCGGGAGGGTGGTCGGCAACCTCGTCGACGCCGTCGAGGCGCTGTTCGCGGGGAACCTGCTCGCCCTCGCCGGGCTCGTCATGACCAGGCCGTCCCTCATCCCCCGCATGGGCGAAGCGCTCGCCGGCGGCACCCTGCACGTGGACGCCGGCGAACGCGCCTTCGCCGCCTACCTCCGCGCCGAACAGGAACACGGCCGGATCCGGGCCGAGGCCGATGCCGACTCGCTCGCCCTGGCCCTGGTAGGCGCCGCGCACCAGCTCGTGCTCACCCATGCCCCTGACCCCCGCGAGCGCATGCACAAGGTGATCACGGCCCTGATCTGGGGCGTCGAGCGGCGGCACGATCCGCCTCGATGAGCGCGGGTGAGCTGGCCACGCGCATCGTGCTCTTACACGCCGGGATCATCGGCAGGTCGGACACCGCATCCTTTTCATGAGCCCACCCGGGCGCCACGCGCGCGATCGGCTCGCGAGACTCGGCGAGGCGGATCGACGGCCTCCGAGCGCTTTAGCGCTTTGGGGCCACAGCTTGCCGTGCCGGCGTCGGGGCTGGTCGAGGTCGCCGGCCATTCCAGCGAGAAGCGTTCTTTGACAAGATCTGGATGCAGGGCCGACCCTGCCATCCCTTGCAGCGCGAAGGGCGGCCGATGAAGCTCTCCGATGACCGCATGGCCTGGTTCGTGAGCTGGTTCGTGAGCTGGTTCCTGGTCGCCGCTCCTGTCCTCATCGGCTTGAACATATTGACCCACGAGTGGCGTGACTCCCTGCCGACCGCCCAGCAATCAGTCGTCCTGATTCTTATCGCCGCCGCATCCTGGCTTGCGGGATATGGCGTCAACGTGCTTCTACGCTCCACCCGTCGCCGTGACCGATCACAGTGATGTGCCCGGCAGCAAGACACGCCGATCGCCGTCGTCGCCGTCATCCTGACACCCGTGGCCGTTCCGTGCGGAATGGCCACGGGCGGGGCGCGTCGTCAGCGGGCAGCATACGCCTGCTGATTCGGCAGGGACGGGTGGATGAGCTGCGTCTCCGCGCTGGCGCTGGTAATGGGCCCGCGGCACGGCGACTGGCCGGCCTGTTGACCGAGCAAGCGCGTGAAGATGAGGCCATCACCGTCCTGCGCGTCCCGCCGATGCCGGCGATCGGCCTGCAGCCGAACAGTTGGCGGATCTGCTGACCAAGCAGGAGCGGGTGGATGAGCTGCGCATTCGTGTTGAGGCGGGTGACCGAACGCCGCAGACCGGCCGGCTGATGCTCTAGCACGGGTGGGGCGGGTGGAGGAGGCGGAGCAGGTGCGCCGCTTTGGCCTGATGCTCGACGACGACCCCGGCGTGTGGGGCGCTGACCGGCCCGGTGCACGGCTACGCCAGCGGGCGCTGACCGATGTCTCGGTCGACGGGCGGCGGGTATCGGTACAGGTACGGCGCCTGGCCTGCTGGCATGGGGATGCCCCCGCAGACGTTTCGTGAGCAGGTGCGCGGGCTGCTCGATCGCTACCTGCGTCGAACAAGAAGGCTCACCGGCCAACCCCTTCTGGCCGTCCTCGCCGTCGACGCCCGCACCGCACCATCCCTGCCAGTCATCCTCGTCTCGGCCTTCGCCTACGGTGCCACCTTCATGTGGTGCCACCGGTACGCGGCGGAAACGGGCCGTGTCCTGTGCGCCGCCGCAACCCTCATCGCTGCCCGCCCCGCCCAACAGCCAGGACCACTCGCCTCTGACGTGCCCAACCGCCAATGGGGCCGAATATACGGCGCGTATACCGCCATGTCCCATGCTGAACCCTGAAGCCGATGAGAATCGCGAAGGAGGTAATCAGCATGCGCAAGGACTTCGTCTGGTACTGACCTCTGCCGAGCGGCCGGGTGGCACCCTCTACGGCGTGCCACCCGGCCGTCCCCTGAGGACGGGCTCATGACCACGTTGATCAGGATCCGCGTGAAAAGGCTCTGCGCCGGGTCAACCTCGCTCCCTCGCGCATCGGGAAGATCACCCAGGCAGCGCTCGTCCTGCTTCGTCACGAGCATGACCGGACTGGAGGTCGGGTACTCAGCGCCTGGTCTCGTACCTGGTCAGGAGTACGCCGCCGGGGAACGTCCGGGTCTCCGTCAGGGTCAGGTTCACCCAGTTGTCCAGGGCCGTGAAGAACGGCGTGCCGCTGCCCAGCAAGACCGGTGCGGTGACCAGCACGTACTCGTCGATCAGCCCGGCCCGCGCGGCCGCTGCGGCAAGCGTGGCGCCGCCGATGTCCATGGGGCCACCGTCCTCGGCCTTGAGCCGGGTGATCTCGGTGACCGCGTCGCCGGTGACCAGGCGGGTGTTCCAGTCGACCGCGCTGGTCGTCGAGGAGAACACCACCTTCGGCATGTCCCGCCAGCGGCGGGCGAACTCGACCTCCGCCGGTGTGGCGCCAGGCCGCTGGTCGGCGGTCGGCCAGTGGGAGCTCATCGTCTCCCACAGTCTGCGCCCGTACAGCGCCAGGCCCGTCGCACCCACCCGGTCGGACCACCACTGGAACAGCTCGTCGCTCGGCACGCTCCAACCGAGGTCGTCGCCGGGCGCGGCGATGTAGCCGTCCAGGCTCAGGTTCATGCCGAAGGTCAGTTTCCGCATAGCGTCAGCCTCCTGTGAGTCGGTGCCCGGCGTACAGACCAGCACGGCGCGCAAAATCACCGATCTATGCCGAAGTACCGGAGCAGGTGGGACGGGGCGCGCGAACGAGCGTACGCGCGGGCATGGAGTCCCCGAGGTGGATAACCGACCCTCAGCCCAGACAAGTGGGACAGCCGGGCAGGTCGCGCGCACCAATCTGCCAAATCGGCACCCGACCAGCGGACACGCCGTCAAGATCATTGCACGTGTACTGGCGAGCCACCGACATACGGTCGCTCTCGATGGCATCTGGCTGCGTACCTCAGAAACGCGGTAGAGGCCCCGAAGGGCCTCTGAGCTGCTGTTACTGCTGGTGGCAGGTGCAAGGTTCGAACTTGCGTAGGCTAAGCCGACGGTTTTACAGTCGGTCCCGTCGCAAGCACGCGCTGACGTGGGCACAGGCTTGCGGGAAGCCCCATGTGGCCGCGCATTCGCCGTGATCAAGCTCCAGACGGACCTGAGTAAGAGCTCCTTCCAAATCAAATCCTTGCCTTCACCCGGCGCCACGTAATAGCTGGAGATGCAGGCTGGCCGAGGCGTCGCCCCGGCCTACGAACTCCGCTCGGCCGGGGTCGCGGTCACGCTCGTGGTGCACGAGCACAAGCGGCTCGGGTGCGACCTCGACCCGGCCGCTCTGGCCGAGCAGTTGCGCCGCCAGCATCCACGGAATTCCTCACCGGAGTGCTGCAGGGCTCCCACGACGCGTCCGGCGTGGTGTTCACCGTGCTCACTGCACTGTCGGGGATAGAACGCGAGCACATCCGCGACCGCACACTGGAAAGCCACGAGTCGGCCCGCGTCCGGGACGGCCATCGGCGACGCCGCTGTGACCGACGAGGCCATGCTGTCTATGGCCCTGCACCTGCGTGGCCAGAACCTCAGCCTGCGCGACCTCGTCCCTCGCCTTGTCATCACCAAAGGCAAGAAGAAGGGCCGGCCCCCTTCCCCGGCCACCGTCTTGCGCATGCTTCGCGACCACGAGGAGGCGAACGCCAGCGCCCTCAGCGTAGGCCGCGGGACGCGGTCGCCGGCATCACCGTGCTCCTCCACGCACAACCCCTCACCCGGGTCGTCCAGCTCACGGTCGATGACCTGTTCCGCGATGGAGAAGACGTGTTCCTGCGCCTCGCGGCACCACCCTCGCCCGTCCCCGGGCCGGTCGCCGCCCTGCTACTGGACTACATTGCGGCACGCAACAACATGAACACCGCTACCAACCGCGCCTCCCGCTCGCTGTTCCCTGGCCGCCGAGCAGGCCAGCCCTGCCGTCCCGACCATCTATCCGCCATCCTCAACGAGATCGGCATTCCGGCGACCGCCGCCCGCGGGGCAGCCATCCGGCAACAACTCCTGGAAATGCCTGCCCCGTCGTCACCGACGCCCTCAGCTACCACGACAAGACCACCGTCCGCCTCCTACGAGAAGGCGGCGGAGGCTGGAGCCGCCATGCCGGCGGGGAACACGGAACATCATCAAGAGGCCCTATGGGAACGACAATTCGCGACAGTTGAATAGGCGAGCTCACCAGTACCGAAACGGCTAGACTTGGCGCCTCGAAGAATTGGCCATCGGGGGTGTGTACGTGGCGGGCGACGACAGCGGAAACAGCCATGAACCCAGCGAACATCTGGATTCGATCTGGGGCTTCCTAGGATTGGCCGCCGGGCTGGCGACATGCATGAAACTCGTGCACGCCTTCGGATTTGACGGCGATGATGAAGTGCCGTCCGGCTCCCTCATCCCCGTAACAGTCCTGGGATTAGCCCTGACCTTGGGCCCTATGATCATTGCGCAGTCCATCTCCGAGCGGCTACGCAGTGAGGTAAAGCGGGGAAAGATTTCTTATGCGACGTACTGGACAACCTTGATCGGTGTCGCCGGAGCTGTATTTTCACTCCTGGGCATCGCGAACATCGATGAGTATGTTCAAGTGTGGAAGAATTTTCTGTAGCCAACAGGGGTGGTCAACCGTCGGCCGATGCCGGTTTGGGGGTCGGGGGCAACGGACCGAGAACCAGCGCCAACGGCCTTGCCACAGATGACGGGGCCGCTCCAAGCAAGCCAGACCGGGCGTAGTCGCAGCTCAGTGTGAGCAGTACGCAGATGACTCTCTATTACCTGTGGCACCGCTGATCACGACCTGCGGCGACCTACCGCCAGCCGTACGCGAAGCGGCCCTGTTATCTGCGGCAGGGAGATGCCGTGCCCGTCGTGACGCTGCTGCCGAGTGGGCAAGGGCTGACGGTCCGCGCCGCGGCCGATGCCTTATCGACCCCGGAGAAGGCGGCGGAGGCTGGAGCCGCTACGCCGGCGGGGAACACGGAACGTCATCAAGAGGCCCTATGGGAACGACGACTCGCGACAGTTGAATAGGCGAGCTCACCAGTATCGTGCCCCGTCACCGTCCGAGGTTGACCAGCCTTGGGTTAGGTTGGTCGGGATGAGGACGTATGAGGATCTGCCGGCGGAGCTGGTGACCGAGCGGCTGCGGTTGCGACGGTGGGTGCCGTCGGATGCAGAGGAGTTCCGCGGGTTGTGGCTTGAGCGGGACCCGCGAGTGCCGGCGGCCCGGCGGATCGACGCCGAGGGACGCCCGACGGTCGAGGACGTCCGCGGCTGGCTCCTTGACAATCCGCTGACGGCGGCTCCTGGGCTCGGGTTGCTAGCCATAGAGCTGCGCGACACCGGTGAGTTCATCGGGTATTGCGGATTGACCGTCGGCCAGGGATCGTTCGACGAACCTGAGATCGCGTACGAGCTGGCACAACGAGCTCACGGCCATGGTTATGCGACAGAAGCCGCCCGTGCGGTCTTGGAAGCCGCGATTCAAACAGGGCGTCGCCGCCTGTGGGCCACTGTGCGGGAGTGGAACACACCCTCGTTCCGCGTCCTTGAGAAACTCGGCTTCCACCGAAGCGACCGCATCGACGAGGACGTCGAACACGGTAACTCGATCTGGATGACGCGCGTACTCGACCCGCGGTAGAGACACGAGCATCAGCCATCAGATCGCGCAGCCCGCAAGTGGCCGCCGCCGAAGGCCTCGACGGGACGCAACCGATGACCGATAGCCCCGAGAGCGGCAGCGGGCCTGCAAGAGTAGCCCTACACCTGTATGCCAGGCCGTTGCACCGCCCCCTCCTATGCCGCGAGGTAGAGTGCCAAATGGATGAACATGTTCACGCGGTGAACTTGTTCATGTCGGTCCCCTTCGGGAGCTGACAGCAGAGAACCCCGGGTCCAGATCGCGATTCAAGCCCGGGGCCCTCCTCAGCTTGCGTTCCTCGGCGCGCATCACCTTGATGTAGCGGTCGGGACCATCCCCACGTGCGCGGAGAGCACACCTGCTCGGCGCGCCGGATGGCGCGCTCCTCGGGACCATCATGAGGGCCGGCGACCAGATCGTGCTCCCCGCGCCCGCGGGGATGGTCTGTGCACGGTCAGCAATTTCGCCAGGTGAGCGGCCAGCATGATCCAGGCTGGCGGCCCTGGAATTTCCAGGCTGACGGTCATGCGGCGTCCGGGTGGGCGGACAGGCCAGGGTGGTTTCGACGGAGTGAGGTGGAACCTACCCGGCGGAAGTGGTTGGGCATTTGGATGACACGCCGGACAACATCGTGCTCCGGGGCGGAGCCGAGGAGCGGGGTGGTGGCCGGGCGAGGATGTGGGATGAGGGCATCGGCGATGAGATCAAGCGGCGCGAGGCCTGGCTGGATCGGCCATGGCGCGGTCATCGAGACGGTGCTGAGCGCACCGTAACCCCCTGTTTCACCTGGTCGCGTCTCATTTCGGATAGATCATCACTACGTTCCAGCGTGCTGGCATGCCGTCGCCATGGCACTCCACCGCGGTCGCCGACCCGACGCAATGAGCATGCCGCCATAGGCGACGAGCTCTATGATCAGGTTCGTCCTGATCGTTGAGATTCGGAGAAGATGTCAATCTCATGCGCCGCGCCATGGTCCTTCTGGGTGGCGTCGCCCTCGCCATCGGCGCGTTCGTCCTCTTCTACCGGGGCCCGGGACAACCGTTCATCCGCGGCTACGTGAGCGACGTCAGCGCCACCATGCTGGTCTACGCGTTCCTGGGGCTGCTGTGGCGCACCACCGCCGCACGCCGCACCCTGGCCACGGCCGCGATCGCCGCCGCCGTCGAATTCTACCAAATAGTCGGCATGACCCCGCCGGGCATCGGCGGTGTCCTGGTCGGCGCGTTCCCCGACCCATGGGACCTAGTCGCCTATGCCATCGGTGCGGTCGCGGCCCTGGCCTGGGAACGCCGATTGGTCCGATCCGATGATCAGACCGGCTGACTCTCGAACGCCACCCCACCGGCACGCTGACGGTACGGATGCCCCCACAGCGGCGAGGTCATCGGGTTCGTCCTGCGCGGCGGCCAGCCCACCTGGATGTTCATCCCGTGCACGCGGTGCTTGCCGGAGAAGTACGGCCGGTCGGCGGCGACCCGGTCGGTGCGGATCAAAGTGCCGTCCAGCACCAGGTAATGCACTCCACCCCGGCGGGCCTTGCGCAGCGCCTGCCCGAGCTTGGGCGAACGCGCCGACAGCAGCATCACGGTCTCCTCGACATACCGCCAGGCGGTCGCGGTGGAGATACCGAACCCGGCCCCGAGTTCAGTGAACGTCTCGCCCTTGCGCAGGTGAACCAGCACCAGCAGGGCCTGCTGTCCCGGGTTGAGCAGCCGCCAGGCCGACTTGATCGCCTTACGGTGCCGGCGGATCACTCCGGCAACGTAGTTCAGCGTTGAACGCGACAAATCGACGGCAGCACGATAGAACAGCATCCGAGGCCCCTGGTTGTGACGGATCTGCTTGTGGTGATCAATCCATCTACCAGGGGTTTCTTGCGTCGTCAGGCGATCGCCAAGCTCGCGATCACGCTGTGACCAGCGCCCTGCCGTCAAGGGATGAAAAAGCCTCAGTGTTGCAGTGCTCCACCCGTGTACGCGAAGTGTGTGCATGAACAAGACCGGGAGACCATGCAGCGCATCTGGGAGGCGACGCGATCGTGATATCGCCAAGCAACCATGGCCACATATACCTTAGGCGGGGCAGACGGGCACTGGCCTGATCCGCGTAATGGCCTTCAACGCGATGATCTGATGGCCTGTACCAGCCTTAATGATCAGACCGCCACCTGCGGTGTCAACGAGCAAGCCACACAAGTGGCCGCTGACCGATTCCACCACGACCAGCGAGGCGTCACGCGTGGCCCTCGGACCGAGCCATGACATACCGAGCGCAAGTGCGACCACCGCTACCCCGGACACGGTAAGCACCCGCGCTTTTGAGATAGCATCCTGGACTCGTTCGACCTCACCACGCGTCCAGTCGCGCAGGTCCTCACCGGTGAGCAACGTCTGGTCCGACGGGGAGCCGGAAGCGGCGCTCACTGCAGTCAGGGTCGCCCAGATCAGCAGCCCCAGTGCGACGACGAGGAACAGCGGAACAAGCCAGACGAATGGGTGTGCCAACGCATCAACGGTTTCCTTGCCTTTCACGACGAGCACCGCCGCCAGGAGGGCCGTGATTCCGGCAAGCCCGGTTCTCCAGCTCTCTGCTTGCTTTCTGGCGATTTCCAGCTGCTCGAAACGCAACTGCTGGGCACGCTGCGCCCAGCGCCACAGGTCGACGCTCACGAGGGCAGCTCCACCTGCCAGTACGCACCGCAGCCGAGATCCCAGGCGGTGTCCGGGCGGTTCGGGTGCATGTATCCGCACTCGCAGTAAACAGTACGCGGACCGCGGGGTTTGGCCTTCTCCTGACGCTTGAACACGCCCTTGCCCCCCGCTAGTCCGTACGTCCAAGGGGAGGCAGTCGTGCCGAGACAGGCTGGGCACGTTCCCACGACTTCCAAGTCGCCTGCTGCCGCTTCGGTTACGATGAACCCCTTCTCCTGCAGGCCGCGGTCAGCGAGCTGGTAGTCGATGGGTTGATGACTTTCGATGTCAGGCAAGAAACTCCTCCTCTGGAAGGGCTATACGGAACAGGGCCGTGTAGGGACGCAGGCGGTCGCGGATCTGGGCAGGGGATTCTTCGAGTTGCTCAGCTGCCTGGGCCAAGTGAAGCCTGGTAACCGTGACACCGATAGCGGGGGCATGGCCGTCGAGATGCACCGTGAGCGCGAGAAGGTCCTGCCATTGCACGAGCACGTCAGGACAAGCACCGGCGGGGTACTCCAGCGTCAGTCCCAACGGTTCCAATCTGCGTAGGCGCTCGTCGGCCTTCGAAACCGGCCAGCCATACCGTCCGGCGATCCGCACCAGGTCAAGCGCGGTCACCCTCCGAAGGGTCGGAGCTTCAGTGAGGTCATCGCTGGTCGTGACTAGCAGGTACGCATCGTAGACGTCGGGGTAGTAGTGGTTCATACTGTCCATCGCCGCCTCGTCCAGGACGGGGACAGGCGCGCCGAGCCCTTGATAGGGAACCAGCGCCTTGAGAAACTCGCCCAATGTCTGACCAGCGTCAAGTGCACCCCAGACAATCTCACCGGGGGCCAGGTGCCAGACCGATTCCAGCCGTCGTGGCCATCGATCACCTGCTAATGCGTAGCCCAGCTCATCGGTCGGGATCAGCATGGACTCCTCACACTTCACGGGAGGAAGTCGGATCCCTGGAAAGACGGACAGCACATGCTCGCGCGTCTCGGCGACAGAACAGTAGAGAAGCCAAGCCACCCGGAACAGCTGAACGGACGTGATGGCCTCGGCCCTGACGAAAGGCACAAGCGAGCGAGCCGCCGCAACCAGGCGCGCTTCCCTGTTTCCCCGGCCGCACAAAACCCATAACAGCTCTGTGATCGTCGACGCGCTCTCGCACAACACGAGGCGCCCATACCTGCCGGCATGCCTCAAATCACCTTCGATCAGCTCCAGTTCAGCCTCGCCGGGTGCGATATCGGGCAGCCCGGCGAGGTCGGGCAACGACAACAGACCGGTTTCAGCAAGCCTCGCCAGTCTCGCGTGCGCCTCGTGCACAGTGGTGCCTCCTCGGGCGGCGATCACCACGAGATGTAGTGGGTCGAGTTTCAGGCCCACGTACTCCACAAGGCGCAACGCTTCGACTTCCAGCAGAGTCAGCTGCTCGGGGTAGCGGCCGCGTCCGGCGACCTCAACGCCCAGTGGCCGGAGTCTGTCGCACATGAGTAGAGCCTGATCCACGGTTCTGCCCGTGCCTGCGGCGATCTCGACCAGCAGGGCGGGGGACAGGGCCATGTCGCCCTCTGACTCCTGCCAAGTGGGCCGCCAGGTAAGCAGGGTGTCAGCCGCTGTGCAGGTGTAGTCGGCAAGCGGCCCGAGCTCCAGCTCTGGTGGGGCCCAATTCTCAGGTGCCAGGGCAGCCGCTCGGATAAGCACCTGGCCGAGCGGCTGATCCATTTCATTGGACGCCCTCGCTAGTAGGTGAGCGATGTACTGTTGCGGAGGTTCGCCCAAGGGAGACCAGGCAGCTAAAGCCCAGAGCAGGGGACGTTTCTTGTCATCGAAGATGTGCTTGACGGGCGGGACATCACGCGCCGCCGTAATGTTAAGTCCCGTAATCGCATAGCGCCGTAGACGCTTTATCCGTGTCGCGACATCCTCATCCTCGTCAGCGAGCGCTTCGACGAGCTCACGGATCCCAGGAGGGACATCCGAGCGAAACACATCCAACCGCGTAAGCAGGTCCGCGTCAATGGGGCCCACCACAGGGAAGCCGGTAGGATCCTCGGTTGGCGCCTTGATACGCGTACCGGTGGGACGAGTGCCTGTGTGACGAACCCACACACCGACCCGCCATGCGGCAAACCATCGGGCGTGGACCATTCCAGAGCGCAGTGGGTCGAGCAGCCGTTCGTCTCCTGGCAGGCAACCCAGCGCCGGTGAACGGGCGACAGCGCCACCAGCCAGCGCGCCCCCTACAGGAAGTTGCCCACCAGTTCGGACAATGTGATCGAAGATACGCTGGGCCACATGCGGGGCCGACTCTGTCACCTCCCATAACCACGTCAGTGTGAGCCCTGGCCAGGACATCAAGATGGGGAGCGAGCGCTCGATTTCTGTCTCCACCCACTTCTTGTCCCACTTACTCAACTCCTTGCGGCTCACACTGAATTGGGGCCGTCTCATGTCCCTTAGATTCACTACCAGGCCGAAGATCTCCTCGTTCGTACGGATGCCGTCAGCCATCAATCCCCCTTCCCCCGACACCCACCAAAGATCGTGCCCGTATCGCAGCGACTTCACCGTCTCATCCTGGTAGCGCAGTTCCCCCGGTTCCCACGTTTCAGCGCCTACCCCGTCTTCGGCTGCTTCGACCGCGTACTCTGCCACCCACAACAACTGCCGCAACGTACGCAGCACCGAGATGTCCTCGTCACCCGTCAAATAAAGGCGCACCATCGTGCCGCCCTCCGGCATCCCCGACGCTGACGGGGTGATCTGAAGCAGGCTGCCGCTGCTGGCAATATGCACGTGATAGGCCTGCTGCGACACGATCCCGTTCCTTCCGACCGGCCGGGTGACTACGGTGAGCTCGTCGGCCAGCATGAAGTAGCTGAACACCCCGACCCCGAACTGACTGTTGGACACCATTCTGAGAGGCGGGACGACGCTCTGCCAGTCGGCCTGCTCTGCGCGGTAATCCTGCCGATACACAAAGCGCTCTCCCGCGCTGGCGAATACGTGCAGAAGAGTTTCAGGGTCCATGCCGACACCATTGTCACTGCACTCGATATACGGGCGGCCCTCGTCCACGCCCTGGTGGAACATGATGCGTCCCTGCCAAGCCCCCGACGGCACCTTCTTTGAGCGCAAGAAGTCGATCCTGGTGCGTCGGTAACGACAGGCATCCAGCGCGTTTTGGTAGACCTCTCGGATGGCCATCGCCGGATCGTCGTAGAGCTGGCGCCCCATCAGCAGTTCGCGGACCTTTTCCTCCGCCAGTCGGAACGTAGTGACCGGCGTGGCGTAGGCAGGCTCCTCACCGCGTTGCTCTGGCCGCAGGCCCTCGGCGGTGACCCGTTCTGGTAGCGCTTTGACCACTTCCTGCGCCATCGGGAGGCACACGCGTGCGGTTTCCAACGCCTTGGTCGCCCGGTCGGCCAGGTCCTGCATAGCTAGGTGGAGCGCTGGATGATCGCAGATAAAGTGCAGATCGAGCCGGTCCTCGGATCGTCTCCAGTCGAGACGCTCCGCCGCCAACTTGACGGTCGCTACCGGCAGTTCGAGTCGCGTGCCGAGGTGGTCGGCGATGACCGAGGGCATACGACGGGCGTCGGCCGCCAGCAGTCCAGCCAGCCACGCCACCACTGAGAGCCCACGCCAGCGATCGCCTACGTAGACCTTCCCGAGCTGTTCCTGCACCTGGTGGTCTACTGGGTCGGCACCGACCGTTCGCACAATGGCCTCAACCAGTTTGACCAGTTCGCCTGATGTGGTGGCTGAGCAGAGACCGTCGAGCAGGGAAGCCGCTTCGTGGTAGGCCCGTTTTGCGTCGGGGCCACGCCAGAGCGACGATCCCGCCGCCAGCCACTGGTGGACCAACCACATCGCCAGCGCGTCCCTGGCCTCATTCTCGCCCCGTGCTGTCAATCCCTCAGCGCGTTGCACCAAATGCTGGTGCATCTCATGGGTCACTTCGAGGTCGCTGCGCGGGCCACTGATGTATGTCCGCTCAAAGGCGGTAGGGGCGATGCGCGCAGCCTGCCGTACCCCTTCCGCGATGACGCGCTCGCGCAAGAACGGTGCGGACACCAGCATGGCAACCTCGGCTAGCGATAGCTCCACAGATTCCGCCAACAGAAGCGGGACCCGATCGAGGACGCGGACCGGATAGTTCTGGTCGGTCCACGGGTCGTTGATGCCGGCGCATTTCATTAGTTCGGTCCTGGCCTCGCCGCACCGGCGCGCGCACTTGTCCACGATGTCCTTTACTGCGTCGCGGACCGCAGAGACATCACGGAGGTCCGTGTGCGCGCGGTTCCACAATCGCGTCGACTCCACCGCCCTGCGCCAGGCGACGGTCAACTCGTCGCCGTCGCACACCATTACATCCGCCGCGGGCAAAGTGGTTCCCGCGAAGTGCGCTTCGGGCTCCTGCCTGTTGTTGTCATGGCCCATGCCGGATTTGCGGGCCATCTGCCGCTGTACATCATCCAAGACCTGCTGCAACGTACGCGCTGGATTGCGGCGGTCGAGCGTCTGGGCTAGCGCCTGGGAGAAATAGCTTCCGGACTCCCCATAGAGGCAGCGTTGCCCTGCCCTGCAACCGGTGACCACAATGAAGTCGCCGCCATGCAGGAAGGGCAACATGCCGCCGTGCACGCCGGTTGCGTGCGGCTGGGCGGGATCGTCCCTACACGCGTCAACGAAGAAGACGACGAGCTTGGCGCGGCAATTCTGTAGCTGAGGGATGACTGGGACGAGATCCTCGACAGCGGGAGCGGCCGCCCCAAAGTCGCGGTCGGCGTCGCTGGGGACCAGGTAGTCGGTGCCGTTGACGGTTATGCCATGCCCAGAGAAGTACAGGAGCAAGACGCCACCGTCAGGGACCGTCTCGCATGCACGCTTGATGCGATTCCTGATGCGGTTGCTGGTGGGCTCTTCTAGCCCTTCCACCCCGAACACCTCGACGTTGGCGTACCCGGACTGGTCGAGCGCCTGCCGCATGGCGCGTACGTCCATTCTGACGATGTCGCCGATGTCGGAGAACGCCGAGTCGTCGCATCGGGGGACGCCGATCAGAAGGGCATGGCGCTCCGTCATACGGATACCTTGCCACGCCGATTCGGCACTATACGAGAAAATATAGATAATGGCTTGACGTAGAGGGGGAGCACATAATTTCGGTCGTGGGAAAATCTGGCTTCGGCACAGGTTTTAATCTTAGATAGGGCAACGCGTTGGTGCTGCCCTTACGGCTCATGAGCGCTTGGCAGCGAGCGGCAGGAATATGAGCCGAAGGGCGTTCACAAAGCTGGGCAAGCATCTGTCGGGCACGTTCTGCTTCTAGGTAGCGGATTGTGCCGCTACTACGGCCCAGACAACCGGGGTGTTGTCGCCGCCCGAGGGCTAATTACGCCGGTGGTGTAGGTCTCTAGGAAGAACAGCGAGGGTGCCGCCCTTGGCTGCTGTGAGTCCAGCCGCGGCCAGACTGCGGCCCCTAGGGTGGTTTTGACCTCTTCGAGGGCCGTGGTCCTGGGGTGTGCTGTCGATCAGCCCCGTACCGCAGCCGCCTCCTTGGGTCTGGGAGCAGTCGCGCCATAACCGAGGGTGTTGCGCAACAGCAACACCCACCGCGCTGTGATCATAGGGCAAACCGACTCGGGGGTGAGACGGAGGGCGCTGACATGTAAGCAGCAGCTTGCACAGCGCTGTGTCCTACCCGAGAGTGAACTACTGTCGAGTGAGCACTTTTCATCCTGAATAGCGACCTTCTTCGATGAGCTGCAGGACGAGGATGGCTGCACGATCGTGGTGGTGCGGTGCGGGCAGCAGCGCAGCCGGGTCAGGACCTTCCAGGTCTTCAAGGTGGCAACGGCGCGTTCCCCGCAGGCGCGGATGCGAGCGTGGGCGCGGTTGACCGAGCGCTGATGGCGCGACAGGGGCGGCCGCAGACGATGGCCTTTGAACGGCGTGCGGATGCTGCCGCCCGCGCCTTGGTATCCCTTGTCGGCGAAGGTCTTAATCCCTGTGGCGGTCAGCGCGTCGATGAGACCGAGGGCCCCGCCCCGGGCCCGCTGCAGGCGGTCAAGGACGTCTTCGACGGGGCGAGATCAACACCTTCCGCTTCCCCACCGGCCTGGCCGACTACCTCACCAAGGTGTTCTACGAGCTCGACGACCAGCTGGTCTTCGGCACGATCAGCGCCAGGGAGTTCGTCGACAAGATGGTCAGCCAGACCGCGGCGTACTGGCGCTCGAAGAACTGACCGCACCCCCGGTGGCGGGCCGGCCGTCACGGCCGGCCCGGACCCCCTGAAGAAAGGCGTCAGCGTGACCACCATGCCCGCAGTCGCTTCCCCCGTGCCGGAGACCGCCTCCCGCCGCAGCCGGCGCCTGCGCCTGTCGCCGCTGGAGCGGTCACGCCGGCGGCTGTTCGTCCCGTTCGTGTACCCGGCGCTGGTCGTCTACGCCGCCGTCATGGTGGCGCCGACGGTGTTCACGCTGTGGATCAGCCTCAACCACTGGGCCGGCGCGGGCCCCATGCAGTGG
>NZ_FOBF01000014.1 GCF_900109355.1 Nonomuraea pusilla
ACGCTGTAGATCTCGCTCCGGTGCAGGATGTCCCCCACCTCCAGGTCGGCGGCGGTACGGATCACCAGACCCGTGGTCGTGGCGGTCACTTGGCCTCACCCACCCGGTTCTCGATGTTGATGACGGCCTGCACGTAGGCGCGGGGCGAGAGGCGCTTCATGTCCTCCCAGATCGCCGTCTGAGCGGCGACATCCCACGGGGCAGGGATTACGCTGTGCATGGACCTTGCTCCTTAAGTCGTGGTCCGACTGGGGTGAGCGGGTTGTCGCGGGCTCGGCAGGTTGCGTCTGCTGAGCCCGCGTCCGCTCAGGGGGTGGAGATCTGGAACTCGGCGGCGATCTCAAGCGCGTCGTCGAGATCAAGCCGCAGGCAGTGGGCGGCGAACGCCTCAGCGCATGCCTGGTCGAACTCGGCGGCACTCACGCCGCACGCTCCAAGCGCAGGTGGCCGTTCTCGGCGATGTAGCGGGTGATGCGGTCCCAGGCGTAGCCCTCGCCCTTCGGCGTGAGCCGCGGGCTGACCGACGTCTCCTCGTGGTCGCCCCGCTGGAACGTCGTCTCCTTCGTCCTCAGCCAGTCGTTCTCGATCGCGTGCGCGGTCGGGTGGTTGTGCCGGACGGTGTTCCCGCGAATCAGCATCTTCAGGTGGGCGAGGAAGTCCCACACCTGCTTGTGGGTGACGACGACGTTGTGGGTCTGCTTCGCCCACGCCTTGATGTCGTTGGCGAAGTCCCCGACCGCCTTCAGCCCATCAGCGGCGCGGTGGTGGTCGGCCTGCGCCGCCCTCGGCTCCAGCTCGGCGATCGTCTGCGCCTGCGCTTCGATCTCGCGCTTCTGGTCAGCGGCGATCCGGGCGAGCTGGGCGACGTGCTCCAGGTCGGTCGGGTCGAACGTGGACACCTTGCCGTAGCCGCCGGTCCGGCGGATCGACGGGATGACCTCCTCGGCCAGCCAATCCTGGAACGCCTCCGCCTGGATCTGGTTGCTGCGCATCACCAGCCGGTAGACGCCGGCCTCGCCGATGACCGTCATCTCCTGCTCTCCGAAGGGGGTCGCGATTCGCGACACCCCCCGGTGACGTGCGGGGACGTGCTTGGCGATGGCGTCGCGCGGGTTGGCGTAGCCGAGGAGTTCGGCAACGTCCTTGCCGACGAACCAGGGGTCGCCGTCGATCAGCACGGAGCGGATGGGCTGGCCCGTGCCGGGGAACTCGAAGCGCTGGATCTCGCTCATGCGGGCCTCCCGAAGGAGCGCGCGCGCTCGGGGCGAGCCTGGAGCGGCGTGACGTTGGCGGCAGGGGCGGGGATGGGCTGCGGCTTGGCGGCCTTCGGCTTCCTGATGGTGCTCTTGGGCGCGGGACGCGGCTTGCTCCCCTGCTGTGCGTCGAGCGCCTGGGCGTCGAGCAGGGCCTGTACCTGGCTCTCGGTGAACACCAGCCGACGTTTGATCAGGGTGCCGATGCCGTGCCGGCGGGCGGCCTGCTTGATCCAGTGCGGGGTGACGATCTCTTCTCCACCGAGCAGCTCAACGGTTTGCTGCACCGTGAAGACGCGCTCCAGGGGCTTCACGCCGCGCCTGCCTCGCGGTCGACACCGGAGTAGGCGTCCTGGTCGGCGGGCGGCTGGCACACGTCGAGCGGGTTGATGCCGAGGGCCTTCGCCCATGCGGTCAGGAGCTCGTCGCTGGCGCGGCGGTAGCCGAGTTCGACGTTACTGATCGTGTCCTTGTGGACGGTCACGCCGAAGGTGCGGATCCGCTGGACGAGGGCCGGGATGGTGAGACCGTGGGCCTTTCTGAGGTCTCTGATCCTTACCTGAGGACCGATGAAGCTTGGCGCTGTCATGGCGCTAACTTATGACAGCACCAGACAGCGCGCAAGCTTTTGGCGCTAAAAAACCGCTACTGAGGCGCTAGTTACCTATGTTGTCAAAGGGAATCGTGCGCTTACCTGCGGCTATATCAGCGCTACATCCCAAAGAAGAGGTGGACCTGTCTGCCGCTGTCATGCATGCTGTGCTGGTGACCACGAAGACGGGCGACTGGCAGCGCCTCGGCCGCTACGTCAGGGAGCGCCGCGAGCTCCTACGCCTCACACAGCAGGACGTCACCTCGCGTGGCGGCCCCTCCATCGCGACCATCCGCAACATCGAAGCCGCCAGCCGAGACAGCTACCGAGGGCTGACCTACTCCCAGTTGGAGAACGCCCTGGGCTGGGAGCACGGCAGCGTGGACGAAATCCTCCGAGGGGGAGAACCGGCCCTGACGCAGGCCACGACCCCAGACCGCCCCGCCGGCCCCCCACAGCCGGCGCCCCGGGCACACAGAGCCACACTCGGCGATGTACTCGTTGAGCGCGGCCTAGCCCGCCCCGACCAGCTCGGCCTCAGCGATCAGATCGAGGACGACCCGCTGGTCAAGGAGATCCTCGAAGCAACCGAGTTCGACGATGACTTCAAGAACCGGTGGCTGTTGGCCTATGCGCAGATGAGACGCCAGATCTTCGAGGACGTCCGACAGCAAAAGAAGAAGCCGCGAGAGTAGGTCTCGCGGCTTCTCACTGAGTGCTATCTACCCGGCCCCGTTGATGATCCTCATGGGCCCGGTTTCGGACGGGTCGCCGTAGGCGTTGGCCGCGTCGATGAAGGCGCGAGCCTCCCCTCTGAATTTGTTCGTTGTGAGCCAGTTGACGTTCCGCACTTCCTGGCGGATGCCGGCCACCTGGAAGTGCGCAGCGGATTCCATGCGGTCAGCGTGACCGTCAACGATGACGCGGAAGACGACCATGCACCAGGAGGCGACGGCCGCTACGATGAAGCTGATCGCGGCGCCGACTGCTGCAAGGACCAAGCGGCTGTCGGCGTCGATGACGAGTGTGTGCACTACAGCCGCCCAGGCAACCAGGGCAGTGCAGGTCAGGGCAAGCGCTACGGGAGCGATCTTCGCCGCTATCCCGTGGGCCAAAGCCGTAGCCGCCGTTGGCTGCGGGCGTGTGTGACCCATATCGAACCTCCCGTTGGGCCGTGTCTCGGTTCGACCCTTTGAGCTGTCTGCCCCGCCAGGTGACAGGTTGGTCCACTGTAAGCACCGCTGCGAAGTTATGGAACACCTGTCGGATTGATATTCCGGCCCGACATTTCCGGCAGACGCATAGCGCTGTTATCCGCTACGCACCGTGACCTCACCGTGTCCCAATTGGGCAAAATTGCACTATTCAATTACGCCCGAAATGTCCAGCTTGGGACTGGAGTGAATGCAGAGGTCTTCTTGTTACGAATTAGTCACGGATGAAGAGACCCCTCCAAACCTGGAGTCCTTGCCCTCTCCGGTATATCTCTCTTAACAGAGAGCGAATGCGGCGCTACTATCCGGAAGCAATATCGGGTGCGCGGGCGCCAAGGACGCCGCACGGCTGGTGATCACGTCCCCCCAGGAGCAGGTCCCGGCCGTGCGGCCCGCCCCCACCATCCCAGACGAACCCGTCGCAGGCACTAGGCCACACATGCTTTCCTGAGGACCCAGCGACCCCCACCCCCTCAAGGATCTCCCAATGGCCCACGCGGAGAAACGCGGCAAGTACTGGCGCGTCCGATACAAGAGAGCAGACGGCACCTGGGCGTCAGCCACCCGCGGCGACGACGGTCACCGCTTCACCACCTCAAAAGAAGCCGAAGCGTACGGCAACGAGCAAGAAGCAGACATCCGCCGCAACCTGTGGCGAGACCCCCGCGCTGGCGACATCACCCTCACCGACTGGGTGAACAGGTGGTACCCCGCCCAAGACCTCGAAGAGACCACCCTCGACGGGTACCGCTGGCACATCGAAGTGCACATCCTTCCGTACTTCGGCGAGGTCCAGCTCCGCCTGCTCAACGCGCTCGACATCGCAGCCTGGGAGCTAAGCCTGCACCGGACTGGCGTATGCGGGAAGACGTCCGCGGCGTCAGCCCGCACCCTGCTCCACACGATCCTGTCGGACGCAGTCGCCGCCGGGCTCATCCCGGCCAACCCCGCCGTCCGCCCGCGCAACCGCGGCAAGAAGGCAGGCAAGAGCCGCATCCGCGGCCCCGAAGAGGTGTGGGCGAGTCCCTTGCAGGCGCTGCTCGTCGCCGAGCGGGCCTCACTCCTGTCCGGCCGCCCTGACGAGCTCATCCACCTCGTGACGATCGCTTACACCGGTCTACGCTGGGCCGAGTCGATCGGGCTGGAGCGCAAGTACTTCAGGTTGTCGACCATCCGCGTGGAGCAGCAGGTGTACGAGCACCGCGGGCGCTGGGTGAAGAAGGCGCCCAAGGATGACAGCTACCGGACGATTCACCTGCCGCCGTTCCTGTCCGATCTGCTGTCCCGTCAGCTCCAGGCGCACGAGAGCGGGGCCTGCGCGTGCAAGGGCCCGCAGGGGTGCGGCGGCGGCCAGTACGTGTTCCTCGGGGAGGACGGTACGCACGAGCGGCGCAGCAACTTCGGCCGACGCCGGTTCCGACCTGCGGTGGACGGCCGGTTCGCCGACGCTAAGGACCGGCCCGGCTATCCGGTGCTGGCAGACGTGGCACAGGCACCATGGCCTGGCATCGTGCGGCGGTCGTGGCCTGCCGCAGTGCCCGGCCAGGAGTTCGCGCCGCCGCGGCGGCAGGGGTTCTGGCGCTACGACATCGAACAGCACCACGTCGTCTCGTGGCTGCCCATCCTGCCCGGCCTGAAGGTGCACGGCCTGCGCCACGGACACAAGGTGTGGCTCGACGAAGACGACATCCCCGCGGTGGCGTCGGAGGAGCGTCTCGGCCACGAGCTACCGGGGATCATCGGCACCTATTCGCACACCTCGCCGGAGATGGTCCGCCGGATCACGACGAGCCTTCAGGAACGGTGGGAGGCCTCGCTTCGGGAGCGGGCCGCGATCGGCGGGGGCCGGTCTCCGGTACCCCTCTTGGATGATCTTCTGGAGCCGTTCCGGAGCGGGGCGCCGGGAGTTGATCTCCCAAAAATCTCCCACTCGCCTGTTTCGGATCTTCGGCCGCGGCCTAAAAAGGTGGTCTGACCTGGGTGGGCGGTACTGGGTTCGAACCAGTGACCCCTCGCTTGTAAGGCGAGTGCTCTACCGCTGAGCTAACCGCCCCTGATCGGCACTACACCTTACGACACCGAAGGGGCCGATCGCACATCCGTGCTCCAGTCCGGGCCGAGGTCCGGGCGGCCGGCGGCGCGCCAGCCGAGCAGGGCGGCGCCGAGCATGCCGGCGTCGACGCCCAGCGCCGCGGGCACCAGGGGTGGGGCGTCGCGGAAGGTGAGGCGCTTGACCAGGCGCGTGCGGACCGGGTCGAACAAGGCCGGGCCGGCTTCGGAGAGCCCGCCGCCGAGGACGATGAGGCTGGGGTCCAGGAGCAGCGTGTACGTGGCCAGGGCGAGCGAGAGGGCTTCGACGGCCTCGTCCCAGACCTCGATGGCGATGGGGTCGTCGGAGGAGACGACCTGTTCGGCGCGGACGCCTTCCAGGCCGGCGCGCAGGCTGTAGCGGCGGCCGACGGAGGCGGCCGACGCGTACGTCTCGAGGCAGCCGAGCTGGCCGCAGGCGCACTGTTCGCCGTCGGGGAAGACGGGGACGTGCCCGATCTCGCCGCCCCATCCGGAGGAGCCGCCGTACGGGGCGCCCTCGATGATCATGGCGCCGGCGATGCCGGTGCCGATGGGGAGGAAGAGGAAGTCGGAGATGCCGCGTCCGGCGCCGAAGACGCTCTCGGCGAGGCCGCCGGTGCGGACGTCGTGGCCGAGGAGGACGGGGACGTCCAGGGTGGTGAAGTCGGAGGCGGGGACGTCGCGCCACCCGAGGTTGGCGGCGTAGCTGGCGGCGGTCTCCGACACCAGGCCGGGGACGGCCAGGCCGACGCCTTCCGGAGTCCCGTCGCCGGCGGTGGCGAGGTGGCTGATGAAGTCGCGAATGGCGGCCACCACGGCGTCCGGGCCCTCGGCTCGGGGGGTGGGGCGCCGCTCGCTGTGCAGCACCGCGCCTGTCTCGCTGACGAGGCCGCCCTTCATGGACGTGCCACCGACGTCGAGAGCGACGACGAACGAACTCATTGCGGACACGGAAGGAGACGATAGCGCAGGTCACTGGATGCCGGGAAAAGTCGGCTGCCACCGAGCCCACCGGCGACCCCACGAGACGCCGGCGTCAGGCGCGGCCGAGGACGCGGTTGAGTGCCGCCTCCACCTCGGCCGACAGCCCCGGCGGCGGTGGCGGCGTGGCGAAGGCCGTGGCGCGGGCCGGGCGCACCGCCCCGCAGGAGCGGCACTCGACCTCGCCCAGCCGGCAGACGAGCGCCGTGGAACGGCACGTGGAGCACGTGTCGAGGTCGAGGCCGGGCAGGCGTTGACAGTCCGGGCAGATGAGCACCTGGGTCTCGTCGCGCACCCCGCGCTTCCAGGGGCTGGCGCCGCGGACCGGGTCGGTCTGCCAGGCCCCGCAGCGGTAGCAGGGCATCGTTCCCTCCGGTGGAGTCAGGAGATCTCGGCGAGTGCCTTGACGTAGTCGGCGACGTCGCGCGCCTCGGAGTTCGGGTTGACGACCGACCACCGGATGACGCCTTCGCCGTCGATGACGAAGGTCCCTCGCCGCGCGAGCCCCTTCGCATCGTCGAACACACCGTACGCCTGGGCGACCTGTCCGTGCGGCCAGAAGTCGGAGAGCAGGGGGAACGTGTAGCCCTCCCGGTCGGCCCACGCGCGGTGGGCGAACACGGAGTCGACGGAGACGGTCAGGAGCTGCGCGTCGGCGTCGAAGTCGCGCAGCGCGGCCAGCTCGCCCTGGCAGACGCCGGTGAAGGCGAGCGGGTAGAAGACCAGCACGACGTTCCTGCCCCGGAACTGCGAGAGCCGCACCGGGGTGCCGTGCTGGTCCTGTAGCTCGAAGTCCGGAGCCTGGGCGCCGACCTCGGCAGGATGCGCGTTCACGGCACCATCCTGCCGTACGCCGGGTGCCGTCGGCTCCCTACCGTCGGCCCTTGGGCGCGACGAGCCTGGTGCCGGACCAGTCGGGCGCCGCGGAGATGCTGCTGGTCTGGGACAGGCCCGCGGTGGCTGCGTCCTCGCCGATGTCGCTCGGCTCCACGTGGCCTTCGCGTCCGGCCTTGGGAGTCAGCAGCCAGATCTGACCGCCGTCGGCGAGTGCTCGCATGGCGTCGCTGAGAGCGTCGAAGAGGTCCCCGTCGCCGTCGCGCCACCACAGCAGCACCACGTCCACGACGTCGTCGCTGTCCTCGTCCAGCAACTCGTTGCCGGTCAGTTCCTCGATGGACTCGCGGAGTTCGTCGTCGACGTCCTCGTCCCAGCCGATCTCCTGCACCACCTGACCCGGCTTGAGGCTGAGTCGTTCGGCCAGGCCGCGCTCGCCCTGCGCCTGACCCGCGGTCGCGCTCACGTTTATCCCTCCTGCTTGAGTGGCCCCGCTTATGCGGTTTATCGCTTCGGCACAGTCCACACGCTGTGACCCTCAGTCGTCAACGGTCGCCACGGGTACGGCCCTACTCGGGCGGAATCAATCGGACAGAAACGACAGCCGAACCTGGCGTTGCGGATTGTCGACATTGAGGTCGACGATCGCGACGGACTGCCACGTGCCGAGCGCCATCCGCCCGCCCACCACGGGGATCGTGGCGTACGGCGGGATGAGCGCGGGCATGACGTGCGACCTGCCGTGGCCGCGCGAGCCGTGCGCGTGCCGCCACCTGTCGTCGGCCGGAAGGAGGTCGCGCAGCGCGGCCACCAGGTCATGGTCGCTGCCCGATCCGAGTTCGAGCAGGGCCACGCCGGCGGTCGCGTGCGGCACGAAGACGTGCAGCAGCCCATCTCCGTCCTGTGCCCTGACGAACTCCTCGCATGCGGCGGTGATGTCGTGGACCGTCTCGCGTGAGCCCGTGGCGACAGAGATGAGTTCAGACTTCACGTGGAAATCCTACTGATGGACCACGACGGCGTCCGGGCCGGGAAAGACGAGGCCGGTGTGGCCGTCCTCGAAGCGCACCATGTACGGAGGCCCGCCGTCCGCGCCGTGGACCTCGATGATGACGCCTTGCCGGTCCACCTCGCCTACGGTCTTGCCGTGGACCACGAGTCGGTCCCCTACCGTCGCATTCATACCACCCAGATTGATACGGGACGGGACAGGCGAAAAGGGGGATGCACCCCTCCCTCGCACGGGGGAGGGCGAAAGTTGGCCGAACCGTTACGCTGCCGGAATGTGGCGCTTCGGGCTGCGCGGCCGGATGGCGGCGTCGTACGTCCTCGTGACCGCCACGGCCGTGCTGCTGGTCGAGACGGTGCTGGTGCTGGCCTACCTGGCGCCGCGGGCGAGCGGCGACGACCTGATGTCCATCGTGCGGGAGCAGGCGTCCGCCGACGCGAAGGTGCTCAGCCTGGCGGTCTCGGGGGGCGGCGCGAACCGGTCCGAGCGGGACCTGCTGGCCGGGGCCGACGTCAGGGGCACCGGCCTGGATGGGCGCGGGCCGCTGCGGCGCGCGGGACAGTGGGGCCCCGACGCGCCCCCGGCCCCGGAGCTTCCCGCGCCGACGTCGCCCTCCTCCTCCCCCGCCCCGGTGATCCCCGCGGCCGCCCCCGGCGGCCCTGCCGAGGTGCTCACGGACGCGTACGGGGAGATCGTGAGGAGCACCGCGCCAGGAAGGTACGCGGCGGGCGGGCGGCTCGGCGTGGCGCTCCCCAGCGGAGGGGATGGCGGCGGCGTGCGCGACGCGTCCGGCGGCGGGGCGACGTGGTGGCTGAGCCCGGTGCTGCTGCGGGCAGGCGAGGGCGCGCCGCCGAGGACGGCCGGGTACGTCTACGTGGAGGCGCCGCCCGGGTGGCTGCCGCCGCCGGTCCCCGGGGAGTGGCTGGCTCCGCTGCTCGCGCCCGGCGGCGTGGTGCTGGCCGTGGTGGTGCCGGTCGGGCTGGTGTTCGGCATGCTGGCCACCCGCGGGCTGACGCGCAGGGTGCGCAGGCTCGCGGACGTCACGGCGGCGGTGGCGGCGGGCGACTTCCGCCCTCGCGTCCCGGTGAGGGGGGCCGACGAGGTGGCGACGCTGGAGCGCTCGTTCAACGCGATGACCGACAGGCTCGGCCGGGCGGTGGAGGCGGCCGGGCTGGCCGCGCGGGCGGAGGCGCGCCAGGCGGAGCGCGGCCGCATCGCGAGGGAGCTGCACGACTCGATCTCGCAGGACCTGTTCTCGCTGAGCCTGCTGGCGGGCGGCATGCGCCGCGCCGCTCCGGAGGCCCTGCGGGCGCGGGCGGAGTCGATGGAGCAGGTGTCGGCGCGGGCGATGCGGGAGATGCAGGCGCTGCTGCTGGAGCTGCGCCCGGTGGCGCTGGAGGACGCCGGGCTGCTGCCCGCCGTGGAGGAGGTGTGCGCCGCGTACGAGACGCGCCTCGGCGTACGGGTGATCCGCGAGCTGGCCGAGGTGGCGCTGTCGCCGCAGGCCGAGCACGCGGTGCTCAGGGTGGTTCAGGAGGCGGTCGGCAACGCGGTCAGGCACGCCGCGCCGGGCGAGGTGGCGGTGCGGCTGTCGCGCCGCGACGGCGCGGCGGGGCGGCCGGGCGAGGTCGTGCTGGAGGTGGCCGACGACGGCCGCGGGTTCGACCCGGGCGAGGCGCGGGCGAGGCACGGGATGGGGCTCACGCTCATGCGGGAGCGGGTGACGGAGCTGGGAGGCGGGTTCGAGGTGCGCGGCGGGCCAGGCGGAGGCACGACGGTGGTGGCGGTGCTGCCGGAGCGGGCGCCATGACGATCAGGGTGCTGATCGCCGACGACCACGAGGTGGTGCGGCAGGGGCTGCGTTTCGTGCTGGAGCAGGAGGACGGCGTCGAGGTGGCGGGCGAGAGCCAGGACGGCGCGCGGGCCCTCGCGGCGGTGCGCGCGCTGCGCCCCGACGTGCTGCTGCTCGACATGGTGATGCCGGTCGTGGACGGCCTGGGGGTGCTGCGGGCGCTGCGCGACGAGCCGGGGCGTCCGGCGGTGATCGTGCTCACCTCCTTCCACGAGGACGACAGGGTGGTCGAGGCGATGCGGCTGGGCGCGCTGTCGTACCTGCCGAAGACGGCGGGGGTGGACCGGGTGGTGGCGGCGGTGCGGGCGGCGGCGGAGGGCGGCAGCGTGCTCGCTCCCGGGGTCGCGGCCCTGCTGCTGCGCCACGGCGCGCGGCGCGGCCCGCTCGACGGGCTGACGCCGCGCGAGCGGGAGGTGCTGGAGGCGCTGGCGCGCGGCCGGTCGAACGCCGAGATCGCCCGCGCGCTCGGCATGGGCAGGGAGACGGTCAAGACGCACGTCTCCAGCATCCTGGCCAAGCTCGGCGTCGCGGACCGTACGCAGGCGGCGATCGTGGCCCTGCAGCAGGGGCTCGTCCCGCTGGACGAGGCGCTGGGCTGACGCTCCGGCGGGCGGGAGGGGCTGGGGCGGGAGGCGGGGGGACGGGCCGCTAGACTCGCCCGTCTTGCCACCTGAGCGATGGATCAGGATACGGCCCACCCTTTCGGGGCATGTATGCGCCGGACGGGCGAAATTTCGTAGCTTTTCCGGTCTTGTTAAAATCAGTTCACGATGTAACCTTTGGTGGCGATTCGTCCTACGATCGGTGGTCTAGGCCACCGATGGTGCCCCTGCCAGCAGGGACATCCTGGTTACCGGCCAGTAGAGATGCACTTTCTGCTGACAGCTACCAGGATGGAAGGCGACCCAGACCAAGACATCAGTCATTCTCGGAAGGCGAGACCCAGTGGCTTCCGGACGCCAGCGATTCTCGATCATCAGCGACGGCCTACCCAGCCAGCTGCCTGATGTCGATCCCAGTGAGACCAACGAGTGGCTCGAGTCCCTCGACAACGTGGTCAAGACCGAGGGCCGCACCAGGGCCCGGTACCTCATGCTCCGCATGCTGGAGCGGGCCCGCGAGCACCAGGTCGGCGTACCGGGCCTGCGCAGCACCGACTACATCAACACGATCCCGCCGGAGCGGGAGCCGTGGTTCCCGGGTGACGAGCACGTCGAGCGGCGCATCCGCGCCTACATCCGCTGGAACGCCGCCGTCATGGTGTCCCGCGCGAACGCCCGCACCAACGTGGGCGGCCACATCGCCACCTACGCCTCGGCCGCGTCCCTGTACGAGGTGGGCTTCAACCACTTCTTCCGCGGCAAGGACCACGGCGAGTCGGGCGACCAGGTGTTCTTCCAGGGCCACGCGGCCCCCGGCATCTACGCCCGCGCCTTCCTCGAGGGCCGCCTCAACGAGGCGCAGCTCGACGCCTTCAGGCAGGAGCTGTCGCACGGCTTCCACGGCCTGCCCTCGTACCCGCACCCGCGGCTCATGCCCGACTTCTGGGAGTTCCCGACGGTCTCGATGGGCCTCGGCCCCATCGGCGCGATCTACCAGGCGCGGTTCAACCGCTACCTGCTCAACCGCCAGATCAAGGACACCTCCCGCAGCCACGTGTGGGCGTTCCTCGGCGACGGCGAGATGGACGAGCCCGAGTCGCTCGGCGCGATCGGCCTGGCCGCCCGCGAGGAGCTCGACAACCTCACGTTCGTCATCAACTGCAACCTGCAGCGGCTCGACGGCCCGGTGCGCGGCAACGGCAAGATCATCCAGGAGCTGGAGTCGTTCTTCCGCGGCGCCGGATGGAACGTCATCAAGGTCGTGTGGGGCCGCGACTGGGACCCGCTGCTCGCGGCCGACGTCGACGGCGTGCTCGTCAACCAGATGAACACCACCCCCGACGGCCAGTTCCAGACCTACTCGGTCGAGTCGGGCGGCTACATCCGCGAGAACTTCTTCGGCGGCGACCCGCGCCTGCGCAAGATGGTCGAGCACCTCAGCGACGACGAGATCCGCAAGCTGTCGCGCGGCGGCCACGACTACCGCAAGGTCTACGCGGCGTTCAAGGCGGCGCGCGAGCACGTCGGCCAGCCCACGGTGATCCTCGCCCAGACCATCAAGGGCTGGACGCTCGGCAAGGACTTCGAGGCGCGCAACGCCACGCACCAGATGAAGAAGCTCACCAAGGCCGAGCTGAAGGAGTTCCGCGACCGGCTCTACCTGCCGATCCCCGACTCCGCGCTGGAAGGCGACCTGCCGCCGTACTACCACCCGGGCGAGAACGACCCGGAGATCCAGTACATGAAGGAGCGCCGCGCGGCGCTCGGCGGCGTGCTGCCCAAGCGCGTCGTCCGCGCCAAGCAGGTGCAGCTGCCCGGCGACGACGCGTACAAGACGTTCAGCAAGGGCTCGGGCAAGCAGCAGGTGGCCACCACCATGGCGTTCGTCCGCCTGCTGAAGGACCTCATGCGCGACAAGGAGATCGGCCACAGGTTCGTGCCGATCATCCCGGACGAGGCCCGCACCTTCGGCCTCGACGCGATGTTCCCGACGGCCAAGATCTACTCCCCGCACGGCCAGACGTACGAGGCCGTCGACCGCGAGCTGCTGCTGTCGTACAAGGAGGCCGTGCAGGGCCAGATCCTGCACGAGGGCATCAGCGAGTCGGGCTCCATGGCCTCGACGATCGCCGCGGGCACCGCGTACGCCACGCACGGCGAGCACATGATCCCGATCTACATCTTCTACTCGATGTTCGGCTGGCAGCGCACCGGCGACCAGATGTGGCAGATGGCCGACCAGATGGGCCGAGGCTTCCTGCTCGGCGCCACCGCGGGCCGCACCACGCTGAACGGCGAGGGCCTGCAGCACGAGGACGGCCAGACACCGCTGATCGCCTCGACGAACCCGGCCGCCGTCTCGTACGACCCGGCGTGGGCGTTCGAGATCGCGCACATCGTCAAGGACGGCCTGCGCCGCATGTACGGCGACCAGCCCGAGGACGTCTTCTACTACCTGACCGTCTACAACGAGCCGTACCTGCAGCCGGCGCAGCCCGAGGACCTCGACGTGCAGGGCCTGCTCAAGGGCCTGTACAGGTTCGCCGAGGGCCCGCGGACGCAGGGCCCGAAGGCCAACATCCTCGCCTCCGGCGTGGCGGGCCCGTGGGCGATGGAGGCGCAGCGGCTGCTGGCCGAGGACTGGGGCGTGTCGGCCGACGTCTGGTCGGCCACCTCCTGGTCCGAGCTGCGCCGCGAGGCGCTGGCCTGCGAGGAGCACAACCTGCTCAACCCCGACGCCGAGCAGCGGGTGCCGTACGTGGCGCAGGTGCTGTCGCAGGCGCAGGGCCCGTTCGTGGGCGTCAGCGACTACATGAAGGCGGTCCCCGACCAGATCGCGCAGTGGGTGCCGGGCGACTGGAGCTCGCTGGGCACCGACGGGTTCGGCCTGTCCGACACCCGCTCGGCGCTGCGCCGCCACTTCCACGTCGACGCCGCCTCGATCACGCTGGCCGTGCTGACCAGGCTGGCCAAGCGTGGCGAGATCGACGGCGAGGTGCTGCGTGAGGCGGTCGCCCGCTACCACCTGAAGAACGGCGTCACCGAGGCGGGTGGCGCGGAGAGCAACGACACCCAGTCCATGGGAGTCTGAGTCCGGTAAGGACCGGCGCCCCCGCGAAGGGTTCTTCGCGGGGGCGCCGCCGTGTCGGGGACCCGCGGCACAGCTGGGGAGGGGTACGTGCCGCATCACCGGCTTTGGCCAGGACCTCACGTATTGTGGGCTCTACCTCCCCCTGAGATGACGAGGGGATAGTTGTATGCGACGCGTCCTAGCCGCAGGTCTGCTCGTGACCGCCACCGCCACCGCCTGCTCGGGCGTGCCGGCCGCGCCCGCCACGGACTTCGCGACCGGCGCCGACACGAGCGGCGCGGCCAAGAGGATCGCCTGGGGGCCCTGCACCGACATCACGAGGGCCAACGGCGAGAAACCGGCCAGCCAGGACCCTGCCGTGCGCTGCGCCAAGCTGCCGGTGCCGCTCGACTACGCCAAGCCCGACGGCGAGAAGATCGACATCGCGCTCATCAAGATCTCGGCCGCCGAGCCCGGCGACCGCGTGGGCTCGCTGGTGTTCAACTTCGGCGGCCCCGGCGCGTCCGGGGTCGACACGCTCGACCAGGCCGCCAAGGCGCTCGCCTCGCTGCGCACCAGCTACGACCTGATCAGCTTCGACCCGCGCGGGGTGGAGCGCAGCGCGGGTGTGCGCTGCGGCAGCGGCCCCGAGCTGGACCGGTTCATGGCCATGAACACCCTGCCGCAGGGCGCCAAGACCCGCAGCGAGACCGACGAGGCGAACAAGCAGTTCGCCAAGCTGTGCGAGCGCGACTCCGGCGACATCCTGCCGTACGTCGGCACGGTCAACGCCGCCCGCGACATGGACAGGATCAGGGCCGCCGTCGGCGACCCCAAGCTGAACTACTTCGGCATGTCGTACGGCACCCAGCTCGGCGCCGTGTACGCGACTCTGTTCCCCAAGAAGGTGGGGCGCATGGTGCTCGACGCGCCGCTCTACCCCGAGGTGAGCTTCCGCCAGCGCACCATCGCCCAGACCCGCGGCTTCCAGCAGACCTACGAGAGCTTCCTCAAGAACTGCGTGAAGGAGTCCTGCGAGTTCGGCAAGGACTACGCCGCGGCCGACGCCAACGTCGAGAAGCTGATGCGGCAGCTCGCCGCCAAGCCGCTGCGCGTCGGCAACCGCGAGCTGACGCAGGGCCTCGCCTCCACCGGCGTGGCGGCGGCGCTGTACTCGCAGCTGTCGTGGCCGTTCCTGGAGACGGCGCTCGCCGAGGCGATGAAGGGCAGGGGCGACGCCCTGCTGTACCTCTCGGACAACTACACCGGCAGGCGGTCCGACGGCACGTACAACACGCAGATGACCAGCTTCCCCGCGATCACCTGTGTCGACACGGCCGAGCGGCCGAGCGAGGCCGAGCTGCGCGCGACGGAGGCGGCGGCGCTGAAGATCTCGCCGCTGTTCGGCAGCGAGGGCTCGGGCGGGCTGTGCCGGGTGTGGCCGGCCAAGGGCAGCAACCAGGCCAAGCACGTCAACGCGACCGGCTCGGCGCCGATCCTCGTGGTGGGCGGCAGGCACGACCCGGCCACGCCGTACCAGTGGGCGCCGAAGATGACGGCCGCGCTCAGGACGGCCACCCTCCTGACGTACGAGGGCGTGGGGCACGGCGCGTACCTGTCGGGCAACAAGTGCGTCGCGGGCGCCGTGGACGGCTACCTGCTGGAGGGCAGGATGCCGCAGAAGGGCGCCGACTGCCCGTCGGCGTAGGCCGGCCGGGATCGCCCTGGGCAGGGGCGCCGCCGCGCGTGGAAGCCCGGAGCACGGGCACTGAGCGTGCCGGGGCCCCGGGTGCGCCGCCGCTCGGCGATCGGCGGCGTGCCCGGGGCGGGGTGAACCGCTGCTCCCAGCGGCCCGCCCGGGGCCGGGGCCGGCGGGGAAGGCGCCTGTCCCTGGCCCGGGGCGGAGGTCACCCGTGGCGCGTTTTCGAACAAGTCAACGATATCCAGCTACACCGACAACCCTATGTCGGTGTTTTCGAACAATCAGTCGAGCAGCGTGCCCTGCATGACGGCCTCCGGCACCCCGGTGGCGAAGCCCTCGATGGGCCGCTCGGGGCAGCGCTCGGCCAGGACGGCCGCGCTCACGATGCGGTCGAGCCGGAAGACGCGGACGTCGTCGCGGAGCCTGCACCAGCCCACGAGGTACCAGAACCCGCCGCGCCCGCCCAGGAACACCCCCGGCTCGACCTCGCGCGAGGTGAGCGCGCCCTTGGCGTCGGCGTAGTCGAGCCTGAGCACGCGGCGGCGCAGCAGCGCCTCCTCGATGGCGCGGGACACGCCCTCGGCGCCGAGCGGCCGGGCCTCGCCCTCGGGTGGGGGCGGCGGGCTGACGACGCGCACCCTCCTCGCCAGCTCCCTGGCCAGCTCGCCCTCCCTGCCCGGCATGGCGGCCACGACCTTGCGCAGCGCGCTGCGCGCCTGCCTGCCGAACGGCTGGTCGCCCGCCCTGCTGAGCGCGAGCGCGATGGCCACCGCCTCGGCGGGGGTGAAGTTCAGCGGCGGCAGCGAGACGTTCTTGTCGATCGCGTAGCCGCCCGCGCGGCCGGGCTCGGAGTAGATGGGCACCCCCGACTCCTGCAGCGCGGCGATGTCACGCTCGATCGTGCGGACGCTCACCTCGAAGCGCCGCGCGAGCTCGCTGGCGGAGCGCCGGCGCGGCGCGATGGCGCGTAAGTCCTCGACGAGCGCGTAGAGCCGGTCGGTACGGTTCACAGCCGCGACGCTACGCCGCGCCACCGACAATCGCGCCGGCGCGCGGGACGCCGCGACAGGGCGCTCACCGCGCGGACACCCTGGTCTCACGCGCCGGGCAGGTCCCGGCGGCCGGCCGCGCCGCTCCCCCGCGTCCAGTCGAGCAGCCGCTCCAGCGGCCAGGTGTTGACGACGCGTTCCGCCTCCACGCCGCACCTGGCGGCCCGCTCGCAGCCGAAGCCGAGCCAGTCGAGCTGTCCCGGCGCGTGCGCGTCGGAGTCGATCGAGAACAGGCACCCCGTCTCGTACGCCAGCCGCAGCAGCCGCTTGGGCGGGTCGAGCCGGTCCGGCCTGCAGTTGATCTCCACGGCGACCCCGAAACGCCTGCACGCCTCGAAGACGATCTCGGCGTCGAACTCCGACTCCGGCCGGCGCACCCGCTCTCCTGCGTCCCCGGCGCCCCTGCCCCTGACCACCCTGCCGGTGCAGTGGCCGAGCACGTCCACGCGCGGGTCGGCGACGGCGGCGACCATCCTGCGGGTCATCTCGGGCCCGCTCATGCGCAGCTTGGAGTGCACGCCGGCGACCACCACGTCCAACCGGTCGAGCAGCGCGGGGTCCTGGTCGAGGGTGCCGTCCGCGTTGACGTCCACCTCGATGCCGGTGAGGATCCTGAACGGCGCGAGCCGCCTGTTCAGCTCCTCCACCACGCCGAGCTGGCGTTCCAGCCGCTCGGCTGACAGGCCCCCTGCCACGGTCAGCCGGGGCGAGTGGTCGGTCAGCGCCCAGTACTCGTGGCCGAGCGCCAGGGCGGCCCGCGCCATCTCCTCGATCGGCGACCCTCCGTCCGACCAGTCGGAGTGGCCGTGCAGGTCGCCCCTGAGCGCGGCGCGCAGCGCGGCGGCCTCGGCGTCCAGCTCGACGCCCTCGGTGGCGCGCATCCTGCGCAGGTAGGTCGGCACCTGGCCCGCGAGCGCCTCGGTGACGGCCAGCGCCGTCACCTTGCCGACGCCGGGCAGGCCGGTGAGCCCGCCCTCGCGGGCCAGCCGCTCGGCCTCCCCCGGCGGCAGGCCCGCGACGACGGCCGCCGCGCGGCGGAACGCGCGCACGCGGTACGTCGGCTCGCCCGCCCGCTCCAGGAGGAAGGCGATCTCACGCAACGCCTCGACGGGATCCATGCGTCAAGCCATACCCAAACCGGTTGCAACCGGTTGAAGGTAGAAATTGATCCGCGCCGAGACGCGCCGCTAGGCTGATCGACCCAGGAAAGCAGGAATCACATGGGCAATCCCCCTCCCGCGCATCAGCCTCCCGAGCGCAAGGCCTCCAAGGCGATCCCGCTGACCGTGCTCGGCGTCCTGTCCGTCATGCTGGTGGCCTCCTGCGCCACCGACGAAGAGGTCACCGCCGACTGCGTCGACACGAGCATGGTGCTGCCCGACGGCTCGTACGAGGTCGTCGACGACGAGTACTGCGACGACGACGATGACGACGACGACGGCGGCGGCCACAGCGGCCACTCCTACTACGGCGGCTCGCGCGGCGCCTACCACTGGTACTACGGCGGCACCCGCTCCGGCCACGGGGTCAGCGGCGGCACCACCATCCGGCCCGCCGACGTGTCGATCAGCAGCCGCGGCGGCAAGAGCATCCAGCGGGGCGGCTTCGGCAGCCACTGGGGCGGCGGGAGCTGACGTGCGCCGCGAGCACGGCACTCCCAGACCTGGCTGGGAGAAGACGATCGAGGGCCAGGGGCTCGCCTACCACCGGCTCGCCCACCCCGAGGGGCTCTCGCGCCCCTACTGGGACGAGTCCGTCCACTACGTCTTCTCAATGGACGAGGTGGACGCGCTGGAGGAGCAGGTCGAGGAGCTGCACCGCATGTGCCTGAGCGCCGCCGAGCACGTGGTCTCGGCCGGGCGCTTCGCCGACTTCGCCATCCCCAAGTGGGCCGCGGAGGAGGTCGCGCGATCCTGGGAGCGGCGCGACCCCTACCTGTACGGCCGCTTCGACCTGCGCTACGACGGCACCGGCCCGGCCAAGCTGCTGGAGTACAACGCCGACACGCCGACGTCGCTGGTGGAGTCGTCGGTGGTGCAGTGGTACTGGCTGCAGGACGTCCACCCCGGTGACGACCAGTGGAACTCCGTCCACGAGCGGCTCGTGGACCGCTGGCGCGAGCTGCACCTGCCGCCCGGCCCCACGCACTTCGCCTTCACCAACATGGACGAGACGGGCGAGGAGGCCATGACGGTGGCCTACCTGCAGGAGACCGCCGAGCAGGCGGGCCGCGAGACCTGCGCCGTCGCCATGGAGGACATCGGCTGGGACGCGCTCAACCGGCGCTTCGTCGACCTCGACGAGCGGATGATCCGCTCCGCCTTCAAGCTGTACCCCTGGGAGTGGATGCTGGCCGACGACTTCGGCAGGCAGGCGGTGCGCCACTCCACCTGGATCGAGCCGCTGTGGAAGGCGCTGCTGTCGAACAAGGCGCTGCTCGCCGTCCTGTGGGAGCTCTACCCCGGACACCCGAACCTGCTGCCCGCCTACCTCGACGGCCCCCGCGACCTGACCTCGTACATCGCCAAGCCCCTGCTCGGCAGGGAGGGCGCGTCCATGCGCGTCGTCACGCCGGGCGGCGTCGAGAGCACCCCCGGCTCGTACGGCCGGGAGGGCTACGTCCACCAGGGCTTCGAGGCCCTGCCCAGCTTCGAGGGCCAGCGGCCGGTGCTCGGCGCCTGGGTGGTCGGCGACGCCGCCGCCGGGCTCGGCATCAGGGAGACCTCCGGCCTGATCACCGACGACACCTCCTCCTTCGTCCCTCACCGAATCGAGCAACCATGACCCTCCTGGAGACCCTCGCCCGCGGCGCCGGCCTGATCGGCTCGTACGCCGCCGTCGGCGTCATCCTCATGATCGTCGGCTTCTACGTCATCGACTTCGCCACGCCGGGCAAGCTCAGCCACGTCATCCGCAGCCAGCGCAACCCGAACGCCACCCTGCTGGCCACCTCCGCCATGGTCGCGGTGGGGCTCATCGTGGCGGCCTCCATCTGGTCGTCGGGCGGCAGGCTGGCCGAGGGCCTGGCCGGCACGGCCGTGTTCGGCCTCGTCGGCATCGTCGTGCAGACCGTCGCGATGATGGTGTTCGACAAGATCGTGGGGATCTCGGTGCGCAAGCTGGTGCAGGAGCCCGAGCTGCAGCCGGGCGCGCGCCTGCTGGCCGTCACCCACGTCATGATCGGGCTCATCACCGCCGTCGCGGTCATCTGAGTCGACCTGGCACTCTAGGAGGCGTGACAGACCGCGCCCGGGAGGACACCACACGCAGGCTCGAACGCGCCATGGGCGCGCTGGGCACGGCGGCGATGGCTCGCATGGACGACCAGCTGCCGTGGTTCCGCGCGCTCAGCGCCGAGGACCGTTCCTGGGTGGGCCTCGTCGCCCAGGCCGGCATCGCCGCGTTCGTCGAGTGGTTCTCGATGGCCGGCGAGGACCGGCCCACGCCCAGCATCGAGTTCTTCGGCACGGCTCCGCGCGAGCTCAAGCGGTCGATCTCGCTGCAGCAGACGGTCGACATCGTCAGGGTCGTGGTGGAGGTCGTCGAGGCCCAGACCCACGAGCTGGCCGCGCCTGGCGGCGAGGACCAGCTCCAGCAGGCCATGCTCCGCTACACCCGCGACGTCGCCTTCGCCGCCGCCCAGGTCTACGCCCGCGAGGCGGAGGCTCGCGGCGCGTGGGACGCCAGGCTGGAGGCGCTGATCGTCGACGCGCTGGTGCGCGGCGAGGTCGACGACGGCCTGCACTCCTGGGCCGCGGCGCTCGGCTGGACCTCCGCCCCCGTGGTCGTCATCGCCGGCCAGGCGCCCGAGGGCGACCCGCGGGCGGTCATCGACGGCCTGCGGGAGAAGGGCCGCCGCATCGGCCTCGACCTGCTGGCCGGGGTGCAGGCCGACAGGCTCATCGTCATCGTGGGCGGGGCGGGCAGCGTCAACGACGCGGCCAGGCACGTCGTGGCCCGCTTCGGCCAGGGGCCGATCGTCATCGGCCCCGAGGTTCCCGACCTGCACGCCGCCGCGAGGTCGGCGCGGGCGGCGCTGGCCGGGCTCAAGGCGTCCGCGGGCTGGCCCGACGCGCCGCGTCCCGTGCACGCCGAGGACCTCCTGGCCGAGCGGGCGCTCGACGGCGACGCCGACGCGAGGGAGCAGCTCATCGAGAGCGTGTACCTGCCGCTCGCCGGCACGCCGCTGCTCGACACGCTGGCGACGTACCTGGAGCAGGGCACGTCGCTGGAGGCGACGGCGCGGCTGCTGTTCGTCCACCCGAACACGGTCCGCTACCGGCTCAGGAAGATCACCGAGTTGACCGGTTACCAGCCGACCGAGGGCCGTTCGGCCTTCACCCTCCAGGTCGGGCTGATCCTCGGCAGGCTCTCGGAAACCGCCGCGCAATGGCGCGCCCTAACGTAACCATCCCGAAATCCCCACTGTAGGAATCCTACAAATCGGCCTGGACAAAGTTCGTACGGATCTCCACCGCGTGTCGGACCTCTACAGGGGCATGGTGGATTTCGTGCTTGTACTCGTCGCTCCGGGCCAAGGCGCCCAGACTCCAGGCTTCCTGACACCCTGGCTGGAACTGCCCGGCCTCGCCGAGCGTCTCGGCTCGTGGTCCGAGGTCGTCGGGCTCGACCTGATCGCCTACGGCACCACCGCCGGCGCCGACGAGATCCGCGACACCGCCGTCGCCCAGCCGCTGCTCGTGGCCGCCGCGCTGGCCTCCGCCGAGGCGCTCGGCGCCGCGCCGGACGTGGTCGCGGGCCACAGCGTCGGCGAGTTCGCCGCGGCCGCGCTGGCCGGGGTGCTCACCCCGGAGCAGGCGCTCACCCTCGTCCGCGAGCGGGCGCAGGCCATGGCCAAGGCCGCCGCCGTCACCGAGACCGGCATGACGGCCGTCCTCGGCGGCGACGAGGCCGAGGTGCTGGCCGCCATCGACAGGCACGGCCTGACCCCCGCCAACATCAACGGCGCCGGCCAGATCGTCGCGGGCGGCACGCTGGAGCAGCTCGCCGCGTTCAAGGACGACGCCCCCGCCCGCGCCCGCCTCATCCCGCTGTCCGTCGCGGGCGCCTTCCACACGCGCCACATGGCTCCTGCCGTCGAGGCGCTGCGCGAGGCGGCCGCCTCCGTCACGCCCGCCGACCCGCGGGTCACCCTGCTGTCCAACTCCGACGGCCAGGCCGTCGCGGGCGGCGCCGAGTTCGTCGACCGCCTGGTCAGGCAGGTCAGCAGCCCCGTCCGCTGGCACTCCTGCATGGAGACCATGGCCGGGCTCGGCGTCACCGGCATGATCGAGCTGCTGCCCGGCGGCACACTGACCGGCCTGGCCAGGCGCGGGATGCGCGGCGTCCAGACAGTGGCGCTGAAGACCCCCGACGACCTCGACGCGGCCAGGGAGCTGATCAAGTGAGGATCCCCGACATCGCCCCGGGCGCCAAGGTGCTGGCCTTCGGCCACTACCAGCCGGCCACCGTCGTCACCAACGACGACCTCGCCAAGACCATGGACACCAACGACGAGTGGATCCAGTCCAGGGTCGGCATCAAGGAGCGCCGCATCGCCTCCGCGGGCGAGTCGGTCGAGGACATGGCCGTGCAGGCCGGGGGCAAGGCGCTCGCCGCGAGCGGCCTGTCGCCCGCCGACGTCGACCTCGTGATCGTGGCCACCTGCACGCTCGAGACCCAGATCCCCAACGCCGCGGCGGTCGTGGCGCACCGGCTCGGCATCACCTCCCCCGGCGCCTTCGACGTCAACGCCGCCTGCGCCGGCTTCTGCTACGCGCTCGCCACGGCCAGCGCGGCCGTACGCGGCGGGTCGGCCAGGCACGTCCTGGTCATCGGCGCCGAGAAGCTGTCGCAGTGGGTCGACTGGACCGACAGGTCCGTGGCCGTGATCTTCGCCGACGGCGCGGGCGCCGCGGTCGTCGGCCCTTCCGACGAGCCGCGCATCGGCCCCGTCGTGTGGGGCAGCGCCGGCGACAAGTTCGAGGCCATCGCGATCCGCGACCGCCACGACTTCCTCCGCCAGGAGGGCCAGACCGTCTTCCGCTGGGCCACCACCGCGCTGCACCCGGTGGCCAAGGAGGCCTGCGAGCGGGCCGGCGTCGACCCGTCGGAGCTCGCGGCGTTCGTGCCGCACCAGGCCAACCTGCGCATCATCGAGACGATCGCCCGCAAGCTCGGCGCCGACAAGGCCGTCGTGGCGCGCGACATCGTCCACGCGGGCAACACCTCGGCCGCCTCGATCCCGCTGGCGCTCTCGCGCATGCTGGAGCGCGGCGAGGTCCGCACGGGCGACCTCGCGCTGGTGCTCGGCTTCGGCGCGGGGCTCACCTACGCGGCCCAGGTCATCGAGATTCCGTAGGATCCGACAGAGCTTGCACGGCGACGTCCGTGCAGAAACAGAAAAACCAAAGGAGAACTAGCGACATGGCTGCCACCGAGCAGGAGATCCTCGCGGGCCTCGGCAAGATCATCAACGAGATCACCGGCATTCCGGCGTCCGAGGTGACCCCCGAGAAGAGCTTCGTGGACGACCTCGACATCGACTCCCTGTCCATGGTCGAGATCGCCGTGGCCGCCCAGGACGAGTTCGGCGTCGAGATCCCCGACGACCAGCTCAAGAACCTGAAGACGGTCAAGGACGTCCTCACCTTCATCCAGGGCTGATCACCACCCACTGACCAGTAAGGAGCGCGAAAGATGAGTGCGAACCGGGTACGTGTCGTCGTCACCGGGCTTGGCGCGACGACGCCCGTCGGTGGGGACGTCACCTCGACCTGGACGGCGCTCCTCGCCGGTCAGTCGGGTGTCGCGACCCTGAACGCCGACTGGATCGACACCGTCCCCGTGAAGTTCGCGGGGACGGCCAAGGTCGATCCCGCCGAGGTGCTGCCGCGGCCCGAGGCCAGACGGCTCGACCGCAGCGAGCAGTTCGCCCTGGTGGCGGCCCGGGAGGCCTGGCAGGACGCCGGCGCCCCCGACGTCGCGCCCGAGCGGCTCGGCGTCGTCGTCTCCAGCGGCATCGGCGGCATCACCACCACCCTGTCGGCCTACGACACCTACCGTGAGCGGGGCTGGAACCGGCTGTCGCCGTTCACGGTCCCGATGCTCATGCCCAACGGCCCGGCCGCGTGGATCGGCCTCGACCTGAAGGCTCAGGCGGGCGTCCACGCCACGGTGTCGGCGTGCGCGTCCGGCGCCGAGGCCATCGGCCACGCCGTCGACATGATCAGGGCGGGCCGGGCCGACGTCGTGGTGGCGGGCGGCACCGAGGCGGCCATCCACGGCCTCAACATCGCCGCCTTCGCCGCCGCGCGGACCATGTCCCAGCGCAACGACGACCCGGCCCGCGCGTCCAGGCCGTGGGACCGCGACCGCGACGGCTTCGTCCTCGGCGAGGGCGCGGGCATCGTGGTACTGGAGTCCGAGGAGTACGCGAAGGCGCGCGGCGCGCGCATCTACGCCTACGCCGCGGGTGTCGGCTACTCCGCCGACGCCCACCACATCACCCAGCCCGAGCCGGAGGGCCGGGGCATCATCATGGCGATGACCCAGGCGCTCACCGACGCGGGCATCACCGGCCGGGACGTCAGGCACGTCAACGCCCACGCCACCTCCACCCCGGCGGGCGACGTCGGCGAGGCCCAGGCCATCGCCAAGGCCATCGGCACCCACCCCCTGGTCACCTCGACCAAGTCCATGACCGGGCACCTGCTCGGCGGGGCGGGCGGCATCGAGTCCGTCTTCACCATCAAGGCCTTGCAGGAACGCATCGTCCCCGCCACCATCAACATCGAGAACCTCGACGACGGCGTCGACGTGGACCTCGTCCATGGGGAGAACCGCGCGCTGCCCCAGGGCGACATCGCGGCGGTCAACAACTCGTTCGGATTCGGCGGCCACAACGTGGCCGTCGTGTTTAAGGGGGCTTAATGACCGTGCTCGACAACCGGGTGGCGACGCCCGGCGCCGACCAGGAGCCCGTCGATCCCCGCGACCCCGTCGTGCGCCTGACCGCGCTGCTCGACGAGGGCTCGCTCCGGCTGATCACGCCGCAGGACAGGAGCGGCGTGCTCGCCGCCATGGGCCGCGTCGAAGGCGTGCCCGTCGTCGCCTTCTGCAGCGACGCCCGCTACCAGGGCGGCGCCATGGGCAGCGAGGGTTGCGAGCACATCGTCCACGCGTACGACGTCGCCGTGCGCGAGCGGGTGCCGGTCATCGGCGTCTGGCACTCCGGCGGCGCGCGGCTCGCCGAGGGCGTCGAGTCGCTGCACGCCGTGGGCCGCGTCTTCGCCGCCATGACCAAGGCGTCCGGCGTGGTGCCGCAGATCTCCGTCGTGGTGGGCCCGGCCGCGGGCGGCGCCGCCTACGGCCCCGCGCTCACCGACCTGGTGATCCTGGCCGACTCCGGCCGCATCTTCGTCACCGGCCCCGACGTGGTCCGCAGCGTCACCGGCGAGGACGTCGACAGCGCGGCGCTCGGCGGCCCCGAGCCGCACAGCAAGCGCAGCGGCGTCGTCCACGTCGTCACGAAGAGCGAGACCGACGCGTTCGTCAAGGCGCGCCAGCTCGCCACCCTGCTCGGCCACCAGGGCCGGGTGCGCGCGGGCGAGCTCGGCGAGGTCGACTTCTCGTCGCTGCTGCCCGAGTCGGCCCGCCGCGCCTACGACGTCAAGCCGCTCGTCAACGGCCTGCTGGACGAGCCGGGCGTCGAGCTGCACCCCAAGTGGGCGCCGAACATCGTCACCACGCTCGGCCGGCTCGGCGGCCGCACCGTCGGCGTGATCGCCAACAACCCGATGCGGCTGGGCGGCTGCCTCGACGCCACGTCCGCCGAGAAGGCCGCCCGCTTCGTGCGCATGTGCGATGCGTTCGGCGTGCCGCTGGTCGTCCTCGTGGACGTGCCCGGCTACCTGCCGGGCGTCGGCCAGGAGCACGACGGCGTGGTGCGCAGGGGCGCCAAGCTGCTGCACGCGTTCGCCGAGGCGTCGGTGCCGCGCGTCACGCTGGTCACCCGCAAGGCGTACGGCGGGGCGTACATCGCGATGAACTCGCGAGCCCTCGGCGCGACGAAGGTGTTCGCCTGGCCGACCACCGAGGTGGCGGTGATGGGCTCGGTCGCCGCGGTGCGCATCCTGAAGCGGCGCGAGCTGGCGGCCGCCCCCGAGGAGGAGCGCGCGGAGCTGGAGCAGCGGCTGGCGGCCGAGCACGAGAAGCTCGCCGGCGGCCTGTCCAAGGCGCAGGACATCGGGGTCATCGACGAGGTGATCAAGCCGGAGGAGACCCGCGGCGCGATCGCCAAGGTGCTCGCCCAGGCCACCCCCGCGAGGGGCGCGCACGGCAACATCCCCCTGTGAACCGGGCCCGTCCCGGCTGCCCATGATCTTCGAAGGCCCCGCACCCGGCTACCGGGTGCGGGGCCTTCGCGTCTGCCCGTGGCGTGGGCTCAGTGGCGCGATCTGGGGGCGCGATCTGGGGGCGCTGTCTCGGGGCGCGGCCTGGGGGGCGCGGTCTCGGGCGGGCGGGTGAGCACCCGCCGGGAGGCGTCACACGGCCGCGTGGAGCCAGCGGACGGGCGCGCCGTCCCCGGCGTACCTGAAGGGCTCCAGTTCCTCGTCCCAGGGCTTGCCGAGCATCTTGTCGAGCTCCTCCTCCAGGACGCACCGCCCCTGCGCGGCCATCATCATGACGGCCCGCAGGCGGTCCTCCGGGATCATGATGTCGCCGGACGCGCCGATGACCGCCGTGAAGGCGCCCAGCGTCGGCGTGTAGGCGTGGCGGGAGCCGTCGACGCCGGGCGAGGCGTCCTCGGTGATCTCGAACCTGAGGCGCTGCCAGCCCATGAGGGAGGACGCGATGGCGGCCGCGATGCCGGGACGCCCCTCCCATTCGGCCTGCGCGCGTACGACGTTGGGCGCCGCCGGTTGGGGTGTCCACGTCAGGTCTACGGGCACGCCAAGGACTCCCGCGACCGCCCATTCGATGTGCGGGCACAGCGCGGGCTGAGCCGAGTGGACGTAAAGGACGCCACGAGCAGACACCGGACCTCCCGTTTGGTACGAGGTGCGCCTTCCCCAACGGCCTCGTCCCGGGATGATCACAAGTGACTAGGGAGAGACTACCGTCGGTCGCTAGATGACACCAGAGGGGGGCCATACCAACTTGGTGCCGGAGTGACATGTGACGCCGCGCGATGTGGGGAAACATACGGCGTCATGGAACTCCTATCCGCCGGTGGCACGTACATCCGGCCCGGCCAGGTGCTGACCGACCGCGCCGCGGTGTCGGCCGCGTCGCGCTGGGCGCGGTCGGTCTCCGAGGCCGACGGCGTGTGCGTCGTGCACCTGTCAGCGGGGGCCGATCCCCACGCCGTCGCGGCCGAGCTGCGGGAGCAGGGCTTCCGCGCCTCCCCCAACCACGTCATGCGCGGCCAGCCGCTGTTCTTCGGCGGGCCCGCCTCGCGGCCGTTCCCCGCGCCGCCCGTGCCGTACCGGCCGGCCAGGGGCCGCTCCGGGGTGGTGGTCGGCCTGCTCGACACGGGCGTGGCCAGGCACCGGTGGTGGTCGGGCAGCGACTGGTACGCCGACGTGGGCCCCGGGCAGGCGGACGCGGCCGAGGGCGCCCAGGCCGGCCATGGAACGTTCCTGGCGGGCCTGCTGACGCGCCGCGCCCCGGGCGTGTCGCTGCGGGTCGTCCGGGTGCTCGACGGCGACGGCGTGGGCGACGAGGCGACCGTGGTGCGGGCGCTCAACCGGATGCGCGAGCAGCCTCCGGCGGTGCTCAACCTGTCCTTCGGCTGCCACACCGCCGACGACCGCCCGCCGCCCCTGCTGACCGACGCGCTGCGCGCGCTGCCCGACACGGTCGCGGTGGCGTGCGCGGGCAACACCGCCTCCGACCGCCCGCTCTGGCCGGCGGCGCTGCCCCGTGTCGTCGGGGTGGGCGCGCTCGACGCCACCGGGGAGCGCCCCGCGCCCTACTCGGGACACGGCCTGTGGGTCGACGCCTGCGCCCGCGGCGACTGGCTGACCAGCAGTTACCTCGACGGCGGCGAGTTCTCCGGCTACGCGTCGTGGAGCGGCACGTCGTTCGCCACGGCCCTGGTGGCGGGCGCCATCGCCGACGCCGCGCGCGGCCTGCCCGCGCGGCAGGCGGCTCAGCAGGTCCTTGACCCGGAGAAGACCCGGCAAATTCCCGATCTGGGGGTTCTCGTCCCCGCGAGTCTGTAGAGTTTACGCTCAGTCCTCGGCCAATCACGGTGAGGCATCATGCCTCGCCGCGACGGAGGAAAGGAGGCCGCATGACAGACACGCGCGCGCCCGCGGAGCTGCTGCAAGCCGCGGCCGACGGAGACCGGACGGCCTGGGCAGAGCTGGAGTCCAGGTTCGGTCCGCGCATGTGGGCGGTGGCCCGCGCGTGCGGGCTGGACGCCACCGATGCGGCCGACGCGGTCCAGGGAACCTGGCTGCGTCTGCTGCAACATCTGCACAGCATCAGAGATCCGGCACGCGTGAGCGCTTGGCTGGCGACAACCACTCGTCGCGAGGCACTCATGATCCGGAGGAAAGAGCAGGCCGCGCTACCCTCCTTCGGCACCGTGGACGACGCGGATCCAGCGTCCGCGGTGCTGGAAGCCGATGGCAGCCGGCTGCTCTGGAAAACGGTCTCCACCCTTCAGGAGCCGTGCCGCACCCTCCTGAAGCTGGTAGCGACGGATCTTGGGAGCCGGCAAATGGCGATGAGATTGGGGCTGCCCCTGGGCAGCATCGGCCCTACCAGGGCGAGATGCCTGGAGAAACTGCGCCTTCTGATATCACCACAGGAGACAGCGCAATGATCAACGATGAGTACTTCCTGGCGGCCCTCCGGCTGGCCGCCGGGAACGATCCGATCCCCGGGCATGTGTCCGCTGCCGCCCGTGAGGCGTACGACCTCAGGGTGCCGGGAGCGGTCACGGCAGACCCCGCGGAACGCCCGGTGGCGCGGGCCGAGCGGGGTGAGAACGGTTCGCACTCGGTACGGTTCGTCGCAGCCGGCCTCACCTTCGACCTGGAGGTGACGGTGGGCGACGGCCTCATCGACGTGACCGGGCAGGTCTTCCCCAATCCAGGGGAGGGAGCCCACGTCGACGTGCGGACACCGCATCTGACACTCACCAGGCGGCTCGCCGACACCGGCGAGTTCGCTGTCACCGGCCTGCCCCCTGGCTGGCTGAGCGTGGTTTGTCACCGCCCCGGGCACGCCCCGGTGCAGACAAGGTGGGTACGCATCCGTCCCTGATGCGACACCTGTTACCGGGAGAGGTGCACCCAGCTCTCCCGGCCCTTCGGACAAGGCCCCCCATGTCGAAGGAAGCCATGTCGGAGGAACACGTCCCCGGCGGCGACCCCCTGATCGCCGCGACAGAAGAACACGTCACTGCCGGCGAACCCCCTGTCGCCGCTGCAGAAACACACCTCACTGCCGGCGAACCCCCTGTCGCCGCTGCAGAAGCGCACGTCCCCGGCGGCGACATCCTGATCGCCGCGGCAGAGGCCGCGCTGCTCCGCTCCCACGTCGATCCCGACCAGGCGCTGTACGCCGGCCGCACCGTCTTCGACGCCGCCGTCCGCGTCGGCTCCCCCGAAGCCGCCGTGGTCGCCCTCAGGGCGATGGCCCTGGCGTCGCGCGAGCTGGGCGATCTCCAGGCCGCCGAGCAGTATCTCCGCCAGGCCCTGGCCACCCCCGGAGCTCCCTCCGACCGGGTCGCGCAGGCCAGGCTGTCGCTGGTCACCGTACGCACCGAGCTCGGCCACCCGCTGCAGGCGCTCAGGATCGCCGCGCTGGCCTGGGCGTACCTCTCCCCGCTCGACCGCGCCAAGCTCGACACGCAGCGCGCGGTCGCCCTCGCGCATCTCGGCCGCTACCAGGAGGCCGTCGCGTCCTGCGACCGGTCGCTGCGGGCCCTCGCGTCCGCGCCCGGCACCATCGACGACCGCAGGTTCCTCGCGGGCGGCCTGCTCAACCGCGGGCTGGTCCACGCCTACCGCCACGACTGGCGGCGCGCCATGAGCGACGTCACGACCTGCCTGCAGATCGCCGACGACGCCGGGCTGCACCACCTGGCCCGCCTGGCCGCCGCGAACCTGCCGTTCCTCGCCGTGCGCCAGGGTGACATCGCCGGCGCGTTCGCCCACTACCGCGCCGCCGAGGACACCCTGTTCGGCTTCCCCGAGCGGCTGGCGACGATGCGGGCCGACTTCGCCGGCGCCCTGCTGGCCGCCCACCTGCCGGGCGAGGCGCGGGCGCTGCTGAGCCTGGCCGTCCCCGACCTGGAGGCCGCGCAGGCTCGGGTGGCGCTGGCCGAGGCGCGGCTGAAGCTCGCGCAGGTCGAGCTGCTCGCCGGAGACCCGCACCGGGCGCGGCAGGCGGCCGAGCAGGCAGCGGACGAGCTGCGCGACCAGGACCGCGTGTCGTGGCTGCCGCTGGCCAGGGAGGTGGTGCTGCGGGCCAGGCTGGCGTCCGGGCCGCCCACGCCCGCGCTGCTGCGGGAGCTGGTCGAGTGCGCGGACGAGCTGGAGTCGTCCCCCGCTTTCCTCGCGGGGGCGGCGGCGCTGCGGCTGACCGCGGCCGAGACCGCGCTCGCCCTCGACGACCGCCGCACCGCGTCGGCGCAGCTCGCCCTGCTCACCGCGAACGCCGGGCGCGGCGAGCGCCCGGCCTCCGGGGCGGGCCGCACGGCGCTGGCGTCCGCGCTGCAGGCCAGCCAGCTCGCCCCCGACCCGCAGGTGCCCGCGCTGATCCGCCGGCACGCCGTGGCCCTGGAGGCGGCGATGAAGGAGGACGTCGCCGCCGCGTTCCGCGCCGTCCACGAGGGGCTGACCGAGGTGGGCGCGCAGGTGGAGCCGTTCGACGACCCGTCGGTGCGCGCCCACGCGGCGAGGGCCGGGGAGCGGCTCGCCGCGTTCGGGCTGGGCCTCGCCGTGCGCGACGGCTGCGCCGACGAGGTGTTCGAGTGGGCGGAGCGGTGGCGCGCCGTGACCGCCCCCGACCTGGCCGGGGAGCCGGTGACGCCCGAGCGGCTGCGGGCGGCGCTCGGGCCGGCCGCGCTGGTCGAGTTCGTGACCGACGAGTCGGAGCTGCTGGCCGTCGTGGTCACCGCCGGGCGGGTGGCGCTGCGGCGCGTCGGCCGGCTGCTGGAGGTCAGGGAGGCCATCGTCCGGCTGCGGTACGCGCTGCGCAGGGCCGAGCCCGGCAGTGCCGTGCCCGCCGCCGCCGACCTGGAGGCGCTGCTGCTGCGGCCGCTGGCGGCCGAACTCGGCGACAGGCCGCTCGTGCTGGTGCCGGTGGGGGCGCTGCACACGGTGCCGTGGGGGGCGCTGCCGGGGCTGCGGGAACGTCCGGTGAGCGTGGCCGCCGGCGCCGCCGCGTGGCTGGCCGCCCGCGCACGCGCCGCGCGGGGCGACGGCCCCGTCGTCGCCGCGGCCGGGCCCGCCCTCGCGCACGCCCACGCCGAGGTGGAGCGGGTGCTCGCCTGCCACCCCGGCGGGCGCGAGGTGCCGGCGCGGATCGGGGCGGTGCTGGAGGCCCTGCGCACCGCCGACGTGCTGCACCTGGCGGCGCACGGCGTCTTCCACGCGCACAGCCCGCTGCTGTCGGGCATCACCCTGGACGACGGTCAGCTCATGGCGTACGACCTGCTCGGGCTGGCCGGGTCGGCGCGGCTCGTCGTGCTGTCGGCGTGCGACTCGGGCATGGCCAGGGCCCCGGCCGACGGGGCGCCGCTCGGCCTGGCCGGGACGTTCCTGTCACGCGGGTCGGCGTGCGTCGTGGGCGGCCTGCTGCCCGTGCCCGACGAGGACGCGCTCGCGCTCATGACCGCCTTCCACGAGCTGATCGCCGCCGGGCAGGCGCCGGACGCGGCGCTCGCCCAGGCCGCCGCCAAGACCGGCGTGCTCTCGTTCGCCTGCTTCGGCGCCGCCGACCGCCCCCTGTGGGACGGCTCCCGCCGCCCCGAGGGTGGGGCGGCGACTCAGCCGGTGGCGACCGGACGCGACGGGTCGGCCGTCCAGTTGGACCAGGAGCCGACGTAGAGCGCCGCGGGCACCCCCGCCAGCTCCAGGGCGAGCACCTCGTGCGCGGCGGTGACGCCGGACCCGCAGTAGGCGCCCACCCGGGCGCCCTCGGCGACGCCGACCGCGGCGAAGCGGGCCCGCAGCTCCTCCGGGTCGAGGAAACGCCCGTCGGGGCCGACGTTGCCGGTGGTCGGCGCGTTCACCGCGCCCGGGACGTGCCCCGCCACCGGGTCGATCGGCTCGACCTCGCCGCGGTAGCGCTCGGCCGCCCGCGCGTCGATCAGCACGCCCTCGCGGGCCAGCGCCGCCGCCTCGTCGGCGTCGAGCACCGGCATGCCGCCCGGGCGGGCGGTGAAGTCGCCCTCGACCACGTCGGGGACGTCCTTGACGACCGGCAGCCCGGCCTGCCTCCAGGCGGCGAGCCCGCCGTCGAGCACCCGCACGTCGCGGTGGCCGAAGTAACGCAGCGCCCACCAGGCGCGGGCGGCGGCCATGGAGGCGTTGTCGTCGTACACGACGACCGGGCGCCCGCCGGACACGCCCAGGCGGCGCATGGCGCGCTGGAAGTCGCCCGCCTCGGGCAGCGGGTGGCGCCCGGCGGGCCCCGGCGGCGCGGCGAGGTCGGCGTTGAGGTCGCAGAAGACGGCGCCCGGCAGGTGCCCCTCGCGGTACAGCTCGACGCCGGGCGGGCCGCCCAGCAGCCAGCGCACGTCGAGGACGGTCGCGCCGCCGAGCGCGGCGAGCTCGGCGGGTGTGATCAACGGGCTCATCGGGTGCTCATCTCCAGAAGTGGTACGTACTGCTCGGCGGCCGTCAGCGAGCCGTGGTAGCCGGTTAAACCGGCCTCCACCGGGCGGGTGGACGACGCGACGATCGCCACATCACCGTACGGGACGGCCACGACGTCGCCGATGCGGGGCAGCCAGGCGTCGAGCACCCTCGGCCCGAACCAGCCCGACTCCACCGCCTCCTGCCTGGACACCACCCACGCCCGGCCGTCGAGCACGCCGCGCCAGGCGTCGAGCACGCGCGCGGCGGCCCCGGGGCGGGCGTAGACGTGCCTGGCCCTGGCCTCGCCGCCGACCAGCGCGACCCCCTCGGCCAGCTCGGGCACGGTGTCGGCGTCGATCTTCTCCCCGGCGTTGACCATGCCGTGGTCGGCGGTGACGTACAGGGCGGAACCGGGCGGCAGGCCCTCGGCCAGGCGCCGCGCCATCTCGTCGACGGCCGCCAGCTCGCACAGCCACTCCTCGCCGCCCCAGCCGTGCAGGTGCCCGGCGGTGTCGAGGTCGCCGTAGTAGACGGTGACGTGGGCGCGCGGCTCGCGCAGCGCCTCCAGCGCGCGGGCCACGCGTTCGGCGGGCGTCTCCGCCGCCAGGTGGCGCACCCCCCGGTAGACGGCCCTGGTGAGCCCCGTGTCGGCGAACCCGCCGGGGGCGACGTACGAGCAGGTGACGCCCGCCGCGGCCGCCCGCTCGTAGACGGTGGCGGCCGGCTGCCAGCGCTCGGGGTCCATGTACGCGCCGTCGGGCAACGTCCAGCGCAGGCAGTTGAACAGGTGGCCGGTGCCCGGCACGGCGAGGGTGGGCCCGAGCATGCCGTGCTCGCCCGGCGGCAGCCCCGTGCCGAGCGAGCAGAGGCTGGTGACGGTGGTGGCGGGGAACCCGGCCGTGAGCACCGGGCCGGGCAGGCCCGACAGGAACGGCGCGGCTCCGGCGTGGGCGCGCAGCAGCTCGGCGCCGAGGCCGTCGACGAGGAACAGGCAGACCCGTGCCGCCGGGGCGAGCGCCAGGGCGTTGGGCTCGGGCAGGCCCAGCGCGGCGAGCAGCGACCCCGGAAGGTCGGGCAGCGAGCTGCCGCCGTAGCCCGGGACCGTCATCACCTGGTCGTCCAAGCCGGCCCCGCTCAGGAGGCGGCGCGGGCGGTGGCCTCGGACAGCGCCTTGGCGAAGGCCAGCACGTGGCCGACCGCCTCCGGCCCGTCGGCGGCCTCGCTGACGCGCAGCGAGAGGTCGTCGGCGGTGATGGCGCCGGTGTAGCCGTGGTCGGCCTCGCAGTTCTCGTCGCCGCAGGTGGCCGGTTCGAGGTCGACGTGGGAGATGGCGCCCCAGCCGATCGTGAGCGTCACCTCCGTGGGAGGGACGCCGGGCGCGTACGCCGCCGGGTCGGGCACCACCCGGGTGACCGCGACCGACTGCACGCGGCTCAGCCTGACCGCCTCCGTGGTGGTGGAGGCGTGCGAGGCGGAGACTCCCTCCACGGCCGGATGCTCGTCGGTGTGGCACACGAGCAGCCGCGTCGCCGACAGCACCAGGACGGTCACGTGCCTGCGCACCTCCATCGCCGGATCGAAGGTGGCCTCGTGGTGCACCACGAACGCGGTGACGGCCTCCTTGCCCAGCGCTGACTCGACCGCGTCGGTGACCAGGTCGGGGTAGTAGCCGCTGCGCTCGATCGCTTCACGCAGGCCCGCGGCCGACAGTCGGGTTTCCCTCATGCCTCCATCCTGCCAGGGACCGGCGGTGCCCTCACCCGCCCTGGATAACGCTCTATAACGTCTTCCCAGGGGACACGGCCGTCGCGCCGGGCTCCCGCCGGGCGCCGCCTGGTCAGGTGAGGCGGCGGGGGCCGCCGTCGATGCGCGGCCCGGCGGGCGTGCGCAGGGTCGCGCGGGCGCCCAGCACCATGACCCCGGACTCCCCCACGAGCACCTGGTCGAGGTCGAGGCGGCACACCTCGGGCAGGTCGTGCGCCAGGCGGCCCACCCTGACCAGCAGCTCCTCCAGCGCGGCCACCGCGACCGGCGGGTAGCCGTACTCGCCGAACAGCAGCGGCGCCGCCCGCACCGACCGCACCAGCGCGGCGGCGTCGTCGCGGGTCAGCGGCGCCAGGCGGAAGGCCTGGTCCTGCAGCAGGCGCGCGGTCACCTCGCCGAGGCCGAACGACACCACAGGGCCGAACGCCGGGTCCTCGGCGACGCCCACCACCGTCGGCACCGCCGGCTGGGGCGCCATCCGCTGCACGGCCAGCTCCACCCGCTCGCCGAGCTGCTCGGCGAACTCCGCGTACGCGTGGCGCACCATGTCGGGGCCGGTCAGCCCGAGGCGTACGGTGCCGGCGCGGCGGGACGCCTCAGGGTCGGCCACCTTGAGCACCACCGGCCAGCCCAGCCGTTCCGCGGCGGCCACCGCCCCCTCGGGCGAGCGTACGACCTCGGCGGGCCAGACGGTCAGCCCGTAGCACGACAGCAGCTCGGAGGCCTCGATCTCCACCTTGGGCCCGGGCTGGGCGAAGGCGGCGGACGTCTCGTCGGGGGCGGTGCCCGCGAGGGTCGCGCGCACCAGCTCCCTGGCGCGGGCGGTGTCGACGTCGTCGAGCTCGGGCGGCGGCACGACGGGCTGGGCCCGCCACAGGGCGTACCTGGTGACGTGCGCGAGGGCGCGCACCGCCTCCTCGGGTGCCCCGTAGGACGGGATCGAGCCACGGGCGGGCCGCGTGCCCGGCTCGGCCACGGCCAGCGACGGGTGCACGCCGTGGTGGCCCTCGAACGTGGCCAGCACCGGCTTGGCCGAGCCGTGCGAGACGCGCAGCAGCTCGGCGGCCACGGCGTCGTCCTCGCCGGGAATGGGCGGCATGTAGATCACGACGGCCGCGTCGACCTCGGGCTGTTCCAGCTCGCCGCCGAGCGCCCTGCCGAACTCGGCCGCGCCCGCCGCCGCCCCCAGGTTGACCGCGGGCCGCGGCTCCAGGCCCGCCGCCACGCAGGCGTCGGAGGCGAGCAGGCCGAGCGCGTCGGAGTTGGTGACGAGGGCGACCCTCGGACCCGCGGGCAGCGGCTGGTAGGCGAGGAGCTGGCCGACGTCGAAGAGCTGGAAGATGTCGTCGACGCGGATGAGCCCTGCCTGCTGGAACAGCGCGCTGATGGCGGTGTCGGGCAGGCGCAGCTCGCGCGCCGAGTGACCGGCGGGGGTGCCGCCGCTCTTGACCGCCACGATGGGCTTCCTGCGCGAGATGCGCCTGGCCAGCCGGGTGAACTTGCGCGGGTTGCCCAGCGACTCGAGGTAGAGCAGGATCACCTCGGTCGCGTCGTCCTCCTCCCAGTACTGCAGGAGGTCGTTGCCCGACACGTCGGCCCGGTTGCCGGCGGAGACGAACGTCGAGATGCCCATGCCGCGCTGGGCCACCCGCTGCAGCAGCGCGGTGCCGAGGGCGCCCGACTGGCTGAAGAACCCCACCCTGCCGCGGCCGGGCACGGTGGCGGCGAGCGTGGCGTTCAGCCTGACGGCCGGGTCGGTGTTGGCGATGCCGAGGCAGTTGGGGCCGACCACGCGCATGCCGTACGAGTGGGCGAGCCTGGCCAGCTCGTCCTGCCTGGCCCGGCCCTGCGGCCCGGTCTCGCCGAACCCGGAGGAGACCACCACCAGGCCGTGCACGCCCTTCTCCGCGCACTCCTGCACGATGCCGATCACGCTCTCGGCCGGGACGGCGACCACGGCGAGGTCCACCTCGCCGTCGATGGCGGTCACGCTCGGGTAGGCCCGCACGCCCGCCACGGCCCGCACCTCGCGGTGCACCGGGTAGACGGGGCCGGTGAAGTCGGCGCCCAGCAGGTTGCGCAGGACGGTCTGGCCGACGCCGCCCGGCTCGCGCGACGCGCCGATCACCGCGACCGAGCCCGGGGTGAGCAGCCTGGCGATGGACCTGGCCTCGGCGCGGTGCTCGCGCGCCGCCGTGACCTCCTCGGAGGTCTCGGTGGGCGTCAGGTCGAGCGTCATGCGGACGACGCCGTCGGCGAAGCGGCTCTCCGCCGTGTACCCGGCCTGGCGCAGGACGCCCATCATCTTGGCGTTCGCGGGCAGGACGTCGGCGATGAAGCGCTGGATGCCGTGCTCGCGGGCCGTCGCCGCGAGGTGCTCCAGCAGCACCGAGGCCACGCCCCTGCCCTGGTGCGCGTCCTCCACGAGGAAGGCGATCTCGGCCTCGCCCGGCTCGATGCGGTCGTAGCGGATCACCGCCACCATCTCCTCGCCGATGGTGGTGATCAGCGCCACCCGCGTGACGTAGTCGACGTTCGTGAACCGCTCGACCTCGCGGTCGGACAGCCGCGGGCGCGGGCCGAAGAAGCGGAAGTAGATGCTCTCCTCGGACAGGCGGGAGTAGAAGGCGCGCAGGCGGTCGGCGTCCTCCGGCTTGATCGGCCGGACGTGCGCGGTGCCTCCGTCGGCCAGGACGACGTCGGCCTCCCAGTGGGCCGGATACTGAGCCTCCACAGACAGAGGGTAAACCGGCTTCTCACATGGCAAGACCGCCGGCCCGCTTGGACAACGCTTGTGCATCGACTCAGACCCGGTGTAGGGGGACGGCCCCACGAGCAGCCCGGAAGCTGTTAGTTTTGCCGTTGGCCAGGCTCGTTCTTGTAGTCAGCAAGGTGGTGACATCATGACGCGGGTCGTCGTGGTGGGCGATCTCATGACCGACGCGGTCGCGCGCGCCCGTTATGCGCTCGCCAGGGCGAGCGACACCCCGGCGATCGTGACCATGCACGGCGGCGGCTCCGGGGCGAACATCGCCTCGTGGCTGGCGGTCGAGGGCGCCGAGGTGGCCTTCATCGGCCGCAGGGGCGCCGACATCACCGGTCGCAACCGCGACATGGAGCTGATGGGCTACGGCGTCGACGCCAGGCTCGTCATGGACCCCGAACGTCCCACCGGCACCTGCGTCGTGCTCGTCACCCACAAGGGCGAGCGCACCATGCTCTCCGACCCGGGCGCCAACGCCGCGCTCTCCCCCGAGGACCTCCCGCGCGACCTGTTCGCCAACGGCGCGCACCTGCACCTGTCGGGCTACACGCTCATCAATGAGGGCTCGCGCGAGGCCGGCCTCGCCGCGCTCGACATGGCCCGCCGCACCGGCATGTCCATCTCGGTCGACTGCGCCTCCTCCGCGCCGCTGGAGCGCACCGGCGCCGAGCCGTTCCTGGAGTGGACGAACGGCGTCAAGCTGCTGTTCGCCAACATCGACCAGGCGAAGGTGCTGACCGGCCGCGACGACGCCGAGGCCGCCGCCAAGGTGCTCACCGCCTGGTTCCCGCAGGTCGTGATCAAGATGAACACCGAGGGCGCGCTCTGGTTCAGCAACGGCAGGCCCGAGCCGGTGCGCGCGGCCGCCGAGCCGGTGGACCGCGTGGTCGACGGCACGGGCGCGGGCGACGCGTTCTGCGCCGGGTTCCTTCCGCCGTGGCTGGAGGGCAAGCCGCCCGCCGAGGCGCTGGCCGCAGGCTGCGGGCTGGCCGCCAAGGCCATCATGCACCTCGGCGCCCGCCCCCGCCTCTGACCGCCCCCGCCCCGGTCCGCTTTCGGAATCAGCGGTTCCCCTCCGGCCCTGCGGCCCGCCTCGCGGTAAGGCAGCGGGCGCGGGCCAGGAGGGCGGTGGCCAGGGCGCTCCGACGAGGCGGTGCGCTCAGGTCAGGAGATGGTGACCAGAGCGCTCCGACGAGGCGGTGGGCTCGGGTCAGGAGGTGGTGGCCAGGGCCAGCGGCAGCACGGCGGGGGCGCCCGCGTGGCGCACCAGCGCGGCGGCCAGCGTCATCGTCCAGCCGGTGTCGACGCGGTCGTCGATCAGCAGCACCGGCCCCCCGCACGTGGCCACCGCCGCGCCCAGCTCCCGCGGCATGGCCAGCGTCGCCCTGACCGCCTGCACCCGCTTGGCGCTGTTGAACTGCCGTCCGGGCGAGCCCGCGCGGTAGCCCAGCTCCCCCAGGTACGCCAGCCGCCCCACCTGCGCCAGCCGCTCGGCGAACCCGCGCACGAGCAGCGGCCGCGTCGCCGACGGCACGTTCACCACCGCCACCGGCCGCTCCCGCCACTCCCAGGACGCGAGCACCTGCACCACGGCCTTGAACACGTCGTCGGGCAGCGGCCCGTCGCCGCCGGCGAACAGGTCGCGCAGCCGGTTGCCCCAGCCGATGTCGGTCAGCCTGCCGAGGACCCGGCCCGGCTCGGCGCCCAACTCGGGCTTGATCCGCCCGGACAGGTCGGACAGGCCGGTGGGCCACTGCCTGCGCGCCTCGATCTCGACGCCGGGCCTGCTCAGCCGCGCCCGCGCCGACTCGACGGCGGGGGCGGCGATCTCCGCCGAGCGGTGCCTGCCGGTGCAGTTGTCGCAGCGGCCGCACGGCGTGGCGGTGTCGTCGTCGAGGTGCCTGCGCAGGTACTGCTCGCGGCACTCGGTGGTGGTGAGGTAGCCGAGCATGGCCTCCTGCTCGGCCTTCCGCTCGGCGGCGATGCGGGAGTAGCGCTCGGCGTCGTACGCCCAGGGCTCGCCGGTGGCCTCCCAGCCGCCCTTGACCCTGCGCACCGCGCCGTCGACGTCGAGCACCTTGAGCATCATCTCCAGCCTGCTCCTGCTCAGGTCGACGGCCGTCTCCAGGGCCTGGGTGGACAGCACGCCGCGCTCCTCCAGCGTCTGCAGCACGGCCCGTACGACGGGCTCGGGCGGGAAGGCCAGCGAGCCGAAGTAGGCCCAGATCTCGCGGTCCTCGGCGCCGGGCAGCAGGATGACCTCGGCCCGCTCCACGCCGCGGCCCGCGCGCCCGACCTGCTGGTAGTACGCGACGGGCGACTGCGGGGCCCCGACGTGCACGACGAACCCGAGGTCGGGCTTGTCGAACCCCATGCCGAGCGCGCTGGTGGCGACCAGCGCCTTGACCTTGTTGGCGAGCAGCGCCTCCTCGGCCTCCAGCCGCTCGGACGGCTCGGTCTGCCCGGTGTACGCGGCGACCTCCAGCCCCTGCTCGCGCAGGTGGCCGGCGATCTCGTGGGCGGCGGCGACGGTGAGGGTGTAGACGATGCCTGAGCCGGGCAGCTCGCGCAGCGTCTGAGCCAGCCAGGCCAGCCGCTGCTCGGCGGTGGGCAGGCGCACCACGCCGAGGTGGAGGCTCTCGCGCTCCAGCGGCCCGCGCAGGACGAGCGTGCCCTCGCCCATCTGCTCGGCCACGTCGCGGGTGACGCGGGCGTTGGCCGTGGCGGTGGTGGCCAGCACCGGGATGCCGGGCGGCAGGTCGTCGAAGAGGGTGGCGAGCCTGCGGTAGTCGGGCCTGAAGTCGTGGCCCCAGTCGGAGATGCAGTGGGCCTCGTCGACGACGACCAGCCCGGCGCTCTCGGCCAGCTCGGGCAGGACGTTGTCGCGGAAGTCGGGGTTGTTGAGCCGCTCGGGGCTGACCAGCAGCACGTCGACCAGGCCCTCGGCGACCTGGCCGTAGATCTCCTCCCACGCCTCGGGGTTGGCGGAGTTGATGGTGACGGCCCTGATGCCCGCGCGCTCGGCGGCGGCGATCTGGTTGCGCATGAGCGCAAGCAGCGGCGAGACGATGACCGTGGGCCCCTCTCCCAGGTCGCGCAGCAGCGCCGTGGCCACGAAGTAGACGGCGGACTTGCCCCAGCCGGTGCGCTGCACGACCAGCACCCTGCGCCGGTCGACGACGAGCGCCTCGATGGCGGCCCACTGGTCGTCACGGAGCCTCGCGTGCTCCCCCGCGAGCGCCCGCAGGCGCTCCTCGGCCTCTGGTCTGAGCATCGCGGCGTCGGGCGCGTCAATCATGCGTCCTTGTTACCAGGTCCGGCCGACGATTCGCGCCCGCGCGCGACCCCGGCCGGGACATCCGTCCCGAACCGGTAGGAACCGGTCCCCTCAGGAGGCGAGTCGCGGGCACCCCTTCTCTTCGGCACAATGTTCGACATGGCCCGACGCACGACCGCACCCCCGCCAGAGGATTTCGAGGAGCGCATCGTCGACATCGACGTCTCCTCCGAGATGCGCACGAGCTTCCTCGAGTACGCCTACTCGGTGATCTACCAGAGGGCGCTGCCCGACGCCCGCGACGGCCTCAAGCCGGTGCAGCGGCGCATCCTCTACTCGATGAGCGAGATGGGCCTGCGGCCCGACCGCGGGCACGTCAAGTCGTCCCGCGTCGTCGGCGACGTCATGGGCAAGCTCCACCCCCACGGCGACACCGCCATCTACGACGCGCTGGTGCGCCTGGCGCAGCCGTTCTCGATGCGCCTGCCGCTCGTCGACGGCCACGGCAACTTCGGCTCGCCCGACGACCTGCCCGCCGCCATGCGCTACACCGAGGCCAGGCTGGCCCCGGCGGCGATGCTCATGGTCGAGTCGCTCGACGAGGACACCGTCGGCTTCAAGCCCAACTACGACGGCCAGGAGACCGAGCCCACGGTCATGCCGTCGGCGTTCCCCAACCTGCTGGTCAACGGCACCACGGGCATCGCGGTCGGCATGGCCACCAACATGGCCCCGCACAACCTCGCCGAGGTCGTGGCCGCCGCGCGGCATCTGATCAAGAAGCCCGACGCCACGCTCGACGACCTCATGCGGTTCGTGCCCGGCCCCGACCTGCCCACCGGCGGCATGATCATCGGCCTGCAGGGCGTCCGCGACGCGTACGAGACGGGCCGCGGCACCTTCCGCATGCGCGCCACCTGCACCGTCGAGCAGATCACGCCGCGCCGCAAGGGCATCGTCGTCACCGAGCTGCCGTACAACGTCGGGCCCGAGCGCGTCGTCACCAAGATCAAGGAGCTGGTGACCAGCAAGAAGCTGCAGGGCATCGCCGACCTGAAGGACCTCACCGACCGGCACAAGGGCCTGCGCCTGGTCATCGAGGTCAAGAACGGCTTCATCCCCGAGGCGGTGCTGGAGGAGCTCTACCGGCTCACGCCGATGGAGGAGACCTTCGGCATCAACAACGTCGCGCTGGTCGACGGCGAGCCGCGCACGCTGGGCCTGCGCGAGCTGCTGCAGGTGTACGTCGACCACCGCATCGAGGTGGTGCGGCGCAGGTCCGAGTTCCGCCGCCGCAAGCGCGAGGAGCGCCTGCACCTCGTCGACGGCCTCATCGTCGCGCTGCTCAACATCGACGAGGTCATCCAGGTCATCCGTTCCTCCGACGACTCCTCCCACGCGCGGACGCGCCTCATGGACGTGTTCGAGCTGAGCGAGACGCAGGCCGCGTACATCCTCGACACGCCGCTGCGCCGCCTCACCAGGTACGACAAGCTGGAGCTCGACCGCGAGAAGCAGACCCTGACCGACGAGATCGCGGCGCTGACGGAGATCCTGTCGTCCGACGCGAAGCTGCGCCAGGTCGTCTCCGGCGAGCTGGCCGACGTCGCCAAGAAGTACGGCACGCCGCGCCGCACCGTCCTGCTGGAGGCGTCCGGCGCGCCGCGGGCGGCGTTCGTCGACCTGCAGGTGGCCGACGACCCGTGCCTGGCGCTGCTGTCGTCCACGGGCCTGCTGGCCCGCACGTCCGACGCCGCGCCGCTGCCGGGCGAGGGCGAGCGGGCGGCGCACGACGTCCTGGTCGCGGCGGTCCGCACCTCGGCCAGAGGTGAGGTGGGCGTCGTCACCTCGTTCGGGCGGCTGATCCGGGTCCAGGTGATCGACCTGCCGATCCTGCCGCCCACCGAGAACCCTCCCACGCTGTCGGGCGGCCATCCGGTCTCCGAGTACGTCTCGCTGCAACCCGGCGAGAAGGTCGTGGGCCTCGGCTCACTCGACCCCGACGGCCCCGGGCTGGCGCTCGGCACGGCGCAGGGCGTGGTCAAGCGGGTGGTGCCCGAGTACCCCGCCAACCGCGACGAGTTCGAGGTCATCACCCTCAAGGACGGCGACACGGTGGTCGGCGCCGTCGAGCTGGAGTCCGAGTCCGACGACCTGGTCTTCATCACCTCCGGCGCGCAGATGCTGCGTTACCAGGCGTCGCAGGTGCGGCCGCAGGGGCGTCCCGCGGGCGGCATGGCGGGCATCAGGCTCGACGACGGCGCCCGGGTCATCTGGTTCGGGGCCGTCGATCCCACGCGTCCGGCGCTCGTCGTCACCGTGGCCGGTTCGTCCACGGCGCTGCCCGGCACCCAGGTGGGCGGCGGCAAGGTGTCCGACTACGCCGAGTTCCCGCCGAAGGGCCGGGCCACCGGCGGCGTGCGGGCCCAGCGCTTCCTGAAGGGCGAGGACGAACTGCTGCTGGCCTGGGCGGGCCCGGCGCCGGCCAAGGCGGTGTCGGCGGTGGGCAAGCCCGTGCCGCTGCCGGAGGAGCTCGGCCGCAGGGACGGCTCGGGAGTCCGGCTCACGCACACGATCGGCGCGGTCGGCGGCGCCCTGGCCTCGTGGGAGCGCCCCGCCTCGTCACCGTCCGCCAGGCCCACCGGCGACGCTCAGGACGAGCCGCCGGCGTAACAGGACCCGCCGCCCGCGGCGCGCCATGGGCGTGACAGGCCTGACGCCTGCCGCCCGCAGTGCGCCGACGGTGTATCAGGCCCGGTGTCTGCAGTGCGCCACCGGGCGTGACAGGCCAGGTGTCTGCCGTCCGCAGTGCGCCGGCGGCGTACCAGGCACGCGCGCCCCACAGGGCGTCGTCGGCGTGGCCGGGCCCGTCAGCGGCGGGCCGGGCCGTGTCGGCGGCCTGGCGGGCCAGGGAAAGCCACCGGCCGGGCGGCCGTCGAACGTCCGGACCCGGCCCTCGGGGAGGGGGGCCGGGCCCGGAACCGGCCCGCCGCGGCAATGCGGGGTCCCTTGGTGCGGTGCGGGGCCCGTTGCGGTGATGCGGGCCGATCGCGGCGATCCGGGGCCCGTTGCGGCGATGCGGGCCGATTGCGGCGATGTTGGGCTGGGTCCTGCCGGTGTCGCGATGCCGGGGCCGGGACGTGCCCGCTGCGGCGATGCGGGTCCGGAACGTGGCCGCCGCGGCGGTCGAGTCCGGCTGATGCGCGGGGCGCGGGCCGGGTCAGGGCCGGGCGTGGGGGTCGGCGCGCGTGGCTCCGGGGTGGCCGGGTGAGAATGGCTGCCATGGCTGCCAACTCGTTCATGGTCCCGCTCGGCACACCCGCGCCCGCCTTCGACCTGACCGCCATCGAGGGCGGCAGCGTCTCCCTGGACGACCTCAAGGGCTCGCCCGCGACCCTCGTGGTGTTCCTGTCGAACCACTGCCCGTACGTACGCCACATCGAGCGCGGCATCGGCGCGCTCGCGGCCGACTACGGCTCGCGGCTGTCGGTCGTCGCCATCTGCAGCAACGACAGCGTGAACTACCCCGACGACGACGCCACCCACCTGGCCGAGCAGGCGGCCCGCGCCGGGTTCGCCTTCCCGTACCTGCTGGACGACACGCAGGAGGTCGCGAAGGCGTACCGCGCGGCCTGCACGCCCGACTTCTTCCTGTACGACGCGCGGTTCCTGCTGGTCTACCGGGGTGAGTTCGACGGCGCGCGGCCGGGCAACCCGGTGCCGGTGACGGGCGCGTCGCTGCGGGCCGCGATCGACGCGGTGCTGGCGGGCGAGCCGGTGCCCGAGCCACAGCATCCGTCGATGGGGTGCGGCATCAAGTGGCGTCCCGGCAACGAGCCCCGATGATCGCATAAGCACCCCACGCGGCGATCTCTTTTCCTATGATCAAGGTGATCATGTCCGGCATGTCCCCCCGGCCTGCACGTCGCCCCTGACGCGAAGGAGACCGCGATGGCCGCACGTCGCACCGCTTTGTCCGCGCTCGCCGCACTCGCCCTGCTCGCCGCGGGCTGCGTGAACCCGAACACGGGCACGAGCGCCGGCACGGCGGCTCCCTCCGCCTCTTCCTCCGGCTCGGCGAGCGCGGCCGCGTCGTCGGGCGGCCAGAAGCGCATCGGCTTCTTCGGCTTCGCCAGGGCGAACTCGTTCTCGTCCGCCACGTTCGCCGGCGTCGAGGAGTACGCCGCGGCGCACGGCGCGACGGCCGAGTTCCTCGACCCGAACTTCGACGCCCAGACGCAGGTGCAGCAGCTCCAGGACGCCGTCACCTCCAAGCGCTTCGACGTCTTCGTCGTGCAGGCCAACGACGGCGCGGCCGTGGTGCCGGCCGTCCGCGCGGCGGTCAGCGCCGGCATCGCGGTGGTCGTCCAGTTCACGCCGGTCGGCACCCGGTACGACACCGCCGATCCGCAGGTGGAGGGCACCATCACGCTCGTGGACGTCCCCACGCGCAACGGCGAGACGCTGGGCAGGCTGGGCGTCGAGGCGTGCAGGAGCAGGAAGCTGAACCCGTGCCAGGTCGCCTTCCTGGAGGGCATGAAGGCGCTGCCGCTGGACAACGCGCGCACCGAGGCTGCGCTCGCCGTGCTGAAGGGCGCGCCGGGCGTGGAGGTCAAGGCCCAGGTCGAGGGCGGCTACACGCAGGAGAGCGGCCGCAAGGCCATGCAGGACGTCCTGCAGAAGGAACCCGGCATCGACGTCGTCATCGGCGCCTCCCAGGCCGTCGCGGGCGCCGAGGCGGTGGCCAAGGGCAAGGACGTCCTGTTCGTCGCGAACGGCGGCTCCCGCCAGACGGTCAAGGCCGTGCAGGAGGGCCGCTGGTACGCCGCGTACTACCTGCCGGTCAAGACGCTCGGCGCGAAGGCGGCCGAGCTGGGGCTGGGCAAGGCGCAGGGACTCCAGGTGCCGGCGGCGACCGTCATGACCGACGTCCAGCCGGGCCTCAGCATGGGCACCAAGGAGGCGCTCGCCAAGGTGACCGGCGAATACGACGAATAACAACGCACCCGACAGATCCGAAACATGCTCATACCTGATCGCCCGCACGTTACGATCTGCGCAGCAACTGGCCGGCGCCTATCGAAGGGCCCAGGATGACCGAACGCACGCGCGTCCCACAGGGGATCAACCCGAACGTCCCCAACGCCGCGCGCATGTACGACTACTACCTCGGCGGCAAGGACAACTTCGCCGCCGACCGCGAGGCCGCGGAGAAGATCATGGCGCTGGGCCCCAGCCGGGAGATCTGCCTCGCCAACCGGCGCTTCCTCGGCCGCGCCGTCCGGTACGTCGCGGAGCAGGGCATCCGGCAGTTCCTCGACCTGGGCACGGGCCTGCCGAACCAGAACAACGTCCACGAGGTCGCCCGTCAGGTGCACCCCGACGCGCCCGTGGTCTACGTCGACTACGACCCCGTGGTGATCGTCCACGCGCGGGCCCTGCTCGCCGGCACCGACGAGAACACCACGATCGTCCACGCCGACATCCGCGAGCCCGAGACGATCCTCGACCACCCCGACACGCTGCGGCTGATCGACTTCAGCCGGCCCGTGGCCGTGGTCTTCCTCGGCGTGCTGCACTGCCTCACCGACGAGGAGGACCCCTGGCGCGTGGTGCGGACGTTCGCCGACCGGATGGCCCCCGGCAGCGCCCTGATCCTCTCGCACCTCACCGACGACGAGCACCCGGAGGTGGGCGTCGCCGCCCGCGAGGTGTACGAGCAGGCCGACGCGCCGCTGCGGCACCGCGGCCACGCCGCGGTGAGCCGCATGTTCGACGGGTTCGACGTGGTGGACCCGGGCGTCACGCACGTGGACGCGTGGCGTCCCGAGGAGCCGTGGGAGACGGCGCTCGCGGGCGGCGAGTGGTGGTACGTCGGCGTCGGCCACAAGCGCTGACCTGAGCCCCGGCCCCCTCGTCAGACGGGGCGCCAGGCGCCCGCGAGAGTCAGCAGGAGGTCGTGCGGTTCGCCCTCCCACGAGCGGATGAGGCGGACCGCGTCCTCCCCCGGGTCGAACTCCTCGGACCCCGCCCCCCGGTAACAACCCGCCTCATCGAGCATGCGGATGAGGGGGTCGTCATCGGGCAGGCTTCCCGCGTAGGCGGCGGCGTCGAGCAGCGCCAGGGCGCGTCTGGCGTTGCGGCCGTCATCCCTGGTCTCCACCCGGTCGAGGCAGCGCCGGGCCTGGGCGCGGAGGAACACGGCGAGCGATTCGGACCTGCTCACGACAACCTTCTTCGATCACGTACAGATGGCTACGACATCATCACGTAATGTAAGCAGGTTTCGTGGGACGTTCGCCAAGTCCCGCCAGTTGCCACCCCGGGAATTCGGACGTTCGCCGCATGAGGAATCATCTCTTCCATGACTGCGTTCGACGACCTCTTTGCCGCCAACGCGAAGTACGCCGAGACGTTCGGGGACTCCGGGCTCAGCGGCCGGGCAGCCCGCGGCCTTGCCGTGGTCACCTGCATGGACTCCCGCATCGACCCGCTGGGCCTGCTGGGCCTGCAGCCCGGCGACGCCAAGATCCTCAGGAACGCCGGTGCGCGTGTCACCGACGACGTGCTGCGCACGCTGGTCCTGGCCGTGTACCTGCTCGGCGTCGAGCGGGTCCTCGTCATGCCGCACACCGACTGCGGCATGACGAAGGCGACCGACGACGACGTCCACGCCCTGACCCAGGCCAGAGGCGTGGACACCCGCAGCCTCGACTTCCACACCGTCCCCGACCAGCAGGAGGCGCTGCGGCACGACCTCACGCGCATCCGCACGTCGCCGTTCCTGCCGCAGGGCATGCCGGTCACGGGCGCCATCTACGACGTCCGCAGCGGCCGCCTGCTCCCCGCCGAGGACTGACCCCACCCTGACGCGTCAGGAGTTCGGGATCAGGAGGAAGGCCCGCGTGGCGGCCGTCTTGCCGCTCTCACAGTAGAGGCACGTCTGCCCGGCGATGACGCCCTCGTCGTTGATCGAGTACGCCAGCTCCAGCGACACGTCGGCGGGCAGGTTCGTCGTCACCGCGTTGAGGTCGGTCATCCGGCCGTCCTGCCACACGAACGCGTGCTGCCCGTAGTAGCCGTCGTTCGTCCGCGACGTGCCGACGACCTGCCCCGCCTCGTTGATCCCGTACGCGACGCTGCCCGTGCCTCCTGGCAGCACGCCGAGGTCACGCATCACGCCGCCCTCCCAGAGGAACGCGCTCATCCGCCCGGCCGGGTTCTGCGAGTGGCCGACGATCTGCGTCCGCTCGTTCACGTCGTACGCGACCGTCGCGCCCGGCGCGCCGCCCAGCGACCCGAGGTCGCGCATGCGGCCGTCCTCCCACAGGAACCCGTGCAGCGGGTAGCCCGTGCGCGGCAGCGCCGCACCCACCACCTGGCCCTTGTCGTTGATCGCGTGCGCCTCGCTCTCCGTGCTGAACGGATCGGTGCTGCGGCCCCCGAGCGTGCCCAGGTCACGCAGGACGCCGTCCTTCCACAGCACCGCCCTGGTCGGGCTGCTCCCGGTCCTCCCCCGCTGGCCCACGACCACGCCGTCGTTGTTGACGTCGTCGGCGGAGCTGCGGCTGCCGCTCCCCCAGCCGGTGCCGAGGTCGGTCATCCGCCCGTCCCGGTAGAGGAACGCGTGAGACGGCTCGTACGTGCTCACATGGGTCTGCCCCACTACGTCGCCGTGGTCGTTCACGGCGGACGCGGTGCTGCTGCCCTCGGGCAGGATCGCGCCCAGCGCGGCCATGGCGCCGTCCTGCCAGAGGAACGCGTGGGCGGAGCTGTCCCGCTCGTTCGAGGAGTAGCCCACGACCTGCCGCCGCTCGTTCACGTCGAGGGCGCCGCTTCTCGGGGCGCCGGCCGGGGCGGGGGCGAGCCAGCCGAGGTCCACGTACGTGTAGGTCGTCACCGCCGCCGTACTGGCGGCGGCGGAGGGCGCGGTGAGCATGGGCACCACCAGCCCGACACCACCCAGCAGGAGCGCAAGGCGCCGAGATCTCATCGTCTCCACCTTTCGAGAGGGGTTTCGAGACGATGTTGATCCACGACAGGCCGCCAATTCCTTACAAGTCCCTTTCACCCGCCCCCGCGAAGCCCGCCCCATCCGGAACCAACCAAGAACAACCCAGAACCCCGAAAGCCCCGGGAACCCCGGACGCGGATGGAGCAGCCGACGACACCGTCAGGAACCCACGAGCGCGCCGAGAGCGGGCCCGGCTCGGCAGCGGGAGGCCCGCGGGGCTGATGTGGGCGACCCAGGAGGTGAACCGAGGGGCCGCCCGCTCAGGGTCGGTGCCACGCCACCCCGAGCAGCCGGCGGCAGCGAGCACGCTGTGATGACAAGCCCTGCCTGCCTCCCAAGGATGAAACCCGGCCCGCCGCTGAGCCGAACCCGGTCCTGGGCACGCTGGACCGCCGTCACACGGTCGTACGAGACTCCAGGCGCAGGGGGGAAGCCGCCGGAGCCGGAGAGAGCCTTTCAGGCGCCCCTGGCGTCCAGGAGCGCTGGACGCCGCCCCGCACAACCGCGGCAGGAACGCCCTACGACCGTGACAGGAAGGCACGGCAGCAGCCATGGCATGTGGGACACAGCCATGGCAGGTGGGACGGTCCGGTGCCTGAGACGACGGGGAGCCTCCCAAGGTGCGGGGCCAGCCGGGTACGGCGTGCGCCGTACCCGGTCACCGAGCCGAGCCGCAAGCCCGCTCTGCGCCCTCGGCAAGGGTGAGGAGGGTGGGTGAGGTGGTGGGGGCGCCGGGTGTTTCGGTCCCGCCCCCGGTGCCGGGTGGCCCAACGGGATGGCGGGACCCGGGGTGCCGCCGCCCCCGGACGGGTAGCGGTGGCCCCGGGTGTGGGGGTCCAGGCCCGGGTGCCGGTGACCGGCACCGCGCGGCCCGGCTGGCCCGAGGCGGCGTACGCCCCGGGTCAGGCGTCGATGTGGTCGCGGTCCACTTCGGCGGCGCTCTTGACGATGAACTCGCGGCGTGGTGCGACGTCGCTGCCCATGAGCAGGCTGAAGATCGACTCGGCCTGCTCGGCGTCCTCGATGCGGACGCGGCGCAGGATGCGGTGCCGAGGGTCCATGGTGGTCTCGGCCAGCTGGTCGGCGTCCATCTCGCCCAGACCCTTGTAGCGCTGCACCGGGTCCTTCCAGCGCTTGCCGCGCCGCTCCAGGTCGCGCAGCACCTTCTGCAGCTCCGCGTCGGAGTAGCAGTAGATGTACTTGTCCTTGCCCTTGCCGGGGTTGGTGAGCTCGATGCGGTGCAGCGGCGGCACGGCGGCGAAGACGCGCCCCGCCTCGACCATGGGCCGCATGTACCGGTGGAACAGGGTCAGCAGCAGGCAGCGGATGTGGGCGCCGTCGACGTCGGCGTCGGCCATGAGGATGACCTTGCCGTAGCGGGCGGCGTCGAGGTCGAAGGAGCGGCCGGAGCCGGCTCCGACGACCTGGATGATCGCGGCGCACTCGGCGTTCTTGAGCATGTCGCTCACGGACGCCTTCTGCACGTTGAGGATCTTGCCGCGGATGGGCAGCAGCGCCTGGAACTCGGAGTCGCGGGCGAGCTTCGCGGTGCCGAGCGCCGAGTCGCCCTCGACGATGAACAGCTCGCTGCGGTCGACGTCGTCGTTGCGGCAGTCGACGAGCTTGGCCGGGAGCGCGGAGTTCTCGAGGGCGCTCTTGCGGCGCTGGTTGTCGCGGTGCTCGCGGGCGGCGATGCGGGCCTTGGCCGCCGCGACGATCTTCTCCAGCACGGCGCGCAGCGGCTGCTTGAAGCCGCGCGGCGGGTTGGCGAAGATCTCCTTCAGCTCCTTGGAGACCACGTGCGAGACGATGCGGGTGGCCGCGGAGGTGCCGAGCACCTCCTTGGTCTGGCCCTCGAACTGCGGCTCCGGCACGCGCACGGTGACGACGGCGGTGAGGCCCTCGGAGAGGTCCTCCTTGTTGACCGGGTCGTCGCCGTTCTTGAGCAGGCGGGTCTCGCGCAGCACCTCGTTGACGGTGCGGAGGAGGCCCCGCTCGAAGCCGGTGAGGTGGGTGCCGCCCTTGGGGGTGGCGATCACGTTCACGAACGAGCGGACGGTGGACTCGTAGCCCTTGCCCCACCGCAGGGCGACGTCGACGGACAGCTCGCGCTGCACCTCGGTGGGCGTCATGTGGCCCTGGTCGTCGAGCACGGGCACGGTCTCGTGGAAGTGGCCGACGCCCTGCAGGCGCAGCACCTCGCAGACGGGCTCGTCGCGGGCCAGGAACTCGGTGAACTCGGAGATGCCGCCGTCGAAGCGGAACTCGTCCTCGAGGCGCTCCTCGTGTCTGCTGTCGTAGACGACGAGGGTCAGGCCGGGCACGAGGAAGGCGGTCTGCCGCAGGCGTACGTGGATCTCATCGACCGAGACCTCGGCGTCGGGCAGGAAGATCTGCTTGTCGGCCCAGAAGCGGACCCGGGTGCCGGTGCCCGGGCGCTCCGCGGGGCCGCCGTCGCGCAGCCCCGACTTCTTCTTGAACTTGGCCGTGGGCCCGTCGCCGTCGAAGACGCCGGGCACGCCGCGCCTGAAGCTGATCTGGTGGACGCGGCCGTCGCGGTCGACCTCGACGTCGAGCCGCGAGGACAGGGCGTTGACCACGGAAGCGCCGACGCCGTGCAGGCCGCCGGACGCCGCGTAGGAGCCGCCGCCGAACTTGCCGCCCGCGTGGAGCTTGGTGTAGACGAGCTCGACGCCGGCCAGGCCGGTCTTGGGCTCGACGTCGACGGGGATGCCGCGGCCGTTGTCGCGGACCTCGATGGACCCGTCGGGGTGCAGCTCGACCTCGATGCGGTCGCAGTGGCCCGCCAGCGCCTCGTCGACGCCGTTGTCGACGATCTCCCAGAGGCAGTGCATGAGGCCCCGGCTGTCGGTGGACCCGATGTACATGCCGGGCCGCTTGCGGACGGCCTCAAGGCCCTCCAGCACCGACAGGTGCCGAGCCGTGTACCCCGCCTCCACTAGCGTCACTACAGCTCCCCTGGTTTAAAGCATCGAACACCAGTGCGTAGCTTACCGGTCTTCCCCTACGCGCACGTACAAGCTTGCCATGGCGTCGTGTTTGCCGTTACCAACGGGCTGATCACCATTACTTTCGGACACATTCCGCTCTCGGCGTACTGCGGGGGCGGTTGGGAACGTCCTGGTCCGGTTAGATGTTGTTCCAAGTGACTGACGCCAGATCCTCGCTTCGGCGGGGGTGACCCGAAAGGCGATACGTGACTGGAGCTCTTGCCCCCGTTAAGCCGCTGACGGCCCTCGACCGTTGCGACCGTTGCGGCGCCCAGGCCTACATTCGCGCGACCCTGCCTGTGGGTGGGGAGCTGCTGTTCTGCGCCCACCACGGGCGTCAGCACATCGCGGCGCTGCGTGAGAAGGGCGCCGACATCCTGGACGAGTCGGCTCGGCTCAGCGAAACACCGTCCATGGCACCGAACGACGAGCGCTGAGGCGTTCGTTCCGACATAACCGCATAGCGAGCGAGACGGCGGTCCCGGCGAGCCCGGGGCCGCCGTCTCGTCTTTCCCGCCGTCTCGTCTTCCCCGAGCTGTTTCCCGCCGTCTCGTCCTTCCCGAGCTGTTGCCCCACCGGTCAGCGGACGCGGTAGTGGTAGCCGCCCGTGATCTCGAAGCCCTCACCCCGGTACACCGCCTGCGCCGCCACGTTCGCCCTGGTCGTGACGAGGTAGGCCGAGGGCGCGGCGCCCTCGCGCAGCAGCGCTCGCAGCACCGCCCGCGCCAGGCCCCTGCGCCTGGCCTCCGGGCGGGTGGCCATGCAGTAGACGCCGAGGGTGCCGTCCTGCGGCACGCCCCTGCCGACGGCGAGCGCCACGCCGTCCTCCTCGACGGCGGCGTAGAGCGCGGGAACGCCGGTGCAGATGCGCTCCGCCTCCTCGAACCCGCCGCCGTACCGGCCGTCCACCGACCACCACGTCTCCAGCCAGCCGGGCCAGGGCCGCTCCTCGACGCGTACGACGCGACCCGGCGCGGCGGCCGGCCCGCGCCCCCGGGCCAGGGTCATCACGACGGTGGGGTCGACCAGGTCGTACCCCCTCCGCTCCAGCTCGGCGTCCAGGCCGGCGGGCGCGCTCGTCCCGATGGAGAAGGCGCACCGCTGCCCGCGCTCGCCGTAGAACGTCTCGGCGGTGGCGACGGCGGCGCCGAGGTCGGCGGGGACGCCCAGCGGGAGGACCGAGTTGGCGCGCTTGGTCACGCCGCCGGCGTAGCGCAGCACCCAGCCGTCGTGCGCGTGCTGCTCGTAGGCGGGCCATGCCTCGTGGACGAGAAGGTCGACGTTCACGCGCGCAGCCTATCCCTCCCGTGAACGGTGGCTGGCCAGGGCTTATAGGGTTGGTGACCGTGCTGATCGTGCTGCCGCCGTCCGAGGGCAAGGCGCGGGAGGGCAGCGGCCCGCCCGTCGGCGAGCTGTCCTTCCCCGCGCTCGACCGGGCCCGCAAGCGGGTCGTCTCCGCGCTGGTCAAGGCGTCGAGGCGGCGCGACGCGCTCGACGTGCTCGGCCTGACCCCCGGGCTCGCCTCGGAGCTCGCGGCCAACGTCGCGCTCAGGACCGCCCCCACCCTGCCCGCCGCCCGGCTCTACACCGGCGTCCTGTACGACAACCTGGGCCTCACCACGCTCGACGCGGGCGCGGCGCGGCGGGCCGAGGAGTCGGTGCTGATCTTCTCCGGGCTGTGGGGCGTGCTGCGCGTCACCGACATGGTGCCGCCGTACCGGCTGTCCATGGGGGTCAGCCTGCCGCCGCTCGGCGGGCTGGCGGCGTTCTGGAAGCCGTTCGTCGCGAAGGAGCTCGACCGGCTGCCCGGCCTGGTGGTGGACCTGCGCTCGGCGACGTACGCCGCCGCCTGGCAGCCGGGCGAGCGCGCCGTCGGGGTGCGCGTGTTCAGGCACGGCAAGGTCGTCAGCCACATGGCGAAGGCCACGCGCGGCGAGATCGCGAGGGCGCTGCTCGTGTCGGGCGCCGACCCGGCCACCCCCGACGAGCTGGCCACCGTGCTCAAGGACCTCGGCCACGACGTCACCCTGGCCCCGCCGCCCCGTCCCGGCCGCCCCTGGACTCTCGACGTCGCCGTCACCTGACCCACGCTCCACACCGGGACGCCACCCGCACGCAGACCACTCAAAGCGCCACTTCGCGCTGATGTCCAGGCAGGGAGGCGGTTGAAAAGGCCGCCGGCGCGCTGAGGCCCAGGCGTGGAGGCTGCTCAAGGGCGCCGCCCGCGCTGGTGGCCGAGCGGCGCGCCCGCCGGGCCCCGGTGCGCGTCGCCGGACGGCGCGCAGGCGCCGGACGACCCGTTCCGCCCGCCCGACGGCGCGGGCCCGGCCGCGGAGGCGCGGGACTGCGCCGGAGGGGGCTCCGAGGGAACCTGCGCGTGAGACGCGCCGGCGCGGCTGATCGGCAACCGGTACCGGGTCACCTCCGGGATGCGGCCCGCGCGGCAACGCCTACCGCGCCGCCGACCCCTCGGGCCGGCCGGTCGTCGTCAAGGAGGCGCGCGCCTATGTCGGGGAGAACCCCGAGGGTTGGGACCTGCGCATGTACCTGCACGCCGCCCGGCCTGGCGATGCCGGCCCAGGCGGGGACGCCGCTGAAGGTGACGCCGCCCCGCGGCGGCGGGTGGAAGCGGCACCGCCCCGCACGGGTGGTGGAAGCGGCGCCGCCCCGCGCCGGAGGTCCGGGCGGGGCGGTGGGACGGCTGAGTGGCGGCCCGAGCGGGCCGCCCGTCAGTCGAGGTAGTCGCGGAGCACCTGGGAACGCGACGGGTGGCGCAGCTTGGACATCGTCTTCGACTCGATCTGCCGGATGCGCTCGCGCGTCACGCCGTAGACCTTGCCGATCTCGTCGAGCGTCTTCGGCTGCCCGTCGGTGAGGCCGAACCGCATCGACACGACGCCCGCCTCGCGTTCCGACAACGTGTCGAGAACGGAGTGCAGCTGCTCCTGCAGCAGCGTGAAGCTGACGGCGTCGGCCGGGACGATGGCCTCGGAGTCCTCGATGAGGTCGCCGAACTCGCTGTCGCCCTCCTCACCCAGCGGGGTGTGCAGGGAGATGGGCTCGCGGCCGTACTTCTGGACCTCGACGACCTTCTCGGGCGTCATGTCCAGCTCGCGGGCGAGCTCCTCCGGCGTGGGCTCGCGGCCGAGGTCCTGCAGCATCTGCCGCTGGACGCGGGCCAGCTTGTTGATCACCTCGACCATGTGGACCGGGATGCGGATGGTCCGCGCCTGGTCGGCCATGGCACGCGTGATCGCCTGCCGGATCCACCACGTGGCGTACGTCGAGAACTTGTAGCCCTTGGTGTAGTCGAACTTCTCCACGGCCCTGATGAGGCCCAGGTTGCCTTCCTGGATCAGGTCGAGGAAGAGCATGCCGCGGCCGGTGTAGCGCTTGGCCAGCGAGACCACGAGCCGGAGGTTGGCCTCCAGCAGGTGGTTCTTGGCGCGGCGGCCGTCCTCGGCGATCCACTCCAGCTCGGCGCGCACGTCGACCGGGAGGGTGTCGGTCTCGGAGCCGCCCAGCTGCTCCTCGGCGAACAGGCCGGCCTCGATGCGCTTGGCCAGCTCGACCTCCTGCTCGGCGTTGAGCAGGGGGACCTTGCCGATCTGCTTGAGGTAGTCCTTGACCGGGTCGGCGGTCGCGCCGGCGGCGGCGACCTGGGCGACGGGGGCGTCGTCGTCGTCGTCGGAGAGGATGAGGACTTCGTCCTCGACCTTCTCCGCCACGGCGACCTCGGCGGCCTTGGGCTCGTCGTCGTCGCTGTCGTCGTCGGAGTCGTCGCCGTCCTCGACATCGTCGGCGACGATGTCCTCGACGTCGATGTCCTCGAGGTCGTCCAGCTCGACGTCGCCGTCGAGCTCGATGTCCTCGTCGTCGTCGACGCCCTCGGCCGGCTTCGGCTTGGTGTCGGCAGGCCCAGCGCTCTTCGGCTCGGCCTTCTTCGGCGCGGCGGGGGCCGCGGCCTTCTTGGCCGCCGGGGCGGCCTTCTTGGCTGGGGCCGCCTTCTTGGCGGCGGGCTCGGCTTCAGCGGTGCCGACGACCGCGGTCACGGTCTCGGGCTGCTGCTCCTTGGCGGCCGCGGCCGTCTTGGTCTTGACGGGGGCGGCAGTGCGGCGCTTTGCTGGACCACGAGACTTCTTCGGCGCAGCCGAATCCGCGGCGGTCACCACCACGGTCACGCCCTCTTTGCTGAGGTTCCGCAAGAACGCGGCGGCGTGCGACATGGGGATGTCCGCCTCCTCGAAGGCCTGACGGACATCCTCAGACTCGAGGAAACCCTGCGAGCGCCCACGCTCGAGCAGTCGCTGAATGACGGGCTCGTTCAGCTCTTGTGGCTTCGAGCGAGTCGAACTTGCAGGCGACACGAACACCTCTCGAACGAACGCGTGGCGACAATGGACCCAGATGCCCGCTGGGGGGCTGTTGCCTCTCTCGGAGATCGGTGAGGCCGTGCGGATCGCGACGGACCTGCACAGCATTCTGGCACGACCTCGCACTCCATACGGCCACCTCCCGGCGGTTGACCTCCACCCTAGGCCGACGAAGACAGTAGTGCGTACGGAAGGGCGGCACTGATACCCGAAAGCAACCCTTATGACTGTTTCATTCAGTCACTCTTCGTGACCGGCGGTACGTGGATAGCGAGCGCGGTAACGTCATCATCCTGTTCATATCCCGACAACATCCGGTCAACCAGGAAGTCCAGCAGCATATGCGGACTACTCACCACCTCAGGCGGCGCTTCAGTCACAACATTGCAAAGGTCTGCGAGACCTGCGTCCAGCCCGCGTTTCCTGTTCTCGACCAGACCGTCGGAGTACAGCACGGCGGTGTGACCCGGCGGCACCACGAAGCGGAACTGCCGCCTGCTGGTCGGCCAGCCGAGCGGCGTGCCCGGCTCGGCGTCGCACAGGATCGCGGTGCCCTGCGGCGAGACCAGCACGGGCGGCGGGTGACCCGCCATCGCCAGCGTGCCCTCGCCGGTGACCGGCTCGACCACCATGTACGCCAGCGTCGTGACCTGCTCTTCCTCCTCGGTCGCCTCGAAGACCCTGTCGAGCCCGGTGAGCACGGCCGCGGGCGGCGGGTTGGTCAGCGCCAGCGCGCGCATCGCGTTGCGGATGCGGCCCATGCCGGCGGCGGCCTTGACGCCCTTGCCCATGACGTCGCCGACGACCGCGGCCACGCGGCCGTCCTGCAGCACGAACGCGTCGTACCAGTCGCCGCCCACCTGGACGTGGCGGCTGCCCGAGCGGAAGCGCTGCGCGAGCACCAGGCCCTTGACCACGGGCAGGCGGTCGGGCAGCAGGCTGCGCTGCAGCGTCTCGGCGGTGCGGTGCTCGCGCTCGAAGAGCGTGGCCCGCTCCACGGCCAGGGCGCACTGCCCGGCCAGGGCCTCCAGGAAGACGCCGTCCTCCTGCGAGATCTTCTGCGGACGGGTGAAGGAGAAGCGCAGCGCGCCGAGCGCGCGGCCGGCGGCCAGCAGCGGCAGGCCGACCCAGGCCCGCTCGTCGCTGTTGGCGAGGTAGTTGGCGAGCACCTCCTCGTCGCCGCCCGCCTCCAGGAGCTGCGCCTTCAGGCTGTCGGGCGACTCGGCGAAGACCGGCCTGCGGCTGTTGACGGCCATGGTCATGACGCTCGTGCTGGCTAGCGGGATCTCCTCGCCGGACGCGCCGGACGCCTCGGGGATGCCCTCGCCGCTGATCAGCTTGAGCGCGGCGCGGTCGGTGTCGAGGAGCGCGACCGCGGACCGGTCGGCGGCGAGCGCGGTGCGGCCGACGTCGATGATGACCTGCACCACCTGCTCGACCGTCAGCGCCTCGGCCAGGATCGCCGTGGCGCCCTGCAGCCTGGCGGTGCGCAGGGCGGCGGCGCCGAGCTGGTCGGTGAGCCTGCCGCGCATCTCCTCGGCCTCGCGCTGCGGCGTGACGTCGGTGTTGGCGCCGACCCACTCCACGACCCTGCCGTGCCTGATGATCGGGACGGCGCGCACCTCGAAGTGGCGGTAGCCGCTGGCCCGGGTGCGGACGCGGTAGTTCCACTCGAACATCGTCCGGCCGCGCAGCGCCTCGCGCCAGGCCTCCTCGGTCTGCTGGCGCTCCTCGGGGTGGACGACCTCCAGCCAGCCGTTGGCGAGGTACTCCTCGAGCCCCTGGCCGGTGATGGCGCGCCACTGCGGCGCGTCCTCCAGCACGGCGCCGGTGGGCGAGGTGATCCAGACGAGCTGGGACTGCGCCTCGACCAGCGAGCGGTAGCGCTCCTCGCTGCGCCGCAGCGCCTCCTCGGTCTGGCGGCTCTCGGTGACGTCGAGCCCGACGAGCGCGATGGCGCGCAGCGCGCCCGCGTCGTCGTGGACCGGCGAGAACGACAGCGACCAGTGCCTCGTGTCGCCTTCGGCGGAGCGCACCCTGACCCTGCTCTCGGTCACCGGCGCGTCGCCCTCGACCACGGCCTGCAGGGCGTGGGTGATGATCTGGCTGAGGTCGGCGGCCAGCACCTCGGCGGGCGCGTGCCCGGTCAGGCGGTCGGCGGGCACGTTGACGACGTCGCTGAAGACGTCGTTGACCCGCTGGAAGCGGGTCTCGGAGTCGAAGAACGCGAACGCGAACTCAGCCTCCGACAGCAGACCCCTGAACAGGGCGGAGTCTGAGATGTCCACATCCGACTCCCGGGGACGGGGAACGGAGGTCTCGGCGCTCATGGTCGGCACCTCCGTCGCGTGCCAGGGTCTCCCACGCGGCACATCTCCATAACTGTGTATCGGCGTAGCGCAGCTCCGGGCGACCGGATTCTGCAGTACATCATCGGCGATGGGCATGCGCGTACGGAAGCCCCCGCCGCCGCCCGGTCGTCATTGAGGTCAACGCATCCTGTCAAAGTAGCTCCACGTCGCGCAGCAAGATCAGGCTACTGCGCCTTCGCCGCGCGCTTGGCCTCCTGCTTGGCGGCACGCACGCGGCCCAGGCTGTCGGCGTCGACGACGTCGGCGACCGATCGGTACGACCCCTCCTCACCGTAGGGGCCCGCCGCCTCGCGCCAGCCGGGCGGCGTGACCCCGAGCTGCTTGCCCAGCAGCGCCAGGAAGATCTGGGCCTTCTGCCTGCCGTATCCCGGCAGGGCCTGCAGACGTTTCAGCAACTCCTTGCCGTCGGCGGCGTCCTCCCAGATGCGCTCAGGCCGCCCGTCGTAGTGCTCGGCGAGGTGGGCGGCGAGCTGCTGCACCCTGGCGGCCATGGACTTGGGGTAGCGGTGCACGGCCGGCTTCTGCGCGAGCAGCGCCGCGAACGCGTCGGGATCGAAGGAGGCGATCTCCTCGGCCGTGAGGTCGTGCCCGAGCCGTTCGGAGATGGTGTACGGCCCCGTGAACGCCTGCTCCATCGGGATCTGCTGGTCGAGCAGCATGCCGACGAGCAGGGCGAGCGGGCTGCGGCCGAGCAGCTCGTCGGCCTCGCTCCGCTGGGCGAGCTGGATGCGCATGGGATACAGCTTCGCATGAATGGCCCCCTCGTGAGGTGAGCACGACGGCCGAACCGTTCCGCCGGAGCGCTTGACACACGCCGGAGAAGGGGTGAAATGAGAGCGCAAGTCTCCCTGTAGACGTTCCTGGGGGTTTGCCCCCAGGGTTCCCGAGGAATCTCACATCTATGCTCGCTCTGGCCACAAGCTCCCTCAGGGAGCCGGTCAGTCTCAGGCTGGCCGAGGAATTCCTGACCGTGCCCGTGGACACCATCGACCGGTGCGTGGCCGACGTCCGCGCCTGCGCGCGGCACCTCGGCGTCGCGGCGACGCCGGAGGTCGTCGAGCGCATCGCGCGCGAACGCCTGCTCGCGATCGTGAACTCCGCCCCTCCCCCGCGCACTCCCCGATAACATCGGGGTCACCGGGCGGCGTTCTACGCACCGTTTGCGCCTGGAATACGAGAGAGTGAGGGCGTGCGCCGACACCGACGAGATCCCCGGGAGAGCACCCCGCCAGACGACGTGTTCAAGGAGATGGTGCAGGCGGCCCGCGAGCTGCTGGCCGTGCGCAGCCCTCTCGACGCCGAGCTGATGGTCTCCGACATGGTCGGCGCCTGGTGGGGCAGGCGCGTCAGGAGCGGGGACGTCGAGCAGGTGCTCGGTGAGGGGCTGGTCGACTACGCGGCGAAGGCAGGCACCCCCGCGTCGCTGACGTTACTCATCTGCCTGGCCTACCTCGGCACCGCTCGCCAGGGCGCCAAGGCCGAGGGCGCCGCGCTCGCCATGATGGAGTCGGGCGTGGCGCGGCCCGGGTGGGCCGACAGGGTGGGCGCGGTCAAGCCCGCCGGATGTTACGTCTCCCGCGACGCGTACGGCGACCAGGACACCGTGATCTGCACCTTCGCCTACCGCTACGGCGACGGCGGCGAGCAGGGCACCGACCGGCACGCGCTGGTCGTGGTCGTCGACTACAACATGAACGGCATGGCCCGCGACGCCTGGGTGTCGTCGCAGGTGGACAAGCTGATCGAACAGGCCAGGGCCGAGGCGGCGGGCAACCCCATGCTGCTGTTCGAGGAGATCGAGCCGCAGCAGGCCAGGGCGCTGCTCGACTCGGCGATGAAGGCCACCAGGGAGCCCAAGACCCCGCCTCCCGTCAGCGACAGCTACAGCGCCTACCACGCCTTCGCCAGGGCGAGGCTGAAGGCGCTGCCGCCGGGGCGCAAGCGGCCCGCGCCGCTGCACATCGAGGCCCCGTACAGCAGGGAGCGGCGGGCCATGCTGGCGGCCGAGTTCCTCGCGTCCGACGCCGCCGAGCACCTGTCCGACCCTTCGGCGGCCTCGCGCTGCGCCGACCACATCATCGAGTACGGCTGCGAGCGCGACTTCGGCAGGCCGCTGCGGGTCAGCCCCACCAAGTGTGAGACGTTCCTGCTCGACTGGCTGCCGCGCAAGGTGATGCTGAGCATGGCCGAGCAGGAGGCGATGCCGCACGTCCTGTCGGCGTGGGCGCGTTTCGCCGCGCACCGCACCGGGCTGCCCGAGCAGGGGCTGAAGGCCACGCTCGACGCGGTGTGGGAGGCCACGGCGAAGTTCCCCGAGGCGTACCGCGACCCGACGTCGTTCGGCCTCGACCGGCCGCTGCTGGAGCGCCTGCTGCCCGACGGCGACCTGTCGGCGCTGGCCAGGCGCGTCTTCGCGTTCCCGTACCTGCAGGGCACGCACGGCGGCGTCGAGCTGGACAAGCTCAACCCGGCAGACGAGGCCGACAGGCGGATCCTGCTGGAGATCGACCACGACGGCGTCATCGACCAGGAGCACCTGGCCTGGCACGAGGAGATCGCCACCCGGCTGTGGGAGGGCGACCCGCCGCAGCTGTGGGAGGCCGCGCAGCGGCTGCTCGACCTCGGCCACGACCGCCACGACGTGCTGCACGTCCTCATCGAGATCGCCGAGCGCATCGGCGGCGACCCCGACGAGCTGGCCGCGGCGCTCGACGACATCGCCGACATCCCCGACGAGATCTGACCGGTCCCGTCGCGCGGCGCCCCAGGTCAGGCCATGATGGACGTATGGTGATGGACCTCAACGCGGACCTCGGCGAGGACTTCGGCGTCTGGCGGCTCGGCGACAGCCTCGCCCTGCTCGACATCATCACCAGCGCGAACGTCGCCTGCGGCTTCCACGCGGGCGACCCGCTGACGATCAGGCGCACGTGCGCGGCGGCGGTCGACCGGGGCGTGTCGATCGGCGCCCAGGTGTCCTACCACGACCTCGCGCACTTCGGCCGCAGGGAGATGGACGTCGAGCCCGAGGAGCTGTGCGCCGAGGTGCTCTACCAGCTCGCGGCCGTCGACGGCATCGCCAGGGCGATGGGCGGCCGGGTCTCGTACGTCAAGCCGCACGGGGCGCTGTACAACCGGATCTGCCGCGACCCCGAGCAGGCCGCGGCCGTGGTCGAGGCGGTCGCCCACTACGACCCGTCGCTGCCGGTGCTCACGCTGCCCGGGTCGGTCGTGCACGCGGTGGCGGCCGAGGCGGGCGTCACGACGGTGTGCGAGGCGTTCGCCGACCGGGCGTACACGCCCCGGGGCACGCTGGTGCCGCGGCGCGAGCCGGGAGCGGTGATCCACGAACCGTCGGCGGTGTCCGCGCGGGCGCTGCAGATGGCGGTGAAGGGCTCGGTGACCGCGATCGACGGCAGCCTGGTGCCGGTGACGGCGCGCTCCATCTGCGTCCACGGCGACACGCCCGACGCGGTGCGGCTGGCGCGCGCGGTGCGCGACGACCTGCTGGCGGCGGGCGTGTCCCTGCGGGCGTTCGCGTGAGCGCCGTCCGCGCGGCCGGCGAGCACGGCCTGCTCGTCGAGACCGGCTCCCTCGCCCTGTCGCACCGGCTCGACGCCGCGCTGCGCGCCGACCTGCCCGACGGCGTCGTGGAGATCGTCCCCGGGCCGGAGACGGTCCTGGTGGTGGCGCCGGGGGCCGACCGGGCGCGGCTGCGCGCCCGCCTCCTGCGTGAGCTGCGGCGTGACGGGGGCGGCGGGCCCGTGGCGTCCGGCCCGGAGGTGGTGACGGTCCCCGTCGTCTACGACGGCGCCGACCTCGACGCCGTGGCGGAGCTCGCGGGCATCTCCACCGACGAGGTGATCGCCAGGCACACGGCGAGCGAGCTGGTGGTGGGGTGGCTGGGGTTCGCCCCCGGGTTCGCCTACCTCACGGGGCTCGACCCGCGGCTGCACGTCCCCCGGCTGGGCACGCCGCGCACGTCGGTGCCCGCCGGTTCCGTGGCGATCGCGGGGCCGTACTCGGCGATCTACCCGACGGCCTCCCCCGGCGGCTGGCGCCTGCTCGGGCACACCACGCTGCGCACCTGGGACGTCGCCTGCGACCCGCCCACGCCGTTCAGCCCCGGCACGCGCGTACGGCTCGAAGCCGCATGATCGAGGTCATCGCCCCCGGCCCGTACGCGACCGTCCAGGACCTCGGGCGGCCCGGCTACGCGCACCTGGGGGTGCCGAGGTCGGGCGCGGCCGACGCGGCGAGCCTGCGGCTGGCCAACCGGCTCGTCGGCAACCCCGAGGGCGCGGCGGGCGTCGAGCTGACCTTCGGTCTGGCGCGCCTGCTCTTCCGCGCGGGCGCGTGGGTGGCGCTCACCGGGGCGCCCTGCCCGGTGCCCGGCGTGCGGGGCGCGGGCATGGGCGTGGCGTTCTGGGTGTCCGCCGGGGCCGAGCTGCGGCTCGGCTCGCCGGAGTGGGGGCTGCGCACCTATCTGGCCGTACGCGGCGGCGTCGCCGTCGAGCCGGTGCTCGGCAGCCGCTCCACCGACTCCCTGTCGGGGCTGGGCCCGGCGCCGCTGCGTCCGGGGACGGTGCTGCCCGTCGGCCCCGCCGCGCACGGCGTCCCCGCCGACCAGGCGCCGCCGCCGGAGCGGCGCCCGCCGGTGCTGCGGCTGGTGCCGGGGCCGCGCGACGACTGGTTCGCGCCGGGCGCCCTCGGGGCGCTGTGCTCGGAGCCGTACGAGGTGAGCCAGGACAGCAACCGGGTCGGCGTGCGGCTGCGCGGCCCCTCCCCGGCGCGGGCCAGGGAGGGCGAGCTGCCCAGCGAGGGCATGGTCACCGGGGCGGTGCAGGTGCCGCCGGGCGGCCAGCCGATCGTCTTCCTCGCCGACCACCCGCCGACGGGCGGCTACCCGGTGATCGGCGTGGTGCGCGAGGCGGACCTGGCGGTCGCCGCGCAGCTACGGCCCGGCGACCGGGTGCGGTTCACCACGCGTCCTCTCCCCTGACCCGGCTGATCACCGGTGCGCCCGCCCGCGACGTCGAGGCGGGAACGTGCCGCGCGGTCTCCCCGACGTCCGTCTTCCTGCGCATATAGATGCCGAAGATAGGGATTCCTCCCTACCTTCCTGTCGGTGGCGATGGATACGCTCCTGGCTGGTTCGTCGATCGGGAGGCCGGAGTGCGGGGCAAGAGCGCGCGGGTGTGGCTGCCGGGGTTCCTGGCCCTGGCCGCCATCTGGGGCAACAGCTTCTTCTTCATCAAGGTGGCGGTGGGGGCGCTGCACCCGCTCCAGGTGTCGTTCGGGCGGATGGCGGTCGGCGCGGCCGTGCTGCTCCTCGCGCTCGCCGTCACGCGCAGGCCGCTGCCGCGCGACCCGCGCCTGTGGCTGCACTTCCAGATCGCCTCGGTGGTGCTCACCACCCTGCCGTTCACCCTGTTCGCGTACGGCGAGCAGTACGTCTCCTCCGTCGTCGCCGCCATCTGGAACGCCACCACCCCGCTGTGCACGCTCGCCTTCACCCTGCTGCTGCGCGCCGAGAAGCCGAACGCCGGACGGATGACCGGGCTCGGGCTGGGGTTCGCGGGCGTCATGGTGGTGCTCGGCGTGTGGCAGCCGATGGCGGGCGGGCAGCTCGGCGGCAGCCTCGCCTGCTTCGGAGCGGCCCTGTGCTACGGCGTGGGCGGGGCGTACATGGGGCGCTTCATCACGGGGCGGCGCGGCGAGCCCGCGGTCGTGCTGGCGGCGGGCCAGCTCCTCACGGGGGCGGCGCAGCTCGCCGTCATCACGCTGGTCGCCGGGGTGCCGCTGGTGGACACCGCCGCGCCCGCCGAGGTCTGGTGGAGCATGCTGGCGCTCGGCGGGCTCGGCACGGGGCTGGCGTACCTGCTGCTGTACTGGGTGCAGGCGCGGGCGGGCGTGACGACCACCTCGACCGTGACGTACCTGCTGCCGGTGTTCGCGGTGCTGTCCGGGGTGGCGGTGCTGGGCGAGACGATCACCTGGAACCAGCCGGTGGGCGCGCTGATCATCCTGGCGGCCATCGCGCTGACGCAGGGCGCGGTGCGCCTGGGCGGGAAGCGCGCGGCGGCCGCGTCGCTGTCCTGACCTCAGGAGCCGGACGGCGGGCGGCGGCGGGTCGCGGGCTTCCTCCTTCCGGCGACCAGGGTGTCGCCCGGCGCGGGGGCGCTCTCCGCGACGGCCTCCCGGGGCCCGCCGCGGTCGCCGCCGGCGTCCTCACCGTCCTTCTCGCCGTCCTCCTCGCGGGGGTCCTCACCCGGGAGGAGCGGCCGCGGATGCGGCGCCGTGTCCGCCGCGTCCTTCCGCGCGGTGTCCAGCGGCGGTCCGGCCGCCCGGGACGCCGGTGGGGCGTCGGGGTCGCGCAGGGCGGCGATGACGCGGTCGGCCTCGGCGTCCGCCGCGAACTCGCCCGCCGCCTCCGACTCCCTGCGCCTGATCACCACGAGGTGGTCGGCCGACAGCCGCCCCGCCCCCACCACGGCCAGCAGGACGGACGCGACGCCGAGCAGGATGAGCTCGTTCAGGCTGATGGGGTTGACCGGCGGGGCGACGAGGAACACCCCCAGCGCCTCGGCGAACAGGACGAGCCCGGTGACCGACACCGCGAGCCCGGCGACGAGCAGCGCGCCGCCCACGAGCTCGGAGAGCATCGTCACGGTGGCCCACGCGCCCGGCGCGGGCGCGCCCTGCGCTTGGAACCGCGCGCCGGTGTCCTTGAGGCCGTCCTCCAGCTTGGTCCAGCCGTTGGCGAAGACGATGCCGCCCACGCCCAGGCGGGCGACTAACGCGGCGAGGTCGTGGAGGGCCCTTCTCACGCTACAGATCTGCCCCCTTCGTGCCGGGGCACACCTTCAGTCGCGGTTGAGCAGCATGGCGACGGCGACGGCGGTCAGGCCGAGCAGCACGACGCTGACGGCCACGGTGGTGTGCAGGGCGTTGACGAAGGCCCAGCGGGCGGCGTCGAGCAGCGCGTTGCCGGTGCTGCCGCCGATCTTGTCGGCGACGTGGGCGGCTCCGGCGAGCGACTGCCTGGCCTTGTCCATGCCGCCCGCGGGCACGCCGGGGACGGCGGGCAGGGCGGGTGCGTACGCGAGCGTGGTGATGGTGCCGAGCACGGCCACGCCGAGTCCGGCGCCGAGCTCGTACGCGGTCTCCTCGATGGCGGCCGCGCCGCCCGCCTGCGACTCGGGGGCCGCCGCCATGATCGTGTCGGAGGCGGCGAGCAGCGCCACCTGCACGCCGAACCCGATGCCGACGAAGCAGACCGACAGCATCACGGGGTGGGCCTCGACGCCCCAGCCCAGGGTGGGGGTGAGGGAGAGGGCGACCAGGCCGAGGCCGCCGCTCATGGTGACCCGCATGCCGATCCTCGGCAGGATGTGCGCCGCCGCGAGGCCGCCGGTGATGGCCGACAGGACGAGCGGCAGCATCCTGAGCGCAGCGCGCACGGGGCTGTCGCCGAGGACGAGCTGGAGGTACTGGGCGAGCATGAGCTGGAGCCCGACCAGCGCGAACACGCCGAGCATGACGCCCGCGACGCCCGTGGTGAAGGCGCGGCTGCGGAACAGGCGGATCTCCAGCAGCGGGGTCTCCAGCCTGGTCTGCCTGCGGAAGAACGCCACGAGCAGCCCGGCCCCCGCCAGGAACACGAGGACGGACGACCAGAACGGCATGAGGGTGCCGGATCCCGCCTCCTTCAGCCCGAAGGCCAGGGCGAGGAGGCCGAACACGGACAGGGCGGCGCTGACGCCGTCCCAGGGCCGGTCGCGGCGCCGCTCCGACTCGGGCAGCAGCCTGGCGGCGGCGGGCAGCAGCACGAGCAGGATGGGCACGTTGACGAGGAAGACGGCGCCCCACCACAGGTGGCTGACGAGGACGCCGCCGACGAGGGGGCCGACGGCGGCGCCCGCGGCGGCGACGGCGCTCCACACGCCGAGCGCGACGGCGCGCTCGCGGCGGTCGGTGAAGACCTGGCGGATGAGCGAGAGGGTGGCCGGCATGATCATGGCGCCGCCGACACCGAGCAGCGCCCTGGCCAGGATGAGGGTGAGCGGGGTCGGGGCGAACGCGGCCGCGGCGGAGGCGAGCCCGAACAGCACGAAGCCGCCCAGCACCAGGCGTTTGCGCCCGTACTTGTCGCCCAGCGTGCCGAACATGATCAGCAGCGGGGCCACGACGAGGGAGTAGACGTCGATGATCCACAGGAGCTGGACCGAGGTCGGCTCCAGCGCGGCGGTGAGCGCGGGCACCGCGATGTGGAGTACGGTGGCGTCCACCGTGATCAGCAGCAGGGCCAGGCACAGCAGCGCCAGGACCGACCAGCGGTTGTGGTGGTGCTCCCGATCGGCACGCCGCCGCGGGGGTGCGGCCTGTGTGACGGTCATGGGCCTCCTCGCAGGCCGATCCGTTCGCAGGGCCCGCACGTGCAGTTGATCGGCCGGATCGGAACCGGCGGCTCGAAGCGCCGCGCCCTTCCCGAACGCTCCCGGCTTGCGTGGCAGCTTAGGCCATGTGCCGGGCTCGGTATAGCGGTATCGCCTGATCCGCGGCCGCCCGCACCACTCTGGTGCGTTATGGACATATAACCCGATCCATCCCCCTGCTCGGTCCACGGGACCGCAGGAAGGGGCGCCCACGAGCGCCGACGCCCCCGGGCCCGCCCGGCACCCGCGGGCCCGGGGGACACGCCGGCGTGCCGGTCAGCCCCACCTGGCGTGTCAGGTCCGCCCAATCGCGGTCATGGTGCGGTATAACCGGGGGCGGACCGGGGAGGCGTGATGCGTGAGTCCGACAGGGCCCAGGCGGCGGGGCGGGCCGCCGCGCGGGATCTGTTCGAGCGGGTGCGGCTGCGGTACTTCCAGCTCCCCCCTGCCACCCGGCGGGTCATCTACGTCGTCCTCCTCATCGCCACGCTCGGCGTCGGCGCGGCGCTCGGCTGGGACCTGCTGAAGACGTTCCCCGTCACGCTGGCCGTGCTCGGCTTCGTCGCGCTGACCCTGCGCTTCCCGCGCGCCGCCGCCACCGTGCTCGTGGTGGCCGGATGGTACGCGCTGATGCCGCTGTTCTCCGCGCTCTTCCCCCCCGGGTCGCCCGCCCTGCACCTGCTGCTCGCGCTGTCGCTGCCGGTGGCCGCCGCCGCCCACCTCATCCGCTGGGTCACGCCGTGGGTCACCACGCTGCTCGCGCTGGCGCCCGCCGGGATCCTGGCCGCCGCCATCTCCCCCGTCTCGCCGTCGGCCGCGGTCTGGGTCGCCTGCGCCGCCGCCGCGGCCGTGCTCGGCCACCGCTTCGTCCTGGCCCGCAGGGCGCGCGCCCGGACCGCGGTCGAGGAGCAGGTACGCGTACGGGTCCGCGAGGGCAGGCCCGAGCAGGCGCAGGACAAGGCCGCCGCGCCGCCGCAGATCTCCGTCGAGGAGGCGCTGGGCGAGCTGGAGAGCATGATCGGCCTCGCGCCCGTCAAGGAGCAGGTGCGCTCGATCGCGGCCTCCATCGAGGCGTCCAGGCTGCGGGCCGAGGCCGGTTACACCGCCGAACGGCCCACCCGTCACTTCGTCTTCGTCGGGCCTCCCGGCACGGGCAAGACCAGCGTCGCCCGCGCGCTGGCCAAGATCTTCTACGCGTTCGGGCTGCTGGAGACGCCGTACGTGGTGGAGGCGCAGCGGGCCGACCTGGTCGGCGAGTTCCTGGGCGCCACCGCGATCAAGACGAACGAGCTGGTCGACCGCGCGCTCGGCGGCGTGCTGTTCATCGACGAGGCGTACGGGCTGGTCAACTCCTCCGACGGGCAACCCGACCGGTTCGGCGCGGAGGCCGTGCAGACGCTGCTCAAGCGGGCCGAGGACGACCGCGACAGGCTCATCATCATCCTCGCCGGATACGAGCAGGAGATGAGCGGCTTCCTGTCGAGCAACCCGGGCCTGGCCAGCAGGTTCGCCACGCGGGTGCGCTTCCCCACCTACTCCCCCGCCGAGCTGGCCGAGATCACCGACCTGCTCCAGCGCCGCAGGGGCGACAGGATGGCCCCCGACACCCGGCGCGCGCTGCTCGGCCTGTTCGAGGACGTCCACCGCCGCGGCCTGGTCGACGAGCTGGGCAACGCGCGTTTCGCCCGCAGCCTGGTCGAGGCGGCCGCGCAGGCGCGCGACGTGCGCGTGGTGGGCGCGGGCGGCACGCCCACCACCGAGGACCTCGTCACCACCACCGCGCCCGATGTCACCAAGGCCTTCGACGAGCTGACCGCCCGTTTCCGCGGCTACGTGGCCACGCCCACGCTGGAGGAGGCGCTGGCCGACCTCGACGGCATGGCGGGCCTCGCCCCGGTCAAGCGGCAGGTCCACGCCATCGCCGCCCAGCTCCAGGTGGCGCGGATGCGGCAGGAGCGCGGGCTGCCGACGCCGCCGCAGACGCGGCACTTCGTCTTCGTCGGCCCGCCGGGCACGGGCAAGACCACCGTGGCCAGGGTGGTGGGCCGGGTGTTCGCCGCGCTGGGGCTGCTGGCCAGGCCCGACGTCGTCGAGGCGCACCGGGCCGACCTGGTCGGCCAGCACCTGGGCGCCACCGCGATCAAGACGAACGAGCTGGTCGACCGCGCGCTCGGCGGCGTGCTGTTCATCGACGAGGCCTACAGCCTGGTCAACCCCGGCTACGCGGGCGGCGACGCGTTCGGTGCCGAGGCCGTGCAGACCCTGCTCAAGCGGGCCGAGGACGACCGCGACAGGCTCGTCGTCGTCCTCGCGGGCTACGAACGCGAGATGGACGCCTTCCTCGCCACCAACCCGGGCCTGGCCAGCAGGTTCAACCAGCGGGTCGCCTTCCCCAGCTACTCGCCGGCGGAGCTGTCGGAGATCGCCGTGCTGCTGGCGGGCAAGGCCGGCGACCGCTTCGACGACGAGGCGCTGCGCGACCTCGACGAGGTGTTCACCTGGGTCTGCGAGGAGCGCCTGATCGACGGGCTGGGCAACGGCAGGTTCGCCAGGTCGCTGTTCGAGCGGGCCGCGATGCGGCGCGACGTCAGGCTGGCCGCCCTCGCCGCGCGCGGCGCCTCCGCCAGCTCGGCCGAGCTGACGACGATCACCAGCGAGGACGTCCGCACCGCCGTGGACGAGCTTTCCGGCCGCTGACGCCGTCCCTCTTCCATCCCTCTTCTCCGGTTGCGTGCGCCAAGCCGGTGGCATGGTGTAGCAATATGGCTACACCGCGTGCGCGTCGGAGGGAGGGCGATGGCGGGGTTCCTGGCCCGCAGGCTGCTCAGCTACGTGGTGCTCGTCGCCGTCGCCGCCAGCCTCGCCTACCTGCTCGCCGCCGTCGCGCTCGACCCGCGCTCCAACTACGCCGACCGCACGCCCAAGCCGCCTCCCGGGGTCGTCGACGCCCAGCTCACCGCGCTCAACCTGAACGACAAGACGCCGCTGCTGCAGCGCTACGCCGTGTGGGCGGGCGGCGTGGTGCGCGGCGACTTCGGCAAGACCGTCACGGGCGCCTCCGTGAACGACGACCTGGCGCGGCGGATGGGGGTGACGTTCCGTCTCATCCTGCTGGGGCTGGTCTTCGGGAGCCTGCTCGGCGTGGCGGTCGGCGCGTACGCGGCCGTCAGGCAGTACGGCTGGTTCGACCGGCTGTCGGCCGGCCTGTCGTTCCTGGTGCTCGCGGTGCCGGTCGTGGTGCTCGCGAACATGCTGATCCTGCTCGCGTCCTGGGCCAACGACAACCTCTTCGGCACCCAGGTGTTCCTGGTCAGCGGCGAGTACACCGGCGGGCTGGAGGCCGGGTTCTGGGGGCAGCTGCTCGACCGGCTGCAGCACCTCGTCCTGCCCACGGTGTCGCTGTCGCTGGGGCTGACCGCGGTGTTCTCCCGCTACCAGCGCAACATGATGCTGGACGTGCTCGGCGCCGACTTCCTGCGCACGGCCATGGCCAAGGGCCTGAGCAGGCGCAGGGCGCTCGTCACGCACGGGCTGCGCACCGCGCTGATCCCGGTGGTCACCTACTTCGCGTTCACGTTCGGCGTCCTGCTCACCGGGGCCACGTTCACCGAGAAGATCTTCGGCTGGCACGGGCTGGGCGAGCAGCTCATCAACTCGATCTTCACCAACGACGTCAACACGGTGGCGGCCATCTCGCTCCTCGCGGCGGTGGCGGTGCTGTTCGCCGCGCTCGCGGCCGACCTGCTGCACGCCGCCCTCGATCCCAGGGTGCGCGCCTGATGACGCTCTCGGGCGAGGAGCTCGCCGAGGAGGCGGTGCGCGACGTCGCGCCGCCGTCGCGGCTGCGCGTGGTCACGCGCAGGTTCTTCGCCTCCACGCAGGGCCGCATCGGGTTCGCCGTGCTGGCGCTGATGTTCCTGCTGGCGTTCGCGGGGCCGCTGTTCACCCCGTGGTCGTACACCGACAAGGACTTCACGGCCTTCATGCAGCCGCCGTCGGCCACCCACTGGTTCGGCACGCTGCAGACCGGCTCGGACGTGTTCGCGGTGACCCTGCGCGGCATGCAGAAGTCGCTCGTGGTGGGCCTGCTGGCGGCGCTGGTGTCCACGGCGCTGGCGGCCCTCGTGGGCGCCTTCGCGGGCTACTTCTCCGGCTGGACGGACCGGTGGCTGAGCTGGGTGACCGACCTGCTGCTCGTGCTGCCCGCGTTCCTCATCCTGGCGATCATGTCGCCGCTGTTCGGCGCCGGGCAGTGGGTGCTGTTCGTCGTCATGCTGGCGCTGTTCCTGTGGATGGTCACGTCCAAGATCGTCAGGGGCATGACGATCTCGCTGAAGCAGCGGGAGTACATCCAGGCCGCGAGGTTCATGGGCGTGCCGCCGGTACGCATCATCGCCCGCCACGTCCTGCCGAACCTGTCGTCGCTGCTCATCGTCGACGCCACGCTCAACGTCAGCGCGGCCATCCTCACCGAGACGTCGCTGTCGTACTTCGGCTTCGGCATCCAGCCGCCCGACGTGTCGTTCGGCACGCTCATCGCCGACGGCTCCAGGACGGCGGTGTACGCGCCGTGGACGTTCTGGTTCGTCGCCGGGCTGCTGGTCGTCACCGTGCTCGCGGTCAACCTCGTCGGCGACGCGCTGCGCGACGCGTTCGACCCGGGCGCCAAGGGGCGGCGATGACCCCGGTGCTGCAGGTGACCGACCTGACCGTGTCCTTCGGCGACGTACGGGCCGTGCGCGGCGTGAGCCTGGAGGTGAGCCGGGGCGAGGTGCTCGGCGTCGTCGGCGAGTCGGGCTCCGGCAAGTCGGTCACCGCGGCGGCGGTCATGGGGCTGCTGCCGCCCGGCGCCCGCGTCGGCGGGTCGGTGCGGCTGCACGGCAAGGAGCTGCTCGGCGCGCCGGAGCGGGAGCTGACGGCGCTGCGCGGCAAGACCGTCTCCATGGTGTTCCAGGACCCTCTGTCCGCGCTGACCCCCGTCTACCGGGTGGGCGACCAGATCGCCGAGGCGGTGCGCGTCCACCGCAGGGTGGGCAAGGAGGCGGCGGCCGTGCGGGCGGTCGAGCTGCTCGACCTCGTCGGCATCCCGCGGCCGGGCGAGCGGGCGGCGGCGTTCCCGCACGAGTTCTCCGGCGGCATGCGGCAGCGCGTGATGATCGCCATGGCCATCGCCAACGACCCCGACGTGATCATCTGCGACGAGCCGACCACGGCGCTCGACGTCACCATCCAGGCGCAGGTGCTGGAGGTGCTGAAGAAGGCGCAGCGCGAGACGGGCGCGGCGATCGTCCTGATCACGCACGACCTGGGGGTCGTCGCCGGTTTCGCGGACCGCGTGCTGGTGATGTACGCGGGGCGCCCGGTCGAGGTGGGCTCGGTCGACGACATCTTCTACCGGCCGCGCATGCCGTACACGGTGGGGCTGCTCGCCTCGCTCCCGCGGATCGACCGCGGCGAGCGGCAGCCGCTCGTGCCGATCGAGGGCAACCCTCCCGCCCCCGGCGCGCTGCCTCCGGGGTGCCCGTTCGCGCCGCGCTGCCCGCTGCACGTCGAGGCGTGCGACGAGGGCGAGCCGCCGCTGTTCGAGGTGGGCCCGGGGCAGCGGGCCGCGTGCATCCGCTGGGAGGAGGTGCGGCCCTGGGCGCCCGGCCAGCGCACCGGCGACGAGACGGGGCTCTGGCCGGCCGGGCGGCACGCCGGCGAGGAGGCGCGGCCGTGGGCGGCGGGGCGGCACGCGGGCGAGGCGGGGCGTGCCCGGGCGCGTGGCCGGCACGAGGCGGGGGCCCGGCCCCTTCGCACCGTGCTGGAGGTCGAGAACCTGGTCAAGGAGTACCCCCTGATGCGCGGGGCGGTGTTCAAGCACCGGGTCGGCACCGTCCACGCCGTCGCCGGGGTCAGCTTCGACCTGCGCGAGGGCGAGACGCTGGGCCTGGTCGGCGAGTCGGGCAGCGGCAAGACCACCACGCTCATGCAGATCCTGGAGCTCGCCGCGCCGCAGGAGGGCCGCGTCACCGTGCTGGGCCGCGACACCGCCCGGCTCGGCCGCGCCGACAGCACCGCGATCAGGCGCGACATGCAGGTCGTCTTCCAGGACCCCCTCGCCTCGCTCGACCCGCGCATGACCGTCCACGACATCGTCGCCGAGCCGCTGCGCGCGCACGGCCTGCCCGCCTCGGGGCGGCGCGTCGCCGAACTGCTCACCCTGGTGGGCCTCGACCCCTCGCACGCCGCCCGCTACCCCCAGGACTTCTCCGGCGGCCAGCGCCAGCGCGTCGCCATCGCGAGGGCCCTCGCCCTCGAACCCAGGCTCCTGGTGCTGGACGAGCCGGTCTCCGCGCTGGACGTGTCCATCAGGGCCGGGGTGATCAACCTGCTCGCGTCGCTGAAGGCCCGGCTGGGGCTGTCGTACCTGTTCGTCGCGCACGATCTCGCCGTCGTCCGGCACATCGCCGACCGGGTGGCGGTGATGCACCTCGGCAAGATCGCCGAGATCGGCCAGGTCGACGCCGTGTACGACGCCCCGGCCCACCCGTACACGCAATCCCTGCTGTCGGCGATCCCCGTGCCCGACCCGGCGCGGGAGCGGACACGTACCCGGATCCTGCTCGAAGGCGATCTCCCCAGCCCCGCCGACCCTCCGTCGGGCTGCCGTTTCCGTACGCGCTGCCCCAAGTTCCGCTCCGAGCTCACCGACGAGGAGCGGGAGGCCTGCGTCACCGTCGAGCCCGAGGTCCTGCCCGTGGGCGCGGACCAGGGGGCGGCCTGCCACTACGCCGAGAGGCGCGACGTCGTAAGACCTGGAGGAATCGTCCGATGAAAGCATCACGTCTGGCCGTGGGAGCCGCCCTGGCCTGCTCGCTGGCGCTCGCGGGCTGCGGCGGGGCGCGGCCCGGGGGCACCGGCGCGCCCGGCACCGAAGGCGCGCAGCAGTCGCCGCAGCTCAAGTCCTTCGACATCAACCTCCAGCCGCGCGAGAGGGTCAAGGACGGCGGCACGCTGCGGTGGGGCATCAACGAGTTCCCCACGCAGTGGAACAGGAACCACGTCGACGGCAACCTCGCGGTGGCCGCCGTCGTGAGCAACGCGCTGCTGCCCGCGCCGTTCCTGTCGAACGAGAAGGCGGAGATCTCGGTCAACCACGACTACCTGCTCGACGCGAAGATCACGGCGCGGCGTCCCAAGCAGGTGGTGACGTACACGCTGAACCCGAAGGCCAGGTGGTCCGACGGCAAGCCGATCACCTGGGTGGACTACCAGGCGCAGTGGCAGGCGCTGAACGGGAGGAATCCCGCGTACCGGATCGTCACCTCCACCGGCTACCAGGACATCGAGAAGGTCGCGCGGGGGCGCGACGACCACGAGGTGGTGGTGACGTTCGCCCGGCCGTTCGGCGACTGGCAGTCGCTGTTCGGCCCGCTGCTGCCGGCGAGCACGAACCGGTCGCCCGAGGCGTTCAACACGGCCTGGCTGAACAAGATCCCGGTGACGGCGGGGCCGTTCAAGTTCCAGTCGTTCGACCAGACGGCCAAGACCATCACGATCGTGCGCGACGACCGGTGGTGGGGCGACAGGGCCAAGCTCGACCGGATCATCTACCGGGCCTCCGAGCAGGACTCCCTCATCGGGGCGTTCGCGAACGGCGAGCTCGACCTCATCGACATCGGGCCCTCGGCCCCCGACTACGCGCGGGCCAAGTCCACGCCCGGGGCGCAGATGCGCCAGGCGGCGGGCCCCGACTTCCGCCACTTCACCTTCAACGGCTCCAGTGAGCTGCTGAAGGACGTGAAGGTGCGCCAGGCCATCCAGCTCGGCATCAATCGGCAGGCCATCGCGCAGTCCGACCTGCAGGGGCTCGACTGGCCGATCACGCTGCTCAACAACCACTTCTTCATGAACACCCAGGAGGGCTACCAGGACAACGCGGGCGACCTCGGCGTGTACGACCCGCAGCGGGCCAGGCAGATGCTCGACGCGGCGGGCTGGAAGCTGAACGGGGCGGTCCGCCAGAAGGGGGGCAAGCAGCTCGCGCTGCGGTTCGTTGTGCCGTCGGGGCTGCAGATCAGCAAGGCCGAGGGGGAGCTGGCACAGAGCATGCTCTCCCAGATCGGGGTGAAGCTGACGATCCAGGCGGTGCCGAGCGACGACTTCTTCACCAAGTACGTCATCCCCGGCAACTTCGACATCACGCCGTTTGCCTACATTGGTACGCCATTTCCGGTTTCGAGTAGTTATGGGATTTATGCGAACTCGCCGGACGGGAAGACGTGGAACGCGAACTTCGGGCGTACCGGGTCGGCCCAGATCGACGACGCGATGAACCAGGCCGGGCAGAATCTCGACCTGGCCCAGGCCAGGGCCGAGACCAACGAGGCCGACAGGCTGATCTGGCCGCTGGTCAACGTGCTGCCGCTCTACCAGCGCCCGCAGAACGTCGCGGCCAGGCAGACGCTAGCGAACGTCGGGGCGCGCGGCTTCTACGACCTGCGTTACCAGGACATCGGCTTCACCGCCTGACGGAGACGGCCTTCACCGCCGGGTCCGCCCCACCCCCCGACCTACCTCGGCCGGATCGCCCGGGGGTGCGGTTCAGGGGCGGCGCGGCCTGTCGGGAGGCTCGGGGGTGTCCGGGGCCGGAAGTGTCGGCGGGGTGCGGTAGAAGTGTCGGCGTGACCACGCATCTCACCTGGCCGCAGATCCTCTCCTGGCGGCTGCGCAGGCAGTACGTGAGCGACCCCGGCGGGCCCGGCCCCGTCGAGGTCGCGCGGCGGCTGTGCGGCGTGCAGGCCCAGGTCGCCTCGTCCGCCCAGCTCGCGGTCGCGATCAGGAGCGCGGCGCCCGACCCCGGTGCGATCGACAGGGCCCTGTGGGCCGAGCGCACGCTGGCCAAGACGTGGGTCATGCGCGGCACGCTCCACCTGGTCCCGTCCGACCAGCTCCCCGACTACTGCGCGGCGCTCGGCACGCTGCGGTTCTGGGAGAAGGGCTCGTGGCAGCGCGGCCACGGAGTGACCGCGGCCGAGATCGAGGCGATCATCGACACGGTCCCGAAGGTGCTCGGCGAGACCCCGCTGACGCGCGAGGAGCTGGTCGAGGCGGTGGTCGACGCCACCGGCGACGCGCATCTGCGCGAGGCGCTCACCTCCGGCTGGGGGGCGCTGCTCAAGCCGCTCAGCCGGCTGGGCGAGCTGTGCTACGGGCCGCCGCGGGAGGGCCGGGTGACGTTCACCTCGCCCCGGGCGTGGCTGCCCGGCTGGCCCGCCGAGCCGCCGCCGCAGGAGGAGGCGGGGGTGCGGCTGGCCCGCGCCTTCCTGGGCGCGCACGGGCCCGCGACGCCGGAGATGTTCGACGGGTGGCTGTTCGGCGGCGTGGCGCGCAAGGCCGTGCTCAGGGGCTGGTTCCGCGACCTCGGCCCCGAGCTGACCGAGGTGCGCACCGACGACGGTCAGACGCTGCTCGCCCTGACCGAGCACCTCGACGACCTCGCCGGCGCCCGGCCGTCCGACGCGGTGCACCTGCTGCCCGGCTTCGACCAGTACGTCCTGGCCGCGCCGCGCGGGCTCACCCCGCTGCTTCCGGCCGAGCTGAAGCCCAAGGTCAGCAGGCAGGCGGGCTGGATCTCCCCGGTGGTGGTCCACCGGGGCCGGGTGGCGGGCGTCTGGGAGGCGAAGGGCGGCGAGATCACGTACGAGCTGGGGGCGGACGTCCCCCGGCAGCTGCTCGACGCCGCCGCCGCACGCCTGCGCCCCCTGCTCACCCGCTGACCGCCGCGCGCCTGCGCCTCCTGCTCAGGCGCTGAGCGCCGCGCCCGCGCCCCCTGCTCCCCCGGTGACCGGCGTCCGGCGCGTCAGGTGGCCGAGCCCGCCATGACGCGGTCGACGATGCCTTTCGTGCCCTCCTGGCGGGCGCAGTGGGCGCAGCAGTACCAGTGGTCGCCGGCCTGCACGCCGTGCCCGATGACCTTGGTGCCGCAGTGCTCGCAGATCGGCGCCATGGCCTCGATCGCGCACTGGAAGCAGTCGAACGTGTGCACCGCCCCCTGCGCGCGCACCTCGAACGCCATGTCGTAGTCGTTGCCGCAGGTCTCGCAGACGGCCATGGTGGTCTCCCTCGCTGTCGGTCCGCCGACGGGGATACCCGGTTCCACGGCCCGCCTTTCCCAATGAATCGCCATATTCACGCCTTATCGCCACCGTCCCTGCCTACGACTACAAACCGGGCCACGAGCGGGAGGGCGAGCAGGCCGAGGGCGGCGAGGGCGGCGGGCAGGCCGATCCACGCGCTCAGCCCCGCCACCAGCAGCGGGCTGACGACGAACCCCGTGTACGACACCGTCGAGACGCCCCACACCAGCGTGCCCGTGGGGTCGTCGGCGGCGGAGCGGCTGAGCAGGGCGGGCACCAGCGGCCCGAGGGCCAGCCCGGTCAGCGCGAAGCCCGCCAGCGCCACCGCCACGTTCCCGGAGAGCCCGGCCAGGGCGATCCCGGCGGCCCCGCCGAGGCCCGCGACGGGGTACAGGACGCGGACCGGCAGGCGCGGCAGCGCCTGCGCGGCGATCCTCCCCACGGTGAGCGCCGCCATGTACACAGCCGGCGCGGCGCTGGCGACCAGCGGAGTCGCGCCGCGGTGGTCCTCCAGCAGCAGCACCGACCACTGCTCGACGGCGTTCTCGATGATGAGCACGCCCGCCATCAGGGCGCCCAGCACGAGCGCGAGCCCCCACAGGGCGCGCCGGTCGCCGTCGCGCGCGGGGACGGGTGGGACGCCGCCGGCGGGCAGGGCGGCCAGCGGCAGCACCGATACCAGGACGACGGCGGCGACCGCCGCGAGGACGGCCGTCACACCGAGGCCGAGCGAGCGGGCCAGTCCGGTGGCGGGCGCCGCGACGATCACCGCCACCGGGAAGGCGGCGTGGACGAGCTGGAACAGCCGCCGCCCGCTCTCCCGTTCCGCGCGCCCCGTGGCGAGGTTGAGCGCGATGTCCAGCGCGCCGCTGGCGGCGCCGAGCACCAGCAGCGCCAGCCCGAGCAGGGGAGCGGACGGGACGAACCCGAGACAGCCGACGCAGCCGGCGAACGCGGCGGCGCTCCCGGCCAGGGCGGCCCGCTCGCGCCCCCTGAACAGCCGGCCGGCGAGCGCCATGGCGGGCAGCGCCCCCACCGGGACCATGCTGAGGGCGAGACCGAGGTCCGCGGCGGAGACACCGAGCTGCTGCTTGACGGCAGGAAGCAGCGCCGACCAGGAGCCCCAGAACAGGCCCCAGGCCGCGCAGACCACGATGAGCGGCATTCCCCGACCCCTCTTGAAATTTCGGTTAACACTCAGCCAAGATCGTCGTTGTCCTTAAATATCCTGCCGAAAGGGAAGCGCATGCTCACCCGAACGGTCGTCGCGGCGGCCCTGGCTGCCGCCGGTGTCGCCGCCGTCCCATCCTCCGCCTACGCCGCCTCGGCCGCCTACACGCCCGAGCGGATCTGCGGGCCCGGCTTCCACCGGGTGCAGGACGGCCACCGCGCGATGACCACCAGGGACGGCGCGGTGTTCGGGCACGTCTACCTCATGTACAGCAAGAGCGCCGGCAAGAACTGCGTGGCCGCGATCAAGAGCGCCTACGCCGGCGCCAAGACCGTGACCGGGGCGTACCTGGAGGTGAAGGGCGGGGGCCGGTCGGAGGACGCGCAGCGGTACCGGTACTTCGCCGAGACCGGGCACCTGGACGGGAGCTGGAAGTGCGTGAAGTACGCCGGCTGGACCCGCGACCCTGACAACCGCGTCGAGGCGTGGGGCGGCCGCAAGTCGTGGGGCAACTGCCGCGGCTGACACGCGCCGCCCAACGGCCGAGGGACGGCCGCCGCACCTGACCCTCCAGGCCCGAGGAGCGACTGCCGACGCCCGTCCGGCCGGCCCGTACTCGCCGATGCGCTGGAGGTCTCCGGCGGTCAACGCGTCCACGGCGGGTTGACGCGGTCGTCTCGCGGGAGTTGTCACATCGCGGGCGGCTGTCCCGTCCAGTTCTCGGTCATGCAGGAACACAGGTACGGAGGTTCACGATGAGCCAGCGGATCGACGTCAGGAGCCTGGTGCCGGAGGCGTACGAGGGGTTCCTCGCGGTGGAGCGGTTCCTCCACGCCAGTGAGCTGCCGTCCTCGACGCTGCACCTGGTGAAGCTGCGGGCCAGCCAGATCAACGGCTGCGCCTACTGCGTCCACCTGCACAGCGGTGACATGAAGAAGGAGGGCGAGAGCGACGAGCGCATCTGGGGGGTGGCGGCCTGGCGTGAGGCGACGGTCTTCACCCCGGCCGAGCGGGCCGCGCTGGCGGTGACCGAGGAGGCCACGCGGCTGGCCGACAGGGCGCTCGTCTCGGACGAGGTGTGGGACGAGGCGGCACGGCACTACACGGACAAGCAGCTCGCCACCCTGGTGGTGGCCATCGCGATGATCAACTCGTGGAACCGGATCCTCGTCACGACCCGGGCGACGCCGCACGCCTGACCCGGGAGAGGAGGCGCCACCCGGATCCGGGTCAGCACGTCCTCGGTCAAGCGGCGCTCAGGTCAAGCGCCCGATCTGGACCTGCCGCCGCCGGTCAGGGTGGCGACTTTCCCTCTTGATGTTCTTCTTACACGCAACTTACAGGGGTATCTGTAGATAACATAGGTAACAGGAACATCACGGGGGGATCGCGATGAAAAGGCTTGTGGTAGTGCCGCCACACCTCGCCAGGCACAAGGTCCGCGACATCCGCTCGGCCGACCGCCGCAGGCCCTCCCCCGCGCCCTCCGAACCCAAGAGCGCCAAGGTCGTCGATCTGCGGGCGTACGCGGGGCGCAACGTCATCCGCTTCCCCGGGGGCCCCACCCCCGCCGCCTAGGACGGCGGGCGCCGGGCCCCCGCGGGGTCAGCCGTAGAGCTTCTGGGCGTAGGTCTCGCCGTAGTACGCCTCCAGCTGCTCGACGGTCTCCTCGACCGCCTGGATCTCCTTGACGAGGCGGGCGTGCGACGGCAGGTCGTCGGGGTTCCAGGTGCCGGGCTTCCACAGCTCGGAGCGGAGGAACGCCTTGGCGCAGTGGAAGAAGATCTGCTCGATCTCCACGACGAGCGCGAGCGCGGGCCGGTGCCCCTTGACGATCAGCTCGTCGAAGAAGGGGGCCTCGCGCACCAGGCGGGCGCGGCCGTTGATGCGGAGCGTCTCGTTCCTGCCGGGGATGAGGAAGATCAGGCCGACGTGGGGGTTGGCCAGGATGTTGAGGAAGCCGTCGGCCCTGCGGTTGCCGGGGCGGTCGGGGATGGCGATCGTGGTGTCGTCGATGACGTGGACGAACCCGGCCGGGTCGCCCTTGGGCGAGACGTCGCAGTTGCCGTCGGCGTCGGAGGTGGCGATCAGGCAGAACGGGGAGGCCGCCAGCCACTGACGGTCACGCTCATGCAGTCGGACGCGCTCCTTGGTCGCGGCCCTCGGCATCACCTCGCCGAGGAGTTCGCGCAGTTCGGTGGCTGACCCGATCTCCACCCAGCTCATGTGATCTCCCTTCGGGGGGGTTGGAGCCCCATTGTGTCAGGGGATCGGGCGCAGCATCCGGTGGGGCGATCGCAGGGCGACGCTCACCTGGTCGTCCCTCGTGTCCTCAAGGCCGGGGCCGGGACGCACCTCGATGTCCTCCAACGGGGGATGCACGCCGCAGGCCACGCAGAACCCCACCTGGTCGAGCGGGCCGCCGCAGGCGACATGGTGGAACAGGCGCCGGGGGCCGTTGCCGCCGAGGTTGCGCTCGCCCCACTGGGCCAGCGCCAGCATGGGCAGCCAGAGCTCGCGGCCGACCGGCGTCAGGACGTACTCGTCGCGGGGCGGGGAGTCCTGGTAGCGACGCCGCTCCAGGATGCCCGCCTCGACCAGCGCGCCGAGACGCTGCGACAGGACGGCCCTCGGGATGTCGAGGTGGGCCAGGAAGTCGCCGTAGCGGCGCACGCCGTACATCGCGTCGCGGACGACGAGCAGGGTCCACCGCTCGCCGATCACTTCGAGCGCCTTGGCCAGCGAGCAGTCCTGCCCGTCGTAGTTCTTTCCGAGCGCCATGGCCCCCATGTTAGTTCATTCACCGAACCGTGTTAGCCTGCGCGGCATGAGTTCAATCACTGAACTGACCGGGGTCCGGTCCGGCACGCTCGCCGTGGCCTCCTCCGCGCCACTGCTCGTCCTCGCGACCTACACGGCGCCGATGGTGACGCTGCCGCAGACCGCGCGCTCGCTCGGCGCGGGCCCCACCGGGCCGGTGTGGATCCTCGGCGGCATCGCGCTCGGGCTGTCGGCGCTGCTGCTCGTGGCGGGCGGCCTGGCCGACGACCACGGGCGCAGGCGGGTGCTCGTCACGGGCACCGCCGTCCTCGGCGCGGCCGGCGCGGTGGCGGCGCTGAGCACCAGCGTGCCGGTGTTCGTGCTGGCCAGGGTGGTCCAGGGCGGCGCGAGCGCGGCGATGCTCGCGGCCAGCCTCGGCATCGTCGGCCACGCCTTCCCGGCTGGTTCCGCGCGGGTCGCAGCCACCGCCCGGTACGGCGCCATGATGGGCCTCGGCACGACGCTCGGGCCGCTGGTGTCGGGGGCGCTCGCCACGGCCGTGAGCTGGCGGGCGGTGTACTGGCTGCTCACGGCGTGCGCGGCGGCGCTCGCCGTGGCGGCCGGCCGCCTGGAGGAGTCGCGCTCCGACGCGCCGCGCAGGTTCGACGTGCCCGGCGTGACGCTGCTCACTCTCGGCGTGGCGGCGCTGGTGGCGGGCGTGACCGAGGGGCGGCTCGGCTGGACGCGGCCCGTCGTGGTGGGCGCGTTCGCGCTGGCCGCCGTGCTGATGTGGGCGTTCGTGGCGGTGGAGCGCAGGCGGCGCGAGCCGCTGATCGACCTGGAGCTGTTCAGACGGCCCGCCTTCCTGCTGGCGACGGGCGCGGCGCTGATCGTGGGCGCGGCCGTCATCGGCCTGCTCGGCTACCTGCCGAACGTGCTCCAGGCCGCGCACGGACTGACCCCGCTCGACACGGCGCTGCTGTTCTGCGTGTGGTCGGGTGTGTCGTTCGCCGCCTCGCTGCTGTCGCGGCACGTACGCCTCGGCACGGCGGCCAGGCTGGCGATCGGCATGGGGCTGACGGCGGCCGGGTTCGTGGGACTGCTCGGCGTGGCTGCCTCGCTCTCGCTTCCCGTGGTCCTGACCGGGCTGGCCGTGGCCGGGGCGGGGTCCGGGCTGATCAACTCGTCGGTGACGCACCTCGCCATCGAGAGCGTGCCCGCGCACCGGGTGAGCATGGGCTCGGGGGCCAACAACACGGCCAGGTACGTCGGCTCGTCGCTGGGCGCGGCGGGGGTGGCGGCCGTGGTGGGGGCGTTCGGGCTGGACGCGGGGACGGACGTCGCGGTGGCGGCGTGCGTCGTGCTGACGGCCGTCACGGCGGTCGCGGCGCTGCTGGCGGGAAGGAGACCGGCATGACGGAATCGAGGACGGCCGATCTCGACGGCCTGCGCATGCACTATCTGATCGACGGCGACGGCCCGCTGCTCGTGCTGCTGCACGGCTGGCCGCAGACCTCGTACTGCTGGCGGCACCTCATCCCCGCGCTCGCCGCGCACTTCACCGTCGTCGCGCCGGACCTGCGCGGCTACGGTCGCACGGACAAACCCACCACCGGCTACGACAAGCGGACCATGGCCGCCGACGTCCGCCGGCTGGCCCGGTCGCTCGGCCATTCCTCGCTCGTGCTGGCCGGGCACGACCGGGGCGCCCGCGTCGCCCACCGCTACGCGCTCGACCACCCCGGCGAGGTGGAGCGGCTGGTCGTCATGGACGTCATCCCCACCAGGGAGATGTGGCGCAGGTTCGACATGGACAGCGGGCTGGCCGCGAGCACCTGGCATTGGACCTTCCACCTCCAGCCCGACCTGCCCGAGCTGCTCGCCGGCGCCGACGTCGCCGCCTACCTCGGCTACTTCTTCGAGCGCTGGACGGTGCAGCGCTCGCGGCTGGAGACCGCCGAGTACGTGCGGGCCTTCTCCCGGCCGGGCGCGCTGCGCGCCGGGTTCGACGACTACCGGGCCTCCTTCCCGTACGACGCCGAGCACGACGACGCCGACTGGGAGGCGGGCAGGCGCCTGGAGATGCCGGTGCTGGCGCTGTGGGGCTCGGCCGGGCTGCCGAGCCGGGTGCCCGTCATGGACATCTGGCGCGAGTACGCCCCCGACGTGCGCGGCGCCGCGATCGCCGACTGCGGGCACTTCCTCGCGGAGGAGCAGCCCGACGCCGTGCTCGCGCACCTGCTCGACTTCCTGCTCCCCGGCGGGGAGTAGCTACCACCTGCGGGCCTGCGCCATGGCGCCGAGCAGCGAGTCGCGCGCCACGGCGAAGCGCACCGGGTCGGCGCCCTCGCGTTCGGCCCGCAGGTGCAGCATGGTCAGCTCGGTGGCCGCCTGCTGGTAGTCGCCCATCGCGCGGCCGAGCCCGGCCCGTCGGGCCCACCTGCGCGCCGCCTTGCGGGCCGACAGCGTGCTCAACATGGTCAGGTCGGCCTCGGTGACGAGCCCGGTCGCCTGGTAGGCGGGCAGGTAGACGCCCATCTTGGCCACGAGGTGGCGGCGCTCCACGACGGTGACCGCGACGAGCGCCACCAGCGCGGCCATGATCACCAGGTAGGCGGCGCCGAGCCAGCCGAGCGACTGCAGGGTGGCCGCGCCGTTCCAGAAGGCGTGCAGGGCGACCGCCCCCAGGTAGCCGAGCGGCACCGCGGCGAACCTGAACGCGTTGCGCCTGGTCAGGGCGTAGGCGACCCCGAGGCCGACCATGGAGGTGTAGACGGGGTGCCCGAGCGGGTCGATGAGCCCGCGCAGCACGAACACCTTGAGCGCGCCGTCGGTGCCGTCCTGGTCGAAGGCCATGAGGTAGTAGCCGACGTTCTCGACGGCGGCGAAGCCGAGGCCGGCCATGGAGGCGTACACGATGCCGTCGGTCAGGCCGTCGATCTCGTGCCGCCTGCGCAGGAGGAGCAGCAGCGCGGAGCCCTTGAGCGCCTCCTCCACGACGGGGGCGAGCAGGACGGTGCCGACGCGGTCGGCGACGTCGCTGCCGTAGCCGGCGCCCGCGACCAGGGCCTGCCCGGCGAGCGTGAGGGCGATGCCGAGCACGATCGCCACGCCCGCGCCCCAGGCGAACGCGAACGCGAGGTGCAGCTTCGGCTCGGGCTCCAGCCGGTCGAGCGACAGCACCGCGGCGAGCAGCACGGGCAGCGGCGCGAGGGCCAGCACCGCCGACAGCCCGAACCCCACGGGCCCGCCCGACAGCAGCATGACGACCAGGACGATCATCGCGAGCGCCCCGGAGACGACGAGGCCGACGAGGAGGGCCTTGCTGGGGCGCTGGGCGAGAGGAGGAGCTGTCATGGGGGTGCCTTCCTTCGTGGGGTCCACCCACTATGAGCTGCCCGCGTCGACACGGACTTGACAGTGACTTAACGGCAACCTCGCGTCGCGTCACGTAGGCACGCCGCGCCGCGCCGGGCCGGTGCGCCGTCCGGTGTAGGCCACCATGGCGATCACGACGAGGATCAGTGCCAGGTCGATGGCGGCCGACCAGCGCATGGCGGCCGTCTCGTGGCCGCCCGCCGCCACGGCGAAGAAGACGGCGCCGATCAGCGCCACCCCGCCCGACCCGGCGAACTGCTGGGCCGTCGTGAGGAACCCCGACCCGATGCCCGCCTGGTGCGGCTCGACCTCCACCAGCGCCGCCCCGATGAGCTGCGGCAGGACGAGCCCGTTGCCCAGGCCCACGCAGACCAGCGCCGCGATCACGTACGACAGGCCGAGCCCGGCCGCGACGAGGACCAGGACGAGGCCGAGCGCGACGACGCCCCCGCCGAACAGGACGGCGGCCAGGCCGTAGCTGCGCACCAGCCGGGCGCCGAGCAGCGACGTGACGGAGAACGCCACGCCCATCGGCGCGAAGGCCAGCCCCGCCTGGAGCGCGTCCAGTCCGAGGCCGCGCTGGAGCAGCAGGGTGAGGGTGAACATGAACGAGGCGAAGTACGCCATGAACGCGGTGATCGCCGCGACGCCCGCGAGGTAGGAGTGGACCTTCAGCAGGGCGAGGTCCAGCACCGGCCGGCCGCCGCGCGCGGCGAGCACGCGCTGCCAGCGGACGGTCAGCGCGACCACGGGGACGGCCAGGGCCAGACAGGCCCACGTCCAGGCGGGCCAGCCGAGGCTGTCGCCGAGCCCGAGCGGCACGAGCACCAGGGCCACGCCGCCGGCGAGCCCGGCCGCTCCGGGCAGGTCGAGCCGGGCCTGCGGGGCGGTCTCCGCGCGGGGCAGCAGCCGGGCCGCGAGCGGCACGACGACCAGGCCGACCGGCAGGTTGACGAGGAAGACGGAGCGCCAGCCGAGCCCGAGCACGTCCGAGGTGAGCAGCAGGCCGCCGAGCACCTGCCCGGCGATGGAGCCGAGGCCGCCGGCGACGCCGTACCAGGCGATGGCGCGGGCGCGCTCGCGCGGCGGGATCGCGGCGGAGATCGTGGCGAGCACCTGCGGCACCATGGCGGCGCCCGCGAGGCCCTGGAGCAGCCGGGCGGCGACGAGCTGGGCGGAGGTCGCCGCGACGCCGCAGAGCACGGAGGCCACGGTGAACGCGGCCACGCCCCAGACGAACATGCGGCGGTAGCCGTACCGGTCGCCGAGCCGGCCACAGGTGATCATGCCGGCGGCGTACGTGAAGGCGTAGCCGCCGACGATCAGTTCCAGGGCGGCGGGGCCGGCCCCGAGGTCCCGCTCGATCGAGGGGGCGGCGACGTTCACCACGAAGAAGTCGAACTGGGCCATGAACCAGGCCGACAGCAGCACGGCGAGCGCCCAGCCGGATCTCACGCGGGGTCCCCCTTCCACGACGGTGCGTGCCCAGGCTAGAACCCGCCGGCGCGCGGGCCGGGGCCGGGCCCCTTGCACGTTCCTCGACACGGGCTTACGATCCGCGTAATTGTTAGGAAACTTTCTTTAATGAAAGGTCTCCGACGTGCGCCGATTAGCCGCCCCCCTCATCGCCGTCCTGGTGACCGCCGCCCTGTGCGCCCTCCCGGCGCAGGCCGCGAGCCGCCTGATCGCCACGTTCTCCCTGTCGGGCGCCACCGGCACCTTCGTGGTCGCCAACCCCGGCACGACCGCCGTCAGCGGCTGGTCCGTCGTCTTCGACCTGCCCGCCGGCGTCACCGTGAGCAGCCCGCAGAACGCGACCGTCCGCCAGAGCGGGACGACCGTGACGCTCACCCCCGCCTACTACATCGCCACCCTCCAGCCGGGGAAGAACACCGAGCCGTACAGCCCCAAGGTCACGCTCAGCTCCGCCGTTCAGCCCACGAAGTGCCTGGTCAACGGCGCGAACTGCGACGGCAGCGGCGACGACCCGCCGCCTCCGCCACCGATCACGGCGACGTACGAGGTGAGCGGGACCTCCGCGAAGTTCGTGGTCGCCAACAACTCGGCCACCGCGCTCGACGGCTGGACGATCGTCTTCGACCTGCCCGCGGGCGTCACGGCGGGCAACGCCCAGAACGGCTCGCTCACCCAGAACGGCCGCACGGTGACGCTCACCCCCGCCCACTACAACTCCACGGTGAAGGCGGGAGCCACCACGGAGCCCTACAGCCCGTCCTTCACCGTCAGCACGGCGGGCGCGGAGCCGTCGGGCTGCCGCGTCAACGACGTGAACTGCGACGGCTCCCCCGACACGCCGCCGGGCGCGCCCGGCAACCTGCGCGCGCCGGTCAGGACCACCACGACCGTCTCCCTCGCCTGGGACGCCGCCACGCCGGGCAGCCTGCCGGTGACCGGGTACGAGGTGTACGACGGCGCCGCCGTCGCCGCCTCCGTGACAGGCACCTCGGCCACCGTGACCGGGCTGAAGCCGTCGAGCGGGCACACGTTCACCGTCAAGGCCAAGGACCGCAAGGGCACCCTGTCGGCCGCGTCCGCGCCGCTCACGGTGACCACGCGCGACCCCGCCGACGACACGCAGCCGCCCACCGTGCCCGGCGGGCTGAGGAGCACGGCCAGGACGTCGTCCAGCGTGACCCTCGCCTGGACCGCCTCCACCGACGACAGCGGCGTCGCGGGCTACGACGTCTACGCGGGCGCGTCGCTCGCGGCCACCGTCAGCGGCACCACCGCGACCGTCACCGGCCTGTCCCCCTCCACCGAGTACGCGTTCACGGTCAGGGCGCGCGACCTGTACGACAACGCCTCGCCTGCCTCCGCCGTGCTCAAGGTCACCACGGCGGACATCGTCGAGAACGGCTACGCCCGCGTCGGGTACTTCGTGCAGTGGGGCATCTACGGACGGCAGTACTTCGTGCGCACCCTCGACACGACCGGGGCCGCGGCCAAGCTCACCCACGTCAACTACGCCTTCGCCAACATCGACCCGGTCAACCTGACCTGCCTGCAGGGCGTGACCAAGGGCACGAGCTCCGACCCGCAGGACCCCAACCAGGGCGACGGCGCGGGCGACGCCGAGGCCGACTACGGGCGGCCGTTCAGCGCGGCGCAGTCGGTGGACGGCGTGGCCGACACCGGCTGGGAGAAGCTGCGCGGCAACTTCAACCAGATCAGGAAGCTCAAGGCCAAGTACCCGAAGCTGAAGGTGCTGATCTCGATCGGCGGCTGGACGTACTCGAAGTACTTCTCGGACGTCGCGGCCACCGACGCGGCGCGCAAGAAGTTCGTGGCCTCGTGCATCGACACCTACATCAAGGGGAACCTGCCGGTGTACAACGGCGCGGGCGGGCCTGGCGCCGCGGCGGGCGTCTTCGACGGCATCGACCTCGACTGGGAGTGGCCGGGCGCCGAGGGGCATGCGGGCAACCACGTCAGCCCGTCGGACAAGGCGAACAACACCCTGCTGATCGCCGAGTTCCGGCGCCAGCTCGACGCGCTGACCGCGACGACGGGCCGGCGGTACGAGCTCACGGCCTTCACGCCGGCGGACCCCGCCAAGATCGCCGCCGGCTGGGACCTCCCCCAAATCACGAAATATCTGGACATCTTTAATGTCCAGGGGTACGACTTCCACGGCGCCGGCAGCGACAACTCCTGGGAACCGAACCGCACCGGCCACCAGGGCAACCTTTACCCCGACGCCGACAGCCCGTACGACCCGGACTTCAGCGTCGAGCAGGCCGTGGACGCCTACCTCCAGGCCGGGGTCCACCCACGCAAGATCACCATCGGTCTCGCCTATTACGGGCGCGGCTGGCAACAGGTGGCCGACGGCGGCAGGAACGGCGAATGGCAGTCCGCCCACGGTGCCGCCCCCGGCCAGTTCCAGGAGGAGGCCGGCACCAGGGGCTACAGCAACCTGGTCGCGAGCGTCCCCGGCTGCACCGTCCGCCACGACGAGCAGGCCGTCGCCACGTACTGCTACACCGGCGACAACGGCCAGTGGTGGACGTTCGACGACGCCTGGTCCATCGGCAAGAAGACGGCCTGGCTGAAGAGCAAGGGCCTGCTCGGCGCGATGATCTGGGAGATGTCGGGCGACACCGGCGTCCTGACCACCGCACTCGACACCGGGCTCGGCTAGCCGGGCCACCGCCGGGGGCCGGCCCGTCCGGCTCCCGGCTCCCGGCCCGTCCGGCGTTCCCGGCCGATCCGGCCTTCCCGGCCCATCCGGCGTTCCCGGCCCATCCGGCTTCCAGCTCGTCCGGCTCCCGGCTTCCGGCTGACCTGGCCTTTTCGCGGGCCGCCGCCCGCGTGTCGAACGCTCATCCACCCGGCACCCGAGGGTTACTCTCCTCTCAACCGGGGGTCATATGATCTTGTCAGATTCGGATCGCAGGCGACTCCCCACCCGAGGAGATCCCGTTGATCCGACGACTCGGCCTCATGCTGGTCACCGCCGCGACCGTGATCGCCGGCCCCGCCACCACCGCCCTCAGCGACACCGTCACCGCCGTCGCCCACCGCGGCGCCTCCGCGTACGCGCCCGAGAACACCGTCGCGGCCGTCGAGCTGGCCGCCGCGCAGGGCGCCGACATGGTCGAGGTGGACGTCCAGGAGACCCGCGACCACCAGCTCGTCCTCATGCACGACACCACGCTGGCCCGCACCACCGACGTCGAGAGCGTCCACCCCGGCCTGTCGCCGTGGCGGGTCGCCGACCTCACCCTCGCCCAGATCCGCAGGCTGGACGCCGGCTCCTGGTTCGGCCGCCAGTACGCCGGGCAGCGGGTGCCGACGCTGGCCGAGGTCCTCGACGTCGCCGGCGACGCGGGCGTCGGCCTGCTCGTCGAGCTCAAGGATCCGCGGCTCCACCCCGGCGTCGAAGAGCGGCTCGCCGCCGAACTGCGCCGCGACCCCGCCTGGCTGCGCGACGGACGCCTGGTGGTGCAGTCGTTCGACTGGGCGTCGATGCAGACGTTCCACCGGCTGCTGCCCGGCGTGCCCGTCGGGCTGCTCGGCCGCGCGCCCACCAGCCGCCTGGCCGAACTGGCCCGGTACGCCGACCAGGTCAACCCGCCCTACGAGACGCTCAGCGCGGAGTACGTCAAGCTCGTCCACCAGGCGGGCCTGCGGGTCTTCGCCTGGACCGTGGACAGTCCCGACGCGATGCGCCGCATGATCGCGTACGGCGTCGACGGCGTCATCACGAACCGGCCCCGCGTCCTACGCGAGGTCCTGAGCGGCTAGCACGGCCAGGCGGACCCGGTTCTGCTCACCGGTCTTGCGCATCAACCCCGACACGTACGTCTTCACCGTCGAGACGCCCAGGTGGAGCCGCTCGGCGATCTCCTTGTTCGACAGGCCCGCCCCGATCATCCCGAGCACCTCCCGCTCGCGCGGGCTCAGCTCGGGCAGCTCGCGCACCGGCTCCCGCCCGGCGCGCGAGCGCACCGCCTGCTCCACCAGCCGTCCCAGCACGGCCTGGCTGAACGGCGGGTCGCCCGCCACCGCCCGGCGCAGCGCGGCCAGCAGGTCGGCGGGCGGGCAGTCCTTGGCCAGGAACCCGAACGCGCCCGCCGACAGCGCCGGGTACAGGTGGTCGTCGTCGTCGAACGTCGTCAGGACGACCACCTTGCTCGCCGGCCGGGCCGCCGTGATGCGGCGGGTCGCGGCGATGCCGTCCAGGCCTGGCATGCGCAGGTCCATGAGGATCACGTCCGGCAGCAGCGCGGCCGCCAGGCGCACCCCCTCGCCGCCGTCCTCGGCCTCGCCGACGACCTCGACCTCCGGGTCCGACTCGCACAGCATCCGCAGCCCGACCCGGACCAGCCGCTGGTCGTCCACGAGCAGCACTCTGATCACCTGGTGCTCGCCTCCATCGCCCGCGCGGGCGCGCCCCTCCTGTCCCCCCCGGCAGCCCACTGAGCCTGCTCGGGTGGGGGGAGCTCCGCGTACAGGCGCCAGCCCTGGCCGCCCGGCGCGGGCCCGGCCTCGAACCGGCCGCCGAGCAGCTCGACGCGTTCTGCCATGCCGATGAGGCCGTGCCCGAGCGTCCCGGGGGCGGGGCGGCGCCGGTCCGCGCCGCCGTCGTCCACGATCTCCAACCGCACCCGCCGCCCCTCGGACCCCGTCACCCGCCCCACCGCCGCACCGACCGCCTCCGCACCGACCGTCCCCGTACCGACCGTCCCCGTACCGACCGTCCCCGTGCCGACCGTCCCCGTGCCGGACGCCTCTGTGCCGGACGCCTCCGTGCCGACCGTCCCCGTGCCGAGCGCCTCCATCCGGACCGACAGCCGAACGCCGGCTCGCGGGCCCGCGTGCTTGGCTGCGTTCGCCAGGCCCTCCTGCGCCAGCCGCAGCACGGTCAGCCCGCGCACCGCGTCCAGCTCCGCCACCGACGGGTCCACCTCGGCCTGCGCGGTCAGCCCCGCCTGCCGGACCCGCGCCACCGCGCCCTCCAGCGCCCCGGGCAGTTCCGCCCGATCGACGAGCGAGAAGAACGGCCCGCCGTCCACCTGCGCCGGGTCGCGCAGCACGGCGACCAGCCGGCGCAGGTCCACCAGCGCGGCGCCGCCCGTGGCGTGCAGGTCGTCGAGCACCTGCGTCACCCGCGGGTCGTCCCCCGGCAGGACGTGCCTGGCCACGCCGACCCGCAGCACCATCGACGAGACGTGGTGCGCCACCAGGTCGTGCAGCTCCCTCGCGATCGCCGTGCGCTCGGCCGCGCGGGCGGCCAGCGTCTCGGAGTGGCGGCGGCGCTCCTCCGCGTCCGCGCGCTCCCTGGCCTGGGCGGCGTGCCGGCGCAGCAGCCGCACGTACGCGCCCGACAGCAGCGGCACCCCCGCCAGGACCGCCAGCCGGTAGAGCGTCGGCAGCACCTCCGCCGCCGGCGCCGACATGGCGTGCCAGACGAGGAACCCCCCTGCCAGGACGCCCCCGGCCGCCACGCGCCGGGCGCCGGACCGCAGCGCCAGCTCGAACAGCGTCACCGCCAGCATCGCCTTGACCGGCAGGCCGACGGCGGCGCCGAGCGCGTCGCCCGCCACCAGCAGCCCCGACAGCGTGACCGTGGCCGCCAGCGGGAACCGCCCGCCCCCCAGGCAGACCGCGAGCGCGCCGAGGGCCAGCGCCCAGTCCGCCGGGGTCTGCGGGCGGTGCAGCAGCCACAGGTCACCCAGGGCCAGCACCGACAGCACCACCGGGCGCACAGGGGCCGCGCGGTCGTCGAGGACCCGTTCGACCCGTTCCATCCAGCCCGTCACGCCCCGATGCTAGGCGCCGGCGGCGCGGCGCCGGCTCCCCCAACTGGCCGGACGGGCTCCGCCAACTGGCCGGTGGGGCGAGACGACGGGCGGAAGCGGCGGCCGTCACCGCGCCGGGACAGTGGGGGCGCCCCCGAAGCGAAAGGCCTCACCGTGGAAGCTCTCACCGGGGCCTGACCAGAGGAAGGAGTGATCGGCATGTTCGCCGCCCTGGGCCGGCTCGCCATCCGGCGCCGCTGGTGGATCGTGGCCGCGTCGCTGCTCGTGGCGCTCGCCGGAGGCGTGTTCGGCGCCGGCGCGATCGGGACGTTCACCGGCGGCGCCGGGTTCGTGGACCCCGCCAGCGAGAGCAACCGCGCCGACGAGCTGATCGCGCGCACGTTCCCGCGCGACGGCGCCGACGTGGTCGTCCTGTACGAGAGCGACCGGCTGCGCGTCGACGACCCGGCGTTCGCCTCGGCCGTGCGGTCCGTCGTCTCCGGGCTGCCCGCCGGCGTCGTCGCCTCCGCCCGCACCCACTGGTCCGCCGGCTCCCCGGAGTACGTCTCCACCGACCGGCACGCCACGTACGTCACCCTGACCCTGGCCGGGCGGGACGGCGACGAGCGGGCCCGCGGCTACCAGCAGATCAAGGACCGGCTGCGGGCGCCTGGACTGACCACGACCGTGGGCGGCGCGCTCGTCTTCCCCCTGGAGATCAACCAGCTCAGCACCGGCGACATCGTCCGCGCCGAGGTGCTGTCCATGCCGGTGCTGCTGGTGCTGCTCGTGCTGGCGTTCCGCGGCGCGGTGGCGGCGTGCCTGCCGCTGGCGATCGGGCTGCTCACCATGTTCGGCTCGCTCACCGTGCTGCGCCTGCTCACGACCGTCGCCGACGTCTCCACGTACGCGTTCCAGATCGTCACCCTGATGGGGCTCGGGCTCGCCATCGACTACGCGCTGTTCCTGGTGACCCGCTTCCGCGAGGAACTGGCGGCCGGGTCCGCCGTCGAGGACGCCGTCGTCCGCACCGTGGCGACCGCCGGGCGGGCCGTCGTCTTCTCCGGGCTGACGCTGGCCACCTGCTTCCTCGGGATGCTGCTCTTCCCCCAGCTCGTCTACCGCTCTATCGGGTACGCGGGCGCCGCCGTCGTGCTGTTCGCCGTGCTCGCCACGCTCACCGTGCTGCCCGCCCTGCTCGCCATCGCCGGGCACCGGGTGAACGCGCTGCGCGTGCCGATCCCCGTACGGGCCGGGCGCGGCTGGTGGTACCGGATGGCGCACGCCGCGATGCGCCGGCCGCTCGTCACCACGCTCGGCGTCGGCGGCGCGCTGCTCGCGCTCGGCCTGCCGTTCCTCGGCGTGCGCTGGGGCATCCCCGACCCGGCGCTGCTGCCGGACGGCACGGGGAGCAGGGTCGTGGCCGAGCGGCTGGCCGAACGGTTCACCCAGGTGCCCGACCGCGTCATGACGGCCGTGCTCACCCCTGCCACGCCGGGGCAGGCGCGGGAGTACGCGGCCCGGCTCGACGCCGTCGAGGGCGTCTCCGGGGTGAGCGTGACCGGGCAGAACGGCGGCGCGTACCGGCTGTCCATGCGGTACTCGTACCGGCCGACGAGCGACGCGGCCGCCAGGATGGCGCGTGAGCTGCGGGACGTGCCCGCGCCCGGCGGGGCGACCGCGCTGGTGACCGGGCGGCCCGCGACCCTGCTCGACGTGCGCGGGTCGGTCGCCGAGCGGATGCCGGTGTTCGGGCTGTTCGTGCTGGTCGCGTGCGCGGTGCTGCTGTTCTGGGCGTTCGGTTCCGTGGTGCTGCCGCTGAAGTCCGTCGTCATGAACGCGCTGTCGCTGTCGGCGTCGTTCGGCGCGATCACCCTGATCTTCCAGCGGGGATGGCTGTCGGGGCTGCTCGGCTTCGACCCGGCGGGCTGGCTGGACGTCGTGTTCCCCGTGCTGATCCTCGTCATGGCGTTCGGCCTGGCCCTCGACTACGAGGTCTTCCTCGTCTCCCGCATCCGGGAGGAATGGGACAGGACCGGCGACAGCGCCGAGTCGGTGGCCGTCGGCGCGCAGCGCTCGGCCGGGGTGATCAGCAGCGCGGCGCTGCTGCTGATCGTGGTCGTGGGCGGGTTCGCCCTCGGCCAGGTCACGCTGATGAAGATGATCGGGGTGGGCCTGGTGATCGCCGTCGGGGTGGACGCGACGATCGTCAGAGGGCTGCTGGTGCCCGCCACCATGCGGCTGCTCGGCCGCTGGGCGTGGTGGGCGCCCGCCCCGCTGGCCCGCTGGTGGAACCGCCACGGACTCCGCGAAACCCCCACCTCCACGGGACAGCCCCGTCAAACCACCCGGGCGAACAGCCGGTCCAGATGGTGATCGATGACGGTGAGCGCGTCCCGGGCTCGATCACGCCGAGTTCGAGGAGGGGGGTGAAGCCGGTGAGAGTGAGCAGAAGGTCGTTCTCGACCCTCCCGTCGCGTTCCGGATCGATGCGCCTGTCGGCGATCGCCCGTCGGACCAGCTCCTCGCCCCTGGCCCGGCCGGGACGAGGGCCATCGCGCGCCGGCGCGTGGAGGTCTTGGTCGTGCAGCGGACGTAGGCGGCGCTCATCCGGCTGGTGGCCCGGGCGTCGGGACCGGAGGACCGTAACAGGCGGCGGCCCGGGTGGGAAGCGCACTTCCCGCCCGGGCCGCCGTCGTCGTCAGCCTCCGACCCGCAACGGGCCCGCCACGGGCCCTCGGCCCGGGACCGGCCTGGGGCCGAGGCCCCGGGCCGGTGGCCGGGTCAGCTGCAGCCGCTGGTGGAGCCGCAGCCCTCGCAGACGTAGCAGCTGCCCGCCGGGCGCATCTTCGTGCCGCACGTCATGCAGAGCGGCGCGTCGGCCGTGAAGCGCCGGTGGCTCTCCAGCGTGAGCTCCTTGACCTCGGGCTGCGGCTGCGGCTTCTCCTCGACCCGCGCCGCCGGCTCGATGGGCGCCGACTGGGCGAGCGCCTCGCGGTCGACCGTCTCCTGCAGCGCCGCCGGGTCCTCGCCGCGCTGCTGCGCCGCGCGCTCGGCCGCCGAGAAGATGCCCAGCGCCGCCCGCTCGTCGTACGGGAGGTAGTCGAGCGCCAGGCGCCGGAAGATGTAGTCCATCACGGACGTCGCCATGCGGATGTCGGGGTCGTCGGTCATGCCCGCCGGCTCGAACCGCATGTTGACGAACTTGCTCATGTACGTCTCCAGCGGCACGCCGTACTGCAGGCCGATGGAGATCGCCACCGAGAAGGCGTCCATGACGCCCGCCAGGGTCGAGCCCTGCTTGGACATCTTCAGGAAGACCTCGCCCAGCCCGTCGTCGGGGTAGGAGGAGGCCGTCATGTAGCCCTTCGCGCCGCCGACGGTGAAGCGGGTGGTGGTGCTGGGCCGCTGGTTCGGCATGCGGCGCCGGGTCGGGCGGTTGACCTCGATGACCTTGACCTCGGGCTCCTCGGCCTGGGCGGCCGGTTCGTCCTTCTTGGCCGGCTCGTCCTTCTTGCCGCCGGCCGACAGCGGCTGGCCGACCTTGCAGTTGTCGCGGTAGACGGCGAGCGCCTTCAGCCCGAGCTTCCAGCCCTCCATGTAGACCTGCTCGATGTCGTCGATCGTGGCCGACTCGGGCAGGTTGACCGTCTTCGAGATCGCGCCGGACAGGAACGGCTGCGTGGCGGCCATCATCCGGACGTGGCCCATCGGCGCGATCGCCCGCTCGCCCATCGCGCAGTCGAACACCTCGTAGTGCTCCTTGCGCAGGCCCGGCGCGTCGACGACGTGGCCGTGCTCGGCGATGTACTCGACGATCGCCTCGACCTGCTCCTGCTGGTAGCCGAGCTGCTTGAGCGCGCGCGGGATCGTCTGGTTGACGATCTGCATCGAGCCGCCGCCGACCAGCTTCTTGAACTTCACCAGCGCGAGGTCGGGCTCGATGCCGGTGGTGTCGCAGTCCATCATCAGGCCGATCGTGCCCGTCGGGGCGAGGAGGCTGGCCTGCGCGTTGCGGTAGCCGTTCCTCTCGCCGGTCTTCAGGCACTCCGACCACTGCCGGGACGCCTCGGCGTGGATCTTGGAGTCCATGACGCCGACCGTGCGCAGGTCGTCGTTCGCCGCGGCGTGCTTGCGCATGACGCGCTTGTGCGGCTCGGCGTTGCGGGCGTAACCGTCGTACGGGCCCACCACGCCGGCCAGCTCGGCGCTGCGCCGGTACGACACGCCCGTCATGAGGCTGGTGATCGCCCCCGCCACGGCGCGGCCGCCGTCGGAGTCGTACGCGTGGCCGGTCGCCATGAGCAGCGCGCCGAGGTTCGCGTAGCCGATGCCGAGCTGCCGGTACGCCCGCGTCGTCTCCCCGATCTTCTCCGTCGGGAAGTCGGCGAAGCAGATCGAGATGTCCATCGCGGTGATGATCAGCTCGGTCAGTTTGACGAAGTTCGCGATGTCGAAGGAGTTGTCGTCGTTCAGGAACTTCAGCAGGTTGATGCTGGCCAGGTTGCAGGAGGAGTTGTCCAGGTGGACGTACTCGCTGCACGGGTTGCTGGCGGTGATGCGGCCCGTCTCCGGGGTGGTGTGCCAGTCGTTGATCGTGTCGTCGTACTGCACGCCGGGGTCGGCGCACTCCCAGGCGGCCTTCGCCATCTTCCTGAACAGGTCGCGGGCGTCGATGGTCTCGATGACCTCGCCCGTCAGGCGGGCGCGCAGCCCGAACCGCTCGCCCTTCTCCACCGCCCGCATGAACTCGTCGGAGACGCGGACCGAGTTGTTGGCGTTCTGGTACTGGACCGAGACGATGTCCTTGCCGCCGAGGTCCATGTCGAACCCGGCGTCGCGCAGGGCCCGGACCTTGTCCTCCTCGCGCGCCTTCGTCTCGATGAACTCCTCGATGTCGGGGTGGTCGACGTCCAGCACGACCATCTTGGCCGCGCGGCGGGTCGCGCCGCCCGACTTGATCGTGCCCGCGCTGGCGTCGGCGCCGCGCATGAAGCTGACCGGGCCGCTCGCGGTGCCGCCGCTCGACAGCAGCTCCTTGGACGAACGGATGCGGGACAGGTTCACCCCCGCGCCGGAACCGCCCTTGAAGATCACGCCCTCTTCCTTGTACCAGTCCAGGATCGACTCCATCGTGTCGTCCACGGACAGGATGAAGCAGGCGCTGACCTGCTGCGGCGACTTCGTGCCGACGTTGAACCAGACCGGCGAGTTGAACGCGAACACCTGGTGCACCAGGGCGTGCTTCAGCTCGTGGTCGAAGATCTCGGCGTCCTCGTCGCTGGCGAAGTAGCCCTCCTCGATGCCCGTCCGCGTGTAGACGCCCACCACACGGTCGACGAGCTGCTTCAGGCTCCACTCGCGCTGCGGCGTGCCCACCGCGCCCCGGAAGTACTTCGTGGTCACGATGTTCGCCGCGTTCACCGACCAGAAGTCGGGGAACTCGACACCCCGCTGCTCGAAGTTGATCGAGCCGTCGCGCCAGTTCGTCATGACGACGTCGCGGCGCTCCCAATTGACCTCGTCATATGGGTGCACGCCGGGCTTGGTGAAGATGCGCTTCATCTTCAGCCCCTTACGAGGACGCTTGCCACCGCGCGCGACTGAACCGCTGGCCGTCTCCGTCATGACTCCCCCTTCTCCGCCTTCAACTGTTGGATCTCGGCCTCGAAGTCCGCCAGGCTCTCGAAACCGCGATATACCGATGCGAACCGCAGGTAGGCGACCTCGTCGAGCTCGCGCAGCGGCCCGAGAATCGCCAAACCCACCTCGTTCGAGGGGATCTCTGCCGCGCCCTTGGCCCTGATGGCCTCCTCGACCCGCTGCCCGAGCTGCGCCAAGGAGTCCTCACTGACCGGCCTGCCCTGACAGGCCCGCCGTACGCCCGCCACGACCTTGTCGCGCGAGAACGGCTCGGTCACCCCGCTGCGCTTGCTCACCATGAGCAGCACGGTCTCCTGTGTGGTGAACCTGCGCCCACATTCGGGGCAGGTACGCCTCCGCCGGATGGCCGCGCCGTCGTCCGTGGAACGACTGTCGATGACCCGCGTGTCCGGATGGCGGCAGAACGGACAGTGCACGCTTTCGCCTCCTCGGATTCCGCCGCCACCACACGGTTGGAACGTCGCCGCGGTAGGCTCGCGCCCGCGCCACGGCTGGCCATGGAACGGTCACAGAAACACAAGGTGTGGTGAACTACATCGGTGTAACTACTAGATGTTGTGGTCCAACCGTAGAAGCGCGGGACCATGAACGCAAGTTGGCGAGGACCCTCCGACCGAACCCGCTGATCAGCCAGCGGGGCACGGCGTGTCGCCCCAGAGGCCACACCGGCCCCTGCGGTTTCCCACCTCGGGAGTCACTCAAACCTCACGGACCCCGCCGGCCGAGCCGGTCGCCGTCCTCGCCGAAGAGCGCAGCGTACCGGACCCCAGCGGAAGCAACCGACCACCGGAACCCGCCTGCGACGAAACGCTCCCAGGACACCAGAAGACACACCCGGCACCGGGACGGAAGAGCGGGCAGCACCACGGAACCGGAGCACGCGGCCCTACAGCTCGGCAGAGCGGGAGCGCGGGAGCTCAGGAGCACGCGGCCCAGCGCGCGGGAAGCGGCACGGAACCGCAAGCGGCACGGCAGAAGCGGCCGGGCAGAAGCGGCACGGCGGAGGCGGCATGGCGGAGGCGGCACGGCGGAGGCGGCATGGCGGAGGCGGCATGGAACCGGAACCGGAACCGGAAGCCGAACCGGAAGCGGAAACGGAAACGGCACGAGCAGCGCGGAACCGGAGGCGGCCTGGACGAAGCGCTGAGAGGAGGGAGGTCAGCGACGCAGGATGTAGAGGCGGGTTCCGGGGCGGATCTTGCCGTCAGGCAGGCGATTCAGCCGCTTGATCTCCTCCGCCAGCGCCTCGGGATCCCGGCCGTCCCGGGCCACCGCGTCGGCGATGCCCCAGGCCGTGTCGCCGGTACGGACGTCCACCCAAGGCAGCCCAGGGTGCTCGGGCACCATCACGGCGACCGAAGCGTGCCCGGCGGTTCGCGTCCCCAGCCAGAAGCCGCCGAGCGCCAGCAGCACCATGCCGATGACGACCACGGCCCGTCCCCGCCTGGTGAGCCGCAGGGGAGGCGCCGCCCGCCGCCCGGAGCGCGCCCCCACCCCAGGACCACCGCCCGCAGCCCGCTCACCAGCGAACACCTTCCACCCCTTCCCAGCCGCCCGCCGCCCGGAGCGCGCCCCCACCCCAGGACCACCGCCCGCAGCCCGCTCACCAGCGAACACCTTCCACCCCTTCCCAGCCGCCCGCCGCCCGGCCACGGAGCCACGCCGCCCGACCGGGCCCGCCGCCGCACCACGACCACGCCCGACCCGACCAGCGGCCCCACCATCACCCCGCCCGACCGGGCCCGGCACCGCACCACGACCACCCCCGACCCGACCAGCGGCCTCACCACCACCGCGCCCGACCGGACCCGCCACCGCGCCAGCACCCCGCCCGAACCACCGCGCCTCCCCCCGGCCCGCCCTCCCAGGCCGCAATCCCTCCGTCGCCGAGAGGTCATCTCGCCCGGTCGGTACGACCCTCATCCGACCGGCAGCCGTCCGCCCAGGGACCCCCGCCTGAAAGCCGCCTGACCGGGGACCACCTCACCGGGGACCACCTCACCGGGGACCACCTGACCGGAGGCCGCCCGCCCGGAGGCCGCCCGCCCGGAGGCCGCCCGCCCGGGAGCCGACCTCCCACGGACGCCGCCGGAAACCGACCCTCCAGCGGAACCGCCCGATCCCCGTCCCCTGCCGGAACCGCCTGTCAACCTTCCCCCACCCACACGGCCCGTCACCGCCGCCTCTCCGCCTGCCCGCCCCGTCACGGCCTCCCCACCAGGGGCCGCACGGCCTGTGACGCGCCCCCCTCCAGGGACCGCGCGGCCTGCCACGCGCCCCCCTCCAGGGACCGCGCGGCCTGTCACGCGCCCCCCTCCAGGGACCGCGCGACCCGTCATGGCCTCCCCGCCAGGGACCGCGCGGCGCGGCGTCGGCTCCTTTTCGGAGAGCGGGCGGCGTGCTCCCGTGTCGCCGCCCTCTCCGGCTCTCCTCGCCGCAGACCCGCGCACCGACTTGTTCGACTTCGCCCGAGAACCTCCGCGCTCGCCCCTGACGTCCTCGCCCCCTGAAACGTCCTCGTCCTCTGAAGGGCGAGGAGCCGGCACCAGGCGCAGGTGCCTCCGCGCTCCGCGCGCGTCGCTCCTGCCCGCCTCGGACCCCCGCCCGCCGCGGCCGCGCCCCTCGGAACCGCGCCCCTCGGAGCCGCGCACGTCGGAACCACGCACGTCGGACTCGCGCCGACCGGAGCCCCGCCCCCTGCGACCCCGCCGGCCGGAGCCCTGGTCGCCCTCGGTCTGTCGTCTGTCGTCGGGCCCGTGGGAACGGTCCCGTGCGGGTGTCCGATCGTCCTGTCGGTCCTTTCCCTGGGTCGTCCGCGTCGTTCCGGCGACGAGCGTGAGCCCTTTGACGTCTTCGGTGGCCGGGTCGGTTCTTGTGGTCGTTCGCACGGTTGACCTCCCGCCGTGTGGCCCGAGGAAAAGGCCCAATAAGATCAGCAAATCGAACACGGTGTCGATCGAACTCCCGTACGATGTTGTACACCACGCTGCGGTCGATTTCGAGGAAGACTCGAACAATTGTTTGAAGATGATCTTCAACCGAGATACGGTCGCTGTGTGCGACATGAGGACCACAGACCGGGAGGTGCGCCGGTGAGGCGGCCCGCCGGGCGAGGAGGAAGAGCATGAGCGAGCGGGACGACGCGAACGGGGTCAGCGACCTCGCGGTGCGCCGGCGAGACTCCCTGGGGCTTACCCCGAGGCAGCGCAAGATCCTCGAAGTGATCCGCGACTCCGTCCAACAGCGTGGTTATCCGCCCTCCATGCGTGAGATCGGCGAGGCCGTGCAGCTGACGAGCACGTCCAGCGTGTCGCACCAGCTGACGGCTCTGCAGCGCAAGGGCTACCTGCGCCGCGACCCCCACCGTCCGCGTGCCCTCGAGGTGCGTCTGCCCGGCGAGCCGGTGCTGTGGGTCGACCCCGACGCCTCCAACGAGGAGCCGACGGTGAGCCGGCCGACCGCCGCGTACGTCCCGCTCGTGGGCCGCATCGCCGCCGGTGGGCCGATCCTGGCCGAGGAGAGCGTCGAGGACGTCTTCGCCCTCCCCAAGCAGCTCGTCGGCGAAGGCACGCTCTTCCTCCTGCAGGTCACCGGTGACTCCATGATCGAGGCCGCCATCGCCGACGGCGACTGGGTGGTCGTCCGCCAGCAGCCGGTGGCCGAGAGCGGCGACATCGTGGCCGCCATGATCGACGGCGAGGCCACGGTCAAGACCTTCAAGCGCAAGGACGGGCACGTCTGGCTCGTCCCGCACAACCCGAACTACGAGCCGATCCCCGGCGACGAGGCCAGCGTCCTCGGCAAGGTCGTCGCGGTCCTCCGCCGCCTCTGACCGTCCTCCTGTCGCCCGGTACGGACGTGCGCCCGGCCACCGTCGCGCGCACGTCCTCCTCGTGACACCTCGACAGTCGGGACATACGGCACACACGCCGTGCCTGGCACCAGCCACCCGTCCCCCAACCCGTGCTCCGGGCCCAGCCGCACGCCCATCCGCCCTCCCAGACCGCGCCGCCGCACGCCCAGTCGGCGACGCCCGGGACTGCTCCTACGGCTGCCTGGTGACAGCTGCCCGCATGCCCGGCCTTTGTCCGGGCCAGCCGCACGCCTGTCTGCCCTCCCGCAGCCGCACCACCGCATCGCCTGCCGCATGCGCCGGGCGACCCCGCCGGTCTACTCTGCTGCCAGGGCTGCCTGGTGTTGGGCCGTCCATATGCCTGCCTGTCGGGGCCCGGCCGTACGCGCGCCTGACGGTCCTGCTGACCTGTCCCCGCCCGCTGCATGGCTCCTGCTGCACGTCCCACATGCCCGCACGGCTCATGCCCGCACGGCTCATGTCTGCGTGGTGGGCCTGGACGGTTTCGGCGCCGTACCCCCGCTTGTGCTGCAGCCCCAGCCCTGCCAGCGTCTGCCCTGTTCGTTTCGCGCCTGGAACGTACGGGATGACCATTCGCTCGTTCGTGCCGTATGCCGTCCGGCGGCGGCACCGGGGCCACCGGGTCACGCCCTCAGGGCCGAGCCCGTAGGCGTACCGGAAATTTAGGATGGGTGGATGAGCGACGCATACAGCCCTGAACGCCTTAAAGCCACGCATGACGGAATCAAATGGGCAGCTACGGGGCCCGGGGTGATCCCCGCGTGGGTCGCCGACATGGACCTGGCCGCCGCCCCCGCAGTGGTGGAGGCGCTGCGGCGCAGGGCCGAGGGAGACCTCGGCTACCCCACCTGGCTGGACACCCCGTCGTGCGGCCCGCTGGCCGAGGCGTTCGCCGAGCGCATGGCGCGCAGGTTCGGATGGGACCCCGACCCCTCGTACGTCCGCTCCTACAGCGACATCAACCAGGCGCTGCAGGTGCTGCTGCACGTCTGGACCAGGCCGGGTGACGGCGTCGCGCTGCACACCCCCGCCTACCACCCGTTCCTCAAGACGCTGAGCGACATGGAGCGCCCGCTGCGGCCGATCCGGCTGGAACCCGACGGCGACTCGTGGCGGTTCGAGGTGCCCGACCTGTCGGGCTGCCGGGTGCTGCTGCTGGTCAACCCGCAGAATCCGACCGGCAGGGCCTTCACCAGGGCCGAGCTGGAGGAGCTGGCCGAGCACGCCGAGCGGCACGACCTGCTGGTCATCGCCGACGAGATCCACGCCGACCTGGTGTACGAACCGCACCGGCACGTCCCGTTCGCCACGATCCTGCCGGGGCGGACGGTGACGCTGACCTCGGCGACGAAGGCGTTCAACCTGGGCGGGATCCGCTGCTCGGTGGCGCACGTCGGGCATCCCGAGCTGCGCAAGGCGCTGGAGGCGCAGCCGCCGTTCCTGTACGGCTCGGCGGGGCTGTTCGGGGTGGAGGCCACGGTGGCCGCCTGGCGGCACGGCGACGCGTGGCTCCAGGAGACGACGGCCCTGCTCGACCGCAACAGGCGGACCCTCGCCGAGCGCCTGCCGTCGCGGTTCGGCTACCGGGTGCCGCAGGCGACGTACCTGGCCTGGCTGCACACGGGCGTGCCGGGCATGGCGGCGACGATCGAGCAGGATGCGAAGGTGCTGCTCAGCGACGGCGCGGTGTTCGGGCCGGGCGGTGAGGAGTACGTGCGGCTGAACTTCGCGACGACGGAGGGCGTCCTCGCCGAGATCCTGGACCGCCTGTCCCGCCTCCCCTGACCCCGCAGCTGCTTCCCGCTCCTCCCCGTGTGGCGCGGGGAGGAGCGGGCCGCTGGCCTGCCCCTCCCCTGACGTCCCGTCTCAGGAGAGCGGGGGATGCCTGGCGATCCCCCGTCTGAAGAGAGCCGGGAATGCCCGGCGACGTCCCGGCTCAGGAGAACCGGGGACGCCCGGCGACGTCCCGGCTCAGGAGAACCGGGGACGCCCGGCGACGTCCCGGCTCAGGAGAACCGGGGACGCCCGGCGACGTCCCGGCTCAGGAGAACCGGGGACGCCCGGCGACGTCCCGGCTCAGGAGAGCCGGGGACGCCCGGCGACGTCCCCGACAGAGCCGGGGATGTCGCGCGACGTCCCGGATCAGGAGAGCGGGGGGATGTCCGGTGCGGTGGCGGCCGGGTGTTCGGCCAGGGCGGCGAGGGCGAGTTCGATCGCCTTGTCGAGCTGCGGGTCCCTTCCGGCGGCCCGGTCCTGGGGGGTGGCGACGACCTCGACGTCCGGGTCCACGCCGTGGTTCTCGACGCCCCAGCCCGGCCCTTCCAGCCAGAACGAGTAGCGGGGCTGGGTGACGACGGTGCCGTCCACGAGGGAGTACCGGGAGTCGATGCCGATGACGCCGCCCCAGGTCCGGGTGCCCACGAGGGGCCCGATGCCGCGGTTCTTGATGCCGGCGCTGACGATGTCGCCGTCGGACCCGGCGAACTCGTCGGTGACGGCGACGACGGGCCCGCGCGGGGAGTCCTCGGGGTAGCGCATGGGCTCGTAGCCGCGGGCGTGCGCCCAGCCGGTGACGCGGCGCGACAGCTTCTCCAGCACGAGTTCGGAGGTATGCCCGCCGCCGTTCTCACGCACGTCCACGATGAGCCCCTCGTACGCCATCTCGGTACGCAGGTCGCGGTGGAACTGCGCCCAGCCGGAGGCGACCATGTCGGGGACGTGCAGGTAGCCGAGCCGCCCGCCGGATGCGGCGCGGACGTGGGCGCGGCGGCTCTCGACCCAGTCGTGGTAGCGCAGGCTGGTCTCGTCGGCGACGGGGGTGACGACGACGCGCCGCGTGTCGCCGCCCGAGGCGGGCCGGACGGTCAGCTCGACGGGCTGGCCGGCGGTGCCGGCGAGCAGGGGCAGCGGGCCGCGTACGGGATCGACGGGCCGTCCTCCGACGGCGACGACGGCGTCGCCGGGCCGCATGGCGACGCCGGGCGCGAGCAGCGGCGAGCGGGCGGCGTGGTCGGAGGTCTCGCCCGGCAGGACGCGCTCGATGCGCCACACGCCGTCGGTGTCCCTGGCCAGGTCGGCGCCGAGGAGGCCCTGGCGGCGGCGCGGGTCGTAGCCGGGGCCGGCGCCGTAGGCGTAGGCGTGGGACGTGCCGAGTTCGCCCTGTACCTCCCAGAGCAGGTCGATGAGCTCGCTGTGGGTGCCGATGCGTTCGACGAGCGGTTCGTACCTGTCGAGGGTGCCCTGCCAGTCGACGCCGTTCATGTCGGCGCGCCAGAAGTGGTCGCGCATGAGCCGTCCGGCCTCGCGGTAGCCCTGGCGCCATTCGGCGGCGGGGTCGACGTGGACGCTGATGCGGTCGAGGTCGACGGTGACGGGGTCGTCGCCGTCGGTGGCGGCGCGGGTCTGCAGGCCGTGCTTGCCCTGGGTGACGAGCCTGGTGCCGTCGCCGCTCACCTCGAAGGACTGGATCTGGCCGCCCAGCTCCGACTTGGAGCGTTTCTTGAGGTCGTAGCGTTCGAGGACGGTCTCGCCGGTCTGCTCGGTGCCGTCGCCGAGCTTGCCGGTGAGCGGCAGGCGCAGCCACAGCAGCGCGTCCTTGGCGGTGCGCAGGTTGTCGTAGCGGCCGGCGGGCACGGGCACGGGCACGACGCGGGCGGCCAGCCCGTCGGGGTCCACCTCGGTGCGTGGCGGCGCGTCGTCCTTCTTGTCCCCCTGGTCGGCGGGTGGCTTGTCGTCCTCGCCGTTGAAGCCGCGGCCCTGGAGGCTGGGGTCGAACGGTGACGGGGTGGTGGCCTGGAGCGGCACGATGTAGGGCCGGCAGCCGGTGGGGAACGACAGGTCGAAGACGTGCGCGTCGTACACGGGGTCGAAGGTGCGCACGGACAGGAACGCCAGGTGCTTGCCGTCCCTGGTGAAGGCGGGGCTGTGGTCGGAGAAGCGCAGCGGGGTTACGTCGATGACGGAGGTGCCGTCGACGCGGCCCATCCTGATCTGCGACAGCGGTTCGTGGTGGGGGTGGACCCAGGCGAGCCAGCCGGAGTCGGGGGAGAACGTGAGCCCGCTGATGTCGCCCTGGGTGGTGCGGTCGAGCTGCCGGACGGCGCCGGTGTCGAGGTCGGCGACGAGCAGCCGGCCGTCGTGGGTGGCGACGGCGGCGTGCTTGCCGTCGGGCGCGACGGCGAGGTCGAGGACGCGGCCGAGCTCTCCCGCGGCGAGCGTCCTGATGTCGCCGCCGGGTGCGCCGATCTCCAGGGCGTCCTCGCCGGTGGCGTCGGAGACCCAGATGGAGCGGCCGTCGGCGCCGAGCACGCGGGGCAGCCGCACGCGTACGCCGGGCGCGGCGCGCAGCGCGCCGGCGGGGCCGTCGCGGTGGGTGACCCAGTGGGCGGTGCCGCGGATCTCGACGGCGCTGGCGCGGCCGGTGGCGTCGGGTGAGAAGCCGCCGACGCGGAGGGGGGCGGGGCGCCTGGCCCGGCCGGGGCGGGGCCCGCCGAGCCGCACGTCGATCTTCCTGGGTTCGGCGTCGAGGCCGTCCAGGAGCCACAGGTCGCCGGCGTGGACGTAGACGATCCGCCGGCCGTCGCCGGAGGCGTGGCGGGCGTAGAAGCCGGAGTGCGTGGTGTGCCGGCGCAGGTCGGAGCCGTCGGGCTCGGAGGAGTAGACGTCGCCGGCGCCGTCGCGGTCGGAGAGGAAGACGAGCCTGTCGCCGATCCAGTTGACCGCCCAGTGCTGGGCGGGGCTGTCGGCGAACAGCCTGGTGAACTCGCCGTCGCCGGTGGCGTCGACCCAGATCTTGCCCGCGGTGCCGCCTCGGTACCGCTTCCACTGCGACGGTTCGCGCCAGATCGATGAGACGGTGGCGACCTTGCCGTCGCTGACGGCGACGTCGCTCACCCATCCGTACGGCAGGCGGGTGGCGGGGCCGCCGTCGAGGGGGACGGCGTGTGCCCAGGTCCGCATGCGTGAGCCCTCGCCTGCCGCGGTGACGGCGAGCACCTGGCCGTCGGCGCTCCATCCGCGTGAGCCGGTCGCGGTGTTGCCCCAGTGGGTGAGCCGCTCGCCTTCTGGCCCGTCGATCTCGGCCGTGAACACCTCGGGGGCGCCTTCGCGGGTGCTGGTCCAGGCGATGCGGGTGCCGTCGGGGGAGAATCTGGGGTATGTGACGGGGGTGCGGTCGGCGGTGAACCGCCAGGCCCTGCCGCCGGTGACGGGGGCGAGCCAGACGTCGTCGTCGGCGACGAAGGTGACCAGGTCACCATGGAGATGCGGATATCTGAGGTATGCGCCAGTTGTCACACTGGCACACTAATGCCCACTACCAAGGGTGGCTCAAGGATTCGCCGCCGAGGTCAAGAGCAGGGGCGGCGCGCGGATGCCCGGCGCCGGTCCGGGCAGGACGAACAGGACAGAGCAGGTCCTCAGCGGCAGCCAGTCGGATGGGGGCCGTTCCCGAGTCCTACCTGTGAGGGATCATGCGACTGATCGCGCGCCTGCACCAGCTCCCGCCCCGCCTGGCGACGGGGGCGTACATCCTGAACTCCGGTCTCGGCAAGGCCAGAGCCGACGCGGAGACGGCGGCGTCCGTGCACGGCATGGCGGCCAACGTCTACCCGTTCCTCGGCAAGCAGGACCCGGTCGCGTTCACGAGGCTGCTGGCCAAGGGCGAGATCGCGGTGGGCGCGGCGCTGCTGGTCCCGTTCGTGCCGTCGCTGGTCGCGGGTGCGGCACTGACGGGGTTCGCGGCGAGCCTGCTCGGCCTGTACCTCAAGACGCCCGGACTGCGGCAGGAGGGCAGCCTGCGGCCGTCGCAGGCGGGCATCGGCATCGCCAAGGACGTCTGGCTCCTCGGCATCGGCCTGGGCCTCGTCCTGGACGAGCTGTGCGGCTGACGCCCCACCATTGATCTCCGGAGCTTGGCCGCTGATCTCGACAAACCCGGGTAGCCGGAGCGCATGGTACAAATCGGCTACACGATGATGTGCGAGCAGACGCCGCCGCGGCAGCTCGTCGAGGACGCCGCCACCGCCGAGCGGGTCGGCTTCGACTACGCGGTCATCTCCGACCACTACTTCCCCTGGCTGGAGGAGATGGGGCACTCGCCCTACGCCTGGTCGGTGCTCGGCGCCGCGGCGCAGGCCACCGAGCGGATCCCGCTCATGACGTACGTGACCTGCCCGATCATGCGCTACCACCCGGCGGTCGTGGCGCAGAAGGCGGCCACCATGGGCGTGCTGAGCGAGGGCAGGTTCACCCTGGGGCTCGGCGCCGGGGAGAACCTCAACGAGCACGTGATCGGCGAGGGCTGGCCGCCCGTCGACACCCGCCACCGCATGTTCGCGGAGGCCGTACGGATCATCAGGGAGCTGTTCGGCGGCGGCTACGTCACCTTCCAGGGCGAGTTCTACGACGTGGACTCCGCCAAGCTGTACGACCTGCCCGAGGAGCGGGTGCCGATCGGGATCGCGGCCTCGGGCGGCGCGTCGGCGGAGCTCGCCGCCCAGTACGGCGACCTGCTCGTCGTCAACGACCCCATGCGGGAGGTCGTCGCCGCGTTCAACGCCATGGGGGGCGAGGGCAAGCCGGTCTACGGCCAGCTCGCGCTCGCGTACGACAGCGACGCGGAGGCCGCCAGGGAACGCGCGCACCGGCTGTGGCGCTGGGCGGGCGTCGGCGGCTGGAAGGTCATGTCGGAGCTGCCCGGCCCGGTGAACTTCGAGGCGGCGTCGGGCACCGTCCGCCCCGAGGACGTCGCGGGGAGCGTGCCGTGCGGCAACGACGTGGAGGCGGTGGTGCGCGGCGTCCGCGCGTACGCGGAGGCCGGGTTCACGCACGTCGCGCTCGTGCAGATCGGGCACGACCAGCAGCAGCCGTTCTTCGACTGGGCGGAGAAGGAGCTGCTGCCGGAGCTGCGCAGGCTCTAGGAGAAGGAGCCGCTGCCCGAGCCGCGCAGGATCCGGCGGACGCCGAGGAGCCCCCGGCGCGCGCCGGGGGCTCCAGGGACTCAGGCCGCAGGGCCTCAGGGCCTCAGGGGACGATGTTGACCAGCTTGGGCGCGCGCACGATCACCTTGCGCGGCTCGCCCTGCAGGTACGGCGCCACCTTCTCCGAGGCCAGGGCCAGCCCGCGCAGGTCGTCCTCGGAGATGCCGGGCGAGACCTCCAGCCGGTCGCGCACCTTGCCGGCCACCTGCACCACGCAGGTGACGGAGTCCTGGACCAGCAGCGCAGGGTCGGCCACGGGCCAGCCCGCGAAGGCCACGCCGCCCTGGTGGCCAAGGCGCTCCCAGCCCTCCTCGGCGGTGTACGGGGCGACGAGCGACAGCATGACCGCCAGCGTCTCGGCGGCCTCGCGGACGGCCGGGTCGGCCGCGCCGGGGCCGACGTCGATGGCCTTGCGCACAGCGGAGGTGAGCTCCATCATGCGGGCCACCGCGACGTTGAACCGGTACGAGTCGACCAGCTTGGTGACCTCGTCGATCGTGTGGTGCGTGACCTTGCGCAGCCCCAGGTCGCCGCCGTCGAAGGAGACGCCGGGCTCGCTGGTCACCTCGTCCATTACGCGGAAGGCGCGGGCCAGGAACTTCTGCGACGCGGCCGGCGAGACGTCGGCCCAGTCGATGTCGTCCTCGGGCGGGCCGGCGAAGATCATGGTCAGCCGCACGGCGTCGACGCCGAACTCGTCGATCTGCTGGCCCAGGTCGATGCCGTTGCCCAGCGACTTCGACATGGCCTTGCCGCCGTTGATCACCTGGCCCTGGTTCAGCATGCGCAGGAACGGCTCGGTGAAGTCGAGCATGCCCATGTCGTGCAGGACCTTGGTGAAGAACCGGGAGTAGAGCAGGTGCAGCACGGCGTGCTCGATGCCGCCCACGTACTGGTCGATCGGGCCCCACTTGCGGACCTGCTCGGGGTCGAACGGGCCGTCGGTGTAGCCGGGCGAGCAGTAGCGCAGGAAGTACCAGGACGAGTCGACGAAGGTGTCCATGGTGTCGGTGTCGCGCTGGGCGGGGCCGCCGCACTTCGGGCAGGAGACGTTGACCCACTCGGTGGCCGACGCCAGCGGGGAGACGCCCTTGGGCGCCAGGGCCTCGCCGCGCATGTCGGGCAGCGTGACGGGGAGCTGGTCGTCGGGGACGGGCACCTCGCCGCAGTCGGGGCAGTGGATGATCGGGATCGGCGTGCCCCAGAACCGCTGGCGCGACAGCAGCCAGTCGCGCAGGCGGAAGTTGACGGCGGCCTTGCCCCTGCCCTGGGCCTCCAGGATCTCGACGATCTTGGCGATGGCCTCGGCCTTGCTCAAGCCGTCGAGCGGGCCGGAGTTGACCAGCGTGCCCTCGCCGGGCGTGGCGACGCCGGTCTCGCCCGGGTCGGCCAGGCCGGTGTGGACGACGACCTGCACCGGCAGCCCGAACTTGCGGGCGAAGTCGAGGTCGCGCTGGTCGTGCGCGGGCACCGCCATGATGGCGCCGTGGCCGTAGTCGGACAGCACGTAGTCGGCGGCCCAGATCGGGATGCGCTCGCCGTTGACCGGGTTGACCGCGTGGCGGCCCAGGAAGACGCCGGTCTTCTCCTTCTCGGTGGACAGCCGCTCGATGTCGCTCAGCTTGGCCACCTCGGCGCGGTACGCCTCGAACGCCGGGCGGTGCTCATCGGTGACGATCTCGTCGGCCAGGGCGGCGTCGACCGCGACGACGAAGAAGGTGGCGCCGTACAGAGTGTCGGGGCGCGTGGTGTAGACCGTGACCGGCTCGTCGCGGCCCTCGATCTCGAACAGCACGTCGGCGCCCTCGGAGCGGCCGATCCAGTTGCGCTGCATGGTCAGCAGCCGCTCGGGCCAGCCGTCGAGCTGGTTCATGTCGTCCAGCAGGCGCTGGGCGTAGTCAGTGATCTTGAAGTACCACTGGGTCAGCTCGCGGCGGATCACCTCGGCGCCGCAGCGCTCGCACCTGCCGGCCACGACCTGCTCGTTGGCCAGCACGGTCTGGTCGTTGGGGCACCAGTTGACCAGGCCGCCCTTGCGGTAGGCCAGGCCGCGCTCGTAGAAGCGGTTGAACAGCCACTGGTTCCAGCGGTAGTACTCGGGGTCGCTGGTGTGCAGGCGGCGGGACCAGTCGAAGGAGACCGCGTAGCGCTTGAACGAGGTGGCCTGCGTCTCGATGTTGGCGTAGGTCCACTCGGCGGGGTGGGCGTTGCGCTTGATGGCGGCGTTCTCGGCGGGCAGGCCGAAGGAGTCCCAGCCGATCGGGTGCAGGACGTTGTAGCCCTTCTGCATCCAGTAGCGCGCGACGACGTCGCCGATCGCGAAGACCTCACCGTGACCCATGTGAAGGTCGCCCGAGGGGTAGGGGAACATGTCGAGCATGTAGCGCCGCTCGCGGGTGTCGCCCGCGTCCTCGCTCGCCCTGAACGGATCCTGCTCCTCCCATCGCTGCAGCCACTTGGCCTGCAGCGCCTGCGGGTCGTACTCACTCACGGCTACTGTCCTTCTGGCTCGACTCGGACCCCATAAGAAAACCCCCCGTGCACGACGAGGGGCAGCCGCGACGGCGAGAGTGTCAGGGCCGTCGCGGCCCGCTAAGAAGCAGGGGCGCGGAACGCATACGTCAAGCCTAGCGCACCTCTTCGATGCCCTGCAGGAGGTCGTGCCAGGCCCGCGGACATGATTGGCGGTTCGCGGCGAGTGAGACCCGATGGTGATCTATCCGTTGTGACCTCATATGTCCCTTTAGAATACTGTCGCCACAGAGCACCACCCCAGCCACGCCGGGACGATCACAGGCGGGCCCGCCCCGGCGGGATCGCGCCGCCGATCCCCACGGCTTCGCTCGTTTCCCTGCGAAGGGAAGCGCATCTCCTGGAAAATCCCATGAGATCATGGCTGGCACGTCAAAACCGGATATAGCGGCATATCCGGATACAACCTCGGGAGGACCGGCAGCAATGGCAACGGACAATTCCGGGGCATCGCATCCGCCCTCGCCCTCATGGCCCTCGTCCTGGCCCGAGCCGGTGAACGAGTCGCGCCCGCGCCCCGCCGACACCGCGCCCGCCTGGCCCGAGGCCTCCCAGCCGGCCTCCCCGCAGTCCTGGCCGGAGCCGCCCCGCCCGTCCTGGCCCGAGACGCCGCGCGACGAGCCGTCACGTCCGCACACGTCCCGCCCTGCCCGCCTGGACGCCGGCCAGCAGGACACCTCCTGGCCCGAGCCGCCGCCGCCCGGCCCCTCCTGGCCCGAGCCGCCGCGCCAGAACGGCGCCCGCCCCGGCCCCGCGCGCGAGCCGTCGCCGCAGGGCCCGCGGGACGACCCCTTCAGGGACCAGATCCTGTCCTGGCCCGAGCCCGTCCAGCAGGAGCCGCCCGCCCCCGAGCGGGTGCCCGCCTGGGCGCAGCCGCAGACGCCGTCCTCCGACGCCTGGTCGAACCTCTCCTCCCCCGCCCCGTGGCCCCGGGCCGACACCGCCGACCCCCTGGACCGCACGATGACGAACGTCCCGCCCGTCCAGCCGGACCCCGGGCCGCCCGGGCCGTTCCCGCCGCAGGGCGGCCCCCAGCAGGGGGCCGGGCAGGCCCCGCACCAGGCTCCCCACCAGGCCCCCCACCAGGGCCCGCCGCAGGGCATGCCTCCCGGGCAGGGGATGCCGGACGAACGCCAGATGCCGCCGGCCCACGCCGGCACGCCGCTCGGCGACCTCGCCGTGCCGTCCGGGCCGATGGGCCCCGGGGGGCCGCAGCAGCAGGGCGACGAGCAGCGCCCCGGCTCCAACCTCAGCCGCGACCCCTCCGACCCCGACCGCCCCTTCGTGACGGCCGGGCAGATCAGCGGCTCGCGCACCCCGCCGCCCGAGCGCCAGCAGGAGCTGTGGGACACGGTCTTCGGCGACAACTACGAGGCCATGGGCGAGCACGACCTGGACGACACCGGCAAGCCGGTCTGGGTGTACGCGCTGGGCGGCTCCGTCGCGATCGCGCTGGTGGCCGCCCTGCTGTGGGCGTTCCTGGCCGGCCCGCTGGCGAGCGACGACCCGTCGTCGGGCGGGACGGCGGCCGGGCCCACGTCCTCGCCGCCCCCTCCCAAGCGGCCCACCACGATCGGCGCGCTGCCGAAGTACCCCGGCAAGGCGGCCCCGGTCGTCGGCGTGGTCGCCGTGCCCGCCGCGCGGGTCAGCCTGCCCAAGCTCGGCGGCGACTGGCAGCTCGACCAGCGCGACACGGTCAAGGCCACCTACGGTTTCGACGTGCGGCAGTACGTGCAGGTCGCGCCCGAGCGGTACGCCCAGATCCTGGCGGGCCCGCTGTCGCAGCGGCTGGCGTCGTACTACCAGCAGGACGACCTGGAGCCGGTGATCAGGCAGGTCGTGCTGACGGCGCGCAAGCGGTTCTTCCCCGGCGACAACACGGTCAAGAAGATCGCCCAGCAGGACATCACGGTGGGTGGCGCCAAGGGCCGCCTGATCGCGTACTCGCTGACCTCGTCCACGGAGAAGGCGACCCTGGTGACCATGGCGGTCAACAGCGGCGGCGACCTTCCGGCGATCGTCTACCTGTCCATCCCCGCGGACGCCAAGCGGCTGCTGCCCGACGTCCAGACGGTGATCAAGCAGCTCAAGGTCACGGGCTGAGCGGCGCGGCCGGGCCCCTTCGCGGCGTCCGGCCGGTCAGCGGTCAGAACGAGCACTCCATGTGCTTGATGCCGTTGATGAAGGCGGAGTGCAGCCGGTCGGGCTCGCCCGCCTCGATCCGCGGGACGCGGCGCAGCAGCTCGCGGAACATCAGCGTGATCTCGCGCCGCGCCAGGTGCGCCCCCAGGCAGAAGTGGGGGCCGGGACCGCCGTAGCCGACGTGCGGGTTGGGCTGCCGGGTGATGTCGAAACGGTGCGGGGCGTCGAACACCCGCTCGTCGCGGTTGGCGGCCCAGTAGAACAGCACCGCCTTCTCCCCCGCGCGGTACAGGTGGCCGTTCATCTCGAAGTCGCGGGTCACCTTCCTGCGCATGAAGTTCACCGGCGACGCCAGCCGGACGATCTCCTCCACCGCTCCGGGCGCGCGGCCCTCGACGTCCTCCAGCCACAGGGCGCGCTGGGCGGGGTTCTCGGTGAGCAGGCGCAGACCGCAGGAGATCGCGTTCCTCGTGGTCTCGTTGCCCGCGACGACCAGCAGGATGAAGAACGAGCCGAGCTCCTGCAGAGTCAGCCGCTCGCCGTCGATGTTGGCGTTGACCAGCGCGGACGTCAGGTCGCCCGTGGGGTTGTCCGCGCGGTGCGCCGCGAGGTCCTGGACGAGCTGCTGCAGCTCGGCCCCCGCGGTGAGCAGCCTCTCGGCCACCTGGCCTGCGTCGCCGCCGGCGTACTCGGGGTCGAAGCCGCCGAGGATGAGGTTCGAGCGGTCGAAGACGAACTGGTAGTCGCGCTCGGCGATGCCCATCATGTCGCAGATGATCTTCAGGGGCAGGCGCGCGGCGACCTCGGTGACGAAGTCGCAGCCGGAGCCCTTGGCCAGGAGGTCGTCCACGATCGCGGCGGCGGCCCGCTCCACGTCCGACTCGAACTGTTTGATCATCTTGGGGGTGAACGCCCGAGAGACGATGCGGCGGAGCCTCGCGTGGCGCGGGTCGTCCATGTTGATCATGGAGCCGAAGTACTCGGCGAACTCGGCCGGCATGTCGGGGATGTTCGTCGCGCCGCCCTGCCCCGAGCTGAACACCTCGGGGTTCCTGCTCGCCTCCAGGATGTCGGCGTGCCTGACCAGCGCGTAGTAGCCCGGCCCCTTCGGGGCGAAGGAGACCTCCATCTCCTCGAAGAAGGCGGGCGTCTCCAGCGAACGCAACCGGTCGAAGGCCGCCTCGCGCTCGGTCATGGGCCTGGCCCAGAACTGGGGATCCGACAGGTCGAAGTCGAGGACGCTGCTCATGAGTTCATCATTGGAACAAGTGACCGCTTACGTCAATGGGCGCGACGTACACCGTACGTGCGCGCGGAAAAGGCGTGGCGCCGGGCCGCGGGTGATGGCTAGGGTGCCGCGCATGACGTTCTTCTTCCTGCGCTGAGCGACCCGCCGGCGGGCCGCGGACCACCCGCCGCCGGCGATGCGGGACGGCCTGCCGCCGTCCCGGGTCGCGACGTGGGAGAAGGACACGTGCAAACCCTTGCCGTGGCCAGGGCGGTGCACGGCATCGAGCCCCTGGTGGCCGCGGAGATCGAACGTCACGGTCTGGGCGCGGTGCGCGGGCTGCGCCACCGCGAGGTGTGGTTCGAGCCGGCCGGGCCGCCCGGCCGCCTCGCCTCGCTCCGCACCGCGGACGACGTCCTGCTGGTGGCCGCCGTCGTGGACGGCGTCGGCCGTACCCGGGCGGCGCTCGCGCGCCTGGCCGCCGCCGCCAGATCGCTCGACGCGCGCCGGTTCCTCCGCTCGGCCGGGGTGCCCGGGCGGGGCGGGCTGGAGGTGTCGGCGTCGTCCGTCGGGCGCAGGACCTACGGCAGGTACGAGATCGAGGACGCCGTCGGGGCGGAGCTCGCGCGGCGACTCGGGCTGGCCTACCACTCCAGGAGCGGCGGCGCCCGCCCGCCCGCGGGCGCCCTCGCCTGGCGGGTGACGCTGGAGGGCGACCGGGCCGTGATCGCGCTGCGGGCGGGCGCCAGGCCGCTGCACCGGCGGGCGTACAAGACGGCGTCCGTCCCCGGCACGCTGCACCCGCCGGTGGCCGCCGCCATGGCGCGGCTGGCCGGCCTCGACGCGCCCGGCGCACCGGGCCGCGTCGTCCTGGACCCGTGCGCCGGTGCCGGGACGGTCCTCATCGAGGCGGCGGCGCGGGCCCCTGAGGCCCGTCTGCTCGGCTTCGACCGCGACCCGGCCGCCGTACGGGCCGCCACCGCCAACGCCGTCAACGCCGCCCCCGCGGCCCATCCCGCCTGCGCCGCCCGGCTTCCCTGCCCGGCGCTCTGCGGCGGGCCGCGCTTCTCGCTGGCCGACGCGGGACGGCTGCCGCTGGCGCGGGGCAGCGTGGACCGGGTGCTCGTCAACCCGCCGTGGGGCCGCCAGGCGCCGCCGCGCGGCCTGCTCGCGCGGGACGCGGGGCGGCTCTGGCGCGAGGTACGCAGGGTGCTGGCCCCGGACGGGCTGGCCGTCGCCCTGGTCCACGGAGCGGCGGACACGGGGACGGAGGCGCCGGCCGGGTTCCTGGTGGTGCGCGCGATGCGGATCAGCCTGTCCGGCCTGCACCCGGAGCTCCTGGTCCTGGCCCCCGGCTGACCCGTCGGGGAGGCTCAGCGGGCGGGGCCGAGCCAGTCGAGGACGCGGCGGTTGACCTCGCCGGGACGCTCCAGGTGGAGGAAGTGGCCGGCGTCCTCCACCAGCTCGGCCCTGGAGCCGTCGGGCAGGACCGCCGCCGCACCCTCGGCGAGCTCGGCGCCCAGGCAGCCGTCCCTGGCGCCGTGCAGGTAGAGCACGGGCCCCGTCACGCCGGGCTCGACGTCCGGGTGGCGGCCCGAGGGCGGCGTGGTGCCGAGCATGGCCCGGTAGTAGCCGATCGCGGCGCTGAGGTTGGCGGGCTCGCCGAGGCTGCGCCGGACGAACGCGAGGTCCTCGGCGGGGTCGTACCCGGGCGACCAGTCGCGCCAGAGCCCTTCGAGGAAGCCGGGGGCGGAGGCCGCCGCCTCGGCCAGGCCGGTCTGGAAGAGGAAGACGTAGAAGGACCGCTTGAGCTGCTCGTACGCCAGGAACCCGGACATGAGCACCGCGGGCGGCGGCACGGCGAGCGCCACGGCCCTGCGGAAGCGGCCGGCGGTGGCGTAGACGGGGAAGGCTCCCCAGTCGTGACCGACGATGACGGCGTCGTCGCCGCCGCCCAGCTCCTCGTGCAGCGCGCGCACGTCGGCGGCGAGCGCGGCCGCCTCGTACGCGCCGTCGGAGGGGATCTCGGTGGGGGCGTACCCGCGCATGAAGGGCGCGACGGCGCGGTAGCCGCGCTCGGCGAGCGCGGGCATCAGGTGCCGCCAGGTGTGGGCGGTGTCGGGGAAGCCGTGCAGGCACAGCGCGAGCGGCCCCTCCCCCACCGCCAGGTACGAGAACTCGACACCGTTGGCGTGAACGGTCCTGATCTCCATGTCCGCGAAACCTAGCACCGGCCCGCGCGACGCCGCGCGGCGAGCGGGGCCTGGCCGAGGCGTACGCGTGATGGACGGCGGGCAGGTGGCGTCCATATCCACTTGTAACCTCTGTTACCTACCGGTTGGTATGGCGTCCTGCGAAGATGGCGGCCAAGCCGGACAGAGGGAGGATGGATGCTCAACTTGTCGGTGGTCCTGGAGGACAGCGCCAGGAACGCCCCCGACCGCACCGCGATCGTCTTCGGCGACATGCGGCTGCCTTACTCCATGATCGACGCGGTGGCCGCCCAGGTGGCGAACCTCCTCGTGGCACGCGGCATCCAGAAGGGCGACAAGGTCGCGCTGGCCTGCCCGAACCTGCCGTACTTCCCGTTCGTCTACTTCGGCATCCTCAAGGCGGGCGCCGTCGTGGTGCCGCTGAACGTGCTCCTGCAGTCGCGCGAGATCGCCTACCACCTCGACGACAGCGACGCCAAGGCATTGTTCTGCTTCGAGGGCACCCCCGAGCTGCCGCTCGGCGAGCGCGGCAGGGCGGGGTTCGAGGCGGCCGAGGGCTGCGACCACTTCTTCGTCCTCCCGGCCACCCCGCTCGCGACCGAGTCCGAGTACGGCGAGTCGATCTGGGCCGCGCTGGACGGCGTGTCGTCGGAGTTCGCGACCGTCCAGACGGCGCCCGACGACACCGCCGTGATCCTCTACACCTCCGGCACCACCGGCCAGCCCAAGGGCGCCGAGCTGAGCCACCAGAACATGCTGATCAACGCCATGGTCAGCGACAAGATGTTCCCGCGCGGCGACGCGGGCGACACCTACTTCGGGGTGCTGCCGCTGTTCCACTCGTTCGGCCAGACGGTCATCATGAACACCGGCTTCCTGCGCGGCGCGACCATCGTCCTCATGCCGCGCTTCGACCCGGGCGAGGCGCTCGCGGCGATGGTCAGGGAAGGGGTGACCTTCTTCGCGGGCGTCCCCACGATGTTCTGGAGCATGCTCACGAAGATCCACGCGGACGGCGCCGAGGTGCCCTCCACGCTGTGCACCGCCGTGGCGGGCGGCGCCTCGTCGCCCGTGGAGGTGCTGCGCGACTTCGAGCAGACGTTCGGCATCGGCATCCTCGAGGGCTACGGCCTGTCGGAGACGTCCCCTGTGGCCAGCTTCAACCAGCCCGGACGGCCCACCAAGCCGGGCACCATCGGCACGCCCGTCTGGGGCGTGGAGATGAAGCTCATCGACGGCGACTGGAAGACGATCGAGGGCGAGGGCCCCGGCGAGATCGCCGTCCGCGGCCACAACGTCATGAAGGGCTACTACAACCGCCCCGAGGCCACCGAGGAGGTCATGCGCGACGGCTGGTTCAGGACGGGCGACATCGCCACCCGCGACGCCGACGGCTACTACGCCATCATCGACCGCGCCAAGGACATGATCATCCGGGGCGGCTTCAACGTCTACCCCCGGGAGCTGGAGGAGGTGCTCATGACCCACGAGGCCGTCTCGCTGGCCGCGGTCGTGGGGGTGCCCCACGAGTCCCACGGCGAGGAGGTCAAGGCGTACGTGATCAGGACGCCGGGGGCGACCGTCACCGAGGACGAGCTCATCGCCTGGTGCCGCGAGAACATGGCGGCGTACAAGTACCCGCGGATCGTCGAGTTCCGCGAGAGCCTGCCGATGACCGCCACCGGCAAGATCCTCAAGCGCGAGCTGCGCTAGCCGCCTCCTCGCGGAGACAAGGCGCGGGCCCGCGCCTTTGCCGTACGGTGACGGGCATGGAAGATCGGCCCGAAGGTTTCGACGAGCGCCTGCTGGCCCGGGCGCTGGAGTCCTGGGGGATCGGCGCGACGTCGCTGACGTACGCGCCGGTCGGGTTCGGCGACTACCACTGGGAGGCGCGCGGGCCGGACGGCGGGCACTGGTTCGTCACCGTCAGCGACGCCGGCCGCAAGGGCGTCGCGGGGCTGCGCGCCGCGATGGACGCCGCCGCGGCGCTCGCCGAGCGCCTGGACTTCGTCGTCGCGCCGCTCCGGGCGGCGGGCGGGGCGACGGTGGTGCCCGCGGGCGACCGGTACGCCGTGAGCGTCTTCCCCTTCGTCGACGGCACGGCCGGCCGGTTCGGCGAGGAGCTGACCGCGTCCGACCGGGCGGCGGTCATCGACCTGCTGGCGGGGCTGCACGCCGCCGAGCCGCCCGCGCCGGTGGCCGTGCGCCCTCTGGAGCTGTCCGGCCGGGGCGCGCTGGAGGAGGCCCTGCGCGACACCGGTCCCTGGCGGGGCGGGCCGTACGCGGAGCCCGCCCGCGACCTGCTGCTCGGCCGCGCCGCCGCGCTGCTCGCCCGGCTGGCGGAGTTCGACCGCGGGGCCGGGCGGGTGGCCGCCCGGCCGGTGGTGACGCACGGCGAGCCGCACCCGGGCAACCTGCTGCGGGCTCGCGGGCGGTTCCTGCTGGTCGACTGGGACACCGTGGGCCTGGCGCCGCCCGAGCGCGACCTGTGGCTGGTCGCCGAGGGGCCCGGCGACCTGGCCAGGTACGCCGAGGCGGCGGGCCGCGCGCCCGACCCCGCCCTGCTGGAGCTGTACCGGCTGCGCTGGCAGCTCGACGACGTGGCCGAGTACGCGGCCTGGTTCCGCGGACCTCACGGGCGCACGCCGGACACCGAGGTGGCGTGGGCGAGCCTCGAAGGCACCGTCGGGCACCTCACGAGCTGACCGGCCGGAGCGCGGGGAGGAGACGGCGAGGCCGGGCGGGGATCCCCCGCCCGGCCTCCGTTCGCCGGATCGCCGCGGCCGATCAGGGCCAGTCGACCGACGGGCGCAGCGGCACGCCCGACCGTCCGGCCTCGTCGAGCTTCACGCCCAGCACCTGGTGCAGCTGCACCTTGTTGCGCTCGAAGCCGACGATGCAGCCCGCCATGTACAGCGCCCACACGCGGGCGGTGCCCATGCCGACCTCCTGCACCGCGTCGGACCAGTTCGCGTCGAGGTTGTCGCACCAGTGCCTGAGGGTCTTGGCGTAGTGCTCGCGCAGGTTCTCCTCGTGGCGGATCTCGAAGCCGAGGTCCTCCATCTGCCTGATCAGGTAGCCGACCGACTCCAGCTCGCCGTCGGGGAAGACGTAGCGGTTGATGAAGCCGCTCTTGTTGAACGTCTTCTCCTTGCCGGTCGGGCGGGTGATGCAGTGGTTGAGCAGACGGCCGCCCGGCTTGAGCTTGCCGTACAGGAAGCCGAAGTAGGACGGCAGGTTGTCCTTGCCGATGTGCTCGGTCAGGCCGATGGAGCTGACCGCGTCGAAGCCCGTCTCGGCGACGTCGCGGTAGTCCATGTGGCGGACCTCGGCGAGGTCCTGCAGGCCGGCCTCGGCGATGGCCTTCTGCGCCCACTCGGCCTGCTGCCTGCTCAGCGTCACGCCCAGCGCCTTCACGCCGTAGTGCTTGGCCGCGTGGATGACCATGCCGCCCCAGCCGCAGCCGACGTCCAGCAGCCGCATGCCGGGCGCCAGCCCCAGCTTCCTGGCCACCAGGTCGAACTTGGTGAACTGCGCCTCCTCCAGCGTGGAGTCGTCCTTGGGGAAGGTCGCGCAGGTGTAGGCCATGGACGGCCCGAGCACCCAGCGGTAGAAGCGGTTGGAGACGTCGTAGTGGTGGTGGATGGCCTCGGCGTCGCGCTGCTTGGCGTGCCGGGAGCCGAGCCTGGCCAGGGCGCTCTGGCGCACCTCCTGCGGGGGCGGCGGCACGCGCATGAGCAGGGGCTTGACGCCGAGCGACCGGACGGCCGCGATCTTCTCGGCGGTCGTCAGGTCGTTGGTCGTGATGTTCCACATGCGGTCGAGCAGGGTGTACATGTCGCCGTGGACGTCGATGTGCCCGGAGACGTACGCCCTGGCCAGACCCAGTTCGCCGGGCGCCTGCGCCAGGTACGCCACCGCGATGGGGGACTTGACCTCGATCGCGAGGTCGGCGCCGTCGGGCCCCGCCTTGCTGCCGTCGTACGCCGTGAACGCGATGTTGGCGTCGGCGCCGACGATCTTCTCGAAGATGGTTGCGAGAGCCATCCACTCACCTTCCCCGTACACACTTGTCGTACAGGTCCAGCAGGCGACCGTCCGGGTCGTATTCCCGCTTGACCGGCCAGTAGGCATCGCCGTTGTACAGCTTCCAGAACTGTTCGCGGGCGTAGAAAGAGGTCGAGTAGAGCGACTTGTGCCCGTCGAGGTCGTGCACCGCGTTCTCGATCAGGCGGTTGTAGTAGCCGTCGAACTGGCCGCGCGGCAGCGGCACCATCCCCCAGAAGCCGAAGTTGACGTACAGCTTGCCCGGCTCCAGCGGGTAGATCGGCCAGCGCGACGACGCGCGCAGCGGGCACATCCACACCGGCGTCATGCCGACCTTGTCGTGGAAGAACTCCAGGAACTCGGCGCCGCGTTCGACGGGCGTCTCGACGTCCTGGATGACCGACTCCTGCACCGGCTGACCGCGCCAGCGGTCGACCCGGGCGGTGATGCCGTGCTTCCTGTCGAGCGCGACGAGCCTGCGGTAGACGTCGGAGCGCATCCAGCGGCGCGGCATGAGCGAGCGCACGACCGGCTGCTGCACCCCGAAGGCCCGCGAGCACCAGAACCAGTCGGTGTCCCACCGCCACAGGTAGTCGCGGATCGTCAGCCAGTCGCGGTTGCGCTGCCTGATGGACTGGTAGTAGATGCGCATCCCGGTGTAGTCGGACGTGTACGGCGCCCGGTCGGCGAAGCGGCCCAGCGTGACGTACATCTCGGTCGGGCTGAAGTACACGCCGTCGACGAAGTCCACGGGCTCGCCGTCGTGCACCATGCTGTCGCAGATCTCCTGCATGGCCAGCATGCACTTGCCCGCGTCGGTGAACTTGACGTGCGTGAGCCTGACGTACGGCTGGACCTTGCGGAGCCTGATCCGGATGCGCAGCGCGTAGCCCAGGGTGCCGTACGAGTTGGGGAAGGCGCGGAACAGGTCACGGTGCTCGTTGTCGTCGCGCGCCACCACCACCCGCCCGTCGCCGGTGAGGATCTCCAGCTCCTCGACCGACTCGTGGGGGAGGCCGTCCCTGAAGCTGGTGGACTCGATGCCGAGGCCGGTCACGGCGCCGCCCAGCGTGATGGTCTTCAGCTGCGGCACGACGTAGGGCATCAGCCCGTGCGGCAGCGTGGCGTCCACCAGGTGCTCGTACGTGGTCATGCCCTGCACCTCGGCCGTCATGGACTGAGGATCGACGCTGATCACTTCGTCGAGGTCCCTGGCCGAGAGCCTGGCGGTCCTGCCGGAGTCGCGGAACCTGAAGAGGTTTGACGTCGACTTGGCCAACCGGGGCGCGGCGTCGCCCGGAATCTCCGCGTACGACTGCCGGATCTGCTCTACTGCCCGTCGGTGAGCCGACATCGTCGTCGTCACGTAAGCACCCCCTTGAGCTGGTAGAGATCGTCCGTAAGACGGTATCTCTCGCGGGCTTGCTCGAACAGACCGGGGTCGTTAAAGACACGAAAACTGTTCATCGTGCCAGGCGAAACGCCCATATACCAGGCGATTACGGAAACTCTCTGGAGATTCTCAGCAGATCAGGCTTGACCGCAATGTGAGACTCCACCGGCCACGGCACGTCCACAAGGCCCTCGGCGCCGGGCTCGGGCGCCGAGGACGATCTCCGCGGGGGGCGGAGCGGACAGGGCCGCGGGCCTCACGCCCCCGCGACGGTGAAGCTGTTGATCACCTGTCGCATCAGGCCCGCGTTGCGGCGCCACTGCGCCTCCGCGACCGTCCAGGACAGGACGTAGGCGGTCTCGCCGACCACGACCGCGCGGCGCACCTCGTGGTACCTCGCGCCTGGCGTGGCCCAGGGCGCGTCGCCGCCCTGACCGGCCGTCCAGGTGAACTCCCACTCGACGGCCTTGTTGCCCTGGTGCGTCACGACCCTGCGGCGCACGCTCGTCACCTCGGCGGCCTGCTGCTTGAGCGTCTCCTCGGCGTCGCGCAGGATCTGGTGCGGGTCGAGGTTGGAGAACAGGGCCTCGACGCCGAGGTGGGCGCCCCGGTCGCGGCGCGTCCACTCGGTGTACGACTCCTTGCGCGCGCCCTTCCAGCCGACCGGCCTGGCGATCGACCAGCCGTCGGGCGAGTTCCACGCCAGCACCCTGATGACGGGCCTGGTCCTCGTCGGCGTGGGCGTCGGGCTCGGCGAGGAGCCGGCGGGGGTGGAGGCGGACGCGCTGGGCAGCGGGCTGGTGGCGGCCGCCGGCTGCGGGGGGCGGGGCGCGCCCTCGGCCGGGGTCGTCGGCCTGAGGTAGACGACGGTGCCGGCCGCGATGGCGAGGGCGGCGGCCGCGGCCAGCGCCACCAGGCCGCGCCGGGCGCCTCCCGGCCGCTGCTCGACGAGGTCGTTGTGCGCGGGCTTCGCCGCCATGATCTCGGCGAGCAGCCGGTCGGCCTCGTCGTGGCCGACCCGGTCCCGCGGCTCCTTCTTCAGCAGGCCGCGCAGGATCGGGTGCATGATCGGCGGGATCCTGCGGTAGTCGGGCTCCTCCCCGAGCACCGCGTTGATCGTGGACATCGTGTCGCCCCGGTCGAACGGCGAGCGGCCCACCAGGGTGGCGAACAGCGTCGCGCCGAGCGACCAGAGGTCGGAGGCCGGGCCCGCATCCTCGCCGCGGATCCGCTCGGGCGCGAGGAAGGCCGGGCTTCCCGTCACCATGCCCGTGCTGGTCAGCGAGGGGTCGCCGTCCACGGTGGCGATGCCGAAGTCGGTGAGGACGGCCCGCCCGTCCTCGGCCAGCAGGACGTTGCTGGGTTTGACGTCCCGGTGGAGGATGCCGGCCTCGTGCGCGGCGCGCAGCGCCGACAGGACCTGCCTGCCCACGTCGGCCGCCTGCCGCACGGGCAGCGCGCCGGCCGTCAGGACGACGTGCTCCACCGTGGGGTGGCTCAGCAGCTCCATCACGATCCAGGGCCGCCCGCCCTCCTCCACGACGTCGTAGATGCCGACGACGGACGGATGGCTGAGCTTGGCCGCCGTACGCGCCTCACGCGCGGTGCGCAGCAGTTGCCGCTCCTGGTCCCCGGGCGACAGCCCGGCGGGCAGGAGCACCTCCTTGATGGCGATCTGCCGGTTGAGCAGCGTGTCGCGGCCCTCCCAGACGACACCCATCCCCCCGCGGCCCAGTTCGCGCAGTAACTGGTAGCGATTGGCGACCAGCCGGTTGCTATCCGAAACCATGTCCTACCCCTGTAGACCACCCGAACAGTGGGCAAGTTTCCCATACCTCTTGCTTCTCTGAGGGGTGGTCGCAAAGGCGCCTTGCGGAAGATCACGGAATGTTGTTCTACTGTGGGTGCTCGTCACCGGGATGCCCGCGAAGGGACCAGCGAGGAGATGCCGATGCCGGACGTACGCCAGGGGCCGCTCGCCGGGGTGCGCGTGCTCGAACTCGCCGGGCTCGCCCCCGGGCCCTTCGCCGGGATGATGCTCGCCGACCACGGCGCCGAGGTGCTGCGCGTCGACCGCGTCAAGGCCGTCACCGACGCGCCGCGCGCCGACGTCATGGACCGCGGCAAGCGCACGATCGGGCTCGACCTCAAGGCCCCCGAGGGGGTGGCCGCGTTCAAGGAACTGGCCGCGCGCGCCGACGTCGTCATCGAGGTGTTCAGGCCCGGCGTCGCGGAACGCCTCGGCATCGGCCCCGCCGACCTGCACGAGGTCAACCCCCGCCTGGTGTACGGCCGCATGACCGGCTGGGGGCAGGACGGCCCGCTCGCCGCCACCGCCGGGCACGACATCGACTACGTCGCCGTGTCCGGCGCGCTGTCGATGCTCGGCCGCGAGGGCGACAGGCCGACCCCGCCGATCAACATCCTCGGCGACTTCGCCGGCGGCGGCCTCATGCTCGCCTACGGCGTGCTGCTCGCCCTGTTCGAGCGCGAGCGCACCGGCAGGGGCCGGGTGATCGACGCCGCCATGGTCGACGGGGCCGCCGTGCTGTTCGCCATGTTCTACCAGGGGGTGCAGAGCGGCTTCTGGGGCCCGCGCGGCACGAACCTGCTCGACACCGGCGCCCCCATGTACGACACGTACGAGACGGCCGACGGCGAGTACCTCGCCGTGGGCCCGCTGGAGCCGCAGTTCTGGGACACCATGGTGGGCCTGATGGGGCTGCGCGACCTGCCCGACAGGAACGACAGGAGCCAGTGGCCCGCGCTCAAGGCCCGCCTGGCCGAGGCGTTCGGATCGCGGACCAGGGCCGAGTGGGAGGAGCTGTTCGACGGCTCGGACGCCTGCGTCTCGCCGGTGCTGTCGATGCCGGAGGCCGCCCGTCACCCGCACAACGTCGCCCGCGGCACCTTCGTCGAGGTCGGCGGCGTCACCCAGCCGGTGCCCGCGCCGCGCCTGCTCGGCGTCCCCCCGCAGGACCTCGCGCCCGCCACCCGGCTCGACGACCTGTCGCCCTGGGGCCTGTCGAAGGAGGAGGCGGACAAGCTGCGCGAACGCGGCGTGCTCGCCTGATCAGCCGGGAGGCGCCGACGCCCGGGGCCGCTCGTACCGGCCCGATCAGGCGGGAGGCGCCGAGGCCCGGGGCCGCTCGTACGCCGAGTAGTCCTTCAGCCTGACGGAGTCGTGCAGGCGCACCCCCTTGGCGCCCAGCTTGGCCGCGCCCCGCGTGACCGCGACCGGCAGGTGGTTGACCAGCCGCACGGTCTGCGCCAGCGTCCACAGGTCGAGACCGCTGCCGGGGACGATCCGCCTGGCGGCGCTCACCGCGAACGTCCTGCTGCGTCGCACGTAGTCGCCGATCTCCGCGTGGTAGGCGGGGAAGGCGCGGGCGTGGTCGCCGCCGTGGGCCGCCAGCTCTCCCGCGAGCACGTACGCGCCGACGACCGCGAGGCTGGTGCTTCCGCCGACCGCGGGCCCCGGGCAGTAGCCGGCGTCGCCGACGAGCGCGACCCTGCCGCGTGCCCAGGTGTCGAGCCTGAGCTGGGTGATGGAGTCGAAGTAGAAGGCCGACGCGCGCTCCACCTCCTCCAGGAGCCTCGGCACCTCCCAGCCGGCGCCCGCGAACCGCGCGCGCAGCAGTTCCTTCTGGCGCGCGACGTCGCGGTGGTGGTAGTCGAGCGGGGCCGGCGTGCGGAACAGGAAGACGGCGCGGGCGTCGTCGAGGTGGGCGGCGCCGTACATGCCGGCCATGCGGCCCACGCCCAGGATGCCCGCCATGCGGCCGTCCAGCCCGAGGTGGTTGGGCACGGACGCGACGGCCAGGTACGCGCCGATCCAGGCCGAGTAACGCGACTCTGGGCCGAAGACCAGGCCGCGCACGTTCGAGTGCAGGCCGTCGGCGCCCACGACCAGATCGAACCTGGCGGGGGCGCCGCGCTCGAACGTCACCTCGCCGTCGTCGGAGATCGAGGTGATGGAGTCGCCGAAGACGTAGGCCACGTCGTCCTTGGTGGCGTCGTGGAAGATCTCGCTGAGGTCGTCGCGCATGATCTCGACGTGGCGGTCGGAGACGGCGGCCATGACGCGGCGCAGCTCCAGCTCGATCGGCCCGCGCCCGCCCTCGCGGTGCATCGTGAGCCACTCGGTGCCGGTCCTCGCGGCCAGCACGCGGTCGAGCACGCCCATGCGCTCGACGATCTCCATGGCGGGCCTGAACAGGTCGATCGCGTGGCCGCCGGTCTTGCGCAGCGCGGGGGCCCGTTCGACGACGGTGACCTCGAAGCCGTACCGGGTGAGCCAGTGGGCGAGAACGGGACCGGCGACGCTGGCGCCGGAGATGAGGACGCGCACCGCACCTCTCCTTACTTAACGGACGGTAAGTAACGTCGACGCTAGCACCTTACTTAACGATAGGTAAGGGATAGTCTTGGCCCATGCCCAGTCACACTCCGAGCCGCCGGACCGGCCCGGGCGACACCAAGCGCCGCATCCAGGCGGTGGCCCGCGAGCTCTTCGTCCAGCAGGGGGTGCGCGACACCAGCCTGCGGCAGATCTCCGAACGGCTGGGCATCACCAAGCCCGCGCTCTACTACCACTTCGCCTCACGCGAGGACCTGGTGAAGAGCATCATCCAGCCGTTGGTCGACGACATGGAGCGGTTCGTCGCCGAGCGCGAGGCCGGCGACCCCCGGCGGCTGCTCACCGACTACTTCGACCTCATCTGGCGGCACCGCGACGTGCTTGTCATGATCGTGCGTGAACTGTCGGCGCTCGCCCACCTCGACCTGGGCGAGCGCATGTTCGCCTGGCGGCGGCGGCTGATCGTCCTGCTGCTGGGCCCCGACGTCACGCAGGCCCAGCACATCAGGGCGACCGTGGCGCTCGGCGGAATGTCCGACTGCGCGGTGGAGTACGCCCACCTGCCCCTGGACGAGGTCAAACCGGTCGCGGTCGAGGCCGCCGCCGACGCGCTCGGGCTGCCCTAGCCTCCCGGCCCGGACAGCGGCCCCGACCGGGGCCTAGACCGCGACGTACAGGTCGACGCCGTCCGGGTGGTGAACCTCCAGGTCGGTGGTGAACGCCCGCGGCGGCGTGCCGCCCGACTCCGTGTGCTTCCACACCTGCTGCCACGCCTCCAGCAGCACCTGCGGAACCGGCCCGCGCGCCTCGACCCTGAGCGACCTGGCGGCGGGCACCCGAACCGCCACCATGCCCTCCGGCAGCCTCGGCACCGTACGCACCCCGATGCCGACGATCTCGGTGTACGCCCCGTGGTGATCGCTCTCGTAGTCGGTGAGCACCGCGTACAGGTTCTCGTCCACCCGCCCCGGAACGTGGGCGAAAGCCCCTGGCGCGCCCGCCCGCTGCCACAGCGCCGGCAGCCTCGCCCGCAGCGGATCCAGCTCGTCGGCGTTGGTGGTACGCACGGCGAAGCCGACGACGATCAGCTCCGCTCTCTCGGTAACCTCCATGATCCCTCCCTCCCCCAATCCATCCCGGCAGATCATAAGCCCCCGAGAAAGGGGGAAACCCCTCGTTGACGGGTTGCCACATAAGATGGATGAACGTGAAGTTCCTGAACGGCCTCGAGCCGCGCTACGACCTGACCTACAGCGACGTGTTCATGGTCCCGTCGCGCTCCTCGGTGGGTTCGAGGCTCGAAGTCGACCTCTCCACCTCCGACGGCACCGGCACCACCATCCCGCTCGTCGTCGCCAACATGACGGCCGTCGCCGGCCGCCGCATGGCCGAGACGGTCGCGCGGCGCGGCGGCGTCGCGATCATCCCGCAGGACATCCCGATCGACGTCGTCGCCGACGTCGTCGAGTGGGTCAAGAAGCGCGACCTCGTCCACGACACCCCGCTCACCCTCACCCCGCACGACACCGTCGGCGAGGCCCTGCGTCTGCTGCCCAAGCGCGCCCACGGCGCGGTCGTCGTCGTCGACTGGGAGAACAGGCCCGTCGGCGTCGTCACCGAGGCCGACTGCGCCGGCGTCGACCTGTTCACCCAGCTCTCCCAGGTCATGTCGAGCGAACTGCTCACGCTGCCCGCCGGGCTCGACCCGCGCACCGCGTTCGACCGGCTGCACGAGGGCCGCCACCGGCTGGCGCCCATCGTCGACGCGGGGGGCCGCCTCGTCGGCATCCTCACCCGCACCGGGGCGCTGCGCGCCACCCTCTACCAGCCCGCGCTCGACGCCGCCGGCAGGCTGCGCGTCGGCGCGGCCGTCGGCGTGAACGGCGACGTCGCCGCCAAGGCCAAGGGCCTGCTCGACGCCGGCGCCGACTGCCTCGTCGTCGACACCGCCCACGGCCACCAGGAGAAGATGATCGCGGCGCTGCGCGCCGTCAAGGCGCTCGACCCGGCCGTGCCCGTCGCCGCCGGCAACGTCGTGACCGCCGCCGGCGTGCGCGACCTCGTCGACGCGGGCGCCGACATCCTCAAGGTCGGCGTCGGCCCCGGCGCCATGTGCACCACCCGGATGATGACCGGCGTGGGCCGTCCCCAGTTCTCCGCCGTGCTCGAATGCGCCACCGAGGCCCGCAGGCTCGGCCGCCACGTCTGGGCCGACGGCGGCGTCCGCCACCCGCGCGACGTGGCGCTCGCCCTGGCCGCCGGCGCGTCCAACGTCATGATCGGCTCCTGGTTCGCCGGCACGTACGAGTCGCCCGGCGACGCCCACACCGACGCCAACGGGCGCACGTACAAGGAGAACTACGGCATGGCCTCCGCCCGTGCCGTGCGGCTCAGGACCTCCGACGACACGCCGTTCGAGCGGGCCAGGAAGGCGCTGTTCGAGGAGGGGATCTCCACCTCGCGCATGTACCTCGACCCGGTGCGGCCGAGCGTCGAGGACCAGATCGACGCCATCGTGGCGGGGCTGCGCTCGGCCTGCACGTACGCGGGCGCCGCCACCCTGGAGGAGTTCCACGAGCGCGCCGTCGTCGGCGTGCAGAGCTCGTCCGGCTACGCCGAGGGCATGCCGCTGCACCAGAGCTGGTAGAAGGGGGCGGTGCGGGCGTCCGCTGCCCACGGGCGGGTCCCGAACGCATAGAGTCTTCGGGTCCGTTCTCATCGTCAACTGGAGCACTTGTGGCACTGGAGAAGCCGGAGATCGACTTCCCGGAGGGCAACCCGCCCGCCGACCTGGAGGTCGTCGACATAGTCGAGGGTGACGGCCCCGAGGCCAAGCCCGGCCAGAACGTCAGCGTCCACTACGTGGGCGTGGCGTTCTCCACCGGGGAGGAGTTCGACGCCTCCTGGAACCGCGGTCAGGCGTTCGAGTTCCCGCTCGGCGCCGGCCGCGTCATCGCGGGCTGGGACCGGGGCGTCGCCGGGATGAAGGTCGGCGGCCGGCGCAAGCTGGTCATCCCGCCGCACCTCGGCTACGGCAACCGCGGCGCGGGCGCCCGCATCAAGCCGGGCGAGACGCTCATCTTCGTCGTGGATCTCCTCGGCGTGCGCTGAGCGCGATCGGGTCGAAGCGGCCGCCGTGCCCGGGCACGGCGGCCGCTTCGCGTCCCGGCCCCTGTTCTGGCGCGCATGGGTGGGGAAATGTCGGCGACGTGCGGCAACATAGGGAGTGTGCTGCTCATCGAGGTTGTCCGGGTTTCTGAGGCGGTGACGCGAACCCCCGCCAGGCTGGGCAAGATCGGCCACCTGGCCGAGCTGCTCGGCCGGGTCGGCCCCGACGAGGCCGAGATCGCCATCTCCTACCTCTCAGGCGAGCTCCCCCAGCGGCAGGTCGGCGTCGGCTGGCGCACCCTCGAGGACCTCCCCCAGCCGAAACTCGCCGCCACCGCCACCCTCACCACCGTCGACGCGCTGCTCAGCAAGATCAAGGCGGTGTCCGGGCAGGGGTCGCAGGCCGCGCGCAAGGCGCTGGTGTCCGAACTGTTCGCCGGGCTGACCAGCCAGGAGCAGCAGTTCATGCGCCGGCTGCTGCACGGCGAGCTGCGCCAGGGCGCCCTCGACGGCGTCATGATCGAAGCGGTGGCGAAGGCGTCGGGAGCGCCGTCCCCCGACGTCCGCCGGGCGCTGACGCTGCGCGGCTGGCTGCCGGCCGTCGGCGCCGCCGCCCTCGCCGGCGGCGCGTCCGCGCTGCGGGAGTTCAAGCTGGAAGTGGGGCGGGCCGTCGCGCCCATGCTCGCCTCCAGCGCCCCCAACGTCGCCGCCGCGCTGCAGAAGGCCGGCACGCCCGCCGCGCTCGAATGGAAGATCGACGGCATCCGGGTGCAGGGCCACCGCTCCGGCTCCGACGTACGCGTCTTCACCCGCACCCTCGACGACATCACCCCTCAGGTGCCCGAGCTGGCCGAGGCGCTGCTGCGCCTGCCGTCCGACGACCTCGTCCTCGACGGCGAGGTCATCGCCCTGCGCCCCGACGGCCGCCCCCACCCGTTCCAGGTCACCGCAGGCCGGGCGAGCAGCAGGACCAACGTCGCCGCCCTGCGCGAGGACACCCCGCTCACCGTGTTCTTCTTCGACGCGCTCCGCGTCGACGGCACCGACCTGCTCGACCTGCCCTACACCGACCGGCAGGAGGTCCTCGCCCGCACGGTGCCCGCCGAGCTGCTCACCCCCCGGCTCGTCACCGACGACGTCCGCGCGGCCGAGCACTTCTTCGCCGAGGCCGTCAGGGCAGGCCACGAAGGGCTGGTCGTCAAGTCGATGGCCGCGCCGTACGCGGCGGGGCGGCGCGGCGCCGGGTGGATCAAGGTCAAGCCCCGGCACACGCTCGACCTCGTGGTGCTCGCCGCCGAATGGGGCCACGGGCGGCGCGAGGGCAAGCTGTCGAACCTGCACCTCGGCGCCCGCGACCCCGGCGGCGGCTACGTCATGCTGGGCAAGACCTTCAAGGGCCTCACGGACGAGCTGCTGGCCTGGCAGACCACCCGGTTCCTCGAACTGGCCGAGGGCCCCACCGACGGCTGGACCGTACGGCTGCGGCCCGAACTGGTCGTCGAGATCGCCTTCGACGGGGTGCAGCGCTCGCCCCGCTACCCGGGCGGCATGGCCCTGCGCTTCGCCCGCGTCCTTCGCTACCGCCCGGACAAGCGCCCCGACCAGGCCGACACGGTCGACACCGTGCGCTCCCTGATGCTCTGACCTCGCACCGGCCGTTCCCCGGCATCCGGCTCAGCGGCAAGCGGGGAACCCCGTGGACTGCTCGGCGCACCCGGTGGGGTGTGCCGGTCGTCAGCTGCAGCGGTTCTCGGACAACCGGGTCATCATTGCTCCCCGCTCCGGCCACGCCTGCCAGTAGATCGTCCCGCACCTGAAGTTCTGATGAGCTTCGTTGCCCACCCGGAGCTCAGCCGACGTCGGGTATCCCAGCCATCCCCGCTCGCACCCTTCCTGGCACCATCTCGCGCCGATGTCGCCCCACACCGGCCACGCGCCCGTCCGCGGGTGCCAGTAGATCGTGCCGTTCTTGAACTGAGTGCGGCGACCCACCCCGTCCGGGTTGGCGAGCTCTTCGGTGAGGGGGCAGCCGAGCTGCCCGGTGGGGCCGCCCATCTGCACGTAGCGCTCCTCGATGGCGCCCACCACTTTGAGACCGCAGTAGGTATGCGGGTCGTCGGCGTGTGCGGGCGTGGCCGCCGCCGCGATCAGCGCGCCGACGGTGAGGGTGAGCGCGCTCAAGCTCGCGGCGATCCTGTCGCGGCGCGGCCTGGCGCTCGTGGCGGTGGTCATGCGTGCACCGTCCTTTCCTGCCCCCTGCGGGGGCGGCGGGCAGCGGGTGCGTGGTGCCCTCTGCGGTTCCTGGTGATGCGTACTTTGGCGGCCCCGGACGATCGTCACAAGCGGGGGTCCGGAACGTCCGCATAAGCCTGTCGGCCGAATGCGACGTAAGCGTGGGTTCGCCCTACCTTGCCATCTTGATCACGCGGGTCCCGGTGCTGCCCGGCCGCGCACCGGCGACAACACGCATTCCGGAGCTCAAGGAGCTCCTGGCCGAAGAGGGCGCGAAGATCGAGCGCATCCAGAACGCGATGAAGGACGAGACGGGCGTCGACCACGTCGTCACGGCCTGACCCATCGCCGCTTCGCCCACCACGGGCCGGCGCTCATCACGGCAGCACCCAGGACGGCAGGCGCATCGGCGAGCTCTCCCTGGCTCGCGCCCGTCGCAGGTGTCGCAGTGCCGCGCTCCCACGGCCCGCGTACGGCGCAAGTGTCGCGGTGCCGCCCCCCATCGCCCCGTGCCCGGCACATGCGCGGTGCCACGCCCCCATCGCCCGTGCCCAGCACATGCGTGGTGCCGCCCCCATCGCCCGCGCCCAGCACATGCGTGGTGCCGCCCCCCATCGCCCGCGCCCGGCGCACGCGCGGGGGTTCGCGATCCTATGGCCCGCGCCGGGCGCGCGCGGGGCTCCGTCCTGCGGCGTCCACCCGCCCGAACTGGTGATTTGTTGGATCTTGTCCTGATAGTGACATATGTCACTTAATGTCCGATTAGATTGCCTTTGCCTGGTGTTGGTGGCGTAAGTTCTTCCACACCCCGCGACGTTCCCCCTGGTCGCGGGCGGGATCGGCCGCCGTGTGCCTCCCCCCTCCCCGGTCCGGCCTTTCCCTTCCTCATCCCCTAGCTAGGACCGTGGTTTACCTTGGGCCAGCATTCGCGCCACCCGTCCCCCCAGCCGTTCCCCGACGACCGCGAAGGCGGTCAGAACCCCCACGACGCCAAGCCCGCCCCCAGCAGGCGTCGGTGGACCGCCGCCGTGGCGGCCGGCGCCGCCGTCGTCGCCGCCGTCTCCACGACCGCCTGGGCGGTCACGGCCGACGACGCCCCCACCTCCGCGGCGGCCGTGAACCTCCCCCCGAACCCCGCCGCCCCGGCGTCCTCCTCGCCGAAGCCCGGCGTCTCCTCCCCCGCGCCGTCCCCCGCCGCGCCGTCCTCCGTCGCCGAGGCCGCTCAGCAGGGCAACCCCGACCCGTCCCCCTCGGCGGCCCCCAAGCCTCCCGCCGGAGCGGAGCCGAAGTCCTCGGCCTCCCCCAGGCCGTCGCACCGCAGGATCGAGACCGTCGCCCGTCCCAAGAAGAAGACGGTCGCGGCGAAGACCCAGGCCCGCGTGGTCTCCTCCGGGAGCTGCGGCGCCTCCTACTACGACGAGCCGCAGATGACGGCGAGCGGCGAGCGTTTCGACCCGTCCGCGATGACCGCGGCGCACAAGACCCTCCCCCTGGGCAGCAGGGTCCGCGTCATCAACCCGAACAGCGGCGCTTCGGTGATCGTCCGCATCAACGACCGCGGCCCGTACGTCGGCGGACGCTGCCTGGACCTGTCCAGGGCCGCCTTCTCCGCGATCGGGAGCGTCGGCGCGGGAGTCATGACGGTCAAGTACCAGGTGCTGGCCCGCTGAGGCACGGCAGGCCCGCCGCCGGACCGGGCGGGCTCTGTCGGGCTTCGGAAGAGCAGCCGCCGCCGGAACGCCAGACATACCCGATTCGAGCGGACACCCCCCGATTTATCCCGATAAATGAATTCCCGGCGAAAGCCCCGAATCGGATGACCCTGAATACACCCCCCATATTCAGGGTCGTCCCGAGGGACTACTTCACCAGGCGAACCGTCAACGGGTAGCGGAAGGCGCCCTCGCTCAGGGCCGACACGCCGCCCACGATGGACAGCACGATCCCCGCGACCCAGATCACCGGCAGCAGCACGATGCCCACGACGGTGAACGGCAGCAGGATCGACGCCCCGAGCAGGGTCAGCTGGAAGTTCAGCGCCTCGACCGCGTGGCGCCGGATGTACGGCGACGTCTTGCCGCCCGTGAGCATGAGCAGCAGCGGACCCAGCAAGGGGAACCCGACCACCGCGAGGCCGTGCGCGAGCGCGCCGCCCAGGCGCTCGTTGCTCTCCGGGGCGGGCTCCGCACGGAACGCGGGCGAAGGCGACGCGAAGTGCGGCACGGCGTTGGAGCCGTACAGCTCGGTCATGATGGGCATCAGGTCGCCGTGGGTGCGCGCCGTCATGGCCCGCTCCAGGCGGTCGTCGAACTCCAGCTTGTCGAACCGGCCCTCGGCGTACGCCGCCTTGACGTGCTCGACGACGTGCTCGCGGTCCTGGTGAGTGACGCGCAGGTGAGCCGGCGGCACATGTCCCTGCCCCCAGGGTTCGGGTACGGGTACCCCAGCCATCGCAGCCATGCCTCTCCTTCGGTTCCGGCGTTCAGTCACATACTGCGTCTTCCAGGCCGCTCCTGCCATCCGGAGAATCCCGGAGGCGTCCCCTAGATCGCCCCCGACGCGAAGCTTCCAGACGGTATAAAAAGGAATCATGAGATGGCGAGACCGCTACGGCATTCGCCGGCTACGCGGTGCGAAGGTCGCGAAGTTCGACCGTGAGGCGACGGATGCGGATATCGAAGCGCTCATCGCCTTCGCCCGTTCCCGCCGGGGAGTGGAGTTCTACGTCGAGCCGGAGACCTTCGCCACGGACACCACCGCCGTGGCCGTCGCCGACGACGGCGAGTGGACCAGACGCAGGGTCGGCTCGCCGGGCGTGATCCACAAGGTCGCCCGCGACCTCGCTTTACCCGTGTACGACGTCCAGCTCACCGGCTACCCGCCCCGCATGCGCGCCTACAACGAACGCCGCCGCCGCGAACAGGACCTCCCCTGACGCGCTCCCCCGCCTGGAAAGCCGGGGATCCAGCCCGTGCCGCGTGCGCGGCACCTCTGCGGCTTCCTGTTTCTCCGGGTCCTGCCCTCCCCCGCTAGACGGCGCGTCCCCTCCGCAGGCGTTCAGGCTGTCCGCCCGTCCGGCGGCCGGAATGGCCCGAAGCCTGAGCCGGCGCCCCGGCCATCCGGCCGGACTCTGACGCCGGGTCGCCGAGCAGGGGCGACGCCCGCCCCCGCGGAACCGGGCGGCCGATCGCCCTGTTGACCACCGCCGGCTCGTTGATCGAGCCCGTTCCGCCCAGCCGGCCTCCGCGCCTCTCCGCCGCACCGCACCGCGCGCGCCCGCTTCTTCGCGCCCGCTTCTTCGCATCCGCTACTTCGCGCCCGCTTCTTCGCGCCCGCTTCTTCGCGTCCGCTTCCTTCATGGCGAATCGCCGCCGGAGTCCGTCACACGCGTACGAGGGGCGGAGCCACACCCGGCCCCGCCCCTCGTCCGGTCACCCTCGGGGAGTGACCGTGCGCGCCTTGCCGGAGCCGGCGTCACCACCGGCCGAGCCGCGACGGATGTCCTGTCAGGCGAAGGACATCTTCCCCGACCCCGTCAGCTGGGTGAAGCCCGACGGAGCCGTGCAGTCACGCAGGTCGGACGTCATGGTGGCGCTCCCGCTGAAGTGTCGGCCCTTCAGCCGTCCCGAGACGACGTCGCCCTGCAGCAGGCTGTCGTGCAGGGAGGCGGCGCCCTTGTGCTCGGCGGTGAGCTGCGAGGTGCCCACGACCTGGCCCTGCGCGTCACGCCAGGTGACGGTGCCGGTGGCGCTCAGGTCGGCGACGCCGCGGCAGTTGGCGGTGGCCGTGCCGCTGACCTCCAGCCTCCCGGAGGCGATGTCGGTGACCTTGCCGTTGGGCGAGGTGCAGCCTTCGAGGAGGACGACCCCCTGCCCCTTGACCTGCTGCGCCGCCGCGTCGCGCAGCGCCGGGGTGAAGGCGATGGGGTTCTTGGGGGCGGTGCGCATGGTGCAGGTCAGCGCGGCCTCCTCGCGGACGGCAGCGGCCGACGCCGCCTTGCCCGAAGCCGCCTGGCTCGACGCCCCCGCGGCCTGCGCCGCCTGGGCGGAGCCCGCGAACGCCAGCAGCGGCGCCGCGAGACCGGCGGTCGCGGCGGCGAGGGCGAGAGCCCGGGTGCGGCTGAGACGTGACTGACGGATCATCCGTCCTCCGATCATGACTACGATGGGTCATCTCTTGGCGACTCTTTGTAACACACTTTCGCTGATCTTCAACGGGAGGCGGCCATGTCCGTGTCATCGCGCCCGTCCGCCGAGGGGCGCCCGGTCGCGCCGGGCCCGCCGGCCGGCCCGGGCCGCCGTCCCCTCTGGTGGCGGCTCGGCCACCTGGCGGCGCGCCGCCACCGCGCCGTCCTCACGGTGTGGGCGATGCTGCTGGCAGGGTCGGCCGTCCTGATCCCGGGCCTGCTGGAACGCGCCATCGCCCCCGCCGTGCGGGTCGAGGGGAGCGCCTCGCTCACCGGCGCCCGGCTGCTGGAGCAGGGCTTTCCGCGGCTGGGCGGCGAACAGATGATGATGATCTTCGCGTCCGCCACCCTGTCCGACGCCGACGAGCCGTACCAGCGTGCTCTCCACGACGCCCTCCGCGCGGTGTCGGCCCAGCCGCAGGTGGGCGGCACGCAGCTGCTGCCCGTCGTGCCGGGGCAGGACCACCGGCACGCGTACGCGATCGTCGGGGTCAACGGCGACCAGCGCGCCCGGCAGGCCGCGCTGCCGCCGCTGCTCGGCGCCGCCAAGGAGGCCGCGAGCCGGGCGTCGGGCGGGCGCGTGGACGTCCACCTCGTGGGCGAGAGCGCCCTGCTGGCCGAGGCCAAGCACACCGACCTCGCCGACCTGCGCCGCGCCGAGCTGCTGGCCGTCCCCCTGTCCCTGCTGGTGCTGCTGGCGGGGCTCGCGTCCGGCGGAGCCGCGCTGGCGGTCCTCGCCGTCGCCGGGACGGTCACGGTGACCGCGCTCGGCCTGCTGGCGGCCGCGAGCCTGCTCGGCGTGCCGGTCAACACGTTCATGCTGGCCGTGGCGGCCACGGTAGGGCTCGCGCTCGGGCTGGACTACGCGCTGCTCATCCTCGTCCGGTACCGGCAGTCCCGGGCCGCCGGGCACGACCGGCACCAGGCCGCGGCCGTCGCCGTCAGCACCGCCGGACGCACCGCCGCCTGGTGCGCCGTGGGGGTCGCGCTGACGGCGGCCGCGCTGCTGGTCGTGCGCACCTCCATGATCCGGACCATGGGCGCGGCGGTGAGCGTGTCGGCCCTGGTCGCCGCGCTGGCCGCCGTGACGCTGCTTCCCGCCGTCCTCGTGACCGCCGACCGCCGGCTCCTCCGCCGGCGCCGGCTCCGCCTCCCGGCCTTCCTCAGCCGTCGCGTACGCGCTCTCCTCGACCGCCCCGCACGCCCCTCGGCCTCGACCGGCCGTCCTCCTGACGGGCGACGTCGTGAGGACGAGCACGGGTGGGGCCGGTGGGCGCGGCACCTCATGCGTCACCCCGTCGCGTACACCCTGGCCTGCGCGGGCCTCCTCCTCGCGGCGGCCGCGCCGCTCGCGGGGGTGCGCCTGGCGTTCGACCTGGACCGCGCCTCCATCGCCGGCACCGACTTCGGGCGCGGCCTGACGGCGATGGAAGGCGACGGGATCTCCTCGTCGGTGGCCGTGGCGCTGCCGCATCCCGCGGGCGCGCCGCCCGTCGACACAGCGGCACTGGTCACCGCCCTCAAGCAGGATCCCCGGGTGTCCTTCTGCACCTCGCTCGACAACGGCCGGGACCTGACCGTCGTCATCGTCATCATCCGCACGCACATCGACGACCCCGCCAGCACCGCCATGGCGCGGGAGATCACCGGCCGGCTGGTCCCGGCGTCGATGCCACCGGATCAGCGCGCCTTCGTGACCGGACCCAACGTGATCTTCTCCGACCTCATGGACGAGACCACCTCCCAGCTCGGGACGGTGATCCCGCTGGTGCTGGGCTGCTCGCTGGTCTTCCTCCTGGTGACCTTCCGCAGCGTCCTCCTGCCGCTCAAGGCCGTCCTGATGAACCTGCTGGCCGTCACCGCCGCGTTCGGGCTGCTGACCCTGGCCACCCGCCACCTGCCGCACCTGGTCGGCACCCACGTCAACACGCTGGTGCCGCTGCTGGCCTTCACGCTGGTGTTCGGCCTGTCGATCGACTACGAGATCTTCCTCATCCACCGCATCGCCGAGCACTACCACGCCGGAGGCGACAACACCGCCGCCGTCGTTCATGGCCTGCGCCACACCGCCCGTCCCATCACGGTGGCCGCCGCCGTGATGGTCGCCACCTTCGCCGCCCTGCTCACCGCCCACCGCCACCACCTCGTCCAGCTGGGCCTCGCCGTCGCCACGGCGATCACCCTGGACGCGACGGTCATCAGGCTGGCCCTGGTCCCGGCCCTGATGCGCATCCTGGGCGCCCGCAACTGGTGGCTCCCGGCCCCTCTGGCCCGCCTCCTCCCCACTCCCCGGACCACCCCGCCGCCGCCCCCGCACTGAGCCGGGGAGGAGGGTCATTCGTCCTGGTGGCGTTCGGCGGCGTAGAGGCCGAGGGCGCGGATCATGACCGTGTGGTGATTGACGGGGAGGAGGCGCTGCAGGGGTAGCCATGCCTCGTCGACGGCGTGGCGGGCGTCGGCCAGGGCGGCGGCCGTGGCGCCGCAGCCCACCAGCGTCTCGGCCACCTCCGCCGCGGCCGCCTGGCCGGCTCCTCCGCAGCGGACGATCTCCCAGATCTCGCGCAGCCGCGCCTGGGGCAGCAGCGTGACGGCGCAGGCCAGGGGGTAGGTGACCTTGCCTTCGCGGATGTCCTCGCCCGGGACCCTCGCGACCCGGGCGCCCGGGTCGCCTGCTCGGGCCAGCACGGCGAGAAGGTCCGCGACGTCGTCACTGATCTGGTAGGCCAGCCCGATGGTCTCGAAGTACGTGCTGATCGCGGTCAGCACCTCGCCGTCGGCCCCCGCGAGGACGGCGCCGAACTCGCCGACGCCGCGTACCACGCCGCCGGTCTTGAGCCGGTGCGTGGTGCGCACCCGTTCCAGCACGGTGGCGGCGTCTCCCGAGGCCACCGCCTCCTCCATGGCGTCGTGGTGGCCGAGGATGTCGAGCGCCTGACCGGCGTGACTGCGGCGCATGCCGTCGAGGTACACCTGGTACAGCCGCAGCCGCCGCTCGGGGTCGTCGGGCAGCAGGTGCCGTGCGACCAGGTCGAAGACGAGGTAGGCGTGCGTGCCGGTGTTGATGGCGGTGGCCTGCCCGAACACCCGGTGGACGGCGGGCCGGCCGCGGCGCATCGGGGCGTTGTCCTCGACGTCGTCGACGATGAGGCTGGCGGTGTGCATCAGCTCGGCGAGCGCGGCCAGCGCGCGGTACTGCTGGCTGTCGACGCCCTGCATCTCCATGCCGGCGATCGCGGCGTAGCTGCGCCAGCCTCTGCCCATCGCGTCGGCCAGGTGCCGCACCGGCGCGACGAGCGCGCGGTGCAGCGGCTCCGCGACGACGTCCACCGGCCAGGCCGGGCGAGGGGCGAGTCCGGCCAGGACCGCGACGGCACCAGGTTCGGGGCTGTCGGGGTACAGGCGTACGACCTCGGCGTGAGTGACCTCGCGCAGGCGCTCGATGCGGTGTTCGAGGTCGCGGATGCGGGGGGCCGGCTCGACCTCCAGCCAGCCTTCGCCGCGCACCGGCCGGCCGTGCAGCTCTCCCTCGGCGGTGACGGCGGCCTCCAGCGAGGCGCCCAGGCCGAGGAGGACCGGCCGTTCCTGCTCCTGGAAGCAGGCGGACACCCGCAGCGCCAGGCCCGCCCGCGGGGCGTCGACACGCCAGGTCGTGGGGTAGGAGTTCAGCGTCCTGATCGACGTCCATGGCGCGCCGGCGTCGAGACGGGCCGGCACGTCGTGGTGTGCGCCGTCGGGGGCCACCAGCGTCACGGACGGCGGGCGGCCCGCTGCTGCTCCGCCGGCGGGGTCGTGGACGGCGGACTGGCAGGCCACGACGTCCCAGCCGTCCTCCAGATGCAGGACGATCCGGGTGTGCGCCCGGTCGGCCGGCGGGGACGCGGCGTCCTGCGTGAGTTCGCCGGGGCCGTGGACCCGCCGGTACGAGCCCACGCCCGTCATGCGGACCGGCGGCTGCCCCGGCCTGGTCCATACGGCGTCGGCCGCCAGTCGGGACACGAGGAAGGCTTCGCGCGCCTCGTCGTCACCGTCCACCGCGTCCCCGACGGGCGGCACCGCGAGCTCCCGGGCCGGTTCTCCGCCGGACTCGGTGATGGCGGGCTTGAGCGGGCGCAGGCGCAGGTCCCACGTCTCGTGGTCGTCGCGCAGGACCAGGTGGTAGCCGCCGTCGTCCGCCACCGACAGGTCGGCGACGCCGCCGAAGTCGAGGCGCAGCCGGTCGGACGCCAGGGTGACGGGGCCGGGCAGCAGCCGGTCCGGGGCGATCGGCCGGCCGCCCGCGCACGCCTCCCGCACCGACTCGGCGATGGAGCGGTCCCATCCCCGGGAGACGTCGAGGGAGGTCAGCTCCACCCCGCCGGCGTCCCGCCAGGCGCACGCCTGGTACGTCCTGCTCCTCGGCATGCTGTGGGTCCAGCCGCAGCCGTGGGAGAGCAGCACGTCGCCGTCGGACCTGGGGGTGCGGCGGGCGAGGAAGGCCACCATGAGCGCGTGCTCCTCCCCGCGCGCGTCACGCAGGTTCACCGTGAACCGCCACGACTCGTGACCGTTGACAGTGGACCGCCACGACTCGTGACCGAGGCCGGGACGCGGCACGTCCTGCGTGCCTCGCCGCCCGGACGCCGGCAGGCCGGAGGAGGCGGGGCCGCCGGTGGACGGCGCCGGGGCGGGATCGCCGGACGCGGGCCGTGCGCCCGGCAGCATGATCTCCCTGGTCTCGGGGGTCGCCTCAAGCGCCACTCGCCCACTCCCCTTCCTCGGCGACGTTCTGCGATCGGTTGATCGCGAACTGTCATGATGGTGGATGGGGTGCCACGACGGCCACCGAATCGGAGGGTTCATGCGATCCCGTACCCGATGCCGGCGTGCCGTCAGGGCAGGCGACCACGTACCGTCACTCTTTGTTCGGTTTCGCAGACATATCCGGCCCGGCCGAATACGGTGGTCCCTTGACGATCGGCCAAGCCCGTCAGCCTTCCCCGGAGCTTCCACATGCGTACCGCAGCGGCAATTCTGTCCTTCGTCCTCGCCGTCACCTTCCTGCCCGCCGGGCCGGCCGCGGCAGTGGTGTCCGCCGCGTCGCTGCCGGGCGGCAAGACCACCTTCGTCGTCTCACAGGGCCACCTGAAGGCGGCCTCGCAGCAGAACTGGGTACGCCTGGGCGACTACCGCTTCGCGGCGAACGGCACGGTGAGCGCGGCCATGTACCTGTGGTGGCAGCGCCGGCCCCAGGCCAGGCAGCGCACCGGCACCGTCCCCGACCAGAGCTGCACCACCAAGGCGGGCGGCAAGCAGTCGCGGCCTCGCACCTGTGAGGTGCTGACCGCCGGGGGCTTCACCGGCGCCCCCGACGAGAGCCGCACCGGCACGTACACCATGTCAGGAAACGTGCTCACCATCAGGTGGAAGATCGCCCAGGCGTGGACGGAGCAGTGGTACGTGCGGACCTCGCCTGACGGCAAGCTCGCCCGCCTCGACCTCAAGCAGAGCACCCTCGCCACGCACGGCTACGGCTACGGCAGCAACGCCGCGATCAGCACCCGCCGCGCGATGAGCTCGGTGAAGGCGTTCCCCCGCGCGCTCAGGCAGGACCTGACGAGCTGGGCGGGCGGCAAGCTCGTCACCGCCGGCGACCAGCCGTTCGGCCTGTCCGCCTTCCGCGCCTGCTCCGCCACCACCTCGTGCCTGACCTACCTGCAGCCGTCCTCGAACACCGCGTGCCAGAAGGAGGGCGGCTGCCCCAAGTACGGCGGCGGAACGCGTCCCAACGTCACCTCCATCCAGTACTACCTCACGATGATCTCCAAGTCCGACCGCCGTGACACGCTGTGGCACTGGTGCACCTGCCTGGCGATGGAACGCGGCGAGTTCTGCTACACCGGCAAGTCCCACGTCAAACCGCTGATGCAGATCATCGACGACACGGGGGCGTTCCGGGGCTGGGTCGGCGCGGAGGCGTCCTTCTCGACCGGCTCCCGGGCGACGGACATGCTGGCGGTGCTCCGCATCTCCGACTTCCGCTGACCGGCTCCTACGTGGTCTCCCGGGCGCCCGCGGCGGGACGGCCCGCCCTCCGGTCTGCCTCGGAGCGGCGTCCCTTCCGCGCCGCCAGGACGATGAGCGCCCCGGCGATCGTCCCGGCGAAGAACGGGGACGGCACGAGAAGGACGCCGCCCAGGGCGCACCATGCCGCGAGGCCCCAGCCGATCGCGGCGGGCACGGCCACGCCGCGTCCGGCGAGGTGCCAGGTCAGGCAGCCCAACAGGATCAGGGCTACGGCGAAGCTTCCCGGGCCCGCCCAGAAGGTGACCTCGTTCTGAAGGGAAGCCGGCGTCTGAACGGCCCCCCGGTCCGAGAGTTCGAGCGGGACGGCCGCCCACATCCCCCGGTCCACCCAGCGGGCGACGTCCTCCCGGGCCATGACCGCCAGCAGGGACAGGTGCCCCGCCCCCAGCACGATCATGATGCCGCTCGCCCAGCGGAGCATCAGCTTGCCGGACTTCATCGTGGCGTCCCTCCGCGGTGCTCGGCCTCCAGGCGGCCGCGTTCGAGCCAGGCCCGTTCCCACCGCCCGGTCAGCGCCGGGTAGACGACGAGGTACCGGAAAGGCGCGATGGCGGTCATGTAGAGCCGGCCGAACAGTCCGTTGTGCTTGACGAGGACGGCCATCCGCAGCTCGTGGTCGCCGTTCGTTCCTTGGACCCAGCCGAGATGCATGACGGTGTGCACGGTCCTGTTCGCCAGCTCGCGAGCGGCCTCCATGTCGAGTTCGTAGACCGCTTTGAGGGGCATGCCCTCGTCGTCAGGGCCGCGGGGAGCGTCCCGGATGTCACCGGGCAGGCGGTCGCGGAGCGAGGCGACCCGCGAGCCGACGCCCGCCGAGGGTTCGTCCCAGCCGAGCAACGCGCCGAGTCGCCAGCGGACGGCGAACAGGAACCTCGCCGGCCAGGGTTGCTTCGCCAATCCGCCGAAGGCTCGCATCGCCGCCAGCATCGTGGGGAAGTCGCCGGGCCCGGCTCCGGGTGTGCGGAACGCCCACACGTCCTCGACCGAGAAGTCCCTCGTGAACTCGTGAACGCGCCACGGGCGGGAGGTGAACGCCGTCTTCGGCAGCCTCACGAGAGCCCCTTCTCGGCCATCATCGCCATCAGCGTCAGCTGGTCCAGGTGGGGCGTGCTCTCGGGGTCGAGCTCCCGGTAGCGGCGGTGCAGGTTGACCAGGATCCGCTCGGAGTCCAGCCAGGTGGCGTACTCGGCCAGGTCCACCGCCTGGGCCGCCTCGGCGTACGACAGGCCGCGGGCGTAGGCGGCGTCCGCCTGCTCGACCACGTGGGCGAGGTAGCCGCGCACCGCGCGGATCCCGTCGGGGTCGGTGACGGGGCCGTGGCCGGGGACGATCGTGTGGGCGCCGGTGGCGATCATCCGGTCGCAGGCGGCGATCCAGTTGGCGATCGGGCCGCTCCACACGATCGGCGTGCAGCCGACGAACAGCAGGTCGCCCGCGAAGAGCACGCCCGCGTCCGGCACGTGGACGACCGTGTCGGCCGCGGTGTGGGCGGGGCCGAGGTTCATCAGGCGCACCTCGCGGCCGCCGATGTCGAGGGTGAGTTCCTTGTCGTAGGTCAGGTCGGGCAGCCGCAGGCGGATGCCGCTGAAGTCGAAGGCGCCGAAGCGTTCGCGGAAGTAGGAGGTGGCAGGGCCGAGGTCCAACACCTGGGTGGCGGTCAGCATCTCGGGCGGCATCTCGTGCCGCATCTCGGTGCGGGTGGCCTCGGCGGCGACGATCGTGACGTGCTCGCCCAGCAGCTGGTTGCCGTGGGTGTGGTCGCCGTTGGAGTGGGTGACAGCGGCGTGCGTGAGCGGGCGCCGATCGGTGATCTCGCGCATGGCGTCGAGCATCTCGGCCGTCAGCGGCAGGTCGAACAGGGTGTCCACGAGCAGGGAGGCGTCCTCGCCCGCGACGAGTCCCGCGTTGCTCAAGCCGTACCCGCCGTCGGGCAGGAGCCAGGCCCACACGCCCGCGCCGACCTCGTGCAGGCCGCGCGTGTAGGGCAGGCTCGACGGGGCGCGGTTCACGCGGGGGCGCGGCGGACGGCGGTCCGGGTTCTCCCGGGGCGTCAGCGGGTGCGGCGCGGCCGACGCGCGGACGGTCTGGCGGGTACGCCCCAGCCCTTCGACGGTCAGCTCGACGACGTCGCCGTCCCGCAACCAGCCGGGGAACGCGGCCGGATCGGCGAGGGACAGGTGCTCGACGAGGCAGCAGCCGGGCACCGTGCCCGAGCCGAACACGTCACCCGGCACCAGGTCCACGCCGCGGGAGGCGTAGGAGATGACCTCGCCGAAGCTCCAGTCCATGGCGTCGGTACACCCCGAGCCGATGACCCGGCCGTTGACGGCGGCCTCGACGCGCAGGGCGAGCCTGTCGCCGCGGCGGTAGGGCTCCAGCTCGTCCGGGGTGACGAGGTACGGGCCGAGCGTGGTGGCGGCGTCCTTGCCCTTGGCCTGGCCGATCGCCAGCGGCGCCTCGCGTAGCTGCAGGTCGCGGGCGGACCAGTCGTTGTAGACGGTGTAGCCGACGATGCGTTCCTCGGCCTGTTCGGGGGTGAGGTCCCGGCCGCCCCGGCCGATGACCGCGGCGATCTCCAGTTCGAAGTCGAACCAGGCGCTCCCGGGCGAGATCGTCACGTCGTCGTACGGGCCGACGACCGTCGAGGGACAGGCGAAGTAGAAGGCCGGGATCTCGTACCAGGCGTCCTTGAGGGTGCGCGGCTGCCCGGCGGCCTGCTGGCAGGCGCGCATGTGGTCCAGGAAGCACAGGGAGTCGCGGATGGAGGGCGGACGCGGGATCGGCGCGCGCAGCGTGGCCTCGGCCAGCGGAACCGTCGGCGCCGCCGACGCCAGCGCCGCCTCCCCGACGGCACGCAGCTCTTCCGCGCCGCGGCCGATGAGCTCGATCAGGCTGACGTCCGGGGCGACGGGATGGATGCGGTCCTCACCGATCACGCCGACGCGGTCGCCGGTGTCCGTCGCGTAGGTCACCCAACGCATGAGAGCCTCCCTTGGCTTCTGTGCTGACCAACACAGGCTATATCGCTCAGCATTTGCTCTGCCATCCGGCATACCTGGTTTGATGGTGGGCATGGCCACGCGACGTATCCAGAGCAGCGAGGAGAGCCGGCGGCTGCTGGTGACGGCGGCCGCCGAGCTCTTCGCCGACAGGGGATACCGGCAGACGAGCTTCATCGAGATCGCCGACAGGGCCGGCATCAGCCGCGGCTCCATCCCCTGGCACTTCGGCAACAAACTGGGCCTGCTGAAAGCGGTGATCGACGACCAGCTCGACGCCGTGCTCGCCGCCGCCGCCCCATCCGCGAACGACCGCTCCGGCGACCCGTTCGACCAGGTCATGGCCTTCATCCGGCTGCCCGTCACCCGCCTGTTCATCACGCTGCTCGCCGAGGCCGTGGAGGTCGGCTCCCCCATCCGCGAGCACTACGCGCGGCTCCACACGGCGCTGCGGGACGCGGCCCGAGCCCGGATCTCAGCGGAGGCGCTGCCCCCAGGAACCACGCAGGAGGCGTTCGCGGTGGTGCTGGTCGGGACCCTGATCGGCGTCCACGCCCAGTGGCGCGTCGCTCCCGACGCGGTGGACCTGCGAGCCGTGCAGGCCGCGCTGCGCGCCCTGCTGCCGGCGGGCCTCATCGAGATGTGACAGCCGGTGGCACCTACCCGAAGGCCGGATATCACCTCAGTCTTGCCATGACATGTCAATATCGGGCTATCATCGCCACATGGCGATTGATAATGAGGCCGGCCGCTGCGTCAGCGCCGACATCGCCGCCGGCATCTCCCCCGCGGCGGCCTTGTTCCACTCCCTGGCCGACGAGAACCGGCTGCGCATCGTGGCCAGGCTCGCGCGCGGCGAGGCCCGGGTGGTCGACCTGGTCGGCGAGCTCGGGCTGGCGCAGTCCACGGTCTCCAAGCACCTGGCCTGCCTGCGCGACTGCGACCTGGTCGACTACCGCGCCGAAGGCCGCCAATCCTTCTACTCCCTGACCCGCCCCGAATTGATGGATCTGCTCGCCTCGGCCGAGCATCTCCTGGCCGCCACCGGGCACACCGTGGCGCTCTGCCCCGTCCACGGCACCCGGCACGGCGGAGCCGGCGCGCACGACGCGCTCCAGGCCGAACTCGACCACGACCTCGAACACCTCCACCAGCAGGCGGACGAGATCGAAGGGAAGGCGGTGTCATGACCGCGCTCGACCTGCCCGCCCCGGACCGGCGCACCGTACTGCGGCGCCGCATCCGGCTGCTGGTCGCGGCCACCATCACCTACAACGTCATCGAGGCGGTCGTGGCCCTCACCGCCGGCGCCGCCGCCTCCTCCGCCGCCCTGATCGGCTTCGGCCTGGACTCCGTCGTGGAGGTCGCCTCCGCGGCGGCCGTGGCCTGGCAGTTCTCCGCGACCGATCACGAGAGGCGGGAGAAGACCGCGCTGCGGGTCATCGCGGTCTCGTTCTTCGCGCTGGCCGCCTACGTCACCTTCGACGCCGTCCGCGCCCTGCTGGGCGTCGGCGAGGCCGGGCCTTCAACCCCCGGCCTGGTCCTGGCCACCCTCTCGCTGGTGATCATGCCGTTCCTGTCGTACGCCCAACGCCGTGCCGGCCGCGAACTCGGCTCCGCCTCCGCGGTCGCCGACTCCAAGCAGACCCTGCTGTGCACCTACCTGTCCGGCGTGCTGCTGGTCGGGCTGGCGCTCAACAGCCTGTTCGGCTGGTCCTGGGCCGACCCGATCGCCGCCCTGGTGATCGCCGCCGTCGCGGTCAAGGAAGGCCGCGAAGCCTGGCGCGGGGACGCCTGCCGCGCCGTCCCCACCTCCACCTCCGGCAGCATCACGTCCGAGCCTGAGGGCCGCGCGGACGGCTGCTGCGTCCACGACACGCAGAAGGACAAGCGATGATCGGCCGTCCCATGCCCGCGCGAGTGCGGGCCTCCTACCGCGCCGAGATGCGCGCCGCGCACACCGCCGTCACCCCTGAGGCTCGCTGGCGGCATCTGGAGCGCGCGCACATCATCTCCCAGCCCTGGCCCTGGCCACACACCCGCAACCACCTCGCGATGTTCGCCCTGGCAGTGGCCCAGCGCGACCGGCGTGAGGCGTTCGGCCAGGTCATCCGGATCATCGTGGCCGCGCCCGGCAGCGCCTTGGGCCGCTACCCCGAAGGCAACACCGGCCGCGCCACCGTCGGCCTCACCCAGCCGATGCCCGTGCCGGACGATCTGGCCGCGCTGCTGCGGGCCACCTGAAACGGGAAGGCCGGGCTCACGCGCGCGTGTCCTGGAAGGCCCCGCGGCACTCGGTCGGCGTCACGCCGACCGCGCGGGTGAAGTGGTCCCGGAGGTCGCCCGCCGAGCCCAGCCCGCGGCCAGCGCGAACGCGCCCGTGCGGAGCGAGACCATGCGGGCGCCGCGCCCGTGCGCGGCCCTGAGCGCGTCCGGCAGGTCCGGGTCCAGGCGGGCGTCACCCTCCACGTAGTCGCCCGGGAGCGCGGGGACGACGACCGTGTCGGCGCTCACCAGCGCGTCGAGCCCGTACGGCGGCGTCAGAGCGAACCCGTGGCGGGTGCGGACCGGGCCGGAGGCGGCCGGGCGCAGCTCGTACCAGGGGTCGGCGAGGTCGGGCCGCTCCAGGCCGAACGTCTCGCAGACGATGGACACCTCGAACATCGGGCACGCCGTCGAGCACGGCCGGCGCGACCACTCCAGGGCTCTTCACGCCCTCCAGCCCAGCGGCAGGATCTTGACGAAGGCGGGCAGTCCTGCCACCCGTGCCGCGAAAGCGTCTTCGCCAAGGTGAGGTGCGTGAACGACATCAGCATCAAGGCCGGGGTCATCGGCCTCTGCCTGGCCGCGTCGGCCACGCCGTCCCCGCTCTACAAGCTCTACGCCTCCGCCTGGGCGATCCCCACGTCCACGCTGACGCTGGTCTACGCCGCGTACTGCCTCGGAGTGCTCGCGGCGCTGCTGCTGTTCGGGCGGATCTCCGACTCGCGGGGACGGCGTCCGGCCATCCTGGCGGGGCTGGCCGGGCTGCTCGTCTCGCTGGGGATGTTCCTGGCGGCGTCCGGGGTGGGCCGGCTGTTCGTCGCGCGCGGCCTGCAGGGCGTCGCCACCGGCGTCGCGATCAGCGCCGCGGGCGCGGCCCTGCTCGACCTGCGTCCCGCCGCCGCCGGGCTGCTCAACACGCCGGCCAGCGGGCTCGGGATGGGGGTCGGCGGGCTGCTCGGCGCGGTTCTGGTCGAGTACGCGCCCGCCCCGCTCCTGACTCCCTTCGTGGTGCTCGCGGCGGTGAACCTCCTCCTGCTCGCCGGGGTCTGGCGGCGGCCCGAGACCGTGGGCGCCCGGGCCGGGTTCAGGATGGCGGCGCCGGGGGTGCCGAGGGAGATCCTGGGATCGTTCGCGCTGTCCGGGCTCGGGGTGACGTCGTCCTGGTCGATCGTCGGGCTGTACCTGGCCCTGGTGCCCGCGCTGGCGCCCGCCCTCATGGGCTCGGCGGGGAACCTTCCCGGCGGGCTGGCCGTCTTCGTCATGGGCACGGCCGCCGCCCTGAGCAGCCGCCGGCGCGCCGATGCCCAGGACGGCGGCCATCAGCACGACCGCGGACAACCTCTTGGCGGATGGCATGAGAGCTCCTCTCGGTGGGAGGAGTTGATAGCGGGAACATAGGCGGCCGCATGCCGAAGATCCGTTGAGGAAGTGCTGAGCATGTGTCGGCGCGCCTGCTGGGGACTGCCCCTCGGCCATCCCCGGCGGAAGGTCCACGGGCAGACGCGCGACATCGCCACCGCGACCACCAGCGCCGAGCCCGCGCGCGAGCTCGTCACCGACGACCGTCACACACCCGCCCCCCGGTACAGATCCGAGTCGACGGGCGGCCGCCGCCCACTGCCAGGGCGTGGCTGGACCGACGTCGTGCTGTCGGCCAGTTCCTCGGCAGCTCGGCCAGGCTGTCGAGCTCGGTCATCACCAAGCTGACTGACCGAGCGGTGGAGTGCACCTTCGCCACGCTCCGGCACCGCACCAAGGTCACCAAAGGGCCGGGTCCCGAGCCGCCGGCCTGGCCATGACCTTCAACCTCATCGAGTCCTCCCAGCCCCGCTGGCGCGCGGTCAACGCACCCCACCTTGTCGCGCTCGTCCGCGCCGGAGCCCGCTTCGAACGAGGCGCCCTCGTCGAACGCGAGCCGGCGACCGCAGCCTGACGCGCGGTGCTAAACAGGGACACGTGAGGGAGGCAGCAATGGTCCAAGGCACCCGCGGCGAGCTCATCAGTCGGCTGGCCGAGGCGATCAGGTCCGTCACGACCGCGCACCCGCTACGGGTCGCCATCGACGGGCCGCCCGCCGCCGGAAAGACCACGCTGGCCGACGAACTCGCCGTCGTCCTGCACGCGCAGGGTCGCGACATCATCCGCGCGACCATCGATGACTTCCTCTTCCCCCGCGCACAACGGTACCGACGCGGCCGATACTCGGCCGAAGGCTGCTACTTCGACGCCCACGACCACGCCGCGCTGTGCCGGGTCCTGCTCGATCCGCTGGGCGCAGGGGGAGACCGAAGGTTCCAGCACGCGGTCTACGACAGAGACACGGACACCCCATGCTCCCCGCCGGCCACGACCGCCCCAGCAGATGCCGTCCTGCTCTTCGACGGCGTCTTCCTCCTGCGCCCAGAACTCATCGACCGGTGGGACCTGCGCATCTTCGTGTCCGTCCCCTTCGAGCAGACAGTAGATCGCGCTCGGGACCGAAGCACAGCACTGGCCGGATCCACCGCCGACACCGCCGAAATCGAACGGTCCTGGCACAACCGATATATCCCCTCCCAACAGCTCTACTTCGCCACAGCCCGCCCAACAGACCACGCCGACATCATCGTGTACAACGATCAGCTCCAACGGCCGACCTGGGAAGTCCGACCACACTCATCGATACACAAGATCTGACGATTGCTCGGTTCTCGGGGCAGGCCGCGTCAGCCTGCCATCGGGCTGTCGCCCTGGCCGAAGGCCAGTCTTGGCGTGACGCATGGACACCTCTACGGCCGATTTCGGGAAGACCTATGCGATAGCGAACCAAAAGGGCGGCGTGGGCAAGGTCGCCACCACGATCGACCTTGGAGGTGTGCTCGCGGAGCAAGACGATCGCGTTCTGATCCAGGTCCAGTCAGCGGCTCGTGAGTGGTCAAGCGAAAGGTCTCCTGGCCGGCCGGCCGTCGCCGATGGCACCGCCGCTACGAGCGCCGGGCCGACCGCTTTGAGCCCTCCCTCGCCATCGCCAGCACTTTTAGCCCGGACGACCGCGTCAGGCCATTCGTCGCCATCGTCACCGCCCTCATGCGCTGCCGCCGGCTGACCAGATGAGACGATGTCCAAGGAGACGGGCATGAACGCGCACACCAGCTCAATCCTCCGCGGCCTGGGCCAAATGGCTCTACACCGAGGGCGTCGGTTGGAAGGCCAGGAACGACTGCGGCGTCTCGCTCCCACGACCGCGTCTCGGGCCACAGCCACGTCTCATCATCCTGACCGCGAGCCAACTCGACGGTGGGATGCCTTGGTCCCTTGGCGTTGACGGGCTCACCCGGATGGCTCTGGCGACCCGGTGAAGAAGGATCAGGAGCGCAGCCTCAGGGGGTCGTCGCGGCCTGCTCCGAGTCGCTGCGGAGGACGCAGAACTCGTTGCCCTCCGGGTCGGCGAGAACGGCCCAGCCGGTGCCGTCGGGGTTGCGGCGGTCGGCGACGAAGATCGCGCCCAGCCCGAGTAGCCGCTCCACCTCCGCTTCGCGCGAGGTCTCCGGACGCAGGCAGAGGTGGAATCGGTTCTTGACCGTTTTGGGCTCCGGCACCTGGTTGAAGTACAGCATCGGCCCCTGCGGCAGCGGAACCTGCGTTTCCTCATCCCCCGGCTTGACGTCGGGGTGCATGGGGCAGCCGGTTACTTCGCTCCAGAACCGGGCCAGCTCGTAAGCATTCGCGCAGTCGATCGCCACGTTCTGCACTACGGAGACCATGCAGACATTCTGCAGCATGATCGGAAACAAGAAGCAAACTCATCAATCCTTCTCCCTGGCCCGTCCTGATCCGGGCATGAGGCTTGCGGGTGGCTCGGATGCCGACGGCCGCGAGCCGCGGGCGGACCGTTCGGGGAACTGGGGAGGAGGGGTGCGGCGCGACCACGAAGACCCGCGGGCCTTACCGGGACCGCGTTCGATGCCGTCCTCCGAGACTTCCAACGCATCAGGACGTCGACGTCCTACCCGGTGCCCCTCGCGACGCCACCCGAGACCCCGGCCCTCTCGCGACGCCACCCGGGACCCCGGCCCCCACGCAACGCCACCCGAGACCCCGGCCCCCGCGCAACACCGCCCGGGCCCCGGATCTCTCGCGGTGCCGTCGCGGACTCCGGACCCCGCGCGACGCCGCCTCGGATCCCGGGCCGGCAGTGGGGGTCAGCCCGTGAAGGTTCTGCTGGTGGCAGTCGCGTCAACCGTGCCCTTCGTCGAGGAGCGCGGTCAGTGGCGTGAGCCAGGGAGCCCGGGCCGGCCCCATGGCGGCGTCGAGTTCGGACGGCGTCGGCAGGCGGGCGCGGACGATCGCGGGCGCGACGAGGTTCTGGACGGCGTGCATGAGGAGGTCGGCCATCGAGTAGCGGGGGTCGACGGTGAGGGCGCGTTCGAGGGCGATGGTGGCCAGGACGTTGTCGCCCGCCCGCCAGGACGCCATCGCCAGCAGCGACGCCGCCGGAGGGCAGAAGCGCGGCTCCAGCCGCCGCGTGAGGTCTTTCCAGAGGGGCGCGTGGGACTCGTGCAGGAGTGTCCACGCCTCGTCGCGGATCCTGATGACGGTGAGGTCGAGGCCTAGCCTGGCCGCTTCGGCGTCGTCGAGAGGCTCGCCCCTCGCGTGGGCGCCCAGCGCCGCGCGGAGCCTGACCAGGCCTTCGGCCACGAAGCGGCGGGCGTAGGCGTCGGGATCGGCGGCGCCGGCCGCCATCGCCGCCCGGACCTCCGCGACGGCCTCGGCGGTGGCGCGGCGCATGGCGACCCGGACCGGCCCTTCGGCGGGCGCGATGGTACGTTCCAGGGCGCCCCGGTCGGGGAGCGCGACCATGCCCTGCACCGTGGCCTCGGCGGCCACCCGCGTGGTGCTCGGGTCGTACGGGGTGCCCTCGGGCGGGCAGCACGTGGGCTGGTCGCAGATGTACGACCAGTAGCGGCCCTCGTGGACGCGCAGCACCTCCCCCACGGTGACGCCGGAGGAGGCGGCGGCGCGGCGGGCCTCGTCGGCGGCCGGGGTGACCTTCTCGCCGGGGCCGTAGCCGACGACGACGGCCTCGGTGACGTCCTCTCTCCGGAACAGGGCGGCCAGCGGGGCCAGGGTGCCGGGCGGGAACGGCAGGTTCCACCTGGCCACGACCTTGGCCTGGCGCTCGGCGATGCCGATCACGATGAGGCTGTCGTGGGGGTGGAAGCCGACGAGGTAGGGGACGGCGGCCAGGATGTCGACCGGGCTGGTCAGGGTGAGGCAGGGCTGGGGGGCTGCGTTGGTCGTCATGGGCCTCAGAGTGGCCTGAGGGGGCGCCGGCGGCTGCGGCCGAACCTGGTTCTGGGGATGAACGGCCAACCGCCCGCCCACCCTGTGGACGAGCAGCCCTACCCGATCCGGCCCTGCGGGCGAGCGACGCCACCCCGTTCCGGCCCTGCAGGCGAGCGACACCACCCCGTTCCGGCCTTGCATGCGCGCCCCATCCCTGCCCACCGTGTGGATGATCACCACACCACCCGTGCTCTGTGGGCCTCCTGCCGTCGCCAGCGAACGACCGGTAAGGGGCCCGCCGGTGGACGGTGGGGCCCACCGCAGACGCGGTGGGGTCCGCCCGGTGAAAGATAGGGGCAGCCGGCGACGGTCTCCTGGGGAAGGGTAGGCCCACCGGCAGACGATCCGCCGGGGAAGGGTGGGGCCGCCGGCAGACGGGGCGGTCCGCCGGCGGGCGGGACGGTGAAGGGTAGGGCCAGCAGGTGAGCTGTGAATGTGGCCCCTATGTGACCTTCTTGAACGCTGGGGCCCTTTGCTGGGCTCCTGCAGATCGGTGAGGATCTGCTGCCAGATGCCGGCGCGCTGCCGGTGGCGGGACAGGGTCGTAGCAGGGGGCGGAGACCACCACGGCGCCCCGGTCCGGGGCCGGGGCCGGGGCCGGGGCCGGGGGCGCCATAGCATGCCGTCGATCAGCTGCCGGCTGCTCACATTCGGCGGACGTCCTTGCCTGGCGGGCAGGCGGGTTCGGCTCCAGGGCCGCCAACTGCGGGTCCGTGAGGGCGTGTCGTCTCGTCAGTGCTGTGTCGGCTGCGAGGTCTTCGGAGGTTCGTTCGACGACCAGGCAGAACGAACCTCCGGGGACCCTTCTGGCAGCATGCCCGGCCATGTCGCGATCTTCTGAGGCAATGCCGTCCGGTCAGCGCGAGAGCGTCCGCCGCCGGCTGTGGCGCTTGCCCGGCCCACCGGTCTCCGGCGTGTTCACTGCTCCTCCCGGTCGGTCAGCTCGCGCAGGCGGCGTAGCAGCGCCGCCTGGCGGGCATGGGCGCGTACCGCCAGCGCCAGGGCCACCGCGACGAACAGGCCCCCGACCGCCAGGGGGAGCCCCACGCCGGTGCCGCGCTGCACGGCCGTCATCGTCACCACTGCCGTGGTGGCCAGCGAGGCGGCCAGTCCGATCCAGGCGGCGATCACCTGATCGGTGGCGAACAGCACGACACGGCGCGTCAGCAGCCACCCGCCGTACCCGGCCCAGGCCACGCAGAACACGGTGAGCACCGCGAACGCCACCTGGGTACGGTCGGGCAGCGGGCCCGGCTCCGACCACCACAGCGTGACCATGAACACCGCTCCGGCCACGCCGGCCAGCAGCGTCGCCACCGCCCCGATCCGCGTCCTCCGCGACAGCGCGGGCGCCAGCCGCTCGATCAGGTCCTGCGCCGACAGGCGCGGCTCTTCGGTCATGGCCTGTGTCCCTTCTCCTCCAGTTGCTCGCGCAGCAGACGACGGGCGCGGTTGAGCCGGGACTTGACCGTCCCGGCCGGGATCCGGCAGATGTGCGCGCATTCCTCCACCGGCAGGTCCTCCAGGTAGAACAGGACGAGGATCTCCCGCTCCGGCGCCGGCAGCGCCGCCAGCACGCTCACCAGCGCGGCACGGTCGACCATGGCCTCGACCGGGTCCTCGGTGACCTCTTCGTCCACCTCCCATGCCTCCTCGGGCCGGGCGTACTCGCCGCGCAGCCGGTCGGTGACCGACCGCCTGGCGATCGTGAACAGCCACGGCGCGAACCGGCCCGGCTCCCTGAGCCTGGGCAGACCGCGGACCACGGCCAGCCAGACCTCCTGGGTGACGTCGTCGGCCCGGTCGGCGTCCAGCATGCGTCGCACGTACGTCCACACCGGCACGCGCCACCGGGCCAGCAGTTCGGCCAGCGCCGCGCGCTCGCCCAACTGGGCACGCACCACCAGCAACTCATCGGTCATCTCGTCCTCCCGTCATCCAGGACAGTCGGGAGGGAAGCCGGACGGGTTCACGTTCTCGGCAGGTACGGCGCTCCCGTGTGGAGTGCGGCATCGGCCTGCTCGTACGCTCCAGCACTGAGAAGACCCCCGGATGCGGGTCCTCACCGCTCACGGGGGTCTTCGTGTCACGTCACGCCCGGCTGACCGTTCATGGACGGGCCGGTCGCGTCAGGCGGCCTGCTCGGGTCAGGCGTCCGCCGGGGTCGGGTTGGTGGGGGTGGTGAGGCGGGTGCGGACGAGGAGGGCGGCGCCGGCCACCGCCGCCGGCATGGCGATCACCGCGACGAACGGCACCAGGAACAGCAGGAACACCCCCACCCCGAAGCCCAGCGTGCAGGCCAGGTTGCCGCGCAGCAGCCGGAACCGCTCCTTGCGGGCGTGGCCGCGCCGTTCGAGCGCCAGCGTGGTCAGTTCGACCGTCAGGAAGAAGCCGGACACGAACGCGCCCACCACCGGCACGACCGTCTGCCCGACCACCGGCACGAACCCGAGGAAGAACAGCGGCACCGTGAAGAGCAGCACGTACAGCAGGGTGACGAGGCTGTCCCTGATGGAGCGGGGCAGGGTGCGCCACCACGGCTGCTCCTCGGCGCCGGGCAGCGGGTCGACCTCGGCCGACAGCCGCTCGTAGAACGGCTCGCCGATCACGAGGGTGACGGCGGTGAACGTCAGGACGGCCAGCGCCAGCCCGCCGAGGAAGAGGGCGGCGGCCACGAGCCAGCGGAACAGTTCGCGCCAGCCCCAGGTGTCGGCGAACGGGGTGAGGAACTCGGCCAGGGACGTGGCGTTCGACCCGAGGAAGATCAGGGCCACCACGTACACGACGAACGCGATGAGGGCGGGGATCAGCCCGAACAGCCACCATTTGCCGTGCCTGGCCACCCATCCCAGGCCCTGGAAGAAGAAGCCGATGCCGGCCGCGAAGTCGCGTACTGATCGCATGCCCGGCAGGCTAGCGCCAGAACGACGTGACCGTGTAGCCCAGCTCGTCGAACAGGTCGCGCAGCAGCGGCAGGGAGATGCCGAGGACGTTGCCGTGGTCGCCTTCGATGCCTTCGACGAACCAGCCGCCGCGCCCCTCGATGCTGAAGGCGCCGGCGAGGCCGAGCGGCTCGCCGGTGGCGACGTACGCGTCGATCTCCTCCTGGGTGGGCTGGCCGAAGCGCACGACGGTGGTGGCGACTTCGGCGGCCTGGCGCCCGGCGGCGACGTCGATGACGCAGTGGCCGGTGACCAGGCGGGCGGTGCGGCCGCGCAGCAGCCGCCACCGCTCGCGCGCCTCGTCGGCGTCGGCGGGCTTGCCGTACGGGCGGCCGTCGAGCTCCAGGATGGAGTCGCAGCCGATGACCAGCCCCTCGTCCAGTTCGCTCGCCACCTTCTCGGCCTTCGCCTTGGCGAGCACGAGGCTCAGCGCGGCGGGGCTGTGCGCGGTGAAGGCGTCCTCGTCGACTCCGCTGACGATCACTTTGGGGTCGAGGCCGGCGTTGCGCAGCAGAGCGAGCCGGGCGGGTGAGGCTGAGGCCAGGACGATCACCGTTTCAGCTTACCGGTCACCAGTCGGGGTTCTGCGCGCCGTGGGCCTGCTGCCAGACGGGCCCGTCGAACACCGCGATCAGCACCTCGTCCAGGTCGCGGGGCAGGGCGGCCCGTTCCCGTTCGAGCCGGGCGGCGACTTCGGCGGCGTCGAGCCGGTCGCGCGCGGCGTGCTCGGCGAGCAGCGACATGACCATGGGGGCGATGAGCGGCAGCAGCTTCATGACGGGTCCGGCGTCGACGCCGGCGAGCCGGGCGACGCCCCACGCGGCCTCCTCGACGCCCTGGCCGCCGAGGACGTGGGTGAGGATGCCGAGGCCGTCGCGGGTGAGCGAGGCGACGTCGGAGTTGAACGGGTCAGCGTCGGCGTGCTCGTCGAGCGCGCCGCGCAGCGCCTCGGCGCCCTCGGGGTGCTCGGCGTTGTCGGCGAGGCCGCCCACGACCACGCCGGACGCCGCCTCGATCACCTCGCGGGCCTTGTCACGGCCGGTGCCGAGCATCGCGGCGATCTGTTCGAGGCCGGGGTCGCCCAGCCCGTCGAGAACCTCATCGATGAGTGCCACGAACGTCCCCCGAATCATCCGTGCGGGGAACCTTCCCTCGCCGGAGCCCGAGCAACGCCCGATTTGCACTAATTCTCGGAAAACTTGCCCGGAGCGGGCAGGCCCGCCGCCGCGTAGGCGCCGGCCTCGTCGAGGGTCTCGTGTTCGAGCAGGGCCTTGACGATGGCGTCGAGCTTGTCGCGGTTGTCGCTGAGCACCTGGACGGCGCGCTCGTAGCATTCGTCCACGATGCGCCTGGCCTCCTCGTCCACGGTGGCGAGCGTGGCGGGCGAGGCCTGCGGCTGGGCGCCGTCGCCGGGCAGGATGGTCAGCGGGCCGACCCGTTCGGACATGCCCCACCGGCCCACCATCCCGCGGGCGATCATGGTGACCTGCTCCAGGTCGTTCTCGGCGCCGGTGGTGATGACGCCGTACACGACCTGCTCGGCCGCCATGCCGCCGAGCGCGCCGGTGATGCGGCCACGCAGGTACTGCTCGTCGTAGGCGTAGCGGTCGGTGTCGGGGGTGGACAGGGTGACGCCGAGCGCCCGCCCGCGCGGGATGATCGAGATCTTCCTGACCGGGTCGGCGCCGGGCTGGAGCATGCCGAGCAGGGCGTGGCCGGCCTCGTGGAAGGCCGTCCTGGTGCGCTCCTCCTCGGGCATGACGATGCTGCGGGCCGCGCCGAGCTGCAGCTTCTCCAGCGCGTCGGCGAAGTCGGACGAGCCCACCTTCTCCTTGCCGCGCTTGGCGGCGAGGAGAGCGGCCTCGTTGACGAGGTTCGCGAGGTCGGCGCCGGTCATGCCGGGGGTCGTCCTGGCGATCTGGTCGAGGCCGACCTCGCCGTCGAGGGGGACGCCGCGTGTGTGCACGGCCAGGATCGCGGTGCGGCCCGCCGCGTCGGGCAGGCCCACCTGGACGGTCCTGTCGAAGCGGCCGGGCCGCAGCAGCGCGGGGTCGAGGACCTCGGGCCGGTTCGTGGCGCCGATGACGATGACGCCTTCGGCGCCGGAGAAGCCGTCCATCTCGGTGAGGATCTGGTTCAGCGTCTGCTCGCGCTCGTCGTGGCCGCCGATGCCGCCGGCGCCGCCGCGGGCCCTGCCGATGGCGTCGATCTCGTCGATGAACACGATCGAGGGGGCGACCTTGCGCGCCTCCTCGAACAGGTCGCGCACGCGCGAGGCGCCGACACCGACGATCATCTCGATGAACTCGGAGGCGCTGGCCGAGAAGAACGGCACCTTGGCCTCGCCGGCGACGGCCCGCGCGAGCAGCGTCTTGCCGGTGCCGGGAGGGCCGGCGAGCAGCACGCCCTTGGGCAGCTTGGCGCCGAGCCTGCGGTACTTGCCGGGGTCCTTGAGGTAGTCGACGATCTCGACGAGCTCGTTCTCGACCTCGTCGATGCCGGCGACGTCGTCGAAGGTGACGCGCACGCGGCCCGCCTCGACCGGCTTGGCCGCCTTGGACTTGCCGAGGCCGCCCAGTCCGCCGCCCATCATGCTGGCGCCGCGCCGCATGATCCAGATCCACAGGCCCGCGAGCAGCAGCACCGGCAGCAGCGACAGCAGCAGGTTCGAGAAGAAGCCGCGGGTGAGCGGCTTGGAGGTGATCTCCACCTGGCCGCTGGACAGCTGCTGGTCGAGCTGGTCGGTGTTGGCGAACTGCGGGATCTCGGTCTGGAACTTCGTGTAGGTCTCGTTGCCCTGGTCGGGGTTCTTGGCAGCGGCGCGCAGGTTGCCCTCGACGGACAGGCCCTGGGCGTAGATGTCCTTGACGTTCTTCGCGTTCACCTGCTTGGTGAACTCGGTGTACGAGATGGTCTCGACCGAGCCGCTGTCGACGAACGACGACACCACGAAGAAGGCGGCGTACACGACGAGCAGCGTGACGACGAAGCGCCACCAGTTGATCTTAGGGCGGCCACCTGGCGAGCCGGGCAGGCCCTCCGAGCGCCACGGCGGCTTCGGCTTGTCCTTGCCTGGAGCCTGCGGCGATCCAGAGCGTTCCACGGCGTCACTCCCCATATCGCCGCAACCATGATCTTCTAGCCTAGAGCACGCACCCCTGAGACCACGCGACCGATGTCGCGCCACTGTTTGCGCTGCGTGTCAGGCACTGTGACGAACGCCAGTCCCGGCTTGCTCATTCCCCCGTCGACCACCACGACCGCCGCCCGCGACTGGTGCTTGCGGTAGGTGACGCGGTAGACGAGCAGCCAGCCGCGCTTGACGGGCTGCGAGGCGAGCCAGGTGATCCTGGACCCCTTGGGGTGGTGGTTGAGCGTCCAGCGGGCGGCCAGCAGCGCGGTGTCGCGCGGCTTGTCCTGCTCCTGGATCGGCAGCGGGCAGGTGACGAACAGGCCGCGCAGGGCGGCGCCGCGCGTCCTCGGGAGCACCTGCTTGGAGGTGAAGGGGGCGGCGCCGTGCGCCTTCCAGGGGGCGGCGAGCCTGGGCACGGCCAGCCCGGTGCGCTTGTCCTTGACGTACCTCTTGGCGGGGCGGGTCAGGCGCATGCGCTTGACCTCGGCGGTCAGCCGGGGGACGCGGGGGTCGGCGTACAGGGCCTGCATGGCGGTGTAGCCGGGGGCGAGCGAGGAGCCGGGCGACGGCGTCGCCGTGGGTGACGCGGAAGGTGAGGCGGCCGGCGCGGAGGAGGAGGGGACCGGGGAGGGTGCGGCCGGGCCGGACGAGGACGGCACGGCCGATGGCGCGGCGACCGGCCCCGCCGCGACCTCGTCCGGCCCTGACGGGAGCACCAGGACGAGAGCCGCGGCGCCTGCCGCGACCGCCGCCAGCACGGCCACCCCCCGGTAGATGTCGCGCATCCGGAGGTCGCCGATGACGGACCGCCTGGGCGGTGAGGCAGGGGTTCCAGGGCGCGGCGCGGTTCTCACATCGGAACCCTTGGTCTCATCTTCCCCATCGAGCACGGGGGGAGCGTACGACATATCCCGTCATTGCGCTTATGAAGCTACCGAAGTGTCATCATGGGCTCCGTGGAACAGGTGGAGCTCCGGTTCGAGGAGCACGCGCGGGCCTCGCGAACGCACACGAACCTCTCCGCGCTCCGCAGGGACGACACCGGCCTGTGGCTGGCCGGCGACGAGACCGCCACGATCGAGCACCTCGCCTGGACCGGCTCGCACTACGCGGACCAGCGCACGTTCGAGCTGGCCGACTACGTGGACCTGCCCGCGGGACGGCACGACGAGGCCGACATCGAGGGCCTGGCGCGGGCCGACGGGCACCTGTGGGCGGTCGGCTCGCACAGCCTCAAGCGCCGGCGCGTCAAGCCCGGCCAGGACCAGGACCGGTCCGCGCGCAGGCTCGCCACCGTCGTCCGCGAGGAGAACCGCTTCATCCTCGTACGCCTCCCGCTCGACCCGGCCGCCAACGCACCGGCGCGCGGCGCGATCCTGTCGGGCCGCGACAACCTGGCGGCGCAGCTCGCCCGCGACGAGCACCTCGCGCCGTTCCTGGCGCTGCCGGGCAAGGACAACGGCCTCGACGTCGAGGGCATCGCGGTGGTGGGCGAGCGGGTGTACCTGGGGCTGCGCGGCCCCGTGCTGCGCGGCTGGGCGGTGGTGCTGGAGATCAGGCCGGTGGACGCGGGCGGCGGGCGCCTGCGGCTGGACGGGCCGTACCGCAAGCACTTCCTGGACCTCGGCGGGCTGGGCGTGCGGGACCTGTGCCCGCACGGCGGCGACCTGCTCGTGCTCGCCGGCCCCACCATGAGCCTGGACGGCCCGGCGCGGGTGCTGCGCTGGCCGGCCCGCCGGGCGCGCGGCGTCGTGCCCGCCTCGGAGCTGGAGAGGGTGGCCGAGCTCCCCTACGGCGAGGGCTGCGACCACCCCGAGGGCATGGCCGTGATCGAGGACGGCCGGCTCATGGTGGTGTACGACAGCCCGTCGCCCGCGCGGATCACCCCCGCGGGCGGCGTGCTCGCCGACGTCTTCACCCTCTAGGTCACGATCGGCCTAGGTCACGATCGGGCGACGCGGCCGAGCAGCCACGGGGCGTCGGCGACGAACGTGCACGAGCCCGGCGCGATCTCGGTGAACCCGGCGTCGCGCACGACCGGCAGCCCTGAGGCCGACATCGCCTCGAACGCCTCGGGCGTCGCCCTGCGCACGGACACGGCCAGCCCGCGTTCCCGCCAGGCGGCCCGCTCGGCCTCGCCGCTCGCCCACCAGGCGAGCTGGGCGGCGTGCCCGGCCTGCGCCATGGCCTTGCCCGCCGACATCTCCAGGGCGGGGTTCTCCCACAGGATCGGGGCGTCGGCGGGGCCGGGCTCGCGGGTGTCGGTCAGCTCGGTGCCGGAGACCTGGAGCCTGGCCAGGTCGCGGGGCCAGGCGTCGAGCGGCACGGGCGGGTGGACGCGTACCTGGGCCGTGCGGTGCTCGACGGTGCGGCCGGGCAGCGCGACCGCCCTGCGCCACTCCGCTCCCCTGGCCCGGCGCACCACCTTGCGGATCTTGCCGGTGGACTGCCAGGCGTGCAGCTCCGCCGCCCACTCGCCGGGGTCGTCCAGCAGGCTGAGGACGGCCGTGGCGGCGGCCTCCATCGCGTCGGTGCGCTCGGGCGGGGTGGCCCGTTCGATCCTGACCACGAGGGGCAGGACCATCAGTTCTGAGTCGTTCATCGCTTCCCAGCATGCCCGATGGCGAGCGACATGCCGGCGGCGAGGAGGCAGAGCGCGCCCGCCCCGAACCAGGCGACGTCGTACGCGCCGAGCTGGTCGCGGGCGAGCCCGGCGCCGAAGGCGGCCAGGGCGGCGCCCACCTGGTGGGAGCCGAACACCCAGCCGAAGACGACCGCCCCGTCGGGGCCGTAGACGCGCCGGCACAGCGCCACGGTGGGCGGGACGGTCGCCACCCAGTCGAGGCCGTAGAAGACGATGAAGATGAGCATGCTGGGCTCGGTCGTGGCGGCGAAGAGGCCGGGGAGCACCATCAGCGACAGCCCGCGCAGCGCGTAGTAGACCCCGAGCAGCACCTTGGGGTCGATCCTGTCGCTCAGCCAGCCGGAGGCCACGGTGCCGGCGATGTCGAAGATCCCGATGACGGCGAGGAGCCCCGCGGCGACGGGCTCGGCCATGCCGTGGTCGTGCGCGGCCGGGATGAAGTGGGTGCTGACCAGGCCGTTCGTGCTGGCGCCGCAGATGGCGAAGCCGCCCGCGAGGAACCAGAACGGGCGGGTGCGGGCGGCGGCGGCGAGCACGGTGACGGCGCGGACCGCCGCGTTCTGAGTGCCGGGCGCGGTGGGCGCCTCGCCTGGTTCGGCCCCGAGCGCGGTGGTGCCGACGTCCTCGGGCCTGTCGCGCAGCAGCCACCACACGAACGGCGCCACGGCCAGCGCGGACCCGGCGACGGCCAGCGACGCGACCCGCCAGCCGGGGCCTTCCGCGAGGTGGGCCAGCACGGGCAGGAAGATGAGCTGCCCGGTGGCGCCCGCCGCCGTGAGCACGCCGGTGACGAGGCCGCGGTGGCGGACGAACCAGCGGTCGGTGACCGTCGCGGCGAACACGAGCGCCATCGAGCCGGTGCCGAGCCCCACGAGCACGCCCCAGAGCAGCAGGAGGTGCCAGCTCGCCGTCATCACCACGGTGAACCCGCTGCCGGCCGCCACCAGGAGCAGCGCGAGGGAGACGACGCGGCGCATGCCGAAGCGGTCCATGAGGGCGGCGGCGAACGGCGCGGTCAGCCCGTAGAGGATCAGGTTGATCGACACCGCGAGCGAGATCGTGCCCCTCGACCAGCCGAACTCCTCCTGGAGCGGGGTGATGAGGACGCCGGGGGTGGCGCGGAATCCCGCGGCGCCCAGGATGGCGACGAAGGCGACGGCGGCGACGAACCAGGCGCGGTGCAGCCGCCGCTGACGGGGGGCGGTGGTGCTGAGGGTCATGGCGCAATCCTGGCTTACCCCAGGTCAGCGGGACGAGTGGCCCGAAAGCCAATATGTGCAAGAATCCGGCCATGCCACATCGTGTCGCGGTCGTCGCCCTCGACCACTTCGCCACGCTCGACCTCGGCATCCCCGGCCAGGTGTTCTGGACCGCCGAGTCGCCCGACGGGGAGAAACTCTACGAGGTCGTCACCTGCTCTCCCGGGCGCAGGCCCGTCCGCTGCTCCGCCGGCTACAGCGTCCTGCCCGACCACGACCTCGACGTCCTCGACACGGCCGACACCGTGCTCGTGCCCGGCATCCACGCCGGCCGCGCGCTGCTCGACGGCACGATCCCCGAGCCGCTGCGCGCCGCGCTGCAGGGCCGTCCGCGCGTGATGTCGATCTGCACCGGCGCGTTCGTGCTGGCCGCCGCCGGGCTGCTGGACGGGCGCAGGGCCACCACGCACTGGCGCGAGGCGGCCCGCTTCGCGGCGCTCTTCCCGCGCGTACGGCTCGACCCCGACGTGCTGTTCGTGGACGACGGCGACGTCCTCACCTCGGCGGGCGTCGCGTCCGGCCTCGACCTGTGCCTGCACGTCATCAGGCGCGACCACGGCAGCGAGGTGGCCAACCGGGCGGCCCGCCGCTGCGTCATGCCGCCGTGGCGCGACGGCGGCCAGGCGCAGTACGTCGAGCGCCCGCTCCCCCAGGGCGACACCGGCGGCACCGCCGCGACCCGGGCGTGGATGCTGGCCAACCTCGACGTCCCGCTCGACCTGAGCGCCCTGGCCGGGCACGCCAGGATGAGCGTGCGCACCTTCACGAGGCGCTTCCGCGAGGAGACCGGCGTCAGCCCGGCCAGGTGGCTGACCGCGCAGCGGGTGCAGCGCGCCAGGCACCTGCTGGAGACGACCGACCTCGGTGTCGAGGAGGTGGCCAGGCTCGCGGGGTTCGGCACGGCGGTGTCGCTGCGCCAGCACCTGCACGCCGCCGTCGGCGTGGCCCCGCTCGCCTACCGGCACACCTTCCGCAGAGCCTGAACGGGCCCTTGCGACGAGAAGGGCGCATCACCCACAATCGGGAAGATCCACAACGAGAGGGACGTCACCATGAGCGAGGCGGACCGCGTACCGGCCGGGATCAATCCCAACGTTCCGAGCGTCGCGCGCATGTACGACTACTACCTCGGAGGCCGGGACAACTTCGCGGCCGACCGCGAGGCGGCCGAGAAGATGATCGAGATCGGCCTGCAGATGGGCAACGACGCCCGCGAGATCGCCCGCGCGAACCGCCGTTTCCTCGGCAACGCCGTACGGATGATCGCCCGGACCGGGGTGCGCCAGTTCGTCGACATCGGCGCCGGCCTGCCCACGCAGGACAACGTCCACCAGGTGGCCAGGCGGCACGCCAGCGATCCGCGGGTGGTCTACGTCGACAACGACCCGATCGTGCTCGTCCACGCCCGCGCCCTGCTCGCCCGCGACCCCGACGTCCTGGCCGTGGAGGGCGACCTCAGGGACCCCGACGCGATCTTCGACGACCCGCGGGTGCGCGAGCACCTGGACCTCACGCAGCCGTTCGCCGTGCTCATGGTGGCGGTGCTGCACTTCGTCCCCGACGACGCCGAGGCGAACCGGGTCACCGCGAGCATCCGGGAGCGGCTGAACCCGGGCGGCCATCTCGTCCTGTCGCACATCTACACCGGCGACGCGTCCGCCGACGCGGCGGAGGCGGGCCAGCGCGTCTACTCGAACACCAGCTCCGGCGGCCTCGCCAGGCGCGGCCTGGAGCAGATCACCGGCTTCTTCGACGGTCTCGACCTCGTCGGCCCCGGCGTCGTGCCCGTGGCCGACTGGAGCGAGGACGCCTCGCCGGGTGACGGCTACGACCTCGTCAAGGCGGGCATCCTCGCCGGCGTGGGGCGCGTGCCGGCCTGAGCGCGGCCCGTTCTCACGCCTGCAGTCGGCGGACGGCGTTAGATTGAGGGCATGCCATCCCGTCAGCTCGCCCTGGACTTCGTCGGCACCGTCCGGGCCGACAGGTCCGGGCTGATCGACCAGCTCGCCGACGTCGACGCCATGACCGCGTGGGTGCGCGAGCGCGCCCAGGCGCTGGACGTCGATCCCGGCTTCATCGCCACCGAAGAGGCACGGCAGGAGACCGTGCGGCTGCGGCAGGCGGTGCGGGCACTGTTCGCCCGCGCGGTCAGCCCCGAGCCTCCGAGCCGGGCCGACGCCGCCCGCCTGCCAGGCTTCGCCGAGTCGCTCGACCTCGTGAACGCCGCCGTCCTGGCCGCGCCCAGGTCGCCGCAGCTCGCCTGGCCGGACGGCCCCGAGCTGCGCACCGCCTCCTTCCCCGGGGCGGACGACGCGGCGCGGCTGCGCGCCGCGCTCGCGACGGCGGCCGTGCGGTTCCTGACCGGGCCCGACCTCCCCCAGCTGCGCACCTGCCAGGCCCCCCGCTGCGTCCTGTACTTCGTGAAGGACCACCCCCGGCAGGAGTGGTGCTCGACCGCCTGCGGCAACCGCGCGAGGGCCGCCAGGCACTACAGGGAGCACAAGAGACATCAGGGAGCACAAGAAACCTCCCCCTTCTAACGCCACATAGCGACTTTTGCCGTTATAGTTCTTCTAACGGCAGATCAGCCGTGCTTCCGTTAGAGGAGAGTGGGATGGCATTCAAGACCGGGCACATCGGGCTCAACGTCACCGACCTCGACAGGTCGAAGGCGTTCTACGGCCGTGTCTTCGGCTTCACCGTGCTGGGCGAGTCCCGCGAGGACGGCCGCAGGTACGCCTTCCTCGGCCAGGACGGCACGCTCGTGCTCACCCTGTGGGAGCAGAGCAGGGGCGCCTTCGCCACCGGCCTGCCCGGCCTGCACCACCTGTCGTTCCAGGTCGCCGACCTGGCCGCGGTGCGCGCCGCCGAGACCGTCGTCAAGGAGCTGGGGGCGCGGGTGCACCACGACGGCGTCGTCCCGCACCGCGAGGGCGCCGCCTCCGGCGGGCTGTTCTTCGAGGACCCCGACGGCATCCGGCTGGAGATCTTCGCCCCCGACGCGGCCGGCGACCGGCCCGCCCCCAGCGGCTCCGCCCCGACCTGCGGGTTCTTCTAATGCGCCACCCCGGCGAGAGCGCCGTGCAGCGGCGGGCCGGGGTCACGCGCGAGGACTGGGGCAGCGCCCGCGCCCGCGCCGAGATCCCCGACGTGGCGGCCGCCTTCCTGCGCGAGCAGCGCCTGCTCGTCGCCGGCGCCGCCGACGACGGGGGCCGCGTCTGGGCCGGGCTGCTGGCCGGCCCGCGCGGCTTCGCGGACGCCGAGGGCGACCGCACCCTCGTCCTGCGCGCGCTGCCCGCCGCGCCCGACCCGCTGCACGGCCTGTTCGAGCGCGAGCGCGACATCGGCCTGCTCGCCGTCGAGCCGCGCACCCGCCGCAGGATGCGGGCCAACGGCACCGCGGTACGCGCGGGCGCCGCCCTCGTCGTCCGCACCGAGCAGGTGTACGCCAACTGCCCCAAGTACATCCAGACCCGGGAACCCACCGCCGACCCCGGCACGCCGGGCGTCCTCGGCCGCGGCGCGGCCCTCACACCCCGCCACCTGGCGTGGATCGAGCGGGCCGACACCTTCTTCATCGCCACCCGCGCCGCCGGGCTCGGCGCCGACGTCTCCCACCGGGGCGGCAACCCCGGCTTCGTCCGCGTGACCGGCGCACGGTCGCTGACGTTCCCCGACTACCAGGGCAACGGGATGTTCATGACGCTCGGCAACCTGGAGCTGGACCCCGCCGCCGGGCTCCTCTTCCCCGACTGGGAGACCGGGGAGACCCTCCACCTGACCGGCCGCGCCCGCGTGGACTGGGACCCCGGGGGCGTCCCGGGCGCCCAACGCCTCGTCCACGTCGAGCTGGACGAGTACGTCCACACGACCGGCACGCTCCCCCGCGCCTGGACCCCGCCCGGCTACCACCGCTTCAACCCCTGACGCGGCCCGAGACGAGAGGAGGAGGAGCACGCGCGCCGTGGACCAGCCGGCCGAGCTCGACTCCGGCAGGTGACGTCACGGGGCTAGGAGCGGCGTGGGTCGTAGTTCTGGTACTCGAACAGGCGGATGTCGCTCCGGGGCAGCAGGGGCACGCCGCTGCTGGAGTCCAGCACCACCCGCCGGCCCAGCGGCTCGCGCAGCGTGACCCCGATCCGGTCGGTCTTCCCCACGGCGGGACAGGCCCGCACGTCGCCATCCTCCCGGACGTCGACGTCCACCACCACCGCTTCGGGCGTCTCGTGGACGCGCGAGCCGTGCGTCGTGTCGCACGCGCCGTGCAGGTAGGTCAGCTGGAGCTCAGCCGGGGCGCGCACCTCGTAGGTGCTCACCTCCTGGAACCCGCCGGCCAGCGGGCGGGGCGGCCCGCCCATCGCGGCCGGGTCCACGGCCACCCGGCGGAACGGCTCCGGCACGCCCTTCACGGTGAACTCCCACGTCGGCACCCGCACCTCTCCCCGGCTGCTGGGCATCGTGGCCTCGCCCCGCGTCACCGCGATCACGCGCAGCGGCCGGCAGCCCCCGGCCGGGCACTCCTCGTCGACGAAGGACCTGGGCTTGCTGAGGCCCGCGTAGGCGGCCGCGGCCGTCAGGACGGGCACGCTCAGCGTGCCCCCGTCGGCCCAGCGCAACGTGGCCGGGGCGGGCGCCTCGGCCGGGAACTCCGTCTCCAGCTTCCAGGCGCTGTTGATCATGCTCCGCCCGACCCAGCGGGGCACGCGCTCCCAGGAGGGCTGCAGGGTCAGGTTCCGCAGCGGGACGAATCCCGCGATCCAGGGCTCCCGCTCCGCCGAACGCTGCCAGTGTCCGGCGACCTCACCGGCACGATCGGCGAACCCGTCGGCGAACTCGTCGGCGGCGACGGGTGCGCGGGCGGAACCACACGCCGTCGCGAGCATGAGGAGCACCACGGCCGGAAGTAACCTCATGACCGGTAGACGTGCCGGCGGGCGGCCAGGTTCACCCGGCGGCAGCGGACCTGGGCAGCCGTGCGATCAAGGCCTGGGTCCCGTCACGGGCGTACTCGAAGTGCTGCCTGCGGTGGATGTCCATGCTGAAGCTGAGGGCCGGGGCGAGGGTGTCGAGGTGAACAACGCTCGGACGCGCGTGGGCGCGGCTCGATACTGCGCCGCCCTCCTCGTGCCGCGTTCACCTCATTGGCTCGTGTGAGGGAGGCGTTTCGCTCTGGCAGGTGATCTGTCGTTCCTCGGCGCCCGGAGGGACTGCAGCCATGGCGATCAAACTGCTGCACGCCGCCCCGGCCACCAGCGACACCGAACAGCCCGTCCCCCGATGGGCACTCCGTCTCGCCTACGCGCTTCCTCAGCATCGGTCGCAGGCGTGTGCCGACCATGGCGGCGATCGTCCCGGCCGTGATCGGCGGGCTCCTTCTGACCGCGGTCTCGGTCTGGATGGTGCTCGCCTGGGCCGGTGTCGTTGACCGCATGGCGTATGAGAACGGCTGGTGGCAGGCGCCGGCGATGGTGTGCATCACCCCGATCGCCCTGTGGGGCCCGACAGTGCTCGCCCTGGCCCATGCCTACCACCGGCGCCGTCGCCCCGCGCGTGGCCCGCGGACGCCTTCATGAGAACCGGCTCGCCCGAAACGGCGAGATCCCGCCCGATCGGAGTGATCGGACGGGATCTCGTCAACGCTCTTCGAGCCGTTTCCAGAACGGACCTCTGTGGAGCTATGGGGATTCGAACCCCAGACCTCCTCCATGCCATGGAGGCGCGCTACCAACTGCGCCATAGCCCCGTGCTGCTTGCTCAGCATATCGGACTTCGCGCCTGCCTCAGCACACTTTTCCGGCCGCCCCGGCACTCCAGCGGTGGCTTCGTTCAACGCCGGAGGAGTTCGCAGAAGCGGTCCAGGGCGCGATCGGCGCGGTGGCGGTCGCCGGTGGTCGTGAGATCGAACAGGAGGCCCCGGATGACGGCCATGACCAGGGTCGGAGTGATGGTGTCGTCAGGGCCGGCGGCGATGTCACGGAACGTGGCGCCGAGGGTCTGGAACCAGCCCGTGATCGCCTCGGCCCGGTCCGGGTAGTTCTCGGGGTGAGCGAGGCCGTCGGCGTGCACCTCGAAGAACAGCCGGACGAACGGGGCGCGCTCGGGCGCGCTGATCCAGGCCCAGATGTCGCGCAGGTGCTCCTCCGGGGAGGCCGCGTCCGCCGGGAGGTTCTCGGCCAACCGTGTGGCACCGCGGCGGCGGGCCTCGGCGAGGACGGCTGACACCAGCTCCTGCTTGCTGCCGAAGTCGTAGAGCAGCATTCGCGGGCTGGTGTCGAGAGCCGCGGCCAGCGGCCGCAGGCTCAGCCCGGCCAGGCCGTGCGCCAGGACGTAATCGGTCGCCCGCGCCAGCGTGGCCTCCCGCCGGGCGGGATCCGGGGGTCGCCCCACGGTCGATCATCCTCTCGGTGCCGCGGATCTCAATATGATACGACTGTTTCACTAACGGAGGGAGACAGTCGTGCACGCACTCGGCCGGGCGCTCGTCCTGGGCGCCGGAGGTCTCGTCGGCACGGCCTGGACGGCTGGGCTCGTGAGCGGACTGCGTCGCGGCGGGGTGGATCTCGGCGAGGCCGATCTGGTCGTCGGCACCTCGGCCGGTGCGATCATCGCCGCGCTGCTGGCCACCGGCCAGGACCCCGACCGGCTCGCCGCCCCCGCGCGTCCCGCCGGCTCCGGCAGCGCTCCTCCCCAGGTGGACGGGCGCCGGCTGGGCGAGGCGTTCGCCGTGCTCGGCGATGCCGCCTCCGACCCGGCCGGGGCACGGCGCCGGGTGGGCCGGATCGCCCTCGCCGCCGAGACCGGCCCCGAGCAGGCGCATGTCGCCCGGATGCGCGCCATGGTCGGAGCCGACCGATGGCCGGACCGGCCGTTGCTCATCACCGCGACGGACGCCGAGACCGGCGAGCAGGAGATCTTCGACCGGGCGAGCGGCGCGTCGCTGCCCTCCGCCGTGGCGGCGAGCACGGCCTTCCCCGGCATCTACCCACCGATCACCGTCAACGGCCGCCGGTACATGGACGGCGCCCTGCGGTCGGCCACCAACGCCGGGCTCGCGGCCGGGGCCCGCACGCTCGTCGTGATCGACCCGCAGGCGCACCTGTTCCCCCGCGAGTTGCTCCACCAGGAGCTGGCGGGCGCCGCGGCGCACACGGTGGTGACCGTCGAGCCCGATCCGGCGTCGATCCGCGTCTTCGGCCCGGACCTGAACGACCGGACGGCCTGGGAACCGGCCTACCAGGCGGGTCTTCGTCAGGCCGCCGACGCCGCGGAGCGGCTCCGCCTCGCCTGGAAGACCGGATCCGGCGCGGAGTGAGCGCCGCCCGATCTCCGGCGGCCGCCGAAGCGAGCCGTCCGGTCGCCAGGACTCCGATCAACCGCCGGCGAGGAGCTCCGTGAGGACGTCCTCGCCGTGGGTCCACAGGAGCGCGCCGCCCGCCCCGGGCACGAGGTGGCGGCGGGCGCCGGGGATGCGGGCGGCCAGGGTCTCGCCTCGGTCGGGGGAATGGCTCGCGTCGAGTTCGCCGTACCAGAGATCGACGGGAACGGCGATCTCGTCGAGATCGAAGGGCCAGCGGGACATGGCGAGAAGGGTGTCCCGCGCATATCCGGCGGAACTCTGCCGGAATGCCTCCTCCATGGCGAGGCGATATTCGCGGGAGAAGTCAGGCTGGGTGTAAATACCACGGTCGATCTCGGGACTGTTCGGCACGATCAGGTTCCAGAGCGCGTCCGGCGTGAAGCGCGCGAAGAACTCCTCGGCGCCCGTGGGGTCGTCCGCCGCGGTACGGACGAGATCGAGCAGTTGCGGCGGCAGGGAGTCAGCGAAGGCGGGCAGCGCCACCTCGTCGGCCCCTGACACGATCGCGACGCGGCTGACGGCTCCGTCGGCCGCGCAGGCCAGGGCGAAGGGGGCGCCCTGGGAGAAGCCGACCATGCGCGGCGCGTCCAGGCCGAGAGCCCGTACGTCGGCGGGCCAGGAGGCGAGCGTGCGGCCCGGGTCGGGGTCGGACGCCCCGAGGCCCGGACGGTCCAGCGAGATCAGCCGCACGCCGAGCGCGTCGAGGACGTCCGCGCCGAACCCCAGGCGGCGGCTCGTGCCGGCCCCCGGCGAGAACAGCACAGGGGTCCCCTCGCGCGGGCCCCACTCGGCCCAGCCGAGGGCGCGGCCGTCCGGCAGCCGCGTCTCGCCGAGCCGGGCCGGCGGCGTGATGACGACGGTGTCCTGCATGCGGTCACCCTGCCCGACCTGGACGAGACATCGCAAATCGGTCACCAAGGGTCAGCCGACCGCGCCGGCCTTGACGATGAGGTCGGCCAGTTCGGTCACCATCGGGTCCTCGGCCTCCCGGGCCAGGCGGGCGGCGTGCTCGCGCAGCGTGGGCAGGTCGAAGCCGAGGCCCTCGCGGTCACGCAGGTAGCCGGCGAAGGCGGCGGCGACGAGGTCCACCTGGAGCCGCAGCGGCGCCTTCTCCCAGACCGACCCGGCCAGGTCGCCCGACCCGATCGACGCCGACGCCTCGGCCGCGGCCCGGGTGTCGGGGTCCTGCCAGCGCACGGTCGCCTGGGCGAGCTGCCCGCTCGCGCCGGGCTTGAGCCGTACCAGGTAGAGGGCGGTCACGGAGTGGCCGGGGCCGATCTCGCCGCCGTCGCGGCCGTCGTCGCGGAACTCCTCGGCGGACATGGTCCTGTTGTCGTAGCCGACGAGCCGGTAGCTCTCGACGACGGACGGGTTGAAGACGACCTGCGCCTTGGCGTCGCGCGCCCGCAGCTCGATCGTGGCGGGCAGGCGGGTGACGAAGACGTTCTCGGCCTCCTCGGCGGAGCTGACGTAGACGGCGGCGCCGTCGCCGTTGTCGGCGAGCTGCTCCATCAGCTCGTCGCCGTACTCCCGGCCCACGCCGACGGTGAGCAGGGCGATCTTCCGCGCGGCGTGCTCCTTGACCCGGTCGAGGATGGCCTGCCAGGCGGTCTCGCCCTGGTTGGCGAGGCCGTCGGAGAGCAGGATGACGCGGTTGGTGGCGGCGGGCCGGTACGCCCTGGCGGCCTCCTGGTACCCGGCGACGATGCCGGACTCCAGGTCGGTGCCGCCGGAGACGGTGAGCTCGTCCACGGCGGAGTGCAGCTCGTCGCGGGCGGCGAGGGGCGTCATGGAGGCGAGCAGCCTGGCGTCGTCGCTGAAGGCGACGATCGAGACCTGGTCGCCGGGGGCGAGCTGGTCGAGCAGCCGGTGCAGGGCCTGCTTGACCAGGTCGAGGCGGCCGGGCTCGGCCATGGAGCCGGAGACGTCGACGACGAAGGTGAGGTTCGCGGGGCGCCGGGCGGCGGCGCTGGACTCGCGGGTCTGCAGGCCGACGCGCAGCACGGCCTGGTCGCGTCCGGGGAGCCTGGCGCCGTCGGCGTGGACGGCGAACCCGTCGTCGGACGGCTGGCGGTAGTCCTGCCTGAAGGCGTTCACGAACTCCTCGGGCCTGACCTCGGCCGGCGCGGGCCAGCGGCCCTCCTGCAGGCTGCGGCGGGCGTAGCCGTAGGAAGCGGTGTCCACGTCGAGGGCGAAGGTGGAGATCTGCGCGGTCTCCGTGTCGGTCTCCGTGTCGGTCTCTCTGTCGGTCTCTCTGCCGGTCTCTCTGCCGGTCTCTCTGCCGGTCTCTCCGCTGGTCTCCGTCTCGGTCTCGTCCTTCTGCCGGGCGTCCTGCTCCTGGCTCGCGCTCGCCCGGGGCACGGGCTGCCCGTGGTGCTCGCCGGACGCGGGGGCGCGTTCGGCGCTGTGGCCGCCGGAGCCGCCTGCGCCGCCGCACCCGGCCACAAGGACCAAAACTCCGAATAACGCGGCACCAGCGGCTAATGGACGAAATTTCATCTCAACCACCATCTCAACCACCTCCGTGCCGTTTGACGGAGTGCGATATCCCGCGGCCTGGCCGGTGACGCAAGCGAGCGCAAACCGCGACCACGACGTGATCAGAGATGACAAATTCAGTGATCACTTGTAACAAATGGTGCAAATGAGGTAGGCATGACTGCCATGCGCGTCTACCTGGGCCTGGCCGCGAAGCAGGAGAGAATACCGGCCCCCGTCCTCGACCGGGTCCGGGCCGCCGCCGAGACGGCCTTTCCCGTGCCTCCCGAAGTGATCAGAGGCCGTGAGTGGCACGGCCGCGGAGTCTCACTCTTCGCCTGGACCAACGAGCCCGACGACTCCCGTCAGCCGCCGCTGCTGAGCGCGCACGGCGACCGGATCGTCGGGGTCGACGGCCACCTGGCCGACCCGGCGGACGCGTCCCGGCTGCCCGACGACACCGTCGGCGGCTGCTTCTCCGCCTGGATCGCCGCCGACGGGCGCCTGACGGCGAGCACCGCGATCAACCGCGTGTGCCCCGTCTTCCACGCCGAGACGCCCGAACTGCACATCGTGGGCAGCAGGGCGCTGCTGGTGCACCTGGCGGCCCGGCCCGACGACCGGGTGGAGCACGACGTGCTCGCCCTGCAGTGGATGGTCAGGCAGGGGTTCTTCCTGTCGGACGAGACCCCGTACAAGGGGGTGACGGCGCTGCGCCCGAACTCCCGCCTGGACGTGCGGGAGGGCAGGCGCGAGATCACCGAGACGCCGCTGCCGACGGCGGCTCCCCCGCCGACGTCGCCCCGCGCCAAGCGGAGGGCCGTCTCGGAGCTGGCCGACGCGCTGCTCGCCACCGTCGCCCCGCTGCGCGACCTCGGCGAGCCGGTCAACCTGGCGCTGACCGGCGGGCGCGACCCACGCGTGCTCGCGGCGCTGCTGCACGCCGCGAAGGTGCCGTTCCGCGTCACGACCAACGGGCTCGACACCCATCCCGACGTGATCATCGCCAGGGAGATCGCGGCCAGGCTGAAGGTGCCGCACACCGTCATCGCTCCCCCGCAGACCGCCCAGAAGGACGCCGTGCTGGTGGAGCACCCGCTGGGCCGCGCCTGGGAGACGCTGCGCACCTGCGAGGGCATGACCTCCGCGTACGAGTCGATCGTGAGCTACCTGCCGTACTCCGGCAGGCCGACGATCGCGGGGCAGAGCGGCGAGACGCTGCGGGCGGGCGGCCTGAACCTGCTCCAGACCGACCTGAGCGAGAGAGCGCTGCGGCGCCGGATCAGCACGACGTTCGGCAAGGACGAGAAGCTGTTCACCGACGCGGCCAACGAGCACGCCCGGGAGCTGGCCAGGCCGTGGCTGGCGCACCCCGACCCGCTGGAGGCGCTCGACCACATCTACGTCTGGTACGAGGTCGGCCGGTGGCAGGCCGGCGCCAGGGCGGGGTCGCTGCGGCGCGGCGACCCGGTGCGGCCGTTCCTCGACAACCGGGTGGTGCGCGCGGCGCTCGGCCTCGACCAGGCGTGGCGGCTGTCGGAGGAAGTGATCTACACGCTCGTCCTGAGGTTCGCCCCGAAGCTGCGGGACGTCCTGATCGAAGGCAGGCCGTGGCGGTTCGCCGAGGGCATGACCAAGCGCCGGCCCTGGTCGCGGCTGCCCGCGGGCAACCTGCCCACCGTGCGGACGGGCGGGGGCTGGAGCTGGCGGACCAGCCCCGGCCCCGCCCTGACCGACGCGCTGCGGGAGCAGGTGCTCGGCAGCCTGGACGCCCTCGCCCCGATCGTCCGGCCCGACGAGGTGCGCGCCCTGTTCGCCGACCGCGTCGTGGCCAGGCCGGCGCTGGCCTGGCACCTCTACACGGTCAGCACGCTGCTCACCGGCCTGTACCCGGGCAAGCAGCCCGAGGGCCTGGAGGAGATCAGGGTTTCCAGGCCGGATCCCGGCCGATGAGCCCGAGGAGCCTGTCGAAGGCCGGCGCCTCGGCGGGCACCTCCACCTCGGGGCCGAACGCGCCCCGCTCCCTGCCCATCGGCGCCATCTGCCTGGCGAAGGGCAGGAGCTCGGCGACGGCGTCCTCGGGCGCCTCGTAGGGGCGGCCGGTCGCCCTCGCCAGGTCCCAGCCGTGGACGACCAGGTCGGTGAGGCACATGTGGGCGAGCACCGGCTTCGGCAGGCCCATGCCGGGGCTCACGCCCTCCCACGCCTCCGGCCGCTCCCACGCGGCGATCATCCGCTGGGCGCGCTCGGGGAAGTCGCCGCTGTACTCCCCCTGGGCCGGGGGCTCCTCGCCCCGCCCGGCGGACTCGAACATCGAGGCCACCCACTCCAGGTGGGCGAGCACGCCCTTGACGTCGTACTCGCTGCAGGGGGTGGGGAGCGTGAGCTCGTCGTCGCGGATGCTCCGCACCAGGGCCGAGGTGCGCTCGGCCGCGTCCTTCATCATCGGCAGCAGGTTCATGGAGTCAAGGATGCCAGGGCCCGGTCCTCGACCCGCGTACGCACGGCGAGCAGCGCGGCGTTGGCCGCGGTGAAGGCGAGCGCGGTGATCCAGGCGGTGTGGACGAGCGGCAGCGCGAACCCCTCCACGACGACGGCCAGGTAGTTGGGGTGGCGCAGCCACCGGTAGGGCCCGCCGGTCACCCGCGGAAGGCCGGGCACGACGACGACCCGGGTGTTCCACTGGCGGCCCAGCGTGGCGATGCACCACCAGCGCAGCCCCTGGGCGAGCAGCACGGCCGCGAGCATGGGCCAGCCGAGCGCCGGGACGAAGGGGCGGCCGAGCAGCCACACCTCGGCGGGCGCGGCGGCCAGGAGCGCGACGTGGGCGGCCACGATCAGCGGGTAGTGGCCTCTGCCGTGCTCGACGCCGCCCCTCGCCCGCGACCAGGCGAGGTTGCGGCGGGCCACCGCCAGCTCGGCCAGCCGTTCGAGCACGACCAGCCCGATCAGGACGAGGTAGGCGGCCATCGCGCGCTCACCAGTGCAGCAGCAGCGTCTCGGAGGAGAACCCGGGGCCGAGCGCCATGAGCACGGCCGGCCGCCCGGGACGGCCCTTGGTGTGCTGGAGCACGTCCAGCACCGAGACCGACGACAGGTTGCCGTGCTCGGCGAGCGAGCGCCTGGTGACGTCCACGGCGTGCGGGGGCAGGCCGAGGGTCTGCGCGATCGTGTCGATGACCTTGGGGCCGCCCGGGTGGCACACCCAGGTCGGCACCTGATCGGGGGTCAGGCCGTGGTCGGCGAGGAAGGCTCTGATGTCGCCGGCGAGCACCTGCTCGACGAAGGCGGGCAGGCCGGCGTCGAGGACGATGCGGAAGCCGTGCTCGCCGATCTCCCAGCCCATCAGGTGCTCGGTGCCGGGGTAGAGCGTGCTGCGGGTGGCGACGACCTCGGGGCCCGGCCCGCGCCCGGTGGCGACGACGGCGCCCGCGCCGTCGCCGAACAGGGCGCTCGCGACGAGGTTGGCGACGGAGGTGTCGTCGCGCTGGATGGTGAGGGAGCACAGCTCGACGCAGACGAGCGCGGCGACGTGGCCCGGCCAGCCGCGCAGGTAGTCGTGGAGCCTCGACAGCCCGGACGCGCCCGCCGCGCAGCCCAGGCCGAACACCGGCACCCGTTTGACGTCGGCCCGCAGGCCCATCCGCCGGGCGAGCCTGGCGTCGAGCGAGGGCGTGGCCAGGCCGGTCGTGGAGCAGAACACGAGGTGGTCGACGCGCTCGGGCGGCACGCCTGCCTTGTCCAGCGCGCCGGAGAGCGCCTGCTCGGCCAGGTCGAGCGCGGCCTCGACGTAGGCGGCGTTGGCGCGGCCGAAGGAGTCGAGCTTGGGGTAGTCGTCGATCGGGAGCGCGAGGTGGCGCCCCTGGACGCCCGTCGCGGCGTGGAAGCGCCGCAGGATCTCCTCGTCGGCGTGGGTCAACCGGGAGAACGCCTCCGTGATCTCCGCCTGCGTGTAGCGGTGAACCGGTAGAACGGCCTGTACTCCCGAGATGTGCATGCGTGTCCTCTGCCCGAGACGGCCGCGCCTAACATGCCCCGCCCGGATGACCCGCCGTACGACCTGCCGGGATGTCCGGAGGCGCCGGAGCTGGTGCGGCCGGTCACGGCTAGCATGCGGTCATGCTGCTGCCCGCCCCCGGGCGCCTCCACACCGTCGCCGTGCTGGCCTTCGACGGGATGGCGCCGTTCGAGCTCGGCTGCGTGGTGGAGTTCTTCGCGCTGCCGCGTCCCGAGCTGGACGTCCCCTGGTACGACCTGCGGGTCTGCGCGGAGACGCGCGAGCCGCTCAGGGTGGTCGGCGGGTTCACGATGCGGGCGGAGCACGGCCTCGACGTCCTGGCGGGGGCCGACACGGTGGTCGTGCCGGGCGTGGCCGACGTGCGGGGGCAGGTTCCCGCCGCCGTGATCGGGGCGCTGCGGCTGGCGCACGCGCGCGGCGCCCGGATGGTGTCGATCTGCTCGGGGGCGTTCGCGCTGGCCGCCGCCGGGCTGCTCGACGGGCGCGAGGCCACCACCCACTGGAGGTACGCCGACCTGCTGCGGCGCCGCTTCCCCGAGGTGCGGGTCAACCCCTCGGTGCTGTACGTCGACGGCGGCGACGTGCTGACCAGCGCGGGCAGCGCGGCCGGGCTCGACCTGCTGGTGCACCTCGTCCGCCGCGACCACGGGCCGAACGTCGCCAACGCGGTGGCCCGCCGCCTGGTCATCGCGCCGCACAGGGAGGGCGGCCAGGCGCAGTTCATCGAGGCCGCGGTGCCGCCGGTCGAGGACGACGACCCGGTGGGCAGGGCGATGGCGTGGGCGCTCGGCCACCTGTCCGAGCCGATCGCGGTGGCGGATCTGGCGCGGGCGGCGCACCTGTCGGAGCGCTCGTTCGTCAGGCACTTCAGGCGGCGCACCGGCACGAGCCCGCTGCGCTGGGTGATCTCGCAGCGGGTGGCGGCCAGCCTGGCCATGCTGGAGTCGACGGACGCGCCGGTGGAGGCGATCGGCGCGGCGGTCGGGTTCGAGAGCCCGGCGACGTTCCGCCACCACTTCACCAGGACGATGCGCACCTCCCCGTCGGCCTACCGCCGCGCGTTCGCCGGCTGACCGGGCCCGGCGCGGGTGGCGGGCGCGTAGGACATTTGTCATGCCGAGCTCAGGATCGATGACACGTCACAGGCGGGCCGCGCGAGCCGACCATCGAGGACATGCGACGAATCCTTCCCGCCCTCGGGCTCGCCCTCCTGTCCCCCCTGGTCGCGGAGTTCCTGCTCGGCGACTTCCCGCTGACGCACCTGCCCTTCCTCGTCATGCTGGCCCCCACGTACGGCGGCGCCGCCGTGGTGATCCGCGAGGTCGCCCGCAGGAAGGGGCTCGGCTGGCCGGCCATCGTCCTGATGGCGCTCGCCTACGGCGTGCTGGAGGAGGGCGTCATGACGATGTCGCTGTTCAACCCGGACTACGCGGGGCAGCGCCTGCTCGACCCCGGCTACGTGCCGTTCCTCGGCATCGGGGTGCCGTGGACGCTGTTCGTGCTCGGCCTGCACACGGTCTGGAGCGTGTGCGTGCCGATCGCGCTGGTGGAGGAGCTGGCGGGTGACAGGCGCACCACGCCGTGGCTGGGCCGCGCCGGGCTCGGCGTCACGGCGGCGCTCGCGACGCTCGGCGCGGTGGCGGTCACCGTGTTCTCCTACGGCAACGGCCACTTCCTCGCGTCGGCCCCGCAGCTCACGGCCGTGGCCGTGATCGTGGCCGGGCTCGTCGCCGCCGCGTTCCGCCTGCCGTCGGCGCCGCCCGCCCCCGGCAGGGCGGCGCCGTCGCCGTGGACGGTGTTCACGGCGGCGCTGGCGGCGGGCGGCCTGTTCGAACTGTCCACGCTGGCCGACCTGCCCGTGTGGGCGGTGATCGCGACGCTCGCCGCGGCCGAGGCCGGCATCGCGGTGCTGGTGCTGCGCTGGTCGGCGGGGCGCGGCTGGGGCGGCGGGCACCGCGTGGCGCTGGCCGGCGGCGCGCTGCTCACCTACGCCTGGCACGCCTTCTTCAGCGGCCCGCTGGTGCCGACGACGCCCGCGATGAACCTCGCCAGCCACGTCGTGTTCGGCGCGGGCGCGGTGGCGCTGCTGCTGGTCGCCGCCCGCCGCACCGCCCGCCGCACCCTCCGCGTTCAGAGCCGGTAGTCGAAGGTGTACGCGTGGGAGCCGTCGGGCGCGATGGCGATGTCCATCGCGCCCCGCAGCCCGCGCAGCTCCCCGGTGGCCGAGTCGGGCACGACCGTGATGCGCAGCGACTGCTCCCCGCGGTCGCTGACCGCGTCGTGCTGCACCACGAAGCTGCCCGCCCGCCCGTGCAGTCTGCCCTCGATCCGCTCCATGGCGACGTACGAGCGGGAGTCCTCGACCGGCGTCGCGGCCACCATGAGCGTGACGACGCTCGTGGCCTCCAGGTCCCCGTGGAAGGTCTTGGTCATGGTGACGAGCCCCAGGGAGACGCCGTCACGCTCGTGGAACGGCGGCTTCGGGTCCCAGCCCGCGGTGTCGAAGGGGCCTTTCGCGATGGTCATGCCGCCATCGTGCCGGACGTACCTGTCAGGCCCCGTCAGGTTCTCCCCCGCGTCCTCAGGTTCCGGCCAGCAGTCCGACGACGGGCGCCAAGGCGTCGAGGTACTGGGCGCTCACCGAGACGTACGAGATGCCGAGCCTGTCGCGCCGCCGGCTCAGCGTGTCGGCCATCTCCTGCGGGGAGCCCTTGAGCACGCCGACGCCGCCGGGCGCGAGCCGCGGCATCCAGGCGGGCGGCTCGTCGCCGACGGCGTGCAGGTTGAGGTTCAGCTCCAGCGCGTGGAAGCGGTCGCCGGCCAGTTCGTACAGCTCGTCGAGCTTGGCGGCCACCTGCTCCTCGCTGACGTTCGGCGGCAGGCCGAGCGCCACCGTGTCGGCCTTGCGCGCCGCCAGCCGCAGCAGCCGGGCGCCGGCGGCCGCGACGAGGAGCCGGACGTCCGGGGCGGCGTCCCTGACGGCGTCGGCGGTGCGGGACAGCCGCTCGATACGCTCCCCGGGCGTGCCGAAGGGCATGCCGAGCCGGGCGGCGTCCTCCTCCGCGCCGGGCCGGCCGGCGCCGAGGCCGAGCTCGAATCGGCCGGAGCTGAGCGCCCTCAGAGTGGCGGCCTCCCAGGCGACGTGCTCGGGCGCCCGGTTGGGCGCGCTGAGCACGAACGTCCCGACCCGCAGCGTGGTGGTGACCGCCGCCGCGGCCGCGGCGGCGGCGAACGGCGAGAGCGTGTGGAGCGTGTCGGGGATCAGCAGCGTCGCGTAGCCGGCGCTCTCGGCGCGGCGGGCGAGGGAGGTCCAGGCGGCGGAGTCGGAGGCGTGTCCGGCGACGACCCCGAAACGGAACGGGTGATCGGTCATGTCTCCCACGATCGCGGACCGGCCCGGCGGGCACATCGTCCGCCGGGCGGTGGGCCGCTACGCCGCCGGGAGCAGGCCCGAGGGCCGCGCTACTCCCCCAGCAGTAGCGACAGGAAGGCGTTGCCGAAGACGCCCTTCGGGTCGTGGCGCCCGACCAGCTCGCGGAAGCCGTCGGGGCACGGGTACCTGCGGGTGAACAGCTTGCCCCAGTGGGGCCGCGGGTCGAACGGGGCGAGGACGTCCTCGACCAGCTCGATCACCGGCAGCACCGCGGCCGGGTCCTTGACCCAGGTGAAGTGGACGCCGATGCTGTCGCGACCGCGGAACGGGCTGAGCCACAGGTCGTCGGCGGCGACGGCGCGGACCTCCGACACCTGCAGCACGGGCCTGATCCTGTCGCCGGCGGCGTACAGCTCGCGCAGCGCCTGCGCCGCGAACGCCCTGGGCAGCGCGAACTCCGACTGCAGCTCGTCGCCCGCGCTGCTCGGCGGCGCGTCGTGGCGGAAGTGCGGCAGCCGCTCGTGCCAGGGGCCCGGCGCGCCGAGCTGCGCGGTGCAGCTCCCCGGCGGCATGCCGGGCACGGGGTGGCGCGGCCCGTCCGCGAGCCGGGTGCCCGGCCAGGGGGCCCGCTCCAGCTCGTCGCGGCGCTTGACCCAGGCGCGGGTGGCCCGCCAGTCGGTGAAGAGGCTGACGCTGTAGCCGCTCGCCATGACCTCGTCGAGCCCGGCGTCGGCGGGGACGTCCTCGACCACGTACTGGCGCAGCTCGAAGGCCGGGACGAGGTCGAGCGTGAGCGAGGTGACGACGCCGAGCGCGCCGAGCGCCACCACCATGCCGGGGAAGTCGGGGTCGCCGCGCTTCACGGACACCACCGAGCCGTCGGCCGTGACGAGGTCGAGCCCGCGGACGGCGGCCGACAGGCTCTGGTTGCGCTCGCCCGACCCGTGCGTGCCGGTGGCGACGGAGCCCGCGACCGAGATGTGCGGCAGCGACGCCAGGTTGGCGAGCGCGAAGCCGGCCGCGTCCAGCCGGGTGGCGAGCCGCGCGTACGTCATGCCCGCCGGCACCCGCGCGCACGCGGCCGCGGTGTCGATCTCGACGCCGCCGGCGCGGGTCTCCGGCAGGCGGTCGAGGACGACCAGGTCGCCGGGCCCGTCGGCCACGTCGTTGAACGAGTGCCCGCTGCCCAGGGCGCGGACCCGCTCGCCCCGCGCGACGATCCGCCTGAGCTCGTCGAGCGAGGTCGGATGGTGGACGTTCCTCGCCCGGAACGTGGTGTTCCCTGCCCAGTTGGTCAGCGTCACGGCCTCACCCTTCCATACGGCGGCTGCCGCGGGGAGGGGCTCCCGGCGCCGCCAGGGAGCCCCCGGGAGCCCCTTCGTGTCACAGGCCCTGCGCGAGCCGGTAGTACGCCTGGTTCCAGCGCAGTTCCCTGGTGAACCGCTCGGTGGTCGTGTCGGCGTCGATGACCAGCAGCTCCACGCCCAGCATGTCGGCCAGGTCGATCAGCTCCTCGCGGCCCACCGCCGTGGACAGCACCGTGTGGTGCGGCGCGCCCGCCGTCAGCCACGACTCGGTGGACGTGCGCAGGTTCGGGCGGGGCCGCCACACCGCGCGGGCCACGGGCAGCTTCGGCAGCGGCTCGGGCGGGGCCACGAGGTCGATCTCGTTGGCCACCAGCCGGAACCTGTCGCCCATGTCGGCCAGGCCCACGACGACGCCCGCCCCGGGCTCGGCGTCGAACACCAGCCTGACCGGGTCCTCCCTGCCGCCGATGCCGAGCGGGTGGATCTCGCAGGACGGCGTGCCCGCGGCGATCGACGGGCAGACCTCCAGCATGTGCGCGCCGAGGATGAGCTCGTTGCCCGGCGTCAGGTCGTAGGTGTAGTCCTCCATGAACGACGTGCCGCCGCCCGGGGCCATCGCCTTGAGCGTGCGCAGCAGCACCGACGTCTTCCAATCGCCCTCGCCGCCGAAGCCGTAGCCGTCGGCCATGAGCCGCTGCACGGCCAGGCCGGGGAGCTGGCGCAGGCCGCCGAGGTCCTCGAAGTTGGTCGTGAACGCGCGGAAACCGCCCGACTCCAGGAAGGCACGCAGGCCCAGCTCGACGCGCGCGGCGTAGCGCAGCGACTCGTGCCGCTCGCCCAGCAGCTCCGGCGCGACCCTGTACTGCTCGGCGTAGTCCTTGACCAGCGCGGTCACGTCGGGGTCCGACGCGGCGTCCACGGCCTCGACCAGGTCGTTGACGCCGTAGGTGTTGACCGACACGCCGAAGCGCAGCTGCGCCTCGACCTTGTCGCCCTCGGTGACGGCCACGTCGCGCATGTTGTCGCCGAACCTGGCCAGCTTCAGCGTCCGCAGCTCCGCCAGGCCGGTGGCGGCCCGCGTCCAGGTGAGGACGCGCGCCGCCACCGCCGGGTCGCTGACGTGCCCGGCCACGGTCTTGCGCGGCACGCCGAGGCGCGTCTGGATGAACCCGAACTCGCGGTCGCCGTGCGCGGCCTGGTTGAGGTTCATGAAGTCCATGTCGATGGAGCTCCACGGCAGCTCCACGTTGGCCTGCGTGTGCAGGTGGAGCAGCGGCTTGCGCAGCGCGTCCAGCCCGGCGATCCACATCTTGGCCGGGGAGAAGGTGTGCATCCAGGCGATGACGCCCGCGCACGAGTCGTCGGCGTTCGCCTCCAGCATGACGCGCCTGATGGCGGCGGCGTCGGTCAGCACCGGCTTCCACTCCACGGGCATCGGGAGCTGCTCCGCGATGCGCCGGGACTGCTCGGCCACCTGGCGCAGCGTGTCCTCGCCGTACAGCCCCTGGCTGCCGGTCAGAAACCAGATGTTCAACGCGGGCTCCTCTGTCCATAGACGTTCTGGTAGCGGTCGTAGAGCCGGTCGACGTCGTCCCGCGCGATCGGCAGCGGCGTGCCGAGCTGCCGGGCGACGTGCACGGTCCTCGCGACGTCCTCGCACATCACGGCCGCCTTGACGGCGGCCTTCGGGTCCTTGCCGATGCTGAAGACGCCGTGGTTCCGCATGAGCACCGCCGGTGAGCGGTGCCCCTTCAGGGTGGAGACGACGCCCTGGCCGATCGAGTCGTCGCCGATCAGGGCGAACGGGCCGACCGGGATCTCGCCGCCGAACTCGTCGGCCATCGCGGTCAGCACGCAGGGCACGGACTCTCCGCGCGCCGCCCAGGCCGAGGCGTAGGTGGAGTGCGTGTGGACGACGCCCCCCACCTCGGGCATGTTGCGGTAGACGTAGGCGTGCGCGGCCGTGTCGCTGGAGGGCGCGTGCGCGCCCTCGACCAGGTCGCCGTCCAGGTCGCACACGACCATGTTCTCCGGCGACAGCTCGTCGTAGGAGACCCCGGACGGCTTGATGACGAACAGCTCCTCGCCGGGGACGCGCCCCGAGACGTTGCCCGCCGTCCAGGCGACCAGGCCGTAGCGCACCAGCTCGGCGTGCAGGTCGCTAACGACCTTCCGCATCGCGTCGACGTTCATGCGCGGGCCTCGTTCCTGATGGCGCGCAGCGTGTGCAGCATCCGTCCGTCTCCCAGGTGGTCGTGCAGGTTCTTGTACTCGGCGTAGAGCCGGTCGTAGGCGTCGGCCCGCGCCGGGTCGGGGGTGTACGCGGCCTCGGTGCGCTTGCCCATCGCGGCGGCGGCCGGCTCGATGCCGTCGTACGCCCCGGCGGCGACGGCGGCGTGGATGGCGGAGCCCAGCGCGGGGCCCTGGTCGGAGCCGATGACCGACAGGGGGCGGCGCAGCACGTCGGCGTAGACCTGCATGAGGAAGGGGTTCTTCAGCAGGCCGCCCGCGACGACGAACTCCTCGACGGGCACGCCCGACGCCTCGAACGTCTCGACGATCACGCGGGCGCCGTACGCGGTGGCCTCGATGAGGGCGCGGTAGACGTCCTCGGGCCGGGTGGCGAGGGTCTGGCCGACGACGACGCCGGACAGGTTGTGGTCGACGAGCACGGAGCGGTTGCCGCCGAACCAGTCGAGCGCGACGAGCCCGTGCTCGCCGACCGCCTGCCGCTCGGCGAGCGAGGTGAGGTACTCGTGGACGTTCATGCCCTGCTCGCGCGCCCGCTCGGTGTACGAGGCCGGCACGAACGACTCGACGAACCAGGCGAAGACGTCGCCGACTGCCGACTGGCCCGCCTCGTAGCCCCACAGGCCGGGCACGATGCCGTCGCGCACCACGCCGCACATGCCGGGCACCTCGGCGAGCCGGTCGCTCGGCATGATGTGGCAGGTGGACGTCCCCATGATGGCGACCATCTGGCCGGGCCGGACGGCGTCGGCCGCGGCGGCCGTGACGTGGGCGTCCACGTTGCCGACGGCGACGGCGACGCCCTCGGGCAGGCCGGTCCAGGCGGCGGCCTCGGCGGTCAGGCGTCCGGCGAGCCCGCCGAGCGGGGCGAGCCTGACTCCCGCCGGGCCGGTCTTCTCGCCGACCTCGCCGGTGGCGAGCTTGCCGGCGAACCCGGCGAAGGCGGGGTCGAGCTGGGCGAGGAACTCCTCGGACGGGTAGGAGCCGTCCTGGAAGACGCCCTTGTAGCCGGCGGTGCAGATGTTGCGGCTCTCGACGCCGGTGAGCCGCCAGACGATCCAGTCGGCGGCCTCGATCCAGCGCTCGGCGCGGGCGTAGACCTCGGGGGCCTCCTCCAGCACCTGCAGGGCCTTGGCGAACTCCCACTCGGAGGAGATCCTGCCGCCGTACCGGGGGAGCCAGCTCTCGCCGCGCCGGGCGGCGAGCTCGTTGATGCGGTCGGCGTGCGGCTGGGCGGCGTGGTGCTTCCACAGCTTGGGCCAGGCGTGCGACACGTCGGGGGTCTCGAAGCACAGGGGGGTGCCGTCGGCGGTGGCGGGCAGCACGGTGCAGGCGGTGAAGTCGGTGCCGATGCCGATGACGTCCTCGGGGGCGACGCCGGCGGCGGCGAGTGCCTCGGGCACGGCCACGCGCAGAACGTCGAGCCAGTCCTGCGGGGACTGCAGCGCCCAGTCGGGGCCGAGGCGGCGGCCCGAGGGCAGGGCCTGCTCCATCACCCGGTGGGCGTACTCGTGCACGGCGCTGCCGAGCTCCTCGCCGTCGGAGACGCGGACGACCACGGCACGTCCTGACAGCGTGCCGAAGTCGACTCCGACCACGCAATTGTTAGCGTTCACATTCAACTCCAGGAGTTCCTACGGGGGGACGGGCCATGCGTTGCTACCGGACGCGGGCCGTGCTGGACCTGACCACCAGGCTCGGCGGGACCACCAGCCGCTCGTACGCCGACAGGCCCGCGTCGATCTGGCGCAGCAGCAGCTCGATGCTGTGCCTGCCGACCACGTCGAAGTCCTGCCTGACCGTGGTGAGCGGCGGCGAGAAGAACTCGGACTCGGGGATGTCGTCGAAGCCGACGATGCTGATCTGCTCCGGCACCCGCACCCCCTTCTCCGTCAGCGCCCGCAGCACGCCGAGCGCCATCTGGTCGTTGGCCGCGAACACGGCGGTGACGCCCCGCATCGCGGCCAGGCTCTTGCCCGCCTCGTAGCCCGCGCGCGGACTCCAGTCGCCCGCCAGCGGCTCAGGCACGGGACGGCCGGCCTCCTCCAGCACCGAGCGCCAGCCCTCGATGCGGCCCTCGGACTCCATCCAGTCGGCGGGGCCGCTGACGTGCCAGACCGTCTCGTGGCCGAGGTCGAGCAGGTGCCGGGTCGCGAGCCTGGCGCCCTCGACCTGGTCGATGCAGACCTCGGGCACGCCCGTGGTGTGCGAGCCCTCGACCGCCACCGCCGGCAGGCCCTGCGGGAGGCTCTCCAGGGCCCGGCCCGCCGAGCGCTGCGGCGCGATCACCACGACGCCGTCGACCCCCTGCTCGGCCAGGTAGTCGATGGCGTCGCGGACGTTCGCCGCGTCGAGCGACTTCAGGCTGACGATGCTGACGAAGTAGCCGGCCGTCCTGGCCGCCTGCTCGATGCCGTACATCATGCTGGCCGGGCCGTACAGGGTGGTGTCGAAGCTCACCACGCCGAGCGTCCTCGACCGCTTGGTGACCAGGGCGCGGGCGACCAGGTTGCGCCGGTAGCCCAGCCGGGAGATCGCCGCCTCGACCCGGGCGCGGGTGTCGGGGCGGACGTTCGGGTGGTCGTTGAGCACCCGGGAGACCGTCTGGTGCGAGACGCCCGCCTCCCTTGCCACGTCGGCCATGACGGGCAGGCGACGCTCGGTGCTCGATGCCACGGTCTCTCCTCTCACTGCCTGCCCCTGGATCGTAGTGCCGATCAGCGACCGGCGCCCGCCCGGCGCTTGGTCCAGACGTCGAACGCGACGGCGGCCAGCAGCACGGCGCCCTTGACCAGCATCACCCGCTCGCTCGGCGAGCCGATCAGCGACATCCCGTTGTTGATCACCGCCATGATGAGGCCGCCGGTGATCGCGCCCACCACCTTGCCGACGCCGCCCTGGACGGCCGCGCCGCCGATGAAGGCCGCCGCGATCGCGTCGAGCTCGAAGCTGTTGCCCGCGGTCGGGCCCGCCTGGTTGAGCCTTCCGGCGAAGATGATGCCCGCGACGGCCGACAGGACACCCATGTTCACGAAGATCCAGAAGACGACCTGCTTGACCTTGACGCCGGACATCACGGCCGCCTGCAGGTTGCCGCCGATGGCGTAGACGCGCCGGCCGAACACCGTGCGGTTGGCCATCAGCGAGTACGCCAGCACCAGGATCGCCAGCAGCACCAGCACCCACGGCAGGTTCTTGAACCTGGCCAGCTGCACCACCAGGAAGAGGATGAGCGCGGCGCCCGCCGCCATCTTCACGGCGAACAGCGCGATCGGGTCCACCTCCTGCCCGTAGCCCGCGCGGGCCTTGCGGGTGCGCCACTGCGCGGCCACCATGCCGGCGACCGCGATCAGGCCGACGAGGAGGCTGAACAGGTCGGCGCCGCCCAGCGGGCCGAGGCCGACGTTGCCGAGGTAGCCGTCGGTGAAGCCGTTGGCCAGCGTGCGCACCGCGTCGGGGAACGGGCCGATGCCCTGGTTGCCGAGCACGGTGAGGGTGAGCGCCCGGAACAGCAGCATGCCGGCGAGCGTCACGATGAACGCCGGGATGCCGAAGTACGCGACCCAGAAGCCCTGCCAGGCGCCGATCAGGCCGCCCGCCACGACGGTGATCGCCAGCGCGAGCGGCCAGGCCACGCCCATGTTCACCATGAGCACGGCCGCCAGCGCGCCCGTCACCGCCACCACCGAGCCGACCGACAGGTCGATGTGCCCGGCGATGATGATGAGGATCATCCCGATCGCCAGGATCAGCACGTACGAGTTCTGGACGATGATGTTGGAGATGTTCTGCGGCTGGAGCAGCGCGCCGTCCGTCAGCACGGAGAACAGCAGGACGATGAGCGCGAAGGCGATGTAGATGCCGCTCGCGCGCAGGTTCAGCGACAGTCCGCCCAGCGACACCCGGCCCGGCCGCCGCGGCTCTCCCGGCCCGTCGCCCGCGGTGCCGACCTGCACGTCGGCGGGCGTGATGCTGCTCATGGGAGCTACTCCTGTCCCTTGGTCATGAGGTACATGAGGCGTTCCTGCGTCGCCTCCCGGCGCGGCACCTCACCGGTGATCCGGCCCTCTGCGAGTGTGTAGACGCGGTCGCACAGACCGAGCAGCTCCGGCAGCTCCGAAGAGATCACCAGAACCGCCTTCCCCTGGTCGGCCAGGCTGTTGATGATCGTGTAGATCTCGTACTTGGCGCCGACGTCGATGCCGCGCGTGGGCTCGTCGAGGATGAGCACGTCAGGCTCGGTGAGGATCCACTTCGACAGCACGACCTTCTGCTGGTTGCCGCCGCTGAGCTTGCCGACGACGCTCGACACGCCGGGCGCCTTGATGTTCATGCTCTTGTGGAACTCGCGGGCGACGCGGTACTCCTCGTGCTCGTCCACCCAGCCGCGCCTCGACAGCCCGGCCAGCCCGGCCGCCGAGATGTTGCGCTTGATGTCCTCGATGAGGTTGAGCCCGTACCGCTTGCGGTCCTCGGTGGCGTACGCGATGCCGTGCCTGATCGCGTCCTGGACGGTGCGGATCTCGATCGGCCGGCCGTCCTTGAAGATCCTGCCGGAGATGCCGACGCCGTAGGCGCGGCCGAAGACGCTCATGGCCAGCTCGGTGCGGCCGGCGCCCATGAGGCCGGCCAGGCCGACGATCTCGCCTCGGCGCAGCGTGAGCGACGCGCCGTCCACGACCTTCCTGCCGGGCTGGCTCGGGCTGTGGACCGTCCAGTCCTCGACGCGCAGCACCTCGTCGCCGATCGTCGGCTCGTGCGGCGGGAACCGGTTGTCCAGGGCGCGGCCCACCATGCCGGAGATGATGCGGTCCTCGGTGACGTCGTCGCCCGCCAGGTCGAGGGTCTCGATCGTGCGTCCGTCGCGGATGATCGTGACGGAGTCGGCGATGGCGGTCACCTCGTTGAGCTTGTGCGAGATGATCACGCAGGTGATGCCCTCGTCGCGCAGCCCGCGCAGCAGGTCGAGCAGGTGCGCGGAGTCCTCGTCGTTGAGCGCGGCGGTCGGCTCGTCGAGGATGAGGAGCTTGACCTCCTTCGACAGCGCCTTGGCGATCTCGACGAGCTGCTGCTTGCCCACGCCGATGTCCGAGATCGAGGTCACCGGGTTCTCACGCAGGCCGACCCGCCGCATCAGCTCGCCGGCCTCGTAGTTCGTACGGTTCCAGTCGATGAAGCCGCGGGTGGCCCGCTCGTTGCCGAGGAAGATGTTCTCGGCGATGGACAGCTGCGGGCTGAGCGCCAGCTCCTGGTGGATGATGACGATGCCGGCCCTCTCGCTGTCGCGGATGCCGCCGAAGCGGCACACCTCGCCGTCGAAGCGGATCTCGCCCTCGTACGTGCCGTGCGGGTACACGCCTGACAGCACCTTCATCAGCGTCGACTTACCGGCGCCGTTCTCGCCGCAGATGGCGTGGATCTCGCCCCTTCTGACGGAGAGCGTGACGTCCTGCAGCGCCTTGACACCGGGGAACGTCTTGGTGATCCCGCTCATCCGCAGGATGTGGTCGTCCATGTCTTCTGGCCCCTCGGTCGGGGGCCCCGGGGACGCGCCGTCCCCGGGGCGCTTCCCTTACTTGAGCTGGTCCTCGGTGTAGTAGCCGCTGCCGACGATGACGTCCTTGTAGTTGCTCTTGTCCACGATGACCGGGTCGAGCAGGTACGAGGGGACGACCTTGTTGCCGTTGTCGTAGTCCTTGGTGTTGTTCACCTCGGGCTTGCCGCCCTTGAGCACGGCGTCGGCCATCTTGACCGTCTGCTCGGCGAGCTTGCGGGTGTCCTTGAAGATCGTGGAGTACTGCTCGCCGGCGACGATGGACTTCACGGAGGCGAGTTCGGCGTCCTGGCCGGTCACGATCGGGTAGGGCTGGCCGCCGGTGCCGTAGCCGGAGCTCTTGAGCGCCGACAGGATGCCGATCGACAGGCCGTCGTACGGCGAGAGCACGCCGTCCACCTTCGCGCCGCTGGCGTAGGTCTTGGTGAGGATGTCCTCCATGCGCTTCTGCGCGGTGGCGGGGTCCCAGCGCAGGATGGCGGCCTGCTTGAAGTCGGTCTGGCCGCTCTTGACCACGACGGTGCCGTCGTCGATCTTCGGCTTGAGCACCGACATGGCGCCGTTCCAGAAGAACGTGGCGTTGTTGTCGTCGGGCGAGCCGCCGAACAGCTCGACGTTGAACGGGCCCTTCTCGCCGTCCTCGACGCCGAGGCCCTTCAGCAGCGAGGTGGCCTGCTGGACGCCGACCTTGAAGTTGTCGAAGGTGGCGTAGTAGTCGACGTTCGGGCTGTTGCGGATGAGCCGGTCGTAGGCGATGACCGGGATCTTGTTGTCGGCGGCCTGCTGGAGCTGGCTGGTGATCGCCGTGCCGTCGATCGAGGCGATGATCAGGAGCTTGGCGCCCTTGGTGATCTGGTTCTCGATCTGGTTGGCCTGCGTGGGGATGTCGTTCTCGGCGTACTGGAGGTCGACCTTGTAGCCCAGCTTCTCCAGTTGCGACTTGACGTTGTCGCCGTCGTGGATCCAGCGCTCGGACGACTTCGTCGGCATCGTGACGCCGATGAGCGCGCCGGCGCTCCCGGCGGCGGCGGAGCCGGTGGCCTCGGCGTCCACCGTCTTCTGGCTGGAGCCACAGGCCGTCATGGTCGCGGCGAGGGCGATGACCGACACCACGCCCCCGATTCGTCCCAACCTCATGTGCGTCTCCTGGGGGTTGCGGGGCAGCTCGGCCGACGGCGGCTGCCGGGGGGATGACCGACGAGATCGATCACGAACATGACCGACCGAACAGAATTCGCCGTTGGTACCCGCTGATTGTTATCGCTAACAATGGCGCTGTCAACGGCCCCTGACAACCTCACGGAAACCTTCGGGTAACGCCCCGTCCGACATCCCCGCAGGTCAGAGCCCTGGCGGGCAGAGATCGGCCGCTCGGACGGGGTGGACGCGCCCCCTGATCAGGCCGTCAGGCCGGGACCACCCGGTAGTGCGTGGTCACCCGGCCGCCGTCGTCCAGGACGTGGAAGGCGAGCGCCGGCGGGAGCTCGTGGTCCAGGCAGCCGCGCGACGACGGCCCCAGCTCCCACGGCAGCAGCAGCGTCGAGACGACACCCGGCGCGACCAGCAGCGGCCGGCCCGCGAACGTCGTCGCCGCCGCCGTGTGCGCATGGCCCACCAGGACGGCCGCCACGTTCTCGTGCCCGGCCACCAGCTCGGCCAGCCGGCCGTCGTCACGCAGCATGATGCCGTCCAGGAACGGGCTGTGCAGCGGCGCCGGCGGGTGGTGGAACGCCACGAACACCGGCAGGTCGCTCCCGTCCAGCACCTCGCCCAGCCAGTCCAGCGTCTCGCCGTCCAGCCGCCCCGCCGCCTCGCCCGGCACCGACGAGTCGCACAGCGCGTAGACGGCCTTCTCCGTGCGGTACACCTGGTTCACCGGGCCCGGGGCGGGCTCCTCCCCCCGCAGCACCCGCCGGAACTCCTCCCGCACGTCGTGGTTTCCCGGGCAGACGAACACCGGGTGGCGCGACGCCAGCAGCTTGGCCGCCTCCTCGTACTCGGCGGGGCTGCCGTGGTCGGCGATGTCCCCGGTGACCAGCACGGCGTCCAGGTCGTGCGGGAGGGCGTCCAGGTAGCGCAGCACGGCGGCGGCGCGCGGGGCGGCCCGCTCGGTCGCGCCGATGTGGATGTCGCTGACGTGAGCGATCACGATCATGTGCGGGTCCTTTCCCTGGATGCCCGCCCGCGCCGGCCGCGGACAGGGCCGACGCCGACGTTACGCCGCGGCCGGACCCTTCACGAGATCCGGTCCCGGCCCACGGTCCCGCCCGGGGTGGCGGCCCGGCCACGCGGTCGCCTGGGGTGGCGGCCCGGCCGCGCGCTGCCGCTCCCCCGCCCGGCGGGCCGGGGAACCCCCATGACAGGCCGGTACGTTCACCCCGTACAGGGAGGAACCGAAGGAGGGTCATGGGCTGGCACTACAGCAAGTCGATCAAACTGGGGCCGTTCCGCATCCACCTGACCAGGCACGGGGTCGGTCACAGCTTCGGCAACCGGAACGTCCACGTGACGACCACGCCCGACGGCCGCCGGCACGTCTCCGTCCGCCTGCCCGGCGGGTTCCACCTCGGCAAGACCTTCGGCGGCCGGCGCCGCCATCACTGAACCCGATATATCGCGGTTTCGAGGTAACCGCTGATCAGCGGAGCCGGTCGGACCGGGCGCGCGGAAAACCCGGTGCGGCCCGGGGAGGCGGCGTCGTACGGTCCTGCCATGACACCTCCTCCCCGCACCCGGCCGCCCTTCACCGCCGACGAGCGCACGCAGCTCGTCGGCTGGCTCGACATGCAGCGCTCCATCGTCCGCTGGAAGTGCGAGGGCCTGTCGGAGGCCGACGCGCACCGCCCGGTGCTGCCGTCCTCGCCGCTCATGACGGCGGCGGGGCTCGTGTCGCACCTGCGGTGGGTGGAGCACTGCTGGTTCGAGGTGCTCTTCCTGGGCGGCAAGGCGGAGGGCCCGCAGTTCGAGGGCCCCGAGGACGCCGACATGATGGTCGAGGGCGTCCCGCTGGCGCGGCTGCTGGAGGAGTACGAGCGGCAGTGCGCCGTCTCCAACGACATCGTCGCCCGCCACTCCCTCGACGACGTCGGCCGCCACCCCGACTTCCGCTCGGCCGCGGCGAACCTGCGCTGGATGCTGCTCCACATGATCGAGGAGACGGCCAGGCACGCGGGCCACCTCGACACGGTGCGCGAACTCCTCGACGGCACGACCGGCTACTACTAGAGCCGCGCCGCCGCCCTACCGATCAGGAGACCTTGAGCACGAGCTCGCCGAGACGCCGACGTCGTCGGCGTCACCGGCATTGCCCATGACGATCGGCCGGCCCATCGGGTTGAGCGCGACGAGCCCGGCACGACGCGCCACCCTGTCCAGCACGAGGAAGGCGGCCCTGCCGGTAGAGGATCTCGGCCGCCGCGAGCGCCTGCCCTCGCGACAGGCACAGCGCCGTCTGAACCGATGCCTGCCCTCGCGGCGGGCATCGGTTCAGGCGGCGGTCCCCTTGGCCGACTCCGCTGCGAGCAGCGCCGCGCCGAGCTGTACGGCGACCAGGGAGCGGAGCGGGATCGGCGTGCCCATCGCTTCGGCTTCGGCCTCGGCGAACCACTCGTCGAAGCGTGCGCCGAGCCGGGCCCGTTCTGCGCGGATGGCGGGCGTCTGGTTGCCCGCACCGAGCTCGGCGTCCAGCATACGCAGACAGGTCCGGGAGTACCTCAGCCGCATGCTGTGCACGAGCTGCCGCTTGCCGACCACCTCGGCCACGGTGGCGGGCCGGTCGGTGCCGGACAGATCTTCCCACTCGCCGATGAACTCGCCGTAGGCGCGGACGAAGTCCTCCAGAGCGCGGCGGAAGGGAGACTGGACGGTCAGGTCGGCGGTCACGGCGGCCAGGGATCGCGCCAGCTCGGCGATCAGGTCGCGTTGTGCCGCGAGGGCGGCCCTGATCGATTCGCCGTACTTCTGGCCGGCGGGAGACTGGTCGGCGACGCGGGGGTCGGCCCAGTAGGGCAGCTCGGTGACCAGGTGCAGGGCGCCGAAGCGGTCGGCGTAGTCGATGCTGCCGCCGCCGATGCCGTAGGCGGCGGCGAGCTTGGCGCCCCTCGGGGTGATGTAGGCGGCGGGACCGATCGGGACGGCGCTCGGCACCTCGGGCGGCCCCATGTGCAGGGGCACGCCCTCGGCGGTCGCGATGGCGGCCAGGCGAGCGGCGAGCGCGGGATCGTCCTTGCTGAGGTAGTAGAACGCGCCCTGGAGCTCGCCGTTGTGCAGCGAGTAGACGAAGGCGGGCCTGACCTCGTCCATCAGGCGCATCAGCGCCTCGGTTTCAGGCAGGGTGCGGTCGAAGAAGTAGTCCTCGCCGGTCAGTGGGAAGGTCCATTCGACCTGGTCGGCCTCGGCGGGACGGTAGAAGTGCTCAGCGTAGGCGCGGCGGTCGCTGGGCCGGGCGTACCAGCCCTCGTTGAGCCGAGCGCCGTCGGGGTCGACGCACGGGATGAGGTGCCAGCGGTAGCCGAACCCCTCGCGCAGACCGGTGTCCTCGACGAGTTGGCGCAGCAGCGCGCTGACGGTGAGCGCGCCGATCGGCTCGTTGGGGTGGGGGCCGCCGATGACCACGGCGTCGTGGGGGCCGGAGCCGATGGTCGCGACGCGCAGCGGCTCGCCGAGGCGAGAGGTGCCGATGCGGCGCAACCGTACGAGGTCGGGGTGGGCGGCGGCGAGGTCGTCGAGCTCGGCATGCATCTGGTCCACCGTGGGGAACGCGGCGTAGTCGGGCACCCGGCTCATGTGGTGGGCGACGTCCATCTTTCAGCCTCCTGATAATCTGAATTATTCTAGTAAATCAGATTACTTTTACGGCGTGCAGGAGATGTCATGCGGCTGACCAGAGCTGAAAGCAAGGCGGCCAACAAGCGCGCGCTGATCGAGGCGGCACGCGAGGTCGTCGGCCGGGACGGCTCCAAGGCGAAGCTGGAGGACATCGCCGACCTGGCCGGTCTGACCACCGGCGCGATCTACTCGCTGTTCGGCGGTAAGAACGATCTGATGGTCGCCATGGTCGACGACTACGTGGGGCCGCTCGACCTGCGCTCGGCCGAGGCCGCCGAGTTCGGCCCGCGGCTGGAGGAGGCCGTGGCCGAGGTCGCCCGCAGGTTCCTGCGCATCTCGGCCGACCCGGAGGCCGCTGGGAAGCTGCTGTTCGAGGCCCGCGTGCTCGACCTCGTGCTCCACGACCCGGAGCTGCTCGGCAAGCTCAACGCCTCGATCAGATCGACCGAGGTCGAGCTCGCCGCGCTGTTCTCGGGCCGCGAGCACGAAGGAGCCGCGGTCACGGACAGGCAGGCGCTGCGCCTGGCCCGCGCGCTGAAGGCCCTGCTGTCCGGGCTCGGGCAGGGCGTCGTGCTCGGTGCACACGACGCCTCCGAGGAGTTCTTCGTGGAGACCGCCCAGGCCCTGATCAGGCCGGCGGTGCTGGGCCCGGCCTAGATCACGGCCGAGGGTTCGTGGGGACCACGGCACTCACGTGCCGGCGGCTGGAAAAGCCGACACCGAGGGCCTGAACGGCCGGGCGAAGAACTCCGCCTTCGATCTCGGCGATCCCACGAACCGCCTCGCCCACGGCCGGGTGACCCGGACCGCTCCGACAGAAACGACAAGATCCCGCCTGATCGCGATGATCAGACGGGATCCCGTCAACTCCAGTCGAGCCGTTTCAAGAACGGCCCCGGTGGAGCTATGGGGATTCGAACCCCAGACCTCCTCCATGCCATGGAGGCGCGCTACCAACTGCGCCATAGCCCCTTGCGATCACCAAGTCTAACGGACTTTCAGGAGTGTTCGCGCCGCGCCGGGGCCGGCGCCGCCTGCGCTCAGGGCGTGACGGTGGTGCGCATGGTCAGGGCGGCCTCGTCGAGGGAGAGCTCGACGGTGACCTCGCCCAGCTCGCCCGTACGGGTGACGTGGGTGCCGCCGCAGGGGATCGACGCCTCGCCCTCCGGCAGCGAGCAGTGCCAGGTGCGGCGGGCGGTCAGGGCGGGGCCGGGCACGTCCACGCGGACGGGCGCGTCGGCCGCCACCCATGCCTTCAGCCGCGCGTTCACCTGCGCGGCGACCCCGGCCGGGTCGAGGTCCTCGGCCGTGAAGCCCTTCTTGCGCAGCGACTTGCCGAGCCGGTAGACGTCGACGCTGCCGTACGGCTCGATGCGCGACGAGGTGATCGCGGTCTGGTCGAAGTCGGGGTGGCCGAGCGCGTCGCGCGCCGCCTCCTTGCGCCAGCGTTCCGCCAGGGCGGCGTTGAGCGCGAGGGCGGCCAGGTGGCAGGCGCTGTGCCCCGCGGACAGCGCGGCCCGGTGGGCGGCGTCGACCTCCAGGTCGACCTCCAGCCCCACCAGGTCGCCGCCGTCGCCGGGCAGGTCGTCGGTGACGTGGACGACGAGCCACTCCCACCCCTCGGTGCCGCGCCGCACCGGGATGTCCTCGCCCGTGAACACCTCGCCGGTTTCTGACTGGGCCCCTGTCACGCAGTCGACGACCGGCAGGCCCGCGATCGTGCCGCGGTCGGCGGGCTGGTCGGGCCAGGTGTGGTCGAGGGGGTGGAACGGGGTTCGCTCGACGACGAGGCCGTGCCGGCCCCCTACCGGCACGGTCCCGACGATCGCGGAGCGGCCGCTGACCAGGCCGCTGGGGAAGGTGACGACGGTGGACTTCACCGGGCCATTCTCTCGTCCTCCAGGTAGCGGTCGCGTCCGGCGTACAGGCCGGTGAGGAGCTGCGCGACCAGCACCCCGAAGATCATCAGGTACGGCAGGCTCCACCCGCCCGTCACCTCGCGCAGCACGCCCACGAGGAGCGGGCCGGCGCCGGCGATCAGGTATCCGGCGCTCTGCCCGAAGGCGGACAGCGCGGCCGTGCTCTCCGGCGTCCTCGCCCGCAGCGCGAGCATGGTCAGCGCCAGCGGGAACGATCCCATGCCGACCGCCACGAAGAACACCCAGACGGGCGCGGACGCGGCGGGCGCCAGCCACAGGCCGAGGAAGCCGACCACGTACGCGGCGACCAGGCCGACGACGACCGGCCGCTGGTCGCGGAAGCGCGCGGCGACCATCGGCACCACGATCGAGACGGGGATGTTCAGCGCCGTGAACACGCCGAGGATCAGCCCGGCCTGCCCGGTGCTGTAGCCGCCGTCCGTGAGGATCGTGGCCAGCCACCCGAACATGATGTACGCGATCATGGACTGCGTGCCGAAGTAGACGGCGATCGTCCAGGCCAGCCTGCTCCTGAGGAGCGTGCGGGGCCCCGCGTCCCGGCGGCCGGTGTCCCGCTCCGGCTCACTGCGCAGGAGCGCAAGCCACGGAATGGCGGCGACGGCGGCCAGGGCCGCCCACACGCCGAGCGCGATGTGCCAGTTGCCCGACGCGCGCTCGATCGGCACGGTCGCGGCGGCGGCGAGCATGGTGCCCGCGGCCAGCGCCGTGGTGTAGACGGTGGTCATGATCCCGGTACGGGCCGGGAAGTGGCGCTTGATCAGCGTCGGGATGAGCACGTTGCCGACGGCTCCGCCGGACAGCGCCACGGCGCTGCTCAGCAGGAACACGGCGGCGGAGTCGACCAGCGACCTGACGAGCATGCCCGCGCCGAGGGTGACGAGCGCGAGCAGGAGCAGCCGGTGCTCGCCGAGGCGCCGCGACAGCGCGGGCGTGACGGCGCCGACCCCGGCGAACGCCAGGACGGGTAGCGTGGTGAGCAGGCCCGTCCCGACGCTCGACATGCCGAGCCCCTGGGCGAGCTGGTCGAGCAGCGGTCCCACGCTGGTCACGGCGGTGCGCAGGTTCAGCGCGGCCAGGACGATTCCCAGCACGAGGAGCCAGGCGAGGGGCGCGGTCCTCGGTCGGGACTCTTGGACGAGCACGCTCATGCGGGGAGGTCCTCCACTCATCAAGTCATGGGATGAATCATGAGACACCACCTTAACAGGAGCAAACTGCCGGGTTATTCCTGACTCATGAGGTATCCGGCGAAAGACCTGATACCGGTCCAGACCTCACGACGAAGCCCCCGCCGGAGCGGGGGCTTCTGCCACGGACTCTCGGGGTCTCGCACCCGCGGCCGCCGCAGGTCCACGTACGCGCCTCACAGCACCGGCCGCGGACCCTCCGGAGGCTCGCCGCCGGGCGGGATCGGGCCGGGAGGCGGCAGCGTCGTGTCCGGACGGTAGTCGCCGCCGCCCACCGTGCCGGGCGGGACCGTGCCGCCCAGACCCTCCGTGGCACCAGGCGTGCCGTACGAGGAGCCGCGCTGGTGCGGACCCGGCACGTCGCCGCGCCAGCCGCCGGTCTCGCCGCCGCGCGACTCGATGAACGCCTTGAAGCGTTCCAGGTCGCCCTTGACGCGCGTGCGGACGATCTGCAGCCAGTCGCCCACCGTCTCCACGAACCCCTCGGGGTCGTACTCCATCTGCAGCGTGACCCTGGTCGTGGCGGCGTCGACGCGGTGGAAGGTCACCACGCCGGCCTGGTGGGGGCGGTCCAGCGAGCGCCAGGCGACCCGCTCGTCCGGGTGCTGCTCGGTGATCTCGGCCTGGAACTCACGCCGCACGCCGGCGATCTCGGTGATCCAGGCGGTGCGGGTGTCGGTGAGCTGCTTGACCGACTCCACGCCCTCCATGAACTCGGGGAAGCTCTCGAACTGCGTCCATTGGTTGTACGCGACTGTGATGGGGACGTTCACGTCCACCGAATGCTCGATCGTGCTCATGGCATCTGCCTCTGCCCGATCGGCACGCGCGTTAACGCCTGCGCCGCAGCCAGTACAGGCCCACGACGGGCAGCACCAGGGGGATGAACAGGTACCCCCTCCCGTACGCCGACCAGACGGTCTCGTCGGGGAAGGCGGCCGGATCGACCAGGCTCGCGGTGCCGATGAGGAGGACGCCCGCCAGCTCCACGCCGAGCGCGGCGAACGCGAGCCGCCTCGCGCCCCGCACCAGCGCCACGGTCAGCACCACGTAGACGAGCGCCGCGAAGGCCGACAGCGTGTACGCGAGCGGCGCCTCGCCGAACCTGGTGGCGATCTGCACGCCCGCCCGCGAGCCCGCCGCCAGCGCGAACAGCCCGTAGACGGCGACCAGCGCCCGCCCGGGCCCCGTGCCGATGCCGTCGCCGCTCACCGGCGGCCGGTCGTCACGGCTCGCCCGCGGCTCGGTGCCGTCACCGCTCACGCCTGGCCCTGCCAGACCTGCAGCAGCCGCGCCGTCATCACCGCGATCGCGAACCCGGCCACCGCCAGGATCGCCGACCCCCACCTGCTGCGCTCGGCCAGGCCGAGGAAGACGCCCGCCGGCGGGATGAGCACCTCGCCCGCGATGTAGCCGAACAGCGTCACCTTGTCCTCGGGCCCCGCCCCGCCCGCCACGGCCGCGATCACGAACCCGGCCTGGACGAGCACGGCGACCTCCAGCAGGGCGAACCCGATCAGGAGGACCATGCCCATGGCGCGGTCGCGGACGGCGGCGATCACGCTGCCCAGCATCAGCACCAGGGCGAGCGTGATGACGATCGTGGCGACGGTGGTGTTCATCGGGGAAAGGCTACCGCCAGGACCCCCCGCCCCCGCTTTCGGCCGCTCACGGCCGTGGAGGACTTCCGGCCGGTCAGGGGCGCGCACGCCTTGCCAGGGGCTCACCAGCCTGGCGGCCGGTCAGGGGCTCGTAGGATCGGAGGCGTGGAGAGGATCCTGGTCAGCGCGTGCCTGATGGGCCGCCGGGTGCGCTACGACGGCGGGGCCAAGACCAGCGGCGACGCCAGGCTCGCCCGCTGGCGCGAAGAAGGCCGGCTGGTGCCGTTCTGCCCCGAGGTGGCGGGCGGGCTGCCCGTCCCGCGGCCGGCCGCCGAGATCGAGCCGGGCGCGAGCGGCGCCGACGTCCTCGCGGGGGCGGCCCGCGTGCTGGCCGCCGACGGCTCCGACGTGACCGCCGAGTTCGTGCGGGGCGCGCGGGCGGCGCTCGACGCCGCCCGCGCGGCCGGCGCCCGGCTGGCGGTGCTGAAGGAGGGCAGCCCGTCCTGCGGCTCCCTGACGATCTACGACGGCACCTTCGGCGGCCGACGGGTCGCGGGCCACGGCGTCACCACGGCGCTGCTGGAGCAGCACGGCATCCGCGTCTTCAGCGAGGACCACCTCGACGACGCCGCCGCCTGCCTGCGCACCCTGGAGCCCGGCCACCCCACCGCCCCATAGGCGCGCGTTCCCTGGAGCCTGGCCACTTCACCGCCCCGTAGGCCCCGCGTTCCCGTGGAGGCCCGGCGGGGCCGCTACCCGCGCGTCCTGGCGTAGAAGGCGGCGGCGAGGCCGGCGGCCAGCAGCGCGCCGATCACATGGTGGTACAGGAGGGTGAGGGGCGTCGTGGTGGCCGCGCCGGAAGCCAGGGCCAGGATGCCGATCAGCACCCCGGCCAGCGCCGCCGCGTGCGTGTAGACCAGACCGTTCCAGGCCCACGGCCGCCGGGCGAGCGCGCCGTACCCGCCGGCCAGCACGGCCGCGCCGCACAGCGTCTCCGCCACGGCGGCAGGGACGATCACGGGCTCCCCCAGCCCGCGGAAGGCGACCCCCGCGTGCGCCAGCGCGGCGACGAGGAAGGCCACGGCGTAGGCCGCCGAGAGCCCGCCCAGAACTCCGCGCAGCACCTCCCACCGGGTGTCCCACCGTGATCCCCACCGTGATTCCCACCGCCCTCTCCACCGTGCACCCCGCCGGGCCCTCCCCTGGGCCTCCCGCTGGGCGTCCTGGTGCGCGTCCTGCCCTCCGTCCATGGGACAAGGCTGGCAGCGGCGCCGCGCCCCGGGCATCGTCCGGAGGGAGACGTCCCCACTACGCCCGCCGGGGTAGCGGGACCGCCCCCGCGAGCGGGGCGCGCCGGGCCCGCGCGGGCGGAGGACGGCCGGGTCCTAGGATCGGACGCCGGGGGTGGCGGGATGTTGCGGTCGTTCTTCAGGACCGAGGCCGGGAGCACGACGGTGCTGCTCGCCGGCACGGTCCTCGCCCTGGTCTGGGCGAACTCGCCCTGGGGGCACACCTACGAGGCGTTCTGGCACATCCCGATGGGGTTGTCCTTCGGCGACGCCCGCTTCTCGCTCGACCTGCGCCACTGGGTGAACGACGGCCTCATGACCGTCTTCTTCTTCGTCATCGGCCTGGAGGTGTCGTACGAGGTGCGGCTCGGGCAGCTGCGCGACCGGCGGCTCATCGCGGTCCCGGCCGTGGCGGCGTTCGGCGGGATGCTCGTGCCCGCCGGGCTCTACCTGGCGCTCAACCTCGGCGGCCCCGGCGCGGGAGGCTGGGGCGTGCCCATCGCCACGGACACCGCGTTCGTGCTGGGCGTGCTCGCGATCGTCGGGGCGCGCTGCCCCGACCCGCTGCGGGCGTTCCTGCTCACCCTGGCCATCGTCGACGACATCCTGGCGATCATCATCATCGCCGTCTTCTACACCTCCGAGCTGGAGGTGCCCGCGCTGGTCACCGCCGCCGCGCTGCTGGCCGCGATCGCGACCCTGCGGTGGCTGCGCATCTGGCGGGCGCCGGCGTACATCGTGCTCGGGTTCGCCCTGTGGGTGGCGACGCTGGAGAGCGGCATCCACCCGACGCTGGTCGGCATCGCCCTCGGCGTCCTGGTCTTCGTGTACGCCCCCAGCGACCAGAAGCTGCTGCTCGCGGGCGAGGCCGTGCAGGGGTTCACGACGGAGCCGAGCGCGCGGGCGGCCAGGGAGGCGGCGCGGCGCGTCAGGATGGCGGTCTCGGTGAACGAGCGGCTCCAGCTCCGGCTGCACCCGTGGAGCAGCTACGTGATCGTGCCGCTGTTCGCGCTGGCCAACGCGGGCGTGCGGCTCGACGCCGAGGCGGTGCGGGCCGCGCTCACCTCCCCGATCTCGATCGGCGTGGCCGTGGGGCTGGTGGCGGGGAAGTTCGCCGGCATCTCGATCGGCACGTGGCTGCCGCTGCGGCTCGGGTGGGGCGTGCTGCCGGGCAACCTCGTGTGGGGCCAGCTCCTGGGCGGGGCGGCGGTGTCGGGCATCGGCTTCACGGTGGCGCTGTTCATCGTGGACCTCGCCTTCGACGACCCGTCCGTCCAGAGCCAGGCCAAGATCGGGATCCTGGCGGGGTCGCTGCTGTCGGCGGTGCTGGGCTGGATCGTCTTCCGGCTGGCCTGGGACCGCGGCGGCGTCTGCGCGCCGCCGGAGGCCGAGCCCGAGGAGGAGCTGCCCGAGGCGCTGGCGGCGCCCGTCGGCCCTGACGACCACGTCAGGGGCCCCGCCGACGCCCCGATCACGATCGTCGAGTACGGCGACTTCGAGTGCCCGTACTGCGGCAGGCTGCACCCCGTGCTGGACGAGCTGCTGCGGCGCAACCCGGACGTGCGGCTGGTCTTCCGGCACTTCCCGCTGCGGACCCTGCATCCGCGGGCCGCGTCCGCCGCGATCGTCGCCGAATCCGCCGCCGACCGCGGCAGGTTCTGGGACATGCACGACGTCCTGTACGACAACCAGCGCTTCCTCACGGACCGCGACCTGGAGCGTTACGCGGCGGAACTCGACGTGGACCCCTGGGGCGACGTGCCCGCGCACGTGTCGCGGATCGCCGAGGACGAGGAGTCGGGCCGCGCCGGCGGCGTCCGCGGCACCCCCACCCTCTTCCTCAACGGTGTCCGCTACCAGGGCCCCCTGGACCTCGACTCGATCGACCGGGCTCTGGCAGCCCTCCGACCGTCCGGGTGACGCGCCGGGGCCTCGGGCTCCGGCTTCTGTGAGGTGTCGCACCGCTCCCTCCTCGGGCCGAGTGATGTAAAGAATACTAGACACGATGTCTGCCGTTCTTTACATTGAAGGCATGTCGTTCGAAGAGAAGCTCGCGTGGAACATGGCGGTCGTCTCGGCCGTCGCCTACGTGACGTACCTCGTCCTCCTCCTGGGCAAGGCGGGCGGCGGCCCGCTGGCCGACGTGCCGTACGCGGCCACCATGCTGTGGACCATCGGCTCCGCCGTCGTCGTCACGATCGTGCTGCGCGTCGTCGTCGCGGCCCTCGCCCCCGAGGACGCCGACCGGAAGGACCAGCGCGACCGGGAGATCAGCCGGTTCGGCGAGCACATGGGCCAGTCGTTCGTCGTCACCGGGGCCGTCGCGGCCCTCGGCATGGCGATGGCCGGCGTGGACCAGTTCTGGATCGCCAACGTGCTCTACCTGGCGTTCGTCCTGTCCGCGGTCACCGGGTCCGTCGCGAAGATCGTCGCCTACCGCCGGGGCTTCTGGCCGTGGTGAAGCCGACCCGGGTCACCAACTCGATCCGCGCCCTCCGCTTCGCCCACGGCGAGATGACCCAGGCGGAGCTGGCCCGCCGCGTCGGCGTCACGCGGCAGACCGTCATCGCCATCGAGCAGGGCCGCTACTCGCCGTCCCTGGAGATGGCCTTCCAGATCGCGCGGGTGTTCGGCGTCCCGCTCGACGACGTCTTCCACTACCCCGACAACGCGGAGGAGACCCCGTGAAAGCGATCGTCCAGGACAGCTACGGGCCGGCCGACGTGCTGCGGCTCAGGGACATCGACCAGCCGGCGCCGGGAGAAGGCGAGGTCCTCGTGCGGGTGCACGCGGCGGGCGTCGACGCCGGCGTGGTCCACCTCATGACGGGGAAGCCGTACCTGCTGCGGCTGTTCGGCTTCGGGCTCCGCGCGCCCAAGATCAAGGTGCGGGGCGCGGACGTGGCGGGGCGCGTGGAGGCGGTCGGGCGCGGCGTCACCCGCTTCCGCCCCGGGGACGAGGTGTTCGGCACCTGCGTCGGCGCCTTCGCCGAGTACGCCCGCGCCCGGCAGGACGACCTGGCGCACAAGCCCGCCGGCCTCACCTTCGAGCAGGCGGCGGCCGTGCCGGTGTCCGGGCGCACCGCCCTGCAGGGCCTGCGCGACCTGGGACGGGTCCGGGCAGGGCAGCAGGTGCTGGTCACCGGCGCCGGGGGCGGGGTGGGCACGTTCGCGGTGCAGCTGGCCAGGGCGTTCGGCGCCGAGGTCACAGCGGTGTGCGGCCCCGGCAAGGCGGACCTGGTCCGCTCGATCGGCGCCGACCACGTCGTCGACTACACCCGCGAGGACTTCACCGACCGGCGCCACCGCTACGACCTCATCCTCGACATCGCCGGCAACCGCCCGCTGTCGCGCCTGCGGCGCGCCCTCACGCCCCGCGGCACCCTCGTCATCATGGGCGGCGAGGAGGGCGGGCGCTGGATCGGCGGCGTGGACCGTCAGCTTCGCGCGATGCTGCTGTCGCCGCTCGTCCGTCACCGGCTGCGCGTGCTGCTGCTGAAGCCGCGCGAGGAGGACCTGCGCCTGCTGGCGGAACTGATCGAAGCCGGCCGGCTCACGCCCGTCATCGGCGCGACGTACCCGCTGGAGGAGGCCCCGGAGGCCGTCCGGTACGTCGCCGGGGGCCACGCGACGGGCAAGGCCGTCGTCGTCGGGACGCCGGGCCGCCCGCCGTCCGGGGAGTGACCTTTCCCCGGGGGGACGTCACGCCTCGACGCTAAGGTGGCCAGGAGGTCTGCGGAATCTCGGGTGTCCCGGCACCGGTCCCCGCCAGATCCCTCCGTCTCCTAGCCAGGGAATGGACCACCTCCACATGAACGACTCCTCCATCCTCATCACCGCCGTGCTCGGTCTCGGCGCCTCGGGCGTCCTGCTGCTCGTGGGGATCGTCCTGACGGCCATGGCCAGACGGCACAGGGGCCGCGCGGCCGTCCTCGGGCTGATCGGCTGCGTCGTGCTCCTGCTGGGCACGCTGTTCAACGTCCTGCGCAACTTCGCGACCGACCTGATCCTCGAACTGTTCGGGACCAGGTCGCTGGGAACGGTCTTCTCCATCCAGAACCTGATCTCGACCTTCTTCGAGATCGTCGGCACCGGCCTGCTGATCTGGGGCGTGGCCGCGCGCAGCACCGGCCGTGAGGCCGGGCAGCAGCCGCTGCCCCAGGGCCGGCAGCCGCAGCCCGCACCCCACCAGCCGTGGCCCCAGCCGGGCCCCGCTCCCCTGCCGGACTGGCAGCAGCCCGCACCCCACCAGCCGGGCGCCCACCAGCCCGGTCCCCAGCAGATGGGCCCGCAGCAGTCCGGACAGCAGCAGCCGGGGTGGCAGACCCCGGGCGGGCAGCCGCCGCAGGGCTACTGAGCGAGGTACTCCCGCCAGGTGATCGTCCCGGTCGGCCGGGCGGCGGTCACCAGGTGCCCGGCGCGGAAGGCCCGCCCCAGCGGGCCGGGCAGTCGCACGCGCAGCACCGGCCGGCGCCTCCCCCGTGCCCGCAGCCACGTCTCGGCGGCCTCGCCCAGCGTCAGCACCTCCGGCCCGCCGAACTCCTCCACCGTCCGCGACGGGCCGAGCCGCAGCAGCCCCTCCAGGCGGGCGGCCACGTCGCGGACGTCCACCGGCTGGGCCGGGATCGCCGGGTCCACCACCAGGAAGCCGGGCCTGGCGAGCGCGGCGAGCCCCTGCTCCACGAACCCGTGGAACTGGGTCGCCCGCAGGATCGTCCACGGCACCCCGCCCGCCCTGACCACCTCCTCGCCGCGCAGCTTGACCCTGTAGTAGCCCCACGGCACCCGGTCGGCGCCGACGATCGAGACGTACAGGACGTGCCCCACCCCGGCCTCCCGCGCGGCGCGCAGCAGCCCGCGCGTGCCGTCGATCTCGACCTGTGCCGTGTAGCGCCCCTTGTACGGTGCCGACGCGAGGTGGACGACGGCGTCCACGCCGTCCACGGCCTCGGCGACGCCGCGCCCGCTGACGAGGTCGGCGACGACCCAGCGCACCGGCCCGCCCGCGTTCCTGGCGGCGCGGCTGGCGGCCCGCACCTCGTACCCCTGTCCGGCGAGTACGTCCACGACGGCCCTGCCGAGCCGTCCGCTTGCTCCTGTCACGAGTACGCGTGTCATGCGTTCTGGACGAGCCGGACCGGGAAGGTGTGACAATGACCAGATTGATCCTTTGCCTCCGGCAGCGCGAGGAGACCATGCCCCCCGAGCACATGTCCCACGAGCAGCAGCCGCCCGACCCCGACCGGACGGTCCAGCGCCGCCTGCCGCGGCCCGCCCCTCCCCCGATGGGGAACCCGCTGGAGCAGTCCACGCGGCGCCTGCCGTACACGCCGGACATGCTGCCCGACGTCCCGCACTACGTGGCCAAGCCGCCCAGGTCCGCCTGGTGGTGGACGGTGCTCGTGGGCGGCCTGGTGCTCCTCATCGGGGCCCTCGCGGTGGGCGTCGTCCTGTGGGTGCGCGGCAACGCGTGACGTCCGGCGCCGCTACCGGGGGCGACCTCTGACGTCCGGCGCCGCTACCGGGGCGGCGGCTCCGCCGGGGCGCCGGTTCGACGTCGGACCCCGCCGGCGGCGGCCGCCGAGGCCAGCACCGGCACGGCGGCCGCGGCGAAGCACAGCGGCAGCGCCAGCCACCCCGCGAGCAGCCCCGAGCCGGCGTTCCCCGCGGAGACGCCGGTGTTCAGCGCGGTGTTGACCCATGCCCCCGCCTGGGTCCTGTGCTCCTCCCCCGCCGCCTCGTCGGCCAGCAGGTACCCCGTGGTCAGCAGCGGCGAGACGAACACGCCCGCGGCGAACACCGCCGCCGCCATCGCCGCACCGCCCGGCGCGAGCCCGGCCAGGGCCACGGCAAGGCCGAGCCCCGCGGCGAGGAGCGCCAGCCGCACCCGCAGCGGCGACCTCCAGGGGACGGCGGCGTAGAGCAGGCCGCCGAGCGCGCTCCCCGCCGCCTGCGCGGCCTCCAGCCACGGCACCAGCGCGGTCTGGCCGCGCTGCCCGGCGAACGCCACCAGGAGCAGGCTCACCGCGCCCAGGCACAGCCCGGCCGCCGCCGTCACCGTCACCGTCATGGGCAGCGGGCCGCGCCGCCACCAGCCTCCCGGCCGCTCGTTCCGTGGACCCCGCCTGGTGGCCTCGCGGGAGGCGTCCATCGCCCGTACGGCGGGGCTGGACGCGAAGGCGACCGTCCCCGTCAGCACGAGCACGGCGCTCGCCGCCACGCCCGCGCCCGGCGACACCAGCAGGAACAGCCCCGCCAGCAGCGGCCCGGTGACGAAGATGAGCTCCTCCATGACCGCGTCGAGGCCGTAGGCGCGCTGGAGCGCCTCGGGGCCTGGAGCGAGATGGCCCCACAGCGCCCGCATGGTCGGCCCGAGGGGCGGCGCGCACGCCCCCGCCGCCCCGGCCAGGGCGCACAGCGGCACGGCGTCCGCGCCCGGCCGCCACACCGCGACGGCCAGGCAGCCCAGCAGCAGCGCGTACGCGGCGGCCATCGGCGGCAGCGCCCTGCGGGCGCCGTACCGGTCGATCAGGGCGGCCCGCAGCGGCGACAGCGTCGAGACGCACAGCCCGAACAGCGCCATGGCCGTGCCCGCGACGGCGTACGAGCCGCTCGCGCCGGCGACGCCGAGCGTCAGGGACAGGAAGACGGTCCCGTAGGACAGGCGGCCCAGCAGGGCCGCGGAGAAGGCGCGGAAGGTCCCGCGCACGCGCAGCAGCGCGACAGGGAGGACAAGGAAGTGTTCCTAGCGTGGAGAGGCGGCCCGCACGCAGGCGGAGGCCGCGGTGCCTGGAGGGAGGATCGACGTCAGGCACCGGTCTACGCACAGAGGTGGAACACGCCCCAGACGCTAGCAGATCTCCACGGACGGGTTGGCCGGGTCGTCGCGCAGGGTTGGCCCGGTGGTCGATCGGGCGTCATGAGGTGGTGAGCCGGATCTGCCGACAATCGGGCATGCGTACCACCCTCATCGCCGCGGCCCTCGCCGCGGTGTCCCTGGCCGTCACCGCGCCGGCCGCCGCCGCGACGCCCTCCCCCGCCGGTGACGGGCGCGCCGTCACGTTCGCGCTGATCGGCGACACCCCGTACGGCGACGCCCAGCAGGCCGCGTTCCCCTCACTGGTCGCCGCGATCGACGCCGAGCCAGGCGTGCGCTTCGTGCTGCACGCGGGCGACGTCAAGAACGGCTCGTCCACGTGTGACGACGCCAGGTTCGCGGCGCTGGCCGAGCTGTTCGGCACCTTCGACGACCCGTTCGTCCTGACGCCGGGCGACAACGAGTGGACCGACTGCCACCGCACGGCCGCGGGCGGCTACCTGCCGACCGAGCGGCTCGACGCGGTCAGGCGGGTGTTCTACCCGGTGGCCGGGCGCACGCTGGGCGCGCACCCGATGGGCGTGCGCACCCAGGCCCGCGACCCGCGGCACCGCGACTACCGCGAGAACGTGCTGTTCACCCGGTCGGGCGTGCTGTTCGCGACCGTGCACGTCGTCGGCAGCGAGAACGACCTCGAACCGTGGGGCCAGCTCCCCGGCGGCGACCGCCCGGCCGAGCGCCGGGCGGAGTTCGAGGCGCGCGAGTCGGCGGCCCTTGACTGGATCGACGCCGCGTTCGACACGGCGGAGCGGGCGCAGGCGCCGGGCGTGCTGCTCATGATGCAGGCCGAGCCGACGGCCACGCCGGGGTACGCGCGCATCAGGGCCGAGCTGGCCGAGCGGGCCCGCGCGTACGGCAAGCCGGTGCTGCTCGTCCACGGCGACGAGCACCGCTACGAGGTGGAGCCGGGCTACGCGGGCGTGCCGAACCTGACGAGGCTGGAGACGTTCGGCGCGACGGCGAGCGAGTGGCTGCGCGTGACGGCCGACCCGGCGTCGCCGGGCGTGTTCTCGTGGGAGCCCAGGACCGTACCGGCCTCCTGACAGAACGAGAGCGGCGGCGCCCTCATGGACGCCGCCGCTCTCGTGATCGCAGGTGGAGCTATGGGGATTCGAACCCCAGACCTCCTCCATGCCATGGAGGCGCGCTACCAACTGCGCTATAGCCCCTGGTCACCGCTGCGGGTCAGCCCGCTTGCGGCGCTCCGAGAGCATATAACCATCCGCGCCGATTCGCCTAATCGCGCCCGGCTCCGCGGCCTTCGGCGTCGGGCGAGTCGTCGCTGCTGATCGGCTCGGGCAGCGTGCCGGCGTTGTGCTCCAGCAGCCGCCACCCCTTGCGCCCCTCCTCCAGGACGGACCAGGAGCAGTTGCCGAGGCCGCCGAGGGCGGACCACAGCTGCTCGGGCAGCCCCAGCAGCTCGCAGATGCCGAGCCGCAGCGCGGCGCCGTGCGAGGCGACCACCAGCAGGCCGTCGTCGGCCAGCCTGGCCGCCCAGCGGCGCATGGCGAGGGCCACGCGCGTGGCGACCTCGGCCACGGGCTCGCCGCCCGGCGCGTCCCAGGCGACGTACTCCTCGGGCCAGCGGGCGGCGATCTCGTCGCGGGTCAGGCCCTCCCACTGGCCGCCGCCGCGCTCCCTGAAGTCCTTGTCCACGGCGACGTCCAGGCCGACGAGCCGGCCGAGCGCGAGCGCGGTGTCGTTGGCCCGCTGGAGGTCGGAGGAGACGATCAGGGTGGGGCGCAGCGCGGCGAGCAGCGAGGCGGCCCTGGCGGCCTGCGCGAGGCCGGTCTCGTCCAGGGGGATGTCGGAGTGGCCCTGGAAGCGGTGCTCGACGTTCCACAGCGTCTGCCCGTGGCGGAGGCAGACGATCCTCTTGCTCAAGTGCGCGCCCGCTGGATGCTGGCGTGCGTGACGCTCTCGGGCAGGGAGATGGCCGGGCAGTCCTTCCAGAGGCGCTCGAGCGCGTAGAAGGTGCGGTCCTCCTCGTGCTGGACGTGCACGACGATGTCGATGTAGTCGAGCAGCACCCAGCGGCCCTCGCGCTCACCCTCGCGGCGCACGGGCTTGGCGTCGGCCTCGGTGCGCAGCCGCTCTTCGATCTCGTCGACGATGGCGCGGACCTGCCGGTCGTTGGTGGCGGAGCAGAGCAGGAAGGCGTCGGTGATGACGAGCTGCTCGCTCACGTCGTACGCGAGGATGTCATCCGCCAGCTTGTCGGCCGCGGCCTCGGCGGCGATCTGGATCAGCTGGACGGCTCTCTCGGATGCGGTCACGATGCGGGTCTGTCCTCCTGTGTCGGCAGCATGCCCATACTTGAGGGTACCCTTCCGCCCCGCCGCCCCTCACGTACGGCGCACGCCGCATCAGCCTTTAGTGCGATAAAGCCCGCGCTTGTTGATGTACTGCACAATCCCATCGGGCACCAGGTACCAGATGGGCTCCCCCTTGGCCACGCGCTGCCTGCACTCCGACGAGGAGATGGCCAGCGCCGGGATCTCCAGCAGCGTCACCTTGCCCTCGGGCAGCCCGGGGTCGTGCAGCGTGTGCCCCGGACGGGTGCAGCCCACGAAGTGCGCCAGCTCGAACAGCTCGTCGGCGTCCTGCCAGCCGAGGATCGCGCCGAGCGCGTCGGCGCCGGTGATGAAGTACAGCTCGGTGTCGGGGCCGTAGAACTCGCCGATGTCGCGCAGGGTGTCGATGGTGAAGGTCGGCCCCGGCCGGTCGATGTCCACCCTGCTGACGGAGAAGCGCGGGTTGGAGGCGGTGGCGATGACCGTCATCAGGTAGCGGTCCTCGGGCGCCGACACCGCGCGCTCGGCCTTCTGGTACGGACGCCCGGTCGGCACGAAGACGACCTCGTCCAGCTCGAAGTGGTGTGCGACCTCGCTGGCTGCCACGAGGTGGCCGTGGTGGATGGGGTCGAACGTCCCGCCCATCACCCCAACCCGCCTAATACCTTGCACACCAGGAGCATTCATCATGAAACGGACCTTACGCGGACGCTCCACCCCAACATGATGGCACCCCCCTCGGTGATGGCCGCGCATCCCACCCCTCGCGGACGTAGCATGCCGGGCATGACGACCACCCCGGACCGCAACCGCGTCCAGCTACCCGGCATCTCGTCCCGTGCCTACGAACACCCCGCAGACCGGTCCGCCCTGGTCGCTCTGCGGAAACTGAGTGGGTTCGACACGGTTCTCAAGCAGATGTCCGGCCTCGTCAGCGAGCGCCGCCTGCGCCTGATGCACCTAGCGTCGGCGGTGCGCGTGAGCGAGACCCAGTTCCGCTCCATCTACGACATGGGGCGCGACGCGGCCTACACCCTCGACCTGCACCGCATCCCGGAGATCTACATCCAGCAGGATCCCCAGGTCCAGGCCAAGGCCATCGGGTTCGACGACCCGTTCATCGTCGTGACGACCGGCCTGCTCAACCTCATGGACGAGGAGGAGCAGCGCTTCGTCATCGGCCACGAGACCGCGCACATCCTCTCGGGACACGCGGTCTACCGGACCATGCTCGACATCCTCACCCGCCTGGCCACCCGCGTGGCCTGGATCCCGCTCGGCTACATCGGCCTGCGCGCGATCGTGGCGGGGCTGGAGGAGTGGTACCGCAAGTCCGAGCTCTCCTCCGACCGAGGCGGCCTGCTCACCAGCCAGAACCCCGAGGCGGCCAAGCGGGCCCTGATGAAGCTCGCCGGCGGCGCCTACACCCACGAGATGAACATCGAGGCGTTCCTGGAGCAGTACCAGGAGTACGACACCGCGGGCGACCTGCGCGACGGATTCCTCAAGGTGCTCAACCTGCTCGGCACCACCCACCCGTTCGCGGTGGTGCGCGTGGCCGAGCTCGACAAGTGGCAGCGCAGCGGCCAGTACGACCGCATCATCGGCGGCGACTACCCCCGCAGGGAGGACGACGCCAACGCCCGCGTGACCGAGGAGATCAAGGCGGCGGCCGAGTCCTACCGCGCGTCCTGGTCGCAGTCGCAGGACCCGTTCATCGGGGTGCTGCGCGACGTGGCCGAGGGCGCGGTGAACGCGGGCGAGCGCATCTTCAACCGCTTCTCCCGCCGCGACGGCTGACCCGGCCCCCGCCGGGGCGGGCGCGACAGGAGACTCGCGACAGGAGAGTCACGGCGGGAGGCTCACAGCAGGAGCGCGATCGCGCGCACCGCGGCCGCGCACAGGGCGACGAACCCGCCCAGCACGGCCAGTGCGCGCAGCCCTTCCCTGCGCAGCTCCGGCAGCCGGGCGCCGATCCGCTCGATCTCGCGGCCGGTGATGCCGCCGCACAGCATGCCGAACACCACGCCCGCGACCGTCACCGGCGCGGGCTGCTGCCACCAGTCGGAGGTGATCTGACCGCCTCCCGTGGCCCACAGCGCGCCGCCCGCCGCCACCGCGACCGGCACGCCCGGCCACACCACCGCCGTGGCCGCCGAGCCGGTCAGCGCGAACGGGAAGCACAGCGTGCGCAGCGCCGCCCTGGCCCGGCGCGTGGCGCGGTTGCGCACCATCCAGTGGCTCATCCACAGCGCCCTGGTCAGCACCACGAACGCCGTGGTGATGGCGATGGAGGCGATCGGCCAGATCACCGTCGCCACCACGCACGGCACCGCGAGCACCGCGAGCAGCATCAGCGCGCCGCTGCCCGCGGGCAGCGTCGTGGACGACTCCGCCCGCAGGCCCGTCCTGCGCGGCGCCTGCGTCCTGCCGCGCACCGCCTCGGCGGCCCGCGCCCTGGGCACGGGCGCCTTCGCCTCCCCCGCGGCGCGGGTACGCGGCACCGGCGTCTTGCCCTCGGTCACCGCGCGCACGCGTGACGCCGGCGCCTTGCTGTCGGCCCCCGCCGCCTGCGCCCTGGTGACGCGGGGCGCGGGCACCTTCCCCTCGGTGTTGGCGCGGGCGCGGGCGGCGGCCCCCTTGCCGTCGGCCGTCCCGCGCGTGCGCGGCGCCGGCACCTTGCCATCGGCGCCGGTGCGCGTGGCCCGCGGGGCGGGCTGCTTGGCCTCCTCCGCCGCGCGGCCCCGCGCGGCGCCCTTCGCCTCCTCGGCGGCACGCGCCCTGGCCGCCGCTCCCCTGGGCTCGTCGGCGGCGCGCCTGGCCGCCGTGCCCCTCGCCTCGTCGGCGGCTCGGCCCCTCGGAGAATCGGAGGTGCGGCTCCTCGCCGAGTCGGCGGTGCGGCTCCTCGCCGCGCCCCTGGCGTCGTCGGCCGCCGGCGGCGTCTCGCCCGCCTCCTGCCCGCCCGCCGCCGAGGCGGCGGCCGTCCCGCCGCCCTGACCGGCGGACGCGCCCCCGGCCTGCCCCGCGGCCCCGTTCGCGGCCGCGCTCGTGGCGCGGGCCAGCCGCGACAACCTGTCGGCCAGCAGCGCCGCCGTGGGACGCTTGCCCGGCTCCCTGTTCAGCGCCGCCCGCACCAGCGGCAGCAGCGCCACCGGGACGCCCTTCAGATCGGCCTGGCCGTTCAGCACCGCGTACATCTGCGCCTCGGCCGTGCCCCTGCCGAACGTCGGCCGCCCGGTCGCGGCGAACGCCACCGTCGCCGCCCACGCGTACACGTCGACGGACGCGTCGACCGGCTCGTCCGCGAAGATCTCGGGGGCGGTGTAGCCCGGCGTGCCGAGGAACGTGCCCGTCATGGTCAGCCGGGTGGCGTCGAGCACCTGCGCGATGCCGAAGTCGATCAGCACGGGACCGTGGGAGCCCATGATGATGTTGCCCGGCTTCAGGTCGCGGTGCACCACCCCGGCCGCGTGGATGATCGCCAGCGCCGCGGCGATGCCCTGCGCCAGCTCCAGGAGCTGCGCCATGTCGAGCGGCCCGTGCTGCCTGACCTGCTCCAGCAGGGTGACGCCGTCGATGTTCTCCATCACCAGGTACGGCCGCGCACCCGTCAGGTCCGCGTCGAGCACCTTGGCGACGTACGGGCTCTCGACCCTGCGCAGCGCCCGGACCTCGCGCTCCAGCCGGATGCGGGACATCTCGTCCTCGGCCAGATCGTGCAGGACCTTGAGCGCCACGCGCTCGCCACGACGGGCGCTGGCGAGGTACACCTCACCCATGCCACCCCGGCCGAGCCGTTCCAGCAGGGTGTACGGCCCGACCTTGCCGAGCTTGCTCACCGTCCCTCCCCGCTCGGCGCGCCCATAAGGGACACAACCCTAGCGCCGTGACGGGAGCGCGCGCCCGCGGCGCGCCGAGACTTTGCCGCCCGGTCTGATCGCGGAGCGCGCCGCGGGGCCGCCCGGCCCCGCCCCGCGACCGCGATCAGGCCCGCCGTCGCCTCACCCCTGATCGGGACGCGCCAGCACCGAACCCTCGGACGTGCGCAGATGCCCCTCACCCGTGTACACCCACTTGGTGGACGTCAGCTCGGGCAGCCCCATCGGGCCGCGCGCGTGCAGCTTCTGCGTCGAGATGCCGATCTCCGCGCCGAACCCGAACTCGCCGCCGTCGGTGAACCGCGTCGAGGCGTTCACCGCCACCGCCGCCGAGTCGACCAGCGCCACGAACCGGCGGGCCGCCTGCTGCGAGCGCGTGACGATGGCGTCGGTGTGGGCCGAGCCGTAGCGCCTGATGTGGGCGACCGCGTCCTCCAGCGAGTCGACGACGGCGGCCGCGATGTCGAGCGACAGGTACTCGGCGCGGAAGTCGTCCTCGGTGGCGGGCACGACGTCGCCGTGGCGGGCCACCCGCTCGTCGCCGTGCACCGTCACCCCAGCCTCGGCCAGCGCCGCCAGCGCGCGCGGCAGGAACGCGGCGGCCACGTCGGCGTGCACGAGGAACGTCTCGGCCGCGTTGCACACCGACGGCCGCTGCGTCTTCGCGTTCAGCAGGATCTCGACGGCGAGCCCGAGGTCGGCGTCGGCGTCGACGTAGACGTGGCAGTTGCCGACGCCCGTCTCGATCACCGGCACCGTCGACTCCTCGACCACCGAGTTGATGAGCGACGCGCCGCCGCGCGGGATCAGCACGTCCACCAGGCCGCGGGCGCGCATCAGCTCCTTGACCGAGTCGCGCGAGCGCCCCGGGACGAGCTGCACCGCCCCCGCCGGCACCTCGGTGCCCTCCAGCGCCTCCTGCATGACGCGGACCAGCGCCGTGTTGGAGGCGTACGCGCTGGACGACCCGCGCAGCAGCACCGCGTTGCCGCTCTTCAGGCACAGCGCCGCGGCGTCGACGGTGACGTTGGGCCTGCCCTCGTAGATGATGCCGATGACGCCGAGCGGCACCCTGAGCTGGCGCAGCTCCAGGCCGTTGGGCAGCGTGCCGCCGCGCACCACCTCGCCCACCGGGTCGGGCAGGTCGGCCACCTGGCGCACCGCGTCAGCCACCGCCGCCACCCTGGCCGCGTCGAGCCGCAACCGGTCGATCATCGCCTCGGACGTGCCCTGCTCCCTCGCCTGCTCGACGTCCTTGGCGTTGGCCTCGACGATCTCGGCGGTGCGGGCGACCAGCGCGTCGGCGACGGCACGCAGCGCCCGGTCCTTCGGCGCCCGCGGCAGCGGGGCCAGCTCGGCGGCGGCCTCTCGTGCCGCGCGGGCGACCTTCAGGAACTCCTCGGACATCGGCGTGCTCCTCGTCAAGGCTTCGTCGGGCCCGCCGACGTGCGGCGGACCGACCGGCTTACGTGTGAGCTTCCAGTATGACGATGTCGTCACGGTGGATCAGCTCGCGTTCATATTCCGGACCGAGGGCGCTGGCCAGCTCTCTCGTGGAGCGGCCGAGCAGGCCGGGGATCTCGGAGGCGTCGAAGTTCACCAGGCCCCTCGCCACGACGAGACCCTGCGGCCCGCACAGGTCGACCGGGTCGCCCGCCGCGAACTCGCCCTCGACCGACGTTACCCCGGCCGGCAGCAGCGACTTGCGCCGCCCCACGATGGCCTCGACGGCGCCCTGGTCGAGATGGAGGCGGCCACGCCCGGTGGTGGCGTGCGCGAGCCACAGCAGCCGCGTGCCCGGGTGGCGCCCGCCGGGGTGGAAGTAGGTGCCGACCTCGGCCCCCGACAGCGCCTGCGCCGCGTGGGCCGCCGCGGTGAGCACCACCGGCACGCCCGCGCCGGTGGCGATGCGCGCCGCCTGCACCTTGGTGATCATGCCGCCGGTGCCGACGGCCGCGCCGTTCCTGCCCAGCTCGACGCCCGTGAGGTCCTCGGGCCCCCGGACCTCGGACAGCCTGCGCGAGCCGGGGCGGCTCGGCGGGCCGTCGTACAGCGCGTCGACGTCCGAGAGCAGCACCAGCGCGTCGGCGTGGATGAGGTGGGACACCAGCGCGGCCAGCCGGTCGTTGTCGCCGAAGCGGATCTCGTCGGTGGCGACCGTGTCGTTCTCGTTGACGATCGGGACGATGCCGAGCTCCAGCAGCCTGGCCAGCGTGCGCTGGGCGTTGGCGTGGTGGGCGCGGCGCATCATGTCGTCGGCCGTCAGCAGCACCTGGCCGACGCGCAGGGCGTACCTGGCGAAGGACGAGGTGTAGCGGGCGACCAGCACGCCCTGGCCCACGGAGGCCGCGGCCTGCTGCGTGGCCAGGTCACGCGGTCGCGCCGACAGCCCGAGTGGCCCGAGGCCCGCCGCGATCGCCCCCGACGACACCAGGACGATCTGCGTGCCCGCCTTGCGGCGCGCCGCCAGCACGTCGACCAGGGCGTCGACCCGGTCCACGTCGATCGTGCCCTGGGGAGTCGTGAGCGAGGAGGAGCCTACCTTGACGACGACCTTCGAGGCTGAGCCGATCCGTTCCCGCACGTCTGGAAGCCTATCCGACCCGGCGGATCACCCGATCTGCCCTCGCCCCCTCAGCCGCCCGGCCTCCCCGGCCGAGGCGGCCGCGCCGCCCGAGGCAGCCGGGCTTGAGGCGATCGGTCTAGAGGCGGCTGTCGGTGCCGCGCGGGCCCTGACGCACCGACTCCGCGTTGAGCGTCGGCTGCCAGTCGAAGACGTAGCCGCCCTCCATCGACCCGATCACGACCTCCGCCCCCGGGGTCGCGCCCGCCTTGAGCAGCTGCTCCTCGACGCCGAGCCGCTCCAGCCTGTCGGCCAGGAAGCCGACGGCCTCGTCGTTGCTGAAGTCGGTCTGCCTGATCCAGCGCTCCGGCTTCTCGCCGGTCACCTGGAACTGGTTCTCGCCGACCTGGCGCACCGTGAACCCGGACTCGCCGAGCTGCCTCGGCCTGATCACCAGCCGGGTCGGCTCCTCGACCGGCTTGTTCGCGCGGGCCGCCGCCACCCACTCGCCCATCGCGTACGTGAACTCGCGCAGCCCCTCGTGCGTGGCCGCCGACACCGTGAACACCTTCAGCCCGCGCGACTCGAACTCGGGGATGACCATCTCGGACAGCTCCCTGGCGTCGGGCACGTCGGCCTTGTTCAGCACGACCATCCGGGGCCGGTCCTCCAGCTTCCCGTACGCCCGCAGCTCGGCCTCGATCACCTCGTAGTCGCTGACCGGGTCGCGGCCCGGCTCCATCGTGGCGCAGTCGATGACGTGCACGAGCATGTCGCACCGCTCGACGTGGCGCAGGAACTCGTGGCCGAGCCCCTTGCCCTGGGAGGCGCCGGGGATCAGGCCGGGCACGTCCGCGACCGTGAAGACGGTGTCGCCCGCCGTGACGACGCCAAGGTTGGGCACCAGCGTCGTGAACGGGTAGTCGGCGATCTTCGGCTTGGCGGCGCTGAGCGCGGCGATCAGCGACGACTTGCCGGCGCTGGGGAAGCCGACGAGCGCCACGTCGGCCACGCTCTTCAGCTCCAGCATCACGTCGAGCTGGTCGCCGGGCTCGCCCAGCAGCGCGAAGCCGGGGGCCTTGCGCTTGGTCGTGGCGAGCGCCGCGTTGCCGAGGCCGCCGTGGCCGCCCCGCGCGATCACGTACCGGGTGCCGGCGCCCACGAGGTCGACCAGCACCTCGCCCGTGGCGGCGTCCTTGACCACGGTGCCGTTGGGCACGGCCAGAATGACGTCCTCGCCGTTCGCGCCGTCGCGGTTGGAGCCCTGCCCCTGCTTGCCGTTGTCGGCCTTGCGGTGCGGGCGCCGGTGGTACTCCAGCAGCGTCGCCGTGTTGGGATCGACCTCGAGGATCACGTCGCCGCCGCGGCCGCCGTTGCCGCCGTCGGGGCCGCCCAGCGGCTTGAACTTCTCCCGGTGGATGGAGGCGCACCCGTTCCCCCCGTCACCGGCCTTGACATGCAGAACCACCTGGTCCACGAAGTCCGGCATCCAGCACTCCTCCATCGGCCCCCGGTGGGGGGGCGTCACCTCTGACCTCTGATCGCGGCCCGCCGCTGCGGCGGGCCGCGCCCCGGGGAGAACTCCCCGGAAAACGCTCAAGGGGCGGATCGCAAGCCGATCCACCCCTTGGCTGAACTCCGAACGGCGGGAGATTACTCCGCGACCGGAACGATGCTGACCGCGCGACGCCCGCGCTTCACGCCGAACTGGACGTGCCCGGCGGTCAGCGCGAACAGCGTGTCGTCGCCGCCGCGGCCGACGTTGTCGCCCGGGTGGAAGTGGGTGCCGCGCTGACGGACGATGATCTCGCCCGCGTTGACCAGCTGGCCGCCGAAGCGCTTGACGCCCAGGCGCTGAGCGTTCGAGTCACGGCCGTTCCGGGTGGACGACGCGCCCTTCTTGTGTGCCATCTCTCAAACTCCCGATCAGGCCTGGTCGATACCGGTGATCTTCACCTGGGTGTACCGCTGACGGTGACCCTGGCGCTTCTTGTAACCGGTCTTGTTCTTGTACTTCAGGATGCGGATCTTCGGGCCCTTGGTCTCACCGAGGATCTCGGCGCTGACCGTGAACTTGCCCGCCTCCGTGGTCACGTCGCCGTCGTTGACGACGAGCACCGTCGGCAGCGTAACCGAAGAGCCGACCTCGCCGGCGACCTTGTCCACCTCGAGGACGTCACCGACGGAGACCTTCTGCTGCCTGCCGCCGCAACGAACGATCGCGTACACCGCGGAACCCTTCTACTGACTCACTGAATGCTGCGCCCGGCATTCGATCACTGTCTGGAAACCGACGAACCGAGTAGGCGCGCGAACAGAGCGCGTCACTGGACGCACCGGTTCACCAGGGTACCGGATGATCGGTGCCCTAGGCGAACCGGACGGATCGTCAGATGCCCGCCGAGCGGGCGCTCCCTCACGGGAGCGCCTGGCTACTCTGCGGACTTGGCTCGGCGGGAGCGTCGCCGCCCCCTGCCAGAAGTCTGGCCGGCCTGGTCGTCCTCAACAGGGACGTCTTCAAGCGCACCGGTCACGGTATCACGGCCCGCGGAGTCCTTGGCCGCGGAAACCTTCTCCGCGACCGCCTTCTCGACGGCCATCTTGCCCTGCGTGCCGCGCGGCTCGGGCTTGGCCTCGACCGGCTCGGTCGAGACGATCAGCCCGCGCCCGTTGCAGCACTCGCACGCCGTCGAGAACGCCTCCAGCAGCCCCTGACCGACCCGCTTACGCGTCATCTGCACCAGGCCCAGCGAGGTGACCTCGGCGACCTGGTGCTTCGTCCTGTCGCGCGCCAGGCACTCCAGCAGCCGCCGCAGCACCAGGTCGCGGTTCGACTCCAGCACCATGTCGATGAAGTCGATCACGATGATGCCGCCGATGTCGCGCAGCCTGAGCTGACGGACGATCTCCTCGGCCGCCTCCAGGTTGTTGCGCGTGACCGTCTCCTCCAGGTTGCCGCCCTGGCCGGTGAACTTGCCGGTGTTGACGTCGACCACGGTCATGGCCTCGGTCCTGTCGATCACCAGCGAGCCGCCGCTCGGCAGCCACACCTTGCGCTCCAGCGCCTTGCCCAGCTGCTCGTCGATCCGGTACGACTCGAACACGTCGCCCTGGTCGCCGTCCCACTTCGACAGGCGCTCGCCCAGGTGCGGGGCGACGTACCTGACGTACTCGTCCACGGTGTCCCAGGCGTCGTCGCCCTGGACGACGAGCGAGCTGAAGTCCTCGTTGAACACGTCCCGGATGACGCGGACGGTCAGGTCGGGCTCGGCCGACAGCAGCTCGGGCGGGCTGGCCGACTTGGCCTTCTTCTGGATGCTCTCCCACTGCGCCGACAGCCTGGCCACGTCACGCGCCAGCTCCTCCTCGGAGGCGCCCTCGGCCGCGGTGCGCACGATCACGCCGGCGTTCTCCGGCATGACCCTCTTCAGGATGCTCTTGAGCCGCGTGCGCTCCTTGTCGGGCAGCTTGCGGCTGATGCCGGTCATCGACCCGTCGGGCACGTACACGAGGTAGCGGCCGGGCAGGCTGATCTGGCTGGTGAGGCGGGCGCCCTTGTGGCCGATCGGGTCCTTGGTGACCTGCACCAGCACCGACTGGCCCGACTTCAGCGCCGACTCGATGCGCTTGGGCTGGCCCTCCATGCCCGCGGTGTCGAAGTTCACCTCGCCCGCGTACAGCACGGCGTTGCGGCCCTTGCCGATGTCGACGAACGCCGCCTCCATCGACGGCAGCACGTTCTGCACCTTGCCGAGGTACACGTTGCCGACGTACGACTGGCTGGCCTCGCGGTTGACGTAGTGCTCGACGAGCACGCCGTCCTCGAGCACCGCGATCTGGGTGCGGTCGCCCTGGCGGCGCACCACCATCATCCTGTCGACCGACTCGCGGCGCGCCAGGAACTCGGACTCGGTGATGATCGGCGGACGCCTGCGGCCGAGCTCGCGCCCCTCGCGGCGGCGCTGCTTCTTGGCCTCCAGGCGAGTGGAGCCGCGCACGCTCTGCACGCCGTCGGTGGCGATGTCCAGGGACGCGGCGCGGCCCGAGCGCGGCGCGCGGATGCGCACGACCGTGTTCGGCGGGTCGTCGCTCGACGGCTCCGCCCCCTCCTCGGCGCCCCTGCGGCGGCGGCGGCGACGGCGGCGCGAGGTGGAGGAGTCGGACTCCTGCGCCTCCTCGGGCTGCTCCTCCTCGCCCTCTTCCTCGTGCTCCTCGCCCTCGTCGGACTCGTCGCGCTCGCGGGTCCTGCCGCGGCCCCTGCCGCCCCTGCGACGGCGGCGGCGACGGCCGCCGCCCTCCTCCTCCTGCTCGTCGGAGGTCTCGTCCTCGATCTCCTCGGCGTGCTCCTCGTCGAGCTCGGCGAGCTCGGAGTCCTCCTCCGTCTCCTCGAACTCCGCCTCCTCGGGCTCCGCCTGCTCGGCGGGCGGCTCGGGACGGCGCGTCACCGCGGGCGCCGCCTGGCTCGGGTCGGGCGCCTGGAACAGCGGCGCGAAGATGGCCGCGGGACGCCGGAACGTCGCGCCGGGAGTGTCCTGCCGGTGGGCGGACAGCCCGAACGGGTCGGCCAGCAGGTTGGGACGCGCGGGCTCCTCGACGAGCTCCTCGCCCGCGGGCTCGTCGTCGAGCGGCTCCTCCTCGGGCAGGACCTCGAGGATGTCCTCGCCGCCCGCCGTCGCGGCCCGCTCGGCGGCCTGAGGAGCCTCGCCGGCGGCCCGCGGCCCGGTGGTGCCGGGGACGCCCGCCGGGGCCTCCACGGCCGCCTCAGCGGCCTCCTGGACGGCTTCGGGCGCCGCCTCCTGCGGCTCGGCCTTCTTCCGGGTACGGCGCCGCTTGGGCGCCTCCTCGGCGGCCGGCGCGGCCTCCTGCTCCGCGGGCGCGCCCTGAACGGCGCTCCCCGCCACCGGCTCGGACGGCGCCTCAGCCGCGGCCTCCGCGGTCTCCGCCTCGGCCGCCTTCTTCGTCGTGCGCTTACGCGCGGTCGTCGCGGTGGACCGCGTCCTCGTCGTCCTGGTGGCCCTCTTGGGCTTCTCCTCCTCCGCCGTGGCGGCGGCGGGCTCACCGGCCGGCTCCGCCTCCTGGGCCGGGGCCGTGCCTGAGCCGTTCACGGAGACCACGGCGGCGCTCACGTCACCCGCCGGCGCCGTACGGACCTCGGCCTCCCGCTCCTCGACCGGCGCGGGCTCCCCCGCGGCGCGCTGCGCGGCCGTGCTCGGCAGCGGTCTTCCCTCCGTCACCGACGGCGCCGCCTGCGCGGCGGGCACGGTGACGGGCACGTCGGCCGGCGCCTCGGGAACCTCCGGCGGCGGCCCCGCGGGGCGGCTGGCGGAGCGGCGGCGCGCGGTCACCTTGGGCTGTTCAGTTGTCTCCCCGTCAGGGCCAGTGGCCCCGGCGTTGGGCTCGTTCTCGAGCATGCGGGCGCTCTCCCGTCAGCTCCCGGGCGCGTCGCCGCGCCGCGCAGGAGCCATCGTGTCTCGTTGTCCGCCCGCGCCCCCACAGCGGAGGCGCGGGCGCCAAGTCCTGTCAGCGGTGGCGCCCCGCTCTCGCAGGGCACCGCCTTAACCGGCGACGTGCTCACCCACCGGCCCCGCCTCGCCGCCGCGCGTCGTGTCGCGGTCCAGGTCGAGCGGGTCGGCAAGCGCACCGGTGCTGGCGTCGAGCGGCCCCTGCGCCAGCCTGGTCACCTCGGGGGGGACCGGCGGCGCGAAGTCGGCCACAAGGCGCAGCCCTGTGAGCACATCGTCGGGTCGAACGGCAGGCGTCATGTGCCGAACAACCATGCGCAGTATGACACACGACTGTCCGCCCACCTGAGCTGCGGTTCTGTCTGTTCCCTCGGACACCACGAGCGACACCACGGCCTCGCGCGCGTCGAAGCGCCGGGGCCCCTTCTTGGTGAGACGCTCGACCTCGACGGCCTCCGCGGCGAGGAACTTCTCCACCGCCACGAGCGCCGGCCCGTGGTCGGCGCCGCGCAGGCGCACCTCCCAGTCGGAGAACTCCAGGCGGTCGGCCAGGCTTCCACTGCCCGACTCCACGACGTCGAGGACGTCGAGCCCCGGCGGCAGCGACTCGTCCAGTGCGGACCGGACCTGCTCGGGGTCGCACGGCGTGGTGACGCCGATCTCGAGGTACTCGGCTTCGCTGGCGACGCCGGTCGGCGCCGCGCCCGCGTAGGAGATCTTCGGGTGAGGCGAGAAACCCGCGCTGTAGGCCACCGGAATGCCGGCACGGCGGACCGCCCTCTCGACGGCCCGCGAGATGTCGCGGTGACTGGTGAAGCGCAGGCGGCCGCGCTTGGCGTAGCGCACACGCAGGCGCTGCGCCGTCGGCGCGGGCGGTGGCCCCTCGGGAACAGGTTTCAGAGCTTCGTGTCCTTCCCTTGTCAGAGTTCCTTCGTCTCAGGATAAGCCGCCCCGGCCGATGGCCGTGTACGCCGAGGTACGGGCCGCCCACTGAGCGCGGCTACACCACGGTGAGAGGAAGGAGTTTCCTGCCCGTCGGACCGATCTGGATCTCCGTGCCCATGGTGGGGCAGACACCGCAGTCGTAGCACGGCGTCCAGCGGCAGTCCTCGACCTCGCCGCCCGAGACGGCGTCCTGCCAGTCCTGCCAGAGCCACTCGCGGTCGAGGCCGGCGTCGAGGTGGTCCCACGGCAGCACCTCGTTCTCCTCGCGCTCGCGCGTGGTGTACCAGCCGACGTCGACGCCGCACCTCTCGGCCGCGGCCATCCACCGCTCGTACGAGAAGTGCTCGCTCCAGCCGTCGAACCGGCCGCCGTCCTCCCACACGGCCCTGATCACCGCGCCCACGCGGCGGTCGCCGCGGGACAGCAGGCCCTCCACGATGGACGGCTTGCCGTCGTGGTAGCGGTAGCCGATGGCCCTGCCGTACTCCTTGTCGCCCCTCAGCGCGTCGCGCAGGGCCTTGAGCCGGCGGTCGACGGTCTCGTGGTCGGCCTGGCCCGCCCACTGGAACGGCGTGTGCGGCTTGGGCACGAACCCGCCGATCGACACCGTGCAGCGGATGTCGCGCGACCCGGTGGCCTCGCGGCCCGCCTTGATGACCTTCTTGGCCAGGTCGGCGATGCCGAGCACGTCCTCGTCGGTCTCGGTGGGCAGCCCGCACATGAAGTACAGCTTCACCTGCCGCCACCCCTGCGAGTAGGCGGTGGTGACGGTGCGGATGAGGTCTTCCTCGGTGACCATCTTGTTGATCACCTTGCGCATGCGCTCGGAGCCGCCCTCGGGCGCGAACGTCAGGCCCGAGCGCCTGCCGTTCCTGGAGAACTCGTTCGCCAGGTCGATGTTGAACGCGTCGACCCTGGTGGACGGCAGCGACAGCGACGTGTTGGTGCCCTCGTACCGGTCGGCCAGGCCCTTGGCGACGTCGCCGATCTCGGAGTGGTCGGCCGACGACAGCGACAGCAGGCCGACCTCGTTGAAGCCGGACTCCTTGATGCCGTTCTCGACCATCGCGCCGATCGTGGTGATCGAGCGCTCGCGCACCGGCCGCGTGATCATGCCGGCCTGGCAGAAGCGGCAGCCGCGCGTGCAGCCGCGGAAGATCTCCACGCTGAACCGCTCGTGCACCGTCTCGGCCAGCGGCACCAGCGGCTTCTTCGGGTACGGCCACTCGTCGAGGTCCATCACGGTGTGCTTGTGCACCCGCCACGGCACGTCGGGCCGGTTGGGCGCCACCCGCTTGATGCGGCCGTCGGGGTGGTAGTCGACGTCGTAGAACTTCGGCACGTACACGCCGCCGGACTCGGCGAGCCGCATCAGCAGCTCGTCGCGCCCGCCCGGCCGGCCCTCGGCCTTCCACTCGCGGACGACCTCGGAGATGGCGATGGCGATCTGCTCGCCGTCGCCGAGCACGGCCGCGTCGAGGAAGTCGGCGACCGGCTCCGGGTTGAAGGCCGCGTGGCCGCCCGCGAGCACGATCGGGTCGTCCTCGCCGCGGTCGGCGGCCCTCAGCGGGATGCCGGCCAGGTCGAGGGCGGTCAGCAGGTTGGTGTAGCCCAGCTCGGTCGAGAACGACACGCCGAACACGTCGAAGGCGCGTACGGGCCGGTGGGCGTCGACCGTGAACTGCGGGACGCCCTCGGCGCGCATCAGCGCCTCCAGGTCGGGCCAGACGGCGTAGGTGCGCTCGGCCAGTGTGCCGGGCAGTTCGTTGAGGATCTCGTACAGGATCGCGACGCCCTGGTTCGGCAGCCCGACCTCGTACGCGTCCGGGTACATGAGCGCCCATCGCACGTCGGCGGAGTCCCAGTCCTTGACGGTCGAGTTGAGCTCACCTCCGACGTACTGGATGGGCTTCTGCACCTTGGGCAGCAGCGCTTCCAGGCGAGGGAAAATCGACTCGACAGGCATGACGTCCAGCGTAGCGGCGCGGCCGGGCTAGTCGAACACGCGCCGCCGCACCCTGATCGCCTGCAGCAACCCCACGGCGATGAGGTTGGCGAACGTGGAGGTGCCGCCGTACGAGACGAACGGCAGGGGCAGGCCGGTGATGGGCATGATCCCGATGGTCATCCCGATGTTGACGAACGCCTGGAACGCCAGCCAGCACACGATCGTGCCGGCCACCAGCGTCCCGAACCTGTCCTCGCACTCCCTGGCGATCTTCAGCGCGCGCAGCAGCACCACGCCGAGCAGCACCACCACCGCCAGCGACCCGACGAACCCGAACTCCTCGCCCGCCACCGTGAAGATGAAGTCGGTGTGCTGCTCCGGCACGAACCTGCCGGTCGTCTGCCCGCCGCCCAGCAGCCCCTTGCCGAGCAGCTGCCCCGAGCCGATGGCGATGAGCGACTGCGTGCTGTTGTAGCCCACGCCGCGCGGATCGACGCTCGGGTCGAGGAACGCCGTGAACCGCGCGATCTGGTACGGCTCCAGCATCTGGAAGTGGAACACGGCGAAGATCCCGGCCCCGGCGACCGTCGCCAGCAGGATGATCCACCGCTTGCGCACGCCCGAGATGACCAGCCCGCCCGCCGTGATCACCGCCAGCACCAGCGCCGTGCCGAGGTCGGGCTGGAGCATCACCAGCCCCATGGTCACGCAGGCCGCGACCAGCGCCAGCACCACGTCGAGGTTGCGCGGCCTGTCGCTGCCCTCGGCGGGCTGCGCCAGCAGCATCGCGATGATCAGCAACAGCCCGACCTTGGCGAACTCCGACGGCTGCACCGCGAACCCGCCGCCGAGCAGGATCCACGAGTGGGAGCCGTTGATCGTGGCGCCCAGCGGCGTGATCACCAGCCCGAGCCCCGCCAGGGAGACGAGGAACACGAGCGGCGCGTACGCCCGCATCGCGCGGTGGTCGACGCTCGCCACGACCATGCAGAGGATGACCCCGATGACCTGGTTGAGCAGGTGCTTCTTCACCAGCCCCGTGGCCCCGGGCGCCCACGTCCTGGTGGACGACCACACGAGCAGCGTGCCGAGCACGGACAGCCCCAGCACCGCGACCAGCATCAGGCCGTCGAACCTGCGCACGATCGAGTCGGTGCCCATCGCCCGCCGCACCAGCGAGGGCCGCCTGAGCGTCACGGCGCGGTCGATCATTCCCTGATCACCGTCCCGTCCGGCGCGAAGCGCGGCAGCCGCGACACCGGCCTGCCGCCGGGCAGCGCCGCCGGGCCCTTGATGCCGTAGATGCCCTCGTAGATCTCCCTGACCGCGGGCGCCGCGGTCTCGGCGCCCATGCCGCCCTGCGACACCATGACCACCACGACGAACTGCGGGTGGTCGGTGGGCGCGAACGACGCGAACCACGAGGTGTCCTTCTTGCCCCACACCTCCGCGGTTCCGGTCTTGCCGCCCACCCGGACCCTGTCCATGGGGAACCCGGCGAACGCGCCAGCCGCGGTGCCGTCGGACGCCACGTCGCTGAGCGCCCCCTTGATGTAGAGCCGTTCCTTCTCGCTGAGCGGCAGCTTGCCGACCACCGGCACGTCGAACGTCTTGACCACGGTCCCGTCGGGACGCACCTGCGCCCAGGCGATGCGCGGGCTGCGCAGCCTGCCGTCGCCCACGAGCGCCATGTACGCCCGCGCGAGCTGCACGGGCGTCACCAGCACGTCGCCCTGCCCGATCGAGAAGTTGGCCGAGTCGCCCGGCCGCAGCAGGAACCCCTCGGTGCAGTTCTCCAGCGCCAGCCGCTTGAGGAACGCGGCCCGCGCGGCGTCCTTCTCCTCCGGGTAGCCGGTGCGCGACCGCTTGCAGCTGATGGCGCTCGTCCGCGCCCACAGGTCCTTCTTCCAGGCCCGGTCGGGGATGCGGCCGGAGGACTCCCCCGGCAGGTCGATGCCGGTCGGCTTGCCGAAGCCGAACGCCCTGGCGGTGTTCGCGAAGATCTCCTTCGGGTGCTTCTTCGGGTTGCGCCCGCCGTCCTTGAGGTACTGCTCGTACGCCGCCCGGTAGAAGATCGTGTCGCAGGACTTGACCAGCGCCGTGTGCAGGGACATCGTGCCGAGCCCCTGCCCGCGGAAGTTGTTGAAGGCCCGGTCGCCCACCATGTACGACCCCGGGCAGTCGTACGTGCCGTTCAGCGGGTACCCGGCGCGCAGCATCGCCGACACCGACGAGATCTTGAACGTCGAGCCGGGGGCGAACTGCCCGTTGATCGCCCGCGAGACCAGCGGCTTGCCCGACTTGTCCGACAGCAGCCACTGGTAGCCGCGCGCCGAGATGCCGCCCGCCCAGATCGCCGGGTCGTAGCCGGGGGCGCTGGCCAGCGCCACGACCCGCCCGGTGCGCACGTCGAGCACGACGCCCGCCGCGCCGTCGGCGCTCGGCTGGGCCTTCATGGCGTGCGCGAGCGCCTTCTCCACCACGGCCTGCACCCGGGAGTCGATGCTCGTCACGATGGTGTCGCCCGCGACGGGCGCCGTCTGCTCCTCGACGCCGAGCGCCTTGCCCATGCGGTCGACCTGCACCCTGCGCAGCCCCGACTTGCCGCGCAGCTCGTCGTCGTAGACGTACTCCAGCCCGTCGCGGCCCGCCAGGTCCACGCCGGAGAAGCTGGCCTTGAGCCCCTCGCGCTTCTCCAGCTCCGCCTCGGTGACCGGCTGGAGGTAGCCCAGCATCTGCGCGCCCGCCCGCCCGCCCGGGTACTCGCGCACCGAGTGGACCTCCGCCGTCACGCCCGGGAACTCCTCCTGCCGCTCCAGGATCTGCAGCGCCTCGCGGGTGCTGACCTTCTCGTCCAGCGGGACCGGCTGGTACGGCGACCCCGTCCAGCACGGCTTGGGCACCTTCGGCGCGCACGGCGTGATGCGCCGCTGCAGGTCCTGCACCGGCCTGCCGAGCACCTTCGACAGCTTGGCCAGCACCCCGGCCCCGCCGTCGGGCGTCCTGGCCAGGCGCGTCCTGTCCACGGAGACCACGAGCGCGGTCTTGTTGCGCACCAGCGGCCGCCCCGACGCGTCGAGGATCTGCCCGCGCACGGCCGGCACGAGCACCGTACGGGTCCGCGTCTCGGTCGCCCGCTGCACGAACTCCTGCCCGCGCACCACCTGCACCTGCCACAACCGCCCCGCCAGCACCACGAGCAGCGCCAGTACGAGCACCTGCAGCACCAGCAGGCGCGCCCGCATCCGCATCATGCGAGCAGCTCCTGGCGCGGCCGGCCGCGCGTCGCCAGCCACACCACGACGGGCGCCACGACCAGCGTGTAGACGACCGTCACCGGCACCTGCTCCGTGAGCGTGGACAGCGTCACCCGCGGGTCGGACATCAGCGCCGCCAGACCCGCCGCCAGCAGCGGCGCCATCAGCACGCACAGGACGACCGTCGTCACCGGCCCGCCGGCGCCGCGGCCCGCCACGTACCCGACCAGGGCGAAGACGAACGCGTACTGGCCGAGCAGGTGCGCGGTGGGCGGCACGACGTCCACCAGCAGCCCCGCGCAGAACCCGAGCACCGCGCCGGCCGTGGGACCGCGCACCAGCGCCGCGCCGACCACCGCCAGGAGCACCAGGTCGGGGGTGCCCCCGGCGGGCAACGGCAACCGGTTGACGACCATGACCTGCACCAGCAGCGCCAGCAGCACGAACAGCGCGGCGATCACCACGATCCCCCCTTGCGCGGCAGCAGCGCGTCACGCGGATCGCGCTTCGGACCCTGCACCACCACGCCCACCACGTCGAGCGCGGTCAGATCGGCGTACGGCCTGGCGTAGGCGATGCGCGTCAGCTCGCCCGGCGTCGACTCGACCTGCTCGATCACCCCGATCGGCACGCCAGGCACGTACGGCCGGCCGTTCTGCGAGCCGAAGCTGACGATGCGCGTCCCGCGCACCAGCTGCGCGGCCGAGTCCAGCAGCCTGAACTGGATCAGCCTGCCCTGCTCCCCCACCCCGTGCACGACGCCGATCTCCTGCCCGCCCTCCAGCCTCGCGCCCGCCGACGCCGCCGGGTCGCTCAGCAGCATCACCGTGGACGTGGTCGCCGACGCGTCGACGACCCGGCCGATCAGCCCGTCGCCGTTCAGCACCGTCATGTCGGGACGCACCCCGTCGGCCGTGCCGACGTCGATCTGCACGGCGTCCTCGAAGCCGGGCTGGCCGCGCCTGGCCAGCACGTTCGCGGGCACGACCGTGAACCCTCCGGTGCCCGAGAGCCCGAGCAGGCGCTTCAGCTCGGCCGAGCGCGCCTCGTCGAGCCGGGTCGCCGACAGCCCGGCCCGCAGCCTCGCGTTCTCCGCCTTGAGCTGCCTGATCCGCTCCTGCGCCTGGGGCGCGGTCGCGACGGCCTGGACGAACCCGGTGACCGGGCGGGCGAGCCCGCCGCCGAACCGCTCCGCCGCGCCGAACAGCCACGCCCCCGCCGTACGCAGCGGGCGCAGCGGCGAGCTCTCGCCCGCGCGGTGATCGACCGTGAGAAGGACCAGCGCCGCCGTCAGCAACGCCCCCAGAATCAGCCGGGACCGGCGCGTGTCTCTCATCATCAGTGCCGCGACTCCGGCACGAGCACCTGCTGCAACGCCTCGAACTCCTCGGCGCACCGGCCCGAGCCGATGGCCACCGAGTCGAGCGCGTTCTCCACGAGGTGGACCGGCATGCCCGTCTCGACCTTGACCCGTTCGTCCATGCCCTTGAGCAGGGCGCCGCCGCCGGTGAGCGCGATGCCGCGGTCCATGATGTCGCCCGACAGCTCGGGCGGGCACCGGTCGAGGGTGGCCTTGACCGCGTCGACGATGGTGTTGACCGGCTCCTCGATGGCCTTCCTGATCTCCTCGCCGGAGACCACGATGGTCTTCGGCAGCCCGGTGACCAGGTCACGTCCGCGGATCTCCGCGTGCGTCTCCTCGCCGTCGGGGCAGGCCGAGCCGATCGCGATCTTGATCTCCTCGGCGGTGCGCTCGCCGAGCATCAGGGAGAACTCCTTCTTCGCGTACGTCATCACCGCGTGGTCGAGCTCGTCGCCCCCGACCCTGATGGACTCGCTGGTGACGACGCCGCCCATCGAGATGATCGCCACCTCGGTGGTGCCTCCGCCGATGTCGACGACCATGTTGCCCGTGGGCTCGTGGACGGGCAGGCCGGCGCCGATCGCCGCCGCCATGGGCTCCTCGACGATGTACACCTTCCTGGCGCCCGCCTGGTACCCGGCCTCCTTGACGGCCCGCTGCTCCACGCTGGTGATGCCGCTGGGCACCGCGATGATGATGCGGGGCTTCGCAAAATGAAACCGGTTGTGCACCCTTTGAATGAAATATCGCAGCATGCGCTCGGTGACGTCGAAGTCGGCGATCACGCCGTCCTTCAACGGCCGCACCGCCACGATGTTGCCGGGCGTACGGCCGATCATCCGTTTGGCCTCGATCCCCACCGCCACGATCTTGCGACTGGCGGTGTTGATCGCGACGACGGAGGGCTCGTTGAGTACGATGCCCCGGCCGCGCACGTACACCAAAGTGTTGGCGGTGCCCAGATCGACCGCCATGTCACGGCCGAGGAACGCGAGCTTGCTGCCCATGGGGAACGGAGCCCTCCGTAATGTCGTTCGCGAATGACTACGGATCGGATGTGAATCGTAACGTGACGTACCCACCTCCAACCGGAATGAGCCAGCGCGCCCCCCAAAAATCTCCAGTCCCTACCCCAACCCGAACTTTGCCCGGATTGCACCACAAGCCCCGATCACCCGAACGCCCCCCAGCCCCGCACCCTCCAGCGCTGTGGCAGCGCCGGTCGCCGGATTCCTGGCCGCCGTCGCCCGGACGGCGGCCGGACGCCGGAGCAGCCCCAAGACAGCGGTGGTCCTGAAACGCGGAGCGCCCGCTCAGCCGTGGAGGCTGGCGGGCGCAGAAGGCGGAACGACGGCCGGACGAGAGGCCCGGAACCGGCTGGGGCAGGGCCGGGCGAGAGGCCCGAAACCCAGTGGGGCCACGGCGGACGAGAGGCCCGAGACCGAGTCGGACCACGGCCGGACGAGAGGCCCGGAACCGGGTGGGACCACGGCCGGGCGAGGGGGCCTGGAGGCGGCGTAGCGCTCACCAGCCCCCCCGCCCTCACCGCGGGCGTCGCTCCACTCGGAAACGGACGTCGATCCGCTCAGACGCAGTCGGCGTCGATCCGGTCAGACGCGGTCGGCGTAGATCCGGTCAGACGCGGTCGGCGTCGGTCCGGTCAGAGGCGATCCGGGTGGATCGGCTCAGAAGCGGTCGGGGAAGAAGATCTTGATCTCGCGGGCGGCGGACTCGGGCGAGTCGGAGCCGTGCACCACGTTCTCGCCGATCTCCAGGGCGTGGTCGCCACGGATCGTGCCGGGCGCGGACTTCACCGGGTCGGTGGCGCCGGCCAGCGCGCGGAACGCCTCGACGGCGCGCGGACCCTCGAGCACCATCGCGACCAGCGGGCCGGAGGTGATGAACTCGACCAGCTCGCCGAAGAACGGCCGCTCGGAGTGCTCGGCGTAGTGCGCCTTGGCGGTCTCGGCGTCGAGGGTGCGCAGGTCCATCGCCACGACCTTGAGGCCCTTGCGCTCCACGCGCGAGATCACGTCACCGATGAGGCCGCGCTTAACCCCGTCGGGCTTGATCAGGACAAGAGTGCGCTCGGACACTGGTGGTTCTCCTTCGAACAGGTTTGAGATCGCGGCTTCGGGCGCCTGGCCTGACCGCCAGAGCGCCGTCGCGGGGCTCCCGCCCTCGCGTCGCCGTACGTCTGGGCCACTCAGCTTACCGTCCCCGGCCCGCGTCCTCGATGCGAGCGACCTCCGCCCCCGCGGGCAATCCACCGCATGCGGGACGGGACCATCAAGCCCGCCGCAGGACGAGCCCGGCCACCACGCCCTCCGCGCGAAGCCAAGCTCCAGTCCCGGCACAGGCAGAACCGCTTGCGCCTGCACCACCCAGCGGACGCCTCCCCTGCCGCCGATCCACGCCGACGAAGGCCGAAGCCACAACGACCGGCCGACGGGAGGCGTCCCCGTGCCGGGATAGGCGGGAGGCCGTGGACGGCACGGCCCGTCGGCGTCGCGGCCAGGCGGGATGCCCGGAGAGCGCCTTCTACGTGACGTCACCCGAAAGGGGCGCGTCAACGGGGCGTGTCGTCCTCCGGTGATCCGGCCTGAGGCGGGACCGCCGGCATCGGGCCGGTGGACGTCGCCTGCTCGTCGGCCTCCTGCTCGCCACCCGTGGCCCGCCCGAACGCCCCGGCGGAGGGAACCGGGGGGAGCGTCTCCGCCCCACCGGCAGGCCCGCCGCCGTACGCCTCGTGGCCGGCCTCACCGTACGACGCGCCATACGCCTGGTACCCGGCGGTCTCGAAGCCCGCCGTCTCCGGACGGCTCCCCTGCCCGGTGTCCGCGCCGTACGAGCCGTCGAGGTCACCAGCCAGGTCATCGTCCGGGTCATCGTCCACGTCACCGTCGGGTTCGGCGTTCCGGGCCAGCAGCGCGGCCAGGACGATCAGCGCGACCACGAGGAACCCTCCGACGAGCGCCCACCAGTGCAGCGCGCCCACGAACCCGTCGACCAGCTCCTGCGCCGACCGCACGCCGCCGAGCATCGCCATCTGCACGCCGGTGCCCAGCAGGTAACCCGCCAGGACCCCCGCGAAGCACAGCGACAGCCCGAACAGCGCCCCGCCCGCCCGCACCTGGCCGAGCGCCGACGTCAGCGCCACCGAGGCCCCCACCGCGAGCAGCGTGAACGGCACCGCCAGCACCAGACCGTCGGGCGCCGGCACGACCACGCGCACCGAGCACAGCCCGACCACCATCGCGAGCAGCCCGAGCGACGTCAGCCACCGCCCGCCGCCCGGCGACAGCCGCACGGCCACGCCCGCGGCCACCGCGAGCAGCCCCGCGACCCCGAACGGCACCCACAGCCCCCGCAGCCCTGGACCGCCCAGCCCGCCCATCTCCACCAGCGTCACCTGCGCGGCGCTCGGCAGCAGCACCACGCCGACCGCCACCATCGCGTACGACGACACCCGGCTCACCGCCGTACCGGTCGAGGCCAGCGCCAGCAGCGCCACCACGGCGAGCCCCGCGAGCACGATCACCAGCGTCGCGCCCCACCCTTGGCTGGCGGTCGCGATCGCCACCGCGGCGATGCCCGCCGCCGGCACGGCGGCCAGCAGCAGCCGCCGCGTCTCGGCGGCGCTCGGCCCCGCCGTCTCCGGCCGCCCTGACAGCGCCGACACCACCAGGTACGCGGCGCCCAGCCCCAGCGCCACCCCCGTCACCATGGGGTACGGCTGCAGCGTGACCCGCCAGTCGGTGACGGCGTCGAGCGGCCACAACGCCAGCCCCTGCGCGGCGAGCAGACTCAGCGCGAACACGCCTGCCCACACCCCGCGCAGCGCCGGGCGGCCGTGCCACACGGCCGCCAGCGAGGCGGGGACGACCAGCCCCGCGCCGACGCCGTGCAGCACCCTGACCACGCCGATGACGAGCTCGGACCCGGCGTAGCCGCCGGCGGCGTCGGCCACGGCCAGCAGCGCCAGCCCCGCGACCACGAGGTGAGCGGGACGGAACCTGCGCAACGCCGCCGCGGCGAGCGGGACGGTGAGCATCAGGGCCGGCAGCGCGAGCCCGTGCGTACGCATGAGCGCGACCCGGTCGATGTCGGCCGGCAGCAGCCGGGCGACGACGGAGAGCGTGTTGGGGACGGCCACGATCGCCAGAGGCAGCGCGGCCACGACGAGCAGCCCTAGCACGACGTCGAGCAGCCATGCGGCGCTCTGGCCAGCCTGGTCCTGCGACCGCTGGATTGGGGGGACGGCCATGTAGGCCGACTTTAGCGGGAAGTCACGCCCTCGACACGGCGAGCGACGATAATCGCCGTGATCCACAGCGCCGTGAAGATCGTCCCGAGGAAGAACATGGCCGGGACGAGGAAGCCCGTCGCGATCGCCAGCACCTGGGTGACGCTGCCGAGCACGTACCCGAACGGCTTCTTGAGCAGGCCCGCGGCCACCACGCAGAGCGCGGCGAGCCCGAGACCGGCCGTGAACGCCAGGCCGGGGGTGACGCCGCCGACGGAGATCGCCACCGGCGTGAGCAGGCCGGCCACGATCGCCTCCATGCCGAGCACGCTCGCCCCCAGCCTGCGCATGCCCGGCGTGACCTGGAAGTTCATGGCCGGGCCTCCGCCTTCAGCAGGAACCGGGCGTCTCCGGCCGTGACCACGGAACCGGTGATGAACACGCCCGTGCCGCTGAACTCGCCCTCGGCGTCGGCCATCGCGATGCCCCGGTCGATGGCCTCGTCCAGGCGGTCGGCGACGTGCACACGGTCCTCGCCGAACAGCGACCGCGCCAGCGCGGCCAGCTCCTCGGGAGGCATGCACCTGGGGGACGAGTTGCGGGTCACGATGATCTCGTCGAGCACCGGCTCCAGGAGGTCGAGGATGGTCTCGACGTCCTTGTCGGCCATCACCGCGACCACGCCGACGACCTTCGCGAAGTCGAACGCCTCGTGCAGGGCCTCCAGCGTCGCCTGCATGCCGCCGGGGTTGTGCGCGGCGTCCACGACGACGGTCGGGTTGCGCCGCACGACCTCCATGCGTCCCGGCGACGACGCCTGCGCGAACGCCTGCCGCACCAGCTCGACGTCCAGGGGATCGTCGCCGCCGGTCAGCGCCTCGACCGCGGCCAGCGCGCAGGCGGCGTTCCCCGCCTGGTACGACCCGTACAGCGGCAGGTACACCTCGTCGTAGACGCCCTTGAGCCCGCGCAGCGTGAGCAGCTGGCCGCCCATGGCCACCTCGCGGCTCAGCACCCCGAACTCCAGGCCCTCACGCGCCACCACCGCGCCCACCTCGACGGCGCGCCGCATCAGCACCTCGGCCGCCTCCAGCTCCTGCTGAGCGAAGACGGCGGTGCAGCCGGGCTTGATGATGCCGGCCTTCTCACCGGCGATCGTCGGGATGTCGGGGCCGAGCCTGTCGGTGTGGTCGAGCGAGATCGGGGTGATGACGGTGACGGTGCCGTCGGCGACGTTCGTCGCGTCCCAGGAACCCCCCATGCCGGCCTCGATGACGGCGACGTCCACCGGCGTGTCCGCGAACGCCGCGAACGCCATCGCCGTCAGCAGCTCGAAGAACTGGATGCGCCGGTGGCCCTGCGCGTCGGTCAGCTCGACGTACGGGAGGATCTCCTCGTACACCTGGGCGAAGCGCTCCTCGCTGAGCGGCTCGCCGTCCACCGTGATGCGCTCACGCATCGACACCAGGTGCGGGCTGGTGAAGCGCCCCACCCGCAGGTTCCGCTCTTTGAGCAGCGCCTCGGTGAGGCGCGCCGTGCTCGTCTTTCCGTTCGTGCCCGCGATGTGTATGACGGGGTACGCCCGCTGCGGCGAGCCGAGCACGTCTAGGAGGGCCGCGATCCTGTCGAGCGTCGGCTCGAAATCCCACTCGACGCCACGCTCCATGATCGCGCGTTCAACCGCACGATAGTCCACCCCTCAACCCTACTGACCGCGCACCGCACTCCCGACCCCGCCCGAACACTCGTCCATATCGCCGGGTTAATAGAACACTGGAAGTATTCACCCCGGAAACCGGCTGCCACCGTGGAGGACAGCCCGCCCCACCCCCCGGCGGGCCGCTCTTCGAGGAGGCACACAGTGGAAAGCGAGCACACTCGCGAGGAGAAACCCGGCATCACCAGGAAGACGCTGTTCAAGGCGGCTCTCATAGCGACCCCGGTGCCCCTGCTCATCGGACAGGTCCCCGCACTCGCCCGCGACGCCGCGGGCACCGGGCAGACCCTCACCCCCACCCCGTACTGCGACGACGGCGACGACCCCACGCCCCCTCAGATCGAGGGCCCCTACTTCAAGCCGAACTCCCCCCAGCGGAGCGTCCTCCCAGGGGCGGGAACCACGCTCACCCTCAGCGGCTACGTCTTCGGCCTCTCCTGCCAGCCCCTCGCGAACGTCCTGCTGGACTTCTGGCAGGCCGACAGCAACGGCGCGTACGACAACGTCACCTACAACTTCCGCGGCCACCAGTACACGAACGCGCAGGGCGCCTACAAACTCACCACGATCGTGCCCGGCCTGTACCCGGGCCGTACCCGGCACATCCACGTGAAGGTCCAGGCCCCGAACCAGCCGATCCTCACCACGCAGCTGTACTTCCCCGGCGAGCCGCGCAACAGCACCGACACCATCTTCGACCCGGCACTGCTCATGACCGTGCGGACCGTCGGCACCGGCCGCGAGGCCACGTTCGACTTCGTGCTCAACGTCAAGGGCGGCCCCCCGACGAGCCCGCCCCCGGGCGGCGGAACCTGGCAGGCAGGGGTGACCTACCAGGCGGGCGACCAGGTCACCTACGGTGGGGCGACGTACCGGTGCCTGCAGGGGCACCTGTCACAGGCGGGTTGGGAACCACCCAACGTCCCGGCCCTGTGGCAGCGCGTCTGACCTCCTGGTCCCCGGAAACACGAGAGGGCCACCCCGCCGGCGGGGTGGCCCTCTTTGCTTGTTCACGCACAACCCAAGAAACCCGAAACCGAGACTCCGCCGCCGGCCATCGGACCGTCCGGCGAGCACCAACGTCGGGCAAACGCCAGAAGGGCCGCCCGCCTCCCCGGAACAGGGAAGCAGACGACCCTCGACGGAAACGAGAAAAGGCCCCACGCGTAGGCGTGAGGCCCTTTCTCATCTAAAGTTTGTGCGGCGGCGACCTACTCTCCCACACCCTCCCGAGTGCAGTACCATCGGCGCAGAGAAGCTTAACTTCCGGGTTCGGAATGTAACCGGGTGTTTCCTTCCCGCCATAACCACCGCAACACCACGAGACCGTTTGCTGTCTCAGAATTGCGTAGCGGACGCGAGCAAGAAAAGCTTTATGGTCAAGTCCTCGGCCTATTAGTACCGGTCAGCTCCACACGTTACCATGCTTCCACCTCCGGCCTATCAACCCGGTCGTCTACCGGGGGCCTTACCCACTCTCGTGGTGGGAGACCTCATCTCAAGGC
>NZ_FOBF01000024.1 GCF_900109355.1 Nonomuraea pusilla
CCACCACCACCAGATGCCTGGAGTGGTCGTATCCGGTATTAGACCCAGTTTCCCGGGCTTATCCCAGAGTCAGGGGCAGGTTACTCACGTGTTACTCACCCGTTCGCCGCTCGAGTACCCCGAAGGGCCTTTCCGCTCGACTTGCATGTGTTAAGCACGCCGCCAGCGTTCGTCCTGAGCCAGGATCAAACTCTCCAAACAATGTTTGAAGCTGGTTGAATCCCAACCAAAAGGAATCCGTCATTAATGACGGGGTGTTACATGATAATCATGCACTGGCTTTAAGCACACTGTTGAGTTCTCAAGAAACGGACGCGTACTTCCTTGTTCGACTCTTCGAGAGTCTCGCTCGGAGGCGCTTTCTCGTTACTTCTTCATTTTATCCGCTCTTCCGAATTCGTGTCAAATCTTTGCGATTTGCTCTGAATTCCTCGGACCGGACCCCCGTAACTTACCCCGGCTTTCCCGACGTGTCGAATCAACCGATTATTCGGTGCTTCGGCGCGCCCGAAAAGCCTCCTCGAACCGGGGACGCGCGGAGGCGCCTCAGCCGAGTGGCTCGTCATTTCAAGGGGCTTGCCCTGGGGCCCGTCCGCCTGATCGGCGTCCGGCTCACTCCCGGGGCGAAGTGAAAGATTAGGTCGCGATTCGCCGGACGTCAAATCCCCACGGCGACCCGCGTGTCCCGCCCGGCGTAACCGCAGGTCAGCGGGCGGGTGTGTCCTCACGGACCAGTCTACGCACCTGCCCGGCAGAAGTGAACACCTCGGCCGTCATCCCCGCTTCCCTGGCGGCCCGGACGTTGGTCTCGTTGTCGTCGAAGAAGAGCACCTCGCCGGGATCGGCGCCGACGCCCTCCGCGCAGATCCGGTACGCGCGCGGGTCGGGCTTGGCCACGCCGATGCGGCACGAGAACGTCAGGGAGGAGAAGCGCCCCAGCCACTGCGCGTGCCCCGACTCCCACACGGGGACGAGGTCCTCGACGATGTTCGAGAGCAGCCCGAGCCGGTGGCCGGCGTCGGCGAGCTCGTGCACCAGGGCCACCATGGCGGGATCGACGTGGGACCAGCTCTCCAGGTCCGCGCTGATCAGCGCCGGCACGTCGGCGAACCGCGCGCCCAGCCGGTCGGCGACCGCCGCCCAGTACCCTGCGCTGTCCTGCCCGGCGTCGTAGGCGGGGCGGCAGGCCCAGTACGCCTCCCAGAACGCCTCCCCGGAAACCCCCGCCAGCTCGACGAGGTAGCGCCGCGCCTGCTCCGGCTGGGTCCTGGCGATGACGCCGTACAGGTCGAACACGATCACTCGGGCCACGGCTCCGAGCCTACGCGCATATCCTGCCTCGGTGACCACTGCCGCCACGCTCGCTCCTCCTGTCCGGCCGGCCACGAAAGCCCGCTCGTCGCTCCCCTGGTGGGCGGCGCTCCTCGCCGGGGCGGCCGCGTTCTCCGGCAACGGCGCCGCGACGCTCAACGGCGACGAGATCGCGACCATCAGCGCCGCCTCCCGCTCCATCGGCGGGCTGTGGGAGCTGGCGCGGCACATCGACGGGCATTTCCTGCCGTACTACCTGTTCATGCATGTCTGGTCGATGGCCGGGACGTCGGAGCTCTGGCTGCGGCTGCCCTCGGCGCTGGCCGTCGCGGTGGCGGCGGGGTTCCTCGTGGACCTCGGCCGGCGGGTGCACAGCACCAGAGCGGGCCTGGTGGGGGCGGCCGTCTTCGCGCTGTTGCCTTCGGTGTCGTACTACGGGGCGTTCGCCCGGTCCTACGCGTTCGCGGCGGCGGCGGTCGTCCTGTCGTTCTGGGCGCTGCACCGGGCGGTGGAGCGGCGCGACGCGCGCGGCTGGGTGACGTACGGGATCGCGGTGGCGCTGGTGTGCTGCACCCACCTGTTCGCCGTGCTCACGCTGCCCGCCCACCTGGCGCTGGCCCGCAGGGACGTGCTGGCGCGGATGCTGCCCGCGCTCGCCGTGGGCGGCGTGCCCGCGGCGGTGCTGGGCCTCGTCGGCTTCGGCGAACGCCACGCGATCAGCTGGATCCCGCAGCGCGGGCCCGAGGTGCTGCTCAAGTTCCCGAAGATGGCGGCGGGCACGACGGTGGCGGGCGTGCTGCTGTTCACGGTGGCGCTGGCGGGGGCAGCGCTGCTGTGGCCGCGGGCGCGCGGCTGGGCCGCGGCGCTGCTCGGCTGGCTGGTGCTGCCGCCCGTGCTGCTGCTCGCGGTGTCGCACCTGGTGACGCCGGTGTACGTCGACCGCTACCTGTTCGTCACCGCGCCCGCGCTCGCCCTGCTGGCGGGAGCGGCCGTGGCCGCGCTGCCGAGGTTCGGGACGGCGGCGGGGGTGGCGCTCGCCCTGCTCGTGGTGGGGGTCTCGGTGCCCGACCACGTCGCGGTACGCGAGGAGAACGGCCGGTTCGAGAACATCCCCTGGGCCCTACGGGTGATCAAGGCGCAGCGCGACGACGCGATCGTCTACGGGCAGAGCCAGCTGCGGGCGGGGTTCGAGTACTACGCCGACTCGCTCATGCCGGTGGACGTGCTGAAGGCGGGCGACGCGCCGGCGCCGGACGGGTTCGCCTACCCGGAACGTCCCGACGTCGCCGCGGCGCTGGAGGGACGCGACCGGGTGTGGGTGGTGTGGCGCGGCACCAAGCAGGAGGGCCTGGCGGACGGCGGGCTGTCCCGGGTGGCGGAGGTGCGGCGGGCCGGGTTCGAGCCGGCGTGGGCCAAGCACTCGGCCGACCTCCCCGGCCTCACCGTGGCCCTGTTCACCCGATAGGCCCGTTCACGGGGAAAGGCCCTGGACGCACGGCAAGCCCGCCCACCCCGCAAGGCCTTGGACGCACGGCAGGCCTGCCCACCCGGAAGGACCCCCGCCAGCCGACAGGCCCCGCTCAACCGAAAGGGCCCGCCCAGCCGACAGGCCCTCTCACGCGAAGGGACCCCGTCATACGAGAGGGCCGCTCACGCGAAAGGACCTCGATCACGCGGCAGGCCCGCTCACATCGAAGGGGCCTTGGTCACGGACGGGCCCGTTCGCAGGAAGGGGCCCTGGTCACGCGACAGGCCCGTTCAGGTGAAGGGCCTTGGTCATGCGGTGCGGCCGTTCGCGTGAAACGGTTCTGCGCCCCCAAGAGAACACTCCCACCCCGGACGTGGCGAGGGGCGGCGCCCGGGTGGGCGCCGCCCCTCGGAAGGGTGGCGGGGCGGGGCCGGGTCAGCCGACCTCGACGCCGCCGATCGACTTCTTGCCGCGCCGCAGCACCATGAAGCGCCCGTGCAGCAGGTCGTCGGCGGCAGGCACGTACGCCTCGTCAGTGATCTTGACGTTGTTGAGGTACGCGCCGCCCTCCTTGACCGCCCTGCGGGCCGCCGACTTCGACTCGACCAGCCCGCTGTCGGACAGCAGGTCGACGAACGACGCGCCGAGCGCGGGGACGGCGGCCTTGGGCACCTCGGCGAGCGCGGCCTGCAGGGTGGCGGCCGGCAGTTCCTTGAGCTCGCCCTGTCCGAACAGCGCGCGGGAGGCGGCGACGACGGCCTGCAGCTCGTCGGCGCCGTGGACCATCGTGGTGAGGTCCTCGGCCAGCGCGCGCTGCGCCTCACGGGCGAACGGCCGGTCGGCGACCGCCTTCTCCAGCTCGTCGATCTCCTCGCGGGTGCGGAAGGTGAACACCTTGAGGAAGCGGACCACGTCGCGGTCGTCGGCGTTCAGCCAGTACTGGTAGAACGCGTACGGCGAGGTCAGGCTGCCGTCGAGCCACACGGCGCCGCCCGCGGTCTTGCCGAACTTCGTGCCGTCGGCCTTGGTGATCAGCTTGCCGGTCAGGGCGTGGACGTGGCCGCCCTCGACGCGCCTGACGAGGTCGACGCCGGCCGTGATGTTGCCCCACTGGTCGCTGCCGCCGAGCTGGAGCGTGCAGCCGTGCCTGCGGTACAGCTCCAGGTAGTCGTTGGCCTGCAGGATCTGGTAGCTGAACTCGGTGTAGCTGAGCCCTTCGCCGGCGAGCCTGGCGGAGACCGACTCGCGGGCCAGCATGCGGTTGACCGGGAAGTGCTTGCCGACGTCGCGCAGGAAGTCGATGGCCGACATCTCGGCCGTCCAGTCGAGGTTGCTGACGAGCGTGGCCGAGGTGGGGCCGGGCTCGAACGACAGGAACTTCTCCACCTGCACGCGGATCTTGGACACCCACTCGGCGACGACGTCCTCGGTGTTGAGCACGCGCTCGGTGCTGCGGCCGCTGGGGTCGCCGATGAGGCCGGTGGCGCCGCCGACCAGGCCGATGGGCCGGTGGCCCGCCCGCTGGAAGCGCGTGAGGATCAGCAGCGTGGCGAGGTTGCCGACGTGCAGGGACGGCGCGGTGGGGTCGAAACCGGCATAGACCGTGATCGGACCCTTCGACAGCGCCTCACGCAGGGCGTCGATGTCGGTGGTCTGCGCGAGGACGTCGCGCCATTCGAGTTCATCGAGGATGTCGGTCACGGTAGCTGGCTTTCCGATAGAGGTTCAGTGATTACAGCGTGCCCGATCGCGGCGTGTGACCGCTACTTGGATACTCTCGGGCTCCATGTGGAAGGTCCGTCGCGAGCCGGCCGTTTTGAAGATCTTAGGGGGTCTCGTGTGCGCGGGGCTCGCCGTCTACTGGTGGTCGGTGGGCGACCTGGCCGGCGTGGTGCTGGCCGTGCCCGCGGCGGTGCTGGTGGGGGCGATGGGCCTGCGGGACGTGCTCGTGCCGGTGCGGCTGGCGGCGGACGAGGGCGGCATCACGGTGGTGCACGGGTTCGCGGGCCGCAGGCGCGTGCCGTGGGACGAGGTGCGCGAGATCACCGTGGACGTTCGCACGAGGTACGGGCTGCGCAGCGAGATGCTGGAGATCGACACGGGCGACCACCTGCACGTCTTCAGCCGTCACGAGCTCGGCGCCTCCCCCACGGAGGTGGCGGCGGTGCTGCGCCGGCGCGGGACGTGAGCCCGGTACGGCGAGACGGTGGGGTCGCCGTCGATCCAGAACCGCCACGGGGTGTCCTTGGCGGTGGAGATGCCGGTGCGGGGGCCCGAGCGGATCTCGCCGGGGTGGGCGGGGCGGCCTTCGAGGACGGCGGCCGATCCGTGCGGCACGCCGGTCAGGGTGGCCGCGTGCCCGGCGGGGCCGTCGGGGGCGGCTTCCCCGGGCAGGCCGAGGGGCCGCAGCGCCGCGGCCGGGCCCTCCCAGACGGCGTCGAGGCCGTTGTGCTCGCGCGCCAGGCCGAGCGCCACGGCCAGCCTGGCGGGACCGCGGGCCAGGTCGCGTTCGGGGGCGGAACGGCGGGCCGCGGCAGCGTCGCGGCCCGGGGCGGAACCGCGGGCGACGGCAGGGTCGCGGCCGGGGGCTGAGCGGCGGGCGCGGGCCACGTCGAGACCGGCCACGACCTCGCCGGCGCGCAGCAGCACGGCCGAGCCGTGCCCTTCGGGCAGGCAGACGAGGTTGGTGCAGAAGTGCATGCCGTACGTGAAGTACACGTACAGGTGGCCGGGCGGGCCGAACATGACGGCGTTCCTCGGGGTCTTGCCCCGGTAGGTGTGCGCGGCGGGGTCCTCGCCGGGGCCGCCGTACGCCTCGACCTCGGTCAGGCGTACGGCGACGGGCCCGTGGACGAGGACGCGCCCGAGCAGGTCGGGCGCCACCTCGTGCGACGGCCGGTCGAAGAAGCTCCGCGGCAGCGGCGCGGAGCTCAGCTCCCCGCGGCCCATGCCGCCTGCGTGTCGACGGTCTCCCCCAGCGCCACGAGCTGGTCGCGGACGCGGTCGGGGGCGGTGCCGCCGTGCGCCTTGCGCGCGGCGAGCGCGCCGGGCACGTTGAGCACGTCGCGGACGTCGGGGGTCAGGTGCGGCGACACCTTGACCAGCTCGTCGTCGGTGAGGTCGCCGAGGTCCTTGTCGTTGACCTGGCACCAGACGACGAGGTGGCCGACGGCCTCGTGCGCCTCGCGGAACGGCACGCCCCTGCGCACCAGCAGCTCGGCCAGGTCGGTGGCGAGCGCGAAGCCGTCGGGGGCCGACGCCTCCAGGCGCGCGGTGTTGACCCGCATGGTGGCGACCAGGCCCGCCATGGCGGGCAGGACGAGCAGCAGGGTGTCGACCGAGTCGAACACCGGCTCCTTGTCCTCCTGCAGGTCGCGGTTGTACGTCAGGGGCAGGCCCTTGAGCGTGGTCAGCAGCGACATGAGGTTGCCGATGAGCCGCCCGGACTTGCCGCGCGCCAGTTCGGCCACGTCGGGGTTCTTCTTCTGCGGCATGATCGACGAGCCGGTGGAGTAGGCGTCGTCCATCTCGATCCAGCGGAACTCCTGCGAGGCCCACAGGACGATCTCCTCGCCGAGCCGCGACAGGTGCATGCCGATCATGGCGGCCGCGAAGAGGAACTCGGCGGCGAAGTCGCGGTCGGCGACGGCGTCCATCGAGTTGGGGGCGGCGGAGGAGAAGCCGAGCTCCTCGGCCACGGCCTGCGGGTCGAGCGGCAGCGACGACCCGGCGAGCGCGCCGGAGCCCAGCGGGGAGACGGCGGCCCGCCGGTCCCAGTCGATGAGCCTGTCGATGTCGCGCGTGAACGCGTGGACGTGGGCGAGCAGCTGGTGCCCGAACGACACCGGCTGGGCGTGCTGCAGGTGCGTCATGCCGGGCGCGGCGGTCTCGGCGTGCTGCTCGGCCTGCGCCATGAGCGCGGTCTCCAGCTCGACCAGCCTGGAGACGATGGTGCGGGCGTGGTCGCGCAGGTACAGGCGCAGGTCGGTGGCGATCTGGTCGTTGCGGCTGCGGCCGGCGCGCAGCTTGCCGCCGAGGGAGCCGAGCCGCTCCAGCAGGCCGCGCTCCAGCGCGGTGTGCACGTCCTCGTCGGCGACCGTCGGGCGGAACTCGCCCGCCTTGCAGGCCTGCTCCAGGTCGTCGAGCGCGGCGATCATGCGCTCGAGCTCCTCGTCGCTCAGCAGTGCGGCCCTGTGCAGGACCCGGGCGTGGGCCCGGGAGGCGGCCAGGTCGTACGGGACCAGGCGCCAGTCGAAGTGCACGCTCACCGACAGCCGGGTCAGCGCGTCGGACGGGCCGCCTTCGAAGCGCCCGCCCCACAGCCGCATCGGCTTGCCATCACTCACCGTCATCTCCTTCGTGTCCCCCGCGACCATAGTGCACCTCAGCCCTTCTTGCGTCCCGGGCCGCCGTGATCGGGACGGCGGGCACGGGACATTTCATGATCTTCATTGCTTGACGTGGTCGGCGGCGCGCGGCGGGCGGGCCCTGGGCGGGCTAGCTCCGCCGGTCGGCCACCTTCAGCAGCGACTCGGCGACCGCCTGCCCGCCCGCGGGATCGCGGCTGATGACGAGGATCGTGTCGTCGCCGGCCACCGTGCCGAGGATGGACTCCCAGTCGGCGTGGTCGATGGCGGAGGCCAGGAACTGGGCGGCGCCCGGGGGCGTCCTGACGATGACCAGGTTCGCCGACGCCTCGGCGGCGACGAGCAGTTCCTCGGCGATGCGGCGCAGCCGGGCGGCCGGGCTCTCCCCGGTGCCGACCCTGGCGAGCGGGATGCGGCCGCCGCCCTCGCCTGGCAGGGCGTACACGAGCGAGCCGTCCTCGGCGCGCAGCTTGAGCGCGCCGAGCTCGTCCAGGTCGCGTGAGAGCGTCGCCTGGGTGACCTCGAGGCCGCTCTCGGCGAGCAGCTTGGCCAGCTCGGGCTGGGAGCGCACGGGCTGCCGCGTCAGCAGCTCCGTGATCTTCGCCTGCCGCGCGGCCTTGGTCATCGGGATGGTCACGGGCGCGTCACCAGCCAGTGGAGGAGGGCCTTCTGGGCGTGCAGGCGGTTCTCGGCCTGGTCCCAGACGGCGCTGCGCGGGCCTTCGAGCACGTCGGCGGTGATCTCGTGGCCTCGGTAGGCGGGCAGGCAGTGCAGCACGACCACCTCGGGCGCGGCGCGCTCCAGCAGGCCGGCGTTCACCTGGTACGGGCGCAGCGCGGCGACCCGCTCCTCCTTGCCCGTCTGGCCCATCGACACCCAGGTGTCGGTGGCGATGACGTGCGCGCCCTCGGCCGCGGCGGCCGGGTCGGTCAGGGCGGCCACGGAGCCGCCGGTCTGCGCGGCGATGGCGGCGGCCCTGGCGAGGACGGCCGGGTCGGGCTCGTACCCGGCGGGGGCGGCGACGCGGACGTGCATGCCGGCCGTGGCGCCGCCCAGCAGGTAGGAATGGGCCATGTTGTTGGCGCCGTCGCCGACGTAGGTGAACGTCAGCCCGGCGGTCCTGCCGAGCCGCTCGCGCACGGTCTGCAGGTCGGCGAGGATCTGGCAGGGGTGGTAGGCGTCGGTGAGCGCGTTGACGACGGGCACGCCGGCGTGGGCGGCCATGGTCTCGACGAGTTCCTGCGCGCCGGTGCGCCAGACGATCGCGGCGACCTGCCGGCCGAGGACGCGGGCGATGTCCTCGGTGGGCTCGCCGCGGCCCATCAGGGTGGAGACGCCGTCGATGACGAGCGGCAGGCCGCCGAGTTCCCCGATGCCGGTGTGGAAGGAGACGCGGGTCCTGGCCGACGGCTTGTCGAACAGCACGGCGACGGTCTTCGGCCCCTCGAAGGGCCGGTAGCCGAAGCGGTCCTTCTTCATGGCCGCGGCCAGGTCCAGCACCTCGGCCTGCTCGTCCGGGGTGAGGTCGTCGTCTTTGAGGAAGTGCTTGGTCACTGCGCGGCCTCTTCGAGGATCTTGGGGAAGGCGGTCACGAGGGCGTCGATCTCGTCGGCGGTGACGACGAGCGGCGGCGCGATGCGCACCGCGTCGGGCTGGACCGCGTTGACGAGGAAGCCCGCGCCGGCGGCGGCGCGCTGCACCTCGGCCGCGCGCGGCTCGGTGAGCACGGCGGCCAGCCACAGGCCGCGGCCCCGCACGCCCTTCAGCAGCGGGTGGGCGGCCGACTCCAGGCCGGAGCGCAGGCGGGGGGCGACGGCGTTGACGTGGTCGAGGTCGAGGTTGTCGAGCACGGCCAGCGCGGCGGCGCAGGAGACCGGGTTGCCGCCGAAGGTGGAGCCGTGGTCGCCCTTGCCGAACAGGGTGCCGGCGGCGCCGAAGCCGACGCAGGCGCCGATCGGCAGGCCGCCGCCGAGGCCCTTGGCCAGGGTGAGGAGGTCGGGGACGAACCCGTCGGCCTGGTGGGCGAACCAGTGGCCGGTGCGGCCGATGGCGGACTGGATCTCGTCGGCCACCAGCAGGGCGCCCGTGGCGTCGCAGATCTCCCTGGCCGCGCGCAGGTAGCCCTCGGGCGGCGGGACGACGCCGGCCTCGCCCTGGGTGGGCTCCAGGAAGACGGCGATGCAGTCGCCGGTCACGGCCCGCCTGAGCGCCTCGGCGTCGCCGTACGGGACGAAGCGGACGTCCACCGGGAACGGCCCGAACTGGTCGCGGATCGACTTCTTGCCGGTGAGCGAGAGCGCGCCGATCGTGCGGCCGTGGAAGCCGTTCTCGGCGGCGACGAAGTAGCTGCGGCCCTCGCGCCTGCCGTACGTGAGCGCCAGCTTGTACGCCGCCTCGTTGGCCTCGGTGCCGGAGTTGGCGAGGAAGACCCTGGCGGGGGCGCCGAGCAGGCCGAGCAGCTTCTCGGCGAGCAGCACCTCGGGCTCGTGCACGAACAGGTTGCTGGTGTGGGCGAGGGTGGCGACCTGGCGGGAGACCGCCTCGACCAGGGCGGGGTGCGCGTGGCCGAGCGAGCTCACGGCGATGCCCGCGATGAAGTCGAGGTACTCCTTGCCGTCGACGTCCCAGACGCGGGTGCCCTCGCCGCGCGCCAGCGCCACCGGCGGGACGCCGTAGTTGGGCATGAACGCCTGCTCGAACCTGTCAAGGAGGCTCATGAGGGCATCACCATGGTTCCGATTCCTTCGTTGGTGAAGATCTCCAGCAGCAGGGCGTGGGGCACCCGGCCGTCGAGGACGTGTGCCTGGGGCACTCCTCCCCGCACGGCCGTCAGGCATGCCTCCATCTTGGGCACCATGCCGCTGGAGAGCGTGGGGAGCATCGCCTCCAGTTCGCCGGCGGCGAGCTGGGCGATCACGTCGGTGTCGTCGGGCCAGTTGGCGTACAGGCCTTCGACGTCGGTGAGGACGATCAGCTTCTGCGCCTGGAGCGCCACGGCCAGCGCGGCGGCCGCGGTGTCGGCGTTGACGTTGTAGATCTGGCCGTCCTCGCCCCTGGCGACGCTGGAGACCACGGGGATGCGGCCGTCGTCGAGGAGCGCGCGCACGGCACCGGGGTCGACCCTGACGATGTCGCCGACCTGGCCGATGTCCACGGGCTCGCCGTCGACGACGGCGTGCTTGCGCTCGGCGGTGAACAGGTGGGCGTCCTCGCCCGACATGCCGACGGCGAACGGTCCGTGCCGGTTGACCAGGCCGACGATGTCGCGGTTGACCTGGCCGACCAGGACCATCCTGACGACCTGCATGGCCTCGGGCGTGGTGACGCGCAGCCCGGCGGTGAACGTCGACTCGATGCCGAGCCTGTCGAGGTGGCTGCTGATCTGGGGGCCGCCGCCGTGCACCACGACCGGGCGCAGCCCGGCGTAGTGGAGGAAGACGATGTCCTCGGCGAAGCCCTCGCGCAGCGCCTCCTCGGTCATCGCGTTGCCGCCGTACTTGATGACGACGGTCGCGCCGTGGAAGCGCGCCAGCCACGGCAGCGCCTCGATGAGGGTGCCCGCCTTGGCGTGCGCCTCGCCCGTCCTTCCGCTCTGCCACATCTGCTTCATGACGAGTACGCCGAGTTCTCGTGGACGTACGCGGCCGTCAGGTCGGTGGTGTGGATCGTGGCCGAGTGCGGGCCGGCCGACAGGTCGATGGTGATCGTGACGTCGCGGGGGCGCATGTCCACCTTGGCGCGGTCGTCGCCGACGGCGCCGCCGCGGCAGATCCAGATGCCGTTGATGGCGACGTTGACCCGGTCGGGCTCGAACGCGGCGTCGGTGGTGCCGACGGCGGCGAGGACGCGGCCCCAGTTGGGGTCCTCGCCGTGGACGGCGCACTTGAGCAGGTTGGAGCGGGAGACGGCGCGGCCGACGGTGAGGGCGTCGCGCTCGGAGGCGGCGCCGACGACCTCGACGGCGATGGCCTTGGACGCGCCCTCGGCGTCGACGAGGAGCTGCCTGGCGAGGTCGGCGCAGACCTCGGTGACCTTCTGCTCGAACTCGGCGAGGTCGGGCTTGACGCCCGCGGCGCCGCTGGCCAGCAGCAGCACGGTGTCGTTGGTGGACATGCAGCCGTCGGCGTCGAGCCGGTCGAACGTCTTCGCGGTGGCCCTGCGCAGGACGGCGTCGAGGTCGTCGGCGGACACGTCGGCGTCGGTGGTGATGACGCACAGCATGGTGGCCAGGGCGGGGGCGAGCATGCCGGCGCCCTTGGCCATGCCGCCGACCATGTAGCCCGCGGCGCGCTTGAACGAGATCTTGCTGACGGTGTCGGTGGTGCGGATGGCGTCGGCGGCGGCCAGGCCGCCGTCGCGCGAGAGCTGCGCGGCCGCGGCGTCGACGCCGGACAGCAGCGCGTCCATGGGCAGCCGCTCGCCGATCAGGCCGGTGGAGCAGACGGCGACCTCGCCGGCGGAGTCGGACAGCGCCTCGGCCACCTTCTCGGCGGTGGCGTGGGTGTCCTGGAAGCCCTCGGGGCCGGTGCAGGCGTTGGCCCCGCCGGAGTTGAGCACGACGGCGCGCAGGCGCCCGCCCTTCAGCACCTGCTGCGACCACAGCACGGGGGCGGCCTTGACGCGGTTGGCGGTGAAGACGCCCGCGGCGGCGCGGCTCGGGCCGTCGTTGACGACGAGGGCGAGGTCGCGGGCCCCGCCGGACTTGATGCCCGCGGCGACGCCCGCGGCACGGAAGCCGAGCGGTGCGGTAACACTCATGGTGCGACTCCTGTCAGGGGGAGGCCGAGCTCTTCCGGCAGGCCGAGCGCGAGGTTGACGCTCTGGATGGCGCCCCCGGCCGTGCCCTTGGTGAGGTTGTCGATGGCGATGACGGCGACCACGCGGCGGGCGCGCTCGTCGAGCGTCACCTGCAGGGCGGCGGTGTTGGCGCCGTAGGTCATGGAGGTGGCGGGCCAGACGCCCTCGGGGAGCAGCGTGACGAACGGCTCGTCCTTCAGCGCGGCCTCGTACGCGGTGCGCAGCGACTCGCGGGTGACGCCCGGCGCGGCGGGCGCGGTGCAGGTGGCGAGGATGCCGCGGCTCATCGGGGCCAGGGTGGGCGTGAACGACACGCGCACCGGGCGGCCGGCGACGGCGGAGAGCCCCTGCTCCATCTCGGGGGTGTGGCGGTGGACGCCGCCCACCCCGTACGCGCTGACCGAGCCCATGACCTCGCTGCCGAGCAGGTGGGTCTTGAGCGAGCGGCCGGCGCCGCTGGTGCCGCTGGCGGCCACCACGACGACGTCGGGCTCGGCCAGGCCGGCGGCGAAGGCGGGGAACAGGGCGAGGAGCACCGACGTGGGGTAGCAGCCGGGCACGGCGACGCGCCTGGCGCCCTTCAGCGCCTCGCGCTGCCCCGGCAGCTCGGGCAGGCCGTAGGGCCAGGTGCCGGCGTGCTCGCCGCCGTAGAACTCCTGCCAGGCGGCGGGGTCGGTGAGCCGGTGGTCGGCGCCGCAGTCGACGACGACGGTGTCGGCGCCGAGGCTCGCGGCCACGGCGGCGGAGTGGCCGTGCGGGAGCGCCAGGAAGACGACGTCGTGGCCGGCCAGGGCCTCGGGGGTGGTGTCCTCGATGACGCGGTCGGCGAGGACGGGCAGGTGGGGCTGGTGCGCGCCGAGCCTGCTGCCCGCGCTGGACGCCGCCGTCAGGGCGCCGATCTCGAACTCCGGATGGCCGAGCAGCAGGCGCAGCAGCTCACCTCCCGCGTAGCCGCTCGCTCCCGCGATCGCCGCCCTCATCCGCGCCTCCTGCATAGCTATGCACTCATCCTCATGACTTTGCTGTGTGAAAATGATGCACGGGATGGGATGAATATGCAAGCCGGGCCGGGGCCGCCCGGGTCAGGCGCGGGGCGGCGGGTTTGCAGTGCGGCTCAAACCGCTTCCAAGTGGCGCGGTGCAGGATGCCCGCATGAGCGAGTACTTGCCCGATCTCACCTTCGTGACACCGGCCGGGAGCGGCGACCGGGGGCCCGGACCGGCCGGGCGCGTGATCATCGTCCTGCTCTGGCTGGTGGTCTGCGCGCTGCCGGTGGTGCTGGCCGTGCCCGACCTCAGGCTCGCGGCGGGGAAGACGGGAACGCCGGGGACGCTGACGGTGGTGTCGTGCACGGCGCTCGGCCAGGGCCGCTACGACTGCAAGGGCAGGTTCACCCCGGACGGCGGCGGCCCCGCCGTCGCGGTGGCGGCCTCCCCCGACTCCGACGCCGGGGACGTGCTGCGCGCCCGGCTCACGCCCGAGGGCGACAGGGCGGTGCCCGCGGGGACCAAGGGCGTGCTCGCCGCGCTCACCCTGCCCGCGGTGGGGGTGGGCGGCCTCGGCTTCCTGCCGTACGTGATCGGCTACTGGCGGGGCGCGGGACGGCGGACGCGGCGCGGCCTGGCGGTCGCGGGCGCCCTCGTGACCGTGGGCGGGCTGGCGATGGTGATCGTGGGCATGGTGGCGGCGTACGCCTGAGCAGGATGGTGGCGCCCGTACCCTGAGCAGGCGGGCGGCGGGGGTGGGCGCGACCCCCGCCGCCAGGGCGGGCGTCAGCGCAGGAAGGCGGCGGCGACGCCGGCGTCCACCGGGATGTGCAGGCCGGTGGTGTGGGTGAGGTCGCCGCCGGTGAGCGCGAAGACCGCGGCGGCCACGTGCTCGGGCAGCACCTCCCGCTTCAGCAGGGTGCGCTGGGCGTAGTACTCGCCGAGCCGCTCCTCCGGCACCCCGTACACGGCGGCCCGGCGGGCGCCCCAGCCGGAGGAGAAGATGCCGGAGCCGCGCACCACGCCGTCGGGGTTGACGCCGTTGACGCGGATGCCGTGCTCGCCGAGTTCGGCCGCGAGGAGGCGCACCTGGTGCGCCTGGTCGGCCTTGGCGGCGCCGTAGGCGACGTTGTTCGGGCCCGCGAAGACGGAGTTCTTCGAGGAGACGTAGACGACGTCGCCGCCGACGCCCTGCTCGATCATGACGCGGGCGGTCTCCCTGGAGACGAGGAACGAGCCGCGCGCCATGACGTCGTGCTGGAGGTCCCAGTCGTCGAGCGTGGTCTCCAGCAGCGACCTCGACAGCGACAGCCCGGCGTTGTTGACGACGAGGTCCACGCCGCCGAAGGCCAGCACGGCCCGGCGCACGGCGGCGACGACCTGCTCCTCGTCGGTGACGTCCACGGCGACGGCGACGGCGGCGTCCGAGGGGTGCGCCGCCTTCGCGCCGATCTCGGCGGCCACCTTCTCGGCGGCGGCCAGGTCGCGGTCGGCGACGACGACGCAGGCGCCCTCGGCGGCCAGCCGCCTGGCGGTGGCCGCGCCGATGCCGGAGCCTCCGCCCGTGACCAGCGCGACGCGCGTCGCCAGCGGCTTGGGCTTGGGCATGCGGCGGAGCTTGGCCTCCTCCAGCTCCCAGTACTCGATGCGGAACTTCTCCGACTCGGGGATGGGGGCGTAGGAGGAGACGGACTCCGCGCCGCGCATGACGTTGATGGCGTTGACGTAGAACTCGCCGGCGACGCGCGCGGTCTGCTTGTCCTTGCCGAACGAGAACATGCCGACGCCGGGCACGAGCACGATCGCCGGGTCGGCGCCGCGCATCGGCGGGGAGCCGGGCACGGCGTGGCGCTCGTAGTAGGCGGTGTAGTCGGCGCGGTAGGCGTCGTGCAGCTCGCGCAGCCGCGCGACGGCCGCCTCCACCGGGGCGTCCGGCGCGAGGTCGAGCACGAGCGGGGCGACCTTGGTGCGCAGGAAGTGGTCGGGGCAGGACGTGCCGAGCGCGGCCAGCCGCGGGTGCTCGGCGCGGGCGAGGAAGTCGAGCACCTCGGGGGTGTCGGTGTAGTGGCCGACCACGCGCGCGTCGGAGGAGGCCAGGCCGCGGATCACCGGGAACAGCGCGGCGGCGCGGGTGTGCCGCTCGGCCTCCGGCAGCGGCTCGCGCACGACCGGGCCGAACGGGTCGGGGCGGCCGTGCTCGGCGAGGTACGCCTCGGCCGTGCGGATGATCTCCAGGGAGCGGGACTCGCACTCGGCGGAGGTCGAGCCCCAGGCGGTGATGCCGTGGCCGCCGAGGACGCAGCCGACGGCCCGCGGGTTGTCGCGGGCGATGGCGGCGATGTCCAGCCCGAGCTGGAAGCCGGGCCGCCGCCAGGGCACCCACACCACGCGGTCGCCGAAGACGCGCCGGGTCAGCTCCTCGCCGTCGGCGGCGGTGGCGATGGCGATGCCGGCGTCGGGGTGCAGGTGGTCGACGTGGGCGGCCTCGACCAGGCCGTGCATGGCGGTGTCGATCGACGGCGCGGCGCCGCCCTTGCCGTGCAGGCAGTAGTCGAACGCGGCCACCATCTCGTCCTCGCGCTCGACGCCCGGGTAGACCCGGGTGAGGGCGCGCAGGCGGTCCAGGCGCAGCACGGCCAGGCCGGCCTCGGTGAGGGTGCCGAGGTCGCCGCCGGAGCCCTTCACCCACATGAGCTCGACGTCCTCGCCGGTGACGGGGTCGGGCGCGCTGCCCTTGGCGGAGGCGTTGCCGCCCGCGTAGTTGGTGTTGCGCGGGTCGGCGCCGAGGCGGTGCGAGCGCTCGATCAGTTCGTTGACGACGTCCATCGGGTCAGGCCCCCCAACCGGCCTGGGTGCCGCCGACACGCTCGGCGGCGATCTTGTCGGAGTATCCGGATCTGGCGTACGCGGCCATCGGGTCGGGGTCGAGCCCCGACTCCTCGCGCAGCTCGGCGAGCAGCGGGCGGACGTCGGTGTTGTAGGCGTCCATGAGCACGGCGTTGGCGCCGAGCACGTCTCCCGCGTCCTGGGCGGCGCGCAGGGCGGCCGCGTCGACCAGGAGGGCCTTGGCGGTGGCCTCCTGGACGTTCATGACCGACCTGATCTGGCCGGGGATCTTGGGCTCGATGTTGTGGCACTGGTCGAGCATGAAGGCGACGCCGGTCCGCGGGTCGAGCCCGCCGCCGCGGACCACCTCGTGCATGATCCGGAAGAGCTGGAACGGGTCGGCGGCGCCGACCATGAGGTCGTCGTCGGCGTAGAAGCGGGAGTTGAAGTCGAACCCGCCCAGCCTGCCCTCGCGCAGCAGGAACGCGACGATGAACTCGATGTTGGTGCCCGGGGCGTGGTGCCCGGTGTCGACGACCACCTGCGCCTTCGGGCCGAGCCTGAGGCAGTGGGCGTAGGCGGTGCCCCAGTCGGGCACGTCGGTGGCGTAGAAGGCGGGCTCGAACAGCTTGTACTCCAGCAGGAAGCGCTGGCCGTCGCCGAGCCGCTCGTACACGGCCGACAGCGCCTCGGCGAGGCGGTCCTGGCGGGCGCGGAGGTCGTCCTGGCCGGGGTAGTTGAGCCCGTCGGAGAACCACAGCTTGAGCGTGTCGGAACCGGTGGCGTCCATGACGTCCACGCACTCCAGCAGGTGGCCGAGTGCCTTGCGGCGCACCCGCGGGTCGGGGTTGGTGACGCTGCCGAGCATGTAGTCGTCGTCCTGGAAGACGTTGGAGTTGATCGCGCCGATGGCGACGCCGTGCTCGCGGGCGTGGCGGGCCAGGTCGGCGTAGTCGTCCACCGCGTCCCAGGGGATGTGCAGGGCGACGGTGGGCGCCGCGCCGGTGTGGGCGTGCACCTGCGCGGCGTCGGCGAGTTTCTCGTACGGGTCGCGCGGCACGCCCTTCTGCGCGAACACCTTGAACCTGGTGCCGCTGTTGCCGTAGGCCCACGAAGGGGTCTCGATGCGCTGGGCGCGCAGCGTGGCCTTGATGTCGGTCGTCATGGGTCCCCGATCAGTCCAGGTGGAACACTTCGTCGAGCGGGCGCATGCCCTCGTCGGGGCGCCCGTCGAGCTCCTCGAAGAAGGGCGCCATCTCGGCCTGCCAGCGGGCGTTGACCTCGGTCGCGGCCATCGCCTCGCGCGCGGACCCGAAGTCGTCGGTCTCCAGGTAGCCCACGAGCAGGCCGTCCTCGCGGAGGAAGAGCGAGTAGTTGCGCCAGCCGGCGCCGCTGAGCGCGTCGAGCATGTCGGGCCAGACCTCGCGGTGGCGCTCCCGGTACTCGTCGAGCCGCTCCTCGCGGACCTTGAGCAGGAAGCAGACGCGTTGCACGGACGCCCTCCTTCGAAACGTTTTAATACGGTCGGTCAGGAAACTAGGGGTCGTGGCGCTCGCTGTCAATGCGGCGCCGGCTGCGCCGCGGGCGTCGTGACCCGCGGTCGGTGTTGCCACGTTTTAAGGCGTACGGCTCCTGGCGTCGACCGCGACGGCTACCAGGGCGAGCTGGCCGACCACCAGCGGCGCCGTCACCGGCACCGACGCCGCGACGACCCCGGCCGCGCCCGTCGCCATCACCAGCAGCGCGGTGCCGTACGCGTCGCGCGCGGCGGCTCCGGCGGCCGCCGCCGCAACCTCGCGCCAGGCGGCGCCGGGCCGCCAGGCAGCCGCCGCCCGCAGCCCCACCACGAACGCGGCGGCGGCGAGCACCGGCACCAGCACGGCCAGCGCCCGGTGCCCCGGCACCCCCGCCCGTACCGCCGCCCAGTCCAGCAGCAGCACCGCGGCGAGCGCGGCGGGCGCCGCGAACCCCGGCGGACCGCCGCGCGCCACCTCCCGCAGCGCCGCCCAGTAGGCGCGCGGCGGGTGGTGAACAGGTCGTAGTCGGTGAACGACAGGTAGAGCGAGGCGAGCATCGGGCCGCGGGTCAGCAGCAGCACCGCGCCCGCGGCCCAGGGCGACAGGAAGAGGTAGGCGATGCCGGCGCGCTCCTTGACCCGGGTCCGGGGCGGGGCCGCCGCGACCCGCTCACGCCGCGCAGTGGTGGTGGCCATGTCTCACCCGGCGAGGTTCTGCTGGGCCTCGGCGTAGTACCGCCTGGCGGCGTCCTCGGGGGTGAACTTGCCGTACATGACGTCCTCGTAGAGCTTGTTGAACAGCAGGAAGTTGGCGCTGGCGCCCTTCGGCGGGGCGGGCGGGCCGAGCTTGACCTGGCTGGAGATCGACTCCTCGTACGCGTGGACCTGCTTCCACGGGCCGCTCAGGCCGGGGGTGATGGCCACGCGGGTCCTGAGGTTGGCGGGCAGGCCGCGGGCCATGCCGAGGATCTTGCCGGCCTCGGGGTCGTTGACGAGGAAGTCGGCCAGCTTGAGCGCGGCGTCCCTGTTCTTGGCGCGGTCGTAGACCGACAGGATCATCGGCGGCTCGGCGTACAGGCCGAGCTCGGCGCCGACCTGGGGCAGCGGGGCGAGGGCCATCTCGCGGCCGTAGGTCTCCCACGCCTTGTCGCCGATGGCGGAGTCGGGCTGGAACTCGGAGGCCGAGAGCTTGCACACCAGCGGGCTGCCGTCGTAGACGGCGGTGGACGTCTCGACCTTGATGGTGGGGTTCTTCTTCATGAACAGGGCCACGGCCTCGTTCGTGACCTCGGCGCGGTCGTCGTTGCCCCACCAGGCGAACCCGATCGTGACCTTGCCGCCGGCTCCCGAACGTTACAGATCGTCGGTCTTGACGGGAGACGCTGGCCGCGCTGCAGCGAAGAACGTTTCAATCTGAAACGTTTCAATCCGTAGGGCCCGGGTGGCGGCCGCGCGTTGCGCCACCGCTGGCGCGGGAGCGGTTTGTACGTTTTAATGAGGGCCCATGTCCATGGTCAGCATCAAGGACGTCGCCGCGCACGCGGGCGTCTCCCCCGGCACGGTCTCCAACGTCCTGAACCGGCCGGGCAAGGTCGCCACCGCGACCAGGGAGCGCGTCGAGGCCGCGATCAAGGAGCTCGGCTTCGTCCGGCACGGCTCGGCCTCCACGCTGCGCGCCGGGCACAGCAGGACGATCGGCCTCAGCGTCATCGACATCGGCAACCCGTTCTTCACCGAGGTCGCCGCCGGGGCCGAGGACGTCGCCAGCGAGCTCGGCTACGCCGTCATCCTCGGCAACTCCGCGGGGTCGGAGGAGAAGGAGGGCCGCAACCTGCGCGTCCTGGCCGAGCAGCGGGTGCGCGGGGTGCTGATCACGCCCTCCGGCGAGGACCCCGCCAGGCTCGACCGGCTGCGCGAGCGCGGCATCAGCGTCGTGCTCGTCGACCATCCCGCCCACCGGCCCGACCAGTGCGCGGTCGCCGTCGACGACGTCGCGGGCGGCCGGGCCGCCGTCGCCCACCTGCTCGCGGGCGGCGCCCGCGACCTCGCCTACGTCACCGGGCCGCTGACGATCCGCCAGTGCGTGGAGCGGCGCGAGGGCGCGGCGGCGGCGCTGCGGTCCGCCGGGTTCGACCCCGACGGGCTGCGGGTCCTGGAGATGGCCACGATGACCGCCCGCGCCGGCGAGAAGGCCGGGGCCGACCTGCTCGACGCGGGCCTGCCCGACGCCGTCTTCTGCGCCAACGACCTGCTGGCGCTCGGCGTGCTGCGGTCGCTGCTGCGCGCCGGCGTCCGGGTGCCCGACGACGTCGCCCTCATCGGCTACGACGACATCGACTTCGCCGCCGCCTCGGCGGTGTCGCTCAGCTCGATGCGGCAGCCCACGTACCAGCTGGGGCGCATCGCCACCGAGCTGCTGCTCGACGAGTGCGACAACCCGGAGACGCACGCGCACCAGCACATCATGTTCCAGCCCGAACTGGTCGCCAGGGAGTCCACCCGTTGCCCCGCAGCCTGACCCGCACCGCCGCCGCCCGGTCCCGCTTCGCCGCCGTCGACCTCGGCGCCTCCTCGGGACGCGTCATGGTCGCCGACCTGTCCGACGGGCTCACCCTGACCGAGGCGCACCGCTTCCCCAACGGGCCGGTGCGGGTGGCCGGCCGCCTGCACTGGGACGTCCTCGGGCTGTACCGGGAGGTGCTGCGCGGGCTGTCCGCCGCCGGGCCCGTCGCCTCCGTCGGCGTCGACTCGTGGGCGGTCGACTACGGCCTGCTCGACGGGCGCGGCGCCCTCATCGGCAACCCCGTGCACTACCGCGACGAGCGCACGGCGGGCGTGGCCGAGCGGGTGGCACGGGAGCTGGGGGCCGAGACGCTCTACGACGTGTCCGGGCTCCAGGTCCTGCCGTTCAACACCGTCTACCAGCTCCTGTCCGACCCCGACGCCGCGCGCGCCGAGACGATGCTGCTGATCCCCGACCTGCTCGGCTACTGGCTGACCGGGCAGCGCGGCGCGGAGGTCACCAACGCCTCCACCACCGGCCTGCTGGACGTGCGCACCAGGCAGTGGGCCTGGCCGCTGATCGAACGGCTCGGGCTGCCGGCGCGGCTGTTCCCAACCCTGCGCGGCCCCGGCGAGCCGGTCGGCGGGCTGCGCGGCGACGTGGCGGCCGAGCTCGGCCTGGCCGCCGGCGTGCCCGTCACCGCGGTCGCCTCCCACGACACCGCCTCCGCCGTGGCCGCCGTTCCCGCGTCAGGGCCCGCCTTCGCCTACATCTCGTGCGGCACCTGGTCGCTGGCCGGCGTCGAGCTGCCCGGTCCCGTGCTCACGCCCGCGAGCAGGGCCGCCAACTTCACCAACGAGGCCGGCGTCGACGGCACCGTCCGCTACCTGCGCAACGTCATGGGGCTGTGGCTGCTGCAGGAGTGCCTGCGCGCCTGGCCCGGCTCCGACCTGGCGGACCTGCTGAAGGCCGCCGAGGCCGAGCGGCCGTTCGCCGCGGTCGTCAACCCCGACGAGCCGGCGTTCCTGCCGCCGGGCGACATGCCGGGCAGGATCGCGGCCGAGTGCCGGCGCACCGGGCAGGAGCCGCCCTCGTCGCCCCCGGCGTTCGTCAGGTGCGTGCTGGAGAGCCTCGCGCTCGGCCACCGGCGGGCCGTGCGGCAGGCGGCCGAGCTGTCGGGACGCGACGTGGAGGTCGTCCACCTCGTCGGCGGCGGCTCCCGCAACGAGCTGCTGTGCCGGCTCACCGCCGACGCCTGCGGGCTGCCCGTGGTGGCCGGCCCCGCCGAGGCCACCGCGCTCGGCAACGTGCTCGTCCAGGCCCGCGCCGCCGGGCTGGTCTCCGGCCTCGCCGAGATGCGCGCCCTGGCCGCGACCGCGCAGCCGCTGCGCGTCTTCGAGCCGTCCGGCGACGGCCACGCCTGGGACGAGATCTCCGCACGCCTGCTCTGACCTCGCGTTTTCCCCGTACGGCGGAGGGGGAGGATTCCCGACCTGAGTCATCGCCGGGGGGAACGATGCCGAGCAAGGAGCAGGTCCTGCGGCTGCTGTCGCAGGGACACGACTACGGCGACATCGCCGAGCGGCTGGGCATTCCCGCCGGCCGCGCGTACCTCATCGCGACGGGGGTCCCGGCCGACGGGAGCGACAGCGTGGCCAGGGGCAAGCCGGGACGCGAGGGGCTGCTGACCTCCCGCTCCCAGCACCTGGTGAACCCGCGCGAGGTCAACCCGGTCACGCGCAGGGACGTCCACGCCTGGATCCGGCGGCGGGCCTGGATGGACCGCCCGATGCGGGAGGCGGCGCGCGGATGAACGAGCGCGTGTGGCCGGTGCTGCGGCAGCTCACCGGCAAGGACCGTCTGGGCAAGGGGGCCGCCGTCAGGTCGGCGGCGACGGCCGCGCTGCGGGCCCGCACCGCCGGCGCCGACCGGGTCGTGAAGTCCGTGTGCCCGTACTGCGCGGTGGGCTGCGCCCAGAACGTGTACGTCAAGGACGAGAAGGTCGTCCACATCGAGGGCGACCCAGACTCGCCGATCAGCAGGGGCAGGCTGTGCCCGAAGGGCGCGGCGACCCTGCAGCTCACCACCGACTCGCGGCGGGCGCGCAAGGCGCTGTACCGCCCGCCGCACGCCGCCGACTGGCAGGAGATCGACCTCGACACCGCCATGGACATGGTGGCCGACCGGATCATCGCGACCCGCCGCGCGACGTGGGAGGCGGAGCACGAGGGCAAGCGCACCAACCGGACGATGGGCATCGCCAGCCTCGGCGGCGCGACGCTCGACAACGAGGAGAACTACCTCATCAAGAAGCTGCTGACCGCGCTCGGCGTCATCCAGATCGAGAACCAGGCGCGGGTGTGCCACAGCTCGACCGTGGTGGGCCTCGGCACGTCGTTCGGGCGGGGCGGCGCCACCACGTTCATGCAGGACCTCGTCCACTCCGACTGCGTCGTCATCCAGGGGTCGAACTTCGCCGAGGCGCACCCCGTGGGCTTCCAGTGGGTGATGGAGGCCAAGGCGCGCGGCGCGGTCGTCATCCACGTGGACCCGCGCTTCACCAGGACGAGCGCGCTGGCCGACCTGCACGTGCCGATCCGGGCGGGCAGCGACGTGGCGTTCCTCGGCGGGATCATCAACCACGTCCTCAGCAACGAGCTGTACTTCCGCGACTACGTCCTGCACTACACCAACGCCGCGACGATCCTCAGGGAGGACTACCGCGACGCCGAGGACCTCGACGGGCTCTTCTCCGGATTCGACCCGGACACCCGCACGTACGTGACCGACTCCTGGGAGTACGAGGGCATGCCGGTCGTCACCGCCACCGGCACGAGCGAGGAGGCCGCCCGCGGGGTCGGCGGCCGCGTGCCCGAGGGGTGGAGCGAGATGCACGGCGCCGCGGGCGCCACCCTCACCGGCACCGCGCAGCGGGACGAGACGCTGCGCCACCCGCGCTGCGTCCTGCAGGTGCTGGCCAGGCACTTCGCCCGGTACACGCCCGAGATGGTGGAGCGGGTGTGCGGCGTGCCGCAGGACCTGTTCGCCGAGGTGTGCAGGCACCTGACGGAGAACTCCGGCCCCGACAGGACGTCCGAGTTCGTGTACGCGGTCGGCTGGACGCAGCACAGCGACGGCTCGCAGTTCATCCGCGCGGCGAGCATCCTGCAGCTGCTGCTCGGCAACATCGGCAGGCCGGGCGGCGGCATCCAGGCGCTGCGCGGCCACGCCAGCATCCAGGGCTCCAGCGACATCCCGACCCTGTTCAACCTGCTGCCCGGCTACATCCCGATGCCGCACGCGCACGAGCACCAGACGCTGGCCGACTTCCTGCGGTCGGACGCGCCGCACCAGGGCTTCTGGGCGGACATGCCGGCGTACCTGGTGAGCCTGCTCAAGGCCTGGTGGGGCCCGTCGGCGCGGCCCGACAACGACTTCCGCTTCGACTGGCTGCCGAGGATGACGGGCAGCCACAGCACGTACGACACGGTGCTGGCGCAGCTCGACGGCACCTGCAAGGGCTACATCCTGCTCGGCGAGAACCCGGCGGTGGGCTCGGCCAACACGAGGATGCAGCGCCTCGGCATGGCGAAGCTGGACTGGCTGGTGGTGCGCGACCTGAACCTCATCGAGAGCGCCACCTGGTGGAAGGACGGCCCGGAGATCGAGACCGGGGAGCTGGTCACCGAGGACATCGGGACGGAGGTGTTCTTCCTCCCCGCCGCCACGCACACCGAGAAGAGCGGCAGCTTCACCAACACCAACCGGCTGCTGCAGTGGCACCACCGGGCGGTCGACCCCGAGGGCGACGCGCGCAGCGACCTGTGGTTCATGTACCACCTGGGACGCATCATCAGGGAGAAGCTCGCCGGGTCCGCCGACCCGGTGGACGCGCCGATCCTCGACCTGACCTGGGACTACCCGGTGGAGGGCGAGCAGGGCGAGCCGGTGGCCGAGGCCGTGCTCGCCGAGATCAACGGCTGGGACGCCGAGGGCCGGCCGCTCAGCCGGTACACGCAGCTCAAGGGCGACGGGTCCACCGTGTGCGGCTGCTGGATCTACTGCGGCGTCTACGCCGACGGCGTGAACCAGGCGGCCCGCCGCAAGCCCGCCGACGAGCAGGACTGGATCGCCTCCGAGTGGGCGTGGGCGTGGCCGGCGAACCGCCGCGTCCTGTACAACCGGGCCTCCGCCCGCCCCGACGGCCACCCCTGGAGCGAGCGCAAGAAGCTCGTCTGGTGGGACGAGGCCGCCGGCCACTGGGCCGGCTTCGACGAGCCCGACTTCGAACGCGACAAGCCGCCGGGCTACCGGCCGCCCGAAGGCGCTTCCGGCACGGCCGCGCTGTCCGGCACCGACCCGTTCATCATGCAGCCCGACGGCAAGGGGTGGCTGTTCGCGCCCGCCGGGGTGGTGGACGGCCCGCTGCCCACGCACTACGAGCCGCAGGACTCCCCGGTGGTCAACCCGCTGTACGGCCACCAGCGCAACCCGGCCCGCAAGGTGTACGAGCACCCCGACAACCGCTACCACCCGAGCGGCCACGAGCCGGGCGCGTCGGTCTACCCGTACGTGGTGACGACGTACCGGCTGACCGAGCACTTCACGGCCGGCGGCATGAGCCGCGGCACGCCGTACCTGGCCGAGCTGCAGCCGGAGATGTTCTGCGAGGTGTCGCCCGAGCTGGCGGCCGAGCGGGGGCTCGTCCACGGCGGCTGGGCCACGATCATCACGGCCCGCAACGCCATCGAGGCGCGGGTGATGGTGACCGACAGGATGCCGTCGCTGCACCTGGACGGCCGGGTGGTGCACCAGATCGGCCTGCCGTTCCACTTCGGGCCGAACGGCCTGGCCAGGGGCGACGCGGCCAACGAGCTGTCGTCCATCTCGCTCGACCCGAACTCCCACATCCAGGAGGTCAAGGCGCTGTCGGCGGACATCAGGCCGGGCCGCAGGCCGCGCGGGCCCGCGCTGCGGGAGATGGTGGCGGCGTACCGGGAGCGGGCGGGCATCGTCGCCGGCACGGGAACGGAGGTGTGAGGCGCATGGACCTGGAGACGGCCCTCCCGGGCGCGCGGGACGAGGAGGCGGGGTACGCGGAGCGGCCCGCCCGCATGGGGTTCTTCACCGACACCAGCGTGTGCATCGGCTGCAAGGCGTGCGAGGTGGCCTGCAAGGAGTGGAACGCCGTACCGGACGACCTGACGGCCTTCACCGGCATGTCGTACGACAACACGGTGGGGCTCGGGGCGGACAGCTGGCGGCACGTCGCGTTCATCGAGCAGCGCAAGCCGCTCGGCCACCAGACGCCCGGCGTCGGCGACATGGACTTCCGCTGGCTCATGGCGTCGGACGTGTGCAAGCACTGCACGCACGCCGCCTGCCTGGACGTCTGCCCGACCGGGTCGCTGTTCCGCACCGAGTACGGCACGGTGGTCGTGCAGCAGGACATCTGCAACGGCTGCGGCTACTGCGTGCCCGCCTGCCCGTTCGGGGTGATCGGCAAGCGCGAGAGCGACGGCCTGGCCGCCAAGTGCACGCTGTGCTACGACCGGCTGCAGGTGGGCCAGGAGCCGGCCTGCGCGAAGACCTGCCCCACCGACTCCATCCAGTTCGGGGAGCTGGACGAGCTGCGCGAGCGCGCGGAGCGGCGGCTGGAGCGGCTGCGGGAGAGCGGCGTGTCGTCGGCCCGCCTGTACGGCCACGACCCGGACGACGGCGTCGGCGGCACCGGCGCGTTCTTCCTGCTGCTCGACGAGCCGGAGGTGTACGGGCTGCCGCCCGACCCGGTGGTGACCACCAGGGACCTGCCGTCGATGTGGCGGCACGCGGGCGCGGCGGCCGCCGCCCTGCTCGTCGGCCTGGCGGCCGTGGCGTGGAAGGGACGCAGGCGATGAGGAGCCCGGACCAGGGGGCGCGGACGGTGGAAGGGCGCGGGCGATGAGCGCGGGCACGCACCACGGCATGGGGGCCAGGACCGGCCCGCCCACGGCCGACAGCCAGACCGACGTCCGCATGGACGGCACGAGCGGCCTGCGGCACGAGCGCGACGCCACACCCGGCTCGGCGGGGCTCGGCCGGGTCGGCAGGCGGCCGATGGTGCGGGGGCGGGAGTTCCGCTCCTACTACGGCCTGCCCGTGCTGAACGAGCCGACCTGGAAGGACCACGACATCGCCGGGTACCTGTTCCTGGGCGGCCTCGCGGGCGCGTCGGCGACGCTGGCGGCGGCGGCGGAGCTGACCGGGCGGCCCGACCTGGCGCGGGCGGGCAAGGTGGGCGCGGCGGGGGCGCTGGCCGGCTCGCTGTACTCGCTGATCCACGACCTGGGCCGGCCGGAGCGGTTCATCAACATGCTGCGCGTGTTCAAGGTGACGTCGCCGATGAGCGTCGGCACCTGGATACTCACCGCGTTCGGTCCGCAGTGCTTCGCCGCGGCGGGCACGGCGGTGACCGGGTGGTTCCCGCGGCTCGGCCGCGCCGCCACCGTGGGCGCCGGGCTGACGGGCACGGCGGTGGCGACGTACACGGCGGCGCTCATCAGCGACACCGCGGTGCCCGCCTGGCACGACGGCTACCGCGAGATGCCGTTCCTGTTCGCCGGGTCGGCCGCGGCGTCCGCGGGCGGGCTCGGCATGCTGGCCGCGCCGCTCGCCGAGGCGGCGCCCGCGCGGCGGGCCGCGGTGCTCGGCGCCGCCGTCGAGTCGGTGGCGGCGCGGCGGATGGAGCGGCGGCTCGGCCACGTCGGCGAGCCGCTGCGGCGCAGCAGGCTGCTGCGGCTGGGCGCGGCGCTGTCGCTGGGCGGCGCGCTGGCCGGGCAGGTGCTGGGCGGCAGGAGCAGGGCCGCCGCGGTCGCGGCGGGCGCCGCCCTGCTGGCCGGGTCGGCGTGCACCAGGTTCGGGATCTTCCACGCCGGGATGGAGTCGGCGGGCGATCCTGCGTACACCGTGGAGCCGCAGCGCAGGCGGCTCGCCAGAGCAGAGGCGGAGCGCGATCTCGGATGAACAGGAAGACACTGGAGTACGTGCCGTTCGTCGGCATCGTGATCGCCGTGTGCGCGGTCTCGTGGGTGGCCGGTCAGCCCGCCCACGCCCGGCTGTGGCGGGCCCGCTCCCGCCGCGTCTCCAGGGCGTGGCGCGGGGCGGCCCGCGACGGCGTCTCCTGGCTGCGTGACGGCGTGGCGTGGGACGGCGCGATCGCGAAGGGCGCGTCCCTGCTGCGGGGCGCGGGCGCCCGGCGGCGGGCCGCGACGTAAGATCGGCAGATGACCGAACAGACCGAAACCGCACCGGGCTGGCTCGCGCCCGAGCACCTGGAGCAGGTGCGGGGCCAGATGCCGATCCTCTACATCGACGCGGTGCCGGTGCGGGTCGACGAGACAGGCGTCGTGACCCGCGTCGGCCTGCTGCTGCGCATCGCGCCCGACGGCACGGTCACCCGGGCGCTGGTGTCCGGCCGCGTCCTGCACCACGAGCGGATCCGCGACGCGCTGCTGCGCCACCTGGAGAAGGACCTCGGCCCGGTGGCGCTGCCCGCCATCCCGGCGTCGCCGCAGCCGTTCACGGTAGCCGAGTACTTCCCGACGCCGGGCGTCACGCCGTACCACGACCCGCGCCAGCACGCCGTCTCGCTCGCCTACATCGTGCCGGTCGCCGGCGACTGCCGCCCGCGCCAGGACGCGCTCGACCTCGTGTGGTTCACGCCCGAGGAGGCGGCGTCGCCGATGGTGCAGCAGGACATGGCGGGCGGGCAGGGCGTGCTGCTCAAGCAGGCCCTCGCGCACGTCGGACGGCTGCCCTAGCGGCCGGGGAGGCCCTTCACCTCGCCGCCGCGCGCGGTACCAGCGGGCGGCGGCCGTGCCGTCACCGCTCGCGGTGTCAACGGGTGGCGGCCGTGCCGTCACCGCTCGCGGCGGCACCCGCCCGCCGGCGTCGGCGGAAGACGTGCCGCCCCCGGGACGTGCGGAAGACGGCCCGCGCCGTCACGCCGGCCGGGTCCGCGCCCGCCAGCGGGAACACCGCCGAGGTCTCCTCGCCCGGCGCCAGCGTCCCCGCCGGCGCGCTCGCCGGGCGGGCGCCGCCGACCGACAGCTCCACGTCGCGCCAGGACACCGCCGAGCCGTTGCGCAGCGTCACGGTCAGGCGGCCGTCGGCCACGGCCAGCTCCATCCCGTACGGCAGGCGCGGGTCGGGGCCGATCGACCGGTCCAGCCTGGCGACCAGGTCGGCGGCCAGCGCGGGCCTGAGCGCGGCCAGGTTCCGCCGCTCCCCCGGGTCGGCGTCGAGGTCGTACAGCTCGACCCGGCCGCGCGGCCCGGCTCCGGCGATGTGCGGCGCGAACCTGATGGCCTTCCACCGGCCGCGCCTGATCGCCTGCATCTTGCGCGGCCGGTTCCACACCAGGTGGTCGTGGGCGGGCGCGCCCTCACCGGTGAGCAGCCCGCGGAACGAGCGGCCGTCGAGATGCGCGGGGGCCGGGACGCCGGCCAGGTCCGCCAGCGTCGGCAGCACGTCCCACGAGGCCACCGGCTGCGTCTCCACGCGCGGCCGCAGCCGCGGCGACCAGGCGATGAACGGCACCCGGATGCCGCCCTCGTAGAGCTGGCGCTTGACGCCGCGCCAGGGGCCGTTCGCGTCGAACAGCTCCGGGGTGACGCCCTTCTCGTGGTGCGGGCCGTTGTCGCTGGTGAACAGCAGCAGCGTCCGTTCCGCTGCCCCGGTCTCGCGCAGCGTGCGCACCAGCGCGGCCACGTCCGCGTCCAGCCTGCTGACCTGCGCGGCGTGCCGGCGGTTGGCGCGCGTCCACGGCTCGTGCTCGTAGCGGCCCGCGTCGCCCGGCACCACGCTCGGCGCGTGCGGCAGGTTGGAGGCGAAGTACAGCAGGAACGGCTCGTCGGCCCGCCGCCTGATGAACTTCTGGGCGCGCCGCCTGAACAGGTCGGGCGCGTAAGCGCGCCCGCCGAGCTCCACCCGCTCGCCGTTGTGCCACAGGTACCGCGGGTAGTACTCGTGGGCGTGCTTGTGCCCGATGTAGCCGAAGAACTCGCCGAACCCCCGCTCGTTCGGGTGCGACGGCTGGCCGGGCTCCTCCGGGCCGAAACCCCACTTGCCGATGCAGGCCGTACGGTAGCCGGCGAGCTGGAGCAGCTCCGCGAACGTGACGTCCGCCGACGTCAGGGAGCGCTGCGGCCCGCCCTCCGGGTTCTCGCGGACCGTGCCGTGGCCCGCGTGCAGCCCGGTCAGCAGGGCGCAGCGCGACGGCGCGCACAGCGGCGCGCCCGAGTACGCCGTCTCGAAGCGCACGCCCTCCGCCGCCAGCCGGTCCAGCGTGGGCGTGCGGGCCAGGCGCTGGCCCTGGCTGCCGATCTCCCCCCATCCCAGGTCGTCGGCGAGCACGACCACGACGTTGGGCCGCGACGGCAGCCCGGCGCGCGCCCCGGGGGTCGGGGTGGCGGCCGCGGCGGCGCCGGTGGGAGGGACGGAGATGCCGGCCAGGGTCCCGGCCAGGAAGGCACGACGAGAAGGCCCGTTGATCACGCATGGCAACATAGCGGGAGCGCGGGCGAATAGCGGGCAAATGCCGAGCGAACTCTCCAGCCACCGGACGGCCGCAGGACTGGCCCCCGTACGGCCACCGCCCGCCGCGTTCCCCGTCACGCCCCTCCCAGGCCCCTCGCCGGGGCCCTCGTCAGGCGTCGTCGGGGAGGTAGCCCCAGAGGCGGCAGACGTCCCGCAACCCCGCCGGGACCTCCTCAGGCGACGGCAGCGGGCGGCCCGCCACCACCGTGCCGGCCCGGATCTTGTCCCGCCAGTCGCCCACGCCCTTCACGAACGCGCCGTGCTCCTTGTCGCCGTAGCGCAGCATCGACGGTTCCCACTCCACCCCGAGGAACGCGCACAGCCGCCGCAGCACCGCCTCCGGGTCGGACACCAGCTCCTCGTACCTGACGGTCAGCCCGTCCAGGTTCGTCCTGGCCTCCTCCAGGTACGTCATGTAGCTCAGAGTGCGCGGCACCGCCTCCTCCATCGGCCGCCTCTCCGGGTCGGCCTCGTGCCACGACTGCGCGATCGACACCGGGTGCCGCAGCAGGAAGACGTACCTGGCGTCCGGCCAGCACGTCGCGATGCGCCGCCAGGCGAAGACGTTGCTCGGCGTCTTCTCCACCAGGACCGGCTTGCCGCTGCGGGCGAGCTCCCTGTGCAGCAGCCGGTCCCAGACCAGGTGCTCCAGGTCGCTGTGGGTGTGGCCGAGCAGCTGCATCGCCTGGCGTACCGGGTCGGTGAGCAGGCCGACGGTCATCCTGCGGAAGTGCGTCTCGATCGGGGAGTGGACGCGCGAGTGGCTGTTCAGCATGACGCGCAGCAGCGTGGAGCCCGAACGCACCGACGACAGGAGGAACACCGGCTCGCGCAGCAGCCTGTCGCAGGACGGGTCCACGGGCGGGCGCACCTCGTCGCCCGGCAGTCGCAGTGTCTCCGGCGCGGGCTTGGGCGGCGGCTTCGGCGCCGGCGGGGACTTGGGCGGCCGCCGCCTCACCGTGTAACCCGTCAGGCCCTCAAGCGTCGCGTTCGCTCTGTACCTCCAGCTCATGGGCAGGAAAGGTAGAGGCGGCCGGTGAACCCCGGGTGAATGACGGCTGTGAGGACGCCGCCGTCCATGGCGCGGACCCCCGGGTGGTAGGGTCGCGCGAGATCTTCGCAGGGAGGACGGCATGAGGGTACTCGGGATGATCTCCGGCACCTCGCACGACGGCATCGACGTCGCCGTCGTCGAGTTCCGCCTGGCAGGCTCCGTGCTGGAGGGCCTGGTCGGGCACACCGCGAGCACCCCGTACCCGGCGGAGCTGCGCGCCAGGCTGGCCGCGGCGCTGCCGCCCGCCCCCACGACGCTGGCCGAGGTGTGCGAGCTCGACACCCTCATCGGCCAGAGCTTCGCCGAAGCCGCCGCCCGCGCCGTCGAGCTCGGCGGCCCCGTGGACCTCGTCGTCTCCCACGGGCAGACGGTCTTCCACTGGGTGGAGGGCGGGCACGCGCGCGGCACGCTGCAGATCGGGCAGCCCGCCTGGATCGCCGAGCGCACGGGCGTCCCCGTGCTGTCCGACGTCCGCGTCCGCGACATCACCGCGGGCGGCCACGGCGCGCCCCTGGTGTCGGTGCTCGACGGCCTGCTGCTGGCCGGGCACGAGGGCGGGGCGGCGGCGCTCAACCTGGGCGGCATCGCCAACATGACCGTGGTGCGCGGGCGCGACCTCGTCGCCTACGACATCGGCCCGGCCAACGCCCTCGTCGACGCCGTGGTGTCCAGCAGGGGGCTGCACCCGCGCGGCTTCGACGAGGACGGCGCCGTCGCGGCCTCCGGGCGCGTGGACGAGCGGCTGCTCGGCGTGCTGCTCGACGAGCCCTACTACCGGCTGGCGCCGCCGAAGAGCACCGGCAAGGAGCTGTTCCACCTGGCGTACGTCGAGGAGGCGCTGGCCAGGGCGGGCACCCGGCCCGGCGACGCCGACCTGGTGGCGACGCTGACCGAGCTGACGGTGCGGACGGTCGCGAGGGACGTCGCGGCGGCGGGGGTGTCGGCCCTCGTGGTGTCCGGAGGCGGGTGTCACAACCCGGTCGTCATGAAGGGCCTGCGGGAGGCGCTGCCCGGCGTGGACGTCGGCCCGTCCGACGCCTACGGCGCGCCGTCCGACGACAAGGAGGCGATCGCGTTCGCCCTCATCGGCTGGTGCACCGCGCACGGGCTGCCCGGCACCGTGCCGTCGGGCACGGGGGCCCGCGCGCCGCGCGTCCTCGGCACGCTCACGCCGGGGGCGGGGCCGCTGGTCCTGCCCGCCCCGCTCACCGCCTCGCCCGAGTCGCTGGTCCTGCGGAGAGTTGGATAGTCCAACCCACCGTTGCTAGGGTCGAGGGGGAAGCACTGGAAGTCGCGCGTCTTGGAGCGGCGCGGGGCGACCAGGAAGCCCGGGGAGACCGAGTTCCCCGAGAGGCGCGGGCTCGGAGACGTGCCGGCTCGAAGACGTGCCGGCTCGGAGATGGACCGGCTCGGAGATGGACCGGCTCGGAGACCTCGGGCTGCGGAGAGGCGCGGGAGGCGTGGTCATGCCGTCACGGCCCAGGCAGTGCTCGATCGCGAACGCGCTGGCCGTCGTCGGCGAGCGGTGGAGCCTGCTCGCCCTGCGCGAGATCATGCTCGGCGTGCGGCGTTTCGACCAGATCGCCCGCAACACCGGAGCCAGCCGCGACATCCTCACCGCCAGGCTGCGCAAGCTCGTCGAGGTCGGGCTGCTCGAACGCCGCCAGTACGAGGAGCACCCGCCGCGCTACGAGTACGTCCTCACCGAGCCCGGGCGGGCGCTGCACACCGTCCTGCTGGCCCTGATGTCGTGGGGCGACCGGTACGTCACCGAGGGCGAGCCGCCGACGGTGTGGCGGCACTCCTGCGGGGAGGTGCTGGAGCCGCTCACGGTGTGCGCCCACTGCGGCGAGCCGGTCCGCACGGAGGACATGACCCTGCTCCAGGCCGACCACCCCGACACCGACCACCCCCGGCCCGGCCCGCGGTAACCGGATCGCCCCGGGCAGCGGGCGGCTCGGGGCGATCCGGTTACCGCATCGCCCCGAGCCGTCGGCGGCTCGGTTCGGACGCCCTCGGCGGCCGGCGCCCCCGCCTGTCCTGATCGGATCAGCCCCGGTCGGCCTGTCCCAGGCGGATCGGTCACAGTAGGGGGCGTGAGAGTCCTCCTGATCCAGCCGTCCCGCTGGTCCCCCGACGGCCACGCCAACTTCGACGCGGCCGAACGGCTCCTCGCCTCCTCCGGGTCCGGGTCCGAGGGGCCCGTGGCCTGCGACTCCCCGCTCGGCGGAGGCGACGTCGTGCTGCTGCCCGAGCTGGCGGGCTCCGACCTGACCCGCCCCGACTACCTGGCCAGGGTCCGCGACCTGGCCGCCGGCACCGGCCTGACCGTCGTCGGCGGCTCCCACCACGACCGCACCCCGGACGGCACGGTCAACCGGGGCGCGGTGGCCGACCCCACGGGCGCGATCGTCGCCGAGTACGCCAAGGCCCACCCGTACGGCGTGGAGCACGAGTCCGGCGTCGTCCCCGGGGACCCCGGCGGCGCCTTCACCCTGGGCGGCCGGCGGCTGCGCGTGCTGCTCTGCGCCGACCTGTGGTACTCCTCCAGCCTGACCGGCGGCGACGACGTCGTCCTCGTGCCCGCCTTCTCCGTCACCCGCTGGGACGGCCCCGCCGCGGCCCGCGCGCTGTGGCGGCACATGAGCGTGGCGCGGGCGTACGAGTTCATGGCGTACGTCGCCGTGAGCGACTGGCGGCACGAGGCCGACTACCACGGGCGGCCCTGCGCCGGCGTCACCGGCTTCGCCGACCCCTGCCCGGCCGACCCGTCCGGCTTCCACGTCACCCCGTCCGCGCCGGTGTCGGTCCGGGCACTCGACTTCGACCGGCTCGACGCGTTCCGCGCCGACCGGGCCGCCCGCGGCTTCGCCCCGCGCCCGGCCGGTTCCCAGGGGTAGGGAGAGCCCTACCACGGAGAGGGCCGTACGCATGATCGAGGCGGGGCGCCGCGTCCCCGTAGCGTTCCTGCCATGACCACGCTCCGCCGGCGCGTCGCCGCCGACACCCGTTACACCCTGGCCGGCTTCCCCGTCGCCTTCGCCGCCTTCTGCGTGGCACTGATCGGGCTCTCCGGCGGCCTGGGCGCCGCCGTCGCCTTCGTCGGCCTGCCCCTCCTGGCCGGGAGCGCCGTGCTGGTGAGGAAGTTCGCCGACGTCGAGCGCGCCGCGCTGCCCGGCGTGCTCGGCCACCCGGTGGGCCACCCCTCCTACCCGGAGGCCCCCGAGGGCGCGGGGTGGCTGCGCCGGCTGATGAACCCGCTGGCCACGCCCCAGGGGTGGATCGACCTGCTGCACGCCGTGATCGCCTTCCCCGTCGCGCTGGTCTCGTTCGTCTTCTCCGCCGTGTGGTGGGCAGGCACCGTCGCCGGGCTCACCTTCCCCGTCTACGGCTGGGTGATCGCCGCCATCCCCGGGGTGGACGGCGGCCTGCCCGAGCTGCTCGGGTTCGGGCACGGCCCGGTCGCGTTCGTCGTCTTCAACACGCTGGCCGGGGTGCTGTTCGCGCTCACGCTCGTGCCGGTGCTGCGCGGCGCCGCCCTCCTGCGGGCGAGCCTCGCCGAGGCCATGCTCACCCGCCCGGCCCCGCGCGCCGCCACCACCCGCCGCCGGACCGCTCTGGACGACGCCCCGCTGCCGCCGTACTCGGTTCGGAGGTGACGACCCGCCGACCCCCGTATACCGTGCGGGGATGACGTGGTGGGCGACACTCCCCTCGGGCCGGGTGACGCGCCTCGACGGCGCCGACCCGGCCGCCGTCGCGTCGGCGCTCGACCGGCCGCGGACTACCTGGCGGCCGTCGACGTGGCGGTCTGGACGCCGGGCCGGTCCGGTGGGCGTCCGCTGAGCTTCCAGCCGCTGCCCGACTTCACCGCCGTCGCGGGCGACCCCGACGAGTTCGCCGAGGCCGTGGAGGCGGCGATGGCGTTCCTCGTGCCGCGCGTACGGCTGGAGGCGAACACGGACAAGGCGCAGCTCGGCCAGGCCGTGCTGCGCAGAGCCCTCGCGCACTACGGCCGCGGCCGCGCGACGAGCCTGCGGGGGCTCGCCGCGCTGCTGTCGGACCTGCCGGACGGCGTGAGCGAGGTGGCGGGCGCGCCGCGCATCGCGGCGAACCTGGCCAGGTCGCTGACGGCCGCGATGGACAACGACCCGCTGTTCGGCGGCGCGGGCACGCCGGTGGACCCGGCCGTGCTGCTGACGCCGCCGGAGGGGAAGCGGGCGCGGGTGTCGGTGATCAGCCTCGCCGGGCTGCGGTCGGACGAGCAGCGGCAGAGCTTCGTGGCCAGGCTGCAGATGGAGGTGTTCCTCTGGTTCAAGCGGAACCCGGTCGCCGACCGCCCGCTGGGCGGGCTGTTCGTCATGGACGAGGCGCAGACGTTCGTCCCGGCGACGGGCGGCGGCGTGCCGTCGGTCCGCAGCACCACGCTGCTCGCCTCGCAGGCCCGCAAGTACGGCCTGGGCCTGGTGTTCGCCACGCAGGCCCCGAAGGCGCTGCACAACCAGGTGCCGGGCAACGCCACGACGCAGTTCTTCGGGCTGCTGAACGCGCCGGTCCAGATCGCGGCGGCCAAGGAGATGGCCCGCGCGAAGGGCGGTGAGGTGCCGGACGTGGCGCGGTTGAGCTCGGGAGAGTTCTACGTGGCGCTGGAGGGCGGGGCGTTCGTCAAGGCGCGGGCGCCGATGTGCCTGACGTACCACCCGAAGGCTCCGCTGACGCTGGACGAGATCCTGGAGCGGAGCCGCGGCCCCGCTCCCCGGCCGGGTCAGGTTCCGGCGATCCTGGACGTGTCGTCGTCGTAGCGGCCGTCCAGCCGGGCGGTGAGGGTCTCGACCCAGCGGGCCGGGAGGTCGGCGCGGGCGGCCAGCAGCCGGCGGACGCCGTCGAGGTCGTGCCGGTCCACGTTCATCACGCGGTTGACCTCGGCGACGGTGAGGCCGTGGGCGGGCACGTCCTCCAGGTGGATCCCCTGGCCGCGCTCCACCTGTCCGGGCGCGAGGACGCGCAGGTAGAAGCCGGTCCTGCTGATCCGCTGGAGTTCGACGGGCAGCCGGCGGGCGCCGGTGAGCGCCGCGTGCCTGGCCGCGATCTTGTAGCAGGGGCGGCGGGGCTGGCTGACCTGGACGAGGGCGGTGCCGACCCGGTAGGTGGCGCCGATGACGACCTCGGCGTCGAGCAGGCCGCGCGTCGTGAGGTTCTCGCCGAAGGCGGCCGGGCCGAGCGGCCCGCCGAAGCGCTCCTCGACGTGCGGGTAGTGCTCGCCGGGGTAGACGCACACGGCCTTGTCGGGGCCGCCGTGGTGCCGCCTGTCGCCCTGCTCGTCCCCTTCCAGCCCTTCGGGGCCGACCGTGACGGGCCCCTCCACGGGTGACTTGACGTACGCGGACGCCACCGGCCGCCCGCCCCACCGCAGGGTGCCGGTGCGTCCGGCGTACACCGCGAGCACCCTCGCGCCGGTGTCGGGGTTGCTGCCCACCTTGACCTCTCCCTGTCCTGCGGTCCATGATGGCCGCCCTAGGAAACATAGGAGTCCTAACTATAGGAGGAGACCATGACGGAGACCATCGCGGGGTACGGCTACGGCACGGCCGGCCGCTCCCCGGTCACCATGAAGGACCTGGAGGAGCTGCGCGCGAGCGTGCTGTTCGGGCCTGAGGACGAGAAGGCGCTGCGGCTCGCGGGCGACGTCCTGGAGGACCAGGTGGAGGACGTCCTCGACGTCTGGTACGGCTTCGTCGGCGCGAACCCCCACCTGCTGGCCTCGTTCTCCACGCCCGGCGGTCAGCCGGTCGGCGAGTACCTCGACAGGGTCAGGGCCAGGTTCGGCCAGTGGATCCTCGACACCTGCCGCCGGCCGTACGACCGGCAGTGGCTCGACTACCAGCACGAGATGGGCCGGCGGCACACGTCCCTGGGGAAGAACCGCGCCGACGCGGCGGACGCCGCCTCCCACGTGCCGATGCGCCACGTCATCGCGCTGATCTACCCGATCACCGCGACCGTCCGCCCGTTCCTGGAGCGCAAGGGCCACGCGCCCGAGCAGGTCGAGGCGATGTTCCAGGCGTGGTTCAAGAGCGTCGTCCTGCAGATCGCACTGTGGACGCGCGCTTACGCTGATGTCCGTGAATGGTGACGCAGGCCACCCGCCCGACCAGCCGCCGCTGGACCGCCGCCTGGCCGACGCGCTCGAACGGCTGACCCATGCGGTCAGGACGCTCGCCGTGGCGGGGTCGCAGGCCAACGGGCTGAGCGTGGTGCAGCTCCACGCCCTGCTCGCGCTCGCCTCGCACCCGGCGGAGCGCCGCCGGGTGGGGGCGCTGGCGGAGGAGTTCGCCGTGACGGCGCCGACGATGAGCGACGCCGTCAGCGCGCTGGAACGCAAGGGCCTCGTGGTCCGCGCCGCCGTGCCGGGCGACGCGCGCCGCCGCGAGCTCACGCTCACCCCCGAGGGCGAGGCGCTGACCGCGCGCCTCTCCGGCTGGGACGGCCCCCTGCTGGAGGCGCTCGGCACGCTTCCGGCCGAGGAGCGCGCCGCGCTGCTGCAGGCGGCGCTCGACCTCATCGCCGGGTTGCGGCGCGCCGGCGTCATCACCGTGGACCGCAGCTGCGTGTCGTGCCGCTTCTTCCGCAGGGACGCCCGCGACGACCCGGCCGCGCCGCACTACTGCGGGCTGCTGGAGCAGCCGCTCCCCCGGGCCGGCCTGCGCGTGTCCTGCCCGGAGCACCAGCCCGCCACCTGAACAGCCAGGACCGGAACAGGCGGAGCGTGAACGGGCAGGGCGGGGGCGTTCAGGGTCCCGCGCCCCGGCCGGGCGCCGCCTTGGCGGGCGGCGGCCGGTCAGGGTCTCGGTACCCGGGGCACCGCCTCGATGAGGGCGCGGGTGTAGTCGTGCGCGGGCGCGCCGATCACGTCCTCGGTGGGCCCGTGCTCGACCAGCCGCCCGTGGTGCAGCACCGCCACCTCGTCGCAGACGTAGCGGACGACGGCGAGGTTGTGCGAGATGAACAGGATCGTCACGCCCAGCTCGTCGCGCAGCGACCGCACCAGGTTGAGCACCGCGCCCTGCACCGACACGTCCAGCGCGCTGGTGATCTCGTCGGCGACCAGCAGGTCGGGCCGCGCGCCGAGGGCTCGCGCGATGGCGACGCGCTGCCGCTGCCCTCCCGACAGCTCGCGCGGGTAGCGCCCGGCCAGCTCGGCGGGCAGCGACACCAGCCCGAGCAGCCGCGCCACCTCGGCGTCGCGGGCGGCGCCGCGCAGCCCCCGCAGCCCTTCCGCCACGGACTCGCCGATCTTCATCCGGGGGTCGAGCGACGCGTACGGGTCCTGGAACACCATCTGCGGGCGGGACGCCCCGCTGACCAGCCCGGTGTGGGGCACCAGCCCGCACACGGCCCTGGCCAGCGACGACTTGCCGGACCCTGACTCGCCGACCAGGCCGACGATGTGTCCCTCGGGGACGTCCAGGCTGACGGAGTCGACGGCGGTGAACCCGCCGAACCGCACGGTCAGGTTGTCGATCCTCACGAGGCCTCCCAGCAGGCGACGAGGTGCCCGGCGCCCACCCGGGCGAGCGGCGGGCGGGAGCTTTCGCACCGCTCGCCGGCGAGGGGGCAGCGGGGGGCGAACGCGCAGCCGTCGCCGACGTCGCCGGGGGCCGGTTGGCGTCCGGGGATGCTGGCGAGCGGGCGCGACCTGTCGGTGTCCATGTCGGGCAGCGAGCCGAGCAGCGCCCGCGTGTACGGGTGGGCCGCGCCCTCAGCGAGGCGCTCCACGGGGAGTTCCTCGACGACGCGTCCCGCGTACATGACGACGACGCGGTCGCACAGCTCGCCGACGACGGCGATGTCGTGCGAGATGAACAGCACGCCCGCCCGGGTCTCCTCGGTGACCTCGCGCAGCAGCCGCAGGATCTGCCGCTGCACGGTCACGTCGAGGGCGGTCGTGGGCTCGTCCGCGATGATCAGCTTGGGCGTGCCCATGAGGCCCATCGCGATCACGGCGCGCTGCCGCATGCCGCCGGAGAGCTGGTGCGGGTGGCGGCCGGCCTGCTTCTCCGGTTCGGGCAGGTGGACGTGGCCGAGCCGGTCGACGGCGCGCCGCCGCGCCTCGGCCCGGGTGGCGCCCTGGTGCACCTGCGCCACCTCGGCGAGCTGGCCGCCGACCCGCAGGGCGGGGTTGAGCGAGGCCATCGGGTCCTGGAAGACCATGGCGAGCGAGGTGCCGAGCTCCTTCTGCGTCAGCGTGGCGGCCTCCTCGCCGGACAGCCGCAGCGCGGTGTGGGAGACGGCGCCCGGGTAGGGCACCAGGCCGCCGACGGCGGCGGCGGTCAGCGACTTGCCGCTGCCCGACTCGCCGACCAGGCCGACGATCTCGCCGGGGCCGACGCTGAGCGACACGCCGCGTACGGGGGTGACGCCGCCGGGGAAGGAGACGGTCAGCCCGCGCACGTCCAGCACGGCGTCCGGCTGGACCTCCGCCTCGTCCGGGGCGGGCGCGGCGGGCGGCGCGGCCCCGTCTGGCCGGTGGGCGGGACGGCGGGCCGCCCCCTTGGCCAGGGCGTCGCCGAGCAGGTTGAAGCCGATGCCGGCCAGGGCGACGGCGGCGGCTGGCCCGAGTGCCACCTCGGGGTTGACGTAGATGCGGCCGAACCCGTCGAACAGCAGCCGCCCCCAGTCGTAGTCGGGCGGCTGCACGCCCAGCCCGAGGAACGACATGCCGGACAGGCCCAGCAGCGCGCCGCCGAGCGCCATGGCGAGGTTCAGGATGAGCGGCTCGGCGATGTTGGGCAGGACGTGCCTGGCCAGGACGCGGTGGCGGGGCACGCCGAGCATCCTGGCGGCGGCGACGTAGTCGGCCCCCGCGACCGACGCGGCGAGCGTCTGGGTGAGCCTGGCGAAGCCGGGCGCGATGGCGGCGCCGATGCCGAGCACCGCGCCGCGCGCGCCGAGCCCGGTGACCACGGCCGTGAACATCGCCAGCAGCAGCCCGGGGAAGGCGACGAGGGCGTTGACCATGCCGGTGACGAACCGGGCGCCGCGCCGCGGCAGCACGGACGGCAGCGCGCCGAGCACGATGCCGGCGACGCCGCCGATGAGCGCGGCGGCCAGCGCGAGCAGCAGCGAGTACCGCGCGGCGACGAGCACCCGGGCGAGCAGGTCCCGGCCGAGGTTGTCGGTGCCGAACGGGTGGGCCGCCGATCCGCCCTGCAGGACGGCGGTCGCGTCGATGCGGGCCGCCTCGTCGCCCCACAGGGGCGGGCCGATCACGGCGAGCACCACCATGAGCGCGACCAGCACGGTGCCCGCGACGGCGGAGGGGGTGCGGGGCATCACGACTCCTTGACGGCCGAGGTGGGGTCGAGCATGCCGAGGACGACGTCCACGGCGAGGTTCACCACGAGCACGATGGCGCCGTAGACGAGGATCACGCCCTGGGCCACGGGGTAGTCCTTCTGCGTGATCGCCTCGACGATCTTCAGGCCGAGCCCGGGCCAGGCGAAGACGTACTCGACGAGGACGCTGCCGGTGATGAGCCCGCTGAGGAGCAGGCCGCCCATGGTGAGGGTGGCGGTGAGCGTGTTGGGCAGGACGTGCCGCAGGTGCAGCCGGGCGGCGGGCAGCCGCTTGGCCCTGGCCAGGCGGACGTAGTCGGTGCCCAGCTCGCGCAGCGTCTCGGCGCGGGCGATGCGGGAGATCATCGCGGCGGGGCCGACTGCGAGGGCGAGCACGGGCAGCACGAACGTCTCGGGGCCCGCCTTGCCGGCGGGCGGCAGGAGGTCGAGCCCGATGGCGAAGACGGCGACCAGGGCGATCGCGTACAGGAACTCGGGCACGGCCACGGCCGCCCCGGTGACCGTCCCGAAGGCGGCCTCGGTGCCCCGGTTCCTGCCGTTCTCGGTGCGCACGGCCGCCGCCATGCCGAGCGGGACGGCCACGAGCAGCGCCACCAGCGTGGCGACGAGGGCGAGCGCCAGCGTGTTGGGCAGGCGCGCGGCGATCACGTCGGTGACGGGCTCGCTGGTCAGGAAGGAGGTGCCGAGGTCGCCCGACAGCAGACCCTTGACGTAGGAGCCGAGCTGGGCGGGCAGCGGCTGGTCGAGGCCGAGCGCCGCCCGGCGGGCCTCGACCAGCTCGACCGGCGCGGCGGGGCCGAGCGCGGCGCGCACGGGGTCGCCGGGGATGAGGTGGATCATCGCGAACGAGGCGACCACCAGCACCACGAGCGACACGGCGAACCGGACGAGCCTCCGGAGCACGGGCCGGGGCAGGCGCATTCAGTGTCCTCCGGTCAGCCTGATCGTGGCCGGGTCGAACAGCCCGGCCGTGGTCTTGAAGGTGGCGCCCTTGGCGGCGACCAGCGTGGTCCTCTCCACGACCGGCACCAGGTCGACGTTGTCGAACAGGGCGGACTCCGCCTGCTGCCACAGCGCGCAGCCGGCCTCGCCGGGGGTGCCCATGGCCTGGGCGACGAGCTTGTCGTAGCGCTCGTTGGCGAGGTGGGCGAAGTTGGCGCCCTTGGGGGCGGCGGGGCCGGACAGGAACCCGATGAGCTGCGACGGCAGGGTGACGCCGATCGGCAGCCAGATGGCGTCCCAGTCCTGGGTGGCGTTGAGCGACTCGGCCAGCTTGGTGTCGAGCACGCCGTTGAGCTTCACCTCGACGCCGATCTTCTGCCAGGTGGCGGCCATGTACTCCACGCCCGCCTGGACGCCGGGCCCGCGCGTGGTGGAGTACAGCAGGCGCAGGGTCAGCCGCTTGCCGTCCTTGACCCGCACGCCGTCGGTGCCGGCCTTCCAGCCTGCCGCGTCGAGCGCGGAGGCCGCGGCGGCGGCGTCGAAGGCCGGGACGTGGCCGGTGACGCTGTCGCCCCGGCACGGCCGGGGTTCGAGCACGAGGCCGGTGGCGGGCTTGGAGACTGCGCCGCCGGTGACGATGCCGCCCAGCTCCTTGAGGTTGAGCGCCTGCGTGAGGGCCTTGCGCACCGCGAGGTCCTTGCCGGGCCTGTCGTCTCCCTGGTGGAAGAAGAACTGCTCGTTGCCCGACATCGGGTGCTCCTTGGCGACGCCGGGGGCGGCCTCGACGCGGGCGCGGTCGGGGCCGTTGAACTGGGCGCCGTTGAGGGTTCCTGCCAGCAGGAGGTTCGCGGCGGTCTGCTCGTTCGGCACGACCTTGAGCACGACCTGGGCGGGCAGGTCCTTCGCGGTGGCCCCGCCGGCGCCCCAGGCGTAGTCCCTGCGGACCTTGAACGTGTAGTGGTCGCCGGGCACGGCCTCCGACAGCACGTACGGGCCGGAGCCCGATGTGCCCCGGGTGAGCATCGACCGGTCCTTCAGCCCCTTGCCGCAGGCGACGAACAGGATGCGGGAGCTCTCCAGGATGAAGCCGAACGGCTCGGGGGTCTTCAGCGTGACGGTGCCGGCGGCGTCGTCGGCCTCGGCCTTCATGCCGGCGGGCACGATCACCCCGTAGATCGGGGACTTGGTGGCCGGGTCGGCGATGTGGTTGACGTTCTCCGCGACGTCCGACGGGGTCAGCTTGGAGCCGTCCGAGCAGGTGACGTCCTTGCGGAGGGTGAAGGTCACGGCCTCCGGCCGCACGTCCCATTTCTCGGCGAGGCCCGGGATGATCCGGCCTGAGTCGTCGGCGCCGACGAGCGTGTCGTAGGCGAGGGACAGGACCTGGTTGGTGACCGACATCAGGCCCATGGCGGGGTCGAGCCCGCCCGGGTCGGCGGTGAGGGCGTAGGTGAACGTGCCGTCCGAGGCGGGCCCGGCCGCGGGAGTGCCGCCGCCGCACGCCGCCGTGAACAGGGCGAGCGCGGCGATCGCTGCTGCTCTTCTCATGAAGGACTCCGCAGGTGGGGGGGATTTGCTCCACCCTGTCCGCTTGCCGTTCCCCGTTCTTCGTGGCGGCCCACGAAATGTGCAGGAGGGCTCGTGCTACTGCCCGAAGATCCTCATCTGCAGCATCACGGTGAGCCTGGCGTCGGGGTCGGACAGGTCGAGCCCGCTGATCTCGACCAGCCGCTTGAGCCGATACCTGAACGTGTTGGGGTGGACGTGCACCTGGGCCGAGGCCAGGTTGACGTCGCCGAACGCGTCGAGGTAGGCCCGCAGCGTGCTGACGAGTTCGCTGCCGTGCTCCCTGTCGTGGGCGATCAGCCGCTGGTACGGCCCCGTGGGGGTCTGCTCCTCGGCGTTGGCCACGTCGGCCACCTGGAGCAGCAGCGACTCGAAGTGGACCGTGCTGTAGCCGGCCGCCTCGCCGGTGGCGTTCCTCGCACGCAGCACGCGCAGCGCCCGGTCGGCGTCGGCGCGGGACCTGGTGACCTGCGGCAGGCTGGCGGCCAGCCTGCCGACGCCCACGTTGGCGGTGTGCCGCGGGCCGACCCTGGCGAGGAAGCTCTGCGCTACGTGCACCGCCCGCGCCTCCTCGTCGCCGGCGCGCGACGGGTCGCCGGGGTTGAGCGGCAGCACCGCGTAGGCCACCGAGCCGACGGGCGCGGCCGCCGCCTTCGGGTGGATGGCGGCGACGTGCAGGGCGAGCGCGTCGCAGAAGCGCTGCCTGTCGCCCTCCGCGCGGGCGGGGTCGACGCCCGGCGGGTCGATGAGCTGGGCGGCGAGCACGCACAGGCGCTGCGTGGCGATGCCGAGCCTGCCCGCGGCCTCGGCGGCGTCGGCGCCGCCCGCGAGGACGGTGGACAGCAGGTCGGCGCGCAGCCTGCGCTGCGTGTCGGCCCCGGCCCGCTCGCGCAGGAGCTGCAGCGCGACGATCTTGGCGGCGTCGGCGAGCGCGCGCTGCCGCTGCGGCGTCAGCGGCTCGCGCACCGCCGCCCAGATCGAGCCGAGGATCTCGTCGCCGGAGCGCACCGCCATCGCGACCCGGTTGATGCTGTCGCCGTCGAGCTCGATGTAGACCGGCTCGCGGCCCTGGTAGAGCTGCTTGAAGACGCCGCGGTCCTCCAGCATGCGCCGGTAGCGCGGAGGCACCTGGCGGCCGAGGACGGTCTCCACCCGTCCAGGGTCGGCCTCCTCCTGCCGGCCCGAGAACGCCAGCACCCGCGACGACCTGTCCTCGATGGTGACGGGCGCGTCGAGCAGCGCGCACACCGCGTTGGCCAGCGAGAACAGGTCGCCCTGCGGCCCTTCGCCGGGCTCCGACAGGTCGCCCTCGGCCAGGAGCGAGCGCAGCAGGGCGACGATCTGCGCCCAGGACGCCGCCCTGGTCAGGCCGAGCACCGCCACGCCCGTCTCCAGGACCGTGGCGCGGACCTGCTCGTCCACGTCCACCGGGAGCTTCACCACCACGCCGGCGGCGCCGCGCGCCGACTGCAGCAGGGCGCTGATCTCGGGCGCCCCGCGCACGCCGACGCCGAGCACGATCGCGCCCGGCTGCACGAGCGGCTCGTCGAACGGGTCGTGGATGTGCACGCCGGTGACCTCGGCGTCGAGGTCACCGGGAGAGGCTGCCACGTCGAGGACAGTGCTGCCCAGGTCGTGCAGGATCCGCCCGAGGCTGGCACGCGGACGGTTGTTCATCGGCTCACCATACGCGCAGGCTGCCATCACGCGCGCAGGCGGTCCACCGCGACCCTGGCCGCGCGCCCGATGGCGGCGTCGGCCGCCGGGTGCCGGAAGCCGAGCGCCGCGGTGCGGACGAACACCGCGACGGCGTACCGCTTGCCGTCGGGGTACTCGACGACGGCCGCCTCGTTGCGGACGCCCCACAGCGTGCCCGTCTTGCCGGAGACCTTCACCTCGTCGCCGAACCCGGAGGCGAGCCGGTGCGGCCACACCTGCCTGCTCATGATCGCGCGCACCTCGGCGCACGCTTCGGCGGGACCCGCCTCGTCCCGCCAGATCATGCTGAGCAGCGTGGTCGTCTCGCGGGGCGTCGCCGACGTGGTCCGTTCGGGGTCGCGCACCGCGAGCCGCCTGACCTGCTCGTCACGCAGCTCCTCCAGGTCGACGTCGCCCAGCTCGGCCCTGATCTGGTCGAACAGCTCGGCGCAGCCGCCGATCAGCCGCGTGCGGGTCAGGCCGAGCCCGGCGAGCGTGGCCTGCACGCGCTCCAGGCCGACCCTGCGCAGCAGCACGTCGGTGGCGGCGTTGTCGCTGAGCGTCAGCATCAGGTGGGCGAGGTCCCTGAGCGTGAGCGAGACGTCATCGGCGCAGCCCGAGACGCCGATCCCGCCGTCCTTGTCGGCGGCGGTGACGGTGAGTCGCTCGGTGCGGTCCAGTTCCCCGGCCGCCGCCTGCCTGGCGTACTCCAGCGCGATGGGGATCTTGAACACCGAGGCGAGGACGACCGGCTCGTCGGGGTCGAGCCCGGTCTCGGCGTCTGCGTCGACGTCCCTGGCGTGCACGAAGCCCCGCGCGCCCGCGGCGTCGAAGATCTCACGCACGGGGCACGGCCCGGCTGTTGTGCAGGTACGCGGCCACCCCGTCGCGCATGACGAAGGTGACGCTGTCGTGCACGCCGTCCTCCGCCTCCACCGCGACGAACGAGTCGCCCGAGTGGTGGACGTACGTGGTGGTGCTGCGCGTCGCGCCCATGTCCTGCATGAGCTCGCCGGGCACCAGCGTGATCGCCAGCCCGCCGTCCGGCGTCCCTTCGACCTCCCACACGGCCGTCGGCCCCTCGTACACGCCGGTGTACGGCGCGAGGTCCACCGTCTGCGGCGACTCGGGCGGCACCGGCAGGTCGGGCAGGTCGAGGCCGGTGGTCTCCCTGATGAGGGGGAGCGCCAGGTCGGTGATGAGCCCGGCGAAGCCGCCGCCGTTGGCGCTCATGGCGAGGACGACGCCCGACTCCGGCATGATCCGCCAGAACGTGCTCTGGCCGACGGTGCCGCCGTCGTGGCCGTAGGCCCCCCAGTCGAACAGCTCGAACCCGAGGCCCCACCCCGAGCCCAGCAGCCCCGACACGCCGGGGACGGACACCTGCTGCTCGCGCATGGCGGCGACCGTCTCCTCCGACAGCACCCGGTCGCCGCTCTCCGACAGGCCTCCCGCCAGGAACATCCGGCCGAAGCGGACCAGTTCGCGCGGCGTGAGGCACATGGTGGACCCCGCGGGCGCGTTGGAGCGGGGCATCTGCCACTGCCTGTGGACCGTCCGGTCCGGCCCGAGGTGCCCCACGGCCGTCCTGAACAGCACGGCCTCCTCGCCCAGCAGCGCGGCGTGGGTGACGCCGAGCGGGGCGTACAGGTGGTCGCGCACCGCCTGCTCCCAGGTGGTGCCGCGCAGCCGGGCCACGATCGCGCCCAGCACGCAGTAGCCGGCGTTGCAGTACGAGAACATGGCTCCCGGCGCGTGGACGTGCCCGGCGCCCCGCAGGTACCCCATGTACTGGTCGAGGCAGTCGTCGCCGCGCCCGGTGTCCTCGAACAGGTCGCCGTCGAACCCGCCGGTGTGCGAGAGCAGCTGCCTGACGGTGACCACGGCGCCGTCGGCCACGGCGAACTCGGGCAGGTAGTCGGTCACCGGCCGGTCCAGCTCGACCAGCCCCTCCTCGACGAGCTGCATGACGAGGGCGGCCGTCCAGACCTTCGTGGTGGACCCGACCTGGAACAGGCTGTCGGTGGTGGTCTCGACCCCGGTGTCGCGGTTGACCACGCCGGTGGCGGCCTCGTGCAGCTCGCCGTCCACGTACAGGGCGATGGCCGCCCCGGGAACGCCGTGCGCGCGGGCCGCCTCTGCGAGACGCTCGGTCAGTTTCATTCGTCCTCCCGGACGCTCAGGCGGTCTTGGGGGTGGCGCGGACGCCGAGGTGCAGGTAGGGGGTGCCGTCGGCGAGCTCGTAGAACACACCGGAGGTCCAGTCGGGCTCACCGGGGCGGCGGACGACGAACGTCACGTCGTCCACGGCGACGCCGTCGAGCTCCATGGGCTCCTGGAGCGCGGCGAGGGCGCCGGTCGCCTCCATGCGCAGCCGCAGGCCGCCGTCGCGGACGGTGATCGTCATGCGGGCGCCGACCCGCTCGTAGACGCCGGCGTGGCGCGTCAGGTCCACGTCCACGGGCTCGGCGGGCGGGCCGAGCGTGGGGGGCACGGTGATGCCGTCCAGCTCGGCGAACAGCTCGGTGGCCACCCGGTGGGTGAACGCGCCGCTGTGGCCGCCGTTGGCGGTGACGCACACGACCGTGCCGGTGTCGGGCACCACCCACAGCATGGCGTGCTGGCCGATCGTGTTGCCGCCGTGCGAGACGACCAGGTGACCGTCCCACTCGTCGAGGATCCAGCCGATCCCCCACTGCCTGCCCAGCGTGTACGGGTTCGGGATGTCGACCTGCGGCTCCCACATCGCCCGCGGGTTCTCCAGCAGGCCACCCTCCAGGTGGGCCCGGCCGAAGGCCACCACGTCCGCCGGGCTCGCGCAGATCAGGCCCGCCGGGCCGACCGAGCGCATCAGGCCCCAGACGGGGGCGGTCTTCCCGTCCTCGACGTGGCCCATCGCGGCGCGGAAGCGCAGCACGTCCTCCGGCAGCGTCCAGGTGTGCGCCAGGCCCAGCGGCTCGGCGATCTCCTCGCGCAGCACGTCGTCCCACCGCTTGCCGGACAGCACCTCCAGCACCCGCCCCGCGATGACGAACCCCGAGTTGCAGTACGACTGGGTCGCCCCCAGCGGGTGGTTCTGCGCCAGGTCCGCGCAGGCGGCCACGTACTTCTCCAGGCAGTCGTCACCGCGTCCCGTGTCGAGGAACAGGTCGCCGTCGATGCCGCTGGTGTGCGACAGCAGGTGCCGGATCGTCACCCGCTTGCTGACGTCCGGGTCGGCCACGGCGAAGCCGGGCAGCACCTCGGCCACCGGGGTGTCCAAGGTCAGCTCGCCCCGCTCGACGCGCATCATGAGCAGGGTGGCCGTCCACACCTTGGTGACGGAGCCGATCTGGTAGAGCGCGTCCGGGGTCGCCTCGACCCCGGTGTCGCGGTTGAGCGTCCCGGCGGCGAACTCGTGCAGCTCGCCCCGGTGCAGGTACGCCAGGGCGGCCCCCGGCACTTCGAATTCCTCGATCAGCTCGGCGAGCCGCTGACCCATTGCTCCAGCCACGCGACGATCCTTTCGTTGTAGTCGTAGCGGTGTGACGGCCGTCCGTTCAGGGGGAACAGGTGTGACGCGCCCGGGTAACGCACGAGCCGCACCGGCACGCCCTGCTCGCGCAGCGCGGCGAACCACTGCTCGGCCTGGCCGACCGGGCAGCGGTCGTCCGCCTCGCCGTGCAGGAGCAGCGTAGGCGTCGTCACCTGGGAGACGTTGGTCATGGGCGACTGCGCGGCCACGTCGCCCGCGCACTCGTACGTCTTGATGAGCGCTCCGGCGTCCGAGGTGCCGGACATGCTCATCAGGTCGCTGACGCAGCCCCCGGGGACGGCGGCCTTGAAGCGGTCCGTCCTGGAGGTGAGCCAGCAGGACATGTAGCCGCCGTAGCTGTAGCCGGCGACGGCCAGCCGGTCGGGGTCGGCGACGCCCTCGGCCACCAGCGTGTCCACGGCCGACAGGAAGTCCTGCTCGTCGGCCAGGCCCCAGGCGCCGACCGCGGCGGTGTAGAACGCCTCGCCGTACCCGTCGCTGGCGCGCGGGTTGAGCGTGAGGATCGTCCAGCCGCGCGCGGCGAGCACCTGGTGGTAGAGGTGGGCGCCGTCGAAGGCGGGCGCCCAGGCGTTGTGCGGCCCTCCGTGCACGTCCAGCAGCAGCGGGCCGGGGCCCTCGCGCGTCTCGTCGCGCAGCACGAACCCCTCGACGCGCGTGCCGTCCGGCGCGGTGAACAGGCGGGCGCGCGGCGTGAACAGCTCGACGTCCGCCAGGGCGTACGCGGTCAGCGGCTCGCCGTCGAGGTAGACCTCGCCCGGCCCGTACGGGTCGGCCGCCACGTAGGCGACCCGGCCCCCGGCGACGCTGACGCCGGAGACGGTGAGGTCGCCGCCTGCGATCTTCAGCGCGGGGCCGTCGCCAGACAGCCGGTAGACGTGCGTGCTGCCCCGGTCGCGGGCGCAGAACAGCAGGTCGTCGCCGAGCCGGGCGGGCGTGGCGCCCGGGTAGCCGGGGGCGCCGGTCATGACGTTGCGGTCGAGGCCCGTCCGCAGCTCCTCCAGCCCGCCGGGGCCGAGCGTGTACAGGCGGGTGTGGCCGACCGTGGCGGGCAGCCCGGCGACGACGAGGCGGTCGCCCAGCCACCAGGCGCCCGTGCAGATGATCTCGGGCCCGGTGAGCCGCTCGGGCTCGCCGGGCGACTCGGCGCCGGCGTCCACCGCGTACACGGCACTCTCGGGCGCCAGGTCGCGGTCGGGTGCCATGCCCGCGGTGAACGCCAGCCGCTTGCCGTCGGGCGACCAGGCGGGCTCGCCCGCGTGGAAGCCGCCCTCGGTCAGCTGGACGGTCTCGCCGGTCGCCACGTCGGTGACGAACAGGTGGGTGGTCAGCCCGCGCAGCAGCCCCACCCCGTCCGCCTTGAACTCCAGCGTGTCGGCCACGACCGGGGCCGACGGGTCGGGGTCGCCGTGCGGCGCGGCGTAGGCGACGCGGCCGCCGTCGGGCGACCAGACGGCCGCGCCCGAGCCCAGCGGCGCCCGGGTGAGGGGGCGCGGCTCTCCGCCGTCCATGGGCAGCAGGTGGATCTGGGGGCGGCCCTCGACCGGGCGCAGGAACGCGAGCCTCCGGCCGTCGGGCGACCAGCGGGGCGCGCTGCCGGCGGCCAGGCGGCGCGGCTCGGCGCCGGGGACGGCGAGCCAGATCTCGGTGACGTTCTCGTCGGAGTCGCGGCCGGCGGTGGTCAGCGTGTAGGCGACGGCGCCGCCGTCGGGGCGCAGCCGCGGATCGGAGGGGACCGCGAGGCGGTAGAGGTCGTCGAGCGCGAGGCGTGGCATGTCCGCACGGTAGGCGCCGGTGCGCGGCGGCAGCTATGGGGCGTCGTACGAACGGAGGCGGTCGCGTTGTGCTGCCGCCCAAACGGGGAGAGCAGGGGCGGCGGGAGACGCGACGGAGTCCGTGCCCGGACGCCGCGCCGGGCCCGCGGCCGGGCGGGGCCCTGGGGCGGCTCCACGAAAGCCGGGCCCGTCTTGGTGATCCCGCACGAATCCCCTGCCCACCGCGATGACATAACGTCACCCCCGGTGTGACGGAAGGGGGCGGCCGGTGGTCGCGGTCAGGGAGCTCCACGCACTCGCCGACTTCGAGCGGGTGTACGCGCTGTTCGAGGACATCTGGGGATTCCACCCGGAGGAACAGCCGGTCAACGTGCCGATGATGCGCGCGCTCGCGCACAGCGGCGGCTACGTCGCGGGCGCGTTCGACGGCGACCTGCTGGTGGGCGCCTCGGTCGGGTTCCTCGCGGCGGGCGCCGCGCTGCACTCCCACATCACGGGCAGCGCGACGTCGGGACGGGGCGTCGGCCTGGCGCTCAAGCGGCACCAGCGCGCCTGGGCGCTGGAGCGCGGCCTCGAACGCATCACCTGGACCTACGACCCGCTCGTGCGCCGCAACGCCCATTTCAACCTGGTGAAGCTGGGCGCGCGGCCGACCGAGTACCTGCCGCGCTTCTACGGCGAGATGGCCGACGCCATCAACGCGGGCGACGACTCCGACCGGGTGCTGGCCGTCTGGGAGCTGTCGGCGCCGCACGTGGAGACCCTGGCCCTCGGCGGGCACCCGGTCCCTCCCCCGGTCGAGGGGGCCGCGGTCGCGCTGGCGGCCGAGGGCGGGCACCCGGTGGCGCGGCCCGCGGGCACGGCGACCGTGCTCGTCGCCGTGCCCGAGGACGTCGAGGCGCTGCGCCGCGCCGACCCGGGGGCCACCAAGGCGTGGCGGGTGGCCGTCCGCGAGACGCTGGGCGGCCTGCTGGAGGCGGGCGGCAGGGTGACGGGCTTCCACGACAAGGCGTACTACGTCGTGGAACGCTTCCAGGAACGCTGAAAGCCGGGCTCAGGCGCCGATGCGGCGCCGTACGTGGGCGGAGAGCTGGTCCACGGCGACGACGAGCACCATCACGAGCATGAGGTGGGTGACCATCTCGCCGAAGCGGAACAGCTTGATCGACTGGTTGACGAGGAACCCGATGCCGCCCGCGCCGACCAGGCCGAGCACCAGCGACGAGCGCACGTTGACGTCGAAGCGGTAGAGCAGCAGCCCGACGAACTGCGGCACGACCGAGGGCAGCACGGCGTGCGCCGCCACCTGCGTGCCGGAGGCGCCGCTGACGCGCAGCGCGTCGCGCGGCCCGAGGTCGATCTCCTCCATCGCCTCGGCCCACAGCTTCCCCATCACGCCGGTGTTGTGGAAGATCAGCGCCAGCACGCCCGCGAACGGCCCCAGCCCGACAGCCGTGACGAAGACCAGCGCGAAGACGACGTCGGGCACGGCGCGCAGGAACGACAGCACCGACCGCGCCGCCTGGTAGGCCCACCGGTTCGGCGTGGTCGTACGGGCCGCGAGCAGCGCCAGCACCAGCGCCGACGGCACCGACAGGGTGGTGCCGAGCAGCCCGATGGCGAGCGTGACGAGCGCGGCCCGCGCGCCGGTGAGCAGCACGCCGGCCGACAGGTCGGGCGGCAGCGCCTGCTCCAGGAAGTCGGCCATGCCGCGCCAGCCCTGCAGCAGCGCCACGGGGGAGAACTCGGTGCCGCGCCAGGCGAGCACGTGGGCGGCCACCACGAGGACGGCGACGGCGGCGGTGGCCGCGGAGACGGGCCGCCTGCGCGGCGGCGCGGGCGCGGCGCCGCCCGGCAGGGGGCCGGCGCCCGCGGAGGTCGCTGCTCTGCTCATGAGGCTTCCAGGTGGGTGAGTCGGAGGTCGGGGACGTAGAGGGCGTCGACGTCGGCGGCGGTGAGCCGGGAGGCGGGCGCGTCGACCACCGCCCGCCCGGCGACCAGACCGACCACGCGGTCGGCGTGCCGCGCGGCCAGCGCGGGCTGGTGGAGCACCGCCGCGATGGCGAGCCCCTGGTCGCGGGCGAGCTCGGCCAGCAGCGACACGACCTGGTCGGCGGCGGCCGGGTCGAGCGCCGACACCGGCTCGTCCGCGAGGATGATCTCGGCCCGCTGGCAGAGCGCGCGGGCGATCGCGACGCGCTGCTGCTGGCCGCCGGACAGCCTCCCCGCGGGCTCGGCGGCGCGGTCCGCCATGCCGACGCGGTCGAGACAGGCCATGGCCTCCTCGCGCAGTTCCCGGGGGAACAGGGCGGGGGTGAGCGAGTGGCGCAGCGGCAGCCGGCCCAGCGCGCCCGCGCAGACGTTGTCGAGGGCGCTGCGGCGGCGTACCAGGTGGATCTGCTGGAACACCATCGCGGTGCGGCGCCGCAGCTCCGCCGACCCGGCGTCGCCCGCCGGCCCCACCTCGCGGCCGTGGACGAGGACCGTCCCGCCGTCCGGCGTCTCCAGCCCGACGACGCAGCGCAGCGCGGTGGACTTGCCGCAGCCGTTCGCGCCGAGCACCGCGACGAACTCGCCCGCCGCGACGTCCAGGTCGAGGGAGTCGAGCACGGTCCTGCCCGAGTAGGACTTGCGCAGGCCCCTCACGGCGAGCGCGGGGGCGCCGGCTCCCTGGGCGGCCACCGTCAGACGTCCTTCTCGGTCAGGCCGAGCGTGGTGGCGAGGTCGAACAGCGGCTTGTACGTCTGCTCGGTCACCCTGACGAGCGGTCCGGGCGGGTCGACGTCGAGGAAGGCGCCGACCTTGGCGACGTCGGCGGGTTCCAGCTCCACGAGCGCCTTGGCGACCGCCTCGCGGAAGGCGGGGTCGAGCCTGCCCGACACGGTGATCGGGTCGTTGGGGACGGGCTCCGACTTCCAGATCTGGCGGTACTTCGCCGGGTCGAACGTGCCGGCGGCCCGCGCGGTGGCGAGCTGCTGGCTGTTGATCTCGGCGGCGTCCACCTTGCCGTTGACGAGGGCGAGCAGCGCCTCGGGGTGGCCGCCCGCGTAGTCGATCTTGACGGACGACTCGGCCACGCCCTGGGTCTTGAGCGCGTACCTGGGGAGCGCGTCGCCGGAGGCCGACCCGGCGCTGGACAGCGCGAGCGACCTGCCCGCCAGGTCCTTGACCGAGGTGATCGGCGAGCCGGTGGGCACCCAGATGCCGGCGGTGTAGCTGGTCAGCGCGCCCTTGGCGTCGGCGAACGAGGCCACCGCCTGCGCCCCGGCCAGCCTGCTGGCGAAGACGTACCCGAGCGGCCCGAACTCGGCCAGCTCCAGCTGGCCGTTGCGCATGGCGAGCACCTCGGCCGAGTAGTCGTCGACGATCTTCAGCTCGACGGGGCAGTCCAGCTTGCGCTGGAGCGCGGCGGCGAGGGTCTCGTAGGCGGGCTTGAGCTTGGCGGGGTCCTCGTACGGCTCGACGCCGAAGCGGATCCTGCCGCCCGGGCAGGTCGCGGCGGAGGCGCCGGACGTCCCGGCGTCACCGCCGCAGCCGGCGAGCAGCAGCAGCGCGGGGGCGAGCGCCGCGGCCGCGAGGAAGGGTCGTGCGCGCATGGGTCTCTTTCTCCAGTGCGGGGTTCGGGGGAACTGTCGGGGACTTCGGGGACGGGTCAGCGCAGCAGGTCGTCGAGGACCTCGGGGGCCAGGCCGAGCGCGGTGGTCATGCCGACGCCGGAGGTCACGGAGACCACGCGGACGCCGGGCTCGGGCGCGGCCACGAGGAACGGCTCCGGCGCGGAGGCGTAGACGCCGCGCCAGCGCTCGCGCACCGTGAGGCGTTCGACGCCGAGCAGTCGTGCGGTCTCGGCGAGGACGTGCCGGTCGGTCTCCTCGTCGTTGAACGGTTCGAGCGTGGCGGCGTAGGCGTGGGTGTCGCCGATGGTGAGGTCGCCGTCGGGGCGCTGGGTGAACATGAGGTTCAGCCCGATGGCGGCAAGCGCCGGGTGGTCGCTCTCCAGCCGGCCGCGCAGCGCGGGCAGCGTGGGGCAGGCGGCGAACCCGCCGTAGCGCAGCAGCGAGAAGCCGGTGAGCACGGCCGGGTCGACGCGGCGGCCGTGCGGGTCGGCCACGCGCAGCATGTGCAGGGCGCAGCGGCGCACCCCCGCCTGTTCTGCGAGGGCGGGGAAGTGCCGGTCCACGTCGTGGCCGACGGCCACGACGACCCGGCCCGCCGCGATCGCGCCGCGGCTGGTGCCCACCAGCCCGGGTTCCACGGTGTGCGCGGTGGTCGCCCAGTGGAACCGCACGCCGCGGGAGGCGAGCCAGGCGGCGACGGCGTGCGCCGCCTCGCGCGGGTCCACCCGCACGTCCAGGGGCAGCAGGGCCCCGCCGACCACGCCGGCGCCCGCGGGCACCCGGTCCGCGACCTGGGCTCGGTCGAGGAGCACGACGTGGCCGTCGCGCCGCGCGGCGAACTCCTCCAGCACGGCGTACTCGTCGTCGGCGCGGGCGACGACGACGGTGCCCGCCTCGCGCAGCCAGAAGCCCGCCTGCGCGGCCAGGCGCAGCCAGGAGGTCCTGGCCGCCAGGGCGTAGCGGAGGGCGTCGCCGTCCTGGGCGGTGAAGCAGCCGTGGCCGAAGTTGCGGACGGAGGCGCCGGTGGCGCGCTCGTCCCGCTCGACGACGGCGACGGACAGCCCGCGGCGCACGGCGTCGGCGGCGTGGGCGAGGCCGACGATGCCCGCGCCGACGACGACCAGATCGGCGGAGCCGAGGGACCCGCCCACGGAATGGCGACTTGTCATGACAAGTACGGTGGCGGCCTCCGCCGGTCGGCGTCAACCACCGGAAGCGACATGTCACCACTTGTTTCCCTGGATGTCATTTGCCCACGTAGAACGGATATTTCTGCGTACGGGGCACTTATCGGGAGTGTCGGTTGTCCTGTATTGTCAACTCGCATGGACGGACCTCTGCACGAACGCGTCGCCGCCGACCTGCGCCGCCGCATCAGCGCGGGCGAGCTGCCGGTGGGCTCGGCCCTCCCCTCGGAGTCGCAGCTGTGCGAGCAGTGGGGCGCCTCCCGCGGCCCGGTCCGCCAGGCCCTCGCCACCCTGCGCGCCGAGGGCCTCATCGGCGGCGGGCGCGGCCGGCCGCCCGTCGTGCGCAGCAGCACCGCGCCGCAGCCGTTCGAGACCTTCCTGTCGTTCTCGCGCTGGGCCCGCCAGATGGGCCGCACCCCCGGCCAGCGCACGCTGGAGATCGCCAGGCGGCCCGCCTCACCGCAGGCCGCCGACGTCCTGGGGCTGGACGAGGGCGAGCCCGTCGTCCAGCTCCTCCGGCTGCGGCTGCTCGACGGCGTGCCGGCCATGATCGAGCGCACCACGTTCGTCTGGCCGGTGGGGCGGCTGCTGTTCGACTTCGACTGCGACTCCGGCTCGGTCTTCGCCTACCTGAGCGGGTGCGGCGTGGACCTGAGCACCGCCCGCCACACCATCGACGCCGTCACCGCGGGCGAGGACGACTGCGCGCTCCTCGGCATCGCGCCGGGCGCGGCGCTGCTGCGCGAGCGCCGCCGCACCTCGTCCGCCGACGGCGAGCCCGTCGAGTACTCCGACGACCGTTACCGGCCCGACCTGGTCTCGTTCACGATCGAGAACTCCCAGCAGGCCCTGCCGGCGCTGCTGCGCAGCCCGGCCGTCACGGCCGTCCCACACCCTTGAGGAGACAGAAACCATGATCGAACTGGCGGTTCTCGACATCGCCGGCACCACCGTCGAGGAGCACGGCGCCGTCTACGTCGCCCTGGAGGAGGCCGTGCGCGCCGCCGGCGGCCGTCCCGGCAGGCAGGACGTCGAACGCTGGATGGGCGCGGACAAACGCGAGGCCATCACGGCCATGCTGACCACGCCCGAGGCCGCGCCGCCGCCCGAGACGGTGGAGTCCGCCTTCGCCGACTTCCGCGACCGGCTGCGCCGGGCGTACGCCGAGCGGCGGCCGTCCCCGCTGCCCGGCGTCCCCGAGGCGATCGCAGCGCTGCGCGCCGCCGGGGTCAAGGTGGCCCTCACGACCGGGTTCGACCGCGAGGTGACGGCGGGGCTGCTGGCCGAGGTCGGGTGGGACGACGGCGTGCTCGACGCCGTGGTCTGCGTGGACGACGTCGCCGCGGGCCGCCCGGCACCTTACATGATCTTCCGGGCGATGGAGGCGACGGGGGTGCGCGACGTCGCGCGGGTGCTGACGGCGGGCGACACGGTCCGCGACCTCGAAGCCGGGACGAACGCCGGGGCGGCGATCGTGGCGGGCGTCCTCACCGGCGGACTCGACGCATCGGCGCTCGGCGCGGTCCGCCACACCCACCTCCTGCCCAGCGTCGCGGCCATCCCCGCCCTCCTGGGCCTCCCCGGCTGACGATCGCGCCTGGCGTGCCCCAAAAGTGACCGGGCATCACTAGCGTGCCACCCATGCGCAAACCTCTCTTAGCGGCGCTCGCCGCCGCCTCGGTCCTGCTCGCCCAGGCCCCGGCCGCCTCGGCCGCGGCGCAGACCCACGCCGCCGGCTGGTGCTCCGAGAAGCAGCCGAGCGGCAGGTACTACTACAAGCACGCCAAGCACTGGGACTGCGTCTCCCCCGGCGCGTACTGCGCCAAGGAGCAGCGCGGCCAGTACGGCTACTCGATGCGCGCGGCGGCCCACGCCAAGCGGTACAAGTGCGCGCCGTACGCCGGGGGCGCCTGGCGCTGGAAGCCGGCTCCCGCCTAGGAGCGGCCGGTGACGCCCGCCGCCTCCGGGCGGCGGGCGGACAGGCGCGCCGGCAGGCGGCGGGCGAGGACGACGAGGTAGACGAGCCAGCCGGCCGCCACGACGGCCAGCGTGGCGGCGGGCTGCCAGGCCGGAGCCCCCGCGTCCAGCTCCTCCAGCGACCGCCGGCAGACCGCCACCGTCACCGGCACCGTGTACGCCGCGAAGAACGCCAGCCCCAGCACCCGTCCCACGACCAGGAACCAGGCGTAGGCGCGCACCCCGCGCCGGGTCCCCGCCCGGCGTCCCGGCCGTCTGGCCAGGACCTCCCGCAGGTACGCCTGCGCGTCGGCCATGAGGTTCTTCTCGCCCGCCGCGTTGGCGAAGGCGTAGTAGACGTCGGTGCGCATGAAGAACAGGAACTGCCAGGCGATCTGCGACAGGCAGATCACCATGACGAGCCGTACCGGGCCGGAGTCGAAGGCGAAAAGGACGCAGGCCGAGACGCAGACGAGGAACCAGTCCGCGCGCATCCCGGCCAGGTGCGCGCGGTAGCGGGCCCTCCTCGGCACGCCCCAGACGCCGGTGATCCGCGTCTGGACGACGAGGAACTGCAGGCGCGTGCCGAGCGACAGCTCCGCCCGCACGCCCAGCGAGCGGGCGGCGGCGATGTGCGCGAGCTCGTGCGCGAGGACGAGCAGCCACGACCCGGCGGCGAACGCGACCGTGAAGGTCAGGCTGTTGGACCACACGAGCGAGGAGAAGCCGGGCAGGACGCGCGGCTCGGCGACGGCCGCGGCGACGGCGCAGACGGTGAGCAGCAGCAGGACGGCGTCGGCGGGGCGGGAGAACAGCCAGGCGACGTGGCCGGGCCTGATCCTGTCCCACAGGTTGGGCGGGCGTTCTGGCCTGGCCAGCAGCCCGGCGCTCTCCAGCCCGGTGACGAACCCCGCCACGTCCACGTCCACGCCGCGCTCCGCGAGGACGCGCGCCCGGACCTCCTCGGCGGTCCTGGTGCCGTCGAGCGCGGCGACGACGGCCGCGGCGACGCCCGGGACGTGGACGAACGTCTCGCCGTTGCCGATCACGTAGTCGTCGGGGCCGTCGGCCACGACCGTGAGGAACGACAGGTCGGTCTTCACCCGCAGACCTCACAGTCGGGCAGCCGGTCGAAGTCCCAGCCGGTGGTGGTGAAGGTGAGCAGGTCGAGCCAGACGCTCCTGCCCTCGACCGCCGGGGCTCCGGTGCCGGTGAGGTACCTGATCACCTCGGAGGCGAGCATGCCGGAGACGATCCCGCACAGCGGCCCGAAGGACGGGATCGTCCGGCCGGGGTTGTCGGAGGACGGCAGCTCGCGGGAGCCGTACCGGGAGGCGAGGGCGCGCTCCTGGCAGGCCAGGCACCCCGTCTTGCCGGGGACGACGAGCGGGCCGACGAGCCCGGTGTGCTGGTTGAACCCGCCGGTGACGAACGGCGTCCCGGCCTCGACGCAGGCCCGGTTGACCCAGCGGCGGATGTGCGGCTGCGGCGTGTCCACGGTGTTGACGACGAGGTCGGCGGCCGTGACGACGTCGGCGGGGCCGGTGATGCGCCGTTCCACGGTGGTGACCTCCAGCCCGGGGCAGTGCTCGCGCAGCGTGCGGGCGGCGGCCTCGATCTTGGGCGTGCCGACGTCGCGCCCGGTGTAGAGGTGCTGGCGGTGCAGGTTGGCGGGCTCGACGCGGTCGTCGTCCAGCAGGGTGAGCGCGCCGACGCCCGAGGTGGCGAGGTGCAGCGCGACGGCGCCGCCGATCGCGCCCGCGCCGAGCACGGCGACGTGCCTGCCGGCCAGCCCGGCGAGCGCGGAGGCGGCCTCCTGGGCGGGGTGGAACATCGACAGGAACAGCGCGAGGCGGGAGAGCGGGGCGTCGGCGGCGAGGACGTCCAGGTCGGCGTCGGTGACGAGGATCCGCGCGGCGAGAAGCCGCTCGACGGCCGCGTCGAGCTCGGCGGGCGGCACCTCGGGGACGAGCGCGGGCAGCGCGTCGCGCTCGACGGGGGTCTCTGCGCACAGCCTGAGCAGGCGGCGCAGGGGCGGCGGCGCGGGGTCCAGGATCTGGCCGGTCGGGGGGAAATCGCCGAGGCGCACGCGCTCGCGGGCGTCGTCGACGAAGAGCGGGAACGCCGGATTGACCTGGATCTTCGGCATGCGGGCTCCGGAGGGGTGGTGTGGGGCCTCACGGGGAGGCCCCACGGACGCGCGGGCGGTCAGCAGCTGTTGCTGTTACCGGTGGTCTCGACTTCCTCGACCTTCTTGATCTCGATCGTCATCGTGCGATCCTTCCCTCGATCTTGATGGGTCGAGGAGATCGTAAAGAAAACGACAGAGAAAAGGGAGACCCAATGACGTTATGTGGCGCTATTGGTGCCGTAGGTGTTGAAGTCATGTAAATATGGCCGTAAATCGGGTTAAATGCGGGAGAGGAACGCGATGACCCGTTCCCACATGAGCTTCGCCGACGTCTCGCAGTAGCCCGGCAGGTCGGGGTCGGCGAACAGGTGCGCCTCCCCCGGGTAGGTGAACCACTCGAACCCCGGCCCGACCGCCGCCGCGAGCTCCGCGATCTCCCCCTCGTCCACCCAGGGGTCGCCCTCGCTGTGGTGCACCTGGACCGGGACGTGCCGCGGCCAGGCCCCGTCGGTCACCTCGTCCACGGTCACCCCGCCGTGGAACAGCAGCGCGCCCCTGGCCATCGGGTGGTTGGCGGCCAGGAGCTGCGCCCCGTACGCACCGAGCGAGAACCCGGCGAAGACCACCGGTCCGGACACCTCACCGCCGATCGCCCGGAAGCGGCGCGCCAGTTCCTCCATGCCGACCTCGTCCCGCTTGCGCAGCCCGGACTCGATGTCGGCGAACACCTCGCCGTCGTAGTAGTCGGGCGTCCGCACGGTGTGCCCGCCCGCCCGTAGTGTCTCCGCCGCCACGGCCACCCCCGGCCTCAGGCCCTGCGCGGAGTGCAAGAGGATGATCTCTGCCATGACGCCCTGTGTATCACCGGCCGGTGCGATGAGCTAGAAGGACAATTCGGACGGAAATTTCCGTGAAATATCCCCCGGGCGGAACCGTCACGGCCGCCCGGGGGAAAGGCGCGGGAAAGCGTGGGAAAGCGTGGGAAAGCGTGGGAAAGCGTGGGAAGGGCGTCAGGAACAGGTGTAACCCGACGGCGTCCGGGTGTCGCCGTTCGGCCTGCTCACCTGGAAGCCGAACGTCGTGCTCGCGTCCGGCGCCGGCGACCCGTTGTAGGCGAGGTTCTCGGCGGTGACCGTCTGGCCGGTGACGCTCAGGGCCGCGTTGTCGGCGTAGCGGCCGACGACCTGGGCGATGTGGTTCCGCATGGCCGCGCGCATGGCGGTGGCGTCCAGGCCCTGCACGCAGCCCGGCGTCTGGTTGTGCCAGACGAGGGTGTGGCCGTGGACCTGCTGGTCGTTCTGCGCCGCGAAGTTCACGACGGCGTCGGCGCCGCTGAAGTCGAACCGGCCCTGGCTGGGCTCGGTGGCGTCCCACTTCATCGCGTTCTCGGCGGTGACCTGGCTGAACTCGGTGGCGGCGATGGAGCGGTACTGCGTCTCGCCCGACAGCGGGCCGGTCGCGAGCGCGGCGCCGACGAACTTGCCGCGCCTGGCGGCGTGGGCGCGCAGCGGCGCGGCCGCGTCGGCCGGGACGCCGGGCAGGAGGAACGCGGCGAACAGCCCTGAGAGGGCGGCCGCCAGGGGATGAGGGATGGACGCACGGGCATGTACCTCCGCAGGCAGGCATTTCCGAAAATTTTCGAGAACGTTCCGATCGCTGCGATAACGGTATTGACCTGCCTGCACATGGTCAATGGACGCTCGGGGAAGCCGCCATATCGACAGCTAGGGATCTGAAAGTATCGCGTTCATCATGAAACTTTCATATCCCCTCGTGGACGGCCCGGAGGACCGTTTCACCTGCCCTAGCGCGGCGTACCTACCGGTCGGTACTGTGATTCATCCGGATTGCCGTCCACTGCGGGAGTTCTGCGCATGTCTCTTACGCACGCCCAGGTTCAGGCTCAGCTCACCGGCCCCGGCCAGCTCTTCGAGATGGAGGAGATCGGCGACACCGGCGTACGCACGTGGAAGCACGCCCCCGCCCACTTCCGCACCCTCCTGGAGATGAGCAGGTTCCACGGCGAGAAGACCTTCCTGGTGTACGAGGACGAGCACATCACCTTCGAGGAGCACTTCCGCCGCGCCGCCACCCTCGCCCGCCGCCTCGTCGAGGAGTACGGCGTCACCAAGGGCGACCGGGTCGCCGTCGCCATGCGCAACTACCCCGAATGGGTCGTCTCCTTCTCCGCCGTGCTGGCCGCCGGAGCCATCGCGGTGCCGCTCAACGCCTGGTGGACCGAGCCCGAACTGGCGTACGGCGCGCGCGACTCCCGCGCCAAGCTGATCATCGCGGACGGCGAGCGCGCCGCCAGACTCGCCTCCACCGGCGTGCCCCTGATCGTCACCCGCGGCGACGGCCCGGCGGGCGCGCGGACGTTCGCCGACGTCATGGGCGAGGTCACGGCCGACGTCAAACTGCCCGACGTCGAACTCTCCCCCGAGGACCCGGCCACGATCTTCTACACCTCCGGTACCACCGGCAGCCCCAAGGGCGCGCTCGGCAGCCACCGCAACCTCGGCCAGTCCCCCATGACCGTCGCGTACGGGCTGATGCGCGCCGTCGCCATGTCCGGCAGGGACCCCGCGGAGGCCGCCGGGGCGCGCCGGGTGACCCTGCTGACCGTGCCGCTGTTCCACGTCACCGGCTGCTTCTCCGCCATGACCGGCATGATGTTCACCGGCGGCGGCCTGGTGCTCATGTACAAGTGGGACCCCGAGCAGGCGCTGCGGCTCATCGAGCGCGAGAAGGTCACCACGATGATCGGCGTGCCCACCAACGCCTGGCAGCTCATGTCCCACCCCGACTTCGGCAGGTACGACCTGTCGTCGCTGACCACCCTCGGCTACGGCGGCGCGCCCGCCCCGCCCAAGCTGCTGGAGCGCATCACCGAGAACCTGCCCGACCGGGCGCCGTCCAACGGCTACGGCATGACCGAGACGACCGCGCTCGCCATCGGCAACGGCGGCGCCGACTACCAGGCCAGGCCCGACAGCATCGGCCTGCCCTCCCCCGTCGTGGACGTCCGCGTCGTCGGCCCCATGGGCGACGTCCTGCCGCCCGGCGAGGTGGGCGAGCTGTGCCTGCGCGGCCCCAACGTCATCCTCGGCTACTGGAACAAGCCCGAGGCGACCGCGCAGACCTTCGTGGACGGCTGGCTGCACACCGGCGACCTCGGCAGGATCGACGAGGAGGGCTTCGTCTACATCGTCGACCGCGCCAAGGACATGGTCATCAGAGGCGGCGAGAACGTCTACTGCGCCGAGGTCGAGGCCGCCCTGTTCGAGCACCCGGCCGTGGACGACGCCGCCGTCATCGGCGTCCCGCACGACGAGCTGGGCGAGGAGGTCGGCGCCGTCATCCGGCTCGCGCCCGGCGCGACGGCCACGCCCGAGGAGCTCCGGTCGTTCCTGGCGGACCGCATCGCCAAGTTCAAGATCCCCGTACACGTCTGGTTCCGCGACGCCGAACTGCCCCGCAACCCGGGCGGCAAGATCCTCAAGACCCACCTCCGCAGGGAGATCCTCGGCGCCTGACCCACCCTCACCCGGGGCCGCCACCAACGAACCGGCGGCCCCACCACCACCCTCCCGCAGCGCCCTCCCAAGCCGCCCGTCGTCCGTCCGTCCGGGTGGGGCTCTCCGCCATCCCGCTGGGCCCGGCGGCCGTCGGCGCCCGCCGCTCCAGCCCGTCTCCGGGCCTCCCGCCGCGGCTCTCCTGGCCGCCACCGCTCCGCAGCGCGAGCATTTTTCGGTACGTCACCGCAGGTCGAGGGTAGGATGCCGTCCGGCATTACCTCCCGCGTAATCGCGGCGCCTATCCCCCGGCTGCGATCGTTCAGGTGTCGGAACGAGACACCTGAAGGAGATCCGAAATGACCGCCCTCCCCGTCACTGCCGAGCGGACCAAGTTCCTGCGCCTCGCGCTGGCCCTCGACGCCGTCGTCACCGGCGCGAACGGGCTGGTCTACCTCGCGTTCGCAGGCCCGGTGAGCACCCTGCTCGGCCCCGGTGCCGGCCTGCTGCGCGAGATCGGGATCTTCCTCCTCGTGTACGGCGCCGCCGTCGGCGTCATCGCCTCCCGCCCGGCCATCAGCGCCGCCGCCACCAAGGCCGTGATCGGGCTGAACATCGCCTGGACCCTGGCCAGCGTGGGTGCCGTCGTGACCGGCTCGGCTGACTTCACCACGATCGGCGCGATCTGGGCCATCGCCCAGGCCATCGTGGTCGCGGTCTTCGCCGAACTGCAGATCACCGGCCTGCGCAAGGCCCGCACCCTCTGACCTGACCACCCACCTCAGAACATCCTCAGAACACCACTGACCATAAGGAAAGGCACGCCATGAACCTGCTCGACCGTTACGTCGCCGCCTGGAACGAGACCGACGCCGAGGCCCGCGCCAAGGCCGTCGCCGAACTGTGGACCGAGGACGCCACCTACACCGACCCGCTGGCCGACGTCGCCGGCCACGCCGGCATCGCCGCCGTCATCGAGGGCGCGCAGGGCATGTTCCCCGGCCTGGTCTTCAGCGCGGGCGAGCAGTACGACACCCACCACAACATCGCGAGGTTCACCTGGCACCTCGGCCCGGCCGGGGAGGAGCCGGTGGCCGTCGGGTTCGACGTGGTGGAGCTCGCCGAGGACGGCAGGATCCGCAAGGTGCTCGGCTTCCTCGACAAGGTCCCGGCCGCCTGACGCCCTCGCCCACCCACCCACCGCAAGGCCCCCGCTCCACCGGGGGCCTTCGCCATGCCCAGAGCCACCGCAACCGCCCGAGGCGGGCCCCCGACGGCGCCCAGGTAGAGCCCGCCGTGCTCCTGGGCCGGCCGGGCGGGGTGGCATGGTCTCCCGCATGGCGGCCCGGCGGCCCGCGTGGTGTCTCACGTCGGTCCGGTGCGGTGGCGTTGTCCGGTGTTGCACGCTGGCCGGGCCGCTGCAGTGGCCCCGGCCCGAGCCGCCGGTGACACCCCAGACGCCTCCCCGCGCGACCGCCGTGTGACACCAGAGCGCCTCTCCCCGCCTGAGCGGTACGTGTGCCGCCGCGCCCCTCCTCCTCCGACCGCCTGCCCTCGCAGAGCCGCCCGGATGGGGACGCCCGACCGATACGTGTGCCAAGACGGCTCTCCCTCTCCGACCGCCTGTTCGTGCACAGCCGCCCGGAGAGGGAGGAGCGGGCTCTCCTCCCTGGCCCCTGCCGGATTCCCCCTGCGGGACTCCCCTGCCGGGCGGAAAACGGTTTGCCCTGACACGTTCCCCCTCCGACAATGTGACCCTGTGCCCGACCGACTGAAGCGCCTGCTCCGCCACCTCGTCCTCGACCTGAGCCCGCTGCGCTCGTCCCGCGACTTCCGGCTCCTGTTCAGTTCCGGCTTCGTCACCATGTTCGGGACGTTCGTCTCGATGGTGGCGGTGCCGTACCAGATGAAGGAGCTGACCGGCTCCTACCTCGCGGTCGGTCTGGTGAGCCTGGCGGAGTTCGTGCCGATGGTGGTGTGCGGGCTCTGGGGCGGCGCCATCGCCGACGCGCTCGACCGCCGCAAGATCATTGTGCTGAGCGAGCTGGGCCTGCTGCTGACGTCGCTCGGGCTCATGGTCAACGCCATGCTGCCCACCCCGCAGGTGTGGGTCCTGTACGTCACCGGCGCGATCGCCACCGGTGTCGGCAGCCTGCAGCGGCCCAGCCTGGAGGCGCTGATCCAGCAGGTCGTCCCGCACGACCAGCAGGGCGCGGCGGCGGTGCTGAACAGCATGCGCTGGAACATCGGCGCCATCGCGGCCCCGGCGCTGGGCGGCTTCCTCGTGGCGGCGCTCGGCCCGGCCGCCGCGTACGGCATCGACGCGCTGACGTTCCTGCTGTCGCTCATGCTGCTCTACCGCATCGGCTCCGTGCCGCCCGGCGAGGACGCCGCGCCCGCCTCGCTGCGGTCGCTCGCCGAAGGCATCCGGTACGCGGCCGGACGCGGCGACCTCCTGGGGACGTACCTCGTGGACATCGCCGCCATGGTGTTCGCGATGTCCACGGCGCTGTACCCCTTCCTGGCCGACGAGCTGGGCGCGCCGGAGGCGCTCGGCCTGCTGTACTCCGCCGGGGCGGTGGGCGCCCTCGTCTCCTCGCTCGGCGGCAACTGGGCGGCCCGCGTGCAACGCCAGGGCCTCGGCGTGATCGTCGCGGCGGCCGTGTGGGGCGTGGCGGTGGCGCTGGCCGCGATCGCGCCGGGGTTCTGGGCGGTGTTCGCCTGCCTGGCCCTGGCCGGGGCCGCCGACATGATCAGCGGCATCTTCCGCATGACGATGTGGAACCAGACCATCCCGCAGGAGCTGCGCGGGCGGCTGGCCGGCATCGAGCTGCTGTCGTACGCGAGCGGGCCGATGGTGGGCAACGCCCGCGCCAGCTTCATGGCGCAGCTCGGCGGCACCAGGTTCTCCCTGGGCCTGGGCGGGCTGCTCTGCGTGGCCGCCGTGGCCGCGCTCGGCGCCGCCCTGCCGGCCTTCCGCCGCTACGACGCGCGGACCAGCCTGCACGCCCAAGCGGAGAAAGCCCGCCGCGAAGCCACCACCCCCGCCTGACGACCGACATCCGTCACGCCGGCGGGGCCACCTCGTGGACCGACATCCGTCACGCCGGCGGGGCCACCTCGTGGACCGACATCCGTCACGCGGGGGCGGGGGCCACCTCGTGGACCGACATCCGTCACGCGGGGGCGGGGGCCACCTCACTGGCCGGGGGCCCGTCATGCTGGGGCGGGGTCGGCTCGTGGGGCGGGGGCCGTCAGGTTGAGGAGGGGCGGCCCTCCAGTTCGGCGAAGACGCGCAGCGCCTCCGTGTCGGAGTACGTGGACGTCACGTACTCCGACACCCACTCCTCGATCCCGTCGAACCCGCTCTCGGCGCGCAGCCGCCGCCCCACCTCCTCCGCGTCGAGCGGCGTGCGCCGCAGCGTCACCGCGCCGGTCTCGCCGTCGAGCAGCGCCCAGTGCGCTCCGGGCGTGCCGTACGCCATCCCGATCGCCCCCGGGTTGACGATGAGGACGCGGTCGGCCAGCCGGACGAACGGCATGTGCGTGTGGCCGAGCACCACCGTGTCGGCCCGCTCGCCCGCCAGCACCTCGGCCCACCGCTCCAGCGAGCTGTCGACCAGGATCATCTCCTGGTCGTCGCGCGGCGTGGCGTGCACGAACAGCGTGGTGCCCAGGCGGCCGAGGTCGAGCTCCTGCCGCTGCGGCAGCCCGGCCAGCAGCTCCACCTGGTCGGGACGCAGCTGCTGCGCCGCCCACCGCGAGATCTCGTACGGGCTCGGCCCGCCCTTGGCCGCCTCGACCAGTTCCCTCTCGGCGTTGCCGTTGACCCAGATCGCCCGCTCCCCGAGCCCGACCAGCAGGTCGAGCGTCTCGACGGGCATCGGGCCCGCCGCGATGTCGCCGGTCAACGCGATCAGGTCGGCCGCGGCCACGTCGGGCTCGCTCAGGACGGCCTCCAACGCCGGCAGGATTCCATGGATGTCAGAAAGGACTGCGATACGCATGCCCCCAGCCTCCTCCTCGACACCCACTCCAGGACGCCGCTTTCGCCCAGAGCACAGGCGCAACACCGGTGATCAGCCGCGCGTCGAGCGCAGCGCGGAAGGGTCCGCCACCGCGACCTCCGAGGAGCGCTCGCGACTCCTCGCACCATCCGATCCGAGAGGCAGTCATCCGGTCCGAGGGGCGCTCAAGACTCCTCGCGCCATCCGGTCCGAGAGGCGCTCGCGACTCCTCGTACCATCCAGCCGAGGGGCGCTCAGGACTCCTCGCGCCATCCGTCGTGCCGCTCCACCAGTTCGTCCACCCTGGCCAGGCTGTCCGGGTCGAGGTCCTCGGCCACGACGAGCCACTGGGCGTCCTCGGCGTCGTCCTCGCCCGCGAGGGTCTCGCGCACCACCCGCGGCACGCCCAGCTCCGGGAACCACTCGGCCAGCGTCTCGGCGACCTCCTCGGCGGCGTCACGCTCGGCGAAGACCAGTAGCTGCCTCATGCGACCGCATTCTGCCAGCCCGCACGGCCCCGGCGCGGCCGCGCTCACGCTGGGCGAACAGGAGTTCACACAGCGTCGTGACGCGCTACCGTAACGGCATGACAGCAGAAGCCGACCTGGACGACGGGCCGGGGCTGCCGGAGTGGCTGATCCCACCGCCGCAGGGGTTCGTCGCGGAAGACCTCGACCGCCTGCCCGGCCTCCCCCTGCACGCGGAGCTGATCGACGGCAGCCTCGTCTTCTTCAGCCCGCAGACCGCCTTCCACTCGTGCTCGCTGTCGCTGTTCCAGCTGGAGCTGGGCCGGGCGGTCCCGCCGGGCTTCCGCGTGCTGCGCCGTACGAGCCTCATCCTCGACGAGGACCAGCGCCCGCAGCCCGACCTCTGCGTCACGCGCTTCGACGGCCCGCGCGACCCCGGCCACGCCTACCGCGGCCACGACGTCAGGCTGGTGGCGGAGGTCGTCTCGGCCGACTCGCGCTCGCGCGACCGCAAACGCAAGCCCGCCCTGTACGCCGAGGCCGGCATCCCCCACTTCTGGCGGGTCGAGAACGATCGCGGCAGGCCCGTGGTCTACGTCTACGAGCTCGACCCGGCCACCGCCTCCTACGTCGTCACCGGCATCCACCGCGGCCGCCTGCGCCTGGCGGTGCCGTTCGAGGTCGACATCGACCTCGCCCGCATCGACCATTTCTGAACGGCGCCCCGGCTCGCTCGGGAACGACGGAGCCCGGGGCGCCGGGGCCGGACGGAGTGCGTCCAGCCCCGGCGACCCGGGCCCGTGCCGGCGTCGCCGGCAGCCGCGCGGCAGCCGGTGCAGGCGCTGCCGTCAGCGGCGTAGCTCCGCGGCAGCCCGTGTCGGCGCTGCCGTCAGCCGCGCAGCTGCGCGCCGACCCGGTCGGCGGCCATGGCGACGGCGGTGTCCCTGGCCGCGGTGGTCTCCTCCACGGTCAGCGTGCGGTCGGGCGCGCGGAAGCGCAGGGTGTACGCCAGCGACTTGTTCCCCTCGCCCACCTGCTCGCCGGTGTAGACGTCGAACAGCCGGATCGACTCCAGCAGCTCGCCCGCGCCGTCGCGCAGCGCCGCCTCCACGTCCGCGACGGGCGTGAAGTCGGGCACGATCAGTGCGACGTCCTGCGTCGCCACCGGGTACGCCGAGACGGCGGGCGTCTCGACGGGGCCGGGCATGGCGCTCTCCAGCCGCGACAGCTCCAGCTCCATCGCGGCGGTGCGCGGCGGCAGCCCGTACGCCTCGATGACGCGCGGGTGCAGCTCGCCGGCGTGCCCGACGAGGGTGTCGCCCACGTAGAGCGCGGCGCACCGGCCCGGGTGCCATGGCTCGTGCTGGTCGGCGCTGATCGACAGCTCCACCCGCGCCTCGGCGGCGACGAGCCTGGCGGCCTGCACGGCGTCGGCCCAGGACGCCTGGCGTCCAGCGCCCCACCAGCCGGACCGGTCGAACTCACCGGCGAGCACGACCGCGACCCGCACCGGCTGGTCGGGCAGCGCCGCCTCGACGGAGGCGAGCTCCTCGGGGGTGGGCCTGCGCTCGACGCCGAGCACCGGCGCGGTGCCGGAGGCGCCCTCGCGCGGCCGGTAGACCGCGCCGGTCTCGAACAGCGCCACGTCGGAGAAGCCCCGCCCGATGTTGCGCACCAGGGTCTTGAGCAGACCCGGCAGCAGCGTCGTGCGCATCAGCGGCTCGTCCTCCGACAGCGGGTTGGCCAGCCGGACGGCGCGGCGGCGCGCGTCGTCGGCGGGCAGCAGGAGCCGGTCGAAGTCGTCCTCGCTGACGAACGGGTAGGCGAGCACCTCGACGTGGCCGCTCTCGGCCAGCGCCCTGCCGACCCGCCTGCGCAGCCGCTGCCCCTCGGTCAGCCCGGCGCCCGCGGGCGCCGACGGCAGCACCGACGGCAGGCCGGCGTAGCCCTCCAGCCGGATGACCTCCTCGGCCAGGTCGTTGGGGTCGGTCAGGTCGGGGCGCCACGACGGCGGCGTCACCGTGATCATGTCCTCGCCGGTGACGGCCAGCCTGGCCGCCAGCTCGCCGCCGGTGACGACGCCGGTGGGGTCGACGCCGCCCTGCCGGGTGGCCGGGTCGGCGCCGCCGGCGACGACGCAGCCGATCTGCTCCAGCCGGCGTACCACGGTCTCCTTGGCGTACGTCACGCCCGCGACCCGGCCGGGGTAGCCGGCCGGGATCGCGATGCGCGCCGGCTCCACCTCGACCTCGGCGTGGGTGACGCCGGGCTGCACGGTGGCGCCGCCCAGCTCGGCGAGCAGCTGCACGGCCCGCCATGACGCGACGAGCGGCAGCTCCCTGTCGACGCCGCGCTCGAACCGCTTGGACGCCTCGGACACCAGGCCGTGCCTGCGCGACTCGCGCGAGATGCCGGTGGCGGAGAAGTGCGCGGCCTCGATGACGATGTCGGTGGACGCGTCGGAGATCTCGGTCTCCAGGCCGCCCATCGTGCCCGCCATCGAGATCGGCCCCGACTGGTCGGTGATGAGGATGTCGTCGGGGTCGAGGTCGCGTACGACGTGGTCGAGCGTCTCCAGGCGCTCGCCCTGCCGCGCCCTGCGCACGACGATCTCACCGGTCAGCTTGGCCCGGTCGAACGCGTGCAGCGGCTGGCCGAGCTCCAGCATGAGGTAGTTGGTGATGTCGACGGCCAGCGAGACCGGCCGCATGCCGGCGCGGGTGAGGCGTACCCGCATCCAGAGGGGGCTGCGGGCGGCGGGGTCGAAGCCGCGCACCTCGCGCAGCACGAACCTGTCGCAGGCCGTGGGGTCGGCGATCGAGGCCGGCCAGGACGGGCCGTCGGCGGCGGGCACCTCGACGGCGGCGGGGTCGCGGAACTCCACGCCGAACGCGGTGGCCGCCTCGCGGGCCACGCCCCTGATCGACAGCGCGTAGCCGACGTCGGGCGTGATCTCCAGCTCGATGACGTCGTCGCGCAGGCCGAGCAGCTCGACCACGTCGGCGCCGATGGGCGTGCCGGGCGGCAGCACCATGATGCCGGCGTGGTCGTCGCCCAGGCCCAGCTCGCGCTCGGAGCAGATCATGCCTTCGGACATGCGCCCGTACGTCTTGCGGGCGCCGACCTCGAACCCGCCGGGCAGCACGCCGCCGGGCAGCACGACCGGGACGCGGTCGCCCACCACGAAGTTCGTGGCGCCACAGACGATCTCCCGGGGCGTCGCCTCGCCGACCTCGACCCTGCAGTGCCTGATGGGCTTCTTGAAGCCGGTGAGCTCCTCGATCTCCAGCACCTCGCCGACCACGACGTTCTTGACGTCGTGCCCGTGGGAGGCGATGGACTCGAGCTTCAGCCCTGCGGCCGTGAGCTTGTCGGCCACCTCCTGAGCGGTGGCCGCCGGGAGATCGACATACTCCCGCAGCCAGGAGAGCGGGACCTTCATCAGATCTCCATTCCGAACGGGAGCGTGAAGCGCACGTCTCCCTCGACCATGTCACGCATGTCCTCGGCGTTGTGGCGGAACATCAGCGTCCGCTCGATGCCCATGCCGAACGCGAACCCGGAGTACCGCGCCGGGTCGATGCCGCACGCCACCAGCACGCGCGGGTTGACCATGCCGCAGCCGCCCCACTCGATCCAGCCCTCGGACTTGCAGGTGCGGCAGGGCGGGTTGCCCGGGACGGCCGAGGCGCCGCGGCAGACGAAGCACTTGAGGTCCATCTCGGCGGACGGCTCGGTGAAGGGGAAGTAGTTCGGCCGGAACCGGGTGGTGATGCCCTCGCCGAACATGACCTCGGCGAACCGGTCGAGCGTGCCCTTCAGGTGGGCCATCGTCAGCCCCTCGTCGACCGCCAGCCCCTCGACCTGGTGGAAGACCGGGGTGTGGGTGGCGTCGAGCTCGTCGGTGCGGAACACCTTGCCGGGCGAGACGACGTACACGGGCAGCTCGCGCTGGAGCAGCGCGCGGATCTGCACCGGCGACGTCTGCGTGCGCAGCACCATGCCGGACCCGGTGGAGCCGACGAAGAACGTGTCGTGCTCGGAGCGCGCCGGGTGGTCGGTGGCGATGTTGAGCGCGTCGAAGTTGAACCATTCGCCTTCGAGCTCGGGCCCCTCGGCCACCTCGTAGCCCATCGCGACGAATGTGTCGGCGATGCGCTCCTGCAGCGTGGTGATGGGGTGGCGGGCTCCGCGCGGCCGGCGGTCCCACGGCAGGGTGACGTCGACCGTCTCCTCGACGAGCACCCGGGCGTCGCGCTCGGCCTCCAGCTCGGCCTGGCGGGCGGCGAGCGCCTCGTTGATCGTCCTGCGGGCCGTGCCGACCCGCTTGCCCGCCTCGGCGCGGGCGGCCGGCGGCAGCGCGCCGATCTCGCGGTTGGCCAGGGCGATGGGCGAGCGGTCACCCGCGTGCGCCAGCCTGGCCTGCTTGAGTGCGTCGAGGCTGTCGGCCGCCTTGATCGCCGCCAGGGCGTCGGCCTCCATGCGCGACACCTCGTCGGCATGCAACGGTGTGACCTCGACGGGGTCGTAGTCAGACAAGAGAGAGCTCCGTATCCAGGGCTTGAGCGGACAAGAGTCTAGTGGGGGCCGCCCACCGGGCCGACTCGCCGCCGCCGTGCCAGACCTAGGAGGCGAAGTCGGGAGTGCCGGTGGGCAGGGTAAATCGGAACTCGGCGCCGCCCTCGGGGGCGCGCTGCACGGTGATGGTGCCGCCGTGGGCCTCGACCAGGCCCTTGACGATGAACAGCCCGAGACCCGTGCCGCCGCGCCTGCGGCTGTTGCCCCGCCAGAACTGCCTGAAGACGCGCGGAGCCAGCTCGGGCTCGATGCCCTCGCCCTCGTCGCGCACCGACACGGCCACTCCCCATCCGACGGACTCGATCTCAATGGTCACGGTTCCGCGCCCGTGGCGCACCGCGTTTTCCACCAGGTTACCCAGGATCTGGTCAATCTTGTCCTGGTCGAGCCACATCTCAGGGAGATCGTCGCCCACGACGAGGCGGAAGCGGCCCTCGTGCTCGCCCGCCGCGACCCGGCCGGCGACGAGCCTGCGGGCCCTCGCCGGGATGTCGACGACCTGGCGGCGGACCTCCAGCCGCCCCGACTCGATGCGCGAGACGTCGAGCAGTTCGGTGATGAGCCTGGTGACCCGGTCGGCGTCGTTGTTGACCGTCTCCAGCATGACGAGCTTCTGCTCTTCGGTGAAGCGGCTCCACTTGGCCAGCAGCGTGGCGGTGAACCCCTTGACGCTGGTGAGCGGCGAGCGCAGCTCGTGGGCGACCGTGGAGACCAGGTCGGCGCGGCTGCGCTCCAGCCGGGCGCGCGCCCCGCCGTCGCGCAGGGTGATGGCCACCCGCTCGACGTCGCCGCCGCGCTCGGGCTCGCGCACCAGCCGGGCCGCGACGTACAGCTCCTGGCCGCCGGGCAGGTGCAGCGGCCGCTCCGGCACCCTGCTGCGGGTGCGCAGGCCGCCCTCGGGGTCGAGGGCCTTCCACCACTCGCGGCCGTCGTGGTCGCGGAGGGGGAACACGTCGTTCATGTCTCTGCCGACCGCGCGCTCCATCGGGACGCCGGTCAGGCGGGACGCCGCCCGGTTGACCGCGAGGACGCGGCCGTACCTGTCGGCGACGATGAGGCCGTCGGGGAGGTCGTCGATGGCGATCGTGCACGCGGCGGCCACCACCCGCCCGTCGGTGTCTGCGCCGTGCAACGCCTCGCCCTCCTCCGCTACATCGCCGACAATAGCGGGTTTCCCGTCGCCTAGGGCACTCGCTGGGACCTCGCGGAGGAGTAAAGGCACACCGCCGCGGCGGTGGCCAGGTTGAGACTTTCAGCCTGTCCGTAGATGGGCACTCTGACCACATCGTCCGCCTCGGCGAGCACCTCCTCCGGGAGTCCCCAGGCCTCGTTTCCGAAGATCCAGGCGGTGGGTCCCGACAGGTCCACGTCGTCGAGCGTGTGCCTGCCCGCGCCGTCGGCGGCGAGCACGCGCAGGCCGCGCTCCCTCAGTTGACGCACGGCGGCGCTCACCGGTGCACCGATGACGACGGGCAGATGGAACAGGCTGCCCGCGCTCGCGCGCACGCACTTGCCGTTGTACGGGTCGACGGAGGCGTCGGTGAAGATCACCGCGTCGGCCCCGGCGGCGTCGGCCGCCCGCATGACGGTGCCCGCGTTGCCCGGGTCGCGTACGTGCGCCAGCACCGCGACCAGCTCCGGCCGGCCCGCCAGCGCGGCGTCCAGGGGCGCGTGGACGAACGCGCAGACCGCGACCAGCCCCTGCGGCGTGACCGTCTGGGACAGCTCGGAGATCACCTCGCCGCTGGCCCGGTGCACCGGCACGCCCTTCAGCGTCGCCTCGGTGATCAGCTCGGGGTGGCGCAGCTCGGCGTCGGCCGTGGTGAACAGCTCCAGCACCACGCCGTCGAGCTTCAGCGCCTCGCGCACCGCCTGCGGCCCCTCCGCGAGGAACCTGCGGTCCTGCTCCCTGAAGGCCCGTTTGGTGAGCCGTCTGGCCGCCTTCACGCGTGGCGACCTGACGTTGGTCAGCTCGGATCCCGCCATGCTCTCCCTCTGCTTCCCTTACGGGCCCGTACACATAGCAAAAGGGCCCACCGTCACGGTGGGCCCCCTTCAGAGCCCGTCCGGGCCCGTCAAACGCCTCAGCTCGCGGCCGGGGCGTTCACGTTCGCCGGGAGCGCCTTCTTGGCGGCCTCGACGAGCGTGGCGAAAGTCTGGCTGTCGTTCACCGCGAGATCGGCGAGGATCTTGCGGTCGACCTCGATGTTGGCCAGGCGCAGGCCCTGGATCAGCCGGTTGTACGTCATGCCGTTCTGACGGGCGGCGGCGTTGATCCGCTGGATCCACAGACGACGGAACGCACCCTTGCGGTCCTTGCGGTCCCGGTAGGCGTACGTCATCGAGTGGAGCATCTGCTCCTTGGCCTTGCGGTACAGACGCGACCGCTGGCCGCGGTAACCACTCGCCCGCTCGAGGACAACCCTGCGCTTCTTCTTGGCGTTGAGCGCCCGCTTCACGCGTGCCATGTTTCTTCTCCCCGGGGATTCGCGCTACTTACTTGGCGAGCAGCTTCTTGATCTTCTTGGTGTCGGCGTCGGAAAGGACGACCTCGTTCTTGAGACGGCGCGTCAGCGTGGACGACTTCCACTCGTTGTAGTGCGCGCGGTTGGCACGGCGACGCTTGACCTTGCCGGAACCGGTGAGCCGGAACCGCTTCTTCGCACCGCTGTGCGTCTTCATCTTCGGCATGTCGCCGTCTCTCCTCAATTCGGTCGTGCCGGTGGCCGGGCCGGTGCATGCCGACCCGGTCGCGGCGTCTTCGTCTGCCGGTGGCTGTGGGGTGTCTGTAAGGCTAACCCCAACCGTGCGTCAGGCTTCCCCTGCGGGAGGCTCCTCGCTGCCACGCTGCGCCTTGGCGGCGGCCTTCTCGGCCTTCGCCTCGGCCTTCTTCTTGTGCGGACCGATCACCATGATCATGTTACGGCCGTCCTGCTTGGGCTGGGACTCGACGAAGCCCAGCTCCTGGACGTCCTCCGCCAGCCGCTGCAGGAGCCGGAAGCCCAGCTCCGGCCGGGACTGCTCGCGTCCACGGAACATGATCGTGACTTTGACCTTGTCCCCGGCCTTCAGGAACCGCACCACGTGACCCTTCTTGGTCTCGTAGTCGTGCGGGTCGATCTTCGGCCGGAGCTTGATCTCCTTGATGATCGTGTGCGCCTGATTCTTGCGCGCCTCGCGCGCCTTCATCGCGGACTCGTACTTGAACTTGCCGTAGTCCATGAGCTTGCACACGGGCGGTCGAGCAGTGGCCGCGACCTCGACGAGGTCGAGGTCGGCCTCCTGGGCGAGCTTCAGGGCGTCGTGGATCGAGACGATGCCTACCTGCTCGCCGTTCGGGCCCACGAGGCGAACCTCGGGAACTCGGATACGCTCGTTGATGCGGGGCTCAGTGCTGATGGGGCCTCCTAGGTTTGCGATCCCTACGTGCTCGTCGTGCCGGGAGCCCTCGCTGACGCGAAAAGCCCCGCACGTCGCGCATGCGGGGCCACTGAGCTCTTCGGCTTCGTGGCCTTTGAGCTCCCCGGAGTAGTCCGGCGTGATCCTGGACCCGGCCGCCTCGCGGCGACTCAGGTGGGAGGGAGACCTCCGCTTGCGCGTCCAGCAGAACATGCCGGACCGATCAGAGAGCTACGCTACCACAACCACGGACGTTCCTCGAATCTTCCCCGGCGGGCCCGTCCGGCACGCAAAAGTCGCGCAGGGGGACGGGAAACGGCGGGTCGATCAGCCGCGCGTCTCCGCCGTGCGGCGGGCGAGTTCCGCCTCCCCGGCGGCGCGCATGACCTCCAGCGGCACGTCCGGGCGGCCCGTCATCAGCTCCACCTGGCGCACCGCCTGGTGCAGCAGCATCGCGAAGCCGCTCACCACGGTGCCGCCCGCCGACGCGACCGCCGACGCCGCGGCCGTCGGCCACGGGGAGTAGACGACGTCGAACAGCGCGGGCACCCGGGCCAGCCGCCCGGCGTACGCGTCGGCCGCGCCGCCCGGCAGCGTGGAGACCACCAGGTCGGCGTCGAGGCAGGCCTCCAGCTTGTCGAGCGTCTCCACCGCGAGCGCCACGCCGAGCCGCTCGGCCACCTCGGCCGTCTCCCCCGCCCTGGCCGGGTCGCGCACCAGCAGGGTCGCGGCGTGCAGCCCCAGGTTCCGCAGCGCCGCCAGCGCGGAGGCCGCGGTCGCGCCGCCGCCGAGGACCACGGCCGAGCGCGGCGCGGGCACCCCCGCCTCGGCCAGTGCCCGCTCGATGCCGTGGACGTCGGTGTTGTCGCCGTGCGCGCGGCCCTCGCGGAAGACGACCGTGTTGGCGCCGCCCACCTCGACGGCCGACTGGGAGACGGTGTCGAGCAGGGGCAGGACGGCCCGCTTGAGCGGCATCGTCAACGACAGGCCCGCCCAGGCGTCCCCGCGCTCCGCCTCACCGGCGGTTCCTCGCGCGCCGCGCAGTGGCCTGAGCCCGGCCAGCAGCCCGGGCAGGCGCTCCTCGTCGCACTCGTACGCCTCGTACGTCCAGTCTTCGAGGCCCATGGCGGCGTACGCGGCCCTGTGCAGGCAGGGCGAGAGCGAGTGCCTGATGGGCGACCCGAGAACCGCGGCCCGCATCCAGTCTCCTTCCACGCAGGACAGCACGAACCCTATCGCGCCGCCCCTCACCCCTGGACGCGACAGGCGCCGCCCCTGCCCGGGGACGGCGCCTGCGGTGCGACGAGCCTGCGGCGGCTCAGCCGCCGTTCCTGCGGTACTCCGCGAGCAGGGCCTGGCGCTCGGCCTCGGTGGAGGCGAACTTGGTGACCTGGCTCTTCGGGTCGGTCGCGATGAACCAGAGCCAGTCGCCCTTCGCCGGGTTCAGCGCCGCCTCGATGGCGTGGTCGCCCGGGTTCGCGATCGGGCCGGGCGGCAGGCCGAGGTACTTGTACGTGTTGTACTTCGACTTGGTCTCCAGCTCGGCGTGCGTGGCGGCCGTGCCGTACTTCTTGAGCGCGTACATGACCGTGCTGTCCATCTCGAGCTTCATCTGCGGGTTGCGCTCAAGGCGGTTGTAGATCACGCGGGCGATCTTCGGCATGTCCTCGGGGCGGCCGGCCTCGGCCTGCACGATGCTCGCGATGACGACGATCTCGTGCGGCGTGTGGCCGAGGTCCTTGGCTCCGCCCACCAGGTCGACCTTCTCCGCCGTCTGCTTGAACCGCTTGACCATCTCGGCCAGCATGCCGCGCGGCGTGGTCTTCGGCGGGAAGTCGTACGTGGCGGGGAAGGCGTAGCCCTCCAGGCCGCTCTTCGCGTAGCCGGGAAGGTCGAGCTCCTTGACGTTCTTGGCCGCCGCGAGGAACTCCTTCTCGGGCCTGCCGGTCTGCTTCGCGAGCTGGGTGAGCGTGTCGGACAGCCGCAGGCCCTCCTTGAGCTGCACCTTGAGGAGCATCCGGTTGTCCGGGTCGAGCAGCTGCACCACCGCCTGCGCGGCGGGCAGCTTCTTGCGCAGCTTGTACTGCCCCGGCTGCAGCGCGCCGCTCTTGCCGGCGTTGGCGACCGCGTTGGTGAAGGCCCTGGCGCTGGCTACGACCCCCTGCCGCTCCAGCTCCTGCGCCACGTCCGACGCGTTCTGGCCGTCCTTGATCTCGATGATCACCTCCCCCGTGCCCTGACCGGTGTAGTCGTCGGCGACGAGGGCGTCACTCAGCCACAGATAGCCGTAGTAGCCGCCGCCGCCGATGATGCCCGCGAGGACGACGAAGGCGAGCAGCGGGGCGACGAAGCCGCCCCTGTTGCGCCGGCGGCGCCGTCGCCGGCCGCCGCCGCGGTTGCCACGGGCCCGGCGCCGCGAACGACCCTCGTCGTCCTCGGTGCCGAGCAGATCGTTCAGATCGAGATCGCTCATAGGTGCGCTGGCCAATCTCCCGGTACGGCCGGCCCGGCGTCAAGCGGCTGTGCCGGACCGGCTGAGCGGAACGGGGGGATCCGCCGGGCATGCTGCGATGGCCAGCGGAGATCACTCTGGGTAGCCATGCTAAGGGACGGGAAGAGGGCACATGTCCCCATCTGGGCCTTCTGCGCGGGGGCAGAAGGCGTGCCGCGCAGCATCATCGCGTCCCGAGGTTCTTGTTCAGCTCTTCCCGGTATCTCACGAACTCGCTCTCTTTGTTGGTGAATTTGGTGATTCTATGCGCCGGATCTGTCGTCACAAACCAGTGCCAATCGCCCTGAGCAGGCTCCAACGCCGCTAGCAGCGCCTTCTCCCCCGGGTTCGAGATGGGCCCCGGAGGCAGCCCTTTGTGGGTGTACGTGTTGTACGGAGAGTCGACTTTGGTGTCACGCTCGGTGACCTTCAGTGTGCGGCGTCCCTGGGCGTAGGTGACGGTCGCGTCGATCTGCAGCGGCATGCCGCTCTGCAGCCGGTTGTAGATCACTCTGGTGATCTTCGGGAAGTCCTCCTCGGTGCCGCCCTCCGCCTCGGCGATGCTCGCCACCGTGACCGCCTGCAGCGGCGTCAGGTGGACGCGGGCCGCCCGCTCCTCCAGGTTCAGCGACCTGGCCGCCGCCTTGAACCTGGACACCATGGCCGACAGCACGTCCACCGCCGTCCCGCCCGGCTCCACCTCGTACGTGGCCGGGAACAGGAATCCCTCCACGCCCCGCGCGTACGGGGGCAGGCCCAAGCGGTCGGCCGCGACCGACTGGAAGTCCTTCAGCGGGATGCCCGTCTGGGCCGACAGGCGCTGCAGCGCCTCCGACGCGCGCATCCCCTCCGGCACCGTCACCCGCGTCACCACCCGCGCGGAGGGCGTGAGCAGCAGGTCGAGCGCGGCCTTCGCGGCCATTCCCTTGCGCAGGCGGTAGTGGCCGGGACGCAGCCGGTCCGTGGCGCCGCGGTCCTGCGTGGCGTTGACGAACGAGCGGACGCTCGCCACCACCCCGGCCTTGGCCAGGGCCGCGCCGATGTCCTCGGTGCTCGCACCCGCCGGGATGCGCACCGTGACCGCGCCGCTGCCCCTGCCCTCGAAGTCGTCGGGGCTCAGGCGCGGCTTGAGCACGACGAACGCGCCCGCCCCGAGGGCCACCAGCACGACGGCCAGCCCCGCGGTGACCACCCCGGCCCTCCGCAACGCCCTTCGCCGCCGACCCCCCTCGCCGACGCGCTCACCCGAACCGCCACCCGAGCCGGGACACTCTCCTGCACCACCGCCCCCTCCGCCTGAGGCGCCGGCCCCAGCTTCGGGCGAGGCAGAGCGCGATCCCGGGCCGCCATCCCCTCCGCCCGAGGCGGAAGACGATCCCGCGGCAGCGCCCGCTTCATCCGAGGCGGGCTGCGATTCCGCGGCACCACCCGGCTCGTCCGAGGCGGAGTGCGATGCCGCGCCGGCACCTCCCCCTGCGGCGGAAGACGATCCCGCGGCATCCGGAGCGGGGTGCGAGCCTCGGGGGGCGGCTGCTTCCTCCCGGGCGGGCCAGCCGGGGTCGGCCTGTGCGGATGCGGCCTCTGAGGCTTCGGGCCGTGATGCTGCGGCTGACCGCCGCCTCACGCCAGGCTCCTCCTGTCCACCGCCCCCGGCACGCACGGCATCCTGGCCCTGCACGGCGTCCCCGCCCTGCCTGGCGTCACGCCCCCGCGTGGCGTCCCCGCCCTGCGTGGCGTCATGACCCCGCGCGGCGTTCCCGCCCTGCCTGGCGGTCTGGTCCGGTACGGGGGGCTGGTCCCGTGCGGTGTCCCCGCCCTGCTCAGGGGGTTGGCCCTGTGCGGTGTCCCCGCCCTGCTCAGGGGGTTGGCCCTGTGCGGTGTCCCCGCCCTGCTCAGGGGGTTGGCCCTGTGCGGTGGGCCGGGGTTCCCCCTGGGAGGACGGCCCGGCGGCCGGGTGTTCGGGTGCCGGGTCCGGGCGGGCGGCCTGCGCCGTGCCGTCGGGGCCGTCCTGCGCCGTGGCGGCGCGCCGGCCGCCGTCGGGTGGGACGGCGGTGCCGTCGTCCGTGCGGTCGAACGGGATCAGGTCGTCGTCGTCCGCACGGTCGAACGGGATGAGGTCGTCGTCGTCGCGCGGGGTGCCGGTCATGCGGCGGCCCTCCGCGGACGGAGCTGAACGGGCCGCCCGGTCACGAGGCCGGCCCGTCGGCCGCCGGGGGTGGCGGTTCGACGGGCCTGCCTGGTGGTCGGTCGGTGGCGCGCTCGGCGTCGAGCGCGTCCTGCAGCAGCACCACGGCCGCCGCCTGGTCGACGACGCCGCGCTGCTTCTTGGCGCGTACGCCGCTGGCCCGCAGCCCCTGCTGGGCGGCGACCGTGGTCAGCCGCTCGTCGAACAGGCGCACGGGGGTGGGGGCGACGCGGGCGGCCAGGGCCGAGGCGAACTCGCGGGCCAGCCCCGCCGCCTGGCCCTCACGGCCGGACAGCGAGGTGGGCAGGCCCACCACGACCTCGATCGCCTCGTGCTCGGCCACGATCGCGGCGATGCGGTCGAGGTCGCCCTTGCCGCGTCTCACGGTCTCGACCGGCGTGGCCAGCAGCCCCGAAGGGTCGCTGCGGGCCACGCCGACGCGTACGGAGCCGACGTCCACGCCGATGCGCGAACCGAACCTCATGTCAGCCGAGCTGCTCCGCGACCGCCCGCTCGACCAGGCCGAGCGCGTCGCCGATCGCCTCGGGCCGCGTACCGCCGCCCTGCGCGACATCGTCCTTGCCGCCACCGCCACCCCCAAGCGCCTTGGCGGCGACGCCCACCAGGTGCCCGGCCTTGAGCCCCCGCTCGCGTCCCGCCTCGTTCACCGCGGCAACCACCACGGGCCGGTCGGAGGGGGCACCGGCGATCATCACGACCGCCGGCCGGTCAGCCTGGAACCTGCCACGCACGTCAAGCGCGAGCTTACGCAGGTCGTCGGCGCTGGTGCCATCAGGCGCGCGGTGTGTCACGACGGAGACTCCGCCCAGGTCACGGGCCTGGGAGACGAGCTCGCCCGCCACCTGGAGCACCTGGGCCGAGCGGAGCTTCTCCAGCTCCTTCTCGGCGGTGCGCAGCCGGGTGACGATGCCGTCGATGCGCTCGGGCAGCTCTTCGCGGCGCGCCTTGAGCTGCTCGGTGAGCTGCGCGACCAGCACGCTCTCGCGGGCGAGGAAGCGGAAGGCGTCGATGCCGACGAGCGCCTCGACGCGGCGCACGCCCGCGCCGACCGACTGCTCGCCGAGCACCTTGACCAGGCCGAGCTGCCCGGAGCTGTGGACGTGGGTGCCGCCGCACAGCTCGCGCGAGTAGTCGCCGATCTCGACGACGCGGACCTCGTCGCCGTACTTCTCGCCGAACATGGCGAGCGCGCCCATCGCCCTGGCCTCCGCCTGGGAGGTGTAGAAGGCGTTGACCTTGAGGTCGTTGATGAGCACGGCGTTGACCTCGTCCTCGACGTCGCGCAGCACGCTGGCCGGGACGGCCCCGGCTGCGGTGAAGTCGAAGCGGAAGCGGCCGGGGGAGTTCTCGGAGCCGGCCTGGGCCGCGGTCTCGCCGAGCGCGTTCCTGAACCCGCGGTGGACGAGGTGGGTGGCGCTGTGGCTGCGCGAGATCGCGCGGCGGCGCTCGATGTCGATCTCGGCCTGCGCCTCGTCGCCGACCCGCAGCTCGCCGCTGCGGACCTTGCCGCGGTGGACGACGAGGCCGGTGAGCGGCGACTGCACGTCGGTGATCTCGACCTCGGCGCCGCTGGTGCGGATGACGCCCTGGTCGGCGAGCTGGCCGCCGCCTTCGGCGTAGAAGGGCGTGCGGCCGAGGACGATCTCCACGGTGGCGCCGGCGGTCGCGGCGGGCACGGGCACGCCGTCGACGAGGATGCCGGCGACGGTGGTGTCGGCCTCGGTCTGGTCGTAGCCGAGGAACTCGACCTTGCCCGCCCGCTCCAGCAGGTGGCCGAAGACGGAGATGTCGGCGTTGCCGGTCTTCTTCGCCGCCGCGTCGGCCTTCGCGCGCTGGCGCTGCTCCTTCATGAGGCGGCGGAAGCCCTCCTCGTCGACCTTCAGCCCCTGCTCGGCCGCCATCTCGAGGGTGAGGTCGATCGGGAAGCCGTAGGTGTCGTGGAGCTGGAAGGCCTGGTCGCCGGAGAGCGTGTGGGACGACTTGCGCTTGGTCTCCTCGACCGCGACGTCGAAGATCGCGGTGCCGGTGCGCAGCGTGCCGAGGAAGCTCGCCTCCTCGGCGTCGACGACCGCGTGGATCTGCGGCGCGTCGACCTTGAGCTCGGGGTACTGCTCGCCCATGACGTCGATGGCGACGTCGGTGAGCTCGTGCATGTAGCGCTCGTCGCCGGAGCCGAGCAGGCGCAGGTTGCGCACCGAGCGGCGCAGGATGCGGCGCAGGACGTAGCCGCGGCCCTCGTTGCCGGGGATGACGCCGTCGGCGACGAGCATCACGCCGCTGCGGACGTGGTCGGCGATGACGCGCAGGCTCACGTCGGCGCGGTGGTCGCGGCCGTAGCGGGTCTTGGTGAGCTCGGCCGCCCGGTCGAGGATCTTGTACGTGGTGTCGATCTCGTACAGGTTGTCGACGCCCTGCAGGATCGCCGCCATGCGCTCCAGGCCCATGCCGGTGTCGATGTTCTTGCTGGGCAGCTCGCCGGAGATGTCGAAGTCGGTCTTGCTGCGCACATGGCTGAGCTGGTACTGCATGAAGACGAGGTTCCAGACCTCGAGGTAGCGGTCCTCGTCGGCGACGGGGCCGCCCTCCTTGCCGTACTCGGGGCCGCGGTCGTAGTAGATCTCGGAGCAGGGGCCGCCGGGGCCGGGCACGCCCATGTGCCAGTAGTTGTCGTCGAGGCCGCGGCGCTGGATGCGGCTCTCGGGCACGCCGACCTTGTTGCGCCAGATGTCGTACGCCTCGTCGTCCTCGAGGTAGACGGTGGCCCAGAGCCTGTCCTCGGGGAAGCCGAAGCCGCCGTCGGACTCGGACCTGGTCAGCAGCTCCCAGGCGAACGGGATCACTTCGGCCTTGAAGTAGTCGCCGAAGGAGAAGTTGCCGAGCATCTGGAAGAACGTGGCGTGCCGGGTGGTCTTGCCGACCTCGTCGATGTCGGGGGTGCGCACGCACTTCTGGGCGGTGGCCAGCCGTGACGCCGGAGGCTTGCGCTGCCCCAGGAAGTACGGCTTGAACGGCACCATACCCGCATTGACCAGGAGAAGCGTCGGGTCCTCAGCAATCAGGCTGGCCGAGGGCACGACCTTGTGCCCACGCTCCTCGAAGAAGCGCAGGAAGCGGCGGGCGATCTCTGCCGACTCCATGGTGGCCATCCTTTGCGTTAGTCGTGAGTGGTTCGGACGTCTGTGCGGCGTCGTGTCTATCCAGCGTCGTCGAGCCCGAAGCGTGCTCGCAACTCGGATTCGCGCTCGGCCGCCTCGCCGAGCGCCTCGGAGGTAAAGTCTCTCACCTGCCGGAGCATGCCCGCGGCGTTGTCGGCGGTCCTGCGGGCCACGTGGTTGGGGTGCAGCGCCTGCAGCCTGCGCATCACCCACAGCGTGATGAGCGCTCCGAGCGACAGGTAGAACAGCCGCCTGATCATCGCGCCCGCCCCGTGCGCCGCGCCGTGCCCGTCCTGCGGGCCTCGATCGCGCGGCGGACGCCGTAGCCGAGGGCCGACACCTTGATGAGCGGCCCGGTGAAGACGGTCTGGGTGACGGCGCTGAGCTTGGCGGCGTGCCCGCTGACCTGCTTGACGTCCTTGGCGATGGCCTCGACCACGACGAGCTGCCTGTTGGTCTCGGTGACGGTGACGCTGACGTCGTCGAGCAGCGGCGCCAGGCGGTCGTTCAGGTCGGAGACCGCCTTGGTGGTCTCGGTGAGCAGCCTGGCGAGCTTGACGAGCACCATGGCCAGCACGCAGACCAGGACCACCCAGCCGGTGGCGGCGATCAGCCCGGCGACCTCTCCAGCGGTAAGCATCCGCTCATCTCCCTCGTACGCTGGGCCGGAACGGCATGAACCCTATCGCGTCCGGCGGGCGAGGTTGGTGAGGACGCCGTCCTTGATCAGGCGGCCACGCCCGCGCCGCCCGTCTCGGCGGCGGTGCGCATGAGCAGGCGGGCGGCGCTGATCTCGGGTGCGACCAGGCGTTCCGGCAGGGCGAGCGTAGCGGCCCTGAGTGCGGTGAGTGCGGCGTTCGCTGCGATTTCTGCGGCTTCGTCGCCCGGAAAGCCGTACAGGCTCCTGGCCCAGGCGGGCAGCGTCGCGAAGGCGAGCGCGCCGGCCGCGGGCAGCGAGCCGAGGCCGAACGGCCGCAGTGACAGCCTCGGCCGGGTGCTCGCGCGCAGCGCCTCCCTGGCCTCGTCCGTGACGGCCAGCAGGGGCCGGGTCTGCTCGATGCGGCGCTCCAGGTCGGCGACGGTGCCCGGCGCGTCCTCCAGCCCGACGAGCCGCGCGGACCGGCGCTGCTCGGCCACGTACGCGTCGCGCTCGCCGGGGGTGAGCGGCACGCCCGAGCGCAGCGCGAGCTCCAGGTGGGAGGCGGTCTCCGCGCAGTGCGTCCAGCGCAGGTTCTCCTCCTCGTCGAGGCGGAAGAGCGCGCCCGTGCCCGGGTCGAGCCCGACCAGCCTGGCGTGCAGGGCCCGCACCCGCTCCCCCGCCCGCTCGGCCTGCTCGCGGGTGCCGAACGTGCGCAGCGCCACGAAGCCCAGCTGACGGCGCAGCCGGTCGCGCTCGGCCGCCGGGTCGTCGAGCCGGCAGTGGCGGGCCATGCCGCGTATGGTGCGCGGGTGCAGGGCCTGGAGCTGGAAGGCGCGCAGGGCCGCGGGGAGCGCGGGGATCTGCGTGTGCACGCGCCAGGTGATCGACGTGGGTCCGAACAGGCCGTCAGCGGGGGTCACCGTGGGGATCACACGCGGGTGATTCCCTTTTCGTACCGTTGTAGACCCTTGTGCAAGATCTCAGGCGGGGACGCGGGCGTAGGCCCGCACCGGGACGCGGCCGGCGGCGCCGCGGGGCGGCGCGGCCGTGAACAGCGCCCCCGAGGGCGGCAGGCCCTCCAGGCCCGACAGCCGCTCCGCCACGGCGAGGCCGCCGTCGAGCAGGACGTCCCTCGGCTCGGCGTCGAGCCGGTCGGCGTCGGTGCCGACCAGGGCCGCGCCCGCCGCGACCAGCCAGGCCGCCGCCGCGGGCGTGAGCCGGTGGCCGTCGCGGGCGCCCGTGTGCAGCAGCACCGCGGCGCCGCGCACCTCGAACGCGGCGAGGGCGCCCACGTCGATCGTCCGCCGCTCGGCTCCCGCGACCCGCACCAGCACGGCGGGCAGCTCGGCGACGCGAGCCAGGGCCGGCCCCGCGGGGTCGCGCGCCTCCAGCCAGGGGCCGGGCTCCTCCCCCGGCGCGGCCTCGCCGGCGAGGTCCACGAACGCCCCCGCTCCGCCGGGTACGGCGGGAGGCGCGGCCGACGCGTCGGAGGGGCCGCCCCTCGTGCCCTTGTGCGGCTCGGGGAAGACCCGGACGTGTGACAGCTCGACGGCGTCGGTCATGAGCAGCCCGAGCGACGCCACGAACAGCGCGGCGATCTCGTCCTCGGTGACGTGCGGCCCGGGGACGTCCACGCGGAAGCCGTGGACGGTCAGGTCTCCGCCGTTGGAGAAGGTGATCGAGGCGTCGAAGCTCGCGCGGTGGTCGGTCATGGCCACGCACCCTACGGGGTCAGGAGCCGCGCAGGAAGTCGCGGATCCTCGCCCAGCGCTCGGCCACGGGCCCCTCGGCGCCGTGCCTGGTGGGCTCGTAGTAGCGGCGGTCGCGGACCTGCTCGGGCGCGTACTCCTGCCGCACCAGGCCGTGGTCGAAGTCGTGAGGGTACTTGTAGCCGTCGCCGTGGCCGAGCTTGGCGGCGCCGGGGTAGTGGGCGTCGCGCAGATGGCCGGGCACCTGGCCGATCAGGCCGCGCCGCACGTCGCCGACGGCCGCGCCGATGGCCTTGACCACGGCGTTGCTCTTGGGCGCCAGGGCGCAGTGGACGACCGCGTGGGCGAGGTTGATCTGCCCCTCGGGCAGGCCGATGAGCTGCACCGCTTGGGCCACCGCGACGGCGGTCTGCAGGCAGGTGGGGTCGGCCATGCCGACGTCCTCGGAGGCGAAGATGACGAGGCGGCGGGCGATGAACCGGGGGTCCTCCCCCGCCTCGATCATGCGGGCGAGGTAGTGGAGCGCCGCGTCGGCGTCGGAGCCCCGCATCGACTTGATGAACGCGCTGATCACGTCGTAGTGCTGGTCGCCCTGCCGGTCGTAGCGGACGGCCGCCTTGTCGACGGCCTTCTCCACCACCTCGACCGTGATGTCGTCGGCCAGCAGGGCCGCCGCCTCCAGGTACGTCAGCGACCTGCGGGCGTCGCCGCCCGCCAGGCGCACGAGGTGGTCGAGCGCCTCGGGGGCGAGCGTGGCGCGCCCGCCCAGGCCGCGCTCGTCGGCCACGGCGCGCCGCAGGACGCCGCGGATGTCGTCGTCGGACAGCGACTCCAGGGTCAGCAGCAGCGAGCGCGACAGCAGGGGCGAGATGACCGAGAAGAACGGGTTCTCGGTGGTGGCGCCGATGAAGGTGACCCAGCGGTTCTCGACGGCGGGCAGCAGGGCGTCCTGCTGCGCCTTGTTGAAGCGGTGGACCTCGTCGACGAACAGCACGGTCTGGCGCCCGCTCATGCCCAGCTCGGCGCGCGCGGCGTCGATGGCGGCGCGGACCTCCTTGACGCCGGCGGAGACGGCCGAGATCTCGACGAAGCGGCGCCTGGTGACGTTGGACACGACGTACGCGAGGGTGGTCTTGCCCGTGCCCGGAGGCCCCCAGAGGAACAGCGACATGGGCGCCTCGCTCTCGACCAGGCGCCGCAGCGGCGTGCCGGGGCCGAGCAGGTGCCGCTGGCCGATGACCTCGTCGAGGCTGCGGGGACGCATCCGCACCGCGAGAGGCTGCGGGGTGGCGTCCTCGGCCGCCGAATCGAACAGGCTATCCACAACGCGAGATTACACGGCCCATACGGCTCTCGCTCCGCTGTCCCCGGCCTGGAAGACGAAGAAGAGGGCCACCGCAGCGAGCAGCGCGGTCACGGCCGCGAGTGCCAGCGTGGCGGGCCTGCCGTAGCGGTCGGGGCCGACGGAGCCGCGGGCGGGCCTGGTGGCGTGGACCAGCGCCAGGGACGCCACGGCGAGCCCGGCGGCCGACAGCAGCAGCGGGTCGGCGAAGCTCTCGTGCGCCTCGATGCGCTCGGCGAGCGGCCCCGTGACGGCGGAGAAGCGGCCCTCCTTGAGCCGCTCGCCGCTCTCCTTGGCGGCGAGGACGGCCACCGGCGTGGCCACGGACAGCAGCGCGACGGCCCAGGCCGTGGCGGGACGCCAGCGGGGCACGAGCGCGTACCCGGCGGACACGGCGGCGAGCAGCGGCGTCAGCACCACGGCGAAGTGGATGATCAGCGCGTGCGCGGGCAGGCCGAGGATCTGGTCGAACATGGGCCGCTCCTTTTAGTAGTCCTTTCAACTACGTCTGGCAGCAGCCTAAGGTTCTCCGGCCCCGGCGCACCAACCGTCACTTACATCCGGCACATTTCAGGGCCGGTAGCATTCGCGGAGTTATTTGGTCATGTGTCGGCAAAGATGGAGGACATACCCTTGAGCGGCGACGACCGCCAGAGCGAGCTGGCGCGAGAGCACAAGGAGCGGCAGGCGAAGCGCGCGGCCGAGCAGGCCGCGAAGGCGAGGCGGAACACCTTCATCGGCGCGGGCGTGGCCCTCCTCGTGGTGGCCGGTGGCATCTACGCGGCGACCACCGCCTTCGGCAAGGACTCCACCCCCGTCGCGGCGGCCAGCACGCCGTCGCCCTCCGCCTCCGAGCCGCCGCCCACGGCCCTGCCGAGCAGCACCCCCGTCAAGCCGGGCTCGGTGAACTGCACGTACAAGCGCGACGACTCCGCCCCGCACAAGTTCGTGGGGCTGCCAGGAAGCAAGCCGAACCTCAAGATCAAGACCATGACGGTCTCCACGAACCACGGCGACATCGTCATCGACGTCGACCCGAACGCCACGCCGTGCTCGGTCAACTCGATGGCTTTCCTGGCGAAGAAGCACTTCTACGACAACACCAAGTGCCACCGCCTGGTGACGCCCGAGGTGTCCGGCCTGTTCCTGCTGCAGTGCGGCGACCCGCAGGCCAAGGCCGACGGCAAGAACCCCACCGACGGCCAGGGCACCGCCGGCTACACCTTCGGCGACGAGAACGTCGGCGTCATCCCCTACACCAAGGGCGTCGTGTTCCTCACCCAGCCCACCGACGCGGCCGGGCAGAACAGCAGCCAGTTCGCCATCTCGCTCTCCGACGAGAACGGCCAGCTGGAGCCGCAGTACTCCGTGCTCGGCATGGTCCGCTCCGGCCTCGACATCATCGAGCGGGTGGCGAAGGACGGCGTGCTCGTCAACAAGGACGACATCACCGGCGACGGCGGCTCCACCGCGCCGAAGAACCCGATCGTCATCGAGCGGGTCACGCTCAAGTGAGCTGAGCGGCACGCGGGAACGCGAAGGGGGGCGGGCGCCGCGCGGCGCCCGCCCCCTCACGTTCCGCGCGGCCCGTCAGGACAGGGACTTCGGCTGGGCGTCGACGCCCGCCTCCTTGCGCTGCTCGGACGTGATGGGCGTCGGCGCGCCCGTGAGCGGGTCGAAGCCGGACGCCGTCTTCGGGAAGGCGATGACGTCGCGGATCGAGTCGCCGCCGCACAGCAGCATGCAGACGCGGTCCCAGCCGTAGGCGATGCCGCCGTGCGGGGGCGGGCCGTACTTGAACGCCTCCAGCAGGAAGCCGAACTTGCTCTCCGCCTCCTCCTTGGAGATGCCGAGCACGTCGAAGACGCGCTGCTGCATCTCGGCCCGGTGGATACGGATCGAGCCGCCGCCGATCTCCATGCCGTTGCAGACCATGTCGTACGCGTACGCCAGGGCCTCGCCAGGGTGGTCCTGGAAGGTGTCGGCCCACTCCGGCTTCGGGCCGGTGAACGGGTGGTGCACGGCCGTCCAGCCGCCCTCGCCGTCCTCCTCGAACATGGGGGCGTCGACCACCCACAGGAACGACCACTGCGACTCGTCGATCAGGCCGCAGCGGCGGCCGATCTCCAGCCGGGCCGCCCCCAGCAGGTCGCGGGAGGCGCCCCGCGCGCCGGCGGCGAAGAAGACCGCGTCGCCCGGGTTCGCGCCGACCTTGGCGGCCAGCCCGGAGATCTCGTCCTCCGACAGGTTCTTGGCGACCGGGCCGCCGAGCGTGCCGTCCTCCTGCACGAGCACGTACGCGAGGCCCTTCGCGCCGCGGCTGCGCGCCCACTCCTGCCAGCCGTCGAGCTCCTTGCGGGTCTGCGACGCGCCGCCCGGCATGACGACGGCGCCGACGTACTCGGCCTGGAAGACGCGGAACGACGTGCCGGCGAAGTAGTCGGTCATCTCGACGAGCTCCTGGCCGAAGCGCAGGTCGGGCTTGTCGGAGCCGTAGCGGGCCATCGCGTCGGCGTACGTCATGCGCGGCAGCGGCATGGGGATCTCGTAGCCGAGGATCTCCTTCCACAGCCGGCCGATCAGCTTCTCGCCGACCGCGATGACGTCCTCCTGGTCGACGAAGGACATCTCGACGTCGATCTGCGTGAACTCCGGCTGGCGGTCGGCGCGCAGGTCCTCGTCGCGGTAGCACTTGGCGAGCTGGTAGTAGCGCTCCAGGCCGGCCACCTGCAGGAGCTGCTTGAACAGCTGCGGCGACTGCGGCAGGGCGTACCAGTTGCCGGGCTGCAGGCGCACCGGCACGAGGAAGTCGCGGGCGCCCTCGGGGGTGGACCTGGTGAGCGTGGGCGTCTCGACGTACACGAAGCCGAGCTCGTGCATCACCTCGTTGGCCAGGTACGTCGCCTTGGAGCGCACCCGCATCGCGTTGGCCACCTGCTGGCGGCGGATGTCGAGGTAGCGGTACCTCAGCCGGGCCTCCTCGGAGACGCCGACGTTGCCCTCGATCGGGAACGGCAGCGGCGCCGACTCGCTGAGCACCTCGACCTGCTCGGCCACGACCTCGATGCGGCCGGTGGGCAGCTCGGGGTTCTCGTTGCCCTCGGGACGCGGCCTGACCGAGCCGACGATCCGCACGCAGTACTCGGCGCGCAGGTCGTGGGCGTGCTCCTCCTCGCGGAAGACCACCTGCGCCGAGCCCGAGGCGTCGCGCAGGTCGATGAAGACGACCCCGCCGTGGTCACGGCGGCGCGCCACCCAGCCTGCGAGCGTCACCTGCTGGCCGGCGTGCTCCTCACGGAGCGACCCTGCCGTATGCGTGCGGATCACTGCACTTTCCCTTTCAAGACGTCCACGACCTGGGCCAGCGGCACCTCGGTCTGCTCAGCGGTGGTCAGGTCCTTCACTTGCACGGCTTGCGCCGCGAGGTCACGCTCGCCCAGGATCAGGGCGAACCTGGCGCCCGAGCGGTCGGCGCCCTTCATCGCGCCCTTGAGCCCCTTGCCGCCGAACGCCATGTCGGCGCTGACGCCTGCCTCGCGCAGTTCGGACACGAGCAGGAACATGCGCCGGCGGGCGTCGTCACCCAGCGGGACACCGTACACCTGGACGCGGGCGTCGGCGGTGTCGGACAGCAGGCCCTCGGCCTCCATGGCGAGGAACGTGCGGTCGACGCCGAGCGCCCAGCCCACGCTGGGCAGCGGCGGGCCGCCCAGCATCTCGCTGAGCCCGTCGTAGCGGCCGCCGCCGCCGACGGCCGACTGCGAGCCGAGCCCGCCGTGCACGAACTCGAAGGTGGTGCGGGTGTAGTAGTCGAGCCCGCGCACCAGCCTCGGGTCGTCCTCGAAGGCCACGCCCGACGCCGTGAGCAGGCCGCGCACCTCCTCGTGGTACGCCTTGCAGGCCGCGCACAGGTGGTCGACGACCAGGGGCGCGCCGCCGAGCTGGGCCTGGACCTCGGGCCGCTTGTCGTCGAGCACCCGCAGCGGGTTGATCTCGATGCGCGCCCTGGTCTCCTCGTCGAGGTCGAGCCCGCGCAGGAACTCCTGCAGCGCGGCGCGGTAGGCGGGGCGGCACGCCTTGTCGCCCAGCGAGTTGAGCAGGAGCGTGACGTTCCTCAGCCCGAGCGAGGCGAAGCCGCGGACGGCGAGCACGATCAGCTCGGCGTCGAGCGCGGGGTCCTCGGCGCCCAGCGCCTCGGCGCCGACCTGCCAGAAGTGGCGGTAGCGGCCCCGCTGGGCGCGCTCGTAGCGGAACTGGCTGCCGGAGTACCAGAGCTTGACCGGGAGCTGGCCGGTGTGCAGGTTGTGCTGCAGCACGGCGCGCACCACGGGCGCGGTGCCCTCGGGGCGCAGGGTCAGCGAGCGGCCCGCCTTGTCGGGGAAGGTGTACATCTCCTTCGTCACGACGTCGGTGGACTCACCGACTCCCCGCTTGAACAGCTCGGTGTCCTCGAAGACGGGTGTCTCGACGTAGCCGTAACCCGCCCGCCGCACCGGGGCGACGAGCGCCTCGCGCACGGCGAGGACCCGCTCCGAGCGGGGCGGCAGCCAGTCGAAGGTGCCTTTGGGTGCTTGGAAGCTCATTAGATCCCTCGTGTGGGACCGGCGAGCGGCGCCGCTTCCTTCAGGTACGGGTTGGAGGCGCGCTCGCGGCCGATCGTGGTCTGTGGTCCGTGGCCCGGCAGGACGACCGTATCGTCAGGCAGCGGCAGGCATTTGGTGGCGAGGCTGCGCAGGAGCGTCGGGTAGTCGCCGCCGGGAAGGTCGGAGCGTCCGATGGAGTCGCGGAACAGCAGGTCGCCGGAGAACATCACCTGGTCGCCGGGCAGCCTGAAGCTCACGGACCCCCTGGTATGGCCCGGCGTGTGGTCGACGACCAGCTCCATGCCGGCCAGCGGCAGGACGGCGCCGTCGGACAGCTCGCGCACGTCGTCGGGCTCGCTCAGGGTGATGCCGCCGAACAGCGCGCCGCCCGTGGGCGGGAAGCCCGCGGCGGGGTCGCTGAGCAGGTGGCGGTCCTCGGGGTGGATCCACGCGGGGACGTCACGGGCGCCGCAGACCGGGGCCACCGACCAGACGTGGTCGAGGTGGCCGTGGGTGAGCAGGACCGCGACGGGCTTCAGCCGGTGCTCGCGCAGCAGCTCGTCGACGCCTTCGACGGCGTCCTGGCCCGGGTCGACGATCACGCACTCCTCGCCCGCGGCGGGCGCGACGACGTAACAATTGGTCTGGAAGGCCCCTGCGGGGAAGCCTGCGATGAGCATCTGCCTCAGGTGATCTCGTCGAAAAGCCAATGGGAATGTAACCGAAGGGTACCGGTGCGGGTCGCCGGGCTGCGAATCATCACCCGTTGGCCGATACGATTCGCCCACCTCAGTTGATTGACTACGGGAGGCAAAGCGGTGGCCACGGGCAAGGACCGTCAGAAGCAGCTGGCACGCGAGCACCACGAGCGGCAGCTCAAGCGCCGCCAGGAGCGCGAGCAGCAGGCCAAGCGCGCCGCGATCATCGGCTCCAGCGTGGGCGTCGTCGTCGTGGTCGGCGGCATCGTGGCCGCGGTCGCCCTCCTGGGCGGGGGCGGCGGCGACCAGACGAGCGCGGCCGCCTCCCCGCAGGCGTCGGCCGCCACGAAGGACGCGGCGGCCTCGCCCGCCGCGGGCCCGAAGCCGTACGACGCCGCCACCGGCACCTGCGGCTACGTGGCCGACCAGTCGGGCGGCACGGTCAAGGACGTCGGCATGCCCCCGGCCGAGGTCAAGCTGAAGCCCGCCACCAAGACGATGACGATCAAGACCAATCTGGGCGACATCGTCGTCGAGCTGAACAACGCCAAGGCCCCGTGCACGGTCAACTCGCTGGAGCATCTGGCCGCCAAGAAGTACTACGACGGCAGCAAGTGCCACCGCCTGGGCAGCGACAGGTTCCCGATGCTGCAGTGCGGCGACCCGACGGCCAAGGCCGACGGCAAGAGCCAGGACGGCGCGGGCGGCCCCGGCTACGTCATGGCGGAGGAGAACCTCGACGGCGCCACGTACACGCGGGGCACCATGGCGATGGCCAAGACGCAGGCCCCCGGCAGCACCGGCAGCCAGTTCTTCCTGGTTTACGGCAAACTCGACCTCACCCCTGATTACACCCCTGTGGGTACGATCACCAAGGGGCTCGACATCCTGGACAAGGTGAACAAAGCGGGCGTCATCACCCCCATGCAGGACGGGACCGGGGCGCCCAAGCAGACCGTGGAAATCAAAGACGTGACAATCGCTGGCAAGAGCTGACGTAATACAAACAAGGGACGAAAGCAGTCCCGAAGGGTCTGATGGAGAGTGCGGGAGGACACGGTGAGCACCGACCCGTGGGGCCGGGTAGACGACGACGGCACCGTCTACGTGCGAACGGCTGAGGGAGAGCGGGCCGTCGGGTCCTGGCAGGCCGGTGAACCCGAAGAGGCGCTGGCCTACTTCCATCGCAAGTACGACGAGCTGGCCGGTCAGGTGACGCTCCTCGAACAGCGGGTGCGCGGCACCGACCTCGCGCCCGCCCAGGCCGAGGCGAGCATCGTCAAGCTGCGCGAGGCCGTCGCCGAGGCTCATGCCGTCGGCGACCTCGACGCGCTGAAGGGCCGGCTCGACGCGCTCACGGCGCTGGTCGCCCAGCGCCGCGAGGAGCTCAAGGCGGCCCGCGAGCACGCCAGGGCCGAGGCGCGGGCGGTCAAGGAGCGCATCGTCGCCGAGGCCGAGCGCATCGCCGACGAGACCACCCACTGGAAGTCCGGCGGCGAGCGGCTGCGCCAGCTCGTCGAGGAGTGGAAGGCCGCCGACCGCATCGACAGGGCGACCGAGGCCACGCTGTGGAAGCGGCTCTCGGCGGCGCGCACCGCCTTCGCCAAGCGGCGCAAGCAGTACTTCGCCGGCCTGGACGAGCAGCGCGAGGGCATCCGCGCGGCCAAGGAGCGCATCGTCGCCGAGGCCGAGGAGCTGGCAGGCTCCACCGACTGGGGCCAGACCGCGGCGATCTACCGCGACCTCATGCAGCAGTGGAAGGCCGCCGGCCGCGCCTCGCGCGAGGTCGAGGACGAACTGTGGGGCCGTTTCAAGGCCGCCCAGGACCAGTTCTTCCAGGCCCGCTCCGCGGTCTTCGCCGAGCGCGACGCCTCGCTCGCGGCCAACGCGCAGGCCAAGGAGGAGCTGCTGGCCGAGGCCGAGAAGATCGTCCCGGTCACCGACGCCAGGGCAGCCAGGGCCGTGCTGCGCGGCATCCTGGAGCGCTGGGAGGCCGCCGGGCCGGTGCCGCGCGACCAGCGCGACCGCCTCGAAGGCGGCCTGCGCAGGATCGACGAGGCCGTGCGCAAGGCCGAGGACGCCGAGTGGAAGCGCTCCAACCCCGAGGCCAGGGCCCGCGCCCAGAGCACGGTCGACCAGCTCCGCGCCTCGATCGAGCAGTTGGAGCAGCGGCTGTCCAAGGCGCAGGCCGCGGGCCGCGCCAAGGACGTCAAGGAGGCCGAGGAGGCGCTGACCGCCCGCCGCTCCTGGTTGGAGGAGGCCGAGCGCACGCTCGCCGAGTTCAGCTGATCCCCTCCCCCCGCCGCGCCCGCCTCCTGCGGGGCGCGGCGGGCTAGGGTGGCGCCATGGACCCTGTGAGCGCCGCTCGTGCCCTGCTCGACGAGCTGTTCCCCGACGCGCTCTACGCCTTCCTCGGCGGCAGCGCGATCACCGAGCGCCGCACCTCCACCTCCGACCTCGACGTGGTCGTGGTCGTCGAAGGCCTGACGCGGCCCCACCGGGAGTCCAGACTGTGGCGGGGGCTGCCCGTCGAGCTGCTCGTGCACGGCGAGACGTCGCTCGCGGAGTACGCCGAGCGCGACTTCGCCAGGCGCGAACCCGTGCTGGCCCACCTGTGCGCGTACGGCGTCGTGCTGGCCGACCGCAGCGGCGGCCGGGCCGACGCGCTGCGGGCCACGCTGCGCCGGCGGCTGGAGCAGGGCCCTCCCGAGCTCGGCCGGGCGGCGCGCGAGCGGGCCCGCTACGTGCTGTCCGACCTGCTCGACGACCTCAAGGGCGCCACCGACCCGGGCGAGCTCGCGTTCATCCGCTCCACCCTGCTCATGGAGACCGCGAAGGTCGCGCTCGACACCGCCTTCGACACCGGGCCCGCCTGGCGCGGCGGAGGCAAGTGGCTGCTGCGCGCCCTGCGAGCCCGCGACCCCGAGCTCGCGGAACGCCTCGCCGCCGCCCACCACGACGACGCGGCCCTGTCCGCCATCGCCTCCGACGTGCTCGAACGGGCCGGAGGGCGCCTCTGGGAGGGCTACCGGGCCGAAGGCGACCCCTTCCACCGGCCCCTGCGCCACATCGCCGCAGAATCGCTCTCAGGCGACACCGCGCAGAGCTCCGGCATGCGCAGGCTCGCCGCCGTCAGCGGCGCCACCGCCGGATCCGACCGGCTCTGGATGGGCCAGACCCACGTCGCCCCCGCCACCCGCTCGTCCGACCACCACCACGGCGCCTCCGAGACCGCGATCTACGTCGTCAGCGGCACCCCGTCGTTCGTCTTCCTCGACGGCGAGCGGGAGGTACGCCTCGACACCAGGCCGGGCGACTACGTGTTCGTGCCGCCGTACACGCCGCACAGGGAGGAGAACCCCGACCCGGAGGTGGAGGCCGTCGTGGTGATCGCCCGCAGCACGCAGGAGGCCGTCGTCGTCAACCTCCCCGACCTCCGCCCCCGCTGACCGGGGGCGGGGCGGGTCAGCCGCCCGCGCCGCTCACCCGGTAGACGTCGAAGACGCCCTGGATGCCGCGCACCGCCTTCAGGACGTGCCCCAGGTGCTTCGGGTCACCCATCTCGAAGGTGAACCTGCTGATCGCCACCCGGTCGCGGGACGTCGTGACCGAGGCGCTGAGGATGTTCACGTGCTGGTCGGACAGCGTACGGGTGACGTCGGACAGCAGGCGTGGCCGGTCGAGCGCCTCGACCTGGATGGCCACCAGGAACACGCTGTCCTCGCTGGGCGACCAGCTCACCTCCACCAGCCGGTCGGGCTGCGTCTTGAGCTGCTGGACGTTCGTGCAGTCGGCGCGGTGCACCGACACGCCGTGGCCGCGCGTCACGAAACCGACGATCTCGTCGCCCGGCACCGGCGTGCAGCACTTCGACAGGCGTACCCACACGTCGGCGTCGCCCGCCACCACCACGCCCGCGCCACCGCCGCCGCGCGGCCGGCCGCGCAGCTTCGTCGGCAGCGACGTCTCGGCGATGTCCTCCTCGGCGCTCTCGACCCCGCCGATGGAGGCGACCAGCTTCTGCACCACCGTCTGCGCCGCGATGTGGCCCTCGCCGACGGCCGCGTACAGGGCGGACACGTCGGCGTAGTGCAGGTCGCGGGCGAGCGCCAGCAGCGTCTCGCCCGACATCAGCCGCTGCAGCGGCAGGCCCTGCTTGCGCATGGCCCGGCCGATGGCCTCCTTGCCCGCCTCGATCGCGGTCTCGCGGCGCTCCTTCGAGAACCACTGCCGGATCTTGTTGCGGGCGCGGCCCGACTTGACGAACTTCAGCCAGTCGCGCGACGGCCCCGCGTCAGGCGACTTCGAGGTGAAGATCTCGACGGTGTCGCCGTTGCCCAGCCGCGACTCCAGCGGCACCAGCCGCCCGTTGACGCGGGCGCCGATGCAGCGGTGACCCACCTCGGTGTGGACGGCGTAGGCGAAGTCGACCGGTGTCGCCCCCTCGGGCAGGGCGATGACCTGGCCCTTCGGGGTGAACACGTACACCTCGGAGACCGACAGGTCGAAACGCAGCGACTCCAGGAACTCGCCCGGGTCGGAGGTCTCCTTCTGCCAGTCGAGGAGCTGGCGCAGCCAGGCCATGTCGTTGCCCGGCTTGACCTTGCCCTGCGCGGCGGTGCCGACCTCCTCCTTGTACTTCCAGTGGGCCGCGACGCCGTACTCGGCCCTGTGGTGCATCGCGTGCGTACGGATCTGCAGCTCGACCGGCTTGCCCTCGGGCCCGATGACCGTCGTGTGCAACGACTGGTACATGTTGAACTTGGGCATCGCGATGTAGTCCTTGAACCGGCCGGGCACCGGGTTCCACCGCGCGTGGATCGTGCCCAGCGCCGCGTAGCAGTCGCGCACCGTGTCGACCAGCACACGGATGCCCACCAGGTCGTAGATGTCGTCGAACGCCACGTCGCGGGCGATCATCTTCTGGTAGACCGAGTAGTAGTGCTTCGGCCTGCCCTTCACCACCGCGCGGATCTTCGCGTCGCGCAGGTCGCCGGAGACCTTCTCGATGACCTCCTGCAGGAACAGGTCCCGGCGGGGCGCCCGCTCCGACACCATGCGCGCGATCTCGTCGTAGCGCTTGGGGTAGAGCATGGCGAACGCGAGGTCCTCCAGCTCCCACTTGATGGTGTTCATGCCCAGCCGGTGCGCCAGCGGCGCGAAGATCTCCAGCGTCTCGCGCGACTTCTGGTGGCGCTTGTGCTCCGGCAGGTACCGCATCGTGCGCATGTTGTGCAGCCGGTCGGCCAGCTTGATGACCAGCACCCGGATGTCGCGCGACATCGCCACGACCATCTTGCGCACCGTCTCGGCCTGCGCCGCGTCGCCGAACTTGACCTTGTCGAGCTTGGTGACGCCGTCGACGAGCGAGGCGATCGTGTCGCCGAAGTCGTGCCTCAGCTCGTCGAGGCTGTAGGCGGTGTCCTCGACCGTGTCGTGCAGCAGCGCCGCGCACAGGGTCTCGTCGTCGGTGCCGAGCTCGGCGAGGATCGTCGCCACCGCGAGCGGGTGCGTGATGTACGGGTCGCCCGACTTCCGCTTCTGGTCGCGGTGGTGGTGGGCGGCCACGTCGTAGGCGCGCTCGATCAGCCGGAGGTCGGCCTTGGGATGGGTGGCGCGGACCGTTCTGAACAGCGGCTCCAGCACCGGGTTCATGGCCCCACCCCCAAACCGCCGCCGGCGCACCGCCGGGGTGCCGGGCGTGTCGGCATTTCCGCCGTCTGTTACGTCGGGCACGACCACATCACGGGGCACTCAGACTCCTCACGTTCGAGTCCAGATGCCTCAGTGTATCCAGCCCGCCGTACTCCGCCTGCGGGCGGAGTCACACGACCACGAGAGAGCGCACGTCGACGCCGTCCAGACGGTCGCGTCCCCTGAGGAACGCCAGCTCCATCAGCACGGCGATGCCGAGGACGTGGGCGCCCGCCCGCTCCACCAGCTCCACGGCCGCCTTCGCCGTGCCGCCCGTGGCCAGCACGTCGTCGACGATCAGCACCCTGTCGCCCGGGGCGAACGCGTCGGTGTGCACCTCGATCGTCGCCGAGCCGTACTCGAGGTCGTAGGACTCCTCCAGGGTGGCGGCCGGCAGCTTCCCCTTCTTGCGCACCGGGACGAACCCGGCGCCCGCCCGGTAGGCCACGGGCGCCGCCAGGATGAACCCGCGCGCCTCGATCCCCACGATCTTGTCGACCTGGTGGAGCCCGGCCAGCTCGTCGACCACGGCCGTGAACGCCACGGGGTCGGACAGCAGCGGGGTGATGTCCTTGAACATCACGCCCGGCTTGGGGTAGTCGGCGACATCCCTGATGCGGTCAAGGATCACCGTGGACAACTCGCTCATCGCGCTCCTTCTGCAATCTCCAGCCCTCATGATGGCGGATCCGGCCGCCTGCGTCGCACGCCCGGCCCGCGGCGGGGCTCAGCGGCGCCCTGCGGGACCGGGCCGGGCGTCCGCCTCTCCCCCCGTACGACCCGCGCCCGCCGGGGACGCTGCGCCGCCTGCAGCCCCGCACAGCGGCATCCCGGGGCCCGCACACGCCGACGCCCCCACCCCTGCGGGGCGGAGGCGTCTGACGAGGCGTCGGACGGGGCGCCGGCTAGCCCTTGGCTACCGCGGCGCTTTTGGAACCCTTCGAGCCGCCCTTGCCGCCGCCCGTGGAGGCGAGCCTCCTGGCGATGGCCTGGTACTTCGGCTCCCGCTCCTTCAGCGTCACCAGCAGCGGCGTGGCGACGCACAGCGACGAGTACGTTCCGACGATCATGCCGACGAACAGGGCCAGCGACAGGTCCTTCAGCGTGCCCGCGCCGAGCAGCGTGGTGCCGATGAACAGGATCGCCGCCACGGGCAGGATCGCGACGAGCGAGGTGTTGAGCGACCGGATCAGCGTGTGGTTCAGCGCGTTGTTGGCCGCCATCGAGTACGTCATCTTCGAGGTCGTGCCGAGCTTGGCCGTGACCTCCTTGATCATGTCGAACACCACGACCGCGTCGTAGAGCGAGTAACCGAGGATGGTCAGGAAGCCCAGCAGCGTCGCCGGCGTGACCTCGAACCCGGTCCACGCGTAGACGCCGGCCGTGATGACGAGGTCGTGGAAGAGCGCGACGATGGCGGCGAGGGCCATCTTCGGCTCGAACGCCATCGACAGGTAAAGGATGATCGCGAGCATGAAGACGCCGAGGCCCCACAGGGCCTTCGTCGACACCTCGCCGCCCCAGGACGCGCCGATGGACTGGATGTCGACGTCGTCGACGGCGACGCTGAAGTCCTTGGCGATGGCGCCCTGCACCTGGTTCATCGTGCCTTCGGACAGCGTCTCGGTGGTGACCCGCCACCGCTCGCCGGCCGTCTGCACGATCGGCTGGTGCACGCCCTCCTCCTTGAAGGCGTCGCGCACCTGCTCGATGCTCGCGGTCGGAGCCTTGAACGAGAACACCGAGCCGCCCGTGAACTCGACGCCCAGCTTGAGCCCGTTGAACAGCAGACCGGCGAGCGAGACGGCCAGCAGGAGACCGGACAGGCTGTACCAGAGCCTCCAGCGGCCGACGAAGTCGACGTCGATCTCACCTCGGTAGAGGCGGCGCCCCAGTCCCATCTCAGGCCTCCTGCGGAGTGGTCGTGCGGCCGGTGGAGTCGGCGCTCATGCGCTCGGCGTCCAGACCGGACAGCGGGTGCCCCTTGGCGAAGAACTTCAGCCTCGCCAGCAGCGCGATGAACGGCTTGGTGAACAGGAACACCACCACGATGTCGATGAGCGTCGTCAGGCCCATCGCGAAGGCGAACCCGGCCACGCCGCCCACCGCCAGGAAGTAGAGCACGACCGCGGCGATGAACATGACGGCGTCGGCGATCAGGATCGTACGCCTGGCGCGGACCCACGCCACCTCGACGGCCGAGCGCAGCGAGCGCCGCCCCTCCTTCATCTCGTCACGGATGCGTTCGAAGTAGACGATGAAGGAGTCGGCGGTGATGCCGATGGAGACCACCAGGCCGATGATGTGCGGCAGCGACAGCCGGAACCCGGCGTTGTGCCCGAGCACCACGACCGACGTGTACGTGATGACCGTGGCCACCACGAGGCTCAGCACCGCGACGAGACCGAGGCCGCGGTAGTACAGCAGCGAGTAGACGACAACCAGGCCGAGGCCGATGATGCCGGCGATCAGACCGCCCATGAGCTGGTCCTGGCCGAGGGTGGAGGAGACCGTGTCGATCGAGCTGCGCTGGAACTTCAGCGGCAGCGCGCCGTACTTGAGCTGCTCGGCGAGGTCGGTGGCGCTCTTCTGGTCGAAGCCGCCGGTGATCTCGGCGCGGCCGCCGGGGATCGGGCCGAGGATGTTCGGGGCGGTGATGACGACGCCGTCGAGGACGACCGCGACCTTGTTGCGCGGCTCCTGCGAGTTGTAGGCGGTCTGGGTGAGCTTGGCCCACGCCTCGGCGCCCTTGCTCTTGAAGTCGAGCTGGACGACCCACTCGGTGGTGCCCTGGCGGATGCCGGACGACGCGGTGTCGATGTCGGTGCCGACGACCTTGGCGACGTCGAGCACGTACTTCGCGCTGCCGTCGCTCTCGCAGGCCGCGTACTGCTTGTTCGGGTCGTCCTGGACGCCCTGGCCGCGCTTGGCGGGGTCGCTGCAGTCGAGCTTGTGGAACTGCTGCAGCACGGCGGGGTCGATGCCCTGGGTGTCTATGCCGGCGTTGGGATCGTCGGAGGGCTTCGCGCTCGGCGAGGCGCTCGGTGTGGGAGTGGCCTTGGCCTCGCGCTTGTTGCCCGCCTGACGCTGCCCGTTCTGCTGCTGCCCGGTCTGGCGCTGTCCGTCCTGGCCGGAGCGGGCCTGCTCGTTCTGCGTCTTGGTGTCACGCCTGGCCGGGGTGCTGGTCGGCGTGGCCGACGGCGTCGGCGCCGTCAGCGCCGACGACAGCGCCTTGCCCGTGGGGGAGGCGCTCGGCGCGCCCGCCGACGGCGAGCTCTTCGGCTGGCCGGACTGGGTCGCCGAGGCCGACGGCGAGGCGCCCGGGGTGGGCGCCTCGGTGGACAGGTTCTGCGGGACCTGCGTGGCCTGCATGGCGAGCACCTGGCGGAAACGCAGCTCCGCCGTGGTGGCGACCAGCTTGATGGCCTCGCTCTGTCCGACGCCCGGGATGGAGATGATGATGTTGTCGCCGGACTTGGCGACCTCGGCGTCGGAGATGCCGGTGCCGTTGACGCGGTCGCGGATGATGTTCACCGCGCGGTCGAGGATCTCCTCGGGAGGAGCCGCGCCGTTCTGCGTCACGGGTGACAGCGTCACCGTCGTGCCACCGGCGAGGTCGAGCCCCAGCTTCGGCGTGAACGCCTTCTGCAGGAACATCGTCCCGCCCAGGGCGAGGATGAGCGCCAGCAGCACCAGGAGCGTGCGCCCTGGTCGGCTGTGGCGGCTGGTCGGTCGGGCCACTGGTCGTCGATTCTCTCAGATAGGGGTTTGTCGCAGAGCTTAGTCAGGACTGCTTGTTGTCGGTGCCCTGATCGCCGTCGCGCTCCGCCGACGTCTCGCTGTCGCTCTCGGCGGGCTCCTCGGCGGGAGCGTCACCCGGCGTGACGACACGGCCGATCGCGGCCTTCACCCAGCGGGTCTCGACGCCGGGGGCGACCTCAAGGATCACGTCCTCATTGTCCACCGCGACCACGGTGCCGAACAGGCCCGTCGTGGTCATGACACGGGCCCCGGTGGTCAGGGAGTTCTGCATCTGGACGGCTTCCTGCTGACGCTTGCGCTGCGGACGGATCAGCAGGAAGTAGAACACCACCACCAGCAGGACCAGCGGCAGGAAGCTTGTGAGTTGTCCCGTGTCCATCAGGGGCGACCTTCCATAGTCGTACAAGGAGTTGACACCGGCCTGGCGCCGGAAATTCCGTGCGTGGCATCGGGCCGCGCCGCTCAGCCCGTCAGCCTACACAGCCAGCCAAGCCACGGAGTGTAGGCGGTTGTTGCGAAACGCGGCAACGAAGCAGCGTTTTGGCGCGCGGGGAAGTTCCCAATTTGAAATGGTTGCAACCGTTCTGTGATCACTCGACGGGCGCGGCGCCGAATGCGTGGGGCGGCGGCGTCAGGCCGAGATGCGTCCAGGCCGCCGCCGTGGCCACCCGCCCGCGCGGGGTCCTGGCCAGCAGGCCCTGCCGCACGAGGAACGGCTCGGCCACCACCTCGACGGTCTCCGGCTCCTCCCCCACCGCCACCGCGAGCGTGGACAGGCCGACGGGCCCGCCGCCGAACTTCCTCAGCAGCACGCCGAGCACCGCCCGGTCGAGCCGGTCGAGCCCTTCGGCGTCGACCTCGTACAGGTCGAGCGCGGCGGACGCGACGTCGCGGTCGACCATGCCGTCGGCCCGGACGTCGGCGAAGTCGCGCACCCGGCGCAGCAGGCGGTTGGCGATGCGGGGCGTGCCGCGCGAGCGCCTGGCGATCTCGTGCGCGCCCTCCTGCGGCAGCGTGACGCCGAGCAGCTTCGCCGAACGGTGCAGCACCTGCTCCAGCTCGGACACCTCGTAGAAGTCCATGTGGGCGGTGAAGCCGAACCTGTCACGCAGCGGCGCGGGCAGCAGGCCCGCCCGCGTCGTGGCCCCGACCAGCGTGAACGGCGCGATGTCCAGCGGGATGGCGGTGGCCCCCGGCCCCTTTCCCACGACGATGTCGACGCGGAAGTCCTCCATCGCGAGGTAGAGCATCTCCTCCGCCGGACGCGACATCCGGTGGATCTCGTCGATGAACAGCACCTCGCCCTCGGCCAGCGTCGACAGGATGGCCGCGAGATCACCCGCGCGCTCCAGCGCGGGCCCTGACGTGATCCTCAGCGGCGCGCTCAGCTCGGCCGCGATGATCATCGCCAGCGTCGTCTTGCCCAGGCCGGGCGAGCCGCTCATCAGCACGTGGTCGGGGGGCCGCTGCCTGCGCAGCGCGCTCTCCAGCACGAGCGAGAGCTGCTCGCGCACCCGCGACTGCCCGATGAACTCGGCCAGCCGCTTCGGGCGCAGCGCCGCCTCGATCTGCAGCTCGTCGCCCTCGGCGTCCGGCGACACGAGCTCCCGCTCAAACCCCACGTCCTGCCCTCCTCACCCTGATGCTCGCCACCCGTACGATCTCCTGCCGCTCCGCCCTCCGCGCCCCCGCCCGGACGCTCGGGTGGGCGGTCATCGGACGCTCAGGGCCCGCAGCGCCGCCTTGAGCAGCGCGGCGATCTGGGGCTGGCGGCCCGCGGCGAGGTCGGCGTCGGCCTGCGGCTCGACGGCGGCGACCGCCTCGTCGGCGTCCTTGCCGGAGTAGCCCAGCCCGACCAGGCCCGAGTGGACCTGCTCGCGCCACAGCGCCGCCCGCGTCTCGCCGTGCAGCGCCGCCGTGACGGCCTCCTCGGGCGTGCCGAGGCGGTCCTTCAGTTCGAGGACGATGCGCTGGGCGCCCTTCTGGCCGATGCCGGGCACCTTCGTGAGCGCCTTCAGGTCGGCGCTCGCCACGGCGACGCGCAGCGCGTTCGGCGTGTGGACGGCGAGCATGGACAGCGCCAGCTTCGGGCCCACGCCGCTCGCGGTCTGGAGCAGCTCGAACACGGCCCGCTCGTCGTCGGTGGCGAAGCCGTACAGGGTGAGCGACTCCTCGCGCACCACCAGGGACGTGGCCAGGCGGGCCTGCTCGCCCACCCGGAGCGTGGCCAGGGTGCCCGGCGTGCAGTGGGTCAGGACGCCCACGCCGCCGACCTCGATCACCGCGGCGTCGGGGGCGATGGCCGCCACCGTGCCGTTCACCGACGCGATCACCGCGTGACGTCCTTCCGCGCGGCCCTGGCGACCGCCTGGGCGAGGCGGTGCTGGACGCCGCCGCGCCAGACGTGGCAGATGGCCAGGGCGAGCGCGTCGGCGGCGTCGGCGGGCTTGGGCATCTCGGTCAGGCGCAGCAGGCGGGTGACCATCGCGCCGATCTGCTTCTTGTCGGCGGTGCCGCTGCCGGTGACGGCCGCCTTCACCTCGGACGGCGTGTGCAGCGCGACCGGCAGCCCGCGCCTGGCGGCGCACAGCACGGCGATGCCGGCCGCCTGGGCGGTGCCCATCACGGTGCGGACGTTGTGCTGGCTGAACACCCGCTCGACCGCCACGGCGTCGGGCCTGACGTCGTCGAGCCACTGCTCGATGCCCGCCTCGATGCCGACCAGGCGGCTGCCGAGCTCCTCGTCGGCCCCGGTGCGCACCACGCCGACCGCCACCAGCTTCAGCGGCGCGCCCGGACGCCCCTCGACCGCCCCCAGGCCGCACCGGGTCAGCCCCGGGTCGACGCCCATCACGCGCACCGGCACGCCCTCCCCTGTCGCCGAACATCTGTTCGGCACAGGACTTTACCCCGGCGGCGACGCCCCGCGCACCGTGAAACGCGAGAGGAGGCCGCCCGGTGCGGCGGCCTCCTCTCGGGAGGCGGGTCAGAAGTAGTCGAGCATGTGGGGCCTGGCGGCGAAGACGGCGTCGAGGAGCTCGTCGTGCCGGTCGTCGCCCGTCAGCAGGCCGCTCAGGCGCAGCGTGGACGTCGGCACGCCCGCGTACAGCGCGGAGAATCCGTTGACCGTCATGGCGGGCCCGTCGCCCGTGGACGGGGTGGCGGCGCCGGACCCGCCGGAGAACGCCAGCCGCCACGTGCCGCCGCCCCTGAGCGGGTCGTCGACCCTGATCACGGCCTCCCCGCCGACGACGGACGGGTAGCCCCTGCGCTCCACGGCGGCCGGCACGTCGAGGACGCGGAACATCCAGCGCCTCTGCTCGACGACGTCCTTCGAACGCTCGCGCAGCAGCCACAGCACCGGGTCGTCGGGGGCGAGCGCCGCGGTTACCTTGCCGGCGACCGTGGACGCGCTTCCGACCATCGACCACAGGGCCCGCGCGGTCTCCTCGGAGCCCGCGACGAGGTTGTCGACGACGATGTCGCCGTCCTGCCAGCGGTAGACGACGAAGCCGTCGTCGGCCAGGTACAGGAAGTCGTCCTCGTTGGCGAGCCAGACGCCCCAGGTGTGCTCGTCCCACGAGACCGGGCCGCTCGCGCGCGAGGCGGCGTGGACGCGGTGCAGCACCGCGATCACCTCGGCGGCGTCGGCGGCGCCCATCCTGCGGAGCTTGACCTGCGCGGACGGGCGGATCTCGCGCAGCGCGGCGGTGGGCAGCGTCACGACGTGCTGGGCGCCGGCGTGCTCGTACCCCACGGCGCGGTAGAGGGGCGTGGTGGCCGGGTAGAGCGCCGAGACGGCGTCGCCGAGCGCGGCGGCCCTGTCGACGACGGCACGCATGATCGCGGTGCCGACGCCGCGCCCGCGGTCCTCGGGGTTGACGGTGACGCCGGCGACACCGGCCATCGGCTGGGGCCTGCCGTGCCACCACTGCGTGAACCGGCGCAGCCGGGCGGAGGCGGCCAGCCTGGCGCCGTCGAACACGCCGAGGTAGCGGCCCTCGTCGAGCGTGGGCCCGACCGCCTTCCTCCATCTCTCGGCGTCGGAGGCGGAGATGGGGCCGAAGGAGCGTTTGCGGAGGTCGAGGACGTCGTCGAGGTCATCGGGAGTGAGGTCACGGATTTCCACGATGCACAACCTACGCAGTGCTCCCGGCGGCCCGCGAACGATTAACGGCGACGGCGGGCCGCCGGCCGGGGGCGCCGGTCAGGCCTCGATCGCCGCCAGGATCTCGTCGGAGACGTCGAAGTTGGCGAAGACGTTCTGGACGTCGTCGCTGTCCTCCAGCGCGTCGATGAGGCGGAACACCTTCTTGGCGCCCTCCTCGTCGAGCGGCACGGTCATGGTGGGCACGAAGCTCGACTCGGCGGAGTCGTAGTCGATGCCGGCCTCCTGCAGCGCCTTGCGGACCGGGACGAGGTCGCCGGCCTCGGACAGCACCTCGAAGGAGTCGCCGAGGTCGTTGACCTCCTCGGCGCCCGCGTCGAGCACCGCCATGAGCACGGTGTCCTCGTCGAGGCCGTTCTTGGGGACGATCACGACGCCCTTGCGGTTGAACATGTACGACACCGAGCCGGGGTCGGCCAGCGAGCCGCCGTTGCGGGTGAGCGCCACCCTGACCTCGGAGGCGGCGCGGTTGCGGTTGTCGGTGAGGCACTCGATGAGCACCGCGACCCCGCCCGGCGCGTAGCCCTCGTACATGATGGTCTGCCAGTCGGCGCCGCCGGCCTCGAGGCCGCCGCCGCGCTTGCGCGCCCGCTCGATGTTGTCGTTGGGCACGGAGTTCTTCTTCGCCTTGAAGATGGCGTCGAAGAGAGTGGGGTTGGCGTCCGGGTCGGGGCCGCCGGTCCGTGCCGCCACTTCGATGTTCTTGATGAGCTTGGCGAACAGCTTGCCGCGCTTGGCGTCGAGCGCGGCCTTCTTGTGCTTCGTCGTCGCCCATTTGGAGTGGCCGGACATTCCCTAGAGCTCCCTCACCATGTCTACGAAGTAACGGTGCACGCGAGTGTCCCCGGTCAGCTCGGGGTGGAACGACGTCGCGAGCAGCGGCCCTTGACGGACCGCGACGATCCTATCTCCAGGCTCGGCCCTGCCCAGCACCTCGACGCCGGCGCCGACCGATTCGACCCACGGTGCCCTGATGAAGATGGCGCGTACGCGCTCTCCGGCGAAGTCCAGATCGGACTCGAAGGAGTCGACCTGGCGGCCGAAGGCGTTGCGCCTGACGACCATGTCGATGCCGCCGATGGTCTGCTGGCCCTCGATGCCGTCCTGGATCCTGTCGGCCAGCATGATCATGCCGGCGCAGGAGCCGTAGGCGGGCATGCCTTCCTTGATCCGCACGCGCAGGGGTTCGAGCAGGTCGAAGATGTCGGCCAGCTTCCACATGGTGGTGGACTCGCCGCCGGGGATGACCAGGCCGTCGACCGCGTCCAGCTCGGCGGGCCTGCGGACGGTGATGGCCGTGGCGCCCGACTCCTGAAGCATGCGCGCGTGTTCGCGCACGTCTCCCTGGAGAGCGAGCACACCGATCGTGGGCACAGTCGATCCTTCCGTCTGGGTGCGGGTTTTCCGACAATTCAACACCAGGAGGGGCCCGTGTCTTCCGACGGGCCCCTCCTGGTTGACGCTCACGCCGCCGGAGAGGGGGCGGGCTCGACCCTGGCGAGGGTGCTGAGGTGGTGGCGCCTGGCGTGCAGGACGCCCATGCCGGCCAGGCAGCACAGGGCGCCGAGCAGGTACGGGACGGCGGTGCCGACGTCCTCGCCGAGCTTGGTGGCGACGAACGGGGCGAGGGCGCCGCCCATCCAGCGGACGAAGTTGTACCCGGCCGAGGCGACGGGCCTCGGGGCGTCGGAGACCTCCATCGCGGACTCGGTGAAGACGGTGTTGTTGAGCCCGATGGGGATGCCGGACAGGACGGTGAACACGATGATCCCCGCGTGGCCGGACAGCGCGATGCCGATCTGGAGGACGGCGAGCAGGGCCAGCGACAGGTGCAGCACGTTGACGCGGCCGATCCTGCGCTGGAGCGGCGGCGCGCCGAACACCGACGACAGCGCCACGCACACGCCCCAGCCGAAGAAGACCGCCCCGATGCCGTACGGGGACATGCCGAGGATGAACGGGGTGAAGGCGAGGATCGTGAAGAACGCGAAGTTGTAGAACAGCGCGGTGAACGCGGTGGTGGACAGGCCGCCGTGGGCGAGGGCCCGCAGCGGGGCGCTGAGCTTCGTCTTCACGGCGGGCCTGGCGGCCGGCCGCAGCAGCGTGGCGATGAGCACGAAGCCCACGGCCATGAGGGTGGCGGTGCCGAAGAACGGGGCGCGCCAGTTCCAGTCGCCGAGCAGGGCGCCGACGAGGGGTCCCGCGGAGATGCCGAGGCCGAGCGCGGCCTCGTACAGGATGATGGCGGACTCCGCGCCGCCGCTGGCCGCGCCGACGATGACGGCGAGCGCGGTGGCCACGAACAGGGCGTTGCCGAGGCCCCAGCCGGCGCGGAAGCCGACCAGTTCGGCGACGCCGGTGGAGGTGCCGGCGAGGGCGGCGAAGACGACGACCAGCGCGAGGCCGGCCAGCAGGGTCCGCTTGCCGCCGATGCGGCTGGAGACCCATCCGGTGACGAGCATGGCGATGGCCGTCACGAGGAAGTAGCTGGTGAACAGCAGCGACACCTGGCTGGGCGTGGCCTTCAGCCCCTGGGCGATGGAGGGGAGGATGGGGTCGACCAGGCCGATGCCCATGAAGGCGACGACCGCGGCGAACGCGGTGGCCCAGACGGACATGGGCTGGCGCAGGATTCCCCCGGTGGACCCCTGGGATGTCATGGTGCTCCTTCTCTGAGATCGGCTCGCGGGTTCAGCTGCGGCCGAGCTTGGCCAGGACGGGCAGGGCGGCGGCGAGCGTCGCGCGCTCCTCGGGCGTCAGGGCGTCCAGCTCGCCGGTGAGGCGGGCGAGCCTGGCCCGCCGGACGGCCAGCAGCCGGTCGCGGCCCTCGGTGGTGAGCTCGACGGTCCTGACGCGGGCGTCGGCGGGGTCGCTCCCCCGCGCCACCAGGCCGGCGTCCTCCAGCCTGTTGATCTGGACGGTCATGGTGGGCAGCTGCACGGCGTGCTCCTCGGCGAGCTCGGTCATGCGGCGGGGGCCGTGTTCGAGCGAGCCGAGCACCGAGTACTGCTGGCTGGTGATGGGCTGGCCCGCGGTGGTGCGCCTGAGCAGGAAGACGAGGTGGCGCAGGACCGCGGAGACCTGCTCCGCGAGGTGGGTGGGATCGTCCGACATACTTAGCACAACTAACTTAGCCTGACTAATATTCCGGGCGAAGAAGGGGGCGGCACCCCCACTGGGGTACCGCCCCGCACACCCGTCAGGGGCGCTCGGTCTCCAGGCGGACCGTCTCCTCCACCGTCACCTCGTGCGCGGCCCTGAGGCCCTGGTCGAGCGGGCGCAGGTAGGTCTGCCGCACGCCGGGCACCCGGTCCTCCACCACGAACGTGGCCCGCGTGTACACCTCCGCGCCCGGCTCGCGCACGGTCGGCACCACCTTGAAGTCGGCCGTCATGAGGTCGCGCTCGATCCTGGTGAGGACGTAGCCGCGCTGGTTGTTGTAGAACTTCAGATGCGGGTTGATCCTCAGGAACGGGTGCGCGGCCGGGTCGGAGTCGGCGCCGTCGCCGCCCGTCGAGATCGAGGTGGCCACCAGCTCCGCGCCCACCGACGGGCCCGTCGGGTCGTCGTAGTCGAGCTTGAGGTCGCTCGCCCAGTGCGCGTGCACGTCGCCGGTGAGCACCACGGGGTTGCGCACCTGCGCGTCGATCCAGCCCTGCGTGATGCGCCGGCGCGAGGCGACGTAGCCGTCCCAGGCGTCCTGGCTGGTCACCTTGGCCGGGCCGGCGTTGTTGTCGCGCTGGGCGAAGAACACCTGCTGCCCGATGACGTCCCACTGGGCGCGGGAGTGGCGGAAGCCGTCGAGCAGCCACGCCTCCTGCTCGGCGCCGGTGATCGACCTGTTCGGGTCGACGGCGGCGGGGCAGTCCTTGTAGCCGTCGCCGCAGCCCTGGTCGTCGCGGTACTGGCGGGTGTCGAGCATGTGGAAGGTGGCCGTCCTCCCCCAGCGGATGCGCCGGTAGAGCTGCATGTCGACGCCGCGCGGGATGGAGGTGCGGCGCAGCGGCATGTTCTCGTAGTACGCGCGGAAGGCCGCCTCGCGGCGGGTCAGGAAGCCCGGCTGCGGGATCTCGGGCTTCTCCGGCACCTCGTCGGCCCAGTTGTTGTCGAGCTCGTGGTCGTCCCAGACCACCAGCCAGGGCGCGGCGGCGTGCGCGGCCTGCAGGTCGGGGTCGGCCTTGTACTGGGCGTGGCGCTGGCGGTAATTGGCCAGCGTCTCGGTCTCGGGGCCCTCGTGGTGGCGGACGTTGCCGCCGGGGATGGTGTAGGTGTTCCTCGTGTACTCGTACTGGTAGTCGCCGAGGTGCAGGATCAGGTCGGGGTGCTCCTCGGCCAGCCTGCGGTACGAGGTGAAGTAGCCGTGCTCGTACTGGGCGCAGGAGACGAACGCCATCGCGAGGGGGCCGCCGTACGACAGCGGGTGGGGCGCGGTGCGGGCGCGGCCGACGGGCGAGACGTACGGCCCGACGCGGAAGCGGTACCAGTACTCCCGGTCGGAGCTGAGCCCCTGCACCTCGACGTGGACGCTGTGCCCCCACTCCGGCACGGCGGCGGCCACCCCGGCGCGGACGACGCGGCGGCAGCGCTCGTCGGCGTACACCTGCCACTGCACGGGGAACGGCCGCTGGGGCATGCCGCCGAACCCGTCCTCGGCCAGCGGCTGCTGGGCGAGCCTGGTCCACAGCACGAAGCCCTCGTGGTCGGGGTCGCCGCAGGCCACCCCGAGCGTGAACGGGTCGGTGGTCAGGCCGCGCGAGGCGAGGGTCTGCGCCGTCTCGGCGGCCGGGTCCTGGTCGTCGGCGCGGGCGGCGGCGGGAACGGCGGCGGCGGCGCCCGCCGCCAGCCCGGTGACGAGGAAGTGGCGGCGGTTCAGGTTCGGCACGGATGCTCCTCGGGACGATCAAGGCTGAGGGACGCCCGTAGCCTGACTGAAGATCATGGCTCCCGAGTGAACATCCGGCGACACGCGAGAGGCGACATCCTTCGTGGATGCCGCCTCCGCGGAAAACAACCGCCGTCAGCCGGACGGGACTCCGGCTCCCGTCACCAGCCGCGCTCGGCCAGCCGGTGCGGCTGCGGGATCTCGTCGACGTTGATGCCGACCATGGCCTCGCCCAGGCCGCGCGAGACCTTGGCGACGACGTCGGGGTCGTCGTGGAAGGTGGTGGCCTTGACGATGGCCGCCGCCCGCTTGGCCGGGTCGCCCGACTTGAAGATGCCGGAGCCGACGAACACGCCCTCGGCGCCGAGCTGCATCATCATGGCGGCGTCGGCCGGGGTGGCGATGCCGCCCGCGGTGAACAGCACGACCGGCAGCTTGCCGGTCCTCGCGACCTCGGCGACCAGCTCGTACGGCGCCTGCAGCTCCTTGGCGGCGACGTACAGCTCGTCCTCGGGCAGGGAGGTGAGCCGCTTGATCTCGCCGCGGATCGTGCGCATGTGGGTGACGGCGTTGGACACGTCGCCGGTGCCGGCCTCGCCCTTGGAGCGGATCATGGCCGCGCCCTCGGTGATGCGGCGCATGGCCTCGCCGAGGTTGGTCGCGCCGCACACGAACGGCACGGTGAACTGCCACTTGTCGATGTGGTTGGCGTAGTCGGCCGGGGTCAGCACCTCGGACTCGTCGATGTAGTCGACGCCGAGCGACTGCAGCACCTGGGCCTCGACGAAGTGGCCGATGCGGGCCTTGGCCATGACGGGGATGGAGACGGCGCCGATGATGCCCTCGATCATGTCGGGGTCGCTCATCCTGGACACGCCGCCCTGGGCCCGGATGTCGGCGGGCACGCGCTCGAGCGCCATGACGGCGACGGCGCCGGCGTCCTCAGCGATCTTCGCCTGCTCGGGGGTGACGACGTCCATGATGACGCCGCCCTTGAGCATCTCTGCCATGCCGCGCTTGACGCGGGCCGTTCCGGTGACGGGGGTGGTTTCGGGCGTGCTGGACAACGGTCTACCTCACGGCTCTCAAGGCGAACGGTACGTACTCAACCCCATCGTAGGTCCTGACAGACCTCTCCCCCGACATGCCAAGATGTCAGCATTTTGTGCCGGAGTTGTACACCGAGGCGTCAGGGGATGACGGGCTTGCGGCTGGCGAGCGCCACCCAGACCTGGCCGGGGGCGAAGTTCATCGGCTCGCCGCTCTCCGTGGTGAACGTCGTGCCGCTGTCCTCTGATTCCCGCTCCCACCGCGCCTTGTACGCCTTCCCGTCGCGCAGCACGATCGCCGTGCCCTTGCCGGTGCTGTGGACGAGCGGGGTGTAGCTCTGGTTCTTGTCGTGGAACTCGGAGCGCTCGGTCTTGGTGTACTGGACGACGATCGTCGGGGCGCCCAGCTGCCCGCCCTCGGCGGCGATGTCCTTCTTGCCGTCCTGCCAGATCAGCCACTGCTTCTTCGCCTCCGACCAGGCGAAGGTGAAGCGCGCGGCCGGCCACTTGACGGTGAACGCCTTCTTCGGCACGCCGCCCTCGGCCGGGGCGTCGCCGAAGGTGAAGCCGATGTCCTTGGCCTTGCTCGCCTTGGGCGCCTTGGCGAGGAGCTGCTTGGTGTTGGCGAACAGGTTGTAGGGGGCGAAGCGGCCCGGCTGGCGGAAGAAGGCGCCCGGGTTGCGGGTGTCGCCGACGTCGAACAGCGACGCCTTCGCCATGAACGGCAGCATCTTCGTCTGCACGCCCGAGTAGGCGAAGGCGGGCTTGCCGAACTGCGGCACGATGTGCAGGTCGGAGATGCGGGCGCTGCGGACCGGGCCCACCTTCGGCGGCATCTTCGACGAGAAGATCGCCATGAGGCGGGTCAGCCCGGCCTCCACCTGCTCGACGTAGACGATGTCGGCGCTCTTCAGCCCGAGCTGCGGCTTGCCCGCGGAGGTGTTCTCGATCTTCACGGCGAGCACCGGGCCCAGCTCGTCGGCGGGCAGGCCGGTGAAGGGGTGGCCCTTGTCCTCCGGCGTCGGCTCCTCCGTGGGGGCCGCCGTGGCCGCCTGCGGCGCCTTGCCGGGGGCCGGCTCGTCCGAGCTACAGGCCGCGACGGGCAGCAGCACCGCCCCTGCCAGCGTCACCGTGATCATCCGGGTAAGCCGCACCTGTGCACTCCTCGCCTCTTCCGAAAAACGGGAAGAAGCTTACCGGCCCTGCAAAAATCAGGTCATTCCATTGCCATAGTCGCCGGTGGATTGTCATCGATCTCGAAGAACTGCGGGAACTCCGTGTGCCCCGCCAGCCGCAGCGTCCGCGCCAGCCAGCGCCGCTGCGCCGTACGCGTCACCCCCACCGCGTTGTTGTAGAACCGGCGCGAGTAGACCACCTTGGCCACCGCCGCGTCGAGCTCCTCCAGCAGGTCGGAGCCGCCCGGCGACTCCGACAGCCGCTCCCTGAACCGCTCCTGGTCCGCCGCGGCCCGCAGCGCCCGCGACAGGTCGCTCTCGGCGTGCTCGCGCTCCTCCGGGCCCGCCATCCGCGCCTCGTGCGCCGCCGCCGCCAGCACCAGCGACGTCGCCGGGTCGAGCAGGCGCGAGCCGGCCAGCTCCAGCACCACCGCGCGGCGCCGCATCAGCGCCGCGTCCAGCGACTCCTTGGCCAGCTCCAGCCGGATGTGCAGGCGGTCCAGCCGCCCGGCCCGCCAGGAGACGTACACGGCCATGAGCACCACGACGATGCCCACGACCAGCACCACCACGGTGGACGTCACAGGTCTTCCTCCACCCGCCCGACGCCGCCGGTGGTCACGGTCTCGTACACCCGCACCACGTCCCGCGCCACCGTCGACCAGTCGTACTTCCTGACCGCCACCAGGGCCTCCTCGGCCAGCTTGGCCCGCCGCTCGGGGGCGTCGAGCAGCGCTGCCGCCTCGCGCGCCAGCGACGCCGGGTCGCCGTTGGAGAACAGCGCGCCCGCCTGGCCCTCGCCCAGCACCTTGCGGAACGCCGGGATGTCGCTGGCCAGCACCGTCGCGCCCGACGCCATCGCCTCGGCCAGCACGATGCCGAAGCTCTCGCCCCGGGTGTTGGGCGCGCAGAACACGTCCACCGAGTGGTAGGCGCGGATCTTGTCGGCCTCGCTCACCATGCCCAGCACGGTCACGCGGTCGTGGAAGTCGCGGCGCACCCGCTCGTAGACGTCCTTCTCGTCGCCCGGCCCCGCGATGAGCAGCTTCAGCCCCGGCCGCTCGGCCGCCAGCGCGTCGAACGCCTCCAGCAGGATCGGCAGGCCCTTGCGCTCCTCGTCCATGCGGCCGAGGAAGCCGATGGTGCGGCCGTCGGGCCCCCAGCCGTCGAGCGGCTCCGCGTGGGCGTAGCGGCTCACCGTCACGCCGTTCGGGATCAGCACCGCGTCGCCGCCGAACTGCTCCACCAGGCTCTTGCGCGCCGCGTCGGACACCGCGATGCGGCCCGTCAGCTTCTCCAGCGCGCTGCGCAGCAGCGGCTCGGCCACCGCGATCGCCCGCGAGCGCGAGAACGAGGCGTGGAACGTCGCCACGATCGGGCCCTTGGCCGCCCAGCAGGCCAGCACGCCGAGGCTCGGGATCAGCGGCTCGTGGATGTGCAGCACGTCGAACTCGCCCGTACGGACCCACCGCCGCACCCGCGCCGCCGACAGGAAGCCGAACGACATGCGCGCCACCGACCCGTTGTACGGCACCGGCACCGCCCGGCCCGCGCCCGTCACGTACGGCGGCAGCTCCTCGTCGTCGGCCGCGGGCGCGATCACCGACACGTCGTGCCCCTGCGCCATCAGCGCCTGCGCCAGGTCGTCGATGTGCTGCTTCACCCCGCCGGGGACGTCCCAGGTGTAGGGGCAGACGATGCCGATCCTCATCGGGACAGGTCCTCCAGCCAGAGCCGCTGCAGCATGTGCCAGTCCTCGGGGTGCTCGGCGATGCCCTTCTCGAAGACGTCGACCAGGCTCTGCGCCACGGCCGCCACCTTCTCCTGCCTGGTGCCCTCGGCCGGCACCGGCACCTCCTCGTGGATGTCGATGCCCCAGTCGTCGCCGTCGAAGTAGACGACGGCGGGCAGCAGCGCCGCGCCCGTCTGCACCGCCAGCAGCGGCGGCCCCGCGGGGACCTTGGTGGCCGCGCCGAAGAAGCGCACCTCCACGCCGCTCCTGGTCAGGTCGCGCTCGGCCGGCAGGCACACCACGCCACCCTTGCGCAGCCGGGTGGCGAGGGTGCCGAAGTTGTGGCCGTCGCCGCCGGTCAGCGGCAGCACCTCCATGCCGAGGCCCTCGCGGAAGGCGACGTACCTGCGGAACAGCGACTCGGGCCGCAGCCGCTCCGCCACCGTGGTGAACGGGTGGCCCACCGCCACCAGCCAGGCGCCCGCCTGGTCCCAGTTGCCCATGTGCGGCAGCGCCAGCACCACGCCCCGGCCGGACGCCACCGTGTCGTGGACGTGCTCCGCGCCGGTGACGTGGGTGCGCCGCACGATCTCGTCCCTGTCCATGCGCGGCAGCCGGAAGATCTCGTGGAAGTAGCGGAAGTACGAGCGCATGCCCGCCCTGCTCAGCTCGCGCAGCTCGGCGCCGTCGGCGTCGAGGCCCGTCACCCTGGACAGGTTCGACTCCAGGCGCTGCACGGACTTCCCCCGCCCGCGCCAGACGCGGTCGGCCATCAGGCGGAACACCGCCGCCGTCGGCCGCTGCGGCAGCAGCGGCACCAGCGCCCAGCCCGCCGCGAAGCCCGCGGCCATCACGCGATCGCCGATGGAGACCTTCTCGCTCATCGCTTCCTCGTCTGCCGGTACACATGGACGACCCGCTGCACCACGGTGACCGTGCTCGCCGCCGCGAGCAGCCACATCCCGGCCGGCAGCACGTACGGCACGCCGAGCCCGGACAGGAACGCCGCCACCAGCGCCACGACCAGCCGCTCCGGCCGCTCCGCGAGGCCCACGTCGCACGTGAGCCCGAGCCCCTCGGCCCTCGCCTTGGCGTAGGAGACCAGCGCGCCCGAGACGAGGCAGGCGAGCGTCACCCCGGCCATCAGCGTGTCGCCTCGGGAGACGAAATACAAGATCAGGCCGGCGAAGATGGCGGCGTCGGCCACCCGGTCGAGCGTGGAGTCGAGGAACGCCCCCCAGGTGGTGCCCCCCTTACCGCCGAGCCGCGCGACCACGCCGTCGAGCAGGTCGAACAGCACGAAGACGGTGATCACCAGGGCGCCCGCGGCGAGCAGGCCCATGGGGAAGAAGAGCAGGGCGGAGACGACGGTGCCGAGGGTGCCGATCGCCGTGACGGCGTCGGGGCCGATCCCGTGGCCGGCGAGAGCCCTGCCCAGCGGGGTGAGTATCCGGGTCACGGCCGGGCGCAGGAGTTTGAGCATCGCCGTCGATCGTAGGCCATCACCGGGGTGAGGACTTTCTTTGCCCCGCACCCCTTGTGATATCCGCCACAGGGGTATTTGGTGAACACACCGCGTCCATGCGGTCCGTCACCCTCCGCGCGGGCGCGGCGTTGGATCAGACCGACGACGCGGGAGGCGATGTGGCGGAGAGAAACACGGGCGGCGCTGCGGGAGCCGCGGGCAGGGCGCCCTCGGCCGACCGGGCGGACGCGATACGCAACGTCGTGCTGGTCGGCCACTCGGGAGCGGGCAAGACCACCCTGGTCGAGCAGTTGCTGGCCGCCACCGGCACCATCCAGCGGCCGGGCCGGGTGGAGGACGGCAGCACGGTCAGCGACTTCGACGAGGTCGAGGTCAGGCAGCAGCGGTCGGTCAACCTGACGGTCGCGCCGATCGTCCACAACGGCGTCAAGATCAACCTCCTGGACACGCCCGGCTACGCGGACTTCGTGGGCGACCTGCGGGCCGGCCTGCGGGCCGCCGACGCCGCGCTGTTCGTCGTGTCGGCGTCCGACGGCGTCGACGGCCTCACCCAGATGCTGTGGGAGGAGTGCGCCCACGTCGGAATGCCGAGGGCCGTCGTCATCACCAAGATCGACCACCAGCGGGCCGACTTCGACGAGGTGCTCGCCATCTGCCAGGACGCCTTCGGCGACGGCGTCGCGCCGCTGTACCTGCCGGTCGTCACCAACGGTCACGTCAACGGCCTCATCGGGCTGCTGACGCAGAAGTTCTACAACTACACCGGCGGCGGACGCGCCGAGAAGGAGCCGGGAGCCGAGTACGAGGCGCAGATCGAGGCCTACCGGGGCTCGCTCATCGAGGGGATCATCCAGGAGAGCGAGGACGAGTCGCTCATGGACCGCTACCTCGCCGGCGAGCCCATCGACACCAAGGTCCTCATCCAGGACCTGGAGAAGGCCGTGGCGCGCGGAAGCTTCTACCCGGTGCTGTGCACCGGCGTGGGGCCCGGCGGGTTCGTGGGGGCCGCCGAGCTGCTGGAGGGCGTCACGCAGGGCTTCCCCTCGCCGCTGGAGCACCCGCTCCCCGAGATCACCGACCTTGAGGGCAAGCCGGTCAAGGGCGTCACGTGCGACCCGGACGGCCCCCTCGTGGCCGAGGTCGTCAAGACCACCAGCGACCCGTACGTCGGCCGCATCAGCCTGGTCCGCGTCTTCTCCGGCACGCTGCGCCCCGACATGACGGTGCACGTCTCCGGCCACGGCCTGGCCGAGCGCGGCCACGAGGACCACGACGTGGACGAGCGCATCGGCACGCTGTCCTGCCCGCTCGGCAAGCAGCAGCGCACCGTCGGCAAGGGCGTCGCCGGCGACATCGTGGCGGTGGCCAAGCTGTCGCGCGCCGAGACCGGCGACACGCTCTCCGAGGTGGAGCGGCCCCTGCTCATGACCGCCTGGACGATGCCCGACCCGCTGCTGCCCGTCGCGATCAGGGCGAGGTCCAAGGCCGACGAGGACAAGCTGTCGCAGGCGCTCGCCCGCCTGGTGGCCGAGGACCCGACCCTGCGGCTGGAGAACAACGCCGAGACCAAGCAGCTCGTCCTGTGGTGCATGGGCGAGGCGCACACCGACGTGCTGCTGGACCGGCTGTCCAAGCGGTACGGCGTCGAGGTGGAGCGGGTCGAGCTGCGGGTGCCGCTGCGCGAGACGTTCGGCGGCAGGTGCCAGGCGATGGGCCGCAACGTCAAGCAGACCGGCGGACACGGCCAGTACGCGATCTGCCACATCGAGGTCGAGCCGCTGCCGTCGGGCTCCGGCTTCCAGTTCGTCGACAAGATCGTCGGCGGGGTGGTGCCGCGCCAGTTCATCCCGTCCGTGGAGAAGGGCGTGCGGGCCCAGATGGAACGCGGCGTCGTCGCCGGCTACCCGATGGTGGACATCCGGGTCACCCTGTACGACGGCAAGGCCCACTCGGTGGACTCGTCCGACATGGCCTTCCAGATCGCCGGGCAGCTCGCGCTCAAGGAGGCGGCGTCCAAGGTGCCCACGCTGCTGCTCGAACCCGTGGACGAGCTGTCGGTGCTGGTCGCCGACGACTACGTGGGCTCGGTGATGTCCGACCTGAGCTCGCGGCGCGGCCGGGTGCTCGGCACCGAGCCGGTCGGCGCGGGACGCACCCTGGTCAAGGCCGAGGTGCCGCAGCTGGAGATCACCCGTTACGCCATCGACCTGCGGTCGATGTCCCACGGCACCGGCACCTTCCACCGCTCGTTCCTGCGTTACGAGCCGCTGCCGCCGCACCTGGCGGACAAGGTCGCCGCCGACTGAGACGTGACGGGAGCGCCCGGAGGCACGCGCGGACGCCGCCCTCTTGGCGCTCCCCTACGGTTGCATCACAGAAACATCACGGACTGATTTCGGTTTTTGGGGCCGGGCATGTAAGGGGCGATGCGAGACTGGGGCATTATGCGAACCGGACGCCCCCTCGCAGCCGCCACCGCTCTCGCCCTCGTCACCACCGGCGCCGCCTACCTGTTCGGGCCGGGTGCGGGAGAGAGCCCCGCGGCGAGCAGGAAGCAGACGACGACCAGCGCCACCGGCACCAGCGGCAGCACCGGGGCCGCGGAGGCGGCCGCGCCCTGCACGCCCGACCCCCGCTATCCGAAGCGCCAGCTGCGGGGCGTGTGGATCGCCACCGTGAAGAACATCGACTGGCCCTCGCGCGCCGGCCTGTCGCCGGAACGGCAGAAGGCCGACTACGTCAAGATCCTCGACAGCGCGGTCAAGCGCCGGCTCAACGCGGTGTTCGTCCAGGTGCGGCCGGCGTCCGACGCGCTCTACAAGTCGTCGCTGGAGCCGTGGTCGCAGTACCTCACGGGCACCGCGGGCAAGGACCCCGGCTGGGACCCCCTCCCGTTCCTCGTCGACGAGGCGCACAAGCGGGGCCTGGAGTTCCACGCCTGGTTCAACCCGTACCGAGCCTCCTACGACGGCAAGGCCGCCGACCTGCCCGCGAACCACCCGGCCCGCCGCCACCCCGACTGGGTGGTCAGGCACGACGGCCGCCTCTACTACAACCCGGGCCTGCCGCAGGTGCGCGACCACGTCACCAAGGTGGTCACGGACGTGGTCAGGCGCTACGACGTCGACGGGGTCCACTTCGACGACTACTTCTACCCATACCCGGGCCAGGGCGGGAGGTTCGACGACGCCGCCGCCTTCGCGAAGTACGGCAAGGGCGAGAAGCTCGCCGACTGGCGGCGCGACAACGTCGACAAGCTCATCGCCGAGGTCGACGAGGCCGTCCACCAGGCCAAGGGGTACGTCAAGTTCGGTGTCAGCCCGTTCGGCATCTGGCGCAACAAGGCCGAGGACCCATCCGGCTCCGACACGTCCGGCATGTCGGCCTACGACGCGATCTACGCCGACGCCCGCTCCTGGATCAAGCACGGCACCGTCGACTACGTCATCCCGCAGCTGTACTGGCCGCGCGGCTTCAAGGCGGCCGACTACCGCACCCTGGTCGCCTGGTGGGCCGACGCCGTCAAGGGCACCGACGTCCAGCTCTACATCGGCCAGGCGCTGTACCGCGTCGGCGCCCGCGACGACAAGTCCTGGACCAAGCCCGGCGAGCTGTCCGCGCACCTGACGTACAACCGGAAGTTCGAGCAGGTCAAGGGCGACGTCTACTTCAGCGCCAAGCAGCTGCTGACCAACCCGCTGCGGGCCATCGACCGGGTCGTCGCGGAGCACTACACCCGGCCCGCCCTGCTGCCGCTGATCAAGGGGCTCGACGGCGAGGCCCCGGCCAAGCCGGCCGGCGCCGGCGCGTCGGGGGCCACCGTGTCGTGGACGCCGTCGAAGGGGGCGCGCGCGTACGCGGTGTACCAGGAGCCGAAGTCGGGCCCCGACTGCCGTCACGACGACGCCCGGAGCCTGCTCGCCGTGGTCACGGCCCCGTCGTTCACGGCGCCCGCCCCGGGCACCTACCTCGTCACGGCGCTCGACCGGCTGCAGCACGAGAGCAAACCGGTGCGGGTGAAGGTCACCGGCTGACCCGCCCGGCCGTTCGCGAAGGGCGGCCCGCCGGAGAGGCGCCGGCGGGCCTTCGCGGCGGCCGTTGACGGCGGGCCTCCCCAGGCCGCGCCCGTGGTTTCCCGACGCCGAGCACAGTGACAGCGGCCCCCAAGCCGCGGCCGGGCGCTTCGCGACGCCGGGCACGGCCATGGTTCTCAGGCCGGCTCCCAGGCGGCGGCGAGGGCCGTCACCGCCCGGTCGAGCAGGTCGGGCGGCAGCGCGAAGCTGAGCCGCAGCCGGTCGCGGTGGCGGCCGTCCGGCGAGAACAGGGAGCCGGGCGCCACCGCCACCCCGTGCTCCCTGGCCAGTTCCGCGAACCTGTCGGTGTCGACGCCCGGCAGGCGCACCCACAGCGACAGGCCGCCCGCGGGAAGGGTCCAGCTCCAGGCGGGCAGCCGCGCGGCGAGCGCGGCGGCGAATCGGTCGCGGCGGCGGCGAATCTCCGCCAGCCAGGGGCCGGGCGGGTTGAGTTCCAGCAGGTCGGCGGCGAGCCGCTGCGAGACGGCGCTCGTCGCCAGGTCGGCGTCCAGCTTGGCCTCCACCAGCCGGGCCAGCAGCGGCTCGGGAGCCTCCAGCCAGCCCACGCGCAGCCCGCCCCACAGCACCTTCGACAGCGACCCCACGGTGATCGTGCCCTCGGGGTGCAGCGCGGCGAGCGGCTCGGGCGGCGCGCCCTCGTGGACGACGGCCGCGAGCGTCCTGTCCTCCACCAGGACGACGTCGTGCTCCCGCGCGAGCTCCGGCAGGTGCCGCAGGTCGGGCACGGCCCCCGTGGGGTTCTCCACGCCCATGGCGAACACCGCGGCCGGGCGGTACCTGTCGATCGCGCCGGCGACCGCGCCGGGCGAGGTCAGGTCCACCGCCGCCGCGTGCGCGCCGGCCCGCCGCAGCACGCTGAGCGCTCCCCCGTACGTCGGGTCGCCCACGAGCACCCGGTCGCCGGGCCGCACCAGCACGCGGACCGCCAGGTCGATGCCCTGCTGGGCGCCGCCCGTCACCAGGACGTCGCCGCCGAGCATCGCGCGCAGGCGCGGGTCGCCGAGGGCGTCGTAGCCGTGGCCGCTGGGGGCGCGCAGCAGGTCGGCGGGGTCGAGCGCGGGCATCCTCAGGTGGGAGGGGTCGGGCACGACCGACGTGGACAGGTCCGCCGGCGCCGCGCCCGCCTGGAGCAGCCCGCTGAAGGTGGGGGCGCCCAGCAGGTACGTGCCGCTGCCGTGCCGCCGCTCGCACAGGCCCTCCTCGCACAGGACGTTGAACGCCGCCGCGACCGTGCCCCTGCTCAGCCCGACCGCCTGGGCCAGCTCGCGTTCCGACGGCAGCCGCGAGCCGGGGGCGAGCAGCCCGGTCGTGGCCAGGTCGGCGAGCGCCCCGGCCAGGCGGCGGCTGGGCGTGCCCCGGTGCAGGCGCAGGCGGTCGCGGACCAGCGTGACGAGGTTCTCTTCCCTTCCCATGCCACCATTATCCCGATACTGTGCCAATTGGCGATCGATTGGCTCGGAAATATCAGCGTTCTGTGGCCACTTCTGGAGGAGACGCGGTGAAGGAATCGGACAGCATCTGGATGGACGGCGCGCTCGTGCCGTGGGCGGACGCCACGGTGCACGTGCTGTCGCACGGGCTGCACTACGGCACGGCCGTCCTGGAGGGCACCAGGGCCTTCGAGACGGCCACGGGCCCCGCCGTGTTCCGGCTCGACGAGCACCTGCGGCGGCTGTTCAGGAGCGCCGCGATGATCGGGCTGAGCATCCCGTACACGATGGACGAGCTCCGGGCCGCCACCCTTGAGACGGTGCGGGCCAACGGCCACCCGTCCTGCTACATCCGCCATCTCGTCCACCGCGGCTACGGCGAGATGGGCATCGCCGCGCGCGGCTGCCCCGTCACCGTCTCGATCGCCACCTGGGAGTGGGGCGCCCTGCTCGGCGCCGGGGTGCGGCTGATGACCAGTTCGTGGCGGCGCAACGACCACACGGTGGTGCCCACCGCGGCCAAGGCCACCGGCCCGTACCTGAACTCCGTCCTCGCCAAGTCCGAGGCGCTCGACGCCGGCTACGACGAGGCGCTGCTGCTCAACGCGTCCGGGTACGTCAGCGAGGCCACCGGGGCCAACGTCTTCGTCGTGCGCGACGGGCGGCTGTTCACCCCGCCGTCCAGCGCGGGGGCGCTGGAGGGCATCACGCAGGACACCGTGGAGCGGCTGGCCGCCGACCTCGGCGTGCCCGTGGCCAGGCAGGACCTCCTCCGCTCCGACCTGTACGCCGCCGACGAGGCGTTCCTGTGCGGCACGGCGGCCGGGATCGTCCCCGTCTTCTCGCTGGACAACCGGGAGCTGGGCGGGGCCGGGCCGATCACCGGCAAGCTGGCGGACGCGTACGACGCCGCCGTCCACGGCCGCGACGACCGCTACCGCACCTGGCTCACCCCGGTCACCACCTGACCCTCAGCCACCACCACCCGCTGAAACCCCAGCCCACCCACCTGCCCAGGAACCGGCCCACCCGCCTGCCCAGGAATCGGCCCACGCCCGGCCTCACCTGGCAGGCCGGGTACGCGCCCGGCTCACCGCCGCCGTCGCCTCACCGCGTTCGCGCCCGGCTCACCGTGTCCGCGTCCTGCTCAGCTCGCTCGCTCCCGGCGCACCTCGTCCGCGCCGGGCTCACGCCCGCCGCCGGCTGACCGGATCCCGCGTCCCTGCGCTGGGCGTTCGGCCATCTCGTCCGTTGTGAGCTGGGCAATCACGCGGAGCGCGCATGTGGACGCCCGCCACCGTGAGACAGTAGTCGGGTCCGGCGGGCGGGAGGCGCGCAGCGGTCCCGTCGTGCCCGGGTGCGGCCGTTCGATCACGGGAGGTCATGGGTGAGGCGCGCGCTTGTCGTGCTGGCCGCGCTGGTCGGCCAGGTGCTGGTCGGACCGTCGTTGGTCGGCCCGTCATCGGTCGGCCCGGCGCTGACCGGCCGGACGCCGGCCGCACACGCGGCACCGTCGCAGACGGCGTCATCCCACACCGGGGCGGCCATGGCGTCCCAGGCCGTCGCGAGCGTCGCGTCCCGGGCCGGAGCGGGCGTGACCTCTCGTACCGGAGACAGCGCGGCGGCGCGGGCGGGCGTCGGCGCGGCGGGGCGGGTGGCGCTCATCGGCGTCCCCGGCCTGCACTGGAACGACCTCACCAAGACCGACACCCCCAACCTGTGGGAGCTCACGAGGACGAGCGCCATCGGCTCCCTGTCGGTGCGCACCGTCGGCAGCGTCACCTGCCCCTACGACGGCTGGCTGACCGTCTCGGCCGGCACGAGGTCGGCCGTCGGCTACGGCTGCGGCGCTCCCCCGGTGCCCGAGCAGCAGGGCGAGGGCGCGCTGATCCGCGACTACCGCTACCTCATCGACGTGGCGGGCCAGCGCAACGCGGGCATCCTCGGAGAGACGCTCAAGGCCGCCGGGCAGTGCTCGATCGCCATCGGGCCCGGCGCGGCGCTCGCCCTGTCGGACCGGCAGGGCATGGTGGGGCGCTACCACACGTCACCGCTGCAGGTCCGCACCGCCGACCTCGAGCAGTGCCGCCTGGTCGCCCTGGACGTCGACGACCTCATCCGCCCGTACCTGACGGGCGACCGCCTGCCGAAGGTGCCCGAGCAGCTCGGCGCCAGGGAGCGCCGCGACGCCCTGCGCCTGGCCGACGCCAAGGCGGGCGCGCTGCTGTCGGTCCTGCCCGCCGACACGACCGTGCTGCTGGCGGGGCTGTCGGACCACGGCTCCGTCCCCCACCTGCGGGTGGCCGCGATGCGGGCGCCCGGGGCGGAGGGTCACCTGCTCGGCGCCGCCTCCACCCACCGCGAGGACATCTCCATCCTGCCCGACTTCACCGCGACCGTCCTGTCCGCGCTCGGCGTGGCCGTTCCCGAGACGGTCGTGGGCGTGCCGCTGAAGGTGGGCGGCGCGGGGGCGACGGTGGAGCGCCTGCGGCGGGCCGACGCCACCGCGCAGACCATCCGGTCGGTCAAGGGCGTCTACTTCACCGTCGTCGCGGTGCTGCAGGTGCTGTTCTACGTCGTGGCGTTCCTGCTGCTGCGCAGGCGCAAGGGCCTCGCGCCCATACGGTTCGCCGCCGTGGCGCTCGCCGCGCTGCCCGTCTCCAGCTACCTGGTGAACCTGCTGCCCTGGTCGGGCCTGCCGCAGCTCGTCGCCGGGGTGCTCGGCTGGACGGCCCTGATCACGGCCGTCGCGTTCGCCGGGCCGTGGCGGCGCGCCCCGCTCGGGCCGCTCGCCGTGGTCGCGGGCGTCACCGCGCTCACCCTCGCAGGCGACCTGCTGACCGGCACCACGCTGCAGCTCAACAGCGTCATGGGCTACGGCGCGGACGTGGGCGCCCGCTACTACGGGCTGGGCAACATCCCGTTCGCGCTGCTGGCCACCGGCACGCTGCTGGCCACCACCGTGATCGCCCACCGCTACCCGGGCAAGGCGGGCGTGGCGGCGGTCGCGGTGCTCGGCGCGTTCGCCATGGTGCTCGGCGGCTCGGGCATGGGCAGCGACTTCGGCGGCGTCATCGCGTTCGTGCCCGGCATCGCCGTGACGGCGCTGCTCGTGGCGGGCAGGCGGGTGTCGATCGTGAAGCTGGGCGCGTTCTGCGTGGCCGGGGCGGTGATCGTCATGACGTTCGCCGTCGTGAACTACCTGCAGCCCGCCGACCAGCAGACCCACCTCGGCCGGTTCGTCGGCCAGGTGATCAGCGGGGAGGCGTTCGACGTCATCTTCCGCAAGCTGCAGGCCATGCTCGCCACCCTGCTCAGCCCGAACCTCATGCCCATCGTGATCACCGCCGTGGCGTTCCTCGTGTACGCCATCCTGCGGCCCGAGCAGGCGTCGGCCGGGGTGGTGCCGGCGGCGTTCGAGCACTCGCCGGCGCTGCGCGCGGGGCTCATCGGCACGCTGGTGAGCGGCGTGATCGGCATGCTGGTGAACGACTCGGGCGCGGCGGTGCTGTCGATGGCCCTGGCCCTGGCCGTACCGCTGCTGCTTGCCACGGGCATCGGCGCGCTCCGCGAGGGCGCGGCCCGGCCCGTGCCCGCCACCCCTGCCCCGGCACCAGCCCAGGCCCCCAAGCCCTGACCCCGGCGCACGCGCGGGCCTGAGCAGGGCAGTGCGGGGCGGGGGTGGTCAGTTCCAGGCGTCGGCGAGGAGTTGGCGGGTGTCGCGCAGGAGTTGCGGCAGCACCTTGGTCTGCGCGACCACCGGCATGAAGTTGGTGTCGCCGCCCCACCTGGGCACGACGTGCTGGTGCAGGTGGGCGGCGATGCCGGCGCCCGCGACATGGCCCAGGTTCATGCCGACGTTGAACCCCTGCGCGCCGCTGGCCTTGCGCAGCGCCCGCAGCGCCCGCTGGGTGAACGCCCCCAGCTCCGCCACCTCGGCGGCGTCCAGCTCGTCGTAGTCGGAGACGTGCCGGTACGGCACGACCATCAGGTGCCCCGAGTTGTACGGGTAGAGGTTGAGCACGGCGTACACGACCTCGCCCCTGGCGACGATCAGGCCGTCCTCGTCGCTCATCTTGGGGATCGCGTCGAACGGGCAGCCGTCGCCGGGGCCGGAGCCGGTCGGCTTGTTCTCGCCCTTGATGTAGGCCATGCGATGCGGGGTCCACAGCCGTTCGAAGTTGTCGGGGGACCCAGCCCCTGGCTGATCGTGCATAACTAGCAGCATATGGCCACGAACGACGCCCATGGTCGTCCGGCGCCCACTAGGGTGTGGGCCATGCCGCAACAGCTCGACCCCCTGCCGGACGACTGGGAGCGCGCCCTGGCCGTCGTGGCCCACCCCGACGACCTCGAGTACGGCTGCGCGGCGGCCGTGGCCGCCTGGACCGACGCCGGGCGCGAGGTGACGTACCTGATGGTCACGCGGGGCGAGGCAGGCATCGACACGCTCGACCCGGCGCGGGCGGCGCGGGTGCGCGAGCGCGAGCAGCGCGACAGCGCGGCCGTCGTCGGGGTGACGGCGGTGGAGTTCCTCGACCATCCCGACGGCGTGGTGGAGTACGGCACGGCGCTGCGCCGGGACATCGCGGCGGCGATCCGCAGGCACCGTCCCGAGCTGCTGATCACGCTGAATCCCGAGGACACCTGGGGCGGCACGTACTGGAACACGCCCGACCACCGGGCGGTCGGGCGGGCGGTGCTCGACGCGGCGGGCGACGCGGGGAACCGCTGGATCTTCCCCGACACGGAGGCGAAGCCGTGGAACGGGGTCCGCTGGGTGGCCGTGGCCGGCTCGGACGCGCCGACGCACGCCGTGGACGTCACGGGCACCCTGGAGCGGGGCGTGCAGTCGCTGACGCGGCACCGCGCCTACATCGAGGCGTTGACGGGCGAGGACCCGGAGACGTACGCGAGGAACCTGCTGGAAGGCTTCGCCCGTGAGACGGCCGAACGCTTCGCCGACCGCCTCGCCGTGCCCTTCCGCCTCTACCCCCGCTGAACTCCGAGCCGCCCCTCCGGCGCCACCCAGGCTGACCCGCAGGCCGTCCCTCAAGCGCCACCCACGCTGACCCACCGGCCGTCCCTGAAGGGCGACTGCCCATGGGCCGTCCCTGACGGGCGACGTCGGCGGTGGCCGACGTCGAGCGCAGGTCGCGCGGCGCGGACCGGGGCGGTGGTGTGACCGCCCCGGGCTGTGCGGGGGCGGGGTCAGACCTGGGCGCGGCGCTCCACGGCGCCGACGATCTCGGCGATCGCCTCGTCGATCGGCACGCCGTTCTTCTGCTCGCCGTTGCGGTAGCGGAACGACACCGCGCCGCCCGCGATGTCGTCGTCGCCCGCGAGCAGCATGAACGGCACCTTGGCCTTCTGCGCGTTGCGGATCTTCTTCTGCATGCGGTCGTCGGACGCGTCGACCTCGACCCTGATGCCCCGCTCGCGCAGACGCGCGGCGACGTCCTGCAGGTAGGGGACGTGGGCGTCGGCGATCGGGATGCCGACCACCTGCACCGGCGCGAGCCAGGCGGGGAACGCGCCCGCGTAGTGCTCGACGAGCACGCCGAAGAACCGCTCGATGGAGCCGAACAGCGCCCGGTGGATCATGACCGGCCGCTGGCGGGAGCCGTCGGCCGCCTGGTACTCGAGGTCGAAGCGCTCGGGCAGGTTGAAGTCGAGCTGGATCGTCGACATCTGCCAGCTGCGGCCGATCGCGTCGCGCGCCTGGACGGAGATCTTCGGGCCGTAGAAGGCGGCGCCGCCCGGGTCGAGGACGAGTTCGAGCTTCTCGGCCTCAGCCACCTCGCGCAGCGTCTCGGTGGCCTCCTCCCACACCTCGTCGGAGCCGACGAACTTCTCCGGGTCCTTGGTGGACAGTTCGAGGTAGAAGTCCTCGAGGCCGTAGTCGCGCAGCAGGTCGAGCACGAAGCGCAGCAGCGAGGTGAGCTCGTCGCGCATCTGCTCCCTGGTGCAGTAGATGTGCGCGTCGTCCTGCGTCATGCCGCGCACCCGGGTCAGGCCGTGGACGACGCCCGACTTCTCGTACCGGTAGACGGTGCCGAACTCGAACAGCCGCAGCGGAAGCTCACGGTAGGACCGCCCGCGCGCCCTGAAGATCAGGTTGTGCATCGGGCAGTTCATGGGCTTGAGGTAGTAGCGGGCGCCCTCCAGCTCCATGGGAGGGAACATGCCGTCGCGGTACCAGTCGAGGTGGCCGGAGACCTCGTACAGGTGCTCCTTGGTGATGTGCGGCGTGTTGACGAACTCGTAGCCGGCCTCCTCGTGCCTGCGCCGCGAGTAGTCCTCCATCACCCGGCGGATCACGCCGCCCTTGGGGTGGAAGACGGCCAGGCCGGAGCCCAGCTCGTCGGGGAAGGAGAACAGGTCGAGCTCGGCGCCCAGCTTGCGGTGGTCGCGCTTCTCGGCCTCCTCCAGCATGGTGAGGTACTCGTCCTGCCGCTCGCGGGACTCCCACGCGGTGCCGTAGATGCGCTGCAGCTGGGGGTTCTTCTCGCTGCCCCGCCAGTAGGCGCCGCCGGAGCGCATGAGCTTGAACGCCGGGATCGACCGGGTGGACGGCACGTGCGGGCCGCGGCACAGGTCTTTCCAGCGCAGCTCGCCGCTCTTCGGGTCGAGGTTGTCGTAGATGGTGAGCTGGCCGCCGCCGACCTCGACGGTCTCCTCGGCCGCCGCGCCGCCCTTGAGCCCGATCAGCTCCAGCTTGTACGGCTCACCGGCGAGCTCGTGACGGGCCTCGTCGTCGGAGACGGGCCGGCGCGAGAACAGCTGCCCCTGCTTGACGATCTCGCGCATGCGCTTCTCGATGCGCTTGAGGTCGTCGGGGTGGAAGGCGCGCTCGACGTCGAAGTCGTAGTAGAACCCGTTCTCGACGGGCGGGCCGATGCCCAGCTTGGCCTCGGGGAACAGCTCCTGAACCGCCTGCGCCATGACGTGCGCGGTGGAGTGGCGGACGATCGCCCTGCCCTCCTCGCTGGTGATCTCGACGGGCTCGACCACGTCGCCGTCGGCGAGCTCGTGCGCGAGGTCGCGCGCCTCGCCGTTGACCCTGGCCGCGATGACGGTGCGCCCGTCGGCCTCCAGCGCCTCACCGGCCGTCGTGCCGGCCGCCACCACACGCTCGGCTCCGGCGAGGGTGATGCGTAGCTCGGCTGACACGGTGACTCCTCGGATAGCGGTTTTCTCGTGTGGACACCGATGCTATCGCGGGTCAAACCCCAGCTTTGTCAGCTGCTGACGGGTGCCGTGGAAGACGTTCCTGTCGAGGGGGCGGTTGGCGTACTGGTGGATCGTCCAGTCCCGCCACGGCCCGGGGGCGGGCGGGTCGTCGCCGCGCCAGTCGGGGGCCGCGAGCCACAGCGGGTGGTCGCCGAGCCCGGCGCAGTGCCCCTGCTGGGCGAAGGTGGGGAAGGTGTAGATGAAGGGCCGCAGCCCCGTCCACCGCTCGACCGTCTCGCACCAGCGCCGGGCGAAGCGGGCCACCAGCTCCGGCCGCAGGCCGTCGTTGCTCTCCAGGTCGAGGGCCACCAGGTCGCCCCGGCGCAGCCCGCCCGCCCGCCTGACGGTGTCGAGGAAGTGGCGGGCCTGCGCGACCGGGTCGCCCTTGGGCCTGCCGAAGTGGTAGGCGCCGCAGACCAGCCAGCTCTCCCGCATGCCGTTCCAGTTGCGGGAGAACCAGGTGTCGGTCCAGTCTCCGCCCTCGGTGGCCTTGGCGAAGGCGAAGGCGATGCCCGACTGGGCGTGCCCGGCCCAGTCGACCGAGCCCTGCCAGTTCGAGACGTCGATGCCATGCAGCAAGCGCTTCACCTTGCGGGAGTCTATGCAGGCACCCGCCCGTCACCCCTTCGACGCGCCGATCAGCAGGTCCCTGGTGCGCCTGGCGTTGCCGTACACGGAGGCGACGAAGTCGGTGACGCCGGCCTGCCGCAGCTCCTCGATCGCGGCGAGCACGGCCTCCTCGTCGCCGGCGATCGCGACGTCGCCGGGGCCCGCGGCGCCCTCCCTGTCGAGCATGGCGCGGTAGGAGGGCAGTCTGCCGTACACGGCGAAGATCTCGTCGGCGCGGGCGACGGCCGCGTCGCGGTCGTCGGTGACGCAGACCGGCAGGGCGCAGACGATGCGGGGCTCGGGGCGGCCCGCCTCGGCCGCGGCGGCCCTGATGCGGGGCGCGACGTGCTCGGCGACCGTCCTCGGGCCGGTCATCCAGAGGACGGTGCCGTCGGCCACGGCGCCCGCGAGCCTGAGCATGCGGGGCCCGAGCGCGGCGACGACCACGGGGAAGCCCGCGCCGGGGGTGGTGAGCCTGAGGTCGGCCTTGACGGTCTCGCCGGCATAGCGCACGTGCTCGCCCCTGCTGGCGGGGACGAGGACGTCCAGGTACTCCTTCATCTGCCGGCCGGGCCGCTCGTAGCTGTAGCCGAACATGTTCTCGACGACGACCTGGTGCGACAGGCCGACGCCGAGCACGAGCCTGCCGCCGAGCGCCGCGTTGGCGGTCATGGCCTGCTGGGCGAGCGCGGCCGGGTGGCGCGGGTAGATGGGGACGACGCCGGTGCCGAGTTCGACGCCGGGGACGTCGCGGCCGGCCACGGCCAGCGCGGTCAGCGCGTCGAGGCCGAAGATGTGGGAGATCCAGGCGGAGTCGAAGCCGTCGGCGGCGACGCCCGCGATCTCGTCGCGCAGCGCGGCCAGCGGGTCGGCGGACTCACGGGGCTCGCTCAGCATGTATCCGATACGCATACCGAACTCCGTTCTGGTGGCGGGCGGATCTGTATCCTCCCACGCGGGGAGGCGATCATCGGGCAGGCCTGACGGGATTTGTACAGTGGCCTCATGACCCACGAACGCGCAGGACAGCCCGCTCAGCCCGCCGACCTGGTCGACGTCGCCAGGCTGGTCACCGCGTACTACGCGCGGCATCCCGACCCGGGCGAGGCCGGGCAGCGGGTGGCGTTCGGCACCTCGGGCCACCGCGGCTCCTCGCTCAGGTCCGCGTTCAACGAGGACCACATCCTCGCCACCAGCCAGGCCATCTGCGAGTACCGCGCCGCGCAGGGCACCGACGGGCCGCTGTTCCTCGGCGTCGACACGCACGCGCTGTCGGAGCCCGCGCGGGTGTCGGCGCTGGAGGTGTTCGCGGCCAACGGCGTGCGGGTGCTCATCGACGCGCGCGACGGGTACACGCCGACGCCCGCCGTCTCGCACGCCATCCTGACGTACAACAGGGGCCGCTCCTCCGGCCTGGCCGACGGCGTCGTCATCACGCCCTCGCACAACCCGCCCTCCGACGGCGGCTTCAAGTACAACCCGCCGAACGGCGGCCCCGCCGACACCGACGCCACCTCCTGGATCCAGGACCGCGCCAACCGGCTGCTCGCCGACGGGCTGTCGGGGGTGCGCAGGGTGACGTACGCGAAGGCGCTCGAAGCGGCGGGACGTCACGACTTCCTCGGCTCGTACGTCGACGACCTGCCGTCCGTCGTGGACCTCGACGCGATCCGCGCGGCCGGGGTGCGCATCGGGGCCGACCCGCTGGGCGGCGCGAGCGTGGCCTACTGGGGCGAGATCGCCGAACGCCACCGCCTCGACCTGACCGTCGTGAACCCCCTCGTCGATCCCACCTGGCGGTTCATGACGCTCGACTGGGACGGCAAGATCCGCATGGACTGCTCGTCGCCGTACGCGATGGCCTCGCTCATCGCGGGCCGCGACAGGTTCCAGATCGCCACCGGCAACGACGCCGACGCCGACCGGCACGGCATCGTCACGCCCGACGGCGGCCTGATGAACCCCAACCACTACCTGGCCGTGGCCGTCTCCTACCTGTACGCGCACCGCGACGCCTGGCCGGCCGGCGCGGGCGTGGGCAAGACCATGGTCAGCAGCGGGATCATCGACCGGGTCGCCGCGTCGCTCGGCCGCGGGCTGTACGAGGTGCCCGTGGGCTTCAAGTGGTTCGTGCCGGGGCTGCTCGACGGGTCGCTGGGGTTCGGCGGCGAGGAGAGCGCGGGCGCGTCCTTCCTGCGGCGCGACGGCTCCCCCTGGTCCACGGACAAGGACGGCATCATCCTGGCGCTGCTGGCGTCCGAGATCCTCGCGGTCACCGGCACGTCGCCGAGCGAGCACTACCGGGACCTGACGGCGCGCTTCGGCGAGCCCGCGTACGCCCGGGTCGACGCGCCCGCCACGCGCGAGGAGAAGGCCGTGCTGGGCCGGCTGTCGGCCGGCCAGGTGACGGCGTCGTCGCTGGCGGGCGAGCCCATCGCGGCGGTGCAGACGGCGGCGCCCGGCAACGGCGCGGCGCTCGGCGGGGTGAAGGTCTCGACGGAGAGCGCGTGGTTCGCGGCGCGGCCCTCGGGCACCGAGGACGTCTACAAGATCTACGCGGAGTCCTTCAAGGGGCCCGACCACCTGGCCAAGGTGCAGGAGGAGGCCCGCGCGCTGGTCTCGTCCGCCCTCGCAACCGCCTGACCACGCGTGCCGGCCCGCTCCGCGCGATCGGGCGGGCTCCGGGGTTCTCAGGAGCCGACGAGTTCCGGGGGCGGGGCGGCCCGCACGCCGGTGCGGCCGAGGTCCGCGCGGCGGCCCACCGCCACGCCGTCCTCGTAGCCCGTGCCGCTCGTGCGCGGCACCGACCTGCGGATGCGCGGGTAGTGCGCGGCCACCGCGCGGTCCACCTCGGCCCGCCGGTCGGCGAGCACCAGCGCGGTGCCCGGTGTCCCCGCCTCGGCCGCCGCCTGCTCCTCGGCCTGCCTCAGCAGCCGGTACACCTCGTCGGTGAAGCCCAGCAGCCAGGACCGCCGGTACGCGCGGGCGGCCCCGCCCTCGGGTGGGCGTACGCGGGCCAGGCCGGAGGCCATCTGCAGGAGCAGCGAGGTGGCGAGCAGGTCGGCCCGCTCCAGGTCGGCGGCGAAGCCGAAGACGTGGACGCGCTGGCCGCCGTCGCCCCGCCCGATCAGCAGGGGACGGCAGCGCACCGCCTGCGCGACCAGGCTGACCAGCCTGGCCTTCTCCCTGGCCCACGGGCCGGGCAGCGTGACGACCCTGTCGCCTGGAGCCTGCCTGGTGCCGGCGGGCGGGAGCGCGTCGATGCCGTACTTGGCCATGAGCGCGGACGCCGCCGCCATGAACGTGGCCCGCTCGTGCTCGTTGTCGGTGCGTTCGGCCTTGGCCAGGAGCTTCCTGACCCGTTCGAGCGTGCGTTCCCGCACCCGGCGCCTCCTCAGGACTTGGCCAGCACCCGCCCGTCGTCGTCGATCGCGGGGAACGCGCCCGTGTCGACGATGCCGTGCTGCTGGTACAGAGCCTCGATGAGGGCGTGCGCCCGCGGCTCCAGCTTCCACAGGGCACGATACTCGCGCGCCGTGGCCAGCGAGATGCCGATCTCCTGCGCGATGTCCACGGTGCGCGGGACGATGCCCTTGGCGATCTGCCGGTCCCAGTACTGGCGGGCGGCCCGCATGAGCGCCGCCCGCTGGGCGGTGTCGACGACGTGGGGCGTGGTGTCGAGCACCTCGATGTCCTCGTCCTCGTCCTCGACCAGTTCGACCAGGCGGTGGGGCAGGGCGGGCCGGGCGGGCACGGGCCGGTGCTCCGGCTCGGGCTCCCAGGGCACGCGGGGGTCGGCGTCGATGAGCGCGGAGGTGTTGTACAGCGCGGCGATCTGCGCGAGCAGCGCCTCCTGCCTGGCCGGGTCGACGGCCAGGCCGGTGTGCTCGACGGCCTGGTCCATGGCCTTGTCGAGCTTGGCGAGCGCGGCGCGCATCTTGCGTTCCGACGCGCCGCCCTCGCGCAGCGCCTTGGCCCGTTTGGCGGCGAGGGCGACCCTGGTGAGGCGGCGGTGGGCGTCGACCTCGCTGGCCGTGCGGTCGCTGACCTCGGCCAGCCCGACGCGGACCAGCAGGCGTTCCGGGGTGAGCCGCCAGTTGATGCGGCCGCCGCCGCGGATGCGGTGACGCTCGATGGCCATGCCGCGCTCCCACAGCCAGGCCGCGACGAGCGGCGCGGCCAGACGGAACACGGCCTCTGGCAGGCTGCGCGCGTCCATGCTGGACAGGACGGCCGTCAGGCAGGTCAGCGCCCAGACGGCGATGCCGTCGATGCCGGCGGAGAAGTTCTCCCGCATGTTGCGGCGGGCGCGTACGGCGGAGGTGATGATCGCGACCTCGATGAACGCGAACAGCAGCAGGCGGAGCGGCCCGTCGAGGCCGAGCACGTCCCCGGAGAAGCGCCACATGCCCTGGGCCGACACGCCGGTCGCGATGGAGGCCGCGACGATGGTGAGGACGTCCTCGACGGGACGCTGGGCGACGTACCGGGCGAACAGCCATACCGCGGCCCGCCAGGCCACTCTGACGATCAGGAAGGCCAGGCCCAGACCGACCAGGCCCAGCAGGGCGATGACGGCGGTGGCGAGCGGCTTTTCGGTGACGAAGGCTGCTATTTCCTCAAATGTCGGCATTGGTCACTATCCGTGAGGCTCGCTTCCAGGTTGTATACCCGCGAGATCATCGCAGACTGTCGCCCGCTTGTACGCCAAACGAACCCGATTCACCCACCAACCCCACCCCTCACACCGGAAAACCTCTCCCCAGCCCATGGCGCGCCCCCTTGACACCGGAGGCACGACGGCTGTCCGGGAGTCCGGGGTAGGGAGATGTGGCCGGGCCGCCATCTGGCGGTTCACCGGGGGGTTCGGCCCAGGATGGAGGTCCGCCCGCGCACCCGGCGCGAGGGGGAGGCGAAAATCGTCCTTACGGAGGGCAACACCGGCCCGTCCGGATGGGACCATCTACCGAGGGATTTATCCCAACATCGTGCGATGTATCCCAGCAGGACGGATATTGATGGCAGACTCAGACTTCCCGCTCGTCCAGTTCATGCGCGAGGGGTTCGACCCGGTGGCCGAGCTCGCCCGCATCCGGACCGAGCACCCCGTCTACCCCATGGAGATCCCCGGCGGGCAGACCGTGTACCTGGTCACCCGCTGGGACGACGTGCGCGCCGTGCTCGGTGACCACGAGCGCTTCAGCAACGACTTCGCCGGCGTCATCGGCCTCGGCTCGAACCAGGAGGACCCGGGCGGCCTCGGCTTCCGCGACCCGCCCGAGCACACCCGGCTGCGCAAGTACCTGACGCCTGAGTTCACCATGCGTCGCCTGCGCCGCCTGGAGCCGAGGATCGAGGAGATGGTCGAGGAGTACCTCGACCGGATGGAGGCCAAGGGCTCCCCCGTCGACCTGGTGGAATCGTTCGCGCTGCCGATCCCCTCGCTGGTGGTGTGCGAGCTGCTCGGCGTCCCGTACGAGGAGCGCGCCGACTTCATGCGGATGAGCGCCGACCGCTTCGACTTCACCGCCGGCCCCGAGGCGTCGCTCCAGGCGATCAACGACGCCATGACGTACCTCACGGACCTCGTGGCCCGCGAGCGGGAGAACCCGGGCGACGGCCTGCTCGGCCAGCTCCTGCGCGAGCACGGCGACGAGCTCGACGACCGCACCCTCGCCAGCATGGCCGACGGCATCCTCACCGGCGGCCACGACACGAGCACCAGCATGCTCGCGCTCGGCACGCTCTGGCTCATGCAGAATCCCGACCAGGCGGCGAAGGTGCGCGAGGTCGACGGCTACGTCAACGACGTGGTCGAGGAGCTGCTGCGCTACATGACCGTCGTGCAGGTCGCCTTCCCCCGCTTCGCCCGCGACGACCTGGAGCTGCACGGGCACCAGATCAAGAAGGGCGAGATGGTGCTCTGCTCGCTGGCCGCCGCCAACCGCGACCCGAGCCTGGGCGACGACATGGACCAGGTCAGGCCGGGACGCGAGACGGCCGGCTCGCACATGGCGTTCGGTCACGGCATCCACCGCTGCGTCGGCGCGCCGCTCGCGCAGATGGAGATGCGCATCGCCTTCCCCGCGCTGCTGCGCCGCTTCCCCAACCTGCACGTCGCCGGCGAGGTGCCGTTCAGGGAGCTCGCCATCGTGTACGGGCTCAAGGAACTCCCTGTCGCCTGGTGAGACGGCCGCGTTCACGCGTGTGGACGACGCCGTGGTCACCGGCACCGCCCGGGTGGGCGCGGCCGCCTGGAAGCACGTCTTCGACGGGCTCCTGCGCGGCCGCGCGGCGCGGTCCGGCGCCGGATCCGGGCGGGCCGTCGGCGACGGGCGCCGTCCTACCCTTGGGGACGTGACCGTTCTCATCGACCCTCCGAACTGGCCGGGGCCGCGCGGCCTCATGTGGTCGCACCTGGTGAGCGACGCCTCCCTGGACGAGCTCCACACCTTCGCGCTGCGCCTCGGCGCGCCGGCGCGGGCGTTCGACCGCGACCACTACGACGTGCCGGAGACCGCGCACGCGCTGGCGGTGGAGCTGGGCGCCGAGGCGGTCAGCTCGCGCGAGCTGCTGCGCCGCCTGATGGCGGCGGGCCTGCGCCGCCGCAAACCCCACCTCACCCCGCGCTGACCCCGGCCCCCAGCGCTACCGGCGCTACCGGCGCTACCGGCGCTACCGGCGTTCGAGGACGGCGAGTTCCGCGGCCAGGTTGGCGCGGGCCCGCTCCTCCCACAGCTCCCGCCCGCGCCGCGTGCGGTAGAGCGACGGGGTGTTCAGCAGGCGGCGCAGCACCTCGGCCCGGCCCCGGCGGAACGCCTCGTCGGGCACGTGGGCGTACTCCTCGCGCACGGCCGCGGCGTACGCGTCGTAGCCGGGCCCGGCCAGGACGGCCAGGTCGGCGTCGCACAGGACGGCGGCGTCGCGGTCGCCGGGCTCGGCCCGGTCGTGGGCGGCGGTGAGGCGCACCAGCCTGGCCACCTCCGCCACCCGGGCGGCCGGGACGCCGCAGCGGGGCAGCCTCGACTGCGCGAGCTGCGCGCTGCGCTCCTCGTCCCACCCGGGACGGCCCTCGTAGACGGCGTCGTGGAACCAGGCGGCCAGCCGCACGGCGACCGGGTCGAAGGCTCCCCGCTCCCCCGCGCCCTCCGCCCCCGCGCCCTCCGCCCCCGCGCCCTCCGCCCCCGCGCCCTCCGCCGCCGCGCCGCCCGCCCCCGTGCCGTCCTCAGGCGCGGTGAGCCGGTCCACGGCGGCGAGCACGGCGGACAGGTGCGCGGTCGTGTGGTAGCGGCGGTGCGGCTCGGACCAGCGGGCCAGCAGCTCGGCCCGGGTGGCGCGGGACGCCGGGGAGTCGCCCGCGAGCGCGGTCCAGTCGTCGATCACGCCCCCACCGTACGCGCCCGCCGGGAACGCCCCGCCCCTGCGCCGTCCGCAAGCCCCGCCACCCGGACGTATCTGGGCACCTGGTACGCCCCTCTGGCTCCCTGGCAGGGGTTGCAGGGAGAGGAGAACGGGATGGCAACCGGTGAGTTCCAGGTCATGAAGGTCCCGGGGGAGCAGCTGGCCGGGACGCTGCACGGCCAGGTGGTCGATCCCGGGTCGCAGCCCACGACGGTGGTGCGGCGCAACGAGGGCTGGACCGTGGACGTGAGCTGGGAGATCACGGGCGAGCTCGTGGACTGGCTGGCGGGGCGGTGGTGCCTGGAGGTGGTGGCGGACCTGCTGGGGGGTGGAGAGACGCGGCATCCCACGCCTCCGGTGGAGATGACGTTCACCCCGGGGTCGGGCCGGTACACCGCCTCGATCCCGATGCGCGGCGCGCTCTCGCCCGGCACCTATGACCTGGTGGTCAACCTGACGACGACGACGGCCGCCGGCTCCGCGGGGGCGCTCGGCGGCTTCGTCGTCATCGGCGGGCTCCAGGTCAGGCCGTGACGGAAGGCGAGGGCGGGGGCGGAGCGAAGGCGGAGGGCCGCGGCGCGGCGCGCGTCACGGGGCGTCGTCCGGCGCGCTGCAAGCCACCCGCGAGGGGCCCCGCCAGGGGGCGTCGTCCGGCGCGCTGCAAGCCCGCCGCAAGGGGCCGCTCCTACGCTCCTCGCCTGCGGCCCCGGGGGAGGCGGGTCGCGGCACGTATCAGGATCAACCGCCGGGCGCTCTCACCGGTCGAGGCGTACACCGGCCCCGGCGGCCGTACACGGGAGGACCCATGTCCGTCGACGTCCCGCTGACCGCGGAGGACGTGCTGCGCATCGCCGCGTGCAAGGACCGCGGCCCTTCGCGCGAGGCGATGGTGATCGCCTACGGCTACCACCGCATCGCCTGCGACCTGGCCACGCACCTGGGGCGGGCGGCCAACAACTGGTACTGCTACGCCACCTGGACGTCCAAGGCGGTGGGCGAGAGCCTCGACCTGCGGCCGGGCTCGCCGTTCCTGACGGACTTCGGCCGCCGGCTCGGGGTGCCGCGGCGGCTGCGCGGGCTGTTCCGCGGCGCGCTGCTGACGCTGCTCGGCCCGAGCTACCAACTGGGGCTCGCTCTGGCCAACCGGGCGATCTTCCTGGAGACGGCGAGCCTCGCCGTCGCCCTGTGGAAGGACGACTCCCCCGGCGCCTACCTGAGGGTGCGGGCGGGCGGGGAGGCGGAGATGCCGCCCGAGTTCCTGTCGGACCTGCTGGAGGACGCCGACGAGCGCTACCTCAGGGACGCCGCGGAGCTGTTCGCCGAGGCCAGGGCGGAGCAGGACCCTGCCAGGCGGGCCGAGCTGATGCTGGGCGCGAACATCGCGCTGTCGGCGTACGAGCAGAAGCGGGCGCAGAAGGCGCTGGAGCTGGTGCTGTACCGGCCGGTGCGGTGGCTGACGCGGGTGTCGTGGCGGTCGGCGCGCTCGCTGGTGACGGGCCGCCCGTTCCGCCGCTTCCGGCTCTACAGCGCGCCGCACGAGCGGCAGCCGTGGCTGACGCGGGTGCTGGAGCAGGCGTGGGCGGGGCTCTACACCCGCCGCCTGTTCTCGGTGCGGACGCCGGTGAGCGACATCAGGGTGGGCCGCCCGCTGGCGGCGCCGCCCGCGGTGGACGCGGCGCGGGCGTGGGCGCCGATCAGGGACGACAGGGTGCGGAAGCTCGCGGCCGAGTTCATCCCGGAGGACGTGGAGGCGGCGACGGCCCCGGTGGCGAACTGGGTGACCTACGAGGACCGGATGCGGTTCATCGTCTCCTACTTCCGGATGTACCAGACGGTGGGCGCGCTCTACGACCCGCCGTTCGACCCGGCGCTCGCCGCGGAGCTGCACGAGGAGATGGCCGTGGGCCTGCTGCCCGAGGCGGTCGACGCGCTGCCCGCGACCGGCCGCTCCCGCAAGGGGCGGCTGCTGCCCCGCCTGCGGCGCAGGACGTACCGGTACCCGACGGAGACCGACCCGGACGCGTACGAGATGGCGCGCTTCGACTTCGAGCCGTTCCTGGAGGCGATCGCCCTTGAGAAGTCGGGACGGTAGGGCCGCGGGGGCGGGTCAGTCGAGGAAGTCCCTGGTGATCTCGCGGGCCTGCAGCAGGCCGCGCAGCCTGGCGAAGCAGCGGGCCCGGGTGGGGCCGATGCTGCCGACCGGCCTGCCCAGCCTGCGTGCGACGTCCGCGTAGTGGGGTTCGGAGGTCTCCGTGAGCGCCATGAACAGGGTCCGCTGCGAGTCGGGCAGTTCCTCGACGAGCTCGGCGAGCGTCCCCGCGAGCCAGACCCTGGCCAGTTCCCTGTCGACGTCGTCGGTGCCGCCGACGGTGTCCAGGTCGGGGGTGCAGATCTCCTTGGTCCGCCTCCCGAGCTTCAGGCACTCCCTGAAGGCGATCGTGGCGAGCCAGCCGGCCATGCGGCGGCCGTCGGCGACGCTGCCGAGGTTCTGCCAGGCCAGCAGCCAGGTCGTCTGCAGGACGTCCTGGGCGTCCTCGTGGCTGAGCCTGAACCGGCGGATGCGCGCCCTGAGCATCGGGGTGAACTCGGCGACGAGCCGCTCCCAGGCGTCGGCGTCCCCGTCCTGGGCGGCTGACACCAGGGCGGCGGTGTCGTCGCGCTCGGCGGTCTGCACGTGCATGTCACTCTCCCCGGGTACGGGACGTCCTGTGGCGGGGCCGGAACCGGCCCGCGGCTCAACGGTCCGCCGGATCGCCGGCGAGAGCTGTCTCGTACGTGACAGTCCGGATGTGTTCCGCATCACATTCCGGACATCGGAGACGCCGTACTGCCCGTCCGGTCATTGCGGCCTAGAGTGCTGCCATGACCGGCCCCCCGCACGACGCAGAGCGCGTCGCCGCCGAGCTGGCGGCGATCCCGTTGTTCAGCGCGCTGGGCGAGGAGGGCGTCGCGCGGGCGGCCAGGGCGGGCCTGTCGCGCCACTACCGTCCCGGGCAGATCATCTTCCACCAGGGCGACCCGGGCGAGTCGCTGTACGCGCTGCTCGACGGCATGGTGAAGGTGGTCTTCAGCACCGAGCAGGGCGACGAGATCGTGCTCAACGTGCTGGGCCGCGGGGAGACGTTCGGCGAGCTGGCGCTGCTCGACGGCTCGCCGCGCTCGGCCTCGATCGTCGCCGTACGGCCGGCCTGGGCGTTCGCGCTGCCCAGGGCGCGGCTGCTGGAGCTGATGCGCGAGCACCCCGCGCTGGCCGACGAGTTCCTGCACCTGCTCGGCGGCCTGGTGCGCCGGCTCACCGAGCAGGCCGCCGACCTGGCCTTCCTCGACCTCGGCGGGCGGCTGGCGAAGCTGCTGCTGCACCTGGCGGGCAAGCACGGCGGCGCCGACGGCGTGGTGAGCCTGCCGGGGCTCACGCAGTCGGACCTCGCGGCGCTCATCGGAGCGTCCCGCCCGGCGGTCAACCGCGCCCTGCAGTCCCTCGTGGCGCGCAACCTCATCGCGGTCGAAGGCCGCACCATCACGCTGCTCGACGTCGCCGCCCTGCGCAAGCGGGGCGGGCTCTGACCTGATCTGGAGTGGGCGCACATGAACGACGACTGGCCGGAGGAGAGATTCCGGGAGCTGCGGCACCGGGCCGACCCCGAGATCGACCAGGTGGTGAGCGCGTACCTCGCGACGCGGCCCCGGGGCGGCAACCCGCTCGCGCTGGTCCGCGAGGTCATCCAGGAGCTGGGACGGGCCAAGAGGGAGGCCAGGGAGTCGTCGGGGGCCAAGAGCGCCGCCGACGTCTTCGCCGCCATCGACTTCCCGTCCGGGTTACCCGACTGGGGCCACGACAGGGAGCTGCTGGCGAGGGGGCAGGCCGTCTTCTCCGACTACGGGCTGCACCAGGCGGCGGCGCTGTTCTGCAAGTGCCTGCCCATGGCGTACGTGGAGGTGTCCAGCGCCAAGGTGCTGGCCGGCGTGTCCGACCTGGCCACGCACAGCCTGACCAGGCGGGTGGCGGAGACCGGCCAGATGCTGGTGGACGTCATGGGCCTCAAGGCGACCGACAGCCTGGCCCCCGGCGGCCCCGGCTACACGACGGCGATCGGGCTGCGCGTGCTGCACGCGTTCGTCCGCGCGCTGGTGGACGACCGTTTCCCCGACTGGGACGCCGAACGGTACGGCCCGCCGGTGAACCAGGAGCTGCTGCTCGCCACGATCTTCGACTTCTCCGTCGTCACCTGGGAGGCGCTGGAGTCGATGGGGGTGGTGCTGAGCGAGGAGGACCGCGCCGCCCACCTGTACACGTGGAGCGTCTTCGGGCACCTCATGGGCGTGGAGGCGTGCCGCGACCGGCCGCTCACCCTCGACGACGTCGAGCCCGTCAGCACCCGGCTCGGCCGCCTGTACGAGGCCTGCGACGACGGCCGCAGGCTCATGGCGAGGCTGCTGGAGGAGATGGAGGAGTTCATGCCGCTCGGCTGGCGCAAGCTGCCGCGCAGCCTCGTCCACTGGCTCTTCCGCGACGCCGCGTACGGCGCCGACCAGGTGCCGCGCCTGCTCGACGTGCCGCCTCCCGCGTGGTGGTTCACGCTGCTGTTCCGCGTCATGCGGGCGGTCAACCGGGCGGGCGGCACGGGCGGCGCGCTGGACCGGGTGGCGCGCCGGCTGGGCGCCAAGGCCGGCAGGCACATCGTCATCGCCCTGGTCGACCGCCACTCGGGCGGCCGGGCCCCATTCCGCATCCCTGAGGAGCTGGCGCGGGAGTGGCGGGTCAGGCAGTCGCGCGGCGCGGTCGCGGCGCGCCGGGTCAGGCGGGGCGTGCGGCGGGGCGTGCGGCGCACCGTGGGACACCGGGCCGGGCCCGGCGCGTCCGCGGCGAAGCGCTCGCCCTCCCCCGGCGGCGGCGGGACCGTCCCGTGAGCGCGCCGTACCCGCCCGGCCGCCTGACCACGGCCACCATCCTGTTCACGGACGTGGTCAGCTCCACCGCGCTGCGGATCAGGCTCGGCGAGGAGCGCGCCAACGACGTCTTCCGCCGCCTGTACGTCCTGCTGCACTCGGTGGTGACCGCGAACGGCGCGTCGTTCACCAAGAGCCTGGGCGACGGGCTGATGGCGGTGTTCGACTCGGCCACGGCCGGGCTGGACGCGGTCATCGCCGTCGAGCACGCCGTGGCCGAGGAGAACGAGCGGGCCATGGAGAAGATCTCCATCAGGGCCGCGCTGGCGGCGGGCGACGTGTGCTGGGGGCACGACGACGTCAGCGGCCTGCCCACGGTGGAGGCGGCCCGGCTGGTCGCGATCGCCGAGGGCGGCCAGGTGCTCTGCACCGACCTGGTGCGGCGGCTGGCGCAGGGCCGGGGCCGGCACGAGTTCAAGGACCTCGGGCGGCTCCCCGGCAAGGGGCTGCGGGAGCCCATGCACACGTACGAGCTGCACTGGCAGAGCGCCGACCAGCGTGACGGCGGCGGGCTGCCGCCGTGGCTGGACGGCGGCCACGGGGAGCACGGGGGGCACGGCGGGCACGTCCTGCCGTTCCTCGGCAGGGACGAGGAGCTGCGGCTGCTCGACGGCGAGCTGAACGCGGCCGAGTTCGGCAGCGGGCTGGTCATCCTGCAGGGCGAGCCGGGCGTGGGCAAGACGCGGCTGGCGTCCGAGGTGGCCAGGCGGGCGCTGAAGCGGCGGTTCACGGTGCTGGCCGGCCGGTGCACCGACCCGGCCAGGCAGGCGTACGAGCCGATCGCGGGGGCGGTCGAGCGGCTGGCCCGCACGTCGCCCGCGCTGCTGCTGCGGGCCGGGGTCGACCAGCAGTGCGGCCAGCTCGTCCGGCTCGCGCCTTCGCTGGCGGCGCCGCCGCTGTCGCTCGCCGTGCCACCCGCGACGGAACCGGTGTCGGAGCGGTACCACCTCATGGCGGCCGCGCGCACGCTGATCGAGCGGCTGGCCGACATCCGGCCGGTGCTGCTCGTGATCGACGACCTGCAGTGGGCGACGCTGGAGTCGCTGCAGATGCTGCACGCGCTCACCTGGGACGCCGACGCGCTGCCGCTGCTGGTGCTCGCCACGTCGCGGCCGGTGCCCGAGTCGGCGGTGCCCGAGCTGCACAAGCTGACCGCGGGCGGCCGGGTCGTCCCCGTCTCCTCCTTCGGCCTGGACGAGGTCGGCCACGCCCTGGCCGGCCTGCGCAGACCGGCCGGGGAGGCGGAGCTGCTGCACCGGGTCACCGGCGGCAACGCCTTCCTCGTCAGCGAGGTGGCCAGGGAGCTGGCCGCGGGCAAGGAGTTCGACGCGCTGGCCGTGCCCGACTCCGTCACCCGCATGGTGGGCATCCGCAGGGCTCAGCTCCCGCCGGACGCGAGGGAGCTCGTCACCCTGCTCGCCGTCGGCGAGCGGATGGAGTCGGCCGAGCTGCGGCACGCCCTCGGCCTGGACGAGGCCAGGTTCGTCGCCGCCGCCGAGGAGGCCATGGGCGCCGGGCTCGTCACCATGACGGGCGCGGGCCGCTGCCAGTTCTCGCACGAGCTCACCAGGACCGCCCTGTACTCGACGCTGTCGCCGGCGCGCGCCGGGCTGCTGCACGGCCGGGTGGCCGACGCGTTGTGCGAGGCCGACCCGAACGCGATGCAGTCGCGCCCGTACGTGGTGGCCACGCACCTCGTGGCCGCCGCCGAGCACGGCCGCGACCCCGCCCGGGTGCGCCAGGCGGGCCTCGCGGCGGTGCGCGCCGCCGAGCACGCGCTGGAGGGGCTGGCCCACCGCGAGGCGGTCACCTGGTACCAGCGGGCCCTCGGCCTGCTGGGCGAGCCCGACGAGGGCGACCCGGCCGAGCGCAGGGCCGAGCTGCTGATGGACTGCGGGCGGGCCATGTGGCTGGCCGGCCACCCGGACGCCAGGCGTACCCTGCTGGACGCCGCCGACCTGGCCAGGCAGTGCGGGCGCAGCGACCTGATCGTCACCGCGGCGCTCGGCGGCGACCGCGGCTCGGGCATCTCTGCCACGCCCGACCACGAGCGCATCGCGCTGCTGACCGAGGCGCGCACCCTGGTCGACTCCACGGACGTCAGCACCAGGGCGCTGCTGGCGGCGCAGCTCGCGTCCGAGCTGATCTGGGCGCCCGACGGCGAGCGGCGCTTCGCCATGAGCGACGAGGCGGTGGCGCTGGCCCGCAAGTCGGGCGACCCGCGCACGCTCGCCCAGGTGCTGGGGCTGCGCAGCCTGACGATCATCCCCGCCGACCCGCTGCACCAGCGGCACAGGGACGGCGACGAGATGCTGGAGGCCGCCCGCAGGACCGGCGACGACCTGGTGCTGTTCCACGCCATGGTGCAGCGCACGCCGCCGGTGCTCGACAGCGGCGACACCGCGCGCGCCGCCGAGCTGCTCGACCGGGCCGAGGAGCTGGCCCGCAGGCTCGCGCAGCCGCACCTGACGTGGCTGATCGGCTACTCCAGGGCCGGGCTGACCCTCATGCAGGGCGACCTGGCGCAGGCCGAGTCGGAGGCCGAGCGGGCGCTGCGCCTGGGCGGCGAGATCGGCCGCCGCCTGGAGGCCGTCGCGATCTACTCGGAGCAGATCGCCGAGATCCGGCGGCTGCAGGGGCGGCTGTGGGAGCTGCGCGACCGGCTGCGCCGCGCCGGGCAGGCACCCCGCGTGGACCCCGTGCACGCGGTGCTGCGCTACCTGTGCGAGCTGGACGACGAGCAGGCCGGCCCGCTGCTCGACCGGATCCTGGCCGGGCGGGGCGGGGTGCCGCCGAGGAACATGGCCCAGCGTCCCGCCCTGGACAACCTCGCCGTGGCCGCCGCCCGGCTGAACCGTCCCGACCTGGCCGCCCGGGTGTACGAGACGCTGGAGGAGGAGGGCGAGACGTTCGGGCACGGCGCGGTGGCGCACCACTGCGGGCACCACTACCTGGCGCACCTCGCCGTGACGCTGGGCGAGCCCGGCCGGGCGTCGCGGCACTTCGAGGCGGCGGCCGAGGTGCACGAGCGTGCCGGGGTGCCGCTCATGCTGGCCGAGTCGCTGCTCGACTGGGCGGGCCTGCTGGACCGCGGCGAGGCCGACGGGCCCAAGCCGGCGGACCTGCGCCGCTGGTGCGCCTCGCTCCTGCGGGGCCGCGCCGCCCACCACCTGGCCCGCCGGCTCCCCGCCGGGGAGTCGTAGCGGGCCGGAGCGGCGCCCCGCCGGTCAGGGCAGGCAGACGGTGAGGGCGCCGGGGACGGCTCTGGCCTTGATGCGGGTCGTCGCCTTCCTGTCGCCGCCGTCCAGCTCGTACGTCAGCGGCGACCCGAACCTGGCCTTGACCTTCCTCGCCCGGGTCACGCGGACGAACGGCGACTCGTCGGACCGTCCGGTGGCCATCGTGCCGAGCACCCGCGCCCACTGCACGGGACCCTTGGCGGTGGACACGCCCACCTCCAGCCAGCCGTCGTCGGGGCGGGCGTCGTCGAACGCCTCGACGCCCCCGGCGATCGTGCCGACGTTGCCGATGAGCAGGCAGCTCGCCTCGCCCTCGAACCAGGGCGTCCCGTCGATCTCGACCTTCATGGGGACGAGCGGCCCGCCGACGTGCCGGACGGCGGCCCTGACGTAGCCGAGCCTGCCGAACCGCTTCTTGGCCCGCCCGTCGGCGTCGGCGATCATCTCGGCCTCGAACCCGGCCCCGGCCATGACGGCGAAGTGCTCGCCGTTGACCCGGCCGAGGTCCAGCTCGGCGCGGCGGCCGCGGAAGCCGGCGCGCACGGCCTCCTCCAGGTCCACGGGGATGCCGAGGTTGGTGGCGAACAGGTTGCCGGTGCCGGCGGGGAGTATCGCCATGGGCACGCCGGACCCGGCCATGACGTCGGCGCAGCGCTGCACCATGCCGTCGCCGCCCCAGACGAACACGAGGTCCGCCCCGCGCCGCAGCGCGTCGCGGACCTTCTTCGGCGCCTTCCTGCTCTTCGGGACCTCGTACCAGAGCAGGTCGCCGACGCCGTGGTCGGTGATGAGCACGCGGGCCCTGTCGAGCCCGGCGCCGAGGGTCTTCTTGCGGTGGGCGATCACGGCCACCGTAGGGGGCTTCTCGGGAGACACGGGCACCGCACTACCCCGGGCGCGGCGTTTCAGGCGACGAATCATCCGGCGCGGCCCGGGTAGCGGCATGCGAATGCGGATCGAGGACTGGTTCCTCACGGCCGAGGAACGAGGCAACCGGGCGACCGGGCTCGACCCCTGGTCGCTGGGCAACGAGGTGCGCCCGCTCATCCACGGGGCCGCGTACTTCGCCGAGCTGGCGGCCCGGCTGGACGAGCTGGGCGAGGGCGACCTGCTGCTGTTCGCCGACTGGCGCGGCGACCCCGACGAGCGGCTCACCGACGGCGGGCCGGAGATCGGCGCCGCCGTCGCGGCGGCCGCCGCGCGCGGCGCGCTCGTCAGGGGGCTCATCTGGCGTTCCCACCTGGACCTGCTGCGGTTCAGTTCGGCGGAGAACCGGCACCTGGGCGAGCGGATCGAGGCCGCGGGCGGCCAGGCCGTGCTGGACACGCGGACCAAGCCGGGCGGCTCCCACCACCAGAAGTTCGTCATCGTGCGCCGTCGCGGCGACCCGTCCAGGGACGTGGCCTTCCTCGGCGGCATCGACTTATGCCACAGCCGCAGGGACGACGCCGAGCACCTGGGCGACCCGCAGCCCTGCCCCATGCCCGGCGTGTACGGCCCCCGCCCGCCGTGGCACGACGTCCAGGTGGCGGTGCGCGGCCCGGCCGTCGCCGAGGTGGAGAAGGTGTTCTGCGAGCGCTGGGAGGACCCTGCGCCGGAGACCAGGGACCCTCTGCGCCGGCTGCGCGACCACCTCCAGCGGCTGGACGACGAGCCCCCGCTCCCCCGCCCCGGGCCGCCCCCTCCCCCTGCGGGCACCCACGCGGTGCAGCTCCTGCGGACCTATCCGGCGAGGCGCGCCGGCTACCCGTTCGCGCCGCACGGCGAACGCAGCGTCGCCCGCGCCTACCACAAGGTGCTGCGCAGGGCCCGCTCGCTGATCTACCTGGAGGACCAGTACCTGTGGTCCACGGACGTGATCGAGCCGTTCGCCGAGGCGCTGGAGCGCGAGCCGGGGCTGCGCATGGTGGTCGTCGTCCCCCGCCATCCCGATCAGGACGGCTGGCTCGCGGGACCGGCGAGCCTCATCGGCCGGGCCGACGCGCTGCACCGGCTGCTCCAGGCGGGCGGCGACCGGGTCGCGATCTACGACCTGGAGAACCACCGGGGCACGCCCGTGTACGTCCACGCCAAGGCGTGCGTGGTGGACGACGTGTGGGCGGCCGTCGGCTCCGACAACGTGAACCTGCGCTCGTGGAGCTACGACTCGGAGCTGAGCTGCGCCGTCCTCGACGAGCAGGAGGACCCGCGCCCGCCGGGCGGCGCGCGGCGCTTCGCCAGGGAGCTGCGGCTCGCGCTCATGGCCGAACACCTCGACCTGCCCGGCGACGGCCCCGAACGGGACGCGCTGTGCGACCCGGTGACCGCCTTCGAGGCGTTCGCGGCGTCGGCTGCCAGGCTTGAGTCCTGGCACGCGGCCGGGCGCACGGGGCCGCGACCGCCGGGACGGCTGCGCCCGCACCCCGTGCCCCGGCTGCCCCGCGTGCGCAGGGCGCTGGCGCTGCCGCTCTACCGGTTCGCGATCGACCCGGACGGCCGTCCGCCGGCGCTGCGCAGATCGAGGAGGTTCTAGATGTGGGGCGGACAGGGCCAGGGGCGTGGGCTGGGCCTGCGGCTGGCCGTCGCCGGCCTGGCCGTCGGGCTGATCATGGTCCCGTTCACGCTGCTGCTCGTCGTGGCCAAGCTGCCGCTCAACGACCTGGACAGGGACGTCGCCGAGCGGCTGCACGCGTACGCGCTGGCCAACCCCGGCGTGACCAGGGTGCTGGTCGTGTGGACCGACCTGTTCGGGCCCTGGCCGTGGCGCGTCGCGGTGGCGGCGTTCTCCGCCTGGCTGCTGTACCGGGGCGCGCCGCGGCTGGCGCTGTGGGCGCTCACGACGGTCACCGTCGGCGGGCTGCTGGGGCTGGCGCTGAAGATCGTGGTGGCCCGGGCCAGGCCGAGCCTGCCGGACCCCGTCGCGCTCGCGCCCGGCGACTCGTTCCCGTCGGGGCACGCGGTGAACGTGACGCTCGGCGCGGGCGTGATCGTGCTGCTCCTGCTGCCGTACCTGCCCCGGTGGGGGCGGCGGGCGGCGTGGGCGGTCGCGTGGTTCCTGGTGCTGTCGGTGGCGTACACGCGGATCGCCCTCGGCGTGCACTGGGTGAGCGACGTCGTCGCCGGGATCGTGCTCGGGGCGGCGGTGATCGCGGCGACGGCCGCGGCGTTCGAGACGTGGCGGCGCGAGCACGGCCTCAGGCCGGCCGAGCCGCTGGAGGAAGGCGTGGAGCCCGACTCCGCGCGGATGACCCGTGAACGGAAGTGACCGTGACCAGAGAGCCCAGACCTCGCGTGACCGGACAGGACATGAAGTACTACGCGTTATCCCTCGTGCTGCCGCTGCTGGTGCTGGCGGCCGTGACGTACGCCGCCGGTCGGGCGATCCTCGCCTGGCCGACCGGTGAGGCCGCGACGAGCAGGAGCCTGGAGGCGGCCCGCACCCCGCTGTGGAACACGCTGACCGACTTCGGCAGCAGCCTGTCGGACACCCCGTACGTCGTGGCGCTGACCGCCGTCGCGGCCGTCGCCTTCCGCCTCGTCCTCCGCCGCTGGCGCGAGGCGGCGTTCCTGGTGGCCTCCGTGTGGGGGCAGTCGCTGGTGTTCCTCGCCACCACCGAGCTCGTCGGGCGGCACCGCCCGCCGGTGCACCACCTCGACCCCGCGCCGCCCACGTCCAGCTTCCCCTCGGGGCACGTCAGCGCCGCCGTCGGGTTCTACTGCGCGGTGGCGCTCGTCCTCGCGGCCCACGTCAGGAACAGGGCGCTGCAGGCGCTGATCTGGGCGGTGGGCGTGGCCGCGCCGCTCGCGGTCGCCTTCTCCCGGCTGTACCGGGGCATGCACTTCCTCTCGGACGTGCTCTGGGGGCTGCTGCTCGGCGTCTGCTGCCTGGTGGTGGCGGCGAGGGCCATCCTGTACGCCCGCCCGCGCGCCCGCGACGAGGTGAAATCGACGGCCACGGTCGGCCATTTCGGCGGCGCGGGTTAGAACGGGAATCCTCTAGTGGAAATATCCCTTACATAGCAATTTTGCCGTCTAAAGCCAGATTTACCCGCAAATTACTCATGCACCCTAGTTTCATATCCCCAAAACCACCACAAAGCCCGACAGAGCCGGACATCTAGGTCGCCCGCCCCTCGCCCTGCGAGCCCTCGACAACACCCGCCCGAAGCGCCGCCCCGCACCGGAAGGCCGCGTCCCGGCAGGGCTTTTCGGAAGGAGACCAGAATCGGGAAGACAGAAGCCGGAGAGAAGCTCCGAAACGGGGACCACGCGACCGACCCGGAGTCCCCCTGGACGACCGTGATCGCACCCCTGGGACCGCCCATGCCCCGACGACACCGACCCGGAGGCCCGGCCCGACCAGCACGCCACACCCAAGACGCCCACGCAAGACCCCACAGGTAAGACGGCCCGCCCAAGACGCCACAGGTAAGACGGCCCGCCCAAGACGCCATAGGTATGACGCCGTGGGCAAGACGCCGTGGGCAAGACACCCCCCCGGAGCCCGCCATCAGCGCGGCTCCACCCCCTGCGCTCCCTGAGAGCCGTCACGGGCCCCAGCGCCCACGAGCCGCCCTGCCGAAGCCGCCGCCGGTCTCGGCACCCACGGGCCGCCCTGTCGAAGCCGCCGCCGGTCTCGGCACCCATGAGCTGCCCTACCGAAGCCGCCGCCGGTCTCGGCACCCACGAGCTGCCCTACCGAAGCCGCCGCCGGTCTCGGCACCCACGAGCCGCCCTGTCGAAGCCGCCGCTGGTCCGGCAGTCCGGGCGGCGCGCGACATCGCCGGAGACCTTGGAAGCCGGGAACCGGGAGCGCCGGGCGCTGCCGCTGCGGCCCCAGGTCGGCACGTCCCCATGTTCCGGGCCTTCAGGTCCCAGGCCGCCTCGGGCCTCGCGCGCCCGGACTCCAGGGCCGCCGGCGGCCCCCAGGAGGCCCGATGACAGAGGAACGCCCCCGAAAGGCAGCCGGCAGAAGGACGCCCCACCGGCCACGGCGTGCGGCCGACGCGGAGCCGCACATCGCCCGAGGCGCTCAGGAGCTCGGGAGCTCAGGAGCTCAGGGGCTCGGGAGCTCGGGAGCTCGGGACGCCAGGCCGGCGCACTCCGGTCGGCTTCGAGCGGAGGTCAGGACGCTGGCGCGTTGCGGCGCGCGGCGGGTTCGGGCGGGGACGGCTCGCGCGGGGCGGTGGGGTTCGTGCCGTCTCCGTCCCGCTGATGGGGTCGTCGCCGAAACGGGCGGGCCGAAAAAGAGGCATCGCGCCGCCCTCCCCGGAAACGGCGGGCCGGAAAGGGGGCATGGCGACAGCAGCGATAGGTGTGATGTGCGTCACAACGGCCGAGGCGGGCGGCGCCCGCGAGACGAGACGGGGCCGGAACGGCCCCGTACGGCGAAAGAGGCCGCCTCCCGCGTGGGAGACGGCCTCTGACGTGCTGGTGGGCGATACTGGGATCGAACCAGTGACCTCTTCGGTGTGAACGAAGCGCTCTCCCGCTGAGCTAATCGCCCGCCCTGCCGGCTCCTTCGTGGTGCCGACGGGGAAAACCATACCGCACTCCGGCACCTGCTGGCGAAGCGAAGCCCGGTGAGGCGACGGCCGAGGGGAGGGAGGCGGGAGGGATTCGGGTGAAACGGGGCGGTTGCCCGTCGGCGCGACAGGCGGTTGGCTTACCATCGTGCTGTCCCGGAAGACGACGATCGAGATCTTTCAGAGAAACGTTCTTGGTCGGCGTCCCGGAACGCCTTCGCCAACAGCAAAACCCTCGCAAATACGACCCGATAGATGCCGTTTAGCCAGGTAGATGCCCGAATGTCCAGCTGTGATGTGCGTTACAGAACGGCCTGGGAGCGGAATCTTTCCTACTGGTTTCTTCGTTCCGCGTCATAGCTCAGGACGAAGTCCGTCAGAGCAGTGAAAGCCCCGAAGAGGGGACCTACGACGAAAAGGTTTGGCTGACGATGAACAGCACCACCGTCTCCGCCGAGCTTGGCCTTCGGCTTGTGGTCCCCGACCGTACGACCGTCCCCCTGCTCGCCGGACTGAGCTACACAGCCGACGACCCGTACGCCATCCGTATGGCCTTCCACGTAGGGAACGACGAACCGGTCGAGTGGATCTTTGCCCGTGAACTCCTGACCGTCGGCATCGTGCGACGCGTCGGCGACGGCGACGTGCAGGTGTGGCCCGCACGCGCCGACGGCGAACGCACTCTGCACATCAGCCTGACGTCGCCGTTCGGGCAGGCGCTCTTCGAAGTCCCCCTGGCGCCGTTGACCGAGTTCCTCCACCGCACCTACGAGAAGGTGCCGGCGGGTCGCGAGACGGACTTCATGGACATCGACGCCGAGCTGACGAACATGCTCTGGCCGTCCTGAGCTACGCGGGCAGGGCGGCGAGCACGCGCCGCATCCTGGCGACCTCGATGCTCTGTCCCGAGTAGACGTCCTTGGCCAGCATGCGCATCTGCTGGTCCTTCCCCGAGGCGAGCTCCTCCCCCGCCATCGTGACGGCACCCTCGTGGTGCCGTGTCATCAGCCGCAGGAAAGCGCGGTCGAAGTCCCCGCCGCGCGCGGCGCGCAGGGCGTTCAGCTCCTCCTCCGTGGCCATGCCGTACCCCGTCATGCCCTCGTGGGCGTGCTCCGCGGGAGGGCGGCGGCCCAGCGCGGCCAGCCAGCGGGCCATCAGCTCGATCTCCGGTGTCTGCGCCGCGGTGATCTGCCGGGCCAGCGACCGGATGGCCGGGGTGGTGGTGCGCTCCTCCACCAGCGAGGTCATCTCCAGGGCCTGCCGGTGGTGCGGGATCATCCCCTCGGCGAACCTGACGTCGGCGGCCACGGGCTCGGCCCGGCTCTGACCGACGTGCTCGCCCGGCGTCGCGGTACGCGCCGCCGCGCCGGGAGTGCCCGGCACGAGGACGGGGGCCCCGGTGCCGACCGCGGACGGCCCGGAGGGCTGCCCGGCACAGGCGGACAGGGAGAATGCCGCCATAACCGTGATGAAGAGCGCACGCGCCCGCGAATGTGCTGGCATAGCTTCCATAGTGAGCCACGAGACAAAGGGGACGCGTGTTGATCTCTGCCAAGGTGCGCGGAGCGGTGATGTGCGCGGTGCTGCTGCTGGCCGCCGCCTGCTCGGGGGGCGGGCCGGCCGGGGAGCGCCAGTCCGCGCGGGACACGCCTCGCGCGGGCTCGTCCGACGCGGGGAAGAACGCCGACGGTGACGTCATGACCAGCAAGAACGTCCGGCAGGTGGCTCATGTCCCGAGGGCCGCGCCGCTCGACGGCGACATGGACTGGAACACCGACTTAGCCTTCCAGGGCGACTACGCCTTCGTCGGCAACTTCGGCGGGTTCACGATCTACGACATCAGCGACCCGAAGCAGCCGAAGACCGTGAGCCAGGTGTCGTGCCCGGCGCAGCAGAACGACGTCTCCGTCCACGGCGACCTGCTGGTCCTGTCCGTGGACGAGCCGCGCAGCGGCGAGGGCTGCGACTCGAACGCCGACGTGCGCGACTGGGAGGGCCTGCGGATCTTCGACATCAGCGACAAGAAGAGCCCGAAGTACGTGACGGCCGTCAGGACCGACTGCGGCTCGCACACCCACACGATGGTCCCCGCGGGCGAGACGCTGTACGTCTACGTCTCCTCGCCCGGCCCGGAGCCGGACTCCAAGACCTGCCCGCCGCCCCACGAGATCATCCAGGTGGTGGAGATCCCGACGAAGTCGCCCAAGGACGCGAAGGTCGTGGCGAGCCCGGAGATCTTCCCCGACCACCAGGACACGGACTTCGCGGCCGGCTGCCACGACATCACCGCCTACCCGGAGAAGAAGCTCGCGGCGGCGGCCTGCTTCGGCGACGGCGTGCTGCTCGACATCTCCGACCCGGTGCGGCCCAAGGTGCTGCAGCAGTTCCGCGACACCGAGAACTTCGAGATCTGGCACTCGGCGACGTTCAACAACGACGCCACCAAGGTCATCTTCAGCGACGAGCTGGGCGGCGGCTCGCAGGCCACCTGCGACTCCCGCACGCCGCGGACCAAGGGCGCGAACGCCATCTACGACCTCAAGGACGGCAAGCTGGAGCGCCGCGGCTACTTCAAGATCGGGCGTGAGCAGCAGGAGGTCGAGAACTGCGTCGCCCACAACGGCTCCCTCATCCCGGTGCCCGGCAAGGACGTCATGGTGCAGGCGTGGTACCAGGGCGGCGTGTCGGTCTGGGACTTCACCGACTCGGCCAAGCCGAGGGAGATCGGGTTCTTCGAGCGCGGCCCGTACGGGGGCGGCGGCGACATCGCCGGGTCGTGGTCGGCGTACTACTACAACGGCTACATCTACTCCAGCGACATCCGCGAGGGCCTGGACGTCCTGGAGATCGACGACCCGCTGACCGACCCGGCGAAGAAGGTGCGGATGCCCGACTTCAACGTCCAGACGCAGAAGACCTACTGAGGCGGCGCGATCGTCCCGTCGCGCCAGTCGCGGTAGTGGGAGGTGAAGGTGGACGAGAGCTGCTCGTTCTCGATCGGCATCCGCCACGTCAGTTCCGCCAGGGACGGGCGGTTGTGGGCGTCGAGTTCGAGCCGCCAGACGAGCCTGGTGTCCTTGAGCCGGTCGTCCTCCAACCCGCTGATCCGCAGCAGCGCCTCCCGCAGCGAGCTGGGAGCGGCCGCCGCCGACAGCCCACCGGCGTAGCGGCGCCCCGCGCGGTCGATGCGGGAGGTGTGCGTCACGAGGTCGAGGACGACGCCGACGCTCGCCATGGCCACCAGCATCGTGACGTACAGGTCCCAGTCCTTCGTCAGCTTCGCCGTCTTGCGGCCGTTCAGGTACGTGCCCCGGTCGGCGCCGTCCCGCCACAGGACCGTGATGTCGGCCGCGCCGATCTCCGCGGCGTTCATCCTGACCGCGAAGTCGCTGCTCGCGCCGCTGTACGTGGCGCCGGGCAGGTAGCGGACGCGGCCGGCGGCGCGGGCGTTGAAGGAGCTCTGGTCCAGGCCGCCGTCGAAGGCCAGGTCGGCGAGGGGCTTCACCGCGAGGGCGGTCTCCACGGCGATCGCGAGGTCCGTGGGGTTCTCGGCCGGCGGCTCGGACGTGGGGTCGGAGGCCGGCGTCCCTGAGGGGTCGGGCGAGGCCGTGGGGGAACCGGGCGCCCCGGAGTCCGGCGGCTCGGAGGCGGGCGCGCCTGAGCCGCTCGGCGGGTTCGTGGAGGGGCTGGGGGCGGCGCCCTGGGAGGTGCCGCCCGTGCCCGGCGCCCCCGCCGTCGAGGTGGAGGCGCCGCGGCCGGTGGCCGGCCCCTCGCCGGGGCGGGCGCGCCACAGCAGACCGCCCGTCACGGCGGCCGCGGCGGCGGCCGCTCCGGCCCCGAGCAGCAGCGCGCGCCGCCGGACCGGGGCCGGACCCGCGGCGGCCCTGGCTCCCTTGCTGAGGGCCTCCGCCTCCGCCGCGGGCTCGCCGAGGAGTTCCAGCAGGACGTCTCTCGCGGAAGGTCGCCGGGACGGGTCCTTGTCGAGGCAGCGCGCCACGATCGAGCGCAGCGGCTCGGGCAGGTCGCCGAGGTCGGGCTCGGCGTGCAGGATGCGGTACGCGACGGCGGCGAAGGTGTCGGCGCCGAACGGCGGCCTGCCGGTGCAGGCGAAGACCATGGTGGAGCCCCACGCGAAGACGTCGGAGGCGGGCCCGGCGGCGCCGCCGGAGAGCTGTTCGGGCGCCATGTACGGCGGCGTGCCCGCCGGGTGCCCGGTGGTCGCGGTGGCGTCGGCGAGCCGCGCGATGCCGAAGTCGATGACGCGCGGCCCGTCGGGCCCCAGCAGGACGTTGCCCGGCTTGAAGTCGCGGTGGACCACCCCGGCCCGGTGGATCGCGGCGAGCGCGGTGACGGTGCCGATGGCGAGCCGGGTGAGCGCGGCCCCCCGCAGCGGCCCCGCCGCCGAGAGGGCGGGGCCGTCGATGTACTCGCTCGCCACGTACGGCGGGTCGTGGTCGAGGTCGGCCAGCAGGACCCTGGCCGTGCAGAACTCGTCGACCTTGCGGGCGGCGGCCAGCTCCTTGGCGAAGGAGCGGTCGATGCCGCCGCTCATGACCTTGACGGCCGCCCGCACGCCGTCGGGGAACTCCCCGAGGTAGACCACGCCCTGCCCGCCCTGGCCGATGCGGCCCTCGATGCGGAGGGGGCCGATCGCCCGCGGGTCGCCGGGGCGGAGGGGGTGGACGGCCACGAGCGCCTCACATGATCAGTTGTGGGGCATCCGAGACTAGTGGCCCGTCACCGAATCTCGGACGGGTAATTGATCTCCGGCGGTGAACCCGTCAGGCTGGCTGCCTCTTCGACATTGGGAGGTGGTCGTGGCTCGCCGACCGGAAGTGTTCGTCCGGCCATTAACGATGGAGGAAGGCCGCAAGCTGCAGCGGATCACACGGAGCGCGAAGGATCCGGTCAAGCTGCGGCGGGCGATCGTGGTGATGATGTCCGGCCAGGGCCAAAGCGTCCCGGACATCACCTCGTTGATGCAGGTCAGCGACGACTACGTGCGCGATGTCATCCACGCCTTCAACGAGAAGGGGT
>NZ_FOBF01000013.1 GCF_900109355.1 Nonomuraea pusilla
CCCCAAGGCCAGGTAGTTAAGGTTTCTGAGCTGCTGGCAAGAGTGCCGGGGGGATCGGCCCGGCGGTGTAGACGCCTGGCCCGATTTTGCGGATGAGTTGGCCGGCGGCCCAGCGCGAGAGTTGCCGATACATGGTGTTCAGGGTGACCTCGCCGAGGTGTTGGGCGATGTCACGGGCCTTCCAGGGGCGGTTGGGATCTTGGTGAAGGAGGGCCAGGACCTGTTGTTGTCTGCGGCGGTCGGTGGGGGTCATGGGTCGCTCGTCCCGGGACGCGGCGGGCAGCGTGGGCGGGGGTGGCAGGAGAGTGATGTCGAGGTCAGTGATGGTGCGGCTGTGGTCGGGCCGGCCGTCGTCGAGCCGTTCGTTGTAGCGGGAGGTGGGTGATTTGACCTTGCGGGTGCTGACGCGCGGGCGGCGGGATGGCAGCAGCGCCGCTAGGACACGGCGTCCGATGGTTGCGACCAAGCCGGTGGCCATGCCGGGGTTGTCGCCCGGCTGAATGACCAGGTCGCGGGCGGTATGCAGGGCGATGGAGAAGCTGCAGCGGTCGGGATCGGTGCCGGGTCGGGACTCGGCGGCGTCGACCATCACGGTGCGCAGCAGCTGATAGAGCGTGAGCACCGACCACATCTCCTGCTCCAGTCCGGCCGGGTCGCCCGAGCGCAGGATTCGTCCTTGCATGATGGTGTGGCGGAGGGCGTAGTAGGCGGACTCGTGTTCCCAGCGCTGGTGGTAGAGCCTGACCAGGGTGGCGGCGGGGTAGCGGCGGGCATCGGTCAAGGTGGTGACCAGGCGGTAGATGCCGGTGAAGGTGGTGCCGTCGGCGCAGGTCACCGTGATGCGGGCCTCGATAACGCGGATCTGCAAGCTACCGATCATCGACAGATAGGAGCCGTCGGTGAGGGTGGCCAGTATAGGGGTGCGCCGGTTGCTGCGCAGCCGGCCGAGCACCTGGGCGCCGGTGGCGCTGACCTGGGCGAGGAAAGCGTTGCCGTCGAAGCCCTTGTCCCATAACACCAGCATGTCCGGCGTCAGCAGGTGCAGCAGGCGCCGGGCATAGCCGCTCTCGCCCTCGCTGGTGGGACCGAAGACCGCGCCGATCAGGGCCCGCGTTCCGGTCTCCACCAGCGTCATCAGCTCCAGCAGCGGGTAACCGCCGTGACCGGGGCTGCCCAGCCAGGCCCGGTTACGGATGGTGTCGGGCGCCTTGAGCGAGCTGCAGCCGTCGAAGGAGACGATGCGGTAGGCCCCGAACCGTACTCCGGGCGTCGTGGGCTGGGCCAGCGGTCCGCTCAGCACCTCGAACAGGCGCCGCATCGGCGCGCAGCCGACCCTGCGGCGCAGGTCACGCAGCGCTTTGGCGGTGGGCGTCACGACCGGCAGGGCAGCCAGCGAGGCCGTCAGCTTCTGCCAGACCAGCAGGTAGCCGACCTCGGGAAACAGACACATCGCCAGCAGGAAGTAGACCCCGACACGCGAGGGCAGAGCGCGCAGACGACGCTGCACGCCGCGAGCCTCCTCCAGCACAGCATCGACGAGCTCGACCGGCACGAGCGCGGTCAGCTCACCCAAATGCCCGGGAGCGAACAATCTCCCGGCTGCCGAGCGGGACGAAGAGCCCGTCTCGACAGCGCGGGGAACAGCAGAGCTGGCATACTCGGCAAGCAACGGAGATCCAGTTCTTCGACGGCTGGTTGTGGAAGATCACCGTTCTACTGGATCTCCGTTCCCACGTCCTGAGAACTCGCGTGCTTGACAGCACCACGACGACCTTAACTACCTGGCCTTGGGCCCTGCCCCCGATGTGTGGACGCCTTCACCCCGCGGACTCCGGTCGAGCCCTTCGACGACACGCCACCCGCAGGCCAGACCAGACCACCACCCGCCCCATGAGCCGCAACATGCCCAACGGCCGGATCTCGGTCCTCCACCAGCGGCCTGACACCACCCGCGCCTCCCCAGGGCACCTGCTTCGCGGCCCCCAAACCAGGACGAACCCGATTCGGAAACCGCCGAAACGGCAAGATCCCGTCCGATCGCGATGATCGGACGGGATCTCGTCAACTGCAGTCCAGCCGTTCTCAAGAACGGCCCCGCATGCCGGCAGGCGGACTCGCACGCCGCATTCGCCCCTCGGTGCGGCACGGCGTACTCGTCCGTGATCCTGCCGAGGACGCCCGCCATGAGGAATCCGCAGACGGCGCGCGCCGGAGCAACGGCAGTCGGCTGCTCTCTCGTCAGGCGCATGGGAGGATCGCGAAGCTCGGGTTCGTCGGAGGATGGATCGTACGGCGCAGCGCCCAGGTACAGGACGCCTCCACCGAGTTTCTGCGCCGGCGTGAGGAAGGCCGGCAGATCCGGTGTGGCGAGGTCGAGGCGGACCTTCGGCCCGAGTCTCGTCTCCGGGGCGACGGGCACGAGCGTGAGTGACGAACGGGAGGCAAACTCGGTGGGCCGAGTCGGTTACGGCTTTCCCGGCATCAGGCCAGCCTGAGTCAGGAGCTCGCCGATCTCGATCTGGTCGAGCTTGCCGAACAGCCACTTGCGAGCGAACTCCGGTCCGGGCAGGTGTAGTTCCTGCCCGTCACGCAGGTGGCTGGCGGCGGCGAGCAGGGTGCGGATGTCGTAGGTGGAGCCGAAGACCTCGGGCACGCCGCGCTCGATGTTCAGCAGGGTGTAGACGGCTTCCATCGGGGTGCGCACCGAGTACTCGGTGGTGAAGATGCAGTCCCGGCTGCTCTCAGCGAACTGGCCGATGAACGCGAAGTTCACCGCGCCCTCAGGCACGACGTCGGGACGGTCTCCCGCGTGCCTGGGCATGAAGAACGCGGTGACGTAGGGCATCATGACCGGTACGCACTTGGCGCCGGTGGCGGCGAGCTCGGGGATGTCGCTGACGGGGACGCCGAGGTGGTAGAGCCATTCGGCGGTGATCTCCTCCCCGGTGCAGTCCTGCATGGGCTTGCTGACGTAGTCGCCCGGCTTGTCGGTGAACAGGGAGTAGAGCCAGACGACGATCTGGTCCGTCGGCTGCTGCTTGAAGTGGGGCTGGCGGTTGACCGTCCAGCTCAGCAGCCAGTTCGAATCCCGTGCGGTGACGATGCCGCCGGTGACGACCTTGCCGCTGAACGGGTCACGTTTGGCGATCTTCCTGATGTACTCGGGGATCCGCGGATCCAGCGTGGTGACGGTCGCCGACTCCCACTTGGTCTCGGGGATGTGCGCGCCGAACACGTCCGGGTTCCCGAACGACGGGTCCTTGGCCGCGATCCGCCGCCACAGGTCCCAGGCCGGCGCGGGCCCCTCATTGAGCCGAGCCGGGGTGTGGTGGTCGCCGTTGTCCGAGTTCTCGGTCAGCGACCCGATTGTCATGAACAGCAAGTCGTCGGGCCCGAGGTCGGTGCTGCCCGCCTGGCCGTCGCGCACCCAGTGAATCCTGGTCGCCTGCTTGCGCCCCGGGGTGACGTCGAAGTCGACGTCGGTCACCTCGGTGGCGAACTGGAAGGCGACGCCCTGGTCGAGCAGCCACTTGTAGAGCGGGAGCACCAGTGACTCGTACTGGTTGTACCTCGTGAACTTGAGCGCGGAGAAGTCCGGCAAGCCGCCGATGTGGTGGATGAAGCGGTGCAGGTAGAGCTTCATCTCCAGGGCGCTGTGCCACTCCTCGAAGGCGAACATCGTCCGCCAGTAGAGCCAGAAGTTGCTGGCGAGGAAGTCCGGGCCGAACACCTCGTTGATGCGCTTGCCCTCCATCTCCTCGCGGGTTGCGAGGAAGACCTTGACGATCTCCTTCTGCGCCTTGTCGCTGAGCCCGAACAGCCCGTCGGTTCGCGCGTCCTGGCCCCTGTTCACCGTGGCGCGCTGAAGCGAGTAGTTGGGATCGTCCTTGTTCAGCCAGTAGAACTCGTCCAGCACGCTCGCGCCCTCGACCTCGATCGACGGGATCGAGCGGAACAGGTCCCAAAGGCACTCGAAGTGGTCCTCCATCTCCCGGCCGCCCCGGATCACGAACCCCTTCTCCGGTTCCCTGATCCCGTCCAGTGCCCCGCCCGGCAGCGCCAAGCGCTCGAAGATGGTGATCTTCTCGCCGGGCAGTTGCGCGTCCCGGATCAGGAATGCCGCGCCGGACAGCGACGCCAGACCGGCGCCGACGAACCAGGCCGTCTTGTTCTCGATCCCGTCCGGCTTGCGCGGGCGCGCGAACGCCTCGTAGTTGCCGCTGCTGTAGTACACCGCTGCCTCCTTCGTCAGTGTTCTGCCGCTTGGTACGTGTAGAAGTTCTCGCCGGGCTCCGACGCCGAGCCGGCCTTGGTCGATGTGGCTTTCCTTCTGCCAGGCGGCGAGCTTCCGCGCCTGCTCGTCGCCGTGGGAGAGGATGTTCTACGGCGTGGTCACACCGATGACGTCGTAGATCTGGAACGGTCCCAGGATGCGCCGATGGCGACCCGCCACACCTTGACTTGCCGGAAGACCTCCGGGTCCGTGTCGGACGCGCCCGTGATCTCGACGGTGTTAACTCGTCATGCCCGGCTCGGGGTGTGCGGCGCCCGGAAGCGGTGGGGCCGTCGGGTGAAGTCCTTCATGTCGCTGGGCAGGAGAATCGACGAGTCGGTCGCGAAGATCGCCTGCGGCGGCGCCGGCCGGGCGAGCTTCTCGTAGGTCTCCCCGCTTGACAGTCAGAACCTCGGGCACGGCCTCGATGACGAGGTCAGCGTTCCCGGCCTCGAGTCGGTCTCCCCGTCCGCGCGGGCTCATCTGGCTCTCCGGACTGCTCCCGCCCGGCCGCCGGGCGCCCGCGACCGCGAGATACCCGGACACGATCTGCCGGACCTGCGCGCTCAGGTCCGCAACCGGATCACGCCCCTGATGTGCCCCGGTGTAGGCGCGGGCGAGCACCAGGTGCGTCGCGGCGAACACCGACCCGGCCGCGAGCAGGGCATGGTCACGGTCGGCGGGCAAGCCGCGCCTGGCGGCCTCGGCGACAAGTCGCTCCGTGATGAGCTGCTCCAGCCTCGCCACCAGCGCCAGCCCCGCCGCGCGGTACTTGTCATCCGGCGCGCCGAACAGCAGCTCCCGCTGGTACACCGCAGCGTTCTCCGCATGGCGCTCCGCCTGCTCGACCATGGGCAGGACCATGCTCACGACCGCGCTGACCACGCCCTGCCGCGAGCGCGCCCGCTGCTCGCCCAGCTCGAGCGCCGCCCGTAGTTCCTCGTTGTACACCATCAGCAGCAGCTCCGCCTTCGACGCGGCGTACCGGAACACCGTGCCGGTAGCCACGTCCGCCCGCTCCGCGATCTCCTGCGTCGTCACCCGCTCGAACCCCCGCTCCGCGAAGGAATCCGCAGCAGCACGGAAGATCCGCTCCTGCTTGTCCCGCATGCCTCGTTCGCGGCGCCCGCCGCGGCCGGGGGGCTGCATCACCGTCATCACGGCTCCCGTATCTGACCGGACTTACCAGGAGTCCGGCCGACGCGACACGCTGACCGTACTCATTAGTGAGTGTACTCATTATCGGTCGCCCGGCAAAAGGCGGGGCGGTGTCGCTTACCGCTTGCCGGGGATGGCCGGCACCCGTTGACCAACGGGTCCCGGTAGCGACGGAGAAATCTCCACCAACTCTCCAATCCGGTCGGCGTGTAGCTCGCAGGAAGCTCTTCGGCGGGTACGTCGTCCAGCCACTTGGCCAGGTGTTCGGGGCTGTCGAAGTCGTCGAGTGAAACAGATGGCGTCATGGCAGGCGCTCTTCCGGTTGGGCGGCTGCGCGAGCTCGGGTGGTGCTGCGGGGGGAGGAGCCGCCAGTCTCGATCTGCTGGACGCTGCCGGGCTTGAGTCCGGCCGGGTGAGCAGGTCGCGGGCGGTGGTGGTGTCCAGCGCCTCGTGCAAGGAGCGGGAGCCGACGCCCTCCGCGACGCCCCCAGACGGAGCCGACGACCCCGCCCGCCCTTAGGGCGATCGCCGCGTCGTCGTCGCAGACGCCGTCCGCGGTAATCCGTTTGCGTATCACCACAGCCCGCTGTCAGCATGAGGGCCCATGCGTCACCCTCTTGACACGCTGGACTGGCCGATTTCCACCGAGCGGCTGCTGTTGCGCCGGGCTGCCCCCGGCGACCTGGACGCGACCTGGGCCTTCCGGCAGCTGCCGGAGACTCACGAATGGGTCACGGCCGCCACAGTGACCTACGACGACTACCGTGAGCGTTTCCTCCGCGAGGAGCGGCTCGCAGACCTGCTCATCGTCGAACTGGACGGCCGGGTGATCGGCGACCTGACGCTGAAGGTCCAGGACGGTTGGGCCCAGGAAGAGGTCGCCGACCAGGCGAGAAGCGTCCAAGGAGAGCTCGGGTGGACGCTCGATCCCTCCTACGGCGGCAAGGGCTACGCCACCGAAGCGGTACGCGCCCTCATCGACATCTCCTTCAACAGTCTTGGCCTGCGCCGCCTGCACGCGGACTGCTTCTACGACAACGAATCCTCCTGGCGGCTGATGGAGCGGGTCGGGATGCGCCGCGAACAGCACACGGTGAGAGACTCGCTCCACCGCACCAAGGGATGGCTCGACGGTCTCTCATACGCGCTCCTGGCCGAGGAATGGCCCGCTCACGAGTGATCACGGCGCAGACGCCCGGGAGCCCCCGCCGGGACGAAGATCACGCTGTCACTCATGCACGCGGCCGCTCTCCTGCCGGCGCCGCGGCTGGAACCCGGGGACGCCACCGCGCCGGCACGGCTCAGTGGCGATCCCGCCCCACCGGTCAGATCATCAGGCCACCCGAGACACGCAGGTTCTGGCCCGTGATCCACTGCGAGTCGGGCCCGGCCAGGAAGGCGACGACGTTCGCGATGTCCTCCGGGCGTCCCAGCCGTCGCAGCGGCGTCAGGGCCACGACGTGCTCGATGGCCTGCTCCGGATTCTCCCCGGCTGCGGCGCGCATCATGTCCGTGTCGGTGGCGCCAGGCGACACGCTGTTGACCGTGATCCCCCTGGGACCCAGCTCCCGGGCGGCGACCACGGTGATCGCGTCCAGCGCCGCCTTGCTGGCGAAGTACAGGGCGAGACCGGGCACCGCTCCGGCGGAGGAGATGTTGACGATCCGCCCACCCTCGCCGAGCCTTTCGGCAGCGGCCTGGACGACGAAGAACGGCCCCTTGGTGTTGACGCTCATCACCTCGACGAAGTCGCTCTCGGTGGCGTCGCGGATGTCCCCCATCGGATTGATCGCCGCGTTGTTGACCACCACGTCCAAACCGGCCAGGCTCCGGTCGACCTCACCGAAGAGGCGGCTCAGGTCCTCCAGGCGCCCCTGGTCCGCTCGTACCGCGATCGCCTGCCCGCCGAAGGCCGCCACTTCCGCCACCACGTCCTCAGCCGCCGCCTGGTCGCGGTTGAAGCTGAACATCACTGCCGCGCCCTCGCGGGCCAGCCTCACCACGATCGCCCGCCCGATCCCCCGCGAGCCGCCGGTCACCAGGGCCTTCTTCTTCTCCAACGTTCCCATGTCAACTCCTCGCCATCGACCGCCCCCGTCATGGGAGCGCGTCACAGCAGAGTCGTAACAACGGCGTCCGCCTTGACATCCGCGCCGAAGAAGACCCAAGAAAGGGACAGAAGCACCAAAACAGCACCGCACCTCTCTCAGGGAGCCGGGGCGATGCGCAGCGTGTAGTCCCCGGAAGCGCAGCCGGTGACCCGCCACCCGCCGTCCACCCCCGTCACGCCGACGTCCCTGATGCCTGTCGCCACGGCCTCGGGCCGGGGGCCGCCGGGCACCCACACATCCAGGCGGCAGTCGCCCCCACCGGCCCGCCCCGACAGGCTGAGCCGCGACCCACGGCCCGACAACGAGGTGATCCGGCCGGGCGCGGCACGCGGATAGGCCCGGTTCAGCTCCCGGATCACCCCGGAACTGACCTCCGGCAGGTCGGCGCCGGTGCGGCAGTCATGGCCCACCAGGGAACGGACGACCATCTCGTCACCGCTGTGGGGGTCGCCGCACGCCTGCCTCCACACCCAGTACGCGTCCCCCACCCGATAGCGGTCCGCCAGCCCGGTGAAACGGCGGACGTCCGGCTCCCGCGGCTCGGAGAAGAACCCCCACTCCCCGCTCCACAACGGCACACCGTAGGCGTCGGCGGCGCGCTGCGCGAGAGCGAAACCCCGCTCGACCGAGACGATCGGGGGCAGGCCCAGCGACGCGTCCATGGTGATCGACTCGGCGTACAGGTGCGGCGCGAACACCAGCGCGCGGTCCTGCGTGAAGCCCGCGGGCGGCAACGCGTCGAAGCCGGTGCCCGACCACAGGATGCTGGGCTCGAAGAACACCAGGTGCGGCCGCCCGCCCGCCGCGCGCTCCGCCGCCCTGATCGCCTGGATCGCCCGATCGTAGTAGCGGCCGAGCAGCAACGACGAGGTGATCGGAGCCGTCTCGCCGAACCCCGGCTCGTTGAGGAGATCGAACCCCGCCACCGAGGTGTCGCCCGCGAACTGCCCGGCCAGGTGGGCCCACGCCCGCACCAGATGGCCCTGCACCCCGTCGCGGTCGTGGTAGAAGCTCGTGAACGCCCGATTGCCGAAGGCGGAGATGTCACGCCCGGTGAACTGGCAGCGCGGCCCGCCGTCGGCCCTGGTCGCCCAGGCCGGCGCCCCGTCGAACCCCGCCATCGGCTCGGTGCCCGCATGGCATCGCGTCCCCGGCGGGGTCGGCTCCGCCGACCAGGCGTCCTGGTGCATGTCGATCACGGTGTACACGCCGTGCGCGGCCGCGTCGTCGACCGCGCGCCTGATCGCCGCGACGTAGCCGGCGTCGTACCGTCCCGGCTGCGGCTCCAGCCGGGACCAGGAGATCCCGAGGCGTACGACGTTGAAGCCGAGCCGGGCGATGTGCGCGAAGTCCTGCTCCGTCAGCGGCCGGGTGGGCGGGTGGCCGGGACGCCCCCGGTAGAAGTCCACGAGCTGGCTGACGTTGACGCCCCGCAGGATGACCTGCCGTCCGCCCGAGTCCACGATCACACGGCGCTCGTCCTGCGACACCCCGAGCGGCAGGAGCCGCCCGGCGCCGGCGGCCACCGCAGGCGGGACGTCGTGGAGGGGCCGCTGCCCGGGAACCACGGCCACGGCCGACACCGTGATCGCCGCAGCCGCCAGCGCGAACGTCCCCGCCCCTGGCGCGGCGGCGTGCGCGCGCCGCTGGGCCAGGAGCCCGGTGAGGCCGACGACCCATCCCGCGGCCACACCGTACGAGACGCCGTCGCAGGTCCGCAGGTACCAGGCCGCCAACGGCCACAGGTCGTTCCCGAGCGCGTCCGCGGCCTCGCCGGACAGCAACCCGGCGAGCGTCTGGACGATCGCGAGCACGACCCCCGCGCCGATCACGGCCAGCCACCCGCTCAGGAACACCGCCGACGCGCTCCCGCCGGGTGTGACCCACGTCGCCGTGAGCCGCTGACAGGCCGCCGTCGCCACGACGAGCACGGCCACACCGGCGATGAGAGCCATCACGCCGGCGCGAGGGGTGGGCGCGGGCATCCCCTCGCCGTACAGGAACGCCGAGGAGGACCCGACCCACCAGCGCCCCGCCAGCCAGGGCCCCGTGACCACCGTGACGAGCCCCAGGACGAGCGCGCCCGTCCACGACCCGGCCCACGCGGGCCGCGGCGGAGCAGACGGCACGGCGGCGGCGTGCGTCCGGCGCCGCATCAGCACGGCACAGAGCGCGACGGCGAGCCCGGCGATCGCTGCCTTGCCGACGGTGAAGCCGGTGCCCCAGGCGAGCCAGGCGGGGTCGGGCGAAGGCACCACGACCAGCGACATGGCGAACTTCGCCGCGAGGGCCGCCAGCGCCACTCCACCCCAGACGAGGCAGAACGACCACCGGGCCGGCAGGCCCGGCACCGCCGCGAACGAGCAGACCACCCACCAGGTTCCCGCGAGCAGCAAGGGCGTGTAGACCAGCAGCGGCGCGACCTGCCAGGCGGCCTCGACCGGCCACCAGCGCGTCCCCGACCATCCCAGCAGGGCCAGCAGCCCGCTGGGGTCCGCGACCGCCCCGGCGGCGACGATCAGTGCGAGGACCGCGGTGGACGACCAGGCGATGCGGTGTGGCGACATGGAGGAACTCCTCACCGAGGGCAGCGGCCCGACGGTCTCACAGGCGACAGAGAGGAAAAATCGTGAGCAGAACTCATATTCGCCTACCGCGGCGCACCTCGCAACGCCTCTCCCGGCCCGGCCACCCCCTCGCAGCTCCTCTCTACAATGGCCGGGTGAACCTGGACCGGGCCATGGGCGGCACATGCTGAGCGCGGCGGGCCTGGGCGCGGAGGAGGAAGCCGCCTACCGGCTCCTGATCAGGACCACCGAGGCCGAGCCCGACGCCCTCGCCGACCAACTGGGCGTACCCGCCGAGGTCGCGCGGCAGGCACTCGGCTCGCTCCTGGCCAAGGGCCTGGCCCGCACCGTCCCGGGAGACCCCGGCCGGTTCACCGCGGTCGCACCCGACGTCGCGCTCGCCGCCCGGCTGCACCGGCGGCAGGCCGAGATCGACCGCGCACGGCACGCCATGGAGCAGCTCACCGGGGAGTACCTCGCGCACGCCCGGCGCCGCGAGGCGGCACAGCTCATCGAGGTCATCACCAGCCGCACCGCGCTGCGCGAGCAACTCCGCCTCCTGCAGGACGGCGCCCGGCACGAGGTGCTCAGCCTCTGCCGGGCCGGGCACGTCGCGATGACCTCCCAGGAGAACACCGAGGAACTCGCGGCGCTGCGACGCGGCGTCGGCTTCCGCGTCATCTACGAAGAGACGCTGCTCGAGGAACCCGGCATGCTGGTCAACCTCGCCGACGGCATCACCCTGGGAGAGCAGGCCCGCGCGCTGCCCGCCCTGCCCGTACGGATGATCATCGCCGACGGCGAGCTCGGCGTGCTCCCCCTCATCCAGCACACGGACGGCCTGACCCAGCTCACCGCCGCGCTGATCAGACCCAGCAGCCTGCTCGACGCCCTCAAAGCCCTGTTCGAAAGCCTGTGGGAGCGGGCCACCCCGGTCAGCCTCACCAACCCCGGCAGCCCGCTCGACGCCGACCACCTCTACCTGCTGTCACTGCTGCTCGCCGGCGTTCCCGACAAGTCCATCGCCACCCAGCTCAAGATCTCGCACCGTACGGTGCAGCGCAGGATCGCCTACCTCATGGAACGGGCGGGTGCGCAGACCCGGATGCAACTGGCCTGGCACGCCGCCCGCGAGAACTGGCTCTGACCGATCAGTAGGCCCTGATCACCGTCTGCTCGACCGTGTTGCCGGCCGAGTCGCCGGCGGTGACCCGCACCGACGGGTGCGCGCGCAGCACGATGGCGCTGAAGCGCCCCCCGCCCAGCGCGATCACCGGCTGCCTCTGCCACGTCGCGCCGTCGTCGTACGACAGCTCCAGCTTCAGGTCCTTCACGCGCGCCCCGCTCACACCCTCCTGATGCCGCACGGCGAAACCCACCAGACCAGGCCGCTCCGGGCGCACCTCATAGTCGACCTGCAGCAGCGGCAGCACCCGATCGCCCGGCTTGGAGCGGAACGTCCAGGCCGTCTCGGTCGCGATGGCGGTGGTCCACTCCTCCGAGACGCGCTTGGTGGACAGTTCCAGCCGGTACGCGGCCTCCTCGGGCGACGCGGGGAACGCGCCCCAGGCGGCGTCGCGCTCCGCCACCAGCGCGCCGTCCCGGAAGAACCGGGCCGACACGGTGTCGTTGTCGACGCCCGCCCGGGAGACGTGACCGGAGGAGTCCACGAACTCGGGGACCCGGATCTCCATCGTGTCGCCCTCCCGCGTGGAGGGCCTCATCCAGGCCGGGATCGCCGGGCGGACCACCGGGGCGTGCCAGCTCTCGCTCGCCCGCGTGCCGGGCCGGTAGGTGCGCGGCAGCTCGGTCATGCCGTCGAGCAGCCGGCCCATGTCGTCCCAGACGTACTGGTGGTTGACGAGGTGCTGCCAGAACGAGCCGTTGGCGCTGACGTACTCCGCGCGGTGCAGCGGGGTCTTCACGATCCGCTGGGTCTCCATCTGCTGCCCGAGCGCGTACGACTGCCAGGGACGCCAGCCGAAGCGCTGCTCCTTGGCCCACGCAAAGCCCCCGTTGTCGGCATATGTCGTGTCAACGCGGGCGGTGTTGCTGTCATTCACCTCATACACGACCTCGTCCGGCACCCGCCCATCGGAGACCTGCATGACGTCGTACAGATAGGGCGAACTCATCACCCCCCTGACCTCAAGCCTCGCATCGCCCTTCCCGATCCGCTCCAACATCCGCTGCCCGTCGTCGGCGGCGACCACCAGCGCCGGGATCGGCAGATCCGCGCCGACCGGCCTCCAATCACGCCCGAACGGGTCATCCGGGGCCATCACCACGATCACGGCGACCGCCCCAGCCCCGACCGCGGCCGCCGACGGGTCGTCCCAGTCCACGTCCTCACTGCGGACGACCGCGGCCCTCCCCCTGGACCCGGCCACCCCATCGGCCAGCCGCCACAGGTGCCGCCCCTCCACACCCGGCGACCCACCCAGGAACCCCAACGAGTACCGCTCCCCCGCACCAGGCACGCGAGCGGTCAGCTTCGGCGCGACCAACTGCCAGCGCGACGCGAACTCAAACGAACCGTCACGCACCGGCCGGGTCGGCGAGACGTTGAGCCCCTCGATGACGTCGAAGTTCATCACACCCTGCGAGATCCTGCGCGAGCCGAACGCACGATGGGTGAAGTAGGTGAAGACACCCACCTGCTCGGCCGGCTCCCTCGTCCTGATGGTCACCGGAGTGGTCTTCCGGAAGTCGAGCACCACGTCCAGATCCCGGTCCACCTTCAGCTCCGGGATGACGACCATGCCGTCACGCGGATGCATCCGCCCCCAGCCGCCGCCCAGGTTGAGCGACTGCGTCATGTAGGTGCCCTCGGACACCTCCACCGTCAGCCCCTCCTTCGGCAGCCACGTGAACAGGTCGTCCTGCTGCGACGCGCCGAACATCGACAGCGTGTCCGCGCCCGTCGGCCTGCCCTCGGCGTCGAGAGCCGTGAAACGGACCCTGTGCTGCGGCCCCTTCCACGTCAGCGCCAGCGTCGTGTGAACCTGCTCCGCGCCCGCCGTCGCGGTGACCAGCCCGCCGTACCGGCCGAACGAGAGCCCGGCCAGATCCACCCTGACCTTCACCTCCGCGGTGCCCCCCGCCGCCACCGTCACGGTCCTCGCGCTCAGCTCGGCCCCCTCAAGGGCGCAGGCCAGCTCCAGCGTGACCGCAGCGGCCGTGCCGTTGCTGTAGGTGATCGTGCCCTCCGCCACGGCAGGACCCTCGCCCTGCTGGTGCTTGCCCAGATCGACCACACCGGTCGCCGTCACGCCCTGGCGCACCGCACGCCCCACGTCCAGGCGGCCCGCCCCGGCGTCGTCGATCCGCTGCCCGGCGACCGGCTTCGCCGAACCCACCAGCGCGTCCTTGATCTGCCTCGCCGTCCAGCCGGGATGACGCTGCTTGACGATCGCGGCCGCCCCCGCCACATGCGGCGTCGCCATCGAGGTGCCGGAAGCCGCCGTGTAACGCTCGTCGACCGGCTCCCCCATGCTGGTGCCCTCCGCGCGAGCCGCGACGATACCCACACCAGGGGCGGTCAGGTCGGGCTTCGGCGCGTCGTCCAGACGCGGACCCCGGCTGGAGAACTCCGCCAGCACGTCCTTGCCGTCCACCGCGCCCACCGTCAGCGCCGAGGCCGCCGCACCGGGAGCGCCGATGGAGTACGCCGAGCCGTCGTTGCCCGCCGCGACCACGAACAGGGCCCCCGTACGCTCGGTGAGGGTGTCGACGGCGACGCTGAGCGGGTCGGTGCCGTCGCTGGCGTCACCACCCAGGCTCATGTTGATCACCGACGCGCCCTCGGCCGCGGCCCACTCCATCCCCTCGATGACCCCAGACAACGTGCCCGAACCGTCGTCACCGAGCACCTTGCCGACCATCAACTCGGCCCCCGGGGCGACCCCCTTCCTGCCGTCACCGCCCGCGATGGTCGCGGCCACATGCGTACCGTGCCCGTTACCGTCCTGGACGCTCGGCTCACCGGTGAACACCTTGGTCTGCCTGACCCGTCCGGCCAGGTCCGGATGGGCGGCATCGACACCGGTGTCCAGCACCGCGACCTTGACGCCCTTGCCGTCGAACCCGCCCTGCCACGCCTCCGGCGCGCCCACCTGCGGCACACTGTGGTCCAGCGTGGCCCTGACCTTGGCGTCCAGCCAGATCTTCGCCACACCCTGCGACAGCGTCGCCCCCCGCCCGTCGAGCGACTTCCACAACCCGCCGATCGTGCGCTTGTCGGCCGCGACGACCCGCCCGTTCACACTCTCCAGCTCCGGCGCCGACGCGCCCTTCGGCGCCGACCCGTCGTAGAGGAACAGCAGCGGCAGCCTGTCCGTCTCAGCGTCGTCGTACCCCTGAGCGATCAACCCGGTGACCGAGAACAGGCCAGGGTCCAGCCGCCTGGCCGCCAGGAAGGGGACGACGTCACTGGGCAGGACCCGCAGCTCACCGTTCTCCTCCACGGTGTTGAACGCCATCCGCTCACGGCCCGGCCCCGGCTTCACCTCCACCACGTGCCTGCCCGCCTCGACCTGCCTGACGGTCACCACGTCCCCGGTGATCAACGTGACCCGGTGGACACCCCCGCCGGCGGCGGGCTCGGCCGCGGCCGCGGGTAACGGGAAGCTCAACAGGGCGGCGGCGGCGACGCCTGCCACCGCCACATGGGCGGACCAGTGCATGGGGGTGAAACCTCTCGTAGCAACAACCAGTGCACACGAGAGTGGGCGATCGGGCGACCGGCGCGCCAGACGTCACCCCTGCCGTTTGTACGCCATGTCGTCATTGCGACACCGGCGGGATCCCCCCGCGCAGCCAGAGGAGCGCAGGCGGACCCCGCCGGCCTCAGACTCAGACCGCGATGAAGCGCCGAGGCCCGCCCACCGTGACGACCCGCCCGAACCGCATCTGCGGGAAGTGCGCGGCCACCAGCACATCGTCGGTGTCGGCCACCTCGTCCGCGAACCGGTTGCGCACAGCCGACGCCGCCTCGGGATCGACGTCCCAGATCACCCGCCAGTCCCGCTCACTCAGCTGCACCACCGAATGCGCCACGTCACCGAGAAGGATCGCCCGCCGCCCGGCCGAGGAGACCACGTAGACGGTCGAGCCCGGCGTGTGCCCGGGAACGTGCAACGCGTCAACACCCGGCGCGACGGTGAAGTCCGCGTCGAACAGCTCCAGCCGCGGCCCCAGCGGGGAGAGCTTGTCCACAGCGGAGGGCTGGGCGTTCTCCCCGGCCACGAAGAACTCCCAGTCGGCCCGGTGCGCCCTGTAAGCAGCGCGAGGGAAGACCACCTCGCCCTCGTGCGTGGCCCAGCCGATGTGGTCGAAATGCAAGTGCGTGAAGACCACGTCCGTCACGTCGCCCGCGGCGATCCCGTACCCGGCCAGCGAGTCGAGCAGCCCGCCTCCCACGTACTTGCCGTCATCGAACGCGCCCACCCCCGCGTCGACCAGCACCACCCGGTCACCCGTACGCACGCAGAAGCCACCGAGCGGCAACCGCAGCGTCCCGTCCGCCTCCACATGCTCCAGATGGCAGGACCACGGGTCCTCCACACCGGGGCGGCTGAGAATCTCCGCCGCGACCTCCACCCCCGTCCCGTCGAGGACAGGGAGGATCTCGATGTCACCGATTCTCACAAGCGCACCCTTCTCGTCACGCGAAACGAAGTGAAGCGTCACTGCTCAACCACCCGCCCGAGCAAGCCATTCCCGCCACCCCGACCCGCCTGGCGCCCTCGGCCGTCGGGACTGACCAGCGGGTCTTTGTTTCTTTGGGGGCGTACGGGCGAAGCCCGTGCTTCTGTGTCGGCGGATATGGACTTGAACCCGCCGAGCGCCTTTACATTGTAGATCACAATGCGAGTGAGGCAGGAGGTCCTTGGCAGCAAGGCCGCATCACTCCGGCACTGCAGGTGAGCCGAGCGCTCACGTCGACACGGGCGCGCCAGCTTTCCCTCGATCCAGGGCCTCGGCCACTCCCCCACCAGCAGCTCCATCGCCCAGCGCCGTGGGCACCCCCTCTCCCCTTCTACTGCCTTAGAGTCAGACGCCGGCCACCCGCTACTCCGGCTGAGGCGGCCGGCTCAGCCTCCGTCTGAGCCACCGTTGTCACGGTGGAGGTGCGCGTCCGTCCTCACCCCTTCGCTCGGACGGCATCAGTCGGCGGGCTTGCCGAACCAGCGCGAGAGGTGGTCGTCCAGGTCCTGCTGGTCGTCGCCGATCCAGGCGACGTGGCCGTCGGGGCGCAGCAGGACGCAGGGGGCGTCCAGGTCCGCGGTGGGATCCGCCAGATGATCGACCCGGTCTGACCAGCCGCCGGCGGTCAGGCGTTCGGTGCGGTCCAGCAGCAGGCCGCGGCCGCGGTGCAGCAGACCGTAGAGGTGCCCCTGTCGCACGCCGACGTCGGGCAGGCGGCGGCCGAGCAGGTCGGGGCCTTCGCCGAAGTCGTAGCGGATGCCGATCGCGGTGATCTTCTCGATCAGATGGCGGTTCACCTCGTCGAAGTCCATCAGTTCGGTGAGCAGCCGGCGCACGGCCCGCGGGCCCGGTTCGGTGGACAGCAGTTCCGTCTGGGCGCGGGTGTTGTCCAGCACGTCCTCGGCGACCGGATGACGTTCGGCCTGGTAGGTGTCCAGCAGCGTTTCCGGCGCCCAGCCGCGGATCTGCGCGGCCAGCTTCCAGCCCAGGTTGAACGCGTCCTGAACGCCCAGGTTGAGGCCCTGTCCCCCGATGGGTGGATGGATGTGGGCCGCGTCGCCGGCCAGCAGCACCCGCCCGACCCGATAGCGTTCGGCCAGCCGGGTGGCGTCCCCGAAGCGAGACGTCCAGCGCGGGGAGTGCACGCCGAAGTCGGTTCCGGCGATGGCGCGCAACTGTTGCTTGAAATCCTCGAGGGTGGGCGGTCGCGAGCGGTCGGTGACTCCCGCGGCGGGAACGACGACGCTGTAGATCCCTCCGCCGAAGGGCCGGAGCCAGAATCGGTGAGGGCTCTCGCGGAGCTCGGCCGCCTTGGCGGCGATCTCCTCCTGCGGCACGCCCACTTCCATCTCGCCCATCAGCGTCTCGGTCCGTGCGGGCTCGCCGGGGAAGCCGACGCCGAGCAGTTTGCGCACCGTGCTGCGCGCGCCGTCACAGCCGATGAGGTAGCGCGACCGCAGCCGTTCCCCGTCGGCCAGCTCGACGGTCACACCGTCGTCGTCCTGCTCGAAACCGGCGACCGCGCGGCCGCGCCGGACCTGCGCGCCCAGTGCGATCGCATGCTCTTCGAGGAGCTGTTCGATGACCGGCTGCGGGATGCCCAGCAGGTAGGCGTACGCGGAATCCAGGCCCTGGGGCGCGGGTTTGGGGATGGCGGCGAAGAAGCCGCCGGCCGGACGCCGTCTTCCATGCCGGAGAACGCGATCAAGCAGTCCGCGCATCGCCATCAGCTCAAGACTGCGGATATGCAGACCGACTATGCGGACGTACGACGCGGGCTCGGTCTCCTTCTCCAGAACGAGTACCCGAACATCGTGCAGCCGCAGTTCGGCGGCGAGCATCGCGCCGGTCGGCCCGCACCCGGCAATGATCACATCGAAGACGAGGGGCGGGCGATCGGCGGCGGAGGCCGGCGACCTGAGAACTCCGGGGACGTCCGCCGTGGAGTCGTGCCCGGCGGTGATCTGCTGAGAGTGCATTGGTGGTGCCTTTCGGGAGTGCCTTGCCGGCGAGGCGCTCCCGGCGACACCTACGTCAGTCGCCCGGCCGTGACGGGAAGGGGGAGCACCCACATCGATACAGCGTTCATGGGTCTCACCTCCTCGGGCGGCGTCACGGTCCACTGCAAGGTACAGGCCCGGTCATCATCCCGTCCATCGCATTTCCAGCCACGTGGTGGGCGGGTGTTCACCAGCTGATTCCGGCCGCCACGGGCAGGTGGTCGCTGCCGGTGGCAGGCAGCACCCACGAGCTCTCCGCCTTCACGCCTCTGACCAGGATCTGGTCAATCCGCACCACCGGGAACCCCGCCGGCCAGCTGAAGCCGAAGCCGTGCCCGGCCACGTCCTGGGCCGAGCGCAGCCGCGAGGTGACGGCGGCGAACGCGCGGTCGTCGGTGGTGCCGTTCAGGTCGCCGAGCAGCACCACCCGCTCGTTCCGCTCGGCGGCGACGGCCTCGCCGAGCGCCTGCGCGCCTCTGTCCCGCGAGTCCGTCCAGAAGCCCGCTGTGAGATTCACCCGGGCGGACCCCAGGTGGGCCACGTACACCGCCAGTGGACCCCGCTTCGTGGCCACCGTGGTGCGCAGCGCCCGGTTGTAGGCCAACTTGACGTCGGCGGGCTTGGTGTCCGCCAGCGGCCCGTAGTCCGTCCTGATGTCGACCGGCCGGGTGGCCGACAGCGGCAGCTCGCTCCACAGCCCGACCGTGCCCTGCACCGTGTGGTACGGGTACGCCTTCGCCAGCTCCTTCTCGTACGTGCCGCGGGCCTGTTCGGTCAGCTCCACCAGGGCCAGCACGTCCGCCCCTGAGGCGGCCAGGGCGCGGGCGGCGCCGGCCGGGTCGGGGTTGCCCGCGCCGACGTTGTGGGCGGCCACAGTGAGGTCGCCGCCCGGCCGGGACTTGTCGCCGAGCAGCCCGCCGAAGAGGTTCAGCCACACCGTGACCGGCAGCAGCAGCGCGGCCGCCGCGGAGGCGGAGCGGCGCCACAGCGCCCCGGCCAGCAGCACCGGGACGAACAGGCCGAACCACGGCAGGAAGGTCTCCACCAGGCTGCCGAGGTTCCCGATCCGGTTCGGGATCTTCGCGTGCAGCAGCATGACCAGGCCCAGCAGCAGCGCCGACGCCGCGAGCACCAGGCCGCGCCTCCAGGGGCCCGGCCGGGAGTCGGCGCGTGCCGCCCGGCCGGGCGCCTCACGGCGGCCGGCGGCGCCCTGCCCGGTGTGCGCCGTGTCCGCCGGCGTCATCGTCCGTCCTCGCGCACCGCCGGTCACCGCCGCGTCCTCGGGTCCTGGGTGGGGTCGGCGTACATGCGCGGACAACCACGATCGATCGCACGGGTGCGCAGTTCGTAGTGCCAGGGTTCGTTCCTGTAGATCTGGCACAGCCCGTACTGGGCACCATGTTCCGACAGCCACGCCGTCGCGTCGGAGCGCCCGATGTCGACCGCGTTCCCCGACACGTGAGGGGACGTCGCCGGGGTGGCCACCCATCGGGCGGCCTCGTCCTCGGACCCGTACTTGGAGACCGCCTCGCGACGAAGCCGATTCTGGTACTCGGGGGACCGCCAGCCGCTGTTGACGAAGAACGTGACGCCGTCGTCCTCGGCGTCCGTCGCCGCCCGGCGGAGTGCCTTGAGCAGGCCTGGGTCGAGGTTGGCCACAGCCGGAAACTCGTCATCGAAGACCGTCACGCCGTCGGGGACGACGCCGTCGGCCTCACCGGCCCTACCCCGGTGCTCACTGGCGGCCGAGGAGTCCGGGGGCTTCGGCCCCTGGGAGCCGCAGGCTGTCGTGATCATCGCCACGACGGCGGTCAGGCCGACGGCGGGGAGCCGGCGGATCCGGCGAGTCCGGTGGGTCGTTGTCCGTGCTGATCGTGGGGGTCGGCGCATGCCGCCAGTCAAGGCAGCGTGGTGTTGCCGGCGCGTATGTGCTTTTCGATACGCCGACGAAACACGCCGGCTTCTAGCATCACCCGCATGCGCGTGTTGATTGTCGAGGACGAACGCTACATGGCGGAAGCCATCCGCGACGGCCTGCGCCTGGAAGCGATCGCGGCCGACATCGCGGGTGACGGCGACACCGCTCTCGAACTGCTGAGCGTCAACACCTACGACATCGCCGTCCTCGACCGCGACGTCCCCGGGCCCTCAGGTGACGAGATCGCCCGGCGCATCGTCGCCTCCGGCAGCGGCATGCCGATCCTCATGCTCACCGCGGCCGACCGCATCGACGACAAGGCCTCCGGGTTCGGACTCGGCGCCGACGACTACCTCACCAAACCGTTCGAACTCCAGGAGCTCGCGCTCAGGCTCAGAGCGCTCGACCGCAGGCGTGCCCACAACAGGCCGCCCGTGCGAGAGATCGCGGGGCTGCGGCTCGACCCGTTCCGCCGCGAGGTCTACCGGGACGGCCGCTACGTCGCGCTGACCAGGAAGCAGTTCGCCGTGCTCGAAGTCCTCGTCGCCGCCGAAGGCGGTGTCGTCAGCGCCGAGGAACTCCTGGAACGCGCGTGGGACGAGAACGCCGACCCGTTCACCAACGCGGTGCGCATCACCGTCTCGGCACTGCGCAAGCGTCTCGGCGAACCCTGGATCATCGCCACCGTGCCGGGCGCCGGCTACCGCATCGGCCCGCAACCGGAGGCCGGACACGAGGGAGCGGACCATGGATAGGCCCCCCGGGTTGAGCGTCCGTTTCAAGCTCACCCTCAGCTACGCCGGGTTCGTCATGCTTGCCGGCGCCTTGCTGCTCGCCGCCGTGTGGGTGTTCCTCCTGCAATACGTCCCCGACGACTGGAACCGCCGGATGCTCTACGAGAACCCCAACCGGCAACTCCTCCTGCACACCTTCGCCCCTGCGGCGGCCGCCGTCATGGCGTTCCTGCTGGTCTTCGGGCTCCTGGGAGGATGGCTGCTCGCCGACCGCATGCTCGCCCCCCTGACCCGCATCACCAACGCCACCCGCATGGTCGCGAACGGATCGCTCTCCCACCGGATCCGGCTGCCGGGCAGCAAGGACGAGTTCCGCGAACTCGCCGACGCCTTCGACACGATGCTCGCCCGGCTCGAAGCACACGTCGCCGAACAGCGGAGATTCGCGGCCAACGCCTCACACGAGCTGCGGACCCCGCTCGCGACCTCGAAGGCGCTTCTCGACGTGGCCCGCACCGATCCGAACCACGACACCGGCGAGCTCATCGACCGCCTCCACGCCGTCAACACCCGGGCGATCGACCTCACCGAGGCACTGCTCCTGCTCAGCCGCGCCGACCAGCGGTCCTTCACCCGAGAGCCCGTCGACCTGTCCCTCCTCGCGGAAGAAGCCACCGAAGCGCTCCTCCCCCTCGCGGAGAAGCGTGGCGTCACCGTCGAGACCTGGGGCGACATCACCCCCACGACCGGATCGCAAGCGCTCCTGCTGCAGCTGACCACGAACCTCGTGCACAACGCGATCGTCCACAACCTGCCAGCGCGGGGCGCCGTGTGGGTGAGCACCAGCGTCCGCCCCGAGACGGTGGTGCTCACCGTCGAGAACACCGGCGAGAAGCTCACCCCGGAGCTGGTCTCGACGCTCACCGAACCGTTCCAGCGCGGCACCGAACGCGTCCGCACCGACCACGCGGGCGTCGGCCTCGGCCTGGCGATCGTCAAGACCATCGCCCACGCGCACGACGGGACACTCACCCTCACCCCGCGCGCCGCCGGCGGCATCCGCATCACCGTGGAACTACCCGCGATGGCCCCGCACGCCGCGGCTCCGTCCCGTCATCGGTGGTAGCGCCGGGCGATCACGTTCAGACAGGGACCTCGAATATCAGCTCCAGCCCGTCCACCTCGTCCCACTGCTCCCCGACCTCGACGAAACCGAATCCGGAGATCGTGGCCAGGGACGCGGTGTTCTCGGGGCTGATCGTCACCCTCGCCGTCCTGACGCCGGATTCGGCCGCGGCCCGGCGCAGCAGCTCGGTCAACATCGTCCTGGCGTACCCCTGACGGCGGTGGCCGGGAGCCACCGAATAACCGATCTCCACCATGCCCGCCTCGTCCGGTGGCCCATGGAACCCGGCATACCCCACCACGACGCCTTCGGGCTCGGCTACCACGGCCCGGGTGAGCCACCCGGCGCTACCCGGATCCGAAGCGAGCTGGTTGACCCGGTACCGCCAGACCCACTTGGCCTGATCGGTGAGGAAGTACTCCGTGAGCTCGACTCCTGCCTCGGCACTGGCCCGGGCGAGGTCGTCGTCCAGCAGGGCGGTCATGGCAGCGCTCGTCAGGTCGACGAATCTCACTGTCTTCAGACCCGCGGAGGGCCGGCGTTCACACTCGTCTGTCACAGCGTGGATGATCGTCGAGCGCCCCGGACCGTGTCCAACGGTTTTCGGAACGGCCGATCGGCGCGCGAGCCGCGCACCACCGGGCCGGAGACCGCCAGCGGGATGGCGAGCTCGGTCTCGATCGTTGGCACGTCGAGGGCCTCTCAGCGAGGTTTCGGGAGGTGTGCCGTGGCCAGCCAGCCGCGGCCGGCGGAGGGGCGGGCGGGATCGAACGCGGGTGGAATCGGGCGTTCGCAGGCGGCCGCGGCCTCGGCGATGTCCGTCACGGCGGGCTGCCAGCCACGGCGGGCAAGCCAGGCATCGAGGTTCTCGGTGGGGCCGCCGCGCCACAGGTCGACCAGCTCGGCGGAGATGTCCGCGCGGGCGCTGCGGAGCAGCTCGGAGTCCTTCATGTGGTCCAGGGCGAGCATGCTTGCCGGAGCGGAGAGGGCGGTGATCCGGTCGAGGAGCAGGTCGGCGGCTTCGGGCGGAAGCGCGTACAGGATGCCCTCGGCCAACCAGGCGGCCGGCCGCCCAGGGTTGAAGCCGGACTCCGTCAGCGCGCGCGGCCAGTCCTGGCGCAGGTCGGTGGCGACCTCGACGCGGTGGCACGCGGCGGTCGCGCCGCGGCTGTCGAGTACGGCTGCCTTGAAGGCGAGCACGTCGGCGAAGTCCAGTTCGAAGACCTTGGTGCCGGGCGGCCAGGCGAGTCTGAACGCGCGGGCATCCATGCCGCACGCCAGCAGGACCACCTGCTCGCATCCTCGTTCGGCGGCTTCCAGTAGCGCGCGATCGAGGAACCGGGTGCGGACGGCGACCTGTTCGGCCATGACCTGCAGGAAACGTGCGGTCGCCGCAGAGGCCCCGGCGGCCCAGGGGCTGAACGCCGGATCGACGGCCTGGAGGAAGTGCCGTGCGTAGGGGTCGTCGAACAGCCGGTCCGGTCGGCTGCTCTCCTGGGCGCGCAGGAGAGCCACGCCCAAGGCGGTCGCGCCGATTCCGGCCAGGCTTTCGGGGACGGTCGGTTCTTGTGTCACGGGGTCGTCCAGCTCCTCTTCTTGACAGGCGGGGTCACGGGCGGGCTCCCAGGGCGCGGAAGTAGTCGCTCACGGGTGCGAAGTCGACGCTGTCGCCGCGGAAGCCGACGTACTTGTCCGGGCGGATCAGGTACAGGCTGGGGCGGCGCACGCCGTAGCGGTTGTGCGCCTCACTGCGCAGGTCGGCGAAGACTCCGTCCAGGGGGTCGTGCGGCAGGTGGCAGCGGGTGATGACATGGACCTCGCCGTGCCCGGCCATCGCCTCGCGTGCGGAGGCATGCCAGGCGGCCAGGGTGGCGGAGTCCGTCGTGTCCGCCGCGAACAGGACGAGGTGGTGGCCCGGCGTCCGGAGGATGTGACGGAGCGCCACCGGCCCCTCACGGTTCTCCACGTAGACGTCCCGCATCAGCTCGCCGGCTTCCGGCCCGGTGCAGGCGACGTCGCTCCACGCCCTGGCCTGTGATTCGTGCCATCGTTCGAAGACGAGGTCACTGTCGCGATAGTGGACGAGGTGTTCGCCGAAGGCGTTCGACAGCCGCTGCTGTACGGGGTTGAGCCGGCCGAACAGGCGCAGCGCGTGCCGCCTGGCTCTGCGGGCGACCAGTGTGCTGCCTGTGGCGGCCTTCGTGGTGGCCGAGGTCGCCTCGACCACGGCCTTGACCACGGGCCGGCGTTCGGCCTCGTAGCTGTCCAGGAGGGACTCCTCGGCGCGCCCGGTGACGACGAGCGCGAGTTTCCAGCCCAGGTTGTAGGCGTCCTGCATGCCCGTGTTCATGCCCTGGCCGCCCACCGGGCTGTGGCTGTGCGCGGCGTCGCCGGCCAGGAGGATCCGGCCTTGGCGAAGCCGGTCGGCCAGGCTCTCGCGGGCCACGAACGACGAACTCCACTGCAGGTCGCGTACGCCAGAGTCCAAAGGCGTGCGTTCGGCGACGTAGGCGGCGAAGTCGTCCAGCCCTGGGCTCTGCGGCGGCCGGTCGTCCGGCGTGCTGGCCAGGATGCGCCAGTAGCCCCCGACCATGGGGAAGACCGCCACGAGGCCGGACTTGCCGAAGTAGACATGGAAGCGGTCCCGCGTGAGCGGCCAGTCCACGGCGACGTCGCCCAGGATGAACCCCCGCTTCAGGTCGGCCCTCTCCCGGGTGATGCCCGCCGTCTCACGCACGGTGCTGTGGGCGCCGTCGGCGCCGATCAGCCATCCGGTTTCGCACCGTTCGCCGCGGCCGTCCTCGTGGCCGAGTTCCACGCCGACACTGTGCTCGCCGGCCTGCTGCCCGACGAGGCGGGTGCCCCATTCGATGGTGACTCCGAGTTCCTCGGCGCGCTCGCGCAGCAGCGCGACCGTCTGCCACTGCGGGATGCACAGGTCCAGCGGGAACGGGGAGTCCACGGCCGTCACGTCCATCTCGGCCAGGGCCGTCGTGCCCTGGTAGAAGTTCAGCGTGTGCAGCGGGACGCCTCGTTCGATGGCGGCTTGGGCCAGCCCGAGATCGTCCAGCATCTCCAGCGATCTCGCCACGATCGACACCGCCCGGCTTTCCCGGTGGTCAGCGCGCCCGGCGTCGATGATCCGTGGGATCACTCCCCGCCGTGCCAGTTCGATGGCCAGCACCAGGCCGGTCGGCCCCGCGCCGACGATGAGAACGTCCGCTTTCGTAGTCACAAACCCACCCTCTTAGAACGAATGATCGTTCTTTTTAGAAGAGCATGATCCTCCGATCGTCGTCAAGAGCGAACGTTCTTCCCTATCGGGCGGCTTGCGCGGGCGCCGACATCAGGGCTCGCATGCCGCTCCTGAAGGTCGCCGAATCCGCGTGGCCGTACACCGCGCGGCGCACCAGGAACCCGTCGACCAGAGCCATCAGGACATCGGCCACATGCTCGGCCGGGACGTCGGCGGGAAGCAGTCCGCGCTGTTGATGCCGCGCCACGAGGCCGCCGACCACGCCGCGAGCCTCGGCCATGACCTCCTTCAGTTTCGTGCCCAGCGACGGCGATCGCAGAGCCTCCGACCAGACCTGGACCAGCAGTTGGGCCGACTCCTGCGATCCGGACAGCGGCGGGCGCTCGACCCCCAGCACGAGATCGACGATGTCGTCCAGATCCGGCGGCCGCGCGTCGCCCTCCGCCTCGAACGCCGACGCGACCTCGGCCAGAGCCTCGGCGGCGGTCGCCGCGATGATGTCGTCCTTGCTCTTGAAGTAGCGGTAGACGGCCCCGGCCGACAACTCGGCCTCGGTCAGCACGTCCTGCATGGACGTGGCATGGAAGCCGTTGCGGATGAAGCAGCGCCGGGCGGCGTCCAGGATCTGGCGGCGGCGGGCTTCGAGGTGCTCCTTGGGCATGCGTGCCATGGGATCACAACGTAGAACGAACATTCGTACTTGACAACTTCGCCGCCCCTCTCATAGAAAACGAATGTTCGTTCTGTTTACTGTGAAAGGTCGCACCATGTCGTTTGCCGCCAGCGCCCTGAGCGCTCTGGTCGCTCTCGTCTTCCTGCTCGCCGGCGCCCAGAAGGTCCTGTTACGGGATCCCGTGACGGCCAACCTGCTCAGGCTCGGCGTCGGCTCGACGATGACCCGCTCGATCGGCACCCTGGAGATCGCCGGCGCGCTCGGGCTCGCGGCCGGCCTCTGGTTCAAGCCGCTCGCCGTCGCGGCCGCCGCCGGTCTCACGCTGCTGTTGATCGGCGCAGTGGGATTCCATCTCCGCGCCCGCGACTTCGCGCACCGGCGCCACCGCTCCCACGCCGTGGCGCCCGTGGTGCTGGCCGTGGTCACCGGAACCACCATGGCCTTGTCGCTCGCGACTTCCTGAGCGAGGAGCGCGGTGACAGCACCGCTTCGTCGCTTGGGCCGCATGGACTGAACGCCCAGTTCAGCCCAGGGGACGTCGGGGTGGCGGCTGGAGCCATTCGGGCCAGTCAATCGGTTGCTGCTCGCCCTCCCTCCGATACCCCACATCGGCCGCCTGCAGGGCGACCACCACGGCGAGGACCGCGACGAACGGCGATCATGCTCGTTCGGGGCTCATGACACATTTCTTACCGTCACCCCTGGAACGGCTGGCACCGGTCGTGTCCGGTGCCAGCCGTGGTGATCTATGGCTTGCTTCCGGCCAGATCGGGTTCCTCCGCCCAGACCCGCCCCATCGCGGTGAGGAGTTCGGGACGGTCCCGCTCGATCCGGACCAGATAGGCGACGCCGCCGAGCACCCAGGCGACGATGAGGAACAGCGCGATCCGGTTCGGGCCGTCGGGCAGGGGCACCAGTTGTCCGTAGATCGGCAGCAGGAGCAGCAGCGCGGCGACCGCGGGGATCACCCCGTGCTTCAGCGCGGAGAACTCCGCGCGGTGCTCACCGCGGTAGAAGCGGATCAACGCGATCGACATCAGGATGTAGATGACGACCATGGCGACGCCCACGATCGTGCCCGCGAAACCGTACACGCCGAGGGGGCCGATCCAGACGCCCGCGACGAGCGCGAAGGCCGTCGCGAAGAGCATGTAGGCGGCGATCGCGGCCTGGGGGACGTGCCGGTGGTCGACGGTGCCGAGGCGGCGCGGGAAGAACCCTTCACGGCCCATCGCGAAGACGACCCTGACCATCGCGGTGACGCCCGAGATCAGGTTGGCGAACTGGCTGTTGAGCACGGTCAGCGCGAGCAGCCAGCCGACCCCCCAGAACTTGTCCATGAGCGTGTTCCACGGCGCCGGGTCGGCGGCCAGCGCCTGCGCGCCCGACCTGCCGAAGCCGATCGAGGCGGCGTACCCGGAGAGCGAGTAGAAGGCGCCGATGGCGAGCACCGCGGTGAACAGGGCGATGGGGATGGCCCGGCGGGCCGATCGGGCCTCCTCGCCGAGGGTTCCGGCCGACTCGAAGCCGATGAACATCAAGATGCCCCAGAGCATGCCCTTGCCCAGGCCGCCCAGCCCGCCCGCAGACTCGGCCGGATCGAACGGGGCCAGGGAGAGCCCGTCGGCGCCGCCCTTGCCGAAGATGACGCCGAAGAGCGCGAGCAGCACGCCGAGTTCGAGCACCAGGAAGATCAGTGCGGTCTTGGCCGACTGGGAGACGCCGAGGGCGCTGATCCCCCAGATGATCGCCGAGAAGACGATCGTCAGGATCCACCACGGCACGGTGAGCGAGAGGTACTGGGCCAGGAAGTCGGCGGTGAAGGAGCCGATGGCGGCCAGCAGCATCGGGCCGACCATGCCGTAGGCGAGCACCAGCAGCCAGCCGGACAGGAAGCCGCCGCGGCGGCCGAGCCCGTGGGTGTTGAAGGTGTAGGCGAAGCCGGCGGTCGGGAGCTTGCGCGCGAAGGACGCGATGACCGACGCCACCAGCAGGCAGACCAGCATCGCCAGCAGGATCGCCAGCGGCAGGGCGTACCCGGCGGCGGACGCGGCCAGCGGGGTGTTGAAGAACACGCTGGTGGCCGGCCCCATGAAGGCCATCGAGATGACGGCGGCCCCGACGGCGCTCAGCGCGCCGCTCTTCAGGCCGCGGGGAGTGGAGTCCAAGGTGACCTCCTGTGAGAGGACGCGGCTTCAGGCCACGCCGTGGATGGGACGCCCTTCGGCGTCGTGGCTCCCCCGCAGATCCAGGTCCCCCGACCTGATTCCGGCGACCGCCCTGGTCCGGCCCCTGGTCACGAAGACCTGCGGCCGGAAGCAGAAGACGACCGTGTCGCCGGGGCGCACACCCCGCGCGTTCTTGATGGCGCAGTAGTAGTGGATGGCTCCGTCGGGCGCCGTCTCGACCTCGTACTCGCGCAGATCGGGCCCCACCAGCGCGGTGAGGCGGTACTCCCCCAGGACCTTGTCGATGTAGTAGCCGGCCGCGAAGACGTAGGCGTCGCCGCCGTCCAGGTGGGAGACCTCGCTCACGTAGACGATGACCGGTACCTCGGGCTGGGTGTCGTCGAAGACGTGCAGCGGCGTGGTTCCGTGCAGGCCGTTGCCCGGTTCGACGTGCGTGGCGCCGTACGCGGCCTGCCGCTCGAACGTGCCGGACGAGGTGGTGCCGGGGGCGTTGACCTGCGTGATCGTGAATCCGGCCGCGCGGAGCCGCTTGGCGGCCTCGACCAGGGTGGCGAAGTTGCGGGTCGGTTCGATCGTCCGCGTCTCGGCGGAGGCGAGCATGCACGGGAAGTTCGTGACGCCGGTGACCGTGACGCCGTCGAGGGCCTCCACCCGCCCGGCCGCCTCCTCCACGGCGCCGATCGGGAAGCCGCCCGCGTGTCCGAAGTAGTAGCGGTCCTCGGGGCCGCGCACGCGCAGCAGCACCGGCTGGACGCGACCGGCGCGCGCGGCGGCGGAGCCGATCCTGGCCGCGGTCTCCTCGGTGAAGACGGTCACGACCTCCGGGCCGGCCGCGACGACCGCGTCCTCGGCGCCCAGGTGCGGCTGGACGAGGTGGCCGACGTGCCCGACGCGCGTTCCGGCCCGCTGGACCGCCTCCATGTCCTGCAGGTCGACGCAGACGGCGCGCTCCAGGCCGGCCGACGCGATGGTGCGCAACGCGTCCGGGTTCCGGCCGAACTGCTTGGACATGACGTACAGGCCCAGGCCGTGCCGGCGGGCGGCCTCGACGGTGATCTCGGTGTTGGCCCGCAGGCCGTCGAGGTCGATGAGGTAGGTGTTGGCGGACAGCCGGCCCTCCCGGTGCAGCGTGACGGCCGCCTCGGCGAGTCTCGGGTTGGTCCTAACCAGCCTGCGCAGGAACATGGCTCTCCTTCGGCGTCAGCCGTACGGTGGGGATGGGGACGTCCACGCCGATCGCGCGGTGGGCGGCGCCGAGCGCCGCGACCAGGGCGCCTGCCGCGCCGGCGGGGTCGCCCAGCGCGGAGGCCACCACGGACGGCGGTTCGGGCGTGAGGTCGGTGAGGGAACGTTCCAGTTCGGCGTGCCAGGCGAGCATCGACGAGCTCACGCCGCCGCCCAGCACGATCACCTCGGGTTCGTAGGCGACGGTCACCAGGCGCAGCAGCGTCTCCAGGGCTCCCCTGGCCTTGTCCCGCAGCCCGGGATGGAGGTCGCCGGCGAGGATCTCGGCGGGGGTCGCCCTCGGCGCCCTGTCGGTCAGGCCCTTGCCGGAGATCGCGTCCTCCAGGGTGCCGTCGGCGTACGGCAGGGCGCCGAACTCGCCGACCGCGCCGGTGCGGCCCGGCAGGGGCTTGCCGTCCAGCTGGACCGAGACGCCGAGACCGGTGCCGATGGTCACCATCACCGCGTCGCGGCGGCCGTGCGCCGCTCCGGCGTGGAGCTCGCCGATCAGCGCGCAGTTGGTGTCGTTGTCGAAGGCGACCGCGCCGGGGACGGACGCGGCGACGGCCTCGGTGAACGCGGTGCCTTCGATCTGCGGAAGGTTCGGGGCGCTCCTGACCGCGCAGGTGGCCGGGTGGACGGCTCCGGGCAGGCCCACGGTGGTGTGGGTGATGCGGCCGGGGTGTCCGGCGGCGAGCGAGGCGAGCGTCTCGGCGAGGAAGGCCGCCACCTCCTTGGCGTCGCCGCCTCTGGGTGTCGCGGCGCGGTGTCCGGCCAACTGCCTGCCGGTGAGGTCGGCGAGGAGGAACCGCGTGCTGGTGCCCCCCATGTCGATTCCGGCGACCAGGCCGGCGTCCGCCGCGAGTTCGAGCGCGTGCGGCTGGCGGCCGGGACCGTCGGTGGGAAGCGGCCCCGACTCCTTGATCAGGTTCTCGGCGAGCAGGTCCTCCACCACCCGAGAGACGGTGGCCTTGCTGAGCCCGGTGCGCTTGGCGACTACCACCCTGGACGCTCTGCCGTCACTGAGAAGAACGCTCAGGACTGCGGCGCGGTTGACCCGGCGCGCATCACGGCTCTCCACGCGGCCCTCCAATTAGTTTCAGACTGAGACGAATAGGTGAGAGCTTTCTACTGGACGGCTCCTATCCCGGTCAAGGGTCTGTCCCGAATTCGGCCGGTCTCTGACTGCGCGACGCCGTCATGGCCGTCGCGCCGCCGTGCTGGAGGCCGCCGCGTCGATGCCACGGCCGAGCTCGAACGGCGCGGCGTTCGCGGGCGGTTGGCCCTACGATTCGGCTGACCGATCCTCGCGGAGGCCTGAGGGTTTCCGAAGGTCGGCCGTCGAGGACGAGAACGCCGAGGCGGCATACGGACGACCCGAAGGGAGCAGCACGTTGGAACACCTCGTCGCCCGTCTGTGGCGGCTCATCCGCGGCCCGCTGCAGTGGCGGCTGCTGTGGCTGTGGCACGCGAAGTTCATGGTCGGGGTGACGGGCGTCGTCCGCGCCGCCGACGGGCGGGTGCTGCTCCTGCGGCACCGCCTGTGGCCACCGTCGCGGCCGTGGGGGTGCCCGACCGGCTACGCGAACAGATCCGAGCGATTCGAGGACACGGTCGTCCGGGAGGTACGCGAGGAGACTGGCCTGGACGTCAGGGTGGGGCGGCTCCTGCGGGTCAGGAGCGGATACCGGCTGCGGGTGGAAGTGGCCTACGAGGCGGAACTCACCGGGGGCACCCTCACCATCGACCCCGTCGAGATCCTGGAGGCGAAGTGGTTCTCGCCGGACGACCTCCCCGAGGGGGTGCAGGAGTCGCACAGGCTCCTGATCCAGCAGAGCACCGGAACGGCCGCCGCCTCGTAGCCGGGGCCGGCGACCGGCCAGGCCGGTGAGGACGATGCTCGCCGGCGCCGGTCCCGCCATGGCGCGACCTCCGGTGGCGCGGCCGGCGGAAGGCATGCACGGTCCTGGCGTTCCAGGTCAGGATCTGGGGGCGCGACGACCGGCCCTCGGGCAACCTGCTCAGGTGAACGACGTCCTCCTCCGTCCCCAAGGAGCGCCCGTGCTCGGATCCGCCCTCCTGTCCGTCACCCTGCCTGTCACCCTGGCCGCGCCCATGCTCGTCGCCGTGGCCGGGCCCGCCGAGTCGGCGCCCGCCGTCCCGTCGCGGCTCCCCGCCGATGACGCCTTCCAGCAGGACTGCCTCAAGGCGCACAACGCCTATCGCGCCTGGCACGGCGTGCCGCCGCTGCGGACGTCCCCGAAGATCGCCGAGGTCGCGCAGCTCTGGGCCCAGCGACTGGTCGAGACGCGGAGCTTCGAGCATTCCCCACCGGCAGAGCACAGACGACGCGGAGTCAGCCCAGCGCTGGACAGGTGGCTGGAGGCCGTGGGAGACAGCCAGTACGGGGAGAACATGAGCTCTTTCGGGTCCGCCATGCCTGGCAGGGTGGGTTCCTGCGCCGACGCCGTGAAGGGCTGGTACGGGGAGATCTCGGTCTACGACCACGACGCCCCCGACACCATCGAGAACGCCCGCAAGGCAGGCCATTTCTCTCAGGTGGTGTGGAAGTCCTCGACCCAGTTGGGTTGCGGCCGGGCCACCGTCACGGATTCCGGCTGGCTCAAGACGTACATCGTGTGCAACTACAGCCCGGCCGGCAACAGGCCGGGGGAATTCCGGTCCAACGTGCCTCGGCGCGGCACCGCGCCGTTCAGGGGAACGGAAGGAAGTAGATAATCCGGAATGGAACCAATCGGTAGACTGCGGGGATGACTGCCATGGCACCCGCTCGCACAGAACCGGACCTGTCGTTCCTGCTCGATCGTGCCGGTCACGTGCTGAGAACCCGGATGGCGGCCGCGCTGGCCGAGATCGGGCTGACCGCGCGCATGCACTGCGTGCTCGTTCACGCCCTGGAGGAGGAGCGCACGCAGATCCAGCTCGCCGAGCTCGGCGACATGGACAAGACCACCATGGTGGTCACCGTCGACGCCCTGGAGAAGGCGGGCCTGGCCGAGCGTCGCCCGTCCAGCACGGACCGGCGAGCCCGGATCATCGCGGTCACCCCGCAGGGCGCGGAGGTGGCCGCGAGAAGCCAGGCGATCGTCGACGGCGTGCACAGGGCGGCCTTGGACGCACTCCCCGAGGATGAGCGGGAGGTGCTGCTGCGGGCGATGAACCGCCTGGTCGCGGGGCATCTGGCGACCCCTGTCGAGGCGCCGCAACCGGTGCGGCGGGCGCGACAGAGAGCCTGAACAGATCCGCAACAGATCGTCTACAACAAAACTATCTGCTACGGTCTCTCCTGTCCCTCTACGGAGCAGGAGAACAGCCATGTCACCTACCGCCCCCCGATCGCGCGCGCTGGCACTCACCGTGCTGTCGGCCGCGATGCTGATGACCGTCCTGGACGGCAGCATCGTCACCGTGGCGATGCCGGCCATCCAGCGAGACCTGGGCTTCTCGCCCGCCGGGCTCAGCTGGACCGTCAACGCCTACCTGCTCGCCTTCGGCGGGCTGCTTCTGCTGGCCGGCCGCCTGGGCGACCTGATCGGCCGCAAGGTCGTGTTCCTCGCCGGGAACGCGGTCTTCACCGCCGCGTCGTTCCTGGCCGCGGCGGCGACCGGGCCGGGCGTGCTGATCGCGGCCCGGTTCCTGCAGGGCGTCGGCAGCGCCATGGCTTCGGCCGTCACGCTGGGCATCCTGGTGACGTTGTTCACCGGGGCCGAGGAGCGGGCCAAGGCGATCGGCGTCTTCAGCTTCACCGGCGCGGCCGGCGCCTCGATCGGCCAGGTCCTGGGCGGGGTCCTGACCGACGCGCTCAGCTGGCACTGGATCTTCTTCATCAACCTGCCCGTCGGGCTGGCCACGATCGCGGCGGCGATCCGGGCGCTGCCCGGTGACCGCGGGGCCGGACTCTCCGGCGGGGCCGACGTCATCGGTGCCGTGCTGGTCACCGGCGGCCTGATGCTGGGCATCTACACCGTGGTCAAGGTCGAGCAGTACGGCTGGCTCGCGGCCCACACCCTCGGCCTCGGCGCGGCGTCGCTGGCCCTGCTGGCCGCGTTCGTCTGGCGTCAGGCGACCGCCCGGACGCCGCTGATGCCGCTGCGGATCTTCAGCTCCCGCAACGTGTCCGGCGCCAACCTGGTGCAGATCCTCACGCTGTCGGCCATGTTCGCCTTCCAGATCCTCGTCGCGCTGTACATGCAGAAGGTCCTCGGCTACGGCGCGCTGGAGACCGGCCTGGCGATGCTGCCCGCGGCGCTGGCCATCGGCGGGGTGTCCCTGTTCGTCTCGGCCCGGCTCAACACCCGCTTCGGGGAGCGGGCCGTCCTGCTGGCAGGCCTGGCACTGCTGCTGGCGGCGATGGGCTGGCTGACCCGCGTACCGGTGCGCGCCGACTACGTGACCGATCTGCTCCCGGTGATGCTGCTCATCGCGGGCGGCGGCCTGGTGCTCCCGGCACTGACCTCGCTCGGCATGTCCGGCGCCAGAGCCGATGACGCGGGCCTGGCCTCCGGGCTGTTCAACACCACCCAGCAGATCGGCATGGCCTTCGGCGTCGCGGTCCTGTCCACTCTGGCCGCCACCCGCACCGAGCGGTTGCTGGCCGAGGGCCAGGGCCAGGCGGCCGCGCTGACCGGTGGCTACCACCTGGCCTTCGCCACCGCCGCAGCGCTGCTCGTGGCCGCCTTCACCCTCGCGTTCCTCCTGCTGCGCCAGCCCGAGCAGGACGCCGCCGCCCGGCCCGCGGCCCGGCTCGACCCGGCCGCCTGACCGCCCCTCTCCACCGCCCTTGATCAGGAGCCCTCTCAGGTGAGAACGGGTTCGATGACGCCGAACCATCGGTGCAGGGCGGCCCGGAGCTCCTCCGTCTCCGCGGCGTCCGGTCGGGGTGACGCGGACGCCCAGGCCACATAGCAGTCCGGCCGGAGGAGCAGCGCGGTGGGCGCCGAGGCCTGGGGGCGCGCGGTGACGGTGTCGACGTGGTCGCCCCGCAGGGCGAGCGCCTGCGTCAGCGAGGCGTCTTCGGTCAGGTCGAGCAGCAGGGGGCGGGCGGTTCTGGTCAGCTCGGCCAGCCGGACCGGCCCGGCCGGGGTGTCCAGTTCCATGTCGGGGGCGAACCGGCCGACCAGCGGGTGCGCCTGCGTCCCGCCCATGTCGTAGCGGACGTCGGCCCCTGCGACGAGCCCGGCGAGGCGCTGCACGGCGCTCCGGTCACGAAGCAGTTCGGTGAACAGTTCGCGCAGCCCGGCGACGTCGCCGCCGGGCGCTATCAGGGCCGCCTGCGCCTGCGCGTTCATCACCATGCGGTGGGCGGCTCGCCGCCGCTCCGTCTCGTAGCTGTCCAGCAGCGCGGGCGGGGCGCCGCCGCGGAGCACGGCGGCGAGTTTCCAGCCGAGGTTGACCGCGTCCTGCAGGCCGAGGTTGAGCCCCGGCCCTCCCCCCGTGGCGGCGTAGACGTGGGCGGCGTCGCCGATCAGGAACACCCGGCGGTCGGAGAACCGTTCGGCCACCCGGGTGTTGCCGCCGGTCAGCCGGCGTAGCACGTGCGGCCCTTCGCCGCCGGGAGCGCCGAGCGGCACGTCGACGCCGAGCACCCGGCGGATGCTCGTCCGCAGCTCGTCCAGGCTCATGGGGGCGCCGGTCTCGGTCTGGTCCCACTCGGTGGTGCTGACCAGCGGCGGGTGGCCGGGCATCGGCGCGTACGAGAACCCGCCGCGCTCGGTGCGGTGCGGCAGGAACGGCAGGACGGCGCCGTGGCCGGGCACGTTCAGCGCGCCGGTCGCGGGATCGGCCCAGCCCGCCGGGACCGTCGCGTGCGCCGAGCGGACGGTCATCCGGTCGTAGGTGACGCCGGGGAACCCGATGCCGGAGAGCTTGCGGGTGGCGCTGTGCGCTCCGTCGGCGCCGACGAGGTACCTGGCCCGCAGCCGGTACGCCCCGCCGGGACTCGCGACGTCGACGGTGACCAGGTCGTCGTCCTGCGACAGTCCGACGACCTCGTGTCCCCGGCGGATCTCCACGCCCAGTTCGACGGCGCGTTCGTGCAGGACCTGCACGATGCGTCGTTGCGGCACCGGCAGGGCATGGACGGGGCTGTCCTCCAGCAGGCTCAGGTCCAGGCCCATCGCGCCGAACATGAAGTACGCGGAGTTCGGCTGCGGCGGTTCTGGGCTGCCGCTGAGGCGTTCGTGCAGGCCCCGGCGGTCGAGCATGGCCACGACCTGGCCCAGCAGCCCGTTCGCCTTGGCTTCCTGGCTCGGCTCCGGCAGCCGCTCCAGCACCACCGGCCGGACCCCTGCCAGGCTCAGTTCGCAGGCCAGCATCAGCCCGTTCGGGCCGCCGCCGGCGATGACGACATCGGTGATCACGCGTTCTCCTTCTGGTGCGGGCGGTGGCCGGCGAGGGCGGCGAAGGCGGCCTTGGGCTCCCAGGGCATGTCGGGGTAGGTGGCGCCGAGGCGGTCCTCGTAGACCTTGACGATGCCGTAGCTGGCCAGATCCAGGTCCTGGCGGGGGTCGCCGTCGGGGCGGTGCACATGGTCGTACAGCGCGAAGGTGAACACGAAGGCGCTGTCGACGCCGCCGGCTTCGAACGCCTCCAGCAGCTCACGGATGTACGTGGCCTGGCCGGCCTCGTCCCGGGCGTACTCGCCCTTCAGGCGGACGGGGCCGTTCTCGTCGTACTCGACGATCTCCAGGCCGAGAGCGCCCCTGTCGCCGGCGCCCTGGTAACAGGCGGCCCCGAATTCGGTGATCGCGACCGGCTTGCCCTGGGCGACCAGGCCGTGGACGCCTTCGGCGAACCGGTCGGCGATCTCGGCCGACCGGTAGAGGTCCACGGACATGATGTCGAAGGGCGCCCAGTCGACGCGCTCGAGCGGCACGGAGGCGTAGGTCACCCTGCCGCCGAAGCGCTCGCGGACGAGCGCCACGGCCTTGCCGAGGAACTCGTTGACGCGTGCGCCGGCCTCGCCGATCCGCTCGCGTACGAGATGCGGCTGGGTCAGCAGCGCGACCCGCTCGTCGGTGCTCTCACCGGGCAGGAACCCGCGGTTCATCAGGCTCAGCTCCGCGCCGGTGACGAACACCACCTCGGCTCCGCGCCGCCTCAGCCGCTCCGCGCGTTCGGCGCAGTCCGCGAACAGCCTCAGCATCTCCTCGCTGGTCAGTTCGAGCGGGTAGGGGGAGAACCAGACCTCCAGGCCCAGGTCGGCGGCGTACGTCGCCGCCAGCTCGATCCGTTCCGGGTCACCGCCCATGACGCGGACGGCGGTGCAGCGCAGGTCGTCGCGGATGATGCGCAGTTCGCGCCGGACCGTCTCCGGGTCGAAGCGCTTGCGGGAGGTCGTTCCGTTCTTGACGAAGCCGGTGTCATAGCTGATGCCTTTGGCACGCACGCCCTGTTCCTTCTCCCATGCGGAATTTACGGTACTGACCGTACCCTAGTTGCGGGCTGCGCGCGCCGGCAACCACAATGAGAAGGTACGACCGGTACCGCTTCCGGGAGGGGCCATGGCGGGGAACCCGACGCGGCGGCGCGGAGCCGCCCTGGAGGAGGCGATCCTGCACGCCGCCGTGGACGAACTCACCGAGTCCGGATACGCCGGGCTGACCATGGACAAGGTCGCCGCACGCGCCGGCACGAACAAGAACGCCATCTACCGGCGCTGGCCGAACCGGCTGGCGCTCGGCGTCGCCGCCTATCGGCAGCTGGCCACGACCGTCCCGCCCCCGGACACCGGCAGCCTGCGCGGCGACGCCCTGGAGCTGCTGCGCCAGGCCAACCGGCTCTGGAGCTCCCCGCTCGGGGCGATCCTGCGCGAGCTGTTCGCCGCGGCCGGCGGCGCGTCGGAACTCCTCGCGCAGTTGCAGGACCAGTCCGGCAACGCCGCGGCCGCCCCCTGGCTGACCATCCTGGGGCGCGCGGTGGCGCGCGGCGAAGCGGCCCCCGAAGCGCTCCATCCACGGGTCGCGACCGTGGCCATCGTCCTGTTGCGCAACGAGTTCGTCGTGCGTGGGGTCCCTACCGCACCCGACGACGTCCTCGTCGAGATCGTCGACGAGGTGTACCTGCCGCTGGTGCGACGCCGCGGCCCGGCCCCGAGCTGATCTCCCGCGCCGGTCGTGCGACCTGTGTCGCGTGGCGCGGGGTGTTGGTGCGACAGATGTCCCTGGTGCCGGGCGCCGGTGACCGTGGAACCTGTCCCGTGGGTACTCGCGGCAAGGACATGGAAGGCGGGCCATGGAGGCGGTCTTGGCGCTCGCGGGCGCGACGGTGGTCGACGGTACGGGAGCCGGTCCGAGACATGGCAGGGTCGTCGTCGTCGAGGGTGGACGGATCCGCGGGCTGGCCCGGGAGGCTCCGCGAGAAGCGGAGGTCGTCGACCTGACCGGCACGACGCTCATCCCCGGGTTGATCGACGCGCACTCCCACTTCGGGCTGTCCAGCGACATGGACGCCCTCGCCGCGGGGCAGGTGTCGGCGGCGGAGATCGCCGCCGCGATCTTCACCACCGCCGGACGCGCCCTCCGAGAGGGCTTCACCACGGTCCGCGACGTGGGCGGCATCGACGTGGGGGTGGTCCGCGCGATAGCGTCGGGCGCCGTTCTCGGGCCCAGAGTGCTCACCAGCGGGCCGATCCTGTCCCAGACGGGAGGCGGCGGGCACTACGCGCCGGGCTGGGAACCGGTGACCGCCTGGGAGGCGCGTGACCTGCCGGGCCTGCTGGGCTTGAGCCTGCTGGCCGACGGGCCGGACGCGATGCGCCGCGCGGCCCGCGAAGCCTTCCGCCGGGGGGCGGACTTCCTCAAGCTGATGGTGACCGGCGCCGTCCTGGCCAACGGCGACGAGCTGGACCACACCCAGCTCTCCGTCGAGGAGATCGCGGTGGCGGTCGCGGAAGCCAGGGCGCGCAACACCTACGTCACCGTGCACGCGCACAACAACGCCGGCATCCGCAACGCGCTGGAGGCGGGCGCCCTGTGCGTGGAGCACGGCAGCAGGCTCGACGAGGAGACGGCCGCCGCCATGCGGCGCAGCGGGGCGAGCCTGGTGCCGACGCTGTCGGTCGCGCACCAGCTCATCACCTCTCCGGCGGCGGTGGGGCTCCCGCCGGAGATGGCCGGCCGGGCCCGCGTGGTGCTGGAGGGGATGGAGCAGGCGGTCCTGGTCGCGATGGCGGAGGGGGTGGCGATCGGGTCCGGCTCGGACCTGATCGGGCCCGGCCAGGCGCGGCGCGGCGCGGAACTGGTCCTGAAGTCGGCCCTGATGGGCCCGATGGCCGCGCTGGAGTCCGCGACCCGGGTCAACGCGCAGATTCTGGGCCTGGCCGAACAGGTCGGGACGATCGAGCCGGGCAAGGTCGCCGACCTCGTGGCGCTGGACGGCTCACCCCTGGAGGACCCGGAGATCTTCGGCGACCCGGACCGGATCAGGCTCGTCATGCGGGCCGGAAAGACCGTTTCGGGCATCTTGGATCACATGATATAGGTCACTTAAACTCATGGACGTGGTGTGGGACCTGCAGCGCCTCGTGGACGGCCTGGCAGAGCGCTTGCAGCGTTCGGTCGCCGTCGATGACCCCCGCCTGCGGCTGCTCGCCTACAGCGCCCACCACACGACGGTGGATCGTGCCAGGGAGCAGTCGATCCTGCAGCGGCGGGTTCCCGACGAGCTGGTGGACTGGGTCTACCGGCACATGCGGAAGGGGTCGGACGAGCCGTTCTTCCTGCCCTTGCACCTGGAGCTGGGGCTCACGATCGAGCGGCTGTGCGTGCCGATCCGGCACCGCAGGACCCTGCTCGGCTTCCTGTGGATCCTGCTCACCGAGCCGCCGGACGACCGGCTGGCGGAGGTCGCGGGCGATGCCGCGCTGGAGGCCGGCGACGTCCTGTTCCGCGAGAGCTTCCTGGAGGAGATCGCCCGCAGCCGGGAGCGTGAACTGGTCCGTGACCTGTTCAGCCACGACGGTCCCGTGCGCGAGTTCGCGGCGTCCGAGCTGATCGACAACGATCTGTTCTGCGGCGGCGAGGCGACCGTGATGGTCATGGCGGGCCCCCGGCCCGAGGCGCTGCCGGACCACCGCAGAGCCGCCATGGAGCTGGCCCTGCAGCGGACCCGCCGCGAGTTCCCCGCGCGTCACTCGCTGCACCTCGTGCGTCCCGATCACGGTGTGCTGATCGTGGCGCCCGGCGGCACGGCCTGGCCGAGCCGCCGGCTCCCCGACGTGGGTGAGATCCTGCGCAAGCACTACCTCGCGGAGCTCGGGGCGAACCGGCACGACCCGGACGAGCGGGTGTGGGTGGGCATCGGCGTGCTGCAGGGCTCCCTGGTGACGCTGCTCGACTGCTACCAGCAGGCGCAGCGGGCCGTGGACGTGGCCCGCTTCGTCCGCACGCTCGGGACCGTCGTGCGCACCGAGGACCTCGGCGTCTACGGCCTGCTGGCCGAGATCCCCCGCGACCGGCTGCGGCAGGTGGGGCTCCATCGCGGGCTGACCTCGCTGCTCGCCGACGAGGACCCGCAGGTCCGGACCATGGTCGCCACCGTCGAGGCCTACCTGGACAACGCCGGCGAGGCCAAGACGACGGCGGAGCGACTGCGCATCCACCGCGCGTCCCTCTACCACCGGCTGCGCCGCTTCGAGGAGCTGGCCGGTGTCGACCTGCGCAACGGTGACGACCGCCTGGTCGTCCACCTGGGGCTCAAGCTGGCCCGCCTCACCGGCCGCCACCGCTAGCGGTGGCGGGCACGCGTCAGGCCGAGGTCTCCTCCAGCCAGCGGGGATCGCCCGTGGGCACGGCCGCGAGCAGGCTCCGCGTGTAGGGGTGGCCGGCCCGGTCGAGGACCGTCGCGGTGTCCCCTGACTCCACGACCTCTCCCCGGTGCAGGACGGTCACGGTGTCGGCGACCTGCCGCACCACGGCCAGGTCGTGGCTGATGAACAGGAGGCTCTGGCCGCCGGCCTGCAGCGACCGGAACACCTCGAGGATCTGGGCCTGGACGGACACGTCGAGCGCCGCGACCGGTTCGTCGCAGATGAGCAGGCGGGGCCGTACGGCGATGGCCCGCGCGATCGCCACGCGCTGACGCTGGCCGCCGGACAGGTCGCCGGGGCGCTTGGCCGCGTGCTGCGCGGGCAGGCCGACCCGCGCGAGGAGCTCCTCCACGCTCTCGGTGGATTCCCCCTGGCGCAGCGCCTCTTTGAGGGTGAAGCCGATGGAGTGCCGGGGGTTGAGCGAGGAGTAGGGGTCCTGGAAGACGCACTGCACGAGCCGGTGCACGGGGACGCCGGGACGCCTCGGGAACAGGGGCCTACCGGCGATCTCGACGTCGCCGCCGTCCGGCCGTTCCAGGCCAAGGACGCAGCGCGCCAGGGTGGTCTTGCCCGACCCGGAACCGCCCACCACGGCCAGGCTCTCGCCTTCGTGAACGCGCAGGTCCACGCCGCGCAGTGCCTGTACGCCGCCCTGCCCCCGGCCGGGGAGGGGGAACGACTTGGTCAGTCCGGAGACCACCAGCAGGCTCTCGCGGCGCCCGGCACGGGCGGGGCTTTCGCCGCCGGAGCGGGCGGGCGGCCCCAGCGGGATCTCGCCCGCCCGGTGGCAGGCGGACAGCTGCCCGGCGGCGCGGGCGACGGGCAGGGGGCGGCTCGCCGTGCACCGTGGTTCCCGCCAGGCGCAGCGGTCGGCGAAGGCGCACCTGCCGGCGACGGCCGAGGCGGACGGGACACCGCCGGGGAGGGCGGCGAGCGTGCTGCTGCGGTGGTCGAGCGGGGGTTCCGCGGCGAACAGCGCGGCCGTGTAGGGGTGAGCGGGAGCCGCGCGCACCGCGGCGGGCGGGCCGGATTCCACGATCGACCCCGCGTACATCACGAGCAGCTTGTCCGCGAAGGAGAAGGCGACCCGCAGGTCGTGGGTGATGAGCAGCAGCCCCATGCCACGCGCCCGCTGGATGCGCCGGAGGAGGGCCAGCACCCCCCGCTGGGTGGTGGCGTCCAGCGCGGTGGTCGGCTCGTCGGCCACCAGCAGCCGCGGGCCCGCGGCCAGGCAGGCCGCCAGGGCGACCCGCTGCCGCAGCCCCCCGGACAGCTCGAAGGGGTAGCGGTCGGCGACGCGCGCGTCGGTGATGCCGACCTCGGCCAGCCGTTCGGCGATCTCGGCCCGGTCGGGGCGGCCGTGACCGTGGGCGCGCCGGGTCTCCTCCAGGTGGACCCGGATGCGGGCGGTGGGGTTGAGCATCGTGAAGGGGTCCTGCAGCAGCAGCCCGATGCCGCCGCCGCGCAGCGCCCTCGGGCGTCGCCGGGGGTCGAGCTGGATCTCCCTCCCCTCGAAACGGACGCGGCCGGTGGCGGTGAGGCCGGGAGGCAGGAGCGCGGTCAGCGCCCTGGCGGTGAGCGACTTGCCGCTGCCGGACTCGCCGACCAGCGCGACGCATTCGCCGGGCTCGACGGCGAGGTCGACGCCGTCCACGACGATCCGCCCCGCCGAGGTCGAGACCCGCAGGTCGTGAGCTTCCAGGAGCGGGGTCATGTCCGGCTCCTGTCGAGGGCCCGGTCGAGCAGCCGGTCACCGAGGACGGTCATGCTCACCGCGGCGAGCACGATCAGCAGCGCGGGCGTGATGCTCGCCCAGGGGTTGAGGTCCAAGAGCGTCCTGTTCTCGAAGAGCATGCGGCCCCAGTCCGGCGATCCGGCCGGCGATCCGAGGCCGAGGAAGGACAGCGCCGACAGCGACACCAGCGCGTAGACGAAGGTCAGCAGGCAGTTGGCGACGACCGTCGGCGCCACGTTCGGCAGCAGGTGCACGATCGCGATCCGCGTCCTGCGCAGGCCGAGCACCTGGGCGGCCTCCAGGTAGGGCAGGCCGCGCTGGGCGAGCACCACGCCCCGCACCACCCGCGTGTCCGCCGGGATCGCGAGCACGGTCAGCGTGACCAGGGCCATCGGGTACCCGCCTCCGATCACGCCCACCACCACGATGGTGAGGAGGCCCACCGGCAGCGAGTGGGCGAAGTCGGCGCACCGCATCACGACCGCGTCCGCCCAGCCGCCGCGGTAGCCGGCGAGCAGGCCGAGCGCGGTCGCGATGAGCGTGGTCGCGAGCGCGACCGCCAGCGGGCCGACGATCGCGTCCTGGGTGCCGGCCAGCAGCCGGGACAGGATGTCGCGGCCGAGTTCGTCGGTGCCCAGCGGATGCCCGGCCCCCGGGCCCAGCGCGGACGCGGCGAGGTCTCCCCGCTGCGGGTCCGCGGGCGCGAGCCTGCCGCCCGCCACGATGAGGACGGCGAAGACGCCCACCGTCACCAGGGAGGCCGCAGCGGCGAGATCACCGGCGCGGGCCCTCACGACGCCGCCTGGCGCAGCCGCGGGTCGAGCGCCAGGTAGGCGAGGTCGACCAGCAGGTTGACGGCGATGACGGCGGCCGCCGCGCTCAGCGCGACGCCCTGGACCACGGGCACGTCCTTGTTGGAGACCGACTCCATGACGAGCGCGCCGACGCCGGGCAGCGAGAACGTCACCTCTACCAGCACTGCGCCGGTCATCGCGTAGGCGAGCACCAGCCCGACCGAGGTGGTGACGGGCACCGCGGTGTTCCGCAGCGCGTACCGCCGCCAGATGACCCGGCCCGGCAGCCCGCGCGCCCGTGCGAAGGTCAGGTGGTCGCGCGAGACCACGTCGATGGCCGCGGCCCTGGTCTGCCGGGTGACGAGCGCGATCTGCGACAGGGCGAGCGCCACGGCGGGCAGGGTGAGGTGGCGGACGCGGTCCCAGCCCTCCTCCCCCGCGCCGAAGACGGGGAACCAGCCGAGCCGTACGCCGAAGACGTAGAGCAGCAGGACGCCGACGGCGAAGCTGGGCGCGCTGACGGCCAGCACCGCTCCCGCGGAGACGGCGTGGTCCGCCGCCCCGTCACGGCGGGCGGCGGCCAGCAGCCCCAGGGGCACGCCGAGCAGCACGATGAGCAGCGTCGCGTAGAGCCCCAGCTCCAGCGTGATGGACAGCCTCTCGGCGATCCTCGCGGCGACGGGTTCGCCGGTCTGGACGGAGACGCCCATGTCCCCGCGGAGGACGCCGCCGAGCCAGTGGCCGTACTGCACCAGGAAGGGCTGGTCCAGGTGGTACCTGTGGCGGATGGCGTCCAGTGCCTCCGCGGTGGCGGGACGGGGGCCGAGCAGCGCTCGCTCGGTGGATCCCGGGCTGAGCGCGAGCAGGCCGAAGACGGCCAGCGAGACGGCCAGCAGCAGCAGCGCCGAGACGGGCAGGCGCCGGGCGAGCAGGCGGAGCGCCGGTCTCATCGGGCCGCCGGCTTGATCAGAGGCGCCCACTGCTGGGAGAAGTTGCACCAGATGGTGTAGGCGCCGTCGAAGACGAGCCTGCGGTTCAGCGCCAGGCCGATGTCGGTGTAGAAGAGCGGGGCGTACGGCTGCTGCTCGGCCAGGATCGACATGAGGCGCTTGACCCCTTCGACCCGCTCGTCCCGGTCCGCGGTGCGCTGCCGGCTGAGGAGTCGCTCGATCTCGGGCGTGGTGAAGCCGGAGGTGTTGAACCCGCTCTTGGCCTGCTCGTCGCCGAGCACGAGGGCGGGGATGCCGGCCGGGTCGGGGTACTCGGGGGTGTAGGGGATGATCTGCATGCCGAGCTGCCGGTGACCGTACAGCTTGGCCAGGTACTCCTGGAAGGGGACCTGCTGCGGCGTCAGCGTGATGCCGAGCGGCTTGAGGTTCTGCTGCAGGCTCTGCAGGACGTCACCCAGCCACTTCATGGACGCGGGGTAGGGCACCGTCACCTGGAAGCCCCGCGGGTGGCTGGAGCGTGCCAGCTCGGCCTTGGCCTCGGCCGGGTCGTGGCGCGGGTCGGGCAGCCCGTCGTAGACGGAGCGCACCTGATCGGCGGACGCCAGCTCGCCCCAGCTCTCCGGGGGCGTGATGCTCCTGGAGACGCGTGCCTTCCCGCCGAAGAGCGCCGCGGTGAGCCCGCCGCGATCGACGGACAGCGAGACGGCTCTGCGTACGTGCACGTCGTCGAAGGGCGCCGAGGTGACGTCGAAGGAGAGGTAGACCGTCTGCGGCGAGGGCACCCACTGCACCTTGAGCCTGTCGCCGTCACGCCAGCGCCGCGACTGCGAGGGGTCGGACAGGAAGGTGCCGTCGACCGACCCCGACTGCACGGCCAGCCTGAGCGTCTCGGGGTCGCTGACCACCTTGAACTCCAGCCGGGCCACCGCGGGCCTGGCGCCCCACCAGGACGGGTTGCGCACCAGGACCGCTCCGGTCGCGGGCGAGAAGGACTCCACCCGGTACGGGCCGCTGCCCATGGTGCGTCCCTGCGGCGTGCCGAGGTTCTCGGGGTGGGCGGTGGCGTAGGCCTGCTGCATGACCTGGCCGGCCAGCGCGGGGACGTACCGGAAGTACGGGTCGGGCCTGCTGAGCTTCACCGTCACCGTGTCGGCGGCGGTGGCCGTGACGCTGCGCACCGCGCCGAAGTAGGTGGCGAACTCGCTGGCGACGCCCTTGTCCGTGTGCCTGTGCAGGGAGAACGCGGCGTCCTGCGCGGTGACGGGCCTGCCGTCCCAGAACCTCGCGTCGGTGCGGATCCGGTACACGTAGGTCAGCGGATCCGGCCGGCTCCACGAGGTGGCCAGCCCGGGGACGAGCCGTCCGGCGGCGTCCAGGTAGAGCAGCGAGTCGTAGATCTGCTGGTAGACGAGGGCGGATTTGCCGTCGTAGGCGTGGGCGGGATCGAGGCTGCGCGGGCCGCTGTCGATGGCCCACGTCACCTTGGCGACCTCGCCGGCCGCCGCGGCGGGGCCGGAGGAAGCGGCTGGTCCGCTCCCGCAGGCCGTGGCGGGCAGCAAGGTCGACAGCGTGGCGACAAGCAGGAGACGTCTGGATCGTTGGTTCATGGCTCGCTCCGGGCCGGTGGCACTTGGGGAGAACGTAGAAGCTGGACGGGTGGCCGGACGAGCGACGGATGTCGGGTCGTGCGGCCGTCCCAGGCGACACATGTCGCGCCGCTCAGCCGAGGATCCGGGCCTTTCCGTAGCCGCCGCCGAGCAGGCTCCCCCGGGCGAAACGGGCGGGAGAGAACTGCTCCAGGGCGGGATCGCCGGGCTCGCCGGTGAGGAGATCGGCCACGTGCGCGCCGAGCGCCGGCGCCCATTTGAAGCCGTGCCCGGCGGTCCCTGCGACGATCGTCACCCGGTCGGCGACCTCGCCGATCACCGGCTGCCAGTCGGGGGCCACGTCGTAGAGCGCGGCGTAGCCCGAGGTCGCCGTGGCCTCGGCCAGTCGCGGCACGCGGCGCACCGCCGGCTCCACGACGCGCAGATGCTCCTCCGGCCACAGCTCGCTCTCGTAGCGGTCCGGATCGGCCGCGGGCTCCTCCCACAGCGTGCCGACCAGGAACTGGCCGGCGTGCTCCGGCTTGGCGTAGATCCCGTCCGGTATCGAGGCCCACACGTAGGGCAGGGGCTCCGCGCCGCCCCAGCCGAACGTGGCGACGATGTGCCGCTCGGCGTGCAGCGGCAGCACCACGCCGACGCGTGCCAGCAGCTCGCCGGTCCACGGTCCTGCGGCCAGCAGCACCCTCTCGGCGGTCACGTGCTCGCCTCCCGCGGTCCGCAGGCGCACGGCCTTCCCGCTCGGTTCGACGGCCACCACCGGGCAGTCGCTGCGCACCTGGGCTCCCAGTTGCCTGGCGCGCTCCAGCATGCCGAGCGTGGTGCCGACGGGGTCGGCGTGGCCGGCGTCCGGCTCCCACGCGCCCCAGCCGATCCCCGCCAGGTCGAAGCCCGGGAAGTCCGCCGCCACGCCGGAGGCGGGTATCAGCTCCGTCCTGATGCCCTGCGCGTCGAGGCGCTCGACCGTGCGGCGCATCTGCGGGCCGTCCTCCTCCGCGTGCAGGAAGAGCGCGCCGGTCGTCACGAATCCCGCCTGGCCGCCGTGCGTCCAGTCGGTGAAGCCGTGGAACAGGTCGATCGAGTCGCGGGTGAGCCGGGCGAGGAACTCGTTGACGTAGTATCCCCGCACGACCGCGCTGGACTGCCCGGTCGGTCCCGACGCGGGGGTGGCGCGTTCCAGCACGACCACCCTGGCTCCCCGCGCGGCCACGTGCATCGCGGCGCTGGCGCCGTGCACGCCCGCCCCGATGATCGCGACGTCGTACGCCGCCATGTCGACCCCCTCACCGGTTGGTTTCCTGGCTCGACGCTAGAGATCGGGTGGGCGGGGTGTCGCGCGACCGATGTCGCGCAGGATCGTCAAATTTCTCATCACATGTCGGGCGAAGTGCGGGCGACTCGCCGCCTACCGTGACCGGCATGCTGACGATCCTCGTTCCCGTCAAGGACGTGTCGATCCACCTCCGGGTCAAAGAGGGCCGCCTCACCAGGCAGGGAGTGCCACGCAGGCTCGACAGCCTGCACGAGACCCCGCTGGAGTGGGCCCGCCGGGCGCGCGAGTCCGGCCTGGCGGCACGCGTCGTCGCGATGACGCTGGGGCCCGCGGGCGCCGCCGACGCGCTGCGCCGCACGCTCGCGCTGGGCGCCGACGAGGCGATCCTGGTCAGCGACCACGCCTTCGAAGGGGCCGACGTACGCACCACCGCCCGGGTGATCGCCGCCGTCGCCGGCCGGGTGGGCGCGGGCCTGGTCGCCTGCGGATACGAGAGCGCGGACGGCTCGTCCGGCGCGGTGCCGGGCGCGGTCGCCGGGTCGCTCGGCTGGCCGCTGCTGAGCAGAGCGGGCCTGGCCACGGTGGACGGCACGTCCCTGACCGTGACCAGGGACCTCGGGAGCGGGCCCGAGCGCGCGGCGGCACCGCTACCCGCCGTCGTGTCCTTCGTCGAGGGCGCCATCGAGCCGCGCGTCCCGACCCTCCGCGAGATCATGGCCGTCCGCTCCGCCGGAATCGTGACCCTTTCCTCCGCGGATGTGGGAGTACGGCCCGCCGCCGCCAACGCCGTGGACACCGGTGTGACAGCCGCGCCCGCGTCCCGGAGGACTCCCACCGTCCTCGGGTTCGACGACGGCGTGGACAGCCTGGTCGCCCTCCTGTCCGGGGCGGGCAGCGATGCCTGAGCCCGAGGTGACCGTGGTGGCCTCCGACGTGGCCACCGCCCGCCGCCTGCTCGGCGTCGTGCAGCCGGGTACGCCCACCCGCGCCGTCCTGCTCGGCGACGCGGGAGACGCGGCGGGGCTGCCCGCCGGCCGCGTCGTCCTCGCGCCCGGGCTGGCCGGGCAGGACCCGGCCGCCGTCGGCCCCGGGGTGGCCGCCCTGGTCGCCGGCGCGGGCGCGGTGCTCCTGGATTCGACGCAGCCGGGCAGGGACCTGGCGGGATGGCTCTCCGCCACCGCGGACCTGCCGCTGGTGTGGCAGGTGGACGCGCTCCGCCGTACGCCCGACGGCGGGATCGAGGTCGAGCGCGCCGTCATGGGCGGCAGCCACCGCCTCACCCAGCGCGTACCCCCGGGACAGCCCGTGATCGTCCTGGCCAGGCCACTGCCGGTGGAGGTGGAGCCGGGGCGTCCGGTCGTGGAGCGCTCGGCGCTGTCCTCAGGGCCCTCCGCCCTGGAGATCGTGCCGCTCGACCCGGCGGCGGGCGGCGCGTCGCGACTGGCCGGAGCGCGCGTGGTCGTGAGCGTGGGACGCGGGATCGGAGGACGGGACCAGCTCGGCCGCTACCAGCGGCTCGCCGACGTGACCGGCGCCGCGCTCGGCGCCTCCCGCGCCGCCGTGGACAGCGGCTGGCTTCCCTTCTCCCACCAGGTGGGGCAGACAGGCGCGACGGTCGCGCCGGATCTCTACCTGGCGTTCGGGATCTCGGGCGCGGTGCAGCACCTGGCCGGCATGCGGGCGAGCAAACGGGTCGTCGCCGTCAACACCGACCCCGACGCGCCGATCTCCCGGCTGGCCGACCTGGTGATCGTCGCCGACGCGGGCGCGGTCGCCGACGAACTGCTGCGACGGCTGGAAGAGGGGAGATAGCGCATGGAACAGGTCATCTGGCTACCCGGTGACCGCGTGTGCCTCGTCGGCGACGGGGTGCTGCGCCTGGTCGAGGGCGGTGCCGCACGCCCGGGGATCGACGTCGGCGGGTTGCCGGGCAGCCCGGTCGCCGGTGAGGACGGCAGGCTGGAGTTCCTCGACGCCGAGGCGGGCCGGTGTGCCCTGCTGGACCCGGCCACCGGGCGGATCGAGGAGCTCGACCGGCGGGCGGCAGGGGAACGCGCGCGGCGGCGACCCCGCAGGATCGGCTCCGGGTCGCTCGCGGGCGATCCGGAGGTGGCGGAGGTCCTCGACCCTGGGCGGCGGCTGGCGCTGGGCGTGAACGGGCCCGATCTCAGCCTGCGCGACCTGACGGACGACCGGGTCCGGCCGCTGACGGCGACCGGCGACGCGGAGCAGCCGTGGCAGGTCGAGGGGGCGTGCTGGTCGCCTGACGGCACCCGGGTCGCGGCCCTCAGGACGGACCTCGCCGGCGTGCGCCGCGCGCCGGTCGTGCACTGGCTGGGACCCTGGGAGGAGATCGAGTGGGTCCCGTTCACCCGCAGCGGCGGACCGCTGCCGCAACTCCACCCGTATCTCGTCGAGGTGGCGACGGGTGAGGCGCGCCCGGTCGACGTCGGCACGGAACCCGACCGGTTCGTCGCGTTCCTCGGCTTCCGCGGCGCCGCCCTGTACCTGATCACGATCAACCGGGCCCGTAACCACCTCAGGCTGCTCAGCGCCCGGCCGGACGGGACCACCACGACGCTGTTCGAGGAGCGGCAGGAGACGTTCCTGCCGTCGGCGTTCGGGATGGCCCTGGACATGGTGACGCTGCTGCCCGGCTCGGGACGCTTCGTCGTCAGGTCGGAACGCTCCGGCCTCGCCCGGCTCTACCTCTACTCCGCCGACGGCCGGACCTGCACGCCGCTCACCGACGGCCTGGACCTGCCGGTCGCCGGGGTCGACCTGGACTACCCCGAGCAGGCGCCGGAGACCCCTGAGCAGGGCGTCGTCGCCGTGGACGAGGCGCGCGAGCTCCTCTACTTCAAGGCCGCCGCCGACGAACGCCGCCCCTACGACCGGCACCTCTACCGGGTCGGGCTGGACGGAACGGGCCTGTGCCGGCTGACCGGCGAGGACGGCCAGCACGACATCGCGTTCAGCCCGTCGCGGTGCTGCTACCTCGACACGCACAGCGCCATCGGCCGCGCGCGCACGGTCAGCCTGCACGCCGCTCCGTCCGGGGAGCTCATCTCGACCCTGGCGGAGTCCGGCACGGTTGCCGACACGGGAGCGCAGAGGTTCACGGCGGTCGCGGCGGACGGGCGGACGGAGATCCACGGGCTGCTCTTCCTGCCGCCCGATCTCGACGAGACCCGGTCGTACCCGGTCATCGACCTCATCTACGGCGGCCCGCAGGAGACCCGGGTGCCCCGCCGCCCCGACTCCGCGCGCGTCGCGACCGCCCTGTCGCTGAGCGCGCTCGGCTTCGCCTGCGTGATCGTCGACGGGCGCGGCACTCCCGGGCGCTCCAAGGCCTTCCACGACACCGTGTACGGGCGCTTCGGGCAGCACGAGATCCCCGACCACGTCGCGGCGGTCCGGCAGGCCGCCGCCACCCGGCCCTACCTCGACCTGGACCGGGTCGGGATCTTCGGGCACTCGTGGGGCGGGTACATGGCGCTGCGTGGGATGGTGACCGCCCCCGAGTTCTACCGGGCGGGGGTCGCGGCCATGCCCGTGGCCGACCTCGACGACCACCTGGCGATGGCGATCGAGCCCTACATGGGGTCGCCGCGCGACAACCCGGACGGGTACGCGGCCGCGTCGAGCCTCCGCCTGGTGGACCGGCTGCGCGGGCGCCTGTGCGTCATCGCGGGCACCAGCGACGTCAACGCCACCTTCTCGGCGACCGTCAAGCTCATCGACGCCCTGGTGAAGGCGGGCAAACGGTACGACCTGGTGCTGCTGCCCGAGGTCGACCACCACCCGCGCGGCCCCGCCCGCGACTACTACGACGCGGCCGTGCGGCGCTTCTTCCTGGAAACCCTGCGCCCCGAGGAGCACGAAGCGTGCCACGGCTCGGACTGACCGCCGCGATCCTGCTCGCCGCCTCTCTCGTGCCGGTGCGAGCCGACGCCGCGGCGGGCCCACGCCTCGAAGGCCTCTGGCGGACGGAAGGCTACGGCCTGGTGCTGTCCGTCGAGGGCTCCACGGTCACGCTGCTGCAGACCACCGCGATCAGCTGCCTCCGTCTCGACCAGGGCGAACGCGTCGCTCCGTCCACGTATCGGCTGAGCGACGGCACCACCACGATCAGTCTCCGGGTGGACCGCGGGCGTCCGGGCCGGGGGATCATGCGCGCCGGCGGTTCCACCGGCTACCGGAGCATGACCAGGCTCCGCGCGCTGCCCGAGCCGTGCGGCCGCAAGCAGCCGTCCGGCCCCCTGGGAACCTTCGACGTGTTCTGGCAGACGTTCGCGGAGAACTACCCGTTCTTCCGGCGACGCCACATCGACTGGGCCGCCGCGCGACAGCGCTACCGGCCGCTGGTGACCGAGAAGACGCTGTTCGGCATCCTGCGCGACATGATCAGGCCGCTGCACGACGCGCACACCGCCGTCATCGCCGGCGACCGCGTCTTCATGGGGCAGCGGCCAGGCACCCGGAACACCACGGTGGCGTTCGGCGCCCGGACCAAGGCCTACATCCAGCGCCGCGACCTTCACGGCGCGGGGCGTGACCACGCGGCCGGGCAGCTCACCTACGCCGACCTGCCGGACGGGCTCGGCTACCTGCGGGTGGCCGGGTTCTACGGGTACACCGACGGCGAGGATCTCGACTACCCGGCCGATCGCCGGGCGCTCACCAGGGCGCTCGACGCCATCCTCACCCCGGGACGCGCCCCTCGCGGCCTGGTCATCGACGTGCGGTTCAACCCCGGCGGTTTCGACGCCCTCGCCCTGCAGCTCGCCTCCCGGTTGACGGCCAGGCCGTACGTCGCCTACAGCAAGCGCGCCCGCGACGACCCGCGCGACCCGACGAGCTTCACCCCTCCTCAACCGATCACCGTCACGCCCGCTCGGGCTCATCGCTACACAGGACCGATCGCGCTGCTCACGTCCGGGACCACCAACAGCGCGGGCGAGACCTTCACCCAGGCTCTGATGGACAGGCCTGGCGGGGTCGTCCGGATCGGGCAGAACACGCAAGGGGTCTTCTCCGACGTGATGGAGTGTCCGCTGCCCAACGGATGGACCTTCTGGGTACCGAACGAGGAGTACCTGACCCGGGAGGGCACGACCTTCGACGGGACCGGCATCCCTCCGGACCTGCGCACGCCGGTCTTCACCCCGGCGGAGTTCGCCGAGGGCCGCGACTCCGCCTTCGACCGGGCGGTCGCCGTCCTTTCGAAGCGTGCGCCGAGCGATCACGGCGCTCGGGAGGTTCATGCCGGAGGGCCGTCGAGCGCCGCCTGGGCGCGGAACTGAAGGTCAGCCAGTGCTTTCCACCGGGAGATCGTGGCGGCCTCCGGCAACAGCCTGCTGCTGTCGGTGTGGGAGTCACTGGGCATCGAGGTGTGGACCCATCACGACCACATCCTCGCCTACGCCGCCTGACCGGCGGGGGCCGGCCGGCTCCGGCACCAGGCCGCCACCGACCGGGCGTCGAAGCCTCCGTCGTGGGCGGCGAGGTAGCCGTCGGGCCGGATGAGCAGGACGCTGCCGTGCCGGGCGCCGAGCTTGCGCCTGAACTGGCCGGCGACGTCCACGAAGACGGGGGCGCCCACCTCGGCGGGATCGAGCACCCCCTCGTCGATCACGAGGTGCGGCCGTACGGCGAGGCCGTAGGTGTCGGCCACGGCCGCGAAGAGGGCCGTGATCCGCCGGTGATCCGCGGCGAGGTGATCCGCTTCCGCGTAGACGAACAGTCCGAAGCCCGGGTCGCGCAGCACCTCGTACAGCCGGGTCGGGGGGCGGTGGGCGGTCCACAGGTCGACGTCGGGGACGCGGTCCCCCGAACGCACCCCGCCCTCGCCCGCGCCTCGGTGGGCGTGGCGGTAGTTGATCGCCAGGCCGGACAGGCTGCCCGCCAGGCGACGTTGCACCGGCGCCCGGGTGACCACGGTCCGGGTGACGATGCTCCGCGCCAGCCGGAGAAGGGGGTTGGTGAGGGTGAAGAGGCGGAACATCCGGTCGGTCCCGTGGCGCACGCTGGTGTGCACCGGATGGCGTTCGCCGTCGTAGGTGTCCAGGAGGTTCGCCGGAGCCTGGCCGCGCAGCGCCATCGCGAGCTTCCAGCCCAGGTTGGCGGCGTCCTGGAGGCCCATGTTCATGCCCTGGCCCGCGGCCGGGCTGTGCGCGTGCGCGGCGTCGCCCGCGAGGAACACCCGGCCGACGCGGATCGTCCGCGCCTGCCGGCTGGGTGCCACGTACCGTGTGAGCCACACGGGGTCGCGCAGCTCGATCGTTCTGCCCGTGATGGCGTTCACGGTGTCCTGGAGTTCCTCCAGCGTGAGGGCGTCGCCGCGGGCGTGGTCCTGGCGCTCGAAATCCACCGCGAACACGCGGACGTACTCCCCCAGGAAGGGCAGGAGCGCGACGAACCCCCGCGAGGAGGCCATGTTCGTGACCCTCGACCGTACGAGATCCACGTCGGCCTTGACGTCGCCGATGAGGACCAGGGTGTCGAGTTGCCGGCCGTCGAAGGGCAGGCCGACCAGCCGGCGGACGCTGCTGTGCGAGCCGTCGGCGCCGATCAGATACCGGGCCCGCACCCGTTCCTCGCGCCCGTCCTCGCCGCGCAGCGTCGCCGCCACGTGGTCCGGCCCTGGCGCGAGGTCGACGAGTTCCACGCCACGCTCGATCGGGACGTCGAGATCCGCCAGGTGCCGGGCGAGGATCTCCTCGGTCCGGCGTTGTGGGAGCACCAGCATGTAGGGGAACCGGGTGTCCAGATCGCGCATGTTCACGGACACGGGTCTGCCGGTGCGCTGCAGGCTCACGCCCAGCCCGGGCGCCGGATAGCCGTGCTTGACGAACTCGTCGGCGAGCCCGGCGAGATCCATGATCTCGAGCGTCCTGGCGTGCACCACGAGCGCCTTGGACAACGAGTCCCGCGTGCGTCGGCGGTCGATCACCCGTACGGCGACGCCACGGCGCGCCAGCTCTCCGGCCGCCATCAGACCGACCGGTCCGGCGCCGACGACGAGGACCTCGCACATTCCCTCTTCGACGTTGGTCATCCTGCGCTCCTTCGCTCCGTCTGCCATCGACGGTATGCCAACAACTGTTGGCACACAAGTGTTGGCCAACAAGTGTTGGTAACCAGCGCGGGCGTGGACACCAGACCGGCGCCGGCGCGGACGCTCGCGCTTCCTGGTCAGGTGACAGATGCGCCGGACCCGCCGCGAGCCCGCTCCGCACCGCGCTCCACGACGGCGGCCGCCCGCCCGCGCCTGGTCGGCCGGCGCGCAACCAGGCCTCCCGAACGGCGTCGTCGGCCTCGGCGAACGAGCCGGGCATCCGGTACGCCACCGCCCACAGGCGGGTCCGGTTCTTCTCGGCGCCCTCGGCCAACCGGTCGGAACACGAACCGGCTTCAGGGGCAGCGTCGTGACCGACCGCAGGGACCGGGGAGCGAACGCGAACGCCGCGACCTCGATCCCGGCAGCCCGAAGCTCGCGTGCCACAGCGGGCGGTCGAGGTGATGTTGGAGGGTCCGGCGGACCAGTTGTTCGAAGTCCATCGAGGCCGGCGGCTCCAGCCGGAGGAGATACCGGCCCACGATCACGCCGAGGCCCTGGCTGTGCAGCAGGCCCGCCTCGGCCTCGATGTCACGGTCGTCGGGGAAGGCCGATCTGAGCGCGGGCAGCATGTGTGTCGATCAGCCGTTGCACGGCGAGCGCGGCATCGTCATGCGTCATCGCCGCGCGGTGCAAGGCGGCCAGGGCGTCGTTGTCCCCGCGTTTCCGGGGATCCAGCGAGGCCCTGGCGAACTGCTGACCGATCCGCTCGCGCGGCGCCTGCGTGAGGCCGAGCGTGGTGAAGCCGGCCTTGGGGGTGGCCGCGAACAGGTCGGCCTTGCTGCCGTAAGAGCGCATCACCATGGCGGCCGTGACGCCCGAAGCGCGGGACGGGCCCCCACGCGTCTCTCTCCGTCATAGCGGGCCCACCTTGTCAGCGAGCTTTTGCCAACAAGCGTTTACACGTTGCAGCCGCGCTCGTTGGCGGTCAATCGGGTGACCACCGGGCCGCCTACCGGTCGGCGTCGTCGCAGGATCCTGCCGACCGGCGTCCCGGTGGCGGCGACGGGGGCGGCTCAGCCGTGCGCCTTCTCCCCCGCCACATAGGTGGCCCGCACCTCGATCTGCGCGATCCGATCGGCCGGGACCGTCCGGGGGTCGTCGCCGAGTACGACCAGGTCGGCCCACTTGCGTGGCGAGATGCTGCCCAGGACGGTCTCCCGGCCGAGGGCGTGCGCGGCCGCCATCGTGTAGGCGTGCAGCGCCTCCTCCACCGTGATGGCCTCGCCGGGCCCCGTGACGAGGCCGCTCGCCCCGCGCCGCCGCACCATGTACTCGATGGCCCGGAGCGGGGCCCCGCCGACGACGGGACGGTCGGAGCTGCCCGCGACGGGCACCCCGGCGTCGAGGAACCCGCGCCCGCGGTACTGCCAGTGGGCGCGCGTCTCGCCGAGCACGGCGGCGTAGTCGTCGCCGTACGCCCAGAGGAACTCGGGCTGGACGACCGCGATGGCCCCGCACTCGGCGAGGCGGGGAAGCTGGTCGGGGCGGACGATGCCGCAGTGCTCGATGCGGTGCCTCGCGTCGGGGCGGGGGTGCGCCCGCTGCGCCTCGACCAGGGCCTCGATGGCGACGTCGATGGCCCGGTCGCCGATCGCGTGCAGGGCGAGCTGCCACCCGGAGGCGTGGGCGGCCACGATCTTCCGCCGGAGTTCGGCCTCGTCGTCGGCGAGCGCGCCCCGGTTGTCGGTGCCGCAGAACGGCTCGCTGAGCGCGGCGGTACGCGCCTGCACGCCGCCGTCCAGCCACATCTTCATCGCCCCGAGCCAGAGCCTGTCGCCTCCGAACCCGCTGCTCATGCCCAGGTCGAGCCCGAGTGTCACGCCGTCGGAGGGGGCGGCGCCGACCGGGTGCAGCGCGAGGTCGCTCACCATCAGCTGAACCCGGATGGGCAGGTCGGCCCGCTGGTAGGCCAGCAGTTCGATCGGCGTGCTGGCGCCGAGCCCGGCGACGATGCCCGCCTCGCCGCAGGCGGTGACCCCTTGGGCGAGGCAGGTGCCCGCGGCCTGCCGCAGGGCGGCGATCGTCTCGGCCAGGTCGTACGGCCGGCGCATGCGGTGCACCGCGGCCTGGGCCGCCTCCAGGAAGACACCGGTCGGCTCGCCGTGCTCGTCGCACAGCACGTCGGGGTCCGCCAGGTGCTCGGCGGTGAGCGACAGCCCGTGCAGCACGGCCGTGTTCACGAGGCAGGCGTGTCCGGAGCGGTGCAGGAGGAATGCCTTGCGGCCGCCGGTGACCGGGTCGAGTTCGGCCGCGGTGAGGTGCCGGCCCAGCGGGCGCTGGTCGTAGCCGACGACGTCGATCCACTCGCCGTCCACCGTCCGCGCGTGCCGGGCGATCGTGGCGAGGATCTCCTCCCGGGTGGTGCAGCCGGAGATGTCCAGGGAGCGCGCCCCGCGCCCGGCCCAGGCGAGGTGGGTGTGCGCGTCGACGAACCCGGGCAGGACGGTCGCGCCGTCGGCCCGGACCGTCTCGCGGGCGCGCAGCCCGTCGATCTCCTCGTCGAGACCGACGACGCGGCCGTCCCAGATGCCGATGGCGCGCGCGGACGGCCGCGCGGCGTCCATGGTGACGACGTTGGCGTCCTCGATCCGCAGGTCGAGCAGCATGGTCAGCCCTTCCTCGGGCCGACGAGCACCGCCGCCTCCACCTCGACCGGCGAGTCCATCGGCAGCCGCGCCACGCCCACGGCGGAGCGGGCGTGCTCGCCCGCCGGGCCGAGCACCTGCACGAAGGTCTCGGACGCGCCGTCGGCGACCACGTGGTGGGAGAGGAAGTCGGGCGCGGTGGCGACGAACACCGTCACCTTCACGAGTGCCTCGACCCGGTCGAATCCGCCGAGTTCCCGGTCGATCTGCGCGAGCAGGTTGAGCGCGCACTGCCGGGCGGCCTGCCGCCCCTCCTCGATCGAGAGTTCGGCGCCCACCCGGCCGCGTAGCGGGAACTCCCCGTCGACCGCGGCGACCTGGCCGGAGATGTACAGGACGTCCCCGCACCATCGCACCGGCCGGTACTGCGCGAAGGGACGTACGGGCTCGGGCAACCTCACGGTCGGATTCAAGGTGATCGTTCTCCTCGGGGTAGTCCGGTTGCCCGAACGGTATGCCACCTTTAGACTATGTGTCAATCAACTGGATTCTTTGTCATTCACTGTGGGGAGCCCCCGTGCTGGAGCAGCCCGTGTTCGCCATGACCGACCCCGAGCAGATCGACGCGCTGATCGACGCGTACGGCTGGGCGTCGCTCGTCACCCACACCGAGCGGCACGGACTGGTGGTCTCGCACCTGCCGATCGTGCGCGACCGGCAGGCCCCGCCGGGCAGCGGCGCCGTCCTCGGCCACCTCGCCGGTCCGGACGGCGTGCTGCACGAGCTCGGGCGGCACGATGCCGTGCTGATCGTCCAGGGCGCGCACGGCTACCTCTCCCCCTCCTGGTACGGCGAGACACCGCACGTCCCGACCTGGGACTTCCAGGTGATCCATCTGCACGGGCGCCCGGAACCGCTCGACGCGGACGCCACGTTCGCCGTGCTGCGCGACACCGTCGACCACTTCGAGTCGGTGATGCCGGTCCCGTGGACACTGGACTCGGTGGCCGGCTACGCGGCCCGCATCGCACGCGGCACGGTCGGCTTCCGACTCCGTCCCCGCCGCGTGGTGGCCAAGGCGAAGCTGAGCCAGGACGAGTCGGCACGGCTTCGCGCCCGGACGGCGGGCATGCTCGACGCCGACGGGCCGTACCGGAATCCGGCGCTGGCCGCGGCGATCCGCTCGATCGACGCGGGCTGACGCCGATCGGCGCGGCGGCGCCGTTCGAGTCTCGGGTCCGGGATCGGCACGACGGACGGCGACGCCCGCGTGCACGGGTGCGCCGGCCGCTCGAACAGGGTCTGCCCCGCGCCGATCTCCAGACTCAGGCCGTCCACGGCGCGCACGGGCCGCGTCCTCCTGCGGAGCGGGCCCTGCGGCCGGCCGGGTAGGTCCTGCGCAGGTCGGAGACGCCCAGGACGGCCTCCCCCGTGCCGGCCCGCTCGCGCGGCGCGTCGTCGGGTACGGGCGCGGGGAACGGCTCCGAGCGCTCCAGCGCGCCCGAGACGATCTCGGCTGTGCGGTGGCACGCCGTCGCGTGCCCCGTCGTCGGCGACAGCGCGGGCTCCTCGACGGCGCGGAGCTCGGCGCGGGCCGGGCAGGAGCGTCAGGGTGGGCAGCGCGAGATGCCGGAGCCGCTCGACCACCCCCGCGCCGGGGACCGGTGTGGTACTCCCCGTCGCAGTACAGCAGGATGTGCCTGGTTGACCTCGCCGCCGAGTACTTCACGAAGTCCGCCACCAGGAAGACCGGTGCCGACAGCAGGACGAACGACACGACGGCGACGGCGAGCAGCCGCAGGCTCCCGCCGGCGCGCCGCCCCATCTCGCTGACGATGGCCTCCTGGGGAATGTCGCGCCCCCTGCCCAGGCAGGCCGCCGCGGGGGTGAGCGTCACCGAGGCCGGCAGGTAGGCGAAGCTGGTGGCGGCGAACACGAGGGCCGTCTTCACGGCGAGGCGGCGCAGCAGGAAGGTCGGCATCCGGTCTCAGCTTTCCGTCCCACGCCGCCTCCAGGCAGGGTTCGACATTCGGGACATATGTTTGACGAATTGTCTAAGCCGTGCGCAAACTATGTCAGGATTTGCTCCAGATGCAGGAGTTGTCATGATTGATCCATCCGACCTGGCGGCCGAGCTCGCGGAGGCCGCCGCCCCCGCCATGGCCAGGACCGGCACGCCCGGCCTCGTCATCGGCGTGCTCGTGGGGGACGAGCGGCGCTATCACTGCGCCGGCGTCACCAGCGTGCGCGACCCGCGCCCGGTCACGCCTGAGACGCTGTTCCGCTACTGCTCGATCACCAAGCCGATCACCGCGATGGCCGTCATGAGCGCCCGCGAGCAGGGGTTGCTCGACCTCGACCAGCCGGTGGCCGACCTCGTCCCCGGCCTCCCCGGCGCGGACGGCGTCACGGTCCGGCACCTGCTCGACCACACCAGCGGCTGGGAGGGCGAGTGGCCGGGCGACATGTTCGCCTTCGGCGCCGACGACGACGCCCAGGCGCGCCTGATCGCCGAGTTCGGCGTGCTGCGCCGGTTCGCCCCGCCCGGGGCGGCCTTCGGCTACTGCAATCCCGGCTACTGGCTGCTCGGCGAGATCCTCGCCAGGCTGGACGGGGTTCCGGTCGAACAGGCGCTGCGCCGCCGCGTGCTCGACCCGCTGGGCCTGGCCGACGTGGTGACCGGCACGGACGAGGCGATCGTCCGTCCCGTCGCGCTGCCGCACACCGCGGGCCCGGACGGCGGGCAGCGGCTCCTGCCACGGATGGCCTTCCCCCGCGCCAGATTCGCCTCCGGCGGGCTCATCGGCAGCGCGCGGGCACTGCTCGACCTGGCGGCCGACCAGCTCGCCGAGACGAGCAAGGTGCTCACGGCCGGCTCCCGCACGCTCATGGCCGGGACGCGTGTCCCCGCCGAGCGTCCGGGGCGCTTCCAGGGGCTGGGCTGGGCGATCGACGGCGAGGGCCCCGACGTCTCGCTCGGGCACAGCGGGAGCTTCAGCGGCTACGTCTCCCACCTGCAGCTCTTCCCCCGGCACCGGGCCGCGGTCGCCCTGCTGGCCAACAGCGGCGCCGGGTGGGAGGCGCGCACCGCCGTCCACGAGCGGATGCTGGAGCGGCTGGGCACCGGCCGGCCGCCCGCGCAGGAGCCGATCGGCGGCGTGGACGCCACCGGGAGAGCCGGTTCCTACGCCTACCCCGGCTGCCGCGAGCTCGTGCTCGAACCGTCCGATGACGGCCTGCTGGCGCGGTTCGTGAGACTGGACGGCACGGTCGAGCCCACGGCGCGGGCCCGCCCCGTGTCACCCGAGGAGTTCGTGCTCCTCGACGGCCCCTTGCCGGGCGACGTCCTGCGGTTCCTGCCGGAGGTGGAGGGCGGCATCCGGATCGGCCTCAGGCTCGGCGCCCGGCTGGCCCCCTAGATCTAGACGTAACGTCAAGACTATTGACTTTCAGTCGAAGCGGTGGCGACGATGTGACTTGCTCGCGGTCAAGGGAGGAACAACCAGATGACCCTGCGCACCCGCGCGGCAGCGACCTGCCTGCTCGCCACCGCGCTCACGCTCACCGCGTGCGGCGGCGGCTCCGGAGCGGACCGGCGCCGACGTCACCGAGCGCCGGCACGAACGACATGAACCCGCGGCCGAGGTCGGCGCTCCAGGACGGCGGCACCCTGCAGTGGGGGCTCAGTCAGAAGATCACGAACTTCGACCACCACACCATCGACGGCGCCTTCACCGATACCTACGACGTGATCACGGCGCTGCTCCCGCGTGTCCTCCACCACAGCGCCTCGGGGCAGCCGACGCCGAACACCGACTCGTCCGTCGCCGGCACGGGGGCGTACGGGTTCGCCGACGTCCAGCACCAGAACATCGGATTCGCACATGACTGATCGCTTCGACATCCTCATCCGCGGCGGCCGGGTCGTCGATCCCGCCAACCGCGTCGACCAGGTCACCGACGTCGGGGTGGCCGACGGCCGGATCGTGGCCGTCGGCGACGACCTGCGGGGCCGCGCAGAGCGGACCCTTCAGGCCGCGGGGCACTACGTGCTGCCCGGCCTCGTCGACCTGCACGTCCACATCGCCCTTCCCAGCGCGCCCGGAGCGGGCCACGCCATGCTCGCCAGGGCCGGGGTGACCACCGCGCTGGACCTCAGCGGGCCGGCCGCCGGCGTCCTCGCCGGAGCCGCCGAGGGCGGCGGCGCCGGCCTGTCCATCGCCACCCTCGAACTGGTCAAGCCCGGCGTGCAGCTGCCACCCCACCCGTCGCGTGCGGAGATCCGGCGCGCTCTCGACCGGATCCTGGCCGCGGGCGGGCTGGGCGTGAAGCTGCACGTGGACGCGGGCTGGGACGCCGAGGCCACCGGGACGATCATCGACGAGGCGAACCGGGCGGGCGTGTGGGTGGCCAGCCACTGCGGCACGACCACCGCGGGCAGCGACATCGAGGGCCTGCGCGAGACGCTGGAGCTGGCCGGGGACAACCGGCTGCAGATCGCGCACGTCAACAGCTACTGCCGGGGCGACGTCGCCGACGTCGCCGAGGAGGCGGCCACCGCGATCGCGCTGCTGCGCGGCTCGCCGCACGTGTTCGCGGAGTCCTACCTGGCCGAGATCAACGGCACGTCCGGCAGGTGCGTGGACGGCGTGCCGGCGAACAGGCGGGTGATCCGCTGGCTGGAGGGCGGCGGCTACCCCGGCACCGAGGAGGGGCTGCGCCGCGCGATCCGCGACGGCTGGGCGAGCGTCCCCCACGTCTGCGGCGACGACGTCGTCCTGCGCACCGGCGAGGAGGGCGTCGCGGCGTGGGAGGCGGCCGGCACCCCCTCCGGCGTCTGCCTGCCGATCAACCCGGGCGTCTCCCGCCTGCTGCTCGGCGCGTCACGGAACGCCGCGGGCGGCTTCGACGTGCACGCCTTCGCCACGGACGGCGGTTGCATCCCGCGCAACGTCACGCTGTCCATGGGGCTGTCCATGGTCGAGTGGGGGTTGCTCCGGGTGGACGACCTGGTGCGCAAGGCCTGCTGGACACCCGCGCGCGTGCTCGGACTGGCGGCCAAGGGGCACCTCGGCGTGGGCGCCGACGCCGACCTGGTCGTCGCGGACCCGGTGGCCCGCCGCCCGCGCACCGTGATCGCGGCCGGCGCCGTGGTGGCACACGAGGGGCTCGTGCTCGGCCGGGGCACCCGGTTCATCAGCACCGCGCGGGGCGAGGAGGCCGTCGAGGCGGCCACCGGCCCCGGCACGGTGATCGACGTCCGCGCCGGCGGCCTGTACACGGGAGACGGCCTTGCCTGAGCGGTTCGACGACCTGGCGGGTCTGCTCCCGCGCCTGGCCGGCCTGCCCACGCCCGCCCTGGTCCTGGACGAGGCTGCGGTCGAGGCCAACATCGCGCACACGCTCGCTCTGGTGGGCACGCCACGGCGCTGGCGGGCCCACGTCAAGACGGCCCGGATCGGCTGGACGGTCGACCGGCTGCTCGCCGCCGGCGTGACCAGGTTCAAGGCGGCCACCGTCGGCGAGCTCGCCATGCTGCTCGATCGCGGCGCGCTGGACGTGCTCCTCGCCTACCCGGCGGTCGGGCCGGCCCGCGCCGCCGCGTCCGCGCTGGCGGACCGGCACCCGCGGGCGCGGGTGTCGATCCTCGTCGACACGCCCGAGACGGCGGGGCGTCCAGGACGGCTGGCCGCCTTCCTGGACGTGGACACGGGCCTGCACCGCACCGGCGTCGACGCCGGCGACGCCGCGGCGGCGCTCGCCGTGCTGTCGGCCTACCGGGAGGCCGGGTGGGCGTTCGCCGGGGTGCACGCCTACGGCGGCCACCTCGCCGACCTCCCCGGCCCCGACCGCGCCGCCGCCGTGCGTGACGAGGTGCGGCGGCTGACCGCGCTGGTCCGGGCGGTCGAGGCCGGCGGGCACGCGGTGCCTGAGCTGTGCACGGGCACCAGCCACACCTTCCACGAGAGCGTCCAGGCCGCGCCGGGCGGCACGGTGGGCGGCGGGGCCGCCGTCACGGTCGGCGCGGGCACCGTCGTCTACAACGACGCGCGGAGCCTGGCCCGCTTCGCCGGGCAGCCCGCCTTCGCCGGCTTCCGGGCCGCGGCGGGGGTGCTGACCCGGGTCGTCAGCCGGCGCGCCGGGCAGGTGACGGTCGACGCCGGGCTCACGGCGATCCAGGTCGACGCGGGCCGGCCGCACGCGGTGGTGGCGGGCCACCCGGGGGTGGTCGTGGGCGCGCCCTCGCAGGAGCACCTGGTGCTCACCGGCGCCGTCGAAGGCTTCGGGGTGGGCGAGTCGCTCATGCTGCTCCCCCGCCACGTCGACACGGCGCTCGCCCAGTTCGGCGTCGTGCACCGGGTCGGCGGCGAAGGAACGGTGCGTCCGGAGGAGGTCTCCGGTCGGCATCAGCCTTCGTCGCCGGCTTGATCGCTCTCACGCAGGCGGGCGATGTGATTGTAGATCGACGCCCTCGACAGCCCGAGCCGTTTGGCCACGAGGGGCACCGCCCGGCGGATCTGGAACAGTCCCCGCTGTTCCAGCATGCGGACCACCTCGGTCCGCTGCGCGACCGTGATCCGGGCGAGGCTGTGCCCCAGCTCGTTCTCCACCTCGGTCAGCACCGAGTCGATCACGGCGTCGATGTCGTTGCTGAACGTGGTGGTCGCCGCCTCGCTCGGATCGGTCTCACCGGCCAGCTCGGCGACCAGCCGGCTGAGCGTGCGCAGCTCGGTCACGTCGAAGTTGATGCACAACGCCCCGAACACGTGTCCGTCGGGGTCTCGCAGGAGCATCGTGGAGGACTTGACGGACCGCCCGTCCGACAGGCGCGTCACGTAGTTCAGCTCGTCGGTGGCGGCGTCGCCCTGTTGCAGCATCTTCAGGCCGATCTCGCTCATGGCCGAGCCGACCTGGCGGCCCGTGACGTCACCCGCGACATCGATCACCGAGTGTTCGCGGCGGCGGTAGTCGTGCAGGACGACCTCGCAGCGACGGCCGAACGTCTCCTGGATGCCGGCCACGATCGGTCGCAAGGCGGCGAACACGGCCTCGGCTGCGGAGTCGGAGGCGGCGGCGGCGTCGCGGGAGCGCGTGGTAGGGGTCACACGGCCATCGTAGTCGACGCAACGTCAAACGTGTTGACTACAAGTCCAGACCGTCGCTCAGATCGCGCCCGGGTCGCCGACCCGCTCGTAGACGTCGGCCTCGAACTGGTCGAGCAGCCGTTCGCACTCCGCGACCTTCTCGCGGGCCAGGTCCCTGCCGGGCGCGCCCATCCAGTCGCGCTCCTCGACCTTCTGGAGCCAGCGGCGCAGCTTCTCGAGATCCTGCCGGATCTCCTCGGCCTCCTCGAAGGTGTAGTTCTCCCGGAACCGCTCGAACTCGATCTCCTTGAAGAACTTCGTCTCGCACTCCTCCACGATCTCGGCGTACTCCTTGGCGGAGTTCTCGCGGAAGGACTCGACGAGCTTGCGGCGCTCGCGCTCCTCGACGTCGGCCAGCACGAAGATCATACTCTCGCCCCCGAGCTCGTCGATGCGCTCGCGGACCTTGTCCAGTCGCTGCCGGACGCCCTCACGGCCGGGGAGGACGCACACGGCCTGCTGGATGTAGAGGGCGCCCAGGCGCTTCAGCTCGCGCCACACCGCCACCCGGGCGCGCGACGTCGTCGAGGGCACGCGGTACGTGAGCAGCAGGAAACGCTCATCGGTCGTCATGGCACCCAAGGCTAGCCAGTTGACATACCGTCTCCGTTTAATGAAGCATGAGTTCCATTGAAACACTTGTTACAAAGAAGGAGTCGCCGTGACAGGCGCAACCTGGGGCCTGGTGGCCTCGACCTTCGCCGCCTCGTTCGTCGAGTTCGTCGAGGCGTTGACCATCGTTCTCGCCATGGGCGTGACGCGCGGCTGGCGCTCGGCCCTCACCGGCACCGTGGCGGCGCTGGTGGCGCTGACCGCGTTCACCGCCGCCGCCGGGTACGCCCTCAGCAGCTGGCTCCCCGAATCGCTCCTCCAGCTGGTCGTCGGCACGCTCCTGCTGATCTTCGGCCTCCAGTGGCTGCGCAAGGCGGTCCTGCGGTCCTCAGGTCTGAAGGCGATGCACGACGAGGAGGAGGAGTTCGCGAGCCAGACGGCGGCCGCGCGCCAGGCCGCGCGCCGGAGCCGTTTCGGCGTCGACACGTTCGCGTTCGTGGTCGCGTTCAAGGGCGTGTTCCTCGAAGGCGTCGAGGTCGTGTTCGTGGTCATCACGTTCGGGCTCAGCGCGGGGAACATGCCCGCGGCGGTCGGCGGCGCGGCAAGCGCCGGCGTCCTCGTCCTGCTGGCCGGCCTCATCCTGCACCGCCCGCTCGCGGCCATCCCGGAGAACGCCCTGAAGTACGGCGTGGGCCTGCTCCTCGCGAGCTTCGGCGCGTACTGGGCGGTCGAGGGGCTCGGCGTGTTCACCGAAAGCGGCGAAAGCCTCGAATGGCCGGGTGGCGACTGGGCCATCCTCGCACTGCTGGCGTGCTGGCTGCTGATCTCGCGCGTGCTGATCGGCTTCCTGCCTCGTCTCAAGCCGGAGGTCGCGCGATGAGATTCCTCAAGGGGTTCGGACGGTTCTGGTACGACTTCATCGTCGGTGACGACTGGAAGATCGCCGCAGCGGTCGTCGCGGCGCTCGCGCTGACGCTCGGCGTGGTGCTCGCCGGCCTGCCCGCCACCGGGGCGGCGCTCGCGGGCGGCGTCCTCCTGCTCCTGTTCTTCGTGGTGAGCGTCGTGATCGACGTGAGGAGGTAGGCGTGCCCCGCAGCGGCCCGACCGGCGGTACCAGCGACCACCCGACGCAGTTCCACGCGGGCCTGCCGCCCGCCCCCACCCCGGCCGTGCTCCACGCGATCGCCGACGTCTCCCGTGCCGGAGCCCGGTTCGAGCTCGACGTCGGCCCGGCCGGAGCGGGGTGGCGGCCGCTCGCCGACCTGTCCACCGACCCCGCCGTCCTCAAGACCAGGATCACGGCGGTCGCCGAGCACCTGGGCACCGACGAGAGCCGCGTCGCCGCCTCGCTCCTGTTCCAGAGGGCGGCCTCCCGGCTGTACTCGCCGCTCTTCGGGGCGGCGGTGGCCCACGGGATACTCCTCCGCGCGGATCCCCTGCACATCCACTGGCGGGCGGCGCCCGGCGGCGCGCTGCCGCTCCGCGCCGTCGATCCGGCCGGGTGGGAGGCCACGCCGGGGCAGAGCGCCGAGGCGCTGTACGCCACCGTGGTGACCGGGCTGCTGGAGCCGCTCGCCGACGCGGTCAGGGCCGCCGTGAAGATCGCACCCGGTCTCCTCTGGGGCAACGTGGCCTCCGCGCTGGCCGGGACGCTGCGCGCCTTCACGCGCGACCGGCCCGAGCACACCGAGGCCGGCTTCGCGCTGACCCGCAGGCTGCTGGAGCTGGGCCGGCTGCGCGGCACCGGCGACCTGACCGAGCCCGCGCCCGACCGCCCCCTGTTCATGCGCCGCAGCTGCTGCCTGTACTACCGGGTGTCCGGCGACATGTGCGACGACTGCAGCCTGACCGACGCCGGCCGCCGCGGTCAGCCGGAGAAACGGAATCCGTCCACGAGCACGGAGGGAGCGGTGATGTCGCCGAGCACCGGCACTCCCCCGAACCAGCCGCGCACCGTCCTGCGGTCCCTGCCGACCGCGCCGACCCTCCGCAGCACGTCCGGATAGCTCTGGCTGAAGCGCAGGTCGCGCACCGGGGCGACGATCTCACCGTGCTCGACGAGGAAGACGCCGTCACGGGTCACCCCGGTGACGATCCCGCGTTTGGGGTCCACCGGATTGCTGTAGTGGAAGCGGGTGACGAGGAGCCCCCGGTCCAGCCGCCCGATCAGTTCCTCCCGTGACAGCCGGCCCGGCGCCATGAACATGTTCACCGGGAGGGGCCCCACCGGGTTGGGCGCGGGCAGCGCGTGCCCGGTGGAGCGGACCCCCGCCCGCGCGGCGGTGCCGGTGTCGTGCACCACCCGGTCGCATCTGCCGCGATCGATGAGGCTCACACGTTCCTTCCCGACACCCTCGTGGTCGAAGGCGGTGGGCAGCCCGAGGGGATCGGTCCCGTCGTCCCAGACGGTGACGAGATCAGTTGCGACACGCAGACCCGGCTGCGCGAAGGACTGCCCGTCCTGCACGGCCCGCGCGTTGAAGCCGAACCGGCCGAGCTTGGCCAGCACGTCCGCCACCGCGTACTCCTCCAGCACGACCGGGTACTCCCCCGCGGGCAGGACGACCGGGTGGTCGCCGGCGCGCGCCTTCCCCGCCGCCTCCCGGCCCAGAGCCGCGCCGTCGACGTGCGCCACGTCCACCGCGCACGTCTCGGCGTAACCGGTGCCTCCGCCCGGCGACGCGTGGACGGTGACCAGCCAGGCGTCGCTCCTGGTCTGCGCCGCCCGCACGCCCCGGCTGCTGAGCACGACCGTGGTGACGGCGCCGGTCGCGAACGAGCCGGACGCCGCCGCCCCCGCCGCGTCGGCCGCCGCGATGACGTCGCGGACGACCCCGGCACGGAGTTCCGGCGTCGCCTCAGCTGTGGCGGCGGCATAGGCCCCCGTCACCTCCGGGATCGGACCGGGTTCCGGCAGGCCCGGCCAGTCGTCGGTCTCGGCCGTGCCCGCGGCGTTGGACGCGGCGCGTTCCACCAGGGAGTCGAGCGCCGAGTCGTCCAGGCGGCCCGCCACGGCCATGCCGTGACGCCTGCCCCGTACGTAGCGCAGGCTCACCCGGACGGCGTCCTCGGTGACACTCTGGTGGATCTCGGAGTCGGCGAACCTGGTCAGCGAGGCCAGCCGGCCCTCCACACACACCTCGGCGCCCGACGCGCCGTGCCGTCGCGCCCTGTCCAGGAGCCGCTCGGCGTACCTCTCGAACCGGCCGTGCCGTTCGTCGATCGTCATCGTCCCGCCACCATCCGCACGCCTCGGAACCGCGCGCCGGGACAGCCGTGGCCGACCTGGACGCACTGCGGAGGAAGCCCCTTGGCGCAGTTCGGATTGCCGTACATGACGAAGCTCCGCTCGTCGGCGACCGCGTCGCAGGAGCGCCAGAACTGTGGCGTGATGCCGGTGTAGACAGGGTTCCTGAAGATCCGCCCCATCCTGCCGCCCTTGATCTCGTACGCGATCTCCGTGCCGAACTGGAAGCCCCATCGCCGGTCGTCGATCGACCAGCTCCGGTTCGTGGTCAGGTAGAGGCCGTCGTCCGTGTCCGCCACGATGTCCTCCAGGCTCATCCCGGGCACAGGCATGAGGTTGACATTGGTCATCCTGATGAGCGGAAGGCGGTTCCAGCTCTCCGCGCGCACGGTGCCGCCGGACGGCCGGCCGATGCGCGACGCGGTGTCCCTCGATGTCAGGAAACCGGTGAGGATGCCGTTCTCCACCAGGGTGGTCCGCTGCGCCGCCACCCCCTCGTCGTCCCAGCCGAACGTCCCCGGGCCTCCCGGCACGGTGGCGTCGGCGACCAGCGTGACCAGGTCGGAGCCGTACCGGAAGCGCGAGTCCGGCAGGTCGGGGCTCAGGAAGCTGGTCCCCGCGTAGCTCGCCTCCGCGCCGAAGACGCGGTCGAGCTCGGCGGCGTGCCCGCACGACTCGTGGATCTGCAGGTAGAGCTGGCTCGGGTCGATGACGACCGTGGCGGGTCCCTCCGGGCACGGCGGCGCGGAGAGCAGGGCGACCGCCTCCTCCCCGCACCGCGCCGCGTCGCCCCGCAGATCGAGCTCCCGGATGAACTCGTACCCCGCCTGCCGCCACCGGCCGCCCCGCGCCTCCGGGTAGCTGCGCCGCTGGTGCTCGCCTCCTCGTACGGCATGGGCCTCGATGCCCGCTCCCACGTGGGTGAACACCTGCTCGACGAAGCTGCCGTCGGTGGCCGCGAACGTCTTCCACTCCCGCTGGGCGGCGTACCTCGACGCGGTGGACACGACTCCGGGAACGGCCAGGGCGGCGTCGGCGGCCAGCAGGTCGGCGACCTTCTCCTCCAGCGACAGCGCGAAGGGGTCCTCGCGCACGGGGGTGGCGTAGGCGCCGCGGGCGCGCGGACGTTCAGCCAGGGTCACGCGATGGCGGAGGGAGGGGGCCGCGGCGCGGGCGAGCCGCACGGCCTCGGCGGCGGCCCGGCCGATCGCGCCCGCGTCGTAGCGGTGGGTCGCCGCGAAGCCCCACGCCCCGCAGGCGAACACCCGGATGCCGACCCCCTCGGTCTCGTCGGAGACGACGCTCTCCACCCGGCCGCCGCGGACCGTCACCGACTCCTCCACCCGCCGTACGACGCGCACGTCCGCGTAGTCGGCGCCCCTGCCGGTGGCGGCGTCGAGCGCCAGGTCGGTGACCTCCCGCGGAGCGCCCGCCGGCCCGAACGGGGTCAACCGCCGGCCCTCCTGCCCGAACGGAGCAGCCAGATCATGTACGGCGCCCCGACCAGGGCCGTCATCACGCCGACGGGGATCTGCCGGGGATCGATGACGACGCGTCCGACGGTGTCGGCGACGACCACCAGGGCCGCCCCGAGCAGGGCCGCCACGGGCAGCATGCGCCGGTGCGAGGAGCCGACGAGCCCCCGTGCAAGGTGCGGGGAGATCAGCCCGACGAAGCCGACGGCTCCGATCGTCGCGGCGGTTCCCGCGGCGAGCACGACCGCGGCCGTCAGGACGAGCAGGCGGACGCGGCCCAGCCGGAGCCCGAACGCCCGCGGCAGGTCCTCTCCCAGTGCCAGCATGTCGAGCGGCCGGGTGCCCGCGACGAGCAGCACGGTGACGACGAGCGGGACGACCAGCCAGAGCAGGTCGCCCGCCGAGCGGCCGTAGGCGGACCCGGCCAGCCAGGTCAGCACCGCCCCGATCGTCATCGTGGAGCGCAGCGCCAGGACCTGGACGACCGCCGAGGTGGCCGCGGCCAGGCCGATGCCGACCAGGACCACGCGCGTGGGGTCGAGGGTTCCCTTCCGCCGCGCCACGGCGATCACCAGCAGGAGCGCGAGGAGACCGCCGAGCGACGCCGCCGCCGGGATCATCCAGTGCGGCGCGGCGGACACCAGGGTGATGACGGAGACGGCGCCGATGGCCGCTCCGCCGGTGACGCCGAGCAGGGACGGCTCCGCGAGCGGGTTGCGGATGACGGCCTGGACGGCGCCGCCCGCCACCGCGAGGCAGGCTCCGCCGCCGGCGGCGGCGAGCACCCGGGTGAACCGCTGGGACAGGACGCCGCGGACCAGCGCGTCGGGATCGAGCATCTGCGCCGGGCTGATGCTCAGGGTGCCGACGGACAGGCCCACGACCACGGCGCAGGCGAGCAGCACGACCGTCGCCGCGACGACGGCGGCGTGGCGCCGGCCGCTCGCCGGCCTGGCGTCGGTGACCGTGGCGCCGGTCTCGGCGTCACCGGTCGTCAGCCTGCGCACCAGCACCAGGAAGACCGGGCCGCCCACCAGGGCGGTGACGACGCCCACGGGGATCTCGCCGCCGGCGGCGGTCTGCAGCGCCTGTCCCGCGCCGTCGGCGAGCAGCACCAGCAAGGCTCCGGCCGCGCCTGACAGGGGAAGCAGCCACGCGTGCCGGTGGATTCCCGCCATCCGGACGGCGATGGGGGCGACCAGGCCGACGAAGCCGATGGGCCCGGCCACCGTGACCGCGACGGCGGAGAAGGCCACGGACAGCACGAGGACGTACAGGCGCACGCGCCCGGCGTTCACCCCCATGGACTCCGCCGTGTCGTCTCCCAGGGAGAGCAGGTCCAGCGGGCGCACGAGACCGGGCAGGACCAGGGCCAGGACGAGGGTCGCCGCGCCCGTCCAGAGCGGGACGGCCGGCCCGGTCTGGATCAGCGACCCGTTGCCCCAGAAGAACGTGCCCCGGGCGGTCTGCTCGTCGAGCATCTGCACGGTCAGCGCGAGGGACGTGGCCGCCAGGGCCACGGCGGTGCCGGCCAGGAGCACCCGCCCGGGGGCGTACAGCGACCGGCCCGCCAGCGCGTACACGAGGGCGGCGGCGCCGAGGGCGCCGGCCAGGGCGGCGGCGCCGGTGCCGAGCACACCGAGGCTCAGCCCGGTCGCGCCGGCGACCGTGACCGCCAGGTAGGCGCCCGCGTTCACGCCCAGCGTGTCGGGGGCGGCGAGCGGGTTGCGCGTCCCGCCCTGGATCAGCCCGCCCGCGAGGCCGAGGGCGAGCCCCGCCACGAGGCCGGCGAGGGTCCGGGGCAGCCGCCCGCTGAAGACGATGTCGTCGGCCAACGGGTCGCCGCCGCCGGTGAGCACGCTGACCACGTCGCCGACGCCGAGGTGGGAGGCGCCCTGACCGAGATGCCACAGGGCGACGAGGACCAGAAGGGTGAGCATGGCGGCGCAGGCCAGGGGGCCGACCGGCCGCCGGGCGGGCCGCACGGGAGCGGGGGAGGCGAGGACGGCGCTCATTTGACCAGCGCCGCCACGGTCTCGTCGAGCAGCTGCTCCGCCGAGGAGGGGCCGCCGTACAACCACGGCGTCGGGTCGAGCTTGTAGGTGTGGCCGGCCTTGACGAACGGCAGGCCGGTCCAGACCTTGTTGCCGGCGAGCTTCACGAAGGTGTCGTCGGCGGACGGGGAGACGTACAGGAACCTCACGTCGGCGGGCAGAGCCGTCAGGGCCTCGACGCCGACCGTGCTGAGCCCGTCCCCGTCCGCCGTGCCGGTCCACGCGTTGGTCATGCCGGCCTCCTCCAGGATCTGGGAGGCGAGCGACGGCTTCGCGAAGACGGTCACGGTGGCGGCGCCTGCCCCGCCCGCCGGGTAGGCCAGGGCGAACGTCGTCCCGGCGGCGGAGAGTTTCTCCTTCGCCGACGCCGTGGCCGCGTCCAGCCTGGCGAGCGCCTCGGCGGCTTCGCCGTCCTTCCCGAGCGCCCCCGCCAGCGACCTGAAGGACTCCTTCATCATCACGAGCTGTTTCTTGGCCGGATCGTTCCAGCGGAACGCGACGACCGGGGCGACGCTCCTGAGACTCTCGATGTTGCCGGCGAGCCGGTCGGCGTTGCCCACGATCAGGTCGGGCCTGAGGGCGGCGATGGTCTCGAGGTTGGGCTCCTGGCGGGTGCCCACGTCGGCCGCGGTCGCGGGGATGCGCGGGCCGGCGGTCACCCAGTCGTTGTAGAGGTCCTTGTCGGCCACGCCGACAGGGGTCACGCCGAGCGCGAGCAGTTCTTCCGTGTAGGTCCACTCCAGCGAGACGACCCGGGTGGCCGGGCCGGGCAGTTCCACGGGGCCGAAGGCGTCCCGTACGGTGATCTTGGCTGGGCTCGCGGCGGGAGCGGTGGTTTCCGCCGGGGAGCCGCACGAGGCGAGGGCGAGCACCGCGACCACGGTGCCGAGAAGGATGGCGTTTGTGCGCATCGTCGTCTGCCTTAACTGATGGGGGGTCATCCGTGGGGGCGGGCGTGGAGTCAGTTGGGTGAGCTGCGCGGGAAGCAGGCGATCCCGCCGGTCTCGGAGTCACGCACGACCTTGACGTCGACTCCGAACGCGCGGGCGATGCTCTGCGAGGTGAGCACCTCGGCCGGTTCGCCCTGGCCGAGGATCCCGCCTCCGGCGGTGAGCATCACCTGGTCCGCGTAGGTGGAGGCCTGCCCCAGGTCGTGGAGGACGAGGCCGCACGCCATGCCGTACTCGTGGGCGAGGGCGCGCACCACCTCCAGCACCTCGATCTGGTAGCGGAGGTCGAGGTAGGTGGTGGGTTCGTCCAGCAGGAGGATGTTCGCCTCCTGCGCGAGCACCGCGGCGAGCCAGGCGCGCTGCCGTTCGCCGCCGGACAGCTCGTTCATCCGCTTGTCCGCGAGGGGAAGCGCGTTGGTGACGCGCAGCGCCCAGTCCACCGCCTCCAGGTCCTTGGCGGTGTGCCGCGCGAAGGCGCCGCGATGCGCGTACCGGCCGTTCCTGGCCAGCTCGCGCACGGTGATCCCGGCGGGCACCAGGGGGGTCTGCGGCAGGAAGGCGAGGCGCCGGGAGAGCTCCCTTCTGCTCAGCTTGTCGAGGGGGTCGCCCAGGACGCGGATGTGCCCGTCGGTCGGCGGCTGCAGACCCGCGAGCGTCCGGAGCATCGTGGACTTCCCGCAGCCGTTGGGGCCGACGAGCACGGTGACCGTGCCCGCGGGGAGGGTGAGGTTCACGTCGGCCACGACGGTCCGGCCGTCATGACCGACGCTCAGCCGTTCGGCGACGAGGGGACCAGACATTGTTCCGCCTTTCTCATCGCGGGCCGCCGTCGGAGACTGACGAGGAAGGGCAGCTCGCGTGAGGTGGGGGTGGGAGTGGTAGCCCGCAATCTAGGCAGAGATTGGACCCTGTGTCAATAAGTTCGACTAAACGTAAAATTCTTCTGGTCCGGGCCTGTTCGGGCTGGTGAGAGCACGGCCGGAGCCGCGCCGGGCTCACGCGGCGCGATGCACCACAGTGCCATCGACGATCGTCGCCACGACGCCGGCCCCCAGGACCTCTCCGGTCTCCAGCAGATCCCTGTCGAGCACGACGAGGTCCGCGTCCATCCCCACGGCCAGGCGGCCCCGCCGTCGCTCGGCATGCGCCGCGTACGCGGAGCCCTGCCCGTACGCCGCGAGCGCCTGCGGCAGGGTGAGCGCGTGGTCCGCGGAGATCGCGCAGTGCAGGGTCAGGAAGGGGTCGTGATCGACCACGGGCCAGTCGGACCCGAGGGCGACGACCCCTCCCGCCCGATGGATCGCCGACATCGGCCAGTTCAACGCCGCGCGATCCGCCCCGATCAGGCCGTGCCAGTGGTGCGCGCGGCCGGGCGCGGAGAAGGCGTGCGACGGTTGCATGCTGGCCACGACATCCAGCTCCGCGAAGCGCCTCACGTCGTCCGGGTGGATGACCTCGATGTGCTCGACGCGATGGCGACGGCGACGGTGATCGCGGCCGGCCGCCTCGAACGCGTCCAGGGCCATCCGGACCGCGCGGTCGCCGATCGCGTGCAGCTGCACCTGCCAGCCCCGCCGATGCGCCTCCGCCGTGAACGCGGTGAGCTGCTCGGGCTCGAAAGCGGGCGCCCCCCGGCCCTCCTCCCCTTCGTACGGCGCCAGCATGGCTGCGGTGCGGCTCTCGATGACGCCGTCGACGAAGCCCTTGAGGATCCCGCCGGTGAGCCGGTCGCCGCCGCGAAGCGGAGCCACGAGTTCCTCGTGCGCGTCGAGGGTCGCCCGCCACTCCGCGAGCGACTGCTCAGGGGCCATGGGCAGGGCGATCCTGGAACGCAGCGTCAGGAGGCCCTCGGCCAGCACCTCCCGCCACACCGGCACCTCTCCGGGGTCGGTGCGCGCGTCCTGGACGGCGGTGAAACCGGCGGCGTTCAGCGCCCGGACGGCCCTCAGCAGCGCGATCTTCAGGTCCTGGCGGTCCGGCTCGGGCATCACCCGGTAGACGAGCTGACCCGCCTTCTCCTTCAGCCAGCCGGTGGGTTCTCCGCCGTCCGGATCACGCACGATCACGCCGTTGGCCGGGTCAGGGGTGTCGCGGTCGATGCCCGCGGCGCGCAGGGCGGCCGAGTTGACCCAGTAACTGTGGCCGTCCATGCAGATCATCATCGCGGGCCGGGAGGGGACGACCAGGTCGAGCTGCTCCTTGGCGGGACGACCGTCGCCCCAGGCGGCGTGGTGCCAGCCCCCGCCGATGATCCACGGCGCTTCCGGGTGGGCCGCGGCGTACTCCGCCACGCGCGCCTGCATCTCCGGCAGCGTCGCCGCGTCTCCCAGCGTCAGCATGCCGCTCCACTGGCCGCCGGGGATGACGTGGAGGTGCGCGTCGTCGAAGCCCGGGAGGACCAGCCCGCCCGCGGCGTCGATCACCTCCGCCCGGGGATGACGCAGCCGCCGGGCCTCGGCGTCCGAGGTGACGGCGGCGATCGTCCCGTCCTCGACGACCACGGCGGTGGGCTCGTCCTCGGCGCGGGCGACCGCGGGCGTCCCGGGCAGGAACAGCCGGCCGTTGACGATGACGACGCGCTGGGCGACGGCGTCCATCGTTCCTCCTTCCTGCACGGCGCCGCCCTCCTCCGCGTCCGGCGAGGGACGCAGGGGCTCGCCGTGCGAGCTCAGAGGCCCAGGCTATCCCTGCGTTTACGTTTCATCAACGGTCTATACATTTTGTAAAAACCACTTCGCGGTCTTGACTAGAAGGAAGGTAAGGCTAACCTAATTTCGTCCCCATCGCCTCACCACGGAGCAGTCATGTCCGACGCCCTGTACGGCACCGACCTCAGCCTGGGCTACGGCGGCGACACCGTCGTCGACGGCGCCGGCGTCACCCTCACCCAGGGCAGGGTGACCGCCCTGGTCGGCCCCAACGGCAGCGGCAAGTCCACGCTCCTGCGGGCGCTGGCCAGGCTGCACAAGCCGCGGGCCGGCGACGTGCGCTTCGGCGACGGCACCGCCGCGCTGGATCTCTCGGCACGCGACTTCGCCCGCCGGGTGACCCTGCTGTCGCAGAGCCGCCCCACGCCGACCGGCGTGCGGGTGCGCGACGTCGTGGGCTACGGCCGCCACCCCTACCGGGGCCGCTGGCGCGCCGGCGACCCCGACGGGGAGCGGGCCGTCGCCCGCGCGATGGAGCTGACCGGCGTGGCGGTGATGTCCGAACGGGCCGTGGACGAGCTGTCCGGAGGCGAGATGCAGCGGGTCTGGCTGGCCACGTGCCTGGCCCAGGACACCCGGGTGCTCCTGCTCGACGAGCCCACCAACCACCTCGACCTGCGCTACCAGGTCGAGCTGCTGGAACTGGTGCGCGACCTGGCCGACGACCACGGCGTCGCCGTCGGGGTCGTCCTGCACGACCTCAACCAGACCGCCGAGATCGCCGACCGGGTGGTGCTCCTGCACCAGGGCCGGGTGCTGGGCGAAGGCGCACCCGCCGAGGTGCTCACCGAAAAGCTCCTCACCCGGGCGTACGGCATCCGCGTGGAGGCGACGATCGACCCCCTCTCCGGGACGGTGCGGACGCGGCCGGTGGGCCGCCACCTCCTGGCGAGAGCGTGAAAGGAAAAGCAGTCATGCGTTCCGTCCTGGCGGTGCTCACCACCGCCCTGGCCTCGGTGCTGGCCCTCAGCGCCTGCGGCACCACCGAGGCTCCGGTGAGCCCGCCCGCCGCCGGCGGCCCGGCTCCCTCCGTCTCCGCCTCGCCCGTCACCGTCACCGACGGCCGTGGCCGGAAGGTCCGGCTCGACAGGCCCGCGACCCGCGTCGTCGGCCTGGAGTGGGGCGAGATCGAGATGCTCGTCAGCCTCGGCGTGATGCCGGTGGGCGCCGCGGACGTCAAGGGCTACGGCACCTGGGTGACGGCGGCCCCGCTCGACCCCTCCGTCAAGGACGTCGGCACCCGCCAGGAGCCCAGCGTCGACGCCATCGTCGCCCTCCGGCCCGACCTCGTCGTCATGGAGGCCGAGCGGAACGCCGCGCTGGTCGAGCAGCTGGAGAAGTTCGTCCCCGTCGTCGTCACCAAGGGCGGTGACGCCGCGGGCGGCGAGCTCGAACGCATGCGCGGCGACTTCACCCTGATCGCCGCCGCCGTCGGCAGGTCCGACGTGGCCGCCAAGGTGCTCGGCGACTTCGACGCCGCCATGAGCGCCGCCAAGGACAAGCTCGCCGCGGCCGGCGCCGCCGGAGAGAAGTTCGTCATGGCCGACGGCTGGAAGGAGGGCAGCAACGTCAACGTCCGCCTCTTCGGCAAGGGCGCGCTGGTCTCCGACGTGGCCACCCGGATCGGCCTCGTCAACGCCTGGACCGGCGAGGTGGACCCGGCCTGGGGCCTCGGCACCACCGACGTCGAGGGCATGACCAGGCTGAAGGGCGAAGACCTGCGCTTCTTCTACAACGCCTCCGACGGCGAGGACGTCTTCGCCGACGGCCTCAAGGACAACGCGATCTGGAAGTCACTGGACTTCGTCGCCAGGAAGCGGGTGACCAGGCTGCCCGACGGCATCTGGACCTTCGGCGGCCCGCTGTCGTGCCGGCAGTACGCCGAGGCGCTGGTGAAGGCGTTCGCCGCGTGACCGGGACGCTCCGGGCCCCCGCCGCCCCCATGACTCCCCTGCGGGGCCTGGGCGTCGCGGCGGCCTTCACCCTGGCCGCGGCGGCCGTCGCGCTGCTGTCGGCGGTGCACCTGACCCAGGGCACGTCCGCCGTCGGCGTCACCGACCTGCTCAGGTCGGTTCTCGGCGGCGACGACCCCGACGCGCTGAGCGTCCTGGTGGCCTCCCGGCTGCCGCGCCTGCTGGGCGGGGTCACCGTCGGCGCGGCACTGGGCACGGCGGGCACGCTGCTGCAGTCGGTCGCGCGCAACCCGCTGGCCTCGCCCGACACCCTGGCCGTCAGCCAGGGCGCCTACCTGGCCGTGGTGGCGGCCTCCGCCTCGGGCGTCACGCTGCCCGCGCTGCCCTCCGGCGGGCTGTCCTTCCTCGGCGGCCTGGCCGCGGCGGCGCTGGTGCTCGCCGTATCGGCCGGCGGGCGCGCCGGCACCACCCGGCTCATCCTGGCCGGCTCGGCCGCCACGCTGGCGCTCGGCTCGCTGGCGACGCTGCTGATGATCCTGTTCGAGGAGCAGACCACCGGCCTGTTCTCCTGGGGGAACGGCTCGCTGGCGCAGAGCGACCTGGTCGCCGTCACCCAGATGGGTCCGGTCGTCCTCCTGGCGCTCGGCGCCGCGATGTCGCTCGGGCCCCGCCTCGACATCCTCGGCCTGGGCGACGACACCGCGTCGGTGCTCGGCGTCAACGTACGCGACCTGCGCCTGCTCGCCACCCTGCTGGCCGTCCTGCTGTCGGCCGCGGCGGTGACCGTGGCGGGCCCCATCGGCTTCGTCGGCCTGTGCGCACCGGTCATCGTGCGGCTGCTCGGCCGGAGCATGCCAGGGCTCAACCGGCACCGCGTCATGCTGCCCCTGTCCGCCCTGGCCGGCGTCATCATCATGCTGGCCGCCGACATCCTGCTGCGCGCCGTCCTCGGCGGCCAGGCGGGCGTGGAGGTGCCGCCCGGCGTGGTCACCACGGTCATCGGCGCGTCGGTGCTGATGTGGCTGGCACGCCGCCACCGCGACGCCGGCCCGGCCAGGCAACCGCCGGGGGTACGCGCGGCGCACCGCTCCCGCACCCGCTTCTGGGTCGTCCTTCTCGCCTGCGCGGCGCTGACCGCGGGAGCCGGTCTCGGCGGGCTGCTGCTGGGCGACACCATGGTGCTCGGCGGCGACGTGGCCAACTGGCTGCGGGGCCGTACCGGGACGGCTCTGACCTATGTGCTCGACCAGCGCTACCCGCGGGTCCTGGCCGCCCTGCTGGCCGGGGCGGCGCTGGCCGTGGCCGGCACCACGGTGCAGGCCGTGTGCCGCAACCCGCTGGCCGAGCCGGGCGTGCTCGGCGTCACGGCCGGGGCCGGGGCGGGCGCGATCGGGCTGCTCACCTTCGTCCCGCTGGCCGGGATCGGCATGCTGTCGCTGGCCGCCGGGGCGGGTGCGTTCATCGCCTTCGCCCTGGTCCACCTGCTGGCGTGGAAGGGCGGGCTGAGCTCCGACCGGCTGGTGCTGATGGGCGTCGGCACCCAGGCGCTGTTCACCGCGATCACCGTGCTGATCATCGTCAGGTCGGACCCGTGGAACACCGCCAAGGCGCTGACCTGGCTGTCCGGTTCGACCTACGGCCGCGTCCCCCTGCAGCTTCTGCCGGTCGCCGTGGCGCTGCTGCTGTTCCTGCCCGCGGCCTTCCTGCTGCGGCGCGACCTCGACCTGCTGTCGCTGGACGAGCAGACCCCGAGGATCCTCGGCGTGCCGCTGGAACCGGTGCGGCTGGCGGCGCTGGGCGGCGCGGTGCTGCTGGCCTCCACCGCCGTCGGCGCGGTGGGCGTGGTCGGGTTCGTCGGCCTGGTGGCCCCGCACGCCGCGCGCGCCCTCGTCGGCGGCGTCCACGCCCGCGTGCTGCCGGTGGCCGCGCTGCTCGGCGCGCTGCTGGTGACCGTGGCCGACGCCCTCGGCCGCACGGTCATCGCCCCGGCCCAGATCCCGGCCGGCCTGGTCACCGCGTTGATCGGCACGCCGTACTTCGTCTGGCTGCTGTGGCGCTCGCGGGCCGCATGAACGGGCCTCCCCCTGAGGCGGGGAAAACCGTTTGAGGCCTCCTTCCGCGTTCCCGTAGGGTGCCTGCGGCCCGTCGCAGTGAGGACAGAGGACAAGACCGCGTGACCCCGCCTGCTCTTCAGACCTGACATCTTCTTCCGCTCATCCGTAGCCGACGCTCCCGTCGGTTCTGCCGGGCTGCCCTGGCGCGCCCGCTCACACAGCGTTCGAGGCCGCGCGCAATCGGCCTCGTGTCAGGTCTAGAGAGATCATGTCTTCACAACCTCATATCGTGCTGCCCTGGGTCGTCCGCCGGACCAGGCTGCCTCTGCTGTCGCTGCGGTGCGTGGACTGCCGGTCCGCGTCCGCCACCACCGGCGAGGGCAGGTTCCGCGTCAACGCCAACGGCAAGCTGCTGGACGTGTGGCTGCTGGTCCGCTGCGTGTCCTGTGATCGGACGAGCAAGCTCACCGTGCACGAGCGGGCGCCGGTCAGGTCCTTCGATCCGGCCGAGCTCGACGGCTACCTCGCGAACGATCCGGAACTGGTGGCGTCCACGCTGCTGGATCCGCTGCTCGCCCGGCGCAACCGCTTCACCCTGCAATGGGAGGGCGCCTGGCGGCTGGATGTCCCGCCGGCGCGGCTCGACGAGGCGTGGCCGGTCCAGGTGGAGATCGTCTTCGAGGATCCCGTACCGGTGCGCCCGGAACGGCTCATCGCGCAGGGGCTCGGCCTCAGCAGGAACGAGGTGCTGCGCCGGATCAAGTGCGACATCCCGCTGCGTCGTCCCACGAGCACGGGATTCGCCTTCACGGTGATGGCCGGGGACTAGCGGGGACGCAGCCGAGTGCGGGCCGCCCGGCCCGCCCTCGGCGCCGCAGGCCGGTCAGCGGGCCTTTCGCGGGGAGCGGGGGCGATGCGGGCTGGTCGGCTCGATGCAGCGGGACTGGACGTGCTCGTAGACCATCGTGGTCTGCACGTCGGCGAGTTCGCGGCGTTCGGTGAGGCGGTCGATGACGAAGGCGTACACGCTGTCGACGTCAGGGACGGCGACGTGGATGAGGAAGTCGTGGGCGCCTGAGGTGACGAACAGGCCGATCACCTCGGGCAGCCGTGCCGCCCATTCCCGGAACCCCTCGATGACGGGGCGGGCCGGAGGCCGGATGCGCACCGAGATGAGCGCCTGGACGGGGCGGCCGGCCGCGTCGAGGTCCAGGGCCGCGTGGTAGCCGGTGATCACGCCGCGCTCGCGGAGCAGCCTCACCCGCTCCAGCGAGGTGGAGGGCGAGACCCCGGTCTTGGCCGCGAGGTCGCGGTTGGTCTGTCGCGCGTCGTTCTGCAGCTCCCGCAGCAGGGCCCGGTCCAGCGCATCAAGTTCCACGCAAGCCAATCTACGCCGGACGAAGTGCGGCGAGCGGCGCTCTGGGGTTGATGTCTGCCTGACCACGGCTCCTGGGACGGTCACCGCGCGCCTGCCGCCGCTGCCTCCCGGTCGCCCCTCCGCACGAGCGACGCGGATTTCGCGGGATCGCCGCATCACGTTCACCGGAGGCTCGGAGCGCAGCTCTCCTGCCGAACGAAGTGCGGCGCCTCCTCCAAACAGCCGCATCTCTTACTAGCATCGTCGCGTTCGATCGAATGAGTACAGGGGATCGCATGTCTGTGGTGAACTCGTCCAGCTCGGTGGGCTTCGCGCCCGAGGAGATGGACTTCGGCCTGTCCACCCGCCAGGCCCGGCTGAAGTGGGTCGTGATCGTCGATGCCGCCCTGCCTCCCGGCCGGGCCGCCAACGCCGCCATCTGCGCCGCCGCCCCCACCGTGGCCGCGGTCCCCGGCCTGCTGGGCCCCGACGTCGCCGACGCGGAAGGCGCGGTGCACCCGGGCCTGCCCTGGGTGGGCTGCTCGGTGCTGGCCGCCGACTCCGCCACGCTGCGCGCCGTCCGCGCCAAGGCGGCCTCCCGCGCCGACACCTTCGTGGCCGACGTGCCCGCCGCCGCCCAGAGCACCCGCGTCTACAGCGACTTCATCGCCACCGTGGGCAAGACCCAGCCCGAGGACATGGACTACTGCGCGGTCAGCATCGTCGGCCCGCGCAACCGGGTCGACAAGATCGTCGGCAAGCTCCCCCTCATGTCCTGAGCCGCGACGGCGTGCCGGGCGCGGAACGCGAACCTCGCTCCGGCGTACGCGCCGTAGGCGGGCATGGCGGCCTTGCCGCCGACCGAGCTGACGTCGATGACACGGCCCATGCTGCGCAGCAGCAGGGGCAGGAGCGCCTGGGTGACGGCGACGCGCGCGGCGAGCGCCTCCACCTGCTCGGACCTGGCGACGTCGAGGATGACCGGCTCGATGCCGGTCGAGCGGATGGCGTCGGCGTAAAGGGCGCGGAGGGCGGCAGGAGGGCCGGACCGGTTCGTCCGTTGGGCTTAGGGTGGGGCGGCATGGGGCTGCAATTCGTTCAGGTGAATGTCAAGGCTCGGGACGACTCCGCGCTCGGCCGGTTCTGGGCCGAGGCGCTCGGCTGGGGCGTCTCCAGCGAGGGACCCGGCGTGACCAACGTCGAACCCGTGGACTTCGTGTGGCCCGACCCCGTCGCCGTCTGCGTCGATGTCGTCACCGTCCCGGACCCTGAAGCGGTGAGGTACCGCGTGCACCTCGATCTCGCCACCACCTCTGCCGCCCATCAGGCGCAGCTGGTCGCGCGCCTGAAGGAGCTCGGTGCGACGCCCGCCGACGTCGGTCAGGGCGACGTCCCGTGGACGGTCATGGCCGACCCGGAGGGCAACGTGTTCTGCGTCCTGGAGCCTCGGGAGGTCTACCGCGACACCGGGCCGATCGCCACGGTGGTGGTCGACTGCGCCGACCCGCGGGCCATGGCCAGGTTCTGGGGCGAGGCGATGGACTGGACCGTGCACGACGTGACCGACGATCACGCGAGGCTGCGCTCCGCCAAGGGCGTCGGCCCGTATCTCGAGTTCCTCCGCACCACGCCCGGCGCGAAGACCGTGTGGAACCGCTTCCATCTCGACCTGCTGCCGTACCCCGGCGACGATCAGGCCACGGAGGTGGCCCGGCTGCAGGCCCTCGGCGCGACGCCCGCCGACGTCGGCCAGGGCGACGTCCCGTGGGTCGTCCTCGCAGACCCGGAGGGCAACGAGTTCTGCGTCCTCGGCCGGGACTGACGCCGAGCCACCCCCGCGCCGCCGTCTCGCCATTCTGCGCGGGGGCCACCCGCCGGGTCTTGGTGCAATTGCACCGCCGTCGGCTCCGACTTCATGTCCCCGCACGAAGCACTCCCGGGTCACGTGATGGAGGGTTACGGGAACGCGCCGATGTGAAAGCCCCGGAGGTCTGTGCATGGCACTCGCCGAAGACACCCCCACTCTGGCACCCGCGCAGATACGCAGGACGGCCACCGTCACCGTCGGCCTGCTCATGGGCGTCTGGGTGATCGACTACGTCGACCGGGTGATGATGGCCGTGGCGTTGCCGTTCATCGGCCAGGACTTCGCGCTCACCAAGACCGAGCAAGGCTGGCTGATCACCGCCTTCTCCCTCGTCTACCTGCTGTGCCAGATCCCGGGCGGCATCCTCGCCGACAGGTTCGGCGCCCGGCGCCAGCTCATGGTCTCCCTGCTGCTCTGGTCGGTCTTCACCGCCCTCACCGGCATCGCCTGGGGCCTGGCGTCCCTCCTCGTCATCCGCGCCCTCTTCGGCGTCGGCCAGGGACTCTTCCCCGGCGCGTCCTTCAAGGCCGTCGCGGAACGCACCACCCCCGGCGTCCGCGCCACCGCCGCCGGCGCCATGCTCGCCTCCAACCAGCTCGGCGCCGGCGTCGCCCCGCTCATCGTCGCGCCGCTCATCCTCGTCCTCGGCTGGCGGCACACCTTCTGGGTCACCGCGGCCGCCGGCGTCGCCATCGGCGTCCTGCTCTGGAAGCTGCTGCCCAAGGCGCTGCCCGCCCACCTCAACGGCTCCGACGTCGTCGAGGACAAGGGGCTCGGCCTCGGCGCCGTCATGCGGTCGCCGTCGGTCTGGAAGTTCGCCGCCCTCTTCTGCGCCACCAACATGCTCGGCTACGGCCTGATCACCTGGGTGCCCAGCTACCTGCTGGAGGAGCGCGGCATCTCCCTCATCAACACCGGCGTCATGTCCGCCATCCCCGGCCTGGTCATGTGCGCGACCGTCTTCCTCGGCGGCTGGCTGTTCGACCGCTTCTTCCACGACAGGGCCCGGCTCTACGTCATCCCGCTGCTCCTGATCACCGCCGTGCTCCTGGTGCTCATGCTGATGGCCGAGTCAGCCGTCGGGTTCACCGTCTACCAGACCCTCGCCATGGGGGTGGCGGGCCTCTCCTCGATGGGCATCCTCGGCATGCCCGTACGCGCCCTGCCGCCCGCCGTCATCGGATCCGGCATGGGCATCGTCAACGTCGGCGGGCAGATCGCCGGCGTCCTCGCCCCCGTCCTCATGGGCTTCCTGGTGGACAGGTTCTCCTACAGCGCCGCGTTCGGCCTGCTCATCGCCACCACCGTCCTCGGCGCGCTGATCGCGTTGATCGTGCCCCAGCGCCCTGAGCAGTTCAGCCTCGGAACGAAGGAGCTCGCGTGACGACATACGATCTGGTCCTGGCCCGCGGCCGGGTCATCGACCCCGAGACCGGCCTGGACGCCGTGCGCGACGTCGGCGTCAACGGCGGCGTCATCCAGGCCGTCTCCGACCAGTCGCTCGACGGCGTCACCACCGTCGACGCGACCGGCCTGGTCGTCAGCCCGGGCTTCATCGACCTGCACAGCCACAGCCTGGACGTCGCCGGCCACCGCCTGCAGGCGCTCGACGGCGTCACCACCGTCCTGGAGCTCGAAGCCGGCGCCTACCCGGTCGCCGCCGCCTACCGCAGCGCCGAGACCGAGGGCAGGCCGCTCAACTACGGCTTCGCCACCTCCTGGGCCGTGGCCCGCATGGCCGTCCTCCTCGGCCTCGACACCAACGGCGACCTGAGGACCGACTTCCTCGCCAACATCGGCCGCGAGGAATGGCAGCGCGCCGCCCCGCGGCACACCGTCGACCGCATCGTCGGCATGCTGGAGCGTGACCTCGGCGACGGCGCGCTCGGCATCGGCATCCTCGTCGGGTACGCGCCCCGCGTCGACCCCTCCGAGTACCTCGCCGTGGCCGCCCTCGCCGCCCGCGCCGGGCTGCCGACCTACACCCACGCCCGCGAACTCGTCGAGATGGACCCCACCACCCCCGTCGACGGGGCCGAAGAGATCGTCCGCGCCGCCGCGGAGACCGGCGCGCACATGCACTACTGCCACGTCAACAGCACCTCCATCCGCCACGTCGACCGGGTGCTCGCACTGGTGGAGAAGGTCCGGGCCGAAGGCTCGCGCGTCACCACCGAGGCCTACCCCTACGGCGCGGGCATGACCGGCGTCGGCGCGGCCTTCCTCGCCCCGGAACTCCTCCACCGGCGCGGGCTGACCCCGCACTCCATCGGCCTGCTCGGCGCCGAAGGACGCATCCCCGACGCCGAGACCCTGCGCCGGGTCCGCGAGAGCGCGCCCGGCTCGGCCGCCTTCGTCCACCTGCTCGACGAGGACGACCCCGCCCAGTTCGACTTCATCCAGCGAGCCCTCACCTTCACCGACGCCGCCGTCGCCACCGACGCCATACCCCTCCTGTGGCGCTCGGGAGCGCCTGACCCGCTCTCCTGGCCGCTCGGTCCCGACGCCGTCACCCACCCTCGCACCGCCGGCACCTACGGGCGGACGCTACGCAGGCTCGTCCGGGAGAACGGCGTCCTGTCGCTGCCGGAGGCCGTGCGCCGGTGCACGCTCATCCCCGCCGACGTCGTGGGCTCCGGCGTCCCGGCGATGCGGCGCAAGGGTCGCGTCCAGGCGGGCTGCGACGCCGACCTGACCGTCTTCGACCCCGAGACCGTCAGCGACCGGGCCACCTACACCGAGACGGTCAGGCACTCCTCCGGTTTCGTGCACGTCCTCGTCGGTGGCCAGTTCGTGGTCCGCGACGAGCATCTGCTGCCGACCGCCCTGCCCGGACGCGCCGTCAGAGCCTGACCCCCGCGCAGGGCACCTGCCCGACGGAGCCGCCCGGCTCCGGGTTCCGGAGCCGGGGCGGTCAGAGCTCGGCCAGGACCTCGATGTCCTCCGCCATGGCGTCGGGGGCCACCGCGAACGCCGCCGCGGCCTCCGGGGTGCCGGGCGCTGCCTCGCGGGCGGCCCGCAGACCGGCGGACGTGAGGCTCAGGTGCGGGGAACGGCTCGGACGACCACGACGCGGCGTCCGCGCGTGTGACCGGCCCGGCTGTCGATGTGCGCCGCCGCGGCCTCGGCGAGCGTGTACGACCTCTCGACCGGGATGTGGAGCTTCCCCCGCGCGATGAGGCCGACGGCCTCGGCGAGCGCGTCCGGCGCGCCCCCTGCCACGCCGGAGAACCGCACACCGAGCTCCGGCGCACCGAGATCGGCGGTGGAGATCACCTTCCGCGGGTCCCCGGCCAGCTCGACGAACTCGCGGATCACCCCCGAGCCGGCCGGATCGGGAGCGGCGTCCACCTGGCCGAGCTGCCGCACCCGCTCGACCCAGCCCTCTCCGTACGTCGTGGCGAGGGCGCCCAGGCCACGAAGGTAGTCCTGGTTCGCGGCCCCGGCCGTGCCGATCACCTTGACGCCGCGGTCGCGGGCGGTCTGCAGCACCGCCGATCCGACTCCCCCGACGCGCCGCTGACCGGCAACGTCTGCCCGGGCCGGACACCGGCCTCGCGGATGACGCGCAGCGCGGAAGGCAGCGACCCGCCAGAAGATCGCCGACACCGCCCTGCGGCTCTTCCTGCAGCGCGGGTACGACGCCGTGGGCATCCGCGACGTGGCCGCCGAGGCCGACGTGGCCGTCACCATGAGTTCGCCTCGGAAGAGGCCCTGGTGCGACACTGCACGGCCGACAGCGCCGCCCCGATCTGGCGCATGATCGGCGAATCACCCGCCCCCGGGCGGACGGTTCACGTCGTCCGGGACGAGCGGCTTCAGGTCCTTGAGGCCCCTTCTCGCCGCGGACGGCTTCCCCGTGGTGAAATGGCGATCAAACGACGTCCCGCGCGGTGACACGCCGGCCAGGCGCCGACGGGGCCGCGCGGCGACGACGGGTGACCGCCAGAAAGGCAGTGTCGATGTCCGGCACGGAGTTGTACGACACCATCGGAGCCCACTACACCGCGACCCGGCGCACCGAGCCCCGCATCGCCGCGCGTATCCTGGCCGCGCTCGGCGACGCCCGCACCGTGCTGAACGTCGGGGCGGGCACCGGGTCCTACGAGCCGCCCGACCGCCAGGTCCTCGCGGTGGAACCGTCGGCGCTCATGCGTTCCCAGCGCCCCGCGGACGCGGCGCCGTGCCTGATCGGATCCGCCGAGAGCCTGCCGTTCGACGACCGGTCCTTCGACGCCGCGATGGCCGTCTCCTCCGTTCATCACTGGCAGGACCCGATCGCCGGACTGCGGGAGATGCGGCGGGTCGCCCGCCGCGTGGTGGTGTTCACGCACGACACCAGTGACGCCGGATGGCTTCACCGGTTCTGGCTCACTCGCGACTACCTGCCCGAGGCCGTGGACCTCGTCGCCGGCCGGCCTTCCGTGAACGAGCTGGCCCGCGCGATCGGAGCCGGGATCGAACCGGTGCTCGTCCCGTGGGACTGCGCCGACGGCTTCTTCGAGGCCCACTGGCGCCGGCCGGAGGCGTACCTGGAGGAGAACGTCCGTCGCGGGGTGTCGGTCTGGGCCAGAGTCGGGCCGGAAGCCGAGCGGCGCGCGGTGCGCGGCCTCAGGGAAGACCTCGCGTCCGGCCGGTGGGCCGAACGCAACCGCGACCTCGTCGATCTCGACGCGGCAGAGCTCGGCCTTCGCCTGCTGATCGCCTGAACCCCGCCCACGCCCGGCTGCTATGGTCGCGCGCATACGATCGAGTTACCTCGCCTGGGACGACGCGGTGGACCTGTTCGAGCGGCGCGGGCTGCCGAAGGGGACGTACGAGAACCTGTACGAGGAGGAGTACATCCTGGTGCCGGGTCCCGCCGCGGTGACGGGCGAACTCCCCCTCGACGAGCACGAGCGGACGCCGTGGCGGCATGACACGCCCGACGCGGCGACCGGTTACGTCGTGGACGGCGACCTGGTCGTCGACGGGAACATCACCGACGTGGACGACGGGGCCGCCGCGCTGATCGTCCTCGGGAGCCTGCGGGCGAGGAACGTCTACCTGGCCGGCGACGCGAAGCTGGTCGTGGGCGGCCAGGTGACGGCCGAGACCTTCGTCGGCGACATGACCGACAAGCTGGTGATGATCCACGGAGACCTGCGGGCCACCGTCTCGATCTTCTGGAACGAGTTCTGCCCCGACCTGATCGCCGGCGCCCTCCACGGCAGGACCCTCACCCCCGCCTACCTCGACCTGTCCACCGCCGTCATCGGCGGTCTGGCCGACCCGTCGCCCGAGGCCCCGCTCAGCCGGCTCCTCGTACCCGAACTGCTGGTCGCCGGAGCTCCCGGCCCCGACGACCTCCCAGAGCTCGGCATCCGCGGCGACGTCCTGCGCGACCGCCTGCTGGCCGGCCTCCCCCTCACCACCACGCCCTGATCCGCTCCGGCGACGGCGCTGCGCGAACCAGGCTCGGCCTGGACGGAACCGCCCCGCCCCGCTGCCGGAACCGGGACGTCATCCGCAGGTCGCGAAGGGACCGCCGGCTCCGAACACGAGCCGCGCGAAGTTCTCGCCGATGCGGCGGTGTCCCGCGGGATCGGGGTGGACCTCGTCGGGCAGCGGGAGCTCCGCGTAGTCCGTCTCGCCGTAAAGGTCACGGCCGTCGAGGTAGTGCAGGTTCGGGTCGTCGGCCGTCCGCTGTTCGACGATCCGCGCGAGCTCGTCGCGGACGACGTTGAGCGTCAGGCGCCCGGCGGCGCGCTCGGCCGGATCGCCGGTGGCCTTGAACCGCAGGGTGCCGCCGTCGAGGTCGGGCGCGAGCGGGCCGGGGGTGTCCTCCTGGACCGGGCACAGGATGGGCGACACGACCAGCAGCGGAGTGGCCGGATGCCCTTCGCGGATGGTGTCCAGGAAGCCGTGGACCGCAGGGGTGAAGGCGCGCAGACGCATCACGTCGCCGTTGACGACGTTGATGCCGAGCTTGAGGCTGATCAGGTCCGCGGGGGTGTCCCGCATCGCGCGGGCGGTGAACGGATCGAGCAGCGCGCTGCCGCTGAACCCCAGGTTGACCAGTTCCACTCCGCCCTGGGCGGCTGCCAGGGCCGGCCAGATGGCAGTCGGGTGGGCGGCGTTCGAGCCGTGGCTGATGGAACTGCCGTGGTGCAGCCACACCCTGCGCCCGCTGTCCCGCGCCGGCTCGACCGGGGCATCGGTGCGCAGGGCGATCAGCTCGGTGATCTCAGTGTGCGGAAGCCAGATCTCGACGTTCTTGTCACCGGCCGGCAGACCGGTGAAGCGGGCGGTGCCGGCGGGCCCCTCACGCAGTTCGGCGGCCTGGGTGACCATGTCGACGATCGTGCGGACGTTGCCGCCGGGCACCGTGGCCTGTGCGGCGAGACGGCCGTCGACGAGCAGGTCGTACACGCCGTCCGCCGGGGCAGGGAAACCTCGGTAGGCCCGCTTGGTGGGCAACGCGTCCAGTTCGATCGTGGTGGCCCGCGTGCGGAAGGCCAGCCGCACGCCGGAGGGCTGCGCCTCGGCCATGGCGAGCTGGTTGTCGGGGATCTGCCGGCGTGCACGAGCGGGCAGCCGGTGCGGCAGCAGACCCTGAGCGGTCGCTTCCAGGTCCAGAGAACCGCGCAGCATGTCCGCGGTGACAGGTGTGGTGATCCAGTCGGGCTCGGTGCTCATCGCCTCAGCCTGTTCTTCTGGCGCGCCCGGCCAGGGCGGCGAACCTTGACCACAACGTTCCTCCCCTATGACGAAAGCCATTCTACCTAATATCCTTAGGCAAATAAGCCTGTCCATTAGGAGGCCGCGCTGGCCAAGGTGGCGAGGTGGCGGGAGACCGGGCCCATGGTGAGCAGGCCGCTGCCCGCGGCCAGCTCCCCCGCCGCGGGCGCCAGCGCGGCCGCCGCTCGCCGCATCGTCGCCCGGTCGCCGAGCGCGACGGCGGCGCGGGCGGCGAGGCACCACAGCGCCTCCATCAGCAGGTCGTGCGGAGGGTCGGGCAGCTCGCGGAGCGCCGCCGACGCCTCCTCCTCCCGGCCGCGCCCGATCAGCAGCAGCGGGCGGGCCCATGGCTCGTACGGCCCCCAAGCGGCGTGCTCCAGGTCCAGGAGGGGCAGGCCGCGCCGCACGCGCGAGCACAGCAGCGCGAGCGGCGGCAGGCCGTCCTCCAGTCCCGGCATGCCGGAGCCGTCGAGCCGTCGCGCGGCCTCGCGGTAGGCCGCTTCCACCCGGTCCGCCGGCGCCCGGCCTGCGGCGTCGAGCCGCATCGCCCGGTACCACTGCGTGAACACGCCCGCGAGCGGCAGCTCGTGCCGTACGGCCAGGAGGTCCACCGCGGCGGCGTGCCTGTCGGCCTCCTCCAGGTCGGCGAGCGCGGCGCGGGCCTGCAGCCGGATCAGACGGCCCAGCACCTCGAAGGTGACCAGGCCGTGCGCGGCGGACAGGGCGACCAGTTCCGCGCCGATCGCGTCACGCTCCCCCGCCAGGCCGGCCCGGTGGAAGGTCTGCATGAACACGCCGTTGAGCGCGAAAGCCAGCAGAGCGGGGTCGTCCAGGCGGCGGGCGAGACGTTCGGCCTCCCGCGCCGCCTCAGCCGCCCGCGGTGAGCCGCCACCGCGCGACTCCAGCGCGACGACGGCCAGCAACCGCGCCCGCGGCCCAGGACTGCCGGGGAGGGCGGACAGCGCGCGTTCGGCGGCCGCCACCACCTGCGCCGCCTGGGCCGGGTCGTCGGAGCGGGGCCAGATCGCCGGGACGTCGTACGCGCCGATGACGCGCGCGGTCAGCTCGGGGTCGCCCAGTTCCTCGGCGGCGGCCACCGCGGCGAGCCGCTGCTCCCGCGCCGCGCTGAGCCCGCCGCCTCCGGTCACCGCGAGGCCGCGCAGCAGGCCCACCGTGGACTCCAGCCTGGCCCTGGCTCCGGGCGGCACGGCCTGGTCGAAGGCGGCCGCCGCCCGCGTCCACACCCGCTCGGCCGCCGCGGCGGCACCCGCGTCCGCCTCAGCGGTCAGGGGGCCGGCGTCACGAGGAGGCGGGGCGGCCTGGCCGGGGGTGAGGTGAGGGGCCTGGTGGAGGATGTCGGTCTCCAGGCGGCGCAGCGCCGGGCCCGGGTCGAGGCCGAGCTGCTCGGCGAGGAGCGTCCTCGCCCGGCGCAGCACGGCGAGCGCGTCGCCCTGCCGGCCGCAGCGGTAGAGGGCGAGAGCGAGCAGTCTCCAGGCGTCCTCGCGCCAGGGGTGGGCGGCGGCGTGCGCGTCGAGATCGGGCACCGCCTCGGCCGCCATGCCGAGGGCGAGTCTGGCGTCGGCCAGGCGTTCGACGGCCTGCAGCCGCAGCTCGGCCAGGCGGGAGCGGTCCGCGCGGGCCCAGTGCTCGTCGGCGAACTCGGCGTACGCGGGCCCCCTCCACCACCCCAGCGCCTCCCGGAGCCGGGCGAGCGCCTGCCCGGGCGGCAGGGCGGCGCTGGCGGCGACGGCCTGTTCGAAGCGCCAGGCGTCCACGGCGTCGGGCTGGGCGCGCAGCGCGTAGCCGGGGCCCTCGGTGACGAGGAGGCGCGAGGCGGCGCGCGGCGGCCGCTCGGGCTCCAGCGCGCGGCGCAGCGCGGCGACGAACGTGCGCACCGCGCCCACCGCGCCGGGGGGCGGGTCGTCCCACAGGTCCTCGACCAGGCGGGCGACGGGGACGACGCGGCGGCGGGCGACGATGAGCCTGGCCAGCACGGCGCGGTGCCGAGGCCCCCTCAGGGCGATCACCTCGCCGCGCGGCTCCCCCGCCACGGGCGGGGTGTCACCGGCGGCCTGCCAGGCCGTCACCGGGCCGAGCACTCCGAACGCGACCGTCACCTGCTCCCCTCCCCTGTCTCTCCGCCCACCGTAGCGGCGCTCATCGGATGCTCATCCGCGCCCGGCAGGCTGGGACGCGTCCCACCAGACGAGGAGTGAACCCATGCCTGCGCCTGTCCTTTCCGGTTTCGACTACCTGCGTGTTCCCGTGGCCGAGGGCGTGTCGCTCAACGCCGCCGTCGGCGGCTCGGGCAGCCCGGTCGTGCTGCTGCACGGCTTTCCGCAGACCCACCTGATGTGGCGGCACGTCGCCGCCGACCTCGCGGCCGACCACACCGTGATCTGCCCCGACCTGCGCGGGTACGGCGCCAGCGACAAGCCGCCCGCGACCGGCGAGGACGTCTACGCCAAGCGGACGATGGCGGCCGACGTCGTGGCCCTGGCCGCGGAGCTGGGGTTCGACCGCTTCGCGCTCGCCGGGCACGACCGCGGCGCGCTGGTCGCCTTCCGCGCCGCGCTCGACCACCCCGCGGCGGTCACCCACCTGGCCTGCCTCGACGTGCTGCCCACGGCCGAGATGTGGGACGTGCTGCACGGCGCGGGGGCGGCGGTCGCCTTCCACCTGTATCTGATGGCGCAGCCGCCCGGCCTGCCCGAGCGGATGATCGCCGCCGAAGCCGACGCGTTCTTCGGCCACTTCCTGGACGTGTGGACGGGCGACCCCGCGGCGATGCCGGGCGAGTACCGGGACGCCTACCTGGACGCCTGCCGGGCCGCGGTGCCGTCGATCGTGGCCGACTACCGGGCCTCCGCCGGGATCGACGTCGTCCACGACCTCGCCGACAGGCGGGCGGGCAACGGGCTGCGCATGCCGGTCACGGTGATGCAGCAGGACTGGGGCGCCGCCCTCGGCTACGACGCGGCGGCGCTGTGGGGGGCCTGGGCGCCCGACCTGCGCCATCTCACCGTCAAGTCCGGCCACTTCATGGCGGAGGAGTCCCCGTCGGACGTCGTCGCGGCCCTGCGCGACCTGCTGTCACGCTGACCGCCCGGCGCTCGCCGGCGCTCTCACCGCGGGAACGGCCGTCTCCGGCGGCACCACCGTGGACAGCGTCCGGGGTGGCGTGCCGCACAGCCGCTGCAGCGTGAACGGCGCGAGGGGCGGGTCCCAAGTGGTTACCAGCCGATTCCAAGGGGCCCGCGCCAACGTGATCTCGTCTCGCCCGGTTGGGGCGAGAGAGTCCGTCGACAGGGGGAACATCCGCATGAGAGAGACGAGAACGCGGTCGATCGTGGCCACGACGGGGACGGCGCTCGCCCTGAGCACGGCGCTCAGCTGTACCGCGGGCCCCGCCGACGCGTCCGACCTGGCCGAAACGGCCGGTTCGGCCAGGTCGGCGGCGGCCGCGGAGCCCTACGTCGTGAAGGGCAGGGCGGTCGACTCGGCCGGCAGGCCGATCAAAGGCGTCAAGGTCGTGGTGAAGGACCAGCGCTACTACAACAGCAACATCGTGCTCGACACCGGTGCCGACGGTGGCTACAGCGCGCCGCTGCCGCACGAGCCGTCCTCCTGGGTGGCCGGCGCATCGCTGACCCGCCAGTACCACGGCACGTGGTACACCTTCGACCTGGAACCCTCCTCCACCGGTTCCTTCCGGGCCGGCGCCGGAGCCGTCCGCGACTTCACCTGGCGCATCACCGGCAGGCGTCCGGGCGCCGACGGCCGCTACTACGGCGGGCTGGTCGCCACGAACCTCTGGTTCGACGACCTCCCCGAGGAGACCGTCGACCAGGACAACGTGCGGTTGAAGCTGACCCCGACCGTCCCGCTGATCGACGGCAGCAAGGGCAAGGTCATCTCCGGCCGCAAGCCCGTCTACACCGACAGCGGCTGGGCGGTGGTCGACGTACCCCTCGGCCGCTACAAGATCACCGCGACCTACCACTCCCCCAGCAGCGGCAAGGTCTACCCGCTGCAGGTGAAGCAGACCGGAGCCTCCACCTTCGGCTCTCAGGTCACCTGCGACTTCGAGCAGAGCGGGACCAACCAGAGGATCCGGCTGGAGGTCAAGTTCGCCTGAGCGCTCCTGACGGGGATGCCTGGTTCCGGTCCGCCCGCCGCGACCCGCTTCCACTTGCGGGCCACCAGGGCCGGTCCTGGACCCCCGAGACCGGACGCCTGCTCCAGCTGACGTGGAGCTTGATCGTCGCCTGCGAAGGGGCTGATCCGCCCTGGAGAGTAGGACGAGGGTCCTGGATCGCCTCTGGGGGAACCGTTTCCAGGCAGGAGGACATCGCCGGCTCGCGACGGCACGCTGAAACCATGATCGCGATTCGCGCAATGATCCAGAGCAAGCGCCGCGGCAGGAGGGCATGGCCGGTCATCGCCGTGACGGCGGCGATGCTGGCGATGACGGCCCCGGCGGCGTCGGCTTCCCCGGATGACGGGCGGCTGGGATGGCGGCAGTGCGGGAGCGAGGGCGCGCCCTCGGACATGCAGTGCGCCTCGGTCGAGGTGCCCGTGGACTGGGCCGAGCCGGAGGGGCAGAAGATCACGCTGGACCTGGCCCGGCTGCCGGCCACCGACCCCGCACGCCGGATCGGCAGCGTCCTGGGCATCTCCAGCGGCTACGGGATCCAGGACCTGACCCGTTCCGCGGCGGACCTCACCGAGCTGCGGCGCAGGTTCGACCTGGTCGGCTACGACACGCGTACGACCACGTGGGTCGCCCGCATGCCCCAGGCCTGCATGCGGCCCGGGGCGTCCCTGCACGACCCGCGCAGCCCCAAGGAGTTCGCGGCGCTGGCCGCGGCGATGAACGACGCGTTCGAGCAGTGCCGGCAGGCGGACCCGACCGGGCTGTCCGCGCACCTGGACGCCTTGTCGATCGCCAGGGACACCGAGGCGATCCGCGAGGCGCTGGGCGAGGAGCGGCTGAGCTTCCTGGTCGGCGGCACCGGCGGGTCGGCGGCCGCCGCGTACGTCCGGCTGTTCCCGCAGCGCATCCGGGCGATGTACCTCGATGGAGTGAACAACCAGCCCGAGGGGTGGCCCGCGCAGCGGCTGCTGGCCCTGCCCGTCATGCGAGGGATGGCCACCAGGTTCGCCGACTGGTGCGCGGCGACTCCCGCCTGCGCGCTGCACGGTCAGGACGCCGAGGCGGTGTGGCTCAGACTCCTGCGGGATGCCGATCGCCATCCGATTCCGGTCACCTCGTCCCAGTACGGCGAGGGGAAGCTGACCGGTTGGCTGTTGACGTCCGCCCTCCCTCTTGACCCGGGCCCGCAGAACGCCGGCTGGCTCGCCTTCGCGGACGCGGTGGACAAGGCGCGGCACGGGGACGGGTCCGGGTTCGCCGATCAGGTCCTCTTCACCGCGCGGGTCGCGGCGACGCCCGCGGCTCTGGTGATGAGTTGCGGGGATGACCGGGGATACACCGGCTACGCCCAGCTTCAGGACTTCCGCAGGAAAGCACGGAAGATCGCTCCTGAGTACGCGGGAGCGGCCATCGACGCGCTCGGCTGCACAGGCTGGCCGCCGCCGGTCGCCAATCCGTCCCGCCCGCTGCCCACGCGGGGTCTGCCGCCCTTCCTGGGGGTGGGCACCACGTGGGTCGACCACACGTCGACCAAGAGCTTCACCAGCATGTTCCCGGGATCGGTCACCATCCCCTACGACGGGCCCGGCCACGTCATGTACCTGTCGGGCAAGAAGTGCCCGATCCGGCACGCCACCAGGTACCTGACCGACCTGACCCTTCCGGAACCGGGCACGGTCTGCCCCGCCGAATGATCGACGCTCGGGCCAGGCGCGGCGCCGGCTGAATCCCTGGCCTCGAGTGTTCCTCTCGCTCCCCACAGCGAGATCATGCGTCAGGTCCGGAGTCGCGGGCGGAGAAAAAGGGCGGTGACGTGACGCAACCTCCTCGGGGGCTCACGCATGTAGAAGACATGAGATCCGAGATCATCCACGCTCCGCCCGGTTCCCCGGGCGGCGGGGCATCGGCCGAAACGGTCGTGACCGAGTTGTTCGTCGTCCACGGGCTCTCGCTTGTGCGGTTGGCGTTCCTGCTGGTGGGTGACCAGGAAACCGCCGAGGACGTGGTCCAGGACGCGTTCGCCGCGGTGTACCGCAGGTGGGGCAGGCTGACCGACCGGGAGCAGGTGCTGCCGTACCTGCGCGCGGCCGTGGTCAACGGGTGCCGGATGGTCCTGCGGCGTAGAGCGATCATCGGGCGTTTCCGCGGCCGGCCTGAGGTTCCCTTCTGGTCGGCGGAGGCGGCGGCGTTGCTCGGGGAGACCCGGCGGCAGGTGTTCCTGGCCGTCCGGGCTCTGCCGCGACGCCAGCGCGAGGTGCTGGTGCTGCGTTTCTACCTCGACCTGTCGGAGGCGGAGATCGCCCAGGTGATGGGGGTCAGCCGCGGAACGGTCAAGTCGACAGCATCCCGGGCGCTGAAGGTGCTCGCCGTGACCTTGCAGGAGGAGCGATGACCCGAAGCATCGAAGACCGGCTCCGCGACGCCTTCTCCACGGGTGCGGAACTGGTGCGCCCAGAGAGCCTGGGGACTGTCACGGATACGGTTGCCGTCCGTCCGCGGCGGCGCTTCCGGGGGCTGCCGGTGCTGGCGGCCGCGGCGGTCGTCGTCGTCCTCGCCGTGGTCGCGCTGGTCGCGAAGGTGGTCGTGCCCGCCCCCGCGCCTCCTCCCGTGCTCGTGCCCTCTGACGGCAACGAGGCGCTGCGCCGGTTGGCCGCGCAGGTCGCGCGGTTGCCGGACGACCGGGGCGCGTACTGGCGCAGGTCGCTGGAGGACAACCAGCTCGTACGGGTGCAGGCCGGCGGGCGCGCCTTCAACGCGGTGGTCTCGCACGGGGCGGAACTGTGGCTGCCACGCGACGCCGAGGACCCGGTGCAGACGCGGAGCGAGGAGCCGAGCCTGCGCCCGGCGACCCCGGCCGACGAACGCGCCTGGCGGGCCGCGGGGTCGCCCGCCGAGGTCCAGCGGGTGTGCACCCCCGGGACCAAGGCGGCCGACTGCGTGAAGCTGCCGATGGGTGCGGAGAGCAGGGAGTGCCAGTACACGTACGGGGTCGCGCCGGACCGCGGGCCCGCCGCTCACCCGTTCGGCCCGTACACGCCGGCCGAGATCTGGGCGCTGCCCACGGATGACAAGGGCCTGCGCGCGTGGCTGCGCGCCCGCTGGGAGTCCGGCCGGGGCGAGCCCGGGACGGCGAGGACCCTGGAGGAGGCCCTCGCCGGTTCCGACCTCCTGCTGAGGACGCCCCTCAGCCCGGCGGCCAGGGCCGCCGTCCTGCGCCTGCTCGCCGACCTGCCCACGACCAGCGTTCGAGGGCCGGCCAAGGACCCGCTGGGCCGCAGCGGCCTCGCGGTGGACTTCGACAGGGGGCGCGCGTCCTTCAGGGAGTTCGGTGAGGACGACGAGGTGGCCGAGGAGCACACGACCATCCTGGATCCTTCGACCGGTGAGATCCTGGCCGAGGTCACGAAGGCAGGAGAGAGCGCCGCCGGTCTCGCCAAGGGCGGGATCATGAGTTCGGAGGTCTGGACCCCCGTGACGGGCTGGACCGACGACCGCCCGAAGCGGCCGGGGAACTGCCGCCGCCTCTAGCGAGCCACCCGGCCCGTGCCCGCCACGGTCGCAGCCGTGGCGGGCGCGTCGGGGTGGCTGCCGAGTCCGCTTCGAGCGGACGCGGCGCGGCTCATGAGGAAACGGGGGTGCGCCAGGAGCGCAGCCGGTGTTGCATGACCAGATGATCGACGAACCGCTGGAACGACTCCGCGCCGCCGCACGGCGCACCCGTGAACTGGCGCTGAACCGGGCGGCCACCGGCCTGGGCCACGAGGACGCCGACGACGAGGTCGGCACGTTCGGCACCGACGACGCCCTCGGGTTCGACCCGTTCCCCCTGCTCGAAGCCCTCCACCGCCACGGGGCCCGGGCGGTGGTGATCGGGCAGGTCGCCGGCATCATGCACGGATCCGCAGAACTGACCGGCGATCTGGACCTGCTCTGGGACGGCGCCCCGGCCCACGCCCCGGCGCTGGCGGCTGCCTTCGCCGCCGTCGGCGCCCGGCTCGGCGACGAGACGGGCGCGCCCCTGGCGACGCGCCCCGGCTCCTTTCTCCGCCCCAAGGTGCGGTTCACCTCACCCGGGGCCGGCGGCGACTGCTGCACCCCGGCGCTCCCCTGGGGCGGCCTTCACGTCCAGGGGTGCCTCGACCGCGCGATCACCACGGTCGACGCGGGCGGGCTGGAGGTCCGCTACGTCTCCCGTGAAGACCTGATCCGGATGCGCCGCGCCCTCGGCCGTCCCAAGGACCTCCGCCGCGCAGCCGAACTGGAGGCGTCAAAGCAGCGTCGCCCGGGTTCTCAGGCGTCGGAGGACACGTCGGCGAAGTAGGCGCGCAGCAGCCTGCGGCCCTGCTCGATCATGACGGGGTCCCCCTCGGGGGAGGCCGCGAAGGAGAGCTGCAGAGCGGCGGCCGCGGACTGGATGGCCAGTCGCATGACGCGGTAGGGGTGGGGCAACGGCGGCAGCCCGGCCTCGTCGAGGGCGAAGTGGTAGAGCCGCTCGGCCAGGACGTCCCCGCCCTCCTTCACCTCGCCCGGCGGCAGGAACGTCTGCCCGCCGGGCCGGGTGTCGGCGAAGTCGACCACGGTGTAGCCGGGGACGGTCCTGCGCATCTCGACGGTCTCGGCCAGCACGAGTTCGGCCGCCCGCGGCCAGGTGAGCGCGTCTTCCTCGGCGACCCGGCGGCGTAGCCGCACCAGCAGCAGGTCCAGGTTGCGCAGCGCCAGCTCGCGCAGCATGCCGGGCTTGCCGTCGAAGAACTGGTAGATGGTGCCGCTCGGCACTCCGGCGCGCCTGGCGACGTCGACGGTGGTCAGCGCGTCGAGGCCCACCTCGTCCAGAAGGGCGGTGCAGGCCTCGAGGATCCGCTCGACCCGCTCGATGCTGCGCTTCTGGACCGGCCGCCGCCGGACGCCTGGATTGCCCACGAACCAGTCTTAACATAACACCCTGTCATGTTCTAACGTGTCACCCACTCATGTTTCTCTCGAAGGAAACACATGGCCGAGGTGCGCACCACGCCCGTGACACGGGTTTCCGCCGGCTGGATGACACTGCTGGCGCTGGCCCAGATGGGCGTCATCATGGCGATGACGGTCGGCAACCAGATCCTGCTGCCCTCCCACGTCGCGCGGATCGACCCGGCGCACAAGGAGGCGTCGCTGGCCGCCGTGTTCGCGGTCGGCGCCGTCTGTACGATAATCGCGAACCCGCTGTTCGGCGCCATGTCCGACCGGACGCGGTCCCGGTTCGGCCGGCGCCGCCCCTGGATCGTGGGAGGCGCGCTGGCCTGCGCCGCGTCCCTGACGTTCCTCGCCTGGCAGGAGTCGCTGGCCGGGCTGGTCGCCGGCTGGGCGGTCGCCCAGCTGGCCTTCACCGCCGCCCTGGCCGCCGCCATCGCCACCGTGCCCGACCAGGTGCCGATCGGCCAGCGCGGCAGGGTGTCCGCGCTGGCGGGCGTGGGCCAGCTCACCGGCCCGCTCCTGGGCGGGGTGGTGGCGACCGTCCTGCTGACCGGGGCCAAGGCCGGGTTCCTCGCCATGGCCGCGCTGATCCTGCTGCTCGTCCTGCCCTTCGGGCTGTTCACCCGCGAACCCGCCGAACCTCCTGACGCCGCCACGGAGCCGGCCGCGCCGCTCGGCGCACAGGCCTTCCTGCGCGGCCTGTGGGTGAGCCCGCGCAGGCATCCCGACTTCGCCTGGGCCTGGACGAGCCGGCTCCTGATCACCCTCACGCTCGCGATGGCGATCGGCTACCTGCAGTACTACCTGAGGGACGCGGTCCACTACGAGCGGCTGTTCCCCGGTTCGGCCGTCGAGCAGGGCGTGGTCGTCCTCGTGGCGGTGTTCACGCTGAGCAGCGTCGTGCCGACCCTGGCGGCGGGCTGGCTGTCCGACCGGCACGGCAGCCGCAGGCCCGCCGTCTTCGCCGGCGGCCTCACGATGGCCGCCTCCGGGCTGGTGCTGACGTTCCTGACGTCCTGGACCGCCGCCGTCGCGGCGTCCGTGCTCCTCGGCGCGGGCTACGGCATGTTCGCCGCCGTCGACCAGGCGATGGTCACCCAGTTGCTGCCCGCCGACGCCGACCGGGCCAAGGACCTCGGCATCGTGAGCCTGTCCAACTCGGCGTCCAACACGCTCGGCCCGGTGATCGCCGCACCGCTGGTCACCTCGGCCGGCGGTTATCCGCTCATGTACGGCGTGGCGGCCGGCTTCGCCACGCTCGGTGCCTGCCTGATCTGGAGGATCCGCGGTGTCCGTTGAAGACGCGGGTGTCGCCCGCCCGTACGACCAGGGGGCGTGGTGGCGGGACGCGGTCGTCTACCAGATCTATCCGCGCAGCTTCGCCGACGCGAACGGCGACGGCGAGGGGGACCTGCCCGGCGTGCTGTCCCGGCTCGGCCACCTGGCCGACCTGGGTGTGGACGCGATCTGGCTGAGCCCGTTCTATCCCTCGCCGCTGGCGGACGGCGGCTACGACGTGGCCGACCACTGCGACGTCGACCCCCGGTACGGCACGCTGGCCGACTTCGACGCGCTCGTGGCGGGGGCCGCGGCGAAGAACATCAAGGTGATCGTCGACATCGTCCCCAACCACTGCTCGGCCGAGCATCCGTGGTTCCGCGCCGCGCTGGCGGCCGGTCCCGGCAGCCCGGAGCGGGAGCGGTTCGTCTTCAGGGACGAGCCCAACAACTGGCGGTCGGTGTTCGGCGGCCCGGCCTGGACCCAGGTCGCCGACGGGCAGTGGTACCTGCACCTGTTCGACGCCGCCCAGCCCGACTGGAACTGGCGGCACCCCGACGTGGTCGCCCTGTTCGAGCGGGTGCTGCGGTTCTGGCTGGAGCGGGGCGTGGCCGGGTTCCGGATCGACGTGGCCAACATGCTGTTCAAGCAGGACGGCCTGCCCGACGTCGTCCCCGGCAGCCAGGGCGGCCCGCTCACCCCGGGCCTGGCGGCCGTGCCCTACGAGCACCAGCCGGAGCTGCTGGAGCTCTACCGGTCCTGGCGGAAGATCCTCGGCTCCTTCCCCGGTGACCGGGGCACCGTGGCGGAGATGTGGTTCGACGCCGACCAGGCCAGGCCCTACCTGGCGGGAGACGGGCTGGCCCAGCTGTTCAACTTCCGGCTGATGCCGGCTCCCTGGTCGGCGGAGGAGTTCCGCGCGGTCGTCGACGAGTCGTACCGGCTGGCCCGCGAGACGGGCGGGTCGATCCCCTGGGTGCTGGGCAACCACGACGTGCCGCGCATGGTGACCAGGTACGGCGTCGACCAGGACCTGGTCCACGCGCCGACCCCGGAGGTGCTGCTGGGCAGGGTGGACGTGGACGTCGAGCTGGGCACCAGGCGGGCCCGCGCGGCCGCGCTGCTGCTGCTCGCCCTGCCCGGCGGGGCGTACGTCTACCAGGGGGACGAGCTGGGCCTGCCGGAACATCTCGCCATCCCGGACGAGGCCCGGCAGGACCCGATGTTCGAGCGCACGCTGCGCACGTTCATGGGGAGGGACGGCTGCCGGGTGCCGCTCCCCTGGTCCGGCACGATCGCGCCGTACGGCTTCAGCGCCGCCCGGGACTCCCGGCACGCCAGGGAGACGTGGCTCCCCCAGCCCGGCGACTGGGCGGGACTCACCGTGGCCGCGCAGCGGGCGGACCCCGACTCGACGCTGAACCTCTACCGGGCCGCGCTCGCCATCCGGCGTGAACATCCCGCGCTCGGCGACGGCGACCTGACCTGGCTGGACGCGCCCCCCGGCGTGCTGGCCCTCGCCCGCGACCCCGGTTTCACGCTGATGGTGAACTTCGGTCCCGAGCCGGTGCCGCTCAGCCCGCACCACGAGGTGCTGCTCGCCAGCGGGCCGCTCGAGGGCCGCCTGCTTCCGCCCGACACCGGAGTGTGGCTGTCGTGATCGTCCACGATGAACCCGGGTTGTGGCTGCTCACCACCCCTTCCAGCGCGTACGTCGTGCGGCTCGGGCAGGACGGCGCGCCGCGCTGCGCGCACTGGGGGCCGCCGCTCACCCTCGACCAGGCCCGCGCGCTGCCCTCCGGACGGGAGGAGCTGCCGGGCGAGGGCGGCGAACGGTTCGGCGTGGCGAGCCTGCAGGTCAGGTACGGCGACGGCGTGCGCGGCGTCGAGTGGCGGCACCTCGGCCACGACCTCGCCACCCTCGGCGGCGGCGACGACACGGGCGGACAGCTGACGATCAGGATGGCCGACCGGCACTACCCGCTGGAGATCGGCCTGCACTACCGGGTCAGGCCCGGCAGCGACGCGATCGACCGCTGGACGACCCTGCGCAACACGGGCGACGAGCCGATCACGATCCTGCGCTGCGACTCGGCGGCCTGGACGGTTCCGCAGCGCGAGGACTACCGGCTCACCCACGTCACCGGCGGGTGGGGCGCCGAGTTCCAGCTCCGGCGAACCGCGCCGGCGGAGGCCGAGACCGTGCTGACCAGCAGGCGCGGGCACAGCGGCCACCACGCCAACCCGTGGGTGATGCTCGACGCGGGTGACGCGACCGAGGACCACGGCGAGGTGTGGAGCGCGGCGCTGGCCTGGAGCGGAAGCTGGCGCGTCACGGTCGAACGCGATCAGGAGGGCCGGGCGGGCTGGAGCGGCGGGTTCGGGCACGAGGGCGTGACCTGGCGGCTCGGACCGGGCGAAGCCCTGGAGACGCCCGCGTTCACCGGGGTCTACTCGCCGGAGGGGTTCGGCGGGGTCAGTCACCGCTGGCACGACCACGTCCGCCGCCACGTGCTGCCCGCGCCCGGCCGGGTCCGGCCGGTGGTGTTCAACTCGTGGGAGGCGACCGAGTTCGACATCTCCCAGGCGCAGCAGATGGAGCTGGCCGAACTGGCCGCCGGCATCGGGGTCGAGCTGTTCGTGGTGGACGACGGCTGGTTCGGCGGCCGTACGGGCGAGACGGCCGGCCTGGGCGACTGGTGGCCGAACCCCGAGCGCTTCCCCGGCGGCCTCACCCCGCTGGTCGAGCACGTCAAGCGGCTCGGCATGGAGTTCGGCCTGTGGGTGGAGCCGGAGTCGGTCAACCCGGACAGCGCGCTCTACCGGGCGCACCCGGAGTGGGTGCTGCGCCAGCCGAACCGGTCCCCGACGCAGGTGCGCGACCAGCTCCTGCTCGACTTCTCACGGGACGACGTCGCCGCATGGGCGTACGACCGGCTCGACGAGCTGGTGACCGGCGACGACGTCGCGTTCCTGAAGTGGGACATGAACCGGCCGGTCACCGAGGCCGGCGACGAGGTGTGGGTGCCGTACATCCGGAACGTGTACGCCGTGATCGACCGGCTGCGCGCCGCCCATCCGCACCTGGTGATCGAGGGCTGCGCGAGCGGCGGAGGCCGCGCCGACCTCGGCATGCTCGCCCGCACCGACCAGATCTGGACCTCCGACAACACCGACGCCGCCCAGCGGATCGCGATCCAGCACGGCTACGGCCAGATCTACCCCGCCTGCACGATGGGCGCCTGGGTGACCGACAGCCCGAACGCGATCACCGGCAGGCCGACCCCGCTCGCCTTCCGCTTCCACGTCGCGATGGCGGGAGCGCTCGGCATCGGCGGCGACCTGCGGCGGTGGAGCCCGGCCGACCTGGAGCAGGCGAGCCACCTGGTGAAGCAGTACAAGGAGATCCGTCCGATCGTTCACGGCGGCCGGGCCGACCGCCTCGCCGACTGGGCCGTGCAGTACACCCTCGGCGCGGACGTCGTGGTGCTCTCCTGGCGGCCGACGACGCTGGTCCGCGCGACCGCCCCCGTACGGCTCAAGGGCCTGGACGGGGAGGGCCGCTACCGCGACCACGACACCGGGGAGATCCACCACGGCGCCCTGCTGATGAGCCACGGCCTGCCCCGGCCGTGGCCGTTCGAGGCCACCAGCGAACTGAAGAGGCTGACCCGTGTCGGATAGCCCGCTTCCCGAGTACCCGCGGCCCCAGCTCGTCCGCGACAGCTATCTCAACCTCAACGGCCGCTGGCAGTACGCCATCGCCGACGGCGTCCCCGCGACGTACGACGGCGAGATCGTCGTGCCGTACTCGCCGGAGGCGCCGCTGTCCGGGGTGAACCGGCAGCTCCTCCCCGGGCAGACCCTCTGGTACCGGCGCTCCTTCGACCTGCCGGGCGACTTCGCAGGCGGCCGGGTGATCCTGCACTTCGGCGCGGTCGACCAGACCTGCCGGGTGTGGGTGAACGACGTCGAGGTCGGCGGGCACACCGGCGGCTACCTGCCGTTCTCGTTCGACGTCACCGGCGCGCTGCGCCCGTCAGGGAACACCCTCGTCCTGGCCGTCCAGGACGACACCGGGAACGGGTCGCGGGGCAAACAGCGGCTGCGGCGCGGCGGCATCTGGTACACGGCGCAGTCGGGCATCTGGCAGACGGTCTGGGCCGAGCGCGTGCCCGACGTCCACGTCGAACGGCTCACCCTGACCCCGCTGCCGGCCGACTCGTGCGTGGAGGTGACGGTCCACGCGTCCAGGGGCGAGGCGCGGATCGAGATCTCGGCCGACGGCTCCGTGGTCGCGCGCGCCACGGCGCCCGCGGGGCGGCCGGTCCGCGTCCCCCTTCCCGAGGCGCGCGCCTGGAGCCCCGAGGACCCCTTCCTGTACGACGTCGCCGTGTCGCTCGGCACGGACCGGGTACGCGGCTACTTCGGCATGCGTTCCTTCTCCGTCGGGCCCGACGCGGACGGCGTCCCCCGGCTGCTGCTGAACGGCCGGCCGTACTTCCACGCGGGCGTGCTCGACCAGGGCTACTGGCCGGACGGCCTCTACACCCCGCCCAGCGACGAGGCGATGGTCCACGACATCGCCACCATGAAACGGCTCGGCTTCACGATGCTGCGCAAGCACATCAAGATCGAGCCGCTGCGCTGGTACCACCACTGCGACCGGCTCGGCATGCTGGTCTGGCAGGACATGGTCAACGGCGGCGAGCCGTACCGCCCCTGGGTGGTCACCGCGCCCGCGGTCCTGCCCCTCATGCGGCTGGACGACCGCAGGCACCGCCGGTTCGGCCGGGCCGGCGCGGCGGGCCGTGCGGACTTCGAGGCCGAGCTGCGCGCCACGGTCGAGCACCTGCGCAACGTGGTGAGCCTGGCGGTGTGGGTGCCGTTCAACGAGGGCTGGGGCCAGTTCGACGCCGCGCGGATCGCCGCCGAGCTGGCCCGGCTCGACCCGACCCGTACGGTGGACCACGCCAGCGGCTGGCACGACCAGCGGGCGGGCGACCTGCGGAGCCTGCACGTCTACTTCCGCCGGTTCCGCCCGCCCCGCCCCGACGGACGGGTGCTCGTGCTGTCCGAGTACGGCGGCCACAGCCTGCGGGTCGAGGGCCACACCTGGGGCGAGAAGGAGTTCGGCTACCGCCGCCACCGCACGGCGGACGCGCTCGGCCAGGCGTTCGCCCGGCTGCACGAGGAGCAGATCATCCCGGCCATCGCGCGCGGGTTGAGCGCGACCGTCTACACGCAGCTGTCCGACGTGGAGGACGAGATCAACGGCCTGCTCACCTACGACCGGGCGGTGCTCAAGCTCCCCGAGGACCTCGTACGTTCGATCACGGAAAGGCTCAGGCTCGCATGACCACGCACGAGCGGGAGATCACCGAGCCCGTCGACCTCTGCCTGCCCGACGGGCGGCTCAACACCGAGGCGGTCGGCTGGACGCGGCGGCCGCTGCACCGGGGCAACCTGCGCGGCTGGGGACGGCGCAAGCGGTGGGAGTACTGGGGCGTCGTCACCCCGCGCCACATCATCGGCCTGGTCGCGTCGTCGCTCGACTACGCGGCGGTGAACGGGGTGTACGTGCTCGACCGGGACACCCGGGTCGAGACCGCCAAGGACGTCGTGGTGCCGCTGGCCCGAGGCGCCGTCTTCCCCGACCGCAGCGGCGCCGGGACGGCGTCCGTACGGGGCGGCGGCCTGACGATCGACATCGACCAGGGCGTCTCCGGCACCGTGATCCGGGCCGTCGCGCCCGGCATCGAGCTCGACCTGGAGGTGCCGCTGCCGGAGGGCCACGAGTCGCTCGGCGTGGTGGTGCCGTGGGGGCCGAACCGGTTCCAGTACACCGTCAAGGACGTCGGCCGCCCGGCGCGCGGCCGGCTGCGGCTCGGATCGAGCGAGTTCGGTTTCGAGGAGACGGACTCGTTCGCCGTGCTCGACCACGGCCGGGGCAAGTGGCCGTACTCCGTGACGTGGAACTGGGCGGCCGGCGGCGGGCCCGGCCGGGCGATCCAGCTCGGCGGCAGGTGGACCGACGGCACCGGTTCGACGGAGAACGCCCTGTTCGTCGACGGTCGCCTGCACAAGATCGGCGACGAGCTGGAGTGGTCGTACGACCGTACCGACTGGCTGCGGCCCTGGCGGATCACCGGCGCGCGGGTGGAGGTGACGTTCCACCCGTTCCACGAGAAGGTGGCCCGCACCGAGCTGGGACTGGTGGGCAACGAGACCCACCAGTGCTTCGGCCGCTTCTCGGGGCGGGCACGGGCCGACGACGGCGCCTGGGTGGACCTCGACGGCCTCACCGGCTGGGCCGAGGAGGCCCGCAACCGCTGGTAGCCCGCGCCCGTCCGCCCCACGTCACCCCAGGATGATCGTGAGGTCGAATGTCCCCTGGTGGGCGATGCGGAGGGCGTGGAAGCGGCGGGCGCCGTCGCGGAAGTAACGCACGCTGCCCGCCGCGAGGGTCGCCTGCAGCGGGACGCCCCAGCGGAAGCGGATCGTGGTGCCGCCCCTGCGGAGGTCGAAGCCGTCGGCGGTGGCGGCGGTCGAGCCGCCGAACGCGGGCTCGGTGCCGTCGGTGAAGGTGAGGACGTCCCCGGGCTGGAGGACGAGGGGGATCTGCTCGGTGGCGGCGGCGTTCGCCGTGACGGTGCGCCGGATCGTCCGGCGGGTGACCAGGACGTCCGTGGTGACGTTCGCGTTGCCGTAGCGGATGCCGAAGGCGGCGGGGGCCGGGCCGCCGGTCCACTCCGTGCCGCCGGGCGCGCCGCGGAAGTAGGCGGCGGGCAGGGAGCCGTTGGAGTCGGGCGCCTGACCGGGGAAGACGGTGGACCAGCAGGCGTGGTTGTTGTCGTTGAGCCCGCAGATGACCGTGCCCGCCACCGGGTGCCAGAGGAAGGTCAGGCCGGTGCGGCTGCGGGAGGCGCGGGCGCCGAAGTAGCCGCCCAGGTAGAGGCCGGGCTTGCGGACGTACAGGAAGTCCTGGCCCCTGTCCCTGCGCAGCTCGACGAAGTCCTGCGAGCGCAGGTAGGGCAGGTCCGCGATGGCGGCGGCCCGCTGCCGCCTGCCGGGGAACCCTTCGCCGTCGAGGCCGTGGGTGAGGATGCGCGGCGAGGTGTCCTGCTTGGCGAGCGGCGGCACCGGGTCGGGGGACGCCGCCCAGGCGGCGCGGGCCTCGGCCAGGTCCTCGGCGGCGGTCATGAACGCCGACAGCAGCGGCACCTGCCGGGTGAACGTCCAGTTGAGCGCGGTCCTGTCGGGGTCGGGCCTGACCTCGTCGTACCAGCGGGCGCTGGTGCGGGTGGAGGGGGCGACGTTGACCATGTACCCGGAGCCGTCGGGCTCGCGCAGCAGGTTGTAGGACAGGAAGCCGGTGAGGGCGCGGGCCATCTCCACCAGGTGCGGGTCCGGGGTGTGGTGGTAGGCGTCGGCCAGCTCGGGGAGCATGACCTCGAAGTTGTAGTTCATGTCGTGGCCGCCCTCCTCGTGGAAGAAGCCGGCGGGGCTGACGCCGGTCGCGGCCATCCGGGCGAACGCCTCCGTCAGGCGCGTGGCGAGGACGGGGTCGGGGTCGTGCCTGAGCGCGAACGCGGCCCCGGCCAGGCCGGAGGCGGTCTGGTTGGCGTAGTGGAGCGGGTCCTGCCAGACGGTGCGATTGCCGGGGTCGAGGAACCAGGTCATGGCCGTGCGCAAGGCGGTGGTCAGCTGGGCCTGCCTCTCCGGCAGCACCCCGGCCGAGCGCAGGATCCGCAGGGTCTTGGCCAGGTAGCCGAGCCCGAACCCGGTCGGCGCCAGGCCGTGCTCGTCGCGGCTGTACTCAGGGAAGGAACCGTCGGAGTGCTGGAGCGACAGGTAGTGGCCGAGCGCCGCGTCCAGCGCGGCCAGCAGGCTCGTGTCCCCGGCGTACGGGTTCCACGGGCGGGCGTTGGCGTGGAACCAGGCCAGCGTGAAGACGTGCTCCTGCACGCGCGCGTTGAACGCCGCCGCCGGCTTGCGCCACCAGCCACCGGCGAAGAACCCGCTGTCGTCCATGTCGTTGACCATGGGCGCGAGGGTGACGAGGTACGGCGCGAAGCGCTGCTCGTGGGGGGCGAACAGGGCGCGGTTCAGCGGCGGCGCCGGCGCCAGGCGGGCGATCGCGGCGGATGCGGCGCCGGAGACGAGCAGGGGGGCGGACGCCGGCAGCAGGGCGGCGGCGCGGAGCAGGGTGCGGCGGGAAAGCATGATCAACCTTTCGGAGGGGGTGGGCCACAGGCGCCGGACAGCCGGGTGAGCGCCTGTGACCGGGAGGGGGATCACGAAGGGTTTCGAATGAGCGGTTCGAACAGTGCGGGAACGTGAAGGCGGCGGCGCGTCGTCCGAGGGCTCGACCAGGTGGGGAGTCACCTCCTCCCGCGTAGGGGGGCCAGCGTCGATCCCTCGACCAGCTCGCACGCCAGCAGTTCCTGCGGGGTTCCGCCGCGCTCCAGCACCTGGGTGAGCAGCTCGACGGCCCTGCGGCCCATCTCCCGGCGGGGGATGCGGAACCCGGCGAAGTCGATGTCGGTCGGCACCGGCCTGGTGGGCGCGCCCAGCGCGACGACGGACAGGTCGCCCGGCACATCCAGGCCGCGCGCCCGGGCGGCCTCGGCGACGGCCACGCCGTCGGCCGGTTCCTCGGCGAACACCACGCTCGCACCGGAGCCGAACAGCCTGTCCGCGTCCTGCGCGCCCGCCGGACGCAGCCCTTCGCCCCCGGTCGCGGCCACGGCCTCGGTGAAGCCGCGCAGCCGGTCGGCGTAGGACTCCGCGCCCTCCCCCGCTCCGACGTAGGCCATCCGCCGGTGCCCGAGCGCCGCCGCCCGCTCGACCAGCGCACGCACCGCCGACGGGTAGTCCGCCCCGACATACGGCACGGGGCCGCCCGCGTCGTCCCGGCGGCCGACCGAGACGAACGGAATGCCCTCGGACAGCAGCCTGGACAGGTCCTCCCGGTCGATGGTCCGGCCGAGCAGGACGCATCCGTCGGCCAGGCGGATCCGGCTCTCGGAGCTGAAGATCCGCCGCCGCTCCCCCCGCTCCACCTTGGCGCTGGTGAACAGCAGCAGGTCGCAGCCCGTCTCCTCCGCGCACTCCTCAATGCCGACCAGGAACGGGTGGTAGAAATCAGCAGTTTCGGTGGGGAAGACGGCTTCGTAGGTGAACACGCCGTAGATGCGGTTGCGCCGTTCGGCCAGCCGCCGCGCCGCCGGGTCGGCCACGTACCCGGTCTCCCTGATCACCTGGAGCACCCGCTCGCGGGTCTCGGGCGAGATCCGCACCCCGCCCTCGGCCCTCCCGTTGAGCACCAGCGACACCGTCGTCTGGCTCACTCCGGCCATGCGCGCGATGTCCTGCTGGGTCAGACGCCGCCCTGGAGCAGTCACGGTACGTATCACCCGCCACCTGATAATGCGCATTAGTGCGGTCATTCTGAAACCGGGCACAACGGGGCGTCAAGAGGTAATCGCTGAAGTAATTCGTATTAGCAAGATCGGCACGCCCTGGCATCGACGGCCCGGCGCACAGGGCGCGCAGCCCTACCGAACCGCGCATCGTTCCGTTCGAGATCGGGTTCGAGATCGGGTTCGGGTTCGGGAAGAATGGGCGGTGTGCAGGGCTGGCTGCTTGATTTCGCCGAGTACGTCCGCGAGCTGTTACCCGAGGAGCTCGCCGAGCCGTTCATCGCCCTGGCTCGTCCGGCCATCCGGCTGTCGGTCACGGAGAAGGGCGAGAACGTCGTCGGCCGGCTGGGCGGCCTGCCGCGACTGCCCGAGGGGGTGTCGTGGCCGCGCGCCGGCGATGGCGGTCCCGCGATGCGCTTCCTTGCCGAACTGGACTGCGCGGCGCTCGCGGCCTACGAGCCGGACATCGACCTGCCCGCTGAGGGCACGCTGTTGTTCTTCACCACCTGGGACTGCACGGCCGCGCGGGTGATCCCGCTGCCTCCCGGCGCCGTACGCGTCGCCGAGCGCGAGGTGCCCGTCCGCGGGGAGGCGCGGGTGTTCCCCGAGGCGCCGCTCACCGCGGTCACCGAGCCGAGCTGGCCGGATCCCGGCCATCCCGCTGTGCTGGACGCCTTCGGGAGTCTGGACGCGGCCAGGGAACTGGTGTGGGACCGCGTGGTGCACCTCGACGACGAGGACGAAGACAGCGGGGACGAAGACAGTGGGGACGGCGGCGAGACGTTCGCCTGGGAGCTCGAGTTGTACGGCGAACGGCGCAAGAGGCGTGGGCCGCGGCACCAGGTCGGCGGCTACTCCGACGCCCTGCAGCCGCCGGTCGGAACCGCGGCCGCGTCCGCGGCCGGGCTGGACCCGAAGGATCCGGGCTTCGCGGCGGAGGCGTCCCAGTGGGTCAACCTGCTCCAGCTCGACGAGGACAACGGGATGATCTTCGGAGACGGGGCCGTCCTGATCTTCGGCATCCGCCGTGACCGGCTCGCCGCTCGCGACTTCAGCCAGATCTTCCCCTACGTCCAGGGACACTGAGCCGGAAACCCGAGAACCGGCGTCCACAGGCCCGGATGTTCGTTGCCGTCCAACCGGAGCTCTCCAGCGCCGTGCGGCGCCCTGGGAGACGCTCCCTGCTGTGGATGCCCGCGACGGGCCCTCCGGACCGCCCGCCGCACGCCCGGTAGGATGCCCGGTCATGGCTTGTCGTATCTCTGAACTGATCATCCCCTGCCAGGATCCGCACCGGCTCGCGGCGTTCTGGTGCGAGGTTCTGGACTTCATCGTCCTCGACACCGAGGACGACGGCGCGGTCGAGATCGGGCCGCGGGAAGGGTTCGGCGGGCTGCAGCCGACTCTGATCTTCAGCCCCACCACCGAGCCCAAGACGGGCAGGCTGCGGCTGCACTTCGACGTCAACGCCACCGACCGCGACCAGGACGCCGAACTCGAACGCCTCCTGAAGCTCGGGGCGCGTCCGGCCGACGTGGGCCAGACCGGTGACGAGCCCTGGCACGTCCTTGAGGACCCCGAAGGCAACGAATTCTGCCTCCTGCGGGCCCGCCTGAGCTGAGCACCGGCCCGGCACGCCGGGTTCAGCCCCTGAGGGAGCTGACGGAGGAACGACGCCTTCCGCCATCCCCGAAGCCGACGGCCATCACGGGAGCGGCACGTCACCAGAGGTCCCCTCTCGCCGCGCGGCGCCCGCGCGGCAAGAGCGCGGTCGGTGCGGTGACCAGCGTGATGGCCGGCGTCGGCGACGCCGCGTTGCCGGACTCTCACGAGCGGAGCCTCGCCGGTCCGGGCCATCCCCTTCCCCGCCGTGCGCGGCCCGCCGCCGGCTGCCGGTGGACTCCGGCCCCGAGACCCGGCCGGCTCCGGAGCCCGGAGGAGGACGGCCGCCTCGCCGATCTGACGTGACCCCGCAGACGGTGGGCTGCGGCGGAGCGCCGTCCCGCACGCGCTGCGGCGCCGGGGGCGTGCCGGAGGGATGCGGCTGCGTGGGAGGGGGCGGCGGGCAGGCGCCCTGCTCCTACAGTAGATGCTTGTGCTTTATGGCAGATCTGCGGAAATCGGCGTGCTCGACGAGGTGATCTCGCGGGCTCGCGAGGGCTCCGGCGGCGCGGTGGTGCTGCGCGGTGAGGCGGGAACCGGCAAGACCACCCTGCTCGACGCGGCGGCCGAGCGAGCCGGGGCCTCCGGGCGCAGCGAGGCCGCCGGGCGCGGCGAGGCCCGCGGGCGCGGCGAGGCGGCCGGGGGCGGCGGGGTGATGCGGGTGTTGCGGACCACCGGCGTCGAGTCCGAGTCGGACCTCGCGTTCGCGGCGCTGCACCAGCTGCTGTGGCCGGTGACCGGCTCGCTCGACGCGCTGCCGGAGCCGCAGCGCGACGCCGTGAGCGCGGCCCTCGGTCTCGCCGCGGGCGGCGCCGGCGACCGGTTCCTGCTGGGCGCCGGCGTGCTCTCGCTGCTGGCCGAGGCCGCGGCGCCGGACGGGCTCGTCTGCGTGGTCGACGACTTCCAGTGGGTCGACCGGGCCTCGGCCGACGCGCTGCTGTTCGCCGCCAGGCGGCTGGGCACCGAACGGATCGCGATGCTGCTCGCCGTGCGCGGGGACGCTCAGGTCAAGGGCGTGCCGCTGACGGTGGACGTACGCGGGCTTCCCGAGTCCGCGGCGGCCGAGTTGCTGGAGTCCCGCCACGGTGCGGTGCCCGCCCGCGTGCGGCGGGAACTCGTCACGCTGACCGGCGCGAACCCGCTCGCGCTGGGCGAGATATCCGCCCGGCTGACGCCCGCGCAGCTCTCCGGGCGCGAACCGCTGCCCGACCCGCTGCCCGGCGGCGCCCGGCTCTTCGGCGACCGCGTGGCCGCGCTGTCCTCGCGGGCCCGGCTGGTCGCCCTGGTCGCTGCTGCCGAGGCCGACCTCGACCTGGTCCTGCGGGCCGCCGACCGGCTGTTCGCCGAGCCAACGGTACGGACCGGCGAGAACGCCGGGGCCGCGCGGGGGGCGTTGGGCGAGCTGGAGGGGACCGCGCGGGAGGCGTTGGGCGAGCTGGAGGGGGCCGGGCTGGCCGGGGTGTCGGGCACGGGCGTGCGCTTCCGTCATCCGCTCATCCGGTCCGCGGTGCACGAGGCGGCCGCCCCCGCCGACGTCCGCCGGGTGCACGCCGTCCTGGCGGAGCTGACCGAGGGCGACCGCCGTGCCTGGCACCTGGCCGGGGCCGCCCTGGGTCAGGACGAGCACGTCGCCGCCGCGCTGGTGGCCGCCGCGGAGCGGGCGCGCGACCGCGGCGGGTACGGCGCCGCCACCACGGCCCTGGCCAGGGCCGCCGAGCTGACCCCCGAGCCGCGCGCCCGTGCCGCGCGCCTGAAGGACGCCGCCGTCGCGGCCTGGCTCGGCGGGCGCCCAGGACAGGCGGAGTCGCTGCTGGCCGAGGCGCGCGAACGGGCCGGCGGGGACGTCGCGCTCGCCATGGAGATCGCCCAGCTCCGAGGCCGGTTCGAGCTGAACGCGGGCAACGCGGCCGAGGCCGTGAGGATCCTGGCGGCGGGCGACAGCCTGGACATGCTGGCCGACGCCGTGGAGGCGGCCTCGTACGTCGGCGACACGGCGACCATCGTCGAGCTCGGCAGGCGGGCGGCGGCGCACCCCGAGGGTTTCCTGCGGGACACGGTGGCCGGGATCGGCCTGACCCTGGACGGCGACGCCTCCGGGCCGGGGCTGCTGCGGCGGGCGCTCGCACGGGCGGGCGAGCTGGAGGACGCGGCGGGGTACCTGTGGGCGACGGCCGCGGCCAGCGCCCTGGGCGAGCCGGATCTGGCCGCCGAGCTGGCCGGGCGGGCCGGGCGGGTGGCCAGGGTGTCGGGGATGGCCGGGCAGCTGCCCGTCGTCCTGGAGTTCGTGGCGACCGCCGAGCGCATCGCCGGCCGGCTGGCGGGCAGCCAGGCCGTCTCGGAGGAGGGCCTGGCGCTGGCGCGGGAGGCCGGGTACGAGAACACCGTGGCCGCGCACCTGGCCAACCTGGCGGTGCTGGCGGCGTTGCGCGGCGAGGAGGAGCCCTGCGAACGGCAGGCCCGCGAGGCGCTGGCCATCGCCGTCCCCCACCGGGTGGGGTTGCGCGCCGGGGTGGCCGCGTACGCGCTGGCGATGCTGGACCTGTGCCTGGGCCGCCACGCGGCGGCGCGCGACCGCTTCACGGCCGTCGCGGCGGCGGGGGCGGGCGCCGGGCATCCGATCGTGGTGTGGCGGATGGCGCCGGACCACGTCGAGGCCGCCGTGGGCGCGGGCGACGAGGCGGGCGCGCGGGCGGCGCTGGAGGCGTACGAGCGGTGGTCGGCGCACGCCGCGACGCCCGAGTCGCACGCGCTGCTGGCCCGCTGCCGGGCGCTGGTGGACTCGTCCGAGGACGCGTTCGGCGAGGCGCTGCGGCTGCACACCAACCCGTTCGAGGCGGCCAGGACGGCTCTGCTGCTGGGCGAGCGGCTGCGCCGCGGGCAGCGGCCGGGCGAGGCGCGGGCGCATCTGCGGATGGCGTGGGAGACGTTCGAGCGGGCGGGCGCGCGGCCGTGGGCGCGGCGGGCGCAGGGCGAGCTGCGGGCGGCGGGCGAGAGCGGGCAGGCCCCGCCCGCGGCCGTGCTCGACGCGCTGACCCCGCAGGAGCTGCGCATCGCGAGCCTGGTCGCCGACGGGTTGTCGAGCAAGCAGATCGCGGCCCAGCTCTTCCTGAGCCCGCGCACGGTCGAGTACCACCTGTACAAGATCTATCCGAAGCTGGGCATCGGCTCCCGTACGGAACTGGCGCGGCTAGTAGTTCTACAGAAGGCGCCGGTAGCAGGCGACGGCATGCTGTGAGGCATGCAGAACGTGACCATCTGGAGTGAGGAGTTCGGCGCCGAGACGGACGCGCCGATCCTGTTGATCATGGGTTCGATGTCGCAGGGCGTCCTGTGGCCGGACGAGTTCGTCGGCCGCCTGACCGCCGGAGGCCGCCGGGTGATCCGGTACGACCACCGCGACACCGGCAGGTCGGGCACCGTCGACTTCGCGGCCGACCCGTACACCTGGGAGGACATCAAGGACGACGTCTACCGCGTGATGGACGCGCACGGGCTGGAGAGCGCGCACCTGGTCTGCCACTCGGCGGGCGGGCTGCTCGGCCAGTTCGTCGCCGTGGAGCGGCCGGAGCGGGTGCGCTCGCTGACCGTCATCGGCTCCTCGCCGCTCGGCGGCCGCGAAGGCGAGGTGATCATGCGGGCCCTGACCGGGCAGCCGCAGCCGGAGGGCAGCCTGCCGGAGCCGACGCCGGAGTTCGTGGACTTCTACCGCGCGCTGATGGCCGCGCCGCCGCCGCAGGACCGGCGCGCGCTGATCGACGGCATGATCGCCGAACAGCGGCTGCTGCACGGCACGGGGCTGCCGTTCGACGAGGACGCGGCGCGCCGGCTGCAGGAGCGGATCCACGACCGGGCCCGCGACCTGTCGGCGGTGGCCAACCACCGGCTGGCCGCCATGGCCAAGCCCGACTTCGAGCCGGTGGACGTGCTGCACCAGGTGAAGGCCCCCACGCTGGTCATCGAGGGCAGCCACGAGCCGGCGAAGCCGGGCCATGGCGCGATCATCGCCGAACGGATCCCGGGTGCGCGGCTGATGATCGTGGCGGGCATGGGCCACACGCTGCCGCCGGAGGTGCACGAGGAACTGGCCGCCGCCGTCCTCGCGCACACGGCCGGGTGACGTGCGGCCCTGGTCCGGGCATGACCCGGCGCTTGCTCAGCGCAGCTCGCCGGTGATGATCCACAGGTGGCCGAACGGGTCGCGGACGCGGCCCGAGCGCTTGCCGTAGGGCCGGTTCTCGATGGGCACGACCACCTCGGCGCCGTGGGAGATCATGCGGTCGCCGAGTGCGTCCGGATCGTCGACCTCGATCTCGAGGAGCACCGCGGAGCCGCCGAGATCATCAGGTGACAGCCACCCCCACGACGAGACAGCCGGCGAGACCCGGAAGAACGCGCCGCCGACGCGGTGATCGACGACGGAGGGCCGGCCGTCGTCGGTCAGCGGGGCGCGGAACACCTGCTCGGCGCCGAGGGCGGCCTGGTAGAACGCGGACGCGCGGTCCGGGTCGGGCACGATCAGGCGGGGAGCGATCTGGATGTTGAGCGTCATCCCCCCATCGTGGGGGCCGGGATCAGGCGGGGTCTTGAACATTTGGGAACCGGCCGCGCCCGCGTCGGCCCTCGCCCGGACGCGCGCTCCTCGTCCGCATCGGTCGCCGGCGGCGGGCGCCTACGCGGCCAGACCCTCCTCGCGCAGCCACTCGGTGGGCGTGCATCCGGCCATGGCCCGCCACTCCCGGGTGAGGTGCGCCTGGTCGGCGAATCCCGAGGCCGCGGCCACGGCCGCCAGACCGGCCCTCTTCGCGGAGGCGGCGGCCACCAGCCTGCCCCTCGCGGCCTGGAAACGGAGGAGCCGCTGGTACTCCTTCGGCGTCACCCCCAAGGCGGTGCGGACCAGGCCGCTCAGGCGACGCCGGGAGCACCCCAGCAGCCGGGCCGCCTCCTGCACCCGGTCGGTCGCGGACAGCGCCGCCAGCGTGGCGCGCAGTTCGTGGCCGCCGGCCTGCTCCTCGTGCCGGGCCAGGCCGGCGAGCAGGGCGCGTTCGACGACGGCGCGGCGTTGCGGCCAGGACCGGCAGGCGGCCAGGCGCTCCGGCAGGTCCGCCATCGCCGGGACCACGTCGGCGAGATCGGCGACGTGCCCGGCCAGCGCCGACGCCGGGATCCCCAGCAGCGCCGCGGCGCCCGAGGGGTTGAGCGTCAGCCACACCCCGCGCGTGCCGCCCTGCTGCCGCAGCTCGGCCGCGTCCAGGTGAAGTCCGGCGACGACCGCGCGGAACCGGTCGGGCGAGCCGGGCCGGCCGGGCCAGGCGATCTCCAGGGAGTCCTCCTCCGGGATCGTGATCGACAGCGTGGTGGAGGGCAGGCCACGATGAACGCCGGCCGGGCTCCGCCCGAGATCGTAGGGGCTCAGCGTCGCCACGAACGGCTCCAGAGCCGCGGACGTCCGCTGATCAGGCACGATGGTCACCCTGCCACGGTACGGCGTCGGGGCGGCGCGACCGACGTCCCGCGGGGTGCCGGCCGATGATCACTACCTGGTCTCCCGGCGGAGCGCTCGGCCGGTGGGAGTGGGGCGGCGCAGCGCGTCAGCGGGCGGCGGACGGCCGCCAGCCGTGGACGAGGATGTCGAAGATGGTCTCGACGGCGGCCTGGAGGTCGTGCCGGCCGCGGGCGAGGGCGGGGATCTCCAGGACGTAGCGGGCGAGCGCGGCGCAGGCGAGGTCGTCGCGGTCGGCGCCGACCTCGTCGGCGATGGCCGCGGCGAGGGCGTGGGCGTGGCGGGTCCACATGTGCTCGGCGTAGGCGCGCAGTTCGGGCGTGGAGTCGACCAGGTGGGTGAACCCGGCCCGCTGGGGGTGGGTCTCGATCGGCAGCCAGGTGTCGAGGATGTGCCGGCGGAGGGCGTCGGGGATGCTCTGGCCGGACGCGCGCTGCCGGACCGCGGCGACGAGGCCCGCCTCGCGGTCCTGCTCCTGGTCGAACACCAGCGCTTCCTTGCCGGTGAAGTGCTTGAACACCGTGGTGGTCGACACGTCCGCCGCATCGGCGATGTCGCGGATGCTCACCTGGTCGTAGCCCCGCTCGAGGAAGAGCCGCAGGGCCGCGTCGGCGATCGCTTGCCGGGTGGCCGCCTTCTTGCGTTCGCGGCGGCCGACGGGAGACACGGTCATGGGTGAAGCATATCTGAAAGCTGCACGATGCACATCGTGCTACCAGTTGCTTAGTTGACTCGTTGCACTTTTGTACCTAGTCTCCTTTCGGCAGGAGGCCCCGGGCCGGCAGCACGGCCCTGCCCGCCGCGTGCCTCGCCTCTCCCCCGATCAGAAGGAACAGCCATGACCTCTCCCACGCCCGCCCACGCCCGCATCAGCGTCATCGGCGCCGGACCCGGGGGCCTGACCTGTGCCCGCATCCTGCAACGGCGCGGCCTGACGGTCACCGTCTACGACCGCGAGGCCGGTCCCCAGGCCCGCGACCAGGGCGGCAGCCTCGACCTGCATGCCGACAACGGCCAGATCGCGCTGCGCGAGGCCGGCCTGCTGGAGGCGTTCTTCGACCTCGCCCGGCCCGAAGGGCAGGAGATGCGCCAGCTGAGCCCCGACGGCCGGCTCCTGTTCCACCACGTTCCCGGCGACGGCGAGCTGTTCAAGCCGGAGATCGACCGCGGCCACCTGCGCACGCTGCTGCTGGACTCGCTGGAGCCCGGGACGGTGCGGTGGGGCCGGGCCCTCACCGCCGTCGGCGGGCCCGCCGACGGCCCCCGGCTGCTGCACTTCGCCGACGGCGACACCGTCGAGACCGACCTGGTCATCGGCGCCGACGGCGCCTTCTCCCAGGTCCGCCCGGCCCTCTCACCGGCCGTCCCCGGCTACACCGGGGTGAGCTTCCTCGAAGCCTGGTTCTCCGACGTCGAGGGACGCCACCCCGCCGTCGCCGAACTGGTCGGCCAGGGCGGCGCCGCCGCGGCCGACGGCGAACGCGGCATGTTCGCCCAGCGCAACAGCGGCGGCCACATCCGCGTCTACCTCATCCAGCGCGTCGCCGCCGACTGGATCAGCCGGAGCGGGCTGACCGTCGACGACACCGAGGGCATCCGTGCCCTGCTCCTCAAGGAGTACGCGCGCTGGTCCCCCGGCCTGCGCCGCCTGATCAGCGACAACGACGGCCCCTACGTCGACCGCCCCATCCACGCCCTGCCCGTGCCCCACACCTGGGAGCACCAGCCGACCGTCACCCTCCTCGGCGACGCCGCCCACCTCATGCCCCCGCTGGGCGTCGGCGTCAACCTCGCCATGCTCGACGCCTGCGAACTCGCCCTCGCCCTCGCCGGCGCCCCCACCGTCGGGGACGCGGTCCGCGCCTACGAGCACACCATGCTGCCCCGCTCCGTCGAGACGGCCAAGCTCCTGGAAGGCGGCGCCGAGCACCTGCTGTCCGACGAACTCCCCGACTTCGCCCACGGCGACGACACCCAGCCCTGACCCCCGTACGCCGAAGGCCCCGGCCGTCAGACGTTCAGGTCCCGGCGCTGACGCATGCGGCCGTCCACGCCGAGTTCGAGGACGGTGTCGACGCCGATCCGCCCGAGGAACGCGGCGTCGTGGCTGACCACGAGAAGGGCCCCCCGGTACGCGTCGAGGGCCTCCGCGAGCTGCTCGACGCTGGCGATGTCGAGATTGTTGGTGGGCTCGTCCAGGATCAGCAGCTGGGCCGGCGGCTCCGCCAGGAGGAGCCGCGCGAGGGAGACCCGGAAGCGCTCCCCACCGGACAGCGTGCGCACCGGACGGTCGGCGCTGTCGCCCCGCAGAAGGAGCCGGGCGAGCTGGTTGCGGATCGTGCCCGCCGGCGTCCCGGGGGCGACCGACTGGACGTTCGCCATCGCGCTCGCCGCGTCGTCGAGCCCGTCGAGACGCTGCGGGAGGTGGCCGACGAGCTCGGTCAGGAGCCGCCCGTGGGGCCGATCGGGCGCGGGAGCCGTGCCGCGCACCAGGTGCTCGATCAGGGTGGACTTCCCGGTGCCGTTCGCCCCGACGAGCGCGACCCGCTCCGGCCCCTGGATGACGAACGTGCGCTCCTGGTCGTGCAGCTCCGCCAGGCGCCTTCCGCGCGGGACGCCGGGATCGGGCAGGACGAGGCTGATGTGCTCCTCCTCGCGGACGCGGGCGTCGGCGGCGTCCACCGCGGCCTGGGCCGCCTGGACCTTGTCGTCGAGCGTCGAGCGCAACGAACCCGCGGACGCCTGGGCCTTGCTGGCGCGGTTGCCCGCCAGGATCTTCGGGATGCCGCCGTCCCTCTGGGTCTTCTTCGCGGTGCGCTCCCTGCGCGCCAGCTTCGTCTCGGCCTCGACGCGCTGCCGCTTCTCGACCTTGAGCGCCTGCTGGGCCGACCGCGCGGCCTGGACCGCCGCCGCCTGCTCCTGCTCCCGGTGCTCCTTCCACGCGCTGTAGGGGCCGCCGAAGGTGTCGAGGGTGCCGCCGTACAGCTCGGTGGTGTTCTCCATGTGCTCCAGCAGTTCGAGGTCGTGGCTGACCACGACGAGGGTCCCCGGCCACTGGTCGACGAAGTCGGCCAGCTTGGCGCGGGTGGGCCGGTCGAGGTTGTTGGTGGGCTCGTCGAGCAGCGTGATCGGAGTGCGCCGGATGCGCAGGCCGGTGATGGCGATGAGCATCGCCTCTCCCCCGGAGACCTCGGCGACGCGGCGGTCGAGGTCCGCGGCGGTGAATCCGATCTGGTGCAGGGCCTCGTCGGCGCGGGACTCGATGTCCCAGTCGTCGCCGATCGTGTCGAAGTGACGCTCGTCGACGTCGCCGGACTCGATGGCCCTCATCGCGGCGATGATCCCGTCGATGCCGAGGAGCTCGGCGATCGTCGTCTCCCGCCGGAGCGTGAGCGTCTGAGGCAGGTAGCCGACCTCGCCGACGGTGTCGATCTGGCCGGCGGTCGGCCGCAGGATGCCGGCGACGAGCCGCAGCAGCGTGGACTTCCCGGCGCCGTTGCGCCCGATCAAGCCGGTCCTTCCCGTGCTGAAGGTGCCGTTGACGCCCGAGAGCGCGACGGTGCCGTCCGGCCATTCGAAGGTCAGATCGCGGAAGGTGACGGCGGACTTCATGGACATGGCTGGTGTTTCCCTTCTTCCGTCAGCCGCGGAGGGACGCGACGGGGATCTGTTCGGTGTGGACGGGAGCGGCGAGCCGGTCGCCGCTGTCGTCGAGGAGCGGCCCGGCGGCGAGCGCCGTGGCGCTCGCCCTGCTGTGAGCGTGGCAGTGAGCGCGGCGGTGGCGGGCGCGGGAACGCGACCTGCGGTGCTGCATGGCATGGCCTTTCGTGAACGGCTTCGAACGCCGGCGGGAACGGCGGGACGACCGACCACGGGCCGTGAGTCACCGCGGCGAGAGCTTCGATCAGGGCTGCCGGGGGTGCCGTCCGCCCGCGGCGCGGGGCCGCAGCCCGGAACCGGGCGAAGGACGGACGGGCAGGGGCAGGATCGACGTCGCGCGTTCGCAGGCGCAGAACGGGAACCGGGGTCGGTGCGGTGCGAACGTGCCGGCAGGCTTCACGCAGAGGTGTCAACGCCTCGGGCGGGCGGACTCACACTGCTGCTTCAGGAGAACGGTCGTTCACCGTCGTGGGCGTCGGGCCCACGCGGATGAAAGCCACCGGCAGTTCGGTGGCTAGATTCTGTCGACCTCGATCTCCATGACACCGATCGTAACAAGGATTCCGTACGAGTTCGAACCCGGACGTCCAAGGACGGCGGGTGGCGGACGGAACGCCGGCAGGGGCGCCGTCGGCGCCGGCCCCCGGTGAGGCCGGGCACCGGGCGCGGCGGCGAGGTGGCGGCGCAGGCGCTTCCGTTCAGCCGCGGCGCGGCCGAGGGGATGCCGATGGGATGACGTGTCAGTGGTGCCTGTCGCGATGGTGTTCGGCGAGGCGGGTGAGCAGGTCGATCAGGGTACGCCGGTCGGCTTCGGGCAGCGGGGCGAGGAACTCGTCCTGGGCGGCGGCGATCAGCCGGTCGAGGTGGACGAGTTGCCTCCGGCCCGCCGCGGTGATGGTGACGACGTTGCGCCGGCGGTCCTCCGGGTCGGGCGCGCGCTCGAGGAACTGCCGTTCGGCCAGGTCGTTGACGGTCGCCACCATGTCGCTGCGGTCGATGCCGGTACGCCGGCCGAGGGCGGCCTGGCTGGCCGGGCCGTACTCCTCCAGCGCGGCGAGCAGGGCGTAGTGGTAGCGCCGGACGCCGGCCTGGGCGAGCGCCTGGTCCACGATCCGGTTGGCGTTCAGTGCCGCCTGGTTGGTCAGCCTGCTCGGCAGCCCGCGCAGCCGCTCGGGCGGCGGCGTTCCTTCTGCGGTCTCCACAGGGTCAATCTAGCAAGTTGTTGGCAGGACCCACGATCAGCTGTATTGTTGGCCACGCCAACGTTGGCCCGTCCAACATTTCCGCTGTGAAGAAGGTGTGGTCTCTCATGAGCACAGCCACCGTCAACGCGCCGGACAGCGCGCCGCCGCCACGAGCTCCCCGCCCCGCCCGTCCCCATGGATCCGACCGTGCGGTAGCCGACCCTGGAAAGGCGGAAGACTGACATGCCGGACACGAACTCCGCGGCCCGGCACGACCTGGGGAGCCTGGGCGCGCAGATCCGCGGACGCACGCTCCTCCCCGGTGACGACGGCTTCGAGGAGGCCTGCTCCGGCTGGCTGCTGACCGTCCGGCACCGCCCGGCGGCGGTCGTGGTCGCCGCCGACGCCGACGACGTGGCCGCCGCCGTCCGGTTCGCGGCGCGGACAGGACGCCCCGTCGCGGTGCAGTCCACGGGGCACGGCGCGTCGGTGCCCGCGGACGGGGCCGTGTTCGTCGCCACCGGGGAGCTGCGGGAGCTGTCGGTGGACCCGCGGGCCCGCACCGCGAGGATCGGAGCCGGCCTGCGGTGGGACGAGGTGCTCGGCGCGGCGGCCGAGCACGGCCTCGCGCCGCTGTGCGGCTCCTCCGGTCACGTCGGGGTGATGGGCTACCTGACGGGCGGCGGGCTCCCGCTGGCCTGCCGCGCGTACGGCTTCGCCGCCGACCACGTCCGCTCGCTCGACCTCGTCACCGCCGACGGCCGGCTGCGCACCGTCTCGCCCAGCGAGGAACCCGACCTGTTCTGGGCGGTCCGGGGCGGCAAGAGCAACTTCGGTGTCGTGGTCGCGGCGGAGATCGAGCTGCTGCCGCTCACCACCGTCTACGGGGGCGAGCTCCACTATCCCGGCGAGGACCCCGGACACGCCGCCCACGTGCTCCGCTCCTACCTGGCCTGGACCGAGGAGCAGCCGGAGGAGATGTCGTCCTCGGTGACGCTGGTGCGCTTCCCCGACGCGCCGCAACTGCCCGAGGAGTTCCGTGGCCGCTCGTTGCTGCAGGTCCGGGTGCTCTGCACAGGGGGCGAGGAGCAGGGCGCGCGGCTGGTGGAGCCGCTGCGCGCGCTCGGCCCCGGTAAGGACACCTGCGGCCCCATGCCGTACGCGCAGATCACCGAGATCTACCAGGACCCCAAGAACCCGGTCACGGCGCACCTGCGCGGCGCGCTGCTGCGCGAACTGGACGACGAGGCCGTGAAGGAGCTGGTCTCGTTCGTCGACCCGTCGGCGCCCGGGGGCCCGTTCCCCGGCATCGAGCTCCGCCACCTGGGCGGGGCGCTGAACCGGCCGCCCCGACGCCCGCACGCGGTCAGCACCCAGGGCGCGGCCTTCCACCTGTGGATGCGGCTGCCGGCTCCGGCCGGGCAGGCCGACACCGCGCGCAAGGCCGCCGACGAGGTGCTGGAGCGGCTCCGGCGGTGGGACACCGGCGCCACGCTTCCGGGGTTCCTGTTCGACCACGACTCGGCTCCCGAACGGGTCAGACGGGCCTACACCGAGGCGAACCACCGGCGGCTGGCCGCCCTGAAGGCGACGTACGACCCGGACCGTCTCTTCCGCATCAACCACACCATCGCGCCCGCCTAGACGATCTCGAGGTTGGCCATCATGCCCATGTCCTCGTGCTCGGCGTTGTGGCAGTGGAAGAGGTATCGGCCGCGGTAACCGTCGAACCGGGTGATGATCTCCACCGCCTCACCGGGCCGCAGCGAGACGGTGTCCTTCAGGCCCGCGTCGTGGGGCAGCGGCGGACGGCCGCCGCGCGAGAGCACCTGGAAGCCGACCAGGTGCAGGTGCACGGGGTGGTGGACGTCGGCGACCAGCCGCCACACCTCGACGTCGCCGAGCCGGGCGGTGACGTCGGTCCGTGCGGGGTCGAACGGCAGCCCGCCGACCAGCCAGCCGTGACCCCCGCCCATGCGCCCGGCGCGGAAGGAGAAGTCGCGCACCCTGACCGCGTCCGACCGGCGCCGGACCGGCAGATCGGCCGAGAGGACGCGCGGGACGCGGCTGTCGTCGGCGGCCTTGCGCGCGACGCGGAAGGCCATCACGTCACCGGTGCGCCCCGAGCCGAGCCGGTTGAGCAGCCTGACGCGGCCGCCGATCGGGACGCCGGAGAAGTCGACGATCAGGTCGTGGCGTTCCGCGGGCGCGATCGGCAGCCGCCGATGGGTGACGGGCGTGGCGAGCAGCCCCTGATCGGCGCCGACCTGGACGAGGTCGAGCGGGCGTCCGTCGTCGGTGACGGCTTCGAGCTCGTAGTGGCGGGCGTTGGAGGCGTTGAGGACGCGCAGCCGGTAGCGGGCCGCGTCGACCTCGTGCACGGGCCAGGGGGCGCCGTTCACCAGGATCACGTCGCCGAGCACCCCGGCGAGGTAGGGCTCGCGCACGCCGGGCCGCTGCAGCAGCGCGGGGTCGAGGGAGGGGTAGTCGAGGCTGCCGTCGGCGGCGAAGGCACGATCGGCGATCATGAGGGGCAGTTCGCGCGGCCCGGCGGGCAGGCCCAGGGCGTCTTCGGCGTCGTCGCGGACGACGTGGAACCCGGCGAGGCCGCGCCAGATCGCCGGGGCGGTGAAGTCCATCCGATGGTCGTGGTACCACAGCAGGGCCGGCCGCTGGTCCAGCGGGAAGGTGTAGTCGCGCGTCAGCGTGGTCACCACGGCGCGCGGATCACGCATGCCGTGCCCAGAGCCGTGCCCAGAGCCGTGCCCAGAGCCGTGCCCAGAGCCGTGCCCAGAGCCGTGCCCCGAACCGTGGCCCGTCTGCGGGGCGGCGTCCTGCGGGCTTCCCGGCAGGACGAGGTCGGTGGGGTATCCGTCGGAGCCGGCGGGGGTCCGTCCGCCGTGCAGGTGCACGACGGTCGGCACGGGCAGCTCGTTGCGGTGCGTGACGGTGACGGGCCTGCCGCGGCGCGACTCGATCGTCGGCCCCGGGAAGGTGCCCTCGTACGTCCACAGCGGCGTCCTGACGCCGGGCAGGATCTCCGCAGCCGTCTCCCGCTGGGTGATCTCGTAGCGGTCGGCGCCGCCCGACGTGCCGACCGGCTTCAGCACGGGCGGGATCGGCAGCGGCACCTGGAAGGGCGGCGGCAGCGGCACGGCGCTGCGTAGTCCGGCGCCGGTGACCGCCGGGCGGCGGGCCAGCGCGGCCGAGGCCGACAGCCCGGTGGCCGCCATCAGGGCGAGCGCCCCGCCGATGCCCAGGGCGTGCCGCCTGGTCAGGCCGGGGTCCGGATCGTGCTCACGCATCGCGGGCCTCCCCTCGCGTACGGGGCCGCGCCGACAGGGGCCGGCGCCAGACCTCGACGAACTGAACGACGAGCGCGGCGACGGTCATCACGCCCAGCGGGACGTGCAGCCACAGCGCGCCCTCCAGCCCCGCGAAGTACTGCACCGTCTCGGCCGCCACCACCGTCAGCGTGGCCAGGAACGGCCAGGCCCGGCGCAGCCGTACCCAGGCCACGATCGCCACGATCAGCTGCAGGTAGCCGACGGAGGTGACCACGTCCGCGCCGAGCGCGTGCCAGCGCAGGCCGTCGAAGTCGCCGGTCAGATACACCCCGGCGAACACCGGCTGACCGATGATCGCCGCCACGTGCGCGCTGACCACGCCCCGCAGCACCCACCCGGCCGGCCTCGTCCGAGGCACGGCACCGGATCCCAGACTGCCGGCGATCACGAGGGCTCCTCCTCACTCCGAACTCCATCCGTGAACGCACCGAACCTATGGCTCTCCGGTTATCTTGTCTAAGATCAATATTGCTATGGCGTTATGCCCCGGGAGGCATGATGGAGCTGAACTCGCTCAAGCAGTTCCTGGTGGTGGCGCGACTGGAGCACCTCAGCCGGGCGGCCGACGAACTGCGCGTCGCCCAGCCGTCGCTGAGCCGTACCATCGCCCGGCTGGAGAGCGAGCTGGGCGCGCCGCTGTTCGACCGCAGCGGCCGGCTCCGGCTGAACGACGCGGGCAGGCTCTTCCGCGACCACGTCGAACGCTCCCTCGGCGAGCTCGACGCGGGACGACGCGCCGTCGCCGAGGCCGCCGGCCACGGCTCGGGCACCGTGCGGCTGGCGTCGGAGACCTTCCTCACCCTCACCGGCCCGCTGGCCGCATTCAAGCGCGATCACCCCTCCGTCGAGATGGAGCTCCACTGGTCGCCGGCCGAGGACATGGCCCGCCGCCTGCGGGCCCAGGACGTCGACCTGTGTGTCGCCTCGCAGCCGATCCACGGCGAGGGCCTGGAGTCGGCGCGGCTGTTCGACGAGGCGGTGGGCGTCGTCGTGCCCCTCGGCCACCCGCTGGCCAGCCGCCCTTCCGTGACCGTCGACGAACTCGCCGGCGAGCCCTTCGTCACCGCCCGCCAGGGGCACTGGCTGCGCCGGCTGCTCGATCGGCTGTTCGCCGCGAGAGACCTCACCCCCAGGATCGTCTGCGAGAGCGACGAGCACAGCGCCATCGCGGGCCTGATCAGCGCGGGGCTCGGCATCGGTCTCGTCCCCGCCTTCGCCGCCCGCGGCGCCGCGGGCGCCCCCGCCACCTGGATCGCCGTCGACAGCCCCGACTGCCGTCGCACGGTCACCCTGCACTGGTGCGCCGGCAGCCACCTGTCGACCGCCGCCCGGCTGATGCGCGCCACCCTCACGAGCTGGGACTGGATCGACGGCGAGCCACAGGACAAATGATCGGCTCGCACGGGCCGCCGACCCGGACGGCCGAGAGCCCCCTGCCGTGATCGCGAGATGCCTACATATTTCCGTTGTGTCGGATTATGCTCAGGCCATTCGTGAAGTGGATCACACGGAGGTGCTCATGAGGAAGATGACCGTCCGCCGCAAGAGCTCACTGCGCCTGCTGTCCGGCGCCCGCCGTCTCTGGATCGAGTGGTGCTGGTAGTCGCCGGCACGGCGGGCGCCCCCAGGCGCCCGCCCCTGCGGCGACCGGCCCTGCTGTGACCGGCCCTGCTGTGACCGGCCCTGCTGTGACCGGCCCTGCTGTGACCGGCCCTGCTGTGACCGGCCCTGCTGTGACCGGCGGGCTCTCCGGGTACGACTGCCATCGCGACCACGGGCCGTACGCCGGGGTCGCGGCCTTCCTCGCCCGGGTCGCCGCCGACCGTCCCCGTCTGGCGTCCCGCCACCAGGTCGAGCTGTACGCCATCGCCCCCTGGCTCGACCCCACGGCGCGGCCGGCGGCCGAGGAGGAGCCCATCCGGTTCCATCCCGCCCGGCGCACCGCGTGCCTGGCGTACGGCGCCGCGGAGTTCGTGGCGGCCTGGGCCGCCACGCTCCGGCAGCCGGTCACGGTACGGTTCGACCACGTCGCCGACGCCGACGAGACCACCCGCGAACTCCTGGACACGCTGACCCGCCGGACCGGATCGTCCTCCTTGCGGCTGAACCTGCGCGACGGCGGCGCCCGCGAGCCGGCCGGGCCCGATCCGACGCCGGAGGCGACGCGCGCGGCCCTCGGCGACAGCCTGGCCCGCGGCTTCTACCACCACGCGGCCAGAACCGCCGCGCGCGGGCGCGCCTCCGTGACCCCGGAGGGCGACCTGCGGCACTGGTGGGCGTTCACCACCGGCCTGGCCACCGCCCTGGCGGCGCTCGACCGCGCCGCCGAGGCGCTCGACCTCTACGACGAGGCCCGAGCCGCCACCTCCGACCCGAAGATCACCATGTCGGCGGCGTACGCGACCGCGATGCTGTACGCCAGGCACCTGCCCGCCTCCCGGCAGGACCCCGCGCGGGCGCGGCACTGGCTGGAGCAGGCGATCCGGCTCGCCGCCGGGCTGGACGACCCGCGGCAGCGCGTCGTGTCCACCGTCTTCTACGAGCAGGGCGTCGCGCTGCTGGACAGCAGGGCGGGCGAACCCGCGCGGGCGCTGCGGCTGATCGACGACGGGCTGGCCCGGCTGGCGGCGGTCCTCGCCCCCGGTGAGCGTCCGCAGGACCTGGCCCGGCTGCGCCACAACCGCGCGCAGGTGCACCTGGCGCTCGGCGACCCGGAGCAGGCCCTGGCCGACCTCGACACCGTGATCGCGCACGACCCGGGCAACTGCGAGTACTACGTGGACCGCGCCGCCCTGCACCGGGCCGCGGGCCGGGCCCAGGCAGCGATCAAGGACTACGACACCGCGATCCGCCTCGGGCCGCACCTGCCGGAGGCGTACTACAACCGGGCCGTGCTCCAGCACGAGCGGGGCCGGCCGGAGCCGGCGCGCGACGACCTGGAGCGCGTCCTCGCCATCGAGCCCGCGCACCTCGACGCCCGGATCGCCCTGGTCAACCTCGAGATGGAACGCGGTGAGCTGGACGCGGCCGAGGAGAACGCGCGGGCCGGGCTGGCCCTCGCCCCGCGGGAGCCCGCGCTGCTGTGCACCCTCGGTCTGATCCGTTCGGAGCGCGGCGCCCTCGCGGAAGCCGACGACCTGCTCACCCGGGCCCTGACCGGGGATCCCGAACTGGTCGAGGCATGGACGAACCGGGCCGCCGTCCGGTTCGAACGCGGCGACGTGGCCGCCGCCGTGGCCGACCTGGACCACGCGGTGGCGCTGTCGCCGGCGCCGGTGCCCCGCTACAACCGCGGCACGGCGCTGATGCGGCTGGAACGGTGGGACGAAGCCGCCCGCGACTTCGCCGACGCGCTCACCCGGCCCGACCTGGACCGGGCGCTGCGACGCGACCTCCGCACAGCCCTCGCCCGCTGCCGCCGCGCCCTGAGAGGCTGACTGACTGATCACGTACCGTCGGCGAAGAAGGTGAACCGCTGCGCAGCGACCCGCCCTCTCGATGACGTCGTCGTCGTTCCGCTTGGCGCATAGGGATCGGGGTTGAGGAGCATCCGTGCCAGATCGTGCGCCAAGCGTTCTGCGTCTCGCATGGTTTGACCAGGGATGATCGTGCGCTGAACTCCTTCGCGGGTCGTGTTCGCCGGCCTTCGGAGGAAGTTGTGGCGTGGAGTTCCTGACCGATGAGCAGGCTGCTGGGTACGGGACGTTTCGCGGGGCACCGTCGCGGGCGGAGCTGGAGCGGTACTTCGATCGAAGCACACTTCGGACCCTTGCGCAGTTCACCCTGGCCAACTCCGACCATCCCAACCACACCGTCCAGACCCGGGCGCTGCACGCCTACCCGCGCCGACGCAACGCCCACTCCCGCCACCCCGGACACAGTGCTGGGAGTGTTCAACCGTGCGCCCCGGGTCGAAGCCTTGGCGTTGGCAGTAGCCGGCGAGGGCCGGCCAGGCGCAGCGCTGCCATACCGGAGCGTCCGCGGGGACGGGCGCGCCATGCTCGCTCGCTACCCGGCCACCGTCGCCGCGAGAACCGACGAGACCTGATTCTCGGCTGCGGGCCGACGCGGCGTTGGGCAAGTCCACCCAGGTCACGCCCCTGATGTACGGGCGAATATACGAGCGGCTATACGGCGGCCGGAGAGGCTCGCCGTATTCGATTCGCTCCAAGGGGAGATGCCTGTGATCATCCGCCGACTAACCGTCCTGGCCGTGGCGGCCAGCCTCGCCGCCACCATCCTGACGCCTCCGGCCTCGGCCGCCGACACCACCACCGACCTCGGCGTAACCCTCACCTGGGGAGACGGCGACCTTGCCGTCGCCGGCGGCAAGGTCTTCGTCTCCACCGGCGACCAGATTGTTGTCGCGAACACCCAGGGCCAGCCAACCGACTCCATCACCGGCCTGTCTCACGTGGCCGGCCTGGCTGCCAGGCCGGACGGCACCCGCCTCTACGCGGCGCTGGCCGGATCGAACGAGGTGGCCGAGATCGACACCGCCACCCTCGCGATCGCGCGGCGGATCGCGATCCCCGCGCACCCGTGCCCCACCCACCTCGCGCTGACCGGCGACCGCCTGTGGGTGGGGTATGGGTGCGCGGGCCAATGGCAAGGCGGCGTGCTGGCTCTCGACCTGTCCGCGGCCACACCAGCGCCGTCCGCGTTCGGGCGCCGACACTACGACGCGCCCACGGTCACGGCCGCGGGGAGCACGCTGGTGGTCGGTGAGAGCGGCAGCAGCCCGTCAGACCTGATCATCTACGACATCGCCGGTGCCACTCCCGTGCTGCGTGGCGAGGTCGACGGCTACACAACCACCAACTCATTCTTCCGGGACGTCGCGCTGACCGCCGATGGAGGCAACGCGATCTCGGCATGCTGGGTGCCAGCCAACTTCATCAACTGGAACACCACGACCTTTGCCAGCGTTCGCGAGTACGGCGGCAGCACCTACGAGGGGGGACCCCGGTGAGTGTGGCGATCAGCTCGGACGACGCTCGTGTCGCTGCAGGGCGGTTCGGGAGCACTGACGTCGCCGTGTACGACGCGGCCACGGGCGCGACGATCTTCTCGGGGGACAACCCGGCCGGGCTCTCCACCGAGGGCGGCCTCGTGTTCTCGGGTTCGGACGTGTACGCGCTGCTGATGACGTGGAGCACCAAGCAGTTGCATCTGTGGCGAATCCAGGGCCTAGCCACCTAGATTGCCTGCTTCATCCGGCAGCTCGCACCCGCTGGTAGGTTCGCCGAACCGGTGCCAGCGGGTGGTGCCGAACCGTAGCTCGCACCTGCCACAGTAAATCTCACTGATTGCAGGGTCGCCGTCGCGCCAGACGATGGGAGACAGTGCGCTGCCGCACGGCACGTCCTCAAGGAGTAATCGTGATCTTGGCTGAGCGAGTGCGAGGCAGGCTAGCCGCTGAAGCCACCACCGCGAATGGACGATGCTCGCCGAGCCGGGACGGCATCCGTCAGCGCACTGTAGAACGACCAGGCCGACGGGTGGGCGTTCTCCGGGGCAGAGGACGCCCGCGCGAGCCCGGTCGCCGGCTGTCGGAGGCCGGTCAGCGTTCCGCTTGATCCCGGGCGGCGAGCCGACGACGGCCGCCGAGGGGGGAGGCGGTGTCGTCGTCCCCGGTCTGGCCTGTTCGCGCCGCCGGACCGGCTGACGTGACCACCGCGACGGCCAGCGCGGCGGCGGCCAGCAGCGTGGCGGCCCCGTACGTCCATGCCACGCCGGAGGCGAGCGTGAGCCCGCCGAGGGCGGTGCCGAGGCCGATGCCGCCGTAGATGGCGGAAGAGTTCAGCGACACCAGCAGCGCGGCCTCGCCCGGCGCGGCCGTGATCAGCCGGTGCTGCTGCGGCGGAGTCTGACACCAGCTCGACGCTCCCCAGGCCGCCGCCAGCACGCCCACCAGAACGGGGGCAACCGTCCCCGACGCGGACAGCCAGGCCAGCGCCCCCATGGCCGCGGCCATCACCGCGTAACCGGCGACCAGGACGTGACGGGCGCTCCACCGATCGGTGGCATGGCCGGACAGCAGGTTGCCGGCCACGGCCCCGGCGCCGTACAGGAACAGCATCGGCCCTATCGCCCGCACGCCGGCCCCTTGCAGGACGGGCACGCTGTAGGCGTACGCGGTGTAGGCCGCCCCCATCCCCAGCACGGTCAGGGGCAGCACGCGCGAGACGGCCGGGTGGCGCAGGACGGCCAGCCGGACGCGCAGGGGAACGCGCGGGTGGCCGGGCAGTTCGGGCAGGACGGCGCGGACGCCCGCCGCGACGGCCAGGCTGAGGACGGCGACCAGCCCCAGCGCGGTGCGCCAGCCGAGGTGTTGCGCGGCGAGGTTGCCCAGGGGGACGCCGAGCGCCGTGGCGGCCGTCAGGCCGCCCACCACCACGCTGAGCGCCCGCGCCCGCGCCCGCGGATCGGCCAAGGAGGAGGCGACCGCGCCCGCGTTGGGGGTGTAGGCCGCCGCGCCCGCGGCGGCCAGGACCCGGCCGGCGATCAGCAGGGGGAGCGAGGGAGCCAGCGCCGAGCCGAGGTTCGCCACCCCGAGGACGACCAGCGCCCCCACGAGCAGGCGGCGCCGGGGCAGCCGGGCCGTCAGCGTGGCCAGCACCGGGGAGCTGAGGGCGTAGGCCGCAGCGAACACCGTCACCGACTGGCCCGCCGCGGCCTCGGAGGTGTGCAGCGCGACCGCCATGTCGGGCAGGAACCCCGCCACCACGAAGGTGTCGGTGCCGACCGCGAACGTGCCCGACGCCAGGACTCTGATCGGGACCTTTGACATCCCCATTCACCTTTCGGGAAGGCCCTCGCACGAGAGCGCGTGGTTCAAAGGCGGGCGTACCGCTGGCGCATGCGCGCCGCCGCGCCGGGAGGAGCGGCCGCCACCAGGTCGGCCACCGACTGGGCGGCCAGCTCGCGGCGCCAGGCCAGCTCGGCCTTGCGCATGGCGGCGGCCACCCCGCACGGACGGGCGAACTCCGGCGAAGGCTCCACCCCGCGCTGCCGGATCTCGGTGCAGCGGAACGCCTCGTCGGGCCCTTCCAGCGCGGTCACCACGTCCATCAGCGTGATCCGCTCGGGCGGCCTGGCCAGCAGGAACCCCCCCTTGGCGCCGGGCGTGGAGGTGAGGATGCCCGCCCTGACCAGCGCTTGGAGTCTCTTCTTCAGGTACGCGGGGGGCAGTTCGAACAGTGTCGCGAACTTCGCCGTCGACACCGGCTCCTCCCCCAGCCAGGCGAGCGTGAGGCAGCAGTGCAGCCCCCACTCGACCCCTTCTCCGATCCGCATGAACCGGGATACTACACATCCCGATTGATGCGATCGGGCCGCGGGGCCGGGCGAGCAGGGCGATCTGAGTGCGTTCGTCCAGGCAGAGCTCGGTGAGGGCGCCGGAGATGCGCGCCTTCACCGCCGTGACGCCCGCCGCGAGCCCTGGGCGATGCCGGCGGCCGTCCGTCCTCGTCCCGGGGCCTGCGCACCGGTGGACGTCCCGTGGCCCGACGGCCCTTGATCCGGCGGTACAGTCTCCGCACGAGACGATGGTGGCGCCGGCCCGGAGCCGGCCGCCTGGAAGGAGCCCGACCCAGGTGAGCACGCCCAGCGCGGGAGGGAGCGGCCCGCGCCGCCCCACCATGGCCGACGTCGCCCGGCTGGCCGGCGTGAGCCTGAAGACGGTCTCGCGCGTGGTCAACAACGTGCCGACGGTCGATCCCGAGCTGGCGGGGCGGGTCACGGCCGCGGTGGCCGAGCTGGGCTTCCGGCGCAACGACCTGGCCAGGAACCTGCGCGCCGGCAACACCTCGGCCACCGTCGGCCTGCTCATCGAGGACCTGGCGAACCCGTTCTACGCGGGGATCGCGGCGGCGGCCGCGCAGTACGCCCTCGAACACGACACGATGCTGATCACGGCCAGCTCGGAGGAGGACGCCTCCCGCGAGCGCGCCCTGCTGCTGGAGATGTGCCAGAGGCGGGTCGACGGGCTGCTGGTGGTCCCGGCCGGCGACGCCGACCACGTCTATCTGCGTCCCGAGATCGAGCGCGGCATCCCGGTGGTCTTCCTCGACCGTCCGCCGCGCAACCTGCTGGCCGACACGGTCCTGATCGACAACGCGGGCGGGGCCCGGCGGGCGATCGAGCACCTGGTGGCCGCCGGCCACGAACGCATCGCCGTCATCTCCGACTGGCTGAGCATCTCCACCATGGCCGAGCGGTTCGCCGCCGCGCAGGAGGCGCTGGAACGGGCGGGCGTGCCCTACCGCCCCGACCTGATCAGGTACGGCCTGCACACCGTCCCCGACGCCGAGGCCGCCGTCACGCGCATGCTGGACGGGCCGGAGCCGCCGACCGCGATCTTCGCCCTGAACAACCGGCTGACGCTCGGGGCCCTCGGCGCGCTCAACAACCGCCTGCGGCCAGGCGCGCCCCACCGCGGCCCGGTCCCGCCCAACGCGGCCGGCAGAAGCGCCGCTGCTGGCGCCGGTGTCGACGGAACTGGAACTGGGGCTGGGGCTGGGACTGGGGCTGGCGCCGGGGGGGTCGAGCTGGTCGGGTTCGACGACTTCGAGACCGCGGCGTTCGTGCCGTGGCGGCTGACCGTGGTGTCCTACGACGTGCGCGAGATCGGCCGGATGGGCGCGGAGCTGCTGTTCCGCCGCATCGCGGGCGACCGGTCACGACCGCGGAAGGTCGTCGTCCCCACCGAGCTCGTCGTCCGCAGCACGGGCTGAGCCCCGCGCCGTACGGAGTGCCTCCCCGTCACCTCCACGTTACGGGCAGGTGACGTCACTCTAGACAACGTTGTCTCGCCATGCTTAAGGTTCCCTCAGCCATTCGAGAGGAGCGGTGATGGCGGACCTCCCCCACCCGCGTCGCCTGTGGGCCGACGGCAGCACCGTTGACGTGGCCGGCATCGCCATAACGCGCCTGACCCCAGGCCCTGCCCCCACCGTCTCCACGTCCGGGAGCGGCGGCGTCGTCCACATCATCGGCGCTGACGACAAGACAACGTTGGTACGGCTGGATGTGCCGCTCGGCGACGCCGCAGGTTTCTGGCACCCCGGCGCCGGCTGGGACCGGCACCTCGCGGCCGACTGGATGACCGGCTGGCGCACCGTCGGCCTGGTCGACTCCTCGCCGCTCGGCTGCCTTCACGACAGCGCGGGCCGCGCGATGCTGGGATTCGCCACCGACCGCCTCGTCCCCACGACCCGCCTGCGGTACGGCGTCGGGGAGCGCACCGGGAGGTTCGGCGTCTGGCTCGCGATGGACCTGCGCCCCGGCGAGCGCTGCCGGATCCGCGTCGCGGCCGGGAACGAGCAGGTCATGCGGACGGTACGGTCGCTGGTGCGCTGGCAGTCCTGCACCACCTCCGACGGCCTCGCGTCCGCCACCCACAACGCCGCGCCCCCGACCGACGCCCCCGCAGCCCCGACCGGCGGTTCTCCGGCCCGCGACGGTGGCTTGCCGGGGGCGGTCGGCGGCTTCTCGGTCCCGGAGGCTGGGCGTGTCCCGGCCTACTCGACCTGGTACTCCTTTCACCAGGAGGTCAGCGCGGCCGCCGTCGAGACGGAGGCCGGGCTCGCGGCCGGGCTCGGGTGCGGGCTGCTCATCCTCGACGACGGCTGGCAGCGCGGCGCGCACGGCGGCGGCTACGCCGGGTGCGGCGACTGGGAGCCCGACCCGGAGAAGTTCCCGGACTTCGGCGCGCACGTCAGGACCGTCCGCGGTCTCGGCCTGGCGTACATGGCCTGGATCGCGCCGCTGCTGCTCGGCGACGACAGCGCCGCGCGCGGCCGGCTCGCCGCCTTCGCGCCGCACGCCAGGCCGGACTGGCGCTGCCACGTCCTCGACCCGCGGCACGAGGAGGTCCGGCGGTTCGTCGTCGACAGCTGCGTCCGGCTCGTCGAGCGGTACGACCTGGACGGCCTCAAGATCGACTTCCTGGACGCCGCCATGGCCTACGCCGACGACCCACTCCAGGGGGAGCCTGAAGCCCAGCGAGAGCCTGAAGCGCAGCTGGGCCGCGGAGCCCAGCGGGACCGCGAAGCCCAGCCGGACCGCGAAGCCCAGCCGGACCGCGAAGACCTGCCGGACCGCGAAGCCCAGCCGGACCAGCATGCCCAGCGGGACCGAGATGCCCAGCGGGACCAGAATGCCGACCCGGATCAGGGCGCCTGCCGGGATGCCGGGCAAAACGGCCTTCCGCGCCACAGCACCCCCCGCGACTGCGGTCCCGAGCGTGAGCGCCACCCGGGAGACGACGGCGCCCGTGCCGACGTCGGCGAGGCGATGCGGGCCCTGCTCTCCGAGCTCCGTGACCGCCTGCGCGCAGTCCGCGGCGCGGACCTGCTGATCGAGCTGCGCCAGCCGTACACCGGCGCCGGCATGCTGGAGTTCGGCAACCTGCTGCGCGCGGGCGACTGCCCGGCCGACGCGGCGGGCAACCGCGTCAGGACCCTGGATCTTTCCGTTGCCCGTCGGGAAAGCGCTGTCCACTCGGACATGCTCATGTGGGACCTTCAGGCTCCGCCGCAGGCCGCGGCCCGGCAGCTGCTGTCCGTCCTGCACGCCGTCCCGCAGATCTCCGTCAGGCTCTCCCGGCTGCCCGAGGGCCAGCGGGCGATGACCGCCTTCTGGCTGGCGTTCTGGCGTGAGCGCCGCGACGTGCTGACCCGCGGCGACCTGGACGCGGGGCGCCCCGACGAGCTGCACCCTGTGGTCGTCGCGCGTGACGCCGCACGCGCGGTGGTCACCGTCCACTCCCCCTCCCACGCGGCCCGGCTGGACCCGACCGGGCTCGCCGAGATCGCCGTGGTCAACGACACCGCCGCCGAACACGTCCTGCTCGACCTCACCCACCCCGCCGCGGCCCGTCTCGACGTCCGGGACGTCCGCGGCGCCCCGGTCCGCCGCGAGAGCGCGCGCCTGGAAGCCGGCCCGCGCCGGCTGGCCATACCCCCCTCCGGCCTGTGTCTGATCAGGCCGGCCTGACCCCCCGGAGGTCCCCGCATGTCCGACCCCCACGAGATCACCCGCCGCCAGCTCATGCGGTACGGCGCCGGCACAGCCGCCGGCGCGGTCGCCGCCACGGCCTTCGGCGCGGCCTGGTACGGCTCCCCGGCGCGAGCGGCGGCCGGCCCGCCGCTGGTCGAGGTCGCCTACGCCGACCCGACCGGCCTGTACCCGATCGGCCCAGAGGGCACGGCGTCGCCGGTGCTGACGGTGACGTTCAACAGCCCGGCCGCCCTGAGCGGCACCATCACCTGGTCGGTGTCGGCCCGCGGCGCGAAGGAGGTCGCCAAGGGCCAGGACGCGTTCACCGCGCCCGCCGGGCAGCCGAGCACGACCGGCATCCCGCTGGGCGCGCTCGGCCCCGACTACTACGCGGTCACGGTCACCGTCGCCGACGCGGCGGGCACGCGGCTGCTCAGCCGGACGCACGGCCTCGGCGTGCTCCTCCCGGTGGTCCAGGGGGCCCGCCCCGGCTCCTGCTTCGGCATGGGGATACGCGGCGAGTCGTCGCCGCAGGTCACCAAGCGCATCGCGCAGCGCATGGGCGTGAAGTGGACGCGCGGGGTCTTCTCGGTGCTGCCGGACGTCGTCTCGCCCGGCCCCGGCAGGTTCTGGGACGACGGGAACCACCAGGCGGACATCGACAGGGCGCGCGCCGAGATCCTGGAGTGGCGCGGCCACGGCATCGAGCCCACCGGGTTCATCAACTACAACATGTCCTGGAACGTCCAGCCGGGCCCGGACGGCAAGCCGGTGCGGCCGCACCAGAACCGCCCGAAGGACATGGTGGCGCACGCCGACATGGTCTTCCACACGATCGCCCCGCTGCAGGACCTGGTGAAGAACTGGGAGGTGTGGAACGAGCCGTGGGTGCACGGCTGGGCCTGGATGACCGGCGACGCCCAGGACTACCGGGACATGACGAAGCTGATCTGGGACCGGGTCAAGCCGCGCTTCCCCGACGTGAACCTGCTGGGCGGCGGCTCGGTCTCCTACAACCGCGACATCGTCTACGCCAAGGGCTCGAAGGACACCGGCTACATCGACGGCTCGGTCAACCACGCCTACGGCTACCCGGACGCCACCCAGTACGCGATGACCAAGACCCAGATCAGGATGGACAGGCTCTGGTCGAGGACCGGCGGCCGGGCCGGGCAGTGGCAGACCGAGCTGGGCACCGCGGCGAAGCACTCCTTCCCGGGCCTGCCGCCGGAGCAGGCGGCGTACGCGGTGGCGAGGACGCTCGCGCCGACGTACCTGCTGCACATGCTGGCGGGGGCGGAGGAGGACTCGCCGATCCGGATCTTCTGGTTCTCGCTCTCCTACGACAAGGGGTACTCGGGCCAGGAGTTCAACATCTACGACATCACCACCAAAAGCCCGATGCCCGCGGTCGTGGCCTACGCCACGATGACGGCGCTGCTGGAGGACTGCGAACTGCTCACCGAGCTGTACCCGAAGGCCCGGTCGACCTGGGGTTTCCTGTTCAAGCACGCCGACGGCCGCGGGCGGGCCGCCCTCTACGCCGACCAGCTCTTCGACGGCACGATGGAGCACCCGCGGGCGGGCCACACGGGCACGCTGACGCTGACGGACGCGCGCGGCATCCGCGTCCGCGACCATCTGGGCGGCCTGCTGTCCGACGGCGAGGCGGACCGGGTGACGCTGAGGCTGGCGCCGTGGGAGGTGCTGTACTTCGACGGCGACCGCAGCCCTGAAGAGCTCAGGGCGGCACTCACCACAGGTGCGGAGTTCGCCTACGACAGCCCGCTGGACATCACGCCGCTGCCGTTCACCAGGCCGGTCGGCCACGGCACCACCATCGACGTCCGCGTCGAGAACGTCTCCCCGCAGACCGTTCACGCCGCCCTGCGCGTCACCCCGCCCGAAGGCTGGAGGACCGCGAACCGCGTGTTCCCGCTGCCGAGGCTGCGGCCCGGCGAGACACGGATCGTCCGGGTCCCGGTCCTGTCCGCCCGGATCGACCCGGGCAACCGCTACACCGTCGGCTACGACGCGACGACCGGCCCCGCACGCCAGACCGGGTCGCGCACCGTCCAGGTCGCCCACGCGCCGTTCCTGGCCGACGGCGACCGGTGGGACGACGTCGTGCCGGTGACGATGACCGCCGGCGAGCGGACCTACACCTTCCAGACGGCGTGGGACGACGGCTTCCTGCACGTCAGGGCCCGGATCGAGGACGACGCGCAGGCGTCGAACGACCCGTTCGCGGTCAACGGCTACCTGTTCCCCTTCAGGGCCGACAGCGTGCAGCTCGCCTTCGACGTGGTCGCGGACAAGGCCGAGGACCTGCTGGCCGGCGACCCGCACCACGACAAGGCGCTGCGCTCGATCTCGCACCTGTTCGCGGCGACGCTGGCCAAGGGCGGCGTCCCGGAGCTGCACCGCCTGCTCGCCCCCGGCACCAACTACCAGACCTACTACCCCACCAACGCGCCGCTGCCGACGCCGCTGGGCACGATGACCGCACAGGAGGGCCGGGTCCAGGTCACGCGGGACGAGGCGGCCAAGGTCACCACGTACCAGATCTCGCTGTCGTGGGACCAGTTGCCGGAGCTGGCCGCCGCCGTCAGGTCGCTGCCGGAGGGCCGGACGCACGAGACGGTCATGGCGGTCCAGGTCCAGGACTCGGGAGCGGGCGGCGCGGGCGCCACCTACTGGACCACGCAGAACGAGGCCCCGGTCTCCGGCTGCTACAACTTCGCCCCGTTCTGGGGCACCGGCGCGCAGTTCACCGGCGGTCGCGTGGACACCCGATGGGGCATCGGCCGGTGACCGGCCTCCCGAACCCGCCGTGGGCGGGCGGCTCCGGCCTGCGCATCACCGGCGTGCGGACCATCCTCACCGCGCCCGCCGGGACAACGTTGGCCGTGGTGCGGGTGGACACCAGCGAACCCGGCCTGTACGGCCTCGGATGCGCCACGTTCACCCAGCGCGCCAAGGCGGTCCGCACCGCGGTGGACGAGTACCTGGCGCCCCAGCTGATCGGCCGCGACCCGGCCGACATCACCGACATCGCCGAGACGCTGCACGTCAGCGGCTACTGGCGGTCGGGGCCCGTGCTCAACAACGCGCTGTCCGGCGTGGACATGGCGCTGTGGGACATCAAGGGCAAGGTCGCGGGGCTGCCCGTGTGGCAGCTGCTCGGCGGCCGCTGCCGCACCGCGGTGCCGCTCTACACCCACGCGGCCGGGATCGACGCCGAGGCCGTCGCCGACGAGGTGCGCCAGTGGCTCGGCGCGGGCTACCGGCACGTACGCTGCCAGGTCTCCGTGCCCGGCGGCGGCACCTACGGAGCGCCCAGCGCGGCCGGAGCGCCGGACATCTGGGACCCGGCCGCCTACCGGCGCACCGTGCGCGGGCTGTTCGAGCACCTCCGCGCCGAGATCGGCGCGGAGGTGGAGCTGATCCACGACGTGCACGAGCGCGTGCACCCCACCGACGCGGTCCGCCTGGCCAAGGACCTCGAACCGTACGACCTGTTCTACCTGGAGGACCCGGTGGCGCCGGAGGACCTCGTCTGGCTGCGCGCCGTCCGCGCCCAGTGCGCCACGCCGATCGCGATCGGCGAGCTGTTCGTCAACCCGGCCGAGTACAGGACCGTGGTCGCCGAGCGGTTGTGCGACTTCATCAGGGTGCACGTCTCCGCGATCGGCGGCATCACCCCCGCCTGGCGGCTGGCGAACCTGGCCGAGGCGTTCGGGGTGCGCACCGCCTGGCACGGCCCCGGCGACGTCTCACCGGTCGGCCACGCCGCCAACCTCGCCCTGGACCTCGCGAGCCCGAACTTCGGGATCCAGGAGCAGCACCTGTTCGGCGAGCGGGTGCGGGAGGTCTTCCCCGGCTGCCCCGAGATCCGCGACGGCCACCTGTGGCCGAGCGAGCGCCCCGGGCTCGGCGTCGACCTCGACGAACGCCTGGCCGCGGCCTACCCCCCGGCCGCCACCTCCGCCTGGCGGCCGCCGCGCCGGGCCGACGGCGCCCTCCAGCGACCATGACCCCCCGAGGAGAACCTCCCATGAGAACCTTCCTGCCGGTCGCCGCGGCGATCACCCTCACCCTCGCCGGCTGCACCACCGGCGGCTCCACGGCCGCGCCGGGCGCGGCGGCCACCACGCTGACCGTCGCCCAGTGGACCAACGCGGGCGCCATCGAGTTCACCAAGCAGCTCAACGCCAAGTTCGAGAAGGCCCACCCGGGCGTCACCGTCAAGCTGCAGAGCACCGGCACCGCCAACGGCGCGTGGGCCCAGCTGGCCAACAGCCTCCTGCAGGCCAAGTCCGTGGACGTGCTGGCCAGGTTCGCCCCGACCCAGGCGGCCTTCCCGCCGGAGTCCACCGGGATCCAGCCCTCCGGCGTCGCCGCGCTCATCACCGCCGGACAGCTCACCGACCTCAAGAACCAGCCGTTCATGAAGAACTACGACGCCGCCACCCAGGCCGCCGCCGTCGGCCACAAGGGCGGCGTGTACGGCGTCATGGCCGCCAGCTACGCCGCCGCCGGAGCCATCTGGTACAAGAAGGACCTGCTCGCCCAGCACGGCATCAGCGTCCCGGCCACCTTCCAGGAGTTCCTCGACGCCTGCGCCACGTTCAAGAAGGCCGGCAAGACCCCCATCTTCCTGTCGGGCAAGGTCGGCATGCAGGGCGGCATCTGGCAGGGCATCGAGAACCAGCTGCTGATGAAGGGCCGCGAACCCGCCGAGTCGGTGGACGTCTCCGCCGAACGTGCCAAGGCGTTCTGGGACGGCACCCAGAAGTGGACCGACCCCGTCTACAAGGAGATCGGCGCCCGCTACGCGAAGGTCATGCAGTACGTCGAGCCCGCCGCCTCCGGCGTCGACCAGCAGACGGCGCCCGGCGTGTGGGCCGTCAAGACCGACGACTACCCGTTCCTGGTCGACGGCTCGTGGGACGGCCTGACCATCCAGCAGGCCAACCCGAAGCTGAACCTCGGCTTCTTCGTCCTGCCCGGCACCGACGACGCCGCCGCCAACCGGGTGGCCTTCAAACCGGACCTGACCTGGGTCGTGCCGGCCTCGGCCCCGCACAAGGACCTCGCCATGCAGTGGCTCGCCATGTTCTCAGAACCGGACAACTACCGGCAGTGGCTGAGACTGACCGGCTCGCTGTCGGCCCAGCCGCAGGTGCAGAACACCGGACTGCCGTGGATGGACTGGCTCGACGCCCACACCGCCGGCTCCTTCACCCAGCTCACGCCCCCGTGGACGCCGCCCGGCGCACCGCTCGACGCCTCCGGGCCCGACTTCTACAAGCTCGCGCCGATCGGCCCCGACAGCCTGGAGACGATCCTGTCCCGCTCGGCCGCCGCCTACGCCAAGTCGGCGGGCCACTGACGTGGCGGCCGGTCCCTTCGGAACCCGGCGCACCCGCCGGCTCATCCCGTGGGCGAGCATCGCGATCCCCGGCATCGGGTGGCTGCTGTTCGGGCTCTACCCGTCGCTGGCCACCGTCGGGTACTCCTTCACGCAGTACTCCGGGCTGCCCGGCACGCCGCTCAACGTCTGCGGGCTGTGCAACTACACCGCGGCGTTCACCTCGCTGTCGGCGCAGGTGTGGGAGTCGCTGCAGGTCACGCTGGTCTACGTGGTCGGCGTGACCGTGCTGCAGAACGTCGCAGGACTCGGGCTGGCGCTGCTGCTCAACCGCCCGGGACGCTCGTACACGGTCTACCGCGCGCTGATCTTCATGCCGCAGATCTTCTCCGTCGCCGTGGTCGGCGCGGTGTTCGCCCTCATCCTCGACCCGTTCACCGGCCCGGCCGCGACGGCGTGGAAGGCCCTGTTCGGCAGCACCACGGCCTTCCTCGGCGACAGCTCCCTGGCGCTGCCGCTGGTGATGCTCGTCAACATCTGGATGTTCGCCGGGTACTCGATGCTGATCTACATCGCGGGCCTGCGCAACATCCCGAAGCCGGTGTACGAGGCGGCGGCCCTGGACGGCGCCGGACGCTGGCGGGCGTTCCTGCACGTCACCTGGCCGCTGCTCGCCCCCGCGACCACCGTCAACGTCTTCCTCACCGCGATGGGCGCCCTCGGGGAGTACGCCCTGATCCTCGTCCTCACCGGCGGCAACTTCGGCACCAAGACCCTCGGCCTGTACATGTTCGAGTCCGCCTTCGGCGGCAACAGCCAGCTCGGCTACGGCTCGATGCTGGCGATGCTGCAGTTCCTCCTCACCCTCGCCATCGGCGGCACCCTGCTGTTCACGCTGCGCAGGAGGGAGATCCAGCTATGAGGACGAACCCGCTGCGCGCCGGAACCCGGAACCTGCTCTGCTTCGGGATCGCCGCGCTGCTGTTCGCGGCGCCCCTGGTCTACCTGTTCCTGCAGGCGTTCAAGACGTTCACCGGGTTCCTGCAGGACCCGACCGGCCTGCCGCACCCGTGGACGCTGGAGAACTTCGGCGCGGCCTGGACGCAGGGCGACTTCGGCCGCCAGATGCTCAACAGCCTCGTGTACGCGGTCGTCCCGGACACGGTCACGCTGATCCTCGGCGTCTTCCTCGCCTTCCCCGTCTCACGCGGCTACTTCAGGCGCTCCAACGCGGTGTACGCCTTCTTCGTCTTCTCCGGCTTCCTGCCCGGCGGCCTGATCCCGCTGTTCATCGAGGCGCAGGCGCTCGGCCTGTACAACAGCATGCCGGGCTACCTCATCCTCACCAGCCTGTCCGGCGCCGGGTTCTTCTTCTTCGTCGGCTACATCAAGGGCATACCCCGCGAGATCGACGAGGCGGCGGCGCTGGACGGCTGCGGCTACGTCCGCTTCATCTTCACGATCATCATCCCGCAGATGAAGCCGGCGCTGGCGACGTTCGCCATCTTCGGGTTCGTGCACGCCTGGAACAACCTGATCCTGCCGCTCGTCATGCTGTCGGACCAGAAGCTGTGGCCGGTCACCCGCGGCCTGTACTCGTTCTTCGGCGAGCACACGCAGAACTGGCCGCTGATCGCCGCGGGCACGTTCATCGTCGCGGCGCCCATCCTGCTGCTGTTCGTGGCGCTCCAGCGCCACCTGGTGGAGGGAGTCGCGGGCGGGGCGGCGTTCGGCACGCAGGGCGTCGCGGTGCCGGCCGAGCCGGGTGAGGCGCGATGAGGGTGTGGCGGCAGGACGCGGACCGGGTGGTGTTCCGGCTGGCCGAGCGGATCGGGCATCCCGAGTTCGCCTGGCCGCGGACGCTGCTGCGCTTCCCCGTGCGCTGGGAGCGGCCCTCGCTGCGGCTCGCGGAGCTGCGGCTGGCCGACGACGCCGGGAACGGGGTGCCGTTCCAGGCGGCCGGCGTCGCCGAGGCCGGCGGCCTCGCGGTCTCGGCCGTCATCTGCTTCTTCGCCGACCTGCCCCCCGGCGTGACCCGCTCCTACACGCTCTCCCCCGGCACCCCCGCGCGGCCGGACCGGCCCGTACGCGTGGAGCTCGGCGACGACCACGTCGTCCTCGACGGCGGCCCGCTACGGGTACGGCTGCCCGCCTCCCGGACCGCCCGCGGCACGGCGCCCGGACCGGTGACCGCGTGGGACCGGGGACACGGCTGGGCCGGGGAGTCGGAGGTCCGCGGCGGCGTGCGGCGCGTGGAGTCGCGGCTGCTGGACAGCGGCCCGCTGTTCGCCGACCACGAGACCGTCTACCACTTCGAGAACGGGGGCCGCTACACCGCGACCGTCCGCTGCCTGCAGGGCTGCGACTTCGTCGAGCTGTCCGAGGAGATGACCGGGCTCGACGGCCCCGGCGCCGCCTGGGAGCTGGCCTGGACCGGCTGCTCCCCCACGCACCGCTTCTCCTCGGCCTGGCCCGGGTCGCAGGTCGCCGCCGACCACCTCGACCCCGGCAGCCCCGACACCTACCGGTGGCCCGGCGTCGACGAACCCCTGACGCTCGCCGGCTGCGGCGAGGACCCGAACTTCTCCGGCCCCGGCGGCACCGAACGGCCGCAGGAGGACTACCTGTTCACGGTCGGCCCGTACGCGCCGAGCTTCGCCTGGAACGTCCGCCCGCACGCCGCGTTCTGGGACGTCCGCTCGGGCGACGCCATGGGCCTGTTCATCCGCGACCACGCCCGGTGGGACGACCGCTCCTACGCCTCCTGGGCCTCCTCCGACCTGCTGCAGGTCAGGTTCAGGCACGCGGAGGGCGTCCTGCGCTGGTCGTGGCCGCTGCGCACCGGGACCCGCTCCACCGGCATCGCCTTCCACGACCACGAACGCGACCGCGAGGTGCTGCGGCGGCAGGCCGGCGGCGTCGGCGCCGCCTACCAGAGCACGTACGCGCGCGACCTGCACCACTGGCAGGGCACCCTGAGCCTGGACCGGGTCAAGGACTGGGACCTCGCCTACGACGGCAGGCGCCCGCGGCCGGTCGCGGCCGAGGGCGAGTTCGCGACCGCGGAGGAGTTCGCTGCGGCGCTGTTCGAGGGCGACGAGGGGCCGCGCCTCATCGCGCGCGGCGTCAACGACCTGGCCGGATACCTCAACATCGGCCAGCGCCCCCTCTACGACCGCTTCCTCGACGGCCGCCAGCGGCTCGGCCACCGGCTGAGCGAGCGGCAGCGGCGCCGCGTGGACGCGCTGCTGCTGCTCACCGCGCACGTCTCGGCGAACGAGGAGATGACGCCCGTCCTGCGCATGTTCGGCGGGCACCCCAACTTCCTGGCCGACGGCAAGGCCGCGCTGGCCTGCCTGGCCTGGCTGTTCCCCGACCACCCGGCCGCTCCCGCCTGGCTCGACCAGTTCGGGAAGGTCGCCGAGCTCGCCGCCCGCTTCCACACCAGGCCCGCCCTCCCGGCCCGCGAGACGTCGGCAGGGCGCTGGACCGAGAGCCTGGCCACCTACGTCTGGGCGTTCCTGCGGCCCATGACCCTCGGCAACGCCCTGGCCCGCCGCTCCGACGGGCGCAACCGGCTGGCGACGCCGGAGTTCGCCGCGATCGGCGACTGGCTCGTCAACGCCCTGACCGCGCCCGTCCACACGTCGGACGGCGACACCGCGCGGCTGCATCCCGCCCAGGGCGCGCACGCCTTCTGGCCGCGCCGCCCCCCGATCGAGATGCGGCTGCTCGGCGAGGCGCTGCGGCGCTACCGGCCGCTGGTCGCCGAGCACCTGCTGTGGGGCGGCGACGCCGCGGCCAGGCACCTGGACGCCGCGCCGGGGGCGCCGGACCCGTGGCGGCCGCTCGTCGAGACCGCGGGCGACACCGGCACCAACCCCCGGCTGCGCAGCTCCGCCCACACCGGTTACGGCGTCACGCTGCGGGCCGACGTGGACCTGCCGTCCGAGGTCGCCGTGTTCCTGCAGCAGGTCGACCACGGGCCGAACTACCGGTGGGGCATCGCCGACGACAACGGTTCCGGCCACCTCTACTACTACGCCGCCGGCCGCTCCTACAGCGGCCACGGCCCCGAGGACGCCGGTGACCGGCGCGTCCCCGACGCCACGTTCGCCACCTCGTGCGCCGTGTGGAAGGACGGCGCCTTCCGCTCCATCGGCCAGAACACGCTCGACCGGCCGCTGCGCGATCTCGGCTGGGCGCAGTTCGCCGAGATCGTCCCGCATCCGGACGGCCCGGTGGCCGGCGAGTACCGCAGCCGCAGCGTCCTGCTGATGGGAGCCGACTACATCGCGACCTACGACGCGTTCGCGCCCGGCCGGCGCACCGTCTGGACGTGGTCGGCGCTCACCCGGCCGACGGGCCACGACGCCAACAGTTTCGCGTTCCTGCCGGACCGCATGCCGCGCGTCCACCTCGTCCGGGGCGCGGGGCAGGGCGGCGAGATGGCGACGCCGACGTCGAGGATCCTGCGGCTGGAGGGCGACGGCGGCGACATCCTGGCGATCGTCAGCCACCGCGAGGACCTGACCGTGGACCCGGCGACGCCGTGGGGTGCGCGGATCAGGACGCCCGGCGGCGTCGACCACGTCTTCCGCGACGAGAGCGGGCCCCTGGACGTCGCCGAGGACGGGCTGCGCTTCCGCGGCACGGCGGGCGCCGTCCGGCTGCGGCACGACGGCGTGCGCCTGCTCGCCCTGTTCCGCGGCACAGCGGGGGGCACGGCGGGGGGCACAGCCGGTGGCGGGGTGGTCGGCACCGACGAGGTGACGCTGACGACCGACGACCCCGAGCTCGCCATCAGCCTCGAATACCGCGACCCCCGCGAGATCGAGGGCGTCTACCACGCGCCGAGACCGGCCACGGCGCGGCTGCGCGTCGCGGGCGGCCCCGGCCCGGCACGCCTCTTCGTCGACGGCGTCCCCGCGCGGACCCGCCGGACCGGCGACGAGGAGCTGTCCGTCGAGCTGCCGGAGGGCCGGCACCGCTGGCAGCTCACGGCGGGCGCGCCGCGACCGGTCCCCTCGCGCGTGCTGCGCACCGAGAACGTCAGCGGCGGCGCCCTCGTGCACTTCACCCACGCCCCCGGAGCGGACTCGTACGCGATCCAGCTCAGCGCGGACGGCGGCGCCACCTGGGCGCCCGCGGGCACCGCGCGCCGCGGCCCGTTCGCGCTGGACGGCCTGGCCGACGGCGCCAAGTACCACGTCCGCGTCGTCGCGGGAACCGCCGAGCCCGGCCCCGACTACCCGCTGTACGCGAGCGGCGACCCTCCCCCCGCGCCCGACGGCCTGCGGCTCCGGCTCGCGCCCGGCAGGGTGACGGCGACGTGGGGCGAGGTCCTCGGCGCCGCCCGCTACCGCCTCTACCGGCGCCGCAAGGGCGAGGCCGCCTACCGCGAGGTCTTCGCCGGCCTGGCCTTCAGCCACGGCGAGGACCTGCCGGGAGTGGTGCCGGGCCTGGCCGAGCCGTCGTCCCGCGAGCTGCCCGAGGGCGTGACGGTCCACGAGTACGCGGTCGCCGCCGAGAACGGCAACGGCGTCGGAGCGATGTCTCCCCCGGTGGACACCGACCCGCGCGGCTGGCGGCACTGGGAGCCGCCGGTGGAGGCGGCGTTCCGGCGCCGGCACACCTACAACCAGCCTCCGTACACGCCGGACCCGCTGACCCCCGCCCACTACCAGGAGGAGCGCCGATGACGTACCGGATCCTCGTCACCGGGGCGGCGGGCCGCGTCGGAACGGCGCTGCGCCCGCTGCTGGCCCGCCCCGGCAGGGTGCTGCGGCTGCTCGACCTCGCGCCGCTGGGCCGCGCCGCGCCGGGCGAGGAGCTCATCCAGGCGTCCTTCACCGACCAGGACGCGATCGACCGGGCGTGCCGGGACGTGGACGCGGTCGTGCACCTCGGGGGGCTCAGCGGCGAGGGCCCGTGGGAACGGCTCCTCGCGGCCAACGTGGACGGCACCCAGCGGGTCCTCGAAGCAGTCCGCCGGCGGGGCGTGCGCAAGGCCGTGCTCGCCTCCAGCATCCACGCCGCCGGATTCCTCACCCGCGACGACGCCCGCGCCGCCGGGGACGGCGGCCTGCTTCCCGCGGACGCGCCGCCGCGCCCCGACACCTTCTACGGCGTCAGCAAGGCGGCGCTCGAAGCCCTCGGCGCGCTCTACCACTCGCGCTTCGGCATCGACGTCAGCTGCCTGCGCATCGGCGCGTTCCGTCCGCGTCCCGTCTCGCCGCCCGACCTCGCCGTGTGGCTGTCGCACCAGGACGCGGCGCGGCTGGTCGAGGCCTGCCTGGCCGCGCACCCGCCCACGTTCCGCATCCTGTGGGGCATCTCCGGCAACACGCGGCGCTGGTGGTCGCTCGCCGAAGGGACGGCGATCGGCTACCGGCCGCGCGACGACGCCGAGCGCTTCGCAGGCGACGTCCCGGGGGCCGGCGCCTTCGACCCCGCCGACCCCCTCCTGCACCGGGTGGGCGGCGGCTTCTGCGCGATGCCGCTGGGCGGCTCAGCCGGCGAACGGCGTGGACGGCAGGCCCACGGCGCCGAGCGGGTCGAGGGCGAACACTGACCCGGAGGGGTCGTCGTCGGCCAGGTCGAGCCCTTCACGGGCCGACGTGACGTACAGGACGTCCAGGCGGGGCCCGCCGAACGCGCAGGACGACGGCTGCGGCACGGGCATCGCGATCTCGCCGAGCAGGTCCCCCTCGGGGGAGATCCGCGCCAGCCGGCCGCCGCCCCAGATCGCGACCCACAGGCATCCCGCCGCGTCCACGGCGAGGCCGTCGGGCATGCCGGAGGCGGCGGGGATCCGGCGGAGCGTGCGCCGGCGGCTGAGCTCGGTGGAGCCGGGGCGGGTGTCGAAGGCCCAGATCTCGCCGGCGATCGAGTCGGCGAGGTAGAAGGTGCGCCCGTCGGGGCTCCAGCCGAGCCCGTTGGGCAGGGCCAGGCCGTCGAGGACGACCCGGCTCGTCCAGTCCGGCATGAGGACGTGCAGGGCGCCTCTGCCGGGCTCGAAGTCCATCGCGGTGCTGCCGGCCCACAGCCGCCCGTGGCCGTCGCACTTGGCGTCGTTCATGCGCTCACCGGCGGGCAGGATCGCGCGCCGGACGTCCATCGGCCCGCCGGGCCCGACGGCCGCGAACCCTTCGGCCGTCGCGGCGGCGAAGCCTCCGCCACGTCGCGGCGCCGCGGCGCCGACGAGCGTCGGCAGCTCGACCGTGACGGTCCGCCCGGTGGCCGGGTCGCTGGTGTGCAGGTGCCCGGCAGGGATGTCGACCCAGTGCAGGCTGCCGGTCGCGGCGTCCCACACGGGTCCTTCGCCCACCCGCGCCCTGCCGGGGACGGCGATCCGGGCCGTCGCTGGGAGCCCTGCCCGCACGCGGTCGTCGCGGCCGGTCATCCGGGGAGCACCACCGCGGCGCTGGCCAGGAGCCCGCCGTCGACCGGCAGCGCGATGCCGGTGATGAAGCTGGCCCGGTCTCCCGCCAGGAAGGCGACGGCTTCCGCCACCTCCTCCGGCCGGGCCACCCGTCCCAGCGGATGCATGCGCCCCCACGACTCGACCAGTTCCTGCGCGGCCCCGTCGGTGCCGTCGGTGAAGGCGCGGGCCGAGGACCGCAGCATCGGGGTGTCCACCGACGCGGGGCACACGGTGTTGACCCTGATGCCGTTCCTCGCCTCGTCGATCGCGGCCGAGCGGGCGAACGCGTTGAGCGCCCCCTTGCTGGTGGTGTAGGCGGCGACGGCGCTCTGGGTGACGAACGCCTGCACGGAGGAGACGATCACGATCGACCCCGACCCGCGGGCGCGCAGGCGGGGCAGGGCGTGCTTGACGATGTGGAACGTGCCGGTCAGGTTGACGGCGAGCACGTCGTTCCACTCGCCGGCGCCGGTCTCGGCGGCCGTGCCGTAGCGCTGGATGCCCGCGGCGGCGACCACGACGTCCAGGCCGCCGTGCGCGGCGGCGACGTCCTCGACGAGCCGCGCGGTGGCGGCCTCGTCGGTGACGTCGAGCTCGACGTGCTCGACGCCGGGCAGCGGCGCTTCGCGGTCGCGTCCCGGTGGCAGGCCGGCGGCCACGACCGTCGCGCCGCGTGCCGAGAGCAGCCGGGCCGTCGCGCGCCCGATGCCGCTGAATCCTCCGGTGACGATGGCGACCTTGCCGTCGAACTCCGCCACGTTCCACTCCCCTCGATGTCGTCCGCAGGCGGCGCCGGAGGTGGGCCGCGGCAGGCGGGTCCGCCGCGACTGTCGAGCCGGGACCCTGCGAGCCGGTTACGCGGCACCACTCTAGGACAACGTTGTCTCAAGCCGCTAGTCTGATCCGGCCGCGACCCCGCGGCGATCCGCACCACCCCCCGAGGAGAGCAGCACGTGACGGCTGAGTGGATCCGGTGGCCCGCCGGCGTCGTCGCCCGGTTCGGCGGCCGGCCCGTCGCCTTCGGCGGCGACTACAACCCCGAACAGTGGGACGAGAGCGTCTGGGACGAGGACGTGCGGCTGATGCGCCAGGCCGGCGTCAACCTCGTCACCGTCGGCGTCTTCGCCTGGTCGACCCTGCAGCCGGCGCCCGGCCGGTGGGACTTCGGATGGCTCGACCGCCTGCTCGACCTGCTGCACGCCAACGACATCGCCGCCGACCTCGCCACCGCCACCGCCTCACCCCCGCCCTGGCTCACCACCCGCCACCCCGACGTGCTGCCCGTCGACCGGCACGGACGCACGATGGCGCAGGGCGGACGCCAGGCCTGGTCACCGTCGTCCACCGTCTACCGCGAGCACTCGCTCGCCCTGGTGGAGAAGCTGGCGCACCGCTACGGCGAGCACCCCGCCCTCGCGCTGTGGCACGTCTCCAACGAGCTCGGCGGCCACAACTCCCGCTGCTACGGCGACCAGAGCGCCAAGGCCTTCCGCGCCTGGCTCAAGGAACGCTACGGCTCCGTCCACGAGCTGAACGCCGCGTGGACGACCGCCGCCTGGAGCCAGACCTACTCCGACTGGGAGGAGATCCAGCCTCCGCGGCTCACCTACACCGACTCCAACCCCACCCAGGTCCTCGACTTCGACCGGTTCAGCTCCCACCAGCTGCGCGAGCAGCTGCGAGCCGAGATCGCCGTACTGCGGCGCGTCACCCCCGACGTGCCCATCACCACGAACATGGTGCTCTTCGACGCCGGCAAGAACATGGACTACAGCTCCTGGGCCGCCGACCTGGACCTCATCGCGAGCGACCACTACCTCAGGCCCGCCCCCGACGCCCACGTCGAGCTGGCCTTCTCCGCCGACCGGGCCCGCGGCCTGTCCGAGGGCGAGCCGTGGCTGCTCATGGAGACGGCCACCGGCGCCACCAGCTGGCGCCCCGTCAACCCCGCCAAACGCCGCGGCGAACTCCGGCGCAACGTGTTCACCCACCTCGCCCGCGGCGCCGACGGCATCTGCTTCTTCCAGTGGCGCGCCGCCAGGGCGGGCGCCGAACGCTTCCACTCCGCGATGCTCCCGCACGCCGGACCCGACAGCCGCATGTTCCGCGAGGTGACGGCGCTCGGCGCGGAGCTCGCCTCCTGTGCCGAGGTGCTCGGCAGCCGGGTCGTCGCCGACTGCGCGCTGCTGTTCTCCGAGGAGTCGTGGTGGGCCGCGGAACGCGAGGGGCACCCGCACAACGGCCTGTCGTACATGGAGTGCGCCCTCGGCTGGCACCGGAGCCTGTGGGAGGCGGGCGTCACCGCCGACGTCGTGCCGCCGACGGCCGACCTGTCGAGCTACCGGCTGATCGTCGTACCGATGCTCTACCTGCTCTCCGACCGCGACGCGGCCGCCGTCGCCGCCGCCGCGCACGCCGGGGCCACCGTGATCGTCACCTACTTCTCCGGCATCGTCGACCCGCTCGACCGGGTACGGCTCGGCGGCTACCCCGGCGCGTTCCGCGAGCTGCTCGGCGTGCGCGTGGAGGAGTTCGCCCCCCTGCCCGAGCCGGACTCCGTGGAGATCGACGGCGTCACCGGACGCGCCAGGATCTCCACCTGGCACGAGGAGATCGACCTCACCGACGCCGTGGCCGAGGCCCGCTACCTCGACGGCGACTTCGCCGGCGCGCCCGCGATCACCCGCGCGGCCCGCGGCGCGGGGCACGCCTGGTACGTCGGCGTCGACCTGCCCGCCGCCGCCCGCGCGCGCCTGCTGGAGACGATCACGCGGCGGCTCGCCATGCCGGCGGCCCGCCCCGGCGGCCGCCTGGAGGCCGTCACCCGCCGGTCGGCCGGCCACGACTACGTCTTCCTCGTCAACCACGGCGACACCGACACGTCCGTCCCCGGGTCGGGCACCGACCTGCTGGACGGGTCCGTCCACGACGGGAAGATCACCGTGCCGGCGGGCGGGGTGCGGGTCGTCAGGACGGATCGAGACGCCGACCGGTGACCCGCGGACGCGAAGAAGGACCAGGCGGCCACGGCCGCCTGGTCCTGCCCCGCCTGAGAGGATCAGGCGGCCACGTCGGGACGGTCGAGCGCGAGACCGTTCAGCACACCCTGCAGGTAGCCGATAGCGTGCGCCCGGCCCCTGCTGCAGTAGGCCTCCGACGAGGTGTCGCCCCAGGTGTCCAGGTCCCCGATCATCGCCGGTACGTGGTCGTCGATGAGGAACCCGTCGAACCCGGCGTCGTGGAGCCGGCGGATCACCCGGGCCGGGTTGAGGTTCCCCTCCCCCAGGAAGCACTCGCTGAAGCGGGGCACGGTGCCGCGCACGTCCCGGAAGTGCACGTAGAAGATCGACGGCCCCAGCAGGTCGATCACCTCGTTGACGCTCTGCTCACCAGCCATCTCCGACACGGTGCCCAGGCAGAGGTTCAGCCCCCACGACGGGCTGCCGCCGGCCTGCCCGAGCGCCCTGCCGATGGCCGCCGGCGAGGTGAAGATCCGGGCCACGCCGCCCAGGGGCTCGTCCACCGGCGGGTCGTCGGGGTGCAGGGCCAGCCGCACCCCGGCCTCCTCGGCGACGGGCAGCACCGCGTCCAGGAAGTACTGGTGGTTGGCCCACATCTGCTCCGCCGTGATCGGCTCCTCCACCGGCTGGTCGGGCGTCAGCCGGTACCCGGCCAGCGCGTTGCCCCGGTGCGCCTCGGCCAGGTCGAAGACGGTCACCTTCGCACCGCCGCGCCCCCTCGCCGCCATCTCGGTGCGCCAGACGTAGGTGGCGAGGAAGTTGTAGCCCAGCAGGTCGATCCCGACCGCGGCGAGATTGCGCACGGTCTTCTGGTAGTTCTCGATCTGCTCGTCCCGGCCGGGCAGGCCACGCTGGATCTTCCAGAAATGGGCGAGCGGGACGTTCTCGAGGCCGTCGATCGCCAGCCCGTCGGCGTCGCAGCGCTCCCGCAGCGCCCGCAGCTCGGAAAGGCTCCAGAACCCGTCGTCGCCGGGCAGCAGGTCGGGGGTGTGCAACTGCACGCCGGTCAGCCCGAGCTGATGCGCGAACGTCGCGACACGGGAGTCGTAGGTGTCGATGTGGCCCAGGGAGAGGCGGATGGTCATGCCTGCCTTTCATGCCGGTGCGTGGCCGTCGCGCGGCTCAGTCCGTGAAGTAGTCGGGGTACTGGGCACGCAGGGACGGGCCCAGGTCGAGAGCGCGCCTGGCGTGCCGGCTGATCAGCGAGCGGCCGGCCGGCAGATCACCCGCCTCCAGGGCGTCCACGATCTTCGTGTGCTCGTCGATCAGCTCCCGCATCGCGGCCGCGTCGGGCAGCGCGAGCCGCCGGAGCCGGTCGAGCTGCAGCTTCATCCGCTGCACCGCCTGCCACGCCCGCGGATAGCCGCTGAGCGTGAAGATCTCGCTGTGCAGCGCCTCGTCCGCCGCGAAGAAGGCGTCGTAGTTCTCCGTGCGATAGCTGTGTTCCTGCCGGTCGAGCAGCTCGCGCAGCACGGCGACGTCCCGCACCGGCCTGGCGCACACCACCTCGAAGGCCGCGACCTCCAGGCTCTCGCGGACGAAGCGCGCCTCCTCCACGTCACGCCCGCTGATCAGACCGACCCGCGTGCCGACCTGCGGGACGACCCGCACCAGCCCGGCGTCCACGAGCCGGGCGATGGCCTCGCGCACCGGCGTGCGGCTGACGTGCAGCCGCTCGGCGAGATCCGTCTCGGACAGGGACGCTCCTGGGACGAGCCGCAGATCGCGGATCGCGGAGACCAGCTCGTCGTAGACGCGATCGGAGGTCCGTGCCGGCGCGCGGTCTCGCACGACCGGCGACAGCCCAGGATCGCGCCCGGCGGGTGCGGGCTCGGGTACGAGCGCTCGGTGGGAAGTCACGAAATTGATCGTTGCATGTCCGAAAGCTTGTATGCAAGTATCCAGCCATTAACCTGATCGTCGCCCAGGGGAAACACACGACGCCGGCACCCGGCCCCCGAAACCGCTCCCCGGACATGAGCCCCCCTCGGCAGGGCCCCCGGCGACACACCACCCGCCGCACCCGCAACCGTCGAGAGGACGTCATGCTCAACCGAACCGCGCGGCTCACCGCGGCCGCACTCGCCGCCGCCACCGGCATCGCCCTGACCGGATGCTCCGGCAGCACCGCGACCACAGGGACGCCCACCGCGGGCCCGGTGACCATCACCTTCTGGGGCTGGGCCGCCGGCTACGACAAGTCCGTCTCGCTGTGGAACCAGTCCCACCCCGGCATCCAGGTGAAATACGAGGCCATCACCAACGGCGGCGCCGGCGGCTACGACAAGATGTTCACCGCCGCCAAGGCGGGCACCGCCCCCTGCCTCGCGCAGATCGGCTACGAGACCTTCTCCAGCTTCCTCGCCGCAGGACTCCTCCAGGACGTCACCGAGCACGTCCGGCCCCAGCGCGCCGAGTTCCCCGACTGGGTATGGGGCAACGTCGGCATCGAGGGCAAGGCCTTCGGCGTGCCCGTCGACACCGCCCCCATGGGCCTGTTCTACCGCTCCGACCTCTTCAAGACCAACAAGATCCCCGTCCCCAGGACCTGGGACGAGTTCAAGAAGGCCGCCGCCGCCGTCAAGGCCGCCGACCCCAAGTCCCGGATCATGAACCTGCCCACCGACCCCTACCTCTACGCCGGCTTCGCCTGGCAGGGCGACGCCCCCTGGTTCGGCGTCAACGGCGACGCCTGGACCGTCTCACTCGCCAGCCCCGCCAACAGCAAGGTCGCCGCCTACTGGCAGGAACTCTTCGACCAGGACCTCCTCACCTCCCACCCGGCCTTCGACGCCGCCCTCTACTCCGCCTGGAACAAGGGCGCCGTCTGGGCGGAGGTCGGCCCCGTCTGGTCCGCCTCCCTGATCCGCGACAACGCCGCCGGCTCCGCCGGCAAGTGGGCCGTCGCCCCCATGCCCCGATGGGACTCCACCGACTCCGTCGGCAACTCCGGCGGATCGGCCACCGCCGTCATGAAAGGCTGCGCCCACCCCAAGGAGGCCGCCGAGTTCGCCCTGTGGATGTCCACCGACGACGCCTCCGTCTCCAACCTCATCAAGTCCGCGGCCATCCTGCCCGCCTCCACCTCCGGACTCCGCAACACGGCACTCGACGCGCCCCAGCCCTACTACGGCGGCCAGCCCATCTACCAGGTCTTCCGCACCGAAGCCGCCAAGGTGAACCCCAACTGGCGATGGGGCCCCGTCATGTCCACCACCGCCGCCGCACTCGGCGACGGCCTCGGCAAGGTCCCCACCAAGAGCGCCACCATCCAGGACGCGCTGAACGGCGCCCAGAACGGGACGGTCTCCGCCCTGCAGGCCCAGGGCTTCTCCGTCGCCAAGTAACCGGCTCCCCCACCGCTGAGGTCCCCGTGTCCCCCCTGACCCACCGCCGGCCCCGCCTGCGCGAACTCCGGCGAGCGGCACCGTTCGTGCTGCCGTTCCTCCTGCTCTTCCTCGTCGTCTACCTGGCGCCGGCCGCCTACTCCGTCATCCAGAGCTTCTTCGCCGTCAAACGCTCCGGCCTCGGCCTCGGCGGCGCCGAAACCGTCTTCACCGGACTCGGCAACTACGCCCGGGTGTTCCAGGACGCCGACTTCATCGCCTCCCTCGGCCGCGTCGGCTTCATCGGCCTCATCCAGGTACCCGTGATGCTCGGCATCGCCCTCGTCCTCGCCCTGCTCATCGACTCCAGAACCTCGCGCGGCCGCACGTTCTTCAGAATCGCCTACTTCGTCCCCTACGGCCTGCCCGGCGTGATCGCGGCCCTCGTGTGGTCCTTCCTGTACGCGCCCACCCTGAGCCCCATCACCCGGCTCCTCGCCTCCATCGGCCTCGACGTCAGCTTCGTCACCGACGGCGCGCTGCCGTTCTCCATCGCCAACATCCTGACCTGGGCCTGGACCGGCTACAACACCATCCTGATCTACGCCGCCCTGCAGGCCATCCCCGAGGAGACGATGGAGGCCGCCGCCCTCGACGGCTGCTCCGGCTGGAAGGCCGCACTGCTCATCAAAGTCCCGCTGGTGCGGCCGGCCCTGCTGCTCACCCTCGTCTTCTCCATCATCGGCACGTCCCAGCTCTACAACGAGCCGGTCACCATGAAATCCGTCGCGCCGAACCTCCCCTCCACCTACACACCGATCATGGCCGCCGTCCGCTCCCTCTCGGCCAACGACTTCAACTACGCCGCCGCCCAGTCCGTCGTGCTCGGCGCCCTGATCTGTGTGCTGTCCGTCCTCGTCTTCCGCGCATCGGCCAGGAGCGCCACCCGATGACCGCCGCACTGCGAACCCCCGCACCCACCCGGACCCCCACGCAGACGCCCGGCCACCGCCGGCGACCCCGGCCGCACCCCCTCACGACCGCGAGCGCCGCGTCGCGCCTCCTCGTGCTGGCCGTCATGAGCCTGTTCGCCGTCTACTTCCTGCTGCCCGTGTGGTGGCTCGTCGTCTCCGCCACCAAAGGCAGCGGAGAGATCTTCTCGGGCAACGGCTTCTGGTTCGGCGACGGCCTCGCCCTCGTCGAGAACGTCCAGACCCTGTTCCGCGCCCAGGGCGGCATCTACTCGCGCTGGCTGCTCAACTCACTGCTCTACGCCGTGGGCGGCGCCGTCGTCTCCACGATCCTGGCCTCCATGTGCGGGTACGCCCTCGCCAAGCTCCCCTTCCCCGGACGGGAAGCCGTCTTCGGCACCGTGCTGGCCGCCGTGCTCCTGCCCGCCCCCGTGCTGGCCATCCCGCTCTACCTGGTCTTCAGCTTCACCGGAACCATCAACACGTTCTGGGCCGTCTTCATCCCGAGCATCGTCAGCCCCTTCGGCGTGTACCTCAGCCGGATCTACGCCGCCTCGTCCATACCGGACGCCCTCATCGAGGCCGGCCGCATGGACGGCGCCGGCGAACTGCGCATCTTCACCATGGGCGCCCGGCTCATGGCGCCCGCCATGGTCACCGTCTTCCTGTTCCAGTTCGTCGCGATCTGGACGAACTTCCTGCTGCCCTCCCTCATGCTCGCCGACACCTCGCTCCAGCCCGTCACCGTCGGCCTCGTCGGCTGGCGCGAACTGCAGGGCTACCCCATCGGATACAGCACCGTCGTCACCGGCGCGCTCATCTCGGTCGTGCCGGTCGTGGCCATGTTCCTGTCGCTGCAGTCCTTCTGGAGCAAAGGTCTCGCGACCGGAGCCGTCAAGTAGCTGACCCCCCCACCAGCGAAAGGCCGATTCAATGACCCCCCTCACGCGGCCCCTGGCCGCCCTGTGCGCCGCGGCGCTCCTCCTGACGGCGCCCGCGCTCCCCGCCGGAGCAGCGGAACCCGCGCCCACCAACCTCCTCGCCGCCGACATGGACACCGGCTTCGACGGCGGCACCAGCTCGCTGACCCTGTCCAACCCCTCGTCAGGAGGCACCCAGAAGATCGTCGACCTGGGCGGCGACAACGCCCTCGAACTCCGCGACGCCTCCCTCGGCGCCAACCTCTCCAGCTACTTCTACCGGCGATGGTCCACCGGCACGCTGAAGGACCGCATCAACGCCGTCTACCGCGAGCCCGTCGGCAGCCCGGCCCAGCAGTTCATCCTGCGGTACGACCTCAGACGCAGCGCCGCCAGCGACAAACCCGTCGCCAAGGACATCTACGCGCAGATCCAGTTCGGCAACTTCGACGACAAACTCGTGCCCCGCTTCCCCGTCCCGGCCGTCAGCGTCACCACCACCAGCGCCTACACCGGCACCTCCGGCTCCCTGTCACCCGTCGACGAGACCGACATCCCGCAGTACCGCTTCACCATCGTGCCCAACGGCGGCCAGCGGCTGATCTCGACCGTCGAACTCGGCTTCTCCGTACGCGTCGACACCGGCGGCACCGACGAAGCCATCACCATCGACAACCTCGGCGTCTACGAGGCGGGCAGCGTCTCCGACTCCTCGCCCCCCACCGCGCCCACCGCGCTCACCCGCGGCGCCGTCTCCTCCAGCGGCGTGTCCCTCAGCTGGACCGCCTCCACCGACGACGTCGGCGTCACCGGCTACGACGTCTACCGCGACGGCTACCAGGCCGCCTCCGTCAGCGGGGGCGTCACCACCGCCGTCGTCGGCGGCCTCATGCCCGCCACGAGCTACGAGTTCACCGTCCGGGCCAAGGACGCCAGCGGCAACGTCAGCGCGCCCAGCGCCCCGCTCACCGTCTCGACCGGCCCGTACGTGCCCGAAGCACCCGCCCCCTTCCCCGGCACCCCCGAAACCCGGTCCGCCTGGCTGTGGAACAAGACCAAGGCCATGAAGGAGGAGAGCGGCCCCGTCAACGTGGCCCAGTACACCGCGCAGCTCGCCGACCACGAGAACGTCACGGCGAACCTCGCCAAGCTCGACACGCTCTTCCAGAGCTACGACTACGAGCAGTACAAGACCATGGCCAAGATGTACGCCTACCTCATAGTCGGCGACCAGTTCAGCGACACCATGCGCGCGCACGCGCGCGGCTACTTCGCCTCCTACGCCTACCAGAAGCTCAACCAGACCGAGAACCTCCGGATGAGCAACTACGCCACCGGCTACCTCGTCGGCCAGTACTTCCCCGACCTCGCCGACCTCAACGGCAACTCCGGCGAGAAGCTGAAGAGCATCAACAAGGCCAACATCCTCGACATGGTGAACGCCGGCGTGCGGCGCGGCTGGGCCGAGTACCAGAGCCCCGAGTACACCTTCATGACGTACTTCTGCCTCAACGCCCTCTACCAGTGGGCCGACGACCCCGACCTGCGCCAGCGAGTGAAGATGGCGATGGACGTCATGTGGTTCGAATGGGCCAACGACTGGATCGACGGCTACATGATCTCGTCGGAGAGCCGGGCCAAGGGCGACCTGGCCGCGGTCAACGACCCGACCTGGCGGCCCGCCGACCACTCCACGCTCGCCTGGACGTACTTCGGCGGCCACCGTACCCAGCAGGGAGTCGGCGAATCCGACAACCCGGCCCCGGCGGCGTACCGCCCGAACCTCGAATACGCCGGCCTCGCCGCCTGGAAGGGGATGACGTACGAGCCGCCCCAGCTCGCCGTCAGCATCGGCCGGCGCACCGACAAGTCGTACACCTCCCGCAAGGCGAACCTGCAGAACTCCGGCGGGCACGCCATGGACATCTACCGCACCACCTACGTACGACCCACCTGGGGCCTCGGCACCGAGATCCAGTACCGGCGCGCCGACAACTGGCTGGAGGACCTGCCCGTCGTCCTCCGCTGGCACGCCGACGCCGCCGACCCGCTCTTCCGGCTGTCCGTCGACCAGGGCAACGCCCCGATCGGCGCCTACGACCAGCCCGCCGACCACCGCGTGATGCAGCACGGCCCCACCGCCGTCGGCGTCTACAGGTCGTCGGGCGACCAGAACCACAACTTCGTCAACGCGCTGTTCCCCACCTCCGGGTCCATCCGCGAGCGGCGCGACACCGGCGGGTGGACGGTCGCCGACACCGGGACGATGTACTTCGCCTACAAGCTGGTGAAACCGGCCAAGTGGTACCACCAGACGCCGAACGACCCCGCCAACAAGGTGAAGACCACGGCCCAGACCCACCCGACCGCCGGCCTCAGCTACAGCTACGACATCCTGCGCAGCCAGGCCGACAGGAACGGCTGGGTGCTGGAGACCGCCGACGCCTCCGCCTACCCCGACCTCGACGCGTTCGCGAGCGCCCTGACCCGTGACACCCGCCTCGACGCCGGCCACATCGACGACCCCAACCCCCGGCTCACCTACCACAGCCTCAGCGGCGACGACCTCGACATCACCTTCGACGCCGCGTCGCAGGCCCCCGGCGCCACCCACCTCGTGAACGGCAAGGCGATCGACTACGACTCCTTCCCGCTGTTCGACACCCCCTGGCTGCGGCAGGACAAGCTGGGATCCACCTTCACCGCCTCGGCCGGCGGCTCCTCCGTCGTCTACGACTTCGACCACTGGACGGTGACCTCCCCCGACGACGGAGCCAAGACCGTCCCCGCCGCCGCCACGCTCAGCTCCGACAACGGGTGGGACACCGGCCTGCTCGACGGCGACCACACCGTCTCCATGGACCTCTGGTGGGGCGAGAACGCCACCCAGTTCCGCCTCTACGAGAACGGCACGCTGGTCGACGCCACACCCCTGACGGCGGACTCCCCCAAGGCGCAGCACGCCGCGGTGAAGATCTCCGGACGGCGCGACGGCACGTACGTCTACACCGGCGAACTGATCAACTCCAAGGGCATCCGCACCGTCGACCCGCTCCAGGTCACGGTGCGGGACGCCAGTCCCGGCACACCGCAGCTCAGCGCCGACAACAAGGACCACGACGGCGCCTTCACCGTCCGCGCCGACCTCTGGTGGGGCACCAACGCCACGCGTTACCGCTTCTTCGAGAACGGCGCCCAGGTGAGCCAGGGCGACCTGACGGCCGCGACGCCGAAGGCCCAGCAGGCGTCTCTCGCCGTCACCGGCAGACCGGCGGGGACGTACGAGTACGTCGCGGAGTTCACGAACGACCTCGGCTCCACCAGGAGCGCCCCGCTGAAGGTAGTCGTCGGATGACAGCAGCCGGCTCTCAGACTGGCCGGACGGGCGAAGCTCGTGCCTTTGTGAGAGCCGGCCCGCTGTTGCGCCGGCCCGGCGCCTTTACATTGTAGATTTCTTCAACGGGAGACCAGGGCGGGCGGCAGGCACCGGGCTCAGGCGCAGTTCGTTCGTGAGCGTCGTCCCTGAAAACGATCTTCGTCGAGCACTACCCTCCTGGGTTGAGCCGGAGATCCTCCCCACGCCAGAGGCGGCAGCCGTCCACGACCGGCACCGTAAATAGCGTGAAACGTGCACTCATCATCGCCGCCCTGGCCCTCACGCTGGCCGGATGCGGCTCCACCACCCCACCGCAGCGCCTGACGGTCCCGAAGCCGACGGGCCCGCACCCGGTGGGGACCGTCTCGGTCCACCTGGTCGACCAGTCCCGCCCGGATCCCTGGAACGGCTCCGGCAAGAAGCGGGAGCTGATGGTCAGCCTGTGGTACCCGGCCCGGGACGTGCAGGCCCACCCGGTCGCCCCCTGGATGCCGAAGGCGGCGGCCGAGCAGTACCTGAAGATGAACGACCTGGAGCCGGGCTCGCTGCTGCTGGACAGGACCGACGGCCACGAGGGCGCGCCCGTCGACACGAGCCTGGGCAGGCTGCCGGTCGTCCTGTACTCGCCGGGCGCCAACGCCTCCCGCGCGTACGGGACCGGCGTCGTCGAGGAGCTGGCCAGCCGGGGATACGCGGTGGTCACCGTCGATCACCCCTATGACGCGGCGGTGGTGGAGTTCCCCGGCGGCCGGGTGGAGACGGGTCCCGGGATGACCGACTTCGGCAAGGCGGTCGACGTTCGGGTGGCCGACGTACGCTTCGTCCTGGACAGCCTGCCCTCCCTGGAGGAGAAGCTGCCCGGCCGTGACGGCAAGCCGCTCTTCGACCTCGCGCGGATCGGGATGTTCGGGCATTCGCTCGGCGGCGCGGCCACCTCCTCCGCCATGTACGCCGACCCGCGGATCAAGGCCGGGCTCGGACTGGACGGCGCCGTCTTCGGCAAGGTCGCGCAGTCCGGCCTCGACCGGCCGTACATGGTGGTCGACACCGACGCGAAGGGTGGCATGGCGACCAATCCGACGCTGCGCACCTTCTGGGACGGACTGCGGGGCTGGCGGCTCAACGTGACGCTCAAGGGGGCGGCGCACAACTCCTTCGGCGACGACGTCCTGCTCATCCCCATGTCGGCCGAGCCGCTGGGGCTGGGGAAGGAGCAGCTCGAGGAGGTCGTCGGCACGATCCCGGCCGAGCGGGCGCTCGCCTTCCAGCGCGCCTACCCGCTCGCCTTCTTCGAGCAGCACCTGCGCGGCCGCCGGCAGGCGTTGCTGCGGGGCCCGTCAGCCGCCTTCCCCGAGGTCTCCTACCGCCGCTGACGGCCCCTGCCCGCCGGCCGTGACCACGCCGCCCTCGTAGGCGGCGATGACGAGCTGCGCCCGGTCGTGCGCGGCGAGCTTGGCCAGCAGGCTGCGGACATGGGTCTTGACCGTCGCCGGCCCGATGCCGAGCCGCTCGGCGATCTGCGGGTTCGTCAGCCCTCGGGCCACCAGCACGAGCACCTCCCGCTCCCGGCCGGACAGCCGGGTCAGGCCCTCCGCCAGCCGGGCCGGGATCCCGGCGGGGTCGCGCCGGGCGAACTCCCCGATCAGCCGCGTGGTGACCGACGGGGCCAGCAGCGCCTGGCCCTCCCCCACGACGCGCAGCGCCTCCAGCAGGTCGCCCGGCCGGGTGTCCTTCAGCAGGAATCCGCTGGCCCCGGCCCGCAACGCCCCGTAGACGTACTCGTCGAGATCGAACGTGGTCAGCATCACCACCCGCGTCCCGGCCGTCACCGGGTCGGCCCGGATCAGCTCCGTGGCCTTGATCCCGTCGAGGCCGGGCATGCGGACGTCCATGAGCACCAGGTCGGGCCGGAGGTCGCGGGCCAGCGTCACGGCCTGCTCCCCCGTCCCGGCCTCGCCGACGGCCTCCAGGTCGGGGGCGGTGTCGATCAGCCTGCGCAGCCCCGCGCGCAGCAACGCCTGGTCCTCGGCGACCAGCACCGTGAACGTGCTCACCTCGCGTCCTCCCCCCGGCCGCGTGTCAACAGCAGGCTCGCGCGGACGGCGAAGCCGCCTGCGGGCTCCGGTCCCGCCGAGAACGTCCCGCCGTACAGGGTCACCCGCTCTTCCAGCCCGGCCAGCCCGTGGCCCCCCTCACGCGGCGCACCCCCGCGACCGTCGTCGACGACCTCGACCACCAGCTCGCGCTCCGCGCGGGTGCCGACCGCCACCCGGCATCGGGCCGGGCCGGCGTGTCTGAGTACGTTGGTCAGCGACTCCTGCACGAGGCGATAGACGACGAGGGCCGCCTCGTCGCCGAGCGTGAGGCCGGGCTCGACGTCGAGCTCCACCCGTACGTCGCCGGCCGGAATCGCCGCGACCAGCTCGCGCAGCGAGTCCAGCGTGTACGGCGGACCGTCCCGGTCCCCGGAGGCGTCGCGGAGCAGACCGAGGAGGCGGCGCAGGTCCGCCTGCGCCTTCCGGCTGGTCTCCTCGATGATCGACAGGGCCTCGCCCGCCTCCTCGGGGTGCGTGGCGGCGACGTGGTTGGCGATGCCGGCCCGCATGGAGATCAGGCTCATGCTGTGGGCGACGACGTCGTGCACGTCACGGGCCATGCGCAGCCGTTCCGCCGTGGCAGCGGCCTGCGCCGACCGTGCGACGGCCTCCGTGGCGTACGCGCGCTGCTCCCGTACGGCGAGCCCGACCGTCCATGCCAGACCGAGCACCAGCCAGGCGAATCCGCACGCCGACGCAGCCCCCGTCCACGAGGGCGCGTCGATCGCGGCACCGGCGGCGGTCACGGCCAGCGCGGCCACCAGCGCGGCCACCGCCGTCCGGCGCGCCTCCAGCAGCGCCACCGCGTGCAGCGCGACCGCCAAGGGCACGAACGCCTCCTCCCACCCGGCGAACGGCGCGAACACCGCCGCCACCAGAACCAGCGCGCAGACCGGCACCGGCCGGCGGCGCCGCCCTGCCAGCGGCAGGCAGGCCAGCGCGATCACCGGCACGGCCGCATGCGGCGACACCCCTGCCGACTCCGGCACCAGCACCGCCGGCACCGAGAACCCGGCGGCCAGGGCAACGGCCACGAACACGTCGACGGCGACCCAGTGTCCCGGCCGCAGCCTGCGCGCGATCAAGGGACGCCGTTCGGCCATGCGTCCACCTTAGAGGGGGCAGACCAGCTGCCGCCGCGGCCGGGGCCGCGGCGGCAGGTGCGGACAGTGCTCGGGGGTATGGAGCACGAAGTCGGTCACCACGACACCCGCGATCTCCTGGCGGCGTCACGAGTGGCGGGATCCGCGGGCTGTCGCAGCGATCGGACGGCCCGCGCGTCAGCCGTGCCGGTGAGCCGTGGTCGGTGTATCGGTAGCGAAGCCTCTTGCCATCAGCCAAAGGGCGAAGACAAGGCTCTGCAGGCCCAGTGGCGCATTCATGGCCAGGTAGAGCGGCGTGACCACGTCCGTTTGGCGAAGCAGCACCAACAAGCTCGCCGATATGGCTGCCGCGATTCCCAGGAATCCCCATCCGGACAGCCACCGCGGGACAGATCTCGACCGCCACAGAATGCGGAACAACAGGAGATCTCCGAGGCCCAGCGCGATGATCAACGCGACGTGATTGACCAAGTCGCGCGCCGTCCGCAGCAACTCGCCCAAGTCCTCGATGCGGGACGCGTCCGAAGCGCCGGCCTGGGCGAATCCATCCGCCAGCACAAGGAACAAGGGGAGGAGAATCACGCCTGTGAAATGGAACGTCGCCGCGATCAGCCTGAACCCGAGGAAACCCAGACTGAGCGCTTCGTTCTCCGCCCTCAAGGCCGGATAAAGGTACAGCGCGAACCCGACATAGGCGGGGATCATGATGCACTGGGCGACCGCGCCGATGACGACCTGGCTCTCATTTGCGGAAACGAGAGCCAGGCCGCGGGGTTGGTCAAGAGCGGGAACGATGCTCAGCACACCGGCGATCATGCCGAGGATGACCAGTGCGCCCGCGGTCGCGGTTGCCCGCCTGTTCGTATGCACGATGCACGTCCTGTGATTGTCGTGATGGCCGCGGCCGGGGTCAGCCTGCGAGCCGGTCCATGCGGAGGAACTCGGTGATGCGGAACAGCTTCGGTGGGCGGGCCACCTCAGCTGGGAGGGCCTGAAACGCCTCGTCCTCGCCGACCAGGCGCGGGGCGGTGAGTTCCACCTCTCCCCCGTCGACCCGGAGCCGAGCGCCTTCGGCCGCCAGGACGTTCTGCACCCAGTCGGAGCGCGATCCATACACCAGAACGAACAGGTAACCGCCGTCCACGGGATGCGCATCGAGCGGGGTGCGGTACGTGGCGCCGGAAACGCGACCGGTGTGAATCAGCACCGGCCATTTCCCTCCGGTTATCGCGCGGGGGTTGAACACCCTCTTGTTCACGTGCCCCCACCATCTCGGCATCGGCATCGACATCTCCTTCTCTCGCCCGGCGGGCACGTCGCAGGCCGGCTGCCTGCGAAACCCTGGCTGACGCGAGCCTTACACCGGTAAGGCCACTTACGGGTGTAAGGTTGGCTTACGCTCGTAAGGCTGTCAACCCGCCCACACCTCCGGAGCCGTCGTGCCACCACAACCACTCAGCAGAGGCCTCGTGCTGGAAGCCGCGATCCGGGTCGCGGATCGCGGCGGCGTGGAGGCGATCACGATGCGCCGGGTGGCGCAGGAACTGGGCGTGGAGGCGATGTCGCTCTACCACCACGTGCCGAACAAGGACGCGATCCTCGACGGCGCGGTCGACATGGTGTTCGCGGCGATCAAGCTGCCCCCCGCCGAATGCGACGACTGGCGCGACGCGCTCCGTACACGCGCCTTCTCCGCACGCGTGGTCCTGTCACAGCACAGCTGGGCTCTCGGCCTCATGGACTCCCGTCGCGATCCGGGGCCGGCGACGCTGCGCCACCACGACGCCGTCCTGGGCGTCCTCCGGGAGGCGGGATTCACGCTGCCGATGGCCGCGCACGCCGTCTCGCTCATCGACAGCTACGTCTACGGATCCGTCCTGCAGGAGGCGAACCTGCCGATGACGACGCCGGACGACGTCGAGGAGGTGGCCGGCGACCTCCTCCGGCATCTGCCGGAGGAGGAGCTGCCGTACCTCACCGAGATGATCCGCGACCACGCCCTGCGGCCGGGCTACGACTACACCACCGAGTTCGGCTACGGCCTCGACCTGATCCTCGATGCCCTCGAAGGTCGCCGGAGGGAACCCCCGCCCGGGTCCGTTCGATGAGCCCCCGCGGGGCGATGGAGTCCAGCCTGGGGCGGCATGTCGTCGAGCCGGCCGGCACCGCCGTGGGCTACGTACGCACCCAGTCCTGGTAGCGGGTCCGGCCGAGGACGGCGTCGTCGCCCGGGACCAGCGACCGCTCGCTCAGCTCGCTGCCGAAGTAGCGCGCGTGCGGGTCGGTGACCACCTCGCGCGGGTCGCCCCAGGCGGCCAGCGCCTGGCGGAAGAACTCGTCCATGCGGAACCGCTCGGGGCCGGCGATCTCGATCCGGCCGTTCAGCGGCGGCCCCACCGCGGTCCGGCCGACCGCCTCGGCGACGTCGTCGCCCGCGATGGGCTGGAACAGCACGGGCGCCATGTGCACCTCGCCGTCCGCCACGGCCTCGTCGGCGATGCCGCGGGCGAACTCGAAGAACTGGGTCGAGTGCACGAGCGAGAACGGGATCCCCGACTTCTCGATCAGCCGCTGCTGAGCGATCTTCGCCGCGAAGTAGCCGTTCTCCGGCATGCGCTCGGTTCCGACGATCGACAGGGCGACGTGGTGTCGCACGCCCGCCTCCGCCTCGGCCCTGAGCAGGTTGCCCGTGGAGGTCTCGAAGAACTTGAGCACGGCCGCCCGCTCGAACGACGGCGAGTTCGACACGTCGATCACCACCCGCGCGCCTGCCAGCGCCTCGGCGAGGCCCTCTCCGGTCAGCGTGTCGACGCCGGTGGTGGGCGCCGCCGCCACCGCCTCGTGACCCTGCTCCCTCAGCTTCGCCACCAGCTTCGACCCGATCAGGCCGGTGCCGCCGACCACCACGATCTTCATCGCGATCCCTTTCTGTCCGCCGGGCTACGTCCTTGCCACCCGGCCGCCGGCTGAGACCGGACAGCGTGCAGGTTTGTGACACCCGCGGCGAAGTTTTTCCTCTCGCCGCCGATGACGGCATCGGCGACGAGCAGGGGAACCTCCTGGTGCGTGACTGTTTCGTTATGTACGCGCCCCTTGAGAAGCCTTGGGCGTCTCTATACAGTCCCTGCATCCGTATCAAACAAAATGTTTAGTAAAGAAGATCGGAATGTTCGATGGCCGGTGACTTCGGGGCTGACGACGCCTCCGAGACGGACACCATCCGTCTGGGAGCGCGCATCCGGGCGTACCGGACCATGCGCCAGATGACGCTGCGCGACCTCGCCGGCCAGGCAGGAGCGAGCCCGGGGTTCATCAGCCAGCTGGAGCGGGGACGCACCAGCGCGAGCATCGGCATGCTCAGGCGGATCGCCTGGGTGCTCGGTCTCACGGTGGCGGACCTGTTCAGCGAGGGCGACCCCCTGGAGCCGAGGGTCCTGCGCCGCTCCGAGCGCCCGGAGTTACCCACCGGCCCCGGCGCCCGCAAGTACCTGATCTCGCAGCGACCGCTGCAGAACATGGAGATGTACAGCGGCGAGTTCGACCCCGGAGCCTCCACCGGCGACGAGCCCTACACGCACGGCGACTCCCAGGAGATCCTGCTGGTGCTGCGCGGCCGGGCCACGTTGTGGATCGGGCCGCCGGAGTCGGCGTCCTGCTACGAGCTGGAGGCCGGAGACAGCATCGAATACCGGACCTCGACGCCGCACCGCGTCGTCAACGAAAGCACGGAACCCGTCGAGGTGCTCTGGCTGATCAGCCCGCCCACCCCGGCCTGACCTGTCGGCACGAGGGACCGGCATCCCTCGGGCCGACGTCCGGAACACGGCGTCCACGCCCTCCACGCCGCGCGGTCTCGCGCGGCCGCGAGGGGGGACACGCGCACCCCTCTCCATCACCCGCTATCAAGGGGGATCGATCATGCCCACAATATCACGATTCGTCGCTGTCTCCGCTGCCGCCGCGTCGCTGCTCCTGGCCGCGGCCTGCGGCGGGGGCGCGCCCGCGCCCGCCCAGATCGACCTCGGCTCCGGGCCCGCCGCCGCGGGAACGGTGAAGAAGGACGCGTTGAAGGACGTCACCCTGACGTTCGTCTCGTACGGCGGCGTCTACCAGAAGGGCCAGCAGGACGCGGCGGCGGACCCGTTCGCCAAGGAGTCGGGCGCACGGGTGCTGCAGGACGGCCCCACCGACTACGCCAAGCTCAAGGCGCAGGTCGACTCCTCCAACGTCACCTGGGACGTCGTGGACAGCGACGCCATCTGGGCCCAGGCCCAGTGCGGCAAGCTCCTCCAGCCGCTCGACTACTCGATCATCGACAAGTCGAAGGTCCCCGCCGGGCTGGCGACCGAGTGCAGCGTCCCCGCCATGCAGTACGGCATGGTGCTCGTCTACAACGCGAAGAAGTTCGGCGCGAACCCGCCCCAGGGCTGGGCCGACTTCTTCGACACGGCGAAGTTCCCCGGCAAGCGGGCGATCCCCGGCGTTCCGGGTGACGCCGCCCCAGGCCCGTGGGAGGCCGCGCTGATCGCCGACGGGGTGGCCCCTGACAAGCTGTTCCCGCTGGACGTCGAGCGGGCGAACAAGAAGCTGACCTCCGTCCGCTCCAACCTCGTCTTCTGGAAGACCGGCGCCGAGTCGCAGCAGCTCCTGGAGTCGGGCGAGGTCGACATGGCCATGGTCTGGAGCGGCCGGGCCTACGCGGCGGTCAAGAACGGTGCGCCCTTCCAGGTCCAGTGGAACCAGTGGATGCCCATCATGGACGCGATCAGCGTGCCCAAGGGCGCCAAGAACCCGAAGGCCGCGATGGCGATGATCAACTACTACCTGGGCGCGCAGCAGCAGGCCAAGCTCACGGAGCTGACGTCCTACTCCCCCGTCAACACCGACGCCAAGCCGGCTCTCGACGACCTCGGCACCTCCTTCCTCACGACCCGGCCGGAGGTCGCGTCCAAGGCCACCCCGATCGACTCCAAGTGGTGGGCGGCCAACCAGGAGGCGATGATCGAGAAGTGGTCGGCCTGGCTGGGCGCCTGAAGCGGGACCTGAGCTGACATGGTTCTCGACCAGCTGTCCGGCGACGTCTCCGGCGCCGCCCGTCCCGCGGCCGACGCGCCCTCACCGGCGCGGACGGCATCCGACGCGGGCGGGCGCCGCCCGGCGCTGCTGATCCTGCCCGCGCTGATCGCGCTCGCCGCGTTCTTCCTCTACCCGCTGGCCCTCGTGGCGTGGAACGCCTTCACCGATCCGACCCCGGGCCTCGGCAACTTCGTCTGGTTCTTCAGCGAACCGGCCAACCTCGCGACGCTCGGCCGCACGTTCACCACGGCCCTGTGGGTCACGGCCGTCTCGCTGCTGCTGTCCTACCCGTACGCGTACGCGATGACGGTGGCGGGCCCGCGGGTCCGCGGCCTGCTCATGATGCTGGTGCTCCTGCCCTTCTGGACCAGCCTGATGGTCAGGACCTTCGCCTGGGTGATCCTGCTGCAGGACACCGGCGTGATCAACCAGCTCCTCGGGGCGGTGGGGCTCGGCCCGTTCAGCCTGATCCGCACGCAGACCGGGGTGATCATCGGCATGGTGCAGCTGCTCATGCCGTTCATGGTGCTGCCGCTGTACGCGGTGATGTCCGGCATCGACGGGCGGCTGCTTCCCGCGGCGCGCAGTCTCGGGGCCCGCCCGGCGACGGCGTTCGTCACGGTGTACATGCCGCTGTCGCTCCCGGGTGTCTCCGCGGGCTGCCTGACGGTGTTCATCAGCGCTCTCGGGTTCTACATCACTCCGGCGCTGCTCGGCTCGCCGACCGACGCGCTGATCTCGCAGCAGATCTTCACGCAGGTCAACGGCCTGCTCAAGTGGGGACGCGGCGGCGCCATGGGCGTGGTGCTGCTCGGCCTGACGCTGGTGATGATCGCGCTGCTGGCCGTCTCGCTGCGCCGCGCGGGAAGGAGGGTGAGCAGATGAGGACGTTCAGCTGGGGACGCGCCCTCATGTGGGCGCTGTGCGCGCTCGTCGGCGCCTGGCTGGTCGTGCCGGTCCTCGTCGTCATCCCGCTCAGCTTCACCGGCAAGCCGTCGCTGAAGTTCCCCCCGGACAGCTGGTCCACCCGGTGGTACGCCAACTTCTTCGGCGACACCGCGTGGATGTCGGCGCTCTGGACCTCGCTGCAGGTGGCGCTGCTCGTGACCGTGGTGGCCACCGCGCTGGGCACGGCGGCGGCGCTCGGCCTGACCCGGGCGCGCGTGCGCGGGCTCGGCGCGGCCCAGGGCACGATGCTCGCACCCATGATCGTTCCGGGGGTCGTCCTGGCGATCGGGACGTACTCGGTCTTCCTGAAGTTGCAGCTCGTCGGCTCGCTCGCCGGGTTCGTCATGGCGCACACCGTGCTCGCCCTGCCGTTCGTGGTGATCCCGATCACGGCGAGCCTGCGGGGCTTCGACCGCCGCCTGGAGAGCGCCGCGGCGAGCCTCGGCGCGGGAGGGTGGACCACGTTCCGCACGGTGACGCTGCCGCTGGTGGCTCCGGGCGTGGCGTCGGGTGCGCTCTTCGCGTTCGTGACCAGCTTCGACGAGGTCGTGGTCTCCCTGTTCATCCAGAGCCCGTACCTGCAGACCCTGCCGGTCAAGATGTACGCGAGCGTGACCAGGGAGACCGACCCCACCATTGCCGCCGCCGCCTCGATGATCATCGTTCTCACGACGACGCTCGTCTTCGCGGCCACCTTCTTCGTCGCCAGGAGGAGTCGTGTCAAGTAGTGCCATCTCACCCGATGCCAGGCCGGCGCCTGCCCCGGATGCCGGGTCCGGCCGCAACGACCTCGCAGGCCGGGGCGCCCGGATCGAGCTGACCGGCCTGTCGAGACGCTACGGCGACTTCGCCGCGGTGGACGACATCTCGCTGGTCGTCGAGCCCGGCGAGTTCATGACCCTGCTGGGGCCCAGCGGCTCGGGCAAGACCACGACGCTCAACATCATCGCGGGGTTCGTCAGCCCGACGGCCGGGTCGCTGAAGGTCGACGGCGCGGCGATCGAGTCGACGCCGGCGCACAAGCGCGACATGGGCGTGGTGTTCCAGCACTACGCGCTCTTCCCCCACCTCACCGTGGCCGAGAACATCGCCTACCCGCTCAAGCGGCGCGGCATCGGCAAGGCCCGGCGGGCGGAGCTGATCCGCGCCGCGCTCGACACGGTCCACCTCGGCGAGTACGGCCACCGCTACCCGCGCGAGCTCTCCGGCGGGCAGCAGCAGCGGGTCGCGGTCGCCCGCGCGATCGTCTACGGCCCGCGCGTGCTGCTCATGGACGAGCCGCTCGGCGCGCTCGACAAGAAGCTGCGCGACTGGCTGCAGCTGGAGATCAAGCGCATCCACGCCGAGCTGGGCACCACGTTCGTCTACGTCACGCACGACCAGGAGGAGGCGCTGGTCCTCTCCGACAGGATCGCCGTCTTCAACCACGGCCGCATCGAGCAGGTCGGCGCCGCGAGCGAGCTGTACGAGCGCCCGGCCACCCTGTTCGTGGCGAAGTTCCTCGGCGAGTCGACCGTGCTGCGGGGAGAGGCCACCCGTACGGGTGACGGCTCGGCGGTCGGCGTGTGCGCCCGCGCGATCCACACCCCCGGGCGGATCGAGGGCTCGCGGGCCGCGATCGTCGTCCGGCCGGAGCGGCTCGCCGTACGGCCCCGCGACCACCGGCCGGAGCCCGGCTGGAACGCGCTGCCCGCCACCGTCACCGGGGAGATCTACCTGGGCTCCAGCCGGAAACTGGAGCTGGCCCTCCCCGACGGCTCTCCCGCGCTGGTGCGGGAGCAGGCCGGGATGCTGAGCGACACGCGCGAGGGCGACGAGGTCACGCTGACCTGGCGGGCCGGAGACTCGGTGCTCCTCCCCGACGACCCCGACGTGGAGGCGGTCTTCACCTGACCGCCCCGGATGACCGCCGGACGCGCACGGAGCGCGCGCGGTCATCGGCAAGCACTTCACGCAGTCATGGAGTTCTGATGAGTGACAACGGACTGAACGGCGTCCCCGTGACGGGGGACTTCGCCAACGGCGGCCTCTCGTTCTGGTACCGGCAGATCGGCGTCCCCGCGCAGCGGCCTGCCCTGCCGGGGTCGCGGGACTACGACGTGGCGATCGTGGGCGGCGGCTACACCGGCATGTGGACCGCGTACTACCTGAAGAAGGCGCAGCCCGGCCTGCGGATCGCGATCCTGGAGAGGGAGTTCGCCGGGTTCGGCGCCTCGGGGCGCAACGGCGGCTGGCTGTCGGCGGAGTTCGCCGGCTCCCGCGAGCGGCACGCCGCCGCGCGGGGCAGGCAGGCCATGATCGACCTCCAGCACGCCATGTTCACGGCCGTGGACGAGGTGATCGAGGTCGCGAGGGCCGAGGGGATCGACGCGGACATCCGCAAGGGCGGCCTGATCCACGTCGCCACGAACCCGGCGCAGGACCGGCGGATGCGCTCCAACCTGGCGGCGCTGCGCACCTGGGGCTTCGCCGAGCAGGACATGCGGCTGCTCACCGCCGCCGAGCTGGCCGGGCGGATCCGGATCGCCGGGGCGCTGTCGGCCACCTACAGCCCGCACTGCGCGCGCATCCAGCCCGCGAAGCTCGCGCTCGGGCTGGCCCGCGTCGTCTCCGACCTGGGCGTGGACCTCTTCGAGGGCACCACCGTCACCGAGATCCTCCCGCGGACCCCCGGCCGGGCGGGCAGGGCCGCGGCCGTCACCGACCGGGGCACGGTCACCGCCGAGTACGTCATCCGCGCCACCGAGGGCTTCACCGCGAGCATCAAGGGACAGCACCGCCAGTGGCTGCCGATGAACAGCTCGATGATCGTCACCGAGCCGCTCCCCGACGAGGTGTGGGAGCGGATCGGCTGGCAGGAGTACGAGCTGCTGGGCGACGAGGCGCACGCGTACTGCTACGCCCAGCGCACCGCCGACGGCCGCATCGCGATCGGCGGGCGCGGCGTCCCCTACCGGTACGGCTCACGCACGGACGTGCGCGGAGCCACCCAGCCGCAGACGGTAGCCGCGCTCAGGAAGATCCTCACCACCCTGTTCCCCGCCGCGGCCGAGGCGAGGATCCAGCACTCGTGGTGCGGCGTGCTCGGCGTGCCACGCGACTGGTGCTCCACCGTCCACCTGGACCACACCACCGGCCTGGGCTGGGCCGGCGGCTACGTCGGAAGCGGCGTCACCACCACCAACCTGGCCGGGCGCACGCTGCGCGACCTCGTGCTCAGGCGCGACACGGAGCTGACCGCGCTGCCCTGGGTGGGCCGCCAGGTACGCCAGTGGGAGCCGGAGCCGCTGCGCTGGATCGGCGTCCAGGTGATCTACTCGCTGTTCCGCGCGGCCGATCGCCGCGAGACGCGGATGGAAGGCACCTCGGCCTACGCCCGGCTGGCCAACCTCATCGCCGGCCGGTGACCCTCTCCCCTCCCCTCGGACCCTCGGAAGGACGAACGTTGAGCGACATGTCCGGCGCCCTGGCGCACCTCGTCGACGCGGCCCAGGCCGGGCTGCCCGCCCCGCAGCCGAAACCGACCAGCCTGACCGGCCAGGAGGAGAGCACGCTCGTGCTCTGGGAGGCCGGCCGCGACGGCGCCGAGGCCGGGATCTGGGAGTGCGGGCCCGGCACCTTCACCGCCGTGCGGGACGGCTTCCACGAGGTCTGCCAGATCCTCGCCGGCCGCGCGACCGTGCGCGGCGACGACGGCCAGGTGGTGGAGCTGGTTCCCGGCTCCACCGTGGTGCTGCCGGACGGCTGGCGGGGCACCTGGGAGATCCACGAGACCGTGCGGAAGACGTACGTCACCGTGGCCGCCTACCGGCCCGTCCGCAGCGGGTAGAGCAGGAAGCAGGCCAGCGCCGGCACCAGGACGAGGGGGCAGGCGACGCCGAGCAGCACGCGTACGCCGGTGACCACGGTGTCGGGCTGGGCGGCGGCGCCCGCGACGTAGCCCGAGGCCGACAGCACCGCGCTGAGGACGACCGCCTGGAGCGAGGACGACCACTTGACGATGAAGCCGTTCATCCCGAAGTACATGCCTTCGCGCCGCGCTCCCGTGCGCCGCTCGTCGTCGTCGATGACTTCCGCCAGCAGGATCTCCAGGAGCATCAGGATGCCGGCGATGCCGAGGCCCATGAAGGCGGTGACGGCGACCGTGGCCGCCGTCGTCCCGGCCACCAGGAAGAACGGGAACGCCGCCGCGTAGACCGCGACCACCGCGAGCACGGTGCGGCGCGGGCCGAGCCGGCGGGTCACCCGGGCCCAGACGTACACCAGCGGGATCGCGGTGACGAAGATCGCGCCGAGGACGGCGGTGTTCGCCGAGTCGGGCTCGCGCAGGGCGTACTTGGTGAAGAACGGCAGGCTCGCCTGGAGCACCGCCACCGTGAGCTGGAGGAGGAAGCTGCCCGCGACGTACGTCACGAACGCCCGGTTGGCCAGCGTGTAGCGGATCGCCGGGAGGAGCTTCACCGTCGCGGGCGGCGCGCTCGCGGCGCTCGCGGGCGGGATGCCGCGCAGCGACAGGGCGAGGGAGCCGAGGACGACGAGGCCGAGGACGGCGCCCATGGCGCCCCAGCCGAGGCCGCCGTAGAGCAGCGGGGCCGCCGCCACGCCCGCGACCATGCCGACGATGCCGAACATCTGGCGCCAGGAGGAGGCGGTGGCACGCGCGGCGATGCCGGTGAACAGCTCGGGGAAGAGCGCCGAGTAGTTGAGCGCCACCAGCACGAACAGCACGTCGAAGGCGAGGACGACGGCCAGGAAGTACCAGAACAGCGCCGCCGGACCCGACACCAGGGGGAACCACACCAGGACGAACGCGGCCGCCAGCGGCGCCATGCCGAACGCGATGTACGGCACGCGCCGCCCCCAGCGGGACCTGGTGCGGTCGGAGAGGTGGCCGAAGAGGGGGTTGAGCACGGCGCTGAGGACGCCGTGGACGACCATCGCGACGCCGATCAGGGCGGGATCGACGCCCAGGTGGTCGACGTAGAAGAAGGTGGCGTAGGTGGCGAAGGTCTGGGCGAGCAGCTGCACGCCGAGGTTCCCGGCCCCGTAGGAGCGGTGGGAGGCCGGTGCGGGGGGCGGCGGCGCGGCCTGCGCGGCCGGGTCGAGCGCCGTCATCGCCGTGCCGCGCGCTGCAGGGCGCGCAGGTCGAGCCAGCCGATCAGCGTGATGTCCTCGGTGTCCAGCACCTCGCGGACCTCGGGATCGGTGAACAGGTCGAGCTCGATGGCGCGCTTGGCCCAGTGCGGCATGATGGCGCGCAGCTCGGAGGTCGCCTGGAAGGGGTGGATGTACAGCTCGGTCACGCCGGGGCGGAGGGAACGCAGCAGCTCGATCAGCTGCTCGCGCACGGCCGCGTGGTCCTCGCCTTCCGCGAGCTCGAAGGGCAGGGTCCACAGCCGGTCGATGATCTCGACGCCCTTGGCGTCGGCGAGCCCGGCGAGGGCCTGGGCGAGCGGTTCCAGCTCGGCGGGGGCGCCGGAGCCCTCCAGCGAGCGGGGCAGCCGGAAGGGCAGGCCGAACTCGGCGCACACGTCGAGGGTCTCCTCCAGGAAGTGCCTGCCGGTGGCCAGGCCGTAGAGGCTGCCCATGTGGTTGTCGGCGTGGGAGGGGTCGAGGCCGAGGGCGATCGCCTTGCGGATCTGGTTGGCGATCTCCGCGCGCACCTCCTCCGGGTCGGCGTCGCGCTCGAAGGTGGCGCAGTCGCGGTGGAAGTGGCCGGTGTCGTCCACGAGGGAGGCGACGGAGCGGTCGCGGGTGACGGGACCCCACCGGTAGCCCTCCCATTCGCTGGTCAGCGTCAGGTGCACGCCGACGTCGTAGCCGCCCTCGACGGCCTCGGCGACGGCCGCGGGCGCCCAGGGGCAGGGCGTCATGACGGTCGCGGAGCTGATGGCTCCGGCCCGCAGGAGCGAGGTGATGCCCAGGTTGGCGGAGCGGCTCATGCCGTAGTCGTCGGCGTTGACGATGAGCAGGCGGTCGTCGGCGGAGTGGCCGAGGCGGGTGGCGAGATCGGACATGCGGCGCCTTTCCGGAGGGGGGTCGGAGGGGGGTCAGGGCTTGTCCGGCGGCCCCGCGGCCACGGCCGCGGCGAACACCGCGTCCCGTGCCCGCAGCCTGGCCTCCCAGAGGGCGCCCCGCAGGACGGGGTCGCCGGTCACGCCGCTCACCGACAGGGAGATCGCGAGCGGTGCCGCGTCGCGTCGCAGCACCGAGCGGAGGGGCTCGGCGAGCGCCTCGTCGCTGAAAGGCCCGCCCAGCACCACGAGTTCGGGTTCGAGGACCATCGCGATGGAGGCGATCACCAGCGCGAGCCGGTCCGCCACGCGCTCCAGGACCTCCCTCGCCCGGCCGTCGCCCGCCCTGGCCAGGGCGAACACCTCGCCCGGCGACGCGGGCAGCCCGGCCGCCGCCGCCAGCCCGAGGAACTCGGCGCCCGCCATGACGGGCTCACCGCGCCGCGTGTCGGGCCCCGGCAGGTGGCCGACCTCCCCCGCGCCGCCCGCGAAGCCCCGGTGCAGCCGGCCGCCGATCACCAGGCCCGCACCCAGCCCGTCGCCGTGCCCGAGGAGCACGAACTCGTCCACGTCCCGGCCGGCGCCCTCGTGCAGCTCGGCGACGGCGGCGAGGTTGACGTCGTTCTCCAGCCGTACGGGCATGGGCAGGGCGGCCTCCAGGGCGTGGACGAGCTCCAGGCCGGTCTCCCCGACGCTGCCTTCGGGAAGGGAGGAGGCGGGCAGCCGCACCGTCCGGTTGTCGCCGCCGACGATGGCCCGGACGCCCACGACGGCCTGCCCCACGTCGCCGAGCGCCACTCCGGCCTGCCCGGCGCACGCCCGCGCCGCCCGTACGACGGTCTCGGCGAGCCCCTCGCCCGCTCCGAGCCGGACGGCGGCGCGGGCGAGCGGCTCGCCGCGCATGTCCGTGAGCTCGGCCGTGACGCGGTGCCGTCCGGCGTCGACGCCGAGCGCGGTCGCGCAGCCCGGCCGGATGGTGAAGAGCGTCGCGGCGGGGCCGCGCCTGCCGGTGTCCACGCCCGCCTCGGCCACGACGCCGTGGGCGATCAGGCTGTGCAGGGTCTGCGTGACCGTCGTCTTGGACAGGCCGGTCGCCCGGACGATCTCGGGGCGTCCGAGCGGGCCCTGCTGCTCCACGACGTGGAGCACGGCCCGCGCGTTCAGCGCCCACAGCGCCCGCTGCGGCCCCGCCTGATGACTTTCGCGCACGCGCACCTCGGCTACCCAGCGTGAGTAGGTCGGAAAGTTCCCTACCGGGACCCTAGGGCCTGGCGGGCGGTTCGACAATGCCCGGGGCCCGCCGTCCTCCACCTGAGTGGCACGGTGACGCCTCCCGCCTTTCGCGCTCGCAGGCGTCACCATCGCACCATCGCCTCCCGCGTCTCACGCTCGCAGGCGTCACCTTCGCACCATCGCCTCCCGCGTTTCACGCTCGGAGGCGTCACCATCGCACCGCCGCCCCAGCTACCCGGCGAGGGACACCCCGGCAGGAAGCCCCGTGACCTGCGCCTTGCCCGACCCGTCGACCGTCACCTCCACCGGCTCCCCGGCCACCCGCAGCCCCCGCACCGCCAGCGCGCCCAGGGGGGCGCCGGGCAGCGGGCGGAGCGCCGCCCGGCCCTCCGGGACGTCCGGGTACAGCCCGACGAGGGCGTGGACGATCGCGACGGCCGCCGCCGCCGACCACGCCTGGGGACGGCAGGCCGCCGGGTACGGCACCGCCTGCCCCATCAGCGCGCGGTCGTCGCCCGCGTGGAGCTCGGGCAGGCGGTAGCCGAAGGTCTCGGCGGCGGACAGCAGGCCCCGGGCGAGGTCGGCGGCCAGGTCACCGTGCCCCGAGCGGGCCAGCCCCGAGATCACGATGGCGGTGTCGTGGGTCCAGACCGAGCCGCAGTGGTAGGAGAGCGGGCTGAACCCGGCGTCGGAGCTGGACATCGTCCGCAGGCCGAAGGCTCCGGACATGGCCGGATCCTTCAGGACCTGGGCGATCCGCAGTTCCTCGTCCCGGGTCAGGATGCCGGTGCCGAGGAGATGCCCGATGTTGCTGGTCAGCGCGTCCACCGGGCGTTTGTCGCGGTCGAGGGCCAGCGCCGGGTAGCCGCCGTCCACCCAGAACCGCGCGCGGAACCGCTCCGCCAGCCCGGCCGCGTGGTCGCGCCACCGCTCGGCGCCCGGCCTGCCGTACGCCTCCAGCAGCGCCGCCCCCGCCATGGCCGCCTCGTACGCGTAGCCCTGCACCTCGACCAGGGCGATGGGCGGCTCGGCGCGGGCGCCGTCGCGGAAGCGCACGGCGTCGCCCGAGTCCTTCCAGCCCTGGTTGGCCAGGCCGCGCCCGCTCGTGTCGATGTATTCGAGGAAGCCGTCGCCGTCGGCGTCGCCGTGCTCGGCGAGCCAGCCGAGCGCCGCCTCCAGGGTGGGCAGCAGGGCGGCCACCTCGGCCTCCGGCAGGCCCCAGCGCCAGGCGTCGTGCAGCAGGGCGATCCAGAGGGGGGTGGCGTCGATGGTGCCGTAGTAGGCGGACGGGAGGCGCAGCCCGTTGCCCTCGACGGCGAACTCGTGGCGGCGCAGCTCGTGCATGATCTTGCCGGGGGCCTCGCCCGAGTGGGGGTCCACCTTGTCCCCCTGGCGGCGGGCCAGGGCGCGCAGGGTGCCGGCGGCCAGCCCGGTGCCCAGCGGCAGCAGCATGCGGGCGGCCCAGATGCTGTCGCGGCCGAAGAGCGTCAGGAACCAGGGGACGCCCGCGCCGAGGAACGTGTCGCCCGGCGCGGCGGTCTCGGTGAGCCGCAGCGACTCCAGGTCGTCGAGGGACTGGCGGGTCAGGCGCACCAGCCGGGCGTCGTCCGCCTCGATCTCCGGCCTGCTCCACTCCCTGGGGCCCGGCGGCGCGGCGACCACCGCCTCCGGGTCCTCCACGGACGCTCCCCACCGCAGCGTCACCCGCTCGCCCGGCGCGACCGTGACGTCCCACCGCAGGCCCGCCCCGCTCACCTCGGCGTCGGACCGGACGGTGACGCGGGTGCCGCCGGAGTGCCAGGCCGGCGTGCCGCCGGCGACCACGGGGGGAAGGGGCTCGGCGGCGCCGCCCGACTTCACCACCTCGATGGGGGCGAGGTCGCAGCTCAGCGCGAGGGTGACCGTGCAGGCGACGGGGTCGGCGGCGGTGGACGCCAGGGTGATCTCCTCGTCCATGGCGCCCGGGGTGATCCGGCGGACGCGGTCGATCCTGACCGTGGGGTCGGGGCTGCGGTCGCCGAGCCAGCGGGCCAGCGAGACGAAGCGGGAGACCCCAGGGCCGGGTACGGCGTGGCCGATCGGCTCCGCCTCGCGGCCGTCGACCAGCAGCCGCGCTTCGGAGAGCACCCGGGCGTCGGCGTGGAAGAGCCCCTGCACCCCGGCCGGCCTGATCTGGCCGTCGGCGCCGCTGAGCGCGGTCGTCGGCGCCAGGACGGTGCTGACGAGGTCGTGCAGCAGCGGTTGCAGCCTGTGGTCGTGCACGGTGATGCCCCCTTGACACTCCGTTTACTTGAACGATCTAATCCTGTCACACGTCATTTGGATCGATCAAACTCTCAGAAAGGTCACATATGGCGGCAAAGGTGACGATCGCCGACGTGGCGCGGTACGCCAACGTGTCGCGCCAGACGGTGTCGAACGTCCTCAACTCCCCCGAAGTGGTCAAGGAGGAGACACGGCAGCGCGTGCTCGCGGCCGTGAACGCCCTCGGCTACCGGGTGAGCGCCGCCGCCAGGCAGATGCGCACGGGCCGCTCGCGGCTGCTGGCCGTGCGGATCGAGACGACGCAGGACGGCATGAACGTCTTCGACCGCTTCCTGCACGGACTCACGGAGTCGGCGGCCAGGTCCGACTACCGCGTGCTGCTCTACACGGCCACCGACGACCGATCCGAGATCGACACGATCGACCAGCTCCTGGGCGAGTTCGAGCCCGACGGGTTCGTGCTGACCAGCACCCACCACGGTGACGCGCGGGCCTCCTGGCTGGCCGAGCGCGACCTGCCGTTCGTCACCTTCGGCCGCCCGTGGGGCGCGTCGGAGGCCGGCCACCCGTGGGTGGACGTGGACGGCGCCGCCGGCACCGAGGCGGCCACCCGCCACCTGCTCGGCGACGGGCACCGCCGGATCGGCTTCATCGGCTGGGAGGCCGGCTCCGGCGTCGGCGACGACCGCAGGGCCGGCTGGTCCAGGGCGCTGGCCGCCGAAGGGCTCGACACCGCCCTCACCCTCGAGACGGACGGGTCGCCGGACCAGGGGCGGGCCGCCGCGCAGGAGCTGGTGGAGCGCGGGGCCACGGCCCTGGTCTGCGTCAGCGACTCCGTGGCCCTCGGCGCCCTGCAGGTCACGCCGGCCGTCGTCGGGTTCGACGACACCCCGGTGGCCGCCGCCATCGGGCTCACCAGCCTCGGCCAGCCCCTCGCCGAGGCCGCGGCACGCTGCGTGGAGCTGCTGACCGACCGCCTCTCGGGCAGGCCCACCGCGCCGCACGTGCTGCTCAGTCCCACCTTGGTCACCCGTAAGCCCACTCTGGCCATCCGAAAGGACCCCCGATCATGAAAAGCCTCGCGTTCCCCGCGGCGGCAGCCGTCCTGCTGTCCGTCACCGCCTGCGGCAGCGGCTTCGACGACCAGCAGGCCGCGCCGCGGCAGCAGAGCAGCGGCCCGGCCGCGCTCCAGGTCCTGATGGCCTCGTCCGGCGACGCCGAGACGAGCGCGGTCAAGCAGGCGGCCGAGGCGTGGGCCAAGGCGAGCGGCAACACCGCCACCGTCACCCCGGCGCAGGACATCCACCAGCAGCTCGGGCAGGCGCTGGCGGGCAGCAACCCGCCGGACGTGTTCTACGTCGACGCCTCGCGCTTCGCCGACTACGCCAGCGTCGGCGCCCTGGAGCCGTACGCCGACAAGATCTCCGACAGCCAGGACTTCTACCCGAAGCTGCGCGAGACGTTCACCTACGACGGCAGGTTCTACTGCGCGCCGAAGGACTTCTCCACGCTCGCGCTGATCGTCAACGACGACCTGTGGAAGAAGAACGGGCTCACCGACGACGACATCCCCACGACGTGGGACGAGCTCAGCGCCGTCACCAAGAAGATCAAGGGCGTGACGCCGCTGACGTTCAGCGACACGCGGGACCGCGTCGGCGTCTTCATGGTCCAGGCCGGCGGCTGGATCACCAGCGCCGACGGCAGGCAGGCCACCGGCGACAGCCCCGAGAACCTCCAGGCCCTCCAGTACGTCAAGGGCCTCCTGGCCGGCAAGCAGGCCCAGTTCGCCAAGGCGCTCGACGCCGGCTGGGGCGGCGAGGCGTTCGGCAAGGAGAAGGCCGCGATGACGATCGAGGGCAACTGGATCAAGGGCGCGATGAAGGCCGACTACCCCGGCGTGACGTTCTCCGTCCACGAGCTGCCCGCGGGCCCCAAGGGCAAGGGCACGCTGTCGTTCAGCAACTGCTGGGGCATCGCCGCCAAGTCGAAGAACAAGGCCGCGGCCATCAGCTTCGTCGAGGCGATGACCAAGACCGACCAGCAGCTCGCCTTCGCCAGGGCCTTCGGCGTCATGCCCTCCCGCCAGTCGGCCAAGGACGCCTACCTCAAGGAGTTCCCCACCGACGCCGCCTTCGTCAACGGCGCCGACCACGCCCAGGGCCCGGTGAACGCCCCCAAGATGGACAGCGTCCTCGCCGACTTCGACGCCGGGCTCCAGCAGCTGGCCACGCAGGATCCGCAGAAGATCCTGGCCAGGCTGCAGAAGAACACCGAGAGCGCGCTCGGCTGACGTCATGCGCAGCCGTACCAGGGAGAACCTCGCGGGGTGGCTGTTCGTGGCGCCGGTGGTGGTGATCCTCGGGCTGTTCATGCTGCTGCCCATCCTGATGGCGCTCTGGGTGAGCCTCACGGGATGGAACGGCCAGGGCAGCCCGTTCCGCGCCGGCGTGCCGTTCGTGGGCGGGGACAACTACGCCCGCCTGTTCACCGAGGACGGGCTGGCCCGCGAGGACTTCATGACCAGCATCCGCAACAACGTCTACTACGTCGCCGTGGTCGTGCCACTGCAGACGGCGCTCGCGCTCTTCCTCGCGCTGGTGGTGAACAAGCGCAGGACGTTCTTCCGCACCGCCTTCTACTTCCCGTCGGTGACGAGCTCCGTCGCGATCAGCGTGGTGTTCCTGTTCATCTTCAGCAACTCGGGGGCGGTCAACCAGCTCCTGGCCCTCGCCGGGGTGGACGGCCCGAAGTGGTTCTCCGACCCGCGCGGGGTGATCCAGCTGCTCGTCGGCGATCCGCCCGCCGCGCTCACCGAGCACGGCGTGCTGGGCCTGACCTGGTGGGACTGGCTGTCCGGGCCGAGCGTGGCGATGTGCGCCATCATCGCGCTCGTGGTCTGGACGACGTCGGGGACGTTCATGCTGATGTTCCTCGCGGCGCTGCAGAACATCCCGAAGGCGCTCGACGAGGCGGCCATGATCGACGGCGCCACCCGGTGGCAGCGCTTCTCGCGGGTGACGCTGCCGATGCTCAAGCCGACCATGTTCCTGGTGCTGACGCTGGGGCTGATCGGCACCTGGCAGGTCTTCGACCAGATCTACGTGATGAGTCAGGGCAACCCTGCCAAGACCACGCTGACACCGGCGTTCCTGTCGTACCGGACGGCGTTCCGGGACTTCGACTACGGCATGGGCACGGCGATCTCGTTCGTCCTGTTCCTGATCATCGTGCTGATGACGCTGTTCCAGCGGTGGGTCATGAGGGAGCGGAAGGCATGAGGCGGATCGTCCTGATCGTCTTCTCGGTCGTCTTCATCTACCCGTTCGTCATCCAGATCGCGAACGCCTTCAAGACCGACCCCGACGCCGCCGCCAACCCGCTGTCGCCCATCCCGCACCCGGCGACGCTGTCGGCCTTCGAGCGGGTGTTCATGGACACCGGCATGCCGGTCTGGCTGGCGAACTCGCTGCTGGTCACGGTGGTCGTGACGCTCGGGCGGGTGCTGCTGGACTCGATGGCGGGGTACGCGCTGGCCCGGCTGCGCTTCCGGGGGCGGGCCGGGCTGTTCGCCACGGTGATCGCGGTGATGGCGGTGCCGGGAGTCGTCCTCTTTATCCCGAAATTTCTGGTCTTGAACCAATTGCAGATCTACAACTCGTACCTCGCGCTGATCCTCCCGCTCATCGCCGACGCCGCCGGCGTCTTCATCATGAAGCAGTTCTTCGAGTCGGTCCCGCCCGGCGTCGAGGAGGCGGCCCGCATCGACGGCGCGGGAACGTTCCGCGTGTTCTGGTCGGTGGTGCTCCCGATGTCCCGGCCGGCGCTGATCACCCTGACGATCCTGTCGTTCCAGGGCTCGTGGAACGAGTTCCCCCACACCCTGGTCGCCGTCCAGGACCCGTCGCTGTTCACGCTCCCGCGCGGCCTCGCCGACCTGGTCAGCGGCTCCCTCGGCGGCGGGACCCAGTTCCCGCTGAAGCTGGGCGCCGCGCTCCTGGCCACGATCCCGGTCGCGCTGATCTTCATGGTGTTCCAGCGGCACTTCATCCGCGACCCCAACCAGGGCGCGGAGAAGGGCTGACCGGCCACCGGGCGAGGCCGGCGAGCCACTCTCGCCGGCCTCCCGCGTGAGCTCCGCCCTCCCGCGTGAGGGCGGGCCCCGCGTGAGCACGGGCCCCGCGTGAGCGCGGGCCTTCGCGTGAGCGCGGGCGGCGTCTCAGCGGGCCAGGCGGCGGACCAGGCGGGAGGCGGCCGCGATCCCCGCCGCCGCGGCCCCGAGCAGGGCGGCGTCGTCGGCACCCCGTTCGTCGGAACGGCCCGGATGCGGGTGAAGGTCTCGCCCCAGGAGCCACAGCGCGGGCTGCACCGCCGCGGAGTCGTCGCCGCGGCGGGCGCGCAGTTCCCCGGTGAGCTGCCCCGGCGTGCCGGCCGCCCGTGCGCGTCCCCGGCGCATCAGCGCGACCCGGTCGCCGTACTGCTCGGCCTCCTCCATGTGGTCGGTGGTGAACAATCCCGGTGGCGGCGCGTACCGCCTGGATGTGCTCCCACACGCCGGCGCGGGCGATGGGGTCGGGCCCGATCGTGGGCTCGTCCGAGATGAGCAGCCTGGGCGCGCTGACCAGCGCCTGGGCCAGTTCGAGGCGGCGGACCACGCCGCCGGAGAACGTCTCGGCCGGCCGGTCGGCGGCCCCGGCGAGGCCGACCGCCTCCATCGTCTGGGCGACCCGGGCCGCGCGCTCGCGCCGGGGGACGTCGAAGACGCGCGCGAACAGCGAGACTTTCTCGCGCCCGGTGAGGCGGCCGTCGGCGGACAGCTGCTGCGGGACGCGGCCGAGCAGGCGGCGCACGGCCATCGGGTCCGCCGCAGCCCGGCGCACCGGTCCCGCGGCCGAGCAGGCGGCGCACGGCCATCGGGTCCGCCGCGGCCCGGCGCACCGGTCGTGGGACGGCTTCCGGTCGGGCCTGCCGTCACGGGCCGGCGCGGCGTCATGGCGCGGCCTCCTCCCGCAGGCTGTCGGCGAGTCCGCGCAGCGCGGGGACGGCGGCGGCGAGCGCCTGTCTGTCGGCCTCGCCGAGCCCCGGCGACGTGCGCGCGCACCAGCACGGCCCGGCGTTCGCACCAGCACGGCCCGGCGTTCGCACCAGCGCGGCCCGGCGTTCGCGCCAGTCGCGCAGCCGCGCCTCGCCCTGCAGGGTGAGCGGGAGCCGCGCGGACCGGCGGTCGTCGCGGCCGGGCTCGCGCCGCAGCAGCCCGGCGGCGGTGAGCTGCTTCACCAGGGTGGACACGGAGTTCCCCGCCAGGTACAGCCCCTTGGCGGCGGCCGAGACGCCGATGCCCGGGGTGGAGGCGACCAGGCGCAGGAGCTCCACCTGGGCACCGCGCAGCGGGGGCCGGTCACGCCGCGCCGCGGCCTGCCCCGGACGAGGCGCTGGACGCGGGACATGACGGAGATCAAAGACTCCGGCAATACCAGAAACATCACCTCTGCTGATGACTTGTCTCCGTACGCACCTCCCCACCTGCCCGGATCCCCGGCGGCACCACAGCGACGATGACGCGCGGGCGCGCCGGGGAGCCCGCGGCGCTTTGACACCCGTACGGCTAACCGCTATCTATTGGCTAGCCGTTAGGGGGGTGGGATGCAGGACGCGGTGCTGGCGATGCTCGCCAAGGAGCCGGCGCACGGGTACCACCTGCGCGTCCGGCTGAGGCAGAGCCTCGGCCCGCTGGGCGAGTCGATGAACCCCGGCCAGATCTACGTGACCCTGGCCCGGCTGGAGAAGGCCGGGCTGGTGGTCTGCGAACGGGCCGAGGGCCTGCCCGAGCGGCCGGAGCGCAAGGTCTACGCGCTGACGCCGGCCGGGCAGCAGCGGGTGGCCGCGTGGCTGGCCGAGGTGGGATGGCCGAAGCCGGACCTCGCGGAGTTCCATCTCAAGCTCGTCGCCGCCGCCGCGGCCCGCCTCGCCGACCCGGTCGAGCTGGTGGCGGCGCAGCGCCGTGAGCTGCTGCGCCGCCTGCGCGAGGCGCAGCGGGCGGCGCTGGCCGAGCCCGCGGGGTCGGGCGCCGGTCTGCTGCTGGAAGGGGTCGTGCTGCGGCTGCAGGCGGACCTGCGCTGGCTGGCGGCCTGCGAGCGGGCCTGGTCCGAGGTCGATCACGAAGTCGAGGGTGGATGAACGTGTCAGGTGGCGTGGTACGGGCTCGCGGCCTGGTGAAGGACCACGGTCAGGGGCAGAGCAGGGTCCGTGCGGTGGACGAGGTCGACCTGGAGGTGCCTCAGGGGCAGATGCTGGCGGTGATGGGGCCGAGCGGCTGTGGGAAGTCCACGCTGCTGCACCTGCTGGGCGGCCTGGAGCGGCCCACCGATGGCGAGGTGTGGGTGGCCGGCCGGCGCATCGACACGCTGAGCGAGCGGGCCCTGGCGCGGCTGCGCCGCCGGTCGGTGGGGTTCGTCTTCCAGGCCTTCCATCTGGTGGCGGAGCTGTCGGCGGCCGAGAACGTGGAGCTGCCCGTGCTGCTGGCGGGGCGCTCGCGCCGGGAGGCCAGGCGGCGCGCGGGCCTGCTGCTGGACCGGGTCGGCCTCGCCGATCGCGCCCGGCACCTGCCGTCGCAGCTGTCCGGCGGGCAGCGTCAGCGGATCGCCATCGCCCGCGCGCTGGCCAACGACCCGCTGGTCGTGCTGGCCGACGAGCCCACCGGCAACCTCGACACCGCGGCGACGCTCGACGTGCTGAGGATCTTCGAGGACCTGCGTTCAGCGGGGCAGACCCTGGTGATCGTCACGCACGACGAGCGGGTCGCCGCCACCGCCGACCGGCTGATCTCGATGCGCGACGGGCTGTTCGTCGACGACACCCGGCTGGCCGGCTCCCACACGGGCGGGCTCGGCGGGCTGATCGGGCTGGAGGGCTGAACGTCATGGGCTCCATCGTGCTCGTCGTGCGCCTGGTGCTGGCCGACGTGCGCCGGCACCGGGTGCAGGCCGCGATGCTCCTGCTCGCGGTTACCGTGGCCACCGCCACGATGGCCCTGGGCCTGTCCCTGCGCGGCGTGAGCGACGCGCTGTACGAGCAGACCCGCGCGGCCACCGCCGGGCCGGACGTGGTGGCGCTCTCCGGCGACACGGGCCCCGCCGTGACCTCGGCCCTGGCCTCACTGGCGGACGATCCGGAGGTGGTCGCCCACCACGGCCCCTACCGCATCGTCTACGCCACCCTCACCGCACGCGGTTCCACCTCGTCCCCCGTGGTGGTGCACGGCTTCGCCGAGACGCCCGGCGCGGTCGACCGTCCGCTGGTGACCTCGGGTCGCTGGGTGCGCTCCGGCGGCGCCGTCCTCGAACGCGGCTTCGCCACCGCGCTGGGCGTCGGCGTCGGCGACCGCGTCACCATCGCCGGCCGGTCGTACCCCGTCGTCGGGATCGCCGTCACCGCGGCCACCTCCATCTACCCCTGGGCGGCGCAGATCGGCCCGGGCGGCGGCCCCAGCGACTACAGCGGCCTGGCCTGGATGACCCGGCCGGACGCCCGGAGACTGGCGGCCTCCCACGATCTCCCGGTGACCTCGGCGATCGACCTCAAGCTGCGCGACCCGGCCGCGACCGAGGCCTTCATGGACGCCCACAGCGGCCTCGGCATCAGGGTCACCTTCCAGCCCTGGCAGTTCAAAGCCGAGCAGGACACGGTCATCCTCAGGGACGCCCAGCCGATCCTGGTCGTCGGCAGCTGGCTGCTCAGCTTCCTGGCCATCACCGGAGTGGCGGCGCTGGCCGCGGGACGCGCCGTCGAGCAGACGCGCCGGGCCGGGCTGCTCAAGGCCGTCGGCGCCACCCCGGGCCTCATCACCGCCGTCCTGTTCACCGAGTACCTGGCGCTGGCGCTGCTCGCCGACGCGCTGGGCCTGATGGTCGCCCACCTGGCCATGCCGGCCATCGCCAGCCCCACCGCCAGCCGGATCGGCGACGCGGCCGGCCCCGACGGCGCCACGGTCGTCGCGGCGACCGTCCTCGCCGTGGCGGTGGCGGTGCTGTCCACGCTGCGTCCGACCCTGCGGGCCATGCGCACGGCGACCGTCACGGCGCTGACGGCCACCGCGCACCAGCCCCGTCACCGGCCCTGGCTCACCGCGCTGTCCGCGCTGCTGCCCACGCCGCTGCTGCTCGGGCTGCGGCTGACCGCCCGCCGGCCGGGCCGCGCCGTGCTGCAGGCGTGCTCCTCCGCCACCAGCGTGATCGCGATCGCCGCCCTGCTGACCCTCCACGCCCAGCCGGAGAGGGGCTACGGCCTGGACGGCTCCTCGGTCCTGCCCAACCTGCGGGGCGAGCACGACCGCGGGCTGATGCTCGCCGTCACCATCCTGCTGATCGCCCTCGCCGTCGTGAACACCGTCACGCTCACCTGGACCACCGCCATGGAGGCGCGGGCGAACATGGCCGTCGCGCGTACGCTCGGCGCCACCCCCGCCCAGATCACCGCGGGGCTGTCCGCCGCCCAGCTCCTGCCCGGCCTGCCCGGCGCCCTCATCGGCATCCCTCTGGGCATCGGCCTGCTCTCGCTCTTCGCCGCCCCGAACGCGGCGGATCCCCCCTCCGCCTGGCTGCTCGGCGCCGCGCTCGCGACCGTCCTGGTGACGGCGGCGCTGACCGCCCTGCCCGCGCGCCTGGCGGCCCGCCGGCCGGTGGCGCAGGCACTCAGCGCAGAAACGGCCTGAACCGCGTCAGGGTCCTCCTGCCGCCGGTGTCGCGCCGGCAGCCCGGCGTCCTCCCCGGTGTCATGGCAGGAGGAAGGCCTCCGGACCCCGGGAGCGGCCGTCCCGCACGCCCTTCTCGCCGGTCACCCGGGTTCGGCCGGGGGCGGCGCCTCCGGCGCGGTCATCCGGGAGAGCGCGACGATCCGTTCCAGCGCCGCCGCGTGCCGCTGGAACGCCTGCCGCCCCTCCGGGGTGAGCCGCACGTAGGTGCGCCGGGCCCGCTTGTCCTGCCCCTTGTACACCTCGACGTACCCGGCGCCGGCCAGCGCGGAGATCTGCTTGGACAGCGCCGAGTCACTGGTGCCGATCGTGTCCCTGACGAAGCCGAAGTCGACCCAGTCGGCCGGCGCCAGCAGCGCGACCACCGACAGCCGCGCGGGCACGTGCAGGAACTCATCGAACTGGGGGTCCATCAGCCTGCAGCGCAATCGACGTGACGATCCGGCGGATCAGCGGCGTGATCGCGATGTACACCACGGCCGCGAAGACGGCGCCGACCATGGCCTGCGACAGCAGCCCGTGCGCCGGCAGACCGAACAAGGCGAAGCCGGCGACCCTGCCGATGACGAAGGCGATGAAGTAGGCGGGCGTCATGACGACGAGCATGGCGATCATCACACCCCTGGGCTTCGGGTGGACGGCGACCCGGAACGAGCTCAGGAGCCCCGAGCCCATGTACACGGCGAGCCCCAGCCCCAGAGCGACGGATCTCCAGGGCAATTCGAGATCGATCGACGCGAACACGCCCAGGAGCCCGAGCGCCGAGACGATCACGAAGGGCCAGGGAAGGATCTTGCGGACCATCTCCTCTCGGGTCCTGTCCTGAAAGGCGCGGATCTGATCAAGCGAAGACTGGGCATCCTGCGGATTCATGTGCCACCCCGTGGTCGACTACTTTCCCAAGAGGAAAGTACCATCTTCTTTCCCGACAGGAAAGTGGTACGGGGCAGGGTGACGACCGGGACGTCGCTGGGGATGTCCAGCTCGACGCGGTGCCAGCGCCCGCGCGGGACGACGGCCGCGGTTCCCGCCGTCAGCCTGATCTCCTCCTCCCGCTGTCCCGGCCGCTCCGGCCGCAGGCGGAGGCGCATCTTCCCGATGAGGCAGGGAGACGAGCTCCTCGGCCTCGGGATGGACCTCCCAGTGGTCGGCGTGGACGTCGGCGCCGGTCCTCGCGTGGAAGGCGGTCAGCGGAGTCATCCGCCACCCCGCGGGAGGTGGGGCCGGGGCCGCCCCCCGGAAGGCCAGGAGCGCGTCGCGGCCGCGCTCGCCGGGGAGATCGGAGACGCTGGATCGCCGGTACTCTCATGGCGAAAGCCAACCGGATGGAGGAGCGAGGAGTGGAGGGTCCCAGCGCGATCGGGCGGGCGCTGCTCGCGGTCAGCGACCAGTGGACCCTGCTGATCCTGCAGCGCGCGTTCCTCCTTCGGGTACGCCGCTTCGCCGACTGGCGCGACGAGCTCGGCATGTCCGAGTCGGTGCTGGCCAACCGGCTGAAGGAGATGGTCGCGGGCGACCTGCTGAAGCCGGCGCCGTACCGGGAGGAGGGCCGCACCCGCACCGAGTACCTGCTGACCGAGCGGGCGGTGGAGCTGTGGCCGGTGCTGGTGGAGATCTGGTCGTGGGAGCGCAGGTGGGTGCCGAGGCGGCACGGGCTGCCCGAGCTGACCCACACCGGCTGCGGCAGGCGCACCGACGTGGAGCTGGGCTGCGCGAGCTGCGGCCGCGCGGGGGTGACCGCGCGCGACACCGAGACGGTCCGCGGCGCGGCGACGTTCGCGCAGGTCACCGTGCCCCGCCTGCACCGCAGGACGGTCAGGGGCGAGGCCGACCCGCTGTCGTACCTCCCGGAGACCTTCGAGGTGCTGGGCGACAGGTGGAGCACGGTGATCCTGGCCGCGGCCTTCCTGGGGCTGCGGCGCTTCGCCGACTTCCAGGCGGAGCTGGGAGTCGCGCCGTCGGTGCTGTCGAACCGGCTGCGGCGCTTCACCGACCTCGGCGTGCTGGAGGTGGAGGAGCCGGGCGCGCGGCCGAGGTACCGGCTGACGGACAAGGGCCTGGACTTCTTCGGGATCTTCGCCTTCCTGGTGGACTGGGCGCAGCGGTGGTACACGGGCCCGCCCGACACGGACCTGCGCATCACCCACCGGGCGTGCGGCCTGCCGTTCCGTCCCTGCCTGCGCTGCCGTTCCTGCGGCGAGGCGGTCAGCCGCACGCGGGTGCGCTTCGCCCTGCCGGAGCGCGACGCGACGGCATGACGCGCGAGCGCCCGGTGACGAAGGAGCCGTCGGTCAGCGGCGTCGCCGGCCGCCGCTGTCAGTCGTCGGCGGAGGTGACGGCGAACAGCGCGACCGTGGTGCAGCTGCCGCCGATGTTGAGGGTCAGCGCGGTGCGGGCGTTCGGCACCTGGCAGGCGCCCGCCGTGCCCGACACCTGGCGGGCGGCGTCGTGCAGCATGCGCACGCCGGTCGCGCCCACGGGGTGGCCGAGGCCGATCAGCCCGCCCGACGGGTTCACCGGCAGGCTCCCGCCGAAGTCGATCGTCCCGGACTCGATCGCCCGCCACGACTCGCCGGGCGGGGTCAGGCCGAGGTGGTCGAGGGCGACGTACTCGGTGACGGTGAAGCAGTCGTGCGTCTCGATCACGTCCACGCCGGCCGGTCCTTCGAGGCCGGCGCGCCGGTAGGTGTCGAGCGCCGCCTGCCGCAGGTGCGGGAACAGGTACGGCTCGCGCACCGCCAGCTTGTCCTTCAGTGGCAGGGGCGCCGTGCGGTGCCCCCAGCCGGAGACGACCGGGCCGCGCCCGCCGTACCGGCCCGAGGCGAGCACGACGGCGGCGGCGCCGTCGGTGATGCGCCCGCAGTCGTACTTGCGCAGCCGTCCCTCGACGATCGGGTTGAGCGTGTCGTCCTCGCCGAAGCAGCCTTCGGGGAACGTCCACGACCGGGTCTGGGCGAGGGGGTTGCGCAGCGCGTTGCCGTGGTTGATCTCGGCGATGCGCGCCAGGTGCTCGTGGGAGAGGCCGTGGCGGGCGTCCACCTCGTCGGCGATCTCGGCGAACAGCGCGGGCCACGGGTAGTCCGCCGAGGTCGCCTCGCGGCCCGCCCAGGCGGCGCAGCCCAGGTGCCCGGCGGCCTCCTTGGCGCCGACGTTGCGCATCAGCTCCACGCCCACGACGAGCGCCACGTCGTACCGCCCCGCCTCCAGGTCGGCCATGGCGGCCAGCACCGCCATGGAGCCGGAGGCGCAGGCGGCCTCGTGCCGCGACGTGGGGAGCATGGCCCACGCGGGGTGGGCCGCGGCGACCATGCCGCCCAGGTGCGCCTGGCCGGCGAAGAGCTCGCCGGCCAGGTTGCCGACGTGGGCGACCTGCACGTCCTCCGGGGGCACGCGGGCCGCGGCGAGCGCGCCGAGGCAGGCCTCCTGGAGCAGGTCGAACAGGCCCACGCCCGAGCGGGCGAAGTCGGTCTGGTAGCCGCCGAGGACACGGATCACAGCTTCAGCTCCCGTTTCAGGATCTTTCCGACGGGGTTCCTGGGCAGCGCGTCCACGATCTCCAGCCGTTCGGGGAGCTTGTAGGAGGCGATGCCCTTGTCGCGGAGGAAGGCGACCACCGACTCCAGGGAGATCTCCCCCTGGGGGACGACGACCGCGCAGACCTTCTCCCCCAGCACCTCGTCCGGGTAGCCGGCGACGGCCACCTCGGCGATCGAGGGGTGGCCGGCGAGCAGGGCCTCCAGCTCGGCCGGGGCGATGTTCATGCCGCCGCGGATGACGATGTCCTTGGCGCGGTCGACGTAGCGCAGGTACTGGCCGTGGTCGCCGGCGATCTCGAACAGGTCGCCCGTGCGCAGGTAGCCCTCCTCGTCGAACGGCTCGACGGCCGCGGTGCCGGGCAGGTACCCGGCGAAGACGGTGGGCCCGCTGAGCCGCAGTTCCCCCGGGATACCGGGCTCGGTGACCTCCACGCCGTCCGGCGAGACCAGCTTGACCCGCACCCCGGGCACGGTGGGGCGGGGGAAGTAGCGGGCGCGTACCTCGGGGTCGGGCATGCGCTCGGGGTCGGAGAGCAGCGTGACGCCCTCGTTGGAGCCGAAGAAGTTGATGACGGCGATGCCGTGCCGCTCCTGCCAGCCCTTGACCATGGACGGCGGCAGCGGCGCGGAGCCCGAGCCGATCCTCGTGAGCGACGGCGGGACCGTCACGCCCTGGAGCAGCAGGAGGGTGAGCAGGGCGGGCGGGGCCAGGGTGTAGGTGACCTGCTCGTCGGCGATCTGCGCCAGGTAGGTGGGCAGGTGGAAGGGGTGGTGCTGGACCAGCGTCGCGCCGGTGCGCAGCCACGGCAGGAGGACGCCTCCGATGCCGGCCATGTTGACCATCGGGAACGGGTTGAGTATCACGTCGCCGGCGGTCAGGCCGGGCGCGGCGGCGCAGATGGCGGCGACGGCCAGCCAGTCGTAGTGGCATCTCGGCACCCCCTTGGGCGTGGCCTCGGTGCCGGAGGTCCAGCAGATCGTGACCCGTTCGGCCGGGTCCGCGGTGCGGCTCGGCGCCTCGGCCGCGGTGACGCCTTCCAGGTCGGCGGGCCACGACAGCGTCGGCGTGCCCTCGGGCGCGCGCGACTGCGGCCCGGTGACCAGCAGCGTGGCGCCGGACAGCGGCAGCAGCAGGCCCAGCTCGTACGCGCGGTACTGCACGGGGAAGGGCGTGACGGTCGCGCCGAGCCGCACGGTCGCGAGGAAGATCACGGCGAGCTCGACGCTGTTGGGCAGTTGCACGGCGACGACGTCGCCGGGCCCGACGCCGCGCGCGTGGAGCACGCCGGCGACCCTGTCGACCTCGGCGTCGAGCCGCGCCCAGGTCAGCCGCTTCGGGGGCCCGATCGTCTTGTCGGGCGGGTCGACGATGGCCGTGGCGCGGGGACGCGCCGCCACCTGGGCCCTGAGCAGCTGGTCGATGGTGTCGCCCGTCCACCAGCCCTCGGCGGTGTAGCGGGCGATCCGATCGGCGGAATGCGTCATCGCGGCTCCCATCGGTGATGGGCGCACACTACGAAAGCCGAAGCCAGGTCGTCAATCGTTGACAGCTGACTTCGCTTATCGTAGTTTCCGGCCATGGCCGAACGTGTCGTGATGATGGACGAGTCGGGCGAGCGGAACCCGTACCTGCTGGGCGTCTACGCCCCGGTCCAGGCCGAGGTCACCGCCGACGAGCTGACCGTGATCGGGCGGATCCCCGCCGACCTCAACGGCGTGTACCTGCGCAACGGGCCCAACGCCCGCCACCCGGTGAAGGGCCGCTACCACTGGTTCGACGGCGACGGCATGGTCCACGCCGTGCACTTCGAGAACGGCAGGGCCCGCTACCGCAACCGCTGGGTGCGCACCCGCGCCTTCGAGGCGGAGTCGGCCGCCGGTAAGGCCCTGTGGACGGGCGTCATGGAGAACCCCGAGGGCAACCCGTTCGGCAACGCGCGCGGCCTGCCGTACAAGGACACGGCCAACACCGACGTGATCTTCCACCGCGGGAGGGTCCTCGCCTCCTGGTACCTGTGCGGCACGCCCTACAGCCTCGACCCGCTCTCGCTGGAGACGCTCGGCGCCGACACCTTCCTCGACACGCTGAACGGCGACTTCATGGCCCACCCCAAGGTGGACGAGCGCACCGGCGAGCTGTTCTGGTTCGACTACGGGCCGCGCCCGCCGTACCTGCGCTACGGCGTCGTCGGGCGGTCGGGCACGGTGGAGCACCGCGTCGAGCTGGACCTGCCGGGCGCCAGGCTCCCCCACGACATGGCGATCACCGAGAACCACGCGATCCTCATGGACCTGCCGCTCTACCAGGACCTCGACGCCGCCCGGCACGGCCGCTACAAGCTCACCTTCGACCGCGAGCTGCCCTCGCGCTTCGGCGTCATCGCCAGGCGCGGCCACCAGGTGCGCTGGTTCGACGCCAAGCCCTGCTACATCTACCACGTCGTCAACGCCTGGGAGGAGGGCGAGGAGATCGTCCTCGACGTGTGCCGCGTCTCCCGCCCCGCGCCGCACGGCGCCGGCTCGCCGCTCTCCCGGATGATCTCCTACCTGAAGCTCGACGCCCGCATGTACCGCTACCGCTTCGACCTGCGCACCGGACGCACGTCCGAGGAGTACGTGGACGCCGACCACAACACCGAGTTCCCCTCCATCGACGCCCGCTCCACCGGCTACCGCACCCGCTACGCCTACAACGTCTCCGTCGCCGACGCCGAGACCAACCTCTTCGACGGCCTGGTCCGCTACGACAACGTCACCGGCGCCAAGGAGACCTGGTCCTACGGCCCCGGCGTCTACGGCAGCGAGGCCCCGTTCGCCCCGCGCGACGGCTCGACCGGCGAGGACGACGGCTACCTCGTCAGCTTCGTCACCGACGCGGCCGCCGACCGCTCCGAGGTCCAGATCCTCGACGCGTCGCGGATCTCCGACGGGCCGGTCGCCCGCGTGCTGCTGCCGCAGCGGGTGCCGCTCGGCTTCCACGCCACCTGGATCCGCTCGGAGCAGCTGCGATGAACGACGCCTACGTCTACGAGTGCGTCAGGACCCCGCGCGGCAAGGCCCGCCCCGGCGGCGGCCTGGCCGGGGTCACGCCGCTCGCCATGCTGGAGGGCCTGCTCGCCGCCCTCACGGAACGCACCGGGCTGCGGGGGGCCGACGACCTGCTCGTCGGCTGCGCCACCCAGCACGGCGACCAGGGCGGCAACCTGGCCCGCACCGCCGCGCTGACCACCGGCTTCGACTCCCCCGGCATGACGCTCAACCGCTACTGCACCTCCGGCATCGACGCCGTGCGCGCCGCCGCCGCGCTGGTCGCGTCCGGCGCGGGCCGCTGCGTGGTCGCGGGAGGGGTGGAGTCGGTCTCCCGCGTCCCCATGTTCTCCGACCGCGGGCCGCTGTGGTCGCTGCCCGTCGGCTCGCTCCACATGGGCGTCGCCGCCGACGCCGTCGCCACCCTGGAGGGCTTCACCCGCGAGGAGCTCGACGCGTACGGGGTGCGCACCCAGACCCTCGCGGCGGACGCCTGGGCGGGTGGCCGGCACGCCCGCTCGCTCGTCCCGGCCGGCGGCCTCGCCCACGACGAGCACGTACGGCCCGGCACCACGCCCGCCGCGCTCGCGGCGATGGAACCCGCCTTCGCCGGGACGCCCGAGCAGGACGAGATCGTCCTCAGGCACCTGCCCGAGCTGGACGCCGTCCGCCACCTGCACACCCGCGGCACCTCGCCCAGCCTCTGCGACGCGGCCGGCCTCGTGCTCGTCGGCCGCGACCTGGACCTGCCGCCGCTGGCCCGCGTCGCCGGCACCGCCACCGCCGCCGGCGACCCCGTCACCATGCTCACCGCCGGGCAGCTCGCCGTCGAACGGGTGCTGGCCGAGGCCGGGCTGTCGCCGGACGACGTCGAGGTCTTCGAGTTCGCCGAGGCCTTCGCGGCGCTCTGCCTGAAGTTCCAGCGGGACCTCGGGGTCGGCGACGACCGCTTCAACGTCAACGGCGGCACCATCGCCATGGGTCACGCCTTCGGCGCCACCGGCGCGATCCTGATCGCCGCCTGCGTGGACGAGCTGCACCGCCGTGGCGCCCGCTACGGCGTCGCGGCGGTCAGCGGCGCCGCCGGCTCAGGATCGGCCGTCCTGCTGGAGCGCGTGTGAACCCGCCCGTGCCGCTGGACCGCATGAACGTGTCCGTCCTGTGGGAGCGCGCATGAACCTGTCCGTGTCCCTCGGCCTGTGGCAGGACCGCCCGGCCGAGGAGGCCCTGCTGACCGCCCGCGCCGCCGACGAGCTGGGCTACCCCACGCTCTGGGTCGGCGAGATGGCCACGTACGACGCTTTCGCCCTGGCCACCGCCATCGGCCTGGCCACCGCCCGGATCGGGCTCACCGTCGGCCCGCTCGCGGTGGCCGTCCGCGACCCCATGATGATCGCGATGGGCGCCGCCTCCGTCGCCTCGCTCACCGGCCGGCAGGTCGACGTCGCCGTGGGCACGTCCAGCCCGACCGTCGTGGAGAGCTGGCACGGCCGCTCCCGCGCCAGATCCGCCACCGCGCTGCGCGAGACGGTCCAGGTGCTGCGGCCGCTCCTCGACGGCGACAGATCCGGCTTCACCGGCGCCTGCGTGAGCAGCACCGGCTACCGCCTGCGCCTGCCCGCCCCCCGCTCCCGGCTCGCGGTGGCCGCCTTCGGGCCCTCCGCCGTCCGCACCGCCGCCTCGGCGGACCGCATGGTGCTCAACCTCGTCACGCCCGCCTCCGCCGCGCGGCTCACCGCCCGGCTGCGCGCCGTCAACCCGGACGTGCCCGTCACCGCCTGGGTCACGGCCGCCGCCGACCCCGACCGCGAGGCCGTCGACCGCGTCCGCCGCGCCGTCGTCGGCTACCTGCCCGCCCCCGGCTACGGCGAGATGTTCGCCGAGGCCGGGTTCGGCGACGTCGTCGCGTTCGCCCGTACCCGGCCGCACCCGCGCGACCTGCTGGCCGCCGTCCCCGACGAGCTCGTGGCGTCGGTGTCCCTGCTGGGGGACCCGCGGGCGCAGCTGGCGGCGTACGCGGCGGCAGGGGTGGACGAGGTGGCGGTCGTCCCGGTCGGCACCGACCGCGACCCGGGCGGCGCCGCCACCCTCGCATCGCTCGCCGCCCGCTGAGGGGCCGCCCCCGCGGTCGCCGCGCCGCCTCACATTCGGCGGCGTCGCGGTGTCGGACTGGTGAGACGCCATCGAGAAGGGAACCCTCGCCATGTCCACGCAGCCCTCGCAGCCCACGCCCCACAAGGTCGTCGTCATCGGCGGCGGCTACGCCGGCGCGCTCGCGGCCAACCGTCTGCGGACGCGCCGCGACGTCGACGTCACCCTGGTCAACCCCCGCCCGGAGTTCGTCGAACGGGTCCGGCTGCACCAGCTCGCGGCCGGCACCGGCGAGGCCACGGCGGACTACGGCACGCTGCTGGGCGAGGGCGTCCGGTTGGTGGTCGACAGCGCCACGCGCATCGACACCGCCGCCCGCGCGGTGCGGCTGGCGTCGGGCCGCGCGCTGGACTACGACCACGTCGTCTACGCGGTCGGCAGCACCGGCGCCGTCCCGTCGTCGGTGCCCGGCGCGGCCGCGTTCGCGTTCGACGTCGCCGAGCTGGAGTCCGCGCGGCGGCTGCGCGCCAGGCTGGACGAGCTGCCCGCCGACGCCCCGGTCACCGTGGTCGGCGGCGGGCTGACCGGCATCGAGACGGCCGCCGAACTGGCCGGACGAGGACGCCGGGTCACGCTGGTGTGCGGCGGGACCCTGGCGCCCTCGGTCAGCGCGCCGGGCCGCCGCTACGTCGCCGGCTGGCTGTCGCGGCACGGTGTCGCCGTGCTCCAGGCCGACGCCGTGACCGAGGTCCGGCCGGACGCGGTCGTCCTCGCCTCCGGCGCGGCGCGTCCGAGCGCCCTCACCGTCTGGGCGGCGGGTTTCGGCGTGCCGGGGCTGGCGGCCGCGAGCGGGCTGCGCACCGACGAGCTCGGCCGGTTGCTCACCGACGAGACGCTGACGAGCCTCGACGACGACCGGGTCGTCGCGGCCGGGGACGCCGCCGCGCCCTCGGGCCGGCCGCTGCGGATGAGCTGCTACGCCGCCGGGCCGCTCGGGGCGCAGGCCGCCGACACCGTGCTGAGCCGCATCGCGGGAACCGAACCCGCGGTCATCAGGCTCGCCTTCTCGGGGGCGTGTGTGAGCCTCGGCCGGCGCGCCGCCATGCGGCAGCTCGCCCGCAAGGACGACACCGCGGTGAACGTCTACGTCGGCGGACGCGTGAGCGCGGCGTACAAGGAGCTGACGTGCAGGCTCGGGGTGTGGAAGATCCGCCGCGAGGCCCGCAGGCCGGGCTCCCTGATCTGGCCCAAGGGCGGCCCACGACCTGAGGGGCCGGCCGCCTCCGCCACCCGGTGACCACCCGCGGGGTCGTTGCCCGGAGCCGGAAGGCGGCGTAGCTTTCGTGAGGTACGCCGCACCGGGGTCCCTCACCTATCCGGCGGCGGGCCTCGGCGTCAGCAAGACCGCGGTCAACACGGTCGCGCGTGGCAGCCGGACGGGAGCCGGGACGCCACGCGCCACCGCCTGACCTGGACCACCGGTCCGCGTTCCGGCCGGGCCTGCTCACCCGGCACCGGCCCACGACCAAGGGAGAGGCGATGACCAGCATCGTCGAGCGGTATCACATCCCCGAGCAGCATTTCTGGCTGCGCGGAGGGCGTTCGGGCCCGCCGGTGGAGTACGACGCCGGCACCGGCATCTGGAACGTCTACGGCTACCCGGAACTCCACGAGGTCCTCGGCGATCCCGCGACGTTCTCCTCGGACGTCATGCGCGTGATCCCCAAGGACCTCATGCCGGACAGCGAGGACTTCTCGCTGGCGGGCTTCATCACCCAGATCGACCCGCCGGAGCACGGCAAGCTGCGCAAGCTGGTCAGCAGCGCCTTCACCCGCAAGGTCGTCGCGGATCTGGAGCCGAGGATCGCGCGGCTCACCCACGAGCTGCTCGACGCGGCCCGCGAACGGGGACGCCTCGAACTGGTCGCCGACCTGGCCTACCCGCTTCCCGTCACCGTCATCGCCGAGCTGCTCGGGGTGCCCGGCGGCGACCGCGTCCTGTTCAAGCAGTGGGCCGACGCGATGTTCGAGCGCGACACCAAGATCTCGCTGTCGAGGACCGCCGCCGAGCAGCAGGCGGACGCGCGGGACGCGCTGAAGGCGTGGAAGGAGATGGCGGGCTACCTCGCCGCCCACGCCGCGGAACGCAGGCGGCAGCCGCGCGCCGACCTGCTCACCAGGCTGGTCGAGGCCGAGGTGGACGGCGAACGCCTCCCCGACGACCAGGTCGTCAACTTCGCGATCGTCCTGCTGCTCGCCGGACACGTCACCACGACGATGCTCCTCGGCAACACGGTGCTGTGCCTCGACGCGTTCCCCGAGGTGCAGGACCGGGTCCGAGCCGACCGCGCCTCGGTCCCGGCCGTCATCGAGGAGTCGCTGCGCTTCCTCACCCCGTTCGCCGCCCTCAGCCGCTCCACCACGCGCGAGGTCGAGCTGGGCGGCGTGACGGTCCCGGCCGACCGCCTGCTCATGATCTGGCTCGGGGCGGCCAACCGGGATCCCCGTCAGTTCCCGGACCCCGACGTCTTCGATCCGGGCCGCGACCCCAACCCGCACCTCGCCTTCGGCCGCGGGATCCACTTCTGCCTGGGCGCCCCCCTCGCCCGGCTGGAGGGACGGGTCGCGCTGAACATCCTGCTCGACCGGTCCGACCGGCTGCGCACCGACCCGGACGACCCGGTGGAGTTCATGCCCACGCCGACCATGACGGGAGTACGCCGCCTCCCGCTGCGCTGACTCATCCCGTCGAGGAGCCGGTGCCGGGGACGGTGTCCGAGCCGCCGTGGCGCGTGTCGTCGCCCTGGCGGTGCCCTGTCTCCGGCCGGCCGCCCGGTCCCTCGTCCGGAAGCGGCAGCGGCGTCTCCTCGCAGGGCGCCACCGGGCCCCTGACGACCTGCATCGACAGCGCGACGGGCGGCCGGTCCTCGCCCGCCGGGTCGACCGAGACCGCCAGCACGAGCGTCTCGCCCGGCCCCACCTGTCCCTTTCCAAGGTCGAAGGCGATCCCCTTGCCGTCCTCGCCGCGGCCGACCTTCAGCTGCCCGTCCGCGACCGCCGGCTCGCCGCGGGAGGGCCGGCAACCCTTCCCCGCCGGCAGGTAGTCGATCTCCGCCTTGATCCCGGCACGGGCCAGCTCGGCCTCCAGCTCCCCGGGGTCGCGGAACGCGTTGATCTGCACCCGCACCGATCCGTCCGCGCGCTCGCTCACCGCGTACGCCGTGGTGACGCCCCCGCCGAAGACGGTGAACCCGGCCGTGACGGCCGCCGCCCCGGCCACCACGGCGCCGAGCCTCAGGGCCCGGCGGTTCACGCCGCGCCCGCCCCGCGTCCGGACGGCGGTGTCCCCTTCCTCCGCCCTCCTGGCGTGCTCTTCCATGACCGCTCTGATCAGTCGCTCCTCGAACCTGTCGTTCATGCCTGCGCTCCCCTGTACTCCGCCGGGGCCGAGGCGACGCCCTTGAGGGCGTTCCTGGCCCGATGCAGCCGGACTCGTGCGGTGACCTTCCCGATGCCGAGAGCGGTGGCCGCTTCGGCGACCGTGAGCTGGTCGATCGCGACCAGTTCCAGCACGGCCCGCTCCCCTTCCGGCAGGCCGGCCATCGTCTGGCGGGCCTCCCGCAGCTGACGCTCCGCGTCGATGCGCTCCTCCATCCGGACGATGTCGTCGTCGTCCATCAACCTGCGGCCCGCGACGCGGCTGACCGCCCTCGCCTCCAGAGCCGACGAGCGGTGATGGCCCGACACGACGTTGCGCGCGATGCCGTACAACCACGCGATCTCGCTGCCGCGCCCGCTGACGTAGGTGTGCGCCGAGTCCAGGACCGCGACGAAGATGTCGCCGGTCAGGTCGGCGGCGAGCTGCGGATCGCTGACCCGCCGCACCACGTACCGCATGATCGCGTCGGCGTGGCGGCGGTAGAAGGCCTCCAGGGCCGCCGGGTCTTCACTGAGGCGCACTCGCCTCGCTCCCTTCGTCGTCCGCCCTTTCACCTGTACTTGGAACGGGAGGCGTGAAGCGTTTCCGCGCGGGCGGCGGCGACGGAGGTCAGCCTTCCAGCCGGTCGGCCCTGGCCAGCAGGTGGCGCCGCTCGGGGAGGCTCGTGGTGCGCCGGGCGGCCAGGCGGTAGTTCTCCCGCGCGGCGGCGTGCTCGCCCGCCAGTTCCTGCAGGTGGGCGCGGACGGCGGGGAGGCGGTGGTGGCGGGCCATGCGGGGGTCGCCGTCCAGGGTGCGCAGCAGGTCGAGCCCCGCCTCGGGGCCGCGCGTCATCGCGACCGCGACGGCGTGGTTGAGCGTGACCATCGGGTTCGGCGCGATCCGCGACAGGATCGCGTACAGGATGCGGATCTGCTCCCAGTCGGTGTCCCCGGCCCGGGGCGCCTGGACGTGCAGCGCGGCGATCGCCGCCTGGAGCTGGTAGGGGCCGAGGGGCGCGGCGGACATGGCGGCGGTGACCAGCGCGGCGCCCTCCTCGATCAGGGCGGCGTCCCATCTGCCGCGGTCCTGCTCGGCCAGCGGCACGAGGGCGCCGTCCTGGCCGGTGCGGGCGGGGCGTCGGGCGTCGGTCAGCAGCATCAGCGCCAGCAGCCCGGCGACCTCGCCGTCGTCCGGCAGGGACCGGTGCAGCAGGCGGGTGAGCCGGATCGCCTCCGCGGTGAGATCGGCGCGGTGCAGGTCGGGTCCCGACCCGGCCGTGTAGCCCTCGTTGAAGATCAGGTACAGGACGTGCAGGACGGCGTCGAGCCGTCCGGCCCACTGCTCGGCCGCCGGCAGCTCGAACGCCGCGCCCGCCGATCTCACGCGCTGCTTCGCCCGGCTGATCCGCGGCGCCATCGTGGCCTCCGGCACGAGGAACGCGCGGGCCACCTCGGCCGTGGTGAGCCCGCCGACGGCGCGCAGCGTGAGCGCCACCTGGGAGGCGGGCGTCAGCGCCGGATGGCAGCACAGGAACAGCAGCGCGAGCGTGTCGTCGCGGTCGCCGGGGCTCTCGTCGCCGGGCGCGGGCGCGAGGCCGGCGTCCGGCGCCTCGCGCGCCGCCGCCGTGGCCTCGCGGCGGCGGCGCGCCTGCTCGCTGCGCACCTGGTCGACCAGGCGCCGGGCGGCGACGGTGACCAGCCAGGACCGCGGGTTGTCCGGCAGCCCCTCGGCCGGCCACTGCGTCGCCGCCGCGAGCAGCGCCTCCTGCACGGCGTCCTCGCACTCCTCCAGCCCGCCGTGGCGGCGCAGGAGCACGCCGAGGACCTGCGGCGCCAGCTCGCGCAGCAGGTCACCCAGGCGTTCGGACGCGCTCACATCTCCATCCCGGACGCGTTCATCAGCGGCCGCACCTCCACGCCGCCGGCCTGACCGGCCGCCAGCAGGACGGCCAGTTCGACGGCGCGCTCCCGGCTCTCGCAGTCGACCACGTACTGGCAGGCGACCTGGTCGGCGGACGTCAGGTACGGGCCCTCGGTCACCGTGACCGCGCCGCCCCGCACCCTGGTGACGGCGCCGACGGACGGGTCGGCCAGGACGTGCCCGCCGACCAGTTCGCCCGACGGCCCGGCCGCGGCCAGGAACTCCTCGTGGTCGAGCCCTTCCCCCGGCAGCGCCGAGGGCTCCAGGTAGAGACTCAGCAGGAACTTCACGACGTGCTCAGCCGTCGATCCCGCCCGCGAAGACCACCGGCCGCACCTCGACGCCGACGCCGTCGAGGGCGGCGTCAGGGATGAGCGCGGCCAGCTCCAGCGCGCGCTCCCTGCTGTCGCACTCCACCAGGTAGTAGCCGCCCAGGTACTCCTTGGCCTCCAGGTACGGCCCGTCCGTCACGGCGGGGACGCCGCCCCTGACCCTGACCACGGCGCTCTGCGACGGGTCGGCCAGCGCGGCGGTGCTGACCAGCTCACCGGACTCCTTGACGGTCTCCATGAACGTGCCGTGGCCGCTCATCACCTCCTTGCGCTCCTCGTCGGTCAGCGCGTCCCAGATCCGCGGGTTGTTGTGCATGATCAGCAAAAATTTCACCGTCGTCTCCTTCGTTGTGGGGCGGCACCCGTGAGGCGCCGTTCACCATGGAGTCGGAGCCGGCGCCGGTTCCTTGCGCCGGCGCACCGCAAATGTCCGCCCGCCGCTCCGACTCCCTGACGAAGGGGCGCCCGACCTCGGCGTCCCGTGTCGAACCGACAGCACTGGAGCACAGGATGAACCTTCCGCGCATCGGAGTCAGCCTGCCACACGTCGGCCCGCACGCCGGTCCCGACGCCGTCGTCGCCGTGGCCCGGGCGGCCGAACGGCTCGGCTTCCACGCCGTGTCCGCCACCGACCGGCTGCTCATCCCCACCGGGCCGCACTGGAGGAACGACGCGGGCCTGCCCGAGTCCCACGTCTGGGACCCGCTGGAGCTGCTGACCTGGGCGGCGGCCCACACGCGGCGGATCCGGGTGACCACCACCGTCCTGAACACGATCTTCCATGCTCCCGTCGTCCTGGCCCGCAGGCTGGCCACGCTCGACCGGCTGTCCCGCGGACGACTGGACGTCGGCATCGGCCAGGGCGGCGGCACCCGGCTGCCGCCGTTCCACATCCCGGAGGAGTTCGTCGCCGCGGGGGTGCCCGCCGGCCGGAGGGGCGCCGGGTTCGTCGAGCACACGGCGGCGATGCGGGCCTGCTGGGGTCCCGACCCCGTGGAGTTCCAGGGCGAGCACTACCGGATCCCGCCGTCCATGGTGGGGCCCAAGCCGTGGGGAGGCACGATCCCCCTGTTCGTCGGCGCGATCACCCGCCGCACCGTCGAGCGGGCCGCCCGCGTCGGCGACGGCTTCGTCACCGTCGCCGTCGACTGGGACGACACCCGCACGCAGGTCGGCTGGTACCGCGCCGCCGGCGGCGCCGGAACGGTCGTGGTCAACGTCATCCCGGTCCGTCCCGGCGCCCCGGTCTCCCCCGCCGCCTTCACCAGCGCCGTCCTGCGCGACCTCGACCGCGCGGCGGCCGTCGGCGCCGACGAGGCGCACCTGGCACTCCACCTCCTGCCCGCCGGCCCGGAGCAGCAGGTCGAGCTGCTGGAGGCACTCGCGGCGAAACTCGGGCTGCCGGTGTCCGGCCCCTGACCGCCCCCGCGGGGCGGGCTTCGCCCAGTGGGCACCGCCCGTCGCGCCCGCCTTCTCAGCCACCGCTCGACTGCTCGTCTCGGCCGGTGCCCGGGGAGGCCTGCTGCTCGTCCGGCCCCGGCGGGAACCCGGCGCCGGCCGACAGCAGCCTCCTCGCCAGCGCGTGGCAGCGCCTCCCCAGCTCCGGAGGGTCGAGGACCTCGAAGTCGTGCCCCAGCAGAAGCATGTGCATGAGCAGGGAGTCGAGGCTGCCGGCCCCGCTGAGCACCTCGCAGAGCCCGCTCCCCCGCTCTCGTACGACCGCCGCCGACGCCGGGATCTGCGCGCGCACCGTCCGGGCCGGCGCGCGCACGAGGAAACGCGCCCGGTGCGGGTAGACGCGGCTCGCGACGCTCTCCTGCACGTACGCCGCCGCGTCGGGCGCCGCGCGCGGGCGGAAGCGCCAGGTGCGCGCGGCCACGCCGGTCATCCGGTCGACGCGGAAGGTGCGCCAGTCGTCGCGGTCGAGGTCGTAGGCCAGGAGGTACCAGCGCCGGTCGGAGGCGACCAGCCGGTAGGGCTCGACCCGCCGCCGTCGCACCTCTCCCCCGGACGGGTAGCCGAAGCCGGCCTCGACCTGGTCGCGGCACGCCCTGGCCAGCATCATGAGCACCTCGGGGTCGACCGGCGTGCCGCCCCCGCCGAAGGACTCCACGGAGCCGGACAGCGCGCGCACCTCGTGCCGCAGCCGGGTGGGCAGCACCCGGTCGAGCTTGGTCAGCGCCCGCAGCGCCGCGTCGCCGGCGCCCGCGACGGCGCCGCCCGCTCCGGAGCCGCTCGCTCCGGCGAGCAGCGAGACCGCGGTCGCGATCGCCTCCTCGTCGTCGAGCAGCAGCGGAGGGAGGTCCTTGCCGGGGCCCAGCCGGTAGCCGCCGCCCACGCCCTGGGCGGCGTGCACCGGGTAGCCGAGCGCGCGCAGCCGCTCGACGTCGCGCCGCACCGTGCGCGGCGTCACCCCGAGCCGTCCGGCCAGCTCGGGGCCGGTCCAGACGTCGCGCTGCTGCAGCAGCCCGAGCAGGGTGAGCACCCGCTCGGTCGTGCCCCGCTCCTCGCCCGTCGCCACGTCCATGACGCCACCCTGCCAGATAGCGGACCGATCCTGTCCGCCTGGGGTGGCAGGGTGGACTCACCCGAAACCGCCGTGAACGGAGCAGCCCGATGAGCCGCCACATCCAGATCACCTTCGACGCCCACGACCCGCGGGCGCTGTCGTCCTTCTGGCGCGACGCGCTGGGCTACGTCCATCCCGGCCCGCCCGGCGTGCTCCTGGCGGAGGGCGCCGACCCGCTGGCCGCGTGGGACGACTTCCTCGCCCGGATCGGCGTGCCCGAGGAGGAGCGGAACTCGCGGTCGGCCATCGAGGACCCGGACGGGCAGGGCCCGCGGCTGTTCTTCCAGCGGGTGCCGGAGGACAAGGTCGCCAAGAACCGCGTCCACCTCGACGTCCGTGCGGCTCCCGGGCTGCGGGGGGAGGAGCGGATGGCGGCGCTGGAGGCCGAGTGCGACCGGCTCGTCGCGCTGGGCGCCGCGCGCGTACGCCGCCACGAGCCCGCTCCCCCGCTGAGCGCCGGCTTCATCGTGATGACCGACCCGGAGGGCAACGAGTTCTGCCTGGACTGACGGCGCGCGCCGGGCCCCGGGGCGGTCGCCGCTCGTGGAGACCCTCGCGGGGGCGGGCCGTCCGTGGCAGGATCGGTCTCGGCGCACGTACCGATCCTGCCCGTGTCCTGTCCCCCCGGCGCATAGGCGGCACCCTTGCCCTCACCTTCGGCGGCGAACCCGCTTCCGGCAGACCATCACGTCCACAGCGAATGGTCCTGGGACGCCCTGGGCGGTTCCATGGAGCGGACCTGCGAGCAGGCCGTCGCGATCGGCCTGCCGTCGCTGGCCTTCACCGAGCACGCCGACTTCACCCCGTCGCTCCTGCGTCCGGACGACACGGTTCCCGATGCCTGGCGGCCCCTGGTGAACGGCCCGGTGCTCACGCCGCCGGAGCTCGACCTCGACGGCTACCTGGAGTGCCTGAGCCGCTGCCGCGACCGCTTCCCCGGCCTGCGGATCCTGTCGGGCGTCGAGCTGGGCGAACCCCACCGGCACGACCACCGGGTGGCCGCCCTCCTCAAGACGGGCGGATTCGACCGGGTGCTCGCGTCGGTGCACTGCCTGCCGGTCGGCGGCGGCTCCAGGGACGTCTCCGGTCTCTACCGGGAGCGGCCGGCCTCCGCCGTGGTGCGCGACCATCTCGCCGAGACGCTGGCCCTGATCGACCGGTTCGACGACTTCGACGTCCTCGCCCACATCGACTACCCGGTCCGGTACTGGCCCGCCGACGCCGAGCCCTACGATCCCCTCGACTTCGAGGACGACTACCGCGCGGTCCTGCGGGCCCTCGGGCGGGCCGGCAAGGCGCTGGAGATCAACACCAGGGTGCCCCTGCACCCGCTGGTGGTGCGCTGGTGGCACCAGGAGGGCGGCCAGGCCGTCACCTTCGCCAGCGACGCCCACGACCCCCCGTCGCTGGCCCGCGGGTTCGCGGAGGCGAGCGCGATGGCGGAGTCGTGCGGGTTCCGGGGCGGCGCGCGCCCGACCGACTTCTGGAGACGACGCTGACGGGGTCCGCCCTCCCGCGACGAAGGCGGCCGGGCGCCGTTCGCCGCCTTCACAGGTCGCCGCGGCGCCAGGCCTCGGCCTCGGCCCGCAGCGCCCGCTCGTCCGGCTCCGCCGGTCGCGCGCCGGCGATCCAGCGGAGCAGGCACGCCGCGAGCAGGGCCGCGTCCTGCGGCCGCGCCCGCCCGTGGACGGCGAAGTACGTGACGACCGGCCCGGCGAGGGGGTCGTCCGCGTCGCAAGCGGCGCACAGCAGAACGTCACGGGTGCCCCGGACGAGGCTTCCCGACGTGTTCGTCCAGGAGCGGGGCAGGCGCAGGACGGCGAGGACCTCGCCGGTGCGGCAGCGCGGGCAGGTCCCGCCGCGGATCACGACGGGCCGATCGCGCCGGGGCCGAGCAGCGCCTTGACGTCGCCGTAGAACGCGGGCTCCGGGGCGACGCGGAAGGGCCGGAGCTCCAGCAGCGTGCTCCTGGCGCCGCGGCGGCGCAGGCGGACGTGCACGGGCGCCCGGCCGGGGTGGGCCGCCAGGATGTGCTTCAGCTCCTGGACGAGCCGGGGGCTCAGCTGGGCCTCCTGGAGGGAGAGCACCACGGGCGGCTCCGTGGGCGGCTCCGTGCCCGATCGGGAGACGTCGAGGAGGGCGATCTCCTCGGCGTACAGGCTCGTCGTCTCGTCGCGCACGTTGATCCGTCCCCGCACGGAGATCACGCGGTCCTCGGCCAGCGCCTCGCCGTACAGCGCGTACGTCTTGGGGAAGACCAGGCACTCCACGGCGGCGTCGTGGTCCTCCAGGGTCACGATCGCCCACGGGCCGCCCTGCTTGGTGACCTTGCGCTGCAGGCCGGCGACGACGCCGCTGACGCGGGCCTGGCCGTCCTGCCGCCCGGAGGCCAGCAGGTCGGCCACGGTGGTGTCACGGCTCGCCGCGAGGACGTGCTCGGCGCCGTCGAGCGGGTGGCCGGAGACGTACAGGCCGAGCATCTCGCGTTCGAAGGCCAGCAGGGTGGCCTGGTCCCACTCCCCGTCAGGGATCGCGACGTGGAAGGCGCTCCGCTGGCCCGGCTCGCCGAACAGGGAGTCCTGGCCGTGGGCGGCGTTCCGCTTGACGTCGGCGATCGCGTCGACCGCCTGCTCGTGGACGGCGACCACGGCCTTGCGGTGGTGGCCCAGGCTGTCGAAGGCCCCGGCCTTGGCCAGCGACTCGATGACGCGTTTGTTGCAGACGACGGAGGGGACCCTGGCGAGGAAGTCGTTGAGATCGGCGTACGGCCCCTCCGCCTCCCGGGTGGCGACGACGGCGTCCACGACGCCCGCCCCGACGTTGCGCACGGCGCCCAGGCCGAAGCGGATGTCGGAGCCGACGGCGGCGAAGTCCAGCCGGCTCGCGTTGACGTCGGGGGGAAGCACCCTGATGCCCAGCCGCCGGCAGTCGGCCAGGTAGACGGCCATCTTGTCCTTGTCGTCGCCGACGGAGGTGAGCAGCGCGGCCAGGTACTCCTGGGGGTGGTTGGCCTTGAGGTAGGCGGTCCAGTAGGAGACCAGGCCGTAGCCGGCGGTGTGCGACTTGTTGAAGCCGTAGCCGCTGAAGGGGACCAGGACGTCCCAGACCGCCTTGGTCGCCTCCTCGGAGAAGCCGCGTCCGCGCATGCCGGCGGAGAAGCGGTCCCACTCGGCGTCCAGCACCTCTTTCTTCTTCTTGCCCATGGCGCGGCGCAGCAGGTCCGCGGCGCCGAGCGAGTACCCGGCGAGCTGCTGGGCGATGGCCATGACCTGTTCCTGGAAGACGACCAGGTGGTAGGTGTCGCCGAGGATGGGCTCCAGAGCCTCGGCCAGCTCGGGGTGGATGGGCTCGACGGGCTGCCTGCCGGTCTTGCGCAGCGCGTAGTTGGTGTGGGCGTTCATCTCCATCGGGCCGGGGCGGTAGAGCGCGTTCACGGCCGCGATGTCGGTGAACGTGGTGGGCCGCATCAGCCGCAGCAGGACCCGCATGCCGCCGCTGTCCAGCTGGAAGACGCCGAGCGTGTCCCCGCGCGCCAGCAACTCGTACGTCCTCGCGTCGTCGAGCGGGACGTCGAAGACGTCGATGTCGACGCCCTTGTTGGCGCGGACGTTCGCGATCGCGTCGCCGATCACGGTGAGGTTGCGCAGGCCGAGGAAGTCCATCTTCAGCAGGCCCATGTCCTCGGCCTGGGTGAAGGGGAACCCGGTGACGACGGGGCCGTCGGCCTTGGGCCTGACGAGCGGGATCACGTCGATCAGGGGCTCGCTGGAGAGGATCACCCCGGCCGCGTGGACGCCGGTGCCGCGGGTGAGCCCCTCGATGCCGGCCGCGGTGTCGATCACCCGCCTGACGTCGGGGTCGTGCTCGTACAGCCGGCGCAGCTCGGCCGCCTCGCCGTGGCGCGGGTGCCGCTCGTCGTGGATGGCGGACAGCGGGATCTCCTGGCCGCCGGCCGCGGCGGGAAACGCCTTGGTGATGCGGTCGCCGAGGGCGTAGGGCAGGCCCAGCACCCGGCAGGAGTCCTTGACGGCCGCCTTGGCCTTGATGGTGTTGAAGGTGACGATCTGGCAGACCCGGTCGGCGCCGTACCTGCGGGTGACGTACTGGATCATCTCGTCGCGCCGGCGGTCGTCGAAGTCGAGATCGACGTCGGGCATGGTGACGCGCTCGGGGTTGAGGAAGCGCTCGAAGATCAGCTTGTGCTCGATCGGGTCGAGCTGGGTGATGCCCGTGCAGTACGCGACGATCGACCCGGTGGCCGAGCCGCGGCCCGGCCCCAGGCCGACGCCGTTCTCCCTGGCGTACCGGCAGATGTCGGCGACCACCAGGAAGTAGCCGGGGAACCCCATGGCGTCGATGACGGACAGCTCGTGGTCGATCCGGTCGAGCACCTCCCGCGGCGGGTGGCCGCCGTAGCGGCGGCGCGCCCCTCGCAGGGTCTCCTCGCGCAGCCAGCTGGACTCGGTCTCGCCCTCGGGGACGGGGAAGCGGGGCGTCAGGTCGCGGTGGGCGAACACCTCGCCGTAGTCGCCGACCCGTTCGGCAATCAGCAGCGTGTTGTCGCAGGCGCCCGGCACCTCGGCGTCCCACAGGGCCCGCATCCGCTCGGCCGGTTTGAGGAAGTAGCCGCTTCCGCCGAACCGGAAGCGGTCGGTGTCGGCGAGCCGCTTGCCGGTGCCGACGCAGAGCAGCGCGTCGTGCGCGGCGGCCTGGTCCTCGGTGACGTAGTGCGAGTCGTTGGTGGCCAGGGGCGGCAGGCCGAGGCGCCGGCCGAGCCTGAGCAGGTCGTCGCGGACTCGGCGTTCGACGGGGAGGCCGTGGTCCATCAGTTCCAGGAAGTAGTTGCCGGGGCCGAAGAGGTCGCGGTACCGGGCGGCGGCCTCGACGGCCTGGTCGTACTGGCCGAGCCGCAGCCTGGTCTGCACCTGCCCGGACGGGCAGCCGGTCGTGGCGATGAGGCCGTGGCCGTGTTCGGCGAGCAGTTCATCGTCCATGCGCGGATATTTCTGGACGTGTCCTTCGAGCCAGGCCCGCGACTGCAGGCGGAACAGGTTGCGCAGGCCCGCGGCGTCGGCCGCCCACATCGTCATGTGGGTGTACAGGCCACGCCCCGAGACGTCGCCGCCCTCGCCGGTGGCGTCGTCGGAGCGGCGCAGCGCGAGGTCGTCGCTGTAGTACACCGGCCGCCGGTCGCGGCGCGAACCGGGGGCGACGTAGCCCTCGATGCCGATGACCGGCTTGACCCCCGCCGCGCGCGCCCTCCGGTAGAACTCGTACGCGCCGTGCACGTTGCCGTGATCGCTCATCGCCACGGCGGGCATGCCCTGCCGGGCGACCTCGTCCATCAGCAGGCCGACCTTGGCCGCGCCGTCGAGCATGCTGTATTCGGTGTGCACGTGGAGATGCACGAAAGACCCCGCCAAAGTCACGTCTCCCGGTTGTAGGCTCACCCGCAAGCGAGAGCATTCGACCCGAGAGCAGACCCGGTTGTCCAACAATCAACACGCCGATCCGCCACAACCAGTGGTTGTCACAGAGCGAGGAATGGACCTCGACCTCGGCACGGTCCGCGCGTTCGTCGCCGTCGCCGAGGACCGCTCCTTCAGCGAGGCCGCGGCCCTCCTGGGCATCAGCCAGCAGGCCGTCTCCAAGCGCATCGCGAAGCTGGAGTCCGACCTCGGCGTGCGGCTGTTCTTCCGCTCGCGCGGCGGGGCCGGCCTCACCCAGGACGGCACGGCGTTCCTCCCCCACGCGCGCGCCCTGGTCGGCATCTGCGACCAGGCGCTGGAGGTCCTGCGCGGGCGGCGCCGCTCCCTGCGCGTGGACGTGCTCGACACCAGGCTGTCCGCCATCGACCTGGTCCGGGAGTTCCACCGCGCCGTCGAGGACGCCGGCGTCGAGGTCGTCACCTCCAACGGGCTCAGATCCGCGCGCCAGGCGCTCGTCCACGGGTCCGTCGACGCCGCGTTCGCCCGCGTCAGCGGGACGCTGGAGGAGGACCTCCTGCACGTCCCGGCGTGCCTGGAACCGCTGCATCTCCTGGTGAGCCGCGACCATCCGCTCGCCGAGCGGCGGGAGGTGGAGGTGGGCCGGCTGTCGGGATCGACCGTGTGGATGCCCGGCAACGCCCCCGGCAGCGAATGGGCCGAGTTCTACCGCTTCCTGAGCGCCGACTTCGGCATCGGGATCGACACCTCCGGGCCGGACTTCGGCTGGGAGCACTACGTGGAGGAGATCGGCTCCGGCGGGCGCGCCGGGTTCGTGGGCGAGCGGATGCGGGTGCCGTGGCATCCCCGCACCGTGCGGATCCCGGTCGTCGGCCCGGCGCCGGTGTACCCGTCCTCGCTGCTCTACCACCGGCGCAACCACCACCCGCTGCTGGCCGCGTTCGTCAGGTTCGTCGTGGACGGTTTCCGGCCGTTCGACCCGCGGCGCCAGTGGCTGCCCGCCCCCGACCGCGCGGTCTTCGCCGCGCCTCCCGCGCCTGCCTAGGAGAGGCGGGCCGGTCCGCTACGGTCACTCACCATGAGGATCCTCGTCGTGGGCGGCAGCGGCTTTCTCGGCGGCGAGCTCGTCCGGCAGTCCGTGGCCGGCGGCCACGTCGTGGCCGCCACCTGCCTGACCAGGCCGGGAACGGCGCCGGGAGCCGAGTGGCTGCCGCTCGACGTGCGCGACCGCGCGGCCGTGGCCGGCGTGATCGGCGCGTTCCGTCCCGACGCCGTCGTGAACGCGGCCTTCCGTCAGCAGGACTGGACGACGACCGCCGTGGGCGCGGCCCACGTGGCCGTCGCCGCCTCCGGCGGAGGCGCGCGCCTGGTGCACGTCTCCAGCGACGCCGTCTTCTCCGGCGGGGCGACGTCCTACCCCGAGGACAGCGTCCCCGACCCGGTCAGCCCGTACGGGGCGGCGAAGGCGGCCTCGGAGGTGGCCGTGCAGGCGATCGACCCGGCGGCGGTCGTCGCGCGGACGTCGCTGATCATCGGTGACGGCGGCTCCGGGCATGAGCGCCTGGTGCACGCGCTGGCCGCGGGCGGCACGCCCGGAAGGCTGTTCACCGACGACGTGCGCTGCCCGGTGCACGTCCACGACCTCGCGGCGGCGCTCCTGGAGCTCGCCCGCTCCGACCGCTCGGGCATCCACCACCTGGCCGGGACGGACGCGGTGAGCCGGTACGAGCTCGGCTGCCTCGTCGCGCGGCGCGACGGGCTCGACCCGGCCCGGCTGCCGACCGGCCGCCGCGCCGGCAGCGGCGTCCCCGGGCCGATCGACGTGCGGCTCGACTGCGGCCTGACCCGGCGGCACCTGCGGACCAGGCTGCGCGGCGCGCGCGAGTTCCTGGCCTGACCATCCGCCGGCGGCGCGGCCCGAGACCGGCCGCCCTCCCCGGCGCAGGGACGGGAGCGCGCGTTCTCAACGGGAGCAGACCCGGTCGCGCAGGGAGGGCCGGGTCAGGGCCAGGTTGCGGAAGTTCGTCGTGATCTCGTCAGGGGCGATGTCCAGGGTGTGCAGCAGGGTGCCGTCGCGCTGCGGCAGGAACACCAGGCCCTCACCCTCGCCGGCCGGCGACTCGATGTCGACGTGGTGCACGGTGATGACGTGCCCCGACTCCGGGTCGATCTTGTGGAGCGGGAGCGAGGCGCCGAGGTCGGCGAAGGCGTACAGCATGCCGTGGTACACCTTCGCGCCCTGGACGCGGCGGAGGGTCTGGCTGAGCGGCACCGTGCGGATCAGCTCGAACGTCCGCAGGTCGAAGACGTTGAGCACCTTCGTGTCGTCCCATTCCGCCGTGTAGAACACGCCGCGGTCGGCGTCCACGCTCACCCACGGCACGCCCTCGGTGTGCAGGTTCTGCGGCAGCTCGTGGTACTCGCCGGTGAACCGCAGCGTCTTCGCGTCGTAGACCGCGATGAACGGGTGCAGGTACTCGGTCTCGCCCTTCGGCTTGTCGCCGTCCTCGATCGGCGCGTAGATCTTGCCGTCGTGGTAGTCGACGTCGCCGATGTGGTTGCCGCCGTACGCGGCGATCTGCGGCGGGATCGCCAGCGTGTTGCGGGCGAGGACGGTCTGCCGGGCGTCGGCGGCGGTGCGGGTCAGCCCGTACTGCCAGGAGAAGACGAGGCCGCGGCCGTCAGTGGCCACGCCCTGCGACCTGAGCAGGCCCTCCTGCCGGTTCAGCAGTTCGACCGGCGGCGTCTGGCCCGCCTCGTTCATCTCCCAGATCTGCCGCATCTCGTCGGCGGGGCCGGTGAAGCTCTGGACGGACCTCTCGGTCCACTGCTCGCCGTCCACCTGGTCGCGGAAGCGGGCCAGCGCCGCGGCGCGGTAGGGCAGGGTGGCGGCGGCGTCGCCGGTGAGGGTGCGCACCAGCGCGGTGAGCGCGGCGTCGTCCAGGTCGGACACCCGCACCGGCTCGACACCGGCGGCGGTCGCGCGGGTCTTCGCCGCGATCGAGATGCCGTTGCCCGGGTCGCGGTCCTCGTCCACGGCCTCCAGGAACACGAGCGTGCGGGTGAGGGCCTCGTCGATCGCGCAGCGGGCGCCGCCGCCGAGCTGGAACGGGGTCACCAGCGGGGCGCCCTTGGCCGTGCCGAGGTCGACGCGGCCGACGCCGAACCGCACCGGCCGGTGGCCGCGGTAGCGGAACGAGCCGTCGGCGCCCGTGACGCCGTGCGCGCCCCCGGGCCCGGTGTACTCGACGCCGGCGAGGGCGCCGGGCGCGGTGCCGGGGCCGCCGGCGAGGACACCCGTCCGCCAGCCGGCCGTGCCGTCGGCGTTCGCGGGCGCGGCGGCCCAGAGCAGGGGCACGGCGAGACCCGCCGCGAGCAGGGAGCGAACTGTGGTTGCCATCGAGTGCCTTTCGTCGTGCTGGTGGCGAGCCGACGCTAGGAGGTCGCGCCGACCGGGCGGTGAACCGACGATGATCGGCCGGCGAAACACCGATGTGGCCTGACGGCCGGAAGATCCGCCGGTAGCTTGGGCCTACCACTCGACGGACGGAGGACGCCATGGGGAGGCAGCCGGTCCTGGCTCTCGCGCTCGCGGCGGTCATGGCCCTGCCGGCGTGCACGTCCGGCGGCGGCACGGAGACCGGCACGGAGACCAGCACGGAGATCGGCGCGGAGATCGGCGCGGAGATCGGCGCGGAGACCGGCGGGAAGACCGGCGCGCCGACCGCCGCGCCCCGGGCCCTCGCCTACGTGGAGGGCCAGGGTTCCCTCGACGTCTCCCTGTTGCGGGCCACGGCGTTCGACTTCCCCGTGTACGAGTCGCCGGAGCGGCTCGCCGCGGACGAGCCGGTCGTCGCCGCCGGCGTCATCGACGGCTGGCGCGCCATCTGCGCGCTCAAGGATTCTCCGAGTAGGCGGGACGTCGTCCCCTGCTCATGACGACGGTTCCCGGCGGCGGCCACCGTGCCGGCCGTCCTCCTCGACCGGAGGATCTCCGCCGCCCGGTAACGCGGTCAGTCCCGCCCGGTCAGCTCGATGGCGGCGGCGGGGCAGACGGCGGCGGCCTCGCGGACCGCGGCGTGCTGCTCCTCCCCCGGCTCGGCCTCCAGCAGGATGACGATGCCGTCGTCGTCGCGCTGGTCGAACACCTCGGGCGCGATCAGCACGCACTGACCGGCGCCGCAGCACTTCTCCTCGTCGACGGTGACTTTCATCTCGGTCTCTCCTTCCAGGATCACCAGCGGACAGGGACGGTGCGCAGGCCGCCGACGGCCAGGCCCTCCACCCGCTCCAGCTCCTCCACCGGCACGGCCAGCTCCAGGGTCGGCAGCCTGCGCAGCAGCACCTCCAGCACGACCTGCAGCTCGGTGCGGGCGAGCGCCTGGCCGAGGCAGGAGTGGGCGCCGGAGCCGAAGGCCAGGTGCGGGTTGGGGCTGCGGGTGAGGTCCATGCGGTCGGCGTCGGCGAAGACGCTCTCGTCGCGGTTGGCCGCCGCCATGCTGCACACGACGGTGGTGCCCTTCGGCAGGTACGTGCCGCTGACCTCGGTCTCCTCCCGCAGGTAACGCGGCAGGCCGAACCCGGAGTCGGCGTCGAAGCGCAGCGACTCCTCGACCGTGGTGCGGATCAGCGAAGGGTCGGCCAGCAGCGCCTCCCACCGCGACCGGTCCGACAGCAGCATCGCGACCATCTTGCCGATCATGTTGGCGGTGGTCTCGTGCCCGGCCACCAGCAGCGCCATGCCGGTGACGAGGATCTGCAGGTCCTCCAGACCGCCGTCCTCGGGGCCGCCCGCCGCGATCAGCTCGCTGAGCAGGTCGTCGCCCGGCTCGGCGCGCTTGGCGGCGAGGTGGCCGGACATGTACTGGAAGAACTCGGCCTGAGCGGCCTCGATCTCCTCCTTGCCGTAACGGGTGAGGTTGAGCAGGGTGTCGGACCAGTACGAGAACCGGTCGCGGTCGGCCGCGGGCACGCCGAGCATGTCGCAGATGACGTACACCGGCAGCGGGAAGCCCAGGCCGGCCTTGAGGTCGGCGGGGGCGCCGCGCTCGACCAGCTCGTCGACGAGAGTGTCGGCGATCCGCGCCATCCGGGGCCGCATGGCGGTCATGCGCTTGGCGGTGAACCACTTGCCGACGAGCCGCCGCCAGTGCTGGTGCCCCTCGCCGCCGTCGGGGATGATCGCCGCCATCTCGCTGTTGAACAGCCCGCCGTCGTCGGTGGCCGACAGCCGGGCCGCGTCGGGCGCGTTGAGCAGCCGGGTGAAGCGCGGGTCGGCGAGCACCTTCTTGACGTCCTCGTAGCGGGTCAGCAGCGTCGCCTGGTCGCCGCTGGGCAGCGTGACGCGGGCCACCGGGCACCCGCCGCGCAGCTCCGCCCATTCGGCGGGCGGCTCCAGTGCCGCCTCGTTCGGGATCGGGTAGTGCAGGACCTGCTCACTCATCCGGTTTCTCCTGGGGATCGGTTCCTCACGCCTCACGCGTGCGGCTTCTCGGGGGTGAAGGCCTCGGCGAGGGACCGGCGGTGCAGGCGGGCGGCCTTGGCCATGTTCCAGCCCAGCACCCCGGTGACCTGGCCGCCGACGGTGTAACGGGCGACGAACCGGTTCTCCTCCGGCGCGCCTTCGACCACGTCCACCTGGGCGTCGCGGGTGAGGAACCCGTGGGCCTGGATCTTGACGTCGTACTGGTCGGTCCAGAAGTAGGGGACGGGGACGTACGGGCGGTCCTCGCCGAGGAGGTTGGCCGCGACGACCTGCGCCTGCTCGACGGCGTTGGTGCGGTTCTCCAGGCGCAGCCGCCTGCCCAGCCCTTCGTGGTGCCAGGACGCGATGTCGCCGAGCGCGTAGACGCCGTCGGCGGCGCGGCAGCGCGCGTCGCATTCGACGCCGTCGCCGAGGGTCAGCCCGCTGCCGGCGAGCCAGCCGACGGCGGGGCGGGAGCCGGTCGCCACGACCACCGCTCCCGCGGGAAGCCATTCGCCCGAGGCCAGCAGCACCCCGGTGACCCGGCCGTCCTCCCCGGTGAGCGAACGCGCGGCGACGCCGAGCCTCAGCCGCACGCCGCGCCCGGCGTGCAGCCGCGTGAGCATCCCGCCGACGAGGCCGCCGAGGTGGTCGCCCATGACGGCGTCGCCGAGACCGGCCAGCGTGACGCCGGTCCCCAGGCCGCGGGCGGTGGCGGCGATCTCCGCGCCGAGCACGCCCTCGCCGACGACGACGAGTTCATCCGCCGTCGTCAGGTCGCGGCGCAGGGCGAGGGCGTCGTCGAGGGTGCGCAGGACGTGGACGCCCGCGAGGTCGTCCTGCCCGGGGAGCCGGAGGGCGGTCAGCCCGGTGGCGAGGACCACGGCGTCGGCGCGCAGCACGCGGCCGGAGGCGGTGCGCACCTCGCGGGCGGCGGCGTCGAGGCCGGTCGCCGGGTCGCCGAGGACGAACTCCGCCTCCAGCCTGTCGAGGTCGTCGCGCGAGCGCAGGTGCGTCCTCTCGCCCTCCCACGCGCCGGACAGCACCTGCTTCGACAGCGGCGGGCGGTCGTAGGGAGGGTGCGGTTCCGCGCCCACGACGGTCAGCCGGCCGCGGTAGCCCTTGCGCCGCAGCGCCTCGGCCACGGCCAGGCCGCCCGCCGAGGCGCCCACGATCAGGACGTCCTCGGGGTGCGTCACCTCGGGGGTCGGTGGGGCCACGGGCGCGTCCTCTCGGTCGGAGCGGTGCGGGTGGCGCGCTGGGGACGGGACCGGCGACGACGCACCGCGGGGCAACCGGACGATGATGTCCGGTTGGTATCTTAGCTCCATGTCCCACACCCGGCGACCCAACAGAGGCCCGAGCGCGGCGGCGGAGAACCGCGCGGCGCTGATCGCGGCGGCCCGCCGGTGGTTCGCCACCGAGGGGTACGACGTGCCGCTCACCTCGATCGCCCGCACTGCCGGTGTCGGCCAGGGCAGCCTGTACCGGCACTTCCCCGACCGGGCGAGCCTCGCGCTCGCCGTCTTCGAGGAGGGCGTCGAGGAACTGGAGGGGCTGGCCGCCCGGCCCGGCACCACCCTCGACGACGTGCTGGCGCTGATGACCCGGCAGGCCATCGCCTCGACCGCGTTCGTCGACATGGTGAGCGCCTCGGCCGACGCGCGCTTCGTCAGGGTGCGCGAGCGGGTCGTGGAGGCGCTGCGGGAGCCGCTCGCGCGGGCGCGGCAGGCCGGGCGCGTCCACGACTACGTCACGACCGACGACCTCGTCACGGCCATCGGCCTGATCGCGGCGCTCCTCGCGAAGCTCCCGGCGGCGGAACGCCGGGAGACCGCGGAACGGGCGTGGCTGCTGCTGTTCAGAGGAATGATCACCGACCCGCGGACGCCCCTGCCCCTCGGCCCCTCCGATCACTGAGGCGGCCCCGGCCCCTGAAGCGGCGCCGGTCTCTGAGGCGGCCCCGATCGGCGAGGTGGCCCCGACCCCTGCGGCGCCAATCGCTGCGGCGGCGCCGCGCGGCGCGCCTCAGTCGGGCGACGTGATCCGCACCCGCCGGCTCTCGCCCTCCGAGAGGAACGCCGCCAGCGCCCGTCCCTGCTCGGCGACGTCGTCACGCTCGTCCGGCGAGAGGCGGCGCAGCGGGGTGACGGCCACGGTGAGGGCCACAGCGCCGCTCACGCTGCCGGTCACGCTGCCTGTCACAGCGCCGGTCACAGCGCCGGTCACGCTGCCCGCTTCGGCGCCGGCCTCCACGGTCCAGGTCGCGCCGACCCGGCCGTCCACCAGGACGACGCGCTCGCCGGCGACCGACAGCCCGCGGTGGGCGTCGTCCACGATGCGGCCGCGGTCGTGGTAGCCGAGGAGCGCGTTGTCGAACGCCGGCAGGAACCGCACCGGCGCGGGCGTGCCGGGGTCGGGACGCGGCGCGCCGGGCAGGTCCAGCAGCTCCCGGCCGCGCTCGTCGCGGAGGGCCACCAGCTCCTCCCGCACCGCGGCGACCGCGGCGGGCAGCCCGGCCAGGCCGCACCAGGCGCGCAGGTCGGCCACCGAGGCCGGGCCGAACGCGGCCAGGTAGCGCCGCACCAGCGCCTGGCCGACCGGGTCGCCGCCCTCGGCCCCCTCGGCGGCCGGTGGGTCGATCTCGCGTCCCAGCCAGGAGGAGAGCGGCACGAGACGCGCTCCCGCCTTCGTCCGCCACAGCCCACGCGGCGGCAGCTGCACCATCGGGACGAGGGCGGCGACCAGCATCTCGCCCAGCGCCCGCGGCGGCGTCCCCGGCCAGCGGTGGGCGAGCGCCCGCGCGAGCTCGCCCATCGTGCGCGGCTCGCCGTCGGCCAGCAGCGCCCGGCCCGCCGCCGCGAGCTCGTCGAGGTCGACCCCGTCGAGCTCCCGGCGGTAGGTCCCGAGCACCCGCTGGCGCAGCATGGCGTCGTGGCGGGCCCGCCAGGCGAGGGCGTCCTCGGCGGTGAGCAGGTGCATGGTCCGGCGCATGAGGTGGGTCCGCACCACGCCGCGCCGGACCAGCAGGTCCGACAGCGCCGCGGGGTCGAACGCGCGCAGCCGCGACCAGAGCCCGACGAACGGCTCCTGCGGCTCCTGCGCCTGCAGGCCGCACAGGTGCGCGACGGCGTCGCGCACCGGCAGTCCGGCGTGGTCGAGCAGCAACTGCCGGGCGAGCGTCGCGCGGTTGAGCGCCCGGGTGTCGAGAACGGTCATCACGCCGGCGGTCAGGACGCGGCGTGCTCGACGGCGACGTCCACGACCCACGCGAGCGCCGCGCGGGCGTCACCTCGGACGTTCAGGTGGATCAGGGGGTTGACGGCCATCATCGGCTCCTCGGCTGCTCGGTTCGACAGGTACAGGCGGGCCCGATCACCCGGTCGGCCCGCCGGGGACCACGGTCGCAGGGAAAGCGGCCAGGTCGTGTCCGCTTCTCACGGCACCATGGGAGCCATGCAGAAGACATCGGCACGGCTGCTGGCGCTGCTCTCGCTCCTCCAGGCGCGCCGTGACTGGCCGGGCGCGCTGCTGGCCGAGCGGCTGCGGGTCAGCCCGCGCACGGTGCGCCGCGACGTCGACCGCCTGCGCGAGCTCGGCTATCCCGTGCTGGCCGTCAAGGGGCCCGACGGCGGGTACCGGCTCGACGCCGGCTCGGAGCTGCCGCCGTTGCTGTTCGACGACGATCAGGCGGTCGCCCTGGCCGTCGCGCTCCAGATGGCGGCCACGGCGGGCGCCGGCCTCGGGGAGGCGGCGGCGCGCGCGCTGACCACGGTCCGCCAGGTCATGCCCTCCCGGCTGCGCCACCGGATCGACGGCCTCCGCCTCACCGCCGTCGAGCCGCCCTCGGCCCGGCCGCGCCCGCAGGTGGACAGCGCCGTGCTCACGGCGCTCGGCGCGGCCGTCCACGCCCGCGAGGTGCTGCGCTTCGACTACGCGTCCCCCGCGGAGGCGGGCGGCGGCGGGCCGGTACCGCCGCGCCGGGCGGAGCCCCACCACCTGGTCGCCTGGGGCGGGCGCTGGTACCTGGTCGCCTGGGACCTCGACCGCGCGGACTGGCGCACCTTCCGCGCCGACCGGATCACGCCGCGCCCCCCCGCGGGACCCCGTTTCACCCCGCGCGACCTGCCGGGAGGCTCGGTGGCCGCCTTCGTGACCGGCAGGTTCCTGGGCTCGGACGGGTCCGGCGACTGGCCCTGCCGCGGCGAGGTGATCCTCGGTCTGCCCGCCGCCGCCGTCTCCCGCCACGTCCGCGACGGGGTCGTGGAGGAGCTGGGCCCGGACCGCTGCCGGCTCGTCCTGGGCTCGTGGTCGTGGATCGGCCTGGCCGCCGCGGTCGGCAGGTTCGACGCCGCCGTCGAGGTGGTCGGTCCTGCCGAGCTCAAGGACGCCTTCGCCCGCCTGGCCCGCCGCTACGCCGACGCCGCCGGACAGGCCGCGATCACCGACAAATAGCACAAGAGCCCCCCGGCTGATACATCTCCGGGCAAAGGAGGATATAGTCCGCTAAACCTACTCATTTGCTATGGAGTGACGTTGACCAGCAAGTTCGCCGGCGTCGTGGCCGCGCTCGCCCTCGCCCTGGCCGCCTGCGGATCCGGCGGGGGAGGCACGACAGGGAACGGGGCCCCCTCCGGCCCCGGCACGGCCACCACGATCGAGATCGGCTCCCTGTACGAGCCGCAGAACCTCGACAACACCGCCGGCGGCGGCCAGGGCGTGACCGAGGCCTTCAACGGCAACGTGTACGAGGGCCTGTTCAGGCTGACCGACGCGGGCAAGGTCGAGAACCTGCTCGCCGAGGGCTACGACGTCTCGGGCGACGGCCTGACCTACACCTTCAAGCTGCGCCGGGGTGTCACGTTCCACTCCGGCAAGGCGCTGACGGCCGCCGACGTCAAGGCCAGCATCGAGCGGGTCCTCGCCGAGGACTCCCAGTCGGCGCGCAAGGGCAACCTCAAGGTGATCAAGTCGGTCGAGGCCCCCGACGACGCCACGGTCGTGGTCAGGCTGTCGAGCCGGTCGATCTCGCTGGTGTACAACCTGAGCTACGTCTGGATCGTCAACCCCGCGGCCAAGGACCTCGCCACCGGCGAGGACGGCACGGGGCCGTACAAGCTGGAGGCGTGGAAGCGCGGCTCCACGCTCAGCCTGCGGCGCTTCCCCGGCTACTGGGGCGCCAGGCCCGCCAACGACGGGGTGGTGTTCCACTACTTCACCGAGGCCACCGCGCTCAACAACGCCCTGCTGACCGGCGCCGTGGACGTCATCACCAGCGAGCAGAGCCCCGACGCGCTGAGCCAGTTCACCGGGAACCCCGACTACAGGATCAGCGAAGGCCACTCCACCACGAAGCTGCTGCTCGCCTTCAACGACAGGAAGGCGCCGTTCGACAAGCCGCTCGTGCGCAAGGCGGTCGCCTCCGCCATCGACGACGCCAAGCTGCTGCAGTCGGTGTGGGCCGGCCACGGCAGCCTCATCGGCTCCATGGTGCCGCCCACCGACCCCTGGTACGAGGACCTCACCTCGCTCGACCCGTACGACGTCGAGCTGGCCAGGAAGGAGCTGGCCGAGGCCGGCTACCCCAAGGGCTTCCGCTTCACGCTCGACACGCCCAACTACGACCCGCACCCCACGGCCGCCACGTTCATCAAGGGCGAGCTGGCCAAGGTCGGCATCACCGTGGACATCAACGTCATCACCGCCGACGAGTGGTACACGAAGGTCTACAAGAACCGCGACTTCGCCGCCACCCTGCAGGAGCACGTCAACGACCGCGACGTGGTCTGGTACGGCGACCCGGACTTCTACTGGGGCTACGACGACAAGCAGGTCACCGCGTGGGTGAAGGAGGCGGAGCAGGCCAGGACCGCCGATGAGCAGACCGCGCTGCTGAAGAAGGCCAACAGGAAGATCGCCGAGGACGCCGCCAGTGACTGGCTGTACCTCTACCCGCAGATCGTCGTGGCCTCCTCGAAGCTGTCGGGCTACCCCGTCAACGGGCTGAACTCGCAGTTCTACGCGTACGGGATCAAGAAGTCCTGATGGCGCGCTACCTGCTGCGCCGCACCGCCTTCCTGCTGGGGTCGCTGCTGGCCGCGGCCGGGCTGCTCTTCGTGCTGCTGCGGCTGCTGCCCGGCGACCCGGCCAACGCGCTGCTGTCGGTCGGCGCCACGCCCGAGCAGATCGCGGCGGCGCGCCACCAGATCGGCTCGGACCTGCCGCTGCCGGAGCAGTTCTGGAGCTGGCTGGCAGGGCTGGCGCGGCTCGACCTCGGCACGTCGTTCGTCAGCAGGCTGCCGGTCGGCCCCGAGATCGCGGCCCGGCTGGTGGTGACCGTGCCGCTGACGCTGCTGGCGTTCACGCTCGCCGTGGTGGTGGCGGTGCCGGTCGGGTTCGTGGCCGCGTGGCGCTCCGACCGCTGGTACGGGCTGCTGCTGAACGGCGTCTCGCAGCTCGGCATCGCGGTGCCGGTGTTCTGGATCGGGATGCTGCTGGTGACCGTGTTCGCGCTCCGGCTGCGGGTGCTGCCGGCGGGCGGGTTCCCGCGTGACGACTGGGCCGACCCGGCCAGGGCCCTGACCTCGCTGGCGCTGCCGGTGGTCACGATCGCCCTGGTCATGTCGGCCTCGCTCGTCCGGTACGTCCGCTCGGCCACGCTCGACGTGCTGGGCAGCGACTACCTGCGGACGGCGCGGGCGCTCGGGTCGTCCTTCGCCGGGGCCATGTGGCGGCACGGGCTGCGCAACGCCGCGGTGCCGGTCATCTCGATCCTCGGCATCGAGCTGGCCACGACCTTCCTCGGCGCGGTGGTCGTGGAGAGCGTGTTCACCCTGCCGGGGCTCGGCACCATGCTGGTCGAGGGCATCGCCGAGCACGACTACCCGGTCATCCAGGGCGTGCTGGTGGTCAGCACGTTCGCGGTGCTGGTGATCGGGTTCGGGGCGGACCTGGCGCAGCGGCTGGTCGATCCGCGCCTGCGGGCCCACGTCGGCGGGGGGCGTCCGTGAGGGGACGGCTCACGTTCACCGCGGGGTGCGTGCTGGTGGCGGCGGTGCTGCTGGTGGCCGCCGTGTCGCTGGTGTGGCTGCCGTACGACCCCTCCGACACCACGGGCGGGCGGCTCGCACCGCCCGGCGGCGAGCACCTGCTGGGCACCGACAAGCTGGGCCGCGACCTGCTCACGCAGCTCATGGTGGGCGCGCGCATCGCGCTCACGGTCGGGATCGGGTCGGTGCTCGTCGGCGGCCTCATCGGCGTGACGGCCGGGCTCCTCGCGGGCTTCGCGACCCGCTGGCTCGACGACGTGCTGTCGGCCGCGCTCGACATCGTCATCGCGTTCCCGACGCTGCTGCTGGCCATGCTGGTGGTGGCGGCGCGGGAGGCGTCGCTCGGGTCGGCGGTGCTGGCCATCGGCCTCGCGATGTCCGGCGTCGTGGCCCGGCTGACGAGGGTGCTGGTCAAGCAGGTGCTGACGCAGGACTACATCACGGCGTCCAGGACCTCGGGCACCTCGTGGCCGCGCGTGGTGGCCGAGCACGTCCTGCCGAACATCGCGCCGACGCTGCTCGTCAACCTGGCGCTGCAGCTCGGGCTGGCGGTGCTGGCGGAGGCGGCGCTGTCGTACCTGGGGCTCGGCCCGCCCCCGCCGAACGCGTCCTGGGGCCGGCTGCTCCAGGAGGCGCAGGCGACCGTGCTGACCGCGCCCACGGGCGCCATCGCGCCGGGCGTGCTGCTCGTCGTGCTGGTCGTGGGCGTGAACCTGGTCGCCGACGGCCTGCGCGACCTGGCCGACCCGACGCGCAGGAGGAGCCGATGACCCCACTGGAGGTGGCCGGCCTCTCGGTGCGCCGCGCGGACGGCCGCGACCTGGTCCGCGACCTGTCCTTCAGCCTCGCCCCCGGCGAGCGGCTCGGCCTCATCGGGGAGTCCGGCTCGGGCAAGTCGCTGACCGCGCTGGCCGTCATGGGGCTGCTGCCCGCCGGCATGACCGCGCACGGCAGCGTGCTGCTGGACGGCACCCAGATGGTCGGGACGCCCGACCGGAAGCTGAACCGCGTGCGCGGCCGGGCCGCCGCGGTGGTCTTCCAGGAACCCCTGACGGCGCTCGACCCGCTGATGCGCGTCGGGCGGCAGCTCGCCTGGCCGATCCGCCGCCGCCGCGGCCTGCGCGGCGCGGCGCTGCGGGCCGCCGTCCAGGACGCCCTGGCGGAGGTGCGGCTGCCGGAGCGGGTCGCCGCCGCCTACCCGCACGAGATCTCCGGCGGGCAGCGGCAGCGGGCCGCCATCGCCATGGCCCTGGCCTGCGAGCCCGCCGTGCTGATCGCCGACGAGCCCACCACGGCGCTCGACGTCACCGTGCAGTCCGAGGTCCTGGCGCTGCTCGACGGCCTGGTGGCCGGCCGCGGCATGGCGCTGCTGTTCATCACCCACGACCTGGCCGTCGTCGCCGACGTGGCGGACCGGGTGGTGGTGCTCAAGGACGGCTCCATGGTGGAGTCGGGAAGGACGCGTGACATCGTGCGCGAACCGCGGCACGCCTACACGCGCTCGCTCGTGGACAGCGCGTGGGCCCTGGAGGGCGAGCTCGATCGGCTGGCCCCATGACCCGCGCGGGCGCCGGAGGGCGAGCTCCGTCGGCCGGCCCCACGAGCGGCGCTCCCCCCGCCGTGCTGGCGGCGCACGAGGTCGGCTTCGCCTACCGGGGCGGGCGGCCCGTGCTGGAGGACGTCTCCGTGACGGTGACGGCCGGGCGGGGCCTGGCGCTGGTCGGCGAGTCGGGCGCGGGCAAGACCACGCTGCTGCGGCTGCTGCTCGGCCTGGACAGGCCCACCTCGGGCCGGGTGCTCTTCGACGGCGCCGCCGTGGCGCCGGGCGACCGGGCGTTCCGGCGGGCGGTACAGCCGGTCTTCCAGGACCCGTACTCCTCGCTCGACCCGCGCCGGCGGGTCGGCCGGATCGTCTCCGAGCCGCTGCGCTCGCTCGGCCTGCTCGCCCCCGGCTCCCGCGCGGAGCGGCGGGACGAGGCCGGGCGGCGCGTCGCCGAGGCGCTGGCCTCGGTCGGGCTGCCTCCCGACGCCGCCCGGCGGTACCCGCACGAGTTCTCCGGCGGGCAGCGGCAGCGGATCGCGATCGCCAGAGCCGTCGTGAGCAGGCCCCGCGTGCTCCTCGCCGACGAGCCCGTGAGCGCGCTCGACGTCACCACCCGCATCCGCGTGGTCGAGCTGCTGGGCCGGCTGGCCGAGAGCCACGGGCTGACGGTCGTGGTGGTCTCACACGACCTGAGCGTGGTGGCGGCGCTGTGCGCGGACACGGCCATCATCGAGCGCGGACGGGTGGTCGAGCAGGGCCCCACGGCGGACGTGCTCGGCTCTCCCGCGCACCCGTACACCAGGAAGCTGCTGGAGAGCGTCCCCAGGCTCAGCCGCGCCGCCCGGCTGCGGTAGCCGGGGCCGAGAGGTCCTTCACCCCGCGCGCCGGCGGGCCAGCGCGGCGATGCGGCCGGCCAGCAGGCGCGCGGGGTCCACGAGCGGCACGGGCAGGCCTGAGCCGTCCAGCGACAGGACGATCTCCGTGCACGCCGCGACGATCCGCTCGGCGCCGCGCGCGGCGAGCGTCCGCGCGACGTCCTCCAGCGCCCGGCCGTGCTCCGGCCCGGCGTGGCCGGCCTTGACCGCCGCGATGGCGGCCATGACCTGCCGCTGGCCGGCCTCGCCGGGTTCGAGCGCGGTCACGCCGCGCCGCCGCAGCGCCCCGGCGTACAGGCCGGACCGCAGGGTGCCCGAGGTGGCCAGCAGCCCGGCCGCGCGGACGCCGTCGGCGGCCAGGGCGTCGGCGGTGACCTCGATGATGCTCACCAGCTCGATCCCGGCCTCGTCCGCCAGGGCGGGCACGAAGGCGTGGGCGGTGTTGCACGGCACGGCCAGCACCTCGCACCCGGCCCGCCGCAGCGCCTGGATGCCGCGCCGCAGGTGCGGGGTCGGGTCCTCGCCGCCGCCCAGCAGGCTGAGCGAACGGTCGGGGACGCGCGGGTCGCCCCAGATGACGACGGGGACGTGCTCCTGGTCGGCGGTGGCGGCCGTCTCCTCGACGAGCTTGCGGTAGAAGTCCACGGTGGCGGCCGGGCCCATGCCGCCCAGCACCCCGACCAGCCCCGGCCGTTCGCCGGACGGGGTGTCGCGCTCCGCCCGCTCCCGCGTGCGTCCGTGTCCCTGCGTCATCGTGCCGCTCCTGTTCCCGCTCACCTGCCGCCGTCGCTCCCGGGGGGCGGCGGCGCGGCACCAGGATCCGGGGATAAGGTGAGCGCGCCGTCCAGGCGCAGCCATCCGACACCGGAAGGGTCGTACGTGCAGGATTCCGGCGTCCTCCTGGAGGAGGGCGATCTCGAACTCATCGACGCGCTCCAGATCAACCCGCGGGCGAGCTGGGTGGACGTCGGCGCGGCGATCGGCACCGACCCCGTGACGGCGGCCCGGCGCTGGCGGCGGCTGAACGCTGCGGGCGAGGCGTGGACGACCGTCGCCCTGGGGCGGCGCCAGATGCACGCGATGAGCGTGGCCTTCCTGGAGATCGGCTGCGCGGCCGGCGCGGCGGTGGAGGTCGCCGACGCGCTCGCCCGGCAGGGCCACCTCATCACGGTGCAGCACGTCGCCGCCGATCACGACCTGTTCGCGATCGCCGTCGCCGCGTCGATGCCTGCGCTGGCCGACCACCTCCTGACCGGGCTGCCGCGGGTGCCCGGCGTGGCGAAGGTCCGCACGCACCTCGCCACCCGCGTGTTCGAGGCGTCGTGCCGCTGGCGGCTGCGGGTGCTGCCGCCCGGCGCGGCGCGGACCCTGGCCAGGCCGGCGGGCCAGGCGCAGCCCGGCCGGCCGATGGACGGCGTGGACCGGCTGCTGTTCACCGCGCTGCTGCGCGACGGCCGGGCGTCGTACGCGGAGCTGGCGGACGCCGCGGGCGTCTCGGAGCGCACCGCGCAGCGCAGGCTGTCGCGGCTGCTGGCCTCGGGCGACCTCGACTTCCGCTGCGACCTGGCGCGCCCGCACGCGGGCTGGCACTCCTCGGCGGTGCTGTGGCTGCGGGTGCCGGACGGCCTGCTGGAGGAGACGGGCCGGGCGCTGCTCGGCTGGCCGGAGACCCGCACCTGCGCCGCGCTGGCCGGGGCCCGCAACCTGCTGCTGACGGTCGGCCTGCACGCGGTCTCCGACCTGCACCCGCTGGTGGTCCGCCTGGAGGAGCGGTTCCCGTACGCGACGATCGTGGACCGGCAGGTGGTGCTGCGCCAGTCGAAGCTGTACGGGCGGCTGCTCGGCCCGTCGGGACGCTGCACGGGCGTCGTCCCGATCGACCCGTGGAGCGTCGGCGGGACGTCCTGAGATCGGCGGGCTCGGGGGCGCCGAGCTCAGCGCGGCTCGGGGACGCCCGCCCCGGCCAGCTCGCGGCACAGTCCGGCGCGCAGCACGTCGGCCTCGGTGCGGCCGACGAGCTGCAGGTCGCCCACGGCCAGCGCGGACAGGCCGAGCGCCGAGACGACGGCGGTGAGGCGGCCCACCTCGCCGCGCACGGCCGCCTCGTCGCACCCGGCGCGCGGCGCGGGCCCGCCCAGCGTGGGCAGGGCGAGGAGGTCGACGCCGGTCATCGCGGCGGCGAACCGGGCGCGGGCCGCCGTCAGCTCCTCGACGGCCCGCCGGTACGCGCGGTGCCCGATGCCGCCCGCCGCCTCCAGCTTGCGCCGCACGCCCGCGCTGTAGCGGGCGGCGTTCGCGGGGAAGGTGGCCTCGTGCGTGCGCCGGGCCTGCGCGCCGACGATCGTCCAGTACGGCGCGAGGATGTCGTGCGGCAGCTCGATCTCGCGCGGCTCGGCGCCCAGGGCGGCGAGCTCGGCGGCCTGCGCGCAGCCCTCGGCGACCCCGACGACCAGCCCGTCCAGGCTCGGCGGCGGCTCGACCGCCTCGCCGGTGAGCGCGTGCCACACCCGGGCGCAGTCGGCGACGGAGGCGGTCATCGGCCCCACGACGTCGAACATCGGCGCGAGCGGCGCCACGCCCTCGGTGGACAGGACGCCGGCTCTGGGCCGCAGCCCGACGACGCCGCAGCAGGCGGCCGGGATGCGCACCGAGCCGCCGGTGTCGGTGCCCAGCCCGAACCGGGCGATGCCGGCGGCGATGGCGGCGGCCGTCCCGCCGCTGGACCCTCCGGGGGCCAGGTGCGGGTGGCGGGGGTTGCGCACGTCGCCCCAGTGCGGGTTCTCGCTGGTGACGCCCCACGCGAACTCGTGCAGGTTGGCCTTGCCGACGAGCAGCGCGCCCGCGCCTTCCAGCAGTCCGACGCAGGGGGCGTCGGCGAGCGCCTCCTCGCCGCCGTACAGGGCGGAGCCGCGCGTGGTCGGCAGGCCGGCGACGTCGATCATGTCCTTGACGACGTACGTCCAGCCGCGCAGCGTGCCGCCGGCCGGTCGCGGGCGGCGCGGCAGCAGGTCGATGACCGGTTCCGCACCGGCCTCGATGAGGATGCCGTGCCCGGCGTGGAGGCGGATGGCCTGGGCGGACTCGGCGATCGCCGCCTCGTCTTCGGCGGTCACGGGGCTCCTCGGGGGTAGGGCGGGCCCGGCGGCGCCCGCGGTGCGGGACATGCTGGCAGAAGCCCCGCGCCCCCGTCGAGACCCCCGGCCCGCGAGCCCCCGTCCGGGACGCGGGCCTCCCGTCCGGGGTCAGACGGCGAGGGCGTCCAGCAGCGAGCGCAGCCGGGCGGTCTCGCGGTCTGGGCGGACGAGCGCGAAGACGCTGCGGCTGGTGTTCAGCCACGGCACGTCGGCCACCACGACGTCGTCGCCGTGGTCGCGCAGCGCGAGGTCGGGGATGAGCGCCGCGCCCACCCCGGCCCTGATCAGGGCCATCGTGACCCTGAAGTCGTCGGAGTGGCAGGCCACGCGGGGGTGCAGCTGCCAGCGGGCGAACAGCGCGTCGAAGAAGCTCGCGTCGCTGCTGCCAGGATGGTGCATGATCCACGGCAGGTCGGCGAGCTGCTCCACCCGGTACGGCTCCAGGTCGCGCCAGCGGCGCGGCAGGACGACCTTGTAGCGGTCCTCGGCGATCCAGTGCCTGACCAGCGCGGGCGGCCAGGCCAGCCCGGCGTTGCCCACCTGGTAGACGATGGCGGCGTCCGTCTCGCCGCCGGCGCCGAGGCGCGGGATGAGCTGGGACGGCTCGGCGACGGTGATCCTGACCCCTTCGCGTTCCTCCGGCTCCATGCGGCTCAGGACCCCGGCCAGGACGTCGGCGTAGCTGGGAAAGATGCCGAGCCGGATCTGCCGCTCGCTGTTCCTGTGCACGGCCTGCACGGTGGCGACCATGCGCTCGATGTCGGTGAGCACGGTCGTGGCGTGCCTGGCCAGGACCTCGGCGGCGCTGGTGGGCAGGACGCTGTGGGCGGAGCGGTCGAACAGCCTGACGCCCGTGGCGCGTTCCAGCGCGGCCATCTGCTGGGAGACGGCGGAGGAGGTGTAGCCGAGCCGGTTGGCCGCGGCGGCGAAGGATCCGAGCTGGACGACCTCCCGCAGGGTACGCAGGTGTTCCGGCTTCAGCATAAGAGTTCCTTGGTCTCAGGACCGATAAATGTCGTGTTTATAGCGCTTCCGTCGGATTTTCGCCAACCCTAAGGTGATGACACCCAGCACGCACCGACCACTGAGAGTCACATGAGCATCCGCGTCTACCGCAACGCCGCCATCCGCACCGGCGAACAGGGCACGCCTCCGGCCCAGGCCCTGGCCGTCGAGGACGGCCGCGTCCTGGCCGTCGGCGGCGAGGCCGAGGTCCGCGCGGCGGCCGGTCCCCGGGCCGAACTGATCGACCTGGAGGGCGCCGCCGTCATCCCCGGGCTCTACGACGCCCACATCCACACCGCCCAGTACGCCCAGAGCCTCGGCGCGGTGGACCTGCGCGACGCGCGCTCCCTCGACGAGGCGCTGGCCAGGATCTCCGCCCACGCCGCTGGGCTGCGCCCCGGCGCCTGGCTGTTCGGCGGCCGGTGGAACAGCAACACCTGGGACCCGCCCGCGCAGCCCGACCGGCACGCGCTCGACTCGGTCTGCCCCACCCTGCCCGTCGCGCTGCCCAGCGTGGACGGTCACACCGTGTGGGCCAACACCGCGGCCCTGCGCCTGGCCGGCATCGACGCCTCCACCCCCGACCCGGCCGGCGGCGAGATCGTCAGGGACGAGACCGGCGAGCCGACCGGCATCCTGCGCGAGTCCGCCTCCTACCCGCTGCGCGACCTCATGGTCTCCCCCGACCTGCGCGACCTGCTGCGCACCGCCCAGGACGCGCTGCTCGCGCTCGGCCTGACCAGCGTCCACGACATCGACGGCGAGGACTGCCGCGCCGCCTACCTGGAGCTGCGCGACACCGGCGAGCTGAAGCTGCGCGTGCACAAGGCGATCCCCATGACCCACCTGGAGGCGGCCGTCGCCGAGGGCCGCCGCACCGGGCAGGGCGACGACTGGTTCCGCACCGGACCCGTCAAGATCTTCAGCGACGGCGCGCTCGGCTCGCACACCTGCCACATGAGCGAGCCCTTCGCCGGAGACCACGACAACACCGGCATCGCGGTCACCCCGTACGAGGAGCTCGTGCGGCTCTACCGCCTCGCCGCCGACGCCGGCATCGCCGTGGCCACCCACGCCATCGGCGACCAGGCCAACCACCTCGTCATCGACGCCTACGAGGCCGTCGGTCACACCCCCGGGCTGCGCCACCGCATCGAGCACGCCCAGCACCTGCTGCCCGCCGACCTGGCCAGGATGGCCAGGCTGGGCGTCGTCGCCTCGATGCAGCCGGTGCACTGCACCAGCGACATCGACCTCGTCGACGCCCTCCTGGCGGGACGCGAGCTGGCCTCCTACGCCTGGCGCGGCATGCTGAACGCCGGCGTGGCACTGGCCTTCGGCTCCGACGCCCCCGTCGAGCACCCCAACCCGTTCGCCGCGCTGTACGCCGCGGCGACCCGCACCAGGACCGACGGCACCCCCGCCGGCGGCTGGCAGCCCGAGCAGCGGCTCAGCATGGCCGAGGCGATCACGGCGCACACGCTCGGCTCGGCCTACGCCGCCGGCGAGGAGGACCGCAAGGGCGTCCTCACGCCCGGCATGCTCGCCGACTTCCTCGCGGTCGACACCGACCCGTACACCGAGCCCGCCGAGGCGGTGCTGCGCACCACGGTCCTGACCACCGTCGTCGGCGGCGAGGTCCGCTGGCAGCACCCGTAAGGAGCACCCCCCATGAAGACGCGTATCCTCACCACGCTCGCCGCCGGCGCGCTGCTGGCCGCCGCCACGGCGTGCGGCGCGCAGAGCCTCGACTCCGGCTCCTCCCAGGCCGCCGCGACGGCCCCCGCCGCCGCCCCTGACACGGCCGCCCTCGACCAGGCTCCCACCGAGGAGAAGGCCGCCGACGTCATCAACGCCATCACCCCCGACGCCGCCCTCGCCGCCAAGGTGCCCGCCAAGGTGAAGACGGAGGGGCTGAAGGTCGTCTCCTCCATCGGCTACCCCCCGATGGAGCTGTACGCCTCCGACGGCAAGACCGCGATCGGCCTCGACCCCGCCCTGGCCAGGGCCATCGCCAGGAAGCTCGGCGTGAAGGTCACCATCACCGACGAGGAGTTCAACTCCCAGATCCCCGGCGTCCTGACCGGCCGCTACGACTTCGTCATCTCCTCCATGACCGACAACAAGGAGCGGCAGGGCCAGGTCACCTTCGTCGACTACGTGCGCGCCGGCGCCGGCATCCTCGTCAAGTCCGGCAACCCCGCCGGCATCGCCGGGCCCGCCGACCTGTGCGGCAAGACCGTCTCCGTCGTCGACAACGGCTCCTCGCTGGCGGCGCTCGAAGGCTACGCCGCCGACTGCACCAAGGCCGGCAAGAAGGGCGTGGACATCCTCAAGTTCCCCGGCGACCAGGAGGCGCTGCTCCAGGTGAGCAACGGGCGCGCCCAGGCGTCCATCACCGACTACGTCGTCGCGGCGTACAAGGCGGCCGACCCCAAGCTCGCGGTCGAGGCCATCGCGCTGGAGGGCACCGAGAGCCCCTGGGGCATCGGCATGAAGCCGGACAACAAGGAGCTCATCGACTCCGTCAAGGGCGCGCTCGACGCCCTGATCCAGAGCGGCGAGTACGGCAAGCTGCTCAAGGCGTGGAACCTGGACAAGCTGGCCGTCCAGTCGGCCGTGGTCAACGGCGGTCAGTGACGGTGCGCACCGAACCCATCCCCGGCGCCACGGGCACCTCGGTGCCCGTGGCGCGGGCCGCCCGCTGGGGCCGGTGGCTCGCCGGGGCGATCGCGCTGCTCGTCGCCGGCTGGCTGGCCTACCTGGTCGTCGACAACCCGAACCTGCACTGGGACCAGGTCGCCGGCTACCTGTTCGACCCCCGCATCCTCGACGGCGTCTGGGTCACCATCGAGATCTCCGTGCTGGCCACGGCGCTCGGGCTGGTGCTGGGCGTGGCCATCGCGGTGCTGCGGCTGTCGCAGAACCCGGTGCTCAGCGGCCTGGCCACGCTCTACATCTGGTTCTTCCGCGGCACCCCGGTGCTGGTGCAGCTCATCTTCTGGTACAACCTGGCGTTCCTCTTCCCCGAACTGGTGCTGAAGATCCCGTTCACCGCGATCGGCCTGAAGTGGGACACCAACCAGGTGATGACCGGCTTCACCTCCGCCATGCTCGGGCTGGGGCTGAACCTCGCCGCGTACTTCGCCGAGACCGTGCGCGCCGGGATCCAGGCGGTGGACCGCGGCCAGACCGAGGCGGCGTACGCGCTCGGCATGACGCCGGCCAAGCGGATGCGGGTGATCGTGCTGCCGCAGGCGCTGCGCATCATCATCCCGCCGACCGGCAACGAGTTCATCTCCATGCTCAAGACCACCTCGCTCGTGTACGTGGTCGCCGGGCACGACCTCATGACGAACGCCAGCCAGATCTACAAGACGAACAACCTGATCATGGAGCTGCTCATCGTGGCCAGCCTGTGGTACATGCTCATGACCGCCGTGGCGACGTTCCTGCAGGGCAGGCTGGAGCGCCGGTTCGGCTCCGAGGCCGTACGGCTCGTGCGCAGCGGCGGCCTGTCGGCCCGGCTCCTGCCGAAGGCGGCCGCGTGAACGCGCGGGAAGCCGGCCCGGAAAGGCGGCAGGACAGGCGGCAGGACACGCGGCCTGGCACGCGGACGGACCCGCGGCCGGACACCCGGGGGCCGGGCGCCGCTCCTGGCGAGCCGGTCGTGCTGGCCCGCGACGTGCGGATGGGCTACGGCGGCGTCCAGGTGCTGAACGGCGTCGACTTCACCGTCGCCCCCGGCGAGGTGAGCTGCGTCATCGGGCCGTCCGGCTCGGGCAAGTCCACCTTCCTCCGGTGCCTGAACGGGCTGGAGCCGGTGCTCGGCGGCAGCCTGCGCGTCCTCGGCGAGGAGGTGGGCCACACCCTGCGCGACGGCAGGTACCACCCCTGGACGCCGAAGCACTTCGCCGCGTTCCGCAGGAACATCGGCATGGTGTTCCAGCGCTTCAACCTGTTCGCCCACCAGAGCGCGCTGGACAACGTCGCCTGCGGGCCCGTCCACGTGCTCGGGCTGGCGCCCGCGAAGGCGCGCGAGCAGGCGATGGAGCAGCTGGAGCGGGTGGGCCTGGCCGCCCACGCGCACAAGCGGCCCCACCAGCTGTCCGGAGGCCAGCAGCAGCGCGTCGCCATCGCCAGGGCGCTCGCCATGAACCCCGCGCTGATGCTGTTCGACGAGCCGACGTCCGCGCTGGACCCCGAGCTGGTGGACGAGGTGCTGGAGGTCATGAGGGGGCTGGCCGCCGACGGGATGACGATGGTCGTGGTGACCCACGAGATCGGCTTCGCCGGCGAGGTCGGCGACTGGCTGGCGTTCTTCGCCGACGGCGTCGTGGTCGAGCACGGCCGGCCCGCCGAACTGCTGGCCGACCCGCGCCACGAGCGGACCAGGGCCTTCCTGTCCAGCGTCCGCGCCGGCAAGACCCCCGCGTAAGAAGAGGCGGACTCCGGCGGGCCTTACCCGGCGACCGGGTAAGGCCCGTACGTGTGGCCGCGTCCGCTCACTGGATGGCGGAGCGCCGGATGACGTCGGCGGAGCCGTCGCCGTTGGCGTCGGAGTTGGTGGAGCCGAACCAGATCGCGTTCGCCCCCGGCACCTTCTCGACCGCGCGGAGCCTGCCGTACGTGCCGTTGAAGGACGAGTTGACCGTCGAGACGTTCTCGCCGTTCAGCACGACGCGCCAGAGGCGCTTCCCGCGCAGGGCCGCCATGAACAGGGTGCTGCCGACGATGGCGATGCCGCTCGGCGACGCCTCCGCCACGCCCCACGTGTACTTGGGGTCGGTCATGCCGGAGACGCCGCAGGCGCCCTCGCAGGTGGGCCAGCCGTAGTTCCTGCCCGGCTGGATGAGGTTGAGCTCGTCGCGTGAGGAGTTGCCGAGCTCGGAGGACCACAGCCGTCCGGCCGAGTCCCAGGCGAGGCCCTGCGGGTTGCGGTGGCCGTAGCTGTAGACGCGGGTGCCGAACGGGTTGCCGGGAGCGGCGGCGCCGGTCCTGGTGATGCGCAGGATCTTGCCGTTGAGCGAGTCGAGGTCGGGCGCGTTGCCGGACTGCTGGGCGTCGCCGGTGGCGACGTACAGGTAGCCGTCGGGGCCGAACCTGATGCGCCCGCCGTTGTGGTAGCGGTTCTTGTCGATGCCCTGGAGCAGGGTGGCGTAGCCGCTGAGCGTGGCGCCGTCGAAGGCCATCCTGGCGACCCGGTTGCCCTCGGAGGCGGTGTGCATGAAGAACACGTCCTTGTCGGTCGTGCCGTTCCAGGTGGGCGAGAAGTCGAGGCCCATGAGGCCGCCCTCGCCGCCGGTGGTCTGCACGTCGGGCACCGTCCCGACCTGCGTCTTCGCGCCGGACGGCGTGACCTTGAACACCTTGAAGGTGTCGCGCTCGGTCACCAGCGCGTACGAGCCGTCGGGCGCCCAGGAGATGTCCCACGGCACGTCCCAGCCTCCGGCCACCGTGGTGGGCGGCTGCGGCACGCTGCCGCAGTTCCCGGTGGTGAACGACGCGGACGGCGGGCCCGGCTGCGAGAGCTGGCCGGCCGTGTCCCTGGCCACCACGTGCAGCTGGTACGTGCGCGCGCACTCCAGCGGCACGGACGCCGTCGTGGCGGGCGGGCTCCCGGTGACGGTGGCGAGCACGGCGCCGTTGGCGTGGTCGCGTACCAGGTAGGCGCGCACGCCGCCGTCGTCGGTCGAGGCGGCCCAGGTCACCGTGGCGGAGGTGGCGCCCACGCCGCTGACCGTGGGCCGGCCGGGAGGCGACGGCGGGTCGTCGGCGGGCACGGGCAGCGTGCGGCAGGTCACCTCGGGGCTGCTGAGCGACACGTTGCCCGAGGCGTCCCGCGCGAAGACGGACAGCCGGTAGGCGAAGTCGGGGTCGAGCCCGGTCAGCCGGTACGGCGGCGCGGTCGCCGTCGCGATCTGCTGGCCCAGGTGGTAGACGTCGTAGGCGGCGACGGCGACGTCGTCGGTGGACGGCGGCCAGTCCAGGGTCAGGGCGTCGTGCGCGATGTCCGAGCACGCCGGCTGCCCCGGCGGCGTGGGCTTCTCGGTGTCGCCCGGGCCGGTCACCCGCAGCCGGTCGAGGTTCGGGCCGCCGTTCGCGGTGGCGGCCGTCGCCCTGACGGTGTTGCCGCCCGCTCTGAGCTGGGCGTTCACCGTGATCTCCTGCCAGGTGGTCCACGCGCCCGTGCCGGGGAACGACCGGCCGGCGGCCACGGTGGAGCCGTTGACGGTGATGGTCATGGGCCGGTCGGCGGTGGTGCCGTTCGCGAACCGGAACGTCAGGCTCTGCGTCCCGGCGGCCGCCGCGCTGACGGCGAACTCGACGGACGAGCCCGCGACGTTGTCGTAGTCGACGAAGCCGGAGCCGGTGAAGCCGGCGTGGTTGGACGCGACGACGCCCTGGGAGATCGTCGCCGACTCCGCCTGGTAGTCGGTGAAGGAGGAGGACCGCACCTCGGCGTCGAGGTAGTCCCAGTTCGGGTTGCCGCCCGCTTCGGTCGCCGTGGCCCTGACCTTGTTGGCGCCCGCGACGAGCGGCGCGGTCAGCGTGACGGTGGTCCAGGTGGTCCAGGCGCCGGTGGAGGGGAAGGAGCGGGCGGCGGCGACGGTCGCGCCGTTGACCGCGATGTCGCTCGGCCGGTCGGCGGTGGCGCCGTTGGCGTAGCGGAAGGACAGCGTGGCCGTGCCGGCGGCGGGCGCGTTGACGGTCCACTCGGTGAAGGAGCCTGCGACGTTGTCGCCGTTGACGAAGCCGGCGCCGGAGTAGCCGGCGTGGTCGGACGCCACGACCCCCTGGGAGATCGTGGCGTTCTCGGCCTCGTACCGGGTGGGTGCGGCGGCGGCCGGCACGGCGACCGCGCCGAGGACGAGGAGGCAGGCGAGGGCGGATGACAGGGGTTTGCTCACGTTCATGCGGGCGCTCCTGGCTCGGAGTGATGCCACGAGTAAGGAAGTGGAGCCTTCCATCGTGTTCCCACACCTGACCGGCGATCGTCAACACTTTTTAGGAAACTTTCCTAACGAAGTGTCCCGATACCCGGATGAGATCCGGGCATCGGACGTGATGGCCCGATAACGGTCAAGACCGTAAACTGGCACTGCTGTACCGTCCAGGGCGTCCCCGCGACCCGGCAGGTCTTGCCATCGCCGCCCGCGGCGGGTGATACTCACCGGCGCCGGGCTCCGGAACCGGTGCCCAGAAAGGCGAGCGAGCACGACATGTCCTCCCTCAGGGTGCCCGTGCCCAAGACGCGGGATCCGTTCGTCAACACCCCGCTGTTACGCATCGGTCCAGACCGTTTCTGGACGTCCTCGTGGAACGCCACCTCCGGCAGCACCGGCGTGCTGGTCCGGGCCGACGGCTCCGCCCGGACGTACCGGTTCCCGCCGCCGCACGCCGGCTTCTACAGCGCGGCGGCCTCCGGCCCCGACACGCTGTGGCTGTGCGGCGACCTGTCGCGCGTCGTCCGCCTCACCCTGTCCACCGGACGGTGGGAGGCGTTCCCCACCGGGGCCGACCCCGGCCTGGTGTTCCAGGGCATGGCCCTGGACGAGGAGAGCGGGAAGCTGCTCGTGGTCGCGTTCACCGGGCGCACCACCGACGCGGTCAGCTTCGACACCCGTACCCGCAGGACCGTGCGCGTGTACCGCGACGTCACCCCGCAGCACTACCTCAGGGCGAGCTTCCCGGAGGACGGCGGCGTGCGGCTGGCCGTGGAGACGCCGGAGACCGAGCTGCTGCGCTGGGACCCCGCCGGCGAGCGGCTGCACCGGGGCGGGCCCGCCCCCGAGGGGGCCGCCGAGCGCTGGCGGCTGCTGAGCGAGCGCGGCCCGGCGGCGCTGGAGGGCGACCCGCCGGCGGGCACGGACGGCGTGCGCTGGTTCGCCGGGCACGGCGGCCTCGTCTACGGCGCCCGCGCGGGAGCGGACCACGCCGAGGTGGTGCGCTGGGACCTCGGCGGGGGCGCCGCGCGCGCCCTGTGCCGCGTCCCCGACGCCGACCACTTCACGCTCGCCCTGACCGCCGACGGCCGGCGCCTCGTGGCCGTCACCCGGTACGGCGAGTTCCACCGCTTCGACGCCGCCACCGGACGCCACGAGCTGCGCACCACCCTGGACACCGACGCCGTGGGCACGGTGGACTGCCTGGTGCGGCTCGACGACACGACGGTGCTCGGCACCCCGTTCATCAGCCAGCGCTTCTGGACGGCCGACCTCGTCAGCGGGCGCGGCACGGACATGGGGCGGGCGGCGCCCGGCGGCGGCCAGATCACCAGGACGTGGCACGTCGGCGGGAAGGTCTACCTGGCGGCGTACGCGGGGGGCGAGCTGACGGAGTACGACCCCTCCCTGCCGGCCGGCTTCCCCGGCAACCCCCGGGTCGTGGCGGCCCCGCCCGGCGCCATGCGCCCGGTCGCGAGCACCCGGTACGGCTCCACGCTCGTCTACTCCGCCACCCACCGGTACGGCCGGCTGGGCTGCGTCCTGGCCTGGCACGACGTGCGCACCGGCCGGTCGGGGCACGTCGACGACCCGTTGCCCGAGCAGTCGGTGCAGAGCATGCACCGCGTCCCGGGCACGGCGGCGATCCTGGCGGGCACCGCCAGGCACGCGGACATGTCGTCGCGCGACCCGTCGGCGGCCCCCTGCCGGCTGGTCCTGCTGGACGCGCCCGGCCTCGCGGTCAGGGAGTCGGTGGCGATGCCGCACGGCGCCGACCACGTCACGGTGCACGGCCGGCTGGACGCCACCGGCTGGCTGTGCGGGATCGCGGGGCTGCCGGGCGGGTACCGGTGGTTCCGCGCCGACCCGGCCGCTCTGGCCGCCCCGGGACGCTTCCTGCCGCTCCCGGACGTGATCACGCCGGAGGGCCTGCTGCCCACCGGCCGTCCCGGGCTGTACGTGGTGCGCGTGGAGGACCGGGTGGAGCTGTGGGACCTGGCCGGGCCGCGCCGGCTCCGCGTCCTCGGCACGGAGCCGGGCGTGTACCGGGTGGCCGTCCAGGGCGGCGGCGTCTGCCTGGTCACCCCTGGCGAGCTGGTCGTCCTGGACGGCGTGCTGCCCTAGGGCGTCAGCGGCAGGTCGCCGTGCGGCGTGGACGCCGTGGTGGGCGCCGTGGCGGGCGCCGTGGCGGCGGCCCGGGTCGCCGCCCCCGCCGGGTGCGGCGCGGGGCGGGCCTCGGCGCCGTCCCAGCGCACGTTCCACAGCCTGTCGTACAGCCACGGCACGAACTGCAGCGTCGCGGCCACCACGTGGTCGGTGGTGTAGGTCGGCCAGTCGCCGGCCTCCGCCGCGTCCCAGAACCCGGTGTGGCTGCGCAGCCACGCCTCGACGTACTCGGGGTCGCCCGTGGTCATCGTGCAGTAGCCGAGCAGCCGCGCCAGCGTGTCGTGGTGCCACAGCGGCAGCCCGGTGGGCAGGCGCACGACGCGCCCGGTCGCCACGTCCTTGTGCTCCCGCTCGCCGGCGTAGTCGTGCTGGTAGGCCCAGCCCTCCTGGTCGCCGTGCCGCTGCCGCTCCGCCAGCAGCCAGTCGCCGAACCGCAGCACCGCCGCGTGCAGCGGCTCGGTGCCCGGGAACAGGTCCAGGTAGTCGAGGACGCCGCCGAGCGCCAGCAGCCCCATCCAGGGCTTGGTGATGTAGGCGTTCCAGCCGTGCAGCCCGACGCCGCCGCCCTGGTCGCCGAAGCTGCCGTTGGGCCGCTGGCTGGCCACGACCGTCCGCGCGCCCTCCAGGCACAGCTCCCTGTAGTGGTCGTCGCCGAGGTAGCGGTGGAGCATGGCGGCGCCGCGCAGGTAGCAGGCGTCCCTGCCGACCGTGAGCCGGGGCCAGGAGGCCAGGTGGGTCGCGTGCGCGGTGTCCACGACGGCCCTGGCGGTGCGCAGCAGGTACGGGTCGCCCGTCTCCAGGTAGGCCGCGACGGTGCCGAGCATCCGGGTCATGGGCAGCGACAGCGCGCCGGGCGGGTGCCCGTGCATGCGCATCAGGTGGGCGGCGTGGTCCACGGCGATGTCGGTGACCGCGTACGCCGTGCGCAGCGCCCGCGCGTGCGCGGCGACGTCGCCGGTGCGCCAGGCCGCGAGGAACGCGGCGTACGGCACCTCGCCTTCCCAGCCCGGCTCGTGGCGGCGCCGTCCGCCGCCCACGTCGAAGCCCTGCTTGTCGTTGCGGGGCACCGTGCCGTCCTCGAACCCGCCGGAGACGGTGTGCTCCGCCAGCCAGCGGGCGGCCATGCGGGCGGCCCGTCCTGGCGCGACCGGCAGCACGGGCCCGCCGGACAGCTCCTCGCACAGGCCGTACCACCAGTCGGGGGCCAGGTAGCGCGCCACGGCCGGGGGGCGGTCGGAGAGGCTGAGCGAGAAGCGCAGGCTGCGGGCCATGCCGCGCGGGAAGACCCGGTCCTCGGCCCGGAACAGGTAGGGCTGCCCGGTGACCTCCTGCGGGTGCAGCCCGCCCAGGATCTCCACCCCGGCGTAGGGGGCGAGCACGAGCCACCGGCCCGCCTGCGTCAGGCCGCCGGGCGGCTCGGGACCGGACGACAGCGCCGCCTCCGTCGGGCCGCCGGGCCGCTCGCTGCTGGACGGCAGGGACACCTCCGACAGGTCGCCCGGACGCTCCGGGGTGGACAGCCTGGACACCTCCGTCAGGTCGAACTCCACGCCGCCGAGCCGCACCAGGCCCGCGCCGCCGTCCCACGGGCCGGGCGGCGGCGCCGCCGTCCCGTCCTCGGCGAGGACGCCCAGCACGGGCACCACGTCGGCCAGCTCCCGCCCGTCGTCCACGAACCGGCCGTTGACGTGCCGCGCCACCACCTCGCAGACGCCGTTGCGGTGGGCGCGGACGAACAGGCTCGCCGTCAGCCAGTTGTGCCGGTGCAGGTAGGGGTTGGCGTACGTGCCGAGCCGGGCGTGGGCCGCCGCGGACACCACGTGGTACGGCACCGCCCCGCCCATCTCGACGACCAACCCCTCCGCCGAGTCGGCGTGCACCACCAGGCGGCAGCCCTCCCACCAGTGCACGGCACCGCCGGTGCGCAGGCCCATCGCCAGCGCCACCGTCCGGTGGCCGTGCCGCAGCCGCAGCAGGCCGCGCTCCCACAGGTATCCGGGCTCGTCGCCGCGTTCGAAGACCTCCATGGCGGCCCGCGGCCTCGGCAGGTTCCCGTACGCGACGGCGGACCTGGTCAGGCCGAGCCGGGCGGGGGCGCCGCCGGGGCCGGCGTCGGCGGCGAGGAGCAGCCGGCGCGGGAAGCCGGTGCCGGGCCAGCGGCCGATCGGCTCGGCCCCGGTCGGCCGGCCGCCCAGGGCGAGCGGCGTCACCCCGGCGCGCGGCCACGGCAGCGAGGTGGTCAGCAGGCCGGCCGCCGGGGCGGTGGGGCCGGTCAGGGTCATCCGGTCGAGTAACGGGAGCAGATCGGGCATCGCGTCATCCCTCTCGTCAGTCATCGGCCCTTCCCAATTTAGGTCCGGGCCGTTATCGTGATCAGCGGAACTCTTAAATCGTTGCAATACCGCGATCCGCACGCTCGGGGGTATTCGGGCCGGCCCGTGTCCGGCCGACGGAGGTACGTCACCGCTGTCCGACGAGGAAGGGAGTCCTCAGGATGTCCAGCTCGATGCCCGCCGACCCGCCGCCGCGCCTCCGGCGCCGCGGATTCCTGCAGCTGTCCACCGCCACCGTGGCCGCCACCGTGGCCGGCAGCGTGGCCACCGCCGCCCTGGGCCCGCGCCCGGCCGCCGCCGAGCCGCCGCCGCCCGGACCCGGCGGCTTCCCGCCCTACACGCCGCCCGCCGGAGCGATCATCGCCTCCAGCTTCGGGTTCGACCCGGACGACGCGACCTCCTGCCTCAAGGCCGCCTTACAGGCGGCGCTGGCCGCCACCACCACCCAGACCACCCGCGTCACCCTCGTGATCGACCGGCAGGCGTCCGACTGGGTCACCGGGCCGCTCAGCATCGGCACCGCCGCCCCCTACCTGAAGGGCGCCGCCCCGCTGACCATCGTCTTCGCCCCCGGCGTGACGGTACGCGGCAAGGCCGGCGCCTTCGACGGCGCCGACAACGACGCCAGCCTGCTCAGCCTGATGGGCCCCAACAGCGGCCCCGACAACGGCAAGGGCGTCTCCGACGTCACCCTGTACGGCTACGGCGCCACCCTGACGATGGACCGCGACGAGTTCAACGCCGGCGAGTGGCGGCACCTCGTCAACATCCTCAGCTGCGCCAGGATCAGGATCGAGGGCCTGACCCTGCGCGGCGCCGGCGGCGACGGCATCTACCTGGGCCAGCAGCTCAACGCCGTCGATTACGCCAAGCCGTACTGCTCCGACATCTGGGTCGTCAACGTGCGCTGCGACGACAACCGGCGCAACGGCATGAGCGTGGCGGCCGTGGAGGGGCTGACCGTGACCGGCTGCTCGTTCTCCGGCGCGATCGGCACGCCGTTCATGGCCGGGATCGACTTCGAGCCCGACCCGCCCAAGTCGTGGCGGCCGTACGGACGGCTGAAGGGCATCACGATCACCGACTGCAGCTTCCTCGACAACGCCGGGTACGGCGTCAACGTCAACGCCACCTGCCTGGCCGGCGCCCCGCCCGAGTGCGCCCCGCTGGACATCCGGCTCAAGAACTGCCGCCTCGGGCCGACGACCTCGCAGATCGCCACGCTCGTCGTGGCGGGCTCGGGCGACAACGGCGGCAGCAACGCGAGCGGCGCCCCCATCCCCGGCACCGTCACCGTGGAGGACTGCCTGCTGGACGCCCGGCTGTTCTGCACCGGGCTGCTCACCGAGGGCATGACCGCCACCGGCGGCATCCACCTCGCCTTCACCCGCACCGCGCTGTGGAACCTGAAGGGGGCGCGGGCCAACCAGGTGGTGCTGGGGAACGCGGTCAGCAGGTGGGCCCCGATCACCCTGCTGGCCAACAACCCGTCGGCCGGCACCGCCACCCGTTTCGGCAACATCGGCTGGACCGACTGCGTGATCCACAGCAACCAGGCCAACCCGCTCCTCGTGGCGCCGCCGGTGTCCGGCACCACCTGCGCCAACCTCACCGGCGGCATCACCGCGTACGTGACGTCGCCCAACGACGCCGCCGCCATGTCACTGGGCGCGAACCCGGACGTCACGCTGACCGTCCACGAGCTGACCGACCCCGGCGCGAAGGACAGCCCGACGCCCGCGACCACCGTGTCGGTGTCGCCCGCGACCGCCACGGTGGCGCACGGCGGCACGGCCGAGCTGACCTTCACCCGTTCCAGCACGGACGTCAGCAGGACCATGGCGGTGGTCTACTCGATGTCCGGCACCGCCACCCAGCGTTACGACTACGACGGCCTGCCGGGCGTCGTCGTCTTCGCGCCGGGGGCGGCCACCGCCAAGGTCACCCTGCGGACCCGCAGGCCCGACGCCGGCACCGGCGCGAGGGTGGCCACCCTGCTGATCGGCAGGAGCGACGCGTACGTCGTCGACGCGAACGCCAGGTCCGCGTCGGTCTCCATCACCTAGGGAAGAAGGAGTGCCTGTGCCGCCACCCCTGCTCGTCGACGCCGACGCGACGCTCGGGCGCAACCCGCGCGCCGACGTCGGCGACGGCGGCGTGACCGCCCTGCTGGAACGGATGGACCGGGTCGGCGTCGCCGCCGCGCTCGTCGGGCACTCCTGGTCCAGGCTGCACGATCCGGCGACCGGCAACGCGCTGGTCAGCCGCCTGGTGGCCGGCCGGCCGCGCCTGGCGGCGTGCTGGACGCTGCTGCCTCCGGGCACGGGCGAGACCGGCGGCCCCGAGGAGTTCGCCCGGTCCGCGCGCGAGCACCGCGTGCGGGCCGTGCGGGCGTACCCGGCCGACCACGGGTACGAGCTGGCCGGGCCGGACGCCGCGCCGATGTTCGCCGCGCTGGCCGAGGCCGGGCTGCCCCTGCTGCTCGACGCCCCGCAGGCCGGCTGGCCGGAGGTGGAGGCGCTGGCGCGGCGGCACCCGTCGCTGCCGGTGGTGGTGGGCCGCGCGGGCTACCGGGTGCTGCGCCGCGTCGCAGGGGTGCTGGAGAGGACCGGCAACGTCTACGTCGGCACCGCCGACCTGTCCTCCCACCGGGGGCTGGAGTGGCTGGCGGAGCGGTTCGGGCCGGGCCGGCTGGTGTTCGGCACCGGCATGCCGGAGCGCGACCCGGCCGAGTCGGTGACCCGGCTGCTGTGGTCGGAGCTCCCCGACGAGGCGGTCGCCGCGATCGGCACCGGCACCCTGGCCACCCTGACCGACCTGGACGGACTGACATGAGCGCACAGACCCCCGCGTGGCCCTCCCCCGGCTCGCCCGCCCTTGACGTACTGGACAGGCGGACCCCGCCGCCCGAGTTCGTGGACGCGCACGCGCACCTCGGCCCCTACAGCCTGTTCTTCATCCCTGACCACGGCGCGGCCGACCTGGTCCGGGTGATGGACCGCTGCGGCGTGGCCCGTACGCTGCTGTCCAGCCACCTGGCCATCCAGTGCGACGCGGCGGCCGGCAACGACGCCACGGCGGCGGCCGTGGCCGCCTTCCCCGACCGGTTGGCCGGCTACCTGGTGGTCAACCCGTGGCAGGACCCGGTGGCCGAGCTGTCGCGGTGGGCGGGCGACCCGCGCTTCGCCGGGATCAAGCTGCACCCGAGCCTGCACGAGTACCGCCTGACCGGCCCCCGCTACCGCCCGGTGTGGGAGTACGCCGCGGAGCGGCGCTGCCCGGTGCTCACGCACACCACCTCCGGCCTGCCGTACGACGATCCTGCGATGGTGGGCGAGGTGGCCGGCCGGTACCCGGAGGTGACGATCCTCGCCGGGCACTCCGGCCTGTTCCGCGCCGGGTTCGACGACGCGATCGAGGTGGCCCGGCGGCACCCGAACGTGGTGCTGGAGCTGTGCGGCTCGTTCATGCACGGCGACGAGATCAGCCGGATGGTCGGCGAGGTCGGCTCCGGGCAGGTGGTGTTCGGCTCGGACGTGCCGTTCATCGACCTGCGCATGTCGCTCGGCCGGGTGATCTTCGCCCGGCTCTCCGAGGCGGACCGGCGCGCCGTCCTCGGCGGCACGATGCGCCGCGTCCTGGCCACTGCGCCGCGCGCGGCGTAGTGGCCAGGCGCCCGGTCACCGCACCGCGACCGTCGCGGTGCGGGTCTGGGCGTCGAACTTGTAGGCGTCGCTGTGCAGGATCTCCAGGATCACCGTACGGGTGTCGTTGCCGAGGTCGGGCCGGCGCGTCCGCAGCGTGACGGTGGTCGTGGCCTCGCCCGGCTTGAAGATCGCCATGCCGGACAGGCCGTCGTAGTCGTAGCGTTCCTCGGCGGTGCCGGTGGTCGAGTAGGCGACCGCCATGGTCCTGCTCGTGTCGCCGCCGCCGCGGGTGAAGGTGAACGTCACCGTGTCGCCGCGCCGTACGGCGTCGGCCGACGCGCTCACCGACACCTGCGGCATGGGGGTGACGGAGTCCTTCACGTTCGGCGCCTGGAACTGCTCGATCGTCAGGGTGTTCCCCGCGGCCGGGACGTTCAGCGTCGGCGACCCGGTCGGGGCGGGCAGGTAGGCGGTGAGGTTCCCGGCCAGCCCGGTGCACGCCGACTGGCTGTCGTTCACGTACGGGTAGCCCGCGATGAGCGGGTTGCGCTGGTTGGTGTTGATCACGCAGTCGGTCCAGGTCACGCCGCCGAACTTCTTGGCCACGTCCGGCCCGGCGACCGCCACCAGCGCGATCGGCTGGTACTTGCCGGCGCGGGAGTAGGCGTCGTTCCAGATCGCGGTGCGGGTGAAGGTCAGGTGGAAGTCGGTCCCCGCGGGCATCGCCTGGGTGCGGATCGCCGCCGCGAACAGCCGGGAGTCGATCAGCGAGTCCGTCACCGACACCTCGCCCGGCATCATCGGCCCGGTGCCGATGCCGCCCTCCTCCCGCGGGGTCGGGTCGCCGTTGTCGCCCCACACCGAGCAGATGAAGGTGCCGAGGTCGGCGGCGGTGGTCGCGCCGAACAGCACGTTGTCGAAGCTGATGGTCAGGGGCGCGCACTCGGGCGGCGCGCCGCCGAGGCACAGCGCGTTGATGGTCACCGCGTAGCCCACGTTGTCGCGGATCGCGGTGTCCTTGACGACGATGTTCTTCAGCCTGCTGTGCGGCAGCAGCTTGAACGGCCTGGAGGTGGTCCGCGCCGGGTCGGGCTCGAAGCAGATGCCCGCCATCGGCGGCGTGCCGAACGTGCCGGTGAACTCGCACGACTCGACCCGCAGCCCGTCCACCGAGATGACGGTCATGCCGTTGCGGCGGTGGTTGTCGCAGCGCACGTTGCGCAGCGTGATGTCGCTGCAGTAGGTCTGGCCGATCGACTCGCGTCGCGGCCGGTCGTAGCGCACGCCCAGGTAGATGCCGTCGCCGCCGGAGTCCCGCAGGGTCAGGCCCTCCACCGTGATCTTGTCGCCGCTGAGGACGCTCAGCGTGTGCCGCCACTCCCCCGCGTTGTACTCGGTCTTGTTCATGGCCAGCGTCGCGCCGTACCCGATGATGGTGATGCCGGAGACCAGCTCGCCGGTCGCCGGGCCGGCGATGGTGATGAGGCAGACGTCTATGGTGTCGAAGATGAGCGGGTTCCCGTCGAACACGCCGGCCTTGGCCCGTACGACGGTTCCCGGCTCGAACACGATGGTCAGCGGGTGCGGGCCCTTGAGGTGGTCGGGGTCGAAGCCGATCACGAGCGGCCCGGTCACCCAGTCGCCGTCCTGCCGGTCGACGAACAGCGTGGTGGGGCTCTGGTGCGTCTGGTCCAGCGCCTTGTTGATCGCCGTCTGCAGGGTGGTCGTGGTGTCGGTCGGGTTCCAGCCGCCGCAGCGGGACGCGACGATCGCGTCCTTCGGCCGCCGGTACGGCCTTCGGTCGCCGATCGCGGCCGCCGCGGCGGGCTGCGGAACGGCCGCGCCGAGCGCGGTGGCGCCCGCGGTGGCCGCGGACAAGCTCAGGAAGCTCCGGCGGTGCATGCTGCCGTCTCCTGCCATGGTGACTCCAGTCGCCAAGAGGTGGATGGGGGGTGCCCGGTCAGGAGGCGCGCGCGCCGGTGACCAGGTAGTCGGTGAACCCGAGATGGGTGTAGAGCAGGCCGCCTTCGTCCACGGCCGGGCGGTCGGCGGCGCGCCAGCCGGGGAACTCCTCGACGTGCGGCCGGCACCGGCCGTAGTAGGCGGCGAGCGGCTCCCGGTAGGCGCGGTCGGCCGCCGCGCGGGCGGCCCCGGCCAGCTCGCGCGCCTCGGCGAGACGGCCGTCGGCGAGCTCGACGGACACGGCGAAGGTGGGGTCGAAGAACGCCCACCCGCCGTCGACGAACAGTTCGGCGGCGGTGTGCCCGCAGCGCAGGTTCGCGTGCACCGCGAAGCAGAGCCGCCCGGTGACGCCCCGCACGGCGGCCAGCGCGACCAGCACGCGGGCCTGCTCGTTGCACCAGCCGGCGCCCGAGCCGATGATCTCCTCCTCGATGAGGGCGCGGTCAGGCGGGGTGCGTTCGGGCAGGTGGTGGGGGTGGGTGACGTGCTCGTGCACCCAGCGGTTGGCGGCCCGCGCGAACGCGCGCCCGCCCCCCGCCGGGAGTCCCGCCACGACGCGTTCCAGCGCCGGCCTGGCGCCGGGCTCGTACCGCAGGGGCGGCGGCGGGAAGGCGTACAGCAGCGGCTCGGTCTCGCGGGCCAGCCGCAGCTGGCCGCGGGCCTGGACCAGGTCGAGCCCGGCCACGGGGGTGGTGGCGATGGCGTGGTCGATGTCGCCGGGGAAGCCACGGCCCCGGTACGCGCTCAGGTCCACGCGTCCTCCCCCGGCGTGCCGGGCACCGGCACCGCGCGCCCGGTGCGGGCGGACTCGTACAGGGCGAGGATGGTGGCCAGCACCAGGCGGCCCGCCGCCGTGCCGACGAGCGGCGGGCGGCCGTCCCGCACGGCGGCGGCGAAGTCGAGGTACTGCGCTCTGACCGCGGCCCGCTCGTCCGGGTCGGCGGGGATCTCGACGGTGCCGCGGTCGCCGTGGACGGCGACGCGGGGCGGCAGACCGGGGAAGGCGGCGGTGGTCGCGCTGACCCCGGCGATCGCGCCCGACGCGAAGCGGATGCCGCCGACCAGGGTGTCCTCCACCTCGATCCGCTCGTGCGCCAGGCAGCCCGCCTGCGCCTGCACCTCTACCGGCCGGCCGAGCAGCCACAGCAGCAGGTCCAGCGTGTGCACGCCGAGCGTGATCAGCGCGCCGCCGCCCTCCACCGCGGCGCTGCCCCGCCACGGGGTGGCGTCGTAGTAGTCCTGGTCCCGCCAGGTCACGGTGTGCGCGGCGCCGCCGGTCAGCCGGCCGAGCCCGCCGCCCGCCACCCGGGCGTGGGCGGCCCGGGCGGCCGGTTCGAAGCGGCGCTGGCTCATCACGCCGACCACCCGGCCGGTCCGCCGCTCGGCCGCGACGATCCGGTCGGCGGCCTCCAGGCCGATCTCCAGCGGCTTGTCCACGAGGACGTGCTTGCCGGCCTCCAGCGCGGCGACCGCGGTCTCCGCGTGCCTGCCGTGCGGGACGCACACGGTGACGGCGTCGACGTCGGGCCGCGCGCACAGCGCCTTCAGGTCGGGCTCGGCCGCGCAGCCCAGCCGGGCGGCCACGGCGGCGGCCCGTCCCGGCGCCGCGTCGGCCACGGCCACCAGCCGCGCCGCCGGGCCGAGCGAGGCGATCGTCTCGGCGTGCACGCCTCCGTACGAGCCGCAGCCGATCACGCCGAACCGCAGCGGGCCGGTCATTTGCTGTACCCCGCGGCGATGCCCTCGATGATGCGCCTGCCGAGGACGACGTACAGGATCAGCAGCGGCAGGATGAGGATGATCAGGCCGGCGAACAGCACGTTGTACTGGTTGCCGTTGTACTGCATGTTGATCGCGAAGTTGTAGAGCGACAGCGACAGCGTGGTCTGGCGGCGCAGCAGGACCAGGGCGAAGAACGTCTCGCCCCAGTGCCCGATGGCCTGCAGGATGAAGATGGTGATCAGGCCCGACCTGGCCAGCGGGAACATGATGCGCCAGAACGTGTACCCGGGCCCGGCCCCGTCGATCGCGGCCGCCTCCTCCAGCTCGTTCGGCAGCGACCGGAAGAACGCGGTGAGCAGGAACAGCGCGTACGGCACCCCGGTGCCGATGTAGATGAGCGTGAGCCCGCCGATCGAGTCGACCAGCCCGGCCCGGTCGAAGGCCACGTACAGCGGGATGAAGATGGTCTGCGCGGGGATGCCGAGGCCGATGACGAAGAAGACGGTGTGCGCCCCGGCCAGCCGGGACCGGAACCGCGACAGCGCGTACGCGGCCGGGGCGGTCAGCAGGATGCAGCCCACGCCCGAGGCGAAGATGAGGACGAGCGAGTTGAGCACGCCGGCGCCGAACTCGCCGGCCACCCAGGCCTCCAGGTAGTTGCTCCAGAGGAACTCGCTGGGCCAGGACCACGGGGCGAGGACCATCTCCCTGGTGGACTTCAGCGACGAGAGCATCATCCAGAGGATGACCAGGATGTCGGCCGCCACCAGGAACCAGGCGAACGGCACCAGCGACCAGTGCAGCCAGCCCCTGCCCGAGGGGCGCCGGCGCGCGGAGGGGGAGATCACGGTTGGGGTCACGGACACCTCGCCGGCTAGTAGGTGATGGAGTCCTTGCGCAGGATGCGCCGCGACAGCACGGCGAGCCCGCCGGTGAGGACGAGGACGATGACGCCGCACGCGGAGCTGATGCCGTAGTCGGGGACGCCGTCGGGGTTGAACGCCTCGCCGTAGGAGTACATGGCGAAGTTCCACAGCTTGGGCGACGGCAGCGCGCCGTCCTGCGCGGAGAAGGTGAGCAGGAACTCGAAGGTCTTCAGCGCGCCGACGCACCACAGCACCGAGCAGACGCTGACGATGTCACGCATCAGCGGGAAGGTGACGTAGCGGAACCGGGCGACCGGCCCCGCCCCCTCCAGCTCGGCGGCCTCGTACAGCTCGCGCGGGATCCGGTCCACGGCCGCCATGAAGATGACGGTGTACGTGCCGGTGGTCAGCCACATCATGCCGACGAGGATGGTCTTGAAGGCGTTGTCCTGCGCCAGCCAGGCGGGTGGATGCTCGACGCCCAGCTTCACCAGCACGGTGTCGACGAGCCCGTCCGGGTAGTTGAACAGGAAGCCCCACAGGATCGAGATGGCGATGCCCGGCACCAGCGAGGGGAAGAACACGACCGCCCTGGCCAGCCGCCTGCCCACCATGTCGTGCATGAGCATGGTCAGCAGGAACGCGATCGCGAACACGCCGATGCCGACGCCGAACACGATCCAGAAGGTGTTGACGAACGAGGTGCGGAAGACGGGGTCCTTGAACATCCGGGTGTAGTTGGACAGCCCCGCCCACTGCATGGGGCCCGCGCCGGCCCAGTGGTTGAGGCTGATCCACAGCGTGAACACCGTCGGCGCCACCATGACGGCGGCGTAGACGACCAGCGCCGGGTACACGAACGGGACGAACAGCCGCCGGCGTGACCGCTCCAGCGGCGACAGGCGCAGGCGCCGGCTGCGGCGGGAGGCGGTCTCCGGCACGGGGGAAGCGACTGCGGGCATGGTGGTCACGCTGACGCCTTTCTTCAGGGGGTCCGGGCCGG
>NZ_FOBF01000004.1 GCF_900109355.1 Nonomuraea pusilla
GGGGCCGCTGCGCCGTTCGTGCAGGCCGTCCCAGCCCTCGGCCCGGAACCGGCGTACCCAGCGGTGCCCGCACTGACGGGAGATGCCCAGTTCGGCGGCGACGTGCGCGACCGGGCGTCCGTCGAACACGACACGACGAACCAGCAGGCATCTGCCATGAAACGTCAGTCGAGCGTTAGCGTGACCCATCAAGACCTCCGTGCGGTGGTGAAGTCGGCAACTCCACTACGCCCGGAGGTCTTCTTCATGATCAATTATCTCAGGCCACGTGTCACCAAGATCTTGGCCAAGTACAACTAGAGCAGCCACGACAGCCGTCAGTCCTTGAGGTGGCCGGCGCAGCACGGCCCTGCCTACGGACCCGCATGGGGGTCGCAGAGCCGGATGCGCCACCCCCGATGACGCCCGTAAGGTGGTCGAGTTTCCAGCGATCTCGACGAGCATCGAGGACCCCGATCATCTGGCACCGAAGCTGCCCCGGATCTTCAACTCACACACGGGATCATGCCTCCAGCCGGTGACTTTCGGAACTTCAATCCGAGCTGTCCCGTTACCCAGCATGATGAGGTGAAGATCAGAAGGGGGTCGGATGGCGGAGACGGTCCATATCTCGTGGGATGCGCAAGGCGTAGCGCGGGGCATCAGGGTCACAAGTACGCTCGGATTCAGCTACACCTACTCCATCCAGTACGACCAGCGTGGCGCCCAGGTGCATGTCAACGGCAAGAAGCTGGTCGCGACCGCCGGATACGTCGCTGAGCTGGAGTGCTATCGGTTCACGGCCGTGGGATTTCGGCCCGACCGCAAGCTGAGCGAAGCGCGATGGCGAACCCTGGCCGATGCGGCGGCCGGAGCCGCCCACGCGCACACGAAGCGGAGCAACGAGGAGGCGGCAGCGGTAATTGCCGCTGTGATATGACGCCATCCTCCCCCCTGCCCCCGCTGGCTGCCCACCTCCGCGACTGTCAGGCGGGTTCTGTCAGAGATGGCATTGCGTGTTCCCTCATCCGGTGACCTTCCATCGTTCGCGGTTGTCCTACATGCACAGCCATCCTTGACAGGTTCCGCCTGCCCCGGACGATTGGGCGGCGGGTGCAGGGGACCATGTACGAAGACGACCCGCGTCGTGCCCATCCCTCCGGAGCTGGTGGCCATCCTTCGCGAGCACATCGAACGGCACGGCGTGGCCGAGGTCGGCCGGCTGTTCTGCACGCGAACCGGCGCCGTCTTCTCGGGCTCGACCATCTCCAAGGTCTGGAAGGAAGCGCGGGCCTTCGCCCTCACCCCCGACCGGGTCACCTCCCCGCTCGCTGCCCGGCCGTACGACCTGCGGAACGCGGCCGTGCCGCTCTGGCTCAACGTGGGTTCATGCCCCGGAAGCCGCCGAGCGCGCCGGGCATGGGTGGAGACCTTTGCTCAAGCCAGAGACGCGGTGGTGAAGAGGAGTAGGGCGGGTGGGACTTGAACCCAGGACCCACGGATTATGAGTCGGTTTTTTGATGTCGCCCAGTGCCGCGGAGTGTTGTTTTGTATCGCTGTGAGCGGGATCCTCCCGGCCGGAGTGTCGGCCTGTGCCTATGTGTATCGCGCTGTATCGCTTACACGCGAGCAACCACCGAGCAACCATGCGTTCTTGACCGTCGATATTATGTCCAATTCATCCCTTTGGGTGTGGTCGCAAAAAGGGTGGCTGTCCGGTGACGATCAAGATGTGCGAGCAGCCATGGAGCAGCCGGGCGACCCGGCGCAGGATGTCGAGGAACGTTCTCAACGGCACATGAGTGGAGCCTCTCAACTGCAGTTCCACATCAGACTAAGTGGCGTGAGCCCCCGACTGTGAGTGTTTGCTTCACCTACGCTGGCTCAAGCGGTATGTCTCTAGGCAAGTTCCAAGAAGTCTCGTTTGAGCTGCCTCCAGCCACGTGCAGGGTGCGCACGTTGGCGTCAAGCAGTCGAATGTTGGTTCCGTCAAAAAGATATGACGCCGAGTAGCTGCGAGAGAACGGCTCCCCATCGGGGGGCCGTTGATATTCGGACATGGTAGTCTCCTTCTCCGCCAGAACTGTCCACAGCAGGCACTGCCCGCTCGCAGCGAGCGCCGCGCTAAGTGCTTCAGCGGTGACATGTACGGTGTCGGGACCCACTCCGCGGGCCGCGAAGCTCTCCACCGCCAACGTGCCCGCTCTTCCCCACTGGAAGTCGCCGATACGCTCTAGGCCCAACGCTGAGCAGAACGCCGTCGACGGCAGAAATGTGTAGAGGTGTTTGCTTGCCGATTGGTCCCAGTCGTTGACGCCGCCGTATCGGGTCGTCGCGACAATGAGGCCCCCCGGCAAGGACATTTCCCCGTAGCGGGTGCCGTTTCGATCTTCCAGGTCAGGCCAGTCGGACTTGTACGGGTGATCGGCGAGCAGCAGACCGGACGGGCTCCCTGACTCGGGCATCCATCGGCCATAGAAGTCTTTACCTTCGGCCCATTGCGCCCATACGTCGGCGTCCGCCGTGTCGATGAGGTATGAGCGGATTTGGGCCCAAATGGTGTGGTGAGGGATGCCCGCGGCCGCGTCGTCTGGGTTCTGTGGCTGCGACCACTGATAATGGCCCTCCAGCACCAGCCAGGTTATGCCTGCCGCGTTCGTGCAGATGAGGAGACGGTCGACCGGCGGGCTGTGCTCGTCGTTGGTCACCCACTCGGGATCGAGGTGCTCTGGGAAGGTTGCGGCGACGGGTGCGTACCAGGTGGCGGGAGTGTCCGCGTAGACCCGATTCTCGGCTCGGCGTTGCAGCATCGTCGGATCGATGTCGTGGCCATGGATGTCAAGGGGCGTCTCGTAGCGCGTTCGCCGGTCGTCGCGGCGGCTCGGGTTGAGTCCATAACGGTCGGTCATTCGACCGACGAGTTGGTTGAAGGCTATCCAGAGGTACTTCTGTGCGTATCCATCGTGCTTCTTGCCATCCGGCGAGGAGGCTCGCGGAAAGTTCCGGTCGATGATGCCGAAGCGCTCCGGTGTCCATCCGAGTTTAAGAGCCTGCTCGAATAGGATTGTGCCGAGGTAATCGGCATCGATCTCTTCATCGAGCTTGAAGCTGCGGACCAGGGAACCGACAACGTATTTGCGGAAATCGTCGAAGTCGGACATCACGGGATGGTGGATAGCGCTATACCTATAGTTCGGTGGCCCGGCTAGCTCTTCGACCTCGGCCGGTGACCGTTGCGGCGCGATCCAGTCCGAGGCATACGGCGGGTGGACGCGCGTGGCGAGGCCCTCAATACTGGGCTGCCAGCCGAGTTCCAATGCAGCGTCCATCGCGCGACGTGCATAGTCTCGGCTGAGGTAATTCTGTGGCCAGTATCGTCGGCCAAGGGTGAAGTTAAGTACCGCTTTGGCGATGCCGGTAGCGGTATTCGGGCTCAAGGTGCGTTGGGCGATACCGCAGCCGGCCGCCAGCAATCGCTCCTCGATGTAGTCGTCGCCGCCGTTGACAAAGCCTTGCAGAATCGAGTCGTAGAGATGCGGCGCCGGCTCCAGCAGTGCGATGATTGCTTTTGTGGCGTCGTCTCGCGTAGGGCGATGAGAGGATGACAATGTCCAGCAGAGAGCGAGTGCCGCGAGATAGCGGGTCTCGTCGTTGGCATCGGAGCTGGCCTCCGACCACGCCCAATCAATCAAACCGGGGAGATGACCGGCGAGCTCGTCCTGTCGGTCACAAAAGTATGACCAGGTTACGTCCCGTTCAGGCAGGGTAAGCTCGGCGAGTTGACGGTGCAGCCACTCGGCGTTGAGCGGATGGCCCGGTACGGTGGCAACCTGCAGCACGGCGGTGTTGGCGTCATCGGTGAAGTCCGGGTTGCGTTGGAGCTTCATGACGATCTCCGCAGTGCGATCACTGACCGCTTCGAGCTTCCGCCAACCGAGGCTGAGCAGAAAGTCAGCATGAGCATCCGGATGATACTCAGCGGTCGAGATCTGCAGTATGTCGATCAATTCGACGCCGAACACCTCGGGAAGAACCGCGGCTAGGGCCTGCAACACCCCCGCATTGGTGAACCATCGCTCGGCCAGCCGGCTCACTTCAGCCTTCGCCCCATCAAGGCCGTCCGCCGCGATCAGCTTCGCCAGAGCGATGTCACCGAGCCGCTCGTATCCGAATCTGATGTACTCGGTCCCGTCGATCGAGAGGTTTGCTAGGACGGCCTCCTTCAGCAGGCCGTTGAGCAGACTCTGGCTCCATTTACGGTCCGGAAGTAGCGCTGACGTGATGCGGTCGACGTCCGCCCTGAGCAGCCTGCGACCTTGGGCGTGCATGGCAGCGGCGATTTGCTCGACGGCGCGGCGGACGAGTTCGCTGGTGCGGTCATAGTCGCAGCGTTCCTCGGCTGAGAGTCGAATGTCCATCGCGTCGAGAAAGCTGTCGTAGATCCACGATGTTCCGATGCCTGTGCGAGGGAAGCGGCGCTTTCCGCTGGTCATCAGTGCCGTGCAGAGGAGTTTGAGGAACAGCGGATTGGTGAATTCGGGGTCCATCATCGGGAATGAGGGCCGCTCGATGCCGTACCAGTCGAGGAACTGCCGAATTGCGTCGCGAGGAACCTCCTCGAATCCAGTGTGTTGAAACACAGGGAGCCGAGCCTGCAATATATCCGACAACGTGTCGGCGAGAAATTCGGTGCGACAGGAGAGGACAAGTCTGATGTGACGGTACTTGGCGACGTCGTTGAGGAAGCTGGACAAGTATTTGTTCCACAGCTGTCGGTCGGCCGATTCATTCAACCCGTCGATGACGATTAGGCCGATTTCGCCGATGGCCTGGCAGGCAGCGTCAAAGGTGGTCAGTAGCTGGCTTGCCGGGTTTTGAAATCCGATGATCCTACCCAGGTCGGCTTCGATGGGACCGTGTTCGAACTGCTCACCGAGCGCAATGATCGTTGGTAAGGCGTTCGCGGCACGCATTTTGGCGAGGTCGCACAGTAGGTGAGTCTTTCCCGCGCCGCCCGTGCCGGTGACGAGGATGGCTGCAGCCTCGAAGCCACGCCATGCACGACCGGCGCGCAGCTCGTTCAGCTCGGCAACCGCTGATCGAATCGCCGCGACCTGGCCGTAGAGGCTGCCCGCGTTGTCGGTGTAATAGCGATCCTTGAGGCAGTGCTGCCGGAGCAGGTCCGAGACGCTCGCTGAGGGAGCCTCTATGGCCTCGATCGCTGGGGTGAAGTCGGGCAGCACCCCATGTGGTTGCCGGGCCTGCCTTGCGGCTTCGGTTACTAGCTCTTCGAGGCCATCGAGGCGCTCGTTTAGCATCGCGATTGCGGGCTCGAACAAGTCTGGGCGTTCTCTGGGCACCGACAGGCCATAGATGCCTCGGGCCTTGCGGAGGGTAGCCAGTGCGTTCCGAATGTCGTGTTCGAACGCAGGAGTATGGGCCAGGCCGTCGAAGACGGCGCGGATGGGTAGTTCCACGTTCAGTGCGGGGCTGTATCGGCCGCCTGCGTCGGCTTCGGCCCGAGCCGCAATCTGGCGGAATCGATCTTCCGAGAAGACGTCCAGATCGAACCAGTAGCGCAGTCGCCCCGCTTGCGACGGCTGGAGCAAGCACTCGTTGAGTTGGGTCTCGCCGATGTATTCGAACGTCACCGCCCTACCTGCCGATACGGCGGCGGTTTCCCATGTCCTGACGTGCTCGTTCCATTTCGTCCACGCGCTCTTCGTCTTGGCGGTATCACCGCCGGGCCGGTTGTACGGCATGAGCACGTAGTATCGCTCAAGAGTGGGCTCGGTCGTCAGGACGCGGCGAATCGACTTGTCGATCTGCGCGAGAGCGTCGTCGTCAAGCGTGAACAGGTACTTCGCCTGCCATCCCCAGACCGCGCCGCCAGGCAGTTCGCCTCGTCCTTCCCGTCCCCCGTCGGGGTTGCCAAACGTGGTAAACGTCGTGCTGGACGGCCACGTGACCAGACCGCCGTAAATCATTAGCTGGTTACCGAGCTCCTCGAACCCGTCACGACGCGACCCCGACGGCGCCTTGCCGCGGATCTGATGCCAGTTGATCTCAGGGAGTTGAGTCACGGAGTCTCGCATTTCGGCGGCAGAAACAACGCTAGGCACGATCCAAGGTGGTCACTTTAGTGGCCGTTCCGCCTCATTTGCCACATCCCCGATCGACCTGAAAGCTCGGCAGCTGCGAGGATCGAGGCGAGGTCGAGTTCCCCGTGACCCTGCTGCAAGTGGTCGTACGTGGCAAAGGCGTAACGCGATGGTTGGCGTGGAAGAGAACCTCGCCCGCCCAGTCGTCGATCCACCAAGCCGGAGTGGAGCGCAGCGGGCGAGCCCGGAGCGGGCCGCCCCCTTGCCTCTCCACGTTGATCCACAGGAAGAAGTTCGGGCTGTCGAGCTTGTCGAGCGACTCGTAAAGGGTGTTGACCTTCGCGTCCGCGCCCACTGCGACGTTGCTGGACGACGCTGATCGAGCTTCGACGTAGACCGCGCCGCCGTCCTTCTCTGCGCGGAAGTCCGGGCGGTGATTGGTCCCGTCGACTTCCGGATGGCGAGTCACGGTGTAGCCCATCCGGAGAAGGCACTCATGCAGGTACAACTCGAAGAAGGCTCCCTGGACTGCCGGTTGTCCCTGGAGTGCAGCCGTCCCCTGACGTCCGCATGGGCGTCCGAGCAGAGCCGAGCGAACCAGTCCTCGATCAGGTCCCGAACCTGGCCCCAGAATGGGCCTGCCAGACGGTCGATGAACTGAAAGTGGCTGTCCCCGTGTTCGGCCGGGGACGGGTCGGTTCGCTCGACCGCCGAGAAGATGTTCACGCCGATCATCACACCCGGTCCACCGGCGCCGGGGGCAAGGCGGGTTTCCCGCCTGGTGAGGCCTTGCGGACCCCAACCAGGGCCGCGCCGACCACGAGCTTGATCAATCCGGCCCGAAATGCAACGTCCGAGAGGTCTGTGCGCGGATCTTGCGTCCAGCTCGCGATCACTGTCACAGGAGTGCACTCGACGTCATACCACGGCCAGCGTAGAGGGGGCCGGGCGCGTCAGTGCCCGGCCGCGAGTTCCGCGGCAGACCGGTAGCGTTTCTTCCGGACCCCGACCGGCAGCATTCTGAAGGACACCCCCGTGAACATCCCCGATGTCGAATTCACGCGGATTCGGTCACTTGGCCCTGGTGGGCAACGCGACGGGTACGAGCAGTTCATCTGCGAACAGGTTGCACAGGAGTCACCCGCGGCCGACGCCAAGTTCGTCTCACTGCATGGAGCCGGAGGCGACGGTGGCATCGAGTGCTACTGGACGCTCCCCGGCGGCACCGAGCACGGCTGGCAGGCCAAATACTGGACCACCCACACCGACGTCGACAAGGCCCAGCTCGACAAGTCCGTCAAGGCTGCCCTTGACCAGCATCCGAATCTGACCAAGTACGTGATTGCAATCCCGGTTGACCCGACCGGCCCCACCGGAGGCCGCGGCAAGTCGCTCCTGGAGAAGATCAACGATCCGGGAGGCTGGCTCGAGGGCTGGAAATCCATGGCCACCGCCCGCGGCATGACGGTGGAGTTTGAGCTTGAGTGGGCGACGAACATCATCGTCCGTCTCGAACGCCTTGACACCACCGGCATCCAGCGCCGGTACTGGTTCGACGCCGACGTCCTCGCCGTCCAGTGGTGGAATGATCGGCTGCAGGAGGCGATAGACGCCGCCCGGCCCCGGTACATGCCCGAGTTGAACGTTGAGGTGCCGGCCGCCAGATCCATCGCAGCGCTCTGCTCCGACGACGAGTGGTGGGCGGTCGTCAGGGACCAGATCGATCAGGTCAACGACTCCGTTCGCCGCGTGCGCAACGCCAAGGACGAAGTACTCGCCGCAGACCTGAGCACAGCCCTCGACGCCGCCACCAAGGTCACTGACGCGCTAGCCGCCTGGCACACCTCGCGCACGACCACTGGACTAGACGACCTTGCTCAAGCGCTCGACGAGGCGTCGAAAATCGTCAGCGACCAAGAAGCTGTCGAAGCCGCAGCAATGAACGCCAAGTACCCCGACCACAACTGGGACACCCAGAGCTGGCGGCAGTTCCAAGCCGAGTACCAGGTGTCGTTCCCCGCAGCACCCGTCGACGCCCTGCGCGAACTCAGCGAAAAGCTCACTGACGCCACCGGACTCCTCATCAGCCCGGTCGGTCGGCTCGCCGCCGCCCAGGTCGCACTCATGACTGGTGCCGCCGGCATCGGGAAGACCTACCTCGCCATCGACGCGGTCGCCCGGCGCCTCGGCCAGGGCCGCCCCAGCGTCATGATGCACGGCCGCTGGTTCACCGACCGTGACCCGCTGACCCACCTGCGCGACGTGCTAAAGACGCCGTCCGACCTCACCAGCGAGGAAGCCATCGCGCTCCTCGACGAGAGCGCCCGCGTCGCAGGCGTCCCGACCCTCCTCGTCATCGACGCGCTCAACGACACCCGTCCACGGTCCACGTGGCGCGACAACCTCGAACGGCTCATCACCACTGTCAGCCGGTACCCGAACCTCCGGCTCCTCCTCACAGCCCGCACGCACTACGTCGGCCAGGTCCTCCCACCCGGACTCACCCTGCCGCGGTTCGAGCACACCGGATTCGAAGGGGTCGAGTTCGAAGCTGTCAGCGAGTACGCCGCGTTCTACGGCCTCGAACCGCCGACGTCGCCGCCCATCCACGGCGAGTTCGACAACCCGCTGTACCTGCGCCTGGTCTGCGAAGCGCTCAAGAACAACACCCGGCTGTCCCTCGACCAGGCCAACATGGGCCTCGACGAGCTGACCCGGATGGTCCTCGACAATGCGAACAACATCGTTAGCGACCGGATCGACGCCTCACCGTCCGACCGCCTCGTCCACCAGGCTATGCACGCCCTCGCCTCAGCGATCGCCGACGGCGGCGGCGATCCGTTGCTGACTCGTGCCCAGGCCCAAGCCCAGCTGGCACCGATCTGGTCCGACCGGAGTGCCGAGAAGTCACTCCTCGACGCGCTCATCGCCCAAGGGCTCGTCGAAGAGGACGTCGTCCCCGACGGCAGCCCCTTCGGCGCAGACATCATCGCCATCACGTTCGAACGCATCGGACACCACCTCATCGTCTCCGACGCCCTCTCCGACGTCACCGAGGCCGCCGGCATCACGGCCGAGCTCGGCGGCCGTCTCGGCAGAGTCATCGGCCTCGGTGGCACGGTCGACCTGGGTCTTCTCGAAGCAATGTCCGTCGTGGTCGCGGAACGGTTCGGGCTTGAGCTCACCGAGTTCCGCACTGAAATCGGGGACGACGACGCCATCGCGGCAGCCGTCGTGGCCGGAATCGGATGGCGCAACGACAGCTCAATCACCGACGCCACCCGCGACGTCGTCGTCGACGCGCTCCGCCGGGCTGACGTGTGCTCCGACGCGTTGACGATGCTGTTCCGTCTCGCCGCCCGCCCCGATCACCCCCTGAATGCCGACTGGCTCCATGAGTTCCTCACCGGCCTGAACATGGGTGCCCGCGACTCGTTTCTGCTCGGCTGGTTCCACATCACCCACGGCACCAGTGGGGCAGTCGACCGGCTCATCCGGTGGGCGAGGGAGAAGCCGCTGGACCACGTCGGTGAACACACCACCCGCCTGTGGGTGACCGCGCTGCTGTGGGCCACCAGCGCCAGCGACCGCCGCGTCCGGGATCCGGTAGCCATCGCCGCCGTCCGTCTCCTGACCCGCCACCCGGGCCAGGCGGCCGGGCTGCTGGACCGGTTCACCGTGGTCGATGACGAGTGGGTCGTCGAACGAGCCTGCGAGGCCGCGTACGCGGCCCTCCTTGCGAACGGCACCCAAGACGACTGGGCTGCCGCGGCCGAGGTGGTGTGGAAAAACATCTTCTCTGTGCCGTCGGCCGTCACCCCGAACGCCGCCGTGCGTGATGCCGCCCGCAGCATCCTCGAAGCCGCCAACAACCGCGGAGCCCTCCCCGCTGGCGTCACCGTCGACCAGATCCGTCCGCCCTACACCAGCGATTGGCCCCTCACCTGGCCCACCGACACAGACATTGCCGCGTACGACACCAGCAGCTACCCGAAGCTGGTCCGCTCGGCCACCGGCGACGACTTCTTCATCTACCAGCTCAGCCCCGAGCTCCGAGACCGGCCCGGCCTCGACCTCCCTGCCGCCGCGCGATGGGTAGTCACCGAAGTCATCCGCCTCGGGTACCAGCCCCAACTCCACGCGTCCTTCGACGGGTACGTCGTCGGAAAGTTCGGCATCGGCCGGTCCAAGCCCGCATGGATTGAACGCATCGGCAAGAAGTACCAGTGGATAGCGCTCAACCGCCTCATCGGCATCGTCTCCGACCACGCCCCCAAAACCCCCGACAGATGGGACCCGCCGGCGCCCGCCGTCCCCGGCCCGCACACCCATATCTCCCGGCAAGTCGACCCGACCATCGTCGAGTTCGCCCCCGCCGACCAGACGCCACGCCCATGGGTACCCGCTTACGACTGGGCACTCACCGTCGCGAAGACCGACGCCGAGTGGATCGCCGACGACACCGACCTCCCAGACGTCGCAGTCAACGAAGCCATCCTCGAAGGCCGCCCCCACATCGTCCTGTCTGGCACCTACGACTGGAACAACGGCTCCGACACCACGAAGCGCACCAGAGGCATTTGGACCCACCTCTACACCCATCTGGTCGCGACCCAAGACCTTGCTACCGCCATCAGCGAACTCGAAGGACGCGATCTCCTCGGCAAGTCCATCGCCAACAACCCTGAAATGCACCATGGGTACATCGGAGAATTTCCTTACGGCCACCACCACGGAGAGGGCCTCCACGTGATGCGCCATGAATGGACCGAGCCACTCACCGTTCCAACCCAGCCTGCCGCCTGGCGCATCCTCGGCGAGTACGAGTACGCCCCCGGGGACCAGAACACCATCTCCCTCTACATGCCCGCCCCCGAGTTCTTCGGACTCGCCCCAGGCGAGCTCCACTGGAACGGGCGCAACGGCTGGACCGACGACACGGGCCAACTCGTCGCGACCGTTCGGCACTCGGTCAACGTTGGCCAGAACGAACTCCTTGTCGACGCAGAGTGGCTCGAACGGTGGCTCATCGCCGAGCAGAAGTCGCTCGTCTGGGTCGAGAACACCGGCAAGGACGTGTACAGAGACTTCAGCGGTGGAGGTGACCACCCGGGGAGACTGACCCGCTCCCAAGTGCGGTCCTGGACACCCGGCGAAGGCATCCAGACCGCCGCACCCGGCTGGTACCGCGTCGCTGCCAGCACCTCCTGAACTGCGACCGGCGGGAACTCCAGAAGACCGATGGCAGTGAACGGCCTACGCGCTCGGGGACAGCAGCGTCTTCCTAAGTCACGCGATCAGCTTAGGCAGTTGCCAGGACGAGCAAGCTCGAGTGGACGCGATCACAACAAGGTCGGAGCTTCGGGGGACTCGGGGGCCGGAGCTTTGCGAGCGATGGCGGGAACCGGCAAGACGCCTGCTCGCTCGAGGTCGCCGACGGAAATGAGCGGGCTGTTGCAGATCTTCTCCAGCAGGGCGGCCTGGTCGGGTTCCAGCTCCACGCACAGCGTGAGTACGTGGAGGAGTTGCAGCAGCTCTGTGGTGAACTCGGCAGGCCATTCTTCGCTGTGGATGTTGTCGAGGGGTGAGGACTTCCGGCCTGCTGGGTTCTTCTTGCGGTAGCCGAACCACTTCTTGACGATCTTCATCCCGGATACCTCGTACGCCCACACCTCAGGGCGAACGGGTGAGATTCGGCCGGCGCCGACGTGCAGGGTCGCACTCTCGGGGTCGTAGGAGATGTCATCGGGCATCTCTTCAGCTGTTCCAGGGATGGCTACTTGTGACTTTGCACGGTGGACCGGATCCGGTTTTGGGGGTCCCGAGGGACGGCCCTCGGCCGAGTCAGCGAAGCGCTCGCCGTAGGTGTGCAGCCAGATGACGCGTTTCCCTAGATGTACGGCTTGGTTCCACAGCTCTGGGTCGGCCGTGAGCGGTACCCGGATGCCTGGGGTTCGGAGTTCCTGGGCGAAGCGGGTCGTGTAGCTGCCGTGCGCGGTTACCGCCGCGACGTACGCCAGCACGTCGGGTGCCGTGACGGAAAGGCCGAGACGGTGGGCGAGTAGGCGCGTGAGGCCAGGAGCGAGGTTGGGCGAACCGGCAGCTCGATCACGGTAGAGCGGAAGTACACGCCCGCCTGCGCTTCCCTTGAAGTGGTCCATGTCTGGAACATGGGCAGAGAAGACGAGACCAGGTCCGTTCCCAAGCGGCTGGGCATGTTGTTCAACGGTGAAGATCTGGGAGCTGCTTGCAACACGCCATAGATCAGGGCTCGGGCGGTGATGAACGCGATTGTCGGGAATCACCCATTGCCGATCGAAGGATCGGTAGCCGACGCGGACCGGGGCTGGACAAGGGCCAGCCTCATCCTTGATCGTCCCTTTGTGAACAGCGAAACCGGTTATCGCCTTTACGACGCTGTCGACCTTGCGGGCGTCGCTCTCCTTAAACAAGATGGCCTTGTCGCCGACAGGCGACTTGATCAGGCGCTCCCACCGAAGCCGTAGAGTGTCGGGGCTGGGGGCGTACACCCAGGTCCGGTTGGGTTTGACGCCAGGAGCTTGCCAGGGCATCACGTCTCCAAGCGCCGGATAGCTACGCCACTCCTTCCCTTCGACGGGCTGGAGTCGATCCGACCAGCCGGTTGCGCAGTCGGCCCATGCAGATCCGTCGATGGCCAGTTCCGCCAGGCGAGCGAACTTCTCGGAGCGATGCCCCGCCAGGCTGATGTGATGGATCAGCGCGGGGGTCTCTCGGTTGCCCGTGCCGTACCGGGCGAAGATTCCTATGCAGAGCGGCTGCTGAACGCCGGGGAAGACACGAGTCGACACGTCAGGTTGGTGTCCCTCCGGTGAGAGATCGATGATCCATCCCTCATCGGCTGTCCGGCGGAGGTACTCGCGCATTCCAGCGAAGCCAGGGCCGGTGGTGTAGCCGGAGGTCGTGATGAACGCCACGATGCCGGCGGGCTGGTCCGGGTGGGCGTCGAAGACCTTCCATGTCGCCCACCGCCAGAAGTAGACATACATGTTGGACAGCACATACTCGTATCTGCCGAGCCCGGTGGCCTTGAAGTCGAGCAGCGGCGTGCCGACGCCGGAGTTTTCGGCGCCCTGCTCGATCCAGCCGCCCAGTCCTTTGGCACGTTCCCGGTACGGCGGGTTGCCGATGACGACTTGGACTCGCGTCTCGCGCTTGACTCGGTTGGCTTCGCGGCGAGACCGTACGATCGGCTCGTACATTGAGCCCAGGTCAAGGTGCGTGTCATCAAAGGGGCTGTCTAGAGTGTCGGCGACGTAGAGCTTCTGGTCCTTCTCGGCGACTTCGGCTCCATGCTCCGTTTTGAGGGCCTGATTCAGCCGGAGTTCGGCGACGGCGTAGGGGCCGGCCTGTCGCTCCAGTCCGATCAGGCGTCCGAAGAGCTTCTTCAGCTGGGCGGGAACCGCGCCTTTGCCTTCCTCCTTCTCTACAGTCCGGGCCACGCTGTTGACGATGTTGAGCAGGTAGGTTCCCGTGCCCATCGCCGGGTCCACGGCCACGACGTCGTCTGCTGCGAAGCCGCCTTCCCGCCTGAACCGGTTGCGCAGGATGTCATCGACGAAGCGGACCATGAACGAGACGATCTCGTTCGGTGTGTAGTATGAGCCGCTTTCCTTACGGAGGTCGGAGTCGTAGGCCTCGAGGAAGTGCTCATATAGGTGAAGGTAGGAGTCCGCCGAGCCGTCGCTGATCCGGTCCCAGTCCACCGCTCCGATGACCCGCTTGAGCGTCTCGGCGACGACGCTGCGGCCCTCCACGGCGTCATGGGTGAGTACGGCTAGTGCCTTGCCCATGAGCGAGTGGTTCTTGCCGAGGTGTGCGGCGATTTGGCCGAGGCTGCGGCCCTCGAAGGCGATGCCGTCCACCCGCGCCAGCAACATGGCGAACGTCACCGTCTGTGCGTAGGCGTCAGCGAACTCCTCATGCGTGAGGCCGGGGAACAGCAGTTTGCGCCAGTCTGTGGTGAGCTCAGTGAAGATCTTTTGCTTCTCCTCGTCCCGCAACTCACGGCTGATGGTTTCGAGGACCTCGGTGCGCAGCAGCTTGCACAGTCCGGCTACAGCGCGAACGAGCTGGCGGATGTTGCGAGGGGGGTTCGGCTTCCACAGAAGGAAGTCGGAAACGACGCGGGCGAACTCCCCGTCGAAGGGAGCAAGCTTGCTGCCTGCTGTACGGACGTCACCGTTCAACCGGGCCACCTGCCCGATCAACTCGCCATCGCGATAGAGGGCCCAAAGAGCGCCGTCGGTATAGAGGACGTTCGGCAGCAGGCGCAGCTTCTCCCATTGCGTCTTCTCGTGTTTGTTCGGCGTCCAGGTCGTCGGCACGCCGCGTCCCGGAGCTTTGAGCTCGACATAGCCCACCCGGGCACCGGCCACGTCCACGGCATAGTCCGGACGTACGCCGAGTGTGGCGAGAGACATCTCACCGATCATGGCCACGTCGACACCGAGGGCTGCGGCTATGTCCTCGAATAGCCGCTCTAGCGGCGCACGGAGTTGATCCTCGGGTTGCCCGCCGCCGTTCAACTTGATGGTGGCGGATTTGCCGAAGCGTGTCACCGCTTCAGCGGCCTTGTCCAGCAGCGGCTTAGGGGGATTAGTCGCGGCCATGTACACCCGTTCGATGTGAAATTGTTGCGCCAGACCGGTCTCTTGCGTATCGCGCGATTGGCTCTGACAGTTTCACACGTTCCAGGCCCTATCTACAGAAATCGGCTACCCTAAAAGCCGATCTATGCGGCACATGATCTGGAAGGCCACCGCAGTCCAGTGTGCGCCTGCCGATAATTACGTCCACCCAGGTCATGACTCTGCGAGGGCTTCGCGTGGCGTTCGCGAGCTCTGGTCACCCGGGAGACGGAAGCGCGTACGGCAGGATGATCCGCTGTGCTGCTTCGCCTGGCCTACCTGACCGTCACGAACACGTTCGCCGCGCTGCGGTTGCTGCCCATGGGCGATCGGGACAAGGACGTGGAGATACTTGCTCTGCGTCACCAGATCACCGTCCTTGAACGCCAGCTCGGCGCCGACACCAGAGTGAGATTCGCGCCCGAGGACCGAGCCTTCCTTGCCGCGCTTCTGACGTCGCTGCCGCGCGAGGTCCTGTGCCGGCTGCGGCTCCTCATCCGTCCGGACACGGTTCTCCGCTGGCACCGCGATTTCATGCGACGTCGTCATGCCCGTACCTGCCGGCCGAAGCGGCCTGGCCGCCCACCCATCGTCCGCTCTATTCGCGCCCTCATCCTGCGCTTGGTGCGAGAGAACCCCGGCTGGGGCTATCGGCGGGTGCATGGTGAGCTCGCCACACTCGGTATCAAGGTCGCGCCGTCCACGGTGTGGGAGATCCTCAAGCGGGAAGGTCTTGATCCGGCGCCCGAGCGGGCGTCCACCACGTGGGCCGACTTCCTGCGCTCGCAAGCAAACGCCCTGCTGGCCTGCGATTTCATCGAGACCATCACCCTGAACGGGCAACGCCAGTACATTCTGGCGGTGATCGAGCACGCCACGAGGCGGGTCCGTGTGCTCGGCACCACTGCACATCCGAGCGCCAGCTGGGTCATCCAAGCGATCCGGCATCTGGTGATGGATCTGAACGATGCGGGCTGTCGGGCGCGCTTTCTGCTCCGAGATCGGGATGGGAAGTTCCCCGCCCTCATAGACGAGGTGCTCGCCGAGGCCGGCATCAAGACGGTGCTCACCGGTATCCGGATGCCGCGGATGAACTCGATCATGGAGCGGTGGGTGCAGTCGTGCCGTCACGAGCTTCTCGACCGCTGTCTGATCTGGAACGAACACCACCTGCGGCACGCCCTGCGCGAATATGAACACTTCTACAACCAGCACCGAGCACATCAAGCCCTGAACCAAGCAGCCCCGCTGCGCACCGTCCCCGATCCGATCACGGACCCAGAGCGAATCATCGCCCTGAATGTCCGCCGACGAGACCGGCTCGGCGGCGTCCTCCATGAGTACTCACAAGCGGTGTGACCTGCGTGGATGGAATTGTCGGCAGGCGCACAGCTGGCCTTCCAGGTGGGACTGCCACCGGTGCGGCTGCACGACCTCCGCCATGGCGCCGCCTCGCTCATGCTCGCCGCCGGGGTCGACCTGAAGGTCGTGCAGGAGACCCTCGGCCACGTGTCGTCCACCTTCACCCGTGCCACCTATACCAGCGTCTACCCGGAGGTGGCCCGGGCGGCGGCGGAATCCACCGCCGCTCTCGTCAACACCGCAGCCGCAGGACCGCCCGGCTGATCACTCTGCCGACCCACACCGGCGACGCCACAACCTGAACCACCGAACCCAGCAGACCCGTCGTTTTCTTCGGCGGGCCTGCGTCTTTGTCCACAGCGCTGTCGTGCAAGTGAGGCAGCCGACCGCTCCCTAGCCCGTCCTGTAAACAGGGCCGAGAGGATCGCCGCGAGAAGCAGCGGATCTTTTATCTGCTGGTCACGAACGGCCTGTTGGGCAAGACGAGCCGACTTGGACAAGGCTTGACCGAGCATCAAGCTATCGCTGACCGGTGACGCTGAGCAGACCTTCTTGCTTAATCTTCTGATGGTCATCTCTGGGGTCTGAGTTGACGATGGGTGCCTAAATGATCTGCCGCGATACACGGTCCGTACACAAGAGCAACCACCGAGCAACCAACCATGATCAAAAACGAGATTCGAGGCCGGCGAGAACCGAGAAACCCCAGGTCGAACACGATGTTGAAGAGTAGGGCGGGTGGGACTTGAACCCACGACCCACGGATTATGAGTCCGATGCTCTGACCGGCTGAGCTACCGCCCCTGGATTCAGTTGTTGGCCGCCCGGGCGGTGCGTGCGGCCCCGCGCATGTCAAGGCTAGAGCATCGCGTCCGGGTGTGGCGCCGGCAGGAAGCCGGCTCTCCGGTGACATCATTCCATGTTCCCGAGAGTTGGTGGAGCCCGAGTCGATCACAAGCGGGCATCCCCGGGTACGTACGTGATCATGAGTGTCACGCTGGTGTACGAGACGCACGCCATCACCGTGGACAACGAGGCGGGCGTCGCCACCGGGTGGCTGCCCGGGGAGCTGTCGGCGGCGGGGCGGCGGGCGGCGGCGGAGCTGGGGGTGCGGCGGCGGGACGTCGACGTCGTGTACGCCTCCGACCTGCGCCGGGCGGTCGAGACGGTCGAGATCGCGTTCGGGGGCGGCGGGACGGAGGTCAGGCTGGACCGGCGGCTCAGGGAGTGCGACTACGGGGCGTTCAACGGCAGGCCCGTGCGGGAGGTGGCGGCGCTGCGCGGCGGGCATGTGGACGTGCCGTGGCCGGGCGGGCAGAGTTACCGCCAGGTGGTGGGGGAGACGGCGGCGTTCCTGGAGGACGTGCTGGCCGAGTGGCAGGGCGGGAGGGTCCTGGTGGTGGCGCACTCGGCGAACCGGTGGGCGCTGCGGAACCTGATCTTCGGCACTCCGCTGGAGGACCTGGTGGACGCGCCGTTCGTGTGGCAGCCGGGCTGGGAGTACCGGATCTGACCGCCGACCGAGCCCGACCGAGCCCGACCGAGCCCAGTGAGCCCCAACGAGCCCAAGCGGGCCCCAAGGAGCCCGACCGGTCTCTCGACCGCTGACCGTGCGGCGTCCCCGCCGGCGTCCCGAGCGGCGTGCGGCCGGCGCGGGCATCGTGCTCGCTCCATCTGGTGGCCCCGTTGACGGTGGGCGAGCGGCCGGTCAGGCGGTGGTTCCGTAGCCGGGGTTGCGGTCCAGCCAGTCGGCGTAGACGGGGCTGCGGCGTACCGCGTCGTGGTGTGCCTGTCTGGCCTGGGTGACGACGCAGGCGGGGTCGGGGGCGGTGGGGTGGCGGCCGAGGAGTTGCCGCCAGCGCAGCGGCGCCCCCGCGAGCGGCACCATGACGAGCCCGGCGGCGGGCTGGTGGGTGGCCTGGCAGAGCACGACGGCCCGTCCGACGCGGGCGAGGTGGGTGCAGGTGGGGACGTCGGTCTCGTAGATCGTTCCCGGGGTGAAGCCGGCGCGGGCGCAGGCCGTGGCGAAGCAGTCGGCGAAGCATCCGTCGCCGGGGGTCACGGCCCACTGCTCGCCGGCCAGGTCGGCGAGCCCGACCTCCTTGGCGCCGGCCATGGAGTGGTCCCTGCTGACGAGGACGAACACGGGGTCGAGGCTGATCGTCTCCCACAGCAGGGCGCCGCTCGGGACGCCGGCGTCGCCGCAGGCGCCGGTCAGGACGTAGTCGAGCCGGCCGTGTTCGACCATGCCGTTCAGTTCCTGGGCGGACCACGAGGTGTAGGTGGTGACGGCGCGTTCTGCGGCGATCCGGTCGACGAGGCCGCCGAGGATGGGGCCGTTCGTGGCGCCGATGCGGAAACCGGGGGAGGGGGTGTGGGCGAATCGTACGGCTTCCTCCTGGAGTTCCTTGGCTGCGGGGAGGAGCACTCTGGCTCGGGCGAGGACGAGCTCGCCGAGGCGGGTGGGGCGCGCGCCGTGCCTGTCGCGCTCGAACAGGGTGCCGCCGAGCACCCGTTCGATGCGTTTGAGCTGGGCGGTCAGAGCCGGCTGTGCCAGACCGAGCCGGGACGCGGCCTTGCTGACACTTCCCGCGTCCGCGACTTCGCGGACGATCCTGAGGTGTCGGAGCTCTAGGTCCATAACGGGAAAGGTAAGGCGGTTCGTCTCCTCCGAACAATGGCCGTATGTCAGGAATAGTGACACGAATTGTCCGGCGGGTAGGGGGACCGCATGACGACGATGGGAATCGATCCGGCACAGCTCAGCGACGACGACCTGATCCGAGAACTGCGGCACCTGCACATGACCCGCAGCGACACGTTCTTCCACGGTTCGGACGACGCGCTCGCCACGCACACGTCCCGTACCCACGAACTGGAGACCGAGTACCTGCGCCGCCACCCCGACCGCGAGGTCGACCCGGGCCGGCTGCGGGAGGGAGCGAGGCAGCGCTGATGTCCGGAAGCCACGACGTGCAGGCCCTGTCCGACCTGGACATCCACGTCTACGAGGCCGTCACCTCGCAGGCCGTCGGCGGCGGGGCGATCGGGCTGGACGCGCTCGTCCACGCGACCGGCCTGCGGGAGGGGGACCTGCGGCGCAGCCTGGCCACCCTCATCGCCCAGGGGTACGTGGTGCCCAAGGGCGACGGGTACGCCCTCGGCCCCCACACCTTCGAGGTCGAGTACTGACCCATGGGCACGGCGGCCCGGCAGGCGTACCGTCGGGGTGTGGACGTCGCCGACCTCAGCCCCGCCCAGGCGCGGGAGCGCTTCCGCCGGGGGGAGCGCGCCCCCACGTCCGGCTGGTGCAGCGGCTGGACGCAGGCCAACCTCATCGCCGTGCCGGAGCGGCTGCGCGACGACCTGCGGCTGTTCGCGCGGCGCAACCCGCAGGCCTGCCCGGTGCTGGACGCTGGGGAGCCGGGCGCGTGGACGACCCGGCTCTTCCCCGGCGACCTGCGTACCGACCTGCCCGGCTACCGCCTCTACCGCGACGGCGCCCCCGTGGCCGACCTCGGTGACGTGGTGTCCGCCTGGCGCTCCGACCTCGTGCCGTTCCTCATCGGCTGCAGCTTCACGTTCGAGCGGGCGCTGCTCGCGGCCGGCGTGCCGGTACGGCACCTGGAGCTGGGCGTGAACGTGCCCATGTACCGCACCGGCCTGCCCTGCCGGCCGGCGGGGGCGCTCTCGGGGCCGCTGGTCGTGTCCATGCGGCCCGTCCCCGAGCAGCTGGTGGCCACCGCCGTGGAGGTGACCGGCAGGTACCCGATGGTCCACGGCGCGCCGGTGCACGCCGGCGACCCTGCCGCGATAGGCGTCGCGGACCTGTCCCGGCCCGACTTCGGCGACGCGGTCGAGGTGCGCGAGGGCGAGGTGCCGGTGTTCTGGGCGTGCGGGGTGACGCCGCAGGCGGCCGTGATGGCGAGCGGTGTGGAGTACGCGATCGGCCACCTGCCGGGCCACATGGCGATCCTGGACGCCCGCGACGACGACTACCGCGTGGACTGACCGCCTCAGCGCAGACCGGAGCCGGGGCCGTCGCCGGGACCACCAGGCCGCGCGGAGGGGTCAGGGGCCGTCCGCCGGCCCTCGCAGCCAGGCGCGGGCGGCGTCGAGCTGCTCGCCCGGCGGCGGCGCGCCCCTCCGGTTGTCGATCTCCAGGTGCGGGACGACCGGCGGCTCGTCCACGCGGATCGCCCTCAGGTACGCCTCGAAGTCCGCGAGCTTGCCCGCGTCGCGTTCGAGCCCTCTGGCCGGCAGCCGTTCGCGCAGCGTCGGGCCGTCGGAGCGCACCCACACCAGCCGCACCGGCGGCCCGCCCAGCTCCTCCACCCAGGCCGCCCACCGGTCCGCCTCGTGCACCTGCGTGGTGAAGGGCCCGTCGAGCAGCACGGGGCAGCCGTGCCGCCTGATCTGCCGCGCGAGGTCGGTCAGCCCGGCGTACTCGTGACGCTTGACGTGCTCGTCGTACCAGGGGCCCTCGCGCTCGCCGGGATGCCTGCCGTGCGACTCCAGCACGGCCGCGACGAACCGCCCGTACACGGTGTCCTTGTCCAGCAGCGCGGGCACCGGGCGCAGCCGCGCCAGCAGCGCCTCGGCCACCGTGGACTTGCCCGCCCCCGGCGGCCCGCTGACCACCCACACCGTCGCCATGCGCCCAGTCTGCCGCCAGGAGCGGCCGCAGGCGGTGCTCCGGACGATGGGCCTCAAGCGCGAACGACCTTGAGGCCGGACATGTCCTCCTGGTTGACATCACTCTGAGAAGCGATCGAGATCGGGACGATCACGATCATCCAGTAGAACCCCCAGAGCCAGCGCCGCGTCATCTGCGCGAAGCCAGGCCGCGCCGCGTCTGCCTCCCGCACGATCCTGATCCCGCCCAGGAGTTTTCCGATGCTGGCCGACCCCACCAAGGTGAGCACCACATGGTTCAGGAAGGACACCGCAACGGTGACACCGAGCAGCGTCAGCCACAGCCGTGGTTCGCCCCAGTGAAGATCGCCGTCGGTCCTCGCGCCGACCGGCCAGACGGCAACGGCGAGACCGCAGGCCAGGGAGACGAGACCGTCGACTGCCGAGGAGAAGGCGCGGCGCGCCTCGCTCGCGGAGCGGAGCTTGTCGATCATCCTCCGGCCTCCTCCTTCTGCACTTTGGCAAGAATGGCCTCGGCCTGTTCTTGGGCGGATTGGAGCACTGATCGTATGGCCGCTCTGTGGACGGCCCATTCTCCCCGGAAGCGGTCTCCCGCCGGGCCTGACCATACATCGGTCCCGCTCAGGGCATCCACAGAATCCAACGTTCTCGCTATTTCGCCGGCTGCTCGCTGAATCGCTCGCATGTCCGCTCTGCATTCGGCGACCCGATCGCCCACCGAACACCCCCTCACGAATCTCTACGAGAGCATGTCCATCAGTCGCCGGGTCAGGGTTTCCCTGCCGACTGCCTGACTTCTGATTCCTGTCGGCCCTTGCGGCCTGTCGACTGTCACCGTCCATATTGCTGTGTCCGTGCCATAGGCCACCATCATCGGCCCAGGGTCGTCGGCCAGGAGTGCGAGAGATGTGACGATCTTTGCGTTGTCGATGATCCCTGCCAGCGGACCGATGTCATCACGGTCGAGCGAAGGTCCCAGCCTCTGCTCGGGGCCGTCACGATCCGCCACGCCGAACGGGTCGACGAACGAGCACAACAGAACCGCGGCGTCGCGGATGTTGCCGGCCAGAGTGAACAGATGCACTCCCGCTGTCGTAACCCGTTCGAGGAGAAGCAGATGAGAGGTGTGGATATAGGCGTAGGCAAACGCCGCTCCCGCTGCGGTCTCCTGTCGGAGCGCCAACGCGCGGTCGGCGGTCCGGCGCAATGTGAGAACCAGGTCCACATCGAACTGGATCCGCATGTCCACCTGCGCCAGGCTGCTGCCGTGAGAGCCGTTCAGGACGGCCGCCATCTCCTGGACGTTCGATATCTCCACCACTCCGCGGGCGACGAGCGAGCGCAGTGCGGTGGCCATGACCAGGTTCTGCTGCTCCGGTGGAAGTGCCGAGAGATGCGGACTGGAGACGATCGACTCCTCGGCGGTAACAGGATCCAGGACTGCGAGTTCCTCGTCGGTCAGTCGGGGGAGCGTTCGTGTGCCTCCCTCCGCCAGCGCGTCGGCGAGCTCTTCTCGAAACTCGGACATGTTCATGTCGATTTCGGCCATCCACTACCACAACTTCTTGACCCTCTTGCCGATCCATTCAGCGGCGGCGCCCGCGCCCGTCTTCACGTCGTCACCCCAGTTGTCCCAGGCCCAGCTGCCGAGGAAGTACGCGCCGGCGATGCCGAGGGCCACCCAGCCGGCGACGGGGACGGCTGCCGCGACGGCGGCCGAGGCGCCCAGCGCGGTGGCCGCCCCCGCGCCGCCCAGGACGGCTGCTGCGCCCGCTGCCTGCAGGGCCCCCATGCCGCGGTCCGCCCACCCTTGTGAGCCTTCATGGGTGGGAGCGATCGTCTCCTTGAGTCCCGCGACGACGCTGAGCGGAAGCAGGACCCGTTGAGCGATGAAGCCGGTCCCTGGCGCCTTCGTGAAGAGTTTGTCGGCCTGCGGTATCCGCAACCGCTGGGCTGCGGTGCGTACCGCCTGCTGCCACTTCCACGGCTCCTTGTACATGTTTCGGATCTTCTGATCCTTGAGCAGCTCCCTGAGTAGCTCCCTCCGCGTTCCGGTTATTCGGCCGGGGTCGCCCCACCACCGGCTGAAGTCGAGCAAGCCCCGCGCGGCCGTCACGTTCCTTCCTTGGTCCCAGCGGCGATGGAGGTGGAGAGCGGCTTCGACGGCCGTGGGCACCCTGAGGATCTTCAGCGGGGTCGTGGTGTCCTCGTGAACCTTCTTGTACTTCTGATATTCGGGGCTGGACTCGATCTCCTTCCAGGTGTCGAGCACGCCCGCGATCCCCGCGAACGCGAGAACACCCTCGGGATCCTCCTCCAGCAGGCCGAGGCGATCCCGGATGTCCTTGGCCTGCTGCTGGGCCCAGGATGAACGACCCGGGAATGCGGCCAATCCCGACGTGTCCCCGCTCCATCGTTCGAGGAGTCGGCGCAGCGCCGTTCCCTCGATCGCCAGGCTGCCGCCCACCACCTCGACGGCGGCGCCGAGGTCACGAGCTCGTGCCGGATCCATCCCGGAGAAACTCATAGGCTGGAAGGGTAAAGGAGCGCGTTGATCCCGTCCATGTAAAGGGGCGGCTGCATTCCTGGTGGGCATGAATCACTGGAAGGCATCGGTTTCCAGCAGACATGAACGCCCTTTTTCATCTAAGGGGATTATTGCCTGGATTGCACGGAAAAGCTGGATAAATGGCCGCCGCGGAGCTCGCCGTGCGTCCGTCCCCTGCCCGGCGTACGCGGATTCGCGTACGCCGGTGACGCGGTGCAGGGGACGACCGCGGGCCCGGGGCGCCGGGAGACTCGCCGGCATGCCGACCGTACTCACCAGGGCGTTCCGCGTGCCGGAACTCCGCAGGAAGCTGCTGTTCACGCTGGGCCTCGTCGCGCTGTTCCGTCTGGGGCAGCTCATGCCCTCCCCCGGCGTGGACGTCGTGGCCGTGCGCGCCTGCGTCGGGTCCGCCCGTGGCGGCCTGTTCGACATGGTGCAGATGCTCAGCGGCGGGGCGATGCTCCACCTGTCGGTGTTCGCGCTGGGGGTGATGCCCTACATCACGGCGAGCATCGTCATGCAGCTGTGCGCCGTGGTGGTGCCCCGGCTGGCGGAGCTGAGGAAGGAGGGGCAGCGGGGGCAGGCGCGGATCACGCAGTACACGCGGTACCTGACGGTGGCCGTCGCGGTGCTGAACGCCACGACCGTGGTCGCCCTCGCCCGCGCCGGGCGGCTGCTGCCCGGCTGCCCGCGCCCGCTCCTGCTGGACGACGGCCCGCTCGCCGTCGTCGTCATCGTCGTCACCATGGTCGCGGGCGCCTGCGTCGTCATGTGGATGGGGGAGCTGGTCACCGGCAGGGGCGTCGGCAACGGGATGTCGATCCTGATGTTCGCGCAGGTGGTGGCGGTCTTCCCGGCGTACGTGTCCACCGTCTTCCTGACCAGCCCGTTCACGCTCGTCGTGCTGCTGGTGGCGGGGCTGTTCCTGGTGGCGGCCGTGGTGTTCGTGGAGCAGGCGCAGCGGCGCGTCCCTGTGCAGTACGCCAGGCGGATGGTCGGGCGGCGCGTGTACGGGGGGACGAGCACGTACATCCCGGTCAAGGTGAACCAGGCCGGGATCGTGCCGGTGATCTTCACGTCCTCGCTGCTCTACCTGCTGGCCATGGCCGCGCCGCTGCTCGGCGACGAGCTCGGCGGCTGGGTGGAGCGCACCCTCACGTCCGGCACGCACCCCCTCTACCTGTCCGCGTACGCGCTCCTGATCGTCGGGTTCGCGTACTTCTACGTGTCGATCACGTTCAATCCGGTGGAGGTGGCGGACGGGATGCGGCGGCACGGCGGGTTCGTGCCGGGGGTGCGGCCGGGACGGCCCACCGAGCGGTACCTGGCGTACGTCCTGTCGCGGCTGACCGCCCCCGGCGCGCTCTACCTGGCGGTGCTGGCGCTGCTGCCGCTGGTGGCGTTCGCGATCACTCGGGACCCCGGCACGCGGCAGAACTTCCCGTTCGGCGGCACGAGCCTGCTCATCATGGTCTCGGTCGGGCTGGAGACGGTGAAGCAGATCGAGGCGCAGGTGCAGCAGCGCGCGTACCAGGGCCTGCTGAAGTGAGGTCAGGCGGGCGGGGTCAGACCGGCCCGCATGGCGAACACGACGAGCTGCGCCCGGTCCCTCGCGCGCAGCTTGACCATGGCGCGGCTCACGTGCGTCCTGACCGTCTCGGGGCTGATCACCAGTTCGCGGGCGATCTCCTCGTTCGACAGGCCGGTGGCCACCCAGGCGACCAGTTCCCGTTCGCGCGGCGTGAGGGTGTCGAGGCCCTCCACCGGGCCCGCGCCGTGCCGGCCGAACAGGCCGATGACCTTCCTCGTGATCGACGGCGACAGCAGCGCCTCCCCGGCGGCCACCACGCGCACCGCGTTGACCAGCTCGTCGGGGGCGCCGTCCTTGAGCACGAAGCCGGCGGCCCCGGCCTGGAGGGCGGCGAAGACGTACTCGTCCACGGCGAACGTCGTCACCATCACGACCCTCGTGCCGGCCAGCCCGGCGTCGGCCGCGACGGCGCGCAGCACGGCGAGGCCGTCCATGCCGGGCATGCGGATGTCCAGCAGCAGGACGTCGGGCCTGGTGCGGCGGACCAGCGCGAGCGCGCCCGCCCCGTCGGCCGCCTCGCCGACGCACTCCATGCCGGGCTCCCGCTCCAGCAGCGCCCGCAGCCCCATCCGCACGACCGCCTGGTCGTCGGCGACCGCGACCCTGATCACGCGCTGCCGCTGCTGGGCCGCGGCGGCCTCGTGCCGGGTCGTGCCGCCGTCCGGGGCGCCTGGCGCGCTCCCGGCCGCGCCGCCGTCGCGGGCGCCGAGATCCTCCCGCGTCACGCCGACGTCCGTGCCCGGGGGAACGTGGCGACGACCGCGAAGCCGCCCCCTTCGCGTGGCCCGGCCGCGAGCCGGCCGCCCGCCTCGGCCACCCGGGCGCGCATGCCCGCCAGCCCACGCCCCTCGGGGCCGCCCCCGCCGCGGCCCCGGTCCGCCACCTCCAGGACGTACGCCTCCGGCAGCTCGGACAGGCGTACCACGGCGGTGGTCGGGCCGGCGTGCCGCAGGACGTTCGTGAGCGACTCGCGGACCACGCGGTAGACGGGCTCGCGCAGGTGCCGGGGCACGGCGGGTTCGTCCGGCGCGAGCTCCACGGGCAGCCCGGCGGCGCGCACGCCCTCGACGAGCGCCCGCAGGTCGCCGCCCGGCGGGTCGATGCCGTCGAGTGCGGCGCGGAGCTGGGCGAGCGCGGTCCTGCTGGTCTCCCTGATCGCCAGCAGCGAGGCCCTGGCCTGCTCGGGGTCGTCGTCGAGCGCGACCAGCGCCAGCCCGGCCTGCATCGCGATGGCCGCCAGCCCGTGCCCGGCCGCGTCGTGCACCTCGCCCGCGAGGCGCGCCCGCTCCCTGGCCAGTTCGTACGCGGCGTCGCCCTCGCCGCCGCCGGCGGGACGCTCGGCGGGCCCGGCGGCGGGCAGGACGGTGGTGGCCGGGGCGTCGGGGACCGCCGGGATGCCCCAGGGCCGCGCCGCCACACCGGCATCGGGCGGAGGGCCGTCCGTACGGGGCCTGCCGAGGTGCGCGGCGTCGGCTTCGAGGACGCCGGCGTGCGGGGGCTGGGCGCCGGTGGCGGCGGCGGCTGCGGCGGCTCGGGCCTGGGCCAGCCCGCTGAACGACCAGGGGACGGCGAGCCAGCCCGCCCAGGCCAGCATGACGACCACCGGGATGTCGCCGACCCGGGCGACCCGGACGACCCGCCCGAGCCGGGACAGACGGCTCGGCCCGGCGACCGGCCGGCGGCGCCCGCCCTCGCTCGTCTGATCCGTCACCGTCTCCCCACCCGCTGCGCTCCCGCCCGCTGCCGGCCGCCCCGAGCCGGTGGCCCGTGGGCTCGCCGGGATGGGGGCCGGGTCAGAAGGCATCGATCCGGCCCGATCCTAGCGAGTTTCACACCTCCCGGTTCGAGCTCGGCACCCCCAGCCCCCACGAGACGATCTTCTGCGGGGTGATCCTGATGATCTCGCCCGAGAACCCGGGCAGCGGCGGCTCCTGGTTCTCCAGCGCCTCGGCGGTGCCGCGGATCTCGATGCCCCGGACGGTCCAGGGGGCGACGGAGGCCAGCTCGTCGATCACGAGGGCGGCGGTGCTGCCCGCCCGTACGTTCCTGAACTTCTTGCTGGCGCCCATGCCGTGGCCGCCGATGTCGACGGTGCCGCTCTTGGCGTCGACGAAGAAGCCGACCGGGTTGTTCTGCACGCGTCCGCGCGGATCGACGGTGGCCAGGCGGCCCAGGCGCTGCGTGGCCATGAAGTCGAGTTCTTCCTGGGTGAAGGTCATGGGCCCAGGATGCGACCTCAAGTCACCTTGAGGTCAAGCGTAGCCGCCGGTGAGCCAGCGCACGGGGTTGTCGCGGGTGACGAGGCGGACGACGTCCTCGCCGACTCCGGCCTCGCGCAGGGCCGGCAGCAGGGAGTGGAACAGGGCGCCGTAGCCGGGGCCGTCGTACCGGCGGATCTGGGCGACCCGGCTCAGGCCGGTGCTGAGGAGCAGGCGCTCGGCGTGGCCGTCCTCGACGAGGGCGAGCGCCGTCCGCACGACCTGCTCGGTGCTCTGGGACAGGGCGGTCAGGCTGACGTACGCGCCCGCTTCGGCGATCTTCCTGGCCGCCCCGGGGTCGGCGCCCGTGTGCCCGACGGCGACGCGGGAGCCCGGCAGGCCCTGGCCGAGCAGGATCTCCAGCAGCGCGGGGCCGTCCTGCCCGTGCGTGGCGACCGACAGCCGGGACTGCTTCGCGGCGCGGGCGGTGGCGACGAGGGCGCGTTCCTCGCGCGGCGTCGGCTGGGGGCCCCAGCAGCCGACCTCGCCGATGACGCCGGGGAAGACGCCGGTCTCGTCCAGGCCGTTGGAGATCTCGGCCATGAGCCGCCGGGTGAGCGCGTCGACGTCGCCGTCGCCGATGGCGCTGAACGGTTCGGCGAACAGCCCGGTGCCGGCCACGACGGGGACGCGGCTGTAGGCGGCGATCCTGGCCAGGGCGGAGGCGTCGCGCCCCATGCCGATGGAGGTGAGGTCCACGACCAGGCCGAGTTCCTCGCTGTCGCGCAGCTCGCGGAGCTCGGCGGCGACGGCCTGCTCCTCGTCGAGCCACCGGTACGGGTCGGAGTCGACGCCGACGGCCCAGCGCATGTCGGTGCGGAGGTGCTCGTGGGGGAGTACGGCTCCGGTGACGGCGGCGGCGCGGATGGGACCGGTGACGGTACGGAGCATGACCTCGGGCATACCCGACATTATCCGACTATCGCCCAAGGTCTCCGGCTGTAGTGCCAGATTTTACTGTCTGGGTGGTTTAGCGAGCTGCAAGTCGTTCACCAGGACGACGTAACCGCCCCGCGTATCCTGGGGACAACCGACCGACACGGGGGAAACGTGCCGATCCACAACTCCGACACCGGCGACGCCGACCTGATCAAGGACGAGGCGGCCGGCCGTTCGTCCATGCCGGAGCGCCGCACCGGCATCCACGGCTGGCTCGACGGCGTCAGGTCCACCCGCACAGGGGCCCTCACCCTGAAGATCGTCATCGGCGTCATCGGCGCCGTCATGGTAGCCGGCGGCCTCATCATGGTGCCGTTCCCCGGGCCGGGGTGGCTGGTCGTGTTCGCCGGCCTCGCCGTGCTGGCCACCGAGTTCATCTGGGCGCACCGGCTGCTGGAGTTCGGCAAGCGCACGCTGCACGCCTGGACGCAGTGGTACAAGCGCCAGGGCTGGACGGTCCGCATCGCCGTGCTGCTCGTCACCGTGGCCGCCGCGGGCGCCATCGTCTACGTGGGCCTGCGGTCGGTCGGTGTGGACGTCGTCGAACTCGCGCTCCGCTTCGTCCAGCCCGGCTAGCCACCCCGCCGGGAACCGGCCCGGGCGGGACGGGCGGGCCAGACCGGGTGGTTATCGCACGAGATATCCGGCAGCGGCTCTGCCTATCTTTGCGGCGTGATCGCCCGTCTCGCCGCCGCGCTGACCCTGACGCTCCTCGCCCCCGCGACCGCGCGGGCCGAACCGCTGACCGCGCGGGCCGACGTGTCGCTGCCCGGTTCGGGCGGCGTGACGTACCGGGAGCAGGCGGGTGACCCGGTGCGGCTCACCGCCTACGGGCTCGGCACCCGCGCCGCGTACCTGCGGGCCCCGTCCGGCGCCGCCTTCACCAGGAACGCCGCGCTCTCCGAGGTCTCCGTCTCGCCCGACGGCAGGCTGGCGGCGGGCGTGCCGAAGGCGTACCGCGACGGGTTCGACGCGCTCGTCCTCACCGACAGGGCCACCGGCAGGAGCGTCCGCGTACGCACCGTCAGGAAGCCGCTGACCGCCTCGTACGCCTCCTGGTCGCGCGACGGGCGGCGGGTCGCGCTCACCGTCCAGAGCAGGACGGGCGGCGCCTGGCGCGCGGTCGGCTTCACCGTCGTGGACGTCCGCACCGGCGCCGCGAGGACGGTCGGCGTGGCCGGCCTGCCGCCGAAGGCGGGCTTCTGGTGGAGCCCCGGCGGCTCGCTGGTGGCGTCGTACGGCGGGGGCGTGCGCTTCTACCGGGCGGCCGACGGCGCGGTGGTGCGCACCCTGCGGGGCGTCGGCCGGCCGACGGGGCCCGAGGATCCGTTCTCGCCGTCGGGCACGAGGCTGGCGACGTGGTGCCCGCCGCCGTCGGGCAGGCAGGCGGCGGGGGAGCAGCTCTGCGTCGTGGACGTGGCCTCCGGCACGGTGGCCCGGCGGATGGCTCCCCGGCCCGAGGCGGTCTTCGGCTGGTGGGACGACACCCACCTGGTGGGCGTGGCGCGGCAGGGCACCGGCTACCGGCTGGCCGTGCTCGACCTCGCGGGGAGGGCGACCCGCGCCCTCGCGGACGTGCCGCGCCCGGCGTGGGACGCGGACCTGTGGGTGTCGTTCACCCGCGCCCGCGCGAAATAGCCGCAGCCGGACGCGGCGGCCCCGCCGGGAGCGGCGGTGAGCTCGTCAGGGACGGCGGCGGTGAGCTCGTCAGAGGTACAGGCCGGTGCCGTGGTCGGTCTCCTGGGTGGCGACGGCGTGCAGGTCGCGCTCGCGCATGACGAGGTACACGTGCGTGTGCAGCTCCACCTCGAACTGCTCCTCGGGGTTGAGCAGCACCTTGTCGCCCACCTTCACGGAACGGACGTTCGCGCCGACGCCGCAGACCTCGCCCCAGGCCAGCCTGTTGGGCATCTTGACCGTGGCGGGGATGACGATGCCCGAGCCGCTGCGCCGCTCCTCGGCCTCGTGCTCGAGCCGGATCATCACCCGGTCGTGCAGCATCTGAATCTCGAACTTGGGCTCTTCCACAGGGCAAGTTTACGATCCGCCGCCACGCGGCCACTCCCGTGTGCCCGCCGCGGCCCGCTGAGCAGTGTGAATCCCGGCGGCGGCGGCGCGGGTTCCGCTATGAATGCGGGGAGGCGGTTCACGGCAGCACGGGGGATCGGGGGCGCGTGCCGGGCAGGTGGCTGTGCAGCGAGAGCGGCGAGGGCGCGGACGGTGGCGCAAACGGTGGCGCAGACGGTGGCGCGGACGGCGGGCCGCCCCGCCTGGCGGTGCTCGACGTCGAGGGGCGCCCCAGGGACCCTGCCGTCGCCGTCGTGGCGCGCCGCCTGGCCGCCGCGGGCACCGAGGTGGTGGCGCGCGTCGACACCGACTTCGGGCTGCGGCCGCTCGCCGACGTCCGCGCCGACCTGCGGCGCCACCAGTCCTGGTACGGCGTCATGGGAGCGTTCCTCGACCAGGCGGCGGCCTGCGGCGAACGGCTCGGCCACTACCGGGCGATCGCCGCGTCGGTGCCCGGCGCCGTCGTGCTGAACCCGGGCGTCTACCCCGACCCCGCGTACGCCGAGCTGGCCGACGTGCTGGTGACGTTCGACGGGCCGCTCGCGGCGTACCGGGCGATGCGGGAGCCGTCGTGGGCGCGCGAGCTGGACCGCGCCAGGTTCTGCCACGTCATCCACGACGTGCCGGGCGCGGCGCGGGCGGCGGTGCTGCGCCGGGCCTCCAGGTACGCGGGCGTCGTGGTCGTCCGCCCCTGGACGGGCGCCCCCGCCCCCCGCGGCCGGGCGGCCGTGGCGACCTAGAGATCCCGGAGGGACGTCGCCTTGCGGTCGCCCGGCCGCCGGGATGCCCGGGTCAGGGGAGGCGCAGGGTCGCGAACACCGGGCGGTGGTCGGTGCCGCCCAGCGACAGCACCCGGAAGTCCGTCACGCCCATCCGCTCGTCGGCCAGGACGTGGTCGATGGTCACGCCGAACGGTCCCCAGCCGCCCTGCGGCCAGGTGGCGCGCAGACCGTGACCGGCGGCGTCGGCCGCGTCGCGGTAGCCGTCCGCCAGCAGGTCCCGCACCGGCAGGTGGTCGAGCGTGGCGTTGAAGTCCCCGGCGAGCAGCCGCAGCGGTCCGCCGCCGCCGCGCGGCAGCGCCTCCAGCCCCTGCCGCCAGCACGGGGCCCTGCCGTAGCGCTTGGGCGCGCACGGGTGCACCGACACCACCTCGATCCGTCCGGCGTGCGGGTGCGCCAGGAACGCCCTGGCCTGCCCGAAGGGGCCGTACTGGATGGCCTGGCCCGGGGTGAGGGGGTGGCGGGCGTAGACGGCGGATCCGCCGACGCCGGGCAGCGGCCGGGTGACGGCGTGGGGCAGCAGGTCGCGCAGCCCTTCGCCCTCCAGCCGGTCCAGGGCCTTCGGCGTGAGCTCCTGGAGGGCGAGGACGTCGGGCTTCAGCTCCTCGACCAGCGCCACCAGCCGCGCAGGGTCGGCCATGCCGACCATTAGGTTGGCGGCCAGGACGCGCAGCTCGGGCCCCTTCGCGGCGGGGCCGCCGCCGTCGGGCAGCGCCCTGGGCAGTACGGCGACGCCGAGCGCGACGGCCGCGGCGAGCGCGACCAGGACGGCCGCCCGCCGCCGCAGCAGCAGGGCGAGGCCGAGCGCGAGCACGGCGGCCGCGGCGGCGTAGGGGGTGAACGCGACCGCGGGCACCCACGGCCAGTCCGGTTCGAACCCGCTCCACCTGATCGCCGCCCACACGGCGAAGGGCGTCACCGCCGCCCAGCTCATCCACGTTCGCATGTCTCTGTATCGCCCTGTCTGCCCATTCGGGTTCACGCGTGAGAAGGTGGGCACCATGCGCGACGCGGAAGCCCGGGTGCTGAACGCCATCGACGAGGCGGAGACGGTGAGCCTGCTGGCGGAGGCGGTCAGGGTGCCGAGCGTCACCGGCACCGACGCCGAGTCCGACCTGCAGCACAGGTTCGCCCGCCTGCTCACCGAGTCCGGCCTGGACGTGGACGTCTGGAAGCTCGACCTGGCAGGCCTGGCGGCGCGCGAGGGCTTCCCCGGCACCGAGGCCCCGAGGAGCGAGGGGTACGGCGTGGTGGGGGTGACCGGGGGCGAGGGCGTCCCGGCGCTGGCGCTGCAGGGCCACGTGGACGTCGTGCCCACCGGAGACCTGGCCAGGTGGGAGGGCAGCGACCCGTTCGCGGCCTGGGTCACCGGCGACGTCCTGCACGGCAGGGGCGCCTGCGACATGAAGGCGGGCCTCGTCGCGAACCTGGCCGTGGCCCGCGCCGTGCACCGCTCCGGGGTGCGGCTGGCCAGGCCGCTGGCGGTGCACTGCGTGGTCAGCGAGGAGGACGGCGGGCTCGGCGCGTTCGCCACCCTGGACAGGGGGCACACGGCGGAGGCGGCCGTCATCACCGAGCCCACGGGCGGCGCCGTGATCACGGCCAACGCCGGGGCCCTGACGTTCCGCCTGGAGGTGGCCGGGCGGGCGGCGCACGGCGCGACCCGGTACGAGGGCGTCAACGCGATCGAGGCGTTCTGGCCGGTGTTCGAGGCGATCAGGCGGCTGGAGGCCGAACGCAACAGGGACGTCCCCGAGCTCTTCCGCGGCAACGCGATGCCGTACCCGATCGAGGTCGGGGTCGTGCGGGCGGGCGACTGGGCGAGCACGGTGCCCGACCTGCTCGTGGCGGAGGGGCGGCTGGGCGTGCGGCTGGACGAGGACCCGGCAGACGCGCGCGCCGCCTTCGAGGAGGCGGTCGCGGGCACGGCGCACCCCTGGCTGCGGCACCACCCGCCCGCCGTCACCTGGCCGGGCGGGCAGTTCGCGAGCGGCAGGCTGCCCGCGGGGCACGAGCTGCTCGGCCAGGTGAATGGCGCCGTGGCGGACGTCGCGGGCCGCACGCCCGAGGAGAGCGCGGCGCCGTACGGGAGCGACCTGCGGCTGTACGCGTCGGGAGGCATCCCGACGCTGCACTACGGGCCGGGCGACGTGCGGTTCGCGCACGCGCCGAGGGAGCAGGTGGAGCTGCGGGAGCTGCGCGAGGTGACCCGGGCGCTGGCGCTGCTCACGGTGCGCCGCTGCGGCGTCCTGTGAACGCGGGAGGGCCCGCGCTCACGGTGCGCCGCCGCGGCGTCCGGTGAACGCCCGGGGGCCCGTGTCCGGCGGGCTCCGCGTTGCGGCGCGGCAGACAACAGGACTACAGTCCGAATCATGGAGAGCATCCCGCTCGAACTGCTGACCGGCCGCCCGGTCCAGGAGCGCGCCGACGCGGCCCGCAACAGGGAGAAGGTGCTCGCGGCGGCGGCCAGGCTGTTCGCGGAGAAGGGCGTCGAGGCCGTGTCCATGGACGCCGTGGCCGCGGAGGCCGGGGTCGGCAAGGGCACGCTGTTCCGCAGGTTCGGCGACAAGGCGGGGCTGGCGGCGGCGCTGCTCGACGCCCGCGAGCGCGACCTCCAGCAGCGCGTACTGTCGGGCCCGCCGCCGCTCGGCCCGGGGGCTCCGCCCGCCGAGCGGCTCGCCGCGTTCGTCCGCGCCTACCTCGGCTACCTGTTCGCCCACCTCGACCTCGTACGCATGTCGGAGACGGCCAGCCCGGGGGCCCGCTACCGCATCGGCGCGTACCGCTTCTGGCACCGGCACGTCGCCATCCTGCTCGCCGAGGCCCGTCCGGGCGTGGACGCCGACGCGCTGGCGCACGCGCTGCTCGCCGCCGTGGCGGCGGAGCCCGCGGGCACGCTCGCGGCGGAGTGCGGTCGCGAACGGGCGGAGGCCGCCGTCGAGGAGCTGGCCGCCGCCCTGACCCGCGGCCACGCCTGAACCGGGAGCCGCGGGATCAGGCCGGGGCGGAGGCCCGGCGGCGCGCCTCGGGCACGATGAGCGGCGTGCCGGTCTGCGGGTCCTCGATGATCTCGCAGCGCAGCCCGAAGACGTGCCCGACCAGCTCGGGGGTGACGACCGCCCCGGGCTCGCCCTCCGCGACGACCTCGCCCGCCTTCATGACGACGAGGTGGGTGGCGTACCTGCAGGCCTGATTGAGGTCGTGCAGCACGGCGACCAGGGTGCGCCCCGCCTCGTGCAGGTCGGCGCACAGGTCGAGCACCTCGATCTGGTGGGCGATGTCGAGGAACGTGGTGGGCTCGTCGAGGAGCAGGATCGGCGTCTCCTGGGCGAGCGCCATGGCCAGCCACACCCGCTGCCGCTGGCCGCCGGACAGCTCGTCCACCAGCCTGTCGGCCAGGTCGGCCACGTCGGTGGAGCGCATCGCCTCGGCCACGGCCGCCTCGTCGGCCCGTGACCACTGCCGCATGAGCCGCTGGTGCGGGTAGCGGCCCCGCGCGACCAGGTCGGCGACGGTGATGCCGTCGGGGACGATCGAGCTCTGCGGCAGCAGGCCGAGCCGCCGCGCCACCTCCTTCGACGGCAGGGACGTGATGACGCTCCCGTCGAGGTGGACGGCGCCCGTCCTGGGCTTGAGCATCCTGGCCAGGGCGCGCAGCAGGGTGGACTTGCCGCAGGCGTTCGGCCCGACGATCACGGTGAACGACCGGTCGGGGATCGCGACGTCCAGGCCGGTCGCCACGACCCGCTGGTCGTAGGCGAGGGTGAGGTCGCCGGCCGACAGGCGCGAGACGGTCATCAGTGGCGTTCCTTCCGCAGGAGGAGGGCGAGGTAGGCGCCGCCGATCCCGGCGGTCAGCACGCCGACGGGGAGCTGGGTGGGGGCGAGCAGCCGCTGCGCGGCCAGGTCGGCGCCGGTCAGCAGCACGGCGCCGACGAGCGCGGACGCGCCGAGCGTCACGCCGGGGGAGCGGGTCAGCCTGCGGGCGACCTGGGGCGCGGCGAGCGCGACGAAGACGACGGGCCCGGCGGCGGCGGTGGCGGTGCCCGACAGCAGCACCCCGGCCGCGACGGCGGCGGCCCGCACCGCCTCGACCCGGACGCCCGCGGCCCGCGCCGCGTCGTCGCCCATCTCGATCATCCGCAGCGGCCTGGCCGCGACGGCCGCGACCGGCAGCAGCACGGCCAGCGCGACCGCCACGGGGACGGCGTGGTCCCATCCGCGCCCGCTCAGGCTGCCGGTCAGCCAGGCGCCCGCCGTGGCCGCGTCGTTGATGTTCGCCCTGGTCAGCAGGTACGAGTTGACGGCGAGCAGCAGGGCGTTGACGCCGATGCCGACGAGCACGAGCCGGTGGCCGGCCACGCCGCCGCGGAAGGCGAGCGCGTAGACCAGCGCGGCCGTGGTGACGCACCCGGCGAGCGCGCCGCCCGCGATCGTCATCGCGGAGCCGCCCGCGACGACGGCGAGGATGCCGCCGGTCGAGGCGCCCGCGGTGAAGCCGATGAAGTCGGGGCTGCCGAGGGGGTTCCTGGTGAGGCTCTGGAAGATCGCGCCGCTGACGCCGAAGGCCGCGCCGACCAGCAGCCCGGTCACGACGCGGGGCGCGCGCAGCCTGCTCACGACGAGGTCGGCGGCGGGCGTGCCGTCGCCGGTGAGCGCGGCGAGCACGTCGCGTACGGGCAGGGTGTACTCGCCGGTGGCGACGGCGGCCACGGCGACGGTGCAGCCCGCGAGGGCGAGGGCCGCGCAGACGAGCAGGGCGCGCGGCGCGAGCCGCACCGACCAGGGGCCGAGGCGCACGGTCACAGCGCCGCCACCCTCCTGCGCCTGGCGAGCAGGATGAAGATCGGCGCGCCGATCACCGCCCACACGATGCCCACCTGGACCTCCCCGGGACGGGCGACGAGCCGTCCGGCGACGTCGGCGCCGAGCAGCAGCACGGGCGCCGCCACCGCCGAGTACGGCAGCACCCAGCGCTGGTCGCCGCCGACGACGCCGCGCACGGCGTGGGGCACGATCAGCCCGACGAACCACAGCGGCCCGGCCGCCGCCGTGGCGGAGCCGCACAGCAGCGTGATGGCGACGCCGGTGAGCGCCCGGGTGCGGCCGACCGACAGGCCGAGGGCGCGGCCGGTGTCGTCGCCCATGGACAGCAGGTTGAGCGGCCTGGCCAGCAGCAGCCCCAGCGCCAGGCCGGCGGCCATGAACGGGGCGAGCCTGGCGAGCGTGCCCGGCGTCTGCCCGGCCAGCGACCCGGTGAGCCAGAACCGCATCCGGTCGAACGTCTCCGCGTCCATGCGCAGGATGGCGGAGGCGACGGCGGTGAACACCATGCCGAGCGCGACCCCGGCGAGGGTGAGCCGTACGGGGCCGGAGCCTGAGCGGCCGGCCGCCGCCAGGCCGTGGACGGCCACGGCGGCCAGGGCGGCGCCGCCGAAGGCGAACCAGACGTACCCGGCCGGGTCGGACACCCCGAACAGGCCGAGCGCGAGCGCGACGCCGAGGGCGGCGCCCTCGTTGACCCCGAGCAGCCCGGGGTCGGCGAGGGCGTTGCGGGTCAGCCCCTGCATGAGCGCGCCCGCGAGGCCGAGTGCGGCGCCGACGCCGATGCCGAGCAGGGTGCGGGGGACGCGCAGTTCCCTGATGACGGTGTGGTCGGTGGAGCCGTCGGGCGCGGTCAGCGCGGCCACGACGGTGGACAGCGGCACGGATCGCGCTCCGAGGGCGACGCTGGCCGCGGCGACCAGCGCGAGCGCGGCGACGGCCACGACGAGCCCCCCGACGAGCAGGCCGGGACGTCCCTGCGGCGACGGCTCCCGGCGCCGGTCGCGCACCTCTTCCGCCTGTCGCACCCGGCCCCCTCTCCTCGCCCTGTCAGTTAGGTAAGGCTAATCTCATTTCTCAAGAGCAAGGCAAGCCTAACCTAAGGAGCGGTAAATGTCGGGACCGGTACTGGCGCGCAGGGGCTTCCTCGCGGCCACCGCAGGACTGGCGGCACTGGCCCTGCCGGGATGCGGCGGGCAGAGGCCCGCCGCCGCTCCTGGAAGCACCGCCCAGGGCTCCACCGCGGGCCCCTGGACGTTCACCGACGACCGCGGGGAGAAGCTCGACCTGCCCCGGCGCCCCGCCCGGGTCGTCGCGCAGGTCGGCGCGGCGGCGGCGCTGTGGGACTTCGGCGTGCGGCCCGTCGCCGTCTTCGGCCCGCACAAGCTGGCCGACGGCGCCAAGGACCCCCAGGTGGGCAACGTCGACATCACCAAGGTCGAGGGCCTCGGCAACGTCTGGGACGAGTTCAACGTCGAGAAGTACATCTCCCTCCAGCCCGACCTGCTCGTCAGCAGCATGTACGTCAAAGGCGCCCTCTGGTACGTCCCCGAGAAGTCGAAGGCCACCATCGAGCAGGTCGCCCCCACCGTGGGCATCCAGCTCACCGGCCGCAGCGCCTCCCAGGTCATCGGCAGGTACGAGGAGCTCGCCGCCTCACTCGGCGCGGACATGAAGGGCGTCGCCGAGGCGAAGGACAGGATGCGGGCCGCCACCGCGCAGCTGGCCCGGTTCAAGGACCTGCGGGTCCTCCTGATGTCCGGCGGCGCCGACGCCATGTGGGTGGTCAACCCGCCCGAGTACCCCGACATCGTCCACCTGACCGAGAACGGCCTGAACGTCGTCAAGCCCGACAAGGTGGACGAGGGCGGCTTCTTCCAGACGCTCAGCTGGGAGAACGCCGACGCGTACGAGGCGGACGTGATCCTCCACGACACCCGCACGCAGGCGCTCAAGCCGGAGGAGATGAAGGCCAAGCCCACCTTCGCCGACCTGCCCGCCGTCAAGGCGGGACAGCTCTACCCGTGGCGGGCCGAGGCGCCCTTCAGCTACCAGGGCTACGCCGGCTTCCTGGAGGAGCTGGTGGCCAACCTGGAGAAGGCTAGTAAGCTCCCCTGACCTCGACGATCTCCGCGAGCGGGAACTCCAGGTAGTCGCCCGCCTCCTCGCACCACGCGTCGAGCGCGCCGCCCCTGAGCTCGCCGTGGCTGATCGTCGCCGTCAGCCCGTCGGTGAGCGTGATGCCCGCCCGTACGCCGCGGTCGACGACGAAGCCGAGCAGCGACTGCTGGGCCGTGCTCAGCCTGGTGGCCATCCTGCCGATGACCGCCCAGGTGCGGCCCTGCGTGCCGCTCTCGGCCCGGCTCGTCTCGATCAGCCTGCGGGCGTGCTCGCGCGGGTCGGGCGCCGGCTCGGCCAGCGCGTGCGCCGGGGCCTCGAACCCGGCCCGCTCGGCCACCTGGCCGCCGGGCAGCAGGACCAGGCGGCCGTGGGGAGGGTCGTCGGCCCTGGCCCGCCGGATGGTGATCTCGCCGGTGTCGGAGACCGGCACGGGGGCGTAGCCGTTCTCGCGCAGCGCGGCCAGGGTGCGTTCGGCGTCGGCGGCGGACACCAGGACGGTGGGCGCGAGCAGGCGCAGCCCCAGCCGGGCCAGCCGCCGGTGCCCGGCGATCTCCGCGAGGAGCGCAGGGTCGGACGACTGCACGACGCAGCCGACCGAGGTGACGGTGACCTCGCCGTGCCTGCGGGCGGTGTCGCGGACGAGGTAGTCGAGCGGCTGCGGCACGGTGCCCACCTCGGCCAGCTCGCCGAGCAGCTCGTCGGCGTCGTAGCCGCGGTCGAGCGCGCGGCGCACGCTCTCGGTGGTGAACCGCCACACCGAGGCCGCGCCCCGCGACTCGCGTTCCGCCACCCGGTCGAGCAGCGCCGCCAGCTCGGCCGACGGCGGCCCGGTGACGACCGCCGTGAGGTCGGGCCCGAACAGCGCGCTCCTGCGCACGCCCGCCAGCGCCCGCGTGGACGCCTCCACGAGCCCGGGGTCGTGCTCGACCTGCGGGACGCAGTCGTCGTTCTCGTCGCCCGCCCGCCCGGCCAGCCCGGCGAGCGCCCGGCCCAGGTCGGTCAGCGCCTCGCGGGCCAGCAGGCCGAGCAGCGTCGCCTCGTCCAGCACGGCAGGGGCGCAGCCGGCGAGCAGCGCCTGGTCGAGCAGCGGGGCGTGCCAGTGCACGGCGCGCACCAGCGACGCCCGGTCGGCCACGCCGGTGCCGTCGGGCAGCCGCGCGAGCACCGGCAGCACGGCCCGCCTGACGCGGGCGATCGCGCTGCCCGCCGGGTCGTCGCCCAGCACGGTGCCGTACTTGCCGTCGGACCTGCGCAGCGACGAGCGCTCCATCCGCCACCACGCCGACAGCAGCACGCGCAGCCTGGCCGCGCCCTCGTCGAGCCGCCAGCGGTCGAACCGCTCGGTGGGGACCATGCCGCCCGACTTGTCGTCCCAGGCCAGCAGCCTGGCCACGGCGCAGACCTCCAGCAGCAGCCGGGTCTCGTCCTCGTCGCAGCCGGTCTCCCTGGCCACCCTCCTGACCTCGCGCACCCCCACCCCGCCGGTCTTCAGCAGCGGCAGCGGCGTCTTGGAGGCGTTGTCGAGCAGGGCCGCGCAGCGCTCGACGACGTGCGGCGCGGCCAGCGTCATGAGGTGGTCGACCTCCTCGGGGTCGACCGGGATGGTGGCGACCTCGGGGGCGTCGGGCGCGAACGGCGGGTGGTAGCCGGGGCCGCGCAGGCACAGCGCGACCTCGCGTGGCATCTCGGCGACGTTCCAGTTGGGGCGGTAGAGCATGCCGTGGTCGGCGGCCCACTTCTCGGGGGTGCCCGGCGTGACGAACCGGCCGCCGTCGACGTCGCGCGCCGGGCCCTCCCAGGCGAAGCGGTCGAGGAAGGCGCGGGTGCCCTCGGGGGCGTCCTCCAGCAGCGCGGCGACGCGGGCCGGGTCGGCGAGCACCTCGGCGGCGCGGGCGACCGTGCGCCGCTTGTTGCCGTGGGGAGGCAGGCCCAGGCGGCGGGCGAGCGCCCGCAGGGCGTCGTTGCTGATCGTCCAGGAGTTGAGGTGGTGGTCGAGCGGCTCGCCCAGGCCGAGCGGCGCCGACCACCAGCGCGAGACGCCCTCGGCCAGGTGGATCACGCCGCCGGCGCCCGGCCAGGCCAGGGCGTGGTCGTACAGCAGGTCGAGCCAGGGGGCCACGGCGGCGGCCGGCGCGCCGAGGAACTGCGCCAGCCGGGCCGGCGTGGGGTCGCGCAGCACCAGGCAGGACTCGGCGAGCTGCAGGCAGGGCAGCGGGAGGGTGCGCAGCGCCTCCATGACGGCGAAGCCGTTGCTCAGGCGCTGGGCCAGGGTGTCGAGGCGGCGCGGCCAGGGTGCCGAGATGGCGTCGGGCCTGTTCGCCAGGATGCGGGCGAGTCGGTCTTCGTCTAGTGTTCGCAGCCAGCCGAGCAGGTGATCTTCCATCGGTCAGCACTCTCATGGGGTCGCGCGCCGGACTCACCGTGAGCCATGACCATCCACGGTAATGCAGATCACCCTTGTCAGGAGAGGACTGCCCAGACGATCTTTCCGTAGGGGGCCAGCGCCGACCAGCCCCAGCGGAGGCTGAGCGACTCGACGATGTGGAGCCCGAGCCCGCCGGTGTCAAGGGGGCCAGGGTATCTCAGCACCGGCACCGAGGAGCCGGGATCGGTGAACGCGCTGGTGACGAGCGAGCCGTGCCGGACGAGGGACATGTGGACGGGCCGCCGGCAGGGCGGCTCGGTCAGGCGCAGGCCGTGCCGCAGGGCGTTGGTCGCGAGCTCGGAGACCACCAGCTCCATGTTCTCGATCAGCTCGCCGAGACCCCAGCCCGTGAGGGTGCCCGCCGTGAAGCTGCGGGCGGAGTGAACCGATGACGGGGTGGGCGGGAGCACGTACGTGGCGCTCGCGGACGGGCCGGGAACCAGCAGATCGCGGGCTGCCTCGGGCCACCAGCCGACCGGAGGCCACCAATCGAACGTGGTCCACTGGCCGGGCGCCGTGGTGGATTGCACGGTGATCATTCTGGAGCAAACTCTCGTGCAGGTGCAAGAGCGAATGCACGTGCAGGAGTCCCGTGCAACCGCTACCGTTGGCCATCAAAAGGTCAATCTGGGGGAAAGGGGATCTTGTCCGCGGCCAATGATCTTTCGGCCGTGAAGTGACAGACTGTGTCGCAAGGAAACGACCAAGGAGCACCACGTGTCCATTGATCCGCCCGGTTCCGGTTCGACCGTTCGGCGCATCATGCTGGGTGCGAGCCTGAGGCGTCTGCGTGAGGCGAGCGGGCTCACCCGAGACCAGGCCGGATTCCACATCCGGGCGTCCGAGTCCAAGATCAGCCGTATGGAGCTCGGCCGCGTCGGCTTCAAGACACGTGATGTGGAAGACCTGCTCACCCTGTACGGCGTCGTCGACGACGCCGAACGCCGAGCCCTGCTGGAGATGGTCCGCGAGGCCAACACCCCCGGGTGGTGGCACAAGTACTCCGCCGAGCTGCCCTCGTGGTTCACCACCTACGTGGGTCTGGAGGAGGCCGCCAGCGTGATCCGCACCTACGAGGTGCAGTTCGTGCCGGGGCTGCTCCAGACGGCCGCGTACGCGCGGGCGGTGTTCCAGCTGGGCAATCCCGAGGCCAGTCCGGAGAAGATCGAGCGCCGCGTGCACATGCGCATGCAGCGTCAGGAGCGCTTCACGCGCAAGGACGGCCCCCGGCTGTGGGCCGTCATCGACGAGGCGGCCCTCATGCGGACCATCGGCGGGCGAGAGATCATGGCCGAGCAGCTTCAGCATCTGCTGGAGGTCGCCGCCCTCCCGAACATCACCCTGCAGGTGATGCCCTTCAGGTTCGGCAAGCACGCCGCCGAGGGGGGCGCGTTCAGCATCTTGCGGTTTCCCGAGTCCGACTTGTCGGACGTCGTCTACGTCGAGCAGCTCTGGGGTGCCCTGTACCTGGACAAGCGTGAGGACATCGACCCGTACCTCACGGCCATGGAGCAGTTGTGCGTGGAGAGCACCACGCCAGGGGGCACCGTCGAGCTCATCGGCGGTCTTCTCAGAAAGATGTAGATGAACCAGACCTACAACGGCATGCCCGCAGCGGACCTGACCGAGGTCGCGTGGCGCAAGAGCCGCTACAGCAACTCCCAGGGCAACTGCGTGGAGCTCGCCCAGCTCCCCGACGGCGGCGTCGCGGTGCGCAACTCCCGCTTCCCCGACGGCCCCGCGCTGATCTATACCCGCGAGGAGATCCGGGCCCTGGTGCTCGGGGTCAAGGACGGAGAGTTCGACGGCCTGCTCGTGTAACAGCGTGTTCACCTCCGGCGCGGCCGCTTAACGGCGGCGCGCCGGAGGCGTAACCGATCCGCTTCCCGGCCGGGAGAGCATCGGTCCATGCTCGACCAGATGACGCTCTACCCGATCGCCGACGACGTGCTGTTCGCGCCCGGCGGCAGGGTCGTGGTCCGCACCTACGGCGTGGCGCCCGCCACCTCCGGCGCCTCCGTCTCCTACCGCACCTGGGTCACCGGCATCAGGGACCAGCCCCGCTACTGGCACTGGGGCCACTTCGAGGACGCCGCCTCGGGGCACCGCCGCGTGCTGGAGTGGCTGACGGGCCGCGGGCCGCGACCCGCCCAGCCGCCCACCTGACCGCCGCCGTCAGGCGGCGGGGGCGTTCCAGGTCTTCAGCACCGGCTCGCCGTGCTCGAAGCCCAGCCGCGAGTACGTGCCCGTGTCGAGCCGCAGCAGCCGCCCGTCCTCGGGGCGCAGCCCCAGCCAGCGCGCGGCCAGCACCCGCAGCAGGTGGCCGTGGGCGACCAGCGCCACCAGCCCGGGGGCCTGCCTCGCCCGCTCGATCACCCGGTCGGCGCGGGCGCCCACCTGGGCCGCCGTCTCGCCGGGGTGCGCGGCGTCGCCCGGCACCACGCCGTCGCGCCACAGGTACCAGCCGGGCCGGTCCGCCCGGATGTCGGGCGTCGTGATGCCCTCGTAGCCGCCGTAGTCCCACTCCCACAGGTCGGGCTCGACCTCGTAGGCGGGCAGCCCGGCGAGGTCCGCCGTACGGAGGGCGCGCCGCGCGGGCGAGACCAGCACGAGGCCGAAGCCCTGCTCCTCCAGCAGCTCCTTCACCAGGGGCGCCAGGGCCCTGGCCTGCTCCTCGCCATGCGCGGTCAGCGGCAGGTCGGTGCGGCCGGTGTGCCTGCCCGCCCTGCTCCACTCGGTTTCGCCATGTCTGAGGAGCAGCATCTCGTTCATGCGGTCCATCATCCTGTACGCCCGATGTCCGGCCGCGCCCGAGGTGGTGGCTGCCGCATTTCACCCCAGAGCGGGATGAACGATGACATCATTGCCGCCATGGAACCGGTCGCCGTGGGACTCGTAGGAGCAGGCCCGTGGGCCGAGATGGCGCACGCGCCGATGCTCGCCAAGGGGCCGCACACGCGGCTGGCCGGCGTGTGGGCCCGGCGCCCCGAGGCCGCGGCCCGGCTCGGCGCGCCCGTCTTCGAGCGCCTGGAGGAGCTGTTCGACGCCTGCGAGGCGGTCGCGTTCAGCGTGCCGCCCGCCGTCCAGGCCGAGCTGGCCGTCCGCGCCGCGCGGGCGGGCAAGGCGCTGCTGCTGGAGAAGCCGCTCGCCGGCTCGCTGGAGGCCGCGAGGCGGCTCGCCGGGGTCGTCGCCGAGACCGGCGTCGCCACCCAGATGATGCTCACCCTGCGCTACACGGCGGCGACCCGGGCGTTCCTCGACCGGTGCGCCGAGATCGAGCCGTTCGGCGGCCACGCTGCCACCGTCTCCGGCGTGCTCCTCGGCGACCACCCCTTCGCCACCCCGTGGCGGCTGGAGCGCGGAGCGCTGCTCGACGTCGGACCGCACGTCATCGACCTGCTCGACGCCGCGCTCGGCCCCGTCACCGGCGTGCGCGCGCACGGCGACCCGCTGCGCTGGACCGGGCTGCTGCTGGAGCACGAGGGCGGCGCGGTGAGCGAGGCGTCGCTGTGCCTGGCCGCCGCCGGCGACACCCCGCCCTCCTCCTTCGCGGTGTACGGCCGCACCGGCAGCGCCGTGCTGCGTCCCGCCGACGACGACCCCTTCGAGGCCGTGGCCGCCGAGTTCGCCGAGACGGTGCGGCGCGGCGGCGGCCACCCGCTCGACGCGGCGCGCGGCCTCAGGCTGCAGGAGATCATCGCGGAGGCGGAGTCCCAGCTCGCCTCCTGACCCGCGTCGGCGCCTCCGGCTCCGCTCCGCCCCCTTGACGGAGGCCGCGGTTGGAGGATTGATAGCGTTTGTCCGACGCGCAGTGCTGCAGCGAAGTCCGGTGCGAGTCCGGCGCTGTCCCGCAACTGTCATAGCCAGGTCGCCTGCCTCTGCGCCGACGCCATCAACCCTCGTGGAAAAGGGTGATCCGTCGCACATCGCGGGTCTCTCGGTTCCGACAGTGTGAAAGGACTTCTCGTGAGGCCCGTACGCACGGCCTTCGCGGGCGCGCTGCTGGGAACGGTCATCCTGGCCGGATGCGGCCAGACCGGCACCACGTCCGGCTCGACCGCCGCCCCCACCTCCGCCGCCCCCAGCGCCTCCTCCGCTTCCGGCTCCGCCGGGTTCCCCGTCACCGTCGAGGCGGGCAACGGCAAGGTCACCATCGCCAAGAAGCCCGAGCGCATCGTCTCGCTCTCGGCCACCCACACCGAGACGCTGTTCGCGATCGGCGCGGGACCCCAGGTCGTCGCCGTCGACGACCAGTCGAACTACCCGGCCGAGGCCCCCAAGACCGACCTGTCGGGCTTCAAGCCGAACGTCGAGGCCATCGTCGCCAAGCAGCCCGACCTCGTCATCCTCTCCAACGACCAGGACCACATCGTCGCCGAGCTGGCAAAGGTCAACATCCCCGTCCTGCTCGAACCCGCCGCCACCAAGCTCGACGAGGCGTACGAGGAGATCACCGAGATCGGCGCGGCCACCGGCAACCAGGCCAAGGCCGGCGAGGTCGTCTCCGGCATGAAGTCCGAACTGGACAAGCTCGCCGCCGGCGCCCCCAAGGCCGCGAAGCTCACCTACTACCACGAGCTCGACCAGACGCCGTACGCCGCCACGTCCCAGACGTTCATCGGCCAGATCTACGGCCTGTTCGGGCTGACCAACATCGCCGACAAGGCCCCCGACGCCGCGGGCGGCTACCCCAAGCTGTCGGCCGAGTTCGTCGCCCAGGCCGACCCCGACCTGATCTTCCTGGCCGACGTCAAGTGCTGCCAGCAGAACAAGGACGCGGTGGCCGGGCGGCCCGGCTGGAAGGACCTGTCGGCCGTCAAGAAGGACCGCGTGATCGAGCTCGACGACGACATCGCGTCCCGCTGGGGCCCGCGCGTCGTGGACCTGGCCAGGGCCATCGGCGACGCCGTCGGCAAGGCCGCCACGAGCTGACCGTGCCGTCACACCAGGCGCCCGCCCGGGAGGAGACGGGCGCGCAACCGCGGGCCGGCGCGCCGGCGGCCGGGACAGCCAGGCCGTCGCGCGCCAGGCCCGCGTGGCTGGCGGGCGCGCTCGTCGTGCTCGCCGCCTCCATGGTCGCCGGGCTGCTCGGCGGCGCCGCCGACATCTCGCCCTGGCAGGTCGTGCTGCAGGCGGCGGACTGGCTGCCGTTCGTCCACGTCGACTCCGGGCTGACCCCCGTCGAGCAGGGGCTGCTGTTCGAGCTGCGGCTGCCCAGGGTGATCGTCGCGGCCGTCGTCGGCGGGCTGCTCGCCATGGCAGGGGCCGGCTACCAGGGCGTGTTCCGCAACCCGCTCGCCGACCCGTACCTGCTCGGCGCCGCCGCCGGGGCCGGGCTGACCACCACGGTGGCCATCGTGCTGCTGTCGGTGCCCGGCAACGCCATCCCCGTCGCCGCCTTCGCCGGCGCCCTGGGCGGCGTCTTCCTCGCGTACGCGCTCGGTCACTCGGCCGGGCGCGGCGGCGGCACCGCCACGCTGGTGCTGGCCGGGGTCGCCGTCACCTCGTTCCTGACCGCCGTGCAGACCTTCATCCAGCAGTTCAAGGTCGAGGAGCTGCAGCGCGTGTACGCGTGGATCCTCGGCGACATCGGCGGCGGATGGGAGCAGGCCGTCATGGTGCTGCCGTACGGCGCCGTCTCCGCGGCCGTCCTGCTGCTGCACGGGCGCATGCTCGACGTGCTGTCCGTGGGCGACGAGGAGGCCGCCAGCCTCGGCCTGCGCGCCGGCCGGGTGCGGCTGGTCGTGCTCATGGCCGCGTCGCTGGCCACGGCCGCCGCCGTCGCCTCCAGCGGGCTCATCGGCTTCGTCGGGATCGTCGTCCCGCACGTCGTGCGGCGGCTGGCGGGCGGGTCATACCGGATCGTGCTGCCGCTGTCGCTCATCGGCGGCGCCGCCTTCCTCGTGCTGGCCGACCTCGTCGCCCGGACCGTCCTCGCGCCCGCCGAGCTGCCCATCGGCGTGGTCACGATGTTCGTCGGGGCGCCGTTCTTCGTGGCCGTCCTGCGGATGACGAGGCGGACCCTCACATGATCGAGGCACGTTCCGTCTCGGTGCGGCTCGGCGAGCGCGACGTGCTCACGGGCGTGGACCTCGGCGTCGGGCGCGGCGAGTGGCTCGCCGTCATCGGGCCGAACGGCGCCGGCAAGTCCACGCTGCTCAAGGCCGTGATGGGGCTCGTCGCCCACCGCGGCGACGTCACGCTCGACGGCAGGCCCGCCGCCCGCCTGCGGCCCCGCGAACGCGCCAGGCTCATGGCGTACGCGCCGCAGACGCCCGCGCTGCCCGCCGACATGACCGTGTTCGACTACGCCCTGCTCGGCCGCACCCCCTACATCCCCTACCTGGGCAGGGAGAGCCGGAGCGACCGTGAGATCGCCGCGTCGGTGCTGGACCGGCTCGACCTCACCGCGTTCGCCGGCCGCCGCGTCGGCGAGCTGTCGGGAGGGGAGCGGCAGCGCGTCGTGCTGGCCAGGGCGCTCGCGCAGCAGGCCCCCGTGCTCCTGCTCGACGAGCCCACGACCGCGCTCGACCTCGGGCACCAGCAGCAGGTCCTCGAACTCGTGGACCGGCTGCGCCGCGCCGACGGGCTGACCGTCGTGAGCACCCTGCACGACCTCACCGTCGCCGGCCTGTACGCCGACTCCCTCCTGCTGATCGCGGACGGCCGCGCCGCCGCCGCGGGCGAGCCGGCCGAGGTGCTCACCGAGCCACTGGTCGGCAGGCACTTCGACGCCCGTGTGAGAATCGAGCCCGGCCCCGGAGGGCGGCCCGTCGTGCACCTGGTCAGAGGAGGAACGTGAAGCTCACCTACCGGGTCGAGGACGGCGAGCGGCTCGGGTCGCTGTTGTGGGAGTTCGGTCCCGGCTGGCGCATGATCTCCTCGGCCATGCTGGGCGGCGGCATCGGCCCCCGCGAGTGGGTGCTGAACGCGCAGGTCGTGGCCGGGTACTCCCGCATGGACCCCGTCGAGCACCTGACCGCGCTCGGCCCGGCGGGGCCCGGCGTCGGCATGCTCACCGCCGCCTCGGTCGAGCGTCACCGCCGGGCCGGGGACGGCGGCGTCGAGGCCGTCGCCACCGTCGGGCTGCGCGTCCCCACCTGGGCCGCGGCCCCCGAGGGCGTCCCCGACGCCGAGCTGGCCCCCATGATCGCGGGGACCGTGAACATCGTCGTGGCCGTCCCCGTCGCCATGACCGACGCCGCCCTCGTCAACCTCGTAATGACCGTGACGGAGGCCAAGACGCAGGCGCTCGTCGAGGCGGGCTTCGCCTGCACCGGCACCGCGTCCGACGCCGTGTGCGTGGCGGTGCCGTCGTCGGGCGAGCAGGAGCTGTTCGGCGGCCCCCGCTCGCTCTGGGGCGCCAGGGCCGCCCGCGCCACCCACGCCGCCGTCCGGGCGGGCGCCGAGGCGTGGCGCCCCCATGACGCAGGGCCGGAGAAAGCGGGAGAGTAGCGCCGTCGCCCCGCCGGCGCGTCATCGGCCGCGCCCTGCGCCTGCCGGTTCGCCGTCCTTCCGGGCTGGTCGGAGGGGGTGCGCGTAACGGTGAGGCCGCCGCGCGCGATGGACCAGAGTGGGTGCTCTCGCACGCGGCCCGCGGATCGCGGCCGGTGGAACCGTCGACGGCCAGGCCGGTGAGCGTTCGGCGCGCGCCGGGACCGGCGACCGCGCGCAGCCACGCCTCTTACGTTCCAAACAAGCGCTCGTCTCTGTATCGGTCCCTTGACTTACCGCATCTGATTGGGACTCTGGTCCTATTCCCTTGTTTGGAGCGGACATGGCGCGCCTCAAAGCCCTCGCCGGCGGCGCAGCGGCGGTACTCGTGCTGGTCGCGGCCCCGGCCATGGCCCACGAGCACCCCAGCGGCATCACCGACCTCGTCACCCCCGCCGTCGTACGCGTCGAAGCGGTGTCTCGGGTGGACATCACCCTGCTCGACCACGTCGGCGAGCTCAAACACGTGGAGCGCTCCTACGAGGTGCCCATCGGCACCGGCACCGGCACCGTGGTCAACCCCGACGGCGCCGTCGTCACGCTCACCCGCGTCGTCTCGTCCGACCAGGACGTCGCCGTCTACGCGGCGAACAAGATCTTCGCCGAGCACTTCAAGGTGAAGATCCCGGCCGACTTCGAGCGCCACAAGCTCAAGGACGACCTGCTCGACCACCACCTCAAGGAGTGCTACCCGCCCAAGACCGACACCGCGACCTGCATCGTCGACGTCACCACCGACATCACGGTCTTCCCGAACGTCTCGCCCGCCGACCCCGACGGGTTCAAGGCGAAGCTCGTGAAGGCGGGCGCCAAGCCCGACAGCCCGGCCGTGCTGACGCCGCTCGGCGGGGCCGTCGGCAGCGTCGGCCTGCCCACCGCGCCGCTCGCCGACAAGGTGCCCGACCAGCAGGGCTCGCCCACGAACGTGGCCGGCTTCCTCGGCCGCCCAGGCCCCGCCGTGCAGCACACCGTCGAGATCGCCCACCTGGGCAAGGGCGGCGTCCAGGGCGAGTCGGGACGCCCGTTCGGCGACCCGGAGAAGAAGGTGGACGAGCCGGTCAAGCTGGGCGGCCTGGCCGACAGGGGCCTGCTCGGCGCGCCCGTCATCGGCGACAAGGACGGCCACGTCATCGGCCTGCTCGTCGGCGGCGGCAAGACCGCCAGGATGATCGGCGTCAGGGAGATCACCGGCGCGCTGGCCAAGGCGGGCGTCGCGCCCCGCAGGGGCGCCATCGACGCGGCGTTCGAGGCCGCGCTCAGCCGCTACCACTCCAGGTACTACACCGAGGCCGCGACGGGCTTCCAGCGCGTGCTGGAGCTCTACCCGGGCGACGTGGTGGCCGCGACGCTGCTGAAGACCTCGCTGTCCAAACGGGGCGGCCCCGAGGACCAGGGCGCGAGGAGAGCGGCGGCGGCCGAGCCCGAGCGGTCCACGCCGCAGTGGCCGCTCGTCCTCGCGGCCGGGGTGCTGTTCCTCGCCGTGACCGCGGGGGCGTACCTGCTGTGGAGGCGCCGCGGCTCCGACGAGCCCGGCGAGCTGCCGCAGCCGGTGGCCGCGGGGCCGCCGCTCGACGAGGGCGCGAACCAGACCGTGGTGGTGCGGCGGTCGCAGCAGTTCCAGATGGTGGGGCAGGCGCAGCCGGTGGCGGCCGGAGGGGAGCCGGTGATCGCGTTCTGCGTCTCGTGCGGCATGCGGCTCGGCGCTGGGCACCGCTTCTGCGGCTACTGCGGCCACCCGGTCGAGACGTGATGCCGGTGAACGAGAGATCGCTCATCGGCCAGGAGGTGGCCGGGTACTACATCGAGGACATCGTGGGCAAGGGCGGCATGGCCGTCGTCTACCTGGCGCTCGACCCGAGGCTGAGCCGCCGGGTGGCGCTGAAGATCCTCAACCCGGTGCTCAGCGTGGACGACAGGTTCAGGCAGCGGTTCATCCTGGAGTCGAGGACGGTCGCCAGCATCGAGCACCCCAACATCATCCCGATCTACGAGGCGAACGCCGACGCCGACGGCGTCCTGTACATCGCGATGCGTTACGTGGACGGGCTCGACCTGCGCCGCCTCATCTACGACAGGGGCCCGCTGCCGCTCGACCAGGCCGCGCACCTGTTCGCCCAGACGGCCGCCGCGCTCGACGCCGCCCACGCCCACGACCTCATCCACCGCGACGTCAAGCCGGCCAACATCCTGCTGGCCGGCGACCACGTGTACCTGACGGACTTCGGCATCACCAAGCACCGGTCGTCCATCTCGGGCCTGACCCAGACCGACCAGTTCATCGGGACGCCGAGGTACATGTCGCCCGAGCAGATCAACAAGGAGCACATCGACGGCAGGTGCGACCAGTACGCGCTGGCCTGCGTCGTCCATGAGGCGCTGTCGGGGCGGCTGCCGTTCCAGCGGGAGAACGACATCGCGCTGCTGTGGGCGCACCTGGCCGAGCAGCCGGTGCCGCTGTCGAGCCTGCGGCCGGACCTGCCGCCCGAGGTGGACGCGGTGATGATGCGGGCCCTGGCCAAGGCGCCGGAGCAGCGTTTCGACAGCTGCGCGGAGTTCGTGGGCGAGCTGCGGGAGGCGATGGGGGTCGGCGGGGGGCCGTTCGGCTCCTACCGCCCGGCGCCGCCCAGCGGCCCCCAGCCGGCCTCGCACGGCGGCCCGCGAGGGGCGTCCCCGGGCGGCTCTCCCAGCGACCCGCAGCCCGCACCCCCGGCGGGACAACACGCCGGACAGCACGCCGGGCAGCACGCCGGCCTGTACGCGGCCCCCGTGGCCGTCTCCGGCGCAGGGCCGGGCACAGGGCCGGGCACGGGACCCGGCGCGGGACCGGGCGCCAGGAGGCGGGCAGGCGGGCAGGGGAGCGGGCCGCAGGCGCCGCCCGGCGGGCCGGGCGGCCCGCTGTCGCCCTACACCGCCCCCACGCAGCCGTCGCAGCCCTCCGCGCCGCGGCGGGGCCGTCCGGGACGCCTGCCGATCGTCGCCGCCACGCTGGTCGCCGCCGTGGCCGCGCTGGCGCTGGTCGCCATGATCGTCCTGGGCCACCGGGGCGACACCTGGGCGCGCTACCAGGCCGGCGCCGCGGCGCCGCTGTCGTTCGAGTATCCGGGCGACTGGTCGGTGCGCACCCACCAGGACCTGTTCGCGGTGGCGTCGCCGCGCGCGGCCGAGTTCGAGGACCTGTTCGTGGCGGGCCAGGGCGCCGACTGGTCGGCGGTGTCCGGCATCGTCGCGGACGATCCCGACGCCGCCTCCGGCCTGTACGTCCAGGTCTCAGACACCCTCGACGCGACGGCGAACTCGGAGCAGATGAAGGCCACGCTGGAGGGCCTGCTGCCGGGCGAGGTCGATCTCGGCAGGCCGGTGCAGGACCAGGTGGGCCCGAGCCCCGCCACCCGCTACGACGGCTCGCTGCGCGACCCGGGCACGGGCGCCAGGCTCGGCATCGTCGGCTACGTGGTGGACCGCAAGCCCAAGTCGGTGCTCGTCATGTACTTCTGCGCGAGGAACACCTGTGACGACGCGACGCAGGCCCGCATCAGGCAGAGCGTCCGCCTGTCCTGACGGCCGCCGGCGGGCGCCCGCGGCCGCGACTTGGAACTGACTTGCGCCCGGCTTGGCTTGGCTGTCCAAGCCGGGGGCGGGACGTCTACTCTCCGCGTGTGGGCATTCGAATCGTCATCGCCGACGACCAGGCGATGGTCAGGGCCGGGTTGCGCATGGTCGTCGAGAGCGACCCCGGCATGCAGGTCGTGGGCGAGGCGGGCGACGGGCGCGAGGCGGTCGCCGTGGCCAGGCGCACCCGTCCGGACATCGTCCTCATGGACATCTCGATGCCCAGGCTGGACGGCCTGGCCGCGGCCAGGGAGCTGCTGGAGACGCCGTCCCCGCCGAAGATCATCACACTGACGACGTTCGACACCGACGAGAACCTGTACGCGGCACTGCGGGCGGGCACGAGCGGTTTCCTGCTGAAGGTGTCGCCGCCGGAGCAGCTGCTGGAGGCGATCAGGGTGGTGCACTCGGGCGACGCGCTGCTGGACCCGGCGGTGACGAGCCGGGTGATCGCCACGTTCGCCGGGCGGGCCGACCCCACGCCGTCGCCGGCGCTGTCGGAGCTGACGCCGCGCGAGCTGGAGGTGCTGCGCCTGCTCGCCCGCGGCCTGACGAACGCGGAGATCGCCAAGGACCTGTTCGTGGGGGAGGCGACCGTGAAGACGCACGTCGCGCGGGTGCTGATGAAGCTGGGCCTGCGCGACCGGGCCCAGGCCGTGGTGTTCGCGTACGAGTCGGGTGTGGTGCGCCCGGGAGCCGCCTGACATCTCGCCATTCGAGAGCCTTTTGTCAAGCACGCCCACCCTGTGTGTATATTTTTCGCCATAAGGCGGTAGATACAGGAGATCTTCCATGCGTGCGTTCCCCCGGGTGCTGTTCGACGAGGCCCACAGCGAGTCATGGACCATCAGGCGCGACGTCGCCGAGACCATCAACCCCGCGCATCCCGACGACAACAGCTACGTCCGCGCGGCCGAGCTGCTGCGCCACCTCGGGCACACGGTCACGGCCCACACCGACGGCCCGCTCACCCCTGAGGCGCTGGCCGGACAGGACGTCCTGGTGATCGCGCACCCCTCCGGCGAGCGGTGGGAGCGCACCACCGGCCTGGGCAGCCCGGTGTTCTCCGACGCCGAGCTCGCCACGGTGCGCGCGTTCGTCGCCGAAGGCGGCGGCCTCGTCGTCCTCGCCGAGGAGGAGCAGGACAAGTACGGCAACAACCTGGCCGAGCTGCTCGCCGGGTTCGGCGTGGGCGTCGAGCACACCACCGTGCGCGACCCGCGCCACGCCCACCGCGGCGTCGCCACCTGGGTGCTCGGCGAGCGCGCCACCGACGACGGCCTGCTCGCCGGCGTGCGCAGCGCCTGCTTCTACCGTTCCGGCGTGCTGAAGGCCCCCGACGGCGCGACCGTGCTCTTCTCCACCTCCGCCGACGCCGACCCGGCCGGCGCCCCGCTCGCCGTCGCCCTGCGGCACGGCAACGGCAGGGTCGTCGCGTTCGCCGACTCCGACCTGTTCGGCGACGACTCCATCGAGGACCACGACCACCGCAGGCTCTGGGGCAACGTCGTCACCTGGGCCGCCCGCGTCCCCGAGGGCGACGGGCGCGCGGAGCCGCGCGACCAGGTCAAGGCCGGGCTGTTCGCCACGCTGAAGGAGGCCGTGGAGGCGCTGCGGCCGCTCCAGGTCAAGGACGGCTCCGTCCCCGAGGACAAGGAGCGCGGCAAGGAACTGGTCGCCGCCGTCCGCGAGCGGCTGGCCGCGATCGCCCCGCACTTCCCCCACGACGCCGAGTACCTGAGCGCCGTGGACGCCGACCTCGCCCGCTGGGCCGACCAGGACCTCGGCGTGCCCGACTTCCTCGACTCGCTCGACCGCTTCCACCCCGACACCCAGCGGGTGGACGGCCTGGAGCACGTCGTCGTCTTCCCCATGTACACCCAGAACGGCAACCTCGACCGCAACCTGGAGGCCGTCTGGCTGCGCACGATCTGGCCCGGCTGGCTGGCCGCGCTGGAGTCGTCCCGCTACGACAACCCGATGTTCGTGCCGATCGCGTTCGAGGACTTCACCGCCGGCTACGACACCCACTCGGCCGTGCTGTTCCCCGAGACCGTCGCCGTGCGGCAGACGCCGTCGCGCTTCACCTGGGGCGGCATCTTCGCCGACCGCGAGTCGGCCCGCTTCCGCCGGGTCTCCGGCGCGGCCACCGAGACGCTCAAGCTGGAGCTGCCGCCGGACGCCGCCAGGCTGCTCGCCTCGCAGGCGCTCGCCCAGGACACCTTCGTGCTGTGGGACCTCATCCACGACCGCACCCACAGCCACGGCGACCTGCCGTTCGACCCGTTCATGATCAAGCAGCGGATGCCGTACTGGCTGTACTCGCTGGAGGAGCTGCGCTGCGACCTGACCGCGTTCGGCGAGGCGGTCGAGCTGGAGCGGCAGGGCGTGCCGCACGCCCGCTACGTCCAGTACGCCATCCTGTTCGACCGGCTGTTCCGCTTCCCGATCACCGGTGAGCGGGTGCGCAACTACGACGGGCTCGGCGGCCAGCTGCTGTTCGCCTACCTGCACCGCAACGACATCGTCCGCTGGACCGACAACCGGCTCAGCGTCGACTGGGACCGGGTCGCCGACGGCGTCGCCGACCTGCGCGGCGAGGTGGAGAAGCTCTACCGCGACAGCATCGACCGCTCCAAGCTGGCGCACTGGCTGGCGGCGTACGAGCTGGTGAGCGCGTACGTACCGCCGAGCCCCGCCTCGGTGTGGGCGAAGGGCGCGCAGGCGCTGCCCGAGGAGCAGAAGGCCAAGGTGGACGCGGTGCTGCCGGACGAGTTCCCCCTGAGCATGTTCTACGAGGCGCTGCGCCGTAAGCTGGCCGAAGTGGTCGAGTCGACGAGGGGTATCCGAGCATGATCATCGTGGTGACGGGCGCCGGCGGGCCCACCGGCCAGGCCGTGTCCGAGTACTTCACCAAGCACGGCCACACGGTCATCGGGGTGGACAAGTCCGACGTCGACCTGCTCGACCGGGCCGCCGTGCAGGAGTTCGCCGACCGGGTCGGCCGCGAGCACGGCAAGGTCGACGGCGTCGTCCACCTGGTCGGCGGCTGGCGCGGGTCGCGCACGTTCGCCGAGACCAGCCTCGACGACTGGGCCGTCCTGCACGACCTGCTGATCCGCACGCTCCAGCACGTCTCGCTGGCCTTCGAGCCGCTGCTGCGCGAGAGCGACAACGGCCGCTTCGTGATCGTCTCCGCCAAGGCGGCGGAGCGTCCCGGCGCCGGCGGCGCCGTCTACAGCGCGGCCAAGGCGGCGGCCGAGGCGTGGACGCTCTCGCTGGCCGACGCCCTCAAGGGCACGGGCAGCGCGGCCGTGGTCCTCGTCGTCAAGGCCCTCGTCAACGACGCCATGCGGGCGGAGAAGCCCGAGGCGGCCTTCCCGGGCTTCACCGACGTGCGCGACCTCGCCGAAGCCATCGGCGGGCTCTACGACCGGCCCGCAGCGGAGATCAACGGCACCCGATTGGACCTCACCACGTGACACCCAGGCACGACCCCCTCCTCAAGTCGTTCGCCAGCGACAACTACGCCGGAGTCCACCCGGAGATCCTGGAGGCGATCGCCGCGGCCAACGGCGGCCACCAGATCGCCTACGGCGACGACGTCTACACCGCCGAGCTGCGCGAGGTCTTCGCCCGCCACTTCGGCGAGGGGGCGCAGGCGTACCCGGTGTTCAACGGCACCGCCGCCAACGTCGTCTCGCTGCGCGCGATGACCGCGCAGTGGGAGGCGGTCGTCTGCGCGGAGACCGCCCACATCAACACCGACGAGGGCGGCGCGCCCGAGGTGGTGGGCGGCATCAAGCTGCTCACCGTCCCCACGCCCGACGGCAAGCTCACGCCCGAGCTGATCGACCGGCAGGCATGGGGGTTCGGCGACGTGCACCGGGCCCAGCCGAAGGTGGTGTCCATCTCGAACACCACCGAGCTGGGCACCGTCTACACGCCCGGCGAGATCGCCGCGATCTGCGCGCACGCGCACGACCTCGGCCTGCTCGTCCACCTCGACGGCTCGCGCCTGACGAACGCCGCCGCCGCGCTGGACGTCCCCATGCGGGCGCTGACCACCGACGCCGGCGTGGACGTCGTCTCGTTCGGCGGCACCAAGATCGGCATGCTGTACGGCGAGGCGGTCGTCGTGCTCAACCCCGAGGCCGCTCAGGGCGTCGACTACATCCGCAAGACGTTCATGCAGCTGTCGTCGAAGATGCGGTTCGTGTCGGCGCAGTTCGTGGCCCTGCTCTCGGGCGACCTGTGGCTGCGCAACGCGCGCAACGCCAACGCCATGGGGCGGCGGCTGGCCGAGGCGGTGGGCGGCCTGCCCGGCGTCGAGCTGACCAGGCCGGTCGAGGCCAACGCCGTCTTCGCCGTCCTGCCCGCCGACGCCGCCGACCGGCTGCGCAAGCGCTTCCGCTTCTACACCTGGAACGAGGCGACGGGCGAGGTGCGCTGGATGTGCGCGTACGACACGACCGAGGCCGACGTCGACGCGTTCGCGGCGGCCGTGGCGGAGGAGACCGCCTGAGCCCGGCCCCCTGCGGGGCCCTCAGCGGCCCCGCAGGGCGAGCCTGGCCGCCTGCCAGCCGCCCATGCCGTGCGTGCCGCCGCCCGGCGGCGTCGAGGACGAGCACAGGAACACGCCCGGCAGGGGCGTGCGCCACGGGGCGGGCGACCACACCGGCCGCCTGAGGAACTGCACCAGGCTGGCCAGCCCGCCGCCGATGTCGCCGCCGACCAGGTTCGGGTTGCCCGCCTCCAGGTCGGCGGGGCCCGACGCGTGCCTGGCCAGCACCCGGTCGCGGAAGCCGGGCGCGAACCGCTCGATCTGCGACTCGATCCGCCCCGTCATGTCCACGGCCGAGCCGTTCGGGACGTGGCAGTAGGCGTACAGGGTGTGGCCGCCCCTGGTCGGGTCGGCCGCGTACGGCTGCACGAGCAGCACGAACGGGCGTGGCGAGTGGCGGCCCGCGGCCATCTCCGCCTCGCTGAGCGCGATCTCCTCCAGCGTGCCGCCGAGGTGCACGGTGCCCGCCCCCGCCACCGCCGGGTCGCGCCACGGCACGGGGCCGTCGAGCGCCCAGTCGAGCTTGAACACGCCGGGGCCGTACCGGTGGCGTCGCAGCGCCCTGCGGTAGCGCGGCGGCAGGTCCGCCATGGCGAGGAACTGCCGGGGCGTCACGTCGAGCACGATCGTCTCGGCGGAGAGCTCGTCGAGGCGGCGCACCGGGTGGCCGCTGACGGCCTCGCCGCCCAGCTCGCGCAGCGCGGCCACGAGGGCGTCGGCGAGCACCTGCGACCCGCCGCGGACGAGCGGCCAGCCCACCAGGTGGGCGAGCCCGGCGAGCATCAGGCCGTAGCCGGTGGTGAGGGGTGCGCGCAGGTCGAGCACCGAGTGCGCGGCCATGCCCGCGAACACCGCCCGCCCCTCGACCGTGCGGAACGCCCGCCGGGCGAACGTCGTGGCGGGCAGCAGGCCGGCCGCGCCGAACGCGGCCGCGGCGGCGAACGTGCCGAGCGGCGCCCGCCACGGGCCGAGCGGCTTCAGCACGAGGTCCATCAGGGGGAACCCGGCCCGCGCGACCGCGCCGGCGGCGGCCCGCCAGGCGGCGCCGTCGCGGCCCAGCCCCTCGCCGGTGCGCACGGCGTTGCGGTGGACGAGCACGGCCGGCCGGCCGTCGAGCGGATGGGCCGCCGCGACGGGCGGATGCGCGAACTCCACCCCGCGCAACGGCGCGAACCCGCCAGCCGCCGCGCCGCCCCCGGGGGAGGAGGGGGCGCCGGTGGCGGCGGAGACGCCGAGGTCGTGGAAGGCGGGGGCGCCGGTGGCGGCGGAGACGCCGAGGTCGTGGAAGGCGGGGGAGGCCAGGGCCATCGCCATCACCGTCGCCCCGAGGTCGTGGACGTGGCCCGGCAGGGTCAGCGGGCCCGAGCGCAGGCCGCCGCCGAACCGCTCCGCCCCCTCCAGCAGCAGCACCCTGCGCCCGGCGCGGGCCAGCAGGAGAGCGGCGACGAGGCCGTTCGGCCCCGACCCCACGACGACGGCGTCGGCGCTCACGTCAGCCGCTCATCTCCGTGCCTCATCTCCGTGCCTCGACTTCGCGGCTCATCTCCGTGCCTCATCTTCGTGGCTCATGGAGGGCGCTCACTTGAGTATCGACGGGAGGGGCTCGGCGCCGCGCTTGCGCAGCAGGTCGGTCATCAGCTTGATCTCCCCGCTCTGCCCCTGGATGATCTTCTGCGCCATGCGCACCACCTCGTCCCGCTTGGACAGCTTGAGCACGCCCTCGGCCATCTCCACGCCACCCTCATGGTGACGGATCATGAGCTGGAGGAACAGCACCTCGGCCTCGGCGCCCTTCAGCTCCTTGAGCCTGGCGAGCTCCTGCGGCGACGCCATCCCGGGCATCGTGCCGGCGCCGGTGGCCGCCTGGGCGGAGCCGCCGTGCGGGTGGCCGCTCATCCAGGCCATCGGCGGCTGGTCGCCCGCCTGGGTGAGCCCCCACTGCTCCAGCCAGCCGAGGAACATGCCGCGCTGGTTGGACTGCGTGTTGATGATGTCGAAGGCCAGGTTCCTGATCTCCCTGGCCTGGCTCTCGTCCCTGATGACGAACGACATGTCGACGGCCTGCGCGTGGTGCGTGGCCATGTCGCGGGCGAACCCGGCCTCCGGGGAGGTGTCGCCGGGGGTGCCGTCGCGGGCGAGCAGCAGGAACGCCGCGGCGGCGAGCACGAGCACGGCGCAGGCGGCCAGAAGGGTCTTCTTGGCGGGCTTATCCATGGCCCGTCCAGCGTACCGAGCACGCGCATAAGGCGGCGATGAGCCGCTTGCCCCGCTCTTATTCTCTGCATACGCCTGGAAGGCATAGGGTGACCCGAAGTTGCACGGCGATGCCCGAGGTTGGCACACCGATGGAGGAACGATGACGAGGGAGAAGGCGCAGGCGCGACGCGAGCATCTGCAGAAGATGCGGGCGGAGCAGAGGCGGAAGGAACGCCGCGCCGCGTTGCTCATGTGGGGAGCCGGTGGCTTCGTCATCGTCCTGCTCGTCGGCCTGGTCGGCTTCTACCTGGTCAAACAGGCCAAGGAGACCTCGCTCGACGCCGTCGCGAGCTTCAAGTACGAGGGCGGGCAGCACGTCTGGAAGACGGTGTCGTACAAGGAGACGCCCCCGGCGGGCGGCGAGCACAACAACTACTGGCAGCAGTGCGCCGTCTACGACAAGCCGATCCACAGCGAGCACGCCGTGCACTCGCTGGAGCACGGCGCCATCTGGATCACCTACCGGCCCGACCTGCCCAAGGCCAAGGTCGACGCGCTGAAGAAGGTCGCGACCTCCACGGGGCAGCAGGACTACATGCTGGTCAGCCCGTTCCCGAACCTGGCGTCGCCGATCGTGGTGTCGTCGTGGAACCACCAGCTCAAGCTGGACGACCCTGAGGACCCGAAGCTCGGCGCGTTCATCAAGAAGTACCAGAACGGCCCCGACACCCCTGAGCCGGGCTCGACGTGCGGCGGGGAGTACGCCATCACCACGACGGCCGACCAGGCGGCGCTGCCGCCGGAGCCGAAGGCCGACCAGCAGACGCCGATGGAGACCATCTCCCCGTCGCCCACCCAGAGCAAGTAGGAGCAGACGCGGGGCCCGGCTCCCCCTCCCTTGGCGCCGGACCCCCGCCCGCTTCGCGCTCTGCGGCGAATGGTCACACAGAGTAACGCATGATCTCCCGGGCTCGCCCGCGTTCGGCGGTTTCCGCGGGCGCGGGGCCGGTCTAGCCGAGCACCTCGTCCAGCGGGGTCCACTCCAGGCCGTGCGCCTCGGCGACCGGCTGGCTCACCAGGCGGCCCTCGTGCGTGTTCAGGCCGAGCGCGAGCGCGCGGTCCTGCCGCATCGCGGCCGCCCACCCCTGGTGGGCGATGGCCAGCGCGTACGGCAGCGTCACGTTCGTCAGCGCGAACGTCGAGGTGTGCGGCACGGCGCCCGGCATGTTGGCCACGCAGTAGAAGATCGAGTCGTGCACCCGGTACGTCGGCTCGTCGTGCGTGGTCGGCCGGGAGCCCTCGAAGCAGCCGCCCTGGTCGATCGCGATGTCGACGAGCACCGAGTTCGGCTTCATCCTGCTGACCAGGTCGTCGGTGACGAGCTTGGGCGCCTTGGCGCCGGGCACGAGCACCGCGCCGATGACCAGGTCGGCCTCCAGCACGGCCTTCTCGATCTCCAGCGTGTTCGAGGCGACGGTCTGGCAGTGCCCCTGGTAGATGAGGTCGGCCTGCCGCAGCTTGTCGATGTTCCTGTCGAGCAGCACCACCTCGGCCTGCATGCCGAGCGCGATGGCGGCGGCGTTCATGCCGGACACTCCCGCGCCGATCACCACCACGTTCGCCGCCCGCACGCCGGACACGCCGCCCATCAGCACGCCCCTGCCGCCCTCCGAGCGCATCAGGTGGTACGCGCCGACCTGCGGGGCGAGCCGCCCGGCCACCTCGGACATCGGCGCGAGCAGCGGCAGCGCCCCGTCGGGCGTCTGCACGGTCTCGTACGCCACCGCGGTGGTGCCCGAGTCGAGCAGCGCCTGGGTGCAGGACGGGGAGGCGGCCAGGTGCAGGTACGTGAAGAGCACCTGCTCCTTGCGCATCCGGTGGTACTCCTCGGGCTCCGGCTCCTTCACCTTCATGATCAGGTCGGAGTCGGCCCAGACGGTGTCCGGGTCGGGGACGATGACCGCTCCCGCGGCCTCGTACTGCTCGTCGGGTATCGCGGAGCCGATGCCGGCCTCGCGCTCGACGAGGACCTGGTGCCCGTGCCTGACCAGTTCGTGGACGCCCGCCGGGGTGAGCGCCACCCGGTACTCGTTGTTCTTGACCTCGCGGGGAACGCCGACCTTCATGGTCATCTCCCGTTCGCGTGGGATCTCTCGACATTTGTCGCTTTTCACCATTGTTCCTCGCAAGTGGTGAAAAATGCGGTGGTCGGCTGATTACCTGGGCGGGGCGCGTCCTCGATAGGCTCACCCGCAGCCCGAACGTCAGGATGAGGTCGCCATCGATGGACAAGCCGGAACAGCCGCCGCCCGCGGCACCGGGGGAGCCGAAGGCCAGCCGACTCACCACCATCGTGCTGATCGTCGCGCTCGTCCTCGTCGTCCTGGTCGCCGGAGTGCTCGCCACCGTCGCCGTGCTGATGACGAAGAGCCCCGACGTGCCGCTCCTCGGCGGCGCGCCTCCGCAGCGGCTGGCGACGCCCATCCACTTCGCGCCGGTCCGCGAGACCAAGCCCGCGCCGTGCCCCGGCGAGCAGGCCGTGCTCGACGAGGCGCAGACCACCTGCTACCTCCTGGAGGACGGCGTCACCGTCCTCGCGGTGCAGCGCATCCAGTCCGTACGGGAGAAGAACGGCCAGTACTCCGTCCGCATCGCCGTCGCCGCCGGGTTCAAGGAGAAGCTGGTGCAGCTCATCGACGAGCAGGTGGCCGAGCAGCGGCAGGTCGCCGTCGTCCTCGCGCCCGAACAGCCCGACGCGCCGAAGACCGTCGTGGCCGCGCCGATCGTCACCCAGGGCATGGACGGCGACAGCCTCAGCATCACCGGCTTCTCCCAGGCCGACGCCGAGGAGCTGGCGGCGGTCCTCCTGGGGAGCAGCGCCTCGCCGCCCGCCTCGCCCGCCGCCTCACCCGCCGCGTCGCCGCCCGCGTCCCAGCCCGGCACCGACCCGGGAGCCACCAACCCTGGCACGACGAACCCGGGCACGACGAACCCTGGCACCACCGGCTCGACGAACTCAGGCACCACCGGCACCACCGGCACCGGTGGCACCGGTGGCACCGGCGACCCGGGCGGCGGCCCCCCGAGGACGAACCCCGCCTCCGGCGGCAGACGCACCCCCGACCCCCGCCTGGGCTCCTGCAAGGAGGCCGTCGCCCAGGGCTACGGCCCCTACAGCAAGGGCCTCCACGAGGAGTACTCCTGGTACACCGACGTCGACGGCAACGGCGTCGCCTGCAACAGCGCCGACCTGCGCTGACACCGGGCAGCCAGGGCCTCTACGACAGCAGCTTCTCCACCCCGGCGATGCCGAAGTAGGCGAGGAAGACCGCCGACACCACCCACAGCAGCCAGGGGATCTCGGCGAACCTCCCCCTCGCCGCCTTGATCAGCGTGTAGACGATCACCCCGGCGCCCACGCCGTTCGTGATCGAGTACGTGAACGGCATCAGCGCGATCGTGAGGAATGCCGGCACCGCGAGCTCCATGTTCTCCCACGGCACGTTCCTGCACTGCGTCATCATCAGCGCGCCGACCAGCACGAGCGCCGGGGCGGCCGCCGCGGCGGGCACCACGGCCGCGATGGGCGTGAACAGCAGCGTGGCTCCCAGCAGCACGCCCGTGGCGATGCTGGCCAGCCCGGTCCTCGCGCCCTCGCCCACGCCCGCCGCCGACTCCACGAACACCGTGCTCGCCGACGCGCTCACCGAGCCCCCGATCACGCCGGCCACGCCGTCCACCGTCAGGATGCGGCCCAGCCGCGGCACCCTGCCCTGCTCGTCCACCAGCCCGGCCTCGTCGCTCACGCCGATGATCGTGCCCATGGCGTCGAAGAACCCGGACAGGACCAGCGTGAACAGCACCACGGTCGCCGTCAGCGCGCCCGCCCTGACGAAACCGCCGAACACGTCGAACCGTCCGACCAGCCCGAAGTCCGGCGCCGAGATCAGCGACGCCGGCACGCGCGGCACGACGACGCCCCACGCGGCGGGGTCGATCCTGGCGACCGCGTTCACGGCCACGGCCAGCACGGTCGTCACGGCGATGCTGAGCAGGATGGCGGCGGGCGTTCTGCGCACGTACAGGACGATCATGAGGAGCAGGCCGAAGCAGAACACCGCGACGGGCCACCCGGTGAGGTGGCCGGTCGCGCCGAGCTGCACGGGCGTGCCGGTGCCGCGCGCCACGAACCCGGCGTCCACCAGGCCGATGAGCGCGATGAACAGCCCGATGCCCACGCTGATGGCGTGCTTGAGCGCGAGCGGGATCGCGTTCATGATGAGCGCGCGCAGGCCGGTGACCGCCAGGATGATGATCACAAGCCCTTCGAGCACGACCAGGCCCATGGCCTCGGCCCACGTCATGTACGGCGCGGCCTGGTAGGCCACCACCGCGTTCAGCCCGAGGCCCGCGGCCAGGCCGAAGGGCGCGTTGCCGACGAACGCCATGAGCAGCGTGGAGACGGCCGCCGCCAGCGCCGTGGAGGTGGTGAGCTGCGCGATCGAGAGCTTGGCGCCCGTGACGTCGCGCGCCCCTGCGAGGATGATCGGGTTCAGCAGGATGATGTAGGCCATCGCCATGAAGGTGGTGACGCCGCCACGCACCTCGCGGCCCACGGTGGTGCCCCGCCCGGTGAGCTCGAAGAACCTGTCGAGCACGCTCGTCCCCCCTCGCCGTCGGGGGGAACGATCACTGCCTACCCGGCGGGGCCGAGGGTCATGCCTTCTCGTGCCGCCCGTGGCCGACCAGGGCGACGAACTCCTCCAGTGCGACACGGCCGTCGCCGTCGCGGTCCGCGGACTGGATGAACGCCTCGATCTCGCTCTCCGACGCGCCCTCACCGCCGAGCGCCTGGTTGGCCTGCCGGATCTCGTCCGCGGTCAGCAGGCCGTCGCCGTCGGTGTCGAAACGCTTGAACTCGGCCTCGGCGGCTTCACGCGCGCTAGCCATCAGATACCTCCCCGTGATTGGACAAGGCGATATCTTCCGGCCTGATCGGAACACGCGTCAACCGGAGCCCGGTCGCCGCCCGCACCGCCGCCGCGATGGCCGGCGTGGACGACAGCGTCGGCGGCTCACCCGCCCCCCGCAGCCCGTACGGCGCCGCCGGGTCGGGGAACTCCAGGATCTTCAGCCGCATGGGCGGCATGTCGAGGACCGTGGGGATGAGGTAGTCGGTGAACGACGGGTTCAGCACCCGGCCGTCGCGCACCCGGATCTCCTCCATCAGCGCCAGGCCCAGCCCCTGCGCCGACCCGCCGTGGATCTGCCCCTCCAGCGCCTGCGGGTTGAGCGCCCGGCCGACGTCCTGCACGGCCGCCAGCTCCACCACCTTGACCAGGCCCAGCTCGACGTCCACGTCCACGACCGCCCGGTGCACGCACAGCGCGAGCTGCACGTGGCTGTCGCCCTGCCCGGTGCGGGGGTCGAGCGGGTACGTCGGCCGGTGCCTGAACACCCGCGTCTCCTCGATCGGCCCGGACCGCTCCAGCGCCTCCCGCGGCGGCAGCCCCTCGAAACGGGCCCGCACCGCCTCGCAGGCCAGCTTCACCGCGCCGCCCGTCACGTACGACTGGCGGGACGCCGACGACGAGCCCGCGGACCCCACGGACGTGTCCGCGGTGGCCACCGTCACGTCCGCGATGCCGAGCTCGGTCCGCGCGATCTGGGCCTGGAGCGTCACCAGGCCCTGACCCACCTCGGCCGCCGCCGTGCGCACCGTGACGTGCGGCTCCCCGCCCACCAGCTCGGCCCGCACCACGGCCGTGGAGTAGTCGTCGAAGCCCTCGGAGAAGCAGATGTTCTTGATGCCGACGCCGTAGCCGACGCCGCGCCGCACCGACTCGCCGTGCGTGGTCTGCGAGACGCCGCCCGGCAGGTCCCGCAGGTCCTGCAGGTCACGGCCGCGCGGCCCCGGCATCGGCAGCGACTCCAGCTCGCCGAGCATCTCCGCGAGCGGCGCCGGCGAGTCGACCACCTGCCCTGTGATCAAGGACGAGCCCTGGGAGACGGCGTTGCGCCGCCTGATCTCGACCGGCGACAGGCCGCACGCCTCGGCCAGCCGGTCCATCTGCGACTCGTACGCGAAGCACGCCTGCACCGCGCCGAACCCGCGCATCGCCCCGCACGGCGGGTTGTTGGTGTAGACGCCGGTCGCCACCACGTCCACGTTCGGCACCTCGTACGGCCCCACGCCGAGCGAGGCGGCGTTGCCCACGACGGCGGGGGAGGAGGAGCAGTACGCGCCGCCGTCGAGCAGGATGTCCGCCCTGACGTAGACGAGCCGCCCGTCGCGGGTGGCGCCGTGCTCGTAGCGCATCCTGGCCGGGTGCCGGTGCACGTGGCCGAAGAACGACTCCTCCCGCCCGTACACGATCTTCACGGGACGGTTCAGCCGCAGGGCCAGCAGGCAGGCGTGGACCTGCATCGACAGGTCCTCCCTGGCGCCGAACGCGCCGCCGACGCCCGAGAGCGTCAGCCGCACCTTCTCCGGCGGCAGGCCCAGGCAGGGGGCGAGCTGGTCGCGGTCCACGTGCAGCCACTGCGTGGCGACGTACAGGTCCACGCCGCCGTCCTCGGCGGGCACGGCGAGCCCCGACTCAGGCCCGAGGAACGCCTGGTCCTGCATGCCGACCTCGTACTCGCCGGTGACGACGACGTCCGCCTCGAACACCTCGCCCCTGCGCACCGGCTGGCGCCGCACGACCTCGGTGGCCAGGCGGGGGTCGGTGACGGCGGGGCGCGGCTCGTACTCCACGGCGACCAGGGCCGCCGCCCTGCGGGCCGTCTCGGGGTGGTCGGCGGCCACCAGCGCCACCGGCTCGCCCTGGTGGCGCACCTCGTCCACGGCGAGCACCGGCTGGTCCCTGCGTTCCAGCCCGTAGCGTTTCTCGCCGGGCACGTCCTCGTGGGTGAGGACGGCCAGCACGCCGGGCACGCGCAGCGCGGGGCCCACGTCGATCGACCTGATCCAGGCCGACGGGTGCGGGCTGCGCAGCGTCACGCCCCACACCATGCCGTCGAGCCAGAGGTCGGAGGCGTAGGCGAACTCGCCGGTCACCTTCAGCGTCGCGTCGGGCCGGCGCGCGCTCACGCCCACGCCGTGCAGCGCGGTGTCAGCCGTCTCGGTCATCCTCCGAGTAGAGCACCGCGGCCCGGCCGGTCCTATGCGCGTCGCGTGAAATCCCGGTCAGCGTCCGACCTGCGGGATTGTATATTCCTCCAAGTGCGCATCAGTGACCTGCTCGCCATCGGCGAGCTGCGCCTCACGCTGCTGACCGGCGACCCGCACCGCGAGTTCGGCGCCGTCCACATCACCGACCTGCCCGAGCCCGGACGCTACCTGTCGGGAGGCGAGCTGGTGCTCACCGGCCTCATGTGGCGGCACGCGCCCGGCGACTCGGCCCGCTTCGCCTCCGCGCTGGCCAGGGCGGGGGCCGCCGCCGTCGGCGCGGGCCTGGCCAGGCTCGGCCACGTCCCCGCCGACCTGGTCGCGGCCTGCGAGGCCGCCGGGCTGCCGGTCGTCGAGGTGCCGACGGAGGTGTCGTTCGGCAGGGTCGCCGAGCTGGCCGCGCCCGGCCTGTCGGCGGACGCCCGCGACGCCCGCGACGCCCTCGGCCGGCACCGCAGGCTCGTGGCGGCCATCGCCGAGGGCGCCGGCCTGCGCGAGCTGTTCGAGCTGACCGCCGCCGAACTCGGCGTCACCGGGGCGGTCATCTCCGCCGCGGGCGAGGTGGTCGCCGGCTCCGCCCCCGACCCCGCCGCCCTCGCCAGGGCGTACCTGACCGCGCCCAGGCTCCCCGCGTACGCGCACGGCAGGACGATCTTCGGGGTCGGGCGCGGGCACCGCGCCGCGGGATGGGCGCTCGCCTGCGACGGCGACCTGCTCGGCCGCGCCGACCTCGGCCACGAGCTGGCCGCCTGCGTCGCGCTCGAACGCGGGCGCATGGAGGAGGGCCGCAGGGTCGAGCGCCGGCTCGCCGGGCAGCTCGTCGGGGCCGCGCTCGCCGGGGCCGACCCCTCCGAGCTGAACGCGCGGCTGCGCACCTGCGGCCTGGACGCCGCCGAACCGTACGCCGTCGTGAACGTCACCGCCGCCAGGCCGGGCGCGACGCGCGGCCCCGACCCGGTCACGCTCGGCGGCAGGGTGGTGGAGGAACTGCTGAGCCGCGAGATCGTGGCGGCCGACGGGCCGGGCGGGGCCGTCGCCCTCGTGCCGCTGCGCGGCGCCACCGTCGGGCGGCTCGCCGCGCGGCTGCGGGCGGGGGCCGGCGTGCTGTCCGCCCTGCCGGGCACGCGCGTCTGCTGCGGGCTGAGCGGCGCGCTGACGGGCGCCGCCGGCGTCAAGGGCGGGATCGAGGAGTCGGGCCACGCCAGACGGCTGGCGGAGGCCCGAGGGGGAGGGGTGGTGACGAGCGACGAGATCTACACGCACGCGCTGCTGCTGGCCACCGTGCCGGGCGACGTGCGGCGGTCGTTCTCGTCGCGGCTGCTGTCGCCGCTGCTCGACTACGACCGCCGCCACCAGTCGGAGCTGGTGCGCACCCTCGGCGTGTTCCTCGACTGCGCGGGATCGTGGAACGCGTGCGCCGAACGGCTGCACGTGCACGTCAACACGGTCCGCTACCGCGTCCGCAGGATCGAGGAGCTCACGGGCAGGAACCTGTCGGCGATGGCGGACCGCGTCGACTTCTTCCTCGCGCTCAGGGACACCGCGCCGCCCACCTGAACCGTGCTCGTCGGGCGAGCGGGCGGTCGTGCGTCCCCGGCCGGACGCCGGCTAGCAGCAGAGTGCGTCGCCGAGCTGGACGGCAGGGGCAGACGACTGAGCCTGGGCGGCCGTACTATTGCCTGCGACGGTCACGAAGGCCGTGAGCAAGGCAGCAAGTGCGGACAGGGCGATACGCGTGCGCATGGGGGTTCTCCCTCGCCTAGGTGTGTTGCTTGGACGTCATCATCTCAAGGAGCGGCGGCTGTGACCACATCTGACCTGGTCGGACTCCGTATTAAGACTGTCCGGCGGCAGCGTGGGCTGTCGCAGGCGCAGCTTGCGCACCCCGAGTTGTCTGACAGCTACGTCTCCTTGATCGAGAGCGGTAAGCGTACCCCTACCCCTGCCGTTCTGGAGCTGCTGGCGCAGAAGCTCGACTGCTCGCTGTCCTATCTGATCAACGGCGTGACCGCCGAGCAGATGGAGGACATCGAACTGGCGCTCGGTTACGCGAGGCTCGCGCTGGAGAACGGTGAGGTCTCCGAGGCCCGCACCCGCTTCGCCGAGCTTCTGGCGAACAACAACCTGACAGGTCTGACCGCTCTTCGTCAAGACACCGAATTCGGGCTCGCCCTCGCCACCGAGGCGTGCGGCGACCGCGACGAGGCCATCGCGATCCTGCTGCGCCTGCAGGGCGAGGACGTCCCGGCGGAGCGCCGCATCGAGATCGCCATCGCGCTGTGCCGCGCCTACCGCGAGAGCAACCGGCTCACCGAGGCCGTCGAGATCGGCGAGAGCATCCTGGGCGGCGCCACCCGCCCCGCCTGGTCCGACCTGCTGGTCGAGCTGGGCTCCACGCTGCTCGGCGCCTACATCGTGCGGGGCGACCACCTGCGGGCCCGCCAGTTCGCCGCCGAGCTGCTGAACGCCTCCGACACCCTCGGCACGCCCAGGGCCATGGCCGCCGCCAACTGGAACGCCGCCTACACCGCGAGCCACACCGGCCACCGAGAGGAGGCGCTGACCTTCGCCGAGCGGGCCCTCGCGCTGCACACCGAGACGGCCCACCCGCGGTTCCTCGCCAGGATGCGCGTCTCCTACGCGCAGATCTTCCGCCGCGCCCGCCCCCAGGACGCCGGCCAGCTGCGCGACCTGCTCACCCGCGCGGTCACCGAGCACGAGGAGAGCGCCACGAGCGGCGGCAACAGGGCCCAGGCCCTGGCCGAGCTGGCCTGCGTCGAGCTCATGAGCGGCGACTCCGAGGCGGCGATCCGCCACGGTCTCGCCGCCGACGCGATGCTCACCGACACGGAGGTCGGGCAGGAGCCCGAGGCCGGGCTGCTGCTCGGGCTCGCGTACGGCGCGCGGGGCGACTTCGCCGAGGCCGAGCGGCACGTCGCCCGGGTGCGCGCCTCGCTGGAGCCGCTGCCCGGCTCCATGCAGTCGGCCAGCTCCTGGTACGCCACCGCCGAGACGCTGGAGCGGCTCGGCGACTCCGACGCGGCCGTCGAGTCGTACCAGCGGGCGCTGGCCTGCGCGGGAGTTTAACGGCGGAGTCCGGACCGGGCGGTGGCGTCGGTAGCCTTGGGGGTGTCATGAAGAGATCCCCGCTCGCGGCCGCCGCCGCGATTCTCGCCGCCCTGTTCGTGATCGTCACGGCCGGCCCGGCCCTGGCGCACGACACACTCAAGAGCAGCACCCCGGCCAAGGGGGCCACGGTGAAGACGCTCGACGAGGTCAAGCTGGAGTTCAGCGCCGGCGTGCGCATGCCGTTCGTCATCGTGCGCGGTGCCGGCGACGCCCAGCACCAGCGCGGCGAGCCGCAGGTCGACGGCTCCGTCGTGACGCAGGCCGTCGAGGGGCCCCTGCCCGACGGGGCGTACACGATCGCCTTCCGCGTCGTGTCGTCCGACGGGCACCCCATCGAGGGTGAGATCCCGTTCACGGTCAAGGGCGCGCCCTCGGCGTCCGCCACGCCGTCCGCGTCCGCCTCGGTGTCCGCGTCCGCATCCGCGTCCGCCTCCGTGCCCCCGGCCACGCCTGAGGCGTCGCAGAGCGCCGCGGCGAGCCCGCCCGCCGCGCCCGCCGCGCAGACCGCCTCCGGCGAGGGGACGTCCTTCCCCGTCTGGCTGATCATCGTGGTCGGCGCGCTCGTCGGCATCGGCATCGGGTTCCTGCTGAGCGCGCGGAAGAGCAAGCCGTGAGCAGGGCAGCGCGGCTGGGTGTCGCGGGGGCGGTCGCCGCCGTGGCCGCCCTGGTGCTCGGCATGATCGCCGGCGGCAGGGCGTTCCCCAGGATCATCCCGGGTCTGCCCGACGCGGGCGTGATCGTCCGCTGGGGGCTGCCGGTGTCGAAGGTGCTCCTCGACGCCGCGGGCGTCGTCACCGTCGGCCTGCTGCTGACCGCCGCGCTGCTGCTGCCCGCCGACAAGGGCGTGCTCGGGGCCGCGGCCCAGCGCTACGTCAGGGCCGCCTCGTGGTCGGGGCTCACCTGGGCGGGCGGGGCGTTCCTCGCGATCGTCTTCAGCACCGCCGAGTCGTGGGGCCGCTCGGTCCCCGACATCTTCAACAGCGTCTACCTCACCAGCTACGCCACCCAGACCACGCAGGGCGTGGCGCTCACCCTCGTCGTGCTGTTCGGCGTGGCCATCGCGCTGTTCTCGCGCGGCGCGATCACCTCGGGCGCGGCGGCGGCGCTGCTCGTGCTCGCCCTGGTGACGCTGCTGCCGCCCCCGCTGACCGGCCACACGTCCTCCTCGCCCAACCACGACCTGGCCACCTCGTCGCTGTCGCTGCACATGCTCGCGCTCGCGCTGTGGGTGGGCGGCCTGGTCGTGCTCGCCGTGCACGCGGTGAGCGGGCAGCAGCAGCTCGACGTCGCCGCGGCCCGCTTCTCCAGGATGGCGATGTGGTGCTTCGCCGCCGTCGGCCTGTCCGGCGTGTTCAGCCTGGTGGCGCGGCTCGGCGCGGTCTCCGACCTGTGGACGTCCGACTACGGCAAGCTGGCCACCGCCAAGATCGTCGCGTTCGTGCTGCTCGGCTACGTCGGCTGGTGGCACCGCCAGCGCACGCTGGCCGGGCTGCGGGCCGGGCGGCCCCGCTCCTTCACCCGCCTGGCCGGCGGCGAGGCGATGCTCATGCTCGCCACCGTCGGCCTGGCCGTCGCGCTGTCCCGCACGCCGCCGCCCGACTTCACCACCCCCGCCGACCGCGCCTACGAGCTGCTCGGCTTCCCCATGCCGCCGCCGTACTCCCTGCCTAACGTGTTCTCGCTGTGGTGGTTCGACCTGTTCTTCGCGGCCGTGGCCCTGGCGCTGGCCGGCCTGTACGGCGCCGGCGTCGCCAGGCTGCTGCGCCGCGGCGACCGCTGGCCGTGGGGACGCACGGTGTCGTGGTTCCTCGGCGTGGCCGTGCTGGTCTTCGCCACGCAGAGCGGCCTCGCCAGGTACGCCAAGGTCATGTTCGACGTCCACATGATCGAGCACATGACCCTCTCCATGGTCGTGCCGATCTTCCTGGTGCTCGGCGCGCCCGTGACGCTGGCGCTGCGCGCGCTCAAGCCGGCGGCCAGGCGCGGCGACAGGGGGCCGCGGGAGTGGCTCACCACGATCCTGCACAGCCAGGTCGTCAAGGTCCTCAGCCACCCGATCATCGCCACGTCCATCTTCGTGGCCTCGACGTACGGGCTGTACTTCACGCCGCTGTTCGAGGCGGCGATGAAGGAGCACCTCGGCCACATCTGGATGACCCTGCACTTCCTCATCAGCGGGGCGCTGTTCTTCTGGGTGATCGTCGGCGTCGACCCGGCGCCCAACCGCCTGCCGTACGTCGGGCGGCTGCTGACGCTCTTCGTGACGATGCCCTTCCACGCGTTCTTCGGCATCGCCCTGATGATGACCGGCACCGTCATCGCCTCCGGCTGGTACGAGCAGCTCGGCCGCGCCTGGGGGTCGAGCCTGCTGCAGAGCCAGCAGGACGGCGGCGCCATCGCCTGGGGCTTCGGTGAGATCCCCACGCTCATCGTGCTGCTCGCCATCGCCTTCCAGTGGTACGGCGACGAGGACAGGAAGGCCCGCCGCACCGACCGCCAGGCCGACAGGGCCGACAGAGCCGGCACCGGCGACTCCGAGCTCGACTCCTACAACGCCTACCTCGCGCGTCTCAACCGGGCCGACAACGGGGAGTAGCGGATCGGCCATGGCCTTCTATCTTCGGCCGACAGGTTCCTGACCGGCGGGTAGCCTTCCTAGCAGGGCAGACACGCATCACCCCGGCAGTGGTCCCGGCCGCGCCCGCGCCGGGGAGGTGCGCACCGCGTCACGGGCGCGGCCGGAGAGGGGGCCGGCTGCCCGGGGGCGCAGGAAGGCGAGAACCAGTGTCGGAAGAGACGCGGATGCGCGGGGGACGGAGTTTGGCCGAGGCCCTGGAGAGCCGCCTCGCCGAGTGGTCCGAACGCACGGGGGTCACCGTCGAGACGTGGGCGCTGCCCGCCACCGACGTGCCGGCCCGGGTGTCGTCGGCGGTGCTGACGGTGTTCGACGAGGCGCTGTCCAACGTCGAGCGGCACAGCAGGGCCCGTACGGTGGCGATCGCGGTGACCGCGGGCAGGAGCGGCCTGCGCCTGACCATCAGCGACGACGGCCAGGGGCTGGCGGGAGCCGCAGCGGGCAGCGGGGTGGCCCGCATGCGGGCGGCCTTCGCCGAGGTCGGCGGCACGCTGTCGGTGCACGGCGTGGAAGGCGAGGGCACGACGGTCAGCGGCGTGGTGCCGGCGGCCGCCTGACGGCAGGCCGCAGTGACCCCCTGCGGGCCGCCGTGACAGGCTACGAGCCGCCGTGACGCGCGGCGGCCGTCGAGACGCGCGGCGGCCGCTGTGACGCGCGGTGGCTACGGCAGGGTGAGGATCTCGCTGCCGGTCTCGGTGACGACGATCGTGTGCTCGAACTGGGCGGTGCGCTTGCGGTCCTTCGTCACCGCGGTCCAGCCGTCGGGCCAGATGTCGTACTCGATCACGCCGAGCGTCAGCATCGGCTCGATGGTGAACGTCATGCCGGGCACCAGCTCCACGCGCAGCGACGGGTCGTCGTAGTGGGGCACGACGAGGCCCGAGTGGAACGTCGTGCCGATGCCGTGGCCGGTGAAGTCGCGCACCACGCCGTAGCCGAACCGCTTGGCGTACGCCTCGATGACGCGGCCCACCACGTTGAGCTGGCGGCCGGGCGCGACCGCCTTGATGCCGCGCATCATCGCCTCACGGGTGCGCTCGACCAGCAGCCGCGACTCCTCGTCGACCTCGCCCACGAGGAACGTGGCGTCGGTGTCGCCGTGGACCCCGCCGATGAAGGCCGTGATGTCGACGTTGACGATGTCGCCGTCGCGCAGCGCCGTGTCGTCGGGGATGCCGTGGCAGATGACCTCGTTGATCGACGTGCACAGCGACTTGGGGTAGCCGCGGTAGCCGAGCGTGCTCGGGTAGGCGCCGTGGTCGAGGAGGAACTCGTGGCCGATGCGGTCGAGCTCGTCGGTGGTGACCCCCGGCGCGACGTGCCGGCCCACCTCCTCCAGGGCCTGCGCGGCGATCCTGCCCGCCACCCGCATCCGCTCGATGAGCTCGGGGGTCTTGACGTCGGGCTCGCCGGTCTTGGGACGCTTCCTGCCGACGTACTCCGGCCGCTCGATCTGCGGGGGAACCTTTCGCATCGGGGAAACTCGCCCGGGCTGGAGCAGTGTCGTCATGAAACATGAGTCTACGGGGCAGAATTGGTCGCGTGACCGAAGGCCAGTGGTGGTTCTGTCTGACACACATGCGGGTCGAGCCCGACCAGGGCTGCCCCAACAAGGACCGCATGGGTCCGTACGCGACCCAGGAGGAGGCGGCGGGCGCTCTGCAGCGCGCCGCCGAACGCAACAAGGCGTGGGACGAGGCCGAGGAGGACGACGACTAGAGCCTGCGCGGACCTGACTCGGGGAGACCGCCGCGCCGTGCGCCTGCCGGCGACGGCGCGGGTTCCGGCTGACCCGCGGCCCGGCGGCGTGGGTTCCGGCTGACCTGCGGTCAGGCGGCGTGGGTCCCGGCTGACGGCGGCCCGGCGGCGTGGGTTGCGGCTGACCCGCGGTCAGGCTGGCCGCCGGGCGTCAGCCTCTGGTCCAGGCGCGGAGTTTCGCAGGGTCGAACACCGCCCAGACGCGCGTGACGCGGTCGCCCGCGACGTCGAAGGCCAGCACCGCCGTGGTGGCGCCGTCCTGCTGGGCGACCAGACCGGGCCGGCCGTTGACGGTGCGCTCCAGGATCGTCAGGCCGGGCGCCCGGCCGGTCAGCTCGACGCAGGCGCGCGCGACCTGCTCGCCGCCCTCGACCCGCGGGCGCCGCACGACGACGCCGCCACCGTCGGCGATGACCGTGGCATCGGGGTCGAGCAGGCCGACCAGGGCGTCGATGTCCCCGGCCTCCCAGGCCCGCCTGAAGCCCCTGACGACGGCGGCCTGCCGGGGCGCCGGCGCCGGGGAAGGCTGTGACGCGCGCACGCGGCGGCGGCCCGAGGAGGCGAGCTGGCGGCACGCCGCCGGGGTGCGGCCGACGATCTCGGCCACCTCGGCGAAGGAGTAGCGGAAGACGTCGTGCAGGACGAACGCGACGCGCTCGGCCGGGGTCATCGACTCCAGCACGACCAGGAACGCCATGCTGACCGACTCGTCCAGGGTGACCAGGTCGGCGGGGTCGGCGGTGCCGCCGCCCGGCCGACCGTCCGTCCACTCGCCCGGTTCGGGCAACGGCTCCGGGATCCATTCGCCCACGGAGGTCTCTCGCCGCACCCGTGCCGAGCCGAGCACGTTGAGGCAGACCCGGCCGGCGACCTTCGTCAGCCAGGCGCCGGGCGATTCGACGGCGTCCTGCTGCTGCGCGGACATCGCGTACCAGCGGGCGTAGGTCTCCTGCACGGCGTCCTCGGCCTCCGCCAGGGAGCCGAGGAGCCGGTAGGCGAGGTTGATCAGCCGGCCCCGCTCGCCCGTGACCGCGTCCGGCACCGGACCGGGTCGGCGGTTCCCTGGCCAGGATCGGGTGTTCATGGTGCCGGTGGCTCCCTCGGTCGCGTCTGCCCTCACCTGTTCGACAGGACAGCGCACCGGAATGTGAGGTCGGGGCGCCGCCTGACATTCCGGCGCGCTGTCCTGTCGAGGAGGTGGGACGAACACGTCTCACCTCACCACAGGCCCAGGAGGCACCATGACCACCCCGATCCCGGCGACACGCTTCGCCGACCCCGCGCCCGCGGAACACCTGGAGCGGGCGGCCGACGCGCTGGCCGCGCACGGGTTCACCGTCGAGATCCTCGACGACGTCGCCGCCGCGCGCGCCCGCGTCGAGGACCTGATACCCGAGGGCGCCAGCGTGTTCACCGGCGCCAGCGAAACCCTCCGGCTGTCCGGCATCGAGGCCGACATCAACACCAGCGGACGGTACGACGCCGTCAGGCCACGCGTCCTCGCCATGGACCGCGGCACCGAACAGGACGAGATCCGGCGGCTGACGTCCACCCCCGACGTCATCATGGGCAGCGTCCACGCGGTCACAGAGACCGGCTCGCTCGTGGTCGCCTCGGGCAGCGGGAGCCAGCTCCCCGGATACGCCGGCGGCGCCGCCCGGGCGATCTGGATCGTCGGGGCGCAGAAGGTGGTGCCCGACCTGCCCACCGCTCTGCGCCGCGTCGAAGAGCACTGCCTTCCGCTGGAGAGCGCCCGTACCCAGGCGGTCCACGGGTGGCCCAGCGCCGTCAACCGTCTCCTCGTGCTCAACGCGGAAGCCCGCCCCGGGCGCGGCACCGTCCTCCTCCTCCGCGAAGCCATCGGATTCTGAGGACGGTCGCGAGCGACCACGGCTGAGGGGAGTGACGCGTGTCACGTACCGTCCTGTCACGTCTCAGCGATCGGCGGTGTCCTGAGGACATGAGTGAACGCAACACACCCCACAAGGTCGTGGTCATCGGTGGCGGGTACGCAGGAACGCTCGCGGCCAACCGCCTGCGGATGCGCGACGACGTCGACATCACGCTGGTCAATCCGCGCCCGGAGTTCGTCGAACGCATCCGGCTGCACCAGTTCGCGGCCGGCACCGGCGACGCCACGATCGACTACGGCACGCTGCTCGGCGAGGGCGTCCACCTGGTCGTCGACAGCGCCACGCGCATCGACACCGCCGCCCGCCGCGTGCGGCTGGAGTCGGGCCGCACCCTGGACTACGACTACGTCGTCTACGCCGTCGGCAGCACCAGGGCCGTGCCGTCGTCGGTGCCCGGAGCGGCCGAGTTCGGGTTCGACATCGCCGAGTTCGAGTACGCGCGGCGGCTGCGTGCCAGGCTGGAGGAGCTGCCTCTCGACGCTCCTGTCACCGTGGTCGGCGGCGGGCTGACCGGCGTCGAGACGGCCGCCGAGCTGGCCGAGCAAGGACGCACGGTCACGCTGGTGTGCGGCCGTGCCCTGGCACCGTCGTTCAGCGCCTCCGCTCGCCGATACATCGCCACCTGGCTGTCCCGGCACGGTGTCGCCGTCGTCGAGGCCGCCGCGGTGAGCGAGGTGCGGCCGGACGCGGTCGTCGTCGGCGGTGCGGTGCGTCCGAGCGCGCTGACCGTCTGGACGGCCGGTTTCGGCGTGCCTGAGCTGGCGGCGGCGAGCGGGCTGCGCACCGACGCGCTCGGCCGGCTGCTCACCGACGAGACGCTGACCAGCGTCGACGACGACCGCGTGGTCGCGGCGGGCGACGCAGCCGCACCGTCGGGCCGGCCGCTGCGGATGAGCGGCTACGCCGCCGGGCCGCTCGGCGCACGGGCCGCCGACACCGTGCTGAGCCGCATCGCGGGCACCGAACCGGCGGTGATCGATCTGGCCTTCACGGGGGCGTGCGTCAGCCTCGGCCGGCGGGCCGGCATCCGGCAGCTCGCGCGTAAGGACGACACCGCGGTGAACGTCTACATCGGCGGCCGGATCGGTGCGATGATCAAGGAGGTGACCTGCAGGTACGTCGTGGAGAAGAGGATCCGCCGCGAGGCCCGCGAGCCGGGTTCCATGGGCTGGCCCAGGGGTGGCCCGCGTCCCGGGCAGCCGGCCTCCGCCGCGCGGGTGGTCACCTCCCCGTGAGCGCCGACGAGCACGCCGAGCGGTTCACCCTGTTGCGGCCGCTGCTGTTCACGATCGTCTACGAGCTGCTCGGCTCGGTGACCGAGTCCGACGACGTGCTGCAGAACAGCTACCTGCGGTGGGCCGAAGTGGATCTGGCGACGGTGCGGGACACCAAGTCGTACCTGGCGCAGCTGGTGACCCGTCAGGCGCTCAACGCCCTGCGGGCGGGGGCCCGCCGCCGCGAGGACTACGTCGGCTCGTGGCTGCCCGAGCCGCTGCTGCTCGACGAGAAGGACGCCTCAGCCGATGTGGTGCTCGCCGAGTCGGTGTCGATGGCGATGCTCGTGCTGCTCGAAACGCTCACCCCCGATGAGCGCGCGGTGTTCGTGCTGCGCGAGGTGTTCGGCTTCGGCTACGACGACATCGCCACAGCGGTGGGCAGGTCCGCGGCGACGGTGCGCCAGATGGCGCACCGCGCCCGCGGGCACGTTCAGGCACGGCGTAAGCGCTTCGAACCCGCCGACGCCGCGACGACCGCGCAGATCACCGAGCGGTTCATGACCGCGGCGGCGACCGGTGACCTGGAAGGGCTGCTCTCGCTGCTCGCGCCGGACGTCACCTGGACCGCCGACAGCGGCGGCAGGACCACCGCGGCGCGCCGGCCGGTGGTGGGCGCGGAGAGGGTGGCCGGGGTCCTCATGACCATGTTCCGCCTGGAGCGGCTGGGGAGCCTGCGGATCGAGACGGTCAACTGCAACAACACGCCCGCGATGGTGGTCGGCGGCGAGCGGGTGGAAGGCGTCTTCCTGATCGAGATCGCCGACGGGAGGATCACCCACTTCTACGCCATTCGTAACCCCGACAAGCTGCTCGCGGTGGCGGTTCCGCGTCAGATCACCCGGTAGTCCCGCCCGGACCGGCACACCTCATCAAGGCACAAGGAGTTGACCATGACCGACACACAGGTAGTGATCGCCGGGGCGGGGCCGACGGGGCTGATGCTCGCGTGCGAGCTGCGGCTCGCCGGGGTAGACGTGCTCGTGCTGGAGCGTCTCACGGAGCGCCGGACGGTGGAGTCGCGGGCCGGTGGTCTCCACATCCGCACGATGGAGACGCTCGACCAGCGGGGCCTCCTCGACCGGTTCCTCGAGCGCGGACGGCCGAGGCAGGGCGTGCACTTCTCCGGCCTCCCGCTCGACGTGTCCGACATGAGGACGCGGCATCCGTACCTTCTCTTCATCCTGCAGTCCGAGGTGGAACGGCTGCTGGAGGAGCGCGCCGCGGAGGCCGGCGCACGGCTGAGGCGCGGCGCCGAGGTGGCGGGGTTCACCCAGGACGACGAGGGCGTCACGGTGGAGTTGGCGGACGGGTCGAGGGTCCGGGCCGGCTACCTCGTCGGCTGCGACGGCGGCCGCAGCACCGTGCGCAGGCTCGCGGGCATCGAGTTCCCCGGCACCCCGGCCACGATGACCGCTCTGCTCGGCGACGTCGAACTCGCCGAGCCGCCCGCGGACGACATCTTCCAGGAACGGCGCGAGCACGGCAGCTTCTCGGTGCTGTCGTTCGGCCCGGACTGGTACCGGGTGCTGACCAGCGAGTTCGATCACGTCGCCGACCGGGACGAACCGGTGACCCTGGAGACCCTCCGCGCGGCCCTGATCAAGATCGCTGGGACGGACTTCGGGATGCACTCGCCGCGCTGGCTCTCCCGGCACGGCGACGCGGCCCGCCAGGCCGCCCGCTACCGCGAGGGCCGCGTTCTCCTCGCCGGCGACGCCGCGCACATCCACTTCCCGGCGGGCGGTCAGGGCCTGAACACCGGCATGCAGGACGCCGTCAACCTCGGCTGGAAGCTCGCCGCCGTCGTCCACGGCCGGAGCCCCGACCTGCTGCTCGACACCTACCAGGCCGAACGCCACCCGGTCGCCGCCCGCGTCCTGCAGAACACCCGCGCCCAGACCGCGCTGTGGCGGGTGGACGAGCACACCTCCGCCCTGCGCGAGGTGCTGGGCGACCTCATCGGCATCGACGAGGTACGGCTGCGCCTGGCCGCAATGATCACGGCCACCGACGTCAGGTATCCGATGGAGGGGACGGACGACCTCCTCGGCAGGCGGATCCCGGATCTCGACCTCGGACACGGCCGCGTCCACGAGCTTCTGCACCGCGCCCGTGCGGCGCTGCTGGATCTCGGCGGCCTCCCGCCGCTCGACGCCGTCGTGACCGGCTGGGCGGACCGGGTCGATCTCGTCCGCGCCCGTCCGGCCGAAGGCTCCGATCTCGGCGCGGACGCCGTCCTCATCCGTCCCGACGGACATGTCGCCTGGGTCGCCCGCGCCGGCGAGCGCCCGGACCTGGACGCTCTGCGGACCGCCCTCACGACCTGGCTCGGCCCGGCCGGTCCTCACGACGCGCAGGTACGCCTGCGGCCCGCGTCAACCCGCTACGACTCCTCGGGCACGACCGCGTAGGCCCTGACCGGGAACGTCCCCATGCCCGCCACCATGGGCGGCGCGGCGTGGAAGCGGAAGCCCTCGCCGGGCAGCGCGCCGAGCCCCGTCAGGTGCTCGACCACGGGGATGCCGGCGGCCAGCAGCGCCGTGTGGGCGGGGCGCGGCCCGCGCGGCGGGGTGTCGTCGATGTTGAGCGAGTCGATGCCGACCAGCGCCGCGCCCTGCTCGGCCAGCCACGCGGCCGACTCGGGCGCCAGGTACGGGTGCCCGGAGAAGTACGCGTCGGTGCCGAAGCGGCGGTCCCAGCCGGTGTGGACGAGCACGGCCCGCCCGCGCACGTCCAGCGACGGGTCGAGGCGCACCTCGCGGGCCCCGGCGCGCGTCTCCTCCTCCGCCCGCACCACCAGGCCGGGCAGGTCGGCGAGGCTGCTCAGCGGCACCTGCGACAGGTCGGCTCCGCCGGCGTAGCGGTGGCGGGGCGCGTCCAGGTAGGTGCCGGTGTTGGCGGCCAGCGTGATCACGCCGATCTCGAACTCGGTGCCCGGCGCGTACAGCTCGCGGGAGTCCTCCCTGGTCAGGTGCATGGCCAGGCGGGGGCCTGGGATGCCCGGGTAGGTGACCATCCCCTCGACGATGCGGTGGCTCAGCTCGACGATCACTTGGCCACCCCCACCCTGGCCAGCTTGACCAGCGCGGCGACGCCGATCACCGCCCAGACGAGGTTCAGCCCCGCCGACGGCCAGGCCGCGTTGTAGGCGCTGTTGACCATCAGGGCGACCGCGCCCACGAGGTTGACGACCTGGTAGGGCAGCCCGTCGCCCGACAGGCGCGACGTCGAGACCAGGGCGTAGCCGGCCAGGAGCAGGGCGGCGCCGATCCAACCGACGGCCGCGAGCAGGAGATCCATGGCGGCCATTGTCCGGAGGTCCCGCCGTCCTGCACAAATAAGGATTCGTTAAAGACGGGCGTAAGGTGACCTGCATGGACATCGATCCGCGGCGGCTGCGCATCCTGCGCGAGGTCGCGCGCCGCGGCGGCGTGATGCGGGCGGCCGAGGCCCTCTACCTGACCCCCTCCGCCGTGTCGCAGCAGCTGGCCCAGCTCGAACGCGAGGTCGGGCTCGCGCTCATCGACCGTTCCCAGCGCAGCGTCTCCCTGACCCCGGCGGGCCGAGTCCTCGCCGGGTACGCCGAGCGCGTCGAGGAGGAACTGGCCGAGGCCAGGCGCGAGCTGACCCGCTTCACCGAGCGCATCGCCGGGCCGGTGCGCATCGCCGCCTTCCCCACCGTCATCAAGCACATGCTGGTGCCCGCCATGCGGGCGCTGGCGCAGCGGCACCCCCGCATCACGCCGCTGATCCACGAGATCTACGGCCAGCCCGCGCTCCAGGAACTCAGGCTCGGCGCCGTGGACGTCCTCATCACCGAGCAGGACATGGCCCGGCCGGTGCTGTCGCAGGCGTCGCTCGCCACCCGCCCCCTCTACGTCGACGAGTACCGCATCGTGGTGCCCCCCGACTGGCCGCACGCCATCCGCTCCGTCGCCGACCTCGCCGACGTGCCGTGGGTGTCGGGCGAGCCCGACCAGGCGTGCGGGCAGGCCCTCGACCGGCTGGCCGCGCTGCACGGGTTCGAGCCGCGCAAGGTGCACGTGGTGACCGAGTTCGGGCCGACGCTGGCGCTGGTCGCGGCGGGGCACGGCGTCGCGATCGTGCCGACCCTGGCCCTGCTGGACGTGCCCGAGGGCGAGGTGCGGGTGACCGAGGTGCGCGACGTGGGCTCGCGCCGCCTCGACACGGTCACCCGGGTGGGGCGTACCAGGTCGGGAGAGCCCGACCCCGTGCAGGCGGTCGTGATCGGCGCGATCGAGGAGGCGACGGCGGCGCTCCAGGCGCCGATCAGCGCCCACCTGCGGGGGCGGCGGGAGGAGCGGCCCGCCTCGGAGGAGCCGGCCGCCGCCGGTTGACCGAGGGGCAGCCGGCCACCCGCGGGCGCTGACCTCGCCGAGGAGTCAGTCGGTCACCTGGGGGCCGCTGACCTTGTCGAGGAGGCGGGCCAGGCGCGCCCGGAGCGTCGGCCGCTGCTCCACCTCCCCTGCCGCCGCGCTCACCAGGTGCTGCGCGCCGTCGAACGTCACCAGGCCGCGTGGCGGCACCGCGATCGCGTCGTGCGCCAGCCCGGCCAGCTCCGCGTCGCCGCCCTCCAGGGCCAGGACGGTGGCGCCGGTGCGCCGGGCGTCGTCGACGCGTTCCAGCAGCGGCGCGGGCGCCTGCCGCTCGGCCACCACGAACAGCGTCTCGCCCCTGGCGGCCCGCTCGATGCGTTCCAGCCCCACCCGCAGGTGCGCGGGGGCGTCGGCAGGAGGCGACCACCGCACCAGCGTCGGCGACAGCTGCCGCAGGCCCGACAGCCTGGCCTCGTCGTCCAGGTGCGCGGTCAGGTGCCACGGCTCGTCGTCGGGGGTGCCGACCAGCAGCAGACCCCCGGGTGAGCGGGTCGCCCGCAGGGCGGCGCCCAGCTCGCGGGCGTGTTCGAGCCAGCCGGTGCCGGACAGGAGCTCGCGCAGGAAGGCCACCGAACCTGAGTCCATGGCTCCATGGTGCCCCGGCCCGGCCCCGAGGGGAGGGCGATTCGCGTCCTTCGTCACCGGCGTGGCGGGCCGGACGACCCCGGGGCGTCCGCCACGCGACCCACCCCGGGTGGCATGATCGGGCCTATGACAGACGTGAACGGGCTTTCCATCGGCATCCTGGGCGGCACCGGCGACCAGGGCAAGGGGCTGGCACGCAGGTTCGCGCTGGCCGGGCACCCGGTGCTCATCGGGTCGCGCAGCGCCGGACGCGCCAGGGAGGCCGCCGAGTCCATCGGCCACGGCGCCACCGGCGACGAGAACGCCGCCGTCGCCGCCGCGGCCGACCTGGTGATCGTCGCGGTGCCGTACGAGGGGCACAAGGCGCTGCTGGAGTCGCTCAGTCAGGAGCTCGCCGGGAAGATCGTGGTCGACTGCGTCAACCCGCTCGGCTTCGACAAGCAGGGCGCGTACGCGCTGGCCGTCGAGGAGGGCAGCGCCGCGCAGCAGGCCGCCGCGGTGCTCCCCGACAGCCGCGTGGTCGCGGCCTTCCACCACGTGTCGGCGGTCGTGCTCATGGACCCGTCGGTGGAGAAGGTGGACCTCGACGTGCTCGTGCTCGGCGACGACCGCGAGGCCACCGACACCGTGCAGGCGCTCGCGGAGTCGATCCCGGGCGTGCGCGGCGTGTACGGCGGCCGCCTGCGCAACGCGCACCAGGTCGAGGCGCTCACCGCGAACATCATCTCGGTGAACCGCCGCTACAAGGCCCACGCCGGGCTGCGCGTCACCGACATCTGACCGTCACGGGGGCAGCCAGCCCGCGTCCTCGGCGATGCGGATGGCGTCGATCTTGTTGCGGGCGCCGGTCTTGGTGATGGCCGACGTCAGGTAGTTGCGTACGGTGCCGGGCGACAGGTGGAGCGCGGCGGCGATGTCCTCGGCCGAGGAGCCGCGCGCCGCCTCCCGCAGCACCGTGGACTCGCGCGGCGTCAGCGGGCTCTCGCCGTACTGCAGCGCGGCCGACACCAGTTCGGCGTCCAGGACGCGCAGCCCCGCCGCGGTGCGCCTGACGGCGTCGGCCAGCCGGTCGCCAGGGGCGTCCTTCACGAGGAACGCCTCGATGCCCGCCGCCAGCGCCCGGCGCACCTGGCCGGGCTGCCCGAGCGCGGTCAGCACGAGCACGCGGCACGCCGGCAGCCGCTCCAGCAGGTCGGCGGCGGCCGTGATGCCGTCGAGCACGGGCAGGTCGATGTCGACCACCGCCACGTCCGGGCGCGTGCGCAGGCCGGCCGGCACGATCTCGTCGCCCCGCGTGACCTCGGCGACGACCTCGATGTCGGGCTCCAGCCGCAGCAGCGCCGTGAGGGCCGCCCTGATCATGTGCATGTCCTCGGCCAGCAGCACCCTGATCACGCCGGTACCTCCATCGCGAGCAGGTAGCCGCCGGTGGCCGTCGGGCCCGCCGAGCAGGCGCCGCCCGCCTGGGCGGCACGCTCGGCCAGGCCCGTGAGCCCCCCGCCCGCCGGTGCCGGGTCGGCGGCCGCGCCGTCGTTGGCCACCTCCAGCCGCAGCGTGCCGTGACGTACCGAGGTGGTGATCGTGCAGGTGGTGGCCCTGCTGTGGCGCAGCACGTTCGTGACGGCCTCGCGCACCGCCCACGCCAGCGCCTCCTCCGAGGGACGCGGCACGCCGGCGTCGGCCAGGTGGGCCTGGCAGCGCACCCCGGACGCCTCCAGCAGCGCCACCGCGCGGTCCACCTCGCCCGGCAGCGACATCGCGCGGTAGCCGCGCGCCACCTGCCGGACGTCCTGCGCCGCCTCCCTCGCCACCTGGGCCAGTTCCTGCACCTCGCCGCGCGCCGTCCCCGGGTCGCGGTCCATCAGGCGCGCGGCCAGGTCGCCCTTGAGCGCGATGGCCGTCAGGCTGCGGCCCAGGCCGTCGTGCAGGTCGCGGGAGATGCGCAGCCGCTCCCTCAGCACGGCCGCGTCGGCCAGCTCCGCCCTGGCCGCCTCCAGGTCCGCCGCCATGCGGACGAACCGCACCAGGGCGTAGATCATGGCCCCGGTGAGGGGGACGGTCAGCGTGTAGAACAGGGTGATGACCAGCATGCCCGGCCCGAGGGTGAGGGTGTAGGCCTCGTACGCGATCATCAGGGCGACCGCGGCGGCGCCCCAGCCGAGCGGCAGGAACACCAGGGCGGTGCCGGCCAGCATCGGCGCGGTGACGGTGGACCAGCCGTACGGCAGGAACATGTCCGGCAGGTACGCGGCCACCGCCTGCAGCAGCGGCGTGAGCGGGAACAGCGGGGGACGGCCCCCGTGCAGCGCCGCCCGCATGTTCACCGTGTGGGTGGTGACGACCACCAGGATCGCCAGCCCGGCCGCCACTCCGTACGCCGCGCTGTAGGAGAAGTAGAGCAGGCCGATCATCGAGGGCGCGGCGGAGGCGGCGGTGATGAGGCCGGCGGCCAGCCGGCGGGCGGAGGTGGAGTGCACGCGACGATTATGATCCCCGTCGTCGGTCACCCGCGCCCCCATGACCCGCGCCCCCGTGGCAGGCCTCCGCCACCCGCGTCCTGGGCCCCACCGCCGTCGCCCCCGCTCCCGCCCGGCTACGAGCGGCGGGGTTCCCAGCGGAACCACAGCCGCAGCGCCACCAGGCCGACCGCCGTCCAGGCCGCCATGTTCAGCGTCAGCCCGAGGGCGTCGCCCGTCCTGACCGCGTTCACGACGGCGCTCGTCGGCAGCAGGTCGAGGACGGGACGCAGCCAGTCGGGGAGCGGGATGGGCCCCATGGCGCCCGCCGCCACGCCCGCGACCAGGAACACCGGCGTGGTGTAGGCGGCGGCGAGCTCCGCCCGCGAGATCGCCGCCGTGTACGCCGCCCCCAGCAGCGACAGCACGAACGAGCCCGCCACCACCGCCCCGGCGAACAGCAGCGGGTCGGCGGGCAGCGGCACCCCGGCGAGCCACCGCACCGCCAGCATGCTCACCACGATCATCGCGACGGTCTGCGTGGCCGTGCTCGCGACCTGGCCCAGCAGGATCTGCGCGTCGGTGAGCGAGGTGGCGCGCAGCCGCTTGAGCACGAGCTGGTCGCGGCGGCTCGACAGGGCGACCGCGACGTTCATGAACGCCGTGATCGCCAGCAGCAGCGCGATCGCGCTCTGGAACATGGCGGTGGCGCTGACGACCCCGTCGGGCTGGACGTGCCGCATGAGCGCCGGCATGCCGACCGCCAGCCCGACCGGGGTGACGACGGAGCCGAACAGCATCGTCTTGTCGCGCCAGAACAGCCGGGTGCCGAGCCGGTACGTGGCGGCCATGCTCATCGGGCGCCCCCCTTGGCGGACGCGGCGGCCAGGTCGAGGAAGAGGTCCTCCAGCGTCGCCGTACGGACCTCCAGCCCCGCGAGCCGCAGGCCGCGGCCCGCCGCCCAGGTGAGCAGCGTCTGCGCGGCCAGGTCGGGGTCCGCGGCCCTGCAGACGGCCCGGCGGCCGTCGCCGTCGCCGTCGAAGGTGACGGGCAGCGGCAGGCTCGCCGGATCGACACCCGGCGGCAGCGTGAACGACACCCGCCCGGCCTGCGCCGACAGCGTCTCGGCCATGCCGCCCGCCGCCACGATCTCGCCGGCGTCCATGACGGCCATGGCCGACGCCAGGTGCTGCGCCTCCTCCAGGTAGTGGGTGGTCAGCAGGACCGTCGTGCCCTGCCTGGCCAGGCCGAGCACGACCTCCCAGGTGCGCCGGCGCGCCTCGGGGTCCATGCCGCTGGTGGGCTCGTCGAGGAACAGCACGTCGGGACGGCCGAGCACGGCCAGCGCCAGGTCGAGCGCCCGCTTCTCACCTCCGGAAAGCTGCCGCACCCTGGTGCCGGCCTTGGCCTCCAGCCCGGCCAGCCCCAGCGCCTCGTCACGCGGCCGGGGCGCGGCCGTGAAGTCGCGCCACACGTCGACGGTCTGCGCCACCGTGAGGTCGGGGAAGAACCCGGCCTCCTGCAGCATGACACCCGTACGCTGCCTGACCGCCGCCCGATCGGCGTACGGGTCGAGGCCCAGCACCTCGACCGTGCCGCCGTCGGCACGCTGGAACCCGGCCAGGATCTCGACCGTCGTGGTCTTGCCCGCGCCGTTCCTGCCCAGCAGCGCGAAGATCTCGCCCTCGGCGACCTCGAACGAGACGTCGCGCACCGCCGGGAAGTCTCCGTAGCTCTTCCTGAGCTCCCGCACTCGAATCGCTGTCATGGTCACGACGATGCCGGGCCGCCCGGCCGTGCGGCAGTGAAGAATTCATGACTTCGGCCGCTGAGTCAGGACTTGAGCGACAGCCGCACCAGCGCCTCGGCGACCGCGTCGGGCGCGACGACCTGGTGCAGGTGCCCGCCGGGCACGCGCGCGACCGTCCAGCCCCGCTGCCGCGCCTCGGCCGCCACCTCGTCGTACGGCGGGCCGTACCACAGGAACGAGCACCTGACGTCGTCCCACCCGGCGGGCACCGGCACCGGCTGGGTGAAGTAGCCGAGCGGCAGGCGCGGCTGCCCGGACACCACCCGCTCGCGCGTCTCCGGGTCGGGCAGCAGGGCGGCGACCTCGGCCGGGTCGCGCCAGTCCGTCCAGCGGGGCAGCACGCCCTCGTGGTCGGCGAGCCTGCGCAGGAACGGCAGGAACCTCTCGGCGACCGGTTTGACCAGGCCCGCCGCGGGCGGCAGGTGGGCCTCGGCGAAGACGCAGGCCACCACCCGCCCGCCCAGCCCCTCCTTGACCGCCGGCAGGAGGTGCCCCGCGTTGCTGTGCGCGACGAGCACCAGCGGCCCGGCCGGCGCCGCCGACCGCACCGCCTCCACCGCCCGCGGCCAGGAGGGCACCGGGCCCGCCGCCACCCCGGTCAGGTCGGGCACGACGGCGCGATGCCCGCGCCGCTCCAGCGCCGTGGCCGCCGGCGCCCACGTCTCGGGCCCCACGGCCGGGCTGTGCACCAGCACGAAGGTCGTCTCCATGGCACCCGAGGGTGTCAGACGACGAGGGGGCTGCGTGACGGCGTTCGCTCAGAGCCGTCGTACGCGGCCCAGGCGGCGGCCAGGCCCGCGACGGCGCCGGTCAGCTCGTCCGGCGGCAGGAGGAAGTGCAGCCGCAGGAAGGCGGCGTGGCCGCCGAGCGGGTCGAAGGAGCGCCCCGGCGGCACGGCCACGCCGTGCCTGAGCGCCACCTGCGCGAACGAGTCGGCGTCGCCCCTCGGTAGCCGCACCCAGAGCGTCTGGCCGCCCGCGGCGGGCTCGAACGTCCAGGACGGCAGTCGGGCCCGCAGCTCCGACACCAGCAGGTCGTGTCCCTCGCGCAGCACCCGCGTACGGGCGGCGCGGACCTCGTCCAGGCGGCGCAGCAGCGCGGCGGCGGCGAGCTGGCCCAGGACCTCCCCGCCGAGGTCGTGGACGGCGCGCAGGCGCGCCAGCCGCGACACCAGCGGCGCCGCCGCCCGCACCCAGCCGACGCGCAGCCCGCCCCAGACCAGCTTGCTCAGCGACCCGACGGCCACGACCTGCTCGCCCCGCGCGTACGCGGCGACCGGCGCCGGTGGCGGACCGGAGAAGCCCAGCTCGGCGCCCACCTCGTCCTCGATCACCGGCAGGTCGCGCTCCGCCGCCACCGCCGCCAGCCGCCTGCGCGCCGCCTCGTCCATGACGGAGCCGTCGGGGTTGCGGTTCGTCGGCACGCAGTACAGCAGTGCCGCGCGCTCGCGCCGCACCTCGCCCGGCTCCGCCGGATCGACCGGGCGGACGACCGCCGCCGCGTGCCTGAACGCCTCCAGCGCCCCCGGGTACGTCGGCGACTCCGTCAGCACCCTGTCACCCGGCGCGAGCAGCAGCCCCGCCAGCAGCGTCAGCGCCTGCTGGGCGCCCGTCGTCACGAGGATCTCCCCGGGCGCCGTCGGCACGCCCCGGCCGGTGTAGTACGCGGCCAGCGCGGCGCGCAGCTCCGGCCGGCCCGCCGGGTCCAGCCCCATGCCGCGCTCGCGCGCCAGCCCCGCGAACGCCTCCTGGTACGCCTCCAGCAGCTCGGGCGGCGGGGCGCCGGGCGCGGCGCAGGTCAGCAGGCGCACGCCGTCCGGCGGGTGGAGCAGATGCAGGATCACCGGGTTGGCGGCCACGCCGTCGGCGGCCCGCGTCGCCGGCAGGTCGAGCGGCGCCACCCGGGTGCCGCTGCCCTGCCTGCGCACCACCCTGCCCTCCTGCTGGAGCAGGTCGTACGCGGCCACCACGGTGCCGCGGCCCACGGCCAGGCGCCTGGCCAGCACCCGGTCGGGCGGCAGCGACGCGCCCGGGGCGAGGACGCCGTCGTCGATCAGTTCCCGCAGGCGGGCGGCGAGCAGCAGGTACAGCGGGCCCCGCCCGGACGCCCACCGGCCGAGCAGGTCCACGAGGTCGTCGAGATTGGCCCGATTCATGAGCCAATTCTGCGTGATTGGCTCTCACCCGGGGCGCCGCCCCGGGCGATCCTGGTGGTCATGAGCGAACTCAGCCCACAGACGCGGGCCGTGCACGTGCCGCAGCCCACGGTCGAAGGCAGCAGGCCCACGACGATGCCCATCTACCAGACCTCCGGATTCGTCTTCGACGACCCCGCGGTGATGGCCGACGCCATGACCCGCCCCGACGGCCCGTTCGTGTACGCGCGCTACAGCAACCCCACCGTCCGGGCGCTGGAACTGGCCGTCGCCGGGCTGGAGGGCGGCGCGGCGGCCCTCGCCACCGCCTCCGGCATGGGCGCCGTCAACACCGTGCTGCTCGGCCTGCTCAAGCCCGGCGACCACCTGGTCGCCCAGCAGTCCCTGTACGGCGGCACGGCCGCCATGATCAACGACCTGGCCGCCAGGTTCGGCGTCGGCGTCACCCACGTCCCCGAGAACGACCCCGAGGCGCTGCGCGCCGCCGTCAGGCCCGAGACCAGGCTCGTCTACCTGGAGACCATCAGCAACCCCATGGCCAGGATCTGCGACCTGCCCGCCATGTGCGCCGCCGCCCGCGAACTGGGCGTCCTGTCGGTCGTGGACAACACGTTCGCCACCCCCATGCTCTGCCGCCCGATCGAGCACGGGGCCGACGTCGTCATCCACTCCGCCACCAAGTACCTGTCGGGGCACTCCGACGTCGTCGGCGGCATGGCCGTCTTCGCCGACGCCGCGCTGCACGCGAAGATCTGGCACTTCGCGATCGAGCTCGGCGCCTCGCCCGACCCGTTCGCGGCGTGGCTGACCCTGCGCGGCCTGCAGACGCTGCCCCTGCGGATGGAACGCCACTGCTCCAACGCCCACCTGCTCGCATCCAGGCTCGACGAGCACCCCGCCGTCACCGCCGTGCACTGGCCAGGGCTGCCCTCGCATCCGTCGTACGAGCTGGGGGCCAAGCTGCTGCCCGGGTTCGGCGGCGTGTTCACCTTCGACCTGGCGGGCGGCCGGGCGGCGGGGGAGCGGTTCATGAGCGCCGTACGCCTCGCGCTCCTCGCGCCGTCGCTGGGCGGCGTCGAGACGCTCGTCATGCACCCGGCTACCACCTCGCACCGCGCGCTGAGCGCCGAGGAACTGGCCAGGCACGGCATCGGCGAGGGCACCGTGCGCATCGCGGTGGGCGTCGAGCACCCCGAGGACCTGTGGGCCGACGTCGAGCAGGCCGTGGCCGCGGCGGTCGCATAACCTCGTCCCATGGTCGTGCTCACTCGTCAGGATGTCAGCGACGCCGCCGGTCGCATCGCGGGGCGCGTGCTCCGCACGCCGGTGCTGGAGGTCGCCCCCGGGCTGTTCCTCAAGCTGGAGCAGCTCCAGCACTCCGGTTCCTTCAAGGTGCGCGGGGCGTTCAACCGCCTGCTGTCGGCGGGCGACCTGCCCGCGAGCGGCGTGATCGCGGCGAGCGGCGGCAACCACGGGCTCGCGGTGGCGCACGCGGCCCGCGCCCTGGGCGTCCGCGCCGAGATCTTCGTGCCCGAGGTGACGAGCCCGGTCAAGGTGGCGGGGCTGCGCGCCCTTGGCGCGCACATCACCCAGACCGGGGCCATCTACTCGGAGGCCGCGGAGGCTGCGGCCAAGCGCGCCGCCGAGACCGGCGCGCTGGAGGTGCACGCCTACGACCAGCCCGAGGTGGTGGCCGGGCAGGGCACGGTGGGGCTGGAACTGATGGAGCAGACGGGCGGGGTCGACACCGTCCTGGTGGCGGTGGGCGGCGGCGGCCTCGTCGCGGGCATCACCCTCGGCGTGTCGGGCGACGCAGGCGACGCGCATGGCGCGCAGGGCTCAGGGGGCCTGGGCGGCTCGGGAGGGCCGCGGGTCGTCGCCGTGGAGCCGGAGCTGATCCCCACCCTGCACGACGCCCTGGCGGCGGGTGAGCCGGTACGCGTGCCGGTGAGCGGCGTGGCCGCCGACGCGCTCGGCGCCACCCGGCTCGGGACGATCGCCTACGGCGTCGTCTCGCGGGCCGGGGTCCGCAGCGTCCTGGTGCCCGACGACGCCATCGTCGCCGCCCGCCGCGCGCTGTGGGAGCGGCACCGCGTGGTGGCCGAGCACGCCGGGGCGACCGCGTACGCGGCGCTGCTGTCGGGCGCGTACGTCCGGGAGCCGGGGGAGCGGGTGGCGGTGGTCGTCTGCGGCGCCAACACCGACCCCGCCACCCTGGCAGCCGAGGCCTGACCACCTCACCGGCCTGCCGGTCCCTCCTCACCCTCGACCCGAAGGACTCACGAGCGACCACGATCCCATCTCGGGCCTCGCTTTTGCGATGCCCCTTCGCCTGGAAACCCTCGCAGACGCGTGTGACAATCGGTGGGCGGGGAGTGGGCGGATCAGGCGAGGAGAGGCCATGGTGGAGTCGACGCCGACCGGCCGTGCCGGTGACGGCCGGGTGCCCCTGTCGGGGGCGCTGCGCGAGCCGGGCCCGGTGAGCGTGGCCGCGCTGCGGTCGATGCCGCAGCGGGAGGTGACCGTGACCTTCGAGTGCCGCACCTCCGGGCTGCGGCGGCACCACTTCAGCGGGCCGCTGCTGCTGGAGGTGCTGCAGGCGGCGGGGCCGCGGTTCGACGCGGGCGAACGCAAGGACCGCCTGCGCTTCCTCGTCTCGGTCCTCGGCCGCGACGGGCACCGTGCGGTGCTGTCCTGGGGGGAGATCGACCCGGAGTTCGGCAACACCGCGGCGCTGCTGGCGGTCCGCATGGACCGCCGCGACCTCGACGAGGAGGGCCCGCATCTGGTGGTGCCCGGTGACCGGTGCGGCGGCCGGCACATCAGCCGGGTCGCGGAGATCAAGGTGTGCGCCGACGACCCGTTATGGCCCTGAACCGTCGCCCCCGCACCGGCCCGTCGCAGGAGGGCGGGTCGGGCTCAGGCGCATACCGCACCGGCCCGGAGCGGGAGGCCGCGGGGGCGGACGCCACCCGCCACCGACGCCCGCGGCGCGCCACCTGACGCCCGCCATCCGCCACTCGCACCTGACGCCCGTCACCCGCCACCGACGCCCGCGGCGCGCCACCTGACGCCCGTCACCCGCGACCTGACGTCCGCCACCCGTCACTCGCCGCCTGACGTCGGCCACTCGGCGGCCGCGCCGCGCCACCTGACGTCCGCCACTGGCCGCCCGCGTCCGGGCCGGTCGTCGCCTGGCTTCCGGGGATCCCCGTGGCCCGGCTCGGGATCAGGTCCCGCCCCGGTGTCGAATCCGGCGCGGGTGGGCCGCGACCGCGCCGGCGTGGTCCGCCGTCGCGGTCGCGAGCCCTCCCGCGGGGATCAGCCGTAGGCGTGTTCGCCCGTGGGGAAGGCGCCGGACGTCACGTCGGAGGCGAAGGCGCGGGCGGCGCGTCCGAGGTCGGCGCCCAGGTCGCCGTACCTCTTGACGAACTTCGCCGGCTGCGGCGTGAGCCCCATGAGGTCCTGCCACACCAGGACCTGCGCGTCGGTCGCCGCGCCCGCCCCGATGCCGATCGTGGGGATCGACAGCGACGTCGTCACCCGCTCTGCCAGGTCGGCGGGCACGCACTCCAGCACCACCGCGAACGCCCCCGCCCGCTCCAGGTCCTTGGCGTCGGCCATGAGCTCGTCGCCCGCCTGGCCGCGCCCCTGGACCCGGTAGCCGCCCAGGACGTTCACCGACTGCGGGGTCAGCCCCAGGTGCGCCATGACCGGGACGCCCGCCGCGACCAGCGCCTCCACCTGCGGCAGGACGCGCCTGCCGCCCTCCAGCTTGACCGCGTGCGCCCCCGCCTCCTTCATGAAGCGCGCCGCCGTCTCCAGCGCCTGCGCCGGCGACGCCTGGTACGAGCCGAACGGCAGGTCGGCGACCACGAGCGCGCGCCGCGAGCCGCGCACCACGGCCGCGGTCAGCGGCAGCAGCTCGTCCACGGTGACGGGCAGCGTCGAGTCGTAGCCGTAGACGACCATCGCCGCCGAGTCGCCCACCAGCAGGACGGGGATGCCGGCCTCGTCGAACACCCGGGCCGTCATCGCGTCGTAGGCGGTGAGCATCGGCCACCGCTCTCCGCGCTCCTTGGCCGCGGCGAGGTCGCGCACCGTCACCCGGCGTCCCGAGACACCGCCGTAAAGCTTGGTTGACATGGGATAACCCTCCAGAGCGTCTCGAGGCGCCCCAGTGGCGTCCCCGGACCCTTCGATGATGGCACGGACGGAAATCCGGTGGCGAAACTGTCGGTGGTCCTTGGGACACTTGCTGCCGGAGGTAACAAACAGAATGGCTCTCGAACCGTACCGGCGGCTGCTGCGGCTCCCTGGCGTCCCCACGTTGCTGCTGGTGGGGCTGCTGGCGCGTGTCCCGTCGACCGCCACGGGCATGGCGCTGACCCTGCACGTGGCCGTCGGCCTCGACCTGGGCTACGCCAAGGCCGGCCTCGTCACCACGGCGAGCACGATCGGCATGGCCGTGGGGTCGCCGCTGTCGGGGCGGTTCGTCGACAGGCACGGGCTGCGGCCGGTGCTGGTGGTCACCACGCTGGCGCAGGCGGCGTTCTGGGCCTGCGCCTGGGCGCTGCCGTTCCCGGCCCTGGTCGTCGCGGCGCTCGTGGCGGGCCTGCTGGCGCTGCCGGTGTTCAGCGTGATCAGGCAGTGCCTGGCGGCCATGGTGCCCGTCGACCAGCGGCGCATGGGCTTCACCCTCGACTCCATGCTGGTCGAGCTGTCGTACATGACGGGCCCGGCCCTGGCGGTCGTGGGCATCACCCAGTTCGGCAGCGGGGTCACGATGACGGTCATCGGCGCGGGCATGACGCTGTCGGGCGTCGCGCTCGCCGTGCTCAACCCGCCCACCAGGTCCCGTTCCGAGCTGGAGCAGCCCCTCACCAAGGTGCCGAGGCGCGAGTGGCTCACCCCCGGCTTCGTGGGCCTGCTCGGCACGGTGGCGGCGGCCACGTTCGTGCTGACGGCGACCGAGCTGTCGCTGACGGCCACGATCAACAAGGCTGGCCAGACGGAGTGGGTCGGGCTCGCGGTCGGCATCTGGTGCGTGTACTCCCTGGTCGGCGGGTTCGTCTACGGCGGGCTCTCGCGCGGCTTCTCACCGCTCGGCCTGATCGCCGCCATGGGGCTGCTCACGGTGCCCGTGGGGCTGGCCTCGGGAGACTGGCGGTGGCTGCTCCTCGCGCTGCTGCCCGGCGGCCTGCTGTGCGCGCCGGCCCTGTCGTCCACGGTGGACGTGATCAGCCGCTGGGTGCCGCCCGCCGCGAGGGGTGAGGCGATGGGCTTCCACGGCACCGCGCTCCTGCTGGGCGGCGCGGCGTCGGCGCCCATCGCGGGGGCGATCATCGACTCGGTGGGTCCGGCGTGGGCGTTCGCCGTCGCGGGGCTCACGGCGGTGGCGATGGTGACCGTGGCCCTGCCCTTCTGGCGCCGCCGCCCGGTCCACCCGCCCACCACCCAGGACGCCGTCCAGGAATCCCTCCCCACCCCCACCTGACCCACCCCGAGACGGGGTGACGGCCTTCCCTGGGATGGGGGAACCGGGAAGGCCGTCCCAGCTGGGGAGGCCGGGGGCTTCCGGGGTGGATGGAGGTCCGGGGCAAGTCGTCCCAGGTGGGCCCCGGCGGGCTTGCCGGTGGGTGGAGGTCTGGGAGAGGCCGTCCCCCTGGACGGGGAGGCCCGAGCGCCCACCCGGCAAGGTCGCCCCGGACGCCCATCGGGCAAGGCCGCCCCCGGACGCTCACCCGGCAAGGCCGCCCCCGGACGCTCACCCGGCAAGGCCGCCCCCGGACGCTCACCCGGCAAGGCCGCCCCTGGACGCCCACCGGGCAAGGCGCTCCTCCCGAACTTCCGTTCAGGCGGGCCAGCGGCCTCCCAGCCCTGGCCCCCACCCCGAAAGCCACCCCCAGGCCTCCCCACGTGGGACGGCTTCTCCGGACCTCCACCCGTCCCGGGAATCCAGTTGTCCGGAGGCTGTCGTTCTCCGGTGGGCGGGCGTGCTCCGGTTGAGCGAGGGGCGTGTGGGGGCCGCGGCCTGGGCTTCGGGGTGTGCGCGTCGATGTGGGGCTGCGGTCTACGGGCGTTTACATGGAATTTACGAAACGGCACCGTTGCGTATCGGAATAGGCTTGCGATACGGTGTCGTTGCGAAACTTAGTCGTATCGAAATTAAGGACCTTGTATGGACCCGAACTCGGGGCACCCACGCCGATGGACCATCCTCGGCGTCCTGGTGTTCAGCTTGCTGGCGGTCGTGCTGGACAACACGATCCTCAACGTGGCGATGAAGACGATCGCCGACCCGCACGCGGGTCTGGGGGCGACCCAGAGCCAGCTGGAGTGGGCGATCAACTCCTACACGCTGGTGTTCGCCGGCCTGCTGTTCACCTTCGGCGTGATCGGCGACCGCACCGGTCGCAAGCGGATGCTGTTCATCGGCATGGCGCTGTTCGGGCTGGCCTCGCTGGCCAGCGCGTACTCGCAGGACCCGATGCAGCTCATCTTCGCCCGCGCGGCGATGGGCATCGGCGGCGCCGCCATCATGCCCGCCACGCTGGCCATCATCTCGAACGTCTTCCCGCCCGGTGAGCGTGGCAAGGCCATCGGCATCTGGGCCGGCGGCGTGGGCCTGGCGGTGGCGATCGGCCCCATCACGGGCGGCGTGCTGATCGAGCACTTCTGGTGGGGCTCGGTCTTCCTGGTCAACGTGCCCATCGTGATCATCAGCATGATCCTGATCGCCACGATCGTGCCGGAGTCGCGCGACCCCAAGCCGTCCAAGCTCGACCCGGTCGGCGTGCTGCTGTCGATCATCGGCCTGGTGGCCCTCGTGTACGGCATCATCCGCGGCGGCGAGCTGGCGACCGTGGCCAACGCGCAGGTGCTGGTGCCGACGCTGATCGGCCTGGCGGTGCTGGGCGCGTTCGTGTGGTGGGAGCGCCGCATCGACAACCCGGTCTTCGACGTCCGCAACTTCACCAACATCAGGTTCAGCTCGGCCATCGGCATGATGGGCATCGTCTTCTTCGCGATGATGGGCGGGATGTTCTTCCTGACCTTCTACCTGCAGATCGTGCTCGGGTTCACGCCGGTGGAGGCGGGCGCGCTGATGATCCCGTTCGCGGCGGCGCAGCTCATCTTCGCCCCGCTGAGCCAGCGGGTGAACCAGCGGTTCGGCGCGAAGCTGTCGGCGACGGTCAGCATGCTCGTGGTGACGGCGGCCCTCGCCAGCTACGCCTTCCTGGACGCCGACACCCCGGTGGTGCTCATCGAGGTCGTCTTCTTCGTCCAGGGCGCCGCGATGGCCAACATCATGCCGCCCGCGACCACCGCCATCATGGAGTCCCTGCCCAGGGAGAAGGCGGGGGTAGGCTCGGCCATGAGCAACACCGTCCGCCAGGTGGCGGGCGCGCTCGGCGTGGCAGTGCTCGGCTCGGTGCTGTCGTCCAGCTACCGGGGTGAGATCGCGCCCGCGCTCGCCGGCCTGCCGGCGGACGTCCAGCACAAGGGCGGTGAGTCGATCATGGCGACGGTGGGCCTGGCGCAGGCGCTCGGCGAGCGCGGCCAGGCGCTGATCAAGCCCGCCTTCTCCGCCTTCGTCGACGGCATGCACGTCACGGCCCTGGTCTCCGCGGTCATCGCGCTGGTGGGCGTGGCGGTCGTGGCCAGGTGGATGCCCGGCAAGGCGAAGCCTGTCCAGCAGGCGGAACAGAAGGAACCAGCGGTAGTGTGAGGCCGCGATGACGATCCAGGAATCAGGGACGACCCGTCCTGCGGGCCGCCCGCGCAGCGAGAAGGCCGAGAGGGCGATCATCGAGGCGACCCTCGACCTGATAGGCGAGGGCATGGGCGTCTCCGAGCTGTCCATCGAGGCGATCGCGTCGAGGGCGGGCGTGGGCAAGACGACGATCTACCGGCGCTGGTCCAACAAGGAGGACCTCGTCGTCGACGCGCTGTCCACGCTCAAGTCGCCGCTGCCGCCCTTGTCGGGGACGTCGGTACGCGAGGACTTGATCGCCCTGCTCGACGCGATGCGCAGGGAGTCGGGGCAGGCCCGTTCGCGCTGTGTCATGAACATCGCCATGAGCGAGTCCGATCGCTACCCGCGGCTGATGGAGCGCTTCTTCAAGCGCGCCATCGAACCGCGCAGGGAGGCGCTGCGCGCGGTGATCGAGCGCGGCATCGCCTCGGGGGAGCTGCGCCCGGACCTGGACGTCGAGTTGGGCACGGCGGTCCTGTCGGGGACCATGCTCTGGTACACGAAGTGGGGCCCGGCGGGCGACCTCGCGCCCGACCTGGCCGAACGGGTCGTCGACGCGGCCCTGCACGGCCTCACCCCCTAGGCGCCGCCCCTCGTACGGCCACACCGGCCGCCGGGGCCGATGGCCTGCTCGCGCCTCCTGTGCCGCCTGCCGTAACCGCCGCACCGGTCGCCAGGGCCCGGGGGTGCGCGGTGGGGGTGGCGTGACGGTTCGGGGCGGTGTTCCCGGGTAGCGGGGAGCCGACGATCCGTAACGGGAGGAGGCTGCGTAGATGCGTCCCTTGGTCGCCGCGCTCGTCGCCACGGCTGTCGTGACGGCCGCCTGCGCGAACCAGTCCACCGACGCCAGCCTTCGGCACTACCAGCCGAACGAGGGCACGAACTACGACCTCAAGGGCGTGCTGCACGTGCGCAACGCCTTCCTGCTGAGCGGCGCGACCACGTCCGCCGCCCCGCCCGCGGCCTCACCCTCCAGCCCGCCCGCCTCCCCGCCTTCCGCCTCCGGCCCGGCGTCGCCCTCCGGGCAGCCGACGGGCCAGGGCGGCGGCCAGGACGCGCTGTTCGCGGTGTTGATCAACTCGGCGGCGAAGCCGGACACCCTGGAACGCATCACCGTGGAGGGCGGCGGCCAGGTGCAGCTGCCCGGCCCGATCGAGCTCCCGCCGAACCAGCCGGTGGGCACGGGCAACCGGCCGATCGCCTCGGTCAGCGGCGTCAAGGGTGGCCCGGTCGCGATGACGTTCTCGTTCAGGAACGCGGGTGACCTCCGCCTGCTGCTGCCGGTCATGCGGAGGACGGGCATCTACGCGAGCCTCACGCCGTCGCCGGCGGGCCCGCCTGTCCCGTCGCCGGCCGGGACGGCCCCGGTGACCACGCCCTCCCAGCCGTCCCCGCCGTCCTCCCGGCCCGCGTCCCCGGCCCCGTCGTAGCAGGCAGGCGGCGTGCAGAGCGAGAGCGGGGCCCGGCCGCCACCCGGCCGGGCCCCGCTCGGCGTCGCCGTCAGGGGCTCTCGACCTCCCGCCACTGCGAGTGGGGGTAGTGCAGGTCGAACGCGGGCCGCTCGGAACGGATCGGCGGGATGCCCGTGAAGTTGTGACGGGGCGGCGGGCACGACGTCGCCCACTCCAGCGAGTTGCCGTACCCCCACGGATCGTCCACGGTGACGCGCGGCGCGTACCGCGCGGTGTGCCAGACGTTGTAGAGGAACGGCAGCGTCGAGATCCCGAGGATGAGCGCGCCGATCGACGAGATGATGTTGAGGTCGGTGAAGCCGTCGGCGGGGCTGTAGTCGGCGTAGCGGCGCGGCATGCCGATCGCGCCGATCCAGTGCTGGATGAGGAACGTCGTGTGGAAGCCGATGAACAGCAGCCAGAAGTGCCAGGTGCCGAGGGTCTTGTCCAGCATCTTGCCGGTGAACTTGGGCCACCAGAAGTAGAAGCCGGAGAACATGGCGAACACGACGGTGCCGAAGACCACGTAGTGGAAGTGGGCCACCACGAAGTAGGTGTCGGTGATGTGGAAGTCGAGCGGCGGCGAGGCCAGGATCACCCCGGTGAGCCCGCCGAGCAGGAACGTCGCGAGGAAGCCGACGGAGAACAGCATCGGCGGCTCGAAGGTGAGGTGCCCGCGCCACATGGTGCCGATCCAGTTGAAGAACTTCACACCGGTCGGGACGGCGATGAGGAACGTCATGAACGAGAAGAACGGCAGCAGCACCTGGCCGGTGCCGAACATGTGGTGGGCCCACACCGTCATCGACAGGCCGGCGATGGCGATGGTCGCGGCCACCAGCCCGATGTAGCCGAAGATCGGCTTGCGGCTGAAGACGGGCAGCACCTCGGTGACGATGCCGAAGAACGGCAGCGCGATGATGTAGACCTCGGGGTGGCCGAAGAACCAGAACAGGTGCTGCCACAGGATGGGCCCGCCGTTGGGCGCCTCGAAGACCACGGTGCCGAACCTGCGGTCCAGCTCCAGCACGAGCAGCGCGGCGGCGAGCACGGGGAACGCCATCAGCACGATCATGCTGGTCAGCAGCGTGTTCCAGCAGAAGATGGGCAGGCGGAACATCGTCATGCCGGGCGCGCGCATGCAGATGATCGTCGTGAAGAAGTTCACCGAGCCGAGGATGGTGCCCAGCCCCGACAGCACCAGCCCCATGATCCACAGGTCGCACCCGATGAGGTGGCTGTAGGTCTTGCTGTTCAGCGGCGCGTACGCGAACCAGCCGAAGTCGGCGGCGCCGCCCGAGGTGAAGAACCCGCTGACGGCGATGATGCCGCCGAAGACGAACAGCCAGAGGCTGGCGGCATTGAGCCGGGGGAACGCGACGTCGGGCGAGCCGATCTGCAGCGGCATGATGACGTTGGCGAACCCGGCGAACAGCGGCGTCGCGAACAGCAGCAGCATGATCGTGCCGTGCATCGTGAACAGCTGGTTGTACTGCTGGTTGCTGACGAGCTGCAGGCCGGGCTGGGCCAGCTCGGCGCGGATGATCAGCGCCATGATCCCGCCGATGAGGAAGAAGACGAACGACGCGATCAGGTACATGTAGCCGATGACCTTGTGGTCGGTCGACGACAGCCACTTCGACAAGACCGCCCCCGTGCGGGCATGCACGGGGGCGAGTGGCGAGGTCAGCGGCTCGCTGCCGGGCTCTTTGATCGTCACATCGCGCTCCGGTGGTCAGATGCGAGGTCGGCGTGGCCCCGCGTTTCCGCCACAGGGCGGGGAGACGACGGGCAGCGATGGCCACACTGGTGCCAGACCAGCACTGCCGTGCCTACCCGGGCGCGCCGCACCGAACCGCGCGCCTACCGCGCCGGGGTCAAACCCTTGCGGCTCCATGGCGAACCGCTGACCGCTGATCAGCCGGCGCTCTCGCGCCACCGGTTGGTGATGGGCAGCCGCCTGTCGCGGCCGAAGTTCTTCGGCGTGATCTTCGGGCCGGGCGGGTACTGCCTGCGCTTGTACTCGGCCAGGTCCACCAGCCGGATCACGCGGGCCACCAGGGCGGGGTCGTGCCCGGCCGCGATGAGCTCCCGCGAGCCCATGTCCTTCTCCACGTAGTCGTCGAGCAGGCGGTCCAGCACTTCGTACGGCGGCAGGGAGTCGGTGTCGCGCTGGCCGGGCCGCAGCTCGGCGCTGGGCTCCTTGACGATGGAGTTCTCGGGGATCGGGCGCTCGGCGTCGAGCAGGAACCCGGGGCAGGTGTGGGCGTTGCGCCACCTGGCCAGCTCCCACACCATCGTCTTCGGCACGTCCTTGATGGGGGCGAAGCCGCCCGCCGAGTCGCCGTACAGGGTGGAGTAGCCGGTGGCCAGCTCGCTCTTGTTGCCGGTGGTGAGCACCAGGTGGCCGTGCTCGTTCGACAGGCCCATGAGGATCATGCCGCGCACCCGCGCCTGCAGGTTCTCCGCGGCCAGGCCGGACAGGTCGATCTCCTTCTCGTACGCGGTGACGATGTCGGCGATCGGCACGACCCTGGCGTGGATGCCCTGGCGGCGTACCAGCTCGTCGGCGTCGGAGACGGAGTGGTCGGAGGAGTAGCGCGAGGGCATGAGCGCGACGTGCACCCGCGACGGGCCGATCGCGTCGGAGGCGATGGTCGCCACCAGCGCCGAGTCGATGCCGCCCGACAGGCCGAGTATCACCGACTGGAAGCCGTTCTTGGCCACGTAGTCGCGTACGGACAGCACGAGCGCCGAGTAGACCTCGGCGGGCAGGTCGAGCCGTTCGGCGATGACGCCGGGCTCGGGCGCGTACGGCTCCACCGGCTCGGACGAGACCACGAACCGGTCCACGGTGATGGTGGTGCCGTCGCCGGCGTCGTACGGGAAGGTGCCGGTCGCGGCGGTGGAGACGGGCAGGTCGAGGTCCACGACGAGGAGCTCCTCGCGGAACTGCCCGGCCCTGGCCACGAGCGCGCCGGAGGCGTCGACCACGATCGAGTCGCCGTCGAAGACCAGCTCGTCCTGGCCGCCGACCTGGTTGGCGTAGGCGAGCGCGCACCCGGCCTCGCGCGCCCTGCGCGCGACCAGCTCCAGGCGGACGTCGTCCTTCTCCTTCTCGTACGGCGAGGCGTTGGGCACGACGAGCAGCCCGGCGCCGGCCTGGCCGACGACGGAGACGGGCCCGCCGTCCTGCCACAGGTCCTCGCAGACGGCGATGGCGACGTCCACGCCGTGCAGGCGGAAGATCGGCAGCCTGTCGCCGCGCACGAAGTAGCGGTACTCGTCGAAGACGCCGTAGTTGGGCAGGTGGTGCTTGGCCGTGCGGGTGACGACCCGCCCCTCGTGGAGCAGCGCGGCGGCGTCGAGCGGCGCGCCCTTCGGCTGGCCGACGCGCGGGGCGAGCCCGGCGCGGTCGACGTAGCCGACGACGACGGGCAGGTGGCCGAGGCCCTCGCGCTCCAGCCTGGCCGCGGTCTCCTCCAGCGTCCTGATACTGGCCTCCACGAAGGAGGTGCGCAGCACGAGGTCCTCGACGGGGTAGCCGGTGAGGAACATCTCGGTGAAGACGGCCAGGTGCGCGCCGCGGTCGGCGGCGTCGCGGGTCCAGGCGACCAGCCGCTCCGCGTTGGCGGTCAGGTCACCGACGGCAGGGTTCGTCTGTGCCAGGGCGATGCGCAGTTGGGCCACGCGACCAGCCTAGTACTCCAACCTTTTTATCGTCCAAGCGACGAAAAGTCGGTCATTTCTGTGACATGCCGCCCGGGGTGACGAGACCCGACTCGTACGCTGCCATGACGAGCTGCGCGCGGTCGAACAGCCCGAGATGCTCCAGCAGCGCCGACACCGCGGCCGCCACCTCGTGCTCGGGCAGGGCGAGGGTCTGGCCGATCTGCCGGTTCGTCAGGCCGCGCGCCACCAGCTTCAGCACGTCGAGCTGCGCGTCGGACAGCCCGGCCAGCGCCGGGGGAGAGGCCGGATCGGTCCTCCCGGCGAACGCCGCGATGATCCGCGTCGTGACGGCCGGGTCGATGAGCGCGTCGCCCGCCGCGGCGGCCCTGATCGCGGCGAGGATCTGCTCGGGCGGCGACGTCTTCAGCAGGAACCCGCTCACACCGGCCCGCAGCGCCGCGTACAGGTTGTCGTCGCTGCCGAACGTGGTCATCATGATCACCTTCGGCGGGCGCTCCTGCGCGAGGATCCTGCGGGCTGCGGCCAGGCCGTCGAGGTGCGGCATCTGGATGTCGAGCAGCACCACGTCGGCGCCCGTCTCGCGGGCCCGCGCGATCGCCTCCTCGCCGTCCGCCGCCTCGCCGGCGAGCGCCACGCCGGCCTCGCTCTCCAGCATCACCCGCAGCCCGGCGCGCACCAGCGCCTGGTCGTCGGCCACGAGCACGCGCAGCGTGCCGGACGCCTCCGGCGCCGTCGCCGCGGGGGCGGCGGGCTCCTCCAGCCGCTGCGCCAGCATGTCGCCCTCCAGCCGCTGGAGCGCCGCCGACAGGTCGAGCCCCAGCTCCTCGCGCCAGACGGCGCGGGCCCTGCGCAGCGCGGCGAGCGCGTCGCCCTGGCGGCCCATCGCGTACAGGGCGAGGGCGAGCAGCCGCCAGCCCTCCTCCCGCAGCGGGTACGCCGAGGCGTGCGCCTCCAGGTCGGCCACCAGGGAGGTGGCCCGGCCGAGCGCGAGGCCCGCGGCGGCCCGCCGCTCCACGGCGATGAGCCGCAGCTCCTCCAGCCTGCCCGCCTCGGTGGCCGCCCACGCCAGGTCGGAGAACTCGGCCAGCGCGGGACCGCGCCACAGCTCCAGCGCCTCGTCCATGGCCGCCCACACCTGCGCGGGCGGGCCGTCGGACTTCACCAGGTACTCGAAGCGCCAGGCGTCCACCTGGTCGGTCGCGGCCCGCAGGGCGTAGCCGGGCGGCGCGGAGACCAGCACCTCGGCCTCCTCGCGCGGCGCGCGGCCAGGTTCGAGCGCGCGGCGCAGCCGTGAGACGTACCCCTGGATCGTGGACAGCGCCTGTGGCGGCGGGCTGCCCGGCCACAGCTCGTCGATCAGGGTGGCGACGGGCACGGCGCGGCCACCCGCCACGAGCAGGCGGGCGAGCACCGCGCGCTGGCGCTGGCCGCCGAGGTCGAGTGGGGCGCCGTCGGACCAGGCCTGAAACGGCCCGAGCGCCGTGAAGGTCAGCATGTCAGGCGTAAGCGTAAGCGTCGCCCGGCCATACCGCGATTTTTCGTGAGGTCAGCATCCCTCGGAGGGTAGGAGGGGGATGTCGCCGTTCGATCGACATCCGCTCAATCCGTGCCGACGCTCAAAAGCCTGGGGGCGGTCACCGTCTGCGGATGGCGGGGCCCAGCGCGAGCATCCCCGCCGCCGAGACCAGGCCGACCCCGCCGATCGTGAACCACAGCGCCTCAGGCCCGATCTCCAGCAGCGGACCGCCGAGCGCCGGCGCCAGCACCATCGCCGCCGACCAGGCGAGCCCGAACAGCCCCGAGTAGCGCCCCCGCAGGTGAGGCGGGGCCAGCGTGGCCAGGATCGAGCCGGCGATGCCCGCCGTGACGATCTCGCCCGCCGTCCACACCACGATCGTCACGGCCAGCCAGAGCGTCGAGGTGACGAACGCCGTCATCGCGAAGCCGAGCCCCATCACGGCCAGGCCCAGGGCGAACGTGCGCGCCGGGTCCCTGCGCCCCAGCCAGTCGGAGACCAGCGGCTGCACGACCACGATGAGCACGCCGTTCAGCGCCATCGCCACGCCGAGCTGCCCCGGCGTCAGCCCCGCCACCCTCGTGATCGCGACGGGCAGCATCGAGACGGTCTGCATGTACATGAGCGCGTCACCCAGCACGACCAGCGTGAACGCCACCATCAGCCGGTCGCGCAGCACCTCGCCGAACCCGCCGCCCACCGCCTCGCGCCCGGCCGGCCTGGTCTCGGGCACCGCCCGCCACACCAGCACGGCGAAGAGCACGCTGGAGAGGGCGTCGATCCAGAACAACCAGGTGAACCCGCGCTCCGCCAGCCACCCGCCCGCCGTCATGCCCAGGGCGTAACCGATGTTGATCCCCCAGAACAGCAGGCCGTACGCGCGTGGCCGTTCCTCCGGGTCGACCAGGTCGGCCACCATCGCGTTGGACGCCGGCCGGTAGACGTCGGTGACCACGCCGAGCACGGCCATGGAGGCCAGGATCGCCGGCATGGACGTGCTGTAGCCGAGCGCGAGCAGCGCCGCCGCCGTGGCCAGCATGCCGCCCGCGAGCGTGGCCCGCCTCCCGACGCGGTCGGTGAGCACGCCCGCGAGGATCTGCGACACCAGCGAGCCCACGCCGTACACGCCGATGACGAGGCCGGCCGCGGTGACGGACAGCCCGCGCTCCTGCGTCAGGTAGACGCCGGTGAACGGCACCACGACGCTGCCCAGGCGGTTGACGAGCGTGCCGGTCCACAGGGCCCAGAACGGGCGGGGCAGCCCGCCGAGCTTGGAACGCACGAAGGCGGGCTTCTTGACGACGCGTGGGGAGGGGCCGGAGGAGGTCGCGGTAGACACGGGAACCAGCGTGCGACCCGCGTTCCCGCGCCGCGAACGTTTTAGCGCACACTAAAAGCATGACTGTGACCTGGCGGCTCAACGCCGAGGACGTCGCCCGCATCAGGTTCGCCTTCTCGCCCATGTGGGAGCTGGTCGCCAGCCTGCGCACGCTCCAGGACCCCTCCAGGCAGTCGATCCACCTGCCGTGGATCAAACGGGTCCGGCCCCGTCTGGCCGCGCTCGACCTGGACGAGCTGTTCGCGCTCGTCCCGCCGACCGGGTACCTGGCCGACTTCCTCACCCCGCCGCCCGACACCCCGCTGCCCGACTTCGCCGCCGAGCTCGACCGCGTCAGGAGCACCCCGCCCGAGCAGGCCCGCGCCGAGGCCGCGATCGTGCGGGGCACCGACCCCGCCGTGCTGCGCCGCTTCGCCGCCGACCCCGCGGCGGGCGTCGCCAGGGTCGCCGACGCCCTGCTCGCCTACTGGGAGGAGTGCTTCGCCGAGTTCTGGCCCCGCGTGTACGCCCTGCTCGAACGCGACGTGCTGCGCAGGTCCCGCCAGCTCGCCCGCGAAGGCGCCCGCGAGCTGTTCGCCGGGCTCGACCCGGCCGTCGTCTGGACCGGTGAGCAGCTCGTCATCGACCGGCCCTGGTGCGCCACGGGCGGGCTGCACGGCGACGGGCTCGTGCTCGTGCCGACCGCGTTCTACTGGCCGTCCGTGGCCGTCATGTCGGCGCCGTACCAGTCGATGCTGGTCTATCCCGTGCTGGGCGTCGGGACGCTGTGGGAGGAGGGGCCGCCGCCCGCGCCGGGCGCGCTCGCCGCCCTCATCGGCAGGAACCGGGCGCGGATCCTGCTCGCGCTGGCGGAGCCCAGCACCACCACGGCGCTCGCGGCCCGCATGGCGCTCACGCCCGGCGCGGTCAGCCAGCACCTCGGCGTGCTCAGCGCCGGCGGGCTGACCGTGGGCATGCGGGTCGGCAAGCAGGTCGTCTACCGGCGCACCCAGACGGGCGACATGCTCGCCGGCCGGGCGTAGCGGCCGGCCGCGGCGGTCAGGCGTAGTCCGGACGCGGCGGTCAGGCGTAGCGGGCCGACTCCAGCAGCCAGTCGAGGTGGGCGCGCGGCGCCGCCAGGTACGCGCACGCCACCTTGCTGACGTCCCTCGCCGCCGCGGGCGGCAGGTCGTGCAGCGGCAGCCGCCTGGCCGCCCTGCGCATGTCCTGGCAGCGGCGGGCGATGCGGTCGAGCACCCACGCGACGGCGTCGCGCTCGGCCAGCCCGAGCTGGCGCGCCGCCAGCACCACCAGGTTGTGCGCGTCGTCGCGCTCCTTCGGGCGCGACGCCACGTCGTTGCACCAGGCCGTCACGTCGCTGCAGGCGTCCACCAGCTCCTGCCAGGACTCGCACTCGTGCACCCAGGCCGGCACCTCCACCCGCAGGCACGGCTCGACCAGGTCGAACAGGTACGGCCCCACCGTGCCCCTGCGCAGCACCGGGTACTCCTCGATCGCAGGCATCCGCCCCGACGCGCGGTTGTCGGCCTCGGCCCGGCACGCCTCGTGCTGACGGCGCAGGTTGACCGCGAACCTCGCCCGCCAGCGGTCGCTCATGCGCGCGCTGGTCACCCGCCACAGGTCCGCGAAGGCCGCCTCCAGCGGGTGCGACGCCGCGCCCGCCAGCAGCCCCTGGAACACCTCCAGCGGGCCGCCCCGCTCGTCCAGCTCGTCGTCGAGGTGGAACAGCCAGGTCAGCCACTGCGCGAACAGCGCCGCCGCGGCGGCGTCGAACTCGGCGAACGCCCGGCCGGCCATCCGGTGGTACCCCACCCCGGGATCGGCGCGCAGCCCCGTCCTCCTGGCCCAGTCGATGACGGCGGCCTCGATCGCGTACACCGAAGGGTGCATCCGGCACGGCCGGGCCAGGGCGGGCACCCGCTCCGTCAGGGGCAGCAGCGCCAGCGCGGCCGGGCCGCCCCTGCGCGGCAGGGGCAGCAGCGGCTTGAGCACCGAGCGCAGAGCGGTGCGCGCCGTGGACATCGCCGTGGAGACGGCCGTCGACACCGCCGTGGACATCACCGTGGACATCTGGTGCTCCCTGCCGTTCTCACAGCGGGCCGAACAGCCAGTTGCCCGACGCGTTCGGGTCGTCGCCGCCGTAGAACTCCCGCGCGGCCACGACGAGGTCCTCGACGCCGAGCGTGCCCCTGCCGGTGCGGTCCAGCCGGTCGAACGCCGCGTCCACGTCGTCGTACGCGGTGCCGAACGCCGTCAGCATGGTGCGGAACTCGGGCCTGCCGATCCGTCCGTCGCCGTCGCCGTCGCACAGCTCGGCCACCGCGACCGTGGCCGGGCGGAACACCGGCTCGTAGTGGCCGCCCGTCACGAAGGCCGCCGCCATCCCCTCGCGGAACTCGTCCCGCGTCAGGGAGGCGTCCACGTCGTGCCCCAGAACGCCGGTCAGGGCCGACCAGATGCCGTCGAAGCTCTCGACCAGGCTCTTGCCGGTCACCGAGGTGGGGGACTCCCCGAAGCCGACCAGGATGCGCGCGCCCAGCCCCAGCAGGTCCTCGCGGGCGACGAGGCCCCTGCCGTTCGCGTCGATGTGGTCGAATGCCCGATCCAGTTTGTGATTGAGCAGGTCGATGGCCACCAATGCCTCCCCCGAGACTGACTGCGTGATCACACTAAGTCGGGAGGGGCGCTTTGTCAGTGAGGCTCGCACCGCCGCCCCCGGTAACCTGTGCGAAACACGGGCGCGGCATGCTGGTATGTAACCCGCGCTCTACGTACCGGCGCAGCGTCACCGGCACTGTCTTTCACGAGGGGATGCCTTGGACCGCCAGCAGGAGTTCGTGCTCCGCACGCTTGAGGAACGCGACATCCGGTTCATCCGGCTCTGGTTCACCGACGTTCTCGGCTTCCTCAAGTCCGTCGCCATCGCCCCCGCCGAGCTGGAGGGCGCCTTCGCCGAGGGCATCGGCTTCGACGGCTCGGCCATCGAGGGCTTCGCCCGCGTGTACGAGTCCGACATGCTCGCCAAGCCCGATCCGGCCACCTTCCAGATCCTGCCCTGGCGCAGCGAGACCCCCGGCGCTGGACGCATCTTCTGCGACATCCTGATGCCCGACGGCTCCCCCTCCCACGCCGACCCCCGCTGGGTGCTCAAGCGCACGCTCGCCAAGTGCGCCGACATGGGCTTCACCTTCTACACCCACCCCGAGATCGAGTTCTTCCTGCTGAAGAACCGTCCGGAGCCGGGCCAGCGGCCCGAGCCGATCGACTCCGGCGGCTACTTCGACCACACGCCCCACAGCTCGGGCCACGACTTCCGCCGCCAGGCGATCATGATGCTGGAGTCGATGGGCATCTCCGTCGAGTTCAGCCACCACGAGGGCGCCCCCGGCCAGCAGGAGATCGACCTGCGCTACGCCGACGCGCTCACCACCGCCGACAACATCATGACCTTCCGCCTGGTCATGAAGGAGGTCGCGCTGGAGCAGGGCATCTGGGCCTCGTTCATGCCCAAGCCGTTCACCGAGCACCCCGGCTCCGGCATGCACACCCACATGTCGCTGTTCGAGGGCGACAGGAACGCCTTCTACGAGGCCGGCGCCGACTACCAGCTCTCCAAGACCGGCCGGTCGTTCATCGCGGGCCTGCTCAAGCACGCCGCCGAGATCACCGCCATCACCAACCAGTGGGTGAACTCGTACAAGCGGCTCTGGGGCGGCGCCGAGGCCATCGCCGGGCAGGGCGGCGAGGCGCCCTCGTACATCTGCTGGGGCCACAACAACCGCTCCGCCCTCGTCCGGGTGCCGATGTACAAGCCGGCCAAGGCCGGCTCCACCCGCATCGAGTTCCGCTCGCTCGACTCCGCCTGCAACCCGTACCTCGCCTTCGCCCTGATCCTCGCCGCCGGCCTGAAGGGCATCGAGCAGGGGTACGAGCTTCCCCCGGCCGCCGAGGACAACGTCTGGAGGCTTACCAGCGCCGAACGCCGCGCCCTCGGCATCCAGCCGCTGCCGCAGTCGCTCGACGAGGCCGTCAGCGTCATGGAGCGCAGCGAACTGGTCGCCGAGACGCTGGGCGAGCACGTCTTCGACTTCTTCCTGCGCAACAAGCGCGCCGAGTGGCGCGACTACCGCCGCACCGTCACCGAGTTCGAGCTGGGCCGCTACCTGCCGGTGCTGTGACCGCCTCTCTCCGCTGAGACCCGAGGACCTCGCGCGGCCTCAGCGGGATTCGGTGGCGTCGAAGTGGATGGCGGTGAGGCGGGCGGCGTCGGCGCGGGTCATGACGTGCGCGGACGCCGCCGGGGACGGGTCGCCCGCCCTGGCCCTCGTCAGCAGCGCCTCCCAGCGGCGGCGGTGACGGACGAACGTCGCCGGGGCGACGACCCGGCCGCGGGCCTGCTGGCCGGCGAGCGCCGCCTCCGGCGAGGCGTCCAGGAGGAGCAGGTGGAAGCCGGCGCCGTGACGGCGGGCCAGCCAGGCGAAGCCGCGCAGCACGTACGGCGCGCAGCCGCGGTTGTGCGCGACCACCGCGTGGCCCGCGGCCAGGGCGCGGGCGATGCGGGTGACGTGGGTGGCGAACACGGCGGCGGTGCGCAGCGGTTTCGGCAACCGGTCGAGGCGGCCCCGCCAGCGCAGGCGCGACTGCGCGGAGTCGATCACGACGGCCGGGCCCGAGACGGCGGGGGACCCTTCGGCGCCGGTGAGGCCGTACAGGCGGCGCAGCAGCGTGGTCTTGCCCGCGCCCGGCAGGCCCGTGAGGATCACCAGCGACCGCGGCGGGTAGCGCAGCAGCGGCGTCCCCGGCGCCGGGCGCTCCTCCGCCCGCGTCCCGTCCGCCCCGTCAGTCCTGTGCGCTTGCGGCCCGTCTGCCCGCGTCCCGTCTGCGGGTGTCGCCTCCGCTCGCGGCCCGTCCGCCCCAGTCTTGTCCGCCCGGGTTATGTCCGTCCGCGTCCTGTCTGGCTGGGGCCCCTCCGTCGTCAGGGTCCAGTCCGTCGCCGGCATCGCCTTCGCCGCCGGTGGCTGCCCGGCTGGGATCGTCTCGCCCCGCAATGCGCCGTCCTCTCCGTGTGGCGCCAGCCTAAGTCGTGATCGTCTTTCCCGCGCGAGACTGCGGAAAGGGCGCGGGGTAGGGGAATCTCGGGATAAAGTACGGCTGGTGGCTTGATCGGCCTCACCTCGGGTGCACCCCGGTGTGGGGCCGATTTTCGTTGCTTCTGACCCCCGAGTCACATCCCCGTGATGCGCGGTGCCTAGCCTCCCGGTGAAAGCCGTGGTGCCGGATGACCCAGGGGTGGGAAGTAAATGCCCCTTCCGGGGTGTTATGTACGTACGTACAGAGCGGCCTTCCTGACCCCCGGCATCTTGGTAAACCCGGAGTCCAGTAATATCGGCTGCTCTCAATGATGTTTCCGGACTTCTCGTCCTGTGCGGCGATATTGGAGGGTGTGGCATGACGACGGCTGCCCTGCAGACCGTGTTGACCGTTCCCCAGCGCTTCAGGGGCCCGGCAGGAGTCGCCAACGGCGGCTGGATCGCGGGCACCATGGCGGGCGCGCTGAACGGCGGCAGATCGGCGGTCGAGGTCACGCTGCACGCGCCCACGCCCCTGGAGACCGAGCTGCGCCTGGAGCACGTCGCCAACTCGGTGTCGCTGCACCACGACGAGACGCTGCTGGTCGAGGCCATCCCCGTGGCCGAGGAGCTGGACGCGCCGCGCTTCGTGCCGTTCAACGACGCCGCCCGCGCCGAGGCCAACTTCGTCGGCTGGAAGGGCGGCCACCCCTTCGCCGAGTGCTTCGCCTGCGGTCAGCGTGAGCCCGGCGACGGCCTGCGCATCTTCCCCGGTCGCGTCGAGGGCACCGACCTCGTGGCCGCCGGCTGGCGGGTGCCGTTCTCCGTGGCCGACGAGGACGGCGTGCCGCCGTCGATCGTCGGCGCCGTGCTCGACTGCGTCACCGGCTGGGCGCACTTCGGCCCCGGCGAGTCGGCGCTGCTCGGCCGCCTCGCGCTGAGCATCCACCGCCCCGTGCACCCCGGCGGCCAGTACTCCGTGGTGGCCCGCCCCACGGGCCAGGACGGCCGCAAGATGTACGGCGAGAGCGCCATCTACGAGGCCGACGGCACGCTGGTGGCCAACGCCCGCGCCACCTGGATCGCTCCTCGCTGACGCGCTCCGTCACTTCTTCGAGGGCCGCGGCGGGCACGTCCCCGCCGCGGCCTGTCGTTCGTCCGCGGCCGGTCGTCACTTCCCGGACGTGAGCCGCTCCACGACCGTGGCGACGCAGCGTTCGTCGAACAGGATCGTGTAGTGGTTGCAGTCGGGCACGACCTCGTCCCTGAGCCCGGGCAGGCGCGCCGTCCACTCGCTGGTGAGGGCGTCGGGCAGCATGCCGGTGTCCTGGTCGAGCAGGCCGCGCGGCGCCCGCAGCAGGTACAGCGGCGACGTGATGGCCGACAGCGCCGCCCCGATGCGCTCCGACTCCACCAGCAGCCAGCGGCCGTCCTCGCGCACCGCCTCCGGCACGGCGCGCGAGCGCAGCGCGCCCTCGGGCCCGGTCAGGTCGTAGCGGACGTACTCCTCCACCTCCGCGCTCCAGCCCCGGCCCGCGAAGGCGGGGTGCGCCTTGAAGAAGTCGACGTACGCCTCCGCCGACGGGTACGTCCGGCGCAGCCGCGCCAGCGCGGGGCCCAGCATGGCCGCCATCGTCTCGTCCGGGTCCACGCCGGGAGGCAGCGGCATGGGCAGGCCGCCGTCCACGAGGACGACGCGCTCGAACTCCCGCTCCGCCGCGGCCAGCACCGCCACGTACGCGCCCATGGAGTGCCCGGTGAGCACGGCGTCGGGCCCGGCGCCGACATGGTCGGCCACGCGCAGGACGTCCTCGGCGTGGCGGGACAGCCCGTACGGGCCGGGCAGCGAGGCGCTGTGGCCGCGCCCGCGCAGGTCCATGGCGACCAGTGACCACTCCTCGGGCAGCCGCCGCCCCACGGCGGCCCACGCCATGAGCGACGCGGTGATCCCGTGTGCGGCGATGATGACCCGCGGACCCGTCCCGAATGTGGCGATGCGCAGCCCGCCGACCTCATCAACTCTCATAGCCGGATCTTAGGGACAGATGCCCCCGAGGGAGAGGGGCCGGTGGGGGATGGAGGCGCGGGTGATGGGCCGCCGCCCTGGCGACCATGACCTTCCCCCTTTCGCCCTTTCCCCCTTTCATCCCGATAAATTACGCCTTATGCGCATCACGGTGATCGAGCACGAGGCCGAGGCCGGGCTCGGGTACTTCGCGGGCTGGCTGGGGCTGGACTGCGATGTGCACCGGCCGTACCTGGGCGACGAGGTGCCCGCGCGGGCCGCGGACGGGCTGATCGTGCTCGGCGGCGCGGCCGCCGCCTGGGAGGACGACCGCCACCCCTGGCTGCCCGCCACCCGCGACCTGATGCGCCGCTCGGTCGAGGACGGCACGCCCACCCTCGGCATCTGCCTCGGGGCGCAGCTCATGACCCTGGCCTGCGGCGGCGTCGTGGAGCGCGGCGCCCACGGGCTGGAGGTCGGTGCGTGCGAGGTCACGCCGCTGCCCGCCGCCGCCGCCGACCCGCTGCTGTCGCGCCTGGACGGGGTCGCGACCGCCGTGCAGTACCACCAGGACGCCATGACCCGGTTGCCCGACGGCGCGGTGCCCCTCGTGACCGGCTCGCCGTACCCGAACCAGGCCTACCGGCTGGGGGAGGCCGCCTGGGGCGTCCAGTTCCACCCGGAGGCCACCCCGGAGATCTTCGTCTCCTGGACGCGGGACTCCGGCCTGGACGCGGCCGAGGAACTGAACGCGGCCGTCAAGGCCGCCGAGGACGCCCTCGTCGCGACCTGGCGACCGGTGGCACGAGCCTTCGGGGACGCCGTCCGAACCACCGCGGGCGCCAGAACCGAAGCAGGCGTCAGGGCCGACGAGGGCGTCAGGGCGGACGCCGGTGGCAGGGCGGACGCGGGTGTCAGAGCCGACGCGGGCGTCAGAAGCGACACCGGCGTCAGAACCACCGCTCGCGACAGAACCGGCGCACGCGACTGACCCCGCCCCCCACCTTCCCGAACCGCCCCTCCCGACCCGGCCGGTCGCCGCGCGGCACGTCAGCGCGCCGGTCCTTCCCGCACGCCTGGCCGCCGTGCCACGCGTCTCCCTGCCACGCGTCCCCGTGCCATCCGTCCCCGTGTCGGCTTCCTCCGTCCGGCTGGTCGGCGTCCTGTGTGTCTGTGCGGTTCTTTCCGGGCGTCTGGCTGCCGTGTCGGGCGTCCGTGTGTCCGGACAGGGCGTGGGCTAGTACGTGGACGCCCGCCACCACCGCGGGCAGCGCGGCCAGGCCGGCCGCCGTCGCGCCGCCCGCCCCCACCGCGACGCCGCTCTCGCGCAGCCGCCGCCACGCCCACAACGAGAAGGGGATCACCACCAGCGGCGACGTCACGACACCCGGCGTGTAGCCGCGCGTCACAGCGGCCTGCGCCAGGTGGACGACGCCGTGCGCGCCGAAGCCGGCCAGCGCCGCCTGGAAGACCGGGCTGCGGCCGCCGGTCCTGGCCCCGAGGGCCGACGCGCCCGCCATCACGCCGCCCATCAGCGCGATGGCCGTGGTCACCTGCCGCTGGGACACCTCCAGGCGCTGCCACGGCACCTGGGGGAACAGCCGCTCCAGGCGGGGCCGGGCCCGGCGCGCCCACCCCGCCATCGTGGCCAGTTCCTCCGCGTCGTGCACCGCCCAGGCGGCCAGCAGCCCCCACGTCACCGCGGAGGAGACCCGCCCCTCCATCTCTCGCCCGAGCCCAGCCGTCTCCGCAGGTCCGGAGGTCTTCGGCAGCCCGGCGGCCGTCTCTCCACGCGTGGCAGTCAACGCGAGCCCGGCGGTCACCCCGATCCGGGCGGACCGCATCAGCCCGGCCACCCCGGCCACCCCGGGCTGCCTGGCCTGCTGGGGCCGGGCGGTGGGCAGCCCAGGGGTGTCCTGCCTTCTCCGGTCGGTGCGCGGTGTCTGACCTGCTCGTTCCGTCTGCCTGGTCTTCGCCCCGGTTGTCTTCATCGTGCCCCTCCCCGAAGCCGTACGCCGATGCCGATGCGCCCGAAACGCAACGCAACGTTGCGTTTCACTCTAGGGCCCGCCCGGCGACTGCTGTCAAGATGGAGGGGTGCCGAGGATCGAATCCACCGCGGCGCGGCTCGCCAGGCTCGGCTTCGCCGACGCCGCGCGGGCCGCCGGGCTCGTCGAGCAGTCAGCGCCCGCGCTCGACGACCTGCTCGACGCGCTCGCCGACACCGCCGACCCCGACCAGGCGCTGCTCTCGCTGACCCGCCTGGCCGAGCGCGACCCGGCCGTGCCCGGCCTGCTGCGGTCCGACGCCGCCCTGCGCGGCAGGGTGCTCGCCGTCCTAGGCGTCAGCGCCGCGCTCGGCGACCACCTGGTACGCCACCCGGGCCAGCTCGCCCTGCTCGCCGAACCCGAGCTGGACGACCCCCGCACGGCGCTGCTGCGCGCCGTCGGCGCCGACCCCGCAGACCCGCTGCCGCGCGCGTCCCGCGAGGACGCGCTGTCCGCCCTGCGCGTCGGCTACCGGGGACACCTCATGCACCTGGCCGCCCGCGACCTGACCGGCGAGGCCGAGCTCCTCGCCGTCATGGCGGAGCTGTCCGACCTCGCGGGCGCCGCGCTGGAGGCCGCGCTCGCCGTCGCCCGCGCCGAGGTCGACGACGCCGACGTACGCCTGGCCGTCATCGGCATGGGCAAGTGCGGCGCCAGGGAGCTCAACTACATCAGCGACGTGGACGTGGTCTTCGTGGCCGAGCCGCGCGAGGGCGCCGACGAGGCCAAGGCCCTGCGCGCCGCGACCCGGCTGGCCCAGGCCATGATGCGCGCCTGCACCGCGCCCACCCCGGAGGGCGCGCTGTGGGAGGTCGACGCCAGCCTGCGCCCCGAGGGCCGATCGGGCCCGCTCGTCCGCACGCTGGCCAGCCACCTGGCCTACTACCGCCGCTGGGCCAAGACGTGGGAGTTCCAGGCGCTGCTGAAGGCCCGCCCGGTGGCGGGCGACATGGACCTCGGCCAGTCGTACGTCCAGGCCGTCGACGACCTCGTCTGGACGGCGGCCACCCGCGAGCACTTCGTCGAGGACGTGCAGGCCATGCGCCGCCGCGTCGAGGAGCACGTCCGGGCCGAGGGGGAGCGGCAGATCAAGCTGGGCCCCGGCGGGCTGCGCGACATCGAGTTCGCCGTGCAGCTCCTGCAGCTCGTCCACGGCCGGCTCGACCCGCTGCTGCGCCGCAGGGGCACGCTGCCCGCGCTGGCCGCCCTGTCGCGAGGCGGGTACGTCGGCCGTGACGACTCCCGCGCCATGGCGGAGGCGTACGCGTTCCTGCGCGGCGTGGAGCACCTGCTCCAGCTCCACCGGCTGCGCCGCACCCATGTCCTGCCCCAGGACCCGGCCGCGCTGCGCCGCCTGGGCCGGGCGCTGGGCCTGCAGGGCGACCCGGTGGGCGAGTTCACGGCCCGGTGGCGGCGCCACGCCAGGGAGGCCAGGCGGCTGCACGAGAAGCTGTTCTACCGGCCGCTGCTGCAGGCGGTGGCGCGGCTGCCCGAGTCGGAGTCGCGGCTGTCGGCGTCGGCGGCGGCGGCCCGGCTGGAGGCGCTCGGCTACGTCGACCCCGCCGGGGCGCTGCGCCACATCGCGGCGCTCACCAGCGGCGTGTCCAGGCGCGCGGCGATCCAGCGCACGCTGCTGCCGGTCATGCTCGGCTGGTTCGCCGACACGCCCGACCCGGACGCCGCGCTGCTCGGCTTCCGCCAGGTCAGCGACAGGCTCGGCGCCACGCCCTGGTATCTGCGGCTGCTGCGCGACGAGACCGCGGTCGCGGCGAGGATGGCGCGCGTGCTCGGCACCAGCAGGTACGCCACCGGCCTGCTCATGCACGCCCCCGAGGCGGTGGCCATGCTCGGCTCCGACGCCGACCTCGCCGTGCGTCCCGCCGCGTCGCTGCTGAACGAGGCCCGGACGGCCGTGTCAAGGCACGGCGGCGACGTCGAGAGCGCCGTCGCCGCCGTGCGGGCGCTGCGCCGCAGGGAGCTGTTCCGCACGGCGGTGGCCGACGTCTCCGGCCTCGCCGACATCGAGACGGTCGGCGAGGCGCTGTCGCGGCTCAACGACGTCACCCTGCAGGCGACGCTGGACGCCGCGCTGCGCCCGGTCGCGGGCGTGACCAGGTTCGCGGTCGTCGCCATGGGCCGGCTCGGCGGGCTGGAGTGCTCGTACGCGAGCGACGCCGACGTCATGTTCGTCCACTCGCCCTGCCCGGGGGTGGCCGAGCGGGAGGCCGCCGAGGCCGCCTTCGCCGCCGCCAACGAGCTGCGCAGGCTGCTCGCGCTGCCCGCGCCCGACCCGCCGCTGATGGTCGATCCCGACCTGCGTCCGGAGGGCCGCCAGGGTCCGCTGGTGCGCACGTTGGCCTCGTACCGCGCCTACTACGCGCGCTGGTCGTCGCCGTGGGAGGCGCAGGCGCTGCTGCGGGCCCGCTTCTCCGCGGGGGACGAGGAGCTGGGCGCCGAGTTCACGTCCATGATCGACGAGCTGCGGTACCCGCGCGGCGGGCTCGGCGACGACGCGGTGCGCGAGATCAGGCGCCTGAAGGCCCGCATGGAGGCGGAGCGGCTGCCCAGGGGCGCCGACCCCGCGCTGCACACCAAGCTCGGCCCCGGCGGGCTGTCGGACGTCGAGTGGGTGGCGCAGCTGCTCCAGCTCAGGCACGCGGCGGACCTGCCGTCCCTGCGCACCACCCGCACGCTGGAGGCGCTGCGCGCGGCGGCGGCCGAGGGGCTGCTGTCCGAGCGCGACGAGGAGGTGCTGGCCGGGGCGTGGCGCTTCGCCTCCCGCGTCAGGGACGCCCTCATGCTGGTCAAGGGCCGTCCCGGCGACAGCGTGCCGCGTGACGTGCGCGAACGCCGGTTCGTCGCGCGGACGCTCGGCTACCCGCCCGACGGCTCGGAGGACTTCCTCGACGACTACCGGCGCGTCACCCGCCGTGCCCGGCAGGTGGTGGAACGCGTCTTCTACGGCGATTGACCTCTCCCAGGGGGTTGATCGGTGATCGCCACGGGTGTATCAATGCGCGGTGTTGTCCGTGTACGCCGATCTGGCCCTGGGCCTGGCGCTGGCGTTCCTGCTGCTGTCGCTGCTGGTCAGCGGGCTGAACGAGGCGATCGTGCGGGTGCTGTCCATCCGCAGCAAGTTCCTGTGGGCCTACCTCAGGGACACCCTCGACGGCGCCGGCCCCGCAGGCAGGTCGTGGCTGCCGGCCAGGGTGCGCGACGTCTTCGCCGCCCTGCCGTTCGCCCGCGACCCGCGGCCCAGGCACAGCGACCAGCCCGCGCCCCCGGAGCCCGTCCCGCTGCCCGACCAGGAGACCAGGACGGACGACGCCATGGTCACCCGGCTCTACCAGCGGGTCCAGGAGATCGACCACCCCAAGCGCGGCAGGACCAGCATCTCCGACATCCCGCCCGAGCGTTTCGCCGTGGCGCTCATGGAGCTCGCCGCGGCCGAACGCGACGGCGTCGAGGGCCTGCTGGAGAAGCTCAAAGCCATCCGCAGCCCCCTGTACGGCCACCTCCAGGGCGTCTGGGAGACCGCGCAGCGCGACCTCGACCGGTTCAGGAAGGGCGTCGAGTCCTGGTTCGACGGCGAGATGCAGCGCCTGTCGCTGCTCTACAAGCGGTACGTCAAGTGGGTGCTGGCGGTGCTCGGCCTGGCCGTGACGCTGCTGTTCACGATGGACGGCCTGGAGTACGGCAAGACGCTGCTGCGCGACAACGCCTTCCGCGCCTCGGTCGCCGGCCTGGTCGAGGCCGACGCGTACGGCGGGCTGAAGGAGCGCTGCGAGGGGAGCGACCCCGTCGGCTGCATCACCGACACGCTCAGCAGCCCCGCGCTGGTCAAGGTGCTCGACCACGCGCTCGTCAGCGTCACCGTCCCGGAGACCGGCGACCCGTCCGTCACCTGGAACGGCGCCGCCTGGTGGGACCGCGTCACCACCCTCAGCCACTGGCCCGGCTACCTCCTCACGTACGTGGCGCTGCTGTTCGGCGCCCCCTTCTGGTGGGACGTCCTGCGCCGGATCACCGGCATCCGCTCGCGCCGGTAAGGTGGCGCGGTGCAGACGGAACGGCTGATCATGCGGCGCTGGCGGGAGACCGACCGCGCGGCCTTCGCGGAGATGAACCGCGACCCCGAGGTGATGGAGCACTTCCCCGCCCCCCTCACCCGTGAGCAGAGCGACCTGTTCGTCGACAGGATCGAGCAGGGCTTCGAACGCCACGGCTGGGGGCTGTGGGCGCTGGAGGAGCGCGGCAGCGGCGCGTTCGTCGGTTTCACCGGCCTGCAGCTGAAGACGTTCGCGTCGCACTTCACGCCCGCGGCCGACATCGGCTGGCGGCTGGCCCGCCCCGCCTGGGGCAAGGGCTACGCCACCGAGGCCGCCGCCCGCGCGCTCGCGTACGGCTTCGAGGAGGCGGGCCTGGACGAGATCGTGGCCATGACGGCGGTCGGCAACGTCCGGTCGCGTGCCGTCATGGAGCGCCTCGGCATGACGCGTGACCCGGCCGACGACTTCGACCACCCCGACGTGCCCGAGGGCAGCCCGCTGCGCCGGCACGTCCTGTACCGGGCGCGCCGCCCCGCCCGCTGACCAGCCCGCCGCCCCCCGGGTGTCCCGCGCGCCCGGTCAGGCGCTCAGGGCGTACAGCACCTCGCGTATCGAGGGCTCGCGCCCGCGCAGCCAGACCAGGCGCAGGGCGAGCGGGGGCGCGGACGAGCCGAGCGGCACCAGCGCGCCCGAGGCGAGGTCGCCGCCCACCGCGAAGTCCGGCAGCAGGGCCTTGCCCAGGCCCTGCCTGGCCCACTCGCGGGCCGTCTGGATGCCGCCCAGCTCGCGCCGCGGCACCTCCGGCCCGAACGTCCGGTCCGCCGCCATCCTGATCGAGCACCCCGGCGGCGACACCAGCAGCGGGCCGTCGCCGCCGCCGGGCGCGGCGACGAGGAGCAGCGCGACCTCGCCGACGTCGAGGAAGTCCAGGCCGGGCGGCGGGGAGAAACCGAGCGCGCCGACGCGCATGCCGTGGTCGAGCAGCAGCCCGGCGTCCACCCTGCCCTCGGCGACCTCCGACAGCAGCTCCGCGCGCTGCAGCGACCTGACGTCCACGTCCAGGTCGGGACGCCGCTCCGACAGGCGGCGCACCACGGCGGGCAGGCGGGTCGCCGCCAGGGTCTCCAGCGCGCCGATCGTGACCCGGCGCCGCCCGCCGGTGACGGCCCTGCGTACCTCGTCGGCGTGGTCGAGCAGCTCCCGGGCGCGGGGCAGCAGCGCGGCCCCCTGCGGGGTCAGCCGCATGCCGCGCGGCGTCCGTTCGAACAGCGCGACGCCGAGGCCGTCCTCCAGCCTGCGGATCTGCTCCGACACCGACGCGGGGGCGAGCCCCAGCGTCCCGGCCGCCGCCGTCACGCTGCCCGTGCCGGCCACCGCCACGAAACCCCTCAGCTGCCGCAGTTCCACGCCGCCAGCATACGGTTCTCCCGAACGCCCCCTCAGGCCGCGCCTGTTGAGGCAGGCGTCGCTTCCGCGCAGGCTGGAGCGCCATGAGACTGTGGGGTCTGTCCCTTGCCTACTTCCTCGTCCTCCTCGACACGACCGTCCTGACGATCGCGCTGCCCGACCTGCGCGCCACGCTCGGCGGCACCCTCGCCGGCCAGCAGTGGGCGGTGAACGCCTACACCGTCGCCTTCGCCGCGTCGCTGCTGACAGGGGGAGCGGTGGCCGACAGGTTCGGCGCGGCGCGGGTGTTCAGGGTGGGCGTGGCCGCCTTCGGCGTGCTCTCGCTGCTCGGCGCCGCCGCGCCCGGCCTCGGCGCGCTCGTGGCGCTGCGCGCGCTGCTCGGCGTGGCCGGGGCCCTGTGCCTGGGCGGCTCGCTCGGTCTGCTGGCCGAGCTCTTCCCCGCGCCCGCCGAGCGGGCCAGGGCCACCGGACTGTGGGCCGCGATCACCGGCACCGCGCTCGCCGCGGGCCCGCTGCTGGGCGGCCTGCTGGTCGGCCTGTACGGGTGGCGCGCCGTCTTCCTCGTCAACCCGCCGATCGCGCTGCTCAGCCTCCTCGCGCTGCGCCGCGTCCGCTCGCCCCGCGGCACGCGCCGCATCGACGGGGCCGTGCAGGCGCTCGCCTGCGTGTTCCTCGGCCTGCTCGCCGAGGCGCTGACCGACTCCTCCGCACTCGCGGGCATTCTGGCGGCGCTCGCCCTGGCCGCGCTCGTCGCCGTGGAACGCCGCAGCGCCTCGCCCGCCCTGCCCGGCGGCCTGCTCGCGGCCACCTGGCCCGAACTGGCGGCCGGCGCGATGGCCGGCTTCGCGTTCTCCGGCGCGCTGTTCGTGCTGACCCTGCTCTTCCAGGACGGCCGCCACCTCGCCCCCCTGGCCGCGGGACTCTCGTTCCTGCCGCTCACCCTGCCCATGGCGGTCAACCCCGTCCTCACCGGACGCCTGGTGGCCAGGTACGGCGCCCGCACGCCCATCCTGGGCGGGCTGGCCCTGCTCGCCGCGGGGCTGGCCGGGGTCGCCGTCGCGCCCACGGCGTGGCCCTGGCTGGCCGCGACGGGCTTCGGCCTGTCGTTCTGCCTGCCCGCCCTCATGGCCGGCATGATCGCCGCCGCTCCGCCGGGGACGGCGGGCACCGCGGGAGGCGTCCTGAACGCGGTGCGCCAGACGGGCGCCACGCTCGGGGTGGCCGTCCTCGGCGGCCTGCCGCACCCGCTCGCCACGGCCGCCGCCCTGACGGCCGCCACCTGCGCCTGCTACGCGGCCACGACCCGCTCCTGCCGCGCCCCCGTCACCACCGGCTGACCCCGCACCCGCCGGACGCCACGTCGAGGCGGTCACCCTCCTGCGGGAGAACCGGCGGAGCCGAGCCTCCACGACCGGTGCCCCCTGCGGGAGCGGGTGTCTAGAGTGAGCGGGTGCGTCCTTCTGAAGAGCCGAAGAGGCCGAGCGCGGGCGACCTGGGCGTCAACGTCCTGGGCCTGCTCCTCGGAGTCATGGGGATCGTCCTGGTGGTGTTCTTCCTCAAGGAGGACGGCGACTCCTGGGGCGAGTACCTCATCCCCGGCATCCTGCTGGCCCTGGCCGCGTACCAGGGCGTCATGACCGTCCTCGCCATCCGCCGCCGCAGGGCGCGCCGCGCCGAGGACCCGGGCCCGCCACCCGGGCCACGGGTCAGCCAGTGACCGAGACCGTCCAGTACCGCTGGCAACGCGAACCGAACACGCCGGTGTCGCAACCCTTGACGTTCCAGCGGTAGCCGCTGTTGGTCCGCAGGCGGGTCCACGCCTTGCCGCGGTTGCCGCCGACGAAGTCCTCCTGCCGTCCGTTCGGGTCGGCGGCGCTGGTCCAGCGGACGAGGAACTTGTCCCAGGAACGGTCGGTCGGTGTCCAATCGAAGTAGGCGTACCCGTCCTTCGAATAGGCGGCCACTACGAGCTTGGCGCCGTTCTTGGGCGACCAGGCCATCTGCCCGCGCACGAACGACTGCCTGCGCCCGGCCCAGCCGACGCCGTTCATGTAGATGTCGGTCTCCTGCGTCGTCGGACAGCCCAGCTTGCCGTCCTCGCCGCCCAGCTCGGCCCACCGCGCGCCGATCAGCCCGTACGGCGTGATCGCGCAACCGCCAGAGGCGTGGGCCGGTGCTGCGACAGCAATCGTCCCGGCGAGCGAGAGGCCGACGGTGACGGAGGAGATCATGCGACTGCTCATCGAGCACGCTCCCAGGGAACCAGACCCGCCGCTCTGCTCGTGCGGGTGCCGTGCTCCCGTGGTACGTCCGCCCACTTGACAACCACTTGATGGCGGCTGCCTCGGATGGGCTGCCCGGTCTTGTTCAGGTGGTGGCCACGCACGTCGAGGGCGCCGCCGATGTGATCGGTGGCGCCCCCTCGAACCCTGCCGCACGAGCCTGCTCGGCGACGACGGACGACGACCGGCGGGCCCTCAGACGTCGTAGTACAGCTCGAACTCGTGCGGGTGCGGGCGCAGGCGGATCGGGTCGACCTCGTTCTGCCGCTTGTACGAGATCCAGGTCTCGATGAGGTCGGGCGTGAAGACGCCGCCCTCCAGCAGGTAGTCGTGGTCGGCCTCCAGCGCGTCGAGCACCTCGGGCAGCGAGCCGGGCACCTGCGGCACCTGGCGGGCCTCCTCGGGCGGCAGCTCGTAGAGGTCCTTGTCGACGGGCTCCGGCGGCTCGATCTTGTTGCGGATGCCGTCGATGCCGGCCATGAGCATGGCCGCGAACGCGAAGTACGGGTTGCACGACGGGTCGGGCACGCGGAACTCGATGCGCTTGGCCTTCGGGTTGGAGCCCGTGATCGGGATGCGGACGCACGCCGAGCGGTTGCGCTGCGAGTAGACCAGGTTCACCGGGGCCTCGTAGCCGGGCACCAGGCGGTGGTAGGAGTTGACCGTCGGGTTGGTGAAGGCCAGCAGCGACGGGGCGTGCCTGAGCAGGCCGCCGATGTAGTAGCGCGCGGTGTCGGACAGGCCGGCGTAGCCCACCTCGTCGTAGAACAGCGGCGAGCCGTCCTTCCACAGCGACTGGTGGCAGTGCATGCCGGAGCCGTTGTCACCGAAGATCGGCTTCGGCATGAAGGTGACGGTGTGGCCGTACTCCAGCGCCGTGCTCTTGATGACGTACTTGTAGAGCATCAGCTTGTCGGCGGTCTTGAGCAGCGTGCCGAACCTGAAGTCGATCTCCGCCTGGCCGGCGGTGCCCACCTCGTGGTGCTGCATCTCGACGTCGATGCCGCACTCGATGAGGTTGCGGACCATCTCGGAGCGCAGGTCGGTGAAGTGGTCCATCGGCGGGACGGGGAAGTAGCCGCCCTTGTAGCGCGGCTTGTAGCCGAGGTTGCCGCCCTCGGTCGCCTTGCCGGTGTTCCAGGCGCCCTCGATCGAGTCGATGTAGTAGTAGCCGGCGTTGGCCTTCGTCTCGAAGCGGACGTCGTCGAAGATGTAGAACTCGGCCTCGGGCCCGAAGTACGCGGTGTCGGCGATGCCCGTGCCCTTGAGGTACTCCTCGGCCTTCCTCGCGACGTTGCGCGGGTCGCGGCTGTAGGCCTCGCCGGTGAGCGGGTCGTGGACGAAGAAGTTGATGTTCAGCGTCTTGTGCTGCCGGAACGGGTCGAGCACGGCGCTGGACGGGTCGGGCAGCAGGAGCATGTCGGACTCGTGGATCGCCTGGAAGCCGCGGATCGACGAGCCGTCGAACATGAGTCCGTCGTTGAAGACGTTCGCGCCGAAGTTCTCGACCGGGAAGGTGAAGTGGTGCGTCGTCCCGGGCAGGTCGGTGAACCTGACATCGACGAACTGCACCCCTTCGTCGCTGATGAACTTCAGGACGTCGTCGGCGGAGTTGAACACTCTCGAACCTCCCTGGGGACTGGCATCATCCCGACGCTAGGACGACGCCGTTTCCATATGGTGTCCCGACTGTTTCGTACGTGTTACACAGCGTCAGGTCCGCCGGACGCTCTGGCAGGGGACGTCCGGCTCGGGTCCGTCCAGGTCGTACGGGTCGAGAGGGGCTCCGGTGGGCCGGGGCTCGCCCTGCCGCGCCTCGGGGAAGACGGGGTGGACGAACCGGTCGGGTGCGCCGCACCGGGAAGGGGCGGCGCCCCGGCTCCAGTCGGTGGCCCACACGACCAGGTCGCCGCGCGCACGGTAGATCAGCATGGTGGCCCGCCCGTGGACGACGAGGCGCATCGTCGAGCCGGCGTCACCGGGCCGCCGCACGCCGTAGACGACGACGAAGCGCGTCGTCACCTTGGCCCCGGCGTGGCCCGGCTCCTTGAAGGGGGCCAGCGTGGCCTTGGACGTCACCTTGATCACGTCGGTGGCGAGTTCGGCGCTGCCGGGGGCGAGGCTGGTGACCCAGCCGCGGGTGTCGCCGTCGCGCTCGCCGCCCTTGCGGTCGAGCCGCTTGGCGAAGATCGAGCGCTCGTCGGGGTGCAGCAGCTTCATGAACGCGGACGGCCGCCCTCCCGCGATCGTCGCACGGTCCAGGAAGGCGGCGGCGAGCAGGGCGCGGGTGCGCTTGAGGCCCGCGGCCACCTGCTTCTCCGACAGTCCGCTGACGGCTCTGGCCTTCGGCATGACGAAGCCGGCGACGCCCTCGGCGTACGACTGCGCGGGCGACCCGGCGAACGGGTTCACCAGGCGTTCGGGAACCGCGACCGGCGTCGCGGCCGGGGCCGAGGCCGTGGCCGGGGCCGTGGCCACGGCCGTGGCCGTGAGCGTCACGGCGGGCCGGGCGGGCACGGGGGAGAGCAGGTCGGGACGGAAGGCGACGACGATGCCCGAGGCGGCCAGCACGGTGCACATCAGCGCGAGGGCCACCCAGAGCCGGCCGGTCCGGCGTTGCGGGCCGGCCTCCCGCCGGGTTCCGGCGGGCCGCGCGCCGCCTCCCGCGTTCCTGGGCGGCCTGACCCCCTTGACCGCCGCCGCCCGCATCCTGCGCTGCTCCTCCTCGCTGAACTGGGAGATGAGTTCGTTGAAGCGCGCGTCGAGGTCGTCCCCGTATGGCATGCGTCCATGATGGACGCGTCAGAGCGCGGTTGGGTCACGACGTGGACCGGCCGTGCGGCCGGATACCGTGGAGGGCATGAGCAGCAACGAGCCGCGGTGGACGCAGACCTGGCTGGGCGGGGTGCGCTCCGCCGGGATCGATCTGGGGTATCCGGGCGAGCGCCTGGGCGTGCCCGAGGAGGGCAGCGGGTCGATCGCGGGGTGGGGCCGGCGCATCGCGGCGCTCGTCATCGACTGGATGATCTGCACCTGGGTGGTGGTGCAGCTGCTGCTCAGGATGAACCCGGCGGACGCGCCGTGGGCGCCGGTCGCCGTCTTCGCCCTGCAGTACCTCGTGCTGGTGGGGTTCATGGGGCAGACGTTCGGCCACCGGCTGGCGGGCATCAGGGTGGCGGCCATGGACGGCGGCGACCCGCGCCTGCTGCCCGTGCTCGTCCGCACCGTGCTGCTGTGCCTGGCGGTGCCCGCGCTGATCTGGGACCGCGACCACCGCGGCGTGCACGACCGCGTGTCGAACACGATGGTCGTCAGGATGTAGTCCAGAGGCGAGAAAAACCATACCGGGTTCGGAAACGAACCGGGTTTGGTTTATGCTGTCCGCATGATGGCGGGGCTCAGGGAGCGCAAGAAGGCCGAGACGCGGCGGCGCATCGCCGAGACGGCGCTGCGGCTGTTCGACGCGCGCGGCTACGACGCGGTGACCGTGAACGAGATCGCCGAGGCGGCGGGGGTCGCCAAGGTGACGCTGTTCTCGTACTTCCCCTCGAAGGAGGCGATCGTCCTCGACGGCGTCGGCGACGACCTGGCGGGCGTCGTCGAGCGGCGGGGGGCGGGGCGCACGCCGCTCGCGGCGCTGCGCGCCCACCTGCGGGAGGTGGCCGCGCGCCCGCCCGGCGAGGCCGACGCCGGGGAGCTGGCCGGGGAGCTGATGGCACGCGTCCGGGTCATCACCTCCAGCCCGGCGCTGCTGGCCGCGGTCGAGCAGGCGAACGCGGCGGAGCGGCACCGTCTCGCCGCCGCGCTCGCCGCGGCCCGTGGCGCGGGCGGTGGCGCGGACGGTGGCGCGGCCCTAGGCGCGGGCGGTGACGACCTGGTGGCGCGGCTCATGGCGGCGCAGGTCACGGCCGTCGTCGGCGCCCTGCAGGAGGCGTTCTTCCTGCGGCTGGCCTCCGGCACGCCGATGGAGGAGGCGGGGCGCCGCCTGACCGCCGACGTCGAGACGGCCTTCGACCTCCTGGAGCACGGCCTCGCCGCCGCCGACGAGCACGCCACCCAGCAGAACGGGGACAGCCATGAAGATGGGCGTTAACTACGACGTCGGGTTCCTCCCGGGTCCAGGCCTGACCCGCAAGGCGTTCGACGTCGAGGACGTCCGGCGCGACATGCGGACCATCGCCCGCGACCTGCACTGCGCCTGCGTACGCGTCTCAGGGGCCGACCCCGCCCGCGTCGCCGTCGCCGCCGAGGAGGCCGCCGCCGAGGGGCTGGAGGTGTGGTTCTCGCCGCTGCCCGTCGACCTCGGCCCCGCCGGGACGCTCGCCGTCGTCGCCGACGCGGCAGAACGGGCCGAGACGTTACGGCGCGGCGGCGCCCGGGTCGTGCTCGTCACCGGCTGCGAGCTGAGCGCGTTCGCGCACGGCTTCATCCCCGGCGACGGCCACCGCGAGCGCCTGCGCGCGATGATGACGGGCGACGTGGCGTGGTGGACGTCCCTGATGGACGTCATGCCCCGCTTCAACGCGTTCCTGGCCGAGACGGCGTCCGCCGCCCGCGAGCGCTTCTCCGGCCCGCTCAGCTACGCCTCAGGCCCCTGGGAGCCGGTGGACTGGACGCCGTTCGACGTCGTCGGCGTCGACGCCTACCGGGCGGCGTACAACGCGCACGACTACCTGGACGACCTGCGGGCCCACTTCCGGCACGGCAAGCCCGTCGCCGTCACCGAGTTCGGCACCTGCCCCTACCGAGGCGCGGGCGACCGGGGCGGCTCCGCCTGGATGGTGCCCGACGGCGCCGTGCCCGACGAGGGCGAGCAGGCGCGCTACTTCGAGGAGTTGACCGACCTGTTCGAGCGCGAGGGCGTCGACACCGCGCTGTGGTTCACCTTCGCCGCCTTCCACCTGGCCGAAGGCTCCGACCTCGGCTCGTACGGAGTGGTCGGCAGGCGCGGCGGCTCGCGCTGGGAGCCCCGGGAGGTCTTCCACGCGATGGCCGCCAGGTACGGGCGCGGCGGCGGCCCGGTCAGGGACGCGCGCAACTGAAGATCGCGGTGCCCGGCAGGTGCCGGCCGCGCAGCGGGCTCCACCCGCCCCAGACCCGGTCGTGCCCCTCGGGCCACTCGGGCTCCAGCAGCCCGGTGACCGTCAACCCGGACGCGACGAGGAGGTTCACCCAGTCGCCCAGCGTGCGGTGGTGCTCGACGTACGTCGGCGTGCCCGCGTCGTCGCGCTCCACGTACGGGGAGCGGTCGAAGTAGGACCGGTCGGAGGTCAGCCCGCGCGGGCCGGGGTCGTCGGGGAACGCCCACCGCACGGGATGGCTGACCGAGAACACGAACCTGCCGCCCGGCCTGAGCACCCTGCGCACCTCGCGGAAGACCGCGAGCGGGTCGGCCACGAACGGCAGCGCGCCGAAGGCCGAGCAGGCCAGGTCGAACGACCCGGCGGCGAACGGCAGCGCCTCGGCGTCGGCTTGCACGACGGGCACGCGCAGGCCGGTGTCGAGGTCGATGCGCTGGGAGTGGCGCAGCTGCCGGTGCGACACGTCGAACGCCGCCACCCGGGCGCCCCGCGTCACCAGCCACCGCGCGCACTGCGCCGCGCCGCACCCGATCTCCAGGACGGCGCGGCCCTCGACGTCGCCGAGCAGGCGGGCGTCGGCCTCGTCGAGCCCCTCGGGGCACCAGACGAAGCCGGTGTCGCGCAGGAAGCCGCCGTGCTCGGCCTGGTAGTCGTCGGCGTTGCCGTCCCACCAGCCGCGGTTGGCGCGCGAAGAGGTCGAGAGCACTAGCGCATCTTGGGGCCGCGCGGCATGCGCGCGCCCTTCGGCATCGGACCCTTGGGCATGGGCAGGTTCTTCGGCAGCGAGCGCAGGCGGTCCTTCACCTCGTTGACCGAGGGCTTCTTGAGGTTGCGCGGCAGCTTCATCAGGTGGCGCTGCAGCTTGCCGAGCGGCACCTGACCCTCGCCGTCGCCGCACTGGATGTCGTAGATCTCGACGCCGAGCACCACGCGGGCCACGCGCTTCTTCTCGGCGGCGAGCATCTTCGCGACCCGGTTGCCCGGCCCCTCGGACACCAGCACCACGCCCGGGTAGCCCACGACGAGGTGGACGAGGTCCTGGTCACGGTTGACCGCGATCGCGGGCGTGACCTGCCAGTTGCCGCGCATGCCCTGCAGCACCGCCGCGGCGGCGCCGGTCTGGCCGTGCAGCAGGGAGTACTGCGCCCTCTGCGCCAGCTGGCCGAACACGACCAGGCCCACCGTGACCGCGGCGAGCAGGCCGGGCAACAGCGAATACCACAGGTAGTCCGTGACCAGGCCGATCACGACGACCACCGCCAGCGTGCCGACCGCCGAAAGGAAGACGATGGGCATCCCCTTGGGGTTGGCCTGCTGGATGATCTGCGCGATCATGCGGAGCTGCTTGATGCGCCCCGGCTTCTCTGTGTCCTCGGACTTTGCCATGCTCAGAAGGATACAAACCAACTGGTGCGGTAAGGAAAACGTGACCGGCGATTCCGCGGCCGGTTCACACCTCGACGACCGTGCCGAGGCCGGGATCCGCGGCGTTCCTGGCGGCCGTGACCGTGTGCGGGCCCGGCACCGCGCGCCAGGCGCCGTCCGTCCACTCCTGCAGGGCCCGCTCCGGCAGCCGGACCGTCGTGACCACGGTCTGGCCGGGGTCGGCCTCCACCACGTCGAAGCCCGCCAGCCGCCGTCCCGAGCCGTCGCGGGAGACGTACACCTGCACCACCTCGCGGCCGGGCCGGTCGCCGGTGTTGGTGACGGCGACCGTCACCGCGACGGCGCCGCCGTCGCCCTGCGCCGTGACGGCGCCGTACGACCAGGTCGTGTAGCCGAGGCCGTGGCCGAACCAGAACGCCGGGGCCCGCCCCGACCGCTGCCACGCGTCGTAGCCGATGTGGACGCCCTCGTCGTAGGCGAGCACCCCGTCCACGGGCTCGACGGCGGTCACCGGGGCGTCCTCCAGGCGGGCGGGCCAGGTGGTCGGCAGCCGCCCGCCCGGCTCGGCGTCGCCGAACAGGACGTCCGCGAGCGCCGCGCCCGCCTCCTGCCCGGGGAACCAGGTCAGCAGCACGGCCGCCACCTCCTCCAGCCACGGCGTCTCGACCGGCGACCCGGCGTTCACCACGACCACGGTGCGCGGGTTCGCGGCGGCCACGGCGCGGATCAGGTCGTCCTGGCGGCCGGGCAGCCGCAGGTGCTCGCGGTCGAAGCCCTCGCTCTCCACCTCGGGCGTGGTCGAGGCGACCACGACGGCCACGTCGCTGTCCGCCGCGAGCCGCGCCGCCTCGGCGATCAGCTCGTCCTCACCGGCCCGCGGCGCGGCGTGCCCGAGCGTGAACGCGACGAACGTCATCCCGCCGAACGCGCCCGCCGGGTGCGTCACGGCCAGCTCGTACGCGCGCCCGGCGGCCAGCGGGACCTTCACCCGGCGCTCGGGCGGCGCGAGGAACGCCGCGGCCGGGTCGTCGCCGTCGGGCTCGACGACCGCGTCGAAGACGGTCGCGCCGTCCACCGTCACGGTGAACGCGCCGACGCCCGCGATCGACAGCTCGTGCTCGCCCGACACGGGCGGCGTGTAGGCGGCGCGCAGCCGTACCGCGGCGAGGCGCGCGCCGTCCACGGCCGGGGGGAGCGTCCCGATCCAGCGGGCCTCGGCCGCCGCCAGCGGCTCCTCGGCGAGCACGGCGCCGTCGCGGTCCAGGAACTGCGCGGTCGCGGGCACGGCGAGCGGCGCCAGGCGGACGCGCGGGTCGGTGCCGAGCGCGTACCGCACCTCGACGCCCGGCCGTGCCCGCAGGCCCTCCAGCGGGGAGACGACCCGGTCGGGGAAGACCTGCGCGCTGCCGCCGCCCATCACCCTGGCCTCGTCGGCGGCGGACCCGATCAGGGCGACGCTTGCCACGCCGCTCAGGGGCAGCAGGCCGTCGTTGGCCAGCAGGGTGAAGCCGCGCACGGCCACCTCACGGGCCAGCGCCACGCCGTCAATGGCGGCCCCGCCCGTCCCCGGGCCCTGCGGGGCGTCCGCGGGGGAGCGGCCGGGGTCGCGCAGCGCGCCCGTGCGGGCGGCCAGGAGCAGGATCCGCCGTACCCGCTCGTCCACCGCCGACTCGGGGACGCGGCCCTCGCGCACGGCCGCCTCCAGCCGATCGCCCCAGGGGCCGTGGGGGCCCGGCATGGCGACGTCGGTGCCGCCCAGCGCGGCGGCCTCGGTGCTGCGCACGGCCGTCCAGTCGGACACGACCGTGCCGTCGAAGCCCCACTCGCCCTTCAGCACTCCGTGCACCAGCTCCGCGTGCTCGGTCATCGTGGTGCCGTTCACCGTGTTGTACGCCGTCATCAGCGCCCACGCCCCGGCGCCGACGACCCGCTCGAAGGGCCGCAGGTACACCTCGCGCAGCGTCTTCTCGCTCACCCGCACGTCCACGGTGAAGCGGTCGGTCTCGGAGTCGTTGGCGACGAAGTGCTTGGGCGTGGCCGCCACGCCGCCCGCCTGCACGCCCTCGACGTACGCGGCCCCGATCTCACCGGTCAGGTACGGGTCCTCGGAGAAGCACTCGAAGTGCCGGCCGCCGAGCGGCGAGCGGTGCAGGTTGATCGTGGGCGCGAGCAGCACGTGCACCCCCTTGCGCCTGGCCTCCTGGGCGAGCAGCAGCCCGGCGCGCCTGACCAGGCCGGTGTCCCAGGTGGCGGCCAGCGCGGTGGGGCTGGGCAGCGCGACGGAGGGGTCGGCGGCGGTCCACCGCTCGCCGCGCACCCCGATGGGGCCGTCGCTCATGACGATCCTGTCGAGGCCGATCTCGGGCACCGGCGGCAGCGACCACATGTCGGCCCCGGTGAGCAGGCGGATCTTGGTGGGCAGGTCCAGCGCGGCGATGAGAGCGTCGAAGTCCACGCGGCCAGTGTTCACCACGAAACCGAGTGACCGATAGGTTTGTGACCTTTGCGTTATCTGCCCTGTCCGTCCGGCTCGTCGCGGAGGTCCTCATCACGGAGGACCTCATCACGGAGGTCCTCATCATGGAGGTCCTCGTCGCAGAGGTCGAGGAAGGCCCGCGCGGGCGCGGTGACCCGGTCGCGCGGCCACACCAGCGCCGTCGTGCGCAGCAGCGCGGGCCCGGCCAGCGGCACCACGGCGAGCGGCGGGCGCGACCGCTCGGCCGCCGACCTCGGCATGAGCGCCGCGCCGAACCCCCGCGCGGCCAGGTCGGCGAGGAGGGTGAGGTCGTCGGTCTCCGTGTGGACGTCGGGCAGGAAACCCGCCTCCGAGCAGGCCGCGATGAGCGCCGCCCGCAGCCCGGAGCCGTGGGTGAGCGTGAGCAGGGGCTCGCCGCGCAGCGCGGCGACGGTCGTCTCGGACGCGGCGGCCAGGGGATGCCCGGGGGCGACCGCCACCACCAGGGGCTCGGCCGACACGGTGCGGCTGGCCAGCCCGGCCCGCAGCCGCTGCCCGGCTGGCCCGGCGGGCAGCCGGGCGGCCGCCACGCCGATGAGCGCCAGGTCCAGCGCGCCCGACGCCACCTCGGACGCCAGGCCCTCCGGGTCGCCGGTGCGCAGGGTCAGCCTCACCCGGGGGTGCCGCCGGCGGAACGCGGCGAGCAGGTCGAGCAGCCACGCGGGCGGCACGGGGACCGTCCCGACCGTGAGCCTGCCCGCCAGCACGCCCCGGAGGGAGTCGACGGCGTCGCGCCCGGCGGCGGCCGCCTCCAGCACGGCCTTGGCGTGCGGCAGGAACGCCTCGCCGGCCGGCGTCAGCCTGACCCGCCGCTCGGAGCGGTCGAACAGGCGCTGGCCGAGCTCGCGTTCGAGCTGCGCGATCTGCTGGCTCACCGCGGGCTGCGCCACCCTGACCCGCGCGGCGGCGCGGGTGAAGCTGGACTCCTCCGCGGTCGCCACCATGTACAGCAACTGCCGCAATTCCATAAGAACCCCTTATGCCTCCGCATATCGACCATATCTTGGACTTCTGTCGGTGCCGGGCGGCACAGTGGATCCGGAACGGAGAACTGATCAGACGAGGAGCGGGGCCATGGAGTTCACGCTGGAGCCGATCGGGCAGGTCGAGTCGCCGCTCACCGAACGCCGCCAGGCGCCCAGACAGGGCGACGAAGGGGCGCCGGAGGCGTGGCTGGTGTTCGGCGAGCACGTCCGCGAAGGGCTGCGCGACCTGCGCGAAGGCATGGACGTCCTGGTGTTCACCTGGCTCGACAGGGCCGACAGGAAGACCCTCGTGGTCCACCCGCGCGGCGACACCGCCAGGCCGCCGCAGGGCGTCTTCAGCACCCGCGCGCCCGACCGCCCCAACCCGATCGGCCTCCACCGCGTGCGGATCGCCGCCGTCGAGGGCCTCAGGATGCGCGTACGCGACCTGGAGGCACTCGACGGCACCCCGGTCCTCGACGTCAAACCCGTCATCGGCGGCGCGGCCGAACGATGACCCTTCGCCCGGTCGCCCCAAGCGCGCCCTGCGGGCCCGGCCGCACGACCACCCCCCTTCCCCCCGAACCGAGGAGACTCCCTTGCAGCACGTCACGTCCGCCGACGGCACCCCCATCGCCTACGACCGCACCGGCGAGGGCCCCGCGGTCGTCCTCGTCGGCGGCGCCTTCGGCGACAGGCGCGAGCCCACGCTCGCCGGCCTGGCCGCCCTGCTCGCCCCCTCCTTCACCGTCTGCGTCTACGACCGGCGCGGCAGGGGCGACAGCGGCGACGTCCACCCGTACGCGGTCGAGCGTGAGGTCGACGACCTCGCCGCGCTCGTCGCCGCCCTGGGAGGGGAGGCGCTGGTCTTCGGCGGGTCGTCCGGCGGCGCGCTCGCCCTGGAGGCCGCCGCGCGCGGCCTGCCCATCACCCGGCTGGCCGTGTTCGAGCCCCCGTACGTCACCGACCCGGCCAGGCCGCCGCTGCCGGGGGAGAAGGAGCTCACCGCGCTCGTCGAGTCAGGCTTCCGCGACCAGGCCGTCGAGCTGTTCCTGACCGGCGGCGCCGACCTGCCCGCCGAGATGGTCGCCCAGATGCGCGCGCAGCCGTTCTGGGCGGCGATGGAGGACGTCGCGCACACCCTGGCGTACGAGGCGGCCGTCGTCGGCCCCGGGCCCGTCCCCGCCGAGCGGCTCGCGGGGGTCGGCGTGCCGGTGCTCGTGCTCGCCGGCTCGGAGAGCTCGCCCAGGATGCGCGACGCGGCGGCGGCCGTCACCGCCGCCCTGCCCGACGCCCGCCTGCACACCCTGGAGGGCCAGGCGCACGGCGCCCTCGACCCGGCCGCCCTCGCGGACCTCCTCACCCGCTTCTTCACCGCCTGACCGGCGCGGGCCCGGACACGCGAGAGCCCCCGAGCGGACGCGCCCGGGGGCTCTCGCGACGGGGTCCGGCGTCACCGCCGGACGGCCAGGGACCTGTCTCAGGCGTTCTCGCGGGCCGCGATGGCCTGCTGGTAGAGCCGGCCCGCCCGGTACGACGAGCGCACCAGCGGCCCCGACATCACGCCCGCGAACCCGATGGCCTCGGCCTCGGCCTGCAGCTCGACGAACTCCTCCGGCTTGACCCACCGCTCCACCGGGTGGTGGCGCGGCGTCGGCCGCAGGTACTGCGTGATCGTCAGCAGGTCGGTGCCGGCGGCGTGCAGGTCGCGCATCGCCTCGACGACCTCCTCGCGGGTCTCGCCCATGCCGAGGATGAGGTTCGACTTGGTGACCAGCCCGGCCTCCCTGGCCATCGTGATCACATCGAGGGAACGCTCGTAGCGGAACGCCGGGCGGATGCGCTTGAAGATGCGCGGCACCGTCTCGACGTTGTGGGCGAACACCTCGGGCTTGCTGGAGAAGACCTCGCCGAGCTGGTCGCGGTTGCCGTTGAAGTCGGGCACCAGCAGCTCGACGCCGCAGCCGGGCAGCAGCGCGTGGATCTGCCTGGCCGTCTCGGCGTACAGCCAGGCGCCGCCGTCGGGCAGGTCGTCGCGGGCCACGCCGGTGACGGTGGCGTACTTCAGGCCCATCTGCTGGACCGACTCGGCGACCCGGCGCGGCTCGTCCTTGTCGTACTCCTTGGGCTTGCCGGTGTCGATCTGGCAGAAGTCGCAGCGGCGCGTGCACTGGTCGCCGCCGATGAGGAACGTCGCCTCGCGGTCCTCCCAGCACTCGTAGATGTTGGGACAGCCCGCCTCTTCACAGACCGTGTGCAGGCCCTCCCGGCGCACGAGCGATTTCAGCTCGGAGTACTCGGGGCCCGTCCTCAGCTTGGTCTTGATCCACGGGGGCTTGCGCTCGATAGGGGTCTCGGCATTGCGCACCTCCAGGCGGAGGAGCTTTCTGCCTTCAGGAGCAACGGTCACCAGCCCAGCTTACGTCTCGCCGCGCCCTGACTCTCCAGGGGGCGGGGGTCAGCTGATGAGGCCGAAGCCGCGCACCGCCCTGGCGTAGTGCGGCTGCAGCTCGGCGTCGACGCGGTCCGACTCGGCGGCGTCGAGCAGCTCCGACCGCGGCGCCTCGTCCAGCACGCCATCGTCGGTGAGCCTGGAGCGGGCCAGCACGCCCTGCCTGATCGCCGACACGCTCTCGCCCCGCAGCGCCGCCGCCTGCATCGGGGCCAGGTAGCCGCCGCGCGCCATCAGGGCGTCCAGCTCGTCCAGCTCCGCCGCGGACGCCGCCCGCAGCGCCCTCGCCCGCGCCCGGTCCCGCGCCCGCCCGTCGCCGGCCCGCGCCAGCCGCTTCAGCACGTACTCCGTCAGCAGGACGGGCCCGCCCAGCACCCGGCCGATGATCCGGCCGAAGAACCCCATCACCTCGTACGTGGTGCCCGGATGGTCGACCGCGCCGAGCGACGCCGAGGCGATCGTGGTCTGCGCCTCCTCCCTGGCCCGCAGCGGCGCGGCCCCCACCAGGGCGTCGCGCCAGGCGGCGAGGGTGCCGAGCGCGGTCTCCACGACGACCTCGTCGCCGGAGGGGACGCGCGAGCAGGCGGCGGCCAGCAGCGCCACCCGCCGCCGGGGCGACAGCGCCAGCCACAGCGGCAGGCCGATCGTCAGCGCCGGGGTCCGCAGCAGGCCCAGGTGCTCGTAGCGGGCCTCCAGCGACAGGTCCCTCACCGCGACCCGCACGGGCCGTCCGACGCCGACCCGGTCGGCCACGCGCCCGGCGAGGGCGTACAGGGAGGGGGCGGCGGAGCGGTCGAGGACGTCCGCGTCGGAGGGCAGCCGGCCGAGGCGCGGGCGCAGCACCCAGCCCACGGCCACCGCCAGGCCACCGAGCAGCCAGCCGGCGAGGGACCCGCCGCTGACCACGATCGTCCAGCCGCCCGCGGCGAAGAACGCCAGCGTCAGCAGGTGCACCAGTGACGCCAGGAGGAGAGCGAGCGCACGCTTCACACGGGCGATCGTAGGCCGGGGCGGACCGCGTTTTCAGCGCTGTTCGGTGCCGATTCGGTTACCTCGCCGGGGTCGCCGCCGCCTGCACCGCTGTCCCGGCGCTCACCGGCCGCGCAGCAGGTCTTCCTCGTGCAGCTCGAACGACTCCAGCCCCAGCGCCTCGGCCAGCCGCTTCTCCGCGATCGGCATGACCTCCTCGACCACGATGCGGCGTCCCGTCTCGGCCGACAGCGACGACACCCCGGCGTCGGAGAAGCCGCACGGCGAGATCCGGTTGAACCAGCGGGGGTCGTTGGCGCAGTTGAGGGCGAAGCCGTGCATGGTCACGCCGCGCGAGACGCGGATGCCGACCGCGCCGAGCTGCCGGTCGGGCAGGCCGAGCGCGGTGTCGCCCGCCGCCCACACCCCGGGACGGCCCTGCACGCGCCGCGCCGTCACCCCGAAGTCGGCGCACACCTGGATCATGGTGTCCTCCAGGCGGCAGACGTACGAGGTGATGTCGGAGACGGCGACGATCGGGTAGGCGACGAGCTGCCCGGGGCCGTGCCAGGTGACGCGGCCGCCGCGGTCGACGTCGACGACAGGGGTGCCGTCGGCGGGCCGCTCGTGGGGCGCCGTGCGCTTGCCCGCCGTGTACACGGGCGCGTGCTCCAGGACGAGGACGGTGTCGGTCAGCTCACCCGCGACGCGCTTGTCGTGGACCCAGCGCTGCAGCGCCCACGCCTGCTCGTAGGGGACGTCCACACCGAGACGGACGATGGCGAGTGCGTGGGGATCGACCCCGTGGATGGGGCGCATGGGGCCATTGTGCCGTTCCGTCACGCATCAAGGGTAATTCAGGCGGTCAGCAGCCGGGGCTCGATCCTGAACTCCTTCACGCCGTTGCCGCCGTCGGGCTCCACCCGGTACGCCCCGCCGCCCGGCGTGACCGACACCGCCTGGATGAACTCGGTGCCCACGTAGTGCAGGCCCACGCCCTCGTCGGCGGCGTAGCCGGCGGGCAGCTCGCCGTCGGCGACCGAACGGTGCAGGAGCGAGCGGCGCTGCGGGTCGGAGTCGTAGTGGACGCCGCACGAGTACGGCAGCAGCGCCAGCCCCTCGGCCCAGGGCCGCAGCTCGGGGCCGAACGAGTCGGTGTTGCCGCCGACGTGCCAGCACAGCGCGCCCGCGCTCTGGCCCGACAGCACCACGCCGGACCGCCACGCCTCCTCGAACGCCTCGTCGAGGCCGTGCAGCCGCCACAGCGCCATGAGGTTGGCCACGCTGCCGCCGCTGACGTAGATCATGTCCTGGTCGAGCATCCAGGCGCGCGGGTCGTCGACGTTGGGCATGGGGAAGACGGTCAGGTGGCTGATCTCGACGTCCCAGCCGGCGAAGGCGCCGTACATCTTGAGCAGCCAGTCGGAGTCGTCGCCCGTGGCGGTGGCCAGGAGGCCGAGCTTGGGGCGGTCCTGGCCGGTGAGGTCGAGGGCGTAGCGGAGCAGCCCGCTCGCCTCGATGAAGCCGTGGCGGGAACTCGGGCGGAACGAGCCGCCCCCGATGGCGAGAATGTGCGACTGGCCGGACCTGGTCATTGTCTGCAACCCCCTGGCGAAGGACGAACGGCACCTAGAGTACGGCGCTCAGCGCCTCGTCGAGGCGGGTATGGGCGAATCGATACCCGCTGTCCAGCAGCTTCGCGGGCAGGACGCGGTGGCCGGAGAGCAGGCCCTCCCTGGCGAACTCGCCGAGGCCCACGGACAGCGCGAAGGCGGGCACGGGCATCGGCATCGTGCCCTTGCGCAGCGCCTTGCCCAGGGTCCTGGTGAACTCCTCGTTCGTGACCGGGGTGGGGGAGGTGAGGTTCACCGGCCCCTCCACGTCCTGGTTCTTCAGGATGTGAAGGGTGGCGCCCACCCAGTCGTCCACGGCGATCCACGACCAGAACTGCTTCCCCGTGCCGAGCGGCGCCCCGAGGCCCATGCGGAACAGCGGCAGCATGCGGCCGAGCGCGCCGCCCTCGCCGCTGAGCACCAGCCCCGTGCGCAGCTGCGCGGTGCGCACGCCCCACTCGGCGGCCCGCCGCGCCTCGCCCTCCCACTGCTCGCACAGGTCGGACAGGAACCCCCGGCCCTTCGGGGTGCTCTCGTCCACGATCGCGTCGCCGGTGTCGCCGTAGAAGTCGACGCCGGACGCCGACACGAGCACCGTGGGCGGCCGCGACAGCTCGCGCAGCGCCCCGACCAGCACGCGGGTGCCCTGCACGCGGCTGCCGACCAGCTCGCGCTTGTACGCCTCGCTCCACCGCCGCTCCGCGACGGGCGCGCCCGCGAGGTGGACGACGGCCTCGGCCCCCTCCAGGGCAGCGCGGTCCACGGTGCCGTCCCTGGGCTGCCAGAACGCCTCACCGGGGCCGCGCGGCTCCCGCCGTACCAGGGCGACGACCTCGCGGCCCTCGGCCCGCAGCGCCCGCGTCAGCGCCGTGCCGAGCAGGCCGGACGCGCCCGTCACAATGATCGCCATGCTCCAACCGTACGCCGCGGCCCCCCGGAGGCGATGACCGGACGGCGACGGCGCGGGCAAGGAACGGGGCAAGAAGCGCGGCGAGGAACGAGGTGAGAAACGGCGCGGGGCCGGGCGGAAAGCCGCCCGGCCCCGGCACGGGGTGCCACCGCGTCAGGCGAGCCCGAGCTGGGCCTCGAAGCGGCCCTCCTCCAGGCGGCGCTTGACCGTGGTGAGGAAGCGCGCGGCGTCGGCGCCGTCGACCAGGCGGTGGTCGTAGGTGAGCGCCAGGTACACCATCGAGCGCACCGCGATGACCTCGCCCTCGGGCGTGTCGATCACGACGGGCCGCTTGACGACGGCGCCGGTGCCCAGCATGCCGACCTGCGGCTGGTTGAGGATCGGCGTGTCGAACAGCGCGCCGCGGCTGCCGGTGTTGGTGAGCGTGAACGTGCCGCCGGTGATCTCGTCGGGGGTCACCTTGTTGGCGCGGGTGCGCTCGGCCAGGTCGGCGGTCTTGCGGGCGAGGCCGGCCAGGTTGAGGTCGCCGGCGTTCTTGATGACCGCCGCGATGAGGCCGCGGTCGGTGTCGACCGCGATGCCCAGGTGCTCGACGTCGAAGTACGTGACCTCCATGGTCTCGTTGTTGATCGTCGCGTTGAGCTTGGGGTGCTGCTTGAGCGCCTCGATGGCGGCCATCTCGAAGAACGGCATGAACGACAGCTTGACGCCCTCGCGGCGCAGGAAGTCGTCCTTGGCCTGCTCGCGCAGCCGCGCGATCTTGGTGACGTCGACCTCGACCACGGTGGTGAGCTGGGCGGCCGTCTGCAGCGACTCGACCAGGCGCTTCGACATCGTCTGGCGCAGGCGCGACATCTTCTCGGTGCGGCCGCGCAGCGTGGTGTCGACCTGGACGGGCTCGGGCGCGGCGGCGACCGGGGCCTGGGCGGCGGGCGCCTGGGCGGCCGGGGCGGCGGCCTGCGCGGCGGGGGCCTGGGCGGCCTGCTCGCGCTTGGCCTTGGCGGCCTCCAGGACGTCCTGCTTGCGGATGCGGCCGCCGACGCCGGTGCCGCTGATCGCCTCCAGGTCGACGCCGTGCTCGGCGGCGAGCTTGCGCACCAGCGGCGTGACGTACGGGCTCTCGCCGCCGGACACCGGGGCGGCCTCGGGCGCCTGGGCGACCGGCGCGGGCTGCTGCACCGGCGGGGCGGCGGCGGGAGCCGGGGCGGGCGCGGCCTGCGGAGCCGGAGCCGGAGCCGGAGCGGCCGGGGCGGGCTGCGGGATCGAGGACACCGGGGCGGCGGGCGCCGGGGCGGGCTCGGGGGCGGGAGCCGGAGCCGGCTGCGCGGCGGGCGCGGGAGCGGGAGCGGGAGCGGCCGGGGCGGCGGCGCCGGCCTGCGCGTTCTCGTCGATGATCGCGAGCTCCGCGCCGACCTCGACCGTCTCGTCCTCGGCGACGACGATCTTGGTCAGCACGCCGGACGACGGCGACGGGATCTCGGTGTCGACCTTGTCCGTCGAGACCTCGAGGAGCGGCTCGTCGGCCTCGACGCGCTCGCCCTCCTTCTTCAGCCAACGGGTTACCGTGCCCTCGGTCACGCTCTCGCCGAGCTGGGGCATCTGTACGGAGACCGGCATCGTTATCTTCTCTCGCGTTCTGATTCGAGGGCTGGACTAGTTGTGTACGTGCAGAGGCTTGCCGGCCAGGGCCAGCATCGCCTCACCGACCGCCTCGGACTGGGTCGGGTGTGCGTGGATGAGCTGGGCGACCTCGGCGGGCAGCGCCTCCCAGTTGTAGATCAGCTGGCCCTCCGTGACGAGCTCGCCGATGCGCCGGCCCACCATGTGGACGCCGACGACGGGGCCGTCCTTCTGGGCGATGACCTTCACCGCGCCGGAGGTGCCGAGGATCTGGCTCTTGGGGTTGCCCGCGAGGTCGTAGACCTGCTCGACGATCTCGATGCCGCGCTCGGCGGCCTGCTTCGAGGTGATGCCCACGGAGGCCACCTCGGGGTCGGAATAGGTGATGCGCGGGACGCCCGCGTAGTCGATGGGCGGCGGGTTGAGCCCCGCGATGTGCTCGGCCACCATGATGCCCTCGGCGAACCCGGCGTGCGCGAGCTGGAGCGTGGGGATGAGGTCGCCGATGGCGTACACGCCCGGCACCGAGGTGCGGCAGTGCTCGTCGACCACGACGGCGCCGCGCTCGATGGCGATGCCCTGCTCCTCGAAGCCCATGCCGCCGGAGACGGCGCCGCGGCCGACGGCCACGAGCAGCAGCTCGGCGTCGAGGGTCTTGCCGTTGGCCAGGGTGACGACGACGCCCGTCTCGGTGGTCTTGGCGCTGTCGAAGAAGACGCCCAGCTCGTACTTGATGCCGCGGCGGCGGAAGGCGCGCTCCAGCAGCTTGGAGCTGGACTCCTCCTCGGTGGGCAGCAGGTGGGGCAGCGCCTCGACGATGGTCACCTCGGCGCCGAACGAGCGGTAGACGCTCGCCAGCTCCACGCCGATGACGCCGCCGCCCAGCACGATGACCGACGTGGGGACGCGGTCCATCCTCAGCGTGTGCTCGCTGGTGATGACGCGCTCGCCGTCGATCTCCAGGCCGGGCAGCGACCGGGGAGCCGAGCCCGTGGCCAGGACGATGTGGCGGCCTTCGTAGACCTCGGAGCCGACCTGGACGCGGTCCGGCCCGACCAGGCGGCCCTCGCCCTCGACGATCGTCACGCCCGCGCCCTTCAGCAGGCCCTGGACGCCCTTCCAGGCCCGGTTGACGATCTTGTCCTTGAACGCGTGGACACCGGCGACGTCGATGCCCTCGAAGCGCGCCTTGACGCCGTACGCCTCGCTCTCGCGGGTCTCGTCGGCGATCTCGGCCGAGTGCAGCAGGGCCTTGGTGGGGATGCATCCCCTGTGGAGGCAGGTGCCGCCGATCTTGTCCTTTTCGATCAGGGCGACCGACTTGCCCAGCTCAGCCGCCCGGAGCGCGCAGGCGTAACCGCCGCTGCCGCCACCTAGGACGACGATGTCGTAGGCCACAGGAAGGCTCCTTGTAGGGGTGTTCGTGATGCCGTCATCTTTTCATTGGTTTCAGATGCTCGCGTGCCGCTCGGCGAGACCGATGAGCGTGCGGGTGATCGCCCCCGTGCCGCCCTTCGGGACGTAGCCGTACGGTTCGCCCTTGTTGAAGGCGGGCCCGGCCATGTCGATGTGGGCCCAGCGCACCCCGTCGGGCACGAACTCCTTCAGGAAGACGCCCGCCGCGAGCATGCCGCCCCAGCGCTCGGGCTGGAGGTTGGCGATGTCGGCGACCGGGGAGTCGAGGCCCTTGCGCAGCTCCTCGGGCAGGGGCATGCCCCAGGCGCCCTCGCCCGCGGCGCCGGCGGCCTCGACGACGAGCTCCCTGACGGCGTCGTCGTTGGCCATGACGGCGGCGGTGCGCCAGCCGAGCGCGACGATCTGCGCGCCGGTGAGGGTGGCGACGTCCACGATGAGGTCGGGGGAGTCCTGGGCGGCGCGCGCGATGCCGTCCATGAGCACCAGGCGGCCCTCGGCGTCGGTGTCGAGCACCTCCACGGTCTTGCCGCTGTAGCTGCGGATGACGTCGGACGGGCGCTGGGCGGTGCCGCTCGGCAGGTTCTCGGCCAGGCAGAGGTAGCCCACGGCGTTGACGGGCAGGCCGAGCCTGGCGATGCCGACCAGGGCGCCGAAGACCGCGCCCGCGCCGCTCATGTCGGACTTCATCCAGTCCATGGAGGCCGATGGCTTCAGCGACAGGCCGCCGGAGTCGAACGTGATGCCCTTGCCCACGAACGCGAGCGTCTTGGACGCCTCGGGGTGGGTGTAGGACAGGCGGACCAGCCGCGGCGGGTTCGCCGAGCCCTGGCCGACGCCGATGAGGCCGCCGTAGCCGCCGTCCTTGAGCTGCTTCTCGTCGAGGATCTCGACGCCCAGGCCGGTCTCGGCGGCCGCGCGCTCGGCGATCTCGGCGAACTTGGCCGGGTTGAGGTCGGAGGGCGGCGTGTTGACCAGGTCGCGCACGAGCGTGACCGCCTCGGCGAGCACCGCGGCGCGCTCGGCGACCTGCTCCGCGCCCTCGGCGCCGGAGACGACGGTCAGCTCGGCGACGGGCTCCTTGCGCTCGCCGTTCGTGCGGTAGCGGTCGAAGGCGTAGGCGCCGAGCAGGCCGCCGAGCGCCACGGCCTCGGCCTCCTCGGCGGTGCCCGCGGGCAGGGCGAGCGCGGCGCGGGCGGTGCCCGCCAGTGACCGTACGGCGGCCCCTGCGGCACGGCGCAGGCCTTCCAGGTCGGGCGAGTCGCCCAGGCCGACGGCGACCAGCACCGGCGCGGCGATGGAGCCGAAGGTGGGGAGCTTGGCCAGCTCACCGGGCTTGCCGCCGAAGCCGAGCGCGGCGAGCGAGGTGGCGAGGCCGCCTCCGAAGGCGGTGTCGAGGGTTTCCGCGCCCGCTGCGGGGCTGAGGCCGTCCTGGCCTGACCTGAAGCCGACGATCAACGCGTCGGTGTCGATGGAGACTGGATCTGCTGAGTTCAGCCGCACAGTGGTCACGTAAACCGATGCTATCCACGGTTTCTGCGTACTCACAAACAGGGGTTCATCCCACCAATACCGCGTTGCGCGCTGGAGAATTGATGGTGCTAGTGTCATTAGCACCATGTTGCTCACGCTCGATCTGAACGACGCCCGGCCCCTGCACGAGCAGGTCGCCGGGGCGATCCGCCGCGCGATCGGCGAAGGGGCCTACGCCCCCGGCGACCGCCTGCCACCCGCCCGCGACCTGGCGCAGGCACTCGGCATCAACCCCAACACCGTCCTGCGCGCGCTGCGCGACCTGCGCGACGAGGGCCTGCTCGAGTTCAGGCGCGGGCGCGGCGTCAGCGTCGCGGGCCGCGCCGACGGCCGCGCCCTGCTCGCCCAGCGGGCCCGCGAGCTGCTGGACGAGGCCAAGAGATACGGCTACGGCCGTGACGACCTCATCACCATCCTGGAGGGACTTCCATGACACCCCGAGCCATCGCAGCGTCGTGGGGCCTGCTCGTCGCCACCCTGCTCGCCGGCGTGCCGCTGGCGCTGCGCGACCGGCTGCCCGACCCCCTGGCCACCCACTGGAGCGGCTCCGTCCCCGACGGCTCGATGTCCTTCACCGTCCACGTCCTGAGCGACCTGGGCCTGTGGGCGCTGCTGTGGGGCTCGGCCTTCGGCATCGCCCTGTACGGGCGGGCGCTGCGCCGCAGGCTCAGCCGCACGTACTTCTGGGGAGGGCTGTTCGGCGGCGGCGTGTTCGTCCTCGGCGTCGCCGCGTCGTCCCTCGCGGCCAACCTCGACGCCCCCACCTGGAGCGACGCCCGCATGCCCGGCTGGCACGTCGCCCTCGTCCTCGGCCTGGCCGCCGCGACGGGCGCGCTCGCCGGCCGCCTCGGCAGGGGCGAGCCCGACCAGCGCCCGCCCGAGGGCGAGCGTCCGCCCAGGCTCAAGCTCGGCCCCGGCCGGCGCTCGGTGTGGGTGGGCCGCGTCTCCAACCCCTGGCTGACCGGGCTCACCGCGGTCGCGGCCGCCGGGCTCGCCGCCGTCGCGCTGCTCTCGCTCACCGGCGCGGTCGAGGGCGAGACCGTCACGGCCGCCCTGCCCGCGCTGGCCCTGGCGCTGCTGGCGGGCGTGTTCACCTCGTCCGTCAGCGTGCGGGTGACCGAGGACGGCGTCGCGATCGGGTTCGGCCCGCTCGGCTGGCCCGTGCGCAGGATCAGGCTGTCGCAGATCGACACCGCCTGGTCGGAGACGCGCTACCCGAGCCAGGTCGGAGGCTGGGGCCTGCGCGGCTTCCCCGGCACCGCCACCATCATGCTGCGCGGCGGGGACTGCCTGATCCTGCGCTACCGTTCGGGCGGACAGCTCGCCGTCAGCATCGACGACGCCGCCCGCGCCGCGTCCCTCATCAACGCCCTCATCCCCGACCGGGGCCCGTCCACGCCCTCATCCTCGACCAGGACCGCGTGAAGCCATGAAACCGCTCCCCCTCTTCCTCGTCCTCGCCCTCGCGCTGTCGTGGGCGGTCGCGCTGCCCCTGTGGCTCGGCGGCGGGCTGAACACGCCGTTCCTTCCCGCGCTGGCCACGCTCATGATGTTCACCCCCTCGATCGGCGTGCTGGGCGTCTGGCTCCTCACCAGGACCCCGGCCCGCGCCTGGGCGAGGGAGACCGGGCTGACCCTCGGCCCGCGCCGCGGCCGCACCGGCCTGCTCGTGCTCGGGGCGTGGCTCGGCGTGCCGCTGCTGGTGGCGCTGGCGCTCGCGCTCAGCGCCGCGCTCGGCCCGGCCTCGCTCGACCTGGGCGGCCTCAGCCTGTACCGCGAGGCGCTGCGGGCGCAGGGCCTCACCCCGCCCGCCGACCTCGGCACGGCCGCCGTCACCCAACTCGTCGTCGCCGTCGCGATCGGCCCGGTGCTCAACGCCGTGCCCGCGCTCGGCGAGGAGTGGGGCTGGCGCGGCTGGCTGGCGCCCAGGCTCGTCTCCTCCAACGGCGTGCTCCGCGGGCTGGTGCTGTCGGGCATGATCTGGGGGCTGTGGCACGCGCCGCTGACCCTGCTCGGCTACAACTACCCCCGCCTCGGCTCCTGGGCGGCGCTGTTCTTCACCGGCTTCTGCGTGCTCGCCGGTGTGATCCTCGGCTGGCTGAGGCTGCGGTGCGGCAGCGTGTGGCCCGCCGTGGTCGCGCACGGCTCGCTCAACGCCGTCGCCCCCGCCGTGCTGCTGCTCGGCGACGCCGCCGCCCCGCCGAACGAGGTGCTCGCGGGCCTGACCGGCCTGGTCGGCTGGGCGCTGCTCGCCGCCACCGGCTGGGCGCTGCTGAAGTTCTTCCCGGTACGCGAGCCGCAGCCGGTCGCCTGACCCCGCAGTGGCGGTCCGGCAGTCCGCGGGGCCGTCAGGTCAGCGGGGCCGTCAGGTCAGCGGGGTCGTCAGGTCAGCGGGGCCGTCAGGTCAGCGGGGTCGTCAGGTCAGCAGGGCCGTGGTGGTCAGCGCGGCGGCCGTGGCGGTCTCGACCAGGGCGCCCAGCACGTCGCCCGTCACGCCGCCGAGCCGCCGCCGCGCGTGCGCCAGCAGCAGCAGCGCGGCGGCCAGCCCCGCGAGCACGCCGGCCGGCAGCACCAGCGCGGCCCGCCCCGGCCCCGACAGCAGGCCGAGCCCGGCGGCTCCGGCGAGGACGGCCGCCGTGGCCGCCCAGGCGACGGCGGGGCGCACCGTCCCCGCCACCATCGCCCCGAGGCCGCCGGGACGGGCCGCGGGCACCCCGGCCCGGCACGCCCAGGCCAGCGCCAGCCGGCCCGCCGCGCAGGCCGTCACCAGCGCGGCGAAGCCCGCCACACTGGCCGCCGCCACCTGGACGAGCACCGTGAACACCAGGGCCATCACCCCGAACGGCCCGATGTCCGACTTCTTCATGATGTCGAGCGCCTGAGCGGCGGGCCTGCTGCTGCCGAGCCCGTCCGCGAGGTCCGCGAGGCCGTCCAGGTGCAGGCCGCGCGTCAGCACCGCCAGCAGGCCCACCGCGAGCGCCGCGCCCAGCAGCGGCGGGCCGGGCAGGAACAGGGGCAGCCCGGCCACCGCGCCGAGCGCCGCCCCCACGGCGGGCGCGAGCGCCATGGCCGTCCCGGCCACCTCGCGGTCCACCCGATCCACCCGCACGGGGAAGACGCTCAGCGTCCCGACGGCGAACCGCAGGCCGTGCATCAGAACAGCTCGTCCAGCAGCCGGTAGTACTCCACCCTGCGCGGGTCGGGCGCCGGCGGCCCGTACGCCTCCAGGAAGCTCGCGACCGCCGGGCCCTCCAGCTCCCGCAGCGCGATCGCGAGGTCCACGTGCCTGTCGCACACGCCGAGGCGGCCCGCGTCGATGAGCACCGGCCCGCCGGCGTCGTCCGCGAGCACGTCGGCGAGCACGTTGGCGGGGGTGAAGTCGCCGTGCGCCACGACCAGGTCCTCGATCGGAGGACGCTCGCGCAGCAGCCGCTCGTACACGTGCTCGGGCGTGTGGTCGTCGTCGAAGTCGCCGGGATCGACCAGCCCCGACTCCACCGCCACGCGCGCCTGCTCCAGCTTGACGTCCAGCCGCTCGTCGAACGGGCACTCGGCCACCGGGATCGCGTGCAGGGCCCGCAGCGCCCGGCCCATCACCGCCCCGGCGACCGGGTCGGCCTCGCGGCCCTCCAGGCTCGGCAGCCCGGCGTCGGCCAGCACGAGCACGTCGTCCTCCGCGGCCACGACGTCGGGCACCGCCGCCCAGCGCTTGAGCCAGAGCAGCCGCTCGGCCTCGCGCCGCGCCCACCGGCCCCGCTTGACGTACCACACGCCGGACGGCGACGTCACGCGCCAGGTCTCGCCGCTCATGCCGCCGTGGTCGTCGGACCAGACGGCCCCCTCACCGAACAGGTCGTGAATCCGCCCAGGAAGCTGCATAACGCTCGATCCTAGGTCCCACTAGGGTGGCTGGAATGCATGTGGTTGAACTCGAAGGCGTAGGCGTCCGCGCCGCCGGCAAGACCCTGCTCGACGGCATCGACTGGCGGGTGGAGTACGGCGACCACTGGGTGGTGCTCGGCCCGAACGGCGCGGGCAAGACCACCCTGCTCTCCCTGGCCGCCGCCGTCCGGCACCCGACGCGGGGCGCGGTGACGGTGCTCGGCCACCGGTTCGGCCGGGTGGACCTGCGGGGGCTGCGCCGCCACATCGGCCTGGTCGCCGCCAGCCAGCGGCTGGTGGACGAGGAGCTGATGGAGGAGGAGGGGGCCACCGCGCACACCGTCGTGCTCACCGGGCACACCGGCACGAGCGCCCCGCTCTGGGACAGCTACGGCGAGGCCGAGCGGGAGCGCGCCACCAGGCTGCTCGCCGACGTGGGCTGCAAGGACCTCGCCGAGCGGCCGTTCCGCGTGTGCTCCCAGGGCGAGCGGGCCAGGATCAGGGTGGCCAGGGCGCTCATGTCCGAGCCCGCCGTCCTCTTCCTCGACGAGCCCTTCGCCGGGCTCGACCTGCCCGCCAGGGAGGACCTCGTGGCGGCCGTCGAGGACCTCGCCGCGACCCGCCCCGTGCTCACCACCGTGCTCGTCACCCACCACCTGGAGGAGGTGCCGGCGACGACCACGAACGCGCTGCTCATGCGCGACGCGCGGGTGCTGGCGGCGGGCCCGGTGGCGGAGGTGCTCACCCCGGCGCTGTTGTCGGAGTGCTTCGGCCGCCCCCTGCAGATCGACCGCGTGGACGGCCGCTGGTACGCCCGCGCCGCCCGCCGATGAAGCAGGGCCCCTGCGCGGGCCAGGGCCCCTGCGCGGGCCAGGGGCGCTCCTGGCGCCGTCAGAGCTCCAGCAGGCGGCCGGCGACCACCAGCGCCACGTACTCCGACTCGGCGGCCAGGCGCTCGTTGAGCCGCCCCAGCGCGTCCCTGAAGGCCCGCCCGCTCGCCGTGGCGGGCACCACTCCCATCCCCACCTCGTCCGACACGGCCACCACCGGCGCGGACGCCTCCCGCCAGGCCGCCACCAGCGCGTCGCAGCGGGCGTCCACGGCGGTGCGGTCGCCCTCCCACGCGCCGTGCTCGTCGAACACCGCGGCCAGCCAGGTGCCCAGGCCGTCCACCAGCAGTGGCGCGTCCGCCCCCCGCAGCGCGGCCACGAGGTCGGTCGTCTCCAGCGTCGCCCAGTGCGCGGGCCTGCGCTCCCTGTGGGCGCGCACCCGCGCCGCCCACTCCGCGTCGCCCGCGCCGCCCGGCCCGGTCGCCACGTAGGTCACGTACGGTTCCGCCGCCAGCCGCAGCTCCGCCTCCGCCGACTTGCCCGACCGCGAGCCGCCGAGCAGCAGCGACCTGCGCGGCACGGCGGGCGCGGGGCCGGGGACGCCCGAGCGCAGCTCCGTCCCGTCGGGCACGGAAGCCACGCCCCACAGGCGCAGCCGCCTGGCCAGCTCCTCCTCCGAACGCACCCGGTGGTCCAGCCCCACGGCGGCCACCAGGGTCCCGCCGTCCACCAGCCCCGCCCTGCGCAGCTCGCCCAGGCGCTCAGGGCGCTCCAGCACGTCGACGAGGACGACGTCGTAGCGCGGCGGGCCGTCGTCCGGCGGCTCCTGCCCGGGCGGCAGGCACAGCAGCGCGGCGCCGTCAGGGCCGGTCAGCGCCCGCCCCCCGTACGCCAGGTAGCCGGGCGGCAGCCCGGTGAGAGGGGAGTGGAAGGAGAGGCGGACGGCGTCGTCGACGACCGCCGCGAACGGCCGCCGGTGGCCGGAGGGCGGCCGGGAGCAGGAGGCGCACGGGCAGCCCGGCGCGGGCCAGCCCGCGCCGCCCGCCGTGCCCGACAGGAGGACCTTCACCGCGCCGAGCGTACAAAAGGGGCCGCGGCGGCGGCGGGCGCGGGCCCCGGGCAGCGCGGCGCGCGTCGATCCGCGAGGGGGCCGCGGGTTAGGGTTCCAGTGGTGTGCCGGCGAACCCGCGGGGAGAAGACCCGGGGGAAGAAGGAGCGTATGGCATGACGTGGCGGTGGCGTTATGAGAACGCGAACGGCAGCGAGGTGACCGACCGCGTGCTGCCGAGGGAGGTCTTCCCGAGCCAGGCCGACGCGGAGTCGTGGCTGGGAGAGAACTGGCGCGACCTGCTCGCCGCCGGCGTCGAGCGCGTGGCGCTGCTGGAGGAGGACCGCGTCGAGTACGCGGGGCTGTCGCTGCGCGAGGAGTGAGCAGGCCGCGCGGAACCCCTCGGGCGTCCAGGCCCGGGGGGTTCCGGCGTTCCGCGGTCAGGGGCGGGTGGCCGGGCTGACGGTCCTTCCCGGGTCGCGCTCGACCACGGGGCCGAGCACGTCGTCGATGCGCTTCATCACGTCGTCGTCCAGCTTGACGCCCGACGCCTTGACGTTGTCGCGCACCTGCTCGGGCCGGCTGGCGCCGACGATCGCGCTGGAGACGTTCGGGTTCTGCAGCACCCAGGCGACGGCGAGCTGGGCCATGCTGAGGCCCAGGTCGGCGGCGACGGGCTTGAGGTCCTGCACCCGGGTCAGCACGTCGTCCCTCATGAAGCGGGCGATCATGGCGCTGCCGCTCGCGTCGGTGGCGCGCGAGCCCTCGGGCGGCTGCTGCCCGGGCAGGTACTTGCCGGTCAGCACGCCCTGCGCGATGGGCGACCAGACGATCTGGCCGACGCCCTCACGCCGGCTCAGCGGCACGACCTCGGCCTCGATGACCCGCCACAGCATCGAGTACTGCGGCTGGTTGGAGACGATCCGGTCGAAGCCCATCTCGTCGGCGATCTTCAGGGCCCGGCCGATCTGGTCGGCGGTCCACTCGCTGACGCCGACGTAGAGCACCTTGCCCTGGCGGACGAGGTCGTCGAAGGTCTTGAGCGTCTCCTCGAGCGGGGTCTCGTGGTCGAAGCGGTGCGCCTGGTACAGGTCGACGTAGTCGGTCTGGAGCCGGCGCAGCGAGCCGTGGATCGACTCGGTGATGTGCTTGCGCGACAGGCCGCGGTCGTTCTGGCCGGGCCCCGTCGGCCAGTACACCTTCGTGAAGATCTCCAGCGACTCCCTGCGCACGCCCTTCAGCGCCCGGCCGAGCACCTCCTCGGCCTTCGTGCCCGCGTAGACGTCGGCGGTGTCGAAGGTGGTGACGCCCTCGTCGAGAGCCGCCTGCACGCACTGCCTGGCGGCGTCCTCCTCGACCTGGGAGCCGTGGGTGAGCCAGTTGCCGTAGCTGATCTCGCTGACTTTCAGACCGCTACGACCGAGGTGTCGGAATTCCATGCATCTGACCTTACGGCGTGGCGCTGGCGGCGATCGTCCGGATCTGACCGTGATCGGATTCGGGGTAGGGTGCGCGACGTGCCCAAGCTCGTACGCCAGGCGCTGACCGCGGCCGTCCTGATCGCCCTGGCGGTGCGGCTGCGCCGCCGCTCCCGCCTGCCGAGGCCGCTGCCCGCGCCCCCTCCGCCGCCTCCGCCCGCGCCGCGCCGGGGGCACGGGAAGGCGCTGCTCGCCGGGTCGGCCGTGCTCGCGGTGGCGGTCGCGCTCGTCGTGGCCGTGGCGCTGACGGGGGGCCCGGCCCCGCAGGGGGCGACGGCCACGGGGAGCGCCACGCCCGTCCAGGCTCCCGCCACGGCGTCGCCGGGCGGCTCCTCCCCGGGCGCCGCGCAGCCCGCGCCCACCATGCCAACCACGCCCGCGCCCGACCCCGCCTGCACGCCGCCGCGGCACCGTGTCGTGGACGCGCGGGCCGTCGACCCCGCCACCAGGCGCGCGGTGAACCGCCAGTGGCAGCGCATCGAGCGCTGGCTCAAGACCCACGCGCCCCGCAGCCACGGGCTCCTCGGCGCGCCGGGCAGGGCCCGCACGATCGCCGTGGCGGAGGCGCAGACGGGCGTGGACTACCCCGACGACCTGCGCGCCTCGCTCCTGCGCCACAACGGCTCCGCCGGGCTGTCGGCGCTCGGGTTCTGGGAAGGGGGCGCGCGGCACCTCGGCATCCGCCAGATCAGGGACGCCTGGCGCGCCATGTGCGCCCGCGGAGGCGCAGCAGGGGGCTGGAACGGCCTGATGATCCCGGTGTTCCGCCTGGGCGCCGCCGCGCCGGGCACCCTGCCCTACGTGGTGGTCGACTCCAGGGACGGCACGGTCGGCTGGGACGACGGCGTCACCGGCACGGCCCCGCGCATGGCCTCGACGTACACGATGCTGCGCAGGGTGGCCGACGCGCTGGAGCGGGGCACGCCGATCGCCGGGCGCAGGCCCGTCGCCGTACGCGGCGTGCTGCGCTGGACGCCCGTGGACTGATCACCGGTCCCGGCGGAGCCGGGAACCGCGGCTACTTCTTGGCGGGGACCGGCTTGCCGCCCGGCAGCACCGAGGGCGGCGGGAAGCGCAGCTTGCGGATCTGCAGCGCCCGCATGGCCGCGTAGAAGCCGACGCCCTTCGGGCTCTCCTTGGGCAGCTTCTCCACGACCTCCTTCTTCACCTTCCACGCGACGTACACGGAGGTGGCGAGGACGCCGATCATCATGATGGGCCAGCCGATGGCGACGACGTACCCGAGCACCTGCGCCCTGATCGAGATCGGCCACGGGATCCAGGTGGCGAGCAGGATCACCATCGACAGCGGCAGGAAGTACTGGCTCGGCAGCCGCCGCGAGTCGACCCAGTCGCGGGCGAACTTGCGCGCAGGGCCCTTGTCGCGGGCGGGGAAGTACCGCTCGTCACCGGCCAGCATGCCCTGCCGGGCGCGATCGCGCTCGGCGGCCTGCTTGGCCCGCATCTGCCGGTAGGCCTCCTTGCGGTCCTTCGGCGCGGAGACCGGCTGGCGCCTTCGCCCTTCGGCGTCCCGGCGCTTGGGTGTGGGACGACCTTTACCCTGGGGCTTAGGATCGTCGGCGGGGACGGGGGTGTCGTCCACGGTGGTTTGGGAACGGCGTCGCAACACGACCTCAACCCTACCTGGAGTGCAACTTAGTGACGCCCTCGTGCGTTATGCGTAGGGTAATCACAAGGCGGCTGCACTGCATCGGGTACACCAGCACGACCTAGAAGGGGACGGCCGACGCGCATGAGCGTGATGAAGAGACTTTCCATGATCTTCAAGTCCAAGGCCAACAAGGCCCTGGACAAGATGGAGGATCCGCGGGAAACCCTCGACTATTCGTACCAGCGGCAGCTTGAGCTGCTGCAGAAGGTGCGCAGGGGCGTGGCCGACGTCGCCACCTCCCGCAAGCGGGTCGAGCTGCAGATCAACGGCCTTGAGCAGCAGGCCAGGCGGTACGAGGAGCAGGGCCGCAAGGCGCTGTCGGTGGGCCGCGAGGACCTCGCCCGCGAGGCTCTCCAGCGCCGGTCCAACCTGCAGACTCAGATGGCCGACCTGAAGATCCAGCACGACAACCTCCAGGCCGAGGAGGAGAAGCTCACCACCGCCTCGCAGCGGCTGCAGGCCAAGGTCGACGCCTTCCGCACGAAGAAGGAGACCATCAAGGCCACCTACACGGCGGCCGAGGCCCAGACGCGCATCAACGAGGCGTTCTCCGGCATCTCCGAGGAGATGGGCGACGTCGGCCTGGCCATCCAGCGTGCCGAGGACAAGACGGCGCAGATGCAGGCCCGCGCCGGCGCCATCGACGAGCTGCTCGCCAGCGGCGCGCTCGACGACTACACCGGCAGCCGCGACGACATCCAGGCCGAGCTCGACCGCATGGGCGGCGGCATGGACGTCGAGCTGGAGCTCGCCAGGATGAAGGCCGAGCTCGGGCAGGGTCCCGCCCCGCAGAGCGCGATCGAGCAGGGGCGGCAGCAGCCGCAGCAGCAGCAGCCCCAGCAGAGCCAGACCCAGCAGCTCCGTCAGCCTGGGGAGGGCCTGTGATCGTCAGAATCATGGGCGAGGGCCAGATCGAGATCTCGCCGGACGACATCGCGGTGCTCAACGAGCTCGACAGCGAGCTGGAGGCCGCCATCGACGCGGGCGACGAGGCGTCGTTCCGCGTCAAACTGCACGCGCTGCTCGACAAGGTGCGCCATGTGGGCAAGGCGCTCCCCGACGACAGCCTTGAGCCGTCAGAGCTGATCCTTCCCCCCGCGGACGCCTCGATCGAGGAGGTCCGGGAGATGCTGGGCGACCAGGGCCTCATCCCGGGGTAGCCATGGGCACCCGGTTCGCGTCCGACCGCGGCCTGACCAGCCGCATGGTCGTGACGATGTTCCTGCTGGGGCTGCTGTACGTGGTGTTCGTCGGCGTCCTGATCGCCCTCGGCGTGCGGGCGCTGACCGTGCTGGTGGTGGCGGGGGTCCTGCTGCTGGTGCAGTACTTCCTGTCCGACCGCATCGCGCTGTTCGCGATGCACGGGCGGGAGGTCTCGCCGCAGGAGGCCCCCGAGCTGCACGGCGTCATCGACCGCCTGTGCGCGATGGCCGACATGCCGAAACCGCGGGTGGCGATCGCCGACTCCGACGTCCCCAACGCGTTCGCCACCGGCCGCAACCAGAAGAACGCCGTCGTGTGCGTGACGACCGGCATCCTGCGGCGGCTGGAGCCGCAGGAGCTCGAAGGCGTCCTGGCGCACGAGCTGTCGCACGTCGCCCACCGCGACGTCGCCGTCATGACGATCGCGTCGTTCCTCGGCATCGTCGCCGGGCTGATGACCAGGGTCGCCCTCTACACGGGGTTCGGCGGGCGGCGCGACAACCAGGGCGGCCTGCCCGTCGGGCTGATCATCATGCTCGTCTCGGTCGTCGTGTACGCCGTGAGCTTCCTGCTCACCCGCGCCCTGTCGCGCTACCGCGAGCTGGCGGCCGACCGGGCGGGCGCGCTGCTCACCCAGCGGCCCTCGGCCCTGGCCAGCGCGCTGACCAAGGTCACCGGCGACATGGCGCGCATCCCGACCCGCGACCTGCGTGACGCGGAGCCGTTCAACGCCTTCTACTTCGCCCCGGCGCTGGCCGGAGGGGCGACGCTGGCGGCCCTGTTCTCCACGCACCCGTCGCTGGAGCGGCGGCTCGGGCAGCTCGCCGCCATCTCCAAGCAGCTCGGAAGGGGCTGATCCATGGGCTGGCTCGACGCGCTGCTCGGCCGGTCGAAGCCGGTGAAGCCGAACCTCGACGCGCTGTTCGCGCTGCCGTCGGCCGCCGTGACGCTGCAGGCCGAGACCGGGCTCGTCCCCACCGGTCTCGGCTCGGTGGCGTTCAGGGCGGCCGAGGGCGGCGCGTTCGCGACGCTGGAGCGCGACGTCAAGGCGCTGCTGGGCGGCCGCGTCGAGGAGTCGTCCGACGGCTACGGCTATACCTGGCTGCTGGTGCGCCGCGACCCCGACGCCGTCGGCGACCTCGTCACCGAGCTGCACGCGGTGAACTCGTCGCTGGAGTCGGCGGGGTTCGGCCCGTCGCTGCTGTGCTCGCTGGTGTCGTTCGCCGACGGCGACGGCCGCAGGCTCGCGGTCGTCTACCTCTACAAGCGCGGCACGTTCTACCCGTTCGCGCCGCTCACGGGGCAGCGGCGCGACAACGCGCTCGAACTGCAGGCCAGGGGCGCGCTGGAGGGCGAGCTGCCGCTGGAGCAGGACCTCGGCCGCTGGTTCCCCGTCTGGGGGGCTCCCGGACTCTGATCGCCCACGGTGATCTAATGCTCACGTGGAGCGAAGGTTGGTCGTGGCGGCGGCGTGCGCGTTCATCGTGGCGGCCGTGCTGTACAGCGCGTGGGTCACCGGCCAGTTCACCACGCCCGCCGTCGACCGCACCGAGGGGTACGTGGGCGAGCTGGCCGCGCTCGACCAGCCGTGGACCCGCCTGTTCCGCGTCAGCGACGTGGGCGCGGGCCTGGCCTGCCTGCTGGGCGTGGCGCTCACGCCGGTCCAGCGGCGCGAGTGGCCCGGCTGGCTCGCCCTGGCCGCGTTCGGGCTCCTCACGGCCGCCACGGGCGTCTTCCCGCTCGACTGCGCCGCGCTGAGCGACCCCGCCTGCGGGCGGCACGCGCTGTCGCTGCCGCACCGGGCGCACACGGTGACCGCCGCGCTCGCCGCGGTCAGCGCCCCGGCCGCCATGGCGCTGCTGGGCGCCAGCTGGCGGGCCCGCCTGTCGTGGCTGCTGTCGGGCATGACCACCGGGGCCGTCGCCGTCACCGCGGCCGCCGTCGTCCTCGGCCACCTCGCGGGCGTCGCGCACCGCGTGCAGCTCGCCCTGGTGGCCGCCTGGCTCGTGTACGCGGCCATGCGGCTGCTCGTCGCCGCCCCCGTGCCGCCCACTGTGTCGCCCACCATGCCGCCCCCCGTGCCGCCCCCCGTGCCGCCCACCATGCCGGGAGAGGGTGGCACGCCGCACGTCGTCGCGCAGGGCGACGGGCCCGCCGTCATCCTCGCGCCGGGGACGGGCCGCTCCTGGTTCCACTGGGAGCCGGTGGCCGGGGCGCTCGCCGGGGCCCGGCGCGTCGTCCGCTTCGACCGCCCCGGGCTCGGGCTCAGCCCGCCCTCGCCCCTGCCGCCCACCCTGTACGCCGAGGCCGCCCGCCTGGCCGCCCTGGCCCCCGCCCACCCGGAACGCGTCACCGTGGTCGCCCACAGGGACGCCTGCTGGCACGCCGAGGCGTTCGCCAGGCTGCACCCGCTGCGCGTGGAGCGGCTCGTCCTCGTGGACCCGCCCTGCCCGAAGCGGCGCGGCCGGGCGGCGCCGGCGGACCCCGTCGTGCGCTGGCTGCCCGCGCTGGGAGGCGCCTGGGGCGCCGCCGCGCTGGCCCGCGTGGCAGGTCCCGCCGTGAACCGCCTGCTGTCGGGCCTGCCCGACCCGTGCGGCGTGTACCGGCGCGGCCGGGTGCTCGCGGCGGCGGCGGGGGAGCGGCTGTCGCGCGGGCGGATGGCGTCGGACCTGCTGGCGGTCAGGTCCGGGATGCCGTTCCCGCGCGTGCCCGTCACGGTGCTCGGCCCGCGCCGGGGCGCCGGGTGCGCCCGCGCCGTCGCCTCCGAGCTGGGCGGCGTCCTGGTGCGGCTGCCGGGGCCGCGCCGCAGGATCCTCGCCGACCACGCGGGGTCCGTCGCGGCGGCGGCCGAGGGGGCGTGACGGGCCGCGCCGCCGGGCCCAGAATGGGCGGCGTACGGTGAGCCTGCGACGGGGAGAGGGGACGGGCATCGGCATGGACGCGGACACGAGCCGGGGCGCCGGCGGGGGCACGGGCGCGGACATCACGGTCGTCGGCGAGGGGACGGCCCTGGCCGCGCCCGACGTCCTGCGGCTGCACGCGGGCGTCGAGGTGCGCAGGGGCTCGGCGGCGGAGTCCTTCACGGCCGTCAGGGCGGCCGCGGCCCGCCTGGCGCAGGCGCTGCGCGACGCCGGCGTCGCCGCCGAGGACGTACGCACCACCGACCTGTCGCTCGGCCCCGAGTACGACGCCTACCCCAAGGTGGGGGCCTACCGGGCGGCGCAGGGCGTCGAGGTGGTCATCCGCGACCTCGCGGCGGCCGACCGGGTCATCGACGCGGTGGCCGGGGTGGGGGAGGAGGCCAGGCTGAACGGGCTGGCCTTCGAGGTGTCCGACCCGGCGGCGGCCCTCGCCGAGGCGAGGGCCGGGGCGTTCCGCGACGCCGCGGCCAAGGCCGCGCAGTACGCCGAGCTGGCGGGGCGCGGCCTCGGCCGGGTCGTGTCGGTCGGCGAGGAGGTCAGGGGCGGGCCGCAGCCGCTCGCGACGGCGGTCGCGATGGCGGCGGAGGGCGGCTCGGTCAGCCCGGGACGCCAGAGCCTGACGGTCGGCGTCCGGGTCGGCTACGCCTTCGCCTGACCCGGGGACCCGGGCAGCCCGGCGCCCGGGTCGCGCCCGCCAGGAGCCGGGGCGGGGTCAGGGCAGGGGTCAGGGCAGGGCCAGCATGCGGTCGAGCGCGACCCTGGCCCAGTGGGCGGTGTCGGCGTCGACGGTGATCTGGTTGACGACCTCGCCGAGCACCAGCGACTCCAGCGCCCACACCAGGTGGGGCAGGTCGATCCTGTTCATGGTGGAGCAGTAGCAGACGGTCCTGTCGAGGAACGAGACGTTCTTGTCGGGGAACATCTGGGCCAGCCGCTTGACCAGGTTCAGCTCGGTGCCGATCGCCCAGCTCGACCCGGCGGGGGCGGCCTGCAGCGTCCTGATGATGTGCTCGGTGGAGCCGACGTGGTCGGCCTTCAGCACCACCTCGTGGCGGCACTCCGGGTGGACGAGCACGTTCACGCCGGGGATGCGCTCGCGCACGTCGTCCACCGACTCGGCGGTGAAGCGGCCGTGCACCGAGCAGTGGCCCTTCCACAGGATCATGCGCGCCCGTTCGAGCTGCTCGGGGGTGAGGCCGCCGTTCGGACGGTGCGGGTTCCACACGACGCAGTCGTCCAGGGACATGCCCATCTCCAGCACGGCCGTGTTGCGGCCGAGGTGCTGGTCGGGCAGGAACAGCACCTTGTCGCCCTGCTGGAACGCCCAGTCGAGGGCGCGCCTGGCGTTGGAGGAGGTGCAGACCGCGCCGCCGTTCCTGCCGCAGAACGCCTTGATGTCGGCGCTGGAGTTCATGTACGTGACCGGGACGGTCCGTCCTGCCAGCCCGGCGTCCTCCAGGGCCTCCCAGCACTCCTCGACCTGGTCGAAGGTGGCCATGTCGGCCATCGAGCACCCGGCCGCCATGTCGGGCAGGATCACCTGCTGGCCGTCGCCGGTGAGGATGTCGGCCGACTCGGCCATGAAGTGCACGCCGCAGAAGACGATGTACTCCGCCTGCGGCCTGGCCGCGGCCTGCTGGGCCAGCTTGAACGAGTCGCCCGTCACGTCGGCGAACTGGATGACCTCGTCGCGCTGGTAGTGGTGACCGAGCACGAACAGCCGGTCGCCCAGCGCCTCCTTGGCCTTGCGCGCCCGCTCCACGAGCGCGGGGTCGCTCGCGGGCGGCAGCTCGCCCGGGCACTCGACACCCTTCTCACTGTGCGGATCCGCGCCCTCGCCGAGGACGAACAGCGGCAGGCCCGTGTGTGCGGCCATGGCCACACCCCCTTATCGTCGAATTGACGCTTAATGATGACACACGGGACGAGGCGATTTATTCCGGGGGTACGCGGCCCCGGGAATGTGTGGCACACGGCAGGTGTTGGTAGCGTCGTTGGAAGACGTCAGAACCAGACAGCCGGTTAGGGAGTCAGCAGATGACGGTTGAGAGCAGCGAGACCACGGCGCAGGGCCTGATCCTGACTGACGCGGCCGCCGCCAAGGTCAAGAGCCTGCTGGAGCAGCAGGGCGAGGAGAGTCTGCAGCTGCGCGTGGCCGTGCAGCCGGGCGGCTGCTCGGGCCTGCGTTACCAGCTCTTCTTCGACGACCGCTCCATGGACGGCGACGTGGTGTCGGAGTTCGGCGGTGTGAGCGTGGTCACCGACCGCATGAGCGCTCCCTACCTGATGGGCGCCACCATCGACTTCGTCGACACGATCGAGAAGCAGGGCTTCACCATCGACAACCCCAACGCCACCGGCTCCTGCGCCTGCGGCGACTCGTTCAACTAGCCGACCGGCCGGACGGCGACGCGCGGGTCCCGCCTGCCTTGGTGCGGGCGGGACCTTCGCGTATTCTCGTGGGGCTCATTTGGCCTGCTGACAACGAGGAAGAAGAATCCCGTGCGCATCGCCGTAACCGGCTCCATCGCGACAGACCACCTGATGACCTTCCCGGGAAGCTTCGGGGAGCAGCTGATCGCCGAGCAGCTCGACCGCGTGTCGCTCTCGTTCCTGGTCGACGATCTGCAGATCCGTCGCGGCGGCTGCGCGGCCAACATCGCCTTCGGCATGGGATGCCTGGGGCTGACGCCGCTCCTCGTCGGCGCGGTCGGCAACGACTTCGCCGACTACCGCTCCTGGCTGGAGCGCCACGGCGTCGACTGCGAGTCGGTCCACGTCTCCGAGACCCAGCACACGGCGCGCTTCCTGTGCACCACCGACCAGCACCACAACCAGATCGCGTCCTTCTACACCGGCGCGATGGCCGAGGCGCGCATGATCGAGCTCCAGCCCGTCGCCGACCGCGTCGGCGGCCTCGACCTGGTGCTGATCAGCCCCAACGACCCCGACGCCATGCTCCGCCACACCGACGAGTGCCGCCAGCGGGGCATCGCCTTCGCCGCCGACATCTCCCAGCAGCTCGCCCGCATGGCCGACGAGGACATCCGCCAGCTCGTCGACGGCGCCGCCTACCTCTTCTCCAACGACTACGAGAAGGGGCTCATCGAGCAGAAGACCGGCTGGTCCGACGCCGAGATCCTCGACCGGGTCGCCGTCCGCGTCACCACGCTCGGCCCCAAGGGCGCCGTCATCGACCGCAAGGGCGAGCCGTCGATCCACGTCGCCCCCGCGCCCGAGCGGGGCAAGGCCGACCCGACCGGCGTCGGCGACGCCTTCCGCGCCGGCTTCCTCGCCGGCGTCGCCTGGGGCCTGCCGCTGGAGCGCTGCGGCCAGATCGGCAACCTCACCGCCACGCACGTGCTGGAGCGCGTCGGCGGCCAGGAGTACGAGCTGGGGCAGAAGGTGTTCCTGGAGCGCTTCAGCACCGCCTACGGCCCGGAGGCGGCCGAAGAAGTCGCCACGCACGTCCGCTGCCACCACCCGTGACCCTCGTCGCGCACTGAACCGCGGCGGCGCCCGGCCCACCAGGACCGGGCGCCGCGTCGCGTCACGGCCTGGCGTAGACCCGGTGGACGAACTCCGCGAGCTGGTCGTCGGGCAGGTGGCGGGCCAGGTCCGACTCGCTGATCATGCCGACGAGGCGGTGCCCGTCCATCACCGGCAGCCGCTTGATCTGGTGCTGCTCCATCCGCGACAGCGCCTCCTCCACGGAGGCGTCCGCGTCGATCCACACCACGCCCGTGGCGAGGTCGCCCGCCGTCACCCTGGACGGGTCGTGGCCGGCCGCCACGCACTTCACGATGATGTCGCGGTCGGTGATGATGCCGGTTACCCGGTCGTCGGGCCCGCACACGGGCAGCGCCCCCACGTCGTGCGAGCGCATCAGCTGCGCCGCCCTGTCGAGCGTCTCGTGCGCTCCGATGCACTCGGCGCCCGCGCTCATGACGCTGCGGGCGGTCTCGTGCGACTGCGCCTTCTCCATGGTCAACCCCCGGAAGTCGGTGACTCTCCGCCGCCACCTACCCCGGCGGGCGCCCCTCAGTAGTTGCGCCGCACGTGGATCGACCAGCCGCCCCCGGGCAGCTCGTACGAGCCGACGTGCTTGTGCGACTTCAGCCGGCACCAGGCCGGCACGTCGTTGTAGGCGGCCGGGTCGTCGGCCAGCACGGCGACCACGCCGTCGAGCGGGACGTGGTTGATCTGCTCGGCCAGCATGATGATCGGGATCGGGCACTTCTTGCCGAGCGCGTCGATCGTGAGGGCCGGCTCGGAAACCTCGGTCATGCCACTCCTGCGTCTTGACGGATGCGGTGGACCAGCCCGGGCAGCACGGCGAGGAACCTGTCGACGTCGGCCTCGGCCGCGCCCCTGGGCAGCGACACGCGGATGTTGCCGTGCGTCAGGACGCCCATCGCCTCCAGAACGTGCGATGGACGAAGCGTACTGGCGGTGCACGAGCTTCCTGACGATACCGCGAAACCCGCCTTGTCCAGCTCGGTCAGCAACGCCTCCCCGTCGACGTACAGGCAGGAGAAGGTGACGATGTGCGGCGCGCGCTCGCGCGGGTCGCCGATCACCTCCACGTCGGGCACGAGCTCGGGCACCCGCCGCCGCACGCGGTCCACCAGCGCGCTGAGCCGCGCCTGCTCCTCGGCCGCCTCGGCGAGCGACGCGCGCAGCGCGGCCGCCGCCGCGAAGATCGCCGGGACGTTCTCGAAGCCGGGCACCCGGCGCCGCTCCCGCTCGTCCTCCGGCAGGAACGAGCGGAACCTCGTGCCCTTGCGCACCGCCAGCACGCCGACGCCCGCCGGGCCGCCCCACTTGTGCGCGCTCGCCGTCAGCACCGACCACCCCTCGGGCACCGGCATCCTGCCGGCCGTCTGCGCGGCGTCGACCAGCAGCGGGACCCCGTGCTCGCGGCAGGCGGCCGCCGCCTCGGCGACCGGCTGGAGCGTGCCGACCTCGTGGTTGGCGCTCTGCAGGCAGGCCAGCGCGGCGCCAGGGCGGGCGACCGCCTCGGCGAACGCCGCGGCGTCGACCCGCCCCTGCAGGTTCACCCCCACGGTCTCGACCGTGCCGCCCTCGCGTTCGTGCAGCTCGGCGGCGTGCAGCACGCTGGAGTGCTCGACCGCGCCCACCACCAGGTGGCGCCCGGCCCTGCGCCTGCCGTGTAGGGTGCCGAGGACGCCGAGATGCACGGCCTGCGTGCCCGACGGAGTGAACGACACCTCGTCGGAGCGCGCGCCGAGCGCCTCGGCCACCTCGGCGCGCGCCTGCTCCAGGAGCAGATGCGCGCGGCGGGCCTGGCCGTACAATCGTGCGGGGTCGGCCCAGCCGGCGTCGATCGCCGTCAGGAGCGCGTCGCGAGCCTGGGGGTGGAGCGGCTCGGTTGAGGCCGCGTCGAAGTACGCCACGACACTTATCGTCCCACTTGCGGCCCCACCGAGGGGTCGCGCGGTGGGGCGAGGCACCTGCACGCTAATGTGTCTGCAATCAGCTGTGCATTTGGAAATACGAGCGCCCAGGGGAGAGACTCTTGGGCTTCATCTGTGGGGTAGGCGATCCGTGAGTCCGACTCGCCGTACGACGCGGCGTTCGTTGGCCCGGCGCAGGGTGCCGCGCGCCGCCGCTTTGGCGTTGCTGCTGGCCACTGCTACGGCGTGTGCTAATGACGTTCCCGAGGCAGACTGGTCTCGAGGCCTTCTTCCCGACCACATCACCGAGCAGGGTGGCCTGGTCACCACGTTGTGGAACGGGGCCTGGATCGCCGCACTCGCCACGGGTGCCGTCGTCATCGTCCTGATCGTGTGGGCGTCCCTCTTCCACCGCAAGCGCAGGGCGAAGGCCGAGCTTCCGCCGCAGGTCCGCTACAACCTGCCGATCGAGATGCTCTACACCCTGATCCCGCTGGTCATGGTCTCGGTGTTCTTCTTCTTCACCGCCCGCGACAGCAACACCCTGACCCAGGTCAAGGGCGACGCGACGGTGAAGGTGAAGGTCGAGGCCTACCAGTGGAGCTGGCGCTTCACCACCACGGTCAACGGCAAGACCCTCAAGCCGGTGGCGGGCATGCCCGTCTCCGACTACAGGCAGGGCCCCCAGCTCGTCCTCCCGGTGAAGTCCAAGGTCGAGTTCGACCTCTCCACCGACGACGTCATCCACTCGTTCTGGGTGCCCGAGTTCCTCTTCAAGCGGGACGTCATCCCCGGCATTCCCGAAGGCAACCCCGGCCGCAAGTTCGAGATCAACACCCTCGACAAGCCCGGTGTGTACGCCGGCCGGTGCGCCGAGCTCTGCGGCGTCGACCACAGCCGCATGCTCTTCTCGGTGAAGCTCGTTCCGCAGGCTGAGTTCGACCAGTACGTCCAGACCCAGGCTGGGAGCGCCCAGTGACCGCCATCCACGAACCACTCAGGACGACGACCGTCAGGCCCATGACCAAGGGCCGGGCCATCGCCAAGTGGCTGTCCTCCACCGATCACAAGATCATCGGACACCTCTACCTGATCACGTCGTTCGCCTTCTTCCTCATCGGCGGCGTGATGGCGCTGGTGATGCGGGCCGAGCTCGCGCAGCCGGGTCTGCAGTACACCAGCAACGAGCAGTTCAACCAGCTGTTCACCATGCACGGCACGATCATGCTGCTCATGTTCGCGACGCCGCTGTTCGCCGGCTTCGCCAACGAGCTGATGCCGCTGCAGATCGGCGCCCCCGACGTGGCGTTCCCCCGCCTCAACATGGTGAGCTACTGGCTCTACCTGTTCGGCAGCATCATCGCGGTGTCCGGCTTCCTCACGCCGGGCGGCGCGGCCGCCTTCGGCTGGTTCGCCTACACGCCGCTGTCGGGCGCGGTCTCCTCGCCCGGCATGGGCGGCGACCTGTGGATCATGGGCCTGGCGCTGTCCGGCCTCGGCACGATCCTCGGCTCCGTGAACTTCATCACGACGATCATCTGCATGCGCGCCCCTGGCATGACCATGTTCCGCATGCCGATCTTCACCTGGAACATCCTGCTCACCAGCATGCTCGTGCTGATGGCGTTCCCGGTGCTGGCCGCCGCGATGCTCGCCCTGGAGGCCGACCGCAAGCTCGGCACCCACATCTTCGACCCGGCCAACGGCGGCGCGCTGCTGTGGCAGCACCTGTTCTGGTTCTTCGGCCACCCCGAGGTGTACATCATCGCGCTGCCGTTCTTCGGCATCGTGACCGAGATCCTGCCGGTGTTCAGCCGTAAGCCGATCTTCGGTTACATCAGCCTCGTCGGCGCGACGATCTCCATCGCGGGTCTGTCCATCACGGTCTGGGCGCACCACATGTTCCCGACCGGCCAGGTGCTGCTGCCGTTCTTCTCGTTCATGACGTTCCTCATCGCCGTCCCGACCGGTGTGAAGTTCTTCAACTGGATCGGCACGATGTGGCGCGGCCACCTGACGTTCGAGTCGCCGATGCTGTTCTCGGTCGGCTTCCTGATCACCTTCCTCCTCGGTGGTCTGACGGGCGTCATCCTGGCCTCGCCGCCGCTCGACTTCCAGCTCACCGACTCCTACTTCGTGGTGGCCCACTTCCACTACGTGGTCTTCGGCACCGTCGTGTTCGCCATGTTCGCGGGCTTCTACTTCTGGTGGCCCAAGTTCACCGGCAAGATGCTCGACGACAAGCTGGGCAAGATCCAGTTCTGGCTGCTGTTCATCGGCTTCCACACGACGTTCCTCGTCCAGCACTGGCTCGGCATGCTCGGCTTCCCGCGCCGCTACGCCGACTACAGCCCGGCCGACGGGTTCACCGACCTGAACCTCATCTCCTCGGTCGGCGCGTTCATCCTCGGCGCCTCGACGTTGCCGTTCTTCTACAACGTCTGGAAGACGTGGCGCAGCGCGCCCAAGGTCACCGTCAACGACCCGTGGGGCTACTGCGGCTCGCTGGAGTGGGCCACCTCGTGCCCGCCGCCGCGGCACAACTTCACGTCGCTGCCGCCCATCCGGTCCGAGCGTCCCGCGTTCGACATGCGCTTCCCGCGCGTGTCCGCCAAGTCCGCCCAGGAGGTTGAGGCCTGATGAAGGTCCAGGGTTGGCTGTTCCTGCTGTGCGGCCTGTTCTTCGCCGGTGTCGACATCGCCTACTGGTTCTGGACCAAGAGCGCGACGGGTCACGGTGAGCCGGTCGGCACCACCGCCATGGCCATCTCGGTCGGCTTCGCGTTCATGGTCGGCTACTACCTGATGTTCACGGCGCGCCGCATCGGCGCCCAGCCGGAGGACAACAAGCAGGCCGACATCAGCGACGGCGCGGGCGAGATCGGCTTCTTCAGCCCGAGCAGCTGGTGGCCGCTGTTCCTGTGCCTGGCGGCGGCGTTCGCCTTCGCCGGGTTCGTGATCGGCTTCTGGATGTTCCTCATCGGCGTGTTCCTCGTGATCATGGCGATGATCGGCTTCGTGTTCCAGTACTACCGGGGCAACTTCTCGCACTGAGCGAACCGATTCGGGCGGGCGCACTCCTCCTGGGGGAGTGCGCCCGCTTTTTCATGTTCTTTACTGGTGTACGGATGTGGCCAATGGATCACCGAGGAATAAAGGAGGTGAAGCGGTTCGATCTTGGACGAGGGAGTCACTCGTGGAGCGCGTAGCGTATGGATCGGCAGGTCTGCTGGCCTTGACGTTGCTGACGGCGTGCTCGGCGAGCGTGGCCGCCGGCGGCCCCGGTGATCCGGGCGAACGCCCGGCGGGCGGCGCGGTCGCGCCCGAGGCGTCCGTGGTCGTCACCCCGCAGGACAAGAGCGGGAACGTGCCGACCGACCAGGCGGTCGTCGTGTCGGCTCCCCCCGGCGGCACGCTGAGGAGCGTCCGCGTCGACGGCGGCAAGGCGGGGGTCCTGCCGGGCACCGTGAGCGGCGACGGCACGCGCTGGCGCAGCACCGCCACCGCCAGGCCCGGGGTCACGTACACGGTGACCGCGACGTCGGCGGACGTGTCGGGCAGGCAGACCGAGACGACGAGCACGTTCAGCACGGTGAAGGCCACCCAGATGTTCGACGTCGAGCGGGTGACGCCGAACAAGGACGACACGGGGCTCACCGTCGGCATCGGCATGCCGATCATGCTCGCGTTCGACAAGCCCGTCGCCGACAGGGTCGCCGTCGAGCGCAACCTCATCGTCCGCACCTCCAAGCCGGTCGAGGGGGCCTGGCACTGGTTCGACGACCGCCACGTCGACTTCCGGCCGCAGGAGTGGTGGCCGGCGCACACGAAGGTCCAGCTGGAGGCGAAGCTCGCCGGCGTGCGCGGCGGCCCCGGCCTGTACGGCAAGCGCGACATCCGGCTGGAGTTCAAGATCGGCCGAGCGCAGATCACCCGCGGCACCACCGACGAGCACGTGCTGACGGTCCGGCGCGACGGCAAGAAGATCCGGACGATGCCGATGAGCGCCGGTCAGGGCGGCGAGTGGAAGTACTACACGACCTCGGGCATCCACCTGGCGATGTCCAGGGAGCCGGTGACCATCATGACGTCGCCCGGCATCGGCCCAGGACAGGCCGGCTACTACCAGCTCACCGTGTACAACACGGTCCGCATCTCCAACAGCGGCGAGTACGTCCACAGCGCGCCCTGGTCGGTCGGGTCGCAGGGCAGCGCGAACGTCAGCCACGGCTGCGTGAACATCAGCCCCGAGAACGCCGAGTGGTTCCTCAAGAACACCCTGATCGGCGACCCGATCATCATCACGGGGTCGCCGCGCAAGCTGGAGCCCACGAACGGCTGGGGGCACTGGCAGGAGGACTGGCACGACTGGCTCAAGTGGAGCGTGCTGAAGGACGGCCCCACCATCACGTTCTGAGCCTCCACGCCGCGCTTCTACCGCGCCGGCGGCCTCTGGCGGCCCTCAGAGCGTCCGAGCCGCCCCGTGGGGCCTCCGGGTGGCCGGGGCACCTCGCGGGCGGCTCGTGGTGGCTTCCAGCCGCGTACGCGGCTCAGGGGCTTCCCGTCGTACGCCTCCAGGCGGCGCGGATCGGAGGCGTCGCGTCGTGCGGGCGTCGCGGCTCAGGGGCCCGGCGCCGTGGGCCCCGGGCGGCGCGGCTCAACGGCGCGGCTCAGGGGTGCCCCGGCGTCGGCCTCGGGGCGGCGCGGCGGGTCAGACCGCGCCGCTGACCTCGATCCAGCGGTCGAGGGTGGCGGCGGCGCGGCCGGAGTCGACCGCCTGGACGGCGCGGGCGTAGCCCTCGGTCATCGCGGCGTCGAGGTCGTCGCCGGGGCCGTCGAGCGCCACCAGCGCCGCCGCGGCGTTCAGCAGCACCGCGTCGCGCACCGGGCCCGTCCTGCCGCCCACCAGGTCGCGTACGGCCTGCGCGTTGAAGGCGACGTCGCCGCCGCGCAGGGCGCCGACGTCGGCGCGCGGGATGCCGAGCACGGCCGGGTCGAACGTGGTCTGGGTGGCGGCGCCGTCCTGGACGACCCACACCGTGGAGGTGGCCGCGATCGTCAGCTCGTCGAGGCCGTCGTCGCCGCGGAAGACCAGGGCGCGCACGCCGCGCTCGGCGAACACGCCGGCCAGGACGGGCAGCATGCCCGGGTCGAAGACGCCGATGGCCTGCGCGGCGGGGCGGGCGGGGTTGGTCAGCGGGCCGAGGAAGTTGAAGACGGTGGGGACGCCGATCTCCTTGCGCGGCGGGCCGGCGAAGCGCAGCGCGGGGTGGTAGACGGGGGCGAAGCAGAAGGCGATGCCGGCCTCGCGCGCCACCCGCGCCGTCTGCTCGGGGGTGAGGTCGAGCCTGATGCCGAGGTGCTCCAGGACGTCGGCCGCGCCGCAGGACGACGAGGCGGCCCGGTTGCCGTGCTTGACCACGCGGGCGCCCGCGGCGGCGGCCACGACGGCGGCCATCGTCGAGACGTTCACGGTGTGGGCGCGGTCGCCGCCGGTGCCCACGATGTCGACCACGGGGCCCTCGACCGTGAGCGGCGTGGCCAGCTCCAGCATGGTGCGGGCCAGGCCCACCACCTCGGGGACCGTCTCGCCCTTGGCGCGCAGCGCGATCGCGAAGCCCGCGATCTGGGCCGGCGTGGCCGAGCCCGACATGATCTCGCGCATCGCCCACGCCGTCTCGTCCGAGCTGAGGTGCTCACCGGACAGGAGGGCGGAGAAGAGCGCGGGCCAGGTCGTCCGGGAGTCCATGGGCACCTACTTGGCGTTGAGGCGGGTGGAGGAGCGGCGGCGCATGAGGTCGGCCACGGTGTCGGCCAGGACCATCGGCTCGATCGGCTGCGGCACCACCGCGTCGGCCTTGGACCAGTCGGCGAGCCACCTGTCGTCGCGCCTGGCGATGATGAGGCAGATGGGCGGGCAGTCGTAGACCTCGTCCTTGGCCTGGCGGGAGACGCCCATGCCGCCGGCCGGCTGGGTCTCGCCGTCGAGGACGGCCACGTCGATCTCGCCGGAGCTCAGCCACTGGTGCACCTTGGGCTCGGTGGCGCACTCCACGATCTCAACGAGGGGGAGGTCCGCGGCCGGGCGCCGGCCGATGGCCGCGCGCACCTCAGCCCTGGTGGCGGCGTCGTCGCTGTAGACGAGGACCCTCATCGTGTCGTCGGTGCTCACGGTCGCGCTCACTATCCGTCGTAGCGGTATGGTCACCTGGGATCGTACCGGTGCCCCGGCGTGCAATCCCAGGCCGCCGTCTCTTGCAGGCGTTTTGCACCAATTATCCCAGGTTGTTGGCCTGTTTCGGCCCCCTAACGGGGGGTCGTGCGCCGGACCGACCACCGGAGCCGCAATAATGCTGCCCGTGGCGACAGCATCCGCAATAACTTCGACGACGACAGCACAGTCGTACCGCAGACCCAACCTGGTCAGCGTCGGGACGATCGTCTGGCTGTCCTCTGAGCTCATGTTCTTCGCGGCGCTGTTCGCGATGTACTTCACCATCCGGTCAGTGAGCGTCGGCAAGGGCCTCGACTGGGGTCCCGCGCTCCACCCCGTGGGCGTAGAGGCCGCGGAGGGCGCTCACCTGAACATCCCGTTCGCGACGGTCAACACGATCATCCTGGTTCTGTCGAGTGTGACGTGCCAGCTGGGCGTGTGGGCCGCGGAGAAGGGGCAGGTCGGCAAGCTCCGCTTCTGGTACATCGTCAGCTTCCTCATGGGCGCGGTCTTCGTGGCCGGGCAGCTGTACGAGTACGGCGAGCTGGCGTCGGAGGGCGCGACCCTGTCCGCCAACGCCTACACCTCGGTGTTCTACCTGACGACGGGCTTCCACGGCCTGCACGTGACCGGTGGCCTGATCGCGTTCCTGTTCATGTTGGGACGTACGTACGCCGCGAAGCGCTTCACGCATGAGCAGGCCACCAGCGCGATCGTCGTGTCTTACTACTGGCACTTCGTCGACGTCGTCTGGATTGGTCTTTTCGCGACCATCTACATCATTCGTTAAGGAACGGGATCTCTGTGACTAGGATCACCGCTTGGCGGCGGCATCCCCTCGCGAGATACGCCGTCCTGATTTTCGCCTTGGCGCTGGTCGGGATGGTCTATGCCGCCTTCGTCCAGGCGGGTAAGCCCGCCGACGCGGCGCTGGCGGCGGGCAAGGTCGACGACGTGGCCGAGGGCAAGAGCCTGTTCGTGCAGCACTGCTCCAGCTGCCACGGCATGAACGCCGAGGGCACGGCCACCGGCCCCACCCTCGTCGGCGTCGGCGCCGCCGCGGTCGACTTCCAGATGAGCACCGGCCGCATGCCCGCCGCCGACCCCGGCGCGCAGGCCCCGCGCAAGCCGCTGGCCAAGTGGGTCACGCCCCAGGCCATCAGCCAGATCGGCGCCTACGTGCAGTCGCTCGGCGGCGGCCCGCAGGTTCCCGGCAAGGAGCAGGTCGACCCCGCGGGCGGCGACGCCGGCAAGGGCGGCGAGCTGTTCCGGGCCAACTGCATCCAGTGCCACAACTGGGCAGGCGCCGGCGGCGCGCTGACGCGAGGCAAGTACGCGCCCGACCTGAACCAGGCCTCTCCCACGCAGATCTACGAGGCGATGATCACCGGCCCGCAGGCGATGCCGGTCTTCAACGACACGACGATCACGCCGGAAGAGAAGCAGAGCATGATCGCCTACATCACCCAGGTCCGTGAGCAGAAGGACCCGGGTGGCTTCGGGCTGGGCCGCATCGGCCCCGTCACCGAGGGTCTTGTAGCGTGGATCGCAGGCCTCAGCGCTCTCGCCCTTGCCGCCATCTGGATCACCGCGAAGAAGCGACAGAAGTCATGACTGACAACGAGCACGAGATCGAGCAGCCGGACGAACGCGTACCCAAGCGCGTCATCGGCACCCCCGCGCCGGGCACCTCGATGCTCGGCACCGCGGAGCAGGCCGCGGCCGCCGCGGGCGGCGACGTCCCCGGCGTGACGCTGCAGGACGAGAAGAAGGCGCGCAAGGCCGAGAAGATCGTGGCGCTCTGCTTCACGATCACGTTCCTCGCGGCGGTCGCGTTCATCATCTCCTACGTGGTGTTCCAGGTCGGCAGCCCCGAGGCGACCGGCACGTCGAACCTGGCCCTCGGCGGCACCCTGACGGTGGCCATCCTGGCGATGGCCATCGGCATCGTCGTCTGGGTCCGGATGATCATGCCGAAGTACGCCCTCGTCCAGGAGCGCCACCCGATGGTCTCCGACGACGACGACCGCCGGTACGTCTCGGAGACGTTCCTGCAGGGCGCGGGCGAGAGCGGCTTCGTCAAGCGCAAGCTGCTGCGCCGCACGCTGCTGCTGGCCGCGGCCCCGCTGGGCCTCGTCCCGCTGGTGCTGCTGCGCGACCTCGACAACAGCAAGATGCCGGGCGCGAAGTTCAACAAGCTGCTGCGGCACACCGTCTGGGGCGAGAAGACCAAGGACGGCAAGCCGCTGCGCCTGGTCGTCGAGGGCACCGGCCAGCCGATCCGCGCGGCCGACTTCAACTCGCCGGGCGGCATCCTGTCCGTCGTCCCCGAGGGCTACGAGCACGACCTGAACGCCCTCGCCAAGGCCACCCTGATCCTGATCAAGTTCCGTCCCGAAGAGCTGAAGGACGGCGTCAACAAGAACTGGACGATCGACGGGATCGTGGCCTACTCCAAGATCTGCACGCACGTCGGCTGCCCCGCGGCCCTGTACGAGCAGACCACCCACCACATCCTCTGTCCGTGCCACCAGTCGACGTTCGACGCGGCCGACGGCGCGAAGGTCATCTTCGGCCCGGCCGCCAGGCCGCTGCCGCAGCTGCCGATCAGCGTCGACGAGCAGGGCTACCTCATCGCCCAGGGCGACTTCCACGTCCCCGTCGGTCCCAGCTACTGGGAGCGGGGCGACGCCGAGGCTGAGGCGCGGATGAAGGGAGGCCAGGCATGAGCGACCTGACAGCCGTACCGAAGGGCATCGCCGGGCCGTCGAACTTCCTCGACGAGCGTCTCGGCGGCGCCTCCGCCCTGAAGCGCAACCTGCGCAAGATCTTCCCCGACCACTGGTCGTTCCTGCTGGGCGAGATCGCCCTGTACTCGTTCGTCATCCTGCTGCTGACGGGCACGTTCCTGACGCTGTGGTTCAAGCCGAGCATGGCGGAGATCGCCTACGACGGCTCGTACGCGCCGCTCAAGGGCGTGATGATGTCGCAGGCCTACGCGTCGTCGCTGGAGATCAGCTTCGACGTCCGCGGTGGACTGCTGATCAGGCAGATGCACCACTGGGCGGCCCTGCTGTTCATCGCCGGCATGATGGTGCACGCGCTGCGGGTGTTCTTCACCGGCGCCTACCGCAAGCCGCGCGAGCTCAACTGGATCATCGGCATCCTGCTGCTCTCGCTGGCGCTGGCCGAGGGCCTGACCGGCTACTCCCTCCCCGACGACCTGCTCTCCGGCGCCGGTCTGCGGATCACCGAGGGTGTGGCCATCTCGCTGCCGCTGGTGGGCACGTACGTCACGTTCTTCCTGTTCGGCGGCGAGTATCCGGGTGAGGATGTCGTCTCCCGGTTCTACTCCCTGCACATCCTGCTCATCCCGGGCATCCTGCTGGCGCTGGTGTCGGCCCACATGGTGCTCATGTGGGTGCAGAAGCACACCCAGATGCCGGGCAAGGGCCGCACCAACCACAACGTGGTCGGCGCGCCGTTCTACCCGGCGTTCATGGCCAAGGCCGGCGCGTACTTCCTGTTCACGCTCGGCGTGATCAGCGGCCTGGCGACGTTCGCCCAGATCAACCCGATCTGGCTGTTCGGGCCGTACACGCCTGCCGACGTGTCGGCGGGTTCGCAGCCCGACTTCTACATGGGCTTCCTCGAAGGCTCGCTGCGCATCATGCCGCCGTGGGAGATCAACCTCTTCGGCACGGCCCACGCGGGCACGCTGCCGCTGAGCGTGATCATCCCGGCGCTGGTGCCGCTCGGCATCATCATGACCGGCCTCGCGCTCTACCCGTTCCTGGAGCGCTGGATCACCGGCGACCACCGCGAGCACCACATCGCCGACCGTCCGCGCAACAACCCGCACCGCACCGCGATCGGCGTCTCGGCGATCACGTTCTACGGCGTGCTGTGGCTGATGGGCGCCAACGACGAGATCTCGAAGGTCTTCAACGTCAGCCTGAACGTCACGACGTACGCGGGCCGAGTGATGATCATCGTGGCTCCGGTCATCGCCTACATCATCACGTACCGGATGTGCCTGGGCCTGCAGCGTTCCGACGCCGCGATCATCGGTCACGGCGTGGAGTCCGGCGTGATCAAGCGCCTGCCGCACGGCGAGTTCATCGAGGTGCACACGCCGCCGGCCGAGGACCTCGAGGCGCACCTGCGGGGCAAGGAGCCCGTCCGGATGCTCCCCGTCCTGGAGGACAAGTCGGGCATCCCGCCGAAGGGCATGCGCGGTCCGCTGGGCAAGCTGCGCGCCCGCATGTCGAAGGCGTACGGCGGGGAGAAGATCCCGCTCGAGGAAGAGCACGCTCACGAGGAGGAGAAGGCCGCGATCGGCGCCGGAGGCGACGACCGCTCCCTGACCCACTGAGGTAATGCCGCCACCGGGGCCCGGACGACACCGTCGTCCGGGCCCTTCGGCTTCCCGGGCTCCTCGGGTTCGCCCGCGCCGCGCAGACGGCGGCCCGCGGCATGGGGGCGGTCAGGCGGACGGGCGGCGGAGAGCGGGAAGAGCAGGAGAAACAGGTTCGGCCCTCACCAGGCCGGCGAGAAGTCGCCCCGAAGGGTGCGCAAGGCGCTCGTCCTCAGCCCCGACGCGGCCGCCAGCACCAGCGCCGGGCCGCGCCGCAGGAGGAGCGAGGCCAGACCCGTGAGGCTCGCCGGCAGGTCGAACCACAGGAACGACCGGTTGCAGGCGACCGTCAGCGGGTCGGTGCAGTCGGCGAACGCCCACACCGCCGGGATCAGGCCCGGCCCGGTGATGGCTCCAGGCCACGAACCCGAGGTCCGTGACCAGCACCAGGGCCATGGTGACGCGCGGCGCCATCGCTGGCCTCCATCAGGTAGCGGCGGGTTTGCTCGCGCAGGCCCGCCTCCGGCTCGCCCAGGCCGAGCAGCCTGGCGGCCCACCAGCCGTCGACGGCCGGCCTGATCGCCGTCGCGGCCTCCGGTCCAGCCCGTCCTGGACGAGACGCGCCTGCCAGGCGGCGTACCGGCGGCGCAGCGGCGCCAGGCCCGCGGGACCGACCAGCACGCCGGCCGGCAGCGCCGCCGTCACCCGTCAGGCGGCCTCGCTAAGGTGATCCGCATGCACATCGAACGGCTCGACCACCTGGTGCTGACCGTCGCCGACATCGAGGTGACCACGGACTTCTACAGCCGGGTGCTCGGCATGGAGGCGGTCACGTTCGGCGAGGGACGCACCGCCCTGCGCTTCGGCACCACCAAGATCAACCTGCATCGCGCCGGCCACGAGTTCGAGCCGAAGGCGCACCGTCCGACACCGGGCAGCGCCGACCTCTGCCTCATCACCGCCGACCCGCTGGACCAGGTGATGGAGGAACTCGCCCGGCACGCGGTCCCCGTCGAGGAGGGCCCGGTCGAACGCACCGGCGCGACAGGCCCGATCCTCAGCGTCTACTTCCGCGACCCGGACCACAACCTCCTGGAGATCAGCACCTACCACCGCTAGGACGGCCGCCCCCGCACACCCACCTCCTGGGGAGCGTTCCGACTTCCGTGGGGAGGGGCGGGGATGACGCCGCTGTGCGCCAACTCTCGGGAGGTGGGCTCGCCTCACGTGGGGGGAGAGGCCGGGGATGGTGCTGTGCGGCGGCGTCTCGGAGTGCGGCCTCGCTTCCCGTGTGAGGGAGGGGCGGGGGAGGCGACGTCTCGGAGTGCGGGCTCGCCTCCCGTGCCGGGGAGAGGCTGGGGAGGCCGCTGTGCGGCGGCGTCCGGGGCGGTGGGCCCGCCTCCGGTCCGGGGGAGGGCGGGGGAGGTTCTGTGCTCTCGGCTTCGACTGGCGGGTTGGAGACCGGGTTGGTTGCGGCGGGCATGTCGCTGCTCGGTCGGCTCTGGACGGTCGGCTCGGGGGCGTACCAGGTAGGGGCGGGGGATGCGGCTTGCGGCGGTCGGTTCTAGCCGGGCCGACCGGATGCCCGAAGACGTCCCTGCGTCGGCTCCGGTCGCGCTCGTATGCCGTGCAGGGGTACGGCACGTCCGCCGGGCGGCCGGTTCATTGCCCGGCGGGTGTGCGCGCGGGGATCTCTGGGCGATCCGCCCGGTGGCGGGCTCGCCTTCCGTGTCGGCGGGTGGGGTGCCCGCTGTGCGGCGGCTCCGGGCGGATGGCTCAGTCGGACGGTGAGGCGCCTGGGGACGGTCAGCTCGGGACGGTCGGCTGGTCTGCCAGGGCGGGTGGGGACGTCGGCTCCGGACGGTCGGCCGGTCTCACAGGGCGCGTCGGGGGATGCCGCTGGGCGGATGGCGACGTCCCCCTCCGTGTCCGCTGGGCTCCCACAAGAGGGAAGGGGACGCTCGCCGGGCGGGGCGGGGTGCTCCGGTTTCCGGGTCGGCTCAGTCGGACTCGGGGAAGCCGATGGAGAAGGCGGCGTCGAGGTCGTGCCTGGAGTAGGTGCGGAAGGCGATGTGGGTCTCGGTGTGCAGCACGCCGGGCACCTTGTTGAGCCGGCCCGGGATGACCTCGGCGACCTGCTCGTACGCCGCCACCCGCACCATGGCCAGCAGGTCGTACTCGCCGGTGATGGAGTAGACCTCGCTCACGCCCTCGATCTCGGCGATCTCCTGGGCGACCTCCGGGATCCGGTCTACCTCTGCGTTGATGTGGACGATAGCCGTGACCATGAGCCAACTCTATCGGCGCATGTCCTGGGTGCGGTAGGCGAGGTCGATGCGGGCTTTGTGACGGGCCGCCCCGTGCGCGGGCAGGCACCACTCGCCGTCGATCTCCACTAACCGCACCCCGGGGGACTCCAGCCAGCGCAGGATGCACTCGGTCTCCTCGGCGCTGGCCGCGTGGACGGGCCCCGGGCCGGGGATGACGGCCTCGGCCACGGCGGTGAGCGAGGCGACGAACGGCTTGGGGTGCGCCCCCCTGGGCATCACGCCGGCGGCCGCGAGCCGTCCGTACCGGATGACGTGGATGTCCCAGCCGCCGTCGAAGGCGGGGCTGGCGGCGACGAGCTGCGGGATGCGGGTGATGGCGCCGAGCCGCTGCATGCGCGCGGCGGCGCGGACGAACGAGGCGAGCCGGTCGCGGTCGACGGACGCCTCCTCGTAGCGCTGCTCGGCGGACAGCCGCTCCATGCGGGCGGACACCGCCGAGAAGACGGGCGAGGCGTCGAGCGTCATGGCACGCCGGGCCCGCTCGACGTGCCTGGCGTACTCGTCGGGCGTCTCCTTGCCTTCGCACGGCGCGCCGCAGCGGCCCATCTCGTGCAGGACGCAGGCGGCGCGCCGGGTGCGCGGCCCGACGGGCTGGGTGCACTGCCGCAGCGGGACGGCCTCGTGCAGGGCGGTGCGGGCGTCGTCGGCGAGCCGGGTGCTGCTGAAGGGGCCGAGGTAGGTGGCGTCGTCGTCGCGTACCTCGCGCACGATGGACAGGCGGGGGAACGCCTCGGCGGTGAGCTTGAGCCAGACGACCTTCTCGGGGAAGCGCGACCTCCGGTTGTAGCGGGGCTTGGCCCCGCCGATGAGCCGCAGCTCGCGTACCTCGGCCTCCAGCGCGGTGGCGCAGACGATGTGGCGGACCCGCTCGGCGATGCCGATCATCTCGCGGATGCGCGGCCTGGTCTCGCTGGCCGTGAAGTAGGAGCGGACCCGGTTGCGCAGGTTGGTGCTCTTGCCGATGTAGAGGACCTCGCCGCGTTCGTCCTCGAACAGGTAGACGCCGGGGGCGTGCGGGACGGACTCGGCCAGGTGGCGTTTGCGCTGCTGCTCCGGCGTGGGGGCGCGGACGAACGACTTGAGCTCCTCCAGCGTGTGGACCTGGAAGGACCCGGCCCGCTCGATGAGGCCGTGCAGCACGTCGACGGTGGCCCTGGCGTCCTGGAGCGCGCGGTGGCACGGCTCGACGGGGCTGCGGAAGAACCTGGCCAGCGTCGAGAGCTTGGCGTTGGAGATCTCGTCGCGGGTGAGGACGCGGCGGGCGAGGTCGACGGTGTCGACGACCGGGTTGGGCGGCGGGGGGTAGCCGTGCGCGGCGCAGGCGGCCTTGACGAAGCGCGTGTCGAAGCCCGCGTTGTGGGCGACCAGGGTGGCGCCGCGGATGAACTCGAGGAAGCTCGGCAGCACCGCCTCGATGCGCGGCGCGGCCATCACCATGGCGTCGGTGATGCCGGTCAGGACCGAGATGAACGGCGGGATGGGGCCGCCGGGGTCGACCAGCGTGGAGAACTCGCCCAGAACCTCGCCCGCCCGCACCTTGACCGCGCCGATCTCGGTGATGGTGTGCTCCGCCGGGGAGCCGCCGGTGGTCTCCAGGTCGAACACGACGAACGTGACGTCGCTCAGCGGGGTGCCGAGCTCGTCCAGGGTGCCTTGAACCGCGTCCACGTCCCAAGACCATAGAGACGCCGACCGACAGTTGCGCGTGAGGGAGGGGGCGAGGGCTTCGGATAACCATCCGAGATGATCCTTAGTTACCCTTCCCCTTATGTCCGCACGACTCGCCGGCCGCTACGCCCTGCTGCGCCCCCTGGGCAGCGGCGGCATGGGGAAGGTGTGGCTGGCCAGAGACGAGATGCTCCAGCGCGAGGTCGCGGTCAAGGAGCTGACGCTGCCCGACGGCCTCCCGTCCAGGGAGCGGGAGGAACTGGTCACCAGGGCCGTGCGTGAGGCGCAGGCCACGGCGCGGCTGCGCCACCCCGGCATCGTGGCGCTGCACGACGTCATCGTCGAGCAGGACCGTCCGTGGCTGGTCATGGAGCTGCTGCGGGGCGGGACGCTGGGCGACACGGTCCGCGACTTCGGGCCGATGCCGCACCCGTACGCGGCCAGGGTCGGCGCGGACGTGCTGGAGGCGCTGTCGGCCGCGCACGCGCAGGGTTTGCAGCACCGCGACGTCAAGCCGGGCAACGTGTTCCTGACCGAGGCCGGCAGGGTGGTGCTCACCGACTTCGGCATCGCCAGGCAGGAGGGCCAGGCGACCCTCACCGAGCAGGGCCTCATGATCGGCTCGCCCGGCTTCATCGCGCCCGAGCGGCTGGACGGCGAGCCGGGCGGCCCCGCGAGCGACCTGTGGTCGCTCGGCGCCACCCTGTACGTCGCCGTGACCGGCGGCCCGCCCTACCCCGGCACGGCGGCCGAGCGGATCAAGGCGACGCTCACCGCGCCCGTGCCGACGGCGTCCGGCCCGCTCGGGCCGCTGATCGCGGCGATGATGGCCAGGCACCCGGCCGCCCGTCCCGACCCGCGTTCCATGGTGGAGGCGCTCAGGCAGGTCGCGGCGGGCCAGGATCCGCGCCTTCCGCTCGCCGCCGACGCCACGGCGCCCCGCCGGGTCAGGCGCAGGGGCCGGACGCTGCTCTGGACCGGCGTCGCCGTGGTCGCGGCGGCGGCCGTGGCCGCCGCGGGTCTCATCGTGTACCGCGTACGTGAGCAGGCGGTGCCGGAGGCGTTCACCGTGCCGATGGACGTCTGCACGCTGCTCCCCGCCGAGGAGGTAAGCGCGATCCTGCGCACGGCCAGCCCGCCCAAGGCCGACCCCAGCTCCGACGAGGTGGGCCCCAAGTGCGGCTGGGCCGTGCCGCAGACGGGCGTGGAGCTCCAGGTGCAGAAGGACTCCGACACGGTCGACCCGTGGTCGATGACGCCCGAGTCGGCGCACACGCTCCTCGCCAACCAGCAGCGCCGCTGGGGCCGGTACGACGACATCGACTGGACGTGGCCGGAGATCGGGGTGAAGGACTCCCGGAAGGCCAAGCGCACCCCCGTGCGTCCGGTGAGCGGGCTGGGGGAGGAGGGGTTCGCGTTCGAGCTGACGGGCTCGACGAAGCGCGTCCACTCGGCGGTCGTCTACTACCGGCTGGCCAACCTGGTGGTGAGCGTCGAGTACACGACGCTCATGAACCGGCCCACCGACGAGGAGGTCAAGCAGACCGCGCTGCGGGCGGCACGGGCGATCGAGCAGGCGTTGCGCAGTGCGGGCTGACGGCACAAGAAGCTGGGACGGTGCGGGCGGCACAGGGAGCTGGGGCGGTGCGGGCGGCACAGGGAGCTGGGGCGGTGCGGGCGGCACAGGGAGCTGGGGCGGTCCCGGCGGTCCTGGCGGGCCCGGCGGCGTCGGCGGTGGGGACGGCTCGTACGTGCTGGCCGGGCGGTACCGGCTGGTGGAGCGGCTGGGCGAGGGCGGCGCGGGCACCGTGTGGCGGGCCGCCGACCTGATGCTCAGCCGCGAGGTCGCGGTCAAACAGGTGCGGGTGCCTCCGGGGCTGACCCCGCACGAGCGGGCCGAGTTCACGCAGCGGGCCATCCACGAGGCGCGGTCGGCGGCGAGGCTGCGCGACCACGCCATCGTCATGGTGCACGACGTCGTGCTCGACGGCGACCAGCCGTGGATCATCATGGACCTCGTCGCGGGCCGGTCGCTCGACAAGGTGATCAGGGAGTCGGGGCCGCTGCCGCCCGCGTTCGTGGCCAGGGCCGGGCTGGCGGTGCTGTCGGCGCTGGAGGTCGCGCACGCGCACGGCATGCTCCACCAGGACGTCAAGCCGGCGAACATCCTGATCGACGCCGACGGTTCCGCCATGCTCACCGACTTCGGCATCGCCGCGCCGCTCGGCGGGCAGGGCGACAGGTCCGGCACCGCGGGCTCGCCCGGCTACATGGCGCCGGAGCGGCTGAACGAGCAGCCGTCCGGCCCCGCCTCCGACCTGTGGTCGCTCGGGGCGAGCCTGTACACGGCGGTGGAGGGCAGGGCGCCGTTCGAACGCCAGCTCCCCGCCGCGGTCGCCGCGGCGGTGCTGCTGCACGAGCCGCCGTTCCCCTCCAGGGCCGGGCGCGAGCTGGGCAGGCTGATCATGGCGATGCTGGCCAAGCGGCCCGCCGACCGCCCGGGCCCCGCCCAGGTCCGCCAGGTGCTCGCCGCCGCGGCCGAGGGAAGGGCGGCGTCGCGGCGGCGCGGGTGGCTGCTGCCCGCCGTGCTCGCCGCCGTCGTCCTGCTCGGCGCGGGCGGCTGGTACGGCGTCACGGCGCTGCGCGGCACCGGCGACACCGGCAGGTTCGCCTCCGCGCCCGACCCGTGCGCGCTCCTCACCGGCGCGGACGCCGGGAAGATCATCGGTGTGGCCGCCCCGAGGCGCGCGCCCACCAAGCCCGGCGAGTGCGAGTGGGCCACGCCCGCCGAGCAGCGCAGGGCCCGCAAGCTCATCATCCGCGTCTGGGCCGAGCGGCCGGCGGGCGGGCTCGGCGCGCCCGCCGTCGCGCAGCGGCGCTTCGCCAGCGAACGCTCCACCAGGGCGGGCGCGCAGGGCAGCCAGCTGCGGGAGACGTACAGCGCGGTCAGGGACGAGCAGGGCATCGGGGAGGCGGCGTTCGTGCAGGACTACTTCCGGCTCTCGCTGACCTCGACCGAGAGCGGGCTGGCGGAGAGCAGGGTGCTCCTCCGTACGAGCAACGTGCTGGCCGAGGTGGTCTGGCGGCGGGAGGACACGCCGTCCAAGGACGCGGGGGACCCGGGGCCCGCCCTGTCGGGAGCCCGGCTCGTGGCGACGTCCCTCACGCGGTGACCGGCCCGGGGCCGTTCCTGTCCACCGGACGTGTTGGTGAAATGTCCGAGTCGCGAGCGACTTGCATGAGCGATGACTAGCATGTTCCCCCGCAAGTCAGGGCAATCCCCAGGAGTCCCGCGTGAATCCCGGTAGCGAGTACGAGCCGCCGACCCACCCGTACGCCATGCCGGGCGGCTCGGCCGAGCCCCCACCCGAGCCCGCGTTCGAGCCTCCGTCGGAGCGCGCGTTCGAGCCGCAGCCGGAGCGCCCGCCCGCGCCGCAGGAGTCCCCGGGGCCGCGCCCTCCCGCGATGCCGTACGGACCTCCTGCCGGGCCATCCGGGCCCGCTCCGACGCCGTGCGGACCTCCTGCCGGGCCATCCGGGCCCGCTCCGACGCCGTACGGGCCGTCGTCAGGGCCGCACGCGCCTTCCGCGACGCCTCCTGGGCCTCCTACGGGGCCGTCCGGGCCGCCGGGAACGCCGTACGGACGGCCTCCTGCGGGGCCGCCCGGTCCGTCCGGGATGCCCGGCGGAACCCCCGGCCCTGCGTTCCACGGGCCGCCCCCCGCCGCGCCGCCCGGCGTCCCCCACGGGATGCCTCCCGCGGCGGCGGGCCCGCAACCGGGTGGCCCGGCACGGGTCGGGCCGCCCACCGGCCCCTGGTCGCCGACGCCGACGCCGAGCGGACCGCAGGCGGCCTTTCCCGGCGGGCCCCCGAGCGGACCGCAGGGGACCTTTCCCGGCGGACCGCCCAGCGGGCCGCAGGGCGCCTTCCCGGCCTGGCCGCCGGGCGAGCCGCAGGGGCCCCTTCCGAGCGGGCCGCACGGGCCCCTTCCGGAGGGGGCGCAGGGGGCCTTTCCCGGTCCCGGTGGGGGGCGGGGCGGCTTTCCCCTTGGGGTTGAGGGGCGCGGTGGCGTGGAGGACGGTGGGGCCGGGTTGCCTCCGACCGTTCCTGGGCGGCCGGCGCCTCCCGGGTCCGCACCGGGCAGGCGGCCCTGGGCGATGCCCGCTCTGGCCGCCGCCCTCGTGGTGCTGGTCGCGGCGGGCGGCGTCGGCGCGTACGTCGTGTTCGGCGGAAAGACCGGCGCGACGTCGCCCGCGGGCAGGACGGCCGCGAAGTCCCCCGCCGCGGCCGGCGCCGCCGCCGGTCCGGACGTCTGCTCGATGCTGCCGAAGGACGAGGCCGACCGGCTCGTCCCGGACGCGAAGGTGAGCGGGGCGTCCAGGGAGAACGAGTACACGGTCGTCTTCTCGTGCAGCTGGGCCAACGACAACATCTCGTACGGCGAGTACCGGCGCAGCAGGCTGGTCGAGGTGAAGGTCGAGCAGCACGTCGGCGACGGCGCGAAGACCGGCAGGGCGATGGCGCAGAACTCGTTCGAGGTGGAGCGGCAGGGCGCGGAGTACGGCGCGACGGCGAAGCCCACCTGGCTGAAGGAGGACGAGAAGCTCTACCAGTCGAAGGTCAGGGACATCCCGGGTGTGGGTGAGGGGGCGTTCGCCCAGTACACCTGGCAGCGCACGGGCAAGCTGACCTGGCTGTCGTTCGGCGAGGCGCTCGGCCGGGTGGACGACTTCACGATCTCGGTGCGGTTCCAGGCGAGCCAGCAGCGCAAGGACGCCGAGATCCTGTCCACGGACACCGTGCAGTCGGTCACGGAGGAGAACGCGCTGCGCGAGGTGAGCCGGCTGATCCCGCACTTCGCCAAGGGCGTGGCCGCGTGGAAGGCCCGCAACCCGGGCGTGCTGGCCAAGCCGGACAAGAAGGAGTCCGTCTCGTCCCCGACCCCGGAGCCGACGCCGGAGGCGACGGTCCTGGCGGCGTTCCCGCCTGCCTGCCAGGCGGTGACGGAGGCGGCGACGCGGCTCGTGCCGAGCCCGACGCCCCGCGCCAGGGGGCTGGAGCAGGGCAACGACAGCCAGACGGAGTGCCGCTGGCTGAACAGGGAGATCGCCGACGGCGACACGGCGAGGATCCGCAGCGTGCTGATCACGACGCACCGGTTCACGAACCGGGCGGGCGAGCTCGACGCCCCGGCGGCGAAGGCGTACTTCGTGGGCCAGCGCGGCAGCCTCAAGGGCACCGCGGGCACGTCGATCGGCGGCATCACCTGGGGCAGGATCGTCGAGATCGACGGGCTCGGCGAGGACGCGTTCGGCCAGTACGCGAGGATCAGGCGGGGCGAGGTGTTCGCGGCGTCGGGCACGGTGCTCGTGCTGAAGGGCGCGACGGTCGTCCAGGTGGACTTCTCCGGGCATGACCGCCCGAAGGACGAGCCGACGAACTCGCCGAAGGCGGTGCTGCTGCCGGAGAAGCAGGCGAACGCGGGCGCGCTGGACATGGCCAGGGCGTATGTCGCGGAGCTGGCCAGGCAGCCGGCCGGAAGCTGAACCGCCCCGGGAGCCCCTGAGGGGGCCTCGCGCACGGCTCAGGCGGCTCCCCGGCGGCGGCGGAGGACCACGGCGGGCGCCCCCGTGACAGCAGAATATATAGACCGGTCTATTATTGACCGCATGGTGGGAAACAAAGGCGCGCGGACCAGCGCGCGGCTGGTGGAGTCCATGCTGGAACTGGTCCAGGCCCGGGGCTACAGCGGCACGGGTCTCAACACGGTGGTGGAGCACGCGGGCGCGCCCAAGGGGTCGCTGTACTTCCACTTCCCGGAGGGCAAGGAGGCGCTCGGCGAGAAGGCCGTCGAGCTGGCGGCCGACCGCTTCCGCTCCCTGCTGGCCGACGCGACGCTGGAGCCGGGCAGCGCGGGCGAGGTGATCCGCCGCGTGGTCGCCGTCCTGGCCGGGATGCTGTCCGGCAGCGGCTACACGCTGGGCTGCCCGGTCTCGGTCGTCACGCTGGAGATGGGCGCCCAGAGCGAGCGGCTCCGGGCGGCCTGCGCGAGCGCGTTCGACTCCTGGATCACGCCCGTCGCCGAGTTCCTGGCGGCGCGCGGGCACGGGCCGGCCGAGGCCCGCGCGCTGGCCACCGCCGTGGTCAGCACGGTCGAAGGGGCGATGATCGTCTCGCGCGCCCAGCGGTCGGACGAGCCGCTGCGCTGCGCGGCCGACGCCCTCGCCGTCCTCCTGGACGGCCGCCGGAGCGGCGAGGCGACCCCGTGAGCGCGGCGGAGCGGCACGCGCTCGTCTTCGGGGCGACCGGGCTCGTCGGACGGCACCTCGTGCTCGCCCTCGGGGCGGCCGGCGTGCGGGTCAGCACGGCCGGCAGGAGCCGCGGATCGTACGAGCGGCTGGCCCGGTGGCTGGAGGAGCGCGGGCACGGGCGGCCCCCCGCCGATCTGCGGGTGGACTTCGAGGCCGGGTCGCCGCTCCTCGGCGACCCGGAGCAGTGGCAGGACGTCACCGAGGTCTACAACTGCGCGGGCGCCTACCGGTTCGGGATGACGGCGGAGGAGGCCCACCGGGCCAACGTCGGCACCGTCCTCGCGGTCGTGGCCTTCGCGGCGAAGCTGCCGCGGCTGCGCCGCCTCGTCCACGTCTCCGGCTACCGCGTGGGCGGGCAGGACCCGGCGCTGGTGCCGTGGAGCGCCGAGCGCCGGCGGGAGGCCTACGCGGCGCTCGGCGCGTACGAGGCGTCCAAGGTGGAGGCGGACGCCGTGTTCACGGCCGAGTCGGAGCGGCTGGGGCTGCCCTGGTCGGTGGTGAACCCGTCGAGCGTGATCGGCGACAGCGTCACCGGCGAGTCCGACCAGTACCTGGGCCTGGCGGCGACCCTGAAGGACCTGTGGCGGGGCAGGCTGAGGGCGGTGCCGGGGGACGGGACGACGTTCGTGCCCGTGGTGACCGCCGACCACCTCGCCCGGTTCATGACCCTCCTCCCGCCGGACGACGCCACCCGCGGCGCGGCGTACTGGGTGCTGGACGACGCCACCCCGGCGCTGCCCGGCCTGCTCGCGCTCGTCGCCGACCACTACGGGGTGAGACCGCCCCGTGCCCGGATCCCCGTGGCCCTCCTCAGGCGGCTGCCCCGCCGGCTGACCGGGGCCGACCCCGAGACCCTGACGTTCCTGTCGGGCGACCGTTACCCGACGGCGCCGGCGCGGGAGCTCGCCGCCCGCCACGGGCTGTCCACGCCGGACGTCACCCGGTCGATCCTCGCCTGGGCCGACCACCTGGCGGCGTACCGGTTCGGGGACGCCGCGGAGGGCCGGCGGCGGTTCACGACGGTCGCCGGGGTGCGGACGTTCGAGGTGGGCGAGCTGGGCGAGCATGGCGCGTCCACGGTGGTGCTGCCTGGCCTGCCGGTCAGCGCCGACACCTGGGCGCCGGTCGCCGCGGCGCTGGGCCACGCCCGGGTCGCCGACCTGCCGGGGCTCGGCATGAGCGGCGGCGGCCCCGCCGTGTGGGCGGACTGGACGGGGGCGCTCGTGACCGGGACCGGCGCCCGCCACCTGGTGGGGCACTCGGTGGGCGCGGCTGCCGCCGTGACGGCGGCAGCGGCGCGTCCCGGCCTGGTGGAGCGGCTCACGCTCGTCTCGCCGTTCTTCCTGCAGGCGCCGGCCGGGGGCGCCGCCCGGTGGGCGCCCCTGACCCGCCGGTACCTGCGCCTGGTGAGCCCGCAGGCGCTGTCCAGGAGGCTCACCGGCGACGCCGGGCACGCGGAGGCGCTGCGCGGCAGCGTCGCCGACCTGCGCCGGGCGGGGGTCGCGGGCACGGCCGCCCGGCTGCTGGCCGCCGCGGCGGGACGGCGGTGGCGGGAGGAGCTCGTGGTCGCGTTGCGGCGGTACGAGGGGCCGGTGCACGTCGTCGTCGGAGCGGACGACCCGCTCACGACCGAGGGCCGCGCGCTGCTGGACGCGCTGCCGCGGGCCACCGTGACGGTCGTCCCCGGCGCGGGACACCACCCCCAGCTGACGCACCCGGGGGAGGTCGCCCAGGCGATCGGCGCGGCGACCGGAGCGGCGCGACCCGCTCGCCGGGTGCCAGGTCGAGGGTGAGGTCGGTGATCGTCCTCCCGCCGGCGCTGCACCAGGGCCGCCCCGGGCGACAGCGTCGCGTGGTCATGCCTGCCGAGGGCAGGGGGCATGGGCAGGCCCTGGGGGACCACGGGGCTGGCCGGGCGCCGTCGCCCGGCGTCCGCCCGAGGGCTGACGCCGGGATCGACTTTGGTCGCTGTCGGCGGGGCCGGTGGTGGCCCTAGGCTCGTGACATGTGACGGTGAGGAGCGGCCCGGCCGACGCGGGCGACCACGAGTACCGCTGGGCGTTGCCCTCGGTGCTGCTCGGCGACGGCGGCGACGGCCGCCCGGTGCGCCGCTCCACCCGCGACTGGATCGTCGACACGCTCATGTTCGTGCTGGCGTGCCTGGTGGCGCTGCTGACCGTGGAGGAGATGCGCGGGCAGCCCGAGCCGCTCCTCGCGGTGGAGCAGGTGACGGGCGTGCTGTCGTGCGCGGCCGTGTGGCTGCGGCGCAGGTGGCCCGTGGCGCTCGCGGTCGTCACCACTGTCGCCTCGACGTACCTGGAGCTCGTGGGTGGGGCGGCGCTGGTCGGCCTGTTCACCGTGGCGGTGCACCGGCCGTTCCGCGTGTCCGGCCCGGTGGCGCTGCTCAACCTGGCCACGCTGGTGCCGTTCGTCCTGCTCAGGCCGGACAACACGCTGGGCGGCCCGATGCCGGCGATGGCCCTCGGCGCGGCCATCCTGCTCGCGGTCTTCGCGTGGGGCATCGTCGTCAGGGCCAGGCGGCAGCTCGTCTGGTCGCTGCGGCAGCGCGCGCTCACCGCCGCCGGCGAGGCGCGGCGGCTGGAGCGCGAGCGCATCGCGAGGGAGATGCACGACGTGCTCGCGCATCGCCTGTCGATGCTGAGCCTGCACGCTGGGGCGCTGGAGTTCCGTCCCGACGCGCCGGTCGAGGAGATCGCCAGGGCGGCGGGGGCGATCAGGGCGAACGCCCACCTGGCGCTGCGCGACCTGCGCGAGGTGATCGGCGTGCTGCGGCACACCGGCTCCGCCGCGGACGCGGCCGGGGACGAGGACGAGACGGTGCCCGACCGCCCGCAGCCGACGCTCGCCGACGTGCCCGCGCTGGTGGAGGAGTGCCGCCAGGCCGGCATGGACGTCCGGCTGGACCTGGACGTCCCGTCCGCCGCGCCGGACGGGCCCGGCGTGGAGATCGCGCCTGCCGCGCCCGATGGGCTGGGCGTGGAGATCGCGCCTGCCGCGCCCGACGGGCTGGGCGTGGAGGTCGCGCCTGCCGCGCCCGACGGGCTGGGCCGCAACGCGTACCGGATCGTGCAGGAGGCGCTGACCAACGCCCGCAAGCACGCGCAGGGCGCGCCGGTCACGGTGACGGTGTCCGGCGCCCCGGGCACGGGCCTGTCGGTCGAGGTGCGCAACCCGCTGGCCGTCCGGCAGGGCGCGCGCGTCCCCGGCGCGGGGGCCGGACTCATCGGCCTGACCGAGCGGGCCGAGCTGGCGGGCGGCAGCCTGGGCCACGGGCCCACCGCCGAAGGCGACTTCCTGGTACGGGCCTGGCTGCCGTGGCCCGCCGACCGCGATGAGGAGGAGAGATGACCGCGCCTGCGCAGGCGCCGATCCGGGTGCTGCTCGTCGACGACGACGCGCTGGTCAGGGCTGGGCTGTCGATGATCCTGGGCGGGACGGGCGACATCGAGATCGTGGGGGAGGCGGGCGACGGCGCCCAGGTGCCGCCGCTGGTCGCCGCGCGCCGTCCCGACGTGGTGCTCATGGACATCCGCATGCCGGGCGTCGACGGCCTCACCGCCACCGAGACGCTGCGCGCGGCGCCGTCGCCGCCCGAGGTGGTGGTGCTGACGACGTTCCACGCCGACGCCCAGGTGCTGCGGGCGCTGCGGGCCGGGGCCGCGGGGTTCCTGCTCAAGGACATCGCGCCGGCCGATCTGGTCGACGCGATCAGGCGGGTGGCGGCGGGCGAGCCGATCCTGTCGCCGGTGGTGACGCGCCAGCTCATCTCGCACGTCTCCGACGGCGGGCGCGGCCACCGGGCCGAGCGGGCGCGGACGCTGCTCGACCGGCTCAGCGAGCGGGAGAGGGAGGTGGCGCTGGCCGTCGGCCGGGGCAGCTCGAACGCGGAGATCGGGCGGGCGCTGTTCATGAGCGTGCCCACCGTCAAGGCGCACGTCTCGCGCATCCTGACCAAGCTCGGACTCAACAACCGGGTCCAGATCGCCCTGCTGGTCTACGACGCGAGCGGGTGAGAACGTCCCCTTATACTCCCAACCAAGCGCTTGTCCACTTTGAGGGTGGCCGTTACGGTCCGGTACGCGGCAGCCGTACCCTTGTCTGAAAGGCCATGTCACGAAGGGACAAGTGGGATGAGTTCAGCGGGTGAAGGCCTGTCTCGCCCGCTTCCCGAGCAGGTACGGCTCAACGTGGTCGACCTGGCGGCTCAAGTCCTCGGGGCGATGCCCGCTGTCTCGATCCCGGCCCCGCTGAGAGGCATCGCCAAGTTCGACCCGCGCAAGAGGGCCAAGCTCGGCGGCGCCCCGATCGCCGCCCAGCTGGAGAACGACAAGAAGTTCCGTGAGCTGGTCGCGGAGTCGGTGAAGTCGGGCTGGCCCGAGCTGGTCGCCTCGCTGTCCGACGGGCAGGTGCCGCCCGCCGCCGATCCGGTGCTCGTGGCCGCGGCCGCGTACCTCATCCGCCCGCCGGGATGGGCCGAGATGATCGAGATGGCCCGCACCGACCTGGAGAAGTCCGCCAGCGTGGCCGAGGGGTCGGAGCGCGAGGAGGTCGTCTCGCGGCTGCGCGAGCAGCTCGCCACGCAGAAGAACGCCGCCAAGGAGGAGTCCGACCGGCTGCGCGAGCAGATCAGGCAGGCCCGCGCCGAGAACTCCGACCTGCGGCGCAAGCTCCACGAGGCCCGCGAGCGGGCCAAGGCCGCCCAGCGCAGGGCCGAGGAGATGGAGCACGCGGCCGAGGAGGCCAGGGCCGCCGCGCTCAGCGCGGGCAGCGCGGGGGAGGCCGAGCTGCGCCGGCTGCGCGAGCGGCTGGCCGACGCCGAGCGGCAGCTGGAGGCGTCGCGCCGGGCCGCGCGCGAGGGCAGGAGCATCGAGGAGGCCCGTATCAGGGTGCTGCTCGACGCCCTGCAGGACGCCTCCGCCGGCCTGCGCAGGGAGCTGGCCCTGCCCACCACCATCAGCAGGCCCGCCGACTCCGTCGCCGCCGTCACCGGGGAGCGTCCAGGAGTGCGCGGGGTGCCTGCCCGCGCGCTGGCCGACGACGACCCGCAGCTCCTCGACCAGCTCCTGGCGCTGCCCCAGGTGCACCTCATCATCGACGGCTACAACGTCACCAAGACCGGCTACGGCACCCTCACCCTGGCCGACCAGCGCACCCGGCTGATGACGGGGCTGGGCGGCCTGGTCGCGCAGACCAGGGTCGAGGTGACCGTGGTGTTCGACGGGGCCGAGCTCAACGCCCCGGTGCAGGTCGTGGCCCCCCGGGGGGTGCGCGTCCTGTTCAGCGCGCCCGGCGAGATCGCCGACGACCTCATCCGCCAGCTCGTACGGGCCGAGCCGCCCGGACGCGCCATCGCCGTGGTCTCCTCCGACCGTGAGGTCGCCGAGTCCGTACGGCGCATGGGAGCCAGACCGGTTCCCTCTGGTTTGCTGCTGCGCCGGCTCGGCCGGGCCTAGATTACGAATTGGCGGTTTGGGCCAGACCCCACTCGCCACTTCTGTACTATTTCGCCCCAGGTGTAATCCCTGGGAGGCGACGCTGTGAGGATTGGCCGGGTGCCGGTGGCCACGGGTCTCGCGATCGGGCTGCTGCTCGCCACGACGAGTGGGGCCCTCGCCGATCCGAAGCCGACGCTGAATCAGGCCAAGGCCAAGCTGCAGAAGCTGAACGACAAGGCCGACAAGGTCGTCGACCGCTACAACACGGCGACCGAGCGGCACAAGGCAGCCAAACGCGCCTACACCAAGCTCGACGACCGCTACAAGGCCAAGCTGGCCACCGTGGCCGCCCTGCGCTCCGAGGTCGTCTCGGTGGCCGTCGACCAGTACAAGCTGGGCACCGACCCCACCTCCTGGCCCGCCATGATGGGCGCGCCCAACCCCGACAGCCTGCTGAGCGGACTCGCGCTCGCCGGGCAGCTCTCCCAGGAGCGCGCCGAGAAGCTCGTCGCCTTCGACAGGGAGAACCAGGGGCTCAAGGCCGAGCGCGACAACGCGCAGGACGCCCTCGCCGCCGCCGACAAGGAACGCGACGAGGTCGAGAAGGAGCGCTCGGAGATCCTCAAGCTGATCGCCGAGCAGAAGAAGCTGCTGAAGAAGCTCGGCGCGTACCGGGCCGGCAACCCCAACAGCACCGGCATCAAGTACACCGGCCCGGCCTCGGGCAACGCCGCCGCCGTCCTCACCTTCGCGTACGCGCAGATCGGCAAGCCGTACGTGTACGGCGGCACCGGGCCGGGCGGGTGGGACTGCTCGGGCCTGACGCAGGCGGCCTGGCGCGCCGGCGGTGTGTCGCTGCCCCGGACGACCTGGCAGCAGTGGGCCTGGGGCGCCAGCCGGCGGGTGCCGCTCGACCAGCTCCAGCCCGGCGACCTCATCTTCAGCGAGGGGCTGGGGCATGTCAGCATCTACGCCGGCGGCGGCAAGATCGTTCACGCGCCCCAGACCGGTGACGTGGTCAAGGTGGCCACCCTCTCGTCGTACGGCGGCCGCCTCGTCGGCGCCGTCCGCCCCTGACGCCTGCGTCATTCAGGACAGCCCCTGGAAGCCCCGGCTTCATGTCATCCCGCGCCCCTGCGATGAGGGCGCCCTCCGGGTGTCCTCCGGAGCCCCGTGCACGCCGATGAGCTTGCGCTGTGGCGTGCGCGGAAAGCGTGACAAACGTGACATAAAACCCCTGACAGGGGGGTGTCTCGCAGATTGTGAGAAGGGTCACATTTCGGTAACGGCGCTTCGGCGTCCAGCAGCGGATTCCCTCTTTACTCCGATCTTTATCTGATCCTTACAGGCGCCATCGGCCTTTGCCGGTCCGTGACCTTTCGTCGTACCTTCTGGCGTCGCAGCGGCACGCCACGTCGCGGCGAACATCCGTCGGCCACCGCCCCATCCCCTCGAGCACGACCCCACGAGGCGGTGGCCTGCCGAATCCGTGCAGCCATGAGGCACGGAGCCGGGGACCCAGGGATCCCGTCACGCGGGATCAGGGGTGAATCGGCGCGCCTGCGCCGTAGGGCTACTTCCCGGCCCGAACCCGTCAGCTAACCCGGTAGGCGTCGGTGGAAGACCCGAGGAGAAATCCTGTCTACCTCTGTGCACAACCCCCGCCTGTCCCGTCTCGCCCTCGGCGCGCTCACGATGACCGTGACCGCGGGAGGACTCGCGCTCCACGCCCCGGCGGCACGGGCGGAGACGGGAACGGTGTCCGGCGCGTCGGCGAGCGCGGCATCCGTAGCCACGGCCGACAGCACGACCACGGCCGACGCCTCGTCGGCCACGCGGGCCGGTACGACGGCCACGACGTCCGCCAGGAAGACCGCCACGTCCGCCAAGGCCAGGAAGACGGCCAGGCTCGCTCGTCAGACGACCAGGGCGCGCAAGGCCGTCTCCGTGGCGCGGCGCCAGATCGGCGACCCGTACCGGTACGGCGCCACCGGTCCCGGTTCGTTCGACTGCTCGGGGCTCGTCCAGTACTCCTGGAAGAAGGCCGGCGTGAAGATCCCTCGCGTGGCGAGCAGCCAGTTCGCCCGCATCAGGCACAAGGTGTCCTGGCGTGACCTGCGGCCGGGAGACCTGATGTTCTTCAGCGGGCTGGGCCACGTCGGCATGTACGTCGGGCACGGCAAGATGATCCACTCGCCGAGGACCGGCGAGCGGGTCCGCGTCGACAAGCTCAGCCGGTGGCGCAAGGGGTCCTTCGTCGGAGCGGTCCGCCCGGGGCTGTGACGGCGGCGTCCCCCCCGCCGGCCTCCTCCACGCCCCCGCCCCCCGTTCCCCCGGGGCGGGGGCGTCGCCGTGCCGGGGCCCTGCCGGGTCCCGGAGGCCGTTAGGCTCGGGCAGCGTGTCGGTGAGCCCGCGCCCCGCCAGGAGCAGAGTCACGGCCGGGCTGAGGAACGCGCTCACCACCCAGCCCGCGGCCCGTGCTGCGGCCCGTGCGGCCCGTGCCGCGGCCTGTCTGGCGCTCGTCCTGGCCGCTGGAAGCGCGCCCGTGGCGGTTCCCGCCCTGCCCGCCGCCGTCCAGAACCTCTGGAGCGGGCAGACCGGCGTCGCCCGCGGGCGGGCGTCCGTCGTCGTCGGCCACGGCACCGCGCCGGACCTGCTCGACGACCTCGCGCGCCGCGCCGACCTGGCGGCCGGCCGGGTCGCCGCCGTGCTGCGGCAGCCGGTACGGGCGCTGGTGATCGTCCCCCAAGACGCCGCGGAGGCCGGACGGCTGGCCGGGCTCGCAGGGGCGGCCGGGCTCGACGGGCTCGCGGCGGTCGCCGACCGCGGGCGCGTGATCGTCGTCCCCGGGACGTTCGCGCGGCTGACCCCCACCGGACGCGACGTCGTGCTCGCCCACGAGCTCACCCACGCCGCGGCGGGCACGGGAGGGCTGCCTCCCTGGCTGTACGAGGGGTTCGCCGACTACGTGGGCTACCGCGACGCGGGCCTGGCCGCGCCCGTGGCCGCCGCGGAACTGGCCGCCGAGGTACGGGCAGGACGCCCGCCGCGCGGCCTGCCGGGCCCCCACGACTTCGCCCCGGGCGGCGGCGACCCCGCCCGCCTGGCCCGCGCGTACCAGGAGGCGTGGCTGGCGTGTCGCTTCATCGCCTCGTCGTACGGCGAGGAGACCCTGGTGAGGCTCTACCGTGAAGCGCGGGCGCACGGCGTGGACCGGGCGCTGGCGTCGGCGGGGCTCACCGCCGGGTCGCTGGCCGCCGGTTGGCGCGGCTACGTCCTGGACGAGCTCGGGTGAAGGAGAGGCAGATGAGCGAGCGGCACGACGCGGAGGGCGTCGCGCAGGAGGGCGAGGAGGCCGGGGCCGCGTCCCCGTCGCGCCCGTCCTCCGGCGGCCTGGTGCATGGTGGAGGTGTGGCGACGCACGAGGACGACCAGCGGGGACACCCCGAGCCGCCGAGGCCGGCGTCCCCGGCGCCCGAGGGCGAGGGCGACCGGCGGCTGCGCCGTCAGGCCGGCGTCGCGCTGGTCCTGCTGGGCGCGGCGATCGCCGCGGTGGCGGCGCTGACCACGCCGTGGCGGGTGCTCGCCGAGGGCGCGCCGCCGGTGGCGCCCGACGCGGCGCGCGACTTCACGGCGGCGCAGATCGCGCGGTCCGCGGCGTTCGACGCGGCCACCAGCCTGCCGGCCTACCTCTCGCTGGCTCTCACCGTGGTCTTCGCCGGGCTGCTCGTCGCCACCCCGCTGGGCGCCCGGCTGCTGGGACGCCTGCGCGGCCCCTGGTGGCTGCGGGTGATCCTGGGCGTCGTCGCGCTGACGGCGGTCGTGGAGGCCGTGCGCTGGCCGCTCGGGGTCTGGTTCGAGACGGTGCTGCGCGACTACGGCCTGTCCACCCAGGACTGGGCGTCCTGGAGCGCCGACCGGCTGAAGAGCATCGGCGTCAACGCCGCCCTGCTCGCCGTGATGCTGCTCGTGCTGGTCGCGCTGACGAGGAAGGTGCGGCGCTGGTGGATCCCGGCCGCGGCGGGGGCGTTCGCGTTCACGCTGGCGGCGTCGTTCGTCTACCCGGTGGTGTTCGAGCCGCTGTTCAACGACTTCACGCCGATGCGCGGCGGCGCCCTGCGCGCGAACCTGCTCGCCATGGCGGAACGCGACGGCGTGCCGGTGGAGGACGTCCTGATCGCCGACGCCTCACGCAGGACGACCGCGCTCAACGCGTACGTGTCCGGTTTCGGCGCGACACGGCGCATCGTCGTGTACGACACACTGCTGAAGGCGCCGCAGACCGAGGTCGAGCTGGTGGTGGCGCACGAGCTGGGGCACGCGAAGAAGAACGACGTGCTCTACGGCACGCTGGTCGGCGGGCTGGGCGCCGGGTTCGGCGCGATCCTGCTGTTCCTGGTCTTCGGCCTGCTGCGGCGGCGCACGGGCGTCGCGTCGGCGGGCGACCCGCGGGCGGTGGCGCTGCTCATGGGGCTGCTGAGCCTCGCGACGGTCGCGTCGGGCCCGGCCCAGAACCTGATCAGCCGGCACGTCGAGGCGCGCGCCGACGCCCACGCCCTGGACCTGACGCGCGACCCGGCGACGTTCGTGGCCATGCAGAAGCGCCTGGCCCTGACCAACATCTCCGACCTGTCGCCCGATCCGGTGGAGTACGTGCTCTACGCGTCGCACCCCTCCGCCCCCGAGCGCATCGCCATGGCCCGCTCGTGGGCGAAGCTGAACGGCGTCCCCGAGCCGTGACCGGCACGGCGTCCCGCGGCCCCGACGCGCCGCGCGTGCTCGTCGTCACCAACGACTTCCCGCCGAGACCCGGCGGCATCCAGTCGTTCGTGCATGGGCTCGCCCTGCGCACGCCGAACGTGGCCGTCTACGCGCCCGCCTGGCCGGGGTGCGCCGCCTTCGACCGGCGGCAGCCGTACCCGGTGACGCGGCACCCGACGCGGCTCATGCTGCCCACGCCCGCCGTGGCCCGCCGGGCGGCCCGCCTGGTGGCCGAGCACCGCGCGGAGACGGTGGTGTTCGGCGCGGCCGCCCCGCTCGGCCTGCTCGCACCCCGCATGCGCGCGGCGGGAGCGCGGCGGATCGTCATGCTGACGCACGGCCACGAGGCGTCGTGGGCGAGCGCGCCGCTGTTCCGCTCGGCGCTGCGCAGGATCGGCGCGGGCGCGGACGTGGTGACCTACCTCGGGGAGTACACCCGCGCGCGGCTGACGGCGGCGATCCCGCCCGCCAAGCTCGTCAGGCTCGCGCCCGGCGTGGACGTCGAGCAGTTCCACCCGGGGGCGGCCAAGGCGGCGCTGGGCCTCGCCGGCCGTCCCGTCGTGGTGTGCGTGTCGCGCCTGGTGCCGCGCAAGGGGCAGGACCAGCTCATCAGGGCCTGGCCCAGGGTGCTGCGCGCGGTGCCCGACGCGGTCCTGCTGTTCGTCGGCGGCGGCCCGTACCGGGGGACGCTGGAGCGGATGGCGGCGGGGCAGGAGTCGATCAGGTTCGCGGGCACGGTGCCGGCGGCGAGCCTGCCCGGCCACTACGCTGCGGCGGACGTGTTCGCCATGCCGTGCCGCACCCGCTGGAACGGCGTGGACGTGGAGGGGCTCGGCATCGTGTTCCTGGAGGCGTCCGCGACCGGCCTGCCGGTGGTGGCCGGGGCGTCGGGCGGCGCGCCCGACGCGGTGCGGCACGGCGAGACGGGGCTCGTGGTCGACGGCGAGGACGTGGAGGAGATCGCGCAGGCGCTCGCCGACCTGCTGGGCGACCCGGAGCGGGCGCGCAAGATGGGCGCCGCCGGCCGCGACTGGGTCACCAGGGAGTGGGCGTGGGACCTGGTCGCGGCCCGCTTCCGCGCGCTGCTGGGGCCGCCCGGCCTCACCCCCGCGCCGAGCCGGGCGTGAGGCCCGCCGCACGAGGGGTCACGCGGTGGGGTGGTAGAGCTCCTCGACGTCGTCGGCGAAGTCGCGCATCACCAGGTTGCGCTTGATCTTGAGGGTGGGCGTGAGGTGCCCGGTCTCCTCGCTGAGGTCCACGCCCAGGATCGCGAACTTCTTGATCTGCTCGGCGTGCGACACCGGCGCGTTGGCGCGGTCGACCGCCGCCTGCACCTCGGCCAGGATCGCCGGGTCGGCGCGCAGTTCGTCGAGCGTCGCGCCGGCGCGGCCGTTGGCGGCCTTCCACTGGTCGAGCGCCTCGGGGTCGAGCGTGACCAGCGCGCCGACGAACGGCCGGTTCTCGCCGACCACCATCGCCTGCGAGATCAGCGGGTGGGCGCGCAGGGCGTCCTCCAGCGGGCCCGGCGCGACGTTCTTGCCGGCGGCGGTGACGAGGATCTCCTTCTTGCGCCCGGTGATGCGAAGGTAGCCGTCGGAGTCGAGCTCGCCCACGTCGCCCGTGCGGTACCAGCCCTCGGGGTCGACCGCCTCGGCCGTGGCGGCGTCGTTCTTCCAGTAGCCGTGGAAGATGTTCCTGCCCTTGGCCAGGATCTCGCCGTCCTCGGCGATGCGGATGGACACGCCGGGCAGCGGCTTGCCCACCGTGCCGATCTTGTTGGCGCCCGGCATGTTGACGGAGCAGGGGGCGGACGTCTCGGTGAGCCCGTACCCCTCGAAGACCTCGATGCCGACGCCCTTGAAGAAGTGGCCGAGCCGCTCGCCCAGCGCGGAGCCGCCCGACACGGCGGCCGACAGGCGTCCGCCGGTGGCCTGGCGCAGCTTGGCGTACACCAGCCGGTCGAACACGGCGTGGCGCAGGCGCAGGCCGAGCGGCGCGCCGCCCGCGCTCTCCGCCTTGCTCCAGGCGACCGCCACCTCGACGGCGCGGGCGAAGATCCTGGCCTTGCCGCCCGCGATGGCCTTCTGCTCGGCGGCGTTGTAGACCTTCTCGAACACGCGGGGCACGCCGAGCAGGAAGGTCGGCTTGAAGTCCTGCAGGTCGGGCGCGACGTTCTTCATGTTCGGCGTGTGCGCCATGATCGCGCCCGCCTCGACGAGCACCACCTGGATCATCCGCGCGAAGATGTGCGCCAGCGGCAGGAACAGCAGCGCCGCCGGGGCCTTGCCCATGAACAGCGGCTCCAGCGGCCCGCGCAGCACGTTGAGCGCGGTGAACAGCAGGTTGTCGTGGGTGATGCGGCAGCCCTTGGGCCGGCCGGTGGTGCCCGAGGTGTAGACGATCGTGGCGAGGTCGGAGGCCGTGACGGCCTTCCTGCGCTCCTCGACGGCCGCCTCGGTGACGTCGCCGGCGGGGAGCGGGGCGTCGATCCGCCAGACGTCCTTGAGGTCGGGAGCCGCCTCGCGGACGGTCTGCTCGTGCGCGTCGAGCTCGACGAACGCCGCCTTGACCTCGCTGTCGGACAGGATCCAGCGCACCTGGTCGACCGAGGACGTCTCGTACACGGGCACGGTGACCGCGCCGACCGTCCAGACGGCGTAGTCGACGAGGGTCCACTCGTAGCGGGTGCGCGACATCAGCGCGACCCGGTCGCCGTGCCCGACGCCCGCCGCGATCAGCCCCTTGGCCACCTCGACCACCTGGTCGCGGAACTCGCCGGCCGTGACGACGGGCCAGCCCCCGGCCGTCTTCCTGCGCATGACGACGGTGCCGGGCTCGCGCTCGGCACGGCTGAACACGGTGTCGGGCAGGCTCGCGGAAGCAGGCACGTCGACCAGGACGGGGACGCTGTACTCGCGCACGACTCAACTCCTCTTCGGGGACCGCCTGGACGCTACCGGCTTAAGTTACGCACCGGTAGCTTCGTCATTGAGGCGTTATGAAGGGCATTCATCACGCTAGCAGCCACCACTCGTAGGATTCCCCCATGAGGGTCCACGTGGTGAGCGATGTTCACGGCAGGGCCGAGGCGCTGGCCCGCGCGGGCGACGGCGCCGACGCGCTGGTCTGCCTCGGCGACCTGATCCTCTTCATCGACTACGACGACCACGCCCAGGGCATCTTCGCCGACCTGTTCGGCGCCGAGCGGGCCCGCGAGTTCATCGCGCTGCGCACCGCCAAGCGCTTCGACGAGGCCAGGGCCATGTCGGCCGAGCTGTGGGCGAGCCTCGGCGGCGACCCGCGCGAGCACATCGAGCGCAACGTCCGCGCCCAGTACGCCGAGCTGTTCGCCGCCATGCCCGCGCCCGCCTACCTCACGTACGGCAACGTCGACATCCCCCGGCTGTGGTCCGACTACCTGCGCCCCGGCCACCGCGTGCTCGACGGCGAGGTGGCGGAGATCGGCGGCCTGCGCTTCGGCTTCGTCGGCGGCGGGCTGAAGACCGACTACCGCACCCCGAACGAGATCGGCGACGAGGAGTTCGCCGCCAAGGTCGAGGCGGTCGGCGAGGTGGACGTGCTGTGCTGCCACATCCCGCCCGCCGTGCCCGAACTGCTCTACGACGTCGTGGCCAGGCGGTTCGAGCGGGGCAGCGAGGCCACCCTGGAGGCCATCAGGCGCACCCAGCCGCGTTACGCCCTGTTCGGCCACGTCCACCAGCCGCTGGCCGCCCGCACCCGCATCGGCAGGACGGAGTGCGTGAACGTCGGCCACTTCCGCGGCAGGGGAGTCCCCTTCGTCCTGGAGTGGTGAGCGCGGCCCGGCCGGTCCACCGCGGGGAGCGGTTTCTGCACTAACGTGGTCGCATGGCTGATCGCACCTCCTCGAGCATCACCGTCGACGCCTCCCGCGCCGACGTCATGGCGGTCATCTCCGACTTCCCCTCCTACCCCGAGTGGGCCGGCCAGGTGAAGCAGGCCGACGTCCGCACCACCGACGCGGAGGGCCGGCCCGAGACCGTCCGCTTCGTCCTCGACGCCGGCGTCATCAGCGACACCTACACCCTGGGCTACACCTGGCTCGGCGACGACGGCGTGAGCTGGAAGGTGGTCGAACCCGGCGCCATGGTCGCCGACCTGCGCGGGAGTTACCACCTCGCCGAAGCGGGCAGGGGCACCGACGTGACGTACGAGCTCACGGTCGACCTGAAGGTCCCCATGATCGGCATGATCAGGCGCAAGGCCGAGAAAGTGATCGTCGACACCGCGCTCAAGGGTCTCAAGAAGCGCGTCGAAGGCCGCTGAGGTGAGCCCGCGGGTCCTGCTCTTCACCGGCAAGGGCGGCGTCGGCAAGACGACGGCGGCCGCCGCCACCGCCACGCTCGCGGCCCGCCGCGGGCTCAAGACGCTGATCGTCTCCACCGACACCGCCCACTCGCTGGCCGACGCGCTCGGCGTCCCGCCCGGCGAGGTCGCGCCCGGCCTGCACCTGCACCAGGTCGACACGCAGCGGACCCTGGAGCGCCACTGGGGCGAGCTGCAGGAGTACGCGAGGGGCGTCCTGACCGACCTGGGGCTCGACGAGATCACCTCCGAGGAGATCACCGTCCTGCCCGGGGCCGAGGAGATCATCGCGCTGCTGGAGCTGCGCGAGCACGCCCGCGCCGGACGCTGGGACGTCATCGTCGTCGACTGCGCGCCCACCGCCGAGACGCTGCGGCTGCTCGCGCTGCCCGAGGCGCTCGACTGGCACGTCACCAGGCTGCTGCCGCTCGGCCGCAGGCTGGTCAGGCTGGTCGCGCCGTTCGTGCGCGGCGTCGCGCACGTCAGCGCGCCCGGCGACCAGGTCGTCGACGCGGGCGAGCGCTTCCACCGCGGCCTGATGGAGGTGCGCGAGCTGCTCACCGGCGACAACGCGTCCGTCCGGCTGGTGCTCACGCCTGAGGCGGTGGTGCTCGCCGAGGCCAGGCGCACCCTCACCTCGCTCAACCTGTACGGCTACCGGGTCGACGCCGTCATCGCCAACCGGGTCTTCCCCGCGGAGGGCGCCGACGAGTGGCGCGCCCAGTGGGTGTCGGCGCAGTCCAGGCTGCTGGCCGAGGCCGAGGAGTCGTTCGCGCCGCTGCCCGTCCACGTGGTCCCGTACCTGCCGGCCGAGCCCGTCGGCAAGGACGCGCTGGCCGACGTCGGGGCCCGGCTCTACGGCGAGAGCGACCCGTTCGCGCCGCCCGCGGTCGAGCCGCCGCTGCGGCTGACGGCCGACGAGCTGACCCTCGCCCTGCCCGGGGCCGACCGCGAGGACGTCGACCTGGCCCGCAAGGGGGACGAGCTGATCGTCACCGCGGGGCCGTACCGGCGCGTCCTCGCGCTGCCCGCCGCGCTGGCCCGCAGGAAGATCGCCGGCGCCGTGCTCCGCGACGGCCTTCTCCAGGTACGGTTCACCTCGGGGAGCGAATCGGGCGGCGCCTGAGCCCCCGCGACGCGCGACCCCACAGGCAGGGAGGGCCACATGACCGAGAGCAACGACAGAGATCCGGGCAGGGACCCGAACAGGGAGCCCGGCGACTCCCGCAGGGAGCCGGGCAGAGACCCGATCGGCACCGTCGCCGACGAGGCACGCAAGCTGTTCGAGGCGCTCCAGGACCGCGCCACCCGCGAGGTCGGCAAGACCGTGCTCAACTCCTTCACCGGCGGCTCCTTCTCCGGCCGCTCCTCCTCCGGGGGCGGGCGCGAGCGCGACGTGTGGAGCGAGGCGGTGTCGGAGCCGCACGACGAGTACATCTGCCGCGCCTGCCCGGTCTGCCGCGCGATCGCCGCGCAGCGCGAGTCGGGCTCCGACGTGGCCGGCCACCTGGCGGCGGCGGGCGGCGAGCTGTTCGCCGCCGTGCGCGGGGCGTTCGACGCCCTCAGCAGGCCCGCGCCGCGCGGCCCCCGAGACAGGACCCCCGGCGCCCGCGACGACCGCGACGACGCGAGCGGGCACGGCCGGGACAACGTGGAACACATCGACCTCGGATAGGGGGCGCGGGGCATGCTCACGATCGGTGTCGACATCGGCGGGACGAAGGTCGCCGCAGGCGTCGTGGACGACCAGGGCCAGATCGTCGCGCACACCCTCAGGCCCACCGCCGCCGACCGGCCCGACGTGGTCGCCCAGACCGTCGCCGAGGTGGTGGGCGAGCTGTCGGCGGGCAGGGACGTCGAGGCCGTCGGCGTCGGCGCCGCCGGGTTCGTCGACGAGACCCGGTCCATCGTGCGCTTCGCCCCCAACCTCGCCTGGCGCGAGGAGCCGCTGCAGAAGAAGATCGCCGGCCTGGTCGGCCTGCCGGTCGTCATCGAGAACGACGCCAACGCCATGGCCTGGGGCGAGACCAGGTTCGGCGCCGGGCGCGGGCAGTCCCATGTCGTCTGCCTGACCCTGGGCACCGGCATCGGCGGCGGCCTCGTCTTCGACGGGCGGCTCTACCGGGGCCGCTGGGGCATGGGCGCCGAGCTGGGCCACATGCAGGTCGTCCGCGACGGGCGGCTGTGCGGCTGCGGCAACCGCGGCTGCTGGGAGCAGTACGCCAGCGGCAACGCCCTGGTCAAGGCGGCCAGGGAGATCGCCGAGGTGCAGCCGGAGCGGGCCAGGATCCTGCTCGGGCTGTCGGGCGGCACGATCGAGGGCGAGGAGGTCACCGAGGCCGCCCGGCAGGGCGACACCGCGTCCCTCGCGGCGTTCGCCGAGCTGGCCGAGTGGCTCGGGCAGGGCATGGCCGACCTCGCCGCCATCCTCGACCCCGGCTGCTTCATCGTCGGCGGCGGCGTGTCCCGCGCCGCCGACCTGTTCATCGACCGGGCCCGCGAGGAGTTCGCGCGGCGGCTCACCGGGCGTGAGCACCGGCCCTTCGCGGAGGTCCGCCTGGCCGAGCTGGGCGCGTCCGCCGGCGTCGTCGGGGCCGCCGACCTGGCCAGGCACCGCTAGACCAGCGCGCCCCGCCGCCTGTGGACGTCCACGACCCGCCCCCGGCCCCGCGCGGGGGCGCGTACGTGACCGTGCGGGTGGCCACGTACAACGTGCGCGGCCTGCGCGACGACCGGGCCGCGCTCGCCCGCGTCCTCACCGCCCTGCGCGCCGACGTCGTGTGCCTGCAGGAGGCGCCCAGGTTCCTGCTCTCCGGGGCCAGGCGGCGGGCGCTGGCCGCCACGGCCGGGCTGCGCCTGGCCACCCCCGGACGGGTCGGCGGCGTGGCCGTGCTGGCGGGCCCCCGGGCGCGGGTGCTGGACGCGCGGCTGCACCGGCTGCGGGTGTTCGCCGGGCTGGAGGCGCGCGCCCTCGCCGTCGCCGTGCTGGACGTCGAGGGCGCGAGGCTCGCCGTCGGCTCCCTCCACCTCGACCTGAACGGCTCGGCCAGGCTCCACCACGCGAGCGAGGCGGCGGCGCTGATGGAGCGCGCCGCGGCCGCGCACGACGCCTCCGTGGTGCTCGCGGGCGACGTCAACGAGCAGGCTCACCAGCCCGCCTGGCGCTACCTGGCGGCCCGGCTGGCCGACTGCTACCCGGCCGCCCCGGAGGGCGACGGCCTGACCTTCACCGCCCGCCGGCCCGCCGAGCGCATCGACGCCGTCTTCGCCGCGCCCGGCGTCCGCGTGGTGTCCTGCGGAGGGGCGCAGGCGGCCCCGTCGGACCTGACGGCCGCCAGCGACCACCTGCCCGTGGTCGCTGAGCTGGGATTGCGCCCCTGACGGGCGAGCGCCGCCGCGCAGCCCGTAGCATTTGCTCATGACCCGTCGCTCTCAGCGGCGTGCGCTCACCTTGATCCTGGCGGCGTCCGTGGCCGTGCCGCCGGTCACGCCTGCCGCGCATGCCGATCCCGGCCCGTCGGTCGAGGCGTGGCAGCGGTCCACGAGCGTGCGGCTCGCGGCCGACGGCTCGCTGTCCGACGTGCTCGCCCTGTCGGGGGGCGACGTGTGGGCGGTCGGCCAGCAGGAGATCTGGGACGTCTGGAAGAACCGCGGCACGATCCGCCACTGGAACGGCAGCGCCTGGACGGAGGTGCCGGTGAGCGACGCCACGGCCGCGGGCAACCTGCGCGCCCTGGCCGCCGCCGGGGCCTCCGACGTGTGGGCCGTCGGCGACGGGCACGACGGGCTGCCGTACCTCGCCCACGGCGACGTGAACGGCTTCGAACGGGTCAGGGCGCAGGGGCTGCGGGCCGGCGACTGGCTCGGCGGCGTCGACGCCAGGCAGGGCAAGGTCGTGGCGGTCGGCAGCCGCGAGCGCAACGGCCTCATCCTCACCGGCCAGAACGGCGGGTGGACGGTGCAGGAGACCAAGGAGACCGGCGCCCTGTACGCGGTGTCGGGCGGCTTCGCCGTCGGCGACACCGGCAGCGAACCACTGGTCATGCGCTACGCCGACGGCGCGTGGAAGGCCATGCGCCTGCCCGACGTGCCCGGCGGCTACCTGCGTGACGTGCAGGTCGACAGCCCCAGGCGGGCCGTCGCCGTCGGCGGCGTCTACCGAGGGCCCGGCGACATCAGCCCGCTCGTCCTCACCTGGAACGGCAAGCAGTGGAGGGAGCAGCGGCTGCCCGACTCCGGCGCCCGCCTGTACGGCGTCACCGGCGACGGCAAGGGCCGCTACTGGATGGCCGGGTACGACCCGGCGCACGCCGCCGAGCCGTTCACGCTGCGCTGCGAGAAGGACGCCTGCGAGATCATCAGGGGCCGGGCCGAGAAGGGCAGGAGCAGCGTGCGGCTCCAGGCCCTCGCGTACCTGCCGGGCAAGGGCGCGGTGTGGGCCGTGGGGCACGCGGTCGACTCCGCCGACCGCTACACCGACGTCGTCGAGTCGTTCGCGCTCAAGGGCAGCTCGTCCCGCGACTCCTGACGCCGGCCCCGGCCCCCCGGGGCGCTGTCAGAGGACGGCGCCGTCGTCCCAGCCCGAGTCGTTGGGCGGGCCGTCGCCCATGCGCACCACCAGCGCGACGAACCCCCCGATGAAGGCCGCGACCGCCGTGAACAGCGCCCAGCCCTCCATCTGCCAGCTCGCCATGGCCGCCACCAGGAGGTAGGCGGGGCCGCCGAACAGCGCCACCCAGGCCAGCTTGGTCGGCAGGTCGAGCTTGGGCAGCGGGGGAGGGGGCGGCGGCTCGTAGTGGCCTTCGTCCTCGTCGTCGGGGTCGCCCGCGTCGACGCCGGGGCCGGGCGGCTCGGCGTACGGCCCGTGACCCGCCGGCTCGGGCTCCTCCGGTGGCCGCACCACCCTGCGCGTGGGCTCCGGCGGCAGGTTCTCGCTGTCGGGCCACGGCTGGTCGGCCGAGTCGCGCTCGGCTGTGTCGTTGAAGGACGCGACGATCTGCCGCCAGACCTCGTCCTCGTCACTCTGGGGCGTCACCTAGATGGGCCTCTCCGCAGCGATCGCGACTTCCCCCTGGGTGCGATCAGTCCCTCTGCAAGGGTACCGAGGCATGCGCACGGATGAAGTCGAGGCTCCCGGCAAAGATCCTGTCGGCATCGTTGTCCAGCGTCGCAACATGGTAGCTATCGGTAAGCTCCTCGATCGTGGCCTGGGGGACCTTCCGGCGGATGATCGCCACACTGGTGGGTTTCACCACGTGGTCCTCCGTGCTGTGGAAGACCAGCAGCGGCTGCGTCACCTTCGCCAGGTCGGCCTGCACCAGCGACCACAGCCGCGGCAGCGACGCCGCGGCCTTCACCGGGGTGCGGGTGTAGCCCAGCTCGGTCACGCCGGGTTTCTTGACGTCGCCCGCCACTCCGGGCACCGACGGCAGGAACCACTTCAGCACCGGCGCGAGCCGCAGCAGCGGCACGTCGTTCGCGATCGACGGGTTGACCGCGATCACGCCCCTGATCGCCTCGCCGTGCACCTCGGCGAGCCGCAGCGCCAGGCAGCCGCCCAGCGACAGGCCCGCCACGAACACGTCGGCGCAGCGCCCCCTGAGGTCCTCGAACGCCTTCTCCACCTCGGCGTACCAGTCTTCCCAGCGGGTACGGTTCATCTCCTGCCATCTCGTTCCGTGGCCGGGCTGGCGGGGCAGTGACACGGACACGCCGTGCCCCGCGAGGAACTCGCCCCAGGGCCGCAGCGACTGCGGGGTGCCGGTGAACCCGTGGCACAGCAGCACACCGACCTGGCCTGCTTGGTGGTGGTAGGGCTCCGCGCCTGGCATGAGCGGCATAACAGCACCTCCGTGGAATTTCATCCCGGAACTGCCCGATCGTCGCACGTTCTGAGGGGATTGTGCGAGAGCGGGTGTAGGAGCATCCCATCCGGGATGGGAAGATGACTCTGCTTGCCGACAATATGACGAAGAGAAGAGGTGGCCGCGTGTTCTACTGGGTGGTCAAGGCCATCTTGGGGCCGTTCCTCCACGTCGTCTTCCGGCCGTGGGCGGAAGGGGTGGAGAACGTGCCGAAGCAGGGCCCGGCCATCCTGGCGGGAAACCACCTGTCGTTCGCCGACCACTTCTTCGGGCCCCTCCACCTGCGCCGCAAGGTCATCTCGCTCGGCAAGTCCGACTACTTCACCGGGCGCGGGATCAAGGGCTTCTTCACCCGCATGTTCTTCAGCGGCGTCGGCACCGTGCCCATCGACCGCTCCGGCGGCAAGGCGAGCGAGGCGGCGCTGCGCACCGGTCTGCGCATCCTGCGCGAGGGCGACGTCCTCGGCATCTACCCCGAGGGCACCCGCTCGCCCGACGGCCGCCTCTACAAGGGCAAGACCGGCGTGGCCAGGCTGGCGCTCATGTCGCGCGCGCCGGTCATCCCGTGGGCCATGGTCAACACCTTCGAGATGATGCCGCCCGGCCGTCCGGTGCCCAAGCTCGGCATCCGCCCGGGCGTCAGGTTCGGCAAGCCGCTCGACTTCTCCCGTTACTACGGCATGGAGGACGACCGGCTCGTGCTGCGCGCCGTGACCGACGAGATCATGTACGCCCTCATGGAGCTGTCCGGCCAGGAGTACGTCGACAAGTACGCCGCCAGCGCCAAGGTCGAGATGGAGCGCGCGGCCCGCGCGGCCGCCGCCAGGCAGTAGGGCCGCCGCGGCGGCGCGTCCCAGGCCCGGTGGGGTTCCCCGGGCCGTCAGGTGCGCAGGGCCCGCTCCGTCTTCGTCATGGCGGTCGTCATCGTCTCCAGCTCGGCGCGGCTGAGCCGGTCGATGAGGTAGGCCCGCACCACCTCCAGGTGCCCCGGCGCGACCCGCTCCAGGCAGCGCCGCCCCGCGTCCGTGAGCACGGCGAGCACGCCGCGCTCGTCCGACGGGCACGTCGCCCGCTCCACCAGCCCCGCCTTCTCGAGCTGGGTGATCTGGTACGTCAGCGCGCTCTTCGACACCACCACGCCCCTGGCCAGCTCCGTCATGCGCATGCTGCGCCCCGGGGCGTCCGCCAGCCGCACCAGGATCTCGTACTGCGGGTGGGTGAGCCCCGCAGCGGCCTTGAGCTGCTCCTCGATGCGGCGTTCGAGGAGGTGGGAGGTGGACAGGAAGGCCCGCCACGCGGCCATCTCCGTCTCGTCGAGCCACCGGATGTCCGTCACGGGCCAAGTGTACTTGTTGTTCAGATTTGAACTTTAGGGCTAGAGTGCTTGTTCAAATCTGAACTACTTTTCGAGGAGGTCGCCATGACCGACCACGCGCGTCCCGTCGCACTCCTGCTCGCCCGGGTGGCCGTCGGAGCGGTCTTCCTGGTGCACGGGTACCAGAAGTTCGCCACGATGGGCATCGCGGGGACGACCCAGTTCTTCCAGTCCGCCGGGGTGCCGCTGCCCGGCGTCGCCGCACCCGTGGTGGCCGTGCTGGAGGTGGTGGGCGGCCTCGCCCTGATCCTCGGCGCGGCGCTGCCCGTCGCCGGCGCCCTGCTGGCGCTCGACATGCTGGGCGCCGTCGTGTTCGTCCACGGCCAGAACGGCTTCGGCGCCGGGGATGGCGGCTACGAGTTCGTGCTGACCCTGGCCGCCGCCAGCCTGGCCGTCGGCTTCACCGGCGGAGGCGCGCTCGCGCTCGACGCCCTGCTCGGCCGCCGCCGCACCCCCGAACGCGCCGCCGCCTAGGCGTCCCGCAGGCTGCCCAGGCGGGTCAGGACCCCGCGCACCCGCTCCCTGAGCCAGGCGTGCGCGGGGTCCGCGTCGTTGCGGGGGTGCCACGCCTGCGACAGCGTCAGGTCGGGCAGCTCGACCGGCAGCGGGAACGTCACCAGCCCGAGCGCCTCCACCAGCCCTCTCGTGAGCAGCTCCGGTGTCATGCCGACGAGGTCCGTCTCACGCACCGCCGGCAGCGCCGCCCCGAACGTCGGCACCGAGCCGACGACGCGCCGCGCCGGCCCCAGCGCGGCCAGCGCCTCGTCGAGCGGCCCGCGCGTCCTGCCCCTGCGCGACGTCACCAGGTGCTCGGCCGCCGCCAGGCGCTCCGCCGTCACCGGGCCGTCCAGCAGCGGGTGGCCGGGCCGTACGACGCCGACCAGGCGGTCGCGCAGCAGCGGCTCCACCCGCGTCTCCGGCGCCTCGCCGCGGATCACCGTCACCTCCAGGTCGGCGGCGCCGTCGCGCAGCGCCGTCACGTCGGCGTGCCCCTCAGGGATGAAGTGGAACGTCACGCCCGGCGCCGACCGCGCCGCCTCCGTCAGCAGCGGCACCGCCACCGCCGTGACCACCGAGTCGGACGCCAGGATCACGAAGCTGCGCTCCAGCGTCGCCGGGTCGAGCGCGCCCTGCGGCGTGAACACCCGGGCCGCCGCCTCCACCAGCGCCCGCACCTCGCCCCGCACCGCCAGCGCGCGCGGCGTCGGCACCATCTGCCGCCCCGAGCGCACCAGGACCGGATCGCCCATCGCCCTGCGGATGCGCCCCAGCGTACGGCTCATCGCGGGCTCCGACAGGTGCAGCCGCCTGGCCGCCGCCGACACGCTGCCCTCCTCCAGCAGGGCGTCCAGGGCGATCAGCAGGTCGAGGCTGGGTTGCGTCCGGCGCATGTATCACCTGTCGAAGTTGCATTTGAGGTCAAGTCACGGCCGAGTCTACGGTGAGCGGCAGGAGGCCTCCCCATCCGTCCGCCCACACCTCGTGAAGGCTCTGCCATGTCCACGACCAGCTCGACCCCCACCGGCGTGCCCGGCACCGGGCATCCCGCCCGCGGCCGGATCACCGCCCTCATGGTCTCCTCCGTGATCCTCGCGGTCGCCCTGGTGGCCGCCGTCAACCTCGCCATCCCCACGCTCGCCGCGAGCGCGCTGCGCCCCTCGCAGGCGCAGCTCCTCTGGATCGTCGACGCGTACGTCATCGTCTTCGCCTGCCTGCTCATCCCCGGCGGCGCGGCGGGCGACCGTTACGGCCGCAAAGGCGTGCTCCTGACCGGGCTCGGCGTGTTCGCGCTCGGCTGCCTGGCCAGCGCGCTCGCGCCGGACGTCGCCGTCCTCGTCGCGGGCAGGGCCCTCAGCGGCGCGGGGGCCGCCCTCGTCATGCCCGCGACCCTCGCCCTGACCGTCGGCGCGTACCCGGCGGAGCAGCGCGGACGGGCCGTCGCCTCGTGGACCGCCGCCACCGGCGCAGCCGGCGTCGTCGGCAACCTCGGCGGCGGGCTCGTCATGCAGTTCCTGCCCTGGCGGGCGCTGTTCGCGGTGCCCGTCCTGCTCGCCGCCGTGCTCGCGGCGGCCGTGGCCGCCGTCGTGCCGCGCGTGCCCCGCCACCCCGCCGCGCTCGACCTGCCCGGCGCCGCGCTGCTCACCGCCGCCTCCGTGGCGCTGCTGACCGGCGTCATCGAAGGGCCGGAAGCGGGCTGGGGGAGCGGGCTCGTGCTCGGCGCGTTCGCCGCCGCCGCCGCGCTGTCCGCCGCGTTCGCCGCCCACCAGCTCAGGGCGGCGCGGCCGCTGCTCGACCCCCGGCTGTTCGCCCGCCGGCGGCTGCGGGCGGGCGCGTTCGGCGTCGCCGTGGTGTTCTTCGGGCTGTTTGCGCTGTTCTTCGTCAACGCCCGCTACCTGCAGGACGTGAAGGGTTTCTCCCCGCTGCTCACCGGCGTCGCCATCGTGCCCCTGACCATCCCCATGATCGTCGTGTCGCGGCGGGCCGGACGGCTGCGCGCCCCCGTCGCCGTCGCCGCCGGACTCGCGGGGAACGTCGCAGGGCTGACGCTGCTGTCGTTCGCCGACGCCGCCATGCCCTACCCGCTGTACGCCGCCGGGCTCCTCGTCATGGGCTCCTCCATGGGCCTGTGCCTGCCCGTGCTCTCCCACGAGATCATGGCGGCGCTCCCGCCCGAGCGGGCCGGGCTCGGCTCCGGGCTGAACAGCGCCGCCAGGGAGCTCGGCAGCGCCGTCGGCGTCGCGGTCATGGGCACCGTCATGGCGACCCACGGCATGGGCGCCGGGTACCGGGTGGTGGCAGCCGTGGCGCTGGCCGGGGCGCTGCTCGTGCTGTGGTGGCTCAGGACAGGTGGGCGCGGACCTGCCTGATGTGCTCCGGCGTCGTACGGCAGCAGCCGCCGATCAGCGACGCGCCCGCCTGACGCCACTCCTTGGCCGCCTGCCCGAACTCCACCGGGTCGGCCAGGCCGAGCCAGCGCCGGTTCCCGGCGTCCCATGTCTCGCCCGAGTTGGGGTACACGACGACCGGCAGCCCGCCGTCCAGCGCCGCGATCAGCCCCGGGATGTGGCGCGGAGCGGTGCAGTTCGCGCCCACCGCCACCACGCGCGGGTCGCCCGCGAACAGGGCCGCCGCCTGCGTGATCGGCGTGCCGTCGTTCAGGTGCGCGCTGTCGCGGCAGGAGAAGCTCACCCACGCCTTGACCTCGGGCGTCTCCCGCAGCAGCCGCGCCAGGGCCCGCGCCTCCGGGTACGACGGGATCGTCTCGCACGCCAGCAGGTCGGGCCCGGCCGACGCCAGGATCTCCCACCGGGGACGGTGCCAGGCGTACAGGCCGTCCTCGTCCAGGTCGTACTCGCCCGTGTACTCGGCCCCGTTGGCCAGGTACGCGCCGTACGGGCCGACCGACGCGGCGACCAGGCCGCCGCCCGCCTCGTCGCGGGCCTGGGCCCCCAGCTCGACCGACAGCCTGATGAGCCGCTCCGCCTCGGCCGCGTCGAGGCCCCGGCTGCGGAAACCGGGGATGGACGCCTGGTAGCTGGCCGTCGTCGCCACGTCGGCGCCCGCGGCGAAGTAGTCGGCGTGGACGCGTCTGACCAGGCCGGGGTCCTCCAGGAGGAGGCGCGCGGACCAGAGCTCGTCGCGCAGGTCGGCGCCGAGGGCTTCCAGGTGGGTGGCGAGGCCGCCATCCAGGACAAGTGTCGTCACGCGTCCAGGGTATGAGGCGCAGGGACGCACCCGCGCCCCTCCGGCGACCCTCGTGCCCCGGGACGCCCCCGTGCCCGTCCCGCCACCCCGGGACACACCCTTGCCCCTCCCACCAGCTCCTGCCCCGCGGCCACCGGCGCCCCTCCCGCGACCTCGCGCCCCGCGGCGCACCGCCGACGCCGCGCCTTCTCGCCGTTCCAGGCTTGCAGGCCTGCCTGCCGCCGCTGCCCGGCGTGCCGTGCTCTCTCGGAGCCGGCGCGCCGGGGTGCGGGGCGGGCGGTCGTCAGGCGCGCTTCCAGAAGGGGCGCCGGGCGGGCGGTCCCTCCTGATCCTGGGGCGCCGCCGGTCCCTCCTGGTCCTGGGGCGCCGCCGGGCCCGATGGCGTCGTGGGCGGCGGGGTGCGGCGGGTCAGGGCGGTCAGGAGCCGGACGGCGCCGTCGTGCAGGGCCCGCAGGTCCGTGCCCGGCCGTTCGGCGGCCTCCAGCTCCCTCGCCAGCGTCGCCAGCTCCTCGTGCCCGCCCAGGTACGCCGCCAGCGCCGCGAGACGCGACCCCAGGTCCGCCAGGTACAGCGGGTCGGGCACGGGCAGCGCCCTGAGCCGTTCCAGCTCGGCCACGAGCTGCGGCCTGATCGCGTCCAGCCGGTTCACGGGCGGCGGGGCGGACGGCCGGGCGAACCCCGGCGCGGCGAACCCGCGCTTGGGCGCCGAGGGCGGCACGACGGGACCGGCCGGCTGCTTCGGGAAGCCCGGACCGCCCCCCGGCCCCCGCCCGGCGGGACCGGCCGGCCGGCCAGGGACGGGAGCCCCGGCGGGCGCCGGTCCGGCGGGGCCGGCGTCGAGGAAGTCGGGAAGGTCGAGATCGTCGCCGGCGGGGAGCCCCGGCTCGGGCAGCCGCATCCTGGGCGCCGGCCGCACGGCCGCCGTCATGGCCGCCTGCGCGAAGAACGTCCCGGACACCGGCGGCGCCGACGGCGGCTCCCACCCGCTCGGCGGCTCCACCGGCTGGATCACCCGGTGCTCGGGCCCGCCCTCGGCCACCTGCCTGCTGTCCACCGCGACGTACGCCGTGAACCGGCACAGCACGCCGTACTCCAGCGAGGTGCGGACGATGCGCTCCTCCAGGTCGTGCTCGCCCATCGCGTACCGGTCCTCCAGCTCGCGCAGGTGCGCGCGGGCCCAGACGGCGCGCAGGGCCGGGTTGTCCACGGGGGTGCCGGTCACCCGCTCCTCCCACGGCGCGCCTCCCGCGAGGCCGCCCAGGGTGACGGAGGAGCCCTCGCGGTGGCGCCCGTACACGCGCAGCGGCACGCCTGGGAAGATCGAGCCGAGGTGGGTGACGGTCTCGGGCTCGACGTCGAGCCCCTTCAGCGACAGGTCCGTCACCAGCGGCGCGCCGATGCGGCGGTGGATCTGCTCCATGGCGGCGTCGAGGCGGTCCTCCGACTCGACCAGCTCGCACCGGCCCGCCCCCAGCCCGGCCAGCCTGCCGAGGAACCCGGCGTTGACCGCCCTGTCGATGCCCACGGCGTGGACGCGCATCGCCGACAAAGCGCCGCCCGCCTGCTCCAGGATCTGGTCCTCGTTGCCGACCTGGCCGTCGGTCACCAGCACCACGACCCGCTCCCTGCCTTCCTCGGGGGAGAGCAGCGCGACCGCCCTGCGCAGGGGGTCGAGCAGTTCGGTGCCGCCGCGCGCGTCCACCCTGGCCAGGTGCTCGACCGCGCGGTAGCGGTTGCGGTCGGACGCCTCCACCAGCCCCTCGAACGCCTCCTCGACCACCGAGTCGAACGCGAGCACCGCGAAGCGGTCGCGCGCGGTCAGCGTGTCGACGATGCGGGCGGCGGCCCGGCGCGCGGCCACCATCTTCCAGCCACCCATGCTGCCCGAACGGTCGAGCAGCAGCACCAGGTCGCGCGGCGTCCGTGCCGCCTCGACCGGGGGCGGCACGACCGTGAGCGCGAACGTCCCCGCGGCGTCGCCGTCCCGGCGGTCGAGCTGCAGCGACGTGGACGCCTCGAACGCCATCCGCAGGATGAAGTCGCGGTCGAGCCGCTCCCCGGGACGCAGCCGCACCGTGCCGCCGTCCTCCTCGACGACGTGCAGGCTGGAGGCCAGCTCGCGCAGCTCCAGCCCGGCCCCGTCCACGCGGGCCGTCAGCGACAGCCGCACCGGGTCGGGGAAACCGGGCAGCAGCACCGGCGGGCTGATCCTGGACGCGTCCGGCACCGCGTCGGTGTCCGGCGCGGTGCCCGCCCCGGCGGGCGGCCCGTCCACCGGCCTGCCGGGGACGTACCTGGGCGCCACCACGAGCGGGAACCTGAACGTGGCCGCGCCGTCCTCGTACGGCAGGGGCTGGCTCATGGTGAGGCGCACTGAGACCCGCTCGCCGGGCAGGATGTTGCCCACCCTGATGGTGAACACGTCCGGGCGGTCCTCCTCCGCGATGGCCGCCCGCCTGCCCTCGCTCAGCGCCCGTTCGTAGTCGGCCCTGGCCTGGCCGCGCTCCTTCAGCACGCCCTCCACCACGCGGTCGTCGGCCTCCATGCGGAAGCCGGTGACCGCCGCCCTCTCCGGCAGCGGGAAGACGTACGTGGCCTCCAGCGTGACGTCGTACGGGTTGCGGAACCCCTGCGTCACCTCCACCCCGGCGACGAGGCCCGAGATGTCGGCGGCGACGTCGACGCTCTCCAGCGGCAGGTTCCCGCGCCCGGTCACCAGCGCGCCGAAGCCGGCGTCCGGCACCGGCAGGCACCGGGCGGGCTCCAGCGAAGTGATCTTCATGTCAGTCCCCTTTCTTCGAGCACCGCGAGCAACGGGCCCGCCGCCGCGAGCACCGCCTGAACGTCCTCCTCCGACGGGGCGCGCGCCGCGTCCAGCACGAGCCGTACCCCGTCGCCGAGCCTGACCCCGAACACCAGTCCCTCCCGAGGGAGCCCGCCGTTCCCGGAGACCGCCCGCCCGCCGTCGCCCGGCACGGGTCCTCCCTGGCGCCCGGCGCCGTTCTCCGCGCCCGGCCCGGTGGGGCGGCGCGTCCAGAAGCGGCCCGGCGACGCCCCGTCCGGGCCGGTACGGGCGGCGGGGGCGGGAACAGGGGGCGCCTCCCGGCCGGAGGGCGGGGGAGCGGGCGGGGCGGTGAGGCGGGCGGCGGCCTCCAGCGCGGCGTCCGGCGCCCCGGCCAGCGCCGCCTGGATCTCCGCGATCGAGCGCCCCGCCGCCTGCAGGCGTTTGACGGCGACGAGCTGGAGGAGGTGGCGGCGGCCGTACAGGGCGACCCTGCCGCGCCTGGCGAGCGGAGGGTCGACCAGCCCGATGGTCGTGTACCACCGGATGAGCCGCTCACCGGGCACGTCGCGGACGCGCCCGCTGACGCGCCCGATGACGCGCCCGGTGACGGGGGCGCCGGCGGGCGCGCCGCCGTCGCGCAGCGCCTGCAGCGCCTCGGCCGCCCGCTCGGCCAGTTCGCCGATGGTCCAGGTGTCGCTCATACCTTCACAGTGACACTGTCATCGTGACACTGTCAACGTTCGGCGTTTCGGAAGAGCGAGTTCGGATATTTCGTTCTAAATAGGGAGAAATCCGACCGACGGGGAGGAACCAGAACATGGCTACGATCACCGGTCCGCTCTCAGGGGATGCCAAGAACACCGTCGTCGAGGCACTGCAGGGCGCCCTGGTCGATCTGATCGACCTCTCGCTCGTCGCCAAGCAGGCGCACTGGAACCTGGTCGGCTCGCACTTCAGGGCGATCCACCTGCAGCTCGACGAGCTCACCGACCTCGCCCGCGCCCACATGGACACCGTCGCCGAGCGGTGCGTGGCGCTCGGGTCCAGCCCCGACGGGCGGTCCGCGACCGTGGCGAAGTCCACCCGGCTGCAGCAGCCCGAGCACGGCTGGATCGAGGACGGCAAGGTCGTCGCGACCGTCACCGACATCCTGGCCGGGGTCAGCAAGCGCATGTACGAGCGCATCCGGGCCACCGAGGAGGCCGACCCGGTGACGCAGGACCTCTTCATCACCATCGCCCAGGACATCGACAAGCAGCACTGGATGTTCCAGGCCCAGCGCTGACGTCGCCGCCGCACGGAGCCCGGGAGCCGGAAGAGCCCCCGGGCTCCCGCGCGCCGCCGGTTCCGCCGAGCCGTGCCCCGATCCGAGCGGCACGGGGCCGTGCCCCGGGGTGAGCGGCGTCGAGCCGTGCCCGGCCGTAAGCAGCACGTAAGAGCTGACCAGCCCTCGTCGATCTAGCGTGCCGGGGTATGAGCAACCGCGCGCAGATCGTCGTGCTCGCCAAGCGCCCCCGCCCCGGCCGGGTGAAGACCCGCCTCACCCCGCCGTACACGCCGTCCGAGGCCGCCGAGCTGGCGGCGGGCGCTCTGGCCGACACCCTCGCCGCCGTGCGCGCGGCCCCCGCCGCCGCCCGGGTCCTGGCGTTCGACGACGACGCCGACGTGCCGGGGTTCGACCTCGTCAGGCAGCGCGGCGCCGGCCTGGACGAGCGGCTGGCCTGGGCCTTCCACGACGCGTACGCCCTGCGCCCCCTGCCCGTCGTGCTCGTCGGCATGGACACCCCGCAGCTCACCCCGGCGCTCCTCGCCCGCGCCGCCGAGACGCTGGACGGGCACGACGCCGTCTTCGGGCCCGCCACGGACGGCGGGTTCTGGCTGCTCGGGCTGCGCCGTCCCGACCCTGCGCGGCTGGTCGGCGTCCCCATGTCCAGGCCGGACACCGGCAGGGCGCAGCTCGGGCGGCTGCGCGGCCTGTCCGTGGCGTTCCTGCCGTGCCTCACCGACGTGGACGACGCGGCGTCCGCGCGGCTGGTGGCCGGGCTGGCGCCGGGCACCCGCTTCGCCGCCACCCTGGCCGGGCTCGGCGCCGGGGCCGCCGGATGATCGGCGAGCTGTACGCGCGCTCGCTCGCGGGGGCGGAGGTGGACGTCGAGGACGTGGCGGGCGGCAGGGTCCCGCTGGACGCGGCGCGCCGGAGCGAGCCGATCGACGGCGACGAGGCGATGCTGTCCCGCTGCTGCGGCCCCACGCTGGACGTCGGCTCCGGCCCCGGGCGGCTCACCGTGGCGCTCGCCCGGCGGGGGGTGGCGGCGCTCGGCATCGACGTCACCCCGCACGCCGTACGGCTCACCCGGCGGGCGGGCGGCCTGGCGCTGTGCAGGGACGTGTTCGGCCCGGTGCCGGGCGCCGGGCGCTGGGCGACGGCGCTGCTCGCCGACGGCAACATCGGCATCGGCGGCGACCCCCTGGCACTGCTGCGCCGCGTGCGCGAACTGGTCGGGCCGGGCGGCGAGGTGATCGCGGAGGTGGGGGCTCCGGGCAGCGCCAGCGGGGTGGACCTGGTGCGGCTGCGGCGCGGCGAGGAGGCCGGCTCCTGGTTCCGCTGGGCGCGCGTCTCGGCCCGCGACGCGCCCGCCCTGGCCGCGCGGGCGGGGTTCGCGGGGGTCGAGCTGGCGGAGGACCACGGCCGCTGGTTCGCCGTCCTCGGCCGCCCCACGAGGAGCGACGTCTAGCGGAACCGCCCCCCCACCGCCAGGACGGCCGCGTGGAGCGCGAGGACGTTCGCCGTCCGCGTGGGACGGGGCGGGAAGGCGGTCGCCATCCGGCGGCCGGGTGCCGGGCGCGCGGGGTTTGCGCAGAGTTTGATCTGGCGAATCCCTGCCATTCATGTCCGTGCGGTCGACTAGCGTGGCACCCAGAGGGAGGCCCCACGATGTCCCACAAGACGCTCCTCCGCACGGGCCCGCTCTTGCAGGGCGGAGCCGGCCCGTACGGCCCGCCCGGCCGGCCGGGTCCCGACGGTCTGGCCCTGCCCCCCGGCTTCTTCGGCAGGGTCGTGGCCCGCTCGGGCCAGAAGGTCGCCGGGCTGACCTGGCACGCCGCCCCCGACGGCGGCGCCTGCTTCCCCGACGGCGCCGGCTGGATCTACGTCTCGAACTCGGAGCTGCCGCTGCTCGGCGGCGCGTCGGCGCTGCGCTTCCGTCCCGACGGCTCGATCGCCGACGCCTACCGCATCCTGTCGGGCACCGACCTCAACTGCGCGGGCGGCGCCACCCCGTGGCACAGCTGGCTGTCGTGCGAGCTGGGGCACCGGGGCCGGGTGTTCGAGTGCGACCCGTACGGCGCCCGCGCGGCGCGTCCCCGCCTGGCGATGGGCCGGTTCCGCCACGAGGCGGCCGCCTGCGACCCGGAGCGCGGCGTCGTCTACCTGACGGAGGACGAGCCCGACGGCTGCTTCTACCGGTTCCGTCCTGGCGACTGGGGCGACCTGACGGAGGGCACGCTGGAGGTGCTGTGCGGCTCGGGCGAGTGGCGGCAGGTGCCGTCGCCGGCGGCGCTGCTGACGCCCACCCGCTACCAGGTCGAGGCCGCCCGCCACTTCGACGGCGGCGACGGCTGCCACTACGCGGGCGGCGTCTGCTACTTCACCACGAAGGGCGGCACGACGCTGTGGGCGTACGACGCGCAGGCGTCCAGCCTGGACCGGCTGTGCTCGGGGGTGCGCGCCGTCACCGCCGCCCCCTCCGGCGACCTGTACGTCTCCAGGGAGACCACGGAGATCCACGTGATCGCCCCCGACCGCGAGGTCACCCCGTTCCTGAGGCTGGCCGGGCACGACGGTGCCGAGCTGACGGGCCTCGCGTTCTCGCCCGACGGCGCGCGGCTCTACTTCTCGGCCAGGCGCGGACGCACCGACGGCTGCACGTTCGAGGTGACGGGCCCGTTCCGCCCCTGACACCGCGCCGCCTGTTCCGCCCCTGACATCGTGCCGCCCGTTCCCCCCTGACACCGTGCCGCCCGTTCCGTCCCTGACGCCGCGCCGCCCGGCCTCAGGCGTCCGGCGGGGCCGCTGAACCGGTGGGCCGCAGGTCGCGCGACCACATCTCCTCGACGACCTCGACGCCGTTCTCGACGCCTGGCTCGGTCGAGTCGAGGTGGAACCCGGCCGCCGCGTAGATGCGCCGCGCGCTGGTCAGGCAGTCGCGGGTCCACAGGACGACGCGCTCGTAGCCGTGGGACTGCGCGTGGCGCACGCACTCGTCCACGAGCCTGCGCCCGATGCCGAGCCCCCGGGCGGACGGTTCGACCAGCAGCATGCGCAGCTTGGCCGTGCGGTCGTCCTGGTGGACGCAGAAGACGCAGCCGGCCCGCTCGCCGCCCACCTCCGCGATCCAGCCGGCGTCGCGAGCCGGGTCGAACGCGGCGAGGATGCCCGCGACGAGCTGCTCGAACTCGGTGCCCCAGCCGTACTCCTCGCTGTAGAGCTCGGCGTGGCGGTGGGCGGCCCAGGACAGGTCGCCGGTGCGGGGCGGCCTGATGACGTACCCCTGGTGGCGCGCGTTGGACCCGAGGAGGGTCCTGATGGCGGCCATGCTCTCCACGAGGCGGCGCCGGCCGTCCTCCGTCAGCCGCGCGAGCATGGCCTCGATCTCCTCGGTCGAGCGCCTGTCCAGGTGGGCGTACGCCTGCGTGCCCGCCGGGGTCAGCGCGACGACCTGCTTGCGCGCGTCGGCGGCGGAGCGCTCGCGGGTGATCAGCCCGTCGGTCTCGAACCTGGCGAGGATCCTGCTGAGGTAGCCCGCGTCGAGGTCGAGCAGGCCGCGCAGCTCGCCGGTCTCCATCCGCGCGGCCTGCGCCAGCTCGAAGATGACCCTTCCCTCGGTCAGCGAGTACGGCGAGTCCAGCATGCCCGCCTGCAGCAGCCCGATCACTTTCGTATAGAACCTGTTGAAGGCCCGGACCTCAGAGACCCTTGCCTCCGTCAAAGAATTCATTGCCATAGTCAACCATGAGAGGATGCCCCCTGTGAAGCACCTGTACGTGGGCGGATACGGCCCCGGCATCGTCACCCTCGGCGGCGGCCTGACCCGCGTCGCGTCCCCGTCGTTCCTGGCGGCCCACCCGTCCCTGCCGGTGCTGTACGCCGTGGGCGAGCTGGAGCGCGGCTGGCTGACCGCCTTCTCCGCGGCGGGGGAGGAGACCGCGGACGGCGTCCTCGTGCCGCTGGCCGAGCGGCCGAGCGAGGGCGACACCCCCTGCCACGTGGCCGTCGACCCTTCGGGCACGCTCCTGGCCGTGGCCAACTACGGCGACGGCACCGTCAGCCTGCACCACCTCGACGCCCGCGGCGCGTTCACCGGCGACCCGGTCGTGCTGCCGCACGAGGGCTGCGGCCCCGTGGCCGACCGGCAGGAGCGCTCGCACGCCCACCAGTGCGTCTTCCACGACGGCGTCATCCACGTCGCCGACCTCGGCACCGACGAGATCCGCCGCTACCTGCCCGACGGCACCGCCCTGGAGCCCCTCACCCTGCAGCCCGGCGCAGGCCCTCGCCACCTGGCCTTCTCCGGAGGCCGGCTGTACGTCGCGGGCGAGCTCGACGGCAACGTCTGGATGATCGAGGACGGCCGCGCCTCCGCGGCGCCCGCCTCCGCCGTGCCCGGCCCGAACCACCCCTCCCACCTGCTGCTGGAGGGCGACCTCGTCTACGTCGGCAACCGGGGCCCGAACACGGTCTCCGTGCTGCGCGCCGGCGACCTGTCCATGGTCGCCGAGGTGCCCTCGGGCGGCGACTGGCCCCGCCACTTCGCCATCGACGGCGACCGCATGTACGTCGCCAACCAGCGCTCCGGCGGCGTCGCCGTGTTCGCCATCAAGGACGGCGTGCCCGAGCCCACCGGCGAGGTGCACGAGGTCGACAGCCCCGCGTGCGTCCTGCCTCTGGAGATGGGTCCGTGACGCGGCCGTGAGGCGCTTCGGAGATGGGGCCGTGACGCGGCCGTAAGGAGTTCGCCAAGTCGCGTCCCGCGGGGGCGGCGCTCCTGTGATCATGTGCGCGTGCGCAAGCTGATCATCGTACTCGCCCTGCTGGCCGCCGGGTGCTCGGCCGTGCCCGCCACCGAGCAGGCCCGCCCGGCGCCCGCGCCCCCGCCGGCCGCGCCCGCCGCCTCGGCCGCGCCGTCCCGGCCCCCCGCGGACCTGCCGGCCTCCTGGCGGCTGGACAGGCGCGGCGCCGAGCACGAGATCGAGGGCTACGCCGACCGGGTCAGCGTGCTGCCGGGGGAGAAGTTCGCGCTGCACGTCTCCACCACCGCGCCGCGCTTCACCGCCACCGCCTTCCGCATGGGCGCCGAGCCCACCGCCGTGTGGAGGTCGGCGCAGGTCAAGGGCGAGCGGCAGCCGCCGGCCAGAACCGTGCGCGGCACCGTCACCGCCGCGCACTGGCGTCCCTCGCTCACGGTCGGCACCGCCGGCTGGGCCGAGGGCCCCTACCTGATCAGGCTGGACGCCTCCACCGGCGCCCAGCGCTACGTCCCCGTCACCGTGCGGTCGGCCTCCACCAGCGGCAAGGTCGTCATGGTGAACGCCGTCACCACCTGGCAGGCGTACAACCTGTGGGGCGGGCGCAGCCTGTACAAGGGGCCCGGCGGGTTCGAGGACCGCTCCCGCGCGGTCACCTTCGACCGCCCGTACGACGGGTCGGGCGCGCGGCTCTTCCTCGACTTCGAGCAGGAGGCGTTCGCCGTCGCCGAGCGGAGCGGCGTGCCGCTCGCGTACCTGACCAGCCTCGACCTCAAGCCGGGCGTGCTCGACGGCGCCCGCGCGGTGGTCTCGCTCGGCCACGACGAGTACTGGTCGCCGCAGATGCGCGCGGTGGTCACCCGGGCCAGGGACCAGGGGACGAACCTCGCCTTCCTCGGCGCGAACGCCGTCTACTGGCGCATCGGCCTGGGCGACAGGACGGTCGAGTGCGACAAGGAGCGGCGCTGCCGCCTGTGGCGCGACACGGAGCCGGAGAGTGCCCTGGTGGGCCAGATGTACGACTGCTTCCCCGCCGAGGGCGCCTACACGGTGAGCCGCCCCCGGCACTGGATCTTCGCCGGCACCCGCGGCACCCGCTTCCCCGGCATGGCGGGGGTCGAGACCGACCGCGTCTCGCCGGGGTCGCCCGAGGACATCGAGGTGCTGGCCGAGTCGCACTTCTCCTGCGGGGGGCGGCAGACCGTCTCGCACACCACGTACTACACGGCGCCGAGCGGGGCCGGGGTGTTCGCCTCGGGCACGATGCGCTGGGTCTGCGGCATGCGGGGGCGGAGCTGCGGCCACGGGGTGCCGGAGTCGGCGGCCCCCTTCACCCGCAGGGCGACGACGAACCTGCTGACCCGCTTCGCCCGCGGCCCCGCGGCGCGGCCCGGGGCGCGCGGGCTGTCCTCCACGCGTGGGACGGGCTAGGGCCCCGGCGTCCGGGGGGTCTCGCCGAGCAGGCGGGCGATCTCCCGCTCGGCGGGGTCCCTGGCGACCCCGAGAGCGTTCAGGGCCCGTGCGGCGGGCTCGTCCCTGAGCGACAGCACGGCCAGGAGGAGGTGCTCGGTGCCGACGTGGGCGTGGCCGAGCCGCAGCGCCTCGCGCAGCGCCAGCTCCAGGACCTTCCTGCCCTGGGCGGAGAACGGCGGCCCCGGAGGCGGCCCCTGCGGAGGTCCCTGCGGCGGCCCCTGTGGCGGCGCGGAGGGCTGCGGCGCGCCGCCCGCCCCCAGCGCGGCGGCCATGGCGCCGCGCACCGCCTCGGGGGAGGCGCCCAGCGCGGCCGTCGCGCGGGCGGCCACCCCGTGGGGCTCGCGCAGCAGGCCCAGCACGAGGTGCGCGGGCTCGATGTGGCGGTGCCCGTCCGCGCGCGCCTCCTCCTGGGCCGCGACGACGGCGACCCGGGCCCCGTCGTCGTAGCGGGCGAAGGCGCGCAGGTCGTCGGCGAGCGAGCCGCCGCCCTCCTTCGGGACGAAGCGCTTCTGCGCGGCCTGCTTGCTGACGCCCATGTTGCGCCCGATCTCGGTCCAGGACGCGCCCGCGTGCCGCGCCTGGTCGACGAAGTGCCCGATCAGGTGGTCGGCCACCTCGCCCAGGTGCTCGCCGAGCGCCACGGCGTCGGCGAGCTGCCCGAGCGGGTCGCCGTCGGGGTGACGGCTCCTGACGACGGAGATGAGGTCGTCGAGCCGGACGGTTCCTTCCATGCGTCAACCCTGCGTTGACGATCGCCTCCGGTCAACCCCCGGTTGACGATCCGTGCGACGCCAGCCGGACCGCCTCCCGCCAGCGCCCGTACGCCGCGTCGTCGCGCGCGCCCGGCTCGAAGCGCCGGTCGAGCTGCCAGGTCTTGCGCAGCTCCGCGGTCGACCCCCACACGCCCGAGCCCAGCCCGGCGAGGAACGCCGCGCCCAGCGCCGTCGTCTCCTGGATCACCGGCCGCTCCACCGGCGCGCCGAGCTGGTCGGCCTGCACCTGCATCAGCAGGTCGTTGGAGCTCGCCCCGCCGTCGGCCTTCAGCACCGGCACCGATCCGTACGCCATCACCTCGACCACGTCACGCACCTCGAACGCGATCGCCTCCAGCGTGGCGCGCACCAGGTGCGCGCGCGTGGTGCCACGGGTGATGCCGGTGATCAGGCCGCGCGCCTCCGGCTCCCAGTACGGCGCCCCCAGCCCGGTCAGCGCGGGCACGAACACCACGCCGCCGCTGTCGGGCACCGTGCGCGCCACCGCCTCAGACTCCGGCGCGGTGCCGATCAGTCCCAGCCCGTCACGCAGCCACTGCACCGCCGCGCCGGTCACGAAGATCGACCCCTCCAGCGCGTACGTGCGCTCGCCCGACGGCGTCTGCCAGGCCACCGTGCTGAGCAGCCCCGCCTCGGAACGGACGATCTCGCCCCCGGTGTTGGCCAGGATGAACGACCCGGTGCCGTAGGTGCACTTCACGTCGCCGGGGTCGAAACAGGTCTGGCCGAACAGCGCCGCCTGCTGGTCGCCCGCCACGCCGCTGATCGGCAGGTCCAGCCCGAGGAACGCGGCGGGATCGGTGCGGCCGATCACGCCGTGGTTCGGCACGATCTCCGGCAGCGCCCCCTCGGGCACCCCGAACAGCGCGCACAGCTCGGGCTCCCAGCCGCCTGACTCCAGCCCGTACAGCAGGGTGCGCGAGGCGTTCGACGGGTCGGTGACGTGCCGCGCGCCCCCCGTGAGCCGGGCGATCAGGTACGAGTCGACCGTGCCGCACACCACCCGGCCCGACGTCACGCCCTCCCACACGCCGGGGTCGTGCCGGGCGACCCAGGTCAGCTTGGTCGCCGTGAAGTACGGGTCGAGCCGCAGCCCGGTCAGCTCGGACACGCGGGGCTCGTGCCCGCCTTCCCGCAGCTCCTGGCAGATGCCGGACGTGCGGCGGTCCTGCCAGACGATCGCCCGCCTCGGCGCGGCGAGGGTCCGCCTGTCCCACAGGACGGCCGTCTCCCGCTGGTTGGTGATGCCGACGCAGGAGGGCGCCGTGGCGGCCCTGCGCAGCGCGGACGCGCACGCGGCGAGCGTGGCCTGCCAGATCTCCTCCGGGTTGTGCTCCACCTGGCCCGGCCGGGGGAAGTGCTGGGCGAACTCCTCGTACCCCTTGGAGTCGATCCGGCCGTCCTCGGTCACCACGAGCGCGGTGACGCCGGTGGTCCCGGCGTCGATGGCCAACACACTCACGCAATCGCCTCCTGATCGGTGTTCCGGTTCACCGGCCGCGCGTTTTGGTCTAGACCACTGCCGTGCCGACGTGCACAATCGATTGTGGTCGGACAACCCGTCGGGAGGAACCCGCCATGCGTATCGGAGTGCTCACCGGAGGCGGCGACTGCCCCGGTCTCAACGCTGTGATCAGGGCTGTCGTGAGGAAGGGAGTCAGCGTCCACGGCCACGAGTTCGTCGGTTTCCGCGACGGCTGGCGCGGCCCGCTCGAAGGCGACACCATGCCGCTCGACATCCAGGCCGTGCGCGGGATCCTGCCCCGCGGCGGCACCATCCTCGGCTCCTCCCGCACGAACCCGATCAAGATCGAGGGCGGGGTCGACCGGATCAAGGACAACCTCCGGGCCACCGGCGTCGACGCGCTCATCGCGATCGGCGGCGAGGACACCCTCGGCGTCGCCAGGCAGCTCTACGAGCGCGGCGTCAAGGTCGTCGGCGTCCCGAAGACGATCGACAACGACCTGTCCGGCACCGACTACACGTTCGGCTTCGACACGGCCGTCAACATCGCGATGGAGGCCATCGACCGCCTGCACACCACCGCAGAGTCGCACCACCGGGCCCTGATCTGCGAGGTGATGGGCCGCCACGCCGGCTGGATCGCGCTGCACGCCGGCATGGCGGCGGGCGCGAACGTCATCCTCATCCCGGAGAAGCCGTTCGACATCGACCGGGTCTGCGAGTACGTCGAGTCCCGCTTCCGCACCCGCTACTCGCCGATCCTCGTCGTCGCCGAGGGCGCGCACCCGATCGAGGGCCAGCTCGAACTGCAGACGGGCGAGCTCGACGCGTTCGGCCACGTCCGGCTCGGCGGCATCGGCGAGCTGCTGGCCAAGGAGATCGAGAAGCGCACCGGCAAGGAGGCCCGCACGACCGTGCTCGGGCACATCCAGCGCGGCGGCACACCCACCGCGTTCGACCGGGTGCTCGCCACCCGGTTCGGCCTGCAGGCGATCGACGCGGCGCACGAGGGCGACTTCGGCACCATGGTCGCGCTGCGCGGCACCGACATCGTGCGCGTGCCGCTCGGCGAGGCGACGGCCGAGCTGAAGACCGTGCCGGTGTCGCGGTACGCCGAGGCCGAGGTGTTCTTCGGCTGACGCCCGCCGCCGCCGCGGCGCTTCGGCCGGCGCCCGCCGGGCGGTGCCCCCGGGGCGCTTCGGCGGTGTGAAAGCGGGCTGCAAGCGGCGCGCCGTACGTTCTGCCCGGGCGGGGGTCACCGCTACGGTCCCGCCCGGGGTACGGCTCGCGCCGCGACGTAGGCGGCCCACTCGGCGGCGCGAGCCGCGCCCCTGGGGCGCCCGCGTCACCTGCCGCGCGGGCGCCTCTGCTGGGCGGGCACCGGGGGGTACGGCTGGGCGTACCGCTGGGGCTGCGCGGCGAACGGCGGGGCGGGCGCCGCCGGCGGCACCTGCGGCGCCTGGGCCGGCGGGGCCTGCTGGGCCTGCGGGGCCTGGACGGGAGCCCCCGGCTGCGCCCGCGGGGCCTGGGAGGCCGGCGGGGCGGCGAGGGGCCGCTGCTCGGCGGTGCGCCTGCGCATCTCCAGCCGGGCCACGAGCGCGGCGTCCTCGTTCAGCTCCTCCTCCGAGGGCGACAGCAGGACCATGAGCAGCATGGTGAGGGTGATCAGGCTGATGACGGTCATGAGCGGGACGAGGAAGTCGAGCGCGTCGGCGCCCGTGACCGCGCCGGGCTCCGGGTCCACCGTCACCATCATCGCCGCCATGCCGGTGTAGTGCATGCCGGCCACCGCCACGCCCATGACGATCGCGGCGCCCGCGATCCAGATCGGCCGCCTGACCCGCAGCGTGAACCACAGCGCCGCCGTGGCCGCCACCACGGCGATGACCACCGAGGCGGCGACGATCGGGCGCTCGTAGGTGACGTGGGCCGACATGTTCATCGCGTACATGCCGAGGTAGTGCATGCTGGCCACGCCGAGGCCGGTGAGCAGGCCGCCGCCGGCCAGCGAGAGCAGCCTGCCCTTGCCGTACGAGACGAGGAACAGGCCCGTGCCGACGACCACGATGGCGACCAGCGCGGAGACGACGGTGAGCGGCACGTCGTACCTGATCGTCGTGCCCTCGACCTCGAAGCCCATCATGGCGATGAAGTGCATGACCCAGATGCCGGTGCCGCCGATCGAGATGGCCGCGCCGATCAGCCAGCGCACCTTCGACGCTCCTCGCGAGACGTGCGCCTGGGCGGTCAGCCGCAGTCCGAGCATCGACCCGATGCACGACATCACGTAGGCGAGGACCGGCGTGAGCGGACCGTGGGTGAAATGATTCACAGCGGACATAACGGTCTTCCTTGTATTTGGGGGTTCACGGATTGTGTCAGGGTGAATGTCCATTTCGCATGGATACTCGAACTATCTGTCAAGTCGGCGGTGAATAACCCCGGGATCGAGGGGCCGTTCCTCCGGGCGATCACCGTGTACCGGGTGGCGTCCCTGGCGTACGCGGCCGTCCTCCTGGCCCGGCACGGCGGCTACGCGCACCCGGTCGCGGGCTGGCTGGTGATCGGCGTCATGGCGGTGTGGACGGCCGCCGCCGCCTTCGCCTACCCGGCCGCCGGCGTGCCCCGCCGCCCGCTCCTCGCGCTCGACCTGCTCGTCGCCCTGGCCTGCCTGTTCGCCACCCCGTACGTCGAGGGCCCGGGGCAGGGCGGCGCGGGCGGCCTGCCGGTCCCCGCCACCTGGGTGGCAGGGCCCGTCCTCGCCTGGGCGGTGCACGGCGGCAGGCGGGCGGGAGCGGTCGCAGCGGCCGCCGTCGCCGCCACCGACCTGTGGCTGCGCGTCCGCACCCCCGGCGCGGCGGTGCCGGGCAACGGCGCCGTGCTGCTGTTCCTCGCCGGCGTCGTCGTCGGCCACGTCGCGCGGCTGGCCAGGGAGGCGGAGGCGCGCATGCAGCGCGCCGTCGAGATGGAGGCCGCCCAGCGCGAGCGCGAGCGGATCGCCCGCGACATCCACGACTCGGTCCTGCAGGTGCTCGCGCTCGTCCAGCGGCGCGGGCGGCGGCTCGGCGGCGAGGCGGCCGAGCTGGGGCGCCTGGCCGGCGAGCAGGAGGCGGCGCTGCGCGAGCTCATCTCCTCCCGGCCCGCGCCCTCGGGCGCGGCCGACCTGCGCACCCTGCTCATGCGGTACGGCTCCGAGCTGATCACCGTCTCCACGCCCGCCACGCCGCTCGTGCTGCCCGCCCGGGTCGCCGAGGAGACCGCGGCGGCCGTCGGCGCGGCACTGGACAACGTTCGGCGGCACTGCGGGCCCGGGGCGCGGGCCTGGGTGTTCGCCGAGTCGGGCGACGCCACGATCACGGTGACCGTCAGGGACGAGGGGCCCGGCATCCCCGAGGGACGGCTGGAGCGGGCGCTCGCCGACGGCCGCCTCGGCGTCGCCCAGTCGATCAGGGGACGGGTCGCCGGGCTCGGCGGCGCCGTCGTCATCACCTCGGCCCCGTCGGCGGGCACCGAGGTCGAGATCACCGTCCCCGCCCCGACGGGGGGTGCGGGCGGGCGGGAGCGGTCCTAGAGTGGCCCGCATGGCAGGGGCCGGCGCGATCCGGGTGATGGTGGTGGACGACCACCCGATGTGGCGCGACGGCGTCGCGAGAGACCTCACCGAGGCGGGCTACGAGGTGGTCGCCGCCGTCGGCGAGGGCCGCGCGGCGCTCGCCGCCGCCGCGGCGGTCCGGCCCGACGTCGTCGTGCTCGACCTGCGCCTGCCCGACCTGTCGGGGGCGGAGGTGGCGGCCCGGCTGGGCGCCGTGGAGCCGCGGCCCCACGTGCTCGTCCTGTCGGCGAGCGCCGAGCAGGACGACGTCCTCGACGCCGTCAAGGCCGGCGCGTCCGGCTACCTGGTGAAGTCCGCGCGCAAGGAGGAGTTCCTCGACGCGGTGCGCCGCACGGCCGAGGGCGACGCCGTGTTCACGCCCGGCCTGGCCGGCCTGGTGCTCGGCGAGTACCGCAGGCTCGCCGCCCAGCCCGCCCCCGCCGAGGGCCCGCGGCTGACCGAGCGCGAGACCGAGGTGCTCAGGCTCGTCGCCAAGGGCCTGTCGTACAAGCAGATCGCGGCCAGGCTGGTGCTCTCGCACCGCACCGTCCAGAACCACGTCCAGAACACGCTCGGCAAGCTCCAGCTGCACAACCGGGTCGAGCTGGTCCGATATGCGATCGAGCAGGGCCTGGACGCGGACTAAACTCGATGGGTCGCGGCGTTGCCATCTAGGCGCGCGTTCCCCGTCTTCCCCGGAGGTTCCACCATGACGATGTCCGCCCTGGGCGAGCCGTGCGTTCTGCTCAAGCTGGGCGAGATCGTCCTGAAGGGCAAGAACCGCGAGCTGTTCGAGCGACGGCTGGTCAGCAACATCCGCGACGCCCTGCGGCAGCTCGACCTCAAGCTCGACGTCCGCAGGCGCCACGGCGTCGTCGCGATCTTCATGCCGCCGGGCGCCACCGTCGAGCAGGCCGAGGCCGTGGCCCAGCGGGTCGCCGACGTGCCCGGCCTGGTCTGGATCCACCGCGCCTGGCGGGTCGCCAAGGACCCCGACACCGTCATGAAGGCCGGGCTGGAGCTGCTGCGCGACCGCGACGAGGTCAAGCGGGGCGCCAGCTTCGCCGTGCGCTCGCGCCGCCGCGACAAGCGCTTCCCGCTGCGCTCCAACGAGCTCGACCGGCTGGTCGGCGGGGCCATCAACGACGAGTACGGCCTTCCGGTGAACCTGAGCAGGCCCGAGCTGACCCTCTCCATCGAGGTCGACAGGGACGAGGTGTTCGTCTACACCGACGGCATCCCCGGCCAGGGCGGCCTGCCGGTCGGCAGCAGCGGCCGGGCGCTGGTGCTCATGTCGGGCGGCATCGACTCGCCCGTCGCCGCCTACCGCATGATGCGGCGCGGCCTCCACGTCGACTTCCTGCACTTCTCCGGCATCCCGTTCACCACCTCCGAGTCGATCTACAAGGCGTACGCGCTGGTCAGGAAGCTCGACAGGTTCCAGGGCAGGTCGCGCCTCTGGGTGGTGCCGTTCGGCAAGGCCCAGCAGTCGATCCGCACGTCCGGCCAGGACCGCCTGGCGGTCATCGCGCAGCGCCGCCTGATGCTGAAGACGGCCGAGGAGGTCGCCCACCGCATCCACGCCTCGGCGCTCGTCACCGGCGACGCGCTCGGCCAGGTCTCCTCCCAGACCCTCGCCAACATCACCGCCCAGGACAACGCGGTTGACCTGCCGATCCTGCGCCCGCTCGTCGGCTGGGACAAGACCGAGATCATGGCCGAGGCGCGGCGCATCGGCACGCTGGAGATCTCCGAGCTGCCCGACGAGGACTGCTGCTCACTGCTCGCCCCCAAGCGCGCCGAGACGCGGGCCAAGATCGAGGACCTCAAGCAGATCGAGCGCCGGCTCGACGCCGAGGAGCTGTGCGTCCAGCTCGCCGACTCCGTCCAGGAGTACACGATCTGACGGCCGCGCCGTCAGGCGGCGTCCACCTTGAACGGGTCGTGCTCGGCCAGCAGCTTGTCCAGCCTGGCCTGGTCCACGCGGCTGCTCACCTCCACCAGCTCCTGCCGGTCGCGGACGACCTTGCACAGGGTGACGGTGGAGGTGACGACGTACAGCAGGCCGAGCGCCAGGAACGCCCTGACCCACGCGGCGGCGGGCAGGTAGGCCAGGGCGATCACCATGGACGCCACGGAGACGGCGAACGACAGCACCGCCTGGGCGTAGAAGGCGGTGGTCTGGGTGGGCCTGATGGGCTTGGTCATGGGCCCATCGTGGCCCGCGGCGGCGGCCCGGCGCATGGGTGCGCGTACTCAGACCACCGGTGAGTACGACCGGCGAGGGTGGGCCGGACGTACCCGCATCCCCGGGAGGCGGGGGTCAGGCGGTGACGGGCGCGGCCGCCGCCGCCTTGCCGAGCAGCGGGGGGAAGTCCGTCATGACCTGGGCCAGGTCGCCGAGGTCGGAGAAGACCAGCGCCTGCGGGCCGTCGCACAGCGCCTGCTCGGGGCGCGGGTGCACGTCGATGATCACGCCGTCGGCGCCGACGGCGATCGCCGCGCGGGTCAGCGGCAGCACCAGGTCGCGCCGGCCGCCCGAGTGCGACGGGTCGACGATGACCGGCAGGTGCGACAGCCGCTGCGCCACCGGCACGGCCGAGACGTCCAGCGTGTTGCGGGTCGCCGTCTCGAACGTCCTGATGCCGCGCTCGCACAGCACGATGTCGAGGTTGCCGCGCTGCGCGATGTACTCGGCCGCCATCAGCCACTCCTCGATCGTGGCGTTCATGCCGCGCTTCAGCATCACCGGCCGGCCCGCCGCGCCGACCGCCTGCAGCAGCGCGAAGTTCTGCGCGTTGCGGGTGCCCACCTGCAGCATGTCGGCGTACGAGGCGACCAGCTCCACGTCCTGCGCGTCCACGACCTCCGTGACCACCGGCAGGCCCGTCTCCTCGCGCACCGCCGCCAGGATGCGCAGGCCCTCCTCGCCCAGCCCCTGGAACGCGTACGGCGACGTGCGCGGCTTGAACGCGCCGCCGCGCAGCAGCGTCGCGCCCGCCGCCTGCGCCATCCGCGCCGCCTCAAGCGTCTGCTCGTGCGTCTCCACCGCGCACGGCCCGGCGATCAGCGTGACCGTGTCGGGGCCGATCGGCACCCCGCCGACCCTGACCGTGGACCGCTCGGGGTGGTTCTCCCTGCTCACCAGCTTGTACGGGGTGGACACCCGCATGACGTCGCGCACGCCCGGCATGCCGCGCAGCGCCGCCGCGTCGAGCTGGGTCACGTCGCCCACCAGGCCGACGATCGTGCGCAGCACCCCCTTGCTGACGAACGCCTCGACGCCGGCCGCCTGGACGACCGACACGATCGACTCCAGATCGCCGGGGGTGGCCTCCGGGCCCATCACGATGACCATCTCTACCGCTCTCCCTCGTTGACAACGTCTCTCTCGACACCTGCTGAAAACGCAGAAGGCCCCGGGTCCAGCTGGACCCGGGGCCTTCCGTTCGCCTGTCTGCTAGCGCAGCGTCAGATGGCGAACGGACTCGGGTCCGTCGCCATACCAAAACAGGAACGCGGTGCGCATAGCTCGCAATGCTAGCGCACCGCACCCGCGCGCGAACCACGGGCGGGCCGATGGCAGGATGGCCCAAGACCGCGAGACCGTCGAGGGGAGTGATCGTGGAGGAGTCGCGCCTGCCTCCAGGCCAGTACGTGCCGCGCGGCCGACCCGTGATCCACTACGGCAGGGTCCCGGCGTTCAGGCCCGACAGCTGGGACTTCCGCGTCTTCGGCGCCACCGCCTCCGGCGAGGTGCACCGTCTCACCTGGCCCGAGTTCGAGCGGCTCCCGCGCCTGACGGTCATGGCCGACTTCCACTGCGTCACCAAGTTCTCGCTCATGGCCAACGAGTGGAGCGGCGTCGCCCCGTCCACGATCATGGAGTTCGCGCCGCCCGCGCCCGAGGTGCGCCACGTCATGATCTGGGCCGAGTACGGCTACAGCGCGAACGTCAGGATGTCCGACTTCGTCGCCCCCGACACCCTGTTCGCCCTGGAACTCGATGAGAAGCCCCTCACGCCGGAGCGCGGCTTCCCCCTGCGGGCCGTCGTCCCCCACCTGTACGCGTGGAAGAGCGTCAAGTGGGTGCGCGGCATCGAGTACCTCCTGGAGGACCGCAGGGGCTTCTGGGAGGAGCGCGGCTACCACAACCTGGCCGACCCGTGGCAGGAGCAGCGCTACTCCTACCAGGAGGAGCCGGGTGACGGCCCGCCCTGACCGGTGGCGTTGCGTGACCGTGCGGTGACGCAAAGTTGGAATCTCGGTTGTGACCTTTGCCTTCATGCGGCAGCGTGGTGGTCATGCTACGAGTGCTGGCCGTCGACGACGAGGCGCCCGCCCTTGAGGAGCTCGCCTACCTGCTGCGCCAGGACGCCCGGATCGAGCACGTCACCACCGCGCCCGACGGCGTCACCGCGCTGCAGGACATGGTCCAGATGATCGGCGGGGGAGAGCGGCTCGACGGCGTGTTCCTCGACGTCCGCATGCCCGGCCTCGACGGCCTCGACCTCGCCCGGCTCGTCGGCGGCTTCCCCAGCCCGCCCAAGCTCGTCTTCGTCACCGCGTACGACGAGTGGGCGGTGCAGGCGTTCGACCTCGAAGCCGTCGACTACCTGCTCAAGCCGGTCAGGGCCGAGCGGCTGGCCGAGGCGGTGCGGCGCCTGGAGGCCGCGGCCTCGCCCCCGCCGGAGCCGGGGCGCGACGACGTCATCCCGGTGGAGCTGGGCGGCCGCACCCGGTTCGTGCCCCAGGTGGCCGTCTGGTTCGCCGAGGCCAAGGGCGACTACGTGCGCCTGCACACCGGCGACGGCAGCTACCTCGTCCGCATGTCGCTGGCCGCGCTGGAGCGCCGCTGGTCCGAGGCCGGCTTCATCCGCATCCACCGCAGCACCCTCGTCTCGGCCCGGCATGTCACGGAGCTCAGGTTCGAGGGCGGGCGCGTCAGCCTGACGGTCGGCACGGAGACCCTTCAGGTCAGCCGCCGCCACACCCGCCAGGTCCGCGAGCAGCTCATCCGCGGGCCCAGGACGACCTTCTCCTGACCGCCGGGGTGCTCGCGCCTTTCCGGCTTGACGGGGGGCGCGATCCGGATGCCCCCAACCCTCGCGGCTCCGGGCTCGACCGGCCGCGGCGCGCGGCCGGGGCGTCCATGAAGCAGCCGTGGCGACCCGGACGGGGCCAGGGCTCCTCCTAAGGGGTGAGCGTGAAACGGGGCGGAGCGTCGGGGCGCCGTCCGCGCGCTCCGGCGGTGCGGCGTCGGGGCGGCTGTGCGGCGATGTCGCTGGTCACGCGGGTTCGAGGGCGGCGCCGCCGGGGACGGGCGCGCCGCCGCGAGGACGGGGCAGTGCTGCGCGGGCCCCCATGGATACCGTTCGTCGCGCCGCAGCGCCCGCTCGCCGGACGGACGCGCTCCGTACATCGATGGTTACTGACCGTTCGACGAGCTGTCCGTAAACCGGGTTTCACCTACAAGATCGCAACCGTAGTGTTTCGGCATCAGAAAGCCGCCCGGCGCATCGGGGGGGACGGGCCGCCCGGCCCACCGCAGGTCTGATGCGCCGGCTTCACTGGTGACCGCCCAGGTCACCGCGGCCGCCGGGCCCTTTACCGGGGGGGTAGGGCCCGCCTGCCGTCCACGTGAGGGGGCGCCTGCACCGGCCGGCACCGGCCGCGACCCGGCCCCGCGATCCGGCCTTCGGGGGCGGCCGGATCGCGTGAGCAGGCGCCCCTGTCACGTGAACGCCTTGCCTCACGTGACAGGCGGCCCGCCCCGCGCGTCAGCCGTCGCGCAGCTTCTTCAGCAGGGCGACGTCCTCGCGGTGCTTGTCGGCCTTGCCCGGCGTCTCGATGCAGAACGGCACCCCGGCCGCCGCCCGGTGGTGCAGGAGCTCGGCGAACGCCTGCGCGCCGATGTGGCCGGCGCCGATGTTCTCGTGGCGGTCCTTTTTCGACCCGCACAGGTCCTTGGAGTCGTTGGCGTGGACGAGCTTGAGTCGTCCTGGCGCGATCCGGTGCAGCGTGTCGAGCGTCCGAGCGGCCCCGCCCGCGGCCGCCAGGTCGTGCCCGGCGGCGAAGGCGTGGCAGGTGTCGAGGCAGACGCCCGCCCTCGGGTGCCAGTCGAGGCTCGCCAGGTACGGCTCCAGGTCCTCGACCGTCGCGCACAGCATCGCCCCCTGGCCCGCCATGGGTTCGAGCAGCAGGTCGGGGCCGTCGTCGGGGATCTCGTCGAGCAGCGGGAGCAGGTGCTCGCGCACCTGGCGCAGCGCGTCGTCATGCGACTGCGTCACCGCCGACCCGGTGTGCACCACCACCCCCTTGGCGCGCAACGTCGCGGCGCGGCGCAGCGTGTGCCGGATGACCGCCACCGAGTGCGCGAGCGTCTCCTCGTTCGGCGAGCCGAAGTTGACCAGGTACGACGCGTGGACGAACGTCGGCACGCCCGACTCGGCGAGCTTCGCGTCCTGGTCGGGCTTCCCCTCGGGGAGCGCCCAGCCGCGCGGGTTGGTGACGAACACCTGGATCATCTCGGCGCCGATGTCGGCCATGTACTTGAGGCCGCCCGTCGCCAGGCCGCCGGCGACGAACACGTGTCCGCCGATCAGGGATGTCGCGCTCATGATGGCACTCAGTGTAGGCGGGCGCCGTCCAGGGAACGCCCACGTGAGCCCCCCGGCCTTGGAGCATGACACGAAAAGACGGGGCCCGCGGGCCCGGTGGTTGGGAGCTTGTGCGGATGGACCGGACGCGCACCGGCTGGGTGTACTGCTGACATGTCGGAAGGCAAGGCGCTCGCGGGATTCAACGGCGCGTCCCGCGCCGAGGCGGAGGAGGCGCTGCTCGCCTGCTGCGCCTCCCGCGCGTTCGCGGCGGCCGTGGCGGACGGGCGGCCGTACCGGGACCTGGCGGAGCTGACGGACGCCGCGGAGGCGGCGGTGCGCGCGCTGGCCTGGCCGGACGTCCTGGAGGCGCTGGCCGCGCACCCCAGGATCGGCGAGCCGCCCGCCGGCGACGGCAGGGAGGCGTCCTGGTCGCGGCAGGAGCAGGCGGGCGTGCCCGACCGGCTGCGCGCCGCCCTCGCCGAGGCGAACCGCGCCTACGAGGAGCGCTTCGGCCACGTCTGCCTCGTCCGCGCCTCCGGCTCGGACGGCGACGAGCTGCTGGCCCGCATGCGCGAGCGGCTCGGCCACGACGAGGAGACCGAGCGCGCCACCGTACGCCGGGAGCTCGCCGGCATCGCCACGCTGCGGCTGGCGAGGACCATGGGGGAGGCCCGATGAGCTTCTCGACGCACGTCCTCGACGCCGTCACCGGACGGCCCGCCGCCGGCCTGTCCGTGCGCCTGGAGCACGAAGGCAGGGTGGTGGCCGAGGGCCGCACCGACGCCGACGGGCGCATCAGCGGCTGGAACCCGGGCGCCGGGGTGCACCGCGCCGTCTTCGACACGGGCGCCTACCTGCCGGACACGTTCTACCCGGAGGTCGTCATCACGTTCACGGTCGCCGACCCGGACGCGCACCACCACGTGCCGCTGCTGCTCAGCCCGTACGCGTACTCCACCTACCGAGGGAGCTAGATGTCGTCGATCGTGCTCGGCCCCAACCGTTACGGCAAGGCGGAGACCAGGCTGGTCAGGGTGGCCAGGGAGGGCCCCGTCCACCACCTGAAGGACCTCAGCGTCAGCACCTCGCTCTCCGGCGACATGGACGCCGCCCACCTGACCGGCGACAACGCCGCCGTCCTGCCGACCGACTCGCAGAAGAACACCGTCTACGCGTTCGCGGCACGGCACGGCGTCGGCGAGATCGAGGAGTTCGCGGCGCTGCTGGCCCGGCACTTCGTCGCCACCAGGCCCCCGGTGCGCCACGCCAGGGTGGAGATCGAGGAGTACGCGTGGAACCGGGTGCCGGGCGGCCCCCCGCACGCGTTCGTCAGGGACGGCGGCGCGGTGCGCACCTGCGTCGTCCACCACGACGACGACGGGTCCACGACGGTGGTGTCGGGGCTGAAGGACCTCGTGGTGCTCAACACGACGGCCTCCGAGTTCCACGGCTTCGCGGTGGACGCGTACACGACGCTCCAGCCGGCCACCGACCGGGTGCTGGCCACCGCCGTCACGGCCCGCTGGCGGCACGCGGGGGAGACGGCCTCCTACGGCGAGTCGTACGCCCGGGCGCGGCGCGGCCTGCTGGACGCCTTCGCGGGAACGCGCAGCCTGTCGCTCCAGCAGACCCTGTACGCGATGGGCGAGCGCGTCCTCGCGGGCGGCCCCGAGCTCTGCGAGGTCAGGCTGTCGCTGCCGAACCGGCACCACCTGCCCGTGGACCTGTCGCCGTTCGGGCTGCCCAACGACAACGAGGTGTTCCACGCGGCCGACCGCCCGTACGGGCTGATCGAGGGCACGGTGCTGCGCGAGGACGCCCCCGACGCCGGATTCGCCTGGGAGTAGCGCATGGACTTCTTGCGGCCTGCCACCTGGCAGGAGGCGCTGTCCGCCAGGGCGGACCGGCCCGGGGCGGCGCCCGTCCAGGGCGGCACCGACGTCATGGTGGAGATCAACTTCGACGTGCGCAGGCCGGAGGCGCTGCTCGACCTCACCCGGGTGCCCGAGCTGGGCCGGTGGGAGATCGTGGACGGCGTGTACCGGATCGGTGCGAACGTGACGTACGCCCGGGTGATCACCGAGCTGGGCGGCGCGCTGCCGGGCCTGGCGCAGGCGGCGCGGACGGTGGGCTCGCCGCAGATCCGCAACCGCGGGACCGTCGGCGGGAACCTGGGCGCGGCCTCCCCGGCGGGCGACAGCCACCCGCCGCTGCTGGCGGCGGGCGCCGTGGTCGAGGCCGAGTCGCGCGACGGCGGCGTCAGGCTCATCCCGGCCGAGGAGTTCTACCTGGGCGTCAAGCGCAGCGCGCTGCGCCCCGACGAGCTGATCAGGGCGATCAGGGTCAGGCCCGCGCCGGGACCGCAGTACTTCTCCAAGGTCGGCACGAGGAACGCCATGGTGATCGCGGTCTGCTCGTTCGCGATCGCCCTGGACCCCGCCGCGCGGCGCGCCGGCACGGGCATCGGCTCGGCCGCGCCCACGCCGCGCCGCGCCCTGGAGGCGGAGGAGTTCCTGGCGGCCGAGCTCGACTGGGACGCGCCCCTGCCGCCCGCGCTGGCCCGCCGCTTCGGCGAGCTGTGCGCGCGGGCCGCCGACCCCATCGACGACGTGCGCGGCACCGCCGCCTACCGCAGGCACGCCGTCGCGGTGCTGGCCCGCCGCACCCTCGGCTGGGCCTGGGACGACCACCTGGGAAGGAGGGCCGCCTGATGCGCGTCACCTTCACGGTCAACGGCCGCGAGGAGGTCGTGGACGGCGTGTGGGAGGGCGAGAGCCTGCTGTACGTGCTGCGCGAGCGGGTCGGGCTGCCCGGCTCGAAGAACGCCTGCGAGCAGGGCGAGTGCGGCTCGTGCACGGTCTACCTCGACGGTTCGCCGGTGTGCGCGTGCCTGGTGGCCGCGGGGCAGGCGGAGGGCCGCCGCGTACGCACCATCGAAGGTCTGGCGGCCGGCGACCGGCTCGACCCGGTGCAGGAGGCCTTCGCCGCGTGCGGGGCGGTGCAGTGCGGTTTCTGCACGCCCGGCCTGATCGTCCAGGCGCACGACCTGCTGGAGCGCGTGCCCGAGCCGTCCGACGCGGAGATCCGCGAGGCGCTGGCCGGCAACCTGTGCCGCTGCACCGGCTACGAGAAGATCCTCGACGCGGTCCGGCTGGCCGCGGCCAGGAAGGCGGAGGAGAGGAGGTCAGGGTGAGGACCCTCGTCATCGAGAACGCCCACGTCGCCCCCGTGGCGGGCCCCGAGATCCCGCGCGGCCGCCTCCGCATCGACGGCGACACGATCACCGCCGTCGGCCCCATGGCGGGGGCCCCGGCGCCGCCGCCCGGCGCGGAACGGATCGACGCCTCCGGCTGCCTGGCCACGCCCGGCCTGGTCAACACCCACCACCACCTCTACCAGTGGGCCACGCAGGGGCTGGCGCAGGAGGCCACGCTGTTCGAGTGGCTGGTCGCGCTCTACCCCGTCTGGGCCGCCATGGACGCCGAGGTCGTCGGCGGCGCCGCCGGGGCCGCGCTGGGCTGGCTCGCGCTGTCCGGCTGCACCACCACCAGCGACCACCACTACGTCTTCCCCAAGGGGCGCGGCGACCTGCTCGCCGCCACCATCGACGCGGCGCGGCGCGTCGGCCTGCGCTTCCACCCGGCGCGCGGCTCCATGGACAGGGGCCGGTCACGCGGCGGCCTGCCGCCCGACGCCGTCGTCGAGGACCTCGACGAGATCCTCACCGCCACCGCCGCCGCCGTGGACCAGCACCACGACCCGTCGCCCTCCTCCAGGCTGCGCGTGGCGGTCGCGCCGTGCTCGCCGTTCTCGGCCAGCGCCGAACTGATGACCGAGGCCGCCGCGCTCGCCAGGGACAAGGGGGTGCGCCTGCACACCCACCTGGCCGAGACCCTCGACGAGGACGAGCACTGCGTGGCCCGGTTCGGCCTGCGGCCCGTGGACTACCTGGACAAGCTCGGCTGGCTCGGCCCCGACGTGTGGCTGGCCCACGCCGTGCACCTCACCGACGCCGACATCGGCAGGCTCGCCGCGACCGGCACCGGGTCGGCCCACTGCCCGTCGTCCAACGGCAGGCTCGGCGCCGGCATCGCCAGGGTCTCGGAGCTGCTGCGGCGCGGCGCGAACGTCGGGCTCGGCGTGGACGGCAGCGCCTCGTCCGAGCTGACGCCGCTCGCCGGGGAGATGCGGCAGGCGCTGCTGCTCCAGCGGGCCAGGTACGGCCCGCGGGCGCTGACCGCCCGGCAGGCGCTGGAGCTGGCCACCCTCGGAGGGGCCCGCAACCTCGGCCGGGCGGCCGAGCTGGGCACGCTCGAACCCGGCAAGCTCGCCGACGTCGCCCTGTGGCGGGTGGACGGCCCGTTCGCCGCGGCCGTGGCCGACCCGGTCTGCGCGCTCGTCCTCGGGCCGCAGCCGCCGCTGGCCCGCCTGCTCGTGGGCGGCGAGACGGTCGTCGAGGACGGCGAGCTGCGTACCGCGGCGCAGGACGACCTCGGCCGCGCGGGCGCCGCCGCCCACCGCCGCCTCATGCGGCTGGCACGGTCACACCTCCCGTGACGGCCCGCTCAGAGGCGGCCGGGCGGGCGGCCGCCGGTAGGGTGACAGGTGACGCGCCCGCCGGCCGGCGGGGCGGTGCGAGGGGAGGGCGGACCCGTGACCTCGGAACTCCCGGAAGAGCGGCTGGCGGAGCTGAAGAGCGCGTTCGCCGCGATCGACGCCGACGGCGACGGCTACGTCACCGAGGCCGAGCTGCGGCGGCACTTCCCCGACCTGCCGCCGGAGGCGCTCGCGGAGCTGAGCCTGGCCGCCGACACCGACCAGGACGGCCGCTACTCCCTCGAGGAGTTCATCCGCGCGATGGCCTGACCCCCGCCCGGCGACGCCGCGCCGACTCGGAACGCCTCCCGCCGACCGGGGAGTCGTCGCGGCGGTCAGGCGGACAGCTCGCGTTCCAGCGGCGTGCGGAAGCGGGGAGTCACGCGGACGTCGCCCAGCCAGGCGGCCAGCCCGGCCGCCCGTGCCTCGACCGCGGCCGCCGCGTCGGCGCCGACGTCCTCCAGCAGCCGCCAGACGATCTCGCCGTCCGCGCGCTGCGCCCAGCCGCCCACCACCCGGCCGTCCCACCACACCGTCGGCCCTACGTTGCCGCTGCGGTCGAACAGCTCGGCCCGGTGCCCGGCGGGCAGGTACCAATCGCGTGCCTGCCAGCCCATCGGGGTGGGGTCGAGCGCCGGCAGCAACGCCGCCCCTTCGGGAACGTGCCCGGGTTCGACGGGGTCCAGGTCGTCGGGGAGCAGGTAACCGGCGCCCTCGTCCAGCTCCACCTGCACGGCGCCCACGGCCGCGAGCGCGCGGCGCACCTCGGTGACGGTCCAGCCCGTCCACCACTTCAGGTCCGCCTCCGTGCCGGGGCCGAACGCCGCCAGCCATCGGCGTACCAGCTCGGCCTGGGCCTGCGCGGCGGGCAGCTCCTCCATCTCCGGCGCGAGGCCCCACAGGTGCCGGCCGTCCACCCAGGAGCCGGACGGGCGGCCACGCCGCACCAGCAGGCCCTCCATCGCCATGAGCGGCAGCAGGCGGCTGCCGACGCTGTGCGTCGCCTCGTACGGCTTGCCCACCGCCACCCTGAACCGCTCGCGCAGCCGCGGCTCCAGCACGCCCAGCTCCGACGCGGACGCCTCGCCCGCCTCGGCCAGGACCCGCAGCACCGACGCCTCGACGTCCTTGAGCCACGCCTCGTCCCAGCCGCCGCCCTCGGCGAGCGCCTTCAGCACCGACCTGCGCTCCCTCGCGGCGATCGGCGGCATGGACGAATGGTGCACCACAGGCACCAGCTCCGACGGCACGACGAACACCGTGCGCCGCATGCCGGTCATCCTGACCAGGGTGCGCTCGGCGTACAGGGCGCGCTCGACCGGCTCGGGGCCGGGCGCCGCCAGGCGGGCGCCCGCCGCGAGGAACACGGTCGCCGGGTCGGTGCCGTGCAGCGCCACCACCGCGGCCGCCGCCTGCTCCGCGGTCTGCGCCCCGCCGGACAGCAGGTGCCGCGCGACCAGCCTCTCCCGCCTCTGCCGCACAGTGACCCGCACGCCGTCCCCCTTCTCGCCGGCCGTCCCGCCGCGCTCTCGCCGGTCCGTACGTCCCGCCGGGAGCCTAGCCCGGCTCGCGCCCGCCTCGTGCCCGTGCCCCTGAGCGACGCGGTGACGGTCGCCGGGGCGGGAGGTGTGATGATGAAGGACGCTCAATGTCCCGACCGTGTGGGAGTTCGCAGTGGTTCAGCAGGTGCTTGTCGCGCCGGACAAGTTCAAGGGGTCGCTGACGGCGGCCGAGGTGGCGGCCAGGGTGGCGGCGGGGCTCGGCGTCCCCGCGGTCGAGCTGCCCGTCGCCGACGGCGGTGACGGCACCGTGGACGCCGCCGTGGCCTGCGGTTTCACCCGGGTCACCGTCGAGGTGACGGGCCCGACCGGGCAGCCGGTGACCGCCTCGTACGCCTGGCGCCCCGCCGGCGCGCCGTCGGCGGAGGGCGGCGGCGTCCCCACGGCCGTGATCGAGGTGGCCGAGTCGTCGGGGCTGCGCAGGCTGCCCGGCGCCCCTGAGCCGCTGACCGCCACCAGCCACGGCGCGGGCGAACTGATCGCCGACGCGGTGCGGCGGGGCGCCCGCCGCGTGGTGCTCGGGCTGGGCGGCAGCGCCACCACCGACGGCGGCGCGGGCATGGTGCAGGCGCTCGGCGCGCGCCTGCTCGACGCCGAAGGGCACGACCTGCCGCCCGGCGGCGCCGCCCTGAAGGCGCTCGACCGGATCGACGTCACCGGCTTCCTGGACGTCTCCGGCGTGGAGTTCGTGGTGGCGAGCGACGTGGACAACCCGCTGCTCGGCCCGTTCGGCGCCGCCGCCGTGTACGGCCCCCAGAAGGGCGCCACCCCCGACGACGTCAAGGTCCTGGAGTCGGCGCTGTCCCGCTTCGCCGCCGTCGCCACCCGTACGCACGGGCTGGTGGGCGCGGTCGAGCACGACGACATCCCCCGGCCGATGGGCGTGGCGGGCGCGCCGGGCGCGGGCGCGGCGGGCGGCATCGGCTTCGCCGCGCTGGCCTTCCTGCGCGCCGACCTCCGTCCTGGCATCGCCTACCTCCTCGACCTGCTCGGCTTCGGCGAGCTGGTCCGCGACGCCCGCCTGGTCGTCACCGGCGAGGGCTCGCTCGACGAGCAGTCGCTGCGCGGCAAGGCCCCGGTCGGCATCGCCCAGGCCGCCGCGAAGGCGGGGGTGCCCGTGGTCGCGGTCTGCGGGCGGCGCACGCTCACCGACGAGGAGCTGAAGGCGGTCGGCATCGAGGCCGCCTACGCCCTCACCGACCTGGAGCCCGACCCGGCCCGCTGCATGGCAGAGGCGGGGGAGCTGCTCGAACGCCTCGCGGCGCGCGTCGCCGCCGAACACCTGGGGGCGGTGCGGTGACCGCGTACGAGCTCGTGGTCCGCTCCCGCCGGGTGGTCACGCCCGAGGGGGAGCGGGCCGCGGCCGTCGCCGTCCGGGGCGGGCGCGTGGCCGCGGTCGAGCCGTACGGCGCGCCGCTCGCCGCCCCCGAGGACGTCGATCTGCGCGATCTGGCGCTCCTGCCCGGCCTGGTCGACACGCACGTCCACGTCAACGACCCGGGCCGCGCCCACTGGGAGGGCTTCGAGACGGCCACCAGGGCCGCCGCGGCGGGCGGCGTCACCACGATCGTGGACATGCCGCTCAACGCGCTGCCGCCCACGGTCTCGCCCGACGCCCTGGACGCGAAGCTGCGGGCCGCCGAGGGCCGCTGCCACGTTGACGTCGCGTTCTGGGGCGGCGCCGTGCCGGGCAACGTCGAGGAGCTGAGGCCGCTGCACGACAGGGGCGTGCGCGGCTTCAAGTGCTTCATGTCGCCGTCGGGCGTGGACGAGTTCCCGCCGCTGAGCCCGGCGGAGCTGCGCGCGACGCTGACGGAGGCGGCCGGGTTCGGCGGGCTGGTCGTGGTGCACGCCGAGGACCCGGCGCTGCTGCGCGAGCCGGGCGGCCCCTCCTACCGCCAGTTCCTGGAGTCGCGGCCGGACGCGGCCGAGCGCGGCGCGGTCGAGTCGCTGGCCGAGGAGGCGGCGCGGACCGGGGCGCGGGTGCACGTCCTGCACGTCTCCAGCGCCGCGTGCCTGGACGTCCTGGAGGCGGCCAGGGCGCGCGGCGTGCGCATCACCGCCGAGACCTGCCCCCACTACCTGACCCTCGACGCCGAGCAGGTGCCCGAGGGGGAGACCGCGTACAAGTGCTGCCCGCCGATCCGCTCGCGGGCCAACCGGGACCTGCTCTGGGACGGCCTGGCGAGGGGCGTGCTCGACTGCGTCGTCTCCGACCACTCGCCCTCGACGCCCGACCTCAAGGTGCCCGACTTCGCCGCCGCCTGGGGCGGCGTCTCCTCGCTGCAGCTCGGCCTGCCCGCCGTCTGGACGGAGGCGTCGCGCCGCGGCTTCGGGCTGCCGGACGTCGTCCGCTGGATGGCGGAGCGGCCTGCGGAGCTCGCCGGGCTGCCGGGGAAGGGTGCGATCGCGCCGGGCCGCGACGCCGACCTCGTGGCCTTCGACCCGGACGCGGCCGTCCGGGTCGACGCCGCCCGCCTGCACCACAGGAACCCCGTCACCCCGTACCACGGCCGGACCCTGCGGGGCGCCGTCCTGACCACCTGGCTGCGCGGCAGGCCGGTGGACGGCCTACCACACGGGCGATTCCTCCTGGGAGCAGAGTAGATGCCGGACTTCACCAGCCTGCCGGACCTGGCCCTGCGGACGTTCGGGGGCGCGGTCGTCGCCGCGAGCGACGAGTCGTTCGCCGAGAAGGAGAACCTCATCAGGCCGGGCCGCCCCGGCTTCACCCCGGAGACGTTCGGCGGCAAGGGGCAGGTCTACGACGGCTGGGAGACGCGCCGCCGCCGCTCACCCGGCCACGACTGGGCGCTCGTACGGCTCGGCCTGCCCGGCGTCGTCCGCGGCGTCGTCATCGACACCGCCTGGTTCACGGGCAACCACCCGCCCCACGCCTGGGTCGAGGCCACCGAGGCGGACGGCCACCCGTCGCCGTCCGAGCTGGCCGCCGCCCGCTGGACGACCCTCGTGCCGAGGAGCCCGCTCACCGGCGACGCCGAGCACCTCTTCCCCGTCGCCGACGAGGCCAGGTACACCCACGTACGGCTCGCGATCGACCCCGACGGCGGCGTGGCCAGGCTGCGCGTGCACGGCGAGCCCCGCGCCGACCTGTCCGTCTACGACGGGCTCGGCCTCGACCTGGCGGCGCTGGCCAACGGCGGGCTCGTCACCGCCTGCTCCGACGCCTTCTACTCGGCGCCGCACAACGTCATCGCCCCTGGCCTGGCCCGCCACCAGGCGGAGGGCTGGGAGACCGCGCGCCGCCGCGAGCCGGGCAACGAGTGGCTGGTCATCCGGCTGGCCGCGCCCGGCCGCGTCAGGCTCGCCGAGATCGACACCGCCAACCTCGTGCACAACGCCCCCGCCGAGGTGGCGCTGACCGGCCTCCCGCCGGGCCCCGGCGGCGACGACCGCGAGATCGAGCTGCTGCCGCGGACCCCGCTGCGGCCCGACACGCTCCACCGTTTCACGCTGCGCCACACCGAGCCCGTGGCGTCGGTGCGCGTGGACATCCACCCCGACGGCGGGCTGGCCAGGGTGCGCCTGTTCGGGCATCCCGCCTGATCCCGCCCGCCGCGCGGGCGGGATCACGGGGTCACTGCCAGAGGTAGACCGTGGTGCCGGGCGGCCGCTCGCTGTTCGGCAGCGGCCGCTGGAACTGCACCACGCCGCCGTTGCTCAGCCGGTTCACCCGTACGTGGAAGCCGAGCGCCTCCAGGTCGGCCTTGGCGTCCTTGACGTTCTTGCCGATCACCGCGGGCACCAGGCGGACGTCCTGGTCGTCGCGGGCCTCGTTGTCGCCGTTGAACCACTGCCAGAAGTCGGTCTGGCAACGGGCCACGGTGACCATCACCACGGCGCCCTTGTCGACCTCGGACCTGGCCTTCGGCGACTGCGCGATGACGGTGCACGGCTCGGCGTCGTCGTCGACCTCGTTGACCTGCACCTGGAAGCCCCGGCCGCCGAGGTAGGCGGCCGCCTCGTCCTTCGGCATGTTGCTCACGTCGGGCATCACCAGGCCCGCGCTGACGTAGATGCCGACCTTCGCGCCTTCCTTGACCTTCTCGCCCACCTGCGGCGAGGTGCGGATCACCTTGTCGCGCTCGACCTGCTCGTCGGGCAGGCGCTTGACCGCGCCCACGGTGAGGCCGGCCGCGGCGATGGCCAGGCGGGCGTCGTTCTGGCTCATGCCGGCCACGTTCGGGACCACGATGCGCTTGGCGCCGAGCGAGGGCACCAGCGTGATCTGGGTGCCCTTCTCCACCTCGGTCTTCGCCACCGGCTCCATGCTCAGCACCAGGCCGGCGGGCACCTTCTCGTCGTAGCGGCCCTCGGCCTTGCGCACCTTGAACCCCAGCCTGGCGGCGCTCTGCTCGGCCAGCGCCATGTCCTTGCCGACCAGGTCGGGGACGATGACGAGGGTGGGGCGAGAGAAGAACCAGGCGGTGACGCCGACCGCCACCGCCATGACGGCGGCCAGCGCCACGAGGAACCAGCTCGGCCGGAAGCCGCGCCGGCGCTCGGGCGCCTCGACACGCGGCTGGATCATGGTGTGGCTCGGCGCCGCCATCGGCGCCGAGGGGGCCGAGTGGGCCGAATGGGCCGCGTGCGGCTGCGAGTGCGCCGCCTGCGGGAGGGCCTGGGTCGGCTGCGGCACGGAGTGCGCGCCGGAGGCCGGCCTCGCGTGCGGCTGCGAGTGGGACGCGGGAGGGGTGGTCAGCCGCGGCAGCGCCCGGTGCGTCTCGACGGCCTCGACCAGCATCGCCGACGCGTCGGCCGGGCGGTCGTGGGGCTCGCGTGCGGTGGCGTGGGCGACCAGGGCGTCGATCGGCGGCGGCACGTCGGGCACGATCGACGACGGGAGCGGCACGGTGTCGTGGACGTGCCGGTAGGCGACCGACATCGGCGTCTCGCCGTCGTACGGCTGCTGGCCGGTGACCAGCTCGAACAGCATGATGCCCGCGGCGTAGACGTCGCTGCGGACGTCGGCGGCGCCCGTCATGACCTGCTCGGGCGCCATGTAGCCGATCGTGCCGATCAGCACGCCCGTACGGGTCTGGTTGGTGGCCTCGATGGCCTTGGCCAGGCCGAAGTCCACGACCTTGACCCGGCCGTCGTCGGTCATCAGGACGTTCTCGGGCTTGACGTCCCTGTGGACCATGCCCGCCGAGTGCGCCGCGCCCAGGGCGGCGAGCACCGGGATCATGATCTCCAGGGCCTCGCGGGCCGGCATGCGGCCGCGCTCGCGCAGGATGTCGCGGAGCGTCCTGCCCGGCACGTACTCCATCGACAGGTAGACGATCTCGCCGTCGGTGCCCTGGTCGAAGACGTGCACGACGTTGGGGTGCGAGAGGCTCGCGACCGACTTGGCCTCGCCGATGAACCTGCGCACGAACGCGGGGTCGTCGGCGAGGGAGCGATGCATGACCTTCAGCGCGACGGTCCGGTCGAGCCGGACGTCGAGCGCCAGGTAGACGGTCGCCATCCCGCCCCGGGCAAGCCGGCTCTCGATGCGGTAGCGCCCATCGAGAAGCCGCCCGACCAGGGGGTCCGCTGTCGTCGTATCCACCCCGCTGAGTTTACGGGCGTTTCGGCACTGGCACCGCCTCGCCACCCGAAACCGATGCCGATACGTGCCCGACGCACAAGGTGTTCCGGGGTTTCGGGGGGCCGGCGGCAGGGGAGCCGCCGCCCCCCGGCGTGGGGGTCGTCAGGGGGTCATGGGGGAGGAGGCCTCGGCGTAGCGGCGGCGGGGGATGCGGCCCGCGAGCCGGGCGAGCCTGCCCGCCTCCACGGCCGCCCGCATGGCCGCCGCCATCGTGTCGGGCCGCTGCGCCCGCGTGACGGCCGTCGCCAGCAGCACCGCGTCGCAGCCGAGCTCCATGGCCAGCGCGGCGTCGGAGGCGGTGCCGATGCCCGCGTCGAGGATCACGGGGACCGACGCGGCCTCCACGATCAGCTCGATGTTGTGCGGGTTGCGGATGCCGAGCCCCGAGCCGATCGGCGCGCCGAGCGGCATCACCGCCGCGCAGCCCGCCTGCTCCAGGCGGCGCGCCAGCGCCGGGTCGTCGCCGATGTACGGCAGCACCACGAACCCCTCGGCCACCAGCCGCTCCGCCGCGTCGAACGTCTCGATCGGGTCGGGCAGCAGGGTCCGCTCGTCGGAGATGACCTCCAGCTTGACCCAGTTCGTGCCGAGGGCCTCCCTGGCCAGCCGGGCCGTCAGCAGCGCCTCGCCCGCGGTGAAGCAGCCGGCCGTGTTCGGCAGGACCTTGATGTCGCGCTTGCGCAGCACGTCCAGCACGGAGCCGCGCGCCGCCGGGTCGAGCCGCCGCATCGCCACCGTGGTCAGCTCCGTGCCTGACGCCTCCAGGGCCTGGTCGAGCACGTCCAGCGACGGCGCGCCGCCGGTGCCCATGATGAGCCGGGACGAGAAGGACTCCCCGGCGATGGTCAGCTCATCCACCTTGCACCGCCGTCAGCACCTCGACGCGGTCGCTGTCGCTCAGCGCCGTCGTCTCCCACGAGCCGCGCGTGACCACCTCGTCGTTCACGGCCACCGCCACGCCGGCGGTGGCCGTCGTGAGGGTCCGTACGGCCTGGGCCACGGTCGTGCCGTCGGGGACCTCGTGCGCGGTCCCGTTGATCATCACAATCATGAAGTTTCCTGAAACCTCCTGGGCGAGCACAGCTCCGCCAGCTCGCCCGTCTCGCCCGTCTCCGTCTCACGCGCCCCGCCGCCCGCGGCCGTCAGGGCGTCCAGCACCAGGTCCGTCGTCAGCGGGGTGAGCAGGACGCCGCCCCGGTGGTGGCCGGTGGCGAGGACCAGCCCCGGCACGCCGGCGGGCCCGATCAGCGGAAGGTTGTCCGGCGTGCCGGGGCGCAGCCCCGCCACCATGTCCGCCACCTCCAGCTCCGTCACGCCGGGCACCAGCTCCCTGGCGTCGCGCAGCAGCTCGTACAGGCCGCCCGCCGTCACCCGCGTGTCGAAGCCCAGTTCCTCCTGCGTGGCCCCGAGCACCAGCTCGCCGTCGCCCCGCGGCACCAGGTAGACCGGCGCGCCGTGGACCATCCCGCGCACGCACCGGCCGAGCAGCGGCTGCGGCGACCGCAGGCGCATGATCTGGCCCTTCACCGGCCGCACCGGCAGGTCGAGCAGCTCGCCGCTCCACGCGCCCGCCGCGAGCACGACGTTCGCCGCCCGGATCTCCCGGGGGCCGATCTCCCGAGGGCCGCTCTCCTGGAGGCCGGTCCCGCCGGGGCCGTCGGCCAGCCGCACCCCGGTGACCCGGTCGCCGTCGCGCAGCAGGCCGGCCACCCGCGCCCGCACCAGCGGCACGCCGAGCCGGTGCAGGGCGGCCAGCAGCGCCGCGGTGACGCGGCGCGGATCGACCCAGGCGTCGCCGGGCGCGAGCAGCCCGCCGCGCACCGAGGGGGCGAGCATGGGCTCCAGCCGGCGGCACTCGCGGCCGGTCAGCCGCTCGACCGGCAGCTCCAGCTTCTCCATGAACGCGGCCAGCTCGTCGAGCGCCGCCAGGTCGTCGGCGCCGAACGCCACGTCGAGGGTGCCGTCGGCGCGCAGGTCGAGCGCCCGCGCCGGGTCGCCGAGCCCCGCGTCGGCCGCCAGCTCCGCGGCGAAGGACGGCCAGCGGCGCAGCGAGGCCGCCCCGAGCCGCAGCAGCGGCGCCTCCGTGTAGGTCACCTCGCTGACCGGCGCGAGCATGCCGGCCGCCGCGTGCGAGGCCCCCGAGGCCGGGGCGGGATCGACCACCGTCACCGGCCGCCCCTCGCGGGCCAGCCGCCAGGCGACCGCCAGCCCGACGACCCCGCCGCCCACGACGACATCCATGACATCCGTGACGTCCATGCGCGCTCCCTTCGCCGGCATGATCCGGATCAGGTGTCTTGCGGTCGAAGGCCCTGGTGAAGCCTTCCTCTCAGCCCGGTTACGGCCGGACTCCCGCGCGTCTTACGGCCCCCAGCCTACGGCCTCCCCGCGACGCGCCCGCACCCGCCCCGTTATGGTCATGGGCGTGAAGCATGTCGTGGTGGTGGGAGCGGGGCTCGCGGGCGTCCGCAGTGTCGAGGCGCTGCGGGCGCGCGGGTTCGCGGGCCGGATCACGCTCATCGGGCAGGAACGGCACCGTCCGTACGACCGGCCGCCGCTGTCGAAGGCGGTGCTGCTCGGCGACGCCGACTCCAGCTTCGTCGACACCGACCTGTCGGCGCTCGAGGTCGACTTCTGGGCGGGCGTCTCCGCCAAGGCGCTGCGCGACGGCGCCGTGGAGACCACCGAGGGCGATCTGGGCTACGACGGCCTGGTCATCGCCACCGGCGCCGAGCCGATCACGCTGCCGGGCGACGGCCCCCAGCACGTCCTGCGCACCCTCGACGACGCCCACGAGCTGCGCGCCCTGCTGGTGCCCGGCGCGCGGGTGGCGGTCATCGGCGCGGGCTGGATCGGCGCGGAGGTCGCCACCGCCGCCCGGCGCGCCGGCTGCGCGGTGACGGTGATCGAGGCGGGCGAGGCGCCGCTCGCCCACGCGCTCGGCCCCGAGCTCGGCGCCCGCACCACCGGCTGGTACGAGGGCGTCGACCTGCGCCTCGGCACGATGGTCCACGAGGTGCGGGAGGGCGGCGTCGAGCTGGTCGGCGGCGAGTTCGTCGACGCGCACGTCGTCGTCACCGGCATCGGGGTGCGCCCGGCCGTGGAGTGGCTGGCGAGCGCCGAGATCGACCTGCACAACGGCGTCGTCACCGACGAGCACCTGCGCACCTCCCTGCCGAACGTCGTGGCGGCGGGCGACTGCGCCGCCTGGTGGTCGCGCCGCTTCCAGTCGCGGCTGCGGGTGGAGCACTGGGACACCGCGCTGCACGCCCCCGAGGTCGCCGCGGCGACGCTGCTGGGTGAGGACGCCGTCTACGACCCGGTGCCGTACTTCTGGTCCGAGCAGTTCGGGCACATGCTGCAGTACGCCGGGCACCACCCGGCGGGCGAGCGGCTGGTGTACCGTGGCGAGCCCGAGGGCAAGTGGTCGGCCTGCTGGCTCACGGCCGGCGACACCCTCGCCGCGGTTCTCGCGGTCGACCGTCCGCGCGATCTCGTCCAGGGCCGGCGCATCATCGAGGCGGGGCACCGCCTCGACGCGGAACGCCTGGTAGATCCAGATGTCGCCCTGCGAGACTGTGTTGTTTGAGCCACCACGGCATGTGGTAGTTGTGGTTCCGTGACGCTTTCTGTTGCACAGATCGACCGGGAGACCGAGCAGCTCGTCGACGAGTGGCTCAGCCTCCCCGAAGTGGCCGCGCGCCTCGAGCTTCCGCTGGGCCGGGTCAAGCAACTTCTCAAGGACCACAAGCTGCTCGGCGTGCGCCGCGGCAGCGGCGGGCCGCACGTGCCCGCGGTCTTCCTCGACGGAAAGGATGTGCGCAAGGGGCTGCCCGGAACGCTGACCGTGCTCCAGGACGCCGGCTACGACGACGTCGAGGCCCTGCGCTGGCTCTTCACTCCAGACGACTCCCTGCCCGGCACGCCGATGGACGCGATCAAGGCGGGTCGCCACACGGAGGTCAAGCGGCGTGCCCAAGCCCTCGCTTTCTGAGGCGCTCGCCGGGGCCCGCCTCTACCTCTGCACCGACGGCCGCCGCGAGCGCGGCGACCTGGCGGAGTTCCTCGACGCGGTGCTGGCGGCGGGCGTGGACATCGTCCAGCTGCGGGAGAAGGGCCTGGAGGCGCGCGAGGAGCTCGCCCTCCTCGAGGTCTTCCGCGACGCCTGCGACCGGCACGGCAGGCTCCTCGCGGTCAACGACCGGGCGGACATCGCGTACGCCGCCCGGCCCGACGTGCTCCACCTGGGGCAGGACGACCTTCCCGTGACCGTCGCCCGGGAGATACTCGGCGACGACCTCCTCATCGGACGGTCCACCCACTCCATGGCCGAGGCGTCCGCCGCGGCCGTGGAGGAGGGCGTCGACTACTTCTGCTGCGGCCCGATCTGGCCGACGCCGACCAAGCCGGGCCGCCACGCGCCCGGCCCGGCGCTGCTCAGGCACGCCGCGTCGCTGGGCGCCGACCGCCCGTGGTTCGGCATCGGCGGCATCGACCTGGCCACCCTCGACGAGGTCATGGCGTACGGCGTGACCCGGGTGGTCGTCGTGCGGGCGATCACCGAGGCCGACGACCCCGGCGCGGCCGCGGCCGAGTTCGCCAAGCGGCTGGCCCGCTGAGCCCGACCACGCGGCGGCCGGGCCGCTGACCCCCGTTCACGCGGCCGGCCCGCGCCGCGTGCTCCCCGTCCTCAGGCCGGCCCCCACCGGGGCCGGCCTTCTCCTTCTCCGCGGGCCCTCTTGGCGGGCGGGCGTCACGTCCTGCGGGAGGTGGCGGCGATGGCGAGCTCGGTCAGCGCCGTACGCGCCTCCTGCGTGATGGGCGCCCCCTCCAGCGCGGCCAGGCCCTCCCCGAGGTACTCGCCGATCAGGTCCTCGCACGCGCGCAGCGCGCCGGTGCCGTCGATGATCTCCCGCAGCGCCGCGACGCCGTCCGCGTCCAGGCCGGGGTCGCCGAGCAGGCGGCGCACCGTCGCCGCCGCGGCGGGGGAGGCGGCGGCCAGGGTGCGGGCGATGAGCATCGTCCGCTTGCCCTCGCGCAGGTCGTCGCCGGCGGGCTTGCCGGTCTGCGCCGGGTCGCCGAACACGCCGAGGATGTCGTCGCGGAGCTGGAAGGCGATGCCGACGCGCCGCCCGTAGCCGGCGCACAGCTCGTCCATCCACGGCAGCAGCTCGCCCGCCGCCAGCGCGAGCCCGAGCCGCAGCGGCTGCTCCACCGAGTACTTGCCGCTCTTGTACAGCGCGACGCGCAGCGCGGAGTCGAAGGTGTTCTCGCCGTGCGCCTGTTCGAGCAGGTCGAGGTACTGCCCGCACATCAGCTCGGTCCGCATGTGGTCGTGCACGGGCTGGGCGGCGGCCAGCGAGCGCGCCGGCAGGCCGCAGGTGCGCCACATCTCGCCCGACCAGATGAGCAGCAGGTTGCCCAGCAGGATCGCCGCGCCCTCGCCGAACTGCTCGGCCGAGCCGTGCCAGTCCGCCTTCTCGTGCAGCGTCTGGAAGCGGCGGTGCGCCGACGGCATGCCCCTGCGCAGGTCGCTCTTGTCCATCACGTCGTCGTGCACCAGCGCGCTGGCCTGCAGCAGTTCCAGCGACGCGGCGGCGGTGAAGATCTCGGGCACGTCGGAGCCCCCGGCGCCGCGCCAGCCCCAGTAGCAGAACGCGGGACGCAGCCGCTTGCCGCCCGCCAGCAGCTCGTGGGCGGCGGTGCGCAGCGGCTCCAGATCGGGGTCGCCTGATGCGGGGAGCTGCCGTTCGACGAACTCCCTGAGTGCCTGCTCGACGTGCGCGCGCAAGGTGCCCATGCTGGCTGCGTCATTGGTCATGCATTGAGCGTAATGGTCAGGCCGCGAGTCTCGGATCTCCCGTCCGGGCTTGTGGCGTAACCTTGGGTCATGGCGCTTGGTCGACCTTCGGTCCTCCCCGATCGTGTCCCCACGATCCGCGAACTGCTCGCCTCCGGCGGCCGGTCGTTCTCGTTCGAGTTCTTCCCGCCGAAGACCGACGAGGGCGAGCGTCAGCTGTGGCGGGCCATCAGGGAGCTCGAGTCCCTGCGTCCCACCTTCGTGTCGGTCACGTACGGCGCGGGCGGCTCCACCCGCGACCGCACGGTCGACATCGTCGAGCGCCTCGCCCACGACACCACGCTCACGCCGGTGGCGCACTTCACCGCGGTCAACCACTCGGTGCGCGAGCTGCGCCACCTCGTGGGCCGCTTCGCCGACGCGGGGGTGCGCAACATCCTCGCGGTGCGCGGCGACCCGCCCGGCGACGTCACGGGCGAGTGGGTCCAGCACCCGGAGGGCGTGCTCTACGCCGAGGAGCTGGTCCGCCTCATCCGCCAGTCCGGCGACTTCTGCGTCGGCGTGGCGGCGTTCCCGTACAAGCATCCCCGCTCGCCGTCCATCGAGTCCGACACCGAGTACTTCGTGCGCAAGTGCCGGGCCGGGGCCGACTTCGCGATCACGCAGATGTTCTTCAGGGCCGACGACTACCTGCGGCTGCGCGACCGGGTCGAGGCGCAGGGCTGCGACACGCCGATCATCCCGTGCATCATGCCCGTCACGCAGATGAGCACGATCGCCAGGTCCGAGCAGCTGTCGGGGGCGCCGTTCCCGGCCGAGGTCGCGGCCCGCTTCGAGGCGGTCGCCGACGACCCGGCGGCGGTGCGGGCGCTCGGCATCGAGCACGGCGCGGAGCTGTGCCAGCGGCTGCTCGACGAGGGCGCGCCGGGCATCCACTTCATCACGTTCAACAGGTCGAGCGCCTCGCGCGAGGTGTTCCAGCGGCTGGACGTGCGCCAGCCCGCCTGACCCAGGTGATGGGGGAGCCCGCCACCCGTCCGCAGGGGGACCGGGCGGGTGACGGGCGGGGGGCGACCCCGAAGGGTCATGAGACGGTTACTTTCCGTCATGATTCGTGCCCGCAGGCCGTCCCGGGCAAACGGCGGGCAAGGTAAAGATCAATCGAGCGGCAAGGGCCTGCCCATGATCGCGTACTCCTCGTAGCCCCCGGGGAAGACGAACCTGGCCAGCAGGTCGGTGAAGCCCATGGCGGCGTACAGGTGGCGGGCGGCGGTGGGGCGGTCGTGCGTCGAGAGCACGGCCGAGCGCTCGGGGCGGCCCGCGCACAGCGTCCTGATCATGGCACGCCCGATGCCCCTGCCCTGGTGGTCGGGGTGGACGTGGATCTCGGCGAGCTCGAAGGCGAACCCGAGCCAGGCGTGGGCGGCCTCCTCGCCGGCGCGCTCCTCCAGGGCGCGGTACACCACGTCGTGCCACCACTGCCCTGGGGCGCCGCGGAAGCCGTACGCGAAGCCGACGACGATCGGCGGCCGGGGCGCGCCGCCCTCACCCGGAGAATCCCGCAATTCTGCGAAATAGCACTGGAAATACGGATATGTGCTGTGATTTCGCATGATGGTCTTACGGCCGGCGATCTGCTCCCGAGGCGGATCCATGGCTGCGGTGTAAATGTCGATCACGGTGTCCAGCCGTTCGGTGAAACCGGCCGGACCCGCCCCGCGAAACTCGATCACCCGTCGCAGATTACTCGACGTCGACCGGGGTTCCCCCGGTGATCCGCACCAGCTCGTCGAACGTCGTCGGGAACACCGTCAGCGGGTGCCCGCCCGCCGCCCAGACCACCTCGTGCTTGCTCAGCCAGTTGTCCACCAGCGTGCGCACGGGGGCGGGGTGGCCGACCGGGGCGACACCGCCGATCGGCTGGCCCGTGGCGGCCCGGACGAACTCGGGCGTGGCCCGCCGCACCTCGGTCACCCCGGCCGTGCGCGCGATCAGCCCCACGTCCACGCGGTGCGCGCCGCTGGTCAGCACCAGCAGCGGCGCGCCGTCGGCGTCGAAGATCAGGCTGTTGGCGATGGCTCCCACCTCGCAGCCGAGCTGGGCGGCCGCGGTGGCCGCCGTCGGGGCCTTCTCCGGCAGCACCACGATCTCGCCCGTGGCGCCCAGGGCGCGCAGCGCCGCGTCGACTTTCACCGCGTTCCCCGGCAACTTCTCAGACATGGGGACACTCTAAACAGGTTGACGGCCCGATTACCTGATCGTGACGCTGGTGTAGGGTCTTTTGAACATTCCGGGCAGATGAGAGGTGGTTCGAGTGCGACCGCTCCCCGCGATGGCCGCTCTCCTGACGGCCGGCGCCGTGACTTTCTCCGTGACTCTCTCCGGGGCCGGCGCGCTCGCCGGTCCGGCCGCCGCGGCGACCGTCACCGGCTCCGCGACCGTCCAGCAGGCGGAGTACGCCCGCTTCGCCGCCGCGCCCGTCAAGACGCTGAAGCTCGGAGCCAGGGGCGAGGCCGTGGTCTGGATGCAGAACCGCCTCGCCGGCCTGGGCTACCTCCCCGGCAAGGCCGACGGCAGGTACGGCGGCACCACCCTCGCCGCCGTCTGGGCGTTCCAGAAGGTCAACGGCATCAGGCCGACCAGCACGATCACCAGGGCCACCTGGGCGGCGCTGGAGCGGCCGAAGGCGCCGCAGGTGCTCGTGAAGAACGGCAGGCCCACCCGCGCCGAGGTCAACCTGACCAAGCAGGTCATGGTCCTGTACGTCGACGGCCGGCCCAAGCTGATCAGCCACATCTCGTCCGGCAGCGGCGTGCCGTACTGCGAGACCGCCACCTGGCAGGGCAGGAAGCAGCGCTTCTGCGGCTCGGCCAGCACGCCCACCGGCGACTTCCGCACGACCTGGCGCAGGAGCGGCTGGCACACCTCGTACCTCGGGCGGCTGTACAACCCGATCTTCTTCAACGGCGGCATCGCCTTCCACGGCGCGCTGTCCGTGCCGCTGTACCCGGCCTCGCACGGCTGCGTCCGCCTGCCGATGAACGTCGCCGAGGTGCTGCCCGGCCTGCTCGGCACCGGCGTGCCGGTGCACGTCCGGGGCCGCTTCCACCGCGCCTGACGCGCCCGCCCGCCCCGCGCGGGGGCGGGCTCAGCCCGTCCGCTCGGCGTCCCAGCGCGCCCGCGACGCGGCGATGGCGTCCTTGTGGCCGCGCGACCAGTCGGCCAGGCTCGCCACGGCCTCCGCCAGGCTGTGACCCATGGGGGTCAGCCGGTACTCCACCTGGGGCGGGATCGTCGGGTACGCCGTGCGCTCCACCAGGCCGTCCCTGCACAGGCGGCGGGTGGTGAGCGTCAGCATGCGCTGCGAGATCCCGGGGATCGCCCGCTGCAGCTCGCGGAACCGCCGCACGCCCTTGGCCAGCTCCACGACCACGAGCACCGTCCAGCGGTCGCCGAGACGGTCGAGGACGTCGCGGATCCCGCAGTCGTCGTCACCGCACGGCCCGGCCTCCTGCGCCGCGGCCTGCCCGCTGAGCTGGGCGGTTATCGCGGTGTGCCCGACTGACATGAGAGTGCCTCCTTACGCCGAGTGGCGTGCCGCCCCCATCCTGGGGCGACCGACCCATCCACGTCGTCCACAGTAGGGGTGTCCAATCATGATCTTGGTGACCGGGGTTTCCGGCGCGCTCGGCGGCTCGATCCTGCGCGGTCTGCGCGCGCACGGCGGCCTGGAGGTGGCGGGCGGCTCCCGCGCGGGGGACGGCGGGGCGGGCGGGGTGCGCCTGGTCGACTTCGACAGGCCGCGGACGCTGCCCGGCGCGTTCGCCGGGGTGGACGTGCTGGTCCTCGTCTCGGCCGGGTACGCCGAGGACGACGTCGTGCTGGCCCGCCACGGCGCCGTCGTGCGGGCCGCCGCCGAGGCGGGCGTTCGGCACGTGGTGTACACCAGCCTGGCCGGCTCGGGCGACCCCCTGTCCATCGCGCTCGCGCACCGCTGGACCGAGGCCCGCCTCGCCGAGGCGCCGTTCGAGGTCACGGTCCTGCGCAACGGGCTGTACGCCGAGCTGCTGGCCGACCTGGCGCTCGCCGGCACGGTGGGAGACGTGCTCGCGGCGCCGCTCGCCGACGGCGCCATGCCGGTGGTGGCCAGGGACGACCTCGCGGACGTCGCCGTGCGCGTCGCCGCCGAGACCCACGCCGACCTCGCGGCCGGCAGGCCGCGCAGGCACGCGGGGCGTACGTACGAGCTGGAGGGCGAGACGGCGCTGGGCGGCGCGGACCTCGCCGCGCTGCTCACCGAGGCGCTCGGGCGGCCCGTCGGCTACCGGCCCGTGCCGCTCGGCGAGGCCAGGGCGGCGCTGGGGGCGAGCGGGCTGGAGCCGTACCAGGTGGGGCACACGCTCTCGCTGTTCTCGGCGGCGGGGGCCGGCCTGATGCGGTCGCGCGGCGGCGACCTGCGGGCGTTCCTCGACGTGCCGCGCCCCGCCGCGCGGGTCGTCGCGGCGCGGCTGGCCTCCGCCCGGTAGGAACCGGCGGGGCTCAGCCGAGGGAGCGCAGCCCGGACGCGGCGAGCGCGGCCGCCCTGCGCGCGGTGTCCGAGATCTCCTGCAGTGAGGCGCCCCGGCTGATGGCGGCCATCGCGGCCAGCTTCACCGCGCCGGTGAGCGCCCCCACCGCGGCGGCCGCGTCGAGGGGGCCGAGCCGCCCCGGGTACGCCTCGCACAGCGCCTCGGCCAGCCGCAGCTGGGTGTCGAACAGCAGGAACAGCGCCCGCGCCTGCAGCGGCGGCACGCTCATGATGAGCCGCATGCGGAGCCTGGTCTCCTCCAGCGTGAGGTCCTCCTCCTCGCCGGAGCGGTAGACGATCTCGTCGATGAGGCGCACAAGCAGGTCGGCGGGGGACTCGTGCGGCCCTCTGGAGGCGACCAGGGCGAGGAGGCGCTCCATCCGCTCCTCGGCGTCGTAGAAGAGGACGTCCTCCTTGCTGGCGAAGTAGCTGAAGAACGTGCGGGTGGACACGTCCGCCGCCGCGGCGATCTCGGCGAGCGTGGTCTCCTCGTAGCCCTTGTCGGCGAACAGCCGGAGCGCGGCGTCGACCAGCGCCCGGCGCGTGCGCTGCTTCTTGCGCTCCCGCAGACCCACCATGGCGGAACTGTACTGCATGGCGCCATGTTTTTCATCCATTGAAAGTTTGCATTCCGTGAGGTTTTCTGGGAGGTGAGCCAGGAAAGGAGCCCAGCATGTCCGACCTGACCGTGCCCGCCCTGCCCACTGTCCGCGAACGGCCGCTCGATCCTCCCGACGAGGTCGCCCGGCTACGACAACAGGGCGGCGTGCACCGGATGACGTACGCCGACGGCCACGTCGGCTGGCTCGTCACCGGCTACTCCGCCGCCCGCGCCGTGCTGGCCGACTCGCGCTTCAGCAACCGGCCCGAGAACATGCACCCGCCCATCCCGGGACGGTTCGCGGCCGGCAAGGAGCTCCGCGAGCGGGGGTTCCAGACGCCGCCGGGGTTCTTCCTGCGGACCGACCCGCCCGAGCACACGCGCTACCGCAAGCTGCTCACCGGGCAGTTCACCGTCCGCAGGATGAAGCTGCTCGAACCCAGGATCGAGGAGATCACCGCCTCCGCGCTCGACGCGCTGGAGGCCGCCGGACCGCCCGCCGACCTGGTGCAGGACTTCGCGCTGCCCATCCCGTCGCTGGTCATCTGCGAACTGCTCGGAGTCCCGTACGAGGACCGCGCCCGCTTCCAGGACGACTCCAAGATCCTGGTCAACCTGGAGACCGGCGCCGAGGAGGCCATCGCCGCCATCGGCCGCGTCTTCGCCTACCTGCACGACCTCATCGGGCGCAAGCGCGAGCACCCGGCCGACGACCTGATCAGCGGCCTCATCGAAGGCGGCGAGCTCAAGGACGACGAGCTCGCCGGCGTGTCGTTCCTGCTGCTCGTGGCCGGGCACGAGACCACCGCGAACATGCTCGCGCTGGGCACGTACACGCTGCTCACCAACCCCGGCCAGCTCGCCGTCATGCGCGGCGACCCGGGGGCCGTCGAGAACGCGGTGGAGGAGCTGCTGCGCTACCTCACCATCGTCCACCTCGGGCCCATCAGGACCGCGATCGAGGACGTCGAGATCGACGGCCACCTCGTCAGGGCGGGGGAGTCCGTCACCCTCCACCTGCCCGCCGCCAACCGCGACCCCGACCGCTTCCCCGGCGGCGACACGCTCGACCTGACCAGGCCCGCGGGAGGGCACCTGTCGTTCGGGCACGGCATCCACCAGTGCCTCGGGCAGCAGCTCGCCCGCGTGGAGATGCGCATCGCCTACCCCGCGCTGCTGCGCCGCCTGCCTGGCCTACGCTTGGCGGTACCACCCGAGGAGGTGCCGATGCGCTCCGACATGAGCATCTACGGAGTCCATCGCCTCCCTGTCACTTGGTAGGTCACCATGCGCATCAACGCTGACACGTCGGTATGCATCGGAGCGGGCATGTGCGCCCTGACGGTGCCCAAGGTGTTCGACCAGAGCGAGGAGGACGGCACGGTGGTGCTCCTGCAGAAGGAGCCGCCGGCAGAGCTCGATGAGGCCGTGCGCCGCGCCGTGAACCTCTGCCCGTCCGGAGCCATCTCGATCGCCTGACCCCGTGCGGGGGGAGCGGGCCGCGGCGACCCCGCGGCCCGCGCCCGCCGCGGTCATCCCGTGCAGCGGCCCTCGGCCGTGTAGCCGGGCTCGACCGTGTTGGGCTGCTGCGTCTTGTTGAACACCCACAGCGACGGGGTGTCGCTGACGTTCCGCACCGCGAGCTCGAACCGCCCGCGCGGCAGCCCGTCCAGCCGCAGCTTCGCGATGTTGCCGTCCACCTCGACGCCCAGCACGCCGTGCGACCGTCCGGCGGGCGTCCGTACGGCGAAGCTGTCCGGGCGGGCGGCCGACGCGGCGTCGATCCGCTTCTGGAAGCTCACCTCCACGGTGCCCGCCGCCCGGTCGCAGCGGATGGCGCGCACCTCGGGCGCCTCGGTGTACATGGCCTTGGCCAGCGAGAACTCGTACCCCGTCCAGGTGGAGAACCCCATCGAGGAGGCCGTGTCGGAGAACGCGCCGATCCACGCGCGGTCCCTCGCGGTCCCGGTGGTGGAGCCGATGTCGTTCTGCACGCCCAGCGGCAGCGCCGGGTTGCTCCGCCGGATCTCGTCCACGTACGGCTGGTAGCCCTTGATGTAGTCGGGGGCCAGGTCGGGCTTGAGCCAGTCGGGCCAGTTCGTCTGGATGAAGTGGATGTCCGGGCGGACGGCGGCGATCATGGCAGGGGCGTCCACGGCCTGCAGTTCGCGTTCCAGCCGCACCGAGTCGGGCCCGGCGTCCACGGCCACCGACCAGCTCCCCACCAGCACGCCGGGACGGGCCGAGCGCAGCCCGCCCTCGCCCCTGACCAGGTCGCCGAGTAAGCGGTTGACCCCGGCCACGCGGAAGTCGACCCACTTGGCGTAGCGGGCGGTGTCGGTCTTGTAGTACCTCGGCGAGGAGGGGTCGGTGAAGTCCGGCATGTCCAGGCCGTACTCGGCCTTGAACGCCGCCTCGGCGAGCGGCCCCAGGTCGCCGTAGAAGCCGGAGGTGAAGCCGTTCCAGTCGGGGAGGAACGACTCGGCCAGCTCGATGCCGTCGAACGGGTACTTCTTGATCAGGTCGCCCAGCGACTTCTTCTTGAAGGCCAGGTAGTCGGCGCTCCAGGGCGAGAACGAGTGGAAGCCGGGCTGCGAGGCGCTGAGCAGCTTCTGCTCCCACGACGGCCACTCCGCCGGGTAGCCCTCGACCGTGTACGAGCCGAAGGCCAGCGTCAGCGCCCAGACCGCGATGCCGCGTTCGCGCAGCGCCGCGACCAGTTCGCCGTCGACCCGGTTCTCGTCGACGACGAAGTAGTGCACGGCCGTGTACCCGTTGCGGGCGATCTCGTCGGCGATGCTGTCCGGGGAGCGGTCCTTGTAGTAGGGGAAGGTCGGGTCGATCTCGATCGACGCGCCGTGCAGCGCCCGGTGGCGCAGCACGCTCTGGGACGGCGCGTCCTGCGCCGCGGCGGGCGCGGCTCCCGACGCCAGCGTCGCGGCGGTGAGCAGCGCCGTCGCGGCGACGGCGAGGGAGGGGCGCAGGCGGGAGGGGCCGGGGCGTGACTTCATGGTCGTCCAATCGGTCGGGGGGTCGGGGGGAGGGGAGGGTCCGATGCGTCATCGCCCGCGGGCGAGGGCGTGGGTGCCCGCGCCGACGAGGACGGCGTCGCCGCCCAGCGCCGCCGCGCGCACGGGGATGTCGCGGGGGCCGGGGAGCGCCTCGGCGCGGAAGGCGGAGGCGAGCGGCGCCAGCAGGGGCGGGCCGAGCAGGGAGACCCCGCCGGCGATCACGATCACGTCGGGGTCGAGCAGGTTCGCGGCTCCGGCCAGGACGCGTCCCAGCAGGGTCGCCGCGTCCCCGATCACGCGCTCCGCGTCGGCGTCGCCGGCGGCCGCGCGCCGCCCGATCTCGGCGAGGGGGAGCGCGCGCCCGGCCGCCTCGCGGTAGGCGCGCTCGACGGCCGGGCCCGACGCGTACGCCTCGACGTGGTCCGTCGCGCCGCAGGAGCACCTGCGCGGCGCCGGCGCGGGGCCGTGGGGGAGGGCGGGCGGCGGCGGAGCCGGGACGTGGCCGATGCTGCCCGCCGTGCCGGTACGCCCGGTGACCGGCGCGCCGGAGCGGCACAGCGCGCCGCCGATGCCGGTGCCGACGGCGACGACCAGGGCCGTCTCGGCGTCGCGGGCGGCGCCCAGCCGCGACTCGCCGGCGCCCGCCGCGTGGCAGTCGTTCATCACGACGGCCGGCAGCCCGAGGGTCCGCTCTGCGACGCCCTTGACGTCGGTGCCCGCCCAGCCCGTCAGCAGGTCGGTGGCGCTGGCGACGCGGCCGCGGCCGTCCACGACGCCCGCCGTGCCGATCCCGCAGGCCACCACCCGGGAGCCGCCGGCGGCGAGCAGCGGGGCCGACACGGCCGCCACCGCCGCCATGATCGCCTCACCGCCCTCGGAGGCGGGCGTGGGCACCCTGCGCCGCTCGGCCAGGCGCCCCTCGCCGTCCACGAGCGCGGCGGCGATCTTGGTGCCGCCGATGTCGACCGCCAGCGCGAGCGGCGTCATCGCGGCTCGTCCACGGCCCGAGGGGTCGCGGCGCGGAGCCTCGCCGTGATGGCGACGGGGTCGGTGATGGCGCTGCCGACCACGACCGCCCAGGCGCCCGCGTCGAACGCCCGCCGTACCTGCTCCTCGGTGCGGTAGCGGCCCTCGGCGACGACCCTGACGCCCCGGGCGGCCAGCGCCGCGACGAGCTCGATGTCGGGATCGTCGGGGGGCGGCAGCTGGCGGGCGGTGTACCCGGACAGCGTGGTGCCCACGACGTCGGCGCCCGCGCCCCAGGCCGCCAGGCCCTCCTCCAGGGTGGAGACGTCCGCCATCACCGGGCGGCCCAGCTCGTCCCGCACGGCCGCGACCAGGTCAGGGCCGTGCGCCGGGGACTCGGGCGTCAGGTCGATCGCGATGACGTCGGCGCCCGCCTCGGCCAGGCCGGCGGCCAGCTCCAGCGACGGGGTGATGACGTCGCGGTGGCCGTGCCTGACCTTGTGCAGGCCGATCACCGGGAGCGCGGTGCGCCGCCGTACCGCGCGGATGTCGGCGGGGGAGTTGATCCGCAGGCCCGCGGCCCCGCCCAGCACCGCGCACTCGGCCAGCGCGGCGATGACGCCGGGGTCCCGCAGCGGGTGCCCCGCGGGCGCCTGGCAGGAGACGACGAGCCCGCCGCGCAGCAGGCCGAGCACGTCCGCGACGCTCACTTGAACGCCCCCGCCGAGATGCCGCCCACGAAGTACCGCTGGCCGAAGATGAAGATGAGCAGCGCGGGCATCGTGAACATGACGCAGGCGGCCATCAGCGGGCCCCAGGCGATGTCGTGCTCGCCGAAGAAGGCGTACAGACCGATCGACAAGGTGTACTTCTCGCTATCGTTGAGGTAGATGAGGGGGTTCAGGAAGTCCGTCCAGGTCCAGACGAACTGGAACACCGCGGAGGTCACCAGGGCGGGCCTGGCCAGCGGGAGCACGATCGACAGGTAGATGCGCAGCTCGCTCGCGCCGTCCAGGCGGGCGGCGGCGATCAGCTCGTCGGGCACGCTCATCAGGAACTGGCGGATCATGAAGATCAGGAACGGGGTCCCGAAGAACGCCGGGGTGATCAGCGGCCAGTACGTGTTGCCCGCGTGCAGTGCGTTCCACAGCAGGTAGACCGGGATCATGGTGATCTGCGGCGGCAGCATCATCGTGGCCAGCACCACGGCCAGCAGCGCGCTGCGGCCCCGCCAGCGCAGCTTCGACAGCGAGTACGCCACCAGCGGGCAGGCGATCAGCGTGCCGACCACGGTCGCCGCCGAGACGAACAGCGTGTTGCCCAGGTACCTCCAGACCGGCATCTGCTGGAACGCCTGGGTGAAGTTGTCCCAGGTCCAGCTGCTCGGCAGCAGGCGGGGCGGCGCGTGGAAGATGTCGTCCGGCAGCTTGAACGCGGTGGTCAGCATGACCAGGAACGGGAAGACGAACAGCAGCGCCAGCCCGAGGACGACGACCCTGCGCAGCGCCCAGCGGCCCGCCCGTCCCGCCTCCCGCAGGCCTGTCCCGGGGGCCGCCCGGTCAACGGGAGCCATAGTGCACCCACCTCCTGGAGCTCGCCAGCAACAGGGCGGTGATGACCAGCGTGATCAGGAACATCACCCAGGCCATGGCCGAGGCGTAGCCCATCTTCAGGAACACGAACGCGTTCTGGAACAGGTACATCGAGTAGGACAGCATCGAGTCGTCGGGACCGCCGCTGCTCTCGTTGAGCCGGGTCTGGGTCAGCAGGTACGGCTGGGTGAAGATCTGCAGGAAGCTGATCAGGGTGACGATCACCTGGAACAGCGTGATCGGCGACAGCGTCGGCCAGGTGATGTGGCGGAACCTGCGCCAGGCTCCGGCGCCGTCGATGGCGGCGGCCTCGTGCAGGTCCTTCGGGATCTCCTTCAGCGCCGCCAGGTAGATGATCGTGGTGCCGCCGACGGTCCACAGCGACATCAGCACGATGGCGGGACGCGACCAGTCGGGGCTCTCCAGCCACAGCGGCGCGGGCAGGCGCAGCAGCTCCAGCAGGTGGTTGACGAAGCCGTACTGGGCGTTGAGCAGCCAGCGCCACAGGTAGCCGCCGACCACGACGGGCACGATCGTCGGCAGGTACACCAGCGCCCTGAACAGCGGCTGCCCCCGCACGGGCAGGTTGAGCACGTGGGCGCCCGCGAGCGCGATGACGATCGTCAGCGGGACGCCGAGCGCGGTCAGGTAGAGCGTGTTGCCCAGGCTGCGCCAGAACCGGTCGTCCGACAGCATGTGCGCGTAGTTGTCCAGGCCCACCGCGGTGGGCTCCTGGAAGAGGTTGAAGTCGGTGAAGCTGTAGCGGAACGACGCCAGGATCGGGTACGCGATGAAGACGGCGAAGCCGATCAGGAACGGCGAGGCGAACGCGAGCCCCTTGAGGAGCTCGCGGCGCCGGTCAGTTCGTGGCATAGCTCTTGGCTCGTTCGGCGACCTGCCCCATGGCCTGCTCCGGCGTCGCCGTGCCGCGGGCCACGGAGTCGAAGGCGCTGCTCAGGTCGGTGGCGTACTGCGCCGAGTAGGGCGCGCTCGACAGTGACTTGACGTTGGGCGACTTCAGCGCGTCCAGCCAGGCCGAGAACTGGGGGATGGCCTTGAAGGCCGGGTCGTCCAGCAGCGAGGTGCGGGCGGGCAGGTTGCCGAGCGCCAGGTTGAACTCCCGCATGGCGTCCTTGCCGGACAGGTGCTTGAGGAAGGCCGCGGCCTCCTCCTTGTGCCTGGAGTTGGCGGGGATGAACAGCGTGCTCGCGGTGAGCTGCGTCGTGCCTTCGAGCGCGGGCTCGGCGACCGGGATGGAGGTTACGCCCCACTCCAGGTCCTTGGCGTTCTTCTGGATCGACACCGCCTGCCACTCGCCATCCATGATCATGGCGACCTTGCCGGCGTAGAAGGGGTCCTGCGGCGACATGTACTGGCCCCAGCCGGCCACGAACTTGGCGACCTTGTCGGCCCCGTACTTGCTGGTGATCGTGTCCTGCCAGAACTTCAGCGCGGCGAGGTTGCCCGGCTGCGACGGGGTCGGGGCGGGCGCGGCGGGGTCCTGGCCGTCCCAGGTGCCGCCGAAGGCGAAGCCGAGCGTGGTCAGGGAGTTCATCAGGCTGGGGTTGCCCAGCCCGAGCCGGGTGATGTCGCCTCCGGGGCCCACCTTGGTGAGCTTGGCGACGGCCGCCGCGAGCTCGTCCGTGGTCTTCGGGGGCTCCACCCCGGCCTCGGCGAGCATCTTCTTGTTGTAGACGAGCTGGAGGGTGTGGACGGAGATCGGCACCGCGTACGTCTTGCCCTTGTGGCGCATCTGCGCCATGGCGGCGGGGGCGAAGTCGGCGGTGTCGGTGTCCTTCAGCAGGTCGTCGAGCGGGGCCAGGATGCCCTTGGCCGCCCACGCCCCGACGTTCGAGCCGAAGTTGTCGGAGATGTCGAAGGATCCCGAGCCGCTGGACATCGAGGCCAGCTGCTTCTGCGCGTCGGGATTGGACACGCCCTTGACCACGATCCTGCTCTGCGACGCGTTGAAGTCCTTGATGATCTTCTCCAGCGCGGCGGCCTCGGCGCCCGTCCAGAGGTACGAGAACGTGATGGTGGTCTTCCCGCCGGAGCCGCCGGAGCCCTCCGGGTCCGACGAGCCCGCGCAGCCGGTCAGGGTGGCGGTGAGCGCGACCGCCGTCCCCACGACGCCCCAGGACATGCCTAATCCGTGGATCCTCATCCAGGCACTCCCCAGTTAGAGGTTGGTTCGGTTGAATTGGTATAGCCCACCTTCTTCAAAGCGGTCAATAGCTAGCCTTCTGTCGGGTTTGCGGTGCATGATTGGGCTACTCCAATGATGTCGAGGAGGTCTGGACCGGCGGCGTACGCAGCCGAGACGGGAGGAACGATGACGGCCACCGGCACGCCCGCGCGCCGCCCGGCCAAGTCCGAGCACCTGCGCAGGCACCTGCTCGGGCTGCTGTCCACGCGGCTGTCGCCGCACGACAGGCTGCCGACCGAGCGCAGCCTCGCCGAGGAGTTCTCGCTCAGCCGGCTCACCGTCAGGCGCGTCCTCGACCAGCTGGAGCAGGAAGGGCACGTCTACCGCGTGCAGGGCTCCGGGACGTTCGTCAGCGAGCCGCGCATCGCCAAGTCCATGGAGCTGACCTCCTTCAGCGAGGACATGCGCTCACGCGGGCGGCGGCCCGGCTCGCTCCACGTCACCAGCGAGCGCGTCCCGGCCGGCGCCGAGATCGGCTACGCCCTGCGGATTAGCCCGTCGGCCGAGGTGCTGCACGTCCGCCGCGTACGCACCGCCGACGACGAGCCCATGTGCCTCGAGAACAGCTACTTCCCGTCCGAGCTGATCCCCGGCGACCTCGTCCTCACCCTGCACGGCTCGCTCTACGCCGAGCTCGCCACCCGCGGCATCACCCTCCACCGGGCCGAGCAGACGATCAGGGCGACCGTGCTCGACCCCGCCGACGCCGAAGCCCTGCAGGCGCCGCCGTTCTCGCCCGCGTTCCTCGTGCAGAGGACCGCCTACGACGCGCGCGGCCGCGCCATCGAGCGGGGCGAGTCCCTCTACCGCGGCGACCGCTACTTCTACCAGCTCACCATCTACCGGGACTCGCCCGCGGCGACGTCCTGAGCACGCAGGAGGCCCCCACGTGAACATCGCCCTGCTCCCCCTGGACGAACGGCCCGTCAACACCCGCCTGCCCGTGGACGTCGGCGCCGTCGCGGGAGCCCGCGTCCACCTGCCCGGCCGCGACCTCCTCCCGCGGATGCGCGTGCCCGGCCAGGCCGACCTGCTGGGAGAATGGCTGCTCGGCCACGCCGACGCCGACGCCGCGGTGGTCAGCGTCGACATGCTGGCGCACGGCGGGCTCATCGCGGCCAGGACGACCCAGGACGCCACCGCCACCGTCCTGCGCCGCCTCGACGTGCTGCGCCGCCTCCGGGAGGCGGCGCCCGCGCTGCCGATCTCGGCCGTCTCCCTCGTGACCAGGGCGAGCGACGGCTACAGCGGCGACGAGGAGCCGTCCTACTGGCCCTCCTACGGCAGGGAGCTGCACGCCTACGGCGGCCTGCTGCATCGCGCCCACCAGGGCGAACCCGTCGCCGAGCGGCTCGCCGAGCTCGACGCGCAGATCCCCGCGCCCGTCCGCTCCGACTTCCAGCGCCGCAGGCTGCGCAACCACGTCGTCAACCTCGAATCGCTGCGGCTGCACGCCGAAGGCGTCGTCGACCCGCTCCTCATCACCGCCGACGACACCGCCGTCCACTCGGCGGGCTCCGTCGAGCAGGACTGGCTGCGCCACTGGGCGCGGGCCCTCGACGCGCCCGGCACGCTGCTGATGTACCCCGGGGCCGACGAGGTCGGCGCCCTGCTCGTCGCCAGGGCGCTCGCCGCCGCCCAGGGCGAGCCCATCCGCGTCGCCGTCGTCGCCGGCGACCCCGCCGGGCTCGACCTCGTCGCGCCCTTCGAGAACCTGCCCGCCGGCCTCGGCGCCCGCCGCCAGGCGCAGGCCGCCGGGACCACGCTCGTGGAGGACCCCGAGGCGGCCGACGTCGTGCTGGTCGTCCACACCCCCGACCCCGGGCGCGGCGACTGGTGCGGCGCACCGCCCCAGCCCGACCCCGCCGCCGCCAAGGCGACCGTCCAGGCGGTACGGGCCGCGCTCGACACCGGCGCCGCCGTGGCCCTGGCCGACGTCCGCCACACCAACGGCTCCGACCCCGCCCTGGTCGAAGCCCTGATCGAACAGGAACTCATCGAGCCGCTCGCCGCCTACGGCGGCTGGAACACCGCGGGCAACACCATGGGCTCGGTCGTGGCCGCCGCCGTCGCCACCATCGCGGGCAGGAGGAACGGCACCCTCGACGCCCGCGCGGCCACCCGCCTCAAGCTGCACCGCCTCGTGGAGGACTACGCGTACCAGGCGGTCGTCAGGCCGCGGCTGGCCCGCGAGCACCGGCTCGGCTACACGGCCGGGCAGTTCAGGGAGGGGGCCTTCGGGGGCGAGCGGGCCCAGGGCTACCTCGACCAGGTGGAGACGCTGCTGCGACCGCTGCTGCGCGCACTGGCGGGCGACGACCGGTGGACCCTCGGCGATCTCACCCTCCCCTGGACCAGAACCTTCGAGATCGACTTCACCCTCACCCCCTGCCCCCCGAACTGACCCACCTCCGCCCCGGGGTACCGCCCGGCGGTCGGCTGCCGTGCCGCCCGCCCAGCCCCGCGCTCACCCCGCCCGGCGGTCGGCTGCCGTGCCGTCGGCCCAGCCCCCGCCCACGCCATCCCGCGGTCGGTGCCGTGCCGTCGGCCCAGCCCCCGCCCACGCCATCCCGCGGTCGGTGCCGTGCCGTCGGCCCTGCCAGCGCCCAGGAGCCTTCGCCACCGGCACCCTGGGCGCGCCGCCCCTGGAACCCCGGGCACGCCACCTCCGGCACCCCACGCCCGGGGTTCCGCGCCCGGCACCCCGCGCCCGGGGGTCCCCGCGCCCGGGGGTCCCCGCGCCCGGGGGTCCCCGCGCCCGGCACCCCGCGCCCGGGGGTCCCCGCGCCCGGCACCCCGCGCCCGGCACCCCGCGCCCGGCACCCCGCGCCCGGGGGTCCCCGCGCCCGGCACCCCGCGCCTGGGGCCTCCGCGCCCGGAGCCCCCGCGCCTGGGGCCCCCGCGCCCGGCGGACCTTCGTCTGCGTCCCGCGCGTGTCTCTCCACCTCCTTCTTCCCTCCCTCTTCCGTTCCGTCGCTGTCCTTGACGGCCCGACACCCACCGCCCGCAATCCGCGTCCAAGCGTGGCCGCTGCCGTCTCGCCCCATCAGGGGTGGCGGCCCGGGGCGTCGTGTCAGCTCACCGTCCAGGGGGCGTGTGCGGGGGAGACGAGCAGGTCTCGCATCGAACCTATGTTCGTGGAACAGGTTGACACCGAGCGTGGTCGAAATTATGTTCGACGTTGCGACGTGAGGCTCGCGGCTCACGTCGGCAGGACCTGGTCGCGGGCCGTCCGCTTCCCCAAGCGCGACCCGCGATCAGGCTCCACGGGCGAAGGTCGCGTCCTCGTCGTCGGCGAAGACGAGTGGGCGCGTCCTGGCCGGACGGGGTGAGGGGAAGCTCCTCGTCCGGCCAGCCCGGCGGAAATGTCGGTGGGGTCTGCGAGAGTTGACATCACCGGCGGAGACGCCGGGAGCCGCCCACGACACGAGGAGGCGCGCACGATGGCACCACGGCCGAGAGACACGCCCGGGCCCCGGCTTTCGCCCGCGGTCCGGGCACACCTTGCCGATTCACGTTCCTGCCTGGCGGAGGCGAGCGCGGCTCGCGCCCCGGCATCCCGCTACGTCGCCGCGCACCTGGCGGCCCTCCGGGCGGCGGCGGCGCTCCTGGCCGCCCGCCCGAGGCCCATGGAGGGGCGCAGGCGCCGCCTGCGCAGTGCCTGGGAGCTGCTGCCCGAGGCCGAGCCGCACCTGGCCGAGTGGGCGGCGTACTTCTCGCAGAGCGCCGCCAAGCGCGCCGCCGCCGAGGCGGGCGTCGTGCGGGGCATCAGCGCGGCCGACGCCGACGAGCTGCTGACGGAGGCCGAGACCTTCGTCTCGACGGTGGAGGACATCCTCGGGGTTCCGGCGCAGGGCCAGCTTCCCGTGGACGTCCCTCTCGCGGGGTGACCCCACCCCAGGGGAACGAGGCCAGCGCCTGACCATCCGGAGGCGCTGCCGTACAGACGGCGGCCGGCCGTCTCCCGTACACCGGGAGCCGCGCCCGTACGACGGGCGGGCCATCGGGAGGCATCGGACGCCGTAAGGAGCCGGAAGGGAGTCTTCCGGCCAGATCGCACCACCGCTCGCGCTACCCCCTGCGCTCTTTCACCGGCAGAACCCCTTCCCCGGCACGGCCATCCCTCTCGCCATGAAGAATGGCGATTCAGAACGCCTTCCCCAGCAGAGAACACGATTCCCGGCACGCCCCTCCCGGCAGTTCCGCCGCCTCCAGGCCGCCGCCGCCCACCGACGCCGCACCTTCCGCGCCTTGGCGAGCCAGCGAACGCCATCCCGCCGCAGAACGCCATCCCGCCGGCAGAAGGCCTCTCCGCCTCCCCCCACCCTCCGCTGAGCCCGGGGAACGCCCCTCTCACCCGCAGAACACCCCCGGAGTCCGCCTCCCTTTCATCCCGCGGAATGTCGGGCCCGGGGAATGCCGTACACGATGGAATGCCGCGCCCGGGGAACGCCGCGCCCTGGGGAATGCCGCGGCCCATGGATTGCCGTGCACGATGGATTGCCGTGCACGATGGATTGCCGTGCACGATGGATTGCCGTGCGCGATGGGATGCCGCGCCCAGCGCAATTCCGTACCCGCAGAATGCGGTGCCCCAGAGCCTCGTGCCCGCGGAATGCGGTGCCCGCAGAATGTGGTGCCCGCAGAGCCTCGTGCCCGCAGAATGCGGTGCCCGCGGAGCCTCGTGCCCGCGGAATGCCATGCGCTGCGGAACGTCATGCGCCGTAGAACGCCATTGCGTCGTACAACGGCGCCGGGCAGGACGGTGCCCTGCGGGATGCCGCGCGCCGCGAAACGCACCACCCTGGGAAGGCCCCGCCTTGCCCGATGTCCGGCCCTGGGCGACGCCGTGCGCCGGGAAAGGCCGCGCCCCTGCGTGGGCCTGCGGAACGCGCTGCCGGCTGGGTGGGGCTCGGCTGTCCGGCTCGGGTGCGGGGGATCAGGGGGTTCACTGAGCCGGTTCGGGTGGTGGTGTGCCCGGGGGTCTGGAGTGAGGGCGGGAGGCGGGGACGGGGAGCACAAAGGGGAGCTCCGGGTGGAGCTCCCCTGGAGCGTCAGGGTCAGAAGGACTCGACGGCCCTGCGGGCCTCCGCGTCCAGCACGCCCCAGCTGATGAGCTCCTCGGTCAGCTCGCTCGGCGACTTGTCGTAGATCACGGCAAGGGAGCGGAGGTCCTCCTGGCGGATCGACAGGACCTTGCCGTTGTAGTCGCCGCGCTGGCTCTGGATGGTGGCGGCATAACGGGCGAGCGCCCCCGCCTTCTCCTTCGGCAGCGCCGCAAGCCTCTCCAGGTCGATCACAAGCTTCGGCGTCGGCCCCAGCGGGCTCGGCGCCGCTCCTCCGGGCAGCAGCTCGGAGACGGGCACCCCGTAGAAGTCGGCAAGCTCGGCAAGCTTCTGCACCGTGACGGCGCGGTCGCCACGCTCGTACGAGCCCACGACCACGGCTTTCCACCTGCCGCGGGACTTCTCTTCGACTCCATGCAGGGACAGGCCCTGCTGGGTGCGGATGGCGCGGAGTCGTGCACCCAGCGACTTGGCGTACTCAGACGGCATCGTGTGGCCCCCCGGCTCTCGTATGTATCGCTCTCAGTAGATTGTGCTCCCTTGCGGCGAATGCCCGTGCCACCGGGGGGTCTGGTGCCGAGCTCGGCACCATCGGTAGCCATGGCCCCGGGTTTACCCCAGCACGCCGCGCGGGTGGTTACGCACAGTGACGGTAAAGGCGAGGGCGGCTGAGGTCAAGCTGATTGGAAAAAAGATGCCGAATCCGGTGCGGCAGGGAACGCCACATACGCCCCTAGTGTCCCGAAAGTACCGTTAGTTCGTCACAGTTTGCCGACAGTCGCCCCACCGTCAGGGCTGTCGCGTCAGAATCATGACAGGCCGCGTCGCGGCCCGCACGATCTTGAGTGAGGTGTCCCCGAGGAAGACCCGGCGCAGCGGCCCGGTCTCGCTGGAGGCGCAGATGATGAGCTCCCCTGGCAGCCAGGAGGCGGCGCGGAGCGCCTGGGCGATGGTGCGGCCCTCCAGCACCTCGACCTCCACCTGGCACCGCCTGCGCTGGCCCCTGGCCGCGACCCGCAGGTCCGCGGCCGCCTGCTCGCGCAGCCGCGCGAGCATCTCCTGGCCGGCCCCGGCCCGCCTGCCGCCCCCGCCGACGGCGGCCCCCGGCCCCGTCGCGCCGCCGCCCCCGAACCCGTGCGTGACCACCATCGTGACGAGCCGCAGCGGCAGGTCGAGCGCGACGGCGGCCCTGGCGGCGCGGGCGACGGCCGCGTCGGCGCCGGGACCGCGCCGGTAGGCGACGGTGAGCCGGTCGAACGCGGGGGGAGGGTCCTGGGCGTAGCCGCGCGGGGCCAGCAGCACCGGCACCGTGGACGAGTGCAGCAACTGGTCGGCCGTGCTGCCGACGCCGATGCGGCCCCGTGCGCCGCCCGGCGCCGACCCGATGACGACGACGTCCGCGCCGCGCCTGCGCGCCAGCTCCACCAGCCCGCGCCCGCTGCCCCTGCCTGCCTGCACGACGTACTCGGCCTCGTCGCCCGCCAGCGACCGCGCCTGCGCCAGCGTGGCCTCGGCCTGCTCCTTCAGGTACGCCCGCCACGCGTACGCCTCCGCCCTGGCCGGCCCCGGCGTGGACCAGGAGGGCGGCTGCACGGTGGCGACGGTCAGCCGGCCGTGGGCCCGGCGGGCGAGCAGCATGGCCAGGGCGAGGCCGTCGCGGCCGCGCGGTTCGGGGATGAAACCGCAAAGGACGCTGTCGAACCTCATCCGACGACCTCGGTGTTCAGCCGCGAGTGGCGGTAGCCGTACGCGAAGTAGCAGATCAGCCCGGCCAGCATCCACAGGCCGAACGCCTGCCAGGTGACGCCCGCGAGCCCGGCCATGACGACGACGCACAGGACGGCGCCGATCACCGGCGTGGCGGGGAAGAGGGGCGTGCGGAAGCTGCGCGGCAGCTCGGGGCTGCGGCGGCGCAGGACGAGCACGCCGATGTTCACGATGGTGAAGGCGAACAGGGTGCCGATGCTGGTGGCCTCGGCGAGCTGCCCGAGCGGCACGAGCCCGGCGAGGACGGAGATGAACGCGGCGACGATCAGCGTGTTGGCGACGGGCACCTGGCGGCGCGGGTTCACCTCCTCGAAGACGCGGGGGACGAGCCCGTCGCGGGACATGGCGAACAGGATGCGCGTCTGGCCGTACATGACGGTGAGGACGACGCTGGCGATGGCCACGACCGCGCCGAACGCGACGATCACGCCGGGCCAGGTGGAGCCGGCGGCGAGGTTGACGATGTGGGCGAGGCCGGCCTCGGACCCCTGCTCCTCGAAGGCGGTCCACGGCAGGGCGCCGATGGCGGCGACGGAGACGAGGACGTACACGAGGGTGACGACGGCCAGCGACAGGATGATCGCGAGCGGCAGGTCGCGCCTGGGGTTGCGGGCCTCCTCGCCGGCGGTGGAGGCGGCGTCGAACCCGATGTACGAGAAGAACACCTGGGACGCGGCCGCCGTCACGCCGGCCACCCCCATGGGGGCGAACGGCGCGAAGTTGCCCGCCTTGAACGCGGTGAACGCCACGGCGCAGAAGAACATCAGCACGCCCACCTTGACGAGCACGAAGACGGCGTTGGCCCGCGCGCTCTCGGAGGCGCCGTGCAGGAGGAGCCAGGTGGCGAGGAGCACGACGAGGATCGCGGTGAGGTTCACCACGCCGCCGTCCTGGCCGGGGGAGCGCGTGACGGCGTCGGGCAGGGTGAAGCCGAGCAGGGAGCCGAGGAAGGCGTTCAGGTACTCGCCCCAGCCGACGGCGACGGCGGCGACGGAGACGGCGTACTCCAGCATCAGGCACCAGCCGCAGATCCAGGCGACCAGCTCCCCGAGCGTCGCGTACGCGTACGAGTAGGACGACCCGGACACCGGGATGGTGCCGGCGAGCTCGGCGTACGACAGGGCGGAGAACAGCGCGGTGACGGCGGCCAGCAGGAACGACAGCACCACGGCAGGGCCGGCCTTGGGCACGGCCTGGCCGAGGATGACGAAGATGCCGGTGCCCAGGGTGGCGCCGACGCTGAACAGGGTGAGCTGCCACAGCGACATGGTGCGGCGCAGCTCGCCGCCCTCGCCGTGGCCGCCCTCGGCGACGAGGATCTCGGCGGGCTTGGTGCGCAGGAGCCTCCGGGCCAGGGTCATGCCGCGCTCCTACAGGGTGCTCGTCAGCGGCCAGCGGCCGCCGGGTGTGACGATGGTGCCGGCGGCGCCCGCCAGGACGGCCTCGGCCTGGTCGAGCCGGCCGATGGCGGCCATGTCGCCGGTGGTCTCGACGAACCGGCAGGCCGCCTCGATCTTCGGCCCCATCGACCCGGCGGGGAAGTCGAGGGCGCGCAGCTCGTGCGGGGTGGTGTGGGCGATCTCGGTCTGGTGGGGGGTGCCGAAGTCCCGCATGACGCGGGGGACGTCGGTGAGGATGAGGAAGGCGTCGCATTCGAGCGCCTCGGCCAGCATGGACGCGGTGAGGTCCTTGTCGATCACGGCTTCGACGCCGGTGAGCCGGCCGCGGGCGTCGCGCACGACGGGGATGCCGCCGCCGCCCGCGCAGACCACGACGACGCCCTCGCGCAGCATCATCCGGATGAGCCGGGTCTCGACGACCCGCTGCGGCGCGGGGGAGGGGACGACGCGCCGCCAGTACGGCCCGTCGGGCTTGACGGTCCAGCCGAACTCGGCGGCCAGCTTGCGCGCCTCGTCCTCCTCGTAGACCTGGCCGACGAACTTGGTGGGGTCGTCGAAGGCGGGGTCGACGGCGGAGACCAGGGTCTGCGTGACCACGGCGAGCACCTGGCGGCCGGGCAGGGCGTTCTGCAGGGCCTGCTGCATCCAGTACCCGATCATGCCCTGCGTCTGCGCGCCGAGCGTGTCGAACGGGTAGGGCCTGCTCAGGTTGGGGTCGCTGGCGCTCTCCAGCGCGAGCACGCCCACCTGGGGGCCGTTTCCGTGGGTGATGACCAGTTCGTGAGTCTCGGCGAGGGCGGCGAGCGTCCTGACAGCGTGGCGAAGGTTGTCCTTCTGCGTCTCGGCGTCCGGCCGCTGTCCGCGGCGCAGCAGCGCGTTGCCGCCGAGCGCGACGATGACCCGCATTGAGCCTCCCAGTTCGTCCGGCGCGGCGGCGGTCAGACGCCGTCGCGCTCGAGGGGGCAGCTCATGCAACGCGGGCCGCCGCGGCCCCGGCCGAGCTCGCTGCCGCGGATGGTGACGACCTCGATGCCGTGGTCGCGCAGGTGGTTGTTGGTGGTGGTGTTGCGCTCGTAGGCGATGACGACGCCGGGCTCGACGGCCAGGCCGTTGCAGCCGTCGTCCCACTGCTCCCGCGCGGCGGCGTAGACGTCCTGGGTGGGGGTGAGGACGGTGATGTCGTCCAGGTCGAGCGCGTGGGCGATGGCCCTGTGCATGTCCTCGGGCGGGTGGTCGGTGACCTTGAGCTCCTTGTCGTTGGGGCCGGGCTCGATCGTGTACGCCGGCAGCATGCCGAGGCCGGCGTACTTGGTGAACACGCCCACGTCCAGCATGGTCATGACGGTGTCGAGGTGCATGAAGGCGCGGGCCTTCGGCAGGTCCACGGCCACGATCGTGGTGGCGGAGCCGGCCCTGAACAGCTCGCGGGCGAGCATCTCGACGGCCTGCGGCTGGGTGCGTTCGCTCATCCCGACGAGCACGGCGCCGCGCCCGATCACGAGCACGTCGCCGCCCTCCAGGGTGGCGGGCGCGACCTTGCGGCCCTGCATCCAGACGTGGTAGCCGCCGGCCTCGGGGCGGTCGAAGCCGGACGCGAACATGGGGTGGAACCGGTAGATCGCCTCCATGTTGATCGTCTCGCGCATGCGGGCCTTCTTGCGCATGGCGTTGACGGAGACGCCGTCGTAGATCCAGCAGGACGTGTCGCGGGTGAACAGGTGGTTGGGCAGCGGCGGCAGGACGAAGTCGTCGTCGCCGAGGACGTGGAAGGCCATCGACCTGGGCGAGCAGCCCAGCGCGACCAGCTCGCGCTTGGTGATGCCGCCGGTCAGGTGCATCTGCAGGGTGGCCGCGTCGAGCGCGTCGAGAGCGCTGCGGATGTCGTCGACGGCCAGGGGGCCGAGCCAGCGCTCGTCCACGGCGGCGTCCAGGATCTGCTCGCGCGCCTCCGGGATGTCCACGGTCTCCCTGAGCAGGTCCGACAGCATGTGGACCTCGACGCCGCGCTCGCGCAGCACCCGCTGGAACTCCTCGTGCTCCTCCACGGCGCGCTGCACCCACAGCACGTCGTCGAAGAGGAAGTCGTCCTTGTTGGACGGGGTGAGCCGCTTGAGCGCCAGCTCGGGCGTGTGGAGCAGGACCCTGCGGAGCCTGCCCACCTCGGAATCGACATGGAACCTCATCCTGTGTCTATCCCCTCGACGAGGCGCGAGTCACGCGGGCCGCACTCACCGCGTCTCGCCTTCAGCCAGATGTAGACGGGCACGCCGGCCAGCAGCATGAGGACGCCCCCGAGGACGGCGTCGGCGCCGGAGCCGTACGCCATCCAGAACGAGAACAGCAGGGCGAGCAGCGCGACGAGCAGGTCGCGCGCGAGCCTGGCCCCGGCGACCGCGCGCGTGCCGGTGGCCAGCCAGAGGACCTGGGCGGCGGCCGAGAAGAAGTACGGGATCACCGTGGTGAACGAGGCCAGCAGCACGATCGTGCGGAAGGAGTCGGAGGAGGCGTAGCCGACGAGCAGCATGAGGGAGGTGAGCGCGGTCCCGGCGAGGACGCCCACGTAGGGGGCGCCGCGCGCGGACGTCCTGGCGAAGGCGGGCGGGAACATGCCGTGCCTGGCGGCGGCCATGGGCATCTCGGCGACGAGCAGTGTCCAGCCGTTGAGCGCGCCGAGGCCGGAGACCACCGCGCACAGCGCGATGACGACGCCGCCGGCGGAGCCGCCCGCCATCTGGTCGAGCGCGTCGGCGAAGGGCGCGCTGGAGCGGGCGAGCCGCTCGTGCGGGACGGTGCCCATGACCGCGACCGTGGTGAGCAGGTACAGGGCGGCGCACGCCAGCACCCCGGCGACGCTGGCCCGGCCGACGGTGCGGGCGGGGTCCCTGACCTTCCCCGCGGCCACGGCGACGCTCTCGACGCCGGAGTAGATGAACAGCGTCACCGCGCCGGCGGTGGACAGCGCGCCGACCCAGCCGCCGGTGGTGGCGTTGAAGGCGGGGAAGTTGCGGACCTGGAAGAAGAGCAGGCCCACGACGGCGACGAGCAGCAGCGGCACGAACTTGAGCACGGCGGTGACGGTCTGGAAGGCGGCCATGTTGCGCACGCCCATGAGGTTGACCGCGGCCGGGATCGACAGCCCGGCCAGGCCGACGGCGACGGAGCCGGCGGTGCCGCCCCAGTCGAGCCCGAGGAGGTGGCGGGCGGCGTACTGGACGTAGCCGACCCAGGCCACCGCGATGGCGGCGTTGCCGATCCACGCGGTCAGCCAGAACGACCAGGAGATCCAGAAGCCGGCGAACTCGCCGAACGCCTCCCGCGCGTACGCGTAGGGGCCGCCGCTGACCGGCATGCGGGCGCCGAGCCTGCCGAAGACGAGGGCCATGGCGACGGCGCCGAGCGTGACGAGGACCATCGCGACGAGGCTGACCGTGCCGATGGCGGCCAGCGAGGCGGGCAGCAGGAAGATGCCGGTGCCGACGACGTTGCCGATGACGAGCGCGACGGCGGACCCGAAGCCGAGTCCGGCGGGGGCGGGGGAGCGGGAGCTCCGCGGAGCCGTGGCCGCGGGGCCGCCGGGCAGCGTGCCGTCGGACGGTGGCGCCTCCCCCATCGTGTGTCCCCCGGCCCGGATCCTGAGGGCCGCGGCGGGTCAGGTCCCGGCAGGCCCAGCTGTCACACCGGCCGCCGCTGGCGCACGCGGCCGCTCATGACCCTGCCCTCACGGAACGGGACTGACACGGAAGGGAACGGTAAATTACCTGATCGAGGTGTTGGTGAGGCCGTTGCCCGACCCCGACAGCAGCAGCACCAGCGCGAACACGGCCAGGCACACGGCGATGAGCGCCACCGGCCAGCCCTCGTGCGAGGAGGGGGAGCAGGCGGCCTCCGCCCTGCGGGCGCCGAAGGCCGACAGCCGCTTCACCAGTGCCGGGTCGTCCTCCTTGAGCCGGCGGGCGATCGCCTCGAGAACGGCCTGCTCGCGCGCGGACAGCCCCATGGTGTTACCTCCCCCTAAAACCCAGATAGAGGAGGTTTTATACCGATATGTCGTAAATTGGCAAATCAGGAGTGCCTGAGCGCCTCCGCCCCGCCCACGATCTCGCTGATCTCCGTCGTGATCTCGGCCTGCCTGGCCTCGTTCGCCTCGCGCGTCAGCCGCTCGATCAGCTCGTGCGCGTTCTCCGTGGCCGCCATCATCGCCGCCCGCCTGGCCGCGTGCTCCGACGCCGCCGACGACAGCAGCATGTGCCACAGCCGCGAGCGCACGTACGTGCGCAGCAGCCGGTCGAGGATCTCCTCGGGGGAGGGGTCGAACTCGTACGGCGCGAGCAGCGGCGCCCGCCCCTCCGGCCACGACCGCGCGAGCTCCTCCTCCACCACGAGCGGCAGGATCCGCGTCACCGTCACCCGCTGGGCCAGCATCGACACGAACCGCGTGTAGACGACGTGCACCTCGCCCACCCCGCCCTCGCCCGTCGGGGTGTCGAACGCCTCGATGAGCGTCCGCCCGATCTCGGCCGCCGTGGCGTAGTCGGGGGCGCCGCTCACGCCCGTCCACTGCCCGGCCACCGGCCTGCCGCGGAAGCGGAACCAGTCCACGCCCTTGCGGCCCGCCACGTAGTGGACGGGCCGCTTGCCCTGCCCCTCCAGCAGGCCGCTCAGCGCCTGCTCCTGCCTGAGGACGTTGCCGTTGAAACCGCCGGCGAACCCCCTGTCGCTGGTGAGCAGCAGCACCGCGACGCGTGAGGCGTCCGGCCGCTCGTCCAGCAGCGGGTGGTCCATCCGCATCCGGTGGCTGACCAGCGCCGTCACCGCCCTGGAGATCTCCCGCGCGTACGGCTCGGCCGCCGCCGCGCGGTCCCTGGCCCTGCCCACCCGCGAGGACGCGATCAGCTCCTGGGCCCGCGTGATCTTCGCCGTGGACGTGACCGATCTGATCCGCCCGCGGATCCGCCGCAGCTGAGCACCCATCGCGGTCCCCGATCGCCTCGCGTGCCTCCCGCGCACCGTGATCGCCGCGGGACCCTCGGCATTGTGGCTGGTAGCCCCTGGTACTGTGTGTCCCGGCCAACACCCTTTAAGCCCCGTCCTGTGAGGCGGGAAAGGTGGTGAGATACCTCATGCCCGAAAACGGGCCCCTGTCCAGGGCCGTCCTCGAAGGCCCCGACATCCACCGCGCTCTCACGCGCATCGCGCACGAGATCCTCGAACGCACCAAGGGCGCCGGCGACGTGGTGCTCCTCGGGATCCCCACCCGCGGCGCGACGCTCGCGCAGCGGCTCGGCGGCCGCATCGAGCAGTTCGAAGGCGTCAAGATCCCGGTCGGCTCGATCGACATCACCATGTACCGCGACGACCTGCGGCTGCGGCCCGCGCGCCCGCTCGGCCGCACCGAGCTGCCCTCCGACGGCATCGACGGCAAGGTCGTCGTGCTGGTCGACGACGTCCTGTTCTCCGGCCGCACGGTCCGCGCCGCGCTCGACGCGCTGAACGACCTCGGCAGGCCCACCGCCGTGCAGCTCGCCACGCTGGTCGACCGCGGCCACCGCGAGCTGCCCATCCGCGCCGACTACGTCGGCAAGAACCTCCCCACCGCCAAGAGCGAGAAGGTGAAGGTCTTCCTCCAGGAGACCGACGGCCGCGACGCGGTGCTGCTCATCAAGGAGGAGGCCAGGTGAACCGCCACCTCATCTCCGCGGGAGACCTCGGCAAGGACGACGCCCTGCTCATCCTCGACACCGCCGAGGAGCTGGCGAGGGTCTCGGAGCGGTCCATCAAGAAGCTGCCCACGCTGCGCGGACGCACCGTGGTCAACCTCTTCTTCGAGGACTCCACCCGCACCCGCATCTCCTTCGAGGCCGCCGCCAAGCGGCTGTCCGCCGACGTGATCAACTTCTCGGCCAAGGGGTCCAGCGTCTCCAAGGGCGAGTCGCTGAAGGACACCGCGCTGACGCTGGAGGCCATGGGCGCCGACGCGGTCGTCATCCGCCACAGCGCCTCGGGCGCGCCGCACCGCCTGGCCACCTGGGTGCGCGGCAGCGTGCTCAACGCCGGCGACGGCACGCACGAGCACCCCACGCAGGCCCTGCTCGACGCCTTCTCCATGCGCCGCCGGCTCGGCGGGCTCGAAGGCCGCAAGGTCACGATCGTCGGCGACGTGCTGCACAGCCGCGTCGCCCGCTCCAACGTGCTGCTGCTCGGCACGCTCGGAGCCGAGGTCACCCTGGTCGCGCCGCCCACGCTGCTGCCCGTCTCGGTCGGCTCCTGGCCGTGCGAGGTCTCCTACGACCTCGACGCGGTGCTGCCGAAGTCCGACGTCGTCATGATGCTGCGCGTGCAGAAGGAGCGGATGAACGCCGCCTACTTCCCCAGCGAGCGCGAGTACTCCCGCCGGTACGGCCTCGACCGCGACCGGTTCGCCAAGATGCCCGACGACGCGATCGTCATGCACCCCGGCCCGATGAACCGGGGCATGGAGATCGCCGCGGAGGTGGCCGACTCGCCGCGCTCGACGATCGTCGAGCAGGTCGCCAACGGCGTCACCATCCGCATGGCCGTCCTGTACCTGCTGCTCGGGGGAGAGACCGCGTGATCATCCGTAACGTCAGGATCCTGGGCGGCGAGCCGGTCGACATCCGCGTCGAGAACGGCCTGATCGCCGCCGTCACCCCGGCGGGGGCGCAGCCGCCCGCCGCCGGCGACCAGGTGGTCGAGGGCCAGGGCGCCCTCGCGCTGCCCGGCCTGGTCGACCTGCACACCCACCTGCGCGAGCCCGGCCGCGAGGACGCCGAGACCGTCCAGACGGGCACCCAGTCCGCCGCCCGCGGCGGCTACACCGCCGTGCACGCCATGGCCAACACCTCGCCCGTCGCCGACACCGCCGGCGTGGTCGAGCAGGTGTGGCGGCTCGGCCACGAGTTCGGCCACTGCGACGTCCACCCGGTCGGCGCCGTCACCGTCGGGCTGGAGGGCAGGCAGCTCGCCGAGCTCGGCGCGATGGCCGACTCCGCAGCCCGGGTCCGCGTCTTCTCCGACGACGGCAAGTGCGTCGACGACGCGGTGCTCATGCGGCGCGCCCTGGAGTACGTCAAGGCGTTCGACGGCGTCGTCGCCCAGCACGCCCAGGAGCCTCGGCTCACCGGCGGCGCCCAGATGAACGAGGGCCAGGTCTCCGGCAGGCTCGGCCTGACCGGCTGGCCCGCGGTCGCCGAGGAGGCGATCATCGCCCGCGACTGCCTGCTCGCCGCGCACGTCGGCTCCAGGCTGCACGTCTGCCACGTCTCCACCGCGGGCTCGGTGGAGATCCTGCGCTGGGCCAAGTCCAAGGGCTGGGACGTCACCGCCGAGGTCACCCCGCACCACCTGCTCCTCACCGACGACCTCGTCGAGGAGTCGCCGGTCGGCGCGTACAACCCGATCTACAAGGTCAACCCGCCGCTGCGCACCCGCGCCGACGTCGAGGCGCTGCGCGAGGCGCTGGCCGACGGCACCATCGACGTCGTCGCCACCGACCACGCGCCGCACCCGGTCGAGGACAAGGAGACCGAGTGGTCGGCCGCCGCCATGGGCATGGTGGGCCTGGAGACCGCGCTCAGCGTGGTGCAGGAGGCCATGGTCGAGACCGGCCTGCTCGACTGGGCGGGCGTGGCCGACCGCATGTCGGCCGCGCCGGCCCGCATCGGCCGCCTGAGCGGCCAGGGGCAGCCCCTGCAGGTGGGCTCCCCGGCCAACATCGTGCTGTACGACCCGTCGGTACGCACCGAGGTGGATCCGTCCGCGTTCGCGTCGAAGAGCAGGAACACCCCGTACGAGGGGATGACCCTGCCCGGACGGGTCGTCGCCACGTTCCTGCGCGGCAAGCCGACCGTTCTCGAAGGGAAGCTGGTTTGAACACAGCGGTGCTCGTCCTGGAAGACGGCCGAGTCTTCCACGGAACCCCGTACGGCGCCGAAGGCGAGACGTTCGGCGAGATGGTCTTCAACACCGGCATGACCGGTTACCAGGAGACCCTCACCGACCCGTCCTACCACCGGCAGATCGTCGCCATGACGGCGCCCCACATCGGCAACACCGGCGTCAACGACGAGGACCCCGAGTCGGGCCGCGTCTGGGTCGCCGGGTACGTCGTGCGCGAACCGTCCAGGGTGGTGTCGAACTGGCGGGCGAACCGCTCGCTCGACGACTACCTCAAGGAGCAGGGCGTCGTCGGCATCGCCATCGCCGGCACCCGCGCGCTCACCCGCCACCTGCGCGAGCGCGGCGCCATGCGCGCCGGCATCTTCTCCGCCCCGTCCGAGCCCGTCGAGGAGCTCGTCGAGCGGGTGCGGCGCTCTCCCGCCATGGAGGGCTCCGCGCTGGCGGAGGAGGTCACCACCGCCGAGCCGTACGTCGTGCCCGCCATCGGCGCCAAGCGCTTCACCGTCGCGGCCGTCGACCTCGGCATCAAGGGCATGACGCCGCACCGCATGGCCGAACGCGGCTGCGAGGTGCACGTCCTGCCCGCCACCGCCACGTTCGAGGACATCATGGCGGTGCGCCCCGACGGCGTGTTCCTGTCCAACGGCCCTGGCGACCCGGCCACCGTCGACGTCACGCCGCTGCGCCGGGTGCTGGAGGCCGGCCTGCCGTTCTTCGGCATCTGTTTCGGCAACCAGATCTTCGGCAGGGCCCTCGGCCTGTCCACGTACAAGCTGCGCTACGGCCACCGCGGGGTCAACCAGCCCGTGCAGGACGTGCGCACCGGCAAGGTGGAGATCTCCGCCCACAACCACGGGTTCGCGGTCGACGCGCCGCTCGACGGGCCGTTCGACACCCCGTACGGGCCGGCCGAGGTCAGCCACGTCAACCTCAACGACCGCTGCGTGGAGGGGCTGCGCCTGCTCGACGGGCGCGCCTTCTCCGTCCAGTACCACCCGGAGGCCGCGGCGGGGCCCCACGACGCCGCCTATCTCTTCGACGAGTTCTGTGAGGTCATGAGCCGTGCCCAAGCGTGAGGACATCAGGTCCGTCCTGGTGATCGGCTCCGGGCCGATCGTGATCGGCCAGGCGTGCGAGTTCGACTACTCCGGCACCCAGGCCTGCCGCGTGCTGCGGGCCGAGGGCTTCCGCGTCATCCTGGTCAACAGCAACCCCGCGACGATCATGACCGACCCGGAGTTCGCCGACGCCACGTACGTCGAGCCGATCACCCCCGAGTACGTCGAGAAGATCATCGCCAAGGAGCGCCCCGACGCGCTCCTGCCCACCCTCGGCGGCCAGACCGCGCTCAACACCGCGGTCGCGCTGCACGAGTCGGGCGTGCTGGACAAGTACGAGGTCGAGCTGATCGGCGCCGACTTCGACGCCATCCAGGCGGGCGAGAACCGCGAGCGGTTCAAGGAGATCGTCGCCAAGGTCGCCCGCGAGCACGGGCTCAACGCCGAGTCGGCCAGGTCCGTCATCTGCCACACCATCGACGAGTGCCTCGCCGCCGCGGGCGAGCTGGGCTACCCGCTGGTCGTGCGCCCGTCGTTCACCATGGGCGGCGCCGGCTCCGGCTTCGCGTACGACGAGGACGACCTGCGCCGCATCGCCGGCGCCGGGCTCGACGCCTCCCCGACCACCGAGGTGCTCCTGGAGGAGTCCATCCTCGGCTGGAAGGAGTACGAGCTGGAGGTCATGCGCGACAGGGCCGACAACGTCGTCATCGTCTGCTCCATCGAGAACATCGACCCGATGGGCGTCCACACCGGCGACAGCGTCACCGTCGCGCCCGCGCTGACCCTGACCGACCGCGAGTACCAGAACATGCGCGACGTCGCCATCGCGGTCATCCGCGAGGTCGGCGTCGACACCGGCGGCTGCAACATCCAGTTCGCGGTCGACCCGCGCACCGGCCGCATGATCGTCATCGAGATGAACCCGCGCGTGTCCCGCAGCTCCGCGCTCGCCTCCAAGGCCACCGGGTTCCCGATCGCGAAGATCGCCGCCAAGCTCGCCATCGGCTACACGCTCGACGAGATCCCCAACGACATCACCCAGGAGACCCCGGCCTCCTTCGAGCCCACCCTCGACTACATCGTGGTCAAGGTGCCGAGGTTCGCCTTCGAGAAGTTCCGCGGGGCCGACCAGACCCTCACCACCCACATGAAGTCCGTGGGCGAGGCCATGGCCATCGGCCGGTCGTTCCCCGAGGCGCTGCAGAAGGCGCTGCGGTCGCTGGAGAAGAAGGGCTCGTCGTTCAGCTGGGCCGGCGACCCCGGCGACAAGGACGACCTGCTGCGCGCCTGCCGCACCCCGCACGACGGCCGGCTGCGCACCATGCAGCAGGCCATCCGCGCCGGCGCCACCGCCGAGGAGCTGTTCGACGCCACCAGCGTCGACCCGTGGTTCCTCGACCAGCTCTTCCTCCTCCACGAGGAGGCCGAGGCCGTCGCCGCCGCGCCCGAGCTGACCGCCGAGGTGCTGGAGGGCGCCAAGCGGCTCGGCTTCAGCGACGCCCAGATCGCCGAGATCCGCGGCCTCGACGAGCCCCGCGTGCGCGGCCTGCGCCACGAACTCGGGGTGCGCCCCGTCTACAACACCGTCGACACCTGCGCCGCCGAGTTCGCCGCCAAGACGCCGTACCTCTACTCCACCTACGACGAGGAGACCGAGGTCCCGTACGGCGAGCGGCGCAAGGTCATCATCCTCGGCTCCGGCCCCAACCGCATCGGCCAGGGCATCGAGTTCGACTACGCCTGCGTGCACGCCTCGTTCGAGCTGTCCAGGGCCGGGTTCGAGACCGTCATGGTCAACTGCAACCCCGAGACCGTCTCCACCGACTACGACACCTCCGACCGGCTCTACTTCGAGCCGCTCACCCTGGAGGACGTCCTGGAGGTCGTCCACGCCGAGCAGCAGACCGGGCCCGTCGCGGGCGTCATCGTCCAGCTCGGCGGCCAGACCCCGCTCGGCCTGGCGCAGGCGCTCAAGGACGCCGGCGTGCCCGTCGTCGGCACCTCGCCCGAGTCGATCCACCTGGCCGAGGAGCGCGGCGCGTTCGGCCGCGTCCTCGCCGAGGCCGGCCTGCCCGCCCCGCGGCACGGCACCGCCACCACCGTCGCCGAGGCGCTCCAGGTCGCCGAGGAGATCGGCTACCCGGTGCTGGTGCGGCCCTCGTACGTGCTCGGCGGCGCCGGCATGGCCATCGTGTACGACGACGCCACGCTCACCACGTACATGGCGGCCCAGGAGGGCGGCCACCCGGTGCTCGTCGACAAGTTCCTCGACGAGGCCGTCGAGATCGACGTCGACGCGCTCTACGACGGCTCCGAGCTGTACCTCGGCGGCGTCATGGAGCACATCGAGGAGGCCGGCATCCACTCCGGCGACTCCGCCTGCGCCCTGCCGCCCATCACGCTCGGCGGCGCCGACATCAAGCGCATCCGCGCCGCCACCGAGGCCATCGCCGCGGGCGTCGGCGTGCGCGGCCTGCTCAACGTCCAGTACGCCATGTCCGCCGGCGTCCTGTACGTCCTGGAGGCCAACCCGCGCGCCAGCCGTACCGTGCCGTTCGTGTCCAAGGCCACAGCCGTGCCCCTGGCCAAGGCGGCCGCCCGCGTGATGCTCGGCGCCACCCTCGCCGAACTGCGCGCCGAGGGCATGCTGCCCGCCACCGGCGACGGCGGCACGCTGCCGCTCGACGCGTCGATCGCGGTCAAGGAGGCGGTGCTGCCGTTCAACCGCTTCCGCGGCGTCGACACCGTCCTCGGCCCCGAGATGCGCTCCACCGGCGAGGTCATGGGCATCGACGGGTTCTTCGGCATCGCGTACGCGAAGTCCCAAGCGGGGGCCTACGGAGAGCTTCCGACGAAGGGACGCGCGTTCGTATCCGTGGCCAACAGGGACAAGCGTGCGATGATCTTCCCTGTGAAGGCGCTCGCCGATCTGGGCTTCGAGATCCTCGCCACCGAGGGCACGGCCGAGGTGCTGCGGCGCAACGGCGTCCATGCCAAGATCGTGCGCAAGCACAGCGAAGGGACCGGTCCAGGGGGTGAACCCACGATCGTGCAGCGCATCCTCGGCGGCGAGGTCGACCTGATCGTCAACACGCCGTTCGGCAGCCCCGGGCAGTCCGGCCCCAGGCTCGACGGGTACGAGATCCGCACCGCCGCGGTGCTGCGCGGGATCCCGTGCATCACCACGGTCGCCGGCCTGGCCGCCGCCGCGGCCGGCATCCAGGCGATCGTACGCGGCGACGTCGGCGTCCGTTCCCTCCAGGAGCACGCGCAGGCACTACGGGGCTGACCCCCGATCGGGAGGTGAAGACGTCTGGCCGGCACTCCGGTGCAGGTGACGGGCACGGTGCTGACGACGCGCCGGGTCGACGCCTACCATGCGCTCACCGTGGTGGCGCCCGGCATCGCCGAGCGCTACCGTCCCGGCCACTTCGTCTCCGTCGCGGTCGGCGGGGCGCACACGTCCATGGTGACGCGGCGCGCCCTGTCGATCCACGACGTCAAGTCCGACTACGGCGGCACCGTCGAGCTGGTGTTCACCGTGCGCGGCCCCGGCACGGCCTGGCTGGCCGAGCGCCGCGCCCGCGACACCCTCGACCTGGTCGGCCCGTTCGGCCGCCCGTTCCCGCTGCCGCGCGACCCGGCGCACTGCGTGCTGGTCGGCGCCGAGTACGGCTCCGCCGTGCTCTTCCCGCTGGCCGACGCGCTGCTGGCGCGCGGCTGCCGGGTCGACTTCGTGCTCGGCGGCGCGAGCGCCGACCGCGTGTTCGGCGCCATGCGGGCCCGCAGGATCGCCGAGACCACCACCCTCACCACCGAGGACGGCTCGCTCGGCCTGCGCGGCAGGGTCACCGACGCGCTGCCCTCGGTGATCGCCGACACGCGGGCCGACGCCGTGTACGCGTGCGGCCCCATGGAGACGCTGCGCGCCGTCACGGCGGTGGCGATGGAGTTCGACATCCCCGTGCAGGTGGCCGTCGAGGAGGCGATGGCCTGCGGCATCGGGGTGTGCATGACGTGCGTGATACCGGTCATCGGCGACGACGGCGTCACCAGGATGGTCAGGGCCTGCGCCGAGGGCCCGGTGTTCCGGGGGGAACGGGTGCGGTTCGAGGACGTGGGGACCATCCCCTTCGACGCGCTCGGCGCCCCCGGAGGCGGTGCGCGCCATGTCGGTTGACATGCGGACGTTCCTCGCGCACGTGGAGCTGGGCAACCCGATCACCACGGCGGCCGGGTGCGCGTCCTCGGGCCGCGAACTGGCCCAGTTCTTCGACCTGCACCGGCTCGGCGCGCTGACCACCCGCTCCATCACCATGGCGCCGCGCGCCGGGCGGCCCACGCCGCGCATGGCCGAGACGCCGTCCGGCATGCTGAACGCCGTCGGCCTGCAGGGGCCCGGCATCGAGGCGTTCCTCGAACGCGAGCTGCCCTGGCTCGCGCAGCGCGGCATCAAGACCATCGTCTCCATCGGCGGCGGCACCGTCGCCGAGTACTCCGAGCTGGCCCGCAGGCTCGCCGACGCGCCCGGCGTGACCGCGCTCGAAGTCAACCTGTCCTGCCCCAACATCGAGGACCGCGGCCGCGTCTTCGCCCGCGAGGGCAGCGCGGCGGCCGAGGTCATCGCCTCCGTCCGCTCGATCATGCGCTACGACGTGCCCGTCGTCGCCAAGCTCGCGCCCGACGTGGCCGACATCGTCGCCGTCGCGCGGGCCTGCGTCGACGCGGGGGCCGACGCGCTGTCCATGATCAACAATCCGCTCGGCATGGCCATCGACACCCGGACCCTGCGCCCGTCCCTGGCCGCCGTCACCGGAGGGCTGTCAGGCCCCGCCATCCTGCCGCTCGCCGTACGGTGCGTGTGGCAGGTCCACGCCGCCCTGCCCGGTGTGCCGCTCATCGGCATCGGCGGCGTCATGACCGGCAAGGACGCCTTCCAGCTCATCCTGGCGGGCGCCTGCGCGGTCGGCGTGGGCACCGCCCTGTTCCACGACCCGTACGCGTGCCTGCGCATCGAGCGCGAGCTCGAGGACCTGCTGCGCGCGCGCGGCTTCCAACGCCTCGCCGACGCCGTCGGCCTGGCCCACCGCCCGCCGGGGAGCGCACCCCGGCACCTGCTGGTCGACACCGAGGAGAGCTCCCCTTGACGCACGCACCCATCGCCGTCGCACTCGACGCGCCCGACCTGGAGACGGCCGCGCGGTGGGCGGACCTCGTCACGCCCCACGTCAGCACCGTCAAGGTGGGCCTGGAACTGTACCTCCGCTACGGGCCCGACGTGATCGCCTCCGTGCGGGGCGCCAGCGGCGTCCAGGTGTTCCTGGACCTCAAGCTGCACGACATCCCCAACACGGTGGCCGGCGCCGCCCGCGCCGTCGGCCGGCTGCGCCCGGCCTTCCTCACCGTCCACGCCGCCGGCGGGCCCGCCATGATCCGCGCCGCCGTCGAGGCCGCGCCGCACACCAAGATCGCGGCGGTGACCGTCCTGACGTCGCTGTCCGAGTCCGACCTCGCCGCCATCGGCATGGCCGGTCCCGCGGGCGACGCCGTACGCCGCCTGGCCGCCCTGTCCGTGGAGGCGGGCGCCACCGCCCTGGTGTGCTCGCCGCACGAGGTCGCCGCGCTGCGGGCCGAGGTGGGGCCGGACATCACGCTCATCACGCCCGGCGTACGCCCTGCCGGCTCCGACACGCAGGACCAGGCCAGGGTCGCCACACCGGAGCAGGCGCTGGCGGACGGCGCCGACCTCCTCGTGATCGGCCGCCCCATCACCGGCTCCCCGGACCCGGGCGCGGCCGCCGCCGCCATAGCCGCCACCCTCCGCCGCACCACCCCGTAACCGGCCCCAGGGGAGGTGCCCCGCGTCCCCTGCCCAGGGGGCGCCCCTCGGGAGGGCCCCGCACCTGCTGGGCCGCCGGGCGCGCTCACAGGGCCGCTGGACCAGGGAGGCGCGACGCGCCTCCCTGGCCTCGCCCTTGCGGGGCCGCGCGGGACCCCAGGGCCGCCCGGCGCCCGTCAGAAGCACAGGCCGGACGCCTAGAAGGGGCGGTACGCCTCCGGACCGGCCACGGGGGTCCTGAGGAGGCCGCTCGGGATCTGGGGGCGGCTCGGGATGCGGGCACCTCTGGGCGCCCTTCAGGACGCCCGGTGGACCTCGGGGGCGCGTACGTCCGGGCAGGCCAGTGAGACTTGGGCAGACCCGCGCGTAATGGGCAGGCCCGCGTGTCCTGGGCAGGCCCGCGTGTCCTGGGCAGGCCCGCCTCCTGCACAGGCCCATGCGTCCTGGGCAGGCCCGTGCGTCCTGCGCAGGCCCGTGCCCCTGTAGGCCCTCAGGAACGTCCTACCCGAGATAGGCCCCCCGTCCGCCCGCCCAGCGCTTCCAGCTCCCAGGTGGTCCTGTGGCCAGAGGTGGCCGACTCCGCGGGCCCCCGGCCCGGTCCGTCGCCATCGTGGGGCAGCCCGCGCGGTTGGCGGGCGTCGCGGGATGAAGCACCCGCAGGCCCCTCAGCCGGGCCGCCGTCGCCGCGCCGACCGCCGGGTTCCTGCTGCTAAGCGCCGACCGTCGGGTTCCTGCCGCCAAGTGCCGACCGCCGGGTCTCTGCCGCCAAGTGCCGAGGGCCGCCTGCCGACCGCTGGTTTCGATCGCGACGTTCCTCCGCACGCGCCGATCGTGAGACCCGATCACCGCATGCGGATCACCGCGTGCCCATGAGCGCACGCCCATCAGGGCGCGGCAGTTGCCGAACGCCTGTCGCGCCGAACGCTGTCGCCGTGCCGACGTCGTCACCCCGGCGACCGATGCCCCTGGGGGCGTCGTCCCGCCGGCGCTTCGAGCCGGTGTCGGCGCAGCCGTGGTGGTCCTGCTCCGCCTCCGGCGTGGAGACGTCCAGGTCCAGGAGCCGGGCGCGGTGGTCTCGCAGGTGGGCGGCCCGGTCCGGGGCGAGCGCGCGGCCTGTGGAGGCGTACGCGACGGCCCCGGGCGGAAGCCCGGAGGTCGGGAGGCGGGCGCACCCCGGCGGCACGCCCTGACAAGGGACATGACCGCCTGGCGCTCGCGCTGTGGACGCGCCGCCGTCCCGGTGTCGGCGCAGCCCTTCGCGCGGGCATGCCGGATCCGGCGGGGATGCCCCTCGGGCAAGATCGTAATGCATCCCCGGGCGTCGCGTGGACGTGTTTCGGCCCAGGTGTGGCAGGGGTTTCGGACACTAGTCAACGAATCGACCATGATCGCGGTTGCGTCCGGCCGCATCGTCTCACGAGGTCCGAGGAAGGCGGTCGTGGGGGCGATTTGATCAGCAGTGGGTAGTTTTACAAACACGGAGAGTGATGAAGTGGATTTTGTGGGGAGAGAAACCGCTCTTGACGTTGCTTAGGGGGCGATGACCAGCTAGTTTCCCTTGCCGTCCGAGTACATCGACAGAAATTCGAGGTGACCCGGCGTGGCTCTTCCTCCTCTGACCCCCGAGCAGCGCGCCGCAGCCCTGGAGAAGGCTGCAAAGGCCCGTAAAGAGCGTGCCGAGGTCAAGAACCGGCTCAAGCATGGCGCGGTTTCTCTGGCTGAGGTGCTCAAGGATGGGCAGACCGACGACGTCATCGGCAAGATGAAGGTGTCGGCACTGTTGGAGTCGCTCCCCGGCGTGGGCAAGGTCCGCGCCAAGCAGCTCATGGAGCGGCTCGCGATCGCCGAGTCCCGCCGCGTGCGGGGTCTCGGCGCGAACCAGAGGGCAGCCCTCGAGCGCGAGTTCGGTGGTAACGAGAGCTAGTCTCTGTTCCACACGAAAGCGCAGGTTCAACGGGGGGTAGGAAAGTGACCGACAGGTCCTGGTCCGGCGATGTCAGAGCCGATGAGGCGGTCGGATCGGGAGCGCAGGTCGGCTTCCTGCCCTCCGAGGTACGGCGGCTGACGGTCCTGTCCGGGCCGTCGGGCGTCGGCAAGTCCACGGTCGTTGCCGAGCTCCGGCGGGCACACCCCGAGGTGTGGCTGTCGGTCTCGGTGACCACCAGGAGGCCCCGGCCCGGTGAGGTGAACGGGGTCCACTACTTCTTCGTCGACAACGAGGAGTTCGACCGGCTCGTGGAGTCGGGCGAACTGCTCGAGTGGGCGGAGTTCGCAGGAAACAGGTACGGCACGCCGCGCGAGCCCGTGCTGCGGAAACTCGCGGCCGGCGTGCCCACCCTGCTGGAGATCGACCTCGAAGGCGCCAGGCAGGTCCGCCGGAGCATGCCGGAGGCGCTGCTGGTGTTCCTGGCCCCCCCGAGCTGGGAGGAGCTGGAGAAGCGGCTGCGCGGCCGCGGCACCGAGCCCGAGGAGGTCATCGCCCGCCGGTTGGCGGCCGGCCGCGTCGAGATGGCGGCCGAGCGTGAGTTCGACCTCACCCTGGTGAACACGGACGTCGAAGACGTGTGTCTCCGGCTGATAGCCTTGATGACTGACCCTCAGGGGGTCATGACATCCATCAACCGAGAGGTCTGACATCGTGGCAGGAACCACCCCGGCCGCGGAGGGCATCACCAACCCGCCGATCGACACGCTGCTCGACATCGTCGACAGCAAGTACTCTTTGGTGATCATGGGTGCCAAGCGCGCTCGCCAGATCAACGCCTACTACTCGCAGCTCGGCGAGGGCCTGCTCGAGTACGTCGGCCCGCTGGTCGAGACGCACGCCCAGGAGAAGCCGCTGTCCATCGCCCTGCGCGAGGTCTCCGAGGGTCTGCTCACCTCCGAGCCCATCGAAGGCGCGGTCTGACCCCTTCGATGAAGGTCGTCCTGGGCGTCAGCGGCGGCATCGCCGCGTACAAGGCCTGCGAGCTGCTGCGGCTGTTCACCGAGTCGGGTCACGAGGTCCGGGTGGTCCCCACCCGTGAGGCCCTGCGGTTCGTGGGCGAGCCCACCTGGGCCGCCCTGTCGGGCAACCCGGTGACCACCGACGTGTGGGACGACGTTCACGAGGTGCCCCACGTCCGCATCGGCCAGCGGGCCGACCTGGTCGTGGTGGCGCCCGCGACGGCCGACGTGCTGGCCAAGGCCGCGCACGGCCTGGCCGGCGACCTTCTCACCAACACGCTGCTGACGGCCCGCTGCCCGGTCGTGTTCGCCCCCGCGATGCACACCGAGATGTGGCAGCACCCCGCCACCCGCGCGAACGTCGCGACCCTGCGCGAGCGCGGCAGCGTCGTGATCGACCCGGCGGTGGGCCGGCTCACCGGAGCCGACACCGGCCCCGGCCGCCTCCCCGACCCGGCGGAGATCTTCCAGGTGTGCCTGCGCGTGCTGCGCGGGCGCCCCCTCGACCTGGCCGGGCGCCGCGTCGTGATCTCGGCGGGCGGCACCCGCGAGGCCATCGACCCGGTGCGCTACATCGGCAACCGGTCGTCAGGGCTGCAGGGGTACGCCCTGGCCCGCACCGCGGTCGCGCGCGGCGCGCAGGTGACCCTGGTGGCCGCGAACGTCGCCCTGCCCGATCCGGCCGGGGCGACCGTGGTGCGCGTGGAGTCCGCCGAGGAGTTGCGCGCGGCGGTGCTCTCCGCGGGCGCCGACGCCGACGTGGTGGTGATGGCCGCCGCCGTGGCCGACTTCCGTCCCGCCGTGCGGCAGGACCTCAAGATCAAGAAGACGGACGGCGAGCCCGAGCCCATCCGTCTCACCAAGAACCCTGACATCCTGGCGGAGCTCGGCGAGCGCCGCCGCGCCGCCGCCCCCATGGCGCGGTCTGCTTCGCCTGTGGCGGTCGCGGGCTCGGCGCCGGGAGCCCTGACCTCGTCCGACACGCCGGAGGATGTCCTCGCGCAGGGCAGCGGTCCGCGCGTGATCGTCGGGTTCGCGGCCGAGACGCACGACGTGCTCGCCAACGGCCAGGCCAAGCTCGCCCGCAAGGGCTGCGACCTGCTGGTCGTCAACCAGGTGGGGGAGAACCTCGCCTTCGGCACCCCCGACAACGCCGCCACCGTGCTGGTCGCGGGCGGCGAGCCGGTGGAGGTGCCGCGGGGGCCCAAGGAGGACGTCGCCGACGCCGTCTGGGACCTCGTCGCCCCCCGCCTCACCTGACCACCACCCCGCCTCGCCCCCTTCGAGGGGACCTGCCCCGGGTAAAACCGCCCGCCTCTCCCGCCCGGCAGCACTCCCGCCCCGCCTCCGAGGGCCTGGCCCGGTGACGCCGCCCGCCTCTCCAGGCAGGAGGCACTCCCGCCTCGCCCCCCTAGGCCCGCCCTGATGGCGCGGCCCGGCCCTTCCGCTAGGCCGACGTGCGGCTTCGGTGGGGCCCGCGTCCGCGCAGCCGCCCGCGGCTTCTGATCGAACCCGGCCTTCAGAGATCAGCAGTGTGCCTTTCCCCGGTCGGCGTCTTAGTGCTTGGGGGCGTCGGCGAAGCCGGCGGCGGTCGGGGAGGGTGGAGGGCGTTCCGGCGGGTCGTCGGGTCGGTTCTGCCCGGTCAGGTGGCCCGTTCCAGGGGGACGTCCTGGCTCGTTCCAGGCTCGCCTGCTCTGGCGTCTTGGATGGCACGACGGATTACCCGATGGGCTGTTGCGGCACCCCGCCACGCCTGCGGATACTTGGGGCGAAGGGGGGCGGAATGCCGGTGAGTTCTGCTGTCTGGGACCGTTGTAGAACATTGCTCGGCGACCGCGGGGAGATCCGCTACGTCTTCCCCGCGCTGGCCGCCGGACCATCAGGAACCGGGAACTTCCTCGTGGTGGTCACCGGCACGTCGATCGCGGTGCTGGCGACCAGGACGCTGAGGAGCGACCGCCCCGTCTCGGTGTACGCGTCGTTCCCGCGCCGTACCCGCCTGGGTCCCATCCTGCCGGGTCCGATGATCGAGCTGGGCTCGACGGTGTTCGAGTTCGACGAGGAGTACGCCGCGGTCGTCTCCGCGGCCGACGCCGAGGTCTTCGCCCCCGAAACCCTGCCACCCGATCCTCTTCCCGATCTTTGACCGACTCGGGATGCGGACGGTTTCGCACCCTGAGGCCGCCTGGGGCTAGACTTCGGCGAGGCCCTGGGAAACGACCTTCCGGATCCCGGCCGACCATCCGTCAGCAGCCGCTGCATGAGGAGCCACTGAGTTGTCCCGTCGCCTGTTCACCTCCGAGTCGGTCACCGAAGGCCACCCGGACAAGATCGCCGACCAGATCAGTGACGCGATTCTCGACGCCATGCTCAAGGACGACCCCAAGAGCCGGGTCGCCGTCGAGACGTTGATCACCACCGGCCAGGTCCACGTCGCAGGCGAGGTGACGACCGAGACCTACGTCGACATCCCCGGCGTCATCAGGGAGAAGATCCTTGAGATCGGTTACGACGCCTCCCACAAGGGCTTCGACGGCGCCTCGTGCGGCGTTTCGGTGTCCATCGGCGCGCAGTCGCCCGACATCGCCCAGGGCGTCGACGACGCCTACGAGCACCGCGTCGGCTCCGAGGCCGACGAGCTCGACCGCCAGGGCGCCGGCGACCAGGGCCTGATGTTCGGCTACGCCTGCCGCGAGACCCCCGAGCTGATGCCGCTGCCGATCACGCTCGCCCACCGGCTGGCCCAGCGCCTGGCCGAGGTGCGCAAGACCGGCACCGTCCCCTACCTCCGTCCCGACGGCAAGACGCAGGTGACGATCGAGTACGACGGCGACACGCCCGTCCGCCTCGACACCGTGGTCGTCTCCACCCAGCACGCGGCCGAGATCGACCTGGCCGAGATGCTGACGCCCGACATCAAGGAGCACGTCGTCGACCCGGTCCTCGCCGACCTGGCGATCCAGACCGACGGCTACCGCCTCCTGGTCAACCCGACCGGCCGCTTCGAGATCGGCGGCCCGATGGGCGACGCCGGCCTCACCGGCCGCAAGATCATCATCGACACCTACGGCGGCATGGCCCGCCACGGCGGCGGCGCCTTCTCCGGCAAGGACCCGTCCAAGGTCGACCGCTCGGCCGCGTACGCGATGCGCTGGGTCGCCAAGAACGTCGTGGCCGCCGGTCTCGCCGACCGGTGCGAGGTGCAGGTCGCGTACGCGATCGGCAAGGCGCAGCCGGTGGGCCTGTTCGTGGAGTGCTTCGGCACCGAGAAGCTGCCGGTCGAGCAGATCCAGGACGCCGTGCTGCGGGTGTTCGACCTGCGTCCGGCCGCGATCATCCGCGACCTCGACCTGCTGCGCCCGATCTACTCCGAGACCGCCGCGTACGGCCACTTCGGCCGCGAGGGCTTCTCCTGGGAGTCGACCGACCGCGCCGAGGCGCTGAAGACCGCCGCCGGTCTCTGAGTCTCCGGCCGAGGCCCGGCCTGGCTGATGCCGCGCCCCATGTCCTGGGGCGCGGCGTCATGCTGCCGTGCCCGAGCGTCCTGCCGCGCCTGCCGCCGCCGGCGCGGCGCCCCGCGGCCTGGCGGCAGAGGCGCCCGGCGGCCTGGCGGCAGAGGCGCCCGGCGGCCTGGCGGCAGAGGCGCCCGGTGGCCTCGCGGCAGAGGCGTCCCGCACCGTGCCCTCGCCGGCACGGCGCGTCGTGCTGCGCCTTGAGAGCCGGGGCCCAAGGCACTGGCCCTTCCGCGCCCTGACGGGCGTTCTCGCAGGTGACGGGCCTGCCAGGGCGGTGTGTCCTGGCTGTCCTCGCTCGGTCGCGCGGCGGGCTCCGCGGGGTGCGGGGTCTGGTAGACGTTATGCGTGACCGAACCCGACGACGCCCTCCTGCCGCTCGACGCCGTGCGGCGGCCCGCGTCGCCGAAGGACACGCCCAAGGACACAGCCAAGGACACCACCGGGGCGATCGTCGCCGCGCCCGAACTGCCGGTGGCCAGGGTGGCCGTCGACAGCCCGCTGCCGCACCTCGACCGGCCGTTCGACTACCTGGTGCCCGCCGCGCTCCACGAGAGCGCCCAGCCGGGGGTACGGGTACGGGTGCGCTTCGCCGGGAAGCTGACCGACGGGTTCCTGCTGGAACGGGTCGAGCGGAGCGAGCACGAAGGCAGGCTGGCGGCGCTGGAGCGGGTGGTGTCGCCCGAACGCGTCCTGACGCCCGAGATCGCGGCGCTGGCCCGCGTGGTGGCCGACCGGTACGCGGGCACGCTCACCGACGTCCTGCGCCTCGCCGTCCCGCCCCGCCACGCCCGAGCGGAGGCCGAGCCGCCGTCCACGCCCCTCCACCCCGGAGCAGAGGCCGAACCGTCCGCCCCGCCGCGCCACTCCGGAGCGGAGGCCGAGCCGCCCTCGCCGCCGGGCCACCCCGTCCAGACCGGGGAGCGGGCGGAGGAGGCCCCCAGCGGCGCCACGCCCCGCACGGAGGTCGCCCCACCGGACGAGCAACCGTCCCCGGGACATGCGCCGTCACACGAGCCGTCTCCGGGACATGCGCCGTCACACGAGCCGTCCCCGGGAGATGAGACGTCCTCGCCGCGTGAGACGTCCTCGCCCGCCGAGGTGGGCGTCTCGGACGGTGGGGCCCGGCTGCACGGCGCCGCTCCAGGGAGTGCGTGGGCGGTGTATCCCGCCGGGCCGTCGTTCCTGGAGGCGCTGCGTGCCGGGCGGGCGCCCAGGGCCGTGTGGTCGGCGTTGCCGGGCGCCCAGGGGTGGGCGCGGCCGGTCGCGGAGGCGGTGCTGGCGGCCCTGGACGGCGGCAGGGGCGCGCTGGTGGTCGTCCCCGACGGCAAGGACGTCGCGCTGGCCGACGCCGCGCTGGGCGAGCTCCTCGGCCCCGGCAGGCACGTGGCGCTCACCGCCGACCTCGGCCCCGCCGAGCGGTACCGGCGGTGGCTCAAGGTGCTCAGGGGCGCCGTGCGCGCCGTGGTGGGCACCCGGGCGGCCATGTTCGCCCCCGTCGCCGACCTGGGCCTCGCGGTGATCTGGGACGACGGCGACGACCTGCACGCCGAGCGCCTGGCGCCGTACCCGCACGCCAGGGAGGTGCTGGGGCTGCGCGCCCACCGGGCGCGCGCGGGCATGCTCGTCGGCGGGTACGCCCGCACGGCGGAGGCGACGCAGCTCGTCGCGAGCGGCTGGGCCAGGCCGATCACGGCGGCGAGGACCACCGTCAGGGGGTACGCCCCCAGGGTGCGGCCCGCGGGGGAGGACGCCGAGCTGGCCAGGGACCAGGCGGCCCGTCAGGCCAGGCTGCCCAGCGTCGCCTGGCGGGCGCTGCGGCACGGGCTGGAGCGGGGCCCCGTGCTGGTGCAGGTGCCGCGCCGGGGGTACCTGCCCGCGCTGGCCTGCCATCACTGCCGTACGCCCGCCCGGTGCGTCCTCCCGCCGACCCGGGCGGCCCTGGAGAGCCGGGCGCACGCGGGCGTGCGGCCGGAGGCGGCGCTCGCCGGGCCCGCGGGGAGCCGGCTGCCGCTGGACCCCGCCTGGCCGGGGACGGACGGGCCGCGGGGAACCGGAGACCCGTCGGGACCCGGCGGCGGGCCGTTGTGCCATGGGCCGCTGGCGTTGCGCGGCGGGCACGCCGCCCCCTACTGCCGCTGGTGCGGCCGCGTGGACGCCGCCTGGCGCTGCCCGTCCTGCGGCAGCCCCCGGCTGCGGGCGGTCGTCGTCGGGGCCAGGCGCACCGCGGAGGAGCTGGGCAGGGCCTTCCCCTCGGTGCAGGTGCGCACGTCGGGGCGCGACGGCGTGCTGGCGACGGTGCCGTCCACGCGGGCGCTGGTTGTGGCGACGCCGGGCGCGGAGCCGGTGGCCGAGGGCGGGTACGCGGCGGCGGTGCTGCTGGACGGCTGGGCGCTGCTGGGCAGGGCCGACCTTCGGGCCGGCGAGGAGGCGGTGCGCCGCTGGATGAACGCGGCGGCGCTGCTGCGCCCGTCCGGCGAGCTGGTGGTGCTGGGCGACGCGGCGCTGCCGGCCGTGCAGGCGCTGGTGCGCTGGGACCCGGTCACGCACGCGGAACGGGAGCTCGCCGACCGCGCCGAGCTGGGCTTCCCTCCGGCCGTGCGGATGGCGACGCTGACGGGCGTGGCGAGCGCGGTCAGGCAGATGCTCGACGAGGTGCGCCTGCCGCCGGAGGCGCAGGTGCTCGGCCCGGTGCCGGTGGACGAGGCGGGGCAGGAACGCGCCATGATCCGCGTTCCGCGGAGCGCGGGGGCGGCGCTGTCGGCCGCGCTCAAGGGGGCCACTGGGGTGCGTGCGGCGCGTAAGACGCCAGATGTCGTGAGGGTGTGTGTAGACCCTCTCGACCTGATTTAGACCGTTTCCCCGATTCGCTCATCCGTAAGTGAGCCGTTAGCGTGCCCATTGTGTCGATCGAATGGGTGAACCGGGCCATCGACGACCTGCGTGCCTGGGGCCGCGCGCGGGGAGTCGAGGTGGACGCGGACGAGGTCCGCCTGCTCTGCGACTACGCCAGCGACTATCTGAACGTCCACCAACTGGGCGACTTCACTCCCGAGACCTTCGACGAGCTGCTGCTGTCCATCTATCCCCGCAAGGTCATCGCGCCGCCGGAGAGCGCGGCCGAGACCATCGCGGCCGCCCGCACGCTCGTCGACTACCTGAGCGAGTCGGGCGCGGTCGGGGCGCGGGCCGCGTCCGCCATGCGCGAACGCCTCGACGACATCGCGCCGCGCATGCCGGAGGCACTGGCCGACACCGCCAACTTCGGCATGGCCAAGAGCCTGTTCAGCTCCATCGGCCCCGACGCGCTGGAGCAGTCGATCGTCATCCCCTCGGGCGAGACGCCCCCGGCCGAGATGGCGGAGCTGGGGGAGGCGCCGTGCGACTGCCCGGCCTGCACGCCGCTCCCGGCGGTGCGGCTGGCGTCGCCGGAGGAGCTGGCCGCGGCGCTGGAGGACGTCCCGATGCTGGGGGAGGGCGCGGGGCCCCGCCTCGACGACCCCCCTGACGACCCGCTGGCCCGCTGGGCGGCGACGCTCGCGCACCTCGTGGAGCGCGACACGGGCGGCGAGGTCACCGGCCACCCCGAGCTCGACGAGGGCCTGTACGACCTGCTCGACATGCTCTACAGGATGCGCGCCAGGGTGCCGGTCGGCATGGTCGCCGACTACATCGAGGAGCTGGCCGACGAGGGCGAGATCGACGCGGGAGCGGTGCTCGACCGGCTGGCCTGGTGCGGCCTGGTGCGCGTGACCGGCGACGCCGCCGAGGACGCGGCCGAGCTCACGCCGCTCGCGGTGTGGGGGCTGCGCGAGCACTACCTGTCGCTGGGCCTCGACGCCCCGCAGGCCCCCGACCTGGCCGAGGCCGACGCGCTCGGGCTCATCGAGGGCCTGCTCGACGGCGTGCCGACCGAGGCGGCGGAGCAGGACATCGAGCGCTGGCTGAGCCGCAGGGAGCCGTGGGCCGCCGCCGGGGAGCTGCTGGCCGCCGCGTCGGGCGCGCCCGCCGTGGCCCGGGGCATCGCGATCACGATCGTCGACAGGCTCGGCCCGGAGGCCGAGGCCGAGGTACGCGCGTACCTCGACGACGCCGAGCTGCGACCGCACGTCATCCACTGGCTGGCCGCCCGCAGGCTGCCCGCGCCGCCGCTCACGCAGGAGGAGCTGCTGTGGGTGAGCGTCGACATGCTCGCGCTCGCCATGCCGGCGGCCGAGGAGGACCCCGAGGTGTTCGCGGAGAACATGGCGGCGTCGGGGCCGCCCGCCCACATGATCGAGGAGATGTGGCGGGTGGACCACCCGGACGTGGTCGAGGTGCTGGAGCTGCTCGGACGCTCCATCCCCGACGGTACGGTGGCCAAGGCCGCCCGCAAGGCCGCGTTCAAGGCGCGCTCGCGAGCCATCAGATGACTCGCCGATGAGTACGCCGCTGTGACTGCTGTGCAGTAAGTTTCCTTGGTGGCCAACAACGTCTTCGACCTCGCCGAGCTGCGCAAGCTGATCGATGAGCAGGCCGTCGTGCCGCCGCGGCCGCCGGAGGAGGCCGCCGCCGATCGCGAGGCCCTCACCTTCCCGCCGGTCGAGCTGGCCCCCGACGCGGAGCTGGCGCGGGCCGTGTCCTCGGTGCCGCTCGTCGCCGACGCCATCAGGCTCACGGCCTGGACGGGCGAGCGCCGCGTGGCCCCCGACGGCACGCTGACCGAGGCCGACGCCGCCGCCGCGGCGGGCGAGCTGGGCCTCGAACCGTCCAGGATGCGGCTGCTGTGGGTGGTCGCCGTCAACACCGGCCTGCTGCGCATCGCGCGCGGCCGGGCGCAGCGCGGGCCGCTGTCGCTGCAGCTGACCCCCGAGGCCACGCTGGAGTTCTGGGACGGCGTCGTCATGGACGTCCTCGACCGGGCCGACGAGGGCCTGACCGGTTCGGCCGTGATCGACGGCCACCTGGCCGAGATGCTGGCCACCATCTACTCGGTGCGGTCCGGCGTCGCCACCGCCAACCTGGCGCGCGGCATCCTGCAGTCGCACGAGGTGGCCTGCGCCCCCGCCAAGGCCGAGCTGCGCAGGCTGGCCGCCGCGCTGCCCGCGCAGCTCCTCGAGGCGCTGGCGCTGCTGGCGTACTGCGGGCTGGTCGAGCAGACGCCTGCGGGCCGCACGGCGCTCACCCCGCTCGGGGTCTGGGCGATCCGCCGCGACCTGCTGCGCGAGGGCCACGACGCGCCCACCACTGACGAGGTGCGGGTCTTCGCCGACCTGTCGGCGGCGGAGCTGGTCGACGCCCTGGTGAAGGGCACGGCCACGCAGAGCGCCGTCGCCGGCTGGCTGGAGCGCCGCGCCCCCGAGGACGCCGCCCGCGAGCTCGTCGCGATCGCCGCCGCCGGCACGGCGGGGCAGCGCGGCGCGGTCGGCGCGGTGCTGGAGGAGCTGGGGCCGGAGGCCGAGGCGCCGATGCGCGAGGCGCTGGAGCACCCGCTCACGCGCAGGTACGCCGCGTCCTGGCTGCACATCCGCGACCTCGAGGCCCCGGCGCTCAGCGCCGACGACCACACCTGGATCGCCGTCGACAGCCTGGCGGCCCTCATGCACATGTCGGGCCCGGCCGCGGGCCGCCTCGACACCCCGGAGCCGGGCGAGGAGCTCGTCAGGCTCATGGCCGAGATGCCCGCCGTGGGCCACCCCGACACCGTCGCGGTGCTCGACATGCTGGCCGCCGCCCACGACGACCAGGCCGTCGTCAAGGCGGCCCGCAAGGCGGCGATGAAGGCCCGGTCGCTGGAGCACACTAAACTGGGGTGATCCACCTTTGAGAAACGGAGTGACCCCTTGGCGATCCAGTCGATCCGGCTGTTCGGAGACCCGGTGCTGCGCACCCCGGCGGCCCCGGTCGTCGACTTCGACAAGGAGCTCCGCAAGCTGGTCAAGGACCTCACCGACACGATGATCGACGCGCCGGGGGCGGGCCTGGCCGCGCCGCAGATCGGCGTCGGCCTGCGGGTGTTCACCTACTACGTCGACGACCAGCTCGGCCACCTCATCAACCCCGACCTCGACCTGTCGTCCGAGCTCGACGAGGAGGGCGAGGAGGGCTGCCTGTCCTTCCCCGGGCTGTCGTTCCCGACGCCGCGCGCCGTCCGCGCCGTGGCCAAGGGCTTCAACATGCACGGCGAGCCGGTGACGCTGGAGGGCACCGACCTGATGGCGCGCTGCTTCCAGCACGAGACCGACCACCTCGACGGCGTCCTGTTCATCGACAGGATGGACGCCAAGCAGCGCAAGCTCGCGATGCGCGCCATCCGCGAGGCCGAGTGGAGCGGCCTGTCCGCCCCCGTGGTCAAGGCCTCGCCGCACCCCACCGGCGGAAGGGCGCTCTGACGATGCGGCTGGTCTTCGCGGGCACACCCGAGACGGCCCTGCCGTCGCTGCGCACCCTGATCGACTCCCCGCGTCACGAGGTCGTGGCCGTCGTCACCAGGCCCGACGCCGAGTCGGGCCGTGGGCGCAAGGTCCACCCTTCGCCGGTGGCCGCGCTCGCCGAGGAGGCGGGCATCGAGGTGCTGCGTCCCGCCAAGGCCGGCGACACCGCCTTCCTCGACCGGCTGCGCGAGATCGCGCCCGACTGCTGCCCCGTCGTCGCCTACGGCGCGCTGCTGCCGCAGGCCGCCCTCGACGTCCCCAAGCACGGCTGGATCAACCTGCACTTCTCGGTCCTGCCGGCCTGGCGGGGCGCCGCGCCGGTGCAGCACGCCATCCTGCACGGCGACGAGATCACCGGGGCCACCACGTTCCGCATCGTCAAGGAGCTCGACGCGGGCCCGGTCTTCGGCGTCGTCACCGAGCAGGTCCGCGACTCCGACACGAGCGGCACCCTGCTGGAGCGCCTGGCGGTGTCAGGCGCGGGCCTGCTCGCCGCCACGCTCGACGGCGTCGAGGACGGCACGCTGGAGGCCCGGCCGCAGCCGTCCGACGGCGTGACCATCGCCCCCAAGATCAACGTGACCGACGCCCGGGTCCACTGGTCCAAACCGGCGATGCACGTCGACCGGCTGATCCGCGCCTGCACCCCCAACCCGGGGGCGTGGAGCGAGTTCCGCGGCCAGCGGGTGAAGCTCGGCCCGGCGCGCGTCGCCGCCGGGGCCGCCCGCCTGGCCCCCGGCCAGGTCGCGGCCACCAAGAAGGCGGTGCTCGTCGGCACCGCCACCGACCCGGTCGAGCTGGGCGAGGTGCAGCCGCAGGGCAAGCGCCTCATGGGCGCGGTCGAGTGGGCGCGCGGGGTCCGGCCGGAAGGCGACGAGTTCTTCCAGTGACCTTCTTCCAGTGACCGAGGCGGCGGGCGGCGTGCCTGCCGCTAGCATCGACAGCATGGCTACAGGACGTAGCGGGACCGTCGCCCGTCGGCGCGCCCGCCGCGCCGCGATCGTGAGGGAAAGCCGGAGGCGATGAAGACGAGGGGGGACCGGGGGCCCGGAGGCAGGGGCGGCGGCTCGGGCAGGCCGCGCAGGCCGGCCCGCGACCAGGCACGCAACGCGGCCTTCGACCTCATGCGCGCCGTCGACGAGCGCGACGCGTACGCGAACCTGCTGCTGCCGCGGCTGCTGCGCGAGCGCGGCATCAGGGGCCGCGACGCGGCGCTCGCGACCGAGCTGGCCTACGGCACGCTGCGCGGGCTGGGCACGTACGACGCGATCATCGACGCCTGCAGCGACCGCGCGCCCGACCCCGACGTGGGCGACGCGCTGCGGCTCGGCGCGCACCAGCTGCTCAAGATGCGCGTCCCGCCGCACGCCGCCGTCGGCACCACGGTCGATCTGGTGCGGTTGCGCGTCGGCGCGGGCGCGGCCAAGTTCGTCAACGCCGTGCTGCGCAAGATCGCCTCCAGGACGCTGGAGGAGTGGGTGGAGATCGTCGCCCCCGACCCGTCGGCCGACCCCGTCGGCCACCTGGCCGTCGCCCACAGCCATCCGCGCTGGATCGTGTCCGCCTTCCGTGACGCCCTCGGCGGCGGCGACGAGATGCCCGACCTGCTCGACGCCGACAACGCCAGGCCGCTCGTCACGCTGGTGGCCCGTCCCGGCCGCAGCACCGTCAAGGAGCTGGAGGCGGCGGGGGCGACGCCCGGCCGCTTCTCGCCGTACGCGGCGTACCTGCAGGAGGGCGACCCCGGCCAGATCCCGGCGGTGTCGGAGACCCGCGCCGCCGTCCAGGACGAAGCGAGCCAGCTCGTGGCGCTCGCGCTGACCCGCGTGCCGCTCACCGGGAGCGGCGGCGGCGAGCTGTGGCTCGACATGTGCGCGGGGCCCGGCGGCAAGGCGGGCCTGCTCGACGCGATCGCCGCGCACGGCGACCAGTCCGGCCCCGAGGGGTTCCCAGGCGGGGCGCGGCTGCTGGCGGCCGACGTGCAGCATCACCGGGCGCGGCTGGTGCGGCAGACCACCGCCGACGCCTTCGTGGTCACGGCCGACGGCACGGCTCCCGCGTGGCGTCCCGGCGTGTTCGACCGGGTCATGCTCGACGCCCCCTGCACCGGGCTGGGGGCGCTGCGGCGGCGGCCCGAGGCGCGCTGGCGGCGCGACCCGTCGAGCATCGCCGAGCTGGGCAAGCTGCAGCGCCGCCTGCTCGGCACCGCGCTCGACGCGGTGCGCCCCGGCGGTGTCGTGGCGTACGTCACCTGCTCGCCGCACCTGGCCGAGACCCGGGTCGTCGTGGGCGACGTCCTCGGCCGCAGGCACGACGTGGAGCAGCTCGACGCGCGCGCCCACCTGCCGGAGGTCGGCGGGCTCGGCGACGGGCCGCACGCCCAGTTCTGGCCGCACCGGCACGGCACCGACGCCATGTTCCTGGCCCTTCTGCGCAAGCGGGCCTGAAGGCGGCCGGCGGCCCCGGCAGGGCCGTCCCAGCGGAGGCGCGCGCCGGTGGGAGGCCCGCGCCGGGCGGCAGGACGTGACCGGTGCGGGGCTCGGGCGGGGCGTTCAATAGACTCGGGCATCATGGCCGTACAGATCTCGCCCAGCATCCTCTCCGCCGACTTCGCCCGCCTCGCCGACGAGGCCGCAGCGGTGCCGAACGCCGACTGGCTGCACGTGGACGTCATGGACAACCACTTCGTCCCCAACCTGACCCTCGGGCTGCCGGTGGTCGAGGCGCTGCTGAAGGCGACCTCGACGCCCCTCGACTGCCACCTCATGATCGAGGACCCCGACCGGTGGGCGCCGCAGTACGCCGAGGCGGGGGCGGGCAACGTGACGATCCACGCCGAGGCGGCCAAGGCGCCGGTGCGCACGCTGCGGCAGATCCGCGCGGCGGGGGCCAGGGCGGGGCTGGCGCTGAACCCGGCGACGCCGGTCGAGCCGTACGAGGACCTCATCGGCGAGGTCGACATGCTGCTGCTGATGACGGTCGAGCCGGGGTTCGGCGGGCAGAAGTTCCTCGACGTCGTCCTGCCGAAGATCCGCAGGACGCGGGCGATCATCGAGCGGCACGGCGGCGAGGTGTGGCTGCAGGTCGACGGGGGAGTGGCGGAGGACACGATCGTCCGCTGCGCGGAGGCCGGCGCGGACGTGTTCGTGGCGGGCAGCGCGGTGTACGGCGCGGCGGACCGCGTCGGGGCCGTCGAAGCCCTGCGCGCCGCCGCCACCCTCTGACGTCCTGACCCGGACCACCGTCCCCTGAAGGCCCTCCTGCGAAGGTCGTCCCCCGGGGTTCTCCGAAAGCCGTTCCCTGAAGGCCCGGTCCTGATGGTGGTCCCCGGATGCCCGCCCCCTCAAGGCCCGTCCTGAGAGGCTGCTCTGAACCGGGCCGTCCTGAACCGGGCCGTCCTGAACCAGGCGGCGTCCCCCGATGAAGACGGTCCGCCGGGAAACGCGGACGCCCGGCCGCCGTGGGGCGGTCGGGCGTCGGGAGAGTACGGCGGGCGAGGGCGCGATCGCGAGGCGCGCGAGCAGGGGGGCGGGCCTGTGCCGCGCCGGTCGCGAGGCGCGCGAGCAGGGGGGTGCGGGCCGTGAGGCCGGGCAGCGGCCGTCAGGCGAGGGCCGGGTCCAGCACGATGTCGTCGCCCTGCACCGTCGGCTCCTCGGGGAAGTGGCAGGCCGTCAGGTGGCCCTCCCGGTTCCCGTCGAGGCGGACCAGCGGCGGCTCCTCGGTGGCGCATTTGTCCTGCGCCTTCCAGCAGCGCGTACGGAACCGGCACCCGGACGGCGGGTCGATCGGCGAGGGGACGTCCCCGGCGAGCCGGATGCGCTCGCGCGGCGGTGCGTCGAGGTCGGCCTCGGGCACGGCCGAGAGCAGGGCGTGCGTGTACGGGTGCCGGGGCCGCTGGTACAGGGAGTCGCGGTCGGCGATCTCCACGATCTTGCCGAGGTACATGACCGCGACGCGCTGGGAGAAGTGCCTGACGACGGCCAGGTCGTGGGCGATGAACAGGAACGCGATGCCCATCTCCTCCTGCAGCCGCTGCAGCAGGTTGATCACCTGGGCCTGGATCGACACGTCCAGGGCGGAGACGGGCTCGTCCGCGATGATCAGCTTGGGCTGGAGGGCGAGCGCGCGGGCGACGCCGATGCGCTGGCGCTGGCCGCCGGAGAACTCGTGCGGGAAGCGGTTGTAGTGCTCCGGGTTGAGTCCGACGATCTCCAGCAGCTCCCTGGCCCTGGCCTCCCTGCCGCCGGGCGGGTTGATGCCGTGGATGTCCATCGGGCCGCGGATGATCGAGCCCACGGTGTGGCGGGGGTTGAGCGACGAGTACGGGTCCTGGAAGACCATCTGGATCTCGGGCCGGATCGGCTTGAGCTCCTTGCGGCCGGCGTGCGTGATGTCCTGACCGTTGTAGACGATCTTGCCGCTGGTCGGCTCCAGCAGGCGGGCGGCCAGCCGGCCGGTGGTGGACTTGCCGCAGCCCGACTCGCCGACCAGGCCGAGCGACTCGCCGGCGTGGACGACCAGGTCGACGCCGTCCACGGCGTGGACGGCGCCGATCTGCCGCTTGATCAGCGTGCCGCCCCTGACCGGGAAGTGCTTCTCCAGGCCGGACAGCTCCAGCAGCTTCTCGCTCACTTGGTCTCCTCCGCGGGTCGTGCGCGCAGTTCGGCCTTCTGGCTGGGCGACAGGTAGCAGGCGTCGCCGTGCCCGCGGTGGGGGGCCAGTTCGGGACGCTCTCCCTTGCACACCTCGGGGCCGAGCAGCTTCATGTAGTCGCAGCGAGGGTGGAACGGGCAGCCGGACGGCACGTTGATCAGGCTCGGCGGCGTGCCGCGCACGGGGTGGAGCGGCAGGTCGACGGGCCTGTTCAGGGTCGGCATGGAGCCGAGCAGGCCCCACGTGTACGGGTGGCGCGGCTCGCGCAGCACCTCGGGCATGGTGCCGCGTTCCACGGCCCGGCCGGCGTACATGACGAGCACGTCGTGGGCGGTCTGGGCGACCACGCCGAGGTCGTGGGTGATCAGGATGATCGCGGTGCCGGTCTGCTCCTGCAGCTCGCGCAGCAGGTCGAGGATCTGCGCCTGGACGGTCACGTCGAGGGCGGTGGTGGGCTCGTCGGCGATGAGCAGGCCGGGGTCGCACACCAGCGCCATGGCGATCATCGCGCGCTGGCGCATGCCGCCGGAGAACTGGTGCGGGTAGTCGTCCACGCGGATCTTGGGCTGGGGGATGCCGACGCGGTCGAGCATCTCGATGGCCCGGTCCCTCGCGACGGACTTGGACACGCCGCGGTGCTTGCGGTAGACCTCGGCGATCTGCGCGCCCACCGTGTGGTACGGCGACAGCGACGTCAGCGGGTCCTGGAAGATCATCGCGATCTTGTTGCCGCGCAGCTTCTCCATGGTGGAGCGGGGCGCGCCGAGCAGTTGCTGCCCGTCGAACATGATGCTGCCGGAGATCTTGGCGGTCTCGGGGTTGTGCAGGCCGAGCACGGCCAGGTTCGTCACCGACTTGCCGGAGCCGGACTCGCCCACGATGCCGAGCGTGGTGCCGCGCTCGATGCCGAACGACAGCCCGTCCACGGCGTGCACGACGCCGTCCTCGGTGTGGAAGTCGACGGTCAGCTCGTTGACCTCGAGATACATCAGCTCAGCCTCACGCGTGGGTCGATGACGGCGTACAGGGCGTCCACGACGACGTTCATCACCACGATCGCGGCGGCGGCGACGAGGACGACCGCCATCAGCAGGGGCAGGTCGGAGTTGTTGACGGCGTTGAGCGACAGGCGGCCGAGCCCCTGGAGGCCGAAGGTGGTCTCGGTGATGATGGCGCCGCCGATCAGGGTGCCCAGGTCGACGCCGAAGATGGTGACGATCGGCGTGAGCGTGCCGCGCAGCGCGAAACGCAGGACGACGCTGGCGCCGGACATGCCCTTGGCCCTCGCGGTCCTGACGTAGTCCTCGCTCAGGGTCTCCACCATGGTGGAGCGGGTCATCCTCGTGTAGTTCGCGGTGAAGATGATCGCGAGCACGATCCAGGGCAGCAGCAGCCCCGAGAACCAGCCGACCGGGTCCTCGGTGATCGGTATGTACTTCGGCTGGGCGAAGACGTGCAGCTGGTACACGAAGAAGTACATCAGCAGGGTGCCGACGAAGTAGATCTGCACCGAGGCGCCGATCAGCGACGACACGCTCGCGATCTTGTCGAGCGCCTTGCCCTGGCGCAGCGCGGCGATGACGCCGGTGGCCACGCCGAACAGCAGGAAGATCACGGCGGCGCCGACGGTCAGCGCGAGCGTGGCGGGCAGGCGGTCGATGATGGTGTCGAACACCGGCTGCCGGTTCACGAACGAGTAGCCGAGGCAGGGCGCCGGGCAGTGGCCGAGCCCCTCGTAGTCGCGGCCGACGAAGATGGCCACCACCCACGAGACGAACTGCACCATCAGCGGCTTGTCGATGCCCAGGTTGTGGCGGGCCTGCGCGAGGGTCTCCGGCGGGCAGACCTTGCCGCAGGCGAGCCTGGCCGGGTCGGCTGGGATCGCGTAGAAGAGCAGGAAGGTCACCGCCGAGATGATCATCAGGATGACCGCGGCGGCCAGGGTGCGGCGGATGAGGAATCGAAGCACGGGATCTCCAAGAGGGTGCTCCGGGCGCCATGCGGGGCGCCCGGAGCAGCGGCACTACTTCTTCACGAAGATGGTGTTCGGCGAGACGACCCACTGCTGCGGGTCGATCTCGGCGCCACCCACCTTGGAGCCGTGGAGGGTGGTCGCGATCCGGTTCTCGGCGACCACCAGCGGCGTGTACTTCTCCTGGACCTCCTTGTCCAGGGCCATCCACGCCTTGTTCGCGGCGTCGATGTCGGGGTTCTCGGAGATCTCCTTCATCTTCGCGCTCAGCTCAGGGGTGTTGAGGTGGGACATGTTCTGGCCACCGTCGGACACCGGGCCGAAGATGATCGGCATCACGGTCGAGCCGGACGGCCAGTCGGCGCCCCAGCCGCCCCAGTACAGGTCGAACTCGTTCTTGGTCTGGCTGATCGAGTCGTAGTACGTCTTGCGGTCGAGCGGCTTGGCGACGACCTTGATGCCGGCCTTCTCCAGGGCGTTCTTGATCACCACGGTGACCTGCTCCTGGACGGGCGTCTGGTTGTAGGCGTACACGATGGTCGGGTTCGGGTTGCCCGACTCGGCCAGGAGCTGCTTGGCCTTCTCGATGTCGCCCTCGGGCTTGGTCGTCTTCTCGAACAGGTCGTACGGCTCGTAGCCGACGGTCGTGTTCTCGTTGAGGATCGTCGTGGGCAGGGCCGCGGCGTTGGGGCCGCCCAGCGTCTGCTGGATCTGCTTCGACGGCCAGGCGAAGTTGACGGCCTGGCGGACCTTCTGGTCCTTCACCCGGTCGAGGTTGAAGTAGTAGTAGTTGCCGTACGGCGACGGGCTGATCATGCGCCGGTCGGCCAGGTTCGGGTCGTCGAGCACCTGCTGCAGGCGCTCCGGCGGCACCGCCGCGTAGAAGGTGAACGCGGTCTGGTCGGGGCCGGAGTCGGCCACGAGACGGTCGGTGATCTGGAGGGCCTCCTGGCCGAACTCCAGCTTCCACACGTCGGGGTACGCGCCGCGGATCGGGTCGGTGTTGGGGTCCCAGTTCGGGTTGCGCACCAGCTCGTACGACTTGTCCACGACGTGCGACTTGATGATGTACGGACCGGAGGAGACGGGCCCCTGGTCGTACTTCTCCTTCGTGTCCTTGGCCTTGGGCACGATGCTGTAGCCGGCCATCGCGAAGGCGTAGTTGGCGTCGGCGTGCGGCGTCTTGAACTTGAAGACGATCGTCTTGTCGTCAGGAGTCTCGATGTTGTCGAGCTCCTTGCCGTCGTACGGGCCCTTGTAGGCCTTCTTGTAGTCCTCCTCCGTCAGCCACTGCTGGATGTAGCTCGGGCCGAAGGTGACGAAGGGGGCGAACATCCGCTCGATCGTCCACTTGACGTCGGCGGAGGTGATCGGGGCCCCGTCCTGCCACTTCACGCCGTCCTTGAGGGTGAAGGTCCAGGTCTTGCCGCCGTCGGAGGGGGTGCCCGCGTCGGTGGCGAGGTCGCCGACCAGCTTGTACTCGCCCTTGGCGATGCGCTTGTAGCCGGTCAGGCCGCGGTTGAGGAGCAGGCCCATGTTGGCGTCGGTGTTGACGTACACCTGCGCCGGGTCGAGGTGCGCGTAGTCGTCACGGTCGATCATGGTGACCGTGCCGCCCTTGACGACGCCCTCCGGGGCGATGGCCGGGCCCTTGGAGTCCTCGGCGGTGCCGAGGGTGATCACGGCGGGCTTGTACGGGGCCGCGGCGGGGGCCGCGGACGAGGCGCCGGCGCTCGGAGCGCCCGCGGGCGCGCCGGCGTTGCCGGGGGCGCACGCGCCCACCAGGGCCATCGACGCCGCGGCGAGCAGCGCGAAAGCCGACCGTCTCCGGATGTTCATTTCTCTCCTCTAGCGCTTGATCTTGGGGTCGAAGGCGTCGCGGATGGAGTCGCCGAGCAGGTTGAAGGCGACGACGAAGACCAGCAGGGCGACGCCGGGGAAGATGAGGTAGGTGATGTCGTTGCGGTAGACCTGCGTGGCCCGCAGGAACATCCGGCCCCAGTCGGGCACGAGCTCGCCCATGCCGACCCCGAGGAAGGACAGGCCCGCCTCGGCGGTCACCATGGCCGGGAGGAGGAGAGTGGACTGGATGAGGATCGGCGTCCACAGGTTGGGCAGCAGCTCCTTGAAGACGATCCGGGCGGGGGAGGCCCCGGTCACCTTCGCCGCCTCCACGAACTCGCGGGTACGCAACGACAGCACCTGGCCGCGCAGGAGACGTGCCAGGCCGGCCCAGCCGAACGCGGTGAGCATGATGGTCAGCGACACCGCCCGGAGCCACACGGGGGGCTCCTCGTTGGAGGCCACCAGGATGCTGTCCACGACGGGCATGAACGCGATGATGAACAGCGTCTGGGGGAACGACAGCGTCAGGTCGATGACGCGGCCGACGAAGTAGTCGGTCTTGCCTCCGGCGTAGCCGGCGACGATGCCGATGACGATGCCGAGCACGGTCATGATGATCGTCGCGACGACCGCGATGCCCAGCGACGTCCTGATGCCGTAGACGAGCTGGGTGAACACGTCACGGCCGAGGCTCGGCTCCAGTCCGAACCAGTACTCGGAGCTGATGCCGCCGTTCGGCGCGACCGGGTAGCCGTAGTCGTTGAGCAGGCCCGGGATGTCCTGGCCGTACAGCGTGTACGGGTTCTTACCGTAGACGGCCGCGATGACCGGCGCGAGGATCGCGACCAGGAAGAAGAAGATCACGATGATGGCGGAGATCACCCCGGTGCGGTCGCGCCGGAAGCGGAGCCACATGAGCTGGCCCGGTGAGCGGCCGACGGCCTCCTGGGTCTCGGTCACGGACGTCGCGTCGACCGCGGGTGCTGTGGACGTCGGTGTCGTCATGTAGATGGGGCTCCAAGCAAACAAGCAAATCAGGATGTTTCCGACCTGATGGCAGGTTTGCAGGCCATCTTGCGTGCAAGCAACAGTTTGCGGTTATTTCTCGATTTTGGTGCGCAAAGTCCATCAGCTTGTGCTGATAAATCTCTTGTCACCGTGGTGCCTGGCCTGGGAGTATGAAGCACGGTGTAAGCCGGTTAATCACGGAATTTATGCACAACCAAGACACGTTCGTGACATGGCGGTCGGCCACCTGGGTAATCACTTACTTATGGACGACCACGGGATCTTCGGCCCGGGATCGGTGACCTGGCGCGTCATGGGCGAGCCGATCCTCCTGGTCGGCGGCATCCGCGCCCTGCTGATGCAGGGCCTGCACCCCCGGGCCATGCGCGGGGTGCTGCAGAACTCCACCCTCATGGACCCCAACGAAGCATGGGCCCGGTTCGTTCGCACGACCGAGTTCGTCCGCGTCCGCACGTACGGCACCACCGCGGAGGTCGCCCGCGCCGGACGGAGAGTCCGCAGGATCCACGCCTCGCTGACCGCGTACGACCCCGACTCCGGCGAGCACTACCGCCTCGACGACCCGCCCGCCCTGCGCTGGGTCCACGTCGGCGAGGTGGACTCGTACCTCACCGTCGCCCGCCGGGCCGGCGTCGGGCTGTCCGACGCCGACGCCGACAGGTTCGTCGCCGAGTGGCGCGAGGCCGCCGAGGTGGTGGGGCTGAGCCGTGACGAGGTGCCGGGGTCGGTGGCGGAGCTGGAGGCGTACATCCGGGAGGAACGCCCCGGGCTGCGGTTCGTCCCCGAAGCCTCCCACCCGCTGCGGCTGTCGCTCAACGCGCCGCTCCCGCTGCTGCTGACGCCGCTGCGTCCCGCGCTGCCCGCGCTGACGCTGCTCGCGTTCGCCACCCTGCCCCGCTGGGCCAGGCGCCTGTACGGGCTGCCGGCGACGCCGGTCGGCGACCTGTGGGCGACGGCGACGCTGCGCACCCTGCACACCGGGCTGGGCCTGGTGCCGGCGCAGGTCCGCTACAGCCCGTCCGCCCGCCGCGCCCACCGCATCACCGCCGCCTGACCCGCCGCCCAAGCGGGCCCCCACCGCCCAAGCGGGCCCCGATCGCCCTAACCGGCCCCGATCGCCCTAACCGGCCTCGATCGCCCAAGCGCGCGCCAGGCCGCCCCACGCCCGCAGCAGGCGCCGCGCCCGCGCCCCGGGCCGCCCTTCCCCGCGCGGGCGCGCCGCCCCCGGAGATCGATCGGCCGGGGGCTGTCGCGTCCGGCGAATCGGACATGGCACACTGGGGAGGAGAAGAGCTAGCGTGCTCCGGGGTCGGTGAAAGTCCGAACCGGCGGTGACAGTCCGCGACCCGGCCGATGCCATCGGCCGGTTGACCCGGTGGAATTCCGGGACCGACGGTTAAAGTCCGGATGGGAGGAAGCGCGCGAGGTGTCCGGCGTCCCGCCGGACGCCTGTCGTGGTGCGTGCCCGCACCCGAGAACCCCCCGGGGCCCCCGTGGCGACCAGCCACTGGTGAGGAGGAGGCCCGGGGTGGCGGAGACACCCGAACCCGACGCCGCGCACATGGCGCGCGCCGTCGAACTCGCCGCGCGCGGACACGGCGCCACCAGCCCCAACCCGGTCGTCGGCTGCGTCGTGCTCGACGCCGCGGGACAGGTCGCCGGTGAGGGGTTCCACGCCTTCGCGGGCGGACCCCACGCCGAGGTCGTGGCGCTGGAGCAGGCGGGCGAGCGCGCCCGCGGCGGCACCGCGTACGTCACGCTCGAACCCTGCGACCACACCGGCAGGACCGGCCCCTGCAGCGGGGCGCTGCTGCGGGCGGGCGTGTCCCGCGTCGTGGTCGCCGTGCCCGACCCCACGCCGAAGGCGGCGGGCGGCGCGGAACGGCTGCGCGCCGCGGGGGTCGAGGTGCGCGTCGGGGTGCTCGAGGCCGAGGCGGAACGGGTCAACGAGGAGTGGCTCACCTACGCCAGGCTGGGCCGTCCCCACGTCACCTGGAAGCTCGCCGCCACCCTCGACGGCCGCTCCGCCGCCGAGGACGGCACCAGCCAGTGGATCACCTCGCCCGAGGCCAGGGCCGACGTCCACCGCCTGCGGGCCGCCAGCGACGCCGTCATGGCGGGCATCGGCACCGTCCTGGCCGACGACCCGCGCCTGACCGCGCGCCCCGCGCCGCCCCAGGACCCGCGTCCGGACGACCCGCGCCCGGACGACCCATGCCCGGACGACCCGCGCCTGACCGGGCGCCAGGGCCTGCCCCACGGACTGCCCGACGGCCCGCGCCCGCCCTCCGCGCGGCGCGTGCCGCTGCGCGTCGTGGTCGACTCCGACGCGCGGACCCCGCCCACCGCCAGGGTGCTCGACGGCCAGGCGCCCACGCTCGTGGCCGTCGCCGAGGACGCGCCCGCCGCGCTCGACGCCGACCTGCTGCGCCTGCCGCGCCGCGACGGCGGCCTCGACCTGGAGGCCCTGCTGCGCGAACTGGCCGCCAGGGACGTCGTCAGCGTGTTCCTGGAGGGCGGGCCCACCCTGGCCGGGTCGTTCATGCGGCACGGCCTGGTGGACCGCGTGGTCGCCTACCTCGCGCCCGCCTTCCTCGGCTCTGGCCGCGCGGCGCTCGGCCCGGCCGGAGTGCGCAGCGTCTCCGGGATCCACCGCCTGGTCTTCGACGACGTAACCCCCATCGGGCCGGACCTGCGGCTGACCGCCCGGCCTCCCCACCGAGTCAGGGAGCAGTGATGTTCACCGGAATCATCGAGGAGAAAGGCGAGGTCGTCGCCGTCGAGCCGGCGGGCGACTCCGCGCGGCTGTCGGTGCGCGGGCCCGTCGTGACGTCCGACGCCCGCCACGGCGACTCCATCGCGGTCAACGGCGTGTGCCTGACCGTCGTGGACGTCGCGGGCGACGTCTTCACCGCGGACGTGATGAAGGAGACGCTCGACCGCAGCTCGCTCGGCGCGCTCGCCGAGGGGTCGGCGGTCAACCTGGAACGTGCCGTGCGGGCCGACCAGCGCCTCGGCGGGCACATCGTGCAGGGCCACGTCGACGGCACCGCCGTGCTGCGGTCGCGCGAGCCCGGCGAGCGGTGGGACAACCTGCGCTTCTCCCTCCCCGAGCCGCTCAGCCGGTACGTCGCGGAGAAGGGCTCCATCGCGATCGACGGAATCAGCCTGACGGTCACGACGGTTGACGACGACGGCTTCGGCGTGAGCCTCATCCCCACCACGCTGAAGCTGACCACGATGGGCGAGCGCCGGGTGGGCGACGTCGTCAACATCGAGGTGGACGTGATCGCGAAGTACGTGGAAAGGCTGGTGGTCAGGCCGTGAACTGGGCAAACGCCGGATTCACCCTGTTCGGCCACACCGTGCTGTGGACGGACCTCGTCGGCAACGTCGCCGCCCTGGCCACCGTCCTGCTCGCCATGCGCAAGTCCATGTGGACCTGGCCGGTGCAGTTCGCCGGCTCGGTGCTGCTGTTCATCGCCTCGATCAACGCGCACATCACCGGCAACGCGCTCAAGCAGGCCATGTTCGCCGGCCTGGCCGTCTACGGCTGGTGGGCGTGGCGGCGCGGCACCCAGGACGGCGCGCGGCTCGCCGTCAGGCCCGCCTGGTGGTGGGAGCGCCTGCTGCTGGCCGGAGCCGTCCTCGCGGGCACCGTCGTCGTCGGTCTGCTGTTCTGGGTGACGGGCCTGTCGTGGGGCGCCCACGAGCCGCTGCCCAAGGGCGCCTTCCTGGTCGCGGCCGACGCCTACATCTTCGTCGGCAGCGCGGTCGCCACCTGGGCGCAGGGCAGGGCCCTCGTCGACTTCTGGGTCGTGTGGGTGGCCGTGGACCTCGTCGGCGTGCCGCTCGCGTTCAGCTCCGGGCTGGTCGTCTCCGGCGCCGTGTACGGGGTGTTCTTCGTCCTCGTCGTCGCCGGGTTCGTCAAGTGGCTGCGGGAGTACCGCACGTCGCCCCTCGCGACCGTGGCGGTGGCCCAGTGAACGGCACCTCGGACAGGCCCGTGTTCGACCCGGTGGAGCGGGCGATCGACGACATCCGCAACGGCCGCCCGGTCGTGGTCGTCGACGACGAGAACAGGGAGAACGAAGGCGACCTTATCTTCGCGGCCGCCAAGGCCACGCCCGACCTGTGCGGCTTCACCATCAGGCACACCAGCGGCGTGATCTGCGTGGCGATGGAGGGCGAGGAGCTCGACCGGCTGGGCCTGCCGCTCATGGTGGCGCAGAACAGGGAGGCCATGCGGACGGCGTACACGGTCACCGTGGACGCGCGCGACGGCGTCACCACCGGCATCTCCGCCGCCGACCGCGCGAGGACGATCCGCGCGCTCGCCGACTCGGCGACCGAGCCCGAGGAACTGGTGCGGCCCGGTCACATCTTCCCCCTCCGCTACCGCGCGGGCGGAGTGCTGGCCAGGCGCGGCCACACCGAGGCCGCCGTCGACCTCGCCAGGCTCGCCGGGCTGTCGCCCGCCGGGGCGCTGGCCGAGGTGGTCAACGACGACGGCACCATGGCGAGGCTGCCGCGGCTGCGGGAGTTCGCCGACGAGCACGGCCTCGCGCTGATCTCGATCGAGCAGCTCGTCGACCACCGCCGCCGCGCCGAGAGCATGGTCACCAGGGTGGCCGAGACCCGGCTGCCCAACGCGTACGGCATGTGGCGCGCCTACGGCTACGCCAGCGACCTCGACGGCGGCGAGCACGTCGCGCTCGTGCTCGGCGACCTCGGCGACGGCGAGGGCGTCCTCGTCAGGGCCCACTCCGAGTGCCTGACCGGCGACGTGTTCGGCTCGCTGCGCTGCGACTGCGGCGTGCAGCTCGACCACGCGATGGCGGCCATCGCCAAGGAGGGCCGCGGCGTCGTCGTCTACCTGCGCGGCCACGAGGGCAGGGGCATCGGCCTGCTGGCCAAGCTCAAGGCGTACGGGCTGCAGGACAACGGCAGCGACACCGTCGACGCGAACCTCGAGCTGGGCCTGCCCGTGGACGCGCGGGAGTTCTCCAACGCGGGGCAGATCCTCGCCGACCTCGGCGTGAAGTCGGTGCGGCTGCTCACCAACAACCCGGCCAAGCTCAGGGGCATGGACGGCTACGGCATCAAGGTCCTCGGGCGCGAGCCCATGCCGGTCGCCATGAACCCGTACAACGAGCGCTATCTCACGGCCAAGCGGGAGCGGCTCGGCCACGACATCTCGGAGGCTTCATGAGCGGGGAAGGACGGCCGGGGGCGGCGGCGCCCGACGCGGCGGGCCTGACCGTCGGCGTGGTCGCGGCGAGCTGGCACGCGCGCATCACCGACCAGCTCGTCGCGCGCGCCCTGCAGGCGTGCGACGACAGCGGCGCGAGCGCCACGGTGGTGCGGGTGCCGGGCTCGCTGGAGATCCCGGTGGTCGCGCAGGCGCTGGCCCGCCGCTGCGACGCGGTGGTGGCGCTGGGCGCGGTCATCAGGGGCGAGACGGCCCACTTCGACTACGTCTGCGACTCGGTGACGTCGGGGCTGACCCGCGTCTCGCTGGACGAGGGCACGCCCGTCGGCAACGGCGTGCTGACCTGCGAGACGCTGGACCAGGCGATCGACCGCTCCGGCCTGCCGGGCAGCAAGGAGGACAAGGGGTACGAGTCGGCGGTGGCGGCGCTGGAGACCGCCCTCCTGATCAGGAAGCTCGGCTGACCTGCGATAGGTTTCGACCGTGTCCGACGCAGCACCCGCCCGCGAGCCCGTGCCCGCCCCGTCCCTGCCCGTCACCTGGCGTCCCAGCCGTGGCCGCCTCGTCGCGTACGTCTCGGCCGCGGTGGTCGTGGCGGGGGCGGTCGCCATGGCGATCTTCATCGCCGAGCCGTTCAAGCTGCCCGACCGCCTGGCGATCGTGGCGTTCGCCTGCGCCGTGGCGTTCGTCCTCCACCTGCTCGGGCGGGTGCGGGTGGAGGCCGACGAGGAGGGCCTGACGATCGTCAACGCGGTGCGCACCCACCACTACACCTGGCCGGAGGTCATCGAGGTGACGCTGCTCGTCGGCGACCCGTGGCCGAAGATCGACTTCTCCGACGGCAGGACGATCGGCGCGATGGGCATCCAGGGCTCGGAGAAGCCCCGTGCCCGTCGCGCCACCGCCGAGCTGGCGGCGCTCATCAAGGAGCGCGGCGAGGCCGACGAGGGCTGACCCGCGCCGCGTCCGCCTGACTCGCGTCGCCCCGCCTGACCCGCGTCGCTCCCTGACCCGCTTCGTGTCCCTTATGTCGCGGCGGGCGCGCGGAGCGTAGCCTGAAGGCGTGCTGCCGCCTACCGTCAGGGCCACGGACGTCGACTCGCCCGAGCAGCTCGCCGAGCTGCTCGACCGGCACGCCTACCTGGCCGACGAGGGGCTGGCCACCGCCGTGTTCCTCGCGCTGAGGATGGGCCGCCCGCTGTTCCTGGAGGGCGAGGCGGGCGTCGGCAAGACCGAGCTGGCCAAGACCCTGGCAGAGCTCCTCGGCGCGCCGCTCATCCGGCTGCAGTGCTACGAGGGTCTCGACGCCGCCCAAGCGCTGTACGACTGGGACTTCGCCCGCCAGCTCCTCCACCTCAAGGCGGCCGAGGCGGCCGGCGTCACGGACGTGGGCCGTCTGGAGGGCGAGATCTACGACCGGCGCTTCCTCATCGCCAGGCCTCTGCTGAAGGCCGTCGAGACGCAGCCGAGCGTGCTGCTGGTCGACGAGATCGACCGGGCCGACGACGAGTTCGAGGCGTTCCTGCTGGAGGTGCTCTCCGACTTCACGATCTCCATCCCCGAGCTGGGGACGATCAGGGCGCGCACGCCGCCGGTGGTCGTGGTGACGTCCAACCGCACCCGCGAGGTGCACGACGCGCTCAAGCGCCGCTGCCTGTACCACTGGCTGGAGCACCCGACCTTCGAGCGGGAGGTCGCCATCCTGCTGCGCCGCCTGCCCGGCTGCGGCCGGACGCTGGCCGAGCAGGTGGCGCGGGCGGCGGAGCGGCTGCGCGGCGCCGGCCTGGTCAAACCGCCTGGCGTGGCCGAGACGCTCGACTGGGCCGAGGCGCTGCTGACGCTCGGCGCGAAGGAGCTCGACCCCGACAGGGCGGCCGCCACGCTGGGGGCGGCGCTGAAGTACCGCGAGGACGTCGCCGCCGTCCTGAGCGACGGCCTGCTCGCCAGGGAGTGACCGCGATGACCGCGCCGGGGCCGCCGAGGGGAGCACGAGGGGTTCCGGCGTGGACGGGCGCCGCCGGCGAGCTCGCGGCCACCATGACCGGGTTCGCGAGGACGCTGCGGGCCGCGGGGGTGGCCGCCGACCACGAGCGCACCCAGAACCTGCTGCGCGCCCTGCGCCACCTCGACGTCGCCGAGCCGCGCCAGGTCTACTGGGCGGGACGGCTCACGCTCTGCTCGGGCCCCGACGACCTGCCGCGCTACGACCGCTGCTTCGCCGCGTACTTCGGCGGGCTGAGGGCGCGGGCGGAGCGGCCCGCCGTCGCCACGGTGACCAGGCGCCTCGCCGCCGACGGCGCGGGCGTGGACGACGGCGCGCGGGGCGAGGGCGAGGCGGTGCCGGGCGCCGCGAGCCGGGCCGAGGTCCTGCGCCACCGCGACGTGGCCAGGCTCACCGACGCGGAGCGGGCCGAGGTGCACGCGATGCTGTCCATGCTGCGCGCCGGGCGGGCCAGGCGCCGCTCGCGCCGCTTCGAGGGCTCCCACCGCGGCGTCCTCGACCGGCGCAGGACGATCCGCGACGCGCTCAGGAAGGGCGAGATCGCCCGGCTGCGCCACCGCAGGCACACCACCAGGCCGCGTCCCGTCGTGCTGTTCGTGGACGTGAGCGGCTCGATGGCGCCGTACGCGGAGACGCTGCTGCGGTTCGCGCACGCGCTGGTCAGGAGCGAGCCGAGGGCCACCGAGGTGTACTCCGTCGGCACCAGGCTCACGCCGATCACCGCCGAGCTGCGCCACCGCGACCCGGGCACGGCGCTGGCCGAGGTGTCGAGGGCGGTCCCCGACTGGAGCGGCGGCACCCGGCTGGGCGAGGAGCTGCGCGAGTACCTGTCGCGGCGCAGCGCGCGCGGCGCGATCGCGGTGATCGCCTCCGACGGGTGGGAGCGCGGCGACCCCGCGCTGCTCGGGGCGCAGGTCGCCAGGCTGTCCCGGCAGGCGTACCGGGTGATCTGGGTCAACCCGCACAAGGGGTACGAGGACTACCGGCCGCTGACGGGAGGCATGCGGGCCGTGCTGCCGTACCTCGACGACCTCGTGGCGGGGCACAGCCTGGCCGCCTTCGAAGAACTCAGTGAAAGGCTCGCAGATGCGTGACGTGCTGCCGGAGATCGTGCGCTGGTGGAGGTCGGGGGAGACGTTCGGGCTGGCCACGGTCGTCAGCACGTTCCGCAGCGCGCCGAGGCCGCCGGGCGCGGCGATGGCGGTGCGCGGCGGCGAGGTGGTCGGCAGCGTCTCCGGCGGGTGCGTCGAGGGCGCGGTGTTCGAGCTGGCGGCCGAGGCGTCCGAGCCGGTGCTCCAGCGGTACGGCGTGAGCGACGACGACGCCTTCGCCGTGGGGCTCACCTGCGGCGGCATCATCGACGTCTTCGTCGAGCCGGTCTCGCCGGAGACGTTCCCCGAGCTGGGGGAGATCGCGCGGGCGGTCGAGGCGCACGAGCCGGTCGCCGTCGCCACCGTCGTCGCGGGGCCGGGCAGGATCGGCGCCCGCCGGGTGATCTGGCCGGAGCGCTCGTCCGGGTCGCTCGGCCCCGCCCGCCTGGACGAGGCCGTGGACGACGACGCCCGCGGCATGCTCGCGCAGGGGCTGACCGGCACCCGGCACTACGGGGCGAGGGGCGAGCGGCGCCTGGACGACCTGGGCGTGTTCGTGCAGTCGTTCGCGCCGCCGCCGCGCATGCTGGTCTTCGGCGCGATCGACTTCGCCGCCGCCGTGGCCAGGATCGGCAAGTTCCTCGGCTACCACGTCACCGTCTGCGACGCCAGGCCGGTGTTCGCCACGGCGAAGCGTTTCCCCGACGCCGACGAGGTCGTGGTCAAGTGGCCGCACGACTACCTGGCCTCGGTGCCGGTGGACGCGAGGACGGTCGTCTGCGTCCTCACCCACGACCCGAAGTTCGACGTCCCGCTGCTGGAGGTGGCGCTGCGCACCGGCGCCGGGTACGTCGGCGCCATGGGCTCGCGCCGCACCCACGAGGACCGGCTGGCCAGGCTGCGCGAGGCCGGGCTGACAGCGGCCGAGCTGGGCAGGCTCCGCTCGCCGATCGGCCTCGACCTGGGCGCGCGCACGCCGGAGGAGACGGCCGTGTCGATCGCGGCCGAGCTGATCCAGCTCCGCTGGGGCGGCTCGGGCCGGCCGCTGTCGGACACCTCGGGCCGCATCCACCACGAGGCCCGGACCGAGGGGCGCGGCGCGTGAAGGGCTCCGGGGTGGCAGGGCTGCTGCTCGCGGCCGGGCGGGGCGCGCGGCTCGGCACGCCGAAGGCGCTCGTCGAGCACGAGGGGGAGCGGCTGGTGGACCGCGGCGTACGGCTGCTGGAGGAGGGCGGCTGCCACCCGGTCGTGGTCGTGCTCGGCGCGGCGACCGTCCAGGTGCGCGGGGCCGTGACGGTGCGCAACCCGGACTGGGAGTCCGGCATGGGCTCGTCGCTGCGGGTGGGGCTCGCCGCGCTGCCCGACGCCGCGCGGGCCGTGGTCGTCGCGCTGGTGGACCAGCCGTTCATCGGGCCGGGCGCGGTGCGCGCGCTCGTCGGCTCGGGCGCGCCCGTCGCCGTCGCCACGTACGGCGGCAGGCGGAGGAACCCGGTGCTGATCGCCCGTGAGCACTTCGCCGAGGTGGCCGCGCTGGCCGTCGGCGACGTGGGCGCGCGGCCGTTCCTCAGGGCGCACCCTGAGCTGGTGACGGAGGTGCCGTGCGACGAGTACGGCGACCCGTCGGACATCGACACGCCCGAGGACCTCGCCCGCCTTCTCACCGGGCCCGCTGATCAGGCCCGGTGATCAGGCCCGCTGACCGGGCCTGTGGCTAGAGGCGCAGCGAGGCGACGGCGGCGCGGTGGTCGCTGCCGGTGGCGGGGGCCACGCCCGCCTCGGTCGCGGTCATGCCGCGGTACAGGATGTGGTCGGGCCTGGTGACCGGGAACCGGGCGGGCCAGGTGAAGCCGAACCCGTCGCCCGCGACGGCCTGGGCGTCGGTCAGCGGGGGCGTCAGGCCGTGCATGCCGCGGTCGGTGGTGGCGGTGTTGAGGTCGCCGAGCAGCAGCAGGCGCCTGCTCGGGTCGGCGTCGACGAGCCTGCGCGCGTGCGCGAGCGACGCGTCGCGTGAGGCGGTGTGACCGGGGCGGGCCGAGGCCAGGTGCATGACGTACACGGTGACCTTGCCCTTCGGCGTGGAGACGACGGCGCGCAGGGCGCGCGGCCAGCCCATGCCGACGTCGAGCGGCCTGGTGTCGCTGATGGGGTAGCGGCTCCACAGGCCGACCGTGCTCACCGTGTAGTGGTACCTGAACATCGTGTCGAGCTGCTTGGCGGCCGGGCCGCCGGTGGTGAGCTCCTGGGCGGCCAGCAGGTCGAGGTCCTGGGCGATGGCGCGCACGGCGTCGCCCGAGGCGTTGTTGCGCACGCCCACGTTGACCGTGCCGACGGTCAGGTCGTGGGGGCCGCCCGGCGGGGTGCGCAGCAGGGTGGGCCCGAACATGACCGCCCAGACGACGCCCGGCACCAGCGCGGCGGCGGCGGCCGCCCTGGAGCGTGCCACCGCGGCGGCGGCGAGCAGCAGCGGCACCGCGACGCCCAGCCAGGGCAGCAGGCTCTCCAGCACCGGGGTGACCCCGCCGAGTGCCGGGACGAGCTGGTGCCCCGCCAGCACGGCGGCGACCACGACGGACATCACGACGACGACCCGGCTCAGCATCCGAACCAGGCTAGCGGCTCCCGGCCGGACGCGCCGACACGCTAACCTGGAGCGGTTCGCCAACGGAACAACATTCGGTTTTCGGGAGCCCGGCATGCGCATCGGTATGGCACTCAACTACTCGGGCGGCTTCAAGGAGACGGTTGCCGAGCTGGCCGACTACGAGAAGGCCGGACTCGACATCGTCTTCGTGGCCGAGGCCTACTCCTTCGACGCCGTGAGCCAGATGGGCTACATCGCGGCGAAGACCGAGCGGCTGCAGATCGCCTCGGGCATCCTGCCGATCTACTCGCGCACCCCCGCGCTGCTCGCCATGACCGCCGCGGGCCTCGACTACGTCTCCGACGGCCGGTTCACCCTCGGCATCGGCGCCTCGGGCCCGCAGGTCATCGAGGGCTTCCACGGGGTGCCGTACACCGCGCCGCTCGGCCGCACGCGCGAGGTGATCGAGATCTGCCGCAAGGTGTGGCGGCGCGAGCGCCTGGAGCACGCGGGCCGCCACTACACCGTGCCGCTGCCGCCCGGCGAGGGCACCGGCCTGGGCAAGCCGCTGAAGCTCATCAACCACCCGGTGCGTCCCCGCATCCCCATCGTGGTCGCCGCGATCGGCCCCAAGAACGTCGAGCTGACCGCCGAGCTGGCCGAGGGCTGGGAGCCCATCTTCTACGTGCCGGAGAAGGCCGCGGACGTCTGGGGCCCGTCGCTGGCCGCGGGCAGGGCCAGGCGCGACCCCGAGCTGGGCGAGCTGGACGTCATCGCGCAGGCCTCCCTCGCCATCGGCGACGACGTGTCGGGGCTGCTGGAGTTCGGCCGGCCGATGGCGGCGCTCTACATCGGCGGCATGGGCGCCAAGGGCAGGAACTTCTACAACGACCTCGCCCGCCGCTACGGCTACGAGAAGGAGGCCGAGCGGATCCAGGAGCTCTACCTCGACGGCAAGAAGGACGAGGCGGCCGCCCTGGTGCCGTACGAGCTGCTGGAGCGCATGTCGCTGATCGGCTCCGAGGGGTTCGTGCGCGACAGGATCGAGGCGCTGAAGGAGTCGGGCGTGACCACGCTGAACGTGACGCCGCTCGGCCGCACCCACGAGGAGCGGGTGCGGCTCCTGGAGAAGGTCAAGGAGCTCGCCTCCTGAGGGCGGCCCTGACCGCTCCGGTGTGACCTACCTCACATCGAGGGTCGGGAATACTCCCGGTTTGATGAGGTGTTGACGGATCTCGTGAGGTTTACCGTGGTGATCGTGCGGCTCGTCGAGCGGCTGCACGTCGATCTGTGCCGTCTGCACGGCACCCTCTGTCGCTGACTCCGGACGTCAACCAACCCCGCCACCCGTCACACCTCATCCGCATGCCCTCCCCCCATCTCGGCATGCCGTCACCCCCGGAGCTCTCGTGAAGAGATTCAGCTTTTCCCTGCAACTGCTGCTCGGCCTCGTCGTCGGCGTCGCACTCGGTTTCGCCGCCAAGGTCTGGGACGTCACCTGGCTGGCCGAGACGCTGACCCAGGTCGGCAAGATCTTCGTCCAGCTGCTGAAGCTGGCCGTGCCCCCGCTCGTCTTCACCGCGGTGCTGGTGAGCGTCGCCAACCTGCGCAACGTCAACGGCGCCGCCCGGCTGGCCACCAAGACCCTGCTGTGGTTCCTCGCCACCGCCGCCATCGCCGTGACGCTCGCGATCGTCCTCGGCCTGATCATCAACCCCGGCCAGGGCGTCACCCTCGACACCTCCGCCGCCAAGCCCGTCGACACCGAGGGCGCCGGCACCTGGCTCGACTTCGTCACCGGCATCCTGCCCACCAACATCGTCACCGCGTTCACCGAGGTGAACGTCCTCCAGATCGTCTTCCTCGGCGTCGTGCTCGGCGCGGCCACCCTCGCCGTCGGCGAGAAGGCCGAGCCGGTGCTTGCCTTCAGCAAGGCCGTGCTCGAACTCGTGCAGAAGGCCCTGTGGTGGGTCATCCGCCTGGCCCCGATCGGCACCGCCGGCCTCATCGGCAAGGCCGTCGCCACCTACGGCTGGGACCTGCTCGCGCCCCTCGCCAAGTTTAGTGTTGGCGTGTACGTCGGCTGCCTCATCGTCCTGCTGGCCGTCTACCCGACGCTGCTCGCGGTCTTCGGCAGGGTCAGCCCGATCACGTTCTTCCGCAACGCCTGGCCCGCCATCGAGCTGGCCTTCGTCTCCCGCTCCTCGGTCGGCACGCTGCCCCTGACCCAGCGCGTCACCGTCGAGCGCAACGGCGTCGACCGCGACTACGCCGCCTTCGCCGTCCCGTTCGGCGCCACCACCAAGATGGACGGCTGCGCCTCCGTCTACCCGGCGCTGGCCGCGATCTTCGTCGCGCAGGTCTTCGGGCTGCACCTCGGGATCGGCGACTACCTGCTCATCGCGTTCGTCTCGGTCGTCGGCTCGGCCGCGACCGCGGGCCTGACCGGCGCGATCGTCATGCTGACGCTCACGCTGAGCACGCTGGGGCTGCCGCTGGAGGGCGTCGGCCTGCTGCTCGCCATCGACCCGATCCTCGACATGATCCGCACCGCCACGAACGTCGCCGGGCAGCTCGTCGTCCCGGTGCTGGTGGCCCGCTCGGAGGGCCGTCTCGACGAGGCCGTCTTCAACGCTCCGCCGCAGCCGCTCGACGACGCCCCCGCCGTGCGCCCGGCGGCCGTCGCGAAGCCCGCGACGGCCTGACGGGCCCGCCCGCCTCGTCCTTCCAGGCCGTCCTTCCACGTCGTCCATCCACGTCGTCCAGCCGCCCCGTCCGGCCTCTTGGCCGGGCGAGGCGGCTGTTCGCGGAGCGGCAGGGGCCGTGGGGGCCTAGGGTGGTCGGAAATACCCATTGATCTGTAATTGGCGGGGATATGTCCGACGCGACGCCCATGGTCGCCGAGCGGTATCGGCTGGACGAGCTCATCGGCAGCGGGCCGATGGGACAGGTGTGGCGAGGCTACGACACGCAGGCCGACTGGGTCGTGGCCGTGAAGATCCTGGACGCCGGAGCCGCCACCCGTGAGGTGCTCCAGCGGCACGCGCAGGCGGTGGCCCGGGTGATCCACCCCAACGTCGCCATGGTGCTGGACGTGGGGGAGCAGGACGGGTCGCCGTACCTGGTGATGGAGTTCCTGACCGGGCAGAGCCTCGGCGAGGAGCTGGCCGCCCGCGGGCCCCTGCCCGTCGTCGAGGTGTGCGACCTCGTCGGGCAGGCGGCCGGGGGGCTCGACGCCGCGCACCGCGCCGGGGTGACCCACGGCCAGGTGGGACCCGACAGCTTCCGCGCGGCGGGGAGCGGCGTGCTCAAGGCGGTGGGCTTCGGCCTCGCCGACCAGGCGCCGTCGCCGCGCGAGGCCGCCTACCTGGCGCCCGAGCGCGCCGCGGGCGGCCCGGCCTCTCCCGCCGCCGACCTGTACGCCCTCGGCTGCGTCTGCTACGAACTCCTGACCGGCCACCACCCCTTCCCCGCGCCCGGGGCCCCATCGCGGGAGGAACCGGGCGGAGCCGCCCAGGCGGGCGTCGCAGGGGAGGCCCCTTCCGCCGGAGAGCCTTCGGGGGCCGCCGCCGACGGTGACGCCGGGACGGGCGGTGCCTCCGCCGAGAGCGACGCCGGGACGGGCGGTGCCTCCGGCGACGGCGGCGACGGCGACGGCGGCGGCGGGACGGGCGGCGCGGACAGGGGCGACGGTCCCCGGGCCGGTGGCGGCCGGACCGCGCCGCCGCCGAGCCGGTTCCGTCCCGACGTCCCGGCCGACCTGGACCGGCTCGTGCTCGCCCTGCTCTCCGAGGACCCCGCCGGCCGCCCCGCCAGTGGCGAGGCGGTGCGCCGCGCGCTGGCCGCCATCGCGCGTCCCGGCGCCGCCCCGCCCCAGGGCCCGCCGACCGCCGCCCACCAGGCGCCCGCGCCGCCCCCCTCCGCCACGCCTCCCGGCGCGCCCTCCACCGGCATGTCGCTCGCCCCCTCCGCCGACACCGCCGTGTACGGACCGGGGGGCGGCCCAGGCCACACGGCCGCGTACCCGGGAGGCCAGGGGCCGCGCTCCGGCGACACCGCCGTCTACGGCGCGGACGACCTGGAGCGGGAACCCCCGGCGCCCGCCGCCCCGCGCGGCAACCGCGCCCTGGTCGTCCAGGTCGCGGCGGCGGTCGCGGTCATCCTGGCGGTGGCGATCGGCGCGGTGCTCCTGTCCCGCGGCGGCGACGACGACCCGTCCACCCCGGTCGCCGTCCCGACCACCCAGGAGCCCACACCGCCGCAGGAGTACACCGTGCCTTCCACGGAGATCCAGGTCCTCCCGACGACGGAGCCCACGCCCACCGCCGCGACGACCCTGTTCGAGACGCCTCCGCCGCCCAAGGCCACCCTGGGCGACAGCATCCCGCCCGGCGGCTGGAGCAAGTGGCTGGCGGAGTTCGACAACGCCCTGCGGTTCCAGCTCGACGTGGGCGACGCGAACCCGCAGGTCCTCGAGAGAGCCCGGGACAAGGTCAGGAAGGCGGCCGGGAAGTTCGAGCGGGGCAACCCCGACGAGGGCCTGAGCCGGATCGCCGACGTCTACGCCGAACTGCGGGAAGGTCAGCGCGGCGGCGACGTCCCGACGCACGGCCCTCTCGCCGCCTTCCTCGACGACTGGCAGCTCCCCGAAGGCTGACGCCCGGGGCGGGGACGGGACCGGGCGGGGCACGTACATTGGCGTGATGACCGTCGACCACGCCGCCCGGCGGGCGCGCCTCGCGGAGCTGCTCCCCGCCCGCGAGGTTCCCGCCCTCCTCGTCACCTCCCTCGTCAACGTCCGCTACCTGACCGGCCTGGACAGCTCGAACGCCGCCGTGCTCGTCCGGGCCGACGGGTCGGCGCTGCTCGCCACCGACAACCGCTACATCGGCAAGACCGCCGGGCTGGACGTCGAGGCGGTCGAGGCGGTGGACGTCGCGGGCCGCCTGGCGGAGCCCGGCGCGGGTATCGAGGCCGCGCACATGACCGTGGCCACGTTCAACCGCCTCGGCGAGGGCCTGGCCGGCCCGCTGGTGCCGCTGGCGCCGGTCGTGGAACTGCTGCGCGCGGTCAAGGACGACGACGAGCTCGCCCTGCTGCGCACCGCCTGCGAGATCACCGACCAGGCGTTCGCCGACGTGCTGGGGAGCGTCGCGCCCGGCCTCACGGAACGCGACCTCGCCCGCCTGCTGGAGCGCAGGATGGCCGAGCTGGGCGCCGACAGGCCCGCCTTCGACTCGATCGTCGCCGCCGGGGAGAACGGCGCGGTGCCCCACCACGCCCCCACCGAGAGGGAACTGCGGGCGGGCGACCTGGTCACGATGGACTTCGGCGCCCGCTACCGCGGCTACCATGCCGACATGACGCGGACCGTCTGCCTGGGCGCTCCCGCCGGGTGGCAGCGCGAGATCTACGACCTCGTCGCCGAGGCCCAGCGGGCGGGCAGGCACGCCCTGGCCCCGGGCGCCGGGGCCAAGGAGGTCGACGCGGCGGCCCGCTCCGTCATCGAGGCGGCCGGGCACGGCCCGCACTTCAGGCACGGCCTCGGACACGGCGTCGGCCTGGAGATCCACGAGGAGCCGTTCCTCGGCCCCTCTCGTACCGGTAGACTAGAGGATCGAGTTCCGATCACCGTCGAGCCTGGGGTCTACCTCCCCGGCCAGGGTGGTGTCCGCATCGAGGACACCCTCGTGACACGCGAGGGCGGGCCGGAACTTTTCACGAAGACGACCAAGGAGCTGCTCGTCCTTTAGAGCGGCCGCACCCGGGAGAAGAACGAGTGGCGACGACCAACGACCTCAAGAACGGCATGGTGCTGAAGCTCGAGGGCGGTGACCTCTGGAGCGTGGTCGAGTTCCAGCACGTCAAGCCGGGCAAGGGCGGCGCGTTCGTGCGCACCAAGCTCAAGAACGTCCTCTCCGGCAAGGTCGTCGACAAGACCTTCAACGCCGGGGTCAAGGTCGACGTGGCCAACGTCGACAAGCGCGAGATGCAGTACTCCTACCGCGACGGCGACGACTTCGTGTTCATGGACACCGAGACCTACGACATGGTCAACGTGCCCGCGTCCACGGTCGGCGACGCCGCCAACTACATGCTCGAGAACACGCTCGCGACCGTCGCGTTCAACGAGGGCGCCGCCCTGTACGTCGACCTGCCCGCCGCCGCCGAGCTGACCATCGCCAACACCGAGCCCGGCCTGCAGGGCGACCGCTCCACCGGCGGCACCAAGCCGGCCACCCTCGAGACCGGCGCCGAGATCAAGGTGCCGCTCTTCATCACCACCGGCGAGAAGGTCAAGGTCGACACCCGCACCGGCGAGTACCTCGGCCGGGCCTGAGGTGTCGGCACGCGGCAAAGCACGCAGGCGGGCGCTCGACATCCTCTTCGAAGCCGAACTGCGCGACGAGGACCCCCTGAAGATCCTCGGGGAGCGCGTGGAACGGCAGGAGCCCCCGGTGAACGAGTACACCTCGGCCATCGTGGAAGGAGTCGCCCGTCACCGGGCTCGCATCGACGAGCTGATCACCACCTACGCCGAGGGCTGGACGCTCGACCGCATGCCCGCGGTCGACCGCAACCTGCTGCGCGGCGGCACGTACGAGCTGCTGTGGATGCCCGACGTGCCCGAGGGCGTGGTCATCAGCGAGTGGGTGCACCTGGCGGGGGAGCTGTCCACCGACGAGTCCCCCCAGTTCGTCAACGGGCTGCTGGCCCGTTTCAAGCAACTCAAGCCAAGCCTCACCCTTTAGGTACGGCCTGGACGCCCGGTTCGCGGTACCGTCCAGTCACGTCCTCTTCGTCACGGCCCGCCGGGACGGCGGCGCGTCACCAGCCGCGACGCGCCCCCGTCCCGCGGGCCGTACGTCCGTCCGGGGCTGCTCCTCCTGCCCTCACGGAGGCCGGATCGGGGGCGCGGAGGATCTCCCGTACGGCGTAGGCTGGGCGGGTCCGCGTAGGAGAGGGAGGCGAGCCGACGTTGCGTGCTGAAGGCGTCACGAGGACCCCGGCGGTGCGGACCGCCGTCGTCTGGGACGCGTTGCGAGGGGTCCTGGCCGAGCGGGCCGCGGCCACGGGGCGCGACAGGCTCGACATCGTCGACGCGGGCGGCGGCACGGGCGGTTTCGCCGTGCCGCTGGCCGAGCTGGGCCACGCGGTCACCGTGGTCGACCCGAGCCCCGACTCGCTGGCGGCCCTGGAGCGGCGGGCGAAGGAGCGCGGCGTCGGCGTGCGGGGCCTGCAGGGCGACGCCGCCGACCTGGCCGACCTGCTCCACCGGGGCAGCGCCGACCTGGTGCTGTGCCACAGCGTCCTGGAGTACGTCGAGGACCCCATCAGCGCCCTGACGGCGGTCGCGGGCCTGCTGCGCGAGGGCGGCGCGGTGAGCGTCCTGGCCGCCAACCCGGTGGCCGCCGCGATCCACCGGGCGCTGGCCGGGCAGTTCGACGACGCGCGGGCCGTGCTGACCGACCCGGTGGGCACCTGGGGCGACCGCGACCCCACCCCGCGCCGCTACACCGCCGAGACGCTGGCCGAGCTGCTCACCGTGACCGGCCTGACCGTGGGCGCGATCCACGGCGTGCGCGTGTTCTCCGACCTCGTGCCGAGCCGCCTGGTCGACGGCGAGCCCGGCGCGGCCGACGCGCTGGTGGCGCTCGAACAGGCCGCCGCCACTCACCCGGTGCTGCGCGACATCGCCACCCAGCTGCACGTTCTCGGCCACCGCACCTCGATATAGAACGACTGTTCGGATAGAATCGGCCGCGTGTCCCGCAAGCAGATCACCGGCATCGGCCCCGCTCCGCGGACCGGGGTCGATGACAGCGGCTGCCCGATCCTCCACGTCGACATGGACGCCTTCTTCGCCAGCGTCGAGCTGCTCGACCGGCCTGAGCTGCGCGGCCGTCCGGTGATCGTGGGCTCGCCCGCGGGGCGCGGCGTCGTGCTGAGCGCCACGTACGAGGCGCGGGCGCACGGCGTGCACTCGGCGATGCCGATGAGCCGGGCGCGCAGGCTCTGCCCGCAGGCCACCGTGATCCCGCCCAGCCACGGCAAGTACTCCGAGGTCTCGCGTGGCGTGATGGAGATCTTCCACGCGATCACCCCGCTGGTGGAGCCGATCGCGTCCGACGAGGCGTTCCTCGACGTGGGCGGCGCGCGGCGCAGGCTGGGGCCGCCCACGGCCGTCGCCACGCTGATCAGGGAGCAGGTCCTCGACCGTTACGGCATCACCTGCTCGGTGGGGGTGGCGAGCAGCAAATTCGTGGCAAAGCTGGCGTCCAAGCAGTGCAAGCCCGACGGGTTGCTGGTGGTGCCCGCTGATGAAGTGGTGTCCTTCCTCCACCCGCTGCCCGTCTCGGCGCTGTGGGGGGTCGGGGAGCGCACCGAGCAGGCACTGGTGCGGCTCGGCATCCGCACCGTGGGCGATCTGGCCAGGGTGCCGGTCGCCACGCTCCAGCGCGAGCTGGGGCCCGCGGCGGGCGGCCACCTGGCCGCGCTGGCCTGGGGCCGCGACGAGCGGTCCGTGAGCCCGCACGTCCCCGACAAGAGCATCGGGAACGAGGAGACCTTCGCGGCCGACGTCGACGACCCCGAGGTGATCAGACGGGAGCTGCTGCGCCTGTCGGAGCGGGTGGCGGCCAGGATGCGCAAGGGCGGTCACGTGGGCAGGACGGTGAGTGTGAAGCTGCGCCGGGCCGACTTCTCCACGATCACCCGCTCGCGCACCCTGCGGGAGCCCACCGACGTCGCGCAGGTCATCTACGCCACCGCCTGCGACCTGTTCGCGTCCGCGGGCCTCGACCGCGTGCGGCTGCGGCTGGTGGGGGTGCGCATGGAGAATCTGAGGCCCGCGGGGGAGGCGGTGCGGCAACTCACACTGGGCGAGAGGGAGACCGGGTGGCGCGAGGCGGAGCAGGCGATGGACAGGGCGATCCGGAGGTTCGGACCCGATGCGGTGCTCCCGGCGTCGCTGGTACGCGGCAAGTTTGATGAAATAGAGACATGACGGCGATGTCCGGATCTGAGGGGGACGTCAATGTCACGATTTATCGGGAGGGGCGTGAGATGAGCCAAAATGGAGGCATGGCGTCACCTCCGGTTTGGTCTGCGTTGGACGTTTGCTTTCGCCTACGTCTACAGCCTCGTATTCTGGGGATAACCGACCGCGAGGTTCGGACACCCCGTGTCGTCCGTTGCCGTCTTCCCCGTCCTGGGGCTGTCCTTGGGAGGCGCCGTGCCGCTCTCTGAGCACGAGCAGCGCTTGCTCGACCAGATCGAGCAGGCCCTCTACGCCGAGGACCCGAAGTGGGCCAACACCGTCAGGATCAGTGATCCACGCAGCCATTACAAGCGTCGCCTCGTCAAGGCCTCCATCGGCTTTGCCCTCGGCGTCGTCCTGATGATGGTGGGCGTGGTCATCAGCATGATCCCGCTCGGCGTCGGCGGTTTCGTGGTCATGCTCGCCGCGTGTCTGTGGGGCCTGTCCAGTTGGAAACGCATGAACGGGTTCGGTGACGCCCCGGCCTCCGGCTCGCCGGCCCGTGGCCGAGCGGCCCGCCGTACCAAGGGCACCTTCATGGAGCGCATGGAGGAGCGCTGGCGCCGTCGCCACGACGAACGCTGATCCCTGTCCGACGACAACGGCCTGACCCGGCGGCCCGGCGGCCGGCCATCGGGCGCCCGAGACCCGGCGCCCCGGCCTGACCGCCAGGCCGGCGACACGAGGAGCGTGCGGCCACCCCGAGCAGGGGCGATCGCACGCTCCGGCGTTTTCCGAAGTCACCCGCCCGCCCTGCCCCCGGACCGGCCCGCCCGGGAGTCGCGCCGTTCCGCGGGAACGGGGCCATGGACCAGCCCGGCAGGGATCCCGCCGTCCCCCGGGAACGCGGCCCGGCATGGACCGGCCCGGCCGGGGGATCCCGCCTCCTGCGGGAGCGGGGCGCGGCATGGAGCGGCCCGGCGTTCGCACGAGGTGCGTACGCCGGGCCGTGTCGTTCCCTGTCGTTCCCTGCCGTTCCCTGCCGTTCCCGGCCGCCGGCGGAGGCCGCCGCTCAGCCAGGCCGGCGGTGCCTGCGCGCTCAGGCTCCCTTCTGGGCGGCCCGGCGCAGCCGGATGGTCTCCAGCAGGTCGAAGCCGTCGAGCAGGCGCTCGCCCATGAGCCGCAGCCGCCGCAGCGTGGACGGCGGCAGCAGCACCGCGCGCACCCGCCGCCCGCGCGGCACCGTCGCCGCCAGCGCCCTGCGCACGGTCCGCAGATCCTGCTTCATCGGCCCGATCCGTCCGGGGTCCCGCGCGAACAGCACCCGCTCCACCGCCGAGGCGATGGACGTGATCGCGGCCGACGCGTCGGCGTCGAACGCGTACTCCCGGGCCAGCCGCCGGGCCAGCGCCCTGGGCGTCTCACTGGGCCCGCGGGCCATGCCGTGGTCGAGCAGCACGTCGTCCAGCTCGGCCCAGGCCGCCGCGACCGACGGGTGCCCGGCGGTCACCGCCACCCTGGCGGTCAGCTCGTCGGACGGCTCCGCCACCTTCCAGCCGAGCGTGCGCACCCGCCGGCTCCTCGTGACCAGCCGGATCCCCGCGGGGATGAGCAGGAAGAGCAGCAGCGCCGCCACCCCGATGCCGATCTTGGCGGCGAGCGGCATGGAGTCGTCCGGCGGCAGTCCGCCGGTGGCGACCAGGCCCTCGCGGTCGAGTTCGCGGGGGTTGCGGCGGTTCTGCGGGCCGAGCGCGCCGTCGTCCTCGGAGCCGGTCGCGCCGGGCGTCGGCGTGGACGCCTCGCTGGAGGTGCTGCGGGGCCGCGGCTGGGTGTACTCCGGCACGCGGGCGCTGCCCTGGCCGAGCGACCCGGCCGGGGTGGGCTCGAACGGCAGCCAGCCCACGCCGTCGAAGTACAGCTCGGGCCAGGAGTGGGAGTCGCCGGTGCTGACGGTCCAGCTCTCGCCCAGCTTGGTGCCGCCCGTGTAGCCGATGGCCACCCGCGACGGGATGCCGGCCAGCCGCGCCAGCACCGCCATCGACGTGGCGAACTGCTCGCAGAAGCCCACCCGGCTGTGCAGCAGGAAGTCCTTCAGCGCGGAGTTGCCGTGGCCCTGCGTCCGCAGGTCGTAGGTGAAGTGCCCGTCCTTGGTGAAGAACTGCTGGATCTTCACCGCCGCCTCGTACGGGGACCTGGCGTCGGCCGTGATGGAGCCGGCCAGCCGCGCGATCTCGGGCGGCAGGTTGTCCGGCAGCCTCAGGTACCGCGGGTCCACCGCCTCCCTGGCCTCGGGCAGGTTCTCGAGCTGCTCGGAGATGGGCTGCGGCTCGCTGGTGGCGACCTCGTACTCCAGCCCGGCGGCCTCGTCCTGGGTGGAGAAGACCATCAGCGTGTCGACGTCGGCCCGCCAGTCGCCGTCCACCCTGATCTGCCTGGGCGGGTACGGCAGCGGCAGGAACGACAGCTCGGCGATCTCATCGCTGATGTGGATGTTCGTGACGACGTTGGAGACCTTGGCGGCGGAGCCGAGCCCGGGCGGCGGGGGCAGCGGGCCGTTGTCCGTCCTGTTCTCCGGCGCGCCCTTCGGCTGGGTCATGCCGAACTGCTGCCCGTCGAACTTGTCGAGCGCGTACATCCGCAGGTACCGCGGTCTGTCGTCGCTGCTGGTGTACGTCAGGACGGTGCGCCGCTCGGGCAGGTCGAGCTGGCCCCGCAGGTTGGCGATCGGGTCGGCGATGCTGATCGTGTTGCCCTTGCCGTTGCCCCTGCCCCCCACGCCGAACGTGAAGAACGACACCGGCTCCATCGCGGGCAGCGCGGCGGGCAGCAGCACGGCCAGGGCGATCGCGGCGAAGCCGATGCGCTTGCCGGAGAGCCGCAGCCCGCCGGTGTCGGCCCGCTCGCGGGGTCCGTCGCCGGAGGACGGGGCGGCGGCTCCCGCGGAGGGTCCCGCGGCGGCCCTGGTGCGGCGTACCAGCACGGCCCTGCCCCAGTGGCCGACGCGCTCGCGGCCGTCGGCGATCAGCAGGTTGGTGAAGCCGAGCGCGGCGATGATGAACGCCGGCCAGCTGATCGGGTCGGGCAGGATCGTGGCGGGGACGGTGGCGAGGGCGAGCAGCGGCAGCCCGGCGAGCGCGGCCCGGCGCAGCCGGGCGGCGAGCAGGTCCACGGCGATCGCGATGAGCCCCACGCCGCCCGCGGTCAGCAGGGTGATGCCGTCGTTGGCCGGGACGGGCGCGGCGAAGCGCTGGATGTCGGTCCAGCCGGTGGCGAGCAGCCTGGCCAGTTCCAGGACCGACCCCTTGGTCGGGACGACCGCGGCCCACGCCTCGCCGGAGGCGAACACCGCGGTCAGGAAGATCCACAGCGCGGCCAGCCCGGCGAGCGGCACGGCCCAGGCGGGCACCGACAGCCGCGAGCCGAGCAGCCCGGCCAGGAGCACGGCGAGCACCGCGCCGAGCGACGTCCAGAACCAGGCTCCGCCGCTGAAGAGCGGATAGAGCAGTATCGCGGCGGCGAACACGGCGACCGCCGACGAGACGGACAACCTCATGCCGCGCCTCCCGCGGGATTGATCGCGTACCTGGTGCGGCCCGCGGCGTCGGGCCACACCGAGGCGATGGGGACGCCCGCGGGCAGCGGCAGGACCCGCCAGCCGTACCCGCTGAGCACGGTCTGCACGGCCCGGTGCGTCTCGGCGGCCCGCTCGTCGCCGTTCCACGTGCTCACGTCGAGCAGGACGGCGACCGCGGTGATGCCGCTGTGCCGCAGCCTGGCCAGGTCCCTGGCCTCCTCGGGGTCGAGCTCGCCGAGCACGGCGACGATGAGCCCGTCTCCGCCGCCCTGGCGCAGCGCCGCGACGCCGAGCTCCAGCGAACGGGCGGAGCTGTGGCGCACGGTGGCCAGCGTGTCGAGCAGCGACCAGCTCAGCCCGGAGTCCGTCAGGTGCTCGGGCCCCTGGTCGGTGACCAGCCGCAGGCCGAGCCCCTCGTGCGCGAGGTGCACGCCGATCGAGGCCGCGGCGGAGACCGCCACCTCGAAGGACGAGCGAGGGCCCTCGCCGCGGTGGGCGTGCCTGCGCGTGTCGAGCAGCAGCGCGCCGCGGCTCTGCCACTGCTGCTCCTCGCGGCGCACCATCAGCTCGCCGTGGCGCGCGGTGGAGCGCCAGTGGACGCGGCGCAGGTCGTCGCCCTGCCGGTACTCGCGGGGGGCGACGTCGTCGTCGCCGGCCGCGGCCACGCTCCTGCTGCGGCTCTCGCCGCCGCCGCTCCACTCGCCCGACAGCCGTACGTGCGGTAACGCCACCACCTGCGGCGTCACCACGAGCGTGTCGCTGATCGTGAACGACCTGGTCAGCTCCACCAGCCCGAACGGGTCGGCGATGCGCACCGACAGGGGGCCGATGGTGTAGCGGCCACGCATGTCCGAGCGGACCCGGTAGTCGATCTCGCGTACGCCCCGCGGCTCCACCCGGTCCATGACGAACCTGGGCCGCGCGCCCAGCGCGTACGGCACGGTGTCCTCGATGAGCAGCAGCCCGGTGGGCAGCCGGGTGACGTTCTCCAGCCGCAGCGTCACCGTCGCCTCGCCGCCGACCTCGCTCCTCGGCGGGTCCAGCCGCCTGGCGCAGCTGAGCCGGTACCTCGTGCGCGCCACCACGAGCGCGGCGAGCAGCGGCAGCGCGGTCACCAGCACGCCGATCCTGAACAGGTCGTTCTCCCCGAGCAGCAGCGCCATCAGCAGCGCGGCGAGCCCCGAGGCCAGGAACGACCGCCCTCGGGAGGTCAGCGCCCGCAGCCCGGCTCTCACGACGCTCGCGTCTCCGGCACCGGCACGCGCCTGACGAGGTCGGTCACGACCTGCTCGGGCAGGCGGCGCTGCCCCTGCGCCTCGACGCTGGGCAGCAGGCGGTGCGCGAGCACGGGGACGGCGAGGTCCTGCAGGTCGTCGGGGATGACGTAGTCGCGTCCCGCGAGCGCGGCGTGCGCCCTGGCCGCGCGCACGAGCTGCAGCGTGGACCTGGGGGAGGCGCCCAGGCGCAGGTCGGGGGAGTGGCGGGTGGCCACGGCGAGGTCGATGGCGTACTTCTTGACCGCCTGGGAGACGTACACGCCGCGCACCGCCTCGATGAGCGCGCGCACCTCGGAGGTGGTGGCGACGGGCTTGAGCTTGTCCAGCGGCGAGGCGCCGCCGTGCACGTCGAGCATCTCCAGCTCGGCGGTGGGCTCGGGGTAGCCCATGGCGACCCGGGCGGTGAAGCGGTCGCGCTGCGCCTCGGGAAGGGGGTAGGTGCCCTCCATCTCGATGGGGTTCTGCGTGGCGATGACCATGAAGGGCGCGTCGAGCTCGTACGTCACGCCGTCGACGGTGACCTGCCGCTCCTCCATGCACTCCAGCAGGGCCGACTGGGTCTTGGGGGAGGCGCGGTTGATCTCGTCGCCGACGACGATGTTGGCGAACACGGGGCCGGGTTTGAACTCGAACTCCCGGGTCTGCTGGTTGTAGGCGCTCACGCCGGTGATGTCGCTGGGGAGCAGGTCGGGCGTGAACTGCACGCGGCGCACCGGGCAGTCGATGGAGCGCGCCAGGGCCTTGGCCAGCATGGTCTTGCCGACGCCCGGGACGTCCTCGATGAGCAGGTGTCCCTCGGCGAGCAGGACGGTCAGCGTGAGGCGGATGACGTCGCTCTTGCCCTCGATCACCGACTCGATGGCCTCCCGGATCCGGTGGGCTGCGGCGACCAGCTCGTCGAGCTGGGGAGGGACATCATGGGTTACTGCCACCGGGCCTCCAGGAGAAGTGCGACCGCTGCCCCGTACGGTGCCATTGCGGGAGCCATGCTTTCCTTTTCCATTGTCTGTACGACCCTACGATGCTGTGGGTTCTCGGGCGACTTTTGTGGATATTCCAGGCAACCTGGGTGATGTTCCGGTACTTGTCGCGTACGAATCCCGTGACACTCCGTGCCGAGAGCCGCACCACTTTCCTCCACCCGGGCCTTCGCAAGGCTCCGCGGCCCCTATTTCGGCGGCCTTTCAAACCCTCGACACGCCCATGAGGGTTGCCGGCCCCCCTGGCGCCCCCCACCCCGCTCCACCGCTCTGACCTGCGGGAACGCAACGGAAACTGCCGATGAAGAGGGTTCGAATCAGTTGACGGTGGGGAGAAGTGGAGTATGGTGGTGCGCAGTGGAGAGCCCGGTGCACCAGCGCCGAGCGCTTCACGAGGCACGGGAGGTGGAGCCGATGTTCCTCGGCACCCATCAACCGCGTCTGGACGACAAGGGACGGCTGTTCCTGCCGGCTAAGTACCGTGAGGAGCTGGCGGAGGGTCTTGTGATCACCAAAGGCCAGGAGCGATGCCTCTACGTCTTTCCCGTGGAGGAGTTCCAGCGCATTACCGAGGCTCTCAGCACCGCCCCGGTCACCGCCAAGGCGGTGCGCGACTACAGCCGCGTCTTCTTCGCGAGCGCGTCCGACGAGAAACCCGACAAGCAGGGGCGCATCACGATCCCGCAGAGCCTTCGTCAGTACGCGGGGCTGGAACGTGACTGCGTGGTCATCGGGGCCAACACCCGGCTGGAGATCTGGGACGCGCAGGCCTGGGACACCTACCTCAACGCGCAGGAGCAGGCGTTCGCCGAGCTCTCGGAGGAGGTGCTGCCAGGGATCCTGTAGTAATCACGGTCGATGCGCCGGTGATGTCGTTCGGCGAGGTCTCCACCCGCAACCACTGCCCGGTATCTGATGCACCTTCCCCGGTGTCAGATGGCGGGCGTCCACGAAGAGGGTGCGGATGGGGACCTGGCCGGACGGCGCCGGGGGCGGGACATCCAGGAAGACCGGCGATCGATCACACCGCGTCATCCGCGAGCAAGGACGCGAAGAGGGGGCTTGGAGATGGACGACAACGTCGGCACGGGCGGTCACGTTCCGGTGATGCTCGACCGCGTACTGGAGCTGCTGGGGCCGGCGCTGGCCGGCCCGGAGGCGGTGGTCGTCGACGCCAACCTCGGCCTCGGCGGCCATTCCGAGGCGCTGCTCGCGGCCCATCCGGCGCTCCACCTGATCGGCATCGACCGCGACCCCTTCGCCATCGACTTCTCCACGCGCAGGCTCGCCCCGTACGCCGACCGCGTCACGCTGGTCCACGCCTCGTCCGGCGACCTCGCCGACGTGCTCGCCCGCACCGGGCGCACCACCGTCCACGGGGCGCTGTTCGACCTCGGGGTCTCCTCCCCGCAGCTCGACGAGGCCGAGCGCGGCTTCGCCTACTCCTACGACGCGCCGCTCGACATGCGCATGGACACCAGCCAGGAGCTGACGGCCGAGACCGTGGTCAACACGTACTCCGCGGCCGAGCTGGCGCGCATCCTGCGCGACTACGGCGAGGAGCGGTTCGCCTCGCGCGTCGCGGCGCTCATCGTGAAGGAACGGGCCAAGGAGCCCATCACGTCGACCAAGCGGCTGGCCGAGCTCGTCCGCGAGGCCATCCCCGCCGCGACCCGGCGCACCGGGGGCAACCCGGCCAAGAGGACTTTCCAGGCGCTGCGCATCGAGGTGAACGCGGAGCTGTCCGCCCTGGAGGCGGCGCTGCCCGCGGCGCTCGACGCGCTGGCGCTCGGTGGGCGAGTCGTCGTGCTCTCCTACCACTCACTCGAGGACCGGCTCACCAAGCAGGTCCTCGCGGCGCGAACCAAGGACACCAGCCCCCCCGGGCTGCCCGTGCCCCTGGAGGCTCACCAGCCCAGGTTCCGCCTCCTGACGAGGGGAGCCGAGCTCCCGAGCGAAGAAGAGCTCGCCCGCAACCCGCGGGCGGCTTCGGCCCGGCTACGGGCGGCAGAGAGGATCCGTGTTGACCACGACTGAGCAGGACATCGTGCGTGAGGCGCCCGCCCGCCGCGCCGTGCCCAAGACGGGCCAGCGCCGGCCCGGGGTGTCGCACCAGTCCAAGCCGCGTCCGCGTACCGAGCCCGCCGGCAGGCGGCCGCTCGCGGAGAGCGCGCGCCCGGCGCCCGCCGCCCGCACGCGCGCCGCGCGTCCCGCCCGCCGCCCCGCGCGGCGGCAGCGGGCGCCGTTCGTGCTGCTCGTCGTGGGGCTGCTCTGCGGCGGCCTGGTGAGCCTGCTGCTGCTCAACACCATGCTCGCCCAGGACGCCATCACCGAGGCCAAGCTGCACGAGGAGATCGCGGTCGCCCGCCAGGGCAACGAGGACCTGTCGCGGAAGTACGAGATGGACACCCAGCCCGACAAGCTCGCCGAGCGGGCGGAGGCCCAGGGCCAGCACCCCGACTGGGACTCCGTGAACGTCTGGGACGGCACCGGCCAGGTGGACCAGGGCCGGTGAGAGACTCCAGCGGCAGGGGGCAGCGACCCGGCCGCGGCGCTGGCGGCGCCGGCTCTCAGGGAGGGCCAGGCGCCGCTCGTCGTACGCCGGGCGGCCCGGGACGGGCGGGGCGCGGTTCGGCCCGCTCCGAGGGGGCGGGCCGCCCGGCGTCACCCGACGACGCGCCGCGCCCGCCGCGCAAGCGGCCCGATCCCCTCGACCTGCCGTTCGGCCACGACGACTCCGAGCGCCCCCGCCCGCCCCAGGACCCGTCGTCCCGTTCCCGGGGCGGCGACCGCGCCGACGGACCGGGGGGCGCCGGCCGTGCTGATGCTCCGAGGGGCGCCGGCCGCTCCGACCGGCCCAGGGGGGCCGACCGCCCCGCCGCGTCGAGGGGGGCCGACCGCCCCGCCGCGTCGAGGGGCGGCGACGGCTCCGGCCGCCCGCGTGGCCGGGGCGACGACTCCGACCGCGACCGCCCGCGCCCCGGCTCCGGCGAGCGCGACCGAGCACGCCCGGGTTCCGGCGAGCGTGACCGCGCGCGACCCGGCTCGGGCGAGCGTGCCCGGTCCGGCTCCGCCGACGGCGCGCGTCCGGGTGCCGGTTCCGGCCGGGCCCGCCCCCGCCAGGAGCCGGGCGACCGCGCCCGCCCTCGCGAGGGCTCCGGCAGGGCCGACTTCAGCATGCCCGACCTCGACGCCCCGCGCCCGCGCCGCGACGCCGCCCGCGGCAGGGCCGAGGGCGGCTCCAGGCCGGGCGGGGCCGACGGGGCGTCCAGGGGCGGTAGAGACCGTTCCGGCGCGCGGGCCGAGGGGTCGCGCGCCGGCCAGGCGCCCGCCCGCGAGGGCAGGCAGGCCCCTGAGGGCCGCCGCGCCCCCGCGCCCGGCCACCCCCGCGACGGCGATCGTGAGCACCCCCGCGCCGGCGATCGTGAGCACCGCCGCGACGGCGGCGAGCGTGAGCACCGGCGTGCCGGCGAGCGTGAGCGGCCCGCCGGCCGCTCCCAGGGCGACGGGCCGCCGCCGAGGGGGCCGCGCCGCCCGCCCACCCCGCCGCGCCCGCCCAGGCCGCCGCTCGTGCTGCGCCTGGGCAACCCCCGCAGGCGCATCAACATCGGCCTCATCGGCATGACCTTCATCCTGTCGATCTTCGCGGGACGCCTCATCCAGATGCAGGGCATCGAGTCCAAGGTGTACGAGGCGGCGGCGGTCGACCAGCGCACCCACACCGAGGAGATCCCCGCCAAGCGCGGCTCGATCACCGACGTCAACGGCCACGCGCTGGCCGTCACCGTCGAGGCGCGCGAGATCTCGATCGACCCCAGCAAGGTGCCGCTGAAGGTCCGCGACAAGATCGCGGCCATCCTCGCCCAGCAGCTCGGCAAGCCCCAGCAGGAGATCGCCGCCAAGCTGGCCAGGGTCGACACCCGCTACCAGCTCCTCGCCAGGGACGTCGACCCCGTCGTGGCCGCGCGCCTGCTGCAGGCCCGCGTGCCCGCGCTCTACGCGAAGAAGACCTACCGCAGGCTCTACCCGGCGGGCGACCTCGCGGGCAGCCTGATCGGCTTCGTCGGCGACGACGGCGACGGCCTCGGCGGCATGGAGCAGACCAAGAACACCCTGCTGGCCGGCCGCGACGGCAAGCAACGGGTGGAGACGGGCCGCGACGGCCAGCGCATCCCGATGACGAGCAGCCAGCGCACGCCCCCGGTCAACGGGCGCGACGTGCGGCTGACGATCGACCGCGACATCCAGTGGGCCGCCCAGAAGGCGATCGCCGACGAGGTGCGCAAGTCGGGCGCGGCCAGCGGCACCGTCATCGTCATGGACGTTCAGACCGCGCAGATCATCGCCATGGCCAACGCGCCCGAGCTGGACCTGACCACCTGGCGTACGGCGCCGGACTCGCTGTACGTCAACAAGGCCGCCTCCGAGGTGTTCGAGCCGGGCAGCACCAACAAGGTCATCACCGCGGCCGCGGCGCTGGAGGCCAGGACCGTCACGCCCGACACCGTCTTCCGCGTGCCCGACAACATCAGGTGCGCCGACCGGGTGCTGCGCGACGCGCACCCCCACAAGACCGAGTCGATGACCTTCCGCCAGGCCATGGCGCAGTCGAGCAACGTCGCCACCATCATGGCCGCCAGGAAGATCGGCAGGGAGCGGCTGTACCAGATGCTCAGGTCCTTCGGGTTCGGCACCTCGCCGGGCGGCGGCGTCCCCGGCGCGGAGGCCGGGCTGCTGCCCGACTACAAGACCTGGTCGGGCAGCCAGAACTGCACCGTCGCCTACGGGCAGGGCGTCTCGGTCACCGCGCTGCAGATGGCCAGCGTGTACCAGACCATCGCCAACGGCGGCGTCAAGATCGACCCGCAGATCGTCGCGGGCACCACCGACGACGGCGGCAGGTTCGTCCCGTCGCCCCCGGGCAAGCAGACCAGGGTGGTGAGCGAGACGACCGCCAAGGAGATCGCGACGATGCTGGAGAGCGCGGTGAGCGCCGAGGGCACCGGCGAGCTGGCCGCCATCCCGGGCTACCGCGTCGCGGGCAAGACGGGCACCGCCAACCGCTACGATGCCCAACTCGGCCGTTATGAGGGCTACACTGCGTCCTTCGTCGGGTTCGCCCCTGCCGACGCTCCGCGCCTGGTGGTGCTGTCGGTGCTGCAGAACCCCAAGAACGGCCATTACGGCGGCCAGATCGCGGCCCCGGTCTTCAAGGATGTGATGACGTTCGCCATCAAGAGCAAGAAGATTCCTCCCACAGGCTCCGCCGCGCCGCCGGTGCGGACGCGCGCGGGACAGTGACCAGGGAAGGTACGCTCTCGCCCGTGCGTCCCCCGTCGTCTATGCGTCCCACGACCAGTCAGCCCCGCCCGCTCACCGGGCTGGCGACCATGCTCGACGCCGATTCCGGCACGTCGCGGTCGCCCCACGCCGCCCTGACCGGCGTCACCATCGACTCGCGCGCCGTCAGGCGCGGAGACCTGTACGTGGCCCTGCCCGGCAACCACGCCCACGGCGCCGAGTACGCCGCGCAGGCGATGGCCGGCGGCGCCGTCGCCGTGCTCACCGACCGCGCGGGCCGCGACGCCGCCGTGGCCACCGGGCTGCCGGTGCTGATCGTGCCCGACCCGCGGGCCCTGCTGGGCCAGATCTCCTCCTGGGTGTACGGGCAGCCCGCCCACGACATCCAGGTGATCGGCATCACGGGCACCAGCGGCAAGTCCACGAGCACGTTCATGGTGGAGGCGGGCCTGCGGGCGGCCGGCCACACCGCGGGGCTCGTCGGCGGCGTGGAGATCCGCGCGGGCGAGCTGCGCTTCCAGCCCACGCTCACCACGCCCGAGGCGTCGGAGCTGCACGGCCTGTTCGCCCTCATGCGCGAGCAGGGGGTCACGGCGGCCGTCATGGAGGTCTCCAGCCACGCGCTGGCACTCGGCCGCGTCGAGGGCGTCTACTACGACGTCGCGCTGTTCACCAACCTGTCGCAGGACCACCTCGACTTCCACAAGGACTTCGAGGAGTACTTCCTGACGAAGGCGAAGCTGTTCCAGCCCGAGCTGAGCCGCGCCGGCGTCACCAACCTCGACGACCGCCACGGGCGCGAGCTGCTCGGCGTGGCCAAGGTGCCGATGACGACGTTCTCCGCCCTCGGCGACCCCGAGGCGGAGTGGCGGGCGCTGGACGTGCGGCTGGGCGCCGACGGCAGCGCCTTCCGCGTCGTGGGCCCTGGTGGCGTCGAGGCCGACGCGCGCGTCGCGCTGCCCGGCCCGTTCAACGTCGCCAACGCGCTCGGCGCCGTCGTCGCCCTGGTCGAGGCCGGGGTGCCGCTGCAGACGGCCGTCCACGGCGTCGGCTCGCTGACCGGGGTCCCCGGCCGCATGCAGCGCGTCACCGCCGCCGAGGAGGAGTTCCAGGCCGTCGTCGACTACTCGCACAAACCGGGCGCCGTCGAGTCGGTGCTGAACTCGCTGCGCGCCGTCACGGAACGCCGCCTGACCGTCGTGCTCGGCTGCGGCGGCGACCGCGACAAGGGCAAGCGCCCGCTCATGGGCGAGGCGGCGGCCCGGCTGGCCGATGTGGCCATTTTCACGAGCGACAACCCCCGTACGGAGGATCCCCTCGCCATCCTGGCCGCGATGATGGAAGGAGCGCTCCGCGTTCCGCAGCACGACCGCGCTCATGTGATCATTGAGCCCGACCGCGCGGCCGCGATCGGCCTGGCGGTCGACAGGGCCGAGCGCGGCGACGTGATCGTCGTGGCCGGAAAGGGCCACGAGCAGGGCCAGTACGTCGCAGGCGAGGTCATACCCTTCGACGACCGCGAGGTGGTCGCCGAAGCGATCAACGCACGCAAGGAAAGCAGGAAGCACGCATGATCCCGTTGCCCTTGGCCAGGATCGCCGAGATAACCTCGGGCGCCCTGTCGGGCATGGCCGACCCCCGCGCGGTCGTGCGCGGGCCAGTCGTGATCGATTCGCGGGCCGTGGAACCGGGATCCCTGTTCGTCGCCTTCAGTGGCGCGCGGGTCGACGGTCACGACTACGCGGCCCAGGCGGTCCGCGCGGGCGCGGTCGCGGTGCTGGCCACCAGGCCCGTCGAGGCGCCTGCCGTGATCGTGCCCGACGCCGCGGCGGCGCTGGCCGCGCTGGCCACCGCGCAGGCGGCCGCGCTGCCCGACACCACCGTCATCGGCGTCACCGGCTCGGCCGGCAAGACCACCACCAAGGACCTCCTGGCCAGGCTGACCGGCCGCATCGGTCCCACCATCGCGCCCGTCGGCAGCTTCAACAACGAACTGGGCCACCCGCTCACCGTGCTGCGCGCCGACGCCGGCACCCGCTACATGGTGCTGGAGCTGGCCGCGCGCAACGCCGGCCACATCGCCGAGCTCACCCGCATCGCCCCGCCGCGCATCGGCGTGGTGCTCAACGTCGGCACCGCCCACCTCGGCGTGTTCGGCGGCAAGGAGGCCATCGCCAAGGCCAAGGGCGAACTGGTCGAGGCGCTGCCGCGCACCGGTGTGGCCGTGCTCAACGCCGACGACCCGTACGTACGCGAGATGGCGGCGCGCACCGACGCCCGCGTCACCTTCTTCGGCAGGGGCGAGGACGCCGCGATCCGCGCCGAGGACGTCACCGTCGACGGGCGCGGGCGCGCCTCCTTCACGCTGGTCGTCCCGTCCGGCTCGGCGCCCGTCCAGCTCCAGCTGTACGGCGGCCACGCCGTCGAGAACGCGCTGGCCGCGGCCGCCGCCGCGTACGAGCTGGGCCTGCCCGTGGCCACCATCGCCGAGGAGCTGTCGCAGGCCACGCCGCGCAGCCGCTGGCGGATGGAGGTCAGCGACAGGCCCGACGGCGTCACCGTCGTCAACGACGCCTACAACGCCAACCCCGACTCCATGCGGGCCGCGTTCGAGATGTTCGGCGCGCTCGGCAGGGGGCGGCGGTGCTTCGCCGTCATCGCCGCGCTGCGCGAGCTGGGCGACGAGAGCGACACCCTCAACAGGGAGCTGGGCCGCCTGGCGGGCGGCTCGGGCCTCGCGGGCCTGGTCGTGGCCGGCCCGGGCGCGGAGCCCGTGCTGGAGGGCGCCCAGGCCGCCGCCGCGGCCGCCGCGCAGCGGGGCGCGCCTCCCGGGCACCCCCCGCAGGTCATGCCCGTCGTGCACGTCCCCGACGCCGAGGCGGCGGCGGCCCTGCTCGCCGGCTGGCTGCGGCCGGGCGACGCGGTGCTGGTGAAGGGGCCCCGGGCCATGGGCCTGGAGCGTACGGCCGAGCTGCTGCTCGGGGGTGCCCCCCAGTGACCAACATCATCATCGCCGGCGCAGTGGGCCTGGTCCTCTCCATGCTGGGCACCCCGCTGGCGATCCGGCTGTTCTCGCGGCGCGGCTACGGCCAGGAGATCCGCGAGGAGGGCCCGTCGGGGCACCAGGGCAAGCGCGGCACGCCCACGATGGGCGGCACGGTCATCGTGCTGGCCGCGCTCTTCGCCTACGGCGCCTCGCACCTGGCCACCTTCGCGGCCCCCACCGTGTCGGGCATGCTCGTGCTGTTCCTCATGACGGGCCTGGGCGCGGTCGGCTTCCTCGACGACTTCATCAAGATCTACAAGCAGCGCAGCCTCGGCCTGCGCAGCGGCGCCAAGGCGCTCGGGCAGCTCATCGTCGGCGCGGTCTTCGCCGTGCTGGTCACGCAGCAGCCGAACGTCTACGGCATCACCCCCGCCGAGACCCGCGTGTCGTTCCTTCGCGACATCGGGCCGTCGATCGGCATCGTGGGCTTCACCATCTGGGTGCTCATCATGATCGTCGGCTTCTCGAACGCGGTGAACCTCACCGACGGCCTCGACGGCCTGGCCAGCGGCGCCACCGGCGTGGTGCTCGCCGCGTACGTGCTGATCGGCAACTGGCAGCTGCGCAACAACTGCATCGACCAGCTCGGCCCCAACTGCTACTGGGTGCGCGACCCGCTCGACCTGGCCGTGGTCGCCGCGGCGGTGCTGGGGGCGCTCATCGGCTTCCTGTGGTGGAACGCCCCGCCGGCCCGGATCTTCATGGGCGACACCGGCTCGCTGGCCCTGGGCGGCGTGCTGGCCGGCCTGGCCATCGCCACCCGCACCCAGCTGCTGCTCATCATCCTCGCCGGCCTGTGCGTGATCATCACGCTGTCGGTGATCATCCAGGTCGGCTTCTTCAAGATGACCGGCAAACGGGTGTTCAGGATGGCTCCGCTGCAGCACCACTTCGAGCTGAAGGGGTGGGCGGAGACCACGATCGTGGTCCGCTTCTGGCTGATCGCGATGCTCTGCGCGGCGCTCGGCCTCGGACTGTTCTACGTGGAGTGGATGCCCAAGCCATGACGCTGACCTGTGTGGCCGGGCTCGGGGTGTCCGGAAGCGCCGTCGCCAGGGCGCTGGCCGAGCGCGGCGAGCCCGTCGTGGTGGTGGAGGAGACCGAGGGGGAGCGCCAGCTCGCCGCCGCGGCCGAGCTGGCCGCCGTGGGCGTGCGCACCCTCTTCGGCCCGCCGGTGCTGCCCGAGGGCGTCACCCGGCTGGTCACCACCGGCTGGGCGCCGCACCACCCGCTCGTCGCCGCCGCCCTCGGCAGCGGCGTCGAGGTCGTCGGCGAGGTGGAGCTGGCCTGGCGGCTGCGGCCCGAGCACGCCGCCCCCTGGCTGGCGCTCACCGGCACCAACGGCAAGACCACCGTCGTGCGCATGCTCACCTCCATCCTGCTGGCCGCCGGGCGCAAGGCCCTCGCCGTCGGCAACGTCGGCGTCCCCGTCGTACGGGCCGTGGCCGAGCCGTACGACGCGCTGGCGGTCGAGCTGTCGAGCTTCCAGCTCCACTGGTCGAGCACCCTGGCCCCGCACGCCGCCGCGATACTCAACATCGCCCCCGACCACCTCGACTGGCACGGCTCCATGGAGGCGTACGCGGCCGCCAAGGGCCGCATCTACGAGCGCGCGGGCACCGTCATCTACAACGCCGACGACCCCGAGGCGACCCGGCTGGCCGCGCCCTACCCCGGCGCGGTGGGCTTCACCCTGCGCGTGCCCAAGCGCGGCGAGGTGGGCGTGGTGGAGGACCTCCTCGTCGACCGCGCGTTCGTCGCCGACCCCGTCGAGGCGGCCGAGGAGCTCGCCACGCTGGCCGACGTGCGGCCCTTCGCCCCGCACAACGTGGCCAACGCGCTCGCCGCGGCCGCACTGGCCCGCTCGCTCGGCGTGCCGTCGGAGGCGGTGCGGCAGGGCCTGCGCGACTTCGTCCCCGACCCGCACCGGCTGGCCCACGTCGACCGCGTCGGCGAGGTCGACTACATCGACGACTCCAAGGCCACGAACCCGCACGCCGCCGCGGCGGCGCTGTCGTCGTACCCGTCGATCGTGTGGATCGCGGGCGGGCAGCTCAAGGGCGCCGACGTCGACGACCTGGTGCGCCAGGCCGCGCCGCGGCTGCGCGGCGCGGTGCTCCTCGGGGCCGATCGCGCGCGGATCGCCGAAGCTCTCGCGCGACACGCGCCGAATGTCCCTGTGGTGGACGTCCCCGGCCAAGACACTGGTGTGATGGATCGAGTCGTCACCGAAGCCGCCCGGCTGGCCTCCCCAGGGGACACCGTGCTGCTCTCCCCGTCGGGCGCGTCCCTCGACATGTTCCCCGGCTACCCGGCGCGAGGGGAGGCCTTCGCCCGCGCCGTGCGGGAGCTGAGGCTGCGACGTGAGCGCGAGCGCTGAGGAGCGGCCGCGGCCGGGCGCCGCGGCGGCGGACGGGCCGCCCGGCTGGCTGCGCGAGCAGCTGAACGCCCTGCGCGAGCTGCTCGGCAAGCCGCTGACCACCTACTACCTGATCATCGGGTGCAGCGGGCTGCTGCTGGCGCTCGGGCTGATGATGGTGCTGTCGGCCTCCAGCGTCGAGGCGCTGCAGAAGACCGGCAGCCCGTTCTACTGGTTCATCAAGCAGTCGCTGTCGGCGGCCGTCGGCCTGGCCGTCATGTACGTGTGCTCGCGGCTGCCGCACCGGTTCTTCCGCTGGGCGGGCTACCCGCTCATGGCGGTGTCGATCATCGCGCTCGTCATGGTGCTGTTCATCGGCGAGTCGGAGCTGGGCGCGCAGCGCTGGATCTACTTCGGGCCGTTCACCATCCAGCCGTCCGAGCCGGCCAAGCTGGCGCTCGCGCTGTGGGGCGCCGACCTGCTGGCGCGGCGGGCCAGGCAGGGCAAGGTCGAGTGGCGGCAGATGCTGATCCCGCTGATGCCGGGCACGGCGGTGCTGGCCGTCATGGTCATGCTCGGCAGCGACCTCGGCACCACGCTGGTGCTCTTCATGATCTTCCTCGCGCTGCTGTGGGTGGTGGGGGCGCCGGTCAAGCTGTTCGGCGGCATCCTGGCGCTGGCGGCCCTGGCCGCGATCATCATGATCAAGGTGGAGCCGTACCGGGTGGCGCGCATCGGCGCCTTCCTCGACCCGTGGTCCGACGCGCAGGGCGCCGGGTACCAGGCGGTGCAGGGGCAGATCGCCATGGGCTCGGGCGGCTGGTTCGGGCTGGGCCTCGGCAGCAGCAGGCAGAAGTGGAACTGGCTGCCGCACGGCGAGAGCGACTTCATCTTCGCCATCCTCGGCGAGGAGCTCGGGCTCATGGGCACGCTGGTGGTCGTGGTGCTGTTCGGGCTGCTCGGCTACGCGGGGCTGCGGGTGGCCGTCCGGGTCAACGACGCGTTCGTCCGGCTCGTGTCGACCGCCGTGGTGGCCTGGATCGTGGGGCAGGCGATCGTCAACATGGGCGCCGTCATGGGCGTCCTGCCGATCACCGGCATCCCGCTCCCCATGGTCTCGTACGGCGGATCGTCGCTGCTGCCCACGCTCGCGGCGCTCGGCATGCTGCTGTCGTTCGCCAAACGCGAGCCCGGCGCGCGCGAGGCTCTCGCCGCACGTGGCCCCGGACCGGTCTCCAGAGCCCTAAGCTGGCTTGGCCTGGGGGGTAGGACAAGAGGCCGAGTGAGACGTTAGGGAGTGACAGATGAGGGTGGTCCTCGCCGGTGGCGGGACGGCCGGGCACATCGAGCCCGCGCTCGCCCTGGCCGACGCGCTGCGCCATCTCGACCGCGCCGTCGGCATCACCTGCGTGGGCACCGAGCGCGGTCTGGAGACGCGGCTCGTGCCCGCCAGGGGCTACGAGCTGGAGCTCGTGCCCGCGGTGCCCCTGCCGAGGGCGATCACCCCGAGCCTGCTGACCGTGCCGGGCCGGCTCGCGGGGGCGATCAACGCCGCGGCCGCCGTCCTCGACCGGGTCAGGGCGGACGTCCTCGTCGGGTTCGGCGGCTACGTCGCCACGCCCGCCTACCTCGCGGCCAAGCGGCGCGGCATCCCCATCGTCGTGCACGAGGCCAACCCGCGTCCCGGCCTGGCCAACCGGCTCGGCGCCATGCTCACCGAGCACGTCTTCACCGGCTACCCCGAGTCGGCCATGCCGAAGGCGCGGTACATCGGCACGCCGCTGCGCCGCGAGATCGTCTCCCTCGACCGGCTGTCCATGGGCGACAAGGCGAGGTCGTGGTTCGGGCTGCAGACCGACCGGCCCACGCTGCTGGTGTTCGGCGGCTCGCAGGGGGCCAGGTCGATCAACCAGGCGGCCCTCGGCGCGGCCCACACGCTGCGCATGGCGGGCGTGCAGGTGCTGCACGTGCTCGGGCCGGCGAACGAGCCCGACCACGAGCCGCCGCCCGGCGACCCGCAGTACGTCCTGCTGCCCTACATCGACCGGATGGACCTCGCGTACGCGGCCGCCGACCTGGCGCTGTGCCGCGGCGGCGCGCTCACCTGCGCCGAGCTCACCGCCGTCGGCCTGCCCGGCGCGTACGTGCCGCTGCCCCACGGCAACGGCGAGCAGCGCATCAACGCCGAGCGCATCGTCGCGGGCGGCGGCGGGCTCGTGGTCGACGACTCCGAACTGTCACCTGATTGGATCATCCAGAACGTGCTGCCCATCCTCCGCGACCCGGAAAGGGTCGCCGTCATGTCGGAGGCCGCGTCCAGGCTGGGCCGTAAGGACGCCGATATCATGCTCGCCAGGAAAGTGTTGGAGATAGCCCGATGAGTCTGGTCAAGCTGGTCGATCCCGTCGCCGCGGCGGACCTGGGCCGCGTTCACTTCATCGGCATCGGCGGCGCGGGCATGTCCGGCATCGCGCGCATCCTGCTCAAGCGCGGCGTACGCGTGACCGGCAGCGACGCCCGCAGCTCCGAGCTCGTCACCGAGCTGCGCGAGCTGGGCGCCACGGTCCACATCGGCCACGCCGCCTCCCACATCAAGAACGTCGACACCGTCGTGGTGTCCACCGCCATCCGCGACTCCAACCCCGAGCTGGGCGAGGCGCTCAAGCAGGGGCTGCGCATCATCCCGCGCGCCGCCGCGCTGGCCTCCGTCATGGCCGGGCGCACCGGCGTCGCCATCGCGGGCACGCACGGCAAGACCACCACCACGTCCATGCTCACGGTGGCGCTGCAGAAGTGCGGCGCCGACCCGTCGTACTGCGTGGGCGGGCAGCTCGTCACCACCGGTCTCGGCGCCGACGAGGGGTCGGGCGAGGTGTTCGTGGCCGAGGCCGACGAGAGCGACGGCTCCTTCCTCATGCTCGCCCCCGACATCGCCGTCGTCACCAACGTCGAGGCCGACCACCTCGACAACTACGGCGACCCGCACGAGGTGCACGCCAGCTTCGCCCGCTTCTCCGACCGGGTCGGCTCGCTGCTGATCGCCTGCGTCGACGACCCGGGCGCGGCCGAGCTGGCCGACCTGGCCCGGTCCCGCGGCAAGAGGGTGCGCACGTACGGCACCACCGGCGGCGACTACCACGTCACCGCGGTCAGGCCCGAGGGCTTCGGCACGGTCTTCTCCGTCGAGGGCATGGGCGACGTCCGGCTGGCCGTCCCCGGGGCCCACAACGCGCTCAACGCCACCGCGGTGATCGCCGTGGCCGACGAGCTGGGCCTGCCGTTCGAGGAGATCAGGGACGGCCTGGCCGCCTTCACGGGGGCCAAGCGGCGCTTCGAGTCCAAGGGCGAGGCCGGGGGCGTGGCGGTGTTCGACAGCTACGCCCACCACCCCACCGAGCTCGCCGCCGACCTGCGGGCCGCGCGCGACGTGGTCGCCTCCTTCTCCGGCACCGGCCGCGTCGTCGCGGTCTTCCAGCCGCACCTGTACTCGCGCACCCGGTTCTTCGCCGACGAGTTCGGCGCGGCGCTGGGCCTGGCCGACGAGGTGATCGTGCTCGACGTCTACGGCGCCCGCGAGGACCCCGAGCCCGGGGTGTCCGGCGCCATGGTGGCCGCACGGGTGCCGCTGCCCGGCGAGCGGGTGGCGTACGCGCCCGACAGGTCCGCGGTGCCCGGCCTGGTGGCCGAGCGGGCCCGTCCCGGTGACGTGGTGCTGACCATGGGCGCGGGCGACGTGACCGAGCTGGGCCCGCAGATCGTCGCGCGCCTGGGCTGACCCGCCGGCCCCGCGCGCGGGGCGTCCGGGCGCCGGGCGCGGGCGGCGGTCCCGCCGCCGAGACGGTGCCGTACTCGCAGGGGAGGGCGATGAAGGCGCGCAACGCGTTGCTGGTGCTGCTCACCGCCGGGGTGGTGGGCACGGCCGCCTGGCTGGTGTTCTTCTCGCCGGTGCTGGGCGTGCGGTCGATCGAGATCGTGGGAAATATCACAGTGCCCAGCGACCAGATCAAGCAGCAGGCCGGTGTGCCCGATCTGCATCCGCTGGCGACGGTCGACCTGGCGGGCGTCCAGCAGCGGGTGCTCGGCATCAGGCGGCTCGCGAGCGCCAGGGTCGACCGCGTCTGGCCGGGCACGCTGCGCATCGAGGTGGCCGAGCGCGAGCCGGCGGCCGCCGTGCCGGCGGGCGCCAAGGTGGCGGTGATCGACGGGCAGGGCGTCGTGATCGAGGTCAAGGACGCCGTGCCGCCGCTGCTGCCGGTGCTCAGGGTCGACCGCCCGGCCGCGGGCGACCCGGCGACCATGGCGGCGCTCCAAGTGATCAAGGCGCTGCCCGCGACGCTGCAGGGGCGGGTGCGCGAGGTGCGGGCGGGTTCGGCCGAGGGCGTGTCGCTGCTGCTGTCCGACGGCCGCACGGTGCTGTGGGGCGGCACGGACCGCCCTGGGGAGAAGTCCCGCATCCTCGAGTCGATGCTGCGGCAGAAGGCCTCCTTCTACGACGTCAGCTCGCCGGACGTGGTCACCCTGAAATGATCTCCGTCGGCTCTGTACGGGTTTGGAGGTTGTCGTACCGGTAGGCGAACCGGGGCCGGGCGAGTCCCCGGCACGAGCATCGCCGAGCCTGTGCGAGGGAGGCCCTGAGCCGTGAGAGCCTGTATTCCGGGGAGATCGGAAAGAGGAGGGCGTGACCAGGTGCGACTTCGGAGCGAAACGGACAGCCCGCGACACGCCGGACGTGCTTGCGGCGCGGTTAGTTGACCCGCCCGGAGCGTAACTCCTACTGTCCGTATCAATCCTCAGGTTGACATAAATCTAAATCTCAACTTGAGGTTGAGAGTTAACCCTACAGACAGAACGCGGAGACGATCCGCACCGAAATGGCAAGTCAACGAGCGGAAAGGCCCCTCGTCGTGGCAGCACCGCAGAACTACCTCGCGGTCATCAAGGTCGTCGGCATCGGCGGCGGCGGAGTCAACGCCGTCAACCGGATGATCGAGGAGGGACTCAAGGGCGTCGAGTTCATCGCCATCAACACCGACGCCCAGGCGCTGCTGATGAGTGACGCCGATGTGAAACTCGACGTGGGCCGCGAGCTCACACGCGGACTGGGCGCGGGCGCCAACCCCGACGTGGGGCGCAAGGCGGCCGAGGACCACCGTGAGGAGATCGAGGAGGTCCTCAAGGGGGCCGACATGGTCTTCGTCACGGCGGGCGAGGGCGGCGGCACCGGCACGGGCGGCGCGCCCGTCGTGGCGAACATCGCGAGGTCGCTCGGCGCGCTCACGATAGGCGTCGTGACCCGGCCGTTCAGCTTCGAGGGCCGGCGCAGGGCGATGCAGGCCGAGGCGGGCATAGAGACACTGCGCGACGAGGTCGACACCCTCATCGTCATCCCGAACGACCGGCTGCTGTCGATCTCCGACCGCCAGGTGAGCGTCCTCGACGCCTTCAAGGCGGCCGACCAGGTGCTGCTCTCCGGTGTGCAGGGCATCACCGACCTCATCACCACGCCCGGCCTGATCAACCTCGACTTCGCCGACGTCAAGTCCGTCATGTCCGGCGCCGGCTCGGCCCTCATGGGCATCGGGCACGCGCGCGGCGACGACCGCTCGGTGGCCGCCGCGGAGATGGCCGTCTCCAGCCCGCTGCTGGAGGCCAGCATCGACGGCGCCCACGGCGTCCTGCTGTCGATCGCGGGCGGCTCCGACCTCGGCCTGTTCGAGATCAACGAGGCGGCGCAGCTCGTCTCCATGGCCGCCGCGCCCGACGCCAACATCATCTTCGGCACGGTCATCGACGACGCCCTCGGCGACGAGGTGCGGGTCACCGTGATCGCGGCCGGCTTCGACGACGTGCCGGGGCCGTCCGAGAAGCAGCTGCCGCGGCCAGCGGGCCGGCCGGCCGCGCCGCCCGCGTCCTCGCCCGCGCGTCCCAGCGCGCCGTCGCCCAGCGTCAAGCAGGAGCCCGCGCCGCGCGCCGAGATCCGTCCTGAGCCGCGTGCCGACCTGCGCCCCGACACCCGTTCCGAGCCGCGCTCCGACTTCCGCCAGGAGCAGCGTGGCGACTTCAGGCCCGAGCCCAGGCCCGAGTTCAGGCCCGAGCCGCGTCCCGAGCCTCGTGCCGAGTTCAGGGCCGAGCCGCCGGAGCCCGAGCCGCGCGCCGAGTTCCGTCCCGAGCCGCTGCCCGAGCCCCGTCCTGAGCCGCGTCCCGAGCCGGTGCGGCCCGTCGAGGCCGTCCAGGTGCCCGAGCCCGCGCCCGTCGAGACGATCGCGGACGAGCCGTCCGGCCCCGTCTCGATCCCGCGGCCCACTCCCGAGCCCACCAACCCGCCCACGCCCATCACCTCCCGCATGGCGGAGCCCGTCAAACGTCCTCGGGTGATCTTCGAGGAGCAGGAGGAGGAGCTCGACGTCCCCGACTTCCTCAAGTAGCCAGCCGCCCGCCGCCGCTCCGCCTGGGACAACGGGGAGCGGCGTCGTCGCGTGTCGGACCGGTTTCGCCCGTCGCGTACAGTCGGTCGCCTGAGGGGGATCGCGCGTACGCGGCGGCCGTGCCGGGGGGCCGCGGGGCGGCGGCCGGCCGGGAGCCGGTGCGGCGGCCCGATGCGGGTCGCGGCAGAATGGTCGGCCGTGCCACCGCCACCACCGGGTCCCGGTGAGGGCGCGCGGGACCGTTCCCCGGCCCACGGGGTCGCCGGTGCGGCGTCCCTCCTGGCGCGTTCCAGACCGCGCCCCCGCGGGTGGCTCCGAGAGGGCCGCGCCGGACGTCCAAGGGGGCGGGGCCGGTCCCCGGGGCCTCGGGGTCCCGGGCGAAGGCGGGAGTGACGGGGCGGAGCCCCGGGAGAGGGAGAGTCAGCGTGAGAAGGGACGAGATCGCGGCCGGGCTGGCCGAGGTCCAGGAGCGCATCGCGCAGGCGTGCGAGGCCGCGCGGCGCGACCCCGGCGAGATCACGCTCATCGCGGTCACCAAGACGCGGCCGGCTGAAGACGTGCGCATCCTGGCCGAGCTGGGCGTCCGCGACGTCGGCGAGAACCGCGACCAGGAGGCCGCAGCGAAGGCCCACGAACTCGCCGAACTGCCCCTGACCTGGCACTTCGTCGGCCAGCTCCAGACCAACAAGGTCCGTTCCGTCGTCGGGTACGCCGACGTGATCCACTCGGTGGACCGCGCACGGCTGGTCGAGGCGGTCAGCAAGGAGGCGGTCAGGCAGGGCCGCGCCGTGGGCTGCCTGATCCAGGTGGCGCTCGACGACGACCCCGGCAGGGGAGGGGCGCTGCCCGCCGACGTCCCCGGGCTCGCCGACGAGGTGGCGGCGGCCGAGGGCCTGTGGCTCGGCGGCGTCATGGCGGTCGCCCCGCTGGGCGAGGACCCCGGCAAGGCGTTCGCCCGGCTGCGCGATGTCGCGCTGGCCGTACAGGAGCGTCACCCCCGTGCGACCATGATTTCGGCGGGGATGAGCGGCGATCTCACCGAAGCCGTGGCGAACGGCGCGACACACGTCCGGATCGGTACGGCGTTGCTCGGTCGTCGCAAGCCCTTCGTCAGGTAATGTCCCCTCAAGTGGGCCTTGAGGTCCGCGCATCCAGTAGAGGTCGATAGCGGTGAGCTCCAAGGGGGTACGGCTACCGCCTCGGACCCGGCGACAGGCCCGAGCGAGTGCGACCATGAGCAGGAGGACGACGTAGCGATGGCCGGCGCGATGCGCAAGATGGCGGTCTACCTCGGTCTCGTGGAGGACGACCGCTACGAGAGGTACGACGCCTACGCGGACGATTACGCCTACGAGGACGACGTGCAGCGCGGCGCGGAGGAGCGGCCCGTGGCCGCCCAGGACCGCGACGAGGAGCCCGAGGCGGGCGTGCCCGCACCCAGGCCCGCCACGACCGTCCTGGAGCGCCGCACGACCGATCTGGCCCGCATCACCACGCTGCACCCCCGCACGTACAACGAGGCCAGGACGATCGGGGAGCACTTCCGCGACGGCACCCCGGTCATCATGAATCTGACCGAGATGGTTGACAGCGACGCGAAGCGGCTGGTCGATTTCGCGGCAGGTCTGGTCTTCGGCCTCCACGGAAGCATCGAACGTGTTACCAACAAGGTGTTCCTGTTGTCCCCTGCCAATGTCGAGGTGACCGCCGAGGACAAGGCTCGAATCGCGGAACGCGGGTTCTTCAATCAGAGTTAGAGTCTCTGTATGACTACCGGACCCAACCAGGTCTCGCCGAGGCCGGGAGGGTGCATCAGAAGTGGAGGCGCGGCCGGGCCGTGGGGATCGTCAGTCAGATCTTGGTCGTTGTCCTGTCTCTCTACCTGGTGCTGCTGATCGGCAGAATGATCTTCGAGACGGTGCAGGCTTTCGCCCGGCAGTGGCGGCCTTCGGGCGTCGTCCTGGTGCTCGCCGAGGCCACATACACCGCGACCGACCCACCTCTCAAGTTCCTCCGCCGTTTCATTCCTCCGCTCCGGTTGGGTACGGTGGCCTTTGACCTAAGCTTCACGGTCCTGTTCATCGTGGTGCTGATCCTGATCCAGATGGCAGGATGGCTAGGACAGCTGCGATGAGCGGGGCGGTGGGACACCGGTCGCGATCCAACTCGTGTCCGCGCTGAAGTGATTCGGGTCGCCGTCCCTCCGGACAGACCCCCAAGCGCGCCAAGGAGACCAAAAGATGCCGCTGACGCCCGCTGATGTGCGGAACAAGCAGTTCAGTACCACCCGGCTCAGGCCGGGCTACGACGAGGAAGAGGTCGACGCCTTCCTCGACGAGGTCGAGGCTGAGCTTGACCGCCTGATCCAAGAGAACGAGGAGCTGCGCGCCAAACTGGCCGAATGCCTGCGCGGCAAGGTGCCGGGTGGCATGAGCATGCCCATGGCGTCCGCGCCGGTGCAGGAGCAGCCCAAGCCCGAGATGATGGCGCCGCCGCAGCCCGAGCCCATGCGGGCCCCCGAGCCGCAGCCGCAGCCCCAGCCCGTCCCGGTGGCCATGAGCATGCCTCCCGCCGAGGACAACATGGACACCGCGGCGCGCGTGCTCGCGCTCGCCCAGCAGACCGCCGACCAGGCCATCGCCGACGCCCGTCGCGAGGCCGACGAGACCGTCACCCGCGCCCGCCGCGAGGCCGACGAGATCCTCACCAAGGCCCGCCGCCAGGCCGAGCAGGTCATCGGCGACGCCCGTGCCCGCGCCGAGACCCTGGAGCGCGACGCCCAGGAGCGTCACCGCCAGGCCATGGGCTCCCTCGTCCAGACCCGTGACGAGCTCGAGCGCAAGGTCGAGGAGCTGCGCAGCTTCGAGCGCGAGTACCGCAGCAGGCTCAAGCTCTACCTCGAGAACCAGCTCGCCGAGCTCAACGTGTCCGCCGAGGGCAGCGGAGGGTTCCCGGTCATGTCAGGTGGACCCGGCAGCCAGGCTCCCGCCATGTCCCACGCGGTGCCGCAGGGCCAGCCGCCTCTCCCCGGCGGTCCCAGCCCGTTCGGCGGCGACGCTCCCCAGGGCGCTTTCCCCGGCGGTGACGGTCCCCACAACGACCGCCGGTAAAGTAACGGGTCACTAGGACCCGTCACTCGAAAGAGCCCCCTGTGATCCTTATCAGTGCTGGTTTGGTGCTCGCGGCGGTCATCCTCCTGATCGCGGGCTTCGTACTGGCGAAGCCGTTCCTGATCATGTGGTCCATCGTGGTCAGCGTGCTGTCCGCGCTGTTCCTCGTGATCGGGGCGTTGCTGAAGCGTCACGAGCTGTTTCCCGGTGGTGGGCAGGCCGCTGCGCCGGCCACCCCTCCGGCGGGGCTCGTGCCGCCCGGCGTGCCGTACGACCAGACCGGCCCCGCGGTCCCCCAGCCGCATCCCCACTCGCATCCCCAGACGCTGCAGCGGACGGCGCCCGCACCCGCGCCGGTCCCGCGCCGCCCCGCGGCTCCCGGCGGCGTCTCCCCGGATGCGATCGTGCTGGTCATCCCCGGGCGCAGGCGTTACCACGTGCCCGGCTGCCGCCAGCTCGCCGGACGGGATCACGAGGAGCTCACGTACGAGGAGGCGCGCGAGGAGGGCTTCACGCCCTGCACGACGTGCCTTCCTGACGCGGCGCTCGGCGGACGGCAGCTGCCGCCTGCCGCCGACCCGGAGCCGGACGTCCCCTCCGGCCCCGCCGCGACCCACACCGTCCCCGCCTTCAGCGCGCTGCCGGGCATCGAGCCGGCCGCCGCGGGCGAGCCGGCCACGGAGAACCGGTCCGAACCCGCCGGCTCCCCCTCAGGCGCCGCGAGCCGTCCCGATGGCTCCGGGCCCTCGGGCAGCCAGGGTTCCTCCTCCCGTACGGGCGCCTCCAGCCGTACGGAGAGCCGGGCGGAGCCCGCAGAGGCGACGCGCGAGCTGCGCGCGCCCTCCGCCCCGCCGAAGCCCGGCACCAACGCTTCCTCTCCCGGGGCCTCCACCCCCGCGGCTGCCGCCACTGTCCCTGAGCCGGCCGCCGAAGGCGCAGCCTCCGGGTGGTTCAGCCCCGCGCCGTCCCCGCCGGGCGGCAATGAGGCGGCCTCGTCCTCCGCCGCCCCGGGCACCGAGCCCGGCGACGACCAGGCGGACCGCGAGACCTCCTACTTCCGCCCCCCGCAGGGCAGGCCCACCGCGCCGCCCTCCCAGCCGAAGACGCCCGGGACGTCCCGAACGGGCACGTCCGGGCCAGGCACGTCCGGTTCGGGCGCGTCCGGTGCGGGCGAGACGGCCACCGGGCAGGGCAAGGGCACGCCGGGCCGCGACGCCCCGGGCGCCCCGGCCGAGAACGCCGCCCCCGCCGGCTCCACGCGTCCGGAGGGCGCGGGCGGCAGCACCAAGGGCGGCGCTCCTGTCGGCTCCACGCAGCCCGAGGGCGCGGGTGGCAAGGGCGATCGTCCCGCCGGCCCCGCCCGGGGTGAGAGCCCGGGTGGCAGCGCCAAGGGCGAGAGCCCGGCCGCGCCCGCCAAGGGTGAGGCCTCCGCCACCGCCGTCAAGGGCGGCGGCCCCGGTGGCCCCGGCGGCCCGGCCAAGACCGCGGCGAGCGCCCTCGGCCGCCCCTCCCAGGGAAGCGCGGCCGAGGACGACGACGACAACTCGGGGCCCGCGACGGCCCCGCAGCCCCGCATCACCGCCTCCACCACCCCGCCGCGCCCAGCCGCCTCCCGGGACGGCACAGCACGCCCGGGTGGCCCGCAGGGCGGCCCGGCAGGTCCGAGCGGCGCGCGGGGTGGCACCGCAGGCCCCAGTGGGGCGCAGGGCGGTGCGGCACGCCCCGGTGGGCCGGGGGCCGGCGTGGCGGGGAAGAGCGGCCCAGGGGCGAAGGGCTCGACCCAGGGCCCGCCGGGCACCTCTGCCACTGCTGCCACCTCTGCGGCTGCGTCAGCCAAGTCCGCCGCCACCTCACCGGACAAGCCTGGGGCCGCGCCTGGCGAAACCGGCGTGCCGGCTGCCGATGGCGGGAGGTCCAAGTCCGCCGCCACGTCACCGGACAGGCCCGGGGCCGTGCCTGGGGAAACCGGCGTGCCGGCTGCCGATGGCGGGAGGTCCAAGTCCGCCGCCACGTCACCGGACAGGCCCGGGGCCGTGCCTGGGGAAACCGGCGTGCCGGCTGCCGATGGCGGGACGTCCAAGTCCGCCGGAGACGGCGGCGAGGACGGCGGGGCCGGCACGCCGGCCGGCAAGGGCGGCACGATCCCCGTGAAGGTCATCGTCGGCACCCGCCGCTACCACCGCACCGACTGCCCGCTCATCCAGGGAGCGGGCGACTCCGGCGTCGAGACGACGACGCTCGCCAAGGCGGAGTCCGACGGCCTGACGGCCTGCTCGGTCTGCCAACACGACGACGACTAGACGGCTGCCCGCACGGCCGCCCGCCCGTCGCGCCTTCTCCTGACCCTGACGCCCTCTGGAGATCCCCGTGATCTCCAGAGGGCGGCTCTGCCGTGAGGCGTGGCGCCCGGAGGGCATGTGCGGGCCTGTGGCCGGCTCAGGGCGTCGGCGCCCGCGTGGGACGCTCACGGCTGGGCTGCTTCGAGGCGGTCGGCGGGTGTGGAGGACATCCCGCGGGCGGGGTGTTCGGTGGCTGTTTCGGGGAGAAGCGGCAGCACCATGCGAGGGGCGGAGAGTGAGGAAAGCCCGCCCGGCGACGGAGAGACCGGCCCGAGTCGCCGGGCGGATCTCTCCGCGACGACCCTTGAGGCTCAGATGAGCGCCCTGCGTCTGACGGCGGCGAGGCCGGCCGCGACGAGGACGGCGGTGACGCCCGTCATGATCGCGATTGCTGTGGCCGTGAAGGGCTCGCCGGAGACGACCATGGGCAGGTTGGGGTAGGGCGAGGCGTACTTGGCGATCCAGTAGTCGATGCCGAGGATCGGGCCGAGAACCTCGCCGAAGAGGTTGACGAACAGGAAGGCCGCCCAGGAGATCGCGGTTGCGGCGCGAGGGAGCAGGCCGAAGGCCAGGACGCCGATCCCCGCCAGGATCCAGGTGGCGGGCACCTGCACCAGGGCGCCGGCGAGCACCTTGCCGGGCGTCCCCGCCACCAAGCCCATGGTCAGCCCCGCGGTGGCGAGGATCAGGGCGCTTCCGGCCAGGGCGAAGAGCAGGTGGCCGGCGACCCAGCGCACGCGGGAGACCGGGGTGGACAGGAGCAGTTCGGCGCGGCCGGTGATCTCCTCGTTGCGCAGCCGCAGCAGGGCCAGCAGCGGGTAGAGGGCTGAGACGTAGCCGAGGCTGAGCGCGATCAGCCACAGGTAGGCGTCGGTCATGGTGGCCTCGGGTGAGGCGGTGTAGCGGCGGAAGAACTCCTCGACCGCGGCGCCCTGCCGGGCGACCTCCTCGACGGAGGTGGCCAGGGCGCCGAGGACCAGCCCGGCGATCGCGTATCCGGCGATCCAGCCGCCGAGCAGGCCCTTCTGCAGCCGCCAGGCCAGGCGCAGCGGGCTGCGCAGCCGGTCGGAGGTGGCGGGGCCGGGACGTTCGGGGATCAGACCGTGGCCCAGGTCGCGCCGGGTGAGCAGCCGGTAGGCCAGTGCGAGGGCTGCGGCGGTGAAGGCGAGGCTGAGCAGCAGCACGGCCACGTTGTTGTCCCCGTACGGCTGCACCAGGTGGGACCAGCCCTGTGGTGAGAGCCACTTCAGCGCCGCCGAGCCGCTGCCGTCGGCGACGAAGCGCAGGACGTAGCTGAGGCCCAGGCCGAGCGCGGCCACGCCGATCGCGGTGCGCGCGGTCTGGGTGAGCTGGGCGGCCACCGCGCCCACACCGGCGAAGACCAGGCCGGCGGAGGCGATCGCGGCGCCGAAGGCCAGCGACCCGGCCGCGTCGGCGCCGGTCGCGGTCATGGCGGCGGCGGTGAGCAGCCCGGCCAGGACGGCTGAGCCGCAGGTGACGATGATCGCGGCGGTCAGCGGCGCCAGGCGGCCGACCACGCCCGCGCCGACCAGTTCGGCGCGGCCGGACTCCTCCTCGGCCCGGCTGTGCCGGACGAGGGTGAGGATCATGATCAGTCCGAGAATGGTGTAGATGGCGTCGGCGTTCTTCCAGACCGCCATGCCGGCCAGGGTGGGGGAGGGGATCTGACCGGCGAACGCGGTCAGCGCCTGGTTCGCGGCCATCTCGCGGGCGAACGCGGCGATGTCGGGAATGCCGGCGGCGTACCGCCGGACCTGCCCGGCCGCGAGTGCGACGAGCAGCAGCAGCCAGAGCGGGACGATGAAGCGCTCACGCCTGAGCGCGAGCTTGGTCAGGGCCCAGGTGCCGTTCATCGTTCTGCCTTCACTCTCTCGTAGTGGCGCAGGAACAGGTCTTCGAGCGAGGGCGGAGTGCAGATCAGGTCGCGTACGCCCACCCTGATCAGTTCGGCGAGCGCCGCGTCCAGCCGGGTGCGGTCCACCTCGAAGGAGATCCGGTTCCCCTCGATGCGCACCGCGTGCAGGTCCGGAATCCGGGCCAGCCCCTCGGGTGGGGAGGCCAGCTCGGCGGTGACCTGACTGCGGGCCAGGCCACGCAGCTGGGACAGGGGGCCGGCCTGCACCGTCCGGCCCCGGCGGATGATCGTGACGTGGTCGCACAGCGCCTCGACCTCCGACAGGATGTGGCTGGACAGCAGCACGGTCCGGCCGCGGGCCTTCTCCTCGGCCACGCAACGCTGGAAGACCGCCTCCATCAGCGGGTCCAGGCCGGAGGTGGGCTCGTCCAGGATGAGCAGGTCGGCGTCGGACGCGAACGCCGCCACCAGCGCCACCTTCTGCCGGTTGCCCTTGGAGTAGGTCTTGGTCTTCTTGCGCGGGTCCAGCTCGAACCGCTCCAGCAGTTCCGCCCGCCGGGCCCGGTCCAGGCCGCCGCGTAGCCGGCCGAGCAGGTCTATCACCTCGCCTCCGGTCAGGCCCGGCCACAGGCTCACGTCGCCAGGCACGTACGCCAGCCGCCGGTGCAGCTCGGCCGTCTCGCGCCACGGGTCGCCGCCCAGCAGCTTCGCCCGACCGGCGTCGGCCCGCAGCAGGCCCAGCAGGGTCCTGACGGTGGTCGACTTCCCGGCCCCGTTCGGGCCGAGGAAGCCGTGCACCTCCCCGGCTCGTACGGTCAGGTCCAGACCGTCCAGGGCCCGGGCCCGGCCGAAGGACTTGACCAGTCCCTCCACTTCGATGGCCAGCTCCATGGCCGCCACACTCCTCGTCTTGTTCCCTTTGGTGCTGGTCCAGACGGTAGAAGCGGCGATCATCCGAAGGTATCGGGCATGTTCCCCTATTCGAGGCTCAGGCGGGCCAGCTCCGTCCGGGTGGAGATGCCGAGCTTGGGGAAGGCGCGGTAGAGGTGGTGGCCGACGGTCTTGGGGCTGAGGAACAGCCGCGCGGCGATCTCCTTGTTCGTCGCGCCGGTCGCCGCGAGCCGTACCACCTGCAGCTCCTGCGGGGTGAGCTGGGCCACCGCGTCCGCCGCGGCGGGGGCGGAGCTCTCGCCGGCCGCGCGCAGTTCGGCGCGGGCGTGCTCGGCCCAGGGAACCGCGCCGAGCCGCTCGAACCGCTCCAGCGCCTCGCGCAGGTGCGTACGGGACTCGACCTTGTGCCGCTCTCGGCGCAGCCACTCCCCGTACAGCAGCTCGGTGCGAGCCCTCTCGAACGGCCGGGCCTCGCCCTGCAGCTCCAGCGCCCGCGCGTACAACGTGCCGTCGGCGGTGACCAGCGCGCGGCAGCGCAGCACGAGCCCGTCCTCCCAGGGCAGGCGGGCGGCGGTGGCCCACCGCTCCAGCCGGGCCAGCGGCTCGGCTGCGCGTTCCGGGCGGCCGAGCCGCACGGCCGCCTCCACCTGGTCGGCGGCGAAGTGCACGCCGGGTCCCACGTGCCGGATCGGGCCGCGGGCGGCCGTCTCCAGGCGGTCCAGCGCCGCCTCGTAGCGGCTGTGGCCGAGGTCGAGCAGCGCCAGCGCCCACTCGCACCACGCGGCCACGAGCGCGTTGTCGTGCGCGGGCAGACGCCGCAGGCTCTGCTCGGCGGGACGCGTGCCGGGCTCGTCGCCGCGGACGGCGGCCACGTACGCCAGCAGCGCCTCGGCGTGGGCCACGCGACTGGGCTGGCCGGTGTCCTCGGCGATGCGCAGTGCCTCGCCGGCCGACTGGATCGCGTCGCGGTGGCGGCCGAGGTTGATCTCGGCGGTCGCCAGCGTGCACAGTACCGCCGGCAGCCAGCCGACGGCTCCACTCGCGCGGCTCTCCTCAGCCAGGTCCGCCATGATGTCGCGGGTGTCGTCGTAGTCGCCGGTCAGGAGCGCCTGCAGGGCCACGTTGAGCCGCAGCCCCGGCGGTCCGTTCCTGCCCTGTACGACGTGCTCGCGCAGCAGCGCCACCCCGTCGGCGGCCTCGGTCGCGTCGCCGGAGTGCAGCTTCAGCGCCCCGCCGATGGAGTCGGCGAGCTTGCTCCTGGTCGGGTCCTGTGGCAGCGCTTCGAGCATCCGGTGGGCCTGTGCCACCCGTACGGGGTCGCCGGCCGACCAGGACGCCCGCGCCGCGTCCGCCAGCATCGACGCGGCGGCGTCCGGGTCGAGCGGCGCGACCTGGCCGGCCGCCGCGACCAGCACCTTGTGCACCGTGCGCAACGAGCCGTGCTCGGACTCCACCCGGGCGCGCACGGTCGAGACCCGCGCCAGCATCCGGGCGTCCTCGGTGAGCCGGAGCGCCTGACCGGCCAGGTGACGGGCGCGGTCGGGCAGCCCCGCGTCCACGGCGATCTCCGCGGCCAGCGCCAGCCGCCGCGCCCGCTCCGGCTCCTCGAAGGTGAGCCGGGCGGCTCGTTCCAGCGCCGCGACAGCCGTGGCATGTCCGGAACGCCGTCGGGCCCGCAAGGCGGCCGCCTCCAGGTCCGCCGCCACCTCCTCGTCCGGTCCCGTGGCCGCCGCCGCCCGGTGCCAGGCCGCCCGGTCGGGGTCGTCGGCGAGCGCGTCCGCCAGCGCGGCGTGCGCGGCCAGCCGGTCGGTGAACGGCGCACCCCGGTAAGCGGCCGTACGGATGAGCGGGTGGAGGAAGGAGACCTTCTGCTCCTCGACGGCGATCAGCCCCTCGACCTCGGCCGCCGCCAGCGCGTCGGCTGTCAGCCCGAGACCGGCCATGGCCCGCAGCGTGGCCGCCAGCGCGCCACTCTCTTCCGCTGCCGCCACGAGGAGGGCGTCACGGGTCGGCGCGGGCAGTTTGGCGATGCGCCGTCGGTAGGCGTCCTGCAGGCGGTGCGACAGCGGGAGGCGCCTCGGGTCGCCGTCGTCGGTCTTGGGCAGTTCGAGCAGGGCGAGCGGGTTGCCGTCGGCCTCGGTCAGCACCCGGTCGCGGACGTGGGCGGGCAGGCCGGGAGCGTGCTCGGCGAGCAGCGCCCGCGCGGCCATCGGGTCCAGCCGCTTGAGCGCCAGTTCGGGGACGCCCGCCAGGGCGGCCCCCTCTCGCGCCGCGAACAGCAGGAACACCTTCTCGGCCGCCAGCCGGCGGGCGGCGAACGCCAGCGCCTCGGCCGAGGGCCGGTCCAGCCACTGGGCGTCGTCCACCAGGCACAGCACAGGCCCGTCCGCGGCCAGCTCCGCCAGCAGCGACACGGTGGCAAGGCCGACCAGGAAGCGGTTGTCGCACCCCGGCGCGGCCAGCCCCAGCGCGGCCCGCAACGCCTCCGCCTGCGGGCCGGGAACGCCGGGCAGGTGCCCCATCGCACCGGACAGCAGGGACTGCAGCGCCGCGAACGGCAGCTCCGCCTCGCTCTCCACGCCCGTGCAGCCCAACACCCGGAACCGCTGGTTCGAGCTCGCCCACCGCAGCAGCGCCGACTTGCCGCCGCCCGGCTCGCCCAGGACCACGACGGCGCCGCCCCGGCCAGAGGCGGCCTCCGCCAGGAGCCGGCCGAGTGCCTGCTGCTCCCGCTCCCGCCCATGCAACATCAGGCACTCCTCGCACTCACCGGCCTGGTGATCTCAACGCCGGGCAGCATACGCGTCCCGGCGGCGGGAGTGAGTGCTGTCAAGGGGAAGGGGCAGCCGGCGGTCTTGCGCGTTACGGCAGCGGCGCGGCTCTGGGGCCTCCTCCCGTTCAGGCGACACCTCGAACGACCGTCTTTCACACCATGGCTGGGTGAGGCGTCCACGGCCGGGGCGGTTCGGGCATGGGGAAGCCCCGGCTCGGTTGAGCCGGGGCTTCCCCACGACACCGGGTCAGGGCTGGGTGCGGCGGAGCTGGAAGGTCAGGCCGAGGTCGTCGTCCGTGTGGGACGGCAGGTCGCCGGCCGCGCCTTCCGTGACGGTCGTGGCCAGCACCTCGTCGGCCACCGTCGCCGCGCCGGTGCGCAGCGCCTCGGCGAGCTCCGGTGCCGAGGCGGTCCACCACAGGTCGATGCGGTCGGTGATGGACAGGCCGGTGGACTTGCGGGCGTCCTGGACGAGGCGGATGACCTCGCGCAGCAGGCCGGCGCGGCGCAGCTCGTCGGTCAGCTCCAGGTCGAGCGCCACGGTCTCGCCGGTGCCGGTGTCGAACGCGCCCGTCTCGACCGCCCAGCCGGAGCGCGGCTGCTCGGTGACGATCACCTCGTCGGGACCGAGCGTGACCTCGCCCAGCTCGCCCGCGTCGAGCGCCACCGTCTGGCCGCCGCGCAGGGCGCGGGCGACCGTGGCGGCGTCGGCGGCGGTGAGCGCCGCCGCGACCGGCTTGGTCTGCGAGCCGAACCGCTTGCCCAGCGCGCGGAAGTTCGGCTTGACCGTGTACGACACCAGGTCGGCGCTGAAGCCGGACATGTCCTCCAGGCGCTGGACGTTCAGCTCGTCGGCCACCAGGTCACGCAGCTCGGACGGCAGCGACGGCCAGCCGTGCGCCCCGACCAGGGCCCGGCCGAGCGGCTGGCGGGTCTTGACGCCGGACGACGCCCGCGCGGAGCGCCCCAGCTCGACCAGGCGGCGTACCAGGGCCATCTGCTCCGACAGGGCCGGGTCGAGCAGGTCCTCGCGCACCGACGGCCAGGCGGTCAGGTGCACAGAGGGAGCGGCGTCGCGGCCGCGCAGGACGTCCCAGAGGTAGTCGGTGACGAACGGCGTGATGGGCGCCATGAGCCGCAGGACGGTCTCCAGGCACTCGTACAGGGTGGCGAACGCCTCGGGCGAGCCCTGCCAGAAGCGGCGGCGCGAGCGGCGCACGTACCAGTTGGACAGGTCGTCGAGGAAGTCGGCCAGCCGGCGTCCGGCCCGCTGGGTGTCGTACTCGTCGAGCGAGGCCGTGACCTCGGCGACGGTCCTGTGCAGCTCGGCCAGCACCCAGCGGTCGAGCAGCGGGCGCTCGGCCGCGGGCGGCGCGGACGCGAGCGCGGCGGGCGACCACGACTCGGCGTTGGCGTAGAGCGTGAAGAACGACGAGGTGTTCCAGAGCGTCAGCAGGACCTTGCGGACGATCTCCTCCAGGGCCGTGTGCCCCACCCGCCTGGCCGCCCAGGGCGAGCCGGAGCAGGCCATGAACCAGCGCAGCGCGTCGGCCCCGTGCTCGTCCATGAGCGGGATGGGCTCCAGGACGTTGCCCAGGTGCTTGCTCATCTTCCTGCCGTCCTCGGCGAGGATCAGGCCGAGGCAGAGCACATTCTCGTACGAGGAGCGGCCGAACACCAGCGTGCCGACGGCCATGAGCGAGTAGAACCAGCCGCGGGTCTGGTCGGTGGCCTCGCAGATGAACTGCGCCGGGTAGACGCCCTCGGGCTCGCCCCGCTCGCCCCACTGGGCGAACGGCATGGAGCCGGAGTCGTACCAGGCGTCGATGACGTCGGGGACGCGGCGGGCGAGTGCGCCGCAGGACGGGCAGTCGAAGGTGACGTCGTCGACGTACGGGCGGTGCGGGTCGAGCGCGGACACGTCCTGCCCGGCCAGCTCGCCCAGCTCGGCGAGGGAGCCGACGCAGGTGACGTGGGTCTCGTCCTCGGAGCACACCCACAGCGGCAGCGGCGTGCCCCAGTAGCGGGAGCGCGACAGCGACCAGTCGACGTTGTTGCGCAGCCACTCGCCGAAACGGCCCCACTTGATCGTCTCGGGGAACCAGTTGGTCTTGGCGTTCTCGGCCAGCATCTGGTCCTTGACGGCGGTGGTCCTGATGTACCAGGACGGGAGCGCGTAGTACAGCAGCGCCGTGTGGCAGCGCCAGCAGTGCGGGTAGGCGTGCTCGAAGTGGCCGCCGCGGTACAGCAGGCCGCGGGCGCGCAGGTCTTCGGTGAGCGCCTCGTCGGCGTCCTTGAAGAAGGTGCCGCCGACCATGGGCACGTCGTCGAGGAAGCGGCCGTCGGGCCCGATCGGGTTGACGACGGGCATGTCGTAGCGCTTGATGACGGCCAGGTCGTCGGCGCCGAACGCGGGAGCCTGGTGCACCAGGCCGGTGCCGTCCTCGACGGTGACGTAGTCGCCGAGCACCACGTAGTGGGCGCCGGGGATGTCGACCAGGTCGAACGGGCGGGAGTAGGTGGTGCGCTCCAGCTCGCGGCCGGTGTGGCGGGCCACCTCGACGGCGCCCTCGCCGAGCACCGACAGCAGCGGCTCCGCCACCACCAGCACCTCGCCGTCGGCGGTGCGCGCGGCCACGTACGTGACGTCGGGGTGCACGGCCACGGCGGTGTTGGACACGAGGGTCCAGGGGGTGGTCGTCCAGATGAGCAGGGACGCGCCCAGCTCGGCCAGCGGCCCGGACGTGACCGGCATGCGGACGTACACGGACGGGCTGGAGACGTTCTCGTACCCGCCGGGCTGGCCCAGCTCGTGGTCGGACAGGCCGGTGCCGCAGCGCGGGCAGTACGGCGTGATGCGGAAGTCGCGGAACAGCAGGCCCTTGTCGAAGACGACCTTCAGCGACCACCAGACCGACTCGACGTACGACGGGTCCATCGTCCGGTACGCCTGGGACAGGTCGATCCAGTAGCCCATGCGCTCGGTCATCTGCTCGAAGGCGTCGACGTGGCGCAGCACGGACTCGCGGCACTTGGCGTTGAACTCGGCGATGCCGTACGCCTCGATGTCGCGCTTGCCGCTGAGGCCGAGCTCCTTCTCGATGCCGACCTCGACGGGCAGGCCGTGGCAGTCCCAGCCGGCCTTGCGCGGGACGCTGTAGCCGCGCATGGACTTGTAGCGCGGGAAGAGGTCCTTGAAGACGCGCGCCTCGACGTGGTGGACGCCGGGCAGGCCGTTGGCGGTGGGCGGGCCCTCGTAGAACACCCACGCGGGGTTGCCCGCGTTCTGCTCGACGGAGCGCTCGAAGATCTTCCCGTCCCGCCACCGGTCGAGGACCTCGCGCTCGAGCGCGGGCAGGTCGACCTGCGCGGGAAGAGAGCGGAACGTTGGGGAAGACATGTCGGGCGGGACCTCCACGCGTGTTCAACCGACGGGCTGACGCGAAGGGACGAAGCCGTGCGGCTCCGCGGTACCACCCTTCTTGGCCTCGACGGGCGAGGCCCTCTTCGTTCGGTCTGCTGCCGGTTCTAGTGAGCTCGGATGAGCCGTTCTTCCGGCGGCTCCGGGGTGATATCCCTCACAGTCGGGGCCCCATCAACGCCTTGCAGGTTCAAACCATAACGCAGAGCGCGGCCGAAGGCTTCCACGTTTCCTCCCGGCGGGAGGTCATGGCCCCCGCCCGGACACAAAGATGTGGGAATGGTGGGCGATCCCGAGGAGTTGAATGCGCGGGGCGGGATAGTACGGGGGAGGTAAACCGTCCGGCGGGTCGTTTGCCGTTCCGTTATCGGGATCCTAAGCTGCCCGCACCATTCACCGGCCTTGATCAGCATGGAGGCAGCCATGGCGGCAGTCACGCAGACCGCTACACCGTCGATGTGGTCGGAAGAGGAGCTGGCCGAGGTACGCGGGAAGCTGCAGAGCGAGATCGACGAGCTCAACGCGGACATCCTCCGCCACGAGACGGAGATAGCCTCTGGAGACGTCACCCAGGGGGCCGGCGACGACCAGGCGGACGCCGGAGCCAAGACGTACGAGCGCGAACGCGAGATCGCCCTTACCCTGAATGCGCGCGATCTGGTCGCGCAGAACGAACGTGCGATCGCCAGGATCGACGCAGGGACCTATGGAGTGTGCGAATCGTGCCACAAGCCGATCGGCAAGGAACGTCTCCAGGCGTTCCCGAGGGCGACGCTGTGCGTGGCCTGCAAGCAGAAGGAGGAGCGCAGGTAGCGGCGCGCGGTCGTCTCGTCGCGATCCTCGTGGCGCTGGCGGTCGTCGTCTACGCCGCCGACGCCGTCTCCAAGACGGTGGTGCTGCGCACGCTCGAGGGGAAGGCGCCGCTGGTCGTGATCCCGGACGTGCTGCAGTTCCGGGTGATCTTCAATTCCGGTGCCGCGTTCAGCATCGGCACCGGAATGACCTTCGTCTTCACGCTGATCGCGGCGGGCGTCGTCGTGGCCATCGTTCGCACCGCGCGCAAGCTGCGCAGCCTGCCGTGGGCGCTGACGCTCGGCCTGCTCCTCGGCGGGGCGCTCGGCAACCTCACCGACAGGCTGCTGCGCTACCCGTCGGGCTTCGGGCGCCCCACCCAGCTGCAGGGGCACGTCGTCGACTTCATCGAGGTGCTGCCCGGCCACTTCCCCGTCATCGACTACTTCCCGGTGTTCAACGTCGCCGACTCGGCGATCGTCTGCGGCGGCATCCTGGCGGTGCTGCTGGCCTGGCGGAACGTGCAGATCGACGGCACGCGCGACACCGGCGAGGACTCTCGTGAAGGGGGGGACAAGGGTGAGTGAGCAGCGCAGTCTCCCGGTGCCCGACGGGCTGGAGGGCGAGCGGCTCGACGCCGCGCTGTCGCGCCTGTTCGGGTTCTCGCGCACGCGCGCGGCCGAGCTGATCGGCGCCGGCGAGGTGCTGGTCGACGGCAGGCAGCCGGCGAAGTCCGACCGGGTGCACGCGGGCGCGTGGCTGGACGTCACGCTGCCGCCCCCCGTCAGCACGCCCATGCCGGTGGCCGAGCCGGTGCCGGGCATGACGATCGTCTACGAGGACGACGACATCGTGGTCGTCAACAAGCCGATCGGCGTCGCCGCGCACCCGACCGTCGGCTGGACCGGCCCCACCGTCATCGGCGGCCTGCTCGGCGCCGGCCACACGATCGCCACCAGCGGCGCGGCCGAGCGGCAGGGCATCGTGCACCGGCTCGACGCCAACACCACGGGCGCGATGGTGGTGGCCAAGAGCGAGCACGCGTACTCGTGGCTGAAGCGCGCCTTCAAGGAACGCACGGTCGACAAGCGCTACCACGCGCTGGTGCAGGGGCACCCCGACCCGTTCAGGGGCACGGTCGACGCCCCCATCGACAGGCACCCGTCGGGCGACGGCAGGTTCGCCGTGGTCGCGGGCGGCAAGCCGTCGGTCACCCACTACGACACGATCGAGGCGTTCAGGGCGGCGTCGCTGCTCGACATCAAGCTGGAGACGGGCCGTACGCACCAGATCCGGGTGCACATGTCGGCGCTGCGGCATCCGTGCGTGGGCGACATGCTCTACGGCGCCGACCCGACGCTGGCGGCGCGGCTGGGAGTCACGCGGCAGTGGCTGCACGCGGTGTCGCTCGGCTTCGAGCACCCCTCGACCGGGGAGTGGATGTCGTTCAGCACCGACTACCCGCAGGACCTGCAGAAGGCGCTCGACATCGTGCGCGCCGAGTCCTGATCGACGGCCTGGTCAGCCTTTCCGCCCGTTCTCGCCGGCCTTGCCGGGCTTGACGGCGTCCTTGGCGTTCTTGGGCGCCTCGTCCCTCCCGTCGCCCCGCTCGCCTTCGCCGTCCTGCTCGCCGCCTGACGGCTCGACCTCTCCCGGCTCCTGCGAGGGGACGTCGTCCCGCTGCCTCGATCGGGTGGGGGTGGGGTCGGCGGACCTGGACGGGCCGCGGGAGGCGCGGGTGCGGGCGGGCGTGGGGTCGCCGCGGCGGCCCGGACCCGGCACGAGCTCGCGTACCGGTGGGGCGGTGTCCTGGCGGCCCCCCTCGGCGGCCGGGGTGCGGCCCCGCGTGGCGGAGGGCGTGGCGGTGGCACTCGGGGTGCTGGTCACGACCACCGTGGTGGGCACGGACGACGGGGTGAGGCGGGCGGCGTCTGGCGGGCGGCTCGACCACCAGGCGGCGCCGCCGGTGACGACGGCCACGAGCAGCGTCCCCCCGGCGGCCGCGGCGAGCGGCAGCCGGCGCCGCCCCGGCCGCACGGGCGCCTGCACCGGTGCCGGGCCGTCCCGCTCCTGCGGCGACGCGAACTCGGCGACGGGCACCGGGCCGGTCGGCTCGACCACGTCGCCGTCCAGGATCGCGGCCAGGCGCCCCTCGGCCTCCTCCAGCGACATGCGGTCCGCGGGGTTCTTGCGCAGCAGGCCCAGCAGCACCGGCGCGAGCATCCCGGCGCGGCACAGCGGGTCGGGCTCGGCGTGCAGGACGGCACCCAGCGTGGCCAGCGCGTTGTCGCGGTGGAAGGGGGAGTGCCCCTCGACGGCGGTGTAGAGGGTGACGCCCAGCGACCACAGGTCGGAGGCGGGGGCGGCGCGGCCCCCCGCCGCCCGTTCCGGCGCCATGAACGCGGGGGTGCCGACGAGGACGCCGGTCCTGGTGACCGGCGCCTCGTCCTCGGTGGTGGCGATGCCGAAGTCCGTCAGCACCGCCCTGCCGTCGTCGGCGAGCAGCACGTTGTCGGGTTTGACGTCGCGGTGCAGGACGCCCGCCGCGTGCGCGGCGCGCAGCGCCTCCAGCAGTTGCAGCCCGATCGCGGCGACCTGCCGCGGCGGCAACGGCCCCTCCTGGCGGATCAGCTCGCCCAGCGTCCGCGAGGGGACGAGCTGCATGACGATCCACGGGTGCCCGCGCTCCTCCAGCACGTCGTAGACGGCGGCCACGCCGGGGTGCGCGACCCGTCCCGCGGCCCTGGCCTCGCGCAGGGTCCGCAGGGCGAACCCGTCACGCTCGGGCCCGCTCAGGTCGGGCGGCGGCAGCACCTCCTTCACGGCCACGTCCCGGCCCAGCACCTCGTCGTGCGCCTGCCACACGGTGCCCATGCCGCCCTGGCCGATGGTCCTGATGAGCCGGTAACGTCCGCCAATCACTCCCGCAGAATCGGACATGCATCGCGGACTACCCGAGAAGGACCCTGACAAGCGCGGTGACGACCGCCGCGGACGCCAGGACCGCGAGGAACGGCGCGCGCAGCAGCAGCGCCACCACGGCCGCCGCCAGGCCGGCCGTCCTGGGCGCGTCGAAGGCGAGCGCGCCGCGCTCGCTGAACATCTGGACGGCGATCAGCGCCGCCAGCAGCGCCACCGGCACCAGCTCGGCGAACCTGCGCACCGCCGGGTGGTCGAGCACCCGCTGCGGCGCCGACAGCCCGGCCAGCTTGAGCGCGTAACAGCCGGCGCAGACGGCGGCGACCGCCCACCACACCGTCATCGGATCACCACCAGCAGCACGGCCACGGCCGACAGCAGCACGGGGACGCCGGGCGGGAAGAACGGCGTGGCGGCCAGCGCGACCGCGGCCGCGGCGGCGGCCAGCGTCCGCAGCCGGGCGCTGGCCGCCAGACGCGGCCACAGGATGGCCAGGAACGTGGCGGGGCCCACCACGTCGAGGCCGAGCACGCCGGGGTCGCCGAGGAAGGACGTGCCGACGGCGCCCGCCAGCGTGGTGAGGTTCCAGGTGACGTACAGGCTGGCGAACGTGACGGTGAAGGCGGTGCGGGCGGCCTGCTCGGTCGGCTGGGCCAGGGTGACGGCGGTCGTCTCGTCGATCACGCCCTGGGCGTACAGCAGGCGGCGGGGGCCGCGCGGCCGGAGCAGGCCGGCCAGGCGCAGGCCGTACAGCGTGTTGCGGCCGCCGAGCAGCAGCGCGCCCGCGGCGGCGGCCACCAGGTCGCCGCCCGCGCCGACCGCTCCCGCCAGGGCGAACTGTGAGGCGCCGGTGAACGTCAGCAGGCTCAGCACGCACGCCTGCGCCACGTCCAGGCCCGCCGTGACGGCCGCCGCGCCGAACGCCACGCCGGACAGCCCTACCGCCACCCCCACTCCCAGGCCGTCCCGTACGGCGGCGGAACGGTGAGTCGTCTGTTCCATGCTCGGAGGCTAGAGGCCGAGGGAGTCGCCGGTCTTGTACGTTCCTGCGGCCCGCTGGTACGCCGCGGGCGGCACCCCCACCACCCGCTTGAAGTGCCGGGTGAGGTGCGCCTGGTCGGTGAAGCCCACCTCGGCCGCCACCAGCGCGGGACGCACCCCCGCCCGCAGCAGCCGCCGCGCCCGGCCGACCCGCACCGAGACCAGGTAGGCGTGCGGGGGCAGCCCCGTCGCCGCCTTGAACGCCCGCAGCAGCGAGAACGGGCTCACCCCCACCCGCGCCGCCAGCTCGTCCAGCGGCGGCGGATCGACCAGGTTCTCGTGCAGCAGGGCCACCGCCTGGCGCACCGCCCGGCCGCCGGCCGCGCCCTGCCGGTGCGCCGCGCCGCCCGGCCGGGCGTGGCGGGTCAGCAGCCCGGCGAACAGCTCCCTCGTCAGCGTGGACGCCGCCAGCGCGTCGCCCCGCTCGGCCGCCTGGTGCGCCCGGGAGATCAGCGCCGCCACGGCCCGGTCGGTCACCACCTGCTCGGGGAAGGACGGGGTGGCCCGCGGCAGGCCCAGCTCGGCCGCGACCTCCGAGAGCGTCGCCACCGACGGGTACAGCATGCGGTACGCCCACCCGTCGGGCGTGCCCGCGTGACCGGTGTGCATCGTCTCGGGGTTGACCAGCACGACCTCGCCCGCGCCTGCCCGCAGCAGGGTGCCGCGGTGGTCGAACTCCTCGACCCCGCCCACGATCACGCCGATCGCGTAGCCCTCGTGGGCGTGCCGGGAGAAACGGTGCGTGACGTACCTGGCCTTGAGCAGGTCGACGTCCGGCACCGCCGGGTGCCGCCAGAAACGCGCCTGCTCTCTCACAACGGCCTGAAGGTCCTCGCGAACGACTCGAAGTAGTGCTTGTCCTGGTCCCAGCGCGCGTCGAGGGTCTCCCAGTACAGCGCGTAGGGGCGGCCGTCGGCGGTGTGGAAGCCGCGGTTGACGACGTGGATCAGCCGCCCCGCGGGCGTCCTCCTGGTGAACTCCCAGTCGGCGGCCCGCATGCCACGATACCCGGTGGACCGGATGCCGAGCCGGGTGTAGCCGCTGAACTCGCCCTTGGCCTTGATCTCCCTCTCCAGGCCGAGCCAGTGCTGCAGGGGGTCGTCCCACGGGATGTCGGGCACCGTCCACTCGACCATCAGCCTGCCGGGCGTGCCGGGGCCCTTGAACGAGATGCTGTCCCTGTCGGCGGTCTTCTCGGCCACCCACCCGCCGGGCAGGCCGACGGTGAAGCGGCCCGCCGCGCTGGTGAACGACCGCCACCCGGCCGGCAGCGCCTGCCCGGTCTGGGAGGTGCGGGTGGGGGACGCGCTCGCGGTGGGGGACGCCGCCCCGGTCGCGGTCGCGGTGGGGGCGCCGCCGTGGGACGAGGCCGGAGGGTTCGCGCCGGTGGCGCCCGGGCCGTCACCGCCCGCGTCGCCGAGGCTGGGGGCCAGCAGCACGCCGCCCGTGACCAGCGCGGCCGCCGCGGCGAGCGCCAGCGGCACGGCCACCCACCGGGCGCGTGACCTCCCGCCCGGACGGGGCTGCGGGGGCACGGGAACCGTGCTGTGCTGCCCGCTCGCGGCCAGGTGGAGCAGGTGGGCGGCCTCGTCGGCCGGCATCCGGGCGGCCGGGTCCCTGCGCAGCAGGCCCATGATCACCGGCTGCAGGGCGCCCGCGCGCACCGGCGGCTCCGGCTCGTCGCGCAGCACCGCCGCCACCGTGGCCGCCCACGAGTCGCGGCTGAACGGCGCGCGGCCCTCCACGGCCGCGTACAGGGTGGCGCCGAGCGCCCACAGGTCGGACTCCGGCCTGGCCGGCTCGCCGTTCAGCCGTTCTGGCGGCATGTACGCGGGCGTGCCCACCAGCCCGCCCGTGGCGGTCAGCCCCGCCTCGGCCTCCAGCGAGGCGATGCCGAAGTCGGTGAGCACGACCCGGCCGTCGTCGGCCAGCAGGACGTTCTCCGGCTTGACGTCGCGGTGCAGCACCCCGGTGGCGTGCGCGGCGCGCAGCGCGTCGAGCACCCTGGCGCCGATCGCCGCGGCCTGCGCGACGGGCAGCGGCCCGCGTTCGCGGATCACCTGCGCCAGCGAGCGGGAGCGGACGAGCTGCATGACGATCCAGGGGCGGCCGTCCTCCTCGACCACGTCGTGGATGACGACCACCGACGGGTGGTCGAGCCGGCCCGCGGCCCTGGCCTCCCTGATCGTGCGGCCGTTCAGCTCGGCCCGCTTGGCCTCGCCGACGCCGGTGTAGCGGACCTCCTTGATCGCCACCGTGCGGTCGAGCAGCTCGTCGTAGGCACGCCAGACCACGCCCATGCCGCCCTCGCCGATGGGCTCGAGGAGGCGGTACCGGTTGCTGACCTGCCGTTCCACTGGGGGAAGCCTACTTCGAGCTCTTGAAGGTCGCGCAGAACGTCTCGAAGAAGTGGTAGTCCTTCTTCCACCTGCTGTTGAGGTTGTGCCAGTAGATCGCGTAGCCCCGGCCGCCCTCGGTCAGGAAGCCCCGGTTGCGCACGCGCGTCTCGCCGGTGTTGGTGTTCCAGATGAAGTCCCAGTCGGCGGCGGCCTTCTGGAAGTCCACCTTGTGAATGCCGAGCAGGCGGTACCCGCCGAACCGGTACTTCGACGACTTCTCCTGCTTCTTCCAGTCCTTGTACGGGTCCTTGCCCGGGTTCTCCGCCCGCTCGATCATGAGGAACGCGTTCGAGGCGGCCCCCGGGCCCTTGAAGACGACCTGGTTGCCCTGCCGGGTGTACTCGCGCCACTCCGGCGGCAGCCCGATCGAGAACCCGAGCTTCTTGTCCTTGACCGTCTTCCACCCCTTGGGCAGGGCGTCGGCCGTGTCGTCCGGCGACGGCGAGGACGACGGCGACCCCGACGGCGACCCGGAACCGGACGGCGACGCGGCGGGCGTGGACGCGGGCGGCGGGGTGGCGGTCACCGTGACCTCGACCGTCCCCCCGGCCGTCTTCCCGGCCCGCGTGCCGGGCACCGAGCGCAGGCCGAGGTAGCCGCCCACGCCGGCCACGAGCACGACGGCCACGGCGGCGGCGACGATCGGCCCCGTCCTGCGCCGCTCGGGCATGCCGGCGGTGTCGGAGGTGACCTGGGCCTTCTGCTCCCTGGTGGGGACGGGGGTGGGGTTGGGGGTGAGCCTGGCGCCGGTCTCGGGCAGGGGCGCGGGGGCCTGCGCCGGGACGAGGCCGGGGTCGGTCGGCATGTCGTCGTCGGCGGGCGGCGCGCCCAGCCGCACGGCGGGCGCGGCGGCCGGCGCCGGCGTGGACTCGGCGATGGCCCTGCGCAGCAGGGTCTCGGTCTCCTCGTACGTCAGGCGCTGCACCGGCTCCTTCACCAGCAGGCCCTTGATGACGTCGGCCAGCGGGCCGGCGTGCGGCGCCGGGTCGGGCTCGTCGGTCAGCACCGCGTGCATGGTCGCCAGCGCCATGCCGCGCTCGTGCGGGGAGCGGCCCTCGACCGCGGTGTACAGGGTGGCGCCCAGCGACCACAGGTCGGACTCGCGCCGCGCGGGCAGCCCCTTGAGCCGCTCGGGCGCGATGAACGCCGGGGTGCCCGCCAGGCCGGTGACGGTGAGCTGCGTCTCCGTCTCCAGCGTGGCGATGCCGAAGTCGGTGAGCACGACCCGGCCGTCGTCGGCGAGCAGGACGTTCTCCGGCTTGACGTCGCGGTGCATCACACCCGCCTCGTGCGCCCGGTGCAGCGCGTCGAGCACGGCCAGGCCGATCTCGGCGACCCGCTTGGGCGGCAGCGGGCCGTCCTGCTTGATCACGGCGCCGAGTGAACGGGACTGCACGAGCTGCATGACGATCCAGGGCCGGCCGTCCTCCTCGATCACGTCGTGCACGACGATCACGTTGGGATGCTCGAACCTGGCCGCCGCCCGCGCCTCGCGCATCGTGCGCCTGTTCAGCAGCTGCACCTCGTCACCCAGCGCGGCGGCGTACCTGACCTCCTTGACCGCCACCGTGCGGTCGAGCAGTTCGTCGTGGGCCCGCCAGACGATGCCCATGCCGCCCTTGCCGATCGGTTCCAGCAGCTCGTAGCGGCCGGCGATGCGGCGTCCGTCCCGCTTGCGATCCGACATCAACGGCCTCAAACCCCTCCTCTAGGCCAAGAAATACTCCCATAGCGAAGGATCAACGGCGACTCGCCGGAAGGACAGTCCGTCATGTGAGAAGGGGCGTCCAGCAGGTGGAGAGGCGGGTGTACAGTTTCATCATGACCTGTCGCTACGCGTTTACCGAGCCGGCTCCGGGAGGGCCGGTCGTACGGTAGCGACCACCTGGAGTCGGCACGAGGCAGAGACACCCGTCTCTGCCTTTTTGGTTTTCTCGCCGGCTCCAGGAAGGGCCGGCCCGGACGGGGAGCCGAGATGTCATCGACCTTGGAACGACATGTGGTGACGGTGGGCGGCCTGCGCGTGGGCGCGGGCCCCGTGGTGGTGATCGGTGAGCGGGTGAGCCTGCGCGACCACCACGGGCAGGCCGACGCGTCGGAGATCCTGCGCGAGGGGGTGCTGCTGGCCGAGCCGCACTCGGCCGCCGACCTGCCCGCGATCGCGGCGCACGCCGCCGCGGTCGTCGTGGGCGCGTCGTGGACGCGCGACATCCCGCTGGTGCGGGCGGCGGCCGGGCTGGGGCTGCCGGTCGTCGTGGAGCGGCGCCCCTCCGCCTCCGTCGAGGAGTGGGTGGGGCTCGCCGACTACTGCGCGGCCGAGAACGGCGGGCAGGTGATCCTGTGCGAGGGCGGGCGGCCGGACCTCGGGCTGATGCGGGCCGCCCGCGCCGCGTCGGGGCGTCCGGTGCTCGCCGACGTCACCGGGCACGCCGGCCTGGCCGCCGCGGCTGTCGCGGCGGGCGCCGACGGCCTGATCGTGTCCGGACCGTCCGGCGACGCCGGCGCCGAGCAGGAGCACGCGGCCGACCTGCGGGCGGCGCAGGAGGCGGCCACGCTCGTCGGCGCGCTGCTGCGGCCCGAGTCGCCCGAGACGCTCGACGAGTGCAGGCAGGCCATCGACCGGGTGGACGCCGCCCTGGCCACCCTGCTGGAGCGGCGCGCCACGCTGGCGGGCACCGTGCAGCGGCTCAAGCCCGTCGGCGGCTTCGCCGGGCGCGACATGGAGCGCGAGCGCGCCCTGGTGGCGGCCATGGCGAGGCGGGCGCCGCAGCTCGGCGAGGAGCGGCTGGCGCCCGTCATGAACGCGGTCATCGAGGCCGGGCTCAGCCTCGCCGAGGACCGCGCCCGCCGCCCGTGACCCGGCCGCCCCGCCTCCCGGGGCCACGGAGTCAGGGGGCGGCGAGGCGGAGGTTGTTCATCGGGCGGCCAGGACCGGCCGCGATCTGGCGGGTCACCAGCTCCGCGAACCGGCGGTAGCCGTCGGCCGTCGGGTGGAAGCTGCGCGGGTCGACGGCCGGCTCCTCCATGTCGAGCAGCAGCCCGTGCAGGTACGGCGCCGCCGTGCCCACCTCGTGGCCGGAGAACGCCTCGTAGGCGTCGACGTACTCGACGCTCCCCGGCGCGCCGAACGCCGCGAGCGCCCGGTCGAACTCCCGCGCCACGCCCGCCACGGCGTCGTCGAGCCGCCGCGTCACCGCGTTCAGCCAGCGCTGGTCGGCGGGGCTCAGGTTGTCGACCCTCCCCGAGGGCGAGACGGGGAAGGGCCTGGGGTAGCCGAGGACGATGATCCGCGCCTCCGGCGCCCGCACGCGCAGCTCGCGCAGCAGCGTCAGCAGGTTCGGGCGCAGCGCGGCGATGCGGGAGGCGACGTCGGCGTCCTGGTCGACGCAGGCCGACGACCACGGCAGCTTGACGATGCAGCCGGTGAGGACCTGGGTGAACCCGGCGTCGTTGCCGCCGATGCTGAGCGTCACCAGGCTGGTGCCCGGCTTCACCCTGCTGATCTGCGAAGGGCCGCCGTGTTGCCCGGACAGGAGCTGCCCGGTGGTGGCGCCGCTGCAGGCGAGGAAGGAGCTGCCGCCGCCGAACCGGTACGCCCCCGCCACCTGCGGCACGTACGACCCGGTCGCCCGGTGGCAGCGGCCCCCGTCGCCGCCGTCGTCCCCTGGGAGGGGCGCGCCGTCGTAGACGCCCTCGCCCGAGGAGTAGGAGTCGCCCAGCCCCACGTACGCGCCCGCCACCGCCACCTGGAGCGGTGTCAGGCGGACGGCGCGCGGCAGGCGGCCCGCCGGCTCGGCCGTGTCGGGGCAGCCGGCGCCGAGCGCCGAGCAGGCCAGCGTGGTGTAGACGCCGAGCGGCGCGCCCGCGACGGCGGCTCCGGCGCCGAGGACGGCCGCCAGTGCCGCCGAGACGGCCGCCCGCCGCCTCCCGCCCGCCCGCGCCCGGCCGGGGCCCGCTTCCCGCGGCCCTGCCCGGCGCACCCGCGTCGCGTGCGGCTCTGTCCCGTGCACTTCCTTCTCGTGCAGTTCCTTCTCGTGCGGTTCCGCGCCGTCCAGCGCAGCCTCCCCCTGGTGGCCGATCCGTCCGGCGTCGAGCCTAACCCGAGGCGGACTGCCCGCGCCTGCGCCTGTTCAGCCACCAGCCGAGGGCGATGCCCGCCGCCAGCGCCGGGATCAGGTAGAACGCCACGCGCTGGTCGGGGTCGGCGAACGGCATCAGCAGGACGACGAGCAGCAGGAAGCCGAGGGTCAGCCAGTTGGTGAAGGGCGAGCCCGGCATGGGGAACGTCGAGCGGTGCCCCCGCCTGCGCAACTGCAGCTGGGAGTAGACGAGCACGCCCCAGGTGGTGACCACGCCGAGAGAGGCGCCGGCGGTGGCGATGTTGAAGGCGCGTTCCGGCAGGTAGTAGAAGAGCACCACGCCGCCGAGGAACATGAGCGCCGTGAACACGATGCCGCCGATCGGCACGTGCCGCGAGCTGAGCACCGAGGTGAAGCCGGGCGCCTCGCCCTTCATGGCCATCGAGCGCAGGATCCGGCCGGTCGCGTACAGGCCGGAGTTGCACGACGACAGGGCGGCGGTGATGACGATGAGGTTCATGGCGTCGGCCGCCCACGGCACGCCGAGGCCGGAGAAGAACGTCACGAAGGGCGAGACTCCGGCCCGGTACATCGTCCACGGCAGGACCATGCCGAGCAGCGCCACCGAGCCCACGTAGAAGACGGCGATGCGCCACACCACGCCGTTGATCGCCCGCGGCATGACCCGCTCGGGCCTCGCCGTCTCGCCGGCCGCGATGCCGACCAGCTCGATGGCGGCGTACGCGAAGACCACCGACTGCAGGCTCATGAGCACCATCGGGAACCCGGTGGGGAAGAAGCCGCCGTGCGCGACGAGGTTGTGCGGGCCCGCGCTGCCCGTGCCGAAGACCACCAGCACCAGCGCGACCACCAGGAACGTCGTGATGGCCAGCACCTTCAGCAGCGAGAACCAGAACTCCAGCTCCCCGAACAGCCGCACCGACAGCAGGTTCACCGCGAGCACGAACCCCAGCGCGAGCAGCGCCGTCAGCCACTGGGGGAACGCCGGCGCCCAGTAGTGGATGTACGCCCCGATCGCCGTCAGCTCCGCGATGCCGGTGAACGCCCAGTTGACCCAGTACATCCAGCCGCTGGCGAACGCCGCCCACGGGCCGATGAACTCGCCCGCGTACTCGACGAAGGACCCCGAGGTGGGGCGGTAGAGCACCAGCTCGCCGAGCGCCCGCATCACGAAGAACGCCGCGAGCCCGGCGATCGCGTACGACAGGACCAGCGCGGGACCGGTGGCGGCGAGCCGGCCGCCCGCGCCCAGGAACAGGCCCACGCCGATCGCCCCGCCGATGGCGATCATCTGGACCTGCCGGTTGCCCAGCGCGTGTGTGTACCCCTCGTCAGTCTGCGCGCCCACAGTGTCCCCTTCGTTACTTTCCGTGAAGAAGACGATATCGAGGCTGTTGACCGTGATGCGGCCGCCGCGCCGGTCCAGGGGACGTGCGGCCCTGCCGCGGGATGTCGGCCGGGGCCACTAGAGTCGGAGCGCACCATCACACATTCAGACCGGGAGGCGCCGCTCCATGTCGTCCAGCGACTCGTTCGTCCATCTGCATGTGCACACCGAATACTCCATGCTCGACGGGGCGGCCCGGCTCAAGCAGATGTTCAAGCAGGTCGGAGACCTGGGCATGCCGGCGATCGCGATCACCGACCACGGCAACATGCACGGCGCGTACGACTTCTACAAGCAGGCCACCGGCGCCGGCATCAAGCCGATCATCGGCATCGAGGCGTACGTCGCGCCGGAGCTCCGTCACAACAAGAAGCCGGTGCTGTGGGGCGAGCCGCACCAGAAGAAGGACGACGTCTCGGCGGGTGGCTACTACACCCACATGACGATCTGGGCCAGGAACAAGGCGGGCCTGCACAACCTGATGAAGCTCAGCTCGCGCGCCTACACCGAGGGGTTCGTGCGCAAGTGGGCCCGCATGGACGCCGAGATCCTGGCCGAGCACGCCGAGGGCCTCATGGCCACAACCGGCTGCCCCTCCGGCGAGGTGCAGACCCGGCTGCGGCTCGGCCAGTACGACGAGGCGCTCGCGGCGGCCGCGCGCTTCCAGGAGATCTTCGGCAAGGACAACTACTACCTGGAGATCATGGACCACGGCCTCGACATCGAGCGCCGCGTCCGCGACGGGCTGACCAGGATCAGCAAGGAGCTCGGCATCCCGCCGCTGGTCACCAACGACTCCCACTACACCTACGAGTCCGACGCCTCCTCCCACGACGCCCTCCTGTGCATCCAGACGGGCAAGCAGCTGTCCGACCCCGACCGCTTCCGCTTCGACGGCAGCGGCTACTACATCAAGACGGCCGACGAGATGCGCGCCGTCGACTCCTCCGACCTGTGGGCCGAGGGGTGCCGCAACACGCTGCTGGTGGCCGAGAAGGTCGATCCCTCCGGGTTCTTCGAGTTCAAGAACCTCATGCCCACCTACCCGATCCCCGAGGGCATGAGCGAGGAGGAGTACTTCCGCCAGCAGGTCTGGGAGGGCATGCGGCGCCGCTTCCCCGACGGGGTCGACGACGAGCACCGCACGTGGGTCGAGAACGAGCTGGGCGTCATCCTCCAGATGGGCTTCCCCAGCTACTTCCTCGTGGTCTCCGACTTCATCATGTGGGCCAAGAACAACGGCATCCGCGTCGGCCCCGGCCGTGGCTCGGCGGCCGGTTCGCTGGTGGCGTACGCGCTGGGCATCACCGACCTCGACCCGATCCCGCACGGCCTGATCTTCGAGCGCTTCCTCAACCCCGAGCGCGTCTCGATGCCCGACATCGACATCGACTTCGACGAGCGCAGGCGCGGCGACGTGATCAGGTACGTCACCGAGAAGTGGGGCGCCGACAAGGTCGCCATGATCGCCACGTTCGGCACCATCAAGGCGAAGGCCGCCATCAAGGACGCCGGGCGCGTCCTGGGCTACCCGTACGCGCTGGGCGATCGCGTCTCGAAGGCGTTCCCGCCCGCCGTCATGGGCAAGGACATCCCGCTGTCGGGCATCTTCGACAAGGACCACCCGCGCTTCAACGAGGCCGGCGAGCTGCGCAAGCTGTACGAGGAGGACGTCGACGTCAAGGCGACGATCGACTTGGGGCGCGGCCTGGAGGGCCTGATCAGGCAGACCGGCGTCCACGCCGCCGGCGTCATCATGTCGGCCGAGCCGCTGACCGACTACATCCCGATCATGCGCCGCGACTCCGACGGCGCGATCATCACGCAGTTCGACTACCCGACCTGCGAGACGCTCGGCCTGCTGAAGATGGACTTCCTGGGCCTGCGCAACCTCACGATCATCGACGACTGCCTGAAGATGATCGAGCTGAACACCGGGCGCGCCATCGACCTGCTGGAGCTCCCGCTCGACGACACCAAGACGTACGAGCTGCTGGCGAGGGGCGACACGCTCGGCATCTTCCAGCTCGACGGCGGCGGCATGCGCACCCTGCTGCGCCTGATGAAGCCCGACAACTTCGAGGACATCTCCGCGGCCCTCGCCCTCTACCGGCCGGGCCCGATGGGCGCCAACTCCCACACCAACTACGCGCTGCGCAAGAACGCCCAGCAGGAGATCACGCCGATCCACCCCGAGCTGGAGGAGCCGCTCCAGGACATCCTGTCCACCACCTACGGCCTGATCGTCTACCAGGAGCAGGTCATGGCCATCGCCCAGAAGGTGGCCAACTACTCCCTCGGCGGCGCCGACCTGCTGCGCCGCGCCATGGGCAAGAAGAAGAAGTCCGAGCTGGACAAGCAGTTCGAGTTCTTCGAGAAGGGCATGAAGGACAACGGGTTCTCCGACGCGGCCGTCAAGGCCCTGTGGGACATCCTGCTGCCGTTCTCCGACTACGCCTTCAACAAGGCCCACACCGCCGGCTACGGCCTGGTCTCGTACTGGACGGCCTACCTCAAGGCCAACTACCCGGCCGAGTACATGGCGGCGCTGCTCACCAGCGTCAAGGACGACAAGGACAAGTCGGCCCTCTACCTCAACGAGTGCCGCCGCATGGGCATCAAGGTCCTGCCGCCCGACGTCAACGACTCCGACTTCGACTTCACGCCGCGCGGCAGCGACATCCGCTTCGGCCTGTCCGCCATCCGCAACGTCGGCGGCAACGTCGTCGACGGGGTCATCAACGCGCGCAAGCAGAAGGGGCGTTTCGCCGACTTCAAGGACTTCCTGCGCAAGGTGCCCGCGATCGTCTGCAACAAGCGGGTGATCGAGTCGCTGATCAAGGCGGGGGCGTTCGACTCGCTGGGCCACGTCCGCAAGGGCCTGGTGATGGTGCACGAGCAGGCCGTCGACGCGATCATCGACATCAAGAAGAACGAGGCCATCGGCCAGGACTCCCTGTTCGGCGCCGTCGAGGGCGGCGAGGACCAGACCTTCGACATCCAGATCCCGGTGGGCGACTGGGACAAGAACACGCTGCTGCAGTTCGAGCGGGAGATGCTCGGCCTGTACGTGTCCGACCACCCGCTGTTCGGCGTCGAGCACATCCTGGCCGCCGGTGCCGACTGCTCGATCGCGGCGCTGCAGGACGAGTCACGCTCCGACGGGCAGATCGTCACCGTGGGCGGCATCCTCAGCGGCGTGCAGCGCAAGGTCACCAAGAAGGGCGACACCTGGGTCCTCACCCAGCTGGAGGACCTTGAGGGCTCGATCGAGGTCATGATCTTCCCGTCGGCGTACCAGCTGTGCTCGACGATCCTGGCCGAGGACGCGATCGTCTTCGTCAAGGGCCGCATCGACAAGCGCGAGGACGTCGCGAAGATCATCGCGATGGAGGTGACCGCGCCCGACCTGACCCAGGAGGCCGGGGGGCCGCTGCTGGTCAGCCTGCCGCTGACCCGCTGCACGCCGCCCGTGGTGAGCCGGCTCAAGGAGATCCTCACGACCCACCCGGGCACGTCCGAGGTGCACCTGCAGGTCCACAACGGCCCGAAGACCACCGTGCTGCGGGTGGAGGACCGCTACCGCGTCACCCAGTCGCCCGCCCTGATGGGCGACCTGAAGGAGCTCCTCGGCCCCGCCTGCCTGGGCGCCTGACCCCGCCGGGAGGGTCCGGATCCTCCTCACCGGGCCGGGCTCCAAGAGGCGCCCGGCCCCCTCACGGGGTCCGGCTCCGAGAGGCGCCTGACCCCCTCACGGGGTCCTGCTCCGAGAGGTGACTGACTCCGTCCGAGGGGTCGGGTCCCCCCTCACCGGGTGGGGCTCCGAGAGGCGTGCCTCGCGCTTCGGCGCGCCCGGTGGGGGCGCGCTCGCGGGTTTTGGCAGGTTTGTACGCGCGCGCTGGCAGGTGTCGCCGTCGTCCGGGCAGCGGGGGTGGGGGAGGATCGCAGGGTGAGCGAACTGCACTACCTGACCGCCGCCGAGATGGCCAGGCTGGTCGCGTCGAGGCAGGTGAGCGCCGTGGAGCTGCTCCAGGCGCACCTCGACAGGATCGAGCAGGCCAACCCGGCGGTGAACGCCGTCGTCACGCTCGTCGCGGAACGGGCGATGCGCGCGGCCGAGGCTGCCGACGCCGTCCCGCGCGGCACGCCCGTGGGGCCGCTGCACGGCGTCCCGGTGGCGCACAAGGACCTCGTCGACACCGCCGGCATCCGCACGACGTACGGGTCGCCGGTGTTCGCCGACCACGTCCCCGAGCGCGACGACGTGATCGTGCGGCGGCTGCGGGCGGCCGGGGCGATCACGGTGGGCAAGACCAACACGCCCGAGTTCGGCACCGGCTCGCACACCGTGAACGAGGTGTTCGGGGCGACGCGCAACCCGTACGACCTGTCGAGGTCGGCCGGGGGCAGCAGCGGCGGCGCGGCGGCGGCGCTGGCCACGGGCATGGTGCCGCTGGCCGACGGCTCCGACATGGGCGGCTCGCTGCGCAACCCGGCGTCGTTCTGCAACGTGGTCGGCCTGCGTCCCACTCCGGGCCGCGTGCCCGACCCGTCCGACACGGCGGCCTGGTACACGCTGGCCGTGCCGGGGCCGATGGCGCGGACCGTCGAGGACGTCACGCTCATGCTCGGCGCGATCGCCGGGTTCGACCCGCGCTGCCCGTTCTCCATCACCGAGGCCTTCGCGCCGGAGCCCGAGGAGGGCGTGGCGGGCCTGCGCGTGGCGTGGAGCCCCGACCTGGGCGGGCTGCCGGTGTCCAGGGAGACGGCGGCCGTCACGGCCACCGCGCCGCAGGTGCTCGAGCGGCTGGGCGCCCGGGTCGAGCAGGTGGACCTCGACCTGTCCGACGCCGAGGACGCGTTCCGGATCTACCGGGCCTGGTACTACGCGCTGTCGTTCGGCGACCTCGACCGCCTGGGCCCCAACACGCGGTGGAACGTCGAGCAGGGGCGCGCCGTGACGGGCGCGGACCTCGCCAGGGCCGAGCGGCTGCGCAGCGGCCTGTATCAGCGGATGGCCGATTTCTTCGACGCCTACGACGTGCTGATCGCGCCGGTCAGCCAGGTGCCGCCGTTCCCGGTGGAGCAGCCGTACGTCACCGAGATCGACGGCGTGCCGATGCCCGACTACCTGGCGTGGATGCGCTCGGCGTACTGGGTCAGCGTGCTGCACGCGCCGGCGGCGTCGGTGCCGGCCGGGTTCACGGCGTCGGGGCTGCCGGTGGGGGTGCAGATCGTGGGGCGGCCGTTCGCCGACGCCAGGGTGCTGCGGGTGGCCCGCGCGTTCGAGCAGGCGACGGGCCACGGCCTGCGTCGCCCATCTCTCTGACCTGGGGTACGGCCTGCGTCGCCCATCTCTCTGACCCGGGGGGTACGGCCTGCGTCGCCCACCCCTCTCACCCGGGCGGCCGCCGCCTGCGCCGCCCGCCTCTCTGGCCTCAGGCCATCGCCGGCGGGCGCTCGCCCGCGTGACCCCGGCTCCTGGGACGCTGTTGGCGAATCCGGGGTTTCGTGCCTAGGCAGCTAGCGCTGCCAAGTGTGAGGTCCTCGTCGGAGCGAGGGGCACGCCCATCAGCCACGCGTCGATCCCCGTCAGGTTCATCGCCGTGGCGGTGAGCAGGTGCTGGAGATGGGTCTTGGCGATCCCGCGTGGGTGATCACATGAGGTGCGCCGTCATCGCAGGTCTCGGTGAGGTGGACCTTGAAGCCATCCCACTGGGTATCGCGCTTGACGCCGACGCGCGTCCTCGTCGTAGGGGGAGACCAGGCGCGGACGAGGCCGGCTGCTCCTGAGAGGTGCGCCACCGGACCTGTCCATCCTCGTCGCGGAACTCCTGAATCCAGATCCGCCGCAGCATCTCCACGGCAGGGACCTCCCGGAGCCACGGCGGGGCTGACTCGGAATAGACGGCGAGCAGCAACCGCATTCCGTCCGCTCCGATCTGGTTGGCGAGTTCGACCTTGGCCGCCGTCTGCCTAGGCGTCCGGAACTCTTCGGTGCGGGCGTCGTAGCGATCCCACCAGTCCGACTGAGCGACCGTGACCAGCCAGTCGGGGGCCGCCACGGCCAGCGCGTTCAGCGCCGCCCGCAACGTTTCGTGCACCTTCTCCAGCCGGTTCATCGACCGGATGGCGGCTAGAACATGAGTGGAATCGGTCCGCTGCCGGCCGCCGCTGCGCACCAGGCCGGCTTCGCGGGCGCGTTCCAGCACGGCATCGAAAACCCGCTGTTCCATGCGATTGTCGATCAGCCGGAGGCGGAACTCGCACAGTACCGAGTGGTCAAACCCGGGATCGGTCAGCTCCAGGCAGAGCGCGTATTTCCAGTCGATCCGGGCCCGCACCGCCTCGGCCGCCTTCCGGTCGGACAGATTCTCGGTGAACTGCAAGATCGACACCAGCGCGAGCCGCGCCGGCGACAGGGCAGGCTGCCCGCGAGTCGAGAACGCCTCGGCCAAGTCCTCATCTTCGAACGGCACTCCCAGCTCGTCACGGATCCTGATCGCCATGCTTCCCTTGGGGAACGCGGCCCGCGCGACCTCTGCGGTGGCACTGGGGATCAGCGCGGACTCGACTCGGCGTAGCGACACCAACGACCAACCTTCGAGAAGATCAACAAAAGAAGCGGGCCCGTGATCCCATAGGTGATCACGGGCCCGCTTCGCCTTTGTCTCGAATGGTCTTGGCTGCAGCTGAATGAAATCTCTGACCTCAGTTAGCGATCTATACGATGTGACCTGAACGAGTATTTGCCAACCGGGCCCGTCAGCTCGTGGCGGCGTGAGGAGCGTTGGTGTCGGGATGACGGGGCAGACGGCGAAGATCGAATCGCGTTGTGGTGGTTGCGGGGGCACCTTGGTCCGCCAGGTGAATCAGTTCATCGACTGCGGGCAGCTGTGGTGGGATGCCGAGGTCTCCTGTGGGTCCTGCGGTGCTGGCTGGTGCGAGCACTCAGGCCCGGGCAAGGCGCCGGAGGATGTCCGCAGTGCCCTGCTGGCGAAACATGGGCCGAGCCGGTTGCGTGTGGTCGGTCCAGTGCCGAGCCTGGTCTCGGTCTTGAAGGTTCTGCGGGAGGTCTGGGAGGTGTCGCTTCCCCAGGCTCGTGAACTGGCCGACGAGCTGACTGACACCGGCTTGGTCGGGACGCTGGCGGAGACGGAGTTTCTGAAGACTCGGCTGCGGAGCCGTGGCGTCGCAGCCGAGGTGGGATCCGATGCCGGCCCGGAGGGTGAGCGGATTCCCCCGTAGCCAGTCTTTGATCAATTCGCCAACAGCGTCACCTGGTGGCCGGGGGCCCCTCGTCCCGGTCGCCGGGGGCGGGGGACTGACCCTGGAGGGGCTGGGAGTCCGGGGCGGCGCCCAGGGGGTGGCGCAGAGGCGACTCGCGGTAGCCGTGCATGCCCTCCAGCAGCCCGAACAGCCCCACGGCGAGCAGCGGCCAGCACACCAGGACGCCGGACGCGGTCAGCCTCAGCGCTCCCGGCACGACGGTCGTGCCGGGGGAGGCCGCCGCCTCGACGGTCACCGCGCCGATCGTGACCGTCGATCCGAGCCACAGCGTCAGGAACGCGGCGAGCACCCCTCCGCCGCACAGCCCGACCAGCACGGGCAGCATCGCCTTGCGGCCCACGGCCCACGCGACCGCGCCGCAGGCCAGGCCCAGCCCGCCGGTGATGACGGCGTACCAGCCGTCGGCGGCGATCAGCGCCTGCGTGGTGGGGTCGGCGAGCATCGTCCCCCGCCCGCCCACCTGGTACGGGGCACGCGGCGACAGGTACGACCAGAGCAGCCCGGCGGGCACGGCGAGAACAGCGAGAATGAGGACAGTTACCGCAAAAGCGCGTACTTCCCTCGCCACGCCATTCCCCCTCACATGTGTGCCCGAATCAGCTCGATGGTATCCCCCGGTTAGGCTCGCTTCGTGATTGCTGAAGAGGTGTGGTTGATCGAACCCTCGGGCCCGCTCCGGGGTGACGTCGAGGTGCGCGGCTCCAAGAACGCCGTGTCCAAGCACATGGTGGCCGCGATGCTGGGCGGCGGTGAGAGCAGCATCCACAACGCGCCCGAGGTCGGCGAGGTGGGCATCACCGCGGCGATGCTGGAGGCCCTCGGCATCGAGGTGGAGATCGGCAGGAAGGAGATCCGCATCGCGCCGGGCAGGGAGATCACGCCCCGGGTGCCCGACGCGTTCACCGGCCTGAACCGCATCCCCATCCTCATGCTGGGCCCGCTGCTGCACCTCACGGGCGAGGCGTTCGTCCCGCTGGTCGGCGGCGACCCGATCGGGCGGCGGCCGGTGAACTTCCACGTCGAGGCGCTGCGGTCGATGGGCGCCGAGGTGGAGGTGGGCGACACCGGCATCTTCGCCAAGGCCAGGCGGCTCCACGGCACCAGGATCGAGCTGCCGTACCCGAGCGTGGGCGCCACGGAGACGGTGCTGATGTCGGCGGTGCTGGCCGAGGGCAAGACGGTGCTGAAGAACGCCGCCATGGAGCCCGAGGTGGTGGAGCTGGCGCTGTTCCTGCAGCGCATGGGCGCCAGGATCGAGCTGTCGCCCGACCGCAGGATCGTCATCGAGGGCGTCGAACGGCTGCGCGGCGCGTCGATCTGGCTGGCGGGCGACCGCATCGAGGCGTTCTCGTACCTGGCGGCGGGGCTGATCACCGGGGGAGAGGTGCGGGTGCACGGCTGCCCGCAGGACCGCCTGGTGACGGCCATCACGACGCTGGCCAGGATGGGCGCCAGGTTCGACATCAACGACGAGTACCTGTGCGCGACGGCGCCGCCGGAGGGGCTGCGCTCGGCGGCGGTGCAGACCGACACGCACCCGGGGTTCATGACGGACTGGCAGACGCCGCTCATGGTGCTGTTCACGCAGAGCCAGGGCATGTCGGTGCTGCACGAGACGGTCTTCGAGAACCGCCTGGTGTACGTGCCCGCGCTGCAGCGGATGGGCTGCGAGATCGAGGTGTTCGACCAGTGCCTGGGCGGCCCCGCCTGCCGCTACCACGACACGAACGCCCGGCACTCGGCCGTGGTGCGCGGCGTGTCGAAGCTGCGCGGCGCGGACGTGACGCTGCCCGACATCAGGGCGGGCTTCTCGGCGGTGCTGGCCGCCGCCGTGGCCGACGGAACGTCCACCTTGCGTGGAGTGCACCACATCGAGCGGGGCTATCACCGCCCGTTCGAGCAGTTCGCGTCGCTTGGTCTGAACATCCGTAGAGAACGGTAAAGACGTCGGAAGCGGGCGTTTGCCGGGCCTGTGGCGGTCGCAGATCATCTGCGTGACTGTGCTCAGATCCATCGGGGGACTCGGGCTGGCCGGGGCGCTCAGCGGGGTGCTGGCGGCGGCGCTGGCCGCGCCCGTGGTGAGCGGCGGGGGGCTGGCCGCGAAGAACGTCGCCGACACCTTCGTGGACCTGCCGCCCGCGCCGCACGAGGAGCCGCTGGCCCAGGTGACCAGGCTGCTGGACAAGAACGGCAGGCAGTTCGCCCAGTTCTACGAGGCGAACAGGACGAACGTGCCGCTCACCGCCGTCGCCCCGGTGATGCGCAAGGCCATCGTGGCCATCGAGGACGCCCGCTTCTACGAGCACGGGGGGCTCGACGTCAGGGGCACCCTGCGCGCGCTGCTCACCAACACCCAGGCGGGCGGCATCAGGCAGGGCGGCTCGTCGCTGACGCAGCAGCTCGTCAAGAACATCCTGGTGGAGTCGGCCCGTACCGACGAGGAGCGGGACAAGGCCAGGGCGCCGAACCTGGCCCGCAAGATCACCGAGCTGCGGTACGCGCTCGCCCTGGAGGAGAAGTACCGCAAGGACGAGATCCTGGAGAAGTACCTCAACATCGCCTACTTCGGCGCGGGCGCGCACGGGGTGGAGGCGGCGGCCAAGAGGTTCTTCTCCGTCTCGGCCGCCGAGCTGACGCTGGGCCAGGCGGCGACGCTGGCGGGGGCGGTGCGGATGCCGTACTCGACCGACCCGTCGCTCGGCAAGAGCCACCAGGCGCGGCTGCTGCAGCGGCGCAACCTCGTGCTGGACCGCATGGCGGGGCTGGGGAACATCACGCGGGAGCAGGCCGAGGAGGCCAAGCGCGAGCCGCTGGGGCTGCGGCTCAGGCCGGAGCCCGGCGGGTGCGAGCAGAGCGACTACCCGTACTACTGCCTGTACGTGCAGCGGGAGCTGCTGACGAACCCGGCGTTCGGCAGCACGCCCGCGCAGCGGCGCAGCAAGCTGATGCGCGGCGGCCTGGTGATCAGGACGAGCCTCGACCCCGCCGCGCAGCGGGCGGCCGAGCAGGCGATCCGGCGCCGGGTCTCGCCCGAGGACACCGAGGTGGCGGCCGAGGCCATGGTCGAGCCGGGCACCGGCAGGATCAGGGCGATGGCGGCGAGCAAGAGGTTCGGCCGCAACAAGGGCGACAGGAAGAACGGGCCGCGCACCACGTTCAACCTGGTCGCGGACGTGGCCCACGGCGGCGGGCAGGGCTTCCAGGCAGGGTCGACGTTCAAGGTGTTCACCCTCGCGACGGCGCTGAAGCAGGGCTGGCGCTTCCGCGACGGCTTCAGGACGCCCGGCGAGCTGGTGCCCTCGCAGGGCTACCGCGACTGCAGGGGCAACCCGGTCAACGACCCGGAGACGCGCATACTCAACGCCAGCGGCGAGGGCTCGGGCGGCCCACACAGCATCGAGACGGGCACCTGGCAGTCGGTGAACATCTTCTACATGATGCTGGAGCGCAAGGTCGGCCTGTGCAACGTCGTGAAGACGGCCAGGTCGCTCGGCATCGCCAGGGCCGACGGCAGGCCGCTGCGCGAGGTGCCGACGTTCACGCTCGGCGTGAACGAGATGGACCCGGTGACGGTGGCGGCGGCGTTCGCGGCGTTCGCGGCGCGCGGCCGGTACTGCCGCCCGCTCGCGATCGTGGAGATCACCGACAGGGAGGGCCACCGCGCGAGCATCCCGCCGGCCTGCGAGCAGGTCATCGACCGGCAGGTGGCCGACGCCGTGAACCACGTCCTGACCGGCGTGTTCGACAAGGGCACGATGAAGGGCCAGAGCATCGGCAGGCCCGCCGCGGGCAAGACCGGCACCAACAACGGCTACACGTCGGCCTGGTTCGCCGGGTACACGCCGGACCTGGCGGCGGCGGTGAGCGTCGGCGACATCCGCGGCTCCTACCGCTTCCCGCTGCAGGGGGTGCAGATCGGGCAGGAGTACTACGGCGCGGTGCAGGGCGCGTCGCTGCCGGGGCCGATCTGGGTGGACTCGATGCAGGCGGCGCTGCGCGACACCGAGCCGCGCGGCTTCCCCGGGCCGAACATGGACCGCTTCGGCGGCGGCTTCACCCCTGGCCTGGAGGAGGAGGAGAGGAAGCGGGCCGAGGCGGAGGGCAGGAAGCGCGACGGCGGGGTGGCCTTCCCGCAGCGCCACCGCAGGCTGTTCGAGTGGCTGCTGAGCCAGGCGCCGATGGATCCGGACGCGCACTGGCCCCGGCGCCACGGCCGGGACGACTAGCGTCAGTCGGCCTTGCCGATGCGCGCGGTGACGGCCCGGGTGAGGCCGATGAGGTTGGCGGGCGCGGTCTCGATCTGCAGGCCGCGCCTTCCGGCGGAGAAGTAGACGGTCTCGAAGTCGAGCGCGGAGGAGTCGACGACCGTGGGGAGCTGCTTGCGCTGGCCCAGCGGGCTGATGCCGCCGACGACGTAGCCGGTGACGCGCTCGACCTTGGCCGCCTCGGCCATGGCGGCCCGCTTGCCGCCGAGCGCCGCCGCCATCGCCTTGAGGTCGAGCTTGCCCGACACGGGCACGACGGCGACCGCGAGCCCCGCCTCGACCTCGACGACGAGCGTCTTGAAGATGCGCTCGTACGGCACGCCGAGCGCGTCGGCGGCCTCCTCGCCGTACGCCTGGGCGCCGGGGTCGTGGTCGTACGGGTGCAGGGTGAACTCGGCCTTGGCCTTGGTCAGGGCCATGGTGGCCGGGGTGCCGCCCTTGCCTTTGGTTTTGCTCACGACATCCGATTGTAGCGAATCTACATTGTAAAGGCCCTAGCCGGTGGCGGCGCCGCCCTCGCGCAGGATCTCGTCCGTCGTGACCTCGGCGGGGGACCGGTCGGGGCGCAGCCCCCGCCAGGAGGGGTGGCGCAGCCGGCCGTCGCCCGTGACCTCCGCGTACTGGACCTCGCCGACCAGACGCGGCTCCACCCAGTGGGCGTCGCGCGCGTCCTCGCGCGGCACCGGCAGGGAGAACGGCGGGCCGGGCCGCTCCAGCGGGGCGAGCCTGGCGAGCAGGTCGCGCAGCGTGGCCTCGGTGAAGCCGGTGCCGACGTGCCCCACGTACACCAGGCGGCCCGCCGGGTCGTACGCGCCGAGCAGCAGCGAGCCGATGCCGCCCGCGCGCCGCCCGCCGCCGGGCCGCCACCCGCACAGCACCACCTCGACCGCGCTGACGTTCTTGACCTTGGTCCACTCGGCGCTGCGCCGCCCCGGTCGGTACGGCGAGGTCAGCCGTTTGCACACGACGCCTTCGAGACCGAGCCTGCGCGAGGAGTCGAAGGCCTGCTCGGCGTGGTCGGGGAACCACACCGGCACCTGCCAGCGGTAGCCCGGCATGAGCGTGGACTCCAGCAGCTCCCGCCGCTCGGTGTACGGCCTCGCGATCACGCTGTCGTCGTCGAGGTGGAGCACGTCGAAGGCCATGTACGTCACGGGCACGGTCCTCGCCAGCTCGGCGACGGCCATGGGACGGCGCTGGTGCATGCGCGGCTGGAGCGCGCCGAAACTGGGCCGCCCGGCGTCGTCGAACGCGACGATCTCGCCGTCGAGCACCGCGGCGCGGCGGCCCGTCGCCCCGGCCATGAGCTGGAGCTCGGGGTAGGCGGGGGTGATGTCCCTGCCGTTGCGCGACACGAGGCGGACGGCGCCGTCCTCGACGTAGGCGAGGGCGCGCACGCCGTCCCACTTCATCTCGACGGCCCACTCCGGGCCCTGGACGGAGGGGAGGGTGCCGAGCTGGGCGAGCATGGGCGCGTAGGCAGGCAGCCTGGCCATGACGGCAGAGGTACCCCCGTGCGGGGGACGTCAGTGGTGTCGGCGGGTCTGGGAATGGTCAAGCCCCTGGGCGCGGCGGCTCGGGAACCGCCCGGCTCCCCTGACCCCCGCACGCGGACGCCCTCTCGCGCGGACGCCGCCGAGGGCACGCCCGGCGGGTCCGGTGAAGAACTCGCCGGGGGCGTTAGGGGAGCCGTTCGCCGGGCAGAAGGGGTGCTCCTGGCTTTCCTCCCACGCCGCGGCCGCCGCCCCCGTGACGGCCGCGGCCGCCCGTCCCGGCACGGCCCGGTACGGGGCGGGTGGCGGCCGTGGGGCGGCGCCCGGCCGTCCCACGGCCGTGCCGTCCCGCACGGGCGGCCCGGCGCGGAGCCGGACGCGGAGCGTCCCGGATGGTGGACGGAACGGGAGGCAGGGTCCGGACTCCGTAGACTGTGAGGGTGATTTCCCGTATCGACATGCGCGGTTCCCTTCCGGCGAACCTGCGCGACGTGCTGCCCCGCGCCGAACTCGACGTCGAGGCCGCCCTGGAGAAGGTGCGGCCCATCTGCGACGACGTGCGCCATCGCGGGGCGGCAGCCGTACGGGAGCTGACCGCCAGGTTCGACGGTGTCGAGATCGACAGCACGCGCGTCCCCGCCGAGGAGCTGACCAGGGCGCTGGCCGAGCTCGACCCGAAGGTCAGGGCGGCGCTGGAGGAGTCGATCAGGCGGGCCAGGCTCGTCCACCGCGACCAGCGGCGCACCGACGTCACCACGCAGGTCGTGCCCGGCGGCACCGTCACCGAGCGGTGGGTGCCCGTCGACCGCGTGGGCCTCTACGTGCCCGGCGGCCGGGCCGTCTACCCCTCCAGCGTGGTCATGAACGTCGTGCCCGCGCAGGAGGCGGGCGTGCCGTCGCTGGCCGTCACCAGCCCGGCGCAGAAGGAGTTCGGCGGCCTGCCGCACCCCACGATCCTCGCCGCGTGCGCGCTGCTCGGCGTCGAGGAGGTCTACTCCGTCGGCGGGGCGCAGGCCGTGGCCATGTTCGCGTACGGCACCGAGGAGTGCCCTCCCGCGACCATGGTGACCGGCCCCGGCAACATCTGGGTCGCCGCGGCAAAGCGCCTGCTCAAGGGCCGTATCGGCATCGACTCCGAGGCCGGGCCCACCGAGATCGCGATCCTCGCCGACGAGACCGCCGACCCCGTCCACGTCGCCGCCGACCTCATCAGCCAGGCCGAGCACGACGTGATCGCCGCCGCCGTCCTCGTCACCACCAGCGCCGAGCTGGCCGACGCGGTCGAGCGGGAGCTTCCCGCGCAGATCGCGGCCACCAAGCACGGCGAGCGCATCACCGAGGCGCTGTCGGGCCGCCAGTCGGGCATCGTGCTCGTCGGCTCGCTCGACGACGGCGTGAGGGTCGTCGACGCCTACGCGGCCGAGCACCTGGAGATCCACACGGCGGACGCCGCCGAGGTGGCGGCCCGGGTCCGCAACGCCGGCGCGATCTTCGTCGGCACGTACGCGCCGGTCTCGCTCGGCGACTACCTGGCGGGCTCCAACCACGTGCTGCCCACGGGCGGCTGCGCCTGCCACTCCAGCGGCCTGTCCGTGCAGTCGTTCCTGCGCGGCATCCACGTCGTCGACTACACCCGTGAGGCCCTCGCCGACGCGGCGGCCCACGTCACGGCCCTGGCCGACGCCGAAGACCTGCCCGCGCACGGCGCCGCCGTCCGCGCCCGGTTCGGCTGGCAGGTGCCCTCGACCCCGGAGCGTCCCGCGTGAACCTGGACGACCTGCCCATCCGCGACGACCTGCGGGGCAAGACGCCGTACGGCGCGCCCCAGATCGACGTCCCGGTCCGGCTCAACACCAACGAGAACCCGTACCCGCCCTCGCCGGAGCTGGTCGCCGACCTGGCGGCCGAGGTGGCGGCGGGCGCCGCGACGCTCAACCGCTACCCCGACAGGGACGCGCTGGCGCTGCGCGCCGACCTGGCCGCCTACCTCGGCCACGGGCTGACCTCCGACCAGGTGTGGGCGGCCAACGGCTCGAACGAGGTGCTGCAGCAGATCCTCCAGGCGTTCGGCGGCCACGGCCGTTCCGCGATGGGGTTCGAGCCGTCGTACTCGATGCACCCGATCATCACCACCGGCACCAACACCGCGTGGGTCAGGGCGGCGCGCGAGGAGGACTTCTCGCTCGACCCGGGCAGGGCCGCCGCCGCGATCGAGGAGCACGACCCCGACGTCGTCTTCCTCACCTCGCCGAACAACCCCACGGGCACGGCCCAGCCGCTGGAGACGATCAAGGCGGTGCTGGCCGCGGCCAGGGGCATGGTCGTGGTGGACGAGGCGTACGCGGAGTTCGCCAGGGAGGGCACGCCGTCGGCGCTGACCCTGCTGCCCGAGCACCCGCGGCTGATCGTCACGAGGACGATGTCGAAGGCGTTCGCCATGGCGGGCACGCGGCTGGGCTACCTGGCCGCGCACCCGGCCGTGGTGCAGGCGCTGCTGCTGGTGCGGCTGCCGTACCACCTGAGCACGCTCACGCAGACGGCGGCGCGGGTGGCGCTGCGGCACCGCGAGGATCTGCTCGGCACGGTCGCCGCGCTGCGCGCCGAGCGCGACGCGACGGTGGCGTGGCTGCGGGACAAGGGGTTGACGGTGGCCGACTCCGACGCGAACTTCGTGCTGTTCGGGCGTTTCCCCGACCGCCGCCGCGTGTGGGAGGGGCTGCTGGAGCACGGCGTGCTCATCCGCGAGGTGGGGCCGCCTGAGTGGCTGCGTGTGTCGATCGGCACGGGCGAGGAGATGGCGGCCTTCCGCGCCGCGATGGAGGAGGTTCTGTGAGCCGGGTGGGTCGTGTCGAGCGCGTCACGAAGGAGACCTCGGTGCTGGTCGAGGTGGGCCTCGACGGCACCGGCCGGGTGGACGTCTCGACCGGGGTCGGTTTCTACGACCACATGCTGGCGCAGCTCGGCAAGCACGGGCTGTTCGACCTGACCGTCAAGACCGAGGGCGACCTGCACATCGACGCGCACCACACGATCGAGGACACCGCGCTCGCGCTGGGGGCGGCCTTCCGCGAGGCGCTGGGCGACAAGTCGGGCATCAGGCGGTTCGGTAGCGCGTCGTGCCCGCTGGACGAGTCGCTCGCCCAGGTCACGGTCGACCTGTCCGGACGGCCCTACCTCGTGCACACCGAGCCCGAGGGCATGGCGCCGATGATCGGCCCCGAGTACGACACGACGATGACCAGGCACATCCTGGAGTCGTTCGTCGCGCAGGCCGCGATCTGCCTGCACGTCCACGTCCCGTACGGGCGCAACGCCCACCACATCGTGGAGGCGCAGTTCAAGGCGCTCGCGCGGGCGCTGCGGGAGGCGTCGGAGCCCGACCCGCGGGCCTCGGGCGTGCCGAGCACGAAGGGCGTGCTATGACCGAGAACCTCATCGCCGGGGTGATGGTCTTCATCGGGCTGTTCCTCATCGGCGGCGTGTTCTCGCTGGCCCGGCAGGGTCTGAAGGTCGGGGCCGTCGTCTGCGCGCTCGGCGCGGCGATGGCGATCACGGCGGGGGTGCTGTGGTGGTGAACAGGAAGCGCGTGGTCGTGCTCGACTACGGCTCTGGCAACCTGCGTTCGGCGGAGCGCGCCCTGGTGCGCGCCGGCGCGGACGTGACCGTGACGTCCGACCTCGACGCGGCGATGGACGCCGAGGGCCTGGTCGTGCCGGGCGTCGGCGCGTTCGAGGCGTGCATGGCCGGGCTCAGGTCCGTGTACGGCGACCGGGTCATCGGCCGGCGCCTGGCCGGGGGCCGTCCGGTGCTCGGCATCTGCGTCGGCATGCAGATCCTCTTCGCCAGGGGGGTCGAGCACGGCGTCGAGACCGAGGGGTGCGGCGAGTGGCCGGGCACCGTCGAGCGGCTCGACGCGCCCGTCCTGCCGCACATGGGCTGGAACACCGTCAAGGCGCCCGAGGACAGCGTGCTGTTCTCGGGCCTCGACGCCGGCACCCGCTTCTACTTCGTCCACTCCTACGGGGTGCGCGAGTGGGAGCTGCGTACCGGCGACGGCTTCCGCGAGCCGCTGGTGACGTGGGCCGAGCACGGGGTGCCGTTCGTGGCCGCCGTGGAGAACGGCCCGCTCATGGCCACCCAGTTCCACCCGGAGAAGTCCGGCGACGCGGGCGCCGTCCTGCTGCGCAACTGGCTCGGCACCCTGTGAGCCCGCGATGAGCCCTGCTGCGAGGCCCTTGTGACCCGCCTGGCAGGCCTCCCGTGAGCAAGGAGCGGGCGCGCCGCCGCGCGGCGCGCGAGGCCGAACGGGCGCGGGCCGTCCGCCTGAACGAGGAGCGGCAGGCGCGCAGGTCGCGCCGCCGCGCCCGCGTCGCCAGGCTGGCCCCGCGCCCGGTCAGGTTCGCCAGGCAGCGCGGGCTGCTGGCCCGCCGCCGGCGGAGCCGGAACGCGGCGGCGGTGGTCGCGTTCCTGATCGTCCAGGTGGTCGTCTGGCTGCTCTGGACGTCTCCGCCGCTCAGTTTCGCCGTCTTCGTCTTGTCCTTGCTGCTGGCACCCGTTGCCGTGACCCTCGCTTTCGACCGGAGGACCTGAATGTCACTCGTATTGCTCCCCGCGGTGGACGTGGTGCGCGGCCAGGCCGTACGCCTCGTCCAGGGCGAGGCCGGCACCGAGACCGGCTACGGCGAGCCGCTCGCCGCGGCGCTCGCCTGGCAGGAGGCCGGCGCCGAGTGGATCCACCTGGTCGACCTCGACGCGGCGTTCGGCCGGGGCTCCAACCGTGAGCTGATCAGGGAGATGATCGGCAAGCTGGACGTGAACGTCGAGCTGTCGGGCGGCATCCGCGACGACGAGTCGCTGGCCGACGCGCTGTCCACGGGCTGCCGCCGCGTCAACATCGGCACGGCGGCGCTGGAGAATCCCGGCTGGTGCCGGAGGATCATCGCCGAGCACGGCGACAGGATCGCCGTCGGCCTGGACGTGCGCGGCACCACGCTGGCCGCCCGCGGCTGGACCGAGGACGCAGGCGACCTGTGGGAGGTGCTCGACCGGCTGGAGTCCGACGGCTGCTCCCGCTACGTCGTCACCGACGTGACCAAGGACGGCACGCTGAAGGGCCCGAACCTCGACCTGCTGCGCCAGGTGTGCGCCCGCACCGACAAGCCCGTGGTGGCCAGCGGCGGCGTCTCCTCGCTCGACGACCTGGTGGCGATCGCCTCGCTGGTGCCCGAGGGCGTGGAGGGCGCGATCGTGGGCAGGGCCCTGTACGCTCACGCGTTCACCCTGCAGGACGCGCTCGCCGCGGTACGCGGGTAACCTCGCCGGGAGGGGACGGAGTGAGCGTCAGCATGCAGAACACCGGCACACGGGTGTTTTCCGGCGGTCCCTGGGAGGAGAAGTACGGCTACGCCCGCGCCGTGGTCGTGGGCGACCGGGTGATCGTCTCCGGGTGCACGGCCGCCACGGCGGGCGGGGAGATCCGCCACGTCGGCGACGCCTACCTGCAGAGCCTGGCCGCGATCGACCTCGCGCTGGAGGCGGTCAGGGCCGGGGGCCTGAGCCTGGAGGACGTCGTGATGGTCCGCTACTACGTGGTCGAGCACCGGCACTTCGACCACGCGGGCAGGGCCATCGCCGAGAGGTTCGGGGCGGTGCGGCCCGCCTGCACAGGGGTGAGGGTGGCCGGGCTGGTCGACCCGAGGATGCTGGTCGAGATAGAGATCGAGGCACTGCGAGCATGACGGTAGCGGTAAGGGTCATCCCCTGTCTCGACGTGGACGCGGGCCGCGTCGTCAAGGGCGTCAACTTCGAGAACCTGCGCGACGCCGGCGACCCGGTGGAACTGGCCAGGCGGTACGACGAGGAGGGCGCCGACGAGCTGACCTTCCTCGACATCACGGCGTCGTCCGGCGAGCGCGAGACCATGCTCGACGTGGTTCGCAGGACGGCCGAGCAGGTGTTCATCCCGCTCACGGTGGGCGGCGGCGTCCGCTCCGTCGAGGACGTCAACCGGCTGCTGCGCGCCGGCGCCGACAAGGTGTCGCTGAACACGGCGGCCATCGCCCGTCCCGAGCTGCTGACGGAGGCGTCGCGGCGGTTCGGCGCGCAGTGCGTCGTGCTGTCGGTCGACGCCCGCCGTGCCCCGGGCACGCCGAGCGGGTTCGAGGTGACCACGCACGGCGGGCGGCGCGGCACCGGCATCGACGCCGTGGAGTGGGCGGCGCGCGGCGAGGAGCTGGGCGTGGGCGAGATCCTGCTCAACTCGATGGACGGCGACGGCACGCTCGACGGCTACGACCTGGAGATGATCCGGGCGGTGCGGGCGGCGGTGCGGGTGCCGGTGATCGCCAGCGGCGGCGCGGGGCGGCTGGAGCACTTCCCGCCGGCCGTGGAGGCGGGCGCCGACGCGGTGCTCGCGGCGAGCGTCTTCCACTTCGGCACGCTGAAGATCTCCGAGGTCAAGGACACCCTCCGCGCAGCCGGCCACCCGGTCCGCTGACCGCCCCACCCGGGGGTCAGAAGACGCGGAAGTGGTGGAACAGCTCGTAGGCGGTGTCCTGCAGGGCGAAGGCGCGCGCCTCCGAGCGCTTGACCGCGAGGTAGGCGGAGCCGCGCAGCGGCCCGAGGGCCTCCATGAGCACGTCGTCGGCCTCCAGCGCGTCGAGCGCCTCCTCCAGCGAGGACGGCAGCCGCGGGTAGCGTCCCGGCCGGGTGTCGGGGTCGACGTCCACGGCCTCGCCCGGGTCGAGCCCGCGGCGGATGCCGTCGAGCCCGGCGTGGATCACGGCCCCGAGCGACAGGTACGGGTTGGCGGAGGAGTCGGACGGCTTCAGCTCCAGGTTGGGCTCGCCGCTCTCACCGAGCGGCGAGCAGACCCGTACGGCGGCCTCGCGGTTGTCTGGCCCGTACACGGCGTAGGCGCTCGACCACATGCGCGGCGCGAGGCGGCGGAAGCTGTTGACGCTGCCGCAGGTCAGCGCGGTGAGCGCGGGCAGGTGGGCGAGCAGCCCGGCGATGAAGGCGTCGCGTGCCCCGCCGGGGGCGGCGAAGACGTTCTCGCCGCCGCGCCACAGCGACAGGTGCAGGTGGGTGCCGTTGCCGGCCTGGTCGGCGATCGGCTTGGGCGCCAGCGACGCCCACAGCGACATCCGGATGGCCACGCCGCGCACGGTCTCGCGGTACAGGACGTGGTTGTCGGCGGCGCGCAGGGCAGGGGCGTGCCTGATCGTCAGCTCCTGCTGGCCGTGGCCCAGCTCGGGATGGTAGTGCTCCACGCGCAGGCCCTGCGTCTCCATGGCCTGCACGAGCGCCATGACGTAGTCGTGGGCCGTGTCGAAGCCCGTGCCGGCGTAGCACAGGGTGTCGTCCAGCGGCGCCAGCCGGTCCGGCCCGCCGGACGGGTCGGGGAGGCGGCGGCCGAGCGTGAACTCGGGCTCGAACGCGGCCTGCAGCGCGTAGCCTTCGGCCGCGAGCGCGTCCACCGCCTCCTTGAGGAACGTCCGCGGGCAGGCCGCCCAGGGCGAACCGTCGGGCAGGCGCAGGTCGGACAGCATCGCCGCGGCCCCTGGCGCGTAGGGCAGCGGCACGTACGTGGCGGGATCCGGAACGATCCGCACCTCGCCCACCGGGCCCAGCTGCTCGACCTCCTGGAGCTGGTCGAGCATGTTCATCGCCATCATGGCCACCGTGTGCCCGATGCCCGTGCCGACCCGTTCGGCCAGCCGTGACCGGGAAGCCGCCTTGCCGCGGATGACACCTCCGTGATCGGCGTACAGGAAGCGGATCAGCTCGACGCCGTCAAGCTCGGCGCGTTCGAGGACGCGCCGCACCTGGGCGTCGGGCTGACGGATCGTGGAGCCGCTGGGACGATCTGTCATTCTGCCTGAGTAACACGTTCCAGTGCCGCGGGGAAGCACCGGAGTCGGGGGGTGTCACCGGCAGCGTCAAGGTCAGGTCAGCACACTTGAGAAGAACACGGCCAACTGATTAGCTCCATGAATGATTCCGTCGAACACACCGTTGACCGCGGCGGCGGCTTGGGCCGGCCGGGTGAACAGGTAGAAGACCACGAACGCGACAGCCACGTAGGTGATCACCTTCTTGACCTGCATGGGGGGCCTCCTGCAGTCCGTTCCCAGCCGTATATACCCGGATCTGGGCGATCACTGGCATCTTCTATGAAGATGTTCTTGATCCTAACCGGGGGGCTTCGTTCGTAGCCATGCTACGGGGTGGAACCCCGTGCCGAGCGGGGTTCCCGGCGGGCGCGGCGATCACACACCCAGCTTGGCGACCCTGAGCCGGGCGATCGCGTCCGGCTCGCCGGACAGCTCCACGCGGGCGTGGTCCTGCCGGCCGAAGCAGAACAGCAGCAGCTCGCTCGCCGGGCCCGAAACCTCCACCCGGCGGCCCTGCTTGGCGCCGCCGATCGCCACGCCGCCGCCGTCGCGGCGCAGCACCACGCCCACGGGCGACCTGCGCAGCATGAGCCGGCTCATCGCCGACAGCCGCTTCCAGATCATGCGCTCGAAGTCCGCCGGCATCGTCCTGGGCTCCCACGACGGCTGGGCACGGCGCACGTCCTCGTGGTGCACGAAGAACTCCAGCGCGTTCACGGCCTCGTCGAGCGCGGGCAGGAGGCCGTACACGCCGCCCGGCCTGCGCAGGATGCCCACGAGCTCCGGGTACGGGTGCCTGGCCTTGAGCCGGTTCTGCACCGAGGCGGTGTAGCCGGACAGCGGCCTGATGGCGATGCCGCCGGCGGCGTCGGGCCTGCGCTCCCTGAGCACCAGGTGGGCGGCCAGGTCGTAGGTGGTCCACCCGTCGCAGAGCGTCGGGGCGTCGGGGCCGAGCCGGTCGAGCAGGTCGCAGAGCGCGGAACGTTCGCCACGAGCGTGAGTCACGTCGTCACCCTACCGGCGGGAATAACCCGGCGATCCGGCGTGATAGGGACATAGGTACAAACCTTTAGCGTTGAAGGGACACGTACCGAGTGGCGAGCAAGGTCACCTCGGCCGTCATGCGTCAAGGACTACGCGTCCTTGGGGTGGCCATTCGCACGGAGAAGGCGGTGTTCGCGTCGGCCGTCGTGGCCAGCGCGCTGTACGGCGGCATGACCGTCGCCTCGGCGTGGGCGCTCGGCTGGGCCACGCAGAACGTCGTGCTCCCCGCCTTCGCCACGGGCCGCGTGGTCGCGGGCACGGTGTGGACCGGCGTGCTGTTCATCGTCGGCACCGCGCTGCTCAAGGCCCTCGGCGTGGCCGGGCGGCGCATCCTGGCCGGCGTCATGCAGTACCGGATGCAGGCCAGGTCCCGGCGGGAGGTCACCAAGCAGTACCTGCGGCTGCCGCTGTCCTGGCACCACCGCCACCCCACCGGGCAGCTGCTGTCGAACGCCAGCTCCGACGCCGAGGCCGCCTGGGCGCCGCTCGCGCCGCTGCCGATGGCCGTGGGCGTGGTCGTCATGCTGGTGACGGCGGCGGTGGCGATCCTGTTCACCGACGTCATGCTCGCCCTGGTCGGCTTCCTGATCTTCCCGGCCATCGCCGTGCTCAACCTGGTCTACCAGCGCCGGCTCAGCCCGCTCGCCACCCGCGCCCAGCAGCTGCGCGCCGAGGTCAGCGAGATCGCGCACGAGAGCTTCGACGGCGCGCTCGTCGTCAAGACGCTCGGCAGGGAGGCGCTGGAGACCGAGCGGTTCCGGCGGCGGGCGCACGAGCTGCGCGACGCCAACATCGCCGTCGGCCGGGTACGCGGCCTGTTCGACCCGATGCTGGAGGCGCTGCCCACGCTCGGCGTGCTCGCGGTGCTCGCCATGGGCGCGGTGCGGCTGTCGGGCGGCTCCATCGACTCCGGCGACCTGGTGCAGGTGGCGTACCTGTTCACGCTGCTCGCCTTCCCCATCAGGGCGCTCGGCTGGGTGCTGGCCGAGCTGCCGCGCAGCGTCGTCGGCTGGGAGCGGGTGCGCGCCGTGCTGGAGGCCACGGGCTCCATGGACTACGGCGAGGCCAGGGCGGAGTCGGCGGCGCCCGCCGCGCTGGAGGTGCGCGGCGTGTCGTACGCGTACGGCGAGGGTGACACGGCGGCGCCCGTGCTGCACGACGTGACGTTCGACGTGCCCGCCGGCCGCACCGTCGCGCTCGTCGGCCCCACCGGCTCGGGCAAGTCCACGCTCGTGCAACTGCTCGTCAGGCTCGTGGACCCCGGCTCGGGCCGGGTGCTGCTCGACGGCACCGACCTGCGCGAGCTGGCGTACGGCGAGACCGCCGCGGCGGCGGCGCTGGTGCCGCAGCAGACGTTCCTGTTCGACGACACCGTGCGGGGCAACGTGGCGCTCGGCCTGGAGGTGTCCGACGAGGACGTGTGGGCGGCGCTGCGGCTGGCCCAGGCCGACGGCTTCGTCGCAAGCCTCGGGTCCGGGCTGGACACGCGGATCGGCGAGCGCGGCGCGTCGCTGTCGGGCGGCCAGCGCCAGCGCCTCGCGCTGGCCCGCGCCGTGGTGCGCCGCCCGCGCCTGCTCATCCTGGACGACGCCACCTCCAGCGTCGACCCGCAGGTCGAGGCCAAGATCCTGTACGGGCTGCGTGACGCCGCCGAGCAGGCGACCGTCGTGGTGGTGGCGTACCGGATGGCCACGATCGCCCTCGCCGACGAGGTGGTCTACCTGGACAGGGGCCGGGTCGTGGACCGCGGGACGCACGAGGAGCTGCTGGGGCGCTGCGAGGGCTATCGCAACCTGGTGACGGCGTACGAGCGGGAGGAGGCCGAGCGGGCGGCGATCGACGTCCCGGCCTCCGGCGGCGAGGTGGCGGCAGGCGAGGCGGAAGAGGAAGAGGTCAGCGCATGAGCGCGCAGGCGGGGTCCACGGCGGGGTCCACAGCGGGGTCCACGGCGGGGTCCACGGAGGAGTCCACCGGGAGGCTTGAGGCGCGGCCCACGGCCCAGGCCGGGGCGGCGGCCGGGCAGGGGCTGCGGGTCGACGGAGACAGGTCGGCGCTGGCGACGATCCGGCACGGCCTGTCGCTGACGCCCGAGTTCAGGAAGGGGCTGCTGGGCACCCTGGCGCTGGCGGTCGTCGCGACCGTCGGCAAGATCATCGTGCCGATCGCGGTGCAGCAGACCATCGACACCGGCCTCAAGACCGGCACGCCGGACATCCCCTACATCGTGCGGGCGGTGCTGATCTGCGCCGCGGCGGTGGTGCTGACGGCGCTCGCCGCGTACGTGATGAACGTCCGCCTCTACAAGGCCACCGAGTCGTCGCTCGCCACCCTGCGGGTGCGCGGGTTCCGCCACGTCCACGACCTGTCGGTGCTCACCCAGAACAGCGAGCGGCGCGGCGCCCTCGTCTCCCGCGTGACGAACGACGTCGACCAGATCAGCACGTTCATGCAGTGGGGCGGGCTGATGATCATCGTGTCGCTGGGCCAGCTCTTCGTGGCCAGCGTGCTGATGTTCGTCTACTCCTGGCAGCTCACGCTGCTGGTCTGGGTCTGCTTCATCCCGTTGATGATCGCGCTGCCGCGGTTCCAGCGGCTGCTGTCGCGGGCGTACACCGCCGTGCGGGAGCGCACCGGCGACATGCTGGCCGCCGTCAGCGAGTCGGTCGTCGGCGCCACCGTGATCCGCGCGTACGCCTCCGAGCGCCGCACCGCCGAGCGCGTCGACACGGCCGTCGACGCCAACAAGGCCGCCCAGGTGCGGGCGCAGACCATCGTCGGCTTCGTCTTCCCGCTGACCGAGATCGTGGCCGCCGTCGCGATCGCCGGGATCGTCCTGCTGGGTGTGCGCCTCGGCCTGTCCCACGACATCACCGCCGGCCGCCTGGTGGCGTTCCTGTTCCTCGTGACCCTGTTCGTCTCGCCGCTGCAGACCGCCACCGAGGTGCTGAACGAGGCGCAGAACGCCGTCGCCGGCTGGAGGCGCATCCTCGGCGTGCTCGACACGCCCCCCGACGTCGCCGACCCCGGCGAGCGCGGCGCCGAGCTGCCGAGAGGGCCCATCTCCGTGGCGTTCGAGGACGTCGAGTTCGCCTACCCGGGCGGGGCGCCCGTCCTGCGCGGCGTGAACGTCGAGATCCCGCCGCGCTCCCGCGTGGCCGTCGTGGGGGAGACCGGCTCGGGCAAGACGACGTTCGCCAAGCTGCTGACCCGCCTCATGGACCCGGTCGCGGGCCGCGTCACCGTGGACGGGTACGACCTGCGCGACGTCCGCTTCTCGTCGCTGCGGGAGCGGATCGTCATGGTGCCGCAGGACGGCTTCCTGTTCGACGGCACGCTGGAGGAGAACATCCGCTACGGCAAGCCGTCGGCCACCCGTGACGAGATCCGGCTCGCGCTGACCGAGCTGGGCCTGGCCGACTGGCTGGAGGGCCTGCCCGCCGGGCTGGAGACGCCGGTGGGGCAGCGCGGCGAGTCGCTGTCGGCGGGGGAGCGGCAGCTCGTCGCCCTGGCCCGCGCCTACCTCGCCGACCCCGACCTGCTGCTCCTGGACGAGGCCACCTCGGCCGTCGACCCCGCCACCGAGGTGCGGCTCGCCCGCGCCCTGGAGGGCGTCACCAGGGGGCGGACGGCCGTCTCGATCGCGCACCGGCTGTCCACGGCGGAGAACGCCGACGAGGTGCTGGTCTTCGACGCCGGGCGGCTGGTGCAGCGCGGCCCGCACGCCGAGCTGGTGAAGGAGCCGGGCGTGTACGCCGACCTGCACGCCTCCTGGGTGTCGGCCGCCCGCTCCTGAGTCGCGGGGGCTCAGTCGCGGACGGCGGCGAACGTCACGCTCGTGCCCTTGGGGCCCGAGACGATCGTGACGTGGTCGCACAACATCCTGGCCAGCCACAGCCCGCGCCCGCCGGTGGCCAGGCCGGCGGGCGGCCGCGCGTCGCCCATCCAGCCGGGCGGCAGCCCGGGGCCCTCGTCGGTGACCTCGCACCACAGCCGCCCGCCCTGCGACCACAGCCGCAGCCGGCCGCGCCCGCCGCCGTGCACGACGGCGTTCGTGGTGATCTCGTTGACCGCCAGCACGAAGTCCTCGAGCTGGCGGCCCGACAGCCCCTCGTACGCGGCCTGCTCGCTGACCGCCCTGCGCAGGCAGGTGATGCGCCCGCGGGCGAAACTCGCGCTGAGCACCTGTCTACACATCGCCTGCCCGGCACAGCGTGAGGTGGTCGTCGGCCCCGACCAGCCTGAGCACGCGCGCGACGGTCTCGCGGCAGACGACCACGGTGGAACCGGGCGGCCTGGCCAGACCGGCGGCCGTGAACAGGCGGGCCGAGCCCGCGTCGATGAAGTCGAGGTCGCGGGCGTCGATGACGACGCGGCCCGGCTCGCGCTCCAGCCGCGCGAGCACGGAGGCGAGGGCCTGCCGGTTGGTGAGGTCGGCGTCGCCCCACAGCCGCAGCCCCGGCGGGGCGCAGGTGGTGGCGAAGCGCAGCAGCGCCTGCTCGGGGGTGATCGGGTGCACCGCGGACGCCCGATCGAGGGCCTCGCGCGAGAACAGCTGCCGGTCGTACAGGCAGACCGCGGCGAGCCAGCGCTCGCCGAACAGGTCGTTCGTGCCCGCCTCCAGCGCCGCCTGCCCGGCCGGGTCGGCCAGGCCCCAGGAGGCGTCGACGAGCGCGTACACGCCGTGGTGGCCGTGCCTGCGGGCCCGCTCGCCCGCGGCGGACAGCGCGGCCGTCAGCCGGGCGGGGTCGGGGCGGCCCCCCGTGAAGTGGGTGTCGGCGCAGGACAGGATCTCCACCTGCCCGGACGACTCGATGTCGGCGAAACCGGGGACGAGCGGCGCGAGCCGCTCGCGCGTGAGCGCCGGGGTGTCGGCGTGCACGAGGACGACGACCTTGGCGCGGCGGCGCAGGCCGTTCAGCGTGAACTCCCCGGCGGCCGCCACGCGCCCGCGCTCGCCCGTGACGGGCAGGCAGACGTGGTCTCCGAGGTCGGGGTCGAGGACCCGGCCGGCGACGTGCACCACGATGGCCTCCTCCCCGGCGCTCCCCGGTACGCGTCGCCCCAGAACCTACTCCGCCAGATCCCATCACGTACCGCGTTCTCGGCAAAACACACGGTGACGTGATGCTGGAAGGTGTACCTTTTCGGACGGGCCGCCCTGTGGACGGGTTTGAGGAGCATGGGCGTGGATGTGCTGGAGATGACGCGTCGCCGACACGGCGAGACGGTGGTGGTCAGCCTCGCGGGAGAGCTCGACGTCGACAACGTGTCGAAGGTGCAGCGGTGCCTGGACGAGGCCGTGGAGACCGGCGAGCCGGAGGCCCGCGTCCCTCGCCTGGTGGTGGACCTGTCGGCGCTGACGTTCATCGACACCACGGGCCTCGGCGTCCTGGTGCGCCAGCTCGCCGCGCTGCGGGCGAGGAACGGCACGATGGCCCTGGTCGCCCCCGACGGCCAGGTGCTGCGCCGGTTGCGCAGGACGAACCTGGCCCCGCTGTTCCCCATCTACGACACCCTCGCCCAGGCGCTCGCCTGAGCCGTGGCGCCGGCCGCCCGGCCGCCCGTCCGCCCGGCCGCCCGTCCGCCCGGCCGCCCGTCCGCCCGGCCGCTCGGCGGGCAGGCGGGCCGGGGCGCGGTGGCGGGGGCGTGCCGGGCTGCTGGTTGAATGAACGCATGTCCCTTGACCCCGGCATCTCCGCGCGGCTGAAGCGCGACCCCGACGGGCTGTTCCCGGCCGTCGTCCAGCAGTACGACACGGGCGAGGTCCTCATGCTCGCCTGGATGGACGACGAGGCGCTGCACCGCACGCTCACCTCCGGGAGGGCCACCTACTGGTCGCGCAGCCGCGGCGAGTACTGGCGGAAGGGCGACACCTCGGGGCACGTCCAGCACGTCAAGAGCGTCGCGCTCGACTGCGACGGCGACACCGTCCTGCTGAAGGTGGACCAGGTGGGCGCCGCCTGCCACACCGGCGACCGCACCTGCTTCGACGCCGGCCTGATCGAGAGCGCGGCGGGCTAGGCGATGTCGGGCGAGCAGGGCGCGGCTCCCGGCGACGCCGCGGGCCGGGCGGGGCGGGTCCCGGGCGGGGCCGCGGGCGGTCCGGCGGAGGCGGGCGCGGCCGCGGGTGAGCCCGTGGAGGCGGGCGCGGCCGGGGCCGGGCGCGCGGCCGGGCGGCGCGAGATGGTGGCCTGCCTGGGCCTGACCGCGCTGGGCTGCCTGCTCGTGCTGCTCGCCGCCGGGCGCGACTGGGTGCGGGTGGCGTCGGGAGGCGTGACCGTCCCCACGGGCGGCGAGCTCAGCCCGGTGCTGACCCCTCTGGCCCTGGCGGCGCTGGCGGGCGTGGTGGCGGTCCTCGCGACGAAGGGCGCGGGGCGGCGGATCGTGGGCGCGCTGGTGGCGCTGTGCGGCGCGGGGGCGGGCCTCGGCGTGTGGTCGGCGCTCGGCGCGGACGGGGTGGCGGCCTGGCTGCGGGAGCGCAACGTGCTGCGCGGCGCGTCGGAGATCCCGTGGGAGGCCGTGCCGCTGTGGCCGGTCGTGGCGGGCGCGGGCGCGGCGCTGGTGCTCGCGGGCGGGGTGCTGACCGCGCTGCGCGGGACCAGGTGGGCCGGCATGTCGGCGCGGTACGAGCGGGCCGCCTCGACCTCGGCCGCCGAGGGGCGCAAGGCCGCCGGGCGCGACGACCGCGACCTGTGGGACGCGCTCGACCGGGGCGACGACCCCACCGACTCGCGGTGAGTTTTCGCTAATTACGAATTCTCCACGGTTCTGTTCCTCGGCCCGTCCGGCAAAACTTTTCTCAATAAGCTGCCCGTTGCAACTCGCGACGAGTCAATGAGGAGCCAAGCGCATGAGCTACGGGGAGCAGGGCGGCAACGGCGGGTACGGCGCGCAGCCGCCGGGCGGCGGCTACGGGCAGCCCGGCTACGGGCAGCAGCCGCCGAGCGGGGGCGGCTACGGCCAGCAGCCCCCTGCGGGCGGCGGGTACGGCCAGCAGCCGCCGTCGAGTGGGGGATACGGTCAGCAGCCGCCGTCGGGCGGGGGATACGGTCAGCAGCCGCCGTCGGGCGGCGGCTACGGTCAGCAGCCGCCGAGCTACGAGCAGCCGCTGGGTTACGGTCAGCAGCCGCCGAGCGGCGCGTACGGCGCCCAGGGCTACGGCTACAACAGCCAGCCCAACTACGGCCCCCAGTACGGCGCCCCGCAGGCCCGCTCGACCAACGGCATGGCGGTGGCGTCGCTGGTGCTCGGCATCATCGGCCTGATCTTCTGCGGCATCACCAGCATCCCCGGCGTGATCCTCGGTCACATGGCGCTGAGCAAGATCAAGCGCACCGGCGAGGACGGCCAGGGCATGGCGGTGGGCGGCCTGGTCACGTCGTACATCACGGTGGTGATCTGGCTGCTGACCTGGCTGATCTTCGGCGGCATGCTGCTGTCGCTCATCGGCCTGAGCTCGGCCGCGGCGACGTATGACTACTGAGCAGTCAAGATAGTCGCACCGTGACTTACCGCTTGCTGTCCGATTACAACTTGCCGTGAAAGCGGGACGTATGGCCATGTAGCGGGATGATTGTCGCTAGGCTGCCGCGCGCACACTCGACACGGAGACGACGGGAGTCGTAGATGAGTTACGGAAGCCAGGGCGGCGACGGCGGTTACGGTTCGCAGCCGCCCGGCGGCGGATACGGGCAGCAGCCGCCGAGCGGCGGCGGTTACGGCTACGGCCAGCAGCCGCCCAGCGGGGGCGGCTACCCCTACGGCCAGCAGCCCCCCAGTGGCGGTGGCTATGGTGAGCAGCCGCCGGGCGGCGGCTACGGCGGTTACGGGCAGCAGCCCCCGGGCGGCGGCTACGGCCAGCCCGGCGGCTACCCGGGCGGCGGGCAGACCCCGCCGGACAACCAGTTGGTGCCGGCCATCCTGACGACCCTGTTCTGCTGCCTGCCTTTCGGCATCGTGGCGATCGTGAAGTCGACCCAGGTCAACTCGAAGTGGCAGGTGGGCGACGTGCAGGGCGCCATCCAGGCCGCGGAGGAGGCCAAGACCTGGTGGAAGCGCACCCTGTGGATCGGCGTGGCCTGGTGGGTCGTTGTGATCATCTTCTACGTGGTGGTGTTCATCCTGCTCGCGGCGGCCTCCACCTCGTACGGCTCATACTAGGACGATGAGCTTCGCAACGACCGAGCGGCGCGTGGGCGACCGCCTGAGGGAGCTGCGCGGGCCGCTCGGCGTCGCGGCCGCGGCGGGAGCCGCGGTCGCGGTCGTGGCGGTCGTCGACCCGAACCAGCCCGGCCACTACCCGACCTGTCCCTTCCTGTGGATCACCGGTCTGTACTGCCCGGGCTGCGGCTCGCTGCGCGCCGTGCACGCGCTGGCCCACCTCGACGTGGTCAAGGCGGTGGACATGAACCCGCTCATGGTCGCCATGCTGCCGCTGCTGCTGTTCTGGTGGGGCCGGTGGGCGGTGCGCGCCTGGCAGGGCAGGCCCCGGCGGACGACGCTGGCGCACCCGGCCTGGCTGTGGGCGTTCCTCGCGATCGTGATGGTGTACTGGGTCGTGCGTAATCTCCCCTTCGGGGCTTTCCTCGCGCCGTAGAGCGGGGGCCTGTGGTGAGGGGAGCCCGGCGGGGCCGATACCATCGCAGGACAAGGCAGGGAGCGGACGCCAGGCGAACTCTCGGCCGCCCCCCAACTGTCGACCGGAGGGATCCGAAGCGCGTGAGTGAGCGGACCGAAGGACCGAGTGTCCTCGACGACATCCTCGACGGTGTGCGTGCCGATCTCGCAGCACGCCAGCAGGCGGTGTCGATCGACGAGCTCAAGCGGCGGGCCGAGCGGGCCCCGGGGCCCCGCGACGCCCTCGCCGCGCTCGGCGGCGACCGCGTCTCGGTGATCGCCGAGGTGAAGCGCTCCAGCCCGTCCAAGGGCGCGCTCGCCGCCATCGCCGACCCGGCCGCGCTCGCCGCCGACTACGAGGAGGGCGGCGCGCACGTCATCAGCGTGCTCACCGAGCGGCGCAAGTTCGGCGGCAGCCTCGACGACCTGGCCGCCGTGCGCACCCGCGTCGACATCCCGATCCTGCGCAAGGACTTCATCCTCACCTCCTACCAGCTCTGGGAGGCCAGGGCCCACGGCGCCGACCTGGCGCTGCTGATGGTGGTCTGCCTGGAGCAGGAGGCGCTGGTGTCCCTGATCGAGCGGGCGGAGTCCATCGGGCTCACACCGCTGGTCGAGGTGCACACCGAGGACGAGCTCGAACGGGCGGTCGCCGCCGGCGCGAAGGTCATCGGGGTCAACGCCCGCAATCTCAGGACGCTCGAGGTCGACCGCGACGTGTTCACGAAGCTGGCGCCGAAGATCCCTGACAATGTGATCAAGGTTGCCGAGTCGGGCGTGCGTGGCCCGCACGACCTGCTCGCCTACGCGAGGTCGGGCGCCGACGCCGTCCTGGTGGGGGAGAGCCTGGTCACCGGCAAGGACCCGCGCAAGGCCGTGGAGGCGCTGGTGACCGCCGGCGCCCACCCCGCGACGCGCCCCGACCACGGAGCAGAGGGACAGTAAGTGGCAAACGAAGGCCCCATCATCACCGCCGCCGACCTGGCCGGCCACGGCCCGCACGGCGACGATCCCGACGCGCGCGGCAAGTTCGGCGTCTTCGGCGGCCGGTTCGTGCCCGAGGCGCTCATCCCGGCGCTCGACGAGGTGGCCTCGGTCTACGAGAAGGCCAAGACCGACGAGGCGTTCCTGCGCGAGTTCGACCACCTGCTGCGCACGTACGCCGGGCGGCCCACCACCCTGACCGACGTGCCGCGCTTCAGCGAGCACGCCGGCGGCGCGCGGATCATCCTCAAGCGCGAGGACCTCACGCACACCGGGGCCCACAAGATCAACAACGTGCTGGGCCAGGCGCTGCTGACCAGGCGCCTGGGCAAGAAGCGCGTCATCGCCGAGACGGGCGCGGGCCAGCACGGCGTCGCCACCGCCACCGCCGCCGCCCTGCTCGGCCTGGAGTGCGTCATCTACATGGGCGCCGTCGACTGCGAGCGCCAGGCGCTCAACGTCGCCAGGATGAAGCTGCTCGGCGCCAGGGTCGTGCCGGTCACCAACGGCTCGCAGACGCTGAAGGACGCCATCAACGAGGCGTTCCGCGACTGGGTCACCAACGTCGACACCACCCACTACCTGTTCGGCACCGTGGCGGGCCCGCACCCGTTCCCCGAGATCGTCCGCGACTTCGCCCGCATCATCGGCGTCGAGGCGCGCCGCCAGATGCTGGAGCTGACCGGCAGGCTGCCCGACGCGATCTGCGCGGCGGTCGGCGGCGGCAGCAACGCCATCGGCGCCTTCCACGCCTTCATCGAGGACGAAGGCGTCCAGCTCCACGGCTACGAGGCGGCCGGGCGCGGCCTGGAGAGCGGCGAGCACGCCCTCACCCTCACCTCCGGCTCGATCGGCGTGCTGCACGGCTCGCGCACCTACGTCCTGCAGGACGACGAGGGCCAGACCATCGAGTCCCACTCCATCTCCGCCGGCCTCGACTACCCGGGCGTCGGCCCCGAGCACGCCTGGCTGAAGGACTCCGGCCGCGCCACCTACCACGGCATCACCGACGACCAGGCGATGTCCGCGTTCTCGCTGCTCGCGAGGACCGAGGGCATCATCCCGGCCATCGAGTCGTCCCACGCCCTGGCGGGCGCGCTCGAGCTCGGCCGCGAGCTGGGCCCCGAGGCGACCATCCTGGTCAACCTCTCGGGCCGCGGCGACAAGGACATGGGCACGGCCATGAAGTACTTCAACCTCTGACGACCTGGACCATCAATGACGACTCTTCAGACGGTGTTCGCCAAGGCCAAGGCGGACAACCGGGCCGCGCTCGTCGGCTACCTGCCCGCGGGGTTCCCGTCCAAGGACGGCGCCGTCGCCGCGGCCGCGGCGCTGGTCGAGGCCGGCTGCGACGTCATCGAGATCGGCCTGCCCTACTCCGACCCGCTCATGGACGGCCCGACCATCCAGGACGCCGTGCACCGGTCGCTGACCAACGGCACCCGCATCGCCGACGTCCTGCGCACGGTCGAGGGCGTCGCCGCCACCGGCGCCGCCACGCTCGTGATGACGTACTGGAACCCGATCGACCGCTACGGCGCCGAGCGGTTCGCGCGTGACCTGGCGAGCGCCGGCGGCGTCGGCACGATCACGCCCGACCTCACGCCCGAGGAGTCCGAGCCGTGGCGCGCCGCGTCGGCGGCGGCGGGCATCGACACGGTGTTCCTGGTCGCGCCGAGCTCCACCGACGCGCGCATCAAGGCCGTCGTCGACTGCTGCACCGGCTTCGTGTACGCCGCGTCGCTCATGGGCGTCACGGGCGCCAGGGAGTCCGTCAACTCGGCCGCCGAGGGCCTGGTCGCGCGCACCCGCGCGCACACCGACCTGCCCGTGTGCGTGGGCCTCGGCGTCGGCACCGGCGCGCAGGCCGCCGAGGTCGCCAGGTACGCCGACGGCGTGATCGTGGGGTCGGCGTTCATCCGCCGCATCCTCGACGCGCCCGACGAGGCGGCCGGCCGCACGTCCATCTCCGAGCTGGCCCGCGACATGGCGCGCGGCGTCCGCCGCTGACCCCGCGACCGACGCGCCGCTCCGCAGCCCGCTGAGCGGGCTGCCGGGCCGGTACCGGAGCGCCTGAGTCCTGTTCGGCGGGCTGCCGGGCCGGCTCTGGAGCGCCTGAGACGTCCTGGCCGAAGGTCCGCGGCGTGGCCTTCGCCGTCCGGCTGGCCGCGCCGGTCCTCGGCGTGCCGGGCGCTGCGCGCGTGACCGGCGGCGGGGCGGCGGCCGGGTACAGTACACCGTGGCCGCGCGGGTGAAGAGGGGCGGCCCCACGCCGGTGACACGCGGAAACGCGGTTTAACCGACGCTTATCCAGAGCGTGATCAGATGTCATCCCGGTACTGTGCGCATCCCGGTGCAGAGACGGAGGAGAAGAGCTGTGACCGCGTCACAACCGTCACCGATGGCGAGAACGGCGATACCCTGGGTGACGACCGTCGCTCGACTGGTCCTGGGGGGAACGCTGATCGCGGCGGGCGCGCTGAAGATCGGCAACCCGTCCGAGTCCGTCATGGCGGTCAGCGCGTACCAGTTGCTGCCCGAGACGCTCGCCCTGATGGTGGGTTACGCCCTGCCCATCGTGGAGATCGTCGTCGGGGTGCTGCTGGTCGTCGGCCTGATGACCAGGGTGGCCGCGGTGATCGCCGCGCTGCTCATGTTCGCCTTCGTCTTCGGCATCGCCTGGGCGTGGGCGCACGGTCTGCGGATCGACTGCGGCTGCTTCGGCGGCGGCGGTGAGCTGAAGGCGGGGCAGGATCCGTCGTACCTGCTCGACATCCTGCGCGACTTCGGCCTCGTGCTGCTCGGCGCCTGGGCGGCCCGATTCCCGCCCGGTCGCTTCGCGCTCGACTCCGCGCTCGGCCTGACGGTGAGCGCGCACACTGACACGCCAGAGGAGGCAGCGTGATGAGCAAGGGCGACCGCGCGAAGTCGGCTCGCGAGAAGATCAAGGAACAGCAGGCCGCGGAGCGGGCCCGCGCCAAGCGCAAGCGCCTGGTCACCTACAGCACGGCCGGCGTGGTCGCGGTGGCGGCCGTCGGGCTCGGCGCCTGGTACGCCGCGAGCTCCTCGAAGTCGGAGCAGGCGGGGGCGGAGCTCGCCCCGGTCACCGTGCAGTCCGACGGCAGCGTGGTCATGGCCAAGGAGGGCGTCACCAAGCCCGTGGTCGACATCTACGAGGACTTCCAGTGCCCGGCCTGCAAGGAGTTCGAGCGGGTCAGCGGGCAGACGCTGAAGAACCTCGCGGCCGAGGGCAAGGCCAAGGTCGTCTTCCACCCGATCACGATCTTCTCGATGGAGCCCACCAAGGGCAACTCCGTCCGGGCGGGCAACGCCGCCCGGTGCGTCGCCGACGGCAAGCAGTGGATCGCCTTCCACGACCTGCTGTACAAGAACCAGCCGTCCGAGACGGCCGAGGGGTTCAAGCCCGACGAGCTGGTCTCCTGGGGCAAGGACGCCGGGGTCACCGCGCCCGACTTCGAGCAGTGCGTGAAGTCCGAGAAGCACGCCCAGGCGCAGCTCTCGTACAGCCAGAAGATCGGCAACGAGCAGAAGCTGGAGCACACGCCGACGGTGAAGCTCAACGGCAAGGAGATCGAGAACAACACCATCTTCCTGCCGCAGCAACTGCGCGATGCGGTCACGAAGGCGGCCAAGTAGTCCAGCGTCCGCTACCCTCACCTGACATGCCCCTTGCCTCGATTCCCAGCCCTTCCCAGGGGGTCTGGTATCTCGGAATCATCCCGATCCGGGCGTATGCACTGTGCATCGTGCTCGGCGTCGTCGTCGCCGTCTGGCTGAGCGAGCGCCGCTGGCGCGCTCGCGGCGGCCAGAAGGGGACGATTGTTGACATCGCCGTCCCCGCCGTCATCTTCGGACTGATCGGCGGCCGCCTCTACCACGTCATCACCGACTGGCAGATGTACTTCGGCAGCCGCGCGGTCAAGCAGCCCTACCAGGCGCTGTTCATCTGGGAGGGCGGCCTCGGCATCTGGGGCGCGATCGCGCTCGGCGGCGTCGGCGTCTGGTGGGCGTGCCGCAAACGCGGCCTGTCCATGACGGCGGTCGCCGACACGGTCGCGCCCGGCATCGCGTTCGCGCAGGCCATCGGCCGCTGGGGCAACTGGTTCAACCAGGAGCTGTACGGCGGGCCCACCACCCTGCCGTGGGGCCTGGAGATCGACATCGACCACGGCGGCGAGCCCGGCGTCCTCTACCACCCGACGTTCCTGTACGAGTCGCTGTGGGACCTCGCGCTCGGCTTCCTGCTGCTCTTCGTGGGCAGGAGGTTCACGCTCAGGCACGGGCGGCTGTTCGCCGTCTACGTCGCCGGGTACACGCTGGGCCGGTTCTGGATCGAGGGGCTGCGCATCGACCCGGTCGGCGGCGTCGACCACGCGGTGACGTTCCTGGGCATGCGGCTCAACCAGTGGACGTCCATCGTGGTGTTCCTGGGCGCGCTCGTCTACCTGTGGGCGACGAGGAACAAGGACGCCGTGGAGGTCGTCGTCCCGGCTGGGGAGTCGCCCGACCCGGCGCACGCCGCGGGCCAGGACGACGGCGAGTCGCCGGGCGCGACGCCCGCCACCGGCCCCGACGAGCGCGACGCCGTTCCCGGCGCCCCGGCCGCCGACGCGGAGACCGGCGGCGATCCCGAGGTGAAGCCCGACGCGGAGGCCGAAACGGTGGCCGACACGGTGGCCGACACGGAAGCCGACAGGGAAGCCGACGCCGGGCAGGAGAAGGTGGCGGCGGGCAGCGAGACGGAAGCCGTCCCCGAGGAGAAGAAGGCACGATGAGCGGGCGCGCGGAGGTCCACCACCAGCACCGCGACGTCACCGGGGGCTGGCTGCGGCCCTCGGTGTTCGGGGCGATGGACGGCCTGGTGTCGAACTTCGCGCTCATCGCCGGTGTGGCGGGCGGCACCACCGACACCAAGGTCATCGCGCTCGGCGGCATCGCCGGGCTCGCCGCCGGCGCGTTCTCCATGGCCGGCGGCGAGTACGTCTCCGTGGCCAGCCAGCGCGAGCTGGCGCTCGCCGAGATCGCCGTCGAACGGCGGGAGATCGAGCACAACCCCGAGGCCGAGCAGGCCGAGCTGGCCCAGACCTTCGTCGAGCGCGGGGTCTCTCCCGAGCTGGCCGACGAGGTGGCCAGGCAGATCTCCGCCAACCCCGAGCGGGCGCTGGAGATCCACGCGCAGGGCGAGCTGGGCGTCGACCTGCAGTCGCTGCCGTCGCCGCTGCTCGCCGCGGTGTCGTCGTTCGCGTCGTTCAGCGTCGGGGCGGTGCTGCCGCTGCTGCCGTACCTGCTCGGGGCCACCGGGCTGCTGGTGTCGGCCATCGTGTCGTGCGTGGCGCTGTTCGGGGCGGGGGTGCTCGTCTCCACGGTCACGGCACGCAGCTGGTGGTACTCCGGGCTGCGCCAGCTCCTGGTCGGGGCGGTCGCGGCCGCCGTCACGTACGGGCTGGGCGCCCTGATCGGATCGAGCGGGCTGTGACCGAGGCACGTCCAGCGCCGCGCAAGCGGCGCCGCACCCAGCGCTCCGACTGGCAGCTCCCGCTGCTCACCGAGATGGGGCTGCAGCCGGAGCGGCAGCGCCTCATCGTGATCATCGGCACCGTCGTCGGCATCCTGGCCGGGGCGCTGGGCCTCGTCGCCGTCGTCAACTCGCTGGGCACGTACGCGCCGGAGCGGCGGGTCGGGTCGTCGGTGATCGGGCCGGAGGCGGCGCTGCCCGGCTCCTACCACGGGTGGGGCTCGTCCAAGCTGTTCGCGCCGGTCGCCGACAGGGAGAAGGACGCCAAGCCGCTCACGGCCAAGGAGGTGTTCGGGCAGACCGAGCTGCCGGTGTCGAAGAGGCTCAAGCTCAAGCTCGCCGCCAAGCAGCTCGACGGCGACTGCTCGGCCGCGCTCTGGGGCGAACTGCTGCTGGAGCAGGTGGGCGACGCCGAGTGCAACCAGGCCACGCGCGGGCTGTACGTCAGCTCCGACGGCCGCTACGTCGGGCAGTACACCCTGCTCAACCTCAAGGACTCCGCGTCGGCCTCGGCGCTGGTGGAGTCGCTGAAGACGCTGTACCGCGGCGGCTGGACCCGCCCGCTGGCCAGCCCCAAGGGCGGCTTCCCCGTGGAGGGCTACTCCGAGGGCGGCGGGTACGCGCTCGGCCACTACGTCGGCCTGGTCTGGGTCGGCAGGGCCGACGGCGCGGAGCCGGCGGCCGGCGACGACTTCGTGACGCTCACGCTGGCGCTGCGCGGCGCGGAGAAGGCCGTCTACCGCCGCGTCGTGGCGCTGACCGGCCCCCCTTCCTGACCTTGTCGTGGCGCTGACCGGCACCCTTCCTGGTGTCGTCGCGGGCTGACCGGCCTTCCTTCCTGACCTTCCCGGCCCGTCCGCGGCGGGAGCGGCCGGCGCCGGTCGCGAGCCGTCGCCGCTGGTCAGGTGGGGGATTGCGCGCCCGCATCGGTCCGGTCCGAGTTCCCTGGTGGGCCGGTCCCGGGCCTGTACGCCCCGTGGGGGCCCGCACCTCGGGCGACGCCCTCTCTCCGCCCGGGTGACGTGTTCGTGCCCGGTACGGGGAGCCTGGGCCGCTCAGGCGGTGGTGGCGGTGAGGGCGGAGACGGTGGCGGTCACCGCGGCCGGGAGGGCGGCGAGGAGGTGTAGCGGCGCCTCCACCGGGGTGAGGTCGTCGGACCAGGGGGCGGCCTCGCGGATCAGCGCGCGGGCCTCGTTCTTGGTCAGCGCGGCGTCCTGGGAGCGGGCGAGCGCGATGAGCGCCTCGCGCCAGGTGTTGGCCAGCTTGCCGTGGGCGGCGTCGAGGATCCTGCGCAGCACCTGCTCGGGGCCGCCGTCCGGCTGGGGCAGGCGGGTGGCGTCCAGGACGCCGTCGCGGACGTCCAGGGCGTAGACGTGCGACAGCACGGCGGGCGGCGGCGGCGCGTCGGCGGCCAGGACGCGCACCCGCGAGGCGCGGGCGGCCAGCAGCACCCGGGGGAGGGCGGACTCCATGCCGGCCGGCAGGGCGACGGCGACCCGGTCGGCCGCCGCCGCGTACGGCTTGGCCAGCCAGGTGGAGAGCCTGGCGCGCGGCTGCGGCAGCTCCTTGGGCCAGTCGCCCACCAGCAGGTCGGGCGCCAGGTCGGCCACGAGGCCGGAGACGTCGCCGGCCTGGGCGGGGCCTGCGGGCTTCGCCGACTCGACCGCCTGGGGGCCCTGGGTGTAGATCGCGGTGGCCTGGCGGCCGAGCCGGGACGTCACGGCCGGGCGGGTCTTGGACGTGGGGCGCAGGACGTACAGGTCGGCGGCCGAGCCGATGGCCTCGGCCCCCAGGTAGCGGTTGAAGTCGGGGTACATGGCCTCGTAGGCCAGGTTGAGCTCTGACAGCGCCTGTTGCACCTTGAACGCCAGCATGGGCGTGCGCTCGCTCGCGCCGTACGCGAGCAGCACCCGGCCGTCGTCCTTCAGCCCCTCGACGGCGCGGGCCACGAACAGGCCCACGCCCTCCGGCGTGTACGGCGGGTCGGTGACGGCCAGGTCGTGGTCCCTGGCGGAGGCGGGCAGGCCGAGCCGCAGGTCGGCCCAGCGGGTGCGGACGCCGAGCCCCTGTCCGTCGATGTAGGCGAGGATGCGCTCGTCGACGTCGACGACGGTGACGTCGGTCTCGGGGTGGACGAGCTTGACGGCGAGCGACGTGAGGTCGTGGTCGCCCACGCACAGCAGCCGGGCGCCGGGCAGCCAGAACCTGGCGCCGAGCAGCAGCGCCCTCCTGAGCACGGTGTCGGGCGTGGCGGCGACGTGGTCGAGGACGTGCCTGGCGCGCGGCGCGCCCGCGACGAGCGCCTCCAGGCGTTCCAGGACGTGCGGGTAGTGGGGGAGGAGGTGCGCGACGGGGTCGTCGGGCGGCGGCGCCATGGCGAGGAGGTGCTGGTAGTCGGGGGTGTGCGCGGGCGGCACGCGGAACCGCTCGCCGGAGCGTTCGAGCGGCAGCTCCCGCAGCAGCGACTCGACCGTGCGCCGGGACGTGGCGGTCTCCCTGACGAGGCCGGGGAGGTCCCACCACTGGCCGTCGCACAGGAGCGTCAGCGCGTGTCTCAGCCTCCGGCTGTCGATGCCCGCCTCGCCCAGCAGCCGCTCCACCCCGTCACGCTCCATGGGCAAACCCTATCGGGCCTGGGAATTCTCCCGTCCGTTCCGGGGTTGTGCGAGCAGCAGAATCAGCTCGAATGTTCGCAATGTGGACGTGCCGGGCACCATTCCGACAGCGTGCGGTAATCTGCTACACACACGCAGCAGGGCCAACGTCGTCCCCGCCTGTACAGCAGTTCCGACAGACGATGACGACGGGAGGGATTCAATGCCTGCTGCCCACCTCGGGTTTCCCGAGCCCCAGGGCCTCTACCACCCCGCCAACGAGCACGACGCCTGCGGTGTCGCGATGGTCGCCGACGTCCACGGGCGCCGCGATCACGGGATCGTGGTCAAGGCGCTGACGGCGCTGTGCAACCTCGATCACCGGGGGGCCAAGGGGAGCGAGCCCGACACGGGTGACGGCGCCGGGATCCTGACGCAGGTCCCCGACGGGTTCTACCGGGCGGTCGTGCCGTTCGCGCTTCCGGCCGCCGGTTCGTACGCCACCGGCCTCGCCTTCCTGCCGGTCGGCGAGGACGCCCGCAGCGAGGCGGTCGCGAGGATCGAGGAGATCGCCGCCGAGGAGGGCCTGACCGTGCTGGGCTGGCGCGAGCCGCCCGTGGACAGGGAGCTGCCCGGTCCGAGCGCCCGCGCGGTCATGCCGCACTTCGCGCAGCTGTTCGTGGCGGGCCCGGACGGCGAGTCGGGGCTCGACCTCGACCGGCTCGCGTTCTGCCTGCGCAAGCGGGCCGAGCACGAGAGCGGCGTGTACTTCCCCTCGCTGTCGTCGCGCACGGTCGTCTACAAGGGCATGCTCACCCCCGAGCAGGTGGAGCCCTTCTTCCCCGACCTGAGCGACGAGCGTTACGACACGGCGATCGCGCTGGTGCACTCGCGGTTCTCCACCAACACCTTCCCGAGCTGGCCGCTGGCGCACCCGTACCGGTACGTCGCGCACAACGGCGAGATCAACACCGTCAAGGGCAACCGCAACTGGATGCGGGCGCGCGAGGCGATGCTGGAGTCCGCCCACATTCCGGGCGAAATTTCACGACTTTTCCCCATCTGTGACCCGAGCGGCAGCGACACCGCGAGCTTCGACGAGGCCCTGGAGCTGCTGCACATGGGCGGCAGGAGCCTGCCGCACGCCGTGCTCATGATGATCCCCGAGGCGTGGGAGAACCACGCCGAAATGGACCCCGCGCGGCGCGCCTTCTACGAGTTCCACTCCTCGATGATGGAGGCGTGGGACGGCCCCGCGTCGATCACCTTCACCGACGGCACCCTGGCCGGCGCCGTGCTCGACCGCAACGGCCTGCGTCCGGGACGCTTCTGGGTCACCGCCGACGGCCTGGTCGTGCTGGCCTCCGAGGCCGGCGTGCTCGACTTCCGCCCCGAGGAGGTCGTCCGCAAGGGCCGCCTGCAGCCCGGCCGGATGTTCCTCATCGACACCGCCCGCGGCACCATCATCGAGGACGACGAGATCAAGGCCGAGCTGGCCGCAGCCCTGCCGTACGAGGAGTGGCTGCACGCCGGGCTCGTCCGCTTCGAGGAGCTGCCCGCGCGCCAGCGCGAGATCCCCACCCACCAGGCGCTGGTCAGGCGGCAGCAGACGTTCGGCTACACCGAGGAAGAGCTGCGGATCATCCTCGCGCCGATGGCGCGGAGCGGCGCCGAGCCGATCGGCTCGATGGGCACCGACACCCCCGTCGCGGTGCTGAGCGAGAAGCCCAGGCTGCTGTTCGACTACTTCAGCCAGCTGTTCGCGCAGGTCACCAACCCGCCGCTGGACGCCATCCGCGAGGAGCTCGTCACCTCGCTGGCCAGCGTCCTCGGCCCCGAGGGCAACCTGCTCGACCCGGGCCCGTCGTCGTGCCGCCAGCTCGTGCTGCCGTACCCGGTGATCGACAACGACGAGCTCGCCAAGATCATCCACATCAACGACGAGGGCGACCTGCCCGGCTTCCACCCGCACGTCATCAGCGGCCTGTACGAGGTCGCGGGCGGCGGCGAGGCGCTGCTGCGCCGCCTGGAGGAGATCAGGGCCGAGGCGTCCGAGGCGATCGCGGACGGCGCGCGCATCCTCGTGCTGTCGGACCGCGGCTCGTCCGAGACGCTGGCGCCGATCCCGTCGCTGCTGCTGACCGGCGCGGTGCACCACCACCTGATCCAGGAGAAGACCCGCACCAAGATCGGTCTGGTGATCGAGACCGGCGAGGCCCGCGAGTGCCACCACATGGCGCTGCTCATCGGCTACGGCGCCGGCGCGGTCAACCCCTACCTCGCGATCGAGACCGTCGAGGACCTGGTCGACAGCGGCGTCCTGGCCGTCGGCAAGCACAAGGCCGTGCGCAACCTCATCAAGGCGTACGGCAAGGGCGTCATCAAGATCATGTCCAAGATGGGCGTGTCCACGGTGGCGTCGTACACCGGCGCGCAGATCTTCGAGGCGCTCGGGCTCGGCCGCGAGGTCATCGACGCCTGCTTCGCCGGCACCACCTCCCGCCTCGGCGGCGTCGGCTTCGACGTGCTGGCCGAGGAGACCGCGCAGCGGCACCGCCACGCCTACCCGCGCGTGGAGAACCCGCACCGCAGGCTCCAGGTCGGCGGCGAGTACCAGTGGCGGCGCGAGGGCGAGCCGCACCTGTTCAACCCCGAGACCGTCTTCAAGCTGCAGCACGCCACCAGGACCCGCCGCTACGAGATCTTCAAGGAGTACACGAACCTCGTCGACTCCCAGGCGGAGCGGCTGATGACCCTGCGCGGCCTGTTCAAGCTGCGCAAGGGGAACCCGATCCCGATCGAGGAGGTCGAGCCGGTCTCGGAGATCGTCAAGCGGTTCTCCACCGGCGCGATGTCGTACGGCTCGATCTCGATGGAGGCGCACGAGACGCTCGCCATCGCGATGAACCGGCTCGGCGGCAAGTCCAACACCGGCGAGGGCGGCGAGGACCCCGAGCGCCTGTACGACCCCGAGCGGCGCAGCGCGATCAAGCAGGTCGCCTCCGGCCGGTTCGGCGTCACCAGCGAGTACCTCGTCAACGCCGACGACCTGCAGATCAAGATGGCCCAGGGCGCCAAGCCCGGCGAGGGCGGCCAGCTGCCCGGCCACAAGGTCTACCCGTGGATCGCCAAGACCAGGCACTCCACGCCGGGTGTCGGCCTGATCTCGCCGCCGCCGCACCACGACATCTACTCGATCGAGGACCTCGCCCAGCTCATCCACGACCTGAAGAACTCCAACCCCGAGGCGCGCGTGCACGTCAAGCTCGTCGCCGAGGTGGGGGTCGGCACGGTCGCGGCGGGCGTGTCCAAGGCGCACGCCGACGTGGTGCTCATCTCCGGGCACGACGGCGGCACCGGCGCCTCCCCGCTGACCAGTCTCAAGCACGCGGGCGCGCCCTGGGAGCTCGGCCTGGCCGAGACCCAGCAGACTTTGCTGCTCAACAACCTGCGCGACCGGATCACGGTGCAGGTGGACGGCCAGCTCAAGACCGGCCGCGACGTCGTCATCGCGGCGCTGCTCGGCGCCGAGGAGTTCGGCTTCGCCACCGCCCCGCTGGTGGTCAGCGGCTGCGTCATGATGCGGGTCTGCCACCTCGACACCTGCCCGGTGGGCGTGGCCACGCAGAACCCCGAGCTGCGCAGGCGGTTCAGCGGCAAGCCCGAGTTCGTGGTGAACTTCTTCGAGTTCATCGCCGAGGAGATCCGCGAGTACCTCGCCGAGCTGGGCTTCCGCTCGCTCGACGAGGCGATCGGGCACGTCGAGCTGCTCGACACCTCGGCCGCCGAGCAGCACTGGAAGGCGAGCGGGCTCGACCTGTCGCCGATCCTGCACAAGCCGGAGCTGCCCGAGGGCACCCCGCTGCGCCGGGTCGTCCCGCAGGACCACGGGCTTGAGCACGCCCTCGACAACACGCTCATCCAGCTCGCGGAGGGCGCGCTCGACCACGGCACCCCGGTCACGCTGGAGCTGCCCATCCGCAACGTGAACCGCACCGTCGGCACCATGCTCGGCCACCAGGTCACCAAGCGGTACGGCGGCGACGGCCTGCCCGACAACACCGTCGACGTGAGCTTCACCGGCTCGGCGGGCAACTCGTTCGGCGCGTTCGTGCCGCGCGGCATCACGCTGCGGCTGACCGGCGACGCCAACGACTACCTCGGCAAGGGCCTGTCGGGCGGCCGCATCACGCTCAGGCCGCACGAGGAGGCGCCGCTCGACGGCCACATCATCGCCGGCAACGTCGCCCTGTACGGCGCGACCTCCGGCGAGGTGTTCGTCCGCGGCGTGGTGGGCGAGCGGTTCTGCGTCCGCAACTCCGGCGCCACGGCGGTGGTCGAGGGCGTCGGCGACCACGGCTGCGAGTACATGACGGGCGGCCGGGTCGTGGTGCTCGGCCCGACGGGGCGCAACTTCGCGGCCGGCATGTCCGGCGGCGTCGCGTACCTGCTCGACCCCAGGCCGGAACGGGTCAACCGCGAGATGGTGGCGATCGAGGCGCTGGGCGCCGCGGACGCGGAGTTCCTGAAGGAGACCGTCGAGAAGCACTTCGCGGAGACCGGCTCGCCGGTCGCCAAGGAGCTGCTGGCCGACTGGGACGCCGCGCTCGCCAGGTTCGGCAAGATCATGCCGACCGACTACAAGAGGGTGCTGGAGGCCGCCGAGGCCGCCCGCATCGAAGGCAGGGACATCGACGAGGCCGTCATGGCGGCCGCGGTTCAGGGCTAAGGGAGGCGCACACCGATGGCTGACCCCAAGGGTTTCCTCACACACAGGCGGGAGCTGCCCGCGCGCCGTCCCGTGGACGTCCGCATCGCCGACTGGCGCGAGGTCTACCAGGACTTCCCGCGCGAGAAGCTGGCGGCGCAGGCGTCACGCTGCATGGACTGCGGCATCCCGTTCTGCCACAACGGCTGCCCGCTCGGGAACCTCATCCCCGAGTGGAACGACCTCGTCCACCGCGACGACTGGCGCGAGGCGATCGAGCGGCTGCACGCCACGAACAACTTCCCGGAGTTCACCGGCAGGCTCTGCCCGGCTCCGTGCGAGGCGGCGTGCGTGCTCGGCGTCAACTCCGACCCGGTCACGATCAAGCGGGTCGAGGTCGAGATCATCGACAGGGCGTTCGCCGAGGGCTGGGTGACCCCGCGGCCTCCGGCGGTCAGGACCGGCAGGAAGGTGGCGGTCGTCGGCTCCGGGCCCGCGGGCCTGGCCGCCGCCCAGCAGCTCACCAGGGCCGGGCACGACGTGGTGGTCTTCGAGCGTGCCGACAGGATCGGGGGCCTGCTGCGCTACGGCATCCCCGAGTTCAAGATGGAGAAGCGCGTCGTCGACCGGCGCCTGGAGCAGATGCGGGCCGAGGGCACCGAGTTCCGCACCGGCGTGAACGCCGGCGTGGACGTCACCGCCGCGCAGCTCCGCGAGGAGTTCGACGCGGTGGTGCTGGCGGGCGGCGCCACCCAGTGGCGCGACCTGCCGGTGGCCGGGCGCGAGCTCAAGGGCGTGCACCAGGCGATGGAGTACCTGCCGCCGGCCAACAAGGTCCAGGAGGGCGACTACGCCGTCCCGCCCGTCACGGCCGAGGGCAAGCACGTCGTGGTGATCGGCGGCGGCGACACCGGCGCCGACTGCATCGGCACGGCGATCAGGCAGGGCGCCGCGTCGGTGACGCAGCTGGAGATCATGCCGCAGCCGCCCGCGTCCAGGCCGGCCGGCCAGCCGTGGCCGACGTTCCCCATCCTGTTCAAGATGGAGAGCGCCCATGAGGAGCTGGCCGACAAGGGCGGGCAGCGCGTCTACGCCGTCTCGACCACCGAGTTCGTCGGCGACGCCGACGGCAACGTCAAGGCGCTGCGCCTGGTCGAGGTGGAGGGCCCGCAGGGCGGGTTCAAGCCGATCCCGGGCACCGAGCGGGAGATCCCGGCGGAGCTGGTGACGCTCGCCATGGGCTTCCTCGGCCCGGAGAAGGGCCCGCTGCTGCGGGACCTCGCCGAGATCGCGGGTGACGGCTTCTACGACGCCCGCGGGAACGTCGCCAGGGACAAGACGTACATGTCCAAGGTGGACGGCGTGTTCGTGGCCGGTGACATGGGCCGCGGCCAGTCGCTCATCGTCTGGGCGATCGCCGAGGGGCGGGCCGCCGCCTCCGGCGTGGACCGGTACCTGTCGGGCGACACGGCACTGCCGTACCCGATCCCGCCGACCGCGCGGCCGCTGGTCTGACGTCGCGTACGCAAGAGCGCCCACCCCTCGCGGGTGGGCGCTCTTCGCCGCCGTCCTGGGCGCGCTTCGCCCGCCCGTCACCCGAAATTTCACAATGCAGTGGTATCCGTGGATTAGTGTCGGGAAGATGCAGATTCTGCGACTGTCGGCGGATGGGGGAAGAATGCGGCGGGTCGCCTCCTGCTTGACGGCGCTGGCCACGGCCGCGGCGCTGACGGCCTGCAGCCCCGCCGCCGCGGGACCCGGGACGAAGGCGCACCAGTCCGCGGGACGCCAGGCCGGCGGGCCGCGGCACGAGTACCTCGTCTTCTACGCCGACGGCCGCCTCGACCAGGCACGCGCCGCAGTGGAGCAGGCGGGCGGCTCCGCCGCCGGCGGCGACCCCAGGCTCGGCTACCTCCTCGCCACGGCGGGCGACGACGCCTTCGTCACCTCCGTGGGCGGCGACCCGTCCGTCGTCGGCGTCTCCCCGGACCGGGCCATCGGCTACGCCTCCTCCCGCACCGCCGCGGCGGCCGCCCCCGCAGGGCCGGCCAGGGCCTTCCCCGACGGCACGTCGCCCGCCCGCGCGAAGGGCGAGCCGCTCGCCGGCCGCCAGTGGGACATGAAGATGATCGGCGCCGACCGCGCCCACGCCAAGGCCCCCGGCAGCAGGAAGGTGCTCGTCGGCGTCATCGACACCGGCGTGGACGGCACCCACCCCGACGTCGCGCCCAACTTCAACCGCGCGCTCAGCCGCAACTTCGTCACCGACAGGCCGAAGGACGACCGCGGCGGGACCCTCGACGGCCCGTGCGAGGCCCGCGGCTGCAAGGACCCCGTGGACGAGGACGACGACGGCCACGGCACCCACGTCGCCAGCACGATCGCCTCGCCCGTCAACGGCGTCGGGATCGCGGGCGTCGCCCCGAACGTCCAGATCGTCAGCATCCGGGCGGGGCAGGACTCCGGGTTCTTCTTCCTCAAGCCCAGCCTGGACGCCCTCACGTACGCGGCGGACATCGGCGTGGACGTCGTCAACATGAGCTACTACGTCGACCCGTGGCTGTTCAACTGCCGCGACAACCCGTCCGACAGCAAGAAGCAGCAGCTGGAGCAGCGCGCCATCGTCGTCGGCATGCAGCGGGCGCTCGACTACGCGCGCGGCAGGGGCGTGACGCTCATCTCCGCGATCGGCAACGGCTCCAGCGACCTCGGCAGGCCCAAGGTGGACAGCAGCAGCCCCGGCTACCCGCGCGGCGACGAGAAGGTCCGCAAGGTAAACAACTCCTGCCTGAACGTCCCGGCCGAGTCCAAGGGCGTCATCTCGGTGTCGGCCGTCGGGCCGTCCGGGCGCAAGGCGATCTACAGCGACTACGGCGTCGAGCAGACCGACCTCGCCGCGCCGGGCGGTGACGCCGCCGACGGCAGGGGCAGCGACGTCACGCGGTCGATCCTGGCCGCCGCCCCAGAGCGGGTGCTGCGCGCCACCGGACGCATCGGCAAGGACGGCGCCCCCAAGGGCGCGGACGTCGTGCGCGACTGCGAGAAGGGGTCCTGCTCCTACTACCAGTACCTCGACGGCACCTCGATGGCGGCCCCGCACGCCACCGGCGTCGCGGCCCTCATCGTCAGCCGCTTCGGCCGGCCCTCGAAGGACGGCGTCACCATGAACCCGGCCGACGTCGAGCGGCTGCTCTACCGCACCGCCACCCCGACGTCCTGCCCCAAGCCGCGCAGGTTCTCCTACGACGTGTACGGCGAGGGCCAGACCCACCTGTGCGAGGGCGGCACGTCGAAGAACGGCTTCTACGGCCACGGCGTCGTCAACGCCTGGAACGCGGCGACCGTGCGGCCGTGACGCGGCGCGCGCCTCGCGTTCCGCCGCGGGTGTCGTCTACCCTGAGCACCACGCGGACGTGGTGTGTCCGGCAGCCGCCGTTGTCGTGCTGTTCTTCTCCGTCGGGTACGTTCTCGGCCGTCATTGACTGCCAAGTGGTCTGTACCAATTAAGGTAGGACTCGTGACTCGTCGCGCGAAAATCGTCTGCACCCTAGGCCCCGCCACATCGTCCAAGGACCGCCTGCGCGAGCTGATCGCCGCCGGCATGGACGTCGCCCGGTTCAACCTCAGCCATGGCAACCACGACATGCACAAAGAGGTGTACGACCGGGTCAGGGAGGTGGCGGCCGACCTCGGCCGCGGGGTGGGCGTGCTCGCCGACCTGCAGGGCCCCAAGATCCGCGTGGGCACGTTCGAGGAGGGCCCGGTCCGGCTCGGCTTCGGCGACGTCTTCACGATCACCACCGAGGACGTCCCCGGCGACCGCGAGCAGGTCTCCACCACCTACAAGGGCCTGCCCAACGACGTGCGCCCCGGCGACACGATCCTCGTCGACGACGGCCGCCTCGTGCTGGAGGCCACCCGCGTCGACGGCGAGCGCGTGATCACGCGGGTCGTCATCGGCGGCATGATCTCCAACAACAAGGGGCTCAACCTGCCCGGCGTCAACGTCAGCGCCCCCGCGCTCACCGACAAGGACGAAGCCGACCTGCGCTGGGCGCTGCGCACCGGCTTCGACATGATCGCCCTGTCGTTCGTGCGCCGTCCGTCCGACGCCGACGTCGTGCGCAACATCATGGAGCAGGAGGCCGTCCGCCTCCCGCTGCTGGCCAAGATCGAGAAGCCGCAGGCCGTCGAGCGCCTGCCGGAGATCGTCGAGGCGTTCGACGGCATCATGGTGGCCCGCGGCGACCTCGGCGTCGAGCTGCCGCTGGAGCAGGTGCCGATCGTCCAGAGGCGCATCATCGAGCTGTGCCGCGAGAAGGCCAGGCCCGTCATCGTCGCCACCCAGATGCTCGACTCCATGATGAACGCCCCCCGGCCCACCCGCGCCGAGGCGTCCGACGTGGCGTACGCGGTCATGGACGGCGCCGACGCGGTCATGCTGTCGGGCGAGACGTCCGTCGGCACCTACCCGATCGAGGCCGTCTCCACGATGGACCGCATCGCCAGCACGGCCGAGAAGCACTCCCTGCACGCCACCCACACCCTGGAGCGCATGCCCGAGACCACCGGTGGCGCCATCGCCCGCGCCGCCGCCGAGGTCGGCGCCATCGTCGGGGCCAAGGCGCTGGTGGCGTTCACGATGTCCGGCGAGACCGCCCGCCGCCTGGCCCGCTACCGCTCGCCGATCCCGCTGCTCGCGTTCACCTCGGCGCCGCACGTCCGCGGCCAGCTGTCGCTGACGTGGGGCGTGGAGACGTTCCAGGTGCCGTTCGTCCACCACACCGACGACATGGTCCGCCAGGTGGAGGCGTCGCTGCTGTCGCTCGGCCGCCTGGAGAAGGGCGACAAGGTCGTCATCGTGGCCGGCTCGCCTCCCGGCACCCCCGGCTCCACCAACGCGCTGCGCGTGCACACGATCGGCTCCGCCGTCTCGCACGCCCACTGACGGCCACGCCGCACCCGGGCCACCCGGGTGCGGCGCGGGACGCGTCAGTTGGCGTGGAGCGCGGCGTTGAGCTCGATGCCGGTGCCGGTGCGCGGCACCGCCTCCACCGCACCCGACTGCGAGTTCCTGCGCAGCAGGACGCCGTTCGCGCCCGACAGCTCGGCCGCCTTCACCACCGTGCCGTCGGGCAGCGCCACCTTCGTGCCCGCCGTCACGTACAGGCCGGCCTCGACCACGCAGTCGTCGCCCAGCGAGATGCCCACGCCGGCGTTCGCGCCCAGCAGGCAGCGCTCGCCGATCGAGATGACGTGCTTGCCGCCGCCCGACAGGGTGCCCATGATCGACGCGCCGCCGCCGACGTCGGAGCCGTTGCCCACGACGACGCCGGCGGAGATGCGGCCCTCCACCATGGACGCGCCCAGCGTGCCGGCGTTGTAGTTCACGAAGCCCTCGTGCATGACCGTGGTGCCGCTCGCCAGGTGGGCGCCCAGCCGCACCCGGTCGGCGTCGGCCACGCGCACGCCGCTCGGCAGGACGTAGTCGACCATGCGCGGGAACTTGTCCACCCCGTACACCGTCACCGGGCCCCTGGCGCGCAGCCGGAGCCGGGTCTGCTCGAAGCCCTCCACCGGGCACGGGCCGTGGTTGGTCCACACGACGTTGGCGAGCAGGCCGAAGATCCCGTCGAGGTTCGCGCCGTGCGGCCGGACCAGCCGGGACGACAGCAGGTGCAGCCGCAGGTAGACGTCGTGCGCGTCGGCCGGGGCCTCGGAGAGCTTGCCGATGCCGGTGCGCACCGCCACGACCTCCACGCCCCTGGCCGGGTCGGGGCCGACCAGGGCGGCCAGCTCGCCCGCCTCCTCGGCGGACAGCCGCCGGGTGCCCGTGAACGGCGGGTCGCCCAGCTCGGGGGCGGGGAACCAGGTGTCGAGGACGGTGCCGTCGGCGGCGACGGTGGCGAGGCCGACGCCGTGGGCGCCGGTCGAGGCGGGATCGATAGCAGTCACGGCCTCAAAATACCGTTTCCCTCGCTAGCCGACCGCTCCCAGGTCGGCCGACAGCCACCGCTCGGGCCGCATGCGGAACGTCACGAGCACGTTCAGGTCCGACCCCTGCACGTAGCCGGGCACCGCCTCCGACGGCAGGTAGCGGGACGCGATGCGCGACAGCTCCTCCCTCGTCGTCGGGTGCGAGCCGGCGACCGGGCCCTCGACGGAGACGTACCGGTAGGTCGGGCTGTCCCGCTGCACCAGCACGGTGAAGCGGCCCGCCTTCTCGACCAGCATGGCCTTGCGCGAGTCGCCGTCCGTCAGGAACTCGATCTCCCCGCCGGGGACGTAGTCGTACCAGACCGGGACGGCCAGCGGGGCCCGTCCCTCTCCCGCCTCCACCGCCAGGCTCGCGATGTGCGGCTCGGCGAGGAACGCCTCCCGTTCCCTGACGCTCAGCGGCACAGGTCACCTCCGTCACAGTTCTATGCATCTGCAACGGACATTCCCTGCGGCGGGCGTTCCCAAGCGCGCTCAGGGGGCATGACGAAGCCGCCCGGCCGTGACGGCCGGGCGGCTGCTGTGCCCCGAGTGGGATTCGAACCCACACTGAATGGATTTTGAGGCCATCGACTCTGCCGATTGGTCTATCGGGGCGGATATACCGGTGCGCATGATGGCGGCAAGCGCCGTCGAGACAGTACCGGCGTGGATCTAATCTACCGGACATCTGTACTCTTCTGCTCGTGAGTACGCAGCGGCGAGTGGTGATCGCGGAAGACGAGGCGCTGATCCGCCTCGACCTCAAGGAGATGCTCCAGGAGGACGGCTACGTCGTCGTGGGCGAGGCCGGAGACGGCGAGCAGGCGATCCGGCTGGCCGCCGAGCTGAAACCCGACCTCGTCATCCTGGACGTCAAGATGCCCGTGCTCGACGGCATCTCCGCCGCCGAGCGCATCGTGGCCGACCGGATCGCGCCGTGCCTCATCCTCACCGCCTTCTCCCAGCGCGAGCTCGTCGAGCGGGCCCGCGACGCCGGGGCCATGGCGTACCTGGTGAAGCCGTTCACGAAGGCCGACCTGGTGCCGGCGATCGAGATGGCGGTCAGCAGGCACGAGGAGATGGTGGCGCTGGCCGCCGAGGTGTCGAACCTGTCGGACCGGCTGGAGACGAGGAAGCTGGTCGAGCGGGCCAAGGGCCTGCTGATGGCGCAGCACGGCTGGACCGAGCCGCAGGCGTTCCGCTGGATCCAGAAGGCGTCGATGGACCGCCGGCTGAGCATGCGCGAGGTCGCCCAGATCGTCATCGACGACGCGGCGGAGCGTTCTTAACGACGGTGCTAAATGCACCGCGAAAAGCCGAAATTTCGGCAAATTTCCGGATTGTGGCGCTGCTTGCCGAACGCGCCACCCCTCGGTAAGAAGCCCGGCGTATCACCCGGCCCAGGCCCACGCGACCCCGCTTTCAGGCGCGCGAGCCGACGTTCATCCTCGCAAGAGCGCGTCAGGCGGTGGTCAGGCCGGCGAGCGTGCCGCCTCCTGCGGCGATCACGGTGGGCTCCGAGCGGCCGAGTTCGCGGGTGAGGACGGCCGACAACGTGGCCGCGTCCAGCCCGCGCACCGCCTGCCTGTGCCGGACGAGCTGCTCCGGGCCCAGCCCCTCGGCCGCCAGTGAGGCCAGCTCGTCGGCGAGCGCGGCGGCCGTCTCGTAGCGGGTCCAGGCGCCGCCGAGCTCGGCGCGGACGGCGCCGGCGCATTCGGCGGCGCCGATCCCGTCCGAGGCCGGCCCGCGCAGGACGGACAGGACGTCGCCGAGCGCCGCCTGCGCCGCCTCCGCCTGGACGGTCCCCTCGACGAGGAGCACCCCGGCGCCGTTCACCGGTTCGAGCGTGCAGGTGAACCCGTAGGTGACGCCCTTCTCCTCGCGCAGCAGGCGGTTGAGCCGGGCCGCGAGGCCGCCGCCGAGCACGCGCGCCGCCACGGTCAGCGCGGCCCACTCGACGGTGCGGGAGCGTCCCGGCACCCCGTACCCGACGGCGAGGCGCACGGGGGCGGAGCCGTCACGCCGGACGTGCACCCGGGCGGGCGTGGGCGGGAAGCGGGGCGGCGGGGGAGGCAGGGGCGGCTCGCACAGCCCCAGCGCGGTGGCGTACCCCGCGAGGTCATGACCGTTCACGGCGTCGCCCTCGCCGGTGACCACCACGAGGGCGCCGACGTGGGACTCGCCGCACAGGGCCGTGAGGAGACGGTGCCGGGCCGTCGCGGCGTCTCCGCGCTCGCCCGGGGCGGCGGGCCGCCCGCCGGGGAGGGGCGGCGCGGCGGCGGCGTGGGCCAGCGTGTCCAGCGCAGCGCGGAGGTTCTCCCCGGGGAGGTCGAGCGCGAGCAGCCCCGGCGACGTCCGCACGGCGGCCCCCAGCGCCTCCAGCTCCCACCCGAGACCGCCCGGCGCGCCCGCTCTCCCCGTCCTGTCCGTCCTGTCCGTCCTGTCCGTCCTGTCCGTCCTGTCCGTTCTGTCCGTGTCCCCGGTCGCGCAGGCGCCTCCCGCGCCGTCCAGGAGGCGTTCCGGGCCGCCCACGAGCCGTACGGACGCCAGGCCGGGGCCGGTGTGGCGGCACAGCAGCGCGCACGGGGCGGCGCGCAGCACCGGGGGAGGCGCCCAGTCCGGGGTGGGACGGGGGACGGGGCGCGCGGTCGTCGCGGGCCCGCCCGGGATGCCGCCGGTCAGGTACGGGGTGACGTGAGGGTGTGGCGTCGTCATCGTGAGGTGTCCAGGTGGTAGGCGAGGACCGACCAGTGGGGCCGGGTCAGGTGGAGCGCGGCGGCGGTCAGGGCGGCGTCGTCCACGGACGCGGTGCGCCCGGGTGCGGTGAGGGCGCGCCAGGGGTCGCCCGTCAGCACGCACTGCAACGTCAGCTCGTCGGCCAGTCCGGCGGCGGTGCCGACGCCGTCGAGGTGGCGGGCTCGGGCCAGGGCGGTCGCGCGGTCCCGTTCGCCGGGCCGGGGTCCGTGGCGGGCGAGGTCGGCGCTCTCCTCGTCCACGGCCTCCTCGATCGCTCCCAGAGGGGCGCCCGGTGCGGACGTCACCTCGATCACCCCGAGCGAGCAGGCTCCGGAGAACCGGTGGCAGACGGCCTCCACCGACAGCGCGAGGCCGTCCCGCTGGACGAGGCGCCGGTGCAGGCGCGATCCGGCGCCCCGGGCGAGCACGTCGAGCGCGAGCTCGGCGGCCTCCACCGCCGTCCCGTCACGGGCGGCGGTCCCGCCTGCCGCCTGTCCGAAGGGAACGGCGCCGCTGCGCCCGGAGGGGAGGGGGACGGCGGGTTCGGAGGGGAGGGGGACGGCGATGAAGAGGGCTTCGCCCGGCTGGTCCTCCACCACGTCGAGGCGGCGTCCGGTGCGGGCCGAGCCCGCGTCCGGCGGGGGAGCGGGGCGCGGGCCGCGCAGGCGGCCGAAGAAGCGGTCGGCCAGGGCGGCGACCTCGGCGGCGGCCACGTCGCCCACCACGGCGAGCACGGCGTTGGCCGGGGTGCAGTGACCGGCGAGGAAGCGTGCGCAGTCGTCGAAGGTGATCGCGTCCAGGTCCTCCTCGGTGCCGAGGGGGGTGTGCGTGTAGGGGTGGGCCAGGGCGAACAGGTGCGGCAGGCGGGTGCCGTACGGCGTCCCGTGCAGGCGCTGGCGGACCTCGTTCCGCACGACCTCGCGCTGCGCGCGCAGGGCGGCGGGCGCGAGCGCGCCAGGCAGGGTGCCCATCCGGTCGGCCTCCAGCCACAGCGCCAGCTCCAGCTGCCCCGACGGGACGCTCTGGTGGTAGACGGTGTGCTCGAACCAGGTCTCGCCGTCGTAGGGCGCGCCGAGGCCCTCCATCAGGGCCGCGTGCTCGCCCGGCGCCACGTTCGCCGACCCCTGGAACATCAGGTGCTCGGCGAGGTGGGCGAGCCCGGTCCTGCCGGGCGGCTCGTTCCGGGAGCCGGCGGCGTACCGGAGGCTGACCGCGGTGACGGGGGCGTGCCGGCGTTCGACGGCGAGCACGCGCAGGCCGTTCGCCAGCAGGTGGTCAGCCCGCACGCCGCACCGCCTCGACGACGCGCACGATCTCGCCGGCGACGAGGTCCGGCTGTTCCTGCGGCACGAGGTGGCCCGACCGCTCCGCCATGACGTGCCGTCCGAGCGGACGCCCGGCGACGAGCCGCCGGTGGCTGTCGCGCAGCCCGTCCCACACCCGGGTGAAGCCGGGCGGGCGCAGCCCCGCGGTGATGACGGTGACGGGCACCGGCGGGAGCGCGCCGGCGGGGCGGACGGCGTGCAGGGCGCGCAGGCTCCGCTGCTGCGCCGCGCTCTCCTCGCGGGTGGCGGCGATCGCGGCGGGGCCCGCCAGCGCGGCGAGCGTCGCGTCGCGGACGTCGTCCGGCAGGTACGCCGCCACCTCACGCTGGAAGCCGGACGGCCTGCGCACGCCGAGGCGGGCGAGTGCCAGCCTGGCCAGGTCGCCGGCCCGCTCCGCCAGGTCGCCGACCGGTTGGAGGAGCCGCGCCAGCAGGTACGCGGGGCTCCGCGGCAGCGGCACCTCCTGCGGTGGCACGGACGGGTCGACCAGGACGAGCCCCGCCACCCGCTCGGGGTGGCGCAGCGCGAAGAGCTGGACCACGGCGCCGCCGAGACTGTGCCCGGCCAGCACGCAGCGCTCGGCGCCGACGTGGTCGAGCAGGTCCAGCAGGTCGGCCGCCATCCTGGCGTGGTCGCGCGGCGCCCGGTCGGGGTCGCTGCGGCCGAGTCCGGCGCGGTCGTACGTGAGCGTCGCCGTGACCTGGGCCACGGACGGCGCGACGAGGGCCCATCCCGCTCCCGGCATGCCGAGCCCGGATTCGAGCACCACCAGCGGGTCGCCGGCGCCGGTGACCGCGTGGTGGAGCGCGCGGCCGTCGCGCGTGGTCGCGAACGCGGTCACGGGGTCGCCGCCGTCGCGAGGTCGCGGCCCAGGGTGCGGCCCGCGGACGCGACGACCGCGGCGGCGACCAGGCCGGGCACGGCGATCGCGACCACCGCGCCGGCCGCTCCCAGGGAGTCCTGGACGGCGCCGAGCAGCGCCGCGCCGAGCATGCCCCCGGCTGCGATGGCGATGGCGCTGACGGCCGCCGCGTGGGCGCGGTGCGCGGGGGCGACCACGGTGAGGCAGATCAGCTGCGTGGCCGGGACGATCAGCGCCTGCGCGCCGGCCGCGAGGAGGAAGGCGCCCAGGGCGAGCGGCAGCGCCGGGGCGAGCATGCCGGCCGCGTAGCCGAGCGCGGTCACCATGACGACGCCGCCGCAGATCGCCGCCACCCGTCCTGGCCTGGCCTGGAACGCCTGGTCGAGGGGGCGTCCTGAGGCGAGCAACGCCGCCAGCATGATCACGGCGGCGCAGGTGAAGAAGACGCCGCGGGCGCCGGCGTCGAGCTGCCAGCGTTCCTCCAGGTGGACCGAGACCAGCGTCGAGACCGGCACCTGCAGCGCGCCGAAGGCGGCGAAGCCCAGCACCACGCGGCGCACGGTCGGCGTGCCCGCCATGGCGCGCACGGCGGGGAGGAGCCCGGCGGGGGTGTCCGCGCCCGGCTCGTCGTGACGGCCGACGCCGGGGTCGCGCAGGCCGGAGGCGTACAGGCACATCAGTGCCGAGGCGCCGCCGACCACCGCGAAGACGGCGCGCCAGCCGAGGCCCAGCCAGCCGGTCAGGGCCGACACCGCGAGCGGCGCGAGGACGTACGCCAGCGCCGACGCCGCCCCGTACAGGGTGAGCATCCTGGCGCGGACGGCGGACGGGTAGGTGTCGACCAGCAGCGGCGTGTGGAGCGAGACGGTGCTGCCGTTGGCCACCCCGATCACGAGGAGCACCAGCGCGAGGCTCCACAGCCCGGTGGTCAGCGCGAGCGCGGCCGTGGCGGCGCTCCAGACGAGCCCCGTCACGACCGACAGCACGGCGCGCCGCGGGCGGCTCGCGGCCAGCCCGGCGAGCGCCAGCGGGGCCACCGCCAGGGCCAGGAACTGCACCGACATCGCCCCCGCGAGGTCGGCGACGCTCAGGCCGAGCCCGGTGCGGAGCTCGGGCGCCAGCACGGTCAGCCCGCTGTCGGCGAAGGAGTTGCTGATCACCAGGACGCCGAGCGCGCTGACCGGGTACAGGCTCAGGCGATGCTCGCTCAGCACCTGGCGGAGCGGGCGAGCGGCTGTCGCTTCATTCATGCATCCACTGTCGGGATCGGCTGCCCGGATGGATCTGTCGGATCGGCTAACGTTTGCGCTGATCCGTTGTTCCGCCTGGGAGGCCGCCCGTGTGCGCAGGGCTTTCGCTCGCCCGCCTGCTCCAGGTGCTGGAGCCGGGCGGCCCTTCGGTGGCGGCGGCCCCGTACGGGCTGGACGTCGCCGTCTCCGTGCCCGTCCTGTACGACCCGCTGGAGGCGGGCGTCTCCCGGCCGGGGGCGGTCGTGCTGCTGGTGGGGGTCGATCCGGCCGCGCCGTCGTCGGCGGCGGTGGTGGCGGGCCTGGAGGGGGCGGCGGCCGCCGTGGTGCGCTCGGACCCCGGTCCCGCCGTCGTCCACGCGGCCGAAGGCGCGGGCGTCGCGCTGGTCGTCCTCACCGCGCCGCTGCCGTGGGCGCGGGTGTACGAGCTGGCCGAGGGCGCGTCCGGCGAGCGCGAGCCGGCGGCGGGCGGAGCGGCGGCCGAGGCGCTCGCCGCGGTGCCCCCAGGCGACCTGCACGCCCTCGCCGACGACGCCGCCGCCCTGCTGGAGCGGCCGGTGGTCCTGCTCGACACGGAGTGGCGGCTGCTGGCGCACTCGGCGGTGCAGGGCAGGTGGACCGACGAGCTGCAGCGGGAGCTCATCCTGAATCGGGCCGTCCCGGAGAGCGAGGCGCCCTCGGCCACGCGCAGGCTGCTGCTCGCCGGCAACAGGGCGCTCCGCTTCGTGAACGAGGAGGGCGGGAGCCCCGTCTGGCGCGTCGGCGTCGGGATCAAGTCGGCCGGGCACCCCGTGGGCATGCTGTGGGTGCTGGAGGGGCCCAGCGCGCTGCCGGAGGAGCGGCTGTCGGTCGTCGAGGACGTCGCCAGGCTCGGCGGCCCGCACGTGGCGCGGCACGTCGCCGCCCGTACGCGTGACAGGGAACGCAGGGGGCGGCTGGCCGGGCTGGCGATCGACGGGCGGGACGCGGCAGCGGCCTGCCGCTCGCTCGGCATCGACCTGGCCGCCGGCTGCGCGGTGGCGGCCGTGAGACCCGACGGCCCGGCCGTCCCCGCCACGCCGCCCGGCGGATCCGCGCCGCCCGGCGACGGCCCCGCCGGACTGCTCGACGCGGTGGCGGCGTCGCTGGCCGCGCGGCGTCGCGGCGCCGCCTGCGTCCAGCGCGACGGCACGGTGTACTGCCTCGTCCCGGGCCCGGCGCCGCGCCGCCTGCTCGCAGAGGTGGCCGCCGATCTCGGCGGGAGACGGCCGATCCGGGCCGGGGTCGGACCGGTGGCGCGCGACGCCCGTGGCCTGCACCGCTCGCGCAGGCTGGCCGAACTGGTGCTCGCCGTCCTGGAGGAACGCGGCGACCGGGGCGTCCGCGCCGCAGGGGAGGAGGACCCCGGGCTGTGGGCGCGCGTCGCCGTCAGGGAGCTGGGCGAGCTGCTGGCCGCCCGCCCAGGGCTGCTGCTGCACGACCTCCCCGCCCTGGACGGCCACGAGGAGACCGCCCTGGCCTGGATCGAGGAGCTGGGCGACGCGGTCCGGGCCGCCCGGCGGCTCGGCCTGCACCCGAACGGGGTGCGCTACCGCGTCCGCCGCCTGGCCGAGCTGGGGCTCGACCTGGGCGACCCGGACACCAGGCTGCTGGCCTGGCTGCGGCTGCGCCTACCCGTCGCGGCGGGGCAGCGCCCGGCCGAGATGCAGGTAGCGGGCCCGGCCGCCGCCCGCGTCGCCGACGAAGGCGATTGAGGTGTGCGCGCCGTCGCGCGCCTCGACGGCGACGAGCGTGCCCGGGTCGAGCGGCACCGCGCGGAAGGTCTCGCTGTCCTCGTCGTCGCTCATCGTGACCTCGAACTCGCCTCCGTCCTTCCTGACCTCGACGGCGATCGCCGCCGACGCGTAACGCCCCTCGAAACGGGCCGGGTCGGCGGCCACCGGCTCCGCGGGCGGACGGGCCGGCGCAGGCATGGTCACCCCGGCCAGCCGGTCGAGCAGCGGCGCGGCCAGCTCCTGGAACAGCGCCCGGGGGCGCCCGCCGTTCGTGAGCAGCGCCACGGCCACGCCCCGGTGCGGCACGGCCCGAAGGAACGCGGTCTGGCCGACCGTGTCGCCGTCGTGCCCGATCACGGGCCCGCCCGGCCAGTCGAAGACCTCCCATCCGAGCGCCCACCACCGGCCGCGCTGCCCGGCGCCCGGCGGGACGTCGGCCTGCGGCACCCGCATCCGCGCGGCCCACGGGCCGACCCGGCCGTCCAGGTGGGCCCCGGCGAACGCGACGAGGTCGCGCGCGCTCATCGCCAGCGACGCGCCGGCTGGGGCGTTCGAGCGCGGCAGCGACCACACCGGCACCGGTTCGCCGTCGGCGTGGCCGATCGCGGGGCTGCCCAGGATCGCCTGCTCGGCCGAGGCCGCCACGCGCAGCCCGAGGGGCGCGGCCAGCCGCTCGGCGACGAGCGCCTCCCAGGAGCGGCCGGTGACGACCTCCGCGATCCTGCCGAGGACGCAGTAGCCGGTGTTGCAGTAGGAGAACAGCTCGCCGGGCGGGAAGACCTGCGGCGCGATCCGGTCCAGCGCGGCGACGTACCGCTCCAGGGCGTCGTCGCCGGGGCCGAAGTCGTCGTACACGTCGCCTTCGAGGCCCGAGGTGTGGCAGAGCAGGTGGCGCACGGTGACGCCGGGCCTGAAACCGGGCAGGTACCCGCGCACCTCCGCGTCGAGGTCCGGCAGCAGGTCCATGACCAGCGTCGCCGTCCACACCTTGGTGATCGAGCCGATCTGGAAGAGCGCGTCGTCGGTCACCGGGTGGCCGGTGCGGGTGCTGAGCACCCCGGCCGAGGCCGTGCGCACCGCGCCGTCGGCCAGGACGGCCACCGCCGCGCCCGGCACCTCGTGCGTCTCGGCCAGCCGGGCCAACTGTTCCGCGAGGGTCATCGGCTCTCCTTCCTGCCCGCGTCCACGACGGCCTGGAGGAGTGCTTCGACGTCGGCGGACGGGTTCAGCACGGTCAGCTTCAGGCAGACCCGCCCGTCCAGCTCGGTGCGGCCGACCACGGCCCGTCCCTCAAGGAGGAGGCGGCGGCGCAGCGCGGCGTTGACCTCGTCGGTGTCCGCGTAGCGGAAGACGACCGTGGAGAGCACGGGGGAGGCCACGAGCTCCAGCTCGGGGTGGGCGGCGACCAGGTCGGCGGCGCGCAGGGCGAGGTCGTGGCAGCGCTCCACCAGCTCGCCCAGCCCGGCCCTGCCCAGCGAGCGCAGCGCGACGAGGATCTTCACGCAGTCGGGACGCCTGGTTGTGCGCAGCGACACCCCGAGCAGGCCGTCGTAGCCCGCCTCCGCGTCGTCGTCGGGGTTGAGGTAGGCGGCCCTGGTCTCCAGCGGGGCGAACGCGGCGGCGTCCCGTACGAGGAAGACGCCGGCCGGGGCGGGCACCCAGCCGAACTTGTGCAGGTCGATCGAGACCGAGTCGGCCTCGGACAGGCCGCGCAGCAGCGGCGCCAGCCGGGCCGAGAACAGCGCCCCTCCGCCGTGGGCGGCGTCGACGTGGGTCCACGCGCCGTGGGCGGCCGCGACCGCGGCGACGTCGCCGAGCGGGTCGATCGCGCCGGTGTCGGTCGTTCCCGCCGTCGCCACCACGGCCACGGGGACGTCCCCGTCGGCGGCGCACGCGGCCAGCTCCGCGGCCAGGCTCGCGGGGTCCATGCGGTGTCCGGCGTCCACGGCGACCGGCCGCACCGCGTCGTCGCCCAGGCCGAGCAGCGCGGCGGCGCGCCGGACGGAGAAGTGCGCGCCAGCGGAGGCGAACACGCGCCTGCGGCGTCCCGGCCCCGGCTCCGGGGCCCGGTCGCGGGCCAGCAGCAGCCCCATGAGGTTGGACTCGCTGCCGCCGGTCGTGACGGTGCCCGAGGCGCGGTCGGGACGGAAGCCGGCCAGGCCGGCCAGCGCCGCCACCGTCTCGCGTTCGAGCGTCACCGCGGCCGGGCCCTGGTCCCAGGAGTCCAGGGACTGGTTCAGCGCCGACACGGCGACCTCGGCGGCCACCGTCTCGGGCAGCGGCGGGCAGTGCAGGTGGGCGGAGCACGCGGGGTGGGCGGGGTCGGCGGCGCCGTACGCCAGCAGCCGCGTGACGGCGGCGGCCGCCTCGCCCGGGCCCGTGCCCTGCTCGGGCAGGACGCCGCCGGAGCGGGCCAGCACCTCCCTGACGTGGGCGGCGAGCCGGGCGGGAGGCAGCGCGGGCACCGGCCCTCCGCGTTCCGCGGCGCCCTCGCTCATGGCACGGAGCACCTGGTCGATCAGCACGTTCAGCGTCATGCCGCCCACGATGCCCGGTGCGGGCGGCCGGTGGGACTGTCCAGCCGTACAACCTTGGGCCCAGGAGTTGTGCGGATCACCGGACCTGGCCTCAGATGTCAGGCGGCGAGCCGGGCCGGGCCTCAGGTGTCGGGCGGCGCGCCTCACCGGACGAGTCTCAGCCGGACCCACAGCGCCAGCCTGACGTCAGGGTCGCCCAGGTCCACGCCGTCCTCCGCGAGCCTGCGCACGCGGTACCTGAGCGTGTTGGGGTGCACGCCCAGGCGGGCCGCCGCCGCCCGGTAGTCGCCGTGCGCCTCCAGCCAGGCCAGCACCCACTCCTCGGCGGCCGTCTCGTGCGCGAGCAGCTCCGGGTGGTCGGCGAGCAGGTGACGCACCTCCGCCAGCGCCGCCCGCGCCCGCACCTCCCCGACGTCCGCGACCCGGGGGCCGCGCGGGTCGGCCGTGAGGACGTCCAGGACCAGCGCCGCCTGCCGCGAGGAGCGGGGCAGCTCGGCGGCGGACACCACCCGGTCGCCGACGCCTGCCGCCAGCGCCCGCCTGCCGCCGGCGCGCCGCACCGCGTCGGCGGCGATCTCCCTCGCCCGGCCGCCGAGCAGGCAGTGCACGGTGTCGCCGCGCAGCACGCACGCGGCGGGCCTGCGGTAGGCGTCCAGGTAGGCCGCCACACCGTCGAGCAGGACGCCGCCCGGCACCTCGCCGGGCGGCCCGAGGGCGCCGACCGCCACCACGGTCAGGCCCGCCCGCGGGTCGAGCCCCAGCTCCGCGCAGGCGTCGCCGGCGTCGGCGCCGCCCTCCAGCGCGATCTCGGCCAGCTCGGCGTGCCTCCTGCGCACGGCGCGGGCCTGCCCCAGGTGGGCCGCGGCCAGCCGGGCGTACTCCTCCAGCAGCGCCAGCCGGTCGTCGGGGAGCCGGCCCGCGGCCTCGGAGATCCACAGCATGCCGCGCGGCTCCGCCCCGACCCTGATGCCCACGCCAACGCGGCTGCCGAAGCGGCGGGCCCGCCCGTCGGCCAGCAGCAGCCTGCGCGCCGCGGGCAGCGCCTCCTCCTCGGGGACGGCCCGGTTGAGTATCGTCTCGCGCTGCAGCTCGTCGGCCTGCCGCCCGTCCACCGCCGAGTACGCGAGCAGCCGCCACTGCGCGTCCACGATGACGGCCGGGCGGCCCAGGGCTCCCGCGATGGCGTCGGCCAGCGCCGGCAGGTCGCCGGGCGGCACGCCGCCCACGTCACCGGACGCCTCCCGCCGCGCCTCGTCCGCGGTGGCGATGTCGGCGAGCAGCGTGTACAGGTGGGTCCAGGCGAGCGGCCAGCGAAGGCCGAGCAGCGTGACACCGGCGGCGCGGGCGGCCTCGGCCAGGGGCTCTCGTGCCGCGTCGGGGCAGGGCCCCACCACCGCGGCGGCGGCCCCGGCCAGCCCGCGCACGGCCCGCGCCGCCTCCGGGGCGGCAGGATCGAGCCCCACCAGCAGCACGAGCGCGCCCGGCGCGGGAGGCACGCCCTCCAGCGGGTCGTGGACGGCCACCTCGCCCACCTCGACGGCGTCAGGGCCCTCCAGGACCTCCAGCAGGTCCTCGCCGGCCTGGCCGACGAGATGGTGCAGCGGAACGGCCACGGCGCCTCCCTCCTCCGCCCTGGGGGTGACGCTAGCGGCCCAGGCCGCAGGCGCGCAGGGCGTACTGGATGAGGCGGCCCTGCAGCGGCTCGGGCGGCACCACCGTCACCACCCGCACCTGGCCGCCGTCGATGGCGGCCCGCACCGGGAACAGGAACGCCTTCTTGGCCTCGGCGAACGCGTGGGCGTCGCAGCGGGCGGGGGTGAGCGCGATCGGCACCCTCATGGTGGGGACGGAGGCGTCCATGACCGCCAGCGGCCTTCCCGCGTGCTCCGGCTCGACCATGTAGTGCGTGGTGCCGCCCATCTCCTCCAGCGTGACCGTGCCGGGGGCGCGCCTGGTCAGCACCAGGGAGCCGCGCATCGCGCCGCCGGACTCCGTCCAGTCCTGGCCGAACGCGATGTCCACCGCCTGCCTGACGAGGAACTCGGAGCACTCGTCCCGCAGCAGCTTGGCCAGCAGCGGGTCGGGGTGGGCGACCGGGAAGACCACCGTGCGCAGCGGCTCCGAGCCGGTCCTGACCCTGGCGACCACGGTGGCGGGCCGGAGGTCGGGCAGCCGCTGCGGCGTGCACACGGCGGGCCCGAACGGGATGCGCAGGTCCGTCCGCTCGGTGCGTTTGATGACCGAGTCGGCTTTCTGCGGCGGCAGCGTCTTGAACGACGCCGTGACCAATTGCAGGTCGGCGAAGTAGACCGGCGTGTCGGAGGTATTGCGGACAGCCACTTCGAGCGCGTGCGCGGGCTCGTCGGAACGCCATTGCGCCAGCGACACCGAAACGCCGGGCGGCGGGTGGTCCGAAGGAGCGGAAGGCTGTTCCGGCGAGCCGCAGCCGGTGAGCAATGCGACCATGACGAGGGCGACCGTAAAGCGCTTCACGAGGCACATTAAGCACGCTTGAGCTGCTCTCGTAAGTTGAGGACTGATTACGACTCCGCATCCAAGTGCCGACAGTTGCCCGGCGCATCTGGTTCATCCGTCCAGGCATTTTGTACGTTTCCGTCATTCGATCGGGAACGCTCGGCGGTGCTGACGGATCCCGGCCTGGAGATGAAGGAGACACTTCATGGTCCGCATTGCTCCCGTGGGACGGGCGCTGGCTGTCGTGGCTGCCACCAGCCTCGCCCTGACAGCCTGCGGTGGTGGCGGTAGCGACACCGCCACGCAGAACTCCCAGTCTGCCGCGCCATCCTCAGCGGCTCCCGCTTCGAAGGGCGACGGCACCCTCACCATTGGCACCCTGCTGCCGCAGACCGGTTCCCTCGCCTTCCTCGGCCCGCCCGAGTTCGCGGGCGTGAACGCGGCCATCAAGGAGATCAACGAGGCCGGTGGTGTGCTCGGCAAGCCGGTGCAGAAGTTCGACACCGACTCGGGCGACACGACGACGAACATCGCGTCGCAGTCCGTTGACAAGCTGCTGTCGCAGAAGGCCGACGCCATCATCGGCGCCGCCTCCTCGTCGGTGTCGGAGTCCGTGATCGACAAGATCACGGGTGCGGGCGTCCTGCAGTTCTCGCCGGCCAACACGTCCGACAAGTTCACCACGATCAACGACCGCGGCCTGTACTTCCGCACCTCGCCCCCGGACAAGCTGCAGGGCCGCGTCCTCGGCGACCTGATCGTGTCCGAGGGCAACGACACGGTCGCCATCATGGCGATGCAGGACTCGTACGGCACCGGCCTGGCCGACCAGATCACGAAGACCGTCACGGACGGCGGCGGCGAGGTCGTCGAGCGTGTCGACTACGACCCGAAGGCGGCCGACTTCTCCGCCGAGATCGCCAAGATCAAGGCCAAGAACCCGAAGGCGATCGCCCTGGTGGGCTTCGCGGAGACCTCCAAGGTCATCCAGGAGCTGGTCAAGCAGGACATGCCGGCCAGCAAGGTGAAGTGGTACATGGTCGACGGCAACATGTCGAACACCAACTACCTCGACATGCCGAAGGGCACGATGAAGGGCGTCAAGGGCACCACCCCCGGCGCCGCCTCGCCCGACGACTTCCGCAAGAAGCTCGCCGCGGTCGACCCCAAGCTCGAGGACTACACCTACGCCCCCGAGTCGTACGACGCCATGAACCTCATCGCGCTGGCCGCCGAGGCCGCCAAGAGCGACGCGGGCGCGGACATCGCCGCCAAGCTGGCCGAGGTCAGCAAGGGCGGCGAGAAGTGCACGAACTTCAAGGAGTGCGTGGACCTGCTCAAGGCCGGCAAGGACATCGACTACGACGGCGTGAGCGGCCCGGTCGAGTTCAACGACGCCGGCGACCCGGCGGTCGCCACCATCGGCATCTACCAGTACGGCGACGACAACAAGTACCCGACCAAGGCGGTCGAGTACCGTACGGGCAACATCGCCGGCTGACGCCAGGACGTGAGGAACCGGCCGGTCCGCACCAGGACCGGCCGGCACCGCCGGCGGCCCGCGCGGGGCCGCCGCCCCCGGCCACGCGAAAGGGCCCGGTCACCTCGACCGGGCCCTTTCCGCTGCGCGGGGACACGACGCCTTGCGGGGCCGGGGCGGCGCTTCGGCCCTGGGCGGGTCAGGCGCAGCCCGCCACGATCCGGTCGGCGGCGACGCGGTACTCCTTCAGCAGCGCCACCTGCCGCTCGCGCGGCACGTCCGCCCTGGAAAGGCCCGCCGTCGTCCTCTTGACCGTCGCGACGGCCCCCGAGAGCGAGCCGGGCAGCCGGCCACCGAATTCCAGCGTGATGCCACGCAGTTCGGCCAGGCGGCCGAGCACGGCGTCCTCGAAGTTCTGCTCGTCCTCCTGGCCTTTCGGCCGGAGGAGGAGATTCGCGTAGCCGATGGCGGAGACCACCCGGGCGCACGGGCTGTCGGTGGGGTCGCCGCCGGTGCTGTATTTCTCGGCGGACGCCGGATCGTCCTGGCAGCCGACGAGAAACATGGGCAGGATGAGCGCCACTGTCGCCAAACGTTTCACAGCGCCATTAAAAAGCGTGGAAGGGGCCCCGGGGAGCCCCTTCCACGCCTCAATTCGGTTATGCCTTCGCGAGGGTCCCGAGATACAGCTCGATGACCTTCGGGTCGTTCGCGAGCTGCCTGCCGGTGCCGGTGTAGGCGTTGCGGCCCTGGTCCAGCACGTACCCGCGGTGGCAGATCTGCAGGCAGCGCCTGGCGTTCTGCTCCACCATGATCACGGTCACGCCGGCCTTGTTGATCTGCTGCGCCTGGATGAACACCAGGTCCTGCAGCTTGGGCGACAGGCCCGCCGACGGCTCGTCCAGCAGCAGCACCGACGGCTCGGTCATGAGCGCCCTGGCCATCGCCACCATCTGCCGCTCGCCGCCCGACAGGGAGCCGGCGCGCTGCTTGCGCCGCTCCTTGAGCGCGGGGAACAGCTCGGCCACGAACTCGAAGCGCTCCTTGAACCTGCCGGGCACCTGGAAGGCGCCCATCTCGAGGTTCTCCTCGATGGTCAGGCTCGGGAACACGTTGTTGGTCTGCGGGACGTACCCGACGCCGCGCGAGACCAGCGAGTGGGCCTTCATGTTGGTGATGTCCTCACCCTTCAGCGTCACGGTGCCGCTGCGGATGGTCACCAGGCCGAACATCGCCTTGAGCAGGGTGGACTTGCCCGCGCCGTTGGGGCCGATGATGCCGATCAGCTCGCCCTCGCGGACGTACAGGTCGGCGCCGTTGAGGATGTTGACGCCGGGGAGGTAGCCCGCGATGAGCTCGTCGCAGCGCAGCACCGCCTCCCTGGCGCCCTCCAGGTGGTCGCCGCGGTCGCTGACGGCCTGCTTGGACACGGTCTCCTGCTGCGCCTCGTCCTGCTGGGCCTCGGTCTCGGTCTCGGGGGCCGGGTGCTGCTCGCGCTCGGGGACGGCGTTCACTTCTGCGTCTCCTCTTCGATCTCGGCCTCGAGCGCCGCCTCCGCCTCCTGGAGCTGCTCGGTCAGCTCGCTCTCCGACAGGGGCGCGTCGTGGTGGGCGCCCAGGTAGGCGTCGATCACGCGCTCGTCCGACATGATGGTGTCCGGCGGGCCCTCGGCGATCACCGAGCCCTGGGCCATGACGACGACCCAGTCGCTGATGTCGCGGACCATGTCCATGTCGTGCTCGACGAACAGCACCGTCATGCCCTGCTCGCGCAGGTCCTTGACGTGGCCGAGCAGCGACTGGGTGAGCGCCGGGTTGACGCCCGCCATGGGCTCGTCCAGCATCACCAGCTCGGGCTCGACCATCAGCGCCCGCGCCATCTCCAGCAGCTTGCGCTGGCCGCCGGACAGCGACCCGGCGAAGTCGTCGCGCTTGGCGGCGAGCTTGAACCTGGTCAGCAGGTCCTCGGCCCGCTCGGTGATCGCGTCCTCCTGCCCGCGCCAGAACGACGGCACCAGCGCGCGCCAGAAGTTCTCGCCCTTCTGCTGCTGGGCGCCCAGGCGCATGTTCTCCATCACCGTCAGCCTGGACAGCGCCTTGGTGAGCTGGAACGTGCGCACCATGCCGGCCCGCGCCACCTTGTGCGCGGGGACGCCGTTCATCCTGCGCCCGTTGAACGTCCACGACCCGGCGTCGGCCGTGTCGAAGCCGGTGAGCTGGTTGAAGAAGGTCGTCTTGCCGGCGCCGTTGGGGCCGATGAGCGCCGTGATGGAGCCGCGCTGGATCTCGACGTGCTTGACGTCCACGGCGGTCAGGCCGCCGAAGCGGCGCACGACGTCGTCGACGACGAGGATCGGGTCGGGCTTGGGCACGCCCGGGTCGTGCGCCAGGTCCTTGAAGGCGGCCAGCGCCGCGGCCTTGCGCTCGCTGGTCGTGGTCTCAGCGCGCATCGATCGCAATCTCCCTCTTGTCGCCGAAGATGCCCTGTGGCCGGAAGACGAGCAACAGGATCAGGCCGAGACCCACCAGGATGTAGCGGACGGGACCGACCTGGATGGAGGTCATGAACGGGATGTAACCCGCCGCGACCGCCTCGCTGAGCACGCCGTAGACCAGGACGAGCAGCACCCAGAAGATCATCGAGCCGATGACGGGGCCCAGCACGCGGGCGGCGCCGCCGAGGATGACGATGGTGTAGCAGTAGAAGGTGGTCTCGGTGCCGAAGATGTCGGGCTGCACCGACGCGAACGCCAGGCCGTAGACGAAGCCGCCGAGGCAGCCGATGACGCCGCCCAGCACGAGCGACTGCATCTTGTACGAGAAGACGTTCTTGCCGAGGCTGCGCACGGCGTCCTCGTCCTCGCGGATGGCCTTGAGCACGCGGCCCCAGGGGCTCTTCATCAGCAGGTAGACGATCCCGCAGCAGACGGCGATGAGGAGCCAGCCGACGAGCAGCACCCACAGCAGCCGGTGGTTGAAGAAGATCGGGACGGGCCCGAGGTTGAAGCCGTAGTCCCCTTCTGGGAAGGGGTTGAGCGCGTAGAAGCCGTCGGAGAAGCCGCGCTGGCCGTCGGAGCCGCCGAAGACGTCCTTGAACGCCACCGAGCGGAAGATCAGCCGGACGATCTCGGCCGCCGCGATGGTGACGATGGCCAGGTAGTCGGCGCGCAACTGCAGCGTGGGGATGCCCAGCAGGACGGCGAGCAGGACGGCGGCCCCCAGCCCGACGAGGATGCCGAGCCAGAACGGCAGGTTCATGACGGCGACCGTGACGGCGAGGCCGTACCCTGCGACGCCCATGAACGCGGCCTGGCCGAAGTTCAGCAGGCCCGTGTATCCGAAGTGGATGTTGATGCCGATGGCGGCGAGTCCGTAGAGCACCGTCTCGACGCCGACGGCCGACTTGAGCGTGGTGCTGATGATCGTGATCCAGTCCATGACTGCCTCCCCCGACTAGCCGATCCGCTCGCGGCGGCCGAGGATGCCCTGCGGCCTGACGAGGAGCACGATGATGAGGACGGCCAGCGCGCCGACGCTCTTGAGCTCCGGCGGCACCCACAGCGTCGAGACCTGGATGAACAGGCCGACGACGATGGAGCCGACGAGCGCGCCGAACGCGGTGCCGAGGCCGCCGAGCGTCACGCCGGCGAAGATGAGCAGCAGGATGTCCTGGCCCATCGTGTACTTCAGGTTCTGCGACAGGCCGAGCATGACGCCGGCGAGCGCGGCCACGCCGCCGCCGAGGGTCCAGATGATCCGGATGACGCGGTCGACGTTGATGCCGGACGAGGCGGCGAGCGCCGGGTTGTCGGCCACGGCGCGGGCGGCCTTGCCGGTGCGGGTGCGCAGCAGCGCGACGCCCACGACGATCAGCACGACGAGCTCGACGGCCATGGCGACGAAGTTCTTGGGCGCGGCGGAGATCGGGCCGATCTGCACGCCGGGCTGGGCGGTGTACTGCGCGAACGCCTCGTTCTGGCCGCCGAAGAAGAGCAGGAAGACGTAGCGGAGGAAGAGCGCCACGCCGATCGAGATGATCATCATGGCGATGGTGCCGGTGCCGCGGCGGCGCAGCTGGCCCCAGAAGAAGCGGTCCTGGGCGTAGCCGAGCGCGGCGGCGACGATCACCGCGATGACGGCGGCGGGGATGAGGTGGAGCCCCATGCCGACGTTGAACGCGTACGCGAGGATCGCGCCGAGTGTGACCAGCTCACCGTGGGCGAAGTTGGTCAGGCCGGTGGTGCCGTAGACGAGCGAGAGGCCGAGCGCGGCCAGGGCGATGATCAGGCCGAGGTTGATCCCCTCGAAGGTGAGCTGCGCGAACTGCGTCCAGAAGGGGCTCTCCTCGGCGGACGCGTTCTGCTGCTGGCCCGGCGCGCCCTTGGGCTGCAGCGCGAACAGGACGGCCGAGCAGTTGCCCTCGTACACGGTGAGGGTCCTGACGTTGGTGCCCCCGCGCACTTCCGCGTTCTGCGGAAGCGAGCTGACATCCAGCGTGACCTTGTATTTCCCGGGTTTGTCGACCTGAACGTCCCAGGCGCCTTGGGCATTGGTGGCGACTTCCTTGACGGGTTGTCCGCCTTCGGTGGTCACCGCGATTTTCACGCCGTTCACTGGCTGGCCTTGGAGTTTGAGCGTCCCCTTCAGACCCTGGCATTCGGCCGGGCCCGCGTGCGCGGGACCGGCGAGCAGGAAGACGAGTCCACCCAGGAAGGCCGTGAACGCGATCACGGCTCTGCGCAATGGTGCTCCCTCAAGGTAGGTCAAGGCGGGGTTTTGCCCCTCCATCTCGACACGCGGGCATCGCAGGCACAACTGGGATGCTGTGGCGGGAGCCTATTCCGGCAACGCCCGGTTCAGTACCGTTCGTCACCAATTAGAGACATGCGTGTGTCACTCATGTGAGGAAGTAAAAGCCAGGTCAGGGGCTAAATGAAGGAAGACACCTGGCGCGCCGGAAACGAAGCGATAACGAGGGCGCGGAAAGAAGGAAGGCGGCGCGGAAACGGAAGACGAGCCCGCGGGAGCGGCCTTTGGGGCCGTGCAGGGCTTCCCCGGCCGCACACGTTATCTACCGGGCCTCCCCGCGGGCTCTGTTGCGAACACCGTAGCGACCCGCGGGGCCCGGCGAAAGGGGGATCTTGAGGAATCAGAGGGTCTATTTGTCGCGCAGCATGCAGGTGAGGCGGGAGGTGCACACGCGCCGGCCCTGCTCGTCGCTGATCACGATCTCGTACGTCGCCAGCGTGCGCCCGCCGTGCAGCCGCGTGGCCACCCCCGTGACGTGGCCCGACGTGGCCGACCGGTGGTGGGTGGCGTTGATCTCGATGCCCACCGCGATGCGCTCGCGGCCCGCGTGGACGGCCGCGCCCACCGAGCCGAGCGTCTCGGCCAGCACCGCCGACGCCCCGCCGTGCAGCAGCCCGTACGGCTGGGTGTTGCCCTCGACCGGCATCCTGCCGACCACCCGCTCCGGCGTCACCTCCAGGAACTCGATGCCCATCCGGTGGGCCAGCGTGCCCGCGTGCACGTTGCCGTACTCGTCCAGCAGCGCCGGGTCCGTGTGCGTCAAGGGGATGCCTCCACTGTTCCGAGCTCGGGTTTTCTGTCGCAGACGCAGACTAGGCTGCGTGTGTGCCGAAGAGTGAAGTGACCCCCAGCCGCCCGTGCCTGCTGCTGCTCGACGGGCATTCGCTGGCTTACCGTGCGTTCTACGCGCTCAAGGACGCCAACCTGATGACCACCGACGGTCAGCACACCGAGGCGGTCTACGGGTTCACCTCCATGCTGACGAACGTCCTGCGCGACGAGCGGCCCACGCACGTCGCCGTGGCCTTCGACAGGTCGGAGCCCACGTTCCGCCACGAGGAGTACGCCGAGTACAAGGCCAACAGGAGCGAGACCCCCGAAGACTTCCGCGGGCAGATGCAGCTCATCTTCGAGCTGCTCGACACCATGCGCATCCCGCACCTGTCCAAGCCCGGCTTCGAGGCCGACGACCTCATCGCCACGCTCGCCACCCGGGCCAGCGCCGAGGGCATGAACGTCCTCGTCGTCACCGGCGACCGCGACGCGCTCCAACTCGTCGACGAGCACGTCACCGTCCTGATGACCCGCCGCGGCATCAGCGACATGACCAGGTTCACGCCCGAGGCCGTCGAGGAGAAGTACGGCCTGACCCCGCGCCAGTACCCCGACTTCGCGGCGCTGCGCGGCGACCCCAGCGACAACCTGCTCAGCATCCCGGGCGTGGGGGAGAAGACCGCCGCCAAGTGGGTGCGCGAGTTCGGCTCCCTCGCCACCCTGGTCGACCGCGTCGACGAGGTGAAGGGCAAGGTCGGCGACAAGCTGCGCGAGCACGTCGCCCAGGTGCTGATGAACCGCAGGCTCACCGAGCTGCTGCGCGACGTGCCGATCGACGTCGAGCTGGGCGACCTGCGCCAGGGCGACTGGGAGCGCGAGGAGGTCAACAAGCTCTTCGACACCCTGCAGATCCGCGGCGAGCTGCGCGAGCGCGTCTTCAAGGTGCTCGGCACCGGCGAGCGCGAGCCCGACCAGGGCTTCGAGGTCGAGACCGTGATCCTCGGGCCCGACCGCGTCGCCGGCTGGCTCGCCGCCCTGCCCGAGGGCCGCGCGGGCGTCGCCTTCAAGGGCGTGTACGGCAGCGGCAGCGGCCGCGTCGACGGCATCGCGATCGCCTCGCCCGCGGGCACGGCGGCGTACGTCGACCCGGTGAAGCTGACCGAGGCCGACGAGGCCGCGTTGCGCGCGTGGCTGGCCGACCCGGCCAGGCCCAAGGTCGTCCACGACGCCAAGGGCCCCGTCCTCGCGCTGTGGGCGCAGGGCATGGAGCTGAACGGGCTGAGCTGCGACACCGCGCTCGCCGCCTACCTCGCCATGCCGGGGCAGCGCACGTTCGCCCTCGAAGACCTCGCCAGGCGCTACCTCAACCGCGACCTGCGCGCGGAGGAGGAGTCCACGGGGCAGGCCGCGCTGTTCGGCGACGACGAGGACGCCCCGGCCAAGGACCTCGCGCTGCGCGCGCACGTGGCACGCGAGCTGGCCGAGGCGCTCGAGAGCTTCCTGTCCGGCCGCGGCGGCACCCACCTGCTCGGCGACGTGGAGCTGCCGCTGCTGGCCGTCCTCGCCGAGATGGAGCGCACCGGCATCGCCGTCGACAGCGAGTACTTCGCGGGCCTGGAGGCCGAGTTCGGCGCGGCGGTCAAGCAGGCGGTCGAGGAGGCCCACCGCTCGGTCGGCGAGCAGTTCAACCTGGGCTCGCCCAAGCAGCTGCAGGAGATCCTCTTCACCCGGCTCAACCTGCCGAAGACGAAGAAGATCAAGACCGGCTACAGCACCGACGCCGACCAGCTCGCCTGGCTCGCCACCCAGACCGACCACGAGCTGCCCACGATCATGCTGCGCCACCGCGACCAGCAGAAGCTGCGCACCACGGTCGAGGGGCTGATCAAGGAGATCGCCGACGACGGCCGCATCCACACCACCTTCAACCAGATCATCGCCGCCACGGGCCGCCTGTCGTCCGAGAAGCCCAACCTGCAGAACATCCCGATCCGCACCGCCGAGGGCCGCCGCATCCGGCAGGGCTTCGTGGTCGGCGAGGGCTACGAGACGCTGCTCACGGCCGACTACAGCCAGATCGAGCTGCGCATCATGGCGCACCTGTCGGGCGACGAGTCGCTGATCGCCGCGTTCGAGTCGGGTCACGACTTCCACCAGGCCACCGCCGCCCGCGTGTTCGACCTGCCGCCCGAGCAGATCGACGGCGAGCTGCGGGCCAGGATCAAGGCGATGAACTACGGCCTGGCGTACGGGCTGTCCGACTTCGGGCTGTCCACCCAGCTCAACATCCCGGTGGCCGAGGCGCGGGCGCTGAAGGAGGAGTACTTCGAGGAGTTCGGCGGAGTGCGCGACTTCCTGCAGGCCATCGTCCAGCAGGCGCGCAGCGACGGCTACACCGAGACCATCATGGGCCGCCGCCGCTACCTGCCCGACCTGACCAGCGACAACCGCCAGCGTCGCGAGATGGCCGAGCGGATGGCGCTCAACGCCCCGATCCAGGGCTCGGCCGCCGACATCATCAAGGTGGCCATGCTCAACGTGCGGCGGGCGCTGCGCGAGGAGGGGCTGGCCTCCCGGATGCTCCTCCAGGTCCACGACGAGCTCGTCTTCGAGGTGGCGCCGGGCGAGCTGGAGGCACTCACGCGGCTGGTGTGCGACCAGATGAACGCCGCCTACCACCTGCGGGTCCCGCTGGAGGTGTCGGTGGGGGTCGGCCGCACGTGGGAGGACGCCGGACATTAAGAACTGTTTATCCCGATATGACGGGGAAGTCGGTCTTGTGGTGATCGGCGGTGCTCGCCGATACCGGGGTGGTTCTGGACTACTCTGAGATCAGTTTCCCCCGAGTAGCACGGGAGTTTCGTGCGGATTTCAGCGTCTCTCACGCGGGTCATCGGTCTGGCGAACGTGGCCGTGGTCACGACGGCCGTCATCGGGCTCGGCCTCATGCCGTCCGATGGCGCGCCGCACGTGCGGCCCGACCTCACCGGCAACGCCGGGGCCAGTCTCGAAGGCGTCACGAAGCCCACACAGGCGCCGCAGGACGCCGGGCAGCCACCCGGCGTCGTCGCCACGCCCGAGTTCGCGCGGCAGATCCACGCCAACGAGCTCGGGCTGGTCCCGATCCTGATGTACCACCGGATCGTTCCAAAGCGGCTCGCCTCCATCGACCGCACCCCCGACCAGCTCAGGAAGGAGCTGGAGAAGCTCGCCAGGCAGGGGTACGTGCCGATCACGGCCAGGGAGTTCGCCACGGGCCAGATCCAGGTGCCGGCCGGGAAGTCGCCCGTCGTCCTCACCTTCGACGACGGGCACCCCTCCCACTTCGGCCTCGACTCCGCGGGCAACCCCAAGCCCGACACCGCCGTGTCGATCATCATGGACGTCTCCCGGCGCTACCCGGGCTTCCGTCCTGTCGCCACGTTCTGGGTGAACAGGGCGCCGTTCGGGCTGGAGGACACCGCGTCGCAGAAAGCGGCGGTGAGCTGGCTGACCGGCCACGGCTTCGAGGTGGCCAACCACACCTGGGCGCACCCCGACCTGCGCGCGCTGCCGAAGAAGAAGGTCCGCGAGCAGATCACCCGGCTCGAACGCCTGCTCGTCAAGCTCGGCGTGGGGCCCTCCAAGACCCTGGCCCTGCCGTACGGGTCGATGCCGCGCGCCAGGAAGATCGCGATCAAGGGGAACTGGGACGGCACCCGGTATGATTTCGCGGGCGTCTTCCTCGCCGGGGCCGAGCCGTCGCTTTCGCCCTACGCGAAAAAGTTCGACCGTCTGGCGATCCAGCGCATCCAGAGCAACGGCAAGAAGGGCGAGTGCCGCAAATGGTGCTCCCAGTACTGGCTGGAGTGGCTGAACAAGCACCCCGGCGAGCGCTACGTCTCCGACGGCGACCCGGAGCGGATCTCCATCCCGCGGCGACTTCGAGGTAATATCGATCTAAAGCGGAGACCACAGGTCAACGCCTATTGATTCCTGGCACGGATTGACCCCGTGGCCATCGTCTCATATGCTGATCGCTGCGCTGTGGGCTCGCGCGCGCCTCAGACGGAGCGGGCTCGCGCTCGGTCACGTCGATGTCGTAATTCCTCGGCTTGATGCGGAAGAGGGCCTGCCGCGCGTCCGCCACATCGACATCCTGTCCGCGTTCGGAGCAATTCCACACATGACGTCCAGCACTGAGGCCACCTCGAGCACCCCGCAGGTAGCGGTCAACGACATCGGGTCCGAGGAAGCCTTCCTCGCCGCGATCGACGAGACCATCAAGTACTTCAACGACGGCGACATCGTCGAGGGCACCGTCGTCAAGGTCGATCGAGACGAGGTCCTTCTCGATATCGGCTACAAGACCGAGGGTGTCATCCCCTCGCGCGAGCTTTCGATCAAGCACGATGTCGATCCTGCTGACGTCGTGGAGGTCGGCGAGCACGTCGAAGCCCTGGTTCTCCAGAAGGAGGACAAGGAGGGCCGCCTGATCCTGTCCAAGAAGCGCGCCCAGTACGAGCGCGCCTGGGGCACGATCGAGAAGATCAAGGACGAGGACGGCATCGTCACCGGCACCGTCATCGAGGTCGTCAAGGGCGGCCTCATCCTCGACATCGGCCTGCGGGGCTTCCTCCCCGCGTCGCTGGTGGAGATGCGCCGGGTCCGCGACCTGCAGCCGTACGTCGGGCGCGAGCTCGAGGCCAAGATCATCGAGCTCGACAAGAACCGCAACAACGTGGTCCTGTCGCGCCGCGCCTGGCTCGAGCAGACGCAGTCCGAGGTCCGCCAGACCTTCCTCAACACCCTGCAGAAGGGTCAGGTCCGCAAGGGCGTCGTCTCCTCGATCGTCAACTTCGGCGCCTTCGTCGACCTCGGTGGGGTCGACGGCCTGGTGCACGTGTCCGAGCTGTCCTGGAAGCACATCGACCACCCCTCCGAGGTCGTCGAGGTCGGCCAGGAGGTCACGGTCGAGGTCCTCGACGTCGACATGGAGCGCGAGCGCGTCTCCCTGTCGCTCAAGGCGACCCAGGAAGACCCGTGGCAGCAGTTCGCCCGCACCCACCAGATCGGCCAGGTCGTGCCGGGCCGCGTCACCAAGCTGGTGCCGTTCGGCGCGTTCGTCCGGGTCGAGGAGGGCATCGAGGGCCTGGTCCACATCTCCGAGCTGGCCGAGCGCCACGTGGAGATCCCGGAGCAGGTCGTCCAGGTCGGCGACGAGATCTTCGTGAAGATCATCGACATCGACCTCGACCGTCGCCGCATCAGCCTCTCGCTGAAGCAGGCCAACGAGGGCGTCGGCACCGAGGTCGAGTTCGACCCGACCCTGTACGGCATGGCGGCCACGTACGACGACCAGGGCAACTACATCTACCCCGAGGGCTTCGACCCCGAGACGGGTGAGTGGCTCGAGGGCTTCGACAAGCAGCGCGAGGAGTGGGAGCGGCAGTACGCCGAGGCCCAGCAGCGCTTCGAGGCCCACAGGCGGCAGATCGAGGAGGCCCGCAAGGCCGAGGCCGAGGCGGGCGAGGCCGCTCCCTCGTCCTACAGCGGCGAGACGCAGTCCCAGTCGGGCGGCTCCTCGTCGGCCCCGGCCGGTGGCGCCCTCGCCTCCGACGAGGCGCTCGCGGCTCTCCGCGAGAAGCTCGCCGGCGGCCAGAGCTGAGCCCAGGCCACCCAGGCCAGGCAACGCCTTGACAGGAAGGCCCCGCACGGAGACGTGCGGGGCCTTCCCGCATTCAAGGACGCCTCACGGGCACCGCCGCCCCTCGCTCCGCAACGGCAGCCGTTCAGCATGCCGGCCGCCCACCTCAACGGCCTGGGCCGCTACGCGATCGCTTCCTCAACTCCCGACAAAGGTCTGCGGCCGCCGCAGGTCTGACTTTCGCAGCGGTCTCGGCGCGAACGTGAGTGCCCGAGCGGGGTTCACGCGAGGGGTTATGTCCCTATCGGCGTCTGGTGGGGACCAGGAGAGCCCGTACGGCAGTGCGGATCACTTCGCTTGGGGACTCGGGCACGCCGGTGGTGAGAGCGGTGAAGAGAACGCCCAGCACGCTCACCTCCAGCAGCATGGCGTCGTCCTGGCTGATGTCGATTCCGGCGGCGCGGCATTGGCGGATGATGAGATCGCTTCGGCCGTGCAGGGCGTCGGTCAGCGTGTGCCGCAGACGGGGGTTTCTGGTGCTCTCCAGGTGCAGCTCGAACAGGGCCAGCGGATCGTGCCGGTCGTCGGTCAGCATCATCGTCAGGACGGCGACCAGCGCTTCCTCCAGATCGGCCGGCGAGATCGGCCGGACGGTGTAGGCGTCCACGCGTTCGCCGAGCCGGTGGGTGATCCGCTCGATGACCCCGTTGAGCAGCGCGTCGCGGGTGCGGAAGTAGCGCGAGGTGGTGCCGGCCGGTGCGGCGGCGGCGGTGTCGACGGCTCTGTGGGTCAGCCCGTGTGACCCCTGCTCGGCCAGCACCGTGATGGCCGCGTCCGCCAGGTGGTCGCGGCGCTGCGGGTTAGGCGGCGGCATGGTTTCCCTCCCTGTCGGTGTGGCCGGCCGAGCCACACCATCTCACCAGAGCCGCTTCGACACCGGTGTGATCCCCGGCCCAGGCCACGTAGCCGTCCGGGCGGATCAGCGTCGCCTCGGGCCTGGTGCTGGAAAGGGCCTGGCGTGCCGTACGCGATTGCGCCAGGGGGCCGGCACTCCCTTGTCGGAGAGCAGGACGAAGGTGCCGGCGCGCAGCACTTCATACAGACGGCCGGCATCCGTCGGGCCGTCGGGGGCGCGGCGCCCGGCCGGCGGGTGGGCGCCCGGCTCGCTCGGCGGGTAGGCGAACTCCAGGCCGGACAGCTTGCCGAGGACGCGGCGGCTGCCGGGAGCGGTGTGGAGCAGGGTCGCCATGATGCGCCGGTTGATCTCCAGGCGCACTCGTGAACCGCCGAGCACCAGCCCGGTGAGGTGGTCGGTCATGGCCAGCACGGCCGAGCCGACGGGGTGCCGCTCGGCGTGGTAGGCGTCGAGCAGCCAGGTCGCTACATCTGTAGCTTGTGGATGGCTGGGACCCCCGGCCCTGTTCGCCACAGCCCCTCCGTACGCTCCGCGCTGTAAGAGCCTCGCCGCCGTCCCGTCCCGCAGGCGCCCAGCCCTCTGTGCGGGCCCCCAGTGCTGTCCTGGTGGCCGTACCGGGTGTCAAGGGCAATCTGGGCCATGTGCGGGCTTTCCGGGACACTGCGAGCGTCTCAGGCGCGCGTGGCGGCCTCTGGTGCGGTCACGGCTCTCACGAGGAGGGCGCTCGGCTGTGCGGGGGGTGGTGTCGTGCGCGTGCACGGTCTGGATGTCCGTGCCCTCTCTGTACCCGCCTTTCTCCAGGCGGCTGGGCGGGGAGGATTTTCCGCGCCTCCAGGCGAGCCGGGACCGGCCCTTCCCGTATCGCGGGAGGCCGGGCCGGAGCTCTGGACGCGCCGGGTGGTGAGCGTCCACGCGCCGGGTGGTGAGCGTTCAAGGGGCGGGTGGTGAGCGTCCACGGGTCGGGTGGCGTCCACGGGTCGGGTGGCGTCCACGGGTCGGGTGGTGAGCGTTCACGGGCTGGGTTGTGGGTGTCAAGGTGTCCGGTGGTGAGCGTCCGTCCGCAGCCCGGCCGTGGGTTGTCGGGGCGTCGGTCGTGAGCGTCCATGGCCGGGCGCTGAGTGTCGATCCGCTGGGTCGTCAGCTCCACGGGCCGGCCTCCAAGCGTTTGCTGCGCATGCCGGGTCCCCGCGGGATGGTCGTCTGGGATAGCTGGATTTATCGGGATGGTTCGCTGGGTGGGGCGCGAGATTTTACCTGCGGCTCCTGGCAACCCCCGGCGGGACGGTGCGGGCGCTGACACACTGCGGCGCAGGCACCGACCATGGGGGGAGTGGCGCATTGGGAATGCTGCAGCGGGTGGTCCCGGTGACGGCCCTCACGGTTCTCTGCGCCGCCGTCCCACCCCCGGCACTCGCCACCACCCCTGAGCAACGGCTCACACCCCTGTCCCCGGTGCCCGCCGCGGTTTCGCCGTATGAGGGTGCCCTTCCGGCGCCGGTGCTCGCCGACGTCTCCTGGCAGGCCGTCAGGCGCCCGGCCCCTGTTCTCGCGTCCGCCTCTGATCGTTCGGTCCCGGGAGTGCCCGTGGCCGTCTGGGATCGTTCGGTGCCGGGGGCGGCCCCGGCCGTTTCGGGGCGTTCCGTTCTGGCTGCCGGCGGTCCGTACGTGCCCCGTGCCCTGGACTGGCGGGACTGCGGTGACGGGCTGCGGTGCGCGTCCCTGCGAGTGCCGGTGGACTGGGGCCGTCCCGGCGGGGCCGCCACGTCCGTGGACGTCGCCCTGCTGCCCGCCCAGGACCCCTCGCGGCGGCTCGGCCACATCGTCGTCACCCTCGGGTACGGCTCCACGGTCGCCGCCGTGCGCGCGAGGCCCGACACGGTGAGCGAGCTGGCGCGGTGGTTCGACGTCGTGCTGGCCGAGCCGCGCGGCGCCGGCGTCCGTTGCGCCACGCCGCAGCCTGATCCGGCCCGGCTGGAGGCCGCCGGGCGTGGGGGGTGGCGGGCGTTCGCCAGGGCCGGCGCCGCGTACGACCGGAGCTGTCGCCGGGCCGCGGGGGCCGCGTACGCCGGGCTGACCTCCTGGCAGGCGGCCCACGACCTGGACGCGCTGCGCACCGCCCTGGGCGAGAGCAGGCTCACCTACCTGGGCGACTCCGCGGGCGCGGTGATCGGGCAGGCGTACCTGGAGCTGTTCGCCGGGCGGGTGGGGCGGATGTACCTGGAGGGCGTCGCCGACCACACCGAGCCCGGCCTGGAGGCGCGGCTGCTCTCGCGGGCGCGGGCCGCCGAGGCCATGCTGCGGGAGTTCCGGAGCTGGTGCGCCGCCCTGCCGGCCTGCCCGCTGCGCCGAAGGGACGCGCTGACCGCCTTCGACGACCTGGTACGGCGGGCGCCGCTACGGGCGGGCGAGGACCGGGTTCTGACGGCCGCGCAGGTGGCCTCGGCCGTACGGAACGGCCTCGACCAGGGGCGGCGTACCGAGCTGGCGCAGGCCATGGAGAGCGCCCTGCACGGCGACGCCACCGCCCTGGCGACCCTGCTGCCGACCGCGCCCGCCGCATCCCTCGCGTCGGCGGGGCCGGTTCCGTCCGCATCCCTCGCGTCGGCGGGGCCGGTTCCGTCCGTCGAGCAGGCGGGACTCGCGACCGGGGTGGCGTACTGCCGGGACTTTCCGACGGGGGTGACGGCATACCGGGAGTACCGGCAGATCGAGGCCCGGCTGCGGGCGGCGGCGCCCCGGGTGGGGTGGCTGAGCGGGAGGCGCGAGATCGCCCGCTGCCTGGGCATCGCCCCGGGCCCGAGCTGGCCCCCGCACCAGCCGCAGCGGCGGCAGGAGGCGCAGTCGCCGCCGGCCGCCGCACGGCTGGAGCCGCTGGAGCCGTCGGCTGCCGCACGGCTGGGGCCGCTGGAGTCGTCGGCCGCGGGACGGTCGGGGCCGCTGGAGTCGTCGGCCGCGGGACGGTCGGCGCCGCTGGGGTCGCCGGCCGCTGGACGGTCGGCGCCGGCGGTGACCGGCCGGTTCCTGGCGGCTGAGGGGGGCGGCTCGGTGGCTCGGGTGGACGCTGTCGCTCGGCGTGCTGGGCGGGTGCTGGTGGGGGCCGGGAGGTCGGACGCGGTGACGCCTGCCTCCGGTGCCGCGCGGGTCGCCGCCGCGTTCCCCGGCGCGGTGCTGCTGCGGCACGGCGACGGGCACGGCGCGTACCTGGAGCAGGGGGTGCGCAAGCTGCGCGCCTCCTGCCTGCGCAGTCACGTGCACGACTACCTGGTCAACGGGCGGCTGCCGCGGCCCGGCACCACCTGCGGGGGAGAGCTCGGCGGCGTCCTCGACGGGTGAAGTAGGGTGCTGCCCGTGAAGATCGTGCAGGCGGTGCCCGGCGACGCCGGGGAGATCCTCACCGTGCAGCGCGCGGCCTACGTCGCCGAGGCGCAGCTCTACGGAGACCCCTTCATCCCGCCGCTGGTCGAGTCGCTGGCGCAGGTGCGCAAGGCGGTCGAGACGGGCGTGGCGCTCAAGGCGGTCGAGGACTCCCGGCTGGTGGGCGCGGTGCGCGGGCGGCTGTCGGGCTCCACCTGCCGGGTGGGGCGCCTCGTCGTCGTCCCCGACCTGCAGGGCAGGGGCGTCGGCACGGCGCTGCTGACCGCCCTGCACGAGCGGCTGCCGCAGGCGGAGGCGTTCGACCTGTTCACCGGCCACCTGTCGGAGGGGAACCTGCGCCTGTACCACCGTCTCGGCTACCGGGAGACGCGCAGGGAACGCATGGACGACCATCTGACCCTGGTCCACCTGCGCAGGACGCGGCCCGCCCCGCAGGGCTGAGGGCTGCCGTCCTGCGCGCGGGTGGATAGGCTTTCCGCGTGCTGAAGATTGGGCTGACCGGCGGCATCGGTTCGGGCAAGAGCGAGGTGTCCAGGCGGCTGTCGGCCAGGGGCGCCGTCGTGGTCGACGCCGACAAGATCGCCCGTGAGGTGGTCGAGCCGGGGACACCGGGGCTGGCGCGCGTGGTGGCCACGTTCGGCGCGGGCGTGCTGCGTCCTGACGGGTCGCTCGACAGGGAGAAGCTCGGCGGCATCGTCTTCAACGACCCGGAGCGGCTCGCGGCGTTGAACGCGATCGTCCACCCGTTGGTGGGGGAGCGGGTGGCGCAGCTGCAGAGCGAGGCCCCCGACGACGCGGTCCTCGTCTACGACGTGCCGCTGCTGGTGGAGAACAAGCTGGCCCCCATGTACGACGTCGTCATCGTCGTCGACGCGCCCGACGAGGTGCGGCTGCGGCGGCTGGCGGAGCACCGGGGCATGGCGGAGGGCGACGCGAAGGCCCGCATCGCCGCCCAGGCGACCCGGGAGGAGCGGCTGGCCGCCGCCGACGTCGTCATCGTCAACGACGGCTCGCTCGACGACCTGGAGGCCCGCGTGGCCGAGGTGTGGGAGCTCCTGCTGCGCCGCGCCGCCCGCGGCTGACGCCCCCTGGAATGCGCCCGGGTCAGATGGGGGCGTCAAGGGGGAGTTGCCGCACCCCCGGCAGGTACGCGTCCAGCTCGCCCAGCTCGAACCGGGTCATGCCGATGACGTGCCAGAACTGGCCGCCCGGGTCGCCCTGCACCTTGTAGCGGCCGTCGGGCGCGAGCGCCGCCCACCCCTCGGGCAGGCCGAGCAGGGTCGCGCGCCGCTCGCCGCCCTCCCACAGGATGACGACGCCGTCGTCGCCCGCGCTGGCCAGCAGGTCGGAGGCGGGGCTGAAGGCGACGGACCACACCCGCCTGGCGTGGCCCCTGAGCGTGTGCAGCAGCCCCCCGCCGGCGGTGTCCCAGACGCGTACGGTGAGGTCGTCGCCGCCGGTGGCGAGCCGTGCGCCTGAGGCGTCGAAGGCGACGCTCCAGAGGCGTCCCTCGTGCCCGTCGAAGGTGTGGACGAGCCGCGGCTGCCAGGGCTGCCCCTCCATCAGCTCCCACATCATGGCCTTGCCGTCGTTGCCGGCGCTGGCGAGGTGGCGTCCCGACGGGGAGAAGGCGACGGAGTACACCCGGTCGGTGTGCCCTTCCAGGGTGGCGACGCGGCCGCCGGAGGCGACGTGCCAGAGCCGGACGAGCCGGTCGTCGCAGCCGGTGGCGACGTAGCGGCCGTCGGGGCTGAAGGCGATGGAGCGGACCCGGCCGCGGTGGTCGACCAGGTTGACGGCCAGCCGCCCGGTGGGCCGGTACCAGATCCGTACGCTGTCGTCGTCGTTGGCGGTGGCGAGCATGTCGCCGTCGGGGCTGAACGCCTCGGCCCAGACGTGGTCGGTCTCGGCGTTGAGTTCGCGCTCGTACTCGCCGGTGACGGCGTTCCAGAAGTGGACGCCGCCGTCGTTGCTGGACGTGGCGAGCACCGGCTTCGCGGGCGAGAACAGGGCGGAGATGAGCCGGTCGGCGCTGCCTGTGAACTCGCGCAGCCGCCGCCCGGTGCGCGGCTCCCAGACGCGGACGACGCCGTCGTTGCCGCTGGTGGCCAGCATGGTGCCGTCGGCGCTGAACCGTACGGAGGAGATGCGCCTGCCGTGGCCGCGCAGCACCCGCTGGCACTTGCCGGTGGCGGGGTCCCACAGGCGTACGGTGCCGTCGTTGCTGCTGGTGGCGAGCTGCTCGCCGTCGGGGCGGAACGCGAACGGCCACACGGAGCTGCGGTGCCCGGTCAGCTCGACCCGCTGACCGCCGCCGACGCCGAGCAGCCGGACGACGCCGCTGGAGTCGCCGCTCGCCAGGGTGCGGCCGTCGGGGCTGAAGGCGACCTGGTAGACGGCGGCGGCGTGGGTGGTGTGGACGCCGAGCGGCTCGCCGGAGACGTCCCAGAGGCGGACGGCGCCCGCGGTGTCGCCGCTGGCGAGCAGCGTGCCGTCGGGGGAGAAGGCCACGCAGTAGACGCTGCCGGCGTGACCGCTGAGGGTGTGCAGCGGGGTCCAGGTGCCGGTGTCCCACAGCCGGACGGTGCCGGCCTCGTCGCCGGTGACGAGCAGGGTGCCGTCGGGGCTGTGCAGGGCGCGGTAGACGCTGCCACGGTGCCCGTCGAGGGTGCGGGCGGTGGCGCCGGTGCGCAGGTCCCAGACGCGGACGGTGCCGCCGGCGTCGCCGGTGACGAGCACGGAGCGGCCGAACGAGGCGGTGTAGACGGGCGCCTGGTGCCCGGCCAGTTCGTGGACGAGGCGTCCGGTGGCGGTCTCCCAGACGCGGACGACGCCGTCGCCGCCGCCCGCGGCGACCAGTTCTCCGTCGTGGCTGAGGCGTACGGGCCAGACGCCGTCGGGGTGGCCGGTGAGCGTGCGGAGGAGGGCGCCGGTCAGGGAGTCCCACAGCCGCACCTCGCCGTCGCCGGCGCCGGTGGCCAGCAGGTGCCCGGCGAAGTGGACGGCGTACACGCGGCCGCGGTGCCCCTGCAGGGTGCGCACCGGCGAGCCGCCGACGCACAGCAGCACGCCGCCGTCCTCGCTGCCGATGGCGATGGTGGACCCGCCGGGGCTGTAGGCGATCGGCTCGGGCAGCCGGCTGGTCTGGAAGTGGTAGCCGTACGGCACGCCGAGGGCGGCGGGGGCGAACTCCACCTCCACGGGCTGGCCGGGCACCACGGCGGCCCCGGGCAGGTGCGGCAGCGTGCCGCTGACCTCGATGAGGGCGGCGCGGTGCCAGCGGGAGCCCTCCAGCAGGGCGTCGCTGAGGTCGGTGCGGGCCAGCCGGGCCCCTGACAGGTCGGCGCCGCGCAGGTCGGCCCCCGCGAGCTTGGCGCCGTCGAGCCTGGCGCCGGTCAGCCTGGCGTCGCGCAGGACCGCGCGGGACAGGTTCGTGCCGACCAGGGTGGCCTCGGACAGGTCGGCCCCGGTGAGGTCGACCTCCTGCAGGTCGCGGGCCGACAGGTCCTCGCCCTTGAGGTTCGCGCCGCGCAGGTCGGCCTTCGCGGGGGTGCGCAGCCTCGCCGCGATCTTGACGGCGTTCGCCCTGGCGACGTCGCCGGGCGGCGGGTCGGCCACCCAGGCGCGCAGCGCGCGCACGTCGGCCAGGTCGCAGAGGAACTCGACGGTGAGCGCCGACAGCGGCCGCCGCGACAGCGCCACCGGGTCGTCGAGCGTCGCGGCGATGTGCCGGGCGATCAGCCACTCCATGACCGAGATGTGGATGAACCCGAACATCCCCTCCTCGGTACGGACGAGCAGGCTGCCCGAACCCATCGCGTACGCGGTGTGGGCGGGGGAGAGCTGGCCGCCCGCGAGGTCGGTCAGCGTCTCGGCGACCTCGGTCAGCTCGTCCACGCCGAGCAGCGCCTCGCCGGAGTCCCACAGCCGCAGCGCGAGCGCCGTCACGGCGTGCCACAGCTCGTCCACGGTGAGGGAGACGGGCGAGCCGGGGACGCGGGCCCGCCGCTCCTCGAAGGCCAGCCAGGAGGTGAGGATCTCCTCGTACAGCAGGGCGGGGCTGAGCGTGTGGCGGGCGGCGGCGACGGTGCGCAGCCGGTCGGCGTCGAGGTCGGCGATGAAGCTCAGCATGCGCGGGTTCTGGGCGAGCGCGAGGAGGTCCTCGACGCCTTCCATGAGCCGCATGCGGGCCGACGCCTCGCCGTGGTCGTCGAACCTGTTGGACAGGTAGGAGCGGATCTGCTCGCGGCTGAAGTCCTCGACGCCGAGGACCCGCCGCTGCGGCAGCACGCCGACCATCTCGCCGAGCGAGGTCAGCACCTGGCTGTGCGACTTGAAGTGCTGGGTGCGGCTGGCGACGACGATCTTCGCCTTGTCCTCGGCCGCGGTGAGCAGGGTGGCCAGGTGGTCGGCGGCGCGGTCGTAGGTGAGGCGGGTGACGAGCTCGTCGAAGCCGTCGAACAACAGCACGATCCTGCCCTGCCTGAGCAGGTAGCGGAACGCCTTGAGGTCGATGAACTCCTCGCCGTGCCCGGCCAGGTGGGCGGCCACGAGCGCGTCGACGGAGTGCGCCTTGTCGAGGGCGCGCAGCTCGATGAGGATCGGGGTGAGGTGGGGCAGCTCCTCGGGGATGCGCCTGGCCAGCTCGCGCAGCGCGAACGTCTTGCCGTGGCCGAAGTCGCCGAGCAGCAGCAGGAACCGGCCGTGGTCGGAGGCCAGCAACCGCATCAGCTCGTCGGTCAGGCCCTCCTTGACCTGGGTGCCGGGGCGGTCGAGCTCGCGGTAGCGCTGCGGGACGTACAGGCCGGGCGGGTAGCGGCGGTCGCCGGTGACTCGGGCGGTCTGCTCCGCGACGTACCCCGACAGGTCGAGCAGGCCCTGGAACTCGGTGAAGCTGCGCAGCCGCACGCCCCTGCGCATGAGGTCGTCGCGCAGGGCGCGCGGCGCGGGCGGGCCCTGGTGGACCAGTTCGGCGGTCAGGCCGGCGGCGTGGGCGCGGCGGGCGAAGCCGGTGGCGGCCTCCTCGGTCAGCTCGCCCGCGTGCGCGCCGATCATGGTCTGCCTGACGAAGCCGTCGTCGGGGTGGGTGACGACGAGGTGGTCGGGGAACCTGCGGATCCTGGCGCGCTCGTGCCTGGCCTCGCAGACCTCGGTGATGCGGTCGAGCAGCAGCTCGACCGGGCTCGGCTCGCGCTCGTCCGGCTTGGGGGCCGGCGCGGGCGCGCCGGGGGTCTCGCCGGTGAACGTGGCGTGCGCGGCCCGCCAGGCGCGGGCGGCCCGCTGGGGCTCGCCGGCGTCGGGCAGCCACAGGCGCGTGCCCTCGGGGGTGATCTCGACGACGTGGTGGCGACCTGACCGCGGGGCCGCCACGTACGGGGCCGCCCCGTCGCGGGCGGCCTCGCCGGAGCCGTGCAGGAGCAGGTTGAGCCGGTGCGCGAGCAGCCGGTCGAAGGTCGTGGCGTCGCGCAGCCCAGCAGGAGGGTGGCCCATCAGGCCGAGCCGCAGCCAGCCGCTCTCCTCGTACGGGCGCAGCCGCTCGGCGAACCAGGCCGCCTGCGCCTCGCCCAGCAGCGCGTACGCGTCGCGCTCCAGGTGGCTCATGGCCATGGTGGAGTTCAGCCCGGCCACGGCCACCTTCAGGTCGGGCACCTCGAAGAGGGTCCAGGGCTGCCCGCCGTCGAAGACACGGTCGTCGAGCCCCTGGAACACCTCGGCGAACAGCCCGGCGAAGTGCCGCCACTTGGGCCAGTACGGCGGCTGCGGGCTGACGTCGTCGGCCTCGCAGGTCAGGAAGTACGCGCTGGCGGCGGCCTTGGTCACGTCGCGCGGGCCGGGCACGATCAGCAGCCGGTGCGGTTCGAGGCCGATGAGCAGCCGAAGGTCGGTGAGGAAACGGGTGGCCTGCCCGAACTGCCCCAGGCTGCCCGACTCGGTCAGGTCGCCGCTCACCACCATGAGGTCGGGGCGCGGCATGCCGCGGTCGTACATGGCGGTGAGGTCGGCCCAGATGCGGGCCTGCATGTCCTCGGGCGTGAACGGGTCGCCGGGGTCGGGCAGGGCCCTGCCGAACCGGGGGCCGCCGATGTGCAGCACGCTGACCGACTCGCGTCCGCGCGGGGCGCCGGAGGCGGGCGGGAACTTCGGCGCGGTGACCGGGGCGCGCCTGGCCCTGGCCCGCTCGGCGGGCGGGGGCAGCGTGGGCGGGGGCGGCGGCGCGGCGGCGCCGGTGGGGAAGGCGGGCGCGGCGTCGGGCTTGGCGCGCCCGGCCATGGCCTCGCCGACCCGGCCCAGGAGCAGCGCCCTGGCGTGGCCCTCGTCGGCGACGCCGAGGAGGTCGACCCAGGTGATGGTGGACAGCAGCCCTTCGAGCTGGACGTCCTCCAGCCGGATCGTCACGAGCTTGTTGGACGGGTTGTCGGGGTCGGCGCGCAGCGCGGCCTGCCACTCCATGCGGCCGTAGCGGGAGGTGAGGTAGTGACGCGAGAGCACGGCCACGACGAGGTGCGCCTCGCTGACCCCGCGGTCCATGAAGTCGATGAAGTTCGTGCCGGGCACGAAGTCCCACGCCTGGATCATGGTGCGGTAGCCCGCGGCCTCCAGCTCCCAGGCGATCCAGGTCGCCCAGGCGGTGTCGGCGGGGGAGTAGCTGACGAAGATGTCGGTCGGCCTGCCGTCGCGCGCCATCTGCCCAGTATCGCTCGCGGGACCCGCGTTCCGCAGCCGGTGTGCGATCATCGTCGAGTGTGGCGGCGTCTCGGTGTGCTCGACTGGATCAGGATCGGCCTGCTCGCGCTCGGGCTGGTCTTCGTGGCCACCGGCCTGCTCCCGCTGAGTGAGGCCAGGGAGAGCTTCGACGAGATCTGGCCGTTGCTGATCTTCCTGGTCGGCGTCATCGTCCTGGCGGAGCTGACCAAGGAGGCCAGGGTCTTCGACGTCATCGCGGCGAGGATGGCGATGCTCGGGCGCGGCAACTACGCGGCGCTCTTCTTTCTTTGTACGGCCTTCGCGTCATTTGTCACGATATTTCTGAATCTTGACACGACGGCCGTGCTCCTCACCCCCGTCATGCTCGCCCTCGCGCCCAGGGCCCGCATCGCCGCCCTGCCCCTGGCCATGACCACCATCTGGCTGGCCAACACCGCGAGCCTGCTGCTGCCCGTCTCCAACCTGACGAACCTCCTGGGCATGCAGAAGATCGGCATGGACGCCCAGGCGTTCGCCGCCCGCATGTGGGCGCCGCAGGTCGCCGCCATCGCCGTCACCATGGCCTTCCTGTGGGCGTTCTACTGGCGCCGGGGCCGGCGCGGCGACCTGCGCTACACCCCGCCGGCCGTGGAGCCGGTCGGCGACCCCGTGCTGTTCGGCGCCGCCTCGGCCGCCTGCCTGGTCTTCATCGCCCTGCTGCTGTTCAAGGCGCACGTCGCGGTGGCGGCGGTGGCGGCGGCGGCCGTCGTCCTCGCCGCCTTCCTCCTCCGCGACCGCTCCCGCCTGTCCTGGGCGCTGGTGCCCTGGCAGCTCGTCGTCTTCGTGACCGGGCTGTTCCTGGTGGTGCCCACGCTGAGCAGGCACGGCCTGGCCGGGCTGATGACCTGGATGATCGGCGCGGAGGGCGACCCCTACCGCGCGGCGGCCGTCGGCGCCGGGCTGTCCAACGCCATCAACAACCTGCCCGCCTTCCAGGCCGTGGCCGCCGTCATCCCGGCCGGCGACCGCGACCTGCTGCTCGCCCTGCTCGTGGGCACCAACGTCGGCCCCGTCGTCACGCCGTGGGCGTCGCTCGCCACGCTGCTGTGGTTCGAGTCGTGCCGCAGGCACGGCGTGCAGGTGCCGATGCGCCGCTTCCTCGCCACCGGCGCCGGCCTCGCCGTGATCGGCACCCTCGCGACCGTCTGGGCGCTCGTCCACGTGGGCTGACGTCGCCCGTTCACCCGGGCGCCACCCCGCGTCAATGGTCTGGATCTTTGCCTTTGCCACGCTGGCCGCGCTCAACCCTGAAGATCGTGAGGTCACCCATGTCCCGTGGACCGTCCCGCCGTACCTTCCTCGCCCTGGGCGCAGGCGTCGCGGCCGGCTCGCTCCTGCCACCGTCCGTGCACCGCGCCCTGGCCATGCCGATGCCCGAGGGCGGCCTGTCCGCCGTCAAGCACGTGGTCTTCCTCATGCAGGAGAACCGCTCGTTCGACCACTACTTCGGCACCATGCGCGGCGTGCGCGGCTTCGGCGACCGCAACGCGATCAGGCTGCGGAACGGCAAGAGCGTCTTCGAGCAGCCGAACGGCGCCGCGAGCGTGCTGCCGTTCCCCGTGCGCGAGGCCGCCGACCTGGTCGGCAAGGACCTGCAGTGGATCAGCGCCCTCGCCCACGGCTGGAGCGACGGCCAGAAGGCCGCCGCCAAGGGCTGGCACGACGGCTGGATCCCGGCCAAGAGCCCGGCCACGATGACGTACTACCGGCGCGAGGACCTGCCGCTGCAGTACGAGCTGGCCGACACCTTCACCATCTGCGACGCCTACCACTGCTCGGTGCTCTCCTCGACCAGCCCGAACAGGAACTACCACGTCTCCGGCCACACCGGCTACGAGCCCGGCACCACCAAGCGCGCCATCGACAACGCCGCGTACGCCGAGGACACCCACGCCGGCTACACCTGGACGAACGCCGGCGAGATCCTGCAGGCCGCCGGACACTCGTGGAAGGTCTACCACGAGTGGGACAACTACGAGGACAACAACCTGGAGTTCTACGCCCGCTTCCGGCAGATCGCCCGCAAGGCGCTGCAGGGCGACTACCGCAGCATGGACTCCTTCTACGGCGCCCTGCGCGGAGCCTCGGAGTCCAGGAGGCAGCAGCTGCTCGCCCGCCTCGACGAGGGCGTGGCCAAGCTGACGGCCGAGGAGCGCGAGCTGTTCGAGCGCTGCCTGCGCCGCGTGCCCGCGGGGCAGCTCGCCGCCTCGTTCCGCGCCGACGTCGAGGCCGGGACGCTGCCGCAGGTCAGCTACATCGTCCCCTCCGCCGCCGACTCGGAGCACCCGAGCGCGTCCTCGCCGATCCAGAGCGCCAGGATCACCTACGACATCCTCGACGCCATCGCCTCGCACCCCGAGACCTGGCAGTCCACCGTCCTGTTCATCACCTACGACGAGAACGACGGCTTCTTCGACCACGTCCCGCCGCCGCTGCCGCCCGCCGACCAGACGTCCGACTACTACGACGGCAACCCGATCGGCCTCGGCATCCGGGTGCCGATGACGGTGGTGTCGCCGTGGAGCGCGGGCGGGCACGTCTGCTCCCAGGTCTTCGACCACACCGCCACCGTCCGCTTCCTGGAGACCTGGCTGGGGGTGCGCTTCCCCGACATCACGCCGTGGCGGCGCGCCGTCTCCGGCGACCTGACCTCGGCGTTCGACTTCTCCGGCAGCTCGCGGCCGCCCGCCCCCGCCAGGCCCGCCGCCGTGCCCGCGTTCACCGGGCGCTGGCGTCCCGCGCCGCCCGCCCAGCAGGCCATGCCCGTGCAGGAGGAGGGCGTCAAGCCGGCCCGGCCGCTGCCGTACCAGCCGAACGCGTGGGCGCGGCTGCTCGGCGACACGCTGGAGCTGACGCTCGCCAACAGCGGCGCGGCGAGCGCGCACCTCGCGCTCTACCCGTACGCGGGCGAGTTCGGCCTGCCCCGGCAGTTCGACGTGCAGGGCAGCGTCACGGAGCAGGTGGCGCTCCCCGGTGACGCGTACGACCTGCTGCTGGTCGGCCCGAACGGGTTCCGGCGCGAGTTCGGCGGCGCCAGGACCGGGGCCGCGGCGCGCGTCCAGGTGTCCAGCGTGATCGACATCGACCCGCGCAGGCTGCGCGTCGAGATCGCCAACAACGGCGACCAGCGGGTGGTGCTGCGCGTACGGGCCCTCGCGTACGGCGACAAGGAGCAGACCGTGCCGCTGCGGCCCGGCCAGTACCGGCAGGTCGTCTGGCCGCTGGAGGACTCCCACGGGTGGTACGACCTGCGCGTCACCTGCGACGAGGACCCGGCCTTCAACCGCCGGCTGATGGGCCACGTCGAGAACGGCCGCCCCAGCGTCACCGGCTGACGCCGGGCCCCCGGCGCAGCAGCGACAGCAGGGCCGGCAGCGCGCGCGGATGGGCGGCCACGAAGCTGCGGTCGTCCTCCGTGCCGTCGATGGCCTCCTCGAACGGGCCGCCGTCGAGCGACCTGATCTCGATCCCGGCCTCCCTGGCGAGCAGCGCGCCCGCGGGGAGGTCGACCGCCTCGGCCCGGTAGCCGACGATGCCGTCGATGTCGCCGCGCGCCAGCATCGCCCAGGCCAGCAGCGGCGCCCACAGCTGCAGCACCCGCCTGGCGTTGAGGTCGAGCGCCGACTTCAGCGCGCGGACCCGCGCGTCGTCCCTGGTGACGGCGTACCCCTGGGTCCAGGCGAGCAGCGGCCCGTGCGGGCTCGCGCTGTAGGCGGCGGCCAGCCGGGTGCCCGGCGAGGCGACGGCGCCGCGGTCGCGGATCGCCGACCAGGTGCGGCAGGTGACCGGGTCGTGCACGACCCCCACCACGGGCAGCCCGGCCCGGCACAGCGCGAGGCCGACGACGTAGGCGGGCAGGCCGATGGCCAGGTTGTTGGTGCCGTCGAGCGGGTCGACCAGCCAGGTCCACTCGCTCTCGGCGGCCCCGGCCAGCCCCGACTCCTCGGCGATCACCCGGTGCGACGGGTACGCCGTCAGGATCCGCTCCAGCAGCAGCTTCTCCGAGGCCAGGTCGAGGTCGGTCACCACGTCGCCGGAGCCGCCCTTGGCCCGCACGCCGAGCGAGCCGGGCGCCCCGGCCCGCAGCAGCGCTCCCGCGGCCTCCGCGGCCTCCACGGCGACCGCACGCGCGTGATCAAGGTCCATGGGACCCCCTCAGGTCAGGTGGGCGGCGATCAGTCGGACGGCGAGCGCCGTCTCCTCCGGGTCGAGGGGCTGTCTGGCGACGTGGTGGGTGCCCACGCCCAGCGGGCCGAGCGACAGGTCGCGGCTCCCCGGGCGGCCCCGGCCGAGCGCGATCGTGGCGGCCTCGCCGCCCTCCGGCACCACGCTGCTGTGGAAGCGGTCGGCGGGCAGCGTGTACGTCTCGCCGGGGCCGAACACCTCCACCAGCCCCGTGGCGTGCCTGACCGTGCGCGGCGTGGGCGAGATGCGGTCGCCGTCGGCGCCGCTCACCACCTCGAACACCCGGTGCGTCGCGTCGGGCCCGGCGTCGGAGACCACCGCGTGGACGTTGCGCACCTGGCCGTACAGGACGTGGCTGACGAGGTCCCAGCTGTGGCAGTGGATCTGGGACGTCGTGCTCTCGGCGGGCGCGAGCGACGTGGACCACAGATGGAGGCATACCCCGTCGCCGCCGTCGCGTTCGAGCGGCAGGCAGACGAATCCCAGCGGGTGGCGCACCGCCGCGACGCGGGCCGGGCGCGCGACGGCATCGACGGCCGCGAGCGCCTCCAGCGCCCACGCCCTCGCCTCGCCGGCGAGGACCCGCCGGTGGACGGCCCCGTAGCTCATGACCCGTACGGGTTCACGGCCCGCAGCGCCTTGCGCGCGATGTCGACGACGTCCCTGCCGTTGTAGGACCTCGGCAGGGGCACCCCGATGCGTTCGAACAGCTCCTGCACCTCCTCGATGGTCGGCTCGTCGCTCAGCGGCGCCTTCTTGTACGCCTCCAGCGGCACCCGGCGGGCCTGCTCGAAGCTGAGCCGCAGCTCGGTGTCGCAGTTCTCGTAGTAGAAGGTGCCGGCGAGCGCGGTCATGGCCCGGTTCGGGTCCTCGACCGTCATGATCAGGCGGGTGTCCGACAGGTCCCAGCGGAACGTCGTCATCGTGGACGACAGGCCCACCGCGATGTCGAGCAGCCCGTAGCGCTGGCGGTACCAGAAGGCGGCCAGGATCGTCGCGTACGACTCCTTCCTGACCCTGTCGGTCGTCCAGGTCTCGCCGGTGGCGTCGGGCGCGTCGGACAGCGAGCGGCGGTAGTGGGCGTAGGTCTCGCACACCTCGGTGTCGGCCGGGTCGATGATCTCGACCCTGACGGTGAGGTGGCGCTTGTCGCGCCTGGCCGCCGCCACGCAGGCGGGCAGGGTGACGGCCCGCAGGTACGTGCCGGTGCCGCCCTTGAAGCTCCACCTGGTGGTGTCCTTGCGCGCCTCGGCGTGGGCCTGCGCGATCTCCTGCCTGCTGCCGAGCACCCTGACGAGCTGCAGCGCGTCGAGCGCCTTGCGGGTGCCGGTGACCAGCGTCTCGATCTCCTCCAGCCGGGCCAGCCGCACGGGCAGCTGGGCCAGCGCCCCGGAGGTGATGGTCTCCTCGACGGGCGCCTGCCTGGCCCGGTCGCGCAGCAGCGCGGTGGCCACCAGCGCCATGATCACGAGCGTGGCGGCGTTGACGAGCTGGGTCTGCACGTCGGTGGGCACGACCTCGTTCGGCATGATGCCGAGGACGCCGATCACGATGGCCAGCAGGAGCGCGATGGCCCCGTCGGCGTTCTGCGCCGCCCACGGTGCGATCCGCTTCAGCGCCGCCCAGAACCGTGCCATCGCTTCGCCCCGTCATCCGACGATCAGTCAGTCCCCGAGGTCATGGTAACGACCGCGCCATGCGGCGACCAGGGAACGGAGAGGAGCGATCTCCTACCTGAGGATGACTGGATAAATCCCCCTGAGTCATAAGGCGTGGCGATCTTGCCGCTCTACGCTGGAGCTACACGGGGGTGGGAAGTGAAGGGGTTACGCGCGTCCTCTCGGACGGCGGGCAGGAGCCTGGCCGCGGTCGTGACCGCGCTCGCGCTCGTCGCCGTCACGGCGTGCCCGGTGCCGCCGTCCGCCGCGCTCGCCGCGGCCGACCAGCCGGCGCCCGGGGAGCGGTTCCTGCAGGTCGTCGCGCATCCCGACGACGACCTGCTGTTCATGAGCCCCGACCTGTACGGGTCGGTGCTGCGCGGCCTGCCGACCGTCACCGTGTACCTCACCGCGGGCGAGGGCATGGCCGGCGTCGACGACGGCCGCGACCCGTCCGCGTACGCGCGGGCCCGCGAGGAGGGGCTGCGCGCCGCGTACGCCTACCTGGCGGGGGTGCGCGACGTGTGGCACGAGGGGACGCTGCGCGCGGACGGCCTGGAGCTGCGCACCGCGGTGCTCGCCGACCGGCCGCGGGTGCGGCTGGTGTTCGCCCGGCTGCCCGACGGCGGAGACCCGCGCGCCGACGGCGGCGGCGACGCCCTGACCCGGCTGTGGGAGGGCCGCTCGTGCGTCCGCCGCTTCGCCGCCGCCTTCGAACGTCCCTGCCTGCGCCGGGGGAACGTGCTGCGCCTGCTGCGCGCCCTGTACGCCAGGTTCCGTCCGACCGTGCTGCGCACCCTCGACCCCGACCCGCCCGCCGCGGGCCGCCACTGCGACCACCCGGACCACGTCGCCTCCGCCCGCTTCGCGCTGGCCGCGGCCGGCGGACTCGCCCTGCGGGTCGTGTCGTACCGCGGCTACCCGATGACGTGGTGGGCGCCCAACGTGGACGCGCGGGCGCGCGAGCTCAAACGCCGCGTCTTCGGGGTGTACCGGGCGCACGACTACCGGGCCGCGCGCGGCTGGCGCTACCAGGCCTGGACCGAGCGGATGTACCGGATCGCCGGACGGCCCGCCTGGCCGCCCGGCCCCGCCCCTGCCGTCAGAACCAGCCCCGGCGCCTGGCCATCTGCTCCAGGCCCCGCTCCAGAGCCTGGTCGGCCGACCCCGGGTGGTCGTCGTAGCGCACCGTGAAGCGGTTGTAGGTGTCGTGGCTGGAGGTCAGGAAGCCGCCGCGCTTGTCGGCCTCCAGGATGACGTCCATCTGCCGCGGGCCCGCGATGAACGTCAGCTCCAGCTCGTTGAAGTGCCGCCGCCACGGGCCGCCCGCGAAGTACTCGATCTCCTGGAAGAACGGCATCGTCGAGCCGTGCAGCGTCCCGCGCTCCAGGTCGGCCTTCTTGAAGTGGAAGCCCATGCGGTCGAGCGCGGCGATGACGTGCTCCTGCGCCGGCAGCGGGCTGACGAACAGCGGGTCGAGGTCGCCCTTGTCGAGCGCGCCCGCCAGCGCCAGCTCCGTCTGGACCCCCAGCTTCATGCCGTGCAGCGGGTGACCGCCGATCGCGCTGATCGGCGTCTCCCACGGCACGGGGATCTCGAACGGCTGGCTGTGCTGCGCGCCCGCCGCGAGCTGGAACGTGCCCGCCACCTGCTGGCGCAGGAAGCTGTACGTCGTCTTGTACTCGTTGTCGCCGCTCTCCACCTCGACCACGGCGGTCAGATCGACGAAGATGCCCTCGACCTTGTAGTCGGAGGAGCCGCCGCGGAAGTGGACGGTCCCGCGCAGCGGTTCGCCGGGGCGCACGCCCGTGTTGGCGAGGACCGTGTCGACCTCGACGCCCGCGCCGAACGCGGCCATCAGCTTGCGAAACACCATGGGGTTCTTCTCCTAGCTGTGCGGTTGGGACTGACCGTTGACGGCGTTGGTGGGGGCGCTCGCGGGGACGGCGCCGGACAGACGGGGGAGGAGCTGGGCCAGCAGTAGCGTGGACAGCGCCGAGTCGCCGCCCTCCCTGGTGCGCACCACCAGCGGCTGCGGCGCCTGCTCGGCCAGCCTGGCGCCCACGTCGAGCCGCCTGCGGGCCAGCTCGTACCGCAGCACCGCCCGGTTGTCCCGGTACGACTCCGCCAGCCTGCGCAGCGCCTTGGCCTCGTTCTCCGCGGCCGTCAGCTCGGCCCGGCCGCGTGCCTCGATCTCCCAGCGCACCCGCTGCGCCTCGGTCTCCTGCTCCTCCAGCATGCGCGCGACGTCCTTGCGCGCCTTGTTGTAGGCCGCCTTGACCTCGACCACGCGCGCGTCGCGGGTCTTCTTCGAGCGCTCGATCTCCATGAGCAGCGTGTCGATGCGGCGCTTGCGGGTCAGCTCCCACTCGCGCTCGTACGCCGACAGCTCCTTGGCGACCTTCTCGCGGGTGGCCAGGTGCTGCTGGTACTGGTCGGGGAGCTGCACGTCCGGGATGTTGGCGCCGGTGACGCGCACGCCGTACCTGCCGAGCTGGCGGTTGAGCGCGTCCTGCATGTCGCCGACGTCGGAGCCGCGCAGGTCGTAGGCGCGCTCGGTGTTGACCCTGCGGCTGCGCTGCCTGATCGCGTCCTGCACGGCGCTGGCCAGCACCAGGTCGAAGTTGCCCGCGCCGATCGTGCGGACGAACGCCACCGGGTCGACGATGCGGAACTTCAGGAAGAACTCGATGGACTTCAGCGGCACGTTCTCGGCCGTCGGGCAGGCCACGATCGGCGCCGAGTACGGGATCTCCGTCGAGGTGTCCACCACGGCGTCCACCCGGTCCCAGGGCAGCCACAGGTAGTGGCGGCCGGGCGGCAGCGTCCCGGTGATCGCGCCCCACCGGCTGCGGACCCCCGTCGTGCCCTCCTCGATCTCGATGATCGCCTTGCGCCACATCAGGATCGCCGCGAGGGCCAGGAAGAACAGCGCGGCCAGCGCCGCCACGACCGTGAGGTCGGTGGCGACCGCCATGCCGGCGAAGTAGACCGCCAGGAAGACCAGCGCCATCCATGAGAAGCCGCGCCGGTCCTTCGGGATGACGACGGGCACGAGCTGCCCCTGCTCGCCGCCGCGCAGCAGCTGGCGGATCTCGGACCAGGAGGCCAGCGACTCCTTGATCTTCGAGAACTCCCTGCTCATCGGACCTCACCCTCACTCGTCACGTCGAAGGAGCCGGGGACGGGCCCGGGCTCCTGCCCGTCCGCCGCGGTGCCGCCGAGCAGCGCGGCGATCTCGGACTCGCGGCCGCGCACGCGCAGCGCGATGGCGTCCAGGCGGGCGCGGATGGCCGCCATGTCCTCGGCGGAGAACAGCCCGGCGTCCCTGGCGCCGACGAGCTGCTGCGCGAGGGCCAGGAAGTCGATGTCGGTCTGCTCGCCCACCTGCACGACCTGCGGCAGCCGGGTCGCGACCGACTCCAGCTTGTCGAGCAGGTCCTGTTGGAAGCGGTAGTCGAGGATCTCCGGCGCCTCCGCCGCGCTCAGCGCCCTGATGTCGAGGGCCTGCGCCTCCAGCAGCGCCGAGTTGGCCTTCGCCGTGGACTCCGCCTCGACCAGGCGCTGCCTGGCCTGCGCCGTGGCCTGGTGGCTCGCGCGCTCCAGCGCGGTGTCCATGCGGGCCTGGTAGCCGGCGATCTCGGCCTGGATCGCGCTCAGCGTCTCCTGCAGCCCGGCCAGCTCCTTCACCAGGTCGCCCTCGTTCTGCTCCTTGCGGAGCTGGAGCTCGTACTCGTACGTGTACGCCTCCTTGGCCACCCGTACCATCTCGGGGGCCGCGAGGTCCATGCGGTACTCCTGGCTCGACGGCTCTGCGTGGGTGATGTTGACGTCGGTGAGCCGCACGGCGGGCAGGAACTGCTGGTTCAGGCTCTCCAGCATGCCCACGGTGCTCTCGCCGACCAGGTCGTAGATGTCCTCGGCGCGCTGGGCGTAGATGAGGGAGCGCGTGACCTCGCTGATGGCGTTCTGCAGCTTCGACTGGAAGCCGCTGACCGAGCCGAGCACGAAGATGAACTCCGCCGGGTTCTCGATCCTGAACTGCAGGAACAGATCGACGCTGGCCTTGACGCCCTGCTGCGTCGGCGCCTCGCGGATCGGCGCGTTGAACGGGTACTCGCGGGTGGTGTTGACGATGTAGCTGACCCGCTTCCACGGGTTGAACAGCGTCACCCGGCCCGGCTCCGCGATGTGCACGAGCTTGCCGAACTTGGTGATGAGCGCCTTGCAGCCCTCGGGCACCATCACCACGCTGCGCCGCCACCACAGGAACGCGGCCGCCAGCACGAGCACCAGCCAGTAGTGCGGCCCGAAGATCAGCTCCGTCCTGGGGATGACGTTGCCCAGGGCCCCGATCAGGCCGAGCACCACCAGGACGCCGAGCGGCACGACCACCTTCGCCGTGCTCCCCTTGGGGATCACCACCGGAGAGATGACGTGCATGCCGTTCTCGGCGAAGCTGCGGTTGATGATCTCGCCCGCCTCGTTCAGCGAGGCCGTCCTCGCCTCGATGAGCGTGCCGACCGAGGCGCCCCCGTCGCGCGCGGCGGCGAAGTCGTGGGGGTTGAGCGCGAATCCGGGGGCCTGCCCGCCGGGCTCGCCGGTCTGGCCCACGACCTGGCCCACGGCCTGACCCATCGCCTGACGGAGATCACCTCCCTGCGCGACCGCCTGGATCATCCCCTGGCCGGCGTGGATCAGGGCCTCTCTGGGTCGTGACATCGAACCTTCCTTCTCCGCTACGGGGGCGAATCCGACCGTATCGGGCAACGCTTACTGTTCGCTTGCAAAGGAGGCGCAGCGGCGGCGTGACCTCCGGGCAGCACCGTGACGACCGGAGGAAGGGCCGTGACCTGCGCTTTCCCGGGGGAGGGGGGCGCCGGCCGGCGGGTGGCGATTATGTCGGTGGGTCGGCCTACAGTGGCAGCATGCGTCCGGTCACAGATTTGCAGCGGAAGGTGGCGCCCTTCAAGGTCGTCACCGAGATGACTCCTTCCGGCGACCAGCCGACGGCCATCGCCGAGCTGGAGCGCCGCGTCAGGGCCGGCGAGAAGGACAGCGTCCTGCTGGGCGCCACCGGCACCGGCAAGACCGCCACGATCGCCTGGCTGATCGAGCGGCTCCAGCGGCCCACCCTGGTCATGCAGCCCAACAAGACGCTCGCCGCGCAGTTCGCCAACGAGCTGCGGGAGATGCTGCCCGGCAACGCGGTCGAGTACTTCGTCTCGTACTACGACTACTACCAGCCCGAGGCGTACGTCCCGCAGAGCGACACCTACATCGAGAAGGACTCCTCGATCAACGACGAGGTCGAGCGGCTGCGCCACTCGGCCACCAACTCGCTGCTCACCCGCCGCGACACCATCGTCGTCGCCTCCGTCTCCTGCATCTACGGCCTGGGCACGCCGCAGGAGTACGTCGACCGCATGACCAGGCTGCGCGTCGGCATGGACATCGACCGCGACCAGCTCCTGCGCCGCCTCGTCGACATGCAGTACACCCGCAACGACCTCGCCTTCACCCGGGGCACGTTCCGCGTGCGCGGCGACACGATCGAGATCATCCCGAAGTACGAGGAGCTGGCCGTCCGCATCGAGATGTTCGGCGACGAGATCGAGAAGCTCGCCACGATGCACCCGCTCACCGGCGAGGTCATCACCGAGGACGAAGAGCTCTACATCTTCCCCGCCTCCCACTACGTCGCGGGCGAGGAGCGCATGTCCTCCGCCGTCCGGGGCATCGAGGCCGAGCTGGCCGAACGGCTGTCCGAGCTGGAGCGCCAGGGCAAGCTGCTGGAGGCGCAGCGGCTGCGCATGCGCACCACGTACGACATCGAGATGATGCGCCAGATCGGCACCTGCTCCGGCATCGAGAACTACTCGCGCCACATGGACGGCCGCGAGCCCGGCAGCGCGCCCAACACCCTGCTCGACTACTTCCCCGAGGACTTCCTGCTGGTGCTCGACGAGTCGCACCAGACCGTGCCCCAGATCGGCGCCATGTACGAAGGCGACGCCTCCCGCAAGCGCACCCTGGTCGAGCACGGCTTCCGGCTGCCGTCGGCGCTCGACAACCGGCCGCTGAAGTGGGAGGAGTTCCTCGACCGCATCGGCCAGACCGTCTACCTGTCCGCCACCCCCGGGCCGTACGAGCTGGGCCGGGTCAAGGGCGAGGTCGTCGAGCAGGTCATCCGGCCCACCGGCCTGGTCGACCCCGAGATCGTCGTCAAGCCCACCAAGGGCCAGATCGACGACCTGGTGCACGAGATCCGCACCCGCGCCGAGCGCGACGAGCGCGCCCTCGTCACCACGCTGACCAAGAAGATGGCCGAAGACCTCACCGACTACCTTCTCGAACTCGGCATCCGGGTGCGCTACCTGCACAGCGAGGTCGACACGCTGCGCCGCATCGAGCTGCTGCGCGAGCTGCGCACCGGCGAGTTCGACGTGCTCGTCGGCATCAACCTGCTCCGCGAGGGCCTCGACCTGCCCGAGGTGTCGCTCGTCGCCATCCTCGACGCCGACAAGGAGGGCTTCCTGCGCTCCGAGACGTCCCTCATCCAGACGATCGGCCGCGCCGCCCGCAACGTCTCCGGCCAGGTCCACATGTACGCCGACAAGATCACCCCCTCGATGGAGCGGGCGATCGACGAGACCAACCGGCGCCGCGCCAAGCAGGTCGCGTACAACGAGGCCAACGGCATCGACCCGCAGCCCCTGCGCAAGAAGATCGCCGACATCCTCGACTCCCTGCAGCGCGAGGACGCCGACACCCAGCAGCTCATGGGCGGCGGGCGGCAGCAGTCGCGCGGCAAGGCGCCCGTGCCCGGCTTCGCCCCCAAGCAGGCCGCGGGGCAGCACGCCAAGGCGATCGCGGGCGAGATGCCGCGGGCCCAGATGGAGTCGCTCATCGAGTCGCTGACCGAGCAGATGCACCAGGCGGCGGCCGACCTCCAGTTCGAGGTGGCGGCCCGCCTCCGCGACGAGATCAAGGAACTCAAGCGCGAACTCCGCGACATGCGCGAAGCCGGCGTCCACTGACACGCCGTCCCCCGGCCCCTCCCGCGGGGCGGTCACCTCGGGGAGGGCCCGCCGCCGACCACGTCTCCGGCGACGGCCTGGAAAGGGCTGGGCGAGCAGCAACGGCATGCGTGGCCGGGTGTCGGCAGGTCTCCCCGACCCGGCGGCCGCACCCGGCCCGCCTGCCGCACCGGGGCCCGCCTGCCGCATCGGGCCCGGCGGCCGCATCGGGCCCGGCGGCCCCACCAGGCCCGCCGGCCTCACCGGGCGTGCGCTCTCCACGCGCCGGGCGCTCCCCGTGCCTTGCCCCCCCGTGCCTTGCCCCCCGTCCGGCGGCAGGCCTTCGCTGGTGCGCCCCTGCGAGAGGGCTCGGAACGGCAGGAACCGACGCGCCACCGGTCCACGTCGGTCCTCCCGGCGCGAAGGGGAGCGTCTACGAGAGCCCGAGGGCGCCCACGGCTGTGAGCCGCAGCCCGGGTTGCGGCTGAGAAGGGGCGTCGCGCGGGCTGGGGCTGGACCCGGGTGGCTCTCAAGCGCGGGACGTGCGCCCCGCACCCCGCCTACCCCGCAGGCCCCGCGCACCCCGCCGACCCCGCGAACCCCAAGGGCCCCGCCGACCCCGCCTACCCCGCGTGGCCCCGCCCCGCCGCCTCCACGACCACGCCGGCCCCGCATTGCACCACAGGCACCGCCTATCACGCAGGCCCCGCACCGGACCGCCGGCGCCGCAGTGCACCGCCGGCACCGCGAACCACGTGGGCCCCGCGCCGCACAGCCGGCGCCGCAGTGCACCGTCGGCACCGGGAAAACCAAGTGGGCCCCGCAGCGCACCGCCGGCACCGCGCGGGGTGCCGTCGGGGGCGGAAAACGGTGTGCGGGGGCTGCGGGGGCGGTAGTAGCGTGCGGGCATGCGGCGGTGTGGGGAGTGCGGGTCTTTCGAGCCGGCCGGAGCCCCCGGCTGCGGCCGGTGCGCCGGGCTGGTGGACGAGATCGTCGAGGCCGGCTGGCGGGAGTTCCTGCGAGCGGAGTTCGGCGCGGCGCAGGAGCCGTCCGACGTGCGGCTGGTCGCCGAGATGGTCGTGGACGAGCCCAACCGGCACCCCTGGCGGGTCGTCGACGCCGCCTACGACCGGCTGACCTGCGCCGAGTGCGGCGGCAGGCTGAGCCGAGGGCCCGCGTCCTGCTCGGCCTGCGGCTTCGCGAACGGCTTCCGCTATTCGGCGATCGAGGTGGACCGTCCGGGCGTCCCACCGGGCAACGAGCACGCCCTGCGGGTGAACGTCGCCGTGGTGCGCCGCCCCGACGGGGTGTCCGCGTCCGAGGTGCTGATGCGCCGTCTGTCCCTTCCCCTCCTGCTGGAGGGCCGGCTGCCCACGAACGCGCAGGCGCAGGCCACGAAGGCGCTCGTCCAGAAGGGCGCAGGCGAGGAGGAAGTGGCCGCCTTCATCCACCGCGAGTGGGGCAGCGGCTGATCAACCGCCGGCGAGCCCGAGGTCGAGATCCAGCTCCACCGGGAAGCCGACGTCGACGCTCAGCCGCTTCCGGTGGACGCCGGTGGGCACGTACGCCTTGACCGCCGGTTCGAGCTCGAAGGTGTACACCACGGGCGCGCCGTCCTCCTGCTCCACCCGCCAGAAGTGCCTGATGCCGGCGTCGGAGTACTTGATGGGCTTGGTGGTCCGGTCCCGGTCCCGCGACTCGTCCGAGACGACCTCGATCACGAGATGGACGCTCTCCGGCTGGAACGAGGTGGTCCTGGGCGTGAACGCCGACCGGTCGACCACGAGCACGTCCGGCTCGGGCCGCTGGCGCAGGCCGAGGGTCACGGTCATCTCGCGGACCACCATGAGGTGCTGCGGAGGATGGAGCCCACGCTCGAGCAGCCGCAGGGCGAGCATGTGGAAGCCGTCCTGTGGCGGCCTCACGACGAGGGAACCGTCGATCAGCTCGACGTGCCGGGGCGCGTCAGCGGGCAGGTGATCGAGCATGCCGGCGGTCCAGCCGCCCGGAGGCTCCGGACGGAGCCGGCCGGGACGCCGCGCGGTCACCCGGACGTCTCCGCGATCGGTGCCACCACGGCGTCATGATGGCACCGGGAGCCGCCGTCACAGGTGGTCTTTGCGGTTCTCCATCGAGCGGCGGTAGAGGTCGTCGATCTCGTCCAGCGGGTCGGGGGCGCGGCGGCGGGCCTCGATCTCCAGGTCGGTGCGGGCGTGCAGCTCGTCGATGCCGTGCGCGGAGTGCTGGAGCTGGTCGCCGAGCAGGTCAGCGCGGATGCGGGCGCACATCGCCGTGAGCTTGGCCTGGTGCCCCCGGAGCCGGTCGAGGGTGGCGTGGTCGACGTACGGCGACACGCGGCGCTGCTGGGCGTACATGCCGAGCTGCCCGTCGTGGACGTCGGCCTGTGCGGTCAGGTCGGCGAGCAGCCGGGGCAGGTCGCCGAGACCCCAGCCCTGGCGCTGCGCGTGCTCGACGGCCTGGCGGGTGAGGGAGACCTCGCGGCGCAGGTCGAGCCTGAGACGTTCGACCTCGGCGGCGTCGCCGGGGCCCATGGCGTTGACGTGGGTGGCCAGCCGGGCGGTGGCCTCCTTGGCCTTGCCCGCGGCCTTCTTGCCCAGCTTGACCAGCAGGTAGATGCCGACGCCTCCGAGCAGCAGGAGGAACGCCAGGACCACCAGCACGATGACAAGGAACTCGCCGATCTCCGCCACCTCCCGTTGGGCCGACACTCCCACAATAGTCGGCGCCACCCGTCGCCTCCCCGCCCGCGAGCCCTTCCCCACCGGCGAGCACATCTCCCGCCCGCGATCCGGGGCTGCCCGTGAGCGGCCTTCCCGCCTGCGAGCCGCTTCCGCCCCCGCGAGCGCCGTTCCTCGCCCCGCAGGCACGCCTCCGATCGCGAGCGCCGTTCCTCGCCCGCGGGCACGGTCACGTCTCCGCGCGCGTGAGAGCCCGCGTGCCTGCTCCGGCCCGCGAACGTCTGTCCGCCCAACGAAGGGGCGAGGGCTTGCGGTTCCCGGATTAGTGAGGGGGCGAGGGCCGGGGGGTTGCCGTCCCGAATCAGCCAGGGCCGGGGGCTGCGGTCCCGGATCAGGGAGGGCCGGGGCTCGCGGTCCCGGATCAGGGAGGGCCGGGGGCTGCGGTCCTGGATTAGGGAGGGCCGGGGGCTGCGGTTCCTGAATTAGGGAGGGGGTTGCGGTCCTGGATTAGGGGGGCGGGGGTTGCGGTCCTGGATCAGGGAGGGGTGGGGGTGCGGTTCCTGGGCCGGCGAGGGCGGGGGTTGCGGTTTCCGGAGCTTGTCGTGGGTGGCGTGGCGGCCATGAGCTGCCGTTCGGCGCCTGGCGCGCCCGGCCTGGGTCCGCTGTCAGGTGACCCTGCCTCACCGCCCTCCCCTGGAAGGCGGTCCGTTCCGGCGGCGCTTGGGCTAGGCGGCCGGCCGGTGTGCCGGACGTGTGAAGGCCCGGCAGCGCGGACGCTGCTGCCGGGCCCTCGGTGGTGTGAGCGAGCCAGGGGGCGGGGGCCACTTGGCGCTCACACGCCTTGAAGCGGGATGTCATCCCGTCGCGGCCTCACTGTAGGGCGGGGGAGCGGCGCGGCGAATCAGCCTCCAGGCGGATGACGAATCAGCCCCTGGGGTGACTTTCTCGCACTCCCCGCCCCATCACGCGCTGGGCTGACTCCGCTTGCCGTCCCGCTCCATCGGTCGCTGGCCTGACCGCTTGCCGTTTGGCCCTATCGGCCGCTGGCTCGACCACGCTTGCCGTTTGGCCTCATCGGCCGCTGGCCTGACCGCGCCTGCTGTCTGGTTCCATCGGCCGCTGGGTTGATCCCCCTTGCTGTCAGCCCCATCAGTCGTTGGCGCCGAGTCGGCGTCCTGTTCGTGTGATCAGCCGCTGGGCCGGCCTGTCCTTCTTGTTCTTCTGCGGGCCCGTACGCGGCGGGCTTTTCTGATCAGCCACCATGACAGCACCGCGAACACGGCGAGCGCCACGAGCACGAGCAGCGGCAGGAACAGCGCGACGAGGCTCATGCCGAGCGAGCCGGCGTCCTCCACGGTGCTCACGACGGGCGCGCCGAAGCCGCCGGTGCCGGCGTTGATGACGGGACGGGCCGTGGCCTTGACGGCGTGGACGGCGAGGGCGGCCACGATGCCGGCGAGCCAGCCCGCCCACGGGTGCTCGGCCATCCAGGTGGAGTGGTCGAGCTCGGCGGCGGCGCTGGTGGCGGAGAAGACGACGCCGCCGGACGCGGGACGCACCACGGTCTGGATGGCGTCGTTCACGGTGTCGACGGCCGGCACCTTGTCGAGGACGAACTCGGCCACGAGCAGCACGGCGACGACGGCCAGCACGCCCCAGTTCGACAGCCACGCGTAGCCGTCGGGCAGCTTCACGGCGTCGGTGAGGTTCGCCAGCACCCCGACGACCAGCAGCGGGATGTAGGCGTTGAGGCCGGCGGCGGTGGAGAGCCCCAGCCCGGTCAGCGCAGCGAGCATGCCCCCTAGTCTGCCCGCACGGCCTCCTCCATGAGGCGTGGAAGATCGGACCCGGTGAACTCGGCGACGGCGCGCTCGTACTTCTCCATTCCCCAGGACCAGAAGTCGAAGTCGATGGCGTCGTTGGCGCCGTCCTGGATGGAGGCCCAGAGGGTCCAGCCGTACTTGGACATGAGGCCGAGCAGGCGGGCCCGCGCGATCTTGTGCCGGAGCGCCCGCCCGTGGTAGGCGGTGACCAGCGCCTCCAGGTGCTCCGGCGGCAGGTCGGACTCGCTCCAGATGTTGCCCAGTTCGAAGCAGGGGTCGTTGTTGCCCGCGTACTCGTAGTCGATGAGGAAGAGCCGGTCGCCGGCGTCGAGGATGTTGCCGGGGAGCAGGTCGTTGTTGCACGGGACGGTGCCCTCGTCCCGCACTGCCAGACATTTCCGGATTGTGTCAACCATCGGCATGAAGTCCAGATATCCCGCCGGAAGGCGGAAGCCCCGCTCCCGCACGATCCGCAGGTACCTCCGCTGCACCTCGAACATGTCGAAGTCGCCGACGAACCGCGGCCCCGCGTGCAGCCGCCTGCACGCCTCGGCCACGCGCGGCAGGTTCGCCTCGTTCCGCAGGTCGGCCTCCGTGAACGTGCGCCCCGGCAGGAACCCCACGACCAGCACGCCCTCGTCCGGCAGGTAGTCGTGCACGGGCGCTCCGACCCCCGCCCGCGCCGCCGCGACCGAGTTGGCGTGCTCGGCGTCCCTGTCGATGGCGAGCAGCGACCCGTCGCTCGCCGACACGCGCACCACGTACACGCCGCCGGGAACGGTCACCTTGTAGTTGTGGTTGGTCAGCCCTCCGGGCAGCTCCTCCACGGAGCGCGGCATGCCGGACAGCAGCGGGATGCGGTCGAGGACCTCGGGCACGGCCATGCTCGATGCTAGGCCCCGCCCGCCTAAACGGTCTAGACCTTTTACCGGTACGAGAGCTAGCCTCCGGGCATGAGCGACTCGGCCCGCATCGTGATCATCGGCGGCGGGGTGGGCGGCGCGTCCGTCGCCTACCACCTCACCCAACTCGGCGAACGTGACGTCGTCCTCCTGGAGCGGGACGAGCTGACCAGCGGCTCCACCTTCCACTCCGCTGGGCTCGTCGGCCAGCTGCGCGCCGACCCGACCCTGACCCGGATGAACCAGTACTCCGTGGAGCTCTACCGCACCCTCGACGCCGGATGGACCGAGTGCGGCGGCATCAAGCTCGCCTCGACGCCGGAGCGGATGGAGGAGATCCGCCGCCAGATCGGCTGGGCGCGCACCTTCGGCCTGCCGCTGGAGGAGATCTCCGTGGCCGAGGCCGTGGAGCTGTTCCCGCTCATGGACCCCGAGGGCGTCGTCGGGGCCGCGTACCTGCCGACCGACGGGCAGATCGACCCGTCCCAGCTGTGCTACGCGCTGGCCGCCCGTGCCAGGGAGGGCGGCGCGGCGGTCCGCACCCGCACCCGGGTGCTCGGCATCGACGTGCGGGGCGGACGGATCAGCCGCGTCCGCACCGACAGGGGCGACATCGACTGCGAGATCGTGGTGAACTGCGGCGGCATGTTCGCCGCCGAGATCGGCCGCATGGCGGGCGTCCGCGTCCCGATCGTGCCCATGTCGCACCAGTACGTCGTCACCGACGCCTTCCACGACCTGTCGGGGCTGCCCACGCTGCGCGACCCCGACCTGCTCGTCTACTACCGGCAGGAGGTGCAGGGCCTGGTCATGGGCGGGTACGAGCGCACCTGCGCCCCCTGGACGGCCACCGCGAACGCCTACGACGCCGTGCCGGCCGACTTCAACGGCAGGCTGCTGGCCGAGGACTGGCCGCGCCTCGAGGAGATCTTCGGCAACTCGCGTGTCAGGGTGCCCGCGATGGCGGACGTCGGCGTGCGCAAGCTCATCAACGGCCCGGAGGCGTTCACCCCGGACAACGAGTTCTGCCTCGGCGAGACGGAGGTCGGCGGGTTCTTCGTGGCGGCCGGGTTCTGCGCGCACGGCATCGCGGGGGCCGGCGGCATCGGCAAGGTCATGGCCGAGTGGATCGTCGAGGGCGAGCCCGGCATGGACCTGTGGCACATGGACGTCCGCAGGTTCGGCCGCCAGTACCGCTCGCCGTCGTACACGCTCAAGCGGGCCGTCGAGAACTACGAGACGTACTACGACATCCGCTACCCCGGCCACGAGCGGTCGGCCGGGCGGCCGCTGCGCGTCTCGCCCGCCTACGGCTGGCACGCCGCGCACGGCGCCGCCTTCGGGGAGAAGGCCGGGTGGGAACGCGTCAACCACTACGAGCCGAACGCGGGCGCCGAGGGCGCGGCCGGCGAGGACGAGCGCCCGAGGGGCTGGGCGGGACGGCTGTGGTCGCCCGCGGTCGGCGCGGAGCACCGCGCGGTGCGGGAGCGGGCCGGGCTGTTCGACGAGAGCTCGTTCGCCAAGATCGAGGTGACCGGCCCCGACGCCGCCTCGCTGCTGGAGTGGGTGTGCGACAACCAGGTGGCCAGGCAGGTCGGCGCCGTCACCTACACGCAGGCGCTCAACCGGCGCGGCGGCATCGAGTGCGACTTCACCGTCACCCGCCGCGGCGAGGAGGAGTTCCTCGTCGTCACCGGCACCGCCTTCGGCTCGCACGACCTGGGCTGGCTGCGCAAGCAGGCCGCCGCCACCGGGTCGAGCGCCAGGATCGCCGACGTCACCGGCCAGTACGCCTGCTTCGCCCTGTGGGGCCCGCGCGCCCGCGACGTCCTCGCGCCGCTCACCCCCGACCCGCTCGCCTTCCCCTTCATGACCGCCAGGGAGATCACCGTCGGGGACGTCCCCGTGCTGGCGCTGCGGGTGACGTTCGTCGGCGAGCTCGGCTGGGAGCTGTACTGCTCCAGCGAGTACGGCGCCGCGCTGTGGCGCACCCTGTGGGAGGCGGGGGCGCCGCACGGCATGCTGGCGGGCGGCTACCGGGCCATCGACAGCCTCAGGCTGGAGAAGGGCTACCGGGTGTGGGGCGCCGACATCGGCCCGGAGACCACCCCGTACGAGGCCGGGCTCGGGTTCTGCGTCAGGACCGGCAAGGACTTCCTGGGCAGGGACGCGCTCGACCCCGAGCCGGCGCGCCGGCTGCGCTGCGTCACGCTGGCCGACCCGCGCGCCGTCGCCCTCGGCAACGAGCCCGTGCGGGTGGACGGCGAGGTCGTCGCCCGCGTCACCTCCGGCGGGTACGGCTACACGGTGCGCTCGTCGATCGCGTACGCCTACCTGCCGGTCGGGCCGGGGACGAAGGTGGAGATCGAGGTCGAGGGCGTCTGGGTGGCGGGCGTCGTGGTCAGCGACCCGCTCTACGACCCGCGGGGCGCGCGGGTGCGCTGACGCCGGGGCCGACGCCGCTGCGCACCGAGATCCGCACCCGGTCGGGCCTGAACAGGTCGCGGGCGTGCTCGACCGGGGTGCCGTCGGCGGCGTACGCGGTGCGCTCGATGAGCATCAGCGGCGCGCCCGGCTCGATGCCCAGCTCGGCGGCCTCGCCGGGCCGGGCGATCACCGGGTCGAGGTGCTCGACGGCGGTGCGCGGCTCCAGGCCGTACCCGGAGGCGAGGAGGGCGTACAGGGAGCCGGTGAGGTCGTGGTCGAGGAAGCCGGGCAGGGCGGGGAAGTAGGAGCGTTCGAGCGCCACGGGTGACCGCCCGGCCGAGCGCACCCTGGCCACCTCGTGCACGCGCGCTCCCGCGTCGAGTTCCAGCGCGGCGGCGACGGACGCGGGCGCGGCCACCGTGCGGGCGGTGAGGACGCGGGCCTCGGCCCGCAGGTGGGCCCGGCGCATCTGCTCGGTGAACCCGGCGAGCCCGGTCAGGTCGCACTCGACGCGCGGCTCGGCCACGAACGCGCCGCCGGACCTGCCGGGCACCCTGACCAGCACGCCTTCGGCTTCGAGCGTGGCGAGGGCCTGCCTGAGGGTCATCCTGCTCACGCCGAGCCGCCCGGCCAGCTCGCGTTCGCCCGGCAGCCGGTCGCCCGGCGCCATCTCGCCTCCGGCGATCGCCGCGAGCAGCCACTGCTCGATCTGCACGTGCGCGGGGACCCCGGTGCCTCGTTCCAGTTCGGGTGTCCCGACCATGCGCGCGTGGTGATCCGTCACGGCGGGCCCCGGTCAGGCCGTCTTCTGGCGCTCGGGCTGCTGGTACCCGGGCTTTTGATGGTCGGGCTTCTGGTACTCGGGCTTCTGGTACTCGGCGGCGGCCTGGTGCTCGGCCGCGAGGGCGGCGACGCCGGGGGCGTGCCAGCCGTGCTCCGGCGTGTAGCGCCGCACCAGCCGGGCAGGGACGCCCGCGACCACGCTGTGGTCGGGGAACGAGCCGCGCACCACCGCGCCGCCCGCCACCACGCACTGCCGGCCCAGGGACGTGCCAGGCAGGATGATCGCGCCGGTGCCCAGCCACGAGCCCGAGCCGATCGACACCGGGCTGTTGCGCGGCCACTGCCTGCCGATCGGGGTCTCGGGGTCGTCGTAGACGTGGTTCTGGTCGGTGATGTAGACGTACGGGCCGGTGAAGACGTGGTCGCCGATGTCGATCGACTGGTGGGCGACGACGTGCGTGCCCCTGCCGATCGAGCAGCTCGACCCGATGCGCAGGATCGAGCCGGGGCCGAGGTCCACGCCGGGCCCCATGCCGCAGGAGAGCGACACGCGCTCGCCGACCAGCGTGTGGTCGCCGATCTCGATCCACCGCTCGCCGAAGATCGCTCCCGGCGGGAAGGCGATGTTGACGCCGTCGCCGATCCGGCCGAAGCGGTAGCCCGCGGGGCTGGCCGGGGAGATCGCGCCCGCCTGGCGTATCGCCGCGTACGCCCGGTGGACCAGCGTGCCCAAAGCCCGCCGTACAAGTGCCATAAGGACCAAAGTTACCGCTAGGTCATGCTGTTCGGGCATGTCGGGGGCGTTGTTTGATATCCTGAGAGCCCGTGGACACTTCGGCCACACCTCGAGCCACGGGAGCCCCTTTGCGCAGCGCATCGCAAACCAAGCATCTGTTCGTCACCGGCGGTGTCGCCTCCAGTCTCGGCAAGGGGCTCACGGCCTCCAGCCTCGGTCGCCTGCTCAAGGCACGCGGTCTCCGGGTCACCATGCAGAAGCTCGACCCGTACCTCAACGTCGACCCCGGCACCATGAACCCGTTCCAGCACGGCGAGGTGTTCGTCACCGACGACGGCGCTGAGACCGACCTCGACGTCGGCCACTACGAGCGGTTCCTCGACACCGACCTGCACGGCTCGGCCAACGTCACCACCGGGCAGATCTACTCCAACGTCATCGCCAAGGAGCGGCGCGGCGAGTACCTCGGCGACACCGTCCAGGTCATCCCGCACATCACCAACGAGATCAAGGACCGCATCAGGGGCATGGCCGGTCCCGAGGTGGACGTCGTCATCACCGAGGTGGGCGGCACCGTCGGCGACATCGAGTCCCTGCCGTTCCTGGAGGCCGTCCGCCAGATCAGGCACGAGGTGGGCCGCGACAACGTCTTCTTCCTGCACGTCTCGCTGCTGCCCTACATCGGGCCGTCCGGCGAGCTGAAGACCAAGCCCACGCAGCACAGCGTCGCCGCGCTGCGCAGCATCGGCATCCAGCCCGACGCGATCGTCCTGCGCTCCGACCGGGCCGTCCAGACGGCGATCAAGCGCAAGATCAGCCTCATGTGCGACGTGGACGAGGACGCCGTCGTCTCCGCCGTCGACGCCGCCTCCATCTACGACATCCCGAAGGTGCTCCACTCCGAGGGCCTCGACGCGTACGTGGTGCGCAGGCTCGGCCTGCCGTTCAGGGACGTCGACTGGAAGGAGTGGGAGCAGCTCCTGCGCCGGGTGCACCGCCCCGCCAAGGAGGTCACCATCGCGCTGGTCGGCAAGTACATCGACCTGCCCGACGCGTACCTGTCGGTCACCGAGGCGCTGCGCGCGGGCGGGTTCGCCAACGACGCGCGCGTCAACATCCGCTGGGTCAAGAGCGACGACTGCGAGACCCCCGAGGGGGCCGAGCGCGAGCTCGACGGCGTCGACGGCGTGCTGATCCCCGGCGGGTTCGGCGTGCGCGGCATCGAGGGCAAGATCGGCGCGATCCGGCACGCCCGCGAGAACAAGATCCCGCTGCTCGGCATCTGCCTCGGCATGCAGGGCATGGTCATCGAGGCCGCCAGGAACATGGCCGGCATCACCGACGCCAACTCCGCCGAGTTCGACCCCGACACCAAGCACGCGGTCATCTCCACCATGGCCGACCAGGAGGACGTCGTCGCCGGCGAGCGCGACATGGGCGGCACCATGCGGCTCGGCAGCTACACCGCCAAGCTGGGCGAGGGCACGCTGGCCAGGCAGCTGTACGGCAAGGCCAAGGCCGACGAGCGGCACCGCCACCGCTACGAGGTCAACAACGCCTACCGCGAGCAGCTGGAGCAGGTCGGCCTGGTCTTCTCCGGCCTGTCGCCCGACGGCCGCCTCGTCGAGTACACCGAGCTGCCCGTGGACGTCCACCCGTTCTTCATCGGCACGCAGGCGCACCCCGAGTTCCGCTCCCGCCCGACCAGGGCCAACCCGATGTTCAAGGGCCTCATCTCCGCCTCCCTGGCGTACGCCGACAGCCGGGTGTCCGCCAAGGTGGCCAAGTGAGGATCGAGGACACGCCCGAGGCGTGGGACGTCGTCGCGTCCGCCGAGCACTTCTCCGGACGCGTCATCAAGGTGGTCACCGACACCGTCAGGATGCCGCGCGACGAGGTCGCCGACCGCGACTACGTCGTCCACCCCGGCTCGGTCGCCGTGGTGGCGCTGGACGAGCAGGACCGCGTCCTGCTCATCCGCCAGTACCGCCACCCGATGCGCCGCCTGCTGTGGGAGCTGCCCGCGGGGCTGCGCGACGTGGAGGGCGAGTCGCTCGTCGCCGGCGCGGCGCGCGAGCTGGCCGAGGAGGCCGGCTACCGCGCCGCCACCTGGCACACGCTGGTCGACCTCGCCACCTCGCCCGGCATGTCGAACGAGCGGATCAGAGTGTTCCTCGCCCGCGACGTGACGCCCATCCCCGAGGAGGAGAACGGCTTCGTCCACCGGCACGAGGAGATCGACATGCCGGTGGAATGGGTGCCGCTGGCCGAGGCCGTGGACAAGGCGCTCTCCGGAATGATCCACAATTCCCCGGCCGTGGCCGGTATCCTCGCGGCGTACGCGGCTTCGGCTGAGCGGTTCGCGCGCCTGCGCCCCGCCGACGCCCCCGAGGAGTGACGGAAGGACCGTTCGTGGAGGCAGTCCTCTCCAGCTACCTCGCCCATCTGGCGGTGGAGCGGGGCCTGGCCGCCAACACGCTCGCGTCCTACCGGCGCGACCTGCGCCGGTACGTCGACCATCTGCGCGCCCGCGGCAGGTCCGAGCTCGGCGAGGTGGGGGAGGCCGACGTCCAGGCCTTCCTCGCCGCGCTGCGCGAGGGCGACGGCGAGCACCCCGCCCTCGTGGCCAGCTCCGCGGCCCGCGCCGTCTCCGCCGTGCGCGGGCTGCACCGCTTCGCGCTGCGCGAGGGCGTCACCGCGCACGACCCCGCCCACGAGGTGCGGCCGCCCCGCCAGCGCCGCAGGCTGCCCAAGGCCATCGCCGTCGACGAGGTCGAGCGGCTCATCGCCGCCTCCGGCCCCGACGGCGCGCCGCTCACCCTCCGCAACCGCGCCCTCCTGGAGCTCCTGTACGGCACCGGCGCCCGCATCTCCGAGGCCGTCGGCCTGGCCGTGGACGACCTGGAGGACGACCAGGTGCTGCTGCGCGGCAAGGGCGGGCGCTCCCGGGTGGTGCCGCTCGGCAGGTACGCCCGCTCCGCGCTCGACGCGTACCTGGTCAGGGCCAGGCCGGGGCTGCTCGCCCACGGCCGGGGCACGCCCGCGCTGTTCCTCAACGCGCGCGGCGGCCGCCTGACCAGGCAGGGGGCGTGGGAGGTGCTCCAGGCCGCCGCCGAACGCGCCGGGCTCGCCGGGATATCCCCGCACGTCCTCCGGCACTCCTTCGCGACCCACCTCATCGACGGCGGAGCCGACGTCAGGGTCGTGCAGGAACTCCTCGGCCACGCCTCGGTGACGACCACCCAGGTCTACACGCTGGTGACCGTCGACAAGCTCCGCGAGGTGTACGCGGCGGCGCATCCGCGTGCCCGGCAGTGATCTATAGTCTTTTGCGGTGTGCCGCATCCCGGCGTGCCGCCTTGCCGCGTTAAGTAGTGACGCCATAGTGTCCGTCCGGACGGTCCGGTTCGGGATCGTCAGGGAGGTTCGAGCTGGTGACTGTGACGACCAACGGTTCCCCCGACAACCCTTGGGGTGACACGAAGACCAACGCGCCTTCCAACGGCGTCAACCTGGGCCCGACGCAGCGCCCCAGACCGGTCTTCCCCGACCCGGTGCCGCCCGCCGTGCACGGGCCCGCCCGGGTCGTCGCGATGGTCAACCAGAAGGGCGGGGTCGGCAAGACCACCACCACCATCAACCTGGGCGCGGCGCTCGTCGAGTGCGGCCTGAAGGTGCTGCTCGTCGACTTCGACCCGCAGGGCGCGCTCTCCGTCGGCCTGGGCATCAACCCGCTCCAGCTCGACCTGACCGTCTACAACCTGCTGATGGACCGCGGCGTCACCGCCGAGGACGTCCTGCTGGAGACCGGCGTCGAAGGGCTCGACCTGCTGCCGAGCAACATCGACCTGTCGGCCGCCGAGGTGCAGCTCGTCACCGAGGTCGCTCGCGAGCAGGTGCTGGGCCGCGTCATCAAGCCGCTGCTGCCGCACTACGACGTCTGCCTCATCGACTGCCAGCCGTCGCTCGGCCTGCTCACCATCAACGCCCTCACCTGCGCCCACGGCGTCATGGTGCCGCTGGAGTGCGAGTTCTTCGCCCTGCGCGGAGTCGCGCTGCTCATGGACACCATCTCCAAGGTCCAGGAGCGGCTCAACGACGAGCTCGAGATCGAGGGCCTGCTCGCCACCATGTACGACGCGCGCACCCTGCACGGCCGCGAGGTGCTGGCCCGCGTCGTCGAGGCGTTCGGCGACAAGGTCTTCCACACGGTGATCAACAGGACGGTCCGCTTCCCCGACGCCACCGTCGCCGGAGAGCCGATCACCACCTTCGACCCGTCGTCGCTCGGCGCCAACGCCTACCGCGAGCTGGCCAGAGAAGTGCTCTCGCGCTGGCCCGCGCCTGCCACAATGGCCAGGTGACCGCAGAGCAGACCGGGCAAGGGGGATTCCAGGTCCACCTGGACGTCTTCGAAGGCCCCTTCGACCTGCTCCTCGGCCTCATCGCCAAGCACAAGCTCGACATCACCGAGGTCTCGCTCTCCAAGGTCACCGACGAGTTCATCGCCTACATCCGCTCGCGCGGCCCCGAGTGGGACCTCGACCAGACCAGCCACTTCCTGCTGGTCGCGGCCACCCTGCTCGACCTGAAGGCGGCCAGGCTGCTGCCCTCGGGCGAGGTGGAGGACGAGGAGGACCTCGCCCTCCTGGAGGCCCGAGACCTGCTGTTCGCCCGGCTGCTGCAGTACAAGGCGTACAAGGAGGTGGCCAAGGTCTTCGCGGGCCGCATGGCCGAGGAGGCGCTGCGCTTCCCCCGTACGGTGCCGATGGAGCCGCAGTTCGCGAACCTGCTGCCCGAGCTGATCCTCGGCATCGGGCCCGAGCAGCTCGCCAAGATCGCAGCCAGGGCGTTCACCCCGAAGGCCCCGCCCACCGTCAGCCTCGGCCACGTCTACCAGCCGCTGGCCAGCGTCAGGGAGCAGGCCGCGATCCTCGTCCGGCACCTGCGGCGGCTGCGCAAGGCCACGTTCCGCACGCTGGTGGCCGACTGCCAGGGCACGTTCGAGGTGATCGCGCGCTTCCTGGCGGTGCTGGAGCTGTTCAGGGAGTCGGCGGTGACGTTCGAGCAGGTCGAACCGCTCGGCGACCTGCACGTGACCTGGACGGGCTCCGACGACGGCGACGTCGCCGTGGGCGACGACTACGAGGAATCCGCGGAGAGACCTACCGATGACGCATGACCCCACCTCCCGTACGCCGCCGCTGCCCGCGTGGATGACCCTGCCGGGGTCGCTCGCCGGCCCGGGGACCCCGGCGGGGGAGCGGCCCGAGCAGTCCGAGGCGTCGGCGCAGGAGGAGCCCGAGCCCCCGGCCCCCGTGGCGTCGGCGCAGGAGGAGCCCGACGCCGGGGCTCCTGTGGCTCCGGTGCGGGAGGAGCCCGACGCCGGGGCTCCCGTGGCTCCGGTGCGGGAGGGGCCCGAGGCGGACGCTTCCGCGGCCTCCGTCCGCGAGGAGCCCGCGGCCGCCGTGCCCCCCGCACGGCCCCCTGCGCGGGAGGAGCGCGAGGCTGTGACCTCCCTTCCCCCTGCGCGGGAGGAGGCCGGGGACACGGTGGAGGAGGAGACCGCCGGGCGGGGGCCCTCGCTGGAGGCCGCGCTGGAGGCGATCCTGCTGGTCGTCGACGAGCCCGTCGCCGAGATCACCCTGGCCCAGGTGCTGGAACGCCCCACCCAGGAGGTCGCGGCGGCGCTGCGGCGGCTCTCGGCGGAATACACGGCCTCCGGGCGGGGTTTTGACTTGCGGGACGTCGCGGGCGGCTGGCGGTTCTACACGCGGGCCGACTGCGCCCCGCTGGTCGAGCGGTTCGTACGCGACGGCCAGCAGACGCGGCTCACCCAGGCCGCGCTGGAAACACTCGCGGTCGTGGCCTACCGGCAACCGGTGAGCCGCGCCCGCGTCGCCGCGATCCGCGGCGTCAACAGCGACGGCGTCATGCGGACGCTCGTCGCCAGGGGCCTGGTCGAAGAGGCCGGCACCGACCCGGAGAGCCAAGCGGTGCTCTACCGGACAAGCTCATACTTCCTTGAACGTCTGGGACTACGGGACCTGAGCGAGCTCCCCGAGCTCGCGCCCTTCCTCCCCGACGACGTGGAGAACCTCGAGGAGACAGCAAAGTGATCAACAGGCGCAGCACCCCGTCCGGTGATGGACGCGGTCGTGGACGAGCCGGCGGCTCCGGCCGCGGCGGGCGTCCCGCCTTCCGCTCGGGCGACGCGCGCGGGGGTTCCCGCGGCGACGCCTTCCGTGACGACTCCCGCGGCGGCCCCCGCCGCGACGACTCCCGTGGCGGCCCCCGCCGCGACGATTCCCGCGACTCCCGCGACTCCGGCGGCTTCCGCGACTCCCGCAGCCGCGACTCGCGGGACTTCCGGGGCTCCGGCCCCCGCGACTCCCGCGACTCCCGCGACTCGCGCGGCGGCTTCCGCGACTCCCGTGGCTCCCGCGACGACGTCCGTTCCGACTCCTTCCGTTCCGACTCGTTCCGGGCCGACTCCAGGACCGGTTCCCGCGCGGGCGAGCGGGGCGGCTCCCGGTTCGCCGCCCGTGACGACGCGCGCGACGCGCTGCGGGCCGACCGCAGCGGCTCCCGCGCCAGGTACGGCCGCTCTCCGGGCCGCGAGGACCGCGTCCAGGGCCGGGTCCAGGAGCGCGGCTACGACCGCGACCGCGCAGGTGGCGGCAGGGGCGACGGCTACCGTCCCGAGCGCTCTCCCAGCGGCGACGGCGGCTACGACCGCCCCGGGCGCTTCGACCGCCCGGGCAGGGACGACCGCCGCGGCAGGGACGACCGCTCCGACCGGTTCCGCAGGGACGACCGTTCCGGCCGCGACGACCGTTCCGAGCGTTTCAACCGCGACGACCGTTCCGAGCGTCCCGGCCGCGACGATCGGTCCGGGCGTTTCGAGCGGCCGTCCCGCGAGGGCGGGGGGCAGGAGCGCGGCGCCCTGCGCGCCGGCCGCGGCGGGCGTCCCGAGCAGGGCGGGCGCGGCCAGGCCGCCCCGACGGCCGCGTCCTCCCGCAGCAGGTACGGACGCGGCGACGACGACGCCCGCGGACCGCGCGCCTCCAGGAGGGACGGCGCCCCGAGGCGTGACGGGTTCCAGACGATCGGCGACTCCGCGCGCCGCCCCGCCGAGCGGCAGCCGGCCAACCGGTTCAAGACGGCGCGCCAGCCGGTCCGCGACCGCGACTTCTACCCCGAGGGCTACACCGACGAGCGTGACACCACTGAGGTGCCGGGCGGCGTGCGCCTGCAGAAGGTGCTCGCCCAGGCGGGCGTGGCCAGCCGCCGCGCCTGCGAGGAGATGATCGGCGACGGCCGCGTCACCGTGAACGGCCAGGTCGTGCGGCGCTTCGGCGCGAAGGTCGACCCGGCCACGCAGATCATCCACGTCGATGGCAAGCGCATCCCCACCGCGCCCGACCTGGTGTACTACGCGCTGAACAAGCCCATCGGCGTCGTCTCCACCATGGACGACCCGCAGGGCCGCCCGTGCCTGGCCGACTACGTGCAGGAGCTCGCGCCGCGGCTGTTCCACGTGGGCAGGCTCGACACCGAGACCGAGGGCCTGCTGCTGCTCACCAACGACGGCGAGCTGGCCAACCGGCTGACCCACCCGAGCTACGGCGTGCAGAAGAAGTACTGGGCGAAGGTGCCGGGGCCGATCCCGCGCGACCTGGGCCGCAGGCTCAAGCAGGGCATCGAGCTGGAGGACGGCATCGCCAGGGCCGACAGCTTCGCCATCGTGCAGGAGCACGCCCAGCAGGCGCTGGTCGAGGTCGTCCTGCACGAGGGCCGCAAGCACGTCGTCAGGCGCATGCTGGAGGAGGCCGGGCACCGCGTGATCGACCTGGCCAGGATCGAGTTCGGTCCGGTCAAGCTGGGCCGTACGAAGCCGGGCACCGTCCGGGCGCTGACCCTGAAAGAGGTCGGTGACCTGTATGCGGCGGTAAAGCTGTAATCTGTCCGGAACGCAGGAGCCCGTGCGCAACCCGCACGGGCTCTCCCGCTTACAGGAGGGGACGAACCACATGGTGCGGGCGATCCGTGGGGCGATCCAGGTGGACGCCGACAGCCGCGGCGCGATCATCGAGGGGACGACCGAGCTGGTCACCGCCATCATGGAGCGCAACCAGCTGACCACCGACGACGTGATCAGCGTGCTGTTCACCGCCACGCCCGACCTGACGGCCGAGTTCCCCGCCCTCGCGGCGCGTAAGCTGGGGTTCCACGAGGTGCCGCTGATCTGCTGCACCGAGATCGACGTGCCGGGCGCGCTGCCCCGCGTGGTACGCCTCATGGCCCACGTCGAGACCGACCGTCCCCGGTCGGAGATCCAGCACGTGTACCTGCGCGGCGCGGTGGCGCTGCGGCAGGACATCGCTCAGTGAGCACCGCCACCAGAGAAACCAGCACCACGAGCACCGCCACACACCCATAACAGCCGGATATTTCAGGACAACGAGATGGCCTCCGAACTCCGCACCGTGCTGGTCGTCGGCACCGGTCTCATCGGCACCTCCGTGGCGCTGGCGCTGAGCCAGCGCGGCGTGCGCGTGCTGCTCGCCGACCGCGACCCGGCGGCGGTCCGCCTGGCCAGGGAGCTGGGCGCGGGCACGGAGTGGGAGCCGGAGCGCGAGCGGGCCGACCTGGCCGTCATCGCGGTGCCGCCCGCGTACGTGGCGGACGAGCTGCGGCGGCTGCAGGCGCTCGGCGCGGCGGCGTTCTACACCGACGTGGCCAGCGTCAAGGCCGAGCCGATCGAGCGGGCCGCCGCGACGGGCTGCGACATGGCCGCGTACGTGGCCTCGCACCCGCTCGCCGGGCGGGAGAAGTCGGGGCCCGGCGCGGCCAGGGGCGACCTGTTCCTCGGCCGCCCGTGGGCGCTGTGCCCCACCCCCGAGTCGGCCCCCGAGGCGAAGGCGGCCGTGCTGCGGCTGGTCGAGCTGTGCGGCGCCAACCCGGTGGAGGTGGGCGCCGACGAGCACGACCGCGCCGTGGCCGTCGTCTCGCACGCGCCGCACGTCACCGCGTCGGCGGTGGCCGCGCGCCTGGCCGACGCCACGGACGTCGCGCTCGGCCTGGCCGGGCAGGGCGTGCGCGACGTCACCAGGATCGCGGGCGGCGACCCGGGCCTGTGGCTGGGCATCCTGTCGGGCAACGCCGCCCCCGTGGCCGAGGTGCTGGAGGCGGTGGCCCGTGACCTCGCCGAGGCCGCGTCGGCGCTGCGCGCCCTCGCGGTCGGCGACGGCACCGCCGCCGAGGACCTGACCCAGCTGCTCAAGCGGGGCGTGGCCGGGCACGGCCGCATCCCGGGCAAGCACGGCGGCCCCGCTCCCGCGTACGTCGTGGTGCAGGTCGTCATCGGCGACCGTCCCGGCCAGCTCGCCCGCCTGTTCCAGGTGTGCGACGAGGTCGGCGTCAACGTCGAGGACGTCCGGCTGGAGCACGCCCCCGGGCTGCCGCTGGGCGTCGCCGAGCTGTCGGTGCAGCCCGACGCCGCGGCCCCCCTCACCCAGGCCCTGCTCGAACGCGGCTGGAAGGTGCCCTGACGTCCCTCGGCCGCGTTTCCCGCCAGGAGAGCGCGGCGCCCGCGGCGGGGTGCTCGTCTCTCAAGAAGCCGGGGCTCGGCTCTGACCGCTCCGCCGCAGGGTCAAGACGGCCGCGGCGGTGAAGGCCAGGGCCGCGCACCCGCACTGGGCGAGGGCCGTGGAGGTGGGCACCGACGGCAGGTCCCCCAGGTCGCCCAGGGCCGCCGCGGGCAGGAACAGCAGCAGCGCCGCCCGCCGGCCCACTGCGGAGCGGCACGCGTACCCGGCCGCCAGCGCGACCACGATCAGCCACGGCACCGGCTTCCAGCTCGTGAGGACGTGGTCGGCGATCGCGTCCACCCAGCGCGCGCGCACGATGGCCTTGCTGGCGACGAGCCCCGCCAGGGCGAGCGGCCCCCACAGCAGGAAGGCGCCCCGGGGGATCAGCCTGACCACGCGGCAGGCCACCGGCATGAAGGCGATGACCAGCGCCATCACCTCGGCCAGCAGGAGGGCTCCGTAGTTCGGAGAGAACAGGCTGTCCAGATCCAGTACAGGGCCCGGGCGCTCGATCTTGTGCAACGCGAACGCGACCACGGCGAGCACGGCGATCCACCGGCGGCCGAACAGCACGGCCAGTGCGGGCAGGGCCGCGACAAGGGCCGGCTCGGTCAGAAGGCGGATCGAGTGCGGTCGCTCCAGGAAGGCCGTGCCCCAGCGCAGGGATTCGGCGACCCGCAGCGGCACGGTCGCCACCTCGGAGACCAGCATCAGGAACGGCCACAGCGCCACGGCGACGGCCAGCCCGTCGCGCCAGGCGCCCGCGGAGACCGCGCCGAAGGCCCGCCGGGCGTGCACCCGCGCCGCACCCCACAGCAGGTCGGCCACGTCGGCCAGGTCCGGGCGGGTCTGTCCTGGCCGTGCTCCCGCCTGCAGCACTCCCATCATCTCCGCCTCGTGCCGCGCCCGGTGGTCGCGGGGATAGCAGGCCAGGAGCCGCCGGTAGCGGTCTTCGAGCGGGCTCACGCCGTTCCTCCGGAGCCGATCACGCGCAGGCGTGCGGTGGCCGCCTTGGCGTGCCTGCGCATCCGCTCGGCCTCCGCCGCCAGTCTCGCAGCGCCGTCGCCGGTCAGCCGGTAGTAGCGGCGCACCCGGCCGTCGACGATCTCCTCCCGGTCCTCGGCGATCAGGCCCTCTCCCTGGAGCCGGTCGAAAGCGGCGTACAAGGTGCCGGCGCGCAGGCGGACCTGTCCGTCCGAGATGCGCTCGACGTCGGTGATGACGCCGTATCCGTGCTGTGGACCGGCAGCCAGCGCGGTCAGGATCAGGAAGGTCGGCTCCTGCATCTGTCTCATGTGATCAATATATATCGATCATCTACTTATGGAAGCGCTGGCGGCGGTGCGCGGGCGGTGGGGGCGCGGCGCGGCCGTCCTGGGCGTCGGCGCGCCGCGCGTCGGTGTTCAGCGTTCGGTGACCGCCTCGCTGACGGCGTTCGGGCCGTCGTACTGGCGGTCGGGCATGGCTTCCAGGGCCTTGACGATGTCGTCGCCCGCGCCGTGCTCGCGGGCGGCTCTGACGAGGTCGTCCTTGCCGGCCGGGTAGTCGACGCCGGACAGGTGTTTCTGCAGCTGGATCGGGTTCGGTGCGTTGCTCATAGGACGCCTGGTACCCGGGGGCCGGCGGGGTAACGGGCGGGCCGGTCCAGCAGGTCCCTGGCCCGCTCCACGGCGGGCGGCAGCGGGCGGCGCGCGGCCAGCGCCGGACGCAGCCTGGGCGCGGCGTCGCGCAGCCCGCGCAGGCCCGCCCGCCCGCCGCCGAGGGCCGCCACCGCCCGCCTGGCCACCACGCTCCACGGACGCCGCAGCACGGCCGTCAGCAGCGCGTTGCGGACGGCCAGCGCCCGTCTGGCCTCCGGGTCGCGTGACGACGGCGACGGGTGGTGGTGCGCCACGACGCCGTCCACGTAGGACAGCCCCCAGCCGGCCGCGGCCAGGTCGAGGGCGAGGCGTTCCTCCTCGCCGAAGAAGAACAGCACGTCGTCGAAGCCGCCCGCCCGCAGGAAGGCGTCCCTGCGCACGACCGCGCCGCAGGCGAGGAAGCCGAGGACGCCGGGGCCGGGCAGGTCGTCCTCGACGCCGAGCGGCGAGCGGGCCATCTCCTGCGAGACCGGGTCGAGCCGTTCCTCGGGGCCGACGAGGACGCGGGCGCCCAGCAGGGCCAGCCGCGGGTGGGCGTCGAACACGTCGGCGGCCAGGTCGAGCGCGCCGGGCGCCCACCAGGAGTCGTCGTCGGCGAAGGCGACGTACGGCGTCCTGGCCAGGCGCGCGCCGAGGTTGCGGGCGGGTGCGCCGAGGTTGGCGCCCGCCTCGACGAGGTGCACGTCGGGGAAGTGGCGACGGACGAAGCCCGGGGTGCCGTCGGTGGAGCCGTTGTCCACGAGGATCACCGGGCGCGGGTGCAGGGGCAGCGACCTCGCCAGCGCCCGCAGCCGGTTCCTGGTGGCCACGACCACCGTCACGCGTTCCACCACGTCCGCCCTCTACCCGTATGTGCAGGCTTGACGCGATGTACGGCGAGGCGTACAAAGGCGGTAACAGTGTTACCGCCAAGAAACGGTGTTACCCGAACGATGGAACTCTCCGCGTACCTCCAGGCCCAGCGGGAGGGGCAGGACGCTGTCAGGACGGCCGTGCTCGACGCCGCCAAGCGGCTGCTCGTCTCGGAAGGCCCGGTGGCGCTGACGGTGCGGCGCATCGCCGCCGAGGTCGGCTGCTCGACGAAGGTCATCTACACCCTCTTCGGCGGCAAGGACGGCCTCCTCGACGCGCTGTGGACCGAGGGGTTCGCCAGGTTCGAGCGCTGGCTGGGCGACGCCGGCGACGGCGGCTCCGACGACCCGCTCGCCCGGCTCCAGGCCGGAGCCGAGGCCTACCGCGCGTACGCGCTGGCCGAGCCCGACTACTACCGGCTCATGTTCCAGCGCGCCATCCCCGGGTACCGCCCAAGCGCCGCCGCCGCGACCACGGCCAAGAGGACCTTCGAGATGCTGGTCCGCGGCGTGGAGGCCTGCCTGGAGGCGGGCGTGCTGCGGGGCGGCACCGCCGCCGAGATCGCCGACGTGCTGTGGATGGCCATGCACGGCGCGGTCAGCCTGGAGCTCTCGGGCTTCTTCGACGACGCCGGGGCGGCACGGAGGTTCCGCCTGCTGCACACCTCGGTGCTCACCCCCTTCCTGGCCTCCGACGAGAGGATCACGCCATGACCACCCAGCCCTCCGCCCGCACGCCCTTCAAGGGCGGGTTCGCCCCGGTGACCGAGGAGGTGACCGCCTTCGACCTGGAGGTGACCGGCCGCATCCCCGCCGAGCTGAACGGCCGCTACCTGCGCAACGGCCCCAACCCGCTCAGCCTCGACGACCCCAGCGCCTCCCACCTGTTCATCGGCGAGGGCATGGTGCACGGCGTGCGCCTGCGCGACGGCCGCGCCGAGTGGTACCGCAACCGGTGGGTGCGCAGCGCCGAGGTCGCGCGGCGGCTCGGGGAGGAGCCGAGGCCGGGGCCCGTGCACGCCGGCATGGACTTCGCCGCCAACACCCACGTCATCGGCCTGGCCGGCCGCACGTTCGCCTGCGTGGAGGCGGGGGCGCTGCCGTACGAGCTGAGCTACGAGCTCGACACGATCGGCCCCAGCGACTTCGGCGGCGGCCTGCCGGGCGGGTTCGCCGCGCACACCCACCTCGACCCGGGCACCGGCGAACTGCACGCCCTGGCCTACTTCTTCGGCTGGGACCACCACCAGCACCTCGTGCTCGACCGGAAGGGCACGGTGACGCAGGTCAGGAACATCCCCGTCGCCGACGCGCCCATGCTGCACGACTTCGCGCTCACCGAACGGTACGTCGTGATCTACGACCTGCCGGTGACGTTCAGCATGGCCCACGCCGAGCGGGGCGTGAAGCTGCCGTACGCGTGGAACGAGGACCACGGCGCGCGCGTCGGGCTGCTCTCGCGCGAGACGGGCGACGTGCGGTGGGTGGAGGTCCCGCAGTGCTGGGTCTTCCACACCCTCAACGCCTACGACGACGGCGACCAGGTGGTGGTGGACGTGGTCCGCTACCCGAGGCGGTTCGTGGACGCCCGGCTCGACCTGGGCGGCTCGCCCACGCTCGACCGCTGGCGGATCGACCCGCGCGCCGGCACCGTCACCGAGACGCGGCTGGACGACCGGCCGCAGGAGTTCCCGCGCATGGACGAGCGGCTCACCGGCCGCCCGTACCGCTACGGCTACACCGTCACCACGACCGACCTCAAGGACGTCTTCCCCGAGGAGCAGGAGATGGAGGCGCTGCCGGACGACGCCTTCGACAACACGCTCATCAAGCACGACCTGGAGCGCGGCACGGGCGAGGCGCGGGTGTTCGGCCGGGGCGCGTACGTCGGTGAGCCGGTGTTCGTGGACGCGGGCGAGGCCGAGGACGACGGGTACGTGATGTCCTTCGTCAACAACCCCGACAGGGGCGCGGCCGACCTGGTGATCCTGTCGGCGCAGGACTTCACCGGCGACCCCGTGGCCGTCGTGCACCTGCCGGCCAGGGTGCCGCTCGGCTTCCACGGGAGCTGGATCGCCGACTGAACGAATGCTCCCGACGCGGTAGCCTCTTCAGGTTGGACGTCAACGTGAAGAGGGAGAGGCCGTGGCCGGTCTGGTCGTCGCCATGGACGGCCCTTCGGGGTCGGGCAAGTCGAGCGTCTCGCGCGGGGTCGCCCGCGCGCTGGGCCTGCGTTACCTCGACACCGGGGCCATGTACCGCGCGATGACCTGGTGGATGCTGCGGCAGGGGGTCGACGTCGCCGACGCCGCCGCCGTCGCGGCCCGCTGCGGCGAGCCGGCCCTCGTGTCCGGCACCGACCCCGATGCCCCCGCCATCCACGTCGACGGCGTCGACGTCGCGGGGCCCATCAGGCAGGCCGACGTCACCGGCGCCGTCTCCGCGGTCGCCGCCGTGCCCGAGGTGCGGCGGCGGCTCGTCGCGCTCCAGCGGGAGATCGTCGGCGACGGCGACATCGTGGTCGAGGGCCGTGACATCGGCACGGTCGTCTGCCCCGACGCCGGCGTCAAGGTCTACCTGACGGCGAGCGCCGAGGCGCGCGCCAGGCGGCGCAGCGCCGAGGTCACGGGCTCCACGGTGGAGGCGCAGCAGGCCGACATGGCCAGGCGTGACACCCTGGACTCAACACGCACGACCGATCCACTCTCGATGGCGGCTGGCGCCGTCGAGCTCGACACCACGGAGCTGACCCTCGACGAGGTCATCGCCGAGGTGCTGAGACTGGTCAAGGAGCGCACCTGACCGGTGCGGTACTCATTAAGGACGAAATATCGTGTCAACGGGGGATTGGGTCGAGGCCGAGCTCGACGACCTTGAGATCACCGAACACGACGACAGCACCCCGCTGCCCGTCGTGGCCATCGTGGGCCGCCCGAACGTCGGCAAGTCCACCCTGGTCAACCGCATCATCGGCCGCCGCGAGGCGGTCGTCGAAGACGTGCCCGGCGTCACCCGCGACCGCGTGACGTACGACGGCAACTGGCGCGGGCGGCGCTTCACCGTCGTCGACACCGGCGGCTGGGACCCCGACGCCACCGGCATGGGCCTGCGCATCGCCGAGCAGGCGCAGGTCGCCGTCGAGCTGGCCGACGTCATCGTGTTCGTCGTCGACGCCACCGTGGGCGCCACCGACGCCGACGAGATCGTCGGCTCCGTGCTGCGCCAGTCCGGCAAGCCCGTCATCCTGGCCGCCAACAAGGTCGACAACCAGCAGCTCGAACTGGAGGCCGCGGCGCTGTGGTCGCTCGGCCTCGGCGAGCCGTACCCCGTCTCCGCCCTGCACGGCCGCGCCAGCGGCGACCTGCTCGACGTCGTCCTCGACGCGCTGCCCGAGACGCCCGCCCAGACGTTCGGCACCGTGCGCGGGCCCGCCAGGGTCGCGCTGCTCGGCAAGCCGAACGTCGGCAAGTCCTCCCTGCTCAACAAGCTCGCGGGGGAGGAGCGGGTGCTCGTCGACCCCATGGCCGGCACCACCCGCGACCCCGTCGACGAGCTGATCGAGCTGGGCGGGCGCACCTGGCGCTTCGTCGACACCGCCGGCATCCGGCGGCGCGACCGCGAGCTGCAGGGCGCCGACTTCTACGCCGCCATGCGCACCAGGGCCGCGCTCGAACGGTGCGAGGTGGCGATCGTCCTCATCGACGCCAGCGAGCCGCTCACCGAGCAGGACCTCCGCATCATCGGCCTGGTCATCGAGTCCGGGCGGGCGATGGTGGTGGCCTTCAACAAGTGGGACCTCGTCGACGAGGACCGCCGCTACTACCTGGAGAAGGAGATCGACCGGCAGCTCGTCCGCACCCCGTGGGCGCTGCGGGTCAACATCTCCGCCATGACCGGGCGGCACGTCGACCGGCTCGTCCCGGCGCTGGAGAAGGCGCTCGACTCGTGGTCCACGCGGGTGCCCACGGCCAGGCTCAACGCGTTCCTGACCGAGCTCGTCCAGCAGACGCCGCCTCCCGTCCGCGGCGGCAAGCAGCCGAAGATCCTGTTCGCCACGCAGGCGTCCGTCGAGCCGCCCAAGTTCGTGCTGTTCACGTCCGGGTGGCTGGAGGAGACGTACCGGCGCTTCATCGAACGGCGCATCCGCGAGGAGTTCGGCTTCGCCGGGTCCCCGATCGAGGTCACCATGAAGATCCGCGAGAAGCGCCCCAAGAAGGACAAGTGACCCGCGTCAGGAGTTAGGATCTGACGCAAACGTTGACGGAGACGAGTAGCCAGCGGGCCGCACGGGCCCAGAGAGCCGCCGGAAGCTGCGAAGGCGGCCCCGTGTCCCGCTGGTGAAGACACTCCCGAGTGCGGGGAGGAAATGCCCCGCCGGTCCGACCCCCGTCATCGGGTCATCGAGGCCGCCCCTCGCGGGCGGTGAAAGTGCGGTGGCACCGGGAGCTCCCTTCTCCCCCGCACTCCCAAGGGGTCATGCACTTCCTTGAGGAGCTGTAATGATCTCTCGTGTCCTGTCGGCGGAGCTCGCGCAGCACGCCGGCCAACGAGTGACGATCGCCGGCTGGGTGCACCGCCGGCGACACCTGAAGTCCGTCTCCTTCCTCGTCGTCCGCGACCGCTCCGGGCTGGCCCAGGCCGTCACCGACCTGCCCGACCTGCCCACCGAGGAGAGCGTCGTCGAGGTCACCGGCACCGTCGAGGTCAACTCGCGCGCCCCCGGCGGCGTCGAGCTGGTCCGGCCCGAGATCGAGGTCGTGTCCGCGCCCGCCGAGGCGCCCCCGTTCGACCTGTACCGTCCCGTGGTCACCGCGTCGCTCCCGACCGTGCTCGACCACGCGCCGGTGACACTGCGCCATCCGCGCCTGCGGGCGCCGCTGGAGATCTCCGCGGCGAGCGTCGCCGGGTTCCGCCAGGCGCTCGACCGGCTCGGCTTCACCGAGATCCACACGCCGAAGATCGTCGCCTCGGCCACCGAGTCCGGCGCGAACGTGTTCGGCATCGACTACTTCGGCCGGCCCGCCTACCTCGCCCAGTCGCCCCAGTTCTACAAGCAGGCGATGGTCGGCGTGTTCGAGCGGGTGTACGAGGTGGGGCCGGTCTTCCGGGCCGAACCCCACGACACCGTCCGCCACCTCGCCCAGTACACCAGCCTCGACGCCGAACTCGGCTTCGTCCGCGACCACCGCGACGTCATGGCGGTGCTGCGCGAGGCCGTCGCCGGCATGCTGGAGTCGGTACGCGCCCGCGCCTCCCACGCCGTGGAACTGCTCGGCGCAGCCCTGCCCGAGGTGCCCGCCGAGATCCCGGCCGTGCACTTCAGCGAGGCGCAGCGGCTGACCGGTGAGTCGGAGCCCGACCTCTCGCCCGCCCAGGAACGGTGGCTGTCGGAGTGGGCGCTGCGCGAACACGGCTCCGAGTTCCTGTTCGTCACCGGCTACCCGATGGCCAAACGGCCCTTCTACACCCACCCCGACCCCGACAGGCCCGGCTACACCAACGGTTTCGACCTGCTGTTCCGCGGCCTCGAACTGGTGACGGGCGGGCAGCGGCTCCACCGGTACGACGACTACGTGCGGGCCCTCGCCGAGCGCGGGGAGTCGCTGGAGCCGTACGAGGGCTACCTGCAGGCGTTCCGCTACGGGATGCCGCCGCACGGCGGGTTCGCGCTCGGCCTGGAACGCTGGACGGCCCGCCTCACCGGGGCCGCCAACATCCGCCAGACGACGGCGTTCCCGAGGGACCTGCACCGCCTCTCACCCTGACCTCCGGGCGCACGCGCGGGGGCGGCGTCCCTCGCGCGTGCGTCCCCCGCGGGTCCTTCGCGGGTCCTTCGCGGGTCCTTCGCGGGTCCTTCGCGGGTTCTCCGCGGGTCCTTCGCGGGTCCGCCTGGGACGACGCGGTGGCGCTCAGGCGAGGACAGCGGGTTTGAGCACCTCCTCGCACCACTGCCGGAAGCCGGTGGGCGTGGTGGACCGCGGGCTGCGCGGCTCGGCGTCGTAGGCGCCCCGTTCGACCGCGGCCGCCATGTCCACGATTCCCCGCGCCCAGGCCTCGGTCATGCCGTGCCGCGTCAGGGTGGCCACGTAGGCATCGCCGGGAACCTGCTGGAAGCGGACGGGTCGCCCCAGCACCTGCGACATGATCTCGGCCATGTCGTGGTGGGACAGGTCCTCGGGGCCGTGGATCGGCACGCTGTCCTGTCCGCTCCAGGAGTCGTCGAGCAGCAGCTCGGCCGCGATCGCGGCGATGTCACGCGTGGAGCAGACGGGGACCTTGTGATCCCCGGACACCGGCGAGAAGAAGACGCCCTGGCTCCTGATCGGCTCGACCTGCTGGAGCAGGTTCTCCATGAACCCCGGCGGGCACAGCGAGCGGTAGCTCACACCGGTGCTCTCGACCAGATCGTCCATGGCGAAGATCGCGGAGATCTGCCCGGCGTTCCTGGCCGTCCCGCGCCCCAGGCTGGAGACACCGATCACGCGCTTGACGCCCTGGCTGGTGATCGCCTCGCACAGCGGGCGGACGAAGTCCAGGGTGTGGCCCGGGATGCTGCGGGCGCGCGGGTTCGGAGGCACGAGCCAGAACACGGTGTCAGCGCCGGTCAGGGCGTCGTTGACGACGCCGACGTCGTCGGTCGATCCCCGTACGATCTCGACGCGCTCGCGTACCTGAGGGGGAAGGCGCGACGGCTCCCGCGCTATCACCCGGATCGGTTCCCCTGAGGTGAGGACGTTCGCGAGGACCTGGCTGCCGATCTGGCCGGTGGGAGTGGTGATGACGATCACAAGACCTCATTTCCGGAACCGGAACTCCAATTCCTGTTGGCCTCGCGCACGTTACGGAACTAAGATTCCGGTTGTCAAGCGGCGCTGAAGGCCTGGGAGCGACGACCGAGACCGGACGACCTGGAACGGGAGCACATCCAGCAGCAGAACGCCCAGTTCGCCGAGGCCCGCACCGGCATCATCGACCACGCCGTGGCGACCCCCATGGGCATCGCGGACGGCGCCGTCGCGGGCGTCTCGCATCATGGACCGCGCCGTCCCGGCCTTCAGGCGCATCATGGACGGCGCCGTCCCGGCCTTCGGGCGCATCATGGACCGTGCTGTCGCGGCGGTCATGCGGATCGTGGGCCGTGCTGTCGCGCCCTTCAGGGGGATCATCCACCCCCGCCGTCGAGGCCGGCCGGGTGCGCGCCGGCCTCACCGTCGCCGAGTTCACCACGGTGGCCGGCGGCATCATCTCCACCATGTCCTTCAAGCCGTCGGCGCCGCGGACCGGCGGCGCCACCTCCAGCTCGCGCTCGACGGCATCGGCGAACCCCCGGAAGGCGCCGCCGAGGCAGGCCGCGCACCTCGCCGCCCCGCCGGTGCCGGCCCAACAAGCCGCGGGAGATGGAGGGTGCGCCACCTGGACCCGCCTGTATCGCCCGATCGAACCTCCCGGCCGCCCTCTCGGCGCGCCTCGGCCCCGGCGCCGCGCTGCCGGATCTCGGCGAATCCTTCTTCGGGTACTCCGGCGCCGGCTCGAACAGCTCTGCCCCCGGGGGCCGGCGCCTGACCCCGGCCGCGCCAGGGTCGGGCAGCGATGCGCCGGCCAACGCGGAGCGCGCGCGTTCAGTCGATGATCGCCGTGGCCTCGACCTCGACCAGGTGCTCGGGAACGTCCAGCGCCGCGACGCCCAGCAGCGTGCCCGGCGGCACCGGCGTGACGCCCAGCTTCGCGGCCGCCCGCGAGATGCCCTCCATGAGCTGGGGCATCTTGTCGGGAGTCCAGCCGACGACGTGGATGGTCAGTTTCGCCACGTCGTCGAAGGACGCCCCGACCCCGGCCAGGGCGGTGCCGACGTTGAGGTAGCACTGCTCGACCTGGGCCGCGAGGTCGCCGACGCCGACCGTGACCCCGTCGGCGTCCCAGGCGACCTGCCCCGCGATGAAGACGAGCTTCGACCCGGTCGCGATCGACACCTGCCGGTAGGCGTCGATCTGCGGCAATCCAGGGGGGTTCACCAGCGTGATGGCCATGCGCATATCTCCTTGTCCATGAGGGCTGTTTGCTCTCTTGTGGTTACTTGGAAACTGTAGGAGAGTGTGCGATGACATGGAAGAACGCACTTTTCAGTGACCGAGGAACCTCATGGTGACCAAACAGTTCACGGGCTCGCCCCAGGACGCCGACCTGACCCGCGCCGACTCGCTCGCCCGCGAGATCTTCTCGGACGTCGCCAACAAGTGGGCCCTCCTGATCATCGAGGCCCTGGGGGACGGCACCCTGCGCTTCAGCGAGCTGCGGGGCGAGATCGAGGGCATCAGCCACAAGATGCTCACCCAGAACCTGCGCATGCTGGAACGCAACGGCCTGGTCGAGCGGACCGTGCACCCCACCGTGCCGCCGCGGGTCGAGTACACCCTCACCGAGCCGGGCCGGGGCCTGCGGGCGACGGTTGACGCCATGTGCGACTGGACCCACCGCTACCTCGGAGACATCGAGGACTCCCGCCGCCGCTTCGACGCCTGACCGGTGCGGCCTGCCTGAAGGCGAGCGGCATGAGCGGGGCGCGGGGCGCCCGGCCACCGGTGGGGGCCGCCTCGCCTGGCCCCCTGTCGCCGGGCCAGGCCCGTAGCCGGAGAACAGCTCAGGCGTGGAGGCCGGAGGAGCGGTCGTCGGAGCCACCGGGGGTCCGGACCGGCGCGTACGTCCGCGGCGTGAACGTCGCGACGGCCGCCCCGAGCAGGCAGATGACGGCCGTCACGAGGAACATCTCGGTGTACTCCACATGGAGGGCCGACTGCACGGCCTCGGTGTAGTCGGCCAGCCTGCGCTGGTAGACGCCGGGGTCGACGCCGAACGGCAGCGGCGTGTCCAGGTGCGCCGTGAGCGACTGGAAGCGGTGGAAACCCCAGGCCGACACGGCGGCGAGCCCGATCAGCATGCCCATCATCCTGGCCACGACCACCGCGGCCGCCGCCACGCCGTGCTGCGCGGACGGGGTCACCCTCAGCGCCGCCGCCGAGACCGGCGCGATGACCAGGCCGAGTCCCAGCCCGGCGATCACCAGGGCGGCGTCGACGGCCAGGCCCGCGCCGGCCAGGTCGCGCGGCCACCGGCTCATCAGCACGTACCCGGCCGCCGCCACCAGCATCCCGCAGACGACCACCGCCCGCTCACCGGCCCCGCGCCCGGACCGGCGGGCCAGCAGGCCGCCCGCCAGCGCCCCCACCGGCAGCGCGAGCAGGAACCTGGCCAGCATCAGGGACGCCCCCAGTGCGTCGGCGCCGAGCAGCGTCTGCGCCGTGAACTGCACGAACACCATGGTCACCAGCAGCGCCGCACCGGTCAGGAAGCTCACCGCCAGGGTGGCGAGCAGCGGCCCCTTGCGGGTGCCCGACAGGTCGAGCAGGCGCACCGGCGAACGGATCTCCCACCACACGAAGACGGCTCCGGCCACCAGCCCCGCCGCGAGCAGCGGCAGCCCCCAGGGCGGCAGCACGGCCCGGGCGGGATCGGGGTTGTAAAGCCCGGCGACCAGCGCCCCGAGCGCCAGCGCCAGCAACGCCCCACCCACCACGTCCACCCGCGACCGCCCCTGCCCGCGGCCGGGCGCCTCTCCCGCCGCGTCCACCCGCGACTCAGCCTGCCCGCGGCCGGGCGCCTCCTCCACCATGTCCGTTCGCGACAGGGCGGGGGAGCGGGCGTCGGTGCCGGGCGGGCCCGCCGGGACGGCGCGGTGGACGGCGAAGGCGGCCAGGGCCGCCAGCGGCACGTTGACCCAGAAGATCGCGTGCCAGCCGCCCAGCTCCACCCCCAGCACGCCGAACCCGGGGGCCAGCGCCAGCAGCCCCCCGTAGAGCGGGCCGAGCGCGCTGCCGAGCTCCTGCGCCGCGCCCACCGCGCCCAGCGCCACCGGCCGCTCACGCTCGTCCCACAGGTCGCCGATCAGCGCCATCGTGATGGGCAGCAGCGCGCCGCCCGCCACCCCCTGCACCGTACGCCCCGCCACCACGGCGGCCTCCCCGGCGGCGAGCGCCGTCAGCACCGAGCCGGCCGCGAACGCCGCCAGGCACAGGTGGATGAGCGGACGCCTGCCGTAACGGTCGGAGAGCTGCCCGAGCAGCGGCATCGCCGCGACGTACCCCAGCAGGAAGCCGGTGACGACGGGGGTGGCGCGTTCGAGATGGTTGAGCGGGATGCCCACGTCGGCGGCGATGTCGATCAGGACCGTCACCACGACGTACGCGTCGAGCGCGGCGAGCAGCACCACCGCGCCGCCCGCGCCGAGGATCACCCGGCGGGCCCGCCCCTGACGCGGGTCGCTCGCGCGCCCGGCGAGCTGATCGCGGGGTGCGGTGCTCATCCGGCGGGCGGCGTGATCGTGACGGCGGCGTCGTAGTCGCTGAACTCCACCGTCACCGTGCCCCCCTGCAGCGGCAGGCTGGCCTTGGTGAGGCGGGAGGTGGACCTGTCGATCCAGACGGTGCCGTTCACCCCCTGCGTGACGCCCGGGACGATCTGCCCGACCACCTGCCCGGGGAAGCTCGTGGCCACCTTGTACGCGCCGCCCTCCTCGCCCTCGACCCTGGGGTCGGCGGCCGCGGTGAGCAGCCCCGCGACGCCCTTCGTCGGCTCCAGGATCACGGACGGGTCGTAGAACTGCGCGAGCTGCTGCCGGGTCATCTTCTGGTAGCCGCCCGTCGGGCCCTTGAAGTGCACCGTGTCGCCCACCAGGGCGAAGCTGACCTCCTGGAGGGTGCCCAGCACGTCGAGCGTGAGGGTGCCGTCGGCGTCGCCCGCCGCCGTGAGCCTGCCGTCGGCCTTCTTGAGCGGCACGTTGGGCTTGCCCTCGGTGGAGATGGAGAAGGCGGCCGACTTGACCGCCTTCATGGCCTCCGCGGCCTTCTTCATGAGGTCGGGCCCCGCGGGCAGGGCGTCGGCGCCGCCCGACGAGCAGGCCGACAGGACCGGCGCCAGCGCGAGCAGGGCGACGACGAGCAGCTTTCGGAGCATGAGCGGATCGTAGCGAGCGGCCGCGACGACCGCGCGCGACCACCGGTATCGGTTGGATGTCTATCGGCCGGATCTCCGGTGGCTGGAGCTCAGCGCAGCTTCTTCAGCTGCTCGACGATCGGCTCGTACGCCGCCGTGAGCGCGTCGAGCTGGTCGTCGGTCAGGCGGTCGACGAAGTGCTCCCGCACGCCCGCCACGTGGAACGGCGCCACCCGCTGGATCGTGTCCCAGCCCTCGTCGGTGAGCACCGCGAACGTCCCGCGCCGGTCGTCGCGGCAGTCCTCCCTGGTGACGAGGCCCTTGGCCTCCATGCGGGAGATCTGGTGCGACAGCCGGCTGCGCGACTGGATGGTGGCGTCGGCCAGGTCGCTCATGCGCATCCTGCGGCCGGGGCTCTCGGACAGGTTGACGAGGATCTCGTAGTCGTTGAGCGAGAGCGCGTGCTCCTGCAACTCGCGGTCGAGGCGGTGCATGAGCAGCTTGTGCACCGCGAGGTGGGTACGCCAGGCCCGCTGTTCGGCGGGCGAGAGCCAGCGAGGCGCGCTCATGATCTCCAATCTAGCGCACGTACAGTGATCGGTATGGCGGACAAGTCGGGGGAGAGCCTGGCCACGGTCCTCGTGGCCGGCGCCGCGAACCTCGCCATCGCGCTGGCCAAGCTCGTGGCCGGCCTGATCGGCGGCTCGGCGGCGATGCTGTCGGAGGCGGCCCACTCGGCCGCCGACACCGTCACCGAGCTGCTGCTCCTCGTGTCGGTACGCCGCGCGGGCAAACCACCGGACGAACGCCACCCCTTCGGGTACGGCAAGGCGGGCTTCTTCTGGGCCATGATGGCCGCGATCGCCACCCTGGTCGGCGGGGCCGGGTTCTCCATCACGCACGGCGTGCACGAGATCAGCGCGGGCGAGAGACTCGGGAACCTCACGCCCTCGTACATCGTGCTGGCCGTGTCGTTCGCGCTGGAGGCCGTCTCGCTGACGCGGGCGCTGACGCAGCTGCGGAAGGAGGCGGGGGCGTACGACGTGTCGCCGGTGCGGCTGCTGCGGGTCACGTCCGACACGGCGCTGAAGGCGGTGCTGTTCGAGGACGCGGCGGCGCTCGCGGGGCTGATCATCGCCGCGGCCGGACTGCTCGGCTGGCAGGTGACCGGATCGCCCGTCTGGGACGGCGCCGCGTCCGTCGGCATCGGGCTGCTCCTGCTGGTGGTCGCCCTGACACTCATCCAGTCGAACCTGTCGCTGCTCATCGGCCAGGCCGCCCCGCGGCAGGTGGAGACCGGCATCAGGGCGGTGCTCCTGGCCCAGCCCGAGGTGGAGGACGTGGTCGAGCTGCTCACCATGATGATCGGCCCGGGAGACATCCTCGTCGCCGCCAAGATCGATTTCAGGGACGAGGCCACCGCCGCGGGCGTGGAACTCGCCTGCGACGAGGTCGACCGGCGGCTGCGCGAACGCTTCCCCGGAGTCGTCCAGGTCTTCCTCGACCCCACGCCGACCCGCCGCCGTCAGGTGTAGGCCATGACGATCGCCACGCCCACGACATGCATGATCACTACTGCGACGAGCAGGGAGACGAACACGAACTTGGCCGGACCGTGCTCGAAGGTCTTGCCCTCCTCGAGCGGCTTGCGCTTGGCCACGCGGTCGGCGATGCGCTCCTCGACCGACTTCTTGTAGAACATACCCCTAGGGTATCCGCGGGCCTGCGTCGTCGGCCGCGCGGCGGGGTGGATCAGCGGGCGGGCGTCCGCTCCTGGTGGCCGGCGGGCGCGTTCCTGGACACCGCCCTGCTCACCGACCGGACGATCCGGCCCACCGTCCGGTCCGCCGCCTCGTCCAAGCGGTAGTAAAGCTCAGGCGGTACGTGCGGGAGCAGCCGCGAGTGCCGCATGCTGAGCAGCCTGACCAGGTGCGGCATGGGCAGACCCGCGTAGCGCGGGAAGTCCTCGTACCACTGGGCGCTGCGGCGGGCGGCGCGCTGCGCGGCCCGCATCCTCCCCCTGGCCCGCCGCTCGTAGCGGGCGAGGGCCGTCTCGATCCGCGGGCTCACGCGCAGCGCGTGGGCGAGGATGGCGGCGTCCTCCAGGGCGAGGCTGGTGCCGGAGCCGACCGAGTAGTGCGTCGTGTGCGCGGCGTCCCCCACCAGGACGAGGTTGCCGCGGCACCACCTGCGGTTCGCCACCGTGCGGAAGTTCAGCCAGTGCGCGGTGCTCCCTGACCGCTCCCGCCCGATCAGCGGGTGGCCGTCCAGCAGCTCGGCGAAGATCCTCTCCAGGGCCGCCAGGCTGCCGGACTCGCTCGCGCGGTCGAGCCCGAGGCCCCTCCAGGTGTCCGGCGCGCATTCGACCACGCAGGTGCTGCGCTCGGTGCTGTACGGGTAGCCGTAGCACCAGATCCAGCCGTGCGGGGTCTCCTTGAAGACGAACGTGAAGGCGTCGAGCACCTTGGTGGTGCCGAGCCACAGGTAGAGGTTCCGGCCGGTCGTGATCTCGGTGCCGAAGTGGTCGGGGTGGCGGCTGCGCAGGGTGCTGTTGACGCCGTCGCCCGCGACGACGAGGTCGGCGCCCGCCAGCCGGCCCTCGTCGTCGATCTCCTGCTCGTACCGGACACGCACGCCGAGCTCCACCGCCTGGTCGGCCAGGATGCGGAGGAGCGCGCGCCGTTCGATCCCGAACCCCTCGTCGCCGTACTCGGCGGTCATGGCGTCGTGGTCGCGTACGTGTACCCAGCGCCGCCACCGGACCGAACTGCCCTGGATGGCGAGCGCCGACTCGGGGTCGGCGCTGTGGAGGTTCCCGAGCAGGACGTTCGAGTAGGTCACGCCCCAGCCGTACGTGGAGCCCGCGGGGCGCCGCTCGTACACGGTGACCTCGTGGGATGGGTCCATCCGTTTCATGAGGATCGAGAAGTAGAGGCCGGCGGGCCCGCCGCCGACGCAGGAGATCTTCATCGCCACCCCCTGTAGCGCATCGTCGCCAATGTATCACTTAGGGTAACATTCTGGGAATTGTGGCCTGGGTCGGCACCGTCAGTACGATCTCGCCGGTGACCCGCCCGCACTCCTGCGGCCTGGCCGCGTCCGCCGGCGGCAACACCGAACCGATGACGGGCACAGCAGCCCCGCGCGGTGCCGCGACCTGCTTCATCGACCCGTGGTCGGCCTCGACGGAACAGCGGTCGCCGCCGCGTCCAGTGGCTGTCGCCGCCGGTCTCGACCGGAAGCGCGGCCGACGGTGCGGGTCGTCGCCCTGGTGAAGCCCTGCCGGCCCAGGCCGCAAGCGTTGATCGGGAGGCGCCGCCGGGGGCTCAGGTTGTAGGGGCCGGTCGGGGGTGTCGCTGCTGGTGCGGGTTGTCGGCGTCGATCAGGAAGCGTCGCGGGCGGTGCGGGTTGTCGGCGTCGGCCGGGAAGCGCCCTGGGAGATGCCGGTGAGTCGATGCTCGAAGCCGGTGACCATGGCGCGCAGGCCCGTGTCGAACCAGTGGTCGTAGAAGGCGGCGGCAGCGTCGCCGGTGTCGGTGTCGGTGTCGGTGTCGGCGGGCGGGGGCGGCTCGTCCGTGCCGGGTGGCGTGCCGACCTGGGCGAGCGCGTGGCCGAGGACGTAGACGCCGACCGACTGGACGGCCAGCAGCGCGTCCTGCGGCTCGATGCCGGAGGCGGCGAACCGTTCGAGTAGGCCGGCCAGCAGGGCGGTGCCGGTCTCGACGTCCACGGGGTGGGTGGCGAGCAGCGGCACGGCGTGCGGGTGGGCGAGCAGCGTGCCGCGGTAGGCGGCGGCGAAGCGGATCAGCGCGTCGGCCCAGCCGTCCTCCCGTAGGGGTTCGGCGACGGCCTCGGCGAACAGGTGGTCGACGACCGCCGCCAGGAGGGCGTCGCGGTTCGGGACGTGCCGGTACAGCGACATCGCGGCGACGCCGAGCTGGGCGCCCACACGGCGCATGGTCAGGGCGTCGAGGCCTTCCGCGTCCAGCACGTCGACGGCCGCGGTGACGATGCGCTCGCGGGTGAGCAGGGCCGGCCGGCCGCCGCGTCCGGTCCTCGCCTCCTGCCGGCGGGTCGGCTGGGTCATGGGGCCAGGGTAGCGGTGAGCGTGGTGCCCAGCATCACCACGGACAGCACGCCCACCACCATGTGCTGGACGTCGATGACGACGTCACGGCCCTCCGCCGGAAGGATCTTCAGGGTTCGGGCGTAGTCGCGCCGGTAGGACTCGCGCTGGGCGGCGGTGCTGACGCCGAAGTAGGGCAGCCACCAGCTGGTGACGTGGCCGACCATGATCAGGCAGCACAGGACGCTGGCCGCGATCAGCGACCACCGCTGGTTCGCGGCGACACCGGCCGCGATGAGCAGCGGGAACGGATAGTTGATCAAAGCAGCCGTGATCCGCTCACGGTGGTTGCCAGGGGTCAGGTCGTTGAGCGGGAACATCGGGACCCACTCGGTCAGCACCAGCCAGCCCAGCCAGACGAACGGGACGATGAACGCGACCGTGGACACATCACACCTCTAGGGGAAAGCTCGTTTGCGTACGGCGTAAGTTTACGACGTACGCAAACCTGTTTCAACGTGATACCTGCTGACGTCTCGGCCGCCCGGAACGCTGGCTCGCCCGAGGCTGTCGCGGCGAGGTGCGCGGGCGGCTCCCGGTGCGGGGCGCTGGCTTGCGCCTTTGGCGCGGCGAAGCGTGCGTGTGACGTGGCGAAGCGTGCGTGGCTCGCGCTGTCGGTCCGCACGTCAGGCCCGGTGAAGTGGCGCGGCGTCCCCTGGTGCCGGACCGGGGGAGCTGGCGCGGCGTCCCCTCGTGCCGGACCGGGCGAGCTGGCGCGTTCGGCTCTGGCGTGAGGCGCGATGTGCAGTGACATGCGGCGCGGTGGGGACGATGCGCGGTGACCCGCGAGGCGGTGTCCGCTATGTCCCGTGTGGGATGGGGCGAGCTGTGGGGTGTGTCGGCCTGTGGGGCGGCGCCCGGTGTGGGCGGTCGCGGGCCGGTGGTCGTGGCGCTCAGGCCGGGTCGCTCGGTGTTGACGCCGACGGCACAACGTCAGGAGGAGGGGTGGCACTCGGGAAAGGTCGCGGGGGTTGCCGGGCTGGATTGGCGGCGTGGTGACGTTTGGGGGACTCGCTCGCGGTGTCGGGCGGTCGCGGGCTGGGGGGCGTAGCGCCAAGGCCATGTCCTCACACCGTGTCCCTCGGTGCTGAGGCCGCCCGCACAGGTCAGGAGGAGAGGTCGCACGCGACGGAGGCTGCGGGGGTTGCCGGGCTGGAATCGCGGCGTGGTGCTCGCCCCCGGCACGGAGGCGCAGCCGCTCTCGGGGCTCCCTCTCGCTCGCCTGGGCGGTGTCTCGGGGCGTGCCTACGGTACGGGCTGGTCACGTCGAGGGGGCGCGTCCTCCGCTGCCGGTTCTGGCCCCACGGTTACCGGTACCGGTGCATCGCCTACCGTTTCTGTCCTGTGCCTACGGCCCGCTTGTGAGCGTGCGAGGCGCTGGCTCGTACGTGTGCGCTGGGCCTCGGCTTGTGAGCGTGCGAGGCGCTGGCTCGTACGTGTGCGCTGGGCCTCGGCTTGTGAGCGTGCGAGGCGCTGGCTCGTACATGCATGCTGGGCCTCGGCTTGTGAGCGTGCGAGGCGCTGGCTCGTACGTGTGCGCTGGGCGTCGGTTCGTGGTGCGTGCTTCGGCGTCGGTCTGTGAGGTGGGTTCGCTGCTGCGGGCCCTCGCGGCCGGGGTCAGTCGGTGTGGAGGGGTAAGGCGGCTCGGTGTGCCGGTGTGTCGGTGATCACGGATACCCGGATGTCGGGGCTCTCCGCCCATTCCAGGAGGTGGCGGCCGGTCAGCAGGTGCGCGGCCGGCGCGTTCATCCGGTCGAGTGTCAGCTCACCTCGCTTGATCAGGGCCTCCTTGCGCGTCCAGTACGTGATCAGCTCGTCGTTCCCGGTGACGAGCGCGCGTTCGGAGGGGGCGAGCACGTGGCCGGCCAGCCGCTCGTCCAGGGGGCCAGGCGGCACGCGCTCGGCGTCGACGCCGACCCGGCCGGGGCCTGCCGCGGCGCAGACGTAGCCGCGGGTGTGGCTGAGGCTGACGCCCAGTTCGGGCGCCTCCGCGATGTACGGCCTGCCGTGCCCGGGGCCGTGCACCTTGCAGTGCTGGAGCAGCGTCAGCGCGGCCGGGTCGGCGTCCAGGGCGGCGGCGGCGCACAGCCGTGCCAGGAGGTGCGCGGCCGTGAACGACTGCCGGTCCGCCTCGAACCTGAACCTGGCCGCCCTCTCCCGTTCCGTGCCGGTGAGCCAGCTCTCTGGCGCGCGAACCTCGTCGGGCCGCCCGCCCATGGCCACCGCCTCGGTCAACACCTCATGGATGGAAGCCCTCCGGGTGGACCCCCCTTGGATGGAAGCCCTCTGGGTGGACGCCCCCTGGCCGGACGGCGCCTCGATGGACGGCCCCTGGATGGATGGCCTCTCAGGGGATGTCTGGTGGGGTGGGGTGTCGGTCGCCCAGGTGCCGGGGAGGCGCCTGTCAGGTGCCGGGGGTCGGGGTGTGCCGGGGTGGGGGGCTGAGGTGTCGATCGCTGGTTCTCCGTTCCGCCGTTCCTCGCCGTCTGCGCGCCTGATGGTGGGGCGTCCCTAGTCTGTCCTGTTTTGATGGGGCTGGCACCTGCCGTCGAGTGTTTCTGGTTCCGGGAGGTGGTGACGGCGGCACTCCAGGTGCCGCCGTCACTCTGCTCGGTGGGCTGTCACCCCGCCCGTACGGTCATCGGGTGAAGGACGGCGTCACGGGGCGGACGAAGCCGGGCAGACCCGGGATCGGGCCGGGGAAGGTGGGGGTGCGCAGCTGGGACACCTCAGCCGGAGGCACCGCCGCGCACCTGGTGCCCTTGGCGGGTGGCGTGAGGGAGATCAGGTAGGCGTCGATCGGGGCGGTGGTGCACTCGCTGCGGCCGTAGACGCCGTGGCCCCACCCCTCGTACGTGATGAACCGCGCCTCGCGCCCGATCTGGCGCGCGGCGTTGACCGCCCACGGGTAGGCGGTGGCCGGGTCGTGCAGGGCGTTGGTCATGAGGATCGGCCCGCTGCCGTCGACCCGGAGGCGGTGCTGCGGGTTGGGGATCGGTGCGGGCTGGCCGAGGCAGCGGGTCACCAGCGGCATGCCGACGGCGCTGATCCGCATGTCGGGCGCGATCGCCTCGGACCGGCGCATGAGCCGGGCGTACTCGCGGTAGTCGCGCACCGGGAGCAGGAAGTCCTGGCAGAAGACCTGCGAGGCGTCGTTGACGACGTCCTCGGCCGTCGCGGACGACGGCACGGTGAACGGCGTGGCGAGCGGGGTGGCCGACGGCACGCCGGTGTCGAGCTCCACCAGCAGGTCGGCCAGCTCCTTGAAGCCGGGGTCGTACAGCCAGCGGGTCGCGCGCTGGATGACGTACAGCGGCGGGACCTTGATCTCGGGGTTTCCGGGCAGGGACAGCTCGCCCCGCTCGGCGCGCGCCAGCAGGCCGGCCCAGAGGGCGCGGACGTCCTTGCCGTGCAGCGCGCAGGTGGTGGTCCGCTCGCACCAGGCGACGAACTCGTCGAAGGAGTCCTGAGACGTCCACGCCTCGGTCTCGACGAAGGCGCGGGTGCCCAGGCTGTGGTCCATGTTGCTGTCGAGCGCGAGGGCGCGTACGCGCTGCGGGAAGCGCTCGGCGTACAGCTGGCCGATCAGGGTGCCGTACGAGATGCCGTAGTAGGTGAGCTTCTCGTCGCCGAGCGCGGCGCGCAGGGTGTCGAGGTCGCGTACGACGCTGCCGGTGTCGACGTGGTCGAACACCGGGCCCGTACGGGACCTGCAGTCCTGGCGGTAGCGCTCGTTGGCGGCGAGCAGCGCGTCGAAGTCGGCCTGGCTGCGCACCTGTAAGGGGTCGACGCCCCGCATGGCGAGGTCGCGCGAGCAGAGGACGGGGCTGCTGCGGCCGACCCCGCGCGGGTCGAAGCCGACGACGTCGAAGCGGCGTCTGACCTCGGGGGTGAGGCTGAGCCAGTCGTGGACGACGGCGTCGACCCCGGAGCCGCCCGGACCACCAGGGTTGATCACCACCGAGCCGATCCTGGCGGCGGGGTCGGTGGCCTTGCGGCGCGCCAGGGCCAGCGCGAACGTCTGGCCGCCGGGGTTGTTCCAGTCGACCGGCACCGTGATGGTGCCGCACTCCGCGCTCGCGTCCTCCGGGCAGGGGGACCAGGAGATGGGCTTCGACGCCCCGGCCGGGGCGTCGGGGACGGCCGCGGCGGCGGGGGCCGCCGGGGCCAGCGGCGCGGCGAGCGCGAGCAGGAGGCTGAGGACCGTGACGTGTCTTCGCACAGGGCGTCCAATCGTCGGGGACCCCGATTGTGACTCGACACGGCTCGTAAGATCATCAGACTGGAGTATGAAAATCCGCCTCATACCTGGGTCGGCCCCCCAGTAGGACAAGGGGCCAGGGAAACGAGCCGCGCCGGCGCGCCACCCGCCCGGTCCGGACGCACCCGCTCGTGCGTTCTGTCCAGGGGAAGGGCGTTCGCCGCTTCGATCAGTAGCGGAACGTGCCAGTGGAAGTCGGGAGCCTGAACCGCGAGCACGGCGAGCCGGCTGCTGGGGATCGACGGTGTCGGCATGCCCCTCCCCTTCCTGGCCCCCCGGGTCTTCCCGAGGGGTCGGCCGGTTCGGGGACGGGTCAGGGGAGGAGGGCGGACATCCAGGATTCGACGGCGTCCGGGTCGCGGGGGAGGGACGAGGACATGAGGGTGGCGCCGTCGGACGTCACCACCAGGTCGTCCTCGATGCGGATCCCGATGCCGCGCAGTTCCTCGGGCAGCGTCAGGTCGTCGGGCTGGAAGTACAGGCCGGGCTCCACGGTCAGGACGTGGCCCTCCTCCAGCACGCCGTCCAGGTAGACCTCGGCGCGCGACCTGGCGCAGTCGTGCACGTCGAGGCCGAGCATGTGGCCGCTGCTGCAGAGCGTGTAGCGGCGGTAGAGGCCGGTCTCCATCAGCGTGTCGGGGGAGTCCTTGAGCACGCCCCAGTCGTGCAGGCCCTCGCAGATGACCCGCATGGCGGCGAGGTGGAAGTCGCGGAAGCGGGCGCCGGGCCTGAGGGTGGCGATGGCGGCGTCCTGCGCCGCGAGCACCAGTTCGTACGCCTGCCGCTGCACCGGGCTGAACCGGCCGGACAGGGGGAGTGTGCGGGTGACGTCGGCGGTGTAGAGGGTGTCGGTCTCGACTCCCGCGTCGAGGAGGAGCAGGTTCGCCGGGTCGAGCCCGCCGTCGTTGCGGATCCAGTGCAGGACGCAGGCGTGCGCGCCGGAGGCGACGATGCTCTCGTAGCCGACGGCGTTGCCCTCGAGGCGCGAGCGCAGGCCGAACACGCCCTCCAGGTACCGCTCGCCGCGCGGGTGGGCGAGCGCCTGCGGCAGGGCGCGCACGACGTCCTCGAAGCCGCGCCCGGTCGCGTCGACGGCGTGCTGGAGCTCGCCGACCTCCCACTCGTCCTTGACGAGCCGCATCTCCGACAGGAACGACTCCAGTTCGGCGTCGCCGTCGCCGCGCGGCGCGCGGGCGTCCACGGACGGGTCGACGCCGCGCAGCACCCGGGCGGGGCGGGCGAGGTCGAGGTCGCGGATGTGGGCGCACTCGATCTGGTACAGCTCGGCGGCCTCGGCGAGGTCGGGGCGGCGGCCCACCCAGAACTCGCCGTAGCGGCGGTCGCGGTAGAACTCCTCGCCCTCGTCGCGGGGCGAGCGCGGGCGCAGGTACAGCCGCGCCTCGCCGGACGGTTCGACGACCAGCACGTCGTCGGGCTCGCCGGCGCCCGTCAGGTACGAGTAGGCGCTGTGCGGCCTGAACCGGTAGTCGCAGTCGTTGCTGCGCACCTTGAGCGTCCCGGACGGGATGACGAGCCGCTCGCCGGGGAAGCGGGCCGCGAGGGCGGCGCGCCGCTTGGCGGCCCAGGGCGCGACGGGCAGCGGCGCGATGCCGGTGTGCCGGGTGTCGGCCCATCCGGTACGCATGAACTCCGCCAGCTCCGGGGTGATGGGAAGGTCGTGGCTCCCGGTGTTGAGCGGCTCGGTCATGGGCGTCCTCTCACTCAGTGGTATTTCACATACTCAGCTCGTCGGGAGGCAGCCTATGTCACTCCTTGACGGGGTCCCCACCCGGTTGTTTGCCTTGGAGGAAGGCAAGGGCACGGCGCGGACCGCGGGCACCTCCCGGGGCCCGGCCGGGGACTACGAAGGTCAGAGGTGGTGCACATGCTCATCGGGACGATCCTGCGGGCCAAGGGCAGCGAGGTGGCGACCGTCGCGCCCGGCTCGACGGTGCGCGAACTGCTCGCGGTCCTCGCCGAACGCAACATCGGCGCCGTCGTCGTCTCCTCCGACGGTCTCACCATCGACGGCATCGTCTCGGAGCGGGACGTCGTGCGCCGGCTGAACGACCGCGGCGCCGAGATCCTCGACGGGCCGGTGTCGGTGATCATGACGACGGAGGTGCGCACGGTCGGGCCGGGCGACAACGTCGAGGAGCTACGCCGCACGATGACCAACCACCGGGTCAGGCACATGCCGGTCGTCGAGAACGGCGTGCTGACCGGCATCGTCAGCATCGGCGACGTGGTCAAGAGCGCCATCGAGGAGCTGGAGTCGGAGAACGCGTCGCTCGTCGACTACCTCCACCGTTGACGGGGATGGCAGGCTTGGCCCGTGATGTACGGGCCGCCTGAGTACCCCCGGGCCACGAGCAGTCCCACGGTCATCCTGCTCGTCTCCGGCCTCACCGGGCTGCTCGGCTTCATGCTGGGCGTCTTCGTGGGGTTCGGGGCGGGCGAGCCGTCGGCCGAGCCCTCGCCCAGGGTGACCGTCACGATGGAGCAGACCGATCCTCCGGGGTCGCCGCCCCAGGACCCGTCCGCGCAGGCCGGCACCGCGGCCCCGGCCACCCCTCCCGCGCAGCCGGACCCGGCCCGGTCCGATCCGGCACAGCCGAACCCCACGCAGCCGAACTCCGCGCAGCCGGATCCTGGGCAGCCCGGCCCCGACCAGTCCGGCCAGGCCCAGCCCGATCCGGCCCGGTCGGGGCCGGGCCAGACAGGACCCGGTCAGACAGGACCCGGTCAGACAGGGCCCGCCCGGGGCGGCGCCGCCTCGCTCAGGACGTTCACGGTCGGCGTGGACATCCAGCCCGGCACCTACCGCACCACCGGCCCCGCGCCGGGCGCGACCCGCTGCTACTGGGCCCGCCTGACCGGCACCGCCGCCCAGCCGGGCGAGGTGATCGCCGCGGGCATGCCGTCCGGCCCCGCGACGGTCACCATCGAGCCCGGTGACAAGGTGTTCCAGACGGGCGGCTGCGCCGAGTGGACCAGGGCCGTCTGACACCGGCACGGAGGATTGCACCGGCGGGACCGGGCGTAGGAGGATGCGCCTCAGCCCACCTAGGAGGATGACATGTCGGTGCTGCAGAGCCTCGTGGACAGCGTGCGAGCAGGGGCGATCGAGGTGATCGACCTGACCGCGCCCCTGTCGCGGGAGACGCCGATCCTCCAGCTCCCCGAGCCGTTCGGCAACACGATCCCGTTCCGCCTGGAGGAGATCAGCCGCTACGACGACCGCGGCCCCGCCTGGTACTGGAACGACATCCACACGGGCGAGCACACCGGCACGCACTTCGACGCGCCGGTCCACTGGGTCACCGGCCGCGACGGCGAGGACGTCTCCCAGGTGCCCGCGCGGAGCCTGATCGCCCCCGCCGTCGTCCTCGACCTCTCCGCCGAGGCCGCCAAGGACGCCGACTTCCTCCTGCAGGTCGACCACGTCAAGGAGTGGGAGCGGGCCAACGGCGCGCTGCCCGAGGGCGGCTGGCTGCTGTACCGCACCGGCTGGGACTCCCGGTCGGGCGACCAGGGCGCGTTCCTCAACGCCGACGAGACCGGCCCGCACACCCCCGGCATCTCGGTGGAGTGCGCGCGCTGGCTGGGCGAGGAGACGCCGATCCTCGGCGTGGGCGTCGAGACCGTCGGCACCGACGCGGGCGCCGCGCACTCCTTCGACCCGCCCTTCCCGTGCCACTCGTTCCTGCTGGGCGCGGGCAAGTACGGCCTGACGCAGCTGCGCAACCTCGACCGCCTGCCCGTGCGGGGCGCGGTCGTCGTGGCGCCGCCGCTGCCCATCGTGGGCGGTTCTGGCAGCCCGGTGCGGGTCCTCGCGCTGGTCGAGCGATGACGGTCGCGCGGGCGGTCGGACGGGTGCTCGCCGCCTGCGGCGCCGACACCGTCTTCTGCGTGGTCGGCAGCGGCAACTTCCACGTCACGAACGCCCTGGTCGAGCAGGGGGTACGCTTCGTCGCCGCCCGGCACGAGGGCGGGGCGGCCACGATGGCCGACGCGTACGTGCGGGTGAGCGGCAGGCCCGCCGTCGTCTCCGTGCACCAGGGCCCCGGCCTGACGAACGCCGTGACGGGCCTGGCCGAGGCCGCCAAGAGCCGCACCCCGCTGGTCGTCCTGGCGGGTGAGGCGACCGACCCGCGCTCCAACTTCCACATCGACCAGGACGCCCTGGCCGCCGCCGTGGGCGCGGTGCCGATGCGGGTGGCCTCGCCGCGGGCCGCCGCGGCGACGGCACTGGAGGCGTTCCGCCTGGCCTGGTCCGAGCGGCGCACGGTGCTGCTGAACCTGCCGCTCGACGTGCAGGCCGCGCCCGCGCCGCCCACCGAGGAGGTGGAGGAGGAGGCGCGGCGGCTGTTCCCCGGCGTGGCGGACCGGTCGGGCGCCGTCCCGTCCGGCGCCGAGCTGCGTGAGCTGGTGCGGCTGCTGCTGGCGGCGCGGCGTCCGGTGTTCGTCGCGGGGCGCGGCGCGAGGCACGCCCGGCGGGAGCTGGAGGAGCTGGCGGGGCTGACGGGCGCGCTGACGGCGACGTCGGCGGTGGCCAAGGGGCTGTTCCGCGGCAGCCCCTGGGACCTCGACGTGAGCGGCGGCTTCGCCACCCCGCTCGCGGCCGAGCTGATCGCGGGCGCCGACCTGATCGTGGGCTGGGGCTGCGCGCTCAACATGTGGACGACCAGGCACGGCTCCCTGGTGGGGCCCGGCGCCACGGTGGTGCAGGTCGATCTGGACCGGGCGGCCGCGGGCGCGCACGTCCCGGTCCGTCTGGCCGTGACGGGCGACGTGGCGACGGTGGCGAGGGCGGCGGCCGAGGAGGTGGCGGCGCTCGCCCGGCGGCCCGCGCAGGAGGCGGCGGGTGGGGAACCGGCGGGGGAGGCGAGGCCCGGCGTGCGCGGTTACCGCTCGCCGGAGCTGGCGCGCCGCATCGCGGCGGAGGGTCGCTGGCGGGACGTGCCGTACGAGGACGAGAGCGGTGAGGGCGGGATCGACCCGAGGACGTTCACGATCGGGCTGGACGACCTGCTGCCCGCCGAGCGGATCATCAGCATCGATTCCGGAAATTTCATGGGATATCCGTCGATGTTGATGGATGTCCCGGATGAGGGTGGGTTCTGCTTCACGCAGGCGTTCCAGTCCGTCGGGCTGGGGCTGGCCACCGCGATCGGCGCCGCCCTGGCGCGTCCCGACCGCCTGCCCGTGGCGGCGCTCGGCGACGGCGGCGCGCTGATGGGCGCCGCCGAGCTGGAGACCGTGGTCAGGCTGGGCCTGCCCATGGTGGTCGTCGTGTACGACGACGAGGCGTACGGCGCCGAGGTGCACCACTTCGGCCCGCACGGGCACCCGCTGGACACCGTCACCTTCCCGCCCGCCGACCTCGCGGCCGTCGCGAGGGGCCACGGCTTCGCCGCCGTCACCGTCACCCGCCCCTCCGACCTCGACGGCGTCGCCAGGTGGCTGGAGGGGCCGCGCGACCGTCCCCTGCTGGTGCACGGCAAGGTCACGGGCAGGCGCGGCGCCTGGTGGCTGGAGGAGGCCTTCAAGGGCCACTGAGGGGAGGTCACAGCTTGCGGAAGGTGCGGGCCTCCTCCGCCGCGGCCAGCACGTCGGCGAGCGCCGCCCCGCCGCCCGCCGCCACGGCCGCCGCGATCGCGCCCTCCACGAACGGCGCGTCCGCCAGCACCACCCGGCCCGGCTCCTCCAGCAGCCGGGCGCTCAGCACCGAGCTGCCGAGGTCGGCGATGACCACCACGCCGTCGCCCTGCTCGACGGTGCGCAGCGCCTTCTCGATGACGTCCACGCTGGTGCCGAGGCCCCCGGCGGCGGCGCCGCCGGCGGCGGCGATCGGCGTGTCCTCGCCCGCGACGCTGCGCGCGAGCGCCGCCGTCTCGACCGCCAGCCCCGCGCTGTGCGCGACCAGCACCAGGCCCACCATCAACGCCCCCAGCGCAGCCCCGGCGTCTCGACGGGCGCGTCCCACAGCCGGGTCAGCGTGTCGTCGAGGCGGCAGACCGTCACGGAGAAGCCCTGCATGTCCAGGCTGGTCACGTAGTTGCCCACCAGCGACCTGGCGACGCGCGCGCCCTTGCCGCGGACGTACGCGGCCACCTCGGCGAACACCACGTACAGCTCCATGAGCGGCGTGCCGCCCATGCCGTTGACCATGACGAGCAGGTCGCCCTCCAGCGGCAGGTCGCCGTGGACCGCCTCCATCGCCAGCGCCGCCAGCTCCCGCGCGGACGCCATGGGGGCACGCTGCCGTCCCGGCTCGCCGTGGATGCCGACGCCCAGCTCCACGTCCGACTCGGGCAGCTCGAACGTCGGCTTGCCCGACGCGGGGGTGGTGCAGGAGGTCAGGGCGATGCCGAACGACCGGCTGCGCGCGTTCACCTCCGACGCCACCCGCGCCACCTCGGCCAGCGGCGCGCCCTCCTCCGCCAGCGCCCCCGCGATCTTCTCCACGAACACCGTGGCGCCCGTGCCGCGCCGTCCTGCGGTGTAGAGGGAGTCCTGGACGGCCACGTCGTCGTTCACCAGGACGCTCACGATCTCGACGTCCTCGGCCAGTTCGGCGGCCATCTCGAAGTTGAGCACGTCGCCGGTGTAGTTCTTGACGACGTGCAGGACGCCCGCGCCGCCGTCCACCGCGGCGGTCGCCGCGACGATCTGGTCGGGCACGGGCGAGGTGAAGACCTCCCCCGGGCAGGCGGCGTCGAGCATGCCGTGCCCGACGAACCCGGCGTGCAGCGGTTCGTGCCCGGAGCCGCCGCCGGAGACCAGCCCCACCTTGCCGGGACGCGGCCCCGCGGCCCGGTACACGACCCTGTCGCGGACGGCGAGGGACGGATGGGCCGCCACCAGGCCGTTCAGTGCGTCCTCGACCACCGCGCCGGGGTCGTTGATGAGCTTCTTCATGGTCACAACATCTGCCCCTTTTCGGCCTCCGGCAAGCCTCGCGACCTCGGGGCGGGCCACCCGCCGGGCGGACGGGGCCGCCGCACCTGCCGGGGTAGGCTACCGTCAGCTCATGGCTGAGATCGTGTACCCGCCGGTGATCGCCGCCGCGCGGACCCTCTTTCGCGTGCTCGACTACCGCTTCCACCTGGAGGGGACCGAGCACGTGCCGCGGACCGGGGGAGCGGTGCTGGTCAGCAACCACATCAGCTACCTCGACTTCATCTTCGCCGGGTTCGCCGCGCTGCCGTCCAAGCGGCTGGTGCGCTTCATGGCCAAGCAGGACGTGTTCGAGCACCCGGTGTCGGGGCCGCTGATGCGGGGGATGCACCACATCCCGGTCGACCGCGGCGCGGGAGCGGGCTCGTACGCCACGGCGCTGCGCATGCTGAAGGGCGGCGAGGTGGTGGGCGTGTTCGCCGAGGCCACGATCAGCCGCTCGTTCACGGTGAAGGAGATCAAGAACGGCGCGATCAGGATGGCCCAGGCGACGAACACGCCGGTCATCCCGGTCGGCCTGTGGGGCAGCCAGCGCCTGTGGACGAAGGGCAGGCCGAAGAGCCTGCTGCAGCGGCACGTCCCCATCACGATCCTGGTGGGCGAGCCGATGCACCCGAAGCGCGGCGAGGACGTCGACAAGCACACCAGCGAGCTGCACGCCCGCCTGACGGACCTGGTCGACAAGGCGCAGCGCACCTACCCGGAGGTGCCGCCGGGCGTGTGGTGGCAGCCCGCGCACCTGGGCGGCACGGCGCCCACCCCGGAGGAGGCCGCCGCCATGGACGCCGCCGAGGCCGAGGCCCGCGCCAAGAAGGACTGAGAGCGGAACACGCCCACGGGCCGGGCGCGCGTCAGGCGCGAGGTCCCGGCCCGCGGGTCAGGCGGCCGCCGGGGTTCACATGGCCGCCTGGTACGCGTTCGCCCGCATGCCCGCGAGCAGCGCCGCCGTCTGCTCGGGCGTGAAGCGGCGCACCGGGTCGTGGTGCAGCAGGCCCTCGATGAGCGGTCGCATCACGCCGGCCCGCCGGGGCGGCGGGTAGCTGCCGCTCCGCGCCATGCCGAGCACGGTCGCGGCGTCCTGCCCGGGGTACGGCGGCTGGCCCTCCACGGCGCTGTACAGCGTCGCGCCGAAGGACCACATGTCGGCCTCCTTGCTGGCGGGCCCGCCGTACAGCCGCTCGGGCGCCATGAACGCGGGCGTGCCGCGCAGCCGCCTCGACGTCGTCATGCGGATGTCGCCCTCGGCGGTGGCGATGCCGAAGTCGGTCAGCACCACCCGGTCGCCGGTCAGCATGACGTTGGCCGGTTTGACGTCCCTGTGCAGCACCCCCGCCTGGTGGGCGGTGCGCAGCGCGGCGAGCAGGTGCTGGCCGATCGCGGCCACCGACTGCGCGGGGAGCGTGCCCACCTGGGAGAGCAGTTGGTGCAGGGAGAGCCCGTGCAGGTACTCCATCACGATCCAGAGCTTGCCGCCCTCCTCGATGAGGTCGTGGACCGTGACGATGTTGGGGTGCGTGAGCCCGGCCGCCATGCGCGCCTCACGCAGCACCCGGCGGCGCACCATCTCGACCTCGCCGGACAGTGTCAGCTCCTTGAGCGCCACCTCGCGATGGAGAAGCTGATCGAACGCACGCCAGACGACTCCCATGCCCCCACGACCGGCCTCCTCGGTCAGGAGGTACCGTCCGCCGATGTCCCGCATACCATCCCCTCAAGCTCGGGGATAATCATGACACTTCCGCACGGGACATAGCGTGCCTAACGTGATCTGGAAATGTCGGAAAGTGTGGCCGCGCTGGTCAGGGCCCCAGAAATTCGATCAGACAGGGCGCGCCGCGCCAGCCCCACGGCGCCCAGGCACACGGCCGCGGCGCACAGCAGCACCGGCGCGAGGCCCGCGAACTCCGCCGCCACCCCGCCCAGCGCCGCTCCGAGCGGCATGCCGCCCATGCCGACGAGCCGGTACGCCGAGTTGACCCGCCCCAGCAGCGGCCCCGGGATGAGGCGCTGCCGCGCCGAGATGACCAGCACGTTCCCCGCCGCGCCGGCGAGCCCCCACAGCACCGCCGTCGGGTAGAGCGCCCAGGGGGTGGGGGCCGCCACGGGCACGACGAGCAGGAGAGTGCTCGCCAGCCAGGCGCCCAGCAGCGTGCGCGCCTCGCCCAGCGCACGCGCCGCCCTGGAGCTCAGCAGCGAGCCGCCCACGGCTCCCACCGCCATGGCGGTCATGATCAGCCCGTACGCGCCCGGCTCCAGCCCCACCGCGGACCCGTCGCCGACGCACCACAGGACGAACACGGCGAAGTACGCCGCGTTGGCCAGGTTGAGCAGGCCCGCCGAGACCGCGAGCCCGCGCAGCAGCCGGTGCCCCCACAGGAAGCGCAGCGCCTCCCGGATCTCCCCGAACAGGGACCGGCGCGCACGGCCGCCGCCGTCGCCCGCCCCCGCCGCGCCGTCCCGCCGGTCGCCGTCGCCTGCGGCCCGTGCCGCGCCGTCCCGCTCGTCGCCGTCGCCTGGAGCCCCCGCCGGGGTCGCCTGGTACGTCCCGCGCATGCCGAGCAGGAGCAGCCCGGCGGCGGCGTACAGGACGGCGGGCCCGCCGAAGAGCGCGGCGGGCAGCAGCCCCGCGAGCAGGCCCGCCGCGGGTGCCCCGGTGAACTCGTTGCCGATCATCTGCGCCCCCATGACGCGCCCGTTGGCCTGGGTGAGGCGGGCGTCCGGCACCGTCATCGGCAGGATCGACTGCGCGGAGGTGTCGGCGAAGACCTCGGCCACTCCGGCCAGGAGCACCGCCACGACGAGCGTCCACAGGTCGAGCAGGCCGGACGCGGCCGCCGCCGCGGCCCCCGCCAGGACGACGGCGCGGGCCACGTTGGCGGTGACCATGACGTGGCGGCGGTCGGCCCGGTCGGCGAACGCGCCCGCGTGGAGCGCGAACAGCAGCCACGGGGCCGTCGCGGCGGCCTGGACCAGCGACACCAGCGACGGTGACCTGGTCATCGACACGGCCAGCAGCGGCGCGCCCACCTTGAGCAGGCCGTCCGCGACGTTGGACAGCGCCGTGGACGCCCACAGGAACCCGAACGACCGGCTGGGACGCGCCATGCTCTGCTCCGCTACTGTGAAAGGGAAAGTGTGCATAGTTTTCTTTGCAAAGATAGGTGTGCATAGCGATGCCGCGCAAGAGCTTCTCCGCCCGCACCCTCGGCGCGAACGCCCTCAAGTCCTTCGCCCACCCGCTCCGCCTGCGCCTGTTCGAACTGCTCGACGAGCACGGGCCGTCCACCGCCACGCGCCTGGCCGCCCTCCTCGGGCAGAACACCGGCGCCACCAGCTACCACCTCAGGGAGCTGGCCAGGCACGGCATCATCGAGGTCGTCCCGGGCATGGGGCGCGGCAAGGAGAAGTTCTGGCGGGTCACCCCCGGCGGCTTCTCGTACGGCGACCCGGCGGAGGACCCGGAGGCGGCGAGCGCCCTGACGTACCTGCTGGACGACCTCGTCCGCCAGCGGGGCGCCGAGCTGAACCGGTGGCGGTCCGAGGAGGAGCGCACCCGCGAGGAATGGGTGCGGGCGAGCGTCCTGGCGCGCAGGTCGCTGCGCCTCACCGTCGAGGAGGCGTCCGGGCTGCGGGACGAGGTGCTCGCCGTGCTGGAGCGCTACCGCGGCCTGTCCGACGGCCGCGCCCAGGCGGCCCAGGCCGAGCCCGCCGCGCCGCCGCCCGGCACCGGCCACGTCGTCGTCCACTTCGACCTGTTCCCCGTCGGGGAGACCCACCAGGAGGAAACGCCCTGATCATGGTCGGCTAGGGTGGCCCGGGTGACCAGACACGTCGCCTTCGAGCGGTTGCACAACTTCCGGGACCTCGGCGGATACCCGACGCGCGACGGGCGGACCGTGCGGTGGGGCCGGCTGTACCGCTCCGACTCGCTGTCCAAGCTCCAGGGCGAGGACTGGCGGCGGTTCCTGGACCTCGGCGTACGCACCGTGATCGACCTGCGCTACCCGTGGGAGATCGCCGGCAGTGGCCGCGTGCCGCACCACGACGGTCTGGCGTACCACAACCTGAGCATCGAGCACCGCCCCTACGACCAGGCGTCGCTGGGCGAGGACGTGGAGGTCGGGCGCTACCTCGCCGACCGGTACGCCGAGGTGGCGCTCGACGGCGTCAAGGAGCTCAGGCGGGCCCTGGAGGTGATCGCGGAGGACGACAGCGCCCCGCTGGTGATGCACTGCGCCTCCGGCAAGGACCGCACCGGGCTGCTCGCCGCGCTCGTCCTGACGCTGCTCGGCGTGGACGAGGAGACGATCATCGAGGACTTCGCCCTCACCGGCCTGGCCACCGAACGGCTCGTCGCCGACTGGAGCGCGGCACACGGCGGCACGACGCCCTCCTGGCCCGGCTACGGCCGCGCCCCTGAGGAGGTGATGCGCCTGTTCCTGGCCGACCTCACCGCGTCGCACGGCTCGGTGCAGGCGTACGTGACCGGCGGCCTCGGCGTGGACGACGCCGTCACCGAGGCCCTGCGCGCCCGCTACCTGACCCCGTAGCCGCCCACCGGACCCGGCCTCAGCCGCGTGCGGGGGCGGTGCTGGCGCGGCGGATCAGCGTGGGCGCCACGGGCGGCGGCTCCTGCGCCTCCTCGCCGCCGACCAGGCGCAGCAGCGTCTCGACGGCCCGCCGGCCCACCTCCTCGTGGTCGGGCCGCACCGTGGTGAGCGGAGGGATCAGGTACGCCGCCTCCGGGATGTCGTCGAACCCCACCACGCTGACGTCCTGCGGCACCCTGATGCCGCGCTCGTGGAAGGCGCGCAGCAGGCCGAGCGCCATGTGGTCGTTGGCGGCGAAGACGGCGGTGACGTCGCGCCGCTCGGCCAGTTCCAGGCCCGCCTGGTAGCCCGACTCGGGGCTCCAGTCGCCGGGGACGACCCTCGGCGCCTGGCGGCCCGCCTCCTCCAGCGCGGCACGCCACGACTCGACCCTCGTCTGCGCGTCCATGCGGTCGCGCGGCCCCGAGACGTGCCACACGGTCTCGTGGCCGAGGTGCAGCAGATGCTCCACGGCCATGCGGACGCCCGCCGCCTGGTCGATGCGGACGGTGGCCGTGGAGTGATCGGGCGCGGCCTCCACCGCGACGGCGGGCATCCCCTCGGGCAGGCTGAGCATCGCGCTGGTGGCGGCGGCGCGGGAGGCGAACACGGAGATCACCCCGGCCACCGCGTGGCCGACCAGGTCGCCCGCCGCCTCGATGATGCTGCCCCGGTCGTGGCTCTCGGGCGTGGCGATGGTGACGCCGTAGCCGGCGGCGCGGGCGGCCCTGCCGATGCCCAGCAGCGTGGAGGCGGGCCCGAACGGCACCGTGTCGAAGCTGATCACGCCGATCGTGTGCGGCTGCTGCCTGACCAGGCCCCGGGCCATGAGGTTGGGACGGTAGTCGAGGCGGCGGATCGCGTCGAGCACGCGCTCGCGCGTCTCGGGGCGCACGTTCGGCCGCTCGTTGAGCACGCGGGAGACGGTCTGGTTGGACACCCCGGCCAGCCGCGCCACGTCGCCGATCACCGCGGGACGCGCGCCCCGCCGGACACCCGACACCGGACCCCCTTCTCCGCAGGCCACCGGTTGATAACGATATCAGCGCCCACCTGGCCGCCCACCTGCTCCGGCGGAGGCGGGCGGGGGAGGCCGCGGCCCGGGCCGTACGGCGGCGGTCGTCACGCCGCCAGGTGCCTGCCTGCGGCCGACCGGCGGCTGCCGCCGACGTGGGCGCGCATTCCCGCGGTCCACCGGTTCCTGCGGTCTACCGGTGGCGGTCGCTGACGCGGGCGTGCAGGTGCATGTCGTGCCAGCCGTCGGTGTGCAGGGCGGCGCCGCGGCGCGTCCCCTCCGCCTCGAACCCCGCCTTGGCCGCCACCCGGCAGGAGGCCGGGTTGCCGGTGGAGTGCTGCAGCTCCAGGCGGTGGAACCCGGCCTCGTCCAGTGCCCAGCCCGCCACCGCCAGCACGGCCCGGGTGCAGACGCCGCCGCCGCGCGCCCACGGCGCCGTCCAGTAGGCGACCTCCGCCGTGCCGTCGACCAGGTTGAACGACTTCAGTGAGATCCGGCCGAGCAGCCGGTCCGCGCCGGTGGCGGCCATCGCCCAGTGGGCGTCCGTCTCCGCCTGCCAGGCCGCGCGCCAGCCCTCGATCCAGGCGCGCGTCTCGTCCACGGAGTCGGCCCTGCGGGCGTGCCAGCGCTGGATGCCGGGGTCCTGGAACGCCTCCATGACGGCGTCGGCGTCGTCGGGTCGCCAGGGGCGCAGCGTCACGCCCTCTCCGGCGGGCACGGTGGGCTGGGCGGAGCGGGCGAGCGCGCCCGCGGCGATGGCGGGGGTGAGGAGGGATGGCATGCCGGGATTATCCCCACAGAGCGGGAGGAAAGGAGCCTCTCGCAGGAAGGAGGCGAGAGGAGAGCAAGCGACACGGAGGACTTGGGGAAAGGGTGCGGCCCCGCCCGGCGGGCGGGCGGGGCACGGCGTGCGGGGTGAAGCGCGCCGGCGCGCCGGCGCGTCCTACTCGGCCTTCGGAATCTCCACCTCGCGCCGACAGCCTACTCGCAGCGTGACTGATCCGTCACTCAAAGTCGCGAAGAGGTCAGGCCGACTGGGCCGCCTCGCCGGCCTGCTGCAGCGAACGGGAGCGGTGCTGACGCGACAGGGCGTGACCGGCTCCCACGATGAGCACCACGGGCCACTCCACGATCTCCAGGGCCCCCAGCGCCGCCAGCACGCCGTAGAAGGCGAGCTGCTCGGGCGGCGGCACCGTCACCCGTCCGAGTACGGGCACGTTGACCTGCCTTCGCCCGTCGCCCCCGCCCTGCGTGGGCTGGGTGGTGTGCTCCGTGGTGGTGCGTCCGACGGCCATGACGTGCCTCCTCCGTTCGACGACCACCCTTCCGCCTGCCCTCCGGCGCCGGGGGTAACCCGCGGCCCGGTAAAGCCGCGCCCCCTCCGAGGCGTCCGCGGCTCAGGGGAGCCGGGCGATGGAGAAGTCGTCGAAGTAGGCCCACGACCGGGCGTTCGGCGGGCTCTCCACGTGCAGCCCGAACCGCGGCCGGCCGGTGGCCTTGGCCGCGTCGGTGTCGGCGTACTCGGCGACCCGCTCGTCGCCGACCCACAGCCCCAGCCGCACCTCGCCGTCGCCGCGCGCGCACGTCACGCGCAGCGGGACGTTCTCCTTCTTGAATCCGGGGACGGCGACGTCGGGGGTGACGTCGGACCACACGCCCCCGACCACCTTGACGATCTTCGCGTCGCCGAGCCCCCGGACCTCCAGGACGTAGAAGAAGTCGTTCTCGTCGCTGTCGTCGGAGGAGTACTCGCAGTAGACGCCGTTCCAGCCTCCCGGATGCGCCGGGCGGAGGTCGAGCTTGACCGACACCAGGGAGTCGTCGGGAAGGACGGCGTTGACCGGAGCCTGCGCCCATCGGTGGGTCGTGGAGCTGTCGGTGGCCATCGTGTAGCGGCCGTCGCCGGTGTAGCCGCGGGAGCTCTCGACGCCGGTGAAGTCGTTGACCCAGCCGGAGCCGTCCGCGGCGAACTGGTCCTCGTACACGACGTCGTCGCCCGCCGGGGGCCGGTCGGGCAGCAGGCGGAGCCCCAGCGTCGCCGCCACCACCAGCGCGACCGCGCCCGCTCCGGCGGCCGCGCCGATGCCCAGGTCGGCCAGACGCGCCCGTAACGGGCCGCGGGGCCGGGCGGGCGGGGGCGGGCCCGCCGGCGTGGACGCGATGGACGACAGGTCGAGCCGCAGCGTGCCCGCCACGTCGGCGGTGTCGACGTCGGGCCGCCGCACCAGCGTGGCGAGCAGTTCCTGCGCCGTGGGGCGGGCGGCGGGGTCCTTGCTCAGCGCCGCCTGGACGACCGGGCGCAGCCCCGCCTCGACCCGGCTCAGGTCGGGCTCGTCGTGCATGACCCGGTAGAACGCCTGCTGTACCGTCCTCGACGCGAACGGCGAGACCCCGGTGGCGGCGGCCACCACCACGCACCCCCAGGCGAAGACGTCGGCGGGCGGGCCCGCCCGCTCGCCCGACAGCAGCTCGGGGGCCATGTACTCGGGCGTGCCCAGGACCGCGCCGGTGGCCGTCTGCCCGTCGCCCGCGTCGAGGGCGCGGGCGATGCCGAAGTCGATGACGCGGGGGCCGAGCGGAGAGAGCAGCACGTTGCCGGGTTTCAGGTCGCGGTGGACGATGCCCGCGCCGTGGATCGCGGTCAGCGCGGTGGCCACGCCGACGGCCAGGGCCTCGACGTTGGAGCCCGCGAGCGCGCCGTTCTCCCGCAGGACCCGGCCCAGGTCGGGACCGGCGACGTACTCGGTCACCACCCACAGCGGGTCGCCCTCCAGCCGGGCGTCGAGCACCGGCGCCGTGCAGAACCTGTGCACCCGGCGCGCGGCGGCGACCTCCTGGCGGAACCGCACGACGAACTCGGGGTCGCCCGCCAGATGCGGGTTGATCACCTTGATCGCGACGGGCCCTGAGGGTCCTTCAGCGAGGTAGACGGTGCCCATGCCGCCTCTGCCCAGCCGGCTCGCGACGCGGTACGGGCCGAGCTGGAGAGGGTCGTCGGGACCGAGGCCGGGGACGTGGGCGTCACTGTGGGGAGCACTGTGGGGAGCACTGTGGGGGGCGCTGGGGGAGGCACCGTGGGGAGCGCTGCGGGGGGCGCCGTGGGCCATCACCTTCCCGATCTTAACGAGCACCGGGCACGGCCGGGCGCCCGTCCGCCGGGCCCGGCGCCCCGCGGCGGCGGCGGACTCGCCGCCGCTGACCGGACGTTGTAGTCTTCGCGCACGTAGCGGGCGGGAGGTGGGATGTCGCGGATCGTCTTCGTGGGGCTGAGCCAGGTCGAGCTGACCCGCAGGGTCGTCTCCGACCTCCTGCTCACCCCGTCGCTGCGCGGCGAGCTGGAGATCGTGCTGCACGACGCCGACGGGGGGCTGCTCGCCACGGGCGAGGCGCTGGTGCGCGCGCTCGACGCCGAGGCGGGCGCGCGGGCGGCGATCACGGTGGCGCCCGACCGGCGGCGCGCGCTCGACGGCGCCGACTTCGTGGTCAGCTACCTCGACGTGGGCGGCTTCGAGGCGACGCTGCGCGACTTCGAGATCCCGCACCGGTACGGCCTGCGCCAGACGATCGGCGACACCATCGGCATCGGCGGCATCTTCCGCGGGCTGCGCACGATCCCGTTCTTCGTGGAGCTGGGCCGCGAGATGGCCGAGCTGTGCCCCGACGCCTGGCTGCTGAACTGCGGCGACCCGATGGCGATGATCGGCTGGGCGGTGCGCGAGGCCACGGGGTTCGAGCGGTTCGCGGGGGTCTGTCACGCGGTGTGCGACACGCACACGTACCTGGCGGACCTCGTGGGACGGAGGGTCGACGAGATCGACTTCCTCAGCGCGGGGCTCAACCACCAATCGTTCGTCCTGCGTTTCGAGGCGGAGGGCCGCTCGCTCTACCCCGAGCTGGACGCCCTCCTGGAGCCGGGGCACGTGCGGGTGGAGATGTACCGCCGCTTCGGCTACTTCCCGACGCAGTCCAGTGAGCACGCCGCCGAGTACGTCCCGTGGTTCCTGCGCCACCCCGCCGAGACGGCGCGGCTGGGCGTGCAGGTCGAGGAGTACCTGCGCCGCTCCGGCAAGAACCTGCACCTGTACGAGGAGACCCGCCGCGCCCTGTCGGCGGGGCGTCCGCTGCTGATCCGCTGGCAGCACCAGGAGCCCGCGGCGGCGGCGATGCTCGCCGTGCTGACCGGCGAGGAGAAGGAGGTCTACGTCAACGTCGCCAACAGGGGCCTGATCACGAACCTGCCGGAGAGCAGCTGCGTGGAGGTGCCCGCCAGGGTCGACGCTGACGGCATCCACCCTGTGCCGGTGGGCGAGCTGCCGGTGCAGCTCGTCGCCCTGCACCGCACGTTCCTCAACGTGGTCGAGCTGACCGTGCGCGCCGTGCTCGACGGCGACCGCAGGCACGTCCACCACGCGGCGATGGTCGATCCGAACACGGCGGCGACGCTGTCGCTGCCCGCGATCGAGGCGCTGTGCGACGAGCTGATCGAGGCGCACGCGGGCCTGCTGCCCGCCACGATCACGGGCACGACCGCCGGGACGACCACCGCATGAGCGAGTCGATGCCCACCGAGGTGCGGCGGGAGCGCATGCTCGGCCTGCTGATGGAGCAGGAGTTCGCCCGGGTGGCGGAGCTGGCCGAGGCGTTCGGCGTCTCGACCGTCACCGTGCGGGCCGACCTCGACGCGCTGGTGGAGCAGGGGAAGGTCCGCCGCGTGCGGGGCGGCGCGGTGGCGGCGGGGCCGCAGCCCCGCACCGAGCCGTCCTTCGAGCTGTCGCTCGGCACGGCGGCCGTGGAGAAGGCGCTCATCGCCAGGGCGGCGGCCCGGCTGGTGAGCTCGGGGGAGAGCGTGCTGCTCGGCGCGGGCACCACCACCGCCGCCGTGGCGCGGGAGCTGGTGGCGAGGGCCGAGCTGACCGAGGTCACGGTCTTCACCAACGGCCTGCGCACCGCGCTGGAGCTGGAGCCCGCGCTGCCCCGCTTCGCCGTCGTGGTGACCGGCGGCAGCCTGCGCCGCCAGCAGCACTCGCTGGTCGACCCGCTCGCCACCAGGATCCTGGAGGGCATCAGGGCGGGCACGGTCTTCCTCGGCTGCGGCGGGGTGCATCCGGAGGCCGGCGTCACCAACGTCAACCTGCCCGACGCCGAGATCAAGCAGCGCATGCTGCGTGCCGCGAGCCGGCGCGTCGTGGTCGCCGACTCCTCCAAGCTCGGTGTCGTCGAGATGGCGCCGATCTGCGCGCTGTCCGAGGTCGACCTGCTCATCACGGGCGAGTCGGCCGACCCCGGCGTGGTGGCGGCGCTGCGTGAGCGTGGCCTGCGGGTCGAGGTCGTCAGCTGACGAGCGTGGCGCGCAGGGGCTCGGGGAGAAGGTCGCCGTGGGCTCTGGTGAGGTCGTCGCACATCTGCCAGATCTGGTCGAGCGTGAGCGTGGCCGACGCGTTGGGGTCCACCATGACGGCGTGCCGGACGTGCTCGGGCCGCCCCTCGACGGCGGCGCGCACGGTGAGCTCGTTGACGTTCACGTACGACCGGTTGAGCGCCGCGCACTGCGGCGGGAGCGCCCCGACGCGGGTGGGGCGGACGCCCGTGGCGTCCACGGCGCACGGCACCTCGACCACGCAGCCGGGCGGCAGGTTCGAGATCAGGCCGTCGTTGACGACGTTGCCGTAGACGACGCGCGGCCTGCCGGTGACCATGCTGTGGATGATCTGGGGGGCGTACTCGTCGGTGCCGGCGATCTCCAGTTCGGCGCCGGCGCGCATCGCCTCGCGGGTGCGCTCGTACTCGCGCACGTTCTCCTCGCTGACGCGCACGTACTCGTCCACCGGCAGGCGCAGGCGGTCGATCTCGCCGTCGTGGCGCAGCAGCCACGGCAGGTACTCGGCGGAGTGCTCGCTGGTCTCGGTCGGGTAGTGGCCGAGGCGGCGGTACATCTCCATGCGCACCCTGCGGCGCAGCTCGGGCCGCTCGTCCAGGACCTTGTCGAGCCGCCGGTGAAGGTCCTCGCCGTCGCGTTCGAAGCGCAGCACCCACGCCTGGTGGTTGACGCCTGCGGCGACGTAGGCGACCTCCTCGTACGGCACGTCCACCAGGTCGGCCAGGCCGCGCGTGGTCCAGTAGACGGAGTGGCACAGGCCGACGACGTTGCGGACCTTGCCGGCCAGGTACCAGACGTTCATGGCCATCGGGTTGGTGTAGTTGAGCAGCAGCGCGTCGGGGCAGACCGCCGCCATGTCGGCGGCCAGCGCGTCCAGCACGGGGAAGGTGCGCAGGGCGCGGAAGACGCCGCCGACGCCGATGGTGTCGGCGATGGTCTGGCGCAGGCCGTACCGGGCGGGGATCTCGAAGTCGGTGACGGTGGCCCGGTGCCCCCCGACCTGGATCATGTTGATGACGAAGTCGGCCCCGTCGAGGGCGGCGCGCCTGTCGAGGGTGGCGGTGACGGCGGGCCGGGCGCCGCGCGCCGCGGCGATCCTGCGGGCGACCGCCTCGGCGACGGCGAGCCGCTCGGGGTCGATGTCGTGCAGCGCGACGGTGATGTCGTGCAGCTCGGGGTGGGCCAGCAGGTCGGCGAGCAGGCCGTGGGTGAACACGACGCTGCCTGCGCCGACGAAAACGATCTTCGGGTTCTTCATGCTGTGACGTCCTCCCAGGTCGGCTGCGCCGCTGTGCCCCCCGCGGCTCGGGTGGATAGGGTGCCGCAGGCCACGGCGATCTCCAGGCTGCGCCGTACGCCGAGCCCCCTGTGCCGGGCGGCGAGCAGGCCCGCGTTGAAGCTGTCGCCCGCGCCGACGGTGTCGACGACCCGTGCCTCGCGCGCGGGGACGGACACGAGCTCGCCGCCGTCGATCGTCAGCGCGCCGTCCCGGCCGCACTTGACGACGGGCGTGGTGCCGGTGGCGGCGAGCCTGCGGACGGCGGCGGGCAGGTCGTCCTCGCCGGCGAGCCGCAGCGCCTCCCGGTCGTTGGGGAGCAGCAGGCCGGTCACGGCGAGCAGCTCGTCCAGCCCCTCCCAACGCCCGGACGGGTCGTCGTTGGTGTCGAGCGAGGTGGAGCGCGCCTGCCGGAACAGCGCGGGCAGGCCGTCGGCCAGTCCCGGCTGCAGGAAGTACGACGAGACGTGCACGTGCGCGGCGTCGCGCAGCAGGCCGGCGGGCACGTCGGCGGTGGTGAGCCGGTCGAGGCAGCCGGACGCGGTCAGGATCGCCCGGTCGGCGCCGTCGGCGAGCACCACGGTGAGGGCCGTGGGCGCGTCGGGGTCCACCACGCAGGCCGAGACGTCCACGCCGCGGCGGGTGAGTTCGTCGAGGACGAAGGCGCCGGCCGGGTCGGCGCCCACCCGGCCGACGAAGGCGGTGCGCAGGCCGAGCCTGGCGGCGCCGCACGCGGTGATCGCCCCGGACCCGCCCAGCACCAGCCGTCCGCTCTCCACCAGCTCCTCGCGCTGGCCGAAGGCCGGCTGCCGGGGCGCCCCGGAGACGATCACATCGGGGTTGGCGTCACCGATGACAAGGAGATCCATGGGGAGGACGCTCCCAGCACCTTCGTTATCTTGTCAATACTTGTGATTCATCGAAGGTATTGACAACCTTTCGTAAGTCGCCATGATGGCTCCAACGTCCATCGGCAGGTCCGGCAGGTGAGGTCGGCATGGTGAAATCGAGGTCGGCATGGTGAATCGCGGTGACGGCAGGCTCGCCGTCGCGTTCCTGGCCCCCGTGCTGATCGGGTTCGCGGTCTTCTACGTGTACCCGTCCTTACGCGGCGCCTGGTACTCCCTGACCGACTGGAACCTGCTCTCCGAGCCGCGGTTCGTCGGCCTGGGCAACTACGCCAAGCTCGTCGGCGACCCGCTCTTCTGGAACTCGCTGAAGGTGACCTTCGGGTACGTCGCGATCACCATCGCCGTCCAGCTGGTCGCCGGGCTCGGCCTGGCCGCGCTGCTCCACCGGCTGACCAGGTCGCTCGTCATCCGGTCGCTGCTCCTGGTGCCGTGGCTGGTGCCCAGCGTCACCACCGCCCTGCTGTGGATGTGGCTCCTCGACGCCAACCTCGGCTTCCTCAACCACCTGCTGGTGGGACTCGGCCTGGACAACCAGGGCTTCCTCACCTCGCCGGACCTCGCGCTGACCAGCGTCGCGGTGATCAACTCCTGGGGCGGCGTCGGGTACACCGCGCTGCTGCTGTACGCCGGCATGCTGCTGGTGCCGCCCACGGTGTACGAGGCCGCCGCCCTGGACGGCTCGGGCGAGGTGCGGACGTTCTTCCGCATCACGCTCCCGCTGATGCGGCCCATCCTGGCGTTCGTCCTGGTGGTCACGCTGATCGGGTCGTTCCAGCTGTTCGACACCGTCGCGGTCACGACCAAGGGCGGCCCCGTCAACGCCACCAGGGTCGTCTACTACTACATCTACGAGCAGGCCTTCACCCACTTCAAGATGGGTTACGCCTCGGCGCTGGCGTTGAGCCTGGTGCTCATCCTCGGCGTGCTGACCTTCGTCCAGATGCGCCTGCTGCGCGCCTCCACCTCGGACCTCGCATGAAACTCGGCCGACTGTTCGCCTGGGCCTGCCTGGTGCTGGCCATCGTGATCTCCCTGTTCCCGCTCTACTGGATGCTGCGCACCGCGATCACCCCCGGCCGCGAGCTGGCCGTGGACAACGCGGGGCTGCTGCCGCGGCACCCGACGCTGTTCAACTTCCAGCGGGTGCTCGGCCTGGCCACCCGCGAGGAGGCCAGGGCGGCCGGAGGCTCCGGCGCCGACCTCGACTTCTTCCGCTACCTGGCCAACTCCGTCGTCTACACCGGGCTGATCACCGGTGTGCAGACCGTGCTGTGCGCGATGGCCGGCTACGCCTTCGCCCGCCTGCGCTTCCCCGGGCGCGACCTGCTGTTCGGGCTCTTCGTCGCGGCGCTGATGGTGCCGCCGATCTTCACGCTGCTGCCCAACTTCGTCCTGGTGAAGGAGCTGGGCTGGCTCGACACGTACCAGGGGATGGTCGCGCCGAGCCTGCTGATGACGCCGTTCGCGGTGTTCTTCCTGCGCCAGTTCTTCCTCGGCGTCCCGCGCGAGGTCGAGCAGGCCGCGCTCATCGACGGGGCGGGCAAGGGGGTCATCTTCTGGCGGGTCGTCCTGCCGATGACCAAGGGCCCGCTGCTCACCCTGGCCCTGACCACCGCGGTCTGGACCTGGAACGACTACCTGTGGCCGCTGCTCGTCGCGCCGGGGGAGGAGACGCGGGTGCTCACCGCCGCGCTCGGCGTCTTCCTCAAGCAGTCGCCCAACACCGCGCCCGACTGGACGGGGCTGATGGCCGGTTCCGCCCTGTCCGTGGTGCCCGTCCTGCTGCTGGTGGTCTTCTTCGGCCGCAGGCTCGTGGACTCCATCCAGTTCTCCGGCATGAAGGGGTAGAGCATGAAATTTCGGGCTTGTCTTGCCGTGCTGGTGCTGGCGACCGGCTGCGGCGCCGCCCAGAGCTCCGGCGACGGGACGACCACCCTGACGTACGCGCTCTGGGACGACGTGCAGCAGGGCGCCTACCAGCAGTGCGCCGACGCCTTCAGCAAGGCCAACCCCGGCATCAGCATCAAGATCTCGCAGAACGCCTGGGACCAGTACTGGCAGAACCTCACCACCCAGATGGTGTCAGGCGGCGCCCCCGACGTGATCACGATGCAGGCCTCCTACTACCCGCAGTTCGTCAAGAACGGGCAGCTGCTCGACATCGAGCCGATGGTCAAGGCCGACAAGGTGGACCTCGGCCAGTACCGGCCCGGCCTGGCCGAGCTGTGGGTCAAGGACGGCGAGCGCTACGGCCTGCCGAAGGACTGGGACACCATAGCCGTCGTGTACAACACCGGGCTGGCCAAGCGCGCCGGGGTGGACCTGTCCGACCTGACCTGGAACCCCGCCGACGGCGGCACGTTCGAGAAGGCCATCGCCAGGCTCACCGTCGACGCCAACGGCAAGCGCGGCGACGAGCCCGGCTTCGACAAGACCAAGGTCGCCGTGTACGGCATCATGCCCGAGCTGAACGACGGCTCGCAGGGCCAGAACGGCTGGGGCGACCTCGCCGTCTCCAACGGCTTCGACTACATCGACAAGAACCCGTTCGGCACCAAGTACTTCTACGACAGCCCGAAGCTGGCCGAGACCGCCACCTGGTTCCGCCGCCTCATCGAGAAGGGCTACGCGCCGCCGTACGACAAGACCAGCTCGCTCGGCATCGACGCCGTGCTCACCTCCGGCAAGGCGGCGCTCGGCATCACCGGGTCGTGGATGATCCAGACCTACCTCGGCTCCACCGAGCAGAAGTTCGCGTTCGCGCCGCTGCCGAAGGGGCCGGAAGGCCGCAAGTCCGCCTTCAACGGGCTGGCCGACGTCATCTACGCCGGCACCGAGCACAAGGACGCCGCCTGGAAGTGGGTCAAGTTCCTCGGCTCGGCCGCCTGCCAGGACATCGTCGCCGACAACGCCGTGGTGTTCCCGGCCGTCTCGTCGTCCGGCGAACGCGCGCTGAAGGCCCACCAGGCGAAGGGCAGGGACGTGGACGCGTTCGTGCAGGCCGCCGAGGACACCTTCCTGCTCCCCGTCAGCGACCACGGCGACGAGATCAACCAGATCGTCTCCACCGCGATGGAGGAGATCTGGCTCGGCAGGAAGGACGCCACCACCGCGTTGACCGCCGCCAACCAGCAGGTCAACGCCCTGTTCACCGGTAACTGAGGAGGTTCGTACACCGAGGCTGGCGCGTGCCCTGCAGAACTCCCTGGGCCGCGCCACTCCGCGGGCTGCCAGGGCCGGCAGGCGCGGAGAGTGCGGAACAGCCCGTCGCAAGGGGCCTGTCTATCACCACTGTCCATCACCACCTGTCATGTGAGGAGAGACATGCGTTTCCTGACAGCGATCACGGCCGCCTGCGCGATGCTGGCGGCCGGGCTGGGAGCAGCTTCACCGGCCGCGGCGTCACCGGCGTCCTCGGCGGCGCCTTCGACGGCGGCGTCCTCGGCGGCGGCGTCACGGGCGGACCTGCCCGCGCCCGTCGCGTGCCCCGGGTGCTGGCGTCCCGCGCTGAACACCAGCTGGCAGTGGCAGCTGTCCACGGTGCCCGCCGAACCCTTCCTCGACGTCGTCATGTACGACATCGACGGCTTCAACGCCACCGCCGCCACCGTGCGCCGGCTGCACGAGACCAAGGCCGGGCGCAAGGTCGTCTGCTACCTCAGCGCCGGCTCGTACGAGGACTGGCGCCCCGACGCCGGCGCCTTCCCCGCCTCCGTCCTCGGCAAGCCCCTGGACGGCTGGGAGGGCGAGCGCTGGCTCGACATCCGCCGGTACGACGGCGAGCTCGGCCAGATCATGCGGGCCCGCCTGGACATGTGCAAGGCCAAGGGCTTCGACGCCGTCGAGTTCGACAACGTCGACGGATACACCAACGACAGCGGCTTCCAGCTGACGGCCGACGACCAGCTCCGCTACAACGCCTGGCTGGCCAACGAGGCCCACCAGCGCGGGCTGTCCGCCGGGCTGAAGAACGACATCCCGCAGATCCCGCGCCTGCTGCCGTACTTCGACTGGGCGCTGAACGAGCAGTGCTGGCAGTACAAGGAGTGCACCACCGCCCAGAACGGCGACTACGGCTACGACCAGTTCGTGCGCGCCGGCAAGGCCGTCTTCACCGTGGAGTACAAGCTGGCCACGTCGCAGTTCTGCTCCAAGTCCAACGCCCAGAACTTCAACTCGCTGAAGAAGCGGCTGGAGCTCGACGCCTACCGCGTCGCCTGCCGCTGACCGAAGCCGCACCGCCGTCGGGGGACGTCGGCCGCCACCCGCGTCCCCTGACGGCGCTCCACGGAAGGAGGCGGTGGCGGCCGGAGGCGGGACGTCGTATGGTCACCGGATGACGACAGTGCTCTGTGTCCCCCAGTGGCAGGGCTCCGCCTCCGGCCACGCGCCCCGCCTGGCGCCCGGCGCCCTCCGCGCCGCCGGCCTGGTCCCCGCCGACGCCCGCGTCACGGTGCCCGTCCTGGACGACCCCGGGGAGAAACGCGACGGCACGCGCGCCCTCGACGTGCTCGTGGAGAACCTGCGCCGCACCGAGGAGGCCCTGGCCGGCATCGACGACGCCGTCATCACCGTCGGCGGCGACTGCGGCGTCGACCTCGCCCCGATCACCGCCGCCCGCGCCCGACACGGCGACCGGCTGACCGTCCTCTGGATCGACGCGCACCCCGACGTGTACCACCCCGACACCCTGCCCTCGGGCGCGTTCCACGGCATGGTCCTGCGCACCCTGCTCGGCGACGGCCCGGCGCCGCTCACCCCGGCGCGTCCGCTGGACCCCGCCCAGGTGATCCTCGCCGGGGTGCGCGCGGGCGACGTGACCGAGCGCGACTACCTGCGCAGGACGGGGCTGCGGGTCCACGGCGTCGAGGACGTCGAGGCCGCCTTCGACGGCGTCACCGGCCCGGTCTACGTCCACATCGACCTGGACGTCCTCGACCCGGAGGCGTTCGGCTCGGTCTGCTACCCGGAGCCGGGCGGCCTGCTCCCCGACCGCCTGATCGACCTCGTGGCCGCGCTGGACGGCGTCGTGGGGGCCGCCATCACCGAACACGCCCCGGCCCCGGGCCCCGCCGACGACAGGGAAACCGCCGTCATCCACCGCCTGGCGTCGGCCCTCCCCCTGTGACCACAAGGGGAAAGAGCCTTCTTGCATGCATATTGGTGATGGCCAAGATCGCTGCTGATGAGCCGGTCCCGTACGACCCCGTCAGAGGTTGGCGCACAAGGTGCACGCCCCGGCGTTGATCGACGTGGAGATCGCTTCGGTGGTGCGCGGGCACGTGATCACGAGTAAACCGGAGGTGCGGATCTCCGAGGCGCGAGCCACCGCCGAAGGTCCCCGGGTCTCGCGTGTGAGACCCGGGGACCGCTGCTCGGCAGGCAGACGTCAGCCCATGTGCGGGTAGCGGTGGTCGGTCGGCGGGACGAAGGTCTCCTTGATCGTGCGGGCGTTCACCCAGCGGATCAGGTTGAAGATCGAGCCGGCCTTGTCGTTGGTGCCGGAGGCGCGCGCGCCGCCGAACGGCTGCTGGCCGACCACGGCGCCCGTCGGCTTGTCGTTGACGTAGAAGTTGCCCGCCGCGAAGCGGAGCTTCTCCGACGCCGCCGCGATCGCGTAGCGGTCGTCGGCGATGATCGAGCCGGTCAGCGCGTACGGCGAGACGCTCTCCATCTGGTCGAGCACCCGGTCGAAGTCGGCGTCGTCGTAGACGTGGACGCCGAGGATCGGCCCGAAGTACTCCTTGACGAAGATCTCGTCGGTCGGGTCGGCGCACTCCAGCACGGTCGGCCTGACGAAGTAGCCGACGGAGTCGTCGTACGAGCCGGTGAGGACGTCGATGCTCGACGACTCGCGCGCCCGGTCGATGGCGGCCTTGTGCTTGGCGAAGGCCCGCGCGTCGATGACGGCGCCCATGAACGTGGACAGGTCGGCGGCGACGTCGCCGACGGTCAGCGACTCGGCCACGGCGACGAAGTCGTCACGCATCCGGTTCCACAGCGAGCGCGGCACGTAGGCGCGGGAGGCGGCGGAGCACTTCTGGCCCTGGTACTCGAAGGCGCCCCTGACGAGGGCGGTCTGGAGCACGGCCGGGTCGGCGGAGGGGTGGGCGAGGACGAAGTCCTTGCCGCCGGTCTCGCCGACGAGGCGCGGGTAGGAGTGGTACGAGCCGATGTTCGAGCCGACGGTCGCCCACAGGTGCTGGAACGTGGCGGTGGAGCCGGTGAAGTGGATGCCGGCGAGCGCCGGGTGGCCGAGCGCCACCTCGGAGACGGCCTGGCCGTTGCCGGTGACGAGGTTGATGACGCCCGGAGGCAGGCCCGCCGCCTCCAGCAGCCGCATCGTGAAGTGCGCGGCGAACTGCTGCGTGGGCGACGGCTTCCAGACGACGACGTTGCCCATGAGCGCGGCGGACGTCGGCAGGTTGCCGGCGATGGCGGTGAAGTTGAACGGCGTGATCGCCAGCACGAACCCTTCGAGGGGCCGGTACTCCATCCGGTTCCACACGCCGGGCGACGAGACGGGCTGCTCGGCGTAGAGCTGGCGCGCGTACGCCACGTTGAACCGCAGGAAGTCGATCAGCTCGCAGGCCGAGTCGATCTCCGCCTGCTGCGCCGACTTGGACTGGCCGAGGACGGTGGCGGCGTTGAGCGTCGCCCGCCACGGCCCGGCCAGCAGGTCGGCGGCCCGCAGGAAGACGGCCGCGCGCTCGTCGAACGACAGCGCCCGCCAGGCGGGGGCGGCCGCCAGCGCGCTGTCGATCGCCTCCTTCACGTCCTGGGCCGTAGCGTCGTTGGTACGGCCCAGGACGGAGGCGTGGTTGTGCGGTTGGACCACGTCGATGGACGGACCGCCGCCGAGCCGCTGCTCGCCGCCGATCGTCATGGTGAGCTCGGCCGAGGCGCCGGCGAGCTCCTTGATGCGCGCTTCCAGCGCCGTCCGCTCGGCGCTGCCCGGCGCGTAGCCGAGCACGGGCTCGTTCGCCGGCACGGGGACGTTGCTGATGGCGTCCATTTACTTACCCCCAAGGGCGCGAAGGAAGAAGGCGACGTTGGCGGGCCGTTCGGCCAGGCGGCGCATGAAGTAGCCGTACCAGTCGTCGCCGTAAGGGATGTACACGCGGACCGTGTGACCGGCTCCGGCCAGGGCCTCCTGCCGGTCGGTACGGATTCCGTAGAGCATCTGGTACTCGTAGTCGCCGATCGACCGGCCGAAGCGGTCGGCGAGCAGCTCGGTGATCGAGATCAGGCGGTCGTCGTGCGTCGCCAGCATGGGATACCCCTTGCCCGCCATGAGGATGCGCAGGCACCGGACGTACGCCTTGTCCACGGCGGCCTTGCCCTGGTGGGCGACGGAGGCGGGCTCCCGGTAGGCGCCCTTGACGAGCCGGACGCGCGAGCCCTCCGCCGACAGGTCGCGGCAGTCGGCCTCGCTGCGGAACAGGTACGCCTGGATCGCCACGCCGGTCGCCGGGTAGTCGGCGCGCAGCTCGCGCAGGATCGACAGCGTCGAGTCGACGGTGGTGTGGTCCTCCATGTCGAGGGTGACGGTGGACCCGTTGGCGTCGGCGGCGGCGCAGATGGCGCGGGCGTGGTCCAGCGCCATGGCGTCGTCGAGCGCCTGGCCGACGGCCGACAGCTTCACCGAGACCTCGCCGCCCCGGCCGAGCCCGAGGGGACGCATCGCGTCGAGCAGCGTGATGTAGGCCTGCGCGGTGGCCTTGGCGGCGCCCGCGTCGCGGGTCTCCTCGCCGAGGTGGTCGACGGTGACGGCGAGGCCGGCGTCGCGCAGCCGTTCGATGGCGGCGCGGGCGTCCTCGACGCTCTCGCCCGCCACGAACCGCTCGACGACCTTCCGGGTGAGCGGGAAGCCGGAGACGGATCGGCGCACGAGGCCGCTCCGCGAGGCGGCGAGTAGCAGTTGACCGAGCATGCTTTCCAGTCTAAAAACCCAGCTCAGAGCATGCCATTGACGGCGGTAACGCCAGATGTGGCAGGCTGTCATACAAATGCACAACACCGCCGATCTACAGGAGCTCGTCGACGAGATCGCCGCCCGGCTGGGGGCGTCCGCGACGCTGGAGGACCGCTCGTTCCGTCTGCTCGCGTACGGCGCGCAGCACGGCGACATCGACACCGTCCGCCAGGAGTCGATCCTGCGCAGGCGCGCCACGGGGGAGGTGCGCGAGTACTTCGAGCGCTACGGCATCGCCAGGGCGGGCGGCCCGGTCAGGATCCCGGCGGACGCCGACCTGAAGGTGCTGGCCCGGGTGTGCTGGCCGCTGCGGCACGGCGACGTGACGTACGGCTACCTGTGGCTGCTCGACGACGGCCGGCTGCCGGAGGCGACGCTGCGGACGGCGGCGCCGCTGGTGGCCAGGGCCGCCGCCGCGCTCGCGCAGGAGGCGAGGAGCCGCCAGGACCTCGGGCGGGGCCTGCGCGCCCTGCTGTCGGGCGACCCGGAGGAGCGGGCCACCGCCACGATCGAGGTGCCGGGCCCGGTCACGGCGATCGCGGTGCGCGAGTCGGAGGAGCGGGTCGCCGCCCTGTGGACGCTGCCGCGCGGCGTGCTCGCCCGCGCCGGCTCGCCGGTGGCGCTGCTCGCCCCCGCGCACCTGGCGGCCGAGGTGGCGCAGACGGTGCAGAGCGCGTACGGCACCGCGGCGGGCGTCGGCGGGGCCAGGCCCGACCCGGCGGACGCCTGGCAGAGCTGGCGCGAGGCCAGGCAGGCGCTGCGGGTCGCCGAGCACTTCCCGAGGTTCGCGCCGGTCGCCCGCTGGGAGGACCTCGGCGTGCACCGGCTGCTGGCCAGGCTGGGCCAGTCGGACCTGCGCGAGCTGGCCGCGGAGACGGCAGGGCTGGACGCGGAGCTGGCCCAGAGCGTGGAGACGTACCTCGACCTGGGCGGGCACGCCCAGAAGACGGCCGCCGAGCTGGGCGTGCACCGCCAGACGCTGTACTACCGGCTGGGCAAGGCCGAGCGGCTGACGCACCGCGACCTGTCGGACGGCGACGACCGGCTGGCAGTGCACCTCGCGCTGAAGGCGGCCAGGCTCCTCGGCCGAGGCGCGACGTAGCGCCGGCGTCGCCGGCCGGGCCCGCCCCGGTCAGCGGGCCTTGTAGATCTTCACCCAGTCGACGTACATGGAGACCGTGGGCGGGGTGCCGGCGTCGCGGCAGCGCGGCTCGCACACCACGTCGTTCTGCAGGGCGAGACCCATCCTCCTGCCGTCGGGGACGAGGTCGCCGCGGTAGTCCCACAGCTTCCTGCCGTCGAGCCAGAAGGTCAGCCTGCCCGGCAGCCAGTCGACGGCGACGGTGTGCCAGCGGGTGAAGTCGGCCCGCAACGGCCGCCGCGCCCGGCCGTCCTCGCCGTGGACGAAGATCCCGCCGCCCTGCCGGCGCGGGTCGACGATCTCGGCGAAGTCCACCTCGGCGTGTTCGCCGCCGCCGTCGGCGGGCCACAGCAGCGCCACCGGCGTGTACCCGGCTCCGGCCTCGGCGCGGAACCTCACCTCCCACCGGCCGTACTGCTGGGCGAGGCGGCTCGCGACGCCGCCGGACAGGTCGCGCCCGCCGTAGTCGCCGCCCTTGAGGCGTAGCACGCCGTTCGCGACGGTCGTCGCCCTGCCGGTGCGCGGGTTCCTGGCCGCGCCGGGGGAGTGGTAGACCATCCACCTGCCGGTGTCGAGGGACGGGCCGTCGAAGTTCTCGACGAGGACGGGCGCGCCCCAGCTCGACGCCTGCGCGCTCTGGGGGAGGGCGACGGCGGCGAGGAGCGCCGCCGCGGCCACGAGGGAACCACGCATGCGCCCCATCAAAGCAAAGATCTCACTCCTGTAACACCCCCGGGAGCGCGCCGGGCGGCGTCCCGGCCGGCGCGCCGCGGCGCCGGGCGGGCTCGGGCGTGGTCAGGTGCGGTCAGGCGCGGTCAGGCGTGGTCAGGCGCAGGCGGCCTCGTACACGCGGACGAGTTCCTGGCTGACGCGCTCCCACGAGTAGCGCGAGCGGGCCCGGTCGGCGCCCGCGTAGCCGAGCGCGGTGCGCAGCGTCTGGTCCGACAGCAGGTGGCGGGCCAGGCGGGCGGTGCGTACTGGACGGTCCGGCGGCACCAGCAGGCCGGTGACGCCGTCGATGACGGAGTCGAGGTGGGCGCCCACGGCGGAGGCGATCACGGGGACGCCGCAGGCCATGGCCTCCAGCGCGACCACGCCGGTCACGGACTCGCGCGGGATGGACAGCACCGCGTCGGCGCTGCGCATGAGCTTCGGCACCGAGGCGCGCTTGACCTGGCCGAGGAGGGTCACCCGGTCGGCCACGCCGAGCTGCTCGGCGAGGGCGCGCAGGCGGCGCGCGTCGAGGTCGTCGTCGAGCTCCTCGGGCTCGGGGCCGCCCGCGAGGACGAGCTCCACGTCGTCGGCCAGAACCTGCAGCGCTCGCACGGCGGTGTACGCGCCGCGCTCGGGCGTGAGCGGTCCGACGTGCAGCAGCCGCTTGCGCGAGCCGCGCGTGGCGACCGCGCCGCGGCGCTGGAAGCGCTCGGTGTCGACGCCGTACGGGACGACCGCGATGTTGCCGCGCGGCACGCCGAGCCTGATCAGCGCGGACTCCTCGTCGCCCGAGCCCGCGATCACCGCGTTGGCCCGGCGGCCGAGCGCCAGTTCAAGCTTCTTGTGGGCGGCGTCCACGTGGTGGAAGGTCTGCGTCACCGGCAGGCCGAGGTCCTTGGCCCCGGCGACGGCGGCCAGGCCGCAGGTCCACGAGTGCGCGTGGATCACGTCGGGCCTGTCCTGCCGCCAGCGCTCCATGAGCCGGCTGCCGACGGCGTTCAGGTACGGCGCAACGTCGTCGGGGGACAGGTTAATGGCGGGTCCCACGTCGATGTGCTCAAGCGTGACTCCCGGGCACACCCGCGTCCTGGGCTTGCCTTCGGCGTTGTCACGACGGGAGTAAATGGTGACGTGGTGGTCGCGCCCCAGCTCCTTGGCGACGGCGAGGATGCGGTGGCGCTGGTTCCCCTCGGCGGAAGCGACGATCGCGATATTCATGGCACACCTCAAGCATGGAAAAGCCTCCATAGGTGTGCCTGCTTCTTAGGCACGGTCTAACTCCGAAACGACCATACCCAGGTTTGCGCCGCTCGCAAACCCCCACAGATCAGACACCTTTCAGTGCCAGGACCACGATTTCATCCCAAACCTGGCCGCCCGAGAACGCGTGCCTGTCGGCCTCCACCGCCTTGACCACGGTCGACGGCGACTGGCCCGCGCACCGGGCCAGCACGTCCGCCAGCCGCTCCTCCCCGTACGGCTCACCCCGCTCGTTCCTGGACGAGATCAGCCCCTCCGAGTACAGCACCAGCGTCTCGCCGACGCCGATCGTCAGCTCCTCCACCCCGGTCTCCGCCTCCACCGAGATGCCGAGCGGCACGCCGCCGCCCACCGCGAAGCGCACCGTGCCGTCCGCGCCGAGCAGCGCCGCCGGATGGTGCCCCGCCGACGACAGCCGGATGCTGCGGCCCCGCACGAACCCCGCCGCCGCCAGCACGAACATGCCCGTGCCCTGCGCGACCAGCGCCTCGTTCACCTTGCGCATGACCAGGTCGGGATCGGACTCCCAGACGCTCAGCACGCGCAGGCCGCCGCGCACCATCGCGCTCACCGACGCCGCCTCCTCGCCCTTCCCCGCGGCGCCGCCCAGCGCGAACCCCCAGCCGCCCGCCACCGGGAACACGTCGTAGAACTCCGCCCCGACCGACGCGCCCGGATGGTAGACCGCCGCCGCCTCGTACCCGGGGACGTCCGGCAGGTTGCGCGGCGCCACGCTCGCCGACAGCGCGTCCGCCGCCCGCGACCGGCTCTGGAAACTGCTCTGCGCCCGCACGGCCAGCCCGATCTGTAGGCCCGCCTCCTGCATCACGCTGAGGTCCGCCAGCGTGAACGGCTGCCTGGCCCCCGTACGGACCAGCGTCAGCACCCCGTCGCACGGCCCGACCGGCACGGACAGCAGCGACCCCGCCGCCATGGCCGTCAGCAGCGGCCCGTCCGCGCAGAAACCCAGCAGGGTCTCGTCGTCCACCATCTCGTGGACGACGCCGGAGCGGCGCTCCAGCACCTGCATCACCACCTGGCTGCCCGCCGGGTCGGCCGCCTCCACCTGCCGCGGCAGGTCGCCCAGCGGGTGGTCCTTCGGCGCCACCACCACCGAGCGGCGCGGCAGCCCGTCACGCACCATGTCCACGATCACCCAGTCGGCCCACTCGGCCGCGAGCAGCCTGGTCGCCCTCGGCAGCGCCACCGGGCGCAGCAGCGCCTCCTCGTCCAGCAGCAGCCTGCCCATCTTGGCCAGCAGGTCCTGCCGCCTGGCCGCCGACAGCAGCAGCGCGCCGTCCGACTGCTCAGGGCGCCGCGCGCCCGGCTCCGGGAGCTGCACCTTCGTCGGCAGCGCCACCGCCGCCACCATCTGCTGCGGCTCGCCCGGCATCGTCAGCCTGGTCAGCGCGAGCTGCACCGTGTGCGTACGCCCCTGGTGCGCCAGCCGCGTCTCGAACGCCGCCGGCTGGCCCGTCTGCAGCACGGCCGTCAGATGGGAACGGAACGCCGCCCGCCGCGACACGTCCACGAGCAGCGGGAACGACCTGCCCACCAGGTAGCCGTCCGGGCTGCCCAGCACCCGCGACGTCTCCGGGTTGATCCGCCTGACCACGCCGCCGCCGTCCAGCACGATGACGGGCACGGGGAAGGCGCGGAACACCTGGCGCAGCAGCTTCAGCTCCCGCTGCCCGCCGTCCTTCTTGCCGCGCTTGGGCGCCTTGCGCAGCTCCTCACGCGCCTCCGCCAGCAGCTCCGTGGCGGTCTCGAGTTCGGCGAGGGCCGCGTCGAGGGTCGGCGCGAGGTCCGAGGGGTAGGCGGCCCTCGCCTCACGCAGCGACGAGACACGTCCGGCGAGCGCGTCCAGAGCGTGTTCGAGGTCCGGCATGGTCATCCTCTGACGCTACGCTACTCGGGATATTGCCAGCCATAAGGGGTAGGGGCTTACCGCTATGGAATCGACGGCGATGATCACCCCCGGGCTCGCGCGCGACCTGGCGACCCTCGGGCGCCTGGGGGAGGACACCTCGACGGAGAGCGTCCTGCGCGGGCTCACCACGGCGCTCGCGGCGGGCGTGCCGGGGTGCTCCGGCGGGTCCGCCGAGCACTGGCGCGACCAGCGCGTCCTCGTCTCCGGCTCGCACAGCGAGCTGATCATGCTCGTGGAGGGCGAGCGCGAACTGGGCGAGGGTCCCTCCGCCGAGGCGCGCAGGACCGGCGCCCGCGCCTACGTGCCGGACGTGCTCACCGACACCCGCTGGCCCCGCTACGACGCCCTCGCCACCCGCTGGGGCGTGCGCTCCGTGCTCGTCGTGCCCATCGAGGTGCCGCCCGCCCTGCTCCTCGTCGGCCTCTACTCGGTGCGGCCCGGCGCGTTCTCCCCGCAGGGCGCCCACTCCCTGACCGAGATGCTCACCGAGCAGGTCGGCGTCGCCATGGCCAACATGTGGGAGTTCGAGGAGGTGCGCACCGACCACGCGCAGCTCCAGGAGGCCCTGGCCGGGCGCGCCCTCATCGACCAGGCCAAGGGCATCATCATGCAGACCAGCGGCTGCACCGCCGAGGCCGCCTTCGAGGAACTGCGCCGCATCTCCCAGCACCACCAGGTCAAGGTCGCCGACCTCGCCAGGCTCCTCGTCGAGGAACACCAGCGCAAGTCGCGCCGCAGGCCCGCCGCCGGCTAGCCGCGCCGCTACCGGATCGCCTCCAGGGCGTCCTCCAGCGTGTCGTACAGCGGCAGGCGCTGCGCCAGCCCGGTGATCCACATCACCTTCGACCGGGTGTACTCCACCCCGATCAGCGCGAACCTGGCGCCCGAGCTGAGGCTCCGCTGCCAGTGATGGACGATCAGGCCGAGCGCGCGCGAGTCCATGAAGGTCACCCCGCCCAGATCCAGGATCAGATCAGGGCCCGCCAGTGACAGGTAGTCGGCGAACTGCTCGCGCGTCGTGGCGTCAAGCACGCCGTCGACCTTGACGACGGTGATCTCGTCCACGGTCGACGACGTCAGGCTCAGGGCCGCCACGGGCCCGTCGCCGTTTTCCGGCATTGTCACGGGGCAACCCTACTGTCACCGCGGGAGAGAGGAATACTTCCCGCCCAAGGGGGGACACTGGTTGCGGAGTCCAGCAGAGGGCTTCCGTCTCGAGAGTTGACCGAGGCGTGCCTCTGCCTGGGCTTTTCCTGGCCGAGGCCGCCTGCGATCCATATGAGGAGCAGCGATGGCTGTGCAGGAACACGTCCTCGAGGAGATGACCCCCGAAGAACTCCTGGCCGAGATGGTCAAGGAGGACACGCCCGCCAGCGTGCGGGAACGGTTGCGGGAGCGCATCGTCGAGATGCACAGGCCGCTCGCCATGGAGATCGCCAGACGCTACCGATACCGGGGTGAGCCGCTGGAGGACCTGCTCCAGGCCGCGTACGTCGGCCTGATGAAGGCCGTCAACGGCTTCGACCCCACGCTGGGCCACGCCTTCAGGGGCTACGCGGTGGTGACCATGACCGGCGAGGTCAAACGGCACTTCCGCGACCGGACCTGGGCCATCCGGGTGCCCCGCCTCTACCAGGAGCGCCGCTCCGAGCTGAACAGGCTCGTCGCCGACCTCAGCCAGGACCTCGGCCGGTCGCCCACCGTGGCCGAACTGGCCGCCAAGATGAACATCAGCGAGGAGGACGTCCTGCTCACCCTCGACGCCTCCGCCGCCTACAGCACGCTGTCGCTCGACGCGCCGCTCGGCACCGACGACGACGCCGCCTCGCTCGGCGACGTGATCCCGGAGGACGACGACACGCTCAGCACCATGGTCGACAGGGAGGCGGTCAAACCGCTCATCGACGCGCTGCCCAACCGCGAGAAGCACATCCTCCTGCTGCGCTTCTTCGGCAACATGACCCAGGCCGAGATCGCCGCCGAGTTCGGCATCTCCCAGATGCATGTCTCCAGAATCCTGCGCAAGGTGCTCGACCAGCTCCGCAGCGAGCTGGTCGGCTGAACGGGCGGGCAGCCGGGTGAACGACGACGTCCAGCCTCAGGAGGGCCGGAGCGCCCCCCGGGGCCGGACGGGCCCGCCGCCCGGCACGCCCGTCACCGAGCTGCGCTTCCACCTGCCCGACCTGCCGCGCGTCCGGGAGGTCGCCGAGGGCGAGGCGCGGGGCTTCGGCATGTCCGCCGACGTCGTCTCCGACCTCGTCATCGCCGTCAACGAGGTGGCCACCAACGCGGTCACCCACGGCGGCGACCACGCCCGCCTGCGCATGTGGCGCAACGGGGGCGACCTGTACGTGGAGGTGCGCGACGAGGGCGCCTGGAAGCCCGGGCCGCAGCCGGGCTCCGTCGGCGGGATGGGGCTGTGGGTGTGCCGGCTGCTCGCCGCCGACCTGACCGTCCACGCGGGGGAGGACGGCAGCACGGTGACCATGCGCTTCCCCGGCAAACCCTGACCGGCACGTTCCTGAGGCCGTGCCCGCCGCGAACGGCCCACGAACGGCGGCGGCCCCCGGCGAGCCGTCATGCGGCACGCCGGGGGCCGTCCGTACGAGGTGAGCGGCCGGCACGCGGGCCGCGAGGAGCCTAGCGGCGGGCACGGCCGCGCCAGCCGCTGTAGCCGGAACGGATGCTCGCCGTGCCGACGCCCGCCTGGTGCAGGGCCAGCAACGTCAGGCCCAGCAGCGCGAACGTCATGCCCGAGATCCCGGCGATCCGCGTGCCCAGCAGGTCGAGCAGGAACCCGATGCCGAACACGATCGCCGCGACGACCGCCAGCATGTCACCTCACCTCCCGCCCGGCACCCGGACGGTGAGCGCCGTCAGCGCCGTCGCCGTCGGCACGGTCGCGCCCGCCCCGCTCGTGGACGCCCCGCCCGGGGACGGTTCGCTCAGGGACCGCCGGTTCGGGGACGGCCCGTTCGGAGGTGGCCCGTTCGGGGGCGGCCCGTTCGGGGGTGGCCCGCAGCTCCTGGCCCGACGGCCCGCGGGAGCCGTCCACGGTCCGCCCGTCCTCCCGCTGCCTGGGGACGTCCCCCTGCACGGGCCGGGCCGGGCCGGTGCCGTGCGCGACGGCCGAACCGGGCCCCCGCGCGGCCTCCCTGCTCGCGGCACTCTCCCGAGCCGCGCCGCCCACCGTGCCGCTCTCCCAGGCTGCGCCGCTCTCTCGCGCCGCGGCGCTCTCCGGGCTGTGGTGGGCGCCGCCGGAGAGGTCCAGCAGGCGCTCCAGGACGGTCCTGTACTCGCGCAGGGCCAGCCGGAGCTGCTCGGTGTCCCGGGCGCCTCCGGCGCCCTCCCAGCGCTCACGCAGGGCGCTCCTGCGGCTCGCCAGGGCCTTGGTGATCGCGTCCACCACCTCGCCGACCAGCCCGTCGGCCCGCCGCACCGCGTCGCCGGGGTCGTCCACGAAGGACGACTGCACCTCGCGCCAGCGCGTGCGCACGTGCCCGGGATCCTGGTCGAAGAGGGCGACGGGACCGGCGTGCGCCGGGCCCGAGGCGGTGCCGTGGGGGTGGTCGTCGTTCGCGCGGCCGTCCCGCGCCGGACGCCGGGAGGAAGGGGTACGAGCGTCCTCCGCCCGCCGGGACGGCACCTTCAGCTCATCGCTGTCCATGTCGTTCACGTCCTCGGGTCGTCTCCTGGAGCAGCTCCTCGAACAGCGCGCGGTAGTGCACCATGGCCTGGCGGAGCTCCTCCGTGGAGGCCTCCTGCCGGGCCGCCCGTCCGCTGATCCGGTGGGCCGCCCTGTAGTGGTCGAGGGTGGTCGCGTGCGCCACCGACAGGTCCGCCAGCCGCTGCTCGAAGTTCTCCGTCGGGTAGCCGCGCTCCGCCATGACGGCCGTCACGAGCTGGTCGGCCTCCGTCACCGCGAACCCGGGCGCGTCCACGAAGCGCTCCTGCACCTCGGCCCACCGACGGGCGTAGGCGTCGCGCGCGTCCTCCGGCAGCGGCCGGATGTCGAGCTCGGCGTGCCGCTGCTCGCGGGCCATGAGGTCGAGCTCGGCGTCGCGCTTGCTGTCGTACTCCGCCATCACACGCTCGTACTCGGGGCCGAAGCGGGCGCGCAGGCGGCCGCGGCGCTGCTGCTGCACCACCACGTACCCCACTGCGGCGACCGCCGCCAGCGCGACCACGACGACGATCACCCAGACTAAGGTGGTCATGATTCGCCTCCGGTCTCTGTGTCGAGACCAGCGACTTCCCTGGAGCAGGCGCGCGAAACCCCGCCCTCAGCGGGCGTCGAGGGCCTCCTGGGCGGCCGCGAGCACGGCTGCGACGTGGGAGCCCTCTGGTGCCGCCGGGACCTCGCTGAAGCCCTCGGCCGGGTCGTAGCGGACGTCCAGCCCCGCGTCCACGAGCCGCTGCGCCCACCGCAGCGCCGTGTTGAGCCGTTCCGGCGCGGGCGGCTTGCCCTGCGCGGCGGCCGACAGGTTCCGCAGGTTCGTGGCCGGGCCCGACTGGGCGTGCGCCCGCGACAGCTTCCACGGCACCGCCCCGCTGTGGTCGAGCATGGGCTTGGCCAGCCCGGCCGCCCGCTTGGCCTGCAGCACCCCCGACTCGCTGACCCCGAAATGCGTGGCCAGTTCCTGCACGCTCAGGCCCTCGGCGACCAGCCTCGCCAGCTCCTGCCGATCGATCGTCGGCCTCCGCCCCACTCCCGCCTCCGCTGTGTGCGCATGCGCGTCTGATGTGCGCTAAGGTTATGACGTCCCGCCCCGCAGAGGGGCGGCCGACACAAACCGGGACGTAGCGCAGCTTGGTAGCGCACTTGACTGGGGGTCAAGGGGTCGCAGGTTCAAATCCTGTCGTCCCGACTGCGTTTTCGCAGATCGGAGAGGGTGTCACGAGATCACGTGGCACCCTTTTCCCGTGACTGGCTGAGTGGCTGTCGATCATGCGGAGCCGAGTCTGCCGCCGACACGTTTCCGGGCGTCGTTGACAGGGCGTCTGCTCGCGTCGTTTCCCGCAGGCGCGGGGCTCTCCCATCGGCTCATGTCGGCGATTGACTTCGGCATGGCCTTCGCCTCGGCCGAGCCGGCCGCGAGGTCGGCCGGGATCGGCTTCACCACCTCACCGACGGACCCCGCGTGGGGCGCGTTCGGCCGGTAGGCGTCTCCTGCCCGGGGGCGGCTCTGTCTCCACCTGGTCATGCGGCCCTGCGGACAGCGGACCGTGCGCGGGCTGCCCGTCCGCCGGATCGCCGGCGTGCGTCTCCTGGCGCGGACGGGTGGCTCGCCTGGTCGGTGCTGCCCCGGCTCAGGGGGTCCGCTCAGGAACCGGGGATCCGCTCAGCGACCTGCGAGTGGAGATCCCGTCCGCCCTGCCGGACCCCATGTGCGGTGTCGTGGTGGTGGACCTCGCCTGAGGGGCGGTTCCCCCTCGGGGTGGGCCGAAGCGTCAGAGGTCGCGCTCCTGCTGGTCGAGGATGGCGAGCGCGATCGTGACCGCGCCTGCCCCGTCGCCGCCCTCGATCGCGTCGAGCAGGTCCTGGTGGGAGGAGTCGGAGCCGAGAACGGCGCGTTCCATGCAGTGATCGCGGCGGACGGTGTCGCGCACCGCCTGGCTCATGCCGCGGTACAGGTCCAGCAGCACGGGGTTGTGCGAAGCCGCGGCGATGGACAGGTGGAAGTCCACGTCCGCGTCGGCGAACGCGTCGAGATCCCCGGCGCGGTGAGCGGCGGTGCGCCGTTCCAGCGTCTCCCTCAGCGCGTCGAGGTCCGCCGGCTCGCGTCGTTCGGCGGCGAGCCGGGCCGCCACGAGGTCGAGGCCGCGCCGCACGTCGATGATGTCCATCGTGGCCGCGTGGTCGAGGCGGCGCTTGAGCGCCACCTCGCCCTCGTCCGTCGCGGTGACGTAGGTGCCGTCGCCCTGACGGGTGGTGAGCAGACCGGCGTGGACGAGCACGCGGACGGCCTCGCGCACCGACAGCCTGCTCACGCCCAGCGCCTCGGCCAGCCGGCCCTCTGTGGGGATCTTGGTGCCGACCGGCCAGACGCCGCTCGCGATCTCCTGGCGGAGCTCGCGGATGGCGGAGTCGACGAGGGAGGTCCGGCCCACATGCCGCATTTGTCCTCTTCTCTAATCATCTGATGTCTGATAATTCTAGGCCACTGTCGCCCTCAGGTTAAGGGGATCAGCCGGTATGGCTCAGATTCTGTTCACCGATATGCGCCCCCACGATGTCCTCGTCGAAGACGGCCGCGTCGTCCCCCTGGAACGGAAGACGGAAGGGTGCGAGGTGGTGGAAGCGGCAGGGCTGCTCGCCCTGCCCGCCCCCGTCGACGCGCACGTCCATCCCGACAAGACCACCTGGGGGCAGCCCTGGCTCAGCCGTACTCCGGCCCACACGCTGCGCGATCTCATCGAGGGCGACGTCGCGGCACGGGCGGGGATGACCGCGCCGGTCACCGCGCGCGCGGGGGCTCTCATGGACCACGCGATCGCGCGAGGCACGCGGGCCTGGCGGGCGCACGTGGACGTCGCCCCGGTGTACGGGCTGAGCAACGTGCACGGCGTGCGGGAGGCGGCCCAGGCTCGCGAGGACCTGCTGGACGTGCAGATCGTCGCGTTCCCCCAGCTCGGGCTGCTCACGATGCCGGGGACCGCGGAGCTGATGGAGCGGTCGCTGAAGGAGGGCGCGGACCTCCTCGGCGGGCTCGACCCCGTCGGCGTCGACGGCGACCTGCACGGACACCTCGACCTGCTGTACGGCATGGCCGAGCGGCACGCCGTACCCCTCGACATCCACCTGCACGACCGCGGCGAGCAAGGGGTCGCGCAGGTTCTCGAGATCGCTCGCCGGGCGAGGACCAGCGGTGTGCCGACCACGATCAGCCACGCCTTCTGCCTGGCCGACCGCGAGGACCTCGCCGAGACGCTGGCCGAGGCGAAGGTCGCGCTGACCACCTGCGCGCTCGGCGCCGACCCGGTCCTGCCCGTCGGGCCGCTGCTCGAAGCAGGAGTGCTGGTCGGCCTCGGATCCGATGGGGTGCGGGATCCGTGGACGCCATTCGGCGACGGCGACATGATCAACCGCGCCCATCTGCTCGCCTACCGCACCGACGCCCGCACCGACGAGGAGCTGGCGACGTGCTACGAGATCGCGGCGCACGGAGGCGCCGCCCTGCTGGGCCTGGAGCCGGCGCGGCTCCAGCCCGGCGACCCCGCCACCTTCATCCTGGTACACGCCGAGTCCGTGGCCCAGACCGTCGTGGACAAGCCCACCCCCCAGTTCGTCGTCCGCAACGGACGCGTTCACGAAAGGTCCTCTTCATGATCCGCCGTGCCCTGCCCGCGGCCGCCGCTCTCGCGCTGGCCCTGACCGCATGCGGCCGACAGGCCGTACCACCACAACAGCAAGGAACGGGCGGAGCGCCCAAGCTGGAGCTCAGAACGGTCACCGCCCCGGCCACCGGGGAGCTGGACAAGGCGACGTGGAACCTGCCGTACGAGCCGCAGACCATCGACCCGATCAGGTCGTTCAACTACGCCGAGAACACCGTGCTGGCCAACATGTGCGAGAGCCTGCTGCGGCTGACCCCCGAGTTCCGCATCGAACCCGGCCTCGCGGAGAAGGCCGACAACCCCACCCCGACGACGTGGGTCTACACGATCCGCGACGGCGTGAAGTTCTGGGACGGCGCGCCGCTGACCGCCGAGGACGTCGCGGCCAGCCTCGACCGCCACCTCGATCCCGCGCTCGGCACCTGGTGGGGCGACTACTTCCACAACGTGGAGTCGATCAAGGCGACGGGGCCGATGCAGGTCACCGTCACCCTGAAGCAGCCCGACGTGCTGTTCAACCAGGCGATGGCCACCGCGGCCGGGGCGATCGTCTCCGCCGGGTACGCCAAGAAGAAGGACCTGGGCTCGCCCACCGGCGGCGTGATGTGCACCGGCCCGTACCAGTACGAGAGCTGGAAGTCCGGCGACTCGCTGACGATCAAGCGTAACGACGCCTACTGGGACACCGCGCTGCGGCCCAAGACCAAGGAGCTGGTCTTCCGGTTCATCGCCGACGAGACCACCGCGGTCAACGCGCTGCGCTCCGGCGAGGTGGACGGGCAGTACTTCTACCTGCCTCCCGCGGGGCTCGGCCAGCTCCAGCAGTCGACGACCGGCTCGGTCACGCTCGGCAGGTCGCTGACCTTCTGGACGCTGCTGGGCGCAGCCAAGTCCGGCCCCTACGCCGACCCGAAGGTCCGCCGGGCCCTGTCGCTGGCGCTGGACCGGGCGGCGATCTCCAAGGTGGTCTTCCAGGGCACGGCGCTGCCGCAGCGCACCCTCGCGGGCGCCGAGTACTGGGGCTACCAGCGGGACGTCTTCCAGAAGGCCCATGACGCGATCCCTCCGGAGACGCCCGACCTGGCCAAGGCCAAGCAGTTGCTCACGGAGGCCGGCTCGCCCACCCAGACCATCACCATCGGGATCCAGGGCAGCTCGGCCGTCCACGAGCAGACCGCCAACCTGATCAAGGCGACCGGCGAGGCGCTCGGCCTGAAGATCGAGATCAAGGTGATCCCGGTCGAGCAGTACGGGAACCTCTACAGCGACCCCAAGGCCCGTGAGGGCATCGACGCCTTCTTCTCCACCTGGTACGGCAACGTCCCCGACCCGCTCGACATCTACACCGTCTTCCTGGCGGGCGGCCGCACCAACTTCAACGACTACGCGGGCGTGGACGGCGACATCACCAAGGCGCGGGCGGCCTACGACGAGGCGGAGCGGGCGGCGCTGGTGACGACGATCCAGCAGAAGGTCACCGCCGACGTGCCGTGGATGCCGCTGAACAACCTGCCGGTGATCCTGTACATGAACAAGCGGGTGACCGGCGCCGTCGCCTCCTTCCCCTACCTGTACTACCCGTGGGCCGCCGGGCTCGGCGCGGCATGAGGTTCCTGGCGAAACGGCTGGCAGGGCTGGTCGCGGTCCTGCTGGTCGCCTCCTTCCTGGTGTACGGCCTGCTCTATCTGGTGCCCGGGGGGCCGATGGCGTTCCTGCTCGGCAACCGCAGCGGCACCCCCGAGCAGATCGCGGCCATCCGCGCGCAGTACCACCTGGACGATCCGTTCCTGGTGCGTTACGCGGCCTGGCTGCGGGACGCCGTGACGGGCGACTTCGGCACCTCCCTGGTGTACCGGCAGGACGTCTCCGCGCTGATGGCCTCCCGGGCGACGACGACCGTCTTCCTGGTGGTCTACGCGACGCTGCTGATCGTGACCGGCGGCGTGGCGATGGGCCTGCTGGCCGGGCTGCGCGGCGGCAGGGCCGACGGCGTCGTCACCCTCGTCTCCTCGGCGTTCCTGGCCACGCCGCCGTTCGTGGTCGGGGTGATCCTCGTCATCGTCTTCGCGCTGGGCCTGGGCTGGTTCCCGGTCTTCGGCGCCGGCAGCGGGTTCGGTGACCGCGTCCACCATCTCACGCTCCCGGCGGTGACGCTCAGCCTGGCGAGCGCCGCCTTCCTCGCCCGCGTCACCCGCGCCTCGGTGGCCGAGGAGTCGGGCCGCGAGCACGTGGAGACCGCCCGCAGCCGCGGCCTGGCAGAGGGGCACATCGTCCGCAGGCACGTGCTGCGCAACGCGGCCATCCCGGTGGTGACCGTGGCCGGCCTGAACGTCGCCGGGCTGATCGCGGGCTCGGTCGTGGTGGAGAGCATCTTCGCCCTGGACGGGCTCGGCTCGCTGTTCGTCCGCGCGATCCTGCAACGCGACTTCGCGATCGTCCAGGCGGTGGTGCTCGTGCTCGTCACCGCCTTCGTCCTGATCAATCTGGTGGTGGACCTGTGCTACTCCGCTCTCGACCCGCGCCTGTCGCGGCAGTGACCCGCCGGCTGGGCGGGCCGGGCGTGGCCGCCGCCGTCCTGCTGGCCGCCATCGTGGCGATCACCCTGCTCGCTCCGCTGCTCGCGCCCTACAACCCCGACCTGCCCGACCTGTTCAACGCGCTGGGCGGCGCCACCGCCGCGCACCCGCTGGGCGGGGACGCCCTGGGCAGGGACGTGCTGTCCCGGCTGATGTACGGCGCGCGGACCACGCTGCTCGCCCCGGTGCTGGTGATCTGCGTCGCGAGCGCCGCGGGGACCACGCTGGCGATCGTCGCCGCCTGGGCGGGCGGCAAGGTCGACGCGGTCGTCTCCCGCCTGCTGGACGTGCTGTTCTCCGTGCCCGGCATCGTCTTCGCGCTGGTCACCGTGGCTGTGCTCGGTCCCGGCGTCCCCGGCGTGGTGATCGGCCTGGCCGTCGCCTACACCCCGTACGTCGCTCGGGTGGTGCGGAGCGCGGCGCTGCGTGAGCGCGGCCTGCCGTACGTGGCCGCCGCCTGGGTGCAGGGCCGTTCCGCGACCGCCATCTGCCTGCGCCACCTGCTGCCCAACCTGCGGCCGATCATCGTCGCCCAGTCGGTCTCCGCGCTCGGCTTCGCGGTGATCGACGTGGCGGCGGTCTCCTTCCTCGGGCTGGGGGTGCAGCCGCCCACCGCCGACTGGGGGTTGATGGTCAAGAGCGGGCTGGACAGCGCCATGCGGGGCCAGCCGCTGGAGGCGCTGAGCGCGGGGCTGCTGATCGCGCTGGTCGTGGCCGCGGTGAACCTGTTGGGTGATCGCCTGGGGAGGCAGTCGTGAGCCTGTTGACGTTGGAGGGCTTCGGCCTGGCCGTTCCGTACGGACGAGGCCGGCGGACGCTGGTGGAGCAGGTGGACCTGACCATCGGCAGGGGAGAAGCCGTCGGGCTGGTGGGGGAGTCGGGGTCGGGCAAGTCGATGACCGCGCGGGCGGTCATCGGCCTGACACCGCCGGGCGCCCGCGTGACCGGCCGGATCGTCTTCGACGGTGCCGAGGTGCCCTCGGGCAGGGCCCTGCGGCGGCTGCGGGCCGAGCGGATCGCGATGATCTTCCAGGATCCGCGGGCGCACATCAACCCCGTCCGCAGCGTCGGCGACTTCCTCACCGAAGCCATGATCCACAACTTGGGGACGCCGGTGCGGCAGGCGTCGGCGCGAGCCGTGCGACTGCTCAAGGAGGTCGGCATCGGCGACGGCGAGCGGCGGCTGCGCCAGTACCCCCACGAACTGTCCGGCGGCCTGCTGCAGCGCGTCATGATCGCCTCCGTGCTCGCCGTCGAACCGGACCTGGTGCTGGCCGACGAGCCGACCACCGCACTGGACGTGACCAGCCAGTCGGAGGTCATGGCCATCCTGGACGAGCTGCGCCGCGAGCGAGGCATGGCCATGCTGCTGATCACCCACGACCTGGAGCTGGCCGCCGCCACCTGCGACCGGCTCGCCGTGATGTACGCGGGCCGGATCGTGGAGGACATCGACGGCGAGCCGCGCCACCCCTACACGCGTGGCCTCATGCGATCGCGGCCCAGCCTGGAGGAGGCCGTGCACCGGCTGCCGGTGATCCCCGGACGCCCCGTGGCGGCGTTCGAGGCCGGGGAGGGCTGCGCGTTCGGGCCACGCTGCGACCTGGCCGAGCCCCGCTGCCGTGAGACGCGGCCGCCGTTCGTCCGAGGGGTCGCCTGCCTGCGAGCGGAGGAGACGGCATGAGCGTGATCGAAGCGGAGCGGCTACGCAAGGTGTACGGCGACGCCACCGCCGTGGACGAGGTCTCCTTCACCGTGGCCGAAGGTGAGTCGCTGGCCATCGTGGGAGAGTCCGGGTCGGGCAAGACCACGGTCGCGCGCATGCTGCTCGGCCTGGAGACGCCCACCGCGGGAACGATCAGCGTCTGCGGCCGGCCGCGGCCGCCAGGCCGGGTGTCGGCGGGGGAGCGGCGCAGACGGGCGCGAGAGATCCAGATCGTCTTCCAGGACCCCTACTCCTCGCTGGACAGGCTCCAGCGGGCCGGCGACGTCATCGAGACGAGCCTCGCCCTGCACTTCCCGCTCACCCCCGCCGAGCGGCGGAAGAAGGCGCTGGACCTGTTCGAGTCCGTGGGCCTGGCCGAGCGCCACGCCGCGATGCTGCCGAGGCAGCTCTCAGGAGGGCAGCGCCAGCGCGTGGCGATCGCCCGCGCCCTGGCGGTGGAGCCGCGCGTGCTGGTGCTGGACGAGGCGGTCGCCGCGCTCGACGTCTCGATCCAGGCCCAGATCCTCAACCTGCTCGCCGACATCCGGGAGCAGCGGTCGATCAGCTACGTCTTCATCTCCCACGACCTGGCCGTGGTCAACCAGATCAGCGACACGGCGATCGTGATGCGTCACGGCCGCGTGGTGGAGCGGGGAAACACCCGCGACCTGCTGCGCGAGCCGCAGGAGGACTACACCAGAGCCCTGCTGGCCGCCGTACCCAGGCCCGGATGGAAGCCGACCCGGAGAAACGCACAGTGAGCACTCTCGTCAAGGCGTCGTTCGTCATCGGTTTCGACGGCGACGACCACGTCATCCACCGCGACGGGTGCGTCGTCTACGACCGCGACCGGATCGTCCACGTCGGCCGCTCCTACGACGGCACGGTCGACGAGGTGATCGACGCCGGCGCGGCGGTCGTCGGACCCGGTTTCATCGACCTGGACGCCCTCGCCGACATCGACCACGCCATCCTCGACACCTGGCACGCCGACTCCGCCGGGCTGCAGTGGTCGCACGACTACGCCGTCAACCGGCGCCGCGCCGTCTTCCCCGTCGAGGACACCCTCTTCATCCGGGAGTACGCCCTCACCCAGCTCATCCGCAACGGCATCACCACCGCGATGCCGATCGCGGCCGAGACGCACAGCGCCTGGGCCGAGTCGTACGAGGAACTCGCCGGCGTCGTGGAGATCGCCGGACGGCTCGGCCTGCGCATGTACCTGGGGCCGTCCTACCGCTCCGGCGTGCCGGTGGTGCGTGCCGACGGCGTCAGGGACGTGCACTGGGAGCCCGCGCTCGGCGAGAAGGGGCTCGCCGACGCGGTCCGCTTCGTCCGGGACTTCGACGGCGCCCACGACGGCCGGATCCGGGGGGCGTTGCTGCCCTGCCGCATCGAGACCGTCACCCTCGACCTGCTGCGCGCCACCGCCCGAGCCGCCGCGGACCTGGGTTGCCTGGTCCGCCTGCACTGCATGCAGGGGTTCACGGAGCTGCGGCTGCTGCGCGAGTGGTACGGCCGGCACCCGCTGGACGTGCTGGCGGAGGTGGGCCTGCTCGGCCCCCGGCTGCTGATCCCGCACGCCCTCTACCTCGGAGACCCCGAGACGCCGCATCAGGGATCACCGGACCGGCTCGCGGCCCTGGCCGGGATCGTGCACTGCCCCCTCACCTTCGTCAGGTACGGGGACGCGCTCCGCGACTTCGACCGTTACCGGGAGGCCGGGGTGAACGTGGCGCTGGGCACCGACTCCTTCCCCCCCGACATGATCCGCAACATGGACTACGGCGGCAACCTGGCCAAGCTGGTCACCGGACGGCTGGAGGCAGGCTCGGCCGCCGACTACTACCGGGCCGCCACGCTGGGCGGCGCCCGCGCGCTGGGCCGGGACGACCTGGGCCGGCTCGCCCCCGGCGCCAAGGCCGACCTGGTCGTCGTGGACCTCTCCGGCCCGCGCACCGGCCCCGTCGACGACCCGGTCAGGACGATGCTGATGAACTGCACGGGCGCCGACGTGTCCACCGTGGTGATCGACGGCCGGACGGTGATGCGCGACCGGATGATCCCCGGGGTGGACGAGGAGTCGGCGCGGCTTCGCGCGCAGAGGTGTTTCGAGACGATGAAGGCCGCCTACTCCGAGCGCGACCACCTGCGCCGCGACCCGTCGGCGCTGTTCCCCGGGTCGTTCCGCGACGGCGCGGAGGCCGGCTCATGAACCGCGCCGACGCCTTCGCCGAGTTCACCGCCGGACTCGCCGCCGAACTCGACACCCGGCTCGCCGCGGCGGACGAGCGGCTGCGTACGGCCTACCCGGGCGAGACGCCCGGCCGGCAGCCGGTGCACACCGTCTACGTCCCGGCCGACCGCTACACCGCGGACACCGTACGGACATGGGGCCGGCAGGCCCGGGCGGCGCTGGCCGAGCACGGCCGGACCGCCGCCGAGTTCGCCGACGCGCTCGGCCTGCCGCCGCGGACGGCGGCCGAGGTGTACGACCGGGTCCGGGCCAAGCTGGAGCGGGAACCGGTCGAAGACCTGAGGATCGACTTCGAGGACGGCTACGGCGACCGCTCGGACGCGGACGAGGACACCACCGCCCGGGCCGCGGCGAAGGCCCTCGCCGCGGCCGTCGCCTCCGGCGGCGGCTCGCCCTTCTGCGGCATCCGGTTCAAGAGTCTCGAGGCGCCGACCCGGCGGCGCGGCCTGCGCACCCTGGCGCTCTTCCTGGAGACCCTCGGCCCGCCGCCCGACGGCTTCGTCGTCACGCTCCCGAAAGTGACCTCCGTCGCGCAGGTGGAGGCGATGGTGCTGGCCGGCGAGCGGCTGGAAGCGGCGTACGGGCTGGAACACGCAAGCCTGCGGTTCGAGATCCAGGTGGAGACACCGCAGGCGGTCCTCGGCGCGGACGGCGTCTCGCCGCTGGCGCCGATGATCCACGCCTCGGCCGGGCGCTGCACGGGCCTGCACTACGGCGCCTACGACTACTCGGCGGCGCTCGGGGTGCCGGCGGCGTACCAGAGCGTGGAGCATCCGGTCGCCGACCACGCCAAGGCGGTGATGCGGGTCGCCGCCGCCGGCACCGGCGTGCGCGTCTGCGACGGCTCGACCAACGTCCTCCCGGTCGGCGGCGCCGGCGCGGTCCGCGCCGCCTGGCGACTGCACGCGCGCCTGGTCACGCGCGCGCTGGAGGGCGGCATCCACCAGGGCTGGGACCTGCATCCGGCCCAGCTCCCGAGCCGGTACGCCGCCGTCTACGCCTTCTTCAGGGAAGGGTTGCCGGCCGCGGCCGCCCGGCTGCGCGGCTACCTGGAGCAGGAGGAGTCCGGCTTCCTCGACGAGCCCGCGACCGTCCGGGCGATGGCCGGGTTCCTCGCCCGAGGTCTCGACTGCGGCGCTGTCGGCGAGGCCGAGCTCCACACCCTCACCGGCGTCGCCCCGCTCGAACTGCGCGCCCTCACCCGTCCGCCGGGTGCGCGCGGCGGCGACGGGACGGGTGCCTGACATGCGCATCCTCATCGTGAACGTGAACACCACCGCGTCGATGACCGACACGATCCGCGCCCAGGCCGCGGCGCACGCGTCGCCGGGCGTCGAGATCGTCGGCCTCACTCCGTCGTTCGGGCCCGAGTCGGTGGAGGGGAACTTCGAGAGCTACCTGGCGGCGGTCGCCGTGATGGACCGGGTCGTCCGGTACGACGAGCCGTACGACGCGGTGATCCAGGCCGGATACGGCGAGCACGGCCGTGAGGGGCTGCAGGAGCTGCTCGACGTCCCCGTGGTGGACATCACCGAGGCGGCCGCGCAGGTCGCGATGCTGATCGGACGCACGTACTCGGTCGTCACCACCCTGGACCGCGCCGTGCCGCAGATCGAGGACAGGCTGCGGCTCGCCGGGCTGGCCGGCCGGTGCGCGTCGATCAGGGCCAGCGGCCTGTCGGTCCTCGAACTGGAGAGGGAGCCCGGCCTGGCCGTCGAGGCGATCGTCGCGCAGGCCCGCAGAGCCGTCGTCGACGACCGGGCCGAGGTGATCTGCCTCGGGTGCGGCGGAATGGCCGGCCTCGACCAGGCGATCACCTGCGCCACCGGGGTGCCCGTCGTCGACGGCGTCGCCGCCGCGGTCGCCCTCGCCGAAGGGCTCGTCCGGCTCGGCCTCACCACCAGCAAGGTACGCACCTACGGGACGCCCCGCCCCAAGACCGTGACCGGGTGGCCGATCGCCGCCGGGACCGCGGCCGGCGTCCGGCCGGCCGACGCGGGACGGCCGGGCCAGGGAGGTGGCGCCTGATGGCCGAGCTGGACCTGGTGTTCAGGGCCCGCCGGGTGGTCACCGCGGCCGGAGAGGTGGCGCGCAGCGTCGGCGTACGGGGCGGGACGGTCGCCGCGGTCGAGCCGCTGGACGCGGATCTCGCGGCCACCGAGGTGATCGAGCTCGGCGACGACGAGGTGCTCCTGCCCGGACTCGTGGACACCCATGTGCACGTGAACGACCCCGGCAGGGCCGAGTGGGAGGGATTCGGGAGCGCCACCCGGGCGGCCGCGGCCGGCGGCGTCACGACGATCATCGACATGCCGCTCAACAGCGTCCCGCCGACCACCGACGCGGAGGCGCTGCGGGCGAAGCGGAACGCCGCCGAGGGCCGGGTGCACGTCGACGTCGGCTTCTGGGGCGGTGCCGTGCCCGGCAACCTGCGCGAGCTGCGCGGGCTGCACGACGCGGGCGTGTTCGGATTCAAGTGCTTCCTGCTGCACTCCGGCGTGGACGAGTTCCGCCACCTGGAGCCGGACGAGCTGGCGGACGCGCTGCGGGAGATCCGCGGGTTCGACGCGCTGATGGTCGTGCACGCCGAGGACCCGGACGTGATCGACCGTGCCCCCGCCGCGCGTGGCGCGCGCTACCGGGATTTCCTGCGCTCCCGCCCGCGCGGTGCGGAGAACCTCGCGATCGCGCGGGTGATCGAGCTGGCCCGCCGGACCGGCTGCCGGGTGCACATCCTGCACCTGTCCAGCTCGGACGCGCTGCCGATGATCCGCTCGGCCCGGCACGACGGCGTCCGGATCACCGTGGAGACCTGCCCGCACTACCTGACGTTCAGCGCCGAGGAGATCGCCGAGGGGGCCACCCAGTTCAAGTGCTGCCCGCCGATCCGCGAGGCGGCCAACCGCGAGTCGCTCTGGCAGGGGCTCGCCGACGGCACGATCGACTGCGTCGTCTCCGACCACTCGCCGTGCACACCTGAGCTCAAGCGGTTCGACAGCGGCGACTTCGGCCTCGCCTGGGGCGGCATCGCGTCCCTGCAGCTCGGCCTGCCCGCGGTGTGGACCGAGGCGAGACGGCGCGGCCACACGCTGGCCGACGTGGCGCGCTGGACGGCCGGACGTCCCGCGGAGCTGGCGGGACTGGCCCGCAAGGGCCGGATCGCGCCGGGCTACCAGGCCGACTTCTGCGTGTTCGCGCCCGACCAGGTGTTCACGGTCGACAAGGAGCGGCTGCACCACCGCAACCCCGTGACGCCCTACCACGGCCGATCGCTCGCCGGGGTCGTCCGCGCCGGTTGGCTGCGCGGCGTACGGATCGATGTCGACGGCCCGCCGAAGGGCCGACTGCTCAACCGAGGAGAAGCATGACTTTCGCCCGCTTTCCTGACCTGGCCTCGCGTGCGCTGGCCGGCAGCGTCGTGTACGCCAACGACGAGCTGTTCGCCGAAAGGGAGAACCTGATCAAGCCTGGGCCCGCCGTCTTCTCGGCGGAGGACTTCGGCCACAAGGGCAAGGTGTACGACGGCTGGGAGACCCGTCGCCGTCGCGAGCCGGGGAACGACCACGCGATCGTCCGGCTCGGTGTCCCGGGAGTGGTGCGCGGCGTGGTGATCGACACCGCCTGGTTCAAGGGCAACCATCCGCCGTACGCCTCGGTGGAGGCGACCAGCGTCGAGGGGGCTCCGTCAGCGGCGGAGCTGGAGCGGGCGAGCTGGGAGACGATCGTCGAGAAGAGCGCGATCAAGGGTGACACCGGGAACGCGTTCGAGGTGACGGACCGGCGACGCTGGACGCATGTCCGGCTCAGCATCCACCCCGACGGCGGGGTGGCCCGGTTCCGGGTGCACGGCGAGCCGGTGCCGGATCCGCGGTTCCTCGACGGCACGATCGACCTGGCCGCGCTGGAGCACGGGGGAGCCGTGGTGGGCTGCTCGAACTCCTTCTACTCCTCGCCGGTGCACCTGCTGCTGCCCGGCAGGGCCAGGGTCATGGCGGACGGCTGGGAGAACGCCCGCCGCCGCGACGACGGCAACGACCATGTGACGATCAGGCTGGCGGCCCGTGGCCAGGTCCGCCGCGTGGAGATCGACACGTCGTGCTTCGTCGGCAACGCGCCCGGCTGGGCCTCGCTGCGCGGGACGGACGCCGATCACCCGGATGAGGACGCCGAGTGGTTCGACCTGGTGCCGAGGACCCGGCTGCAGCCGGACACCCGGCACTTCCTCCGCTCGGTGTCCGCCCCGCCGGTGACCCACGTCCGGCTCGACGTCTTCCCCGACGGCGGCCTGGCCAGGCTCAGGGTGCACGGCGAGCTGGACGCGGGCGCGCACCGGGCGGCCGTGCTCCGCTGGCTCGACCTGCTCCCCGCCGGACACGCCGTCCAGGTGCTCCGCGAAGCCGGTGCGTCCGGCCGATCCGCCGAGGAGTTCCTTCGCCGGCGACCGCTCGCCGACGGCGGCGTGCTGCCCCCGGCGGTGCTCTCCGCCTTCCTGGGAGAACGCCGGTGACCCGCTCCGCGGACGTCGGCGCGCGACGGCCGGCTGGTCCGAGGCCGGCCCGCGATCAGCCGGCCGGGTCCGAGGACGAGGCGTCGAGAGGGATCGGGCGGAACATCTCCGGCTCGTCCTCGGGGGTCAGCGCCGTGGGACCGAAGATCCAGTCGACGAACGAGTAGTCGTGGACGTCGCGTCCGCGCAGCAGGGCGTTGCGCCGCAGCCTCCGGGCGCCCTCGAGGTGCCACAGCTCGCCCCAGGCCCGAGCGGTGGTGACGACCCGGCGGCAGTGCTCGGGCCGCACAGCCTCGTAGGCGGCGAGCACCGTGTCCCAGTCCACGCCCGAGCCGTGCCCGGCCCGCCGGGCACGCTGGGCGGCGACGTGCTCGCCGAGCACCCAGCCGTCCTCGATCGCCATGATCGCACCCTGCGCCATGTACTGCAGGGGAGGGTGCGCGGCGTCGCCGAGCAGCGCGATCCGGCCGGTCACCCAGGTCGTGATCGGGTCGCGGTCGTACATCCGCCACCACCGGTCGCGCCACATCAGCGGCAGCCCCTTCCGGACCTGCTCGCAGGTCCCGGCGAACGCCGCGTCCAGCTCGTCGGGGGTCCCCCAGTCGTCCTCGCCGGCCAGCGCCTTCGGCGACTCGAACACGGCGACCTGGTTGAACGTCTCCCCGCCCCGCAGCGGGTACTGCACGAAGTGACAGCGCGGGCCGACGTACACGACGACGTCGTCCTCGTGGACGCCGTTGCCGGCGACCCGCTCGAACGGCACGGCGCCGCGGTAGGCGACGTACCCGGAGCTCACCGGCTCGTCCCGGACCAGCAGCTCGCGGGCGACCGAGTGCAGCCCGTCGGCGGCGATCACGACCTCCGCCTCGTCGGCGCGGCCGTCGGCGAAACCGGCCCGGGCGCCGCCGTCGACGTTCTCGTACGAGGTGCAGCGGGCGTCGGTCAGGAGCTCGACGCCCGCCCGGTCACAGGCGCGGAGCAGGATCCCGTGCAGGTCGCTGCGGTGGATCACCAGGTAGGGGTGGCCGTAACGGCGTTCGACGTCGCGGAGGTCGAGCCGGGTCAGCTCGCCGCCGTCCACGGCGTCCTTCATGACCATGGTCTCGGGCAGCACGCCGAGGGCGGTGGCCTCCTGGAGCAGCCCGTAGCGGTCGAGGATGCGGGTGCAGTTCGGCGCGAGCTGCAGCCCCGCGCCGACCTCGCCGAACGCGGACGCCTGCTCGTACACCCTGACCCGCAGGCCCTGACGGGTCAGGGCGAGCGCGGTGGAGAGGCCGCCGATGCCGCCTCCGACGACGATCACGTCGGCGCGGGTGGAGGGGGAGGTGCCCATGGGGTCCGTCCTTGTCGTCACAGCCATGGAGGCAGGGTCGGGGGGAGGCCGCCGCCGGCGGAGGTCACTCCGTCCGCCGGTCGCCCGGCCAGCCAGGCGGTCACGTCGGCGAGGGATCCCGTGACGTCGGGCACCGTGTCGTGACCCCGCCTGGCGCGGATGTCCTCCCGCAGCTCCCGCAGGAAGCCGTCGGGGAGGTCGGCGAAGGTGAGCCCGACCGCGAGGTCCACGGCGTGCACCATCACCTCGCGGGCGCGCATCCACGGGGTCTCGCTCGCCGGCACGGCGCGACCCTGGGCGGTCACCACCTCGGCTCGCCACGCCTCCTCGGGCAGTGCCGCCATCGCGGCCGCCAGGGCCGAGGCCGACTCGGTGAACCATCGGTTCAGCTCGTCCGCGCCCAGCAGCGCACCCCGCTCGATCCCCGCGGCGCGCGCCTCCGGAGAGGCGTACATCGGGGCCTCCTCGCCGGTTCGCGCCCACCGGACGAGGTTGCCGATCGCCTCGGCGTTCGCCGCCAGGTGCGCCACGACATGCCCGCGCGTCCAGCCCGGCAGGGCCGAAGCGGCGCCGTACTCCTCCTCGGAGAGACCGGCGATCGCCGACGCGCACAGCCGGGTCCCCGCGTCGACCCACCCGAGCGCGGTGGCCAGGTCGCGCGCCATCACACGCCCTCGGGGACGACGCGGTTCTCGAGCCTGCCGAGCGCCTCGATCTCGGTCACGACGAGCTCGCCGCCCTTCAGGAAGACCGGTGGCCTGCGCGCGTGGCCGACGCCGCCCGGCGTGCCGGTCGCGATCACGTCGCCCGGGTTGAGCCGCACCATCGTCGAGACGTAGCGGACCAGGTGAACCGGGTCGAAGAGCAGGTCGCCGGTGTTGTCGGACTGCATCACCCGGCCGTCGACCTCGCAGCGGACGTCGAGCGCCGGCCGCGGGCCGGTCTCGTCCGCGGTGACGAGGAACGGACCGATCGGGGTGGTGGAGTCCCAGTTCTTGCCCTGCAGCCACTCCCGGGTGCGGAACTGCCAGTCCCGGCAGGTGATGTCGTTGAGCACGGTGAACCCCGCGATCGCGGCGACCGCCTGCTCCTCGTCCGCCCGGCGCACCTGCCGGCCGATCACCACGGCGAGCTCGGCCTCCCAGTCGAACTGCTCGGTCTCCACCGGGCGCCGGATCGCGTCCCTGGCGCCGATGAGGGTGTCGGCGAACTTGGAGAAGAGGGTCGGGTACTCCGGGAGGTCGCGGCCCATCTCCTTGATGTGGTTCTGGTAGTTCAGCCCGACGCAGACGACCTTGCCCGGCCGCGGCACGACCGGGGCGAGGTCGGCTCCGGCGAGCGGGTGCCGGGGGCCGTCGGCGGCCGCGGCGGCCGCGAGACCGCCGGGCGCGGCCAGCACCGCGCCGACGTCGGCCCTGCCCACCTCGACGAGCTGGTCGCCGTCGACGCGGACGGCGGCGGTGCGGTGGTCACCCAGGCGGATGGTGGCGAGCTTCATCGGCTGCCCTTCTCGGTGTGGCTGCGGTACAGGTCGAGCTTGGTGAGGATGGGGGCGTCGCTGAACTGGAACAGGTCGAGCGCGCCCGAGTCGGAGTCGGACGCCGACGCCTCCGAACGGATCGACAGCGGCTGCCAGGACGGGACGACGAAGAGGTCGCCGCGGGTCACCGTCCAGGAGCGGTCGCCGACGGTGACCCGGCCGGACCCGTCGAAGACCTGGTAGACCGACGAGCCGGTCTCCCGGCGCGGCGCGGTCTCCACACCCGCCGTGATCCGGTGGAACTGCGCCCGGATCGTCGGCAGGACGTCGCCGGCGGTCGCCGGGTCGGTGTAGCGGACCAGGGCGTGGCCCGGCTCGACCGTTCCGCCGTGCCCTTCCCGCTCCAGCGCGAGCTGGTCGGACAGGGCGGCGTCGGTGTCGGCCCAGCGGTAGCACAGCAGCGGGGTGCCCTGGTGGCGGGCGAGCTGTGAGACCGGCGCCAGGCCGGGGTGCCCCCAGAGCCGTTCCGAGCGTGAGCGATCGGGGGTGGCGTGCTCGTCGTCGGTGAGGGTGTCCCGGCCGACGTCGAAGAACTGCGCCTCGACGCCGTACTGGAACGGGATGTCGAGCCCGTCGATCCAGGCCATCGGCGTGCCGGCCGCGTTGTGGTGGGCGTGCCAGTGCAGGCCGGGCTGGGGGAGGAAGTCGCCCCGCCGCATCGGCACCGGGTCGCGTTCCACGACGGTCCACACGCCCTCGCCCTCGACGACGAAGCGGAACGCGTTCTGGCTGTGCCGGTGCTCGGGCGCGTCCTCGCCCGGCATCAGGTACTGGATCGCGGCCCACAGGGTCGGCGTCGCGTAGGGCTTGCCGCCGAGGCCCGGGTTGGCCAGCGCGATCGCGCGGCGCTCGCCGCCGCGGCCGACCGGGACCAGGTCCCCGGCGCGTCCGGCGAGGCGGAGCAGCTCGCTCCACTCCCAGCGGTGCGGCCGCGCGCTGGAGCGCGGGTGCCGCGGCATCAGGTCGCCGATCTCAGTCCACAGCGGGACGAGCAGTGCCTGTTCGAAGCCTCGGTAGAGGTCCTCCAGATCCGGGCTGAGGGGAGGCTGGTCGGGCCGGTCCTCAGCCGCGATCTTGACCGGCGACCTGGTGGCGTTCACGTCGGACATGGCCCCGACTATCCGCCGAGGCGGCAGATCGGGAAAAGAGGATTCTGCATAGCGGAACAGGGTGTGTCAGGATCGTCCCATGGCGAAGCCGATGAAGACCCCGCCGGCCTACGCGCCGAACAGCGTCGACCACGCCCTCAGACTCGCACAGATCCTCCAGCTCGACGGGGCGATCACGGTCTCGGCGGCGGCCGAACGGCTGGGCGTGGCCCGCTCCACCGCCCACCGGCTGCTGACCGCGCTGGTGTACCGCGACTTCGCGGTGCAGGACGAGGACCGGACCTACCGGGTGGGCCCCGTCCTCGCCCTCGCCGAGCGCGCCCGGTCCGACGTCGGCGCGCTCCGCGCGGCGGCCCTCGGGCCGATGCGGGCGCTCGTGGACCGGATCGACGAGACGGTGAACCTCAGCATCCGCACCGGCCGCAACGTCCGCTTCATCGCCTCCGTCGAGTGCGCTCAGGCCCTGCGGGTGGGCAGCCGCGAAGGCATGGTCTTCCCCGCCCACCAGGCCACCGGCGGCCTGGTGGCGCTGGCGGCGCTCCCGGACGAGGAACTGGAGCTCCTCTACGCCGCCGATCGCGGTGACCCCGCCGAGGAACCGCCGGACCTGGCGCGGCTCCGCCGCGAACTCCGGTCCGTACGACGCAGCGGCGTCGCGCTCAACCTCGAACGCACCGAGCGGGGTCTGGTCGCGGTGGGGTGCCCGGTGACGGACCGCGCCGGCGCGACCGTCGCGGCGCTGTCGATCTCGATGCCCAGCGTCCGCCACTCCCCGGAGCAGGTGCCGTCGCTCGTCGCCGCGCTGACGGCCACGGCCGAGGCGATCACGCGCGCGCTCTGAGCCGCCGGGTTCACCGGAGGAGATCGCGCCTGATCAGCGTGCTGCCGAGCGCCGCCGCCGCCGCGCGCACCGCCGTCACGTGCCCCTCGGGCCGGAACCTGCCGGTGGGGCCCGCCACGCTGATCGCGGCGACCGGCTCGTCACCGCGCCCCAGCACGGGGGCGGCGACGCACACGAGCCCGGCGGCCGACTCCTCCACCTCGAACGCGACGCCGGTCTCGGTGACGCGCCGCAGCTGGCGCCGGAGGATGCCAGGCGCGACGACGGTGTGCGGCGTGCGCCGCTCGAGCGGCCCCGTCAGCACCTCGCGCCGCAGGTCGGCGCCGGCGTGCGCGAGCAGCGCCTTGCCGATCGCGGTGCAGTGCAGCGGCATCCGCCCCCCGGTGCGCGAGGGCGCCCTGGCCTGGCGGTGGCCGCCGATCTTGGCGACGTAGACGACGTCGTGACCCTCCCGCACCCCGAGGTGGACGGTCTCGTGGGTGCGTTCGTAGAGGTCCTGCAGGAACGGCATCGCCACCTCCAGCAGGCTGCGCTCCAGCGAGGCGAGCATCCCGAGCTCGAACAGGCCGCCACTGAGCCGGTAGCCGCCGTCGGCGCGGTCGAGCAGGCGGTTGGCGACCAGGTCGCCGGACAGCCGGTGCACGGTCGCCTTGTGCAGGCCGGTGCGCCGCACCAGCTCGGCGAGCCCGACGACGCGGTCCTCGGGCCGGAAGGCGCGCAGGATCGTCACCGCCTTGCCCAGCACGGTGTCGAGGTCGGCCGTCTCCGTCACACTCGCAGCGTATCGCTGAACGAGACGATGTGCTGGTTGGCACCGCATCCTGCCTGCACAGTGGGGGTGTGAACGAAACCACCGGGCCCGCCGCCACGAGCCGGCCCGACATCGCCGCCGCGGTCGAGCGGCTCGCCGCGGCGTTCGCGTCCGGCGTGCCGTGCGCCCCCGTGCGGGACCTCATCGGCCCGGACGACCTGGCCGCCGCGTACGCCGTCCAGGCCGCGCTCACCGCTCGCCGCGTCGCCGCCGGCGCCCGGATCGTCGGCCGCAAGATCGGCCTCACCTCGGAGGCGGTGCAACGGCAACTCGGCGTCGACCAGCCCGATCTCGGCGTCCTCTTCGACGACATGGCGTACGCCGACGGGGACGCGATCCCCGTGGGGCGGGTCCTCCAGCCACGCGTCGAGGCGGAGGTCGCCTTCGTGCTCCGTTCCGACCTGGCCGAAGGCCCGCTCGACGCCCCGCAGGTCCGGGACGCGGTCGAGCACGCGGTCGCCGCGCTCGAGATCTGCGGCAGCCGGATAGCCGGGTGGGACATCGCGTTCGGCGACACGGTCGCCGACAACGCGTCCTCGGGCGCCTACGTGCTCGGGACGGAGCGCCGCACCCTCGACGAGTTCGAGCCGGTGGACGTCGTGATGTCGATGAGCATCGGCGGCGAGGAGGTCTCCACCGGGACCGGCGCGGCCTGCCTGGGCGACCCGGTCGAGGCGCTCGTGTGGCTGGCCCGCACAGCCCGCGACCTCGGCGAGCCGCTGCGGGCGGGGCAGGTCGTCCTGTCCGGCGCGCTCGGTCCGATGCGGCCGGTCGCGGCCGGCGACGCCGTCACCGCCACCCTGTCCGGCCTCGGCACGGTGACGGTCCGCTTCACCGAAGGAGCAGCACCATGAGCAGGACGAAGGTCGCGATCATCGGGTCGGGCAACATCGGCACCGACCTGATGATCAAGGTGTTGCGCGGGGCGCGGCACCTCGAGATGGGGGCCATGGTCGGCATCGACCCCCGGTCGGACGGCCTGGCCCGCGCCGCCCGGCTCGGCGTCCCGACGACGCACGAGGGCGTCGACGGGCTGATGGCGCTGCCGGGCTTCGACGAGATCGGGATCGTCTTCGACGCGACCTCGGCCAAGGCGCACGAGGTGAACGCCGCGAAGCTGACCCCGCTCGGGAGGCGCTTGATCGACCTGACGCCCGCGGCGATCGGGCCGTACGTCGTCCCCGCCGTCAACCTCGACGAGCACCTCGACGCACCCGACGTCAACATGGTCACCTGCGGCGGCCAGGCCACGATCCCGATCGTGGCCGCCGTCGGCCGTGTGGTGCCGGTCGAGTTCGCCGAGATCGTCGCGTCGATCGCGTCCAGGTCGGCCGGTCCGGGCACCCGCGCCAACATCGACGAGTTCACCGAGACCACCTCGGCCGCCATCGAGCAGGTCGGCGGGGCGCGCCGGGGCAAGGCGATCATCATCCTCAACCCGGCCGAGCCGCCGATGATCATGCGGGACACCGTCTTGTGCCTCGTCACCGCGCCGGACCCGGCCGCACGCGAGGAGATCCGGCGGTCGGTCGAGAAGATGGTCGCCGACGTCGCGGCCTACGTCCCCGGCTACCGGCTCAAACAGCAGGTGCAGATCACCGAGGTGCCCGCCGGCCAGCCGGTCGGGACGCTCCTCGCCGGCGGCGCCTCCCGGCCCACCCACCAGGTGTCGGTCTTCCTCGAGGTCGAGGGCGCCGCGCACTACCTCCCGGCCTACGCCGGCAACCTCGACATCATGACCTCCGCCGGCCTGCGGGTCGCGGAGCGCATCGCGGCACGGAAGGCGGGCCTGTGATGGGCACCCCGATCTTCGTCCAGGACGTCACGCTGCGCGACGGGATGCACGCCGTACGCCACCGGATCTCCACGGAGGACGTCAAGCGCATCGTCACCGCGCTCGACCGGGCCGGTGTCGACGCGATCGAGGTCGCGCACGGCGACGGCCTCGCCGGAGGGTCGCTCACCTACGGCCCCGGGTCGCACACGGACTGGGAGTGGATCGAAGCGGCGGCGTCGGTGCTGGTGAACGCCCGCCTCACCACGCTGCTGCTGCCGGGAGTCGGCACCGTCCACGAGCTGAAGCGCGCCCACGACCTCGGCGTACGCTCCGTCCGGGTCGCCACGCACTGCACCGAGGCCGACATCTCCGCGCAGCACATCGCCGCGGCGCGCGAGCTCGGCATGGACGTGTCCGGCTTCCTGATGCTCTCCCACATGGCCCCGCCGGAGGAGCTGGCCCGCCAGGCGAAGCTGATGGAGTCCTACGGCGCGCACTGCGTCTACGTCACCGACTCCGGCGGCCGGCTCACCATGAACGACGTGGCCGCGCGGGTGCGGGCGTACCGGGACGTCCTCGACGCCGGGACCGAGATCGGCATCCACGCCCACGAGAACCTCTCGCTGTCGGTCGCCAACTCCGTCGTCGCGGTCGAGAACGGCGTCCACCGGGTGGACGCGTCGCTGGCCGGTCACGGCGCGGGCGCGGGCAACTGCCCGCTGGAGGCGTTCGTCGCGGTCGCGGACCTCTCGGGCTTCGAGCACCGGTGCGACCTGTTCCAGCTCCAGGACGCCGCGGACGACATCGTCCGCCCGCTGCAGGACCGTCCGGTGCGCGTCGACCGGGAGACCCTCACCCTGGGGTACGCCGGCGTCTACTCGTCGTTCCTGCGCCACGCGGAGGCCGCCGCGGCGCGGTACGGCGTGGACGTCCGCGACATCCTCATGGAGTGCGGACGCCGCCGGCTGGTGGGCGGCCAGGAGGACATGATCGTCGACATCGCGCTCACGATGGCGGCCGAGCGCGGGAAGCGCCCGGCCTGACCGGCGGGGCCGGGGGACGACGCCTCAGCGGGCGGCGATCAGCGCCTCGCCCATCGCCACCATGGCGTCGGCGAGCTGCTCCATGAACTCGGAGATCGGCTTGGCGTCCCCCGACTGGAGCGAGACGAACGCGCCGTCGAACCCGGCCATGCCGAAGTGGGCGAGGGCGTCCGCGACCGCGTTCGCGGCGTCCTCGCCCTCGCTCGCGAACGACGAGCGGATCATGTGCCGCATGTGGTCGCGGCCCTCGCCGCGGACCGCGATCACGGTCCGCATCGCCTCCGGCGCCTCGGCGGCCTCGTTGCTCATCACGAGGACCAGCAGCAGCCGGAGGAACTCCTCGTGGTGCATGAAGACCTCGCCGGTCCTCCGCAGGTACCACCCCAGGCGCTCGCGCGGGGTGCCGCCGGCCGGCGGGTCGCGGTGGGCCTCGCGCATGGCTTGGAAGAAGCCCTGCGCCCCCTGCGCCATGACGGCGGAGAGCAGCCCCGCCTTGGACTCGAAGTGGTGGTAGAAGGCGCTCTTCGGCAGGCCCGTCTCCTTCACCAGCGTCGAGATCGACGTGCCGGCGTAGCCGCGCACGGACATCACCCGGGCGGCCGCGTCGAGGATCTCCTGGCGCGACCGGCGGCCGCGGCGGTTTCCGGTGTGCGCCTCCGGCGCGGGCTTGTCCACCTGCCGAAGTCTAGGGACCCGGAGACGCCGGCTCATCCCCGCGGCGCGGCCGCGGTGGCGGGGTGCTCCGTCCGGGACAGGTCTTGACACGTCGCCGCTGCTCGTTGTTACCCTCCTCACTATTGGACCGAACGTTTGGTCCAAAAGTGCCGCATCGAGCACCTGCGGCCGAGAACGGAGTCAGCGCATGACCGAGAGCTACGACGCGGACGTCGCGATCGTCGGGTACGGCCCGACCGGCGTGATCGCCGCACTCACCCTCGCCAGGTACGGCGTCTCCGCCGTCGCCCTCGAGCGGGACAAGGACATCTATCCCCGGGCCCGGGCCGTGACCGTCAACGACTGGACGATGCGGATCTTCCAGGACCTCGGCGTGGACGAGCGGATCGAGAAGAAGATCGACCCCCAGCGGGCGCTCCGCTGGGTGACCTACGGCGGAACGGAGATCATGCGGGTCGAGCACCCGCCCTCCACGCTGGGCCGCAGGCCGCGCTTCTACAACATCTACCAGCCGACGATGGAGGCCGAGCTGCGCGCGGCGGCCCAGGAGCACGGCGACCGCGTCGCCGTCCGCTACGGCGCCGAGGTCACCGGCATCGACCAGGACGCCGACGGCGTCACCGTCACCTCGACGGACACCGCGACCGGCGAGACCCGCACCACCCGCGCACGCTACGCGATCGGCGCCGACGGCGGCAGCAGCACGATCCGGGGCGAGGTGGGCTGCCGCCTGCTGGGCGACACCAACGACGTCACCTGGGTGGTCATCGACTGCCGCGTCAAGCGGTGGTGGCCCGACCGGGACTTCCTGACCTTCTGGTCCGACAAGGAGCGGCCCGTCGTCGACATCGCGCTCTCCGCCGGCAACCACCGATGGGAGATCCCGCTCAAGCCCGACGAGTCCCCTGACAGCTACCCGACGAGCGCCGAGGTGTGGCCGCTGCTCAAGGCGATCGGCGTCACCGAGGAGGACGTCGAGATCCACCAGCACGCCTTCTACAAGCACCACACCCGGATGGCCGACACCTGGCGCGAGGGCCGGGTGTTCCTGGCCGGGGACGCGGCCCACCTGATGCCGCCGTGGGCCGGCGCCGGGATGCAGACCGGGATGCGCGACGCCCACAACCTGTGCTGGAAGCTCGCCCGCGTGATCAAGGGCGAGCTGCCCGAGAGCTGGCTGGACACCTACGAGGCGGAGCGGCGCCCGAACGCCGCCTTCTACACGGGGCTCGCGGTCGAGCTCGGGCGGGTCATCAAGCAGGAACTGTCCGAAGAGGAGCAGGCCGCGATGAACGTGGTCCCTCAGGACACGGTCACCCCGTTCGAGCCGCCGCTCATCGCCCCGCCGGTGCTCGAGGGCGGATGGATCAGGGGGCCGCTGGGCGACGCCAGCATCGTCGGCCGGATGGTCCCGCAGCCGACCGCCGGCGACGCCGTCGGCCGCATGGCGCGCCTCGACGACCTCCTCGGCGACGGCTTCGTCCTGCTCGGCGACGACGTCGACCCCGCGACCCTGCTGACGGCGGAGGAGAAGGCGGGCTGGGACGCGCTCGGGGCCCGCTACGTCCCGGTGCGGCCGAAGACGGCGTACACGCGGGGCCCTGACGAGCTGGTCGACCTCGACGAGGTCCTCCTGCCGTGGCTGCGCAGGTACGGCGCCCGCGCCGTGGCGCTCCGCCCCGACAGGTTCGTCGCCGCCGCCGACGTCAGCGGCCTCGCCGTGCCCGCCTGAGACCGGTTACCCGAGAAGGAGAAGAGAGATGTCCGGAGTCAAGGAACTCGGTTACGTCGTCTACGAGGTCGGCGACCTCGCCGACTGGGAGCACTTCGCCGTCGAGCTGCTGGGCATGCAGTTCGGCGAGAAGACCGACGGCGGGTTCACCCTGCGCACCGACGAGAAGGCCCACCGCTGGATCGTCACCGCGGGGCCCGCCGACGACCTGGTGGCCACCGGCTACGAGGTCTCGGACGCCGCCGCGCTCGACGCGCTGGTCGAGAAGCTCCGCGCGGCCGGGGTCGAGGTCACGGAGGGCGACGACGCCCTCGCCGCGGCCCGCAAGGTCGAGCGGATCTTCGTCACCGCCGACCCCATGGGCAACCGGGTCGAGCTGGTCACCGGCCTGGCCGACGCCGCCACGCCGTTCGAGTCCGCGAAGCTGCTCGGCCGGTTCGTGACGGGCGCCGGCGGCGCGGGCCACCAGGTCCTCCTCGCGCACGGCGTCCCGCGGGAGACCTACCTGCGCTTCTACATCGACCTGCTCGGCTTCAAGGTCAGCGACGTCATCGTCGAGGAACTGGCCCCGGGCGTGGTCGCCGACCTGATCTTCCTGCACTGCAACGGCCGTCACCACACCGTGGCCTTCGGCGACCTGCCGTCGCCGAAGAGGACCCATCACTTCATGGCCGAGGTGACCGACATCCGAGACGTCGGCCTGGCCTTCGACCGGTGCATGGACGCCGGGCGGCCGTTCGAGATGACGCTCGGGATGCACCCGAACGACCACATGTTCAGCTTCTACGTCTTCACCCCGTCGGGCTTCAGCGTCGAGTACGGCTGGGGCGGGCTGGTCATCGACGACGAGACGTGGGAGGTGAGGACGCTCGACAGGCTGCACAGCTGGGGCCACCGTCCGCCGGGCGTCGTCGCCGAGCTGCTGGCCGCCGCGCCCGCCACGAGCGGGGAGGGCGACCGATGACCCTCCACGCCAAGGACATCGCGCGCACCGTCCAGACCGAGGACTGGAAGCTCCGCTACTACGAGGCGGGCTCCGGTCACCCGGTCGTGCTGCTGCACGGCAGCGGACCGGGCGCGACGGGCTGGAGCAACTTCGCCGGCAACATCGAGGCGCTGGCCGAGCACTTCCACGTCCACGCCGTGGACATGCCCGGCTGGGGCGAGTCGGACCCCGCGACCGTCGACCGGCTCGACCACGTGGAGGCGGCGATCCAGTTCCTGGACGCCCTCGGCATCGACAGGGCGGCGTTCGTCGGCAACTCGATGGGCGGCCAGACCTCGCTGCGGCTCGCGACGGAGCACCCCGGCCGGATCTCCCACCTGGTCACCATGGGGCCGCCGGTCGGCCGGACGCCCACGCTCTTCGGCGCCGGTGACGGCCCCTCCGAGGGCCTGAAGGTGCTGATCGAGGCCTACCGCGACGCGAGCCCGGAGAACATGCGCCGGCTCGTCGAGATCATGGTCTACGACAAGGCCCGGTTCGCCACCCCCGAGCTGTGCCGGGCGCGTTCCGACGCCGCGCTGGCCCGTCCCGACCACCTGCGCAACTACGTGGACGGCCTGCCGAAGGGCGCCCCCCTGCCGAAGTGGGTCAAGCCGGAGCTGCTGCCCTCGATCCAGGTGCCGACCCTGCTCATCCACGGCCGCGACGACCGCGTCGTCTCGTTCGAGACCTCGCTGTACCTGCTGGCGAACATCCCTAACAGCCGGCTGGTGCTGCTCAACCGCTGCGGGCACTGGGCCATGATCGAGCACGCCGACGAGTTCAACCGGCTGGTCGCCGACTTCATCGCGAACAACTGACCCGGCGGGTTCAGGTCCGTCCGGGCCAGGGAGCACGGCGGCGAGGGCGATCCCCGACTCGCCGTGCTCAGCGTGGAGCGGTGCGACGGCGCGTCAGGCGCCCGCCGCCAGGCGGCTCAGGCCGCCGTAGAGACTGAACAGGCGGATGGCGCCGTCGTCCTCGCCGGTCCGCTCCTCCAGCAGCGACCAGCAACGCGCGGTCAGCGTGCGGGCCCGCGCGCCGGACCAGGGCCGGGGGAGCAGTTCGGGGGGAAGCAGCGGGTCGGCCTCCATCGCCCGGGTGAACTCCGCGGCCGGTTCCACCGCGATGGTCAGCCGCCGCGGCTCCGACGGCTCCGGATGATCCTGGAGGGCCCGGAGCCGAGGCTCCGCCACCGCGGCGAGCCTGTCGTACCGTCCGGCGATCTCGTCCAGCGGCCACAGGGCGCGGGCCAGCGCGACGGGATCGGCCTCCTCGCCCCGGCGGAGGTCCCGGGTGGTCAGGAAGGTGACGTGGCCCAGGACGTCCAGGCGGCGGGCGTGCTCCTCGACGTAGGGCTCCCACGGATCGGGGCTGAGATAGAGGCCCCCGTGGACGGCGACGCCGCCCAGGAAGGTGAGCGCGGCGTCCTGGCGGAACGCGTGGGTGACGAACCCGACGCCGAGCCCCATCGCCCCGGCTGGAACCGGATCGTCGCCACTGAGGCAGTGCCCCCGTCAGGTGCGGCCGAGGGAGAGGCCGATCATCGCGGTGGTGACGAGGACGAGGAGCGCCAGGTAGCTCCACGCGTGCAGCCTGTCGGGGATGCGGGGCGGGCGGCGGCGCATGACGACGATCATCGGCAGGGCGCCCGCCAGGAGCGCCGCCGCGGCCCCGAGATCGACCGGACCCCACAGGAGGACGCCCGCGGACGCGGTGGTCCTCGCGTTCTCGCCGAAGAAGAGGACGAGCGCCGGCGCCGCGATGGCGAGCGTCAGCGGGTTGGCGAGCGCGGTGGCGGTGCGCATGTCGTGGCCCAGCCTGCGAAGCAGGGGGACGGTCATGACACTGCCGCCGACCCCGAGGAACGACGCCGCCACGCCGATGGGCACGCCCAGCGGGGCCCGGATGCGACCGGCCGCCGCTCCTGGAGCGGAGGCGGCGGCCGTACGTCCAGCCGGGCGGTGGAGGAAGCCGGGCCGCAGGAGCACGTCGGCGATCGTGACGAGCAGGTAGGCGACGAAGGCCCACTGCGTCACGGACGCCGGGGTCCAGCGGGTCGCGAGCGCGCCGGCCGCACCGCCGACGGCGAGGAAGGCCGGCAGGGTCCCGCTCCGGCGCAGCAGGCGGAGGACGGCACGGTCGGTCGCGACCGTCGCCGTGAAGGCGTTGACGATCATGACCACGGCGGAGGTGGCGACCGCGACGTGGGCCGCGTCGGCGCCGAGCCGCGCGTCGGCCCACACGATGACGGGAACGGTGACGAACCCGCCGCCGAATCCGAACAGCACGGTGGTCAGGCCGGTGAGGAGGCCGATCCCGGCCAGCACGAGAACAGTCACGACCACGAGTCAACCGGCGCCGCCTCGCGGCGGACAATCGAAGGCCGGTCGTGATGTTTCGAGAGTCGGCCACTACGCTTCCGCCTGTGCGGAACGTTCAGCTCGACGACGTCGACCGGGTCGCGAGAGCCGTGCTGCCCATCGGCACCGACTACGCCTCAGGACAGGTGCTCGACTGGCACAGGCATCGGCGCGCGCAGTTCCTGTACGGCGCCACGGGCGTGATGATCGTCGAGACCGACGACGAGACGTGGATGGTGCCGACCGACCGCGCCGTCCTCATCCCGGCCGGCACCCGCCACCGCGTCACCATGCTCGACGTCAGCACCCGCAGCCTCTACATCGAGCCGGACGCCGTGCCCTGGTGGCCGCGCAGGTGCGCCGTCGTGGACGTCACCCCGCTGCTGCGCGAGCTGCTGCTCGTCGCCGTCGACTTCGCGGCCGAGTACGACCTCGCCGGCCGCGAGGGGGCGGTCGCGGCACTGCTGCTGCACGAGATCACCCGCCTGAGCCCGGTGCCGCTCCACGTCGGGCTGCCCTCGTCGCCGGACCTGGCCGGCCTCTGCCGCGCCTACCTCGCCGACCCCGACGTCCAGGTCACCAACGAGACCTGGGCGCGCCGCCTGGCCATGAGCGAGCGCGCCTTCACCCGTCGCTTCCGCCGCGAGGCCGGCATCAGCCCGGCCGCCTGGCGGACCCGCGCCCGGCTCGTCGCCTCGGTCCCGCTGCTGCGCACGTCCACCGTCACCCAGGTCGCGAGCCGCCTGGGCTACTCCTCCCCGGCGTCGTTCACCGCGGCCTTCTCACGCGCGTTCGGCTTCGCCCCGTCCACCCTGCCCCGGAGCTAGATCCGCCCCCGGCGTCAGTCCGGCGGCGCGCAGGAGCCCAGGGCGACGGGTGGGCGGATTGTCGTCACATCCTGCTTTCCCGGTCAGGTTTGGGGGCGGGATCGCCTTGGGCCGTGGCAAGGGTTCACAAGTGCGGGACGCGGCCGTCAGCGTCGAGCGCCGCGGTCGATCACCGTCGCGATCGTCGTCTCCGTGTCGCCCGGAGAAGCGCGTCAAGGGCCAGGTCGAGGCGCGGATCGGGGCGCCTGGGCGGTGATCCACAAGGTGCCCGCAATCGCCGGCAAGTCCTTCACAAGGTTGCTGGGAAACGGTGATCACCAAGGCCGAACGGTGCGTTCCGGCTGTCTGGACATGCGGAGGGGCCGGGATGGCAGAGGTTTCGACCCGGGACGCCGCCGACCGGGCCGTGGTCGTCCTCGGCGCGGAGGCGGCGTCTCCGGGGCTCGCGGACGAGTTCGCCGGCAGGGGCTGGCGGGTCTGGACCGTCAGGATCTCCGCCGACGCCGACGCCGACGCCGACGCCGACGCCGACGCCGACGCCGGCGCCGACGCCCACGACGGCGTCGACCAGATCATCGACTTCCTGGCGGCGCCGGAGAGCCCGCACCGCGCCGTGCTGCTCGGCGGCCGTGCGGCCGGCGCGGCCGCGGTGGAGGTCGCGGACCGCCACCCGGAGCGCGTGATCGCGGTGGTGGTCGCCGGTGACGCGCACGGCGAGGGCCCGGTTCCCGGAGCCGGCGTCCCGGATCCGCCCTGCCCCGTTCTGGTGCTCCACACCGCGGACCCCGGGGAGGTGGTGTCCGCGACCACCACCCTGCTGGCGGGATCCGGCCGGCGGGACGACGTCCCCGCGCCGTCCCCGGCACGGCTCCAGGCGCTCACCCCCACGCGGCTCAACGACCCCGAGGCGCTCCGGCGGCTGAGGGAGCTCGGACCGGTCCACCCGGTCAACGCGGCGGGCGTGACGGCGTCGTGGATCGTGACCGGGCACCAGGCGACCACGGCGCTGCTGGCCGACCCGCGGCTGATCGGGGAGGTGGAGATCACCGCGGGCTTCCGGCTCCAGTCGGACGACCCGGCTCTCGCCCACAGGGGCGAACTGGACCTGATCACGATCAGCGGGCAGGAGCACGCGCGGCTGCGCCGGCTGGCCGAGCGGCACCTCACGCCCGAGCGGGTGGAAGGGCTGCGCCCGCGCGTCCAGCGCGAGGTCGACGCGCTGCTGGACGCGGTCCCCTCACGCGAGGTCGTCGACCTCCTGCAGGCGTTCGCCTACCCCGTCCCGGTCATCGTGCTGTGCGAGCTGCTGGGCGTGCCGGCGAAGGACCGTGACTACCTGCACGAGTGGATCGTGGAACGGCTGGCGTCCCCGCCGCCCAAGGCGCACGGCGACATCGACGACTACCTGCGCGGCCTGATCGCGGCCAGGAGGGAACGTCCCTCGGCGGACCTGCTCGGCTGGGTCGTCGAAGCGGAGGGGGACCGGCTGCGTGAGGAGGACCTCGTCTCCCTCGCGAGGTTCCTGATGGTGAACGGGCACCGGGCGCCGACCACGATGCTGGCCAGCAGCGTGGCGGCCCTGCTGCGCCGGCGCGAGCGGTGGGAGCGCCTCGTCGCCGATCCCGCCCTGGTCCCCACGGCGGTCGAGGAACTTCTGCGCGTCATCACTCCCTTCCCGGTCACCATCGCCCGTCACGTGGCGGTCCCGATCGAGGCGGGGGGCAGGCGGCTCCCCGAGGGGGACCTCCTGGTCGCGTCGCTCGTCGCCGCCAACCGCGACCCGTCGTTCTTCACCGACCCGGACGTGCTGGACATCGGGCGCGAGGACAACCCTCACCTGGCCTTCGGCCACGGACACCACCACTGCCTGGGGGCGGAGCTGGCGAGGGCCCAGCTGCAGATCGCGCTCGGCACGCTCGTACGGCGCTTCCCCGGCATGGAGCTCGCCCGCGACTCCGGGAGCCTGCACTACCGGCAGAGCAGCGTGCGCTACCTCCTCGGGCTGCCGGTCGTCCTCGAACCGGACCGTCCCCGGCCGGTCTCAGCCGGCGCCTGACGCCGGAGACCGGCACCCACAGGATCCCTCTCAACGCTCTCGGCACTCAGGAGTCCGACCAGATGAAAGAGACGCTTCCCCAGCTGGTGGCGTACTGCCAGGCCGATCCGCTGTTCTTCGAGCCGGTCTGGCGCATACCGGACGACGACAACCGGTTCCCCACCGCTCGCCGTCCTCTCCCGAGCGGGTGGCGCGTCGGCGAGAGCGAGCTGTGGGTCGTGATGCTCCCGCCCGACGTCGCGCTCCCCGAACAGGGATGGAAGATCCACGTCTCGGCGACGGACGCCGACGCGGGCGCCGTCTGCGATCTCGTCGTGGACTTCTGCGTCGAGCGGAACATCGCCGTGAAGTTCCTCAGGAGCAGGATGGCGGTGCGGCTGCTCAACAACAAGTACGCCGACCGGGGGAGCAGCGGCAAGCTGCTCACGCTGTACCCGGTGGACGAGGGGCAGCTGAGCGAGGTGCTGCCGCTGCTGGCCGACCTCCTGCGCGGCTTCACCGGCCCCTACGTCCTCAGCGACCTCCGGTACGAGGACTCGCCGGTCTACGTCCGGTACGGCGCGTTCCAGCCGATCACCTACACCAGGTCGGACGGCGGACTGGGCTACGCGCTCCGGGCGCCCGACGGGCGGCTGGTGCCGGACCAGCGGACCCCCGCCTTCACCGTGCCGGAATGGGTCACCGTCCCGGAGGTGCTGCGGGCCTCGGTCGACAAGCGCGGGTCGGGCGAGGAGGGGGAGTTCCCGTACCAGATCGAGAAGGCGCTGCACTTCTCCAACGGCGGCGGGGTCTACCTCGCCAGGGACGCGGCGTCCGGCGGCTACGTGGTGCTGCTGGAGGCCAGGCCGCACGCGGGGCTCGACACGGGCGGCACCGACGCGGTCGCCCGGCTGGCGCACGAACGCGACATGCTGGAGCGGCTGAGCGGCCTCGACTGCGTACCCCGCCTGCTGGACCACCGGGTGATCTGGGAGCACCACTTCCTGGTGGAGGAGTACGTCGAGGGCAGGACCCTGCTGGACGAGGTGTTCGAGCGCTACCCGCTGACCAGCCCCGATCCGGGCCCCGAGGTGCTGGCCGCGTACACCGACTGGGCGACCGGCGTCCTGGCCGAGGTCGACCACGCGCTCATGTCCGTCCACGCGAGAGGGGTGCGCCTGGCGGACCTGCACCCTGAGAACATCATCGTCCGCCCGGACGGGCGCGTCGTGCTGATCGACTTCGAGATCTCGTCGGACCTGGCGGACACGCGGCCTCCGGGTCTGGCCGCGGCGGGGTTCGCCGCGCCGCGCGACGTGTCCGGCCGTGACGCCGACCACTACGTGCTCAACTGCCTGCGGCAGTGGATGTTCCTCCCGATCAGCCCGCTGCAGGAGCGGGACCCGGTGAAGCTCGCCAGCCTCACCGACGTCATCACCGAGCACTTCCCGCTGCCGCCGGGGTTCGGGAAGCGCGTCGTCCGGCAGTTCGAGAAGGTGCGGGGGCCGCTGGGCGAGGACGGGCCCGCGCGGATGTTCACGGCCGAGGAGTTCGACTGGCCGGCCGTGCGCGACTCCATCGTGGCGGGGATCAACGCGAGCGCGACACCCGACCGCAAGGACCGGCTCTTCCCCGGCGACCCGCAGCAGTTCGCGACCGGAGGGTTCACGGTGGCCAACGGCGCCGCGGGAGTGCTCTGGGCGCTGCGGCAGGCAGGCGCCGACGTGCCGTCCGCGTACGTGGACTGGCTCGTCGAGGCCGCCCGCCGGGCCGTCGACCCGCGTCCGGGCCTGCTGAACGGGCTGCACGGCGTGGCGGCGACCCTGGAGTCGCTCGGGCGCAGGGACGACGCCCTCGACCTGCTCGACCGCGCCCGGAAGCTGCACGACGGCCTCGACGTGCCCGGCGTGCACGGCGGCCTGGCCGGGGTGGGCCTCAACCTCCTGCACTTCTCCGGCCTCACCGGGGACGAGGACCTGCGCACCGAAGCACTGAACGTCGGTGAGAGGCTGGCCGCGGAGCTCGGCGACGGCGGGTCGGCGATGTTCCCGGCGGAGGGAAGGGTCGGCCTCCAGCACGGACTGACCGGGGTCGCCGCCTACTTCCTCGCGCTGCATCGCGTCACCGGGGACGAGCGTCACCTCGACCTGGCCCGGCTGGCGCTGCAGCGGGAGATCGCCCGAGGCCAGGTGCTGCCGGACGGCGGCTTCTGCCTGCTGGAGAGCAACCGCTACCTCGCCTACCTCGGCGGCGGCAGCGGCGGCCTGGCCCTGGTGCTCTCCCAGTACCTGGGCCTGCGGGACGAGCCGGGCTTCGCGGACGTCGTCGAGGGCGTCCGGCGCGCCTGCCGGGCGGTGTTCACCCGGCACCCGGCCCTGCTCATGGGCCGGGCGGGCACCATCGCGACGCTGCACCTCCTGGGCCTCGAGGAGGACCGGCCCGTGATCCTCGACCACGTGCGCCGGCTCTCCTGGCACGCCCTCTCCTACCAGGGCCACCTCGCCTTCCCCGGCAACCAGCTCATGCGGTTGTCCATGGACGTGGAGACGGGTTCGGCCGGAGTCCTCGCCGCCCTTGGCGTCGTCTTCGGCCAGAACGCGTCGATCCTCCCGGTTCTCGACCTGCGTACCCCGCAGGCGAGCTGAAAGACCTCGACCCGCCGACCCGCGGGCGAGCGAGAGACCTCGGCCGCGGATCCCCGCGGGCGAGCCAACAGAAAGGAAACCCGGAAATGGCGCAGATCCTTCAGCTGCAGACGCTGAGCACCGCTGAGAGCAAGGCGCACCCCTGCTCCAGCCTGGTGACGTCCTACAACGGCACCGCCTGCTACATCTGCGTCTGACGACGCACCGCCGGGGACCCGCGAAGGTCCCCGGCACCCGGCCCCGGCCTGACGCGCCGCGGCGCGTCAGGCCGGGGCCGGTCGCGGGGGAGGACCGCACCCCGCCCTCTCCCGACCCCGGCCCCGACATGCTTGCGAGGAATCCCGTGGACACGCAGCGCGACCAGTCCGACGCCCCGGCGGCGGGGGTGGCGGCCGAGACCCGCGTCCCCGGCCCGGACCGGCCCGCTCCGGCCCAGGCGGACACGCAGGAGGCGGGCATGGACGGGCCGCCCGGCCCGGCGCCCACGTGGCGCGTGCTGCTGCGGCACATGCGCCCGTCCTGGCGCTGGCTCGTCCTCGGCGGGCTGCTGAACCTCACGGCCGGAGCGGTCGGGCTGGCGCTCCCGCTCGCGGCCAAGCGGCTGCTCGACGACCTCGGCGCCGACCGGCCCCTGGCCGGTGCGCTGGCGCTGATGGGCGTCCTCGTCGTGGTCACCGCCGGGGTCGGTCCGCTGGGCGAGTACGTGCTGCGCCGCACCGGCGAGACGATCGTGCTCACCGCCCGCCGTCGCCTGGTCTCCCACCTGCTGCGGCTGCGGATGTCCGCCGTCGACCACGCGGAACCCGGCGACCTGATGTCCAGGGTCACCTCCGACACCGCGCTGCTCCGCCAGGTCACGACCGACTCGCTGGTCGGCGTCGTCACCGGGAGCGTCACGGTCCTGGCGACCGTGACGATGATGGGCGTGCTCGACCCGGTGCTGCTCGCCGTCACGCTCGGGGTGCTGGCCCTGGCCGGGACGGTCGTCCGGGTGGCCATGCCGCGTCTGAGCCGGGCCAGCAAGGAGGTCCAGAAGGCGGTGGGGCGCATGAGCGCGGTCCTGGAGCGGACCCTCGGGGCGCTGCGCACCGTGAAGGCGTCCGGCGCGGAGCATCGCGAGGAGGCGGCACTCCACGGGGCCGCCGAGGGGGCGTGGCGGGCCGGCGTGCGCGCCGCCAAGTGGCTGGCGGTCGCCGGGCACACCGCGGAACTCGCCCTCCAGGTGGCCTTCTTCACCGTTCTCGCGGTGGGCGGCGCCAGGGTGACCTCGGGGACGATCGGCGTGGGCACGCTGGTCGCGTTCCTGATGTACGTGTACTACCTGGTGCCGCCTCTCCAGCAGCTCGTCGGTGCGGCCGGCCAGTACCAGATCGGGGCGGCGGCGGTCGCCCGGATGCGGGAGGCCGAGCGGCTCCCGGCCGAGCCGGCGGCGCCGCCGGCCGCGCTGCCCCAGCCGGGCGCGGCGCCGGCGCGGCTGGAGTTCCGCGACGTGCGCTTCCGCTACACGCCCGGCCTGCCGTTCGTGCACCGCGGGGTGACCTTCACCGTTCCGCCGCGAGGCATGACCGCCTTCGTCGGACCGTCCGGCGCGGGCAAGACCACCGTCTTCTCGCTCATCGAGAGGTTCTACGACCCGACCTCGGGCAGCATCCTCCTCGACGGCCGCGACCTCGCCCGCTGGGACATCCCGAGCCTGCGCTCCGCCATCGGGTACGTCGAGCAGGACGCGCCCGTCCTGTCGGGCTCCCTCCGCGACAACCTCGTGCTCGGCGCCCCGGACACCACCGAGCGCGACCTGACGCGGGTCCTGCGGGTCGCCCGTCTCGACGGCCTGGTGGCCCGGCTGCCCGAGGGCCTGGACACCCTGGTCGGCCACCGCGGCAGCAAGCTCTCCGGCGGCGAGCGCCAGCGCGTGGCCATCGCCCGCGCGCTGCTGCGCCGCCCCAGGCTGCTGCTCCTGGACGAGGCCACCTCGCAGCTCGACGCCGTCAACGAGGCGGCCCTGCGCGACACCGTCGTCGAGGTCGCGCGGACGACGACCGTGCTGGTCGTGGCGCACCGGCTGTCGACGGTCACGCTGGCCGACCGGATCGTCGTCCTGGACGCGGGCACCGTTCAGGCCGTCGGCACCCATGCGGAGCTGGTCGCCTCCGACCCGCTCTACGCCGAGCTCGCCGCCACCCAGTTCCTCACCGCCGCCCCCTGACGCCCCGGGATCCGGGTGGCCAGGGACACGTCCGGGGAGACCGTCGCCGGTTCTCCCGTCCTCAGGGCCGGTCCGGCCCCCTTCCGCAGCCAGGAGCGCAGCCATGGAAATACCCGACCGTCCGCTCGAGATCATCTGGGATGTCACCTACGCCTGCCCGCTCCGGTGCTCCCACTGCTATTCGGAGTCGGGGCGCCGCCCGACCCGCCAGCTGGACCGCGAGCAGCTGCTCCGCGTGACCGACGCCATCCTCGCCATGGAGCCGTACGGCGTCTCCATCGCAGGGGGCGAGCCCCTCGTGGTGCCCGGCATCGTCGAGGTCGCCGAGCGGATGACCGCCGCCGGGACCCGGGTCTCGCTCTTCACCAGCGGCTGGCCGCTGCGCGCCGAGATGATCGACGACGTCGCGCGGGCCTTCTCCAGCGTGAGCGTGAGCCTCGACGGCGCCACGGCGGAGGTGCACGACCGGATCCGCGGGCGGCGCGGGTCGTTCGAGCGGGCGCTGCGGGCGTTGGAACTGCTGGACGAGGCCGCGCGGGAGCGGCGCCTCGGCGGGAGGGAACGCCTCTCCTTCGGGATCGACTGCGTGGTGGTCCGCAGCAACGTCCACCAGGTCGAGGACGTCTGCGCCGCCGTCGCGCCCAGGTTCCCCGACCTGGGGTCGATCTCGTTCGGGGCGGTGGTGCCGGAGGGGCTCGCCAGCCGTGCCGGGTTCGTGGAGCACGAACTGCTGTCGGACGATCAGGCCGCGCTGCTGGGGAGCGCCGGGTACGTGGCTCGCCTGCGCGCCCTGGCCCCGCCGTCCGTGCAGGTGAGCGCGACGGACAACCTGGCGCTGCAGATGCACCCCGATCGCATCCGGAAGGGCAGCCTCTTCCCCGTGCTGCAGATCGAGCCGGACGGAGCCGTACGGGCGATGGCGGCGTACGAGGGGACGGTCGGCAACGTGCTGACGGACTCCCCGGCGGAGCTCTGGCGGCGCGCCGTCGAACGCTGGCACGACCCGTTCGTGGTCGGCACGCTGGCGCCCGTGCGGACGATGCGGGAGTGGGCGGAGGCCACCCGGAAGATCGACTACCACTTCGGCTCGGACGCCGACCGCGCGCGCATCGACCGCCGGCCGGAGTTCGGCCCCGCCGGCCCGGACTCCGGCTCCGCCCGGCGGTGACGCCGCCGGCTCCGTCGGCGGGCTCTCTCCGGTAGCGCCGCGGGCGGGTCAGGACCAGCGGCGGGGCCCCGCCGGGCGGCGGATCGCCCGGCGGGACCGGCCGGTCAGCGGCCGAGGGCGGCGAGCCGGGCGCGGTAGACCTGCCTGGCCCGGTCGTACAGGGCCAGATGGTCGGCGTACTGCTCCTTGGTCTCGAAACGGCCCGACTCCGCGAGGATCGTCTCCAGCCGGTCCAGCCAGGCCAGGCACCAGCGGACGTCCGCCTCCCTGACCACGTGCTCGCCGGCCATGTCCAGGTAGACGGGGCTGGTCTGCGCGTACGCGCCCATCCGGTGCTGGCTGCGCGGGTGCGGCCCGCCGGTGGCGACGGCCACCACGTACGTGGGCCGGTCGAGGGTGAGCCGCGCGGTCAGGCGGTGCGGCGGCCCCTGCGCGAGGACGCCGTCCGCGGTGCGGATCTCCAGCGTCTCGACCTCCGGGCCGGCCGAGGCCACCGTGATCTCCACCTCCTCGCCGGGAGCGAGGTCGAGGGAGTCGCCGGGGCCGTGCCCGTTCACGGTGAGCTCCAGCCAGGGCCCGGTGGTGGCGAACGTGCGGCCGAGCCGTACCGCCTCCGCGTACGCCGCGGTGGTGAGCGGGCCGTCCACGCGGGCGTACACCCTGGCCCAGCCGGGCGGGGCGGCGGCGCTCAACCGGCGGCAGAAGGACAGCACCACGTCCGTGCCCGCGGTGACCGACAGCCGGTTGCCCGCGCCGATCAGGCGGTGGTAGACGGCCGCCGTGGCGGCGATCGAGGAGTGGTTGAGCACGTCGAGCGTGTCGATCAGCCCGAGCGCGGCGTCGGCGACGATCTCCCGCGCCGAGCAGTTGCGCCCGCGGTCGAGCGCGACGTCCGGCGGGTCGTCCTCGCCGAACGCGGTGTGGAACGGGTGCCCGTAGCCGGTCGTCCCGCCGAGGGCGCGCAGTTCCTCGCAGGCGACCGCGTTCGGCGGCCAGTCGGGGGAGCCGGCGAAGCCGCTGTGGAAGCGGCCCGGCAGCCCGTTCAGGCCGAACGCGGTGAGGTGCCCGACCACGTCGTTGCGGTACTCGACTCCGATCCTGGCCAGGTGCCGCTCGTCGGACCAGGGCAGGTCGCGGCCGACCCAGTGCTCCAGCGCCTCCCTGTCGTAGACGCGCTCGCCGGACACGTTGCCCGCGACCAGGTTGAGAACGTGCAGGTCCTCGCCGTGCTGGGTGATCGCGGCGAGCGCCGGCGCGGCCGGCTCCTCGCCCATCCAGTTGAGGTGGACGTGCAGGTCGCCGCCGTACCAGCCGCGCGCCGCCCCGTCGTACAGCCGCTCGGGGGTGAGCTCGACCACCGTCTCCTCGCCCGGCGCGGGGACGAGCGTGCGGGTCGCCTCCGCGTACTCCATGCCGCGGGTGACCGTCACCGTGATCTCCTCGGCGGGCACCGCGAGGACGACGTCGTCGCCGTGGAAGTACGGCCTGCGCAGCGCGTCGACCTTGGGCGGCGCGCCGTCGGGGTACCAGCCCTGCCCGTTCGCGCCCGTCACGCTCCACCGGCACGGGAACCCGGCCTTCAGCCGGATCGCGGCGCCGGTGGCGCGCCTGGCGAGCGGCGACAGATCGACCGGCCGCCCGTCCGCCACGACCTCGCGCGTCACCTCCACCACCTGCGCGCCGCCCGGCGGCACCTCGTGCGCCGCGCCGTCGACGAGCACCGTGACCGGTTCGTCCCTGCTGGAGTCGAGCAGCAGCGCGGTGCGGAACGGCTCGTCGCCGAGGACGACCCGGGTGTGCGCCTCCAGCGCGGCGCCCCCGGGGGTCAGCCGCAGCACGGGCAGGTTGTCGGGAACGTCGCCGCCGAGCGCGTCACGCACCCCGCGGTGGGCGTCCACCTCGCCCAGGCGGTCCTCCAGCTCGCCGTGGGAGGCGCCCGGGTGGCGCTCGGCGAGCTGCCTCAGACCGGCCTGGTAGAAGCTGTGACGCCGGTCGAGGAACACCGTGGCCCACGACTGGACGACGTACCCGATCGGCGGCTCGCCCCAGCAGGGGCCGTGGCGGTCGCGCAGGGCGCGGTACTCGTCGAGGGCGCGGGCCACCGGCTCGGGAAGGAGGCTGTCATGAGATGACTCATCGTGACACATCGAACACTCCTTGGAGAGGGTGCCCTCATGGTGGCACGCTCGTCCTGTCCTGTCAGGGTCTTTCGGCCTTATCCGAAAGCTCCTGGTCGGCATGGAAGGCTCCACGGCTGTCGAGATTGTAAACTTGTACTATTCGTTGTCTTGAATTGTTCGTGTTTGTGAAGGTAGGTTTGGCGCCATGACCCCACCCGGGACCCCGACCATCGCCGAGGAGCTGCGCGGTGCCGGCCTGAGGGTGACGGCGGCGCGGGTCGCGCTGCTGGAGACCATCAGGGAAGGTGACCACCTCGACGCCGAGGCGATCGCGTCAGGGGTGCGGGACCGCGTGGGTCACATCTCGCTCCAAGCCGTGTACGAGGCCCTCCACGCGCTCACCGCCGCGGGCCTCGTGCGGCGCATCGAACCGTCCGGCAGCCCGGCCAGGTTCGAGGGGCGCGTCGGCGACAACCACCACCACCTCGTGTGCCGGTCGTGCGGCGTCGTGGCCGACGTCGACTGTGCCGTCGGCGAGGCGCCCTGCCTGAGCGCGTCCGACGACCACGGCTTCGCCATCGACGAGGCCGAGGTCATCTACTGGGGCGTCTGCCCCGCCTGTTCCACAGACCGCAGTTCCTGAGCAACGTGATCGGCCAGTCCGGAAGGATTCCCATGTCGGAGAACCACGACGCCATCGTCACAGACGCGAAGACGGAGACAGCCGCGAGCACGGAGAGCGGCGGCTGCCCGGTCGCGCACGGGCGCGCCGCCCACCCCACCCAGGGCGGCGGCAACCGCCAGTGGTGGCCCGAGCGGCTCAACCTGAAGATCCTCGCCAAGAACCCCGCCGTGGCCAACCCCCTCGGCGAGGACTTCGACTACGCCGAGGCGTTCAGGACCCTCGACCTGCCGGCCGTGAAGCGGGACATCGCCGAGGTGCTGACCACCTCCCAGGACTGGTGGCCGGCCGACTTCGGCCACTACGGCCCGTTCATCATCCGGATGGCCTGGCACAGCGCGGGCACGTACCGGATCAGCGACGGCCGCGGCGGCGCCGGGGCCGGGCAGCAGCGCTTCGCCCCGCTCAACAGCTGGCCCGACAACGCCAACCTCGACAAGGCCCGCCGCCTGCTGTGGCCCGTCAAGAAGAAGTACGGCAAGAAGCTGTCCTGGGCCGACCTGCTGGTCCTCGCCGGCAACGTCGCCCTGGAGTCCATGGGCTTCAGGACGTTCGGCTTCGGCGGCGGCCGCGCCGACGTCTGGGAGCCCGACGAGGACGTCTACTGGGGCCCCGAGACGACCTGGCTCGGCGACCAGCGCTACACCGGCGACAGGGACCTGGAGAACCCGCTCGCCGCCGTGCAGATGGGCCTCATCTACGTCAACCCCGAGGGCCCGAACGGCACCCCCGACCCGCTCGCCGCCGCCCGCGACATCCGTGAGACGTTCCGCCGGATGGCGATGAACGACGAGGAGACCGTCGCCCTCATCGCGGGCGGTCACACCTTCGGCAAGACCCACGGCGCCGGCCCCGCCGACCACGTCGGCCCCGACCCCGAGGCGTCCCCGATCGAGCAGCAGGGCCTCGGCTGGAAGAGCACGTACGGCACCGGCAAGGGCGGCGACACGATCACCAGCGGCCTTGAGGGCATCTGGACCCCCACCCCCGTGACCTGGGACAACTCCTTCTTCGAGACCCTCTTCGGGTACGAGTGGGAGCTGTTCAAGAGCCCCGCGGGCGCCTGGCAGTGGAAGCCCAAGGACGACGCGGGGGCCGGCACCGTGCCCGACGCCCACGACCCGTCCAAGCGGCACGCCCCGACGATGCTGACCACCGACCTGTCGCTGCGCGTCGACCCGGTCTACGAGCAGATCTCGCGGCGGTTCCTCGAGAACCCCGACGAGTTCGCCGACGCCTTCGCCCGCGCGTGGTTCAAGCTGACCCACCGCGACATGGGCCCGGTCGTCCGCTACCTCGGCCCCGAGGTGCCGTCCGAGGTCCTGCTGTGGCAGGACCCCCTCCCCGAGCGGACGTACGAGCTGATCGACGCCGAGGACGTCGCCGCGCTCAAGAGCCAGGTCCTCGCCTCCGGCCTGACGGTGCCGCAGCTGGTCTCCACAGCGTGGGCGTCGGCCGCGTCCTTCCGCGGCAGCGACAAGCGCGGCGGCGCCAACGGCGCGCGCATCCGCCTCGAACCGCAGAGCGGCTGGGAGGTCAACGACCCCGACCAGCTCGCGATCGTGCTGGGCGCCCTGGAGGGCATCCAGAAGTCCTTCAACGGGGCACAGACCGGCGGCAAGCAGGTCTCGCTCGCCGACGTGATCGTGCTCGCCGGCTGCGCCGCCGTCGAGCAGGCCGCCCGGCAGGCGGGCTTCGAGGTCGAGGTCCCCTTCACCCCGGGCCGCGTGGACGCGTCGCAGGAGCAGACGGACGTCGAGTCGTTCGCCGTGCTGGAGCCGGCGGCCGACGGGTTCCGCAACTACCTGGGCAAGGGCAGCCGGCTCCCGGCCGAGTACCTGCTGATCGACAAGGCCAACCTGCTCACCCTGAGCGCGCCCGAGCTGACGGTCCTCGTCGGCGGCCTGCGCGTCCTCGGCGCCAACCACAGGCAGTCGCAGCTCGGCGTCCTCACCACGACCCCCGGCGCGCTGACGAACGACTTCTTCGTCAACCTGCTCGACCTGGGCACGACGTGGCAGCCGGTGTCCGGCGACGAGGACACCTTCGAGGGCCGCGACGCCGCCACGGGCGAGCTCAGGTGGACCGGCAGCCGGGTGGACCTCGTCTTCGGGGCGAACTCCGAGCTGCGCGCGGTCGCCGAGGTGTACGCGAGCGACGACGCGAAGGAGAAGTTCGTGAAGGACTTCGTCGCGGCGTGGGACAAGGTGATGAACCTCGACCGGTTCGACCTCGCCTGACCCCGCTCCCCGGCCGGCCCACCCACGGCCGGCCGGGCCCCCGCGAACCCGGCTGGAGTTTTTTGAAACCGGCCATGGACCCGCCCGTCACCAGCACGGTCTCCGCGCTCGTCACCCGGGCCAGCGGCCCCACCAGCGCCTGCGCGCCAGCGAGAGCGGCGCGACGGCGTAGAGCGACATCGCGACCATCGCCAGCACCCCGACGGCCCTCGGACGCCACGCCATCGTCACCAGCCCCCCGACGAGGCCACCGACCCCGTAACAGGCGAGTGCCGCCACTCCACGGGGGAGCCGCCTCGCCGAGCATCTGCTCGCCCACGACGGACGCCGCCTGGCTGAGCAGCATCAGCCGGAACCTGCTGTTGCCGAGCGCCTTGAGGTCGAGGAGTCTCACGGGGCCTCCGGGGGACGGGGTGACGGCGGTCGGTGCTCCCGGGAGCCGGTGCGGTGTTCCGAGGCGACGCGCGCACCCCGGAGCGGATCGCGGCGGACGGCGTTTCGACGGCAGGCCAGGGGGTTCAGGAAGCAGCGGATCGTCCGGAACGGACCGTAGCCTTTCTCGTCATGGACGGAAACAACGAGCCGGTGCTGCGCGAGCCGCCGGTCGCGGGCGATGAGGCGGACACCCTGCTCGGGTCGCTGGAGCGCCAGCGCAGGACCCTCGCGTGGAAGTGCGGCGGCGTGGACGCGGACGGGCTGAGGGCGACGGTCGGCGCGTCGGCGGTCACGCTGGGCGGGCTGCTCAGGCACCTGGCCCTGGTCGAGGACGAGATGTTCTCGCAGCGCCTGCTCGGGAACGACCCGGCGCCGCCGCTCACGGCGCCCGCCGGCGCCGGTCCCGGCTGGGAGTGGCGCCTCACGGCCGACGACACGCCCGAACGGCTCATGGCGCTCTGGGAGGAGGCCGTGGCCCGCTCCCGAGCCAACGTGCGGCAGGCGCTGGAGGCGGGCGGCCTCGGTGGCGCGTCCGCGTACACCTCCTCGCGTGGCGAGACGCCCAGCCTCCGCCGCCTGCTGATCGACATGGTCGAGGAGTACGCCCGTCACGTCGGCCACGCGGACCTCATCCGCGAGTCGGTCGACGGGCTGGTCGGCGAGGACCCGCCATGGTGACGCCCGGAGTCTCCGAGGACCGGCTCGTGATCGTCCCGGCCGACCAGGCGTCCTGTGACGACCTGCGGGCGATCTCCGGGGAGGCCCGCTCCACCAGCGGCCTCGTCGGGGCGTCCTGGCCTTCACCTGGGGCGAGCTACACGTCGGCAGCCGCGGGGCGTTCGCCGGGGCGGCTCCGGTGTCACTCGGTGGTGTCCCAGGTGGGGGCCATGTCGCGGGCGTACCTGATGTCGTCGTTGCTGGTGCCCGCGGGCACCATGGGCCACACCATGGCGTTCTCGTGGACGACGAAGTCGACCACCACGGGCACGTCGTCGATCTCCATGGCCCTCCTGATGGTCGCGTCGACGTCCTCGGGACGCTCGCACCGCAGCCCGACGCAGCCGTAGGCGTCCGCGAGCTTCACGAAGTCGGGGATGCGGCGCGCCGCCTGCAGGCTCGTGGCGGAGTAGCGCTCGCCGTACAGCAGCGTCTGCCACTGCCTGACCATGCCGAGGTTGCCGTTGTTGATGACGGCGACCTTGATCGGCACGCCCTCCAGGGCGCAGGTGGCGAGCTCCTGGTTGGTCATCTGGAAGCAGCCGTCGCCGTCGACGGCCCACACGACCGCGTCGGGGCGGCCCATCTTGGCGCCCATCGCGGCCGGCACGGCGAAGCCCATCGTGCCCGCCCCGCCGGAGGTGATGAACGTGCCCGGCCTGTCGTGGGCGATGAACTGGGCGGCCCACATCTGGTGCTGCCCCACGCCCGCCGTGTAGACGGCCTCGGGTCCGGCGATGGCGCTGAGCCGCTCCATGACGTACTGCGGGGCGAGCGAGCCGTCCTCGAACCCCTCGTACCCGAGCGGGTACGTCTCCCTGTAGCCCCGCAGCACCCGCCACCACTCCGCGCGGTCCGCCTGCGGGCCCCACCCGGACAGCACGGCGACGAGCTCGGCGAGCACCTCCTTGCAGTCGCCCACGATCGGCACGTCGGCGTGGCGGTTCTTGGAGATCTCCGCCGGGTCGACGTCGGCGTGGACGACCTTCGCGTGCGGCGCGAAGGACGACAGCTCGCCGGTCACGCGCTCGTCGAACCTGGCTCCGAGGGCGATGATCAGGTCGGACTTCTGCAGCGCGCCGACCGCGGACACGCTGCCGTGCATGCCCGGCATGCCCATGTGCTGCGGGTGGCTGTCGGGGAACGTGCCACGCGCCATCAGCGTCGTCACGACCGGGATGCCGGTCAGCTCGGCCAGGCGCAGCAGCTCCGCCGACGCGCGCGCCTTGTGGACGCCGCCGCCGACGTACAGCACCGGCCGCCTCGCCTCGGCGATCAGCTTGGCCGCCTCGCGGATCTGCTTCGAATGCGGCTTGGTCACCGGCCGGTAGCCGGGCAGCTGCATCGTCGGCGGCCAGCTGAAGTCCGTCTCGGCCTGCAGGGCGTCCTTGGAGATGTCCACCAGCACCGGCCCGGGACGGCCCGTCGAGGCGATGTGGAACGCCTCGGCGATGGTCCGGGCGATGTCGGCGGGGTCGGTCACCAGGAAGTTGT
>NZ_FOBF01000025.1 GCF_900109355.1 Nonomuraea pusilla
AAGGACCCCGTGTACGAGGCGGCGACGGTGGCGGAGCTGCTGGCCGTCAGGCCGGAGAAGGTGCCGGCGGGCACGCTGGTGCGGGTCGCCGGGTACGCGGCGGCCGGTGACGGCGGCGGCATGCTGGTGCGCTGGGACGCCGAGTCGGCGGCGGCGGTGAACGGCGGCACGGTGCTGGGGTCGGGGGCCAAGGGCCGCTGGCTCCAGGTGCACCGGGGCGTCGGCGACTTCCGGACGTTCGGCGTCTTCGACGACAAGAAGCCGGCGGACGCCGCGCTCGACGCGATGGTGAACGACCCGTCGATCCACCGGATCGAGGCCCACACCGACCTGCTCTTCGTCAAGCGCCACAAGTACCTCCGCTCCGACCTCGAACTGGACTTCGGCGGTCGCACCGTCAGGACCGACGGCATCGAGAAGGCCGGCTACGACGACCCGTTCGCGGCCGTCCTGTTCTTCCAGGGCAAGGTCACCGACCAGACCGTCACGGCCGCGCTCACCGCCGACATGCCCGAGCTGTCCGACGTCTTCGAGGTCGGCGACTCCTCGAAGTTCGAGGTCGGGCAGTGGTGGAAGGCCGAGGTGAACAAGCTCTCCGGTGCGTGGGAGCGCGAGCTGCAGAAGCTGGTTCAGGTCACCCAGATCGTCGACGGCGCCCGCATCCGTGTGAACTACCTCAACGGCTGGGAGCTCAAGGCCGGCCGCACGATCACCTGGACCCGCGTGGAGCCCGTGACCCGGGTCCACGTCAGGAACATGGTGTTCACCGGCGCGGGCGCCGACCAGTACACCGGTTCGCACCCCGTCGCCTACGAGTACGCCACCTGGTGCGACGTGTCCGGCATCGACGCCACCGGCACGTTCTGGCCGGTCGTGATGCGCCGCTGGTGCACGCACTTCCAGACCAGGAGCTGCTCGCTGAAGAACCCGACGTCGGTCACCTGGGGCGGCGCCGGCTACCTCACGCAGCAGATCTACTGCCTGTACGGGCACGTCGCCGACTGCCATACCTCCAACGCCAGGCACCTCAACGACTGGACCGCCTCGGCGTACGGGCTGGTGGAGAACTGCCACGGCGACGGCGACGACCAGGGCCCGTTCGTCACCCACGGCCAGTACGAGCACGACCTCGTCTACACCGGCAACTCCGGGCTCATGACGTTCGCCAACTCGGGCGCGGCCTGGGGCTCGGCGGCCAAGCGGATCACCGTCCGCAGGCACGTCTGCTCCTGGTTCGTCGCCCGCGTGAAGGTCACGGACCTGACGCTGGAGGACGTCCGGGTCATCCGCAAGGCGTCGCTGGCCGGCTCCGGCATGATCTGGGTCAACGCCGACGGTGTGCAGCTGCGCGGCTGCTCGGCCGACGACCGGCTGATCATCTCGCAGGCGTCGAACAGGTCGGCGCGGCCGAACGTCATCGAGGGCTGCGACTTCACGATCGCGGCGGGCACCGAGATCGTGCAGGCGAACGTCACCGCGCCGGTGCACCTCGTGCGTTCGGTGCTGTCGAACCTCGACGGCAACGCCTTCAACGGCACCGGCGAGCTCCACCTGGTGGACACCGAGCTGCGCGGCAAGGAGGGCGGCGCGCCGCTGCCCGTCGCGGCCTCCACGGTACGCGTCCGGGGAGGGCGGCTGTCCGGCACGGGGCTGAAGCTGACCGCCAAGGCCGACCAGCGGATCTCGGTCGGCGGCGGCGCCGTGATCGAGGGCACGAACGCGGCGAAGGCCCTGCTGTCGCGCGCAGACGGCCCCGGCGCGGTGCGCTGGGAGCTGCGTGACTACCGCGGCTCGACGGGCGACGCCGGCACCGCGCACATCGCGGTCGAGTCGGGCAGGAACCTCTACTCGGCGGTCGGCCTGCGGCTGTCGGGAGGCAGGCTCACGCTGGCCGGGCCGGGGTTCGGCGACGGCTCGTACCTGCAGCACACGGCCTGCGTGGAGGAGGGGGTGGCACGCGCGGTGCCCGCTGACGGGCCACGCGTGCAAACAGGAGGAAACCTCCTTCTCTAGTCTTTCACCCCAAACGCCGCAAAAGGAGAGTAAATGGAACCCGTCGCGCTGGCGCTCGTGGGCGCGGGCAACCGGGGGCAGACCTACGCCTCGTGGGTGGCCCGCCACCCCGGCCGGGCCAGGCTCGTCGCCGTCGCCGACCCCGACCCGCACCGCCGGTCCCTCGTCGCGGCCGGCCACCCAGGCGTGGCCGAGCACGAGACCTGGGAGGACCTGCTCACCGCGGGCGCCGGCGCCGACGCGGTCATCATCGCCACCCAGGACAGGGAGCACAGGGAGCCCGCCGTCGCCCTCGCCCGCGCCGGCCACCACCTGCTGCTGGAGAAGCCGCTCGCCCCGACCGAGGCGGAGTGCAGGGAGATCGTCTCCGCCGTCACCGAGTCGGGCGTGCTGTTCGCCGTCTGCCACGTCCTGCGCTACACCCCGTACACGCGGCTGGTGAAGCGGGTCGTCGACAGCGGCGTGCTGGGCGAGATCATGAGCGTCGAGCACCTGGAGCCGGTCGGCTGGTGGCACGCCGCCCACTCCTACGTGCGCGGGCCGTGGCGCAGCGAGCGGCTGGCGAGCCCCATGCTGCTGGCGAAGTCCAGCCACGACCTGGACTGGCTGTCGTACGTGACCGGCCGCAGGATCGCCAGGGTGGCGAGCTTCGGCGGCCTCGGCCACTTCCGGCCCGACAAGCGCCCGGCGCAGGCGGCCGACCGCTGCCTCGACTGCGTCATCGAGCCCGACTGCCCGTACTCGGCGCCCAAGCTCTACTACCCGGCGCTGCGCGAGCGCGGCGCCACCTGGCCCGTCAGCGTCATCACCGACGGCGCCGACGAGGCCGCCGTCACCGAGGCGCTGCGCACCGGCCCGTACGGCAGGTGCGTCTACGCCTGCGACAACGACGTCGTGGACCACCAGGTGCTCGCCCTGGAGTTCGACGGCGGCGCCACCGGCACGTTCACGATGACGGCCTTCACCGAGCAGACCCACCGCCAGACCCGGATCTTCGGCAGCCACGGCCGGCTGGTCGGCGACGGCGAGCGGGTGGAGGTGCTCGACTTCCGCACCGGCGCCACCGAGACCGCCGGGACGGGGCACGAGAGCGGCTCCAACGCCGGCGACGGCCACGGCGGCGGCGACGACGGCGTGATGGACGCCTTCGTCAGGGCCGTCGCCACCCGCGACCCCTCCCACATCAGCTCGGGCCCCGCCGAGTCGCTCGCCAGCCACCTGGCGGTCTTCGCGGCCGAGCAGGCCAGGCACTCCGGCACGGTCGTCACCGTCCCTGCGCGCTGAGGCCCCCGACCTTCCCCCCTTGAACCACAGAGAGAGGACGACCCCCCATGCGACTGCGCATGATCGCGCCGGCCGCGCTGCTGCTCGCGGCCACCGCCGCCTGCGGCTCAGGCGGCTCAGGCGGTTCCGGCGACGACAAGCAGACCGTGACCATGTGGCTGTACCCCGTCATCGCCGACGAGGCCAAGCACAAGGCGTTCTGGAACGAGCAGATCGCCGCCTTCACCAAGGACCACCCGAAGATCGACGTCAAGGTCGAGATCTACCCCTGGGCCAAGCGCGAGGAGTCGCTCGCCACCGCCATCGCCGGCAACAAGGCCCCCGACCTCGTCTACCTGATCCCCGACCAGATGCCGAAGTTCGCCAAGGCCATCGAGCCGGTGGACTCCTACCTGTCCGACGCCGCCAAGGCGGACTATCGCGACAACGTCAAGCAGGCCGTCTCGATCGACGGCAAGATGATGGGCGCCCCCATCCTCATGGGCGCCAACCCGCTCATGTGCAACCAGAAGGTGCTCGACGCCGCCGGCGTCGAGGCGCCCAAGACCTGGGACGACGTGCTGGCCATCGCGCCGAAGCTCAAGGAGAAGGGCTTCGACGTCACCAACTACTACGCCGACCCGTCGGCCACGCTCAACCAGTCGTTCTACCCGCTGCTGTGGCAGGCCGGCGGCAACGTCTTCACCCCCGACGGCACGAAGGCCGCCTTCAACGGCCCCGAGGGCGTCAAGGCCCTCACCTTCCTCAAGACGCTCGCCGACAAGGGCTACGTCGAGAAGGACCTGCTCACCGGCATCCCCGCCTTCGAGCAGACGCACCTCGCCCAGAACAAGGTGGCCTGCACCTGGCAGCAGGTGCCGGCCGACGTCGAGTCGTTCTGGGGCGCGGAGAACATCAAGATCTTCCCGCCGCTCACCGGCGTCAAGCAGGCCGGGTACGGCTCGATCGGCGCGCTGTCGATGCTGAAGGCCGCCACGTCGAAGGAGGCCGCGGGACAGTGGCTGGCCTTCGCCACCAGCCCGGCCGTGACCAAGGCGTACGACGCGGCGTCGAGCTTCTTCTCGCCGCAGAAGTCCACTGGCGCCCTCTACTCCTCCGGCGCGAACGCCGAGATGGAGAAGACCCTCGACCTCATGACCGGCGCGCCGCTGCACCCCAAGGCACGCGACGTCATGGGCGTGCTCGCCCCCGAGATCCAGGCCGCGCTCATCGGTCAGAAGACCCCCGAGCAGGCGCTGAACGACGCCGCCACCGCGGCGAACGGCCTGATCGGCCAGTAAGGCGTGCGCCGGCCGTACCGTTCACCGCCCGCGGGTGCTTCAGCCCCGCCCCCGGACGGCGCCCTCCCTCGCGGGGGGCGCGGCGCGGCCGGCGCGCCACACACTCCGACACACCTGTGAGGTTCATTCCGTGACGGTCACCGTGCAGACGCGCCCGAGCCGCGTCAGGGCCGGACGCCGGCCGGCCGGCGCGCGCCACGAGGCGCGCTGGGGCCTGGCGTTCGTGCTGCCGTGCTTCCTGCTGTTCCTGGTCTTCCGGTTCGGGCCGGCCGTCGCGGGGACCTTACTCGGCTTCTTCGAGTACACGATCGGTGACAGCCCGCACTTCACCGGACTGGACAACTTCACCCGGATGATGGGCGACCCGGTCTTCTGGCAGGCGCTCAAGGTCACCGTGCTGTACACGGTGCTGTACCTGCCGCTGTCGATCGGGGTCTCCCTGGGCCTGGCGCTGCTGGTGCGGCGCTCGTTCCGCGGCGTGCGGCTGTTCCGCTCCGTCTTCTTCCTGCCCGTGATCACCAGCCTGGTGCTGGCCGCGACCATCTTCACCTGGCTGTTCTCCTCCTCGGGGCCCTGGGGCAAGCTGTTCGGCGGCTCGTGGCTGGCCTCGCCGGTGCTGGTCATCCCCGCCCTGGTGATCGTGTCGGTCTGGTCGAGGTTCGGGTACGGCATGCTGATCCTCCTCGCCAGGCTCCAGGACGTGCCGCGCGAGCTGGAGGAGGCGGCGCTGAGCGACGGCGCGGGGCCGTGGCAGCGCTTCCGCTACGTGGTGCTGCCGCAGCTGCGCCCCGCGGTGTTCTTCCTGCTCGTCATCGAGACCACGAACTCCTTCCAGGTCTTCGACCTGGTCTACGTGATGACCGGCGGCGGCCCCGCGAGGTCCAGCTACACCCTGGTCATGGACCTGTACGACCAGGGCTTCAAGAACTTCGACCTCGGCTACGCCAGCGCGCTCGGCGTCGCCCTGTTCGTGCTCACGCTGTTCGTCGCGCTGCTGCAGCGACTGCTGATGGGGAGGGGCAAGTGACCGCACAGGTGAACTCGTCCAGGGCCGTCCGGGCCTCGTACCGGGCGCTGGAGCCGAGCCGCGCGGGCAAGGTCCTCCGGGTCGTCCTGCTGAGCGTCGCGTCCGTCGTGACGATCTTCCCCTTCTACGCGATGGTCGTGCTCAGCCTCAAGCCTGTCGCGGCCGTCGAGTTCCCCGGCAGCCTGGTGCCGTGGCCGTTCGACGGCGGCGCGTACGAGCGGGTGCTCGGCGGGGGAGACCTGCCCGTCTGGACGCTCAACACGCTCGTGTACTCGCTGGTCAGCGTCGTGCTCGTGCTGGTGCTCGCCTCCCTGGCCGGCTACGCGTTCGCCAAGAAGCGCTTCCCCGGCAAGGAGACCATGTTCTGGTCGTTCCTGGCCATGGTCATGGTGCCGTACCACGTGACGCTGATCCCGCTGTTCGTGCTGGTGGCGAGCGCGGGCGGGGTGGACACCTTCTGGGGGCTCATCGTCCCGACGCTGGCCAACGCGCAGGCCGTCTTCCTGATGCGGCAGTTCATCGCCGCGCTGCCCGACGAGCTGTTCGAGGCCGCGCGGCTGGACGGCGCGTCGGAGTGGCGGATCTTCATGCGCATCGTGCTGCCGCTGTGCAAGCCGATCCTCGCGACGCTCGGCCTGTTCGTCTTCCTGTGGCACTGGAACGACTTCCTGTGGCCGCTGGTCGTCGGCAAGAGCACCGACATGCGGACGCTGACGGTCGGCATCGCGGCGCTGCAGGAGCAGAACGTGCCGCTCAACGTCGTGCTCGCGGGCGCCACGGTCGCGTTCGTGCCGATCTTCGCCGCGTACCTGGTGGGCCAGCGGTACCTGACGGAAGGCGTCACCATGTCCGGAATTAAGGGATAAATCATGTTCGATAGTGAATCCGCGCTGGAAGACCGGCTCACCGAGCCGTCGCCCGCGCTCGTCGCCTCCCTCGCCACCGGGTCGGGAGACCTCGTCGTGCTCGGCGCCGGCGGCAAGATGGGCCCCACCCTGTGCCGCCTGGCCCGGCGCGGCCTCGACGCCGCCGGACGCCCCGGCGACGCCGTCCTCGCCGTCTCCCGCTGGTCCGACCCGCGGGCCGCCGCCGCCCTGGAGGAGCACGGCGTCCGCACCGTCGCCTTCGACCTGCTGGAGAACCACGACCTGTCCGCGCTGCCCGACGCCGCCGACGTGGTGTTCATGGTCGGCGCCAAGTTCGGCACGTCCGCCGCGCCGTACCTGGCGTGGGCCGTGAACGCCGCCCTGCCCGCCCGCGTCGCCGAACGCTACGCCGGCGCGCGCGTCGCCGCGTTCTCCACCGGCAACGTCTACCCGCTCGTCGGCGTCGAGACCGGCGGCTGCTCCGAGACCGACCCCGTCGGGCCCGTCGGCGAGTACGCCATGAGCTGCCTCGGCAGGGAGCGCGTGTTCGAGCACGCCGCCGCCCGCGGCACCGCCGTCAGCGTCCTGCGCCTCAACTACGCCGTGGACCTGCGCTACGGCGTCCTCGCCGACATCGGCCAGACCGTGCTCGCCGGCGAACCCGTGGACGTCACCACCGGCCACGTCAACGTCGTCTGGCAGGGCTACGCCAACGAGGTGGCGCTGCGGTCGCTGGAGCACGCCTCCACCACGCCGTTCGTCGTCAACCTCACCGGGCCGGAGACCGCCTCCGTGCGGCGGATCGCCGCCCGCTTCGCCGAACGGCTCGGCACCGGCGTCACCTTCACCGGGCAGGAGGCCCCGACGGCGCTGCTCAACGACGCCACCGCCTGCCACGCCCGGTTCGGCTACCCCGGCGTGCCGCTCGGCACCCTCGTCGACTGGCAGGCCGACTGGCTGGCCAAGGGCCTGCCCGTGTCCGGCAAGCCCACCAAGTTCTCCGTACGCGACGGGAGATTCTGATGTCGCTGGACCCGCTGCTCGCCGGCACCGTGATCCCGGCCCACCCGCTCGCCCTCACCGCCGCGCGCGAGCTCGACGAGCGCCGCCAGCGCGCGCTGACCCGCTACTACCTGGCGGCCGGCGCGGGCGGCATCGCCGTCGGCGTCCACACCACCCAGTTCGCGATCCGCGAGGCCGGGCTGCTCAAGCCGGTGCTCGCCCTCGCCGCCGAGACCGCCGAGGAGGCGGGCCGCGACATCACCATGGTGGCCGGCGCCTGCGGCCCCGTCGCCCAGGCCGTCGCGGAGGCCGAGCTCGCCGCCGAACTGGGCTACGACGCCGTGCTGCTGTCGCCGGTCGTCCCCGGCGCGTCCGAGCGGGACCTGCTCGACCGGGCCCAGGCGGTCGGCCGGGTGCTGCCCGTCATCGGCTTCTACCTCCAGCGCGCCATCGGCGGGCCCGTGCTCTCCCGCGCCTTCTGGCGCGAACTGGCCGACCAGCCGTCCACCGCCGCCATCAAGGTGGCGCCGTTCGACCGCTACCTCACCCTCGACGTCGCCCACGGCGTGGCCGCGGCCGACCGGCGCGACGAGGTCGCCCTCTACACGGGCAACGACGACCACATCCTCGGCGACCTGCTCGCCGGCCTGCCCGGCGGCCTGCGCTTCCGCGGCGGGCTGCTCGGCCAGTGGGCCGTCTGGACCCGGGCCGCCGTCAGGCTGCTGGAGCAGGTCCGCACCGACCCGGCCGCGCTCCAGGAGCGGGCCCTGGAGCTCACCGACGCCAACGCCGCCGTGTTCGACGCCGCGCACGGCTTCGCCGGCTGCATCGCGGGCGTCCACGAGGTGCTCAGGCGGCAGGGCCTGCTGGAGGGCGTCTGGTGCCTCGACCCGGAGGAGGGGCTCTCGCCCGGCCAGGCCGAGGAGCTGACCCGCGTCTCGGCCGCCTACCCCTGGCTCACCGACGACGACTTCGTGGCGGAGCACCTCGATGACTGGCTCGCCTGACGCCCGCACGCTGGTCAGCGTCCCGCCCGCGCTGCGCGCCCTGCTGTTCCCCGAAGGGGTGGGAGGAGCCAGGCTGCTGGACGACGCCTCCGGGCTGGCCGCCGCGCTGCCCGGCACGGAGGTCCTGGTGACGAGCTGGGGCGCGCCCGTCCTCGACGCGGCGCTCCTCGACCGCGCCCCCGGCCTGCGCCTGGTCGCGCACATCGGCGCGAGCGTGAAGTTCTTCGTCACGCCCGAACTGTTCGCGCGCGGCGTCAGGGTGACCCAGGCCGGGCAGGCCATGGCGCGGCCCGTCGCCGAGGTGGCGCTCGCCTTCACCCTCGCGCTGCTGCACCGGGTGCACCGCTTCGACCACGCCCTGCGCGGCGGCGCCGAGTGGAGCGCGGCCGAGCAGGCGCCGCCCCGCCACGAGCTCCTCGGCTGCCCCGTCGGCGTCGTCGGCGCCTCCCGCACCGGGCGGGCCCACATCGAGCTGCTGCGCGCGCTCGGCGCGCGGGTGCGGGTGAGCGACCCGTACTACGCGGGGGAGCCCGACGTGCCCGCCGTCCCCCTGGACGAGCTGCTCGCCACGAGCAGGATCGTCGCGCTGCACGCGCCCGTCCTCCCGGAGACCAGGCACCTGATCGGGGCGCGCGAGCTGGCGCTCATGCCCGACGGCGCGGGCCTGGTCAACACCGCGAGGTCCTGGCTGGTGGACGAGGACGCCCTGCTCGCCGAGCTGCGCACGGGCCGCATCGACGCCGCGATCGACGTCTTCGACGCCGAGCCGCTGCCCGTCGGCCACCCGTTCCGCGGCCTGCCCAACGTGCTGCTCACCCCGCACCAGGCGGCCGGCACCGTGGAGGCCAGGCGCCGCCAGGGCGAGATCGTCCTCGACGAGATCGCCCGCCACCGGGCGGGCCTGCCGCTGCGGCACGAGGTCACGCCCGAGGCGCTGGAGCGGATGGGATGACGGTCTTCCGCGCCGCCCGCCCCTCCGACACCCCCTCCCTGTACGGGACGTGGGCCGAGTCGTTCACGGCGAGCCACGTCACCGTCCTGTACGAGCAGGACCCCGGCCGCTTCGAGCGCACGTTCGTGGCCGTGGAGGGCACCGAGGTGCTGGCCGTCGTGCACTGGCTGCCGAGGCCGGTGCGCGACGCGTCGGGCGGGGTCCGCCGCGTCGGCTGCGTCTCCAGCGTGGCCACCAGGCCGCAGGCCCGAGGGAGGGGCCTGGTCAAGCGGCTGCTCGCCCTCGCCGCCGACTCCATGGCCGAGGCCGGCTGCTCCTGGTCGCTGCTGTTCACCGGCACACCCGGTGTGTACGAGAGCTCCGGCTGGCGGCTGTTCGACCGGCCCTGGACCGCCGGGCGCATCGCCCCCGCCGCGCCGCCGGGCGACGGCTGGAGCGCGGCCCCGGTGGGCCTCGACCGCTGGCCCGTGCTCGCGGCGCTGCGCGAACGGCACGACGCGGACCGGCCGCTCACCACCGTGCGCTCGGCGGCCGACTGGACCGGCCGGGTGCCCGTCTGGTACTCCGAGCCGCGCGAGATCCTGCTCCTCACCAGGGACGGGCGGCCCGCGGCGTACGCGGTGGCGGACTGGGACACCGGCGACGTCCTGGAGATCGGCCTCGACGGCGGGGAGGCGGCGGGGCCGCTGTTCCGCGCGGTGGCCGCGCGCGCCCGCGAGCGCGGCGTGCGCGACGGCGCGCTGCGCGCCCCGCTCGACCCGGCCGTCCGCGCCGCCCTGCCGTGCCTGTTCGAGACGTGGGAGCGGCGCGGCGACCTCACCGGCATGGCGAGGCCGATCCTGGACACCGAGGACGACGTCAGGGCGATCGTGGCCGACCCCCGCGCCGTGCACTGGACGGCCGACTACTTCTGACCGCTCACCACAGCCGGTCGATCTCGCCGGGGTGCAGCGCGACCCGGGCGTGCTCGAACGCCGCCCGCCAGGCGGCGGCCCCGGCCGAGAAGAAGGCCCCCACGGTCACCTTGTCGAAGCCGGGAGCGTCGCTCGGGAACGGCGCCTGCGGCGTGCCGCCGACGAGCACCGTCCCGGGCAGCTCCTCCCAGCCCGCGCTCTCGTAGAAGGCGAGGAGCGGGCGGTCGCAGGTGAACAGCCCGACGTCGGCGCCGGACGCGGCGACGGCGTCCCTGGCGGCGGCGACCAGGCGGCGGCCGTGGCCGCGCCCGCGCGCCGCCCTCCTGGTGACGACGGTGCTCAGGCCCGCCGCCCGCCAGCGCCCGCCGGCGTGACCGATCTCCTTCGACAGCACGTCGAGCGCCGCCAGGACGACGTCGCCGTCGACCAGCAGCATCGACAGCGGGCGCAGCGCCGGGTCGTGCGTGAGCCCCTGGCTGGGGTCCGGGTCGGCCGGGCCGGGCGGCCAGGCGTCGTCCTGCAGTTCCAGGACCTGCCCCCGCAGCGGCGCCGGCACCTCCGCCTCCGGGTACGACACGATTCTCACGGCACTACCTCTCCAGCACGACGGCCAGGCCCTGGCCGACCCCGATGCACAGCGCGGCCAGCCCGACGCCCGACCCCGCCGCGGCCAGCCGGTGCGCCACCGCCCCCGTGATGCGCGCCCCGGAGGCGCCCAGCGGGTGGCCCAGCGCGATCGCGCCGCCCTCGGGATTGACGATGCCCGGGTCGAGCTCGGGCAGCTCGGCCAGGCAGCCGAGCACCTGTGCCGCGTACGCCTCGTTCAGCTCCGCCGTCGCCAGCTCGCCGAAGCCCCTGCCCGCCCTGGCCAGCGCCTTCGTGGCCGCCTCGACCGGGCCCAGGCCGAACAGGCGCGGCTCCAGCGCGCCGGCCGCGCCGGCGACGATCCTGGCGAGCGGCTCGCGCCCGCGCAGCCCCGCCTCGTCGGTGAGCAGCAGCGCCGCCGCGCCGTCGGTCAGCGGCGAGGCGTTGCCCGCCGTGACCGTGCCGTCCCTCCTGAAGACCGGACGCAGCCGGGCCAGCGCCTCCGGCGAGGTGTCGCGCCTGACGCCCTCGTCGTGCTCGACGCCGCCGATCGGCACGATCTCCCGCGCGAACGAGGCCGCCGCCGCCTTCCTGTGGCTGGCCAGCGCGAACGCGTCCTGCTCCGCCCGGGTGACGCCGTGGCTGTCGGCGATCAGCTCGGCGCCCTCGCCCAGCGGCACCGTGTGCTCGGCCGGCATGCGCGGGTTCACCAGCCGCCAGCCCAGCGTCGTGGACACGAGCTCCTGGCCGCCCGCGGGGAACGCCCGGTCCGGCTTGGGCAGCACCCACGGGGCGCGCGTCATCGACTCGACGCCGCCCGCGATCACCGTGGACGCCTCGCCCAGCGCGATCATCCGGTACGCCTGGATCACGGCCTCCATGCCGGAGCCGCACAGCCGGTTCACCGTCACGCCCGGCGTGGTGACGGGCAGCCCGGCGAGCAGCGCCGCCATCCTGGCCACGTTGCGGTTGTCCTCGCCGGCGCCGTTGGCGTTGCCGAGGATCACCTCGTCGGGGGCCTCGACGCCGTTGCGCTCGGCCACGGCCCCGACGACGTGCGCGGCCAGGTCGTCGGGGCGGACGCCGGACAGCGCGCCGCCGTGGCGGCCGAACGGGGTGCGCACCGCGTCGACGACGTAGACGGCCCTCACGCCCGCACCTCCGCGCCGGTACGGGCGCGCAGCTCGCCGAGCCCGACGCCCGGCGCGGTCTCCACCAGCGCGAACCCCTCGGGGGTGACGTCGAGCACGCCCAGGTCGGTGACGACGCGGTGGACGCAGCCCGCGCCCGTGAGCGGCAGCGTGCACTCCCGCACGAGCTTGGGCGAGCCGTCCTTGGCGGTGTGCTCCATGACGACGACGACCCTGCGGGCGCCGTGGACGAGGTCCATCGCCCCTCCCATGCCCTTGACCAGCCTGCCCGGCACCATCCAGTTGGCCAGGTCGCCCCCGGCCGACACCTGCATGGCCCCCAGCACCGCCACGTCGACGTGGCCGCCGCGGATCATCGCGAACGACAGCGCCGAGTCGAAGAACGACGCGCCGGGCAGCACCGTCACCGTCTCCTTGCCCGCGTTGACGAGGTCGGGGTCGACCTCGTCCTCCGTGGGGTAGGGGCCGACGCCGAGCACGCCGTTCTCGGAGTGCAGCACGACGTCCACCCCGGCCGGCAGGAACGACGGGATGCGCGTCGGCAGCCCGATGCCGAGGTTGACGTAGTCGCCGTCGCGCAGCTCGGCCGCCGCGCGCGCCACCATCTCGTCACGCGTCCAGCTCATGCGGGGCGCACCGTCCTCTTCTCGATGCCCTTGTCGGCGGCCTGCTCGGGGGTGAGCACGACGACGCGCCGCACGAACACGCCCGGCAGGTGCACCTCGTCAGGGTCCAGCTCGGTCAGCTCCTCCACCTCGGCCACGGTGACGCGGCCCGCCATGGCGGCGAGCGGGTTGAAGTTCCTCGCGGTCTTGGCGAAGACGAGGTTGCCGTGCCGGTCGCCCTTCGCCGCCCGTACGAGCGCGTAGTCGGTGGTGATGGCGCGCTCCAGCACGTACCGGCGGCCGTCGAACTCGCGCACCTCCTTCGGCGGCGAGGCGAGCGCGACCGACCCGTCGGGGTGGTGCCGCAGCGGCAGGCCGCCGTCGGCGACCGGCGTGCCGACGCCCGCCGGCGTGTAGAAGGCGGGGATGCCGCTGCCGCCCGCCCGCAGCCGCTCGGCGAGGCTGCCCTGCGGGGTCAGCTCCACCTCGATCTCACCCGCGAGGTACTGGCGGGCGAACTCCTTGTTCTCGCCGATGTACGAGGCGGTGACGCGGGCGATGCGCCCGGCGGCCAGCAGCACGCCGAGGCCGCCGCCGTCCACGCCGCAGTTGTTCGACACGACGCTGATCCCGGTCACGCCGGTGCGGTACAGGGCCTGGATGAGCACGCTGGGGATGCCGCTGAGCCCGAAGCCGCCGACGGCGAACGACGCGCCGTCGCGCACGTCGGCCAGCGCCTCCTCGGCCGTGGCGACCACCTTGTCTCTCGACACGACGCTCCGATCGCTCGTGTTCGCTGGGTGAACTTTTGTTCACTATTGTGGCCACGAGTATCCGCACTCGGCGGCGCTCCTGTCAAAGGGCGCCCGGCACATCCACCGGCCGATCGATCCCGGCGAGACGAGCAGGAGCGAGACATGGAACGGGCAGGCACTCTGGAACGCGGGCTCGCCGTGCTGCGCGTCCTCACGGCCGAGCCGGAACGGCCGCTGCGCGCCACCGACGTCGTCCGCGCCACCGGCCTGGCCAGGTCCGTCGTGGACCGCGTCCTCGCCACCCTCGTCCACCTCGGGTACGCGCGCACGGCCGGCCGCGACGTGCTGCCCGCGCCCCGGCTGACCGAGCTGGGCGAGGCGTACCTCGCCTGCTCGGGGCTGCGCGACACCCTCGGGCCGATCGCCGCACGGCTCGCCGCCGAACTCGACGAGTCCGTGTTCCTGGCGGTGCGCGACGGCGACGGGGCGCGTTTCGTGGCCGGGCACGCCCGCCGGGGCGCGGTGTCGGTGACGTTCAGGCCCGGCGACCTGGTGCCCGCCCGCCGCTGCGCCGCCGGGCTCGCGCTGCTCGACCCGTCGGCGCCGTACGCACTCGACGACCAGCTCGCCGAGCCCGGCCTGACCGCCGTCGCCCTGCCGGTGCGCGGCCCCGGCGGCGCGCCCGTCTGCGCGGTCAGCGTCGTCAGCCACACCAGCAGGCACGGCGCCCCCGAACTCGCCGCCCACGCGCTACCCGCCCTGCGCGCCGCGGTCACCACCATGGAGACGGCCCTGACCGAGCCCGCTGCCGCGATGGAGACGGCCCTGACCGAGCCCGCTGCCGCCATGGAGACGGCCCTGACCGAGCGGCCCGGCCTCGTCGCCGGGGCCGCCGTCGTGGAGGCCGGGCCGCCCGGTCCAGTCGCCGCCGATGCGGCCAGGGCCAGGGCCGCCAAGGAGGAGCTGGGCGCCGGATACCTGCGCTCTCTCGACCGCGGCCTGGCCGTGCTCGTCGCCCTGGGCGCCGCCAGGGGCGGGCTGACCCTCGCCGCGGCCGCCGCGGCGACCGGCCTGCCCAGGGCCACCGCCCGGCGGGCCATCCAGACCCTGGAGGCGCTCGGGTACGCCGCGCCCGGCGACGGCGGCCGGTTCGTCCTGCTGCCGAGGGTGCTGGAGCTCGGGTACGCGACGCTGTCCCGGCGCACGCTCAGCGAGATCGCCACGCCGCACCTGGCCGCCCTGGTGGCCCGCGTCCGCGAGTCCGCCTCGGTCGCCGTGCTGTCGGGCGACGACGTGCGCTACGTGGCGCGCGTCCCGACCGTGCGCATCATGAGCGTGGACATCACCGTCGGCACCCGGTTCCCCGCGTACGCCACGTCCATGGGGCGCGTGCTGCTGGCCGACCTGCCCGAGGAGCGGCTGGCCGCGATCGTGCCGCGCTCGCTCACCCCGCGCACCGTCACCGGCGCCGCCGAACTGGCCGCCGTCGTACGCCGCGCCGCCGAGGACGGCTACGCCCTGGTCGACCAGGAGCTGGAGGAGGGCGTACGCTCCATCGCCGTGCCCGTCCGCGACCGCCGCGGGCGCACCGTGGCCGCCGTCAACGTCGCCGCGCACGCCGGCCGCGCCACCACCGACGACCTGCGCAGAGACGTCCTGCCGGCCCTCCGCGAGACGGCCGCGCGCATCGAGGCCGACCTCGCCCACATCCCATGGGCGACGGCCCCCGACCACCTCCCGGGCCCGTCCTGACGGGCGGCCCCGGCCGTCTCAGGCGTTCGGCGGGCCCCGCGGGGTCTGGCGGGCGGCCCCGGCCGGTTCTCAGGCGTTCGCCGGGCCCTGCGGGGTCTGGCGAGCGGCCTGGGCGCGCAGGCGGGCCGCCTGCTCCTCCAGCAGCCGCGCCTGCTCCTCCAGGGACGCCGCCGCCGGGGCCGCACCGGCCGCCTCCTGACTTACGTACGCGCCGCTGACGTGCTGCTCCGATGCGGTGGAGCGGCGGTGTTCCGGTGCGGCGTCCTCGTGGTGCAGCCCGGTGGTCTCGGCCTTGAAGATCCGCAGCGAACGCCCGATCGAGCGGGCCGCGTCCGGCAGCTTCTTCGAGCCGAAGAGCATGATCAGCACCAGTGCGATGATGAGGAGCTCTCCGGCGCCCAGGTTCGACATGGCGACTCCCAACGCCCCTTACCAGGGGATATGTCCACCGCCATGGTAGGCCCACCGCCGAGCGCCCCGTCCTCCGGCGCTCCTCCCGCTCTTCTCGGGCGCTCCTCACGCACACCTCGCCCGCTCCTCACCCCCTTCTCAGGGCGCTTCCTCGAGCGCACCTCAGGGGGCTCCGATGAGGGCTCGGGGGCGGCTCAGGCGGGCAGGGCGAGTCGCCGGGCCACGGCGCCGCGGAAGTGGGGGCAGGTGGCGAGGTCGTCGTGGCCGCACTCCAGCGCGCAGCCGATGAGCTCCAGCGACGCCCGCGCCGGGGCGATGCGCTCGGCGAGCTCCGCGCGCCGGCGGCTCGGCACCGCCCGCCCGCCGCGCGGGCCGGGGCGAGCAGGCCCACGGCCTCCCAGCGCCGCAGGACGTGCGTGGCCAGCCCGAACCGCCCGGCCACCTCCCCGATGCCCATCTCCCCGGAGTCCGGTTCGCCGGCTGCGGCGCGGGCCGGGCGGCGGGCGAGCCGGCCGAGCGCGGCATGCGCGCGATCGGCGTCGACGTCGGCGAGCGGATGATCGCCGCGGCGCGCGCCCGCGGGTCGCGGGCCGGCTTCAGACTCGGCGACGCCCTGGACCTGCCGCTGGGCGACGGCGAGGTGGCCGGGTAGCGCGCGGACCGTTCCCTGCTGCTCGACGCCGGGTTCGCGGACGTGGCCGTCGAGGCGCGCACCGGCGTCTTCACCGATGGGCGGCTGCTGCCGGCGGTGACGGGCATCGCGCGGGCGGCCGCCGCGGCGGGCGCGATCATCGCCGAGCAGGAGCGCGCCTGGATCGCGGGGCAGGAGGAGCGGGCCGCGAAGGACCGCAGGCTCCTGGCGATCCCCTTCTTCGTCGCCGCCGCCGCGCGGCCCGCCCGGTGAGCGGGGCCGCGCGGAAGGGACGTCGTCGGCGCTGGTCAGGACGGGGTCAGGCAGGGGTCGGTGACGCCGTCGGCGCTGGCGAGGCGTTCGGCGTCGCAGCCGGTCAGCTTCGCCCCGGCCTGGTACGCGCTGTCCAGGAACTCCAGGACCGTCCCGACCGGGTCTGGGGTCTGCCTGGCGTCGTCGTAGCGCAGGATCGCCAGGTGGGCGCCGCGGGCCGGGAGCCACCGCGCGGCGTCCGGCCGCAGCGGCTCCTCCTCCAGGCCCTTCGGCTCGGGCGCCGTGTACGAGTAGAAGGCGGGCCACGGCCGCTCCGCGTCGCCGAACCAGAACCCGGCGCTGATCACCTCCCAGCTGTACGCCTCGCGCGTGACCGGGTCGGCCTGCGGCGAGGCCCCGGCGACCCGCCCGGTGAACCGGGTGACGGCGATGTCGAAGGTGTGCCAGAAGTGGTGCACCGGGCTGGTCTTGCCGCAGAAGCCGGCGGCGTAGCGCTCCAGCACCTGCGCCACCTGGGAGAGCACCACCCAGTACCGGCCGATCAGCTCCGGGTCGTACGCGGCGTGCCGGGTGTCCTCGGCGAACGGCGTCGGTTCGGGCAGGTCGAACGGCACGGCCCTGATGTCCGCGTCGATCCCGAGTCCGGCGAGGAGGTGGAACAGCCCGTCGTGGAAGGAGGCCACGGACTGCCCGGCGAGCGGCAGCTCCGCGCTGCGGCCGTCGATGAGGTCCACGACCAGCCGGTGGCGTACGAGGTCGAAGTCGATGCAGAACTGCCGCTCCGGGCCGCCCATGGGCCGGGTGGTCAGGCCGCGTCCGGTGAGGTGGAAGGGCACGTTCCACCAGTGGTTGCGGCGCTGGCTCTCAGCGAGCCGTACTTTCCCGACAATCTGCGCGAACCTGTGAAAGGTGTCCTTGGTGTCGAGCCACTCGTCGTACGGCATGGCGGGGAAGAGCTCCACGGCGGGCCCCCTCGTGTCCGGTCGTTCTCCTCCGGGGTGGGCTACCCCCAACGGCGGCGTTCCACCCTGGGGGTCAGGACAGCAGCTCGGAGACGGTGACGAAGCGGTAGCCGTCGGCGCGCAGCCCGGCGACGAGCGCGGGGAGCGCGGCGCGGGTGTTCGCCCCCGTGCCGTACCAGGGGTGCAGCAGGATGACGGAGCCCGGCCGCACCTGCGCGCGCACCTCGGCGACGAGCCGGTCGGGGGAGGGGGTCCTGCCGGAGTCGGGCTCGACGTCCCACATCACGGTGTGCCGGTGATGCCGGGCCAGGTAGAGGGGCAGCGCCAGCAGCTTCTTGCCGGTGGGCGGGCGGAAGTAGATCTCCCCGCGCTGCCCGGCGGCCCTGATGAGCGCGTCGGTGCGCTCGACCTCCTCCGCCACGGTGCCGGGCGTCACGAAGATCATGCGCCGGTGCGTGTAGGTGTGGTTCGCCAGCTCGTGCCCGGCGGAGACGAGCGCCCTGCCGTCGTCCGGCCTGTCGCGCAGCTGCGCGCCGACGACGAAGAACGTGGCCCGCACGCCCTGCCGGGCGAGCACGTCGACGATCTCGCCGGTGTGGCCGTCGGGGCCGTCGTCGAACGTGAGCGCCACGACCTTCTCCGTGGTCTCGACGCGGGCGGTGAGCTGCCCGGCGAGCTGGAAGGTGCGGGCGTTGACGAGCCGGTACGCGCCGAGGACGGCGAGCAGGAGCACCCCGGCGAACGCGGCGGCCAGGACCGCCCGGCGGCGCGTCACCGCGTGTCCGGGCGGCGGTTGGCGAGCAGGACGCCGGCGGCGCCGAGGGCCAGCCCGGCGACGGCGAGCGGGTGCAGCGCCTGCCCGGCCAGCAGCCAGGCCAGCACCGCCGTCACCGACGGGGTCAGGAAGAACACCGTGCTGACCCGGCTCGCGGGCAGGCGCCGCAGCATGCCGTTGAGCAGGATGAACGCGGCGATCGAGTTGACCAGCACCATCCAGGCGACCGACGCCCCGAACGCCGCCCAGTCCGACACGCGGGGTGTCCCTGCGGCCAGGCAGGCCAGCCCGACCGCCGGGGCGGCGGCGAGGAGCTGGACGGCCGTGCCGGTGCGTACGTCCATGTCGCGGACGTGGCGCTGCTGGTAGAGCGTGCCGGCGCTGAGCCCGGCCAGCCCGGCCAGGCACAGCACGACGCCCCAGCCGGACAGGCTCACCCGGTCGGCGACCGCGAGCACCACGCCCGCCGCGCCCAGCGCGAAGCCGAGCGCCTGGCGGCCGCTGATCCTCTCGCCGAGCAGCCTGGCCGCCAGCAGGATGACGACCGGGTTGAGCCCCTGGACGAGGGAGACGACGGCCGCGGGGAGGCCCAGGCCGAGCGCCGAGTAGAAGCAGCCGAACTGCACGGCCTGGACGAGCAGCCCGGAGACCGCGACGTGGGCCAGGGCCCGGCCGCGCGGCCAGGGGGCGCGCACGGCCAGGGCGTACCCGGCGAGCAGCGCCCCGGCGACGGCGAAGCGGGCCGTCATCAGCAGCAGCGGCGGCGCCGCCCGCACTCCGGGGATGCCGGCGATGAACGCGCTGCTCCACAGCACGACGAACACGGCGGGCCCGAGCGCCCCGAGCCGCCCGCCGCCCCCGCGCCCACCCGCGGAGCCGGGTGGCGGCGGCGCGGGCGCGGAGGACCCGGAGGCCGCGGCGGGCAGGTCACGGGCGGCCGGGGTCATCGAGGGGTCCTTCCGTGGGGGGTGCCGGGCCCGCCAGGAAACGGCGACGGGAGCACCGCCGCGCAGGGGCGGGGAGCGGAGGCCGGAGGCGGCGGGGCGGGAAGCGGTCAGGTGGGAGTGGGCGGGGAGGCGGTCGGGGGCGGGGCCGGTCAGGAGGAGACCGGGGTGGTCAGGAGGAGACCGGGGTGGTCAGGAGGGGGGCAGGGCGGAGCGGCGTAGTTCCCACAGGTTGTCGTCGGAGGTGCACACGCCGGCCGCGCCGTGGCGCAGCGCCTCGGCGACGTCCGCCGCGCCCTGCACGAACCCGGCCGCCAGGTACGGCACGCCGAGCTCCCTGGCCTGCCGCTCGACGTACCGCAGCACGACCGCGGGCATGAGCTGCACCAGGTCGGGGTGGGACCTGGCGACGGACTGCAGGCTGCGCCGCAGGTTCGACCGGTCGGTCACGAACACCTTCTGCATCGACAGCAGCCCGAGCCCGCCCGCCCGTTCGATGATGGCGGCGCGGGTGGAGCAGATGCCGACCGCCCCGATGCCCTTGAGGTAGGTCAGGGCGCCGGGGTCGTGCCCGAGGCCGGGAGTCGAGTCCATGTTGACGAACACGATCTTCCCGGCCGCGAGCGTGCTCCGCACCGTCGCCTCCAGGTCGCCGAGCGGGACGGAGGCGAGGATGCCGAGCGGGGTCGAGGTGGCGGTGAACCGGCTCGCCATCTCCGTGCCGACGAGCGACGCCATGACGGGGTGTTCGGCCAGCGCGGCCAGCAGGCGCCGATCGACGGGGCGTTTGGGGCGAGAGCTCACCTGGTCCACCTTATGTACTATCCCTTTCTCGCCGTGCCGGCGGCGAACCGGCTGGGCAGTCCCAGCTTGCCGGGGTTCATGATCCCAGCCGGGTCGAGCGCCTGCTTGACGGCCACCAGCGTGGCGAACCCGGCGCCCAGCGAGCGCTCCATGTACGGCGAGCGCAGCAGCCCCACGCCGTGGTGGTGGCTGATCGCGGCGCCGTGCCTGATGAGCACCTCGTTCGCGGCGTCCCAGGCGGCCCGGTACCACTCGCGCCGACGGTCGCGCTCGACGTCGCCGCGGAGCGAGAAGTACAGGCAGGCGCCGTCGGTGTAGGCGTGCGACTGGTGGGCCGACGCCCGCAGCGTGCCGGGCACCGCCTCGATCGCGGCCACCACCTCGTCGTAGACGGCCGACAGGGACGACCAGGGCGCGGCGATCTCGCAGGTGTCGGCCACGAAACCGGGGCCCTTGGCGAAGCCGTCGCCGGACTTGCCGACGATCATGCGCTCGTCCAGCCAGCGGGCGAGGACGGCGTCGCCATCGAGCGTGAGCGCCGCCCGCGCCGCGCAGACCTCCTCCACGACCGCCATCACCGCGTCGACCAGCGCGGGGTCGCCCTCGTCCGCGACGAGCAGCAGGTTCGTGCCCGGCTCTCCGAAGTGGGTGCCGCTCTCGTGGGCGTCGTAGAGACGCAGCACGGCCGGGGTCGCGCCGCGCTGCAGGATCTCGCGGCAGGCGTCGAGCCCGTCGGCGAACGTGGCGAACCCGTACGCCAGGCCCGACGCGTACGCGGGCAGGCGGTGGGTGCGCAGGCGCAGCCGGGTGATGACGCCGAGGGTGCCCTCGGAGCCGATGAACAGCTGGCGCAGGTCGGGCCCGACGGCGGCGCGCGGGTAGGTGCCGTAGCTCGCGGTCGTGCCGTCCGGCAGGACGACGTCCAGGCCGACCACCATGTCCTCGATCTTGCCGTACCGGGTGGAGAGCTGGCCGGCGCCCCGGCAGGCGGCCCACCCGCCGACCGTCGAGATGGCGAACGCCGACGGCCAGTGCCCGGTGGTCGCGCCGTGGACCTCCTGCAGCTCCTTCTCGAACAGGTCGCCGAACATGCCCGCCTGCACCTCGACGATCATCGACTCGGCGTCGAAGGAGATGATCCTGTTGAGCCGGCACACGTCGAGCACGACGCCGCCGAACACCGGCAGCGCGGCCCCGAGCACGTTGCTGCGCCCGGCCGAGACCGTGAGCGGGACGCCGTGAGCGGCGCAGATCCGCACGACCGCCGCGACCTGCTCCTCGTCGGCCGCCTCGACGACCACCGCGTCGGGGGTCGCCGGGTTGCCGTCGGTCTCGCCGATGGACGTGCCCGCCCACCAGTCGCGGGTGCGCAGGATCACCTCGTCCCTGTCGGTGTGGACGGCCGCGGCGACGGCGCGCAGCTCGGCCACGACGGCCTCGGGCACCGGCACCGCGTGCTCCTGCAGGCTCGCCGGGCCCGCGCCGGGCGGGCAGTCGGCCCCCCAGCGCGGCGGGGTCGGCGCGCCCACGACGTAGTCGCCGCGGTTGAACGGGTGCGTGACGGTCTGCCTGCTGATCATGAAACTGCCTCCATCAGTACGGTCTTCTCGCGCTCGACGCCGGCGACGTAGTCCTCGACCTGCCGGGCGACCTCCTCGTCGGTCAGGCCGAGCTCCTTCTGCAGCAGCCGGCCGACCTCGGGGGCCGCGGCGACCGACAGGTCCCTGGCGAACACCCGCATCCGGGTGCGGCGCGACAGCACGTCGTCGACCGTGCGCGCCAGCTCGCACCGCGCCGCGTACACCACCTCGGCCCGCAGGTGGGGGCTGCCCTCGGCGATCGGCTCCGCGAGCGACGGGTCCTCGGCGAGGAGGTCGGCGACGAACCTGGCCTCGGTGCCGTACCGCTGGCCGAGGTGCGCGCCGAGCCCGCCGGTCGCCGAGGTGGCCTCGGCGTCGTAGCCCGCCCCGCCGAGCAGCGGCAGCGCGACGGTGCGGCAGCGGGCGCGGCGGCCGAGCACCTTCAGCGCCTCGTCCACGACGAGCTCGCCCATGTGCCGGCTGGTGGTCAGCTTGCCGCCGGTGACGGTGACGAGGCCGTGCGCGTCGGTGGAGACGCGGTGGTCGCGGCTCATGTCGAGCGTCGCGCCCTCCTTGTCGCCGACCAGCGGGCGCAGCCCGGCGATGGAGCCGACCACGTCGCGGGGGGTGAGGTCCGCGTCGAACGCGGTGTTGGCGCCGTCGAGGAGGTACTGCATCTCCTCGCGGGTGCACAGCACCTCGTCGAGCGGGCCGTCGTAGTCGGTGTCGGTCGTGCCGACCACCACCACGTCGCCCCAGCGGGTGCAGGTGGCGCGGCGGGCCCGGCCGGGGACGGGCACGGTCACGGTGCCGTCGATCGGCAGCCGGGTCCACGGCACCACGACGTGCACGCCCTTGGCGGGGCGGATGCGCGGCCGGTGCCCGGGGTCCGACAGCGCGTCGAGCGTGTCCGACCACACGCCGGTCGCGTTGATCACGACCCCGGCCCGCACCTCGATCTCGCGGCCGTCGGCCTCGACGGTCGCGCCGCGCACCCGGCCGCCCTCGACGACCAGGCCCCTGCAGGCGGCCCCGTTGACGACGGTCGCGCCGAAGTGCGCGGCGGTGCGCGCGATGGTCAGGGTCAGCCGCGCGTCGTCGGTGCGGCTGTCGTAGTAGAGCAGGCCGCCCTTCAGCCGCTCGGCGCGCAGCCGGGGCGCGCGGGCCAGCACCTCGGGCACGGTGAGCCGCCGGTGCAGCCTGCCGATGCGCCAGCCGCCCGCCAGGTCGTACGTCCACAGCAGGCCCTCGAAGGCCTTGGCGATGCGCGCGTCGAAGACGCCGTCCTGCGAGAGCACGGGGAAGACGAACGGCAGCCGCTGCACCAGGTGCGGCGCGTTGCGCCGGAAGCGCTGCCGCTCCAGCAGCGAGCGCCGCACCAGCGGCAGGTTGCCCTGCTCGATGTAGCGCAGCCCGCCGTGCACCATCTTCGACGACTTCGAGGACGTCCCGGAGGCGAAGTCGTCGCGCTCCACGAGCGCCACCGACAGGCCGCGGGTGACGGCGTCGAGCGCGGTGTAGCAGCCGGTGACGCCGCCGCCGACGACGAGCACGTCGAACCGCCCGGAGGCGAGCCGGTCGAGCTGCGCGCCGCGGTCGAGCCGCAGCGGGGTGCGGCGGATGGCGCTGCGCGTCTCCGATCGCGCCTTGCGTTCGGGTAGCCGGATCACGACGGTGGTTCCTCCTGTGCGTACGGGTTAGGGCGGGTGCCGGGCGGGGCGGCCTGGGGGGACACGTGGCGGGCCAGCAGGTCGCGCCACGCGGCCCTGGCCTCCTCGCGCCGGGCGTCCGGCAGGGTGGGTTCGAAGACGGGGGCGGGCGGCAGCGCGGCGACGGCGGCGCCGACGTCCGGCCACAGCCCGGCGCGCACGCCGCCCAGGTAGGCGGCTCCGCGCAGGCTGGCGGTGCCGTTGTCGAGGGCGCGCCGCACGGGACGGCCCAGCAGGTCCGCCTGGCTCGCCATCAGCGCGTCGCTGGTGGCGAGCCCGCCGCCGCAGAACAGCTCCGCGACCCGCAGGCCGGTCGCCGTCTCGACGCCCTCCAGCAGGTCGCACACCGAGTGGGCGAAGCCGTCGAGGACGCCGCGGGCCAGCTCGGCCCTGGTGGTGGACAGGCTGAGCCCGCTCAGCACCCCGGTGGCCTCCGGCGCCCACACGGGGGTGCGCAGCCCGGCGAGCGCGGGCAGGAACGCCACGCGGGAGGGTCCGGCGTGCCCGGCGGCCAGCCGGGCGAGCTGCTCGGGCGAGTCGAACAGCCCGATCTCCTGGCACAGCCAGCGCATGGCCGAGCCGGTGGTGGGGGCGTAGCTCTCCACGCTGAACAGGGGCGTCCCGCGCGAGCGCCAGCCGACCAGCGTGAGCACGCCGGGGACGTGGCGGCGCGCGGGCGGCCGGTCGCCCGCGACGGCGTCGAGGAACGTGCCCGTGCCGTGGACGCAGGTCGCCTGGCCGGGCCGGTGCGCGCCGAGCGCGAGCATCGCCGCGTGCTGGTCGCCCATCACGGACAGGATCGGCAGCGCCGCCCCGAGCACCGCCGGGTCGGTGACGCCGTAGTCGCCGTCCTCGTCGAGGATCACCGGCAGCACGTCCGGCGGGCAGCCGAGGAAGGCCGCCCACGGCTCGTGCCAGCCGCCCGTGCGCAGGTCGTACGCGCCGAGCGCCACGGCGTTCGTCGCGGACGTGGCGTGGCGGGCCCCGCCGGTGAGCTTCCAGACCAGCCAGCTGTCCACCGACCCGAACGCCAGCCGGCCCTCCTGGTGCGCGCGGCGGGCGGCCGGGTCGGCGGCGATCTCCTCGGCCGCCCACAGCAGCGGCGCCCTGGAGCCGACGGGGCGTCCAGTCTCCTCCTCCAGGCGGGCGTCCCACTCGAGCTCCCACTCCCGCAGCCGGGCGGCGTACCTGCGGTCCTGCCAGACCACGGCCTGTGTCAGCGGCTCGCCGGTGACGGTGTCCCACAGCAGCACGGTGGCGCGCTGGGTGGAGATCGACACCCCGGTGACCTCGACGCCGTCGGCCGCGGCCCGCTCCAGCGCCTCGCGGCAGACCTGGACGGTGTTCGCCCAGATCTCGCCCGCGTCCTGCTCGACGCGCAGGTGGTCGGGGGAGCGGACGGAGAGGGGCAGGTACGCGGGCGGCGCCGCGCGGCCGTCGTCGAGGACGACGGCGGCGCGGGTGCCCGTGGTGCCCTCGTCGACGCCGAGCACGCCCCGGCGGCGTTCCCTGGTCATCCGCGAAGGTCCTTTCGTCATTGTCATGGCCGGAAATGTCATGGCCTGATGTGTCACGGCCGGAAATGGCGTGAGATATGGGCCGGTGGTGCCCCGGCCCGGCCGTCAGGCTGCGACCGGCTCGCGTTCCCGCAGGCCGATGGCCTCCTCTTCCAGGTTCACATTCGCGCGGGTCGGGTCCCACTTGATCGCCAGGCAGGTGAGCAGGCCGGCCAGCGGCACCACTGACAGCACCATCAGGCTGGGGCCCACCCCGATGCCCGCCTGGAGCTGCGGGAACAGGTAGAGGCCCGCGACCGAGCCGAGGCTGCCCAGCATGCCGGTCACGCCCGTGCCGAGCGTGCGGATGTCGCTGCGGTACGACAGCGCGGCGATCGACTTGCCGTTCGGGCCGGGGCCCGCCGAGTGGAAGAAGATGAACAGCACCGGCAGCAGCGCGGCCAGCCCGACGGGCAGCTCCTTGAACGTCGCGCCCATCACCAGCAGCGCCGCGAACACCACGGCGTAGCCGGCCATCGAGCTGACCCGCAGGCCGAGCCTGCGCCCCGCGTACGCCGACAGGCAGCCGCCGACGATGCCGACCGCGTTGAACGCCATCGAGCCCAGCGTCGCCTTCTCGAACTCCTTGCCGAACAGCTCCAGGCTGATCACCGGCAGGTACCAGCCGACCGCGAAGTACTGCATGGCCTGCGTGAGGGAGATGACCGTGGAGAGCGCGGTGCGGGGCAGGTAGGGGCGGCGGAACAGCACGCCCGCGTCGCGGAACCCGACCTGGCGGGACGCCGCCCGCGCATCTCCGCCCGCCGTCCCCGTGCCCGCCGTCTCCGGCCCGCCCTCGCGGGCGTCGAAGCCGTACATGCGGCGCAGGTTCGCAGCGGCCTCGGCCAGGCGCCCCTTGGAGGCCAGCCACGTCGGGCTCTCCACCAGGAACGTCAGCTGCAGCACGAGCAGGACGAGCGCGAAGACCGCCGAGGAGCCGACCGACCAGCGCCAGATGTCGGCGCCCACGTCGAAGCGGTAGAAGAGCAGGGTGAGCAGCAGGTTCGTGGTGGTCGCGGTGTACCAGACGCCCTGCCAGAAGTTGAGCCTGCCCTTGAGCGAGGCGGGCGTGTACTCGGCCAGCAGCGCCATCGCCACGGCGAAGTCGATGCCGTACGCGACGCCGACGAGCGCCCGCCCGGCGAAGACCGTCTCGAAGCCGGAGCCGCTCGCCGTGAGCACGGCGCCGAGCGCGAACACCACCTTCGTCAGCAGCAGCGGCTTGACCCGGCCGATGCGGGCGGCGAGCCAGCCGCCGAACGGGTTGGAGACGATCGCGATCGCGGGCGCCATCGCGGTCAGCACGCCCACCTCGGTGGGGGACAGGCCGAGCTGCTTGACCATCGGGGACAGGCCGGCGCCGAGCGCCGCGTTGGAGTACGCGTCGAGGAACAGGCCCGCCAGTGCGAGGAACCAGATCCAGTTCGCCCGCGCGCCGAGCCGGGTGAGGGTGTCGATGAGACCGGCCGCGTCGGCCGCGCCGCGGATGGCCGCCGCTCTCGTGTTCGCAGGGCCGTCGTTCATGCCCAGCCGCCTTTCGGGGGGTGAATCCCTTGCCAGCGGTCCAGGAACGACAGAAAGCACAGACGAAGACCACTGACAGGGATGTCTTCGTCTGTGCCTGTCGGTTAGCGGGACGTTAATCCCCAGCTCACCGCGCTGTCAAGCGGGCCGTGAGGGGGTGACAAAGCCGGAGGTTCGTCCTAGAGTCGCCGCCCATGACCTACGTCGTGCAAGCCGTGTGGACCGCCAGGGAGGGCGAGGAGGACGCCGTCGCCGGCATTCTCAGGGCCCTCACGCCGCTGTCCCGGGCCGAGCCGGGCAACCTCTCGTACGAGGCGCACGTCTGCGCCGACGACCCGCGCCGTTTCATGATCTTCGAGCGGTACGCCGACGAGGCGGCCTTCGCGGCGCACCGCGACTCCGAGCACTTCCGGCGGCTCGTGGTCGGCGACTGCCTGGCCCGCCTCGCCTCCAGGGAGGTCACCGCCTACCGGCCGCTCGACCTCTGACGGCGGCCGGGCGGACCCGGGGAAGGAGGCGGCGGGCTGGGAGAATGGCAGGCGGGGCGGCAGGCGCCCCGACCGGCGAGGAGGGAGCCCCGCATGACCGAGCCGCGCACGACCGGCACGCCCGGTCCGCGCATCGCGGTGACCGGCGCCACCGGCCGCGTCGGCGGGCGCGTCGCCCGCCGCCTGGCCGCCGCCGGGGTGCCGCAGCGCCTGGTGGTGCCGAGCCCCGAGCGCGCCCCCGAGCTGCCGGGGGCCTCCGCCGCGCCCGGCCGGTACGGCGACCCCGCCGTCGGGCGGTCGCTCGACGGCGTGGACGTGCTGTTCATGGTCTCGGCCTCCGAGTCGCCCGACCGGCTGGAGCAGCACCGCGCGTTCGTCGACGCCGCCGCGCGGGCGGGCGTCGGGCACCTGGTGTACCTGTCGTTCTTCGGCGCGTCGCCCCGGGCGACGTTCACGCTGGCGCGCGACCACTGGGCGACCGAGGAGCACATCAGGGCGAGCGGCCTGCGCTTCACGTTCCTGCGCGACAACCTGTACGCCGACTTCATGCCCGCCCTCGTCGGCCGCGACGGCGTGATCCGCGGGCCGGCCGGCCGGGGACGCGCCGCCGTGGTCGCGCAGGACGACATCGCCGACGCCGTCGTCGCCGTGCTCCTCGACCCGTCCGCCCACGCCGGGGCCACCTACGACCTGACCGGCCCGGAGGCGCTGACCCTGCGTGAGGTCGCCGACGTCCTGGCGCGGGCCACGGGGCGGCCGGTCAGCTACCACGCCGAGACCGTCGAGGAGGCCTACCGCTCCCGCGCCGCGTACGGGGCGCCCGGCTGGCAGGTGGAGGCGTGGGTGTCCACCTACACCGCCATCGCCGCGGGCGAGCTGGACGGCGTCAGCGACGCCGTGCCCCGCCTGACCGGGCACCCGGCCACCCCGCTCGCCGAGGTCGTGGCCCGCCCGGCCTGAGGCGCCGCCCGCCGAGCCGCCTGCCGGCCCCGTACGCCGCGCGGCCGGGGCCGGCCCCTGACGAGGCCGGCCCCGGCACGGACGGTCAGCCCAGGCCGTTCTTCATGGCCGTGAGGAGCTCGCCGTTCGTGGTGTCGCCGCTGAGCTCCCAGAAGAACGCGCCGCCGAGGCCCTGGTTCTTCGAGTAGCTCATCTTGCCGCCGATCGTGCTCGGCGTGTCGTAGCTCCACCACTGGCCGCCGCAGTACGCGTACGCCGTCCCCGCGACGGTGCCCGTGGCCGGGCAGCGCGTCTTGAGCACCTTGTAGTCCTCGATGCCTTGCTCGTACGTGCCCGGGGCGGGCCCGGTGGCGGTGCCGCCCGGCGCGGCCTGGGTGACCCCGGTCCAGCCGCGGCCGTAGAAGCCGATGCCGAGCAGCAGCTTGCTCGCGGGCACGCCCTTGCTCTTGAGCTTCTGGATCGCGTTGTCGCTGTGGAAGCCCCCGATGGGGATGCCGTCGTAGGAGGTGAGCGGCGAGTGCGGCGCCGTCGGGCCCTGCGCCGCCCAGGCGCCGAAGAAGTCGTACGTCATGACGTTGTACCAGTCGACGTACTGCGCGGCGCCGGCGTAGTCGGCGGCGTCGATCTTGCCGCCGTCCGTGCCGTCGGCGGTGATGGCGGCGGTGACGAGGTTGCCGGAGCCGAAGCGGGAGCGCAGCGCCGACATGACGTTCCTGAACGCGGCCGGGCCGCTGGTGTCGCAGGTCAGGCCGCAGGCGTTCGGGTACTCCCAGTCGATGTCGATGCCGTCGAACACGTCCGCCCAGCGCGGGTCCTCCACCAGGCGGTAGCAGGAGTCGGCGAACGCGGCCGGGTTCTGCGCGGCCTGGCCGAATCCGCCGGACCAGGTCCAGCCGCCGAAGGAGAACAGCACCTTCAGGTGCGGGTACTTCTTCTTGAGCTTGCGCAGCTGGTTGAAGCTGCCGCGCAGCGCGCCCGCGTCCCAGGTGTCGGCCACGCCGTCGACGCTCTCGCCCGCCTGGTAGAAGCGGTCGTAGTCGGCGTAGCTGTCGCCGATGGCGCACTGGCCGTTCTGGACGTTGCCGAAGGCGTAGTTGATGTGGGTCAGCTTGGCCGCGGAGCCGCTCGTGTCGATGTTCTTGACGTGGTAGCCGCGCTGGTAGACGCCCCACTGGACGAAGTAGCCGAGCACCTTGTCCCCGCCGCCTCCGCTGACTAGACAACGGTGGAGGCGTTCCAGGCGAGGGAGACGCTGCCGCTGGTGACGCCGGTGGAGCGCAGGTTGCCCGGCACGGACGGCGCGGTGGTGTCGTTCCCGCCGCCGCCGGTCGTGGTGGCGGTGACGCTGTTGCTGGCGGCGGAGCGGTTGCCGGCGGCGTCGCGGGCGCGGACGGTGTAGATGTAGGCGGTGCTCGCGGTCAGTCCGGTGTCGGTGTGGGTGGTGCCGGTGACGGTGGTGACGAGGGTGCCGCCGCGGTAGATCTCGTAGCCGGTGACGCCGACGTCGTCGGTGGAGGCGTTCCAGGCGAGGGAGACGCTGCCGCTGGTGACGCCGGTGGAGCGCAGGTTGCCCGGCACCGACGGCGCGGTGGTGTCGCCGCCTCCGGTCACGGGCTTCCACAGCGCGGGGACGTTGGGCGGCTCCCAGCCGGTCTGGGACGTGTGGCCCTGCACGCACTCGTACTCGACGCCGTTGTACGTGACGTGGGTGCCCGTCGTGTAGGCGGTGTTCGGGGCCCAAGCGGCGACCGCGGCGTACACGGCTGCCGTCGCCGTCGGCGGGGCGGCCACCACGGCGGTGAGGGGGAGGAGTAACGCCGTCAGGATCGTGCTCAGTCTGCGGTGTCTCATGAACGCTCCGACATCCGGTTGAGGGATTGGGGGGTGGGATGTCCAGGAAACTATTAGGAAAGTTTCCTTTTAGATATGACACGACGGTAACCTCTGCCTGCGAACGCGTCAATACGTGAAAGGGGGAGTGGCGGGCCGGGACGAGGGTGACAATTCCGGATAAAGTCACTAGGGAAAGCATGAAAAGTTGCCGGGGTTGTGGGATAGTCCGGGCCATGAGCCTGGACAGGATCCGTCCGTCGGACGCCCGAGCCGACACCCCGCTGACCGCCGCCGTCTCGGCCGCCCGCTGGATCAGGTCCGCCGCGATCGACGACGAGCACGGCAGGCGCTGGCGGGCCAACCCCGACCCGCGCGGCAGGTCCGCCCTCGCGCCCGAGCCCTCCTCGCTGTACGCCGGAGCGGCCGGCGTCGTGCTGTTCTTCCTGGAGCTCGCCGCCGCCACCGGGCACGAGTCGTACCTGGAGGACGCCCGTGCCGGGGCGCGCAGGCTCGCGGCCACCTGGCGCGGCCAGGACGACCCGACGCTCTACCACGGGCTCGCCGGCACCATGATCACGCTGATGGAGGCGGGCTGGGCGCTCGGCGACGAGGCGCTCGAGGAGCAGGCCGGAGCCATCGCCGACCACCTCGTCCGCAGGGGCGCGGCCGCCCCCGGCGGCGCCCGCCCGCGCGACGCCGCGCGGCTCCCCGACGGCGGCTGGACGCGCGACCCCGCGCAGTTCCGCGACGGCGGCTGGACGCGCGACCCGGCGCAGCTCGGCGACGGCGGCATCGTCCTCGCACTGCTGCGGGCCGCCGCCCACTTCGGCGAGCCCGCCTACGAGGAGGCGGCCGTCGAGGCGGGGCTGCGCATCGCCGCGCTGCCCGTGCCCGGCCACCGCTTCGGCGAGCGCTCGGGGCCGCCGCCCGGCCTGCCGGCCGACGCCGTGACGCCCGGCTTCCTCGCCGGCACGTCGGGCACGGCGTTCCTGCTGGCCCGCCTGTACGGGGTGACCGGCGACGAGCGGTTCCTGCGCGCCGCCCGCAGCGGGGCCGACTTCGTCAGGGAGGTCAGCGTCGTCGGCGACAGGTGCGCCTCGGTGCCGCACCACGTCCCGCACGCGCGCCGGCTGCACTACCTCGGCTTCTGCTCGGGCTCCGCCGGGGTGGCCAGGATGTTCTACGAGCTGTACCGCGTCGCCGGCGACCCCGGGGACCTCGACTGGGTGGAGCGGCTGGCGAGGGGCGTCGTCGAGAGCGGCGTCCCTGCGCGGCGCACCGAGGGGTACTGGAACACGGCCTGCCAGTGCTGCGGCGCGGCGGGCCTGGTGGAGCTCTTCGTCGGCCTGTGGGCGGCGACCGGGCGGCCCTCCTGCCTGGAGCTCGCCCGCGTGCTCGCCGCCGACCTCATCGCCCGCGCCACCGACCACGACGGGCGGGGCTACCGCTGGTACCAGGCGTACCGGCGGCTGCGGCCGGGCGAGGTGTCGGCCGACACCGGCTACATGGTGGGGGCGGCAGGCATCGGCGCGGCGCTCCTCCACCTCGACGCCGCGGGCCGGCCCGACAGCGCGCGCAGGGTCCTCCTCCTGCCGGACAACCCCTTCCCGGTGATCCCCGTGCCGCCGTCCTCGCTGCCCTCGTCCTAACGGACGGCAAAGAACGGCAAATAACCTCCGACCGGAATAAACGGACGGTGAGCGGAAAGGGGGTGACGGAGTAGCTTTTTCCGCCCCTGACCTGCGCAGTCAGGGAACCGATGGAGGCAATCATGGTCGTCACGCAGACATCCTCTGCTCCGGGACGCCCGGCCGCGGCGGTGGAGACCGGCCCCAGGGAGCTCTCGCTCGACCTGCCCATGATCAGCGTCAGGCTCCGCGCCCCGGACATCCGGCTGCCGCGCATGAGCAGGCAGGAGATGGGCCACGCGGCCGACATCGCCCGCTCCTTCCTCCCCGCGCCCGAACGGCTGGCGTACTACGGCGCGCTCGGCGCCCTGGCCGCGTTGGGCGTGCTGGAGTGGCCCGTGGCCGCCGCCATCGGCGCCGGGACGATCATCGCGCAGCGTGGCAGGACGGAGGAGCACCCGATGGGCACGCTGCACCACCTGCGGGACCTCCTGCCCATGCGGCACCACGAGGAGGAGCCCGCCGCGGGGACGCAGCCCACGGCGCAGGAGCCGGCCGCCGCCACGGGACGGGCCGCCACGGCGCGCAGGGGCGCGGCGACGGCCGCCAAGGCCACCACGGAGAAGGCCACCACGGGGAAGGCCACCACGGAGAAGGGCGCGGCGGGCAAGGGCGGGGCGGCCAAGGGCGCCGAGACCAAGCCCGGCGAGAGCAAGCGCGGCCCCGCACAGTCCACCGCCCGGCAGAAGAACACCGCCACCCGCGTACGGGCCGGCAAGTAGGGCACGCGCGCAGATGACCACAGGTACCGCCGGCGGGAGGGTGTATGGGCTGGCTCGGCCTGCCTTCCGTTGACACGCTGCTGAGCGTCCTCCCAGAACCCGTACGCGGACTCGTCCCCCGCCCCCGCCGGGTCCAGCCGTGCCCCGGCGGCGCGCGCATCGAGCTGCGCTGCATCGGCGGCCCCGGCACCGAGCGGCTCGCGCGCGAGCTGGAGGAGCGGCTGTGCGCGGCGGGCGCGCGGCGCGCCGAGGTGAACGGCGCGCTCGCCTCGGTGTTCGTCTGCTGCGCCACCCCGGAGGACGGCGCAGGAGCAGGGGCGGCGGACACCGGCGCCGCGGCCGGAGCCGCCGACCTCGACAAGCTCGTCGCCGTCGTGGACGAGCTCGACCAGGGCGAGCGGCAGCCGGCCGTGCCGCGCGCCCTCGACGGCGTGGAGCAGCACGCCCGCGCCGCGGTCAGCCTCGGCGTGCACGCTCTCGGCGCCGGCGTCGCCCTGGCCGGGCAGCTCGCCCGCCTGCCGAGGATCAACCCCGCCGTGCCAGGCTTCCTGTCGCTCGCGGAGAGCACCCCGCTCGTCTACCAGGAGCTGGAAAGGCGCATCGGCAAGCCGGCCGTCGACGCGCTCCTCGCCACGACCAGGGTGGCGTCCCACGCGCTCGCCCTGCGCCCCGTGTCGCTGCTGATCGACTCGATCGCCGCGGCCTCCCGGTACGTCGACACCCGCGCGGGCCGTCAGGCGTGGATCGCGCGCGAGGAGGAGTTCGCCGCCCGCGAGGGCTCCTACCGGCACATCAGGGTCACCGCCGCCCCCCGCCCGGTGCCGCTGCCGAGGGGCCCGGTCGAGCGGTACGCCGACGCCGCCAGCGGCGCGACGCTGGCCGCCCACACGCTGACCGCGGCGATCAGCCAGGACCGCCAGCGGGCGCTGTCGGTGCTCGTCACCGGCACGCCGAAAGCCGCCCGCCTCGGCAGGGACGCCTTCACCAGCGCCGCGCTGCGCGCGTTCGCGCGACGGGGCGTGATCGTCCTGGAGCGTGACGCCCTGCACCGCATGGACCGCGTCGACACCGTCGTCATCGACGCCGACGTGGTCACCTCCGACGCCTGGTCGATCGAGTCGGTCGTCCCGCTCGTCCCCGGCGTGGACGCCGACGACCTGCACGCCCGGCTGTACACGCTGCTCGACCTCGCCGACCCGGCCGCCAGGCGGGAACGCGACGGCTGGACGGCCCGGCCGTTCGAGGGGGACGACGCGCCCGCCCCCGTGGCGGACTGGCGCGAGCAGGGCGTCAGGCCCGTGGCCGTGGCGGAGGGCGGCACCCCCGTCGCCCTCGTGGGGCTGGCCCGAGAGCCGAACCCGCTGGCCGAGGCCCTGGTCGCCGCGGCGCGGGGCAGCTGCGCGGTGATGCTGGCGGGCGCCGACCAGGCGCTGGCCAGGCGTCTCGGCGTGGAGCGGACCGTCGAGGGCGGGGCGCGGCTGGCGGCGGTCGTCCGGGACCTGCAGGCCAAGGGCCACGGCGTGGCCGTGGTCTCGCGGCGCGCCAGGAGCGCGCTGAGGCAGGCCGACCTCGGCGTCGGCGTGCTCGGACGCTCCCGCCGCGTCCCCTGGGACGCCGACGTGATGGGCGAGCCGGACGGCGTGCACCTCGTGCTGCGCTGCCTGCCCGCCGCCAGGAGGGCGAGCACGCGCAGCGTCTGGGTGGCCGCGGTCGGGGCCATGGCGGGGACCGGTCTCGGGTTCCTCGCCCCGCACGCCGCCCTCCGCCAGGCCCAGCTCGCGCGCGACTGCACGGCGCTGGCCGCCCTGGTGACGGGGGAGTGGGCGGGACGCCGTCTCGGCAAGGGGGCGCCCCCGGTCCGCGCCGACCACACGCCCTGGCACGCGATGGCGGTGCGCGACGTCATGGACAGACTCCGTACCTCGCAGGGCGGGCTGAGCGAGGAGGAGGCGGCGCTGCGGCGCCGCAGGCCGGCGCGCGCGGCGGGCGGCCCGGTGTCGCTCGCGGCGGCGGCGCTGGAGGAGCTCGCCAACCCGCTGACGCCGGTGCTGGCGGCGGGCGCGGGCCTGTCGGCGGTCGTCGGCTCGGTGCTGGACACCGGCCTGATCGGCGGGGCGATCGTCGTGGACGCCCTGCTCGGCGGCGCGCAGCGGCGCGGGGCCGACCGGGCGCTGCACCGCCTGACCGAGATCACGGCCGTGCCGGTGCGGCTGCGGCGGCCCTCGGGGGAGACGTCCGGCGTCGCCGACCAGCTCGTCCCCGGCGACGTGATCGAGCTGCGCGCCGGCGACGCCGTGCCAGCGGACTGCCGGCTCATGCAGGCGTCCGGGCTGGAGGTGGACGAGTCGGTCCTGACCGGGGAGTCGCAGCTCGTGGTGAAGGCGGCGGCGCCCACGGCCGCGCCCGCCGTCGCCGACCGCAGCTCCATGGTCTACGAGGGCACCACCGTGGCGGCCGGCCACGGCCTGGCCGTGGTCGTGGCCACCGGAGACGCCACCGAGGCGGGCAGGACCGCCAGGCTGGCCGAGGAGGGGCCGCCGCCGAGCGGCGTGGAGCTGCGGCTGCGCGAACTGAGCCGGCGCATCCTGCCCGCCGCCGTCGGATCCGGCGTCGCCCTGATGCTCATCGACCTGCTGCGCGGCTCGTCCCTCGCGCAGGCGCTCGCGCCCGCCGTGAGCATGACCGTGGCCGCGGTGCCCGAGGGGCTGCCGTTCGTCGCGACGGTCGCGGAGCTGGCCTCCGCCAAGCGGCTGTCCGTCCGCAACACGCTGGTGCGCAACCCGTCCACCATCGAGGCGCTCGGCCGGGTGGACGTGCTCTGCTTCGACAAGACGGGCACCCTGACGGAGGGCCGCATCAGCCTGGGCCGGGTGTCGAACGGCTTCGCCGAGCAGGCGCCGGAGTCGGCGACGCCGGACTTCAGGAGCATCGTGGGCGCGGCGCTGCGGGCCGGTCCGAGGTTCGGCGGCGGCAGGGCCATCCCGCACCCCACCGACCGCGCCGTCGTCGAGGGCGCCGAGCGCATGGGCGTCACCCCCGAGGACGGCCTGGACGGGTGGGAGCGGGTGGACGAGCTGCCGTTCGAGCCGGCGCGCGGCTACCACGCGGTCCTCGGGCTGTCGGGCTCCGGCCACCTGCTGAGCGTCAAGGGCGCGCCCGAGGTCGTGCTCACCCGCTGCACCCACCTCGCCAGGGACGGGCAGGAGGAGCCCCTGGACGACGCCACCAGGCGGCAGCTCGAACGGGAGGTGGACGCCCTCGCCCTGCAGGGCTACCGGGTGCTGGCGGTGGCCGAGCGCGGCGCGTCCAGCAGGGCCGACCTGGACGAGTCGCGCATCGAGCGGCTGTGCTTCCGGGGCTTCCTCGGGCTGGCCGACCCGGTGCGCCCGACGGCCAAGCGCAGCGTGGAGCGGCTGATGCGGGCGGGGGTCCGGGTCGTCATGGTCACCGGCGACCACCCGAGCACGGCCGAGGCCATCGCCGCCGAGATCAACGCGCTCGACGGCGGGCGGGTCATGACCGGCCCCGAGCTCGACGGCATGGACGACGACGCGCTGACCGGTACGCTGCCCGGCGTGGCGGTGTTCGCCCGGGTCACCCCCGAGCACAAGGCGCGCATCGTCACCCTGCTGCGCCGCGCCGGCAGGGTCGTGGCGGTGACCGGCGACGGCGCCAACGACGTCCCTGCGATCCGGCTGGCCGACGTCGGGGTGGCGCTCGGGCCGCAGGCCGCCCCCGCCACCAGGGCCGCCGCGGACATCGTCGTCGCCGACGACCGCATCGAGACGATCATCGACGCGATCGTCGAGGGCAGGACCATGTGGGGCTCCGTCCGCGACGCGCTCGGCATCCTGCTCGGCGGCAACGTCGGCGAGATCGCGTTCACGCTCGGGTCGAGCCTGCTGACCAGGCGCAGCGCGCTGAACGCCCGGCAGTTGCTGCTGGTCAACCTGCTCACCGACATGCTGCCCGCCATGGCGGTGGCGGTGCGGCCGCCGACCGGCAGCCCCGAGACGATGCTGGCCGAGGGGCCGGAGGCGTCGCTGGGCGCCGCGCTGACCCGTGACATCTACCTGCGGGCCGCCACGACCGCCGGGGCGGCGGCGGCCGCCTGGCTGCTGGCGCGGGTGACCGGCACCCGCGGGCGCGCCGACACGGTCGGCCTGGTCGCCCTGGTCGGCGCGCAGCTCCTGCAGACGCTGGGGCTGGCGCGGCGGGACAGGACCGTCGTGCTGGCGTCGCTGGCGTCGCTCGCGGTGCTGGGCGTGGTGGTCTCGGTGCCGGGGCTCAGCCAGTTCTTCGGCAACCGGCCGATCGGTCCGGTCGGGTGGGGCATCGGCCTGGGCTGCGCGGCGGCGGCGACGCTGGCGGCGCAGGTGATCGAGCGCGGCAACCGTCACTGACTGTTCACCGAACAGACATCTTTCCTCAACCGCTCTGGCAGTATTTATGACGAATTATGCCTATGTAAGTCTGTTTCTCCGTGTGAGGTGGAAGATGTCCGAGTTCCTGGCGTCCGTGCTCGCCAAGGCGGCGTTCATGGCCCTCGAAGCCCTCGTCCTGCGCCTCGTCCAGGCGCTCATCACGTCCGGCCTGCGCCCCGCCACCGCTCCGGCGATGTGACGGCCCCGTCGCGGCGGATCGCGATCATCGCCGCGTCGTCGCCCAGCCGCCCGCCCACATAGGCGAGCAGGTCGCCGCAGACCCGCGCGAGCAGCGCCCGCGGCTCCGTCTCCGCCCAGGACGCCACCCGCGCCGCCAGCGGGTAGAACTCGCCCGCGGAGTCGCGCGCCTCGACCACGCCGTCGGTGTAGAGCAGCAGGAGGTCGCCCTCCTCGAAGGGGAAGGTGCTGACGCTGAACCCCTGCCGGCCCAGGCCGCCGAGCCCCAGGGGCGGCGCGGGCCTGTCGCTGTCCAGCGACATGACCCGCCCGTCCTGGCGTAGCAGCATCGGCGGCGGATGGCCGCAGCTCACCGCGGTCACCACCGGCTTGTCGTCCGGGATGTCCACGATCACGGCCGTCACGAAGGTCTCGGCGCTGTCCGGCTCCGGCCCCGCCTCGCCCAGGCTGACCCGGGCGCTGTCCTCCAGGTCGGCCACGATCTCCCGCAGCTCCGGCCGCCGCCTCGCCACCTCGCGGAACGCGCCGAGCAGCACCGCCGCGTCGGAGATGGCCGCGAGGCCCTTGCCGCGGGCGTCGCCGACGATCAGCCGGGTGCCCGACGCGGTGCGCACCGCCCCGTAGATGTCGCCGCCGATCTGGGCCTCGGCCTCGGCGGCCAGGTAGGCCGAGGCGATCCTGAGCGGGCCCACGCGCTCGGGCAGCGGCCGCAGCAGGGCCCGCTGCACCGTCTCCGCCACTGACCTGACCTGCACCAGCCGGCGCCGCTCGCGCTCCCTCACCAGGCAGAACACGACGACGAACACCGTGACCACCGCCATGCCGCCCAGTTCGGCCTGCACGGTCTGCGTGCCGAGCCGCCCGTTGTGGGCCCCGATGAGGACCTCCACGACGATCGCGAGCAGGCCGATGCCGCCGGTGACCCAGGGCCCGGCGAAGGCCGCGGTGATCGCGGGGGCCGCCACCAGCAGCGGCCCGAGGTGGATGTACGTGGGGGTCAGGAGGTCGGCGAGCATGATCAGCAGGATCAGGCCCAGGGGGATGAGCAGGAGCGCCTGTCCGAGCTGCCGCAGGCTCTCTGCCCCCACATCCGGGTAACCCCTCCGAAACCTCACCCTTCCTGTCTTACCCGGACGGCCTGCGGAGGAAGGAGACCCCTGGCCTGTTCTTGACCAAGCCTTTCCCCTGCCGCCCGTCTCGCTCTTGACCAAGGTTTTCCCGCTCCTTCCGTGACGGTACGTCATGGTGTGAGCGCGGAAGGCGACCGTACGCCTAAGCTCCTGATCGTGGTGCGTCTGGCGGCATTCCTCAAGCGGCTCGCGGTCGGCCGCGCCCTGCGCAGCGAGGAACTGCACGAGCGGCTGCTGCCCAAACGGCTCGCGCTGCCGATCTTCGCGTCCGACCCGCTGTCGTCCGTCGCGTACGCCACCCAGGAGATCTTCCTGGTGCTCACCCTCGCCGGGCTCGCCTACCTGAGCCTGGCCACCTGGGTGGCCGTCGCCGTGGTCGTGCTGCTGGCCGTCGTCGTGGTCTCGTACCGGCAGGTCGTCACCGCCTACCCGGCGGGCGGCGGCTCGTACACGGTGGCGTCGGAGAACTTCGGGCCGAACACCGGCCTCGTGGTCGCGGCGGCGCTGCTCGTCGACTACGTGATGACGGTGGCCGTGTCGATCGCCTCCGGCGTCGACAACGTGATCTCGGCCTTCCCCGCCCTGCACGAGCACCGCGTCGGGCTCGCCGTGGGGTTCGTCGTGCTGCTCGCGGTCGTGAACCTGCGCGGCGTCAGGGAGTCGGGACGCGTCTTCGCCGTGCCCACCTACCTGTTCATCGGGGCGGTGCTCGTCATGTGCGCGGTCGGGCTGGTGCGCTGGGCGGCGGGCGACCCGCCGGTGGCCGAGTCCGCCGCCGCGTCCGTCACCCCGGCCCCCGGGTACGCCCAGCTCTCAGGAGCCGCGCTCGCGCTGCTCCTGCTGAGGGCGTTCTCCAGCGGATGCACCGCGCTGACCGGCGTGGAGGCCATCTCGAACGGCGTCCCCGCCTTCCGCCCGCCCAAGGCGCGCAACGCGGCGGCGACGCTGGCCCTCATGGGCGTGGCCGCGATCGCCATGTTCGGCGGCGTCACCGCCCTGGCGCTGATCTCGGGCGTGCACATCACGTCCGACCCGTGCCTGCTGGGCGGCGGCGGCCCCGGCTGCGCGGTCCGCCCCGAGCGCACCGTCATCGCCCAGCTCGCCGCCGCCGTGTTCGGCGGCCCCGCCTCCGTCGGCTTCTTCGCCGTCCAGGCGGTGACCGCGCTCGTGCTGATCCTCGCGGCCAACACCGCCTTCAACGGGTTCCCGCTGCTCGCGTCGCTGCTCGCGCGGCACCGCTACCTGCCGCTGCAGCTCCACACCAGGGGCGACCGGCTGGCCTTCTCCAACGGCATCATCGCGCTGGCCATGATCGCGGTGGTGCTGCTGTGGGCGTTCCAGGCGTCGGTCACCGGCCTGATCCACCTGTACATCCTGGGCGTGTTCACCTCGTTCACCCTGTCGCAGGCGGGCATGGTGCGGCACTGGAACCGCACCCTGGCCGCAGAGCCCGACCCGGCGCTGCGCCGGCGGCACCGCGTGGCCCGCGCGGTCAACGCCGTCGGCGCCGCGGCCACCGGCCTCGTCCTCGTCATCGTGCTGGTCACCAAGTTCGCCGAGGGCGCGTACCTGGCGGTCGCGGCGGGGCTCCTGCTGTGGCTGACGATGCGCGGCATCCGCCGCCACTACGACGCGGTCGCGGCCGAGCTGGCCGTCACCGACGCGGCCACGCAGTCCGCCGCCCCGGGACGGCTGTTCACGATCGTGCTGGTGGCCAGGATCGACGCCCCCACGCTGCGGGCCATCGGCTACGCCCGCGCGTTCAGGCCGGGCCACGTCGAGGCCGTCACGGTGGCCATCGACAGGGACGAGAGCAGGGCGCTGGCCGCGGAGTGGGACGCGCGCGGCATCGGCGTGCCGCTGAAGGTGCTCGACTCGCCCTACCGGGAGGTCGCCCGCCCGCTGACCACGTACGTGAGCTCCATCCCGCGCCGGAGCCCCCGCGACGTCGTCACCGTGGTGATCCCCGAGTACATCGTCGGACGCTGGTGGGAGAACCTGCTGCACAACAAGACGTCCCTGTGGCTGAGGAGCCGGCTCACCCTCATCACGGGCGTCGTGGTCGTCAGCGTGCCGTGGCAGCTCGCCTCGTCGCACGTCCTGACGCTGCGGCCGGTGGGCCGGGCGCCGGGAGCGGTGCGGCGGGGCGAGCCCGACCCGCGCTACGCCGCCGACGGCGACGACGCCGCGCTGCCGTGAGCGACGCTCAGGGCAGCACCGACCGCACCGCCTCCTCGGTGCGCCCGACCACCGCCGACCCGTCGTCGGCCGTGATGATCGGGCGCTGGATGAGGACCGGGTGCGCGGCGAGCGCCGCGATCCACCGGTCGCGCGCCGCCGCCTCGCGCGGCCAGGACGCCAGGCCCAGCTCGGCGGCGACGGCCTCGCCGGTCCTCGTGACGTCCCACGGTTCGAGCCCGAGCCTGGCCAGGACGTCGCGCAGCTCGTCCGGCGTCGGAGGGTCCTCCAGATAGCGGCGCACCGTGTAGCGCGCCTCCTCCGCGTCGAGGACGGACAGCGCCGCCCTGCACTTGGAACAGGCGGGGTTGATCCAGATCTCCATGCTCGGTGCTCCCTGCGCGTGCCTCGGCCCCGGCGCGACCCCACCCTCAGGCGGGGCCGCCCCACGTCTGTCAGGCCGAACGGTACGCGATCCGCCCGCCCAGCATGGTGAGCCAGGCGTCCACGCCCGCGAGCGCCTCGACCGGCAGGCTCTCCACGTCGGCGTCCAGCACCGTCACGTCGGCCAGCTTGCCCGGCGTCAGCGAGCCGACGCGGTCCTCCATGCGCAGCGCGTGCGCGGCGTCGACGGTGTGCGCCCGCAGCGCCTCCTCCAGCGTGATCGCCTGCTCGGCGCCGATCAGGCCGCCCTCCCTGCGCCGAAGCGCAGCCGGTCGTCGCCGAACGGCCCGGCCAGGCCGATCGACGTCAGCTCGTCCAGCATGTGCGACAGCGGCATGACGACGGTGCGCACCGGCAGCGTGCCCGAGTCCCAGGCCGACCGGTACACCAGCAGCTCGCGCCGCGACACCTGCGGGTCGCACACCGTGGTCACCCCGGCCCGCAGGTAGGTGTCCCCGGCCATCGCCAGCCACGACCGCAGCTGCTCCAGCGGCAGGGTCCACGTGGAAGTTCGGGCCTCTGGCAGCCGATGTCCACGGCCACCGGCAGCAGCAGCTCCATCGCGGAGTCCAGCACCGAGGAGCAGGGCCACGGCCTGCGGCGGGAACATCTCCGCGAGGATCGCCGCCATCGGCCCGTACGTGCCGGACGTGGCCAGCCGCATCAGGCAGATCAGGAACGTGTTGTGCGAGCCGAGCACGGCGAACTGCGGCACCGCCGGCAGCGCGGTGGCGGCGAGAAACCAGACGGTGACCTTGCGGCTGCCGAACCTGCCGCCCATCCAGGCGATGCCGAGCGTCGCGACCAGCTCCACGAACGCGGCCACGCTCAGGCCGTTGAGTATGAGCTGCTCCGACTCGCCCACCGACCCGCCGGTCGCGTACGACAGCAGGAACGTCGTCAGGATGTATTGACGTGCTCCCCGACCTGAACTGAAGACAGGGGATTCAGCCCGTGCCATGTCATGCGGCACCTCTGCGGCTTCCTGCTTCCTCGCGCTGTGCCGGGGCAGGCCCCGGTCTTACCCGCGCTCCACAGGCGTTCAGCCTGTCCGCCCGTCCGGCGGCCAGGATGTTCTTCGCCGCGTTCACGTCCCGGTCGTGGACCACGCCACACGGGCAGGTCCACTCCCGGACGTTCAACGGCATCGACGCGGCGACGGTCCCGCATGCGGAGCACAACTTCGAACTCGGAAACCACCGGTCGATCCTGGCGAAGTGGCGGCCATACCGGGCTGCCTTGTACTCCAGCACGGCCACGAACCGCGACCAGCCCGCATCCTGCACGGACTTCGCCAACCGTGTACGCAGGAGGCCGGACACGGCAAGGCTCTCCACGTACACCGCTTGGCTATCGCGGATGATCTGTGTGGAGAGCTTGTGCGCCCAGTCACGGCGCGCGTCGGTCACCCTGGCATGTGCCTTGGCGACCCTGGCCCGTGCTTTGGCCCGGTTCGCACCGCCCTTGGCTTTGCGGCTGAGATCCCGCTGTGCCTTGCGCAGGCGTCGCTCGGCCCGGCGCAGGAAACGCGGATTGTCCACCTTCCGGCCGTCGGAGGTGACGGCGAAATGAGACAGACCCAAGTCGATCCCCACCTCACCGGCCGACTCCGGCAACGGGACGTCGGCGGTCTCGACGACGAACGAGGCGAAATACCTGTCGGCCGCGTCCTTGACCACCGTCACGCTGGACGGTTCGGCGGGCAGGTCCCGCGACCAGCGAACCGGCACGTCCCCGATCTTCGGCAGGCGCAACTTCCCACCCATGGTGACGGAGAAGCGGGCGTTCTTGGTGAAGCGGATCGCCTGCCGGTTGTCCCTCTTGGACCGGAAGCGAGGCGGGGCGACCTTCGGCCCCTTCCGCTTCCCCGTCAAGGACGCGAAGAAGTTCCGGTAGGCGGTGTTCAGATCGGCGAGCGCCTGCTGTAACACCACGGCGGACACCTCGCCCAGCCAGGAACGCCCAGGGGTCTTCTTCGCCCGCGTGATCACCTGCTTGGACAGGTCTCCGCCGGAGATGTGCGGCAGCCCGGCCGCGTGAGCGTCCCGCCTGATGCGCAGCCCGTCGTTGAACACCACCCGCGCGCACCCGAACGCCCGAGCCAGCGCTCGACGCTGACCAGCGGTCGGGTAGAGGCGGACGTTGTACCTGAGCTGCACACCCTGACCATAACGTCGGTTGAGGGCCGAACACCGGGACATCGCCGAAGCGGCCGAAGACGACGCCGCCGAGCGGCCTGGCGAAGAGGCCGACCGCTTCCGGCCGCCCGCTGACCGACCCAGGGCACCGGCTCCAGCTCTGGCTCGCCGTCTCACTCGGCGACCTCGTGCCATCGGGCCGCGTCGAGCCAGGCCCCGAAGCGTCAGGCCCCGAAGCGTCAGGACCCGAAGCGTCAGGACCCGAAGTGCCAGGCCCCGAAGCGCCAGGGCCCGAAGTGCCAGGGCCTGACGGGCCGGGGCCTGACGGACGGGGTCAGGCGAGCCCGAGGCCGGGCAGCAGGGCGTAGCAGGCCAGGTGGAGGGCCAGGCGCTGGTCGGGGCGGTCCAGGTCCACGCCGCGCGCCCTGATGCGTTCCACCCGGCCCAGCACGGTGTTGCGGTGGACGCCGAGCCTGAGCGCCGTCTGGCTGGTGGAGTTCGCGCAGTCGAGCAGCGCCGCGAGCGTCGCCACCAGCACCGGGCCGTCCGGGGCCGACAGCAGGTCGGCCAGCACGACGCGGGCGGAGCGCACCAGCCTCGGCTCCGCGAGCGACGCCAGCATCACCGTGTAGCCGAGCTCGTCGAACGAGCGCACCGCGCCGTGCCCCTCGCGCACCGTCACGCCGGCCGCGAGCACGGCCTGCGACAGCGACTCGCGCAGCCCCTCAGGCCCCGGCGCGGCACGGCCGACGCCGCCGCTGAGCGGCACCGGCGAGCGCATCCGGCCGAGCGCCCGCCGCAGCGCCGGAACCACCTGCCCCACCTCGACGTCGTCGCCCGTCCACCAGCTCGCCCAGCCCGCCTCCCACGGCACCAGGGGCAGGTCGGGGACGACCTCCTGCCAGGCCGAGACGACGCCGGGCGCGGCGGCGGCGCCGTCGAGCGCGGGGTCGGTGCGCAGGAACACCGCCACGTGCCGGCCGCCGAGCCGCCACCCGAGGGTGCTCTCCGGCACCCCGCCCGCCTGCCCGGCGCCGCCCGGGGCCGCTGAGGCCGCGGGGTCGCCCGGCTCGCCCACCCGGCCCGGCTGACCACACGGGCCCGCGGCGGCGAGGACGGCGGCCAGCGCCGCCCGGCCGCGCTCGGCGTCGCGCACCGCGTCCACCCGCTCCCTGGCCACCGACGCGGCGAGCGGCGCGCGGGCCAGCCGCAGGATGAGCCGCACCGTCTCCGCCCACGTCGGCGACGGCCGCCCCGCCACCGACGCCACCAGCTCCGCCCAGTGGCGCCCGTCCGGGCCTGCGACGTCGACGCGTACGAGTTGCTGCGCCCCCCGGTCGGTGAGCGCGTGCCCCGCCAGGACGTGGCCGTCCGGGGCGAGCAGCGCGACCGTCACCCCCGGCACCTCCGCGTTGATCACGCCCACGATGCCACGGACGCCGCTGCGCTCGGTGAACAGCTCCGCGCACCGGGCCGCCAGCCGGGCGCGGGCGGCGTCCGGGCTGGCGATGGCCGCCGCCAGCTCCAGCGCGCAGGCCGCCGGGTCGTCCGCGACGATGAACACCGGTAGCCGCATGCGCCTGCCCAGCTGCGCCGTGGCCTGGGTCAGGCCGGGGACGGCGGGCGTGACCAGGCAGGCGGCGCTGCGCTCCCAGGCCAGGCGGAGCGCCGACTCGACCGCCCACGCCCCGTGGGCGAGCCCGGCCGCCAGCACCACCGCCGTGCCGGGCCCGCAGCGGCGCACCTGGTCCAGCTCGGAGACGAGCGTGACCCTCGACACCGGGCGGGCCAGGTTCTCGCCGACCAGCATCTCCGCGTGCGCGAGCGGGCCGTACCTGACGAGCTCGTCGACCGTGAGCTGCTCGGCGAGGTGGCGGGCGCGCTTCACCGGCCCCCCTCACGCGGGTGGCGCAGCGGGAACCCGAACGCGCCCGGCCCGCCGAGCGCCAGCCCCGCCGCGCCGTGCCACACCGGCGCGGCCGGCACGCACAGGACGTCCACCTGGTCGCCGGCCGACAGCCGCTCAGGGCCGGTCATCCGCATCGTGCCGCGGTCGAGTAGGCACAGCAGGTCGGGGACCGCGGCGGTCAGCGCGCCGTCGGCGAGGGCGAGCACCAGCTCGTTGTGCGCCTCCAGCCGGATGAGCCTGCCGCTGTCGTGGTCGTTGACGACCAGCCCGAGGGGGTTGCCAGGGTAGACGGTGCCCGCCTGCCTGACGGACGGGCCGATCTCGACGATGCGCCCGCCGCCCAGCACCGACGCGCCGGTGGCCGCGACCAGCTCCCGCAGCAGCCGCTCGTGCGGCGCCGTGCCCCGGCCCTCCCCGGGCGTCGGGGCCGACGGTTCGCGGCGGGCTCCCTCCGCGGCGTGCCCGCACAGCACGCGGCCGACCTCCAGCACCCTGCTCATCGAGCCGTGGATGGCGGCGTCGCCCAGCTCCCCGGCCCGCGTCGGGTACAGCCCGCACAGCAGCCAGCCGCCCGCCGCCTGCGCCATCGACCTGGCCAGCCGCTCGGCGCGCACCGAGCCGGTGTCGAGCAGCACCGAGTCGTGCCCGGCGCTGACGACCGCGAGCGGGCACAGCGGCAGCCCGGCCAGCTCGTACGTGGTCTGGTGGATCAGCGGGAAGACCCGCCCCATGCCGTCGCAGTCGATCAGCGGCAGCCCGAGCACGGCCGCCGCGGCCACCGGCAGCAGGGCGTTGACGCTGGCCGCGTTGAGCGGCATCACCGCGCCGAGCGGCCCGCCGACCCGTCCGGCCAGGTCGCGCGCCAGCACCTCGGCCTCCTCGCCCGACGGCGGCAGCTCCGCCATGGCGATGGTCGAGCCCATCGCGCCGACCGCCGCGCACGGCGTGGCCGGGTCGAGCTCGGCGGCGGCGACCAGGCGGACCGGGCCGGTGTGGGCGAGGAGGTCCTCCAGCCACAGGCCCGCGAACTCGATGCCCTCGCCGGCGGCGCTCGTCGAGTAGAACTCGGCCCCGGCGAGCAGCGCGGGGACGTCCTCCACGGCGATGCGCCGCTCGCCCGGGCGCGCGGGGCCGCTCACGCCGGCTCTCCCGACGGCTGGACGTCCTCGGCGCGGCCGCCGGCCCGTACCAGCAGCCGGTACGAGCCGCTGCGCAGGAACGACAGCGGAACCGCCCGCGAGGCCACCACGCGCTCGCTGCCCAGCCGCGCCCCGCTCTCGGCCACCAGGGTGAGCGCCCGCTGCTCGACGGCCGCCTGCGCGCGGGCGAGGACCTCGGAGGTCTCGGCGTACAGGATGGTGTCGAGCCAGGCGCTCGGCTCGGTGCAGGCGGCGCCGATCGCGGCCAGCTCCGCCGCCGGCTCCACCAGCACGGACGCCGACGGCAGCCGGGCCGCCACCGCCCGCGCCAGCTCCCTCGCCGCGCCCCGCCCGGCGGCCCGGTCCGGCTCCTCCGGGCCCTGGACGGCCACGGCGACGACCGCCGTGTGCTGGTCGTGCTCCGCCAGCAGGGCGAAGACGGCCGCGGCCGCCTGTCCGGCGCCGGAGATCGGGGTCAGCGACGCCTGCGGCACCGCCATGCGCACCCCGCCGGGCCCCGGCAGGTCGGTCGCGACGTGGGGGAGACCGTCGCGGACGTGCCCCACCGCGATGCCGTCGGCCCCGGCCAGCCCGACGACGGCGTCGGCGACGCCCGCGAGCCGCGCGGCCCCCGTGAGCGCCGCCGCCCCGGTGGCCGACAGCCCGAGCACCGGCAGCATGCGCAGCCGCTCGGCCGAGATGCGGCCGCCGTCGCCCGCGACGAACCACGCCGAGGCCCCGAGCCGCGCGGCGACGCGCGCGCACCGCTCGACGACGCGGCCGGCGGTGCCGAGCAGCGCCGCGTTGATGACGGTGGCCGCCTCGCGGTCGAGCAGGCCGAGCCCGCCCACCTGGTGCGAGAGGGAGACCCTGAGCTGCGGGAAGGCGTCGCGGATGAGCACGGCGGCGGCGAGCTCGTGGCCGGGGCAGCCGAGGGCGCCGGTGGCGGTGACGGCGAGCGCCGTCGTGCCGTCGGCGTGCGCGGCGTCGGCGTGCTCCAGCAGCCTTCGGACGTCGAGGGCGGCGAGTTCCACGCCGAAGACGTCGTGCCCGCCGATCACGGCGGCCTGCCGCCTGAGCAGCGCCCGCAGCAGGGGCGAGGGGTGGCCGCTGCCGAGCCCGCGTACGGGCAGCCGCGGCATCACGCGGACGGCCGCGACGGGCGCGCCGGCCCGCGCCGGGTCGAGCTCGTCGGAGACGTCCCAGGTGACGGAGCGCACGGGGACGTCGCGGGCGAGGCCGCGCAGCATGCGGACGAGGGCGCGGTCGTCGTGGGAGGGGCAGGCCGCGTGGCGGATCTCCGCGCCGGTGACGAGGGCGGCGCGCGCCTGCCCGGCGGCCAGCCGGACTCCGATGCGCGCGCCTTCCACCTAGCTCCTTCGGGCCCGGAGCACCCGGTCGAAGCTCACGGCTCCGAGGATCAGCGCCCCCTGTACGACCTGCTGGTAGATGGTATCCCAGCCCAGCAGGTTGAAGCCGTTGCCGATCAGCGTGATGAGCAGCACGCCGACCAGGCCGCGCCAGATGGCGCCCTCGCCGCCGAGCACGCTGGTGCCGCCCACGACGGCTGCCGCGATCGCCGTCAGCTCCATGCCGGTGGCCATGCTCGCCTGGGCGGAGCCGCCGCGCGCGGCCAGGACGAGCCCGGCCAGCGCCGCGCACACGCCGCTGATGGCGAAGACGGCGACCCGGACCGAGCCGACCCTGATGCCGGACAGGCGGGCGGCCTCCTCGTTGCCGCCGACGGCGTACACGCGGCGGCCGAACGTCGTCCTGGACAGCAGCACCCAGCAGACCGCGGCGACCGCGAGGAACAGCAGGGAGGACGCGGTGACGCCGCCGAGCACGGTGGGCCAGCTCAGCGCCTGGAACGCCTGGAGGCGGTCCTCCGGCGGGTAGACGATGGCCCCGGCGGTGAGGATGACGGCCAGGCCCCGGTACATGATGCTGAGCGCGAGCGTCGCGATGAACGAGTGGACCTTCACCGTCACCACGATCAGGCCGTTGACGGCCCCGAGCAGCGCGCCGACGGCCACCGCCGCGACGACGCCGGCCGGCACCCCGGCGTGCGTGGTGACGACGACCGCCACGATGGCCGACACGGCCAGGACGGCGGTGATGGACAGGTCGAACGCGCCCGAGATGATGACGACGGTCGCGGCGCAGGCCAGCAGCCCGACCACCGCGGCCTGGTCGAGCAGGTTGACCAGGTTGCCGGTGGTGAGGAAGGTCCCCGTCGTCAGCGACAGGGCGACCACGATCGCCGCCACGCTGAGCACGATCCCGAAGTCGTGCAGCCTGGTGAACCTGCGCGCCGCGGCCCTGCCGCCGGCCTGCCCGGCCGTCTGCGGCACGGACTCCGTGTCGGGGCCGGTCTCGGGGCCGGTGTCAGCGGTGGTCGTCATGGGCGCTCCTCTGCGCTGGTCGCGATGCCCGGGGCCGCGGTGTCCGGGGTCACGGTGTCCGGGGTCGGGGTGTCCGGGATGGTGGTGTCTTGGGGGTGGGGGGCGGGCGGGCCGCCGGGGGCGGGGCCGTCGTCGGGTGGCGCGTCGTCCGCGAAGGCCAGGGCGAGGACGCGCTCGCGGGTCGCCTCGCCGCGCGCGAACTCGGCGACCATCCGGCCGTGCCGCATGACGAGCACGCGGTGCGACAGCCCCAGCACCTCCTCCACCTCGGACGACACCACGAGCACCCCCATGCCGTCGGCGGCCAGGTCGACGAGGAGGCGGTGGATCTGGCTCTTGGCGGCGACGTCCACGCCCCTGGTGGGCTCGTCGACCAGCAGCACCCGGGGGCGGTCCATGAGCCACTTGCCGAACAGCACCTTCTGCTGGTTGCCGCCGGACAGCGTCCAGACCGGGCCGCCCAGGTCGGAGCCGCGCACGTCGAGGTCGCGCAGCATCGCACCGGCCGCCTCGCCCTCGGCGCGGGACCTGACGAACCCGGCGAGCTGCCGCCCGCCGAGGCCGGCCAGGGCGACGTTCTCCCGCACGGACCGGCCGAGCAAGAGCCCCTGGTCCTTGCGCGACTCGGGCACCATCGCCAGGCCCGCCCGCATCGCGCGTGACGGCGAGCCGGGCGGCACCTCCTCGCCCTCGACCTCGACCGTGCCGCCGTCGCGCGGGTCGGCGCCGAACAGCGCCCGCAGCGTCTCGGACCGGCCGCTGCCGACCAGCCCGGCGACGCCCACGATCTCGCCCGCGCGGACGTCGAGCGACACCCCGCGCACGGCGTCGCCGCGCCGCAGGTCGCGGGCGCGCAGCAGCACGGGAGCGGTGGCGGGCACGGGCACGGGCTCGGGGTAGAGCAGGTCGAGCGGCCGGCCCACCATGTGCCGTACGAGGCTGCCGGGCGTCTGCTCGGACGCGGGCCCGGTCATGACGTGCCGGCCGTCGCGCAGCACGGTGACGTCGTCGCAGATCGACAGCACCTCCTCCAGGAAGTGCGAGATGAGCACCACGGCCGCGCCGGCCGCCGCGAGGTCGCGCACGACGGCGAGCAGGCGGTCCGTCTCGGTCTTGGTCAGCAGCGCGGTGGGCTCGTCCATGCCGATGACCGACGCGCCGGACGCCAGCGCCCGCAGGATCTCCACCTGCTGCCTGGCCGCCAGCGGCAGCTCCCCGACGAGCGCGGACGGGTCGATGTCGAACCCGGTGCGCTCCACCAGCCGGTCGAAGGCGGCGGCGTCGCCCCGCCGCGACCGCCAGCCGAACCGGTGGCGCCACCTGCCGAGGTAGACGTTGTCGAGCACGGTCATGGCGGGCACCAGGGCGAGTTCCTGCGAGATGAGCGCGAACCCGTGGCGCAGCGCGTCCCTGGGGGAGCCGACCGGGATCGGCCTGCCGTCGAGCAGGATCCTGCCGGTGTCGGGCGCGACCGCCCCGCACACGGCCTTGAGCAGCGTCGACTTGCCGGCGCCGTTCTCGCCGAGCAGGCCGTGGACGCGGCCCCCGTGCAGGGTGAAGGACACGTCGCGCAGCACGGGCACGCCGCCGTAGGCCTTGCCGAAGCCTTCCAGGTCGATCCTGACGGGCTGGGACATCGGTTCGACCTCCTTTCGAGCGTTGTCGGGCGGTTCGCTGCTACTCGTCGTACTCGCCCTGGACGCCGGCGAGGGCGTCCTTCGTGCCCTTGCCGCCGCCGGGTGCGAGCGAGGTCTCGCTGTTGGTCTCCGACACATTCTGGCCGCGCGCCTTCGCCAGGCCGAGTTCGGCGGCCTTGGCCCCTGCCGTCCTCTCCGGCAGGCAGTACGTGGCGAACCAGCGGCCCTCCTGCACCGCCCGCACCGCCTGGCGGGAGCCGCCGTTGCCGACCAGCAGCACGTCCTTGCCCTTGAGCACGCTCTCGGCGCCCGCGACGGCCTGGGACGAGCCGATGACGACGTCCACGCCCGGCTGGGACTGCAGGACGTCCTGCATGGCCTTGCGGCCGCTCTCCTTGGTGTAGCCGCCCTCGACGCGGGCGGCCAGCTTCACACCGGGCTCGGCGGTCAGCGCCTTGACGGCGGCCTCGGTGCGGGCGTTGTCGAGCGGCAGCGACTTGAACCCCTCGAGGTAGGCGACCTCGCACGGGTCGAGCTTCCTGCTGCGGCAGGCGGCCACGCCCAGCTCGCCGAGCACACGGCCGTTGTCCGTGGGCACGTCGATCAGCGTGATCACCCCCGGCACCTGCGACTCGGCCGTGTCGTAGCGGGTGCCGACCGGGGTGAACTCGGCGACGACCGTGATGCCGGCCGCGACGGCCTGCTTGACCGCGGGCACCACGGCCGCGCCGTCGTTGGCCTGGACGACGAACACGTCGAAGCGCTTGGACGTCACGGCGTCCTGGATCTGCTGGACCTGCGTCTGGGCGTCGAAGTTGGGGTCGAAGAACTCGGCCTCGGCGTCGTGCGCCTTGGCGTACTCCTCGATGCCCGCCCAGGTGGCGGAGGCGAACGCGTTGGCGCGGGCGAAGCCGAAGAAGGCGATGCGCTTGTGCCCGCCCGCCGTCGCGGACGTCCCCGCGGCCGGGCTCCCCGCGGCGGTGCCGGTGGCGGGCGCGACGCACGCCGTGGTCAGGCCGAGCAGTCCGGCGAGGACGCCGGCGGCGAGTCCGGTTGTCGTGGTCTTCATGGGTGCTCCTCCGAGCGGTTCGTACGGTGGCCGGCGCCGCCCCCCACGACGTGGCAGCAACTGTAGGAACGTCCCCGGCACCCGACTGGGCGCGGCGCACAGTGAGCGGCGGCGCCGCTGTGCGCGGCGCCCCCCGCCCCGGGAGGTGCCGGGGACACGCTAGGCCCGCCGCCCGTTCCAGCCGGCGATGCGCGGGGCCGCCGCACCGGCGACAGCGCACCGTCGAGCAGGGCACCATGCGACAGGCACCACATGACGGCAGGAAGGAAGCCACAACGGCATGAACGACACCAGCAGGCTGGCCATCGACGTCGGAGGCACGTTCACCGACGTGGTGGAGCTGATCCCGGAGACCGGGGAGCTGCGCTTCGACAAGGTCCCGACGACGCCCGACGCGCCCACGACCGGCGTGATGGACGCCTTCGGCGTGGCCCGCGCCCCGGTGCCGGCCATCGGCATGTTCACCCACGGCACCACGCTCGGGCTGAACGCGCTGCTCACCCGCACCGGCGCCCGCACCGCCGTGATCGGGACACGCGGCTTCCGCGACGTCTACCTCCTCGGCCGCACCGACCGCAGGACGAACTACGACATCACCTTCCGCAAGCCGCCGGCGCTGCTCGAACGCTACGACACGTTCGAGGTGACCGAGCGCAGCCTGTTCGACGGCTCGGTGCACACGCCCTTCGACGACGAGGACGCCCGCCGCGTCGCCCGCGAGGTCGCGCGGCGCGGCTACCAGTCGGTGGCCGTGGCGTTCCTGCACTCCTACGCCAACCCCGCCCACGAGCTGCGGATGCGCGAGATCCTCGCCGAGGAGGCGCCGGACGTCGCCGTCACGCTGTCGCACGAGCTGTCGCGCGAGTACCGCGAGTACGAGCGCACCAGCACCGCCGTGCTCGACGCGTACGTCAAGCCCATCGTCCGCCGCTACCTGCACACGCTGGAGGGCGAGCTGGCCGCGGGCGGCTTCGAGGGGCGCTTCCTCATGACGCGTTCCGGCGGCGGCGCGATGACCGCCGCCTCGGCCCGCGAGCAGCCGGTGAGCCTCATCCTGTCCGGCCCGGCGGGCGGCGTCATCGGCGCGGCCGCGCTGTCCAGGACGCTCGGCGAGCCCAACCTCATCACCATCGACATGGGCGGCACCAGCCTCGACGCGTCCCTGATCCTCGACCACGAGCCGGTGCTCTACCAGGGGGCCGAGTTCGAGGGGCTGCCCATCAACACGCCGTCCCTCTACATCCACACCATCGGCGCGGGCGGCGGCTCCATCGCCTGGCTGGACGGGGCGGGCGCGCTCCAGGTGGGGCCGCAGAGCGCGGGCGCCGCGCCCGGCCCCGCCTGCTACGGGCGCGGCGGCACCGTCCCGACCTTCACCGACGCCGCGCTGACCCTCGGCTACCTCGGCACCGGCACCCCGCTCGGCGGCAGGCTCACGCTCGACGCCGGGCTGGCCGACAAGGCGCTGCAGCCCATCGCGGCCGAGCTCGGCATGACCGTCAAGGCCCTCGCGCGGGGCATCGTCAGGATCTCCAACACCAAGATCATGGGCGCGGTGCGGGCCATCACCGTCGAGCTGGGGCGCGACCCGAAGGACTTCGCGCTGCTGTCGTTCGGCGGCGGCGGCGGGCTGGTGGCCGTCGAGGTGGCGCGCGAACTGGGCATCCCCACCGTGATCGTCCCGCCGGGCCAGGGCGCGTTCTCCGCGTTCGGCATGCTGATGGCCGACGTCCAGCACGACTTCGCCCGCACGTCCGTCGCGCCGCTCGCCGCGCTCGACCCGTCCGGCGTCGAGGCCGTGTACGGCGAGATGGAGCGCGAGGCCCGCGCCCAGCTCGCCGCCGAGGGCTTCGACGGCGACCGGGTGACCCTGACCCGCTCGCTCGACGTCCGCTACGCCGGGCAGGAGCACTCCGTCACCGTCGCCTACCCGGAAGACCCAGGCTCCGCCATGGCCGACCTGGTCGCCGGCGCCTTCGCCCGGCTGCACGAGCGCCAGTACGGCCACACCATGGCCGACCCGGTCGAGGTGACCACGCTGCGCCTGCGCGCCACCGGCTCCGTGGACAAGCCCGCGCTGCCGAGGATCGCCGAACGCCCGCCCGGCGCCGCCCTCCGGCCCGAGGGCGCCCGCCCCGTCTACCTGTCCGAGGACCGGCCCGCCGTCGGCTACGCCCTGTACACCCGGGAGACGCTGCTGGCCGGCGACGTCATCGAGGGCCCCGCGGTGATCGCCGAGCACACCGCCACCTCCGTCATCCACGCCGGTGACACCCTCAGGGTCGGCCCGCACGGCGAGATGGTCATTTCCGTCGGCTCCGCGACCAGGGAGGTCACCCGATGAGCGACTCCATCACCACCGAGATCATCCGGCACGGCCTGCTCGCCGCCGCGGAGGAGATGGCCCGCAACCTCTGCAGGACCGCCTACAACACCGTCGTGTACGAGATCCACGACTACGGCATCGGCATCCACGACGCCTCCGGCGACGTCGTGGCCGACGCGCCCGGCATCGCCGTCTTCACCCGCGGCAACGACCACGGCATCAAGAAGGCCGTCGAGTTCCTTGGCGCGGACGCGCTGGAGCCCGGCGACGTGATCATCCTCAACTACCCGTACTGGTCGTCGGCGCACACGCTCGACCCGCTGGTGTTCGCGCCGATCCACCACGACGGCCGCCTCATCGGGTTCGCCTCCTGCCGCGTCCACGTCCTCGACCTGAAGCAGAAGGACCCCGGCTACGTCCTCGACTCGACCGACATGTCGCAGGAGGGGCTGTTCTTCCCCGCGACGAAGCTGTACCGGGCGGGCGTCCAGAACGACGACGTCTTCAACATCATCCGCTTCAACAGCCGCATGCCGGAACGGACCATCGGCGACATCCAGGCGCAGGTCTCCGCCTGCGTCACCGGCGTGCGCCGCACCCAGGAGATCGCCGCCAAGTACGGCGCCGGCACGCTCCTGGCCGCCATGGACGCCATCAACGACCACGGCGAGAAGCTCGCCAGGCTCGCCCTGGCCAAGCTGCCCAAGGGCACCTGGAGCGCGCACGACTTCGTCGACAGCGACGGCGTCGACCTCGACCGCATGATCAGGATGCAGGTCACGGTGACCATCACCGACGACGAGATGGTCATCGACTGGACCGGCAGCGACCGCGACGTCCGGGGCCCCATCAACCTGCCCGTCGGCCAGACCGAGGCGTTCTGCAGCCTCATCTTCAAGGCGCTCACCACGCCCGACACCTCGGTCGTCGCGGGCAACTTCCGCCCGATGCGGGTCATCACCGAGCCCGGCTCCGTCATGCACGCCGTGCCGCCCATGCCCACCTTCACCCTGTGGACCGGCCTCATCGGCGGCGAGGTCGTGCTCAAGGCGCTCGCCCAGGGCATGCCCGACCGGGTGCCCGCCTGCTCGGGCGGCGACGTCTGCTCGATGATGGGGCTCGGCGTCAACCCGCGCAACGGCGAGCCCTGGCTGGAGGCCACCAACGAGGCCGTGGGGTTCGGCGCCCACGCCAGGGGCGACGGCGAGGACGGCATCATGCACATCTCCGAGCCCGGCTGCCGCAACAACCCGGTCGAGATCCTCGAGACCAAGTCGCCGATGTTCATCGAGTCGTACGGCTACCGCCCCGACACCGGCGGCGCCGGACGCCACCGCGGAGGCGTCGGCGTCGGCCGCACCTACCGCTTCACCGCGCCGTCCACCGGCATCTGCCTGGTGTACAAGACCAAGACACAGCCGTGGCCGATCGGCGAGGGCCGCCCCGGCGACAACAACCACGTCGTGCTCAACCCCGGCACCGACCGCGAGGTCGTGCAGGGCGGCAGCTACAACCTGCTGCAGGCCGGGGACGTCCTCGTCAACAACACCGGCGGCGGCGGAGGCTACGGCCACCCGTTCGAACGCGAGCCCGAGCGGGTCGCACGGGACGTCCGCAACGGCTTCGTGACCGTCGCCGGCGCCGCCCGCGACTACGGTGTCGTCGTGGACCCGGACACCTTCGAGGTCGACGCCGAGGCGACCGCCGCGCTGCGGGCCGCCCCGGCGCCGGCGTGACCGGCCCGCGCAGCGACACACCGGACGGCCGGGAACGGCCGGGGAAGAGCGGTACATGAGCCCGTCCAGCCTCACCATCGTCAACGCGGCCGTCTTCGACGGCTGGTCGGCCGAGCCCGTCGAGGGCCCCGTGCACGTCGAGGACGGCGTCGTCGTCCAGATCGGCGGCACGGCGCCCGCGAGCGCCGGCCGGGTGATCGACGCCAGGGGCGGCACCGTCGTCCCCGGCCTCATCGACGCCCACTTCCACGCCTACGGCGTCGCGCTCGGCCTGATGGAGATCGAGACGGCCCCGCTCAGCTACCTCGCGCTGTCCGGGGCCAGGCGGCTGGCCGCCGCGCTCGGCCGGGGCTTCACCACCGTCCGCGACGTCGCCGGCGGCGACCCCGGCCTGGCCAAGGCCATCGAGCAGGGCCTCATCCCGTCGCCCCGCTACCTCTACACCGGCCCGGCCCTCACCCAGACCGGCGGGCACGGCGACCCCCGGCCCGGCGACAGCGACCTGTGCGCCTGCGGCGGCCACATGGGCGAGATCGTCGACGGCGTCGACCCGCTGCGGCGGGCCGTGCGCGACCGGTTCAGGCGCGGCGCCCACGCCATCAAGATCATGGCATCGGGCGGCGTGGTGTCCCTCACCGACCCGATCAGGATCCCGCAGTACTCGCCCGAGGAGGTCCGCGCCGTCACCGGCGAGGCGGCGCGGCGCGGCAGCTACGTCGCCGCGCACGCCTACTCGCCCGAGGCGATCGTCCACTCCGTCGAGAACGGCGTCCGCTCCGTCGAGCACGGCAACCTGCTCGACGAGGCGACCGCCGCCCTCATGGCGGAACGCGGCGCGTACCTCGTGCCGACGCTCGCCACGTACGACGCCATGGACCGCCGCGGCGCCGACGTCGGGCTCGCCCCCGTCTCACGCGCCAAGAACGCCGAGGTGCTGGACGCCGGGCGGCGCGCCGTCGAGATCGCCGCGGCGGCCGGGGTGCGCGTCGGCTTCGGCACCGACCTCATGGGCGCGCTCGACGACGAGCAGCTCAACGGGCTGAGGCTGCAGGCCGAGGTCATGGGGCCGCTCGGGGCGCTGCGCTCGGCCACCTCCGTCAACGCCGACCTGATCGGCCGCGACGACCTCGGCAGGGTCAGGCCGGGCGCGGTGGCCGACCTGCTCGTCCTCGACGGCGACCCGTTCACCGACCCGTCGGTGCTGTGGGCGGGCCCGGAACGCCGCACCGTCATCCAGAACGGCACGGTGCTGCCGCCCCTCACCTGACCACCCCCGACCCGCCGCCCCCGCCGCACCCCACGGCGAGGGACGGCGGGGACGGCGCCGTCCGCTGTTCGGCCTCGTCCGCCTCGCCTGCCTCTCGCGGGTGCGGTCAGATCCAGCCCTCCTCCCAGGCGCGGTGGGCGGCGGCGTGCCGCGAGGCGACGCCCAGCTTGGCCATCGCCGACGACAGGTAGTTGCGGACGGTCCCTGGGGCCAGGTTCACCCGCGCGGCGATCTCGCTGATCGGCGCGCCCGTCCTGGACGCCCGCAGCACCTCCAGCTCCCGGCCGGTCAGCGGGCAGTCGTCCTCCGACAGCGCCGACGCGGCGATCTCGGGATCGACGTAGCGCCGCCCCGCCGCGACATCCCTGATGATCTCGGCCAGCCTGGACGCGGGCGTCGTCTTCGGCACGAACCCCGACACCCCGGCGCTCAGGGCACGGCGCAGCACACCGGGCCTGGCGTGCCGGGTGACGAGGACGATCCGCGTCGACAGCTCCGCCCTGATCTCCTCGGCCGACCACAGCCCGTCGGCGGGCGGCATCTCCAGGTCGAGCACGGCGACGTCCGGCCGGCGCTCCCTGGCCAGGCGCACCGCCTCGTCCGACGCGGCGGCCTCGGCGACCACGGTCAGGTCGTCCTCCAGGTCCAGCAGCGCCGCCAGGGCGCCGCGGACGAGGTGCTCGTCGTCGGCGATCAGGATCCGGATCATCGGCTGCCACCCTCCGCCGCGCGGGCGGCCCCGTCAAGCGGGAGCGACGCGCACACCTCGAACACGTCGCCGTCGCGCCTCCACGTGAGGCCGCCCCCGGCGGCCTCCAGCCGCCCGGCCAGCCCCCGCAACCCGGTGCCGTCCACGTCGCTCCCCGCCCGCCCGGCCGCCCCCGACCCCGCACCGTCCCGGCGTCCCTCCGCCCGTTCGGCCGGCGTGCGTGGGTTCCCGCCGTCCCAGCCCTTCGTGCTCGATGTGGTGCCGTCGTTGGTGACGCGCAGGCGTGCCAGGCCGTGCGAGACCGTGGCGGAGATCTCGGCGCGCCCGGCCCTGCTGTGGCGCAGGACGTTCGTGGTTGCCTCCCGCACCACCAGGCCCAGCAGGTGGCGGACCGGCTCCGGCAACCCGTCACCCCCCTCCTTCCGTACGCGCGTCTCGACGCCCGCCGCGGCCAGCACCTTCGCGGCGTTGGCGAGCTCGGCCTCCAGGGACGTGCGGCGGTAGCCGCCCACCAGTGCGCGGGTGTCACGCAGCGCCTCGACCGCCAGCCGCCTGACCTCGCCCATCTCCGCCGCCGCCCGTACGGGGTGGGCGGGTGCGAGCCGCTCGGCCAGCTCGCTCTTGAGCGCGATGACCTGCAGCCGGTGCCCCTGGATGTCGTGCAGGTCGGCCGCGAACCGCAGCCGCTCGTCCTTGACGGCGAGTTCAGCCGCCAGGCCGCGCGCCCGGTCCAGTCGCGCCGCGACGTCCCACGCCCACAGCACGCCGAGCACCGTCCAGGCGGTGACGGCGACGGTCCCCGCGGCGAGCGCCGCCGCGAGCGGCCAGGCGTCACCGGCGACCTGACCGGCGACGCCGCCCACCGCGGAGCCGCCACTCACCGCCGAGCCGCCGCCCACCGCGGAGCCGCCGCCCGCTGCGGAGCCGCCACCGACCGCGGAGCCGCCGCCCGTCGCGGTGAAGCCGGCCGCCTCCGCCAGTCCTCCCGCCAGCGCCGCGGCGGTCACCCCCGCGGCCAGGAGCAGCCGCCGTCGCCGGCGCGGCAGGAACGTCGCCGCCAGCGACACCACGGCCGCCGCCGGGAGCGCCCACAGCACCCGCTCGCCCAGGACCAGGGGGACCGCGGCGAGCACGGCCGCGGCGGCGGCTGCCGCGCCGAGCCAGGGCGCGGGCGGCCTGCGGGGACCGGCACCGGACGCCGGTGGCCCGGCGGGCGGCACCCGCCGGGCGACCAGCACGAGGACGGCGGCCACCAGGACGGCCAGGGCGACGCCGCCCCCGGCTGCCACCGGGATGGGCACGCCGGGGCGCGACGCCCAACGCGTGAACGCCAGGACGAGGAGCGACACCAGGATCGCGGACAGGCTCCACGAGGTGTGACGCCGGAACCCGCCCAGCCCGTGCCCGGCCTCGCCCGCGAGGCTCTCGGGCCGGCCCGGGGAGGCGCCGCTCTCGTTCCGTGAGGACTCGGGGCCGCGCGGGGAGGCGGGTGCCCCCCGGGCGGGGGCGGGCCGGCCGTCGGTGGGCGTCGGGCCGCTCTGGACGTCGCGCACGCCGCCATTGTCCCAGCGCTCGCCCGCATGACGAATGTCACGAACGGTCGTGACATCCGCACGCCCGCACAGGCGGTTCCGCACTACCGGCCTCCCACGGCCGGCGGCCAGCATGGACGCCATACCCCCTCCCCGTACGAACGGCGCCTCATGGCGAGCGCTTCCGAAACGGCGGGGGCTTCCCGCGCGAAGAGAGGAGAGCCGCCATGACCATGACGAGCGAGCAACAGGGCGAGCAGCAGGGCAAGCAGCAGGGCGAGCGGCAGGGCGAGCAACAGGGCGAGCAACAGGGCGAGCGGCAGGGCGAGCGGCAGGGCGAGCAGCAGGGCGAGCGGCGCTTCCTGGCGGTCGCGGCGCGACGGTGGCCCGCCGCCCTGGCCGTGGCGTCGGCGGTGCTCACCGCCGACGCGGCCGGTTCGACGCGGGGCGTGGCGGCCCTCGCGGAGGTCCTGCTGCTCCTGCCGCTGCTCTACCTGGTCATGGCGAAACTACGCAGGCCCGGCCTGTCGTGGCTGGTGCTCGCCGCGCTGGTGGTCCCGTTCGTCGCGTCGCGGGCGCTGGACGCGCTCGCGCCGGTCGCCGTCGTGGCCGTCGTCGCGCCGGCCGTCCTGATCTGGGGCCTGCTGGACGGGCAGCTCCGACGGCCGGACCCGCTCCGCGTCCAGGCTGTGGCGATGGCCGGGTTCGCCGCCTTCGCCGCGGCCGGGCTGGTGCTGGACCCCACGGTGGGCCGGTACGTCCTGGCGGCGGGCTGGCTGCTCCACGGCGTGTGGGACTTCGTCCACCTGCGCCGGGGGAGCGTGGTGTCCCGCTCGTACGCCGAGTGGTGCGGCGGCCTCGACGTCCTGGTCGGCGTCGCCCTGTTGGTCGCCTGGTAGCGGCGGGCGGCTCAGCGGCGGGCGTCGCGGAGGGCGAGGGCCAGCCACGCGTACGGCAGCGGCAGCATCGCCAGCCAGAACCGGTGCGCCTCGTCCCACGCGCCGAAGCCGCAGGTGGGCGGCCAGAGCCTCACCTCGTCCGGCAGCAGCACGGTGGCGAGGACCAGGAGGAGTTGCACCACCACGGAGGCCATGGCGGCCTGCCGTCCCCGCGCGTGCCGCACGGCGGTCGCCCCGGCGGCCAGCGCCACCCCGAGGCACACCCCCATCTCGACGAGCAGGTCGCCGACCGGGAAGAGCACGCCGTCCGGCAGGCGCGAGAGCGTCCAGGCGAAGGCCGCCAGCCACGCGCCGACCGCCGCGCCGCCGGCCAGCAGGCAGCGCAGCGCCTGCCGCAGCCACCGGGGGGCCGGCGCCGCGTCCAGGTCGGCCGACATGGGGTCCACCAGCGCGAACGCGGCTGCCGAGCCGAGCAGCGTGCCCACGACGCGCAGCGCCACCAGGGCGGTGCCGGGGTCCGGCTGCCGGACGAGGCCCGTGAGGGCCAGCGCCGCCGCGCCGCCCACCGCGACGGCCGCGAGCGGCGCCCAGTCGATGGCGCGGGCCAGCGGGCGCACCAGCAGCACGGCCAGGCGCCACCGGGAGGCGGCGGCCCGCGCCCCTCCGGCCGGGGTCGGGACGTGCGGACGCGTGGAGGGGAGGGTCATGGGCATGGCGTCGCTCCTGGAGGTGTGTCGGCGGTGCGCCGCAGGCCCAGCAGCGGCAGGGCCCGCTCGACGGTGGTGGCCGGGTCGACGAGGACGTCCCAGTGGGTGCGGACCGCCTCGGCGGCGCCCGGCAGGGCGAGGAGCGCCTTGGCGTAGCCCACCTCGGCGGCGCCCCAGCGGATCATGATCATGCGGGCGTGCCGCGCGTCCAGGTACAGGGGGCGGGGCTGCTCCGGAGGGGAGACCCGGCCGGCCAGCCACAGCGCCACGAGGATACGCGCCTGGCCGTGGGCGTCGCAGCCACCCCTGGGGAACCGGGTCTCCTGGCCGGCGGGAGCCCGGCCACCTCGCCAGGCGGCCCAGAACGCGACGTCCTGGGCGACCATGGCGCGCTGGCCGGGCCCGCCCCAGGTCATCGGCGGACTGATCCGCCAGTCGTCGCCGGTGTCCTCCGCGAAGGACCAGTCGGGGGCGACCTGCTCCACCCGGGGGAGGCGGGCGCGCACCGGGGCGGGCAGCAGGTCCGCGATCGGGAGCACCGCCTCCTCCCACAGCGGGATCCACGGCTCGTAGCCGCGGTAGGCGCAGTAGGTGATGCCCCGCCGCGCCGCGCAGGAGCGGGCGCCGGGCCCGAAGAAGCGCTCCCGGACCCTCGGGTCCACGTCGTCCATCGTGAGCTCGCCGCTGCCGGGCAGCACGACGGGCGGCCGGGCCGCGGCCGCGGCCCCCGCGGGCACGGCCACGGCCAGCGCCGCCACCGCGGCGACGGCGGGAGCGATCCTCGCGCGGTGCCTGAGCAGCGCGATCCCGGCGAACGCGACGGCGAGCGCCAGCACGTACAGGAGGTGGACGCCGGACGGCCGGTCGGGCCAGTCGGCGCTGTGCTCCTGCATGACGGGCAGCAGCCACCCGGCGGCCCCGTTCTGGTCGTTGAGGAGGATCAGGAAGCCGAGCGCGGCGGCCACCATCGGCCCGGCCACCAGCCACCGCGCCCACCGTCCCGTCGCCACGCCCAGCGCGGCGGCGAGCACCGACGCGGCCACGGCGGTCAGCGGCTCCCACACGTCGAGCCGCCCGCCGGCGGGGCCGCCGAGCAGGCGGACGCCGAGGTAGCAGCCAGTGGTCAGCGCGGCGGCCAGGCCCCCGGTGAGCGCCGACGCCGCGAGGACGGCGCGGGTCCTGTGCACCGCCCGGCCGGGCAGGCTCGCGAGGCTCTCCGGCATCCCGTGACGGCCGTCGCGGGACGCCGCCAGGCTCGCCACCACCAGGACGGCGGCGGCCAGGCAGGTGGACAGCCCTGTCGCGCGCACCGGGTCCACCGACAGGTCGGGCTGCTCGTCACGGGTGAGGAAGGTCTGCAGCGCCAGCACGAGCAGGGCGGTGCCCCAGACGAGCGGATGCCGCAGCGTCCTGCGCGTCTCCAGCAGGAAGAGGCGCCAGGTCACGCGGCCTCCCCGAGGAGCATGAGGTAGCCGTCCTCCACGCCGGGGGCGGCCGGGTTCGCGGCGGGCGGCGGTTCGCCGAGGGTGCGGTAACGGCCGTCGGCGGTGCGCCAGAACAGCGTCGACACCTCCGGGGCCGCGTCCGACAGCCAGACGCGGCCCTCCGCGACGGCGGCGAGCGCGCCCGGGGTGCCGTCGAAGACGACCCCGCCCTGCCGCAGCACCACCACCCGCTCGCACAGCGCGGCGACGTCCTCGGTCTGGTGGGTGGACAGCACCACCGTCCGGCTCTCGCCGAGGCGCGACACCAGCGCGCGGAACGACATCCGCTGCTCCGGGTCGAGCCCCACGGTCGGCTCGTCGAGGATCAGCAGGTCGGGGTCGCCGAGCAGGGCCTGCGCGAGCGCCAGCCGCTGCCGCATGCCGCCCGACAGCCTGCGCACCTTCGTCCCGGCCCGGTCGGTCAGCCCCACCTCGGCCAGCACCCTGCGCACCTCGGCGTGCCGCTGCCGGGCGTCGGTCAGCTCCTTGAGCACCGCCACGTAGTCCACCAGGTCGAAGGCGGTGAAGTGCGGGTAGAAGCCCGGGTCCTGCGGCAGGTAGCCGAGCCTGCGCCGCAGCGCCGTGCGCTGCACCGGGTGGGACGGGTCCAGGCCGTACGCGTCGATCCTGCCGCCGTCCGGCGCGAGCGTGGTGGCCAGGCACCGCAGCAGCGTGGTCTTGCCCGCGCCGTTCGGCCCGAGCAGGCCGGTCACGCCCACGCCGAGCGTCAGGGTGAGGCCGTCGAGGGCCGCCCTGCGGCCGTACGTCTTGGTCAGGTCCTTGATCCGGATCATCCGGTGTCGGTCTCCCCTCTGGTTCTCGCGGCACGCAGCCGCAGCAGCAGGACGGCGGCCGCCGCGGCGTACCCGATCTGGGCGGCCGGGGCGAACGCCGACACCCAGTCGCCGGCGAACCCCGCCGCGCCGGCGACGGCCAGCCACAGCCCGGTCACGGCGAGCGCCGCCAGCGGGACGCGTACCAGGCGTGACAGCGCCAGGCAGGCCAGCGTCACCGCCAGCGAGGGCAGCAGCCAGGCGGCGCACAGCCACGGCGGCGCGGGCAGCAGCGGCGAGGCCGCCCCGGCCAGGACGACCGCCGTCGACAGCACCGCGGCCGCGCGCGTGAGCAGCAGCCGCGCCCCGGCCAGCGGGGTGGCCGCCAGCAGCTCGTACGCCGGGTCCACCCGCGGCCCGTACGCCAGAGCGATGCCGGCCGGCGGCAGCACCGGCGCGGCGACCAGGAACGCCGGCACGAACGCGGGATCGACGCGGGCGGCGAGCACCGCGAACGCCAGCGCCGCCCCCACCGCCGCCAGCCACGCCCTGCTCAGCGTCGGCGTCGCCATGAGCAGCCTGGCCAGGTGCGCGGGCACGCCGCAGCGCGCGAGCAGCCGCTCGGCCGGGCCCGGCCTGGGCGCGACCAGCCGGGCCTCCAGCCGCCGCCACGACTCCTCCAGCCACTCCGGCTCGTACGGCACCGCCGCCCGGCACGCCGCGCACCGCGCCAGGTGGGTCTCCACGGACATCGCGAGCGCGGGGTCGAGCCCGCCGCCGAGGTAGCCTTCGCGCAGATCGTCCGATACGTGCCAGGTCATGAGAGCTCCTCGCGCAGCCTGGCCCTGGCCCGCATCGCGCGGGTCTTGACCGTGCCTTCCGGGATGCCGAGGAGGCGGGCGGCCTCCCTGGTGGTGAGCCCGTCCAGGACGGTCGCCTGGATGACGGCCCGCAGCTCCGGCGAGAGCCTGCGCAGCGCCGCGCCCAGGTCGCCGTGCTCGACCCCGAGCAGCACGACGTCCTCCGCCGACGCGACGGGCGAACCCTCGCCGGGCTCCGCGCCGCCGCCGATCCAGCGCGAGCCGCGCCCCCGCAGCACCGAGACGAGCCGGCGGACGGCGATCGTCCACAGCCAGGCGGCCGGGTCGCCGCCCGCGAACCGGCTCGCCGACCGCCACACGGCGAGGAACGTCTCCTGGAGGGCGTCGTCCACGGCGTCGGGGTCGGCGCAGCGGCGGGTCAGCCTGGCGCGCAGCCACGGGGCGTGGCGGCGGTGCAGCAGGCGCAGCGCGGTCGTGCTGCGGGCGGCCACGGCGGCCACCAGCTCGGCGTCCGTGCTGTGGTCGCCCACCTCGGGCGGCTCGCGCCGCCAGGACGGGAACAGTCTCACACCCCGTCTATCGCGCCCGGCCGCCGTCCCGGTTCGCGCGGCCCTCGCGGGCCGGTCGCCGTGGGCGGGGGCGGGGCGTCGGGATGGCGGCGTGCCGATCTTCTCCGCGCCCGACGGGACCGCGCTCGCCTACCAGGTGACGGGGGAGGGGGAGCCGCCGGCCTGCGCGCCGCCGAACCCTGGTTCCCGGAGGCGTTCGAGGCGCTGCGGGCCGTCTGGGCGGGCTCGGAGTCCGACGACGACCGGGACGCCGCCATGCCCTTCTTCTACGGCCGCTGGGACGAGACGGCCCGGGCGCACGCCGCCGTCGCCGCCTTCCTCGCCAGGGCGGCCTGATCCGCCGCGGGAACGCTCAGGAAACGCCTGGCCGGCGCGGGGCGCGGGCCGGGGCGGGACGGGGCGTGGGGGACAGGTCCTGGGTGCCGACCACGGACAGGAGTTCCAGCTGGCCGGCCGCCGCGCTGCCCGGCGGGGCGGTGAAGAACAGCAGCCGCTGGCGGCCGTCCTCGCTGAACATGTTGTGGCAGTCCAGTTCGACCACGCCGAGCGACGGGTGGACGATCCGCTTGCGGTCGGAGCGGCGCAGCGCCACGTCGCCCGTCTCCCACAGCGCCGCGAACTCGGGGCTGCGCCGCCGCAGCGCGGCCACCATGCGGGCCACCCCCGGGTCGTCGCCGCGGCGGGCGGCCACCGCGCGCAGGTCCGCCACGAACCGCTGCGAATGGTACGGATGGTCCTCGGCCGGGTAGATGGCACGGGCGGCCGGGTCGGTGAACCAGCGGTGGACGAGGCTCGCCTCCGGCCCGCGCAGCCGCGGCGGCTCGCCGAGCAGCGCCGTGGCGAGCGCGTTCTGGGTCACGGTCTCGTGCAGGTCCGTGATGACCAGCGCCGGGGTCGTCGTCAGGCGGTCGAGCAGGGCCAGCAGGGCGGGCTGGACGTGCGTCTCAGGACCGCGCGCCGACGGCGGCACCGGCCGGTCGGCGAGGTGGAACAGGTGGTCGCGTTCGTCCCGGTCGAGGCGCAGCGCGCGGGCGAGCGCCGCCAGGGTCTGCGCCGACGGCTGAGCGCCGCGCCCCCGCTCGATCTCGGTGTAGTAGTCGGCCGACAGCCCGGCGAGCTGCGCCACCTCCTCGCGGCGCAGCCCGGGGACGCGGCGGCGGCTGCCCGGCCGCAGGCCGACGTCGGCCGGCCGGACGCGGTCGCGACGGGACTTGAGGAACGCCGCCAGTTCGGTGAGGTTCACCCCTCCATTGTCGTCCCCCGGCTCGGGCGCAACCAGGGGACGCCGACCCCAGGGTGAGCTCAGCCCTGGCTGAGCTCGCCGGGCGGACCGAAGGTGGACACCGGACACCGGGGAGCACCCGGGACGCGGGCCGCGGTGTCCCGCACCGCACGGCGAGCAACCGCCGAGCAACCGTCAAGCAGAGGAGCACTCATGTCCGTGTCAGGAGCACAGGCGGGAACCGGGCGGGTGGCGATCGTCACCGGCGGCTCTCGCGGCATCGGCCGCGAGAGCGCCCGCCGTCTGGCCGCCGACGGCCACGCCGTGGTCGTCGGCTACGCGGGCGACCGCGACGCCGCCGACGGCGCCGTCAAGGAGATCGCCGCCGCCGGGGGCCGCGCGCTCGCCGTGCGCGCCGACGTCGCCGACGAGCACGCCGTCGCCGCCATGTTCGAGACGGCGCGGTCCGAGTTCGGCGGCGTGGACGTCGTCGTCCACGCCGCCGGCCGCATCGCGCTGTCGGCCGTCGCCGACCTGGACCTGGCCGAGCTGGACGCCCTGCACCGCACCAACATCCGCGGCACCTTCGTGGTGGCCCAGCAGGCCGCCCGCCACCTGCGCGGGGGCGGCGCGCTCATCACCTTCTCCACGTCGGTGGTGGGCCTGGCCGTCCCCACGTACGGGGCCTACAGCGCCAGCAAGGGAGCCGTGGAGGCGCTCACCATGATCCTCGCCAGGGAGTTGCGCGGCCGGGACGTGACCGTCAACGCCGTGGCCCCCGGCCCCACCGCGACCGACCTGTTCCTCGACGGCAAGGACGAGGATGCGGTCGCCCGGCTGGCCGCCCAGTCGCCGCTGGAGCGCATCGGCACCCCGGCCGACATCGCCGAGGTGGTCGCCTTCCTCGCCTCCCCGGCGGGCCACTGGGTCAACGGGCAGGTCGTCCGGGCGAACGGCGCGATCGTCTGACGCCTCCGGCCCGCGCCGCTCGGGCGCGGAAAGCGCCCGCTCACCACGACCCGACCACGCTGAGAAGGATCATCATGCCGTTCGCCAACTTCAAGGTCCCCGCCGGCACCCTCACCGCCGAGCAGAAGCGGCTCATCGTCGCCCGCACCACCGACCTGTACGCCGAGGTCTACGGCGAGCGGGCGCGGGCCACGACGGTGGTGCTCGTGGAGGAGGTGACCGACGGCGGCTGGGGCGTCGGGGGCGCCGTCCTCACCCTGGCCGCCCTCCAGGGCGACGTGACGGGCTGAGCCGTCGGACGCCGGGGCCGCCCTGGGGAGCGCCGTCCGCGGCGCTCCGTGCGTCTCCTGGAAGTCCACCCGCCGCGGTTGCGCGATCACGTACGGCGTGGCAGGGTATGACCGCTCTCGCAGTGACATCACCTTTCGAAGGACTGAAGCCCATGATCTCGGCGTCCCTCAGCGGCCGCCGCCGGCACTGACCGGTCCGCGCTCCGCGGTCCCGGCGCCAGCCTGCCGAGCCCCGTCTCGCGGCGGCCCCACGTTCTCCGGTTCCGCGCCAGGCCTCGCACGCCTGAGCGCATCCATCCGTCGTCATACGTGAGGTCATCACCAATCATGGGCATCGATGTCCAGACTTTCGCCGTGTCCAACCTGCGCCGCCGTCCCGTGGTCGTCGAGACCGGGGGCTTCGTCGCGGGGTTCGACCCCGGCACCACCAGCCCGTACGTCAACTACGCCACGCCGCTGCCCGGAGCCACGCCGGGGGCGTCGGACGTCGCCGCGCTGGTCGCGGCGTTCCGTGAGCGCGGCCTGAAGCCGCGCCTGGAGTTCGCGCCCGACGCGGCGCCCGCCGTGGAACCCGCGCTGCGCGAGGCCGGGTTCACCGTGGAGGAGGTGCACGAGTACCTCGTCTGCGACGCCGGCACGCTCGCGCGGCCCGCCTCGCCGGGGCTGCTCGTGGAGACGCCGTCCACCGACGACGACTACACCGCGATCGACGCCGCCCTGGCGGAGGCGTTCGGCGGGGTGTTCGCCTCGTCGCCGGAGGGCGCGGCGCGGCTGCGGCGCGTCCAGGAGGGCGGCGGGGCCGTGCGGTTCGTCCGCGCGCCCGACGGCGGCTGCGCCGGCGGGGCGTCCTGCTCCGCGCCGGCCGCTGGCACCGCCGAGCTGGCGGGCGTCGGCACCCGTCCCGCCTTCCGCGGCCGCGGCATCGCCGCGGCGGTCACCGCCGCGCTGACCGAGGCGATGCTCGCCCAGGGGGCGGCGACGGTCTGGCTGGAGTACGGCGGCGAGGGGTCGCGGCGCGTCTACGAGCGCGTCGGCTTCCGGCCGCAGGGCACCCGCCTGTACATGTCGCTCGGCACCTGACGACCACCACGCGGCCCACCCGCCCGCTCGTGATCCCGGCGCCTCGCCGACGGGGTGCGCGCCGGCCGGACCCGGGCTCCCGTCAGCCGGCGTGGGCGATGTCCGGTTCCCGTTCCCGGACGGACCCGCCGGCGCTTCCCAGGGAGCCGCCTTCGGGGTGACAGGCGTGCTGACCCGCGTCGGCGGCGAGCACGACCTGTCGCTCGCCCAGCTACGGGTGCTCGGCATCCTCCGCGACCGCCGCGCCGCGTCACCGAACTGGCCGGGCGAGTGGAGGACGAGGTGCCGCTCAGGTCACCAGGCCCCTGCGGTAGGCGTAGACCACCGCCTGCACGCGGTCACGCAGGTCGAGCTTGGTGAGGATGCGCGACACGTACGTCTTGACGGTCTCCTGGCTGATCACCAGGGTGGCGGCGATCTCGCTGTTGGACAGGCCGTCGGCGATGAGGCGCAGCACCTCCAGCTCGCGCGGCGTCAGCGCGGTGTCGTCCGGCGTGTCCTGGGCGGGGCGGATCCGGGCCGCGTACCGGCCGACGAGCTGCCGCGTCACCTCGGGGGCCAGCAGCGCGGCGCCGGTGGCGACGGTGCGGATGCCGTGCAGGAGCTGCGCCGGCGGGGCGTCCTTCAGCAGGAACCCGCTCGCCCCCGCCCGCAGCGCCTCGTAGACGTACTCGTCCAGGTTGAACGTCGTCACCACCAGCACCTTGACGGGGTCCGGCACCCCGGCGCCGGCCAGCCGGCGGGTCGCCTCGATGCCGTCGAGCACCGGCATGCGCACGTCCATCACCACGATGTCGGGGTTCAGCCGGCGGGCGAGGTCGACCGCGGCGCGGCCGTCGCCGCACTCGCCCACCACCTCCAGGTCGGGCTGCGCGTCGATGATCGTCGCGAAGCCGGTGCGGATCAGCGCCTGGTCGTCGCAGACCAGGACCCGGATCGGCGCGCTCACGACGGGCTCCCGGCGGGGATGCGGGCCCGCACGACGAAGCCGCCGCCCGCCTGCCGGTCGGCGATGAACTCGCCGCCCAGGGCTTCGACCCGCTCGCGGAGCCCGGCGAGGCCGTGCCCGCTCCCGCCGGGAGAGGCGGTGGCCCGGGAGCCGGAACCGTCGGTGCTGACCGCCACGCTGATCTCCTTCTCGCCGTAGCGCACGTGGACCACGGTGGGGCTGCCGTGGGCGTGCTTGAGCGCGTTCGTCAGGGCCTCCTGGACGACCCTATAGGTCACGAACTCGGCGCTGCCCGCCGATTCCGCGGGCACGCCCTCCTCGGTGAACTCCACCGGCTGCCCGGCCCGGCGGGTCTGCTCCACGAGGGTGTGGAGCTCGCCGGCGGAGGGCATGCCGGCGTCGGTGTCGTGATCGGCTTTGAGCAGGTCGAGCATGTGCCGCAGGTCGGCGATGGCCCTCCGGCCGGTGTCGGTGACGGCGCTCAGCGTCGCGTCGAGGCGGTCGGGGGCGGCGGTCAGGTAACGCGCGGCCTCGGCCTGCACGACCATCGCCGTCACGTGGTGGGTCACGACGTCGTGGAGCTCGCGGGCGATCCGGGTGCGTTCGGCGGCGCGGGTGGCCTCGGCGACGTGGCGGCGGCGGTCCGCCTCGGCGGCGCGGGTGGAGCGCAGCCAGGCCCCGATGCCCCACGCGAGGGCCAGGGCCAGGTAGAACACCACGTACCCTTCCGGCTTCTCGGTCGCGCCGATCCGCCCGAGCGCGACCGCCAGCGGCACGTACGCCAGCGAGAGGAGCAGCACGGTGACGCGCCGGTGGCGCTCCAGGTGGGCGCCGGCGCTGATGAGCGCGATGGGCAGCGCGTTGCTCGCCAGCACGTGGTAGCCGTAGAGCTGGTCGAGGGCGAAGCCGAGCGACACCAGAACCAGGCACACGACCGGCCACCGGCGGCGCACGGCGAGCGGAAGGCACTCCAGGGCGATCACCACGAGCGCCGGCGCGTCGAAGGGGCGGACCGGCAGGTCGCCGACCTGCGTCCCCTTGCCGTGCAGCGCCGGCAGAAGCGACAGGACGGCCAGCAGCAGCCCGAACGGGAGATCCCGGGCCACGACGTCGCACCGCCGCCACCGCTCCGTGGCCCGCCGCAGATCGATCATCGGGCGAGCGTAGCGCCGGCGCGGCGGCGGAGCGGGACCACGTTGCCACGCCGGCGGGCCAGCCACATGAACACGACCGTCAGCACCAGGCCGAACACCACCGCGTACGGGCTCGCCTCCGGCCCGAACCCGCCGCCCGTGAGCAGGGCGGGCCCCGACGTCACGCCCTGCAGCAGCCCCTGTGTGGCGCCGTTGCCCGAGACCTCGGTGCTGAAGATCCCGGCCGCCGCGAAGTTCCAGCCGAAGTGCAGGCCGATCGGCACCCACAGGGTGCGGGTGGCGGCGTAGGCGGCGGCGAGCATGCCCCCCGCCTCGATCGCGATGGCGATCGCGCCCCACAGGTCGGCGTGCGGGTTCGTCAGGTGCATCAGGCCGAACACCAGGCCGGTCAGCGTCAGCGACAGCCAGGTGCCGATCCATCCCTCGACGATCCGGAACAGGATGCCGCGGAACAGCAGCTCCTCCGTCACCGCGGCGGCGGCCATGAAGCCGAGCAGCCCGACCGCGCCCGTCACCGAGCCGAGGCCGTCGACCCGGTAGTACCCGAGGAAGGCGATGTTCGCGATGACGGCCGCGAACATCCCGGCACCGATCAGCAGCCCCCGGAAGGCGGCCGCGAAGGCCCCCTTCCCGGCCACCTCCACCGGCGCGCGGCCCTCGGACCACCGCACCGCCCAGGCGTACACGAACACCGCGAGCACGGCCGTCGCGACGCCGAGCACCAGGGTGAGAACCGCGTTCCCCTGCACCGCGCCCACGATCGCGCCGCCGACGAAGGCGACCAGCGCGACGGGCACGAGCTGTTTCAACAACCGCATGACGACTCCTTGGGTGGGGGGCTTCGCGGCGGGGCGCCGCCGCTACGCCGGAAACGCTAGGGATCCGGCGGTCTGGAATCGTCCCCGCCCGGTGGACATTCGCCGGTAGCTCGTACGGGGGACAGACGCGGTTCGCCGCCGCAGCCGGGGCGTGCCTCCGCGGCGGCGTCCGGATCCCACGACGGCGCGCGGCGGGCGCGGCCATCCCCCGGGAGGCCGGACGTGTCCCCCGCGCGAGCTACCGGCGAATGTCCACCGCGCGGGGACGATCTTCGGCGGCCGGATCCGTAGCGTTACGACGCAGCCACGGACGCTCCGTCCGCCTTCCCGCCGCGCTCGTCACGCCGGCGTCGACCCCCTCACTGGAGGACCTCATGCTCCGCAGGATCAAGACATCCGTCGTCGCCGCGCTGTGCTGCACCGTGGTCGGGGCGGGGGTCGCCGGCTGCGACGGCGACGCGATGGAGAACTGGGATCCCCTGGCCCCCGCCACGCGGACCGCCGCTGCCGCCCCGATCTCCGGCACCGAGAAGATCGATGTCGCGGGCCGGTCGGTGAACGTGTCCTGTTCGGGCGACCCGGGGAAGGGCAGGCCGGTCATCGTCCTGATGCACGGGGCAGGCGACGGGCTGGACAAGCTGGCCGCCGTCCAGAAGACGCTGAGCAAGCAGAACCGGGTCTGCTCCTACGACCGGCTCGGCGCGGGCGCGAGCGACCAGCCGGACGGGCCTCAGGACTTCTCCAGCACCGGGAAGATCCTGACCGGGGTGCTCGACCGGGTGGCCGGTGACGCCCCGGTCGTCCTGGCCGGCCACTCGCTGGGCGGGCTGATCGCCGCCAGGTACGCCCCCGACCACCAGGACCGCGTCAAGGGGCTGGTCCTGATGGACGCCACGCCGCCCACGATGCTGGCCGACATCAGCGAGTCGATCCCGGAGTCCGCCAAGGGCCCGGCGGCCGAGCTGCGCGCGCAGAACCTCGCGGTCTTCCAGGGCCAGAACCCGGAGAAGCTCGTCATCACCGACGGCGAGGTCCGCTCAGCCGGGGACATCCCGGTGGAGGTGATCCAGCACGGGAAGCCGTATCTTGAGGCCCTCCCCGAGTACGGGCCGCGCCTGGAGAAGGCGTGGGCCGCGGGACAGCGCAGGTGGCTCGCGCTGTCCAGCCGCAGCAAGCTGAGCACGGCCGCCAAGAGCGAGCACTACATCTACGTCGACCAGCCCGAGGTCGCCGTGCAGGCCATCGAACGCGTCGCCGCGCAGGCCGCCCGGTAACCGCCTGGCGGGCGACCGGCCCGGTGACGGGCGCGTCCTCCGTAAGGAGCAGGCGCCCGCCGGCAGGGGGGGAGCCGCCGGGGCGGAAGCCGTGGGTGAGCGGGCGGTCGGTGGAGCACGGCATCCGGCCCGCACCCATGGCCTCGACGGCCGGCCCCGGCCGGCGGCGTGCCGATCCGGCCGGTGCCGGCCCCGGCGGGACCGGTCATGTCGCACCGCGTCCTGGCCGGCCTGTTCCGGCGGGCGTCCCGAGCGTCCATCCCGGTGAGAGCGCAGGTCAGGTGGGGTGACGGTGTGGCGCTCGACACCCTGTCAACCCCTTCGTCACCTCCCCGATGTGGGGTGGACGACCGGAATTTTCCAGCCTCCCCCACTTGGCAGCCGCACTTCCCCGGGCCTAAGGTTCAGTGCAATGCCACACAGTACTGGGAGGTTTGATGACGTCTGGGCAGCTCAAGCCGGGTGCGGAGGCGCGTGCCGGCGCCGTACGGACCGAGGCGGGGGCCGTCACGCCGGTTCCTGGAGCCCGCATCACCGGCGGCCTGCTCAAGGAGTGGCAGGAGCGCAACCTGCGGGCCACCATCCCGCACACCATCGAGCAGCTGCGCGCCGCGGGCAACGTCGAGAACCTGAGCCGGCTGCTGTCGGACGACCCCGCGCCGTACCGCGGGCGCTACCCGTTCCTCGACACCGACCTGTACAAGACCCTGGAGGGCCTGGCGTACGAGATCGGCGCGGGCCGCGCGGGCGAGGACGTGCGGGAGTTCTTCGACGAGGTGGTGGGCCTGCTGGAGCGGGTCCAGGCCGATGACGGCTACCTGAACTCCTTCTTCCAGGACCCGGCCGCGGCCAGGAAGCCGTGGGAGGACCTGGCCTGGGGCCACGAGATGTACAACCTCGGGCACCTCGTCCAGGCCGCCGTGGCCGCCAACCGGCGGATGGGCGACGACCGGCTGCTCAAGGTGGCGGCCAGGTTCGCCGACCTGGTGGTCGAGCGGTACGGCGAGGGCCGCGAGGAGGCCGTCTGCGGACACCCCGAGGTCGAGATGGCCCTGGTCGAGCTGTACAGGGAGACCGGTGAGGCGGCCTACCTGACCCAGGCCGGGCTGTTCGTGGACCGGCGCGGCAGGGGCACGCTCAAGCACAGCATCTTCCCGCCCGACTACTTCCAGGACCACGCGCCGATCCGCGAGATGCCGTCGGTGACGGGTCACGCCGTGCGCATGGCCTACCTGGCGGCGGGGGCGGCGGACGTCGCACTGGAGACCGGCGACGCCGGGCTGCTCGCCGCGCTGGAGCGGCTGTGGGACGACATGGCCGCCACCAAGCTCTACCTCACCGGCGGCCTGGGCAGCCGCCACTCCGACGAGGCCGTCGGCGACAGGTACGAGCTGCCCTCCGAGCGCTCCTACAGCGAGACCTGCGCCGCGATCGCCGTCATGCAGTGGGGCTGGCGGATGTTCCTGGCCACGGGCGCGGCCCGCTACCTCGACGTGTTCGAGCGGGTGCTGTTCAACGCGTACGCGGTGGGCCTGTCGGCCGACGGCAGGGCGTTCTTCTACGACAACCCGCTGCAGCGCCGTCCGGACCACGAGCAGCGCAGCGGCGCGGAGACCGGCGGCGAGCCGCTGCGCCGCGCCTGGTTCGGCTGCCCGTGCTGCCCGCCGAACATCGTGCGCTGGATGGCGCAGCTCGGCGACTACCTGGCCGCCGAGCGGGGCGACGCGCTCCACCTCGCCCTGTACGCCGAGGGCCGCGTGGAGACGGACGCGTTCGCGGTGTCGGTGGAGACGTCCTACCCGTGGGACGGCGAGGTGCGGGTGACGGTGGAGCGCGCTCCTGACCGCCCGTACGCGCTGAGGCTGCGCGTGCCGGCGTGGGCGCGCGGCGCCACCCTGGACGGCGAGCCGGTCGCGGCCGTGGACGGCTGGGCGACGGCCGAGCGGGTGTGGTCGCCGGGCGACAGCGTGGTGCTGCGCCTGCCGATGCCGGTGCGCGCCCACGGCTCGCACCCGTACCTGGACGCGACGCGCGGCGCGGCGGCGGTCGCCCGCGGCCCGCTCGTCTACTGCGTCGAGCAGCAGGACGCCGCGGCTCCGGTGGACGACCTCGTCCTCTCCTCGACTGCGATTGTTAACGCTCACAGCATGGCGTCCCCCGACCTGCCCGGCGCGGTCGTGCTCCGCCTCGAAGCGGAGGTCGCGCCCCCCTCGTCGGCGGAGCTCTACCCCGAGCTCACCGCCGAACCCCCTGCCGCCCCGGCCGGAGCCGCCCCCGTGACCCTCGTCCCCTACTTCCTGTGGGGCAACCGCAGGCCGGAGGCCATGCGCGTGTGGGTCAGGGCCCGGTGACCCGGATCCCGGATCAGCAAACGAACACAGGAAAGAAGGCGAAATGAGGAGATCGGCCGCTTTCGCGAGCGTCGCCATGCTCACCACGCTCGGGCTCGCCGCCTGCGGCGGCGGAGGGGGCGGCACGTCCGCCTCCGGCTCCGGGACCGGCTCGGCGGCCGGGGCCGCCGGCGGGACCGTCCACGTCCTGCTCACGGCGGACTACTCCCACCTGGACCCGGTCCGGGGCTGGGACGGCGGCGTCAACAACTTCTACCGGCTCATCTACCGCGGCCTGACGACGTTCGGGGCGGGCAAGGGCGCCGAGGGCACGAAGATCGTCCCGGACCTGGCCACCAGCACCGGCACCCCGTCCGACGACAACAAGACCTGGACGTTCACCCTCAAGGACGACATCCTCTTCGAGGACGGCACACCCATCACCAGCGAGGCGATGAAGTTCGGCGTCGAGCGGGCCTGGGACCCGGAGGCCGGCATCGGCTCCCCGTACGCCAAGCTGCTCATCGACGCGCCGAAGGACTACAAGGGCCCGTACGTCTCCGGCGACCTCGACACCATCGAGACCCCCGACGCCAAGACGATCGTCTTCCACCTGAAGAAGCCGTTCGCCGACTTCGCGAGCGCGCTCGCCCAGCCCAACTTCGTGCCGTTCCCCAAGGGCACCGGCGCCGCCGCCGCGTTCGACACCAAGCCGATCGCCTCCGGCCCGTACAAGGTGGAGAGCTACCAGCGCGGCACGAAGCTCAAGCTGGTGCGCAACCCGCACTGGAAGGCGTCGTCCGACACCGTGCGCGCCGCCAAGCCGGACTCGTTCGAGTTCACCTTCGGCCTCGACGGCGCCACCATCGACGAGCGCATGCTCGCCGGGCAGGGCGCGGACAAGAACGCCATCGCCGGCGCCATCCAGCCCGCGACCGTGGCCCGCATCCAGGCTCCCCAGTACAAGGACAGGACGCTGTCCACCTACATGGGCTGCACCACGTACATGAGCCTGAACACCACCAAGAAGCCGCTCGACGACGTCCGCGTGCGCCAGGCCGTCAACTACGCCGTCGACAAGGACAGCGTCGTGGCCGGCGACGGCGGCGCCGTCCTCGCGACCAAGGCGACCGCGATCCAGCCGCCGACCATCGTCGGCCGCGCCGACTACGAGGCCTACCCGTTCGACCAGGCCAAGGCCAAGCAGCTGCTCGCCGAGGCCGGCCTGTCCGGCGGCTTCGACCTGACCCTGGACGTGCGCCCGGTGGCCCGCCAGCAGGGCATGGCCGTCGCCATCCAGGAGTCGCTGAAGCCGCTCGGCGTCAACGTCAAGATCAACAACATCGACACCTCCACCTTCTACGAGGTGATCGGCACCCCGGCCCGCCAGCACGACGCCGCGCTCACCGGCTGGTGCCCCGACTGGTCGTCCGGCGCGACGTTCCTGCCGCCGCTGTTCGACGGGCGCAACATCTTCGAGAAGGGCAACTCCAACCTCGCGCAGATCAACGACAAGGCCATCAACGAGCGCATCGACGAGATCGCCGCGATGACCGACGTCGCCGCCGCCAACGCCGCCTACGGCGAGCTGGACAAGCAGATCATGGAGAAGGCGCCCATCGTGCCCCTGCTGTACGAGAAGAACGTGACGGTCGTCGGCGAGAACATCGCGGGCGCGTACCTGAACGACTCCTACTCCGGCGGCATCGACCTGGTCTCCGTCGGGCTCAAGGACGCGAGCAAGTAGGCGCGCATGACCACCGCCGCACCCTCGCGTGACGCGACGGCAGGCCCCGAGGCGGGCGCGGGAACCGCGCCCGCCACCGAGGGGCGCCGGATCGCGCGCGCCCTGCTGCGCGACCGGGGCGCCGTCGCCGGCATGGCGTTCCTCGCCCTGGTCGTCCTCATGGCGATCTGCGCCCCGCTGATCAGCGCCGTGACCGGCCACGGGCCGAACGAGTTCGACCCGACGGCCATCGACACCAACCTCGGCGGCCTGCCCCGCGGGTCGTTCGGCGGGATCAGCGCCGAGCACCTGCTCGGCGTCGAGCCGCAGAACGGCCGCGACGTCCTGGCCCGCATCGCCTACGGCGCCCGCGTGTCGTTCCTCATCGCCGCGTCGGCGACCGTGCTGACCACGCTGCTCGGCGTGGTGTTCGGCATGCTCGCCGGCTTCTACGGCGGCTGGATCGACCAGGTCATCTCCCGCGTCATGGACTTCCTCATGGCCTTCCCCGCGCTGATCTTCATGATCGCCATCCTGTCGTCGCTGCCCGCGGGGAACCGGTCGGTGCTGCTGGTCGTGGTGATCAGCGGGTTCGGCTGGCCGTACCTCGCCCGCGTGGTGCGCGGCCAGACGCTCACGCTGGTCAACAGGGAGTTCGTGGAGGCCGCCCGCGCCTCGGGCGCATCCACGCGCGCGCTCGTGTTCAAGGAGATCCTGCCGAACCTGCGCAGCTCCCTCATCGTCATGACGACGCTCGCGGTGCCCGGCTACATCGGCACCGAGGCCGGCCTGTCGTTCCTCGGCGTCGGCGTCACCCCGCCCACGCCCTCCTGGGGGCAGATGATCTCCAGCTCGGTCGGCTGGTACGCCGTGGACCCGATGTACTTCGCCGTCCCCGGCCTCTTCCTGTTCCTCACCGTGCTGTCGCTCACCGTGCTCGGAGACCGCATCCGGGCCGCCACCGACGCGGGGGAGGCGTCCTGATGGCCCGTTACCTGGCCGGGCGGATCGCCGGCCTCGTCGTGATCCTGTTCCTGATCTGCCTGTTCACCTACCTCATCTTCTTCAAGCTGTCGCCGGACCCGGCGCTGATGATCTGCGGCAAGACCTGCACCCCTGACCGGGTGGCGCAGATCCGCTCGGTGCTCGGGCTCGACCAGCCCCTCACCGAGCAGTTCTGGAACTTCCTGAGCGGCCTGTTCGCCGGCCGCGACTACGGCTCGGGCGCCAACCTCGTGCACTGCTCCGCGCCGTGCTTCGGCTACTCCTTCCAGACCAGCCAGTCGGTGTGGGAGATGATCCTCGACCGGCTGCCCGTCAGCGTCACCGTCGCCGTCGGCGCCGCCGTGCTGTGGCTGATCGTCGGCATCGCCGCCGGGCTGCTCAGCGCGGTCAAGGAGGGCACCTGGTGGGACAGGACCGCGATGGGCCTCGCCCTCGGCGGCTCCAGCATCCCCAACTACGTGCTCGCGCTGGCGCTGCAGTACGTCCTCGTCGTCAGGCTCCAGGTGCTGCCGTTCCCCGCGGCCGTGCCGTTCTCCGACGACCCGGTCGCCTGGTTCCAGTCGTACCTGATGCCGTGGATCGTCCTCGCCACCGGCTACGCCTGCCTCTACGCCAGGCTGACCAGGGCGAACGTCATCGACACGCTGGCCGAGAACTTCATGCGCACCGCCCGCTCCAAGGGCCTGCGCCCGGCGCTGCTGCTGCGCAGGCACGCGCTGCGGCCCGCGCTCACGCCGATCACCACGATCTTCGGCATGGACTTCGCCGCCCTGCTCGGCGGCGCGCTCATCACCGAGACCGTCTTCGGCCTGAACGGCGTCGGCAAGATGGCCGCCGACTCGATCGCCAAGAACGACCAGCCGGTGATCATGGCGGTCACCCTGCTCGCCGCGTTCTTCGTGGTGGTCGGCAACGTCGTGGTGGACCTCGTCTACACCGGCCTCGACCCGAGAGTGAGGGTGCGATGAGTGAGCTGCTCGCCGTCGAGGATCTCACGATCACCTTTCCCACGGGCCGCGGCCCCGTGGACGTGGTCAAGGACGTGTCGTTCACCGTCGGCAGGAACGAGACCGTCGGCATCGTCGGCGAGTCCGGGTCGGGCAAGTCGATGACGAGCCTGGCCGTCATGGGCCTGCTGCCGCGCGGCGCCGTGACCAGGGGCAGCATCCGGCTGGACGGCGTCGAACTGCTCGGCCGCGGCGAGGGCGAGATGCGCCGCGTCCGGGGCGAGCAGGCGTCGATGATCTTCCAGGACCCCCTGTCGTCGCTGAACCCGTACTACACCGTGGGCCTGCAGATCGAGGAGATGTACCGCGCGCACCGGCGCTGCGGCCGGCAGGAGGCCAGGAAGGTCGCCGTCGAGGCGCTCGCCCAGGTCGGCATCCCCGAGCCCGAGCGGCGCGCCGGCCACTACCCGCACCAGTTCTCCGGCGGCCAGCGGCAGCGCGTCATGATCGCGATGGCGCTGGTCTGCTCGCCCAAGCTGCTCATCGCCGACGAGCCGACCACCGCGCTGGACGTCACCGTCCAGGCGCAGATCCTGCGCCTGCTCGCCGACCTGCAGCGCGAGACCGGCACCGGCATGGTGTTCGTCACCCACGACCTGGCCGTCATCAGCTCGATCGCCACGCGCGTGCTCGTCATGCGCCGCGGCGAGCAGGTCGAGTACGGCACCGCGGAGCAGGTCTTCGCCGAGCCCCGGCACGCGTACACGCGGATGCTGCTGGAGAGCATCCCGCGCATCGACGACGAGCTCCCCGCCGACGAGGTGACATCGTGAGTGACGTGCTGCTCAGCGCCCGCGACCTGACCAAGCGGTTCACCTCGCGCGGCCCCTACGGGCGCAGGAACGAGTTCACCGCCGTCGACGGCGTCAGCTTCGACGTGCGCCTCGGCGAGACGCTCGCCGTCGTGGGGGAGTCCGGCTGCGGCAAGTCCACCACGGCCCGCATCGTCGCCAGGCTCATGGAGCCCACGTCGGGGCTGCTGGAGTTCGAGGGCGAGGACATCACCCACGCCTCCGGCGCCCGCCTGGCCGCCTACCGCTCCAACGTCCAGGTCGTCTTCCAGGACCCGTTCTCCTCGCTCAACCCCCGGCACACCGTCGAGCGCATCCTCATGGCGCCGCTCGACTACCAGGGCATCGCCCCCAAGGGCGGCCGCCGCGCCTACACGCGGGAGCTGATGGAACGGGTCGGGCTCAACCCCGACCACGCGCACCGCTACCCCAAGCAGTTCTCCGGGGGCCAGGCGCAGCGCATCGGCATCGCCCGCGCGCTCGCCGTCGATCCCAGGCTGGTCATCTGCGACGAGGCGGTCTCCGCCCTGGACGTCTCGGTGCAGGCCCAGGTCATCGACCTGCTGCGGCGGCTGCAGCGGGAGAGCGGTTTCAGCTACGTCTTCATCGCGCACGACCTGGCCGTGGTACGCCAGATCGCGCAGCGCGTCGCCGTCATGTGCAAGGGGCGGATCGTCGAGCAGGGACCGTGCGCCGAGGTCTTCGACGACCCGCGCGACCCGTACACGCGGACCCTGCTCGCCGCGATCCCCCGCATCAACCCCGAATGGGACAGAAGGAGGAGAGCGGCGGGATGACCGTCACCGCGACCTACACCATCCCCGGCATGCGGGTGCGCGACCACGTCGTGGACGTGCCGCTCGACTGGTCCGACCCGGACCGCGGCGCCATCCAGGTGTTCGCCAGGGAGATCGCCGACCCGGTGCGCGACCGCGAGGACCTGCCCCGCCTGGTCTACCTGCAGGGCGGCCCCGGCGGGAAGGGGCCGCGGCCCCTCGGCAGGGACGGCTGGCTCGGCGTGGCGCTGCGCGACCACCGGGTGATCCTGGTGGACCAGCGCGGCACCGGCCGCAGCAGCCGGGTGGACGGCCGCAGGATGCGCGCGTTCGCCACCGACCGCGAGGCCGCCCGCTTCCTCGCCTGCTTCCGCGCCGACTCGATCGTCGCCGACCACGAGCACCTGCGGAAGACCGTCTTCGGCGGCGGGCGCTGGTCCACGCTCGGCCAGTCGTACGGCGGCTTCCTCACGCTCACGTACCTGTCCACCGCGCCCGAGGGCCTCAGCGCCTGCTACGTCGCCGGTGGCCTGCCCGGCCTCGACCCGTCGGCGGCCGAGGTCTACCGGCGCACGTACCCGAGGGTCGAGGCGAAGAACAGGGAGTTCTACCGGCGCTACCCGCACCAGGCCGACCACGTCGCCCGCATCGCCGACCGGCTGGCCGAGGGGGACGTGCTGCTGCCCGACGGCGACGTGCTCACGGTCAGACGGCTGCAGACCCTAGGCATCGACTTCGGCATGAAGCCCGGCTTCGAACGCATGCACTGGCTGCTCGACGAGGCGTTCGCCGGCGACGGCGGGCTGTCGGCGACGTTCCTGCACCAGGTGCTCGCGCGCAGCTCGTACGCCGACAACCCGCTGTTCGCGGTCCTGCAGGAGAGCATCTACGGTCACGGCCGCGGCGCCTCCGCGTGGGCGGCGCAGGCCGAACGGGCCAGGCACCCGCAGTTCGCGGAGGGCGCGAGGCCCCTGCTGTTCACGGGCGAGATGATGTATCCCTGGATGTTCGAGGAGATCGCGGAGCTTCGCCCGTTCCGCGGCGCCGTCGAGCTGCTGGCCACCCGCGAGGAGTGGCCGGGCCTGTACGACCTCGACCGGCTGGCGGCCAACGAGGTCCCGGTCGCGGCCGCCGTCTACCACGACGACATGTACGTGGACGCGGGGCTGCAGCTGGACACCGCGTCCCGCGTCGGCAACGTCCAGACCTGGGTCACCAACGAGTACGAGCACGACGGCATCGGCGACGACCGGGTCTTCACCCGGCTGACCGAGCTGGTTCGCGCCCGAGGAGGAGGAGTCATCGATGCGTGAGGGCAGGCCCCCGAAGCTCTCAGAGATCCCCGCGTTCGTCGCCTACATGGACACCGGCTGGGGCGTCCCCGACCGGACGCCGCCGGTCGTCCCCGGCGCGGCCGAGGCGGCGGCCGCCCACCGGGCCAGACTGGCCGCCGCCCTGCCGGGGCGGACCGTCGTGCTCGCCGCCGGGCAGGCGCCGACCCGCAGCAACGACACCGCCTACGACTTCCGCCCGTCCAGCGACTTCTACTGGCTGACCGGCTGCCCGGTGGAGAACGCCGTCGTGGTGCTGCGCGGCGCCGACGCCACGCTCTACCTGCCGCCTCCCGCCTACCCGGGCGAGCCCGCCTTCTGGACCGACGCCAGGTACGGCGAGCTGTGGGTCGGCGCGGCCCCCGGCCTGGAGGAGTGGCGCGCGGCCCTCGGCGTGGACGTGCGCCCCCTGGCGGAGCCCACCGAGAAGGTGACCGAGGACGCCGAGGTCGCCCGCACCCTGGCCGAGCTGCGCATGTACAAGGACGAGTGGGAGGTGGCGCAGCTGCGCGAGGCCGTGGACCGCACGGTCGAGGGCTTCGCCGCCGTCGTCCGCGAGATCCCGGCCGCCGTCAAGGGGCCGGGGGAGCGGTGGCTGCAGGGCACCTTCGACCGCTACGCCCGCGCGTACGGCAACGGCCCCGGCTACGCCTCGATCGTCGGGAGCGGCAAGCACGCGCCCACGCTGCACTGGGTGCGCTGCGACGGGCCCGTCCTGCCGGACGAGCTGCTCCTGCTCGACATGGGCGTCGAGGTGAACAGCTACTACACCGCCGACGTCACCCGCACCTTCCCGGCCTCCGGCCGGTTCTCGCCGGCCCAGCGGCAGGTGCACGACCTGGTGGAGAAGGCGCACCGGGCGGGGCTGGCGGCCGTCGCGCCCGGCCGGCCGTTCACCGGCTTCCACCACGCCGCGATGGAGGTGATCGCGCACGGCCTGGCCGACTGGGGGCTGCTGCCGGTCTCCGTGGACGAGGCGCTGTCGGACTCCGGCCAGCACCACCGCCGCTACCTGGTGTGCGGCATCGGCCACCACCTGGGCCTGGACGTCCACGACTGCGCCGCGGCGAGCCCCGACGCCTACCAGGGCGCGGTCATGGGCGCCGGCATGGTGCTCACGGTCGAGCCCGGCCTGTACTTCCACGCCCACGACCTCACCGTGCCGCCGGAGCTGCGCGGCATCGGCGTGCGCATCGAGGACGACCTGCTCGTCACCGGGGACGGCGCCGAGGTGCTGTCGGACGCGCTGCCGCTCGACGCGGCCGGCCTGGAGGACTGGATGGCCAAGGCCCAGGAGGGCTGAGCCCGCCGCCCCGCGCGGGGTCAGGAGCGCATGCGGCCGGCCAGGAAGTCCAGCACCACCGGGCCGGCGTAGTCGCGGAACTCCTCGAAGTAGGCGTGCCGGGCGCCGGCGATGAGGATCATCTTGGCGTCCGGGATGCGCCCGGCGAGCAGCGGAGCGTTCGCGGGCGGCGTCATGAGGTCGTCGGTGCCGTGCAGCACCAGCGTGGGCGCGGCGATGCGGGGCAGCGCGTCCCACGCGTCGTGCTCGGCGCTGGCCAGCAGGTGGCGCCTGCGCGCGTACGCCGGCATGCCGGGGTCGCCCACCGTGCGGTGCGGGCCGGGGTGGGCGGCCAGCCAGGCCGGGGTGTACATGAGCTCCAGCAGCGCCCGCCCGGCGGCGGCCCGGTCGCTCTGGCCGAGCGCCCTGCGCACCTCCTGGCCGCGCTCGACGCCGTGCCGCCCGCCCGGCGAGGTGCAGCCGAGCACGAGGGAGCCGACCCGGTGCGGGTGGTCGGCCGCCAGCCACTGCGCGACCCGGCCGCCCATGGACGTGCCGTACACGTCGGCCCGCTCGACGCCGAGGTCGTCGAGGACGGCCACGACGTCCGCGGCGAAGCCCCGCGTGCTGTACGGCTCGTCGGGTTTGCCGCTCTCGCCGGTGCCGCGCCAGTCGAGCGTGACGGTGAGGTGGTCGCGCTCGAAGTCGGCCAGGACGCCGTCCCACCAGTGGTGGCTGTTGGCCTGCCCGGCGAGCAGCACGAGCGGGTGACCGCGGCCCCGCACCTGGTAGGACAGGGCGACGCCGTCGGGGGTGGTCGCTGTCGGCATGGCCCCCATCCTGCCTCGCCTCCGCTGATGCGCGAAATGCTGCTTTTGACGAAGCTGATGCCGATCGCGCATCATCCCAGGGTGGACGAGCAGACCCTGCGCTGGTTCCTGTCGCTGTGCGACACGGAGAACATGCGCGACACCGCCGCCGTCGAACGCGTCAACCAGTCCACGCTGTCACGCGCGCTCGCCCGGCTGGAGGCCGAGCTGGGCGTCGAGCTGTTCCACCGGCACGGGCGCCGCCTGGCCGTCAACCGGTTCGGCGAGCTGCTGCGCGGCCACGCCGAGCGGGCGCTCGCCGAGCTGGAGGCCGGCCGCCGCAGGATCGACGCGCTCGCCAGCCCCGACACCGGCCTCATCAGGCTCGGGTTCCTGCACTCCGTCGGCCGCTGGCTGGTGCCGGAGGTGCTGCGCGACCACCGCGCCGTCACCCCCGGCATCCGCTTCGCCCTGCGCCAGGGTTTCGCCCGCGAGCTGTACGCGTGGCTGCACGCGGGCGACATCGACGCGGCCCTCGTCACCCCGCCGCCGCCGGGCAGCGCCGCCGGCTGGCACCCGCTGCGCGAGCAGCAGCTGTGCATGGCCCTGCCCGCGGACCACCCGCTCGCCGAGGCCCCGGCGCTGGTGCTGGGCGACCTGCGCGACGAGCCGTTCATCGCCTTCGCCGCCACCACCGACCTGCGCCGGGCCGTCGATCGGCTGTGCGAGGAGGCCGGCTTCGCGCCGTCCATCGCGTTCGAGAGCGAGGAGATCGCCACCGTGCGCGGGCTCATCGGGGCGGGACTCGGGGTAGGCGTGCTGCCCCGTCCGCTCACCCCCGAGCACGACGACCCCGCCTACCGGCCGCTGTCGCCCGCCCGGCACCGGCCCATCGGGCTCGCCTGGAACGCCGCACCCCGGCCCACCCCCGCCACCGCCGGCTTCGTCGCCTACCTGACCCGGGAGGCGCAGACTCTTTGATCCACGTCGTGAAGGAGCCCGGCTCAGTGGACGGCGAAGCCGCCGTCCACGAACAGCAGGTGGCCCGTCACGAACGCGCAGGCGTCACTCGCCAGGAACACCGCCGCGCCCGCGAAGTCCTCAGGCAGGCCGTTGCGCCGCACCATGTGGCGGGCGGCGAGCTGCTCCACGCGCCCGGGGACGGCCTGCGCGGGCTCGGTGAGCGGCGTCAGCACGAACCCCGGGACGATCGTGTTCACGCACACGCCGGCGGCCGACCACGCCTCGGCCTGTGAGCGGGTGAGCCCGGCGAGCGCGGCCTTGGCGGCGCCGTACACGCCGCTGTCGCCGAAGGCGCTGACGGTCTGCTGCGAGCCGACGTTGATGACGCGGCCCCAGCCGCGCGCCGCCATGCGCGGCCCGAAGTGCTGCCCCAGCAGGTACGGCGCGGTGAGGTTGACCGCGACGGTCACGTCGTAGTCGTCCTCGGTGAGCTCCGCCATGGGCTTGCGGATGTTGTTGGCGGCGTCGTTGACCAGGATGTCGATCTCGCCGGCCTGCTCGCACACGCGCCTGACCGCCGCGCGGTCGCCCAGGTCGGCACTGATGCTCGACGCGGTCACGCCGTGGCCGTTCAGCCGCCGCACCGCCGCGTCCAGCTCGGCCTGCCTGCGCGCGACGAGCACCACCTCGGCCCCGGCGCGGCCGATCGCCTCGGCCATGGCGTAACCGATGCCGGAGCTGCCGCCCGTCACCAGGGCTCGGCGGCCGCGCAGGGAGAAGAGGTCTCGCAAATAGTCGGACATGGTCGGTCAAGGTAGCAGCCGGGCGCCGGGGTGGCCGACTTCGGGGAGGGGAAAGTCCCGCCCGAATTGGTCTGGATATTTCATGTCATCGCCTTTTGATGGCGCCGGAAGGCGAATATCCGCACCCCTCGCTACGTGGACTTTCACGGTGATCATGCGGTCTCATGTTCCCCGTCAGTTTCAGCCGGCAGGCACATGGGGGATTTCAAATGGCCGGTACGTGGAAAACAGTGGGAATCGGCGTCGCGTGCGCGCTGGTGGTGAGCGGCGCCCCGCCGGCGACCGCCGCCCCGGCCGAAACCGTCCGCATCACCCGCTTCCTCGGGGAGCAGCGCATCCCGTACAAGGCCGAGGCCGGCGGCACCGTCGTCGGCGGGCTGTCCGGCATCGACCGCGACCCGCGCACCGGCACCTGGTACTTCATCTCCGACGACCGCAACCGCTACAACCCCGCCCGCGTCTACACGGGACGGCTCCGCATCGACCCCGCCACCGGCGCGTTCAGCGGCGTGGACGTCACCGGCGTCATCACGCTGCGCAGGCCCGACGGCACCCCGTACCCCGGGTTCGGCAAACCCGGCGCGGCCGACCCCGAGTCGATCAGGGTGGACCGGTGGGGCCGCGGCCTGCTGTGGGGCGACGAGGGCGACCGGCCCGACGCCGACCACGCCGGCATCCCGCTCACGCCGGCCGCCGTGCGAAGCGTGGACCTGCGCGGACGCCACCTCGGCGCGCTCCCGCTGCCCCGCAACCTGCGGCTGACCACCGGCGAGACCGGCCCGAGGCGCAACGCCGGGTTCGAGGGCCTCGCCGTCACCGCCCGCGTCATCACCGCCGTCACCGAGGGTCCCCGCTACGAGGACGGCGCCCCGCCCACCCCCGGGCGCGGCGCGCCCGCCCGCGTCACCGTGTGGGGCCGCGACGGCAAGGTACGCGGCCAGTACGCCTACCCGATCGACCCGCTGCCCGCCGCGCCCGTCCCGCCGACCGGCCGCTCCGACAGCGGCGTCTCCGAGATCCTCGCCGTCGACGACGACCGGTACCTGGCGCTGGAGCGCTCCTGGATCGAGGGCGTCGGCTACCGGTCCAAGCTGTACGCGTTCGACCTGCGCGGAGCCTCGAACGTCCTCGGCCGGGACAGCCTGGCCACCGGCGCTCCGTACCGGCCGGTCACCAAGCGGCTCGTCCACGACCTGGGGTCGTTCCGCCCGCCCGCGCAGAACCTGGAGAGCCTGGCCTGGGGGCCGCGGCTGGCGTCCGGCGAGTGCACCCTCGTCATGGGCTCCGACGACAACTTCGACGAGCGGGAGATGACCCAGTTCCTCGTCTTCGCCGCCCGCGGCTGCTGACCGGCGGGCGCACGACCGCCCGGACGCCGCGCACGGCGTCCGGGCGGTCGAGGCGCCTCGGCCTATTTCTGGTCGGCCTATTTCTGGGACAGCTTGAGCCCGCGGAACTTCGGGTGCTTGGTCTCCCAGTACCGCCAGCCCTCGATCCTGGAGGGGATGTTCGCGATGCCGGACGCCACCTGCACCTGCCGGCAGGTGCCGAGCACCGACCACGCCGACCAGCCGACGCGGTAGCCGAACACCCGGTACCACATGTTGCCGTACTTGCCCTTGCTGATGTCGCGCTTGTACTCGTGGCCGACGAAGACCTTGTGACGCTCCTCCAGGTGCGGCAGCCCGAGCTTGCGCAGATGGCGTACGACGTCGTGGACGGTGACGTTGATCTGCCGCTCCTTCTCCGTCTCCAGGTACGCGAGCACCTCGTGCTCCCTGGTCACCGTCGCCGTCATCGAGCCGCCGGGGCCGTCGGTGAAACGGGTGCGGGGCAGGAAGAAGTTGCGCGGCGACAGGTGGCCGTGCTTGAAGAAGATGCGCGGCCGGCAGAAACGGTCCTGCCGCACGGCGGCGCCCGCCGCAGGGGCCAGCGCGGCGACCAGAACCGTCGAAAGGGAACCACTGATGACTATTCTCGTCATTCTGTGAATGTCCGCGAACATGTGCCGTTCCTTCCGATGGACTGCTCGGCGAGCACGATGATGGAGAAGACCAGCACGATGTTGGCAGGCGCGACGAATTCCTTCACATCATCACACGCCACGTGAATTCCCCGTGCCGGAAAAGAATTCGTGAAGAACACGCGACGGCATGACTTTCCGGGCGGCACCGCAGACCATCTCCGTACATACCGAGACATCCACCGGGCGCGCTCCGCTCAGGACGGACGTGATGCAGGGCGGACGGCCGCGAGCCAGGGGGACGGGGCGGTGTGGTCGGCGGGGGCCGATCAGGGTGGGGGCGGATCAGGGCGGGGGCGGATCAGGGTGGGCCCGCCACGCCGTGCTCCCAGGCCCAGACCGCGACCTCGACGCGGTTGCGCAGCCCGAGCTTGGCCTGCACCGCCGCCACATGCCCCTTCACCGTGCTCAACGAGATGAACAGCTCGGCCGCGACCTCCTGGTTGGTCAGCCCCCGGGCGACGGCCCTGACCACCTCGGTCTCCCGGGCGGACAGCCGCGAGGCGTCCGGCGCCCCGCCCGGCGCCCCGCCCGCCGTGTCAGGTGCGGTGGACGTCAGGTGGCGCAGCAGCCGGGGCGTCAGCGACGGCGAGATCAACGCCTGCCCGGCGTGCGCCGCCCGCACGGCCTCGGCCAGCAGCAGCGGGCCCGCGTCCTTCAGCACGAAGCCGGCCGCGCCCCCGCGCAGCGCGCCGTGGACGTACTCGTCGTCGTCGAACGTCGTGACGACGACCACCCGAAGCGGGTCACGCACGCCGGGGCCCGCCAGGGCGCGGGTGACGGCGATGCCGTCCATGCCGGGCATCTGGACGTCCACCAGGCACACGTCGGGGCGGGTCGCGCGGGCGAGCGCGACGGCCTCCTCCCCGTCGGCTGCCTCTGCGACCACCGTGATGCCCGGCTGGTCCTCCAGGATCACCCGCAAACCCTCGCGCACCATCGCCTGATCGTCAGCGAGCAGCACCCGAATCACCCCCTCACCCACCCCTCCTCACAGCCGACCGGGAGGCGGGGCCGTTCCTGTCCGGGCACAGGGAAGCAGGGGCGTCCGACCCGCCGGTGGCCGGGAGGCGGGACGGCTGCCGGCCCAGGGACGGGAGCGGCACGACCGCCGCCACCGCCCACCCGCCGTCTTCGCGGGGCCCGGCGCGCAGCGTCCCGCCCAGCCCGTCCAGCCGCTCCCGCATCCCCACCAGCCCGAACCCGCCGCCCAGCCGCCCCGGCACCGCACCACCCCCAGCACCGACCCGGCCCAGCACACCGTCGTCCCCGCCGCTCGCCACCCAGCCGTCCCCGTCTTGCCCGCCGCTCGGCACGCCGCCGTCTCGATCGCCGACCCGGCTCGGCACGCCGCCGTCCTCGCGGTCCGCACGGCCTGGCACGTCGTCATCCCCAGCGGGTGGCGCGGGGCGGTGCGGTGGCGGCGGGGCGTCGTCGGCGATCTCGACGAGCAGGCGATCGTCGAGATCGCCGCCCTTCTGCCCGAGCTCGTGGCCGGCGGACCGGGTGACGGTCACCGTCACCGAGCGGGCGCCCCGTGCGTGGCGGGCGATGTTGGTCAGCGACTCCTGGACGATCCGATGAACGACGGCCGCCACCTCCGGGGGCCACGACCGCTCGTCCTCCTCGCCCAGCTCCAGGCGCACCTCGAGCGCGTGCCCGGCGGCGAAGCGCCGCGTCAGGCAGGCGAGGGGCTCCGTCGCGGCGAGCGCGTCCCAGCCCGAGCCGCCGCCCGTACGGCTCCCGGCCTCCCGCCGAGGGCTCCCCGTGATGCGGGTCCCGGCCCGTACGGTGGTGTCACCGCCCGCCTCGCGCAGCAGTTCGACGAGGCGGCGGGTCGCGGCCAGCGCCCCCGAGCCCGCGGTCTCGATGCCGGTCAGGGAGCGGCCGAGCCGGTCCGGGTCCTTGCGGGCCAGAACCTGGGCGGCCTGCGCCTGGAGCACGATGCCGGTGACGTGGTGGGCGACGACGTCGTGCAGTTCCCTGGACAGGCGTAGCCGTTCGTCGCGGCGTACCCTCTCGGCGGCGGCACGGCGGCGCGCGGCCAGCAGCCGTGCCCACAGCCCGGCGGTGACGGACGCCAGCCACGCCGCGCCGTTCAGCAGCGCCACGCCGGACGGTGAGGACACGGCGTGGAGGGTGAGCAGCACGCCCGCCGCCACCGTCAGTGTCCCGGCGGCGACGGCGCAGGCAGCCGGGGCGGGCAGCGTCCTGACGGCCGAGGCGGTGAGCAGGGCCAGTCCGAGCATGACGCCGGGCCCAGGCTCGGCGGGCAGCCCGGCGACGAGGGACAGCGCGACCGCCGCCGCGCCGACGACGATCGCGGCGGTCGCCGCGAGGGCCGGGTGACGCCTGCGCGCGAGCGCCAGCCCGCAGACCGCCGCGCCCGCCAGCGACCCGGGCACCCAGAAGGCTCCGCCCCAGCTCTGGCCCACCCGGTACGCCTGGAACGTCACGGTCCCGGTGGCGAGGGCCGCGAACGCCGTCGTGAGGTGACGGCCGGGGACGGCAGGGGCCGCGGCGCCGGCCAGGGCGCGAACCCGCGCGGCGAAACCCCGGAGATGCACGCCGTCCAGGTTAGAAGCCCCGCCCGCGTCCGCTGAACCGGCCGAAAGTACGGTCTTCGCCCCCCGAGCCCCGTCCAGCCCGCGCAGGAGGGAGAACGGCCATGGCGCCTCCGGAGGAAGCGGCCGTAGGAGGGCGGCCGGGCGCTCGGCGGGGAGGGAGCCGTTGGGAAGGGGCGGGCAGGGCGCGGCCGAAAGGAGGGAGCCGTTGGGAAGGGATGGGCAGGACGGGGCCGAAAGGAGGGGTGTGGGCGGGGGAACCGTGCTTTCGGCCTGTGTTCCAGGCCCGGCCCGGTCCGGAGGATGGGGTCCCATGCCTACAGAACATCCCCGGCACGGCGCCGCGTCGGCCCGCCCCGCTGCCCCCCGTCCCCCAGGTCACATCCCCTCGCCGGCGCCGCCAGTCCCCGGCGGCGGGGCCGCCACCCCCTCCGGCAGGCCGAGGATCGCCGCCCTTGACGTGCTGCGCGGGTTCGCGTTGTGCGGCATCCTGCTGGCCAACGTCCAGCCGATCGCCAACGCGGGCGCGGTCGTCGTGCGCGGCGTGCCCGGCCCGGTCGGGGAGGGGGCCCGGGACGCCCACGGCTGGCTGCACCTGTTCGTCGACCAGCGGTTCTTCCCGGTCTTCTCCCTGCTGTTCGGCGTCGGCTTCTCGCTGCTGCTGCGTTCGGCGGCCGAGCGGGTCCCGCGTCCGCGGCTGATCCTGCTGCGCCGCCTGCTGGTGCTGCTCGGGATGGGCCTGGCGCACCTGCTGCTGCTCTGGCAGGGCGACATCCTCACCGTGTACGCCGCCGTCGGCCTGGCGGTGCTGCTGCCCTCGACGTGGCTGCCGCGCGGGGCGGTGGCGGTGCTGGCCGCCGTGCTCGTCGTGGGGTCGGTGGCGTTCCTGGGCGGCACCTACTCGCTGGTGCCCGGCCTGTTCCTGCTGGGTTCGGCGCTGACCAGGTACGGCGTCACCGACAGGATGGGCGCCTCGGCGAAGGCGCCGGCGCTGATGGCGGTGGCGTTCGCCGTCGCGGCGGTCCCGGCCGTGGTGTGGCAGGCGTGGCTGGAGGACTCGGGCGCGGAGGGGCCGTTCTCCGTCGCGGCGTTCCCGCTGGCGGGGCTGCTGCTGGCCGGCGCGTACGTGTGCGGGTTGCTGGCCCTGACGGCCACCCCGGTGGGCCCGGCGCTGGAGGTGGTGTTCGCGCCGCTCGGCCGCATGGCGCTGACGAACTATCTCACGGCGACCGTGCTCGTCCTGGCGCTGAGGGGTCTCCCGTCGGGGGCGCCGCACACGTGGCCGCTGTCGACGGTGCTGCTGATCGCGGGTTCGATCCTGGCCGTGCAGTGGGCGTGGTCGGCCCTGTGGCTGCGCCGGTTCAGGTACGGGCCGCTGGAGTGGTTGTGGCGCTGGGCCACCTGGGGCCGCCGCCCGCGGTCGCGCCGCGCGGAGACCACCGGCTGAGCCGGACGAAGAAGGGTGGTTGCTTCGCGGACGGGAGAGGGCTAAGCTCGGTTTCTTGCAAACCGCGAGCCTTAGCTTCACAGCACTCCCGATAGGAGTATACCACGGAATGGCGAATGGTCAAGATGCTCGCTCCGCGGCCCTTGACGCCGAGCAGCGGGTCGTGTCCATGCTCTACACCAGGCTCGACGCGGCGCGCGAGCAGGCCAGGGCGGCGCTGCGCGAGGCCCACGGCAGGGGAGGAGGGCTCGGCCCCGGCCAGGCCATGGTCGAGCGCGAGGTGACCGCCGCCGAACAGGCCCGCAGGCTCGCCCAGCTCGAAGCGGTCGAGCGCGGCCTGTGCTTCGGCCGCGTCGACGACACGCGGGGCGGCACCGTCTACGTCGGCAGGATCGGGCTGCGTGACGAGGAGCACGAGTCCGTCCTGATCGACTGGCGGGCCCCGGCGGCGCGCCCCTTCTACGTGGCCACCGCCACCGACCCCGGCGGGCTGGTGCGCCGCAGGCACCTGCACCTGAAGGAGCGCACCGTGGCCGCCATCGACGACGAGGTCTTCGACCTGGAGGGGATGGCCGACGGCGACCGGCGCACCCTCGTCGGCGAGGCGGCGCTGCTGGCGGCGCTGCGCCGGGGACGCACCGGCCGGATGGGCGACGTCGTCGCCACCATCCAGACCGAGCAGGACCGCGTCATCCGCTCCTCCCTCCAAGGTGCGCTGGTGGTGCAGGGCGGCCCCGGCACGGGCAAGACGGTCGCCGCGCTGCACCGTGCCGCGTACCTCCTCTACACCCACCGCGACACCCTGGAGCGGCGCGGCGTGCTGGTGGTCGGCCCGAACCCCATGTTCCTGCGCTACATCAGCCAGGTGCTGCCCGCGCTGGGGGAGACCCAGGTCGTGATGTCCACGCTGGGGGAGCTGTTCCCCGGCGTGCGGGCCGCCGCGGCCGACCCGCCCGCGGTCGCCGTCGTCAAGGGCGACCCGCGCATGGCCGACGTGGTGGCCGCGGCCGTGGCGGAGCGGCAGCGGGTGCCGAGGGGCGACCTGGAGATCGAGCTGGACGGTCTCACGCTGAGCGTGCCGCGCGCGGTCTGCGTCCGGCTGCGTGACCGGGCGCGCGCGGTGCGCCTGCCGCACAACATGGCCCGCAAGCTGTACGTCACCGAGATGTTGAAGGAGCTGGCGCTGGCCGAGGCCCGCGCGCTGGAGCGGTCGCTGCGCATCGAGGACCTCGACGTGGACGACCCCGAGCTGACCGAGCCGCTGGACCTCGCCGGCGACCTCGACGAGGTGGACGTCGAGCTGGCCGCCGCCCGGCTGTGGGGCGAGCCGCCGGTGCGCGCCGCCCTCGACGCGCTGTGGCCAGAGCTGACGCCGTGCGGGCTGGTCGGCGACCTGCTGTCCGCGTCGGACACCCTGTGGTCGGTCTGCCCGTCCGGCCTGGACTGGGAGGTGCTCGTACGTCCCGAGGGCTCGCCCTGGACGGTCGGCGACGTGCCGCTGCTGGACGAGGCGGCCGAACTGCTCGGCGAGGACGACTCGGCGCGGCGCGTGGCCGCCAGGCGGGCCGAGTCGGAGTGGGCGGAGCAGGAGCTGTTCGCCCGCGAGGTGCTGGAGACCACCGGGCTGCTGGAGGAGGGCGTCTTCGGGCGCGCCGACGTGCTGGCCGAGCGCAACGCCGGCGACGGGCAGGGCCTCACCACGGCCGACCGCGCCGTCCGGGACCGGACCTGGGCGTACGGGCACGTCATCGTGGACGAGGCCCAGGAGCTGTCGCCGATGGCCTGGCGGATGGTCATGCGCCGCGTGCCGGCCAAGTCGCTCACCGTCGTGGGCGACGTCGCCCAGACCGGGTCGGCGGCGGGGGCGCGTGACTGGGGCGAGATGCTCGACCCGTACCTGAAGGGGCGCTGGCGGGTGGAGCGGCTGCTCGTCAACTACCGCACCCCGGTGGAGATCATGCGGGTGGCGGCGGACGTGCTGCGGTCCTTCGCGCCCGGCCAGGAGCCGCCGGAGTCGGTGCGCGAGGGCGGCACGCCGCCGCGGGCGGTGCGGGTGCCGCCCGGCGCGCTGCCCGGAGCCCTGCCCGCCCTGGCCGCCGCCGAGCTGGCGGAGATCGGGGAGGGCCGGGTGGGCGTCGTGACGTCCGACCGGCTCAGGCCGCAGGCGGGCCGGCTGTTCCCGGACGCCGACCTCGACTCGCCGATCGCGGTGCTGGACGTCACGCAGGCCAAGGGGCTGGAGTTCGACGCCGTCGTCGTGGCCGACCCGGCGGGCATCCTGGGGCAGTCGCCGATGGGCGCCCAGGACCTGTACGTCGCGCTGACCCGGGCGACCAGGCGGCTGACCGTCGTGCACGACGGGGACCTGCCCGAGGTCCTGTCCGGCCTGGCCGCCGGATCGACGACGTGAGGGCGCCGGGGGCTACGGCTTCACGTAGGTGACCTTCACGTTCAGGTACGCCCAGCCGCCCCGGTCGCGGGCGCGGATCGCGAGCAGGTTGCAGCACTCCAGGGCGCTCGCGGGGACGACGACGTCGATGGCGCCCGCCTTGCAGTTGCCGCTCGCGACCGTCTGCAGCAGGGTGCCGTTCATGTAGACCTGGGCGTCGTTGTCGACGGTGCCCTGGATGCGTACCTCCTGGGCGTCGCGCGGCAGGTGGATCCAGTGGCGCGCGAGGAGCTCGGTGTTCACCGCCCACCCGGTCTTGACCGTGGCGGGCCGGTTCCAGGGGCACTGGCCCGAGGGCGAGCCGAACCCGGCCTGCCCGACCGCCCAGCCGCTGTCGTCGTAGCCCCGCTCGTAGAAGCGGGGCGCGTCGCCGGAGGGCGGCACCTGCAGGTACCTCCAGCCGGTGGCGTTGTAGTCGAGCGCGGTGACCACGCTCTCGCGGGCCCCGGCCGCGACGGCGGGGGCGGGGCACAGCGTGGCGGCGGCGAGCAGCGACGCCGTCGCGAGGGCCGTGGACAGCGCCGTGGGAAGGAGGCGAGGGGGTGTCTTCGGCATGACGTTCTTCCTTGTCGTTCGCGGTCGGCGGCCCCGGGCGGAGATCGCTGGGGGCCGCAACAGAACGTAGTGATCACTATACGGAGAGTGACAGTAGCGGAAAGGTGACGTCTGCCTGCCGGGCGTCCGGCCCGGCCTGCCGGGGGATCAGTGCTCGTACAGCTGCTCGGCGATCGCGCGGACGCGGTGGGTCACGTGGTCGAGGGCGCGCAGCGTCTCGGTGTCGAGGTGCGCCATGATGCGGCGGTACTGCTCCAGGCCCGTGCTGTTGATCTGCTCGACCAGCTCGGCGCCCCGCGGGGTGAGCTCGACGCGGCGCACGCGCCGGTCGTGCGGGTCCTCGTGCCTGGTGGTCAGGCCCTGGGCCACGAGGCGGTCGACGATGCCGGTGACGGTGCCGAGGCTGACGCCGAGGGCGTGCGCGAGGTCCTGGCCGGAGGCCGAGCCGCTGCACGCCAGCAGCACCACCACCTTGAGCTGGCGCATCGTGAGGTTGGAGCTGAACAGGGCCGACTGCTGCCGTGCCAGCAGGCGGCCCAGGTCGCGCTGGGTCTCGGTGATCCGGGTGATCAGGTCTTCGCGTTCGTCGTTCACGCCCACCTCTTCGCTTCCTGAGAAGGTTATCAGGAACGTCATGTGACGCTAAATATTCGTACAAAGCGAAGTGTTAGTCTGGGGCGAAATCTTGGAGGGGAAGCCCTATGACCGCTCTCGCGCGGTTGAGCCTGGTCAACCGCACTCTTGTCATCTTGATCGCGGTCGTGCTCAGCGCCTTCGGCGCGTTCACGATCCCGCAGCTGAAACAGCAGTTGTTCCCGTCGCTGGCGTTTCCCGGCGCCTTCGTGGTGGCGCCGTACATGGGCGCCTCGCCGGAGATCGTGGAGGACCAGGTCACCCAGCCGATCGAGGACTCCCTGAAGGGTATCGCCGGCCTGGAGCAGATGACCTCCACGTCGCGTGAGGGCCTCGCGCAGGTCCAGGTGGCCTTCGAGTACGGCACCGACATCGAGTCCGCGGTGAACAAGATGAGCCAGGCCCTCACCGGCCTGAACCTGCCCGACGGCGTCGACCCGCAGGTCGTCGCGGGCAACACCGACGACATCCCGGTGATGGTGCTGGCCGTCGGCGACGGCGGCGACGAGCGGGCCATGGCCGACAAGCTGCGCCGCATCGCCGTACCCGACCTGCAGGGAGTCGAGGGCGTACGCGAGGTGACCGTCACCGGCACCCGCGACGAGGTCGTCACGATCAAGCCGGACGTCGCCAAGATGGCGCTCGCCGGCGTGTCGGCGGCGCAGATCCCCGAGGCGCTGAGGGCCAACGGCACCCCCATCCCCGCCGGCACGCTCACCTCCGACGGCAAGGCGCTGACCGTCCAGGTCGGCAGCAGGATCGACACGATCGAGAAGCTGAAGGACCTCTACCTCACCCCGGCGCAGCCGCAGGCCGCCCCGCAGCAGGCGCAGGGCCGCCCCCAGACCGGCCAGCCGGGCCGCCCCGCCCAGGCCGGGCAGCCCGGCGCCCAGGCGCAGCAGCCCGCCGCGGCCAAGCCGCGCAAGCCCGTCAAACTGGGCGACGTCGCCACGATCAGCCGCGGCCTCGCCGACGCCTCCGTCATCACCCGCACCGACGGCAAGGCCAGCCTGGGCCTGTCCATCACCATGACGCCCGACGGCAACGCCGTGGCCATCTCCCACGCCGTGCGCGACAAGCTGCCCGACCTGACCAAGGAACTCGGCGACTCCACCGACACGCGGGTGTCCGTCGTCTTCGACCAGGCGCCGTACGTGGAGCAGTCCATCGAGAACCTCACCACCGAGGGCCTGCTGGGCCTGGCGTTCGCGGTGCTGGTCATCCTCGTCTTCCTGCTGTCGGTGCGCTCGACCATCGTCACCGCGGTGTCGATCCCGCTGTCGGTCGTGATCGCGCTCATCGCGCTGTGGGCGGGCGACTACTCACTCAACATGCTCACCCTGGGCGCGCTCACGATCGCCGTCGGCCGCGTCGTCGACGACTCGATCGTGGTGCTGGAGAACATCAAGCGCCACCTCGGCTACGGCGAGGCCAAGCTCACCGCCATCCTGTCGGCCGTGCGCGAGGTGTCCGGCGCGGTCACCGCCTCCACCCTGACCACCGTCGCCGTGTTCGCGCCGATCGCCGTCGTCGGCGGCATGGTCGGCGAGCTGTTCCGCCCCTTCGCCGTCACCGTGGCCGTGGCGCTGCTCGCCTCCCTGGTCGTGTCGCTGACCGTCATCCCGGTGCTGGCGTACTGGTTCCTCAAGGCGCCCGACCTGACGCCCGAGCAGGCCAGGGCGCAGCGCGAGGAGGCCGAGGCCAAGGAGCTGCGCAGCCCCCTGCAGCGCGCCTACCTGCCGGTGCTGCGCTTCGCCACCAGGTACAAGCTGGTGACCGTGCTCATCGGCGTGGCCGTGTTCGTCGCCACCATGGGCCTGGCCGGCGGGCTGCGGACCAACTTCCTCGACTCCTCCGGCCAGAACACCATCTCCGTCACCCAGCGGATGCCCGTCGGCACGGACCTCGCCACCACCGACGCCGCCGCCAAGAAGGTCGAGCAGGTGCTCGCCGACCTCGACGGCGTCGAGTCGTACCAGGTGAACGTGGGCGGCGGCAACGCCATGCGCGGCGGCGTCGGCGGCACGGCCGACCGGGCCTCCTACTCCATCACCGTCGCCGACGACGCCGACTCGGCCAAGGTCGAGCAGGCGCTGCGCGACAAGGTCGCGGCCCTGTCCGGCGTCGGCGAGGTCAAGGTGGGCGGCGCCGGGGGAGGCGGGTTCTCCTCCGACACCATCGACGTGATCGTGCGCGCCCCCGACGTCAAGGCGCTCCGCGCCGCCGCCGACCAGATCAAGGCCGCGATGGGCCAGGTGTCCGGGCTGCGCGACGTGTCGTCCAACCTGGAGGACAGCGCCCCCCGCGTCGAGGTCGTCGTCGACCGCGAGAAGGCCGCGGAGAAGGGCCTGACGGAGACGCAGATCGGGCAGGCCGTGGCGCAGGCGTTCCGCGGCGCGCCGCTCGGCCAGCTCACCCTGGACGGACGCGTCGGCGACCTCGTGCTGCGCGGCTCCGACGCGCCCGAGGACGTCAAGGCCATCGAGAAGCTCCAGCTGCCCACCGCCGCCGGGCTGGTGCGGCTGTCGTCCGTGGCCGACGTCAAGCAGGTCGCGGGACCGAGCCAGGTGACCCGCGTCGACGGCGACCGCTCCGCCACCGTCTCCGGCAAGGCGGAGAGCGGCGACCTCGGCACCGTCACGCAGGCGCTGCGCGACAAGCTGAAGGGCGTCACCCTCGCCTCCGGCGCGAGCTTCGAGGTGGGCGGCGCGTCCGCCGACCAGGAGCAGGCGTTCTCCGACCTCGGCATGGCGATGCTCGTGGCGATCGCGATCGTGTTCCTCATCATGGTGGCGACGTTCCGCAGCTTCGTCCAGCCCGTCATCCTGCTGGTGTCCATCCCGTTCGCGGCGACCGGCGCGATCGGCCTGCTGGTGGCGACCGACACCGCCCTGGGCGTGCCCGCGCTCATCGGCATGCTGATGCTGATCGGCATCGTCGTCACCAACGCCATCGTGCTGATCGACCTCATCAACCAGTACCGCGAGCAGGGGATGGGCGTCGTCGAGGCGGTCATCGAAGGCGGCAGGCGGCGGCTGCGCCCCATCCTCATGACGGCCGTGGCGACCATCTGCGCGCTGACGCCGATGGCGCTGGGCGTGACCGGCTCGGGCGGCTTCATCGCCCAGCCGCTGGCCATCGTCGTGATCGGCGGCCTGATCTCGTCCACGCTGCTGACCCTGGTGCTCGTGCCGACCCTCGTGGTGGCCACGACCAGGAAGCGCGACCGCGGGCCGAAGGCCCCCCGGTCCGGCGGGCCGGCGCCCGAGAGCGCGGGCGAGGCGGCGAAGGAGAAGCTGGCGGGCCAACCGGCCTGACGCGTTCCAGCTGCCCGGCGGGGTTCCCCGGACCCCGCCGGGCCTCTTCGCACCGCGATCGACACGTACTGTTTCGGGTCGATCACTCACGGCAATGATGGGGTGCATGAAGAGAACCAGCGAACGTTCCATCGGCTCGGCGGCCCCCCGCATGACGGTCCTCGCCATCGGCGCGCTGCTGACCGGCTGGATGGCCGTCACCTCTCCGGCCGGCGCCGCCCACGCCGACGCGCTCGGCCACGGCGGAGGGAAGCGCGGCGGGCACGCCTGCCGCGACGGCGCCATGCGGGTGGGCGGCCAGGGGTACTGGACCTGCGCCCAGGGCAAGTGGTCCTACACCAAGTGCGGCCTCGCCTGGTCGAAGCGCGTAGGCAAGGACAAGGTCATCTGCAGCCGCCACTGACCCGTCACCTCTTCGGCGAGCCCTGGCAGCGGATGGGATACAGGGCCTCGGCGAACGGGTTGCCGTAGCCCAGCGCCTCCAGGCGGACCGCTCCGCTGTACCTCGGCTGCCGCGTCCAGTAGGCGGACTGCACGCTGAGGTATCCGCTGGGCGGGACGGTGGTGCTGCTGTAGGAACCCGGCACCCCGTCGACCACCCAACGCCAGGTGAGCTGCGTTCCCGCAGGAGCGCGGAACGTGCCGTGGGCGGTCACGTACGGCGCCTCCAGGCAGTCGCCGTAGTAGGCCATCGGCGTGAACGCCGAGACCCCCACGCCGCCGGCGGGGACGTCCGCCTGCCGGCACGTGATGCTGTAGGGCGCCTCCCTGAAGGGCATGTTCTGGTTCAGCACCTCGATGCGTACGGTGCCGGTGACACCGGTCGTGGTGCCGCTGTACCAGAAATCGCCGATCGTCTGCCGCAGGCCCGCCCTGAGCTGCTGCGTCCTGGTGACTCCCGGCGTGCCGTCGACGACCAGACGGTAGCTGACCTCGGTGTCGCGGTCCGTCGTGACCAGCGCGCTCGCCGTGAGACCGGCCACCGGCCGGCACTGGCCCTCGTAGACGGGCGCCAGGATGTACGGCATGGTGAGCTGGGCGACGTCGGAGGCGGCGGCGGCCGAGGCGGGAGGGGCGGCCAGGACGCCGCCGAGCAGAAGGGCGGCCGGCAGGAATCTCTTCATCCGGCCATGATCGCGGCGGCTTCCTGCGAGCCTCTTGGAGCTCGGTTGGACCCGCCCCGCTCCCCCCGGTGGCGGAAGACGAAGCGGACGAGGCCGGCGAGCGCGGGGATACTGCGGTCATGGAGCTTCTCGTGTGGGTGGCCGACTGGCAGATGCAGTGCTGCGGTACGCCGTTCCGCGTCGGATCGCGGATCTCGTGGACGCTCGGCCCCGCCGACCGCGCCGGTCTGGCGGAACTGCTCGGCCAGGACACCGCCGCCGCCGTCGACCGGGTCGAGGACCACCACGGCGGGCTGCCGGAGCACACCCCCGCCACCGAGGCGACGGTCACCAGGATCACCGCGGTGCACTGCCGCTACGCGCCGTCGGCGGAGTCCCGCGTCCTGCACCCGGTCAGGGGGTCGGCCGCCTTCTCCCCGGTGGACCACGCCGACGGCTGGACGCCGAACCGGGGCGAGCTGGAGTTCGTCGGCTACCTGGTGCGCCTGGCCACGTCCCCGTGAGAACCCTCGGCAGGGGCGGGCCGGCACGGTCGGCCTCGGGGAGATCGGTGCCGCTCAGGTCAGCGTACGGACGGCGCCGCCCTCCGCCCATTCGACGGTGACCCCGGGCAGGCCCCTGGTCCAGGCTGCGGCGATCACGGCGAGGCGGGCGGGGTCCGGCGGGGTGCGGCCCAGGCCGACGACGTACCGCACGGACTGCGGGCCGCTGTTGGAAGGGCCGGCGACGGAGGGGGCCGCCGCGGCTCGGCCTGCGGTGGCGGGGCCAGTCGTCAAGGGGCGGGGCCAGGCGTGGGCGTCGGGGGACCCGGCCTCGTCCAGGACGGCCAGCAACTCCAGCATGCGGCCCCTGACCCGGCCGAGCGTCGCGTCGAACTCCTCGAGCCATTCCGACCGCCCTCGCCGCTCTGGTCGTCCTGGTCGCCCGGGTTGCTCCGGGAGGTCGGCGCGTACCGTCACCACCGCCCAGGCGGCGTGGCGGCGGTGCAGAGGCGGCGGCGCGAGCAGGGCGGAGACGTCGCCGCCGTCGATCAGCTCCCACGCCCGGTAGAGCTCCTGCGTGAGCAGGTCGAGACGACCGGGGGAGACCTGGCGGGCGCAGTTACGCACCGGGCCAGTGGGCGTGAGCACGGTCATGGGCGCCGGCTCCAACGGGAGCACCGACGGTGGAAGGTCCGACGGCGGGAGCACCGGCGTCGCGGGTTCCGACTGTGCGGGGATCGAAGGTGGGAGGTGGGGCGGCGCTGGGTTCGACGGTGCGGCGGTCGAGGGTGGGGGAGACGGGGTGAGGGTGATCGGGTCTCGCCAGTCCCAGGCGGCCCAGGTGCTGAAGAAGAGGCCGAGCAGGTCCGCGTCGGGCAGGTCGCGGCCGTCCCGTACGGTGCGGGCGGCCAGCACCGCCCACGCCAGCCCCGGCAGCCCGCCCAGCGGGGCGGCGTCCAGGCCCCGAGCCCGCGCCCACGCCTTCACCCGCCTGGCGAGCGCGGCGAAGCGGGCGTGGTCGCGGCCGACGGCGGCGCGTACCGCGTCGGCGTCGCTGACCGCGCTCAGGGCGACCGCGGCGGCCGGGCCCAGCTCGGTGCGGCGGTCAACGGCCTGACCCGGGGGCAGCGGACCGCTGGACACCACGGCCAGATCGACGTCCAGACCGGCAACGTGCATGCGCAGGCCCGGCACCCGGGCGCCGATCACCGGCCGCAGCCGTACGGCGTCCGGGAGCGTCGCCCGCACCCGGGCCCGCACCTCGGCCAGGTCCGCCTCGCCGGGCAGGACGGCCACCAGGTCCAGATCCGCCCCCGGAAGGGCGCACCCCGTACGGCGAGAGCCCACGACGTGCACGATCCCAGGACGCAGCCCCTCGCCCAGCAGCCGCACGATCTCCTCGACCCGCCGCGCCTCCCACCCGCCTGCCTCCTGCCCACGCGGCTCGGCCTGCGGGGCGTCCGCGACCACCCCTCGTGCCCGCCCGTCCGGGGCGGCCGTCCATCCGTGGCGGGTGGTCTTCTGCCCGTCCGGGTCGGTCTCCGCGCTGTCCAGGGCGGGGCTCTCGGTGGGTGAGGTGGACGGAAGTGGTGGGTCTGGGATCCAGCGGAGGTCGCCGGTGCCCAGGGTGATCACGGCGCGCGGCCGCATCGGCTCGTCCCCGCGCCGCGACAGCAGCACCAGTTCCCCGACCCGGGCCGTCATGGGGCCGACCTGGACGGAGAGCCGGTGCGGGTCGCCGGTGCGGCCCAGCGTCAGGTGCGGGGTGAACCCCTCCGCCCGTCCCGTGCAGCGGGGGAAGCGGCGCTCCAGCGCCCGGCGGAGGCGGGCCCAGGGCTCCGGGTCGGCGGCTGCGGGGTCGAGCCAGAACGTCGTGTCGTCGCGGTGCCGGAAGGACCGTACCCCTTCCAGCCGGGCCGTGAAGGGCTGGACCTCGGCGGCGGCAGCGGCCAGCAGCGGCGCGGCCGACTCGAACGCCGACTCCGGCACGAACCCGAACAGCAGGTTGACGTGTGGCGGCCAGCGATCGACCCGCGGATCGTGCCGCCGGCGGACGGCCTGGATGGGCGGCCACAGGTCGGCCGGCGGTATCCACGCCACGGCCGTACGCGCGGTCGGCGACACCTCCAGGACATCGCCGGGTTCGCGGCGCAGCATGTCCGGAAAGCCGCCCGGTTCGTGGCCCGTCATGTCCGGAAAGCCGCCCGGTTCGCGGCGCGCCAGGTCTTGGTGGCCGTCAGGTTCGCGGCCTGTGATGTCCGGGATGCCGCCGGGTTCGCGGCCCGTGACGTCCAAGGCGTCCGTCGGTTCGCGGCCTGCGACGTCGACGATGCCCGCCGGGTCGTGGCCCGGCGTGTTCAGGATGCCCGCTGGGTCGGGGTCCGGCGGCTTGGGGATGCCGGGCTGTTCGTCGGCCGTGACATGTCGGACGGCGGCAGGTTCGTCACCCGGGATGTCCAGGACGGCTTCCACGCCGTAGTGGTCGGAGACGTACAGGCCGCCGGCGGCCGGGGTGTCTCCGTGCAGCGTGGCCGAGAGCGTGCGGGGGCGGCCACGGAGGAGTATCCGGTCCAGTCGCGCCGCCCGCCCGGACAGCGAGGAGATCGCCGCCAGCGGGTTCACGCGGGGGTCGAAGGTGGGGGTGTCGTCGGCGCCGCGCGCCTCCGTCCAGGCGTCGCGGAGTCCGAGCGCCGCGGAGGGCGTGCCGGTGCCGTCGTTGAAGTCGCCCGCGAGGAGCACGTCGCCGTCGATCCCGGCCAGCCCCTCGCCGATCCGGGCCAGTTCCGCCCGCCGCCTGTCGGCGCCGTCCTCGGCGTGGTCGCTGGTCAGGTGCGTGGTGGCGACGACCAGCGGGCCGGCACCGGTGTGGACGACGACGGCGGCCACCGCCTTGTGCGGGCCCAGCCGGTGCCAGGCCGCCTCCGTCACGGGCAGCCGGCTGAGCAGCAGCAGCCCGCAGTCGTCGACGTCCTCGCCGCCGGGGTCGGCGGCGACCGTGTACCGGTCGCGTACCCATGGGGCCGCCAGCAGCATCGACAGCAGGGCGGGCTCCACCTCCTGCAGCGCGACGACGTCGGCGTCGGCCCGCTGCAGAGCCTCCAGCAGCAGGGGACGCCGCCGCGCGGTGTCGATGCGGTCGCCGTCGTAGCGGTCCCACAGCGTGTTCCACGTCAGGACGCGCACCCGGCCGCCGGCCGTGCCGGCGCCCTGGCCGGTGGCGGGGCGCCAGCCGGCGGCGGGGTCCCAGGCGTGCGGGGTCCTCGCGGTGAAGAACGGCGCCCGCAGGCGGCGCGGGTCGCGGACCCGGCCGGCGTCGCAGCTGTCGAGCCGGTCCAGGCCGGTGGCGCGGTCCCACACCAGCTCGCCGTCCGCCTCCACGAACAGGATCCGGTGCCAGGGGATGTCACCGCCCGGGACGAAGGCGGGCAGCGGGACGCGCTTGGGCCCGGCTCCCCGCTGACCGACGCCGAGGACGAACCGCGACGGGTCGAACCGGGGGTCCCAGCGGACCCGGTGGTAGATCTCCTCGCTGGTACGCATCACGCCTCCTCCCCGTCCAGGGTGCCGTCCACGTCCTCGACGGTCCCCGACGCCCCCACGTACCAGACGCGGTGCGCCTGACCCGGATACGGCGGGACGAACCTGCGCAGCTGCGCGTCCAGCACCTGCGGCGGCACCGGGTGGGCGCGGCGGGCGTTGCGCCGGTGCAGCTCGTCCTCCTCCGCCAGCGCCACCGCGTACGTGGTCAGGGCGTCGCGGCGGCGCGCCACGGTCCCCACCAGGGAGCGCTGGTGCTGGTTGAGCGACGTGGCGTCCCACACGACGGTGCCGCCGGCGGCGAGCGCGGCGTCGAGCCGGCGCAGGCCGTCCGCCAGCACCTCGTGGTTGGCCCGCTGGTCCGCCCGCGACCCCCGGGCCGCGCGCAGGTCGTCCAGCGACAGGAGCGCGTCCACTCCCGGCAGGCCCGCCGCGAACGTGCTCTTCCCGCTGCCGGACGGCCCCACCAGGTGCACCAGCCGGGGGAACCGTCCAGCCCGCCACCGCCACGACGCCGCCACCGCCTCCTCGGCGGTGGCGATCCGCCCCGCGGCCCAGGCCTCGCGCGCCTCCGCCCAGCAGCGGTCGGCCGCTTCCGGGTCGAGCCCGGCCAGCGCCGCGCGCAGGCCCGCCCGCAGCGGCTCCAGCGGCCCCGGCGCCAGCAGCCCGGCCTCCTCGGCGTGCAGCGCCGACCACTCGGCCTGCTCGCGCGCCGCGCGCGCCGCCTCGTCCGGCCACCCCGCCAGGGGCACGGCGGACGCGACGGCGTGCAGCACCCCCAGGTCGGCGGCGAACGCCATCCGCGCCAGGCCCGCGCGCCGGTGCTCGTCCGGGTACGGGCGGTGCAGCGCGGCGTGCAGCCCGACCAGGTCGGCCACCCGCCGGGCCAGGGGCATGCCGAGCGGCCCCGCCAGCCGGGCCGCCAGCCCGGCGCGGGGCAGCGCGTGGAGCGCGGTGGCGAGCACGCCCGCCAGCCGGGCGTCGCCGTGGCGGCCGAGGGCGTCCAGCCTGGCCGCCACCTCCGCCACCGCCGCCCTGACGTCCGCTCCCTCGTGCTGTCCAGGGATGCCGGGGAGGCCGGGGAGGCCGGTCGCGGCCAGCAGGGCGGGCACGTCGGCCTCCGCCCCCGAACGCACCGACCACAGGGCGGCGGCCGGCCCGAGGCCGTTGGGCACGACCGCGGCGTGCATCCAGTGCGTGCCGGTGCGGACGTGCTCGCGCCGCACCCACTTGGCCACCCGCCCGGCGAACTCCGGCAGCCCGAACCCCTCCACGGTCCGCACGACGTAGCCCTCCTGCCGGTCGGTGTCCAGCCGCAGGCCGCGCAGTGTCCGCTCGTCGAAGACGCCGCGCCACAGCACCGGAGGCGTGGGGACGCCGAGCCCGCGCAGGAAGGCGACGGTGCGGTCCCAGTCGAGGCACCGGTCGCCGTCCCACACCGAGAACCCGTAGAACCAGCTCTCCAGGTCGTGGTAGGCGATGGAGTGGCGGGCGTACATGTTCTCGCCGCACACCCGCCCGCCCGGCGGGATCCTCGCCCCGATGCGTCCCTGCAGGCCCTTGACCCAGGCGCGGGACGGGTGGTGCGCCGAGTCCGGGGACCGCGCGTGCAGGCCGTCGCCGTACAGGGTGGTGTTCTCGCCGTCGAGCTTCTCGGTGACGACCACCTCGCGGCCCCGCAGGCCGGACAGGTCGCCCGCCCGTACGTCGTCCGTGGTCGCGCCGGGCGACCAGGGCAGGTGCGGCGTACGCGGATAGTGCACGCGCATGATCCCCCCTCCCGAAGCCCCGCGTCACCCTATAGAAGCGGCGGAGACGGATCTATCGAATAACCGGGGACGGGCGCTCCGGGCAGGGCGCGCCGACGGGGACGCGTACCTCGTGGTGCTCGCCGCCACGGCCTCGGACGCGCACCGGCAGGCAGGCGGGGGCGCGGACGACGTAGCCGCCCGCGAAGGCCACCCACCTGGCCGCGCCGCCGCACGGCCCGGCGGTCACCCGGGCGGCGGGGTGCTCCATGCCGCCCCAGGTGAGCCAGAACCGGTCCCGCAGGTCCTCCGGCACGGTCAGTTCGGCGAGCCGGTCCCGCCGGACGAGCAGACCCTGCTTGGCGAACCATCCCGTGCCGCCGCCGGGGAGTTCCGTGCGGGAGACCTGGAGGGTCCGGCGGGTCGGCAGCGCCACGACCCCGCCCACCACCGCGAACCCGGGAGGCGGCGACGCCTCGGCCCCGATCGCCGTGTCACACCGCACCACCCCGGACGCGGTGGGGGGAGAGGCGGGCGGCGTCCCGGGAGGTGAACTGGAGGGGGAGGCGGGCGGCAGTGTGGAATGGGAGGCCGGCGGTGTGGGGGGTTGTGACGCGGGCTCCTGCGTGGTCGTCCCGGTGGGCGGTGGCGCGGGTGCGGGTGTCGCGGCTCCGGCTGGGGCCGGCGGTGGCGTGCGGTCGGCGGCGCCGCACGCCGCCGCCGCCGCCAAGGTGCATGCCGTCACGACCGGCACCAGCACGACGAGCCTTCTTCTCACCGCGTCACGCCCCCTTCACCGCCACCGCTCATCCGTCTCATTGTCGGTGCGGATCGTTACGCTGGCCCGGCCGGAGCTCCATCCGGCGCCTTCGTAGCCCACCGGTTCGCAGGACGGTCCCACCATGAGCGAGACGCCCTTCCGCAAGATCGACACCGTGTTCGTCAGGTGCGACGACCCGCATGCCGTGGCGGGGTGGTACCAGGAGGTGCTCGGCTGGCCCGAAGCCTGGCGCACCGAGCACATCGTCGTGCTCACACCCCCGGAGGGCCCGCCGGTCACCCTGCTCGACCCGGGCGACGGCGACTGGTCCGGGTTCAACTTCTACGCTCCCGACGCCGCCGCCGCCCGGCAGTGGCTCCTCGACCGGCAGGTGGAGGTCGGCCCGCTGAACCAGGCCCCCGACCAGCCGGTGACCTGGTTCTGGTTCCGCGACCCCGAGGGCAACCGGCTGGAGGTCTGCTCGTACTGACGGGCTCCTGCGAAGGGTGGCGTACCGGGCACGTCGTCGTGCTCACGCCCGCGGAGGGCCGGCCGGTCACCCGCTCGGCCCGGACGGCGACGGCCCGCGGGTCCGGATCCCTCCGGGCCCGCGGGCCGCGCCGCTCAGAAGCGGCTGCTCAGAAGCGGCTGCTCAGGAGCAGCCGGTCAGAAGCGGCGGCTCCTGACCGGCCGCTCAGGAGCCGCCGGTCAGGAGCAGCCGGTCAGGGCGTGCCGGTCACCGCGTGCCGGTCAGAAGATGATGTCGATGATGCCCAGGGCGTCGTCCAGGCCGCTCTGGTCGAACCAGCGGGTCACCCGGGCGCCGGCCTCGGCGATCGTGCCGGTCCTGGTGTTCTCCGGTTCGATCTTCTCAGGTTTGAAGATCTGCTTCTCGGCCTGGCCGGAGCCGCCGGGACGCGGCAGGTTGGGCGGCGGCGGCCCGTCCGGGTACATCTTGCCGTCGCGGTAGACGGTGAAGGACCTGGTCTGCTGGACGGAGCCGTCGTTGCGGTAGACGTGGTTCGGTCTCGGCTGCGCCGGCTGCCTGCTGACCTTCGGCGGCGACTGACGCTGCGTCGCGCGGTGGCTGGTGGGCCGCGCCGCGGGACGCGGCCGGGCCCGCTGGGTGCCGCTGGGCAGCCGCCCGGCCCGCCTGCTGCGCGCCCTGGCGGCGGCCGCCGCGCGCCGCCTGGCCGCCGCCTCCGCGGCCTTCCTCCTGGCCTCCCTTCTCGCCGCCGCCGCGGCTCGGCGTCTCGCGGCGGCCTGCGCCGCCTTCCTGGCCTTCTCGGCGGCGCGTTTCCTGGCGGCGGCGAGCGCCCGGCGCCGCGCGGCCGCCGCGGCCCGCTTCCTCGCGGCCTCGGCCGCCTTCTTCCTGGCCAGCGCGGCGGCTCGGCGTCTCGCGGCGGCGATGGCGGCGCGCCTGGCGGCGGCCCGCGCGGCGGCGAGCGCCGCCCGCCTGGCCGCCGCGGCGGCGAGCCTGCGCGCGATGATCTGCGCGGCGATCCTGGCGGCGATGCCGACGGCGATCCAGAACAGCTGCCCGTCGGGGTCGCTCATGGAGACGGGGCTGTTGTTGGCGTAGGCGTAGGCGTTGAGCTGCTGCGGGTCCTCCTCGTCGATGACGGGGTCGACCGACAGGAAGCGGCCGTTCTTCGGGTCGTACTCGCGGGCCCCGAGGTGGACGAGCCCGGTGGTCGGGTCGTGGGTGCCGCCGACGAACCCGCGCTGCCCCGGCCACCACGGCGGCGGCGAGCCGCGCTCCTCGCCGAACGGGGTGGTCCTGCGTACCGCGAGGTCGCCGGTGGAGGCGTTGACGGCGGCCTGCGCGGTGCCCTGATGGTCGTTGGCGAGGAAGTACACGGAGTTGTCGGGGGTCCTGACAGCGACGGGCTGCCCGTTGATCGTGTAGTAGCGGGTCTGCTCGACGGCGTCCTTGGCGTAGTCGAGCCGCAGCTCCATGTCGTCGATGTAGAGGGTGGCGTCGGCCGGGGTCTTGCGCAGCAGCCGGTCGCCGTCGGCGTCGTAGACGAAGGAGGTGGTCCTCCCGCCTTCGGTCACCGATTCGAGGTTGCCTTCGGCGTCCCAGACCAGGGCCTGGTCGGACGTGCCGACCTTGCGCCTGGTGGTGTTGCCCGCCTCGTCGTACTCGAACAGGTCGGAGCCGACGCTCTGCAGGGCGTGCGGCTGCTTGCCGCCCGCCGCCGGGTAGGTGAAGGTGCGGACGCTCTCCGACGCCCCGCCCCAGGCGTGCTTGGTCTCCTTCGTCCGGTTGCCGGTGGCGTCGTAGGCGTAGCTGACGGCGTACGGGGCGGGGCCGCCGATGACGTCGGACTGCGGCGAGCCGGCGGCGCAGTCGTCGGTGGCGGTCCAGGCGGAGGTCAGGCGGCGCAGGTGGTCGTAGGTGAAGCACTGCGTGTCCCGGCCGCCCGCCTGGTCGGCGATCTTCGTGATGTTGCCGGTGGGGTCGTAGGAGTAGTTCAGGTCGAGGTCGGGCGAGGCGACGCCGTCACGGTCGACTCGCATGCGGGTCAGGCGGCGGGTCCCCTCGTCGTGGGTGTAGGTGAGCCAGGTCTTCCTGCCGCCGGTGCTCAGCTCGTGCTGGAGGGTCTCGCCGAGTTTGGAGTAGCGGGTGGCGGTCACGTACGACGACAGGCCGGTGACCTTGACCGGCTGGCTGAGCTCGTCGTACGAGTAGACGACCGACTCCTCGGCCAGCCCGCCCCCGGCGGGGAAGCTGACCGACTGGACCTGGTCGTCGAGCGTGTAGCGGGTGTTGAGCAGGTACGACCCGGCGAGCTTGCCCTCCCGTTCCGGGATGGTGACGGTCTGGCGCAGCGGCCGGTAGGCCGCGTCGATCGCGTTGATCTCCGCCTTGTACGCCTGCCCGCCGACGTAGCGGATGGAGGCGTTCATGTGGCCCTTGGCCAGCGCGTCGTACTTCCACTCGGCCAGCAGCGGGCCGGTGGCGGAGCCGTCGCGCAGCTCCTTCTTGCGTCCCAGCTCGTCGTAGACGTACCACAGCGTCCTGCCGCGGGCGTCGGTGGTGCTGACCACCTCGTCGGCGTCGTTGTACGTCGTCGTGACGACGCCCTTGTCGGGGTCCTCCGTCTTGATCTCGCGGCCGCGCAGGTCGTAGTGGTGGCGCCACACGTTGCCCGCGGGGTCGGTCACGGTGGACAGGCGGCCGGCGTGGTCGTAGGTGTACCTGGTGGACTCGTACTCGCCGGTCGGGGTGGCGCCCTTGTACTGGCGCAGCTCGATCAGCCGGTCCTCGGCGTCGCCGATGCGGGTGGTGGCGGTGCCGCCGGGCGGCGGCGTGATGTGCACCCGGTCGCCCTGCTCCTCGGCGGTGACGCGCCACTTCTCCGCGCCCTTGACCTTGAGGATCTGGGCGTTGACGTCGCCGGTGCCGTCGAAGGCCGACACGACCTGGGTGGGCACGTCGGCGTCGGACACGCCGAGCAGGTCGGTCGAGGGGGCGCCGGTGGCGAAGTAGCCGGTGTTGGACTTGGCGACCGCGCCGAGCGAGTTGTGGAAGGTGTCGGTGACGGTGCGCCCGTCGCGCAGCGCCGGGTCCTGCGTCTGGTCGTCCCTGGGCGCGGGCTCCTGGGTCTGCCGTTCGCGCGCCAGGCCGTCGTACAGCTCGTGGCTGGCGGTGTAGCCGCCGTCGGCGCGCAGCGTCCTGGTGGTCACGACGCTCGGGCCGTCGTTCCGTACGAGGTAGGAGTACTCGGTGCTGGGCGTCTGCCCGGCGGCCTTGCTGCGGTCGGCCTGCCAGACCTTGACGAGGCGGCCGAGCGCGTCGTGCTCCATGTCGACGCGGCGGTTGGCGGCGTCGATCTCGGCGACGGGCTCGCCCCAGGCCGGGTCGAGCAGGGTGCGCTCGACGTGGCCGAGCTGGTTGGTCTGGGTGATCTCGGTGACGGGCGCGCCCGAGGCCGGGGCGTAGACGGTCGTGGACGTGGTGCCGACGGAGTCGGTCTCGCTGGTCTCGCGGCCGTAGGCGTCGTAGGTGTGGGTGCTGCCGGTGATGGCGGCGCCGTCGGAGGAGACGACCTCCTGGACGGCGGTCACGTTCCCCTTGGTCGGGGCCTGGCCGTAGGGGCCGCCGTCGTACTGCACCCGCTCGTCGGAGATGACGTCGCCGGCGGCGAGCGTCGCGGTGCAGGCGGAGGCGACCTTCTGCACCCTGCTGGCGTAGTCCAGCATCCAGGCGGTGGAGTTGCGGGCGTAGGTGTAGCGGGTGCACTGCTCGTCGTCGGTCCTGGCCAGGTCGCCCTTGTCCTCGACCTGGGTGAGCAGGCCGTAGGAGTCGTAGGCGCGTTCCTCGCCGGTGCGCCGCCAGGAGCCGCCCGCGAGCGCGGTGCGCGTCACCATCGACCTGGGCTGGACGACGTGCGCGGTCTTGGTGACGCCGCCCTGCGTGGACTCCGCGGTCTTGAGCGACCACGGCTCCTCGACGGTGGCGGTGGCGACGGGGCCGCCGTCGCCGTCGTAGAGGATCTCCTCGCGTTCGAAGCCGGCGAACTGGTCGTGGTCGTCGAGCTTGCCGCCTTCGGAGTCCACGACCTGGACGCTGCGCCTGGTGCCGTCGGCCAGCCGGTCGCCGTGCATGCCGCGGAAGTACCGGAACTCCGTCAGCGTCCGCGCGGCGTCCTGCCCGTCGCCCTGGCGGACGCGGACCCGGCCGAAGCCGCGCCACTCCGCCCAGGTGCGGTGCTCCGGCTTGACCAGGATGTTGTCGGCGTAGTGCCAGGCGGCGCCGTCGAGGTACTCGTAGTCGGTGACCACCCACGGGGATCCGGCGACCCGGTCCACCTCGGCGACCTGCGCGACCACGTACTTGTGGAACCAGTCGGTCACCTCCGGCTCGTCCGGCGGCGACCAGCGCTGCGGGAAGCAGCGGCGGGTGTTGCGGTCGGCGGCGGGCAGCTCGCCCGGCTTGCAGTCGGCGGGCGCGTAGGTGACGCGCAGCTCGCCGCCGGTGCCGTTGCCGACGCCCTGGACGCGCCACTTCACGAGCGGCGCGCGGCCCTCGTCGGCGTCGACCCTGTTGGGCAGCTGCACGCCGGCGAACGTCACCTTGGGCAGGCTGATGGTGCCGCCCACGTGGCCGGTCTGCTGCACCGACTCCAGCCAGAGCGACGGGCTGAGCCCGTCGCCGGTGGCGGGGAAGGAGTGGGTGAGCGTCCAGGAGTCGACCGCGCAGTACGTCTGGCCGCACCTGGTCTTGCCGGGGTCGAGGATCTGGGTGGTGACCTTTGCCAGGCGCTTGCGGGTGAAGAAGGTGGGGGTCAGCCGCTCGGTGCACTTGACGCCGGCGTCGCAGATCTGGTCGAACGGCACGTCCGGCCAGGAGGCCGCGTTCTCCTTGGTGAGCTGCGCGGGGTCGCAGGTGATCGCGCCGTTCGGGACGCAGCGCTCGGCGACGTCGAAGACGACGCGCGCGGCGGGCGACCTGGTCCACAGCTCGCCCTGCAGGTAGCCGTAGTCGATGCGGACCGGGTACGCGGCCCGCACGTACTCGGTGCCCAGCTCGGGCTTCATGGAGCGGCCGTAGTAGTTCTTCTCCTGCGCGTACCAGTAGGTGATGGCGTTGCCGTGGGTGTCGACGACGTGGTCGAGGTTCCACCGGTACGCCTGCTGGCACCAGGCGTTCGCGGCGGTGCTGGAGTAGCAGGGCTCGCCGCTGTTGTTGCCGAACACCGGGACGGTCTGCACCGACTTCGTCTCCGGCTTGCCGCTCGCCCAGCCGGGCAGGCGGTTCAGCCCGAAGGTGTACTGGGTGCCGTCGTCGGTGGTGATCCGCCAGTGCTCGCCGTCGTTGTCGCCGTTCGCGGCGCCGGTCAGGTGCTCGACCCTGGTGCCGTCGTCGCGCTTGGGCCGCCACTGCTTGGAGGTGGCGTCCTTGACCAGCTCGACCGCGGAGTCGCCGAGGGACAGGGTGGCGTTGTCCTGGTCCCAGCACAGGTCGCCGGTCTTCTTGCCGTCGATCATGCAGGACTTGTAGCGGCGTTCGACGTAGCCGCCGGGGTTCAGCTCGAAGCCCTCGCCGGCCCAGGACGGCTGGTTGTTGGTGGAGGCGGTGCGGCCGTCCACGCTCTGCGAGGAGTACGACAGGGACAGCGCGGGCTCGTCGCCGCCGAGCGCGGGCGGGGCGCGCAGCTCGTAGTCCCAGGTGAAGTCGCCCGACTGGGCGCCGACGCTCCAGCTCGCGACCGGCGCGAGCGAGGTGGCCGCGTGGTCGCCGGACTGGCCGGAGGGGGCGGCGGTCACCGCGTACAGGGCGGGCGCCTCCACGTCGGCGGTCAGGGTGCCGGCCTTGGGGTCGTTCGTCCCGGGCACGGGCTGGGGGCGCGGGCAGGACGCGGGGGCGGCGTCGAGGGCGCAGTCGGCGAGCTTGACCAGGCGCAGCCGGGCGCCGTAGTCGCCGCCGAAGGCGTACCGGAAGCCGGAGTAGTCGATCTGCAGGCGGGTCCTCGTGGCGGCCGTCTGGGCGGCACCCGGAGCGGTTCCGGACGCCTGGGTGTCCTGCTGGGCGGGGGTGACGCGCATGGCGAGGCCGAGCAGGCCGCTCTTCGCGGCGTCGAGCAGTTCGACGCGGACCGGGCCGGCCGCCGCGGCGCTCTTCTGCTCCTGCTTCCGGGGCGCGAGGCGCACGGGGAAGGCCTTGTCGGCCGCCGCCCCGGCCGCCGCGCTCAGCTCGGCCGTCCCCGGCTTGGGCCAGGTGACGGCGGGCGGCGCCGTCCACGCCTGCTTGCGGGCCGGGTCGGCCTGGGGCGGCAGCACGGGCACCTTCCCGCCCCGGACCGGCGTCTCCTTGCGCACCCCGGGCGCGGACCTCGGCGCGGCGCTCGCGGGCACGGCCTGCGCCAGCGGCACCACCACGAGGACGGACAGCACCGCGGCGATGCGGCGCGGCCAGGGCGACTCCTTCTTGGGCCGCAGGAAGCGGTTCCAGTGGGACGCGGACTCGTCGCCGGGCCCGTCCGGGGGGCCGCCGCGGTCGTCGTCGGGACACTCGTCGGGATGCTCGCCGGGGCGGCCGTCGGGGCGCTCGCCACGGCGCTGAAAACGATTCCAGCGGGATTCCGGCAGGTCTAACTCACTCGGCAGGTCCATGAACCTCTCCCAGGCGGGGGATTACTGGGCGGCTAGCTGGGCTATCTGCTCGGCGCTCAGCACGCCGTCGTACACGCGGACGTCGTCCAGCGTCCCCGGCCAGTGGCCGGTGAGGACGCCCGCGGCCTTCGTCCGGCCCAGCTGCACCGGGCCGGTCGCGTTCCATGTGCTGACGTGGTCGGTGACGGTGGTGGCGGACAGCCGGCCGTTGACGTAGACGCTGAGGCGGCCGGCCAGGGCGTCGTAGACGCCCGCGACATGGGTCCACTCCAGGGGGAACGGGACGGCGTCGGAACGGGTGCGCGCGAGCGTGGCCGCGTCGGTGTCGGCCGACGCCATGCCGAGCATCCAGCGCTGCTGCGCCTGGTCGTACCCGAGCTGGAACCCGGCGGCCCGCGAACCGGTCTGCGCGACCGCGGCGGCGTCGCCGGAAGGCAGGTAGTCGAGCTGGGTCCAGGCGGTGACGGTGAACCCGGACCTGGTGTCCACGGCGGGCCCGCCGGTCTGCGCGTACCCGGTGGCGCCGTCGAGGGCGAGCGCCCCGTCCAGCCAGCCCGCCGTCCACGCCGCGCCGCCGCCGAGCGTCGCCGCCGTGGCCCTGCCCGAGGAGTCGGCGGCGGTCGTCCCGGCGTCCTCGTCCAGCGTCCAGTGGCCGACCAGCGTGGCCGCGCTGTTGACGATGTCCGCCACGTCGGCGGCGACCAGGGCGCGGCCGTAGACGCGCACGTCGTCGACGTCGCCCGGCCACGGCTCCGCCGGCGCCCCCGCGAGCCTGCCGCGGCCCACCGTCAGCGCTCCCGCCGCCTCCCACGGCCGGGTGAAGGCGACGGACGACTCCAGCCTGCCGTTGACGTACAGCGTCAGCCGGGCGGCCGCCGTGTCGTACACGCCGGTCAGGTGCGTCCACTCGCCGAGCCTGGGCGCGGCGGCCGACAGCGCCCTGACCGTGGCCGCGCCGTCGGCGTCGGCGTCGGTCCTGGTGAACGCCCAGCGGTCGTCGGGCTTCGAGTACTGCAGGGCGAACCCGGCGACCCGGGAGCCCTCCTGCGTGACGGCCGTGGCCGTGGCCCCGTTGCCCGTCAGGCGGACCCAGGCCGCCACGGCGAAGTTGCGCGACGTGGACACCACCGGCCCCGACGTCTGCGCGCAGCCGTCGCCCGGCCGCAGCGCCATGCCGCTCCTGCCGGCCGTCCAGGCGGCGCCGCCGCACAGGGTGGCCGGGTGCGCGTCGGCGGCGTCGGCCGCCACCGTCCCCTGCCCCTCGTCGAACGGCCAGCGCCCGGCCGGTCCCGCGCCCGCGTTGACGTTGAACAGGTACGTCCGGATCGGCCCGAGCTGCCCGGCGCGGTCCTTGCTGCGGACCGCCAGCACGTTGGGGCCGTCGTGCACGGGGGTGAGCTGGATCGTGGCCGAGCCGTCCTGGCCCGCCGCGACCTGCGACCCCGGGGTGGTGTCGAGGCCGTAGACGTAGGCCGCCACGTCGGTGACGCCGTTCGGGGTGAAGGTGAACGCGCCCGCCAGGCCGACGCCGTCGTTCCAGGTGTTCTCCGCGTACCGCGGCGAGCTGACGCCCGGCTCCCTGCCCGGCGCGGTGGCGTCCACGGCGGCCTCGCACCACGGGCTCCAGGCGCTGGTGGCCAGGCCGTCCTCGGCACGCACCCGCCAGCGCACCACGTCGCCGTCGGCGTACGCGCCCTGCGGGACCGTCGCGTAGAAGGCGGTGCCGGACGACTGCACGGCGGTGACCTGCTCGCCGAGCTTCACCCCGGCGGCGCTCCACCACTCGAAACGGCCCTTGACCGCGTTGTCGGCGTCCGTCAGCTTCGCCCACAGCTTCGGCGTGACCGTGCTGACGATCGGGCGGGCGTCACCGGAGGCGCAGGCGCCGCCCGGGTCGGACCAGGCGTCGGCCGCCGTGGGCGCCGCCGGCAGCGAGTTGTACTCGATGACCACGGTCGGGTTGTTCTTGAACTTCTTCCAGGCGTACTGGTCGGTCTCGCTCGTGGCCCGGACGCCGACCGTCATCGTCGACCACTTCTTGGCCGCGGCGTCGGCGGCCCACGAGGTGACGTCGAACTCCACGCCGCCCGCAGGGCACGACGAGCCCCAGCCCTTGGCGACGTTCACCGTGGCGAGCTTCCTCGTCCAGGACGGCTGGTTGTTCCAGGTGGTGCTCTTGCTGATCGCGCCGGTGCCCCACACCTCGACCTGGCGGGCGCTGCAGGAGTACGACCACGTCTCGTAGGTGCGCAGCGTCGCCTTGATGATCTGCTTGCCGTGGATGGTCGAGCCGGTGTTCATCTGGAAGAACGACCGGTTGGTCTGCGAGTTGACGTGGCCGGAGCGGGCCACGTCGCTCGAGTTCAGGTAGCTGCTGTTCGGATAGGTGCTCCAGACGGCCGTCCACGCGCCCCGCGCCGCAGAGAAGTAGGGGTCGAGGTAGACCGGGTAGCGCGTCCGCGGGTCCTCCAGCATCGCCCGGTCCGGGCGCAGCAGCAGCCGCGAGCCCGCCAGTTCGACGTCCATCGCGGCCTGGCGGGAGTCGGGCGCCCGCCCCTCCCGCAGCGCCGCCGCTCCCGCGCCGCCGGTGGAGTCCCACATGGTGGGCGTGGGCGCGGTGAAGATCGTGCCGCCCTCGGCGTCGACGGCCTCCAGGTTGCCCGCGGCGTCCGAGGTGAGCCTCAGCCCCTTGGCCGAGAGCGGGAAGGCCAGCTCCGTCAGGGCGGCGGCGCGGGCCGCCGCCCGTGACTTGACGACCAGGACGTGCGAGAAGCCGTCGACGTCCGCGGTGACCTGCAGGTCGACGCCCGGCATGACCTCCGGGTAGGTGGCGGTGTCGCCGTCCAGCACGGGCTTGGGCAGGGTGCCCGGCCAGCCCAGCCGCAGTTCCTTGCCGCCGCGCGCCATGCGGGCGAGCGGTGCGGCGCCGCCGCCGGAGAAGGCCAGGCCGACCGCGGCGGCGACGGGCTCGACCGCGCCGTCGGGGCGCACCCGCAGCGTGGTGTCGACCGGCACCCAGCGGCCGCCCTGCCGCACCCGGACGGGACGGACGTTCTGCTCCAGCGTGAAGGTGCCGTCGGGCTTGGCGAACACCTGCCGCGTCTCGCCGCGCAGCGCCTCGACCTCGACGGAGCGGCCGGTGCGGCGGGCGAGCGCCGCCGCGGCCTCCTCGGGCGAGGCGGCCGCGGCGCTCGCCCGCCGCGGCTCCGCGGGTTTCGCGGCGAGGGCGGCGGACGCCTCGGCCGTGGGGACGGCCGCCGCCGGGGGCGACGGCGTCAAGGTCAACGCCAGCGCCGCAGCCACTGATGCACGCACTACCCGCATCGGTCCTCGCCCATGGTGAGCAGGGGTTACGCGCGGGCCGTGACTGCCCGGCGTCTCCACGATCTTCGGTTGTCGAGGGGATTGTCACCCGTGTCACGGGTGCCGTAAAGGGCGTGTAAGTAACTTTTTTTCAGCAAGACCCTTCATCTGGAGAAAACCACCCGCCGCTGGTCCCGTGGGGGGTCACCCGCCCGGCTCAGGAGGCAGAGGCGGGGCTGTACACCAGGTGCAGCACGCCCGTCTTGAACGTCTCCGAGGAGACGAGCGTCAGCGGGACCGGCTTCTCCGCCTCCGCGAACAGCCGCTCGCCCTTGCCGACCGCGACCGGGTGCACCAGCAGGCGCAGCTCGTCCAGCAGCCCCGCGTCCAGCAGCTGGCGGACGATCGACACCGAGCCGCTCATCGCGATGTGCGTGTCGCCCGGCTCCTGCTTCAGCGCGGCGACGGCCTCGACGAGGTCGCCCCGCAACTGCTCGGAGTTGCGCCAGGTGAACTCCGGCGACTGGCGCGACACGACGATCTTCCGCGCGTCGCCGAGCGCCTTGGCCATGCCGGCGTCCGCCTCGCCCGCCGTCTCGCGCGCCGGCCAGGCCCCGGCGAAGCTGTCGTACGTCCTGCGGCCGAGGAGCACGGTGTCGGCGGTGGCGAGCTGCTCCGTCACGGCGACGCCCATCTCGTCGTTGAAGTACGGGAAGTGCCAGGCCGCCGGGTCCTCGACGACGCCGTCGAGCGAGATGAACAGGCCTGCGACGATCTTCCTCATGACGTTCCTCCATCGGGTTCGCGGGCCGTCCCGGCCCGGCTGTTCGGTATGGCTGTAGCCTGCCGAGCCGCCCTTACGGAGCCCTTACGGCCTTCCTTAGGCCTCCTTCCGCCGGCCGTTCAGCCCCGGGACCAGAGATCGGCCAGCGCCCCGTTCACCTGCTCGGGCGCCTCGACGTGCGGGTAGTGGGCGCTGCCGGGAACCCGCAGGTGCCGGGCGCCGATCCGCTCGGCCGTGACCCGCGCGCAGGCCATGAGGGGGACGCCGCCGCGCTCCCGGTACGGCCCCGGCGCGTTCTCCCAGGTGCCCGAGACGACCAGCTTGGGGAAGCCGGCCGCCCGCAGCGCGGGCAGGGGGACGCCGGCCTCCCAGCAGACGCGTTCGCGCAGCGCCGTGCCGGCCGCGCGCAGCCGCCGCTCGCCCGTGTCCGGCTCCGGCATGCCGGCCGAGCCGGCGGCGGCCCGCAGCCACTGCTCCGGCGTCAGGTCGGGCAGGTCGGCGTAGGCGGCGCGGTTGGCGCGCAGCGCCTCGGCCACGGCGGGGTCGTCGGCCGCCGCCTGGTAGCAGCCGGGCTCGATCAGCGTGAGCGAGAGCACCGCCTCCGGCCTGCGCGCCGCGGCGATCATGGCTCCCACGGCGCCGTACGAGTGGCCGACCAGGTGCGCGCCCGCGCCGAGGAGTTCGGCGACGTCGTCGGCGTCGGCCAGGTAGTCGCCGGCGAACCTGTCACCCGCGTCGGGGCTCCCGCCGTGGCCGCGCCGGTCCATCAGGAGCAGCCGGAACCGGCCGGCCAGCGGGCGCTGCGCCGCGAACCCGTACACGGGGTCGTCGCCCCAGCTCGTCGAGCCGTGGACGAAGACCGCTCGCGGCGCGTTCGGCGGGCCGAGCGCGGTCACGCGCACGGCGCCGGGCAGGGGGCCGTTCGCACGGAACAGCGGGGCGGCGGGGGAGAGGGACATGCACGGCTCCTTGAACATCGTTCAACGGTATTGAACGCTGTATAAGAGAAGGGGGAGGTGCTCGTCAAGCCGGTAGGGTGATCGCGTGCCGTCGTCAGAGTCCTCCGGCGGGTCGGTGTGGCTGCGTCCGGAACGGCCGCCGCGCGACCGCCGGCTCACCCGCGAGCGGATCGTCGACGTGGCCGTCGCCGTCCTCGACGCCGAAGGGCACGGCGGCCTGTCGATGCGCCGGGTCGCCACCGAGCTGGGCGTCACCGCGGGGTCGCTGTACTGGTACGTACGCACCAAGGACGACCTGCTGGAGCTGGCCCTCGACCGCGTGCTCGCGGAGGTGTCCGCCGACCCCGGCGCCCCGGGCTGGCGGCCCGCCCTCGCCGCGCTGGCCCGCAGCAACCGCGCCATGCTGCTGCGCCACCGCTGGGCCCTGTCCGAGCTGACCCTCAGGCCCAACCTCGGGCCGAACGCCCTCGCCCTGGCCGAGACCGGGCTGCGCCTGCTGGAACGCGCCGGGTTCGCCGGCGCCGACCTCGACGCCGCCATGGCGGCCGTCAACGACCACGTGGTCGGCGCGGTCATCGCCGAGGTCGCCTGGCACGGCACCCTGGAACGCATGGGCGAGAGCGGGGCCGGCTGGGGCGAGCGCGCCGCCGGCTACCTGCGCGAGGTCGCCGCACGCCACCCGGCGCTGGCCCGCAGGATGGCCGCCACGGGCGAGATCGACGTCGAGCGCGAGAGCGAGCGGCGCTTCGAGTTCGGCCTGGACTGCCTCCTGGACGGCCTCGCCGCCCGCCGCCTCGCCCCGCCCCCGCCATGAGCCCCCCGGCGGATCCCGCCGGGCCCGGCGGGACGGAGGGCGTTCCGGGCGCGCTACGGTGAGGTACCCCGACAAACCTCCACAAGAAATGCTCATCATGGACGAACCGCTCGATCGTGCATCCAGGTTTCAAACCGGGCCTATCATCGCCGGGCGTCCCGCGTGACCGCAGGGCACGGCGCCGCGCCCCTTCTGGAGCCCGCGGCACTGGTGGGACGCCAGGCCGAGACCGACACGATCCTCGGCGTCGTCGAGGGCTGCGGGGAACCCCGCATGCTGCTCCTGCTCGGCGAGGCGGGCACGGGCAAGACGAGGCTGCTCGCCGTCGCGGCCGACCGGGCGCGCGGCGCCGGCGTGCTCGTCCTGGAGGCGCAGGGCAGCGAGGCCGAGTCCCGGCAGTCCTTCGCATCGCTGCACCAGCTGCTCCTGCCCCTCCTGCCCGACGCCGGCACGCTGCCCGCGCACCTGCGGGTGGCGCTGGAGACCGCGTTCGGCATCGCCCCCGCCGAGGCCCAGCCCGACGCGACGCTGCTGCGCATGGCCGTGCTCACGCTGCTGACCGGCGCGTCCAGGCGGCGGCGCCTCCTGCTGGTCGTGGACGACGTCCAGCACCTCGACCGCGACTCGCTCGACGTCCTGGGCTTCGTGATGCGCCGCACCGCGGTGGAGGCCGTGCGGGTGCTGCTGGCTGCGCGCGGGCAGACGCCACCGGAGGGCGTCGCCGCGGACCTGCCCGTCCTGCTGCTGGGCCCCCTGACCGAGCAGGCCGCGGCCGAGCTGCTGGACGCCCAGCCGCACCCGCCCACCGGCGGGACGCGCATCGACCTGCTCCAGCAGGCCGGCGGGAACCCCCTGGCCATCGTCGAGTTGTGCCGCGCGGCCAGGACGGGCGGCGCGCGGGCGCTGCCCGGCGACGGGCTGCCGCAGACGCAGCGCATCCAGGAGATGTACGCCGCCCGCCTGCGCGCCCTCCCGGAGACCACCAGACGGCTCGTCCTGTACGCGGCGGCCTCGGAGCAGGGGGACCTCGCCACCGTCATGGCCGCCGCGGGAGCCGGGCCCGGCCTGCGGGACTGGGCGCCCGCCGAGGACGCCGGCCTCGTGACCGTCCTGGACGGGCGGGTCGCCTTCCGCCACCCGCTGGCGCGGGCCGCCTCCTACCACGGAGGCCCCGCCTACCTGCGCCACCAGGCGCACAAGGACCTCGCGGCCGCCCTCGCCTCCGACCCGGCCCGCCGCGCCTGGCACCTGGCCGCCGCCTGCCTCGGGCACGACGAGACGGTGGCGGCGGCCCTGGAGGACACCGCGCAGCTCGCCGAGCGGCGCGGCGGCTTCTTCGCGGCGGCGCGGGCGCTGGAACGCGCGGCGGAGTGCAGCCCCGAGCCCGCCGACCGGGCCCGCCGGTACGCCAAGGCCCTGCGCGCCGCGCAGAACGCCGGCGACCCGTCGTGGGTGCGCGAGCTGTACGACAAGGTCGTCGCGCTGACCGAGGACCGCGACCTGCTCGGCGTCGCCGCCTGCGGCGCCGGCATCGCCCTATCGCTGTCGGGCCACCAGCGGCAGGGACTCCAGGTGCTGCTGAGCGCGCTGCGCCCGCATCCGCCCGCCGACGGCATGACGGTGCTCGCCCTGGCCGCCGTGCTGCAGGCGGTCGGGTTCCAGTCGGGCCTGCCCGAGGGGAGGCTCCCGATCGCCTCCCTGCTCGGCCCGGACAGGGCCGCCGCCCACGCCACGCCCTACGCCGAGCTGACGGCGCCGGAGTCCGTCGAGGTGGTGCGGGCCGTGACCCTGGCGGGCGCCGACCCGGTCAAGGCTCCCGAGCTGCTGGCGCGCGTCCGCAGGAGGCCCGGCGCGCCTGGCCTCGCCGACGGCGTCCCGGAGATGACCCGCCTGCACGCGCTCGGCGGGCTCGCCTGGTACGCCGACGAGTCGGAGCTGGCGGTCGAGTTCTACCGGCGGGCGTACGCCATGCTTGCCGCGTACGGCTCCATGGGCCCCGCGGGGCCGACGCTGGCGGCGATGGGCTCGGCGCTGATCGACACGGGCCGCTGGGCCGAGGCCGACGAGCACCTGGAGCAGACGGCGACGCTGGCCGCGGTCCACAAGCTGCGGCATCTGGAGATCGACGTCGAGGCGCTGCGGGCGACCCTGCGCGCCCTGCGCGGCGAGCCGGGCGGCGTGCCGGCCGACCCCGCCTGGACGGCCGTCAGCCTGGAGGAGAACCGGGCCACGCACGCCCGCCTGCTGCGGGCCGCGGGCGCGGCCGCCGCCGCGGCGGGCGACTTCGACGCCGCGTTGCGCCACTTCATGGCGCTGTTCGGCGAGGACGGCACGCCCCTGCACTACTTCCTGTCGTACCGTTCGGTCGCCGACCTCGCCGCCGCCGCCCACCGGACGGGACGGCAGGAGGAGGCCGCGCCGATCGTGGCGGCGGTGCGCGAGGCCGTGGGGCCGCGGCCGACGACCAGGATGACGCTGCTGCTGCACCACGCCGCCGCGCTGACCGGCGACCCGAAGGACGCCGAGCACCACTTCAGGCTCGCCGTCGTCAACCCCGGGGGCGACCAGTGGCCGCCGGCCAGGGCGCAGGCCCGGCTCCACTACGCGCAGTGGCTGCGCAGGCGCCGCCGCCCTCTGGACGCCCGGCCGCTCCTCGCCGCCGCGCTGGAGTCGTTCACGCGGCTCGGCGCGGCCGGGTCGGCGGAGGAGGCGCGCAGGGAGTTGCGGGCGAGCGGCGTCGGGGGCGCCCCCGTGGAGCCCGACCCGCTGTCGGAGCTGACCGCGCAGCAGCGGCAGATCGTCCGGCTGGCGGCGCAGGGCCTGCGCAACAGGGAGATCGCCGAGCAGCTCATGCTCTCGCCCCGGACCGTCAGCTCGCACCTGTACAACGTGTACCCCAAGCTGGGTGTGAGCAGCCGCCACCAGCTCCGCGACTTCTTCGGCGACCTGTGACCGCAGCACCCCGGCCGCCCGGCCGGCACGACGACGAGAGGTGAGCCCGTGGCGACGCAGCCCGGCGGACCGCCCGCCGACGAGCCCCCGGTCGTTCTCGACCCCCTGATCCGCAGGCTCGTCGACGCCTCGGCCGACCCGCCCTACCTGCACCAGCTCGGCCCCGTCGACGGCCGGCAGGCGCTGCTGGAGGCCCAGGGTCACCCGCGCGACGACGCCGGCGTGGACGCCGAGCTCCACGCGGCGCCGGTGGGGCCACGCGGCCTCACCGGCTTCTGGATCTTCCGCCCCCCGGCCACCGCGGGGCGGGCGCTTCCCGCGGTCCTGTACGTCCACGGCGGACGCTGGATGCTCGGCGACGCGGAGACGCACGCCAGGCTGGTGTGCGAGCTCGCGACCCTCAGCGGGGCGGCGTTCGTCGTCCCCGAGTACACCCGCACCCCGGAGGCGCGGTACCCGGTGGCCGTCGAGGAGGCGTACGCGGTGCTGACGTGGGTGGCCGAGCACGCGGCCGACCTGGAGCTGGACGGGCGCAGGCTCGCCGTGGCGGGCGACTGCGCGGGCGCCACCATGGCGGCGGCGCTGACGATGACGGCCAAGCGGCGCGGCGGCCCCCGCCTCCGCGCCCAGCTGCTCTACTACCCGATGACCGATCCGCGCTGCGACACCGACTCGCAGCGGCGCTTCGCCTCCGGCCATCTGCTGACGAGGGCGGCGCTGGAGTGGTACTGGCAGCAGTACGCCGACGACGAGCGCGACCTCGCCGAGCCCACCGCGGCGCCGCTGCGGGCGACCCCGGACGACCTCGCGGGGCTGCCGCCCGCCCTGATCGTCTCGGCGGAGGCCGACGTCGTGCGGGACGAGGGCGAGGAGTACGCGCGCCGGCTGCTGGCCTCGGGCGTGCCCGTCACCGCCGTCCGCTACCTCGGGACCGTCCACGACTTCGCGTCGCTCAACGCCGTACGGGACAGCCCCCCGGCGCGCGCCGCCGTGCGGCAGGGCGGCCTGTTCCTCAGGGACGCGCTCGCCGTCCAGCCCTGACCAGCGCTGATCCGGCGCCGATCCGCCGCGAAGGCCAGTCAACATACTGATGCGTCCAGTACGTCCGCGTTGGGAGGCTGATGCGGCATGAGCCGCCGGGGGGCGGCTCCCACACGTCTGGAAAGAGGCAGCATGTCCGACATCAAGCCCGTCCTCGAAGAGGCGGCGCAGGCGTTCGCCGAGGCGACGAAGAACCCGCCCTTCCTGTACGACCTCGGCCCCGAGGAGGGCCGCAAGGCCGTCGACGCCGTGCAGGACGGCGACGTGCCGGTGCCCGACGCCGACGTCGAGGACCTCGACATCCCCGGCGGCCCGTCCGGCACGGTATCGATCCGGGTCTTCCGCCCGGCGGGCGCGCGGGGCGTCCTGCCCGTCGTGCTGTACGTCCACGGCGCCGGCTGGGTGTTCGGCAACGCCCACACCCACGACCGCCTCGTCCGCGAGCTGACCGTACGCGCCCAGGCCGCCACGGTGTTCGTCGACTACAGCCTCTCCCCGGAGGCGAAGTACCCGACGGCGATCGAGGAGATCTACGCCGCGCTGGAGTGGATCGCCGCGCGAGGGGCGGAGCACGGCCTCGACCCGTCCCGCATCGCGGTGGCGGGCGACTCGGTCGGCGGCAACATGAGCGCGGCCACCACCATCCTGGCCAAGCGGCGGGGCGGCCCGAGGCTCGCCGCGCAGCTGCTGTTCTACCCCGTCACCGACGCGAACTTCGGCACCGCCTCCTACGAGCAGTTCGCCACCGGCTACTTCCTCAGCCGTGACGGGATGAAGTGGTTCTGGGACCAGTACACGACCGACCCCGCCCAGCGGGCCGAGATCACCGCCTCGCCGCTGCGCGCCGGGCTGGACGACCTCGCCGGGCTGCCGCCGGCGCTTGTCATCGTGGCGGAGGCCGACGTGCTGCGCGACGAGGGCGAGGCGTACGCCGCCAAGCTGCGCGCCGCGGGCGTGCCCGTCACCGCCGTCCGCTACCAGGGCGTCATCCACGACTTCGTCATGGTCAACGCGATGCGGGACACGTACGCCGCCAGGGCCGCCACCCGGCAGGGCGGCGACTTCCTCCACGACGCCCTGCACGCCTGAGCCCGCGCCCGCGACCGCGGGCCGACCCTTCCCGCGCCCGCCATCCCGACCGGGCTCACCTCTGATTCGGGCTCGCCTCCGGGCGGCCGACCATGACAAGGAGCTGACTCCATGACCGCGAACGCCACACCCACCGTCGTCCTCGTCCACGGCGCCTTCGCCGACGCCTCAAGCTGGTCCGGCGTCATCGCCGACCTCCAGGACCACGGCATCCCCGTGGTCGCGCCGCCCAACCCGCTGCGCGGCCTGGCCTCCGACGCCGCCTACGTCGCCTCCGTGGCCGCGCGGATCGACGGGCCCGTCGTGCTCGCCGGCCACTCGTACGGCGGCGCGCTCATCACCGTCGCCGGAACCGCCGGCAACGTCGCCGGCCTGGTGTACGTCGCCGCCTACGCGCCGGACGAGGGCGAGAGCCTGGGCGAGCTGCAGGGCCGTTACGCCGAGCCGCCGCTGGCCGGCGCGCTGCGGCCCGCCGACTACCCCCTGCCGGACGGCGGGACCGCCGTCGAGTTCACCATCGACGCCGGCGCCTTCCCGTCGGTCTTCGCCGCCGACGTGCCCGCCGAGGTCACCAGGGTGCTGGCGGTGGCGCAGCGCCCGCTGGCCGCCTCCGCGTTCACCGAGCCGGCGAGCGCGGCCGCCTGGAAGGCGAAGCCGTCCTGGGCGCTGGTGGCGACCGGCGACCAGGCGATCAACCCCGAGGTCCAGCGTTTCGGCGCGCGGCGGGCCGGGGCGACGATCGTCGAGGCGGAAGGCGCCTCGCACGCCGTCGCGGTGTCCCGCCCCAAGGACGTGGCCGCCCTCATCCGCGAGGCCGTCGAGGCCACCTCGGCCTGACACCCACGCCAGGCCCGCGTCCTCAGCGTGAGCGCTCGATCTCCGCGCGGACGCGGCGGGTCAGGTCATCCAGGCGGGCGCTGGTGCGCACCTCCCGCGGGCGCGGGTCGCGCAGGGCGCGCGCCCGCTCGGGCAGGGCCGCGAGGTCGGCGGCGCAGCGCTCGCGCATCGCCGCGAGCGGCTCCGGCGGGGCGACCCGCCGGCCGCCGGTCATCACCGGGGCCAGCAGCGGCCGGCAGCCGTCGGGGACGGGCTCGTCCCGCAGGCCCACCACGTCGTGGGCGTCCCCGCGGAAGACCTGCTTGGCGCCCGGCGCGGTGGCCTTCCCCGCCGAGAGCTTCATCACCGGCCGTCCGCCGTAGGCGACGAGCTTGTACGCGCTGTCGAGCGAGGGCGCGTCGGCCGACACGCCCATCTTGGTGCCCACCCCGTACGCGTCGATCGGGGCGCCGCCCCGCACGAGGGCGGCGATGTCGTGCTCGTCCAGCCCGCCGCTGGCGAAGACGTGCGCCGCGGGCAGGCCGGCCTCGTCCAGCAGCCGCCTGGCCCGCCTCGACAGCTCCGCCAGGTCGCCGGAGTCCAGCCGCACCCCGAGGCCCTCGCCGGCGCCCCGCGCCGACCCGGTGCGCCGGGCCACCGCGATCGCCCTCCGCACCCCTTCGAGCGTGTCGTACGTGTCCACCAGGAACGTGCAGGCGCCGGGGAACTGCTCGGCGAACGCCTCGAAGGCGGCCTCCTCGCCGGGGAACGCCTCGATGAACGAGTGCGCCATGGTGCCCGCCGCGCTCAGCCCGTGCCGGCGGGCGGCCTCCACGTTGCTGGTGGCCGAGAACCCGGCGATCGCGGAGGCCCTGGCGACCGCCATCCCGGCCTCGATGCCCTGCGTGCGGCGGAACGCGAAGTCCACCAGCCGGGCGCCGCCGGCCGCGAGCACGCAGCGGGCCGCCTTGGTCGCCACGCACGTCTGGAACGTCACGTGGTTGAGCAGCACGGTCTCCACGAGCTGCGCCTCGGCGACGGGCGCGGTCACCTCCAGGACGGGTTCGCCCGCGCCCGCGACGCGGCCCTCGGGCAGCGCCCACACGTCGCCGGTGAACCTGAGGCGTCCGAACGCCTCCAGCACGCCGGGGTCGTAGCCCTGGCTGCGCCGCAGGTGGTCGAGGTCGGCGGGGCCGAACCGGAAGTCCTCCAGGAACCGCAGGCAGTCCTCCAGGCCGGCCGTCACGAGGAAGCCCCGGCCGGGAGGCAGCTCGCGCACGAACAGGCTGAACGTGGCCGGTCCCGTCATGCCCCGCCGCAGGTAGGCCGCCGCCATGTTCAGCTCGTACAGGTCGGTGAGCAGTCCCGTCGCCATCGCAATCCCCCCGCCGTCTGACCTTTCCCCCTGCCGGGATTCATGCGCCGGGGCGGGTGGGCGCGGCAGGTCATCCGGCGGCCGCGTGTCCGTCGCCGGTGTCGTCGAGCATGCGCCGCAGCAGGTCGCGCAGCGTCCGCCGCTCCTCGTCGGACAGCCCGGCGAGCGGTTCGCGGGCGAAGCGCAGGGCGCCGCGCAGCCCCGAGGCCACGCGGCGTCCCTCGTCGGTGGCGGCGGCCAGCTTCACCCGCCGGTCGTTCGGGTCGAGCCTGCGCTCCACCAGGCCCCTCGACTCCAGCCGGTCCACGATGCCGGTCACGTTCGACGGCTCGCACTTCAGCTTCTCGGCCAGCTTGCGCATCGGTAACGGGTGGCGCGCGAGCAGGTTCAGCACGCCCGCCTGCGCGCCGGTCAGCGCGTGCTCGGCGGCGGCCTCCTCGTACTCCTCGTGGTAGCGGGCGACGACGGAGCCGATCAGCTCGACGACTTCGAGGGTCAGCTCGTCGGAGCGGGGCTGGGACGCACGGGCCATGCGTCCAGGGTACCCAGTTATTTGACAACCTGAAATATTGAGATGCATCGTTATTTCAGGTTCTGAAATATTCGGCCGGGTCGTGCCCGGTCCCTGCCCCGCACCGAAAGGCGACCCACATGACCGACACGCCCTCGATCCCCGCCGTCAGCCGCGAGTGGCACCTGCTCAGCCGCCCCGTCGGCCTGCCGAGGCCCGAGGACTTCGCCCTCGTCGGGGCCCCGATCCCGCAGCCGGGCCCCGGCCAGGTCCTCGTCCGCAACCTGTACCTGTCCGTCGACCCGTACATGCGCGGGCGCATGAGCGCCGCCAAGTCGTACGTCGCCCCCTACGAACTGGGCCGGGCGATGCAGGGCGGCGCCGTCGGCGAGGTCGTCGCCTCAGCCGCCGACGGCCTCGCGGTGGGCGACCACGTCCTGCACTTCCTCGGCTGGCGCGAGTACGCCGTCGTGGACGCCGGGCACGCCGTCAAGGTGGACCCGGACGCCGCGCCGCTCAGCGCCTACCTGGGCGTCCTCGGCATGACCGGCCTGACCGCGTACGCGGGCCTGCTGCGCACCGCCGCGTTCAAGGCGGGCGACAGCGTCTTCGTCTCCGGCGCCGCGGGCGCCGTCGGCAGCCAGGTCGGCCAGATCGCCAGGCTCAAGGGCGCCGGCCGGGTCGTCGGCTCGGCCGGCTCGGACGAGAAGGTCAGGCTCCTGCTCGACGAGTACGGCTTCGACGCCGCCTTCAACTACAAGGCGGGCCCCGTCCACGAGCAGCTCGCGCAGGCCGCCCCCGACGGCGTGGACGTCTACTTCGACAACGTCGGCGGCGACCACCTGGAGGCCGCCATCGGCAGCCTCAACCGGGGCGGCAGGATCGCGATCTGCGGCATGATCTCGGTCTACAACGACACCGAGCCCGCCCCCGGCCCGCGCAGCCTCTCCCGGCTCATCCAGACCCGCGGCCGCATCGAGGGCTTCCTCGTGGGCGACCACTACGACCTGCAGCCGCGGTTCGTCGAGGAGGTAGGGCCCTGGGTCGCGTCCGGCGCGCTGAAGTACCGCGAGACCGTCGTCGAGGGCGTCGGGAACACCCTGGAGGCGTTCCTCGGCGTGCTGCGCGGCGACAACGTCGGCAAGATGCTCGTCAGGCTCTGACGGCGCCCGCGCCGGTGGCGCGCGACGGGGGAGGTCAGCGGGGGGTGGGCAGCTCGAACCAGACGGCCTTGCCTTCCCCTTCGCCGCCCTCCCCGCAGTCGTCCCCGGTCCTGGCCACGCCCCAGCAGCAGGCGAGGGCGTCCAGGAGGGGCAGCCCGCGGCAGCCCTCGTCGTACAGCACGGGCGTGCGCAGCGTGGGCGGACGCGGGCTGGTGTCGGTGACCTCGCAGCGCAGCAGCCCGTCGATGAGCCAGACGGTCAGCGTGATGGGTCCGGGCGCGTAGCGGACGGCGTTCGTGACCAGTTCGCTGACCAGGAGGACGGCGGTCTCGACGTCGCCGAACCCCCACCGGGCCAGGCGGCCGCCGGCCAGCCGCCGCGCGGTGCCGGGGGACCTGGGGTCGGCCGGCAGCGACCAGGAGGCGAAGGCGGACCGCTCTTCCAGCGGCGTGGCAGGCCCGTACCCGTACAGGGCGGGCCCGCGCTGTGTGTGCGGGATGAGCGAGTTCACGAGGTACCTCCTGAACTGGACGGCAATGGCCACCAGGCTAGGAAGCGCCCCCGGCGCTCATGGTGGGCACAATGCGCAGTCGAAGGCCCCCGACCAGGGCATTCTGCCGGGGGTGCGCCTGAGCCCTCGTGCGTAGGGGGCTGCTCGACGACCCCGCGAGGGTCCGCGCCGCCGTCCAGGAGGCGCCGGCCAGGATCCTCGCCGGGGACGGCGTCGCAGGGACGCCGTCCCGTGGCCCCGGCTCAGGCGGGCGGCAGGGCCAGCACGGCGGCCGGCAGGTGACGCAGCCCGGCAGGGACGGTGACCGAGCCGTCCGGGCCGACCTCCGCCGGGACGCCGCCCCACCGCGCGCCCGTACGTCCCAGCAGGTCGGACGGCAGGCGGAAGGCGCCGTGCGCCGGGTCGAGGACGATCACGTTGAGCGTGCCGTCCGGCTGGACGGTGTAGCGCAGCGGCGCGCCCGACGGCTCGGCGTGGCGGCGCCACGGACGGGTGCCGTAGACGGCGTCCGGATGGGCCGCGAGCCACCCGCCCAGGTGGCGCAGCCGCTCCACCTGCGCCTCCGGCAGGGAGCCGTCGCCGCGCGGGCTGATGTTGAGCAGCAGGTTGCCGTTCTTGGCGACGGTGTCGACCAGGAGGTGCACCAGCTCGGCGGCGCCGATGAGGTGGCTGTCGTCCTCGGCCCGGTTGTAGCCGAACGACGCGCCGAGCCCGCGGGTGGCCTCCCACGCCCACGCGGGCGCGGCGGACTCGGTGCGGTACTCCCGGGTCCTGAACCCCAGGTGCGGAACGCCCCACCGGTCGTTGACCACGCCGTCGGGCACCACCTCGTAGTAGCGCTCGAACAGGGCGGCCAGGCTGTGGGGGCCGCGGGCCTTGGCGGAGTCGGGCCAGTCGATGTCGTTCCACAGCACGTCCGGCCGGTGCCGCTCGACGAGCTCCGCCACCTGCTCGTAGCAGTAGCGGGCGAAGGCGGGGTCGTTGCGCCGGTAGGTGAACAGGTCGGTCAGCGACCTGATCGGCGGGAAGTCCGAGACGTGCCAGTCGAGCGCGCCCGAGTAGTAGAGGCCGAACCGCAGCCCCGCCGAGCGGGCGGCGCCCGCCAGCTCGGCGACGACGTCGCGGCGCGGCCCCCGGTGGACGCTGGAGAAGCGGGTCGTGGCGGTGTCCCACAGGCAGAACCCGTCGTGGTGCTTGGCCGTGGGCACCACGTAACGCGCCCCGCAGTCGGCGAACAGCCGCATCCAGGCGCCGGGGTCGTACGAACCGGCGTCCCACAGGTCGGCCAGGTCCTCGTAGGAGGTGCCCACCCCGAAGGCGCTCTCGTGGAAGTCGCGGGTGGGGGAGCCGGGGACGCGCAGGGTGTTGGCGTACCACTCGGCGTACTGGTGGTGGCTGTACTCCAGTTCCACCGGCACGTCCTGGCCGGGGACGCGCGGCAGCGCCCAGCCGGCGACCGAGTACGGCCCCCAGTGCACGAACACGCCGAACTTGGCGTCGCGGTACCAGTCCGGCACGGGCCTTTCGGGGTAGTCCGGCGCGTCCGCGCCGAGGTCGGGCCCGGTGCGTCGGTCGAAGAAGAGCATGGGTTCCTTTCAGCGCCCGGCCAGCCCGGCCGTGGCGATTCCCTTCACCAGGTGTTTCTGCAGCGCGACCAGCAGCAGCAGGGTGGGCAGGACGGAGATGACGGAGGCGGCCATGACCAGGTGCCACTGGTTGCCGTTCTGGCCGAAGAACAGCTGCAGGCCGAGCGGCACGGTGCCGCGGGCGTTCACGTCGTTGATCATGATGAGCGGCCACAGGAAACTGTTCCAGTAGCCGATGAAGGTGAACACGGCGAGCACACCGAGGGCGGGCCTGGCGAGCGGCAGCAGGATGCGTAGGAAGACGCGCAGCTCGCCGGCGCCGTCGAGGCGGGCCGCCTCGCGCAGCTCGCCCGGCACGCTCCTGAAGAACTGCCGCAGCAGGAACGCCCCGAACGCGGTGAACGCCCACGGGAAGATCAGCGCCTGGTAGCTGTCGACCCAGCCGAGCGCCTGCATGAGGAGGAACATCGGCACGACGAGCACCTCCTGCGGCACCATCATCGTGGCGAGGAAGACGAGGAAGATGCCGTCCCTGCCGCGCCAGCGCAGCGCCGCGAAGGCGTAGGCCGACAGCGCCGACGCGGCGAGCACGACGAGGGTGCCCGCGCCCGCGACGAGGACGCCGTTGAGCATGTACCGCTCGAACGGCACGTACGAGAAGACGTCGGCGAAGTTGCGCCAGCGCACCTCCGAGCCGACCAGCGAGGTCGGCGAGCCGAACGTCTCGCCCGGCGGTTTGAGCGCGGTGGCGACGGCGAAGACCAGCGGGTACAGGAACAGCAGGGCGACGGCGGCCAGCAGGACGTGCGACAGCGCCCGTCCGGCTCCCCGGGACGCCACGCGGCTAGCTCTCATAGTGGACCCACCGTCTCTGCCCCAGGAACTGCAGGGCCGTCACGCCGAGGATGATCGCGAACAGCAGCCATGCGCCCGCCGCGGCCAGCCCGAGGTCGCGGGACTGGAAGCCGGCCTGGTAGACGTTCATGACCAGCGTCTCCGTGGCGTTGCCCGGACCTCCGGCCGTGAGGATGTAGGGCTGGGTGAACACCTGCAACGCGTTGATCATCGTCATGGTGGCGGCGAAGAACAGCGCGGGCGAGATCAGCGGCAGCTGCACGCTGACGAGCCTGCGCAGGCCGGTCGCGCCGTCGATGGACGCGGCCTCCAGCACGCTGGGCGACATCTCGTTGATGGCGGCCGAGAAGACGATCATGTTGTAGCCGAATCCCTGCCACACGCTCATCACCACGACCGAGACCAGGGCGGTGCGGCCGTCTGCCAGCAGGTTCGGCTCGCCGCCCATGGCCTGGAAGAGCAGCTTCCAGATGACGGCGTTGGCGACCATCGGGGTGACGGCCGGGACGAAGAACAGCACCCGCCACAGGTTCGCCCAGCGCGACCTGTTGATCCAGAACGCGAGCCCGAGGGCGAGGACGATGTTCAGCGGCACGTACAGGCCGGTGAATACGAACGTGTTGCGCAGCGCCGTGAGGAAGTCGGGGTCGTCACCGAGCAGGTAGCGGAAGTTCTCCAGCCCCACGAACCGCCGCGAGCCGAGCATGGGCCACTCGAAGAAGCTCATGACGACGGCCATGCCGAACGGGAACAGGGTGAACAGCCCCAGTCCGAGCACGCTCGGCGTGACGAAGCCGAGCGCGCTCCACTGCTCTGTCCTGCGCGGTCTCACTGGCCTCTGACGCTCTGCTGCTGGATGGTGGCGAGCGCGTCCTTGGGCGTCTGGGCGCCCGTGTAGACCTGGATCAGGTACTGCGCCATGAGCTTGCCGACGCTGTCCCAGTTCCTGGTGGTGAACAGCGGCACGCCTCCGGCCAGGCCCTCCTTCACGGAGGCGATCGCGGCGCGCACCGGCTCGGCGTTCGCCGGGTCCTGCTTGACGAGGAACTCCTCGTAGGTGGCCTGCTGCGCGGTGCGCGAGGGGAAGCTGCGGCCCTGCCCGGCCAGGTAGCCCTGGGCGTCGGCACCGGTCAGCACGGAGACGGCCTTGACGGCCTCGTCCGGGTACGGGCAGCCCTTGGCGACGCCGAAGCCGGAGCCCGCGAGGTACGTCTTCGAGCCGCCGGGCCCGGCCGGCAGCGGCGCGAAGCCGACCTTGAACTTCGCGTCCTTGACGGCCGAGCCGATGTTCCACGACCCGTCGACGGCCATCATCGCGTTGCCGTTGAGGAACTGCGTCTCGCCCCAGCCCACGTCGGAGGAGCTGGCGGGCACCAGCGCGGCCTTGCCGGCCGCGAGCCCGGCGTACCAGGTGAGGGCGTCCACCATCGGCTGGCTGTCGAACTGGAGCTTGACGTCGGGCGTGACCGGCTGGGCGCCGTTGTAGGACAGCATGAGCGACAGGGAGTGCAGGTCGGCGAACGACATGCCGAACCCGGCCTTGCCGCCGGTGGACAGCTTCTTGGCCGCCTGCTCGAAGTCGGTGATCGTCCAGCCGCTCCTCGGCTCGGGCACCCCGGCCTTGGCGAAGGCGTCCTTGTTGTAGTAGAGGAGCATCGACGCCAGGTCGTAGGGCAGGGCGAGCTGCTTGCCGCCGAGCTTGAGCACCTGCAGCGCGGCGGGCGAGAAGCCCTGGACGTCGGCCTTGCCGTCGAGCGGCTCCAGCAGGTCGGCGTAGGCGCCCAGGCGCAGGCTCTGCATGGACACCACGCACGGCTGCTTGCCGGCGGCGAACTCGGTCTGGAGCTTGGTGAAGTAGTCGTTGAACGGCGCCGTCCGGAGATTGACCTTGATGGTGGGGTACTTCTGGGTGACCAGCCCGGCGAGGTGGTCGAGCTGGGCCTTCTCGTCCTCGCTGCCGGCCCACATCTCCCAGTCCAGGGTGACGGTGCCGCCCCCGTCGCGCGTGCCGCCCGCCGTGGCGGACCCTCCGCCGCCGCAAGCGGCGCAGACCATGATGCCTGCCAGGCCCAGGGCCGGCAGGACGCTTCCGCGCATGCGCATCTGCGCTCCCTCCTAGACGCCGCCCATGATATTTTTCGGGGGCGAATTTATTATGGTGGCTGACCTTAGGGTCGAGGCGCGCAGGGCGTCAAGAGCAGGGCGTGAACATCGGCCGCCAGGAGCAGGCCTCAAGAGCAGGCCTCAAGAGCAGGGCGTCGAGAGAGGGAGAATGAGCGGCATGCCTCCACCCCCGTACCGGGAGGACCTCGTCAAGGCGGAGATCCTCGCCATGCTCGGGCCGCGCCCGCTCAACCGGTCGCAGATCGCCGCCCGCCTCGGCCTCGGCGCCGCCACCGTGAGCGAGCACACCCGCCGCCTGATCGAGCTGGGCTTCCTGCGGGAGCTGCCGCCGGAGGTCAGCGGCAGGGGGCGGCCGAAGGTGCCGCTCCAGGTGGTCCCCGACGCCGCGTACACGCTCGGCCTGCGCGTCCACCCCGACCACGTCCTCGGGGTGCTCGCCCGGCTCGACGGCGGCGAGGTGGCCCGCTTCACCCGGCCCTTCTCGCCGGGCCACGACCCGGTCGGGCAGCTCGCGGCGGCGTGCGAGGACGTGCTGCGCGATCCCGCCACCGGCTCAAGGGTGCTCGGCATCGGGCTGGCCGTGCCGGGGGTGATCGACCCCGGCACCGGCACGGTGCGGCTGTCGCCGCGCATGGGCTGGACCGGCCTGGCCGTGCAGCCCGCGCTGGCGGAGCGCCTGCCGGTGCCGGTGCTCATCGACAACGACACGAGGGCCTCCACCACCGGAGAGCTCCTGTACGGCACCGGCCGCGACCACGACGACTTCCTGGTGCTCGCCATCGGCGACGGCGTCGGCATGGGCATCGTGCTCGGCCGCCGCGTCCACCGCGGGCCCGACGGGGTGGCGGGCGAGTTCGGGCACGTGCCGACGGGCCCCGGCGGGCCGCCGTGCGTGTGCGGGCGGCGCGGCTGCGTCGACGCGTACGTCGCCGACTACGGGCTGGCCGGGCAGGCGGTGGCGCGGGGCCTGGTCCCCGCGCCGCCGCCGCTGGAGGAACTGCGCCGCCTGGCCGCCGCCGACGCCCCCGGCGTGCGCGACCTGCTCGCCGAGGCCGGCGAGGTCCTGGGCCGGGCCGTGGCGGGCGTGGTGAACGTGCTGGCCGTGCGGGCGCTGACCGTCATCGGCGAGAGCCACGTGCTCTGGCCGTACCTCGCGCCCGGCTTCCACCGCTCGGTGGAGGCCGGGGTCATCGCGGCGCTGCCCGAGCTGGAGATCACGCTCAGGCCGTGGGACGACAGCGGCCACGCGCGCGGCGCGGCCAGCCTGGTCCTCGCCGCGAGCCTCGCCTCCTGACGTCTGGTCCTGGCCGCCGGCCTCGCCTCCCGACGCCGGACGACGGTCCCTCGCCGGTCAGCCCAGCGGGCGGCGGCGGGCGACCAGCACGGCGTCGTGGAGGGTGACCTCCTCCCCGTCGGGGTTCTTCGCGGCGCGCGCCCGCGTCTCGGCCGTCCGCACCTCCCACTCGGCGGGGTCGAGCGCCGCGGCCACCTCCTCGGCCGTGTACATCATGTCGGGGAAGCGCATCCGGTGGGCGTTCGCCCGCAGGTCGGACGGGTGGTGCCCGACGATCAGGAGCGTCCCCCCGGGCGCCACGGCGTCGGCCAGCCGGGCGAACAGCTCCCGCCGCGCCGGGCCGGGCAGGTGCATGAACTGCGCCGACACGAGGTCGTAGGCTCCCTCGGCCGGAGGCTGCTCGCGCAGGTCGGCGTGCGTCCAGGTGATGCGGGCGGCGGCCTGCGCGTCCTCGGCGGCCGCGTGCGCGGCGGCCCGCTCCAGCGCGGTGACCGAGATGTCCACGGCGGTGACCTGCCATCCGCGTCCGGCGAGCCAGATCGCGTCGGCGCCCTCGCCGCAGCCGACGTCGAGCGCCCGCCCCGGCGCCAGGCCGGACGCCTCGGCGACGAGCTGCGGGTTCGGCCGCCCGCTCCACAGGGCGGGGCGGGCCCGGTAGCGCTCCTCCCAGCCCTCCTGCTCGAACATGGTGCGCACCTGCTCCCGGTACGCCTCGACGGCGTCGCGGGCGTCCTCGGCGACGAGGTCGGCGTTGATCGCCGCCCCGGCCCGCGTGCCCGTGGCGGCGGCCATGATCAACCCGCTCTGGAGGTCGGCCACGTCGCCCGCGACGAACACGCCCGGCACGTCCGTGGCCCCGCCGGGGCCCGCGGGCAGGTGGGTGCCGACGACGTGGCCCCCGTACTCCAGCGGGACCGCGCGCAGCCCGAGCGGCTCCAGCAGGTCCGCGCGGGCCGTCATCCTGGACGCCACCACCAGCGCGTCGAGCGCGACGACCTCGCCCGAGGCGAGGCGCGCGCCGGTGAGGCGGTCGCCGTCCACCTCCAGGCCCGCGACCTCGCCCTCCACGACGGTGACGCCGAGCGCGGCCAGCCGCTCGGCCCGCTCGTCGTCGAGCGCAGGGGTGCGGTGCAGCAGCAGGTGCACGTCGCGGCTCCACTGCCGCCACAGCTCCACCTGGTGCCCGCTCAGCGGTCCCGTCGCCAGCACGCCGATGCGCCGGTCACGCACCTCCCACCCGTGGCAGTACGGGCAGTGCAGCACGTCCTTGCCCCACCGCTGCGCCAGCCCCGGAACGTCGGGCAGTTCGTCGGCGAGCCCGGTGGCCCACAGCAGCCGCCTCGCCCGCACGGAGCCGCCGCCGTCGAGCGTCACGAGGAAGCCCTCGCCGTCCTTCGCGACGGCCTCGACCCGGCCGGTGACCACCTGGCCGCCGTACCGGGCCAGCTCCTCGCGCCCGGACGCCAGCAGCTCGCCCGGCGGCGTGCCCTCGCGGCCCAGGTAGTTGTGGGCGTGCCCGGCGGGCGCGTTGCGCGGCTGCCCGGCGTCCACCACCAGCACCGATCGCCGGGCCCGCGCGAGGGCCAGCGCGCCGCTGAGCCCCGCCGCGCCGCCGCCCGCCACGACCACGTCGTACGCCTCGTCCACCATCGTTGTCCTCTCACTCGCTGACATGGCCCCACCGTGCGTCCTGGTGCGTCGATCCGGCAAGTAACCTTGCTGACATGGCAAACGACGACGCCTCCGTCCTGGCCTCCGTCGGCCCCCGGCTGCGGGAGCTGCGCAGGAAGCGCGGCAGCACGCTGGCCGAGCTCGCGCGGTCCACCGGCATCTCGGTCAGCACGCTGTCGCGGCTGGAGTCGGGCGAGCGCCGGCCCACCCTGGAGCTGCTGCTGCCGCTCGCGCGCGCCCACCAGGTGCCGCTCGACGAGCTCGTCGGCGCGCCGCAGGTCGGCGACCCCCGGGTGCGCTTCAAGCCCATCGAGCAGTACGGCGCCACGATCGTGCCGCTGTCGCACAACCCGGGCGGGCCGCAGGCGTTCAAGATGGTCATCGGCCCCGGCCGCTCCGAGCCCGACCCGCGCAGGCACGAGGGCTACGAGTGGCTGTACGTGCTCAGCGGGAAGCTGCGGCTGGTGCTCGCCGAGCACGACGTCGTGCTCAAGGCGGGGGAGGCGGCGGAGTTCGACACCCGGCTGCCGCACTGGTTCGGCAGCACCGGCGAGGCGCCGGTGGAGGTGCTCAGCCTGTTCGGGCCGCAGGGCGAGCGCATGCACGTGCGCGCCCGGCCGCGCGCGGCCGAGCCGGACGGCTGACGGGACGCTCCGCCCGGCGGTCCGGCGGGACGCTCCGCCGGTTGGCCGGGGGGGCTTCGGCGGGCTGCACTGTCAGTGGGTGGGTCAAACTCTGGCGGGAAGCGCTCCTCTCCATCATCACTGTCAGCGGGTGAGGAAGCGGCGCAGGCCGTCCCGCACCCCGCCGGTGGGCACGGTGGCCGCGAACCAGGCCGCCTCCACCGCCAGCCCCTCGTCGATCGGCAGGTTCACACCCCTGGTGACCGCGCGCAGGCAGGCCGTCACGGCAGTCGGCGCGTGCCGGACGATGCGGGCCGCCAGGTCGCGCGCGGCCGGCAGGAGGTCGCCCGCCGGGACGACGCTGTTGACCAGCCCCAGCTCGGCGGCCCTGGCGGCGGGGATCGGGTCGCCGGTGAGTATCAGTTCGAGGCCGCGCTTGCGCCCGACGTGGCGGGGCAGCCGCTGCGAGCCGCCGAACGGCGGAGGGAACCCGAGGGTGATCTCGGGCTTGGCGAACGCGGCGTGCTCCGCGGCGACCGCGAGCGGCGCGGCCTCGGTGATCTCGCACCCGGCGCCGTACGCCAGGCCGTTCACCGCGACGATCACGGGCTTCGGGAACTCCTCGACGCGCCGGGTCAGCCCCTGGCCGCGCCGGACGATCTCCCGAAGGGCCCGTTCCGCGCCGCCCTCGATGCTGGCGGCGAGCGACGGGATGTCGGCGCCCGCGCTGAAGGCCCTGTCGCCGGCGCCGGTCAGGATGACCGCGCGTACGACGTCGTCGGCCTCCGCGCGGTCGAGCGCCGCGAGCAGGGCGTCGATCGTCGGGTAGTCGAGGGCGTTGAGCTTGTGCCGCCTGTCGATGGTGAGGGTGAGGAGGTCGCCGTCACGTTCTGCGTGGACGGTCATGCCCGGGGCTCCGTTCGTCGGGACGTGGACGCCGCCGAGCCTAGGCGGGGGTATCCAGGACGATCCACTCATCGTCCTGGATACAGTTCGGCCATGCGGCCACCGTCGTACAAGCACGTCGCGGACGAGCTCGCCGCGGCCATCCGCGCGGGCACGCTGCCCGCCGGCACGAGGCTCCCGCCGCACCGCGCGCTGGCGCGGCAGCGGGGCATCGCCGTGGCCACCGCCACCCGGGTCTACGCCGAGCTGGCGGCGCGCGGCCTCGTCGTGGGCGAGCCGGGGCGCGGCACGTACGTGCGGCACCCGTCCGGCTACGACGGTCCCGAGCCGTCGCGGGCCCTGCCGGTGCCGCGCGTGGCCGACCTGTCGTTCAACCAGCCGCTGGCCGACGGCCAGGCCGACGAGCTGCGGCGGGCCCTGCGCGCCCTGTCCACGTCGGGCGACGTGGAGGCGCTGCTGCGCCAGCACCCGCCGGGCGGACGCCGCCAGGACCGCGCTGTCGTGGCCACGTACCTGCTGGAGCGCGGCATCGACGCCGCCCCGGCCGACGTGCTGCTGACCGGCGGGACGCAGCAGGCGCTCGACGTCGTGCTGCGCGCCCTCACCCGGCCCGGCGACGTGCTGGCCGCCGACGCGCTCAGCTACCCCGGCATCAGGCTCCTCGCCGCCGCGCACGGACTCGACCTCGCGCCGGTGCCCGTCACCCCGTCGGGACCCGACCTGGACGCGCTCGACCGGCTGTGCCGCGCCCGCCGGGTGCGCGCGATCTACACGATGCCCACCGTGCACAACCCCCTCGGCTGGGTGCTGGACGCGGAGCGGCGCGCCCGCCTCGCCGCCGTCGCCCGCGCCGCCGGCTGCCTCGTCATCGAGGACGGCACGTACGCGTTCCTGGAGACCGCGGCGCCCCCGCCGCTGCGCGAGCTCGCCCCTGAACGCACCTGCTACGTCGCGTCCCTGTCGAAGAACGTGGCGACCGGGCTCAGGTTCGGGTTCGCCGTCGTGCCCGCCCGGCACGCCGCCGCGCTCACCGGAGCCCTGCGCACGACGACGTGGGGCACGCCGGGCCTCGTCACCGCGGTCGCCACCGGCTGGATCGCCGACGGCACCGTCGCCCGGCTGGAACGGGCCCGCCGCGCCGACGCCGCCGCCCGCCAGGAGACGGCCAGGGAGGCGCTGGCCGGCATGGACGTCACCGCCCACCCGGCCTCCTACAGCGTCTGGCTCCGGCTGGAGCCGCACCAGCGTCCCGACCACGTCGCGGCCGTGCTCGCCGAGGAGGGCATCCTCGTGTCCACCGGCGACGCGTTCGCCATCGGCCCCTCGCGCCCGCGCGCGCTCCGGCTGGCCCTGGCCACGCCCCCGCCGGGCGAGCTCGGCCCGGCGCTGCGCCGCCTGCGCCGCGCGGTCGACGCCATCCCGCCCTGACGCCCCCTCCGGCGTCAGCCCAGGTCACGAGGGTGCCGGCGGGGTGTGCCGCACCGTGGGCCGGGCAGGGGGGTGGGAGGCGCGGGGGACGCGAACGTGGGGGCTCAGGTGAGGCAGCACGGCGAGCACGGAACCGGGCGCCCCGCGGCCCGGGCCGGGGAACCCGGCGAAGGGCCGCGCGACGCCGGCGGGGAGGAGCCGCGCCGCCCGGAGGCGGGGCTGGACCGGGCCGGGCTCCACCACGAGCGGACGCGGCGGCTGCTGGAGGCCGTGCTGGCCGTCAGCGGGGAGCTGGAGCTGCAGCAGGTGCTGCGCACCATCGTGGACGTCTCCGCCGACCTGCTCGACGCCCGCTACGCGGCGCTCGGCGTGCTCGACGAGAACGGCGGGTTCGCCGACCTGATCACGTACGGCGTGCCGGAGCGCACGCCCGCGGACGTGGGCCGCCTGCCCCACGGGGAGGGGCTGCTGGGGACGCTCGCGAACGCGCCGGCCCCGCTCCGGGTGGACGACGTCACCGGCGACCCGCGCTTCACCGGCTTCCCCGAGGGGCATCCCGTCATGCACACCCTGCTCGGCGTGCCGATCTTGGTGCGCGGCGCCCTGTACGGCAACCTGTACCTGGCCGACAGGCGCTCGGGCGGGCCGTTCTCGGAGGGCGACGAGCAGGTGGTCATGGCGCTGGCCGGCGCCGCCGGGGTGGCGATCGACAACGCCCGGCTGTACGCGCGGCTGCGCCGCACCACCGAGGAGTTCCAGCGCCGCCTGCTGCCCGTGCTCCCCGACCTGGGGCCGCTGCGGGTGCACGCCGTCTACCGCCCGGCCACCGAGGTGCCGCAGATCGGCGGCGACTGGTACGACGCGATCAAGCTGCCGGACGGCACGCCCTGCCTCATGGTCGGCGACGTCATGGGCCACGACGTGCGGGCGGCCACCGTGATGAGCCAGATCAGCAGCATGCTGCGAGTGATCGCCTACGACGAGCGCGAGCCCCCTTCCCGGGTCCTGCACCGTCTGGACGAGGTCCTGCACGGCCTGCACAGCGGCTCCATGGCCACCGTCGTGCTCGCCCGCGTGGAGCAGGCGGGCGAACGCGCCGGCGACGGGTGGCGGCTGTCGTGGTGCAGCGCCGGTCACCCGCCGCCCCTGCTCGTCACCGCCGGCGGGCGGGCCCGTTACCTGGGGGGCGACGGCGGGCACCCGCTCGGCGTCGATCCTTCGCTGGTCCGCCCCGACCACGAGCAGGTCGTCGAGGCCGGGGCCACCGTGCTGCTGTACACCGACGGGCTGATCGAGCGGCGCGGCCGCGAGCTGCGCGCCGGCATGGAGGACCTGGCCCGCGCCGCGGGCGAGGCGGCCGGGCGTCCGCTCGACGCGATGTGCGAGCACGTCCTGGCCCGCTGCGGCGACCACTTCGAGGACGACATCGCCCTGCTGGCGGTGCGCCTGCCCGCGCCGGCCGGGTAGCGGCAGGCCCCCGACAGGTGCGCGCCCCCGACACGCGCGCGCCCCGACACGGTCGCCCCCCGGCACGCCCGCTCCGCCGCGCCGCGAGGGACGCCGGCGGAGCGGCAGAGGAGCCGGGCGCTCAGGGCGTGACGACCGCGAGCTGGTCGACGTAGTCCTCGGTGAGCCACAGGTTGCCGTCGGGGCCGTCGGTGATGTCGAACGGGCCGGAGACGTTCGTCGGCAGCACCTCGCGGTCGATCACGCCGCTGGTGGTGGAGCTGGTGACGATGTCGGCGGCCTGCTCCACGAACCAGAGGTCGTTGTCGGGGCCGACGGTGATCCCCCACGGGAAGGTGTCGATGTCGGGCAGGGTGTGCTCGGTGAAGTCGCCGCCGGTCGTCAGGTTGCTGATCTTGCCGTTGGCGTCGGTGTACCAGAGGTTGCCGTCGGGGCCCGTGGTGATGCCCACCGGCATCGCGCCGGACGACGGCACCGCGAACTCCGTGATCGTGCCGTCCGTGGTGATCTGCCCGACGCTGCCCGCCAGGGGCTCGGTGAACCAGACGTTGCCGTCGGGGCCGGTCGTGATGCGCATCGGGTACGCCCCCGCCGTCGGCAGCGGGTACTCCGTGATGTTCCCGGCCGTGTCGATGCGGCCGACCTGGTTGCCGAGCTGCTCGACGAACCACAGGGCGCCGTCGGGGCCGGCCGTGATGCCCCACGGGTACGCGTCGGCCGTGGGCAGCGGGTACTCGGTGATGACGCCGCCGGTGGTGATGCGGCCGATCGCGTTGCCGGTGGCCTCGGTGAACCAGACCGCGCCGTCCGGGCCGGTGGTCAGATGGGCGGGCTCGGAGTCGGCGGTCGGCAGGGTGTACTCCGTGAACAGGCCGGACGTGGTGACCCGCCCGATCTTGTTCGCGTAGTTCTCCGCGAACCACAGGGCGCCGTCCGGGCCCGTCGTGATCCCCACCGGGGTGGCGGGGCTGGTGGGGATGGACAGCTCGCTGATGGAGACCCGGCGCTCGCGCGCCGACCCCTGCGCCGTGGCGCGCTTGGGCGCCGGCGGGAAGTGGCAGCGGATGCGGCGGTGCTGCGGCATCTGCTTGAGCTTGAGGCACAGCGTCACCCAGGGACGCGGCGGCGCGGGCCTGGGCGGCGGGGCCGAGGACGCCGAGGCCGTCGAGGACGCGGCCCCCTGCCCGCCGGCCGCCAGGAGCAGGGCCACGGCCATGAGCGGATAGCGCAGGCGTCGAAGCGATGGACGCATGACAGGTCCCTCCGGATGGTGGTGGACGACGCGGGCACGGGCCGGCCCCGGAGGGCGGGCGCGACGTGCCGCCGGGGACCGGCGTCCCGGTCCCGGCGGGCACCGCCCGTGTCCGGCTTTCTGCGGTCCCACTATCGCGGAGGGCCCCCGCCCGTCCCCGGCCGTCCGGGTGCGTGGCGGGTCATGGAACGGCCAACTCGCCGAGGGACACGGGACGCGCGCTCAGGCGACGGAGTGGGTGAGGGTCCCGGTGTAGGAGCCGACGGTGGCCGACGAGGGGACGCTGACGACCAGCGTCGGCCGCCAGCTCGTGGTCTGGGTCGCCAGCGAGCCCTTGCGGCCGCTGAACGCGGTCACCTGCGCGGACAGGGCGACCCGGTCGGCGGCGTTGAGCTGGCCGGGGGTGCGCAGGCCCCCTCCGGAGACGGCGGTCGCCGGGCCCGACCAGTAGAAGACGCTGCCGCTCGGGATGGTCTCGGCCGGGGTGCCGCCGCCGGTGGTGAAGTTCGTCGCCGTCACCGTCGCCGTCCACGGTGGGATGCCGGCTCTGGAGTCGCTCACCGTCATCGCCGGCAGGGTGACGGTGAGCACGCCGCCCGGCTGCGTGGGGCCGAGGTTCACGGAGTCGGGCACGCTGATCGTCAGCGGGTCGGCCCGCCGGGCGAGCACCACGGCGGGCACCCCCGGCGCCGCCGGGACGAGGGGGAGCAGCACCATGACCGACGCCGCCAGCCGCAGCCGGACCCCACGCGCGGGCTCGGTCGTCACCTGCTCGCCCCCATCTGTCTCCTTCCGCGACGACACGGCGGCGTCCCTCTCCTCGCGATGCCGCCGGCCGATGGCAGCCTAGAGCGGCCCGGCCGTGCGGGGCGGCCGGGCCGCGTGTGTGGGCGGCAAATCCAGGGTCAAACCACGGTGATCCCGCGCGCCGGCCGTCGGAGGGCGCCTGGGGCGCCGTGATCTCCGGCCCTCGCGGCCCTGGGAGCGGCGGCGCGCGACCCCGGCCGGCGTGCGGACCTTCCGCCCGGCGCCTCGTGATCGTCAAGACTCGCCAGACGGCCGCCTCTCCCGGGCTCCCGCGCGCCCCCTCCCCCCACAATCCTGAGTGCCCGCCGGCCTCCGCCCGGGGGAGGAGCGTCGCCGTCACAGGAGAGCAGAGGTCTGATGAGCCGTCTGGGAGTCGCCACGGGTGTCGCCGGCCTGGTCGCGGCCGGAATGGTGGCCCTGCCCGCCCAGGCCGGCACCTGCCCCGCCTCGACCACCTGCTCCACCACCGTCACCTTCACCGTCACGGCGCAGGGCGGGTTGTCGATCACCGTGCCCGACGGGCCCGTCAGCGTCGGCACCGACCATCCCGGCGGCCAGATCAGCGGCCAGCTCGGCGCCGTCAGCGTCAGCGACCTGCGCGCCGCCGTCACCGCGACGTGGGTCGCGTCCGTCGTCGCCGCGTCAGGGGGATTCACCACCGGCGGCGGCACGGCCGCGGAGACCATCCCGAACACCGCGCTGCTGTACTGGTCCGGCGGGGCCACCGGCACCTCCGGCACCGGCACGTTCGTCCCCGGGCAGGCGAGCGCCGCGGCCGCCGTCTCCCTGGACACCACGCGCACCGCCTTCAGCAAGACCAGCGGCTCCGGCAACAACTCGGTGAGCTGGAACCCGACCATCGTGATCAACGTGCCCGCACAGGCGGTGGCCGGGACCTACACCGGCACGATCAACCACTCCGTCGCCTGACCACGATGCCCTTCACCCGCCCTGCGCGCCCCGTCCGGGCGGCGCTGCCCGCCCTGCTCGCGCTGCCGTCCCTCCTGGCCGCCCCCGCCGCCGCCGCCGGGCCCGCCGCCCCCGAGGGCGCGCTCAGCATCCGGCTGCTGGAGATCCCCGCCAACAGGGTGGACGACGTCCGCGCCCAGCGCTTCATCGTCGACCACGTCAACCCCGGCACCACGTTCACCCGCCGGCTGGAGCTGCGCAGCACGTCGGACAGGCCCCAGCAGGTGCAGGTGTACGCGGCGGCGGCCGGCATCGACCACGGCCGCTTCACCTTCGCGCCCGAACGCGCCCAGAACGAGCTGACCTCCTGGATCCGGCTCGACAGGCCGGCCGTGACGCTGCCGCCGAACGGGAGCGCCCGCGTCAAGGCCACCGTCGCCGTGCCCGCCGGCGCCTCCAGGCAGGAGCGCTACGCCGTCATCTGGGCGCAGACCGCCGCACCGACGGGCGCCGGGGCCGGCATCAGCGTGGTCAACCGGGTCGGCATCCGCGTCTACCTCGACGTCGGGCCCGGCGGCGAGCCGCCCTCCGACTTCCGGGTCAGCGAGGTCGTGCCGCAGCGCACCGGCGACGGGCGGCCCGCCCTCGTGGCCCGCGTCGCCAACACGGGGCAGCGCGCCCTCGACCTGGACGGCACCCTGATGCTGACCGGAGGCCCCAGCTCGCTGTCCGCGGGACCGTTCCCCGTCAGCACCGGCACCACGCTGGCCCCCGGCGGGCAGGCCGACGTCACCGTGGTGACCGGCGCCGACCTGCCCGACGGGCCGTGGCGGTTCCGTCTCGAACTGGCCAGCGGCTGGGTCGAGCGCACGGCCGAGGGGACGCTGACCTTCCCCGCGAGGGCGGGGAGCCGGGGGCTGCCCGCGGCGCTGGACGGCCCGGTCAGGCGGACCACCGTGGCCGCCGTGCTCGTCGTGGGGCTGGCCGGGGCGGCGGCGTGGATCGTCCGCAGGCGGCTGCGCGCCAGGCGCGTCCTCTTCCGCCGCCCCTGCTGAGCCGTGAGCCGGGCGGGCTCAGCGGTTCGAGCCGCTCCTGCCGTTCAGCATGGTCCAGACGGTGGCGAAGGTGGCCCCCGCGGCCCCCAGCCCCCACGACAGCGCGTCCGGCCACGGCGCGCCGCTCCCCAGCTTGAGCGCCGTCATCACCGCCCCTGACAGCGCGCCCGCCATGGTCAGGATCAGTACGTCGCGAATGGGCATGGCAGCTCCTCTCGGCCTGGCTCCTAGAGGTATGACCGCACACCGCCGTTCATTAGCTCATACGTTCGAAAAGTTCTGTACCTTTTGCGGGCTCGCTTCAGGCGCAGAAATCCGTGATCGTGGCCGTGAGCACCTCGGTGAGCCGGTGCAGCGACGCGAGGTCCACCCACTCGTCGGCGGCGTGCGCGCCCTCCCCGTCCACCCCGAACAGCAGGCAGGGGATGCCGGCGCGGTCGAGGAGGGCGGCGTCCGTCCAGAAGGGCTCGGCCCGCACCGCCGGCGGGTGCCCGAGCACCGCCTCCGCGTGGCGGGTCAGCGTGCGGACGATCTCCCACTCCTGGTCGGCCTCGAACGGCTCCCGGCTCAGGCCGGGGGTCAGCCGGTAGCGGAAGCCGGGGACCGCGGCGGCCAGGCGGTCGAGCACGGCGGTCAGCTCCGCCTCGACCGCGGCGGCGCTCTCGCCCGGCACCGTACGGCGTTCGAGCCAGACCCGGCAGCGGGCCGGGTACGTGGACAGCTCCTCGCCGCCCTGGATGAGGGAGGCGTGCACGGTGCCCGTGCCCAGCAGGGGGTGGGCCGGACCGGCGGCCAGGCGCGCGCCCAGGTCCTCCAGCGCGACGAGGAAGTGCCCCGCCTTGGCGATGGCGTCGACGCCGAGGTCGGGCCGCGAGCCGTGGGCCGCCCGACCGGCGATCTCCACCTCGAACCAGGCGAAGCCCTTGTGGGCGAGCGTGACCTGGAGGTGGCTCGGCTCGGTGACGATCGCGGCGTCGGCCGTGAACGACTCCAGCACCTCCTCGGTGCCGAAGCTGCCGTGCTCCTCGTCGGCGACGCACGCGAGCAGGACGTCGCCCCGGACCCGGCCGCCCGCCGCGGCTCGGGCCGCCGCGACCATCATGGCCGCCAGCCCGCCCTTCATGTCGAACGTGCCGCGGCCGTGCATCCTGCCGTCGTCGCGGCGGGGGCTGAGCGGGTCGCCGTCGTAGCCGGCGAGGCCGACCGTGTCGAGGTGGCCGTTGAGCATCAGCGAACGGCCGCCGCCGGCGCCGCGGGCGATCGCGACGAGCGAGGGGCGCCCGGGACGGCGTTCCAGCCGGTGCACCTCGAAGCCGTGCCCGGTGAGCCAGCGGGCGCAGAAGTCCGCGATCGCGCCCTCGCCCGCGCCGCCGGGCACGAGCGCCGGGTTGACGGAGTCGATGGCGACGAGCCGGGCGAGAAGCCGCTCGGGGTCCAGGTCCTGCGCGTCGGCGTCCGGGGAAGCGGTGGGCGACATGAAAGGGCCTTTCGGGGAGCGCGTACGAAGGGCGGGCGTGGTCGGCGGGCGTGGTCAGGGGGCGTGGTCGGCGGGCATGGTCAGCGGGCGGCGGGGGCGGCGTGCGGGTTGGCGGCTGTGCCCTCCGTGTTCAGCAGGACGACGACGGTGGCGGGGCCGACGCCCAGCGCGGATCGGCGGGCGCCCGCGCCCTCGCCGGTGAGCGCCGCCCGTGCCCCGGCGAGGGAGGCGGCGCCGCAGGGGCCGGAGGAGACTCCGCACGCCGCGAGGTCGGCGGCGGCGCGGGCGCCGAGCGCGTCGGTGACGGCGACCGCCGCGTCCAGCCCGTCCCGCAGGAAGGGCCAGGCGAGGCTCGACGGGGTGCCGCAGTTCAGCCCGGCCATCGCGGTCTCGCCGGTCGCGATGGCGACCGGCTCGCCCCCCAGCAGGCTCTCCAGCACGCAGGACGCCGCCACCGGCTCCACCGCCAGCAGCGCGGGAGGCGCCGCCGAGGGCCGGCTCCGGTAGTGGGTGACGACGGCCTGCGCCAACGAGCCCACCCCCACGGGGACCGCGACCAGGCCCGGCGTCCCCGCTCCCGCCGCCGCGAGCTGCTCGTCGATCTCCGCGCAGAGCGTGGAGTAGCCCTCGACGATCCAGCCGGGGATCCGCTCGTAGCCGGGCCAGGCGGTGTCCTGGAGCAGGACCGCGTCCGGGGCGCCGGCCGCCTCAGCCGCCAGCCGCACCGCCTCGTCGTACGGGCCCTCGACCGCGGTCACCTCGGCCCCCTCCTCCGCGATGGCGGCGACGGCCCGCGGATGGACGCCGTGGGGGACGAAGACGCGGGCGCGCTGCCCGAGGACGCGCGCCGTGCGGGCCACCGCCCGCCCGTGGTTGCCGTCGGTGGCCGTGACCAGGGTGACAGGGCCGGGCCCGCCGCCGTCCGCGGCGCGCGCGGCCAGCGTCCTGTGCACCGCCCACGACGCGCCCAGCGCCTTGAAGGCGGGCAGCCCGAGCCGCCGCGACTCGTCCTTGACGAACACCCGGCCGACGCCCAGCTCGGCGGCGAGCGCCGGGAGCTCGGTGAGCGGGGTGGGCGCGTAGCCGGGCAGCGAGGCGTGGAAGCGCCGCACCTCCGTGGGGGCGGGAGGGCAGGTCCAGCGGCGCGCGGCGGGCCTGGCGTACCAGGGCGGCGTACGGGGAGCGGTGGCGGTCTCGGGCACAGGATCAGCCTGCGGCCCTGCCTTCCGTACGGTCAAGCGGATGTTTCCGTCCTATATTCGTCGGTGAAACCGAACGGTCGGCGGCGCGCGCCCGCCGCACGCGGAAGGGGCCCCGCCGTGTTCGACCTGCACCGGCTGCGCCTGCTGCGCGAGCTCAAGCACCGCGGCACGCTCGCGGCCGTCGCCGCCGCCCTGTCCTACGCCCCCTCGTCGGTCTCCCAGCAGCTCTCCCAGCTGGAGGCGGAGGTCGGCGTGCCGCTGCTGGAGCCGGTCGGGCGGCGCGTACGGCTCACCCCGCAGGCGGAGATCCTCGTCGCCCACACCGAGGCGGTGCTGGAACGCCTGGAGCGGGCCGAGGCGGACGTCGCGGCCTCGCTGGCGGACCTGACCGGCACGCTGCGTGTCGCCGCGTTCCAGACGGCGGCCCTGGCCCTGCTGCCGGCCGCCCTCACCGCGCTGCGGGAGCGGCATCCGGCACTGCGGGTGCACGTCACCGAGATGGAGCCGGAGGCGGCGCTGCCCGCCCTGCAGGCCCGCGACTTCGACCTGGTCGTCGCGGAGGAGTACCCGGGCCACCCGCGGTCCCGGCCATCGGGCCTGGAGCACGAGGACCTCCTCGACGACCCCCTCCGCCTGGCCTGCCCGGCCCCGCCGTCCGGGCAGGGGAAGGCGTCGCGCGTTCTGGCCGGGGCAGGGGCCGGGGCGGGTCGTCCTGGGCGGGCCCCGTCCCGGCGTGGGATGCTGCCGGGCGCGCTCGCGGAGGCCGCGTGGGTGATGGAGCCCGAGGGCAGCGCCGCGCGCCAGTGGGCCGTGGCGCTGTGCCGCGACTCCGGGTTCGAGCCGGACGTCCGCTTCGAGAGCTCCGACCTGCTGCTCCACCTGCGCCTGGTGGAGCAGGGGCATGCCGCCGCCTTCCTCCCCGACCTCGTGTGGAGCGGGCAGCCGCCGACGGTGCGGCTGCGGTCGCTGCCCGGGGGGCGGGGCTCGCGCCGCCTGTTCACCAGCGTCCGGGTCGGCCGCAGCGCGCATCCGGCCGTCCTGGCCTGCAGGGACGCCCTCCGCCGCGCCGCCGCCGCCCGCGCGGCGCCGCCACGGCCGAGCTGACCGTCCCGGCCGCGCGGGCGGAGCGGGTGCGGCGCCGGGTCAGAGGTGGAGCAGGCTGCCGTGCCGGTCGACGTGGTCGGCCGTCTCGTCGTCGAACCAGAGGCCGCCGGTCGCCAGGTAGCGGAAGCGGTGCGTCCCGGGTGGGAGGATCACCGACACCGTACGCCTGCCGTGCCGGCGGGTCAGGAGCTCGTGGCGGCCCGGGGTCCAGTCGTTGAAGTCGCCGACGACGCTGACCACGCCGGGCGGCTCGTCGGCGGGCAGGGCGAAGGTGACACGGGTCTTCGTGCCGAACAGCGGTGCGCGGCTGAGCATGACGGCCTCCGAGGGGCGGGGAACGGCCGTAGCCTGACGCGTCCCACGAGTCCGGACGAACAGGACACGCGGCACGTAACGTACTGTTCACCTGATTTCGCGCCGCCCTCTCCCCGTCGCCCGCCATCACCCGGATGGAGGATGCCGGACGACGCGACGGGCGATGTCGCGCCGCCCGCCGCGGCGGAAACCTTGAGGCATGGAAGCCATCGAGGTGACGGACCTGCGAAAGACGTACGGGGACAGGAACGCCGTGGACGGTGTGACGTTCACCGTCCGGGCCGGGGAGACCTTCGGGATCGTCGGCCACAACGGCGCCGGCAAGACCACGACCGTGGAGTGCCTGATTGGGCTGAAGCGGCCCGACGGAGGCACGATCCGGGTGCTGGGCGAGGACCCGGCGCGCGGGCGGCGCACCCTGGCCGAGCGGATCGGGGTGCAACTGCAGGAGAGCGCGCTGCCGGAGCGGATCAAGGTGGCCGAGGCGATGCGGCTGTACGCCTCCTTCTACCGCCGCCCCGGCGACTGGCAGGAGGTGATGGAGCGCTGGAGCCTGGGCCAGCTGGCGCGCAAGGCGTACGGCGACCTGTCAGGCGGCCAGAAGCAGCGGCTGATGCTTGCCCTGGCCCTGGTCGGCCGCCCCGAGGTGGTCGTGCTGGACGAGCTGACCACGGGCCTGGACCCGATCTCCCGCCGGGAGACCTGGCGGCTGGTGCGGGAGCTGAAGACCTCAGGCACCACGGTGGTGCTGGTCAGCCACTACTTCGACGAGACCGAAACCCTCTGCGACAGGGTGGCCGTCTTCGCCCGCGGCCGGATCGAGGCCATGGGAACCCCTGGCGAGATCACCGCCGGGACCGGAACCGCCTCGCTCGAAGAGGCGTACTTCGCCCTGGAAGGAACGGACCGATGAAGGCGTTCACGGCCTTGACGGCCACCGAGCTGAGGCTGCTGTCGCGCGATCCGGCCTCGCTGTTCTTCATGGTGGCCTTTCCGCTGATGCTGCTGGTGCTCAAGCGGGGCGACAGCGGCGCCGTCCCCGGCTACGCCGCCATGATCGCGGCCATCGGGGGCATGGGCGCGCTGCCCGCCACCGTGGCCGGATACCGCGAGCGCAAGGTGCTCAAGCGGCTGGCGACCACGCCGGTCTCCCCGGTCCTGCTGCTCGCCGCGCAACTGGTGGCGCAGTCGGCCGCGGCCCTGGCCGGCTCGGTGCTGCTGATCGCCGCCGCGATCGTGATCTTCGGCGCGCGGCCGCCCGCGAACGTGCCCCTGCTGGCGGTGGCGTTCCTGCTGTGCTCGGTGATGGCGTGCGCGCTGGGCTTCGTGATCGCCGCGATCGTGCGCACCAGCAGGGGCGCCGGCCTGATCGGCATGCTGGTCATGTTCCCGATGATCTTCCTGGCGGGCGCGGCCGTCCCCCGGAAGGCGCTGCCCGGCTCGCTGCGTCAGATCGGCGACCTCCTGCCTCTGACGCCGGGCGTGGACGCGCTGAACGCCGCCTGGACCGGCACCGCCGCCGTCTTCCCCATGGTGATCCTGGCGGGGATAATCGTGGCGGGCACGGCGGTGGCCGCGGCGCTGTTCCGATGGGAGTGACCGAGCGGGGGAGTGACCGGGTGAACGTCTGGGAGGCGCGCTGGTTGCGCGCCTTCCACCTGCTGTACTACGCCTGCCTGGCGCTGGGGCTGATCCTGTCGGCCGGCGAGCGCGAGGGCCCCGCACCGGTGTCCCTGGTGGCGCTCGCGCTGCTGGCCGGCTGGCACTGGCTCTTCGTCGTCCGCGAGCCGCGCCTGCTCGGCCGGCTCCACCCCATGGCCCTCCACCTGGCCGTGCTCTGCGCCCTCTACGTCGCGCTGGTGCTCGCCGACCGCTCCTACGACGTGGTGATCTTCGGGCTGATGCCCCAGGCGTACCTGATGCTGCCCACCCCCTGGTCGTACGCCGGGGCGGTGGCCGTCATCGGATGCACGTTCGCGGCCAGGGGCTACCTGGACGATCCCGGCGTCGGCTGGCAGCTCGCCGGAAGCTGCGGCCTGGTGGTGGCGATCGGCATGTTCGTGACCTACGTGTCCCGGCAGAGCGCGCAGAACAAGACGGTCGGCGTGCTGGAGGAGCGGGCGAGGCTGGCCAGGGAGATCCACGACACCATCGCGCAGGGGCTGAGCGGCGTCATCACGCAGTTGGAGGCGGCCGAGCAGGCCATGCCCGAACAGGGACGTCCCGACCTGCCCGCCGTACGCAGGAGGCTCGCGCTGGCGAAGGAACTGGCCCGCGACAACCTCCGGGAGGCCCGGCGCTCGGTGGACGCGCTACGGCCGGGGCCCCTGGAGGACGCGCGCCTCGACGCGGCGCTCGCGGAGGTCGCCGGGCGGTGGTCGCGTACGTCCGGGGTGAGCGCCACCGTGACGGTGGAGGGCACGCCCCGGCCACTGCCGGGAGAGGCGGGCACCGTTCTGCTGCGCGCCGCCCAGGAGGGGCTGTCCAACGCCGCCAAGCACGCGCGGGCGGGCCGGGTGGCGATCACGCTGACCTACATGGACGACGAGGTGACGCTCGACGTGTTCGACGACGGCATCGGCTTCGACCCGGGCGCGCGCGGTTCCGGCTACGGGCTGGCGGCCATGCGCGAGCGCGCCCGCGGCGTGGGCGGCACGCTGACCGTGGAGTCGGCGCCGGGGGAGGGGACCGCGCTGTGTCTGCGCATCCCGTCAAACTGATGATCGTCGATGACCACCCGGTGGTCCGCGACGGACTGCGCGGCATGTTCGACCACCTGGCCGACATCGAGGTGGTGGCCGAGGCGTCCGACGGTTTCGAGGCGCTCGCCATGGCCCGGCGGACGCGCCCCGACGTGGTGCTCATGGACCTGCGCATGCCCGGTCTCGACGGCGTCGGCGCGATCGAGCGGCTGCGCGCGGACCACCCGGAGATCAAGGTGATCGTGCTGACCACCTACGACACCGACGCCGACGTGACCCGGGCCATGGCCGCCGGGGTGGCGGGATACCTGCTCAAGGACGCGCCCCGCGAGGAACTGCACCGGGCGGTCCGCGTGGCGGCGGCGGGCGGCGCGGTCCTGGCGCCGTCGATCGCGTCCGCACTCATCCGCAGGCCCGCCACGCAGGAGCCGAGCCCTCGCGAGCTGGAGGTGCTGCGCCTGGTGGCACGGGGCGCGGCCAACAAGGAGATCGCCAGGACCCTGCTGATCAGCGAGACCACGGTCAAGACGCACCTCAAGCACGTCTTCGCCAAGCTCGGCGTCGAGACCAGGGCCGCGGCGGTCGTCGTGGCCATGGAACGCGGGCTCCTCTGACGCCCGGCACACCTGACGCCCGGCGCACCGTCACCGCCGGTGCCGGGCGACGCTCCCCGCCTGCTCAGGCGGGCTCGGCGGGCGCCGGTCGAGGAGGCGTTCGCAGGAGACCCAGGGCGAGTCGAAGCCGGAGGGGACGACGCGTTCCCAGCCCTGCTCCTGCGGCGACCGCCTCCCTGACGGCGGCGGCCGGGGGGAACGCCCGCTCGCTGTGCGTACAGGACGCCGGAGAACACCGCCGCGGAGCAGAAGGCGAGGGCGGCGACGACGAACAGGAGACGGCCCGGCAGGAGCGAAGGGGCGGTAACGTTCTCGGCAGCGCTCGCCCTTGATCGCCGGGCGTGGCGACCGGCGGCCTGATCGGCTGGTCGAGGAGGTGCAGGTGGCATGACATCGTCGTACGTACGCGATCGCCTGAAGGGCGTCGTGGTCCCGCTCGTGGCTTCGTTGACTGCTGTGCTCTTGGTGGTGGGCCTCGGGTGGGTCGTGCTGGACTTCTTCTTCGGCCCCCGCATATCGCGCGTAGACCCGGCCATGCTCTCGGAGTTACGGGCCGTCGGCCAGGTCGTCGGTGAAGAGAGCATCGTGGGGCACGAGTGGGAGAACAACTACGTCGAACTGAACAACCTCGTCGTCTACCTCGATGGAAACGCGAAGCAGGACGTGGTCGCCGAGGTCGAGCATCGGCTGAAGCAACGCGGCTGGCAGGTATCGCGTGGGGAGCCACCTGAGATCTGGCTGAAGTCGGCCAGATGGCCGTTCGCCATCGTTACAGTCGAGCCGCTCAAAGAGACGCACATGAGCAGCGAGCTGCGCGAGCAGGTTACAAGCACAGGGCTGCCCATGAGCAACATGGCCTACATAGGCGTTTAGCCGTGAGCCCGCGACCCTGGAACAGGGATGCCAGTCCTCTGCGGGGGAGATCGGCCACCTACCGCTTCAGCGCCCGGATACGGCCCCGCTCCGACACGAGCCCGAGCGGGAAGCGATCTACCCGGCCACTCTCGCGCTCCAGGTCAGTCCTCCTCGTGAACGCCCCTCCGACGAGTCCGACGAGGACCTGCACGAGAGGTGCGACGGCATCCATAGGGGAGCGCGACGGCAGCCCTGTCTAGGAGCCAAGGAAGGGACAGAGGAGCCGTGAACGACGCCGACGACGATCACACCCTGGGCCGCCGTGAGCCCCGTGCACAGGGGCGGACGCAGGACGAGCCGTAGGCCTTGTCGAGCACGGGCTGGGCGCGGGCGGCGATGTGGTCGCGGGCCGTCTGCCGCAGAGCTGCCGGCGAACACGGTCTCAGCGAGCCGCCGGTGGGCGGCGGCGTCGGTGCGGAAGACGGGCGAGGTCCGGTAGCAGAGGCCGGCGCGCGTCAGTTGGAGGCCCTCGTCGTACTGGTCCAGGCTGTGCGGACCGGGCCGGTGGTAGCCGCGGTCGACGATGCCGACGACCGCGCCGTCGTCCGCCTGCATCAGCCGGCGCGCGTCCAGGTCGCACACCTCGCCGCGGGTGCTGTGCCGGTCGCCCCCTCCGGGAGCACCGTGCCGCTCAGTCGCGGGCGGGTGACGGTTCCGCCGACGATCGGGGTGAACTCGGTGCGTTCCCCGTCGCCGTGGCCGACGTGCAGCGTCGGCGCGATCTGGGCCCGGATCTCGAAGGCGAAGGCGAGCGACGGCGCGAAAGACACGGTGGGGGCTCCCCGGCGTTGAAGGTGCGAATGAGCACCCGAGATTCCGCAGGCCGCCGGACACCCCTCACGCGCCCCGGGGCGGCGGCGCGTGGTGCGGCCCCGGAGCCCGCGAGGACTGGTCAGGCAGCTCGACGGGCGGCGAACGCGCCGTTGAGCAGACGTACGGCGCGACCGGCTTCGCCCATGACGAAGGCGACGTCCCACATGTGGTTCCCGGTGAAGGCGTCGTCCGTCGGCAGGAAACGATGATCGCCCAGCGGGATCAGGTCGGTGCCGACGGCGGAGCCGCCCGCGCTGCGGAGGGTGAGGCGCAGGCGCCCGTCCACGTGCCCGACCTCGAACACCCCGTCATGGGTCTCGTAGAGCCCGACGTACGGCTCGGGCGAGACGCGCTGCGACGGGTCCGGCTGCGGCAGCGGCGGCTTCTCGATGCCCGCCTCCGCCCGCATGACCTCGCGGATCACCGCGTCGGCGAACGGGTAGCCGCGGTCGGCCACGTTGACCACGGTGGCCACGACCAGGTCGCGTTCCGGCACCCACAGCAGCGTCGAGGAGCCGCTCAGCGTGGTGCCGCTGTGCCCGTAGACGCGCACGCCGTCCCAGATCTTCAGGTACGGACCCACGCACCAGTGGTCGGCGAAGCACCGTGCGGGCACGTCCACCTGCGGCGTCGTCATCTCCGCCACGGCCTGGGCCGACAGCACCCGGGTGCCGTCGGCGGCCTCGCCGCCCCGCAGGAAGAGCCGGCCGAAGGCGGCCAGGTCCGGCGCGCTCGCGCACAGCGTCGAGCCGGACGGCCCCATGCCGCGGGAGACGAAGAAGGGCCGCACCGGCTCGCCGCCCGCGTACCCGACGGCCACCCGGTGGTAGGGCAGTTCCTCGGCCAGGCTGGCGGTGTGAGCGAGCCCGGCGGGCGCCAGCAGCCGGTCACGCAGCGCATCGTCCCAGCACTGTCCGGTGATCCGCTCCACGAGCAGGCCGGAGACGATGGTCGAGGCGTTGGTGTAGCCGAAACCCGCGCCCGGCTGGTGGATGGCCGGGATGTCCCGGATGAGGCGCACGTAGGCGGCCACGCAGTCGTCGCCGCGTCCCGTGTCGGCATAGGGGCCGTTGTCCAGCCCGCTGGTCATCGCCATGAGCTGCCGCGGCGTGATCGCGCCGAAGTGGTGCTCGGGCAGATAGGCGCTGACCGGCGCGTCGATGTCCACCTGACCCGCGTCGGCGAGCTGCATGACCAGGGCGGCCGTGTACACCTTCGTGGTCGAGCCGATCTGGAAGAGCGTGTCGTCCGTCACCGGGATGCCGAGCGCGGCGTTGGCCAGGCCGGTGGAACAGACGCGCACGTCCCCACCGCTGACGACGGCCACCTGGGCGCCGACGACGCCCAGCGACTCGGCGGTCT
>NZ_FOBF01000017.1:0-74023 GCF_900109355.1 Nonomuraea pusilla
CGCCTTCTTCGCCACCCACGGCATCACCCGCATCCACCGGGTCCTGACCGACAACGCCAAGAACTACCGCATCAGCCACGCCTTCCAGCAAGCCTGCGCCGAACTGGGAGCCCGCCAGAAGTTCACCCGCCCACACTGCCCGTGGACCAACGGCAAGGCCGAACGCTTCAACCGCACCCTGGCCACCGAATGGGCCTACCACCGGCCCTACACCAGCAACCAGCACCGCACCCAGGCCCTCGGCCCCTGGCTGAAGCACTACAACACCGCGAGACCACACTCAGCCCTCGGCGGCCGGCCACCCATCAGCCGACTGACACCAAGTTCATGACCAAGTACAGCTAGCGCGGGCGGGGCACGGCTGGTTCGCCCGTGCTCGTGCGGACCGCTGTGGGCCTGGCGAGCGGCTGCAGTCCCGCCGCGCCCTCGCGCTGCCGCTCCACGAAGTGGACGAGCTCCTCGACCCCGGTCAGGAACTGGGCGGGGAAGACGATCGTCGAGTTGCGCTCCACGGCGATCTCGCCGAGCACCTGGAGGTTGCGCAGTTGCAGCGCGATCGGGTGCTCCGCGATGACGTCCGCCGCCTCCGCCAGCCGCCCGGCCGACAGCGCCTCGCCCTCCGCCGCGATGATCTTCGCGCGCTTCTCCCGCTCGGCCTCGGCCTGCCTGGCCATGGCGCGCTGCATCGTCTGCGGCAGCTCGATGTCCTTCAACTCCACCAGGTGGACGAACACGCCCCACTGCTGCGTGATGCGGTCGAGGATGTCCTTGATCGACTCGTTGAGCGTCTGGGTGTCCGTGAGCACCTGGTCCAGCAGCGAGCGGCCCACGACGTTGCGCACGGTCGTCTGCGCGATCTGGTTCACCGCGGAGTCGACGTCCTCGATCTCCACGATCGACTTCACCGGGTCCACCCGGCGGAAGTACGCCACGGCGGCCACGCCGATCGACACGTTGTCCCGCGTGATGACCTGCTGCGACGGCACCGGCATGGTGACGGTGCGCAGGCTCACCTTCCGCATCCTGTCGACCAGCGGGATCATCAGCCGCAGGCCCGGCTCGCGCACGCCGCGCACCTCGCCGAGCCTGAACACGACGCCGCGCTCGTACTGGCGGACGATGGCGATACCGAGGTTGGGCACGGTCATCGCCTCCTCTCCATCACCCCCACCCTTCCCCGCCCGGCCGGGGACGGTCAGGGACCAACGCCGCTCGTCGAGCGACGTTGGTCCCCGATCCGGCCGACCTTCGGCCCTGCCTCCTCGGCTCTGCCCAGGCGGTCCCTCACCAGGCCTGCCCCCGGGGCGGCCTCAGGCGGCGGGCACCTCCTCCCCGCGCAGCTCGGTGACCAGCCGCAGCAGGTCGGACCGGCGCAGCAGGCCAAGCATCCGCCCCGACGCCGGCTCCACCACCGGCATCACCCTGACGCCGTGCTCGTGCATCAGCTCGGCCGCCTCACGCACCGTGGTGTCCATCCGCACGGTGAGGGCGGGCCGCGTCATGATCTGCGCGGCGGTCGTGCCCGACGCCTTCGCCGGCAGCGGCGCCCGCGCCCACTCCCTGACCAGGACGTCGTCCTCGGACACGATGCCGACGACGCGGCCCTCGCCGTCGACCACGGGCATGGCGGCCTCGGCGTACACGCGTAACGCCCACGCCACCCGTGCCACGGGTGTGGCCTCCGCCAGCGCGACCGCCCTGCGGCCCATCACGTCCTTCACCTGCGGCGCCATCACGCCCACCTCCGTCCGTCCCACGGCCCGACCGGCCAGGCACCATGGTCGCCGGGTCGCGGCGGACGGAGTAGGGCTGAAGGTCACCCCGGCAGGGGCTTTCGCCCCTCGCCCGCTACCAGGCCACCTCCAGCGAGGTCAGGCCGTAGACGATGTGGAAGGAGCGGAAGTGCGCCTCCGGCGAGACCGCGTGCAGGCCCGGGAACCGCCGCAGCAGCGCGGGGAACGCGATGCGCATCTCCATCCTGGCCAGCGGCGCGCCGAGGCAGTGGTGCACGCCGTGACCGAACGCGACATGGCCCGGCGCGCCCCGCGCGATGTCCAGCGCGTCAGGGTCGGGGATGAAGGCCGGGTCGCGGTTCGCGGCGGGCAGCGCGCACACCACCAGCTCGCCGGCGCCGATGGCCTGCCCGTCGATCTCGACGTCCGTCTTCGTCAGCTTGAACGTGCCCGAGTGGACGATGCTGAGCCAGCGCAGCAGCTCCTCCACCGCCGCGTCGACCCGGTCGGGCTCCTTGCGCAGGAGCTCGAGCTGGTCGGGGTGGCGCAGCAGGGCGAGCGTGCCCAGCGACAGCATGTTGGACGTCGTCTCGTGCCCGGCGAGCAGCAGCAGGCTGCCGATGCCGACCAGCTCGTCCGTGGACAGGTCGTCGCCGTGCTCGCGCACCAGCATGCCGAGCAGTTCCTCGCCCGGGTCGGCCTTGATGCGGGCCACCAGGTCCGCCATGTACGCCCGCGACTCCAGCTGCAGCGCCACCCGCTCCTCGATGGGGACGGACATGTCCAGCATGCGGCCCGTACGGTACTGGAACCCCTCGCGGTCCTCGTACGGGACGCCGAGCAGCTCGCAGATCACCAGCGACGGGACCGGCAGCGCGAACGAGCGCACCAGGTCGGCGGGCGAGCCGTCCCGCTCCATCGCGTCGAGGTGGTCCTCGACGATGCGGGTGATGCGCGGCTCCAGCCGGCGCATCCGCCTGATCGTGAACTCCGGCGTGAGCATCCTGCGCAGCCGGGTGTGCTCCGGCGGGTCTACGCCGAGCAGGTTGCCCGCGCGCAGCCTCCGCGCCTCCTCCTCGGTCAGCCTCGGCGCGCCGGGGAGTTGCCCGATGCCCCGCTGCGCGATCGAGAAGCGTTCGGCGTCGCCCAGCACCGCGCGCACGTCCGCGTACCGGGTGACCAGCCAGGCGTCCACCCCGAACGGGGTGCTGACGCGCCTGACGCCTGATTCCTCACGTACCTGCCCCAGCTCCGGTGCCGGGTCGAACTCCGTGCGCCGCATGTAGAGCGGCAGCGTCGAGGACTCGCTCATGTGACCCCTTTGATCGGTTCCGCACGGCCTCTCCCCCTATAGTCACCCCCGCCCCACCTCCATGCGGCGAACGGTCGGCGGCGTGCCGGTCAGGTCAGGTCAGCAGGCCGCGCTGCCGGGCGGCGGCCGCGGCCTGCGTGCGGGTGGAGACCTCCAGCTTGGCCAGGATGTTCGAGACGTGCACGCTCACCGTCTTCTGGGCGATGAACAGCCGCTCGGCGATCTCCCTGTTGGTGAGACCCTCGGCGACCAGCCGCAGCACCTCGGCCTCGCGCGCGGTCAGCCCGCCGCCGGGCCGGCCGCCGTCGGGCCGGCCGCCGCCGAACCTCGCCCGCCTGCCGAACTCCAGCAGCGCCGCCTCGAACGGCCCCGCCCGCAGCTTGCCCGCGGTCTCCCTGGCCAACTCCCACTCGTGCTGCGCCGCGTCGCGCTCGCCCGCCGCGAGCAGCGCCTCGGCCAGCCGCCAGCGGCAGCGGGCCGCCTCGTACACGAAGCCGAAGTCGAACGCCGCCACCACCCGCCGCCACAGCTCGACGTCGAGCCTGCCGTGGACGCGGTGCCACTCCGCCTCGGCCCGCAGCCCCCACGCCACACCCTCGGGCCCCAGGTGGATGGGCTCGCCGTGCAGGCCGCGCTCCAGGACGTGGCGGGCCCGCGCGAGCAGCTCGTCGGCGCCCTCGGCGGTGCCCAGTTCGGCCAGCGCCCACAGCCCGACGGTGGCGACGCGAAGCGCGCCGTTGTCGCCGGGCACCAGCCGGTCGAGCACCGCGTGGACGTGCTCCAGCGCCGCCGCCGGGTCGCCGTGCCACAGGGCGTGCTCGGCCGCCATGCCGCGCGACATGTACAGGACGAGCTCCTCGGACCAGAACGGGCGCAGCCACCCGAGGCGCCTCTCCACGCCGGGCAGGCCGCGGCCCACCTCGATGAACAGCGCGAACGACGACAGGACGGCCTCGGACGCCGTGCCCGGCCTGGCGGGGAAGCTCGCGGCGACCGCCTCGGCGTGGTCCCACTCGCCCGCCGCGTAGTGGATGAGGAAGCGCAGGAACCGCAGGTCGGTGCCGTACGTGCTCCACTTCAGCCCGGTCTCCAGCGCCATGGCGACGCCTTCGTCGGCCACCTCGGCGGCCTTGTCCAGCAGCCCCTGCTCGTAGTGGATGCGGGCGTGGTGGAAGCGGGCGCGAAGGTCCATCGCCAGGTCGCCGGTGGGCGTGGCGGAGGCCGCCTCGGCCAGTTCGCGGGCGCGGGCGACGTCGCCGCGCCGCTGCTCCAGGTAGGTGGCGAGCGTGAGCATGGCGCCCACCTCCGCGTCGCGGGCGCCCGACGCGCGGGCGGCCTCCAGGGCGCGGACGGCGAGCGCCTCCAGCTCGTCGCCCCGGGGCCCGTGGGTGAGGGCGCGGGCCTGCGTCGCGAGCGCGCGGGCCAGCGACCGCTCGTCGGCGGCGCTCTCGACGGCCCGGCGTGCGGCGGCCACCGCGCTCTCGTAGTCGTCGTCGGTCTCGAACAGGTAGTAGGCGAGCCGCTCGCTCACCTCGGACGTCGGCGGCAGCGCCTTGAGCTGCGTGATCGCCCGATGGTTGTCGCCGCTGGCGGCGGCCGTGACGGCGCTGCGGAAGGCCAGCGCGGCGCGGCTCGCCCCGGCCAGCTCGGCGGCGTCCGCGACGCGGTCCCACAGCCCGAGCGCGCGGTCGTAGTGGCTGTGCGCCTCGGCGGGCGCGCCGACCCGCTCGGCCTCACGCCCCGCCTGGACGGAGGCGGCCAGCGCTCCGGCGAGGTCGTGGCCGGCGAGGTGGTGGTGGGCGAGCTCGGCGGGGGACGTGAGCAGGGCGGCGAAGGCGGCGTGCAGCCGGGTGCGCTCGCCGGGCAGCAGGTCGGTGTAGACGGCCTCCTGCAGGAGGGCGTGGCGGAAGGCGTAGCCGTAGCCGTCGACCTTGAGCAGGCCGCGCGAGACGATCTCGCGCACGGCCTCCTCGAACTCGGGCAGCGGCAGGCCGGACACCTCGCGCAGCAGTTCGTCCTCGACCCGGCGGCCCGCCACGGCGGCGGCGCGCAGCACCCGCTGACCGGCCTCCGACAGCACCTCGACGCGTGACAGCAGCAGGCTGGCCAGGCCGTCGGGCAGGGTGTCGCCCTCGGCCAGGGCCGCGAACAGCTCCTCGGCGTAGAACGGGTTGCCGTCGGCGCGGGAGACGATGAGCCCGAGCTCCCGCGCGCCGACCTCGCCCAGCGAGGCGACGTAATCGGACATCTCGCCCGTGCCGAGCGGCCCCAGCTCGACGCCCGTCACCGTGGGCAGCCGCTTCAGCTCGGCCAGCACCGAGCGGAGCGGGTGGCGCCTGTGCAGGTCGTCGGTGCGGTACGTGCCCACCACGCACACCTGCTCGGACTGCACCATGCGGCTGAGGAACACCAGCAGGTCGCGCGTGGAGCGATCGGCCCAGTGAAGGTCCTCGATCACGAACAGCACCGGCTGCACCTCTGCCAGCAGCCCCAGCAGCGAGCCGAACAGCCGCTGCTGGGTCAGGCCCGTGGACGGCGCGCTCTCGGTGCCGGGCAGGAGCTGGCCCAGCAGCGGGCGGCCCGACGCCGCCGCGCACACCGCCGGGTCGGCGCCGCGCAGCGCGTCGGCCAGCGGCAGGTACGGCAGGGCGTCGCCCAGCTCGGCGCACTGGCCGACCATGACGTGGAAGCCCCGGCCCCTGGCCTCGGCGACCAGCTCGGAGACCAGCCTCGTCTTGCCGATGCCCGCGTCGCCGCCGACGAGCGCCACCCCCGCTGTGCCTTCGGCGGCGGACTGCAGCACTCGCGCGAGCCTGGCGAGTTCGGCTGAGCGCCCGACGAGAAGACCGTTCACGCAGCCACTATGCCACGCGGGCCCGACACCCCGATTGGCCCATCCATGCGGGCCATCATTGGCCTGGAGCGCAGGACCAAACCCCGCCTACCCTGGCGCCGTGATCTCGCCTTCGACCTTCCTGCTCTTCGTCACCGCCTCGCTCGCCCTGGTGCTCGTGCCCGGCCCCAACCACCTGTACATCGCGGCCAGGGGCCTCGCCCAGGGCAGGGCGGCGGGCCTGGCGAGCGCGCTCGGCGTGGAGACCGGCACCCTCGTGCACATCGCGGCCGCCTCCGCCGGCCTGTCGTACGTGATCTCGACCTCGGCGGCCCTGTTCGCCGTCGTCAAGTGGGCGGGCGTGGCCTACCTCGTCTACCTCGGCGTCCGCGCGTTCACCTCCAAGGACGAGGCCGCGGGCGGGCCCGCCCCGCAGCCACTGCCCAAGGTCTTCCTCGAAGGCGTGCTCGTCAACGTGCTGAACCCGAAGGTGGCGCTGTTCTTCCTCGCGCTGCTGCCGCAGTTCCTCGACCCGGGCGCCGGCTCCCCCGCGCTCCAGGTCGCCGTGCTCGGCGTCACGCTGCTGGCCCTCGGCCTGCTCTCCGACGTCGTCTACGCCCTCACGGCCGGCACGCTCGGCGCCCGGCTCGGCCGCCGCGCGCGGACGCTGCGGCGGGCGGGCGGCGTCGTCTACCTCGGGCTCGGCGTGGCCACCGCGTTCGCCGGGAGACAATGACCTGCATGGCGCCGAGGAAGCAGCGGGAGATCTTCGACGCGACGCTGCGGCTGGTCGCGGAGAGAGGCTACGACGGGCTCACCGTCGAAGGGGTCGCCGAGCGCTCCGGCGTCAACAAGACCACCATCTACCGCTGGTGGCCGTCCAAGGCCGCGCTGCTCGGCGCCGCGCTCGTCGAGTCGGACCTGCTCGCGTTCACGCCGCCCGACACCGGCAGCCTGCGCGGCGACCTCGTCGCCCTCGCCGACCAGCTGCGGGTGCTGCTCACCGAGCCGCCGTCGGCGGACATCGCCGTGGCCGCGCTCGCCGCCGCCGTCCGCCATCCCGAGCTCGACGGGCGGCGCTTCTTCGCCGACAGGTTCGCGCGCGAGCGGGAGATCTTCGAGCGGGCGCGGCGGCGCGGCGAGCTGCCGCCGTCGGCCGATCCCATGCTGCTGCTCGACCTCCTGGCGGGCGCCTTCTGGATGCGGGCGGTGCTCAGGGGCCTGCCTGTGCCGGAGGGCTTCGCGGCCGAGGTCGTCGCCGCCGTGCTCGACGGCGTCGGCGCGGCTTCCGGCAGCCGGTGACCGGGGCCGTGCTCGACGGGTGCGGGCCCTGACGGGTCAGAGCACCTCCGACAGCGCCGACGGGATGCGGTCGAGCACCGGGTGCGGCACCAGCCCGTACGCGTAGAAGTCCACGGCGAGCGCGCCGGCCGCCTTGGCCGCCCGCGCCTTCGCCACCAGCCGGTCCGGCGCGTCGCTGTCGGGATGCCCGGGACGCAGCACCGCCCGCACCTCGCGGTCCTTGCCCACCGACCGCAGGTACGCGCCCACGTCGTCGGCCACCCTGGCCGCGTCGCGCGCGTACGCGAGCACGCCGAACGCCGGCACCAGGTCGCCCAGCGCCACGAGATCGACGCCGAGCTGCCAGGCGTCGTGCGCGGCCAGCCCCGGCGAGGGCAGCCCGTCGCGGTAGCCCTTCACCGCGCCCGTCGAGTCGACGAACACCAGCTTCGACCCCTCGTCGGCCACCGCCGACGCCACCTCGGACACCAGCGTCGTCACCGTCTCCGAACGGGCCCGCGCGTACGCCACGACCTCCGGCCCCGCGTACGCGGTGAGCGCCGCCCGCGTCACCTCGCCCTGCGCCGGCGGGTCGCCCTCCAGGACGCGGCCCAGGATCCGCGCGCACTCGTCGCGCGCCACGCCGGCGTTCACGCCCAGGTCGGTGGCGCGGCGCATGCAGTAGTCGCAGAAGCAGAGCCCGAACAGGTACGCGTCCATCGGCCCGAGCGGCACGAACGACCGCTCCGCGCGCAGCGGGCGGAAGTGCAGCGACTCGGCCACCACGCTGTCGACGCCGAGCGCGGCCACCGCCCTGGCCAGCGCCACCGCGTACTCGCGCACGTCGGGGTGCGCCGGGCACAGCGCGGCGGGCGCCCCCCTGTCGCCGAAGCAGTCGCGCACCGTGACGTCGGGGTGCTCGGCGCCGATCGTGGCGTTGCGCAGGAACACCGTCCAGCCGTGCAGCTTCAGCCCGCGCCTGGCGCACGCCTCGCGCAGCCCGTCGAAGGCGTCGAGGTGGCCGGGCACCGGGGCCAGGCGCAGCCCGTCGAACAGGCCGGGCCGCGGGACGAAGTGCGCCCCGTCGCGCCGCAGGGTCAGCCGGGACAGCCCGTGCGGGGTGACGTCCTGGGAGGCGTGGTGCACGGCGCCGACCGTGACGCCCGCCACGCCGTACCCGCTGATCCGGTCCAGCACCCTCTCGACGCCCTCGCCGCGCAGGTCCTCGACGAAGACGTACACCGAACTGTCCACGAGCCGACCCTACAGTCCAGGACTACGCGCTCTTGTGGGCGACGAAGTCGATCTCCACCAGGATGTCCATCAGCTCCGAGCCGACCGTCGTGCGCACCGGGTACGGCTCGGTGAAGTAGCTCCTGTACACCTCGTTGTACGCCTTGAAGTCGCGCTTGAGGTGCTGGAGGTGGACCGTCGCCTTCACCACGTCGTCGTAGCCGAGGCCGTGGGCGGCCAGGATCGCGCCGAGGTTCTTCATCACCTGGTGGGTCTGGGCGGCCACGTCGTCGCCGACGACCTCCCCCGTGCGGGGGTCGAGCGGGCCCATGCCGGAGGTGTAGACGAAGTCGCCGACGACGAGGCCCTGCGAGTACGCGCCGACCGGAGCCGCGCCCTCGGTGGTCCTGAGCTCCTTCTTCACGCTGCCTCCCTGGAGGTGTGGATGGTTGCGGGTTCCTAGAAGTTCGTGGTGACGACGCCGACGACCCGGTAGTCGCGATCGACCACCGGCAGGCGCCGCCACTTGTCGAAGGCCGTGCACGGGTGGGAGATGCCGAACGCCAGCAGGTCGCCCGGCTTCAGCCCCTCGGCCTGCACGATCGTGTGCTGGTCCTGCATCCTCGTCACGGTGACGCCGCCGCGCCGCGCCACCGGCAGCCCCTCGTCGTACGGCGCGTCGCGCTTGCCCATGCCGACGATCGCGAGGCCGGGCTCCGGCGTGGACAGCACGTGCGCCCACACCTCCAGCGCCGGTCGCAGCTCGCCCTCGATCCGGTTGAACGGCGTCCTTTCGCGGTAGTAGCCGTCGTCGTGCGTGACGTACGCGCCGCTGCGCAGCACGATGACGGCCTGCGTGGCGACCAGCTCGCGCCCGATGACGTCGAACCACTGGCTGCCGCCCACCGACAGGATCGGCCTCCTGACCCGCAGGTGCTCGACGGCGTCCTGCAGCAGCCCCAGGTACTCCTTGACGTCCTCCGCGGTCTTCAGCCCGCCCTCGTACCCGGCGACGCCGGCCAGTTCCACGCCGGGGGCGCGCTGCGCGTGCGCGGCGACGTCCAGCAGCTCGTCCAGCGTCCTGCAGCCGGCGCGGCCTCCCGCGTGGCCCAGCTCGACGAGCACGCGGAACGGCCGGGCCCCCGCGTGGCGGGACAGGATGTCCAGGCCCGCCTCGGAGTCGGCGAAGCACAGGAACTCGAACTCCGGGTCGCGCTCCAGCTCGCCCGCCGCCCACGCCAGCCCGGCCGGGTCGACGACCTGGTTGGCCACGAGGACGCGCCGCGCGCCGAACCCGCGCGCCGCCTGCGCCTGCCGGGGGGTGGCCACGGTGAGCCCCCACGCGCCCGCGGCGAGCTGCATCGCCGCGATCTCGCCCGACATATGCGTCTTGACGTGCGGCGACAGTTCCATGCCGTGGTCGCGCGCGAACGCCGCCATCGTGGCGATGTTGTGCTCCAGCGCCTCCCGGTGCACGACCATCAGGGGGAAGCCGAGCTCCCCCTCCAGGACCGACCGGCCGAGGATCTCCTGCACGGCACCCCCCTTTTGTCCGCGTCCGACCATATCCCACCAGGGCCGCCCGCGGATCTTGCCGGACGGCGCGGTGGGCGTCGCGTCAGGAGGCGCCCGTGGCCCGGCGGGGCGTCAGCTCGGGCGCGGGGCGCGGCCGGGGGTGGCCCCGGTCAGCTCGGGCGCAGGGCGCGACCCGGGGTGGCCCCGGTCAGCTCGCCGGCCGCCAGCACCGGCACGCCCGACACGAGGACGTCGCCGACGCCGGTCGCGAGCGTCCTCGGGGCCTCGTACGTGGCGGCGTCGGCCACGGTGTCCGGGTCGAACACCACCACGTCGGCCCCGAACCCCGCCCGCAGCAGCCCCCTGTCCGCCAGGCCGAACCGCCGCGCCGGGTGCGCCGCCAGGTGCACGGCCGCCTGCTCCCACGTCCAGTCGCCCAGCTCGCGGACGTGGCGGCCGAGGAAGCGGGCGAACGCCCCGAACCCCCGCGGATGCGGGTGGCCGCCCACGTAGATGCCGTCGGAGCCGCCGGTGTGCGCCGGGTGGCGCAGCACCCTGCGCACCGACTCCTCGCCCTCCGGCCCCTCGTCCGGGCGGGCCGACACGCACCCCGCCTCCAGCCGGGTCTCCACCAGCAGCCGCCGGCAGAACTCGGCGGGCGTCACCCCGGCCCGCTCCGCCGCCGCCACCATCGTCAGGCCCTCGGCCCACTCCAGGCCGGGCGCGTGGGAGACGGTCAGACGGGGCCAGAAGGCGTCGAGCGTCGGCCACCAGCCGTCCAGCCCGCCGGACTCCAGCATCTCCAGCGCCCGGTCGGGCTCCGCCCCCGGCACCGACGGCGGCAGCACCACCATCGCCAGGATCGTGCTCCCCCGCAGGTACGGGTAGGTGTCGAAGGTCAGGTCCACGTCCTTGGCGAGCGCCTCCTCCACCAGCGGCAGCAGGACGTCGGCGGGCCCGTGCAGGTGCGAGACGTGCACGGCCGCGCCGGACCGCCCCGCGATCTCCATCACCTCGGCCATGCCGGCCCCCGCCGCCGCGCCGTAGGCACGCATGTGCGTCACGTACGGCAGCCCGCCGAGCGGCGCGCACAGCGCGGCCAGCTCCTCGGCCGTGGCGTAGCGGCCCGGCAGGTACTCCAGGCCGGTGGACAGCCCGACGGCGCCCTCCGACAGGCCCCTCTCGACGTGCCGCAGCATCGCCGCCAGCTCGGTTCGCGACGCGGCGTCGGGCGACGGCCCCATGACGTCGTACCTGACCGTGCCGTGCGGGATCAGGTAGGCCGTGTTGAGCGCCACCGCCCGGTCGTAGCGGGCGAGCAGCTCCCCCACCGTGAGCGGCCCTTCGCCGAGCGCGCCGTTCACCGCCGCGAAGTAGCGCGACGCGTACGCGACCGTCGCCGCCGAGCCCGGCGCGAACGACAGGCCGTCCTGGCCCAGGACGAACGTCGTCACCCCCTGGCGGAGCGCCGCCCGCTGCACCTCCGGGTCGAACACGACCGCGTCGCCGTGGGCGTGGCAGTCGACGAAACCGGGCGCGACCAGGCGTCCCGACGCGTCGATCACGGTCGCCGCCCGCGCCTCGCCCAGGCGGCCGACGGCCGCGATCCTGTCGCCCCTCACCGCCACGTCCGCGCGGAACGGGGGCGCGCCCGTGCCGTCGAGGACCCGTCCGCCGCTGATGACTACGTCGAACATCACCCCAGGATTCAATCAGAGCCGCGCCCCGTCGCCGATCCGCACGACCGCGCGGTCACGGGCCGCCGCGCCAGCAGTTCCCTGGCCTGGGCGCGGGCCAGGTTCCAGCCGTTCCACGGGTCAGGACGGTCCAGCCCCCGGGCCGCCACCAGGTCGGCCAGGACGCAGCTGCGCTGCGGCTCGGGCAGCCGGTCCAGCGCCGGCACGGCCTCCGCGCCCAGGTCGCCCAGGTAGTCGGCGTCGATGCGGGTGACGCCCCGTACCTCCACCTGCGTCCGCGCCACCCGCAGGTCCGGGTTCACCAGCGCGAACGCGCCCAGCCCCAGCGCCGTCACCAGCACCACCGCGCGCGGGAGCCAGCCCGACCCGCGTCCGGCCAGCCGGAGCGCGCCCGCCACGAGCACCAGCGCGAACACCGCGCCCAGCCACCAGACGGCCGCCTCCACCGACAGCCGCAGCCGCGACAACCCGTACGCGTCGATGTACAGGTGCATGCGGTGCAGCGCCGACGCCAGCACCACCATGGTCAGCGAGCACAGCACCCCGAGCTGCCCCGCGAGCAGCCGGCGCTCGCCGCGCTCGGTCCTGAGCAGCCCGGCCGCGACCGCGACGATGCCCAGCACCACCACGCTGACCGCCACGAGCTGGAAGAAGCCCTGCCGCGCGTACGCGGCGTAGGTCAGGCCCACCGTCCTCAGCACCCGGTCGTCGCCGCCGAACAGCGCCGTGACCTGCACCACGACGAACGCGGCGAACAGCAGGTTCACCGCGGTCAGCGGCACCAGCCAGACGCTCCTGCCCACGCTGAACTTCGCCTCGGGGCCGGGCGGGTCCGCCACCGGCCTGAGCGCCACCAGCACGACCGCCGCCAGCAGCACCGCGAACACCACGAACAGGAAGGCCCGCAGCGGCGCGGACTCCAGCCACTCGGGGGCCGTCGTCAGCCGCTCCGCGTACGAGGCGAACACCGGGTCGGCCGAGGCGAACAGCACCCCGAACACCAGCAGCAGCACCGCCGCGATGCCGAGCCCGGCCAGGGTCGGCATGATCCGGCGCCTGGCCGTCAGCCCCTTCACGGGGCCCGCGAGGAACCACGCCACCGGGCCCAGCGCCAGCAGCACCGACACGACGCCCCTGATGACGCCGATCCAGCCGCGTCCCGCGCCGGACACGGCGAGGGCGACCAGCGCGGCCCCCGCCAGGAGCAGGATCGACACCAGCCAGCCGGCGTCGCGCACCGCCGCCATCGCGATCAGGCCGTACCCGGTCAGCCCGAACGCCGCCGCCCAGGGCGTCATCCTGGGCAGGATCGCCGGCAGCGCCGCCAGGCCCGGCACCAGCGCCGCCAGCACCACGCCCAGCCCCGGCCCCGCGCCGGGCAGCGCGACCGCCGCGCAGACCCCGGCTCCGGCGGCGGCGGGCAGCAGCCAGCGCGGCGCGTCGGGGACGTCGGGCCTGGGGAACAGCGGCGGCGGCACATAGCCGGGCGGCCCCCCGAGGACCCCACCGGCAGGAACCGGAGGGCTGCCCTGACGGTCCCCCGCCCCTCCCAGGGAAGCCGCCCCCGCATCGCGCGGCGCGCCCGCCTGGGGGGCCGTCCCTCCTCCCCTGAAGGACGCCGGCCCGTGCGGCTCGGCCGTCGGCCCAGGCGGCGGAGGAGCCGCCCCACCAGGGCCGGGCGGGCCGTACTGCCCGGGGCCGGGCGGGCCGTACTGCCCGGGGCCGGTCGGCCCGTACTGCCCGGGGCCGGGCGGGCCGTACTGCCCGGCGCCGGGCGGGGCCGGGGCGGCGGCGCGGGCCGAGGCGTCGCCCAGGGCGGCCCCGATCGACCCCGTCACCCCGACGCAGACGACGAGCGCGACGAACCCCGCGGCGACGCCCAGCATCATGGTCACCAGGAGGGCGACGAACATCCCGAGGACCAGCCCGGCCAGCACGCCGAGCGCCCCGCCGCCGATCATCCTCGCCATCCGCCTGCGAGCCCCGTCACCTCCGTCGCCCGGCGCGCCCGCTCCAGGGCTCCGCACGGCGGGCGCCGCCGCCCCGTACTGGATGAGGACACCCGCCGGCGGGCTCGCCGCGGCGGCGCCCGCCGTGGGCGCGCCGGCCGGGGCCGGGGCGCCGGTCGTGGAGGGGCGGGTGTCCTGGGAGGCCGCCCGCGCGGCGGCTGGCTCCGGGACGTCCGCGCCGGTGACGGCGGTGTCCCCGGTCATGGCGTCCCCGGGATCGTCCCCGGCGGTCGCGGCTTCGGTGGGTCCCATGTGCGTTCTCCCTGGGAGGGTGGCGACCATGTGGCAGCCGGGACGGTCGGCGATGTGGACGGTGCCCCCGTGGAGTTCGGCGATCTCCTTCACGATGGCCAGCCCCAGCCCCGCTCCCCCGCCGTCGGCGGCGCGGCCGGAGTCGAGGCGGGAGAAGCGTTCGAACACGCGGGCCCTGGCCGGCACCGGGATGCCGGGGCCCTGGTCGGCCACGGTGAGCCGCACCCTGTTGCCGTCGCCGGCGCAGGTCACGGTCACGAGCCCGCCGGGCGGGCTGTGGCGTACGGCGTTGTCGAGCAGGTTGGCCAGGACCTGGGCGAGCAGGTCGGGGTCGGCGCGCACGCCGAGCCCGGCGGGGGCCGCGCCGGTGATGGCGACGTCCTCGCGGGCGAGCGACGCCTCGCGCACGGCCTGTTCGACGAGCGGGGCCAGCTCGACGGGCTCGGGCTCGATGAGCCGTACGCCGGAGTCGAGCCGCGACAGGTCGAGGAGCTGGGCGACGAGGCGGCCGAGCCGCTCGGTCTGCGCGAGGGCGGTGCGCATGGTGACGGGGTCGGGGGCGGAGACGCCGTCCACGACGTTCTCGAGGACGGCGCGCAGCCCGGTGATGGGGGTGCGCAGCTCGTGGCTCACGTTGGCGACGAGCTCGCGCCGCTGCCTGTCGACCTCGCCGAGGTCGGCGGCCATGGCGTTGAACGCGCGGGCCAGCTCGCCCACCTCGTCCCGGGACGTGGCGGTGACGCGCAGCGCGTACTGTCCCTTGGCGATGGTCTGGGCGGCGCGGGCCAGCTGGCGCAGCGGCTTGGTCATGCCCTTGGCCAGCACCTGCACCATGATCAGCGCGAGCACCATGGCGACGGCGATGCGGACGTCACGCGACAGCCCCGAGTTGAGCCCGACCTCGTTGACGACGAAGGCGGTGCCGACGGCGAGGACGATGACGATGCCGAGCTTGACCTTGATGCGCCCGAGGAAGTCGAGCGGCCTCATCGGCGCACCAGGGCGTACCCGACGCCGTGGACGGTCCTGACGACGTCGGGGCCGAGCTTGCGGCGCAGGGCCCGCACGTGGCTGTCCACGGTCCTGGTGGCGGCGGCCTCGGAGAAGCCCCACACGTCCGACAGCAGCCTGTCGCGCTCGAAGACCTGTCCGGGCCGCTCGGCGAGCCGCCGCAGCAGGTCGAACTCGGTCCTGGTGAGCTGCGCCTCCGCGCCGCGCACGAACACCCTGCGGGCGGCGGTGTCGATCTCGACGTCGCCGACCCTGACGATGGTGTCCTCGGCGGCGAGCTGGGAGGCCCGTTCGACCCTGCGCAGCAGCGCGTGGATCCTCGCGACGAGCTCGCGCATGCTGAACGGCTTGGCCAGGTAGTCGTCGGCTCCGACGCCGAGGCCGACGAGCACGTCGGTCTCCTCGCCGAGCGCGGTCAGCATGAGCACCGGCACGGGCCTGGCGGCCTGCATCCTGCGGCACACCTCCAGGCCGTCGAGTCCGGGCAGGAGCCGGTCGAGGATCACGAGGTCGGGGTCGGACCTCCCGTACTCGGCGAGGGCGGCGTGGCCGTCCCCTGCCGTCCTGACGTCGAACCCCTCGGCGGCCAGCCTGTTCCGCACGGCCAGCGCGATCGTCTGGTCGTCCTCCACCACGAGGACGCGCCGCTGCTCTGCCACGGAGGGAAGCCTAGAAGGGTGCTGTGCAGACAGCACTCCCAAATGTGTGCATATCCGGTGCAGACTGGGCGCCGTGAACATCGCCGGATACCTGCGCCGCCTCGGCCGTCCCGACCTGCTCGACGCCCCTCCGACCTGGGAGGGCCTGCGGGCGCTGCACACCGCGCACGTCGAGAGGGTGCCGTACGAGGCGCTCGACATCTGGTTGGAACGTCCCACGGGGATCGACCCCGCGGAGTCGGCGGCGCGGATCACCGGCGGCAGGGGCGGCTACTGCTACCACCTGAACGGCGCGTTCTCGACGCTGCTCGCCCGGCTCGGCTACGACGTCACGCGCCACGCGGGCGGCGTGCAGAGCCGGGGCGCGGAGCCGGGCATCACCCGCAACCACCTGGCGCTGACGGCGCGCGGCCTGCCGGCCCCCGGCAACCCGGGCGGCGCGTGGCTGGTGGACCTCGGGCTGGGCGACGGGCCGCACGAGCCGCTGCCGCTGGTCGCGGGCTCGTACCGGCAAGGGCCTTTCACGTACGGGCTGCGGCCGTCGGAGGTGGCGCCGGGCGGGTGGAGGTTCGACCACGACCCGGCGGGTTCGTTCGAGGGCATGGACTTCGCCCCCGAACCTGCGGAGATGGCGGAGTTCGAGGACATGCACCGGCACCTGTCCACCTCGCCGGACTCGGGGTTCGTCCGGGTGGCGGCGGTGCTGCGCAGGGACGCGTCAGGCGTGGACGTCCTGCGCGGGCTCGTCCTGACGCGGCAGGGGGCCGGCGCGCACTCGGTCACGCTGGACTCCGCCCGTGACTACTACGCGGCCCTCGGCGACGTGTTCGGGCTGACGCTGGACGACGTGGCCGACGCGGAGAAGGACAGGCTCTGGCGCAGGCTGCGCGACGCCCACGAGGCGTGGACGGCCTCCTGATCCGATGGTGTACCCGGACATGCCTGACGGCAGGACGATCGCGGGGCGGTACCGGCTGCTCGAACCCCTCGGCGCCGGTTCCGTGCGGCGGGGACTCGACGAGCTGGAGCGGCGCGACGTCGTGGTCAGGCAGCTGCGCGTCCCGCCCGAGCTGATCGACTCGGCGACGCGCGAGGCCCGCATGGCCGCCCTGGTGCGGCACGCGTCGATCGCGCGGGTGCTGGACGTGCCGCTGGAGGCCGGGCGGCCGTGGGTGATCGCGGAGTTCGTCCGGGGAACGTCGCTGGAGCAGGCCGTACGGTCCCGTGGTCCGCTGCCCGTGGCGCAGGCGGCGCGCATGGGCGTGTGCGTGCTGGCGGCGCTGCGGGCGGCGCACGCGGCGGGCGTCGTCCACGGCCGGCTCGATCCGGGGAAGGTGCTGCTGACGTGGACGGGCAGGGCGGTGCTCGCCGGGTTCGGGGTGCCGAGCCTCAGCGTGCGGCCCTCGTCCGACCTGTGGTCGCTGGCGGCGACGCTGCACTTCGCGGTGGAGGGCAGGCCGCCCGGCCAGGTGCCGGCGGAGGGCGCCGACCCGCTCAGGTCGCTGGTCAGGGCCATGCTGCATCCGTCGGGGTCGCCGTCGGTCGAGGTGGTGGCGGACACGCTGCAACGGCTCGCGCTCGACCAGCCGCTGGACCGCCTCGTGGCGGCGCTCGGCCCGCTGCCGCCCGCCGAGGTGGCGGGGATCGGGCTGGACGTCCTCGCCCAGCTCCAGTCGCTGGGCGGCGTCCACGGCGCGGTGCAGCCGGGGAGCGTGTTCGTCGACGGCGAGGGCCGGGCGAGGCTGGTGGCGCCGCTGCGGTCGGGCACCCTGCCGGACTACACCGCGCCGGAGGGGGCGCAGAGCCGCGAGGCGGACCTGTGGTCGCTCGGCGCGACGCTGTTCACGGCCGTGGAAGGCCGGCCGCCCGCTCCGGGGGCGCTGCTGGCCAGGGCCGGTACGCTGGCACGCGTGCTGTTCCGCCTCCTGTCCGGCAACCCGGCGGACCGTCCGTCCGTGGACGAGCTGCGCCGTGACCTGCGGGCGGTCGCGGGCGTGCGCCGATGACGCGGGGGCGGGGCGCCGCCCCTTCCGCTGAGCCGACGGCGGCGACCGCGGCGCCCGGCCCCCGCGCCGCCGCCGCGTGGCCCGCGTGGGCGGTCACCTGGGTGCCCGCGGCGGTGGCCGCCGCGCTCGGGCTCTGGGGCCTCTCCTCGCCGTCGCTGTGGCGGGACGAGTCGGTGAGCGGCCTGGCCGCTCTCATGCCGCTCGCGCGGCTGCGCGACCTCCTGTCGGACCTGGACGCCGTCCACGCCCTGTACTACCTGCTGCTGCGGCCGTTCGCGGCCGTGGGAGGGCCGGCGCCCGAGGTGGCGCTGCGGCTGCCGTCCGTGCTGGCCTTCGCCGCCGCGGCGGCCGGGGTGGCGGCGCTCGGCCGGAGGCTGGCCGGGCCGCTCGCGGGCGGCTGCGCGGGCCTGGTCTACGCGCTGACGCCCGTCGCCGTCAGGTACGCGCAGGAGGCTCGCTCGTACGCCCTGGTGAGCGCCGTGGCCGTGCTGTCGGTGTGGCTGCTGCTGCGGCTGTGCGACCGGCCGTCGGCGGGCCGGTGCGCGGCGTACGGGGCGAGCGTGGCGCTGCTCGGCTGGCTGCACCTGTACGCCCTGCTGCTGGTCCCCGCCCACCTGGTCACGGCCCACCTGGTCAGGGCCCACCTGGTCTCGGCCCATCCGGCCGGTGCGCGGCCGCTCCCGCCGCGACGGCCGGCCGCAGGGCTCTGGGTGGTGGCGGCCCTGGCGGGCGCGGCCGTGGCGCTGGCGCCGCTCGTGCTGGTGGCGGCCGGGCAGCGCGACACGCAGGTGTTCTGGCTGCGCCCGCCGGGCTGGGCGGACGTGGCGGCGTTCCCCGTGGAGGTGGCGGGCGGGACGGCCGCGGCGGTCGCGCTGTTCGGCCTGGCCGCGTGGGGGGCGCGGTACGCCCTGCCCGTGGTGCCGTGGGCGGTGCTGCCGCCCGCGCTGTCGATGGCGCTCTCGCAGGCGCAGCCGATCTACCACCCACGTTACGTCCTGTTCGCGGTGCCCGCGGTGGCGCTGCTCGCCGGGGTCGGGCTGGCCCGCCTGCCGTTCAGGGCGGGCGTGGCGACGGCCGCGGCGGGGTCGCTGGCGTTCGCCCTGCTGGTCGTGCCCGCGCAGACGGCGCTCAGAGAGCCGGGCAGCCGTCCTGACGACCTGCGGGGGCTCGCGGCCACCCTGGCGGCAGAGCAGCGGCCGGGCGACGCGGTGCTGTTCGTGCCGCGGCGGTTCCGGCTGTTCGTGGCGGTGTACGGGGAGCCGTACCGGCGCCTGGCGGACCTCACGCCGGCTCCCGCCTCCGGCGGGGGCGCGGCCCCGCCGGGCGCGGACTGGGGCACGGCGGAGCCGAGGACGGCCGCGGACCTGCGCGCGGCCCTCGCGGGCGTGGACCGGGTGTGGCTGGTGTCGCCCAGGATCGGCACGCGGTACGCCTCCGACGAGCGCTACCGGGTGCTGCGCGAGACGCTGGCGGCGGGGCCGGAGCGGGCGTTCGGTTCGATCCGCCTCACCCTCTACACCCGCGCCCGCGGCACGGCGAATTGAGATACATCGCGAGATGGAACCGCGTGGCGCGTCCATTCGTTGGACGGGCGACGCAGAATGTGGGAGAGGCGGGGCGCGCGCTCCGCGTTCGGAGGAAGTTGAGCATGTCGCCAGTCCAGAAGTACGCCATCGGCGCCGGCGCCGCCGTCCTGCTCTCGCTGATGATCTTCGGTACCGGCCTGATCACCCTGCTGGTCGTCCTCGGCGTGGTCGCGGCCCCCGTGGTGGGTTACCTGATGCTCGACCCGTCGCAGCGCGAGCGGCTCAAGAGGGCCCGCAGGCGCGGCATCGGCCGCTGAACGCCGAAGGGGGCCACCGGCGAGCCGGTGCGCCCCCGCCGCACGGGCCCGGGGTCAGGAGGCCGCCGCCGTCGCGGTCTCCACCCTCGTGGTGACCATGCGCTCCACGTAGAACGACAGGAACGGCACGGTGCCGCCGAGCATGACGCCCAGCATGTACGGCCACGACCAGCGCGCCTTCATGCCCAGGTTCATCACCGCGACCAGGTAGATCATGTAGAGGCCGCCGTGGATCGGGGCGACGACCTTCGACATCCCCTCCGCGTCGAAGCCGTACCGCAGCACCATGGCCAGGCACAGCACGAGCAGCATGACGCCGACCACGTAGGCGAGCACCCGGAAGGGCTTGAGAGCCGATTCCACCGTTAACCTTCCAGAACCATCTCGGGGGACCTCTCGCGGTCCCGATCCGCCCGCACGGCATCCCGTACGAAGTGGAACCACATGAACACGGCGAATCCCGCGAAGATCCACCAGTTGGCCGCATAAGCCAGGTTACGCCAGGTCAGGGTGCCACCGACGACCGGCGGCTCGACCTTGACCTGGGTGAGCGAGCCCGACGGCGGCTCGGCCACCACGAAGCCGCCGCGCACCTTCTGGCCGCTCCACAGGTTCACCAGCTCGCCGGTGGAGACCGTCTGCACCTGCCCCTGGGGAAGCCCCTCCGGGCGCCGCTGCACGCTGTCGGTGCCCTGCTGGGGACGGATCCTGCCGCTCACCGCGACCCTGCCGGGCGGCACGGCGGTGCCGGGGTCGCCGGCCGTGGCCACCCAGCCCCGCACGACGGGCACGAGCGTGCCGTCGTCGAGCCTGAGCGGCGTGAGCACCCAGTAGCCGCGGTCGCGCGAGACGTTGCCGCCGGGCGCGGACACGTCGGGGCGCCGGTCGGCGACGAGGATCTGGCGGGCGGCGTCGTACTCGCCGTCGGCGGCGACCCTGCGGCCGACCACGTCGCCCGCCGGCTGGCCGCCCACCTGGGCGAGGGCCGTGACGTTCACGGGGGCGGGGTCGGACGCGCTCCTCGGCTTGCCGGAGTCCTCGAACACCCCGAGCTGCCAGCGGCCGAGCAGGATGAACGCGACGAGGACCCCGATGGTCAGCACGTGCAGCCCCATGACGCGGGGCGAGAGCAGGGTCCTCAGCATGCTTACAAGCTATCCGCCCCGGCGGGCGGTCCCGCCATCAACCCGGCGATACCCGCTGGCAAGAAAAAGGGCAAATCAACCAGGCGGGCGCGCTAGGCTGCTGGCCATGTCTGATCAGCACATCGACCCGGCGGGCAACACCCAGGCGTTCCGCGCGTTCGCGCAGCGCTCGGAGGACGAGGCCGCCGCCGCCCCCAAGAAGTCGCCGCTGCTGCCGATCGTCGCGGTCGTCGTCGTGGTCGCCGTCATCGGCGTCGCCGCCTTCCTCCTTCTGCGCTGACCTCCCGCGCCGGCCCGCGACCCCGCAGGGCTCCGGCACGGGACGCTCCACCCGCCGCGACGCCGTGGCGGGTTTTCGGCGTTCCCGAACAAACGCGTGCTCGGTCCCGTCCAAGCCGGTATGCGTAACGCTCCGGCCCGCCTGGCCGCTCTCGCCGTCACCGCATCCCTCGCCTTGCCGGGCGCCTTCACCGGCGCCGCCTCCGCCGCGGCGGCCCGTACTCCCAGCCACGTCCACGCCGCACGGTACGTCTCGCTCGACGACTGCGGCGACCCCTGCGGCCAGTGGACCGTCAGCATGCGTGACGGCTCGGCGCTGAGGCTGCCCGACGCGCGCACGCACCCGCTGTCGAAGCACGGCAAGCCGGTCAAGGACAGGGGCGCGCCCATCGGCGTCAGCGGCGACGGGACGCGCGTGGCGTACGTGCGGGCCCGCGACGGCCGGGTGGTCGTGCGCGACCTGCGCGGCGGGCTCTTCACGATGCCCGCGGACACCGGGCCCGCCCGGCGCGTCTCGGACCTCAGGCTGTCGCTGGACGGCGCGAGCCTGGCCGTCGTCATGGCGGACGCCCCCGACCGCGTCTACGACGTCGCCTCCGCCAGGCTGGTCGGCACCCTGCCGCGCGGCCACCACTTCGTGGGGTTCAGCGGCGACGGCGGCGAGGTCCTCGCCGCCAAGGGCGAACGCCACCTGTACTCCTTCACCCGCGCGGGCGCCCTCCTGGCCCACTCCGCCGTCCCCGAGGACGGCCCGTACGCGCTGAACGCCGACGGACGCACGGTGGCGTTCATGAAGGGCCACGACAAGCAGCGGCGGGTGGTGCTGTGGGACCTGGCCACCGGGAAGGAGAACGTCCGCGTCTGGGTGTGGATGCCGCGTCACCAGAGCTACCAGATGGTGGAGATGCTCGACTGGACCGCGAACGGGCAGCTCACCCTGCACGTCGAGGACGACGTCATGCGGGAGCCGACCCGGATGAGCATCCTGCTCCTGGACCTGGCCACCAGCAGGTTCACGGTGCGCGACCGCTACACCGTGCGGCCGAAGGCGTGGGGCTTCGAGGCCTGCGGCTGAGCCCGGACACCCGATCGGGCGCCCGATCGGGCGCCCGCCACGGCGGGCCTCACCCCGGAGCACCGGGCGCAGGGTGAAGCCCGCCGGCCACGAGCTCAGCCGGCCGTCACCCGCCCGGCCGCACCACCAGCGCGCTGCCGCCGCCGCGCCTGGTCGGCTCGGCCACGGCCTGCACCTTCCCACGTCCGAGGAACTCCAGGCCGGTGGCCGCGCCGATCTCGGGGTTCAGCGCGAAGCCGTGGCCGCGTGCCTGCAGCTCGGCGCCGTACTTGTCGATGAACGCCTGCTCGGCCTGCGTCTGTGCGGTGTTGCGCTGGGTGGCGCGGGGCGCGGCCAGCGCCTCCGGCAGGGTCATGCCGAACTCGTAGCGGTTGACCAGGATCTGGAGCACGGTCGTGATGATCGTGGAGCCGCCGGGCGAGCCGACCGCGAGCACGGGCTCGCCGCCCTTCAGCACCAGCGTCGGCGCCATGGACGAGCGGGGCCGCTTGCCGGGGCCGGGCAGGTTCGGGTCGCCGGGCGCGGGGCCGAACGTGAAGTCGGTCAGCTCGTTGTTGAGCAGCACGCCGCGGCCCGGCACCACGATGCCGTTGCCGCCGGTGGACTCGATCGTGAGGTTGTAGGCGACGACGTCGCCCCAGCGGTCGGCCACCACCAGGTGGGTGGTCTCCGGCCCCTCGTCGGCGATCGGCGTGGACGCGCCGGCCGGGCTGGGGCACGGCTCGTACGAGCCGTCGGGGCTGCCGGGAGCGGCGGGGCTCGGCATCGCCCTGTCGCCGATCAGGCAGGCCCGCTCCTTGGCGAAGCCGTCGGACAGCAGCTCACGCAGCGGCACGCCGGGCACGTCGCCGACGTACTTGCCGCGGTCGGCGAAGGCCAGCCTGGACGCCTCCAGGTACTCGTGCAGCCCCACCCGCGGCAGGGCCTGGAGGATGTTGAGCGCCTCGCCCACGGTGGAGCCGCCCGAGGACGGCGGCGCCATCCCATACACCTCCATGTCCTTGTAGCCGACGTGCGTCGGCTCGCGCAGCAGCGCCCGGTACGCCGCGAGGTCGGGCAGCTCCATCAGGCCGGGCCTGACGTTGCGGGTGCTGCCCTGGGTCACCGGCGGCTGCTTGACCGTGGCCACGATCTCCTTGCCGAGCTGCCCGCCGTACAGCCAAGCGGGGCCGCGCCTGCCGAGCTCCCTGTACGTCGCGGCCAGCTCGGGGTTCCTGAACACCGAGCCGACGGCCGGCGGCTGGCCGCCGGGCAGGTACAGCTTCGCGGTGGAGGTGAAGTCCTTGAACCTGTCGGCGTTCTGGGCGGTCTGGTCGTGGAAGGTCTGGTCCACCACGAAGCCCTTGGACGCCACCTCGATCGCGGGCTGGAGCGCCTTCCTGAGCGAGATGGTGCCGAACCTGCGCAGGGCGGTGTCCCAGGTCGCCACCGTGCCCGGCACGCCGGCCGACAGCCCGCTGGTCACCGCCTCGTCGAACGGGATGCCCTGCAGGGACGTCTCGTTCATCGCCCGCGGCGCGGTCTCCCTGCCGTCGATGGTGTACACCTTCTGCCGGTCGGCGTCGTAGTAGACCATGAAGCCGCCGCCGGCCAGGCCCGCCGAGTACGGCTCGGTCACGCCGAGCACCGCCCCGGCCGCGACGGCGGCGTCCACGGCGTTGCCACCCTTCCTCAGGACCGCGATGGCGGCCTTGCTCGCGTCGAGGTCAACGGTGGCGACGGCGCCGCCGTACCCCTCGGCGACGGGCGTCTTCGTCTCGGGCCCGGCCAGCGCCGGCGGCGCTGAGACGAGCGAAATGAGGACAGTTGCTACGGTAACGACCATTCGGCGCATGTAATCCACGATGAACGAGGTACGCCCGTTGTGGTAGGGCCCCCTGCCACCCCGGGGTGATGCGCTGGTCAGAGCCTTGCCCTAGCGTTGGGGCGTGCGCAGGACGTCCGGCTTCGACCCCTACTTCGGCCTCATCGTCGCCGTCGCCCAGGTGGTGACCTCGCAGGGCGCGGCCTGGGGCCAGCGGGAGTTCAGGCGCCCGCTCGACGCGCTCGCGTACGCGCTGCTGCTGGTCGGCCCCGTGATGATCACGGTCAGGCGCAGGTTCCCCATCCCGGCGGCCGCCGTCGCCCTGCTGTCCACCTACGTCTACACCTGGCTCGACTACCCGCTCGGGCCCGTCTACATGGCGCCGGTCGTCGTCCTGTTCACGCTCGTCCTGGAACGCCACAGGCTCGCCGCCTGGATCATGGCGGGCGTCACGCTCGCCGTCCTGATCGCCTACGGCCACTTCGGCTCCATGCGGCACGAAGGGCTCGGGCTCTTCCACGACATGGCGATCACCGCGTTCATCATGCTCTTCATGGTGCTGGCCGAGCTGGTCAGGATCGTCCGCGAGCGCCGCGCGCAGCAGCAGCGGGCCGCCGAGGAGGAGACCAGGCGCCAGGCCAGCGAGGAACGGCTCACCATGGCCCAGGAGCTGCACGACGTGCTCGCGCACAACATCTCGCTGATCCACGTCCAGGCCAGCACCGCGCTCCACCTCATCGACGACCATCCCGAGCAGGCCCGCACCGCCCTCGCCACGATCAAGACGGCCTCCAAGGAGGTGCTGGGCGAGATGCGCTCCGTGCTGAACGTGCTGCGCGACGGCGCGCCCCGCACCCCCACCGCAGGGCTCGACCGGCTCGACGACCTCGTCGGGCGCTCCGGGCTGCCGGTCACGCTGAAACGCGTCGGCTCCCGGCCGCTGCCGCCCCAGGTCGAGCGGGCCGCGTACCGCATCGTGCAGGAGTCGCTCACCAACGTCACCAGGCACGCGCCGGGCGCCCAGGTGACCGTCCGGCTCGAGTACGGCCACGGCGAGCTCGTCGTACGGGTCACCGACACCGGCTCGGCCACGCCGGGCGCGCTGTCCGAGGACGGCAGCGGCAACGGCATCCCCGGCATGCGCGAACGCGCCTCCGCCCTCGGCGGCACGCTCGTCGCCGGCCCCTCGGGCACCGGCTTCCAGGTGGAGGCCAGGCTGCCCCTACCCGAGGAGAGTGCATGATCAACGTTCTGCTGGCCGACGACCAGGCGCTGGTCAGGGCCGGGTTCAGGGCGCTGCTCGACGCCCAGCCCGACATGACCGTCGTCGCCGAGGCGTCCGACGGGGCCGCGGCCGTCCGGCTGGCCCGCGAGCACCAGCCCGACGTGGTGCTCATGGACATCCGCATGCCGGGCACCGACGGCCTGACCGCCACCCGCCAGATGCCCGCCGGCCCCCGCGTGATCATCCTCACCACGTTCGAGCTGGACGAGTACGTCTTCGAGGCGCTGCGCGGCGGCGCGAGCGGCTTCCTCGTCAAGGACACCGAGCCCGCCGAACTGATCCAGGCCGTGCGCGTGGTGGCCGCCGGCGAGGCGCTGCTGTCGCCCAGCGTCACCCGCCGCCTCATCGCCGAGTACGCCTCCCGCGCCAAGGAGCCCCTGGCCACGTCCGAGCTCGACCAGCTCACCGAGCGCGAGCGGGAGGTGCTCGCGCTCGTCGGCACCGGCATGACCAACGACGAGATCGCCGCCAAGCTCTTCATGTCGCCCGCCACGGCCAAGACCCACGTCAGCCGGACCATGATGAAGCTCCACGCCCGCGACCGCGCCCAGCTCGTCGTCATCGCGTACGAGTCGGGTCTGGTCAAGCCCGGCTGGCTCTGACGTCCCCTGACGTCCCCTGCCGTCCCCGACGCCCGCGCCGCGCCGCGGCAAAGCGGTTGAACGGCCCCGCCGGTGCTGGCAGGCTCGGGGAATGGAGCGCACGTTCGAGGAACTGGTCGGCGAGGCCGAGGCCGCCTCCGTCGAGGGATGGGACTTCTCCTGGCTCGACGGGCGGGCCACCGAGGAGCGGCCGTCGTGGGGCTACTCCCGCCTGCTCGGCGGGCGCATGGCAGGGGCGCGGGCCGCGCTCGACGTCCAGACCGGCGGCGGCGAGATCCTGGCCGCCGTGCCCGTCCTGCCGCCCGTCACCGTCGCCACCGAGGCGTGGCCGCCGAACCTGGCGCTGGCCGCCTCCCGGCTGCGCCCGCGCGGCGCCGCCGTCGTGGCCGACGACGACGGCCCGCGGCTGCCGTTCCTCGACGGCGTGTTCGACCTGGTGGTCAGCCGTCACCCGGTCGAGACGTGGTGGGACGAGATCGCCCGCGTGCTGGCGCCGGGCGGCACGTACTTCTCGCAGCAGGTGGGGCCGCGCAGCGTGTTCGAGCTGGCGGAGTTCTTCCTCGGGCCGCTCGACGGCTCGGCGCGCGACCCCGTGGCCGCGGCGGAGGCGGCGACGGCGGCCGGGCTGGAGGTCGTGGACCTGCGTACCGAGCGGCTGCGCATGGAGTTCCGCGACGTCGGCGCCGTCGTGTACTTCCTGCGCAAGGTGATCTGGATCGTCCCTGGCTTCTCCGCGGCGCGCTACCGGGGGCGGCTGCGCGAGCTGCACGACCGCATCCGCGACGAGGGCCCGTTCACGGCCCACTCCAGCAGGTTCCTCATCGAGGCGAAGAAGCCCGCGACCTGACCGGCCCCGCCTCCGCCCCGCCTCCGCCGTGCTGTCGCGCCCCGGCTGTGTACCGCCCAGGTCGTACGCCGGGAGGGCGGCGAGCACTCCCCTGGGCTGACGCGCGCTCCAGCCCACGGTCCGATGCCGGGCACGGCCGCCCCCGGGCACGCTGGAGGCAGCGTCAGAGGAGGAGACATGATGCACCACACGTTCACGCACGCCGGATGGGGCATGGGGCCCGTCGTCCCGCTGCTGTGGGGGCTGTTCTGGGTCGCCGTCGTCGGCGTCGCCCTCTGGGCGCGGCGCACCGGCAGGTGGAGGCCGCGCGCCTCGGCGGCGACGCCCCCGGCGAGCCCCACGGCCTCGGCCGAGCAGATCCTCGCCGAGCGGTACGCCAGGGGCGAGATGGGCGACGACGAGTACTTCGAGAAGATGTCAGTGCTCCGGGGCGCCACCGGATAAACGTCACCTATAGTGCGACAACTGTCACTGGCCGCATTCGGCATGCGGCGTTACGTTCCCGGCAGGACCTCCTGGAGAGAACGGGGACTCGCATGCAGGCCCTCAGTCTGCTCGCCGGCGGCCTGGCCGCGGGGCTGGTGGCGGGCACCGCCTCCTGCGCGGCCGCCCAGGGCGGGCTGCTCGTCGGGCTGCTCGGACGGCAGGGGCGCGACGCCGCGCCGGTCGCGTGGTTCCTCGCCGGGCGCCTGGCGTCGTACACGGCGGCCGGGGCGCTGCTCGGGCTGCTCGGCGCGGCCGTGAGCCCGCCGCCCTGGCTGCGGGCGCTGCTGCTGGTGGCGGCCGGCACCACGGTCGCCGGGTTCGCGGTGAGGCTGCTGCGGCGCGGGCAGGTGGCCTGCGCACCGGCCGCGGGGGCGAGGTCGCCGCTCCGGGCGCCGCTGCTCGGCGCGGCGACCGTCCTCGTGCCGTGCGGCGTCACGCTCGGCATGGAGATGATCGCGGTGTCCAGCGGGTCGGCGGTCGCCGGGGCCGCGGTGATGGCGGGGTTCGTGCTCGGCAGCTCCCCGGCGTTCGCGCTGCTCGGCTACCTGCTGCGGCGGATGTCGCGCGGCAGGCTGGCCAGGGTGGCCGCGGCGGCCGGCATCGCGGCCGGCGTGTGGACGGTGGGCACCGGGATCAACCTGGGCGGCTGGCTGTCCGCCCCACCCCCCGCCTCCGCCGTCGCCGCGCCGCCCCCGGCGTCGGGACCGGCATCGGCGGGAGGGGCGCACGCCTCCCCACCGGCCGACGGTGGGCAGACCGTCGTGGTGTGGGCCACCCGCACCGGGTACCGGCCGTTCATGGTCGAGGCGCGGGCGGGCGTCCCCGTCGCCGTCGACTTCCGGGTGGCCGAGCCCGGCTGCACGGGCACCGTCACCATCGACGGCCGCGACGTCGCGCTGCCCGCCGTCGTGCGCCTGCCGCCCCAACCCCCGGGCTCCCTGCGCTACGTCTGCGGGATGGGGATGTATACCGGGTTCATCAACTTCTCGTAGAGTTGTCGGCGATTACTGTTCGCAATCGCGCGATCACATGCCACGCTGTCGCCATGTCCTGGTGGCAAGGAGAAGTGGCCGTTCCGGCGCCACGGGTAGGGGACGAGGCCGAGTTGCTGGCCTCCGCTCGGGCAGGCGACCCGCACGCCGCGCACCGGCTCGGAAAGCTCTACGCCCAGCGGGGCGACCGCGCGTCCGCCCGCCGGTGGTGGGAGCGCGCCGCGGCGGGAGGGAACGTCGACAGCGCCTACAACCTGGGCATCTGGCACGAGCAGCACGGAAGCCTGGAGGAGGCCGTGTCCTGGTACGAGATGGCGGCGGGCACCGGCGACGCCGAGGCCGCGGTCAACCTCGCCACGCTCCTGCTGGAGCAGCGCGGCGACGTGCAGACGGCGAGGAGCTGGTTCGAGAGCGCGGCCAGGGCGGGCTCCAGGAGCGCGGCCCGCCGGCTGGCGCTGATCTGCGAGGACTCCGGCGAGATCGCGCAGGCGTGCGAGTGGCACCGCCGCGCCGCCGCCGAGGGTGACGTGCTGTCGGCGCACGACCTCGGCTTCCTCGCGTACGCGGCGGGCGAGGACGCCGAGACGGTCCGCTGGTGGGAGTGCGCGACGCGGGGCGGCCACGCCGAGTCGGCGTACTGCCTGGGCCTGTACCTGCACGCCACCCGCGACCCTGAGGGCGCGGAGATCTACTACCGGCTGGCGGTGCGCAGCGAGCACCCCGGGGCGGCGTCGCGGCTGGGCGGGGTGGCGCTGACCCGGGGCGACCTGCGCGAGGCGCGCGCCTGGTTCGAGCGGGCCGCCGCCACGGGGCGGCTGGAGGACCAGCGGATGGCCGGGTTCGTCTGCGTGGAGCTGGGCGACTGCGCCGCCGCGGGCCACTGGTTCGGCAGGGCGGCGGCGGGCGGGGACCCCGAGGCGGCCTTCAACCTGGGGCTGCTGCTGATCGCCGAGTTCGACGACCTGGCGGGCGGCCAGCACTGGTTCCGCCACGCGGCTCGCGCCGGGCACCGTACGGCGGCGGTGGAGCTGGCCGGGCTGCTGAAGGCGTCCGGCCGGGCGGCCGAGGCGCAGGAGTGGCTGGCCGACCCTCCGCCTCCCGCGTGGGACCGTCCGGCGGAGCCCGAGCTGAGCGCGCGGGCCGAGCTGGCCTCCGCCGCGACCGGGCGCAGGGGCGGCATGCCGCTGCCGGTGGCGGAGCTCACCGAGGTGCTCGGCACCTGGGACCTCGTCACCAGGCCGCTGCACGACCCCGCCGACGTGGTCGGCTGGCTGGTGCGCCGCAGCGGCATCCACGCCAGCGCGATCGAGCATCTCGTGTCGGTGCAGGGGGCGCTGCTGCGGCCCGGCACCGGGCCGTGGCCGAGCAGGGGCGAGCTGCAGCACGTCCTCGCGACCGCCCGCGACCTGCGCAGGCGGCTCGGCCTGCGCTGAGCCCGGCGGCGAGAACAGGGCGGGAGGGGCGCGGCGGCAGGAGCCGCACCCCTCCCGTCCGGCCGGTCAGCTCGCGAGGACGTCCGCGACCGGCGTGTACGGCAGCTCCAGCGCCTCGGCGACAGGCGCGTTGGTGAGCAGGCCGTCGTGGGTGTTGAGGCCGCCGGCCAGCCCGGCGTCGGTCTTCAGCGCCTCGCGCCAGCCCAGGTTCGCCAGCTTCACCGCGTACGGCAGGGTGGCGTTGGTCAGGGCGTACGTGGAGGTGTTGGCGACCGATCCCGGCATGTTGGCGACGCAGTAGAACACCGAGCCGTGCACCGTGTACGTCGGGTCGGCGTGCGTCGTCGGACGGGAGTCCTCGAAGCAGCCGCCCTGGTCGATGGCGATGTCGACGAGCACGGAGCCGGGCTTCATGCGGGAGACCAGGTCGTTGGAGACCAGCGTCGGGGCCTTGGCGCCGGGGATCAGCACCGCGCCGATCACCAGGTCGGCCTGCAGCACCTCCTGCTCGATCGCGTATCGGGTGGAGACCAGGGTCTTCAGGCGGCCCTGGTAGATGGCGTCGATGTAACGCAGGCGGTCGATGTTCGTGTCGAGCACGGTGACGTCGGCGCCCATGCCGACGGCGATCTGGGCGGCGTTGAGACCGGACACGCCGCCGCCGATGACGACGACCTTGGCCGGGGACACGCCGGGCACGCCGCCGGGCAGCACGCCCCTGCCGCCGTTGAAGCGCATCAGGTTGTACGCGCCCACCTGCGGCGCGAGCCGGCCGGCGACCTCCGACATCGGGGCGAGCAGCGGCAGCGCGTTGCCCACCTGGACGGTCTCGTACGCGATGCCGGTGGTCCTGGCGGAGAGCAGCGCGTCGGTGCAGGGCCGGGAGGCGGCCAGGTGCAGGTAGGTGAACAGGACGAGGCCCTCGCGCAGGCGGTGGTACTCCTCCGCGATCGGCTCCTTCACCTTCAGCACCATGTCCGCCTCGCCCCAGACGGCGTCGGCGCTGTCGAGGATCTTCGCGCCCGCCGCGAGGTACTCCTCGTCCGGGATGTGCGAGCCGAGGCCGGCGCCCCGCTGGACGATGACGTCGTGGCCGTTGCGGACCAGTTCGTGCACGCCGGCCGGCGTGGCGGCGACACGGTACTCGTGGTTCTTGACCTCGGCAGGCACGCCGATCTTCATGCTCCCAGATCCTTTCTGGAACCGGCACTCCGTCGTACCGGGTGAGGGGGTGTTACAGGCGGGCCCACGCTTCGGTGAGCACGTTGCGGAGGATGGAGGAGATCTCGTCGAACTCCTTCTCCCCCGCGATCAGCGGCGGCGCGAGCTGGATGACCGGGTCGCCCCGGTCGTCGGCGCGGCAGTACAGGCCCGCGTCGAACAGCGCCTTGGACAGGAAGCCGCGCAGCAGCCGCTCGGACTCGTCGGCCGAGAACGTCTCCTTCGTGGTCTTGTCCTTGACCAGCTCGATGCCCCAGAAGTAGCCGGAGCCGCGCACGTCTCCGACGATGGGCAGGTCGCGCAGGCCGTCGAGCGCGGCCTGGAACAGCGGCTCGTTCCTGGTGACGTGCCCGAGGAGGTCCTCGCGCTCGAAGATGTCGAGGTTGGCCAGCGCCACGGCGGCGGAGACGGGGTGGCCGCCGAACGTGTAGCCGTGGGCGAACATGTTGTCGCCGCCCTTGAACGGCTCGAACAGCCGCTCGTGGGCGATCATGGCGCCGATGGGCGAGTAGCCGCTGGTCAGGCCCTTGGCGCAGGTGATGATGTCGGGCACGTAGTCGAACTTCTCGCCGCCGAACATGGTGCCGAGGCGGCCGAAGGCGCAGATGACCTCGTCGGAGACGAGCAGCACGTCGTACTCGTCGCAGATCTCGCGCAGCCGCTGGAAGTAGCCGGGGGGCGGCGGGAAGCAGCCGCCTGCGTTCTGCACGGGCTCGGCGAAGACGGCGGCCACCGTGTCGGGGCCCTCCATCTCGATGGCGCGGGCGACCCGGTCGGCGGCCCAGATGCCGTACTCCTCCGGGGTCATGCCCTTGACGCCGGTGATCTCGTCGGCGCGGTAGTAGTTGGTGTTCGGGACGCGGACGGAGCCGGGGACGAGCGGCTCGAACATCTGCTTGAAGGCGGGGATGCCGGTGATCGACAGGGCGCCCTGCGGGGTGCCGTGGTAGGCGATCTGGCGGCTGATGACCTTGTGCTTGAGCGGCTTGCCGATCAGCTTGTAGTACTGCTTGGCCAGCTTCCACGCGGTCTCGACCGCCTCACCGCCGCCGGTGGTGAAGAAGACGCGGTTCAGCTCGCCCGGCGCCTTCTCGGCGAGGCGCTGGGCCAGCTCGGCCGCCTTGGGGTGGGCGTAGGACCACAGCGGGAAGAAGGCGAGCTCCTGCGCCTGCTTGGCGGCGGCCTCCGCCAGCTCGCTGCGTCCGTGGCCGACCTGGACGACGAAGAGCCCCGCCAGACCGTCGAGGTAGCGCTTGCCGTGAATGTCGTAGATGTAGGAGCCCTCACCCCGGACGATGGTGGGGATCTCGGTCTGCTGGTAGGAGCTGTGCCTGGTGAAGTGCAACCACAGGTTGTCCTGCGCGGCCTTGAGGACGTCGTTTTCCGGCTGCGTCATGGTTATCTTCCCTCGTGTCTGAACTCCCCACAGTGTGCACGCTCACCTGCTGTTTGCCAAGTGAATGCGTCGTAGCACTATGCAAGAAAATCGAGATCCGTAGAAGCGGTCTGTAACAACAACGAAATCCGCATGTAGATTGGCGCCCGGTACATACGCGTTCCCGTACCTCCGGGCCGCTTGTGATCCAATGAGAACACCTGTCCAGAACGACCCCCGGGGGACATCCCGTGACTCCTGACCAGATCGAGAGCGCCGTCGCCGCCTCGATGCCGCAGGCCATCGAGGAGCTCAAGAGGCTCGCCTCCATCCCCTCCGTGGCCTTCCCCGGGCACCCGGAAGAGGCGGTGTTCGCCGCCGCCGCCCTGACGGAGGAGCTGCTGCGTTCCACCGGGCTGCCCCACGTCCAGCAGGTCCCCGTCGAAGGCAGCTTCCCCGCCGTCTACGGCGAGGCCCCCGCGCCTCCCGGCATGCCGACCGTCCTGCTGTACGCGCACTACGACGTGCAGCCCGCCGGCGACCCCGCCTCCTGGCGCACCCCGCCGTTCGAACCCACCCTCATCGACGGCCGCCTGTACGGCCGCGGCGTCGCCGACGACAAGTCCGGCGTGATCTCGCACGTCACCGCCCTGCGCGCGTTCCGCGGCCAGTTCCCCGTGGGCATCAAGGTCATCATCGAGGGTCAGGAGGAGTACGCGGGCGAGCGCCTGGAGGCGTTCGTCGAGCGCAACCCCGAGCTGCTGCGGGCCGACGCCATCGTCGTCGCCGACACCGGCAACCCGCGCGTGGGCGACCCGGCCGTCACCACGTCGCTGCGCGGCATGGCGGCGTTCACCGTCGAGGTGCGCACGCTGCGCGAGTCCGTCCACAGCGGCTCGTTCGGCGGCGCGGCCCCCGACGCCCTCGCCGCCCTGATGCGCATGCTGACCGCGCTGCACGACGACAACGGCGACGTGCGCGTGCCCGGCCTGCCCCGCGGGACGTTCCTCGGCCAGGGGCCGACGGAGGACGAGTTCCGCAGGACCGCCGGGGTGGTCGACGGCGTGTCGCTGGTGGGCTCCGGCAGCCTCGCCGACCGCCTGTGGTCGTCGTACGCGATCACCGTCACCGGCCTGGACGTGCCGTCCGTCTCCCACGCCATCAACGCCGTGCAGCCGCTCGCGCGGGCCAGGGTGACCGTCCGCGTGCCCCCGGCCGGCGACCCGAAGACCACGGTCAACGCCGTCGTCGACTTCCTGCGCCAGGTCGCGCCGTGGGGCGTGCAGGTGACGTTCGGCGACTTCACCGTGGGCTCCGGCTTCCAGGCCGACTCCGGCGGCAAGGCGCGCGCCGCGCTGAACCGGGCGATGGAGCGCGCGTTCGGCCGCCCGCCGCGCGACGTCGGCGCGGGCGGCTCGATCCCGCTGGTGAACACGCTGCTGCGGCAGTTCCCCGCGGCGGAGATCCTGCTGTTCGGCGCCGAGGACGAGGAGGCCGCCATCCACGCCCCGAACGAGCGCGTGGACCTGGAGGAGCTGCGCAGGGCCGCCACGACCGAGGCGCTGTTCCTGCACGAGCTGAGCCTCCCCTCGGCCCTGGGCGTCTAGCTCACCCCTTCCCTCCTCCCGTACGAGCCGCGCGGCGACCCGCCGCGCGGCTCGTCCGCTGTCCGGGACGAGTACGGACGCCTGGAAGATTCATGGAACCGCCGGCCCCTCTCGTGGCAATTACCTGCGTCCCATCGGAGAGACGCGAGAGGCAACAGATGCGACACGAGAGCCGGACGGGCCCGCCCGGCCGGGCCGCCGCGGCCTGCACGGCGGAACACCCCCGCGACGACCAGCACGGCCCTGTCGAGCCCGATCGCTTCACGACGCTGTTCACCCGGCACGCCCCCGAACTCAAGCGGTACGCCGTCAGGCGGCTCGGGCTGGAACCGGCCGACGACATCGTGGCCGAGACGTTCGCGGTGGCGCTGCAGCACCTGGAGTCGTACGACACGGGCCGCGGCGACGAGCGGGCCTGGCTGTACGGCATCGCCACCAACCTCATCGGGCGGCACCGCCGCCGCGAGATCGCCCTGTACCGGGCACTGAGCCGCACGGGGACCGACGCGGTGACGGAGCCGTTCACGGACGAGGTGGACCGGCGCGTGACCGCCGACGGCGCGCGGCGGCGGCTGGCGGGCGCGCTGGCGGGCCTGTCCCGCGCGCACCGCGACACGCTGCTGCTCGTGACGTGGGCGGAGCTGACGTACGAGGAGGCCGCGCTGGCGCTCGGCGTCCCGGTGGGAACCGTGCGTTCCCGCGTCAACAGGGCCAGAGGCAGGGTGCGCCGCGCGCTCGGCGGCATCGACCCCACGGCGGCGGAGGAGGGAGTTCAGAGGTGAACGAGATGGAACTGCTGCGGAGCCTGCGGGACGACGTGCCCGCCCAGGACGATCTGAGCGGCGTGGAGCGGCGGCTCGCCGAGCTGCGCGCCACCGGCTGGACCGGCGGGCGCGGACTCGGAAGGGGACTCGGGCGGGGGCTCGGACGGGGGCCACGCCGGGCGCCGGCGCGGCTGCGGTGGGGGCTGGCTCTGGCGGGGGCGGCGGTGCTCGCCGCCGCGACCGTGACGGCCGTGCGGCTCCCGGACGCCACCAGGGAGCCGGCGCAGGCGCAGCCGCGCACGTCGTCGGCGCAGCCGCGCACGTCGTCGGCGAGGCTGGTGCTGGAGAACGCGGCGCTCGTCGCCCACCGCTCCAAGGCCGTCACCCTCCGCCCCGATCAGTGGGTCTACGTCAAGGAGTCGCAGCACCTCGGCGGTGACCTGCCGGCCTTCGAGACGTGGTCCCGCCTGGACGGCACCAGGATGGCGCTGCGAGAGGACGGCGGCGAGCTGAAGATCGGCGACGCCGAGAAGGGGCCGACGCACCCCGGCCGCACCCAGGCCGAGGTGGAGGCCCTGCCCGCCGACCCCGACGCGCTGATCCGCCACTTCCGCGGCCTCGGCAGGGAGCTGACGCCGCTGTCGCTGTGCGAGCCCAACTGCCCGCCGGAGATCGCCGGCGACGTCAAGGTGTGGGGCGCGATCGGCTGGTACATGAAGTTCGGCCCCATGATCCCGCCGGCCACGACGGCGGCCATGTACCGGGCGCTGGCCAAGCTGCCCAACGTGACGGTCGAGGAGGACGCCACGGACAGCGACGGGCGGCCGGGCATCGGGATCGTCTTCGACGCGGGGGCGGCGGGCAAGGCGTACTACATCCTCGACAAGGGCGACTACCACTACATGGGCGTCAAGATCGTGGACTCCGACAGGACGGTCGGGATGTCCGTGCTCGCCTCCGGCATCGTCGACGAGCCCGGCCGCCTCCCCTGACGCCACCACCCCCGCCAGGGGCCCCACGGGGACGGCCCCCTGCGCAAGGCCCCGGCGATCAGCGCCGGGGCTGTTGGGCGGGGTGGCGACGACAGGGCTCGCGGGGCTGGGTGACCGGGGTGCGGCGGTTCAGGCGAGGTAGATCAAGCCTGGCGGTTCAGACCGGGCCTTTGGGCACGGCGGTTCAGGCGGCGTGTTTCAGGCGGCTGGTTCAGGCGGCTGGTTCAGGCCGGGTGGTTCAGGCGGGGTGGTTCAGGCGGCGTGGCGTTGGATGAGGCGGAGGCCCGCTTCCACCATCGCCCACCCGAGCCGCCGCTCCAGGGCCGTCACCAGCGTTCTCACCGGCGTTCTCACAGAAAGCGTGCGTCGCGCCCCGAGCGCGCGGGCGGGGTCCGGGGGCGGTCCGCCGGGCGCGCGGCGCGCGGCCTCGGCGCGCAGCTCGCCCGCGTTCACGCGGGTGACGTACAGGTACAGGTCGGGGTCCATCGCCGGCCGCCTCCTCAGCGTCGTCGGGGGGTCTCAGGTGCGGAACGGGAAGCCGTACAGGTGGACGGCGACGTTCTCACGGCCCTCGGTGCGGCCCGCCTCCTCGGCGGCCCTGGCGAGGGCGCTCCATCGGGCGGCGAGCGCGTCGAGCTCCTGGCCCAGCAGCCGCAGTTCCTCGGGCGTGAGCGACAGCAGGTGCTCGGAGCTGAAGGCGGCGTCGCGCCAGGCGGGCTCCCAGGCGGACCGGCTGTCGAGGTAGCCCTCGTACATCTCGCTCTGCTGGCGCACCTGCAGCCGTGACACGACGGAGTGGGCGACGACGCCCTCCGGGGCGTCGCGGAAGTCCCTGTCCTTGACGCTCACGCCCTCGACCGCCATGCGCCACCAGCGCTCGCGCGCGTCGCCGCCGCCCTCGGCCTCCTCGATGAGGCCGTGGGCGGCGAGCCTGCGCAGGTGGTAGCTCACCAGCGACACCGCCTCGCCGACCTGGTCGGCCAGCTGGGAGGCGGTGGCCGTGCCCGCTACGTGCAGGGCGCGGAACAGCTGCATGCGCAGGGGGTGCCCGAGCGCCTTCAGCGTGCCGAGGTCCTGGATGCGCCGTGGCTCCTTGTTCGCCATGACCCCACGGTAGATGCGAAAGAAAAATTGCGCAATAAAGTTTTCCCATTTTCCACAGAATCTCGGCCACGCCCTCCGCCTTCCTGGGTAGGGGTCCCGGCTTCCCGGATCGAGCCCTGGGGAGTGACGGATCCACCATGCGTCACGGGCGGAGGCGTACTATCTTTGTACTGACTGGTCAGTTCAAAGAGAGGGAGCTGTGGTGATCGTGGCCAAGGGGTTGTCGGTCGAGGGGGTGTTCCCCGAGGTCTCACTCAAGGCCGGGCCGGGGACGCTCACGGTGATCGCGGGTCCGGCCGGCAGCGGACGGACCAGCCTGCTGCTCACGCTGGCCGGCAGGATGAAGCCCACCGAAGGCACGCTCAGCGTCGCCGGGCAGAGCCGGCCCCGCGCCATCCGCAAGGTCGCCGCGCTCGGCCTCGTCGACGGCGTCACCGATCTCGACAGGTCCATGACGGTCAGGGAGCACCTGCGCGAGCGCAGGCACCGCCCGTACGCCAAGGCGCTGGAGCAGGCCGGGCTGAGCGTGGACGAACGCACGATGGTGCGCGACCTGGACCGCGAGCAGCAGGTACGCCTCGGCATCGCGCTCGCGCTCCTGGACGACCCCGCCGTCGTCTACTGCGACAACGTCGACGCCGGACTGCCCGCCCCGAGGCGGCAGGCGCTGTGGAACACCCTGCGCGACCTCGGCCGCACCGTGGTGGCGACCTGCGTCGAGCCGCCCGCCCGCCACGACCACCTGCTGGAGCTGTCATGAGGGGGATGCTGCGCTCGCGGCTGACGCGGGCGGCGCTCGCGGCCGTCGTCGTGCTGCCGCTGCTGTACGCCGGCCTGTACCTGTGGTCGTTCTGGGACCCGCAGGGCCACCTGGACCGCGTGCCGGTCGCCCTGGTCGTGGAGGACCGTCCGGCCACGGTGAACGGCAAGACACTGCGCGCGGGCCAGGACCTCGCCGCCGAGCTGCGCGAACGCGACGTGTTCGCCTGGCACGACGCGACCGCCCGCGAGGCGGCGGACGGCGTGGCCGACGGCGGCTACTACCTGTCGCTCACGATCCCGGCCGACTTCAGCGCGAGGCTCGCCTCCCCCTCGAACGACGCGACGACCCCCACCCCCGCCCAGCTCGGGCTGCGCGTGGACACCGGCCGCAGCTACATCATGGGCAGCATCTCCGACGCGGTGTTCAACGAAGTGCGGGCCGCCGCCGAGCGCACCGCGGTCCGCGACTACTTCGACCGGGTCTTCGTCTCCATCGGCGACATCCACGACAAGACCGTGGAGGCCGCCGACGGCGCGGGCAAGCTGCACGAGGGCACGGTGAAGGCGGGCAACGGCGTCGAGCAGCTCGACAAGGGGCTCGGCAGCGCCGAGAGCGGCGCCAGGCAGCTGTCGTCGGGGCTGGACACGGCGGGGTCGGCGGTGGGCCGGCTGCAGTCGGGCTCCGCCCAGGTCACCGGCGGCATCACCAAGGCGCAGCAGGCGATCGGGCAGCTGCGCGACGGGCTGGGCAAGCTCGCCGCCGGCACGTCCCAGCTGAAGGACGGCGCCACACAGGCGTCGCAGCAGGTGCACGCCCAGACCCGCACGGTGAACCAGCTCGCCGACACGTACGTGCCGGTGCTGGACGAGTGGGGGCCGAAGGTGGCCGACGCGGCGAACGCCGTCGCCGAGGCCGCCGACCAGGTGGCCGGCGCGCCCGACAGCGGGATCACGGCGAGGGCGGCGAGCAGCTCCCGCGAGGCGGCGTCGCAGGCGCGGGCGGCGCTCGACCGCCTCGGCGAGGACGCCGACCCGGAGGTGCGCTCGCTGCTGCGCAGCGCGGCCGAGTCGGCGGGCCAGGCCGCCGACCAGGCGGAGCGCCTGCAGGGCGGCACGGGGGCGGGGGGCGGCTCCGATCTGAAGGCCAAGGCGCGCGAGCTCGCGGCCTCGGCCCGCAGGATCGCGGCGGTCGCCCCGCAGCTCGGCGGCAAGGTGGACCAGGTGCGCGACCAGGTCAACGCCCTCGACAAGGGTCTCGCCAAGCTCGCCAAGGGCGCCGCGGCCGTCGACGCGGGCGTGGGCAAGGCGAGCGATGGGGTGGACCGCGTCTACGACGGCGCGACCAAGCTGCGCAACGGCTCCCAGCAGGTCACGAACGGGCTCGGGCAGCTCGGCGGCGGCATCGTCAAGCTGAGCGACGGCGCGGACCGGCTCTCCAGCGGCGTGGACCGGCTGCACGACGGCGCCGGCCAGGTGGACAAGGGCATGGACAAGCTGGCCAAGGGCTCCAAGGACCTCGCCAGCGGCCTGAACGACGGCGCCGACCAGATCCCCGACTACGACAAGGCGCAGCGCGACGCCCGCGCCGGCGTGATGAGCGACCCGGTGCGGCTCGACAAGGCGGTGTCCAACGAGGTGCCGAACTACGGCACCGGTTTCGCCCCCTTCTTCCTGCCGCTGTCGCTGTGGGTGGGCGCGATGATCGCGTACATGGTGCTGAAGCCGCTCAACCCGCGCCGCCTGGCGGGCACCACCGGCGCGCTGCGCATCGCGCTGGCGGGCTGGGTGCCCGCGGTGGCGCTCGGCGCGGCGCAGGTGGGGGTGCTGGCCGTGGTGCTGAGGTTCGCGCTCGGCCTGGAGGCCGCCCACTGGGCGGGCGTCTGCGGGCTGCTGCTGCTCGCGGCGGCGGCGTTCCTCGCGGTGGTGCAGGCCGTCAACGCGCTGCTCGGCCCGCCCGGCCGGGTGGTGGCGCTGGCGCTGCTCATGCTCCAGCTCACCTCGGCCGCGGGGACGTACCCGATCGAGACGTCGCCCGGGTTCTTCCAGACGATCTCGCCGTGGCTGCCGATGAGCTGGGTCGTGGCGGCGCTGCGGAGGCTGATCAGCGGCGGCGACATGACCGTGGTGTGGCAGGCTTGCGGCGTGCTGTCCGCCTTCCTCATCCTCGGGCTCGCGCTGACCACCCTCGCGGTCGAGCGCAGCCGTACCTGGACCGTGAAACGCCTGCACCCGGAGCTGTCGCTGTGAGCAGGAACGACACCCGGCAGAGGGTGTTCTCCGCGGCCGTCGAGCTCATCGCGGAGCAGGGGTACGCCTCCACGACCGTCGAGGCCATCGCCGAGCGCGCCGGGGTGGCCAAGGGCACCGTCTTCTACAACTTCCGCAGCAAGGAGGGCCTGTTCGGGGCGCTGCTCGACCACTCCATCGGCAAGCTGGCCGGCGCGCTCAGGGCGGCCGACACCGGGGAGACGGCGCTGGAGGCGCTCGACTCCCTGGTGCTGGGCCAGCTCGTCTTCTTCGAGGAGCACGGCCCGTTCGCGCGGGTGCTGCTGGCCGAGATGTGGCGCACCGCCTGGAAGGAGGCGGTGGCCCGGCTGCGCGAGCAGGCGCTCGGCGTGTACGCGGACGTCCTGCGCAGGGCGGTGGCGAACGGCGAGATCAGGGACGACCTGGACGTGGACACCGCCGCGACGGCCGTGTTCGGCATGGTGCTGACGGTCTCGATCGAGCGCAAGGCGCTCTACCCCGACCGCCCCCTGGAGGTGACGCACCGCACGCTCGTGGACCTGCTGCACGGCCGCATCCGGTGACGGGGCCCTGCCGGGTTCCTCAGGTGGCGCGCACCGGCAGCTCGTACGTGCGGCGGACGCTGCTGCCCAGCGCGCGCACGTCGGCGCCGTACACGTGGACGGAGATCCCGACCTCGGCGCTGGTGTTGCGCACCAGGTGGATGTCGCCGGGCGGCGCGAAGCCGCTGACGTCGCCCGGCCGGTTGGCGGCGCGGCCGATCTCCACCAGGTGGTCGCCCATGTCGCGGTAGAGCGTCTCGTCCTCGACGCCGCTGATCACGCCGAAGGCGCACCAGGAGACGTGGTCGTGGATGGCGGTGTACTGACCGGGCCGCCACACCACGGCCACGACGGAGAACTCGGGCTGGGCGTGCAGGACGCGCGAGGTGTAGCGGTCGGGAGAGCCCTCGCGTTCGGCGGGGGTGAGCAGGTCGGGGCCGGGGAGCCGGTCGCGGAGCAGGTCGGCGACGGCGAAGGCGGTCTTGCGCGGGGTCAGCCGGCGGGCGACGATGCCGGAGACTCCGGAGACCAGCGTGTCGAGGCCGGGTCGCATGGTCGTCAATTCCATGTAGTCCCCCTAGGGAAAGCTGCTAATAGTCTCTCCCCTCCTACGGTCCTACGCCAGCATCGATAGGTCCAACAGAAGTTATCTGCCTCATCCATAGGTACTCTTGATGAATGCTTGATGTGGTGCGGCTCCGCGTCCTGGTCGCCGTGGCGAGGACCGGCTCGCTCACCGCCGCCGCGAAGGAGCTGCACTACTCCCAGCCGTCCATCAGCCACCACCTCGCCAGGCTGGAGGCCGAGACGGGCGCCCGGCTGCTCCAGCGGGCCGGCCGGGGCGTCCGCCTGACCGAGACCGGGCGGCTGCTCGCCGAACGGGCCGCCGACATCATCGGCCGCCTCGACGCCACCGAGGAGGAACTGGCCGCGCACGTCGGCCTGCGCTCCGGCCGGGTCCGGCTCGCGGCCTTCCCGTCGGCGCTCGGCACGTTCGTCCCGCGTGCCGCCATGCGGCTCGCCCGCGACCATCCCGGCCTGCGGCTGCACCTGACCGAGACCGAGCCGCCCGAGGCCCTGCGGCTGCTGCGCGCCGGCCGCGTCGACGTCGCCGTCGTCTTCCGCTACGACGACACCGCCCCCGACGACGGCGGCAACACGACGGTCCACCTCCTCGACGACCCCAGCTACCTCGTCACGGCAGCCGCGGAAGCGCAGCCCGGAGAGCTCGCCGCCCACGCGCACTCGCCGTGGATCGCCGGGTGCGACCGGTGCCGCAGCCATCTGCTCGACCTGTGCGCCAAGGCCGGGTTCGTCCCCCGCATCTCGTTCACCAGCGACGACATCGTGGCCGTGCAGGCGCTCGTCGCGGCCGGGCTCGGGCTCACCCTGCTCCCTGGCCTGGCCCTGCGCGCCCACCGGCACCCGGACGTCCGCGCGTCCGAGGTGCCGGGCTCGACCAGGCACGTCTACGCCGCCCTGCACGGCGACCCGCCCCATCCCCCGGCGGCCGAGGCGCTGCTCGCCGCCCTCAGGGACGCCGTCTGACCACGCCCCGGCCGCAGCGGGAAAGCCGCCGGGGGCGTCGGCCGGGGCGGCGCGGGGAGCCGCCGGAGGGGCGGCCGGGGCGGCGCGGGAAAGCCGTTGACGGCGTCCCTACGATGGGGACATGCCGGACCTTTCCACGCTCGTGCTGTTCTGCACGGCCACCCTCGCCCTGCTCCTCGTGCCCGGACCGGCGGTGCTCTACATCGTGACGAGGAGCGTCGCGCAGGGCCGTTCAGCCGGGCTGGTCTCCGTGCTCGGCGTCCACGCGGGCTCGGTCGTGCACGTCGCCGCCGCGACGCTCGGCATCAGCGCCCTGCTCGCCGCCTCCGCCACGGCGTTCACCGTCGTCAAGTACGTCGGCGTCGCCTACCTCCTCTGGCTCGGGCTGCGCAAGCTGGTGCGCCGCGACGCCTCCACCGCCGAGGAGGGCCCCGTCGAGCTGCCGGTGCAGTCGAGGCGGCGGCTGTTCTGGGAGGGGTTCGTGGTCAACGTGCTGAACCCCAAGACGGCCATCTTCTTCCTGGCGTTCCTGCCGCCGTTCGCCGACCCCTCGCGCGGCCCCGTCGGCCCGCAGATCCTGGTGCTCGGCCTGCTGTGGATGGCGCTCGGCATGGCGTCGGACGGCACGTACGCGCTGGCCTCGGCCGCGCTCGCGGACCGGCTGCGCCGCTCGGGCCGCGCCCGGCGGCGCCTCGACGTCGGCAGCGGCCTGGTCTACCTCGGCCTCGCCGCCTGGCTCACCACCGAGAAGGCCTGACCGCCTGGGACGACGCCGAGCGGAAGCCCGGCCGGACGCCGAAGCCTCACGACGCCCCCTTGCCCACCCGCTCAGCCTGACGACGCCGCCTGGGCCGTCTCCCTGGCCCAGCGGTAGTCCGCCTTGCCCGCCGGGGAGCGGACCATCTCCCGCACGAACGCGTACGTACGCGGCACCTTGTAGCCCGACAGCAGCCCGCGGCAGTGGGCGTCCAGCTCGGCGGCCGTGACCTCGGCCCCGGCGCGCGGCTCGACCACGGCCGCCACCCTGCTCCCCCAGCGTTCGTCGGGCACCCCGGTGACCACCGCGTCGAAGACCGCCGGATGCCCCTTGAGCACCGCCTCGACCTCCTCGGGGAACACCTTCTCCCCGCCGGTGTTGACGCACTGCGAGCCGCGGCCCAGCACGGTCACGGTGCCGTCGGACTCCACGGTGGCCAGGTCGCCGGTCAGCAGCCACCGGGTGCCGTCCGCGTCGGCGACGAACGTCCGCGCGGTCTTGACTGGGTCGTTGTAGTAGCCGAACGCGACCCGGCCCGCCCTGGCCAGGGTGCCGACGCGGCCGGAGCCCGGCTCGACGGGGCGCAGCCCCTCGTCCAGCACGGCCAGCCGCACCGGGGCGTTCGGCCGGTAGCGCAGCCCCTTCTCCGGCGACGAGCCCGCCACCGCCGACGCGGTGTAGCCGGACTCGGTCGAGCCGAAGCTGTCGAGGATCATGACGTTCGGCAGCAGCTCCTGCAGCCGGTCGCGCACCGCGCCGCTCAGTATCGCCCCGGTCGAGCTGACGACCAGCAGCGACGAGACGTCGTACGAGCCGCGCTCCAACGCCTCGGCGAGCGGCCTGGCCATGGCGTCACCGGTGATGTTGACGCTGAGCACGCGTTCCCGCTCGACGGCCCGCCACACCGCGTCGGGGTCGAACGCGCGCACGTACACCACGGTCCCGCCCATCCACCAGGTCAGGAACGTGGCCATCTGGGCGGCGCCGTGCATGAGCGGCGGCACCGCCATCATGACGACCGGGTCGGCCTTCGCCGCCGCGTCGACCACCTCCTGCGGCGTGGCGCGCGGCTCGCCGTACGGGTTGCCGCCGCCGAACCCCATGAACAGGTCCTCGACGTGCCACATCGCGCCCTTCGGCATGCCGGTCGTGCCGCCGGTGTAGATGATGTAGACGTCCTGGCCGGAGCGCGGCGGGAAACCCCGCGCGGGCGAGCCGCCCTCCAGCGCCTTCCTGTACGGCACGGCCGTCGCGATCCCGGGGTCGCCGCCGACGGCGACCAGGTGCTCCAGCAGCGGCGCCCGCCCGGCCACGGCGGCCACCCTGGCGTCGAACGCCACGTCGTAGACGAGCGCCCGGATGTCGGAGTCGCGGTACAGGTAGAGCAGCTCGGACTCCACGTACCGGTAGTTGACGTTGATCGGCACGGCGCGGATCTTGAGCGTGGCGAGCAGGGCGGCGATGTGCTCGACGCCGTTGTGGAGCTGGAGCCCGACGTGCTGGCCCGGCCGGACGCCGACGTCCAGCAGGTGGTGGGCGAGCCGGTTCGCCTCGGCGTCGAGCTCGGCGTAGCTGCGGCGCTCGTCGCCGCAGACCACGGCGGTGCGGTCCCCGATCGCGTCCGCGACCCCCTCGAACAGGTCGGCGTGGTTGAACTCCATCAGGGCCTCTCCCGTCCGACGATCCACATCGCGAAGAACTGGGCTCCCCCGCCGTACGCGTGGCCGAGCGCCAGCCGGGCGCCGTCCACCTGGTGCTCCCCCGCCATGCCGCGCACCTGGAGCGCCGCCTCGGCGAACCTGATCAGGCCGGACGCGCCGATCGGGTTGCTGGACAGCACGCCGCCGGAGGCGTTCCACGGGATATCGCCGTCGAGCGCGGTCGCCCCGGACTCGGTGAGCTTCCACCCCTCGCCCTCGGCCGCGAACCCCAAGTTCTCCAGCCACATCGGCTCGTACCAGGAGAACGGGACGTACACCTCGGCCACGTCGATGTCCCTGCGCGGGTCGCAGACGCCGGCCTGGCGGTAGACGTCGGCGGCGCAGTCCTTGCCCGCCTGCGGGCTGACGGTGTCGCGGCCGGCGCGGAAGATCGGCTCGGAGCGCATGGCGGCGCCGTGGACCCAGGCGGGCGTGCCCGTCACCTTGTCCTCCGAGGCCAGCACCAGGGCGCACGCGCCGTCGCTGGACGGGCAGGTCTCCAGGTAGCGGATCGGCTCCCACAGCATGGGCGTGGACTCCACCATCGCCTGGTCGATGCCGGGGATCCTGAGGTGCGCGTACGGGTTCTTCAGCGCGTTCAGCCGGTCCTTGACGGCGACCAGCGTGCCGATGTGGGCGGGCGCGCCCGACCTGCGCATGTACTCCCTGATGTGCGGCGCGAAGTAGCCGCCCGCGCCCACCACCAGCGACGCGCTGAACGGCAGGTGCGTGGACAGCGCCCAGGTGGCGTTCGACTCCGACTGCTTCTCGAAGGCGACGACGAGCACCCGGTCGTGGACGCCGCCCTGGATGAGGCTCGCCCCGACCAGCGCCGTGGAGCCTCCGACGCTGCCCGCCGTGTGGACCCGCGTCACCGGCTTGCCCGCCGCGCCGAGCGCGTCCGCCAGGTACGACTCCGGCATCATGACGCCCTCGAACAGGTCGGGCGCCTTGCCGACGACGACCGCGTCGATGTCCTTGAACGTCAGCCCGGCGTCCTCCAGGGCCCGCAACGCCGCCTCCCGGACCAGCCCGGCGATCGACACGTCCCTGCGCTTGGTGGTGTAGCGGGTCTGGCCGACCCCGATGACGGCGCATCTGTTCATGGGTGGCTCACGCCTCCAGGACGGTCACGAGGTTGTGCTGCAGGCAGGGGCCGTTCGCGGCGTGCGCGACGGCGCGGCGGGCGGAGCCGTCGAGGACGCGCCGCGCCGCCTCGCCGACCCGGATGAGCCCGGTCGCCATGACGGGGTTGGCGGCGAGCGGGCCGCCCGACGGGTTGACCACGGTGTCGCCGCCCAGGCCGAGCGCCTCCCGCAGGACGACCTCCTCGTGCGGGAACTGGGCGTGCAGCTCGGCCACCTCCACCGGCCCCTTGCCGACCCCGGCGGCCCGCGCCGCGTCCGCCGCCGAGACCGAGCGGCCGAGGTCGCGCATGCCGAGGTAGTGCGGCTCGACCCGGTGGGCGATGCCCCTGACGTACGCCGGGCGCTCGCACAGCTCGCGCGCCGCGTCGCCGGCGGCGAGCACGACGGCCGCCGCCCCGTCGGTGATCGGCGGCAGGTCGGCCGCCCTGAGCGGCGCGACCGGCCCGTCGGCTACGTCGGGCTCGGGCAGGTCCGGGGCGTACGGGTTGGCCCGCCCGTCGGCCCTGCTGCGCCTGACGATCCCGTCGAGCAGTTCGCGGTCGGCGTCCACGGCGGCGGCTTGGAGCGCGGCGTACGAGACCTGGTCGAGGCCGAGTGGTGCGAGGTAGTACGGGTCGAGCTGGAGCGTCATGATCTCGCGCAGGTCGCCGAGCGACGACTTGCCGAAGCCGTAGACGAGGGCGGTGTCGACGTCGCCGTGCTGGAGGCGCACCCACGCCTCGTACAGCGCCCAGGCGGCGTCCATCTCGACGTGGCTCTCGGAGATCGGCGGCCAGGCGCCGATCGCGTCGAGCGCGGAGACGAACGAGAAGGGGGCGCCCGCCAGGTAGTCGCAGCTCCCCGAGCAGGTGAAGCCGAACCTGGTCAGCCCGGTGCGCTCCTTGACCTCGTCGATCACGGGCAGGATCAGCTCGGTCTCGCTCAGCCCGGCGTCCTCGCGGGTGTGGCGGGTCTGGGCGAAGGCGACGACCGCGACGTCTCTCATGACAGCCCCCTCATGACAGCTCCATGTCCGGCTCGCCCGTGGGGGCGAACCAGCGCACGTTCGCCATGGACGGAGTGCGTTCCTCCTCGGGCACCCACACGGCCCTGACCCGCATGCCCTGCCGCACCTCGTGCGCGGGGACGTCGCCGATCAGCGCGATCATCGGGATGTCGGCGCCGTCGAGCAGCACGTACGCGGAGACGAACGGCACCTCGGGCGCGCGCGGGTCGGGCAGGTTGTTGATGGCGAACGTGGTGATCACTCCGGTGCCGGGCAGCTCGACCGGCTCGCCGATGCGGCCGCCGCACTCCGGGCAGGACGTCCGGTACGGCACGTACACCTGGTCGCAGCGGGCGCAGCGCCCGCCCAGGAAGACCCCGCGCGCGACGCCCTCCAGGAAGACCCGCAGCGCGCCGCCGGCCCGCAGGCGGTACTCGGCGCGGACCGGCGAGACGATCTTCGTCACCTCGGGCGCGAAGTACGCGATGTCGGTGATCTGGCCGGTCGGGGCGTCCTTCCAGACCGGCCAGACGCGGGTGCCGGGCGGCACGGCGCGGGGGTCGCCGGCGTCCACGGCGTGGACGAGCGCGGTGTCGGCGCCGTCGAGCCTGATCAGCGCCCAGGCGAACGGGCGGTCGAGCGGGTGCGCCGCCCTGGGCTCGCGCACCCAGGCGCTCGCGGTGACCGTGCCCGCCGGGCCGACCTCGACGTACTCGCCGGTGACCGGGTCTCCCGTGGCGGGGTCGTACTCGAGCGGCGGCACCAGCACCCTGCCCTCGGCGGTGCGCACGCCGACGAGGCGGCGGGCGCGCAGCTCCGTGAGGAACCGGCCGATGACGGGCCCGGTCGTGCGGGTGTAGCCGCCGGGGAACTCCAGCACGTGGCGGGCGACCAGCGGGTCAGATGGCACGGTCACGTCCCTCCCAGTACGGGGCGCGGAGCTTGCGTTTGAGCAGCTTGCCGTTGGGTTCGCGGGGCATCTGCGCGACGAAGTCGACGCTCTTCGGCCACTTCATGCGCGACAGGCGGCCCTCCAGCGAGGCGAGGATCTCCGCGGCCAGCGCGGGGCCGGGCGCGACGCCCGGCGCGGGCTCGACCACGGCCTTGATCTGCTCGCCCCACTCCTCGTCGGGGATGCCGAACACGGCCACGTCCGCGACCTTGGGGTGGATCATGATCTCGTTCTCGATCTCGGCGGGGTAGATGTTCGCTCCCCCGGAGATGATCAGGTCGGCCTTGCGGTCGCAGAGGTAGAGGAAGCCGTCCTCGTCGAGGTAGCCGATGTCGCCGACGGTGAAGTGGTCCTTCAGACGGCTCGCCGCGGTCTTGGCCGGGTCGCCCTTGTACTCGAAGGCGACGCCCGTCATCTTCATGTAGATCGTGCCGGGGGTGCCGGGCGGCACGGGCTCGCCGTCGTCGTCCACGACGAGCAGCTCACTGATCGGCCAGGGCCTGCCGACCGTCCCGGGGTGCGACTTCCAGTCCTCGGGGGTGGCGATGGTGCCGCCGCCCTCGGTCGCCGCGTAGTACTCGTAGACGCAGTCGCCCCACCACTCCAGCATCGCCCGTTTCACCGGCACCGGGCAGGGCGCGGCGGCGTGGATCATCCAGCGCAGCGACGACAGGTCGTGGCGGCTCCGCACCTCCTCCGGCAGGGCGAGCAGCCGCTTGAAGTGCGTCGGGACCATGTGGGAGCTGGTGACGCGGTGGCGCTCGCACAGCCGCAGCATCTCCTCGGCGTCCCAGTGGTCCATGTAGACGAGGGTGTGGCCCATGTGCAGCGCCGTGCCGCCGAACTGGGTGACGGCGGTGTGGTAGGCGGGCGAGGTGACGAGGTGGGCGTTCGGACGGCCCGGGGTCATGCCGAACAGGGCGAGCAGGAACGTCATCAGCTCGGCGGCGTCGTCCGGGTCCGCGCCGCTGAGCGGGCGGCGCACGCCCTTCGGCTTGCCGGTGGTGCCCGACGTGTAGTGCATGGTCGCGCCGGCCGTCCTGCCGCTCGGCGGGGTGTCCGGCTGCCCGTCGGTCAGCTCGTCCGCCTGCCTGAACCCCTCGACGCCCGGCGCCCCCCCGATCAGGAACCGGCGGTGCGGCTCGATCGCCTCGGCCGCCCGCGCGCCCTCGGCGGCGAAGCGCGGGTGGACGAAGAACGCCTTCGCCTCGCTGTCGGCGACGATGTAGGCGATCTCGGGGCCGGTCAGGTGCCAGTTAACCGGGGTGTAGTACCAGCCGGCCTGGAGCGCGGCGAGGTAGAGGACGAGGCCGTCCGCGCCGTTGGGCACCAGGCCGCAGACGCCGTCGCCGGGGCGCAGGCCGAGGTCGCGCAGCCCGTGGACGAGCCGGTTCGCGCGGGCGAGCAGGTCGCCGGCGCGGTGCGGTGTCCCTTCGGGGTCGACGGCGGCGATCCAGCCGGGATCGGCCTGCGCGAGCCTCCAGAATCCGAGCGTGCCCATCTGAACTCCTCAGTCAGGTGTTCGAGGCCCCGAGCCGGAAACGAGAACGTGTTCTCGTTTGCTGGGCAGCGTAACCCGGGGACCTGCCCGTAGCAAGCGCTTGATTCGCCCCGAACGCCCCCGATCGGCGCTTGCCGGGCGGGACGGCTCGTCCGCGGAACGGCTTGCCAGGAGGGACGGCTCGTCCGCGGAACGGCTTGTCGGGGGACGGCTCGTCGGCGGGCGGTCGCGGAGGTAGGATCGCGCCGAACAAGCGCTTGATCACCAGCTTGATCACCATCGTGGAGGCGTCCGTGGAGCTCCTGCCGATCAGCACCCCGCACTGCCGCGTCGAACGGGACGGCCACGTCGTGACCGTCACCATGAACCGGCCAGCAGCCCGCAACGCCCTGTCCGCGGACATGCTGATCGGCATGGCGTCGGCCTGGGCGTACGTGTCGGCCGAGCCAGGCGTCCGGGTGGCGATCCTGACCGGGGCCGGCGGCACGTTCTGCTCCGGCGCCGACCTCAAGGCCATGGGGCAGCCGTCGGAGGACCCCGAGGTGCGGGCGCGCGCCGCGCGCATCCCCGACTACCACTGGAAGGGCCTGCTGCGCGAGGACCTGCCCACCAAGCCGGTCATCTGCGCCGTCGAGGGGTACGCCGTCGCCGGCGGCACCGAGCTGCTCGTCGGCACCGACCTGCGGGTGGTGGCCGAGTCGGCCACGCTCGGCCTGTTCGAGGCCAGGCGCGCGCTGTTCCCCATGGGCGGCAGCGCCGTACGGCTGCCGAGGCAGATCCCGTACTGCCACGCGATGGACCTCCTCCTCACGGGACGGTCGGTCACGGCGGCCGAGGCGCTGGCGATGGGCCTGGTCAACCGGGTGGTGCCTGACGGCCGGGCCCTGGAGGCCGCCCGCGAGCTGGCCGCCGCCGTCGCCGCCTCCGGCCCGCTGGCCGTCCAGGCCATCCTCCGCACGTACCGCGACACGCTCGGCATGCCGGAGCCCGAGGCGCTGAAGGTGTCGGACGACCTGGGCTGGCCGGTGATCGGCTCGGAGGACGCCAAGGAAGGCACCCGCGCCTTCCGCGAGAAGCGCCCCCCGACCTACGAGGGCCACTGAACCACCGCCACCCCGGCCGCGCCCCGGCCCCCGCCGGGGAACGAGCCCGCAACACCCGGCCCGGCCACCCGTTCCTCAGTCCGGAGCCGGGCGGCCCGCACCACCCGGCCCGGCCACCCGCCCCTCAGTCCGGAGCCGGGCGGCCCGCCCGGCCATCCGTCAGTGAGCCGGGCCGGGCGGTCAGCCGTCTGTCAGGCGGCTCAGTCGTTCGACCGCGTCGGCGTACTCCTCCACCAGCCCGAACACCACGTCCTTGGTGGAGCGCACCTGGTTGGTGAGGCCGATGACCTGCCCCGCCGGGAACGTCGCCAGCTCGGCGGCGTCGGAGCGGCCGATGCGCCGCAGCGCGTCCGACACCAGCATGAACTGCAGCGGCATCGGCAGCGTCCCCGGCGAGCCCTCCGACTCCCAGGCGTCGGTCCACTCGTTCTTCAGCAGGCGGGCCGGCTTGCCCGTCCAGCTCCGCGAGCGGACCGTGTCGCGGGACGTCGCCGCGAGGATGCGACGCTTCGCCATCTCCGGCGTGTCGGCCTCCTCGACGGTCAGCCACAGGGAGCCGGTCCAGACGCCCTCCGCGCCCAGCGCCATCCCCGCGGCCATCTGGCGGCCGTTGCCGATGCCGCCCGCCGCGAGCACGGGCACGTCCACGGCGTCCACCACCTGCGGGATGAGCACCATGGTGGAGATCTCGCCGGTGTGGCCGCCCGCCTCGGTGCCCTGGGCGACCACCACGTCCACGCCGACCTCGACCTGCTTGAGGGCGTGGCGGGGCGTGGAGGCGAGCGCGGCGACCTGCACGCCGCCGGCGTGCGCCTGCTCGACCACGTCGGCGGGCGGCGGTCCGAGCGCGTTGGCGAGCAGCGCGATCGGGTGGCGCAGGGCGACCTCCACCTGCGGCCTGGCGGTGGCGTCCGTCCAGCCGAGCAGGACCTTGCCCGCGTCGGCGTCCCCCGACAGGGCCGGCACGCCGTGGGAGGCGAGGAGCTTCTCGACGAACGACCGGTGGCCGTCGGGGATCATCGCCTGGAGGCGGCCCACCAGCTCCTCGGGCGGGAAGTCGGCCCCCTCGTACGAGGCCGGCATGACGACGTCCACACCGTACGGCTTGCCGTCGACGTGGGCGTCGATCCACGACAGCTCCGTCTCCAGTTCCTCCGGGGTGAAGTAGAGCGCGCCGAGCACGCCCATGCCGCCCGCCCGGCTGACCGCGGCGACCACGTCCCTGCAGTGGCTGAAGGCGAAGATCGGGAGTTCGATTCCGAACATGTCCGTGACCCGTGTCCGCATGGCCTGACAATACGTTCGGAGGAGGTGAACTGCAACGCGTTCTAGGTGGAGATGTTTGGCATGTACTGGCGGGTAACTTGAATTTATAACGCGTTCTAGTCGGCCGCAGCGTAAAAAGAAAAGGGCCCGCGCAAGCGGGCCCTCAGGGAAAGGAGAGACGGGAGTGGCGGGGTCAGCCCGGGACGGCGGACGGAGACGGCGCCGCCGGGGCCTTGGCGGCCCGGCGGCGACCGGAACGGCGCCGCCGGAGTCAGACGGTGTTGCGGCGGGAGAGGACGATGCCACCGAGGACCAGGGCGACGCCGACCACGAGCGACACCAGCGGGATGACGTTGCGCAGCAGGTTGATCTGGCTCTTGCTGCTCTCGGCGTCCTTGACCAGCTTGTCCACCGTGTCCTCGGTCATCTTCGCCGTGGCGACGAACGCCGGCATCCGCTCCACGCCGTCCTGCGTCTTCAGCACCTCGTGCCGCTGCACCTCCTGCTTGACGGGCGCGCCGGTCACGGGCTCGATCCAGTACGTCGTCCTGCCGTCGTACCAGCGGTCCACCTGCACGTCGCCGGTGGTGCCCTTGATGCCGAGGACGTTGGCGGGCGCGCTGCGGGTCCCGGTCTTGGTGGGCGGGACGTCCTGCTCGAAGACGTACACGCGCAGCCCGTTCACGGTGTCCTCACGTACGAACCTCGCGTCGAACGCCTTCTGCGCCGTGGAGTTGAAGACCTTGTACGTCTTCTTCTCCACGTCGAACGGGAACTTGTAGATCTGCCCCTCCAGCGTGACGGGCTCCTTCTGCACGCTGCTGCCGCAGCAGTTCACGCCGACGCCGGTGTACTTGTTGAAGGCGCTGCGCCGTTCGCCGAAGTCGATCTGGGGGCGGTTGTTGGTGATGTCGTTGACCACCGTGCCCTCGTCCCAGACGACCCGGTCGCCCGCGGCCTCCTTCACGTCGCCGCGGGTGGTGACGAGGATGTCGAGGTCGCCGGTGAGCACCTTCAGGTCGCGCAGCGAGAAATACCGGGCACCCGCGGCCACCAGGTGCGAGCGGTTGAAGTGATTGGCGGGAGCGGAGACGATCTTGTCAGCGGCCCAGAACTTCAGCAGGGGCGCCAGGGCGATGAAGAAAGCCCCGAATCCGATGAGCACCAGGGTGGACATTCGACCCATCGAGGCCTCCATATTTTTGTAGAACGTGTTGCTGTCCGGTGCGATCGTCGTGCATCAAAGTATGACAGGGGGTGACACCCGTCACGTCCCGCGAACCACCCGCAACCAAATCGATAGAAACAGGTTCTACAGTGGTTTCGCCTAGGAAAGCGGGAAAGTGGAACGAGCATTGAAGACCAGGGACGCCGCCCTCGACGGAGTACGCGCCGCCGCCGCGCTCGGCGTGTGGCTGCTGCACGTCGGCAGCAACACCGGCGTCATGTACCAGGAGGGCATGTACGCCTGGCTGATGAGCCGGCTCGGCGCCGCCGTGCCCGTCTTCTTCCTCCTGTCGGGCCTGCTGCTGTACCGGCCGTGGGCCCGCGCCGCCGTCGAGGGGACGCCGCCGCCCCGGCCGCTGCGCTACCTGTGGCGCCGCGTCACCCGCGTCATGCCCGTCTACTGGCTCGTCGCCGGGCTGGGCCTGTGGGCCTGGACGAAGCCCGACTGGTCCGGCTGGCTCGCCTGGATGCTGCTGCTGCAGAACTACGTGCAGGGCGACGCGCAGGCCGAAGGGCTGTACCAGATGTGGACGCTCCCGGTCGAGATGGCCTTCTACCTGGCGCTCCCCGTCCTCGCCTGGGCGCTGCACCGGTGGGCGCGCGCGGGAAGGCAGGGCGGGAACGTCCCGGTCAGGCTGCTCTGGGGGACGGCGGCGCTGGGCGCGGTCTCGGCCGTCACCGTGACGGTCACCTCGCTTGCCGGGCTGCCGCAGCTCAGCCTCCTGCTGCCGTACCACCTGATCTTCTTCGCGTGCGGCATGGCGCTCGCGGTGCTGTCCGTCTGGATCAAGCACAGCAGGCTGGTGGACGCGATCGCGCCCCAGCTCCTGGTGCTGGCCCTCCTGCTGTACGCGGTGCTCAGCACGCCCCTCGCCGGGCCGCGCACACTCGACGAGCCCACCCTCGCGCAGGCGCTGCTGCGTATGAGCCTGGAGGCCGCCGTGGCCGTGCTCGTGGTCGCGCCGTTCGCGCTGGCGCCGAACCCCGGCTCCCTGCGGCACCGGCTGCTCGGCAACCCCGTCACGGCGTACCTCGGCCGCGTCTCCTACAGCTTCTTCCTGTGGCACGCGCCGGTGATCACGCTGTACCGCCACCTGACCGGCGACGCGCCGTTCACCGGCGACTTCGCCGCCACGGCGGTCGTGTCGTTCGTCGTGTCGCTGCTGCTGAGCGTCGGTAGCTACCATCTCGTCGAAACCACCGCGCTCAGGCTGAGCGGGCGCCGGTCAGCACCTGCTCCGCCTCCTGAGGCTCCGGTTCCCCAGGCGGCGTCGGCTCCCTGACGAGCTGCCAGAAGAACACGCCCATCGCGGCGCAGCCGGCGAGCTGCGGCACCTGGTCCATCAGCGCGGCGGCGTCCACGCCGTGGCCGCGCAGCACCAGGCCCGCGGCCAGCGACAGGGCCGCGCCGCCGAACGTCCCCGCCGCCACCCAGTGCGCGGGCACGCCGCGCCGGCGCAGCACCGCCGCGGCGAGCAGAGCCGCGCCGGACGCGAGCGCGCCGGGCCAGCTCGCCACCCACCAGCCGAACGCCACCCCCAGCACCACCGCGTACGGCGCCCGCCAGCTCGGCAGCCGCGACAGCGCCGCGGGCGCGGTCTCCCTGACGTGCTCGGGCCGCGGGCCGCGCAGCACCAGGGCGAGCAGCGCCAGCAGGCCGATCCCGGCCAGCCCGAGCACCAGCGCCAGCCGGTACGGCCGGTCGGGCAGGTACTCCATCCGCACCGTGCCCGTGGTGCCCGCGGGCAGCTCCCAGCCCTGCTTCCACCCGTCGATCCGCACCGGGCGCAGCGTCGTGCCGTCGATCTCGGCCCGCCACCCGGCGTTGACGTTCTCGTTGACGACGAGGAAGGCGTCCTTCGGCGCGGCCACCTGGACCTCGCGCAGCGACGGCGTCCAGGTGCCGCGCACGGCGGCGCCCTCGACGGCGGCGGGCCGCTCGGGCAGCCGCCCCACGGCCAGGCTCTGGACGGCGAACGGGTCCCACCCGGCGACCCGCACCCGGTTGTCGCCCTCGGCGAGCCGCGCCTTCGCGCACCCGGTGATCTGCAGGGGCCGCTGCTCCAGCAGGTCGGCGTGGGTGCCCGTCACCTTGGTGTCGATCGTCCGCCCGTTCACCTGGATCTTCGGCCCGAGTCCGCAGGCCAGCCGCAGCGGGACGCCTTCCGGCCTGAGCACCCGGCTGACGCCCGGCACGTCCACCTCGGTCACCTGCAGCCGCTTGGCGACGGGGTAGAAGCGCAGCTTCAGCGACGAGGTCCGCATCGGCTTGAACGTCATCCAGCCGTCCGCGCCCGGCCGGCCCGCCCTGATCTGGCCGCCGTCGCCCGTCACCACGACGTCGAGTGGCTGCGTGTCGCTGCCGGTACGGCCGATCTGGAGCCGGGAGAGCGACTTCGCGCCCTTCCAGGCGATCGTCAGCGTCGGCTCGGCGTCCCCGGCGGCGGGCACCCACGTCGTGGTGAGGTCGCCGTCGAACGCGGACCTGGGCGACACCATGGCGTCCTGCGTGAGCTGGGACGACCCCGTCACGACGGGCAGGCCGGAGCCGATCCTGACGTACCGGTCCACGAGCTTCGGGTCGCGCAGCACCGCGTACCCGCGCACCTCGGCCGTCGCCGCGGCGCCGGCGGTGAACGTGCGGTCGAACCCGGCGCTCTCCTCGCCCTGCCGGGGCAGGACTAGCGGGTTGCACACCCAGCGGCGCGCGCCCCGCATGCAGGCGGGCCGCGCGTCGAGCCCCTTGTCCATGACGAACACGTCGCCGCCCGCCCCCGGCAGCCTGATCGTGCGCTGCGCGGTGACTCCGGGGACGGCCAGCTCGGTGATGCCGACCCGCTGCCCGTAGCTCCACGCGCCGGACGTCGCCAGCACCCTGATCCTGATCCAGGCCGTCGGGCCGTGCGGCACGGCCAGCGTCTGCGGGTCGGAGGTGGCGCGGACGTCCAGCTCGTTCCGGCCCGTCTCCGTCTCCACCGCCACCCGGGTGACGGCGGGGCCGAGCAGCGGGTTCACCGTGAACATCACCTTGACGTCCTGGACCTCGCGGCGAGAGGGCAGGTCCACGCGCAGCCACTGGCCCTGCGCCGGGTGGACGCCGTCGCTTTCCCAGCCGGTGCCGGCGTTGCCGTCCATCGCCGCCCACGGGCCGCGGCCCGGCGTGCTGAGCGCCGCCGGGGCCTGGGCGTCGGCCACCGAGGACGACGCCGTGATGCCCGCGATGCCGTCGTACCCGGCGGTCGCGGTGTCGTCCAGCCAGCCGTCCTCCAGCAGGTCGAGCTCATGCACGCCGGTGAACCGCGCGCGCTCTCCCGCCGTCAGCGTCGGCGTCTCGTTCGACCTGATCTCGCCGAACGAGCGCTCCCGCAGCCGCAGCGCGTCGCTCACCACGGTCGGCGCCTCGCGCTTGCCCGCGTCGTCGTTCACCAGGACGGGGCCGTCGCCGAGCAGGCCGAGGTCGCCCATGGCGAGCAGCGAGTCGGGCCCGCCGCGCAGCCGCAGCGACTCCCCGGCCGGCTGCACGGCGACCACGTCGGAGCCGCCGGTCACCTCGTACAGGTCGAGGGCGGGGAACGGCGCGTCCAGGGTGTCCACGGCGTCGTCGCCCACCGGGTCGCCGAGCTGCGGGCCGAACGAGCGGACCTTGACGATGCCGGGCGACTCGCTCAGCGCCTCGAACACCCGGGCCGGCCAGGCGCCCTTCAGCGTCTCGCGCAGCAGGTCGTTCCTGACGAGCAGGTAGTGCACGCCCATCCGGCGCAGCACCTCGGTCACCCCGGCCGACCCCTCGCCGGCGGCGAGCCGCTCGTCGATGGCGTCGAGCAGGCGCGACAGGCCGACCGAGCCGGGCGGCGTGATCTGGCGCTCCGTCCAGCGGGCCGTGGTGAGCGCCTGGAGCGGCTCGTCCATCGGCCTGCCCCAGGCGTACTCGGCGAACTTCGAGCCGGGCACCACCAGCACGCCGTCGTCGCCGGCGTTCTGGTTCAGCCAGGACGCGGCCTCCCGCCAGTACGGCGGCACGTCCTTGAAGTCGCCGGGCGCGGCCAGGCCCTGGTTGAGGACGGGCAGCACGAGCGCGGCGAACGCCGCCACGGCGATCGTCCGCAGTGGCAGCCGGGCGCGGACGAGCAGGTGGGCGAGCCCGTACGCGAGGGCGAGCCGCACGAGCGGGTCGAACTTCCGCAGGTTGCGCAGCGGCGCGAGCGGGCCGTCCAGCAGCCAGCGCACCTGCTCGGCCACGAACGGCTCCAGCGCGCTGACGTGCCCCGCGACCAGCGCGGTCACGCCGACCAGGAACAGCGCGACCAGGAAGCCGCGCGCGGGCAGGTCCGTGCGGGCGAGCCCGGCCAGCCCGAGCACGGCCAGCGCGCCGGTGACCACGACCATGGCGGCCGACGTGGCGATCGCGAACCCGGGCGGCTGGTCGAACACGCCGGTCAGCGGCAGGTAGCGCACCCAGTCGGAGGCGCCGCGCAGCACGTTCGTCAGCGACGTGACCTGCGTGGTGGTGCCCGCGGTCTCCGTGTACGGCAGGAACGAGAAGGCGTACCGGCCGACGAGCAGCAGCGGCAGCCACCAGAACAGGGTGGCGACGGCGACGGCGCCCGACCACCAGCCGAGCAGCCGCCAGCGCGGCACGGGGCGGGGCCTGGTGAGCACGCAGAGGACGGGCGCGACGAGCACGGCCAGCACGGCCACCGCGTTGACGCCGCCGCACAGCGCCACGGCCAGCGCCGACCTGACCGCGCCGCGCGCCCGCTGCCCGGTCTCCGAGGCGGTGAGCAGCGGGAGGACGATCCACGGCAGCATCGCGGCGGGCAGCCATTCGATGGAGATCTCGCCGATGATCGACAGGGTGCGCGGGGCCAGCGCGTACGCCAGCCCGGCCACGATCCTGGTGCCCGGCGTGCCGACGCCGAGCCGCGCGCCCAGCCGCTCGACGCCGAGGAAGCCGACGCACAGCAGCAGGGTGATCCAGAGCCGCTGGGTCACCCACGGCGCGATGCCGGCCAGGTCGCCGAGCGCGAAGAACGGGCCCATGGGGAAGACGTAGCCCGCGACCTGGTTCTGGAGCTGGCCGAAGTGCTGCAGGTCCCACAGGTGGGAGGCGCGCTCCAGCCAGCCGACCGGGTTGAGCGCGAGGTCCATCTTGGTGTCGGAGATCAGGTGGCCCGGCTTGGTGGTGAACGTGAGCACGGCGAAGCCGAAGCAGCAGATCAGCAGCCAGAGCCGGTGCCGCGCCCGCTCGCTCACCGCTCACCCCGCAGCACCGGGGTCTCCCCGTGCCACAGCGGCGAGGGCTGCTCCCCGCGCATGAGCGCGGCGAGCCGTGCCGCGCTGGCGTCCCAGGAGAACCGCCCGGCCCATTCCCGACATTTCACCGTATAAGTGTGGTCCAGCTCGTGGAGTGCCCCGGCAATCCCTTCGGCCAGGTCGGCGCCCTCGGGCAGCAGCCAGCCCGTCTCGCCGTGGCGTACCGCGTCGCGCAGCCCGTCCACGTCGTACGCCACCGTCGGCACGCCCAGCGCCGCCGCCTCCAGCACGCACAGCCCCCAGCCCTCGCCCTGGGAGGCGTTCACGTGCAGCCACGCCCGCGCGACGATCGCCGCCTTCTCCTCCTCGGACAGGTAGCCGTGCAGGGTGACCCCCTCGGGCAGCCGCGCCCGCAGCCGCTCCTCCTCCGGCCCCCTGCCGACCACGTCCAGCGTGAGGCCCGGCCAGCGCCGCCGCAGCTCGGGCACCGCGTCGAGCAGCAGGTCGAGGCGCTTGTGCGCGACGAGCCTGCCGACGTGCACCAGGCGCGGCGACAGGCTCCTCCCGGCGTCGCCGGGCGAGGCGACGCTCACCCCGTTCGGCACGATGTGGACGGGCCCCGTCCAGCGCAGCCGCTCCCGCATCGCCCTGACGGTCGAGGGGGAGACCGCCACGCTCACGTGCCGCCGGTAGCTCCAGCGGGCGGCGGGCCCCTCCAGGAACCGTCCGACGGCGGCCAGCCACGGCGGCAGGTGCACGCCGAACTGCCGGTCGTGCACGTGGTGCATCACCAGGAACACCCTGGTCCGCCGGCCGACCGCCCACGGCGTGAAGAACGGGATGCCGTTCTGGCAGTCCAGCACCACGTCGAAGCGGCCGCGGCGGAGCAGCAGCCAGGCCAGCGCCAGCGGGTAGACGGTGAACACGCCGCCCATGCGGCGCACGCGCACGCCGTCCACGACGTCGCCGGCCGCCTGGCCGGGCGCGCGCGCCGTGACGAAGCGCACCTCGTGCCCCTCGCGCGCGAACCGCCTGGCCAGCTCCCATGCGAACGTCTCGGCGCCACCGGCGTGCGGGTGCCACGGGTCACGCCAGTTGACCAGCGCGATCTTCACGGATATCCGACGGGGTCGAGCGGCGGCTCCCAGGCCGGGCCGACGGCGGCACGCGGACGGCTCCGCAGCCGTAGCCGCAGCCAGATCCGGCCCATCTCCAGGAGGATGCCGAGGCTGTGGCGGGCCGGGGAGAAGCGCGAGCCCGGCATGTCATGCCAGTTCACGGGGATCTCCAGCACCTTGGCGCCGCGCGCGGCGCAGCGGGCCAGCAGCTCCACGTCGAACGCGAAGCCGGGCGTGCGCAGGCCGGCGGCGACGTCGCGGGCCAGCACGCCGTCGAAGAACTTGAAGCCGCACTGGGTGTCGCTGACGCCGGGCACGAGCGCGGCGGCGAGCGCGCGGAAGCCGAAGGCGCCCAGCTCGCGCACCTTGCTGTGGCGGTTCTCGACGACCGAGCCGGCGTGGGCCCTGGAGCCGATCACCACACGTTCCCCGGACAGCAGCAGCCCGAGGGCGGAGTCGACGGCGTCCAGGTCGGTGGCCATGTCGGCGTCGCAGAAGCCCACGAAGGGCGCGGACGTCGCCAGCAGTCCTGCGCGCACGGCGGCTCCCTTGCCGGGGGTCGCGCACGCCACCAGGCGCACCGGCACCCGGCCGGCCGGCCAGGTCCTGACGATCTCGGCGGTGCCGTCCGTGCTGTTGTTGTCGACGACGATGACGCGGGACGGGAACGGCATGCGGGCAAGCTTCGCGCACAGCTGCAGGAGGCCCCCGGGGAGTCGTCCTTCCTCGTTGCGGGCGGGGATGACGATCTCAAGCAGTGGTGGTCGGCTCGTCCTCTCGTCCCCTGGGGAGGAGGGCGGCATCAGGATCGGGCTACCGGTCGCCGTAGTTGTAGAGCGGCTGGTTGACCGGCGTGGTGGTGGCGCCGGTGAGAGAGACCGTGGTGACCGTCGCCACGAGGGTCGCAACGGCCACGCCTATGATCGCTGCTAAGAGGATCTTGATCATGAGGGTTCCTCCGTGCGCGGACTAGGTGCGGGCCGTGCCTAACCTAGAACCAATTCTTGCTACTAGCTAGTAGCTAGACGAAATCTTTACAAAAGGGCTGATCAACGGCCATTTTACGACTTTACTGACGGAACAGAACCATCGAATCGGTACAGTCGCAGATCAGAACCGCTGATCACCAGCCTGGCGCCGCGCAGCCACCCCTCGAAGCGCCGAAGCTCCCCCGGCGTCCCGGCATCGACCACGACGTACCTAAACCCCGCCGCGGCAAGGTCCGGCGATGATCCATCTAGTACGCGTTCTACCGCCTGCGCCCGGGGGTCCTCGCTCGCGACGACCGTCCCGCCGACGCGTACGGCGTCGTTGCTGACCACCCGCCGCCCCGGCACGGCGAAGAACCGCTGCGCCGGGTCGAGCAGCGCCCTGCCGCCGTTCCACGGGAAGCGCCGGTACGACTCGAACGGCAGCACCAGCACGTCCCCCTCCGCGCCGTCACGCCGCACGGCCTCGCGCGCGGCCGTCCAGCTCGCCGGGTACGCCACCGCGTCGAGCGCGCCCAGCGCGCCCCACGCCATCGTCGGCAGCACCGCGACGGGCACCGCGACCAGCACCGCCGCCACCCCCGTCCGGGCCCGCGCCGGCACCGCCCGGCCCGCCGCCTCGGTGAGCAGGCCCAGCCCCACGGCCGCGACGAGCGCCAGCGGCGCCACGTACTGCTGCGCGTCGCGGAACACCGCGAACCCCGCCCACGTCTCCACCGCCCAGCGCAGCGCCGCCCTGCCCGGCTCGCCCACCCCGAGGCAGGCGACGCCCAGCCCCACCGCGGCCGCCGCCGCCAGCCCCTTCCTGTACGGCACGTCGGAGCGCAGGAACCAGACGACCCCGGCGATCACCAGCACCAGCCTGGCCACGGCCCCCGGCACGGTGTCGTAGCCGGCGGGCACGGCGTGGGCGTTCCAGATCCCGCCCAGCGACACGACGCTCACGACGGCGCCGAACGGCCCGTCGGCCCTGGCCGCGAAGGCGTCCACCCCGAGCGGGTCACCGGCGAGCGCCACCGGCCGCAGCGCAGTGACCGCGAGCCACGGCAGCGCGAACGCCACCAGCCACGCGGCGACCCGCCCGGCGGTCACCGCCCGCGCCTTCCCGCCTGACGGTCCCATCAGGGCGGCGGTGGGGAGCGCGGTGACCGCCGTCACCGTCATGGCGGCGAACCCGCCCACGGCGGCGGGCACCATCGCGACCGCGAGCCGCCGCCCGTGGCGGGGGCCGGACGCCAGGGCGCGTACCACCCAGGGCAGCCCGGCGTAGCCGAGCAGGAGCGCCCACTGTCCCATGAGCAGCCGCTCGGCCACGTACGGGTTCCAGACGTAGAACGCCCCGGCCACGAGCCGCGCCCCCAGGGAGGCGGAGGGCGTCAGCAGCGCGGCCCCCGAGCAGCCCAGCACGAAGATCCCGAGCAGGATCGCCTTCTGCACCAGTTCCGCGGGCAGCACCTGGGCCAGCGCGGTGACCACCGCGTCGCTGGGAACGACCCGCGCCGCTCCCCCGGCCAGCCCGAAGGTGAACGGCGAGAACGCCGGATCTGGCACGAACACCATGTCCTGGAGCAGCACGAACCCCCAGGCCAGGCCCGGCCCGAGCGCCAGGCAGCCCAGGGCGAGCCCGAGAAGGGCGGAGGCGGCCCCTGCCCGGGAGGTGTGCGGCATCCCGCTATGACACCACAACCCCACCAATGCCCGATCCGCACACAATGCCGGCTACGGCCCAGTCCGGCCCACACAGCCGACCGCCACCCGACAAGCCCAAGAAGAGCCGCCCCCTACGCACAGGACGCCCACCACCCCCCGAAGGACGGCCACCCCCTCACAGACCGGCCACCTCCTGCGGACGGGACGCCCACCGCCCCTCCAAGGACGGCCACCCCCTCACAGGGTGGCCGTCGCCCGAAGGTGGGCTACTTGCCGGGCTCCGGGTCCCTGGGCAGCCCGAGCATGCGCTCGCCGATGATGTTGAGCTGCACCTCCGTGGTGCCGCCGTAGATGGTCATCGCCCGCGTGGAGAGCACGGCGCGGTTCCAGTAGCCGGCGTCGCCGAGCTTCATGTCGGCCGCCACCGTCGCGGCCGGGCCGAGCAGGCTGACGGCCGTCTCCGAGACGTGCTGCGCGTGCGAGGTCGACAGCAGCTTGCGCACGGAGGCGTCGGCGCCCGGCTCGGTGCCGGCGAGCTGCTTGAGCGTGACCCGCAGCGACAGCGCGTTGATCGAGTGGCCCTCGCAGACCACCCCCGCCACCTCGTACGCCTCCACCGGGGTGAGCTCGCGCCCGAGCCGTCCGACGAGGCCGAGCAGGTCGGGCACGGACGCGCCGGTGCCGCCCGAGCCGGACGACAGCGAGACCCGCTCGTTCGACAGCGTGTTGCGCGCGACCTGCCAGCCCTGGCCGACCTCGCCCACGACCAGCTCGTCAGGGACGAAGACGTCGTCGAGGAAGACCTCGTTGAACAGGTTCTCGCCGGTCATCTCGGTGAGGGGCCTGACGGTCACGCCTGGGGCCTTCATGTCCACCAGGAAGTACGTGATGCCCTCGTGCTTGGACCCCTCGGAGGAGTTACGGGCGATGCAGATGCCCCATTCGGCGACGTGCGCGACGGACGTCCAGATCTTCTGGCCGTTGAGCCGCCAGCCGCCCTCGACCTTCTCCGCCTTCATCTGCAGCGACGCCAGGTCGGACCCGGCGCCGGGCTCCGAGAAGAGCTGGCACCACATCGTCTCGCCGCTGAGCGTCCTGGGCAGGAAGCGCTCCTGCTGCTCCCTGGTGCCGTACACGGCGATGGACGGCACCACCCAGGCACCGATGATCATGGCGGGCAGCCGCACCTTGGCGGCCTTGAGCTCCTGCGCGATGAGCACCTGCTCCAGCGGCTTGGCGTCGCGCCCCCACGGCCTGGGCAGGTGCGGCATGACGAAGCCGCGCGCGGCGAGCTCGCGCCGCTGCTCGACGCCCTCCAGCCGGGCGATCTCGGCGATCTCCGCCCGGATCGACTCGCGCAGTTCCTCGGCGTCCTCGGGCAGGTCGATCTCCATCTCGCGGCCGACGCCCTGCAGGGCCAGCGCCGTCACGGTGGCGGCCCACTCGGCGGACGGCCCGAGCAGCGCGCGCAGGGTGAGGGCCCTGCGGTAGTAGAGGTGGACGTCGTGCTCGAAGGTGTAGCCGATGCCGCCGAACGTCTGGATGGCGTCCTTGGCGCACTGGACGGCCGCGTCGGGGGCCATGACCCCGGCCACGGCGGCGGCGAACTCCAGCTCGCGGCCGTCGGCGCGGGTGGCGTCCCAGACGGTGGCGCGGGCCTGCTCCAGCGCGACGAGCATGCGCGACAGCTTGTGCTTGATGCCCTGGAACTGGCCGATGGGCCGCCCGAACTGCACGCGTACCTTGGCGTACCGGGCGGCGGCCTCGACGCACCAGGAGGCGAGGCCGGCGGCCTCCGCGCCGAACAGGACGGCGGCCAGGTTGCGCACGTCGAGCGTCTCGACGCCGTCGAGCACGCGGTCGGCGGGCACGGTGACGTCCGCCAGCTCGACCCTGGCCACGGGCCGGGTGAGGTCGAGCGACTTGAGGGCGGTGACGGTGGCGGCGGAGGCGTCGAGCGCGACCCACTTCTCGCCGTCGGGCGTGGACACGGGCAGGACGAGCACGTCGGCGAGCGAACCGCCGAGCACGGGCTCGGCGGTGCCGGAGACGGTCAGCGAGCCGTCCTCGGCGGGGGCGCCGGTGAGCGCCGCGGTGAGGGCGACGGCGCCGGTGAGCGTGCCGTCGGCGAGGGGCGCCAGCAGGTCGTTCCGCTTGGAGGCGCTGATGACGGCGCCGGCGAGCACGGTCGGCACGTACGGCCCCGGCGCCATGCGCTCGGCGAGCGCCTCGACGGCCACGGCGGCCTCCAGCAGCCCGTACCCGGAGCCGCCGGAGTCCTCGGGCAGGTGCAGCCCGAGCAGGCCCTGCTCGGCGAGCCCGGCCCAGAACGGCGGACGCCCGCCGCTGTCCGCGGAACGCAGCATCTCGGACGAGATGTTGCGCTCGGCCCAGCCGCTCACCGACTCGCGGAGCGCCTCGTGCTCCTCGCTCAACCCGATCGCCATAGCTCATCCTCCGTCAGGTCGCAGTCCATGCCTAGAACCATATTCTAGAGGATGCTTCTAAGCCTAGAGCGGGCGAACCTTGTCCGCGAGGGTGTTCAGATCGCGCCAGTACGCCTTGCCGCTCTGCGGGATCGAGCCCACGAGCATGGCGGGCTTGGTCTTGCCCACCTCGACGACCGTCACCATGGCCTGCCCCACCTGCCGGGCGTTCCCCGAGGGGTACGAGACCGTGAACGCCAGCGTCCAGCCCTTGCCCACGGGCACCTTCCTGGAGGCCGTCCAGGCCGTGAGCGTGGCGCCCTCGGGGTACTGGGTGCGCAGCGTCCAGCGGGCCGCCTGGACGGCGATGGCGCGGTAGTCGGCGTCGGTGGACGGCTTGGCCGCGGGCGCGTCGCCGGGCAGCATCGCCGAGGCGGCCACGGTGTACGGCGCCTCCACCTTGCCCACGCGCTGCGCCACGGAGAACGGCGGGAACGACTTGGCCGACCACGACCCGCCCAGCCGGGGATAGGAGATACCCGACGCCTTGTCGGTGACCGTGCCCTTGGTCGCGCTCGCCTTCCCGGACAGCGGCGCGAACTTCTTGCTCTCCGGCACGGCGGGAAGGGGCGCCTCGCTGACGGTGGGCGTGGGCGTCGCCGTGGCGGGCGGCACGGGCACGATCGAGACGGCGGTCTGGTCCTGCGTCTGCCTGGTCGGCACGTCCCCGGAGAAGACCACGAAGATGAGCAGGACGGCGAGCACGGTCGCGACGATGGCCGCCACCAGGTAGACCACCTTGATCGGGATGTCGCCCAGCCCGCGCCGCCTCGGCGGGGGCGGCGGCACGACCCGGAAGACCTGCGGCGTGGCAGCGGCCGACGGCCCCCCAGGACCCTTCGGACCCGCAGGGCCCTGCGGACCGCCGGAGCCCTGGGGACCGGCGGGGCGCTGCGGGCCCGCGTAGGGCGCCTGTGGGCGGGGGGCCTGCCGGCCAGTGGCCTGCGGCCAGACCTGGTGGGGCCCGGTGGGTGGAGGTCCGGCGGGCGGGGCCCCGGGCTGCCCGGGCGGCACGTACGGCCTCTGCGCCGGGCGCGGGATCCTGACCGTCTCCTCCGCCGGCAGGACGACCTTGCGAAACGGTGCCGTGGGGGGATCCTGTGGGGGGTTCTGGTCGCCGACGTCCGCCATGGCCTTGAGGTTACGTCACCCTGACCCGGGATATTTCCGCCACAGCCCTTACAGAATCTCATTCTGGAAGGCGGCCCTGCCGGACGGCCTCACCGGGCGCGCGCCCCGCCCCCGTCGCCACGACGCCGTCCAGCCCGCGCGGGGACCCGCGCCCGTCGCGCCTACACCTACGCCACCCATTCTTCACCGATTCTTTTCCGGTACGGGGAATTCGGGTTCGGTGTGGCGATGTGGCGTGATTCGCGGTGACTGCAAACATCGTGCTGGTCTTCTCTACCGTGCCCGCCCAGCAGGCATACCGGAAAGGAACGGCACCTTTTCATGATTATTCGGAACAGAATGACGAAAATGGCGATGAGTGGCCCACTTTCGATCCTTCTGGTTGCCGCCCTGGCCCCGGCGGCGAGCGCGACCACAGCATCCGAGGCACTGGGCCGCCGCTGGTGCGAGCCGCGCACCTTCTTCAAGCACGGTCACCTGTCGCCGCGCAACTTCTTCCTACCCCGCACCCGTTTCACCGACGGCCCCGGCGGGACGATGACGGCCACGGTCACCAGGGAGCACGAGGTGCTCGCGTACCTGGAGACGGAGAAGGAGCGGCAGGTCAACGTGACCGTCGACGACGTCGTGCGCCACCTGCGCAAGCTCGGCCTGCCGCACCTGGAGGAGCGCCACATGGTCTTCGTCGGCCACGAGTACTCGCGGGAGATCAGCAAGGGCAAGTACGGCAACCTGTGGTACCGCGTGTTCGGCTACCGGGTCGGCTGGTCGATGTGGTCGGTGCTCGGGACCTGCCGGCAGGTGGAGGTGGCGTCGGGCATCGCGAACGTCCCAGCCAGGATCGAGGGCTGGCGGTACTGGGAGACCAAGCACCCGATGTTCCGGGGGCGCAGGCTGTCCGACAAGTGACGGGGACCGATGAGCGGGGGCCGGCCTCGCCACCGGCGGGCCTCACCTGGACGCCGCCGGACGGGTCCGCCCGTCGCCGCGGGCCCGGCTCGGGGTCGAGCTCGCGACGAGGGCCCCAGTTCGACGGCGGGCCACACTTCAGCGGCCGTCCGCGCTTCAACGGAGGGCCGCGGTGCAGCAGCCGTCCGCGCTTCAGCGACGGGCCGGGGTTCGGCGACGGGCCGGGGATCAGCCGAAGACGAACCCGGCGCTGTGCCGGCTGCGGCGGCGACGGCGGTTGTCGTCGGTGCGGTCGTTCGGGCTCGGCGTCGGCATGATCGACCCGGGCAGGCAGCTTCCGGCTACCGGCAAGTAGCGATGGATAGCCATAATGTCGCTCCTTTCCCATACAAGCGCCGACATGCCCGCAAATAACGCCTCAATCAGATCATCGGCGGGATTGACCTGGGTTGTGGATACTTTTGGGCAGCAGTTCGGGACCGTTCCGCCCGTTGCGGGGCGCGCGTTTCTCGCCCCGGGGCCGGAGCCTCGCATGAAGCGGCGCCCGCGCACGGTCCGCGGGCCGGCGTGTCTTTCGTCCCGCTCCGGGAAGAGGTGCGACATGCTCCGGAGCCTCATCACGGGATTGGCCGCCGCCGCGCTGCTGGCCGGCTGCGGCTCCGCCACGCCGACCGGCGCCGCGCTGCGCGTGGCCGCCTCGCCGGCCGCGCCCGCCACGCCTCCCGCCACGTCCCCCGCCGGGTCGCCCACGGCCCCCGGCCCGGCGTCCACGCCGGCCGCGCCCTCCGCCGCCGTGCCGGGCTCCGTGCAGTCGCTGGAGGCGGCCTACGAGCGGGTCATCACGGACGTCCTGCCGTCGATCGTCCAGATCAACACCAAGGTCGGCCTCGGGTCCGGCATCGTGTACGACGCCGGCGGCCACATCCTCACCAACGCCCACGTCGTGGGCAAGGCCACCAAGATGACCGTCACCACGGCAGGCGGAGGCCCGTCCAGGCCGGCGCGGCTGGTCAAGGCGTTCGAGGCGGGCGACCTCGCGGTCGTCAAGGTGGACGACCCGCGCGGGCTGCGCCCGGCCAGGTTCGGCGACTCGTCCAAGCTGCGCGTCGGCCAGATCGTGCTGGCCATGGGCAACCCGCTGGGCCTGTCGGGCAGCGTGACCGAGGGCATCGTCTCCGCGCTGGGGCGCACCGTCACCGAGCCGCAGAACCCCGACTCCACGGGCGCGACCATCAGCGGCGCGATCCAGACGTCCGCCGCGATCAACCCGGGCAACAGCGGCGGCGCCCTGGTGGACCTGTCCGGCCAGGTCGTGGGCATCCCGACGCTCGCCGCCCTCGACCCCGACCTCGGCGGCGGCGCCGCGCCAGGCATCGGCTTCGCGATCCCGAGCAACACCGCCACCGACATCGCCGGCCAGATCGTCAAGCAGGGCAAGGTGACCAACAGCCACCGGGCCGCCATCGGCATCGAGGGCAGCACGATCATCGGCTCGGACGGCCGTCCGAGCGGCGTCGGCGTGGCCCGCGTCCTCAAGGGCGGCGGCGCGGAGAAGGCGGGCATCCGCGCGGGCGACGTGATCGTCTCCGTCAACGGCACCCAGACGCCCACGATGGCGGCGCTGGCCGAGACGCTCGCCCAGCTCAAGCCGGGCGAGCAGGTGAAGATCGAGGTGCGGCACGCGGACGGCTCGACCAGCACGGTCGCCGTCACCCTCGGCGAGCTCAGCGGCGACTGAACCGCCGCCGCCCCTCACCCCGGCAGCGCGCCTCCCCTCGCCCGCCCTCACGCGGCCGGCCCTGACGTTCCGCCGCCTCCTCACCGAGGTCAGGACGTGCCGGCGGCCAGGGCCAGCGCCTCCTCCCTGGTGAGCCGCGCGCCCTCGGCGTGCGCCCGCGCGTACCGTTCCCCGCCCAGCCGCGCGCGGGCCGCGTCCTCCACCGCCGCGACGTCCGGGTCGCCCACCCTGGGGATCCCGCGCAGCGCCCGAGCCGCGCCCAGCAGCAGCGCGGCCCGCTCGTGGTCGCCGCGCAGCGCGGCCACGCCCGCGAGCCCCTCCATCGCGCCGGCCGCGTGCGGGCGGCTGCGCAGGTCCAGCGCCGTGGCCAGCGCCTCACGCTGCCGGGCCGCCGCCTCCTCCGCGTCGCCCTCCGCCGCCGCGATCCGGCCCAGCCCGGTCCGCGCCTGGACGGCCGTGAGCCCCGAGCCGAACGAGCCGTCACCGGCGGCCAGCAGCTCCTCGTAGGCGGCCCTGGCGCGGCCGTGGTCGCCCCGCCTCCTCGCGACCTCCGCCAGCCCGTACCGCGCCCGTTCCACGGCCGAGGCGGAGCCCAGCCTCGCCGCGAGCTCCAGCGCCTGCGCGTACCCGGACTCGGCGGCCTCCGCGTCGCCCATCAGCAGCACCCCGTCGGCGCGGCGGCACAGCAGCTCGGCCCGGTCGTCCACGGCGCCCAGCTCGTCCGCCAGGCGCAGCGACTCGTCCATCAGCTCGGCGAACCGCTCGCGCCGGCCCGTCAGCCCCGCGAGATCGGCCAGCTCGGACGTCGCCGCCATCATGCCCCAGCGCTCCCCCACCGCGCGGAACCGCTCCGCCGCCAGCAGGCACTCGCGCTCCGCGAGGTCCATGTCACCGCCGAGGAACTGGGCGAGCACACCGGCGCCGAGGTGGCTCATCGCCGCCGCCCACGGGTGGGTGCTGGCGCGTACCCGCTCGGACAGGACCTCCCGCAGCTCGGCGTTCACCGGCCCGGTCAGCACCGACCAGAAGATGAGGAGCGGGGGACGCTCCTCGACCAGGTCCGCCGCCAGCATCAGCTCGGCCGCCCGCTCCAGGTGCGGCGCCGCCTCCTCGGCGGGCAGCGCGGCGCTCACCACGCACAGCACGTACTCGGCGGCCAGGCCATCGGGCGGGCGCGTGCCCACCTCCGCGAGCAGGGCGCGGGCCGGGGCGACCGCCTCCGGCCTGCGTCCGCGCAGCCACCAGTACGTCACCAGGTCGGCCAGCAGCCGCAGGCCCAGCGCGGGGTCCGCCGCCACCGCCCACCTGAGGGCGGCCCGCAGGTCGTCCTGCTCGGCGTCCAGCGTGGCGAGCCGGTCGAGCTGCCCGGCACCCAGCAGGTGCGGAGCGGCGGCGCGCAGCAGCCCGAGCGCGTGCTCGGCGTGCGCGCGGCGCAGCCGCTCCTCCTCGCCCGCCTCCGCCAGCCGCTCCACGCAGAACGCCTGGATGGTACGCAGCATCCGGTACCGGTCGCCCGCCACCTCGACCAGCGACTTGTCGGCCAGCCCTGCCAGCACGCCGACCGTGTCGGGCACCCTGCACACCCGCTCGACCGCCTCCAGCGTGGCGCCGCCCGCGAAGACGCTCAGCCGCCTGGCGAGCGTGCGTTCCTCCTCGTCCAGCAGGTCCCAGCTCCACTCGACCACGGCGCGCAGCGTCCTGTGCCTGGGCTCGGCGGTACGGCTGCCCCTCGACAGCAGCGCGAACGCGTCGTCCAGGCGCGCGGCGAGCTCGGCCACGGGCAGCGCGCGCAGCCGCGCCGCGGCCAGCTCGATCGCCAGCGGGAGCCCGTCCAGCGCCCGGCAGACCCGCAGCACGTCGGCGGCGTTGCCGTCGTCCACCGCGAAGCCGGGCCGGACGGCGGCGGCCCGCTCGGCGAACAGCCGGACGGCAGGAGCCGACAGCGGCGGCGCGCCCGCCTCCGGCAGGGCGAGCGGGGAGACGGGGAACAGGGTCTCGCCGGTGATGCCGAGCGCCTCCCTGCTGGTGGCCAGGACGCGCAGGCCGGGGCAGGAGGCGAGCAGCCGGTGCGCGAGCGCGGCCGTCGCCTCGACGACGTGCTCGCAGTTGTCGAGGACGAGCAGCAGCGACCGCCCGGACAGCGCGGCCACCAGCCGCTCGACGGGCCCCGCTGGAGCCGTCCGGGCCTGGGACGGCTCCAGCGGCCCCTCCCGCAGCCCCAGCGCCGCCAGGACGGCCCGCGCCACCTCGTCCCCGTGCCCGAGCGGCCCCAACGCCACGAAGCACGTCTCGCGCTCACCGCCGGGCCCGGTGGGCCGCGCCGGCTCCGCACGCGGAGAGGCGAGGCAGGCCTCGACGGCGAGCCGGGTCTTGCCCGCGCCGCCCGGCCCGATGAGCGTGACGAGCCGGGCGCGCTCCAGCAGCCCGGCGAGCGCGGCCAGGTCCGCCTCCCTGCCGACGAAGCCGGTGAGCTGCGCCGGGATCATCGCGACGACCGCGGGCGCCTGCTGGGCGGGCGGTGCGGGCGCGGGCCGGGTCTGTGAAGGGACGGGGGTCTCTGGGACGGCTCGCGTCTCGGGGGTGGCGGGAGTCTGCCAGGCCTCCCGCGTCTCCGGGATGGCGGAGGTCTGCCAGGCCTCCCGCGTCTCCGGTGTGGCGGGGGTCTGCCCGGTCGCCCGGGTCCGCGGGGCGGGCGGGGGTGGCAGGGTGCCGCGCAGCAGGGCCAGGTGCGTCGCGGCGAGCTCGGGCGAGGGGTCCACGCCCAGCTCCTCGGCCAGGAGGGCCCGGCCGCTCTCGTACGCCGCCAGCGCCTCCCCCTGGCGCCCGCCCGCGTACAGGGCCCGCATGAGCTGGCCGCGCAGCCGCTCGCGCAGCGGGTGCGCCGCGACGAGGTCCCGAAGCTCCGGCACCACGTCCCCGTGGAGGCCGAGTTCCAGTTCCGCCTCGATCCGCGCCTCCACGGCGTCGAGCCTGAGCTCGTCCAGCCGGGCCGCCTGGGCGGCGGCGAAGGGCGCGTCGCGCAGGTCCGCCAGGGCGGGGCCGCGCCACAGCGCGAGCGCGCGCCCGAGCACGGCGGCCCGCTCCCCCGGCGACGCCGCCGCCTTCCCCTCGGCCGCGAGCCGCTCGAACAGCAGCGCGTCCACCTCGGACGGGTCGAGCGCGAGCCGGTAGCCCGCCGGGTGGAACTCGACGGGCGCGTCGGGGCCGAGCCCCTTGCGCAGCCGCGACACCTGCGACTGCAGCGCGTTCGCCGCCCCGCCCCGCTCGCCGTACAGGCCGTCGATGAGCCGTTCCGCCGTGACCACCCGGCCCGCGTCCAGCAGCAGCATGGCGAGCAGCGCCCGCAGGCGGGGCCCGCCCGTCGCCATCACCGACCCGTCGGTGCGGCGGGCCTCAAGCGGGCCGAGTAGTACGAACCTCACGTTCCTCCCTCTGCTGCGTCAGACGGTATCGCGAGGGCGGGATGCCGTACCTGTCCACGAACGCCTGGCGCAGGGTCTCGGCCGTGCCGAAGCCGCAGCGGGCGGCGACGGCGGCCATGGGCAGCGAGGTGGTGGCCAGGAGGTGGGCGGCGGCCTCGGTCCTCGCCCGCCGGACGAAGCGGCCCGGCGGCTCCCCCAGTTCCTTGAGGAACAGCCGGGTGAGGTGCCGCTCGCTCACCCCGGCCTCGGCGGCCAGCGCGTACGTGCCGAGGTCGCCGGTCAGGTTACCGGTCACGTACTCGACGATCCGCCTGACCAGGCCGTCCATGGAGGGCCTCGGGCCGACGAACATGCTCATCTGCGCCTGGTTGCCGGGCCGCTGGAGGTAGGTGACGAGGTTGCGGGCGACCGTGCGGGCCAGGTCGGCGCCGTGGTCCTCCTCGACGAAGGCGAGGGTGAGGTCGAGCGCGCTGGTGACGCCGGCTGAGGTGGAGACGTGGCCGTCCCTGACGAAGATGGGGTCGGCGTCCACGACGACCTCGGGGTGGCGGGCGGCCAGCCGGGGCGCCCAGCGCCAGTGCGTGGTGGCCCGCCGCCCGTCGAGCAGCCCGGCGGCGGCCAGCACGTACGCCCCGGTGCAGACGGACGCGACGCGGCGGCTCTCCCTGGCCAGGCGGCGTACGTGCGCGACGATCAGGGCGTCGGCGGAGGCGCGCTTGTGCCCGATGCCGCCGGAGACGACGAGGATGTCGAGCGGCCCGGTGGTGCGCTCCAGCGACTGCTGCCCCTGGAGGGTGAGGCCGGTGCCGCAGGTGATGGGCAGCCCGCCGGGCGTGAGCAGGCGCACCTCGTAGGGGGGCCGCGCGCCGTGCCAGTTGGCGGCCTCCAGGGTCGAGGTGACGCAGGCGATGTCGAGCAGTTCGGCGGCGTCGTACCCGACGACGGCCACCCGTCTGGGTTCCATGGCGCCCGACTCTAGGTCTGAAAGACGAAGTTCCCAAGTATCCGGACATGTCGGTTGCGGTAACCCCGGCCTGGAGCCAAGGTCGCGCCACAGTCGTCCCATGACCTCGATCTCGTCGAAGCCCCGCCGCCGCTGGGGCAGGTTCGCGCTGCACTACGTGGAGATGATCCTCGCGATGTTCGCCGGCATGCTCGTGCTCGGCCTCGCCAGGTCGGCGGTCGGCCTCGACGTCTCGCACGAGCACCAGCCGGAGGTGGCCTACCTGGTCATGGCCGCCGAGATGTCGGTGGGCATGGCGGCCTGGATGCGGGTGCGGGGGCACCGCTGGCCGGTGACGCTGGAGATGTGCGCGGTCATGTTCGCGCCCGTCCTGCCGCTCTTCCCCCTGCTGTGGCTGGGCCTGCTCGACGGCGGCGCGCTCATGACGGTGGCGCACGTCGCGATGTTCCCGCTCATGCTGGGCGCCATGCTCCTGCGGCTGGACGAGTACGCGGGCTGCGCGCACTGACGCGCGGGCCCGCCCCGGCCCGAGAGACCCCCTTCCCGCCATCGGCTTTACCAACTGTCAATTCTGTCCGTTTTATCCGCATTCGTGTTTCCTAATCCCCTTCAGGGGCATGGGGTGACCGGCTGGCCGGAGGACCGGTCGGGACCCCGAGCCTTAGGAGCACAAGCGATGAAAGACACGGCCAGAATTGCGCTGGCTCTCGCCGCCGGCTACTACCTCGGCCGTCGGCACAAGATGCGGTTGGCCACCATCCTCACCGCCGTGGGCATCGCCCGCAGACTGCGCCACACAGGCGAGGGCGGTGCCGGTGGCGGGCTGCTCGGCCAGGGCCTGAAGACCCTCGGCTCGTCGCCGCAGATCGAGGAGCTGACCAGCCGTCTGCGCGGCGACCTGCTGCAGGTCGGCAAGGCGGCCGTCATGGCGGCGGCGAACAAGCAGATCGATTCCCTCACCCAGAAGCTGACCGAGAGCGCGGAACAGGCCGGCGGACGGGGCCGCGAGGAGGCCGAGTACGAGGAGCCTGAAGCCGAGTACGAGGAGTACGAGGAGGAGCCCGAGGAGGCCCCCCGGGCTCGTACGCGCGCCACGGCGCCCCAGGGCGGACGCGGCAGGACGCAGCCGGCCGCCCAGGTTCCCCGCCCCCGCCAGCCCGCGAGCGGCCGCAAGCGGCCGGTGCCGGCGACCAGAAGGGCGGGGTGAGCGACATGACCGAGACGAGGACAGGACCTGTCGGCAGGCTCGCCGACCAGGGCAGGAGGGCTGCCGAGCAGGGCCAGGAGACGCTGCGGCGCGGCCAGGAGACCGCGAGGGAAGGGGTCGGCACCGCCACGCGGGGCGCCGGCACGGCGGCCGCGGGCGTGACCGACGGCCTCGGCGACCAGCTCAAGTCCGGGCTGAAGAAGCTCGGGGTGGTGGCGGCCGAACGCGCGCTGTCGTCGGTCACCGGCAAGGTCGAGGGCGTCACGGGCCGTCTGACCGACTTCGCCGAGGGCGGCGGCGGGAACCTGCTCGGCGCCATCACCGGCTCGGACAAGTCCATCGGGGGGTCCACGCTGGCCGGGGCCGCGAAGGGCGCGCTGAAGGGCGTGTTCGGCAAGCTGGGCAAGGGCAAGGGCGGCAAGAAGCTCAAGCTGACGAACATCATCGAGGTCGTCGACATCGGCGCTCCCGTCCGCGTCGTCTACAACCAGTGGACGCAGTTCCAGGACTTCCCGACGTTCATGAAGAAGGTCGAGAAGGTGGAGCAGCAGGAGGACGCGAAGCTGAGCTGGAAGGCCCAGGTCTTCTGGTCCCACAGGACGTGGAACTCGACGATCCGCGAGCAGGTCCCCGACGAGCGCATCATCTGGCGTTCCGAGGGCCCGAAGGGCTTCGTCGACGGCGCCGTGAGCTTCCACGAGCTCACTCCCGACCTCACGCGGGTCATGGTGGTGCTGGAGTACCACCCGCAGGGCTTCATGGAGCGCACCGGCAACCTCTGGCGCGCCCAGGGCCGCCGGGCGCGGCTGGAGCTGAAGCACTTCGCCCGCCACGTCATGAGCCAGGTCATGCTGCACCCGGACGACATCGCCGAGGGCGGCTGGCGCGGCGAGATCCGTGACGGCCAGGTGGTCAAGGACCACGAGACCGCCGTCGCGGAGGAGCGCGAGCGCGAGGAGGGCGGCGAGGAAGGCCGCGAGCCCTCCGCCGAGTACGGCGAGGAGCAGCCGGAGGCCGAGTACG
>NZ_FOBF01000017.1:74173-204615 GCF_900109355.1 Nonomuraea pusilla
GAGGAGGAGCAGCCCGAGGCGGAGTACGAGGAGGAGGAAGAGGAACCCGAGGAGCAGCCGCGCGCCAGGAGGGTGACCGCCGCGACGCCGCAGTCGCAGCGGGCCAGGGGCGCGCAGGGCGGACGCCCGGTGCGCAGGCGTCACGCCGAGGGTCAGGAGGAGGCTCCCGCACGCCGTGGGACCCCGGCCCGCGGCCGGTGACGCGACCCGCACGGACGTCCCGGAGAGACAGCACGAGGAGTGAATCACATGACTGTGCAGCCGGCGGCCGGGGGCGGCATCGCGCAGCGCCCGTCCGCGTCCGGCCTGGCCGACGTGATCGACACGATCCTGGACAAAGGTCTCGTCATCGACGCGTACGTGCGCGTCTCGCTGGTCGGCATCGAACTGGTGACGGTGGACGCGCGGATCGTGGTGGCGAGCGTGGACACGTACCTGCGCTTCGCCCAGGCGGTGAACCGGCTCGACCTGGCCGAGCAGAGCAAGGGCCTCCCGGAGATCATGTCCGACATGAAGCAGGGAGCCGTGGCGAGCAAGGGCAAGGACGTCATCCAGGGCGTGCTGGAGTCCGCCGCGGACAAGCTGGAGGACATCGTCGGCCGGCCGGGCCAGGAGGCCGAGCAGCCGGCGCCCCGCCGGCGGAGGGGGGAGGACTGACATGTCGACGTCCGAGGCCACCGGCGCGCGGCAGGCGTCAGGGGACGAGCAGGGCGGCACGGCCCGCACCGGCACGTACGTGTACGGCATCGTCCCTTCCGACGTCGAGGTGTCCGACGACGCGCGCGGCGTGGGCGGCGAGTCCGCCAAGGTGGACGTGATCAGGCACGGCGAGATCGCGGCACTGGTGAGCGAGCTGTCGCTGGACCGGCCGCTCGGCACGCCGAACGACCTCGTCGCGCACGAGGGGCTGCTGGACGCGACGGCCGCGGAGGTTCCGGTGCTGCCGATCCGCTTCGGCGCGGTGGTGACGGGCCCCGAGGCGGTCGTGGACGAGCTGCTCGCGCCGCACCACGACGACTTCCTGTCCGCGCTGCGGGAGCTCGAAGGCAAGGCGCAGTACGTCATCAAGGGCCGCTACGTCGAGCAGACGGTGCTGCGCGAGATCATGCACGAGCACCCGGAGCTCGCCGACCTGCGCGAACAGATCAGGAACCAGCCGGAGGAGGTGACCAGGGACGCCCGCATCAGCATCGGCGAGACCGTCAACCAGGCGATCAGCGCCAAGCGGGACGCGGACACGCAGGCGGTGATCGAAGCCGTGACGCCGATCTGCACGCTCACGTCGCTGCGCGACCCGAGCCACGAACTGGACGCCGTCCACCTGGCGGTGCTCATCGAGACGGACCGGCAGGGCGACCTGGAGGCCGCCCTGGGCAAACTGGCCGAGCGCTGGGCGGACCGGGTCGCGCTGCGCCTGCTGGGGCCGCTCGCGCCGTACGACTTCACCGTCGCCCCGTCGGCGGGTGAGAGCTGATGGGCCTGATCAGCTCGCTGTTCACCTGGCCGCTCCTGCCGGTGCGCGGGGTGATCAGGCTCGGCGAGCTGATCCAGGAGCAGGTGGACCAGGAACTGCACGACCCGACGGCGGTGCGGCGCGAGCTGGAGGAGATCGAGCGGGCGATGGAGGAGGGCCGCATCTCCGAGGAGGAGGCGGCCGAGGCGATGGAGCAGGTCGTCACCAGGATGACCGGGTCACAGGGATGACCGGCCGGCTCTGACCGGCGCCGCGGCGAGTGGGGGGAGGTGATCTCGTGCCCGCCCAGCGAAGGCTACGCGCGAAACGCCCACCGGAGAACGTCGAGCCGTTCGACGAGCTGCCCGAGGAGGAACCACCCGAGGAGGAGCCGCCCCGGCGCGACAGGGCCCAGGAGCCGCCCGAGCCCGCCGGCCGCAGGCTGAACGCGGCCACGGCGGGCGGCGCAGGGCTGCGGCACATCACGGAACTGACCGCCAGAGAGGCCGAGGGCGTCACGCTCGTCAAGCCGCAGGGCGACGGCTGGCTCGTGGACGTCGAGGTGGTGGAGGACCGCCGCATCCCGTCCTCGGGCGACATCCTCGCGCTCTACGAGGCCGAGCTGGACGCGGGCGGTGACCTCGTCTCCTACCGGAGACTGAAGCGCTACCGCCGCGGCAGCGGAGACCTGGGGGAGGCGACCCGATGATGGAACCGGTACGTCCCGTCGGCCGCGCCTACCCGTCCTCCTCCGGCGGCGGGGGGCGGGAGCCGACGAACCTGGGCGACATCCTGGAACGCGTCCTCGACCGGGGTGTGATCATCGCGGGCGACATCCGGGTGAACCTCCTCGACATCGAGCTCCTGACGATCAAGCTGCGCCTGATCGTCGCCTCGGTCGACACCGCCCGCGAGATGGGCATCGACTGGTGGGAGCACGACCCGTGGCTGACGGGCGGCAAGGACCGCGGCCTGGAGGAGGAGAACCGCCGGCTGCGCAGGAGGCTCTCCGAGCTGGAGGGCGACCGGCGCTCGGACCGCCCGATCGAGGGTCGCGTGGTGGAGCGCGAGCCCGCGCGGGAGTACGAGGACTACGAGGAGGACTACGAGGACGCGCCGGGCTACGAGGACGAGGAACCGGAACCCGAACCCGTGCGCAGGCGTCCCGAGAGGGGCAGGCGCGCAGAGGGGAGGAGGAGGCATGACGGCTGACGCCGGCACGTACCTGTACGCGGTGGCGGGCGACAGCGGCACGCCCGTCCCGGAGGGACTGACGGGCGTCGCGGGGACGCCGGTGCGCGCCGTCCGCGCGTCCGGGCTGGTGGCGTACGTCAGCACGGTCTCCCTGGACGAGTTCGGCGAGGAGCCGCTGAGCCGCTCGATGGAGGACCTGGACTGGCTCGACGCCACGGCGCGGGCGCACCACCACGTGGTGGAGGCGGTCGCGGCGGAGTCCCCCGCCGTCCCGGTGCGGCTCGTCACGGTCTACAGCGGCGACGAGCAGGTCCTCGCCCTGCTGGAGGAGCGCGGCGACGACTTCGGCGAGGCGCTGTCCCGCGTCGCGGGCCGCAGGGAGTGGGGCGTGAAGGTGTACGCCGAGCCGGACGACCAGGCGGCCGAGCCCGCCGAGCAGGGCGGCGGCGCGGCGACGGGCCCGGGGGCGGCGTACCTGAAGAGGCGCCAGGCGGGCCTGCGCAGCCGCGAGGAGGCGTGGCGGCGGGCCGCCGCCAGGGCCGAGCGCGTCCACGACGTGCTGGCCTCGATCGCGGTCGCCAGCCGCCGCCACCGCGCCCAGGACCCCCAGCTCTCGGGACGCAAGGAGTGGATGGTGCTCAACGGCGCCTACCTCGTGGACGACGACAGGGCGGAGGAGTTCGCCCGCGCCGTGGACGACCTGCGCGCGCAGGGCGGCGAGCTGGAGCTGACCGGGCCGTGGGCGCCCTACTCGTTCGCCACGCTGGACGAAGGGGTCGCGCCGTGAGCTTCGAGCAGTCGCGCGGGGACCTCCTCGCCCGCGAGGGCCGCCTGCCCAGCGAGCGGGTGGCCCTGGTGGACCTGCTGGACCGGCTGCTCGCCGGAGGGGTCGTGGTGAGCGGCGACCTCGTGCTGTCCATCGCGGACATCGACCTCGTCCGCATCTCCATCCACGCACTGATCACGTCGATCCGCGATGACTGACCGGGACGAGCCGGCCCGCGAGCGCGGGGAACCCGGCCACAGGCGCGAGGGCGACCGCCCCGCCGGGCCCGCCATGTCCGCCGAACCCGCGGAACTCGCCGAGCCCGCGGACTCCACCGAGCGGCCCGAGCACGGGCGGCAGGCCCGCAAGCCGCGCCTGCGCATCGACACCGACGCGGAGGCCGTGCAGCGCGACCTGTCCCGCCTCGTCCTCACCCTGGTCGAGCTGGTACGCCAGCTCGTGGAGCGCCAGTCCGTACGGCGCATGGAACAGGGCAACCTGACGGACGAGCAGGTCGAGCAGCTCGGCCTGACCCTGATGCGGCTGGAGGAGGCCATGGACGAGCTGTGCGAGCGGTTCGACCTGTCGCCCTCCGACCTGAACCTCGACCTGGGCCCGCTCGGCACCCTTCTGCCGGAGGACTGACCGCTCCCGTACAGTGGCGGGGCGCCGTCCCCCGAGGAGAGGACCGTCCCCCGTGAACCTGGGCATCGCCGGGCAGGCCGCCGGTCTGTTCGCGGTCACGAACGTCGACGACCTCGTGGTCCTCGCCCTGTTCTTCGCCAGGGGCGCCGGGCGGCGCGGGGCCGGGCGGCGCGTCGTCGCCGGGCAGTACCTGGGGTTCGCGGCGATCCTGGCGGTGGCCGTGGCGGCGGCGTTCGGCGCCACGTTCCTGCCGGGGCCGGTGCTGCCGTACCTCGGCCTGCTCCCGCTCGCCCTGGGGCTGAAGGCCGCCTGGGCGGCCTGGCGCGACCGGCCCGCCGCCCGCGCGGCACGCGACGGCGCGGGCCCCTCGGACGGCCCCGGGGAGGCGGCACGCGACGGCGGGCCGCGCACGCTGGAGGTCGCCGCCGTCACCTTCGCCAACGGCGGCGACAACGTGGGGGTCTACGTCCCCGTGTTCGCCACCGCGGGCCTCGGGGCGACGACCGTGTACGCCTCGGTCTTCCTCGTCCTGGTGGGCGTGTGGTGCCTGGCGGGGGCCTTCCTGGCCACGCGGCCCGTCGTGGCGCGGGCGCTCAGCCGGTGGGGGCACGTGGTGTTCCCGGTCGTCCTGATCGCGATCGGGCTGCTCATCCTCGTGGAGGGCCTCACCGGCTGAGCGCGTCGGCGCGGCCTACAGGTGGCCGGCCAGCCAGTCCTGCACGACGGGGATGTCGATGCGCTGGTAGCCGCCGAGGTAACGGCAGTTGTCGGTGTAGCCGTAGCTGGTGACGGCCACGAGGTAGCCCTCCAGGAACACCGGGCCGCCGGAGTCGCCGAAGCAGGTGCCTCCGCCGCCGCGGGTGTCGTGGTAGTTGCCGTTGGCCTGCAGGATCTGCTCGGTGAGCTTCTGGCCGGGCTGCGTGGTGTAGCGGCGCATCAGCGGGTAGCTCATCGGCTGCGGCTTCTGCGGGCCGGTGAGGGGCTTGCGCACCTCGGTGCCGTACCCGACGAAGTCGAAGAGGGTCTTGCTCAGCGCCGGGGGCCGGTACGCGTCGAGGAAGCGGGAGGGCGCGACCTGCGCGGGCGCGATGCCGGAGACCGGCTTGTCGAGGACGACGACGCCGACGTCGTTCCAGTTGTCGGTGTCGGTGAAGTCGGAGTACTGCGGGTGCGTGTGCGCCGTGCCGGACAGCGCGCCCGCGGCGGCGATCTCGGCGGCCGTGTAGCCCTTGGCCGGGTCGGCGGCGACGGGGAACGGCGCGGGCGGCTCCTCGGCGATGACGGACGTGAACGTCACGAGCGTCTTGCCGACCGTCCCGGCCGTGCAGTGGGCGGCGGTGACGAGCACGGTGGGGGTGACCAGCGTCGCCGAGCAGCGGAAACGCCCGTCCGGCTGGTAGAAGAGGATGAGTCCGACGTTGGGGTGCCGCTCGCCGTCGGGTTCGCCGCCGGTGATGGCCTGGGCGGGCGCGGCGACGGTGAGCAGGGTGAGCGCCGAGGCGACTAACGCCGCGGCCGCACGAGCAAATGATCGCATGTCGAGATGCGTCCTTTCTGTCGCTCGTGTTCTTCCATGGAAGGAATGCACGAATCAACGGCCGCCGGCTGAGAGTTTCCTGCCAATCCCCGCTCCGGGGGCGCCCGGGGCGCCGCCGGCTCCGTCCACACCGGAACAACCCCCGCCAATCCGGTCAAATGTGGAATAACTGGGGCATATATGGCAAATATAGACAGTTAGAGCGAGCCCACGGAGGCCGATGGGCGGGTAATGCGTGTGGACGACCACAGGCCAGACAGGCAGGGACCTACCAAGCGTCCGGCGGCGGAACGGCTGCGGGCGCTCGAAGGCATGGACGAGAAACTGACGGCGACCGAGGCGCTGCGCGTCGCGCTGCACCATGCCGTCGCCGAACTCGGCGGGCTGGGCGGCATGGCCCACCTGACCGGCCCCGCCGGCGGCCGCACGCTCCACCTCGTCGTCTCCACCGGCCTGTCCAGGACCTTCACCCAGGCATGGGAGAACGTCAAGCTGGACACGGCGTCGGCGCCCGCCCGCGCCGTGCTCCACGACGCCTTCGCCTGGTCGTACCCGGGCTGCGGCCGCGGCTCACCCCCCTACCCCGGCGACGCCGGCCTGGCGTCCGCCCCGCTGCCCGGCCCCGACGGCCCGATCGGCGTGCTCTCCGTCCTGACCGCCTCCCCCACCGAGCCGACGGCCGCCGAGAAGGCGTTCCTCCAGGCGGCGGCCCGGTGGGCGGCGGCCCGTCTGCGTGCCGCCCCGCAACCGCCGGCCGTGGTCGCCCGCGGTGCGAGCCCGGCGCTGTCGGGCGCCCAGCTCCAGCAGGCGCTCAACACCATCATGGTCGGCACCTGGGAATGGGACATCCGCACCGGCGACCTCCTCTGCAGCGACGCGGCCGTACGCATCTTCGGCGTCGAGCCCGACGACTACGACGGCCGGGTCGAGACCTGGGCCGGGATGGTCTACCACGAGGACCTGCCCTGGGTCCTCGCCGCGCTCGACGAGAGCATCCGCCGCAAGGGCGTGTTCAACGCCGAGTACCGCATCTGCCCCGCGAACGGCGGGATCCGCTGGGTGCAGGCGCGCGGCCGCGTCCTGCTCGACGAGCAGGGCGAGGCCGCCCACCTCGTCGGCACCCTCTGGGACACCACGCAGGCCCGCGTCGCCCTCGACCGGGTCGGCCGCGCCCTGTGGCACATGAGCGACGGCTTCGTCGCCCTCGACCACGACGGCCGGATCACCTTCCTCAACCTGGAGGCGGAACGGCTCATCGGCCCCGAGCACCACCCGCTGGGCCGCGTCCTGTGGGAGCTGCCCACGGTCACGGCCCCCGGGCTGGAGCGCCGCTGCCGCCGGGCCGCCGACGACGGGCAGCCCGCCGACTTCGACATCCAGCAGAGCGAAGCCGGCCGCTGCTACCACGTCCGGCTGGTCCCGGTGCCCGAGGGCGTCGCCGTGTTCATCACCGACGTCACAGAGAAGCGGGCCGGGGAGGCCGAGCAGGCCGCCGCCGCCCGCGCCGCCGCCGAACGGGCCACCCGCATCGGCGAGCTCACCGGCAAGCTGGCCTCCGCGGTCACGATCCGTGACGTCGTGAACGTCACCGCCGACCGGCTGTCGTCGCTGTTCGACGCGACCGGCTTGATCGTCTACCGGATCGAGAACGACCGCCTCATCTCCATCGGCTCCGTGGGCTACTCGCAGGCCTGCATCGACTGCGTGCAGGCGGAGGACCCGGCGACCATCCCGCCCGTCAGCCAGGCGCTGGAGAGCAGGGCCCCGGTCTTCATCCGCTCGCCCGAGGAGTACCTGCGGCTGTTCCCCGGCATGGCCGACATCCTCGCCGCGAGCGGCAAGCAGGCCTGGGCCATCCTGCCCCTGCTCGCCCCCGACCACCGGATCGGGTGCTGCATCCTCGGCTTCCCCCGGCCGCGGCGCTTCACCGACGAGGAGTCCACCCTGCTCAACGCGGTCAGCGGCCTGCTGGCCCACGCGCTGGAACGCGCCAGGCTGTACGAGGCGGAGCACGCCCGCGCCCAGATGCTGCAGCGCGAACTGCTCCCCCGCGAGCTGCCCTCGCTGCCCGCCGTCACCGCCGCCGCCCGCTACCTGCCGGCCGTGACGGAGATGGAGGTCGGCGGCGACTGGTACGACATCATCCCGCTGTCGTCCGACCGGGTCGCGCTCGTCATCGGCGACGTGATGGGCCACGGGGTGCCCGAGGCCGTCACCATGGGACGCCTGCGCACGGCCGTGCACACCCTCGCCGACCTCGAACTCCCGCCGGAGGAGATCCTCTTCCACCTCAACGACCTCGTGAGCAAGCTGGGCGACGACTGGTACGCCACCTGCCTGTACGCCCTCTACGACCCGACCACCCGCGTGTGCACGCTCGCCGGGGCCGGGCATCCCCCGCCCGCCGTCCTCCACCCCGACGGCGGCATCACCTTCCCCCACCTGCCGGCCAACCCGCCGCTCGGCGCCGCCCAGCCGCCGTTCGAGACGGTGGACGTGCCGCTGCCGGAGGAGGCGCTGCTCGTGCTGTACACCGACGGCCTGGTCGAGTCGGCCGAGAGCGACATGGACAGCGGCACCGCCCGGCTCGCCGCCATCCTCAAGGACGGCTGGCGCCGGATCGACGGCCACGCGGGCGAGGCCGAGCTGGAGTTCCTGTGCGACGCCGTCACCGGCACCCTGCTCCCCGTGGACCTGCCGACCGCCGACGACGCCGCGCTGCTGATCGCCCGCGTCCACGCGTACGACCCGCGCGACATGGCGGCCTGGCACCTGCCCGAGGACCCGCGCGCCGCCGGCCTGGCCAGGAAGCACGTACGCGAGCAGCTCTCGGCCTGGGGGCTGGACGACCTCGCCATGACCACCGAGCTGGTGGCCAGCGAGCTGATCGGGAACGTGGTGCGCCACGCGAAGGGCCCCATCCTGCTGCGCCTGCTGCGCAGCCGCTCGCTCATCTGCGAGGTGTACGACGGCAGCCTCACCACGCCGCGCATCCGCCGGGCGTCGGAGACCGACGAGGGCGGGCGGGGGCTCCAGCTCGTCGCGGCCCTGTCGCAGCGGTGGGGCACCCGCTACACCTCGGAGGGCAAGTGCATCTGGGCGGAGCAGCCCCTGGACGCGGCCGCCCCCGCCACCCTCCACGCCGCCGCCTGACCCCGCCCGCCGGAAGCGTCCTTCCCCCTGGAACGCGAAAACCGCCCCCTGCCCGCGGAACTCCGCGGCCAGGAGACGGTCTCGTCGTCTGTGGAGGTGGCGGGAATCGAACCCGCGTCCTTCAACCCCAAGTCAGGGCTTCTCCGGGCGCAGCCTGCTGTGCTTTTCTCAGCCCCGGCGATCACGCAGGCGAGTCGCCGACGGGCTCAGCCACTGTTTGATTTCCCGATCTCCCCCGTGGCCGGGTCGATCGGTTGAGCCTTCTAGCGATGCCAGACACCGGGCCGAAGGCACTCCCGGGCTGACAGAGGTTTCGCTACTTAGGCAGCGAGGGCCAGGGAGTCCTGGCCCACCTCAGCGTGCTTCTTATTGGCACTTATTGTTCGCGGTCACAGGATTAACGAGGTTATGTCCGCAGTCCTCGGCCCGCTTCACCTGGCTTGCAAGGCCAAAGTCGAAGCCAGTCACCCCCTGTGCAGTTGTCAACACCTCTCCGGAGAGAGGAGCAACACAGAATCTACATCTCTCAACGCCCCTGATGCCAACTTGATTCCCTGCGGGGACGGTGAGCTGCCCAGGCATGCCGAAACCCCCGGGAACGCGGCACTACTGCGTACGTTCCCGGGGGTCGACCGGCAGGGTCGAGCCGGTCCGGACGGCAGGACTTCCCCCGAGATGAAGTCCTGTCTCATCACGGCGACCGGGTCCGCAACCCCCCGAGCGGGCCCAGTCATTGAGTAAGACGCGACCGGCCCCCTCGATGGTTGCTCCGCGTCACGACTTTTTCACCGAGCGTGCAGCGCCCCGAAGAAGCCGCCCGCCACGGCCGCCGCGTCGTAGTTCCGCGCCAGCACGGCGACGGCCAGATCGCCCTGCCAGCCGACGAACCACGTCATCGGCTTGTCCTGGGTGCCCGCCGTGGCCCGCACGCCGTACACCTTGCCGGTGCCGGCCTGGGCGGGCGTGCCCGCGGCCCCCGCGCGCATCATCGCCGTCAGCGCCGTACGCACCTGCGGGTCGAGCGGCACCGGGTCGGGCTGCTGGACCTGGGCGACCTCCGCGGACGGGTCGGGCGAGGCGGGCTCGGTGACCAGCACGGGCGGGTGCCAGGTGCCGGACGCCACCGCCGCGGCCACCAGCGCCATCGACAGCGGGCTCACCTCGACCGTCTGCCCCGCGATGGCCCTGGCCTTGTCGGCGTCGCCGGACAGCTCCGGCAGCGTCCCGCTGAACGACTTCAGCGGCAGCCGCCACGACTGCCCGATGCCGAACGCCTTCGCGCTCTTGGCGAGCTGCCCGGCGTCGACGCGGCGGGCGAGCGAGGCCAGCGCGGTGACGCAGCCCTTGGCGAAGTTCTGCTGGAAGGTGGCCGACTGCGCGGCGGCCTGCCCGGTGACGAACCTGGCGCCGCCCACCGTGCGCTCCGCCGGGCACGCCAGCCGCTGGTTGGTCTTCACCCCGGCCTTGAGCAGCGCGTCGGCGGCCACGACGGAGAAGGCGGTGCCCGCCGGGAACCGGCCCGCCAGGGCGTCCTTCTCCTGGTGCAGCCCGCGCGTGCTGACCGCGCGGATCTCCCCGGTCGAGCGGTCGACCGCGACCAGGGCGCTGATCTGGGTGTCGTTGACCGCCTGCTCGGCCGCCGCCTGCACCTGGCTGTCGATCGTGGTCTTGACGGAGACGTTCTTGCGGCCGGGCCACTGCTTGAGCTCGGCGACCTGCTTGCCGGTCTTGAGGTCGAGGGTGATGACCTTGGTCTCGGTGGAGCCCGTCAGGTAGTCCTGGTAGGCGCGCTGCAGCCCGCTCTGCCCGACGGAGTCGCCGGCCCGCTGGGGCCCGCCGAGCTTCTGCTCGGTCTCGGGGGTGAGCGCGCTGACGCGGCCGACGATCTGCTTGGGGTCGTCGGGATCGACCGGCTGCTTCTGCGACTGCGTCTCGATGCCGGAGATCCCGTCGAGCTTCGCCTTCATCGACTGGTAGCGGGAGCGGCCGAACGTGACCAGCGGCACGAACCGGTCGGGCGGCGACGACCTGATGCGGCTCAGCAGGCGGTCCTGGGCGTAGCCGGTGACGGCCGACAGCTCCTTGACGACCTCCTCGGCCCGGTCGCCCACCGCCGACGGCACCACCCCCGCCACGTACAGATAGGTGTCGCTCTGCAGTGACTCGCCCGTGCGGTCGAGGACGGGCTGGCGGCCGTTCGGGTTGGTCTCGACGGCGAACCGCTGCCCCTCCTTGAGCTGCGGATGCAGCACGGACGGCGACCAGCGCACCTTCCACCGGCCGTCGACGAGGTGCAGCGGCAGCACGCTGTCGTACTCCCAGAGGGGGTTGTTCTCCCCCAGGTCGACCTCGGCGTGGAAGTCGGCCTTCGACTCCTCGCCGCTGACGTCGAGGCTGGTGATGCGGAAGCGGAACGAGGCCGCGTCGAGCTCCAGCTTGGTGTCGGACAGCGCCTTGCGCACCGCGGCCTGGTCGCCGTCGGTGCGGTCGGCGGCGAGCTCGTAGTCCTCGGTCTGCCAGCCGACGAGGAAGTCGCGCACCGCGTCGTGCGGCGACGACTCCTCGAAGCAGCCGGTCAGCGTCGCGCACGCGACCGCCAGGGTGGCGGTCGCGGCAAGGGTGCGGCGGACGCGGCTCATCGGTTGCGGTGCCGCAGCGCCCGGGCCATCTCCCGCTTGGCCTGCGCCTCCGCCAGCGACTGCCGCTTGTCCCAGTCCTTCTTGCCTCGCGCGATGCCGATCTCGACCTTGGCCCGGCCGTCCTTGAAGTACAGGGAGAGCGGCACGATCGTCAGGCCGCCCTCCTTCGTCTCGGCGGCGAGCTTGGCGATCTCCTTGCGGTGCAGCAGCAGCTTGCGCTTGCGGCGCGCCGCGTGGTTGGTCCACGTCCCCTGGGAGTACTCGGGGATGTGGACGTTGAGCAGCCACGCTTCGTTCCCGTCGATGGTGGCGTAGCCGTCGACGAGCGAGGCGCGGCCCTCGCGTAGCGACTTCACCTCGGTGCCCTGCAGCACGAGACCCGCCTCGAAGGTGTCCTCGACGTGGTAGTCGTGCCGAGCACGCTTGTTCTGGGCGATGACCTTCCGCCCGGTCTCACGTGGCATGCTTCGACTTTACCGGCGTTCCACTACACCCTGAGGTAGCGGCGGAGCGTCACGAACGAGGCCAGCACACAGATCACCACACCGATGATCATGGTGAACGTGATGACCTGCGCCACCGTGTCCCAGCCGAGCTGGGCGCCTCCGCTGCCGAAGTAGCCGGCCAGCTCCTCGAAGAGCATGACCTTGGTGGCGATCAGGATGACCGCGGCGAAGACGCCGCCGATCAGGCCGGCGATGACGCCTTCCATGACGAACGGGAGCTGGATGTACAGGTTCGACGCGCCGACCAGCCGCATGATGCCCGTTTCGCGGCGCCGGTTGAACGCGGAGAGCCGGACCGTGTTGCCGATCAGCAGGGCGGCCGCGAGCACCAGGATGATCGCCACGGCGAGCGCGAAGTTACTGATCTTGTCCAGCATGTCGAAGAACTTGCCGACGAGCTCCTTCTGGTTCGTCACCTGGGCGACGCCGCGCTGGCCCTGGATCGCCTGCATGACAGGCTGGTAGTTGTTGGGGTCGACCAGCTTGATGCGGAACGACTGCGGCATGTCCTCGACCTTGGTGACGTCCAGCAGGGTCTTGCTGGCGCCGGACTCCTGGAAGTTCTTGAACGCCGTCGCCTGGTCCTCGAAGTAGACCTCCTTGACGCCGGGAAGCCCTCTGATCTGGGCCTCCAGCGCCTTGATCTGCGCGGGCGTGGCCGCCTTGCCGCCGCAGGCCTGAATCGCCGTGTCCTGGCTGCAGAGGAAGACGTTGATCTCGACCCTGTCGTACCAGTAGCCCTTCAGCAGCGAGACCTGGGCGTTGATCATCAGGCCGACGCCCAGCATCGCCATGCCGACCGCCACGGTGATGACGACCGCGATGGTCATGGTCAAGTTACGGCGGAGGCCGATCCAGACCTCGGAGAAGATGAAATTCGCCCGCATGTTCTGTCTGCAGCTCCCTGTCAGTACGCCTGGCCGTACACGCCACGCGACTGGTCACGGACGATCTTGCCGTCCTCCAGCTCGACCACGCGCTTGCGCATGGAGTCGACGATGGCGGCGTCGTGGGTGGCCATGACCACCGTGGTGCCAGTCCGGTTGATGCGGTCGAGCACCTTCATGATGCCGATGCTCGTCGCGGGGTCGATGTTGCCCGTGGGCTCGTCGGCCAGCAGGATCATCGGCCGGTTGACGAAGGCCCGCGCCATCGCGACGCGCTGCTGCTCGCCGCCGGACAGCTCGTCGGGCATGCGGTGCGCCTTGCCCTCGAGACCCACCAGCTCGATCACCTCGGGCACGACCTTGCGGATGAACCGCCTGGGCTTGCCGATGACCTCGAGCGCGAACGCCACGTTCTCGTAGACGTTCTTGTTCGGCAGGAGCCGGAAGTCCTGGAACACGCAGCCGATGCGGCGGCGCAGGTGCGGCACCTTGAAGTTGGAGAGGCGGGCGAGGTCTTTGCCGGCGACATGGATGGCGCCCGAGTTGGGCCGCTCCTCCTTGAGCACCAGTCGTAGGAACGTGGACTTGCCTGATCCCGAGGGACCGACGAGGAACACGAACTCGCCCTTGTCCACGTCCACCGAGACGTGGTCGAGAGCGGGCCTGTTCTGGTTCGCGTAGACCTTGGTGACATTATCGAAATGGATCACGAGAGCATCACGGCATGCCAGTCTAGGGGTCAGGACGGAAGCGAGGGTGGCACATGCCCACTTCCCGCCGCTGGCCTACCGGGGATACGCCGTCTTTACCAATGATCGACGTTCCGATTGGCCAGACGACAGTCTAGGGGGAAGACTGGCATGGAACGTCCATAACGGAAACAAAACGATTCCGCGGCTAGACTTGGGGCTGTCATGAGTTGTGAACACCTCGTATGCGCGAGCTGCGCCCACCCCGTCGTCGAGGGGCGGTGCCCCGTCTGCCGCGCCAACCGCGAGCGGATGCACAGCCACGGCTTCGCCGGGCTGACACCCGCTCTCATCGCCCTGCTCCTCATCGCCCTGCTCTTCGTCACCCTGGTGGTGAAGCACCTGAGCGGGCTCTAGCGGCGGCCCCGGGCGGCAGCCGGGCCCGGCCGACCTAGACCGACTCCGACTCCTGCCTGCGCATCCAGCGGATCTCCGACTCGATGAACCCGTCGAGGTCGCCGTCGAGCACGGCCGACGGGTTGCCCGCCTCGGTGCCCGTGCGCAGGTCCTTCACGATCTGGTACGGGTGCAGCACGTAGTTGCGGATCTGCGTGCCCCACGACGTGGTGGTGGCGCCGCGCAGTTCCGACATCTTCTCGGCCTCCTCCTGCCGCTTGCGCTCGAGCAGCTTGGCCTGCAGCACCGCCATGGCGGTGGCGCGGTTCTGGAGCTGCGAACGCTCGTTCTGGCAGGAGACCACGATGCCGCTGGGCAGGTGGGTGATGCGCACCGCGGAGTCGGTGGTGTTGACGCCCTGGCCGCCGGGGCCGGACGACCGGTACACGTCGACGCGGATCTCGTCCTCGTTGATGTCGATGTGGTCGGTCTGCTCAACGACGGGCACGATGTCCACACCCGCGAACGACGTCTGGCGGCGGCCCTGGTTGTCGAACGGGCTGATGCGCACCAGGCGGTGGGTGCCGTGCTCGCCCCTGAGCGTGCCGTAGGCGTACGGCGCCTTCACCGTGAACGTGGCCGACTTGATGCCGGCCTCCTCGGCGTAGGAGGTCTCGTAGACCTCCGTGGGGTAGCCCTTGCGCTCGGCCCAGCGGAGGTACATGCGCAGCAGCATCTCGGCCCAGTCGGCCGCGTCGACGCCGCCCGCCTGCGAGTTGATCGTCACCAGCGCCTCGCGGGCGTCGTACTCGCCCGACAGCAGCGTGCGGACCTCCAGCGCGCCGACGTCGGACTTCAGCGACGCCAGCTCCTTGTCGGCCTCGGCGCGCGTGTCGTCGTCGGCCTCCTCGGCGGCCAGCTCGTACAGGACGGTGAGGTCGTCGAGCCGACGCGCCAGGTTGTCGACGCGGTTGAGCTCGCCCTGCAGGTGCGAGAGCTTGCTGGTGACCTTCTGGGCCTGGTCGGGGTCGTCCCACAGGTCTGGCGCGGCGACTTGCTCCTCCAGCTCCTGGATCTGCTTGCGCATTGCGTCGAGGTCGAGCACGTCCTGGATGCTCCGGAGCGTGTTCGACAGCTCGTTGATCTCTTCTGCCGGATCGATGCCTGCCACGTCTCCCTAGGGTACGCGACCCGCGCGCGCACGAATAACATGGCGAGGTGCGCGCATACGGTCCGCGGAGGGTTCTGGCGCTCGCCGCCTGCCTGATGGCCGCGGCGAGCGGCTGCACGAGCGCCGTGCAGCCGCTGCCCACGAAGGCCGCGGCCGCCGTCACCGGCACGCCCACGCCCTCTCCCGAAGAGCCCGCGCTGACCAAGGCCGAGGCGGGCAGGGTGTTCCGCGAGATCACGCTCAGCGACGACCTGCTGCGCACGCACAGCGACGTCCCCGGCAGGCTCAGGTCGGCCGTGGAGCTCGTCCGCGACGGCCAGGCCGCCATCGTGGCCGCCGCCTACCAGTCCACCGGCGACCGGCCGCCCCGCCACACCTGGGGCACGCCGATGCTCCTCGTGCCGCGGTTCGCGCCCGGCCAGACCGCGCTGTGGTTCACCGCGCTCGTCACCCGCGACGGCCGGCCCACGCTGCTGACGTTCGCGAAGGGCGGCTCCTGGCAGCTCAGCTCCGCCGCCGAGCTCCTGCCCGACCAGGAGCCTCCGCAGGTGAAGCTCGACGGCGACGGCTACGCCACGGCGCTCGCCCCCGACGACAAGACCGTCACGATCAGCCCCCAGTTCATGGGGCCCGTGCACGCCGCCGTGGCCGAGACCGGCTCGTCCGGGGTGGCGGCCGGGCTGATCGCCTCCGGCCCGTACACCACGGAGGTGGCCACGCAGATCGCGGCCCTTCGCGACAGCGCGAAGAAGGACGGCTTCAGCTACGACTCGATCTTCAGCCCCGAGAACTACCCCGTCTACGCGCTGCGCACCGAGAACGGCGGCGCGCTCATCCAGTACTCCCTGTCGAGGACGACCACGACCACGGCGAAGACGGCCGAGGACGACTACATCCCGGTGCCGGAGGCCGCCAGGTGGGCGATCAGGTCGGCGGTGCTGCGCCGCACCCTGCGGCTGGTGGAGACCCACCAGTACGCCACCGCGGTGCCGCCGCTGTCGTCGCCGAGCCCCGCCGCGGTCATCGCCCACGACGGCGCCCTGACCCGCGCCAGCGGCCAGTAACCGCCCCCGGCGCGCCCGGCGTCCGGAGGGCACCCGCCGTCAGGGGCGGGGTCCTTCAGGGGGGAAGGCGGCGCAGGACGGCGCCGCGTGAGGACCGACGCGGGCGGGCCCAAAGGGACGGGCCTGCGGCGCATGCTCGCTAGAAGGCGGCCCGCACCCAGTAGGGCAGACCCGTGACGCATGCTCGCCGCAAAACGGGCCCGCACCCAGTAGGGCAGGCCCGTGACGCATGCTCGCCGCAAAACGGGCCCGTACCGCCCATGCGCATGCTCGCTGGAAGGCGGGCCGTGCCCGGCGGGGCAGGGCGGTGGCCCGTGCTCGCCGGGAGGCGGGCACGGGCCGTGGTGGTCGCGGGGCGGTCAGTCCTCCGCGCGCGGCAGGTTGCTGGAGGCCACCAGCGTCCTGATCGCGCGCAGCGCCACCGACAGCGTGGCCAGGTCGAAGTTGTCGCTCTCCCAGATCTCGGAGAGCGTCTGCCTGGCCCTGCCGACCGCGGCCGCGTTCGCGTCGGCCCACCGGCCGAGCCGCTCCTCCGGAGGCAGCCCCGGGCTGCTGTGCGTCAGCACGTCGTGGGTGAGCGAGGCGTGCGCGGCGTACAGGTCGTCGCGCAGCGCCGAGCGGGCCATCGAGTTCCACCGGTTGTCGCGGGGAAGGGCGATGACGCGCTCGCGCAGCCGGGCCAGCTGCAGCCGGTCGGCCAGGTCGAAGTAGACCTCGGCCACCTCGTTCACCGGGCGCTCGGTCATCGTCGCGATCTCGACCAGGTCGAACATCGAGTACGCGGGCACCATGGCCGCCACCCGCTCCGCCAGGTCCTGCGGCACGCCCCTGAGGAGGAACGCGTCGCGGCGCTCCTCGTACGCGGCGAGGTCGGGTCCGGTCAGGAGCTTCGGGATGTGGGCGAGCAGCCCGTTGACGCCCTTCACGAAGGAGGAGACGGACCCGGACAGGTCGAGCGGAGGCCGCCGGTTGACCAGCAGCCACCGGGTGCCGCGCTCGGCGAGCTTGCGCGCCTCCAGCAGCATCGCGAGCTGCGTGGCGGTCTCGACCTTGTTGTCCAGCGACTCGACGGCCCGGTAGAAGCTGGGCAGGTCGAACACCTCGCGGGCGACGAGGTAGGCGCGCACGATGTCGGGCGTCGAGGCGCCGGTCTCCTCGCCGAATCGGAACATGAACGTGGTGCCCATGGAGTTGACCAGCTCGTTCACCACGCAGGTGGTGATGATCTCGCGGCGCAGCGGGTGGGCGTCCATGTACGTCCTGAACCGCTCGCGCAGCGCCGACGGGAAGTACGACACCAGCCAGTTCGCCAGGTACGGGTCGTCGGGCAGGTCGGAGGCGAGCAGCTCGGCGTCGGCCACCAGCTTGGTGTAGGCGAGCAGGACCGAGAACTCGGGCGCGGTCAGCCCCAGCTTGGCCTGGCGCCGCTCGGCGAGCGTCTTGTCCGAGGGCAGGAACTCCAGCTCCCGGTTGACGAGCCCTTCGCGCTCCAGCCGGCGCAGGTAGCGGGCGTGGATGTGGAGCATCTCGACCGCCTGGGCGCGCGCGGCGTCCAGCACGACGTTCTGCGCGTAGTTGTCGCGCAGCACCAGGCCGGCGACCTCCTCGGTCATCGAGGTGAAGACCTGGTTGCGCTGCTTGTCGGTCAGCTCGCCGTCGCGGACGACCTGGTCGAGCAGGATCTTGATGTTCACCTCGTGGTCGGAGGTGTCGACACCGGCCGAGTTGTCGATGAAGTCGGTGTTGATCAGGCCGCCGTTCAGCGCGAACTCGATGCGGGCGAGCTGGGTGAAGCCCAGGTTGCCGCCCTCGCCGACGACCTTGCAGCGCAGGTCGGAGCCGTTGACGCGCAGCCCGTCGTTGGCCTTGTCGCCCACGTCGGCGTGGGACTCGCCGCTCGCCTTGACGTACGTGCCGATGCCGCCGTTCCACAGCAGGTCCACGGGGGCCCGCAGGATGGCGCTGATCAGGTCGTTGGGCGCGAGCGAGGTGACACCGGAGTCGATGCCGAGCGCCTCGCGCATCTGCGGGGTGATCTGGATCGACTTGGCCGTGCGCGGGAAGACGCCGCCTCCGGCGGAGATGAGCGTCTTGTCGTAGTCGTCCCAGGAGCTGCGGGGCAGGTCGAACAGCCGCCGCCGCTCGGCGTACGAGCGGGCCGCGTCGGGCGAGGGGTCGACGAAGACGTGCCGGTGGTCGAAGGCGGCCACCAGCCGGATGTGCTCGGACAGCAGCATGCCGTTGCCGAACACGTCGCCCGACATGTCGCCGATGCCGGCCACGGTGAAGTCGGTGGTCTGGACGTCCACGCCCATGGTGCGGAAGTGGTACTTGACCGACTCCCAGGCGCCGCGGGCGGTGATGCCCATGGCCTTGTGGTCGTAGCCGACGGAGCCGCCCGAGGCGAAGGCGTCGCCGAGCCAGAAGCCGTACTCCTTGGCCACCGCGTTGGCGATGTCGGAGAACGTGGCGGTGCCCTTGTCGGCGGCGACCACCAGGTACGTGTCGTCGCCGTCGTGCCTGACGACGTCCGCCGGGGGCACGACCTTGCCGTCGACGAGGTTGTCGGTGAGGTCGAGCAGGCCCGAGATGAACATCCGGTAGCAGGCCACGCCCTCGGCCAGGACGTCCTCGCGCGAGCCGGAGACGGGCGGCTGCTTGACGACGAAGCCGCCCTTGGAGCCGGTCGGCACGATGACGGTGTTCTTCACCATCTGCGCCTTGACCAGGCCGAGGACCTCCGTGCGGAAGTCCTCCATCCGGTCGGACCAGCGCAGGCCGCCGCGCGCCACCTTCCCGAACCGCAGGTGCACGCCCTCGACGCGGGGAGAGTAGACGAAGATCTCGTACTTGGGGCGCGGCAGCGGCAGCACGCTGATCGCCTGCGGGTCGAACTTGAGCGAGATGTACGGCTTGCGCTGCCCGTCCACCCGCTGGAAGTAGTTGGTGCGCAGCGTCGCCTGGATCATCTCCAGGTACGCCCGCAGGATGCGGTCCTCGTCGAGCGAGGCCACGTCGTCGAGCGCGCCCAGGATCTCCTCGGTGAGCGCGTCGGCCAGGTCGGCTCGCGTGTCGGGGTCCCTGCGCGGGTCGAGCCTGGCCTCGAACAGCCGCACCAGCAGCCGGGCGAGCCGGACGTTCCCGTTGAGCACCCGCTCGATGTAGGCCTGGGAGAACGTGCCGCCCGCCTGGCGCAGGTACTTGGCGTACGCGCGCAGGATCTCGGCCTGCTCCCACGTCAGGCCCGCCTTGAGTATCAGCGCGTTGAGGTTGTCGGCCTGCACGCGGCCCTGCCACAGGGCGGTCAGCCCGTCCTGGAAGAGCTGCTTGAAGTCCTCCCTGCTCACCTCGTCCGACGGCGTGTAGCGCAGCCCGAAGTCGTAGATCCAGGCGTTCTTGGTGCTCGGGTCGCCGTCCCTGTCGATCTCGTACGGGCGCTCGTCCACGACCTCGACGCCGAGGCGCTGGATCAGCGGCAGCGCCTGGGACAGCGAGATCGGCTCGCCCGCCTTGTAGATCTTCAGCCGCCGCTCGCCCTCGGCCGCGTCGTACGGCTCGTAGAGGTTGATGCTCACGGTGTCGTCGTCGCCTTCGGCGATGAGCTGCTCCAGGCGGCGCAGGTCCATCACCGCCACCTTGGGCGGGAAGTCGGCCTTGTACCCCTCAGGGAACGCCGACTGGTAACGCCTGGTGAGCGCCGGCGCCTCCTCCTCCGAGGTCATCTCGGCCAGCGCCACCGCGAGGTCGTCCTCCCAGGAGCGGGTGATGGCCGCCAGGCGCGCCTCCAGCTCCTCGACGTCCACGCCGGGCGGCGGCAGCTGCCTGCCCCGCTCGCCGCGCACCACGACGTGCAGGCGGGCCAGCACCGACTCGCCGATCATCGCGCTGTAGTCGAGCGACGCGCCGCCGAGCGCCTTGAGCAGCACCTCCTGCATCTTCAGCCGCACCTTCGTGGTGTAGCGGTCGCGCGGCAGGTAGATCAGGCAGGAGATGTAGCGCCCGTAGTCGTCGCGCCGCAGGAACAGCTTGACCTGCTTGCGCTCGCGCAGCCGCAGCACGCCCAGGGCGATCGGCAGGAGCTGGTCGATCGACGTCTGGAACAGCTCGTCGCGCGGGAACGTCTCCAGGATCTCGATGAGGTCCTTGCCGTCGTGGCTGTCGGGGGCCAGCCCCGCCTTGTCCATGACCGCGGCCAGCTTGCGGCGCAGCACCGGGATCCTGGAGATCGACTCGTTGTACGCCACGTGGGTGAACAGCCCCAGGAAACGGCGCTCGCCGATCACCTCGCCCTCGGGCGAGAACAGCTTGACCCCGATGTAGTCGAGGTAGGTGGCGCGGTGGACCGTGGCCCTGGAGTTGGCCTTGGTGATGATGAGGAGGTGCTTCTCGCGGGCCTTCGCGCGCACCTCGGCGGGCAGCGCGGAGAAGCTCTCCGAGCCCACCTTGTCGTCGCGCAGGATGCCGAGCGCCGCGCCCGCCACCGAGCGCAGCGTCTCGCCCTCGTCGGTGTGCTCCAGGCGGTACTCGCGGTAGCCGAGGAAGGTGAAGTGCCCGTCGGCGAGCCAGCGCAGCAGGTCGATGCTGTCCTCGACCTCCGCGGGCTCCAGCGGCGGCGGGTTCATGCTGAGGTCCTCGGCGGTGTGGACGGCCAGCGCCCGCATCTTGCTGAAGTCCTCGACCGCGTGGCGCACGTCGGACAGCACCCGCTGCAGGTCCGACTCCAGCGCCTTCAGCACCTCGGGGTCGGACTGCCTGTCGATCTCGATGTGCATCCACGACTCGACGAGCATCTGCCCCGTGACGTCCTCCTGGCCGCGGCCGAGCAGGTGGCCCGTCATGTCGCGGCGCACCCGCATCTGCGGGTGGACCACCAGGTGGACGCCGATGTCGTGCCGGTCGAGCTCCATCGTCACGGAGTCGACGAGGAAGGGCATGTCGTCGGTCACGACCTCGACGACGGAGTGGCCGGGGTCCCAGCCGTGCTCCTCCAGGTTGGGGGTGTAGGCGCGGACCGCGGCGCGGCCCTGGGGGCGGACCTCGGCGAGCTGGCGCTGCGACATCGCGGGGCCGTACACGTCGACGGGGTTGCGGTCGAGCAGGTCTTCCGGCGCCACGTGCCGGTAGTAGACCCTGAGGAAGGACAGAGCCTCTTCCTGGCTCACATGGTCGCTGCCGGCCGCGCACCGTTCCGCGGCTCGCTGCAGCAGCTCGTCCTTCGCCTCGTCGAGCGGCATCTCGCTCTCACTCCTTTGTGAGGGTTCGCCATGGCTTCTCATCGCCAGGCCCTTGGTTCCCACGGCAGCGGGAAGTCGTGCGTGCGCGTCCGGGCGCGCGGATGGGGGGCGTCGTCGTCCGGGCCGCCCGTGCGCGGCGTCGCGCCGGGCGCGCGGCCGTCCCGGCGAACCGGCGGAGTGCCGCCGTCGCCTCCGGACCGCCGATGAGGGGGTACGGGCGCATCATCGTCGATGCCCACCGAACACCTCCCCCAGATCGCCCGGCTCCGGTTTCTCCGGACGTGTGTACCTCGCCGTACCGATACCACCCGAAAAGGGCAGGAACGTCAACGTGAGACCGTCATCGGGGGTCCTCACCGGACACCGAGGGGACGTGCCTGATCTCGTCGAGCTGTTCGGGAAGCCCGGCCAGCTCGACGAGCTCGGCCTGGCACCGGGCGCACGTCTCGAGGTGGCGCTCGAACTGCTCGTGCTCCTCGTCGTCGAGGACGCCGAGAGCGTACGCGGCCACCCCGTCGTGCATCAGCCGGCTACCCCCCTGTCGTGCAACAGCTCACGGAGCGCCCGGATGCCGTAGTAGAGCCGGGACTTCACCGTGCCCGGCGGGATCCCCAGAATCTCCGCCGCCTCACTTATCGTACGGTCTCGAAGGTAGGTCTGCTCAATGACTTCGCGGTGTTCGTCGGACAGGCTGCGCAGCGCCTGCGCCACGACCATCGCCGACAGCGCCCGGTCGGAACCGTCGGGCACGGCCAGCACGTCGACGTCGGGCGGCTCGACCTCATGCGGCCGCGCGCTCTTTCTCCGACGCCCATCAATCACAATGCGGCGGGCCACTGTCAGCAGCCACGCCCAGAGGAGGCTTGGTTCCCATTGCAGTCGTGCCGAGTTACGCCAGGCCCTGACCAACGTCTCCTGCACCACGTCCTCGGCCCACTGAAGGTCGTTGCCGGTTGACTTGCGTACGTGGCGCAGCAGGGGGCCGCCGAACTCCTGGTAAAGCACCGCGATGCGACGCTCCGCCTCGGCATCCGCACTCTCGAACCTGCCGTCGAGGTGACCTAGCACGGGGCACATCTTTACACCTTCGTTATCAGGGTGGCAGCAACTCCGATAACTCCAGTCATTTCTAACTATCTCCGGGCATGAATGAACCGGGTCGGGTGAACCCGCGTACCTCGGACCATGCACAGGCTTTTGCGCGGTGAGGTGCTGTTACTCGGCGGTTTCGCGCTGGCGGCGGCGGTGACCGTCCTGCTGGTGCTGCCGTCCGGCGCCGCACCCGTGGCCGCCGACTGGGCCCAGACCTCCTCGGGACCGCTCGGCGCGGCCGACCGCGACCTGCTCGTCAAGGTGCGCCAGGCCGGGCTCTGGGAGATGCCCGCCGGCGAATGGGCGCAGGAGCGCGGCGCGTCCGCGCGGGTCAAAGAGGTCGGGAAGATCCTCATGCAGGACCACATGAAGCTCGACCTGCTGACCCGCCAGGTCGCCGGCAGGCTCGGCGTGCCCCTCCCCGACCAGCCGAACCCCGACCAGCAGCGCTGGCTGGCCCAGCTCGCCACGGAACGGGGCGCGGCCTTCGACCGCGACTTCGCGAACCTGCTGCGCGCCGCGCACGGCAAGGTCTTCACGGTCGTGGCGGCCGTACGGGCCGGGACGCGCAACGCCGAGATCAGGGAGTTCGCCCGGCAAGGAGTGAACTTCGTCATGAAGCACATGGCCCTGCTGGAGTCCACCGGCCTCGTCTCGTTCGCGGACCTCCCCGAGCCCCCGCCACCGTCCCCCCCTCCCCCGGCCGCCCTTCCAGCCGGCCCCTCCCCCGCCCACCCAGCCGCCCTTCCAGCCGGGCCCGCGGATTCACCGCCCTCCCCCGCCCGCCCGGCCGCACTGCCGGCCGGCCCCGCCGGTTCCCCTCCCTCCCCCGCCCGCCCGGCCGCGCTGCCGGCCGGGCCTGTCGATTCCAGGAGACAGACATGAGATCCAGACGCGTGACCGCCGCCGTCTCCGCCCTGGCGGTGGCGGCGGGCGGCCTGGTGTCGGCCGCCGTGATCGGCGTGGTGCCGGCCAGGGCCGACCACTGCGACCCGTCCGAGTCGCACGGCCGGCAGACCAGTCCCACCCAGGGCGCGAACGGCCGGAACGGCGACCAGCAGGACGGGAGCCGCCAGGACGGCAACGGCCGCGACGGTAACCGCCAGGCGCCAGACGGGCGGTCCCCGGGACAGGAGGACGCCGACCGCTTCGGCCCCACCGACCAGCGAGACCGCGACGGCTGGAACGGCGACCAGAACGGCCGCCAGGACGGCTCCCGGCTCGGCCGTGACGACGACACCCGGTTCGGCCGTCAGGACGACACGGGGCTCGGCCGGCAGGACGGCACGCGAAGCGACCGGCAGAACGACACCGGGCTCGACCGGCAGGACGCCACGCGAGGCGACCGGCAGGACGACGCGCAGACCGGCAGACAGAACAGCGGGCAGAACAGCGAGCGGAACGGCGGACAGGGCGACCGCGGGGACGGCGGGGCCGCGGTGCTGGACCCGGGCGCGTCCCCGGAGCCGACGCGGAGCGCGGACCCGTTCGGCCGCCGAGGCGGCAGCGGCACCCGCACCGCCACCCCCGCCCCTCCCCGCGACTCCACCCAGATCCCACCCCAGAACCCGGGCCAGGACCCGGGCCAGGACGGCGGGCAGGACCGCGGCGGGGATCCGCGGCAGGACCCGACCGGGCTGCCCACCGAGCCACCCACCGAGGGCCCCGCGCAGGAGCCGACCCAGCCCCCCGGCGGCGGCCAGAGCCCGTCGCCCGCCCCGTCTCCCACCGCGAGCGGCCAGGAGTGCGCCGACCTGGGCCCGTTCCCCCAGGACTTCGTCGACATCCGCCAGATCCCGCCCGGCCGCCTGGACCTTCCTGCGGGCAGGAGCGGGTCGCGCGGCACGTTCGTCTCCCAGTGCGGGACGAACCGCAACGGCCACAACAACCCGGACAACTTCATCGTCGCCCCCGGCGTCTCCAACGGCGCCCACCACCTGCACGACTACGTGGGCAACCTGTCCACGGACGCGTTCTCGACGGACGAGAGCCTCGCCGCGGCCGGAACCACCTGCCGCCTGAGCGACAAATCCACCTATTTCTGGCCGGTCATCCGCGACCGCCGGGTGGACGCGAACACCGGCGACACCGACGGCAACGTCGGCCGCCCCCTGCGCGCCAACGCGGTCGTGCTCCAGTTCCGTGGCAACCCCGTCTCCAAGGTGAGCGCCATGCCGCGTTTCCTGCGCCTCATCACCGGTGACGCCAAAGCGGCGACGAACGGCGGCGGCAATGCGAATGCGAAATGGAGTTGCACCCGATTTACCAATCGCATCACTAGTAACAAATATCCGCTTTGCCCGCGCGGTAGCCAGGTTCTCCGTATCCTGGATTTCCCGAGCTGCTGGGACGGCCAGAACACGGACAGCGCCAACCACCGCACCCACGTGGTCTTCCCCGGCGAGGGCGGCGCGTGTCCGCAGGGCACCAGGGCGATACCGCAACTGCGCATGATCCTCGCCTACACGGTGCCACAGGGCCGTTCCTTCGCCCTGGACGCGTTCCCCGAGCAGAAGCACAACCCTGTCACCGACCACGGCGACTTCGCCAACGTGATGCCCGACCGGCTGATGTCGTTCGTCGTCTCCTGCATCAACCAGGGCCGCCGCTGCTGACGGCACCCGCACGGGCACCCGCCTTCCGAGTCGCACCCTCACCCGACCCTGGAGGGAAACACATGCTCCACAGACGGCACCCCCGGCACGCCCCCACGACGCTGGACACCAGGAACGTCCGGCTGGGAGCGTGCGCGTCGATCACCGCCGTCCTGCTGTCGGCGCTCGCGCTGACCAGGACGGAACGGGGTCTCGCGCTCCTCGGCCGGGTCGTCAGCTTCCTCGAGTTCTACGCGGGCGTGTTCGCCCTGGTGCTGCTGACCACCACGGTCGCGCTCGGCCTGCTCACCACGGAGCGGGCCTTCCTGACGCCGGCCTGGCGGGTCAGGGCGCAGCTCGCGCACCGCGCCACCGCGGTCATCGGGATGGCCTATCTGGTCACCCACATCCTCCTCATGGTCGGACTCGGGCACGTGCCGGTGGGGGCCGTGATCGTGCCGGTGGCAGGGGCGTACGTCTTCATCGGCGTGCTCGGCCTCGGCCTGATGGCCGTCGCCCTGGTCACGGGGGTGATCAGGGGACGGTTCGCGGTCAGGGCCAAGCCGTGGACGTGGCGGGTGCTGCACTCCGCCGCGTACGCCGCCTGGCCCCTGGTCGTCGCGCACGGGCTCACCGCCGGCCGCCCGCCGGACGGCTGGGTGGCCTGGTCGTACGTCGCCTGCCTGGCCGCGGTCGCCTCGGCGCTGCTCGTCCGCGTCGTGGCCACCCTGCGCAGGCCGTCCGCCGCGCCGGAGCGGGTGCCGGCTCCCGCCGTGACCGCCCCCGCGGCCGAACCCCGCGAGCGCGTCGGCGCACCGGTGAGCCTGGCCGACGCCAGACGCAGGTTCAGGGAGGCCGGATGATCCCGCACCAGGTGCCGCGGGTGTTGCGATTGGGGCCGGCCAGGTTGACGGCCGGGCTCGACCACTGCAGGCGGCTCGACCTGCCGGCGCACAGGACGCTGCACGGCGTCCCGGTGCCGCGCGACGTCCAGGACCTGATCGCGCGCGTCGACGAGGTGGACCTGCGGGGGCGCGGCGGCGCGGCGTTCCCGTTCGGGCGCAAGCTGCGGGCCGTCGCCGAGGCTGCCGCGGCGCGCGAGAGCGTCGTGCTGGTCAACGGGGCCGAGGGTGAACCGGCCTCGTCCAAGGACAAGATGCTGCTCGTCCGCACGCCGCACCTGGTGCTGGACGGCGCCGTGCTCGCGGCCGAGGCGCTGCACGCCCGCGAGGTCGTGATCGCCACCGTCGCCGGGGAGGTGGCCGAGGCGTCCGTGTCGGCCGCGGTGGCGGAACGGCGCGCCGCGAACGTGTCGGGCGCCGCAGAGAGCCGCATCGCCATCCGGGTGGTGGGGCTGCGGGAGCGGTTCATCTCCGGCGAGGGCGGCGCGCTCGTCCGCGGCGTGAACGGCGAGGAGCCCGTGCCGCCCGGCAGGAAGCGGCGGGCCGCCGCGAGCGGCGTGGACGGCCTGCCCACCCTGCTGTCCAACACCGAGACCTTCGCCCAGCTCGCCCTGCTCGCCGAACTCGGCACCGAGCGGTACGCCGAGGTGGGCACCAGCAAGGAGCCCGGCACGGTGCTGCTCACGGTGAGCGGCGGCGCGGCGGCGGGCGCGGTCGTGGAGACGCCCAGCGGCACCCCGCTCGCGGCTGTCCTGGACCTGTGCGACGCCGACGTGGGCGAAGGCGTGCTGGTCGGCGGCTACCACGGCGCGTGGCTGACTCCGGACGCCGCCCGCTCCGCCGTCGTCTCCCGGGAAGGGATGAAGCAGGCCGGGGGCGGCCTCGGAGCGGGCATCATCGTGCCGATCGGGTCGTCCACCTGCCCGGTCGGGGAGGCGGCCAGGGTGGCGTCGTACCTGGCGGCCCAGTCGGCCGGGCAGTGCGGGCCGTGCAGGCTCGGGCTGCCTGACGTCGCGCGGGCCCTGTGCGCGCTGGCCGAGGGCACCGGCTCGATCGACGCGGTGCGGCGCTGTGTGCGGGCGGTCGAGCGGCGCGGCGCCTGCTTCCACCCGGACGGCACGGCCAAGTTCGTGCTGTCGGCGCTGGACGCGTTCGAGACCGACATCGCGCTGCACCTGGAGCACGGCTCGTGCGGGCGTCCGGTGCGCGGGGTGCTGCCGCTCCCCGAGCCGGACCCGGAGCCGGAGTACCGGCTGGAGGTGGACTGGACCCGCTGCCAGGGCCACGGGCTGTGCGCGCACCTGCTGCCGGAGTTCGTGGACCTGGACGACTACGGCTTCCCCTCGTTCAGGACGATGCCCGGCTGGATGGCCAAGGAGGCGCGGCGGGCCGTGGACATGTGCCCGGCGCTGGCGCTACGGCTCGTCCAGACCACGGGCGAGGAGCCCCGGCCCGCGGCGTCGCCGCTGCGCCTGGTCAGGGGCGGCGTCTTCCGCAGGCCGCCGTCGCTGCGCGGCCTCACCCGCCTGGAGCCACCCGCCTCCCGCGGCCAGCACGCCCGCCCGGCACCCGCCGAACCCCGCTCATCCCGCCGGTCGGGGCGGCGGGACGGCGGCTTCGGCGCGGGCGGGGAGCGGCCCGTGACGACCGGTCCCGAGCCCGCGGAGCCGTCGCCCGCGCCCCGGCCGCCGCTGCACCTGGCGCCCGCCCCGCACCTCGCCCCGGTACCGCAGCCCGCCCCGGTGCCGCAGCCCGACCCGGGACGGCACCTCGCGCCGGCGCCGCAGGCCCCGTACTCCCCCGGCCTGCCCCGCACCGGTCATCCCGGCCCCGACCTGCCCCCCGCCGGTCACCTGGCGCCCGGTCCCGATCCCGGCCGGGGCTCGTTTCCCGCTTCCGCCGGGGACGCCTTCCCGCATCTGGCGCCCGCGAGCGACTTCTCCTGGTTCGGAGGCCCCATGGGGTGATGCATTCGTGACCAACCACACCCCGGTCTCCGGCGTCTCACGTTTCGGTTCACCACGATCACGCGCATCACCAGGAGCCGAGGAGACCCCATGGACCGCCGCGACTTCCTCAGCGTCGCCGCGTTCGCGCCGCTGACGCTGTCCGCCACCGCGACGGCCACAGCGACGAGCACAGCGGCGAGCACAGCGACGGCCGGCCGGGCGTCGGCCCCACGCCGCCGCGGCCCCGACTGGGGGCGCCTGCGCGACCGGCTCTCCGGCACGCTCGTGCTGCCCGCCGACACCGGGTACGACCGCGCCCGCCGCCTGTACAACCCGGCCTACGACGGCATCAGGCCCGCCGCCGTCGCCTACTGCGCGACCCCGGCGGACGTGTCGGCGTGCCTCGGGTTCGTCAGGTCGGCCGGGGTGCCGGTCACGGCCCGCTCGGGCGGCCACTCGTACGCGGGCTGGTCCACGGGCACGGGCCTGGTGATCGACGTGTCCAGGATGAGCGCGGTCGCGTACGCGAACGGCAGGGCCACGGTGGGCGCCGGCGCCCGCCTCATCGACGTCTACGACGGGCTGGCCCGGCGCGGGGTGAGCATCCCGGCCGGCTCGTGTCCGACGGTGGGCGTGGCCGGGCTGACGCTGGGCGGCGGCATCGGCGTCGTGTCCAGGAGGTACGGCCTGACGTGCGACGCGCTGGAGTCGGTCCGGGTGGTGACGGCCGACGGCCGGGTGCTGGCCTGCGACGCCGACCGGAACGCCGACCTGTACTGGGCGTGCAGGGGCGGCGGCGGTGGCAACTTCGGCGTCGCGGTGTCGTTCACCTTCCGCGCGCACCCGACGCGCGACGTCACGGTGTTCTTCCTGCACTGGCCGTGGGCGAAGACGGGCGACGCGGTGCGCGCCTGGCAGTCGTGGGCGCCGCAGGCCCCGGACGAGCTGTGGTCGGCCCTGCACCTGACGAACGGTCCCCGCGGCATGGACGTCCAGGTGGGCGGCCTGTACCTGGGCGCGCCTGCGGCGCTCGACCGGCTGCTGGCCCCGCTGGTGTCGGCGGTCGGCGCGCCGTCGTCGCGCTACGCCAGGCAGGTGCCGTACCAGCGGGCCATGATGATCATGGCGGGCTGCTCGTCGCTGTCGCTCGCCCAGTGCAGGAACATGGGCAGGGAGACGTTCTCGGCGAAGTCGCACATGGCGTACGGGAAGCTGGGCGGCGGCGGGGTGCGGGCGCTGGTGGACGCGGTGGGCCGCAAGGGGCGGCACGCGGTGCTGCTCGACGCGCTGGGCGGCGCGGTGGCCCGGGTGGGCGGGGCCGAGACGGCGTTCCCGCACCGGGCGGCGCTGTTCAGCGTCCAGTACTACGCGGAGGGCACGTCGAGGACGTGGCTGCGGGCCACGCACGCCGCCATGGCCCCGCACTGGGGCGACCACGCGTACGTCAACTACGTCGATCCCGACCTGGCGGGCTGGCGCGGCGCCTACTACGGCGCCAACGCGGCGCGGCTGGCCAGGGTGAAGTCCGCCTACGACCCGTCGCGGCTGTTCCGGCTGCCGCAGGGGGTGTGAGCAGGCGGGTAATTCGTTCGCGCCCCGGCACGCCCGGCTGGAAGGATGCCGGGTATGCGTAACTGGCCGTTCTTCGAGCTGTCCGTCACGACTCCGCGCCTCCAGCTGCGCTTCCCCTCGCTGGAGGACCTCGACGAGCTGGCCGACCGCGCCGCCGAGGGCGTCCACGGGGAGGGTTTCATGCCGTTCCTCGTGCCCTGGAGCGAGGGCACGCCCGAGGAGCGGGCGAGGAGCACGGTGCAGTACCGCTTCCGCCAGTGGGCCGCGCTGACCCCGGAGAGCTGGACGCTGGACTTCGTGGTGGTCGTGGACGGCCGGGTCGTGGGGGCGCAGGAGGTCTCGGCGGAGCAGTTCGCGGTGACCCGCGAGGTGACGACGGGTTCCTGGCTGGGCCACCGCTTCCAGGGCCAGGGCATCGGCACGGAGATGCGCCGAGCGGTGCTCCACCTCGCCTTCGCCGGGCTGGGCGCCCGGTGGGCGGTCACCAGCGCGTTCGAGGACAACCCGGCGTCGTTGGGGGTCACGTCGAAGCTGGGCTACCGCGAGGACGGCGTCAGCGTGTTCGCTCGCAAGGGCGAGCCGGCGATCAACCGCCGCTTCCGGATGGCACGCGAGCACTGGACGGAGCCGGCGGGCATGGAGATCAAGGGCCTGGAGCCCTGCCTGCCGCTGCTCGGCCTCTGACGAACCGGCCTCCGACGGCGGGCCCGTTCATGCGCCCCGACGTGCGGGGCGCATGAACGCCGCCAGGCCCCCGGGGCCGGTCAGGGGGCGAAGTGGCGCAGCACCTCGGGGTTCGCCATGGCGTCGGGGTTGGCCGCCTCCTCCACCGGCGTGCCGAGCAGGATCTTGCGCACCGGCACCTCCAGCTTCTTGCCCGACAGGGTCCGCGGGATGCCCGGCACCGCCCTGATCTCGTCGGGGACGTGCCGGGGCGACAGCTCCTTGCGCAGCGCGGCGCACAGCTCCCGCTCCAGCTCCTCGGTCATGGTGGCGTCCTCGGCCAGCGTGACGTACAGCAGGAGGCGGCCCTCCTGCCCGAGCCGCCCCGTGTCGATCACGAGGCTGTCGGCGATGGCCTCGAACCGCTCGACCACCCGGTAGAACTCGCTGGTGCCCATGCGGACGCCGCCGCGGTTCAGCGTGGAGTCGGAGCGGCCGTAGATGACGCAGCTGCCGTCCTCGTTGATCTTGATCCAGTCGCCGTGCCGCCACACGCCCGGGTAGACGTCGAAGTAGCTCTCGAAGTACCGCTCGCCCGACGGGTCGTTCCAAAACATGACCGGCATCGACGGCATCGGCTGCGTGAGCACCAGCTCGCCCACCTCCCCGATGACCGGCTTGCCCGTCGGGTCGTACGCCTCCACCTTCGCCCCCAGCGACCGGCACGGGATGACGCCCGCCCGGATCGGGTGGAGCAGGGTGGCCCCGACGAAGCCGGTGCAGACGTCGGTGCCGCCCGAGAACGACCCGAGCGGGACGCCGGGCAGCTCCGACGCGACCCAGGCGAACCCCTCGGGCGGCAGCGGCGAGCCGGTCGAGCCGACGCCGCGCAGCCGCTCCAGCCCGGTGGGGCGCACGCCCGCCTTCATCGACGCCAGGATGTACGGCGCGCCCACCCCGAAGTACGTGACGCCCTCGGAGGCGGCGATGCGCCACAGCGCGGCGGGCGACGGGTAGCCCGCCGACCCGTCGTAGAGCACGGGGACGGCCCCGACCAGCAGCGCGCCGACGAGGTAGTTCCACATCATCCACCCGGTGGTGGTGTACCAGAAGAACACATCGCCCTCGCCGAGGTCCTGGTGGAAGGCGAGCGACTTGAGGTGTTCGAGCACGACGCCGCCGTGCCCGTGCACGATCGGCTTCGGCAGCCCGGTGGTGCCGCTGGAGTAGAGGATCCACAGCGGGTGGTCGAACGGCACCCGTTCGAAGACCAGCGGCCCCTCCTCGGCGCGCAGTCCCTCCCAGCCGATCACCTCGCCGCCGGGCAGCGCGCGGGTGTGGGTCGGCGCGGGCTCGGCCTCCTGCGGCGGGCGCCCCTCCTCGGCCGCCGCCAGGTACGGGATCCACACGGTGGCGCGCAGCGACGGCAGCGCGGCGGCGATCTCGTTGACGGCGGCGGACCTGTCGAAGCTCTTGCCGTTGTAGCGGTAGCCGTCGACGGCGATGAGCACCTTGGGCTCGATCTGCCGGAACCTGTCGACGATGCTCGCCACGCCGAAGTCGGGTGAGCCCGCCGACCAGATCGCGCCGAGGGAGGCGGTGGCGAGGAAGGCGATCAGCGCCTGCGGGATGTTCGGCAGGTAGCCGGCCACCCGGTCGCCGCGGCCCACCCCGAGCCGGACGAGGCCGGCTCTGACGCGGGCGACCTCGTCGCGCAGCTCGGCCCAGGTCAGCTCCTGGCGGGCGCCGTCCTCGGAGACGAACACCAGGGCGGTGCCCTCGGTGCGGCGCAGGGCGTTCTCGGCGTAGTTGATCGAGCCGCCCTCGAACCACCGGGCGCGCGGCATCTCCCCGGACAGCGCCGGGCCGTCACCGCGCTCCCCGAGCACGCCGAAGTAGTCCCAGATCGACGCCCAGAACTCGGCGGGGTGGTCGACCGACCACCGCCACACCTCCTCGTAGCCGGACCCCGGGCGGCCGAGCCACTCCAGGTAGCGGCTCAGCTTCGCGGCGGCGACGACCTCTTCGGTCGGTTCCCAGAGAAGCGCACCTTCAGCAACCATGTGCCCCATCCTGTCGGCCGGTCAACGGAAAGTCATACCTGACCCTCCACATAACTTGCTACCTCCGTAGGTGGTCCACCGCCATACGCGCCGCCGTGCCGATCACCGCGTCGGCCCTCGGCTGGTTCAGCGCCGCGCTGTACGAGCGGGTGAAGACGGCGACGGCGTACCGGCCGCCGTCGGGGTACTCGACCACGCCCGCCTCGCCGCGCAGCGTCGGCAGCGTCCCGGTCTTGCCGCTGACCGCGACGTCGTCGTACGGGAAGCCGGAGGCCAGCCGGTGCGGCCAGACCTGCATGCCGAGCACGCCGCGCATCCAGGCGCACGAGGCAGCCCCCGCCGCCCGGTCGTGCCAGACGAGCCCGAGCAGCGTGGCCATCTCGCGGGGCGTGCTGCGGTTGGTGCGGGCCGGGTCGAGGACGCGCAGCCGCGCCAGGTCGTCGGGGTCGAGGAACGGCCAGCCGTGCCCGGCGTCCTCCTCCATGCTCCCGAGCATCACGCGGCCGCTCATCACCACCCGGGTGACGTGCAGGCCGAACCCGTCGAGCATCCGGTTGACGGCGTCCATCCCGACCCTGGCGAGCAGCACGTCGGCGGCCGTGTTGTCGCTGACCGTGATCATCAGGTACGCCAGGTCGCGCAGCGAGATCGTGACGTCGTCGAGCATGCCGGACACGCCGGTGGGGCCGGACACCCGGTCGGCGGCGGTCACGGTCACGCGGCTCGCCGGGTCGAGCAGCCCGGCGTCGGCCTGGCGGCAGAACTCCACCAGCAGCGGCACCTTGAACATCGACGCGGTGGGCAGCGGCTCGTCGGGCCCGAGGCCGACCTCGCGGCCGGTGTCGAGGTCGCGGGCGTGGATCCAGCCGGTGACGCCGGCGGCGTGGAAGAGCGCGGCGAAGTCGGGTCGGTGCGGGCTCATGCCAGCATCCCCGGCCTGCGGCTGACCCGCCGCGTCGGCGCGGCCGCCTCGTCCGTCATCCCGGCGATCTCCTTCAGGATCCGTACGGCGAGCGCCGAGAACCCGGCGACCTCGGCCGTCGCCTGCCGCCAGGCCGTGGAGACCCGGCACGCGATCGGCGAGCCTAGCAGCGGGCGCCAGGCCAGCCCAGGCGTCTGCACGCGGGGACCGAACGCCACGGCGGCCCCCGCGAGCACCAGGCCGAGCCCGGCGCCCTCGTGCACCTGCCGCGGGACGTAGCCGTGCCTGCGGCACTCGGCCAGCGTCTCGGCGTACAGGCCGGGCTCGCCCTCCCTGGGCGGCGTGAGCAGCTCCCTCCCCGCGAGGTCGGCGAGGTGCACCTCGCCGACGGCGGCGAGCGGGTCGTCCTCGGCGAGCAGCACGCCGTACGGCTGCACGAGTGTCCGGCCGAAGCGCAGGCCCGGGGCCGAGACGGGGTGGCGCACCAGGCCGACGTCGAGGACGCCGTCGGCCAGGGCGGTGACCTGGTCGGCGGTCCAGCTCTCGGCGGGCGCGAGCCGCACGTCCGGGCTGGTCTCGCGGAAGGCCGCGACCAGGGCGGCGATCACGCTGTCGGCCAGGTCGGGCGGCACCCCCACCTTGAGCACGCCGCCCTCGCCCTGGCGCACGAGGTCGCGCAGCCGGTCGGCCCTGACGACGATCTCGCGGGCCTCGCCGACGAGCAGCCGCCCCGCCTCGGTGAGCCGGACCTGGCGGGCCGAGCGGTCGAACAGCCGCACGCCCAGCTCGTCCTCCAGGCGTTTGATGCGCTGGCTGAGGGGCGGCTGCGCCATGCCGAGGCGGATGGCGGCGTTGCCGAAGTGGAGTTCCTCCGCCACCACGATGAAGTAGCGCAGATGCCGGACGAGGTCCATGAACAGCGACTATATCGAGATTCATATCGTTATGCGGCCGATATCAGTATTGGACACCAGGCGCGGCCGTCTGGTGTCCTCTCCCGCATGGCACCACAAACGGGGACAATGTACGCACACCTTCGGCCGGAGCGTCCGCCCCGGCGACGGCGCAGGTGGCCGTGGCTGTCGGCCGTCGTCCTGGTCCCCGCCCTCGCCGCGGCCGGGGTGATCTGGGCCCTGCGCACCGAGGGCTCCCCCGAGGAGACCGCCGACGCGTACCTGTCGGCGTGGACCGCGCAGGACTACGCGGCGATGCGCGGCCTCGTCGCCGACCCGCCCGCCGACTTCGAACGCCTGCACCGGCGCTTCCGCAGCGACCTCAAGCTCACCGGCGCCACCTTCCGTCGCCCGCGGCCCCACGGCGTCCTCCCCGCGTCCGCCGCGGACGACGGCGGCGTCGTGAGCTTCGTGGCCGAGCTGACCGGCCCCCGGGACTGGACCTACAGCGGCAGGCTCAGGCTCGTCGAACGCGGCGGCGGCTGGAAGGTCGCCTGGACGCCCGCCGCCGTCCACCCGTCACTGCGCGCCGGCCGGTCCCTTCGGGTGACGACCGTCAAGCGCGACCCCGTGCCCGTCCTCGCCGCCGACGGCACCCGCATCGACACCCCCGACGCGCCCGGCTCGGTGCAGCAGCTCGTCGAAGGCGTCAGGCAGACCTACCCCGACCGCTTCGCCGCCACCACCCGCTCCTCCATCGACCTGTACGAGGGCGACCGGCGCGTCCAGACCCTCGCCCCCGCCCCCGGCGCCGAGCCGTTCCCCACCACGATCGACCTGAGGGTGCACCGCGCGGGAGCCGCCGCGCTCGACGGCGTGCGCGAACCCGCCTCCCTGGTGGCCCTGCGCGCCTCCACCGGCGAGATGCTGGCCGTGGTCAACAGGCCGGGCGGGTTCAACAGGGCGCTGCTCGGCAAGTACCCGCCGGGCTCGACGTTCAAGGTGGTGACCGCGTCCGCGCTGGTCGCCGACGGCGTCGAGCCCGACCGGCGGGTCCCCTGCCCGGCCGAGCAGAACATCGGCGGCTTCCCCTTCCACAACGCCGGCTTCAAGGACTACGGCACGCCCACCTTCAGGGACGCGTTCGCCCACTCGTGCAACACGACGTTCGGCGACCTGAGCGTGCGCAGGCTGAGCGGCGGCAGGCTCGGCCAGGTCGCCGAGAGCTTCGGCTTCGGCGCCGAGATCAAGCCGGGCGTCCCGGCGGTGCGGGCCGAGTACCCGGCGCCGAAGGACGACACCGACCTCGCCTCCGCCGCCATCGGGCAGGGCAGGGTGCTGGCGAGCCCGCTCAACATGGCGTCGGTGGCCGCCGCCATCGCCTCGGGCGCGTGGACACCGCCCAGGGTCGTCCCCGCCGACCGGGTGCCGGGCCCGCCGATCCGGCTCCGCCCGCTGGAGCCCGCGGTGGTCAAGGCCCTGCGCGACCTCATGCCGGCCGTCGTCACCGAGGGCACCGCCCACGCCGTACGCTTCCCCGCCGGCACCGCCGGCAAGACCGGCACCGCCGAGTACGGCTCCGGCGACCAGCCGCCCGCGCACTCCTGGTTCATCGGCTACCGGGGCGACCTGGCGTTCGCGGTGATCGCCGAGGGGGCCGGCGCCGGTTCGGCCGTGGCCGCGCCGATCGCGGCCCGCTTCCTGAACGCCGTCGGCGACCTCTCCTGACGCGAGGACTCCGGGCAGGGGCTCAGCCGGCCCGGCGGTCCGCCGGGGAGGTCAGGGCCGCCACGGCCGTCACCACCTGCGCCGTGTCGGACAGGTCGGACAGCACCACGTCCGCACCCGCCTCACGCAGCTCGGCGGCCGTCGAGCGGCCCGACGCCACAGCGATCATCGCCGCGCCGCCGATCCTGGCGGCCTGGACGTCGCGGGCGGAGTCGCCCACGACCACCGTGTTGGCGGAGGTGAACCGCGTGCCCAGCCGCTGCCCCGCCCGGCTCTGGGCCACCTGGAGCAGGGTCGCCTTCGGGTAGACCTCCTCGCCGTAGCCGCCCAGCTCGAAGTCCACGAACCGGTCGAGCCCGAACGCCTTGAGCTTCAGCACCGCGTTGCTCTTGATCGTGCCCGTGAGCACCGTCTGGACGACCCCGTCGAGCCTCGCCACCGAGGTGAGCGCCTCCTCCGCCCCGGGCATCACGCGGCCGTCGGCGGACAGCCGGTCCCGCCGGGCGGCGAAGGCCGAGGCCAGCGCGCCGAGGAACGCGGGCAGGTGGTCGTCCTCGGCCTGCACGCCGTTGACGAGCAGCGTCTCGAAGACCACCTCGGAGTCGGGGCGGCCCAGCGCGGGCACCAGCTTGACCAGGGGGCGGCCGGTGACGGCGCGGAACGCCTCGGCGTACGCCTCCCTGGTGACGATCGCGACGTCGACCAGCGTGAGATCGACGTTCCAGAGGACGAGGCGGTTGATGGCGGCCTCCGGTCAGGCGTGGTCGAGTGCGTCGGCGAGCCGGTCGACCACCGGCATGCCGGTGGCCTCCAGCTCCGCCCGGGTGCTCATGCCGCCCGTGTAGAGCACGGCGCGGGCGCCGACGTGCCGGGCGGCGATGCCGTCGTCGACGCTGTCGCCGATCACCAGCACCTGGGCCGGGTCGACGCCGAGCGCCTCGATGTGGGCGGCCATGTGGCTCGCCTTCTCACCGCCCGTGCCGCCCAGCAGGCCGTCGACCCTGGAGAAGTGGGTGGTGATGCCGAACGACTCGACGATCGGCACGAGGTGCGCGTGCGGCGCCATCGAGCACAGCGACTGCGTGCCGGTCCAGGAGGCGAGCGAGTGCTCGGCGTCGGCGGCCAGGCCGCACAGGGCGCTCAGCTTGTAGTAGTGCTCGTGGAAACCGTTGTCGAGCAGCTCCCACTCACCCTCGCCGAGCGGCCTGCCGAGCATGCGCTCGTAGGCGAGCCAGATGGGGCGCGTGTACACGGCGCGGAAGCCGTCGGCGTCGAGCGGGGGCAGCGCGTAGGGCTTGAAGACCTCGTTGGTGGCTCCGACCACGGCGTCGATGTCGTGGAAGAGCGTGCCGTTCCAGTCCCAGACAATGTGCTTCGTCATCTCGCCGTCCAGAGTAGACGCCCCTGGTGACGTTTCGGTGAACGACCGGGGCGCGCGCCGAGGTGATGTGCCACCTCCGCGCACGGCCCTGGCCCGGCGTCAGGCGAGCAGGTCGGGGATCTCCTGCGTGGCGTACCACATCAGCTCGTGGGCCTCGGCGCCGTCGACGGTGAACCTGGCGTCGTCGTCGCCCCCGTCGGCGGCGGGCAGCGCGGCGACGGCCGCCTCGACGTCGGCCACCGCGTCGAGGTCGTCGACGTGCACGGAGGCCACCTTCGCCAGCGCCACCGGGTCGGCCAGCCGCACCCTGGCCCGCTCGTCGAGGTCGGCGACGGCCGAGACCGCGCGGTCGGGGACGTCGGCGGCCACCACGACGCGGCGCGGCGGCGCCTCGACGCCGTCGGCGCGGTCGGCCGCCAGCATCCGCAGCGAGGCGCGGGCCGCCTCGGTGAGTGCGACGTACTCCAGTTCCTCGGTGTCTCCCGAGGCGTACCACTCGGTCAGCGCGGGGGTGACCGCGTATCCCGTCAGCGGGGCCGGGCCGAGCAGGCCCGCCTCGACCGCCCTGGCCAGGGCCGGCAGCGTACAGGGCAGATAGACGCGCATGACGTACCTTTCACGTTGTGCAAGGGCTCTATCATGCCCGGCGCAGCGTGAGGCTGAGCAGCGACTCCAGTTCGGCGATGGTCGTGTCAGGGTCGCGGTGGTGGATGCCGTTGATGCCGAGGCCGCGCGCCGCCGTGACGTTGGCCTCCATGTCGTCGATGAAGACGCACCGCTCGCCGGGCAGTCCGACCTGGTCGAGCGCGTGGAGGAAGATGGCGGGCTCCGGCTTGCGCATGCCGACCTCGCCGGAGATCACGACGGCGTCGAACACCTCGTCCCAGCCGTCGCGCGGATAGGTGTTGGACCACGAGTTGGACAGCAGGCAGGTCCTGACGCCCTGCTCGCGCAGGGCGCGCAGCATGTCGTACATCGGCTCGACCCGCTCGAACCCGGCGAACATCCGCTCCAGCAGGCCCTCGGCGGCCGGGGGCACGCCGTCCAGGGTCAGCAGCCGGGCGGCCAGCTCGCGCTCGAACGTCGCCCCGTCGATCTCGCCGCGCTCCAGCGCGTGGACGGCGTTCCTGGCCGCGCCCTCGTAGGCGTGCTCGACCAGCTCGCGCATGACCCTGCGGTAGTGGTCGCCGTCGATCCTGTCGGCCGCGATCCACTGCGCCACCGCGTCGGACAGCCCCGTGGTGAGCACACCGCCCCAGTCGATCAGCACCCCGCCGGTCACAGCCACCTCCTGCTCCGAATCCCGTTCTAGGATAGGACGCTACTCGAAACAGCCCTCCATCGCGTTATTTCCAGAAATAACCCTGTATTAAGACTGTCCGATTTGTCCGGTTAAGGTGATCCCCCAGCGTAGATCGCTACCAGAAGGGACCGCCGTGCGGACGACGATCCTGATCACCTCCCCCGACGAGTTCCGCGCCCCCGGGCTCGAACTCTTCCAGTTCTCCCCGATCATCCCCGGCGGGCCGGAATGGCTCACCAAACCGGTGCTGATCGCCCTGCTCGGCGCGGCCGTCGTCATCGCCGTCTGCTGGGCCGCGTACGCCAGGCCGAAGCTCGTCCCCCGCGGCTGGCAGAACGCCGGCGAGTACGCCTACGTGTTCGTACGCGAGCAGATCGCCAGGCCCAGCCTCGGCGCCGACGCCGACCGGTGGATGGGCTTCCTCCTCACGATCTTCCTGACCGCGCTGGTCTGGAACCTGATGGGCGTCATCCCGTTCATCCAGTTCCCGCTGGCCGCGCACGTCGCCTTCCCGATCGTGCTAGGCGGCGGCGTGTACGTCGTCAAGGTCTACCTCGGCGTCAGGCATCACGGCCTGCTCGGCTACCTCAGGGGCGTCGTGCACCTGCCGGGCCTGCCCGGCTGGGCGTACGCGATCTACGCCCCGCTCGTGCTCGCCGAGACGTTCGTGCTGTCGCTGTTCACCCACGTCGTGCGGCTGTTCGCGAACATGTTCGCCGGGCACCTCATCGTGGCCTTCTTCAGCGCCGTCGGCTTCTGGTTCGTCTTCGAGAAGCTGACGCCGCTGGGGGCGGGCATCGGCGTCGTCGGCGTCGCGATGACGATCGTCATGACGGCGTTCGAGATGTTCATCCAGTTCCTGCAGGCGTTCCTGTTCGCCATGCTGGCGGCGATGTTCGTCGCCAGCGGGCTCCGCGGCACCCACTGACAGCGGCGCGGGCTAGCCCGCGCGGGACACCACCCTGGCGGCCAGCCTGCGGTGCTCGGCCGAGCGCAGCACGCGGGCCGCCTCCTCCGCGGACGCCACAGGACGCCGATCGAGCAGGCCCTTGGCCTGCTTGAGCGTGAGCAGCCTGGTCACCGACTCGTCGAGCCGCTGCTGGGAGATGCGCCCCGACCTCACCGCGCCCAGCACCGACTGGTACGCCTTGCCGAAGTCGTTCGGCATGAGCAGCAGGTCGGCCCCGGCCAGCACGGCCCGCACGGCCACCTCGCCGTCGCTGTACTTCTTGCGCACGCCCTCCATGTTGAGCGCGTCGGTCGAGATCACGCCCTTGAAGCCGAGCTTCTGGCGCAGCAGCCCGGTCAGGATGGGCTTGGACAGCGTCGCCGGGTCGCCCGACGGGTCGAGCTTGGGGAAGACGATGTGGGCGCTCATCACGGCGTCGACCCCGGCGCCGATCGCGGCCCTGAACGGCGGCGCGTCGAGCCGCTCCCACTGCGCCTTCGTGTGCTTGATCACCGGCAGCCCGCTGTGGCTGTCGATGCGGGTGTCGCCGTGGCCGGGGAAGTGCTTGGCCGTGGCCGCCACCTTGGCGTCGGCGAACCCCTTCACCGCCGCCCCCACCATCTTCGACACCAGGGCGGGGTCGTCGCCGTACGCGCGCTTGCCGATGACCGGGTTGCGCGGGTCGATGTTCACGTCGGCGACCGGGGCGAAGTCGAGGTTCACCCCGAGCGCCCGCAGCTCCTCGCCGGTGGCCCGCGCCACGGCCCGCGCCAGCGCCGGGTCATTCGTCGCGCCGATCTGCGAAGCGCCGGGGAACGCCGTCATGACGGCCGACATCCGCGACACCAGGCCGTTCTCCTGGTCGGTGCCGACGAGCAGCGGCACGTCGCCGGCCGCCCGCTGCAGGCCGTTCGTGAGCCCGACCACCTGGGCCGCGCTCTTGATGTTCTGCGGGAACAGGATCACGCCGCCCAGGTGGTACTTCGCCACGACCTTGGCCGGGGTCTGTGCGCCGTACCTGGCCTGGTTCTCGCCGGACACGGTGTCGGCCGACGTGCCGTACAGGACGGGCATGAACAGCTGCCCGACCTTCTCCTCCAGGCTCATCCCGGCCAGCGCCGCGCGGACCGGGTCCTTGGGGCTCTGCCGCGAGCTCTGCGCGGGCGTCGGGGCGGCCTGCGAGGCCGGGCCGCTCGCCGCCGCGCCCGCCCCCGTGGGCGTGCCCGTGGTCGCGCCCGTGGCGGCCGGGGGCGCGCCCCCGGTCTGCGACGCGCCCGCGGTGGCGCCGCCACCGCAGGCGGTCAGGGCGATCGCGAGGCAGCCTGCCGTACCGATCCGTCGAAGCATGCCTACCACCGTATCCATGCCCGGACCCCCCGGAGCCGCGCCGACGGCGAAATCCACCTCCCTCAGGGGCCCGTCACAGCCCCAGCCGGGCCAGTCCTGGCAGGTCGGCGCGCGCGGCGGCGCGCGCCTGCTCCGCCGTCGCCTGCGTGAGCGCGGCCTGCGCCGCCTGCTCGCACTGCTCCAGCGTGTGCGCGGCCAGCGCGGCCCGAACGGCGGGCAGCGCCGCGCTGCCCATCGACAGCGACGTCGCCCCGAGCCCGACGAGCACGCAGGCCAGCGCCGGATCGGCCGCCGCCTCCCCGCACACGCCGCACGGCTTGCCCGCGACCGCCGCGGCCGCCGTCGTCATGGAGACCAGGTCGAGCAGCGCGGGCTGCCACGGGTCGAGCAGGCCCGACACCGCGCCGAGTTCGCGGTCGGCCGCGAACGCGTACTGGGCCAGGTCGTTGGTGCCGATGGACACGAAGTCGACAGCGGCGACCACGGTCTCGGCGCGCAGCGCAGCCGACGGGATCTCGACCATCACCCCCGCCTGCGGCAGGCCGGCGGTCCTGCAGGCCGCCGCGAACCAGGCGGCCTCCTCGGCGGTGGCCACCATGGGCGCCATGACCTGCAGGTCGGTCGTCACGACCGCGCCGAGCGCGGCGAGCTGCTCCTCCATCACGCCGGGGAAGTCGCGGTACGCGCGCAGCCCGCGCCGTCCCAGCGCCGGGTTCGGCTCGCGGCCGGGCGCCGGCAGGAACGCCAGCGGCTTGTCCGCGCCCGCGTCCAGCGTCCGCACGACGACCGGGCGCCCAGGGAACGCGTCCAGCACCGCCCGGTAGGCGGGCTCCTGCTCCTCCCTGGACGGCGGGTGCTCCCTGCCCAGGTAGAGGAACTCCGTCCGGTACAGCCCGACGCCCTCGGCGCCCATGGCGAGCGCGCGCTCCACCTCGTCGGGGCCTCCGATGTTGGCGAGCAGCGGCACCGGGTGGCCGTCACGGGTCCTGCCGGGGCCGTGCGGCGTCCCGTACGCGACGCCCGCCGTGACCGGCGCGGCGCCCTCGGACTCCATCCGCACCTCGCCCGACGTGCCGTCCACGACGACACGCAGGCCGGGCGTGAGGCCGGTCGCCCCGCGGCAGGCCACCACGGCGGGCACGCCCAGCGCCCTGGCCAGGATCGCGGTGTGGCTGGTCGGGCCGCCCTCCTCGGTGACGAACGCCGCGACGTGCCGCTTGGACAGCACGGCCGTGTCGGCGGGCGCGAGGTCGGTGGCGACCACCACGTACGGCTCGTCGGGGACGCGCGGCACGCCGGGCATCTGCTGGCCCGTGAGGATGGCGATCACGCGGTCGCGGATGTCGTTGAGGTCGGCGGCCCGCTCGCCGAGGTAGCCGCCCGCGCCGCTCAGCACGTCCCGATATTTCGTGAAAGCTTCGAAGGCGGCCCTGGGGGCGGCCAGGCCCCTGTCGATCAGGGTCTTGACCCGGACGACCAGCCCGGGGTCCTCGGCCATCAGCGCCTGGGCCTTGAGAATCGACTCGGCCTCGCCGCCCGCCTGGTGGCCGCGGGCCTCCAGCTCGCCCGCGACCTGCGTGAGCGCGGCCAGTGCGCGCTCCTTCTCCCGTTCCGCATCACCGGTGTAGGTGGCGCCCGCGGGGGGTTCGGGCACGGAGACGGACATCACGTAGACGGGGCCCTGCCCGATGCCAGGGCTGACCCCCACCCCCCGCAACCTCATGGCGTTCCGGCGATGGTCGCCAGCTCGTCGAGGATCTCTTCCGAGCCCTCGCCATCGGCACTGATCACGATCGTCTCACCCTGCCGGACGTCGAGCGCCAGGATCGCGAGAATGCTCTTCCCGTTGACCGGCGAGCCACCGTGCACCTTGCCCACGGAGATGTCCATCGGGGCCTGCATCGCCCGTTTCACGAACGTCGCCGCCGGGCGGGCGTGCAGCCCCACCTCCGCGGCCACGGTGACCTTCCGCTCACCCATGAGCTCCTCCTTCCACGCCGGTCCAGACCGGCGGTCCTACCCGAAACAAGGCCTGCTTATTGTGCCGTCCCCCGCAGGGAGACTATTCCCAGCGAAACAGCTCGTCCCCGGCCCGTACGGCGCCCTCGGCGACGGCCGTCACCACGCCCGGCGCCGCGTCGAGCGCCACCACCGCGCACAGCGGCGAGCGCCCGCCCGCCTCGACGAGGGCGGAGTCCCACGCCACCACCGGCCGGCCCGCCGCGACCCTCTCGCCCTCCGCCGCGAGCAGCCGGAAGCCCCTGCCCTTGAGCTGCACCGTGTCGACGCCGAGGTGCACGAGGACGCCTTTGCCGTCCTCGCCCACGATCACGTACGCGTGCGGGTGCAGCTTCACGATCGTCCCCGCGATGGGGGCCACGGCCACGCCGGGCCCCCGCAGGGGGTCGATCGCCGTCCCCGGGCCCACCATGCCGGCGGAGAACACCGGGTCGGGCACGGCGGACAGCCCCACGGCGTCCCCCTCGACCGGGGCGAGGACAGTCGTCATGGCTCCGGCCCTAGCCGATGACATCCTCGATGTCGCTGGCGATGGTGTCGGCCTCCGGGCCGACGACGACCTGCACCACGTTGCCCGCGGCCATCACGCCGTGCGCGCCCGCCGCGCGCAGCGCCGCCTGGTCCACCTTGGACGCGTCGCGCACCTCGGTGCGCAGCCTCGTGATGCAAGGCTCGATCTCGATGATGTTGCAGGGCCCGCCGAGTGCCGCGATCAGCCCGTTCACGTCCGCCGCCATCTGGTCCTCCCTCGTCCGCGCCGCGCGATCAGGCTAGACGACACCGTGCGATCAGTCCGTCTGCGTGACCTTGTTCAGGCCACGCGGGGAGTCGGGGTCGATGCCGAGCCTGCGGGCCAGCGCCTCGGTGAGGAGCTGGCCGGGCACGATCAGGCCCATCGGGGCGACCCACTCGGGCAGGTCGGGGCCGTTCAGCGCGGCCGTGCCGGCCTGGGCGAGCGCGGTGCCGCCGCCGATCGTGTACGCCGCCGCCCCCGCGGCCACGACGCGCTCGGCCAGCGCGACCGTACCGGACAGGGTGGGGCTGTTCTCCGCGGCGACGAGCAGCGCCGGCGTGTCGGCGTCGACGACGGCGATCGGCCCGTGCAGCAGGTCGGCGTACGACAGGCCCATGGCGTGCAGGTAGCACGCCTCCTTGAGCTTGAGCGCGGTCTCCAGGGCCGTGGAGAAGGCCAGGCCGCGTCCGGAGACGACGACGCCGGGCTTGTCGAGCAGGCCCTCGACCACCGCGTCGAGGTCGCCGGGCTCGGCGATCAGCTTCTCCACCGCGTCGGGGACCCGCCGCAGGTCGTCCTGGTCCACGTCGGCGCCGAGGCCGAGCGCGAGCACGGCCAGCGCCGCGAGCTGCGTCGTGTACGTCTTGGTGGCGGGCACGGCCTTCTCCTCGCCCGCCAGCGTGCACAGCGCGACGTCGGCCGCCTGGGCGAGGGGGCTGTCGGGGCCGCCGTTGGTGATGCCGACGGTCCTGGCGCCGCAGTCCTTGGCCCAGGCCAGGGTCTCCACGATCTCCTCGGTGCGTCCCGACTGGGAGATGGCGACCGCGAGCACGCCGTCGAGGTCGAGCCTGCGCCTGTAGGTCGTCGCGATGGACGGGGCCGCCAGCGCGGAGAGCCGTCCGGCGTGCGACTCGACGAGGTAGCGGCCGTAGACTGCTGCGTTGTCGGAGGTGCCACGCGCGATGAACAGCAGCTGACGGCTCTGCTCCCCCACCGCCTTCACCTCGCCGATCCTGGGGAGAAGGGAGTCCAGCGTGGCCCGCAGCGCGGCCGGCTGCTCGGCGATCTCGCTGCGCATCTTGGTGGTCATCTCGGGCTCATCCCTCAAATCAGTACGCTTCAGACTTGACCGTAATTCGCGACGTGTGGTCTAGTCCGGACTAGACCAGTACGAACCATAGCCCATTGCCCAGGTCAGATCGAGGGGAGGATCCGTGGCGCACATCGATCCCGACAGCCCGGTGCCCAAGTACTTCCAGCTCCGCGAGATCCTGCTGGACCTCATCGACAGCAACGAGCTCAGCATCGGCGCGGCCATCCCGTCCGAGCGCGAGCTGTGCCAGCGGTTCGGCCTGTCCCGCATGACCGTGCGGCAGGCCGTCGACCACCTCGTATCCGAAGGCCGCCTGCACCGCGTCCCCGGCAAGGGCACGTTCGTCGCCCGCCCCAAGATCGAGCTGGCGCTCCAGCTCACCTCCTTCACCGACGACATGCGCGCCAGGGGCATGGTGCCCGGCTCGCGCGACCTCGACAGGCGCATCGTGCGCGCCAGCGCCCACCTCGCCAAGGAGCTGGGCATCCAGCCGGGCGAGGAGGTCCACTTCATCGAGCGCCTGCGCACCGCCGACGGCGAGCCCCTGTCCATCGAACGGGCGCACATCCCGGTCAAGCTCGCCCCCGACCTCGCCGACTTCGAGCTCACCGACCGGTCGCTGTACGAGCTCCTGGAGACCCGCTACGGCCTCGTCATGGACGCCGGCGAGCTGACCATCGACGGCGGCATCGCCGACCCCAGCGACGCCGACCTGCTCAAGCTGCCGCGCGGCGGCGCCGTGCTGCTCCTCCAGCGCAGGTCCTTCTCCGGCGGCGCCTGCGCCGAGCTCGGCGTGTCCACCTACCGCGCCGACCGCTACCAGCTGCGCACCATCCTGGAAATGCCCGTCAGAAGGGGCTGACTCCCGCACCCCCCGGAGGAGTGCCCGGTGAACGACACCACCGCCGCCGCCCGGCCCTCGCCGTTCGCGCGCCTGATGACCGTCCTCCAGCGGCTCGGCCGCTCGCTCATGCTGCCCATCGCCGCGCTGCCCGCCGCCGCGCTGCTGGTGCGCTTCGGCCAGCCCGACATGCTGGGCTCCAACGGGGCCGAACCGGGCGGCCTGGCCGACGTCGCGGGCCTCCACTGGATGAACCAGGTCGCCGAGGTGCTCGCCGCGGCCGGGAGCGCCCTGCTGGAGAACCTGCCGCTGCTGTTCGCCGTCGGCGTCGCCATCGGCTTCGCCCGCAAGTCCGACGGCTCCACGGCGCTCGCCGCCGTCGTCGGCTACCTGGTCTTCGACCGGGTCACCAAGGTCATGTTCTTCGGCTCCTCCATCAGGGACACCGTCGTCATCAGGCAGGTCGACGGCCAGGGCGTCAAGGAGATCATCGACTACGGCATGCAGAACCCCACCAAGGTGCTCGGCGGCATCATGATGGGGCTCGTCACCGCCCTGCTGTGGCAGCGCTTCCACCGGATCAAGCTGCCGTCCTGGCTGGCGTTCTTCGGCGGGCGCAGGTTCGTGCCCATCATCACCTCCATCGCCGCGCTCGTCATCGGCGTGGTCATCGGCTGGCTGTGGCCCATACTCGGCGAGTGGATCAGGCACGCCGGCGAGGCCCTGGCCACCAGCGGCCCCATCGGCACAGGCCTCTACGGCCTGATCAACCGCCTGCTGATCCCGTTCGGCCTGCACCACTTCGTCAACTCGATCGTCTGGTACGTCGTCCCGCAGTGCGACGTCGGCGGACGCGTGCTCGGCGGCGACTGGAACTGCTACTTCGGCGGCGCCGCGCACTCCGGCCAGTTCATGGCCGGATTCTTCCCGATCATGATGTTCGCCCTGCCCGCCGCCGCGCTCGCCATGTGGCGCGCCGCGCCGCCCCACCGGCGCGCCGCCGTCGGCGGCATCATGCTCTCCGCCGGGCTGGCCTCGTTCGTCACCGGCATCACCGAGCCGATCGAGTTCGCGTTCATCTTCGTGGCGCCCGTGCTGCTGGTGGCGCACGCCCTGCTGACCGGGCTCGCGATGGCGCTGACCACGCTCATCGGCGGCCAGCTCGGCTTCGGCTTCTCCGCCGGCCTGCTCGACATGCTCCTGAACGCGAGCAAGGCCAACACCGAGAACCTGCCCGGCATCCTCCTGCTCGGCGTGGTGTACGGCGCCGTCTACTACGCGGTGTTCACGTTCCTGATCCGCAGGCTGAACATCATGACCCCCGGACGCGAACCCGAACCCGACGTCGATTCCGGCGAGACCTGACCACCCCTAACGCCGCACCGGTACGGACCGGAACCCCGGCGCGGCACTCCAGCTCGCCGGAACCTTCCTCACGCACCGGGACGATCAGGGGCAGCGAATCGGGGAAGTTGGCGGCCCATGTACATCGCGGGCGGGCCGAAAACTCCTTATAACGATTCCTTCTCCCTCCGAGAGTGCACGGAGAGCGACATGTCTACCCCCTTGGCCCTGGTGTGGGGGCCCGCCGGCTCCCGCCCCGACGAGCGCGCCCTGCGCCACCTCGGACAGGCCCTCGCGGAGGTGCTGGCCGGACGCCGCCCGCCCGAGACCGTGGCCGACCGCCTCACCGAACGCGCCTACCAGGAACTCGTCCGCGCCGGCCGCATGCTCGACGCCCGCCGCCCGCCCTTCGCCGGCCGCCCCCACGTCACCGAACCCCACGACGGCGCCATCGAGATGTGCCTGCTCGTCCACTGCGGCGACCGCGGCCACGTCCTCGCCCTCCGCCTCGAACGCCGCGGCGTCCAGTGGCTCTGCACCGACGTCGAGACCGCCTGACCCGCCCCCGGACGCGCGGAAGGCCGCCCGGCGCGACGACCCGCCCGCGGACGCGCGAAGGCCGGCGGTCGCCGGGCGTGGCGAGCCGCCCGCGGACGCGCGAAGGCCGGCGGTCGCCGGGCGCGACGACCCCCCACCGGACGCGCGAAGGCCCCCGCGCCCGGTGGGGGCGGGGGCCTTCGGCGGTGCGAGTCTCAGCTCGCGGCGTTCTTCGGGTCGCCGTGGCAGCGCTTGTACTTCTTGCCCGAGCCGCAGGGGCACGGGGCGTTCCGCTCGACGTTGCCGTACGCGGCCCGCTCCGCCTGCGTGGTGCGGACCCGCGTGTGCTCGACGTCGCCCTGCTCGCCCGGCGCGGTGTACTCCAGCTCCGCCGGCCGCTCGGGGCCGCGCAGGCCGCGCGCGATGATCGAGCGGGTCTCGGCGAGGACGGCGTCCTCCTCCTCGACGATCGGGTTCTCCTGCACCTCGACCTCGAGGTTGAACAGGAACCCGACGGAGTCCTCCTTGATGCCCTCCAGCATCGCCGAGAACATCTCGTAGCCCTCGCGCTGGTACTCGATCTGCGGGTCCTTCTGCGCGTAGGCCCGCATGCCGATGCCCTCGCGCAGGTAGTCCATCTCGTACAGGTGCTCGCGCCACTTGCGGTCGAGCACCGACAGGATGACCCGGCGCTCCAGGTCGCGCATGGTCTCGGCGCCGAACTCGGCCTCGCGCCTGTCGTAGGCGGCCAGCGCGTCGGCCCTGACCTTCTCCTTGATCAGCTCGGCGGTCAGCTCCTCGCGGCTGCCGGCCTCCTCGGCGAGGTCCTCGACGGTGACGCTGATCGGGAACAGCGCGGCGAACGCCTTCCACAGCTTGTCGAGGTCCCACTCCTCGGCGAAGCCCTCGGAGGTGGCGCCGTCGACGTAGCCGTCGACCACGTCGCCGACGAAGCCCCTGACCTGGTCGTGCAGGTCGGCGCCTTCCAGCACCCGGCGGCGCTCGGCGTAGATGACCTTGCGCTGGCGGTTCATCACCTCGTCGTACTTCAGAACTTCCTTGCGGATCTCGAAGTTCTGCTGCTCGACCTGGTGCTGCGCCGAGGCGATGGCCTTGGAGACGATGCCGGACTCGATCGGCTGGTCGTCGGGGATGTTGAGCCTGGTCATGATCATCTCGACCCTGGCCGAGTTGAACAGGCGCATGAGGTCGTCGCCGAGCGACAGGTAGAACCGCGACTCGCCCGGGTCGCCCTGACGGCCGGAACGGCCGCGCAGCTGGTTGTCGATGCGGCGCGACTCGTGGCGCTCGGTGCCGAGGACGTACAGGCCGCCGAGCTGGGTGACCTCGTCGTGCTCCGCCTTGACCGCGGCCCTGGCCTTCTCCAGCGCCTCGGGGTAGGCCTTCTCGTACTCCTCCGGCGTCTCGACCGGGTCGAGGCCGCGCTGGCGCAGCTCCTGGTCGGCGCGGAACTCGGAGTTTCCGCCGAGCATGATGTCGGTGCCTCGACCGGCCATGTTGGTGGCCACCGTGACGGCGCCCTTGCGGCCCGCCTCGGCGATGATCGCGGCCTCACGGGCGTGGTTCTTCGCGTTCAGCACCTCGTGCTGGACGCCGCGCCGCTTGAGCGCCTTCGACAGCCGCTCGGACTTCTCCACCGAGGTGGTGCCGACGAGCACCGGCTGGCCGCGCTCGTAGCGCTCCTTGATGTCCTCGACGACCGCGTCGAACTTGGCGTCCTCGGTCTTGTAGACGACGTCGGCCTGGTCCTTGCGGATCATCGGCCGGTTCGTCGGGATGGGCACCACGCCCAGCTTGTACGTCTGGTGGAACTCGTTCGCCTCGGTGGCCGCGGTGCCGGTCATGCCGGACAGCTTGCTGTAGAGGCGGAAGTAGTTCTGGAGGGTGATCGTGGCGAGAGTCTGGTTCTCGTCCTTGATCTTCACGCCCTCCTTGGCCTCGATGGCCTGGTGCATGCCCTCGTTGTAGCGGCGGCCGTGCAGGATGCGGCCGGTGAACTCGTCGACGATGAGCACCTCGCCGTCGGCGACGATGTAGTCCTTGTCCTTCTTGAACAGCTCCTTGGCCTTCAGGGCGTTGTTCAGGAAGCCGACCAGGTGGGTGTGCTCGGGCTTGTAGAGGTTGTCGATGCCGAGCCAGTCCTCGACCTTGGCGACGCCGGACTCGAGGATGGCGACGGTGCGCTTCTTCTCGTCGACGACGTAGTCGCCGGTGCTCTCCTCGCCCGGGTTCTTCGCCTCGACGCCCCTGCGCAGGCGGGGCACGATCTTGGCGAACTCCTGGTACCACTTGCCGGACTGCTCGCCGGGGCCGGAGATGATCAGCGGCGTGCGGGCCTCGTCGATGAGGATGGAGTCGACCTCGTCGACGATCGCGAAGTTGTGGCCGCGCTGGACGCACTCGTCGAGCGTCCAGGCCATGTTGTCGCGCAGGTAGTCGAAGCCGAACTCGTTGTTCGTGCCGTACGTGATGTCGGCCTCGTACTGCTTGCGGCGCTCGTCGGGCTGCTGGCCCGACAGGATGACGCCGACCTCGAGGCCGAGGAAGCGGTGGATGCGGCCCATGGTGTCGGCGTCGCGCTTGGCCAGGTAGTCGTTGACCGTGACGACGTGCACGCCCTTGCCGGAGACCGCGTTGAGGTACGCGGGCAGCGCACAGGTGAGGGTCTTGCCCTCACCGGTCTTCATCTCGGAGATGTTGCCCAGGTGCAGGTTCGCGCCGCCCATGATCTGGACGTCGTACGGACGCTGGCCGAGCACGCGCCGGGCGGCCTCGCGCACCGTGGCGAACGCCTCGGGAAGCAGGTCGTCCAGCGACTCGCCGTCGGCGTGACGCTGCTTGAACTCGTCCGTCAGCGCGCGCAACTCCGCGTCGGACAGGCTCGTGAAGTCGTCCTCGATGGAGTTGACCTGATCGGCGATCCGCTTGAGCTTGCGCAGAACCTTGCCTTCGCCGGCACGTAGGATCTTGTCGAGAATGGCTGCCACTTTATGTAAAGCTCCTCGCAGGTCTACCCCGGCGGCGCCGCCAGGAGGAGAGGCCGAGACAAACTTCCCCGTCTGCCATCGTAGGCGGTTCTGCAACCAGACACAGCCACCGTGGCGGCGAGGCCGCCGGGTGGGTCTGGGACAATGGTGGAAGGCAGAGGGTATGCCGGTTGAGCGCCGGCTCGCTCGAAAAGCGGGATATCCGGCAAAGGAAGGATTTAGTGATGGTTGAGGGGAAGAAGTCGGAGCAGACGGAGAATCTCGGCAGCCATGGCGGGCGGGCGTCCTCGTGGCTGTCCGTCACGATCATGCTCGCCGGATTCGTCGTGGCCGGCTTCGGGCTCACCGCCGCCAACTGGACCCTCGTCTGGATCGGCGCCGGAGTGTTCGTCGTGGGCGGCATCCTCGCTCTCGTCTTCGATATCTTCACCGACGTGGTGATCGACGCCCCCCGCGCCGGCATGCGCGCGGAAGATCACCGCTGACAGAGGCTTCGAACGGCGGGCACCGGCTTTTCTGTCGGTGCCCGCCGCTATCTTTCCCGGCATGCACCGCCGTACCATCACGCGACACGCCGCTCCGCGCCGGGAGTCCTCCACATGACCGACCTGACGGCCGATGAGGCGCGCCGGGTGATCCTGCGCGCGCAGGGCCTCCTCGGCGCCGGCCCCCGCCGCGGCGGCGTGCACGCCATGCTGCGCAGGCTCGGGGCCGTGCAGCTCGACACGATCTCCGTCCTCGCCCGCTCCCACGAGCTCGTCGCCTACGCCAGGCTCGGCGCCGTGGGGCGCGACCAGGTCGAGCGCGCCTACTGGCACGAGCCCGCCAAGAGCTTCGAGTACTGGTGCCACGCCGCCTGCATCCTGCCCGTCGAGCACTGGCCGCTCTACTCGTTCAGACGGCGGGCCTTCCGCGAGCGCCGCTACCGCTGGCACACCGTCCCCGACGGCGTCGACAAGCTGCTCCAGCAGGTACGCGACTCGGGCCCGGTGATGACGTCCGACGTCGGAGGCGCCAAGAACGGCGGCCCGTGGTGGGACTGGTCAGACTCCAAGATCGGGCTGGAGTGGCTGCTCGACATCGGCGAGCTGGTGTGCACCCGCAGATCGGGCTGGCGGCGGGTCTACGACCTCGCCGAGCGCGCCGTGCCCGCCGAGCTGCTGGCCGAGGAGCCGTCCGACGAGGAGTGCGTCACCCGGCTGGCCGCCGTCGCCGGGCGCTCGCTCGGCGTGGCCACCAGAGGCGACCTCATCGACTTCCTGCGGCTCAAGGGCCGCCACGCCGCCCTGCTCGACGAGGCGCTGCTCGGCGGCGCGGCGGGGCTCGTCCCCGTCACCGTCACCGGCTGGCCCGCAGGGAAGGGCCCGGCCACCGCCTGGGCGCACCCCGAGGCGCTGGAGTCCGAGCCGCGCGGCCGCCACCGCACCACGCTGGTCTCGCCCTTCGACTCCCTGATCTGGCACCGGGGGCGCACCCAGCGCGTGTTCGGCTTCGCGTACCAGCTGGAGCTGTACGTGCCCAAGCACAAGCGCGTCCACGGCTACTTCACCATGCCGGTGCTGGCCGGCGGCCGCCTCATCGGCCGCGCCGACCCGGCCCGCGAGGGCGGCACGCTCGTCATCCGACGCCTCAGCCTCGAACCCGGCCTGTCGCCCGCCAAGTGGGCGGGAGCCCTGCACGACGCCCTGTGGTCAGCGGCCCGGTGGGTGGGCTGCGACTCCGTCCGGGTCGAACACACCACCCCGGAAACCCTCGCCCCCCTCCTCTCCACCCCGACCCGCCCCACCTGACCCACGGCGGCCGCCCCCGTCCGCCCCGCCGACGTGAAGGGCTCCGTCACCACGACAGGTCCGAGCTCCGCTCCGGACGGCCCGGCCCACAAGGCGCCCCAGCGCCTCCGAGAGGCCGGGCAGCCCGTCCGGGCACCCTCGGGCGGCGGAAGGCCGCGTCAGCGGCTCCTGGACGAGCAGAAGGCGGACGGGCACCCCGAGACGTCGGAGCGGCCGAGAGGCCTGCGCAGAACCGTGCCACGCGGGATGACCGAGGCGCACCAAGCGCCGGCACGGAGACGGGCCGACGCCCCCCCGCTGGTGACGGACGTCGACGAAGCCCCGGCACGGAGACGCACCGGGCACCGCACGGGGATGCCCGAGGTGCACCAAGCGACGGGGATGCCCGAGGTGCACCAAGCGCCAGTGCGGAGACGGGCCGGGTGTCCCCACGGGAGTGCCCGAGGTGGACCAAAGGCCAGTGCGGAGATGAGCCGGCACCGCTCCGCGGCGGCGAGGGAGGTGGGCCGGGGCGGAGGCCTGGCCGGGGCCTTGAGAGGGCCGAAGGCGGGCCCAGCGCCGTTCCGGGTCCCGCGGAGGCGGCTCGGCTCCCAGTGCTCCAGGAAGCCCGATCCCGGTCTCGGGGAGGCGGGCTCGGCTCCCAGTGCTCCAGGAAGTCCGTTCCTGCCTTTCATAGGAGGCGGGCGCGGCCGCTTCGAGGCGGCGGGGAGCCAGGCTGGCGGCGTTCGGACGAAGGCCGCGTCAGGGGCGGCGTCAGCGGCGTTCGGACGGAGGCCGTGCCGGGGGCGGCGTCGGCGGCGTTCGGACGAAGGCTGTGCCGGGGGTGGCGTCAGCGGTGTCTTCGGGTGGGAGGTGAGGGGCCCGGCGCCGGGGCGCCGGGCGGGAGGGAAGGTCAGGTGATCTCCAGCATGCGCTCCCGTACGGCGTAGACCACCGCTTCCATGCGGGAGTGGAGCTGGAGTTTGTCCAGGATGTTCCGGACGTGGTTCTTCACGGTGTTCTCGGAGATGAACAGCTGCTTGGCGATCTCGCGGTTGTTCATCCCCTTGGCGACCAGCCGGAGCACTTCCATCTCACGGTCGGTCAGGCGGGGCACCGGCAGCTGGGGTGGCCGCTCGGCCTCCTTGCGGCTCATGGTGGCGAACTCGCTGATGAGTTTGGCCGCCATGGCCGGGTTGATTAACGACTGGCCTTCGTGGACGCCGCGCACCGCCGCCGGGACGTCGTTGATCTGGACGTCCTTCAGCAGGTAGCCGGTGGCGCCGGCCTTGATGGCCTCGAAGAGGTCCTCCTCCTCGTCGCTCACCGTCAGCATGATGATGCGGGTGCTGGGGACCGAGGCCCTGATGCTCTTGGTGGCCTCGATGCCGTCCTGCCGCGGCATGCGGACGTCCATGAGCGCGACGTCGGGCATGAGGCGGTCCGCCAGTTCGACCGCCTCCTGCCCGTCGCTCGCCTCACCGACCACCTCGATGTCGGGCTCCGCGGCCAGCGCCAGCGCGAGGCTCCGCCTGATCAGCTCGTGGTCGTCCACGATCAGCACGCGGATCGGCTCGCCCGCGGACGGACGGGCCTCGCCGGACTCGGTCACGGGGCCTCCTCGGTCCGCCGCGCGACTGCCTTTCCCTCGCTTCGCTCGCTCATCTGAACCTGACTGAGCTCGCTCACGTCTCCTCCTCGTCGGGGGGCCAGAGCCGTTGGACCGCCATGATGGCACGGGTGCCGCGGTTCGCGGGTGGTCGAGAAGATCTTTGTCGCGCGATCAGGGCTCTATGAGCCGCAACACGCCGTAGTTGTACCCGCGTCTGGCGTAGACCACGCTCGGGAGCCCGCTCTCCTTGTCACGGAACAGATAGAAGTCGTGTCCGACCAGTTCCATCTCGAGAAGGGCCTGGTCGATGGTCATGGGTTCCGCCCTGTGGAACTTCTCTCGCACGATGAGCGGACCCTCGCCGTCCATCTCGATCGGGACGATGTCGTCGTAGAGCCTGTCGCTCGGCAGTTCGTCCTCGTCCTGCTCGGCCTCGGCGCGCTCGGGGACGACCTTCGCCGGCTGCGGCGAGATGTCGGCGAGGTCGGGGAGCGTCGCGGTGAGCTCCGCCACCGAGGGCGGGCAGTGGTTGCCGTGGTGGACCTTGCGCCGGTCCGCCAGGCGCCTGAGGCGGCCCTCCAGCTTGTCGAGGGCGAGGTCGAGGGCTGCGAAGCGGTCGTCGGCCGACGCTTCCGCGCGGATGGCGGGCCCACGGGAGTGGATGGTCAGCTCGACGCGTTCGCGCTGGTCGGCGAGCCGCGGGTTGCGTTCCTTGGAGACCTCCACGTCGACTCGGATGAGTTTGTTGTCGAGACGTTCGATTCTGGCCAGCTTGGTCGTCACGTGGTCACGGAACCGATCACTCACACCTGTGTGCCGGCCCTTGACGATGATGTCCATGCAACAGCCCCCCTTCGTCTAACGACTGAGCAAGAGCGCCAGATGACGTTCCTCCCGGATGGGGTTGTCTGTCCGCCTTTCTGTCACCGCTACCCGCTTCCGGGACGTCGTCACCGGGACTCTGAACGGCACCCGCCCGGCCGACCTGGTCTTCGACCCCACATCCGCCTGCTGAGGGTTTCGCAGCTCTGTCGCCACTACTGCCCTTCTCTTCTGACGAGGGACATCTGGACCCTCGGGAAGGCAGGACTTACCCCTAAGCCGCACCGTGATCGGTCGACAAAGAGTCGCCTTACGTGGACCGTTTTGCCTGCGGCTGGCATCGGCTAGCAGAGCCGGGGACCCCGACCCTGCGCAACCACGGACCCGAACGGGTGCCATGTCAGAACGCTATCCGCATCCAGGGCGAATGTCAGCCGCACGGCCGCCGGAAGGATCACTTTCCGTGATTTTCCGGTGGGTGGGTGATCTTCGTTGGCCCCCGGTTTAACCGCTGCGCCCGGATTATGGTCGGCCCGTTACCGGCCCCTGAGCAGCGGCGCCGCGTGTCCCAGCGGACGGGCACGGGACGTTCCTGCGAGCATCGGAGGGGCGTGTCGTCGACAGAAGGTCACCGTAATGCTTTTCAAGATCTTCGGCGTGTCGCGGCCACGGTGACGGCGAGCGCGACGTCGGTTCCCGCCGCGCGCAGCGCCCTCGCCGCCTCGGCGAGGGTGGCGCCGGTGGTGACGATGTCGTCCACGACGAGCACAGGGCCCGCTGGACGGGTTCTCGCGGCCGGGGAGAGGCGGAGTGCCCCGTCGAGGTTCGCGGCCCGCTGGGCGCGGCTCAGGCCCGCCTGGTCGGCCACCCGGCGGGACTGCCCCAGCGCGGGCCAGACGCCGGCGGGCAGGCCGAGGGCCCGCAGGTCTCGTGCGGCCAGGGTCGCGAGCCTGCCGACCGGGTCGTGGCCGCGCGAGCGCAGGCTGCGCCGCGCGCTCGGGACGGGCACCAGGGTGAGCGCTCCGCCCGCGAGACCCGTGCGGGTGACGGCGGTGAGCACGGCGTAGGCGAGGAGCGTGCCGAGCGCTCCGGCCAGCGCGGTTGCTCCCCGCTCCTTGTACGCGACCACGGCCCGGCGCACGCCCCCTTCGTACGATGCCGCCGCCCAGCACTCGGGCAGCCCGGCAGGGCGGGGCCGGGGCGTGCGCGCGGCCGGGGTGGCGGCCATGGCTCCCAGGCAGCCCTCGCACAGGCCCGCCCCCGCGCCGCCGCACCCGGCACAGGACTGGGGCAGCAGAAGATCCAGCACTCCGCTCAGCACGCCGCCCAGGATGCCGGGCCGCACCGACAGTCCGTCCCAGGAGCCGTCAGGAGCAGCAGGCCGGGCGCGGCAGGCGGACGGGACGGCCCTCAGGAGGAACTGGGCGGCGGCTCGGGGGAACCGGGACCCCGGCGAGGCGTACGAGAGGGCCGAGGGGCGGGTTCAGCTGAGGGGGAAGAGGGGGCGGGTGGCCTCCAGTCTGGCGGTCCAGCTCTGGTGGTCCTGGTTGAGCTCCAGGATCTGGGTGCCCTTGTCGGTGTCGGCCGCGGCGAGGATGCGCTCGCCCAGCGCCGCCAGGTAGGTCAGCTTGTCCTTCAGCGGGAGCTGCACGGTCTCGCCGTCGCCGACGTTGATCTCCCTGAGGCTCTGGCCCGCCTTGCTCTTGACGAGGACGAGCACGTGCTCCCCGTCGCCCCACGCGATGTCGAGGATCTCGCCGCCCACCTCCACCGTGGTCAGGAGGTGGAAGTTGGCCAGCATGTAGCCCGCCGCTCCCCCGGTCAGCGCGCCGACCTGGACGGTGTTCCTGCCCGTCATCACCGCGACCCTGACGCCGTCCCTGGCGATCCTGAGCTGGGTGACGTCCAGGCCCTGGAGCTTGGGGGCGGCGACGCGCTCGGGGCCGCGCCCCGACTGCGGGTCGTAGCGCAGGACGACGCCGTTCTTGCGGTCGTACGTCCACAGGGAGCCGTCGCGGTGCCAGGTGGGCGGGGTGAGCTTGTCGGGGTCGCCCTGGATCACCTGCTGCCAGCGGCCCTCCTGGGTGAGCGTGGTGATGGAGATGCCGGTGGAGGTCATGGCGGCGACGAGCCCGCTGGTCTGCTTGGCCAGGGCGAAGTAGCGGAAGCCGGGGTTCGGCTGCCCGGCGGCGCCGGGCACGGTGACCCCGGAGCCGTCGTCGGTCAGGACGTGCAGCGCGCCTTCCCTGTCGGTGTAGAACGGCGTGTTGCCGCCGTTGTCGGTCCAGCCCTGGTCGAGGTCACGGTCGGCGGAGGCGAACGGCTCGCCGTTCACCTGCACCTCGATGGTGCGGCCGATGGCCATGCCGTTCTTGTTGAGGCTCAGCTTGAGCTGGGCCATCAGGGCGTCGGGCTTGGTCAGGTAGAGCGGGCCGGACAGGCTGATGACGACGCGGTCCTCCTCGCCGACGCGCACCGAGTCGACCTTGGTGCCGGGCGGGAAGCCGGTGGTGACGGCGCCGCGCAGCCCGGCGCTGGGCTCCTTGAGCAGGCGTTCGACGATGGTTCTGGCGAAGCTCTCGGTGGGCCTGACGCGCAGCCAGACCCGGTCGACGACGAGGCGGTCCTGGCTGACGCCGTTGAGGTAGTACAGGTTCGTGCCGCGGTAGGCGCGGGCGACGTCGGAGCTGGTGAGCAGCAGCCCGTCGGGCAGCTTGTCGACCCGGTAGCCCTTGTCGGTCTTGACCAGTGTGAAGTCCTTCTCGGGGGCGGGGCCGGGCGAGGGCACGTAGGCGTCGTCGTCGCCGATCGTGGCGATCTGGCGGGCCTTGATGCTGACCTTCCGCTCCTCGCCGGCGTCGGCCTCGCGGTCGTCGGCGTACGTCACCTGGAAGGCGTCGTCGATCACGGTGACCGTGCCGGTGGGCTTCCAGGCGGCCCTGGCCTCGGGCGTGAGGTACAGCGGCAGGGTGGCGGGGTCGTCGTCGTACGCCGCCATGGCGGCCTGCAGGCCCCTGACGACCTGCTCGGCGTCCCAGGTGGGCTGGGGCGGCGTGGCGATCATGCGCTGGAACGGCTTGCTCAGCGGGTCGCCGCCTCCGGCGTCGTTGACGATGGACGGGCCGCCCACGGGGATCACCGCGCAGCCCGACCCGGCGCAGGCGACGGCCGCGGCCACGGCGAGGCGGACGCCGAGCCGCCTAGCCCTCGTCATGCCCGGCTCCGTCCCCCGTGGCGGGCAGCAGCACGGGCGTCATGTGACCGCGCCAGGTGCGCCGCATCTCGATCTCGGGCGGCACCAGCGGCAGCGGCGAGCCCTTCAGGTCGGCGCCGGCGACGCGCGGCAGCGTGAGCCTGAACTGGGAGCCCTCGCCGGGCTGGCCCCACGCCTGGAGCCAGCCGCCGTGCAGGGTGGCGTCCTCGCGGGAGATGGCGAGGCCGAGGCCGGTGCCGCCGATGGTTCTGGCCCTGGACGGGTCGGCCCGCCAGAACCGGTCGAACACCATGGTCTCCTCGCCCGTCTTCAGCCCGATGCCGTGGTCGCGCACGGCGACGGCCACGGCGTCCCTGTCGGCGCCGACGGTGACCACGATGTCGCGGCCCTCGCCGTGCTCGATGGCGTTGAAGAGCAGGTTGCGCAGGATGCGCTCGACCCGGCGGTTGTCGATCTCGGCCATGCACGGCTCGTTCGGCAGCCTGAGCTCGAAGCGGGTGGCGTGCCGCTCGGCCAGCGCCTCGGAGTCGGCGATGGCGCGCAGCACCACGTCGCGGACGTCGACGGGGTCGAGGTCGAGGGTGGCGGCTCCGGCGTCGTAGCGGCTGATCTCCAACAGGTCGGCGAGCATCGACTCGAAGCGTTCGAGCTGGGCCTGCATGAGCTCGGCCGACCTGGCGGCCATGGGGTCGAAGTCCTCGCGGGCGTCGTACAGCAGGTCGGCGGCCATGCGCACGGTGGTGAGCGGCGTGCGCAGCTCGTGGGAGACGTCGGAGACGAACTGGCGCTGGACCTGCGACAGCTCCTCCAGCTGGTGGATCTTGAGCGCGAGGTTGGCGGCCATCTCGTTGAACGAGTTCGCGAGCCTGGCGAGGTCGTCCTCGCCGCGCACCTTGAGCCGTTCGTCGAGCTTGCCGGCGGCCAGGCGCTCGGCGGCCTGGCGGGCGAGCCGCACGGGGGTGACGACCTGCCGCGTCACCAGGTACGCGATGGCGGCGAGCAGCAGGACGAGCCCGAGGCCCACCACGACGATGGCGAGCCTGACGTTGGACAGGAGCTGCTCTTCCTCGTCCAGCGGGAAGAGGTGGTAGATCTGGTACGTCTGGCCGGTGACGGGCTCGTGCACCAGGCCGCCCACCACGAACGTCAGCCTCGGCAGGCTCTGCCCGGGGAACCTGACCCGGTCGATGTAGGCGACGGTCTTGCCGTTGCGCTGCAGGTTCAGCCGCAGGGTGAGCGGGATGTTCTCGGGCACGACGTTGCCAGAGGCCCGCGACTGGCCGGGCACCGCGGGGTTGAGTATGAGCACGTCGTAGCGCTTCTTGGAGCCGTCCTCGCCGGAGCCGGTGACGGTGTCCATCACGTCGTCGAGCGGGTTGCCCGACGGCGCGCCGCCCGCGTCGGAGGGCTTGCTCTGGTCGTCGGACTTCGGCGTGAGCGCGTCCTCGATCTGCAGGCGGTCGGCGAACGCCTCGCTGACGGACGACTGCCTGCTGCTCTCCAGCACGGAGCGGTTGATCTGGTCGAACAGGAACGCGCCGAGCACCACGACCACGGTCACGGAGATCACCAGCGTGCTGGTGACGACCTGGAGCTGGAGCGAGCGCCGCCAGACGCTGCGCGCCCCGCCCGCCGCACGGCGCACCCGCCGGCGGACGCCGCCCAGGATCTGGCGGAGCGTGCGCCGGCGGGCGCGGGCGTTCTTGGTCGGGGGCATGGCGGGGAGCGCGGCTGGTTACGCGGGGCCGGCCTTGTAGCCGACGCCGCGCACCGTCACGACGATCTCGGGGTGCTCGGGGTCCTTCTCGATCTTCGCGCGCAGCCGCTGGACGTGCACGTTGACCAGGCGGGTGTCGGCGGCGTGGCGGTAGCCCCAGACCTGCTCCAGCAGGACCTCGCGGGTGAACACCTGGCGCGGCTTGCGGGCCAGCGCGACGAGCAGGTCGAACTCCAGCGGGGTGAGGTTGATGGTCTCCTCGCCGCGCTTGACCGAGTGGCCCGCCACGTCGATGGTGATGTCGCCGATCTGGAGGATCTCGGGGGTGGGCTCGTCGGTGCGGCGCAGCCGCGCGCGCACCCTGGCCACCAGTTCCTTCGGCTTGAACGGCTTGACGATGTAGTCGTCGGCCCCGGACTCGAGCCCGAGCACGACGTCGATCGTGTCGCTCTTGGCGGTGAGCATCACGATCGGGACCCCCGACTCAGCCCTGATCCTGCGCGCCACGTCGATGCCGTCGGCCCCCGGCAGCATCAGGTCGAGCAGGACAAGGTCCGGGCGCGTGTCCCGGAACGCGTCGAGGGCCTTGTCGCCGTCGGACACGAACGATGGCTCGAAGCCTTCTCCGCGCAACACGATGCCGAGCATCTCGGCGAGAGCGGCGTCGTCGTCGACGACCAGCACGCGACCTTTCATGGCCCCTCATTCGTTCTACGCATTGTGGGACATACCCGCACGATCGCTGAAGGTTACCCTTGCTTGGCCCGTGTGTGGGACACCGACCGGCAAAAGGCGGATTTCACGTTCGCCCCCGCGACCTCAATCTCAGTCTGCGGTAACCGACCGACATTCGGCCATCCCCAGATGAGATCCTCGACCCGATTCGCCGTGGAATACGGCGAAGATGACCCGGGGAATCGGCTCCGTGACACCATTGCACCCACCACCATGCCAGGATTGGGATATGTCAGACGGTCAGGGTCCCACGCCCGATACGCCATCAGGCTGGTCGGCCGAGCAGCCCCCGCCCTTCAGCGCCCCGCCGGCCTCCCCGTGGACCGCACCGGGCGGTGGCCAGATCGGCGGGCAGATCGGCGGGCAGATCGGCGGGCAGGGTCCCGGGCCGCAGCCAGGGCCCCAGGCAGGGACACAGCCAGGGCCACAGCAGCCGTACCCTCCGCAGCAGCCCTACCAGCACGGGTACCAGCAGCCTCATCAGCAGCCCTACCAGCAGCAGCCGGGCCCCGGCTGGGGGCAGCCGGCCGCGCTGCGCCCCGGCATCATCCCGCTGCGGCCGCTCGGCCTCGGCGACATCCTCGACGGCACCATCAAGCTCATCAGGTCCAACCCGAAGGCCGTGCTCGGGCTGTCCGCCGTCGCCGCCCTGCTGGTCAGTGTGCCCGTGGCCGTCGGGCAGGCGTTCCTGTTCGGCTCGCTCGACGACGTCCTGAGCGACCCCGTGGCCGCCGAGTCCCGGCTCTACAGCGCGAGCGGCCTGCTCTCCCAGTACGGCGGCACCGGCGTCTCGTCCCTCGTCACGTTCGTCGTGGTCACGCTGCTGACCGGGGTGATCACCCGCATCCTGGGCCGCGCCGTCTTCGGCGGGAAGATCACCGCGGGTGAGGCGTGGCGGCTCACCAAGGGCCGCATCCCCGCGCTGTTCGGCGTCGTCGCGCTGACGGGCCTGATCCTGCTCGCCCCGCTGGCCCTCTTCGCGGTGATCCTGGTCCTGATGGTCACCGCGGCCGTCGCCAGCGACGAGCCGTCCGGCCTGGTCGGCCCGTTCCTCGGCCTGACCGTCCTCTTCGTCCTCCTTTACATCGCGTACATCCTGTTCTTCAGGACGCGCTTCGCGTTCGCCGCGCCCGCCGTCGTCCTGGAGGGCAGGGGCCCCGTCGACGCGATGCGGCGCTCCTGGCGGCTCGTCACCGGCGACTTCTGGCGCGTCCTCGGCATCCTGCTGCTCACGTCGCTGCTCGTCGGGCTGGTGTCGGCCGTGCTGGCGCTGCCGTTCACGTTCGCGGGCACGCTCTTCGGCATGCTGGGCGCGGGCTCCGCCGCCAACGCCCTCGTCGCGGCCGTGCTGCTCGCGATCGGCGGCATGCTGAGCGCGATGCTCTCCTACCCGTTCGAGGCCGGGGTCTCCGGGCTGCTGTACGCCGACCGGCGCATGCGCAGCGAGGCGTTCGACCTGGTGCTGCAGACGGCCGCGATCGAGCAGCAGCGGCAGGGCTGGGTGCACGGCTCCGCCGACGAGCTCTGGCACCCGTCCAACTCCGCCGGGTCGTGACGGGGCCGTGACGCCGATCGGCAGGGACGACGCCGCGCGCAGGGCCGCGGAGGAGCTGCTCAAGCCGGGCTACGAGAAGGAGTCGTGGCTCGACCGGCTCTACAGGTACGTCACCCAGTTCCTCGGCGACCTGCTCGACGGGGCGACGGGCGGCGGCACGGCCGGGGGCGTCATCGCCGCCGTCGTCATCACGCTGATCATCCTGGGAGTCCTGGTGCTGGTCGGCAGGCAGCTGCGCAAGGCGTCGCGCGCGGCCGCGCCGGCCGCGGGCGGCCTGTTCGGCGAGCGGGCACTGACCGCGGCCGAGCACCGCGCGGCGGCCGAGCGGCTGGCCGCCGAGGGCCGGTGGTCCGAGGCCGTCAGGGAACGCCTGCGGGCCATCGCCCGCGACCTGGAGGAACGCGCCCTCGTCGACGGCATGCCGGGCCGCACGGCCGACGAGCTGGCCGCGGAGGCGGGGGTGGCGCTGCCCGCGTTCGCCGCCGAGCTGGCCGCCGCCGCCCGCTCCTTCGACGACGTGACGTACGGCGGGGTGGAGGGCACGCAGGAGGCGTACCTGAGCATGAGCGACCTCGACGAGCGCCTGCGCCGGGCAAGGCCCGCGCCCCTCGCCCCCGCCCACGCGGGCGCCGAGGGCGGCTCCGGCGCGACGGGAGGGGACACGCGGTGAGCGCCGACCTGCGGCCCGTCGCGGCGCCGCCGGCGGGCGGCGCGTCCGCCTCCGTCTCCCCCACGCTCCGCTCGACCTGGCGCGCCGGCCGGGTGGCCGCGCTGCTCGGGCTCGTCATCGTGCTGGCCGCCGCGCTCGGCGTGCTGCTCGCCCCCGGCCAGCGCGAGTCGCGCTACCTCGACCCGGACGACACGTCGCTCGCCGGCTCGAAGGCGCTCGCCGAGCTGCTGCGCGCCCGCGGCGTCACCGTCGACAGGGTCGACTCCGCCGAGGCGGCGGCGGCCAGCGCAGGGGGCGGCGACCGGCTGCTGCTGATCACCGACACCGTGTACGTCAACGAGTTCCGCCTGGCGGCCGTCCCCGGCGACAAGCTCGTCGTGGGAGCCGTCCCCGGCCTGGAGGCGCTCGCCCCCGGCGTGCGGCCGCTCCCCGGCCAGCCGCGCGAGCGCTCCCGCGAGCCAAGGTGCGACCTGCCCGGCGTCGCCGCCGCGGGCAGCGCGTACGTCGGCGGCACCGCCTTCGCCGGCCCTTCCGGCTCCACCGGCTGCTACCCGGCGGGCGATGGCCACGCCCTGGTGACGTACGAGCACGACGGCGGCAGGGTCACCGTGGTCGGCAGCGGCTCGTTCATGACGAACCAGCGCCTGGCCGAGGACGGCAACGCGGCGCTCGCGCTGAACCTCATCGGCACCGGCAAGCCCGTGACCTGGCTGGTGCGCCCCCAGACGCCTCCCGTCGGCGAGCTGCCCGGCACGCGTGGCGAGTCGATGTACGACCTGATGCCGGCCGGGGTCGGGTGGGCCGTGCTCATGGGCTGCCTGTCGGTGGCGCTGGTGGCGTTCTGGCGGGGCAGGCGTCTCGGGCCGGTGGTCGCGGAACGGCTGCCCGTCGTCGTGCGCGCGGCCGAGACCGTCGAGGGCCGCGGGCGGCTCTACCGGGCCAGGCGGGCCAGGGAGCGGGCGGCGGGCGCGCTGCGGGCGGGCACGATCGACAGGCTCACGCCGAGGCTCGGCCTCGCCCCGGGCGCGGGCGGGCACGAGGTCGTCGCGGCGCTGGCGGCACGCACGGGGCAGGACCCGCACCAGGTCGGCTCCGCGCTGTACGGCCCGCCGCCCGGCGACGACGCCGGGCTCGTCGCCCTGGCCCGATACTTGGACTTCATCGAAAGGCAGGTCAGTGAACTCTGAGGAGACTTTCCGCGTCACCGGCTCGGCCGACGCCGCGAGAGAGGCGCTGGGCGCGCTGCGCGCCGAGGTGTCCAAGGCCGTGGTGGGCCAGGACGCGGTGGTGACGGGGCTGGTCATCGCGCTGCTGTGCAGGGGGCACGTGCTGCTCGAAGGCGTGCCGGGCGTGGCCAAGACGCTGATGGTGCGCACGCTGGCGGCGGCCCTGTCGCTCGACTTCAAGCGGGTGCAGTTCACGCCCGACCTCATGCCGGGCGACGTCACCGGCTCCCTGGTCTACGACACGAGGACCGCCGAGTTCGAGTTCCGCGAGGGGCCCGTCTTCACCAACCTGCTGCTCGCCGACGAGATCAACAGGACGCCGCCGAAGACGCAGGCGGCGCTGCTGGAGGCGATGGAGGAGCGGCAGGTCAGCGTCGAGGGCTCTGCCAGGGCGCTGCCCGACCCGTTCGTGGTGTGCGCGACGCAGAACCCCGTCGAGTACGAGGGCACGTACCAGCTGCCGGAGGCGCAGCTCGACCGGTTCCTGCTCAAGCTGACCGTGCCGCTGCCGCCGCGCGAGCACGAGATCGCGGTGCTGGAGCGGCACGCCAGGGGCTTCGACCCGCGCGACCTGTCGGAGGTCAAGGCCGTGGCCACGGCCGACGACCTGGCGGCCGGCCGTGAGGCGGTGTCGCGGGTGCACGTCGCGCCCGAGGTGCTCGGCTACATCGTGGACGTGGCCAGGGCCACCAGGATGTCGCCGTCGCTCCAGCTCGGCGTGTCACCGCGCGGCGCGACGGCCCTGCTGGCGGCCTCGCGGGCGTGGGCGTGGCTGTCGGGGCGGCCGTACGTGACGCCCGACGACGTGAAGGCGCTGGCCAGGCCGGCGCTGCGGCACCGGGTGCAGCTGCGCCCCGAGGCGGAGCTGGAGGGCGCGACCTCCGACGGCCTGCTCGACGGCATCCTGGCGTCGGTCCCGGTCCCGCGCTGATGGCTCTGACGGGACGCGCCGGGCTCGTCGCGGCGCTCGGGATCGTGGTCGTGCTGCTCGCGCCCGTGCCCGGCGCGGCGGTGGCCGGCGTGTGCCTGCTGCTGGCCGCCGCGATCGTCGTGGACCTGGTGTTCGCGGGGGCGGTGCGGCCGCTGCGCTTCCACCGGTCGGGCGACACGCTCGTCCGGCTGGGCGGGCGGGCCTCGGTCGAGCTGATCGTGGAGAATCCGGGCGGCCGGCGGGTGCGGGGCGTGCTCAGGGACGCCTGGCCGCCCTCCGCGGGGGCGGGCCCCCGCCTGATCCCGCTGGACGTGCCGGCCGGCGAGCGCCGCAAGGTGGTCGTGACGCTGGAGCCGACCCGGCGCGGCGACCGGTCGTCGGTGGCGGTGACGGTGCGTTCTGTCGGCCCGCTGGGCCTGGCCGCCCGCCAGGGCACGCACCGGGCGCCGTGGTCGGTGCGGGTGCTGCCGCCGTTCCTGTCGCGCAAGCACCTGCCGTCCAGGCTGACCAGGCTGCGCGAGCTGGAGGGCCAGCACCCGGCCCTGGTACGCGGCCAGGGCACCGAGTTCGACTCGCTGCGCGAGTACGTGGTGGGCGACGACGTGCGCTCCATCGACTGGCGGGCCACGGCGCGCCGGCATGACGTGGTGGTGCGCACCTGGCGTCCCGAGCGTGACCGCCGGGTGCTCATCGTGCTCGACACGGGACGCACGTCGGCGGGCCGCGTGGGCGACGCGCCGGTGCCGCTGGCCGGGGCGGTCGCGCAGGGCGGCGGGCTGCTGCCCAGCTCCGCCCCGCCTTCGGCGGCGCGCGCGGTGCCGGGCTGGCCGCGGCTCGACTGGTCGATGGACGCGGCGCTGCTGCTGGCCGCGCTCGCCGCCCGCGCCGGGGACCAGGTGGACTTCCTCGCCTACGACAGGTCGGTACGCGCCTGGGTGAGCGGCGCGTCGCGCACGGAGCTGCTGCCGTCGATGGTGAACGCCATGGCGCCGATCGAGGCGGAGCTCGTCGAGGCCGACGCGCAGGGCATGGTGGCGGCCGTCCTGTCGCGGGCCAGGCGGCGGTGCCTGGTGGTGCTGCTCACCGACCTGAACGGCGCGGCGCTGGACGAGGGGCTCATGCCGGTGCTCCCCCAGTTGTCCTCGCGGCACCTGGTGCTGGTGGCCGGCATCTCCGACCCTCGGCTGGCGGCCATGGCGGCGGCGCGCGGCTCCGCCGAGGAGGTGTACGACGCGGCGGCGGCCGAGCACGCGCGGCTGGAACGCCGGCGCATCACGGCCAGGCTGCGGCGGCACGGCGTCGAGGTCGTGGACGCGCCGCCCGACGACATAGCGCCGGCGCTGGCCGACGCCTACCTCGCGCTGAAGGCGGCGGGCCGCCTGTAAAGGGGCCGACTGTCAAAGGGACGGTGGCGGTCAGGCGGTGGGGGCGACGTCGGGTGCCCGTTCGACGTCGCCGGTCTCGTCCTGGCGCAGCGCGCGCCGCCCGAAGACGATCACGTACGCGAGGAAGGCGGCCTCGGCGAGCACGCCGATGCCGACCCGCACCGCCGTGGGCAGCCCGGACGGCGTCACGAACGCCTCCAGCAGGCCGGACACGAACAGCACGGCGACGAGCCCGAGCGCCACGGCGATGACGGCCCGCCCCTGCTCGGCGAGCGCGTCGAGGCGGCGGCGCGGCCCTGGGTCGATGACCGTCCAGCCGAGGCGCATGCCCACGGCGGCCGCCAGGAAGACGGCGGTCAGCTCCAGCAGGCCGTGCGGGGTGATGAGGCCGAAGAAGATGTCCAGCTTGCCCCTGGACGCCATGAGCCCGCCGGAGATGCCGACGTTGGCGGCGTTCGAGTAGAGCACGAGCGGGATCGGGATGCCGAGGAAGATGGCGTAGATGATGACCTGCGCCGACACCCAGGCGTTGTTGACCCACACCCGGCTGGCGAAGGACGCGGCCGGGTTCTCGGAGTAGTAGTCGGCGAAGTCGTGGTCGACGAGCTGGGCGATCTCGTCGGGCGACGCGATGGACGCCTGCACCCGTGGGTCGCCCGCGACCCACGCGCCGAGCGCCCAGGACACCGCCAGGAACGCCAGCGCGGTGGCCAGCCACCACCAGCGCGCCCGGTAGGCCACCACCGGGAACGACACGGTGAAGAACCGCGTGAACTCCCGCCAGGCGGGCGTGTGGGCCCCGGTGACGGCGGACCTGGCCCTGGCGACGAGCGCGGAGAGCCGGCCCGCCAGCATCGCGTCGGCCGACGACGACCGCACGATCGACAGATGCGTGGACACCCTCTGGTACAGCTCGACCAGTTCGTCCACCTCCGCGCCCGTGAGGGACGAGCGGTTCTTCACCAGGTGGTCGAGCCGGTCCCAGGCCGGGCGGTGCGCCGTGACGAACGCGTCGATGTCCACCCGACCATTGTGGCCGCTCGATCACCCGGGCATTGCCGTTAGGCTCCACATATGTCAGAGGTTGTGACGGGGGACGCGGTCGTCGTCGAGGTGCGCATCGCCCAGATGCCGTCCAGGGCCGTGGCCATCATCATCGACATGGTGGTGCAGTTCACCATCCTCATCGCGGCGTACATGCTGCTCGGGGCGTTCTCCGCGATCTCCGACACGGCGTTCTCCGGCGCGGTCATGATCGTGCTCGTGGTGCTGGTGCTCGTCGGCTACCCCGTGCTCTTCGAGACGCTGACGCGGGGCCGCAGCCTCGGCAAGCTGGCGATGGGCCTGCGGGTGGTCGGCGACGACGGCAGCCCCGAGCGCTTCCGGCAGGCGCTGTTCCGCGGGCTGGCCGGGGTGATGGAGTTCTGGATGTTCTCCGGCGCGCCCGCGCTGATCTCGTCGCTGGTGTCGCAGCGGGGCAAGCGGCTCGGCGACATCTTCTCCGGGACGATCGTGATCTCCGAGCGGCTGCCGAGCGACGGCGGGCAGGTCGTCCTCATGCCGCCGCCGCTCGCCGGGTGGGCGGCCACGCTGGAGCTGTCCCAGTTGCCCGAGGAGGTCGTGGCCGCGGCCAGGCAGTACCTGACGCGCTGGCACGACCTGTCGCCGCGGGTCCAGCACGAGATGGGGGTGCGCATCGCGACGCAGGTGGCGGCGTACGTCTCGCCGGCGCCGCCGGCCGGGGTGCCGCCGCACGCGTACCTGAGCGCCGTCCTGGCGGAGCGGCGCAGGCGCGAGGAGGCCCGCCTGGCCCGGGGCTCGGCCCGGGCCCCCTACGCGGGCTCCGCACCGGCGCCCGCCTACCCGCCGCACTCCGTGCAGTCCACGCGGGCGCCGTACGGTCCGTCTGGCCCGTACGCCGAGCCGGGCCCGCCGCCGCAGGCGTGGCCCACGCAGCCGCAGGCGGGGCCCACGCAGCCGCAGGCGGGGCCCACGCAGCCGCAGGCGGGGCCCACGCAGCCGCAGCCTTATCACGGCCAGGGGCGGCCGGCGGGCGGCCGGTTGCCTGAGCCGCCGGCGGCCACCCCTGGCGGGTTCGTCCCGCCGCAGTGAGCGGGTCACCGCGGCGGGCGCTCGTGGCTTCCGCCGCCCCCGGCGGAGCGGCGGCCGCCGGGCTCCCGGTGGAAGGAACCCGGCGGCACGGGGTCACTGCCCGCCGGGCACGCCCCTGCCGTGCTCCGGGTACGAGCCCTGGGTCTGCGCGTTGAGCAGGTCCATCTTCACGCTGTTGGCCTGGTTCGTCCGGGGGTCGTTGAGCTTGAGGACGTCCAGCCCGAGGTTGAAGTCGGAGCCGTAGATGTAGCCGTTGTAGTAGTACGCCGACCAGAAGCCGCCGTCGAGGGGCGGGGCGGTGTTGTCGGGGCCGCGCTCGAAGAACGCGATCTCCTGCGGGTGGGCCGAGTCGGTGAAGTCCACGACCGAGATGCCGCCCTGGTACCACGCCTGGACCATGATGTCGCGGCCCTTGACCGGGATCAGCGAGCCGTTGTGGGCGACGCAGTTCTCGCTGTCGGCCTGGTGCCGCCCGATCTTGAAGTAGCCCTTGCGCACCAGCTGGCCGCCGGCGATGTCGTAGTAGGCGTTGGCGCCCTTGTTCGCGCCGATGGCCTCGTTGCAGGTGGCGCGGGTGCCGCCGCCCAGCTCGTCGGTGAAGACGACCTTCGTGCCGTCGTTGTTGAACGTGGCCGAGTGCCAGAAGGCGAAGTTCTCCAGGTCGCGGACGGTCGCCGTCACCTTCGGGTGCTCGCGGTCGGAGATGTCCAGGAGGATGCCGTCACCCATGCAGGCGCCGGCGGCGATGTCCTTCTCCGGGTACGCGGTGATGTCGTGGCAGCCGGTCGTCTCCGACTTGCCGTACGGGTACGGCAGCTTCACACCGCCGTAGCCGCCGCCGTCTTCCGCGGGGAACAGGACGGGCGTCGCGATGACGCTGGCCGCCGTCGGGTTGTTCAGCGGCACCTTGACGATCGAGATCAGGTCGTGGGGCTTCTGGCAGTCCGGGTAGTTGTCGCTCGGCCCGTACGACGAGATGTACAGGTAGACGTTCTCGCCGGTCTTGTCGGGGATGAGGGTGTTGGTGTGGGAGCCGCAGTTCGTCTCGACCGACTTGATGTACTTCGGCGCGGACTTGTCGGAGACGTCGAAGATGCGGATGCCCTCCCACGAGGACTTCTCGGCCGCCGTCTGGGAGTGGCTGTTGCACGAGTCGTCGTTGCGCGAGGAGTCGACCGACCCGAACAGCAGGTTCCCGTACACCGACATGTCCATCTGGCCGCCGGGGCAGACGACGGAGCTGACCAGGGAGGTCTTGCGCGGGTTCTTGATGTCGTAGATGGAGAAGCCGTAGTAGTTGCCGACGTAGGCGTAGTCGCCCTGGAAGGCCATGTCGGTGTGGATGTCGGCGAGCGCCTCGGGCTTGGGGACGTTCGCGACGTGGCTGATGTTGGGGCTCATGACGATCTCGCCGGGGGCCGGGATGTCGGCGGCCTGGGCGGGGAGCGTCACTCCGGCGGCGGCCACGAAGGCCGCGAGGAGCGTGAGGACCCTGCGGGGGGTTAACACCGGGTGAAACCTCCTATAAAGGGGGCATAAATTGACCACATCGTGCTTCATCCCGACGTGTCCCGCCAGCGTGCAACATGTCAAATTTTATTTCGATTCATCCTCTTTTAATGATCAACCTTCTGTCCTAGAGTGCGCATTCTCCACCGCGACAGTCAGGGAGGCCGGGTGCGAGCCGCGCTCATCGCCGTCACGGGCACGGTGTTAGCCCTCGCGGGCTGCAGTTCGGGGGCGGCGCAGCCGCCCCGGGCCGACTCGACGGCCCCGGTCCTCGCGCCGGGCCGGCCCGGCGAGCAGGCGCGGACGCTGTCACCGGGCGAGGCCGCCACCGCCGTGCCGGGGCCCACGGCGAACGCCGCCGACATCACCTACGTCCAGGACATGATCGTCCATCACCGTCAGGCGCTCGACATGGCCGTCCTCGCCCCGAGCCGGGCGGCGTCCGCGCAGCTCAAGACCCTGGCCGACCGGATCAAGGCGGCCCAGGGGCCCGAGATCCAGTACATGACGACCTGGCTGCGTGGGCAGGACCAGGCGGTGCCCGACCACCACGCCGGGCACGAGGGCATGCCCGGCATGGCGACGCCCGAGCAGATGGAGGCGCTGAAGGCGGCCCAGGGCGAGGAGTTCGACAGGCTGTTCCTGCAGCTCATGATCAGACATCACGAGGGCGCGATCACGATGTCGGAGCAGGTGCTGCTCAAGGGCTCGCACGTCAAGATCGAGGAACTGGCGACCGACGTCAGCGTGACCCAGGCGGCCGAGATCCGCCGCATGCAGGAGATGCAGGCGAAGAGCTGACCACCCCGCGCAGGGGCCGCCCTGCGGCAGGAGCCCCCTTCCGCCCGGCCCTTCCGGCGGGCCTTCCGTGAGGCCGCCTGTTCTACGAGCCGACCCGCCAGGAGTGCAGGTAGTCCTCCTGCTCCTCCGTCAGCACGTCGATGGAGATGCCCGTGGCGGCCAGCTTCAGCCCGGCCACCTCGTGGTCGATGTGCTCGGGCACGTCGTACACGCCGGGCTCCAGACCGGACCGCTCCCGCGCCAGCCAGGCCACGGCCAGCGCCTGCGCGGAGAACGACATGTCCATGACCGCCGCCGGATGCCCCTCGGCCGCCGTCAGGTTGACCAGCCGCCCCTCCGCCAGGAGCAGCAGCCTGCGGCCGTCGGGCATGACGTACTCGTCGGTGTTGGGCCGCACGCCCCTGTGCACCTCCGAGGCCAGCTCGTCCAGCGCCCGCACGTCGATCTCGACGTCGAAGTGCCCGGCGTTGGCCAGGATCGCGCCGTCCTTCATGACCGCGAGGTGCTCGGCGGTGATGACGTCGCGGTTGCCCGTCACGGTGACGAACAGGTCGCCCGACGGAGCCGCCTGCGCCATCGGCCGCACCTCGTAACCCTGCAGGGTCGCGTCGAGCGCCTTCACGGCGTCGATCTCCGTCACGATGACCCGCGCGCCGAGCCCCTTGGCCCGCTCGGCCACGCCGCGCCCGCAGTAGCCGAACCCGGCCACCACCACCGTACGGCCCGCCAGCATCGTGTTGGTGGCCCGCATGATGCCGTCGAGCGTGGACTGCCCGGTGCCGTACCTGTTGTCGAACATCCGCTTCGTACGGGTGTCGTTCACCGCCACCACCGGGAACCTGAGCGCGCCCTCGGCCGCCATCTGCCGCAGCCTGATGATCCCGGTGGTGGTCTCCTCACAGCCGCCGCCGACCCGGCCGAGCAGGTCGGTGCGCTCGGTGTGCAGGATGTTGACCAGGTCGCAGCCGTCGTCGAGCACGAGGTCGGGCTCGACGTCGAGCGCCTGGTGGATGTGCCGGTAGTAGGTGGCGCGGTCGACCCCGGCGCGGGCGTGCACGGCCACGCCGTACTCGCGCAGCGCCGCCGCCACGTCGTCCTGGGTGGACAGCGGGTTGGACGCGGCCAGCGCGATCGTGGCGCCTCCGGCCTTGAGCGCGCCCATGAGTACGGCCGTCTCGGCGGTGACGTGCAGGCAGGCCGCGATGGTGAGCCCGTCGAACGGGCGCTCCAGGGCGAACCGTTCGCCGATGGCCGTCAGCACCGGCATCGACCTGGCGGCCCAGGAGACGTGCCGCTCGCCGCTCTCCCAAAGTTCCATGCGAGCCCCAACCGGAGGGATGGCTGCGCCCGGGCCGCCGAGGTGGCGGCCCGGGCGCAGCGTGGTTCAGTGGCGGACGGGTGCCGCGATCAGTAGCGGTAGTGGTCGGACTTGTACGGCCCCTCGACGTGGACGCCGATGTAGGCGGCCTGCTCCTTGGTCAGCTCGGTGAGCTTGACGCCCAGGGCGTCGAGGTGCAGGCGGGCCACCTTCTCGTCGAGGTGCTTGGGCAGCGTGTAGACGCCGATCGGGTACTCGGAGGTCTTGGTGAACAGCTCGATCTGCGCGATGACCTGGTTGGTGAACGAGTTGGACATCACGAAGCTCGGGTGGCCGGTGGCGCAGCCGAGGTTCATCAGGCGGCCCTCGGCCAGCACGATGATGGAGTGGCCGTCGGCGAAGACCCACTCGTCGACCTGCGGCTTGATGTTGCGCTTCTCGATGCCGGGCAGCTTGGCCAGGCCCGCCATGTCGATCTCGTTGTCGAAGTGGCCGATGTTCGACACGATCGCCTGGTGCTTCATCCTCGCCATGTGCTCAGCGGTGATGATGTTGAAGTTGCCCGTGGCGGTGACGAAGATGTCGGCGATGCCGACGACCTCGTCGAGCGTGGTGACCTGGAAGCCGTCCATCGCGGCCTGAAGGGCGCAGATCGGGTCGATCTCGGTGACGATGACGCGGGCGCCCTGGCCGCGCAGCGCGTCGGCGCAGCCCTTGCCGACGTCGCCGTAGCCGCAGACCACGGCGACCTTGCCGCCGATGAGCACGTCGGTGGCGCGGTTGAGGCCGTCGATCACGGAGTGGCGGCAGCCGTACTTGTTGTCGAACTTCGACTTGGTGACCGAGTCGTTGACGTTGATCGCCGGGAAGAGGAGCTGGCCGTTCTTGTGCATCTCGTACAGGCGGTGCACGCCGGTGGTCGTCTCCTCGGTGACGCCCTTGATCTGCTCGGCGATCTTCGTCCACTTCTTGTCGGCGCCGACCGTGCGGGTGAGCAGGTCGATGATGACGTGCCACTCCTCCGGGTCGTCCTCGCCGGCCGCGGGGACCGCGCCGGCGCGCTCGTACTCGGCGCCCTTGTGGACGAGGAGCGTGGCGTCGCCGCCGTCGTCGAGGATCATGTTCGGGCCGTCACCGCCGGGCCAGGTGAGCGCCTGCTCGGTGCACCACCAGTACTCCTCCAGCGTCTCGCCCTTCCAGGCGAACACCGGGACGCCCCTGGGGGCGTCGGTCGTGCCGTCGGGGCCGACGACGACCGCGGCGGCGGCGTGGTCCTGGGTGGAGAAGATGTTGCAGCTGACCCAGCGGACCTCGGCGCCGAGCGCGACGAGCGTCTCGATGAGGACGGCCGTCTGGATCGTCATGTGCAGCGAGCCCATGATCTTCGCGCCGCGGAGGGGCTGGGAGGCCGCGTACTCCTTGCGAATGGCCATCAGGCCGGGCATCTCGTGCTCGGCGAGCCGGATCTCCTTGCGGCCGAACTCGGCAAGTGAAAGGTCGGCGACCTTGAAGTCCATCTGGGTTCCCCTCGCGTCACGATGGTTGTCCCGACGAGTTTAGGCGGCGCGGTCGAGCGGACGCATCCTGAGGCGCGCCAAACTGACGTAAGAATGTAAGAATGCGTATCACGGAAGCGGCCAAGCGGCTCGGCATGTCCCCGCGCATGCTCCGGTACCGGGAGGCCCTGGGGCTGCTGCCGCCCGTCAGGGAGCAGGGGGCGCACCGCAGGTTCGGCCAGGAGGAGCTGGCGGCCGTGGCGCAGGCGGTGGAGCTGGAGAAGCGGTTCGACGTCTCCCCCGCCGAGCTGGCGTTCGCGCTGCGCGTGCTGAGCGAGCCCGCCGTCGCGGCGGCCGTCCGCGACCTGGGGGTGCGCATCGGCCGCATCCAGGCGCCCCGCAGGGCGCTCGACTTCGAGAAGGAGAAGGCCCTGCGGCTGCTCCGCCACACCCCAGAACCCCCCAGGCGGGCGCGGTGACGGCCGCACGGCGCGGTGCGGTGACGCTCCAGGCGGGCGCGGCGACGGCTACGCGGGCACGGTGAGCTGCTGCGCCAGCCACGGCAGCGCCTGCGGCAGCTCCCTGTTCCAGGTGTTGAAGTTGTGGCCCCCGCTCGGCAGGATCAGCGACGACGCCTGCATCGGCGGCCTGACCGCCGCCAGGAACCTCTCCGTCGCCGCGTAGTCGCTCTCCCCCTTCCTGCTGCTGGTCACCAGCACCTTCACCGGGGGCGCGGGCAGGTTCGCCAGCCGCCACATCAGGTCGTTGCGCTGCTCCAGCGCCTTGTCGCCGCGGAACAGGTCGCCGGTCGTGCCGTCGATGATCGTCTTGAAGTACCCGGAGAGCGAGACGGCCACGGAGAACGCGTCCGAGTGGCTCATGGCCAGCTTGAGCGCGCAGTAGCCGCCCGTGGAGCCGCCCAGGATGCCCCACGACTCCCTGCCCGGGGCCACCCGGTAGTGCGCGGTCACGTCCCGCTTGACGTCCTGCGCGAAGTACGTCTGCACCTGCGGCCCGCCCGGCACGTCCACGCACTCGGTGTCGCGCGGCAGCACCACGCTCGGCCGCATCATGACGAGGATCGCCGGCTTCACCTGCCGCTGCGCCACGGCCTTGGCCAGGCGCCCGGGAAGGTCCATGCGGGTCATCAGGTTGCGCGGGTCGCCGGGGTAGCCGGTGAGCGCGAGGATCGCGGGGAAACGCGCCTGCCTGTCCTTGAAGTAGGCCGACGGCAGGAAGACGTACGCCTCCTCGCTCAGCCCCGTGGACGGCCCCGGCATCACCACCTGCTCGACGCGCCCGCCCGCCACGGGCCGGCTGTCCAGCACCCGCAGCCCCGCCCCCGCCCCGGCCATGACGATCTGCGCCGTGCCCGTGTCGGTGCCCAGGAGGTCGGCCCAGGATCCGTAGAAGCCGTAGTACGTGTTGACCGCGAGCCCCAGCGCCACCAGCGTGAGCACCTGGCAGGCGGCGAGCACGCCCACCCTGCCCAGCACCGGCGGCACGCCCCGCCCGGCCAGTCGCGGCCAGGCCCAGACGGCCCCGGCGAACGCCGCGAGCGCCAGCACGGCCGCGGCGAGTTGCAGCCCCATCGAGGTGAGTCCCATCCAGCAGGGATACCGCGCAGGTCATAAGCCAGGAGTTAACAACGAGATTAACCCGGTGCGCCTTCAATGGAGTCGTGAAACTGTCACGCCCCTGGGTGCCCGCCGTCGCCGGACACGCCTCCCTGGCGGTCGGGCTGCTCGACATCGTCAAGGCCGTCGTGCCCGGCGTCGGCCACACGCGCATGGCCGAGTGGTACGGCCTGCTGCCGGGCATCGTCACCACGGTGGCCAGGGCCACGTCCCTCGTGGTCGGCATCGCGCTGGTGATGATCGCGCACGGGCTGCGCCGCAGGAAGGTGCGCGCCTGGCGGGCCGTCGTCGTGCTGCTGCCGGTCAACGCCGTCATGGGCGCCCTCCACCTGCACGTGGTGACCGTCGTGATCTGTCTCGTCGTCCTCGCCGCGCTCGTGGTCGCGAGGGGCGAGTTCTACGCGCTGTCCGACCCGCGCACCCGCTGGCGGGCGCTGGGCAACCTGCTCGTCCTCGGCGCGCTCGACCTCGGGCTCGGCTACCTCATCGTCAGCGGGCGGCCCGCCGCCGTCGCCGGGCACCCCGGCGTGCAGGCCCGGCTGGAACACGTCGTGCTCGGCCTGGCCGGCATCGAGGGGCCCGTGACCTTCACGTCGGAGCACGTCTCCGACCTGGTCTACTTCTCCCTGGTCGCGCTCGGCACGCTCACCGCCGTCACCACGCTCTACCTGCTGCTGCGTCCCGAGCGCCCGGCCGCGGTGCTCACCGAGGACGACGAGCGCCGCCTGCGCGACCTGCTCGGCAGGCACGGCTCCCGCGACTCGCTCGGCTACTTCGCGCTGCGCCGCGACAAGAGCGTCGTCTTCTCGCCGTCCGGCAAGGCGGCCGTCGCCTACCGCGTCGTCTCCGGCGTCATGCTGGCGAGCGGCGACCCCATCGGCGACAGGGAGGCCTGGCCCGCCGCGATCAGGACGTTCATGGCGGAGGCCAGGCGCCACGCCTGGGTGCCCGCCGTCATCGGCTGCGGCGAGACGGCAGGCGAGGTCTGGACGCGCGAGGCCGGCATGTCCGCCTTGGAGATCGGCGACGAGGCCGTCGTCGAGGTGTCCGGGTTCACACTGGAGGGCCGCGCCATGCGCAACGTGCGGCAGATGGTCAACAGGACCGAGCGGGCCGGCTACACCTGCCGGGTGCGGCGCGCCGCCGACCTGTCCGACGACGAGCGCGAGCGGGTCAGGAAGGCCGCCGACGCCTGGCGCGGCAGCCAGACGGAGCGCGGCTACTCGATGGCGCTCGGCCGTTTCGGCGACCCGTCCGACCCCGACTGCCTGGTGGCGACCGCGCACAAGGACGGCGAGCTCAAGGCGGTGCTGCACTTCGTGCCGTGGGGGCCGCGCGGCATCTCGCTCGACCTCATGCGCAGGGACCGCGCCGCCGACCCCGGGCTCAACGAGTTCCTGATCGTCAAGACGCTGCTGGCCGCGCCCGCGCTCGGCGTCACCCAGGTGTCGCTGAACTTCGCCATGTTCAGGTCGGCGCTGGCCCGCGGCGAACGGCTCGGCGCGGGCCCGGTGCTGCGTGCCTGGCGCGCGGTGCTGCTCTTCCTGTCGCACTGGTTCCAGATCGAGTCGCTCTACCGGTTCAACGCCAAGTTCCGGCCCATCTGGGAGCCGCGCTTCGTCGTCTACCCGAACGCCCGCGACCTGCCCCGCATCGGCGTGTCGGCCCTGCAGGCGGAGGCGTTCCTCACCTTCCGCCTCTCCGTGCCGCGGGCGCTGCGGCTGCCCCGCCCGCTGCGGCGCGGCGGCGCCGCGCCGCTCCCGTCGTGAAGCTGGGTCAGCCCGACGCGCCCGTACGCATCCGGTCGAGGTCGGGCTCCAGGTAGATGACCCGGGCGATCGGCACGGCCTCCCTGATGCGCCGCTCGGCCTCGTCGATGCCGCGGGCCACCTCGCCGGCGGTGTCGTCGTGCTCCACCGCGATCTTGGCGGCCACCAGCAGCTCCTCGGGGCCGAGGTGCATCGTGCGCATGTGGATGACCCTGGCCACCTCGGGCGAGCCCTCCAGCGCCACGCGGATCTGCTCCTCGACCTCGGGCGTGGCGCCCTCGCCCACGAGCAGCGACTTGGTCTCGATGGCCAGCACGACCGCGATCACGGCGAGCAGCACGCCGATCATCAGCGTGCCGATGCCGTCCCAGACGCCGTCGCCGGTGACGACCGCCATGGCGACGCCGAACAGCGCGAAGATCAGGCCGAGCAGCGCTCCGAGGTCCTCCAGCAGGATGACCGGCAGCTCCGGCGACTTCGACCTGCGAATGAACGCGAACCACGACTGATCGCCGCGGAGCGGGTTCGACTCCTTGATCGCGGTACGGAAGGAGAACGACTCGGCGACGATCGCGAAGATCAGCACCGCGAACGCCCAGATCGGCGACTCCACCTGGTGCGGATCGGCGATCTTGTGGACGCCCTCGTAAATCGAGAACAGCGCGCCGATCGTGAACAGCACCACCGCCACCACGAACGCGTAGAAGTAACGCTCGCGCCCGTAACCGAAGGGGTGTTTCTTGTCACCGGCCCGCTGCGCCCGCTTGCCTCCGAGCAGCAGGAGCAGCTGGTTGCCCGAGTCGGCGACCGAGTGGATGCCCTCGGCCAGCATCGACGACGACCCGGTGAAGACCGCGGCGACGAACTTCGACACGGCGATGGCCAGATTCGCGGACAGAGCCGCAATGATTGCTTTCGTACCGCCGCTCGCGCTCACCGGTCTTCTTCTCCACTCATGAAGATCACATCAAAAGGCTCAGAAATGGATCCTATTGTGAAATTCTTGCTTTGAGTTCAGTGATCGCTGACACCGGGGTGGGATCGACGCCGTAGCCCAGCGCCAGGTAGGTGCTGGCGAAGTCGCCCAGCGCGATGAGCGTGGCCAGGCGCTCCAGCGGGTGCGTGCCCTCCGCGGCGATCTCCGTCACCCGCACGTCGCGGTCCTGGGCCATGCGCAGCGACGCTTCACGCCGGCGCGTCACCTGCGGGTGCTCCTCGACGTCGCGCAGCACGACCAGCCGCAGCACCCGCGCCGTGGAGTCGGCGAAGATGTCGCGCTCGGCCAGCGGCCCGTCGAAGGCCACCACCTGGTTGTGGTTGACCTCCGGCAGTTCGCCGGACACCGCGGGGTACTTGGCGTTCTCGTTCAGCTGGCAGGCCAGCCGGTACGCCGCCACGGCCGCCAGGGGCGACGACCCCCAGATCATCGGTACGCTCTCGGCGATGTCCAGGGCCAGCGACTTGCCGGGGTTGACGAACCCGTCGCTCGACGGCCTGCACCGGTGCGCGACGTCCTCCAGCCGGACGGCCACCTGCTCGAACAGCGCCGCGTCTGCCTGCACGAGCCCGTACGACGCCGCGGCGACCACCAGCGGGACCGTCAGCAGCCAGAGGTTCGCCCTGGGCTGGCCCGAGACCGGCACGGGGACGTGCGGCGCCGACGCCTGCCTGGCCAGGTCGGCGAGCGGCGAGCCCGCCGCGCCGACCGTCAGCAGGTCGCAGCCGCGCCGCACGGCCTGCGCGACGACGGACAGCGTCTCCTCGGTCTGGCCGGAGCAGGACACCCCGATCACCAGGTCGGCGGCGCCCACCCAACCGGGAAGCTGGTAGCCGCGCACTGTGATGATCGGCAGCGGCGAGCCGTTGCCGCAGACCGCGGCGAGGACGTCGCCCGCGATGCCCGAACCGCCCATGCCCGCGACCACGATCGCCCGGGGGCGGCCCCGCGCGGCCAGGCCTTCCAGCCCCGACTCGACCGCCGTGCGGTGGCCGGTGCGGACCTGGGCCGCGGACGAGGCGACCGCGGGCAGCATGCCGCCCGGGTCGGCGGCGGTGAGGTGGTGCTGGTCGTCGAGCCGGTCGGGCTCCCAGGTCACGGCTTCCTGGCCTCGTCGACGAGCAGGACGGGGATGTCGTCGCGGACCGGGTAGATCAGGCCGCAGCCCGTGCAGACCAGCTCCTCGGCCTCGGTCTCGGCACGCAGCGGCGCCTTGCACGCCGGGCAGGCCAGGATCTCCAGCAGCCAGTCATCGATCTTCACTCTGACACCCTTCTCACGATGGCGAGGACCTCGTCCGCGATCGCCTTCATTGTGCCCTCGTCGGCCGCCTCGGCGTTCAGCCGGATCAGCGGCTCGGTGTTGGACGCGCGCAGGTTGAACCACCAGCCGGGCGCGGTGACGGTGAGCCCGTCGAGCTCGTCCGTCTCGCCGCGCCCCTCGAACGCCCGCCTGACCTCGGCGAAGGCCGCGCCCTGGTCGGCCACGGCGCTGTTGAGCTCGCCGGAGGCGTGGTAGCGGGAGTAGGCCGCCACGACCTCCGACAGCGGACGGCGCTGCTCGCCGAGCGCGGCCAGCACGTGCATGGCGGCCAGCATGCCGGAGTCGGCGAACCAGAAGTCGCGGAAGTAGTAGTGGGCCGAGTGCTCGCCGCCGAACACGGCTCCGGTGCGGGCCATCTCCGCCTTGATGAAGGAGTGGCCGACGCGGGTGCGCACGGGCACGCCGCCGTGCTCGGTGACGATCTCGGGAACGCCGCGCGAGGTGATCAGGTTGTGGATGACCGTCGCGCCGGGGTGCTTGGCCAGCTCGCGTACGGCGACGAGCGCGGTGATGGCGGACGGCGACACGGACGCGCCGCGCTCGTCGACCACCCAGCAGCGGTCGGCGTCGCCGTCGAAGGCGAGCCCGAGGTCGGCGCCGGTCTCGGTCACCGCGCGCTGGAGGTCGACCAGGTTCCGGGGTTCGAGCGGGTTGGCCTCGTGGTTGGGGAACGTGCCGTCGAGCTCGAAGTACAGCGGTGTCAGCTCGATCGGCAGCCCGTCGAAGACGGCGGGGACGGTGTGCCCCGCCATGCCGTTGCCCGCGTCGACGACGACCTTCAGCGGCCTGATGCCCGACAGGTCGACGAGGGTGCGCAGGTGGTGGGCGTAACCGGGCAGGAGGTCCTTCTCGATGAGCGCGCCGGCCGGCTCCGACGCCCCGCCGGCCGCGCCGGCCAGTTCGGCCGCGCGGTCGCGGATCGCCGTGAGGCCCGTCTCGCCGCCGATGGGCACGGCGCCCGCGCGGCACATCTTCATGCCGTTGTAGCGGGCCGGGTTGTGGCTGGCGGTGAACATCACGCCGGGCAGCCCCAGGCTGCCGCTGGCGTAGTAGAGCAGGTCGGTGGAGCCCAGACCGGCGTGGACGACGTCGGCGCGGCGCGAGCGGGCGCCCCTGACGAACGCGGCGGACAGCGGCACGGACGACTCGCGCATGTCGTGGGCGACGACGACCGAGGCGGCACCCGTGACCTCGACGAAGGCCGCCCCCACGGCCTCGGCGATCGTCTCGTCCAGTTCGTCGGGCACCACGCCGCGAACGTCGTACGCCTTGAAGATCTTGGCGAGGTCGCCCACTCTTCAGCTCCGCCCTTAGGTCGTTCCTCCGTGTGAAACGAGCCTACCGGTCACGGTGCTGCTGGGCCGACCGGAGAACGCGCAGGTGCCCGCGCCGGCCGACCTCGACGCCCTGGCCCACGGGCTCCGCGCCGCCGGTGGGGGTGGGCCTGGCGGCCTCCCTTACGGCGTTGGCCAGCGCTTCGAGGTCGTCGGAGCTCGGCGAGGCGCCGTCCGTGGGCAGCCGAACCACCTCCCAGCCGCGGGGCGCGGTCAGTCGCTCGGCGTGTTCTGCGCACAGGTCATAACAGTGTGGCTCGGCGTACGTCGCCAGGGGGCCGAGAACCGCGGTCGAGTCGGCGTACACGTACGTGAGCGTGAAGACGGCAGGCTGGCTGCAGGCGGTGCGGGAACAGCGGCGGACGGGGCTCACGGAGGGACCGTATCTGGTAAGTCTGCCAGGCGCCACTATCTGAGCGCTCTTAACGAGCGTGTCGCCACAATTCGGACACCTGTCGCAGCCTTTCCACCCACATGCACCGATGCCGCCTCCCCTTAGACTTACCGTGTGACTCACAAGCGCGGTCCCAGGCGGCGCGATCGCCACGGCCGGGGTCTCCGCGGCCCGCTCGCTCCCTCCCACGTGCCCGTGGCGAGGTCGCGCAGCGAGCGGTTCGACGACCTCGTGCTCGACGCGGTCGACCGCCTGAAGCCGAAGTGGGACAGGCAGCTGTCCGCGGTCGAGTTCGCGGTCGAGGAGGTGCCGCCGCTCAGCGAGCTCGACGACGGGCCGCGCCTGGGCTCCGACCCCATCCCGTTCGGCAGGGCCGACGCCGCGAACGGCCAGTCACCCGCGTCGATCGTCGTCTACCGCCGTCCGCTCGAGGCCAGGGCGCGCGACCGCGACACGCTGAGCGCGCTGGTCCACGACACGGTGGTGGAGCAGGTCGCGACGCTGCTCGGGCTGTCGCCCGAGACGGTCGACCCCGGCTACGACGACCGCCGCTGACGATCGGCACGGCGTTCTTCCGCGCCGTCGGGACGGTCGCTTCCACGCTTCCGGAGTTTCCAGAAATTCCGAAGAATTCCAGGATTTCGGGACGGGTGTTTTCGGGGATTTCCGGACGGGCGCTTTCCTGACGGGCGTTTCCGGGGCGGGTTTTCACGGCAGCACGACGCGCGGGCTGTCCGTGAGCGACGGCACCATCGTGAACGACCGCCCGGGAGCCAGCGGCTGCACCGTCAGCAGCAGGCCGGCGCGCTGCCGCTCCTCGATGACCCGGCCGCCGTACACCTCGCCGGAGACCGGCGTCACGACGACGGCGTACGCGCCCTTGCCCGCCTTGAGCCGCACGTTCCGCGTGCGCCCGGCGGGCACCTCCACCTCGAACGGCGGGGCCGCCGCCCCGCCCTCCGGCACCACCTGCACCGACACCTTCGCCGCTCCCGCCGGCGCGGTCAGCACCAGGCGCGATCCCGCGGCGTTCGCCGCCACCGTGCTGCCCAGCGCGAGCGAGGACGCGCCCGCCGTGAACGCCACGTCCGGCCGCTGCCCCGTGCCCGTGACGACCATCCCGGCCACGACCGGGGCCGACGAGGTGAGCACCAGGCCCGCGGACTCGCCGCCGATGCCGGTGGTCACGTCCACCGCGACCACGCTCCCCGCCGGCACCTCGACGCTCTCGACCCCCTTCATCGCGTACGCGGCGTCCTCGGTCACCGCCCTGACCTGGACCGTCGCGTCGGCGTCGCCCGGCGCGGCCACCAGCAGCTCCCTGCGCCCGCCGCCGCCCGGCACGCCGGGCACGACGACGCGGGTCGCGGGCGGCGCCGCCGCCGGCAGCCAGTCGACGCCGCCGCTCTCCGGCGCGGCCCGCGCGGCGACGGCCAGCCTGCCGTACGCGGTCGTGACCGACACCGCCGCCACGTCCGCCGACGGCGCGAGGGCCCTGAGGTCGATCTCCTTGCTCTCGCCGGGGGCGATCTCCAGCCCGAGGCCGTCCTTCGAGGTGATCCTGCCCTCGGCCGCGTACACCTCGACGTCGGCCACGGCCGTCACCTTGTCGGCGTTGACGAGGTGCAGGCGCACCGCCGCCCTGGCGGGACCCGGCCCGACCAGCCACGTCCGCCCGCCCGGCTCCACGCAGCGCACGCCCGCCAGCCCGCGGGCCGCGCCGCCCGTGGCGCGCGTGACGTACCCGGCCTCCAGCCCGCCCGTGCCCTCCGTCACGTACGGCTTTCCGCTCTTCATCGGGTCCTCGGACAGGGTCCCCGGCAGGTAGACGCCGACCTTGCCGCCCTTCTCGCCGGGGCACACCACGGTCGCCGACTCGACGGCCGCCCTCCTCGGACCCTCCGGCCTCGGCGCGGCGGGGGCCGGCCTGGTGACGTAGGCGACGCCGTACAGGGCGGACAGCGCGACGACGACCAGCGCCAGCAGGCCGAACCTGTTCTCCACCAGCGCCTTCATCACGCACCCGCCGGCGCGGGCGCCACCGGTTCCGCGCTCTCCTGCCCGCTCTCGCGCCTGCCGGGCGCGGCCATCACCAGGACGAGCAGCGCCAGCGCGCCCTGCGTCCACAGCCAGGGCCGGTGCAGCGCGCTCTCCGGCTGCGCCGCCACCGACGTCACCGGCTCGGTCAGCCCCCACAGGCCGCCCGACTCCGACAGGCTCATGCGGTTCAGCGACGGCTGGGAGTCGAGCGCGGCGACCAGGTCGGGCGAGACCGGCGGCGCCACGGCCACCATCGCCACGCCGTGCTGCGCCAGGGTGGCGGCGTCCTTGCCGCCCCGCCCCGCGATCAGGCCCGCGGCGGCCGCCGCCACCTTGGCGCGGGCCTCCGACGCGACGGGCAGCTCGGCCTCGCCGAGCAGCGGCATGCGTCCGCTCAGCAGGGTGAACGCCGCGCCCCTGACCAGGAGGACGCGCTCGCCCTCCTCGGCGGTGACGGCGGCGAGCGCGGGCAGCGCCTCCGGCGCGTCGCCGGTCAGCGGGCCGCGTACCCCTGTCGCCATCCAGTGGCCGGCCGCCAGCAGCGGCGTGCTGAACGCGACGGCCGCGACCAGCGGGGCGGCCGCCTTGCGCACCCCTCCGGCCGCCCGCAGCTCCGCGAGCCGGTGCGCGCTCAGCCCCACCAGGACGAGCAGCCCGGTGGCCGCGAACGCCAGCGGCACCCCCGGCCACGCCCTCGCGCCGTCGGCGCCGAGCCTGCTGACCAGGATCCCGGCGAGCACGCCGTACAGGGCGACGCCCCAGCCGATCGCGACGATCATGCGCTGCCGCCGGACCAGCAGCGCCGCCAGCGCCGTCGCCACCAGGCCCGCCGTCACCCAGAACGGCGGCACGCCCGGCCCTCCCGGGCTGAACGACAGCAGCGACTCAGGGCCGAGCGCGGAGTCGCTCGACGAGGCGTCGTGCAGGCCCGCCTCCAGCAGGATCCTGCCCGGGTCCGCCACCAGCCCCGCCAGCCACGGGAACAGCAGCGCCACCGGCACGGCCAGCGCGATCGCCATGGAGGTGAACACGCCCTTGCGCACCCCGCCGTACGCGACGGCGGCCAGCACGCCGAGCACCGCGAAGAGCGGGTAGACGAGCGGCACGAACGCCGTGCCCACCGCGAGCAGCAGGCCGAGGCCCCACCCGGCGCGCCTGGCCCTGCGGCGCTCCCCCGACAGCAGGTTGACGCCGAGCGCGGCGTAGACCGGCAGCAGCACGAACACGACCGCCGTGCCCAGCCGTCCCGCCGCGATCGCGCCCGTCGCCACCGGCAGCAGCGCGTACGTCGCCGCCAGCCAGATCCGGGCGGGCACGGCCGGGATGATGCGCCGGGTCGCCAGGTACGCCGACGCCCCGGCCAGCGGCACCGCGCCGAGCAACAGCACGGAGACGGCCAGCCAGGTCTTGCCGAGCGCGAGCGTGGCCAGCGCCGCCATGACCGCGACGTACGGCGGCGCCCACTCGGTGGAGCCGAGCCCGACGTCGTGGAAGCCCTCCGTGTAGAACGTCCACAGGTCGCGGGCGCCGCCGGTGACCGGCACCAGCGCGCCGCCGCCGAGCCGCCCGCCGCCCAGCAGCGACCGCTCCGCCACCAGCGCGACCACGGTCAGCGCGGCCACGAGCAGCACGCCGGGACGGCCGGCGAGGCGCTTGACCGCGCCCGGCTCCTCCGGGGCGATCTGGGCCTCGTCGTCGTCGGCGAACGCGTGGTGGCGTCCGGCGGAGTCCACCGGGCCCTCTCCCGCGAGGAAGCCCTGCACCATGTCGAGCAGCCGCCGGTACGACGCGCCGGGCGGCGACATCAGCCGTCTGACCTGCCGGTAACGCTTCTTGCGGCCGGCGCGCCGCCTGCGCCTGGCCGCCAGCAGCCGGAACGGGTGGCCCAGGACCGACCCCAGCGCCAGCAGTTCGTCGAGCGCGTTCGCCGGCTGCTTGCTCACGAGGAACAGCAGCGCCCGCAGGGCCGAGCCGACCACGTTGCGGACGAGGGCCCACAGCATCGCGCGGAACGGCAGGTTCGCCATCACGACGAAGATGCCGTTGCGCCGGTCGAGCCTGCGCGGATGGTCGCCGCTGACGGTGATGCGCCGCCGCCTGCGCGCCGCGGCCTCCGCGTGCCAGGCGACCGCCGGAGTCACCGCCAGCACCCTGTGCCCGGCGTTGCGCACGCGCCAGCACAGGTCGAGATCGTCGCGGAAGATCGGGAGGAACGGGTCGAGCCCGCCGACGGCCTCCCACACGTCGCGGCGGACCAGCATGCCCGCCGTCGACACCGACAGCACCTCCCTGGTGCCGTCGTGCTGGCCCTGGTCGAACTCGCGCGGCTCCAGGCCGGTGTCCCTGCGCCCGGTGCGGTCGACGGTCACGCCCACCTCGGCCAGCCGCCTGCGGTCGAGCCAGTCACGCAACTTCGGGCCGAGCACCGCCGCCTTCGGGTCCTGCTCAGCCGCCGTGAGCAGCGACTCCAGTGCCCGCCTGTCGGGGAGGCAGTCGTCGTGCAGCAGCCAGATCCACTCGTCGGGGCCGGACGGCGGCAGCTTGTCCAGCACCTCGGCCACGGCCTCGCCGAACCCGGTCGAACGCGGCAGCCTCAGGACGTTGCCCCCGCCGAGCACCTGCGCCATCAGGTCGGCCGAGCCGTCCCTGCTGCCGTTGTCGGCGCCCGCCACCCGGTCGGGCCGCCGGCTCTGCCCGGCGAGCCCCCGCAGCGTCTCCGTCAGCCAGCGCCCGCCGTCGTGGGCGACGACGACCGCGGTCACGTACGGACGGGACATGGGCGGGCTTCTCCAGGGGGGTCGAAGGGCCGCGCCCACCATACATGCGAAAAAGGGTCACACGGCAGCCGCGTGACCCTTTCCCCTTTATCCCCCTAAACGGCCTGACGCTTGATGCGTCTCCGCTCTCGCTCGGACAGTCCACCCCAGATGCCGAACCGCTCATCGTGCTCAAGCGCGTACTCCAGGCACTCGGCACGGACCTCGCACGATCGGCAGACCTTCTTGGCTTCTCGGGTGGAGCCGCCCTTCTCCGGGAAGAACGCCTCCGGATCAGTCTGCGCGCAGAGCGCGCGCTCCTGCCAGCCGAGTTCTTCAGCGTCAAGCTGATCCTGTGCGATGACCGGATCGGTCACTGCACACCTCCCTGCCGCCCGCCCGCAATGGAGCCCCCCATGAACGCCTTCCTTAGTACCCACCCACAGGAAGGCGTAACAACATGGTTGTAATTACACGCGTGTGTTGCACGCGACGTCAAGCGGCATGCCGGTATCCGGGGAAAGACCAGTTCTCGCCCCGGTGTCCATCTCATGCGATGTTCGCACCTGGCCCGACGCCCCTATTCCATGGCGTTGGCCTGGGTTGTTCAACAGTGTCAGCGGTCGGAACCGTACCAGGGCGGTATAGACGCCCGCCCCCGGGCCACCTTCTCTCTAGCCGTGCTTTGCGGGTCCGTTACCTGCGTGGCTCATTGGGGGTGTATATGGCGGTCGGGTCGATCGGGTCGTCCCCGGAGCGGTCGCCCAGCGCGTCACCGCCCCTGTAGGCCGAAGGATCGATGCGCATCGTCGACTCGCTCTGCAGGTCCGACCAGCTCGGAGCGGCCGGAGCCTGGTGGGCGGGACGGTACGGCGGAGGCTCGTACGAGCCCTGCTGCTGCTCGTACTGCCCGGACTGCGGCTGCTGCGGATGGCCGAACGGATCGTCGTACGGCCGGCCCTGGCCGCCGTAGTCGGGCAGCCTCAGCTCCGGCTGCGTGCCCGGCAGCGAGTGCTGCTGGTAGGTCTCGGCCTGCTGGTAGGCGTGCAGGAGCTGCTGCGAGCGCGGGTCCACGGGCAGGTCAGGCTCCTGATAGGAGGGCTCCTGCGGCTGCTGCGCGGCCGCGTACTCGTGGCCCGAGTAGCCCGTGAACGGCTGGCCGCCCTGCTGCGGCTCGGGGTAGGAGACGTTCGGGCTCGTCTCCACCGAGGAGTACGAACGGTCGGCCGGGGCCCCGAAGCCGCCGGGCGCCTGCGCCTGCTGGTCGTTCGCGGGGGGCGCGTACGGGGCGGGCTGGGCGTACAGGCTCGGCTGACTGTCGGCGGGCACGTACGGGCCGGGCGTGTACTCGGAGGACGACGTGAAGCCCGTGTCCGGCAGGGTCTCGCTCGGGGTGTAGCCGGGCCGGCCGCCGAAGCCGGACGGCTGCGAGCCGTAGCCCGCGCCCTGCGGCCCGTCCTGCCCGAACGGCTGGGCCTGACCGAGCGGCGACTGCGCCTGCCCGAGCGGCTGCGCCTGGTCGGCGTGGCCGAAGGACTGCTGCGCCTGGTCGGCGTGGCCGAACGGCTGCTGTGCCTGGTCGGGCCGCCCGAAGGGCTGCTGCGGGAGGTCCGACTGGCCGAAAGGCTGCTGGGCGGCGTCGGGCTGGCCGAAGGGCTGCGGCCCTGACTGGCCCTGCTGCCCGTGCTGCCCGTGCTGGCCGAACGGCGCCTGGCCGGGCTGCTGGAGCGGGTCGTGCTGCCCGGACTGCGGGCCCGAGTCGGACTGGCCGCCGAAGGACTGGGCCTGCCCCGGCTGCCCGAACGGCGACTGCCCGGACTGGACGGCGGCGTCGGGCCGGCCGAAGTGCTGCGGCGCGGAGTCGGGCCGGCCGAAGGGGGTCTGGGGCTGGCCGAAGTGCTGCGCCGAGTCGGGCTGGCCCGCGTGGCTCTGCGGCTGGGGCGCGTAGCCCGAACCCTGCCGCATCTGCTCGGGCTGGCCGAACTGCTGCTGAACCTGATCGGGCTGGCCGGCGTAGCTCTGCGGCTGCGGCCCGTAACCCGAACCCTGCTGCTGAACCTGATCGGGCTGACCCGCGAAGCTCTGCGGCTGCGGCCCGTAACCCGAACCCTGCTGCTGGGGCTGCTCCGGCTGCCCGCCCAGGCCGGGCTGCCCCGTGAGACCGGGCTGCGGGCCCAGGTTCGCGGCCTGCGGCTCCGCCTGGTGCGCGCCGTAACCGCCCGCCTGGCCCTGTCCGCCGAAACCCTGCTCCTGGCCCTGGCCGCCGTAACCGCCCGGCTGGCTCTGACCGCCGAAACCGGGCTCCTGGCCCTGGCCGCCGTAACCGCCCGGCTGGCCCGGAGCGCCGTAGTCGCCCGGCCCGCCCTGTGAGGCGTACGCCGGGGGCTGCTCCTGGTCGGAGGCGTAGGCGGGGGCCTGCTCGGGCCCGCCGCCGAAGCTCTGCGGCTGGGGCGCGTAGCCCGAGCCCTGCTGCTGCGCCTGGTCCGGCCGACCGGCGAAGCTCTGCGGCTGCGGCCCGTAGCCCGAACCCTGCTGAGCCTGCTCGCCCTGGCCGAACTGCTGCTGATGGTCAGGCTGACCGAACTGCTGCCGCCCCTGGTCGGACTGGCCGTACTGCTCCTGGCCCTGGTCGGGGCGGCCGTACTGCTGCTGGGGCTGGTCCTGGCGGCCGTACAGGGCGGCCTCGTCGGGTTGGATGATCTGAGTCGCGGACTGCGGCTGATAGCCCTGGGGCTCCGGCAGGCGAGATCCGGCGCCCTGCTGGTCGGCCTGGTCCTGCTGGGAGGCGGCGGCGGCCGGGGGCTGCTCCTGGGAGGCGGCGTGGGAGGGGGCCGCCTCGATCTCGCGCGGGAAGCCGGCGCCCTGCTGCGCGGGCGGCTGCTGGTGCTGCGCCGGGGCGCCGTAGGGGGAGGCGGCGCCGCCGGGCTGGCCGCCGTCGGCCTGGTCGGGACGGCCGAACTGCTGCCCGAACCGCTGCCCCTGCGACGGCTCGTGGAAGCTCTGCTGGTACGGGGCCGCCGCTCCCGACTGCGCCTGCGGCAGCAGGTACACCAGCGCGACGGCGGCGAGCGCGAGCATGGGGACGCCGGTCAGCACGAACTCCACCACGGACCGCAGCCCGTACCCGGAGAACAGGCCGAGGAGGAAGGCGAGCGCGCCGAGCGCGGTGGCCAGCCCGAGCGCGGCGGTGGCGCCGAGGGTGATGAGCCTGGACTTGGGCGTGGGGCGGCCTGCCCTGGTGGCGAGCAGCACCGCGCCGACGAGCAGCGCGACCGTGACGGGGCCGGCCAGGCCGGAGAGGTTGACGTACGCGCGGGCCGCGATGGACGTTCCGGTGTAGAGCGGGCCGGGCGACGAGCCGATCAGGACCCTGCCCGCCGACAGCAGCACGTTCACGGCGCCGACAGCGAGCATGAGCCAGGCGGCAGGCTCCCTGAGCCGCTCGGCGTTAAATTTGCTCACAAGTACCCCCATCGGACCCTTTGGTCCGAAGGGAGTTTGCCACATCACGGAGAGCCACGGCGGGAGTCCCAGGAACCTCGTGCACCCCAATTCGGCACAGACCTGGCAGGACTCCCCGGCAACGGAGTCCAGGGAAACGGTTGTCGGAGGCCGGTGGAAGACTGGCCGCATGCACATCGTGTCCCTCGCCGGCGGCATCGGCGGCGCCCGGTTCCTGCGCGGCCTGCGCGCGGCCGCACCCGACGCCGCGATCACCGTCATCGGCAACACGGGTGACGACATCACCCTGTTCGGCCTGCGGGTCTGCCCCGACCTCGACACCGTCATGTACACCCTGGGCGGGGGCATCAACGAGGAACAGGGCTGGGGCCGCGCCGACGAGTCCCACGTCGTCAAGGAGGAGCTGGCGGCGTACGGGGTGGAGCCGCAGTGGTTCGGGCTGGGCGACCGCGACTTCGCCACCCACATCGTGCGCTCCCAGATGCTGGAGGCCGGCTTCCCGCTCTCGCAGATCACGCAGGCGCTCTGCACCCGGTGGCAGCCGGGCGTGCGCCTGCTGCCCATGACCGACGACCGCTGCGAGACCCACGTCGTGATCAGCGACGAGCACGGCAGGCGCGCGGTGCACTTCCAGGAGTGGTGGGTGCGCATGCGGGCCTCGGTGCCCGCCGAGTCGTTCGCGCTGGTGGGGGCCGACTCCGCCAAGCCCGCGCCGGGCGTGCTGGAGGCCGTCGAGCAGGCCGACGTCGTGATCCTGCCGCCGTCCAACCCGGTGGTGAGCATCGGGACGATCCTGCAGGTGCCGGGCATCCGCGAGGCCGTGGCCGCCAAGACCGTCGTCGGCGTCTCGCCGATCATCGGCGGCGCGCCGGTGCGCGGCATGGCCGACGCCTGCCTGACCGCCATCGGCGTCGAGACCACCGCCCAGGCGGTCCTCGACCTGTACGGCGCGGGGCTCCTCGACGGCTGGCTGGTCGCCCCCGAGGACGACGGGGTGGCGCTCGACGGCGTGCGCGTCGTGGCCCGTCCCCTGCTCATGCACGACGCCGGCGCGGCGGCCGACATCGCGCGCGCCGCCCTCGACCTCGCCCTGGAGCTGGCCCGATGAGCGACCGTTGGAGCGACCGCGTGGAGATCCTGCCGATCAGCGGCATCGGCGAGGTGCGTCCCGGCGACGACCTGGCCGCCCTGCTGAGCGGCGCCGGCCTGCGCGACGGCGACGTCGTCGTGGTCACGTCCAAGGTCGTGAGCAAGGCCGAGGGGCGGGTCAGGCAGGCGCCCGACCGCGCGGCGGCCATCGAGGAGGAGACCGAGCGGGTGGTGGCCAGGCGGGGCGACCTGGTCATCGCCCAGACCCGCCACGGCTTCGTCATGGCCGCGGCCGGGGTCGACGCCTCCAACACCGAGCCCGGCACCGTCCTGCTCCTGCCCGAGGACCCCGACGCTTCGGCCAGGCGCATCCGGGCGGGCCTCGGGCTGCGGGTGGGCGTGATCGTGTCCGACACGTTCGGGCGGCCGTGGCGCAACGGGCTCACCGACGTCGCCATCGGCGCGGCGGGCGTGCGCCCGCTCGACGACTTCCGCGGCGCCACCGACGGCTACGGCAACGAGCTCAACGCCACCGTCACCGCGCTCGCCGACGAGATCGCGGCGGCGGCCGAGCTGGTCAAGGGCAAGCTGTCGGGCGTGCCCGCCGCGATCGTGCGCGGGCTGGAGCACCTGGTCACCGACGACGACGGGCCGGGCGCGCGCCCGCTCGTGCGTCCCGCCGACGAGGACCTGTTCAGGCACGGCTCGCGCGACGTGGTGTTCGCGCGCCGCACGATCAGGGAGTTCTCCGACCTGCCCGTCGATCCCGCGGCGGTGCGCAGGGCGGTGGCCGCCGGCATCGCCGCGCCCGCGCCGCACCACACGACGCCGTGGCGGTTCGTGCTGGTCGAGAGCGCCGCCACCCGGGTCAAGCTGCTCGACGCGATGCGCGACGCGTGGATCGCCGACCTGCGGGGCGACGGGTTCTCCGAGGAGTCGATCGCCAAGCGGGTCAGGCGGGGCGACGTGCTGCGAAACGCGCCGTACCTGGTCGTGCCGTGCCTGGTGATGGAGGGGTCGCACACGTACCGCGACGACCGGCGCAACGCCTCCGAGCGGGAGATGTTCGTGGTGGCGATGGGCGCGGGGGTGGAGAACTTCCTCGTCCAGCTCGCGGTCGAGGGGCTGGGGTCGGCCTGGGTGTCGTCCACGATGTTCTGCCGTCCCGTGGTGCGGGAGGTGCTCGACCTGCCCGCCTCTTGGGACCCGATGGGCTGCGTGGCGGTGGGCCACGCGGCGGCGGCGCCGCGCCGGCGGCCGCCCCGCGACGCGTCCGACTTCATCGTCACCCGCTGACGACGTCTCCGCCCCGCCATCGCTTCGAGCGGCGGGGCCGGGCGGGCACGAGTGTTGACGACGGTGTTGTCCGATCCGTCAGCGGACCATTTACCGTTAGGAAACTTTCCTTTACATTTGGAGCATCCCCCCATGTAAAGGAGCCACTTCATGCGAAGGACTCTCACGTTAGTCGCGGTGGCGATGATCACGATCGCCACCACCGTCTTCAGCTCGTCGCCGGCGTTCGCCCACGGCTACGTCAACTGGCCGCCCAGCAGGCAGGCCTTCTGCGCGCAGGGCAAGGTGCCCGACTGCGGCCAGATCATCTACGAGCCCCAGAGCGTCGAAGGGCCCAAGGGGCTGCGCAGCTGCAACGCCAACCTGGCGCAGTTCGCCCAGCTCAACGACGACAGCAAGCCCTGGCCCGTCACCCAGGTGGGCAACTCGGTGACCTTCACCTGGACGTTCACCGCCCGGCACGCCACGCTCAACTACGAGTACTACATCGGCGGCAACCGGGTCGCGGTGTTCAACGGCGGCGGCCAGCAGCCGCCGCCCACGATCTCGCACACGGTGGACCTGTCGGGCTACTCCGGCCGCCAGAAGGTCCTCGCCATCTGGAACATCTCCGACACCGCCAACGCCTTCTACTCCTGCATCGACCTGCAGATCGGCAGCGGCGGCGGCACCCCGACGCCCACCCCGACCGTGACCCCCACCCAGTCGCCGACCCCCACCCCCACCGTGACGGCGCCGTCCGGCACCTGGCAGGCGGGCACCTCGTACGCCCCCGGCGACCAGGTGACGTACGGCGGCGCGGCCTACCGCTGCCTCCAGGCCCACACCGCCCTGCCCGGCTGGGAGCCGCCGAACGTCCCGGCGCTGTGGCAGAAGGCGTGACGGTGGACCGCGTCCGTGACGCCGTGGTGTCGCTGTTCCGCGTCGTGGTGGGGCTGCTGTTCGCCTGCCACGGCGCGGCGACCCTGTTCGGCGTCCTCGGAGGCCCGCACGGCGGGAAGGTCCCGGCGGTGGGCGCGTGGCCCGACTGGTGGGCGGGGGTGATCGAGCTCGGCGCCGGCGGCCTGGTCGCCGTCGGGCTCGCCACCCGCGCCGCCGCGCTGCTCTGCTCGGGCACGATGGCGTACGCCTACTTCTCGGTTCACCTGCCCAAGGGGCTCTTCCCGCTGACCAACGGCGGGGAGCCGGCCGCTTTGTTCTCGTGGTCGTTCCTGGTGCTGGCGCTGGTGGGGAGCGGCGCCTGGTCGCTCGACACGCTGCTGTCGCGGCTGCGACGGCCGGCCGGCCTCCAGGAGCCCGCCCCCCGGACCTGACCACGGGACGAACAGCGAGAACACCGGCCAGGAGGCCCGGGAACGCCCACCGCTCCCGGGCCTCCGTTCACGGCCGAGCACGGCTAGGCGGTGGGTTTGCAGGTCGGGTGGCAGAGGCGGCGCGCCAGGGCGGCGAGGAAGACGTCGATGATCTCCCCCGGCTGCCTGGCCTCGTGCAGGGAGCCGTTCGTCGCGGCGGCGATCCGCGACAGCCCGCCCGCGTCCGCGCCCGAGCCGAAAGCGATGATCACGATCTGGACGGGCCGGTCCGGCTTCCACTCGCTGTGCAGCCGGTCGAGGAGGCGCTGGAGCGAGATTCCCTTCCCGTCGTCCCTGCCGGCCGTGATGACGAGGAGGGAGTTGTTCATCTCCTCGCGGTAGTCGCTGGTGACCTCGCGGAAGCCGCTCAGGACGGCGTCGTACAGCGAGCTGGGCCTGTCCGGGTGCGCGGTGATCGTCGTGGTGAGCTCGTCCAGGCGGCCGCGCCTGATCACCTGGCCGGTCTCGGGCTCGCTGATGGGGCCCAGCCCGACGCGTTCCCTGTAGCCCTTGATCCCGCCGATGCCGTGGGCGAACTCCCACATGCCCATGTGGGTGGAGTCGGGGAACAGCCGCAGGCCGATCCTGGCGGCGTCCAGGGCCACCTCGACCCTGGTGCGCCCGGCGAGCGGCTCGGCCATGTGCCCCGACGTGTCGGCCAGCACGAGGATGTTCGTGGGCGGGGCGAGCCTGCTCCACGCCCGCAGCGCCTCGTCGATGTCCTGCTGGCCGACCGACTGCCTGACCCGGGGCGCGGCGGCGGGGATCTCAGGCCCGGGCGGGACGGGGCCCTGCGTCCCGTCGCCCGACCTGAACCCGGCCCGGCGCACGATGTCCTGCGCCTCGGGGCCCTTGAGCCAGCCGGCGAACGCCGTGGACGCGTCGGCGACGGCGGGGTCGGTCGCCGTCACCACGTACGGGTAGTCCAGCATGATGGTGCCCTCGCGCGGGTGCAGCGCGACGACGGGGTCGCCCGAGGGACTCATGGCGTGCGCGCGGACGGACTGCTCGGGCACGATCACGACGGGCCGCTGCCAGAACGTGCGGTCGTCCACGGCGGCGAGCATGCTGCGATAGTCGGGCGCGGACCCGGCCTGCGCCCACCGGACGAACGCCGTCAGCGCCTTGTCCGCCTCCGGCCCGGTGCCGACGACGTCCCTGGCGGCGGCCACGGTGGCGATGCCGGCCCCGGCCAGCGACGGATCGGGCACGCGGACGACGTCGGGCTCGCCGTCGGTGGGCGTCAGCCGACCTCGCACGGTCGGGGGGAAGACCATGCGCCAGTTCATCTCGGTCCTGCCGACGGAGAAGCGCGTGGCGAGCGACTGCCGGGTGGCGAAGACGAGCGGCGAGGTGGCGACGACGGTCTCACTCGCCGGCAGCGCGCCCGCGCCCTGCCGGCGCGCCAGCCTGATCCACGCGGACGAGTCGGCGATCCACCCGTCGGGCCGCTTCTGCAGCACGCCCGCGCGGTCGCCGATGAGGGTGCGCAGGACCGTGGCGGGCGGCTGCTCGGTGACCTGGACGAGCACGCACCGCCCGCCCACCGCCGTCCTCGTCTCGTTGAAGCGTTCGGCCGCGCTCATGGCGGCGGGCGCGACGTCCACGGCGGCGGCGACGCTGACGAGAACAGGCTCTCGTGTGCTGCACAGGACGCCGCCGCCGCCGAACACGACGACGACGGCGGCGGCCGCGACCGCCACCGCGGCGAGCCCGGCGAGCGTCCCTCGGTGGAGCGCCTTCCTCCGTCGCTGCTCAGGAGTCAGCGCGGCACGGTGTCGACCCAACCGCAACGGTGAACCTCTCTCCAGGGGAGAGACGATTCTCCCAGCGCCTCCTGCACCCCGCGCAAGTCTCGATAGAACTCGTTATCGCTAGACCAGAGGCAGGGTCCTGCGCACGCTCTGGCACACGCCGTCGCTCGCCAGCGACGCCGCCAGCCGCTCGTCGTCCGGACGCCCGTACTCGGTGGTGCGCTGCCTGACCGGCCTGCCGGTGACCTCCACCATCGCCCGCAGCTCGCTGATCGTCTTGTACGACCCGTTCTCCGACCCCGCCATGCGGCTGATGGTCTCCTCCATCAGGGTGCCGCCGAGGTCGTTCACGCCGCCCCGCAGCACCTGGCGGCACAGGTCGTCCTGGAGCTTCACCCAGGAGCACTGGATGTTGGAGATGGCGCCGTGCAGCAGGATCCTGGCCAGCGCGTGGACTGCCCGGTTCTCCTGCGCGGTGGGCCCCGGCCTGGCGATGCCCGCCAGGTAGATGGGCGCGCTCGTGTGGACGAACGGCAGCAGCACGAACTCGGAGAACCCGCCCGTCTCCTCCTGCAGCCGCCTGATCAGCTTGATGTGCCGCACCCAGTGCAGGTGGTTGTCCACGTGCCCGTACATCATGGTGGACGTCGTCGGGATGCCCACCCGGTGGGCGGTCGTGATGACGTCGATCCAGTCCTGCGTGGGCAGTTTGCCCTTGGTCAGCACCCAGCGTACGTCGTCGTCGAGGATCTCGGCGGCCGTGCCGGGCAGGGAGTCCACGCCGGCCTCCTTGGCCGCCTCCAGCCAGTCACGGACGGAGAGGTTCGTCCGGCTCGCGCCGTTGATGACCTCCATCGGCGAGAACGCGTGGACGTGCATGCGCGGCGTCCGCGTCTTCACCGCCCTCGCGATCTCGAAGTAGGCGGTGCCGGGCAGGTCGGGGTGGATGCCGCCCTGCATGCACACCTCGGTCGCGCCGGCCGCCCAGGCCTCCTCCGCGCGGTCGGCGACCTGCTCCAGGCTCAGCGTGTACGCGTCGGCGTCCGTCCTGCGCTGCGCGAACGCGCAGAAGCGGCAGCCGGTGTAGCAGACGTTGGTGAAGTTGATGTTCCTGTTGACCACGTAGGTGACGTCGTCGCCCACCGCCTGCCTGCGCAGCTCGTCGGCGATGCCGGCCAGCTCGTCCAGGGCGTCGCCCTCGGCGCCGAGCAGCGCGACGGCCTCGGCGTCGGTCAGGCCCGCAGGGTCGGCTTCCGCGCGCTTGAGCGCCCTGCGCACGTCGTCCGGCGTGCCCGGCCCGGCCGGAGCCGCCCCGAGACGGGACCGCAGGGCCTCCCAGTCGCCGTAGACGTGGTCGAAGTCCTCCCGCCGGTCGGCGGCCCGGCCGGTCGTGTCCACCTCGACGTGCAGGTCCACCCGGCCGGACGGGGCGAACCCGCCGTCGGGCTCCTGCCACGGCCGCCCCACGGGCACGGCGTCCTCGCGGGCCAGGCCCGTGTCCGGGTCGGCGAGGGCGGCGACGTGCCCGAGCACGCGCGGGTCCAGCCAGGGCTCGCCCGCGCGCACGTACTCCGGGTAGACGGTCAGCCGCTCGCGCAGCGCGAACCCGGACGTGGCGGTGCGCTCGGCGAGGTCGTCGATCTGCGGCCACGGCCGCTCCGGGTTGACGTGGTCGGGCGTCAACGGCGACACGCCGCCCCAGTCGTCGATCCCGGCGCGGATCATGAGGTCGTACTCGGCGTCCACCAGGTTCGGCGGCGCCTGGACGCGCGTGCGCGGCCCGAGGACGAGCCGCGTCACGGCGATCGTCGCCGCGAGCTCCTGCAGGTCGGCGTCCGGCATGCCGCGCATCGCGGTGTCGGGCTTGGCGCGGAAGTTCTGGACGATGACCTCCTGGATGCCGCCGTACTCGCGCGCCACCCGCCGGATCGCGAAGATCGACTCCGCGCGGTCCTCGACCGTCTCGCCGATGCCGATGAGGATGCCCGTCGTGAACGGCACGTTGGAGCGCCCGGCGTCCTCCAGCACGCGCAGCCGCACCGCCGGGTCCTTGTCGGGCGAGCCGTGATGCGCCTGCCCCTTCTCCTCGAACAGCCGGCGCGACGTGGTCTCCAGCATCATGCCCATCGACGGCGCCACCGGCTTGAGCCGCTGCAGGTCGCGCCACGACAGCACGCCAGGGTTCAGGTGGGGCAGCAGCCCGGTCTCCTCCAGCACCCTGATCGCCATCGCCCGCACGTACGAGAGCGTGTCGTCGTAGCCGTGCGCGTCGAGCCACTCGCGGGCCTGGTGCCAGCGGTCCTCAGGCCGGTCCCCCAGCGTGAACAGCGCCTCCTTGCACCCCATGGCCGCGCCCTGCCGCGCGATCTCCAGCACCTCGTCCGGGCTCAGGAAGGCCGCGTCGAGCTTGTGCGGGGCGGTCGCGAACGTGCAGTAGCCGCAGCGGTCCCGGCACAGCCTGGTCAGCGGGATGAACACCTTCCTGCTGTAGGTGATGACCCCCTCGCGGCCCGCGGCCCGCAGCCCGGCGTCGCGGACGCGGGAGGCGTGGTCGAGCAGCGCGTCGAGATGCTCGTCCCTGGCCTGGAGCAGGACGGCGGCCTCGGTGACGTCGAGGGCCTTGCCGTCGCGGGCGCGGGCCAGAGCGCGGCGGAGCGCGGAATCATGGGCGAGACTCATAGCGGCACACTACGTCCCCCTGAGTTCGCGCCCCGCACCCAGGGCACGGCCACACCGGGCGGCACGCTCAGAAGGCGCGGTAGTCGCGGGCCGGCATGCGGGGGCCGCGCGCGGGCGGGCGCAGGCCAGTCAGCCCGATCAGCACCGTCGCCCGGTGCCGATGCCCCTGGTACGGCTCCAGCAGCCGCAGCATCCCCCGGTCGTCCGTCTTCTCCCCCGTCAGCGCGTACCCCACGATCGAGGGCAGGTGGTAGTCGCCGACGCTGACGGCGTCGGGGTCGCCGAACACGCGCTGGCGCACCTCCGCCGACGTCCACACGCCGACGCCGGGCAGGGCGCGCAGCAGCCGGTCGAGCTCCTGCGACGTGGCCGCCGCCTCCAGCTTGGCGGCGTGCCAGGCGGCCGTGGCGATCGTCCTGGCCCTGACCGCCTCGGCTCCCGACCGGTGCCAGTGCCACGACGGGATCTCCCGCCACACCGACGGCTCGGGCACCACGAGCATGCCGTCGGGGGCTGGGCCGGGGGCGGGCTCGCCGTAGCGGCGCAGCAGCCAGCGCCAGGCCCGCCACGCCTCCTGGCCGACGACCTTCTGCTCCAGCACGGCGGGCACCAGGGCCTCCATGACCCGGCCGGTGCGGCCGATGCGCAGCCCGGCGTGCCGCCTGGCGGCCTCGGCGAGCACCGGGTGCGCGGCGGCGAAGCCGGAGACGTCGTCGTACGCGCCGAGCAGCGCGGGCAGCGACTCCAGGATCGACTCCGCGCCCGGACCCCACGCCTGGGCGTGCACCGCGCCGGACCGCACGCCCACCCTGAGCGTGCAGGGGCCGTCAGGAGTCCTCGTGGTGCGCCAGACGGCGCCGTCGGCGGTCTGCCGCCAGGCGGGGTCGCCGCCGCCGCGCTTGTGGGGCGCCAGTGCGAGCCCCACATCGAGCGGCCCCTCGGGCGTCCACCAGCGCTCCCTCACCCGTCCAGTGTGCCGCGCGCGAAGGAGCGCCCGCGCCGGGAGGCGGTCAGACGTCGCTGCTGTAGCGGACGGCGCGTTCCGGCAGCTCCACGCCGGGCCAGATGCGCACCCCTGCCTGCAGCTCGTTGCCGGGCCCGACCACGGCGCCGTCGCCGACGACCGCGTCGCGCACCACGGTGCCCGCGCAGACCCTGGCGCCCCTGCCGAGCACGGAGTCGGTGACGATCGCCCCGGCCTCGACGACGCAGCCGTCGCTCAGCACCGAGCCGACGACCGTGGCCCCGGCCTCGACGACGGCCCGCGCGCCGACGGCGGTGCCGCCCCTGACCTTCGCCTCGGGCGACACGCGCGAGCCCTCCAGGGCGAGGTACTCGCCGTGCGGCCCCGGCAGCGCCGGGGAGCCGAGGCGGCCCAGCACGAGGTCGCGCGAGCCCTGCACGTACGCGGCCGGGGTGCCGACGTCGAGCCAGTACGTCCTGTCGGCGTAGCCGAGCACGAGCTGCCCGGACTCGATCAGGCCGGGGAACGTCTCCCGCTCGACGGAGACGACCTCGTCCTTCGGGATCTGGTCGATGACGGAGCGGGTGAAGACGTAGCAGCCGGCGTTGATGCGGTTGGTGACGGGGTTGGGGGTCTTCTCCAGGAACGCGGTGACGCGCCCCTCGTCGTCGGTGGGCACGCAGCCGAACCTGCTGGGGTCGTCGACCTCGGTCAGATGGAGCGTTACAGCGGCCTCGCGGGCCAGGTGCGCGCGCACCTGGTCGCCGATGTCGTGCCCGGACAGGATGTCGCCGTTGAGCACGAGCACCGGGTCGGACGGGCCCGCGCCGAGCGCCTGCGCGGCGTTGCGGATCGCGCCGCCCGTGCCGAGCGGGGTCTCCTCGGTCATGTACTCGAGCGAGAGCCCGAGGGCAGACCCGTCGCCGAACACCGGCTCGAACATCGAGGCCTTGTACGAGGTCGCGAAGACGATCCTGCGCACGCCGAACGAGCGGGCGCGGGCGAGTTGGTGGGCCAGGAACGGCACCCCCGCGGTGGGCAGCAGCGGCTTCGGCGTGCCCAGTGTCAGTGGACGCAGGCGTGTGCCCTGCCCCCCGACCAGGAGGATCGCCTCGAGGTCTGGCAAAGAGCTCTCCATCACTCGGTGAGACTAGCGAACTATTCGATCGCGCGTTGATAAGAGCTCAGATGTGCGTCGGCCGAGACGTCCCATGTGAACTCGCGGGCCCTGGCCAGACCCGCCGCGGAGAGCCGCCTCCTCCGCTCGGGCGAGCCGAGCAGCCGTCCCAGCTCCTCGGCGATGCTGTCGGCGTCCGGCTCGGTGTACGCGACGGCGTCGCCGCCGACCTCGGGCAGCGACGTGCGGTGGGTGGTGAGCACGGGCGCGCCGCAGGCCATGGCCTCCAGCACGGGCAGGCCGAAGCCCTCGCCGCGCGAGGGGAAGGCCACGACGAGCGCGCCGCCGAGGAACCCCGGCAGGTCGGGCGCGCGCAGGTAGCCGGGCCTGATCACGCGTACGGTCGCCTCGACCTCGCGGCAGGCGGCGTCGACGTCCGCCTCGTGCACGCCGCCGCCGATGACCAGCGCGGGCGGGCGCTCCATCCGCGCGGCGGCCCTCGCGAAGCCGCGGATCAGGTTGGGGACGTTCTTGCGTGGTTCGAGCGCGCCCAGGAAGGCGACGTACGGCTGGCCGTGCAGCCCGCACCTGTCGGAGGCCCGCCTGATCTCCTCCTCGGTCGGCGGGTGGAACTGGGCGGTGTCGACGCCGTGGTAGGCGACGTCGATGCGCGTGGGGTCGGCCGCGAGGACGCGGACGAGTTCGTCCCTGGTGGCCTTGGACGGCACGATGACCCGCCGCGCGTGGCGCACGGCGGTGCGGGTGGCCGAGCGGAAGAACGACGCCCTGGACGGGCTGTGGTGCTCCGGCTCGGTGAACCAGGTGACGTCGTGCACGGTCGCGACGACGGGCAGGCCCGCGCGCAGCGGGATCGAGTAGAACGGCGCGTGGATCACCTCGGCCCCGGCCCGGCGGGCGAGCAGCGGCAGCCCGGTCTGCTCCCAGGCGAGCCTGGCCGCCCGGTTCGTGATGGCGACGGGACCGGGGATGACGTCGGCGGACGGCGCGATGCCGCGGTAGCGTTCGGCCTCCGCCCGCTGGCAGACCACCGCCAGATCGGCTCCCGCGCGGTGCAGCGCGCCCACCAGACCGTCGACGTAGCGGATCAGTGCGCCGCGGTCGGCGGGGACCGCTGCGGCGTCCACGAGCACCCGAGGCATACGAAGATCTTCTCCCCTCAAGATCAACGCGGGACTGGGGCGTCCCCTCTGCTCCAGCTTATGGCGAGCATCCCGGCAATAGTGGGCCGAATCACACGAGCCGCGTCACGCGGTGTCCCGGCGGGTCGCGATTCCCGCGAGGCCCGCGCACAGGAGGTCGCCCGCGACGATGACGATGCGCGAGCACAGCGCGACCGCGATGGCCGAGCCGCTGTCGAGCACGGGCGCGAGCACCGCGACCATCGCCACCTCACGCACCCCCGCCCCGGCCGGGACGAGGAACGTCATGATGCCCAGGCACCACGACAGCGCGAACGCGCCGACGGCGAACACCACGCCGCCCTGCGGCGCGACGGCGTACAGGTGCAGGCCGTAGCAGAGCCAGCCGGCGAGCGCCCAGGCGAGCGCGGTGAGCATGCCGCGCCTGGTGAGGGGGCGTTCGAGCGGCTCGCGCCGCAGCCTGCGCAGGCCGAACCCGATCAGCGAGTTGATCACCTTGGGTTCGAGCAGGACGAGCAGCACCGGGACGGCGAGCAGCAGCCAACCGTAACGGTCCCAGCCCAGCGTGACGAGCGTCACGAGCAGGCCGCTGGCCAGCTGGATCGGCATCATCAGGAAGAACGCCGCGGCGCTGCGCGAGCGCGGCACGCCGAGGTCGCGGCCCATCTCCATCTGGGCGAGCACGGGCCACACCGCGCCCGGGATGTACTTGCCGAGCTGGCCCACGAAGAACACCTTCGCGGCGGGCCTGAGCGGCAGCGGCGAGCCGAGGTCGGCCAGCAGGGTGCGCCAGGTGAGCATCGCGCCCAGCAGCGCCGCCACCACCGCGACGAGCGACCCCGCCACCGCGGGCCACGACAGCCGGGCGAACCCGGCCACCACGGCGTCCCACTGCCTGGCCACCGCCCAGGCGCCGAACCCGAGCGCGACCAGCAGGAACACCGGCCGCACCGCCTTGCGCAGCACCGCTTTCGACAGCGCCGCCCGCCGCGCGGGCCCGCCTCTCACGGCCTCGCCCTCGGCATCGCGGGAGGGGCGCCCCCCGGCCCCGGCGGGCCTCCCGGAGGCCGCCGACCCGTCGCGCGGGGCCGCGCCCCGGCTCACAGCGGCCGCACCCGCTCGGGCGGCTGCGGCAGCGCGGGGCCCGCGGGCCGGCGCGGCGTCTTCGTGGCCACCCACAGATACGTCGGGACGAGCGGCAGCAGCAGCCGCAGCACCTCGCGCGGCGTGCGCGAGAGCACGGCGCGCACGAGGGCGCCGAGCGGGCCGGGGAACAGCTCGCCGCCCGCGAACCTCGTGGGCGTGGCGAGCACCGGCAGCGTGTAGTCCCAGACGTGGAAGGCCCGCAGCATCCTGCGCAGCCCCCGCCGCGTGCGGAACCGCTCGTAGTAGTGGTCGGCGCGGCCGAAGGCGCGCACGTACCGGTCGGCGAGCGCGGGCGGCAGGTACGACAGGAACGGCAGCTTGTAGTGCGGCTCCATGATGCCGAGCCGGTTGCCGAGCCCCAGGTAGAGCACCCCGTCGTCGGACAGCACGCGGCGCATCTCGGCCACCACCGCGTCGGGGTCGACGACGTGCTCGTAGATGTGGTTGAAGACCAGCACGTCCACGGACCCGTCGGGGAACGGCAGCGCCGTGCCGTCGCCGCAGACGAACGCCACCCGCTCGCCGAACCTGTCGGCGGCCCTGCGCAGCCCCGGCACGTCGATGTCGACGCCCAGGGTGTGCTTGGCCCCGGCCCGCGCCAGCTCGTCGGCGATGAACCCGGCCGAGCAGCCGACGTCGCCCACGGTCAGGCCCGAGAGCGGCCCGTGGAAGTGCTCCAGCACCGCGATGATCTTCGCGGCCTTGCGCCTGCGCTTGCCCTCGTCGAGCATGGCCGACTGGAACTCGGAGTACTCGAGCTGTGCGACGCGTTCCTTACCCACGCCGGTTAACAGTACCCTCGCCCCGGCCCCCGCCCCGCCCGCCCGGCTCACGTCGCCGCGGACCCACCGCTTCGCCGTCACGCTGGCCGCGCCCCGCCGCTCCGCGTAACCTGGGCCAATGCTCCGCAGCCTGCTGCGCGTCGCCCTCGCCCTGGTCGCGCTCGCCTTCCTCGGATACGGCCTGGCCACCAACTGGCACCAGACGGTCGAGGCCGTGGCCGCGATGTCGCCCCTGGCCGTCGTCGGGGCTTTCGCCGCGGTGCTCGCCGGCCAGTTCCTCATGCTGGTCGCCTGGCGCCGCATCCTGGCCGGGCTCGGCACGCCGGTGCCGCTGCGCGTGGCGGGACGCATCATGTTCGTGGGCCAGCTCGGCAAGTACATCCCCGGCGCGGTCTGGGCGTACGCGGCGATGATGGACCTCGGGCGCGACCACGGCAGCCCGCCGCGCCGCACCTTCGCCACGATCTCGCTCGGGCTGGTGATCAACCTCGGGGTCGGCCTGTCGATCGCCGCCGCCACGCTCGCCACCCAGGAGGCCGTGCGCCAGGCCTGGTACCTCGTGCTGCTCGTCCCCGTGATCGTCGTCTGCCTGCACCCGAAGGTGCTGACGTGGGGGCTCAACCTGGCGCTGCGGGTGGCCCGCAGGGAGCCGCTGGAGAGCGCCCTGCCCGGCCGCACCGTCGCCGCCGCCGTCGCCTGGACGGCGCTCGGCTGGTTCGTGTACGGCCTGCACACCTGGCTGCTGTCCGGCCGCTGGGACCTGTACGTCATCGCCACCGGCGCGTACGCGTTCGCCTGGTGCACCGGCCTGCTCACGTTCGTGGTGCCCGCGGGCGTCGGCGTCAGGGAGGGGGCGCTGGTGCTGGTGCTCGGGCCGATCATCGGCACCGGCCCGGCGCTCGCGGCGGCGATCGTGTCGCGCGTGGCGTTCACGCTGGCCGACGCCACCGCCGCAGGCGTCGCGTTCCTGCTGGGCCGTCAGGTCTCCAGCAGCTCCGCCACGTACGCCGCCCAGAACGGCTCGGGATCGACGGCCTTGACCCCCGACCGCAACCTCTCCGGCTCGCCCGAGGCGTAGAACCGCTCGATCGCGGCGCGCAGCGCGGCCACGTCGCCAGGCTCGCACAGCAGGCCGTCGACGCCGTCGGTGACGTGGTCGGCCAGCGCCCCGACCCTGGTCGCGATCACCGGCACGCCGTGCTCGTGCCCCAGCCACACGTTCTGGCTGGCCGTCGCGCTCCTGTACGGCAGCACCAGCGCGTCGGCCGCGGCGAACAGCGCGGGCACCTCGCCGGCGGGCACGTAGCCCGGCCTGAGCTCGACCCGGTCGGTCAGGCCCAACTCGGCGACGAGCGCCTTCGTCTCGTCGAGCCCGCCCCAGAACTCGCCCGCCACGGTCAGCGAGACGCCCTCGGGCAGCGCCCGCAGCAGGAGGTCAAGCCCCTTGTACGGCCGCACGATGCCGAAGAACAGCAGCCTGCGCCGCACCCCGCCGGACGCGGCGGCGCTCGTGGACGGCAGGTGCGGCGGCAGCGCCGCCACGCGGACCGGCGCGCCGGTGAGCCCCCTGGCGAGCTCGGCCTGCTGCTCGCCGTGGGTGAGCACCCCGTCGACCCGCCTGAGCAGCGCCCGCATGAGCGGCTCGTCGTACGGCTTGCGCTCGTGCGGCAGGACGTTGTGGCACAGGGCGACCGTCCGCGTCCTGCGGCCGACGCCGTACAGGATGCCGAGGTAGGAGGGCACCTGCACCGGGCTGAGCACGGCCAGCACGGCCAGGTCGGCCTGGCGCAGCCGCCGGCCCGCCGCCACCCACCCGTCGGGCCGCCGCCAGTCGAGCCTGCGCACCGTCCTCGGGTACGGCGTGCCCTCGGGCGCGGAGATCGTCTGCTGCCCCGGGTACAGGAACGACGGGTACTGGGCCCGCCACGACTCGATCACCACGTCGTGGCCGTGCGCCGCCAGCCGGTGCGCCAGCTCGGTGGTGTGCTGCGCACCGCCCCCCTTGTACGGGTACGTCGGCCCGACGATCGCGACGCGCACCGCTCACTCTCCCCGGGAGCGCACGATCAAGTCGGCGAGCAGCGCCACCGACCCGATGAGCAGGCCGGACAGGAAGATCATGACGGTGTTGGCCGGGAAGTAGAACGGGTGCTGCACCATGTCCCACACGCCCTTGACGAGCCCGATGCCCACCAGCCACAGCGCCGGCGGCATGAGCACCTTGAGCGGGTTGAAATACATGATCATCCGTAGCACCTGCAGGATGTAGCGGTACGCGTCGGACACGAAGCTGAACTTCGACTTGCCCGCCCGCTTGGCGTACTCGATCGGCAGGTAGTGGATGTCGTGCTGGTTCGACAGGAACGACAGCGTGATGGTGGTGACGCACGAGAACCCGGGCGGCAGCAGCCGCAGGTAGGGCTTGGCCACCGACTTGCGGAACGCGCGCAGCCCCGAGTTCAGGTCGGGGATCTTCTGCCCGGCCAGCATCTCGGCCACCTTGCGGATGACCCACTTGGCCGGCACGCGCAGCAGCTTGTGCGAGCCCTCCTCGCTGGTGCGCGCGCCCACGACCTGGTCGACCGTCTGGTCCTTCTCCAGGATCTGCACCAGCTCGGGGATGCGCTCGTTCGGGTACGTCATGTCGGCGTCGGTCCACACGACGATCTCGCCCCTGGCCTCCTGCGTGCCGATGCGCCGCACGGTGCCGGAGCCGCCGTTGCGGTGGAAGGCCCGCACCCGCAGGTGGGGGAAGCGCGGAGCGGCGTCCATCAGCCTGGCCAGGGTGCCGTCGGTGGAGCAGTCGTCGATGGCGACCAGCTCGTAGGTGTAGCCGCTGGAGTCCATCGCCCTGGTGATGCGCTCGACCTCGTGGATGACGTGGTTCTGCTCGTTGTAGCAGGGCAGGACGATCGTGACGTACGGCGCTTCTTCCACGGCGGGTCCACTCTGGGAGGTCTCTAGCGTGCTCACGTGGGTCGAGGGTACTCTGCCCCGCTGTACGCCGGATCCACATCGCTCAGCGAGCGACGGCCATCCAGACGTCCACGCGGAGCGACCAGGTGCCGTCCGGGGGCTTCACCAGCGACCGCTCGTCCTGGCGGGTCGAGAGCGCCATCACCTGCGCGGGCTCGCCGTACGGGCGCACCTGGCCGGCGGTCGCGGCCAGCACCACGGGCACCCGCCCCGCGGCGCGCACCCGCGCGGCCAGCCTGCGCACCTCGTCCTCCGGAGCCGTGTCGCCGTGTGGCCTGCGCACCTGCGCCGTGGGGAGCCCGCAGGTGCCGCGCACCACCTGGGTGAACCTGTCGGCCGTGACCCGTTCGGCGATCAGCACGGACGCGTCGCGCGGCAGCCGCGCGCACAGCGCCGACACCGCCGCCGCCTCGCCCCGCTCGACCGGCGTGAACGCGGTGCCGATCGACGTCACCACCGGGGGCGCCAGGACGAGCAGCACGCCCAGCGGCGCGCCCCAGCGGGCGACGCCCGGCCGGGTCTGGAGCAGCCAGGCCAGCCCGCGCACCGCCAGCAGGATCAGCCCGGGGATCACGATGGGCACCAGGCGGCGCGCCGCCCACGGGTGGTCGGGGGTGATCTCGGGCCGCAGCAGCGTGGTGACCGTCGTCCACCCGACGACGGCCAGCGGCAGCAGCCAGGGGAAGGGCTCGCCGTCGCGCAGCAGCCTGCGGACGAGCACGGCGGCGCCGACCGTGGCCAGCACCACCACGGGCAGCCCGACGTACCAGGCCACCCAGTGCAGGGAGTCCTCGAAGTAGAGCCGGGTGCCGTCGACCGGCAGGCGGTTGATGCGCTGCGCGTTCGCGATGAACCCGGCCGTCATCACGTCCTCCGGACGCTGGGGGTCCCGCCTGACCGTCTGGAACCACGGGCGCGCGTACAGGGCGGCCATGACGAGGACGACCAGCCAGGCGCCCGCGGCGGGCGCCCACCTGGGCGGCCTGAGGCGGGCCAGCAGCGGCGCCGCCGCCGTGCCCACGGCGGTCAGCGCGAGGACGGCGCCGCAGATGAGCAGCAGCGGGTCGAGCGAGCCCGACAGGTACTTCAGGTAGGGCCTGGCCAGCACGTACGCCGCGAGCAGCCCGGCCCCGGCACCGGCGGCCAGCCCCAGCAGCAGGCCCGGCCCCGCCGCGCCCTCGGGCCGTCCGGACCTGCGCATCGCCACCAGCAGCCCGGCGAACGCCAGCACCGGTAGCACGTCGCGCAGGCCGTCGACCCGCACCAGGACGGCCAGCCCCAGCACCAGCCCCGCCAGCAGCCCGCCGCGCCACGTCGGACGGGCCGGGCCGGTCAGCGCGTCGTGCGCGAGCGACAGGCCGCCGAACAGCAGGATCATGGACGGGATCTCGCTGAACGTGGTGCGCGACGTGTAGAGCACGGGCAGGCTCACCGCGAACGCGAACGCCGCCGTCACCATCCACCGCCCGCCGGCCAGCCGGCCCACCAGGCCCGCCAGCGTCAGCACGGCCAGCGCCCCGAGCACGGCGGGCAGCACGAACGGCGCGCCCAGCCAGTGGCCGATCGCGAACAGCAGCGGCGCGCCCGGCATGAACTGCGGCACGACCTGGCCGTCGGCGGGGTAGAAGCCCATGCTGTCGAAGGCCAGCGACGGGTCGGGGCCGCCGAACGCCTCCGCCTGCGACGTGATCGGCAGTGAGCCGTGCCTGGCGATCCAGACGGCGTACTGCGCGTACGTGGCCGGGTCGCGCCTGACGATGACCTGCTCGCCGTGCATCACGGCGTTGAACACGCCCGAGAAGACGGCCACGGCGGCCACCCCGGCCGCCCTCCACCGGCCCGCCGGCGTGATCGCGGGGACCCTGCGGGTGCCCGCCCAGCACAGCAGCGCCGCGACCGGCACGCCGAGCAGCGTGGCCGGCAGCGGCTGGAACCGTCCGAGCAGCAGCAGCGGCAGGCCCGCGAGCAACCAGCCCGCGACGGCGAGCGCGGGCAGCACGGAGAGCGCGGCGAGCCCGCGGCCGGTGCGGTCGTGTTCCATCGGACAGTGAGCGTATCCAACGCGGCGTGCGCGGGCCGCACGGAAACGCGCGGTAGCGTACGCGACGTGCCGCAAGAGACGTGCCGCAAGAGCGGGAGGACGCACGGGTGACGCCGGAGCCCCACCCGGACCAGCAGGACACGCCCACCGCACCGCCGGCCGCACCGGGCCCGCGCGAGGAGGACGGCCCGCCACGGGCCGCACCGGGCCCGCGCGAGGAGGGCGGCCCGCCGCGGGAAGCGCCGGGCGCCCGCGGGAGCGCCGCCGCGGCTGGCCTCCGGCGCGAGACGCTCGCCGCCGCCTGGCGGCGGGCGCGAGGGCAGGAGCGGCTCGCCGGGCTGTGGGGGCGGGTACCCGGGCACGGGTGGCTCGCCGGGCTGTGGCGGCGGCGGGTGCGGGGGCACGGGTGGTTCGCGGGCGTGCTGGCCGCCGGGGTGGCGTTGCGGGTGGCCGCCATGCTGGGCTACCGCCCCGCCCTGTGGTTCCCCGACACCTACACCTACGTCGTCACGGTGTTCAGGCCGCGCCCCGACCTGGTCAGGCCCGCCGGCTACTCCATGTTCCTCAAGCTGTTCGAACCGCTGCACTCCTTCGCCGTGGTGACGGCCGCGCAGCACCTGCTGGGCCTCGCCACGGGCGTCCTGGTGTACGTCGTGGCCGTGCGGAGGGCGCCCAGGTGGGCGGCCACGCTGGCGGCCGTGCCCGTGCTGCTCGACGCGTACCAGGTCGAGCTGGAGCACCTGCTGGTGTCGGACACGCTCTTCATGTTCCTGGTGATGGCGGCCGTGGCCCTGGCCCTGCGCGGCCGGCCGCCGGTGGTGGCGATCGGGCTGCTGCTGGCCGCCGCGACGCTGACCCGTACGGTCGGCCAGCCGTTCGTGGTGCTGGCGGTGGCGTGGGTCGCGCTGCGCGGGCGGCTGCGCCCGGCCGTGACGCTGCTCGCGGTCGCCCTGGTGCCGATCCTGGCGTACGGGGCGTGGTTCTACGCGGCGCACCAGCGGGTGGGGCTGGTGGGCGCTAACGGCGTCTTCCTGTACGCCCGCACGATGTCGTTCGCCGACTGCGCCGAGATGAACCCGCCGCCGGACCTGCGCACCCTGTGCGACCCGCGCCCGCCGTCGCGGCGCCCGCCGTCGCAGGAGTACATCTGGTCGAAGGACTCCCCGCTGGTGGCCAGGCCCGGCATCACGTTCACCGAGGAGACCGACGCCCTCGCGGGCCGGTTCGCCAGGCTCGCGATCACCAGCCAGCCGCTCGACTACGCCGCCTCGGTGCTGTCGGAGCTGGGCCGCACGTTCACCTGGGACCGCCCGGTCTACCCCGATCCGGAGATCTACGGCTACTACCAGTTCCCCCGGACCCCGCCGGGGCCGCCGGGCCGCTACCCGGCGCGGGTGGGCGCGCAGTTCGCCGAGCGCTACGAGCAGGGCCCGATCGGCACGCGGATCGTGGAGCCGTTCGCGGGGTGGCTGCGCGGCTACCAGGCGGTGGCGCGGGTGCCGGGGTCGCTGCTGCTGGTGGCGCTGCTGACGCCCCCGGCGGCGGCCCTGTGGCGGCGGCGCTCGGCGAACCGCGGGCCGCGCGGGGGCGCGTGGCGGCGGGTGCCTGACCGGCTGCTGCCGTGGTCGGCGGGCCGCGGGCCGCGCGTCGGCGCGTGGCGGCGGGTCCCTGACTGGCTGGTGCCGTGGTCGGCGGCGGTGGTGCTGCTCGTGGTGCCGGCGGCGGTCGCCGAGTTCGACTACCGGTACGTGCTGCCCGCCGCGCCCCTCGCGTTCCTGGCCGCCGCGCTGGGCCTGAGGGGGCGAAGCGAGGAAGGCAAAGGATTTGTCAAGGACATTCCACGAAATGTCCGGGCCTGAGTATGCTGTGCCGCGACATCACGCCGGGGTCACGGCCGATCCCGGCGCTCACGGCACGGGCAGGCCGTACGTGACCTGGTCTCGCGGGTCTCGCGGCTCTGGTGGGTGCCTTGGGCGCCGTGGGTCTCGTGGCGCGGAGCGACCGGGCCGGGTCCGCCGGCGAGCGGAGTCAGGCTGAGTCAGGCTGGGGGGCGTATGAGTGACGACTGGAGCGCGTCCGGGCAGGACCCCAGGGTCGCGAACACCCCGCCGGGCGGCCCGCCCGGCGCCCAGCCGGGCAGCCGCATGGCCCGCAGGGCCGCCGCCGCCGCGCGCCCGCCCGCTCCCCCGCCCAGGCGTGCCAGGGGCGGCGACGGCGGCCGGAGGAAGATGCGGGTGCTGGCCTGGATCAGCATCGCGACGACGTCCGTGATGGTCGCGGGGACCTTCACCGCCTACGCGATGGTCCGCGGCTTCGTCGGCGACATCAGGCAGAAGGGATTCAACCCGCTCATCATGAACCCGCGCCCGCCGGACACGGGCGCCCTGAACGTCCTGCTCGTCGGCTCCGACACGCGCGCGGGCAAGGGCAACGCCAGGTACGGCCAGAAGCTCGCCCGCGAGGCCGACGCCGGCGGCAAGCGCACCGACACGATCGTGCTCATGCACATCTCCCCCGACCGGGACCAGGCGCGGCTCATCAGCTTCCCGCGCGACTCGATGGTGCAGATCCCGAGGTGCAGGAACGAGACGACCAAGCAGGAGATGCCGCCGCGCCGCGACATGATCAACTCGGCGTACAACTCGGGCGGCATCGCCTGCACGATCTCCACGCTGGAGACCCTCACCGGCATCAGGATCAACCACTTCGTCGAGGTCGACTTCAGCGGCTTCAAGAACATCGTCGACGCCCTCGGCGGCATCGAGATCTGCCTGAAGTCGGGAGTCAACGACAAGGCGTCCAAGCTGGTGCTGCCCGCCGGCAAGAGCCTGCTGAACGGCGAGAAGGCGCTCGGTTACGTGCGCCTGCGCCACTACGGCGACGGCAGCGACATCCAGCGCATCAAGCGGCAGCAGATCTTCCTCAGCAAGGTCGTCCAGAAGGCCACGAGCAGCGAGCTGCTGACCGACGTGGGCAAGCTGCGCGCCTTCGTGTCCGCCGCCGTGGGCTCCGTCACCATGGACCCCGAGCTGGCCAACGACACCGAGGAGCTCATCCGCATCGCCACGAGCGCCAAGGAGATGACGGCGGGCGGCGTGAAGTTCATCACCATCCCGTGGACCCCCGACCCGCAGGACGAGAACCGGGTGGTGTGGAAGCAGCCCGACGCGGGCGAGCTGTTCCAGGCGATCAAGAGCGACACCGAGATCGCGCTCCCGTCGGCGGGCCCGAGCGCGAGCGCGCCGCCGAAGGCCACGATCAAGCCTGAACAGGTGAAGGTGCAGGTGCTCAACGGCACCACCACGGCGGGCAAGGCCCGCGAGGTCGCCGACCTGCTGAGCAAGGAGGGCTTCGACGTCGTCGGCGTCGGCGACTACCAGACCCCCGGCGGCTCCAGCCAGCCGGCCACCCAGATCCGCTACGCGAAGACGGCCGCGACCGGCGCCGACCACGCCGCCGCCCTCGCCGGGTCGGTGCTGCCCAAGCCCGCGCCCACCTCGGGCCGGGTCAGGGCGGGGAACCTGCAGCGGTACGTCCCGTCGGCCGCGACCGGGCCCGCCGGCGGGGCCGGCACGGCGGCCTCGAAGGGCTCCCCGATCATCCAGCTCGTGGTGGGCTCCGACTTCAGGTCGGTGAAGGTGACCAAGCTTCCTGACAGCGTGAACAACAGCACGATCACCGCCTCCGAGCAGAGGAACGTGTGCACCTGACGCTCCAAGTTCCCTGTGTAACCGGGCTTTCTGTCTCCGCCCGAGAGACAGGAGCGCCGCGAGAGGGCTAATCTGTTCCGGGTCGGCGACGCAGCGCGCACGGCGTCGTGAAGGCGTCAGTCAAGCCCGTTGCCGTCGCGATCCCCGGCCCCGAGATGAGCGAACTCCCCCGTGTCTGACACCAAGTACTCCCCACCGGTCACGGCCCCGAGTGCGCCCGACGGCGCCGGCGAGCCCGGCGGTCCGGCCCACACCGGGTCCCGCTGGCCGATGCCGCAGGGCGCCGTCTGGGGCGACCGCACCGATCCCGAGGGCCTGCGGCCCGGGCTGCTGCGGGAACAGGTGGAGCAGGGTGAGCCAGGCGCGTCCGCGCAGGGTCCGCAGGCCGGCGAGGCCGCCGAGGCCGAGGAGCCCAAGCCGAAGCGCAAGCGCGACCCGTATCTCGACAACGTCAAGTTCGTCCTGATCGCGCTGGTCGTGCTCGGCCACTCGCTGGTGCCCACGCTCGACGCCGACTCGTCCAGGGCCGCCTACATCTTCATCTACATGTTCCACATGCCGCTGTTCGTGATGATCAGTGGTTACCTGTCCAGAAACTTCTGGAACTCCAACGCGAAGACGAACAAGCTGGTCGACACGTTCGTCGTGCCGTACGTGATCGTCGAGGTCGGCTACGCGGCGCTCCGCTTCTCGCTGGGCCAGAAGTGGAGCCTCACGATCATCGACCCGGCGTGGCTCAACTGGTACCTGCTGGCGCTGCTCTTCTGGCGGCTGTCCACACCGGTGTGGAAGCGGATGAAGCACCCAGTGCCGGTGTCCATCGCGATCTACGTGTTCGCCGGCTACTCCCAGATCGCCGGCGACTTCAGCATGGACCGCTTCTTCGGCCTCATGCCGTTCTTCGTGCTCGGCCTGGTCATGCAGCCCGAGCACTTCGAGATGCTCAACCGTCGCTGGGTGAAGATCGTCTCGGCCGTCACGCTGCTGTGCGCCGCCGCCGTCGCCATCTACATCGCGCCCAAGGCGCCGCTCGACCCGTTCTACTTCAAGCACAGCTACCAGGACATGGACCTGTCGTGGTGGATGGGCCCGCTCGTCCGCATCGGGCTGCTGGTGTGCTCGCTGGCCATGTGCTTCTCCGTGCTGTCGCTGGTGCCCAGGGGCGAGACCTGGTACTCCGACCTCGGCACGCGCACGCTCTACGCCTACCTGCTGCACGGCGTGCCCGTCCTCATCGCCAAGGACCAGGGCTGGCTCGACCTGCCGTGGCTGCACGGGCCGCTCGGCGTGCTGGCGATCGCCTCCAGCACGTTCGCGCTGGCGATCATCCTGTGCCTGCCGGAGACCCGCACCGTCTTCAAGTGGCTGCTCGAACCGCGCCTCACCTGGCTCTATCGCCGCCCCTCACGAAGTTAAGCAGTAGTTTCACCCGCATTAACGCCTTTGACCTGGTTGGCGCGGAGCATCGACACATGCGCGCATGTGTCGCCACGACCGTCCATCATCCCGAGGACGCCCGGATCATGCACAGGCAGATCCGGGCGCTGCTCGACGCGGGCCACGAGGTGACCTACCTCGCGCCGTTCACGTACTTCAACGTGACCCCCGCCATGGGGATCACCGCCGTGGACGTGGCGCACCAGGCGGGCCTCGGCCGCGCGCGGGCCGCCCTGAGACGCGCGGCCAAGGACGCCGACCTCCTGCTGGTGCACGACCACCGCCTGCTGCGCGCCCTGCCCTACCGCCGCCCTCCCGTCGTCTGGGACGTACGCGAGCGGGTCTCGCCCCGGCTCCTCGCCCGCGCCACCAGGCGGCACCACGTGATCACGGCGGCGGACGTTCCCGAAGCCACCCTGGTGGCGCCCGGCCCGCCCCTCCCCGGCGACACCAGGGTGGTCCACATCGGCCGGCTGTCGACCGAGCGCGGCGTGAACGAGCTCATCGGCGTGGCCGAGCGCCTGGTGCCCCACGGCGTCAGGATGGACCTCATCGGCGCGGCGGCGCCCGACGTGCGGCCGCTGCTGCGCGACGCCCAGCGGGTGGGACTGCTCGACTGGTTCGGCTACGTGCCCAGCAGGCACGCGCTGCGCATGACCGAGGGCGCGCTGGCGGGCCTCGCGCTGGCCGGCCCGTCCGTGCCCGGCGTGCCCACGAAGGTGCTCGACTACATGGGACGCGGCGTGCCCGTCGTCTCCACGCCGCAGTGCGCGGCGCTGGTCGAGGGCGCCCGCTGCGGCATGGTCGTGCCGCTGGACGTCGACGCGGTGGTGAACGCCGTCCTCGACCTCAAGGAGGACCCGCGGCTGCGGGCCGACATGGGGGCACGCGGGCACGCCGAGGCCAGGTTGCGCCACCACTGGCCCGACCACGCGGCGGCGTTCGTGGCCCGCGCCGAAGCCTGGGCAGGCGCCTCTCGCCACGCACTGGCCGTCTGAACTCGCAGCCATCACTCGCAGCCATCAAGGGACGGACCGGCGACGGCGCCCACGATGTCCCTCCGGCTGCGGGCCCCTCGCCAGGCCTCTCGCGCGGCCTCACCCCTCCGGCCGGGGCCCGCGAGGCCCTCGGGCGACATCTCTCCCTCTGGCAGGCCCCTCGGGCGGCCTCTCCCCCTTCTGACCTTCCCTCCTCCGGGTCCGGGGGCGGGAAGGAATGGCGGGCTCGCGCCCGGGTTGATGTACTGGAGCCATGGCATCGCATCTGATCCAGGGCCGCGCGGTCGGCACGCCGGTGCGGGTGCGTGACGCGACGGTCTGCAGCGCGTTCTACCCGGTGCGCGCCGACGCCGCGCGCGCCGTCATCGCCTACTCCGGGCTCGACGTGGCCGAGATCGTGCCCGGCAAGGCCGTGTGCGTGCTGCTGTTCGCCGACTACCGCGACGGCGACCTCGACGCCTACCACGAGGTCGGCGTGGCGTTCCTCGTGCGCCCGCCCGGCGGGCGGGGCGCCACGGGGCTCGCCGACCTGCGGAACGCCGGGGTGTTCGTGCACTGGCTGCCGGTGGACCAGTCGTTCACGCTGGAGGCGGGACGCACGCTGTGGGGGTTCCCGAAGGAGCTGGCCGACATCGAGCTGCGGCTCACCTCGCCGTACAAGCGGTGCATCCTGCGCAAGGACGACAGAGTGGTCCTCGACCTGCTCATCAAGCCGGGCGTGCCCGTGCCCGGCACGGGGCCGACGATCCCCATGGACGCGTACACGCATAGGGACGGCGTGACCCGCCGCGTGCCGTGGAAGGTGCGCGCGAGCGGGACCCGGGTGCGGCTGGGCGGGGCGCTGGTGCGGCTGGGCAACCACCCGGTCGCCAAGGAGCTGAGCGAGCTGGGGCTGCCCAGGCGGGCCCTGTTCAGCTCGACCGTGGCGCACGCCGAGCTGATGTTCGACGCGGCGCGCCCGATCTGAGCACCGGCCGGGGCACCCTGCTCGGCAGCGTGGCCGGCACCGTGCTCAGCAGCGCGCCGAGCACGGTCAGACGATCGGCGGGCGCCCCAGCTTGACCATGCGCCAGGCGGTGCGCCACGCCATGGGGCGGCGCTCGCCCGCCGGGGTGCGCAGGCCCTCGAAGAAGCCCGCGAACCACGCCTTGATCGACTCGGCCGAGCCGCGCTCCCTGATCAGCGTGAGCACGATCCAGTTCATCAGGTACAGCACCGCGAGCGGCCACGGCAGGTTGCGCCGCGCCAGCCACACCCGGTTGCGGGCGTTGAGCCGGAAGAAGTTGGCGTGCCGGGTCGGGGGCACCTGCGGGTGGTACATCACCGTCTCGGCGTCGTACTCGATGCGGTAGCCCTCGCCGAGCAGCCGCCAGGCGAGGTCGGTCTCCTCGTGCGCGTAGAAGAACTTCTCGGGCAGGCCGCCCACCTGGAGGAACGCCGACCGGCGGATGGCGGAGGCGCCGCCCAGGAACGTCGTGACGGGCGAGGAGCGCTGCGGGTCGCCCGCGCGCAGGCGCGGGACGTGGCGGCGCTGCCCCGCGCCGCCTTCGGGGTCCATGACCCTGAAGGAGATCACCGCGAGGTCGGGCTCGGTGGCGAAGCGGTCGCGGACGTGCGAGACCACCTTCTGGTTGGCGTACCAGCCGTCGTCGTCGAGGAAGAGCACGACGTCACCCGAGCACTCCTCGACGCCGCGGTTGCGGCCGGCGGGGATGCCGGTGTTCTGTTCGAGGCGGATCGACTTCACGACCGCGGCCGAGCCCTCGGGTGGCGTCGCCGACACCTCGGGCACGTCGGCCCCGTTGCCCACGATCACCACCTCGACGTCGCCGTCGATCTGGTTGAGCGCGGACTCGACCGCCCGGTTCAGCTCCGCGACCCGGTTGCCCATGGTGAGGATGACGCACGAGATCTTCAACGGGTCATCGTCCTGACGCGTTGAGAGCACGAGCGGAGCATTCTTTCATGATCACCGAGTCTGCTGGTCTGCATATTTCCTGATATTGGTGGAGCTAAGCGTATCGGAACCGATGGTGAACCCCCGCCGAACGGCGAACGTCCGATCAATGAGACGGACGGGAAGCTCGCCCGGTTCCGACATGAGATCACGCCAGCCGCCTCGACGCGAGGATGCTGACAAGATGCAGGACGGTCTGCAGCCCGGCGGCGACCACGCAGGCCACGACCAGCACCCGCGAGGCCGTCAGGTCGCCCGTGACGGCGTCGATCACCGCCGCCGCCAGCGCCAGCAGCGACAGCTCGATCGGCTGCACGATGCGGTGGAACTTCGTCGCCGCCAGGACCCGCCTGCCCAGCCCCAGCAGCCCCGACCGGAACTGCACCGCCGACGCCTCACCCGCGGACGACAGGCCGCCCTTGGCCCGCGCGACGTCCACGAGGTCCGTCTCGGCCTTGATGAGGATCGCGCCCAGCGCCGCCGCGAAGCCCAGCACCGTGTACCAGTCGGGCAGGACCGCCGACGCCCGCCAGCCCAGCCCCGCCAACACCGCCGCCTCCGTGAAGTAGGCGCCCACCCGGTCGAGGTAGACGCCGACCAGCGACGTCTTGCCCGTCCAGCGGGCCAGCTCGCCGTCGGAGCAGTCGAGCAGCAGGTAGACCTGCACGAGCAGGGCGGCGGCCAGCGCCGCCCACAGCCCGGGCAGCGCCAGCACCACGCCTGCCGCCACGCCGGCCAGCGTCATCACCCAGGTGAGCTGGTTCGGCGTGACCCTGGTCCTGCTCAGCATCCAGGTGACGTAGAGCGACAACCTGCGCATGTAGAGCACGCCCGCCCAGTGCTCGCCGTTCCTGCGCTCCAGGTGGCCCTCGGGCTGGGCCACCCGCCGGAACTCAGCGACCGAAGGCCCGGACATAGTCCTCAACCCGATCGCGGATCTCGGATTCCTGCATGCGCAGGTGCTCCAGGATGGTGTAGCGGCCGGGACGCGTGGCCGGGGCCAGCGCGATGGCCTCGGCGAACTGCTCGGTGCTCAGTCCGATGTCGGACGGCACCACGGGCAGCTCGTGCCTGCGCAGGCAGTCGGTCACCTGCCTGACCCGCGCGGTGTCGTCGCGCAGGAAGAAACAGAAGGCGGCGCCGATGCCGGCGAGCTCGCCATGGTTGGACGTGCCGGGGAAGAGCTGATCCACGGCATGAAGGATCTCATGATCTCCACCGCTCGCGGGCCGCGACGACCCCGCGATCACCATCGACATGCCCGACAGGATCAGCGACTCGGCCAGCACCGTCAGGAACGCGTCGGAGTCGATGGAGTCGGAGCGGCCGATCAGCGCCTCGGCGGCCGTACGGGCCATCGAGCAGGCCAGGCCGTCGATCGGCTCGCCCCGCTCGACGTTGCTGAGCTGCCAGTCGTCGATGGCCGACAGGTTGCTCACCACGTCGCCCACGCCCGCCCGCACCAGCGAGCGGGGCGCGCTGTGGACGAAGTCGAGGTCGACGAGGATGGCCAGCGGCATCGGCACGCCGAAGGTGCCCTTGCCGCCCTCGTACACGAGGGAGGCGGTGGGCGAGCAGATGCCGTCGTGCGAGAGGTTCGTGGCGACGGCGACCATGGGGATGCCGGCCAGCGAGGCGGCGTACTTGGTCGCGTCGATCGTCTTGCCTCCGCCGACCCCGACGACCACCTCGTAGGCGCCCTTGCGCAGGTCGGCGCCGAGCGAGACGGCCGCGTCGACCGTGCCGTCGGCCACCCTGAACACCTCGGCCTCGTCGAGCGTCGGCGCGATCAGGCCCTCGATGTGGTCGCCCTGGCCGGGGCCCACGGCCACGGCGACCCTGCCCGACGTGGCCACCCTGCTGTCGGCCAGCACCGCGCCGAGCTGGGCCACGGCGCCCCGCCTGACCGCCATGGTCAGCGGGGCGGGAAGCATCCTCGCGAGAAGCGGCATGCCCGCCTCCTCAGTAGCGAACGGCTATGGTGCGAGCCTTCGCCAGGTCGTCGTGGTTGTCCACCTCGACCCAGTCGACCTCGCCGATCGGCGCGACGTGGATGTGCTCGCCGCGCTCGACCATCTCCTGGTATCCGTCCTCGTAGTAGAGCTGCGGGTCGCGCTCGAAGGTGGCCCGCAGCGCGTCGGCCAGCCGGTCGGCCGCGCCCGGCCTGATCAGGGTGGCGCCGATGTACTCGCCGTACGCCTCGGCCGGGTCCATGAGCTTCGTGATGCGGCGCAGCGCGCCCTCGGGCGACAGGGTGACCTTCATCTCCTCGTCGGCCAGCTTCTTCACGTCGTCGACGGCGAGCAGCACGTCACTCGTCTCGGGAGCGGCCAGCAGCGTCTTCTCGACGGAGACCGGGTGGACGGTGTCGCCGTTGACCAGCAGCACGCCCTCGGAGAAGTACTCGCGGGCGCACCACAGCGAGTAGGCGTTGTTCCACTCCTCGGCCTTGTCGTTGTGGACGAGGGTGAGCTTCACGCCGTGGCGCCGTTCGAGCTCCTCCTTGCGCTCGTGCACGGCCTGGGCGGCGTAGCCGACCACGACGACGACGTCCCGCAGGTCGACCGCGGCGAGGTTCCGCAGCGAGATGTCCATGATCGTGGTCTCGCCGTCGACCGGCACGAGCGCCTTGGGCAGCGTGTCGGTGTACGGCCTCAGGCGTCGTCCGGCTCCAGCGGCCAGAACCATTCCCAGCAACGTGCACTCCTCGATCGAGCAAATCCGTGCGGCGGGGCGCTGGGCGCGTCCCACACTAGGCCCAAAGGGTAGTTCCCTTTCGCCCCTCCGCGGGTAATCCGCCGTTAGTCTTGCGTTCCCGCCTCGGCCGTCTCCACCCCTGGCCGGGGCGCGGCCAGCCAGCACGTCAGGCTCTCCCACGCGAACAGCGCCCACAGGTACAGCGCGAGCAGCACGAACGCCGCCGTCATCCATCCGGCGAGCGCGGCGAGCGCCAGCGCCATCGTCCTGCCGTCCCAGCCGAGGCCGGCGGCCGACAGCCACGGCGGCGGGTAGACGTGCTGGCGCAGCCGGTAGACGAGGTCGTAGTGGTGGAAGGCCATCGCGCCGAGCAGCAGGACGATCAGCACGGGCGGCACCTCGTGGCTGAAGCCGCACTCGGCCACGAAGGCGTACTCGACGGCCCGCAGGATCGGCGGCACCGTCCAGTCGAGCCTGCCGTCGTGCGGGTGCGTGCTGCCCGGTCCGGCCAGGAGCAGCATGACGGCGGGCGCGAACACGGCCAGCCCGTCGCTGCCCGCCACGCCGATGAGCAGCAGCACGCCGGTGACGAACGTCCCGGCGAGCACCGGCGGCAGCGGCGGGAGCTGCCCCGCCACGAGCAGGCCCATCGCGCGGGAGAGCGGCCCGTCGTCACGGTAGGTGACGACCCTGCTGGCGGGGACGGGCGTCATGTGGACCGAATTCACCGTGCCGACCTCGCGATCCGTCCGCCGAGCTGGTAGAGGGCCGCCGCGCCGCCCCAGGTGAGGAGCGCCAGGAAGGTGACCTTGGCGTCCCACACGGCGGCGGTGACGGCGATGAGCGCCGTGCGCTCGCCGATGGGCAGCACGATCATCTTCTTGATCCAGCGGCTGATCGTGCTGGCGTCGAGGCGTTCGGCGACGCCCAGCACGCCCGCCGCCGCGTGCGGCGCGTCGCCCGGTTCGAGCAGCGAGCGGGCGGGCCTGCCCCGCGGTGAGCCGGCCTGCGCCGCGTCGGCGGCCCACCCGGCGTACGAGCTCTCGATCGCGTGCCTGACCACCTGCAGGATCATGGCGGCGACGGCGAGCCGCCAGATCAGCGGGCCCCCCGGGTAGCCGAAGGCCAGCCCCACGTAGACGACGTACTCCTTGAGCCGGTCGGACATGCCGTCGGCCCAGGCGCCGAGCGCCGTGAACGAGCGGGTGTAGCGGGCGAGCTGGCCGTCGAGGCAGTCGAGCGCGAACGACAGGTAGAGCAGCGCCGCCCCGAGCAGGCGCCCCGCCTGGTCGCCCGCCGAGAACCACACGGCGGACAGCACGGCCAGGCCGATCGAGACGCCCGTGACGGTGTTGGGCGTGAGCTTGAGCCGGACGGCCGGGCGGATGAGGTGGCGCGTCCACGGCGAGACGAGGAAGGTGGCGAAGAAGCCGTCGTCCTGCTTGACCGAGGTGTCGAGCCTGACCCTGGCCTCGTCCACCTCGGCGAGCCTGCCGACGGCGGCCTCGGCGGCCGCCTGCCCGGTCACGCGGTCGGCGTGCAGCGGGCCGAGCGCTGCCGCGCGCACGGTCGCCCCCCAGCGCACCAGGCCCACCAGCAGCAGGTCCACCGCCTCGACGGGCGTGACGGGGCCTAGCCTGCCGGTCTCGGCCAGCTCGGCGAGCTCCTCCGCGACGGCGGCGAGCACGGTCAGGTCGGACTCGCCGACCTGGAGCACGCCCCTGAACGTCGCGTTCGAGCCGGGCACGGTGTGGAAGGAGCTGCCCGCGGCGGCCACCCTGGCGCCGTCGACGCGCACGGGCGGCCGCATGGGGGCGGGGGCGGCGTCGTACGAGACGAGGGCGGCGGTGCCGCGGGCGGGGTGTTCGAGGAGCAGCGCGAGCGCCTCGGTGTGGGCGACGAGGTCGGCGGGCAGCACGAGCACGGCTCCCGGCGAGATGCGGGCGATCTTGGCCACGCCGCGCAGGTCGGCGCCGAGGCCGCCTCCGGGCGTGAGCACCTGCACCTCGCGGACGGGGAGCGTGGCGAGCTGGTCGTGCAGTCGGTCGAGCAGCGTGCCGTCGGAGCAGGAGAGCCGGCAGGCGGGTGTCGTGGCGAGGAGCACGACCGAGGTGGTCGTGGTCTCGCGGGTCTGGGCGTCGGGCAAGGCGCGGGTCTCCTCCCGGCTGCGAGGGAGCGCGTGGACACGAGGGAGCGCGTGAACACAGCGTAGCGACAGGACAACGCGATATCACGGAACAGGACCGTTACGCTCGCGGTATGGATTCACGGCTGCGGTCGGTCGGCGTGCTCCTCGCGGGTGGCGTGGGGCAGCGTGTCGGGCGCGACACCCCCAAACAGCTCATCGAGGTCGCGGGCAGGACGATACTCGAGCACTCGCTCGCGGTGTTCGACGCCGCGCCGGAGATCGACGAGATCGTGGTGCTGATGACGCCGGGATACGGCGACCGGGTCCGCGAGATCGTCGAGCGCGGCGGCTACCGGAAGGTGACGGCGATCGTCGACGGCGGCGCGAGCCGCACGGAGAGCACCTGGCGGGCGCTCCAGGCGTTGGGGGACGAGGAGTGCAACGTGCTCCTGCACGACGCCGTACGGCCCCTCCTGGAGCCCAGGATCATCACCGAGTGCGTCAAGGCCCTGGAGACGAGCCGGGCCGTGGACGTGGCGATCCCGAGCTCCGACACGGTCCTGGTGGCCGTGCCGGGCCCCGGCGGCGAGGTGATCGGCGACGTGCTCGACCGCGCGTGGCTGCGGCGCAGCCAGACGCCCCAGTGCTTCAGGCTGTCGGTGATCCGGGAGGCGTACGAGCGGGCGCTCGCCGACCCCGGCTTCGCCGGCCGGCCCGCCACCGACGACTGCGGGGTGGTCCTGCGCTACCTGCCGGACGTGCCGATCCGGCTGGTGGAGGGCAGCGAGCGCAACATCAAGGTCACCCACCCGGACGACCTGCGCGTGGCCGAGCTCCTGTTGCGACTGTCGGCGGAGGGCCCCGGCGCGGGAGGCTGAGCCGGAGCCCGGAGCGCGGGAGCCCGGAGCGCGGGAGGCAGAGCCGGGCGCGGCGCGGGAGGCCGAGCCGGGTGCGGCGCGGGAGGCCGAGCCGGGTGCGGCGCGGGAGGCCGAGCCGGGTGCGGCGCGGGAGGCCGAGCCCGGCCGCGTCTCGATCGCGCCAAAGCCGCCCATACGCCGCCTTCCCTGCGCACGATCCCGCAGATCTCGCTGGACGTCCTCATCTCGGGCCTTTCCGGGCGGCCCGTAGACGCGGACGTTGACGCCGCTTGACCTGATCCTTGTTACGGTGCCGTCACATGAGGAAACTCAGCGTGATCGCGGCCCTCGTCCTCTGCTACCCCGCGCTGCTCCTGTCGGCGCTCTGGCCGGCGCCCGTCCTGTTCGGGCTGATCGCGACGGCCTCGTACGCCGCCGAGTACGCGCTGCCCCGCTTCGCCAGAGGCTTCGCCGACATGCTGGGCAAGGTGCACGTCGGGCTCACGCTGCGGTTCGCGGTCCGGGAGACGGCCGCGCTGCTGCTGGTGGCGCGCACCGCCGGCCCCGACTCCGCGTGGTTCGTGGCGCTGGCCGTCGGCGTGTTCGGCGTGCACGCGGTGCGGGCCGTGCAGGCGGGGCTGGCCGGGCGGCTCAGGTCGACGCTCAGCCGCATGCCGGTGACCACGCGCAACCTCGACGTGTCCGCGCTGCGCATCCCCAAGATGCCGCCGAGGTTCCTCGGCAACGCGGGCGGCACGCGCTTCCTCTACCTCGACGCGCTGCCGGTGCTGGGAGCGGCCTTCGGCGCGGCGACGGCGGCCCTGGGGGCGGGCCTCGCGCTCGTCCTGGGGGTCGCGGGCGCGGTGGCGCTCGTCCCGTACGTGCGCAGGGCCAGGCCGCTCACCGACAAGGCCAGGGTCATGGAGGTCGTGGGCGCCCAGGTCAAGGCGTACGAGCCGGAGGTCATCCTGTACTTCTCCGGCGCGACGGCAGCCGCGTACCAGGCCAGGATGTGGCTGCCGGTGCTGGAACGCATCGACAGGCGCGCCGTCGTGGTGCTGCGCGAGCGCGGCATGGCCCGGCACCTGGAGCCGACGAGCCTGCCGATGCTGTGCATCCCGTCGGCCGCCGACCTGATGAGCTTCCACGAGCTGTACAGCGCCAAGCTCTGCCTGTACGTGTCCAACGTCGGCAGGAACGTCCACATGCTGCGCATCCCCACGCTGCGCAGCGCGTTCCTCAACCACGGCGACAGCGACAAGGAGGCGTCGTTCAACCCGTTCTCCCGGGTGTACGACGAGGTGTGGGTGGCCGGGCCGGCCGGCCGCGACCGCTACCGCAAGGCCAGGGTGGGCGTCAGGGACGAGTGCATCCACGAGGTCGGCCGCCCCCAGCTTGAGGGCATCTCGACGCGGGGGCCCGGCCTGCCGTACCGGACCGTCCTGTACGCCCCGACCTGGGAGGGCTGGAACGACGACCTGATGCACTCGTCGCTCATCACGATGGGCCCGCGCATCGTGCGGGCGCTGCTCGACCACGAGCCGCCGCTGCGGATCATCTACAAGCCGCACCCGCTGACCGGGCACCGCGACAAGAGCGCCACCCGCGCCCACAGGAGGATCGTCGCCATGATCGAGGCGGCCGAGCTGGCCACGTCCAAGGCCAGGCACCCGTCGAGCCGGTCGGGCGGCACGCGCGTCAGGCACCTGGTCGTCACCGGCCGCGAGCCGCACCTGTACGACTGCTTCAACCAGTGCGACCTGATGATCACCGACATCTCCAGCGTGGTCGCCGACTTCCTGGCCAGCGAGAAGCCGTACGCGGTGACGAACGTCGCCGGGATGCCCGAGGCGGCCTTCCACGAGCGCTACCCCAGCACGGAGGCCGGCGTGCTGCTCGATGCCGACCTGGCCGGGCTGGGCGCCTTCCTCGACGGGGAGGACACCCTGGCCCGGGCCAGGGTCAAACTACGGGCCTACCTGCTGGGGCCGGACTATCCCGACCCCCTGACCAGGTTCAACGCTGCGGTTGAGCGAGCTTTCTCGGACTCGTGAGGAAGCCCCAGCCCCAGGACAGGTGCATGGCGGCGTACACGACGGGGAGCCTGAGCTTGGCGGCGGCGGGCAGGCCGCTGCCGGTGACGGCCGAGCCGGCGACGATGGCGAGCACGTAGCCGCCGGGGATCACCAGGCCGAGCGGGAAGAACGGCGAGACGACCAGCCCGAGCGCCATGGCCACCACCGCGGCGGGCGGCGCCAGGTAGCGCAGGTTGATCGTGCCCTCGTGGGTGCGCGCGACCACGCGCCTCCAGCGGCCGTAGTGGAAGTACTGCTTGGCGAGTGCCTTCACGTTGGGCCGCGGCCGGTACGACACCCGCATCCTGGGCTGGAACCACACCAGGCCGCCGGTCTGGCGGATGCGGTGGTTCATCTCCCAGTCCTGGGCCCGCTGGAAGTGCTCGTCGTAGCCGCCCACCCTGTCGAGGGCGGAGCGGCGGAAGACGCCCAGGTAGACGGTGTCGGCGGGGCCCGCGGTGCCGCCCACGTGGAAGGCCGCGGCGCCCACCCCGATCTTGGACGTCATGGCGCGGGCGACGGCCTGCTCGAACGGCGTGACGCCCTCGGCGGCCATGATGCCGCCGACGTTGTCGGCGCCGGTCTCCTCCAGCGTCTCGACGGCGACGCGCAGGTAGTCGGAGGGCAGCATGGCGTGCCCGTCGACCCGGGCGACGATGGCGCTGCGCGAGGCCTTGATGGCCGCGTTGAGCGCGTTGGGGGTGCGGCCTGTGGGGTTGGGGACGACCGTGACCCGGCGGTCGGCCGCCGCGATGGCGTCGGCGACCTCCTGGGTGCGGTCCTGCGAGGGCCCGACGGCGAGGACCACCTCGATCGGGCCTGGATAGTTCTGGGCGAGGACCTGGTCGACGGCCTCGCGGAGGTGCCGCTCCTCGTTGAGGACCGGCATGACGACGGAGATGGGGGGCCAGCCGCGCGTCTCCGCGGGCGCGTGCGGCGAGTCGGGGAACTGCTTCATGGCGGGGCTCACGCTACTGTACGAGCAGGGGAGGAGGGCAATCGAAGGCCCGATCCTCAGGCGGGACACGAGGGAGAAGGCATGCGCGACCCGGGCGAGGAGGACGCTGGTGTGCACGTGGGCGGCGACGCCTACGGCGGCGTCAGGCTCGCCGGCACCCGTCCGCGCCGGCCGGTGCGCAGCGCGCGGGCGCGCCGCAGGAACCTGATCCTGTCCGGGCTGCTGTCCACGGGGGTGCTGATCGGCACCGGTGTGGTGTGGGCGACGCCACGCTCGATCGGCTCGGTCGACGCGGGCGTGACCAAGGCCGAGCGGGGCGCCGAGAACATCCTGCTCGTCGGCGTCGACAAGCGCGACAACCTGACCAGGAAGCAGCAGAACCAGCTCAAGCTGGGCCGCGAGTCCGGCCAGCGCACCGACACGATCATGGTCATCCACCTGTCCGAGGACCACAAGAAGATCACCGTCGTGAGCCTGCCCCGCGACACCTGGACCACGATCCCCGGCAAGGGCGAGCACAAGATCAACGCGGCGTACCAGTTCGGCGGGCCGAAGCTCACCAAGCAGGCCGTCGAGGCGGCCACCGGGCTGAGGATCAACCGCTACATCGAGGTGAACGTCCTCGGCTTCATCGACGTCGTCAACTCGCTGGGCGGCGTCACCGTCTGCACCCCCGTGCCGATCGACGACCCGAAGGCCGGGCTCACGCTCGCCGCCGGCACCCACCAGCTCCAGGGCGTCCAGGCGCTCGGCTACGCCCGCACCCGCGCCACCGCCCGCTCCGACCTCGACCGCATCGACCGCCAGCAGCAGGTCATCTCCGCCCTGCTCAACCGGGCGCTGAGCGCCGACACGCTGGCCAACCCGGCCAAGCTGGCGTCGTTCGTCAACTCCACGCTGAGCACCGTCAAGGTCGATCCCGACGACGGCCTCATCGGGCTGGCCGGCCAGCTCAGGGACGTCTCGCTCGACGACGTCGAGTTCGCGAGCGTGCCGCTGTCCAACGTCGACTTCAAGGCGCCCACCGGCGAGTCGGCCGTGCTGTGGGACAAGCAGGCGGCCCGCGAGATGTTCCGCCGCATCGACGCCGACCAGGACCTCGCCAAGCCCAGCCCGACGCCCACCCCCTCGAAGAAGCCGACGCCGCAGGCGGTGCGGCCCGAGAGCGTCACCGTGAAGGTGATGAACGGCACGCTCGTCACCGGGCTGGGCGCGCGGACGAAGGCAGGGCTGGTCGAGCACGGCTTCAAGGCGCCGGACGAGCCCGGCAACACCGACAAGAAGGACTACAAGACGACGCTGGTCAGGTACCCGGCCGGTCAGGAGGCCGCCGCCCGCGCCGTGGCCGCCGTGATCCCCGGGGCCGAGCTGCGGGAGGCCGACGTCAAGGGCGTCCAGGTCATCGTCGGCGCCGACCAGCCGAAGATCCAGAAGGCGAGGCCCACGGCGCCGGCCACCGCCAAGCCCGGCGTCACCCCCACCACCAGGACCGCCAAGCAGAACATCTGCCAGAGCCAGGGATAACCGGCCGCCCAGCGGGCAGGACTTCGAAATGGTGGTCAGAACGTGGCGGGAGGATCCCTGCATCGTGCTGCGCGCCGTCGGCGACCTCGACGTCTCGGGCGCACCCAGGTTACGCGCGGAGATCGACCAGGCGCTCGCGCCGGCCTCCGCCCCTCCCCTGCTCGTGCTCGACCTGACCGAGGTCCCCTTCTGCGACTCCGTCGGGCTCGGCCTGCTCGTCGCCACACTCAACCGGGTGCGGCAGGTACGCGGCCGGATGGTGCTCGTCCTGGCCGACGGCATGATCAGGCACCTGCTCACCATCACCAACCTCGACCGGCACTTCACCACCCGCGGCTCCCTCGACGAAGCCCGCGAAACCCTGGAAGCCGCCTGACCCCACCCCGCCCCTCCCCCTCTCGGACCCGCCCGGGTCCGGGCGGCGCGTCGTTTCGGCGGGCCCTTCCTGCGACCTGAACCAGACGCTCTCTCCGGTTCGCCCTCTCCCCCCTCACCGTCCGGGCGCCTGGTGCTGGATACTCGGAGCCGGCCGACGCGCCGCGGACTACTGGAGGGTTTCGTGAGACTGGGCGTGATGTTCGACAGGGACCTGCCGCCCGAGCAGCTGATCCCGTTCGCCCGGGCGCTCGACGCGACGAGCGTCGACGACCTGTGGGTGGTGGAGGACCTGGGCTGGACCGGCGCCATCTCCTCCGCCGCGACGGCGCTCGCGGTGACGTCCAGGCTGCGGGTCGGCATCGGCATCACCCCGGCGCCGCTGCGCAACCCGATGCTGCTCGCCATGGAGCTGGCCAACCTGGCCCGCGTCCACCCCGGCCGCCTGGCCGCCGGCATCGGCCACGGCGTGCGCGACTGGATGCGCCAGGTCGGCGCCGCCCCGTCGTCGCCGCTGGCGCTGCTGGAGGAGACCGTCACGGCCGTGCGGGCGCTGCTGCGCGGCGAGACCGTCACCCTGCACGGCAAGGCCGTCCACCTGGACGGCGTCCGCCTGGTGCATCCGCCCGCCGAGCCCCCGACCGTGCTGACGGGCGTGGTGGGGCCGCGCTCGCTCGCGCTGTCGGGGCGGGTGGCGCAGGGCACGATCGTCCCCGAGGGCTACGGACCGCCGCAGCTTCCCGCCGTGATCGAGCAGATCGGCGCGACCGGCGACCACGAGGTGACCGTCTTCACATACCTGTACGTGGGGGCCGACGCCGCTGAGGCGACCCGCGAGGCGGCGGAGGAGCAGGCGCGCTTCCTGGGCGTGCCGCCCGAGGAGGTCACGATGGCGTCGGGCACGGCCGAGGAGGCCGCGGCACGGGTGAAGGGGCTGTGGGCCGCGGGCGCTCACACGGTCGCGGTGCGCCCGCTGGGCCCCGACCCGCTCTCCCACGTCACCGCCCTCCTGTCCGCCCTCTGACGCCCGTCTGAGGCCCGTACTCCCGGCATTCCGGGCGTCCCGTACGGTACGAAACACCGCGGACCGACCGAATGGCCGAGTACGCGTCGACCGGATGGCCGATGGCCGCGCGGCCGCCCCCAGCCACGATCGTTTCCATGAGGCGAATCGTGGCAGGAGCGGCCTTGGCCGGCGCGGCGGTGCTGACGACCGGCGGGTGCGGCACGACGTTCGAAGCCGAAGAGGTGCACGCGGCGCGGTCCTTCCCGTTCACCGGGGCCGAACTGAGGATCAGCACGTCGCTGGGCGGGCTGCGGGTCCTCCCCGGCACGTCCGGGAAGGTCGAGGTCGAGCGGTGGGTGCGCGGCAAGGCCGCCGAGGACGGCGAGGCCACCTGGTCGCTGCGCGACGGCACCCTGCGGCTGAGCGCCCACTGCACCCTCGTGTTCGGCGACTGCGGCGCCCGCTACCACGTCAGGGTGCCCCCGTCTGCTCGGCTGTCGATCGACGCACAGGACGGCGTGATACTGAACGACCTCACCCAGGACGCCGACGTCTCGACGCACGGCAGGATCCAGGTCTCCGGCAGCTCGGGCGCGCTGCGCCTGAAGGCCGACGACCAGTCCATCAACGGCAGCGGGCTGAAGTCGGCGGACGTCGTCGCCCGCACCAGGACGGGCATGATCACCCTGACGTTCACCGCGCCGCCGCAGAAGGTGGACCTGCGTTCCCGCCACGGCCGGGTCACCACCACGCTCCCCCGCGACGACTACAAGGTCACGGCGAAGAGCGTCTACGGCAGCGAGCACTCCGACCTGACCAGCACGGACAGCCCGCGCGACGTCGTCGCCCGCAGCGAGTCGGGCGACGTCCGCGTCCTCGCCCGCTAGGCGGACGACCTAGCAGGTCATTTCACCCAGATGGCGGCGTACACGCCGTTCTCCGCGTTCACCTGCACGGGGTAGAGGCCCTTCGCGTTGAGCGCGTCGAACCGCCGCTGGTAGCCCGAGCTCGACATGCCGACGTAGTGGGCCCAGGACTTCAGCCCGTCCTTGCGCCAGACCGCGGTGTACGTCCCGTCGGGGCCCACCGCGATCCGCACGGGCCGGTAGCCGGCCTTGACCCTCGACTGGAACTCGGCCTGGTGCTGCGCGGCGGTCTTCCCGTAGGTGTAGTACCAGGTCCCGCCCGGGTTCGCCGCCCAGACGGCGGCGTAACGGAGGTCTCCGGCGGCGCCGTACACGTCGACCGAGGTGAGCGCGAGGCCGCGGCCGGCGGCGTCGCGGTTGGCGGCGGCGAACTGCGCGGGCGTGAGCCCCGACCTGGCGAGGAACGCCCCGCCCTTCTTCTCGAAGACCGCCGCGAACACCGCCGAGCCGCCCGCACCGGTCGCGGACACCGACACCGGCTGGAAGCCGTCCCTCACCGCCGCGTCGAACCGCTTCTGGTAGCCGCTCGCCGACATGCCCTGGTACATGAGCCAGGCCGAGGACGAGCCGCCCTTGACCCAGACGGCGGCGTACCGCTCGCCGTCGGAGACGTTGACCGTGATCGGCCGGTACCCCTGGGCGCGCAACTGCTCGAACTTCGCCGTCTGCTGGGCCCCCGTGACCCCGTGGTAGGCGACGAACGCGCCCACCCGGGCGTCGGCCACCGCGCTCACCTGGACGTCGGCCACCGCGCTCACCTGGGCGTCGGCCACCGGAGCGAGCACGGGGACGACGGCCCCCGCCAGCACAGCGACGACGGCCCCTGCCTTCTTCGTGGCCCGCATGATCCTCCCCTGATCGCCTTCCAGAACGAGGAAAGACCCTAACAGCCGACCCTGAAAGCCACCTCCGAGTCGGGTCAGGACGGTATGGCGGCAGAGGCGTTGCGGGATCTCAACCTGGGTCCGCTACCGTCGTCCCCCGTTGATCGCCACGAGGCCGGGACCGAGGTGACCGGCGCGCGAGGCAGGACCCGAGTCGTCTTCGCGCGAGGCCGGGAACGGAGGGCCGATGGTGTGGGCACCGCAGGGGGCGACCCGCCTCCCCGGCGGCGCGCTGCGCGTGGGGGCGGTGCTGGCGGCGTCCGGGCCGGTCCTGCTGAAGACCTCCGGGATCACTCTGGCGGAGCTGACCGTCGGGGTGTGCCACGGGGTCACCGGGTCGGGCCCCGTCCTCGCGACCGTCACCCCGTGGGGGCGGCTGCTGTCGTGGGCCGAACTCCTGCTGCCCGTGTTCCTGTCCGTCCTCCTGCTGACGACGCCCCGCCGCACCACGCCCTCTCGCACGCCGCCCGGCACGACGCCGTGCACGTCGCCCGACACGACGGCCGACACCAGGGCCGACACCAGGGCCGACGCGAGGCCGCACACGTCGCCTGGCATGCCACGGGGCCTGCCATCGGGCACAGCTTCCCGCACCGTGCTCGGTGTGGCGGCGGTTTCCGTGGTGCTCGTGCTCAGGCTGCTCTCGGTCGCCCTCCCGCCCGTCACCCGCAGCCCGGTGACCGGCCGGTTCCTGCCCGTCTCCGAGCCCTGGCCGGCGGTGGCGTGCTACGCCGTGGCCGTCGTCGCGCTGCTCCTGGCCGCGCGCTCGCCTGTGGCGGGGTCACGTCCGGGAACCGCCGTCCTCTGGGCGGCGGCCATGGCGGCGTGCGCGTGGACGCCCGCCCGGCTCTCGCTCCAGGACGCCACCGCCTTCGGCTGGGTCGCCTCCACCACGCCCACCGAGGTGCTGTGGCGGGAGCCCTGGGGGTGGTCGTGCAAGGCCGAGGTGGACGGCGTGCTGGTCGTGCTCGTCGCCCTGGCCGCGGTGGCGGGCGCGGCCCTGACGGATCGGGCCCGGCTCGGCCTGGCGCTGGCCACCGGCGCGCTCCTCGTCCTCGCCGCCGTGGTGACGGTCGCCCTGATGCTCGTCCACGGCAGCGGCGACCTGCTCGCGATGGCGATGCCGTACGTCCAGTGGCACCTGATCGCGGCGGCCGCGCTCGTCGCCGCGGCCGCCACGGCCGCGAGGACGCGGCCGCCCGCGTGATGATCCTGGTGGTCGCCTACTTGAGGAGCTGTCTGGCCATCACCATGCGCTGGATCTGGTTGGTGCCCTCGTAGATCTGGGTGATCTTGGCGTCGCGCATCATGCGCTCCACCGGGAAGTCCTGGGTGTAGCCGTAGCCGCCGAGGAGCTGCACCGCGTCGGTGGTGATCTCCATGGCCGCGTCGGACGCGGCGCACTTGGCCGCGCTCGACAGGAAGGTCAGGTCCTTCTGCGGCTGACCGTTCATCGCGAGCTCCGACTTGGCCGCCGCGTGGTAGGTCAGCTGGCGGGCCGCCTCCAGCTTCATCGCCATGTCAGCGATCATGAACTGGACGCCCTGGAAGTCGGCCACCGGCTTGCCGAACTGCCTGCGCTCCTTCACATACCCCACCGCGTAGTCGAGCGCGCCCTGCGCGATGCCCAGCGCCTGCGCCGCGATCGTGATCCGCGTGTGGTCCAGCGTGGCCAGCGCCGTCCTGAAACCCGTACCCGGCTC
>NZ_FOBF01000020.1:0-5261 GCF_900109355.1 Nonomuraea pusilla
GAGTACCGCGAGGTCGTGCCGCTCACCGACGTGGCCGACGTGATGAAGACCGCGATCGTGGCCATCGAGGACGACCGGTTCTACCAGCACGGCGCCATCGACCTGGAGGGCACGTTCCGGGCCCTGGTGAAGAACTTCGCCAAGGGCGGCGTCGCGCAGGGCGGCTCCAGCATCACCCAGCAGTACGTCAAGCAGGTGCTGCTCAACTCGGCGGTCACCGACAAGGAGAAGGCGAGGGCGCTGGAGGCCAGCTACGCGCGCAAGCTCAAGGAGCTGCGGTACGCGATGGCGGTCGAGGAGAAGTACAGCAAGGACCAGATCCTGGAGAAGTACCTCAACATCGCCTACTTCGGCGCGGGCGCCAACGGCGTCGAGGCCGCCGCCAAGCGCTTCTTCGGCGTCCACGCCAAGGACCTCACGCTGCCGCAGGCCGCCACGCTCGCCGGAGCCGTCCAGGACCCGAACGCCACCGACCCCAACCTCGGCAAGGCCCAGCGCGCCCAGCTGCTGAAGCGGCGCAACATCGTGCTCGACCGCATGGCCGAACTGAAGAAGATCACCCCCGAGCAGGCGGCCGAGGCCAAGGCGACGAAACTCGGCTACAAGGGCACCCCGCTGCCCGGCGGCTGCGGCGCGAGCAAGTACCCGTACTTCTGCATGTACGTCCGCAACGAGATCCTGAACAACCCCACGTTCGGCAAGACGACCAAGCTCCGCACCCAGCTGCTCAACCGGGGCGGGCTCCAGATCCACACCACGCTCGACCCCAAGATGCAGGCCGCGGCCGAGGCCGCGATCAGGAAGCACGTCCACCCGTCCGACAACCCGGTGGCGTCCGAGGCGCTCGTCAAGCCCGGCACCGGCGAGATCAAGGCGATGGCCGCCAGCCGCAAGTACGGCAACTCCAAGCGCAGGCACGAGATGTCGTACAACGTGGTGGCCGACGCGGCGCACGGCGGCGGCGTCGGCTTCCAGGCGGGCTCGACGTTCAAGACGTTCACCCTGCTCACCGCGCTCAAGCAGGGCATGAAGATCAATGACGGGCTCTCGGTCGGCAGCGGCTACCGCGCCCCGTACTACTCGACGTTCAAGAACTGCAAGGGCCAGAACATCGCCGACCCGAGCCACACCGTCACCAACGACGAGGGCGGCGGCGGCTTCAAGACCCTGGCCACCGGCACCTGGCAGTCGGTCAACACCTTCTTCATGAAGCTGGAGGAGAAGGTCGGCCTCTGCAAGGTCGTCGAGACGGCCAAGTCGCTCGGCATCAAGCGGGCCGACGGGCAGCCGCTCCAGGAGTTCTCCACGTTCACGCTCGGCATCAACGAGATGGACCCGGTGACCGTCGCCAACGCGTACGCCGCCATCGGGGCGCGCGGCAAGTACTGCGCGCCCATGGTGGTCACGAAGATCGTCGACAGGAACGGGCAGGCCAAGGAGTTCGAGCCCAAGTGCAAGCAGGCGTTCGACCCCGAGGTCGCCGACGCCGCCGCCGACATCCTGTCGGGCGTGTTCACCAAGGGCACCATGAAGGGCGTCGGCGGCATCGGCCGCGACGCCGCCGGCAAGACCGGCACCACCGACCTGCAGTCCACCGCCTGGTTCGCCGGGTTCACCCCCGACCTCGCGGGGGCGGTCAGCATCGGCGACCCGCGCGGCGCGGCCACCCACAAGCTGAACAACATCACCATCGGTGGCAGGTACTACCCGGCGGTGTTCGGCGCGTCGGTGCCCGGCCCCATCTGGAAGGACACCATGCTGGCGGCCCTGAAGGGCACCAAGGCGACGTCGTTCACGCCGGTGAACACGTCGCGGTTCGGCGGCTGCAGCCAGGGCTGCGCACCGTCCAGCAACCGCCCGGACCGCGTGCAGCCCCAGCCGGGCAACAACAACGACTTCACCCAGCCCCCCGGCCTGGGCCTCTGACCCGACCCACCACGCAGGACGGCCCCTGGCCCGAGAAGACCAGGGGCCGCGGAGACCCCCGCCCTTCTGGCAGGGCGGCGCAACCGCCCCGCCCTCCCGCAAGGACGGGCGCCGGAGCATTCCGTTCTGCCGCCCCGGCCTTCCAGGAGGGTGTGAGGCCGAGCCCCCGCTGGGCCCACCGGGCTTTCCGAGAAGGTGCGAGTGCCGAGCACCCCGCTCGACCCACAGGGCCCTTCCGGGAAGGTGTGAGGCGGGCACCCGGCTCGACCCACCCGAACCTTGCCGGGGTGTAAGTGTCGAGCCCCCGCTCGACCCACCCGAACCTTCCGGGAAGGTGCGAGTGCCGAGCACCCCACTCGGCCCACCCGCCTGCGGTCGGGCTCCCACCGGAGTGGGCGTCGCCGCGAGTACGGCGGCTTCGGCGGCTTGCCACTGTGTGAGCGGGGACGCCGGCTGACGGGCTTGACAAGCGCCCGCACTGTGGGGCGCACTGCCGGCAAAGGCCCTATTAACAGCGGCGAAACATTGATAATGTGGGAGCGCTCCCAGGATCTTTCCGCGAGGTGCTCATGTCCGAGCAGCCCACACTGGCGCAGGTGGCGGCCGCCGCGGGGGTCTCCCCCGCGACAGCCTCCCGGGTCCTCACGGGCTCGGTGCGGGTCAGTACCTCGACCCGCCGGCAGGTCTACGACGCCGTCTCCCGCATGGGATACGTCCGGCACCGCGCCCCGAGGGGGGCGGCCGCGCGCACCGCGGCCGACGGGGTGACCGCCGTGATCTGCGACCACCTGCCCAGGCTCTTCTCCGAGCCCTACTACGCCCGGCTGCTGTCGGCCGCCGGGAACGTCATCGCCGAACACGGCACCCACCTCATGGTCACCACCGTGACCCCGACCTCGTCCACGCTGCCCGCCCTGTCGGGCGCCGTCCTCATCGTCGGCGCCCGCGAACGCCACCCACTGGCGATCAAGCTGTCCACCTCCGGCGTGCCCGTGCGCAACATCGGCAGGCCGCCGCACGACCTCAAGCTCCCGTACGCCGACGTCGACAACGTGGACGGCGGCCGGCAGGCGGCCGAGCACCTGCTGCTCAGCGGCAGGCGCAGCGTCGCCGCCATCGGCGGTCCGCCGTCGCTGCCCGCCGCCCGCGACAGGCTCGACGGCCTCGTACGCACCCTGCGGGCCGCCGGGCACGGCGAGGTGCCCGTGGCGTACGGGGACTTCACGGCGGCGTCCGGCACGCACGCCACGCAGTGGCTGTTACGCCACGCGCCGGGGCTCGACGCGGTGTTCGCCGCGTCCGACCTGATGGCGGCGGGGGCGATCCAGGCGCTGCGCAGGGCGGGCCGCCAGGTGCCCGCGGACGTCGCCGTGATCGGCTTCGACGACGCGCCGGTCGCCAGGCACACCGTCCCGGCGCTGACCACCGTCCGCCAGCCGGTCGAGGAACTCGCCACGGTCGCCACCCGGCTGCTCCTGACCGGCACGACGGGAGTCGACCCTGTCCTGCCCACGGAACTGGTCGTCCGTGACTCAGCTTGAGGCCGGCGACGTCCTCGCCCGCAGGTACCTGCTGCTGGAGCCGCTGGCCCGCGGGGGCATGTCGGTCATCTGGCGCGCCTTCGACCAGTCGCTGCACCGGCTGGTGGCGGTCAAGGTGCTCACCGCCTCGCTCCATCTCGACCTGGGCGAACGGTTCCGGGTCAGGAGCGAGGCGCGGGCCGCCGCGCGGTTCCTGCACAGGGACTCGATCGAGATCTACGACTACGGCGAGAGCGTCACCACGAAGGGCGGGGTGGCGGCGTACGTGGTGATGCCCCTGCTCGACGGCACCCCGCTGGCCGAACGCGTCGCGGAGGGGCCGCTGCCCTGGACCGAGGCGGCGATGATCGCGCTGCGCCTGGCCAGGGTGCTGATGGCGGGCCACGCCCACGGCCTGGTCCACAGGGACGTGACCGCCGAGAACGTCCTGCTGACCGCCGACGGCCCGAAGCTGCTGGACTTCGGCATCGCGGCCTGGACGGGCGACCCGGAGGACGACCGGGGCACGCCGCCGTACGTCGCGCCCGAGCGGCTGGCCGGCGCGCCCACGCATCCCGCCGTGGACGTGTACGCGCTCGGCGTGCTGCTGCACACCATGATCACGGGTCGGACGCCGTATCCGGAGACCACCTGGGAGGAGATCGAGGCGGCCCGCAGGACCGGCCCGCCTCCCCGAGTCCCGGGCGTGCCGCACGCCGTCGCCTCCCTCTGCCAGGACTGCCTGGCCCCCGACCCCGTGGACCGGCCGACCGCGGCCGAGATCGTGGCCGCCCTGACCGGAGCGCTGGCCGCGACGTACGGCGGGCGGCGGGTGCGGCGCCGCCTGGCGGCGGCCGGGTCGGCGGCGCTCGCGCTGTCGGCGCTGCTGTGGCTCCGGTACGAGGGGGACGCCGCCGTCCCCGGAGCCGGGACGACGACTGCGGCGCAGGGCGCCGTGAGCCCATCGGGCCCGCCTGCGGCGACGCAAGGCGCCCCGACACCGTCCGGCCCGCCCACCGCCGCGCAAGGCGTCCCGACGCCGTCCGGCCCGCCCACCGCCGCGCAAAGCGCCCCGACGCCGTCGGCCTCCCCGGCGGCCGTCGGCACGGCGGGGACGCCGGGGCCGCGGGCCACGTCCGGCTCCGGCTCCACGGCGAGCTCTCCGGGGTCACGGCCGACCGTGCGGCAGGCGGTGCAGCAGGCCGTGGCGGAGTTCCACGCGGCGCTGGACTCGCGCACGCCGTGCGGGGCGACGGACGCGGATGTGGTGCTCGACCTCAAGCAGGTGCTGCGGGGTGCGATGGCGCCGCCGCACGGCCCGTCTGAGACGCGCGCGAGCGGGCCGGAGGCGGTCGAGGGGGTACGTCGCAAGCTGGACGACCGGCTGCGCGAGGGCCGCCTCGAACCCGCCTGCCTCACCGAGCTCCAGACCCGCCTGGACGCCATAGCCTCCGCCCTCACCACCTCCTGACCTGTCGCCGACGCGCGGAGAACGCGCAACCGGCAGGAGGCGGCCTGCCCGACACGGGAGGCGGGAGAACGCGGCCATGCAGGAAGGGCGCGGGCGGGATGCGACGTGACCAGCGCGACCAACCCGGGAGACGACGTGACCGACGACGGAAGGGCGCGGGCGGGAGTCCTCGTGGTCGCGCGTGGCCACCCCAGGAGGCGGCATGACGGGCAAAGAAGGCGGGGTGGCCCGCGCAGGAAGGACGCAGGCGGGAGGTGGCGTGGTCGGCGTAGCCGGTGCGGGAGGCGACGCGATCCGTGTGGGAGGCGACGCGGCCGGTGCGAGAAGGGTGCGGGCGGGAGCCG
>NZ_FOBF01000020.1:5386-189052 GCF_900109355.1 Nonomuraea pusilla
GGCGTGGTCGGCGTAGCCGGTGCGGGAGGCGACGCGATCCGTGTGCGAGAAGGGTGCGGGCGGGAGTCGGCGTGGGAGGCGACGTGGCCGTCCCGCCAGGCGACCTGGCCGTCCCGGGCTGCCGGTGATGAAAGTTTCATGCACCTTGGCGGGCATTCAGCGAGGATGCGGGCCGCGCCCCGCGCGTAACCGCACCGGACGCTGTACAGCCCGGCGAGGGCGGCTCACTATGGGAGCGCTCCCACCCCCCCGAGACTGGAGTTGATCGCCCGTGAGATTCCACTACGGCCTACGCAGATGGGCCGTGACCACGACCACCACCGTGACCGCCGCGAGCCTCGCGGCCCTCGGGCTCGCCATCGGCCAGACCACGGCGGCGAGCGCCGCGGTCGCCTGCGACGTGACCTACACCGCCAACACCTGGACCAGCGGCACCGGCCAGGGCGGCTTCACCGCCAACCTCACACTCGAGAACACCGGCGACCCCATCACCTCCTGGACCCTCGCCTTCGACTTCCCGACCACCACCCAGAAGTACACCCCCACCGGCTGGGGCGCCGACTGGAGCCAGACCGGCACCCGCGTCACCGCCAAGAACCTCCCCTGGAACGGCGGCCTCGCCACCGGAGCCTCCACCTCCATCGGCTTCAACGGCACCTGGACCGGCGCCAACCCCAGCCCCGCCTCCTTCACCGTCAACGGCACCGCCTGCGGCGACACCCAGCCGCAGACGCCCGCCGTCGTCACCTCGGCCAGTTCGCTGGCCGTGCCGGAAGGCGGCACCGCGGGCTTCACCGTCAAGCTGTCGTCCGCGCCCGCCTCCGACGTCACCGTCACCACCGGCAGGACCAGCGGCGACAGCGACCTGACGGTCAGCGCGGGGGCCTCGCTCACCTTCACGCCGTCCAACTGGAACACCCCGCAGAACGTCACCCTCGCCGCCGCCCAGGACGCCGACACCGCGGCGGGCACGGCGGCGTTCACCGTCGGCGGCGCGGGCGTCACCCCGGCCACGGTCAACGCCACCGAGGTGGACGACGACGCCACTGTCGAGCAGGCCGTCATCGTGGCGCCGACCGCCGTGACCGTGCCCGAGGGCGGCACCGCCGCCTACACGGTGAAGCTGGCCGCGCAGCCCTCCGCGAACGTGACCGTCACCTCGGCGGCCGGCTCCGGCGACGCCGACATCACCGTCGCCTCCGGCGGCAGCCTCACGTTCACGCCGTCCAACTGGAACACCGCGCAGAACGTCACCCTCGCCGCCGCCCAGGACGCCGACACCGCGAACGGCACGCGCACGATCACCGTCGCCTCCACCGGGCTGACCTCCAAGTCGGTCACCGCGACCGAGGCCGACGACGACGGCGGGCCCACCCCCGTGCACGTCGAGAACCCGTACGCGGGGGCGAACGGCTACGTGAACCCCGAGTGGTCGGCCAAGGCCGCGGCCGAGCCGGGCGGCGCCGCCGTCGCCAACACCTCCACCGCCGTGTGGATGGACCGCATCGCCGCCATCGCCGGGTCGTCCACCGTGATGAGCCTGCGCGCCCACCTCGACGAGGCGGTCAGGCAGGACGCCGCCAACGGCGCCACCCCGCTGACCATCCAGGTCGTCATCTACGACCTGCCCAACCGGGACTGCTCGGCGCTGGCCTCCAACGGCGAACTGCTCATCGCCGAGAACGGGCTCAACCGCTACAAGGCCGAGTACATCGACCCGATCGCCACGATCCTTCGCGACCCGGCGTACGCGAACCTGCGCATCGTCACGATCGTCGAGCCCGACTCGCTGCCCAACCTGGTGACCAACCTCAGCTTCCCCAAGTGCGCCGAGGCCAACTCCACCGGCGCGTACGTGGAGGGCGTCCAGTACGCGCTGAACAGGCTGCACGCCATCCCCAACGTCTACACCTACGTGGACGCCGCCCACCACGCCTGGCTCGGCTGGGACAGCAACTTCGGCCCGTCGGTCAACCTCTTCCACACCACCGTGGCCGGCACCACCGCGGGCGTGGACAGCGTGGACGGCTTCATCGTCAACACCGCCAACTACTCGGCCACCAAGGAGCCGCACTTCACGATCGGCACACTGGTGAACGGCACCTCCGTCCGCCAGTCGCGCTGGGTGGACTGGAACTACTACGTGGACGAGTCGTCGTTCGCCAAGGCCCTGCGCGACGCGCTCGTCGCCAAGGGCTTCAAGCAGGGCCTGGGCATGCTCATCGACACCTCGCGCAACGGCTGGGGCGGCGCCGCCCGTCCCGGCGCGGCGAGCGGCTCGACCGACGTGAACACGTTCGTGAACGAGTCGCGGGTGGACCGCCGCATCCACGCCGGCAACTGGTGCAACCAGAGCGGCGCGGGCCTCGGCGCGCGGCCGGCCGCGAGCCCCGAGCCCGGCCTGGACGCGTACGTGTGGATCAAGCCGCCGGGTGAGTCCGACGGCGCCAGCAGCGACATCCCGAACGACGAGGGCAAGAAGTTCGACCGGATGTGCGACCCCACCTACACCGGCAACAACCTCAACGGCAACAACATGAGCGGCGCGCTGGGCAACGCGCCGCTGTCCGGCAGGTGGTTCTCCGCCCAGTTCCGTGAGCTGGTGCGGAACGCCTACCCGCCGCTGTCGTAACCGCCCGGCACGCGTGGTGAGGGGCGCCCTGCCCGGGGCCCCTCACCACCGTCATCTCTGCCTGTCGCGCCACTCCGCCACCACCCGCTCGACGTCGAACGGCGCCAGGTTGAGCGGCGGCCCCGACAGGCCCGTCCTGATCGCCTCGCGGATCCTGCCGTTGATCTCCTCGACGATCCGCCGCGCCTCGGCCTCCGTCCGCGCGCCCCTGGCCTCCGCGAGCGCCTCCTCGGCGTCCCTGCGCAGGGCCAGCGTCGGCGGGAGCGGCATCGACAGCCCCTCGCTCTCCAGCTTCTGCCTCACCCACCACAGCTCGTCGTGCGGCCGGTCGAGGCCCGGCAGCGGCTTGCCCGCACCCGGCAGGTCGTCGAACTCGCCGCGCTCCATCGCCTCGCGGATCTGCCTGTCGACCCAGCTCTCGAACGGCATGCCTCCCGGCTTGCGCTCGGTCACGTCGCGACCCCCTGTCGTACGCGCACGCGCGGCCCGCCTGGGGGCCTCACGCGAGGTTGTGGCTCGGGGCGAGCGGCTCCCGCCAGCCGAGGACGGCCTCGGTCATGCGCACCGACGCGACCGTGGCCGCCACGTCGTGCACCCGCAGGATGCGTGCCCCCTTCATGACGGAGACGACGTTCGCGGCGATCGTCCCCTCCTTCCGCTCGCCCTGCGGGCGGTCGAGCGTCTCCCCGATGAAGTCCTTGTTGGACAGGGCGACCAGCGTCGGGTACCCGATCGAGGTGATCTCCTCCAGCCGCCTGGTCAGCTCCAGCGAGTGGAAGGTGTTCTTGTTCAGGTCGTGCCCGGGGTCGATGACGATCCTGTCGGGGGCGATGCCCGACTCCAGGGCGAACGCGACCCGCTCCCGCAGGTAGGCCGCGACCTCGGCGACCACGTCGCCGTAGCTGGGGCGGAACACCCTCCTGCCGGGGCCGCCCAGGCTGTGGGTGACCACGACCGTCGCGCCGGTGTCGGCCGCCACCCGCGCCATGCCGGGCTCGCGCAGGCCGTTGGTGTCGTTGATGACGTCGGCGCCCGCCTCGATCGCCGCCTCGGCGACCGGCGCCCTGTGGGTGTCGACCGAGATGACCGCGTCGGTGGCGCCCCTGACCTTGGAGATCACCGGGACCACCCGGTCGATCTCCTCGTCCACGCCGATCGGCGCCTGGGCGGCGCTGAACGCGAACCCGCCGATGTCGACCCAGTCGGCGCCGGCCTCGACGGCCCTGCGCGCCGCCTCGACGGCGCTGTCCAGCTCGAACGTGCGGCCCTGGTCGTGGAAGGAGTTGGGGGTCCTGTTCACGATGGCCATGACGGCGACCTGGCGCTCGAAGTCGAACTCGCGCCGACCGATGCGCCTGACCGGCGCGATGATGCGGGGGCTCCCGTGGTGTTCCATCGCCTGCGAGCCTACCCGCACGGGGGGCGGCTCACGCGGGCGGCGGGCCTGGGCGGACGGGGCGGCGGTCAGGCGGTGAAACGGCCCGAGCGGCTGCCGCCCTCGGCCATGACCCTGATGCGTTTCATCGCCCGCCCGTGCCGCGCGCTCGCCGGTCTGGGCAGCCGCATCGTCATCCGCACCGTCGTGCCGTCCGGCCCGGTGCGGAAGTCCGCCGCGTCGCACAGCCGGTTGATCAGGTAGATGCCCCTGCCGCTGTGGGCGTGCTCGGGCGGCTGCCGCCGCCCGTGGTCGTACCCGCCTGGGATGCCGGAGCCGTGGTCGCTGATCTCCGCCCGGATGACGCCGTCCACCGTCCATATCCTGACGTGTCCGTCGCCACCCCCGTGCTTGACGGCGTTCACCACGGCTTCGTGCACCGCCAGGACGAAGTCCTCCAGCCGCGGTCCGCGCAGTCCGCAGCTCGCCGCGCTCGAGGCGACGACGCCGCGCAGCGGCGTCACGTCCGCGATCGTGAACGACCGGGCCAAGAGCGTCCGCATGGGTTGCTCCTCCGTCCGCGGGTTGGGCCGGTCCGGAGGGAACGGGCCGGGGCGCCTCCCCCGGCGAGACGGTGGAGAGCCCGTTCCGCGATGGAGCGCCGGGCAGGTCCCGCTCGCCCCCTCCGTGCCGGCAACGACACGCAGGCCGCGCTTCAGGACCTGTTCGAGACGTCCCCCTTCCCCCGCGTCGCCGGAATACACCGGGTTCCCGTCAGGGCCAGGCCCCGACCCCGGAGGCGAACTCCCTGACGCGGGCGACGGGCCCGGCGTCCGGGGCGAGCGGCGGCGTGTCCATGCCGTCGCCGTCGTGCAGGCCCTCGAACAGCTCGCGGATCGCGTCCTTCGCCGAGTACGCCGGCGTCCAGCCGAGCACCTCGCGCGCCCGCTCCACCTTCATGACGGGGAGCGCCAGCGCCAGTTCCAGCAGGCCGGGCGCGGCGGGCAGGAGCCGCAGGTGCCAGCCGGCCGCGACGGCCGCCCTGGCCAGCCCCGCCGAGACGGGGACGGTCCGCGCGCCGAGCAGCTCGGCCAGGTCGGACGCGCCGAGCACCGGCTCGGCGGCGATGTTGAACGCGCCCCGCACCGGCCGCGTCAGGGCCAGCCGGTACGCGTGCGCCGCGTCGTCGGCGTGCAGGGCCTGCAGCCGCAGGCCTGGGATGTCGGGCACGAAGGGGACCCGGCCCGCCTTGACCAGCCGGCGCGGCAGGAGCGGGCCGCCGAACAGCCTGCGCTGCTCGGTCGCGGCCTGCCGCTTGAAGATGAACCCCGGCCGCATCCGCACCACCCGCACGCCGGGGTGGTCGTGCTCGAACACGTCGAGCACCCGCTCGACGTACGCCTTCTCCCGCCCGTACGCGGCGCCCGGGTAGCCGTGGGTCGGCCAGCTCTCGTCCACCGGCGTGTCCTTCGGCCCCGGCGAGTACGCGCCCACGGAGGAGGCGTGCACGAGCGTGGGCACGCCCGCCTCCGCCGCCGCGCGGAACACCCGCATGCTGCCGATGACGTTGGTGCGCCAGGTGACGGTGGCGTCCCTGGTCGGCTGGAACAGCCAGGCGAGGTGCACCACCGCGTCCGCGCCGTCGAAGATCGGCGTCAGCTCGTCGCGGGCGACGTCGGCCTGCCGCCATTCCGTGCGGTCCACGCGCCAGCCGGGCCGCCGCCTGGCGACGCCGACGACCGAGGTGACGTCGTCGTCCGTCGCCAGCGCGCGCACCAGGCTGGTCCCGACATTTCCGGTGGCTCCCACCACGACCACTCTCATGCCGCTCCCGCTGCCCGGCGGCCCGGCCGCGAAACCCCCCTTGACCTGGCGGTTCAGGGCTTCAGCAGGACCTTGATGGCCCCGTCCGCCTTCTTCTGGAACATCTCGTACGCGGCGGGCGCCTCGTCCAGCGGCACGCGGTGGGTGGTGAGGTCCATGACGCCGAGCGGGTCGGAGTCGTCGGTGACGAGCGGCATCAGGGCGCTGATCCACCGCTTGACGTGCGCCTGCCCCATGCGCAGGGTGACACCCTTGTCGAACAGCCGCAGCATCGGCATGGGGTCGGTCATGCCGCCGTACACGCCGATGACGGAGATGACGCCGCAGCGGCGCACGCTGTCGATGCACTGGTTGAGCGCGTTGAGCCGGTCCACGCCCGCGTGCGACATGAGCGGGGCGGCCATGGCGTCGGGCAGCAGTCCCGTGAGCGTCTGGGCGATCTTCGCGGCGGGCGAGCCGTGCGCCTCCATGCCGACCGCGTCGATCACGGAGTCGGCGCCGCGTCCGGAGGTGCGGGCGCGGATCTCCTCGGGCACGTCGTGGGTCTCGGAGGCGTCCACGACCTCGACGCCGTGGCGGCGGGCCATCTCCAGCCGCTCGGGGACGCCGTCCACGCCGATGACGTGGTGTCCGAGGTGGCGGGCGATGCGGGCGCACATCTGGCCGATCGGCCCGAGTCCGAAGACGGCGACGGTGCCGCCCTCGGGGATCTCCGCGTACGCGACGGCCTGCCAGGCGGTGGGCAGCACGTCGGACAGGTAGACGAAGCGCTCGTCGGGCGGGCCCTCCGGCACCTTGATCGGGCCGAACTGGGCCTCGGGCACCCGCAGGTACTCGGCCTGGGCGCCGGGCACCCGGCCGTACAGCTTGGTGTAGCCGAACAGCGCGGCGCCCATGCCGTGCTCGCGCACCTGGGTGGTCTCGCACTGGGCGTACAGCTCCATGCCGCACATGTGGCAGTGCCCGCAGGCGATGTTGAACGGGATGACCACGCGGTCGCCCGGTTTGAGCCCGTTCACGGTGGAGCCGACGGCCTCGACGACCCCCATGGGCTCGTGGCCGAGGATGTCGCCCTCCGCCATGAACGGCCCGAGCACCTCGTACAGGTGCAGGTCCGAGCCGCAGATGCCGCTGCTGGTCACCCTGATGACCGCGTCGTTCGGCTCCTTGATCATGGGGTCGGGGACCTCCTCGACCCGTACGTCGCGCTTGCCGTGCCAGGTGACGGCCTTCATGCTGTCTCCTTACTCCGGTGGCTGCGATACTCCGGTGGCTGCGATCGCCGACAAATGCCGCATACCCCCACATATGGCCGCAAACAGCTCGGTCGCCGCGGGGGCATACCGCCGTGATAGGAGCCAACTGGTACGACCGCTCCCCGCGCTCCCGCCCGTACGGTGGCGACACCCCCCAGTACGCGAGGAGAGTCACATGCTCCCCAGAAGGACCGTGACGGCGGGCATCGCGCTCGCCGCCACCCTCGTCACCGTCCCCGCCGCGGCGTTCGCGGCGAGGAGCGCCGCCCCCCAGGACGCCACCCCCTTCGAGGCCGCCAGGACCGCCGCGGCCGCCGTCGCCGACCCGCCGTCCGGGCTCGTCGGCGCGCTCACCCGCGACCTCGGCGTCTCCGCGGAGCAGGCCAGGACCCGCCTGGTCAACGAGGCCGCCGCCGCGGCGCTGGAGCCCAGGCTGCGCGCCCTGTTAGGCGACTCGTACGCGGGCTCGTGGGTGACCGGCCCCACCTCCACCCCCGTCGCCGCCACCACCGACCCGGCGCGGGCCGGCGAGATCGCCGGCTACGGCGTCGAGGCCCGCGTCGCCGCCCGCCCGCTCGCCGCCCTGGACGCCGCCAAGGCCGCGCTCGACCACGCGTCCGCCAGGGCCCCCAGGACCGCCCCCGTCTGGTACGTGGACGTCGTCGAGAACAGCGTCGTCGTCCTGACCTCCACCCCCGCCAAGGCCGCCGCCTGGGTCGAGGCCAGCGGCGCCGACGCCTCAGCCGTCAAGGTCGTACGCTCCGACGAGCGCCCCCGCACCTTCTACGACGTCCGCGGCGGCGACGCCTACTACATCGGCTCCGGCACCCGCTGCTCCGTCGGCTTCGCCGTGACCAGGGCGGGCTCGCCCGGCGGGTTCGTCAGCGCCGGCCACTGCGGCACCACCGGCAGCACCACCTCGGGCGCCAACCGGGTCGCCCAGGGCACCTTCCGCGGCTCCTCCTTCCCCGGCAACGACTACTCCTGGGTCGAGGTCAACTCCCAGTGGACCCCCGTCGGCGTCGTCTACGCCTACGGCTCCGGCCTGCTGCCCGTGCGCGGATCGGCCGTCGCCCAGCCCGGCTCGGCCGTGTGCCGCTCCGGATCGACCACCGGCTACCACTGCGGCACCGTCCAGCAGCTCGACACCAGCGTCACCTACTCGCAGGGCACCGTCACCGGCGTGACCAGGACGAACGTCTGCGCCGAGCCGGGCGACTCCGGCGGCTCGTTCATCTCGGGCGACCAGGCGCAGGGCGTCACCTCCGGCGGCTCGGGCGACTGCACCTCCGGCGGCACCACGTACTTCCAGCCGGTCAACGAGATCCTCGCGACGTACGGGCTCACGCTGGCCACCCAGGGCGGCGGCGGCAGCACCCCGCCCACCTCTCCCCCGCCCTCCGGCGGCACCTGGTCGCCCGGCGTCGCGTACGCGGCCGGGGCGCAGGTGACGTACGGCGGCGCCGCCTACGTCTGCCTCCAGGGGCACACCTCCCAGGCCGGCTGGGAGCCCCCGAACGTGCCCGCCCTCTGGCAGCGCGTCTGACCCTCTCCCCCTCCCGGGCCGGGCTCCCCCGGCCCGGGATCGCCATGAAACGGTCGGCCACTCGCACGCCGGAGGCAAAGCGGAAGTCCGTCTCCCCAAGACTCTTTACACGCTACGTGCGCACCGGGTAACTGTAGGTAGCACGAGATCGCGGACAAGGAGCCGGGCGATGACGGTGAGCTTCATTCAGGAGCGTGTGGGATCCCGCGTGGACGACCGGCTCGCCGGCTTCCTCGAGACGTGGCGGGCGCCCGTCGCCGACCCCGACGTGCAGGCGGCGTACCGGCTGCTCGGCGACTTCATCCTCGGCGGCGGCAAGCGGGTCAGGCCCCAGCTGTGCTACTGGGGCTGGCGCGGAGCGGGCGGCGGCGACTGCGACGAGATCATCAGCGCCGCGGCGGCCCTGGAGCTCTGCCACGCCGGGCTGCTCATCCACGACGACATCATGGACGGCAGCGACCTGCGCCGCGGCCGGGCCACCGTCCACAGGGGGCTCGCCGCGCTGCACGACGGCCCCGACGCCGACGCGTTCGGCGAGGCCGGGGCCATCCTGCTCGGCACGCTCAGCCTCGCCTGGTCCGACGCGCTGCTCGCGTCCTGCGGGGTCGAGCCCGCCCGGCTGCGCGCCGCGCAGCACCTGTTCGACGCGATGCGCACCGAGGTCATCAGCGGACAGTACCTCGACATCCTCGCCCACCGGCGCACCGGCGCCAGCGTCACGGCGGCGCTCACGGTGATCCGCTACAAGACCGCGAAGTACACCGTCGAGCGTCCGCTCCAGATCGGCGGCGCCCTGGCCGGCGCGCCCGGCGAGCTCATCGACTCCTACTCGCGCTTCGGCCTGCCGCTGGGTGAGGCGTTCCAGCTCCGCGACGACGTCCTCGGCACGTTCGGCGTCTCCGCCCAGACCGGCAAGTCCGCCCTCGACGACCTGCGCGAGGGCAAGCGCACCGTGCTCTTCGCCGAGGCCGTGCGGCGCGCCTCCCCCGGTCAGCTCGCGTACCTGCGCGCCTGGCACGGCAACCCCGAGCTCACCGAGGAGCACGCCGCCGAGATGCGCGCCGTCCTCCGCGACACCGGCGCGCTCGCCCGGGTCGAGAACATGATCGAGGAGCGCGTGGCCGAGGCGGTCGACGCGCTCGGCGCGGCGCCCGTCGAGGCCGACGCCCGCGCCGCCCTGACCGTCCTGGCCGACCAGCTCGCCCACAGGACCAGCTAGAAGCCCCCGTCCCGGCGGGCCCGGCGCGGGCCCGCCGGCTTCAGCCTGCCCGCAGGTTCGTTCCCTATCCCAGATTGGTGGTGCCCCATGTCCGAAACCACGGATTCGACCGTTCCAACGAACGGCAACGGCCAGCTGAGCCTCAGCACCGAGGCCGCGCGCCAGCTCGCGACCACGACCAAGACGCCGCCGCAGATGCAGGAGATCACCTCCCGCTGGCTGCTGCGGCTGCTGCCGTGGGTGCAGTGCGCGGGCGGCGTGTTCAGGGTCAACAGGCGGCTGACGTACACGCTGGGCGACGGCCGCATCACCTTCACCGCCACCGGCTCCGACGTCCGGGTCATCCCCGCCGAGCTCACCGAGCTGCCCATGCTGCGCGGCTTCGACGACATGGAGGTCCTGGAGGCGCTGGCCACCCGTTTCAGCCGGCGCGAGGTCGAGCCGGGCGAGGACATCGTCACCGAGGACAACCCGGTCGACCGGCTCGTGCTCATCGTCCACGGCCGCGTCACCAGGGTGGGCCGCGGAGCGTACGGCGACGAGCAGAACCTCGGCGTGCTGGCCGACGGCGACTACCTCGGCGAGCAGGCGCTCGTCGACGGCGGCAGGTTCGCCTTCACCGCCAAGGCCAAGACGTCCTGCACGCTGCTCACGCTCTCCCGCCAGGACTTCCAGCAGGTCGCCGACCAGGCGCCCGGCCTGCGCGAGCACCTCGACCGCTGGCGCGCCAGCGGCTCGCACGCCACCAACGACCACGGCGAGGCCGCCATCGAGGTGTCCTCCGGCCACACCGGCGAGCCCACCCTGCCGGGCACGTTCGTCGACTACGAGCTCAGCCCCCGCGAGTACGAGCTCAGCGTCGCCCAGACCATCCTGCGCGTCCACAGCCGGGTCTCCGACCTGTACAACCAGCCGATGAGCCAGCTCGACCAGCAGCTCCGCCTCACCGTCGAGGCGCTGCGCGAGCGGCAGGAGCACGAGCTGGTCAACAACAGGGAGTTCGGCCTGCTGCACAACGCCGACTTCGGCCAGCGCATCCGCACCCGCTCCGGCCCGCCCACCCCCGACGACATGGACGACCTGCTCGCCACCGTGTGGAAGGACCCGGCGTTCTTCCTCGCGCACCCGCAGGCCATCGCCGCCTTCGGCCGCGAGTGCACCAGGCGCGGCATCTACCCGCAGCCCAGCGAGGTCAACGGGCACCGCGTGCCCGCCTGGCGGGGCGTCCCGATCTTCCCGTGCAACAAGATCCCGGTCTCCAGGGCCCGTACCAGCTCGATCATGCTCATGCGGGTCGGCCAGGAGAACCAGGGCGTCGTGGGCCTGCACCAGACCGGCATCCCCGACGAGTACCAGCCCGGCCTGTCCGTCCGCTTCATGAACATCAACGAGAAGGCCGTGATCTCGTACCTCGTCAGCGCCTACTACTCGGCGGCCGTCCTGGTTCCCGACGCGCTCGGCGTCCTCGAGGACGTCGAGATCGGTCGGGAGAACTGACGCCTCCCGTGCGGGAGCTGGCCTGAGAGAGGGAGGTGTTGTCCGGTGACCGAGTCCGAGCAGCGGCTGAGCCTGGGCGTCGAGGCGGCGCGCACGCTCGCCACGACGACCAAGACCGCGCCGCTGGCCAGGGAGATCACCCCGCGCTGGCTGCTGCGGGTGCTCCCCTGGGTCGAGGTCGAGGCGGGCGTCTACCGGGTGAACCGGCGGCTGACGTACCTGGCCGGAGGCGGCAAGGTGAGCTTCTGGCAGACCGGCTCGCGGGTGCGGGCCGTGCCGCCGAGCCTGACCGAGCTGCCGCCGCTGCACGGGCTCGAAGACCCCCTGCTGCTCGACGCCCTGGCCGGGCTGCTCGAACAGCGGGAGTACGCGCGCGGCGACACGATCGCGCGGGCCGGCGACCCGGCCGGCGAGCTGCTGCTGGTCGCCCGCGGCCGGGTGGCGGAGGTCGTGGAGGGCCCGTACGGCGACCGGCTCGCCGGGCGGGTGCTGGCCGAGGGCGAGCACGACGGCTCCCTCCTGCCGGGCGGGCGCCGCGCCGCCACGCTGGAGGCCCGCACCGCCTGCACGGTGCTGGCCCTGCCGTGGCGCCAGGTGGAGGCCCTGGCCGGTGAGCGGCCCGCGCTGCGCGCCACGCTCGACCGCCACCGGGCCCGTGCGGCCGCGCCGCGCAACAAGCACGGCGAGGCCGCGATCGCGCTCGCGGCCGGGCACCGCGGCGAGCCCGTGCTGCCCGGCACGTACGTCGACTACGACCCAGGCCCGCGCGAGTACGAGATGAGCGTCTCCCAGACGGTGCTGCGGGTGCACACCAGGGTCGCCGACCTGTTCAACGACCCCATGGACCAGGCCGCCGAGCAGCTCAGGCTCACCGTCGAGTCGGTACGCGAGTCGCAGGAGCGCGAGCTGCTCAACGACCCCGGCTTCGGCCTGCTGCACAACGTGGACGCCCGGCAGCGGCTGCACGCCCGCACCGGCCCGCCCACCCCCGAAGACCTGGACGACCTGCTGACCCGCAGGAAGAAGTCCCGCTTCTTCCTCGCCCACCCGCGGGCCGTCGCCGCCTTCCACCGGCAGTGCACCGCCCGCGGCGTCTACCCCGGTGTCGTCGAGTTCGACGGCGCCGTGGTGCCGGCGTGGCGGGGCGTGCCGATCCTGCCCTGCGACAAGATCCCCGTCACGCCCGCGGGCACCAGCACGATCCTCTGCATGCGCACCGGCGAGCCCGACCAGGGCGTCGTCGGCCTGCGCCCGCGCGAGGTCCCCGACCAGCGCGAGCCGGGGCTCGGCGTCACCGTCACCGGCATCGACGCAAGAGCCGTCATGTCCCACCTGGTCAGCGCCTACTACTCGGCCGCGGTGCTGGTGCCCGACGCGCTCGGCGCCCTGGAGGACGTCGAGGTGTGGCGCTGACCATGGCCCACAGGAGAGAGAGCCGAGTGAGCAGCTCACAGCCGTTCGAACTGCCCGACTTCTACGTGCCGTACCCGGCGCGGCTCAACCCCCACGTCGAGGAGGCCCGCGCGCACTCGGCGCGCTGGGCGCACGACATGGGGATGCTGGAGGGGTCGGGCATCTGGGAGCGGGCCGACCTCGACGCCCACGACTACGCGCTGCTGTGCGCCTACACCCACCCCGACTGCGACGGCCCCGAGCTGTCCCTGATCACCGACTGGTACGTGTGGGTGTTCTTCTTCGACGACCACTTCCTGGAGACGTTCAAGCGGTCGGGCGACCGCGAGGGCGGCAAGGAGTACCTCGACCGGCTGCCGCTGTTCATGCCCATGGACCTCGCCGACGGCACGCCCGAGCCGGCCAACCCCGTCGAGGCGGGCCTGGCCGACCTGTGGACGCGTACCGTGCCCGGCAGGTCCCGGGCGTGGCGGGAGCGGTTCGCCGAGACCACGCGGAACCTGCTCGACGAGTCGCTGTGGGAGCTGTCCAACATCAACGCGGGCCGGGTGGCCAACCCCGTCGAGTACATCGAGATGCGGCGCAAGGTCGGCGGCGCACCCTGGTCGGCGTGCCTCGTCGAGCACGCCGTGGGAGCCGAGGTGCCGGCGCGCATCGCCGCGTCGCGGCCCATGCGGGTGCTGCGCGACGCGTTCGCCGACGGCGTGCACCTGCGCAACGACCTGTTCTCGTACCAGCGGGAGGTCGAGGACGAGGGCGAGCTGAGCAACGGCGTGCTGGTGCTGGAGACGTTCCTCGGCTGCACCACGCAGGAGGCCGCCGACGCCGTCAACGACCTGCTCACCTCGCGGCTGCAGCAGTTCGAGCACACGGTGTTCACCGAGCTGGGGCCGCTGTTCGCCGAGCACGGCGTCGATCCCGTCTCGGCGGCCGGGGTGCTGGCGTACGTCAAGGGGCTGCAGGACTGGCAGTCCGGCGGGCACGAGTGGCACATGCGGTCGAGCCGCTACATGAACGAGCGGGCCGGCGCGGGCCGGCCGGCCGGCGTGCCGTCCATCGTGCACCTGCTGGGGGCGCAGCGGCTGCGCTCCTACACGCACGTCCCGCACGAGCGGGTCGGGCCGTCCGTGATCCCCGACATCTTCATGCCGTTCGAGCTGAGGATGAGCCCCCACCTCGACGCCGCGCGGCGCACCGTCGTCACCTGGTCGCGGTCGATGGGCATGCTGGAGGCGCAGCCCGGCGTCGCGGGTTCCTGGGTCTGGGACGCCGAGAAGCTCGCCGACTACGACCTGCCGCTGTGCGGCGCCGCCCTGCACCCCGACGCCACCCCCGACCAGCTCGACCTGACGTCGGCCTGGCTGGCGTGGGGCACGTACGGCGACGACTACTTCCCCGTCGTCTTCGGCCGCACCCGCAACCTCGGCGCCGCCAGGGTGACGGTGGACCGGCTGTCGATGTTCATGCCGCTCGACGGCGAGGCCGTCCCCGAGCCGGCCACCGCGCTGGAGCGTGGGCTGGCCGACCTGTGGCGGCGCACGGCGGGCCCGATGGAGCCGTTCGCGCGGCGCAGGTTCCGCGCCGCCGTCGAGGTGATGGCCGAGAGCTGGGTGTGGGAGCTGGCCAACCAGGCGGAGAACCGCGTCCCCGACCCGGTGGACTACGTGGAGATGCGGCGCATGACCTTCGGCTCCGAGCTGACGATGAGCCTGTGCCGCCTGGCCCACGCCAAGGCGATCCCCGAGGAGGTGTACGCGAGCGGCACGATGGCGTCGCTGGAGAACTCCGCGATGGACTACGCCTGCCTGCTGAACGACGTGTTCTCGTACCAGAAGGAGATCGAGTTCGAGGGAGAGGTGCACAACGCGATCCTGGTGGTGCGCCGGTTCTTCGACTGCGACTACCCGGTGGCGCTGGGCATCGTCAACGACCTGATGACGTCGCGGCTGCGGCAGTTCCTGCACGTCGTGGAGCACGAGCTGCCGGTGCTCTGCGACGACCTCCGTCTCGATGCGCGGGCCAGGGCCGAGCTGGACGCCTACGTCGAGGAGCTGCGCAACTGGATGGCCGGGATCCTCAACTGGCACCGGCACTGCCGCAGGTACGACGAGGCGTCGCTGCTGCGCCACCACCGGCCGCCGCTGCCCCGGCTGGGCGGGCCGACGGGCCTCGGCACCTCGGCCGCGCTGCTCGCGTCCTACGGCCGGTCGGCGGGGTGGGGCTCGTAGAACCAGCCCATCATGCGGAGCATGCGCTGCTGGAACGGCGTGACGTTGAGCAGGCGGATCCACCGCTCGGCGGCGGGCAGCGCCGGCAGCGCCAGCACCCGCATGCCCGACAGGTCGACGAAGGTCAGCTCGCCGGTGTCGACGTCGAGGGGGCAGCCGCTCTCTCGCAGGCCGGCGAGCGTCCTGGCCAGGGCGGCGCTGTTGGTGGCGTCGACCTCGCCCACGAGTGCGACGGCGGGCGCCTGCGGGGCGAACCGCATCACGATCTTGAGCTGCTTGTCCTGGTAGAGCAGCCGCTCCTGGTCACCGTTCAAGGCCTTCGCACCCCCCAACGCTCTCACCTCGGGGGTTGTGGCCGAACCCGCCACCGTCGAAGGATGATCGTCACCCATCCTCCCGGCTGGCTGGACGCCTCAGATGGAGGTCGTGGCACGTTGCCGCGCCACGATTACAGAAACCAGGTTACACGAAATATGTTTCTCTTTGTATTTTTCGCCGGAAAATGACCGAATTAGAGTGAAATCGTGAACGGTTGCTCGCCGCTCTCCACCGGGCCCGTCACCGGCTCCTTCACGTACGGATCGGGGGCGACGCCACCTCCGGGTGCACGGCCGCGTCCCGGCCGGGATCTCCCTCCCATGGTGCGGACCTGGCGGGTCGCTGGCGGGTCACAGGCCCTCGCATGGGCCGCTCCTGGACACCCCGGACGCCCGGTGCGCGGACATGGCGAGGGCCGGCCCGGCGGGATGCCGGACCGGCCCTGCGGCAACGGTTCGAGTGGGCCGCGAGGCCCCGGCAGGCCGCCACGCAGGAGGACGTGGCTGGCCGGAAACCCGTCGCGACCCCGCTGACCTGCGAAGATCAGCGCAAGGGTGCTCAGCCGTTGTTGAGGACGTTCAGGTTGATGCGCTCAAGGTGAGCGGCGCTGAGGGCGTCGAAGTTGTTGAGCGAGTCGCCCAGCAGGTTGTTGCCGACCGTGGCGTCGGCGAGAGCCGAGAGCTGGCCGAGAACCTGCGTGCCGGAGTTGGTGGGGTTCGGGCCGACGTCGGCGGAGGCGGCCGTGGCCGGCACACCGAACGCGAAGCCCGCGATCGCGGCAGCGGCGAGAATGCGACGCATCATTTCTTCTTCCCCTTCTCGGAATCGGCGCGAAACGCGCGCCTTCGTGAATTGCTCGCACCCGGGCTGCGAGATATCGCGGTCAACGATTCCGCGCCCCAAGATCGGTCGCAACCGGAAAAAGCTAAGTCGAAGTCAAATGCGCTTCCCGATTCCTTGGGGCTTGATCATAGTTCGTCCACATTTGCCCGAAGGGCATAATTTTGCCCTAGGTGGCATGGGCGGCCATTTTTCATTTTATGGACATATGCATGCCCCACATGACCAAAACCTGTTTTATGCATATACGGGCGGAGGAAAGTTCACAGAAGACATCCTCATGACGCGTCGGCGCGCATGCCGGCGCGTCCGGTCACGGGAGCGCTGAACGAGCCATGAACGCACGACGCCTGTTTCTCGCCATGGCGGTCGCGGGCGCGATTCCGGCCGCGCCGCATTCCGCCGCGCCCGCAGGCGCGGATTCGAGCGGAGCGCCGCCCTTCGGTGCCGTTTCCACCCCGCCCGGCGTCAGCCCCATTTCCACCAGGCCGACCCCACGGCGCTTTTCCGCCCCTCTGGATGTACGGCCCCTGCCCGCTTCTCTGGGCATACGGCCCCTGCCCGCCCCTCCGCGCGTACGGCCCCTGGCCGCCCCTCCGGGCGGTAGCGCCGTCGCCGCCGTGCCGGGCGCCGGAGCGGTCAGCGAGTTGCCGGGCGCAGGAACGGCCGCCGCCCCGCGGGGCGTCGCCGGGGCGCGCTCGGCCGCCGGGATCATCGCGCTGCGGGCCGCGCTGGAGATGGTCGGCCTGCCCTACTCGTGGGGCGGAGGCGGCGTGGACGGGCCGGGGTACGGCGCCGGCAGCGGCGCGCGTACGTGGGGCTTCGACTGCTCCGGTCTCACCGAGTACGCGTGGGCGCGGGCCGGGGTGATGATCGGATCGACGACGCGCGAGCAGTGGCGCTCGGGCATCCGCGTCCCGAAGGAGCTGGTGGAGCCGGGGGACCTGGTCTTCTACGACAGCGACCCGGCGCGTCCCGGGCCCGAGCACGTCGGCCTGGCGGTGGACGCCGCCCGGATCGTCGACGCGCCGTACACGGGCGCGAACGTGCGGCTGGACCCGCTGGACAGGCCGCACTTCCGCGGAGTCGTCCGCCCGGCACCCGGACGCCCCGAGCAGACGTGAAGTCGGGCGGCGGGACCGGGGAGGCGCAGGGGAAGCACCGGCCCCAGCCCGCCACCTCCGGCGTCACAACTGACGTGACGGCACGGGCGGCACCAGGGGTGATGTGACCGCGTGCGCGGCCTCGCAACTGATGCGACGACGCCGGCGGCGTCAGGCTGACGTGACCGCGTGGGCCGCGCCACGGGTGACGTGACCGCGTGGGTAGCGGGAAAACGGCCGCGCGGCCCCGGGTCGCCCTCCTGAATCGACCCCGGACCGCGCGGCTGTGAAGAACTCGGTGCACACCGAGCATGTGCCGTGGCAGATGTCGTGGCCTCGCGAGTCACCACGACGCGGCTGCCACGTTCCCGTCGGGCGCGCGGACCGGGCGGACCTTGGTGGCGGCCGTCCCGCCTCATCGCGGGGACCGCGGGTCCTCCCCCGCGCGCGGCGGGCGGCGTCAGCCGTTGTTGTTGAGCAGGTTGGCGGTGACGTCCTCGACGTGGGCCAGGCTCAGCAGGTCGAAGCCCTGGAGCGAGTTGTTGGCGAGGTTGTTGGCCGCGGTGAGGTCGTCGAGCAGGCTCGTCTGACCGGCGATGTTCGTGCCGCTGTTGTAGGGGTTCGGGCCGACATCGGCGGAAGCGACCTGAGCGGACAGACCAAGGGCGATGCCCGCGACGGCAGCACCGGCCAGAATGCGACGGATCATGATTGATTTCCTCCATGGATAGGCGCGGAAAATGCCAGCGCCTTAGTCGTTGTGCAGGGCTTTGAGGTGCCGTCAATAACCATCGCGGCAGGGCGCGAAAATCGCAACTCAAAAACCTCTAAAGAAGGTCAAGGAGCCGCCTCGATTTCTTGGCACTCGATTTTTGCGGCTCGTCGCCTGCGGCAGGCCATATACGCGGGCTCCGGCGCCCCTGGAAAGGGATTGTTTTTGACTTGGGGCGAGCAGGATATGCCGTTCGTGCCCGGAGCTTTAAGCCTGGATCACCCTTGGCTTGGTAATCCCCCTACGCCGTCGCCCGCCGCCGGGGACGGAGCCCCCAATTCCGAGAAACACACCATTTAGCCCATCAAAAGCATCCGACGCTCATAAGGATGGGCAGAGGCACCCGCCCTACGTGAGCTCCGCCGCCCCCTCCTCCGAAGAACCGGCCGTTGAGCGGGCGTCGCCGGGGCGGTACACCTCAGGCATGACACCTGGAACGCCGTATCTCGTCAGCGTCGCCGAGGAGCGGGCCGCCGCGGCCGGTTTCCGTCGTTCGTCCGAACCGGCTGTCGGGCGGCTGCTCGCCGCCCTGGCCGCGGCCGTGCCGGAAGGGGGACGGATCCTGGAGCTCGGCACCGGCGCCGGCGTCGGGACGGCCTGGCTGGCGAGCGGGCTGTTGCCGCGTACCGACGTGACGGTGACCACCGTCGAGCGCGACCCCGCGTCGGCGGCGCTCACCGCGGGAGGCGACTGGCCGGGCTTCGTCGCGTTCCGCACCGGCGACGCCGTGGAGCTGCTGCCGGAGCTGGGGACGTTCGACCTGATCTTCGCGGACGCGCAGGGCGGCAAGCAGGTGGGGCTCGACCTGACGATCGCGGCGCTCAACCCCCGGGGCGTGCTGCTCGTGGACGACATGGTGCCCGCGCCCGGCGAGACGTGGGACGCGGGCTTCACCGCCCGTCAGGAGGCCGTACGCCGCACCCTGCTGACCCACGAACGCCTCGTGGCGGTGGAACTGTCCCACGGCTCCGGCGTGGTCCTCGCCACCGCCCGACCCTGACCAGGCCAGGCGCCGCGAACACCCATCCCACCACGCGTCCCTGCCCCTGCCAGGGGGCACGGCACCGCTCCGCGCCGTCCCCCTACCTGAGCAGGCGCGCCCGTCCCGTCGCTGCCCGCCCCGACCTCGCCACGTCAGCGGGAGCGTCGTCCTCCCCACCGCCTGCTTCTGGGACGCCGACCCCCGCTGCCCGGCCGCCGACGGAGGTCAGGGGGGCGGGGGGAGGCGGTCCAGGGCGGTGGACAGGCGGGTGAGGGCGGCGAGGCAGTCGCGGAAGGCGTCCATCCCGAGTTCCTCGGCGAGCCGCTGGGCGAGCGCGCGGTGCGCGGGCGCGATCGCGGCCACCGCCTCCCGGCCTGCCAGGGTCGGCTGGAGCAGCTTGGCGCGGCGGTGCGCGGGGTTGGGCCGGTACTCGGCCAGGCCCTTCTCCACGAGCAGGTCGGCGATGCGCTGCACGCCCTGTCTGGTCATGCCCATGGCCCGTGCGATGCCGGCCACCGGCAGCGGCTCGTGCAGGACGGCCCCGAGCACCTGCCACCACGCGGCCGTCAGCCCGGACGGCCTGGCCAGCCCCTCGGCCACCTCCAGGAACTGCCCGTTCAGCCGGAACGCCCGCAGCGCGGCCGCGGAGAGCAACTCGGCCGGCTCGTTCACGCGCGCATCAACACCTCGAAGGCCGAGGCGTCGCTCCTGCCGAACAGCCGGAACCAGGCGTCCAGCACCTCGGGACGGTAGACGTCGAGGCGGCGGAGGATCTCGCGGGCGAACGCGGCGGGCTCGGTGGGGCCGGCGGTGACGAGGTCGCCGGAGAGCACGGCGTCGCGGTCGAGGTAGCGGGCGGCGCCGCCGTAGCCCTTCTGCATCTCCAGGTACGGCAGCGCGGCGCTGGTGTGCTCGCGCTCGTCGAGCAGCCCTTCGCGGGCGAGCCCGGCGGTGGCGCCGCAGATGGCGGCGACGGGGACGCCCGCGTCGAGGAACTCCCGTGCCTTGCGCGCGAACGGCGCGAGGTCGTCGCCGGCGTCCCACAGGTCGGCGCCGGGGAGGATCAGCAGCTTGCTGCCCTCTGGGGTGAGCCGGTCGAGCGCGAGGTCGGGGGTGACGCGCAGGCCGCCCATGGTGACGACGGGGTCAAGGGTGGGGCCGACGGTGACGATCTCGTACGCCCCGGGCTCGCGGTGGAAGCGTTCGCTGCGCAGGTGGGCGGTGGCGTGCCCGGTCTCCCAGTCGGCGAGCGTGTCGTAGACGGCGTGGTGGACGATTCCCTTCATGACAACACGCTGTCATTACGACAGCATATTGTCAACCGATTCCCGTGCGAGGATAGACGTCATGGCACAGATCGTCGGCGGGGGACCTCCGGTCAACGACGCCGAGCGTCGCGTGATCGCCTACCTGCGGGACCACGCACCCGCCGACTGGCTGCTGCTGCACAACGTCGAGGTGCCGCGCGGGCACGACCTGTTCGAGATCGACCTGCTCGTGCTCACCGGCCACTCGCTGGTGGTCGTCGACGTCAAGGGCACCCGCGGGCGCATCGAGGTCTCGGGCACCCGCTGGTTCCCGCCGCGCAGGGAGGCGTTCGGGTCGCCGGTGGCCAAGCTGCGGGGCGTCGCCAAGGCGCTCAAGGGCCAGCTGGTGTCCAGGGCCACCCAGCTCGAACGGGTCTACGTCGACAGCCTGGTCGTGCTCAGCTCCCCCGACGCCGAACTCGTCGACCCCGTCGGGCGCGACGCCCCGTACGTCACCGACCTGCCCCGCCTGGTGGCCACGCTCGGCGACGTGTCGCGGGTCAGGCGCGGGTGCAGCACCGACGCGCGTCCGTACCTGACGGCGATACTCGACGCGCTCAACCAGACCGTGCGCCGCAGCACCTCGCCGCCCCGGTTCGGCAACTGGGAGGTCGAGGAGCAGCTCGGCGGCGACAGCAGGGTCACCGAATACCGCGCGTTCAACGCGACGCTGCCGGGCAGCGAGACCGTGCTGCTGCGGGTCTACCAGGCCGACCCGCTCGCCGACCAGGCCACCAGGGCGGCCGAGCGCCAGCGCATCGCCAACGCCTACCAGTCGCTGGCGCGCATCCCGCCGCATCCCCGGGTCGTGCGCTCGCGCGACTTCTTCGCCATCGACGACGAGAGCCGCTTCGTCCTGGTGCTGGACGACGTGCACGGCGAGGCGCTGCAGCTCAGCATGGGCGGGCGCGCGGGTATGGGCGTGATCCAGGATCTCCTGGCCGGCCTGGCGCACGCGCACGCCAACGGCGTCATCCACCGGGCGCTCACCCCGGCCTGCGTGCTCGTCACCGACGACGGCCACGCCGTGCTGACGGGGTTCGACTACGCCAAGCCGGGGCCGCGCAACTACACGGTCGTCCACGAGCTGGGCAACGTGCTCGACGGCCACTACGTGGCGCCCGAGTGCCAGAACCGTCCCGAGCGGATGACGGCCGCCTCCGACGTGTACGCGGCGGGCGTGATCGCCTGCCAGCTCCTCACCGGCGAACCGTCCGCCGGGGCGGACGCGGACGTCCCCGACGTGGTACGCGCGATGCTCGACCCGGTGCCCGGCAGGCGGCCGACGGCGGCTCAGGCGCTGGAGGGCTTACGCGGGGTGCCGCAGGAGTCCGCCGCGCAGGGGTCCAGGCTGCGGCGGCTGTTCCGCCACCTGGTGCCCCGCCCGTGAGCGCCGCCCCGCCTCAAGCCCGCGCCTGAACGCCCGGCACCGTGAGCCCGCGCCTGAACGCCCCGCACCGTGAGCCCGCGCCTGAACACCGCCTCAGGCCTCCACCTGAACACCGCCTCAGGCCTGCTCCTGAGCGAGGGCGTCGAGGACGTCGATCACGTACACCGCCTGGCTGGTCCGGTCGGGCACGGCCACGCGGGCGCCGACGTGCTGCCCCACGAGCGCGTCCAGCCAGGCGTCGGGCACGGCGCCGGGCCGCAGCGTGTACGCCGCCGGCCCGCCCCTGCGGTAGGACGAGTCGAGGGCTCTGCGGTCCGGCCAGCTCGTGGCCGCGTACTGGACGACCACCTTCGACCCGGCGGCGACCGGCGGCCCCGAGCCGTCGATGAGGACGCGCGGCGGGTCGGCGGGAGCCAGGTCGGCGGGCGGGGCCGGGAGCGTCCTTCCGACCAGGCGGGCGTCGGGCGGGTAGCCGCCCAGGACGTCGAAGACGACGACGAGCGTGTCGGAGGGCGAGACGCCGTCCGGCCGCGGCTCGGGGCCCAGCGCCTTCGCGGCGGGCCCCACCAGCATGACCCGGCTGCCGGCCGGGCGCCCGATGAGAGAGTCGCGCCAGGTCTCGGCGACGAGGCGGCCGTCGAGGACGACGCTGGCGGGCTGGTGGGCGTCGTACGTGCTCAGGTAGGACCGGCCGTCGGACCAGCGGCGGATGTCCACGTCGGCGAGCACGACGTCGCCGGGGGCGGTCCGCCGCCCGGCGCCCTCCGACAGCACGGTGACGCGCGGCACGCGGGCCGGCGCGGCCTTCGGGATGGTGACGACGGGCTTGCTGCCGAACGCGCCGGTCACGACGGGCATGGCGCCGTCGTCCGCCACGCCGCACGAGGCGGCGAGCACGAGCAGGGCGGGCCAGATCAACCGCACGACGCCTCCCCGGTCACGCTGCCTCCCCGCTGGCTCCCGGCGGGTACCCGAGGGGGTCGTTGCCCGGATCGGCAAAAGCGATGCCGCCGCCGCGGCCATCTCACGACAAAGCTCTCCACCGGCCGGCGGGGCCGGGAGAATGGGTCGGTGAGCAAGCCCAACCTGGCCCGCAGGGTCGCCGAGACCGCCGAGATCGCGCTGACCACCCGCAAGTACGTCACGTTCATCGACGTGGTGACGGGCCTGCGCTGGCTGCACACGCGGCACGTCGACACCTGGCGGCAGGGCCGGGCGGCCACGCTGGCCGAGCTGGCGGCCGTCGACGAGGACCGCCTGCTCGCCACGGCGGGGCTGCTGCGTGACTGGGCGCTGGCCAAGGGGCTGAAGCCGGTCGAGACGCCGTACGTCGCGGGCACTCGCGACCGCCGCGAGCTGCGTTTCACGGCGCGGCACCCGCAGGAGCCGTTCCGCGTCCACTGGCTGTCGCCCGACCTGGGCGAGGCAGCGGCCCGCAGGCTCGCCGAGCGGCAGGCGAAGGCCCCCGACCTGGTCGTGGTGGCGCCGCTCGACCCGTGGACGTGCGCGTCCTGCGGCGACACCGGGCCGTACCTGATCATGGAGGACGACCGGCCGCACTGCCTCACCTGCTCCGACATGGACCACCTGGTGTTCCTGCCGTCGGGCGACGCGGCGCTCAGCCGCCGCGCCAAGCAGGAGAGCGGCCTCGCGGCGGTCGTCGTGCGCTACAACCGGCGGCGCAAGGTCTACCAGCGGCAAGGCGTGCTGGTGGAGGAGGCGGCGCTGGCCGCCGCCGAGGAGCGCTGCCTGGCCGACGAGGAGGCGCGGCAGCGCCGCCGCGAGCGCGACCGGGTGCGCAGGGACGAGCAGGACGACGAGTTCCGCGCCCGCATGGCCGCGGAGATCGCCAGGCTCTTCCCCGGCTGCCCGCCGGAGCGGGCGGCCGCCATCGCCGGGCACGCGGCCCAGCGCGGCAGCGGCAGGGTCGGCAGGACGGCGGCGGCCAAGGCCCTCGACGAGAACGCGATCACCCTGGCCGTCGTCGCCTCGATCCGGCACCTCGACACCGACTACGACCGCCTGCTCATGTCCGGGGTGCCGAGGATGCAGGCGCGCGACATGATCAGGGAGCGTATCGAGCGGAAGCTGACGGAGTTCAGGCTCGGCCGCTAATGTCAAACACATGAGCGAATGGCAGCGTGTACGGGAGCGGGTCCTGGCGTTCGCGCTGGGGCTGCCCGAGTCGTACGAGGACCACCCGTGGGGCGAGACCGTCGTCAAGGTGAACAAGAAGGTGTTCGTCTTCCTCGGCGTGGACGATCCGGCCGGGAAGTGGACCCCGGGCTTCACGGTGAAGCTGCTGTCGGAGGCCCACGGGCACGCGCTGACCGTCGAGGGCGCCGCGCCGAGCGGGTACGGCCTCGGCCGGGCGGGCTGGGTGACGGTGCCGTTCACGGCCGACCTGCCCGAGACCGAGGTGCTGCTCGACTGGGTGGAGGAGAGCTACCGCGCGGTCGCCCCGAAGCGGGCGGTGAGGCTACTGGACGGCCAGGCGTAGCGCGAACCCGACCAGGAGCACGCCGGTGGCCCGTTCGATCCCGGCCCGTACGCGGGGCCTGCGCAGCAGCGCCCCCACCTTGTCGATGAGGACGTTGTAGAGGCTGAACCAGACGGCGTACAGGCCGGCCGTGATGCCCGACAGCAGCAGGGCGCGGCCGAGCGCGTCGCCGTGCGCGGGCAGGAACTGCGGCAGCCACGTCACGAAGAGCAGCAGCACCTTGGGGTTGAGCAGGTTCGACAGCAGGCCCCTGCGGACGTGGGCGAGCGGCGTCCCCGAGGGCCGCTCGCGTTCCCGCGGCCGGGCTCCGGCGCGGTTCGGCAGCAGCGCCTGGGCGCCCAGCCAGAGCAGGTAGCAGACGCCGAGCACGCGCACCACGGTGAACGCGGCGGGGGAGGCGACGAGCAGCGCCGACAGTCCGAACGCGGCGGCCGTCGCGTGCACGGTCAGGCCGGCCAGGCCGCCGAGCATGGTGAGCAGTCCGGCGAGGCGGCCGTGGGCGAGGGCGCTGCGCATGATGAGGGCCGCGTCAGGGCCCGGGATCATGATCATGATGAGGGTGGTGACCGTGAAGGTCAGCAGCATGGCGGGGGTCTCCCGGAGCTGAGGGCGCGCTTCCGCGCGCCCGCTCGTGCGCAGGCCGCACGGTCACGCGGGCGTCCATTGATCAGTGCCTTGTGGGCACGGACGATGATACAAGGGAGTATCCAGGACAAAACCGGCCGGGGTGGTTGATCCTCCCCGGCCGGTCTCATCCCTCGTGCGTCAGCCGGCGAAGGCGGCCAGGGAGAGGGCCATCACGCGCTCGTTCTGCCCCTGCGCCTTGGCGTCCGTCGAGCCGATCGCGTAGACGAGGGTGCGGCCGAGGTCGCGCGTCGCGCCCACCCCGGCCGCGCTGCCGTACCTGGCGCCGGTCTTGCCGTACACCGCCAGCCCGCCCGGCAGCACCGCTCGCGACATGCCCGACGTGTACGTCGCGGGCTCGCCCGTGCCGAACGTCGGCACGTCCGGCACCGTGAACATGAGCTCAAGCTGCGGAGCCGGCACCACCTTTCCGGAGAAGAGCGCGACGACGAACCTCTCCAGGTCCGCCGTGGTCGAGACGAGGTCGCCCGAGGCCCACGTGGAGGTGACGCTCATGTCGGTCATGTCCACCAGGTGCACGTCCCGGTACCTGAACGCGTCGGGGAAGCCCTCCGGCACCACCTGGTAGGCCCGGTTGTGGCGGCCCCTGATCCGGACCGTCTCACCCGGCAGGTAGCTGTCGCGCATCCCCAGCGGGCGCAGGATCCTGCCGGTGACCTCCCGCTCGAACGAACGGCCCGTCACCTTCTCGATCAGCAACCCGGCGACGAAGGTGTTGGTGTTGAGATAGTGCTGCCGGGTGCCGGGCTCGAACTCGACCGGGTTCTCCACGGCCCTCGCCACGTACTCCCGCGGGGTGTAGGTCCTGAAGCGGGTGGCGTACACGTCGGCGAAGTCGTCGGTCAGGTGCGGCGACGGCAGGCCGCTCGTGTGGTTGAGCAACTGCCCCACCCTGATCGTCGGGTACGACGCGGGCAGCAGGCCCGGCAGGTACTCCTGGACGGTGCCGTCGAGCGACAGCCTGCCCTCGGCGACGAGCTGGAGCACCACGGCCGTCGTGAAGATCTTGGTCACGCTGCCCACGCGGAACCTGGCGCCCGCGCGGGCGGGCCTGCCGGTGCGGACGTCGGTCACGCCCGCCACGCCCCGCCACGAACCGGCCGAGCCGCCCACCCTGACCTCGGCGACGGTGGCGTCGGTGGCGGGCAGGCCGGCGACGGCCTTCTCCAGCGCGGCCGGATTCACCGGCGGCAGCTGCCCGTTCCGCGCCAGGGCGCCGTGGGCGTGGTACGCGGGGGCGGCCAGGGCGGGCGCGGCCGGAGCCAGGGCGGCCAGGGCGAGGACGGCGGCGGCGACGGTGAACTTGGCGTGCTTCATGGCTGGTCTCCGAAGGGGGCGGCGTTTCCTCGAACGCCGCCCATCCTGTCGCTCGGGACCGGCCCGCCGGATCGCCGACACAGCCGATCTTCCGCCTCACTCGCGCGAGCGACCCGCTCCCCCGCTCCGGCGACCTCAGGGACGACGCCGCCGCGGGTCAGGTGACGGCGAGGCGCTGCGCGTAGCGCTCGTCGCGCCACAGCTCCTTGTCCAGCACCTCCCTGAGGGTGGCCGCGGCGTCGTACACGTCGGCGTAGCGGATGTAGAGCGGCGCGAAGCCGAAACGCAGGACGTCCGGCGCGCGGAAGTCGCCGTGGACGCCCCGGTCGATGAGCGCCCGCATCACCGGGTAGCCGTCCGGGTGGCGGAAGCTGACCTGGCTGCCGCGCTCCTCGGCGTCAGCCGGCGAGACCAGCTCCAGCGCGTCGCCCACGAGGTCCACGAAGAGCGACGTCAGCGCCTTGCTCTTGGCCCGCACCTGGTCCATCGGCACGCGCTCCCACACGTCCAGCGCCGCGTCGAGCGCCGCGAACGACACGATGTGCGGGGTGCTCACCGCGAACCTCCTGATGCCCTCCGCCGGGCGGTAGCCCGCCTCGAACGCGAACGGCTCCGCGTGCCCGTGCCAGCCCGACAGGACGTTCTCCGCCGTGTCGTGGTGGCGCGGGTTGACGTACAGGAAGGCGGGCGCGCCGGGCCCCGCGTTGAGGTACTTGTACGTGCACCCGACGGCGAGGTCCGCCTGCGAGACGTCCACCTGCAGGGCGCCCACGCTGTGGCACAGGTCCCAGATCATCAGCGCGCCCGCGGCCTGGACGGCGGCGGTCACCGCGGGCACGTCCCTGCGGGCGCCGGTGCGGTAGTCCACCTCCGACAGCAGCACCACGGCGGCGTCGTCGAAGCGGCCCTCGGACACGTCGCGCACCTCGTAGCCGCCGAGCAGCCGGGCCAGGCCCTGCGCCACGTAGTGGTCGGTGGGGAAGTTCGAGGCGTCGGAGACGATCACTCGGCGGTCCTGCCGCAGCCGCAGCGCCGCGGCCAGGGCCTGGAAGATCGCGATGGACGTCGTGTTGCCCACCACCACCTGCCCGGGGCCCGCGCCGATCAGCGGCGCCAGCCGGTCACCGAGGCGCAGCGGCATCTCGTACCATCCGGCCTGGTTCCAGCCGCCGACGAGCCGGCCGCCCCACTCGTCCTCGACGGTGCGGCGCACCCGCTCCGACGTCCCGCGCGGCAGCGCGCCGAGCGAGTTCCCGACGAGGTAGACGACCCCCTCGGGCAGGACGAACTCCTCGCGGAACGCGCGCAGCGGATCGGCGGCGTCGAGAGCGAGACAATGGTTCCGGTCCAACACCTGTGCACTCCTTTGCCCGATTCGGCTCTCACCCTACGCGTCACGCACCGGCCCGGCCATGCTCGGAAGCCGTCCCCGGCAAGCCCCGCCGACCGGCCCGCCGGCTCAGCCGTGCTCCGAGGCCGGGGGCGCCCCCGCGTCCGGCGACGCAGCGAACGCCGCCCGCACCGAGCCCAGCCCCTCCACGACGGCCTCGAACACGTCACCGGGCTCCACCGGCACGACCGGCCCCAGCGCCCCCGTCAGGACGACCTCGCCCGCCCGCAGCGGCCGCTCGGTGCGCCCCAGCGCGTTCGCCAGCCACACCGCCGCGTTCACCGGCCCGCCCAGGCACGCCGCGCCCGTCCCCGCCGAGACCTCCGCGCCGTTCCTCGTCATGAGCACCCGGGCCGCCCGCAGGTCGAGCCCCGCGAGCGGCACCGGCACGTTGCCCAGCACGAACGCGCCCGCCGAGGCGTTGTCGGCGATCGTGTCCACGGCGGTGATGTCCCAGTCGGCCACCCGGGAGTCGGCGATCTCGATCGCGGGCAGCGCGAAGTCCACCGCCCTGATCACGTCCACCGCCGTGAACGGGCCGCCCACCAGGTCGGCGCCGAGCACCAGCGCGATCTCCGGCTCCGCTCTCGGCTGCAGGAACCGCTCCGCGAGCGCGGGCAGCCCGTCGAGGAACGCCATGTCGGCGAAGAGCAGCCCGCGGTCCGGATGGTCGATGCCGAAGTGGCGCTGCGCCTGCGGGTTCGTCAGGCCGATCTTCCAGCCGACCGGGCGCCGGCCCTCCTCCATCGCCCGCCGGTTGTTCACCGCCTGCACCGCGTACGCGTCGGCGACCGAACGGATCAGGTCCCTGACCGGCTCGCACGGCTTGCCGGAACGCGCGGCCTCGGTCAGCCGGTCGGCGGCGTGGGAGCGGGCGTCCACGGCCTGCGACCATTCGTCATGCATCGGCTGCTCCAGTCTGATGGTGATCGTCGTGGGTCGAGAGGTCAGGAGCGGCGGGCCGAGCAGGAAGCCGAGCGGTCCGGCGCCCCTCACTCCCGGTATAGAGCGCGTCCGCCCATGCGAACAGATCACCACATGCTTCCTGAAAGCCCTCCGAGCCATCCTCTTCCTGCGAAACCGCCTTCCTGCCTCCCGGGCCAGGGCCCTGGGAGGCAGGCGTCCCCGGCCTGTCCTCCGGGACACCTTCCGGTACCCCCGCCCCGCCGCCATCATGGTCCGGTGGCGCGGACCTGGGAGCTATGGGGAAATGTCATCATCGCTGGCTGCCTGGCCCTTCCGCTGGCCGCGCTCGCGATCACGCTGCTCGCGCGCCGCCGTGCCCGCGCCCGCCACCCCGCGCCGCTGCGCACGGCCCTCGCCGACGTCGGCGTCGTGGTCGGCACCGCCCCCTGGATCTGGATGATCCTCACCCCGTCGAGCGGCGGGGAAGGGGTGAACCTGGTGCCGTTCCGCGACCTCGCCGACGTGCTCGCGGCCCCGTGGGAGTCGGTGTTGGTGCAGGTCGGGGGCAACCTGCTGGTGTTCGCCCCGCTCGGCGCCCTGCTTCCCGTGCGTACGCACCGCTTCGCCTCCACCGCCCGCGTGGCCGCGGTGGCCGCCGCCGGGTCGGTGCTCGTGGAGGTGCTCCAACACGTCTTGCGGCTGGGCCGATTCTCCTCGGTGGACGACGTCCTCATCAACACCGCGGGCGCGGTGATCGCCGCGCTGGTTACTCGGCGCTGGTGGGCCCCCCGGATAGCGGCCGAGACGGTACCACGGTAACGGTCCGTCAAAACCCCGGGACTTTCACCACATGGGCACGATCAGCTCAAAAGAAGCTCGTAACCATCCTTAGTATCTGTGCGATCGTGGACAAGACGGGGCAAGTTCTCTGGAGACGCCAAACCCGGTTGGTAACAGAGGGTGATCACAACGTGTCTGAATCCCCGGTACCCCACGAGTCCCCCATCTACCGTCGCATCGCCGACCGCCTCCGCGCCCGGATCCTGTCCGGCGAACTGCGCGACGGGGACCGGTTGCCGGGCGAGAACGCCCTGATGGCCGAGTACGGCATCGCACGAGCCACCGCCAGGCAGGCGCTCGCCGTACTGATCAACGAAGGACTGGCGGTGCCCAGGCGCGGCTCGGGCGTGTACGTACGCCTGTTCAAGCCCATCCGCAGGCACGGCTCGCGCCGCCTGGCCCGCGAGCAGTGGGGCCAGGGCCGCTCCATCTGGGACGCCGACACCCATGGCCGCCCTTTCAGCGTCGACGAGGTGGAGGTGACGCGGGAACGGGCCTCCGAGGAGGTGGCAGGCATCCTGGAGAGCCGTGAGGTGTGGGTGCGCAGGCGGCGCTACTCGGTCGACACCAGGCCGGTGCAGCTCGCCACCTCGTACTTCCCCGCCCACCTCGTGGACGGCAGCGCCATCACCCTCGTGGACACCGGCCCGGGCGGCGTGTACGCGAGGCTGAGCGACCTTGGCCTGTCACCCGTGCACTTCACCGAGGAGGTGCGGGCCCGCATGCCGGCGCCCCGGGAGTGCGAGCTGCTCGACCTGCCCGGCGGCACACCGGTGATCGTGATCGAGCGCACGGCGTACACCGCCGCCGGGAGGCCCATCGAGGTGAACGAGATGGTGCTGGACTCGGCGGCGTACGTCCTCCAGTACGACTTCGACGCGTGAGACGAGCCGGTTGTCAAGCGATATTGCCCTGTCCATCCCGCTCATTGATTTCTCTAGAGATGTGGCGCACCTTCTAAGGAGATGGGACCTCGCGTCAGGGCCGGGAAGGGGAGGACAGATGTCCCTTGACCGACATCTCGCCGACATCGCCCGAGACTTCCCGCACTGGACCATCTGGCGGAGCGACGCGGGCCGCTGGTGGGCCACGAGACACCATCCGCTGAACGCGGAGCAGCGCGACAGGGGATGCGCGATGACCATCGACGCCGACGACCCGGACGGCCTGCGCGACCAGCTCCGGGATCAGGAGAGGTGGGCCGCCGGGCACACGTGGGACCCCGGCCCCGCCCCTCCGTAGCGCCGACCGGCACGGCACGCAGCCGTCCGGCACGGCACGCAGCCGTCCGGCACGGCACGCAGCCGTCCGGCACGGCACGCAGCCGTCCGGCACGGCACGGAGCCGTCCGGCCGGTACGAACGCAGCCGGTCGGCACGGCCGGCACGGCACGCGGCCGGTCGGCACGGCCGGCGCGCACGAGCAGCCCGGTGCCGGGTCCAGCGTCTCGGCGGCCCCGGCACCGGGCCACCACACGGGGGCCACGAGCGCGGAAGCCCCCGACCCAATCGGGGGCGGGGGCTTCCGCTCCCACCACCCGACCCCCCGGGCCGCCCTCCGCAACGTCAGACCCACCCCTGGACGGCCCCATGAAATGGGCGACCACCCCCTCGGACACTCCCTGGAAGTGCGGCCCCCACCCCCCTCGAACACCCCTTGAAACAGCCGGCTCACCCCTTCGAGCGGCCTCTGGCATGACGGGCTGGACACCTGGGGCCGCCCCCTGGCATGACGGGCCGGACACCTCGGGCCGCCCCCTGAAATGACGGGCCGGACACCTCGGGCCGCCTCCTGAAATGGCGGGCTCACCCCCTTCGAGCGGCCTTCGGCAGGGCGGGCTGGATGTCTCGGGTCGTGCCCTGGAATGACGAAGCCCCCGCCGGTGGCGGGGGCTTCGTGGAGGGCTGGTCGCTCGTGGCGTTTCGCCTGCGGGATCAGTCCTTCTTGGCGTTCGGGAGGCGGACGATCGTCACCTCGGTGTCGTCGGCGGCGTCGCGCGCGGACCTGGCGTCGGAGACGATGATGCGCACGTCGTCCTCGGCCGACGGCTCACGACCGCGCTCGCCGCGCACCCCCTGGGCAGGCTCACCGGGACGCCCCGGCTGAGCGGCGCTCCTGCCTGCGGCGCCCCTGTCGGCGGCGGCCTGGGCGGCACCCGGACGCGCACCGTCCCGGCCCGCCGCCTCACCGGACAGGCGGGCGGCCACGTCACCGGAGGGACGTCCGGACGCCTCCCCCGAGAGCCGCGCCGCCACATCGCCGGAGGACCGGCCAGGCGCAGCAGCCCTGTCGACCGAAGGGCGGCCAGGCGCGGCGGGCGCCTCGCCTGAGGGGCGGGTGGGCGTTCCTGACGCGGCGGGCGCCTCGCCAGAGGGGCGGGTGGGCGTTCCTGACGGGGTGCGGCCGGCACCGGGCTCGGCTCCCGGCCGCACGGGGGACGGTCCCTCGCCTGCCGTGCTCCCGCCGAACCCCCTGCCCGCCGCGCCACCGCTCACGGAGGCAGCGGCCGGACCACCAGCAGCGGCACCGCCGCCACCCGGACCACCGGCACCCGGACCACCGGCACCAGCACCAGGACCAGGACGCCCGGCACCGGCACCGGCGCCGTCGCCCGCAGCGGCGCCACCGGCGGCGACACCGCCGGAAGCCGCACCGCCGCGGCCGCCCGCCCCGGGCCCACCGGCTACAGAGCCGCCGCCTGCCGAACCGCCCGCCCCGGGCCCACCGGCTACAGAGCCGCCGCCTGCCGAACCGCCCGCCCCAGGGCCACCGGCGCCAGGCCCACCGCTGGAACCACCGACCACCGAACGGCCACCGGTGCCGGCCACACCGCTGGAGCCAGCAGCCCCAGGACCATCCGACCCATGGCCGCCGACCGCTGAACGAGCCGCCCCAGGACCACCGGCTTCAGGGCCACCGACCGTCGAGCCGCCCGCCCGAGAACGAGCAGCTTCAGGCCCACCGGCCGCCGAACCACTCGCCGCACGGCCACCGGCGCCAGGCCCACCGCTGGGACCACCGGCCCCGGTGCCGCCGGACGCAGGCCCGGCGGCCGGCGCAGCGGCGGCCGGTGGCGTGGCGGGCTTGCCTTCCGTGGGCTTGCCTTCCGTGGGCTTGCCTTCCGCGGGCTGGCCCGCCGCCTGCTTGCCTTCCGCGGGCTGGCCCGCCGCCTGCTTGCCTTCCGCCTGCTTGCCTTCCGTGGGCTGGCCCGCCGCCTGCTTGCCTCCCGTCGCCGGCCCGGTCGGGGATCCCGCGGCCTGCGCCTTGCCCGACGGCCCGGCCGCGATCTCCGCGGGCGCCGACGGCGGCATCAGCGCGTCCGGCACCAGCGGCCCGGCCAGCGACTCCGCCCGCATGAGGTCGCCCAGCACCGAGTTGATCTCGTTCAGCCGCCTCACGACCTCGGTGTGCGTGTTGCCGAGGTACTCGACGCGCCGTCCCGCGTGCTCGTCGATCGCCGCGCTGCGCTGCCGCGCTGTCGTGACCATGGACTCCGCCTCGGCGCGCGCGGCCGTCACCAACTGCTCGGCCTGCGCCTTCGCCGTCTCCACGGTCCGTTCGGCCTCGGCCTTGGCGTCGCTGACGAGGCGTTCGGCCTCGGCGCGCGCGGTGGCGCGCTGCTCCTCCGCGTCGTCGCCGGCCTGGGCGAGCATGCGCTCGGCCGCCTGCGTCGCCTCGTTGACGCGCCGCTCCGCCTCCGCCTGCGCCGAGGTGAGGATCTTGTCGGCCGTCTCGCGCGACGACGTCAGCAGCCTGTCGGACTCCGCCTTGGCGGTCTCGCGCAGGTGGGTGGCCTCCTTGTCGGCCTCCTCCCGCTTGGCCGCGGCCTCCTCCTCGCCCAGTTTGAGGATCTGCGCGAGCCTGGGGCTGAGGTCGTCGTAGCTCTGCGGCGTCTCGACCATGCGCCGCCTGGCCTCCGCCAGCTCGATGCGGCCCTGCTCGGCCTGATCGATCGCCCGCGCCAGCCGCTCTTCCAGGTCTCGGATCTGGTTCCGGGTACGGATCATGTAGTCGTGGACCTGGCGGCGGTTGTAGCCGCGCATCACGACCTCGAAGGTGTCCTCTTGCATCAGATCGGGAAAGCTCTCGTGCTGGTTTGTCATGGGGGTTACCTAGGGTTTGCGTGAGGCGGGGGATAACTGCGAGTTGTGAGGGTCTGACGACGTCACGTCAGGAAACGACTTTCCTGCCATCTGCCCACGTCCGCAACCGGAACGCCACACCCGGGTCACTCCACCCGGGAATTACGATGTGACGGATGTACATAGCAGCTTTGGACAACGGGGCAGTTCCGGACATCCACCCTGAAGCGTACGTCGCGCCGGGTGCCGTCGTGGTCGGGCGGGTACGGGTGGGCCGGGCGTCCAGCATCTGGTACGGCTCCGTTCTCCGGGGGGACGACGAGCGGATCGAGATCGGCGAGGAGTGCAACGTACAGGATCTGTGCTGCCTCCACGCCGACCCCGGACAGCCCGCGGTGCTGGAGGACCGCGTCAGCCTGGGCCACAAGGCGATGGTCCACGGCGCGTACGTGGAGCGCGGGGCGCTGATCGGCATCGGCGCGATCGTCCTGGGCGGCGCGCGGGTGGGCGCGGGCACGCTGGTGGCGGCAGGGGCGCTGGTCGGGCCGGGCAAGAGGATCCCGGCGGGGGTGCTGGTCGCGGGCGTGCCGGGCCGGGTCGTGCGCGAGCTGACCGACGACGACCGGGCGTCGTTCGCCCGCACGCCGGACAACTACATGGCCAAGGCGGTCAGGCACCGGCAGGCGTCAGCAGTTTGATCAGCACCTCGTCCGACACCGACGCCGTGTTGAGCGGGTCGGCGTAGTCGGGCAGTTCGGGCCGCAGGAAGCGGACGAAGTCCACGGTCATCTTCAGGTCGGGCGTGCCCTTGATCAGCTTGGCGTTGGCCTTGGCGGCGTCCTTCTTCAGGGTGTTGAAGCTGTCCCAGTCGGTGTAGGCGGTCAGGCCCCACTGCAGCACCTCGGGAAGCTGCGCGGGCCAGCGCCGTCCGACCTTCCACGCGCCGCCGTCCTCCTTGTACAGGGCGGCGGCGACGCGGCCGACCCTGGCGAGGACGACCTCCACCCAGCCGCTCTTGACGGTGATCTCCTGCGGTTTGGAGCTGCCGTTCTCGGTGTACTTGACCTCGAGCTGGCCGGGCTGGTCGGCGGTGCCGGTGGTGACGGAGAGCCAGGTCGGCTGCGCGTACGAGTTGGGCACGCGCGCCATGAGCCCGCCGAGGGAGAACTTGCGCCTCGGCTTGCCGCCCTTCTTCCCCTCGACCTTGATCCTGGCGTGCATGACGATGTCGCCGGCGAGTTCCTGGTAGACGAAGGGGCCGCGGAAGCCGTCGAACCAGGCGGACGTCCTGGGCTCCAGGTACAGCGCGCCCTTCGCGGTCTTGTTCACGTCGAGCTTGGCGATCCTGTCGACGTCCTTCTCGGTGTCGCTGAGCTTGGACCAGACGGACAGTTCCGACGCGTCGGCGAACTCGCTGGAGGCGGAGCCGACCTCGCCTCCTGGCGTGGGGGGTTTGGCGTTCTGCATCGTGAGCACGCCGGCTCCGGTGGGCGACGGCTGTGCCTGGGTCGCCGTCCCGCATGCCGCGAGCATGCCCGTGACCGCCAGGACCCCTGCCATCTTCGCCCTCATAGCGGACATTCTGCCGTGTATTGCTGGTAGGTGATCCGGATGGGCCCTCGGGCCCTGCCGTACCATGGCCTGCGTGCGCCGCTGGGACGCGTTCACCGCCGCGGAGGCGGAGGTCCGCGCGATGGTCTCCGACCCGCGCTGGCAGGGGCTCTCCGTGCCCGATCGCGCGCACGTCCTGGCGGCGAGGGTGCTGGTCACGGGCGACGGCGACCGGTGGCTGTTCGGGTCGCACGCGCGCTGGCGCCTGCTCGACCCGGCCGACGGCCGCTGGCTGCTCGCGCCGCCGCCGAGGGGCGAGCGGGCGCGCAAGGCGGGGCACGCGGCGGGCGAGCTGCCGGGCGAGGTGGTGCCGCAGGGCCCCGACTTCGCCCCCGAGCCCGGCTCCACGCAGGCCTTCGTCGGGCCCGACGTGCCCGAGCACCTGACGGAGCAGATCAGGCTCCTGGTACGGTCCGCGGGCCGCAAGTCGGAGCTGGACTACCCGCTGACCGCGTTCGGCGAGATCTTCGCCTCGGACGTGCCCGGCACGGTGGCGGCCGTCTGGGGCACGGTCATGTGGTGCGCGTACGCGCCCGCCTTCGACGGCAACGAGCGGCTGATCACGGTGTTCGGCGAGTACCTGCGCCGGTCGCTGCCGGGCGACGAGTGGGTGCGGTGGCTGCCCGCGCCGCCGCTGCTCGACCTGGTGACGCTGGTGGCGGAGCGGCTGCGTTCCGGCCGGGAGCGCGAGGCGCTGCGGCTGGCGGCGCTGATGGCCGACACGGCGCAGATCCTGCTGTCGGACGCGAGGTTCAGGCCGCGCGCGCTCGCGCTGCTGACCATGGTGGAGCCGGCGCTGCGCAGGCACGGCCTCGACGCCGCGGCGGCGGCGCGCGGCGACGGGGAGGTGCTGCGGGCGTGGCTGGCCCGCTGCCCGGTCCGGCTGGGCCGCGCCCTGCTGTGCGAGACGGATCACGAGGCGGACTTCGCGCACGCCGTGTACGACCTGTGCGAGGCGCTGGAGTTCGCGCCCGAGCCGCGCGGGGCGGCGGCCGGGTTCCTGGCCGACCTGTCGGACTCGCGCGGCCTGCTGGCCGGCCGGCTGGACCACCGGCTGAGGGCCGCGTACGAGGCGCTGGAGTGCGCGGGGCTGACGGGGACGTCGGCCGCGGAGTCCACGGCGCCGGAGGGGTTCGCCGTCACGGGTCCGGGGGCGCTGAGCGCGGCGGTGGAGGCGGCCATGGAGACCGTGAACGCCCCGCTGGTGGCCCCTCCGGACCGGGCGGGGAAGGCGGCGGTGCTGGGGGCGGCGTACGCCATGGGCCTCGCCTGGGGGCGGTTGACGGGGGCGAGGATGCCGGAGCGCGGGCTCGCCGCGCAGGCGGCGCTGGTGCGAGCGATCATTCATGAACGCGATGATCATCACTTCTAACCCACTAAAGACACTATTTCCCGCCTTACTCGCCCATATCCCCGTAACACTTCAGACAACAGCCCTTTCGCTGAATTGTGATCTCGGATTCGGGAAATGGTCCCACTGGGGTCCCCGAGGCGACGAAAGGAATGACTCCGATGGGCCATGTCGCCCCGAGGTGCCCCGCCGTAACCTCGTAATGGGTGTGGGCTGCGGACAGGAAGGACGACGCGGTGGGGCACAATGACCTGGACTCTCGGGTCCACGACCGTGTCGCGTTGGACGAGATTGCGCTCTACGCCGAGGTGCTCACCGCCGTAGCAGGGAGCGAGCGGCGGCTCACCTTGGACGAACTCGACGACGCGCTCGGATTGCGGACTTCGGCGAGCCGCTGAAGGACCATCACATGGGTCTAGTCCCGGGCTCCTCAGGAGTCCGGGACGATGGTTTTTCACGGGCGGCTCAGAGCACGACATGACTAGTCAGTAGGAGCCTCAGGCTCCTACTGAGCGTCCTCGGAAGGCTCCTAGGAACGCACGAGGCGCGCGATCGCCGCCGACGCCTCCTTCACCTTGGCTTCGGCCTCCGGCCCGCCGCTGTTGACGGCGTCGGCCACGCAGTGGGAGATGTGGTCCTCCAGCAGGCCCAGCGCCACCGCCTGGAGGGCGCGGGTGGCCGCGGAGACCTGGGTGAGGATGTCGATGCAGTAGGCGTCGTCGTCGACCATCCGCTGCAGGCCCCTGATCTGGCCTTCGATCCGCCTGAGCCGCGTCAGATAAGCCTGTTTGTCTCCGCTGTACCCATGCATGCTTCTACGGTACCCGGAACCCGTATCCTCAGCGGAGGTCCGCGATCAGCTTCTCCCACTGCTCGGCCACGTCCGGCGCCGCGTGCCGCACGGCCGTGTCGAGCGCGCCCGCCGCCAGGGAGCGCCGCCTGCGCTCGTCGTCGATGAGGGCGAGCAGCGCCGCGGCGAACAGCTGCACGTCACCGTCGGCGGGCGGCACCAGCACCCCGTTGTAGCCGGTCGCCACGAACTCCGTGGGCCCCCTCGCGCCCTCGAACGCCACCACCGGCACGCCGCAGCCCATCGCCTCCAGCACGGTCATGCCGAGGTCCTCGCTGCGGGAGGTGTTGGCCACGATCGACGCCTTGGCGAACTCCCCCGCCAGATCGGGCGTGGTGCCCATGAAGTAGACGTGGTTGTGCAGGTCGAGCTCGCCCACGAGGGCGCGCAGGCGCCGCTCCTCCGGGCCGCCGCCGTACAGCCGCAGCCGCCAGTCGGGCCGCTTGTCGGCGACGATCGCGAACGCCCTGATCAGCCGGTCGTACGCCTTGACGGGCACCCACCTGCCGCCCGCGGCGACGATCCTGTTGTCCATGCGCGAGCGCGGCCACGGGGCCGACGGCAGCGCGTCGAGCACGGCGTGCACGGGCGGCGTGCCGTCGAGCAGCCTGCCCCACTCGTCCTGCGCCGACTCGGTGGCCGTGACGACGGCGTCGAGGCGCGGGTAGAACTTCCTGACCGGCCCCGGCACGGTGGGCCGCCCCCACTCTCTGGCGATCTTCAGGATCTCGCGCGGCGCGTGCCTGGCGGCCTGGATGCCGAGGGAGGGCCTGGTGGTGACGAGGACGTCCGACCTGAGCGAGCGCAGCAGGCGCCAGAGCGCCACCTCGGTGCGCACCTGGCCGCGCGGCAGCAGGTGCCGGACACCCGGCCTGGCGTCGACGACGCTGCGCATGGTCACCTTCGCCCCGACGGGGAAGAACGGCTTCTCCTTCTGCCGCCTGATGCTGATCACCTCGACCTCGTGCCGTTCCGACAGGGCGGTGGCGAGGTTGAGCATGGCGCGGACGTCACCCCGCATGCCGTACGCGGAGGCGAGCAGCATGCTGACCTTCATGCGCCGACCTCGATCCGCAGCTCGTCGTCGGCGGTGTAGCAGGGTCTGACGGGGACGCCGTCCACGGTGGCGGAGGGATAGTGCAGGCGGCGCCGCTTGCCGTCGACGTCGTCGAGGCGCGAGCCGAGCCGCAGCGGCGTCGGCACCCCCTCGACCTGGAGCGACGGCTCCCAGGTGCCCGACGCGTCGGGGTCGGCGGCGAGGACGTCCACGAGCGAGACGGCGGCGTGGAAGCGCACGCCCTGCACGGTGGCCGTGGACGACACCCGCGCGGCGGTCTGGCGGCGGTCGAGGGCGAGCACGGCCTCGTGGCGCGAGTCGTCGTCCTCCAGCCCGGTGTAGGCGAGCAGGCCGGTCACCTCGAAGCGGCCCTCCCTGAACCAGATGGCGCGCACCTCCGCCACCGGCTCGGCCTCGGAGATCTTCAACGCGAGGTAGCCGTTGCGCGTCCGGTACGTCCGGTACGCCAGCGTGCGCCGGCACAGCGCGTACGCGTCGAGGTGGTCGAGCGAGAAGCCGGGATCGACGCTGCGGATGCGGGTGCGCCTGCCGTCGCGGCGCAGGTACGCGTCCCAGCGGCCCTCGGTGAGCCCGAGCGGCGCGAGCGAGACGGCCAGCGTGGCCTCACGGGCCCGCGCCCCGGGGGTGCCGACCCGCACGTCGCGTTCGACGCCGCTGGCGCGGTGCCTGAGGACCAGCTCGGCGCCGTCCTCCAGGGGGTCGTCGATGGTCAGTCGCAGGGCGAGCACGTCGGCCAGGGTGACTTCGGCGTCCGTGACGACGACGCCCATCACGCGCCCCCTCCCCGTCGAATAGAGCCATGCGACGTTGAGGTTACCGTGATTTTCCCGTTATGTGGATGGCAGATTTCTCGGAGAAGACCGTTCTGACGTGCGAAACTCCTCCACACCAGGTGTGGAGGAGTTTCACTTTCACTGGTCAGACAGCTCCCTTGACCGACTTGATCAGGAGCTGGGCGACGTCCACGACCTCCAGCGACGCCTTGGTCTCGCCGTTGTTCTTCTTCTCGTTGATCGCATCACCGAGCATCACCAGACAGAACGGGCAGGCCGTCGAGACGGTGTCGGGATCGGTGGTCAGCGCCTCGTCCACGCGCTCGGTGTTGATGCGCTTGCCGATGCGCTCCTCCATCCACATGCGCGCGCCTCCGGCGCCGCAGCAGAAGCCGCGGTCCTTGTGGCGGTGCATCTCCTGGGTCTGCACGCCGGGCACCTTCGACATGATGTCGCGGGGCTGCGAGTAGACCTTGTTGTGACGGCCGAGGAAGCACGGGTCGTGGTAGGTGATCTTCTCCTCGATCGGGGTGATCGGGGTGAGCCTGCCCTCGTCCACGAGCCTGGCGAGCAGCTGGGTGTGGTGCACGACCTCGTACGTGCCGCCGAGCTGCGGGTACTCGTTGGCCAGCGTGTTGAAGCAGTGCGGGCAGGTGGCGACGATCTTCTTGACGCCCGCCTCGTTCAGCGTCTCGATGTTCTGCTGGGCGAGCATCGCGAACAGGTACTCCATGCCCAGGCGGCGGGCCGGGTCGCCGGTGCACGCCTCCATCGGGCCGAGCACCGCGAACTTCACGCCCGCGATGTGCAGCAGCTCGGCGACCGCCTTCGTGGTCTTCTTCGCGCGGTCCTCCAGCGCGCCCGCGCAGCCCACCCAGAACAGGTACTCGGCGTCCTCGGGCATCTTCTCGTCGACGACCTCGACCTCGAAGTCGAGCTCCTCGATCCAGTCGGCCCGCTTCATCTCGGACATGCCCCACGGGTTGCCCTTGTTCTCCAGGTTCTTCACCATCACTCCCGCCTCGGACGGGAACGACGACTCCACCATCACCTGGTAGCGGCGCATGTCGAGGATGTGGTCGATGTGCTCGATGTCCACGGGGCACTGCTCGACGCAGGCGCCGCAGTTGGTGCACGACCACAGCACGTCGGGGTGGATCACGCCGTCCTCGCCGACGAGCGGCTTCTCCAGCAGCGCGAGGACGTCCTGGTCCTTGTGCTGGTCGGAGCCGGCGGCCAGCAGGTACGGCGCCACCTTGAAGGCGTGGTCGCGCTGGTCGATGATGAGCATCTTCGGCGACAGCGGCTTGTCGGTGTTCCAGGCGGGGCACTGCGACTGGCAGCGTCCGCACTCGGTGCACGAGTAGAAGTCGAGGAAGCCCTTCCACGTCGTGTCCGCGATCTTGCCGCGGCCGAGCCGCTCGGGGTCGAGGTCCTCGTCCTCGAAGTCGACCGGCTTGCCGTCGACGCGCAGCTGCGGCGCCGCGCCCAGCGCGTCGGGGCGGCGGGAGAACAGCACGTTGAGCGGCGCGGTGAAGATGTGCAGGTGCTTGGAGTGCAGCACGATGAGCAGGAACACCAGCATGAAGCCGATGTGCAGGAGCAGCGCGATCTCCTCCAGCAGCGCGCTGTGCGGCAGCGCGTCGCCGAGCGCGAGCGAGACGAACGCTCCGGAGGAGTACGGGAAGTTGCCGTTGGCCGCCGCCGCGCCCCTGGCCAGGAACAGCGTCCAGATGATGTTGAAGATCATGAACAGGACGAGCCAGGCGCCGCCGAGGTGCGAGCCCGAGAAGCGCGAGCCGCGGCCGAGCGTCCTGGGCGAGTTCTTGATCCGGATGATCGTGAAGGCGACCAGGCCGAGGAGGCAGGCGACCGCGATGAAGTCCTGGAGGAAGCCCAGCACCGCCCACTGCCCGATGAGCGGGATGTGGAAGTCCGGCTCACCGGTGATGGCGCCCTGGATGATCGCGCCGTACGCCTCGACGTAGACGGTCAGCAGGATGAAGAACGCCCACATGACGAAGAAGTGCGCCACGCCGGACGGCGTCCACTTGAGCAGCTTCTTCTGGCCGAACACTTCGACGAGCTGCGCCTTGAGCTCGTCCCCCGCGTTCGCCTTGGCGTACTCGACGCGTTCGGGCGCGGGTGGGCCGACGGTGGCCAGCTTGTACAGGAACAGCGCCCTGCGGCCAGCCATGGCGACCACCAGGACGGTCATGACGAGCCCGATGATGGCTACCCAGAGCACGGTGTCCTCCCAAGACGACGATGACCTGGTCTCCCGTAATCCTACCGGTCGGTAACATTATCGGGTTACGAGATATACCCTATGGTCAACGCCCTATACAGAACAATGCTCTATTGCCCCGTCTCGGGTGTGAGATAACGCTGGATCGTGGGCGCGAGCAGCGCGACCAGTTCCTCCACGTCCGCGCTCGCCAGGGGCTCCATCTTGAGCACGTACCTGGCCATCACCACCCCGAGCATCTGCGCGAACGCCGCCTCCACCCTCAGGTGCGGCACGCCGACCCCGTCGGCCACCCGGAAGAGCACCGCGTTCATGAAGAACTCCCGCACCATGGCCACCGCGTGCTCGTGCGTCACGGCCGACCGCAGCAGCGCCACCATCGGCTCGCGGGTCTCCGGCGAGGACGTCACCCCGAGGATCAGGCGCACCAGCCGCTCGCCGATCTCCTCGTGCGGGCCGTCGAGCAGGGTGGGCACGACGTCGTCCGGCGTCAGCGGCAGCCGCATGGCCGCGACGAACATGCCCTCCTTCGTCGCGAAGTAGTGGTGCACCAGCGCCGGATCGACCTGCGCCTCCCGTGCGATGCCCCTGACCGTCGCCCTGTCGAAGCCCTTCTCCGCGAACACCTTCCTGGCCGCGCTCAGGATCTCCCCGCGGGTGTCGGCCGCACCCGGCCTGCGCCCCGGCCTGCGCCTGACCGTCACCTGCCCACCGCCAGGTACGTCCGCATCGGCACCGCCAGCACGCCGCCGGGGAACTCGGCGCGCAGCGCCGCCCGCTGCCGCTCCACCAGCTCGTCGGCCGCCCCCGGCTCCAGCGCCGCCATGTACGAGTGCGAGCGCAGGTCGAGCAGGAAGTCCTCGATCGGGACCGGCCGCGTCCACGGGACCCAGCGCTCCCCCGCGACGTCCATGGCCTGCGCGATGGGCGGCACCGCCCAGCCCTCGACCGCCGGCCCCCAGTACCGGGGGCAGGCCCGCGCCAGGCGCTCCTCGTAGGCGGCCAGCCAGCCGGCCCGCGCCGCGTGGTTGAGGTTCCAGCAGCCCGCGATCGCGCCGCCGGGCCGCAGCACCCGTCGCGCCTCGGCGATCGAGGCCGCTGGGTCCAGCCAGTGCCACGACTGCGCGTACACCACCAGGTCGGCCACCCCGGCGGCCAGCGGCAGGGCGTTGCCGTCGGCGCGCACGGCCGCCACCTCCGTGCCGTCGCCGCCGGCGACGGCACGCGCACGCAGCCTGGCGAGCATCTCCGCGCCCGGATCGACCGCGACCACCCGCGCGCCCCTCGCCCGCAGCCCCCTGGTCATGATGCCCGTGCCCGCCCCGACGTCCACCGCCGTGGCGCCGTCGAACCCGACCCCCGACACCTCCGACAGCGCCCGGTAGACCTCGTCGGGGTAGGTCGGCCTGCCCGCGTCGTACGCGTCGGCGACCTGGTCGAACACCCTGCCCAGCTCCTTCAGCGGACCGGCGTTCACCGCGATGCCGCCAGGTGCAGCCGCGCGAACGCCAGCCCCTCCGCCAGGTCGTCGATGCGCTCGCTGCGGCTCGCCGCCTTACGGGTGTTGATCTCCAGCACCACCAGGCCCGAGTAGGCGGTGTTCGCCAGGCGCTCCAGCAGCTGCGCGCACGGCTGGTTGCCCCTGCCGGGCACCAGGTGCTCGTCCTTGTTGGTCACGCCGATGCCGTCGGCCAGGTGGACGTGGGCCAGCCTGTCGCCGAGCTTGCCCGCCATCTCCATGGCGTCGGAACCCGACACCGCCGTGTGCGACAGGTCGAGGGTGACCTGGGGGAAGTCGAAGTCGATCGGGTCCCAGCCAGGGGCGTAGGGGACGACGTCGTTGCCCCTCGCCTTCAGCGGGAACATGTTCTCCACCGCGAACGTCACGTCGGTCTCGTCCCTCATGCGGGCGAGACCCGTCTCGAACTCCCGCGCGTAGTCGCGCTGCCAGCGGAACGGCGGGTGCACCACGACCGTGGACGCGCCCAGCCGCTCGGCCGCCCGCTGCGCCTTGACGAGCTTGGCCCAGGGGTCGCGCCCCCACACCCGCTGCGTCACCAGCAGGCAGGGCGCGTGGATGGCCAGCACCGGCACCTTGTAGTGATCGACCAGGCGCTCGATCACGTCGATGTCCTGGCTCACCGGGTCTGCGCCCACCATGATCTCCACGCCGTCGTACCCGAGGCGCGCGGCCAGTTCGAACGCGTCTGGAGTGCGTTCGGGATATACCGAAGCGGTGGACAATGCGATCTTCGCATTGGGCACGCGTATGACATCAGCCACGCTGCCAGCCTAAGCCGGTGAACCGGATCTGGCGCGCGAACCCCTACCGTTAGGGCATGCCGCGGATAGCGAAAGGGGCCATCCCCAGCCCGAACATCTGGAACGCGCCACAGGTGTACGAACTGGAGAACCGTGCCGTCGACCCCGAAGGCGCCGCGGACGCGGCCATGCGCGAGCTGCGTCCCTGGGACGGCGCCACCGTGCTCGACATCGGCTGCGGCACCGGCTACCACCTGCCCGGCTACGCCGCCCGCGCCGCCCGCGTGATCGGCGTCGAGCCGCACGGCGACCTGGCCGCGCTGGCCCGCCGCCGCTGCGCCGCGCTGCCCTCGGTCGAGGTGCACGCCGCCTCCGCGCAGGACCTCCCCCTGCCCGACGCGAGCGTGGACGTCGCGATCGCGCGCTGGGCGTACTTCTTCGGCCCCGGCTGCGAGCCGGGGCTGCGCGAACTGTCGCGCGTCGTCCGCCACGGCGGCGCCGCCTTCGTCATCGACCTGGACGCCACGCGCGGCGCGTTCGGCCGCTGGTTCTCGCGCACCGTGCCGACGTACTCGGCGCGGAAGGTGGAGGAGTTCTGGGACCGCCATGGCTGGCAGCGCCGCCCGCTCGACCTGCGCATGGCCTTCGAGCGCAGGGCCGACCTGGAGGCGGTGCTGCGCATCGAGTTCGCGCCCGACGTGGCCGAGCAGGCCGTCGCCGAGACCCCGGGGCTGGAGCTGGCCTACCCGAACGTCCTGCGCTGGCGCTACTACTGAGCCTTGACATTGACGTCAGCGTCAACGTTTACCGTGGAGGCATGCGCATCGGAGAGCTGGCCTCACGCACCGGGGTGAGCACCCGCTCGCTCCGCTACTACGAACAGCACGGTCTCCTCACCTCCCGTCGCGGCTCCAACGGCTACCGGGAGTACACCGAGTCCGACGTCAGGCTCGTGTCGGAGATCCGGGCGCTGCTCGCCGTGGGGTTCACGCTCGAAGACACGCGCCCGTTCGTCGACTGCCTGCGTGCGGGGCACAGCACGGGCGGGTCCTGCCGCGAGTCCGTCGAGGTCTACGAGCGCAAACTCGCGGAGATCGACGACGAGATCCGCGTCCTGCTCGCCCGCAGGGCCGAGGTGGCCTCCCAGCTCGCCTCCTCGTGCCCGGGGTGCTACTTCAGAGGAGAATGATGATCACCCTGACCACGGAGAACTTCGAGGAGCAGGTACTCAAGAGCGACAAGCCCGTGCTCGTGGACTTCTGGGCCGAGTGGTGCGGCCCCTGCCGCATGGTCGCCCCCATCCTGGAGGAGATCGAGAGCGAGCACGGCCTGACCATCGGCAAGCTCAACACCGACGAGAACCCCGAGATCATGGCCAGGTACGGCGTGATGGGCATCCCCACCCTGATCCTGTTCGAGGGCGGCGAGCCGGTCAGGCAGGTCGTCGGCGCCAGGCCCAAGCGCCTGCTCGCCTCCGCCCTGGGCCTCGCCTGAGCCCTCCCAGCGCCGCCGGCCTGCTCCGCGACCGCCAGGGCGGGCCGCCGGCCTGCTCGGCGATCGTCGGCACGCGGCCGCCGGCCTGCTCCGCGATTGTCGGCGCGGGCCGCTAGCCTGCTCGGCATGGCCAAGACAGCGCAGAAGCCCGGCTACCGCTGCGCCGAGTGCGGCTGGCGCACCCCCAAGTGGGTCGGCAGGTGCGGCGAGTGCCAGGCGTGGGGCACGGTCGATGAGGAAGGCGGGCGGGCCGGCGTCCACGTCGTGCAGGCGGGCGCCACCACCGCCCCCGCCGTCCCGATCGGCCAGGTCAAGGCCGAGGTGGCCACCGCGCGCACCACCGGCGTCGGCGAGCTCGACCGCGTGCTCGGCGGCGGCCTGGTGGCCGGCGCGGTCATCCTGCTCGCCGGCGAGCCCGGCATCGGCAAGTCCACCCTCCTGCTGGAGGCCGCCGCCCGCATCGCCGAGCGCGACACCGTCCTGTACGTCACGGGCGAGGAGTCCGCCGCCCAGGTCCGGCTGCGGGCCGACCGCATCGGCGCGATACGCGACCACCTCTACCTCGCGGCGGAGACCGAGCTGTCGGCGCTGGTCACGCACGTCGAGAAGGTCCAGCCCAGGCTGCTCGTGGTCGACTCCGTCCAGACCGTCGGCTCGGCGCAGGCCACCGGCGTGCCCGGCGGGGTCACGCAGGTGCGCGAGGTCGCCGCGAACCTCGTCCGCCTGGCCAAGGAGCAGAACATGGCCACGGTCCTCGTCGGCCACGTCACCAAGGACGGCTCGATCGCCGGCCCGCGCACGCTGGAGCACCTGGTCGACGTGGTGCTCAACTTCGAGGGCGACCGCCACTCCAGGCTCCGCATGGTCCGCGCCATCAAGAACAGGTTCGGCCCCACCGACGAGGTGGGCTGCTTCGACCTGCACGAGCGGGGCATCGAGGGCATCACCGACCCGAGCGGCCTGTTCGTGTCGCGGCGCAGCGAGCCGGTCCCCGGCACCTGCGTCACCGTCACCGTCGAGGGCACCCGCCCGCTCCCCGCCGAGGTCCAGGCGCTCGTGGCCCGCACCGAGGCGCAGCAGCCCAGGCGCACCTCGTCCGGCCTCGACACCTACCGCGTGCAGATGATCCTCGCCGTGCTCGAACGCCGCCTCAACGCCAGGCTGGGCGGCTGCGACGTGTTCACCGCCACCGTCGGCGGCATCAAGCTGGCCGACCCCGCCGTCGACCTGGCCGTCATGCTGGCCGTGGCCAGCGCCGCCGGCGACAGGCCGCTGCCGCCCGGCCTGGTCGCGCTCGGCGAGGTCGGGCTCGCCGGTGAGCTGCGCCCCGTCAAGGACGTCAGGCGGCGGCTCACCGAGGCCGCCAGGCTGGGGTTCAAACGGGCCCTCGTGCCCGCCGGATCCCTGGAGGAGGCCGGGGCCAAGCGCGGCGGCCAGCGCTCGCTCGTGCCCGTCGGGCCGGTCGCGTTCGCGCCCGGCTTCGAGGTCGTCCAGGCGGAGAACGTCTGGGACGCACTCACACACGTCACATAGCGCGGCTAAGCTGGGCCGTGACCGATCGACACGGGGGTCAGGTGGACAGGAGTCTTGACGACCGCCGTCGCGAAGCGCTGGCCGCTGTTGCGCCGGGCACACCTCTGCGCGACGGCCTCGAACGCATCCTGCGCGGGCAGACCGGCGGGCTGATCGTCCTCGGCTACAACAAGGTCGTCGAGGAGCTCTGCAGCGGCGGCTTCCAGCTCGACGTCGACTTCTCCGCCACCCGCCTGCGCGAGCTGGCCAAGATGGACGGCGCGATCGTGGTGAGCGGCGACCAGAAGATCGTCCGCGCCGCCGTGCACCTCGTGCCCGACCCGTCCATCCCCACCGACGAGTCCGGCACCCGCCACCGCACCGCGCAGCGCGTGGCCAAGCAGACCGGCCTGCCGATCATCGCGATCAGCAAGTCGATGCGGATCATCGCGCTCTACCTCGACGGCATCCGCTACGTCCTGGAGGAGTCCGCGGCGATCCTGTCCAAGGCCAACCAGGCCCTCGCCACGCTCGAACGCTACAAGCACCGCCTCGACGAGGTCTCCGGCACGCTGTCGGCGCTGGAGATCGAGGACCTCGTCACCGTGCGCGACGTCTCCGCGGTCGCCCAGCGGCTGGAGATGGTCCGCCGCATCTCCGACGAGATCAAGGGCTACGTCGTGGAGCTGGGCACCGACGGGCGGCTGCTGTCGCTGCAGCTCGACGAGCTGGTGGCCGGGGTCGACTCCGAGCGCGAGCTGGTGGTGCGCGACTACCTGCCTGCGCCGTCCGGGCGGCGTCAGCGGAAGCTCAGCGAGGCCATGCACGACCTCGACCAGCTCTCCGGCAGCGAGCTGCTCGACCTGTCGGCCGTCGCGCACGTGCTCGGCCACGGCGGCGCCGACAAGCTCGACAGCCCGGTCAGCCCGCGCGGCTTCCGGCTGCTCGCCAAGGTGCCCCGCCTGCCCGCCACCGTGGTCGACCGGCTCGTCAACCACTTCGGCGGGCTGCAGAAGCTCCTCGCGGCCAGCATCGACGACCTGCAGGAGGTCGGAGGCGTCGGGGAGTCGAGGGCGCGCAGCGTCCGCGAGGGGCTGTCCCGCCTCGCGGAGTCGTCCATCCTCGAACGCTACGTCTGACCCCGTCCTGCGGGCCGGCGCAGGCGCAGGAGGACCTGCCGGTCAGCGCAGATGGACGAGGACCTGCCGGTCAGCGCAGGTGGAACACGGCCTTCGGGCTGCGCAGCTTGCCCATGCGGGCGCCCACCACGTACGTGCCGGGCAGGGCCGACGGCGGCTCGGCACGGCAGTCGGGGCTGGAGCGGCGGCGGTTCCAGTCGAGCGTGCGCACGTAGGGCACGCCCCGGTCGAGCTGCTCGATGTCGGTGCCGGGCCCGCTCACGCAGTCGGCCGTCGACCAGATGCGGTCCTCGCCCGACATGATGCGGATCTCCATCGCCCTCGGCCCCACGTCGGCCGTGCACATCACCGGCCCGGTGTTGACCAGCGTGATCAGGAACGTCGGGTGCGCGCCGTCGGCGTAGATCTCCCCCTGACCCTGCAGGCTGAGCACGAGGTCCTTCTCGGTGCACGGCAGCCCAGGACGCCGCGTGCGCGGCGCCTTCGGCGACTTCGACGGGCTGGGCGACGGCGACGGGCTCGCCGTGCCCATGGCGAGCGTACGGAGCCCGGCCAGCAGCGGATCCGTGGACGGGCTGGGAGTGGCCGACGACTGCGCGCTGGACGTGCGCTCGGGCCCGTCGCCGCCGCTTGAACACGCCCACGCCACGACGGCCACCACCACCAGCACGGCCACCAGCACGCTCATCCGGCGGCGCCAGTAGATGTCGCCGCCGTCGCCACGCATCGAATCGGGGTCCATAGGACTAAGAATGGTAACCGAACCGCTACGGTGAGTGACGACACGCCGTAGATTGCCGGTTCGGCATACCCTAGGCGGCGTGGTCGAGCCGAACCTCCTTCACGCGCCCATCCTCGAGTGGTACGAGGACAACGCGAGAGACCTCCCGTGGCGGGCGCCCGACGCCACCCCGTGGGGCGTGCTGGTCAGCGAGATCATGCTCCAGCAGACCCCGGTGGTCCGCGTCCTGCCCGTCTGGCTCCACTGGATGGAGCGCTGGCCCGAGCCCGCGTCCCTCGCGGCAGAGCCGCCGGGCGAGGCGGTGCGCCACTGGGGCAGGCTCGGCTACCCGCGCCGGGCGCTGCGGCTGCACGCCTGCGCCAAGGCCATCACCGACGAGCACGGCGGCGAGGTGCCGTCCGACCACGCCACGCTGCTGAGCCTGCCGGGCATCGGGGAGTACACCGCCGCCGCCGTCGCCAGCTTCGCCTACGGCGGACGCCACGCCGTCCTCGACACCAACGTCCGCCGCGTCTTCGCGAGGGCCGTACGGGCCGAGGAGTACCCTCCCACGGCCACGTCGGCGGCCGAGCGGCGGCTGGCCGAGAGCCTGCTGCCCGAACTGGGGGCGCCCCGGTGGGGCGTGGCGGTGATGGAGCTGGGCGCCCTGGTGTGCACGGCCAGGTCGCCGCGCTGCGCCGACTGCCCGATCAGCGGGGCGTGCGCCTGGCGGCTGGCCGGCAAGCCGCCGCACGCCGGTCCCGCGCGCAAGGGGCAGACGTACGAGGGCACCGACCGCCAGTGCCGCGGCCGGCTGCTGGCAGTGCTGCGCGCCGCTCACGGCGCGGTGCCGAAGGAGGCGCTGGACGTGGTGTGGGACGACGCGGCGCAGCGCGAGCGCGCCCTCGACGGCCTGGTCGCCGACGGCCTCGCGGAGGTCCTCGACGACGGCACCTACCGCCTCCCCCACGCCTGACCACCGAAGCGCCCCCACCGCCGCCCTCCCTCGCGGCTGAGACCGGCTGCGGCCTGGGGCCGACGTCTTCTCCGCGCCCCCGGGTGGTCGGGTCAGCGGAGCCAGGGGGGCGTGGTGCGCTCGTCGCCCTTGGGTGCGAGGTCGCAGGCGTCCGGGTCGGACACCCCGCCCGGGTTGTACGCCTGCGCCCCGGGTGGGGCGGCCGCCACGGCGGTGAAGCCGCGCTCGGCGTCGGCGAACATCCGCCGGGGCACGCCTGCGGGCAGCACCATGGTGTCGCCGGGGCCGACCTCGTGCCGCTCGCCGTCGAGTTCGACGACGGCCGAGCCGTCCAGCCAGGTCCAGAGCACTTCGGTGTCGAACGCGTGGAGCGGCCCCTCCATGCCGGGCGTGGCGTCCACGCGCCACAGGCAGTGGTCCGCCTCCCCCTGGGTGGGCGAGGCGAGGGTGGTCATGACGCCGTTCGGCGTGCGGGTCGCGCGCGCCTGCGCGGACGGGATGACGGGCATGTTCCTCTTTCCTTTCAGACGATCCACGGGGGGACGCCGGCGTCTCCGCCTTCGGGCGTGGACGCCCTGGCCCCGGCGGGTGCGGTGACCAGCGCGGTGTATCCGGCGTCGGGGCCGGCGAGCACGCGCCGGGGGGTGCGGGCCGGCATGACGACGGTGTCGCCCGCCGCGACGGCGAACCTCTCGCCGCCCAGCTCCACGGTCGCGGTGCCCGCGACCCAGCTCCAGATCTGCTCGCGGTCGAAGTCGTGCACGGGCCCGGCGGCTCCGGGCCGGGCGTCGACGCGCCAGAAGGAGCGCGCGGCCCCTCCCTGCGTCGGTGAGGCGAAGGTGGTCATGACGCCGCCGGGCGTCTCGGACCGCCTGGCGTCGGCGTCACGTATGACAGTCACGGTGAGAACCCCTAAGATAGGCAACCACATTGTCTATATAGTTAACCAGGTTGTCTATCGTGTCAAGTGACGTCCCGGGCTTCGAGCTCCCCCTGCGCCTGCTGCTGGCCTTCCGCGTGCTCATCGACGAGCTCCACGCCGAACTGGCCCGTCAGGGCCACGCCGAGCTGCGCCCCATGCACGGATTCGTCATGCAGGCCATCGGCCCCCGCGGCACCACCGCCGTCGAGCTGGGCCGCGTCCTCGGCGTCTCCAAGCAGGCGGCGGGCAAGACCGTCGACACCCTGGAACGCCTCGGCTACGTCGAACGCAGCACCGACCCGGCCGACACGCGGCGCAAGATCGTGCGGCTGACGGCGTACGGGATGGACGCGCTGGAGCGCTCGGCCCGCGTCTTCGACGCCCTGCGCGCCCGCTGGGCCGAGGAGCTCGGCGAGGACCGCCTGCGCGCCCTGGAGTCCGACCTGCGCAGGATGACCCCCGCCAACCCGTGGCGCCTCGACATCCCCGGCTGGTTCGGCACCCTCTGAACGCGGGAAGGGCGGGCCCGCGCGCGGGCCCGCCCTTCCTCGGAAGCGATCAGGCGGCGAGCTGGAGGCCCAGGCTCGTCAGGTTCGTACGCGCCCAGGCCAGCTCCTCGGCCAGCAGCGACACCAGGGCGCCAGGGCCCTTCGCGCGGCCGGGGACCATGAGGTTGTGCGTCTCCACCTCGATGTGCGCGCTGCCGCTCACCGCGCCCGACAGCATCGCCTGCAGCGTGTCCTGCAGGACGGCGCCGGTGTTCGGCGTCTCGCCCGTGCGGCCCGGGGCGTCGCCCGCGTGGCTGTGGAGGTGCCCCAGCTTGACGACCGGCGCCCCCGCCTCGGCCAGGCCGCGCAGCGCCGCCCCGGCCTCCTCCTCGCCGCACGCCAGGTGGCAGGCGTCCAGGCACACGCCCAGGTGCTCGGAGTCGATGCCGCAGACGCGCTCCAGCGCCTGCTCGGTGGTCTCCAGGACGCAGCCGGGCCATGGCTCGAAGCCCACCCTGATGGTCTTGCCTGTGACGCTGTAGATGCCGCGCAGCTCGCGCGCCAGGCGCTCCAGCCGGCGGGTGGCGATCGTGTGCAGGTCGGCGGGCCAGTCGCGGCGCCAGCCGATGGGGATGGTGGAGATGCTGCCGAACCGCACGTCGTCGGGCAGCAGGAACGCGAGGATCCTGGCCAGCGCCATGGTGTAGCGGTAGCGCTCCGGCTTGGCCCAGTCAGGGCCGGGGACCTCCTGGTTGCGCCCGCCGGTGCCGTTCAGGCTGACGACCTCCAGGCCGCGCTCCTCCAGGGAGCGGCGCAGGCGGACGAGCTCGATGCGGTCGGCCATCAGGTGGTCGGCGACGCCGGGCGAGAGCCACAGCCCGATGCCCATCCGCTCGACGCCCAGCCTCTTGCGCACCGGAACCGCGTAGCGGGTCAGGTGGGCGATCAGGTTCTCCAGGTCCTCGGCGGGGTGGACACCTGCGTTGTAGGCGAGGTGAACGAGCGTTCCGTCATCGTGACGCAGGCGCATCGGTTTCCTCCACGGCTTACTGTTCTGTGGCGTCGCCCGCCCGGGGCGAGCGGCCTGCTGTGAGCATGCCGCCCTGCGGCCGGCGCTCGCGTCCACCCTGAGTTGATTCCTCACTACTCCTCAGGGAGCAGCCCTCACCCTAGAGAGCCGATCTTGCGGCTGACTTGGACGAGACTTGGTGACGCTCTACGCAGTGTAGTACTACTAGTCGTGGTGGTACACCTCACCATCCAACAATTCGGCAACGACCGGCCAGACCCGCCCTGACATGCGAAAACCCCCGTGTGATTCCTCACACGGGGGTTCCCGTCGAACCTCAGCGCCTCACCGGCCCCACCGGATCAAGCGCTGCCGGTCAGTGCCGGATCAGTGCCGGATCAGTGCTGGATCGGCGCGGCGATCGCGGCGGCCGAGTCGGGCACCTTGGCAACCGACTCGCCCTTGAAGATGAACTTCGCCTCGTCGCCCTCGCCCTCGACCGTCACCTTGACGACCTGCCCCGGACGCAGCTCGCCGTACAGGATCTTCTCCGAGAGGGAGTCCTCCAGCTCGCGCTGGATCGTACGGCGCAGCGGCCGCGCGCCCATGACCGGGTCGTAACCGCGGTCGGCCAGCAGCTGCTTGGCCTCGGGCGACACGTCGAGCCCCATGTCGCGGTCCTTCAGCCTGGCGTCGACCTGGGTGAGCATCAGATCGACGATCTGGATGATCTCCTTCGGCGTGAGCTGGTGGAAGACCACGATGTCGTCGACGCGGTTGAGGAACTCGGGCCGGAAGTGCTGCTTGAGCTCCTCCTGCACCTTCGCCTTCATCCGCTCGTAGTCGGACTCGGTGTCGTTGGCCCTTCCGAACCCGACCCCGATGCCCTTGGAGATGTCGCGGGTGCCGAGGTTGGTGGTCATGATGATGACCGTGTTCTTGAAGTCGACCACGCGGCCCTGGGCGTCGGTCAGGCGACCGTCCTCCAGGATCTGCAGCAGCGAGTTGAAGATGTCGGGGTGGGCCTTCTCGATCTCGTCGAACAGGACCACGGAGAACGGCTTGCGCCGCACCTTCTCGGTGAGCTGACCGCCCTCCTCGTACCCGACGTAGCCGGGAGGCGAGCCGAACAGCCTGGAGACGGTGTGCTTCTCCATGAACTCCGACATGTCCAGGCTGATCAGAGCGTCCTCGTCGCCGAAGAGGAACTCCGCCAGAGCCTTGGACAGCTCGGTCTTACCGACGCCGGACGGGCCGGCGAAGATGAACGAGCCGCCGGGACGGCGCGGGTCCTTCAGACCGGCGCGGGTGCGCCGGATGGACCGCGACAGGCCCTTGATGGCGTCGTCCTGGCCGATGATCCGCTTGTGGAGTTCGTCCTCCATGCGGAGCAGGCGCTGGGACTCCTCCTCGGTCAGCTTGAAGACCGGGATGCCGGTGGCGGTCGCCAGGACCTCGGCGATGAGCTCCTGGGTGACCTCGGCCACGACGTCCATGTCGCCGGCCTTCCACTCCTTCTCCCGCCGCTCGCGCTTGAGCTGGAGCTGCTTCTCCTGGTCGCGGAGCGCAGCCGCCTTCTCGAAGTCCTGCGCGTCGATCGCGGACTCCTTGTCGCGGCGGACGTTCGCGATCTTCTCGTCGTACTCGCGCAGGTCCGGCGGAGCGGTCATCCTGCGGATGCGCATCCGGGAGCCCGCCTCGTCGATGAGGTCGATCGCCTTGTCGGGCAGGTAGCGGTCGCTGATGTAGCGGTCGGCCAGCTGCGCGGCGGCGACCAGCGCGTCGTCGGTGATGGACACGCGGTGGTGCGCCTCGTAGCGGTCGCGCAGACCCTTGAGGATCTCGATCGTGTGGCTGAGTGAGGGCTCGGCCACCTGGATCGGCTGGAAGCGGCGCTCCAGCGCGGCGTCCTTCTCGAGGTACTTGCGGTACTCGTCGAGCGTCGTGGCGCCGATGGTCTGCAGCTCGCCGCGGGCCAGCATCGGCTTGAGGATGCTGGCGGCGTCGATCGCGCCCTCGGCGGCGCCCGCGCCGACGAGCGTGTGCAGCTCGTCGATGAACAGGATGATGTCGCCGCGCGTGCGGATCTCCTTGAGCACCTTCTTCAGGCGCTCTTCGAAGTCGCCGCGGTAGCGGGAGCCAGCGACCAGGGCGCCGAGGTCAAGCGTGTAGAGCTGCTTGTCCTTCAGCGTCTCGGGCACCTCGCCCCTGACGATCTTCTGCGACAGGCCCTCGACGACGGCGGTCTTGCCGACGCCGGGCTCGCCGATGAGAACGGGGTTGTTCTTGGTCCTCCGCGAGAGGACCTGCATGACCCGCTCGATCTCCTTCTCACGGCCGATGACCGGATCCAGCTTGCCCTCGCGGGCGGCCTGGGTCAGGTTGCGGCCGAACTGGTCGAGCACCAGGGAGGTGGACGGGGCCGACTCCTGCGGACCGCCCGCCGCGGCCGGCTCCTTGCCCTGGTAACCGTGGAGCAGCTGGATGACCTGCTGCCGCACCCGGTTGAGATCAGCTCCAAGCTTGACCAGCACCTGGGCGGCCACACCCTCACCCTCGCGGATGAGCCCGAGCAGGATGTGCTCGGTGCCGATGTAGTTGTGGCCCAGCTGCAAAGCCTCACGGAGCGACAGCTCGAGGACCTTCTTGGCCCGCGGGGTGAACGGAATGTGCCCCGACGGAGCCGACTGGCCCTGGCCGATGATCTCCTCGACCTGCTGGCGCACACCCTCAAGGCTGATGCCGAGGCTCTCCAGAGCCTTGGCGGCCACGCCCTCACCTTCATGGATCAAGCCAAGAAGAATGTGCTCAGTGCCGATGTAGTTGTGGTTGAGCATCCTGGCTTCTTCTTGTGCCAGGACGACAACACGCCTCGCTCGGTCGGTGAACCTCTCGAACATCTCGTCGCTCCTCACAGAGCGGTCAGTCAGGCCGGTTAATCCGGTCCCGTCCTCCCGCATGCTAGCCCTGGCTCGGCGAACCGTGCCCACTGCCGCTGACACGCTCTATAGCAGAGACGTTCCCCGAGAGCAGGGCGTTCACCCTCCATCCAACTACTGTTCGGGGGTGGCGTGTTCCCGATACGCCGCAAGCGAACGATGTTTAGGCCGCTTCAGCGGGGCGCCCCCATTTAGACGCCCACGACGCGCGCGGATGGAGTCAACGGACGCCGGGGCGGGCCGGCCCGGTGGGGCCTGGAGCCCGGTCATGGCACGTCCGTAACAGTTACTCCCGCCATCCTATGTGCCGCTCCAAACGGACGCCAAGTGGAGCGCTACGCCATGAGCACAACCCACGACCGGCCGCACTCCCGCTAATCGCGCATCGGGCCGCTATCCGGTCAGCGCGGTTACCGGTCGGGACGAGGTCCGTGCGAGGGGCGCCACTAAAGCCCCACGCGTCCCGCCGCCCGCAAAAGCGGTCACGGCCTGAATCGCGCGTTATCACGGAGAGTGAGGCCGACCCTAATACGGGATGACGTGCGCCGGAATCAGGACGCCTGACGGATGATGTCCGGCTAATGCCGGAACCGCCCATGGGGACGTGGAATGCGGCCGTGCCGCATTCGTTGCCGCCTCCGACAAATTCCCGCCCGCCGGGCATCAGCCGGGCAATGCGTCGTCACGGAACGTACGGGATCACTTCGAGCCGCTGAGATCCACGCAGAGCCGCCGAGGGGGTTCGGTGAGGGTTTTCAGGCGCGGCGTGCGGACGACATCGCCTCGGTGCTTCACAGGGCCGTGCCGACAATGCCAGAAGCCTGCCGCGGGGCGGGATCGCGACGCACGGGAAGGCGGGCGGGACGCACCCGCATATCAGTATTTGGACACTGTGGCCGCCTCGGCCATTGGCGCGGCGGGCCGGTCCGCGGATCGGGGCCCGGGATCGGGCCCCATTGATCCAGCGGCATTGATCCAGCGGATCGGACGGATTCGGGCCGGAGATCCGGAGAGATCCGAGAGATTCCGGCGAAAACGCGGCCCGGAGGTTTGACCCGGAGGAGTGGGCGCAGAGATTGCTGCCCGAGGATGGGATGCGGGCGCTTCCGTACAGGACGGGCGCATCATCTCCGTACAGGACGGGCGCATCATCCGGAGCCCGCCGCGACCCGGTCGAACGGCACCCGGGAAGGGACCGGGGGCGCGGGCGAAACGCGCCCTCACGCGAACGCGCGAGGATCAGCGAGGGAGCCGCCCCAGAAGGTGGAACGGCTCCGGAAAACGATCATGCGCTTATGGCGGCCGCCGGGGTCCTAGGCGAACGGCATAAGCGCATGGTCCTCGACCGGCTCGCTCAGTGAGCCGCCTCGTACTTCTCGACGACCGTGGAGGCGATGCGGCCACGCTCGCTCACCGGCAGGCCGTGAGCCTTGGCCCACTGCCGGATCTCGGAGCTCTTCTCCCTGCTCATCGCACGCTGCCCGCCCCGGCGTCCGCGGCGCGCGGCCACGGCGCCCGCCTTGCGGGCGTGCTGGACGAAAGGCGTGAGCGCGTCCCTCAGCTTCTTGGCGTTAACGTCGCTGAGGTCAATCTCATAGGAGGAGCCGTCAATAGCGAAGCTGACCGTCTCATTGGCCTCGCCCCCATCGAGGTCATCGATGAGAATCTCCTGGATCTGCTTGGCCATCTACGCAATCCTTTCCCGGAGCATTGTTTCATTCGCCTGCCCAAACATATACCCGGAAAGGCGCGGAGACAATTCAGCCCTGCGGGGATTCGCCTGACTGGCGGATCAGTTCCGGGTTCTCGGCCTGACGGCGGCGGTTAGCCCCCCTGCCGAAGCCCTCGGCCCGCAGCAACTTCACCACCCCAAAGATGAAGGCGCCCCCGACGACGAGCGGCGGGATGAGCGCTGACAATACCTCTGTTACGGCTTCCATTCGTCCTCGCCTCCACGGCTGCAGGGGTTTCGGAGCGCTTTTTGCGCACGGCCGCGGCCACAGGAGCACGGGCACGTCCCGTGCCACGCGCGCCGCCAACCACCCACACCCGACCATAGCGGCACAGAGATGCCCTTCGCCTGGCAGGGGCACCAACATCCGGCAACCCGGACGTCCCATAGCCTAATGCCAGTCTCTCCAGGCTCCTTACCGGATCAACAGAAAATTTTGCGGAAAAGGCGTCCGCGCAGGTGCGCACGGCTCAGCGAAGATCTTTGACCACGCGCGTTCCCGCGAGCCTGTCGTGCGGCCCGCGCTGCAGCGGCTTGTCGATCAGGATAGCCAGTCCGAGGGCGAACACGAGCATTCCAGCCAGGAGATTGACCACAGGAATGCCCATCAGCATGATCGCCCCTGGATAGACCAGGGACCGTTTCAGCAGCGTCCGCGGAGGAAGACCCTCCGGCGCCACGCGAATCCTCATGATCGCCTTGCCGAAGGTGCGCCCGGCTCGCGAAAGGGCCGCCCAGTCGTAGAGCGCATAACCGAGCCCCGCGCCGAACCAGGCGAGCGCGCCGGGCAGCCGGCCGCCGAACACGTCGGGCGCCCCGACAGTGCGAAAGAGGCCCCACAGCGCAATGAACAGAATGTAATAGAAGACGCCGAACGCGAGCACCTCGACGCCGCGCGCGGCCAGCCGTTCCCACCATTCCGCGGGCGCGGGACCGGCCCCGGACGGCGTTCCGGACATACCTCCACCTCGCGACGTCGGCGGTCTGGCCCCCCATTCTGGTACGCCCCGGACACACAAAACAGAGGCCGGCGCGAAGCCGACCCCTGTTTTACGTGCCGCGTGCGACTACTTGATCTTGACGACCACCGTGCCGGCGAACTTGTCGGCGAAGGTCCGCTGCAGCGGCTTGTCCCACAGCTGAGAGGCGCCGTTGACCGCGACGAGGGCCCAGGCGGCCAGGCCGCCCACGAACGGGATCACGTTGGCGATCCAGCCGCCCCACGTCCCGGCGGCCCGCTTGAGCGCCAGGTTCGAGGCCAGGCCGCCCTGCGGCATGGACACGCCCACCTGGACGACCTTGATGCCCATGACCATCTTGCCGACCGTCTGCCCCTTCATCTTGAGCAGGAAGAACTCGTAACCCACCCACAGCGCCGTCACGATGACGGCGACGATGACGCTGACCAGCGTGGCCGAGAAGAAACCGCTGGTGGCGCCCGTGCCCGACGAGTAGCTGGCCACGAGGAGGATGCCGAGGATCAGGCCGATCACGAAGTTCAGGACGAAGAGGATGACGCCGTCGATGAGCCTGGCCACCAGACGCTGCCACCACTCCGCGAGCGGCGCGGGGGCGCCGGGGGGCTGCACGCCCGCCGGCTGCGCGCCGTAGCCCTGACCGTAGGCGGGCTGGCCGTACCCCTGCTGGGGCTGACCGTAGGCCTGGCCGTACTGCTGGTCGCCGTACTGCTGCTGGGCGTACTGGGGCTGCTCGCCGTACTGCTGGCCGTACTGCGCCTGCTGGCCGGAGACGGGCTGCTGCCCGTAGCCGACCTGGCCGGAGGCGGGCTGCTGCCCGTAGCCCAGCTGGCCGTAGTCGGCCTGGGACTGCGGCTGCTGGCCGTAGCCCTGCTGGCCGTACTGCGCCTGCTGGCCCGACGGGGGCTGCTGGCCGTAACCCTGCTGGCCGTAGTCGGGCTGCGACTGCGGCTGCTGACCGTACTGGGCCTGCTGACCGTAGTCGGGCTGCGCCTGCTGGCCGTAACCCTGCTGGCCGTAGTCGGGCTGCGACTGCGGCTGCTGACCGTACTGGGCCTGCTGACCGTAGTCGGGCTGCGCCTGCTGGCCGTAACCCTGCTGGCCGTAGTCGGGCTGCGACTGCGGCTGCTGACCGTACTGGGCCTGCTGGCCGTAGTCGGGCTGCGACTGCGCCTGCTGACCGTAACCCTGCTGGCCGTAGTCAGGCTGGGCCTGCGGCTGCTGGCCGTACTGGGCCTGCTGACCGTAGTCGGGCTGCGACTGCGCCTGCTGGCCGTAACCCTGCTGGCCATAGCCCTGCTGGCCGTACGCCTGGCCGGAGGCGGGCTGCTGACCGTAACCCTGCTGGCCGTAGTCAGGCTGGGCCTGCGGCTGCTGACCGTACTGGGCCTGCTGACCGTACTGGGGCTGCTGGCCGTAACCCTGCTGGCCGTACTGCTGCTGTCCGTACCCCGGCTGGGACTGCGGCTGCTGCCCGTACGGATCCTGCTGGCCGTAACCCTGCTGGCCGTACTGCTGCTGCCCGTACTGGGGCTGCTGGCTGAAGGCGTCGTCCGCCCGGTAGCCGACCACAGTCATGTCGGGGTCGGGCTCGCCTGGGCGGCGGCCCGCATTCTGTCCGTATTCGGGAGCTCCATACGAGTTCTCGCCGGAGTCGTCCCGAGGATACGGCGGCTGTCCGGTGCTCACCGTGTCACCTCGCTTCGAGTGCGCATGTGGCACGTGTCAGGACACATGCCTGTGCTGCCCAACGTATCGACATAGGTATCAACAATCACCTTTCCATCTGGTCAAGGTCTGCGTCACCCGATGTCAGATGGAGCAGCATGCGGGTGTTGCCCAGGGTGTTCGGCTTGACGTGCTCCAGATCGAGGAACTCGGCCACACCCTCGTCGTACGAGGCCAGCAGCTCGGCGTAGACCTCGGGCGAGACCGGTGTCCCCTGGATGGGGCGGAATCCGTGCCGGGCGAAGAATTCGACCTCGAACGTCAGACAGAACACTCGTCGCAGGCCGAGATCCCTGGCCTGCCGGATGAGCGCGGAGACGATGCGGTGGCCCACTCCGGCGCCGCGGCATTCGGGGTCGACCGCCACGGTGCGGATCTCCGCGAGATCCTCCCACAGGACGTGCAGTGCGCCGCAGCCGACGACCTTCCCGTCCCGCTCCGCCACCCAGAACTCCTGGACGTCCTCGTACAGGGTCACGGTGGCCTTCTCCAGGAGCCGGGGGCCGGCGCCGGCGTACGTGTCGACGAGCCGCCGGACCCCGCGCACGTCGGGCGTGCGGGCACGCCGGACCACGACCTCGGTCTCGGGAACTGTCGACTCGGCCACCTGCTCCATGGCTCTCCAGAGTACAGATGTCATTACGGCTCAGCCCTAACTCCCATGTCCGGGGCCATCTGGGGACATCTCACAGCCTGGCGAAGGACAGGCGGGGCGCGGGCGCCCTTCAGCCTACGAACGCCAGAACCTTGGGCAAAGAGGACATAAAGTCGGTTCTGCACGGCTTTTCACGAGATCACCTTGTGACTCTTCAGTTGTGAAACCTCTACAGACTCGGCAGTTCTGGTTGAGCAGGAACCCGGAGTGCATTAGTGTCCAGCGACGATGTTCCCCGCGCGCCTCGCGCGGAGACACGCCCAATCCCTCCCCCAGGGAGCCGGGGAACCACCGGTGGCACGCCTGCGTACCACCACTCGGGGTGAATCCGATACTCGGTAGGGCTGCTCCGGCCCGAACCCGTCAGCTAACCCGGTAGGCGTCGATGAGAGGAGCTGGTTGGTGAAGCGCACGCTCGACCGTGCGGGGAAGGCCGCGGGCGAAGCCCGCCCTCCGGAACGGGCCAGGCGGTCACGCCGCCTCGCCGCGATCGGCGCCGCCGTCGCCGCGCTGCTGTTCGCCATCCCCGTGGGTTCCGCGTCCGCCGACCCGAAGCCGTCGCTCAAGGAGCTGGCCGACCAGGTCCAGGGGATGCACACCGAGATCGAGACGCTGTCCGAGCAGTTCAACGGCCAGCGGGAGAAGCTCAAGGCCGCTCAGAAGGCCGCCAGCGCGGCCGAGAAGACGCTCTCCACCAGCGAGGCCGACCTCGCCGCCAAGCGCGCCAAGGCCGCGCTGCTCGCCCAGAGCGAGTACATGTCGGGCGGGCTCGACAAGGCGCTCGCCTTGGCCTCCTCCAGCGACCCCGACGCCTTCCTCGACAACGTCGCCACGACGTACGCGCTGCAGGAGCAGCAGAGCGAGGAGGTCAAGCAGCTCACCACCGCCATGGACGCCGCCGCCCGCGCGAAGGCCAGCGCGAAGACCCGCATCGACGAGGTCAAGAAGATCGTCGCGGACCTGGAGGCGAAGCGCTCCAAGATCACCGGGCTGGTGGCCAAGCTGGAGAGCAACCTGTACAAGCGAGCGCTCGGCGAGCTGGGCAGGCTGGGCGGCAGGGCCGTACGCGTCAACCTGCCCGTCGTCGGCACCGGCAAGGCCGCGGCGGCCGCCAGGTGGGCCCTCACGCAGCAGCTCAAGCCGTACGTCTGGGGCGCCGAGGGCCCGAGCTCGTACGACTGCTCGGGGCTCGTCATGGCGGCGTACCAGCAGGTCGGCATCTCGCTGCCGCACTACACCGGCGACCAGTGGACGGCCGGGCGGCACGTCAGGCGCGAGGACATGCGCCCGGGCGACCTGGTGTTCTTCTACAGCGACCTGCACCACGTCGGCATCTACCTGGGCGGCGGCCTCATGGTGCACGCGCCGCAGACGGGCGACGTCGTCCGCGTGGTACCCCTCGGGAACCGGCCGTTCGCGGGCGCCGTCCGCATCGCCGACTAGGCGTACGGCCGGCGCACCGGTGACGTGCCGTCGGCCGGCCCGCCTCTTCGCGGCTCCGCCGTCGTGCCCGCCGTCAGATGAGCTGCCGGCGGGCCGCCCAGGCCACGGCCTCGATCGCGGTGTCGACGCCGATGCGGTCGCAGATGCCGCGCAGCCTCCTGCGTACGGTGCGGCCGCTGACGTCGAGCCGCCTGCCCACGCGATCGACCGTGACTCCCTTGGCCAGCTCGGCGAGCAACGCCACGTCCGCGTCGCTGAGCTCCACACCTTCCGTGAGCGCATCCATCGGGAGCCCTCCCCCCAACAGCAGACCCCGGCCCCTCGCCAGCCGGAGCAACCGCTCGTCCCGCAGACGGTAAACGCATTCAGGAAAGGTCGTCAAGCAGGCCGGTATCGGGGGTTGACCAGGGCTGTTGACATGATCCTGCATGTGTGACGTACTCACCGTATGTCGGCACACTTCCCGAGCTGATGAGCGGTCACTCCAGCCCTGACAGCGGCTCCGCGCCGGTCCTGCCAAACGCGGCCGACGTGCTGGGATTCGACCCGTTCGACCCGGGATTCATGCGAGATCCGTATACCCGGTACCGGGAGTTGCGTGCTCGCGGCCCGCTCGTCCGCACCCGCGCCGGACTGCTGGTCGCCACGACGTACGAGCTCTGCTCGGCGCTGCTGCGCGACCCCCGCTTCGGCCACGGCACGGTGCAGCCTGAGGGCGAGGACGAGGCGGCGCACTCGTTCCTCGTGCTCGACCCGCCCGACCACACGCGGCTGCGCGGGCTGGTCAGCCGGGCGTTCACGCCCAGGATGGTGGAGCGGCTGCGCCCGCGCGTGGAGGCGATCGCCGCCGGGCTGATCGCGGACCTGCCGGACGAGACGGACCTGCTCGACCGCTTCGCCTACCCGCTGCCCGTCATGGTGATCACCGAGATGCTGGGCGTCCCGGTGGAGGACCACGAGCGGTTCAGGACGTGGAGCGGCGACCTGGCGGGCGGCCTCGACCCGGTCCTGACGCAGGCGCGGGCGGCGCGGGCGGAGCGGGCGCGGGCGGAGCTCGGGGCGTACGTACGCGGCCTGGTGGCCGTCAGGCGGGAGCGGCCCGGCGACGACCTGCTGAGCGCGCTCACGCGGGTCGAGGAGCTGACCGAGGCCGAACTGGTGGCGACGTGCGTGCTCCTGCTCGTGGCGGGCCACGAGACGACCGTCAACCTGATCGCCAACGGCGTGCTCAACCTGGCCGGGCGCGGCCTGCTCCGCCACGCGGCCGAGCGGCCCCGCCAGGTCGTCGAGGAGGTGCTCAGGTACGACCCGCCGGTGCAGCTCACGTCCAGGACGGCGCTGACGGACGCGGACCTGGGCGGCACGCCGGTGCCCGCGGGGACGCCGGTGCTGGGGCTGATCGGGGCGGCCAACCGCGACCCGGCCGTCTTCGACGAGCCCGACAGGTTCGACGTGGGCCGCGAACCGGGCCGGCACCTGGCGTTCGGCCTGGGCGTCCACTTCTGCCTCGGGGCGACGCTGGCCAGGATGGAGGGCGAGATCGCGCTGGCGGCGCTGGCGGCGACGGCGCCGAAGCTGGAGCTCGCCGAGGCTGAGCCGCCGTACAGGGGGAACATCGTGCTGCGCGGGCTGGCCCGCCTGCCGGTACGCCTCGGACGCCGGCGGCCGGGGACGCCGCCCGCGCTCGACGGCGGCACGTCCGTCGCGTGACGCGGAACGGGGCGCGGGCCGGTGTGGCGCGCGCCCCTCCTCGTCGGGCCGGTGCGGCTACTGGGCGGGCTTGACCAGCGGGAACAGGATGGTGTCGCGGATGTTCCTGCCGGTGAACGCCATGATCATGCGGTCGATGCCGGCGCCCATGCCGCCCGTCGGGGGCATGCCGTACTCGAGGGCCTGCAGGAAGTCCTCGTCGAGCTGCATGGCCTCCAGGTCGCCGCCCGCGGCGAGCAGCGACTGCTCCATCAGGCGATGCCGCTGGTCGATCGGGTCGTTCAGCTCGGAGTAGGCGGTGCCGAGCTCGGTGCCGAACCCGATGAGGTCCCACTTCTCGGTGAGCAGCGGGTTGTCGCGGTGCAGGCGGGCCAGCGGCGACGTCTCCAGCGGGTAGTCCATGACGAACGTCGGCTGGACCAGCGTGTGCTCCACCAGCGCCTCGAACAGCTCCTGGACGATCTTGCCCGAGCCCCACTTCGCGTCGCAGTGGACGCCGTGGCGCTCGGCGTGCTTCCTGAGCTCCTCCAGCGTGGTCTCGGTCGTGATCTCCTCGCCCAGCGCCGCGGAGACCGCGCCGTACAGGGTGATGCGCGGCCACTCGGGCAGGCCGAGGTCGACCTCCACGCCGTCGTGCACGACGACCGACGTGCCCAGCGCCGCCATCACGGCCTTCTGGTACATGCGCTGCGTGAGGTCGGCCATGTCGTTGTAGTCGAGGTACGTGCCGTACGCCTCGAGCATGGTGAACTCGGGGTTGTGGGTGGCGTCGGCGCCCTCGTTGCGGAAGTTGCGGTTGATCTCGAAAACCTTCTCGATGCCGCCCACCACGAGCCGCTTGAGGTAGAGCTCGATCGCGATGCGCAGGTAGAGCTCCATGTCGTACGCGTTGATGTGCGTACGGAACGGCCGGGCCGCGGCGCCGCCGTGGATCGGCTGGAGCATCGGCGTCTCGACCTCGAGGTAGCCCTCCTCGTGCCAGAAGTCGCGTACGGCGCGCACGGTGTCGCTGCGCACCCTGGCCATCTTCCTGGCCTCGTCGTTGACGATGAGGTCGACGTAGCGCTGACGCACGCGGGCCTCGGGGTCGGTGAGGCCGATGTGCTTCTCCGGCAGGGGACGCAGGCACTTGGAGGTGATCTGCCACCGTTCGGCCAGGATGGACAGCTCGCCCCTGCGGGAGGTGATCACCTCGCCCTCGACGCCGACGTGGTCGCCGAGGTCGACGTCGCGCTTCCAGCTCGCCAGGGACTCCTCGCCCACCTTGTCGAGCGAGATCATGACCTGCAGGTCGCCGCTGCCGTCGCGCAGGGTGGCGAAGCAGAGCTTGCCGCCGACGCGGTTGAGCATGACGCGGCCCGCCACGGCGACCTTGTCACCGGTGGCGGTGTCGGGCTCCAGGCCCTCGTATTTCTCCCTGACCTCGGCGTTGGTCGCCGTGCGTGGGAAGTTCACCGGGTAGGGGTCGACGCCCTCGTTGCGCAGGCGATCGAGCTTCTCCCTCCGGATCCGCATCTGCTCAGGAAGTTCCTCGCTCACGACAACAAAGGGTAGGGGATAAGACGACTGCAAGCGGTCGTCGGCTCCCTGAAGGGATGCTGCAGGAAGGCCGCAGGGACACCGCAGGGGCGCTGCAAGCACTCTCCCTTACCAATGACTCACGAGCTCAGGGGGAACCGGCAGGGAGCCGGTCCAGGGGGCTCAAGGGAGAGAACGATGATCAAGAAGATCGCGACAGGTCTCCTCGCCGTCGCAGCCACCACCGCGCTGGCCCTGTCGCTGCCCACCGCCGCGAGCGCGACCACCTCCGACTTCCCCGACGACTACTCCGAGTTCTGGGGCCCCGTCTTCTCCAAGTACCACCTCGCCAAGGCGCAGGGCCGGATCGACGTCGAGTGGGACGACGACGAGAGCAACACGGCCAGGGTCACCGGCCGGCTCCACGACCTGGACGACCGCGACTACGACGAGGGCGGCAAGTGCGCGTACGTGAAGTTCGAGGCCAGCGACTTCGAGCACGACTGGAGCACGGTCTACACGAAGAAGTACTGCGGCTCCCCCGGCTACCAGAAGTTCTTCTTCCAGGAGCACGACGTGTTCGCCCTGCGGGCGAAGGTCTGCCAGGTCAACCCGTCCGGCGGCTTCCCCAGGAAGTGCGGGCCCTGGGACTACCTCTACACGGCCGAGAGCGAGTGAGTCCGGGAACGGGAAGGCGGCCCCACCCGAGAGGGGGGCCGCCTTTCGCCGGCTCAGGGCGTGCTCAGGTGGCGTTCCTGCTGTAGATCAGCCGCAGCCCGATGAGGGTGAGCCACGGCTCGTGCACGTCGATCGAGCGCGACTCGCCCACGACCAGGGCGGCGTGGCCGCCGGTGGCGATCACGGTGACCTCCTCGGGGTCGTCGGCCAGCTCGGCCGCCATGCGTTCGACGATGCCGTCGACCTGCCCGGCGAAGCCGTAGATGATGCCGGACTGCAGCGCCTCGACGGTGTTCTTGGCGATCACCGAGCGCGGCCTGACCAGTTCCACCTTGTGCAGCTGGGCCCCGGCCGCCGCGAGCGCGTCGACCGAGATCTCGATGCCGGGCGCGGTGACCGCCCCGACGTACTCGCCCTTGGCGGAGACCGCGTCGAACGAGGTGGCGGTGCCGAAGTCGACGATGATGCACGGGCCGCCGAACTGGTCGATGGCGGCCAGCGCGTTCACGATGCGGTCGCTGCCGACCTCCTTGGGGTTGTCCATGCGGACCGGCACGCCGGTGCGCACCCCCGGCTCCACGATCACCGCGGGGACGTCGCCGTAGTAGCGGCGGCACATCTCGCGCATCTCGTTGAGCACGCTCGGCACGGTTGAGCAGATGGCGATGCCGCTGATGTCGGCGTCCTTCAACAGCGGCGACTGCCCGAGCAGGCCCTGCAGGACGACCGCGATCTCGTCGGCGGTGCGGCGCGGGTCGGTCGCGAGCCGCCAGTGCTCGATGACCTCCTCGCCCTCGAACAGGCCTAGCACCGTGTGGGTGTTGCCGACGTCGATCGTGAGCAGCATCAGTTACCCCCGCAGATCCAGTGCGATGTCCAAGGCCGGCGCCGAGTGGGTCAGCGCTCCCACCGCAAGGTAGTCCACGCCGGTGTCGGCGACGTCACGGGCCGATTCCAAGGTCAATCCCCCACTGGCCTCAAGCGCAACCCCGTTTTCCGCCCGCTCTTTCACGATTCGCACTGCGCGGGCTGTGTCCTCGATGGTGAAGTTGTCGAGCAGGATCTCGGTGGCGCCCTCGTCCAGCACCGGCTGGAGCTGGTCGAGCCGGTCGATCTCCACCTCGATCGACAGGTCGGGGTAGCGGTCCCTGACCGCTCTGAACGCCTCGGCCACGCCTCCCGCCGCGACCACGTGGTTGTCCTTGATGAGGGCCGCGTCGGACAGCGACATGCGGTGGTTGACGCCTCCGCCGCAGCGCACGGCGTACTTCTCCAGCGCCCGCAGCCCCGGCAGCGTCTTGCGGCTGTCGCGCACCCGGGCGCCGGTGCCGCTGATCGCCTCGACCCACCTGGCGGTGAGCGTGGCGATGCCGGACAGGTGGGTCAGCAGGTTGAGCGCGGTGCGCTCGGCCGTCAGCACCGCCCGCGCCGGACCCTCGACGGTCATCAGCACGTCGCCGCGGCGCACCCGCTCGCCGTCCTTGGCCCGGCGCTCGGCCCGGCCCGCTCCCAGCCGCAGGAACACCGCCTCGGCCAGCGCGAGGCCCGCGACGACGCCGTCCTCGCGGGCGACCACGTCGGCGACCGTGCGCTGGGCGGCGGGGATGGTGGCGACGCTGGTCACGTCGCCCGCCTCGCCCAGGTCCTCCTCCAGCGCCCTGTCGATCACGGCGTTCACCTCGGCGGGGTCGAGCCCGGCCGCGGTCAGCTCCTGGGTCAGGCGCGTCGGCAGCGCGTCGCCGTGCGGCGTGTACGTCATGAGCAGGCCCTCCTCGGTCAGGGTCACGTCCAGGTGCCCCAGCCACTCGTCGTCGTCACGGTCGGGGAAGTCCTCGCGCCAGTGCGAGCCCCGGGTCTCCAGCCTGGCCGCGGCGGTGCCGGCGAGCACGGTCGCGACGGTGAGCAGGTTCGTCGCCTCCCACGACTCGGTGCACGGGGCGACCTGCACCAGGGTCCAGCGGGCGTCGGCCAGCGCCCTGACCGTGCCCTGCAGCGACGCGCGGTTGCGCAGCACGCCCGCGCCCCTGCTCATGTGGGCCTGGACCCTCGGCCTCGTCCTCGGGTCAGCCAGGCCGGGCTCGGCGGTGGCCGGCACGGGCGCGCCGGGCTGGGGCCGCGACCGGTGGATGTCCTCGGCGATGCGTTCGGCGAAGACCAGCCCTTCGAGCAGCGAGTTCGAGGCGAGCCTGTTGGCGCCGTGCACGCCGGTGCAGGCCACCTCGCCGCAGGCGTACAGGCCGTCGATGGAGGTGCGCCCGCGCAGGTCGGTGCGTACGCCGCCGCTGGCGTAGTGGGCGGCGGGCGCGACCGGGACGGGCTCGGTGGCCGGGTCGATCCCGTGCTCCCGGCAGGCGGCGTAGATCGTGGGGAAGCGGGTCTCCCAGGTGGCGCGGCCGAAGTGGCGGCCGTCGAGGTGGACGTGGTCGCGCCCGGTCTCGTGCATCCTGCGCATGATGGCCTTGGCGACGATGTCGCGCGGCGCGAGGTCGGCCAGCTCGTGCACGCCGGCCATGAACCTGTTCCCCTCGTGGTCGACGAGCACGGCCCCCTCGCCCCTGACCGCCTCGGAGATGAGCGGCTGCTGCCCGGTGGAGCCCTCGCCCAGCCACAGCACGGTCGGGTGGAACTGGACGAACTCGAGGTCGCGCACCACGGCGCCGGCCCGCAGCGCGAGCGCGACGCCGTCGCCGGTGGACACGGCGGGGTTGGTGGTGGCGGCGTACACCTGGCCCATGCCGCCGGTGGCCAGCACGACGGCCCTGGCGCGCACGGCGCCCACGCCGTCGCGCGCGCCCTCGCCCATGACGTGCAGGGTGACTCCCCTGGCCCGGCCGGCGGCGTCCTTGAGGAGGTCGAGGACGAGCGCGTGCTCGATCACCTCGATCGCCGGGGTCGCCGCGACGGCGGCGACGAGGGCCCGCTGCACCTCGGCGCCGGTGGCGTCGCCCCCGGCGTGGACGATCCTGCGGCGGCGGTGGCCGCCCTCCCTGGTGAGCTGGAGCTCGCCGTCGGGCGTGCGGTCGAAGCGCGCGCCGCGTTCCATGAGCCGCCGCAGCGCTCCCGGGCCCTCGGTCACCAGCGTCCTGACCGCCCGTACGTCGCAGAGGCCGACCCCGGCCAGCAGCGTGTCGCTCAGGTGTTCCTCGGGGGTGTCGCGGGGGTCGAGCACGGCTGCGATGCCGCCCTGCGCCCACCTGGTGGAGCCGGACGACAGGACGTCCTTGGTCACGACCAGGACCCGCGCGCCGGGCTCCAGCTCGGCGTGGCGCAGGGCCACGGTCAGGCCCGCGATGCCGGAGCCCACGACGACCACGTCGGCCTCGGCGGTCCAGCCGGGGTCGGGAGCGGTCAGCCGCAGGGGGATCGCCGGTGCGCTCATGGGGTCTCCTCACTGAGGCGATTTCGTCAACATGACGATAACGCCGCGCGCGGGGTGAACATGCCCCGGGGTCCCCCCTGACTCAGGCCGGGGTGAGAGTGAGGACGACGTTGTCGATCAGCCGGGTCGTGCCCACCCTGGCCGCCACGGCGAGCACGGCCGGGCCCGCGTGCGTCTCGCGCGCCTGCGCGAACGTGGCCGGATCGACGAGCACCAGGTAGTCGAGGCCGAGGCGGTCGCCCGCGGCGTCGAGCACCGACCGGGCCGTGGCGAGGATCGCCGAGGGGACGGACTCCGCGGCGCCCGCCCGCAGCGCCCGCGAGAGCGCGAGCGCCACCGTGCGCTCGTCGCCGGACAGGTAGCGGTTGCGGCTCGACAGGGCCAGTCCGTCGGGCTCGCGCACGGTCGGCGCTCCGACGATCTCCACGGGCAGGTCGAGGTCGGCGACCATGCGACGGATCAGCGCGAGCTGCTGGGCGTCCTTCTGGCCGAAGACGGCGACGTCGGGCCGGACCAGGTTGAACAGCTTCAGCACGACCGTCAGCACGCCGTCGAAGTGGCCGGGCCTGGAGGCGCCCTCGACGACCGTGCCCATGTGCCCGGCGTTGACGCTCACCTGGCGGTCGGGGCGGTACATGTCCTCGGCCGACGGGGCGAAGACGACGTCCACGCCTTCGGCCCGGCACACCTCCAGGTCGGCGTCGAACGTCCGGGGATAGCGGGAGAAATCCTCGTTCGGGCCGAACTGGAGCGGGTTGACGAAGACGCTGACCACGACGTGGTCGGCACGCTCACGCGCCAGGCGGATCAGCGAGCGGTGGCCCTCGTGGAGCGCCCCCATCGTGGGCACCAGCGCCACGGCCCCCTCACCCCTGGCCTTGACCAGGTCTTCCCTGTGCCTGGCGACGATCAGCTCCATGTGCCTGCCCTTCGAACGCGACGGTCAGGTCCATATATTGCCCCCCAGGGCGTCGAGGAGCCGCTCCGCCTCCTCCGGTTTGAGCAGGCCGGCGGCGAGCGCCCGGTCGGCGGTGAGCCTGGCCAGCGCGACGTACGCGTCGGCCGCCTCGGGCGCGGCCAGGATCAGCGCGTCGACGTGCTTGCGCACGGTGCCCGCGTCGCCCCTGACCACCGGCCCGGTCAGCCCGGTGATGCCGAGCCGCAGCACGTTGTCGAGGGCGGCGCCGAGCAGCGGGCCCAGCATCCTGCCCGCGTGCTCGACGCCGATGCGCCGCAGGAGCTCCTGCGACTCGGCGATGAGCGTGACCATGTGGTTCGCGGCGCCAGCCAGCGCCGCGTGGTAGAGGGCGCGGTCGGAGTCGGCGATCCAGACGGGCTCGCCGCCCATCTCGATCACCAGGGCCTCGGCGACGGGCCGCAGCGGCTCGGGCGCGGTGACGCCGAACGAGATGCCGGTGATCCTGTTGAGATCGTCGTCGCGGCCGGTGAACGTCATCACGGGGTGCAGGGCCAGCGGCAGCGCGCCGGCCCGCGCCGCGGGTTCGAGCACCGACAGCCCGTACGCGCCGCTGGTGTGCACCAGCAGCTTGCCGCGCAGGTCGGCGCCGGTGCCGGCGAGGCCGCCGACGAGGTCGGGCAGGGCGTCGTCGGGGACGGTGAGGAGGATGAGCTGCGCGGCCGCGACGACCTCGTCGGGCGGCGAGGGCCTGACGCCGAGTCTCTCGGCGGCACGGCGGTGGGAGGCGTCGGACACGCCGCTGGCGGCGACGACGCGGTGGCCCGCCTGGGCGAGCGCGGCGCCGAGCACGGAGCCGACCCTTCCTGCGCCGAGCACGCCCACGGCCAGCCGTGCCGGGCGGTCACCTGCGTCCATGCGTTCACACCCCTGTCGGACTGATGGCGCTGCCGCCCAGCGTAACCGTCGTCCGGGAGTGCCCCTGTGACCGCTGCTTTGCCGCATGTTGAGTTAACGACAAAAGCGACAAGGGCATACAAATCGTGCACCCCCTGTCGGAAGAGATGAGGAGAGGGGTTCCACGCAAGACAGCGGGCGCCGAGTTGGGACCCGACGCCCGCCGAGGATTGCGACCTCTTGGAGGTGCACCGACCGGCCAATCGCCGACTGGCCGGTCGGGGTCCGGGCTCGGACCGGTCCGCCCGACCGGTCCGAGCTCGTCGGCATGCCCAGGGGGTGCGATCAGTGACGGTGCCAGGCGGCGTACGAGCCACCCTTGCAACCGGAGACCGCGACGCCCAGGATCGCCAGCGAGTTGCCGCACACGTTGATCGGCGCGCTGATCGGGACGAACAGCTGGTTGCCGGACAGCACGCCGCCGTCGCCGCTGGTGTCGTCGGCGAGGGCGGGGGTGGCGAACGAGAGCGCGGCGGCGGCACCCGCGATGACCATGATCTTCTTCAGCATTGAGGGACTCCTTCTCATCACGCGGCCAGGGGCCGCGACGGAGAGCGGCCGTCTTCGGCGAAATGGGGATGGCGCAAAGCGACCGCTCGGTGACTGCCGGTAAACGGTAGCGCAAGGCGCGACAGTGAGTAGCCAAGAAATTGCAATACGTACCGGACGTGAACCATGAGATAGTCCAGAGCATGTGGCTCACCTGGCGTGAGGCGACCCAGCGGGCGCTGTACGGAGAGGGGGGCTTCTACCTGCGTGAGCGCCCCTCGGGCCACTTCCGCACGTCGGTCAGCGCCTCACCGGCGTTCGCCGACGCGGTCCTCGCGCTCCTGGTGGAGGTCGACGCCGAGCTCGGCGCGCCCGACCCCCTCGACCTGGTCGACATCGGGGCGGGCGAGGGCCTGCTCGTCGCGCGCGTGCTGGCGGCGGCCGAGCCGGCCCTGCGCAAGAGGCTGCGCGTCACCGCCGTCGACCTCTCCCCCAGGCCGGGCTCGCTCCCCGAGGAGATCGCCTGGCGGCGCTCGATCCCCGAGAGGGTCGCCGGGCTCGCCGTCGCCAACGAATGGCTCGACAACATCCCGCTGGACGTCGTGGAGCAGACGGCCGAGGGCCCGAGGCTGGTGCTGGTCGACGCCGCCACGGGCGAGGAGCGCCTCGGCGGCCCGCCGCCCGAGGCCGACCTCGCCTGGATGCGGCGGTGGTGGCCGCTCACGCGGGTGGGCACGCGCGCCGAGATCGGCCACCCGCGCGACGCGGCCTGGGCCGGCGTGGTGGGCGGGCTCGCGAGGGGGCGGGCGATTGCCGTGGATTATGCACATCCTGTGGATAACCGGCCGCTCTGTGGCACGCTGACCGGATACCGCGACGGGGCGGTCGTGGCGCCCGTACCCGACGGGACCTGCGACATCACCGCGCACGTCGCGCTCGACGCGTGCGCCGAGGCCGGGCGCGGGGCCGGGGCGATATCCACAACCTTGTCCACACAGCGCGAGGCGCTGCGCGCGCTCGGCCTCACCGGGGCGCGCCCGCCCATCGAGCGCGCCGTTTCCGACCCGCGGGGCTACCTGCGTGCACTGGCTCGGGCGTCGGAGGAGGGCGAGCTCATCGATCCCGCCGGGCTCGGCGGCTTCGGCTGGCTCGCCCAGAGCCGCTGACCCCGGCGCCCGGCCCACGACCCCGGCGCCACGGCTCTGGCGCCCGGCCCACGCATCGGGCGGGCGCCTCAGAGGTCGGGGGGTCGGGGGGCGGCGGTCAGCCGGAGACGGTCAGGTTCAGGGCCTCCAGGCCGCGGATCACGTAGCCGGGCTTCCAGCGCGGCTCCTCGGCGAGCTCCAGCGTCGCCGCGCGGTCCAGCAGCGCGCCGAACGACTCCGCCAGCTCGATGCGCGCCAGCGGCGCCCCCAGGCAGAAGTGGATGCCCGCCCCGAACGAGATGTGCGGGTTGTCCGCACGCGCCACGTCGAGCCGGTCCGGGTCGTCGAACACCTCCGGGTCGCGGTTGGCCGAGCCGAACAGCAGCGCCACCTCGGCTCCGCGCGGGATGGCCACCCCGTCCACCTCGATGTCCTCCAGCACCCACCGCTCGAACATCTGCAGCGGTGTGTCCCAGCGCAGCAGCTCCTCGATCGCGGTGGGCAGCAGCGAGCGGTCCTCGCGCAGCCTGGCCAGCTCGCCGGGGTTCCTGAACAGCGACCACCAGCCGTTGCCCGTGACGTTCACCGTGGCCTCGTGGCCGGCGTTGAGCAGCAGCACGCAGGTGCCGACCAGCTCGTCCTCGGTCAGCTCGGGGATCGCGGCCAGCGCGCTGACCAGGTCGTCGCCGGGGTCGGCCGCGCGCTCGCGGGCGAGGACCTTCAGGTACCCGGCGAACTCCTCGGCCGCGCGCACCGCCGTGTGCTGGGCCTCGGGGGTGGGGTTGAGCTCGTACATGCCGCAGATGTCGGCCGACCAGGGGCGCAGCAGGTGGCGGTCGGCCTCGGGGATGCCCAGCATCTCGGCGATGACGGTGACGGGCAGCGGCTCGGCCACCTCGGCGATGAGGTCGCCGCCGCCCTTCTCCACGTACGCCTCGACGAGGCTCCCGGCGATGGCCTTGACGCGGGGGCGCAGCGACTCGACCATGCGCGGCGTGAACGCCTTGGAGACCAGCCGGCGCAGCCTCGTGTGCACCGGCGGCTCGACGTCGAGCATGCCCGCCCTGACCACGCGCCAGAACGGCTCCTGGAACTCCGGCTCGGGCTCCCTGCCGAACTCCTCGTGGCCGGCCACGTGGAGGTACGACCTCCCCAGCCGCCGGTCCCTGAGCAGCGCGTTCACGTCGGCGTGCCGGGAGACGAGCCACTGGTCGGTGGGCTCGAAGTAGCTGACGGGCGCCTCACGCCTCAGCTGCTCGTAGACGGGGTAGGGGTGAGCGACGAAATCCGGATTCCAGGGGTCAAAGCGCACTATTGCATCTTAGATTCGGCCTGCGCGTGCTTGCTGCGGACCCTGATGTTGAGCAGCTCCACGACCACGGAGAACGCCATCGCGAAGTAGATGTAGCCCTTCGGGATGTGCTGGCCGAAGCCCTCGGCGACGAGCACCACGCCGATGAGCACGAGGAACGCCAGCGCCAGCATCTTGATGCTCGGGTGCCGGTCCACGAACGAGCTGATCGGCCCCGACGCGAACAGCATCACCAGCACCGCCGCCACCACCGCCGCGATCATCACACCGAGCTGGTCGACCATGCCGACGGCCGTGATCACCGAGTCGAGCGAGAACACGATGTCGAGCACCATGATCTGCAGGATCACCGCCGTGAACGAGGTGACGGCGCGGCTCTTGCCGTCCTTGCCGTGCGGCTCCATGCTGTGACCGATCTCCGTGACGCTCTTGGCCAGCAGGAACATGCCTCCGAGCAGCAGGATGAGGTCGCGCCCCGAGATGTCGTGCCCGAAGACGCCGAACAGCGGCTCCGTGAGGCGTACCACCCACGACAGCGCGAGCAGCAGGAGCAGGCGGCTCACCAGCGCCGCGCCGAGGCCGAGCAGCCGCGCCCTGTCCCGCTGCTCCGGCGGGAGCTTCCCGGCCAGGATGGAGATGAAGATGATGTTGTCGATGCCGAGCACGATCTCCAGTGCGACCAGGGTGAAGAACCCGATCCAGATCTGAGGGTCTGTCACCCAGTCCAACATCTGCGCACCTCCGGGGAAAGGCCGGCCAGGGGCGTGACCGGTCGGGGAAAGGGGGTCTGCCCGGTAGCAACGAGCCAGGGCGCGCAGAAGTTCGCGACTTGCGATCGCCGGTGGGGTGTCGGTTATAGTGCCGCTCGTAGGTCATGAGTGCCAGCGCCAAGCCCCGGCTCGCTGGCCGGCAACCCTCGCGTCCGCGGCGGGGTGCCCCGGGTGAAGACCTGGTCCGTCACGAGGTGTGGCGGGCAAGCGCGGGCTCCGTGGCTGCTCCAGGGGTCCGACGACCCCAGGAGGTTCGCCGTGCCCACTCTGACGATCTTCAACGCCGCCCCCGCCGGGCCCGCCGCCGAGCCCGCCGCTCCGCGTTCCACCGGCCGGCCGATCCCCGCCGTCGTCGGGGCCGACCTGGAGGTGCCCGTCAAGGGCGGCAGGCGGGTGCGCTACGCCAACCTCGACTACGCCGCCAGCGCCCCCTGTCTGGAGCCGGTCAGCGCGGCCGTCGCCGCCGCGCTCCCGGCCTACTCCAGCGTGCACCGCGGCGCCGGCTACGCCTCCCAGCTCACCACCGCCAGGTACGAGCAGGCCAGGCACACCGTACGCGCCTTCGTCGGCGCCCGTACCGACGACGCGGTGATCTTCACCCGCAACACCACCGACGCCACCAACCTCCTCGCCCGGTGCCTGCCCGAGGACGCCACCGTGGTCGTCTTCGACACCGAGCACCACGCCTCGCTCCTGCCGTGGAAGCGAGCCGTGCGCCTGGCGCCGCCCGCCTTCCCCGGCGAGGCCGTGCGCTCCGCCGACGAGGCGCTCGCCGCCATCGACGGCCCCAAGCTGCTCGTCGTCACCGCCGCGTCCAACGTCACGGGCGAGCTGTGGCCCATCGCCGCCCTCGCGCACATCGCGCACCGGCACGGCGCGCGCATCCTCGTCGACGCCGCCCAGCTCGTCCCGCACCGCAGCCTCAACCTCACGGCGCTCGACCTCGACTACGTCGCCTTCTCCGGTCACAAGCTGTACGCGCCGTTCGGCGCGGGCGCGCTGGTGGGGCGGCGCGACTGGCTGGCGGAGGGCGAACCGTACCTGAAGGGCGGGGGCGCGGTGCGCGCGGTGGGTGAGAGCACCGAGTGGCACGACGACCCCGAGCCGCGCCACGAGGCCGGCACCCCCAACGTGCTGGGCGCCATCGCTCTCGCCGCCGCCTGCGACGCCCTCACCGCCACCGGCTGGACCGAGCTGGTCCGCGAGGAGGAGCGGCTGATCGCGCGGCTGCGCGCCGGCCTGGCCGCCATCGAGGGCGTGCGCGAGCTCTCCCTGTGGGGCGACGACCACCCGCGCGTCGGCATCGTGTCGTTCACCGTCGCCGGGTACTCGGCGCGCGAGGTGGCCGAGGCCCTGTCCGGCGAGTACGGCATCGGGGTGCGCGACGGCAAGTTCTGCGCGCACCCGTTCGTCCGGCACCTGCTGGGCACGGCCGACGGCGGCTGCGAGGACGGCACGGCCTCGGCGGTGCGCGCCTCGGTCGGCATCGGCACCACCGAGGAGCACGTCGACCGGCTGATCGGCGCGCTGCGCGACCTCGTGTCCCGCGCCACGGCCCGCTGAGCGCGGCCGCCCTCAGCAGCGGGCGCTAGCGGTTCGGCGGCCGGCGAGGGTGCTGCGGGTCGTCGGAGATGAGGGCGTCGATGTCGCGCATGTCGTCGTCGCTGAGCCGGCCCTGGCCGGGGATGACCCCCTGGCCGGGAACCCCCTGGTGGCCGGGGCCGCCGGGCTGGCCCGGGCGACCGGAGGCGCCCGGCTGGCCCGGGTGACCGGAGTCGCCCGGCTGGCCCGGGTGGCCGGGGGCGCCGGGCTGGCTGGGCACGCTCGGAGGCTGCATGGGCCGGGTGGGCTCGGTGTCCACGCCGCGCTCGCCCCGCCCGGGGGCGTACGCGGCCAGCTCCGCCTCCGCGGCGCGGCGCTCCGCCCGCCGCCTGTGCGTCGCGAAGAACAGGCCGTCCAGGCCGATGCGCCCGCCGCCCACCGCCAGCAGGAGCAGGGACCCGGCGGCCAGCGCGCCCGCGAACTCCCAGCCGTTGCCGCTGAGCGACACCCCGTTGCCGCCGTGGACGAACACGATCGCACCGATCATGTCGATCAGGAGCACCAGCGCCGCCAGCCGGACCAGCAGCCCCAGGATGAGGAGGATGCCGCCCACGCTCTCGGCGACGGTGGCGAACGCGGCCGACGCGTCGGGGAAGGGCACGCCCATCTGCCGGAACCCCTGGACGGTGGAGGCCAGCCCGCCCTGCCACTTCTGCCACCCGTGGACGAGGAAGATCACGCCGATGGTCACCCGCGAGATCAGGGACGCCACGTCGAACAGGACTCTTCTCATGGTGGTATCTCCCCCCGTTCCCGGTATTTGTCCCCCTGTCCGGCTTAACAATGCGATCCCAGACCATTCCTTGACCTACCCGCCCGCTGGATCACCCTCGGCTGGGGTGGCAGCATTGCTGATATGACGGAACGCGTGGTCGGGCTCGGCGCCGGCGCGAAGGAGCTGGCCACCGAGGACATGATCCTCAACATCGGCCCGCAGCACCCGTCGACACACGGCGTGCTCAGGCTGAGGCTGACCCTCGACGGCGAGCGCATCACCGCCGCCGAGCCGATCATCGGCTACATGCACCGGGGCGCGGAGAAGCTGTTCGAGGTCCGCGACTACCGGCAGATCATCATGCTCGCCAACCGGCACGACTGGCTGTCCGGCTTCGCCAACGAGCTGGGCGTCGTGCTCGCCGCCGAACGCCTGCTCGGCATGGAGCCGCCGGTGCGCGCCGTCTGGGCCCGCACGCTGCTCGCCGAGCTCAACCGGGCGCTCAGCCACCTGATGTTCCTCGGCTCGTACCCGCTCGAACTCGGCGCGATCACGCCCGTCTTCTACGCCTTCGACGAGCGCGAACGCATCCAGGCCGTCATGGAGGAGATCTCCGGCGGGCGCATGCACTACATGTTCAACCGGGTGGGCGGGCTCAAGGAGGACCTCCCGTACGGGTGGCTCGACCGGGTGTCCGAGGCCGTCGCCGAGACCCGCCGCCGGGTGCCCGACATCGAGAACCTCATCCTCCACAACGAGATCTTCACCGCCCGCACCAGGGGCGTCGGCGTGCTCACCCGCGAGCAGATCCTCCAGTACGGCGTCAGCGGCCCCATCGCCCGCGCCTCAGGCGTGGACATCGACCTGCGCCGCGACGACCCGTACCTCGCCTACCCCGAGCTGCCCGTCAAGGTCGTCACCCGCGACGCTGGCGACTGCCACGCCCGGTTCGAGGTGCTGTTCGAGCAGCTCAGGGTGTCGCTCGACCTGGCCGACGCGTGCGTCGACCGGCTGCGCTCGCTGCCCAGGGGGCCGATCAACCAGCGCCTGCCCAAGGTGCTGAAGGTGCCCGAGGGCCACACGTACGCGTGGACCGAGAACCCGCTCGGCATCAACGGCTACTACCTGGTGTCCAGGGGCGACAAGACGCCGTGGCGGCTCAAGCTGCGCTCCGCCTCCTACAGCAACATCCAGGTGCTGCGCGAGATGCTGCCCGGCCGGCTGGTCGCCGACATGATCGCCATCCTCGGCTCGATGTTCTTCGTCGTGGGCGACATCGACAAGTGAGCACCCCGCCCCCGCAGGAACGCGACAAGTACGTCGACTGGCTGCGCGCCCTCAGCCTGGTCGTCGTCGTGGTCTGGCACTGGGCGTTCACGATCCTGCAGTGGAAGCCTGGCGGGCCCGAGCCGACCAGCCCCCTCGGCTTCACCTCCGGCCTGTGGATCCTCACCTGGCTGCTGCAGGTGCTGCCGCTGTTCTTCTACGTCGGCGGCCACGTCCACCTGCTGTCGTGGAACCGGGCCCAGGCCCGCGGCGTCGGCATCGGCTCGTTCGTGTGGCGGCGCATCAGGGCGCTCGCGGTGCCGGCACTGTTCCTGTCGGGCGTCTGGATCGCCGTGGGGGCCGTCGTCACCTGGACCTTCCACGTCGACTGGATGTGGCGGGTCGTGCTGCTCGTCCTCAGCCCGCTGTGGTTCCTCGGCGTCTACCTCGTGCTGATCGCGCTGCTGCCCGTGGCGCTGTGGCTGCACCGCCGCTACGACGTGCTGACCCTGGTCTGGCTCGGCGGCGCCGCCCTCGTCGTGGACGTCGTCAGGTTCCGCTACGGCCTCGGCGGGGCGGGCTGGCTCAACATGGTCGTCGTGTGGGGGCTGGCCCACCAGGCCGGCTTCTTCTACGACCGGGTCGTCGCCCTGCCCAGGCGCTACGACATGGGCCTGCTGTGGACCGGGTTCTTCGCCCTGTTCGGCCTGGTCTACTCGGGCATCTACCCCGGCTCGATGGTGGGCGTGCCCGGCGACAAGTGGTCCAACATGGCGCCGCCGACGTTCGTCATCGTCGCCCTGCTGCTGTTCCAGATCGGCCTGGTCGAGGTGCTGAGGCCGTCGATGGAACGGGTGCTGGAGCGGCCGCGCTGGGCCCGCGCCAACGCCTTCATCAACCGCTACGCGCTGCCGCTGTTCCTCTTCCACACCACCGGCATGGCGATCGCGCTCGGCCTGTCGTGGTGGCTGTTCGGCACGCTCGGCACCGAGATCCCGCCCGACCTCAAATGGTGGCTGGAACGCCCGATCGCCGTCGTCGGCCCGCTCCTTTGCACCTGGCCGGTCATCTACCTCTTCGGCCGCCGCCGCGCCTGAGCCCCGTCAGCGGGGTTCGCGGCGCTCCTCGGGCTCCTTCGGGATGCGGCACGAGTGCTCCAGGTACAGCGCCGCGCAGATGAGCACGACGAACGACAGGAACGACCCCAGCGCGACGAAGAACTCGGAACGCGGCGTCTCCCTGTCGAGGAGTTGCCCCGTGTGCAGCATGAACCCGGCGAAGAACCCCGCCAGCGCGGCCCCCGCGTACGCCGACGCCTTCGCCAGCGCCGCCAGCCTGGCCACCGCCAGCGGCTCGACCGGTTTCGTGCCCGGCTTCCTGGCGATCCTGGCCCTGGTCGTCCACCCGGTGTACCCCTCGCCCAGGGCGAGCAGCAGCGCCGTGGGGACGGCCGTCCACGGCATGATCGGCAGGCCGGAGTAGAACTGCCGGACGACCGCCCACGAGAGCAACGCGACCACGACGACGAGGCCGGTCAGCCGGCCGGGATGCGTGGGCCTCAATCCGGCCTCTGCAGCTTCAGGTCGTCGCGGCGGCGCACCCCGCTCCTGTCGAGACCGCCCAGCAGGTCGGCGATGCGGCCGTGGCCGGGCACCACCGCGTCGGGATCGACCTCGAACCACGGCACCAGCACGAACGCCCGCTCGTGCGCCCGCGGGTGCGGCAGGGTCAGCTCGGGGTCGTCGCTGACGATGTCGCCCACCACGATGACGTCCACGTCGAGGGTGCGCGGGCCCCAGTGCTCCTTGCGGACCCGCCCGAAGGCGTTCTCGACGCTCAGCGCCCGCTCCAGGATCGTCCGCGGCACCAGCGTGGAGGTCTCCGCCAGCACCACCGCGTTCAGGTACGGCAACTGGCCGGGCGGCCCTCCCACCGGGTCGGTCTCGTACACCGGCGACGCCTTGACGAACACCAGCCCGGGGGCGTCGAACAGGGTGTCGATCGCGCCCTGCAGGGTCTGGAAGCGATCGCCCAGGTTGCTGCCGAGTGCCAGCACGACTTTCATGCGCGGCTCCGCTCGATGGTCACGACGACGTCGTCGAAGGGCAGCGGGATCGGCGCCGCCGGCTTGTGCACGCTCACCTCCGCCTTGGCGACCAGCGCGCTGGCCAGGCACACGTCGGCCAGGCGCTCGGCGAGCGTCTCGATGAGCTGGACCGGCTCGCCCTCGACGACCTCGGCGAGCGCCTGCGCCAGCTCGCCGTAGTGGACGGTCTTGGCCAGGTCGTCGCCCGCGGCGGCGGGAGCGGTGTCGAGGTGGAGCGTGACGTCCACGACGAACTCCTGCCCGAGCTCCCGCTCGGCCGCGAGCACCCCGTGCCGGCCGCGGGCGCGCAGGCCCTTCAGCGTGATGCGATCAAGGCTCAAGCTCGCCGTCCTCCTCCTCGTCCTCGTCGCTCTGCAGCACCGGGGAGCCGTGGTGCATCCACAGCCGCCAGCCCTGCGCGGTGCGGACGTAGACGTTGCTCGCCACCACCTTGCCCGCCGCGAAGCTAGCCTCACCTTCCTCACCGGCCGTGAGGATGTTCTCGACGCAGGTGAGCACCGCGAGGTCGCCCAGCACGGTGGTGTTGACGTCGGTCAGCACGAACTGGATGTACGTCGTGTTGGCCATGATCAGCGCCCAGGACCGCAGCACCTCGGAGCGGCCCGTGAGCAGGCTCCAGCCGGGATGGACGCAGCTGACCTTCCCGTCGGGGGTGTCCTCGGCCCAGATCTCGGTCATCCTGTCGAGGTCGCCGTCCTCGATGGCCGTGTAGAACTCCTGGTTGACCGTCTCGATGGCGGAAGTGTCGACGCTCATGTGCTGGCTCCGGCTCTCTTCCATGCGGCGGCCACCCGCACGGCATCGGCATTGGGACCTACCTCGTGAACCCTGACGCACCAGGCGCCCTCGCGCGCCGCCAGCGCGGTGACGGCCACCGTCGCGTCGTCGCTGCCGCTGAACGGCCGGGGGGTGCCGTCGGGGGCGGCCAGCAGCCGCCCCAGGAACCTCTTGCGTGACGCGCCGATCAGCAGCGGGTAGCCCAGCTCGGCCAGGCGCGGGATGCCGGCCAGCACCGCCCAGTTGTGCTCGGCGTTCTTGGCGAAGCCCAGGCCGGGGTCGAGCACGATCTGCTCCTCCGCCACGCCCTCGGCGAGCACGAGGGCGACCCGCTTCGCCAGTTCCTCGCGCACCTCGGCGACCACGTCGGTGTAGACCGCCCTGCTGTCCATGTCATGGCTGTGCCCGCGCCAGTGCATGACCACGTACGCCACGCCGGTGTCGGCGACGACGCGGGGCATGTCGGGGTCGGCCAGGCCGCCGCTCACGTCGTTGACGAGCCTGGCGCCCGCCTCGACGGCGGCCCTCGCGACCTCGGCCCGCATCGTGTCGACGCTGACGCTCACGCCCTCAGCGGCCAGCGCCCGGATCACCGGGACGACCCTGGCCAGCTCCTCCTCCAGGGAGACCCTGGCCGCGCCAGGGCGGGTGGACTCGCCGCCCACGTCGACCAGGTCGGCGCCCTGCCGCACCAGGTCGAGCCCGTGCCGTATCGCCGCCGCCTCGTCGAACCACATGCCACCGTCGGAGAACGAGTCGGGGGTCACGTTGACCACGCCCATGACGAGGCACCTGTCGGCGTCTCCCGGCACGCTGATGGGCAGGCTAGTCATGAGCCCAAGCCTAGGCGCTTCCCCACACGTCTTGACATCTCGGGTCCTCGTAACCCGATCGAGGTGCGCAAACAGCGAGGAACCTCCCCTGGCGGGGTCGTGCCGTGATCGGCGGGGGTCAGCGGCCGAGGATGAGGGCCATCGCCTCGGCCCGGGTCTTGTCGCTCGTACGGAAGTCGCCGCGCACCGCCGACGTGACGGTCTTGGCGCCCGGCTTGCGCACGCCGCGCATCGTCATGCACAGGTGCTCGCACTCGACCACGACGATGACGCCGCGCGGCTCCAGGACCCGCATGAGCGCGTCGGCGATCTGCGACGTCATGCGCTCCTGCACCTGGGGCCGGCGGGCGAACACGTCGACCAGCCTGGCCAGCTTGGACAGGCCGGTCACCTGGCCGCGCTCGTTCGGGATGTACCCGACGTGCGCGACCCCGTGGAAGGGCACGAGATGGTGTTCGCAGGTGGAGTACACCTCGATGTCGCGGACGAGCACCATCTCGTCGTGGTCGACGTCGAAGACCTTGGTCAGGACGTCCTCGGGGGTCTGCCCGAGGCCGGAGAACTGCTCGGCCATCGCGCGGGCCACCCGGGAGGGGGTGTCGAGGAGGCCGTCACGGTCGGGGTCCTCGCCGATGGCGTAGAGGATCTCCCTGACGGCCTTCTCGATGCGACCGAGATCGACCCGGTCGAAAACCTCGTCGTTCCGGGTCACGCACCGTCTCCGGACGGGAAGGCGTCCTGGTGGCCCGAGGTGAGCGAGCCGTTGCCCGACAGCTCCTTCGGGGTCAGGATCGGCGGGCGGTCGGAGGGGAGCCGCTTGCCGTAGCCCGCATAGGACGGCCGGTGCTCCTTGACCACCACCGGGGCGAAGATCTGCAGCACCTGCTCGCGGGAGAGGGTCTCCTTCTCCATGAGCTCCAGCACCAGGTTGTCGAGCACGTCGCGGTACTCGACCAGGATGTCCCAGGCCTGGTCGTGCGCCGTCTCGATCATCCTGCGCACCTCCTCGTCGATCGCGGAGGCGATCTTCTCGGAGTAGTCGCGCTCGTGGCCCATCTCGCGGCCCAGGAAGACCTCGGCCTGCCCGGTGCCGAACTTGCGGGCGCCGAGCTGCTCGCTCATGCCGTACTCGGTGACCATGCGGCGGGCGACGGCGGTGGCCTTCTCGATGTCGTTGGAGGCGCCGGTGGTGGGCTCGTGGAAGACGAGCTCCTCCGCCGCGCGGCCGCCCAGCAGCATCGCGAGCTGGTCCATCATCTCGGACCTGGTGGCCAGGAACTTGTCCTCCATCGGCAGCGTCATCGTGTAACCGAGCGCGCGGCCGCGGGACAGGATCGTGATCTTGTGGACCGGGTCGGAGTTGGGCAGCGCGTGCGCCACCAGCGCGTGACCGCCCTCGTGGTAGGCGATCATCTTCTTCTCCTTGTCGGACATGACCCGCGACTTGCGCTCGGGCCCTGCCATGACACGGTCGATCGACTCCTCGAGGACGTCCATCGTGATCAGCTTCTGGTCGGCGCGCGCGGTGAGCAGCGCCGCCTCGTTGATCACGTTGGCCAGGTCGGCGCCGGTGAAGCCGGGGGTGCGCCGGGCGATGACGTCGAGGTCGACGTCGGGCGCGAACGGCTTGCCGCGGCCGTGGACCTTGAGGATGCCCTTGCGGCCCTCCAGGTCGGGACGGTCGACGGTGACCTGACGGTCGAAGCGGCCGGGACGCAGCAGCGCCGGGTCGAGGATGTCGGGGCGGTTCGTGGCGGCGATGAGGATCACGCCGCCCTTGACGTCGAAGCCGTCCATCTCGACGAGGAGCTGGTTCAGGGTCTGCTCGCGCTCGTCGTGACCGCCGCCCAGGCCGGCGCCGCGGTGGCGGCCGACGGCGTCGATCTCGTCGATGAAGATGATCGCCGGGGCGTTCGCCTTCGCCTGCTCGAACAGGTCGCGCACGCGGGAGGCGCCGACGCCGACGAACATCTCGACGAAGTCGGAACCGGAGATCGAGTAGAACGGGACGCCGGCCTCGCCGGCGACGGCGCGGGCCAGGAGGGTCTTGCCGGTGCCGGGCGGGCCGTACAGCAGCACGCCCTTGGGGATCTTGGCGCCGATCGCCTGGAACTTGGCCGGGGCCTGCAGGAACTCCTTGATCTCCTGGAGCTCCTCGATGGCCTCGTCGGCGCCCGCGACGTCGGCGAAGGTGGTCTTGGGGGTGTCCTTGGTGATCAGCTTGGCCTTGGACTTGCCGAAGTTCATCACCCGCGAGCCGCCGCCCTGCATCTGGTTCATGATGAACAGGAAGAACAGCACGATGATGACGAAGGGCAGGAAGCTCACCAGGAGGCTGACCAGGAAGTTCTCCTTGGGCACCTCGGTGGTGAAGCTCTTCGTCTTGCCGGCCTCGACCTGGGCCTGCAGCTCGTCCGTCAGCTTGCCGCCGTAGCCGGTGACCCAGTCGGACTGGATCATCCGCGTGGGGGTGTCACCTGGCTTGACCGAAATGGGGTTGGTGAGCGTCAGCTCGATGCGGTTGTCCTTGTCGACGACCTTGGCGTTGCTGACGTTTCCTGTGCGAATCTGCTGAAGGACCGTGGACGTGTCGGCCTGCTTGAAATTGCCACCGCCGCTCCAAAGCTGGGTGACGAGCAGGAGCAGCACGACGATGCCCAGGATCCACAGCAGTGGCCCACGTGTAAATCGCTTGAGATCCATCCGATGCGGAACCCCTTGCGGGCCCGTCCCTTCCTGACCATGGCCTGGAACCCCGGGTACGCCCCGGGGCCGCGGCATCCGACACCGCGACTTCTGACTACCCGAAGGGGACACACGGTCACCCTTCCGAAGTCAGAAGGTACACCGGCACAGCGCGCGGAGGGACCGCCCGCTACAACCGGTCTTGCCCTACCAACGTACGTCACGGTGGGCGATGTTCCCCGCCACGGTCAGGATTGCTACTTGTAAACGTGAGGGGCCAGAGTGCCGATGAACGGCAGGTTCCGGTAACGCTCCGCATAGTCCAGGCCGTAACCGATGACGAATTCGTTGGGGATGTCGAATCCGACGTATTTCACTTCGATCGGCACCTTGACCGCGTCGGGCTTGCGCACCGCCGTGCAGATCTCCAGCGAGGCGGGGTCGCGCGACTTCAGGTTCTCCAGCAGCCAGTGCAGGGTCAGGCCCGAGTCGATGATGTCCTCGACGATCAGGACGTGCCTGTTCATGATGTCGGTGTCGAGGTCCTTCAGCACCCGCACGACGCCGGACGACCTGGTGCCCGCCCCGTACGACGACACCGCCATCCAGTCCATCTGCACGGGCACCCGCAGCGCTCTGGCCAGGTCGGCCATGACCATGACCGCCCCCTTCAGCACGCCGACGAGCAGGAGGTCCTTGCCCGCGTAGTCCTCGTCGATGCGCCCGGCAAGCTCTTTGATCTTGGCCTGGAGCTCGTCCTCGGGAATGAGGACCTTCTCCAGGTCCCGGCCCATGTCGGCAGCGTCCACCTGTGGTTCCTTACGCGATGGGACTGATGGCGAGTATCAGGGTGCCATATCGCCGCAGGGCGGACAGTCCCCCGGGGAGGTCCACGGCCTTCTGCCCGCGCCAGTGCGTCACCAGCCGGTCCACGGCCAGCACGTGCGCGGCCGAGAGCGCCCCGGACGGCGCTCCCGCCGCGACGGCCGCGCGCCGCAGCACCCTCCTCCTGACCGCGTCGGGGAGCCCCTCCAGCTCCCGTACGGACAGGGTCACCTTCTCCGGGATATCGCTAAGAGCGCAATTCCGGTACGCCGACTCCGCCCATCCGTCGAGGGCGTCGGCGTCCTCCCTGGCGAGCCTCGCCGTCCTCGCGAGCGCCTCCGCCACCCCTGGCCCGAGCTCCTCCTCCAGCACCGGCAGCACCCGCCTGCGCACCCGCACCCGGGTGAAGCGGGGGTCGTCGTTGTGCGGGTCGTCCCACGGGTCGAGCCCGAGCGCCCGGCACGCCGCCACGGTCGTGCTCCTCGGCAGGTCGAGGAAGGGCCTGCGGTAGCGGCCCGCGACGGGCGCCATGCCCGACAGCGACCGGGGCCCGCTGCCCCTCGCCAGGCCCAGCAGCACGGTCTCCGCCTGGTCGTCCCTGGTGTGGCCGAGCAGCACCGCCGCCGCGCCGAGCCGGTCGGCCGCCTCGCCCAGCGCCGCGTAGCGCGCCTCCCTCGCCGCCGCCTCGGGGCCGCCCGCCGTGCCGACCGTGACGGCGAGCACCTCGGCGACGTCCAGGCCCAGCCCGGGGGCGAGCGCCGCCACCCGCGCGGCCCGTTCGCGCGAGCCCTCCTGCAGGCCGTGGTCGACGGTGAGCAGCCCGGCGCGCAGGCCCGCCCTCGGCGCGACGAACCCCAGCGCGGCCGCCAGCGCGAGCGAGTCGGCGCCGCCGCTGCACGCGGCGAGGACGAGCGCGCCGCGACCGAGATCGGCGAGCGACTCGCGCACGGCCCTGCGGACGTCGGCTACGGCTGGATGCGGACCCACCCAGCCATTCTCGCCGCTCCCGCCCCCGCCACGGCCGCTCTCAACCGGGAACCGGTCGCCGACAGCCGCCCAGGTGGAGGCTCAGACCAGGAGCGGTCGCCGACAGCCGCCCAGATCCAGGCTCAGACCGGGAGCGGTCCCCCACCGCCGCCCGGGCCGGGGCTCAGGCGGGACGCGTCGCCGCCGCCCAGGTCAGGGCTCAGGCCCTGAAGCGGCTGAGCCGTGGGCCCGCCCGGGCGGGGAGCGGTGGGGCCCGCCGCCGGGCTCAGGCGGGGAGGGCCGGGGTGCCGGTCACGCGGTCGATCCAGGCGCCCGGGTCGGAGATCTCGGCGGTCGTGGGCAGCGTCTCGGCAGACGTCCAGACCTTGTTGAAGCCGTCGATGCCGACCCGGCCGACCACCGTGCGGACGAACGCCGACCCCTCCGCGTACTGCTTCATCTTCAGGTCGATGCCGAGCAGGCGGCGGATCGTGCGGTCGAGACGGGAGCCGCCCTCGCGGCGCTGCGCGAACTTGGCGCGGATGTCGGCCACCGACGGCACCACCGACGGGCCGACCGCGTCCATCACGTAGTCGCCGTGCCCCTCGACCAGGGTCATCACGGCGGTGAGCCGGTCGAGGATCGCCTTCTGCGCCGGGGACTGGATCGCGTCGATCAGGTTGCCCTCGCCGCCGCGGACCACGTCGGCCACCGTGTCGGCGGCGCCGCGCAGCCGCTCGATCAGCGTGGGCAGGTCGAGGTCGGACGCGAGCAGGAACTCGGTCATCTGCGAGCGGACGTACTCGCGCAGCCACGGCACGCCCGTGAACTGCACGCGGTGCGTCTCCTCGTGCAGGCACACCCACAGCCGGAAGTCGTGCGGGTCGACGGCCATCTCGCGCTCGGCGTGGACGATGTTGGGCGCCACCAGAGTCAGGCGCCCCGTCGCCTCCAGGCCCGTCGGGTCGGGCGGCAGGAACAGCTCGTACTGGCCGAGGACGCGCGAGGCGAGGAAGGCCAGCACCGCCCCGACCTCGACCCCCGTGATGCGCGAACCGACGGCCGCGACGAGGGCGGGAGGCACGTTGGGGCCGCTCGCCATGCGCTGGGTGAGGGGTTCGAGCACGACGCGGAAGCCCTCGACGTTGGCCTTGATCCAGCCGGGCCTGTCGACGATGGTCGCCGGCTGCGGCGCCGCCTCCGTGTGGATCTTGGTGAACTCGCGCACGTGGCCCTCGGCCTCACGCGACAGCGTGCGGAGTTCGGTGACGGCCTGCCTGGCCTCCTCCCGGCTCACCTGAGGACCGGGGCGCACCAGGCGCGTGCCGGTCGTGACGGCCAGATCCCAGTCGATCACCTGCATACCGTCCACCGTACGTTGTTCTCCTCAAGACCGCGCGACGATGGCCGCGAGCCTGTCCAGCACGGGTTCGGCGGTCACCGGCACGGCGTCGGCCAGGAAGGCGAACGTGAGCAGCCTGCCGTCCTTCGCGGTGGCCAGGCCCGCCAGGGTGTTGACGTTGTTGAGCGTGCCGGTCTTGGCGCGTACCAGCCCCACCTGCGGCCTGCTGTCGGCGCCGACGAAGCGCCTGCCGTTGCCCAGCGTGCCGGAGAATCCGGCGATCGGCATGCCGGACGCGACGGCGCGCAGCTCGGGGTGCGCGGGCGAGCTCGCGATCGCGATGACCCTGGCCATCGCCTCGGCGCTGATGCGGTTGCGGATGGACAGCCCGCTGCCGTCGGTCACCAGCACGCCCTTCGTCACGCCCAGCCGGGCGAGCACCGCGAGCACCGCCTTGGACGCGCCGTCGAAGGACGCGGGCTGCCCCTCCTTGATGGCGATGTGCCGGGCGAGCGCCTCGGCGAGGTCGTTGTCGCTGAACGTCAGCGTGTGCTCGACCAGGGCGTACACGGGGGCGGACTCGACCCTGGCCAGTTCGGCGGCTCCGGCGGGGGCCGTGGTCTCCTTCACGGTCCTCGACACCGAGAGGCCCTGCTTGGCCAGCAGGCGGGCGAAGGCGGTGGCGGCGTAGGCGGCCGGGTCGGGCACGCGCGGCTGCCGCTGCCCCGGCGTCCGCCTGCCCTCGTCCATCGCCAGGGCGTGCACGGGGGCCACCTCGCCGTCGGGGATGTAGCCGGGCTTCCAGCCGGGGCAGATCGGGGTGCCGGTGAACAGCGAGTCGTCGTACGAGAGGGTGACCTTCTTCACGCCCTTCGCCTTCAGCGCGGCGGCGGTGCGCGCCGCGAGCGTGGCGAGCGACGCCTGCTTCGGGTACGAGGTCTGCTTGGCCGACGGGCCGGCGAGCAGCGGGTCGCCGCCGCCGACGAGGATCACCGCGCCGGGGGCCGTGCCCTGGACGACGCGGGTGGCGAGCTTGGTGTCGGGCCCGAGCGAGGCGAGCGCGGCGGCCGTGGTGATGACCTTGGTGGTGGAGGCGGGGACGATGCCGGCGTCGGCGTTGGAGGCGAAGATCCGCTCCCCGGTGGAGGCGTCGAGCACGACGGCGCCGACGTGGTCCCCCAGGGCGTCGTCCCCCAGCGCGTCGGTGAGCTGCTGCGTCAAAGTACCCTTAGTCGGGAGAGGTCCGTCCCCGGACTTCGCCGACAGCTGGGCCAGCACAGGCCCCGAGGTGACCACGGGGACGGGGGAAGGCTCCTTGGGAGACGCGGTCCGACCGGCCGGTGGAGACTGCCTCGTCAGCGCGCCCAGGCTGAAGTCGCTGGTCACCGCGTAGATGCCGGTGACGATCGTCAGCACCTGGAGCACGGCGAGCGTGGTCAGCATCACCCACCGCTCGTGCCGTGCCACGTCGACTGACCTCTCTCCTGGAGTTCGCTTACGAGACATTAACGCCCATCCGGGGGTACCCGGGGGGCTTGAGCGGAGGAACCGCGGTGGAGTTCGACGTTGTCGTTGAGATTCCCAAGGGGCAACGGAACAAGTACGAAGTGGACCATGAAACCGGCAAGATTCGCCTCGACCGGCTTCTGTTCACCTCCACGCAGTACCCCGCCGACTACGGCTTCATCGAGAACACCCTCGGTGAGGACGGCGACCCCCTCGACGCGCTGGTGCTGCTGCAGGAGCCGACGTTCCCCGGCTGCTACATCACCTGCCGCGCCGTCGGCATGTTCCGCATGACCGACGAGAAGGGCGGCGACGACAAGGTCCTCTGCGTGCCGTCCACCGACCCGCGCATGCACCACATCCAGGACATCCACCACGTGTCCGAGTTCGACCGGCTGGAGATCCAGCACTTCTTCGAGGTCTACAAGGACCTCGAACCCGGCAAGTCGGTCGAGGGCGCCAACTGGGTGGGCCGCGTCGAGGCCGAGGCCGAGATCGAGCGCTCCTTCGAGCGGGCCAAGGCCGCCGGTCACCACCACTGACCGGCTCCCCGCCGGTCACCGCGCGACCGACCGGCTCCCCGCCGGTCACAGCGGGTCAGCGGGCCTGGTGGCCCCCACCAGGTCCCCCCGCCAGATCGAGGCGACCCGCACCACGTCGCCCGTCTGCGGCGCGTGCACCATCAGGCCGCGCCCGACGTAGATGCCGACGTGGTGGATCGTCCCGGGGTCGCTGCTGACGTAGCCGAAGAAGAGCAGGTCGCCGCGCTGGAGCTGGTCGAGCGGCACGTGCGGGCCCGCCGTCCACTGGGTGCCCGTCCAGTGGTCGAGCGGCACCCCGGCCTGCTCCCACGCCCGCATCGTCAGGCCCGAGCAGTCGTAGGTGTCGGGGCCGTCGGCCGCCCACACGTACGGCTTGCCGAGCTGCGTGAGCGCCCAGTTCGCCGCGACGTCGCCCATGCTGCTGCCCTTGGCGAGCGCGATGCGCGGCAGGGCCTCGGCGCGCTGCCTGGCCAGGAGCTGGGCGCGGCCGCGGGCGGCGTCCACCCGCTCCTGGAGCTCGTGCCTGCGGGCCCGCAGCTCCTTCGTCTCGCCGCGCTGCGACTCGACGGCGGCCTGCGCGGCGGCCTTGGCCTGCCCTGCGCGCTCGGCGGCGGCCTGCCTGGCCGCGTAGGCGTTGGCCGCCTGCGTGCGCAGGATGGCGGCCACCTCCTGCGTGTCGCGCATCCGCTGCAGCACCTCGCCCTGCTCGTCGCCGACCTGCTGCAGCAGGCTCGACTGGTACAGGTAGTCGCCGGAGCCGTCCTGCCCGGGCAGCAGCCCCATCACCGAGCGCACCAGCGCCATCCCGCCGTACGCCTCCACCGCCAGCGCCGCCACGCCCTGCCGCGCCTGCTCCACCTCGGCGTCGGCCGCGGCCAGGCGCCCCTTGGCCAGCGCGTACTCCTCCTCGGCCCGCCGCAGCGCGACCTGCTCCCCGTTGTACGCCTCGACCAGCCGCTCGACCCGGGCCGTCAGGTCGTCGAGCCGCGACTGCGCGTGGACCAGCCGGGCGCTCGCCACCCCCAGCCGTTGGGACCGTTCCCGTACGGTCTCGCGCGCCTTGACCACGTCGCGGCGGGTCGGCACGCGGTCGGCGTGGACGGGCGGGCACAGGGCGGCGACGAGGCAGCCCGCGACGAGCCCTGCCGTGATCGAGCGCATGAGTCCCCCTTGCTACAGCGCGTGGAACAGCAGTAACTCCATGCACATGATTCCCGGCAATTCACTCACGTAACGTGAGGGGTCAGCGCAGGCGGAAGAGGCGTTCGATCCAGGGGCGCAGCCCCACGGCCGGCGGCGCGCCGGCCCGGGGGTAGGTGAAGACGGGCGCCTGGGTGCCGTACGCCTCGCGCAGCTCGGCGGCCCTGCACCAGTCGGCGCCCACCTTGCCGGCGGCCCAGGCGGCGGCGAGCGCGGCCCGCGACTCCGGCTGCCTGTCGTAGGTCTGGAACAGCGTCATCGCCGCGCCCGCCGCCGCGTGTCCGTCGCGCGGGTAGGCGGTGGCGGCCAGGTAGGGGGCGGCGACGCGGCCGCCGTGGCAGGTGTCGAGCGCCCACGTCCAGTTGGCGAGGACGAGGTCGAGCACGGGGTCGGGGACGTCGGCGGCGGCGGTGTACATGCGTTCCTGGCGGGGCCCGGACAGGCGGCGGGGGTCCCAGAGCCAGCCGAGCTCCTCGGGGGCCTCGCCCGCGGCCAGCCACGACAGCACCGCGAGGCCGCGCGCGGTGCGCAGGCGGCACAGGTCGAGCAGGTGGCGCAGCATGCGGGGGCCCCGGTCGAGCCACACCGGCCAGGACACGCGATGCCCCCGCTCGACGAGGTCGCCCAGCTCCCGGGGGACGGGGAGCGGGCAGACCCGCGTGCCGAGGTGGGGGTCGTCGCGCAGCTCGTACGCCTCCACGGGCTCAGCCGCTCTGGACCGGGGCGGAGGTGGCCGTAGGCTGCTGCGTGGCCGTCGGGGAGGACGAGGGCGTGCCGGACTGCGGCTCCTGGGTGGGCGTCGCGGTGGGGGTGCCGGTGGGGGTGCCGGTGGGACCGCCGGTGGGGGTGCCCGTGGGGCCGCCGGTGGGCGTGGCCGTCTTCGTCGGGGTGGGTGTGGCGGGCTTCGTGGGCGGGGACGGCGGTGGGGTCCTGGTGGGGGTCTTCGTGGGGCAGGGCGTCTTCGTGGGCCTGCCGCCGGGCCGCGGCGGCGGCTCGCCGGGCTGGACGGACGGCCCAGGCCCCCCGGGCCCCTGGCCGGGAGCGTCGCCGGGCGGCTGCTGGCCGCCGGGGCCGCCCGGGGTGGCGGGCCGTGACGCGGGAGGCGACGGCACGCCCGGGGGCGGCACCTGCGGCGAGGCCACCGGCGCCGGCTGCCCCGCGGGCGGCGTGCCCTGGACGAGGCCGATGGGGCGGGTGCCGGTGCTGTTGAGCTCGGGTTCCGCGAGCGCGGGGGCGGGCGAGGAGCCGGGACGCCAGGGCAGCGGCAGCGCCGGCTGCTCACCCGACGGCGGGAACGCGGCCGTGGCGACCGCCGACAGGCCGCCCGGCTCCCTGCCGAACTGCTGGAAGACGAACGCTATCGCCACCACGGTCGCGACCGCCGCCAGCGCGCCCGCCACCGCCTGAGGCCACCGGTGACCCGGCCTGCCGGCGGGAACGGGAAATCCGGCGGGGTCGAGCGCCCCCGCGCGCCTGGCGACGTACCCGCGGTAGGGCAGCAGTTCGGGATCGGCGAAGCAGCTCATGACCCTGACCCGCAGCGCGTCGGGCGGCGTGACGGGCGGCAGCAGCTCGAAGACCTTCGCCGTGGAGACCTGGCGGCCCCGGTGCGGCGCGCAGACCTCGCACCTGGCCAGATGCCTGACCAGCTGCTCGCGCATCTCGGGCGTCATCCGGCCGGAGAAGCCGGTGAGGATGCGGGCGCGGCGCGGGCAGTCGTAGGGGCCCTTGCCGGCCAGCACCTCGGCGGTGACGGCGTCGCGCAGCCGCTCGCGGGCGGCCTCCTGCGCCTCCTCGACCTGCCGCGCGGACAGGCCGAGCACCTGCGACAGCTCCCGGACGGGCAGATCCTGCGCGGCGGTGAGCTCCAGCACCTCGCGGTCGGCCGCGGGCAGGCCCATGACCGCGTTCCACGCCATGACGCGCAGGTCGGCGTCGGCGGGGTCGTCGAGCGGCGGCGCCTCCGCGGGCGGCTCGTCGGCGCCCGGCGGCGCGGCCAGGCGGCGGCGCACGCACTCGCCGCGCGCGAGCGCCAGCAGCCAGGGACGCAGCCGGTCGGGATCGGCGAGCGCCGCCGCGTGGGCCTCGGCCGCGATCAGCGTGTCGCGGAGGGCCACCTGGGCGCTCTCGGAGTTGAGGAGAAGGGACCAGCAGTATCGGTAGACGCTCTCGGCGTGCCCGTCGTAGAGGGCGCCGAGGGCTGCCGGATCGCGGGCGCGGAGTGCCTCGACCAGAGCGTGGTCATTCATGTGACCGAAGGTAATGGATTAGTAACTGGCAGTTCTACCGATTCCGCGCCAATGACTGAGCGAGTCGGAAGCGGCTCGTGCGGGGCCCCGAAGGGCGGCCGAGCCGCTTTATCCCGACATTTCAATAAACCCCGCTGTCAGAGAACGGTGCGGGGAATTACGGTTTCAGTTCGGACATCGCCTGGCTGCCGCGGTCCACGTCGAACGGCCGCGTGCGCGGCTTGACGGTGTGCACCGGCACGGCGCCGCCCAGGGCCAGATCCTCGTACGGCCGCCCGGTCGAGCCCCACGTCCGCGCCGTGACCTCGGTCTTCGCCACCTTGGACGTCCGCGGCAGCCCCGCCACCGTGAGGATGAACCTGGGCAGGCTGCTCGTCTTCACGTCGTCCACGAAGGCGCTGCCGCCGCCCAGCAGTTTGCCCGCGGCGTCGCGCAGCAGGGCGCTCACGACGAGCGTGCTCGCCGCGAGTTTGTACGGATTCCCCACATATCCCGTAATGAGATATGAGCCGTCTTTTTGGCGCATTGTCTGTACGCGGGAGATGGGGAACTGCTGGAACGCCGAAGGGATCCTGGCCGCCTGCCGCCACCGCGCCGGCCGGTAGGTGATCGTCACGCTCGCCGGCTTCCCGGTGGCGCTCGCCTGCCCCGTGAACGGCAGCGTGCCGCCCGGCGGCACCGCGTCGAGCGGCTGCTCCATCCTCACCACCTCGGCGCCCGAGGCGTCGCGGCCCACGACCGTCGCCACGACGTGCTCGCCGAAGTGCCACGGGTTGGCGTTGCTCAGCACGCCCGCCCAGGTGACGGCGTACCCGTCCGACGACTTGACGATGTTCGACACCTGCTCCTTGAGCGTGAGCGGCTTGAGCTGTTGCACCGGCTTGGGCTCCTCTGAGCACCCGGTGAGGCAGCCGGCGAGGCAGATCGCCCCGAGTGCGAGGAGGCTGACGGTTCGGCTAGGCGGGATCACTTTGCCGTGATAACCCGCGCCCGGACACTCCGGGCGCGGGACACGCGCCAGCCGTACCAACTCTTTAACGCGTCCCGTCCGACGCTCCGCGCCCCGCCGGGTCAGCGCTGCCGGACGACCCGCTTCTCGTCCCAGACCGGCTCGGGCGACTCGTAGACGGCGCCGTCGGAGCCGAAGACGAGGAAGCGGTCGAAGTCGGCCGCGAACCAGCGGTCGTGCGTCACCGCCAGCACCGTGCCGTCGAACGCGTCGAGACCCGCCTGCAGCGCCTCGGCGCTGGCCAGGTCGAGGTTGTCGGTCGGCTCGTCCAGCAGCAGCAGGGTCGCGCCCGACAGCTCCAGCAGCAGGATCTGCAGGCGGGCCTGCTGGCCCCCTGACAGCGTCTCGAAGCGCTGCTCGGCGATCGTGCCCGCCAGCTCGTAGCGGGCCAGCGTCTTCATCGCCTCGTTCTTCAGCCTGGCGTGCTCCGTCATGACGATCTCGACCGGCGTGCGGCCCAGCAGGTCGGGACGCGCGTGCGTCTGGGCGAAGTGCCCCGGCACCACGCGCGCGCCCAGCCGGCCGACGCCCGCGTGCGCCACCGGCTCCCCGGCCAGCAGCCGCAGGAAGTGCGACTTGCCCGAGCCGTTCGAGCCGAGCACCGCCACCCGCTCGCCGTACCAGACCTCCAGGTCGAACGGGCGCATCAGGCCCGTCAGCTCCAGCCCCTCGCAGATCACCGCGCGCTTGCCGGTGCGCCCGCCCTTCAGCCGCATGCTGATCTGCTGGTCGTTCGGCGCCACCTCAGGCGGGCCCGCCTCCACGAACTTGCGCAGCCGCGTCTGCGCCGCGTGGTAGGCGGCCGCCATGCCGTCGTTGTACCTGGCCTTGTTCTTCAGCATGTTGACCAGGGCCTTGAGCTTCGCGTGCTCCTCGTCCCAGCGCCTGCGCAGCTCGTCGAGGCGCTCGTTGCGGGCCTTGCGCGCCTCGGCGTACGTGGCGAAACCGCCGCCGTGGATCCAGACGTTGCCCGACTCGACCGTGACGATGCGGTCGGCGGCGTTCGCGAGGAGCTGGCGGTCGTGGCTGACCAGCAGCACCGTCTTGGGCGTCTCCCTGAGCTGCCGCTCCAGCCACTCCTTGCCGGGCACGTCGAGGTAGTTGTCGGGCTCGTCGAGCAGCAGCGTCTGGTCGGGGCCGCGCAGCAGCGCCTCCAGCACGAGCCGCTTCTGCTCGCCGCCGGACAGCGTCGAGACGTCGCGGTACTTCACCCGCTCGAACGGCACGCCGAGCGCCGCCACCGTGCAGGTGTCCCAGAGCACCTCGATGTCGTAGCCGCCCGCGTCGGTGTAGTCGCTGATGGCCTGCGCGTAACGCATCTGCGTCTTCTCGTCGTCGCGCTCCATCATCACCAGCTCGGCCGCGTCGAGCCGCTCCGCCGCCGCGCGCACCGCCGGGGGCGCCACGCCCAGCAGCAGGTCGCGTACGGTGCTGCCGTCGCGCACGCTGCCGATGAACTGCCGCATCACGCCCAGGCCGCCGGAGCTGGCGACGCTGCCGTCGACCGGCTGGAGGTCGCCCGCGATCAGGCGCATGAGGGTGGTCTTGCCCGCGCCGTTGGGCCCGACGAGCGCCGCCTTGACGCCCTCGCCGATGCGGAAGGACACGTCGTCGAGCAGGGGCCGCCCGTCGGGCAGCACGTACGTGAGATGTCCTACTTCGACGTGACCCATTGGCGCAGGGTATCGACTGCGACCCCGCCCTTTCACCCGGTTTTCCCGCCGCCCGCCCGGCACCGGCGGCAGGAGGGCACCCTGGACACCAAGTGATCTAATGACTAGAACTGTAGGGAACCCCCAGCCCTAGGGACGTGTCATGTCGCGTTTGCGCTCCGCCCTCGCCCCCCTGGTCGCCGCCGTCCTCGCACTGTCCGTCGCCTGCCCGCCCGCCTCGGCCGCGCCTCCCCAGCCGCCGCCCGCCGCCGCGGACGGCTGCGTGCGCACCGTCGCGGGCGCGGCCGTGGACGCCCGGCTGACCGGCCTGTTCACCGCGTACGGCAACGACAACAGCCGCTTGGACGACTGGACGGGCGCCGACGGCACGTACTCCCTGCGCCTGCCCAGCGGGCGCGAACTGTGGGTGTTCTCCGACACCTTCCTCGGCCAGGTCGACCCCGACGGCTCGCGGCCCCCCGTGGTGGAGGAGGGCGGCACCACCGTCTTCCTCAACAACTCCTTCGCCGTCGAGCGCGACGGCAGGCTCTCCACCATCCACGGCGGCACCGAGCAGCGGCCCGCCGCCGTGATGCCGCCGCGCGACGAGGACCACTGGTTCTGGGCGGGCGACGCCACCCTCGCGGGCGGCCTGGTCGAGGTCACCTACCAGGAGTACGAGCGGTTCGGCCCCGGCGCGTGGGACTGGCGCTGGCACAGGAACGTCGTCGCCAGGTTCGCCCCCGGCCGCCTCGACCGGCCGGTCAGCGTGCACGACCTGCCGTCGGGGCACGGGGTGTCCTGGGCCTCGGGGCTGCTCAAGGACGGCGGTTTCACCTACGTCTACGGCGTCGAGGACCTCGGCTCGCCCAAGTACATGCACGTCGCCCGGGTGAAGGGGCAGAGCCTGCTCGGCGACTGGGAGTTCCTGAAGGCCGACGGCACCTGGTCGCCGGACGAGGGCGACTCGGCGCGGATCATGAGCGGCGTGGCCAACGAGTACAGCGTCAGCCGGCTGGGGCGGGGGTACGTCCTGATCACCCACGACACGACCGAGGTGCTCAGCCCGCGCATCGTGGCCTCCTTCTCGTGCTCGCCCGCCGGCCCGTTCACCGGCAGGCAGGTCGTCTACACGACCCCCGAGACCGGCGGGAACGTGTTCACCTACAACGCGCACGCCCACCCCGACGTCGCCGGGCAGGGGCTGGTGGTGTCGTACAACGTCAACAGCTTCGTCAACACCGACCACTACCGGGACGTGTCGATCTACCGGCCCCGCTTCATCGACGTGAGCTTCGAGTGAGGCGCAACTGGGGGGCGCGGCTGCGCCGGGTCGTCGTCGAGGGGCTGGACGCGGTCGTGCTGGAGAACGAGCGGTTGCGCGTCACGGTCCTGCCGGGCAAGGGCGGCGACGTGGTGGAGTTCCTCCACAAGCCGACCGACACCGACCTCGTGTGGCTGTCCCCCCAGGGGCTGCGCGACCCGCGCGGTCACCTCCACGGCGCCGCCGACGACGTCGCCGCCTTCACCGACCACTACGAGGGCGGCTGGCAGGAGGTCTTCCCCAACGGGGGCGCGCCCTGCGAGTACCGGGGCGCGCGGCTGGCCCAGCACGGCGAGGTGTCCGGGCTGCCGTGGGACTGCGCCGTCGTCGCCGACTCCGAGCAGGAGGTCGCGGTACGCCTCACCGTGCGGACGCGGCGGCTGCCGTACCGGCTGGAGAAGACGTTCAGGCTGGCGGCGGGGACGGCGGCGCTGGAGGTCGAGGGGCGCGCGTCGAACGAGGCGGGCGTGGCGCTGCACGCCATGTGGGGCCAGCACCTCGTGTTCGGCAGGCCGTTCCTGCGGCCTGGCGCGACGATCAGGCTGCCGGACGGCGTGAGCGTCGTCCCGCACGAGACCCCGATCACCCCGCCGCGCCGCAGGGTGCGGGCCGGCGGCCCCTGGGCCTGGCCGGTCGTGCCCGCCGACGCGGGCGGCGAGACCGACCTGAGCGTGGTGCCCGAGCCGGGCGGCCCGAGCGACATCGTCTACCTGACAGGCTTCCCCGCCACCGGCTGGTACGAGGTCAGGGCGGACGTCGGCATGCGCGTGGAGTGGGACGCGACGCTCATGCCGTACCTGTGGATGTGGCAGGAGCTCGGCGCGTCCACCGGGTATCCCTGGTGGGGACGGGCGTACACGGTGGGCCTCGAACCGTTCGCGGGCATGCCGACCGGCGGCCTGGCCGCGGCGGTGTCCAACGGCACGGCGCTGCTGCTGGCCCCGTACGGGACGAAGGTGTCGCGATGGCGCGCGGAGGTGGTGGCGTGAGCGAGTTCGCGGGGAAGGTGGCGCTGGTCACGGGCGGCTCGACGGGCATCGGCAGGGCGGTCGTGGACCGTCTGGCCGCCGACGGCGCGTCGGTGGTGTTCTGCGGCGCGGACGAGGGGGCCGCGCGCGACACCGGGCAGGTGGTGGGCGTCGTCGCCGACGTACGGCGCGCGGCCGACACGCAGGGGCTGGTGGACCTGGCGGTGTCCAGGTTCGGCGGGCTCGACGCGGTCGTGACGTGCGCGGGCGTCCAGCGGTACGGCACGGTCGAGGACACCCCCGAGGAGGTCTGGGACGAGGTGCTCGACGTCAACCTCAAGGGCGTCTACCTCACCTGCCGGGCCGCCGTGCCCGCGCTGCGGGCGCGCGGCGGCGGGTCCGTCGTGGTGGTGTCGTCGGTGCAGGCGTTCGCGTCGCAGGCGCGGGTGGCGGCGTACACGGCGAGCAAGGCGGCGCTGAACGGCCTGACCAGGGCGATGGCGCTGGACCACGCCGCCGACGGCATCCGGGTGAACGTCGTGTGCCCCGGCTCGGTGGACACGCCGATGCTGCGCTGGGCGGCCGACCTGTGGAGGGGGCCGCTGACGCAGGACGAGCAGGTGGAGCGGTGGGGCCGCGCCCATCCGCTGGGCCGGGTCGCCAGGCCGGAGGAGGTCGCCGAGCTCGTCGCGTTCCTCGCCGGGCCGCGCTCGTCGTTCATCACGGGGGCGGAGCACCGCGTGGACGGCGGGCTGCTGGCCCGCAACCCAGCGGCGCTGCCCGACTGACACGGGCCCGGGAACGCCGGGCATGGCCCGGACACGGCAGGACAGGGCAGGGCAGGGCAGGACACGGCAGGGCACGGCAAGGGGACGGCAAGGAAAGCGTCAACGGCGGCGGGCGGCGGGCGGGGCGGCTGGTACCAGTGGGGCCGTGAGAGCGTCCACACGGGCCCGGTCCGCGCAGGGCCGGCCCTTCAAGGCCCTATCCACCTGGGTGGCCCTGGCGGCCGCCGCCGCGCTGGTGGCCGTGCCCGGCCCCGCCTCGGCGAGCCCGCGCGCCACCTGCGCGGCCGGCCGCGTCTGCCTGTACGCGAGCTTCGACTTCAACCGGGGCGAGGAGGACCGCTGGCACGACTTCATCGGCGACGACTCCGACCTGTCCGACAACATCTGGCTGGACGGCGACTTCGCCGGCACCGGCCAGAGCATGGACGACGAGGCCAGCTCCGTCAGGAACCGGGCCGGGTGCACCGTCACCCTGTGGCAGTACCCGGGCTACACGGGGGCGCACAGCACGTTCGCCGACGGCGCGAACGACGGCTTCCTCGCCAACAACTCCGTCGGCAACAACCGCGCCAGCTCCCTCGACATCTGGTGCGCCTGACCCGCGGCCGGCCCGCCGGCCTTCCGACCCCGCCGCCGCTCCCCCTCGCGCTCGCGCTCGCGGGGACGTTGGCGTCGGCCGCGTGCGCCGCGTCCGCGCCGCCCGCGGCCACGCCGTCCAGCCGGATCGGCTCGGTCTCCGACCTGGTGCTGCCGTTCGACTCGTACAAGCCGAACCCGGCGCAGCGGGCGCTGCTCGGCCGGGCCCACGGCATGCTGGTGGGACGCTGCATGGCGGAGAACGGCCTCGACGTCAGCCCGCCCACCGAGGACGCCACCGCCGCCACCGCCGACCCCGGCAACGCCCGCAGGTACGGCGTCGTCGACACGGCGGCCGCCCGGCGCCACGGCTACCACCTGGACCGCCCCTCGTCGCGGGGCTCGTCCGCCGCGTGGGCGGCCGCGCTGCCGAAGCCGGCGCGGCTCCGCCTGTACGGCACCGCCGCCGACCGCGGCTGCCTCGACCGCGCCTCGCTCGCGCTGGACCGGGGCTCGCGCAAGGCCGACTGGGCGTGGCTGGCGCTCCAGGACTCCCTGACGCTGGACCAGGCGGCCAAGCGGCCCGCCGTGGCGGCGGCGGAGGAGCGCTGGCGGTCGTGCATGACGCAGGAGGGCTACGCCTACCCCGACCCGGAGGCGGCCATCGCCGACCGCCGCTGGAACCTCGACGGGCAGAAGGTGACGGAGGAGGAGAAGCGGACGGCGACGGCCGACGCCATGTGCAAGTGGGCCTCCGGCCTGGTCTCCGCCTGGTACACGGCCGACGCCGAGCTGCAGCGGGCGGTCGTGCGCGACAACCCGGAGCGGTTCGCCCGGCTGCGCGACAACCTGCTCGACCGGCTCGGCCGCGCCGCCCAGGTCCTCGGCGGGCGGCGCGGCTAGCGCCGTGCCGGCGCGGGGAGCTCAGCCGGAGACGTCCAGCGATACGGACGGGTCGGCGAAGCGCTCGTTCGGGACGGTCGCGTACCAGCCGGGCCGGCCGGGGTCGCGGTCGTACGGGTAGCCGCCGGTCTCCTTGTACAGCTCGGCGTAGCGGGCGACCCGCTCCCTGTCCAGCCGCACGCCGAGCCCCGGCCCGGACGGCACCGCGATGGCGCCGTCCCGGTACGCCAGCTTGCCGCCCTCGATCACGTCGTCGCGCAGCTGGTGGTAGTGCGCGTCGGCCGCGTACGTGAGGTTCGGCAGCACGGCGCCGAGGTGCAGCATGGTGGCGAGCTGGACCCCCAGTTCCCCCGACGAGTGGACGGCCACCCCCAGCTGGAACGTCTCGCACACGCCCGCCGCCTTCACGCACGGCCGGACGCCGCCCCAGAACGTCGTGTCGAGCAGCACGACGTCGGCGGCCCTGCGCAGCACGTTGGAGGCGAGCTGCTCGAAGTTGACCACGACGGTGTTGGTGGCGAGCGGCACGTTGACGCGTTCGCGCACCGCCCTGAGCCCTTCGAGGCCCCAGACGGGGTCCTCCAGGTAGTCGTTGTCCAGTGCCTCGATGGCCTTGCCGAAGCGCAGGCCCTCGGCGACCGACAGCACGGCGTTCGGGTCGTAGCGCAGCCGGTCGCCGGGGAAGGCGGCGGCGAGCGCCCGGTAGCACTCCAGCTCGTAGTCCGGCGGGAACACGCCGCCCTTGAGCTTGTGGACGGTGAACCCGTGCGCCGCCTTCAGCTCGCCCGCGTGGGCGACGAGCTGGTCGGGCGTGCGGATCTCGCCGTGGCCGTCGGAGGCGTACCGGAAGAACAGGTACGACGCGAACGGCACGGCGTCGCGCAGCCGCCCGCCCAGCAGGTCGCAGACGGGCACGCCGAGGTGCCGTCCGACGAGGTCGAGGCAGGCGAACTCCAGGGCGGCGAGGAGCTGGGTGCGGTTGTTGTAGAGGGAGGCGGTCGGGTTGGCGATCTTGAAGCGCAGCGCCTCCACCTGGAACGGGTCGTGCCCCTTCAGGTACGGCAGGAGCGCGCGGAACGCCGCCTCGGCGCTCTCGCCGCCGCCGCCCATCTCCCCCAGGCCGACCAGCCCGTTGTCGGTCTCGACCTCCACGAGGGTGCGGACGAAGCGGCCCCAGTGGGCGCCGTTGCTGTGCCGCAGCGGCGCCTCCAGCGGGACGGCGACCGTGGTGGCCCGGATGTCCACGATCTTCACGCGCACGTCCCCCAGACGGCGGCCACGCCGCAGGCGGGCAGCCGCACCTCGACCGTTTCGCCCTCGACGTCCAGTGGTTCCATGTCGTGGTCGAGCCCGGCGCTGACGCGGGCGGCGAGCAGCCCAGGCACCCGCACCCTGACCCGCACCGGATCGGCGGCGAGCGAGCGCAGCCGCACCACGCGCTCGTCGCCCGCCCTGCCGATCGAGGTGACGAGCACGTCGGGGTGGTCCACCGAGGCATACGTGGCGCTCTCGGGGCCGCCGGTGACGAGGGCGGCGACGAACGGCTCGGTCAGCCCCGCCGCGGCCAGCTCGCCGAGCCGCCGCCCCGGCGCCCCTGCGGCCGAGGCGACGGCGTAGCGGAACGTCGTCTCGCCCTGCTGCTGCGCGGGGAAGTTGGTGTCCCAGATGTTGTTGAGCGCCCACGAGTAGACGGTGCCCGGCTCCTCGTCGAGCGTCGGCGGGAACGGCGCGTACGGCATGTGGATGGTGCCGAGCTGCACGAGCGGCGCCTCCAGCGTCGCCCAGGCGACGGTCAGCTCGGGGTCCTCGAACGCGATCCAGTGCCTGATGGGCAGCATGTACTCCGCCGACCCCGGCACCCTCGGCACGCCGGGGCCGCCCACGCCGCCCGTCAGCTCCCAGGCGGTCGCCGCCCCGGCCGCGAACGGGAACGCGAGGAACACCGCCTCCTTGGCCGGCGTGCCCTGCTTGGCCAGCCGGTACGTGAGGTCCAGCCGGGGCACGCCGCGCCGCAGCTCCAGCGTGACCCGCAGCCAGTCGACGCCCTTGCCGCGCAGCTCCACGACCAGCTCCTCGCCGACGGCCGTGCGGCGCGCCCTCACGACGGTGGCGTTCCTGCCGATGTCGCGGTCGCCCAGCAGGGTGCGGTCGTGCGCGCCGACGTGGCCCGACAGGTGGTTGAAGTGCGGCGCGGTGGCGTACCTGTCGTGGACGTACTGGCCGAAGCCGGCGGCGGCGTCGGCGTTGACCAGCTCGCGCCCGGCCGCCTTGTCGAAGACGGAGCTGACGTAGCCCTCCCTGACGTCGAAGGCCACCCGGTAGAACTCGTTCTCGATGACGGCGTCCCCGCCGAGCGCGGCGGGCTCGGGCGCCTGCTCCCGCCCCGGGACGACGTCCAGCCGGACGTGCCCCACCCCCGGCACGTCCCGCAGCACCGCCTCGACGTGCCTGCCGATCGGCCTGGTCGGCCACTCGTCGGGGTCGACGACCTCCTCGTGGTGCGGCACGGTCTCGCCGGTGCGGGTGTCGACCAGCGCGATCGGCACGTCCAGGGCCACGACGTCCCTCGGCAGGAAGGCCCGCACGACGTCGGTGCGCGCGGCCGTGCCCGGGTTGAAGACGGCGAACGACGCCAGGGCGTCACCCGCCGGCCCCGACTCCGAGAGGGCCGCCGCGAACCTGCGGGCCGCCGCGTGCAGCAGGTCGGCGGCGTCGTCCTGCGCCTGGTAGGCGCCCGACGACTTGCGCGTCCACTGCAGGCCGCCCGAGTCGCCCGCCTCCTCGGCGTCCTCCCACGGGTTGGCCGCGCCCCAGGTGTGCTCGTTGAACAGCGCCACCTTGTCGTACGCCGCCTCGACCGCCTCCGAGGCGTCCACCCCGGCGATCGCGTACAGCGTCTCGGCGGCGCGCAGCGCCGACTGCGCCCTGCGGACGTAGCCGAGCGGGCGGGCGCCCGAGCCGAGCCCGTCGGCCCACCAGTCGGTCCAGTCGCCCTCGTGCACGGCCAGCCGGTCGAGGTGGCGCTCCTCGACGTGCTCGAAGAAGTCGCTGTTCACGGCCGAGCGCAGGCGCGGGTAGGCCCACCGCTCGTTCCAGCGGCGCGCGATCGAGGCGGGCACGATCGACGGGCCCGCGTTGTCGGCGTGCGCTCCCTGCACCCGCAGGTGCAGCACGTCCAGCTCGTACGGCTCGCGCGGCGCGTCCGGGCCCTGCCAGCCGAACGTGCCCGGCCCGTACGGGTAGCCGCGCGTCGCCAGCGCCGACAGGTAGCGCGGCAGCAGGTCCTCGGCCAGCTCGTACGAGTCGGTCAGCCCGACCGTGTTGCCCTCCATGTACGCCATGCCGTGCGGCGTGTCGGTGAACCACACCAGCAGCTCGTTCCCGCTGGGCGCCCGCCAGCGGAACGGCCGGGTCAGCTTCTCGCCGCCGTGCAGGTACGGCACGGACCGTCCGGCCCAGTTGTGCGCGGCGGCCAGGTAGCGGACCCCGGCCGCGCCGAGCGCGTCGACCAGGCCGACGACGGCGCCCGGCACGTCGGTGTGCATGGCGGACCTGGTGGCGAAGCCGTACCGGCGCCGCAGCCGGGTGGTGAAGCGGAGCTGGCGGTAGAGCTCCTCGGTGGAGCACGCCTCGGTGTGGAGCTGGAACGGCAGCGCCGTCACCTCGATGGCGCCTTCGCGGGCGTGCGCCGCGAACGACTCCACCTGGTCGGCGGGCCGCGCGTCCAGCCACCTCAGCGCCGGCATGGACGACTCGACGGTCCAGCGGAACCGCGCGTCGTCCGGCCAGGACGCGGTCTCCTCGGCCAGGCGCAGCGCCGCGTCGAGGTAGTCGAGGTGGTGGCGCAGCACCGTGCCCTGCGGGTCGGTGTAGCCGATGTCGAGGTGCGAGTGGTGGACGACGAACACCGTCCACCTGCGCTGCGGTGTGACCGTGACCCTGGCGGTGCCGACGACGCCCGCGTCGTCGCGCGACTCCAGCGTGTAGACGCGCGGCGCGTCGTGCTCGGGCACGAGCAGCGTCACGTCGGAGCCGGTGGCGCTGTCGGCGTCCACGAGGACGTGGGTCAGCGGCTCGGTGCTGGTCACGCGTACCGCCTGCCGGCCGTCGTGCGTGAACAGCGGGAGCACCGACACGCGCACCTCCAGCCCGCGCAGGCTGATCACGGGGGTCGAGGTGCCGTCGCGCAGCGCCTGCCTGATCCCGTCGTAGTCGGGGCTCCCCAGGCTCCGCTGGAGCAACCGGCTGGTCATTCACACACTCCCTAGGGACAGGCCTCGGGCGAAGAGGCGCTGGGTGGCGAGGAAGAGGACGACTGTCGGCAGCGACACCACCAGGCCGGCGGCCAGGCCGACCGGGACGGGGGTGCCCGCGTACACGTCGGTCATCAGGCCGGCGAGCGCGGTCATGACCGGCCGCACGGTCTCGGTCCGGGTGAGCGCCAGACCGAAGATCAGGTCGTTCCAGACGAAGGTGAACTCCAGGATGAAGACCGCGGCGAGCGCGCTGAGCGACAGCGGCAGGTAGATGCGCCAGAAGATCCGGAAGGTGGACGCGCCGTCCATGCGGGCCGCCTCGAAGATCGAGAAGGCCACGCCGGTGTAGAAGTTGCGCAGCACGAACGCGGCCAGCGGCACGCTGATCCCCGTGTAGACGAGCACCATGCCGAAGCGGCTGTCGTACAGGCCGGCGTCGCTGTAGCCGACGAACAGCGGCACGAGCAGCATCTGCGAAGGGACGACGGTGCCACCGAAGATCAGCAGGAACCACCGGAACCCGTGGCGCAGCCGCAGCACGACGATGGCGTACCCGGCCAGGGCGCCGATGACGACGGCGAGCAGGGGCGAGACGACGCCGTAGAGCGCGGTGCTCGCCAGGCTGTCGGCCAGCCGCGCGCCCTCCAGCGCCCGCGCGAAGTTGCGGAACAGCGCGAACTCGCCCGAGGGCGCCCAGGCCCGCGCCGGGTCGTAGTCGGCCGCGGGCCGCGCGGCGTTGACCACCAGCAGGTACGTGGGCCCGAGCCAGACCAGCCCGAGCAGCACGAGCACGGCACGCCTGATCACCGCACCTGCCTCCTCAGGTAGAGGTAGGACGCGAGGCCCGTGACGACGGTCAGCAGCACCGCCACGGCCGAGCCGTAGCCGTACTCACTGGCGACGAACGTGTCGCGGTACATCGTCACGGCGAGCGTCTCCGAGTTGCGTCCCGGGCCGCCCTGGGTCATCACCCAGACGATGTCGAACGTCTTCAGGCTCGCCACCAGCGCCAGCCCCACGACGACCGCCGTGAGCGGCGCCATCAGCGGCCAGATGACGTGGCGGAACAGCCGCCAGCCCGACGCGCCGTCGATGCGCGCCGCCTCCACCGGCTCCTTCGGGATCGACTGCAGGCCGACGACGAACAGCAGCGTGTTGACGCCGACCTGCTGCCACGTCCACACAAGGAGCATGGCCAGCGTGTTGTGCGGCGCCACCTGCAGGAACGCGGTGTCGACGCCGAGCAGCCTGTTGGCGATGCCGTCGTGCGACAGGATCGGGCTCCACACGACCGCGAGCCCGGCGCCGCTCAGCGCGTACGGCAGCATGAACGGCAGCCGGAACCAGGCGCCGCCCCTGATGTCGTACGAGAGCACCGCCACCAGCAGGCCCACGCCGACCGGCAGCAGCATCGTGCCCGCCACCCAGATGAGCGTGTTGCGGACGGAGGTGAGCAGCGCCGGGTCGCCGAGCAGCCTGGCGAAGTTTCGCAGGCCCACCCATTCCGGCGACTCCAGCCCGTCGTAGCGGGTGAGGCTCAGGTACGCCGTCCACAGGAACGGCGCGTACAGCAGGCCCGCGACCAGCAGGGCGGCGGGCGCCACGTAGCCGTGCGCGAACCGCCCGAGCAGGGGGCGGCGGGCGCTTCCCGCGCGCCGCCCCGCCGCCCGGTCCGAGCGGTCGCTCAGGACCGCGCTCACTGGTGCGTGCTCCAGTAGTCGTCGGCGGCCTTCTGGATGCCCTCCAGGACCTCCTTGTACGTGCCGGGCTCGGTGACGAACGCGCCGAACCCGTCGAGCGCGGCGGTCAGCACGGGCGGCGGCGTGGCCTCGAAGTAGCGGTTGACCAGGCGGTACGTGCCGCTGCCCGCGTCCTTGGTGACGGCGCCGAGCGCCTGGTCGGCGATGGCCACCTTCGGGTTGGCGCTCACGTCGCCCCTGGTGGTGGCCCACTTCTCCTGCGCCTGGGCGGTGGTCCACCACTTCAGGTACCTCATGCTCGCGTCCGGGTCGGCCGCCTCGGCGAGCGCGCAGAGCGGCCCGCTCTCGAAGATCATGGACGTCTTGGGCAGCGCCGGGTTGACGTTGGGGATGACGAAGAAGCCGTAGTCGGCGCCCGCCTTCATCTCGCGCTGCGTCATGCTCGTGTTGAACCAGGTGCCGAACGACACCATGGCGGCCTTGCCGTTCTTCAGCACGTCGCCGGGGTCGGTCTTGTCGCCGGGGTTGATGAAGTAGCCGGCGTCGATGAGGGCCTTCCACCGCTCCATCACCGCCACCACGCCGGGGTCGGTGTACTTGGCCTTGCCGGTGGACAGCCGGTCGTACAGGTCGGGGTCGGTGCCGGCCATGAGCTGCTCGAACCAGACGAACGAGAACAGCACGCTGGTGTGGTAGAACGCCTTCACGCCGTTCTTCTTCAGCGTCTCGGCGATGCCGACCAGGTCGTCCCAGGTGGCGGGCGGCTTCAGTCCGTACCTGTCGAAGATCTTCTTGTTGTAGAACATGCCCCAGTAGGCGACGTTCAGCGGCACGCAGTACTGCTTGCCGCCGACGGTGTAGTACGGCGCGAGGTCCTGCGACAGGTCGCCCGCCTTGATCGCCTCCTGCCAGACGGCCGTGGTGTCGGCCACCTGCCGCTGCTTGACGATCTCCTCCAGCATCCCCCCGGTCTGCCAGGTGAACAGGTCGGGCTTGACGTCCGTGCGGAACGACGCCTTGACGAACGCCTGGTACTGCGCGGAGTCGGTGTAGCCTGACGGCTTCATGCCGAGGCCGATGGCCTGCCTGGACAGGGCGCCCATCTCCTCGAAGTACTTGCTCCAGGCGCCCTTGTCGTTGTACAGCGTCAACTCGGTCTTCTTCTTCGGCTCCGCGGCGTCGTTCGCGCCGCAGGCGGCCAGGACGAGCGCCGCCACGCCGAGCGTGGCCACACGTGACCGGAACATGGGCCGGCCTCCTCGTTCTCACTCGGGGGGTTGCAACCTGTGCTCGATGACCGTCTTCACCTCGACCAGGTGGGCCCGCATGCGCTCCTCGGCCGCCGAGAGGTCGCGCGCCTCGATGGCCTGCAGGATCGCCAGGTGCTCCTCGTAGTCGCGGCGCCGGTCGTCGAAGATCTGGAGGATCTCCCGCTGTTCGGGAGCGTGGACGGTGAGCAGCGAGTCGACGACCTGGTGCAGGACGCCGTTGCCCGCGGCGCGGGCGGTCTCGCCGTGGAAGGCCATGTTCGCGTCGTGCAGCTCGGCGTCCTCGCCGCGCAGGTGGGTGCCCGCCTCGGCGAGCACCCGCCGCAGCGCCGCCAGTTCCTCGCCGGAGGCGTGGCGCGCCGCCATGGCGGCGAGCGGCGGCTCGATGACGATGCGGGCGCCGAGCAGTTCCAGGAGCTGGGCGGCGCGCATCTCGCGCATGTTGGGGTTGGGCAGGACGACGCGCTCGATGTCGGCGCCGACGTAGATGCCGGAGCCGTGCCGCAGCTCGATCGCGCCGGTGGCCTCCAGCCTGCGCAGCGCCTCGCGCAGGGTCGGGGTGGTGACGGCGAAGCGCTGCGACAGCTCCCTCGTCGAGGGCAGCCTGTCGCCGGGCCGGTGCCCTCCCGTACGGATGAGCTCCAGCATGCGCTCGGTCAGCGCGTCGGAGAGCGTGGGCCGCGAAACCTCGGACATATCAAGTGATCTAATCACTTCTCGGCACGGGAGTCCATGGTCGTTCCCGCCGGAGACGCGGCGAGGCGCCCGGCGACGAGCCGGGCGCCTCAGAGATCGCGGGGGACGGTCAGGAGCAGGTGACCTTGTAGGACACCTGGTCGGAGAACATCGTCGTCGGGCTCAGCACCTCCACCCAGCCGGTGCTCTTCACCGTGGACTTCTGCGGGTGGTACGTCACCGTGGCGGTCCTCGTCAGCGGGCCGCCCTCGGGGAACGAGAGCTCCTCCACGCCGCTTCCCGTGCTGTTGTCGTAGAACCAGACGTACCGGACCGGCTCCTTCAACGGGGCGGAGACGGTGATGGTGACGCTGAAGGTCAACGTCGTCGGGCAGGCGCCCTGGTAGTCGTCGGGCGTGACCTTGCCCTCGACCGCGACGACGGTGCCGCCCGCGTCCACCGGCGGCTTGCCGTCGCAGATCACGGAGACCTCGGCCGGCTTGCTCTTCACCACGCCGGACGCCGTCGTCACCTCCAGCCAGGCCGAACCGACCTTGCTGAAGCGCACCGGCCAGGTGTACCTGAGCGTCTGGTCCTCCAGGAGCGTCACGTCCTGCGCCCGGGTGTAGCCGCCGTCGGCCCAGCGCCAGCGGTAGGACGCCTCCGTCCCCGCGGGGGCCTTGACCCTGACCGCGGCCGTCGCCCAGTACGGGTTGCCGGTCATGGCGCAGGGGGCGTTCTGCGGGCTGTACATGCTGACGGCGGTGTCGCCCAGCTCGACGTCGGCGCCGCAGGTGATGGTGAACGCCACCGGCACCGTCGTGGCCGCGTTCGGGGTGAGCACCTGGAGCCTGGCCGAGCCGCGCGGCAGTTTCGCCGGTTCCGCCACCTTCCAGACCATGGCGATGCTCGCGGTGAGGTCGCCCGCCTTCAGCTCGATCTCGCCGGGCACCTTCACGCCGTCGCTCCTGACCCACTGGTACGTCACCCTGGTCGGCTTGGTGACGGCCAGCTCGGCCTGGAACCCGAACTCCAGCGGCCCGGCGCAGGGGCCCTGGTAGGAGTCGGGCATGACGCGCGGGCTCGTGACGGCGGCCCGCGCCGGGTCCTCCTGCGGCGGCCGGCTGCAGGTCACCTGGTAGGCGACGCTGTTCGACCGGTGGATCACCCGGCCGGCCGCGTCGAGCACCTCCAGGTGCCTGGTGCCGGAAGCGCTCGCCAGGAACGTACGGGTCGAGGTGACCCGGGTGCCCGACAGCAGCCGCTCGGCCGGCTGCGGCCCGCCGTCGCTGTCCACCCAGCGGTAGCGCACGGCCCCGCCCTTGATCGTGCCGGTGAACGTCACCCGGTGCCCCGGCAGCGGGCAGGCGCCCTCGTACCGCTCGGGGGCGGCGACGTACGCGCTGACCCGCTCCCCGGCGCCGGGCTGCGACGTCGTCACCTTGCCCGGCGTGAGGCAGGTGACGGCGAAGCGGGCCCTCGCCGACGTCGTCCTGCGCGGGCTCAGCACCTGTACGGCCTGCCAGCCCGAGGTGCTGGAGCCGAACGTCCGGACGTCGCGCAGCAGCACGGCGCCGCCCTTCACGCCCACGGTCCTGACCGGGCCCTTGCCGCCGTCGCCACGCACCCAGCGGTAGGTGATCCGGGTCGCGCCGCGCACCGACACGCGGGCCACGAACTCGGTCGTCGCGGGGCAACCGCCCTCGTACTGCGCGGGCAGCGCCCGCGGTCTCTCCACCTTCACGGCGACGGCTCCGCTCGCCCCCCAGGCGGGGGCGGCGAGCACGCCCGTGGCCATCACGAGGGCGGCCAGCGCCGTCCCCATCGTCCTCAACACGCGCACTCCAGTTTTTCGCCGCAGCGTCTTCCCGCCGCCTTGGAACGCGCTTGGAGAACCTTGTGATCTTGGAGTTTCCCCCCGCCACTGAGCGCCGCTCAGCGGGCGAGGAGGCCGCGCAGCTGCTCAATCTGGGCGTCCCTGGACGCCCGCACCCGCTCCGCCCACGCCTTGACCTCGGGGTTGGCGCCGCCGGACAGCTCGGTCCCCGCCATGCGGACCGCGTCGCCCTGGTGGGAGATCAGCAGGGTCGCCAGGTCGCGGTCGAAGGAGCGCGACCGCTTCAGCGCCCTGATCTTCGTGGCGTCGGTCTCCGGCATGCCGCCGTGGTGGTCGTGGGCGCCGGAGGGCGCGGTGAGCGGCTGGCCCCAGGCGTGCAGCCAGCGCAGCATCATCTCGACCTCGTCCTGCTGGGTGGCCTGTACGGCCGCGGTCAGCGTCCTGAGCTCGGGCGAGGCCGCCTTGGACGCGCCGAGCGCGGCCAGGGCGATGCCCTGCCGGTGGTGCTGGACCATCATCTGGACGAACATCACGTCCTCGGCGTTGAGCGGCGCCTCCGGCTCACGCCCGCACGCGGCGAGCGCCAGCAGCAGCGCCAGGGTCACGACCAGCAGTCGTCTCACCGGAACCCCCGGGGACCGTCGCCATTAAAAAGGAAAGCTTCCTAAGCGTTACGCGAATCGCGGGGTCGCGCAAGCCTCCGGCGACTCCCGTCCGGTCAGGGCGCCGGCGCGGCTCCGAGCCTGCGCAGCAGCGACGCGCTCGCGCGTTCCAGGTGGCGCAGCCCCAGGGCCCGGTGCACGTCGCGGGCCGACCTGGCGTGCGCGCGCGCCCCCTCCACATCCCCCGTACGGTGCAGGAGCATCGCCACGACGTCGTGCAGCGTCCCCCACGAGACGCAGCCCGTGCCCATCGTCACGAACTCGTGGGCGATGGGCAGCAGGTCGGCCAGCAGGTCCTCCGGGTCCGGACGGCCCAGCATGGCCGACACCAGCCCCCACTGCCAGGCCACGAACTGCCACGTCCAGTCGCGCGGCATCGCCACGCCCCAGCGGTCCATCAGCCGGTGCGCCAGCGCGTGGTCCCCCGACTCCGCGGCGGCGAGGACGGCCGTCGGCCGCAGCGGCAGGTTCGACTCGTCCGCCCCGCACTCGACCAGCTCGGGCAGCAGCGGGCTGCGCAGCCCCCTGCCCCTGTCGATGAAGAACCCGCCGATGAGCTTCAACGCGTCCGCGCCCCACAGGCTGGTACGGCTGTAGCTGCCGGCGGCCCGCGCCGCGAGCCGCTCCGCCTCCGCCCAGTCGCCCGCCAGCACCGCACGCCCCGTCGCCGCGAACCCGACCTGCGTCTCGAACTCGGGCATGCGCACCTCCGCCGTCATGCGCAGGCAGCGGGCCAGCTCGGCGTCGTACTCGGCGAGCCGCCCCCACTTGAGCAGCCCCGGCATCCGATGCATGCGGGCGATCAGCTCGGTGGCGCGCGGCAGCCCCGGCAGGGTGAGGATCTCCTCGGCCGCCCGGTGCCGCTCCTCGTCGCGCTCCGGCATCTGCGACGCGATGAGGAAGTTGTTCAGCGTGCGGGCCAGCAGCCGCGGGTCGCCCAGCCCCCTCGCCAGCTCCACCGCCCGCAGCGCGTGCCGCCGCCCCTCCTCGCGGCGCTCCCCGTAGTACAGCTCCACGCCGAGCGTGCCCAGCAGCTCCGCCCGGGTCGCCACCGCCACGGGGTCGAGCCGGGCGAGCTGGTCCTCCAGCACGCTCACCATGCGCTGGTCCACCACGCCGTACGAGCGCCAGTTCCACAGCGTGATGCCGCCGAAGACGCTCGCCGCCTCGATGACCGCGGCGTCGTCGCCGAGCGCGGTCGCCAGCGTGACGGCCTCGTCCAGCACGATCCGCGCGCCCACCACGTCGCCCGTGACCCGCATCGCCCGGCCCAGGCCGATGAGGATCGGGCAGCGGGTGTCGGCGGGCCCCGCGGCGCACGCGTCGAGCGCCTGCTCCCAGTACATGACGGCCTCGTCGTAGGCCAGCCGGGCGCCGGCCTGCCGCGCCGCCTCGACCGCGTACCTGACCGCCCTGTCCGCGTACCCGGCGCGGGCGGCCAGCCCGAAGTGGTGCGCCAGGGCGGGCAGCCGCGCGGCGACCTCGCCGTGGCACAGCGTCTCGACGGCCTCGCCGACGCGGCCGTGGAGCTGCGCCCGCTGCCTGCGGCTCAGCCCCGAGTACAGCGCCTCCTGGACGAGCGCGTGCGAGAAGCGGTAGTCCCACCCGCCCTCGACCTCGACGAGGAGGCCGGTGGCCACGGCCGGTTCGAGCAGCATCATCAGGCGGGTGCCGCCGATGCCCGTGGCCGTCTCCAGGACGTCGGCGTCCACGTCCCTGCCGATGACGGCGGCGGCGCGCAGCAGCGTCTGCGTGTCCTCCGGCAGCCTGGACACCCGCTGGCCGATCACGTCGCGCACGCCGTCGGGCACGGCGAGCCCGGCCACGTCCGCCACCTCGACGCGGTCCCCCGGGTGGGCGCTGGTGAGCAGGCGCAGCAGCTCCCCCAGGAAGAACGGGTTGCCGCCGGTGCGGTCGTGCAGCGCGCGGGCCAGCTCGGGCCCGGCGGCGGACCGGCCGGCGGCCCGCAGGTAGTCGGCGATCTGCTCGGGCGTGAGCGGGGCGACGTTCATCCGCTCGGTGCCGCTCTGCCTGGCCAGCTCGCCCAGCGCCTCGACGAACGGCTGCCTGCCGCCTCCCGGCTCCTGCCGCACCGTGGCGAGCACCAGCAGCGGCACCCGGTGCAGGTCCGCGCCGAGGTGGGTGAGCAGCTTCAGCGACGCCGCGTCGGCCCAGTGCAGGTCCTCCATGACGATCAGCGCGGGCGCGGCGGCGGCCTGCCCGGCCAGGGCGCGGGCGACGGCGTCGTACAGCAGGAAGCGGGCGGTGTCCGGGTCGGCGGAGCCCTCGGCCGCGGGGGCGTCCGAGCCTTCCGACAGGCGGTGGGCGAGCCGCTGCGGCTCGCCGGGCAGCGCCCGCAGCGCCTGGATCCACGGCCAGAACGCGGGGGCGCCGTTGCCGTCGACGCACCGGCTCCACGCCACGTCCACGCCGCGTTCCGCCGCCGTCTCGGCGGCGGCCTCGGCCAGGCGGGTCTTGCCTACGCCCGACTCGCCGCACACGAGGAACACGCCGCCCGCGCCGCGCCCGAGGTCGTCGAGTCGCTCGCCGATCCTGCGCAGGTGCGGCTCGCGCCCGACCAGCACCCTGCCGACCTGCCCGGCACCCGCCTGCCCGGTGCCCATCTGACCGGCGCCGGTCTGACCGGCGGTGGTCTGACCAGCGGCGGGCTGTCGCGCGGGCGGCTCCTCCGGGCGGGGCACGCCCGCCGGCCACGGCCCCGGCAGCGACTCGTCCTGGTGCAGGACGGCCTGTTCCAGCCTGCGCAGCTCGGGGCCCGGCGCGAGGCCCAGCTCGTCGGCGAGCAGCGCGCGGCAGCGCTGGTACGCGGTCAGCGCCTCGGCCTGCCTGCCGTCGCGGTACAGCGCCCGCATCAGCAGCCCCCACAGGCCCTCCCGGTACGGGTCACGCGCGAGCAGCTGCTCCGCCTCGGCGGCGGCCTCGGCCGCCCGGCCCAGCGCCAGCCACGCCTCGGCCCGCGCCGTCAGCGCCGACACGCGCACGCCGCCCAGCCTGGCGATCGTGGACTTGGCGAACGGCTCGTCGGACAGGTCGGCCAGCGGCTCGCCGCGCCACTCCGCGAGGGCGGGCGCGAGGAGCCGCTCGGCCCCTGCCGGGTCGCCCGCCGCGAGCGCGGCCTGCGCCGCCTCCGCGGCCCGCTCGAACCGGTGGGCGTCCACCTGACCGGGTTCGACGTCGAGCAGGTAGCCCGGCTCCCTCGTCCGCAGGACCCGCGCGGGCGTGCGGGGGCTGCGGTGCGGCTCCAGCGTCTTGCGCAGGTGTGAGATGTACGCCTGGAGCGTTCCAGTGGCGCTGGACGGCGGCTCGTCGGCCCACAGCCGGTCGATGAGCTGGTCGAGCGGCACGACGTGCGGGGCGTTCAGCACCAGCAGCGCCAGCACGGCGCGCTGTTTGCGTGATCCCAGGTCGAGCGCGGCCCCGCCGGGGCCCAGCACTTCGAGCGTGCCGAGGATGCGGAAGTCCAGGAGGGGCGCCGTCGGCCCGGCTCGGCCGCCGGGGTCCGGCGCCGGAACCCGCGTCTCGTCGGCACTCGCCCGCATCACAACTCCCGAACGAGCCAAACAGCCCTATGCCGGATATTCGGCACATCATACTCAGATGCCGCATGACTGGTAACGGTGAATCCGGCCCTTTCCAGCAGGCCGGCGAGGCCGCCGTCGCCGGGGTCGGCGCGGCAGCGCAGCGCGCGCACGCCGTCCGCCCGCAGCTCGGTCAGGAGGTCGGCGAGCAGCCGCCGCCCGAGCCCGCGCCTCCTGTGGCCCGGCTCCACCGCCAGCGCGCGCAGCAGCGCCGACCGGCCCGACGCCGGCTCCCCCACCTCCACCAGCGCTCCCGCCACCGGCGGCGCCGCCGCCGGCGCGGCGACGTCGGCCAGCACGTACAGCCGGCACCTGGCCGCCGGCGCCTCGCGCAGCGCCACCAGCAGCGGAGACCTGAGCAGTGCCGGGGCCGCCCCCAGGTGAGCGGGCACCTCGCGCAGCAGCAGCGTGCTCGATCCGGGCTCCCGCCGGGGGTCCGGATCGGATGACCTTGGCATCGCCCCAGCGTGCGACCCCCCTCTTGGGCCCCGCTAGGAACCCGCTTGGACGGCCTGGAACCGCGCTGCAGCGACGCCCAAGCGCCGGATGCGACAACTGACCGCATGGACAACACCATGAACACCCCGATCTCCCCCCTCGACGTGCTGCGCGGCGAGGTCGCGGGCGCCGTCCTCGCGCCCGGGGAGGCCGGGTTCGAGGAGGAGGCCGCCGGATTCAACCTCGCCGTACGGCACCGGCCCGCCCTGATCGTCGCCGCCGCCCGCGCCGAGGACGTGGCCGCCGCCGTCCGGTACGCCCGCGCCCACGGGCTGCCGGTCGCCGTCCAGGCCACCGGGCACGGCGCCGTCCAGGCGGCCGACGGGGCGCTGCTCGTCAGCACGCGCGCCATGCGCGACGTCGGCGTCGACCCGACGGGCCGCACCGCGACCGTCGCCGCCGGCTGCGTCTGGTCGGACGTCATCGCGGCCGCCGCGCCGTACGGGCTGGCCCCGCTGTGCGGGGCGGCGACCGGCGTCGGCGTCGTCGGCTTCACGCTGGGCGGCGGCATCGGCCCGATCTCCAGGACGTTCGGCTTCGCCGCCGACCACGTCCGCCGCATCACCGTGGTGACCGGCGACGGCGTGACGCGCACCGTGGACGCGGCGACCGAGCCCGACCTGTTCTGGGCGCTGCGCGGCGGCAAGGGCGGCTTCGGCGTCGTCACCTCGATCACCGTGGACCTGCTCCCCCTGACCCAGCTCTACGCCGGCGGGCTCTACTACGCCGCCGAGGACGCCGCGCCGGTGCTGCACGCCTACCGCGAGTGGGCGGCCACGCTGCCCGAGTCGGTCACGACCTCGGTGGCGATGCTGCGCCTGCCTCCGCTGCCCGAGCTGCCCCCGCAGCTGCGCGGCCGCTTCACCGTGCACCTGCGCTTCGCCCACGTCGGCGCCGCCCAGGAGGGCGAGGCCCTGCTCGCGCCCATGCGAGCCGTGGCCGAGCCCGTCCTCGACGCCGTCGGGACGATCCCGTACGCGGCGGTCGACTCCATCCACCGCGACCCCGTGGACCCGCTGCCGGTGACCGCCGAGCACGGCATGCTCCTGCGCGACCTGACCGCCGAGACCGTGGACGCGCTGCTCGCCGCCGCCGGGCCGCAGGCGCAGGTGCCGCTCGCCATGGTGGAGCTGCGCCAGCTCGGCGGCGCCCTGGCCCGCGAGCCGAAGGAGCCGAACGCCGTCGGCGGGCGCGACGGGGCGTTCTCCCTGCTGGTGCTGGGCGCGCCCGTGCCCGAGCTGATGGAGACCGCCGTCCCCGCCGCCGTGCGGGCGGTGGCCGACGCGGCCGCCCCCTGGTGGACGGGCGGGGCGCTGCTGAACTTCCAGGGCGGCGCGCTCGCCCCCCAGCGGATCGCCCGCGTCTGGCAGGAGGAGACGCTGGTGCGGCTGTCCAGGCTGCGCGACGTCTACGACCCGGCGGACCTGTTCCGCTTCGGCCACGTCGTGCCGCGCCTGCCGCAGGTCACCCGGTCGCACTGAACGCGCGGCTCGCGGAGCGGGGAGTGGTCATCGGGCGCGGCTTCGTCGGACACTACATGACAGGTCCCGACAGCCCCGGCCCCGGCCGGGGCCACGACAGGAGCACGCACGTGGACACCGACACCGCCCTCGCCTGGGTACGCGCCATCGCCGAGTCCGTCGCCGCGCACGCCGACCAGCTCACGCGGCTCGACGCGGCGATCGGCGACGCCGACCACGGCATCAACATGCGGCGCGGCTTCACCGCCGTCGTCGCCGCCCTGGACGCCGCGCGGTGGAGCACGGTCGGCGAGGTGCTGACGAAGACGGGGACGACGCTGGTGTCGACCGTCGGCGGCGCGTCCGGCCCCCTGTACGGCTCGGCGTTCCGCGCGGCGGGCAAGGCGCTCGCCTCCCCCGAGGTCAGCCCCGAGGAGCTGCTCGCCGGCCTCACCGCCGGCCTGGAGGCCGTGCAGCGCCTCGGCACGGCCGAGCCCGGCGACAAGACGATCGTCGACGCCTACCGCCCGGCCCTGGACGCGTTCGAGGCGGCGCTGCGCGACGGCGCCGACCTGGCGGGCGCGGCGCGGGCGGCGGCCGACGGCGCCGAGGCGGGCATGCGGGACACGACCCCGATGGTGGCCCGCAAGGGCCGCGCCTCCTACCTGGGCCCCCGCAGCCAGGGACACCAGGACCCGGGGGCGACGTCCACGGCGCTCATCTTCCGCGCCCTGGCGGAGGTGGCGGACCGGTGACCTCGGAGCCTGCGGAGGCGACCGGGCGCGTTCCCCGCCCGCCGGACGCCGCCCGCGCGAGCCGCCTGCCGAGGCGCTGCGCGGGCGCCTCGATCAGCCGGTGCGTCAGGTACGCGAGCGGCACCAGCACCGCGAAGAACACTGGCAGGCTGGGGGCCAGGCGCAGCAGCAGCGGGTGCAGCAGGTAGAGCGAGAAGCTGATCACGCCCAGGTGGGCGAGCCACCGGGGGAACCTCCTGCGCCGCAGCGCGAACGCCCCGGCGAAGCAGGCGGCGGCCAGCAGCAGGGCGGGGGCCCAACCGGGATCGTCCTTGGCGGGCGCGCCGCAGACCAGCACGGCGAGCACGGCCACGACGGCGGTGCGCCACCTGATCACGCCCTGCTCCGCGCGGTGCACGGCGGTGCCGGCGAACATCGCCGCGAGGATCGTCAGCCCCTGCCAGGCGCCGATCCTGCTGCCGAGCACCACCAGCGCCAGGCCGAGCAGCCCGCCCGCGACGGCGGCGACCCGGCCGGCCGTGCCGCGCGCCAGCGCCGACGCGGCGATCGCCGCGAGCACCGCCACGCCGAGGAGCACGGCGAGGACGTCCCCGTTGACCACCGCCCTCGGCAGCAGCGGCCCGAGCGGGACGGCGGCCACCGCCAGCGCGACAGCCACCCCGGCCGACCTGCGTTCCTGCCCGACCGCGAACAGCCCGGCCGTCATCAGGTAGAACGCCAGCTCGTACGACAGGGTCCACATGACGCCGATGACGGCGGGGACGCCGAGGAGCTCCTGCAGCATCGTCAGGTTGCCGAAGGCGACGACCGCGGGCGGGCGCCGGGCGAGGCCCGGGTTCGGGTCGAACGCGCCGTACGCGGCCAGCAGGAGCGCCAGGGCGAGCGCGGCGGCCAGCAGGGGCAGCAGGCGGAAGGCGCGGCCGGTCCAGAAGGCGCGCACGTCGCGCCCGCGCTCCAGCGAGGCGGGGATGATGTAGCCGCTGACCAGGAAGAAGACGAACACGCCCCAGGTCCCGACGTCGATCCTGCTGTCGACGTGGGCCCAGACGTCGGGGATGAACGTCCAGGCGGAGTGGTGCAGCGCGACGGCCAGCGCGGCCGGCCCGCGCAGGGCGTCCAGCCAGGCCAGCCGGGAAGCAGTCGGGGCCATCCCGCCTGACCCTATGCGAACGGCTAGGCGGCTCGCCGGTCATCCCCTGCTGTAGGCGGCCTCGCGGAGGGCGTTGTCGAGCGCCCCGCGCGCGGCGTCCGTGACGTTCCTGTCGTACGTGACGACGACGGAGATCCCGTTGTCCCACATCGCGAAGAACGCACTGAACTCCTTCGGCGACGTGTACGGCGAGCGCCAGTCGCCGTGGTGGAACAGGTTGTAGCCGCCGTTGGTGCGGACCACGTACACGCCGAGCGCCGGCGTGGCCCGCTGCGTGCTCGCCTTCGCCCTGATGAACGCGTGCGCCGCCGGGCTGAGCAGCCGGGCCCGCGGATCGAACGCCCTGGCGAACGTCGCGTACTCGACGGCCGAGATCTCCCAGCCGCCGAACGCGCCCATCGCCCGGGTGCCCGGCCCGATCCTCGCGCCCGCCGCCCCGCGCGGAGCGAGCGCCTTCCGCCTGCAGTACGTCTCGTACGGCTCACCGGTGATCGACTGGATGGCCAGGCCGAGCATCGCGTAGTTGATGTTGTTGTAGTGCTCGCCTGAGGGGCCGAGCGGCTTGGACAGGGCCGTTCGGACGAGCGTCCTGTCGGAGGAGGCGGCGTTCGGCACGCCCTTGAGCCCGTCCTGCGTCGGGTCGTAGGTGATGCGGCTGGTGTGCCGTAAGAGCTGCTCGATGGTGATCCCGCCGATGATCCTGGTCCGCCAGCGGCCGACGGCGTACTGGAAGCTGCGCGGCAGCGAGCGCAGCGGCGTGTCGAACCGCAGCCGTCCCTCGTCGATGAGCGACATCACGCACACCGCGGTGATCGCCTTCGACAGCGAGGCCACGTTCCTGGGCGTCTCCGCGGAGATCTGGTTGTAGCCGTACGAGCCGGCCAGCTCGTTGTCGCGCATGACCGCGAGCCCGGCGCTGGTCACGCCGTTGGCGGTCATCCACTTCCTGAGCGCGGCGTTGACGCGGTCCTGGACGTCGGCGGCGCCCGCGGCGGCCGGCGGGGGCGCCCACAGCGCCAGCGCCACCACTCCCGACAGGACCACCGCCACCGCGCGCCTGGCCTCGACGATCAGGGTCATGGCCCCGCCCTCCCGCTCCGCAGGTCTCCTCCAGAGGTACCCCGGGGCGGGGAGGGCGGCAAGGCCCTGGCCGTGTCCGGCAGCGGCCGGCCGTCCTGCCGGCGCGGCGGCTCAGACCAGGCCGAGCGCGAGCATCGCGTCCGCGACGCGCCTGAAGCCGTCGATGTTGGCCCCGGCCACGTAGTCGCCGGGCATGCCGTACTCGTCGGCCGTGGCCAGGCAGCGGGTGTGGATGTCGGTCATGATGTCGCGCAGCCGCTGCTCCGAGTACTCGAAGCTCCACGAGTCGCGGCTGGCGTTCTGCTGCATCTCCAGCGCGCTGGTGGCGACGCCGCCCGCGTTCGCGGCCTTGCCCGGCCCGAACGCGACGCCCGCCTCCTGGAACACCCGGACGCCCTCGGGCGTCGTCGGCATGTTCGCGCCCTCGCCGACGGCCACGCAGCCGCCCCGGACCAGCGTCTCCGCGTCGCGGCCGGTGATCTCGTTCTGCGTGGCCGACGGCATCGCGACCTCGCAGGAGACCTCCCACACGCTGCGTCCGGGGACGAAGACGGCCTCGCCGCCGCGCCGCTTGGCGTAGGAGTCGAGCCGGCCGCGTTCGACCTGCTTGACCTGCTTGAGCAGGGCCACGTCGATGCCGCCCTCGTCCAGGACGTACCCGGAGGAGTCGGAGCAGGCCACGACGACGCCGCCGAGCTGGGCCACCTTCTCGATCGTGTAGATCGCCACGTTGCCCGCGCCGGACACCACGACCCGCTTGCCGTCGAACGACGTGCCGCGTGCCTTGAGCATCTCCTCGACGAAGAACGTGCAGCCGTAGCCGGTGGCCTCGGTGCGGACCTGGGCGCCGCCGTAGCTGAGGCCCTTGCCCGTGATCACGCCGGACTCGTACCGGTTGGTGATGCGCTTGTACTGGCCGAAGAGGAAGCCGACCTCGCGCTGGCCGACGCCGATGTCACCCGCGGGCACGTCGGTGTACTCGCCGATGTGGCGGTAGAGCTCCGTCATGAAGCTCTGGCAGAAGCGCATGACCTCGCGCTCAGAGCGGCCCTTCGGGTCGAAGTCGGAGCCGCCCTTGCCGCCGCCGATCGGCAGCCCGGTCAGGCCGTTCTTGAAGATCTGCTCGAACCCGAGGAACTTGACGATGCCCAGGTAGACCGAGGGGTGGAAGCGCAGCCCGCCCTTGTAAGGGCCCAGTGCGCTGTTGAACTCCACACGGAAGCCCCGGTTGATCTGCACCTCGCCCTGGTCGTCCTCCCACGGCACCCGGAAGATGATCTGCCGTTCCGGCTCGCAGATCCGCTCGATGATCTTCGATTCCGCGTACTCCGGGTGCTTGCCGAGCACCGGCCCGATGCTCTCCAGCACCTCGCGCACGGCCTGGTGGAACTCGATCTCCCCCGGGTTGCGCCGCAGGACGTTGTCATAGATCGCCGACAGCTTCTCGTGCACCGTGCTCCTTCTCACCCACCGGCCCGTGTGGCCTCACCGTCACCCTACGAGTGCGTGAGGAGAGCGCTCCCTCCGGGGGGCGCCGTCAGCCTGTGACGTCGAGTTCGGCGCGCATCCCCGCGGCGTAGTGGCCGGGGAAGTTGCAGATCACCTCGTACTTTCCGGGACGCAGCGTGAGCGTGGTCCAGCCGGCCGAGCCCGGCGCGATGCCCTCGCCCTCGCCCTTGCCGCAGTTCTTCGACGCCTCCCCCACGCTGCCGGTCTCGCTCGCCCGGCTGTCGGAGCCGATCGGACGCCTGCCCACGGTCTGGCCCTGCGCGAGCGGCAGGACGACGGCCTCGTGGGCGAACGTCCCGGTGTTGCGGGCGAGCAGCGACACCTGGCCCGCCTTGACCTTCGCCGGCTTCACGGTCAGCCGCATGGTGTTCCCCGAGTCGGTCAGCGTCACGTCCACCACCTGGCTGGGCAGCGGCGGCGGCGTGCACTCCTGCGCCTGGGCCTGCTGCTGGGCCTGCCCCTGCACCTGCCCCTGCCGGGCCTCGGCCGCGGGCGCCCCCGCCACCGTCGCGGCCAGCATCGCCGCGGCCGCCGTCCCCACCAGCCGTACGTCGTGAAGCCTCATCGGACCCCACCCCCGCAACTGATCGCGTGCGTGCGCCCGCCGCCGGGCGGGCGTCCCTCGTTCCAGGCTAAGGGGAGTGCCCCCGGTGGCCCCCGGCGGTGTCGGCCCTGGTCAGGAGCCTCGGCTGGAGCCCTGGTCAGGAGCCTCGACTGGGGCCCTGGTCAGCCGCCTCCCTCGCGCAGGGACTCCAGGCCGGCGACGAGGGCCGTCAGCCCCAGCTCGAACGCCTCCCTGGCCCGGTCGGGGTGCTCGCCCTTGAGCGCGATGGCCAGGCGCGGCACCGTGTCGCCCTGCGCGGCCGGGTCGATCATGACGGTGGGCGCGACGAGGTCGAGCGCGGAGCCCAGCGTGAACGACTCGATGGCGGTGAACACGGCCACCACCCGGTCGGTGGGCCAGCCGGCCTCCTCCAGCAGCACGACCGCCCGCTCGTACATGGCGAGCGTGAGCGGCGACCTGATCGTGGTGGTGGCGAACAGCCTGATCGTGTTCGGGTGCCTGGCGAAGGCTGCCAGGTAGGAGCGGGCCCAGACGGCGATGGCCTCGCGCCACGGGCCGCGGCCCAGGGCGTCGATGTCGATCTCCATGACGACCAGCTCGCGGACGCCCTCGACGATCTCGTCCCGTCCCGCGACGTGGTTGTAGAGCGACGCGGCCTGCACGCCGAGCCGGGCGGCTAACCGCGTGACCGTCAGCGCCTCGGCGCCCTCCTCGTCGATCAGCCGCAGCGCCTCGGCGAAGATGCGCTCCCTGCTCAGAATCGGCCGCTGCGGCCTGCCCACGAGCTCTCCCTTGTCCCGGTGCCTGAGCACACCATCCCACGCGGGGAGCCGTCGCGGAATTGCCTCTTCCCCTGCGGCGGTGCTGCGGCTATCGTCCTCCCAACAAACTAAAGCACTTAGTTTTTGGAGGGCCCATGTCCCTGGCCCGTAACGCCATCGGCACCGCTGACCTGGTCTTCTTCGTCGTCGCAGCCGCCGCCCCCCTCACCGTCATGGCCGGTGTCGCCCCGTTCGCCATCGGCATCGGCGGCGTCGTCGCCCCCCTGGGATACCTCCTGTCCGGCATCGTCGTGGGACTGTTCGCGGCAGGGTTCACCGCCATGAGCGCCCACGTGCGCAACGCCGGCGCCTTCTACGCCTACATCGGCCGCGGGCTCGGCAAGGTCACCGGGCTGGGCTCCGCGTACGTCGCCGTCATCTCCTACAACCTCATCGGCATCGGCCTCATGGCCGCCTTCGGCGTCTTCGCCAGCTCCACCGTCTCCAGCGTCTTCGGACTCGACGTCCCCTGGCAGGTCTGGACGCTGCTGTGCGTCGCCGCCGTCGGCGTCCTCGGCTACCTGAAGATCACGCTGAGCGCCCGGGTGCTGGGCGTGGCGCTGGTGCTGGAAGTGCTGATCCTGCTCGTGTTCGAAGGCGCCGTGCTGCTGCGCGGCGGCAGCGGGCTGTCGCTGGAGCCGTTCAACCCCGCCGGGCTGCTCTCCGGCGGCGCCGGCGGCATGTTCGTGCTCTCCATCGGCGCCTTCATCGGCTTCGAGGCCACCGCGATCTACGCCGAGGAGGCGCGCGACCCGCGCAGGACAGTCCCCCGCGCCACCTACGCCGCCGTCGCCTTCCTCGCCGTCTTCTACACCTTCACCGTCTGGATGATCATCAGCGCGTACGGCACCGACCAGGCCGTCGCCGTCGCCAACGGCGAGGGCGGCGCCGACATGGTGTTCACCGCGACGTCCAGGCTCGTCGGCACCCTGGCCGCCGACGTCATGCACATCCTCATCGTGACGAGCTGCTTCGCCGCCGCGCTCGCCTTCCACAACGCCTCGACCCGCTACTTCTACGCCCTCGGCCGCGAAGGCGTGCTGCCCCGCCCCCTGGCCAGGATCTCCCGCAACGGCTCCCCCGCCGTGGCCGTGGCCGTGCAGGTCGCCCTCTCGCTCGCCGTCATCGCGGCCGGCATGGCCGCTGGATCCGACCCGTACGACGTCATCTTCCTGTGGACCAACGGCACCGGCATCATCGGCGTGATGGCCCTGCAGGCGCTCGCGGCGCTCGCCGTGGTCGTCTTCTTCAGGAAGGACTCCCGCGGGTACGGCTTCGGCCGCGTCATCGCGGCGCCGTTCGCCGCGTTCCTCGCGCTCGGCGTGATGATCGTCCTGGTGATCAAGAACTTCGACCTGCTCACCGCCGCGTCGCCCGCCGTCAACACGCTGCTCATCCTGCCCGTGCCCGTCGTCTTCGCGATCGGCGCCGCGCTCGCCTGGCGCATCCGCCGCCGCGACTCCGCCCGCTACGCCCTGCTCACCACCATCGACGTGGAGGAGACCGCCCATGCCTGACCTGGTGTTCACCGGAGGCGCCATCTGGACCGGCGCCGAGGTCACCGGCGCGCTCGCGGTCACCGACGGGCGGATCTCCGCCGTCGGCGCCGACGCCCTGCGCCGACCCGGCACCCTGGTGGACCTCGGCGGCGGCTTCCTCATGCCGTCCTTCGGCGACGGCCACGCCCACCCGCTGTTCGGCGGGCTGGAGGCCCAGGGGCCGCAGATCAAGGGGCTGACCACGGTGCCCGACATCGTCGCCGAGGTCGCCAGGTACGCCGCCGAACACCCCGAGCTGGAGTGGATCGCCGGCGGCAGCTACGACCCGTCCCTCGTGCCCGGCGGCGACTTCGACGCCCGCTGGCTCGACGAGGCCGTGCCCGACCGGCCCGTCGCGCTGCGCGCCTACGACTACCACACCGTCTGGTGCAACACCGCCGCGCTCGAACGCGCCGGCATCGGCCCCGGCACGCCCGACCCCGCCATCGGCTGGATCGTCAGGCGCGCCGACGGCAGCCCCCTCGGCACGCTGCGCGAATGGCAGGCGTGCGACCTCGTCCTCGACCTCGTCCCCGGCAAGTCCGCCGACGAACTGGTCGAAGGGCTGGCCGAAGCCGGCAGGACCATGTCCTCCGCCGGCATCACCTGGGTGCAGGACGCCTGGGTGGAACCGCCCATGGTGGACGCCTACCTGGAGGCCGAGCGGCGCGGCGCCCTCGCCTTCCGCGCCAACCTCGCCTTCCGCGCCGACCCGGAGACCTGGCGCGACCAGCGGGCCGAGTTCGCCGCGCTGCGCGAGCGGGTCGCCGGGTCCCGGCTGGTCACCGCCGCCACCGTCAAGTTCTTCGCCGACGGCGTCATCGAGGGCGGCACCGCCGCGATGCTCACCCCGTACGAGGACGCGCCCCACTCCTGCGGCATGCCCGTCTGGGAGCCCGCCGCCCTGGCCGACGCCGTCGCCGCGTTCGACGCCGACGGGTTCCAGGTGCACATCCACGCCATCGGCGACCTCGGCGTACGCGCCTCGCTCGACGCCGTCGAACGCGCCGTCCGCGAGAACCCGGCCAGGGACCGGCGGCCCGTCATCGCCCACACCCAGCTCGTCGACCCGTCCGACCTGCCGCGCTTCGCGGAACTCGGGGTGATCGCGAACTTCGAGCCGCTGTGGGCGCAGCTCGACCCGCTGCAGACCGAGCTGACCATCCCCAGGCTCGGCCCGGAACGCGCCGCCCTGCAGTACCCGATGGGCTCGCTGCTGCGCCTCGGCGCCGCCGTGTCGTTCGGCAGCGACTGGCCGGTCAGCTCGCACGAGCCGCTGCTCGGCATCCGCGTCGCCGCGACCCGCCAGACCCTCGACGGCTCCGGCCCCTGGATCCCCGAGGAGCGGCTGACCGTGGAGCAGGCGCTGCGCGCCCAGACGGCGGGGGTGGCCTACCAGGCGTTCGCCGAGCACCGCTGGGGCACGCTGGCGCCCGGCATGGAGGCCGACCTGGTCTGGCTCGCCGCCGACCCCCGCACCACCGACCCGCTGGACGTGCACCGCATCCCCGTACTCGGCACCTGGCTCTCAGGAACACCCTGAGAACGCCGAACCCTCATCCAGGACCTCGCGACAGCCGACCGACCCTGACGACGGCGGCGGACGCCGGAGCATGGGCCGCCCTTCCCGTACGTGACCGGCAGCGGGCGGTTGCCACCACCGCCCCCGAGGTGGTGGCCGAGTGGCCCCCCGGCTCCCCCGCCGACGTCCTCGACCTCGGCTGCGGAACTACGCCCGAACGGACGGCTCGTCCTCGTGGAAGGCCGCTGGCAGACCTGCGCAGCGGGCGACGCCTACACCACCGGCACTCCAAGGCTGCCCTGGCTCGGCGGCGTCACGGCCGCCCGGCTGATCGAGGCTCTTGAGCCACTGGCCGACGTGGTCCACACCGAACACCTCACCGATCCGGCACTGTGGGGCCGGCCGATCCAGGACGAGAGGTACGTCGTGATCGCGCGCCCCACGACCTCGGCCGGCCCTGGCTCCTGATGCCGGGAGCCAGGGCCGTCCCGAGTTCCCGCCAACCCTCCCCCGTCCCCGCGGCGGGAAGGGCATGGCCAGGCGGGAGCACGCGGGGCTGCTAGCCCTCCTCGTACGGCGCGGGCGGCCGCAGGGAGTCGCACCCCTCGAAGACCTGCTTCTCGGCGGCCGAGCCGGGCTCGACCTGCTTGAACCCGGCCGGCTTCTCCTCCCCCTTGTCGATGGGCTGCCAGACGCCGCCCTTACGCAGACACTGGGCCCACGCGGCGAACTTGGCCTCGTCCTCGGGCGAGGACGGTCCTGAGCCGCCGAGGATCGCCGAGTCCCACTCCTTGCACGCCTTCATGGCGGCGTCGAGCTTGGCCTGGGTGACCTTGGTGACGGCGCTGGTGTCGAGGTCCTGCCCCTTGACGGGGTCCGGGATGTCGATCCCGTTCTCCCGCATGCACCCGGCGAACTTCACCGCGGTCTCGTGCCAGCTGGGCTTGGCGGCGGCGGGAGCCGGGCTCGACGTGCTGGCGAAGCTCTGCGCCCCGCACGCCGCGCTCAGCGCGAGGACGGGAAAGGCGGCCAGGACGGCGAGACGCCGCTTGCTGATCAACACGGTTTCCTCCCATGAGTCGGCTGACTGCCCAACACCGTGGCCCGCCGTTGTGAGCGGCCCGTCCGCGCCATGTCATGAACGTGTAATAGCTTCCAAGGCCGAACAAACCGGAAGTCGTAGCCGCCGATACTGGGACGCATGGCTCGCGTGTTGCTGATCGAGGACGACCCGAACGTCAGGGACGCTCTGACGCTCGCCCTCAAAGGCAGGGATCACGAGGTCGAGTCGGCGACATCCGGGGAGGAAGGGCTGGAGCGGCTGGCGCGCTTCGCCGCCGACGTGGTGGTGCTCGACCTCATGCTGCCCGGCATCGACGGGTTCGAGGTCTGCCGTCGCATCCGCGCCACCACCTCCACCTCGATCGTGATGCTGAGCGCCAGGGGCGACGACTTCGACGTGGTCGGCGGGCTGGAGGCCGGCGCGGACGACTACGTGGTCAAGCCGGTGCGCCCGCAGGTCCTGGAGGCCCGGATCAGGGCGGTGCTGCGCCGCGCCGACGGTGTGCCCTCGCCCGTGGAGACGTACGGCACGTTGTGCCTGGACCGGGCCTCCCTCACCGTGAGCAGGGGCGGGAGGCAGGTCGCGCTGCCGCCCATGGAGCTGCGGCTGCTGCTGCATCTGTCGGCCTCCCCCGGCCAGGTCTTCAGCAGGCAGCAGCTGCTGGAGTCGGTGTGGGAGCACGACTACCTGGGCGACTCGCGGCTGGTGGACGCGTGCGTGCAGCGGCTGCGCGCCAAGATCGAGGACGTGCCGGCCGAACCGAGGTACGTGCAGACCGTGCGCGGATTCGGTTACCGCTTCGGCCCGGTATGAACTGGCTGCGGGGGCTTCGGGCCCGGCTGGTGATCACGTTCGTGCTGGTGGGAGGGCTGAGCGCGGTGGGGGCCGCCGGGCTGACCTACCACAAGGCGCGTGACAACCTGCTGACCGGGGTGCAGGACCGGCTGCTGAACGACTTCAGGCACCGGGTGCTGCTGCTGTCACGCGACGTCGCGCTGCCCGCCGGCGACGAGGAGCTCGCCCTGCTGGCCGAGGACCTCGAGGTGGGCGACCGCGAGGTGTACGTGGTCAGGGACGGCGCCGTCCCCAGCGACGCCCGCATCACCGCCGAACTCCGGGCGGACGTCCTGCGGCGGCCGGAACTGGCCTGGCAGCGGGTGACGCGCGACGGCGTGCCGTACCTCGTGGCCGGCAGCAGGGTCATGCTCCGCGCGGGCGGCGCGCCGTCCGGCATCACCGTCTACCTCGTCGAGTCGCTCGCGCAGGCCGCCTCCGACGAGGCGGCCGTGCTGCGCGCCGCGCAGGCGGCGGCCCTGCCCGTCGTGCTGCTGGCGGTGCTGGCCGGGCTGCTGGCCGCGCGCGGCGTGCTGCGCCCGGTCGCCGACCTGGACCGCGCGGCCCGCCGGCTGGGCGAAGGGCGGCTGGACACCCGCCTGCCCGTACGCGGCGGCGACGAACTGGCGCGGCTGGCCGGACGGTTCAACGAGACCGCCGCCGCGCTGGAACGCTCGGTGGGCGAGCTGCGCGAGATGGAGGCCAGGTCGCGGCGGTTCGTCGCGGACGTCTCCCACGAGCTGCGCACCCCGCTCGCCGCCGCCACCGCCGTCACCGACATCCTCGAAGCCGGCGCCGACCGTCTGGACGCCGACGCCGGCACCGCCGCCCAGCTGATCACCGCCGAGATCGCCCAGCTCGGCAAGCTCGTCGACGACCTGATGGAGATCTCCCGGTTCGACGCCGGAGCAGCCGTGCTCAACCTCGACGAGGTGGACGTCGGCGCCGCCGTCGCCGCCTGCCTGCGCTCCCGCGGCTGGAGCTCCACCGTCACCGCGGACCTGCCGCCCGACATCCGGGTTCCCCTCGACCCGCGCCGCCTGGACGTCATCGTCGCCAACCTCGTCGGCAACGCGCTGCGGCACGGCGCGCCGCCCGTCACGGTCCGGGTGCGCGCCACCGGCCGGGCCGTCGCCGTCGAGGTCGCCGACCACGGGCCGGGCCTGCCCGCCGACGTCCTCCCCCACGTCTTCGAACGCTTCTACAAGGCCGACACCGCCCGCGCCCGTTCAGAAGGCAGCGGCCTCGGCCTGGCCATCGCCCGCGAGAACGCCCTCCTGCACGGCGGCGACCTGACCGTCGCCCCCGGCCCCGGAGCCGTCTTCACCCTCACCCTCCCCAGGAACCGTCCCGCCGTCGAACGACCCTCCGCACAGGGGAACCTCCCCACCCAGGAACCCCCCGCCGGGACCGCCCCACCGGTGGACCGCCCGTGAGAACCTGGCCCCTCGCCCTGCTCCTGGCAGCCTGTACGGCCTGCGGAGTCGGCCCCACCGACGTGATCCCCGCCGGGGAGCCCGCCCGCGGCTTCATCCAGGGCACCCGCCTGTACTTCGTGCAGCACGACCGCCTCGCCTCCGTCACCCGCCCCGAGGGCCCGCTGGAGGCAGCCGAAGCCGTCGAACTGCTGGCCGACGGTCCCACCTCGAAGGAGCGCGAGCGCTCCTTCACCACCCGGCTGCCCGAGGACATGGCCATCGAGGTGGACGACGACGGGTTCACACTGAACAAAGGCGGCTCGGTCTCCCGCCTGTCGCGGACGGCAACCGGGCAGCTCGTCTGCACGATCGCCGCCGCCACCGCCGCCAAGCGCGGCGTGGACCTGGATGACGTACGGGTCGCCGTCCCTGGCAAGCCGGAGGCCCGCTGCGCGGACTTCACGTGAATCCGCGGACGTTCGTCGCTGCTGCACAAGCACGACGAAGGCCGCCCGGACTGACGAGCCTCCACGGACACCCACTCAAGATCCGCCGGCGTCCGCCGAGCATGCCGGTCGTGTCAGCCGCTCTCGACAGGGTCGGAGCCCTGCCCGCCGTCCTCCCCGTGCGAGGCCTCGTGACGTGAGGCCTCGTGACGTGAGGGCTCGTGACGTGAGGCCGGCACCACGATCTCCTCGGTGTCCTTGTCGCGGGTCACCCAGAGATGGACCAGCGCCCCGATGAACAGCACGATCGAGGTCCACTGGTTGATCCGCAGCCCCAGGAGCGTCACCGCGTGGTCCACTCCGCCCACCGGGTCGATCCGCAGCCCCTCGATCCAGAACCGCCCGAACGTGTAGCCGGCGACGTACAGGGCGAACAGGCGGCCGTGGCGCAGCGTGAACCGCCTGCCGGCCAGGATCAGCGCGAAACCGAGCGCCGCGTCCCACAGCGACTCGTACAGGAACGTCGGGTGGTAGAGCACACCCGGCTCGCCGCCGTGCGCCTGGTCGATCTCCAGCCCCCACGGCAACGTGGTCGGACCGCCGTACAACTCCTGGTTGAACCAGTTGCCCCAGCGGGCGATCGCCTGCCCGAACGCGATGCCGGGCGCGACCGTGTCGGCCACGGCGCTCAGCGACAGCCCCCGGCGGCGGCAGGCCAGCCACATGCCCACGCCTCCCAGGGCGACCGCGCCCCAGATGCTGAGCCCGCCTTCCCAGATGAACAGCGCCTGGTAGGGCTCCTTGATCGCCCGTGGGCCGAAGTACGTCTGCCAGTCGGTGATGACGTGGTAGAGGCGGGCGCCGATCAGGCCGAAGATCACTGCGGGGACCGCGACGTCGCCGATCGTGCCCTTCTCGCCGCCGCGGGCGCGCCAGCGGCGCTCGCTCAGCCAGATGCCGAAGCCGATCGCGAGAATGAAGCACAACGCGTAGGCCCGGATCGGGACGAACCCGAGATACCAGACCCCTTCGGAGGGGCTGGGAATCGAGGCGAGGAGCATACCGGTGAGGCTAATCAACTAAAGGCCGCGTGACCGCCTTCGCGACCTGATCGCAAACCTTCCGCGACATGACCGCGGCGCAGCCGAACCGGCGCACCATTCGACGGCGCGCCTGCCATCAGCAGATCTCCGCCAACCCGGAACCAGTACAAACCAGGCGCAGCAGCCTGAGGGGATTCGTGCCTGATCATCAGCGCGACCAAATCATTCGCCGCGGACGCCGCCCGCTGTCACCATGTCGACTATGGGAGATCTTGGCGAATCGGACTGCGTCTTCTGCGCGATCGTTCGCGGCGAGGCTGAGGCGAGCGTTCCTTACGCCGACGACCGCGTCATGGTAATCATGGACACAGGAGCCGTCACCCCTGGCCACCTCCTCGTCATTCCGCGCGTTCACGCCGTGGGGTTGGAAGACCTTGATGAGGAGACCAGTGCGCACGTGTGGACGGTCGGCCATCGCATGGCCCGGGCTCTACGGCGCTCCGGTTTGCGATGTGAGGGCGTGAACGTTTTCCTCGCGGACGGGAAAGCAGCATTTCAGGAGGTCTTCCACTTTCACCTGCACGTGTTCCCCCGCTTCGAGGGGGACAGCTTCCGGATAGCCGCCGACTGGGGCACAAGGGCGCGGAGTCTGCTCGATCAGGAATCGGAAGCGGTCCGGTCCGGCTTGGCAGAGCTGGGATCGCCTACCGCGGACACGGGCGCCAATCGTGATGCGCCTGCCTGACACCAGCACTCTGCTCAGCGATCATCACCCCAGCCCGCCGACCACCCCACGGGGATGATCGCGCTGCACCTCTGCGTGTCCCTGGTCGGCGGTTGGCTCGTGCAACCCCACAAGTACCGCAGTGAGCCTCAACCTGCGCCGGGCGTTCCCGACAGCGGCGGACATCGTGTCACGGCCCGCCAGCAGGCCAACACCCATAGGCGACGTGCCGTCGTGCGATAGCGTTCCGCCCGTGCCACCGCCGGCCTGAACCTGCCCGCCACCCCGGACGCGTTCCGAGCGTTCTTGGGTCGATTCGACGAGGGGCGATCGGCCGAAGGCTTACTGGTCTGCCTGCGCGACACCGGCGCCATAGCAGGCAATGTCAACATCAACAGCATCATTCGCGGACGCTTCCAGAACGGCTCGCTGGGCTACGCCTCCTTCGCGCCTTACTCCGGACGCGGATACATGTCAGAAGGTCTTGGCCTGGTCCTGCGCCACGCGTTTGACGAGCTACGGCTGCATCGACTGGAAGTGCAGATCAGACCGGAGAACCAGGCGTCCATCAAACTGGTCCGACGCCACGGCTTCCGTTACGAGGGTTACTCCCCTGATCTCCTGTTCATCAATGGTGCCTGGCGAGGTCATGGCCGATGGGCCCTCACCAACGACATGCACGGCATCGTTCCCGACGCTCCCCATCCAACGCTGCCCGACCGCTGACACCGTCGGCCGGCCGGGACGCTGACCGTCAGCCGGAAGCCCTCCGCGATCACCACGGACGGCTTCTGACCACCCACGCCCCTTCATGGCGAGGGAACCGGCACAAGCGCCCGTGAGGAGATCCGCTGACGTCCGTGGATGTGTGCGGCGCTTGTCGGGCAGTTCCGCGGTTGCCCAAGTGGCTTCGCCTGCCGTAGCACCTGAGCGTGACGGGGTGGCAGCGCACCTCGGTGACCGTGGCGCCCCCGCCACCGCTCACGGCTTCAGTTCGAGCCTCTTCCTCGACGCACCCGGGAACACGACGACCAGGTGCTCCTCCCCCGCATCGCCGACCCGCACGTAGACACGGAGCCGGTAGCGGCCCTTCCCCGCGATCGCCAGATTCGGCATCGGCGCACCCGCTCCCACCTCGCCCTCACCCTTCTCGGGCACGGTGAGCTGGCCGCTGCGGCTGACGATCGGCACCTCGTTGACCTGATCCCACCCGGCCGTCCGCCGTGGCGGCGCGGTGCGGAGGGCCTTCACGGTGAGGCACAGATCAACGACGTCTTCGACATGCCCGATGAGCGCCGCGCTGCGGGCCACCCCGATGCCGGCGCTGTCGTCGTAGACCTTGTCCATCGCCTGTTCCGCCGCCTCTTCGGCAGCTTCGTCCGCGGGGTCGTGGACCAGATAACCGGGATCGCCGTCGACGAACAGGAAGTAGTTGGCCGTGGCCTGGACGACACCCTTCGTCCGGGGCCACGGATCGCGGCACCTCGCGTTCTCCTCGGCGATGTAGGCGTCGTGGGCCGACTTCGTCTCCGCGCTCGACCGCAGCAGTTCGGGATGGGTCGCGCCGATGACCTCGGGGCAGACGTAGACGAGATCCCACGGGTCCGCGCCCCAGCCTGACCGCGCGCTCCCGGCCCGCTTCAGAAGCGCCTCCTGCTCGTCGCGGTCCTTCGCACGGCACAGCGCCCGCCCGTACGCGAGGATCGCCTGGTCGGACAGGCTGTCCGGGAACATGGGCGGGACCCCGCCAGCTGTGCTCCGCACCAGGCACAGGAACACGGCGCCGCGTTCCGCGGGCTTCAGGTCGCCGAAGCTGGGCCGGTCATGGCAGCCCGGCGACCAGCCGGTGTAGGTGAGGTGCGGGGTCTGCTCCGGGTGGATCACGGCGATGATCGGCAGCACGACCACGGTCGCCACCGTGACGCGGACCACGCGCCGCCGAGCAGGCGGAAGATCTGCCAGGCGGTCGTCAGCCGGCAGTTCACGGGCGGTCGCCGCCATCCACACGGTGCTGACGAGACCTACCGCGTCCATCATGACCGGCATCGCCGGACTGCCGCTGGAGATCTCTTCGAAGAGGAGGTTGAGCGGGATCAGCAGCGCGTAGACGCCCACCGACGACCATCCGGCGATCAGCGTGCCGCGGCTCCACCGGCCGTCGCGCCACTGCCCGACGACCGTGATGACGGTCGCCGCCACTCCGCCCAGCATCAAGCCCAGTCCGACGATGCCGCCCGAGCCGAGCTCTGGGAGGTCGAGTTCGTCGAGCAGTTCGTCGGCCATCCCGGCCAGCTCGACCGCGAACAACGCTCCGGCCGCGGCGCGCAGCATCGAGGAGCGCCACCGGATGACGAGCAGGTACAGGACGTCGATCGCGGTCCAAAGCACGAACTGGAACGCCGCGTCGACCACGTTGGGGAGCAGCGCGATCGGCAACCACAGCAGGAGCGCGTACGCCACCGCCAGATACAGCAGCCGGCGCAGCGCCTTCGCCCGGCGATTCAGCGGTCCCGGTGCGGGGGCACGCAGGATCAGCCACAGGAGCGCGGCCTTCACCAGAGCGGCCACGAGCAGCGCCATCACCGTCAGGGTGTCGAACCCATTGGGCGCGTAGAACCGCACGTGGGTCGGCGGCGACCATTCGACGGCCGCCCAGAGCCAGGAGTCGCCGATCACCAGTCCCGCGGCCGCCGCCGCAAGGACCAGACCTACTAATCCGATCCTGATAATTCGCCATAAACCATCCGAAAGCATGGGACGCGATCTTAGCGCGGCACCGCCATACAGGCGGACTTCGATGATGACGAGGCGCTGGGTGCCCGAAATGTCGCGTGGCCGATGTCATTGTGTTACCGGTCTGCATGCTCCTTCCTCACGTCTCGTACGACTTCAAGCACAAGCAGGGCGAGACAGAAAGAGCAGCGAGAATGCCCGACGCGCAGCGGGATCCCCCGCTTCAGTGCTTCGCCGACGTTGTTCCGGGTGCGGGGCAGCGTGTTACGGCCGGCGATCCGCATGTACTGGAAGGCGTCGTCGAAGCTCGTGGCTAGCTGCACCAGAGTGGGGCCTGGATGGGGTCGGCCACCACCGCAGGCCTTGATTCACCCTCAAAGGCGCATTTATGGACGAACCAGCGCGACGTGAATGGGCATTTCAATCAAGCGGCAAGCGGAAAGACAAGAATAGATCATCTTCGTTTGCAGCCCTGATGGCAAGGAAATCAAGGCGATGCCGCACAGCCGCAACGGGCGGCCAAAACGAGTGTTTCCGATCAAAGTGGACAATTTCCACCACGTCGGAATGGATGCCCTCGAAGGGGAAACGAACGTGCCCGAGCCGAATGACATGGTGGGGGTTTCGGTGGCCAGCGCGACGCTGGCCGCCGATAAACCCGGCGACGGCGGGGGTGGCACATGACGGAAGCGCGTACGCAGCCGCGCGCATTCGCGCCCGAGCCTTCGCACTCTCGGATCCCGCGTTCCTCTCCCACCACCCGTTCGTCGCACATTTCCTGATCGGCGCGCGCTTCGCACTTCTGCCGAACAGCGGCGCTGCCCCAGTCGAGCTCAGACCTGAGCGGTCGAATGAACTCGACTTACGTCACGTCAACAAACACCAGAATCCAGGACTCAGCATAGGGCCGGCACAACGCGCCCTTTACCGCGTCCATGGCTCTACCGTCCCGCCTGAGGAGTTCCCATGAAGCGAATCTCGACCCTCCTTTCCACATCGCTGGCCACGCTCGCCGTGGCGGCCTTGCCCGCACAGGCTGTAAACCCGCACTTCCTTTCGGTCACCGGCCAGATAAGCGGCACGAACCTGATCGTCTCCTTCAAGGAAGCCGGACTCGGCAACAACCAGAACATCGACTACACCGCAAGCGCGAACTCGACCGCCACGTACGTCTGCGTCAACCGAGGCGGAAAGAACCCCAGCGCCCAGAACAAGGAAACCGTTTCCGGCCCCGTGAGCGCGACCGGCACGTTCAATTCCGGCAATAACGGCCAGGTGACGGCCTCGCTCGCGATCCTCCCGCCGTCGCCGGGAGCCTTCTCCTGCCCGCCTGGCCAGAGCCTGGAGCTCGCACGGGTGACCTACTCGAACGTCCAGCTCAGCGATGACACGAACGGCATCGTGATCGCGTTCCAGCAGACGTTCGACACCGGGTGCCTGCTGCCCAACGTGAAGGGCGCCTGCTAGGGAGCGTCTGATGCCGACACCGGCCAGGTGACGCCTGGCCGGCTTGTCGAACCGCCACTGCTTGAGCTTGCCGATGGATGCAGCGCTCTCCACCAGATTGCGCTGCTCGTAGGTCGCAGCGTCGAAAGCGTAAGGGCGGCCGCCATAGCCGCCCTTACGTTTGTGATTGGAGATCTGGCCGCGGCCCTCGGGGACGACCGCCTTGATGCCGCGACGGCGCAGGTCGAGCCGGATCCTGGAGTCCCCCTTGTCCGCGATCAGAGTGCCGGGCCGGGCGCGAGGACGACCACCGGCTTCTGCGATTGCTTCTTAGCGATCGTCCCACCGCCGTCCCCCTTCTGTTGGCTCCGGCGGCACGCTGGTGGGCGCGGGGCGAAGGTGGAGTCGATGCTGACGGCCAGCTCCACCTGCCCGACGGAGTCGTCCGTGACCTGCATTTCCTCCAGCAGCCGGGCCCAGGTGCCGTCTTCTTCCCAGCGATTGAACCGCTCATAGCAGGTCTGCCAAGACCCGTACCACTCCGAAATCTCACGCCACGGCACGCCAGTGCGCAGTAGCCACAAGATGCCGTCGATCACCTGCCGATGCCCCCGCAAGAGTCCGGACAGCCCTGCTCGACTGTCGTCTGCGATCGCCTGCCCCGTTGTCACTCAAGACGTCACTCACAGGAAGACTGGCTTCGGTCGCGACTTCGGCGCCACGTTGCCGGCGCCGCGTGCCGAGATGGTCGTGAGAACCGGCATCGCTCGTGGATCTTGAACCGAGCCGGGCGCGAGTGCGCGGATCTGCCGACGAGCGCGCACCCCTGGCTTCCTGAGCGACGTCAGGCGACGAGCACGGCGGTGAGCATCGAGAGATACGACTCATGGGCGAGACGCAGGCCGTCAAGCTCGGACATCTCGAACCACGCCACAGCGTCGTGCTCGTCCGGCGCGGCGTTGACGGGTGTTCCGGTCCACCTGTCCACCAACCAGATCTGCATGTCGAACGTCGCGGTCCGGATCTCATGCATCGGCGGGCTGGACGGCTCCGATGCCGTGATTCCCAACTCCTCGCGAAGCTCGCGGACAAGGCTCTCTTTCGGATCCTCCCCCTCCTCGACATGACCGCCCGGCAGGTCCCACACGTCGGGATACCAACGGCGTCCGGCGCTTCGATGACACAGCAACACCCGATCGCCGTCGCGAAGCACGCCCGTCACAATCCGGACCGGACCGGAGTCGTCAGCGGAGATCGTCATCGGCCCATTCTGACCCGCTGAGCGGTTCGGCTCGCTCGAGGCGTGGCAGTTCGCTTGCCCGGTGGAGGACGCAGCGGTCCGCCGGGGCTTGCGCCAGGACGGCCGGACCGCTGCGCCCGACGTTCTAGTCGGTGAGCAGGATGTCGTCCAGGCACAGCGTGTACGGCGCGTCCGCGCCGCCCACCTGGAACAACACCTGGGCCTCCCGGTCCGAGGACTTGGCGGTGTTCTGGTAGGCGTAGGTCCTGGAGCCGGTGCCGACCTCGGGGTAGCCGTCCACGATCGCGGTGTGCGTCTCACCGCTGCCCTGGACCACTGACCTGATCTTCACCGTCCGCGTCGCCGACGCCTTGAAACTCAGCCGGTACGTCTTCCCGGCCTCCACGGCGATTCCGCTCTGCCCGACCATCGCGGCCCACACGTTGTCACCACCCGCGGGGACCTGAGCGCACAACCGCCCTCCCGTCACCTCGATCGGGGTGTTCTTGGACGCCCACCAACCCTTGACCCCGTTGTCCAGCGAGCCGTTCACCACACTCTGGTGGACGGGCACGAGAGACACATTGTCCACGCACAACGTGTACGGCGCGTCCGCGCCGCCCACCTGGAACAACACCTGGGCCTGCGAGTCCGAGGACTTGGCCGTGGCCACGTAGGTGAACTTCTTCGAGCTGCCGCCGACCTCGGGGTATCCGTCGACGATCGCGGCGTGCTTCTCGCCGCTGCCCTGGACCAGCGATCTGATTCTCGTCGTCCTCGTGGCGGTCGCCTCGAAGCTCAACTGATAGGTCTGCCCGGCCTGGACCGCGACGCCGCTCTGCCCGACCATCGCGGCCCACACGTTGTCACCACCCGCGGGGACCTGGGCGCACAACCGGCCGTCCGTCACCTTGATCGGGGTGTTCTTGGAGGCCCACCAGCCCTTGACCCCGTCGTCCAGGGAGCCGTTCACCACGAGGTCGCCGGCGGGCGCGGCGGCGTACGCGGGAGTCGCCGCCGCGGCCATCGCCACGAAGGCACCGACGGCGAAGAGACGCATCGAAAGGGGATTCCGCATTCATACTTCCTTGCCTTGCTCCGACCTTTGTCCGGAGCAGCGATCTCGACGACTAATCGAAGACTTGCATTCATCGCGACACGATGCCGCGCGTCCCTACGACGCGAGCCACACGCAGATTGCGAACCGCTAAAACGACAGCGCCGCTACGCGAGTCACGCTATGGCGGAAGTTCCTCGGTTCGTCCTCGTCGGATCCTCGTCGCGTCCTCGCTCACACGAGCATTGGGCGATTGTCGGTAGCTCGCGTTCTCCTGACGTCACATCCTGTGCAGGAATGCGGTCCACTGCTGCCAGAACAGGGAGCTCCTCGTGGTGACGAACGCGTCCCTCTGCAGTTTGAGGCGGTACAGCGCGTCGAAGAGCGCGTCGCTGCCCTGCATGTTGCCGAAGCTCGCCCTCGAGACCAGCTCCACGTACACCTTGAGCGCGGTCGCGTGGCCCTTGGCCTCGGCGATGAACTGGAACAGCGACCAGCCCAGCGAGTAGTTGAACGAGCGGTACTTGTCATCGTAGAAGTGCTCGTTGTTGGGCAGGTCCGCGCGCAGCAGGCCCTTGGCCAGGCCGTCACGGATCACCCACCTGTCGCCGGCCGCCGGGGTCCCGCGGTTCTCGATGTAGCGGGCGAAGCCCTCGACGGCCCACCGGGGCGCGGACAGGCTCAGCCCCGTGCCTGGGGCGCCGCTTACCGGGCTGAGCTCGATGTCGATCGGCTGCACCGCCGTGCTGATCGCGTGGGTGATCTCGTGCTTCATCACCCCCAGCGGATTGTCCGCCTTGATGGCGATCTCCATGTTGACCACGACGCGCGAGCCCACGTAGTGGCCCGTGACATCGATCTTGTCGGTGGTGGCGCCGTGCAAGGGGATCTCCACGCCCTCCGACCAGCTGGGCGTGCCCGCGCCGAACCACTTCTTGTAGCTGGCGGGCCTGCGGGTCAGGAACAGGGCGAAGCCGGAGGGTGCCGGGTTGCCCAGCCAGTCGCGGCGCACCTCGGCGCTGGCCCTGGTGGCGACCTTGACGTAGGTGTCGAAGTCGGGCACCGACCCATCCGTGGCCAGCACCACGTCCCCGCGCTTGGCGACGGTCAGCGGGGTCAGCTCCCACGGCGAGTCGTAGGTCGCCCTGTAGTTGTCGGTGTCGGGCCCGACGTCGATCAGCGTGTACCGCCCGTTCATCATCGTGAACAGGTAAATGAAATCGCTGGCGCTGCTGGCCTCGTCGACGCCGGCCATCTTGGAGAGCATGCGGACCTTGAAGCCGTCGACGTTCTGCGGCAACGTCTTGGTGTGGCGCTGGGGCTCGGCGGCCAGCGGGCCGCTGCCAGGTCCGCTGGACAGCTGCAGGGTCTCCCACTTGAACTTGCGCAGATTCGCGAAGTGCAGCTTCTGGCTCGCCATCAGCGCGGCGTTGGACGTGTCGACGTCCGCGAGCCAGGCCTGCTCGTCACGGGAGCGCAGCGCAGCGTTGCGGCGCTCGATGAAGTGCTTGACGTCGGCCTGCATGTCCGTGGCGTCTCGCGTCTTCTCCACCCCTGTCAGAACGCCGGGCAGGCGGCACCCGCTCAGCAGGAACACCGATCCGGTGAACGTGAACAGGGCACGACGGCGTGTCAGCACGTAGACCTTCCTCCATGGACGCTGATGGTCGGGCAGTACGGCGCGGCGGCCGCCCGGTCGGGTGCGGCGCGAGCCGCGGCCTGTACCGCGGCCCGGGCGTTGATCAGGCCGTGGCCCGGGAAGACGGTGTAACCCCGCGCGGGCTTGACGGCCGTCTCGACGAGGACGCGGCGCACCTGACGCGGGCTCAGGCCGGGAGCGCGGGACATCATCAGGGCCACCGTCCCCACGGCGAGCGCGTAGGCCGGAGAGGTGCCGTCCACCAGCTGGTACCCGCCCGTGTTCGAGGCGCTGAATATGTCGACGCCCGGAGCGGCGATCGTGGTGTACGAGCGCACCTGCGAGAACCCCGCCCGCCTCCCGTCCGGCCTCATCGCGGCGACGCCGATCATGCCGGGACAGGCGAGGCGGAAGGGGCGCGCCGGGCCGGGACATGCCGGGCGGGGGCTCGGCGGCCTGCGATGGCGGTCCCGGCCAGGGCTGCGGGTATCCCTGCACGGGCGGGCGCCCTTGCGAGGGGTGGACCATCGTGGGCTCCTGTCCGATCACGGTGACGACCGGCGAGGGGCTGTCCCCCACCGGGTCCATGACGCTAGGACGGCCTGTCCTCGATCCGCCCTCATCCGCTCCTCGAACCGGTCTCGCCGGCGCATCCCTCCGGGTGTCTACACTGACGCTCGCAGATCAAGGGGGGAACGCGTGATGGCCACGGCCTGGTTCGGCATCTTGGGACCTATGGACGTCCGGTTGGACGGCCGCCCGGTGGTGCTGCACGGGCCACGGCAGGAAAGAACGCTGGCGGCGCTGCTGCTCGACGCCGGCCGGGTCGTCACCGTGGACCAGCTCGTGGACGTCGTGTGGGAGGAGCCGCCCGCCTCCGCGCGCCGGCAGATCCAGGACCTCGTCACCCGGCTGCGCCGGATGCTGGTCGATGCCGGGGCCGCTCCCGACCTGATCACCACGCAGCGCGCGGGCTACCTGCTGCAACCTGGCGAGCACGGCCTGGACACCCGTACTTTCGAGGCCTTAGCCGCCGCGGCGCGCCAGACCGCCGACCGGGACCCGGCGGGGGCCATCGCCGCGTACCGGGAGGCGCTGTCGTTGTGGCGCGGCCCCTTCCTGGCCGGCATGCGGGGCTGGGCCTTCGAAGGTGCGGCCAGGATCTGGCAGGAGCGCCGGCTCGCGGTCGTGGAGGAGTGCCTGACGCTGGAGCTCTCGCTGGGCCGTCATGGCGACGTCACCGCCGAGGCTCTGGCGCTGGTGGAGCAGCATCCGTTCCGGGAGTCCCTGGTCGAGCTGCTGATGCGCGCATTGCACGGTTCGGGCAGGCTGGCCGACGCCCTCGACGCCTACCGGGCCCTGCAACAGCGGCTGGCCGACGAGCTGGGCCTCGACCCCGGCGCCGACCTGCGACGCCTGCACGACACCCTGCTGCGCTCCCAGGCCGGGCCCGCGGCCACCACTGTTCGCCCGGCCTGGCACGTCGCCGCGATGCTGCCCCCGGACGTGTACGGCTTCACCGGCCGCGAGGGCGAACTGGCCAGGCTGGACGCCCTGCTCGCCAGGGTCGGCGAGCAGCCCACGGCCCTGGTCGTCGCCGCCGTGACCGGCGCCCCAGGCGTGGGCAAGACCGCGCTCGCCGTCCACTGGGCCCACCGCGTACGCGACCGGTTCCCCGACGGCCAGCTCTACGTGAATCTGCGCGGCTTCGACCAGAGCGGGCGGCCGATGACCCCGACCGAGGCCATCCGCGCCTTCCTCGACGCCCTGGGAGTGCCGACCGATCGCGTCCCCGCTGGGATCGAGGCCCAGACCGGGCTCTACCGCAGCCTGCTGGCCGGGCGCCGGACACTGATCGTGCTGGACAACGCGCGCGACGCCGAGCAGGTCCGGCCGCTGCTGCCCGGCGCGCCCGGCTGCCTGGTGCTGGTGACCAGCCGCGACCAGCTCCCGGCCCTGATCGCCGCCGAGGGCGCCCATCCGGTCCGTCTCGACCTGCTGTCCGACACCGAGGCCCGCGAACTGCTCGCCCACCGGCTGGGCGGCGAACGGGTGACCGCGGACCCCGGCGCGACGGCGGAGATCATCGCCCGGTGCGCGCGGCTGCCGCTGGCCCTGGCCGTCATCGCGGCCCGCGCGGCCACCCACCCCGACTTCCCGCTGGCCGCCATCGCCGGCGAACTGCCCGCCGTGCACGACAACCTGGACGCCTTCGACGCCGGTGGCCCCGGGACCCAGGTGCGGTGCGTCTTCTCCTGGTCACACCAGGCGCTGAGCCCAGGGGCGGCGCGCATGTTCCGGCTGCTCGGCCTGCATCCGGGGCCCGATTTCGGCGTGCGGTCGGCGGCCGGTCTCGCGGGCCTGCCGGTCGAGCGGGCCCGTCCGCTGCTGGCCGAGCTGTGCCGCGCCCACCTTCTCACCCAGCACGTCCCCGGCCGCTACACCTTCCACGACCTGCTGCGCGCCCACGCCGTCGAGCTGACCCAGGCGTTCACCCCGGAGGCCGAACGCCGGGCCGCGACGCACCGGCTCCTCAGCCACTACCTGTACGCCGCCCACGCCGCGGCGGTGCTGCTGAACCCGCACCGCGACCCGCTCCTCCCCGCGCCGCCGCCGACGGAGGGCGCGGCGGATGAGCCGCCGCGCGACCGCGAAACCGCGATGGCCTGGTTCACCGCCGAGTCCGCGGTGCTCGTGGCCGCGATCCCCCACGCCGCCGCCCAGGGGTTCGACGGCCACGCCTGGCAGCTCGCCTGGGCCGTCGCGGACTTCCTCGACGGCCGCGGGATGCGGCACGAGCACCTGGCCGTCCAGACCACCGCACTGGCCGCCGCCCGGCGTGCCGGCGACCGGCTCGGGACGGCCTGCGCTCACGGCGGCCTGGGCCGGGCCCACGCCCTGACGGGCCGCTTCGACGAGGCCCGCGGCCACTTCGAGCTCGCCCTCAACCTGTACGGCGAGCTCGCCGAGCCCACCGGCCAGGCCCACGTCCATCTCAGCCTGTCCACCATGCGCAGCCGGCAAGGCCACCACCAGGACGCCCTGAGCCACGCCGCCCAAGCCCTGGCCCTCTACCGCGCAGCGGGCCACCTGACCGGGCAGGCCCGCGCGTTCAACGCCGTCGGCTGGTCCCACGCCCGGCTCGGCGATCACGAGCAGGCCCTCGACCACTGCCGCCAGGCGCTCGACCTGCACCGGCGGCTCGGCGACGTCCTCGGCCAGGCCGACGCCTGCGACAGCCTCGGCCACGCCTGCCACCGCCTGGGCCGCCACGAGGAGGCCGTCTCCTGGTACGAGCGGGCCGTCGAGCTGTTCCGCGAGGCCGGCCACCGCCACCACCAGGCCGACCCCCTCACCCGCCCCGGCGGCAGCAGGTGCGGGGACGGGCCCGCCGACGCCGCCGAGCGTGCCCTGGCGATCCTCAAAGAGCTCGGCCATCCTCAGACCGATGAGGCGGTGGCCGAGCGGCGCCGGTGACCCTGTACGTGCCGTTCGTCATAGAAGTCACCCCCGGCGCCTGCACCTCCTCGGCACGACCGCCAACCCCACCGGCACTGATCAACGAAAACCGCTCGGGATGACAGCGTCTCTCATTCATGGGTTCAGCTCGTCGGCGTCTTCCTCCCAAGCATCTTGTTGCAGAGGGCCGACGGCGCAGGGGGCGGAGCCCCTTGCGGCTCTTCCCTCCGGAGCGACTCGGCGAGCTGGACCGCGTCGGCCCTGGTCGCCGTCCTGGCCGCGATGCTCTTCGATGGTCTGGCGTTCAATCCTGGTGGAGGGAGAGAGCCGCAGGTCAACGGGTGGATCATGTGGCAGCTCCCCGACGGACGAAGACTGGATGACCTTCGAGATGAGCTGGAGGGGCACGACGAGTAGCGAGCCGGTAGCTGTCCTTCGCTGCTGTACGCCCATGCGAAAGGCCCTCCCGGATCATCCGAGAGGGCCTTTGAGCTGGAGCCGCCTTGGGGATTCGAACCCCAGACCCCTTCATTACGAGTGAAGTGCTCTGGCCGACTGAGCTAAGGCGGCGTGCCGGTACAGCGTGAAGAAGTCTACAGGAGCCTGAGGGGTTCTCGCTCCCATCGGGCGACCCATCGTGGGACGGATCGCCCGCACCGGACGTCAGCCCGACGGCGACGGCCGCTCTCCGTACATCGCGTCGTGCTGTTTTCTTGGCGAGCAGACCGAGGCCGAGGGGCAGGCGCAGCGGCGGCCGCCGTCGTTGAGGCGGACCACCACGGAGTCGGAGGGGACGTTGTGGCCCACGACCGTGCCGGGGCCCTCCGGGGTGTCCACGCTCGCTCCCATGCGTGGCGCCGAGGCGCGGAACTCCTGGTAGAGCGGGTGTTCGTACTTCAGGCAGCACATCAGCCTGCCGCAGGCCCCGGCGATGCGCAGGGGGTTGACCGGGAGGTCCTGGTCCTTGGCCATGCGCACGGACACCGGTTCGAAGTCCTTCAGGAAGGTGGCGCAGCACAGGTCGCGCCCGCAGGGGCCGATGCCGCCCTGCAGGCGCGCCTCGTCGCGCGGGCCGATCTGCCGCAGTTCGACGCGGGCCCGCAGGTTGCGGGCCAGGTCGCGGACGAGCGCGCGGAAGTCCACCCGGTGCGGGGCCGAGAAGTAGACGGTGAAGACGGTGTCCTGGTCGAGGTAGTCGACGCCGACGACCTTCATCGGCAGGCCGTGCCGTTTGATCAGCCGTTTGGCGACGCTGCGTGCCTCGGCCCTGCGGCGCTTGTTGGACTCGTCGCGCGCGATGTGCTCCTCGCCCGCGATGCCCTCGCACACGGGCAGCCCGTCGATGTCCTCGCTGGTGTACTGCGGCGCCCACACGCACTCGGCGATCTCGGGCCCGGCGTCGGTGGGGACGAGCACCTTGTCGCCCACCTTGGGGCTGTGGCCGCCGGGGTCGAGGTAGTAGAGCCGTCCGTAGCGCGTGAAGCTTACGGCCATGATCATTCCCATGGGCTCGCGTTCGCCTCCTGATGGCCTCGGGGGTTCGTCCGGCCTTCCGCTGCCACACTACGTGCCGGGGCACGCCGAGCGTCAGCCCCCGCGCCTGCCGGAATCAGCACACCTTGGGCTCCCGAATGCCGTACTCGGCTGTCAGGATGAAGGTCTGGTTCAGGCACCGCTGGTCGATCACCATGGCCACGCCCGGCAACCGCTCCAGCGCCTCGGCGACCTTCTTCCGGTCGGCGCCCTCGCGCAGGATGATCCGGAACGACTCCGGCATGTCCTCGACCCTGGTCGCGTCGGTCAGCGTCTTGTTCTCGGCGTAGGCGTCGCGGAAGTCGTCGAATGCCTCCTGCCGGCTCTCGAAGTAGACGGACACGATCCCGGGCAGCTCCTTGATCGCAGCCAGGGCGGCCTTCTTCTGGGCCGGCGTCGCCGCCCGGGGCTTCTTCCCGCAGGCGGAGGACGTGCTGCCGGACATGCAGAGGAAGGCCGACAGCTCCTCACCCGCCCGCTGCCGCGAAGCCGAGGACAGCGTGGCCAGGTCCACGGAGAGGCCGACCCCCTGCAGCCCGCGCACCTCCTCCAGCAGCCGCTGCCGGTCGGCGTTCGGCTTCACCCGCACCCTGTACGACTCAGGCAGGTCAGCGGCCGTGTAGCGGTTCAGAATGCGCTCCTGACCGGCGTACTCCTGCCGGAACCTCCGGTACGACTCCTCCCGGTTCACGAATCGCACCTGCGTCACCCCCGGCCGGCCGCGCAGGTACGACTCGACGGCCTGCCTCTGAGCGCCGGTGACGTCCCGGCCGCCGCACGTCGGCCGGTAGGCCTCGGACGGCGAGCAGAGGAACACGGCCAGCTCGGCGCCTTCGACGGCGGCGGCGTCCGGGGCGGTCGCCACTCTTTGACCACCGGCTCCCGGTACGCCCAGCCAGAGCACGGCGACGGCCCCCGCCACCGCGGCTGCCGCCACGTACCGGAAGCCGCGCGGGACGGGACGTCTCCCCGGCGTCCTGAGCGGGCCGATCACGGCGGGATCCAGGCTGGAACCCGCTTCCTTCAGCGCGTCACGCAGCCGGTCTTCGAGCGGACTGTTCATGATTCCTCCCCCAGTGCACGGGCGAGAGCGACCAGCCCCCGCGCGATGGTGGACCTGGCCGTGCTCGCGCCGACGCCCATCGTCTCGGCGATCTCCTGGTCGGACAGGTCGAGGTAGTAGCGCAGCGTCAGCGCCTCGCGCTGCCTGCGGGGCAGCGCCCGCAGCGCCAGCAGCACCTCACGGCGTTCCTCGCTCAGCAGGACGGCGCTCTCCGCCGACCAGGCGGGCGGCTGGTACGGCACGGTCCGGCGCAGCGCCGTCAGCCGGCGGCGCAGCACGGAACGGCACCCGTTCAGCACCGCGGAACGGATGTAGGCCAGCGCCCGGCTCGTGTCACGCAGCCTGCCGCGCCCGGCGTGGGTGCGGGCGAACGCGTCCTGGACGACGTCCTCGGCGGTCTGCCGGTCGCCCACCATGACGTACGCCAGCCGCACGAGCCCCGTGTGGTGCTCGGCGAACAGTGACGCCACGTCGACCCGCCCGGTGTCAGGTGGCCGCGTGTCGCGGGTCTCTCGCTGCGAGAGCAGTTCGACTTCCACATGACAGAGACGCTCCACGGCCGCGTCTGCTGCGCGCCCCGGGCGAGAAAGTCAGGACCGCAGGGAGAGCATCATCGCCTCGACGGCGATCTGGGGGTTGACGCTGGCCGCCAGCCGCTCCCTGCACTGCATGATCGCGTCGATCCTGCGCAGCGTCTCCTCGGGCGTCGAGGACTTGGCGAGCTGGTCGAGGTCGAACCTGACGTCGTCGTTGGCCAGTTCGACGGGCGCCCCCAGCTGCATCGCCAGCACGTCCCTGTAGAACGACACCAGCTCCAGCAGCGCCGCGTCGAGCGAGTCGCGTTTGATGCGGGTCGCCCGGGACTTCTGGCGGTCCTCCAGCTCCTTCAGCGCGCCCGCGCCGCCCCGCACCAGCCCCCGGTTGAGCCCCTTGCCGGTGGAGCCCTCGCCGTACAGTTTGCGCAGTTCGGACGTCTCGCTCTCGTTGAGCGCGGCGGTGGCGGCGGCGGCCTCCTCCTCGGCCGTCTTGACGAGGCGTTCAGCCGCGGCGACGCACTCGCCGACGCCGGTGAGGGCGCGCGGGATGGCGAGCACGGCCTCGCGGCGGCGGCGTACCTCCTCGTCGAGGGCCAGGGCTCGGGCCCGTGCGATGTGGCCCTGCGCGGCCCGCGCGGCGAACCTGGCCGTCTCCCACGGCACGTTGTCGCGCGTGGCCAGGACGTGGGCGACCGCCTCGGTGCCCGGCGTGGTCAGGGTGACGAGCCGGCAGCGCGACCTGATGGTGATCATCAGGTCGTCGGGCGCGGGGGCGCACAGCAGCCACACGGTGCGCGGCGGTGGCTCCTCGATGGCCTTGAGCAGAGCGTTCGCGGCGGACTCCGTGGCCCGGTCGGCGTCCTCGAAGAGGATCACCCGCCAGCGGCCCTGCGTGGGCGCGCCTGCCGCCCTGAGGATGAGTTCGCGGGTCTGCTTCACGCTGTACGACAGCCCCTGGGGCCGTACCGCTTCCAGGTCGGGGTGGGAGCCGATGAGCACCTGGTGGCACTGCTCGCAGTGGCCGCACCCGCCGTCGGGGCACAGCAGCGCCGCGGCGAACGCGCGGGCGGCGTCCTCCCTGCCGGACCCCGGCGGCCCGGTGAACAGCCACGCGTGCGTCATGCCGGCGCCCCGCCCGCCGCCGACGACCTCGCCCGCCGCCGCGGCGGCGCGCGACAGCACCGCTACCGCTCGATCCTGCCCGACGAGGTCATCGAAAACCGTCACGGGCTAAGGCTAGTCGCGGATGGCCGGCATCGTGCCGGTGATGTCCTCGGCTTCGTGAGGTACGGGGTCGGGCAGGATCTCGCGGACGTGGTCCTGGATGCGCCGCGTGATCTCCTCCATGGGCAGCGTGCCGTCGACGACGAAGTAGCGTTCGGGGTCGGCGGCGGCGAGCGCCCTGAACTCCTTGCGCACCCGCTCGTGGAAGTGCAGCGGCTCGGACTCGATGCGGTCGGCGGCCCCGCCCAGCCGGCGCAGCCCCACCTCGGGCGGCGTGTCGATGAGCACGGTCAGGTGCGGGACGAGCCCGCCGGTGGCCCACGCGTTGATCCTGGCGACGTCCTCGGGGTCGAGCGAGCGCCCGGCCCCCTGGTACGCCAGCGACGAGTCGACGTAGCGGTCGGTGATGACGACCGAGCCGCGCTGGAGCGCGGGCCTGATGACCTTCTCGACGTGCTCGGCGCGGTCGGCGGCGTACAGCAGCGCCTCGGCGCGCGCCGACAGGCCGCGCTCGGCGGCGTCGAGGAGGATGGCCCGCAGCCGCATCCCGATCTTGGTGGAGCCCGGCTCGCGGGTCTGGACGACGTCGTACCCCTGGTCACGCAGCCAGATCGCGAGCATGCGGGACTGGGAGGTCTTGCCGGACCCCTCGCCCCCCTCGAACGCCACGAACAGACCGGGCAGCTCCTCCGGGCCCTGGGGCTGGAACCGCTCGCCGCGCACGGCCGCGATCAGGTCGCCCGCGAGCGGGACGCCCTTCCTGTCGTCCATGTGGCGCAGGGCCAGGATGCCGACGACGGTGGCGAGCGCGCCACCCAGCACGAGCACGAGGTTCGTGCCGTCGAACCGGTAGCTGACCTCGCCCAGCCGCAGCGCGTGCGCGCCGAACAGCGCCGCGAGCGGGTTGGCCACGGCCACCACGAGCAGCAGCGTGACCCTGGCCGTGGACTGGAGGAACGAGAACGTCCGGCCGCGGATCGCGTCGTCGACCTCGAGGCCGATCAGCGTGTAGCCGATGATCCAGGCGATGCCCGCGCACGCCCCCAGCAGGACGGTGAGCATGACCACGATCACCAGGTTGTGCACCAGCGCGATCGCGACCAGGACCAGGCCCGCGACGGTGATGCACAGACCGAACAGCCGCCGCCGCGACAGCTCGCGCAGCAGCCGCAGGCCGAAGAACATGCCGAGGGCCATGCCGACGAAGACCGCGCCGAACACGACGCCGTATCCCGCGTCGCCGCCGCCCAGCGCCTGGACGTAGATCTTGGCCACGCCCACGACCGCGCCGCCCGCCGCGAACGCGCCCAGCATGCCGATGATCAGCCCGCGCACCAGGCGGTCGCCGCTGACGAAGCGCCAGCCCTCGACGATCTGCTTGAGCACCGACGGGCTGGAGATCGCGCCGTCGCGCTTCGGCATGCCGCGCAGCGTGAAGATCAGGAGGGCGGAGACGAGGTAGGCGACCGCGTTGACGATCAGTGCGGGCGCGGTGGGGTCCATGCCGCTGAACACCGGCACGACGCTCCTGATCACGTCGGCCGCCACGGACAGCGCCGCGAACAGCAGCGCCGCGACGGGCGCGCTGCCGTAGGTGACGAGGAGGTTGAGCCGGTTGGCCGACTCGAGCTGCTCCTTCGGCACCAGGTTGGGGACCGTGGCCTCCTTGGCCGGGACCCAGAACAGGTTCACGCACTCGACGAGCACCGTCGCGATGATGACCCACTGGTAGCTGCCGACGAGCGGGATCGACAGCACCACCGCGAAACGGGCGACGTCGGCCACGACCATCGTGAGCCGCCGGTCGAACCGGTCGGCGAACGCGCCCGCCAGAGGGCCCAGCAGCACGGCGGGCAGCATCTTGGCGATGAAGACGCCGCCGACGGCCAGCGACTGCGCGCGGAAGTCACCGCGCGTGAGGTTTCCCGCCAGGGCGGTCAGGGCGAGGATGTTGAGCCAGTCGCCGAGACTGCACACCGACATGGCCGTCCAGAGCCGCCTGAACGGCGCGTTGGCCAGCACGTGAGTTGGGCGGCGTCGGCCAAGGGCAGTCATGATTTCAGCGTATCCAGGTGTTGGCCAATGGGAGGTAGACAACCGACGAGCCGGATATTCCCGATAGCTCGCCGCCGAGCGTATTACGTTCACCCGCCCGCGCGCAGGTGGCACTCGTCGAAAATGCCGCGGAAATCACCGTCAATTCCCCACTCCGCTCTCCTCTGTGACACCGCAGCCGGCCTCGGCAGCCCCGGCCCCGGCACCGTCCGCGTCGAGCCCGCCGTCCTCGGCCCCGCGCCGGGCCCCCTCCACCAGGGGGGCCCACGCCGCCCTGATCCGGGGCGGCAGCCGCAGCTCGTCCCAGAGCTCGACCAGCAGCACGCCGTCGACGTGCGCGGCCAGCTCGTCGGGCCCGCCGTCGCGCAGCAGCGCGGCGTACGCCTCCCGCCGCCGCGCCCGGTCGCCCAGGTCGTACACCTGGCCCTGGAAGCGCAGCACGCCCAGAGCCCGCGCGACCGGCTGGCGGGGCAGGCTGCCCGGTACGTGGAAGGCCCGCCCGTCGTCGCCCGGCTCGGCCCTGAACTCGACCTTCGGCTCCAGCACCAGCCGGAACCCGGCCGCGTCGAGGATGCGCCCGGCCGTCTCCAGCGTGGGCGACTTCCTGCCATGCTCGTACGCCGACAGCGTCGTCCTGGACGTGCCGCTGACGCCGGCCAGGGCCCGCTGGTTCATGCCTGCGGCGTGCCTGGCCTGCGTGAACAGCAGCGCGCCGCGCCGCGTCCAGAACGCGACGTCGGGCGGCGCGGGCTGGAGCGCGCCTTCGACCGGCGACTGGACGGCCGACGACGAAGGGACCGGCGAGACAGCCGCCGGGACGGCCGCTGACGAGACCATGCGCACCTCCGAGGTATCCGGAGGGATACTACGCCATCGTGGCGGTCAGTGACCACTCGACGGCGGACCGTCAATCAGCCGGACGAGGCAGGCGCCCGCAGCTCCAGCAGGGTGATCTCGGGCGGCGCCCCCACCCGCACCGGCGGCCCCCAGAAGCCGGCCCCCCGCGTGACGTACACCTGCACGCCCTCCACCGTCGCCAGACCGGAGACGACGGGCTGCTGCAGCCCCACCACCAGGTTGAACGGCGCGATCTGGCCGCCGTGCGTGTGCCCGGACAACTGCAGGTCCACCCCGTGCGCGGCGGCCTGCTCCACCTGGACGGGCTGGTGGGCGAGCAGCACCGTGGAGCGGCCGCGGTCGCGCCCGCCGAGCGCCTTGGCGAAGTCAGGGCCGTCGCCGGCGGTGGCGCCGTTGACGTCGTTCACCCCGGCGAGGTCGAGCACGGCGCCCCCGTGACGGATCTCCACGCGCTCGTTGCGCAGGGAGCGGACGCCCAGCTCGCCGAGCTCCTCGATCCATTCCCCGGGGCCGTTCTGCGTGTAGTACTCGTGATTTCCCGTCACGAAATATGCGCCATATCGGGATTCGAGGTCCTTGAGCGGCCGGGCCAGAGCCCCCAGCCGCGCCACGGAACCGTCCACCAGGTCACCGACGATCGCCACCACGTCCGCCTCAAGCCCGTTGATCATGCGGACGATCCGCTCGGTGTGCCCCCTGCCCGTGAGCGGCCCCAGGTGGATGTCGCTCACCACCGCGAACCGCAGGCCGCCCAGCCGCGCGTCCAGCCTCGGCAGCCTCACCGCGACCCGCTCGATCACCGGGTCGCCCAGCGCGCTGCTCACGCCGTAGCCGACGGTGCCCAGCGCCCCCGCGCCCGCCACCGCCGCCGTCGTCCTGCCGAGGAACAACCGCCTGCTCATCGGCGCGGGCACGCTCTCGACAGGTTCCTCCGCACCCGCCGGAGGGCCGCCCACCGGCACCGCGACCGGCCGCGGCTCGGGCGCCGACCGACGCCGCGACGCGCGTTCCGACCTGCTCAGCAGCGCCGACGCGACCGCCCGCGGCACCTCCAGCACGGCCAGGATCACGACCAGGTAGAACATGAGCGCCACCCAGAGGTACCCCGGCCAGGCCAGCCACTCACCCCAGCCCAGGCGCATCCCGAGGAACGTCGCCACGACCAGCAGCAGCAGCCCCGCCAGCACGTACGTCAGCGCCGTACGCAGCCGGCCGGGGCCGGTGGTGGACCGCACCAGGCGGCGCCACAGGTAGTAGTGCGCCGCCAGCACCGCCAGGAAGAAGAGCAGAACCACCACAAAAAGGAAGCCTACGGCTTGGCCGCGGGCTTCTTCGCCGTCGTCGCCTTCTTCGCCGGGGCCTTGCGCGTGGTCGTCTTCTTCGGCGCCGGAGCCTTCGCCCGCCGCTCGGCCAGCAGCTCGGCCGCCCGCTCGATCGTGATGTCCTCGACCGTGTCGCCCTTGCGCAGCGACGCGTTCGTCTCGCCGTCGGTGACGTACGGGCCGAACCGGCCCTCCTTCACCACGACCGGCTTCTTCGAGTTCGGGTCCTCGCCCAGCTCACGCAGCGGCGCCGCCGCGGCCGCCCGCCGCCCGCGCTGCTTCGGCTGCGCGAACAGCTCCTTGGCCTGCTCGATCGTGACCGTGAGAAGGTCGGGCTCCGACGCCAGCGAGCGCGAGTCGGTGCCCTTCTTCAGGTACGGCCCGAACTTGCCGTTGTGCGCCGTGACCTCCTCGCCGTCGAGCTCGCCGACGACCCTGGGCAGCGAGAGCAGCTTGAGCGCGTCGTCCAGCGTGACGGTGTCCAGCGACATCGTCTTGAACAGCGAGCTGGTGCGCGGCTTCGGCGCGTCGGCCTTCTTCGTGCGCTTCTTCGGCGTCTCCTCCTGCTGCTCCGGCAGGACCTCCGTGACGTACGGCCCGTACCGGCCGTCCTTGGCCACGATCAGGTGGCCTGTGACGGGGTCGCGGCCCAGCTCCCGGTCGCCGCTCGGGCGGGCGAACAGCTCCTCGGCCTTCTCCGCCGTCAGCTCGTCGGGCGTCATGTCCTCGGGGACGTTCACCCGCGCGCCGTCCCTGTCCAGGTACGGCCCGTAACGCCCGACCCGCAGGACGATGTCCGTGCCCTTGATCGGGAACGAGCTGATCTCCTTGGCGTCGATCTCGCCGAGGTCGGTGACCATCTCCTTCAGACCCTCGCCGCCGTCGGCGCCGTAGTAGAAGCGGCGCAGCTCCGGCACCCGCTCCGCCCGGTCGTTGGCGATGTCGTCGAGGATCTTCTCCATCTCGGCCGTGAAGTCGTAGTCGACCAGGTTGCCGAAGTGCTGCTCCAGCAGGTTCACCACGGCGAACGCCAGGAACGACGGCACCAGCGCCGTGCCCTTCTTGAACACGTAGCCGCGGTCGAGGATGGTGCCGATGATCGAGGCGTACGTCGAAGGCCGCCCGATCTCGCGGTCCTCCAGCTCCTTGACCAGCGACGCCTCGGTGTAGCGCGCGGGCGGCTTCGTCGAGTGGCCGGCGACGTCGAGCCGCGCCAGGCTCAGCGGGTCGCCCTCGGCGAGGTTCGGCAGCCGCTTCTCCGAGTCGTCGCGGTCGGCCGAGTCGTCGTCGGCCCCCTCCACGTACGCCTTCAGGAAGCCGTAGAACGTGATCGTCCGGCCCGAGGCGCCGAACTCGACGTCCTCACCCGCCGACGACCTGCCGCCCACCTTCACCGAGATCGACTCACCGACGGCGTCCTTCATCTGGGACGACACCGTGCGCTGCCAGATCAGCTCGTACAGGCGGAACATGTCACCGCTCAGCCCGGTCTCGCCAGGCGTGCGGAACTCCTCCCCCGACGGGCGGATCGCCTCGTGCGCCTCCTGCGCGCTCTTCACCTTGCTGGCGTAGACGCGCGGCTTGTCCGGGACGTACGCGGCGCCGTACAGCTTGATCGCCTGCGACCGCGCAGCCGCCACCGCCGTCTCCGACAGCGTGATGCTGTCGGTACGCATGTAGGTGATGAAGCCGTTCTCGTACAGGCGCTGCGCCACCTGCATCGTGTACTTCGCGGAGAACCCCAGCTTCCTGCTGGCCTCCTGCTGCAGGGTGGTCGTCCTGAACGGCGCGTACGGCTTGCGCGTGTACGGCTTGCGCTCCACCGACCTGACCGCGAACGACACCCCCTGGAGGCGTCCGGCCAGCTCCCCGGCGGCCGCCTCCGACAGGTGCAGCACCCCGGACGTCTTGAGCAGCCCGTCGCTGGCGAAGTCGCGGCCCTGCGCGACCCGCCTGCCGTCGACCCCGGTCAGCGTCGCGGTGAAGTCGCGCGGCCGCTCCTCGGGCTTGTCGGTGTCGAACAGCGCCGACAGGTCCCAGTAATGCGCGGGGACGAACGCCATGCGCTCCCGCTCGCGCTCCACCACCAGCCGCGTCGCCACCGACTGCACCCGCCCGGCCGACAGCCGCGGCTTGACCTTCTTCCACAGCACCGGGCTGACCTCGTAGCCGTAGAGCCGGTCGAGGATGCGGCGGGTCTCCTGGGCGTCGACCAGGCGCAGGTTCAGGTCGCGCGGGTTCGCCACCGCGTCGCGGATCGCCTGCGGGGTGATCTCGTGGAAGACCATGCGGTGCACCGGCACCTTCGGCTTGAGCACCTCACGCAGGTGCCAGGCGATCGCCTCGCCCTCGCGGTCCTCGTCGGTGGCGAGGTAGAGCTCGTCGGCGTCCTTCAGCAGCTGGCGCAGCTTGTTCACCTGCGTGCGCTTGTCGGGGTTGACGACGTACAGCGGCTCGAACGCGTGCTCCACGTTCACGCCAAGGCGCGCCCAGGCCTCCCCCTTGTACTTCTCGGGGATGTCATCGGCCTTCTCAGGGAGGTCCCGGATGTGACCGATACTGGACTCGACGATGTAGCCGCGCCCGAGGTACCCGGCGATCGTCTTCGCCTTGGCGGGCGACTCCACGATCACCAGGCGCGTTCCGCCGGCGCTGCCGTTCTTGGCTGGCACGCTGCTTCCATCCTCGCTGTTCGCTTGCAAATCCCCCTGCCGGGAGCGGGCATAGATCTGAAAGGTAACCCGACTCGCGGAAATTTCCTTCCCCCGGGGCTACCCACTAGCTTCCGGGTCCACCCACAAGCACGCAGAATAAGGCCCATCGAGCGGCATGGCGCCCTGACTCACCCTGGAGACTAATCGTTGTGCTCGACTACTCCTACATGGATATCTTCATTCCGCGCGACCTCACCCGCGAAGCAGCACGTCAGCTGCTGACCGAGCACGCAGAGTACGGTCAGTGGGAGCTGGCGAGGGTCCGCGTCCACCCCGACGGCAGCCGCCACGTGCGGCTTCGCCGCAAGGTGATGCGCGTACGCAGCACCCTCTGAACCGTACGGGACGGCCCGTGCGCGCCTGTCACGCGGGTGCCGGAGCTCGCCGTCGCCCGGCCCGGCAGGACGGGAACGTGATCTTCGGCACGATTCGGCACCGCTGACGCCCGCGAGGTTTCGCACGGCTGGAGGGACCAGCCGCCGCCTCGGAGACGCGCGACGGACGACCCGCCCTGCGGACGTACGACACAGAACCCGCCCCGGCCGGTGGACGCGCGGAGGCCCCGCGACTCCGCGGACCCGCCACTCCGCGGACACCCGACTCGGCGGACCCGCGACCTCCACGGACCCATGACCTCTGGGGACCCGCCGTTCCGCGGACGCCCAGCTCTGTGGACGCCCAGCTCTGTGGACGCCCAGCTCTGTGGACGCGCGACGCCCTCGCACCGCGACGCCGGCCAATGCCCGCGCGAGGGGCGCGGGGCGCGTGCGGTGGAGGGCGGGGATGGCTTTGCCCGCTCCGGGCCACGCCCCCGAAGCGGGCAAAGCGGCTAGCGCGGACCGCTCATCACATTCGAGCAGTCACAGCAGGACGCGCACCGGCTCCCTGCGGACTGCGAGCAGTCGCAGAGGGACACGCACCGCCTCTCAGCGGACTGCGAGCAGTCACAGCAGGACGCGCGCTCACTTCCTGCGGACGCGGAAGCGGCGGGCGGTGGCGAACAGCGTGGCCGACATCGCGAGCAGCGCGCCCGCGGCCAGGGCCAGCAGGGAGTTGCCGTTCATTCCGGTCACGCCCTCGGGCTGCTCGGCGCTCATCAGGCCGAGGTCGCCGGTGGGCAGGGTGCGCGTCGTGGCCGCCACGGCGCCGCCGACCGGCGTGCCGGCCACCGCCCGGGTGGCGGGGGCGAGCGGCGAGGACGACGCGGGGCTCGCGTGGGAGACGCGCTTGCCCGCCGTCTTCGCGAGCGCGCCGGTGGTCTTGGCGGACGGCTGGACGGGGCGAGCGGCCTCGCCGGGCAGGCCGGGCAGCGCCGGCATCATCGGCAGGCCGAGGCCCTTGGCCGCGTCGCCGACCACGGGCAGCGAGGTCAGCCCGGCGGACTGCGCCTGGCGGCCCAGGTCACCGGCGACCGGCAGGTTCGCGGGCAGCGCGGGGAGCACACCGGAGTCCTGGGCCTTGGAGAAGTGGCCCTTCCCGTGGCCGTAGTGCCCGCCGTGCCCACCGTGACCCCCGTGGCCGCCGTGGCCCGGCCCGCCGACCGACGAACCGCCGAGGCAGCCGGCAGCCGCGTCACCGAGCACGGCCGCGGCGTTGCCGCAGACGTTGATCGGCGCGGTGATCGGAGCCACCACCTGGTTCCCGCCCAGGACCGAGCCCTGCCCGGACGTACGGTTGCCGCCCGCGCCGACCCCGCCGCCCGGCGTGGCGCCGCCCTTGCACCCGGCCTTGGACGCCCCGAGCACCGCGGCGGCGTTGCCGCACACGTTGATCGGCGCCGTGATGGGCGCGACCACCTGGTTCCCGCCCAGGACCGAGCTCTGCCCGGACGTACGGTTGCCGCCGGCCCCGCGACCGCTGTTCTTCACGGTCGCCCCGCCCTTGCACCCGGCGAACGCGCGGCCGAGCACCACCGCCGAGTTGCCGCAGACGTTGATCGGCGCGGTGATCGGAGCCACCACCTGGTTCCCGCCCAGAACCGAGCTCTGCCCGGACGTACGGTTGCCACCGGCCCCGCCGCCGCCGTTGACGGCGGACGCGCCGCCCGTGCAGTGGGCGGAGCCGTTGCCGCAGGCCTCGATCGGCAGGCTGACCGGCGCGACCACCTGGTTGCCGCTGCCCGCGCCGAACCGGCCGTCGGTGTCGTTGCCGGACGAGCCGTGCATGTAACGCGGCCCGGAACCGCCGTGGCTCTCGGCCGACGCGCCGCCCTTGCAGCTCGCGAACGCCCGTCCGAACACCGCGATGGCGTTGCCGCAGATGTTCACCGGCGCGGTGATCGGGGCGAGGATCTGGTTGCCGCCCAGCACCGAGCTGCGGCCCGAGGTGCGGTTGCCGCCCGCGCCGCCGTTGCCGGAGCTCTGCGCCGACGCGCCGCCCTTGCAGCCCGCCGTCGCGTCGCCGAAGATGGCCACCGCGTTGCCGCAGGCGTTCAGCGGAGCCGTGATGGGGGCCGTGACCTGGTTGCCGCCGAGGACGCTGGAGTCGCCGGACGTACGGTTGCCGCCCGCGCCGCCGTGCCCCGAGGTGCGGGCCGTCGCGCCGCCCTTGCAGCCGGCGTCGGAGCGGCCGAACAGCGAGATCGCGTTGCCGCAGGCGTTGACCGGCGCGGTGACCGGCGCGTCGACCTGGTTGCCGCCGAGGATGCTGGAGTTGCCTGACGTCCTGTTCGAGCCGCCGGAGCCGCCGGCGTCGACGGCTGAGGCGCCGCCCTCGGAGGTGGCGTGCGAGCTGCCGGCCGCGGCGACGGAGTTGCCGCTGATGTCGATCGGCAGGGTGATCGGCAGGTTGACCTGGTTGCCGCCGCCGACTGAGGCGTCGCCGGAGGTGTCGGCCAGGGCGGTGCCACCGCCGAACGACATGACGGCAACCGCCAGCAGGGCCGCCGGGGCCGATGCCTTCGCCCACGTACGCATGATGAGTGCTCCTATATAGATCTTTTGGGGGAATTTCCTGACAGTTCGCGGGCAGCCCGAGGCCGTGCGAGGTCCTGGTACGCGCGCACGGCGGAGACCTCGGAAGTCGCGAATCGATGACTGACGTGTCACCCGTCGGCGAAGGGGCTCAGGCCACGCTTCGCCACCGGTCACCGTGAGACCGGAGTGCCTGGGGCGGGATCAGTCAGGTGAGAAGGAAGGGTCGTCCGCCGCCGTGCGAACGACAAGGGGAAGCCCGCACGCCACCGGGGCGCGCCGGATCTGGAGACGTGGGTCGAACAGCGACCGCGTGACGTCTCCCATGCCAGGCCCGAACGGGCCGTTGCCGCCGCTGGGCACCAAGCCGTTGGTGTCCAGGATCTCGGCGGCGCTCGAAGGCGCCGGCAGGCCAGGATCCTGCTGGCTGTTGACGCCGTTCACCGTACGACCGGCCATGGCGGCTGCGTTGTCGGTGCCGGCCGTGGGCACGTCGAGGTGCGACGGGAACCAGCCCATCGAGGACGCACCCGCCCGGACTCCGTCCACCTGCCCGGCCGCGGGGACCCCGGCACCCGGGGTCACGCTCGCATCCGCTGGGACCTCGGCACCCGAGGCCCCCCGGACAGGCACCGCGACCTCAGCACGTGAGGCCACCTCTTGGGACGCCCCGACCTCAGCGCCTGAGGCCACCTCTCGGGACACCGCGACCTCGGCACCCGAGGCCGTCTCCGTCGCCGTACCCATGGCCGCGGTGGTGTCCGCGGCTGCGGGCGTGGCGGTGAACGCTCCGAACAGGACGGCGATCAGCCACCCCGCGGCAACCAGGCCGCCCGTGGCGAACGCCCGCACGAGAAGCCGCCGGGCCGCCTCCGCGAACCGCGCCATCCGATGCGCGCGGCCGCCGGTCACGCCCGGCCGGGACGGGGTCACAGGCACGCGGAGCACAGCGAGGGCCATCGCCCTCGGCTGCTGCACCATCGTGCGTGTCACGTGACCTCCAGAGCTCCAGAACCACCCTCAGGCATGAGGATGACCGCGGACCCACCCGTCAACGGTCCGTAACCGTAGCACCACCCAAGGTGGCCGCAAGGGCTTTTCACCGGAGACCCACGATTTCCCCAACCCCGGTCCCGGCGAACGCTCCCGAACCCCCACAACCCCGGCCCCACAGCCCCACGAAGCCCCCCAGCCGGCCCCATGAACACCCCGGTTTCCCCTCTCGAGAGGATCCGGACCGATTCTCGGTATGACGTACCCCCGAGAGTTTGCTAACCTAACTGAGCCGACGCGAGATGACGGTCTCGCGCCAGGCACCACGTCCGGGTGGCGGAATAGGCAGACGCGCTAGCTTGAGGTGCTAGTGCCCGTTAAGGGCATGGGGGTTCAAGTCCCCCCTCGGACACCATGAAGGCCCTGAGAATGTGCAGGTCACAGACTCGGGGCATCTTCATTTCCGCCTACAGAACGAGCCGTGACACTCCGCTGATATCTGTCGGTTCGAGCACGAGATCACGCACTCTCGACCAGGGCCGCGAACCAGTCGGCGGCCTCTCTCTGGTTGCCGGGCATGACACGAGCGTAGACGCGGAGAGTGATGGCGGGGCCGGCGTGGCCGAGCCGCTCAGAGAGCACCTTCACGGGCTTGCCACCCATGAGAAGGATCGTGGCGTACCACCTGGATGCCTGCCTGACGTAGGTGCCGGGTCGGGGGCGATGGCCAGTGCCGGGCCGGTGAGGGCGGTCAGGACTGTGACGGTGCCTTCTAGGCCAAGGCCCCTATCGGGACACACTCCACGGACCGGCGCATACGGCACCGCCCCGATCCGGCCGACAGATCCACGGCAGGACACGGGGCCGGTTGTCGCACGGGTCAGGCCTGATCTGAGGCAGTACGACCTTGATTCTCACAGTTGTCGCAGGTCAGATGTACCTGGAGACCGGTGGGAACCTCGCGCGGGGCAGCCCGTGGTCATCCGGTTCCGCACACGCCGGCGAGCGTGGGCCCGCAGGCGGCCTCGGGGTCGGTGCCGGTCGCGCCTGCGGGCCCGCGGGTGGTGCGGGGCGAACGTGTCAGGCGGCCGGGCGGCCGCAGGTGACGTCCTTGCCGGGCAGGACACCGTCGACCAGGTAGCGGGTCACCTTGGTGTCGACGCAGGTGTTCCCGTCTGCGATGTAGACGCCGTGGCGGTAGGCGCCGTTCAGTGTGATCATGCGGGAGCCGGTCAGCGCCCGGTGCATGGCCTGCTGACCCGGGTAGGGCGTCGCGGGGTCGCCGGCCGCGCCGACGATCAACGCCGGTACGGAGTTGCCGATCCTGGTGGGCTCTTCAAGCGGCTTGACCGGCCAGAACGCGCACGGGGTGATGTTGCGGGCGAGCGGTCCGAACAGTGGTTCGGCGGTGCGGTGCCGCTGGATGTCGCGGTAGTAGGTCTCCGGGTCGCGGGGCGCGGCCCGGTCACCGCACAGGATCGCCGTGCCGGCCCGGTCCGAGGCCTCTCCGGCACCGGTGAACAGGCCGTCGAGGAGTTCCTTCAGCGAGGCGGGCGGCGGTGTTTCGCCGGCACGGCTCAGCGCCCGCGCCTCCTCGGCAAGGGTGGCATAGGACTGCGGGCTGTCGCTGTAGAGGCGTACGAACAGCCAGTACGGCACCACCTGGGCATCGACGTGGTATCCGCCGATCTTCACGGGATGCCGGTTGATCTTCTCTACGGTCGCCAGGACCGCGTCACGTGTGCCGCCCAGCCCGTACTCCTTGTCATGTGATGCGGCCCAGGACGCCCAGCGCCGTAGCGCGGCGTCCATCGCGGGGGCGGCACGCGAGAACATGCGCGGACCGTACACCTGCGGGTCGACGGCGCTGTCGAGCACGACCCGGTCGGCCCGCGAGCCGAACATCTGCAGGTAGGTCGCGCCCAGGTAGGTGCCGTAGGAGTAGCCGAGGTAGGACAGCTTCTGCTCGCCGAGCGCGGCCCGGATCACGTCCATGTCGCGTGCGGTGTTCCTGGTCGTGGCGTACGGCAGGGCCTGGAGATTGCCCTTGGCGCAGCCCGCCGCCAACTCTCTGGCGAGACGTACGCCCTTGTCGAAGGTACGCCGGTCGGGTCCCGCCGAGCGGAGGAAGGTGTCGGTCTGCCACCGGCAGCTGATCGGTGTGCTGCGTCCGACGAATCGGGGGTCCATGCCCACCAGGTCGTAACGGGCCGCGACCTCGGGAATCTGCGTGCCCAGGAGCGTCATCGAGAGGCCGGAGCCTCCCGGCCCGCCGGGGTTGAGCAGCAGGACGCCGCGGCGCCGCGAGGCATCGGCGGCCTTGATCCGGGAGAGCGCGATGGAGAGGGTCCGCCCCTCCGGCCTGCGGTAGTCCATCGGGACCAGGACGGTGGCGCATTGAGCACCGGCGGTGTCCAGCTGTTCGCCCATCTGATCGCCGGGTCCGGTCGCGCAGGCGCCCCAGGTGATCGTCTGATGGTGGAAGCGGTCCAGGGGTGTGGCCGCCTGCGCCGGTGCGGCGGCGCCCAATCCGATTCCGGCCGTGAGCGCTACCGCGGCGGCCGTTCCACGCTTGATGAGGAGCATGCGTCATTCCTTGGTGAAGGGGTTGTTTCCAGCGGATCCGGCGCGCGTCGGCTTCCGGCGCTCCGGCAGTGATGTGTCCGGGCCCAAGGGTGTCCCCCTGTTGATCATTGATCACTGGCTGTATCCAACGCTAGGGTCGTGAGCAGCCCCTGGACATCCTGCGGAAAGCCGATCCGGGCCTTGCCACCGGCACACCAGCCGCCCGCTTTTCTGCGACCGCTGCCCCAACGACGACTCCTCCCAAAGGAGGACAAAGCGGGCCACGCCGGCGGCTATCTTCATCTGATGAACATGGTGCGGCGATGGGGCCGCTGGTGGCGCGGCTTGCCGGTGATGGTCGCCGACAGCATGCTGGCCGGTGTGTTGACCGCGCTGGCGGTGACGCAGGCCGCCTTGTCCGCCCACAACCCGGTCGTGCTGGCGTACCTGCTGGCGGTGCTCACCACCGCGCCGCTGGTGCTGCGCAGGCGCCACCCCGTCCCTGTCCTTGCGGTGATCACCGTAGGCCTGATCGGCTGCAGCCTGGCCGACTACCCCAACGGATTCCAGGCCCCGCCGGTGCTGGTCAGCCTCTACACCGTCGCGGCCTACCGCCGGGAGGGCCACCGCGACGGCGTCCTGGCCCTGGTGTTGATGGCGGGCATCCTCGTTCCCGACCTCATCCGGTCCGGGCTGACCTTCGCGATCGTCAAAAGCCTGGTCGAGAACGTGCTTCAGCTCGGCGCGGCCTGGGCCATCGGGGAGGGGGTGCGCAGCCGCCGCCTGCGCCACCAGGACCTGATCGAGCACGCCCGCCACCTGGAGATCGAACGCGAGGAGAAAGCCCTGCGAGCGGTCGCCGAAGAACGCGTGCGAATCGCCAGGGAGCTGCACGACGTGGTCGCCCATCACCTGTCGGTCGTCTCGATCCAGTCCGGTGCCGGCGGCCGCCTGATCGACACCGAGCCCGACACCGCACGCGAAGCCTTCTCCTCGATCGCCGCCACCACCCGCGAGGCGCTGGCCGAACTCCGGAACATGCTGTCGGTCCTGCGCCTCACGTCCGACACCGGTGAGGACTCCTACGCCCCCCAGCCGGGGCTGGCTCAGCTGGACACGCTGCTGGAGCGCTCCCGCCTGTCGGGCCTGTCGATCCGGCGGGAAACCTCCGGTCAGGTACGCCCGCTGCCATCCGGCGTGGACCGATGCCTGTACCGCATCGCTCAGGAATCACTGACCAACGTGCTCAAACACGCCCCACACGCCGACGTGACCCTTACCCTGACCTACCACCCCGCCGCGGTCACGCTGCAGGTCAGCGACGACGGCCCGGCCATCACCGGACACAGCGCCGATGGGCACGGCCTGATCGGCATGCGCGAACGAGCCACCCTCTACGGTGGCGCCCTCACCGCCGGCCCACGCGAGGACGGCGGCTTCACCGTGACCGCACACCTGCCCGCCTCCCCGCTCGCCGAGCCCGTCCTCGCCACGCCCCACCCGCAGCAGAGCGCACCGCGACTGGAGGTGCCCCGATGACCGGCCCCGACACCGATCGCGGGACCATCCGCGTCCTGGTCGTCGACGACCAGGCCCTGGTCCGCGCGGGCCTGGTCGCCCTCCTCCGCACCGATGCCGGTCTCACGGTCGTCGGCGAGGCCGCCGACGGCCACGAAGCCATCGCCCGGGCCGAGGCGACCGCCCCGGATGTCATCTTGATGGACATCCGCATGCCCAACCTGGACGGCGTCGCCGCCACCCGCCACATCCTCGCCCACGCCGCCGGCCCGGCACCGAAGATCCTCATCCTGACCACCTTCGACCTGGACGAACACGTCTTCGCCGCCCTGCGCGCCGGCGCCTCGGGATTCCTGCTCAAAGACACCCCCGCCGACCAGATGCTGGCCGCGATCGCCACGGTCGCCCGCGGCGAGGTGCTGCTGGCGCCCAGCGTCACCCGACGCCTGGTCCACCACTTCGTCACCGCGCCCGAACCCAACCGGCGCCGGCCCGAAGAGCTCGCCCAGCTCACCAGCCAGGAAACCGCCGTGCTCCACCTGGTCGGCCAGGGCCTGGCCAACCAGCAGATCGCCACCCGCCTGAACATCGCCCCGGCCACCGTCAAATCCCACCTGGGCCGCCTCATGACCAAGCTGAAGCTGTCCAGCCGCGCCCAAGCCGTGGTCGTCGCGTACGAGACCGGCCTGATCATCCCTGGAACCGGAGACCGTACCTGATGCTCAACGGGCCGGGCGGAAGAGTCGAGGCCGTGCCCGGGGCAAACTGAGGGAGGACGGATGTCACCTTCCAGGTTCGTCTCGGCCGTTGCCGCCTGCCGTGCCATGGCGGGCGCCTCAACGGTCCCGGTCAGCAACTTCCTCCTTGGCTTCTCGGTGTCGGTCTTCCTCGGCAAGCCCGGCGGCGGCTTCGAGCCCGCGGTCCGCGACCGCACCGGCGGTCAGGCCGACCACGTCGGCGGGGCAGCTCAGCTGTGCAGGTCGCAGGGCGGGATTCTTGCTTTCCGCCCCCGGCAGATTCATGCCTATTCGCCCATCCCGGCCGCAACTGTCGGTGCGTACGAGGAATCATCCGGTGAGCATCGGAGTTGATGGCATCGTGATCGAGAAGACTGGCATCTCCTTCGGCCCGAGCTCGTCCCGGAATCGTCTGTCCGAGACCGGCGATCCATCCGGCGAGGGCGCCGAGGCCGCGTTGGAAACGTTCTACTACAGCCTCAACAACCGCGACCTCGACACACTCCGCGCCGACTGGTCCGCGCACCCCCTTGCGCAGCTCAACAATCCGGTCGGCGGCATCCTGCGGGGTGGAGACGCGATCTCCGATCTCTACGCGAAGATCTTCAGCGGCTCCGTAACGGTTCAGGTCACCTTCGGCGACGTGGTCGCCTACCTGGGTGATCGGCATGCCGTGTTCGCCGGACGGGAAATCGGCAGCTACACCACTGCCGACGGCATCGAGACCCCTCTTGAGATCCGCACCAGCCGGTACTTCCGCTACGAGGAAGGTCACTGGCGCCAGTATCACCACCACGGCAGCATCGACGACCCCGACGCTCTCCGCGCCTACCAGCGAGCCATCCGGGGCAGCTGACCCTCCAGCCAGGCGAACATGGCCGCCTCGCCTGTTCAATCGGCGTGCCGCATCGATCGCCATGCTGTCGCTGATGCACGCGCGGGTGCCGGCGGCCGGCTACGGCACGGTCAGCGGCTGCGAACGCCGCAACGGTCACTACTTCAGCGCGGGCCTCCTGGCCGGTGAGATCAGCGACCGTCACCCCCCCTGCCTGGTCAGTACGGCTAGGCCGGCCCGCCTGTCGACCTCGCCGCCGCCGGAGTGGCCGCCGTCATGTCGGGCTTGTTCGCGGTGGTCGAGGGACGTGGAGCTAGCGCCCGTCGACGAGCCGCGCCCGGTGCAGCCGCGTGTGCAACGGCCCGCGGCTGACCGGGCCGGCGTTCCTGTTGGCCTGTCGTTCACGACACTGCTTGGTTCTGGGGGACGTCGGGCCGCGGGGACGGTGCTCGGCCGCGGAAACCCCGGCTTCACCTGTTGGCTGGAGGAGTGGAGAGGGGTGACGCCGGATCGAAGAGGACGTGATAGCCCTCTCGTGAGAAGACTTCACGATATCCGCGTCGCAGCAACGACTCGACGTCCTCGGCTTGGGCCTGGAGTGAGGCGAAGTGTGGTTGTCTGCCTTGGAGGTCGGCCAGGATCCACGGGGCCCGCTCGGGCCGTGCCGCCGTCTTCGCGGCCCAGGCCACGACCTTGGTCCGGGCCGACATGTTCGGGCCGACGGCGTTGGCTGCTTCGACGAGGACGCCGTCCGGAATCCGGCGCATGGCCTCCGCGGCCGCGGCGGATCGGGGTCCTGCCGTGTACCAGCTTGGTGTGAGCAGCTTGCCGAGGGCGAAGAACGGCACGATGCTCACCGCCGTGACCACCGTAACCGCCGCGACGATGGTCCGGGATGGGAGGAGTCGCGGCAGTTGCCGCCCTTGCGTCGCCCGGCGAAGTCGTACAGCGCCGTCAACCGCGGCGCAGAAGAGTGCCATGACGATTGCGGCGTTGTAGTGGTAGCGGGTCCCCCACCAGCCGGCGGCGCCGGGGTCGGTGGCGAGCATGCGCTCCGCCAGCAACGCCAGCGGTGCCAGAACGTACGGCGACAGCAGCGGCAGAAAACACAGCGGGGCGAAGAGCAGCAGGAGCGTCCAGAGTTTCGTGTCGGGGGTGGCGAGAACGCGCAGGATGTCCAGCGGCCGTGACACCAGGCCCCTGATCGCCTCGCCGGGGCCGTCGCCCCAGCCGGTGTAGTACCAGTACCGGCCTGGATCGGACCCGAACGCCGGCATGATCACATAGGTGGCCAGGCAGAGGTAACCGGCCCCGCCGGCAAGCACTCCGGCGCCGACGCGACGCCACTCCGGGAGGAACAGCAGACCCGCGCCGAGGCCGATGACGAAGATCGCCATATCCTCCTTGACCAGGAGCAGCGCGCCGGCCGCCGCCAGCGCGTGCCAGCGCCGCCCCGCCTGGATCCGCTCGAACAGCACCGCGGTGATCAGGGGCACGAAGGCGTACTCATGGAAATGGAAGTTCACCGCCTCAGCGATGGGCCATGACAGGACGTAGGCGATCGCCACTGGATACGCGGCCCCGGCGCCGAGCGCACGCCTGACGTACACCCAGAAGGGCACCGCCGCGGCGGAGAAGAGGGCGGCCTGCGCCACGATGAGCGTCTCCGGGCCGTCGTGGATCCAGTAGAGCGGCGCCAGCGACGCGAGGATCGGTGAGAAGTGGTCGCCGAGCAGACTGAACGCCGAACCGAGTTCCTGCCAGTTGCCCTTCACGAACGAAAGGGGAGCGTCGAAATTCGCGTACCCTCGGACGCCCTGATCGAATATGACGAGGTCGTAGATCCCAGTCCGGAACGTATAGAACTCCACTAATCCGAGTGTCGAATACGCTGCGAACGCGATCGCTGTGAGTGCTCCTAACAAGTATCTGTGGGGCAAGCGTTCGAGAGGGCGGCGTGAAGGCATGGCATGAATAATGCCACGGCATCCACCCTCATTGTGGGACTATCGCACAATGCACTGTCATCGCAGCAAGGAAAGGCCGGGTGTGCCAGAGACATCGCCTCCGGCACACCCAGCCTCAGGCTAGGCCCTGCGCATACTGTGAGCGTTGGCCTTCATGCCGGCCGGGCAGTAGGCGGTGAGCCCGCTGCGGTCGCCGAACGCCTTGGCGCCCGAGCTGTAGCGCCAGGCGCCATCGGCGCATTTCACGGCGACCTGGTACTTCTGCGGGCCCGTTCCGTCGCACCAACCGGTGGCGTACCCTCTTCCGCCGCCGTTGTAGTGCTGGATGTCGCAGTAGCCGTTCCAGTCCGCGTGAGCGGCGGGGGCGATCAGAAGACCTCCCGCCATGGCGGCCGAGGCCAGACCTCCGAGCAGGGCCGCGCGCATGCGTATACGCATAGTATCCTTTCCGTCGCATCTACGGATGTGCCGTGGGCGGGGGCGTTCCAGGCTTTCCCGCCCACGGTGATATTTACTTATCGCCGATAATCCGGCAAGTCTTGATCTTCTTTGTCATATCTGCTTGTCGTCGCACGCGGATGCAGCTCTTCAGTGACTGGACCGTGACTCGCTGACGTTTTCTCAGCGTAAGAAAGGCAGGCAAGCTTCCGCCGGAACCGCCGTGGCCGAGCCGGACTTCGCGTCATTCTCATTACGCAAATCCGCGTTGGTGGCTCATATCACGGACTTGGTGGAGGCGCGAATGCACCATGCGAACGAACGGAAACCGCCACCCGCGGCGAAGAGGACCCGGCGAAACTCCTTGATCAGGTTCATCACAGCAGGAGTGACAGCGCGGTGGGCGCGGTCTTGTCGTGGCGAGCGGCCGGCCTGGGATGCGTCCGGCTCGGATTGTCAGTGTGGTGGGCCATACTCCGCCGAGCCGGGGTGATCACTGACGAGGCGAAGGCGTTGAAATGGCACAGTTGCTGCGGAGGCTCGACGACGAGGTCCACGTCGAGTACAACACGTTCGGGCTGGAACTCCGCCGCGGGAGCGTGCGGGGCGGTTCAAGGATCCGCTGATCGACCGCTACTACGCCGAGCAGGCGCGGCGGGGCTCGTTGTCCCGCCGGGACCTGGGCAGGGATCGGCTGCGCGAGTACGCGGACGGCGAGCGCATCGCCAAGGAGTTGTGCCGTGGCGGCACCCGGACGTTCTCCGTGCCCGTCGAGGGTCGTGGCGCCCTTCATGTGCCACCGGGTGTCAGCCGCCGCGGGAGGAGGACCCGGATCAGCGCCGGGCCGTGGACGAGGTGGCCAGGGAGAAGCTGATCGACCTGCGGGCCACCTACAGGAGCCGGGAGAGGTGAGGGCCTGCCCTCGACGCCCGGTGAAACCGCCACTGCCGGCGCGAGGCGACGATGAGCGGTGTGGGAGACGTCGAGCTCAGTGCTGAGCACGTCACCTCGTGGCAGGCGGCCGCCGGGACGTCATGCCGGTCCGGCACCGGGCGGGGTGGGGGTGGAGGCGCGCCGCCAGGCAGCGGTGCGCAGCAGGCGGAGCCCGTTGAGGCCGACGATGACCGTGGAGCCCTCGTGCCCGGCCACGCCGAGCGGCAGCGGTAGCTCTCCGAGCAGGTCCCAGGCCACCAGCACGACGATGAAGGTCGCGGCGATGGCCAGGTTGGCCATCACCAGGCGGCGGGCCCGACGGGCCAAGGCGATCACCGTGGGCACGGTGGCCAGTTCGTCGCGGGTGATGACGGCGTCGGCGGCGTCCAGGGTGAGGTCGGCGCCTGTGCGGCCCATCGCGACGCCGGTGTGCGCGGTGGCCAGCGCAGGGGCGTCGTTGACGCCGTCGCCGACCAGCGCCACCCGCGCCCCCTCCTGCTGGAGTTCGCGTATGGCGGCGACCTTGTCCTGAGGAAGCAGGCCGGCGCGGACGTCGGTGATGCCGGTCTGGGCGGCCAGGCGGGCGGCGGCGCGCGGGTTGTCGCCGGTCAGCAGCACCGGTGCGGCGTGCGTGAGGGCGGTCAGGCGGGCCACGGCCTCCGCCGCCTCGGGCCGGATGCGGTCGGCCAGGGCCAGCACCGCGGCCGGGCGGCCGTCCAGCAGCATCACCACCGCGGTGTGCCCGCCGTCTTCGAGCTCGGCCACCGGGGTGCGGGCCGGGCCGGCGAGCTCGGCCACCGGGGTGCGGGCCGGGCCGGCGAGCTCGGCCACCGGGGTGCGGGCCGGGCCGGCGAGCTCGGCCACCGGGGTGCGGGCCGGGCCGGCGAGCTCGGCCACCGGGGTGCGGGCCGGACCGGCGCCGGGCGCCGGCTCGGACAGCAGGTGGGCGGGGCTGCCGATCTCGACCAGGTGTCCGGCGACGTGGGCGCGCACACCCTGTCCTGGCAGCGAGGCGAACCGCGTGGCCGCGGGCAGGCGCAGGTCCCTGTCGCGGGCTGCGGCGACGACGGCGCGGCCGAGCGGGTGTTCCGAGCCGTCCTCGGCCGCGGCGGCGAGCGCGAGCAGCTGATGGTCGCTGAGGCCGCTGCCGGGCAGCGCGTGGAGGTGGGTCAGGTGGGGGCGGCCCTCGGTGAGGGTGCCGGTCTTGTCGAAGGCCACCTGGGTGATGCCGGCGAGCTGTTCCATGACGACGGCGGACTTGATCAGCACGCCGTGACGGCCGGCGGTGGCGATGGCCGCCAGCAGCGGCGGCATGGTGGCCAGCACCACCGCGCACGGTGAGGCGACGATCATGAACGTCATGGCGCGGAGCAGGCTGTCCTGCAGGTTCTGTCCCAGTGCGAGCGGGATCGCGAACAGCGCGACGGTGGCGGCGACCATGACCACCGAGTAGCGCCGCTCGACCTTCTCGATGAACAGCTGGGTGCGTGCCTTGGTGGCGCTGGCCTGCTCGACCATGGCCACGATCCGGGCGATCACCGTCTCGCCGGCCGGGCGGTCCACCCGTACCCGCAGCACCCCGGCGCCGTTGACGGTGCCGGCGAACACCTCGTCCCCGACCTGCTTGTCCACCGGGAGGCTCTCGCCGGTGATGGTCGACTGGTCGACGTCGCCGGACCCGGCGATCACCTGGCCGTCGGCGCCGACGCGCTCTCCGGGCCGTACCACGATGACGTCGCCGACAGCCAGCTCGGTGGTCTCGACGACCTCTTCCTGCCCTGCCGGATCCAGCCTGGTGGCGCGCTCGGGGGCCAGGTCGAGCAGGCTGCGCACCGAGTCGGCGGTGCGTTTGGTCGCGACCGCCTCCAGCGCCCCGGAGGTGGCGAAGATGACGATCAGCAGGGCGCCGTCGAAGACCTGCCCGATCGCGGCGGCGCCGATCGCGGCGACGACCATGAGCAGGTCGACGTCCAGCGTCCGCTCGCGTAGTGCCCGCAGTCCGGCCAGGCCCGGTTCCCAGCCGCCGGCGGCGTAGCAGGCCAGGTACAGACCCCACCACAGCCAGGAAGGGGCTCCGGCCAGCTGGCAGACGCCGGCGGCGGCGAACAGGACCGTGGCCGTGATCGCCCAGCGCACCTCGGGCAGCGATCCCGGTCCCGAACGCCACCACGCCGCCGGGCGGCCGGGTGGGGCCGCGGTCGCGGTCGCGGGGGTGGGACGGGTCGTCAGGTCTGCCATCACCATCACAGCATATATGCGCATACACGCAGGCAGGCAAGCAGTGAGGCTCTGGGCTATCCTGACGGCATGCACACCTCGCTGCCCGACTTCGAGATGCCGAACGAGGAACAGGTGCACCTGGCCGCCGAGTCGTTCCGGCTGCTGTCCGACCCCACCCGCATCAAGATCTTGTGGGCGCTGCTCCAGGGCGAGTCATCGGTGGCCTGCCTGGCCGAGCTCGCGGGCGCCGCACCGACCGCCGTCAGCCAGCACCTGGCCAAACTGCGCCTGGCCGGCCTGGTCAAGGGCCGGCGCGAAGGGACCTTCGTCTACTACAGCGCCGCCGACGAGCACGTGCGCCGACTGCTGGCCGAAGGCCTGTTCCACGCCGACCACATCGACCGCAGCGACCACGCCGCGCAGCACTCCCCTGCCGGCGCGACGCGAACCGCGCCCTCCGCCCTCTCCTGACGCTGCCGGGCTCGTCAACCGGGCGTCTTCACTGGCTGCTGAGGTACTTGAGGACGGCGAGGACGCGGCGGTGGCCGCTGTCGTCCGGGGAGAGGCCGAGCTTGGCGAAGATGTTGCCGATGTGCTTGTGGACGGCGTTCTCGGTGATGACGAGCCGGGCCGCGATCGTGCTGTTGTCCTTACCCTCGGCCATCAGGGCGAGCACCTGGCGTTCGCGGGGAGTGAGGTCGGCGATCGGGTCGTGGGCGTGACGGGTCAGGAGTTGCGCGATCACCTCGGGGTCCATGACGGTGCCGCCGTCGGCCACCCGCCGTAGTGCGTCGACGAACTCGCTCACCCGGCTCACCCGGTCCTTGAGGAGGTACCCGACGCCGCCGCGTCCGTCGGAGATCAGCTCGCCGGCGTACTGCTGCTCGACGTACTGGGAGAGCACGAGCACGGGCAGGCCGGGGTGCCGGCGGCGGGCGTGGAGCGCGGCGTGGATCCCCTCGTCGCGGAAGGTCGGAGGTAGCCGTACGTCGACGATGGTGACGTCCGGGTGGTGTTCGGCGACGGCGGTGACGAAGCCGGGGGCGTCCTGGGTGATCGCGACGACGTCGAAGCCCCTGGCGGTCAGCAGGAGTTCCAGCCCACTGGACAGCAGGACGTTGTCCTCGGCGATCACGACGCGCACGGCACGCTCACAGTGATCGTGGTCGGGCCGCCGGCGGGGCTGTGCACGCGGACGGCGCCGTCGAGCGCCAGGACCCGGTGGCGGATCCCGGCGATGCCGGTGCCCAGCGTCTCGTCGGCGCCGCCGATCCCGTCGTCGGCGACCTCGATCGACAGCCGGTCACCGTCACGCGCGACGCGGACGGTGGTCCGGGTGGCGTGGCTGTGCTTGGCGGCGTTGGTGAGCGTCTCGGCGATCGTGAAGTAGGCCACGGCCTCGACCGCGGCAGGGATCGTGCCGAGGTCGCCGATGTCGAGGGCGGTGTCGATCGCCGATCGGGCCCCCAGGGCGGTCAGCGCCCCGGCGAGGCCGCGATCGGCGAGGATCGGCGGGTAGATCGTCCGGATCACCGCACGAAGCTCCGTCATGGCCTCCTCGGCGCCCTCGTGCGCTTCCCGCAGGAGTCTGTCCACCATGTGGGGGTCCTCGCCCAGCAGCTCACGGGCCGCGCCCAGCCGCATCGCGATGGCCACCAGCCGGGCCTGGGTGCCGTCGTGCAGGTCACGTTCGATCCGGCGGAGTTCCGCGCCGTGCGCGTTCATGGCGCCGGCCCGCGTCTCGGTCAGGGTCTCCACCCGCTGCGCCAACTGCTCGGCGGCCGAGGGGGTTAGCAACGTGACACAGATCCGGGCGTGCAGACGCGCCAGCAGGGGAACCAGCCAGTAGGTCAGGGCCGCGAAGACGACGATCTGTACGGTCCCCAAGGTCAACGCCGTGCCCCATCCGGACAGCGGGACACCGGCGGCGAAGCCGCCCGCGGGGGTGCCGGCGGGCAACGCCCACCACAAGGGCACCGTGACGGCCGTGGCCACGGTGTTGCCGGCGCACAGCACCGCGACGAGCCCGAACGCCAGACCGGTCACGATGGAGGCGCCCAGCCACCCGAGGACACGCCACGTACCGACAGGAACGGGACCGGAACGCGGAGAAAGCAGCAACCGGCCGGCGCGGCGACGATGCCAGGACGCCCAGGCCCGCGCGATCGTCGGGACGATGAGCACGGGCAGCGCGATCAGGGCTACCGCGGCGGTGAACAGGCTTCCCAGCAGATAGCCCAGACCGTGCCACATCGCCGAAAGCCGACTGGTCCCGTGCTGGTTCATCCGCACCAGTCTGAGCCATCGCGACCGAGCCTGGCACTACAGCCTGCTACCCCTTTTTCTCACCAGTGAGGTGTATCGTCCGCCTCCCTCGCCGGACCTAGCGTCAACGTCCATGACGAGTTCACCGGTTCGTTCACCACGGCGGCGCGGCCGATCCATCCGGCGAGGCCTTGCCCTGGCCGCCGTCGTGACCGGAACCCTCTGCGCGAGCGTGCCGGGCGCGATGGCCGCCCGGCAGCACGACGACCAGGCCCGGCTCCGGCGCGACGCCGGCGCGATCACCGCACTCGGCGTGACGGGCGTCCAGGCCCGTGTGGTCACCGGCGACGGCAGGAGCCTCACCGCCACCAGCGGCGTCGCCGACCTGACGAGCCGGCGGCCGGTCCCTCGGAACGGCTACTTCCGGATCGCCAGCGTCACCAAGACCTTCGTGGCCACCGTGATCCTGCGACTGGCCGCCGACGGCGGGCTCTCGCTGGACGACACGGTCGAGCGATGGCTGCCCGGCGTGGTGTCGGGAAACGGCAACGACGGCCGCGCGATCACCATCCGCCAGCTGCTCCAGCACACCGGCGGCATCCACGACGACTACCCCGACTTCACCTCGGCGCGGGCCTTCCACCGGCACCGGTACGACGCCTACACCCCGGAGCAGATCGTCGCCCGGGCGATGCGCCACCGGCCGGACTTCCGGCCCGGCAAGAAGTGGAGCTACTCCAACACCGGCTACGTCCTGCTCGGCATGATCATCGAGCGGGTCACCGGACACCCCTGGCATCAGGAGGTACGGGATCGGATCGTCCGGCCGCTCGGTCTCCGTCACACCTTCTGGCCGGGCACCTCCCCCGAACTGCCCCAGCCGCACGCCAGGACGTATCAGAGCTTCAAACCCGGCGAACAACCCGTTGACGTCACCGAACAGGTCGGCTCGGGCACGAACGGAGAGGCCGGGCTCGTCTCCACCACCGCCGATCTCAACCGGTTCTTCCGCGCCCTGCTCGGCGGCCGGCTCCTGCCCCCGGCACAGCTGGCGCGGATGAAACAGACCATCCCGGTCGGCAAGGAGTTCGAACCGTTCATGCCGGGGGCCCGTGACGGCCTCGGGCTTTTCGCACGCCCGCTGTCGTGCGGCGGCGCCTACTGGGGCCATGAAGGCGGTGACTCCGGCTGGATCAGCGCCGCCGCCGTGACCGCCGACGGCCGGCGCAGCGTCACCGTCTCGTTGTCGGGCGTGTTCGCCGATTCCACGGACGACGTCCTGCGCGTGGAACGGGCCATGAGCAAGCTGATCGACGACGCGCTGTGCCCGCCCCCGACCCCTGGCCGTGGGCGGCGTTGAGACTCCCTCACCTCCCCCGCGCGCGGCGGGCCGGTACGGCCAGCCCGGGGCGCCCAGGACGGCAACCTGACCCGCCGCGATGGTGAGGCCCGTGCCGGGTGGCGTTGGTGAGCAGGTTGGCCAGGATGCGCGCGGTCGCGACGGGTGCTGACGCCGGTTCAGCGGATCACCGGGGCGGGGGGAGCGGATCGGTTCTGAGCATCAGGAGGGCGATGTCGTCGTCGCGGCCCGCGGACTGGGCGGCGTGGCCCAACAGGGTGTCGGCGAGGGTGTCGACGTCCTGGTCCTGAGTGTCGCGGAGCCAGGTGGCCAGGCGGGTGATGTTGTCGGCGAGGTCGGTGCCGGGGGCCTCGACGAGGCCGTCGGTGAACAGGGCGAGCAGCGCCCCCGGGGGCAGGGGGATCTCGACGCTTTCGTAGCGGGCCGCGGGGTCGATGCCCATCAGCAGGCCGGGAGGGAGTTCGACGACCTCGGTGCGTCCGTCGGGCCGGCGGAGGAGGGGCGGCAGGTGTCCCGCGCTGGCGGCGCGGGCGCGGTGGCGGGCCAGGTCGAGGTGGACGTACACGCAGGAGACGAACAGGTCGGTCTCGAAGTCGGCCAGCACCCGGTTGGTGAGGGCGAGCACCTGCTCGGGCGAGGCGCCCGCGGTGGCGTGGGAGTGGACGGCGATGCGGACCTGCCCCATGAGCGCGGCGGCGGTGATGCTGTGCCCCTGGACGTCCCCCATGACGGCGGCGGCGGTGGTGTCGTCCAGGCGGATGAGGTCGTAGAAGTCGCCGCCGACGTCCATGCCGTGGGAGGCGGGCAGGTAGCGGGCCGCGGCGGCCAGGCCGGGGACGGCGGGCAGCGCGTGCGGGAGAAGGGCCTGCTGGAGGCTGTGGGCGAGCGCGTGCTTGGCGTCGTACATGCGCGCGCGGTCGAGCGCCTGGCCGATGAGGCCGGCCAGCGAGGTGAGGACGGCGCGTTCGTCGGCGGTGAAGGCATGGGGGTGGCGGTAGGAGATGACGCAGCAGCCCACGGCGCGGCCGGAGGTGATCAGCGGCAGGAACGCCCAGGCCTGCTTGCCGCTGATCGCGGGGGCCTTGGGGTAGGTCGGCACGATCTCCCCGGGTTCGGAGAAGAAGGCGGGCACCCCGCTGGCGAGGACGCGGCCGACGGGGGTGAGATCGGTGTCCAGGCGCTGGCCGTCCAGGATGCGGATGCGCGCCTCGTCGTAGCCGCGGTGAGCGACGATCTTCAGCCGGCCGGCGTCGGGGGCGGTCAGGACCATGCCGTCGGCGCCGAAGGCGGGCAGGACCTGGCCGGCGATCACCTCGGCGACGTCCTGGACGCCGACGGTCTCGGTGAACGCCGCCGCCAGATGGACCAGCTGGTACAGGCGTCCCACCCCGGTGACGGCGGTCGGCGGGGTGGTGCGCGACGACACGGCGGGCAGCTCGGGCAGGGCCTGGTCGGAGTCGGCGGGGCTGATGAGCGCGCTGATGCCCGAGGCGTCGGGGTAGAGCTGGACGGTCAGCCACTGGTCGGGGGGACGCAGCACACCGTACGAGACCGGGCGCCGGGTGACGACCGCGGTGCGGTAGTGGTCCTCGTAGGCGGGGTCGTCCAGCCAGGGCAGCGACTGCCACGGCAGCATGCCGAGCAGCTGGTCGGGAGCGCGGCCCAGCAGTTCGGCCGCGCGGTCGGTCACGAAGGTGATGCGGCCCTCCAGATCCATGGCGAGGCCGCCGGGTAGACGCTGGGCGAAGTCGACGGCGACCAGCCCCGACTGCACCGGGGGCACCCGGCGCAGGGGGACGATGCGGGGCTGCTGGGGGACGCCGGGAGGTTGGGCCGCGTCGTCCAGCACGCGGGCCAGGCGCCGGGCGCTGGAGGTGACGGTTCCGCGTTCGCGGAGGGTGATCCGCGGCGGGTGGCCGTCCAGCCAGATCAGCAGCAGCGCGCCCCAGCCGTTCCGGCTGCCGGCGAGGGGAGAAGCCGCGATCGAGAGCTGGTACGGAGGGGAGATGGTCAGGTGGGGGTAGCAGCGGACGAGGTCCTCCTGGCGGCCCACCCACACCAGGCGGCCCTGCTGCACCGCGTCGGTGATCGGGGCGCGGGTGGTCAGGGGCAGGCGCCGATAGGGAAGCGCGAGCTCGGCCAGCGCGCCGCACACCGCCACCAGCACCAGCACCGGCTCCCCTTCGGCGAGCAGGTAGACGCCTCCACCGGAGGCGCCGGTGCGGAGCACCGCGGCGGCCAGTTCCTCGTCCAGCGGCTCGTTTCCGGCAGAGTTGTCGTCAGGCACGCTCATCGGGACCTCCGCGCAGTGCCTAGACCGCGAACCTCACCAAGTGCCCATAACAGGACAATACGCCCTTGTCCCGCGTGTAACGCCTATGAGGGCCTGCCGTCGGTCGTGTCCAGCACGACGCGGAAGCGCGGCGCGGCGGAGCGGAGGCGGGAGACGGCCAGGCCCGCCTGCTCCAGAGGCATGCGCTCGATCATCGGGCGCACGCCGGTCGTCACCGCGAACCGCATCGCCGCTTCGGTGTCGCGGGGGCTGCCGGTGAGCTGGCCCGTGATGACGTGCCCGTTCATGACGAGGCGCGCGGCGGGGACGGTCAGGGAGCCCGCGTCGACTCCGACGAGGGTGATCCGGCCGTGGACGCGCAGGCCGGTGAGGAGTTCGTCGACGGGCCCGGTCGAGGAGGCGGTGTAGACGATCAGGTCGGCGCCGCCGAGCTGCGCGAGAGCCGCCCCGGGAGCCTGCCCGGCGCTGTCGATGTAGTGGTGGGCGCCGAGGTCACGGGCCGGCTGCTCGCGCGAGTCGCCGCGGGCGACGGCGACGACCTCGTACCCGAGCTCGGCGGCGAACTGGACGGCGAGGTGCCCGAGCCCGCCCAGCCCGAACACGGCCACCCGCCCGCCGGCCGGGGTTCCGGCCTCGCGGACCGCGTTGAAGGCGGTGACGCCGGCGCATCCGAACGGCGCCGCCTCGAAGAAGTCCAGCCCGGCGGGGATGCGCGCCAGGGCGTCCGCGGGGACGGTGATGCTCTCCGCCCAGCCGCCGGGGTAGGACAGGCCGGGTACCTGGCGCTCGGGACAGTGCACCACGTCACCGGCCCGGCAGCGGTCGCAGCGCCCGCAACCGCCGCCGAACCACCCGACGGCGACGCGGTCCCCGACGCTCCAGCCCTCCACCTGCTCGCCCAGCTCGGCGATGACGCCGGCGACCTCGTGGCCGGGGACGATCGGGAACCCGGTGGCGGGGTTCCTGGCGGCGGCCGTGCCGATGTCGGCGTAGCAGACGCCGCTCGCCCTGACCGACACGCGTACGGCCCTGCCTGCCGGGCGCCGCGTCGGGACAGCCGTCGGGGTCAGGGGGCCACCCGGCTCCCTGACTGCCATGGAGATCGCAGAGCCTGACACCAGGTCCACCCCGTTCCGGACGGCGACGTTCACAGTCGATGGTCATGGGCGTGATGAGCCTAGGCGCAGGTCACCCGCCTCGGTAGACGACCTCGGTGAATGGGGCGACAAGAGCTCGCTATGACCGAACGCCTCGATCCGGGGGGACCGCGTGCGTGCCGGCGGCTGCTCCGGTGAGTGACTCCAGTTCGGCCACGGCTCGGTCGGTGGCCGTCTCGGCGGCGATCTCGGCCGCCAGACGCCGCGCCTCGCGCTGGTAGGAGGGGTCGTGGAGGACGCGTTCCACCGCCCTGGCGATCGTGCGGGGTGAGGCGTTCCTGCTCACGGTGACGCCGGCGCCGGCGAGTTCGACGTGCCTGGCCACCTCGGCCTGGTCGCGCCCGAGCGGCACGCAGACCAGGGGGACCCCTGCGGCCAGGGACTTGACGGCCGTCCCGTGGCCGGCGTGCGTGACCGTCACCGCGGCGTGGCGCAGCGCGGCGCTGTGCGGGGCGGACGCGGTGACCAGGACGTTGCCGGGCGCGCGGACCGTCGCGGGGTCCACGGCCGGGCCGGTGGTCAGCAGCCCGCGCACCGGGAGCGTGCCGAGGGCTTCTGCGATGCGCTCCAGTTGGGGGTGCTGGTTCATGAACGACGAGCTCAGACCGGCCAGGACCAGCGGCGCGTCGCCTTCCGGCAGTTCCAGGTCACCTGCCCAGGCGGGGTCGTCGAGCCGCGGCCCGACGTGCCGTACGTACGCGGGGAAGGTGCGGCCCGGGTGGTCCAGCGCGCGCGGGGACAGCACGAGCAGCCGGTCCACGCGGCCGAACGCGTCGACCACCGAGCCCACCGGCGGCAGGCCGTGCGCGGCGCGGGCGGCGTTCACCGCGGGCAGACCCTTCTCCCAGGGCTTGAGTATCAGCCGGGTCAGCACCCGGTCGCGCAGGCGCCCCAGCGGGCCCGAGGCGGGGGCGAGGCCGGGGCCGGGCGGTGGCGCCCCCGGGGTGGGGAGCGGGTACAGGGTCGTCACCAGCGAGGCCACCGGGATCCCCGCGGCCTCGCCCGCGGTGAGCACGCCGAGCAGCATGTGCTCGGCGACCAGCGCGTCGGTGGGGCGGGCGCGCAGCTCCGCCAGCGTGTCACAGGCGTAGTCGGCCGCGGGGCCGCAGACGATGCGGTCTCTGAGCCGCGCGAAGGCGCCCAGCGGGGTGCGGGCCTCGAAGTCCTTGATGACGTCCTGGGCGGGGTCGGCGGCGTCGCCCTGGGGGGCGGTGGTCCAGGCGATCGGCTCCAGCCCGGCGGCGGCGACTTCCTCGTGCAGTGACGTGTCGGCCAGCACCCGGACGCCGTGGCCGCGCTCGCGCAGCACGCGGGCGATCGACAGGACGGGCGGCACGGCTCCGCCGCCGGCCCAGGTGGCGAACAGGAAGTTCTTACGCATCGTTTCTCTTCCGGGGGTCGATCGACGTCAGCAGGTCGCGCATGGCGCGTTCGGCGTCCTCACGTGGCAGGCCGAGGTCGCGCCGCCACAGCTTCCACAGGTAGACGTCCGTGGCGGCGTAGTGCAGGTTCAGAGCGTGCTCGCGGGCGGGACCCGGGGCCGGGAGGCGGTCGGCGAAGACCTGTTCGAGCCACGCCCGGTGCTGGACGCGGGCGTGGGCGGCCGCCCTGGCCATGGCCGGGACCCGGTCGATCTGGGCGGCCCAGAGCACGTTGGCCTCGCCGTGCCGCTCGTAGTCCGCGAAGAGCACGGCCACGATCGCCGCCACGTCACCGGTCGGGGCCTGGCGGGTGAGCGCCGTCCGCGACGCGACGCGGTCGGCGACGGCGTCGGCCAGGCCGTCCTTGCCGCCGAAGTGGTTGACGATCGTCTGCACCGACACCCCCGCCTCGTCGGCGACGTGCTGCAGGGTGACGTCGTCGTACCAGCGCCGCGTCCACAGCGCGGCCGCCGCCTCCAGCACGCGGGTGCGCGTGACCTCCATGCTCGCCGCGCGGGCCCCCATGCGGTACGGGCGCCTGGTCCCACTTTCCATGGAGTCGTTTCTACATTCAATTGAGTCATCGGTCAACCGAAAGTCCGGTGACCGGGCTACAGCTGACGCAGCACCTGCATGGCGTCCCGCTCGATGCGTGCGAGCTCGTCGAGGACGACGCGGGCCTGTTCGAGATGCCCCACGTCGCCGCTCTCCCCTGCCTTCGCGATCAGGGCGGCCACGTCCGTCCACAGGCCGGCGGCCTCCGCGTACAGCCGGTGGCCGGTACGCAGGCCGCTGTCGTCGATCAGCTGGACGCACTCGCCCAGGAAGTCGCGGTAGAGGGCGCGGAACAGGCCGCCGCCGGTGCCGGCCTTCTCCATGAGGAGGGCGGCCTGCGGGAGGTCGTGCCGCGGGTCGCCGGCGCGCCGCAGCCAGGTGGGCGCCAGCTTGGCGGCCTTCTCGATGCCGCGGTGGCCCAGGTTCGCGATGGGAGCGGCCAGGAAGGCGTCCGCGCAGTGCCTGACGGCGGGGATGATCTGCTCCTGCCAGCGGGGCGGGCGCTCGGGCAGGGCGACGGTGAAGGACCGGTTCCTGGCGGTCATCGGGCCGCGCTCGGCCCGCGCCATGGCCAGGCTGGCCCTGCTGGTACGCACCGCTCCTCCCTGCTGGTCGGTGTCCACGAGGTGGACGTCGTGCTCGTCGTAGCCGTACATGGCGACGACGTGGCCGCCGAAGTGCACCTTGGACCGGAAGTACTCCAGGTGATAGCAGTCGAGCTGGAGGCCGACCGGGCGGCCGGCGTCGATGAGGGCGGCCACGTTCTCCCACGCTCTGCGCGGCGAGGTGGTCTCCTCGACCAGGAGGGTCAGCCCGAGCCTGGCGGCCAGGTTCCTGGTGAGGTCGAACGGCTTGACGCGGCCTCCGAGGAAGGGGAACGGCATGCCCTTGCTGTCCCAGTAGACGAAGGACAGGCCAGAGCCCAGCCCGAACAGCATCGGCTCCGACAGGTCGAGCCCTTCGTGCCGCAGCAGCACCCCGAGCGCCGTCGTCTCGCAGTGGCGCAGGCCGCGAGCCTCGACGTCCTTCACGATGGTCATGCGTCACCCTTCTCACGGTCCTCGGCCGGCTCGCCCGCGCCGTCAGAGCAGCATGAGGCCTCCCACGGGGGGAGAGTCCAGCCGGGCCGGGTCCCGGCGCCGCGCCTACCAAAGTGACGCGTCCTTCTCCCGATCCATGACTTTGGTAGGGCCCACCGCGCGCTCGGACGGAGACGGATGATCGGTCGCAGGGACGACGGTCCGGCCTGCCCGCGGCCCATAGCGTCATGACATGAGGATCAAGACGACGGCGGCCGTCGCCCTGGCGACCGCCGCCCTGCTCGCGCCCGCCGCGCCCGCGCACGCGTCCACCGCGGGACGACTGGACGGCTTCTGGAGATCCGACGGCTACGGCATGGTCGCCTCGATCAAGGACGGCGTCCTGCGCCTGTACGACGTCACCGCGATCAGCTGCCTGCCCCACGGCGAACCCGTCGAGCAGATCGGCCGCGGCCCCGGAGGCGCGGCGACGTTCGGCCAGGAAGGCCAGCCCTACGCGACCCTGACGCCGCGGACGCGCGACCGCGCGCGAGCCGCCTTCACCGGCGACGTCGCCACCAAGGACCTGCGCCGCGTCCCCGCGCTCCCACCGCGCTGCGCGCAGCCCGCGCGCCGGGACCCGGTGACGACGTTCGACGTCTTCTGGCGGAACTTCCAGGAGAACTACCTGGACTTCGCCGCCAAGGGCGTCGACTGGAAGGCCCAGCGCGACCGGTACCGGCCGAAGGTGAACTCCCGCACCACCGACGAGCAGCTCTTCACCGTCCTGAGCGACATGATCAAGCCGCTCGGCGACGCCCACACCGGCATCATGGCGGGCGAGAAGCGCCAGTTCATGGGCATACGGCCGGGCACGCGGCTGCCGCTGGAAGGTGCGCTGAAGAAGAAGATCGACAAGTCCGTGGCCGCGAACCTCGGCGTGCCCATGCGCGAGTGGGGCGCCGGGCAGCTCGGCTACGCCGACCTGCCCGACGGCCTGGGCTACCTGCGGATCACCGGCTTCGGCGGCTACGCCGGGGAAACCGCGACACTCGCCGCCGACCAGGCCGCGCTGGACCGCGTGCTCGACACCGTCTTCACGCCCGACCGCGTACGACGGCTGCGCGGACTCGTCATCGACGTACGCTTCAACTCCGGCGGGTACGACCTCCTCGGGCTCCAGGTCGCCGCCCGGCTCACCGAGAAGCCCTACCTCGCCTACACCAAGCGCGCCCGCGACGACGCAGGCGGCCCGTCCGGCTACACCCCCACCCGGCCGGTGAAGGTCCGGCCGGCCTCGGGAACCGTCTACGACGGCCCCATCGCCCTGCTGACCAGCGACATGACGGTCAGCGCCGGCGAGACCTTCACCATGGCGCTCGCCGGACGCACGCCAGAGCCGACCAGGATCGGCAGCCACACGCAGGGCGCGTTCTCCGACATCCTCGCCCGCGTCCTGCCCAACGGCTGGCAGTTCGGGCTGTCCAACGAGGACTACCGCACCCCGTCGGGGAAGACGTACGAGGGGGTCGGCCTCCCGCCACACATCCGCACGCCCGTCTTCACCGACGACGAGCTCGCCGCGGGACGCGACTCCGCCCTGGAGCGCGCCGTCGCCCTGCTCGCCCCGCCGAACCCGTCCGCGACCCAGTCGTCCGGCCGCGGGCAGTGACCCGCCCGGCCGGCAGCGCCGCGCACCGGGGCGGCTTCGTCAGCGGGGGCCGTGCTTCCTGTCGTGCCTGCCGCGCCAGGGGTCCTGGGTGACGTCGAGGCCCGCGCGGGCGAGGAAGTCGACCAGGGGGCCGTCGCGGAGTTCGCCCTTGCGCCAGGCCTCCCGGAGGTCGCGGGTCAGCTCCTCGATCTTCTCGCCCGCGTCCTCGGCGTCTCCCTCCACCAGCTTCTCGGCCGCTTTCCTGATCTTCTCGTGAGCCTTCCTGGCCACGTCGGGGTCGATGTTCCCGATGCGCTGCTGGGCGTCCACGGCCTGGTCGAGGTTGACCAGCCAGGTGCGGCGGTCCTGCCCCGCGGACGTGGCCCGCGGCGTGGAGGGGGTCGCGCCCGGCCTCGGGGTACGGCGGGCGGCCGGACGCGAGGACGTGGTGGACGGGCTCGGCCGGGCGGCTCCGACGGCGGACGAGGAGCCGGTCGTCGTCTTCTTCTCCTCGTCGGACGCGCTGGAGAAGAGCAGGGCCGAGAGCAGCGTGATGATCGCCGCTCCGACCGCGGCCAGGGCGAGGTGCAGCAGCACGCGCCGCCGCTGCCGGCGTCCGGCGTCCCGGTCCGCGTCCGTGCCCGGGGGCGGCGTCATGGCCGGGCCGGGAGGCGCCGGCGGCTCCGGAGGGACGGCCTCCAGGATGGCCGTGTCACCGGCCCGCGACGCGCCGCCCGGTGGAATCCCCGGCCCCGGGGGCGGCGGTAGGGGCCCGCCGCCTGTCGGAAGCCCCGGGCCGGGGGGCGGCGGGGAAGGGGTTCGCGCCGGAGGGTGGCCCGTCGAGGGGGCGCCGCCCGTCCAGGGGCCCGTCGAGGGGGCGCCGCCCGTCCAGGCGCCCGGCCCTGGCGCGCCGGGGCCCGCCACAGAGGGGAGCACCGTGGTCTGGGCGTCAGGCCGGTTCGGCGGCGGAGGCGCGGCGGAGCCCGTCAAGGGAGGGAGGACCGGGAGCGTGCTGTCAGAGCCGTCCTGGACAGGAGCCCGGCCGCCGCCCGCCCCAGGCTCGCCCTGGGGGCGATGCTGCGCGTACGTGGCGAAGTGGTGCGCGGCCTGGTCGGCGGTCGCCGGGCGGTGGGACGGGTTCTTGGCCAGCATGGCCATGACGAGGCGTTCGAGCTCGGCCGGGATGTCCGCGCGGTGCCGGCTCGGCGGGACGGGCCCGTGGTGCAGGTGCTGGTACATGACCTGCGGCGCGGCACCCGTGAAGGGCGGCTGCCCGCACAGCAGCTCGTACGCCACGCAGCCCAGCGCGTACACGTCGCAGGCGTGGCCGCCGGAGCCCTCGATCTGCTCCGGCGCGAGGTAGGCGGCGGTGCCCACGACGGTGCCGACGGCGGTCAGCCGGGCGGCCTCCCCGGCCAGGTGCGCCAGCCCGAAGTCGACGACCTTGAGCGTGCGGTCGGACGTCAGGTGCAGGTTGGCGGGCTTCACGTCGCGGTGGACGACGCCCGCGCGGTGGGCGGCGGCGAGCCCGGCGGCGGCCTGGGCGAGCAGCGCGCACGCCTCCGGCACCGGCAGCGGGCCGCGCGCGGCGAGTTCGTCGGCGAGGTTGTGCCCGGTGAGCAGCTCCATGACGAGGAAGCGGCGCTGGTCGTCGTGGCCGACGTCGAGGAGTGCCACGACGTTGGGGTGGACGACCTGGGCGGCGGCCCGCGCCTCCCGCGCGAACCGCTCGTGCGCCGCGATGCCGCTGACGAGGGGGTTGAGCAGCTTCACGGCGACGGGCACGCCGGTGTGCCGGTCGAGGCCGCGCCAGACCTCGCCCATGCCGCCCCGGCCGATCAGCTCGACGAGCTGGTAGCGCCCCGCGATCACGGCTACCTGAATTCCGGGCATGCTCTTGCGCCTATCAGTCGTGTCCTGACAATCCTGGAAAACCCTACGGCGATCCGGGAGCCGTCCCGGATCCCGTAGCCCTGAGAGGGCCGGCGATCGGGAGGCGGACACGGTGTGGGATCGGGCCGCCACGCCGCGGGGGACGGCGTGGCGGCCCGCTTCCGGGAGGCGGCGCCGGCGGCCGTCACATGACGGCGAGGCGAACGAACAACCCGCCAGGAACAGCACACACCCACCACGAAGGGCGGGCGACCGTGGTCAAGGCTGGTAGGCGTAGAAGCCGCGGCCCGACTTGCGGCCGAGGAAGCCCGCCTCCGTCATGCGGCGCAGCAGCGGCGGCGGCGCGTACTGCGGCTCGCGGAACTCCTGGTGCAGCGACTCTGCGATGGCGAGCAGCGTGTCGAGGCCGATCAGGTCGCACAGCCGCAGCGGTCCCATCGGGTGGGCGCAGCCCAGCGTCATGCCGGTGTCGACGTCCTCGGCGGTGGCGTGCCCCGCCTCCACCATCCTGACGGCGGACAGCAGGTACGGCACCAGCAGCGCGTTCACCACGAACCCCGACCTGTCGGGCGCCACGATCGTGGTCTTGCCGAGCCGCTCATCGGCGAAGGCGCGGGCGCGGGCGGTGGTGCGCGGGTCGGTGAGGATCGACTCGACGACCTCGACCAGCTTCTGCACCGGCGCCGGGTTGAAGAAGTGCAGGCCGACCACCTGGCCGGGACGCCCGGTGGCCTGGGCGAGCCTGGCGATCGGGATGGAGGAGGTGTTGGAGGCGAGGATGGCGTCGCGCCGTTCGACCACCTTGTCCAGCTCGGCGAACAGCGCGATCTTGAGGTCGGGGTTCTCGGTGGCGGCCTCGACGACCAGGTCGCGGTCGGCCAGGTCGGTCAGCTCGGTGGTGTAGGTCAGGCGGCCGAGCGCGGCGTCGTGCTGCTCCTGCGTGATCTTTCCGGAGGCGAGCGCCCGGCCCGCGGACGCCTCGATCCTGGCACGGCCGGCCGCGAGCGCCGCGTCGTCGATCTCGCGGACGACGACGTCGAGGCCGCTGCGGGCGCAGACCTCGGCGATCCCGGCGCCCATGAGGCCGCAGCCGATCACGCCGACACGCTGGACATCGGTCATCTGGGGTCGTTCCTCTCGACAGGTCGGGGGGTCATCGGAGCAGCTGGCGGGCCATGACCAGGCGCTGGATCTGGTTGGTGCCCTCGTAGATCTGGGTGATCTTGGCGTCGCGCATCATGCGCTCCACCGGGAAGTCCTGGGTGTAGCCGTAGCCGCCGAGGAGCTGCACCGCGTCGGTGGTGATCTCCATGGCCGCGTCGGACGCGGCGCACTTGGCCGCGCTCGACAGGAAGGTCAGGTCCTTCTGCGGCTGACCGTTCATCGCGAGCTCCGACTTGGCCGCCGCGTGGTAGGTCAGCTGGCGGGCCGCCTCCAGCTTCATCGCCATGTCAGCGATCATGAACTGGACGCCCTGGAAGTCGGCCACCGGCTTGCCGAACTGCCTGCGCTCCTTCACATACCCCACCGCGTAGTCGAGCGCGCCCTGCGCGATGCCCAGCGCCTGCGCCGCGATCGTGATCCGCGTGTGGTCCAGCGTGGCCAGCGCCGTCCTGAAACCCGTACCCGGCTC
>NZ_FOBF01000006.1 GCF_900109355.1 Nonomuraea pusilla
GCCAGCACCCCCCCACAACCCAGCACCCCCCCACAACCCAGCACCCCCCCACAACCCAGCACCCCCCGAGAACCCAGCAGCCGCGGACGGCCCTGATTCCGGAGGCGGCCCTGCGGCTCGGGGCGCTGGGGCCCCAGGTGACACCGGGCCGTCCCAGGGCGTCCCGGGCGCGGGCGTCATCCCGGCGGAGCCCTCCGGGCGCGCGGTCGTCAGCGCGCAGGGGTGGCGCGCCCCCGACGACCGCCTCCTTGACGACGCCTGTTCCTCGGACGGCGCCCGCCTGTCAGGAGAGGGGGCCCGACAGGAGCGCTTCGGCCCGCAGGAAGGCGAAGGCCCCCCGGAAGGTGAAGGCCCCCCGGAAGGTGAAGGCCCGCGGGAAGGTGAAGGCCCGCGGGAGAGCGACGGCGCGGGCGCAGGTGAAGGCCGCCAGGAGGGTGAAGGCCTGTGGGAGAGTGGCGGCGCGCGGGAAGGTCAAGGCGCCCGGGAGGGCGGCGGTGTCCAGGAGGGCGGCGGCGCGCGGGCAGGCGGTGGGCTGCACGGCGTGAGGGCCGCTGCCGCTGCCGCTGTCGGCGGAGGGCCCACCGGGAAGCCTGGCTCTGTCGGGCAGCCTGGCTCCGTCGGGAAGGTGGCCTCCGCTGGGAAGCCTGGCTCCGTCGGGAAGGTGGCCTCCGCTGGGAAGCCGGGTTTGGCCGGGAAACCTGCCTCTGCCGGGACGCAGTCCTCTGCCGGGAGGGCGGCCTCTGTCGGGGGTTCTGCCGGTACGGGCCCGGGGCGGGATCGGTTGCCGGCCAGTCTGGCGCTGTCGGCTCCCGGGCAGCACATCGTGGTGCAGCCGCTGGGCGGCGGGGCCAGGCCGCGGGGGTTCTTCGCGGTGGGGGCTTCCCGGCCGTTCTCGCCGGTGGCGCACACGGTGATCAACGCCGCCGGTTCGCTGCTCACCCTGGCGCTGGAACGTGGCAGCGCTCAGTCGGAGGCGGAGCGCCAGGTGCGTTCGGCCGCGCTGGAGCTGCTGCTGGCGGGGGAGGAGGCCCGGGCCGGGGCGGTGCTCGCGGCGCTCGGCACGCGGGTGCCGCACGAGCCGCTGGTCGTCCTGGCGGCCGACGCGGACGCGCTCGACGTCCTCGAACCCCTCGCCTTCGCCGCCCGCCTGCGCCCACCGGTCCAGGAGACCGCACCGCCCGCCCCCGGCGCGGTGGAGCCGGCCTCAGGCCCTGTACGCGGCCGGGGTGGCGTGGAGCGGGCGACCGGCCCTGCCCGGACCGACCCTGCCCGGACCGGCCCTGGGCTGCCCGGTCCGGGCGTTGCCGAATCGGCCCCTGGCCCTGGGCGGCCCCGCCCGAGCGGCATGGAGCCGACCCCTGGCCCTGCGTGGTCCGGTCCTGGCGGGGTGCAGCCGGTCTCGGGGTCTGGGCGGTCCGGCCCGAGCGGCGAGCCGGTCTCGGGGTCTGGGCGGTCCGGCCCGAGCGGCGAGCCGGTCTCGGGGTCTGGGCGGTCCGGTCCTGGCGGCGGGGAGACGGTCTCCGGAGGTGTGCGGTCCGGCCCGAAAGGCGTGGAGCCGGTTTCCGGGGCTGCGCGGTCCGGGGTGCGTGGTGTCGAGTCGGTTCCCCGTCCTGAGCGGGCCGAGGCGCGTCTCGCAGGAGCCGTACGGCATGGTCAGGAGCGGGAGGCGGCGGGCGAGGGGCGTGAGGGAGCGGCCGGGCGGGTGGTGGTGGCGCTCGTGGCGCAGCCGGTGGCGGAGCGGGTGGCGGCGCAGGTGCCAGGGACGGTCGGGATGAGCGCGCCCTGCGGGTACGACGGGCTGCGTACCGCGCTCGACCAGGCGCGCCGCGCGCGGGAGAGCCGCCGCCCCGGGGTCGTGAGGTTCGCCGACCTGGCCGGGCAGGGGCTGCTGGCGCTGCTCGACCCGGCCGCCGCGCGGGCGTTCTCGTCCGCGCTGCTCGCGCCGCTCACCGCGTACGGCTCCCGGGCCGACCTGGTGGAGTCGCTGCACGCGTACCTGAGCTGCAACGGACACTGGGACGCGGCGGCGCAGCGGCTCGGCATCCACCGTCACACGCTCAGGTACCGGATGAAGCGGGTCACCGAGCTGCTCGGCCGCGACCTGGACGACCCGGGGGTGCGGGCCGAACTCTGGCTCGCCCTCCAGGCCGCCCGCGCCTGACGCCCGGCCCGCCGGGGTGCGGCGTCGGGGGCGGCGCTACCTTCTGTCGGTGAGGTAGCAGCAGACGACGGCGGTCGTGACCGCCTCGTACGTGTGCCCGTCCCGCAGGTGGCCGGCGCGTTCCAGGCTGATGGCGCCCTGCGCGGCCGCCCACAGGGCGTCGGCGATCTGGCGCGGCTGGGTCGGGATGAGCTGCCCGGAGGAGATGCAGTCGGCGATGGCCCGGTCGAGGATGTTGAGCGCGGCGCGGGCGAGCGTCCTGGCGCGTTCGCTCGGTTCGAAGCCGGGGATGGCGCGTTCGAACATGAGGCTGTAGTAGCCGGGCTCGGCCACGCACGCCTGGCGGTAGGCGGGGCCGAGCGCGGTGAGGTACTCGAGGGGGTCCCTGCGCTGCGGCACCGCTTCGAGGAAGCGGCGGATCCGCTCGAACCCCTCCAGGTACAGCGCCTCGGCCAGGCCCTCCCTGCTGCCGAACATCGTGTAGATGACGGTGGTCGTGCATCCGGCCTCGGACGCGATCCTGCGCATCGTGAGGCTGTCGGGGCCGTCACTCTGGAGCAGGTTCACGGCCACGTCGAGCAGGCGTGACCGCATCTCGTCGTGGCTCGCGCGCTCGCCGAGGAGGTATGCGCCCTGCAACCCCAGCGGCACCGAGGTCATGAGACCTCCCTTGCTGCCAAGGACCATCGCGTCCTTGTGACCTCACGCCGTTCGGTCACGGGGCCCACGCCTTTCTGCTCGGGGGCCCGCCGCGCTGGAGACCCGCATCGGATGACTTAGCCAGAGCGGAGATCGCTCAAACCAGTCCGCACGGTAAACATCCAGAATTAGGTCTACTTCTGTTACATCATGGGTATACATCGGGGCTTGTACTTATCGGTGAGCCCTCGTGGGAGTGTTGTGCACCCTGGTGTAAATCCCCGGTGGCTGACGTCGCATAACGTCTAGGCATGGACGTGCGTACCTTCTGGCTCGCCGGACGCCCCGCGACCGGCGACTCCGAACTCCCCGTGACCAATCCCCACGACGGTCGGGAGGTCGGCCGGTATTCGGTGCCGACCGACGCTCAGGTCGAGGAGGCCGTCGCCGCCGCCCACGGGGTGGCCAAGCAGGCGGCCGCGCTGCCCGTGCACGTACGCGCGGAGGCGCTGGCCCACGTCGCGCGCCGCCTGTCGGAGCGGGCCGAGGAGCTGGCCCAGCTCATCAGCGCGGAGAACGGCAAGCCGATCCTCTGGGCCCGCGGCGAGGTCGGCCGTGCCGTGGCGACCTTCCGCTTCGCCGCCGAGGAGACCCGGCGCTGGTCCGGCGAGGTGCAGCGGCTCGACACCGAGCCCGCCGCCGCCGGTCGCCTGGCCTACGTCTCGCGCGTGCCGAAGGGCCCCGTGCTCGCGATCACCCCGTTCAACTTCCCGCTGAACCTCGTCGCCCACAAGGTCGCGCCCGCCATCGCGGTCGGCGCGCCCGTCGTGATCAAGCCTGCGCCCGCCACGCCGCTGTCGGCGCTGGCGCTCGGCGAGATCCTGGCGGAGACCGACCTGCCCGCCGGCATGTTCTCGGTGCTGCCGGTCGAGAACGAGCGCGCCTCCGCGCTCGTGCACGACCCGCGCCTGCCGATCGTGTCGTTCACCGGCTCCGCGCCCGTGGGGTACGCCATCGCCGACGAGGTGCCGCGCAAGCACGTCACGCTGGAGCTGGGCGGCAACGCCGCCGCCGTCGTGCTGGCCGACGCCGACCTCGACTGGGCCGCGCAGCGCGTCGCCCTGTTCTCCAACTACCAGGCGGGCCAGAGCTGCATCGCCGTCCAGCGGGTCATCGTCGAGGAGCCGGTCTACGACGCGTTCGTCGAACGCCTGCTGCCCGCCGTGTCCGCGCTCGTCACCGGCGACCCGGCCGACGAGAAGACCCAGGTGGGCCCGCTCGTGTCGGAGGCCGCCGCCGAGCGCGTCGAGCAGTGGATCAACGAGGCCGTGGCCGGAGGCGCCCGCGTGCTCGCGGGCGGCACCCGCGAGGGCGCCACCGTCGCCCCGACGGTGCTGGCCGACGTCCCGCACGACGCCAAGGTGGCCTGCGAGGAGGTCTTCGGCCCGGTCATGATCCTGCAGACCGCCGCGTCGATCGACGAGGCGTACGCCATGGTCAACGACTCGAAGTACGGCCTGCAGGCGGGCGTGTTCACCCGCTCGCTCGACGCCGCCTTCCGCGCCAACCGGGAGCTGGAGGTCGGCGGCGTGATCATCGGCGACGTGCCGTCCTACCGCGCCGACCAGATGCCGTACGGCGGCGTCAAGGACTCCGGCATCGGCCGCGAGGGCCTGCGCTCGGCGATGGAGGACTTCACGTACGAGAAGGTCATGGTGCTGACCGGGCTGACGCTCTGACGCGCGCCGCACGTTGAGCCACCGAGGTGGCAGGAGGCGGGCGCCGGCCCCCGAACGGGACGGCGCCCGCCTCCTGCCTTCCCGCCTCCGCGCGGGCGACGGAGGTCAGGCGTCCTGTGCCGCCTGGTAGAGGGCCTTGGCGGTGTCGCCGAGATAGGGGCCGTACATCGTGCGGTGGTCGTCGCTGTACTTGAAGCTGCTCAGCGACGTGATCGTGCCCTGGCCGGTGGCGGGGTCGAAGCCGGTCAGCCACGGCCCGCCGCTGGAGCCCGCCGTCATGTCGCAGCCCAGCCCCTGGTCGCGGGTCTGCTTGTACGGGTCGTCGCGCAGCCGCCCCGCGCAGTAGACCAGGTGCTCCCCGTCGTACGGCGGGTCGGCGGGGTAGCCGAAGCCGAACGCCTGGCCGCCGCGCCCGGCGTTGAACCCGATGTCCTGGGCGCCGACCACGTCGGTGACGTGCCTGCCGCTCCAGGTGGACAGCACGACCATGGCGACGTCGTGGTTGTCGTCGGCCGAGCGGGACCACGGGCCTGCCACGAACATGCGCCTGGCGGCGTACTGGCCGTACGGGCGGTCGCCGTCGAGCCCGTACCCGGGGACGAACGTCCAGTTCTCGGCCCATGCTCCCGCGCCGTCCTTGACGCAGTGACCGGCGGTGACGACGAGGTCCTTGTTGGCGCTCCTGACCGTGCTGGCCGAGCAGACGAAGTCGGCGCCGGCCACGGTGAGGAACACCCGGCCGGTGGTCCTGGCGACGGCGCCGCCGGTCATCCAGGGGGAGCCGGGCGTCCTGGCGGAGGGCGCCGCGTGGGCGGACCCGCGCGGCGCGCCCGGCTCGGCGGCCGGCCGCGCGTCGCCGCGGCTCGGGGAGGAGCGGCCCGGGGTGTAGCGGCCCGGGGCGTAGCGGGCACCGCCATGGCCCGCGGGGCCGGGAAGCGAGGCACCACCCCCGAGACCGGCAGGCCCAGGCCCGCCGCCAGGGACGGAAGGCGCGCGCTCGCCGCCGGAGGCGCTCGGCCCGCCGTCGCCGAGGCCGACAGGCCCGTGGCCGCTGCCGAGGCTGGGCAGGACGGTGTCTCTGCCGCCGGTCACGCGGTCGAGCAGGCCGCCCTTCGTCAGGGTGGCGAGCAGGCCGATGGGCAGCGCGGCCGCCATGCGCTCGGGAGTCCAGTAGGCGAGCACGCGCCGCTCCTCCTCGGAGCTGCGCGCGGCCACGTGTTCGACGACGTCGGACCGCCGGGCCGGGCCGGCGGACGCGGCGGGGCCGGCGTGCCCCGGCGCGGGGGCCGCGCCGACGAGGGCGGGCCCCAGAAGGCCCGCGACGAGCGGCACGGCCGCAAGCAGGGGGGTGCTCAACGTCATGGCCCCCGAGTGTGCACCACGAGCCGTGTTCTCGTGACTACTTTCGGTGAATCTCCTGGGACCCTCGGCGGTATCGCGGGGCGTGTCAGATCGCGCTCCCGCAGCGGGGAGAATGGACGGGTGCATGAGATCCACCGCTCCGTCGTCGTGCTGGGGTCCACCGGCTCGGTCGGCACGCAGGCACTCGACGTCATCGCCGCCAACCGCGACGCCTTCGCCGTCACCGCGCTCGCGGCCGGGGGAGGCCGCATCGACCTGCTGGCGAGGCAGGCGGCGGAGTTCGGCGTGGAGGCCGTGGCGGTCGCCGACGCCTCCGCCGTGCCCGCGCTGAAGGAGGCGCTCGCCGCGCTCGGCGCGGCGCCGAAGGTCCTCGGCGGGCCCGAGGGGGTCGCCGAGGTGGCGGCGTGGGGCTGCGACGTCGTGCTCAACGCCATCACCGGGGCGCTGGGCCTCACCTCCACGCTGGTCGCCCTGGAGGCGGGCCGGTCGCTGGCCCTCGCCAACAAGGAGTCGCTGATCATCGGCGGGCCGCTGGTGAAGCGGCTGGCCGCGCCCGGCCAGATCCTCCCGGTCGACTCCGAGCACTCGGCCGTGCAGCAGTGCCTGTGGGCGGCCGGGCCGGACGGCCACGACCCGGCGCGGGTCAAGCAGCTCGTCATCACCGCGAGCGGCGGCCCGTTCAGGGGGATGAAGCGCGAGGAGATGGCGGACGTCACGCCCCGGATGGCGCTCGCGCACCCCACCTGGTCGATGGGGCCGGTCATCACGGTCAACTCCGCCACCCTGGTCAACAAGGGGCTGGAGGTCATCGAGGCGCACCTGCTGTTCGACATCGGCTTCGACAGGATCGAGGTCGTGGTGCACCCGCAGTCGGTCGTCCACTCGATGGTCGAGTACGTCGACGGCTCCACCATCGCCCAGGCCAGCCCGCCCGACATGCGGCTGCCGATCGCGCTCGCGCTCGGCCACCCGGCCCGCGTCCCCGGCGCGGCCCCCGCGATCGACTGGACCACCGCCCACACCTGGACGTTCGAGCCGCTCGACGACGAGGCGTTCCCGGCGGTCGCGCTCGCCAGGCACGTCGGCGCCGCGGGCGGCACCGCGCCGGCCGTCTACAACGCCGCCAACGAGGCGTGCCTCGACGCGTTCCTGCGCGGCGAGCTGCCCTTCCTGTCGATCGTCGATACCGTCGCCAAGGTGGTCGAGGAGCACGACGTCACCCCGGCCTCCAGCGTCGAGGAGGTCCTCGCGGCCGACACATGGGCCCGAGCCCGTGCGGCCGAACTCACAGCCGGTCAGTCCCGATAGCTACCTAAACTGGTTAGCGTCGTCACACCTAAGGGTTGAAATGTCCTCTGTAGCACTTGGCATCCCGACGGTTCGCCCCAGGCCGCTCGCCGAACGCCGACGTTCCCGCCAGATCATGGTCGGCAGCGTGCCGGTGGGCGGCGACGCCCCGGTCTCCGTCCAGTCGATGACCACCACGGTCACCGCCGACGTGAACGCCACGCTCCAGCAGATCGCCGAGCTGACCGCGTCCGGGTGCCAGATCGTGCGCGTGGCCGTGCCGTCGCAGGACGACGCCGACGCGCTCCCGATCATCGCCAGGAAGTCGCAGATCCCGGTCATCGCCGACATCCACTTCCAGCCCAAGTACGTCTTCGCCGCCATCGAGGCGGGCTGCGCGGCGGTCAGGGTCAACCCGGGCAACATCAAGAAGTTCGACGACAAGGTCGGCGAGATCGCCAAGGCGGCGTCCGACCACGGCGTCCCGATCCGCATCGGCGTCAACGCCGGCTCGCTCGACCCGCGGCTGCTGCAGAAGTACGGCAAGGCCACGCCCGAGGCGCTGGTCGAGTCGGCGCTGTGGGAGTGCTCGCTGTTCGAGGAGCACGGGTTCCGCGACATCAAGATCTCGGTCAAGCACAACGACCCGGTCGTGATGATCAACGCGTACCGGCTGCTGGCCGAGCAGTGCGACTACCCGCTCCACCTGGGTGTCACCGAGGCGGGGCCGGCGTTCCAGGGCACGATCAAGTCGGCGGTCGCGTTCGGCGCGCTGCTGGCCGAGGGCATCGGCGACACCATCCGGGTGTCGCTGTCCGCGCCTCCCGTCGAGGAGGTCAAGGTCGGCACGCAGATCCTGGAGTCCCTGGGCCTGCGCGAGCGCGGCCTGGAGATCGTCTCCTGCCCGTCGTGCGGGCGGGCGCAGGTCGACGTGTACACGCTGGCCGAGCGCGTCCAGGCCGGCCTGGAGGGGCTGAAGGTGCCGCTGCGCGTGGCGGTCATGGGCTGCGTGGTGAACGGCCCCGGCGAGGCCCGCGAGGCCGACCTCGGCGTGGCGTCCGGCAACGGCAAGGGGCAGATCTTCGTCAAGGGCGAGGTCATCAAGACCGTGCCGGAGTCGCAGATCGTCGAGACCCTGATCGAGGAGGCCCTGCGGATGGCCGAGGAGATGGGCGTCGACCCCGAGGGCGACGGCCCCGAGGTCACCGTCGGCTGACCACCCGAGCGCGCCTGCGCGACCCAGGCCCGGTCCCCTGCGCGGGGGCCGGGCCTTGCCGTGTGAGCAGGGTGTCGTTACGGTGTGCAATCTGTTGATGACAGGGTGGCAAGCATTCGCTCATACGGAACGTGACGGCGTCCTCGCTCCGGGAGCATCGCCACAGCCTATGAGCAAGGGGGAGAGGCTTGGTGAAGCGGATAGCCGGCGTCGTGGCCGGGATCGCGGTGCTCGCCGGAGGGCTGGCGCCGGTGGACGCCCGGGCGGCCGACGCGAGCATGAGCGTGACGGCCGAGGCCGGCCGGCAGAAGGTGGCGTGGGGGCCCTGCCCGAAGGAGGGGGGCCAGCTCCAGCTGGCCGACGTGGAGTGCGCGAGCGTGCGCGTTCCGCTCGACTACCGCAACCCGGGGGGCCGCTCGATCAGCGTGGCGATCAACCGGGTGAAGGCCAAGGTCGCCAGCGGCCCCGAACACCTCGGCACGCTGGTGGTGAACCCGGGCGGACCGGGCGCGTCGGGGCGCAAGCTCGCCGCGCTGGTGTCGGCGGGGCTGCCGAACGGCCTGGGGGAGCGGTACGACGTGGTCGGGCTCGACCCGCGCGGCGTGGGCGGCAGCCAGCCGTCGCTCCACTGCGTCGACCCCGACGCCTACTACCGGGCGCCGCGGCCCGACGCGGTGCCGCAGGACGCGGCCGAGGAGCGCACGCTGCTGGACAGGGCCAAGCACTACGCGACCCGCTGCGGTCAGCAGTGGGGCTGGTTCCTGCCGTACCTGACGACGGAGAACTCCGCCAGAGACTTGGACGTCGTCCGTGAGGCGCTCGGCGAGGAGAAGATCAGCTACCTGGGCTACTCGTACGGCACCTACCTGGGGGCCGTGTACGCCACGCTCTTCCCGGACCGGGTCGACCGCATGGTCATGGACAGCACGGTCGATCCCACGGCCGTGTGGTACCGCGCCAACCTGGCCCAGGACCGCGCGTTCGAGCGCAGGCACCACGACTTCCTCGCCTGGACGGCCAAGAACAACGCCGTCTACCACCTCGGCGCGACGCCGGGGCAGACGTCGGAGGCCTACTACGCGATGCGCGACCGGCTGCGTTCCCGTCCGGCGGGCGGCGTGGTGGGCCCGAGCGAGCTCGACGACACGTTCACCATGGCCGGCTACAGCGACAGGCTCTGGCCCGAGCTGGCCGCCGCCTGGTCGGCGTACCGGCGGCGGGGCGACGCCAAGCCGCTCGTGGACGCGTTCAACAAGCACGGCAAGACCGATCTCGAGGACGAGAACGGCTACGCCGTCTACCTGGGCGTGCAGTGCCGCGACGCGGCCTGGCCGCGCTCGTGGCCGAAGTGGCGGGCCGACATGACCAGGCTGCACCACCGGGCGCCGTTCATGACCTGGCCGAACGCCTGGTTCAACGCGCCGTGCCTGTTCTGGCCGACGCCGGGCGGCACCCCGGTCAAGGTGCAGGGCGCGCCGTCGCTGCCGCCGACGCTCATGATCCAGTCGCGCCGCGACGCCGCCACGCCGTACGAGGGCGCGCTCACCATGCGCAGGCTCTTCCCGAAGGCGCGCATGGTGGTCGAGGAGGGCGGCAACCACGGCGTCTCCCTGGCGGGCAACCGGTGCGTCGACGCCAGGCTCGCCGCGTACCTGGCCGACGGCACGCTGCCGGCCAGGGACATGACGTGCGCCGCGCAGGCGGCTCCCAGGGCGGCGGCGGCACGCAAGGCCGCCGCCCCCAAGGCCGTGCGCCGGGCGGGCACGCAAAGGGCGGGCACGCAAAGGGCGGGCACGGAGAGGGCGGGCGTGAAAAGGGCAGGCGTGAAAAGGACGGGCGCGGAAAGGCTCACGGAGGTTCTCGCAGGATGAGCTAATCGGTGCCCCTTCGCGTAGTCTGACCATGTGATGCTGCGTACATCGGCGTCGCGCGTGCTCGACGACAGCGACCGGGACGAGGTCCTCGCCCTGCTGGACTCCGACCCGGTCGCGAACGTCTTCGTGTCTTCCCGCGTACGGGCCGTCGGACTCAACCCGGCCCGGCTCGGGGGGCAGATGTGGGGATTCGGGCCGCGCGGCGGGCTCGCCTCGCTCTGCTACGCCGGCGCCAACATGGTGCCGGTCAACGCCGGCCCGGAGGCCGTGCACGCGTTCGCCGACCGGGCGCGCAAGCAGGGGCGCCGCTGCTCGTCCATCGTGGGCCCGGTCGACGCGGTCTCGCTGCTGTGGGAGCGGCTGGAGCCGTACTGGGGCAGTGCCCGCGCGATCCGGTGGGCGCAGCCGGTCATGGCCACCTCGCAGCAGCCGGCCGTCCCGGCCGACCCGCTGGTGCGCAGGGTGCGGCCCGAGGAGTTCGACATCCTGCTGCCCGCCTGCGTCGCCATGTTCACCGAGGAGGTGGGCGTCTCGCCCAACCTCGGCGACGGGGGCGCGCTCTACCGGGCCAGGGTTGCCGAGCTGATCCGCATCGGCAGGTCGTACGCCCGCATCGAGGACGGCCGGGTGGTCTTCAAGGCGGAGATCGGCGCGGTCACGCCGCAGGCGTGCCAGATCCAGGGCGTCTGGGTGGCGCCCGAGCTGCGCGGCCGCGGCTACGCGGCAGGCGGCATGGCGGCGGTCGTGGAGGCCGCGCTGGCCTGCTTCGCGCCGGTGGTCTCGCTGTACGTCAACGACTTCAACCAGCCGGCCCGCGCGGTCTACAGGAAGGTCGGCTTCCGCGAGGTCGACACCTTCATGTCCGTGCTCTTCTGAACGCCCCTGGCCGGCTACAGGCGGACGAGCTTGTCGAAGAGCCTGGCCAGCTCCGTGCCGGGGTCGGCGGTCAGCCCGGCGTGCACCGGGCCCGTCTGCACGATGGTGCTGCGCGGCGCGGTGAGCCAGCGGAACCTGCCGCCGAGCGGCTCGGCCGCCAGCGGGCCCGGCTCGTCGCCGCAGGCCAGCTCGTACGCGCCGAGGGCCCTGCGCACCTCGTCCACGTCGGCCGTGGGGTCGAGGGCGCGCAGGCGGGCCGGGTCGAGCTCGACCCTGGCGCACAGGTAGCCGCGCGGCTGGCAGTAGAGCAGCACACCCGCGTTGATCAGCTCGCCGCGCTCCACCTTCGGCACGACGCGGATCACCGCGTACTCGTAGACGTCCCTGGTCACCTGCCGCCTCCACGCCAGAACTCGCCGACCGAGCCGGGGCCCGCCGCCGGCCGCGGAGCCTGCTCCGCCCTCGTCAGCCAGGCGCGCGGCCCGTGCGCCCGCCGCAGCAGATGGTCGACGTACGCCTCCCGCACGTCCGCCGCCGCGGCGAACCCGGGCTCGCCGTCGAGCCACTCGTCGGGCACCTGCGCCGTGACCGTCTCCAGCAGCTCGCGGGTGACCCGCCCGGCGAGCTCGTCGCCCGCCGCGGCGAGGTCGCCCGCGTACGGCGCGAGCACGTGGTCGCCGGCGTCGAACGGCCGCTGCGGGTCGGCGGTCTTCCAGTTGTGGTGGAACCAGAGCGCGGCGCCGTGGTCGATGAGCCAGATGTCGCGGTGCCAGACGAGCAGGTTGGGGTTGCGCCAGGTGCGGTCGATGTTGTGGATCAGGCCGTCGAACCACACCACCCTGGCCGCGAACAGCGGGTCGGGCACCCAGGCGAGCGGTTCGAAGCCGAGCGCGCCAGGCAGGAAGTCGACGGCGAGGTTGAGGCCGCTGCTCGCCTTGAGGAGGTCCTGCACCTCCTCGTCGGGCTCGCGGGCGCCGAGCTGCGGGTCGAGGTCGATGAGCTTGAGCTCCGGCGTGCGCAGGCCGAGCGCGCGGCCCAGCTCGGCGGCGATGATCTCGGCGACGAGCACCCGGCGGCCCTGGCCGGCCTCGCGGAACTTCACGACGTACGTGCCGAGGTCGTCGGCCTCGACGACGCCGGGCAGCGACCCGCCCTCCCGCAGCGGGGTCACGTAGCGGGTGGCCGCGATCTTTTCCAGCACGACATGAGGCTATCGCCTGCGCGGGGGCAGCGGTGTCGCGGAGCCGGGCTGCCGGGCCGGCCGTCAGCGGCGCGCGGGCCGGGCGGGGCGGAGCGGCTGCACGAAGGCGGCGTCGGAGTCGGCGTCGGAGTCGGCCTCGAAGGCGGCCTCGGAGTCTGCCTCGGAGTCGGCCTCGTAGATCCGGTCGCGGGTGATCCTGCGATAATGGCGCGTCATGTCCGATCTGCGAACCGCCGATCCTCGACAGCTCGGCCCGTACCGGCTGCTGCGCAGGCTCGGCCAGGGCGGCCAGGGCGTCGTGTTCCTCGGCTGCTCGCCCAATGGCGCGCAGGTCGCGGTGAAGCTGCTGCACGCGGGGCTGTCCGGCTCCTCCGAGGCGCGGCGCAGGTTCCTCGGCGAGGTCGAGGCGGTGCGCAGGGTCGCGCCGTTCTGCACCGCCCAGCTGCTGGACGCCGACCTGGAGGGCGACCGTCCGTACCTGGTCAGCGAGTACGTGGAAGGGCCGTCGCTGCGTGAGCACGTCGCCGCGAGGGGGCCCCGCCTCGGCGGCTCGCTCGACCGGCTGGCCATCGGCACCGCCACCGCGCTCGGCGCCATCCACCGGGCCGGGGTGGTGCACCGCGACTTCAAGCCGGCGAACGTGCTGCTCGGCCTCGACGGCCCCCGGGTGATCGACTTCGGGGTGTCCAGGCTCGTGGACACCGCGGCGACCTCCGGGATGATCCCGGTCGGCACCCCCGCCTACCTCGCGCCCGAACGGATCAAGGGCGAGCCCGCCGGGCCCGCGGCCGACCTGTGGGCGTGGGCGCTCACCGTGGCGTACACGGCGAACGGCAGGCAGGCGTACGCGGCCGAGACGTACCAGGAGACCCTGGCGAGGATCCTGTACGGCAAGCCCGACCTGGGGGTGCTGTCCGGGACGCTGCGTGAGATCGTCGACGCCTGCCTGGCCCCCGAGCCGGGCGACCGGCCGGGCGCCGAGGAGGTGCTGGGGCGCCTGCTGGGGCAGGAGGCCGGGGGCGACGTGCTGACGTCCGGCGCGAGGGCCGCCATCGCCGTCACCAGGCCGGACGGCATCCCCGTCACCAGGCCGGAAGCCGCCGCCGGGCCGGACGCCGCCGGGCCGGAGAACGTCACGCGGCACCGGCAGGCGGACGCCCTGCCGATCGCTGGGCCGACCGCTGGGCCGACCGCTGGGCCGACCGCTGGGCCGACCGCTGGGCCGACCGCTGGGCCGAACGCGGACGCCGGGCGGACCATGACACCCGGGCCGACCACGGGCGGGCGGCGGAGGCGGGTGCGGCCCTGGCAGGCCGGGCTGGCCGCCGTGGTCGTCGCGCTGGCCGCCGCCGGGGCCGCCCTCTGGCCGCGCGACACGCCCGCCCCCTCCCTCGAAGGCGTCTGGACCGGCGCCGCCGAGCACCCCTCCGCCGGCCGGGTCTTCCCCCTCGAACTGCGGATCTCGGGCGGAGGGACGTCCACCATGCGCTGGGGGTCCGACCTGCACTGCTCCGCCCGGCTCCACCCGGCCGGCGACGCCCTCACCTTCACACTCGCCGCCGTCAAGGGCGACCAGTGCCACCCCGGGACGCTGCGGCTGGCGCGGACGAAGAGCGACAACCAGCTCACCCTCACCGTGAGCCGCGACGGCGACGACCGGCCCGCCTACTCGGGGAAGGTCTCGCGCACGCCCTGACCGGCTGTGTCACGGTCAGGTGGCGATTGCGCCGCACGCGTTGACGGGGCGCCGCCCGTTGCCTTCAGTGGAAGGCAGGAAGGGGTGGCGGCGAGGGGAGGCGCCCCGTGCCAACGGCGCAGCCGCTCATGACGGGGGACCCGCGGCGGCTCGGGGAGTACGCGCTGTCCGGGCGCCTCGGCGCGGGCGGTCAGGGCCTGGTGTACCTCGGGTGGAGGGACGGCGAGGCGTACGCGGTCAAGCTGCTGCACGGGACGCTGGGCGACGAACGGGCGGCGTTCCTGCGGGAGGTGGAGCTGGCCAAGCACGTCGCGCGGTTCTGCACGGCCCAGGTGATCGAGGCGGGGTTCGACGAGGGGCGCCCGTACATCGTCAGCGAGTACGTCGACGGGCCGTCGCTGCACCGCGAGGTCGTGCTGACCGGGCCGCGGCGCGGCGCCGCGCTGGAACGGCTGGCCGTCAGCACCGCCACCGCGCTCGCCGCGATCCACCGGGCCGGCATCGTGCACAGGGACTTCAAGCCGCAGAACGTCCTGCTGGGCGTCGACGGGCCGCGCGTCATCGACTTCGGGCTGGCCAGGGCGCTCGACGCGGCGGCCACGGTCAGCGGGCGGGGTGTGGGGACGCCGGCGTACATGGCGCCCGAGCAGATCACGGCGCTGGCCGTCACTGGGGCCGCCGACGTCTTCTCGTGGGGTGCCACGATGTGTTTCGCGGCGAACGGGAGCGCGCCGTTCGGGCAGGACTCCGTCGCGCCCGTGCTGCACCGCATCCTCACCGCGCCACCCGAGCTGGGACGGCTCGACGGGTGGCTGCGCGAGCTGGTGGCGGCCTGCCTGGACAAGGACGCCAGGAACCGGCCGACCAGCAGCGAGCTGCTGCTCGCCCTGCTGGGCGACGCCGGTGACGGGGTTCCTGCCGTGCTGCGGGGACGCCCGTCCGCATCGGTCGGGCCGCGGTCGTCCTGGGACGACGACGTGCCGGTCGTTCCCGCCGGGCCGGTCGCGCCGGGTATGGCGCTGGCCGAGCCAGAGGCCACGGGCGCGCCGCACGCCTACCACCTCGCCAGCCCCGCCCCTGACCCCGGGACCACGGACGGCGGCGCTCAGGACGGGCGTGCCTCAGGCGGCGGCGTCCCGGAGGGCCAGGTCTCCGCGGATCCCGCCCGGGAGGGCGGTGCTCAGGACGGTTCCGGCGCTCACTCCTTCCCCGTTGGGGCCGGCGGGCGGGGGGCCTCCGGCGGTGGCCGGGGGTGGGTGGCTGGAGCGCTCCAGGACGGCGGGTGGCTGCGGGCGGCGCTGGCCGTGTCGGCGGCGCTGCTGGTCACCGCGGTCGTCCTGCTCACCGTGATCGCCCCCACGCTCGGGAGGGTCGGCGCGGCGTCGCAGGCGGTGGCCGCGCCGCCGCGGTCCACGGTGACGGTCACCCCGGCCGACGGCGGCACCCGTACGCGCAGGACGCCGGAGACGTCGGCGCCGCCCAGGAAGACGGGGGACACGCGGAAGGCGGGGGAGACGCAGGGCGGCACCAGGCCGGCCAGCGGGCTGAAGCCTCCGGCGACGCGCCCCGCCCCCGGCGGCACCGCCACCCCGGCGGCCCCGGTGACGGTGGCGGTCCCGCCGCTGGAGGGCCTGGACCGCGCCGCCGCCGCACGGGCGATCAAGCGGGCCGGTCTGGCGTCCGGCGGGGTGACCGAGGTGGACTCGCCGCAGCCGGTCGGCCGGGTGCTGGACAGCGCTCCCGCCGCGGGCGCGGCCGCGGCGAAGGGGACGGCGGTGGCGCTGACGGTCTCGGCCGGGCTGGAGGTGCCCGCGGTCGCCGGGATGTCGCGCGACGAGGCGGAGGCGGCGCTGACGGCCGCGGGCCTGACGGCCGGACCGGTGACGCGGTCGTGCTCGGCCGGGCAGGACGGGCGGGTGCTGTCGTCGGAGCCGGGGGCGGGCACCCGGGTCGCGGGCGGGACGCCGGTCGGGCTGGTCGTGGCGCGCGACGGCGCTCCCGTGCCGCCGGTGACGGGCCGCTCCCTGGCGGAGGGCCGTTCGGAGCTGGTCGCGGCGGGCTTCACCGTACGGGTGCGCAGCCGGCCGGTGGAGGACGCCTCCCGCGTGGACGTGATCCTCGCGCAGAGCGTGCGGGCCGGGACGTGCGCAGGTCCGGGGACGACGGTGGTGGTGACGGTGGGCGTCGCGACGCAGTCGGAACCGGAGCCTGACGACCCCGGCGACCCGGGCCGGACGCCGCCCTCGGCGGACTGACCGGCCGCGAGCCTCGCACGGCGGCCGGCGGATCTCGGGAGCGGCGGGCTAGCCGGCCGGCGGCAGGATGGCGCGGGCGGCCTCCAGGAGGGCCGTTTCGACCTCCTCCTCGGGGAGGTTCATGGTCTGGGCGACGCCCCACTGCAGGGCGCCGAGCAGGGCCCAGCTCCTGACTCTGGCCGGGCCGTCGGGGTCGGGGCCGGCGAGGCGGTTGAAGATCTCGTTCCGGAACGTCCTGATCGCCTCGCCCGGGGAGCCGGGAGGGGCGTCGTCGCTGCCGGCGAGGTCTTCGAGGAGCAGCCGGATCACGGCGCGGTGCCGTGCGGCGAAGGACACCAGGGCGGTGACGAGCTCCTCGCGGTCGCCCGCGTCGGCCCCGAGTAACGTGATCATGTCCTCGCCCGCGGGGGCCAGCAGCTCCGAGGCCAGGCGGTCCTTCGGGTGGAAGTGGTAGGCGACGGCCGTCTTGGTGAGGCCGACGGCGGCGGCGATGTCGGACAGCGAGGTGGCGGCGTAGCCGCGCTCGGCGAAGAGCTCCCTGGCGGCGGCGAGGATCCGGCTGCGGGTGTCGTCGGCTGTGGTCATCGTCTCATTTCCGTGCTCGCTACAGCCTTCCGGATTATTCCGTTTTATCGTAGTCCTGTACGACTGTACAGGACGGCCGTCGAGTGGGAGCAGGGACGATGACGCGGTTTCTCGGGCGGCTAGGCGGCTGGTGCGCGCGGCGCGGGCGGCTCGTCCTGGCGTTATGGGTGCTCGCGGCCGTGGGACTCATGGGCGGCAGCCTCGTCCTCGGCAGCCCCGTCAGCAACGACGTGTCGATCCCCGGCACCGACGCGCAGCGCGCCCACGACCTGATGAAGAGCGGCTTCGGCGCCGGCTACGACACCGGCGGCACCGTGCAGCTCCTCGTGTACTCCCCCGAGGGCCTGCTCGTCGAGGAACGGCGCAAGAAGGCCGTCGAGGACGCGATCGACCGGCTCAGGACCATGCCGCACGTGGTCGGGGTGGACACCCCGTACCGGCGCGGCGGCATCTCCTCGAACCTGCAGATCGGGCTCATCACGGTCCGCATGCAGGGCCAGGACCCCGCGAAGCTCGCCGAGACCACGCAGACGCTGTCGAAGGCGGCCGATCCGGCCCGCGCGGCCGGCCTGGAGGTCGTGGCCGCCGACAGCTCCACCCCCGCCGACAAGGAGATCAAGACCGGGCCCAGCGAGATCATCGGCGTGGTGTGCGCGCTGCTGGTGCTGGTGTTCGCGTTCGGCACGCTCACCGCCGCCCTGGTGCCGATCTTCACGGCCCTGGTCAGCGTCGCGACCGGCCTCGGCGTGATCGGCCTGCTCGGCCACGTCCTGGACGTGCCCAAGCAGGCGGGCATCATGGCCACGATGATCGGCCTCGGCGTCGGCATCGACTACGCGCTGTTCCTCCTGTCGCGCCACCGCAAGCTCCTGGCCGACGGCGTGCCGGTGCACGAGTCGGTGCGGCGCACGGTCGCGAGCTCCGGCGGCGCCGTGGTGTTCGCCGGCGGCACCGTGATCATCGCCCTGAGCGCCCTCATGCTGGGCGGCTTCCCCCTGCTGCGGACCCTCGGCTGGATCACCGGCATCTCCGTCGTCACCGCCGTGCTCACCTCGGTCACCCTCGTCCCCGCCCTGCTCGGGCTGCTCGGCCACCGGATCAACGCGCTCAGGGTGCCGCTGCTCGGCCGGCGCGGCGCCGCCGGCTCCGGCTGGGGCGCGCTCGGCGCGTGGGTGGCCAGGCGTCCCTGGCGGGTGCTGATCGGCAGCGTCGTGGTGCTCGGCGCCCTCGCCGCGCCCGCGCTCGCGCTCAAACTCGGCCCGCTCGACGAGGGGTACGCGGCGCAGGACTCGCCGTCGCGGCGCGCGTACGAGCTGATGGCGAGCGGCTTCGGCCCCGGCTCCAACGGTCCGATGCTCGTGGTGGCCGAGCTGCCGGCGCCGGTGAAGGACGCCAAGGCCGAGCCCGTACGGCGGCTCGGCGACGCGGTCGAGGCGGTGGACGGCGTCGCGCACGTCGCCGCCGCCAAGCTGAACGGCTCGCACACCGCCGTCCTCATCCAGACGATCAGCGAGTACGCGCCCAGCGACTCACGCGCCCTCGACGTGGTACGCGCGATCAGGAAGATCGACGTGCCGGGGGTGCGGGTGCACGTCGGCGGCGAGGTCGCCGCGCTCGCCGACGCCGCGAGCCGCATGTCGGAGCGCACCCCGCTGGTCATCGGCGTGGTCGTGCTGCTGAGCGCCATGCTCCTGCTGTTCGCGTTCAGGGCGCCCATCGTCGCGATCAAGGCCGCGCTGATGAACCTCGTCTCGCTCGGCGCCGCCTTCGGCGCGCTCGCCCTGGTCTTCTCCATCGGGCTCGGCAGCCGCCTGGTCGGCATGGATCCGCCCGTCAACTCCTCGTACCTGCAGACGATCTTCTTCTCGGTGCCGATCGAGAGCTACGTGCCGCTGATGCTGTTCGCGGTGCTGTTCGGGCTGTCGATGGACTACGAGGTGTTCCTGCTGACGGCGGTGCGGCAGGCGTTCCAGCGGCACGGCGACAACGCCCGCGCGGTGGCGGAGGGGCTGGGCTCGACCGGCCGTGTCATCACCTCGGCCGCGTTGATCATGGTGGCGGTGTTCGTGGCGTTCATCGCCTACCCGGACCCGCTCGTCAAGACGTTCGGCGTGGGGCTCGCGGTGGCCATCGCCGTGGACGCCACCCTCATCAGGGGCTTCCTGGTGCCCGCGACCATGGTGCTGCTCGGCCGGTGGAACTGGTGGTGCCCCCGCTGGCTCGACCGGGTGCTGCCGAACCTGTCGGTGGAGGGCCACGAGGACGACGACGCCCCCGCCCCCGCCGCCGAGGAAGCCCGCCCGGTCGCCCCGGTGGGCTCCTGACCGGCGGCCCGCCGGGGCGGGCACGCAGGGCTGGAGCGTTCCACCGGGCGGCCGGGATCAGGCGAACAGGACGTGCGGGTGCATGCCGTCCACCAGGCCCATGTCCGGCGGGTGGACGCTGTAGCCCAGCATGCGGCGCAGGCGCGGCGACACCATGCGGGCCACGTCACGCCCGGGTGAGAGCGTGAACGCCTCCCGCGTGCGCAGCCACGGCTCGCAGTAGTGGGCGGTGACGGTGAGGCCGGCCGGGCCGTGCTCCGGCGTGGCGGCCCTGCCGTGCCAGAGGGTGCCGAGCAGGACGGCGCACGAGCCGGGCGGCGGGTTCAGCGGCACCCCCGGCGCGTCGGGCGTGCGGCCCTCCGGCCAGCGGTGGCTGCCCGGCCAGACGGTGAGCGGGGCTCCGGGGGAGACCGTCCACAGGGCGGCGACGGACAGCGCGGGACGCGGGCGGCGCAGCGGGTAGTGCCGGTCGTCCGGGTACGGCTTCCGCGCGGGCGCGCCGCCCCGCGTCTCGACCACCTCGACCTGGGAGAGCAGGAAGTTGGGCAGGAGGAGGCGGTCAAGCAGGGCGAGCACGGCGGGGTGCTCGATGAGGTCGTCCAGGACGCGGGTGTGGTTGAGCACGCCGAAGGCGTGCCTGACCGGGTGCGACGGGAAGGTCGTGAGCAGCGGCGCGAGCCGGTCGCGGACGTCGCGCCTGGCCGGGTCGGGCAGCAGGCCGGGCAGCACGAGGAAGCCGTCGCGGTGCAGGGCCGTCATGGGCGTCACGGCCGGGGCTCCCGCTCCGCCTGCGGCGCGGCGCCGAGGGCGGCCACGGTGAAGGCCCACACCTCGCGCACCACCTCGTCCAGGGCGGGGCGCGGGTCGCGCTCCAGCACGACGGTGAAGATGGCGCGCATGCCGCCGACGACGCCCGACGCCAGCAGTTCGGGGTCGCGGCCGGGCGCGAGCGCGCCCTCGGCCTGGCCGGCGGCCACGTGCTTGACCCCCAGCTCGACGACCTGGCTGAAGCAGCGGGCCTCCATCGCGGCCACCTGCGCGTCGCCGACCATGCGGCCGAGCACCACCGGCGCGAGCGGGTCGCGGTAGACGCGCTCGACCCAGGTGACGACCTGCGCCCGCCAGCGGTCGAGCCACGTCTCGCCCTCGAACCCGGTCAGCACGGTGTCGGCCACCAGGCGGTCGTAGAAGTCGCCGAGCAGCGCGCTCATCAGCCCGCTGCGGGTCTCGAAGTAGCGGTACGGCAGCCCGACGCTCACACCGGCCCGCCTCGCGACGGCGGCGACCTCGACGTCCCCCGTCTCGATCAGCTCGGCGGCGGCGGCCTCGAGCAGCTTGTGGCGCGTCGCCTCGGCGCGCGCGGACAGGGAATCCACGGCCACCATTGTTAGTTGAGTTCAACTCAACCGTCAAGCCGGTGCCCCGACCGCCGCCAGCCCGTCAGCCCCCCTTCCAGCGAACGGGCGTGGAACCCGTGCCCGGCCAGCAGCCGCACCGCCCGGGGCGAGACCGCGCAGTACGGCCCCCCGCAGTACGCCACGATCTCGGCGTCGCGCGGCAGCTCCGCCAGGCGGTCCTCCAGCTCGGCCAGCGGAACCGACACCGCGCCCGGGATGTGGCCCTCGGCGTACGCGGAGGCCGAGCGGACGTCCACCACCACCGTGCCGGGATCGGCCAGGCGGGCGGCCAGCTCGGCGGCCGTGACGCCCTCCGCCGCGCCCAGCCGGTCGCGCACCGCCGCCCGCAGGTCCGCCAGCCGCTCGTGGGCGAACCCCTGCAGCAGCCCCAGGAACCGCGACACCTGCTCATCGGCCAGCCGGTAGCGGACCCTGGTGCCGTCCTTCCTGGACGTCACCAGGTGGGCGGCGCGCAGCTGCTGGAGCTGGGCCGAGGTGTTCTTCAACGGCACCCCCGACGCCTCGGCCAGCTCCTCGACCGTGCGCTCGCCCTGGTCGAGGACGTCGAGCAGGCGCAGCCGCACCGGGCTGGCCAGAGCCTTGCCGATCCGGGCGAGCTGCTCGTAGACCGGCTCCTCCGCGAACCTGGGCATCACACCATGAACTGGTCGTGCCGGCGGTACAGCTCGGTCCACTCCTCCGGCGAGAGCTCCCGCCCCGCCGCCCGGACCTCCGCCAGCGTCTCGAAGTACTCCTCCCGGGGGGCTCCCGGCGTGAACAGGATGAGCATCGAGGCGGGCTCGGACGACTCGTTGCCGAAGGCGTGGATGCCGCCCTCGGGGACGTGCAGGAAGTCGCCCGGCACGCCGTCCACCCACCGCTTGCCGTCGTAGAGACGCACCGTGCCGGACAGCACGTAGAACGACTCGGTGAACGAGCGGTGGAAGTGCGGCGACGCGCCGCCCGTGCGGGGGCCCATCTCCCACCGGTACAGGCCGTACGCGCCGCCGGTGGAGCCGCCGGTGCCGAGGTAGTGGACCCGGGTGCCGCTCGGCATCGTCAGCTCGGGCGGGGTGGAGGCCGGGCGGAACGTGCCGGACGCCTCGCCGGTGTCGCCGAGATAGCGGGGCTGGGGGTAGGACATGCGCTTCTCCTCTCATATTCCAAGGTTCCTTAGAATAAGGGTTCTAGGAGCGCTCGGGAGGTCAGGGCCGGGGCGGGAGGGGCCGGCCATGGCACCAGGGCCGCCGTGGTGCGCGGCCCCGCATGCTGGCGCGGCCCCGCGTGCCGGCGCGGTCGCGCGCGGTCGCGCGCGGCCGCCTCGGTGGTCAGCGGGGCTGGGCGTGGCGTTCGGTGAAGGACAGGATGCGGCGCCAGGCGTCCTGGCAGGCGTCCTCCCACTCCGCGTACGAGCGGTCGAAGAACGAGTGCGGCGCCCCGTCGTAGACCACGGTCTCGTGCTCGGTGCCGACCCGGTCCAGCGCGGCCGTGAACGCGTCGAAGTCGTGCGGCGTCGAGACCCTGTCCGCCCCGCCGCGCAGCAGGAGCAGCGGCGCGCCAGGCCCGGACTCCGGCTCGCCGATGACGCGCAGCGCCCCGTAGAAGCCGACGCCGCCCGCCAGGCCGTTGCCCTCCATGGCCTGCCGCCACGACTGGGCCCCGCCGAAGCAGAAGCCCACGGTGAACACCGGGCCCCGCCCCGCCAGCGCCTCGGTCGCGGCCCGCGCGTCCAGCCTGACCTGGTCGTTGGTGACCTGCTTCAGGTGTCGCTGGTACTCGAAGTCGTCGCCCCGGTCGCCGAGTCCGGCCGTGCGGCCGAAGTAGTCGATGGCCAGCGCGTGGAAGCCGGCCTCGGCGAACCGGACCGCGAGATCGCGGTAGAACGGGTGCAGGCCGCGGACGTCGGGCAGGATCACGACCGCCCGGCCGTTCGGCTCGGCGGGCTCCGCGCGGTAGGCGAGGAACCGGTTGCCGTCGGCGGACGTCAGCACCGTCTGCTCGTGCGCGGCCACCGGGCCCCGTACCGGCGGGGCGGGCGGCCTGCTGTCAGTGGAGTGGCACATGACCCTCACCATGCCCCGAGGCCGGGGCCCCTACCCAGCCGGACGGGCGGCCCCGCCCGGAGTGCCGTCGTGACCGGCGGGCCGCGCCGGATCTTGCCGTACGGGCGCCTGGCTCAGAGGATCGGGGGTAGCCGCAGCACACCGTGGAAAGGAACCCGCATGCCGGACCAGCCTCTCGACCAGCCCGCCGGTCTCCCGGCCGGCCATCCGGGCCACCACCCCAACCTCGACCCGGAGTTGCGTGCCGCGCTCGAACGCATGCCACTGCCCGCCGTCGACCTGGCCTCGCTGACGTACGAGGAACTGGCCGCGCAGCGCGCCCAGATCAACGCGCTGATGGCGGAGGCAGCGCCGCCCGGCTCCCGGGTGGCCGTCGAGAACCGCCTCGTCCCCGGCCCCGAGGGGCAGCCGGACGTGCGCGTACGCGTCTACCACCCGGCGGACGCCGCGCCCGGCGCGCCCGGCCTGTACTGGATCCACGGCGGAGGCATGATCTTCGGCGCGCCGGAGGCCGACGACGCGCTCATGGTCGAGTACGCCGAGCGCCTCGGGGCCGTGGTGGTCTCGGTGGACTACCGGCTGGCGCCCGAGCACCCGCACCCGGCCCCCGTCGAGGACTGCTACGCCGGCCTGGCCTGGACCGCCAAGAACGCCGCCGAGCTGGGCATCGACCCGGCGCGGCTGGCCCTCGGCGGCATGAGCGCGGGAGGCGGGCTGGCCGCGGCCACCGCGCTGCTCGCCCGCGACAGGGGCGGCCCCGCCCTGGTGCTCCAGCTCCTCGTCTGCCCGATGCTGGACGACCGCAACACCACGCCGTCCAGCCACGCCTTCGCCGAGGCGATCGTCTGGGACAGGTCCGCCAACCTCTTCGGCTGGCGCGCGCTGCTCGGCGACGCGGCGGGCGGCGACGACGTCTCCCCGTACGCCGCGCCCGCCAGGGCCTGCGACCTCACCGGGCTGCCGCCCGCCTTCGTGGACGTGGGCGAGCTGGAGGTCTTCAGGGACGAGTGCGTGGACTACGCGCTGCGGCTCGCGCAGGCCGGGGTGTCCACGGAGTTCCACCTGTACCCGGGGGCGTTCCACGGCTCCGACATGTTCGTGCCGGAGGCGGCGCTGAGCAGGAGGTCCAGGGAGGCGAGGCTGTCGGCGCTCGAACGCGCCTACCGGACGTGACAGGGTTCCGGTCGCTCCTGACGTCCCCATGAACGCCGTCACGCCGATGCTGACGATCCCGACGGCGACAGGCGGCCGTGCCCGGCGTGAAACGGCCCTCTCTCAGGGCGAGCAGGAGGAGCATCCTGGACCGTATGCGACTGCCGTCACTTCCCAGCGCCTCTCGTGCTCGCCGTACAACTCGCTGGCGTCGTCGGCGGGCCGGGCGCCCGGTGCGGTTGATGCCCGTCAGTCTGGCCTTGGCCGTCGCCCTCGTCCTGGCGGCGTCGGCGGCGGTGGGCCTGATCGCTCTGGCGCTGTCCCAGCTCGGCGCGGTGAACCTGGCATCCGTCCGGCCCACCACGACCGAGGTGCTGGAGATCGTCAAGATCGCCCTGGCGGTGGTGGCCGGCGTCGGCGGTGTGGTCGCCCTGGTCGTGGCCTATCGCAAGCAACGGATCAGTGAGGCAGGGGAAAGCCGTGAGCAGGCCAAGCTGTTCAACGAGCGCTTCGCCACCGCCGCCGGCAGGCTCGGCGACGACTCGCCCGCGGTCCGCCTGGCCTCCGTACACGCGTTGGCCGCGCTTGCCGACGATTGGGAGGGAGGCCGGCAGATGTGCGTCGACGTGCTGTGCGCCTGTCTGCGGATGCCGTCGGCCCCTGAACCCGATGCCGTCGCCGATCCGGCCGCCCACACCTCCTGGCGGGGCATGCGCGAGGTCCGTTTGACCATCTGGCGTCTGATCGCCGCCCATCTCAAGGCCGATGCCTCCATCCCGTGGCACGGCGCCGACCTGGACTTCACGGGCGTCACCATCGATCACACCGTCAACTTCGCCGGTGCGGTCCTCCCCTCCGGCGTCGTACGGTTCAGCGGCGCGAAGTTCCTCGGCGGCCTGATCCGGTTCGATCAGGCGGAGTTCTCCGGCGGCTCGGTGTTGTTCGGGGGAGCCGAGTTCTCCGGCGGAGGCGTCTACTTCTACAGCGCGCGGTTCTGCGGCGGCATGGTCGGGTTCGACAGGGCGCGCTTCTCCGGGGGGACGGTCGGTTTCGGCAAGGCGGAGTTCTCCGCGGGCGTGGTCGGTTTCGGCGGGGCGAAGTTCTGCGGCGGCACTGTTCGGTTCGACGCCGTAGCGGACTGGTCGCATCCGCCCGCCGATCTACCCGCGAACGCCCCCGGTCTGGTGCTTCCCCCGTCGCCCGCGGCGCCGCTCCCGGACCCCGGGCCGCTGTCCGGCGCGGACATCGGCCCGCCGTGACGAAGGTCCTCACGATCCCCCTGCCCACAGGACCGGGGACCTGACGCCCGCCTGACGTTGACCGGCCCCTTGTGGGACGCCAGGCGGTGGGGTGTATTTATGGGGTTTGTCTGGTTATCGTGTCGGGCATCGGCGGTGACCGCAGGAGGCAGCGTGCCGATCTTCTTAGCCCGCCTGCTCGCCCGCATCGCGGCCCTCGGCACCTGGTGGACGCCCGTGATCGTCTTCACCCTGGTGTTCGCCACGAGCTGGCCGCTGATGGCGCTCGCCGAACCCGGCGGCAGCGCCGTCGTCCAGCCCGCCAACTACTGGTGGTACTTCGTCGTCACCGCCGCCACCGTCGGCTACGGCGACCTGTACCCGGAGTCGGCGGCCGGGCACGCCGTCGGCGCGTACGTCATCGTCGGCGGCATCGCCACACTCACCACGGTGTTCACCAGGCTCGCCGGCGCCATGGAGCGCGCCAGAGGACGAAGGATGCGAGGTGCCGTCACCGTGGACTCTTCCGGCCACATCGTGCTTCTCGGCTACACCCCTGGACGTACCGAGCAGATGGTGGAGGAACTACTCGCCGACGGCACCAGCCGGATCGTCCTGTGCGCCTGGGACGACGTCGCCACCCACCCCATGCCCGCGTACGGCGAGCAGGTGCTCGCGTTCGTGCGCGGCGACCTCACCGACGAGGCCGTGCAGCGCAGGGCCGGGGTGCACCGGGCGTCCAGCGTGCTCGTGGACGCGCGCGACGACAACGAGGCCCTCGCCGTCGCGCTCACCGCCGACCACGTGGCGCGGGGCGCCCACCTCGTCGTCGCGCTGCGCGACCTCGGAAGGGCCAGGCACCTGCGGTACGTCCGCGACTCGCTGCGCTGCGTCCAGTGGCACGGGACGCACCTCATCACCGAGGAGCTGAAGGATCCCGGGCTGACCGAGGTGTACACGGAGCTGATGACCCACGGGGGCGCGGAGACGTACTCGGTGCGGCTGCCGGACGCCTTGGGCCCGGTGGAGGCCGGCCACTGCCACGCCACGCTGGGGCGCCGCTTCGGCGCGACCCTCCTCGCCGCCCGGTCGGGCGACGCGCTGCTCGTGAACCCGGCGTGGGAGAGCGAGCTTCCCGCGGGGGCGGTGCTGTACTACGTCGGCGACCGCCGCCTCACACCCGAGGAGATCGGCGGCGCCCTCCGCCCCGGCCCCTGAGCCCACCCGGGAACTCGCCAGGCCACCGACGGGCGTCGTTCGCGCCGCGGCCCGGGAGACCGGGGCGGGGGGCGGGCGTCAGCGGCGTCGGGGCCGGGGAGACCGGGGCGGGCCGGTGGCAGGCGTGAGCGATGCCGGGGCGGGGAGATGGGGCGGGGTGGCGGCGGCCGTGAGCGGCGTCGCGGTCCCGGAGATCGGGCGGGGTGGTGGCGGGAGTCAGGCGCGGTGGTGTCCGGTGGAGGTGGCGAACGGCCGCCCTGCGGCGTCAGGCGCGCGGTGCCTGCGGCCGCGCAGCGGGGCGTCCTGCCGGAACGTCTCCGGACCGTGCGACCCGGAGGAACGGTGACGCCGCCCGCGCGGGCGCGGATCGGGCGTGAGCGCTCCCGCGCGACCGTCCGCGGGCTGCTCGTGCCTGCGCCGCCGCCCCCGGTAGGGGCGCGGGACGGGCGCGAAGGCGTCGAACGGGCTCTCCGCCTCGGGAATGACGATCGCCCCGAACGGCCCGGTCACCTCGACCGCCGTGGGCCCGGTGACGTCGGACGTCCCGCTCACCTCCACCGCCGTGGGCCCGGCGACGTCGGACGTCCCGCTCACCTCCACCGCAGAGGCCGGGACCAGGTGGGACGGATGGGACGATCCGGGGCTGCCGGGCCGCAGGTACGGCTCCACTGCCGGGTCGAACGGGCGTGTGGCGAGCGTCCGCCGCGGCCGCGCCGACCCGGGCGCCGGAGCAAGCTCGGGGAACGGCTCCAGCCCCCGCGAATCCGCGACGCGCCCCAGCCCGTCCGAACCGGGGAAGTACTCCAGTCCCGCCGGATCCGCGACGTGCGCCAGCCCGTCCGGACCTGGGAAGGACTCCAGCGCCGCTGGACCCCCGACGGGCTCCAGCCCCTCCGGGCGCGAGAACGGCTCTAGTCCTTCCCGGCCCGGGGAACCGGCCCCTGCCTCTGGGTGACCTGGTGAGCCGGGGGTGGCGGGAGTGCCGTGCGTCCCGGCAGGGCTGAGGTCGAGGGCGCGGACGGCACGCCTGTCCGTCCCGGCGGCGTCGGCCGGCAGGAGGGTGGGAGCCGCTCCACCGGTGACGGCCGCGTCGAGGGTGAGAGGGGCCGCCAGGGCGGGGGAGGCTCCAGGCGCGGTGTGAAGGAGCACGTCCGCATCGGCGGCGCTCCCGTGGGGCAGGGCGGTGAGCTGCGGGTTTCGGGCGGTGAGCTGCGGCTGGTCCCCGAGGGCGGGGCGACGGGTGCCGAGCTGCGGCTGGTCCGTGAGGGTCCGGCGACCGGCGGTGAGCTGCGGCTGGTCCGTGAGGGTCCGGCGACCGGTGGTGAGCTGCGGCTGGTCCGTGAGGGTCCGGCGACCGGTGGTGAGCTGCGGCTGGTCCGCGACGGCCAGGCGACGGGTGGTGGGTTGCGGCTGGTCCGTGACGGCCGGGCGACGGCGGCGGCGGTGCGTGGAGGGGCGGCCCGTGGTGGACGGGCGGCTGGGGGCAGGCGCGGCTGCGACACCGGCCATGGCCGTACGGAGGCGGCGCTGCCTCGACTTGGTCAGGGCGAGCACCGCGACGGCGGCGACCAGGGCGGAGCCGATCAGCGTCGGGGACCCGGCGGCAGGGAGCGGGCTGGAGGCGGAGGCGTCGGAGAGCAGGGGCTCGGCGGTGCCCGCCGTGGTGTCGGCGGTGGACGGCTTGGCGTGCTTGCCCTTCCTGGCGGCCGTGCCCGCTCCGGACGCCGCCTCCGAACCGGTTCCGGTTCCGGTTCCGGACGTCGCGTCGGAGGTGGTTCCGGGTGCCGTCCCGGAGGTCCCGCCGGGTGTCGCCCCGGAGGTTCCGCCGGGGGTTGTTCCTGATGCCGTTCCTGATGTCGTGCTCGATGCCGTGCCTGATGTCTTCCCGGATGTGGTCGGGTCGGTCCCGGGGCCCGACCAGGTGTGGCCGTCGCCCTGGCGGGCCGTCCCGCCCGGCTGACCCGCCGACGTCCCCGGCCCGGACGCCTGGGTTCCTGAGGAGCCGGGGGAGGCGTGCGTGCCCGTGGCCGTCGACGGGGAGCCCGCGCGGGGGAGGCCGGGGGCCAGCGGGGAGAGCGCGGGCCGGCCGGTCTCCACGTGCGGGATGAGGGAGCTGAGGGAGTCGCCGCGGCCGGGGTGTCCGGTGCCGGCCTTGGCTTGCACGGCCGCCTGCTCGTCGGCCCGCTTCTGCGCCGCCTCCCGGTCGAGGCGGGCCTTGATCCGTTCCGGGTAGCCGTAGCCGACGACCTTGCCGGTGTCGCGCTCCTTGCGCTTGGCGACACCGCCGTCGATGTTGCCCTCGATCGTGTAGATGGTGTCGCCTTCGACCCGGGTCACGATGCCGACGTGGTCGATCTTGTCGATGTCGCGGGAGCCGCTCCAGTCGAAGAAGACCAGGGCGCCGGGCTTGGGCGTGTGGCCCCACGCGCCCTGCGCCTTGAACCACTTGGCGTGCGCCACGGTCCAGGCGAACTGCCCGATCCACTCCTCGTACCCCAGCTTGTGGGCCGCCCAGGAGAGGTACATGTCGCACCAGGGGGCGCCGCTGTAGTCGGCGTCGAACTCGACGTTCTTGCCGTACCAGTCGCCGAACTTGGTGTACGCGCCGGTCTTCTCGGTGTATCCGAGCTGGCTCTCCAGCAGGTCGATGTACTTCTGAAGCTCTGGCGTCATGGGTGGTGCGGGGGAACCCTTCCGGGCAAGACCGGTTTCAGCACAGCTGTGATGAAACCGGTGGCCTGTAGTCTTCCGTGATGAGCGAGGCTACCTTGCCAAAAGTGCAGGCCAAGCCTCCGTCAAGGAATGGTCAAGGCAGATGGCGAGATGTCTCCGCAGGTCAGGCGGCGTGCGGGAAAGCCTGATTTAGCCGAAAAAACCTACGTTTAGGTGGTTTGGGTGCCTACGCCATGTGCCGGCATCCTGCTGCCCCCACCACGATGTCCCGGCGTCAGGGCCGCTTGAGGCGGACGGGGTCTCGGCCGGGGTGGCCTGGGGCGAAGCCGGAGCCGCTTGCGGGGACGTGGCGGGGGCGGCGGTCGTGGGCGGGGGGCAGGTGGGGGTGGTCAGCGGCGCCTCGCTCACCTGGGGGCCGTTGGCGGCGGCGGGTTCGGTCATGACGACGATCCCCGCGTACGCCACCGTCCCGCACGGCACGTCGCCAGGCTCGTACCGGACGTCGGCCGTGTACGCGGTGTCGCCGTGCAGCGTGAGTTCCTCGCGCCGCACCGTCGTGGCAGGGGCGTCGCCCTCCCTCCGCGTGTACGCCACCCGTACCCGCACCGGCCCCGGCCCGTCGGCCACGACGCGCACGGTCCCCGCCGATCCGCTCCACCGCAGGATGCCCGCCGAGCGCACGGCCGGGGGCGGCACGGCGCCGCCGCTTCCGGGCGGCGTCGAGGAGGGCCGCGGTGTGCCCGGGACGGGCGAGGTGGGGGAGGGGTGCGCGGGCCCGGTCGCGGAGGGGGACGCGCCGGGCCGCCGGGTCGGCGCCTCGGTGGCGTCCGGCCGCGATGGCGCGGTGTCCTGAGTGCCGGGCGGGCGTGCAGGGGCCGTGTCCCACGCCCCGGGCGGGCGTGCGGGAGCCGTGTCCCGCGTGCCGGGTGGGCGTGCCGGATCCGGGTCCTGCCTGCCGGGCGGGCGTGCGGAGGCGGTGTCCCGGCTGCCGGGCGGGCGGGCCCCGGCCTCGTCGCCCGTTCCCGGTTCGCGCTGGGAGGACGGTTCTGGCTGCGGCAGCAGGATCGTGCCCGGACCGGGCGGCAGCCGGCCGCCCGACGCGACGAGCGCGACGGCCGCCGCGACGACGGTCGCCGCGGCGATCCACAGGTGGGGCGGCAGCCGGGGCAGGGCCAGCACGCGCTCGCGGGTCCTGGCCGCGCGCCTGCCCGCGCCGGGCCCGTCCTGGCCGGTGGCGGCCAGGGGGAAGCGCAGGGCGAGCGCGGTGGCCTGCTCGGCGAGGTGCCTGCGCCCGCGTTTCTCCCAGTCCTCGCCGTAGCCGGCGGCGGCGTCCTCCTCCAGTTCGGCGGCGAACTCCTCGGCGGAGGCGTACCGGGAGGCGGGGTCCTTGGCCAGGCCGCGGCGCAGCAGGTCGCGCAGCGCGTCGGGGACCACCTCCAGCGGCACCGGTTCGGCCAGGTGCCCGTCACGCAGCGCGGGCAGGTCGTCCGCCCGGTACGGCGGCCGTCCCCGCACGGACTCGAACAGCACGCACGCCGCCGCGTAGAGGTCGGCGGGCGGGCCGGCGAGCCCCCGCGTCCACAGCTCGGGCGCCATGTACGGGGGGCTGCCCGCGGGCGCCCCCGGCTCCTCGGGGTGGACGGCCACGCCGAAGTCGGCCAGCTTGGCGGCGCCGTCGGCCTGGACGAGGAGGTTGCCCGGGGTCACGTCGCGGTGCGCGACCCCCTTGCCGTGGGCCGCGGCGAGGGCGAGCAGGGCGTCCTTGAGCAGCGCGAGCGCCGCCTCGGGGCTGGTGCGGCCGTGCTCGTCGAGGAGGGCGCGCAGCGGCACGCCGTCGACGAGTTCCATGACGACGGCGGCCCTGGAGCGCGTCTCGACGTACTCGTAGCACCTGACGACGCGCGGGTCGTCGATCTCGACGAGGGTGTGGGTGGCGGTCCTGAAGCGGTCCATGAACTCGGCGTCCCTGCGCAGGGTCGCGCTCAGGTACTTGATGGCGACGTACGCGCCGGTGGCCTGGTAGGTGGCGAGGAAGACGCGGCCGGTGCGGCCCGCGCCGAGCTGGCGAACTTCGCGGTAACCCGGGACCAAGTCCAACCCCCCAGTCGCAGCCGTCTCCGTGTTCGACGGTCTCACCCGGGGTTCGGGTTGTCACGACCACCGTGATTCGGACGAACCACGGCGAGTGGCCGTCCGGCCCCGCCCCGCCGGACGCCTCGGGCGCTGGGGCAGGGGCGCGCGGTCGTAGGGTGCTGGGCGTGACTGACACCGCCATCACCCAGGTTCCCGCCGAGGCCGCCCCTCAGGCCGTCACCATGCCGGGGCTCACCGTCGTGGACCACGCCTTCGAGGTCCCGCTCGACCACGCCGACCCCGCCGGGCGCGCCATCACCGTGTTCGCCAGGGAGATCCGCGACCCCGCCAGGAAGGCCGAGGACCTGCCGTGGATGCTCTTCCTCCAGGGCGGCCCCGGCGGCAAGTCGCCGCGCCTGACCGGCCCCGCCCACTGGGCGCACGTGCTGAAGACCCATCGCGTGCTGCTGCTCGACCAGCGCGGCACCGGGCGCAGCACCCCGGTGACCGCGCAGACGGCCGAGGGTTCCGACGCGGAGCTCGCCGCCTACCTGCGGCACTTCAGGGCCGACTCCATCGTGCGCGACTGCGAGGTCGTCCGGCGGTCGCTGGGGGTCGGGCAGTGGGAGACGTGGGGGCAGAGCTTCGGCGGGTTCGTCACCTACACGTATTTGTCGCTCGCGCCGGAGGCGCTCAGGGCGTGCTACGTCACCGGCGGCACGCCCGGGCTGGAGGCGACCGCCGACGAGGTCTACCGCCGCACGTACGAGCGGGTGGCCGCGAAGGTGGCCCGCTACTACCGCCGCTACCCGGCCGACCGCGACAAGGTGCGGCGCATTCAGGAGCACCTGGCCGGGCACGAGGTGACGCTGCCCGACGGCGACCGGCTCACGGTCGAGCGGTTCAAGTCGCTGGGCCTGCGGCTGGGCAGGGGCGACGGGATGGAGAGCCTGCACTGGCTGGTCGAGGAGGCGTGGGCGGGCGGCAGGCTCACCGACGAGTTCCTGTACACGGTCATGGCGGAGACCGGTTTCGTCGGCTCGCCGCTCTACGCCGTCCTGCACGAGGCGATCTACGCGCAGGGCGGCCCGACGGCGTGGGCGGCGCAGCGGACCCGTCCGGCCGCGTTCGACGCGCCCGACATGTTCACCGGAGAGATGATCTACCCGTGGATGTTCGACGACATCCGGGCGCTGCGCCCGTTCAAGGGCGCCGCGGAGCTGCTCGCCGCCGCGGACGACTGGCCGCCGCTCTACGACGCCGGGCGGCTGGCGGCGAACCGGGTGCCGGTCGCCGCCGTCGCCTACCACGACGACATGTACGTGGACCTCGGGCTGTCGCTGGAGACCGCCGAGCGGGTCGGCGGGGTGCGCCTGTGGGTGACGAACGAGTTCGAGCACGACGGGTACCGGGTCGCCCCCGACCGGGTGATCCCGAGGCTCATGCGCCTGGCGTCGGAGCCGCTGTAGCCTCGCGCAGCGGCAGCCGCACCTCGAACCAGGTGTCGCCGGGCACCGACCGCACCTTGATCTCGCCGCCGTGCCGTCCGGCCACGATCCGGTACGAGATGTCCAGCCCGAGCCCGGTGCCCTTGCCCACGCTCTTCGTGGTGAAGAACGGCTCGAAGATGCGTTCCTTGATGGCGTCGGGCACGCCGGGGCCGGTGTCGCCGATCTCGACGATGGCCTCGTCCTCGTCGTGGGCGGTGCGGATGGTCAGCGTGCCCTCCTCGCCCATGGCGTCCAGGGCGTTGTGGACGAGGTTCGTCCACACCTGGTTGAGCTCGCCGGCGTAGCAGGGGATGGGCGGCAGCGTCCGGTCGTAGTCGGTGACGATGCTGACGCCCGGCGGGATCTTGCCGCGGAAGATGGTGACGGTGCTGTCGAGGAGCTCGTGCACGTCCGACATCTGGAACGGCGCGCGGTCCATCTGGGAGTACTGCTTGGCCGAGCGGATGAGCGTGGTGATCCGCTCGGTCGCCTCGGTCACCTCGCTGAGCATCTGTGAGATCTCGACGGCCTCGGCCAGCCAGTGCAGGGCGGCGGGCGTGTGCTCCTCGCCCACCTTGCCGCGGATCTTCTCCAGGTCGCCGGTGGAGAACCCGGCGCCGACGAGGGCGGGGGCCAGCTCCCAGGCGTCGTCCACGCCGACCTCCTCCAGCGCCTCGCCCAGCTCGTCCTCGGCGTCGGAGATCTCCAGCGGCGAGCGCTGCTCCTTCCTGCCCAGGTTGGACGTGCAGGCCTCCTGCGCCTCGATGAGGGCGCGCAGCTTGTCCGGCGGGATGCCGTCCTCGGCGAGCTGGGCGAGCTGCACGCGCGAGCGCCTGATCAGGGAGCGCAGCTCGTCCACGGCCCGTACGGCGGCCGCGGCGGGGTTGTTGAGCTCGTGGGTGAGCCCGGCCGTGATCGTGCCGAGCGCGGCCAGGCGCTGGCGCCTGTCGATGATCTCCCGCTGCATCCTGCCGCCCGACAGCAGGCCGTCGAGCAGGTGCATGGCCATCGGGAACCATTCGGCCACGATGTAGGCGAACTTCCTGGCCGGCAGCATGAACATGCGGGACGGCGCGGTGGCGCGCAGCGTGTGCTGGTAGGTCTCGGGGGCGCGGTCGCCGAGGTAGGCGCTGGTGGCGCCGCCGTACACGCCGGGCTGCGAGGTGCGGGGCATGGCGACGGTCCCGGCGCTCACCGTCTCGCTGATCATCTGCACCTCGCCCTCGATGAGCACGGCGAAGCAGTCGGCCGGGTCGCCCTGGCGGACGATGTCCTCGTCCTGCCCGTACGTCCTGACCTCGCCGCTCGCGGCGAGCTTGGCGAGCTGCGCGTCGGTGAGCCGCTCGAACAGGAACAGTTTGCGCAGCTCGTCGATGTCGATGGTGGTGCCCGGTCCGGTGTCGGTGGTCATTGCTTCTCCAGGTAGCGGTGCACGAGCGCGACGGCCATCGCGCCCTCCCCGACGGCGGAGGCCACCCTCTTGATCGACTCGGCGCGCACGTCGCCCGCCGCGAACACGCCCGGGAGGTTCGTCTCCAGGAAGTACGGCTCGCGGCGCAGGGGCCAGTTGCGCGGCCGCCGCCCGCCCTGCACCAGGTCGGGCCCGGTCAGCACGAACCCCTTGGCGTCCCGCTCGACCGTGTCGCCCAGCCAGCCCGTGAACGGCTCCGCGCCGATGAACACGAACAGCCACTGCGCGTCCACCGCGCGCTCCTCGCCCTTGGTGGAGAGCGTCAGGCTCTCCAGGTGGCCGTCGCCGGCGCCGCCCACGACCTCCGTCTGGACGTGCACCTCGATGGAGGGGATCGCGGCGATCTGCTCGATGAGGTAGTGCGACATGGACTTCTCCAAACCGTCACCTCTCACCAACAGATGGACCTTGCTCGCGAATCCCGACAGGTAGACGGCGGCCTGCCCGGCCGAGTTGGCCGCGCCCACGACGTAGACCTCGCTGTCCTGGCAGGCGGGGGCCTCGGTGAGCGCGGCGCCGTAGAAGACGCCGCGGCCGACGAAGTCGTCCAGGCCGGGCGCGGTCAGGCGGCGGTAGCTGACGCCGGTCGCCAGGATGACGGCGTGCGCGGCGATCTCGGCGCCGTCGCTGAAGCCGATCACGCGGGCCTGGCCGCGCGGCTCCAGGCGGGTGACCTCGCGCGCGGTCAGCAGCTCGGCCCCGAACTTCAGCGCCTGCCTGCGCGCCCGCTCGGCGAGCTGCTGCCCGGAGACGCCGTCGGGGAAGCCGAGGTAGTTCTCGATCCTGGAGCTCTGGCCCGCCTGGCCGCCCGAGGCGTGCGCCTCGACCAGCACGGTGTTCAGGCCCTCCGACGCGCCGTACACGGCCGCGCCCAGCCCGGCGGGGCCGCCGCCGATCACGATCAGGTCGTAGAAGTCGGTGGCAGGGGTCGTGGACAGCCCGACCGCCGCGGCCAGCGTGGCCTGGTCGGGCGACTCCAGCGTCTCGCCGTCGGCGGTGACGACGAGCGGCAGGTGGCAGCCGTCGCCGGCGGCCTTGACGAGCTGCGCGCCCTCGGGGTCCTCGGCCAGCATCCACCGGTACGGGACGTGGTTGCGCGACAGGAAGTCGCGCACCTGGTACGACGGCGCCGACCAGCGGTCGCCCACGACGCGCAGCTCGGCCCGCTCGACCTTGTCGGTGCGCTGCCAGGCGTCGAGCTGGCCGTCGATCACCGGGTAGAACTTCTCCTCCGGCGGGTCCCACGGCTTGAGCAGGTAGTGGTCGAGGTCCACCACGTTGATCGCCTGGATGGCGGCGTCGGTGTCGGCGTACGCGGTCAGCAGCACCCTGCGCGCGTACGGGTACAGGTCCATGGCGGCCTCCAGGAACTGCACCCCGTTCATCTGCGGCATGCGGTAGTCGGCGAGGATCGCCGCGACCTCGTCGCCGCGCAGCCGCATCTCCTTGACCGCCTCGATGCCGTCGCGGGCCGTCTCGGCGCGGACGACCCGGTACTGCTGGCCGTACCGACGCCTCAGATCGCGGGCCACCGCCCGCGACACGCCCGGGTCGTCGTCGACCGTCACAATGACCGGCTTGTCCATTCCTCATGCCTCTCGCCCAGTTGGTCCTACCTTGCAGCATGTCATGTTCGCCCAGGTTAGTAAGCGCTCACTCATACCATGGCCGCCATGGGCACACGCGAACGGATCATCGACGCCGCCGAGCAGTCGATCCACGAGCACGGCATCGCGGGGGCGACGACCAAGCGCATCGCCCAGCGGGCCGGCTGCTCGGAGGCGCTGCTCTACAAGCACTTCTCCAGCAAGGAGACGCTGTTCCTCGCCGTGCTGCTCGAACGGATGCCCGCGCTCGCCCCCGCGCTGGCCCTGCTGCGCGACCGCGCCGGGCAGGGCGACGTCGCCGCGGACCTCACCGCCTTCGCCGTCACCGCCGTCGACTTCTACACCAGCGTCGCGCCCGTCGCCTCCGGCATGATGGCCGACCCGTCGCTGATGGCCGGGTTCAGGGCGATGCTCGCCGAGCGCCGCTCAGGCCCGCACCTGCCGGTGCTCGCCCTGGCCGAGCTGCTGCGGGACGAGCAGCGGGCCGGCCGCATCGACGCCGGCCTCGACGCCGTCGCGGCCGCCTCGATGCTGCTCGGGGCCTGCTTCCACCGCGCCTCCATGTCGTCCTTCGTGGACCTGCCGGGCGAGACCGGGGAGTGGGCGGAAACCCTCGTGGCCACCCTGCTCAGGCGATGACGCGGCACGCGCCGCCGTCCACCAGCATCGACACGCCGTTCACGAACGAGGCCCGCTCGCTGGCCAGGAACGCCACCACGTCGCCCACCTCCTCGGGCCGCCCTACCCGCCCCAGCGGCACCGTCGCGGCCCGCTCCGCCAGGCCCTCCTCGCCGCCCGCCAGCTCGCGCAGCCGCTCGGTGTCGATCGGGCCCGGCATGACGTTGTTCACGAGCACGCCGTCGGCCGCCGCCTCCCTGGCCACCGTGCGGACGATCCCCGCGACGGCCGAGCGGGTCGCGTTGGACAGCGCCAGGCCGTCGAGCGCCTCGCGCGCCGACCTGCTGGTGATCGTGACGATCCGGCCCCACCCGCGCGAGCGCATCCCCGGCAGCACCTCACGGATCAGACGCACCGTGCCGAGCAGGTTGCGCTGCACCGCCACGTCCCAGTCGTCGAGGCCCACCTCGTCGAAGCGGCCCGCGGGCGGGCCGCCCGCGTTGGCCACCAGGATGTCGACCGGCCCGATCACGTCGCCGGTCTCCTCCACCACGCGCCGCGCCGCCGCCGGGTCCTCCAGGTCCGCCAGCACGGCGTGCACGACCTGGCCGTACCCCTGCAGCTCCACCACCGCGTCGGCGAGCCGTTCCGGGCTGCGGGCGCACACGCACACGTCGCAGCCCTCTTGCGCCAGGCTCCTCGCGGCGGCCAGACCGATGCCCGAGCTGCCCCCCGTGACCAGCGCCACCCTGCCCGAGATACCGAGATCCATAGGGGCGACTATAGGGTCGGGCGGCCGCCCCGCGGCCGAGAACACCTGGCGTGTCAGCCCGCGGGCACCCGCGTGAGCTTGTCCGGGTTGAGCACGCCGAACAGCGCGCCGATCGCCCCGTCGCGCACCTCCACCGTGATGAGCTGGTCGGCGGAGCCGATCCGCGCCAGGATCGCCGGATGGCCGTTGACCTCGACGAGCCGCATCCCGCCGTACGGGTAGCGGGTCAGCAGGCCGCCGATGAACGCCACCACCTTGCGCCGCCCCAGGATCGGCCGCAGCGCCGCCCTGACCCGGCCGCCGCCGTCGTTCCAGGCGACGACGTCCTCGTGGAACAGCTCGGCCAGGGCCGCCAGGTCGCCGCCGCCCGCCGCCTCCATGAACCGCAGCAGCAGCCTCGCGTGGTCCTCGCTCGACGGCCTGAACCTGTCGCGGCCCTGCGCCATCCGCACCGACGCCCGGTGGTGCAGCTGCCTGGCGTTCGCCACCGACGAGCCGACGATCTCCGCGATCCGGTCGTACGGCAGCTCGAACGCCTCCCGCAGCACGAACACCGCCCGTTCCGGCGGCGACAGCCGCTCCATCATGTGCAGCGTCGCGTACGAGACGGTGTCGCGCAGCTCCGCCGTGTCGAGCGGGCCCGCCTGCGCCGTGGCGACCGGCTCGGGCAGCCACGGCCCCGTGTACGCCTCCCGCTTCACCCTCGCCGAGCGGAGCTGGTCGAGCGCCAGCCGCGAGACGACCGTCATGAGGAACGCCTTCGGGTCCCTGACGTCCGACCGGTCGGCGCCCTCCCAGCGCAGCCACGCCTCCTGCACGACGTCCTCGGCGTCCCACATGCTCCCGAGCAGCCGGTACGCCAGCCCCAGCAGCACGGGCCTGTACTCCTCGAAGTCCACGTCACGCATCATGCCGCCCCCGTCACGCGCGGGGCGCGCCGGGGGCGGGAGCGCCGGCCTGGAAAACCCGCGGGCGCCGTGATGAGCTTGGGTGATGGCGCGAAATCTCATCCTGTCAGGAGGGCCCTTCCACGACTTCGACGCCACCTCGGCGGCGCTCGCCGAGGTCCTCGCGGGGGTCGGCGTCGACTCGGAGATCACCGAGGACATCGAGGGCGCGCTGAGCGAGCCGTCCGAGGTCCAGCTCATCACCGTCAACGCGCTGCGCTGGCGGATGCCGCAGGAACGCTTCGCCGGCCTGCGCGACCGGTGGAGCTTCACCCTGCCCGCGCAGGCCCGCACCACCCTGCTCGACCACCTCGACCGCGGCGGCGGCCTGCTGTGCATGCACGCCGCGGCCATCTGCTTCGACGACTGGCAGGGCTGGCCGCGCGTGCTCGGCGGCTGCTGGACCTGGCCCAGGTCGCACCACCCGCCGCTCGGCTGGACCGGCGTGCGCGTGCACGGCTCGCACCCGGTCGTGGAGGGGCTGCGCGACTTCGACGTCGTGGACGAGGTCTACAGCGACCTGGACGTGCTGCCCGACGTGCGGCCCCTCGCCTCCGCGGGCGGCCAGCCGCTCGTGTGGGCCCGGCCGGTGCGCAGGGGCCGCGTGCTCTACGACGCGCTGGGGCACGACACCCGCTCGTACGACAACGAGGTGCACAGGACGCTGCTCCAGCGGGCGGCGCTCTGGCTGCTGAGACGCCCCGTCACGGTGAACGACTGACGCGGGCAGGCGCGGGTCGCTCGTGGGTCACCGCCGGTCGTCGCCGAGGAAGCCGAGGAGCGCCTCCGCCAGCTCCCCGGGAGCCTCCTCGGCCATGTGGTGCCCGCAGTCCAGCGGGCCGCCGCGCACGTCCGCCGCCCAGCCGCGCCACACCTCCAGCGGGTCGCCGTACAGGTCCTCCAGGTCGTCCTTCGCCGACCACAGGCACAGGGTGGGGCACGCCGGCCGCCGCCCGGCCGCCCGGTCGGCGTCGTCGGCGGCGCGGTCCACGCCCAGCCCGGCCCGGTAGTCCTCGCACATCGCGTGGACGGTCAGAGGGTCGTGGATCGCCCTGCGGTAGTCCTCGTACGCCTCCTGGCCCATCACCTCGGGGCCCGCCCGGTACCAGGCGTCCGGGTCGGCGCTGATCACCCGCTCGGCCGGCTTGTCCGTCTGCCCCAGGAAGAACCAGTGCCACCAGCGCGCGGCGAAGCCCGCGTCGCAGCGGGCGAGCGCCTCCCCGATGGGCACGGCGTCGAGCACGGCCAGGCGCGTCACGGCGTCCGGGTGGTCGGCCGCCAGGCGGTGGGCGACGTACGCGCCCCGGTCGTGCCCGGCGACGGCGAACCGCTCGTGGCCGAGCGCCCGCGCGAGCGCCACCAGGTCGCGCGCCATGGCCCGCTTGGAGTACGGCGCGTGGTCGGGCGTCGTGGGCGGCTTGCCCGAGCGGCCGTAGCCGCGCAGGTCGGGACAGATCACGGTGTGGGAGGAGGCGAGCAGGGGAGCCACCCGGTGCCAGGTGGCGTGGGTACGGGGGTGGCCGTGGAGGAGCAGCACGGGGGAGCCCGAGCCGCCGTGCCTGACGAACAGCTCGGTCTCCCCGACGTCGATCCTCTCGGCGCTGAAGCCTTCGAACATCCCGGCCCCCTACCCGGGATCTCCGCGACCCGTCCAGAACCCGCCCGGCGGGCCTCGCCGGGGTGATCCCACGAACCGTCCGGAACCCGTCCGCCCGGCGGGCCTCGCCGGGGTGATTCCCGCGACGCGTCCGGAACCTGCAAGACCGTGGGCGGGGGCGGCGGGCACGATGCCGTCATGACCGTGAACCTCACCGCGGCGGCCGGCTTCATGGCCACCCACGCGCGCCTGCTCGACCGCCGCCGCTTCCACCTGCTGACCGCGAGCCCGGCCGACGCCGGGGCCGCCCGCGAGGGCGTGCTCGCCGCGCTGGACGCCTACCGCAACCCCGACGGCGGGTACGGCTGGGGCCTGGAGCCCGACCTGCGCTCGCCGGAGAGCCAGCCGGGCGCGGCCCTGCACGCGTTCGAGGTGTTCGAGGAGATCGCCCCGGCCACCGCGCCGCAGGCGGCCGCCCTGTGCGACTGGCTGGAGTCGGTGACGCTGCCCGACGGCGGCCTGCCGTTCGCGCTGCCGCTCACCGTCGCGGACGGCACCGCGCCCTGGTGGCGAGGGGCCGACCCGGGGGTCTCCGCCCTGCAGATCACCGCGGTGTCGGCCGCGGCCGCCCACCGCGTCGCCGCCTCCGACCCGGCCGTGGCCGCGCACCCCTGGCTGCGGCGGGCCACCCGGTACTGCCTCGACGCCGTCGAGGCGCTCGACGGAGCGCCCCACGCGTACGCGTTGTCGTTCGCGCTGCACTTCCTCGACGCCGTCCACGAGACCGAGCCCAGGGCGGCGGGGCTGATGCGGCGGATGGGCGCGTACCTGCCGAGGAACGGCGAGCTGCGCGTCGAGGGCGGCACCGAGGACGAGCGGCTGCGCCCGCTGGACGTCGCGCCCGCCCCGGGACGCCCGGTGCGCGACCTGCTCGACCCGGAGGCGGTGCGGGCCGACCTGGCGAGGCTCGCCGCGCTCCAGGCGGACGACGGCGGCTGGACCGTGGACTACGCGGTGATCTCCCCTGCGGGCGCGCTGGAGTGGCGGGGCGCGGCCACCGTGCGGGCGCTGCGCGTGCTGCGGGCCAACGGGGCCCTGTGACGCGCCGCCCCCGGCGGCCGCGGCGGGTCAGGCGAGGCGGCCGGGGGCGGCTCACGTGAGGCGGGGGCGGGTCAGGCGAGGCGGCGGGCCGACTCCGACTCCTGGGCCATGCGCCGCAGGACGTCGAGCGCCTTGCCGTACAGGACGGTGCCGAGGACCAGGGCCTCGACGGCGGCGTCGCGCGGGCCATGGAACGGGACGGTGTCCATCTCCACCTCCGCCACGAGCGTGCGCGCCGCCTCCACGTACGGGGCCAGATCCACGGTCATGCCGAGCTGGCGCATCTTGAGCAGCGTCTGCGCGAGCTCGTCGCGGGTGGGCGCGTGCGCGCTGACGTCCCAGCCGAGCCCGTCGAGCAGGCGGTCCACCTCGGCCCTGGCCTGCCGCCAGTCCTCGCCGGGCTCCGGCTCGACGGCGGGGCCGAGCGCGTAGTGCGCGATGCCGAGCATCTCGTGGATCGGCAGGTCCTCGTCCTCGACCGCGGCGATGACCTTCTTGATGGACGCCACCGGCAGCCTGCCGACCTCCAGCAGCGCCCTGATGAGGCGGAGCCTGCGCAGGTGGGAGTCGTCGTACTCGGCGCGGGTGGCGGCCGTCTGCTCGCCCTGGTGCAGCAGTCCCTCACGCAGGTAGTACTTGATCGTGGGAATGGCCACGCCGGACTCGGCGCTCAGCTCCGAAATGCGCATTATTGGATAATAGCGCTATCCAGCGTTCGACCACCCGGACCTGGCGAGCTGCCGCGCCCCGCCGACGAGGTCGGCGATGTCGGCCTGCCGGTTCCAGAGGAAGACCACCTCCAGGGGCGGCACCTCCTCCTTGATCGGGAGGAACGCGAGGTCGGCGGGCACCGTGGTCTCCTCGCGCACGGACAGAGCGTAGCCCGCGCCGGAGCGCACCATCGCGATCGCCAGGTCGTGCGTGGCCGCCGACGGCCCGAGCCGCGGGTGCAGCCCGTGCCGGACGAACCCTTCGAGGAAGCGCCGCGACCCCGCCACCGCGTCCGACTCCGGCATCACGAGCGGCTCCGCGGCGAGATCGGCGAGCGACAGCGCCTCCTGCTCCGCCAGGTGGTGCCCGCGGGGGAGGAGCGCCCGCACCGGGCAGCGGCGGAGCAGCATCCTGGCCACACCCCTCGGCAGCGAACCCGGGGCGTAACCCAGCCCGGCCTGCAGCGCGCCGTCGGCGATCGAGACGATCTGCTCGGCCGTGCCCATGGGCGCCAGGCGCAGCCGGACGTCCCTCAGCGGGGCCAGCAGCCGGGCGGCGACGTCCGCCAGGCCGTCGGCGACGCCGAGCCGCGCGGCGGTCGTCCCGCCCGACTCTCGTGCGGCGGCGACGGCGCGCTCGAACGCGTCCACCGCCGCCGTCGCCTGTGCCAGGAACGCCTCGCCCTCCGCCGTGAGCTGCACCCCGGTCGACGAACGGGTGAACAGCTCCGCGCCGACCTCCTTCTCCAGCGCCCTGAGCTGCTCGGACAGCGTGGGCTGGGCGATGCGCAGCGCGGCGGCCGCCCTGCGCAGACTGCCCGCACGGGCGATCGCCAGCGCGTACCGGACGTAGCGTAGATCCATCGCTCACCTCGGGGTGATGGTGATGGGCTGTCGGCTGAGCGCACCTGCGTGTTACGCGATCTGACAACGATCGTGAAGCGCCGTTCACCGTCCGTCAAGGATCTGGCCGCAGGCGGACGGCGAGCCACCGCCCCCGCCTCCGGGAAGCAGGGCTCAGGCGCGCGCGGTGAAGGCGGCGTGCAGGCTCCTCGCGGCGGAGGCGGTGAGGTGGGGGCGGGCGGCGAGCCAGGCGGCGGCGCCCGCGGCGTCGCCCGCGACGGCCGTGTCCCTGCCGGCCAGCCGCTCCAGGACGGCCGTCCGCACGGGGCCCTCGCTGGTGAGCACGCTGCCCGCGAGCACGACGGGGCCCGTCAGGTGGATCCGGGCCAGGGTGGCGGTCAGGTGCGCGGCGGCCTGCTCGACGATGGCGGCGGCCGTCGGGTCGCCCGCCGTCGCGGCACCGCTGACGAGCACCGACAGCGCGGCCAGCCGCATGTGGTCGGCCTGCGCGAGCCGGACGATCCGGTCGGCCGCCGCCCGCGGCGTCGGGGGCCGCTCCTGCCCGAGGAAGTGCTCCACGACCAGTTCGCCGAGCGCTCCGAGCCCGTAGGCGCCGCCGGTGCCGGGGGCGGCGCGGTCGAGTGCCTCGATCACGGCCTGGGCGGCGGCGCGGCCGATCCAGAAGCCGGAGCCCGCGTCGCCGAGCAGCCAGCCCAGCCCGTCGGCGATGGCGTCGACGTGCTCGTGCTCGACGATGCGGGCGGCGACCGCGCCGGTGCCGGACAGCAGCAGCGAGCCTGACGGCTCCGGCGAGCCCGCCGCGTACGCGATGGGCACGTCCCTGATGACGCGCGGCCCGTCCGGGATGCCGCGTTCGGCCCAGACCTTCGCGAGTTCCGGCACGAGCGCGTCCGACTGCCCGGCGACGCCGGCGAGCGAGGCGGCGACGGCGGCGCCGTCGTGCCCGCCGAGCGCCTGGCCCGCCTGGTCGAGCGCCCGGTCGAGGGCGGTGGCGATGGCCGCGACGGCCTTGGCCGGCCCGTGCGCGCTGGGGTTGCCCGCCCCGGCGCGGGCGTAGCCGACCCGGGTGCCGTCGAGCGTGTGGACGGCGACCCTCGTGGAGGTGGCTCCGGCGTCGACGCCGATCACCAACGTTTTAGACACGCTCAGATTTTGGGTCTTGACGCGACCGAGAAGCAAGAATAATTTTCGCGGGAACGCCGGGTATTCGGAAGGAATATTCGTGACTTCAGGTGCTCTCGGGCGCGTAGAGACGGAACTACCCGGTCTGCCGGAGGCGTTGCGCAGGGTCGGCGAGGTGATCCTCGGCGATCCCGCCGAGGCCGCCCGCTCCACGATCATCGCCCTCGCCGAGCGCGCGGGGAGCTCACCCGCCACCGTGACCCGGTTCTGCCGGGCCTTCGGCTTCTCCGGCTACGCCGAGCTGCGGGTCGCGCTGGCCACCGAGACGGGCAGGGCCGCGCAGGCCGGCTGGGGCGCGGGCGTCGGCCACGAGATCGGCCCCGACGACCCGCTCGACACCGCGATCGAGGTGATGGCCGCCGCCGACGCGCGGCTCATCCAGGACACCGCCGCCCAGCTCGACCTGGACGTCGTCGCCCGCGTGGCCGACGCCGTCGTCGCGGCGCGGCGCGTGCTCCTCGTCGGCGTCTCCACCAGCGGGAACGTCGCCACGATGCTGGAGGGGCGGCTGCGCCGCATCGGCATCCCCGGCTGGAGCGCGGGCGACGCGCACGTCGCGCTGTCGGAGGCGGCCCTCGTGGCCGAGGGCGACGTCGCGATCGGCATCAGCCACAGGGGCCGCACCCGGGAGGTGATGGAGGCGCTGGCCGAGGCGGGCAGCCACGGCGCGCTCACCGTCGCCGTCACCTCCTTCGCCCGCTCGCCGCTCGCCGAGCTGGCCGACCTGGTGCTGACCACCGCCAGCAGGGAGACGACGTTCAGGCTCGGCGGCCTGGCGGCCGTCCACTCGCAGCTGTTCGTGCTGGACGCCGTGTACGTCGCGGTCGCCCAGCGCACCTACGAGCGTACGAACGAGGCGTTCGAGCGCACGATCAGGGCGGTGGAGAGCCACCGGGTGGAGAGAGCCTGAGCGACGTGACCGACCAGGGCACACAGGGCGCGCCGGACGAGGAGACCTAGCTGTACTGACGACTAGCCAAGGGAGTCCCATTCCATGCCGAACACCCCCCGCATCACCCGGCGCGAACTCCTCAGGGGCGCCGCGCTGGTCCCCGTCGCGGGCGCGCTGGCCGCCTGCGCCACCCCCGCCGCGAAGCCTTCGGCGTCCGCCTCGGCCGCACCGGCCGCGACGAGCGCGGCCAACCCGTTCGGGGTCGCCGAGACCAGGCCGCTGGAGATCTGGATCTTCGACGGCGGCTTCGGCACCGAGTACGCCACCAAGATCCACGAACCGCTGTTCAAGCAGAAGTACCCCAAGGCCGAGATCAAGCACAACGCGACCAAGGAGATCACCAAGGTCCTGCAGCCGAGGTTCGCCGGGGGCAACCCGCCCGACGTGATCGACAACTCGGGCGCCAACGCCATGGACTTCGGCGCGCTCGCCCAGGACGGCCAGCTCCAGGACCTCACGCCGCTGCTCGACGCGCCCTCCTGGGACGACCCCGCCGTCAAGGTCAGGGACACGATCGACCAGTCCGTCATCGACATCGGCACCTACGACGGCGCGTTCAGCGTGCTCGGCTACGTCAACTACATCTACGGCGTCTGGTACTCGCAGAAGGCGTTCCGCGACAACGGCTGGGAGGTGCCGAAGACGTGGGACGCCTTCCTCAAGCTGTGCGACGCCATCAAGAAGTCCGGCACGATGGCGCCCTTCACGTACGCCGGCAAGTTCCCCCAGTACCTGTACGAGCCGCTGCTCACCACGGCCGCCAAGATCGGCGGCGGCGAGGTGCTCGTCCACATCGACAACCTGGAGGACGGCGCCTGGACCAGCGAGCCGATGAGGACGGCGGCCGCGGCGTGGGCCGAGGTCGGCGCGAAGTACCTCATGGAGGGCACCGCGGGGCTCGACCACGTGCAGACGCAGACCGCGCAGAACAAGTACAAGGTCGCGATGCTGCCGTCGGGCTCGTGGCTGGAGAACGAGCAGAAGACGACCACCCCGGCCGACTTCGAGTACGGCATGTTCCCCATTCCCGACATGGGGTCGTCCGACAAGCTGCCGTACGGCACCCTGCACACCCAGCCCGGCGAGAACTTCATCGTCCCGTCCAAGGGCGGCAACCCGCAGGGCGGCATGGAGTACCTGCGGGCGATGCTGTCGAAGAAGGCGGCGGGCGACTTCAGCGAGCTGGTGCGCACGGTCTCGGTCGTCAAGGGCGCGGGCGAGGGCCGCGCGCTGTCGCCGGGCGCGGCGAGCGCGAGCAAGGCGTTCGCCGACGCCGGGTCCAACACGGTCTACTACCGCTGGCAGAGCTGGTACGCGCAGCTCAAGGACGAGGCCGTGGCCGCCACCGGCGAGCTCATGACCGGCGGCCTGACGCCCGAGAAGTACCTGGAGCGCCTGCAGAAGAAGGCCGACGAGATCAAGAACGACTCCTCGATCAAGAAGTTCAAGCGTTGACGGCCTTCCACAGGTACCGGCGCGGGCTGTTCATCACCGCGTTCCTGGCCGCGCCGGTGACCCTCTACCTGGTCTACGTCATCTCGCCTTACCTGCAGGCGTTCTACATCGCGATGACGGACTGGCGCGGCGTCACCGCGACGCCGTCGTTCGTCGGGCTCGACAACTTCGGCAGGCTGCTCGGCGACGGCGTCTTCTGGAAGGCGGTCACCCACAACGCGGCGCTGCTCGTGCTGCTGCCGCTCGTCACCATCGTCATCGCCCTGTTCTTCGCCTTCCTCCTCAACGTGGGCGGCGGGCAGGGCGGCCAGGGCGTCACGGGCGTGCGCGGGTCGAAGGTCTACCGCGTGGTGTTCTTCTTCCCGCAGGTGCTCGCGGTCGCCGTCGTCGCGGTGCTGTTCCAGCAGGTGTTCAGGCCCGACGGCAGCGGCATGCTGAACGGCCCGCTCATGGCGCTCGGCCTCGGGCCCGTCGGCTTCCTGTCGGACCCCGGCGTGGCGTTCTGGTCGGTGCTCGGCGTCATGGTGTGGCAGGCGGTCGGCTTCTACGTGGTGCTGTTCTCGGCGGGCCTGGCCTCCATCCCGCGTGAGATGTTCGAGGCGGCCCAGATCGACGGCGCGGGACGGGTCAGCCTGTTCTTCCGCGTCACGCTGCCGCTGCTGTGGGACACCGTCCAGGTGGCCTGGGTGTACCTCGGCATCCTCGCGCTCGACGTGTTCGCGATCGTGTGGGTGATGACGGACCAGCACGGCGGCCCCGACTGGTCCACCACGGTCATGGCGGCCGAGATCTACCGCAACGCGTTCCAGTACTTCCGCTTCGGCTACGCCTCGGCGCTGGGCGTCGTCATGTTCTTCTTCACCGTCGGCTTCGCGATCCTCTCGCTGCGTTTCTCGCGGCGCGAACGAATCGAGTACTGATGACAACGACGACCACCTGGACGGCGGCGAACTCGCGCAGGCTCGCCCGGCGGGAGCGCAGGCGGCGGCTCGGCCCGCTCGGCGTGCTCACCCACGTCGCGCTGCTGGTGTGGACGGTGCTCGTGGTGGTGCCGATCCTGTGGACGTTCCTGGCGTCGGTCAAGAGCGAGGACGAGATCTTCGGCGACGCCTGGTCGCTGCCCGCCACCCCGCACTGGGACAACTTCGCCCGCGCCTGGGAGCAGGCGCACATCGGGCAGTACATGCTGAACAGCGCCATCGTTGTCGCGTTCGGCACGTTCGGCACGATGCTCGTCGGCTCGATGGCGGCGTACGTCCTCGCCAGGTATCCGTTCCGCGGCAACCGGGCGATCTACCTGCTGTTCGTGTCGGGACTGGCGTTCCCCGTGTACCTGGCGCTGACGCCGCTGTTCTTCGTGGTGCAGAACATGGGAAACGTCCCGCTGGTCGGCCCGTTCATCGGGCTGAACACGCACGCCGGGCTGGTGCTGGTCTACATCGCGTACTCGCTGCCGTTCACGGTGTTCTTCCTGTCGGCCTTCTTCCGCACGCTGCCCACGGCGGTGGGGGAGGCCGCCATGGTGGACGGCGCCTCGCACACCAGGGTGTTCTTCCAGATCATGCTGCCGATGGCCAGGCCGGGGATCGTCAGCATCACCATCTTCAACGTGCTCGGCCAGTGGAACCAGTACCAGCTCCCGCTGGTGCTGCTGCAGGAGCGCGACAAATGGGTGCTCACGCAGGGCATCGCCGACATCTCCACCGCCGCCGGGTACGACCAGGACTGGTCGGCGCTGTTCGCCGCGCTGACCCTGGCCATCCTGCCGATGCTGGTCGTGTACACGGTCTTCCAGCGGCAGATCCAGTCGGGCCTGACGTCGGGAGCGCTCAAATAGCCCAAACCGTAAAAAGGTTGAAATAGCAAGAAATGGCTCGCATGCCGGGGGTGTCGGGCTTAGGCTGCGCGTGTGACAGGCGACATCCGCGCGTTGCTGGCCCGTCACCTCCCCGGGTACCGGGTGGAAACCGTCACCCTGTCCGGCGAGGGGCTCGACAACGCGGCGTACGAGGTCAACGGCGACATCATGGTGCGGCTGCGCAAGGCGGCCGACCCCCAGACGGTCCAGCGGGAGACGGCGCTGCTCGCAGCCGTCCGCGAACTGTCCACCCTGCCGGTTCCCGAGGTGCTGTTCGCCGACGCGGAGTCGGGGGTGCTCGTCTACCGCAAGCTCCCCGGCGTCCCGCTGCACGGCAACCCCGTCCCCGACCCGTCCAGGCTGGCCGAGCCGCTGGGCCGCTTCCTCAGCGTCCTGCACGCCGCCCCCGTGGACGAGATGCGCGAGCTCGCGCCGCCCGACCTGTACCCGTCGGCGACCCTCCTGCGCGACGCCGAACTCGACTACCGCGACGTCGAGTCGTACGTGCCTGCCGCGCAGCGGCCCCTGGTCGAGCGCTTCCTCGCCGGGAGCGCGCCCGCCGACCCGCCCGTGCTCACCTTCTGCCACAACGACCTGGGCAGCGAGCACCTCCTCGTCGACCCCGCCACCGGCGAGATCACCGGCGTGCTCGACTGGAGCGACGCCGCCGTCACCGACCCCGCGCACGACTTCGCCAGGATCTACCGCGACCTCGGCCCGGACGTCTTCGACCTCGTCCTGTCCCACTACGACGGCCCCCTCGGCGAGGAGGACCGCACCAGGGTCGCCTTCCACGCCCGCTGCGCCCTCATCGAGGACCTCGCCTACGGCCTGAGCACCGGCCCGCGCCAGTACGCCGACGCCGCCCTGGCCGCCCTGCCCCGCACCTTCGCCTGACCACCGGGAAGGGAGCCGCCGCCCGGCGGCCTGCCCGCCTGCCAAGGGCCGAGGCCGCCGTCGCGGGGGACCGCCCGCGGCGACGGCCTGCGGCGACGGCCCGCCGGCGTCAGCGGCCGGCGTCGGTGAGCTCCGCCCGCAGCCGGCGCGCCGCCTCGACCACGTTCCCCAGCGACGCCTCCACCTCCTCGTACGCGCGGGTCTTCAGCCCGCAGTCGGGGTTCACCCACACCCGCTCGGCGGGCAGGGCCCGCAGCGTCGCCCGCAGCAGGTCCTCCACCTCGCCCGCGTCCGGCACCCGGGGCGAGTGGATGTCGTACACGCCGGGACCGAGCCCGCGCCCGAACCCGCCCACCGCGCCCAGGATGCGGGCGCCCGAGCGGGCGGACTCGATCGTCGTCACGTCCGCGTCGAGACCGTCGATGGCCGCCAGGATCTCACCGGCGTCCGAGTAGCACAGGTGCGTGTGGATCTGGGTGCGGTCGCCCGCCCCCGACGTCGCCCGCCGGTACGCCGACACCGACCACTCCAGGTACTCCGGCTGCGAGGCGCGGCGCAGCGGCAGCAGCTCGCGCAGCGCGGGCTCGTCCACCTGGATGATCGACACACCCGCCGCCTCCAGGTCGCGCACCTCCTCGCGCACCGCGTCCGCCACCTGCAGCACCACGTCACGCAGCGGCAGGTCGTCACGTACGAACGACCACGCCACGATCGTCACAGGACCAGTCAGCATGCCCTTGACCGGCCTGGACGTGAGCGACTGGGCGTAGGAGGCCCACCTGACCGTGATCGGCCCGGGACGGGACACGTCGCCGTGCAGGATCGGCGGGCGGGTGCAGCGCGACCCGTACGACTGGACCCAGCCGTTCCGCGTGACGGCGAAGCCGTCGAGGTGCTCGGCGAAGTACTGCACCATGTCGTTGCGCTCGGGCTCGCCGTGCACCAGCACGTCCAGCCCGAGCCGCTCCTGCAGCCGGATCACCCGCTCGATCTCGGCTTCGACCAGGCGCTCGTAGGCGTCGGGTTCGAGGGCGCCCGCCGCGACGGCGGCGCGCGCCGCCCGCAGCTCGCCCGTCTGCGGGAACGACCCGATCGTGGTCGTCGGCAGCACCGGCAGCCGCAGGTGCTCCGCCTGCGCCGCCGCCCGCACCGGGTAGGGGGAGCGCCCCTCGCGCGGCACGGGAGCCGTCAGCGGCGCCGACGGCACGGCGGCCCCCCGCGGCCCTTCCCCTGCAGGCACCGAAGGCAGGGCCGATGAGAGGGCCACCACCTCGGCCACCTTCTGCTCGGCGAACGCCAGCCTGCCCCGCAGCCCCGGGTCGAGGTCGCGCTCGGCCTCCACGTCGTACGGCACGTGCAACAGCGAACAGGACGTGCTCACCGTGACCCGGTCCGCGCGCACCCCCGCCAGGGCGGCGAGGGCCCGCCCCGGCGGCGTCCGCCACACGTCGCGGCCCGAGACCACGCCCGCCACGACGGTCTTGCCGGGCAGCTCGGGCAGCGCGGCGGCGCCGCCGCGCACCAGATCCACCCCGATCGCCTCGACCGGCGTGGCGGCCAGCACCGGCAGCGCCTCGCCCGGGTCGCCGAAGTACGTCGCCACGAACAGGCCGGGCCGCGCCGCCGCCGAGCCGAGCCGGTCGTAGGCCGCTCCCGCCGTGGCCAGCTCGCGCGGCGTCCTGTCGGCGACCAGCGCGGGCTCGTCGAGCTGCACCCAGGCGACCCCCTCCGCGGCCAGGGCCGCGAGCAGCTCCTCGTAGCAGGCGAGGACCTCGTCGAGCCGGTCGAGCGCCGCCCCCGACGGGTCGGCGAGCAGCAGGAACGTCACCGGGCCCAGCACCACGGGCCGCGTCCCGTACCCCAGCGCCCGCGCCTCGCGCACCTCGGCGAGCGGCTTGGAGGCGTCCAGCTTGAACACCGTCTCGGGGCCGATCTCCGGCACGATGTAGTGGTAGTTCGTGTCGAACCACTTCGTCATGCGCAGCGGGGCCAGCCCCTCGGTGCCCCTGGCCATCGCGAAGTACGGGTCGCCGGCCGCCAGGTAGCGCTCGGGCACGGCGCCGAGCAGCACCGCCGTGTCGAGCACCTGGTCGTACAGGGAGAACGTGTTCGACGGCAGGCCCTCGAGACTCAGCTCGGCCAGCCTGCGCCAGGTGGCCTCGCGCAGCCCGGCGCCCACGCGCTCCAGCTCGGCCCGCGTCGAGCGGCCCTCCCAGTACGACTCCAGCGCCCGCTTCAGCTCCCTGCGCGGCCCGATCCTCGGATAGCCGAGGACGGTGGACGCGGGGAAGGGCGGCGGGGTAGGCGACATCGTGACTCCTCACGTCGGGCGGATGTGCTGCCCTGGGAGATCGGTGGATCACCGCAGGTCGCTCGCATCGTGCAGCGCGCCGTCCGCGTCGTGCATCATCTATTGGTGCTGCTTATGCTCAGGGAGATCCAGTGCTTCGCCGCCGTGGCCGCGCGGCTGGGCTTCTCCGCGGCGGCGGCCGACCTGGGCCTGTCGCAGCCCGCGGTCAGCCAGGCCATCACCAGGCTCGAACGCGCTACGGGAGTCCGGCTCTTCGAGCGGAACGCCAGGGAGGTGCGGCTCACCGCCGCCGGCAAGGCGCTGCTGCCGCAGGCCGAGCAGGTGCTGGAGGCGGCCCGCGCCTTCACCGGCGAGGCCGCCAGGCTCGCCCGGCCGACCATTCACCTCGCTTATCCACCGCTGGTCGGCACGCTCGCCGCGCGCATCGCCAGGCGGCTCGCCGGGCGCACCCCCGCGCTCGGCGTGGAGCTCCGGCCGGCCGGGCGCGCCGCCGCCGCACGCGCGCTGGCCGCGGGCGAGGTCTCCGCTGCGATCATCGCCACGCCGGCGCCCGCGGCGTTCGTGACGGCGGCCAGGTTCCATGTGACCGTGGACCACCTGGCCGTCCCCCCGGGGCACCGGCTGGATCAGCGTGGCGGCGTGGCGGCGGCGGACCTCGGCGGCGAGGCGCTGCTCACGCCCGCCGGCCGGCCGTGGCAGGGGCTGCCGGGACGCGCCAGGACGTTCGCCGACGACGACTTCGCCGCCGCGCTCGACCTGGTCGCCGCGGGCGCGGGCGTGCTGCCTCTCCCGCAGCTCCTCGCCCGCACCATCAGGCGCGAGGACGTCCGCTTCGTCCCGCTCGACGCCGGGGACCTGCGCATCACGTACGCGCTGGCCTGGTCGAGGGAGCAGGCGACGCCCGAGCTGATGGCGCTGGTGCAGGCCGTGCAGGACGCGCTCTGGACGAGGTGACGGCCCGGGGTCACGCCATGGGGAGGTTCTTCAGCGCCTCGCGCCTGCTCAGGCCGGAGATGCCCTTGGCCCGTACGTACCTGACCACCTCGGCCGGGTTGGTCTTCGCGTACTCGCGCAGCGCCCAGCCGATGGCCTTGCGGGCGAAGAAGTCGTTGTCCGACAGGCTCGGTTCGATGCAGGCGTACAGGAGCGCGGTGTCGGTGCGCTCCTTGAACCGGTTCTGGCACAGGATCGCGGTGCGCCGCTTCCACAGGTCGCGGTCGTGGGCCCACTCCAGCATGAGCGGCCGCATCGAGTCGGGGTAGGCGGCCAGCAGGTGGCCGACGCGGTGCGTGGCGAGCTCGTCCACGAGGTCCCACCACGCGCCCGTGACGATCATCTCCTCGTACATCGGGACGGTGTAGAGCGTCTGGAACTCGCGGTAGTAGCGGTGGCCGGTCAGCTCGACCGCGGCGTAACGCTCCTCGCGGTACTCCGCCTCGCGCCACAGCGTCAGCACGGCCCGCCGCCACTCCGGCGCGCCGGGCAGCCGGTTGTCGGCGAACACCTGCCGCAGCGCCGCCCGCCGCGGCCCGGCCTGCACGCCGAGGAAGGGCATCTCCGACTTCATGTACGCCTGCATCGCGGCGGCCTTGCCCGGCTCGGCCGCCTCGCGCAGCGCCTCGCGTACCGCCTTGCCGAGGCTCATGCCTGCTGGGTGGTGCGCTCGCCCGTGGCCAGACCGTCGAAGAGCACCGTGATGTAGTGGTCGGCGAGGGCGTTGGTGTTGAGCCTGCCGTTCGGCCGGAACCAGCGGACGGCGACCCAGATCGTGTCGCGGATCATCCGGTAGGTGAGCTTCGGGTCGACGTCGGGGCGGAACAGCCCGGCCGCCTGGCCCGCCTTGATCTGGGTGACCCAGATCTGCTCGACCTCCTCCTCGGCCTTGACGAGGTAGTTGAAGCGCTCGAACTGGCGCAGGTAGTTCCAGTCGTTCTGCATGACGGTGATCGCGGCGCGGTGCGGCTCCAGCGTGCCGAAGCCGATGCGGACCATGTCCGTCAGCACGTCGCGGGCGTCCTTGCCCGAGTCGAGGGCGGCGCGGTAGCGGGCGATGAGGTCGTCGAGGAAGGTGGAGAGCACCTCGTCGACGATGGTCTCCTTCGAGTCGAAGTGGTGGTAGAGACTTCCCGAGAGGATTCCCGCCTCGTCGGCGATCTCACGTACGGTCGTGGCCTGGAAGCCTTTGCGCGCGAAGAGCTCCGCGGCGAGCTTGACGAGGTGGTCGCGGCGCTCGGAGGCCGGCCCCGATGAGGCGCGCTGGCGCTTGGCCGGCGTGGCCGTGCCGGAGTTCTTTCGCGTTGTCACGCCCACCATTATGAGCCCTCAGACAATCGCTTGTTCACCGGACAGACCCTGCTCATACGGCGTTCCGGCGGCGAGCAAGCACTTGGTTCGAGCCCTCGTGGCGGATTCGCCCCTCCGCTCCGGCGAGGCCCCGCCGGAGCGGGCTCGCGGAGGGGGGTGGGAGGCCACCTGAGAAAATGGCTCTAGCAAATAGGAAACTTTCCTATTAGATTGCGGATCATGCCGCACAGCGCTGACCTGCTCCGCCTGGCCGACGCCGTCCTCCTCCCGGGCTTCGAGGGGACGACGCCCCCCGACTGGCTCCGCCGCCGGCTCGGCGAGGGGCTGGCCGGCGTCGTGCTGTTCTCCAGGAACATCGCCGGACCCGCCCAGGTGGCCGCGCTCACCGCCGCCCTGCGCGCCGAGAACCCGGCCGTGCTCGTCGGCACCGACGAGGAGACCGGCGAGGTCACCCGGCTGGAGGTGGGTCCGGGCAGCAGCCGCCCCGGCGCGTACGCGCTCGGCGTCGTGGACGACGTCGCGCTGACCGAGGCGCTGGCCGGGCACCTCGGCGGCGAGCTGGCCGCCGCCGGCATCGGCATCGACTTCGCGCCCCCCGCCGACGTCAACTCCAACCCCGACAACCCGGTCATCGGGCTGCGGGCCTTCGGCGCCGACCCCGACCTGGTCGCGCGGCACACCAGGGCGTTCGTCCGCGGCCTGCAGTCCGCCGGGGTGGCCGCCTGCGCCAAGCACTTCCCCGGCCACGGCGACACCTCCGTGGACTCCCACCACGGCGTGCCCGTCGTCGCCGCCGGGAGCGTGGACGACGCCCTGCGCCCGTTCCGCGCCGCCGTCGCCGAGGGCGTCAAGGCCGTCATGACCGGGCACCTGCTGGTGCCGTCGTACGACCCCGAGCTGCCCGCCACGCTCAGCCCCAAGGTGCTGACCGGGCTGCTCAGGGAGGAGATCGGCTTCCAGGGGGTCATCGTCACCGACGGCATCGAGATGACCGCCGTCTCCGGCGCGTACGGCGTGGGCGGGGCCTCCGCCCGCGCCATCGCCGCCGGGGCCGACGCGATCTGCGTGGGCGGCGAGCGGGCCGACGAGGCGACGGCCACCGCGATCCGCGACGCCCTCGCCGAGGCCGTCGCCCGAGGACTGCTGCCCGAGGAGCGCCTGGCCGACGCCGCTCGAAGGGTCCGCGAGCTGGCCGCCTGGGTCGCCTCCTCGGGCAGCGCCGCCGACGGTGCCGCGTTCGGGCCCGCCGGCGGCGCCGCGCTCGGGCTCGCCGCCGCCAGGCGCGCCGTGCGGGTGACCCGCCGCTCGTCCGCGCCGGTGCTGCCGCTGGCCTCGCCCGCGTACGTGGTGGAGCTGGCCCCCGAGATGAACCTGGCCATCGACAGGAACACGCCGTGGGGCGTCGGGGGCCCGCTGGCCGGGCTGCTGCCAGGCACCGAGACCGTCAGGCTGGCGGCCGGCGAGGCGTCGGGCCCGCGGCTGGAGCGGCTGCTCGGCGAGGCGGGACACCGGCCCCTGGTGGTCGTCGTACGCGACGCGCACCGCCACCCCTGGCAGGGCGAGGCGCTGCGGCACCTGGTCAGCGCCAGGCCCGACGCGGTCGTGGTGGAGATGGGCCTGCCGCAGCGCTTCGACGTCGGCGCGGTGCACATCGCGACGTACGGTTCCGCCGCCGTCTGCGGCCTGGCCGCCGCCGAGATCCTCACCGGCGCCCACTGACCCACCGGCGCCCACTGACCCACCGGCCCGGCGGCCACAAGAAAGAGCGCACGGGGCGCCTCGGGGGCCGCGGCCTCCCCCTGCAGTCGGCGGTCAGCGGAGGGCGGAGCGGGTGGTGGGGCGGAGGCGGAACCGGTCGGGGGCGGCCGTCGCGAGCGCGTCCAGCATCGGCAGCGCCACCTCGCGCTCGTCCTCGGGCCGCTCGAAGCGGGCGAACCATACGAACACGTTCGCGTCCTCCCGCACGGGGAGCCGAGGGAAGGTGTTCTCGGCGTGCTCCGACTCCAGCCACGCGACGGGCGTGACGCCCCCGGCGGCCAGGGCGGGCGCCGCCTCGCGGGCGAACAGCTCGGCGAACCGTCCTGACCCGCCGGGTTCGACGTGGTGGACCGTGGCCACGTACAGGGAGGAAGGGGGCGCTCCCGAGCCGGCGGGGGGCCGCTCGCCGGCGGTCGGGGCCGGGGAGCCGGGTACGGGCCGCAGCAGCAGGACGTCGTCGGAGTCGGCCATGGTGGCGTTGGCCGCGTCGCGGTGCGCCAGCCAGGCGGGGCCGGTGTAGAACGCGGTGAGCGACGCCCGGCGCGACTCCATGTCCGGGAACGCCCTGATCCAGGGGAACACGTCGGGGCTGTCCTGGTCGCGGAACGTGCCCACCACCCGGATGCCCGTCTCCTCCTGCGTCTCGACGAACTCCCGCTCGAACAGCTCGATGAGGGTCTCGCGCGCCCCGGGGAAGAGGGTGTACCGCCGCAACTCGTAGATCATGAGCGGCACGCTACGGCCCGATCCCTGTCATCTCCTGTCAAGAATCCATGCTGGAATCATCTTCTGTTCACGGACAGCCACCGGATGGCAACCCTCGGTTATATGCTCCCCCATGACCTGGTTCCCCTGAGGTCACAGAAGGTTCAAGGGGGCAGCGGCGCGCCCCGCTGCCCCGTCACCGCCACGAAGGAGCAGAAGTGATCAGAAGGCTGTGTGCCGCCGGAGCCGTGGTGGCGGCGGCCGCCGGGGCCGCACTCCTCGCCGCCCCGGCCCACGCCGACTCCTGGTCGGACAACTGGAGCGGCAACAGCGACTCGGTCCAGTCGGGCAACCTCTTCGGCGACGTGTCCGCCGCCAACCGTGTGGTGAACGGCGTCGGGGTGAACAACGTGAACGGCACCGCCGTCACGGCCACCGACGACAGCTTCGTCGTGATGTACGTCTTCGACTGACCGCACCCCGTCCCGATCGGCAACCCTCATCGGAAGGACATCCACATGATCAAGAAGCTCTGCGTGACCGGCGCCGTCGCCGCCGCGGCCGGTCTCGTCCTGCTCTCCGCCCCTGCCCAGGCCGACACCCGCGCGAGCAACTCCAGCTCCAACCGCAGCGCGGTGCAGGCGGGCAACATCTTCGGCGGCCTCGTGCTGAGCAACGTCGCCGGTCGCAGCGCGACCAGCGTCAACAACGTCAACGGTATCGCCGGCACCGCCGTCGATGACAGCGAGCTCTCTCACCGCTGACGTCCGGGAGCCGCGGGCCAGGTCCCTGAGGGCCTGGCCCGCGGCGTATTAGCATCTCTGGGTGACAATCTGCGCGTATGCCACTTTTGCCGACCCTGACAACAACGACAACGAGCGGGACCTCGCGCTCGCGGCCTGGCGCGAGGCGGGGATCGAGGGGCGCGCCGAACGCTGGGAGGACCCCGGCGTCGACTGGAGCGGCTACGACGCGGTGGTGGTCCGCTCGGTATGGGACTACATCGACCGGCGCGAGGAGTTCCTCGCCTGGGCGCGCGGGGTCGAGTCCGTCACCCGGCTGCTGAACCCCGCCTCGATCCTGGAGGCCAACACCGACAAGACGTACCTGCGCGACCTCGGCGTGCCCACCGTGCCCACCCACTGGTCGTCGCGCGACCTGCCCCACTGGTCCGAGTACGTCGTCAAGCCCGCCGTCTCCGCGGGCGCCCGCGACACGGTCAGGACCTCCGACAGGCAGCGGGCGCGGGAGCTGGCCGAGGCGCTGGAGGCGGCCGGACGCACGCCGATGGTGCAGCCCTACCTCGACATGGTCGAGTCGGAGGGCGAGACGTCCCTCCTGTACTTCAACCGCCGCTTCAGCCACGCCGTCCGGCGCAACCCCATGCTCGCGCCCGGCATGTCCGCGGCCGACCTCCCGCGCGCCTCGCTGCGCACCCCCGCCCCCGACCAGGTGGAGCTGGCCGAGAAGGTGCTGGCCGGCATCACGGGCCCCCTCCTGTACGCCCGCGTCGACCTCGTGCGGCTCGCCGACGGCTCGCCCGTCGTCATCGAGCTGGAGCTCACCGAGCCGTACCTCTTCCTCTCCTACGAGCCGGGCGCCCCGGCGAGCCTGGCCGGGGCGCTGCGCGAGCTGCTGTGACCGCCTGCTGTGACCGCCTGCTGTGACCGGCTGCTGTGACCGCCGAAGGCGCCGTCAGGCGGTGATGCCGCCGTCCACCGGGATCACCGCGCCCGTCAGGTACGCCCCCGCCCGCGACGACAGGTAGATCGCCGTCCCGGCCATGTCGTCGGGGCGGCCGATCCGGCCCAGCGGCACGTGCGAGGCGACGGCCCGCCGCGTCTCGGGGTCGTCCAGGGCGAAGGCCATCATCTTCGACTCGAACGGGCCGGGCGCGATGGCGTTGACCGTGATGTTCTCCTCGGCCAGGTGCCTGGCCAGGTGGCGGGTCAGGATGTGCACGGCGGCCTTCGTCGAGGAGTAGGCGTACGTCGGCAGGTCGGGCACCCTGATGCCGTCCACGGAGCCGATGGTGATGACGCGTGCCGGGTCGTCGGGGGTGGCCGCCTCCCTGAGCCGCGGCAGGAACTTCTGCGTCAGGAAGAACACGCCCTTGACGTTGATGTCCCAGAGCTTGTCGAAGGCGTGCTCGGGGAACTCCTCCAGTGGCGCGCCCCAGGTGGCGCCCGCGTTGTTGACGAGCACGTGCACCGGCCCGTCCACCGCCTCGACCAGCGCCGACACGCCCTCCGGGGTCGACAGGTCGGCGGGCACGGCCCGGCAGCCCAGCTCGGCGGCGGTCTTGCCGAGCTCGGCCGCCCTGCGCGCGGAGATGTACACGGTCGCGCCGGCCGCCGCGAAGCCGGCCGCGATCATGCGTCCGATGCCGCGCGAGCCGCCGGTGACGACGACCGTCTTGCCTTCCACCGAGAACAGAGTCATGTTCCGGAAGCATGCCATACCGACTGGTCGGTAGCCAGGTTGGGACGCCCCGTCAGACGCCCGGCAGCCTCCCGTTGCGGAACAGGTCCACGAACCTCTGGTGGTCCGCCCTGGCCTGCGCCCCGTACCGGTGGGCGAAGTCCACCAGCATCGCCGTGAAACCCGGCCCGTCGCCGTCGATCACCGCCGTGATCGCCTCCTCCGTGGAGAAGTCCACGAGGTCGTGGCTCGACTCGTCGTCGGCGACCGCATGCATGCGCGCCACCGCCCGGCCCAGGTCCAGCATGATCGAACGCAGCTCGTCCGGCTCGTTGACGTCGTCCCAGTCCAGGTCCGCCGAGTACGGCGACACCTCCGCCACGAACTGGCCCACCCCGTCCAGCGTCGTGTACCCCAGCCACGGGTCGGCGTACGCCTGCAGCGCCCGCTGCGACTCGGCCGTCCTGTGCCCCTGGTGCAGGAAGTACGACGCCACCCGCGCGTCGCCGACGTGCCGCGCCACCGCCGGCACCTGCGCCTGCTTCATGTAGAGGATGACGTCGTTCTCCAGTGCCTGCGAACGGCCCTCCAGCAGCAGGTTGTACGACGGCAGCCCCGCCGACCCGATGCCGACGCCCTTGCGCAGCGCCACATCCTTGATCACGTGCTCCACCGGGCTCGCCTCGCCCGGCAGGGTCGTGAGGTACTCGGCGAACGCCGCGAGCACCGCCTCCCTGGTGGCGTCGTCCACGGGCTCCCGGCCGTCCATGACGGCGAAGCGCCGGTCGTAGTCGTCGATCACGGTCTCGACGTCCAGCATCGCCACCCGGGTGCTCAGCCGGGCCGTCTGCAGCACCCGGTGCAGCACCCCGCTCGTCGTGCCCAGCGTGAGCGAGCCGATCGTCTCGTCGCCGCCGCGCGCGATGGCCGACAGCTCGCCCAGGTACGCCCCGGCGAAATCGCGCACCAGCACGCCGATCGCCTCGTCCGACAGGGCCTTCGCGTAGCCGATCAGCGCCACGCTGGCCGCGAACCGCCTGAGGTCCCAGACGTACGGCCCCACGTAGGCCTCGTCGAAGTCGTTGACGTTGAAGACCAGCACGCCGGAGGCGTTCATGTAGGTGCCGAAGTTCTCCGCGTGCAGGTCGCCGTGGATCCACACGCGGCTCGTCGGCCCGTCCAGGTAGGAGGGGTCGGCGTACGCGCCCGTCATGTCCGCGTAGAACAGGCAGGCGCTGCCCCGGTAGAACGCGAACGGCGAAGCCGCCATCTTGCGGAACTTCCGCCGGAAGGCGGCCGGGTCCCGCTTGATCGATTCGCCGAACTCCGTCATCAGGACGTCGAGGAGGAAGGTGGAGCGGTCCATGCGTCGGACAGTAGGGCCACGACGGGTTTTCCGCCTACCCCGGTCTTTCCCTGACGGGGCCCGGTCAGGTACGGGACCCGGGCCCGTCGAGGAACGGGTCGGGGGGTTGGGGCAGGCCCGTTGTTCAGGGAGGGGCCGGGGCCTGCGGCGGGCCCGTCGTCGAGGGCGAGGCGGGGTCAGGTGGGGCCGGTGGGCTCGGCGAAGCGGCCGTAGCCGCCGCGGAAGAACAGCAGCGGGCCGCCCTCGGCGTACGTGTCGAGCCGCAGCACGCGGGCCACGACGATCACGTGGTCGCCCGCCGGGTGCTCGGCCTCCACCGCGCAGTCCATCCACGCCAGCGCCCCGTCGAGCACGGGCCCGCCGCCGGGGGAGGCGGTCCACCCCAGCCCGGCGAACTTGTCGCCGCCCCTGGACGCCATCCGCAGGCAGACGGCCCGCTGGTGCTCGCCCAGGACGTTCACCGTGACCGTCCCGGCGCCGCGCACCCTGGGCCAGCTCGTGCTGGTGTGCGCGACGCAGAACGCGACGAGCGGCGGGTCGAGCGAGACCGAGGTGAAGGAGTTGGCCGCCAGACCACAGGGACGGCCGTCGCCCGGATCGAGCGCGGTGATCGCCACAACGCCGGTGGCGAACCGGCCCAGCACCTCACGGAACCTTCCACCGTCAACCCCGCCCCGCACACCCCGTCCACCAGGCCGTGAGGCGCCGACACAGGCGGCACCGACGACGGCGGGGGCGACGGACCGGGAGGCGGCGATGCCGCTGGGTTTGGGGAGGACGTCGGGCGAACGGAGGACGTTCGGCGCGCCCAGGACGTCGGGCGAACGGAGGATGTCCGTCGCGCCCAGGACGTTGGGCGAACCCAGGACGTCTGGCGCGCCCGGGACGTCGCGTGTGGGGAGAACGTCCGGCGCGTGCAGGACGTTGCGCGTGGGGAGGACGCCAGGCACGGGAGGGACGTCGACTATGCGCCGCGGGCCGGCTGTGGGGACGGCGTGCGCGGCGCGGCTTGGATCGGCGGGAGGAAGGAGGCCGGCCACGCCCCCCGCCTGAGGCGTGGGAAGGGCGACGGGTGCGGTCGGTGGATCGGTGCTGGTAGGCGCGTCGGGGTCGCGGTGGCTTTCCGTGGGAAGGGCGTCCGGCGCGCGGGTGATGTCAGGTGGGTGGACTCCGGCTTTCCATGCCGCGCCGGCTGTTTTCTCTGGGGCGCCTCCGGTTCTGCGTGTGGTGCCACCGGTCTTCCGTCTGTGGCCGCCTGGCTTGTAGCCGGCGGTCTTGTGCGCCTGGCCTCGGGGGCCGGCGCCGTTCAGGCTCCTGGCCTGGCCTGCCTGGCTGCCGCCGTCCGGTGGTCCGAGCCGTCCCGGCGGGACGGCGCCGTTCGACGTCGTGGGCAGGTTCGGTGGGTTGCCGCCGGTCAGGGGCAGGGGGTGGCCCTGGTCGTCGGCGTCCGTGTGACGGCTGGATGGGGTGGTGGGCTGGGGTGCGGCCGTTCGGGGGCGGCAGTCGTTCGGTGCGGTGAGCTGGGGGTGCCCGCCCATGTGTCGCCTCCTCGTCCGCGACGCGCCAGGGAAACAACCAAGCGCTTGCTTGGACGCTAGGCCGATCCCCGATACCCTGTCAAGCGCGCCCAGGGGCGGATGAAACCATCCGTCGCGGCAGGCAGATTCCGTCCCGGCATCGCGAACGGCCCCTCTCCGCCACGGCGGGAGGGCCGATGATGTGGGCGGGGCGTCGACGGCGACGTCCTCACGGCGGCTCTGACTTGGGGGCGGCGGACGTGAGCGGTTCCGGCTCGACGGCGGGCACGGCGACAGGTGTCGCAGCGGGAACGGCGGCAGTCGACGCGGCCGGCGCGGCTCGCGTGGCTCACGCGAGAGCGGTTCGCGGGTGCTCGACCTGGTTCGTCCGATGGGACGAGAGGAGCCCGCCCGGAGGGGCCGAGTGCGTCCCCCGCGGGATGGAAATGGAAAACGCGCCCTGGCGGGCGTGGGGGACCCGCCAGGACGCGCTTCCTGCCGTGTGCGGCGGCGTCAGGACTCCGGCGAGGGATGGAGTCCTGGACCGTCAGTCCGCCCACGGAGTCGATGGGGGAGCGTGCAGGCTCGCGACGCGCGTGGCCTTCGGCGATGCGGTGAGCTGCACCAAAGGGGTCATCGATGGGTGCGGGACGGGGGCGCCACCCTCCTCGTTCCAGACTAAGGATCCGTCGTCGCACCTCATGGTGAGCTCTCCGGGCATCACCTGCGCGAACGCGCTCTTCCCCTGGCAGGTGTGGGTTAATCCCCCCTGACTCAATGCGTAACGCAGTGAACGCATTGCATCACGAGGGTCATGCCAGGGCAGGAATGCTGTACTCGCGCGGCCCGGCGGCACTGGCCTTCACCCCCTCACCGGCCTTTAGATGGATTTGTACCAACGAATGGATGATGCGGCTGCCAAGGGGGTGCGGTCAAGGGGTTGTGGCCTGCTAGAACCAGATCGTCTAAATTGTTGGAACAAAAGGGGTGAAAGTGGCAAGGTCGGTGCTGTATCAGCAGGTGGCTGCGGAATTGCGACGCGCCATCTACTCGGGTGTCCTCGGCCCCGGGGCACAGCTGCCGACCGAGGCGCAGCTCATGGAAGACCATGGGGTGAGCAGGAACACCGTACGCCTGGCCTTGGGGGAGCTCGTCAACGAGGGGCTCGTCTCGCGCACGCCGCGGCGCGGAACCGTGGTCAGGGACCGGCGGCCGCTGCTCATCTACCCGCAGCGCGAGCTGGAGCCGCAGCCCAAGGGGGAGCTGCGTGAGGCGTTCGCGTACGCCGTGGCGCAGGAGGGCCGCGAGCCCAGCCAGTACATCGAGGTGCTCACGGTCTCGCCCGTCGAGGAGATCGCCAGCAGGCTGGAGCTGGCGGAAGGGGAACTGGCGGTGGTGAGACGCCGTCTGCGGTTCGTGGACGGCCAGCCGTACAACACCAACGATTCCTACTTCCCCCGCGACCTGGTCGCGGACTCCGAGATCGCACGGCCCGGCGACATCGCGCGAGGAGCGAACCGGGTGCTCGAAGAACTCGGCCACGCGCAGGTCCGCGTCGTGGACGACATCTGGGCGCGCATGCCCAACCAGGAGGAGGCGGAGCGGCTCCAGTTGGAGCTCGGCACGCCCGTCATGGTGTACGTCCGCGTCGGTTATGACCGGTTCGATACGCCGGTTCGTGTCGCGGTGTCCGTTCTGCCCGCAGACAAACATCTGATCAGATACGAGCTCGACCGCCGCTAGACGGGCTCGGTTGAAGGGGTGATCCCGCCGGCCGGGCGCAGCGAGAAATAAGCCGCCTCGCTGGCCTGGGGGAGTCGTGCATACTCCCCTAAATCGCCATTTATCCATATATATCGGGTTGAGGACCGATTTCGGCCCTGCGCGACATTGCGTCATCACGCTCTGTGTTCACGCGCACACTCATCGCAACGAAGGGCACTCCTATGCACACCACCACACTCCTTCACCCGCTCGCCCTCCGCCCCGCCGAGCCGGCGGACCTGCCCGGCGTCCTTTCGCTCCTCGCCGACACGGCCGAGTGGCTGTACTCGCGAGGTGTCCGGCAGTGGCCGCGCGGCGGGTTCGGCCCGGAGCGCATCGAGCCGCTCATCGAGGAGCGCGTCCTGTTCCTCCTGGAGGACGAACTGCGCTACCTCGACCTCGGCGACCAGGCGCCGCCGGTGGCCACGATCGCGCTCGACAGGAACGCCGACCCGGAGTTCTGGACCAGAGCCGACCGGCCGGAGTCCGCGCTCTACGTGCACAAGCTCGCCGTGGCGCGCCCCTGGTCGGGCAGCGGGCTCGGCGACGCGCTGCTCGACTGGGCCGGGGGGACCGCCCACGCCGCGGGCCTGCCGTGGCTGCGGCTCGACTGCTCGAAGGACAACCCGCGGCTGCAGGAGTACTACCGCTCGCGCGGCTTCCGCCACGTCCGCACCGTGGACCTGCCGCACCGGGCGTCGGGGGCGCTCTTCGAGCGTCACGCGGATGATCTGCCGGTGATGGCGTTCCGCGACCTCACCGTCGCGGAACTCATCAGCGCGTAGGGGGCACCGAACCGATCGGCACAGCACGGATCATCGCGGCGCCGATCACCCCGAGGCGGATCGGCGCCGTACAGATCGGCGGCGTGCGGATCAGTGAGGGTGGGTCAGCGCCGTGCGGGTCGGCGCTGTGCCGATCGGTGCTCAGGGTGTCCCCGGTCCCGGGCGGCGGGGCTGCGGATCTTTTCCCGTTTTCCCTGCCGAAATGGTGCAGAGCACCATATAGCCTCTCCTCCATGACCGGATCCCTCCTCGAGGTGATCGCGCTGAACGTGCGCGACGCCCTCGCCGCCGAACAGGGCGGTGCCGACCGGCTGGAGGTCGTCGCCGACATGTCGGTCGGCGGGCTGACCCCCGCGCCGGAGACGGTCGCCGCGATCGCCGCCGAGTGCCCCCTTCCCCAGATGGTGATGCTGCGCTGCGACGCCGGTTTCACCGCCGACCCGGACGTCCTCGCCCGGCTCACGCGCGACGCCAAGGCGCTGGCCCAGGCAGGGGCGGCCGGGTTCGTCTTCGGGTTCCTCGACGGGGCCGGCGTGGTGGACCTCGCGGCCACGGAGGCGCTCATCCACGCCGTCTCCCCCCTGCCATGGACGTTCCACCGCGCGGTGGACCACGCCGCCGACGTGCAGGCGTCCTGGCGGGCGGTGCGGCTGCTGCCGAACCTCGCCACCGTGCTCACCTCCGGCTCGCCCGAGGGCGTGGGGGAGGGGCTGCACGTGCTGAAGGCGCGGGCCGAGGCGGGAGACGCCTCCATCGTCCTCGCGGGCGGCGGCCTGCGGCCCTCGCACGTCCCCGTGCTGCTGGACTACGGCATCCGCGCCTTCCACGTCGGCTCGCCGGTGCGGACCGGCTGGTCGGAGCCGGTGGAGTGGCGGCTCGTCCGCCAGTGGCGCGAGCTGGTCGACCGCCACTGAGGACCGCCGCCACCGGCCCGGGGCGGCGCGGGCGCTACGGCTGAGCCTCCGGCAGGACGGCGTCCCCGCGGTGCAGGCGCTACTGCTGAGCCTCCGGCAGGACGGCGTCCGCCCGGCGCAGGGCGGCGGCGAGCGTCCTGACCGTGGCGGGCTCGTCCATGACGCCGCCCCCGCCCGCCCGCCGCTCCCGCCAGGCGTCCACCCGCTCCCTGTACGTCGCGTAACGCTCCAGATGGAACGCGTAGACCGCGGCGAACCGGCTGACCAGGTGCGACGGGTGCATGTCCCAGCCCTGGCCGAACCCGTGCGCCAGCGAGTGCCCGACCAGCCCGGCGTGCCGCCGCCACAGGGCGTGCACGTCCGCGGTCGCGTCCGAGGCGGGGAAGGCCGCCAGCGAGCCGTCGGAGAGCTCGACGCCCGTGCCCGCGAAGGCCGTCCGCATGACGTGCCTGGCGTGGTCGCAGGCCGGGTGGTCGAGCCGCTGCTCGTGCGGCGGCAGCCCGATCGCCGCGGTGTAGTCGAACACGCCGAAGTGCGCCGCCGCGAGCCGCCCGTCCAGGGTCAGGGGCAGGCCGGCGCGCAGGAACGCCAGCGTCTGCGGCGCCTCCACCTGCATCTCGAACCGCAGCCGCCCCGGTGAGGCCGCGCCGAGCGCCCGTTCAAGGCGCTCCAGGACACCCGCGAACTGCCCGAGGTACTCCTCCATCAGCACCTTCGGGAACGTCACCGTGAAACCGGGCGGCAGCCCGCCCGCCAGGTCGCACACGCCGGTGACGAACGCGTCCAGGGTGCGTACCGACCTGGCCGGGTCGCCGTCGGCGAACGACTTCACCCGCAGCCCCCAGCGCCGGGGCAGCGCGCCCGCCCGGTGCAGCTCCGCCACGGACGCCGCGGCCCGCCAGGCGTCGGCGTCCTCCTCGTCGCCGGGGCGGACGCCGTACCCGTCCTCGAAGTCCACCCGCACGTCCTCCACCGGCTCGGCCGCCAGCTTGCGCAGCAGCAGCCCGTGCACGGTCGCGGCCGGGCCCTCGCCGACGCCGAACACCTCCGCCAGCTCGCCCGGCCCCGGCAGGTGCGCGCGCGCCAGCGCGAGCGCCTCGTCCCGCCAGGCCCCGAGGGTGGCCGCCGAGAACCGGTCGGCGGGGACGTAGACCGTGTGCACGGGCTGCCGGGCGGGCCCGTCGGAGGGCCCCTCCCCGGGGAAGAGGGCGAGCTGGCGCCGGTACGCCTCCCCGAACCCGGGGACGTCCCCCGGCTCCCCCAGGCTGACGCGCACGGCCGCCCCTCAGGCCCGGCCGCAGGCGCGCAGCATCGCCTCGAGGCCGACCAGCTTGACCCGCTCGCCCCGGCCCAGCGTCCTCGCCAGCTCCTCCTCGGCCGCCTCGATCCCGAGCCACTCCTCGTAGGTCACCGGCCGCACCCCGCGCGCCGCCAGCAGCTCCTCGACCGGCACGTGGGCGACCCGCTCCCTGCCCGCCAGGTCGGAGAGCAGGGTGCGAACGGTCTCTGCCGCGTCGGACTTGTTGGTGCCGATCACGCCGGTCGGCCCGCGCTTGAGCCAGCCCGCGACGTACTCGCGGTCGCGCACCCGGCCCGCCTCGTTGGGCACCGTCATGCTCTCCTCGGAGAACGGCACGCCGGGCAGCGGCACGCTCTGGTAGCCCACCGAGCGCAGCACCATGCCGACGGGCAGCGTCTCGTACTCGCCGGTGCCGGTCACCCGGCCGTCGTCGGACAGGCGGGTGCGCTCCAGCCTGAGCCCCTCCACCCGCTCGTCGCCCAGGATCTCCACGGGACGCAGCCAGAACCGCACGTCGAGGCGGCGCGGCCGGCCCTCGGGCTCGCGCGCCGCCCACGAGCGCAGCACGTCGACGTTGCCCTGCACCTGACGGGGGAACCCGCCACCCAGCGCCACGGCCTCGTCGGGCCGCACGCAGACGTCGGCGTTGGCCAGCTCGCCCAGCTCGCGCAGCTCCTTCAGCGTGAACTTGGCGTGCTCGGGGCCGCGCCTGCCGATCATGTGGATGACCTTCACCTGGCTGCCCGCGAGGCGTTCGAGCACGTCGTGCGGCACGTCGGTGGCGCGCAGCTCCTCGGCGGTCTTGGCCAGCACGCGGACGACGTCCACGGCGACGTTGCCCACGCCGATGACGGCCACCTCGGTGCTGTCGAGCGTGAACCGGCCCGGGTCGACGTCGGGATGCCCGCAGTACCAGTTGACGAAGTCGGTGGCGGCGACGCTCCCCGGCAGGTCCTCGCCGGGGATGCCTAGCCTCCTGTCCACCATCGCGCCCGTGCAGTAGATCACCGCGTCGTAAGCCGCGAGCAGGTCGGCCACGGACAGGTGGACGCCCAGCTCGACCCCGCCGAGGAAGCGCACCTGCGGCAGCTCCAGGACCCTGCGCAGGTAGTTGGCGATCGACTTGATCGACGTGTGGTCGGGGGCGACGCCGTAGCGCACGAGCCCGTACGGGGTGGGCAGCCGTTCGAGCACGTCCACCTCGACGGGCTCCGCGGACTGCTTGACCAGCGCCTCGGCCGTGTAGATGCCGGCCGGGCCCGACCCGATGACCGCCACGTGCAACGCCACGCTGCCTCCCTATGCCGATGATCGTGGCCCACGGGCGACGCGTCCCACCAGACGCAACCGGCCACGATGATCGATGTATCCCCGGTCGCCGGTCCGGACGAACCCGTCCCTGGCGAAGGCCGCGCGGTCGCCGCGCCCGCCCGCGTAGCCGCTCATCACGGCCCGCGACCGCAGCAGCACCTCGCCCTCCTCGCCCTCCGGCAGGACGCGGCCCGCCGCGTCGCGCACCGACACGTCCACCCCGCCGGACGGGCGGCCCACGCCGACCTCGGCGTCCTCGGGAGGGTCGTCGGGGCGGGTGCCGAGCCCGAGCCCGGCCTCGGTGCAGGAGTACCGGTTGCAGACGGGCACGCCGTACCTGTCGCGCAGCGCCTGGAACAGTTCGGGCGGCGCCGGGCCGCCGCCGCACAGCACCAGCGACAGTCGGGGCAGGTCCTCGCCGCCGTCCAGGATCTCCGCGAGCTGCTCCGGGCTGCCCTGCAGCACGCCGAGCCGGTGGTCGCGCAGCACCCGTACGGCTCCTTCCGCGCTCCACGCGGGCAGGACGTGGCAGGTACGCCCGGTCTGGAGGAACACGGGCAGCCGGGTGGCGAACCCGAGCCGCCCCAGCGGGTGGGGCACCAGCCGCGGGTCGCCCCCGCCCCAGCGGTGGCCGGCGCCCCTGGCGCGGATCGCGTCGAGCTGCCGGGCGCCGAACACCACGCCCTTGGGCGGCCCGGTGCGCCCGCTGGTGAAGGCGATGACGACGGGCCGTCCCGGGTCGGGCGGGAGCGGCGGGGGCGGCGGCTCGGCCCGCCGGAGCCCGCCCAGCCGCGCGGGGTCGTACGGGCGCGTCCCCTCACCGGTGTCCCGGCCGGCGCCGAGGGGGAGGGTGACCACGTCCACGGCGGGCATCGGCGGCAGCACGCCGGGGGCGGTCACGACGAGAGCGGGGTCGAGCGCGGCGAGCAGGCCGGTCCTGCGCGCGCCGACCCCGGCCGCCACCGCGCCGATCTTGGCCGCGGCGACGTGACAGATCACGAACTCGGGGCCGTCGGGCAGCGCGAGCGCCACGACGTCGCCCACGCGCGTGCCGCGGTGGGCCAGCCCGGCGGCCACCTGGTCGGACAGCCGGTCGAGCGCGGCGAAGGACAGGACGGACGATCCGGTGACGACCGCCGCGTGCTCCCCGAACCTGCGCGCGGCCTCTCCGGCCAACAGGCGCAACATGGCGGCTCCTGGGCACGAGGGCGCTCATCCCAACTATGCCCATATTTCGCCATATTGCTGCCGAGAACCCCGAGGAATTCGCCCCTCCGGATACGGGGGTCAGCTCGCGTCGCGGTAGGCGAGCGCGTCGGCGCGGATGCGCATGACCCGCTCCTCCAGCTCCGCCACGTCGAACGGCACGGCCGACGCCTCGAACTCGGCGCTCAGCGACCGCAGCATGTCCATGCCGTCCCAGCTCGCGGCGAACTCGTCGTCGATGGGGCTCACCAGGTCGCCGAGGGCGGCCCCGGCGCGGCGGCGCAGCACCAGCAGCCGCCACTGCCCGAGGAAGCGGTGGAACTCCGCCAGCCGCTCGCCCGCCTCCGCGACCTCGGCGACGACCTCCCGCAGCGCCTGGTTCACCCGTCCCGCCCTGGCCGACAGTTCCAGGACGCTGCCGTGCACCGCGTCGCACAGCAGCGGCACCTCGCCCAGCGAGGTCGGCGGCGCGACGCCGTCCAGCACCTCGGCGGCGAACGCGGCGATCATGTCGGTGTGCAGGCTGGCGAGCGCGATGCCGAGCCGCAGGTCGGCGACGTCCGAACGCAGCGACGCGAGCCGAGGCGCCAGGCGTTCCAGCGCGGCGACGGCCTTGCCCGCGGGCACGGCCATGACGCGGGCGGTGTTGTGCAGGACGGGCGCGGTGGCGGCGACGGCCGCCGAGGCGGTCTGGGCCGCCTCGATCGCGCGGTCCAGCCGGCGGGCGACCGCGAGCACCTCGGCGAACGAGCGCAGCAGCCGCTCGCTGAGCTGCCGGTAGCCCTCCAGCCGCAGGACGAGGTCGGCCAGGGTCGAAGCGAGCGCGCCCGCCCCCGCGAGCACCTCGGCGATCGGCCCGCGCCCCCGGGATCGGGCGTAGACGGCGGAGGCGAGCCTGCCGCGCGTCGCGACCTCGCCCGTCAGCGCCTCGGTCAGGAACGCGTCGTGCGAGCCGAAGCCCAGCTCGCCGAGGAGCTCCTCCAGGCGTTCCTGGCCGGCGCGCGCGACGTCGCGCCTGGTCGCGCCTTCGCGGGCCGCCGCCTCCAGCTCGACGTCCGCGACGTCCTTGTACAGCCGCTTGACCTCCTCGGCCAGCGGCGTCCGCGGCGCCACCCGCACCGACAGGAAGCCGTCGGGCGACGGCGTCATGGTGGCGAAGACCCAGTAGTGGCTGCCGTCCTTGGCCAGGTTGCGCACGTACGCGCCGGCGGCACGGCCGTCGAGCAGGCGCTCCCAGATCAGCCGGAACGCGCCGGCCGGCATGCCGGGGTGGCGCACGATGCTGTGCGGGGCCCCGGTGAGCTCGTCGAGCGAGAACCCGGAGACGCGGACGAACACGGAGTTGCCGCTGCGGATGAGCCCGCGCCGGTCGGTGGTGGAGAAGAAGAGCTCGTCCGGGCTGATGAACCGCTCGATCCCACTAAAACTCACCCGAACTTCTCCTTTTGTGACGGAACGTAGTCACAGCCTAGATCACTTCGGTAGGCGAAAGATCCCAACTAGCTGTGATCTACGACAAACTCTCGCCGCGCCGCGAGCGACTCGTGCACGTTCCGTGACGGCCGCCCGGCCGGAAGCGGAGGCGGGCCAGGGTGGGGGGAAGACTTGCGGGAAGGGCACGTACGCGATCAGAGTGGTTGCTCGTGAGGCGAAAGCACGCGCGACAGCGGACGGACGGCCCCCACCCGGGCCCGTCCGGTGACGGCGTCCCGCTGACCGGCGCGCGCAGGTACGAGGCCTTCGGGCGGGTCATGGCGGCGCTCGCGACCGAGGCGGAGTTCATCGAGTCGTGCCGCGACCTGACCTGGTGGCGCGGCGCCGACCACAGCTGGCACATCGAGTGGCGCGACGGGCCCTTCGCCTCCGAGGTGGCGTCCCTGCTGGCCGGGCACCTGCGCGACCCCGAGCTCGGCGGCGGCGCGGCGGCCGAGGCGGGCCCCGCCACGGGCGGCTCCGCCGTGCTCGACGTCATGGGCGTGCGCTTCGAGCTGCGCGCCATCGACCCCATGGGCCGGGCCAGGGTGCGCTCGCGTCCCGGCTTCTGGCGTCTGGCGGAGGCCCTCGACACCACCCGCCGTACGAACACCAGGCAGCCGTGGGAGGAGCTGCTCGGCGGCTGAGCAGGGCCGGAGGAGACCGGGGTTTGTGGCCTGTTAAAGGAAATTTGCCTTTTTTGTACGGTTTCATACCCTGGTGGAGGTCGTCCCCAAAGCAATTCGGGGGAGGGGATCGACCGGAGACTGACGATGAACGAACCTTCCATCGACTACGCCGACTTCGCCGAGTACGACCGGCGCCAACGCGGCATCGAACGCCATCTGCTGACGTCCTTCCTCGGGGGACTGGCCGTCGGCCTCGTCGGCATGCTCGCCGTCGGCCGCGGGCCCGGCTGGCTCGGCCTCGTCTACGACCCCTACGTCTACCTCGCGCTCATCCTCGCCGTCGGGGCCACCGCGTCCGGGTTCGGCTGGGCGCTGCTGACCACCTTCCTCGCGATCGTCGCCACGCTGGTCGCGGGCATGGGCGCGGGCGCCCTGCGCGGCGGCACCGGCTTCGAGACCATCGGCGGCAGCGCCGCCGGGCTGAACTGGACCCTCGCCCTGCTCGTCGCGCTCGGCCTGCTCGCCCACGTCACCCGTAGGCAGGACGGCTGGGGCGACGCCGCCGCCGGGGCGATCGGGGCGATCCTGGTCGCCGACGCGTTCGACCGGGCCACGCCCGGCTTCATCGACAGCGAGCAGGCGTTCTGGCCCTGGCCCGCGCTGGCGGTCGGCGTGCTCACCGTCGCCCTGGTGCTGTGGCTGCGCCGCAGCCTGTGGGGACGGGTGCGGGCGCTCGCCTTCTCCACCGTGCTGGGCGGCCTGTTCACGCTCGCCTTCGCCTCGTTCGTCACCGGATGGATCCCGCTCGCCCTGTGACCGGCGCCGCGCCCTTTTAAGCCCGAGCGCACCGCCCCCGCGACTCGATAGCCTGTAGTCCTCCACATCGGTTCGAGCAAGGAGTGGCCGTGTTGCTGCGCATGTCGTCGTTGTTTCTTCGCACCCTGCGGGACGACCCGGCAGACGCGGAAGTGCCGAGCCACAAGCTCCTGGTCCGCGCCGGCTACGTCCGCCGCGTCGCGCCCGGCATCTACTCCTGGCTGCCCCTCGGCAAGATGGTCCTGGAGAACGTGACGCGGATCGTCCGCGAGGAGATGAACCGGATGGGCGGCCAGGAGGTGCTCTTCCCCGCCCTGCTGCCCCGCGAGTACTACGAGGCCACCGGCCGCTGGACCGAGTACGGCGACCTGCTGTTCAGGCTGCAGGACCGCAAGGGCGTCGACTACCTCCTCGGCCCCACCCACGAGGAGCTGTTCACCGACATGGTGAAGGGCGAGTACTCCTCGTACAAGGACTACCCGGTCACGCTCTACCAGATCCAGACGAAGTACCGCGACGAGGCCAGGCCCAGGGCCGGCATCCTGCGCGGCCGCGAGTTCCTCATGAAGGACTCCTACTCGTTCGACCTCGACGACGACGGCCTCAAGCGCTCCTACGAGCAGCACCGCGAGGCCTACATCAAGATCTTCGACCGGCTCGGCATCACCTACAAGATCGTGTTCGCCACGTCGGGCGCGATGGGCGGGTCCGCGTCCGAGGAGTTCCTCGCGCCCACGCCCACCGGCGAGGACACCTTCGTGTCCTGCCACTCCTGCGGCTACGCCGCCAACGCCGAGGCCGTCACCACCCCCGCGCCCGCCGCGCGCGACATCGAGGGCCAGGAGCCGCTGCGCGTCCTCGACACCCCCGGCACCCCGACCATCGAGTCGCTCGTGTCGTACATGAACGAGCACCACGGCCTGTCGATCACGGCCGCCGACACGCTCAAGAACGTCGTCGTCAAGATCACCACGCCCGGTTCCGACAAGGTCGAGACCCTCATCGTCGGCGTGCCCGGCGACCGCGAGGTCGACTTCAAGCGCCTGGAGGCGTCGCTCGCGCCCGGCGAGCCCGCCATCTTCGAGGCCGACGACTTCGCCGCCCACCCCGGGCTCGTCCGCGGCTACATCGGCCCGCAGGTCCTGCGCGAGCTCGGCATCCGCTACCTCGTCGACCCCCGCGTCGTCACCGGCACGTCCTGGGTCACCGGCGCCAACGAGCCCGGCAAGCACGCCGTCAACGTCGTCGCCGGGCGCGACTTCGTCCCCGACGGCACGATCGAGGCCGCCGAGGTGCGCGCCGGCGACGCCTGCCCGCGCTGCGGCTCCGAGCTGTCCATCGACCGCGGCATCGAGATCGGCCACATCTTCCAGCTCGGCCGCAAGTACGCCGACGCCGCCGGGCTCGACGCGCTCGGCCCCGACGGCAAGCCCATCCGCATCACCATGGGCTCGTACGGCGTCGGCGTCTCCCGCGCGGTGGCGGTCATCGCCGAGCAGGCGCACGACGAGCTGGGCCTGGTCTGGCCGCGCGAGGTGGCGCCCGCCGACGTCCACATCGTCGGCACCGGCAAGGAGAACCAGGTCGAGGTCGCCCTGGAGCTGGCCGCCGACCTGGAGCGGCGCGGCCTGCGGGTCCTCGTCGACGACCGGCCGCAGGTCTCGCCCGGCGTCAAGTTCAAGGACGCCGAGCTGCTCGGCATACCGACCATCGTCGTCGTCGGCCGCGGGCTGTCGCAGGGCGTCCTGGAACTGCGCGACCGGGTGACCGGCGAGAAGTCGGAGATCCCGCTCGCCGAGGCCGCCGACCGCATCGCCGCCGCCACCCGCTGAGCAGTCCCCGCGATCGGGCCCTGCGATCGGGCCCACGCGGCGCCTGTCCACCTGGCCCGGCCGTCTGTGGGGAACGTGATCGGGCCCGTGCGGCGGCCGTCCATCGGGCCCGGCCACCCGCGGGCCCCGCGATCGGGCCCACGACGCGGCCGTCGCTCGGGCGCTGCCGCTCATCCCGCTCGGCGCGGCTGTCCTGGCCGACCGGGCGAAGGCCCTGTGGGCGTCGTGGCGGTGCGCAGCGCCCGGCAGGCGGTCTCAGCCCGCCGGGGTGGTCGCCGTGCTCTGGGTGCCGTCCTGAGGCCCCGGGGAGGGCCCCGTGGGGAGCCCGGTGGAGGCCGGGGGAGAGCCGGTGGGCGACGCGGCGGGCGGCAGGCCGGGGAAGGCGGCGGGCGGCGCGGGGCGCAGGCTGTAGGAGCGCGTCGCCGCCTCCTGCACGGCCAGCGCCGCGTGCTCGCGCAGCGCCGCGTCGGAGGCGGCCGCGAGCTCCAGGTACGCCGCCGCGACCCCTGCCTCCACCTGCGCCGCCAGCCGCGCCGCCTGGCCCGGCCCCGTGGGCACGAACGGCAGGGCGTACGACGCCTCGGCCTCCGCCGGCCTGCCGCCCCTGGTCGTGATCATGGCGCGCAGCCTGTCGCGCCTGGCCCGGTGCGCCTCGAAGGCGGCCGAGATCCTCGACCTGAGCGCGCCCGACGTGCGCGCGCCCAGCAGCCCGTACGCGAACACGGCGGCGTGCTCGGCCGCCAGCGCCTTGCGCAGCTTCTCGACGTCTCCGCCGTCCGCGCCGGCCTGGTCGCTGCCGCCGTTCGCGGTGGCCCTGACGCCGCCGCTCCTGGAAGCCCAGGCGCCGCCGCCGGTCACAGCGACCTCGGCAGGGCCGCGGCGTGGACCGCCTCGCAGGCGCCGATGCTGGCGATGAGCTGCGCCAGGCCGGGTGAGGCGGTGGCGAGCTGGCGCGGGCGCTGCGCCGCCGCCCTGCGCTCCAGCTCGCGCAGCCGCGACAGCGACGGCCCGCGCTCCGCCCCAGGGGAAGGCGACGTGGAGGGCGCGCCGGACGGCCCCTGCGACGGCGACCCGGAGGGGGGCGGCGACGCGGAGGAGGAGGCCAGGGCGGCGGCGGGCAGGTGCCTGCGCAGCTCGTCCAGGTGCGCCCGGTGCCGGTCCATGAACGGGGCCAGCCTCTCGGCCCCCTTGCCGCCCAGCTCGCCGATGAGCGCGGCGTAGAGCGCCACCGTGCGTTCCTTCTCGGCGACGAGGGACTTCAGCAGCACGGTCTCGGGCGAGTCGGGAGGCGGGGCCTCGGGCGCGGGAGACCGGCCGCTGCAGGCGGTGAGGGCGACCGCTCCGCCCGCCAGCACGGCTCGCCGGGAGAGGTGACGCGGGCGCACGGGCTGGGACCTCCAGTGACGACGGAACGCAGATAGCATCGTACGGTCTCGGGCCCCGCCACGCCGTCAGGCGACGCCCGGGGCCGAGCACGACGAGTGGCGCTCTTTCGAGCGCCCCGTACAGATAGGGTGTCAACTGTCGTCGCTGGCTGAGCGGCCGGGCGGCGCAGAGCCAGAGGCGAGGTCCGCCCGGCTGAGACTTGACAATAGGGGAGGTCGATATGGGCAGCGCATCACCCCGCGACCACCTGATGAAGCTCCTTGAGCCCGTGGTCGGCGCGGAGGGCCTCGACCTGGAGGACGTCACGGTCACCCAGGCGGGCAGGCGACGACTGCTGCGGGTGATCGTCGACCGCGACGGAGGGGTGAGCCTCGACGACGTGGCCGAGGTGAGCCAGGCCGTGTCCGCGGCGCTCGACCAGGACGACTCGATGGGCCAGGCGGCGTACACGCTGGAGGTCTCCTCCCCTGGCGTCGACCGCCCGCTCACGGAGCCGCGCCACTGGAGGCGGGCCGCCAAGCGCCTGGTGAAGGCCGAGCTGCGCGAGGGCGGCGCGGTCGAGGGCCGCGTGCTCTCGGCCGACGAGACGGGCGTCGAGCTGGACGTCGCCGGACAGGCGCGCAGGCTCGACTACAAGGACCTGACCCGAGGCAGGGTGCAGGTGGAGTTCCGCCGGATCGACGAGATCGACGACGTTGAGGACGTCGACGACGCCGACGGCGACGAGGGCTAAGGGGGAGCCTCGTGGACATCGACATGAGCGTCCTGCGCAGCCTGGAGCGGGAGAAGGACATCTCCTTCGACCTGGTCGTGAAGGCGATCGAGGACGCGCTGCTGATCGCCTACTTCCGCACGGAGGGCGCCGCGCCCAAGGCCAGGGCGGAGCTCGACCGCACCACCGGCCACGTCACGATCTGGGCGGCCGAGCTCGACGACGACGGCGACGTCGTCAGGGAGTTCGACGACACGCCGAGCAACTTCAGCAGGATCGCCGCGACCACCGCCAAGCAGGTCATCCTGCAGCAGCTGCGCGACGCCGAGGACGAGATCAACTTCGGTGAGTTCGCGAGCCGCGAGGGCGAGCTGGTCTCGGGTGTGATCCAGCAGGGCAAGGACCCCCGGGTGGTGCTGGTCGACCTCGGCAGGATCGAGGCCGTGCTGCCCCACGCGGAGCAGGTGCCGGGCGAGGAGTACGTGCACGGCGAGCGCATCCGCGCGTACGTGGTGCAGGTGAAGAAGGGGCACAAGGGCCCCTCGGTCACGCTGTCGCGCACGCACCCCGGCCTGGTGAAGAAGCTGTTCGCGCTGGAGGTGCCGGAGATCGCCGACGGCACCGTGGAGATCGCGGCCGTGGCGCGCGAGGCCGGCCACCGCACCAAGATCGCGGTGCGCTCGCGCAAGCCGGGCGTGAACGCCAAGGGCGCCTGCATCGGCCCGATGGGCTCGCGTGTGCGCAACGTGATGACGGAGCTGCACGGCGAGAAGATCGACATCATCGACTGGTCCGAGGATCCCGCGGACTTCGTCGGGAATGCGCTGTCTCCCGCGCGTGTTTCCCACGTCGAGGTTCTCGATCTCGAGGGGCGTGTCGCACGGGTGACCGTGCCCGACTACCAGCTCTCTCTGGCGATCGGCAAGGAAGGGCAGAACGCCCGGCTGGCCGCGAGGCTGACCGGGTGGCGGATCGACATCCGGCCCGACACCCAAGCAGAGGACGCCGCCGGTTCCGTAGATGCGTCAACACGGTAAGCTGGAATATGGTGACCACGCGGCTCCACAGCGCACCTGTGTGGGCTGCAGGGTTCGCACGGCCAAGTCCGAGCTGCTCCGTCTGGTGCGGGTAGGGAACGATGTCGTCCCCGACCTGCGAGGACGGCTCGCGGGGCGCGGTGCATCGCTGCATCCGTCCTTGAGCTGTCTGGAGCTCGCCGAGCGCCGCCGAGCGTTCCCGCGCGCGTTCCGCGTGCCGGGGCCGCTCGACGTCTCGCGCGTGCGGGCGCACCTGGAGGGAGAACCACCAATGTCATGTAGGACGCCGAGTTGATGGGCGGAGTCAGATTGCTATGAGCGCCTGATGAGCACGCGGCGATGAAGACGTCAAGGTAACGACGGTCCGGACGGCACAGCCAGCCTCCCGGGCCGAGTAAGGGAGTGCAGTGGCGAAGGTCCGGGTATACGAGCTCGCTAAGGAGTTCGGCGTCGAGAGCAAGGTCGTCATGGCCAAGCTCCAGGAGATGGGGGAGTTCGTCCGTTCGGCGTCCTCGACCATCGAGGCGCCGGTGGTCCGCAGGCTCACCGAAGCTCTGGGCGCATCGAAGGGTGGGCCCTCCAGGGGCGGCGGTTCGCCGTCCAACAAGCCGCAGCCGCCGAGGGCTGCTCCCCGGCCGGGCGACAGCCAGGCCGGCAACGGCGCCGCCGAGGCGCCTGTCCAGTCCGCTCCGCGTCCGGGCCCGAGGCCCGGTCCGCGTCCCGGCCCGGTGGGCGGCGGCCAGCCGCGCCCGCCGGTGCCGATGCCTCCGCAGCAGCAGCAGCCGCAGCCTGAGGCCGCGCGTGGCGAGAGCACGTCCGGCGCGCCGCAGGCGCGCTTCGACAGCGGCACCCGTCCGACTCCGGGCCCGCGCCCGGGCCCGGGCCCGCGTCCTGGCGCCCCCTCCGGTGGCGGCACGCAGGCTCCGCGTCCCGGCGGCCAGTCCGGTGGCGGTCCGCGTCCCGGTCCGCGTCCCGGCGCTCCGTCCGGTGGCGGCCAGGCTCCGCGTCCTGGTGCTCCGTCCGGTGGCGGTCCGCGTCCCGGCCCCGGGCCCAAGCCCGGTCCGCGCGGCCCGCGTCCCGGCAACAACCCGTTCTCGTCCAACGCCAGCGGCATGGGGCAGGCGCGCCCGCCGCGGCCGGGCGGTCCCCGTCCCGACGGCGGCCCCGGCCAGCGCGATCGGCGTGACGGCGGTTCCCGCGACGGCGCGATGCCGCGTCCGCCGCAGGGCCGTCCCGGCGGCGACGCCAGGCCGACTCCCGGCCCGCGTCCCGGTCCGCCCGGCGCCGCGGGTCCGCGTCCGGGTCCCGGTTCCGCCGGCCCGCGTCCTGGCGGTCCGCGTCCGAACCCGATGATGATGCCGCAGGGCCGTCCCGCCGCTCCCGGCGGCGCCGGTCGTCCTGGTGGCGGCGGCGGTCGTCCCGGTGGCGGTGGCGGCGGTGGCCGTCCCGGCGGCGGTGGCGGTCGTCCCGGTGGCGGCGGCTTCGCCGGCCGTCCCGGTGGCGGTGGCGCCGGTCCGCGTACGGGCACCGGTGGTCCCGGTGGCGGCGGCGGCTTCGGCGGCCGTCCCGGTCCGGGTGGCCGTGGTCGTGGCGGCGGCACGGCGGGTGCCTTCGGGCGTCCCGGCGGCCGTCCTGCCCGCGGGCGCAAGTCCAAGCGTCAGAGGCGCCAGGAGTTCGACAACATGTCGGCGCCGGCGATCGGCGGTGTGCAGGTCGCCCGCGGCAACGGCGCGACGATCCGGCTGCCGCGCGGCGCGTCGCTGTCCGACTTCGCCGACCGCATCGGCGCGAACCCCGCCTCGCTCGTGCAGATCATGCTGCACCTGGGCGAGATGGTCACCGCGACCCAGTCGGTGAACGAGGAGACGCTGCAGCTGCTCGGCGCCGAGCTCGACTACAACATCCAGGTCGTCAGCCCGGAGGAGGAGGACCGCGAGCTTCTCGAGGCCTTCGACATCGAGTTCGGCGAGGACGAGGGCGACGAGGACGACCTCGCCGCGCGTCCGCCGGTCGTGACCGTCATGGGTCACGTCGACCACGGTAAGACCAAGCTGCTCGACGCCATCCGCAAGACGAACATCGTCGCGCGCGAGGCAGGCGGCATCACGCAGCACATCGGCGCTTACCAGGTCTCCGCCGAGCACGAGGGCGAAGAGCGGAAGATCACCTTCATCGACACCCCGGGTCACGAGGCGTTCACCGCCATGCGTGCCCGAGGCGCGAAGTCCACGGACATCGCGGTGCTGGTGGTCGCGGCCGACGACGGCGTCAAGCCGCAGACGGTCGAGGCTCTGAACCACGCCCAGGCGGCGGACGTCCCCGTCGTGGTCGCGGTCAACAAGATCGACAAGGAGGGCGCCGACCCGAACAAGGTCCGTGCCCAGCTCACCGAGTACGGTCTGGTGGCCGAGGAGTACGGCGGCTCGACCCTCTTCGTCGACATCTCGGCGAAGAACGGCACGGGCATCGACGACCTGCTGGAAGCGATCCTGCTGACCGCGGACGCCGAGCTCGACCTGCGGGCCAACCCGACCATGGACGCCCAGGGCATCGCGATCGAGGCGCACCTCGACAAGGGCCGCGGCCCCGTCGCGACCGTCCTCGTCCAGCGCGGCACGCTGCGCGTCGGCGACTCGATCGTCTGTGGCGAGGCGTTCGGACGTGTCCGCGCGCTGCTCGACGACAACGGCGAGCCGGTCGAGGAGGCGACCCCGTCGCGTCCGGTCCTGGTGATGGGCCTCACGGCCGTGCCGAGCGCCGGTGACAACTTCATCGTCGTCACCGACGACCGCATGGCCAGGCAGATCGCCCAGCAGCGCGCCGCGCGCAAGCGCAGCGCCGACATGGCGAAGTCGAGCCGTCGCCGCACCCTCGAGGAGCTGTTCAGCGACCTCGAGAAGGGCCGTGTCGACGAGCTCAAGCTCATCATCAAGGGTGACGTGTCCGGTTCGGTCGAGGCGCTGGAAGACGCGCTGCTCAAGATCGACGTCGGCGACGAGGTCAGGCTCCGCGTCCTGCACCGCGCCGTCGGTGCGATCACCGAGCACGACGTCAACCTGGCGATGGGCGACGACAACGCCGTCATCATCGGCTTCAACGTCCGCCCCGAGCCTCGGGCGCGCGACCTGGCCGAGCGCGAGGGCGTCGACATCCGCTACTACTCGGTCATCTACCAGGCGATCGAGGAGATCGAGGCGGCCCTCAAGGGCATGCTCAAGCCCGAGTTCGAAGAGGTCCAGCTCGGCACGGCGGAGGTCCGCGAGGTCTTCAAGGTGCCGAAGATCGGCAACATCGCCGGTTCTCTGGTCCGCTCCGGCGTGATCGTCCGCAACAGCAAGGCCAGGGTGATCCGCGACGGCGTCGTCGTCGCCGACAACCTGACCGTCTCGTCGCTGCGTCGTTTCAAGGATGACGCGACCGAGGTCCGCGAGGGCTTCGAGTGCGGTATCGGTGTCGGTTACAACGACATCCGGATCGACGACGTGATCGAGACGTTCGAGATGCGGGAGAAGCCGCGCGCGTGACGTGCGGCCGGGCGCCCGGCGGGACATCCGCCGGGCGCCTCTCGCACGCCCTGGCCTGGTCCCCACCGCAGCAGGCCGGCCGTGCGTCTGACACACCAGTGCAAGCGGTGGTTGCCAACGATGTATGTGGGTGCTCTGACCCTGGACATCCTGCTCGGCGACGTGCGGTCGCTCAAGCAGAAGCGCTCCGTCGTGCGGCCCCTGGTCGCCGAGCTGCTGCGGCGTTACCCCGGCATCGCCGTCGCTGAGACCGGCCATCTCGACCTGCACCGCAGGGCGGAGGTCGGCGTCGCGGTCGTCTCCGCCTCCGCGGGCAACTGCAAGGAGGTGCTCGACGCCTGCGAGCGCCTGGTGGCCTTCCGCCCCGAGATCGAGCTGCTGTCGGCCAGGCAGCGGCTCTACACAGACGAAGATTGAACGACTGCACGACCGGGTCGTGCGTGAGGGGGAGCGAACATGGTGGACGCAGCACGAGCGCGCAAGCTCGCCGACCGCATCCAGCAGATCGTCGCCGAGATGCTGGAGCGCCGGATCAAGGACCCGCGTCTGGGCTTCGTCACCGTGACCGACACGCGCATCACGCCCGACCTGCGCGAGGCGACGGTGTTCTACACGGTGTTCGGTTCCGAGGCCGAGCGCGCCGACAGCGCGGCCGCGCTGGAGAGCGCCAAGGGCATCATCCGCTCCGAGGTGGGCCGCCAGACCGGTGTCCGTTTCACGCCGACCCTGACGTTCAAGCACGACCCGCTGCCCGACACCGCGCGCCAGCTCGACGACCTGATCGTGGCCGCGCGGGCGCGTGACGCCGAGGTGGCGCGCCGGGCGGCCGACGCCTCGTACGCCGGCGACGCCGACCCGTACAGGAAGCCGGACGAGGGCGAGGACGACGAGGCGTGACACCCGACGTGCGCGACAGGACCGGCGGTCCGTCCCAGGTGGACGGCCTGGGAGGTTGCGCCGTCCCCGAGCCGGTGTGGGACCGGGCGCTGCGGCTGATCGGGCGGGCCGACGAGGTGGCCCTCGCCTGCCACGTCACGCCCGACGCCGACGCGCTCGGCTCGATGCTGGCGGTCGGGTTCGTGCTGCGGTCGATGGGCAAGCGGGTGGCGGCGTCGTTCGGCGACCGCCACTTCGTCGTGCCGCGGCTGCTGCGCTTCCTGCCCGGCCAGGACCTCCTGGTGCCGCCGTCGGAGTTCCCCGCGGCGCCCGAGCTGATGATCACGTTCGACACGTCGACGTTCGAGCGGCTCGGCCTGCTCAGGGAGAACATCGAGCGGGCGCGCGAGGTGATCGTGGTCGACCACCACCCGTCGAACGAGGGGTTCGGCACCCTCGACCTCATCGATCCGGCCGCGGCCGCCACGGCGGTGCTGGCCGAGCAGCTCGTCTACCGGCTCGGCGGCAGCCTCGACCGCGACATCGCCACCTGCCTGTACGCGGGCCTGGTCACCGACACCGGGTCGTTCAAGTACTCCTCGACCACGCCGTCGGTGCACCAGATGGCGGCCCGGCTGGTCGCCACCGGCCTGCACACCGAGGAGATCGCCAGAGAGCTGTGGGACAAGTCGCCCTTCGGCTACCTGAAGGTGCTGTCGGTCGCGCTCGACCGGGCCGTCCTGGAGGAGGGCCTGGTCTGGACGTACGTGACCCGGGTGGACCGGGCGGCGTACGGGCTGGCCTACAGCGAGCTGGAAGGCGTCATCGACGTCGTGCGCCGCGCCGGCGAGGCCGAGGTGGCGGTGGTGCTGAAGGAGGACGACCAGGGCGCCTGGCAGGTGTCCACCCGGTCGAAGGGTGCCGTGGACGTCGCGGCCGTGTGCGCCGCGCTGGGCGGCGGGGGCCACCGCAAGGCGGCGGGCTTCACCGCGTACGGCACCGTGGACGAGATCATGGCCAGGTTCAGGGAAGAGCTGGGGAAGGCGTAGATGGCCGAGAGCGGCTTGATCATCGTGGACAAGCCGGGCGAGTGGACGTCGCACGACGTCGTGGCCCGGATGCGCCGCCTCGCCGGCACCCGCCGCGTGGGGCACGCCGGCACGCTCGACCCGATGGCCACGGGCGTGCTGGTGGTCGGCGTGGAGAAGGCGACCAGGCTGCTCGGCCACCTGGCGCTCACGGAGAAGGTGTACGAGGCCGGCATCAGGCTGGGCGTGTCCACCAACACCGACGACGCCGAGGGCGAGGTCACCGCCACCGCGTCCGCGGAGGGCGTCACCGAGGCCGAGGTCCGCAAGGGCGTCGAGGCGCTCACGGGGGAGATCCTGCAGATCCCTCCGCAGGTCAGCGCCATCAAGGTGAACGGGCAGCGGGCCTACAAGATGGCCAGGGCCGGCGAGGAGGTCGAGCTGGCCGCGAGGCCGGTCACCGTCCACGCCTTCGAGGTGCGCGCGATCCGGCACGAGGGCGCCACCGTGGACGTCGACGCGGTCATCACCTGCTCCAGCGGCACCTATATCAGGGCGCTCGCCCGCGACCTGGGCGCGGCGCTGGGCGTGGGCGGCCACCTGACCCGGCTGCGCCGCACCCGGGTCGGACCGTACGACGTGAGCATGGCGCGGACCCTCGACCAGCTCGCCGAGGAGTGCGTCGTGCTGCCCATCGGCGAGGCGGTGGCGGCGGCGTTCCCGCGCAGGGACGTCACGGCCGAGGAGGCCAGGGTCGTCGCGCACGGCGGCCGGCTGCCCGCGCTCGGGCTCGGCCCCGGGCCGATCGGCGTGTTCGGGCCCGGCGGCGAGCTGCTGGCGCTGGTGGAGGAGAGCGGCAGGACCGCGAGGCCCCTGGCCGTGTTCGCGAACTAGCCACAGGAACCGGCCGTGCGGGCGGCTTCCTGGGCTAGCCGTGCGTCGTGGCGGGCTTGCGGGCCACCAGGATGTCGCGGGTGATCGCCTGGTCGACCCAGTGCTCGAAGTCGGGGTAGTCCATGACCTCCAGGCCGGCTGCGGCGAGGATCGCGGCGAGGTCCTCGCGCTTGCCGCCGTAGGTGTTCCAGGAGACGCCGATGGCGCCGCCGGGCCGCAGCAGCTCGGCCCACACCGGCACGGCCTGCCTGAGCAGCTCCAGCGGGCTGCGCGACAGCCCGCCGCCGCCCTTGCTGCCGTGCTGCACGCCGTACGGCGTGTCGGTGACGACCGCGTCGAACGAGCGCGGCTTGAAGAAGTCGCGGCCGCGCAGCGTGTCGGCGTTCACGACGGACAGGCGCTGCACGTCGCCCGCCTTGACGGCGTCCTTCGACAGCCCGAACGTGACGTTCAGCCGCCGCCCGACGAGCGCCCGCTCGCGGCGCACCGGCACGGTCTCGGCGGTGTGCTTGAGCCGCTTGTTGCGCAGCCAGGTCTTGATGAAGCCGGTGTACGCCTCGAAGTCCTTGACGTCGACGTCGATGCCGTAGGCGTCGTAGCCGTACATGAGGGCCTGGTTGAGCGTGGTGCCGCGCCCGCACAGCGGGTCGAGCACCGACAGCCGCTCGCCCAGCCCCCGGTCGCCCGCGAGCAGGGTGACGTTGAGCAGGAGCTTGGTGAAGTTCTCGTTCGTCTTGCCGGCGTACTTCTGGATCGTGATGAGGTCGCTGCTGAGCCGGTCGCGCGGGCGCATCGTCAGCGGCCTGAGCAGGTCGCCCTCCAGGCCGAACAGCGCGTACGCGGACGACAGGTTCGACAGCAGCGCGACGTCGGCCTCGCCGAGCGGCGCCGCCGTCTCGAACGTGACGTACGGCACCCCGCCGATCGTCGTCTCGTCGCTGTCGACCACGTCGGCGTCGAGGCCCCGGGCGCTGAAGACGGCCAGCTCGGCGCGGGTCAGCCGGACCGAGCTCTCGGCGTACACCCGGTTGGACGCAGGCAGGATCAGAAGCGCGTATCGAGGCATGATGCCCGATCCTATCCCCCTCGGTTGGAGTGCACCCCGGCCCGCATGGCAGGCTTGTGTGCGATCGGTCCGCGTCGAGCGAATGGGGCCTAGCGTGCAGGGTTCGGGAAGGTCTGTCGTCACCCTCGGCGTGTACGACGGGGTCCACCGGGGTCACCAGCGGGTGGTCGAGCGCGCCGTCGCCATCGCGCGTGAGCGGGGGCTGCGCTGCGTGGCCGTCACGTTCGAGCCGCACCCCGACGAGCTGCTCCACCCGGGCTCCCACCCGCCCCGGCTGACCGGCCTGCGGCGCCGCGCCCAGCTCCTGACCGGCCTCGGCGTCGACGCGGTGGAGCTGGTCGAGTTCACCCTCGACCTGTCGAGGACGAGCGCCGACGACTTCACGCAGCGCCTGCTGGCCGAGCGGCTGCGGGCCGCCGCGGTGGTGGTCGGCGAGGGGTTCACCTTCGGCCACGGCGCGTCGGGCGACGTCGAGACGTTGCGCACGCTGGGCGACAAGTACGACTTCACGGTGGAGGCCGTGCCGACGCTCGGCGGTGTCTCCTCGACGTCGATCAGGCGGCGCGTCGCGGAGGGCGACGTGGAGGGCGCCGCCGCCGAGCTGGGCCGTCCGCACCGGGTGGAGGGCGTGGTCGTGCGCGGCTACCAGCGGGGCCGTCAGCTCGGCTTCCCGACGGCCAACGTCGAGACGCCGCAGCACACGGCGATCCCGGCCGACGGCGTCTACGCCGGGTGGCTGGAGTGCGTGCCGCAGGCCAACATGCCCGCCCTGTACGAGGGGGAGCGCTGGCCCGCGGCCATCTCGGTGGGCACGAACCCGACGTTCGAGGGCGTTCCGCGCACGGTGGAGGCGTACGCGCTGGACCGCGACGACCTGGAGCTGTACGGCGCGCACGTCGCCGTGGACTTCGCCGCGCGGCTGCGCGGCAACACCCGTTTCGACTCGGTGGAGGCGCTGATCGAGCAGATCCACGCCGACGTCGAGGCGGTGCGCCGCCTCACCTCCTGACACCGGCTGCTCTCGGGCGACCGCGCCCGCCGGCCCTGGCCGCCGCTCGGCCCTCGATGTCGTCGCGTCGCTTTGACATACCGGCGGTACGCCGAATAGCGTGACTTCGCATACCGATGGTATGTGGAGGGGGAGTGGTCATGAGGCTCGACGGCTTCTATCCGGTCGTCTGCACCGAGAAGGTGCGGGAATCGCGTGACTTCTACGTGGGCCTGCTGGGGTTCGAGGTGACGTTCGAGGCGGACTGGTACGTGAGCCTGCGCCGCGGGCCGCACGAGCTCGCCCTGCTCGACCACGCCCATCCGACGCTGCCCGAGGCGTACCGCAGGCCGGTCGCGGGGCTGCTGCTCAACCTGGAGGTGGCCGACGTCGACGCCGAGTGGGAGCGGCTGGTCGGCGCCGAGGGGCTGACCCCCGAGCTGGCGCTGCGCGACGAGGACTTCGGCCAGCGCCACTTCATCGTGGCCGATCCCAACGGCGTGCTCATCGACGTCATCACGCCCATCGCGCCGACCTCGGAGTACGCCGCTCAGTACGTGTGAGGGCACGCATCCGGCTCTTGATGGTAACCTTGCATGTCGGCTATGTAATGGCGGTGCTGTGCGCCTGCCCATGAGGGCCTTCATCGCGGCGACTGTAGGCACGCACGGTCGTTCGCTCGTGTTCCGTTCGTGCGTGCCCGTAGATCGAAGGAGAGCCGTGTCCCTCGACACCGCTGCCAAGAAGTCCATCATCGCCGAGTACGCGACCGTCGAGGGCGACACCGGGTCGCCCGAGGTGCAGATCGCGCTGCTCAGCAAGCGCATCAGCGAGCTCACCGAGCACCTGAAGACGCACAAGCACGACCACCACAGCCGTCGTGGCCTGCTTCTGCTCGTCGGTCGCCGGCGTCGCCTGCTGAAGTACCTGCAGAAGGTCGACATCGAGCGTTACCGTTCGCTCATCGAGCGGCTCGGCCTGCGCCGATAGCATGAAAGGGAGCGGCGTCCGCGCCGCTCCCTTCTCATATCGCACATATCGCGAATATCGTCCTAGCGTGGCGACGTGAAAACCGCACCGCGCCTGACGTACAACTGAAGATCCGAGACACACAGCCCCCGCGTCCGCTCAGCACCATGCGACCCGCGACGCCTGCGGGCCGGTCCTCGGTAGTGGCTTCCGGTACGAACGACCGGGCGCTTCGATCGAAGACCGGCGCTGCACCTAACGAGGGTGCCGGTGAGAAAAGGGCGCGGGAGACCGACCACAAGGAGGTCCCCCGTGGAGGGTGTCCACACCGCCGAAGCCGTCATAGACAACGGCTCCTTCGGCACGCGCACGATCCGGTTCGAGACCGGCAGGCTGGCCCGCCAGGCGGCCGGCTCGGCCGTCGCGTACCTCGACAACGAGACCATGGTGCTGTCGGCGACCACCGCGTCGAAGACGCCCAAGGAGAGCTTCGACTTCTTCCCGCTCACGGTCGACGTCGAGGAGCGCATGTACGCCGCGGGCCGCATCCCCGGCTCGTTCTTCCGCCGTGAGGGCCGTCCCTCCGAGGACGCCATCCTCACCTGCCGCCTGATCGACCGGCCGCTGCGCCCGTCGTTCGTCAAGGGGCTGCGCAACGAGGTGCAGGTGGTCGCCACCGTCATGGCGCTCCACCCCGACCACCTCTACGACGTCGTGGCGATCAACGCCGCGTCGCTGTCCACTCAGCTCGCCGGCCTGCCGTTCTCCGGCCCGATCGGCGGCGTGCGCGTCGCCCTGATCGACGGCCAGTGGGTGGCCTTCCCCACCCACCACGAGCTGGAGCGCGCCACGTTCGACATGGTCGTGGCGGGCCGCGTGCTCGCCGACGGCGACGTGGCCATCATGATGGTCGAGGCAGAGTCCACCAGGGACACCCTGAAGCTGGTCGCCGAGGGCGCCGTGGCGCCCACCGAGGAGACCGTGGCGCAGGGCCTGGAGGCCGCCAAGCCGTTCATCAAGGTCCTCTGCGAGGCGCAGTCGCGCGTGGCGCAGGTCGCCGGCAAGGAGACCGCCGAGTACCCGGTCTTCCTCGACTACCAGGAGGACGTCTACAACGCGGTCGAGGCCGCGGTGAAGACGGAGCTCGCCGCCGCTCTGACCATCGGCGGCAAGCAGGAGCGCGAGAGCGAGCTGGAGAAGGTCAAGGCGCTGGCCGCCGAGAAGCTCCTGCCCGAGTTCGAGGGGCGCGAGAAGGAGATCGGCGCGGCGTTCCGCTCCGTGATGAAGAAGCTCATGCGCGAGCGGGTCATCAAGGAGGGCATCCGCATCGACGGCCGTGGCACCAAGGACATCCGCGCGCTGTCCGCGGAGGTGCACGTGGTGCCGCGGGTGCACGGCTCGGCCCTGTTCGAGCGCGGCGAGACCCAGATCCTGGGCATCACCACGCTGAACATGCTGCGCATGGAGCAGGTCATCGACACGCTCAACCCCGAGCGGACCAAGCGCTACATGCACAACTACAACTTCCCGCCGTACTCCACCGGTGAGACCGGCCGCGTCGGCTCGCCGAAGCGCCGCGAGATCGGCCACGGCGCGCTCGCCGAGCGCGCGCTGATCCCGGTGCTGCCGTCGCGCGAGGAGTTCCCGTACGCCATCAGGCAGGTCTCCGAGGCGCTCAGCTCCAACGGCTCGACCTCGATGGGCTCGGTCTGCGCGTCCACGATGTCGCTGCTCGACGCGGGCGTGCCGCTCAAGGAGATGGTCGCGGGCATCGCGATGGGCCTGATCGGCGAGGGCGACACGTACGTGACGCTCACCGACATCCTCGGTGCCGAGGACGCCATGGGCGACATGGACTTCAAGGTCGCCGGCACCAAGGAGCTCATCACCGCGCTCCAGCTCGACACCAAGCTCGACGGCATCCCCGCCTCGGTGCTCGCGGCCGCGCTGAAGCAGGCCAAGGGCGCCCGCCTGGCGATCCTGGACGTGATGCAGGAGGCCATCAACTCCCCGGCGGAGATGAACCCGACCGCGCCGCGGATCATCACGATCAAGGTCCCGGTCGACAAGATCGGCGAGGTCATCGGCCCGAAGGGCAAGATGATCAACCAGATCCAGGACGACACCGGCGCCGAGATCACCATCGAGGACGACGGCACGATCTACATCGGCGCCACCGACGGCCCGGCCGCCGAGGCCGCCCGGTCGGCGATCAACGCGATCGCCAACCCGCACATGCCCGAGGTCGGCGAGCGCTACCTGGGCACGGTCGTCAAGATCGCGGCCTTCGGCGCGTTCATCTCGCTCATGCCGGGCAAGGACGGCCTGCTCCACGTCTCCCAGATCCGCAAGCTGCACGGCGGCAAGCGCATCGAGAACGTGGAAGACGTCATGAACGTCGGCGAGAAGATCCAGGTGGAGATCGCCGAGATCGACAGCCGCGGCAAGCTCTCCCTGGTGCCCGTCGAGGTCATCGAGAAGGAGGCCGCGGAGAAGGAGGCCAGGGCGTCCGAGGGCGGCGAGGCCCCCGAGCAGCCGGAGGGGTCCGCCCCGGCGGCCGAGGAGAAGTCCGAGCGGCCCCGCCGCACCCGCACCCGCGTGCGCACCACCCGGAGCGAGGGGGACGACAGGAACTCGTGAAAACGACCACGCTGCACCCCGGCAAGGACGGAGCCGGGGTGGTAAGGCGCACCGTCCTCCCGGGTGGGCTACGCGTGGTGACCGAGACCATGCCGACCGTGCGGAGCGTCGCGGTCGGCATGTGGGTCGGCATCGGCTCGCGTGACGAGGCCCCCGAGCACATGGGCGCCACCCACTTCCTCGAGCACCTGCTGTTCAAGGGCACGCCCACGCGCGACGCGATGGAGATCTCCGCGTCCATCGAGGGCATCGGCGGCGAGATCAACGCCTTCACCGCCAAGGAGTACACCTGCTACTACGCGCGGGTGCTCGACGAGGACCTCCCCGTCGCGGTGGACGTCCTCGCCGACGTCGTGACCAGCTCGCTGATCACCGACGAGGACGTCGAGTCCGAGCGGGGCGTGATCCTCGAGGAGATCGCCATGCACGACGACGACCCGTCGGACGTCGTGCACGAGCAGTTCGCCGCCGCCCTGTACGGCGACTCGCCGATCGGCCGGCCCATCCTGGGCACGGTCGACTCGATCAACGCGCTGGGCCGCGAGCGCATCGCCGAGTACTACCACCAGTACTACCGGCCGCGCCGCACGGTCGTGTCCGTGGCGGGCAACGTCCGGCACGAGGAGGTCGTCGAACTGGTCGCCCGCGCGTACGAGCGGGCGGGCGCGCTCGAAGGCCCGCTGGAGTTCGCCGCGCCGCGCACCAGCGGCCCCGGCGCCGAGACGCGTTCCGGCGTGGTGGTGCTCGACCGGCCCACCGAGCAGGCCAACCTCGTGCTCGGCACCACCGGCATGTCCCGTACCGACGACCGCAGGTTCGCGCTCGGCGTGCTCAACGCCGCGCTCGGCGGCGGCATGTCGTCGCGGCTGTTCCAGGAGATCAGGGAGAAGCGCGGCCTGGCGTACTCCGCCTACAGCTACACCTCGGCCTACGCCGACACCGGGCAGTTCGGCATCTACGTCGGCTGCCTGCCGACGAAGATCGACGACGTGCTGAAGATCTGCCGGGACGAGGTGGCGCGAGTCGTGGCCGAGGGCCTGTCCGACGACGAGATCGGGCGTGGCAAGGGCCAGATGCGCGGCGGGCTGGTGCTCGGGCTGGAGGACACCGGCTCGCGCATGTCGCGCATCGGCAAGAGCGAGCTGGTCTACGAGGAGCTCATGTCGGTCGACGAGGTGCTGGCCCGCATCGAGGCGGTGACCCCGGACGAGATCTCCGCGGTGGCCGCCGACGTGCTGAACCGGCCCCTCACGCTGGCCGTGATCGGCCCGTACGCCGACAAGGACTTCTCGGACGCCATCGTCTGACCTCGGTATAGGGTTGGCGTGTGATCAAGGTAGGTGTGCTCGGCGCCCGCGGTCGCGTGGGCGTCGAGGTGTGCAAGGCGGTCGAGGCGGCCACCGACATGGAGCTGGTGGCCGCGCTCGACAAGGACGATCCGATCGAGGGCCTCGAAGGGGCCGAGGTGGTCGTCGACTTCACCCATCCCGACGTCGTCATGGGCAACCTCGAATGGGCCATCGCCCACGGCGTGCACCCGGTGGTCGGCACCACGGGGTTCGACGCGGGCCGGCTGGAGACCGTGCGGGGGTGGCTGGCCCAGTCGCCGGGCACCCACTGCCTGATCGCCCCGAACTTCGGCATCGCGGCCGTGCTGATGATGCGTTTCGCCCAGCAGGCGGCCCGCTACTTCGACTCCGTCGAGATCGTCGAGCTGCACCACCCGAACAAGGCCGACGCCCCGTCGGGCACCGCACGCCGTACGGCGGAGCTGGTGGCCGAGGCGCGGGCCAAGGCGGGCGTGGGGCCGATGCCCGACGCGACGAGCACCTCGCTCGACGGCGCCCGCGGCGCCGACGTCGAGGGCGTGCGCGTGCACGCGGTGCGGCTGGCGGGCCTCATCGCCCACCAGGAGGTGCTGCTGGGCGGCGCCGGGGAGACGCTCACGATCAGGCACGACACGATGAGCAGGTCGGCGTTCGCGCCCGGCGTGCTGCTGGCGGTGCGCAGGGTGCGGGAGCTGCCGGGCCTCACCGTGGGCCTGGAGCCGCTGCTCGACCTGTGACCACACGTCGTGCCCACCACCCGGTGCGAGTCGTGGGCACGTCGTGAGGAGAGGGGGCTCGGCTCCGCACAGCCGAGCCTACGAGCGTCAACCCTAATGCCAGAGGTGAGATCCACCCCGAACATGAGACCGTGTCGGCATGGCGTCGGCATGGTGTCGGTACGGTGTCGGCACGGTTGGGAGCAAGGGCAGGGCTGTGAGTACGGTGCGGTGGGCCGAGGCGGGCGAACTGCGCGGGCTGGCGGACGTCGAGCGTGCCGCCGACGGGCTGTTCGAGCAGGCGGGCATCGTCTTCCCGCCCGGCACGACCATGATCGAGGAGGTCGGCGACCCGGGCCGCGTCCTGGTCGAGGGCACGCCTCCGGCGGGGTTCGCGCTGCTCGGGTGGGTCGACGGCAACGTCCACCTCGACCAGCTCGCGGTGCGTCCCGCGTCCATGCGGCAGGGCATCGGCGGGCGGCTGGTGGCGGCCGTGCTCGACCACGCGCGAGCGTGCGGCGCGCCGTCGGTCACCCTGACCACCTTCCGCGACGTCCCGTGGAACGCCCCCTGGTACGCCAGGCACGGCTTCGACGTGCTGCCCGAGCCGGAGTGGGGCCCGGAGCTGCGCGCCCTGGTGGAGCACGAGCGCGAGCTCGGCATCGAGCTGGCCCCCCGCGTGGCGATGCGCGCCGCCCTCACGCGGGCACGTCCCTAGGAGGGCGTGGCGGGGCGGTGGGCGGCGAGCCAGGTGGCGGCGTGGTCCACGGCGCTCCTGATCGGGAAGAGCCTGGAGTCGGCGTGGCCGACCCGGCCGCGGCGGGTCTCGCAGGCCCGCTCGAAGTCCGCGCCGATCCGCGCGAAGTCGCCGTCGTCCACGTCGACGTCCACGAACTCCGTCCATCTCCGCCCCCGCGCGTCGGCGACGACGGCCCGGTAGCTCCGGCGGGGCGGGGTGCCGGTGCGCCGGTACTCCGCCAGGTGGAACGCGGTGCACTTGGCGTAGCCGACCCCCAGCAGCAGGACGAACGCCCCCAGGTCGTAGAGCCTGGCCAGCGGTGAGCGCTCGCCCAGCAGGCAGTCGAGGGCGTGGCCGTCGGTGACGGCCGCCGCGAGCGGGCCCACGGCGGCGAACGACGTGTGCGGGTGCGCGCTCCTGCGTGCGCCGGGCAGGGTGCGGACCCGCTCGGCGATGCGCCCGATGCCGCTGGAGGGCGTGGTGGCGGGGTCGTAGGGCGTCATGGCGGCGCGGTGGCGGGCCACCTCCTCTGCGGTCATGCCGGCGACGGCGGCGCGGTACTGCGGAGACGTGTCGGAGTTCTGCGGGCTGTAGGCGGGGACGGCCAGCGTGCCGCCGGGGCCGAGGACGGCACGCAGGGCGGCCACGACGGTGTCGGCGCCGCCGTCGACGTGTCCCAGGCTGCTGAGCGAGGACCGCAGCAGCACCACCTGCCCGGCCGCCACGCCCAGCGCTGAGAAGTCCCCACACAAACGGTCAGAGCTCAACATATGGTGCCGATCGGTGCTTGAGCCCACTTAATGATCACAGGGAGGGGCAGGGGGCACGTCCCATGTCTTTTGTGCGCAGTTTTATGATTATGGCGTAGATGATCAGGGAGATGGCGCTTATACCCCAAACGTCGATGTTTGGGCGGGCCGAAAACGTGATTGTCGCGTGTGGCCATAGCTTTCGTCGCTATACTTCGGCCAGCCAACGGTCTTGGCAAAACCACCCCATCCGTTCCGTCAGAAGCGGGCTGTCGCTGTGGCCTTCCCCATCGCCGATGACAACCTCAAGGTCACGCCCCCGCAGCACGCGCCTGGAGCGGGGGATGTGAAGAAGAAGGCAGACGGCCGCTGGCAAAACCTCCGGCATTCCTGGAAGACGACGGATTTCGCCTTGCTCTGGGCGGGCTCGGCCATCTCAACGATAGGCACACGCACGCTCGGCGTCGCATATCCGCTTCTCGCCCTGGCGCTCACCGACTCCCCGTCCGTGGCCGGCTGGACGGGTTTCGCCCTCACCATTCCCATTCTCGTTTTCTACGTTCCTGCCGGGGTCCTCGTCGACCGGGTACCGGCACGTTCCAGCATGCTGTTCGCCGAGTTCATGCGCGGGCTGACGGTCGCCAGCGTGCTGGTCGCGCTGCCGTTCGGCGGCCCTTCGCTCGCGCACCTCATCGTCGCGGCTCTGCTGGAGGGCACGCTGTGGGTGCTGTACACGCTGGCGGAGACGTCGCTGCTGCCCTCGCTGGTGCAACCGGCCACGATGCGGCGGGCGCTGGCCAAGAGCGAGGCCGCCGCGCACGCCGCCTCGCTCGCCGGACGCCCGCTCGGGGGGTACTTGTTCGGAGTCGGGCATATCGTGCCCTTCTTTGCCAACGCGGTCCTGTTCCTCGTGTCGTCCGGGCTGTTCTTCCACGTCCGCCGGGCGCCTGCCCGGCCTCCCTCGGGCCCGTCGCTGCTGCGCGACCTCCTGCAGGGCTTCCGGCTGCTCAAGGGACAGCCCTTCCTGCGTGCCTCCATCCTCTTGGTCACCATCACCAACCTCATGGTCAACGCGCTCATCATGATCTTCTTGGCCGGGTCGTCGGGGCTGCCGTCACTGACGGTCGGCCTGGTGCTCGCGGCCGGGGGAGTGGGAGGAGTGGTGGGGTCGATCGTGGCCTTCTCCTGCAGGCCGTTCAGACGCATGCTGATGATCCACCTGTGGATCTGGGTCGTCGCCCTCGGCTGCGCCGCGGCAGGGGCAGCCCTCGACCAGAGGGCGCCGCTGTTCGCGCTGGCGCTGTTCGTCACGGGCCTCGGCGGGGCACTGAGCAATGTGTCGATCAGGACGGTGGAGGTGGACGCCGTCGACCCGCGCGCCCTGGCTCGCGTGGTTGGGGTCTCCCGGCTGTCCGCACACGGTGCGCTCTCCCTGGCCGCCCCTCTCGGCGGCCTGCTCGTGAGCGGGCTCGGCGTCACCGGAGGGTCCGTTCTCCTGTTCGCTGTCATGGCGGTCCTCGCCGTGCTGGTCTCCTCCGTCCCCTCTCTGCGTGAGAATCTGACCCCGGCCCTTCCGGCCGCGGCGGACGTCGGCACGTCGGTCGACGTCGTCCCTCCCGCCGTCGAGCACCACGCCTGAGCCGCGGGTCACGCCGCGCCGATGAGCCTCCTGGCATCCCTCGCCATGTGCTCGGGCAACGCCGGAGCCGACGCCGACATGGCTCGCCTCGCCAGGTCCATCGCCGAGGAGGTCTTGCCGGCCAGCTCCTCCACCCGGGCGGCGTACAGGAGCAGCGGTCCGTGGTCCATGGTGTGGGTGAGCGCCTCCACCATCTCCTGCTGTGCCTCCTCCAGGCAGTCGAGCAGGGCGAGCGCGAGCGCGTGCGCGACTTTGGCGAACGGCCACTGCAGCGGGCCCGCCCGGTCGAGGTCGCGCAGCGCGGCCCTGGCGCGTCCCATGCCGGCCAGGATCTGACCGCGGGTGAGCAGCGCGTCAGCGTTGTTGCCCTCCCGGTCGAGCACGTCGTTCAGCACGTCCACGGCGGCCTCCGGGTGACCGTCGTGCCACAGCGCCCAGGCCAGTTCGGTCTGGATGGCCAGGTCCGCAGGCACACGCGCCATGGCGGCGTACAGCTCCCGCACCGCCATCTCGGGGAAGCCCTGAGCCAGCCGCAGCCGTCCGACGGCGGCGAGCAGCGGTCCGACGGCGCCGGTCGCGCCGGCGCGCTCGAAGCTCTGGGCGGCGGCGCGATAGCGCGCGACCGCCTCTTCCACGTCGCCGCGCTCGTGCGCGATGTTGCCGAGCAGCGACTCGGCCTCCGCGCGCAGATGATGATCGTCCTCGGCGGAGTGCGCGAGGGCTTCGTCGCAGCGCTTGGCCGCGAGCGCGAGGTCGCCTTCACCCAGGGCGCCGACGGCCGCCTCCAGGCACGTTCCAGGGTGGAGCGCCGCCCGCTGGACGGACGGGCGGGGCCGGGCGCGCGCTGGGCGCAGGGGGAGCCTGTCGTAGGCCGGCTCGTACCAGGAGTCTCCCTGGCGGCGGTCGGTGCGCAGGACGCGTCGCCTGACGAGCAGCGCGACCGTCGCCCTGCCCACCGCTTGGTGGGCGAGCGCGCGCCGGCGCACCGGGCGGGGCCGGCTCGCCTCGTCGGCGAACGTACGTAGCAGCCAGGACCGCAGGACGTCGTCGTCGCCGTCGAAGCGCTCGGCGCTGACCGCCGTGACCGTCGTGTCGTAGTAGGCGGTCAAGGACTCCTCGGTGCCGGCGTGCCGGCTGACGTCGGCGGGCCTGATGAGCGACAGCTCGTCGGGCAGCGCGGCCCACAGCGCACTGCACGCCACCTGGAGCTGAGTGGGGTCGACTCGGCCGGTGCCGTCGCAGCTCTCGTCCGGGTGCGCCGAGGAGCGCGCGTTGATCTTGAGGAGATCCTGCACGAGCTGCTCGGCGGTGCCCGGTGCGAACGCCCGCCCGGTGCCCTCCAGCGGCCGCCGCACCGCCTCCAGCGCCCCTTCGGGCCGCAGCGCCTCAAGGGGGACGCACGCCCTGTCCCCGCCTGCCAGCTTCCGTGCGAACGGGAGTAACTCGTCCAGCCGGTCGTTGCGGATCGACAGCAGCAGGTGCAGACGGGGGTCGGCGTCGAGTGCGTCGGCGAGCTGGGCGAAGAACCACTCGCGGTACGGCTGGTGCCGCCGGGGCCCGGAGAACAGCTCCTCGAGCTGGTCGATCACGACCATGGTGGATTTTCGGTCACCGAAGGCGTCGCGCATGGCCGGCCGGGAACGCAGGAACCGAGCAAGCGTCATCCCCGCGAGCCGGGTCGGAGTCCCCATGGGCGACCAGGACATCAGCAGCGCGAGGACGTACGGGTTGTGCGCCGGGAGCGCGGCGCGCGGGAAGACCGACCCATAGGACACCCGGCCGAAGGGGAGCAGGTCGATCGCGTTGCGGTCGAGCAGCGGCACGACTCCCGCACCGATCAGGGACGTCTTCCCGATGCCCGAGGCGCCGTGCAGGATGGTGACCCGCCGGCCCTGCCACAGGTCGTGGACCTCCCTGGACTCCTCCAGCCGCCCGGAGAACGCATGGCGGTCTCCCGGATGAAGGGCTCGCAGGCCCGCGTACGGCTCCGGTCCTCCCTGCCGTCTGTTCGTGCCGGAAGTCGCCATGCTGATCCCATCCGCAGCCGCGTTTCACCGCACATTTCTCCCCGGCGATCAAGACGCCCGATATCCTTGTATGCGCGGCGCGGGTCGCACATCGCATTCATGGCGGAGAGAAACGTCTGAGGGCGTTTTCTGCCGATATGACAGATGGTGCGGATTTTGTCCTATATGGTGTTTGAGAAGCCTGCCATGCGCTCGCTGTTTTCGGCCAGGCACGACATGGCCGCCGCTCGAAGCGCCGCGCTCTCCGTCTTCAGTCCGTCGTGCATGGACAGGGTGGAGGTGTCGCTCAGCTGTCGTGATCCGTACTGCTCGTCGCGCATGTGCACTCCCTCTGTTTCGGTCGTCCGAATATCGCAGGACATACCAGCGATAATGAGCGGGCGCCATTGCCTGTATCGGGATCACAGGATCTCGATACTCTTATTATGATGATTCTGTAATGAACGGGCCTGCTAGGCAAGCTCTAGGATGGTTCATACCATTCTCAGGTCCCTTCGGGCGCGAAGTGGAGGATCATGTGTCGGAGAATTCACACTCCATGGCGGCGCGGGAACCGAAGGTCTGGGAAAGGGTTCCGTCGCGCAACCCGAACTTCACCGGCAGGCGCGACCTGCTGGACGCCCTGAGGAAGAGCGTGAACACCGTCACGGCCGTGGTCGCCCAGCCCCAGGCCCTGCAGGGGCTCGGGGGCGTCGGCAAGACGCAGCTCGCCATCGAGTACGCCTGGCAGTATCGCTCCCACTACGACCTGGTCTGGTGGATCCCCGCCGACCAGCCGCTGCTCGTGCCCGAGACGCTGGCCGCCATGGCGCCCGCGCTCAACCTGCCGCCCGCCGCCACGACCGGCGTGGGCCAGGCGACCCAGGCGGTGCTGCGGGCGCTGCAGAGCGGGGTGCCGTACCGGAAGTGGCTCATCATCTTCGACAACGCCGAGGAGCCCGAGTACATCAAGGACTTCATCCCCCGCGGGCCAGGACATGTCCTGATCACCTCGCGCAACTCCCGATGGGGAGACTACGAGTCCACCATCGAGGTGGACGTCTTCCGCCGTGAGGAGAGCGTGGTGTTCCTGCGCAAGCGCCTGGGCAGGGAGATCAGCGACGCCGAGGCCGATCTGCTGGCGGAGAGCCTCGGAGACCTGCCGATCGCGCTGGAGCAGGCGGCCGCGCTGCAACGCCGCACCCTCATGTCCGTGGAGGAGTACATCAGGCTGCTCGGCGAGCAGACCAGCGAACTGCTCGCGCTGGAGAAGGCGCCGATGTACCCGCAGTCCATGACCGCGGCCTGGCGGCTGTCGGTCACTCAGCTCGAGGACCGCATTCCCGAGGCCATCGAAGTGCTGCGGTGCTGCGCCTTCTTCGGCCCCGAGCCCATCCCCAGGGACGTCTTCCGCCGGGGCAACAAGTCGGTCAGCCAGCGGCTCGCACCCATTCTGTCCGACTCGATCCTGTTGACCAAGATCCTGAGCACGCTGGAGCGCTTCGCTCTGATCAAGGTCGAGCCGTCCACCCGAACCCTCCAGGTCCACAGGCTCAACCAGGCCCTGCTGAGAAGCGAGCTGTCGGAGGAGGAGCGGCTCGAACTGAGCCACGATGTCCACGTCCTGCTGGCCGACGGCGGGCCGAGCAACCCCGACGACACGGCGAGCTGGGCCGCGTTCGAGGAACTCGCCCCCCATCTCGAGCCGTCCGGCCTGATCGAGTGCACTCAGCCGAAGGTGCGCGAGTTCGCGCTCAACCTCGTGCGCTACCTGTACGTGAGAGGCAACTTCCAGCCGGCGCAGGTGCTGCTCGGCAAGTACATCGAGACCTGGACCAGGGCTAGTGGGGAACGGCACCCTGACGTCCTGGTGGCCCACGTCCACCTGGGCAACATCTACCTGGCGCTGAGCCAGTACGACAAAGCCCACGAGGTCATGGCGGAAGCCCTGAGGAAGACCCGCGAGTCGCTCGGCCCCGAGCACTCGGAGACGCTGTGGGCGGCCAACAGCTACTCGACCGCGCTGCGGGCGCGAGGGCTGTTCGCCGAGGCGCGGGAGGTGGACGAGGTCTCCCGGGAGGCCAACCTGCGCGTCTACGGGGAGAACGACGTCCGCACCCTGCGCGTACGCAACGTCCTGGCCCTCGACTACGCGCTCAACAGCGACTACGTGAACGCCCGGAAGATGCACCAGGCCGCCTTCAGCGTCATGAGCCAGGCGAGGTCGGGCATCGCCAAGAACTTCCTGCTCACATCCTGGATCAACCTCAGCCAGGTCGCCCGGCTGGGCGGACAGGTCGAGGAGGCCGCGGACGTCAGCAAGGAGGCGTTCTCGTACGGGGTCAAGGAACTGGGGCCCGACCACCGCGCCACTCTCCTGGCCGCCAAGGACTACGCGATCTCCCTGCGCAGGAGCGGCGAAGTGGCCGAGGCGCTCGAACTCATGAGGGACACCCACGCCCGGCTCGAGCGCCTGTACGGAGACGCGCACGCCGACACGATGGCGGCGGCCATCGGGCTGTCCAACGCGCTGCGTGCCGCCGGTGAGGTCGAGGAGGCGATGCGCGTGGCCGAGCGGGCGCTGCACCACTACCCGGACGTCTTCGGCGACGACCACCCGTTCACCCACGCGTGCCAGATCAACCTGGCGCTGCTCACGCGTCTGAGCGGCGACCCGGCGAGGGCCCGCCAGATCGACGAGACCGTGCATGCCAGGTTGGTGGAGCAGTTCGGCCCGCTGCACGACTACGCGATCACCTGCGCGATCAACCTGCAGAACGACCTGGCGGCCCTGGGCGACCACGAGGCGGCCAGGCGGTTGGGCGAGGAGACGCATGCGCACGCCCGGCAGGCCTTCTCACCCCACCACTACCTCAGCCTCGTCTGCGCGGCCAACCTCAGCCAGGACCTCCAGGCCACCGGTGCCGAGGAGGAGGGCAAGCGTCTGCACGCGGAGACGGTCCGGCGGCTCGAGTTCGAGCTGGGGCCTGAGCACCCCGAGACCCTGGCGGCGCTCGCGGGTGAGCGGCTCAACTGCGACTTCGACCCGTCACCCATCTGACCCCGGCGGTCAGGGCGCTCCGCGGGCCCGGGCCAGATCGTGCGCGCATCTGGCCCGGATGTGGTGGATGAGCCGGTACAGGTCACGGCAGTAGACCGAGGGCTGCGCGAATCCGGCGGTGGGACTGTAGCGGTGGGCGTAGAGGCCGCCGCCGCAGGTGGAGACGAGATCGCAGGCCCGGCACTGAGGCGACAGCGCCAGCTCGCCGATCTGCCTCGCCGCGATCGACGGCAGCCGCAGCGCCCGGTCGAGCGGGTCGGTGAGCACGTGCAGGTTCGTCGACGGGGCGCGGTGGTAGGCGCTCTTGAGGATGTCCGACTGTTCGACGGCGCCGTCGGTCTCGATCACCACCATGCGCACCGGTGAGAGTCCCACCGTCTCCGCCCTGGACGGGCTCCCCATGAGAAGCCGCATGATCTCCTGGAACATGCGGATCTCGCTGTGCAGCACCGGGCTGTCGTACCAGCGGTCGAAGATCGGGATCAGCCAGTCCGCGTACGGGGTGGCGGGTGAGCCGGGGTCGCGGAAGGGCGGAGGGGTGGCCCAGTTGCCGTGCGGCAGCAGGAAGTCGATCGCGGGCGGGTCGTACTCGAGGAGTGCCTCGTAGGTGCGCAGCGGGTCGTTGCGCACGTCCACGGTGCAGAGGATGCCGCTGAACAGATGGTGGTAGGGGCCGGAGGTGAGCCTGCGCAGCGACTCGCTGACCAGAGCGTGGCTGCCGCGCCCGTTCGCGAAGCGGCGGTGGCGGTCCTGCCCTTCGGCGTCGCCGTCCAGACTGACGCCGACGCGGACGTCCAACTCGGCGAACAGGTCGAGGAACGCCGGGCCGAGCCGCACGCCGTTGGTCTGGACGGCGACGTTGACTCTGGTGCCGGTCTCGACCGCGCCGCGCACGCCGCGCACGAGGCGGGAGATCAGCTCGGGCCCGGCCAGCAGGGGCTCGCCGCCGTGCAGGACGACCTCGATCTCCGGCAGGTCATGGCCTGCGGCGTGCTCGGCGATGCGCTGGATCGCCCGGTCGGCGATGGCGTCGGACATGCGGCGCGGCTGATCCCGCCAGCTCTGGTCCGCCATCTCGTAGACGTAGCAGTGACGGCAGGCGAGGTCGCAGCGGCTGTGGATCTTGAGGATGAACTGCTGGAACGGGAGCGGCTTCCACCCGGCCGCCATCAGCGCGTCGACATCGAGGGATTCCGGGAATCCCTGCGTGAGCAGGGGCTCAGCATCTGAGCTCCCTGATGACGGCCACCTCATAGGTGTCGCGCACCTCAAATCCGTATGAAATACCCCCTGTCCCTATCTCTCATGTTTTGCACGAAGAGTCAAGATTTATTGCGATGTGAGCGAATTTCCTCCTGGTAATACAGTAATTCCTCGAAGAATAGGAACAACTCGTCTATTTCGCCGATGACCGGTAGCCAGTCGTGGGTGCCCAGACCTTCGTGGTCCAGGGGTGACAGCAGGCGGGCGGCGGCACGCAGCTCGTTCGGCGGCAGCTCCACCAGCGCCAGGTCACCCACCCCGTAGCGGTAGGCACGCGCGAGCGGATGCGCCGCGCCGCGCACTCCCAGCGCGGCCAGCACCGCCTCCGCCGGATGGTGCGTGGCGGCTCCGTCCGCCAGCTCCGGGACGCCGGGGTTGGCGATCGCCACGAGGATCCGCAGCTCGGGCGGCAGCTCGCGGAGCTGCCGCGGTGGCCGGTCCAGCTCCGTGTGCCGCTGCCTGCGCGCCAGGAGCAGCAGCGCCTCGGGCGCGTGGCCACGCCGGGCACGAGACACCTCGTCCACGCACTCGGCGGGCGATCTGGACGAGACGGACATCCGGCGGGCGATGGCCTGCCGCACCAGCGACAGCGGCTCGGCCTGCAGCGCGTCCGCAAGCCTGTCGTACCCCTCGTCCGGGTCCTCCTTCAGCGCGTACGCGTAGCGGGCGGCCGGATCCGCGGCGTCCGAGGCGACGGGCCGCGCGCGTAGCTCCCGGGCGAGCAGGTCGAGGTCGCGCGGGGACTCCAGGCGGGCGGCAGCCCTGCTGACGCCCAGGCGCACCGCCTGCCGCACGGCCAGGGCCGCCAGCGCCGCGCCGACCAGGACGCCGGCCGCGACGAGCACCGAAGGCGCGGAGACCTGGGCGAACAGACCGATGCCCGCGCCGATGGCCGACTGGGCCAGTGCTGCGAGCGCGCCGGCTCCCGCCACCTGCAGCCACATCCGGCGCGACTTCACGGTGGCCGCCCGGGCCTTTCTGAACTCCTCCCAGTCCGCGGTCGCACGTTCGCGCCGGGCGGCGGTGATGAGCGCCACCAGCTCCGCGCGTCTGCCTTGCCAGCCGGTCGCCGCCCTCGGCTCCCGGAGCGAGGAAGGATCGATCGCGTGGGTGAGCCCGCGGCTGAGCGCCAGTCCCTCCAGCCGTCGCTCCGAGCTCAGCTCCTCGAGATACACGCGCAGCTCGCGCATCGTCTCCAGCAGCGTCAGCGGATCCCGCCCGTCCTCGCCGCCGCGGACCACGGCGGCGAGCTGCTCGGTGAGCTCGTCCATGCGGCGGGCGAACGCCGGGGATCCGTCGGCCACCAGGACGCGATGCATCAGGCCCTGCAGGACGGCCAGCACCGTCGGGCTGACGTATCCGGTGACGAGCAGCGCGGTGAAGACCGCCTTCCCCTCCGACAGGGCCTGACCGACCTGGGCGAACGCCTCGACGACGTTGTCCACCTCGTCGTCCATGAAGACCGCCTCGCTGATCCTGACGACGGCGCGCGGGCGGTGGCGGTCGGGCAGCGCGAACGACGTGCCCGTTCCCGGCGTCTCGACGCGTTCGGCACTGATCCCGGCCGACAACAGGGCGCGTTCGACGAGCATCGCGAGGTCGGCCGGCCCAGGGGCGTCGGCGCGCCCCGCCGCCGCCCCGGCCACGGCGGCGGCGTCGATGGCCGTGCCTGGCGTGGACGCCGCGAAAGCGGCCCAGGCGAGCTGGAGCAGCAGCCGCGTGTTCCCGCCGCTGTGGCGCAGCAGCTCCAGCAGCCCGTCCTCCGTGAAGGGGCGGATGCCGGCGCCGGGAGAACCGGCAGCGGCGATGTATGCGCCGACCACCAGCCGCGCCTCGTCCGGAGTGAGCGGCTGCAACAGGAACGCCCCGGAGCCGACACGCTGCCGCAGGTCCGGAGGCATGCAGTCCCAGCCGGCCGCGCTGGTGACCAGGAGCAGCAGTCCGGCGGCCCGCGGAACCATCTCGACCAGGCTCTGGAGCAACGAGACGTTCGCCGCTACCGGTGTCTCGTCGTCGAGCAGGAACTTCTCGCACTGGTCGAGCACCAGGACGAAGGGCCGTCCGGCGCGCGTCACCAGCTTGGCGAGGAGTTGCAGGCCGTACCTGCACGTGAGCGGGTCGTCGATCGGGCCTCCCACGCCGATGGCGTACGCGGCGTCGGCACTGATGGGCCTCCCGCACAGCCAGTCGTAGGCGGCGTCCGAGTACTCCGGGCGCAGGAGGAACGCCAGCGCCCGCTGGAAGCGGGGGCCGTCGCCCGTCACGGCCGCGATCTCCAGGGCCTGGTCCTCCAGCACTTTCCCGGCCTCCACCCGGTGTCTGGCGAACAGGTCGTACAGCCGGGCCGGGTCGTCGTCGAGTTCGGACAGGACGACGCCCCGCTCGTCCCCGGCTCTGTCGCCCGCCAGCGTGCCGAGGTGGCGCAGACTCAGGTCGGTGAGCAGGCTCTGCGGCAGCTGGGACACCAGGCGGCGGTAGGCGGCGACGAAGTCGTTCTCCTGGAACTTCAGGTAGACCTGGACGGCCTGAGGGTTCTCCTGGTCCACGCTCGCCATCATGTGGCGCGCCGCGTGCGTCTTGCCCACACCGTGGTGCCCGTGGAGGCAGCCGAGCCCGCCGTCGCGGCTGGCCTCGTCGGTGAACTCCCGCACGTAGTCCTCCGCCAGGCGTACGGCGCCGCGCACGCCGGGCAGGGGAGCAGTGGGGGTGCGCAGCGCCCAGTCCCGCAGGTAGTCGGGGAACGAGGTCTCCTCGGCGCTGCTCGTGCCCCTGGCCGGGAAGGGGTTGCGCCTGGGGTGGTCGGCGTGGTCAGCCACGGAAGCCTCCGAGCCCGTTCCATTTCCTGGCCTGCCAGATCTTGAGCCGCAGCCATTCCTCGTGGATGCGTAGATCGTCGTTCGGCCACGGCGCGTCCTCGTCGTACTCGCTCAGCCGGATGTCGAGCAGCGTCGAGAGGTGGCGCAGAGCCTCTCCGACGGTGTACGTCTCGCCCTCGAAGGCCCTCTGCACGCCCTGCGGCTCGAAGGGGGCGGGCGGGCTGCCGTTCCAGCGGCCGTGGGCCAGCGCCGCGATCTGCCTGGGAGTGAGCGTGTTCAGGTCGAAGACCTGCCCGCGCCTGGCGAACTCCTGCCGGTCGGCCTCGGTGAGCTGCACGGTGCCGGCGTGCGCGTACGCGTCGACGGTGAAGACCACCACGGTGGCGATGTTCTCGAACACCATGGTGCCCAGGGTGAGCAGGTCCTTGGTGGAGACGCCCTCGTAGCGGATGCCGAAGCCGGTGTCGTGCGCCTTCATCGCCACGGCCGCGTACTCGGCGATCTGCTGGAGGTCGTACTCGTTCATCGGCTCCCCGCGCGCCCGTCTGCTCAGCTCGATGAACAGGGCATGGAGGTTGGCCGGGATGTCGACGTTGTGGGACACCATCCGGTTGCGCAGCCAGAGCAGGGTGGAGCGCAATACACCGTAGGCGTCGTGAGTCATGTCCCTGCGGTCGGCGCAGTGGGTGACGAAGGCGTATCCGGGGAGACGGGCGGCGGCGGCTCGCCGGTAGAGGTACATGATGTGGTTGGCCAGCGAGGTGCGGCCGCTGTTGCCCACTCCGGTGATGAGGAAGAAGGCCGGCCGCTGCTCGCTCACCGCCCTCTCGACGGCTCTCTCGATCGCGGCGAGCCTGATGAAGCCCTCCAGTTCGAGCAGCAGCGCGCGGTCGGCCTCCGACGCCAGGGGATCGAGCGGCCGGCCGGAGTAGGGGTTGCCCGAGGGCAGGCCGTACAGGTCGTAGCGGATGTCGGTGAAGCCCATGCATCACCCGCCGATCATGGTGAGGTAGAGGGGGAGGTCGTCGGCGGACGCCTCGAAGGCCGAGCCGGCGAACAGGTCGGCCAGGAAGCGGTGCCTGTCCCTGGAGGTCTGCACCAGTTCCTGGAGCTGCTCGGCCTGCGACTTGAAGCGCGCCTGGAAGCCCTGGGGTGAGCCGGGCACGAGCTTGCCCTGATGGACGAGTTCGAGCGCGACGAGCAGGTCCGGCCGTCGCGCCGCCTCCGCGAAGAGCTCGGGGCTCTGCACCCGGAGTACCACCAGGCGGACGACCAGGTCGGTGTGGAGAGCGGCCAGGGCGGGACTCGCCTCGATGATCGCCTCCGTCACCTGCAGCAGGTTGAGCACGCGCTTGATCTTGCGCGGGTTCGGCACGACGATCCGCTCGAGCGTCGCCACGTGCGCCTTGGCCAGCTCGCCGGGCCTCGACTCCGCGATGAAGCGCCTCACCTCGGCCGGACCGAGCGGATAGAGGTGCAGCGGGAGCTGGATCATCTTGTCGAGGTACTCGTCGCCGATGGCCGCGTGCTGGCCGGGCGGGAAACCGAACGACTGGTACTTCACGGACACCCCGCGGTCGACGACCTCCTTGGCGAGCGCCATGACGACGAACACGTTCCGCAGGTCGAGGAAGAGCTTGATCGACTCGAGCAGGTCGATGATCTGGTCGGGCTCGCACCGGTCGAGGTCGTCGATGAAGAAGACGATCGTGCGGCCCTGGCCCGCGAGCCGGTCGGCCTCCTCCTGCAGCAGGCCGCGGAGGCGCCCGGCCTGGCTGTCGACCTGGCCGCGCAGCTCGGCGTACTGCTGGGCGAGCCTGCCGATGCGCTCCACGCTCATGGATTCGAGCTTGAGCTTCTTCAGCAGTTCGTCGGCGGCCAGGTTGAGCATGATGGCGCCCAGGCGCTTGACGGTGTCGGTGAACCGCTGTCTGGGATCCTTCGCCAGTTCGTCGTGGAGGGCGTTCAGCAGGGGAAGCAGCATTTCGGCTTCGCGCCGGTGAACCCAGGGGTTGAAGTGCACCCGGACGAACCGGTCGCCGTGCCGGTCGAGGAGGCGCTCGTCGATCATCTGGAGCAGGGTGGATTTCCCGCTGCCCCATGCGCCGTAAATCCCGATGGTGAAGGGCGTCTCGGTATGGGGATTTGTGATGACCGAAACAAGCGGATCGACGTAACGGCGAAATTGGAGAAGGTCTCCGCGCCAATTGACTGGAGCATCCGAGAGCATTGCGATATCGGCCATCGTTCCTCCTTGGAAGAGGATGCACCGTGGCGATGGCCGAGCGGCGGCGGTTATCGAACTGTGATCCTGTCGCCGGTCAGAGGCGGGCGCGTATCTCGTCCACGGACGGGTTGACGAGGGCGGAGCCGTCGGGGAGGACGACGGTGGGGATCAGCCAGGAGCCGCCGTTCAGTTCGGCGATGAGCTCGGTCGCGCCGGGCGTCTGGTCCACGTCGATCTCGTCGTACGCGATGCCCTCGCGGGTGAGCTGTCCTTTGAGCCGCTGGCAGTGGCCGCACCAGGGTGCGCTGTAGATGGTGATCATCTATTTCCCATCCGAAAAGAGGGTTTGACCCGTGGGCGACCCACCGAATACTCTCGTGAGCCAATTGGAGTCTACCGGTAGACACTGCAGCTAGGCGGGTTGGCCGGTCGTGTGAAAGTAGGGTCCCCGGTGGCCGAACTACCCCTCTCCCGGCGCTCTCTCCTGCGCTCCACCGCGCTCGCCGGCGGCCTGGCCGCGCTGCCCGCGCTGCTCGCCGCCTGCGGCTCCACCGGCCAGACCCCCGCCGGGGGCTCCGGCGCCAAGGCCGCGTCCGACGTGCTGCGCGTCGCCCTGCCGTCCTCCATCGGCTCGCTCGACCCGGGCAAGGAGGCGGGCATCATGAACTACGTCGTCGCCCTGCTCGTGCAGGAGGCCCTGGTCGGGGTCGGCGCCGACGGCAGCCTCCAGCCCGCGCTCGCGAAGTCCTGGACCAGGAAGGACGCCACCACCTACGTCTACACCCTGCGCGACGGCGTGACGTTCTCCGACGGCAGCCCGCTGACCGCCGCCGACGTCGTCGCCAGCCTGGAGCTGCACGCGAGGAAGGGCTCGACCACGGCCTTCGCCTACGCGTACGCCGGCGTCGACTCGGTCAAGGCCACCGGCCCCGCCGAGGTGACCATCACCCTCAGCAAGCCCGACGCCTCCTTCGCCTGGACCCCGTCGCCCGGCACGCTCCTCGTCAGCAGCGCCGCCTTCCTCAAGGCCACCGGCGACCGCGTCGGCACGCCCGAGGGCAAGCTGCTCGGCACCGGGCCGTACAAGGTGGCGGAGTTCGCCCCCGACTCGCACGTCACGCTGGAGCGCAACGACGCCTGGTGGCGCGGCAAGGCGCCGTACCGGCAGATCAAGATCGACTTCATCCCCGAGGAGTCGACCCGGCTGCTCGCCATGCGCGGTGACTCCGTGGACGTCGCCCTGAACGTCCCCGCCGAGCAGTTCGACCAGTGGAAGGCCATCTCCGGGGTGCGCCTGGAGACCGCGGGCGACCGCTCCCTCGTCACCCTCGCGTTCAACACCTCCAGGAAGCCCTGGGACGACGTCCACGTCCGCAGGGCCGTCGCCCACGCCGTGGACAGGGAGGGCATCGTCAGGAGCGTCCTGCGCGGCCACGGCACCGTCGCGAGGACCATCCCCGACCCCGCCCAGTGGGGCGGCGTCCTCGACGCCGCCGCCGTCACCGCCCTCTACCAGAGCATCCCCCAGTACGACTTCGACCTGGCCAAGGCCAAGGCCGAGCTGGCGCAGTCGGCCACGCCGCAGGGGTTCAGCGACACGCTCACCTACCCCGCCAGCGGCCCGCAGCTCGGCCGCGCCGCCCTCACCCTCGCCCAGAACCTCAAGACCATCGGCATCACCCTGGACGTCAAGGAGGTGCCGCTGGAGCAGTGGATCGCCGACCTCGGCAAGCACGCCTCCGGCGTCTACCTCGGCTGGTACTTCGCCACGACCGGCGACCCCGCCGAGTACGTCAACCAGCTCCTGCACGGCGGCGCCACCGGCGAGAACGGCACCAACATCGCCGAGTACGACAACGCCGACGTCACCCGGCTCCTCGACGACGCCAGGAAGAGCACCGACGACGCGGCCCGGGGCAAGCTCATCGGCGAGGCCCTGGTGAAGGCCGCCGCCGACGTGCCGTACCAGCCGCTGTGGTGGGGCGAGGCGGCCACCGCGTTCGGACGCTCCGTCGCGGTCGAGGGCTTCGGCCCGTACTTCTTCGTCGGCCCGTGGGCGGCGAAGCTGGCGGCCCACTGATGACCGGTCCGCTGAAGGTCCACGAGGAGCTCGCGGGCCTGGTCCTGCCCGAGTCCGTGGCGCTGCACCCCGACGGCGACCGGGTCGCCTGCGTGCTCGACGGCGCCGCATACGTCGCCGGGTTCGGCGGGGAGCGGATGGCCGTCCCCGGCGCGGCGCCGTGCGCGCTCGTCCGCTGGCTGCCCGACGGGCGGCTGCTCCTGGCCGGGGGCGACCGCGTCGAGGTCAGGGGCCCCGGCCTGGAGCCCGGCTGGAGGGCGACCGTCGAGGGCGAGATCGAGGACGCGATCCCCGGCGACGACGGCACCGTCCTGGTGCGCGTGGCCGACCCGGGCAGCGAACGCGACGGCAGCCACCTCGGCCTGCGCGTGGCCGACCCGGGCGACCCGTTCGTCAGGACGCCCGGAGGGCGGCTGCGCAGGCTCGTCCGGTTCACGATCGGCGACGCCCTGCCCCGCCCCGTCGCGCTGCCCGGCCTGACCGTCTGGGACGCCGACTGGCGCGGCGGCCGCGCCCTGGCCGTGACCTCGGCCGACGAGACGCCGGGCGGCTACTACCACCCCCGGCTCGACCTGGTCGAGGACGGCGCCGTGCGGACGCTGCACCGCACGTCCTGGCAGCTCGCCCGGCCCAGGCTGGCCCCCGGCGGCCGTGCCGCGGTCGTCGTCGAGGGCCTGTCGATCGTCTCGGGCCGCGTCCTGCGCGCCGACCTCGTCACCGGCGAGGTCGCTCCGCTCGGCGACGTGGACGACGTCACCGACCTCGGCTGGCTCGACGACGACACGCTCTGGTTCACCGGCTGGTCCGGCACCGGGGTGCACGGCGGCCTGCTGAGCGCCGCCGACGGCCGCGTGCTGCGCCGCTGGACCGCCTGGGGCACGCTGGGCGGCCGCGACGGCCAGCCGTCGCTGTCGGTGGACCGGTCAGGCACGCTGGCCGCCGCCTGCTGGGAGACGGCAGGGCAGCCCCCGGAGATCGCCGTCGCCGCCCTGACCGAGGGCGACTGGCGGGCCGTCACCTCGTTCAACGCCGGGCTGGCGCGGCTCGCCGTCCCCCAGGAGGAGATCACCTGGACGGGGCACGAGGGCCTGCCGGTCTCCGGCCTCCTCCTCGGCGGGCGACCGTCCGGCGGCCCGAAGCCGCTCGTCGTGATCGCGCACGGCGGGCCCACCTGGCTGTGGTCCAGCGCGTTCGCCCCGGCCGAGTCCGGGCAGCTCGCCCTGCCGCTCGCGCACGCCGGGGCCGCCGTGCTGCTGCCCAACCCGCGCGGCAGCAGCGGACGCGGCCAGGACTACGCCCGCGCCGTCATCGGCCGCGTCGGCGAGGCCGACCTCGCCGACCTGCTCGCAGGAGTGGACCACCTCGTGGCCGCCGGCGTCGCCGACCCCGGCCGCCTGGCCGTCATGGGGCTCAGCTACGGCGGCTACCTGACCGCCTGGGCCGTCACCCGCACCGGCCGCTTCCGCGCCGCCGTCGTCATGTCGGGCGTCACCGACTGGCTGAGCTTCTCCACCGCCAGCAACCTCGCCGGCGGCTTCGACCCGCTCTACCACGCGGGCGCCGACCCGGCCACGCCCGAGGGCCGCGAGCGGCTGGCCGCCCGCTCGCCCGTCTACCACGCCGCCGACGCCGCCCGCGGCGGCACACCCACCCTGATCCTGCACGGCGACCAGGACAGGACCACCCCGCTCGGCCAGGCCGAGCAGCTCTACCGGGCCTGGACGGCGGCGGGAATGAGCACCGAACTCGTCGTCTACCCTCGGGAGGGCCACGAACTGGTCGAACCCGCCCACCGCAGGGACGCGGCCGAACGCGTGGTCGGCTGGCTGACGGAGGGCGGGGTGCTGTGAACGGGTGGGCCCGGTTCGCCCTGCGCCGCCTGGCCGGCACCGCCGCCGTCGTGCTGCTGCTGTCGATCGGCGTGTTCGGCCTGCTCTACCTCGCCCCCGGCTCCGTCCAGCAGACCCTGCTCGGCACCCGCCCGGCCACCCCCGCCACGATCGCCGCCATCCAGGCCCGCTACCACCTGAACGACCCCGTCGCCGTCCAGTACCTGCGCTGGCTCGGCGGCGTGCTGCGCGGCGACCTCGGCACCTCGATCAGGACCGGCGCCGCCGTCTCCGGCATGCTGGGGGAGCGGCTGCCGCTCACCCTCGCGCTCACCGGCTACGGCACCCTGCTCGCCGCGCTCGCCGGGATCCCGCTCGGCGTGCTCGGCGCGCTGCGCCGCGGACGCGCCACCGACCGGCTGGTCGTCACCGCGGGCGTCGTCGGGCTGTCCGCGCCGCCGTTCGCCGTCGGGCTGCTGCTGCTCGTCGTGTTCGCCCTCGGCCTCGGCTGGTTCCCCGTGTACGGCACCGGCGAGGGCCTGGCCGACCAGGTGTGGCACCTCACCCTGCCCGCCGCCGCCCTCGCCGTGGGCGCCGTCGGCCTGCTCGTCCGGTTCACCAGGGCGGCCCTCGTCCGGGAGCTGGAGCAGGACTACGTCGTGTTCGCGCGGGCCCGCGGCCTGCGCGCGCCCCTCGTGCTCCGCTACGCCCTGCGCAACTCGCTCGTGCCCGTGCTCACCGCCGCCGGGCTCATCGTGACCGGCACGCTGGCGGGCACCGTGCTGGTGGAGGTCACCTTCGCGCTGCCCGGCCTCGGCTCGCTGCTGGTCGACTCGGTGACGTTCAAGGACGTGCCCGTCGTGCAGGCGCTCGCGCTGCTGCTCACCCTGCTCGTCGCCGCCGTCAACCTGCTCGTGGACGTCGGCTACTCCCTCGTCGACCCCCGCGTACGGCTCGGGGGCGCCGCATGAGGCGGATCTCGTTCGGCGTGGCCCTGGCGCTGGCCGTGCTCGTCGCCGTGGGCGTGGCGGCCGCGTTCGCCCCCTGGCTGGTGCCCGACGCCACCGCCCAGGACCTCATGACCGGCATCACCGGCCCCGGCCCCGGCCACCCCCTCGGCACCGACGACCTGGGCCGCGACGTCCTGCAGCTCCTCGTCGCGGGAGCCCGCACCGCCGTCCCCGGCGCGCTCGCCGTGGCCGCGGGGTCCATGCTGATCGGCAACCTCGCCGGGCTGGCCGCCGGCTACCACGGCGGCTGGGTGGACGCGCTGGCCATGCGCTGGGCCGACCTCATGTTCTCGCTGCCCGCGCTGCTCGTCGCCATCGTCGTCGCCGGCGTGCTCGGCGGCGGCTACGGGCTCGCCATCGCGGTGCTCGTCGTGCTGTTCGCCCCCGGCGACACCCGGGTCGTCCGCGGCGCCGTCCTTGAACAGCGCCACCGCCCGTACGTCGAGGCCGCCCTGCTCAAGAACCTCTCCTCCTGGCGGATCATGACCAGGCACATCTGGCCGAACATCGCCCCGGTCAGCCTGGCCTCCGCCTTCCTCAACTTCGCGTACGCGCTGGTCTCGCTGTCGTCGCTGTCGTTCCTCGGGCTGGGCGTGCCCGCCGGGTCGCCCGACTGGGGACGCACCCTGGCCGACAACCGCACCCAGCTCCTCGCCAACCCCTGGGCCGTGATCGCCCCCGGCCTCGCCGTCATCGCCACCGCCGCCGCGCTCAACGTCGTCGGCGACTGGCTGCACGAGCGCGTCGAACGGCGCGGAAGGGCACACTGACATGATCCGTGTCGACGGCCTGACCGTCAGGCAACCCGCCACCGGCCGCACCCTGCTGTCGGGCGTGTCGTTCGAGGCCGGCCCGGGGGAGTCGGTGGCCATCGTCGGAGAGTCCGGCTCCGGCAAGTCGCTGACCGTGCGCGCCCTCCTCGGCCTGCTGCCCTCGGGGCTGGAGGCCGGCGGCGAGGTCCACGTCGCGGGACGGCGCGTCGACGACGACCCGCGCGCCCTGCGCCGCATGCGCGGCGGCACCGTCTCCCTCCTCATGCAGGACCCGTTCACCCTGCTCAACCCGCTGCGCAGGGCAGGCAGGCAGATCGCCGACGGCCTGCCCCGGGGAGCCGACGCCGCCGCCGAGGTGCCGAGGCTCCTCGCCGAGGTGGGCCTGCCCGCCGACGTCGCCGGCAGGTACCCGTTCCAGCTCTCCGGCGGCATGCGCCAGCGCGTCGGCCTGGCCGCCGCGCTCGCCGCCGCGCCGCGCGTCCTCGTGGCCGACGAGCCCACCACCGCGCTCGACGCCACCACCCAGCGGGAGGTCCTCGCGCTCATCCGCCGCGTCCAGCGCGAACGCGACATGACGTTCCTGCTCATCACCCACGACCTGCGGCTGGCGTTCTCCATGTGCGAGCGGGTGATCGTCATGTACGCGGGCCGCGTGATGGAGATGGCCGGGGCCGCCGAGCTGCGCCGCGAGCAGCGCCACCCGTACACGCGAGCGCTGCTCGCCGCCGAGCCGCCCGCCGACCGGCGCCTGGCCGTCATCCCCTCCGTGCCGGGCTCCGTCCCCGCGCACGACGCGGTGGCCGGCGGCTGCGGGTTCGCCGACCGGTGCGCGTACGCCACGCCCGAGTGCCGGGCCGGCGTGCCCGAACTCCGCGCCGAGCCCGGCTCAGGACGGCTGTCGGCCTGCGTGCGCGCCGCCGGCCTGCCCGCCGCGCCGCCGCCCCCGCCGGGCGTCACCGCCCCGGCCCGTCCCGCCGCCGAGCCCGTGCTCACCGTCCGCGACCTGCGCAAGACCTACCCCGGCGGCGCCAGGCCCGCGCTCGGCGGCGTCGGGCTGACCGTCGCCCCCGGCGAGATCGTCGCCGTCGTCGGCGAGTCCGGCTCCGGCAAGACCACGCTGGCGCGCTGCGTCACCGGCCTCGAACGGCCCGACTCCGGCTCCATCACCCTCGGCGGGCTCGACTGCTCCGACTACGCCGCGATGGACCGCCGGGCCGTCCGCCTGGCCCGCCGCACCGCGCAGATGATCTTCCAGGACCCGTACTCGACGCTGAACCCCGCGAGAACCGTCGGCGCGACGCTCAAGGAGGCCCTGGCCGCCGACGGCCGCCCCCAGGACGTCGGCGCGCTGCTCGAACTGGTCGGCCTCGACCCCGCACTGGCCCGGCTGCGGCCCGCCAACCTGTCGGGCGGCCAGCGCCAGCGCGTCGCCATCGCCCGCGCCGTCGCAGGCGAGCCCGCGCTGCTCGTCTGCGACGAACCCGTCTCCGCCCTCGACGTGTCGGTGCAGGCGCAGATCCTCACCCTGCTCGCCGGGCTGCGGGAACGGCTGTCGATGGGCATGCTGTTCATCACCCACGACCTGGCCGTCGTCCGCCAGCTCGCCGACCGCCTGTACGTGCTGCGCGCAGGCGAGTGCGTCGAGAGCGGCGCCGTGGACGCCGTGCTCGACGCGCCCGCCCACCCCTACACCAGGGAACTGCTGGCCAGCGTGCCCGATGGAACGGGCGGCTGGCCGCACTGAGCGCGCGGGCTCAGTCCTCCGAGAACGAGATCAGCGTGAGGACCCGGCAGCCCTTCTCGCCCGTGACGTACACGTGGTCGGACTCCGCCGCGAACCGCAGCGCGTCGCCCTCGCCCAGCGTCACCGACCAGGCCTCGGTCTCCACCGTCACCTCGCCCGCCACCACGTACGCGTGCTCCACCGAGCCCGCGCCGTGCGCCGTCTTCGCGCTGCGCGTGCCCGGCGGCAGGTCGCCCTCGGCCAGCTCGAACCTGCGCCTGTCGGGCGCGGCGAACAGGCTGCGCACCGTCGTGTCGCCGACCAGCACCGGCATGCCCTCGCCGCGCCTGACCACCTCGGGGCCCTCCGGCGCCGCCCGCGTCAGCTCGGCGAACGTCAGCCCCAGCGCGGCGGCCAGCCGGGTCAGCACCTCGATCGTCGGGTTGGCCACGCCCCGCTCGATCTGCGAGATCAGCGCCTTGCTGACCCCGGTCAGCTCGGCCAGCTCCCGCACGCTGAACCCGCGCGCGAGCCGCCTGCGCCGCAGGTTGCCGGCGATCGCCCCGCGCAGCCCCGAGGCCGGCTCAGGCGTCACCGCCACGACAGGGGTCTTCTCGTGCCGCACGTGGGTCCCTTCTCCCGCTGGAACGTCCTGCTCGAAGCCGACACCCCATCATGCCCGGTCCGCGCGGTGCGGAGGGTCCTCGAAGTGCGTCTCGCTCGGCGGCTCCCCGCTGACCTTCTCCACCACCATCGCGGCGACGTGGTGCAGCTTCACGTTCCGCTCCTGCGACACCCTGCGCAGGATCTCGAACGCCCTGCCGGCCGTGCAGCGGTGCTGCGCCATGACGATGCCCAGCGCCTGGTCGATGCTCGCCCGCGTGGCCAGCGCCTCCCTGAGCTGGTCGGCCACCTCCCGCGTCCGCGCCGCCTGCAGCGACGTCCGCAGCAGCACGCCGATGTGCGCGGCCGCCACCCTGGCCGCCACCCGGCTCTGCTCGGGGAGCCCGCCCTCCTTGCTGGAGTACACCGTCAGCACGCCCAGCACCTCGCCCCCCGACCGCAGCGGCTCGGCGTGCAGGCTGCGGATGCCGGGGGAGCGGCGGGCGAAACCCGCCCAGCGCGGCTCCGCGGGGAGGTCCTCCGCCGCCACCGGCTCGCCCGTGGCGACCGCCTCCAGGGCCGGGCCCTGCCCGGCCGCCCACTGCAGCGCGTCCAGCCGGCCCGCCCGCTCGTGCGTGCAGGCGACCGTACGCAGCCCGCGCTCCGCCCGGAGGGCGACGCTGACCATGGGGGAGTCCGGCATGGCGCTCGACGTGATCTCGACGCTCTCGGCGAGCGCGCGCTCGAACTCCACGACGTCCGTCAGCGCGTCCGGCGGGTTCAACGGCTCCCCTTGCCTCTTGCAGCGGCTGGCCACGTTCTCCGACTTCCCCGGTCAGAGACCCCTGCCCGCCAGGGCGCGGTTGAGACGTTGAGAGGCTGAGGGGCTGACGTGGGGGCGGACGGTCAGAGGCTGAGGGCCAAACCCGCCGCCAGCAGCACCCCGTACGCCATCTGCAGCTTGCCCGTCTGCTGCAGCGCCGCGATCAGCGCCGGACCCACGGCGCCGCCCAGCACCGACCTGACCGGCCCCACGGCCAGCGGCGCCGCCAGCACCGCGACGCCCGCCAGCGGCGCCAGCGGGATCATCGCCAGGGCCGCCGCCAGCGGCACGAGCAGGCACGCCGCGTACAGCAGCCGCGTGCGCCGCGCGCCCAGCGCCACCGCCAGCGTGCGCTTGCCCGCCAGCTCGTCCGTGCCGACGTCGCGCAGGTTGTTCACCACCAGCATCGAGCACGACAGCAACCCCACCGGGATCGACGCGAACAGCGCCGGCCAGGTCAGGTGCTCGGTCTGCACGTACGCCGTGCCCACCACGGGCACCACGCCGAAGAACACGAACACCGCCAGCTCGCCCAGCCCCCGGTAGCCGTACGGCCGCTTGCCGCCGGTGTAGAACCAGGCGGCGGCGATCGCCGCGGCCCCCACCAGCAGCACCCACCACGCCCGCGTGGCGACCACCAGGACCAGGCCCAGCACCGCCGCGACCGCGAAGCAGCCGAGCGCCGCCGCCAGCACCTGGCGGGGCGGCGCCGCGCGGGAGCCGACCAGGCGCATCGGGCCGACACGCTCGTCGTCGGTGCCGCGGACGCCGTCGCTGTAGTCGTTGGAGTAGTTGACGCCGATCTGCAGCGACAGGGCCACGAGCAGGGCGAGCACCGCCCGCCACCACACGGGCGCGCCCTCGCCGACGGCCACGCCGGTGCCCACCATGACGGGCACGATCGCATTGGGCAGCGTCCGCGGGCGTGCGCCGGCGATCCACTGGCCGGGGGTTGCCATTGTCGATGAAACCTCTAGCTGATGTCGGTGGTGAGCCTGACCATGCGGACCGGACGGCCCATGTCGAGGACGCGTTCGGCCATGTCCTCGCCCCAGCCGGCCGACTCCAGGAAGCCGAGCACCGCGTAGTTCTCCGCGAACACCCACGTCACGATCTGCCGGAAGCCGTCCTCGCGCAGATAGTCGACCGTGGCGTTGAGCAGGCGGCTGCCGTGGCCGCGCCGGACGAAGTCCGGGTCCACCAGCAGCGTCAGCATCTCGGCGACCACGCTCGGGTCGAGGTCGGGGTCCTCCGCCGGGGAGTGCGAGGCCAGGCCGACCACGCGCTCGCCGCCACGGGGAGTCGTCAGGGCGGCGCTGCCGCCCGCTCCGAGGGCGGGAAAGCCCTCGGTGTCGAGGATGGTCTCCACCGCGACCAGCACCCGGTGCCTGGGGGTGGGCGGGGCGACGATCGCCTCGTCCCACTGGCGCAGCCACATCTTCTCGGCCGCGGGCCCGGTCATTTGTTCGAGCGGCCCTTCGGGGAGGAAGTCCCGATAGCCGTAGCGCCAGGCGCGGATCTGACAATTCGCAACCTGGAGAACATCCTCGCGCCGGGCCGCCCGGACGCCTACGTCTGCCATCTCGGCCCGCTCCTTCGCCTGCCGTCCATGCCACAAGGCACGAGTTACACCGTATCGGTGTTTGACCCTTGGAGATGACGCGAACCACGCTTCCGCGCCCGGTACGCGCGTGTCTTTGTGCGATTGCCGCATATCCGCATAGAGCACCACGAGCGGGAACGGTTTCTGGACGCGTCGATGAACGCCCACTGACATCCGTCCTCCGCGCACACCTTCAACCGCTCCCACGACGGGTCGAGCGTCGCGGCCGCGATCCGCGCCAGCCCGGCCCGCACTCCCGCGCCCGCCGGCACCAGCTCGGGGCGCTCCCCGACCCGTACGGTGAGGGGCAGCTCCGGCAGCTCCGGCAGCTCGGCCGGCTCGCGCCGCAGTGCCGCCCGCAGGCCCTCACGCAGCAGCAGAGCGGTGTTCAGGTCGTCGTCCGTGGCCCGGTCGCCCGGGGCCGCCAGGCCGCGCTCGCGCAGCCACAGCGCCAGCTCGGCGGGGGAGGACAGCTCGTCCGCGTCGGCCTCGATGTCGTACGTGTTCACGAAATCGCGGACGAGCTCCGCGAATGACGGCATGCCCCCACTCTACTTCCGAGATCACCCCACTGATCGCCCCGCCCGATTCGACGGCCGCCCGCCCCGCACGCGGCGTCAGGTGACGTCGGCGAGGGCCTGGGCGAGCCGCCGCACCCCCTCCGCCAGCTCCCCCAGGTGGGTCGCGGCGACGTGGGTGACCCTGATCCGCGGCCCCGGCGGCTCCGACGGGTAGTAGATCCGCCCCGGACTGACCAGGACCCCGTTGCGCTTGGCCGCCTCCACCAGCGCGTCCTCGTCGGTCTCCGCCGGCAGCCGCAGCCACAGGTGCATCCCGCCCGCGGGCACCAGGTGCGGCGTCGCCTCCGGCAGCCGCGCCGCGAGGGCCGTCACCAGCGCCTGCCTGCGCACGTCGAGCTCGGCGTGCACGGCCGCCAGGTGCCGCCGCCACGCCGGCGACCCCACGAACTCCAGCGCCGTCTCCTGCAGCGGCCTGGCCACGAAGAACGACTCCACGAGCTGTGACGCCCGCAGCCGCCGCGCCGCCGGTCCACGGGCGATCACCGCTCCCACCCGCATGCTCGGCGCCAGGATCTTGGTCAGCGAGCCGACGTACACGACGGTGCCGTGCGCGTCCATCGACACCATGGTCGGCGGCGGGTGCTCGGTCAGGAACCTCGCGAAGTCGTCCTCGACCACGAACGCCCCCGCCGCCCTGGCCACCTCCAGCACCTGCCGCCTGCGGTCGGGCGTGAGGGTCGCGCCGGTCGGGTTCTGGCAGGTGGGCTGGCAGAAGAACACGCGCGCCCCGGTGACGGCGAACGCCTCGGCCAGCAGGTCGGGCCGCACCCCGTCGCGGTCCATGGGGACGGCCACCGCCCGCAGCCCGGCCGCCTTGACCGCCGCCAGCGCCCCCGGGTACGTCGGCGTCTCGACCAGCACCGGCGTGCCCGGCGCCGCCAGCGTCCTGAACGTGTGGGTCAGGCCCGCCTGCCCGCCGCTCACGATGAGCGCGTCGGCCGCCGTGACGTCCCCGCCCGCCTGCGCCGCGAACCACCGGCGCAGGCCCGCCACGCCGTTCAGCGGCGGCATCGCCCACGCGTCGGCCCCGCGCACCGCCCGCACCGCCGCCGCGGCGAGCTGCTTGTCGGGCCGCAGCGACGGCGGCAGGTAGCCGCCCGTCAGCGGCACCACGCCGTCGGGCGGGGCGGTCAGCAGCGCGCTCACCGGACGGTCGTCGACCACGCGGTCGCCCAGCGCGACCGTCTGCCAGGACAGGTCGGCCGCCTCGCCCGCGCCCGCCGCCGGCCGCGCCACGAACGTGCCCGTGCCCGGCCTCGACACCACCCGCCCCTCGGCCGCCAGCAGCCCGATCGCGCGCGAGACGGTCACGGGGCTCACGTTGTGCCGCCGCATGATCTCCCGGCTGGACGGCAGCCGCGCGCCCGGCCCCAGCCGCGCGGCCTCCTCCCGCAGTATCGCGGCGATCTGGGCGATACTGCTATCGTTATTCATGAACAGCAAGGATAGCGCTATCGTCGCCGTTGCAGTAGCGCCCACCGCCGGACCCGCCGGACACGACGCCGCGCGCGGCACCGCCCTGGCCTTCCTCGGCGTCCTGGCCTTCAGCGGCTCGTTCCCCGCCACCGCGTTCGCCATGAGGGGCTTCGACCCGTGGCTCGTCGGCGTCGGCCGCGCCGCCGTCGCCGGCGTCATCGCGCTGGCCTGCCTCAAAGCCGCCCGGCTGCCCCTCGTCCCGCCCAGGAGCCACTGGCCCGCGTACGCCGTCATCAGCGCCGGCGTCGTGTTCGGCTTCCCCGTCTTCAGCGGCCTCGCCCTGCACCTCGGCGCGAGCACCTCGCACGCCGCCGTCGTCATCGCCCTGCTGCCCGCCGCCACCGCGATCGGAGCCGTGCTGCGCGCGGGGGAACGCCCGAAACCGCTGTTCTGGGCCGCCTGCGCGGCCGGCGCCGCCGCCGTGACCGCGTTCACCCTCACCCGGGGCGCCGCCGGGGCCGCCTCGGCCGCCTCGGCCGCCTCGGCCGCCTCGGCGGCCTGGGCGGCCTGGGCGGACGTCCTGCTCGTCGGCGCCCTCGTCTCGGCCGCCGCCGGATACACCGAAGGCGGACGGCTCTCCCGCGGCACCCCCGGCTGGCAGGTCATCTCGTACGCGCTCGTGCTCTCCCTGCCCCTGACCGTCCCCATCACCGCCGTCCTCGCCGCCACCACGCCGATCGACCCGGCACCCGACGCCCTCGCCGGGCTCGCGTACGTCTCGCTGATCTCGATGTTCCTCGGCTTCATCCCCTGGTACGCCGGGTTGGCCAGGGGCGGCATCGCCAGGGCCGGGCAGACCCAGCTCACCCAGCCGCTGCTCACCCTGCTCTGGGCGTGGACCCTCCTGGGGGAGCGCTACGGCGCCGCGACCGTCGTCACCGCCGTCGCCGTCCTCGTCTGCGTCGCCGTCACCCAGCGGACCCGTGCCTGAAGGCCCCGACTTGAATCCTGTGACGTCGGCTCGCACGATGAGAAGAGGAGGTGTCACAGATGGCTGACCTCACGATCCCGGACGGCGGCTTCTGGCCCGCGCCGGAAATCCCGCAGCCCAACATCTACCCGATGGAATGGCACGTCGAGACCGAGAAACTCGCGGCCATCTACGAGAAGTCCAAGCGCGTCGTGTGGAACCCCGCCGACCTCCCCTGGGACGACCTCGACCCGGCCGATTTCACCCGCGAACAGCGCCTCGGCGTCATGTACTGGTTCTCCGTGCTCGCCAATTTCGACGCCTCCGGCCCGGCCGTGTTCGCTCGGGCCACCATCCAGGCGTTCGAGAAACACGAGGAGGACCCCGTCAGGAAGTGCTTCTTCTCCATCACCCGCGACGAGATGAACCATGAGGAGTGCTGCCAGCGCACCATCGCCAGACTCTGGCCCGGAGGCCCCCTGAACTGGACGCCCTCCGACGACCTCGAAGCCGCCGCCCACAACAACATCGGCTGGCTCTACCACAACGGCGGCCGGTACTGGAACGGCTACAACACCGCCGTCGGCAAGTACACCCTGCCCGTGCTCTTCACCAGCTTCATGATGGGGGAAATGGCCGCCTCCACGCTTTTCCGCGGCATGGCGTCCGGCACGCGGCACCCCGTCTTCAACGACATGTTCCACCGCATCGGCCGCGACGAGTCCCGCCACCTGCAAATCTGCATGACCATTCTGGAAAAGGAATGGCCCGGACTCACCGACGACACCAAGAGCCTCATCACCCGCCAGCTCAGAGCCGGATTCGTGTTCCTCAGCATGATCCTCTGGGAGCCCCCGGAAGGATTCTGGGAACTGCCGCCCTACTTCCTGCCCAACCACCGCGTCCTCATGGACCACGCCAGGGACGCCGGCCTCGGCCTCCTGACGTACGAGGAGCAGGCGGAGAACTGGCGCGTCGCCATGGCAAGGGTCCGCGCCATCGTCGAACGCTGGGGCATCCCGTTCCCCGCCATCCCGGAACTCGACCTGGAAGGCGTGAACATCGACACCATAGACCCAGAAGACATCATCCCCGTCTTTTAACCGCCAACCAGAACATCACAGCCAAGGCAAACCGGCACCACCGCCCCGCCGAACAACCACTCACCAGGGGCCGCACCCCGCCCACCGTGCCCCGGGTCCACCGTGGGCTGGTCCACCGTGCACCAACGCAACATGAGCCCCAAGGGGCGCCGCGCCCGGGGCACCCTCCACCGGACCCTGCACCCTGCCCACCTCCCGGGCCCACCTGCAACGCCGTGCACCGGGCCCACCATGGGCGGATCCACTCTGCATAGGGCCATGGGCACGAGCCCCAGCGTCCGCCCCGCCCAGCGCGCAACCCGGCGGACCCTGCACTGGGCCCACCTGCAACGGGTACAAGCCCCAACATGCACTGCGCCCGCCAGCGCACCCTGCACCGCGCTGACCGTGCCCGGACTCACCCTGCCTGAGGCCCAACCATCCAGTGGCCCAACGTGCGGGAGCCCGCCCTGCATGCCTCACGGCAGGGTGCGCCCTGCACCCGCCCTACGCCACGGGCACGTGCGCAATGGGCGCCTGCGCAATGGGACCTGTGCCACCAGGCATCACCGCCCTGCCTCTATCGCTGCGTGCCTCTACCCCTATCCGCCCTAATCGCCATCCCAACCACCGCGATCTCATCCATGGCTTTCAGGTCCGCATGCATCTCCGTCCAGCAGCCCCCAGGCCACCTGGTCCCAGACCGGCCCCGCCACCATCCGCAATCCCTGCTGACCGTGGACCACCGCCATCCCCACTGCCGCCCTCGGCACGGCGGTAGGCGCGGAGGGCGTCCAAGCTCTGTGGGGAAACCGGCATCCCGAGGGGCTTCGCGCCGCACGGCCCCCGCCCGTACCTCCGCTCGCCGGCCTTACGGTGCCACGCCGCCCGACCGCTCCCGATCTCCAGAGGGACAGGCCGCCTCCGAGCCGCCGTTGCCACCCGGGCGGCGGCGGAACGGCTCACCCCCTTGGCCGTTCTCCGCCCAGCCCCCGTACGGACCTTCGGCCGGCCAGCGGTGCGGCGGACAGACGAACACGCCCCCGCGCGGCACCGCGAACACCCAGCCCTGCTCCCGCAGGTACGCCACCGCTTTGCGCACGGTCACCTTCGCCGCGCCGTGCCGCATCATGAGCGCCTGCTCGTTCGGTATCGGACGGTTCGGGCGCAATTCGCCCCGCCTGATCCGCGAGACGATGTCGTGCGCCACATCGAGATACAGAGCCCGCACCTGCCGGATCCGTGGAACACCCGGCGGGCCGACATACGTCCCCTCTCCCGGAATCGTGTGGACGAGCCGCCGCCGTCGCAACTCCCGCACCACGCTGCGCGCCGTCGTCCGCGCGATGTCGAACTCCGCCTCCAGCGCCGACTCGCTCTCCACCCGTTCGCCGGGCCGCAGCTCGCCATCGGAGATACGCTGCTCGATCAGCTCAGCGATCTGCACGTAGATGGGTACGGGCCCGTCTCGGTCGAGCATGACCACACCATAGACGTCTGCATACGAGCAGATGAGCGGAACGCAGAACTGGAGCCGCCACTGCGCATGGGTCCTTCACCCCTACCAGCCACCCAGGGGGAGAAGCCGGGGTCGGCTGAAGAGCAGCACGCTGGGCACCTGGAGCGGTTGCAGAGGGGCAGGCGGCACACAGGCCGCCTGGGGAGAGCGAAGGGACGGGAGCACCCAGAGCCCGCGCAACCGTGCGCGGACACGGCCGTCAACGCCACCGGAGACGAGAACAGGAACGTCGGGCACCTGCAGCCGCGCAGGCCGGCCGACAACGAACAGGACATCAGAACGAGCGGAACTGGGAACGAGCGACAGGAGCGAGCGGCGAGCCCGTCACCATCATCAGTGCCGGGTGGCCTACCCCTCTGTGGACCCCTTCGGCCACGACTCCTCCGGCGACACGTAGCTCCCACGCTGCGGAACCGTGTAGATCCACCCCTGCTCCCGGAGCAGCGCCATGGCCCGCCGGACCGTCTCCCGCGCCACGTCGTACTGCTTCACCAACGCCGCCTCGCCCGGTATAGGACGCCGCTGCTGGTACTGCCCCGCTTTGATCTGCTCGGCGAGCTCTGAGGCGATCTGCTGGTAGAACGGCATCTTCCGCTGCTTGCGCGGCGCCTCACCCGGTGTCCCTACGAACGTCCCCTCGCCCTGGACCGTGTAGATGAGCCCTTCCTCGCGCAGCACATGGATCGCCCGCCGCGCGGTCGTCCGGGCGACGCCGAACTCGTGCTGGATGTCGGCCTCGCTCGGCACGGGGTGCCCGGACGACAGCCCCGAGACACGCTCCCGGAGGATCTCAGCGATCTGCAGGTAGATATGGGTGTCGCCATCGTAATCAAGCACAGCCGCAAGATAGGCCAAGCGGTACAAGCCCTCCCATATCCTTCTGTCTCCCTAGACAGATCTCTCTTACTCGATAGACGGGAGAGAACAACTAGACGTACTCTCTGTTCATGGCCGAGCCCCTCGACCCCCCAGCTCAACCCCCAGACGCCAAACCTCTCCCCACAAGTCAGCCCCAAGACGAAACCCCGCACCGACGCCCGGAGGATCCCGCGGCAGAAGAGGAGGACGATCAGTGTGCAGAGCTCGATTCAGGCCTTCGGCTCGCGCAAGGCGACTGCGTCGGGATTCACGTGCCCCCTGCGTGCCCCGTCGCCATGGCCCTGGATTGGGAAGCGGAACACCCCCGCAGTGACCGCATCCGAGTCCAGGAGTTCACCTGCGCCTGCCAGCCGATCTTCTACGAGTTCTGCCAATCGGGCGGTCTCTTCTTCATTCGCAGGACCAAGCCGTCCGACGGAAACGTCCTCATCGAGGAAACCCCTCGCGTCAGGCGCAAGCTCGCCAAGGCCCTGTGGTCCCGCCTCCTCAAAGGCACCGCCTACTAGTCAGGCCAGGCAAGATCCGAATCTACAACGTAAAGGACCAGGGCTGAAGAACCGAGCCGCCCCGCCCTCTCCGATGGGGAGGGCGCGCTGAGGACGCCGGGAGGCTGTCGGGACGCCGCCAGTACGCCATGAGAGGGATGCCACGAGAGAACCGCCACGGGGGTAACGAGGGAAAGAGCCGAGGCCGTGAGCCGGATGCCTTCGGGAGACATCCGCTCGCAGGCCCGTGGTGCCTTGTCCGTCTTCTGGGACACGGAAAGGCGCCGAGGACGTCTGAAGGGCGTAAGCAAGGGGCCGGCGATGCGGGAGGGGAGCGGTGAGTTCGCCATGGGAGGCCTTGTGGGAGACCTGCGGACCAGATAACGAGGGAAAGAGCGGAGGCCGTGAGCCGGATGCCTTCCGGGGACATTCGCTCGCAGGCCTGTAGTGCCTTGTCCGTCTTCGGGGACACGGAAAGGCGCCGAGGACGTCTGAACGGCGCAGGTAAGGGGCCGGGGAGGGGCCGGTGATGCGGGAGGGGTGCGGTGAGTTCGCCATGGGAGGCCTTGTGAGAGATCTGCGGACCGGGTAACGGGGGAAAGGGCCGAGGCCGTGAGCCGGATGCCTTCCGGGGACATCCGCTCGCAGGCCCGTGGTGCCTTGTCCGTCTTCCCGGGCACGGAAAGGCGCCGAGGACGTCTGAACGGCGCAGGTAAGGGGCCGGGGAGGGGCCGGTGATGCGGGAGGGGTGCGGTGAGTTCGCCATGGGAGGCCTTGTGAGAGATCTGCGGACCGGATAAGGAGGGAAAGGGCCGAGGTCGTGAGCCGGATGCCTTCCGAGAACATCCGCTCGCAGGCCCGTGGTGCCTTGTCCGTCTTCCCGGGCACGGAAAGGCGCCGAGGACGTCTGAACGGCGCAGGTAAGGGGGCCGAGAGAGTGCCCCGCGTACCGCGGATGGGCGACCGCGAAGATGGACGACGGCGAAAGAGCCAGGTCGCGCGTTGGGAGCTTTCGAAGTGTGTACGTGCAGGTCCGCGTGATTTCCATGCCCGTTCGACTTCCTGGCCGCACACCTCGAACCATCCCTCGCCGGTCCGCCATGGAGGCTGCTCAGCAGCAATGCGGGACCGGCGCGAGGGGCGTCTCTCCCAAGCGAGTGAGGAGCGTCCTTCCCAAGCGGGCGAGGCGCGTCCCTCCACAAGCGATCCGGGGGCTACCCCTCCCTCATGTGGCCCTCGGATCTCCTCCAAGTCTTGACCCGACTCTCAGCCCTCGTCGCCAGGGGACCGGGGGCTGAGTCCATGGCTCTGGCATCAGGGGACTCTGGGTGCGCCGGAGCCATGCTCTCCGGGCCGCGGCGCGGTGCCACGCGCCGCGGCCCCTTTCACCCGAGCAGGCGCAGAGCCATGATGGTTGGCTTCCCCTTCAACACCGGAAAATGCATGGGAATCGCCACGGCTCGCTCCGCGCCTACGTAAGCCCCAGCTTCCGGCCTGCCGAGTGTCGGCCTGCTTTCCTGCGTCTGTGGGTTCTGACCTGGGACATCGCATCGTCCTGGAGTGGAAGGAACGCGTCCGGCGGTGAGTCGGGCATGAATCAGAGAGACAGTAGAAATCCTCGGGCGATCTGGTCGTGACCCCAAGGGCATGCTCCTGAGCCGCGGACGGCGTCATCATGACGACCACAGGCGCACCCCGTACACCCGTCATTGGCAAGCGCACGGACTGCACCTGCACCGCCCTGATCTCAAAGGTGAGGAATACAGAAGACGACTCGCCGGCGCATCGAGAGTACGTAGGTGTGGTCCCGCGCCCTTCAAGAGGCACGGGACCACACCACGACGAGTACAGGCCGGCTGACGTCCGGGAACGGCCTGTCCGCGGCATTAGGTTCTCATGGCTTGACCTTGGAGAACGGCCCTTCAGGGCAATATCCAGGATCATGACGTTTCGCCTCTGTTGCGGCCAACGTCCTCAACGATGGCTCTCGGAATCCGTCGCCACGCCGTGCTGGTGATGATCAGATGATCGAGGAAGCGCAGCCCTACCGTCTCCGCCGCCTCGATGAGGCGGGACGTCGCCGCCACGTCGGCCGCACTCGGCTCCAGTGACCCGCTGGGGTGGTTGTGTGCCACCCCGAAAGCCGCACCACCGCATGCGAGGACCGTGGTGATCACTTCTCGGATCGGCACCATCGTGTGATCGGCGCCGCCCTCGGTCAGTACGGAACGCCGCAACACCCCACCTCGCGGATCGCACACCACCACAACCAGTCGTTCATGGACATACCCCCTCAGTAGCGGAGCCGCGAGGTGGGCCAGATCGGCCGTGCTGGTGATCCGTTCCCGCTCCGGGCCGGCCTCCGCCCGGCGTACGAGATGGAACGCCGCGGCCACCCGCGCCGCCTTCGCCGGGCCGACTCCGCGTACGGCGAGTAACCGATGGGGTTCGGAACGCCCGAGCCCATCGAGATCGCCGCAGTGCGCGATCACCTCGGCGGCCAGATCGACCGCGCTCGACCCGCGGAACCCCGAACCGAGTAGCACGGCGAGCAGCTCCCGGTCGGCCAGCGCTGCCGCACCGCTGGACATGAGCCGCTCGCGCGGGCGGTCACCCTTGGGCAGATCTTTGACTCGCATCCGCAACCTCCACGCCCGGTTCTATCAGCGGCCGCCGACATTTCCCGGCCACCAGATCAGTGCCGAGTCGAAATGCCCAATAGCTATAAATATGCGCAATGCGAGTATCAGGAAATATCAGGCATGACTGCCGCGGGGACTGGCTTGGCGAGCTGAGTCACGCAGGCGTAGGGGCGCGGGAAGGGGCTGGTCGCCGGGGCCAGAAGTCGACCTCTGGAGGGCTGCAGAGCGCCAGGCCCGCCTCAGTGGGACCGTCCGAACCGGGCCACGGCCGGTGGGGTATTTCTGGGAGGTGTGCGCGCCAGAGCCTCCAGAACGGCTCAGACTGTCCTCTGGACGGAATGGCTGCCAGAAACGCGAACCGATTTACTCCTCAAGGCGGTGGAATTTCAAGACGGCGTCGACAGTCGACGTAGATTACCCGCGTGTCGGAAATCGCCCGGAATGCTGGAGAGTCCATAAGGAGGTTTACGCGCGGACGCGGCGCTCGGCGTCGGACCGAGGCGCGGCGAGCAGGACGCCGCAGCCGAAGGTGCCGGCGGCAGGGGGCATGGGGCGTTGTGGAGACCCTGATGGCTGCCGGGCCCAGGTCGCGAGCGTTGAACGAGGACGCCGATGGGTTCGAGGTGGGTGCCCGGCGGGGGAGAAGGGGGCATGGCGAAGGGCTCCGGACGGGCGCGGGCGCCCGGAGCCGTCAGTCGCCGTTCTGGTGCGGAGGGTCAGACCGGCATGCTGTACGTGACCCGGAAGCGGTCGCCCGGGATGACGATGTCGCTCGTCTCCACCGGACGGTCGCCGGCCCAGTGCGTACGCTCGACGTGCAGCACGTGGACTCCCGCTGCCAGGGCGAGCGCGTCACTCTCGACCGGCCGCGGCACTCGCGTGTGCACGCTCTCGACCACTTCCGTGATCTTTATCCCGTACGCGAACATCCGGCTGATCAGGCTCCGCCGGTCCTCGTCGGTGTGCAGCGGTGCGAACTCCCGCAGTTCGTACGAGGTGGCGAGCTGTAACGGCTTGCCGTCCGTCCGATAGAGGTAGCGCGTCCTGGTCAGCGGAGCCGACTCGTTCAGCCGCAGGCGCTTGGCGATCTCGGGGCCGGCTTCGACCGGCTCGCTGTGCCAGTCCCATGTCACGCGGCTGCCCTGAGCCTGCAGGTCGGCGACGAGCGGGGTGGGGTGGTCGAGGAAGCGCCAACGGTGCAGAGAAGTGAGATCGGGGCGCTCCCTGACGTAATGTCCCGAGCCCACGCGGCCGATGATGAGGCCCTCGCTCGCGAGGACGCGTAGCGCGTGCCGGGCGGCGGTCTCGCCGACCTGGTATTTACGGGTCAGCTGCGCCCGTGAGGGAATGGGCGCGCCGGGGGGAAGAGCGCCGTCGATGATCTGCCGCCGGATGTCTTCGACGACACGCAGGTAGACCGGATCTGAGGTGGCCACTAGTCCATCCCTGGGGGTTCGTGTGAGGCGTTGCCCCATGTTGCCGTATTCGACAGGTAACCGACCGTCATCGTCGACCGCTGGAGCCCCAACTTTGCGAGGGCGGGAAATCATCGGAGAAACCCTGTAACGCCGGTGTAAGGACGGCCGATTCTCCGGTAGAGGTCGTCGATGTGTGTACCCCCGAGCACATATCGGCGACCTCTTCCATCGCGGTTCGCCTGCTCAAGGCGCCGAACAGCCCTCGGGCGCGCACCTCCTGCGCCGGCCGGCGATCGCGGATCCGGCCTCGCCGTCCGTCTCAAGTGGTCTCCGGCTCTTCCCGCTGAGTGGCCGTGCCGTGGGACGCCACCTCCTTCCTAGGGTGTGATCGGCCGCGACGGGCGTCACCGACCGACCGGTATCTCGTACACCACTCAGCTCGTAGGAGAGGCGCATGATCACTGTCGGCAGGCTTCGTCCGTCCGATCGGCCTGTCTGGGAGGCGCTGTTCCGCGGCTACATCGACTTCTACGAGCGCGAGGAGCCGCGCGAGATGTACGAGAGGGCCTGGGGAGAGTTCCAGGCGGACACGCGGCTGCACGCCCTCGGCGCCCGCGTGGACGGCGAACTGGTCGGCATCACACACTTCCTCGTACACGCCAGCACGTCGGCTCCCGACGCGGACGTCTGCTATCTCCAGGACCTTTTCACCGCCCCTGAGGCGCGAGGCAGGGGCGTGGGCCGGGCGCTCATCGAAGCCGTCACGGACTGGGCCCGAACGCGCGGCTGCTCCCGCGTCTACTGGAACACCCACGAGTCCAACAGCACCGCCCGCCGCCTGTACGACCAGGTCGCGGAGAACCGGGGCTTCATCAGGTACCAGATCGAACTGTCCTGACCGCTGCCCTCCCCCCGCATCCGAAGGGGAACGACGGAAGCTGCCGACGCCGGCGAACGGGCTTCGGCCTCCCGCACGGCCCTCCAGACCGGGCGGCGGAGGGTGTAAAAACCGGCTCCAAGCAGGCGAAGCGGGGTGGCGGCGTCCAACGGATTTCCGAATCCAGGTAGCGTTCGCACTATGGCATCGCCAACTGGAACCACAGACGCGCCCTTCGGCCGCATGCTGACCGCGATGGTCACGCCGTTCACTGCGGCCGGCGAGGTCGATTACGGGGCTGTGCGGCGCCTGGCCACCTACCTGGTGGACGAGCAGCGCAATGACGGTCTGATCGTCAACGGGACGACCGGCGAGTCGCCCACCACGTCGGACGAGGAGAAGGAGCGCATCGTCAGCGCCGTCCTCGAGACCGTTGGCGACCGGGCGACCGTGGTGGCGGGCGCGGGGACGAACGACACCCGCCACAGCGTCGAGCTTGCCAAGCGGGCGGCGCGGGCGGGTGCGCATGGTCTGCTCGTCGTGACGCCGTACTACAACAAGCCTCCACAGGAGGGGTTGTACCGGCATTTCACCGCTGTGGCCGACGCGACCGACCTTCCAGTGATGCTCTATGACATTCCGGGACGCAGTGGTGTCCCGATCAACACCGAGACGCTGATCCGGCTGGCGCAGCACGAGCGCATCATCGCGGTGAAGGACGCCAAGGGCGACCTGTTCGCCGCCGGCCAGGTGATGTCCGCCACCGATCTCGTTTTCTACTCCGGCGACGACCTGCTCAATCTGGCCTGGCTCTCGGTGGGGGCGGCCGGGTTCGTGAGCGTCGTCGGACATGTCGTGGGCGCGCAGTTGGCGCGCATGATCGAGCTGTACAGGGGCGGCGAGGTCGAGGAGGCCCGCGCCGTGCACAGCCAGCTCGCGCCGGTGGTCGACGGGATCATGCTGCGCGCCGGCGGCGCGATCATGGCCAAGGCCGCCCTGAGCATGGTCGGCCTGCCGGTGGGGCCGGTACGGCTGCCGCTCGTGGACGCGACGGAGAAGCAGATCGCCGAGCTGCGCGCTTGCCTGGTGGCCGGCGGGGTGAAGTTGACAGACGCATAGGAACGGGGAGGAAACAGCCGTTTTGAGAACACGATATGAACGTGGGGGCCAGGCATGAGCCATCCGCATCCTGAGCTCGGCCCCCCTCCACCACTGCCCGAAGGGGGCCTGCGGATCGTCCCGCTCGGCGGGTTGGGGGAGATCGGCAGGAACATGGCCGTCTTCGAATTCGACGGCCGGCTGCTGATCGTCGACTGCGGGGTGCTGTTCCCCGAACCCGACCAGCCGGGCGTCGACCTGATCCTGCCCGACTTCGAGTACATCAGGGACCGGCTCGACGACGTCGAGGCGCTGGTGCTCACACACGCGCACGAGGACCACATCGGCGCGGTGCCGTACCTGCTGCGTGAGCGGCGCAACATCCCGCTCATCGGGTCGAAGCTCACACTCGCCCTGATCGAGGCAAAGCTGGGCGAGCACCGCATCCAGCCGACCAAGGTCGAGGTGGTCGAGGGCGAGCGGCACGTCTTCGGGCCCTTCGACTGCGAGTTCTTCGCGGTCAACCATTCGATCCCGGACGCCCTGGCGGTGGCGATCCGGACGCCGGCCGGCATCGTCCTGCACACCGGCGACTTCCGCATGGACCAGTTGCCGAGCGACGGACGGCTGACCGACCTCGGCGGCTTCGCCAGGCTCGGCAGCGAGGGCGTCGACCTGCTGATGTCCGACTCGACCAACGCCGAGGTGCCGGGCTTCGTCACCAGCGAGCGTGAGATCGGGCCGGTCATCGACGAGGTGATCCGCACCTCGGAGCAGCGGGTCATCGTGGCGAGCTTCGCCTCGCACGTGCACCGCATCCAGCAGGTCATGGACGCCGCCGCCAGGCACGGCCGAAAGGTCGCCCTGGTCGGACGGTCGATGGTGCGCAACATGGGCGTCGCCCGCGACCTCGGCTACCTGAAGGTGCCGCCGCAGCTGATCGTCGACTCGCGCGACATCGAGGAGTGGCCGCCGGAGGACGTCGTGCTCATCTGCACCGGCTCCCAGGGTGAGCCCATGGCCGCGCTGTCGAGGATGGCCAACCGCGACCACCCGATCCGCATCGCCGAAGGCGACACGGTGCTGCTGGCCTCGTCGCTGGTGCCCGGCAACGAGACCGCCGTCAACAAGGTGATCAACGGACTGACCAGGTGGGGCGCCCGCGTCGTGCACAAGGGCAACGCCAAGGTGCACGTCTCGGGACACGCCGCCGCGGGCGAGCTCCTGTACGTGCTGAACCTGACCAGGCCGTCGAACTTCATGCCGGTGCACGGCGAATGGCGGCACCTGCGGGCGCACGCCAAGCTGGCCGCACTGACCGGCGTGCCCGAGGACCACATCGTGATCGCCGAGGACGGCGTCGTGGTGGACCTGGTGGACGGCAGGGCGAAGATCGTCGGGGCTGTCCATGCCGGCTACGTCTACGTGGACGGCTCGTCGGTGGGTGAGATCACCGACACGTCGCTCAAGGACCGCAGGATCCTCGGCGACGAGGGCTTCATCTCCGTGGTCGTGGTGGTGGACTCGAACACCGGCAAGCTCACCGCCGGCCCCGAGATCCACGCACGGGGCTCCGGCATCGACCCGGCGCAGTTCGACGAGTTCATCCCGCAGATCGAGCGGGCCCTCGCGGAGAAGGCCGCCGACGGCGTGGTGGACATGCAGGAGATCCGCCGTGTGGTGCGCCGCACCGTGGGGCGTTGGGTGAGCGACACCTACCGCCGCCGACCGATGATCATCCCCGTGGTGGTCGAGGTCTGACCTTCCGACGGTACGGCAGGCGGAGCCGCCTGCCGTACCAGAGCCGAGCCGCCGGGAACACAGCGGCAGTGGTCGGCGCCACGCGGCCGACAGCCTGCGCAGCGGATGCCCGCTGAAGGGCCGGCTTTCACGGACTGCCCCAGCTCCAGGGGCTGCGCCAGTTCGAGGCACTGCGTCAACTCCAGGCACTGCGTAAGCCGAAGGCACCCGGTCAACCCCAGGCGCTCCGTCAGCCGGAGGCACCCGGTCAACTCCAGGCACTGCTTCAGCTTCAGGGGCTGCGCCGGTGCGCCGCTCCTGCCTCCTGCCGGCCGACCCGGCCGGCAGGAGGGCGGAAGGCGCCGTAAGCACGGTCGTCACGGTTCTTAGGACATGCGCTCCCTCCAGCCGTGCCAAGCGGCCCAGGCGCTCGTACCGGAGCCTCGCAACCCGGCCCAGGTGCTTGTACGCGAGCCTCACCAAGCAGCCGAGGTGCTCGTACCCGGTTCTCATCAACCGGCCTAGGTGCTCGCATCCGTGCCTTGCCCATTGGACCAGGTGCTGGTGGTGCCCAGGTGCCGTCACTAGCGTTGCCCGGCGTGCCGGGTGCCGGTGGTTGGGCACCCCTGAAGGTGGGTGGACAGCCGCGGGGCGTGCCTCGCTCCGCGCGCTTTCATGCGTCCCTCCGGCGGATCAGCCAGAGGGCGGTCACGACGGGCACCACGGCGTACGCGGCCAGCACGACCATTGCAGGGACCGGCGGCAGGAGAGAGCCGTACACCGAATCCGTCGGGAAGTCACCGGCGATCTCGCGCGGCAGTGCTCCGATCATCACCGAGCCGAAACGCTCGCTCCAAGGCTCGGGGAGGTTGCCGATGACGATGGGGATCACGTAGACGAGCCCGACCAGGATCGCGATCGAGGCCGCCGTCGAGCGGAGGATCGCGCCGAGCCCCAATCCGAGCAGTGCGAACACCACCACCGTGAGGCTCAGGGCCGCCAGGAGCGGCCACCGCGCTCCGAACGGGACGCTGTAGGCCCCTGAGAACCTGTCGCCCAGAACCCATCGTGCGACAGCGTACGTGCCGAACACCGTGGCCGGCCCCACCACGAGCCCCAGACCGCCCACCACGGCGGTCTTCGCGGCCAGCAGCGGCCAGCGGCGCGGGACGACGGTCAGGCTCGTCCTGATCAGGCCGGTGGCGTGCTCGGAGGTGATGGCCAGCACGCCCAGGACGCCCAGGCAGAGCTGCGGGACCATCACCACCACCTCCTCGAGCTCCGCGATGCGGGCTTTCGCCTGCTGCGCGGGTGGTGCGCTGTCGAACATCCCTTTCGCCATGACGGCGAGCCCGTAGCCCAGCAGGATCGCGGCCAGGCTGAGGCCCAGCGTCAGATAGCTCGATCGGACGGAACGGACCTTCAACCATTCCGATGCCAGAACACTCATACGTCTCTCCGTCGAAGGAACAGGAATCCGGCCACGAGGGCGGCGACGGGATAGGCGAGCAGCACCGCCAGTGCCGCCCACGGCGGCAGGACACCGTCGCCCAGACGTGTGGACAGACGGTCGCCTGCGATCTGCGGGACCAGGCTGGGCAGCAGCAGGCTCGCCACCCGGGTGTTCCAAGGGGCAGGCAGATAGGTGACGAGCCCGGGCAGGACGAACAGCAACGCCACGACGGCCCCGGTCGCCCCCGCCGTCGACCGCGCCACCGTGCCCAGGCCGAGACCGACCAGCGCAAGCGCAGCCACCGACAGGCCCGAGGCCAGCAGCATGGGCAGGTCGTCGCCCAAGGAGGTGTCGTTGAACCCCAGCGGGTGACCACCAGCGATCAGCCGGCTCGTAGCGTACGTCACCAGCTGGATCGTCTCGGCGGCCGCCAGCGTCGTGAGACCGACGATCACGGCCTTGGCGAGAAGCAGGCGGGCTCGGTCGGGCACCACCGTCACGCTCGTGCGGATCATCCCGGTGGCGTACTCGGAGGTGATGGCGAGCACGCCGAGCACCGCCAGGCTGATCTGGAGGAGCGGCAGGAAGCCCACCTCGGGAGGGGCCGCACGCACGGATCCGCGCTCGTCGGCCAGGCTGCTCACATAGAGGGTCCAGGCCGCGCCCAGCACCATGGTCAGGCCGGCTGTGCCGAGAGCCTGGTAGGTGGACCTCAGCGAGCGCAGCTTCAGCCATTCGGACGAGAGGGCCGCCCTCATCGCGAGGCTCCGTACTGGACGCTGCCCGCGGTCAGCGCCATGTAGGCGTCCTCCAGCGACGGATAGCGCGCCGTCAGTTCCTGCACGGTCGCCTCGGCGATCAGCCTGCCCCTTCCGATGACGACGATCCGGTCGGCGGTGAGCGCCATCTCGCTCATCAGGTGGCTCGAGAGCAGGACCGTGCGGCCCTCGTGCGCCAGCGTGCGCATCAGGTCGCGGATCCAGCGGACGCCATCTGGATCGAGGCCGTTGACCGGCTCGTCGAACATGAGCACGCCAGGATCGCCGAGCAGCGCGGCGGCGATGCCCAGCCGCTGCTTCATTCCCAGGGAGAACGTGCCGACACGTTTGCGTGCCACGCCGGACAGCCCCACCTGCTCGAGCACCTCGGCCACACGTAAGGGGCCGATGCCGTTCGTGCGGGCCAGACACAGGAGGTGGTTGTAGGCGCTGCGGCCCCCGTGGACGGCGCCGGCGTCGAGCAGCGCGCCCACCTCGCGCATGGGCCTGCGCAGCGAGGCGTAGCGACGGCCGTTGACCAGCGCCACGCCCGATGTGGGTGCGTCGAGGCCCAGGACCAGGCGCATGCTGGTGGACTTGCCGGCTCCGTTGGGGCCGAGGAAGCCCGTCACGTGGCCGGGCTCGACCGTGAAGGACAGGTCGTCGACGGCGAGGGCGCCGCCGTAGCGTTTCGTCAGTCGTCGCAGTTCGATCACGGCGTCAAGGATGCGGCGTGGCCCGCGCCCGGCACATCGGACCACGGTCCGAACCTCAAGGTCAGACCGTGGTCTGACGTGCTCGCGGCCTCGCACCGGCTACCGTTCTCCGCGTGCACGAGACCCACCCGTTCTTCGTCCGGCCGATGAGCCGCCGCCAGCTGATAGCGCTCGACCTGGCGGCTGCGCTCGGTTTCGCCTTCGTGTTCTTCACGGCGACGGCCGGTGCCACCGGCCTGTCGCCCTGGGTGAAGGTGGCCGTCCCGCTGGGGCTGGGGCTGCCGCTGGCGGTGCGCAGGATCTGGCCGCTCCCGGTCTTCTGCCTCACTCTGGCGGTGGCCGTCGTCGCCGCGCTGGCGGGGGCGGTGAGCTTCGCGTACGCGTCTCCCGCGTACGCCGTCTACCTCGTCGCGATGTCCGATCGCGTCGGAGCCCTGGTGCCGACCTCGGCGATCGGCACGGTGAGCGTCGTCACGGTGTTCGGGCTCGTCGTGGCAGGTGGAGCGCCTGCGCCGGGCCTTCCCGCCTGGATGCTGCACATCGATCAGCCGCTGCTCGGGATCGCGGCGATCGGAGGAACGTGGACGGTCGGCCGGGCGGTGCGGGAGCGCAGGCTGTACGCGGCGCGCGACGCGGAGAGGCTGGCCAGTCAGGCGGTGGCCGAGGAGCGGTTACGCATCGCCAGGGAGTTGCACGACATCGTCACGCACAGCGTCGGGCTGATCGCGGTGAAGGCGGGGGTGGCGAACCATGTCATGGCCAGCAGGCCCGAGGAGGCGCACGAGGCGCTGCGCGTGATCGAGGCGGCCAGTCGTGGCGCGCTGGTCGAGATGCGGCACCTGCTCGGTGTCCTCCGTTCGACCGACGGGCCCGATCTCGTCCCGGCTCCGGGGCTACGAGGCCTGGAGAGGTTGGCCGAACAGGCGAGGCTCGCGGGTGTGGAGGTGGATCTCGACGTGTGGATAGGCGGGCCGAAGGACGACGTCGCCGACGGACGGCCGACGGACCTCGGTGAGAATCGAGATCCGGCGACGATGTCGGGTGAGCGGCGGCTTCCGGAAGGCGTCGAGCTGACCGTCTATCGCATCGTGCAGGAGGCGCTAACCAACGTCGTGAAACATGCCGCACCTGCTCGCTGCCGGGTCTCCGTGACGGCCGACGGGAGGGACGTGCGGATCGAGGTGGCCGACGACGGGCCGGGCAGGCGCGCCCTGCCAGGCGAAAGCACCGGACACGGACTGATCGGGATGCGGGAACGGGTCATGATGTACGGCGGAACCTTCGATGCGGGGCCTCTTCCCGGACGGGGGTTCCGGGTGGTGGCGAGGTTCTCGTACGGAGGGGTCCCATGAACCCGTGGTGCGACGATGGTTTCGGGGCGGCTCTCGTGGCCAAGGCGACGGCCGAGGAGCGCGAGCTGTTCGAGCGCGGCTTGGGATGCCGGTGGCGCGGGTTTCGGGGGCGGCTCTGGGATGTCGGTGGCAATGGATTCGAGAGCGGCTCTGGAATGTCGGCGGCTATGGATTCGGGGTGTTTCTACGGGACGCCGGTGGCGGTGAGAGTCTGGGGCGGTTTGGGCACGCCGGCGGCCGCGACGGTTTTGGGGGGAGCTCGCGTGATACCGGTGGCGGCGGTGGGGCGGTTCTTGGGATGCCGACGGCGGTGAGGGTTCATGGGGCAGCTTCGTGATGCCGGCAGCGGCGATGATGTCGCATGGGCGGCTCTCACTATGGCAGCAGTGGCCATGGTGCGGTCGGCGGCTCTGACGAAGCCGGGGGTGAGAGGGTTTTGCAGGCGGTCCTTCTGACGCTGAGAGTCGGCAACGCTTCTGTGGCGGTTCCCCTGATGCCGATCGTGGGCAACGCCTCTGCGAGGGTTCGACTGATGCCGATGGTGGCGAGAGTTTGGTGCGGGGGGTCTTCGTGATTCGGGTGGTGGTGGCCGACGACCAGGCGCTGTTGCGGGGGAGCTTCACCATGTTGGTCGGCTCCGAACCTGACCTGACCGTGGTGGGCGAGGCCGCGACCGGCGTGGAGGCGGTGTCCATCACCCTGGAGCAGCAACCCGACGTCGTGCTCATGGACGTGCGTATGCCCGACATGGACGGCATCGAGGCCACTCGTCGCATCGGGGACGCGGCTCGTGTGCTCATCGTGACGATGTTCGACCTGGACGCGTACGTGTACGACGCCCTCAGGGCAGGGGCCAGCGGTTTCCTCTTCAAGGACACGCCGCCCGCCGACTTGCTTGCGGCGATTCGCGTGGTGGCGAGCGGCGAAGCGCTGCTGGCGCCTACGGTGACCCGGAGGTTGATCGAGGAGTTCGCCCGTACGCCTGCCTTCCCCCGGGTCAAGGGGATCGGCGGGGTGACGGATCGAGAGCGGGAGGTGCTGGTCCTGATCGCGCGCGGGCTGTCGAACCATGAGATAGCCGGGTACTTACAGGTGAGTGTGGCCACGGTGAAAACGCACATCGGCCGCCTGCTCACCAAGCTGGAGGCGCGGGATCGCGCTCAACTGGTCATCACGGCGTACGAGAGCGGCCTGGTGTCGGCGGCTCCGTAGTCGACTGACGAGAGGTGTTTGTTGGCCTTGCTCCGACCTCTTGGGCCCTGCTGATGCGCTATCCGTCATCGTGAGGGCCTCAGTCCGGACGATGGCCTGCCGCCCGGCCGTGTACGCGGTGGGCCCCAACGAGGGGGTGGCCGAGCGCAGGAGGTGGCGGATCGGATAAGGCGAAGCCCGGGGCTCGGGTAGAGGGGGACGTTGCTCCCGAGCCCCGGGAGGCCCCCAAACCGCGTCAACGGTGTGACAGCGGTTCGGGGCCGTTCGGGGTGGCTTTCGCCGAGGCGGCTTCCGGTCTGGGGAGTTGGTGCGATCTCAGGCCCGGAGATGCCGCTGGAGGGGTGCTTCTTCTACTGGTGGAGGGGCTGGCACGGGACTTCTTGGAGGTGCGGTCGGAGGGGGTGGTCAACCTCGGGCTGAGGTGAACCGAGGCATTCGCCTTCCTGGGAACTGAGGTGTCCGATGCAGGAACCTAGGTGGCCGTTCTGCGGCTAATCGAGGTGTTCGTTCTGTGGTCAGTCGAAGTGCTCGTTCGGCGGTGAGCCGAGGTGCTCGCACTGCGGTTACTCGGCTTGCCGTAGGGCCGGGGTGTGTAGGTTTCTGCTGTTCGCCAGGCGAGGTGCCGGTTTCTGGCACCCGGACACCGATGTTCTCCCCGCAGGGAGAACGGTGGTTGGTCTCATGGCCGTGGAGGCGTTCGGCGGGTGGTCGGTCTGCTGCGGGGTGCCGGAGCGCTTCTTGGCTTGGTCGGCGGTGCTTGCCTGATTCTGGGTTTGGTCGGGGGTGACGGGAGGGATCTGGGGCGGGGCCGACGGAGGTCGTCTTCGAAGGTCGTCCCTGCGTCGTGACGGAGGGTTGTTCTCACAGGTCGTCCTTTGAGTGGTGGTTGGAGGGGCCACTTGCAGGCCGGCGGTTGGAGGAGGCACTTCAGGCAGAGGTGAGACACGGAGGGGTTCCCCTCAGGCTCACTTGGAAATCAGTGGAAGCCGCGCAGGTTGTCCTGGGGGTTCGTGTGGTTGTCTCTGCCGCTTGACGAAGTCGCCGGTCGGAGGGGTGCCGGGGCTTTCGGTTATGGCGTCGGGTTCGGGGGTGTCGTTCGGGGATACGGGAGCCTGCGGCCGCCTCGCAAGGCTTTGATGGGGGAGGAGTCTCTGAGTGTGGGGAAGTCCTTGTCGTCGGGGGAGAGGGGGATGATGACCGGCTTGTCGGGACGTCGGCCGGTCAGTTTGGTGCGGCTGGCCGTTCGGCGTCTGCATTTCATTCCGGACGTGCAGCCCATTGCCTGCCGGAGGTTCTCGTGGGAGATTCCCGTTTCCAGGAGCACCAGAACGCAACGCGATGCCATACGGACGTTCAGGCGCATCTTGGCGGGGCAGTGGCGACGCCAGTGAAGCCTGCGCGAGAGCGGCTTGCCGGCCGCCCATGGCCCGTCGCTGCTTGCCCGCCGCTTGAGTCGTGCCATTGTCACCTCTCTCGCTCCTGCTGCTGAGGAGATCGAAGCACAATATTCCCCCTCGGGAGGCGGCTTTTCGACAGTGCGGTGTCGCCTTTCGTCGGATGGATGGTGTTTGGGTGGGGTATTTCGAATGGGGGCCCTGAGGTGTCGCGTGGAGGCGTTCCGGTAAATAGTGGAAATAAGAGAAATATGAGACAGTGATGACTTTTCTTCTTTGCGGTTTTTGCCGTTAAGGTCCGAGATTCTGTTTTTTGTTTGAGATGGCCCGCCGGGTTGTGCCGGTACGTGTGGGGTGGCCTTCTCTTGGGGGAGGGTGGGGGATAGGTTCCATGCATGAGTGATGTCCGGGTGGTGTTTCGGAAGTACGGCGGGGCGTTGCACTGGAACCACAGAGGGCGGTTGCTCGGCGAAGACCAGTACGGGGTCTGGGTCGGGCTGCCTGCGGGGACCGTGGCGCGCAAGGGCGAAGGCCCGGTTGTGGCGTGGGATCTGGCCGCTGTGATGCTGTTCCCGAGGGATGCCTGGTGGACGGCGTCCTTCAACGCGGTGCCGCATCGGTGTGAGGTGTATGTCGACGTCACCACCGTCCCGGAATGGAGGGGCGATGAGGTGACCATGCTCGACCTGGATCTGGATGTGCTGAGAATGCGCGACGGGCGGCTGATCCTGGACGACGAGGACGAGTTCGCCGAGCACCAGGTGAAGCTGGGATACCCGCCCGAGTTGGTCACGGGTGCGGAGGAGACGGCGCGATGGCTGCTCGATGCGGTCGGGGAACGTCAGGGGCCCTTCGACGGTGCCCACGCGGCCTGGCTCGCGATGGTGGGGTGACGACGCTTCGCGGCGAGCGGCGAGCGGCGAGCGGCGAGCGGCGAGCGGCGGGCGGCGGGCGGCGGGCAGCGAACGGCGGGCAGCGAACGGCGGGCAGCGAACGGCGGGCGGCGAGCGGCGAGCGGCGAGCGGCGGGCGGCGGGCGGCGGGCAGCGAACGGCGGGCAGCGAGCGGCGGGCGGCGAGCGGCGAGCGGCGGGCGGCGGGCGGCGGGCGGCGAACGGCCAGCGGGGAGGTACGGGCAGGGGCCGTCAGTGCGGAGCAGCCGGCACGCTCGTACGTGCGGACCGATAGGCAGGTGCGGTCAATGGGAGACCACAGCGCAGGCGCGGCAAGCGGAGCGGTGGGTACGGGCAGCTAACTTGGGCGGGCGCGGCGGCGGGTGTGGGCGCGAGTGGCGAGCCTAGCCTCACGGGCGGTGAGCACAACGACGAGCGGCGGGGACAAGTGGCGGGCCCGGCGGACGAGCCCGGCACGCGCCGCGGCCCTAGCCGGACGGCCGCGAGATCCACAGCAGCGAGAACCCGAGGCGCTGCACCTCCCACAACCGTATCCAGCGTCCTCGCGATCCCCAGAGCAGGTCCACCCTCGGCCGCCGCCCCAGCGGCCCCGCCCGCAACGAGGCGGGCCGCGAGGCGATCGAGCCGCACTCTGGTTTCCAGCACGCGGTGGCGGGTGACCTCCGGGGTGACCAGGGCCAGGTCCAAGTGGTGGAGCGGGCCAGATCGGCTCGGGCAGGCGGGAGCCGATCTAGCCCGGTCCAAGTGGTGGAGCGCAAACGGCAGGCGTCCCAGGGGCCGGCGCCGTGCCGAGCGCAACCATGGGGGTGGCGCTGCCCGCCCCTCGCCGTCGCGGGCGGCGTGGATGGCGGCACCATCGCCTGGCCCCGCCTCCCGCGTCGAGGGCGCCATCGACAGACCACCAGGCAGGCTGCCCCGCGCACCCGCCGCTGTCCGCCCGGCACGCCCCCGCGCTGCCGTGCCGCCGTGCCCGCCGCCGCTCCGCCACTGGCCGTCCCTGCCGCAGTCTGGGCTTGCCGCTCGTGCCTGGTGGTCGCTTCCCGTCGGCTGTTGTCCGCTGCCTGTGGCTGCTGGTATGTCGGCTGAGGTGGCCGTTCCTGCCCTGGTCTGGGCTTGCCGCTCGTGCCTGGTGGTCGCTTCCCGTCGGCTGCTGTCCGCTGCCTGTGGCTGCTGGTATGTCGGCTGAGGTGGCCGTTCCTGCCCTGGTCTGGGCTTGCCGCTCGTGCCTGGTGGTCGCTTCCCGTCGGCTGCTGTCCGCTGTCAGTGGCTGCTGGTATGTCGGCTGAGGTGGCCGTTCCTGCCCTGGTCTGGGCTTGCCGCTCGTGCCCGGCAGTCGCCCTCCGTCGGCTGCCGTCCGCCGTCAGTGACCGCCGGCACGTCCGCTGAGCTGGCCGCCCGTACCCGCGACTTCACCTTTGTCGCGCCTGTGCTCTGTGCTCCCCCCGTTGGCCGCGCCTGCCTGCCCGGTCTCCACCTGGCCGCCCCTGGTGCTTGGTTCACAGTGACCGCCCGCACGCTCCCGGTCCCGCAGGGCTGCAGGATCGGAGGGCGGAGGACTGGTGGGCGGCAGGTGCCGGAGGGCGGCAGGGCCGGAGGTTGGGGTTCAGGGCTTGTGATCGGTCGGGGGTGCTGTCTGGGTGCCTTGGGCGTTCGGTCGATGGCGCGCCCTATGGCTTTGGACGTCCGTTAGTGGAGGGTGTTCAGGGCTTTGGCCAGGGCTGTCAGGTGGGTGGGGCCGGCTAGGCCGGCGTGGTAGAGGTGGAAGTCCGTGGCTCCGGCCTTCGCGTACGTGCTGAGGTGGTGTGCCAGGACGGTGGCGTCGGCGGGGCGGGGCGGGAGGGCCAGGACGTAGGCGCCCACGCGCTGCCCCGGGTGGCACAGGTCGGCGAGGCGGCTGAGGCGGGCGGCGTCGGTCTCCGGGTCGCCCCAGCAGTTGCCCACCAGGACGTCCGCTCCCGGTTCGCCCTCAGGGAGGGCCGCGAAGGCGCCTGTCGCCCAGGGGTCTGGGGTGACGTGCAGTGTGATGGGGATGTTCGGGGCGATCTCGCGGATGGTGGTGATCAGGCGGCGGCGCAGTCCCGCCGAGAGGGACACGCGGACGGCCCGAACCTCGTCGGCCAGCGGGCCGAGTGCCTCCTCGATCGATGCGTAGGGGGTGCCGGGTTGTGGTGCGGGTACGGGGGTGGCTTGTACCTGGGTCCTCGGCGGGGTGGGTGGTTCGTTGGTCGAGGTGTTGGGGCCCGGTGGTGGCGGTGTGCGGGCGGCTCGTGCCTCATTCGTGAGTGGGCTGGGGGGTTCCTCGGCCGGCATGTCGGAGGGCCGGGTCGGCGGCGGGCCGCCTCTGGCGGTGTGTTCCGGCGTTCCCGGGGTGGGGTTCTCGTGGGTGATGGAGGTGGGCGGGTTCGGGAGAGGGGGGCGGGGCGTCAGGTGGCGGCGGATGAGGGGGCGCAGGGACGAGGGGTGGCGGGGGGCGCAGGCGGCGCAGAAGCACAGGCTGAGGAGGTCGGCGTGGGCGGCCGTCCAGTCGGCGCCCGCCGTCTTCTCGTGGACGCTCTGGTGCCCGAACCCCATCGGTCCGCAGGCCTCCAGGATGAGGCCGTCGGGTTCGGCGACGGCGAGGATCTCGCGGACGAGCCTGTCGCAGTAGTCGAGCACGTCGTCGTGGGCGGGGCAGAGCGCGTACGGGTAGGGGTCGCCGAAGGCGTTGCGGGTGACGAGGTCGGGGTGGAGCCGGCCGAGGTGGGAGTTGTGGGTGAGGACGGTCCAGGCGTGCACCTGGAGTCCGGCGGCCTTGAGCGCGTCGCGGGCGGTGAGGTAGGCGTCGGCGGGCGTCCACGTGGGGGCGGCGGGGACGAGACGGCCCCACGCGGAGGGGCGTACGGGGAGGTACAGGGCCGGGTGGGGGACGTCCAGGACGCGGTGGCGGGGGTGGTACGGGGTGGCGGCCCTGGTGGAGTGGTAGGAGACGGCGAGCGCGGCGGCGTCGACGCCGAGCGCGGCGATCCGTTCGGGCGCGGCGGGGTCGCCGGCGACGTCCCAGGGGTAGACGTAGGCGACCTTCACCAGCGGGGTCTCCTCGCGCTGAAGCCGGGTTCGACGCGCCGCATGTAGGTGGTGTCGTCGCGCGAGCGGATGCCGCAGGTCAGGTACTGCTCGTGCATGGCGGCGAGGGCGTCGCGGTCGAGGTCGACGCCGAGGCCGGGCCCGGTCGGCACGGTGACGGCGCCGTCGGTGAAGCGCAGCGCGCCGGGGCGGACGACGTCCTGGCCGTCCTGCCAGGGGGTGTGGGTGTCGCAGGCGAAGGTCAGGTTGGGGGTGGCGGCGGCCAGGTGGGTCATGGCGGCGAGGCTGATGCCGAGGTGGGAGTTGGAGTGCATGGACAGTTGCAGCCCGAACGTCCCGCAGAGGGCGGCGATCTGGGAGGAGCGGACGAGCCCGCCCCAGTAGTGGTGGTCGAGCAGCAGGACGCCGATGGCGCGGGAGGCGATGGCGGGGGGCAGGTGCTGGGGGGTGACGACGCACATGTTGGTGGCGAGCGGCATCGGGACGGCGGCGGAGACCTCGGCCATGCCGGGGATGCCGGAGGTGGGGTCCTCCAGGTACTGGAGGACGCCGTCGAGTTCGCGGCCGACGCGGATGGAGGTCTCGACGCTCCAGGCGGCGTTGGGGTCGAGCCGGAGCGGCACGCCGGGGAAGGCCTCGTGCAGCGCGCGGATGGCGGCGATCTCCTGGTCGGGCGGGAAGACGCCGCCTTTGAGTTTGATGGAGCGGAAGCCGTGCTCCTTGATGAGGAGGGCGGCCTGGGCGACGAGGCCGGCCTCGTCGAGCGCGGGGCCGTAGCGGTCGTCGGGCTCGCCGGGGTGGCCGGCCCATTTGTAGAAGAGGTACGCGCTGTAGGGGACGGCGTCGCGGACGCGCCCGCCGAGCAGGTCGGAGACGGGCACTCCGGCGGCTTTGCCCCGGATGTCGAGGCAGGCCACCTCGAACGGGGAGTGGACGCGGTCGACGCTCTTCTCCTTGGTGGCGGCGCCGGTCAGGCCGTGCAGGTCGGTGACGACGTCGCCGACGGCCGCGTGGATCCTGCGGTACATCTCGTTCGTGGCGTGGACGTCGAGCCCGATGAGACGTTGCGCACATTCGCGGACTTTGGCCAGGTGGTCGTGGTCGCCGTAGGTCTCGCCGAGCCCGGTCAGTCCCTCGTCGGTGACGACTTCCACGACGGTGCGCAGGGCCCACGGTTCGTGGACGCCGGCGGCGTTGAGGAGGGGCGGGTCACGGAAGGCGACGGGGGTGACGTGGATCTGCGTGATGATCATAAGTGTCCGCCGTCCATGTATGTGAACACCAGTCATAATTGTGGACAGTGCTGGCAACTGTAAGAATCGGGGGTAGAAAGTGTCAAGACTGCGAAGGGCCATCTGATGATCCACGGATACGACCCCAGGACCGGTGAGAACGTCGGCGCCGGTCTGAGCGAGACGGACGGCGACGGGGTCGACTTGATCGTCTCCGCCGCCGCGGCCGCCGGAGCGGCCTGGCGGGCCACCTCCGCGGACGAGCGGGCGGCCGCCCTGGAGGCCGTGGCCGACGCGCTGACCGAGCGCGTGGACGAGCTGTGGCGGCTCGCCGACCAGGAGACCGCGCTCGGCGAGGGGCGGCTGCGGGGCGAGGTGGCGCGCGCGGCCGGGCAGTTCCGGCTCTTCGCCCAGGTCATCAGGGACGGCGGGTACGTCGAGGCGATCATCGACCACGCCGACCCGTCCGCCGTGCCGCCGAGGCCGGACGTCCGGCGCATGCGGCGCCCGCTGCCCGGCGTGGTCGCCGTGTTCGCGGCGAGCAACTTCCCGTTCGCGTTCTCGGTGGCGGGCGGCGACACCGCGTCGGCGCTGGCGGCGGGCTGCCCGGTCGTCGTCAAGGCGCACCCGGGCCACCCGAACACCTCCGAGCGGGTGGCGAGGATCGTGCGTGACGCGCTGCCGTACCCCGACCTGCTGGGCCTGGTGCAGGGCATGCAGGCGGGCGCGGACCTGGTGAAGCACCCGCTGGTGGTGGCGGCGGGGTTCACCGGCTCGGTCGCGGGCGGCAAGGCGATCCAGCGGCTCATCGACGAGCGGGAGACGCCGATCCCGTTCTACGGCGAGCTGGGCAGCGTCAACCCGGTCGTGGTGCTGCCGTCGGCGCCGGCCCGGGAGGTGGCGGCCGGTTTCGCGGGATCGCTCACGCTGGGCGTGGGCCAGTTCTGCACGAACCCGGGCCTGATGTTCGTGCCCGAGGGCGACGAGCTGCGCAAGGCCCTCGTGGAGGCCGTGGAGGGCACGTCGGGCGGCCCGATGCTGGGCGAGCGCATCAGGGACGGCTACCTGGGCGGTCTCGACCGGCTGGGCGAGCTGCGGCTGCTGGCCGAGGGCAGGCCGGGTGAGGGCGCCCTCGCGGTCACGCCGAAGGTGTTCACCACGGATCTCGCGTCGTTCGCCGAGAAGCTGCCGCAGGTCGCCGAGGAGTGCTTCGGGCCGGCGTCGGTCGTGGTGACCTACCGCGACGCGTCCGAGCTGCCGGCGGTGCTGGAGCGGCTGGAGGGGTCGCTCACGGCGACGATCCACTCGGCCGACCCCGGCGAGGCGGGCGAGGTCGCCGAGGTGCTGGGCAGGAAGGCGGGCCGGCTCATCTGGAACGGCTGGCCGACCGGGGTGGCGGTGTGCTGGGCGATGCACCACGGGGGTCCGTGGCCGTCGTCCACCTCGGCGTCCACGTCGGTGGGCGCCACGGCGATCGAGCGGTGGCTCGCGCCGACCGCGTACCAGGACTGGCCGCAGGCGCTGCTGCCCGACGAGCTCAAGGACGCCAACCCGCTCGGCGTCCCGCAGCGCGTGGACGGACGCCTCACCGTCTGACCATCTGACGGCGGCCGGCCGGCCTGCCGGCCTGCCTCCGAGGGCGGCGCCATCACCGCCCTCGGAGGCCGCGGCCTCAGGCCGCTCCGGCGATCTCCAGGCCGGTGGCGATGATCTCCTTCAGTTCGGCGATGTGCTCGGGGGCAGGGTCGGTCAGCGGCGCCCGGACCCCGCCGACGTCCAGCCCGCGCAGCCGCACTCCGGCCTTGACGAGGGAGACGGCGTAGCCGGGCACGAGGTCGCGCAGCTCGACGAGCGGCAGGTAGAAGGCGGTGAGCAGCCGCCGGGCCAGCTCCTCGTCGCCCCCGGTGACGGCCCGGTGGAAGGCGAGCGCGACCTCGGGCGCGAAGGCGAACGCCGCGCTGGAGTACAGGTCCACCCCGATGCCCCGGTACGCGGGCACGGTCAGCTCGGCCGTGGGGAGGCCGTTGAAGAAGGTGAACCCCTGCGCACCGGACGCCCTGACGGTCAGGACGATGCGCTGGAGCAGGTCGAAGTCGCCAAGACCGTCCTTGAAGCCGATGACGTGGGGCGTGCGCGCCAGTTCGGCCACGGCGGCCGGGGTGAACCTGGCCGTGGCCCGCTGGTAGATGATCACGGGTAGCTCGGCGGCGTCGGCGACCTCGCGTACGTATCTGACGAGCCCGTCCGGCGGCCCGGAGACCAGGTAGGGCGGCATGAGCAGCAGCCCGTCGGCGCCGCGTGCCGCGGCGGCGCGGGCCAGTGCCCTGGCGGCGGGCAGCGGGCCTCCGGCGCCCGCGAAGACGGGGACGCGCCCCGCCGCGGCCTCGACGGCCGTGGCCACGACCCTGGCGTGGTCGTCGAGGTCGAGGGCGTTGAACTCGCCGGTGCCGCACGCGGGGAACACCCCTCCCGCCCCGGCCTCGACGCCTTCGGCGACGTGCCGGGCCAGCACGGGTTCGGCGATGTCGCCGTCGGGCCCGAACGGGGTCACGGGGAAGAAGAGAACACCTTCCAGCCGCATCAACAGTCCTTTCTCAGCGGATGCCCTCCCTGCGCAGAGTCGCAGCGAGCTTGTGGGTGTGGCCGATCACCGCCTGGGTGACGCGTTCGACCTCGGCGGGCGGCAGGCCGGCCGGCATGGAGCAGCTGATCGCGTCGGTGGCCGGGATGCGGTAGTCGACCGCGACGGCGACGCAGGCGACGCCGGGCGTGCCCTGCTCGCGCTCGTACGCCCAGCCTCTGGTGCGGACCTGGTCGAGTTCGCCGGTGAGCTTGGCGAGGTCGGTGATGCTGTGCTCGGTCGGGCCTGTGAGCGGGTCGGGCAGCAGGGCTTCGACCTCGTCGTCGGTGAGCTGGGCGAGCAGCGCCTGGCCGAGCGCGGTGACGTGGGCGGGCAGCCGCCGGCCGACGCGCGGGATGACGTGGTGGGCGTCGCGGGCCTCCCTGGTGGCCAGGTAGAGGACGTGCGCCTCGTCCCTGCGGGCGAAGTGCACGGTGCGGCCGGTCTCGGCACGCAGGTCCTCCAGCGTCTCCTGGGCGAACGGCAGCGCGGGGTCCTTGTCGAGGTAGGCGGTGCCGGTGAGCAGGGCGTGCGGCCCGATGCCGAAGGCGGAGCGCGCGCCGTCGGTCTCGACCCATTTGAGCTCCACGAGGGTGCGCATCAGCGCGTGCAGGCTGCTGCGGGGGAACCCGGTGCGCTGCTGGAGCTCGGACAGCGACAGGTTCCGGTGGGAGGCGGCGAGCGTCTCCAGGATGCGGATCGTGCGCTCGGCGGACTTGACCAGCTGGGGCTCCATGCTCATCCCATCTCGACGGTTTCTGTGCACTGTCAGGATATGGGATAGCGTTCAGATACATGGACATCTAACCCTTGACCGCACCGCTGGTGAGACCGCGCATGAACTGCCGCTGGAAGGCGAGGAAGGCGATGATCGACGGCAGCAGCGCCAGCAGCGAGGCCGCGAGCAGCACGCCGATGCCCACCTCCTCGTTGGAGCGGAGGCTGCGCAGCGCCACGGGGAGGGTCCAGGTGGTGGAGTCGGTGGAGACGATCAGCGGGAGCAGGTACTGGTCCCAGATCATGGTGAAGCCGAAGACGCCGATCACGCCGAGCGCGGGCCGGCACAGCGGCACGATGATCGTCGCGAAGATCCGGAACTCGCCGGCGCCGTCGATGCGCGCGGCCTCCTCCAGCTCGACCGGCACCTCCTTCATGAACTCGGTCATGACGAGGATGGAGAAGCCCCAGGCGCCGACCGGCAGGATCATGCCCGCGTACGTGCCGATGAGGTCGAGGTGGAGGACGGGCAGGTCCGCCAGCACCAGCGACAGCGGGATGGCGATGATCTCCTCGGGCAGCATCATGGTGGCCAGCATGAGCAGCATCACGAACGTCATGCCCCTGAACCTCTTGCGGGCCAGCGCGTACGCCGCGAACACGCTCACCAGCATCTGCAGCAGCAGGCCGAAGCCCACCACGACGAACGAGTTGAGCAGGTAGAGGTAGACGTTCTGGTCCTTGGCCAGGACGAAGTTGTCCAGCGTGAAGTCGTCGGGCCACAGCGAGAACGCCGTGGGGTCGAGCGTCCTGCCGAAGGCGCTGACGAGCAGGCCGAGCAGCGGCCCGGTGAACACCAGCACCATCGCGGCGTACAGGACGACCTTGGCGGCGGTGGCGGCGGGGCCGCGCCGCGACTCCAGCCCCAGCGCGCTGTCGAACCTCATGTCGCCTGCCTCCTGCGCAGCGTCTGGACGACCACCGTGAGCGCGAGCGTGGCGAGGAACAGCACGATTCCGCCGGCCGAGGCCACGCCCAGCTCGTTCTTCTGGAAGCCGAGCTTGTAGATGAGCGTCATGAGCACCTCGGACGAGCCGTTGGGCCCGCCGTTGGTGAGCACGTAGACCTCGACGAACACGCGCAGGCCGCGGATGGCCGCGAGCGTGGCGAGGATCCAGAAGACGGGCCGCAGGGCGGGGAGCGTGATGTGGCGCAGCCGGCGCCAGGTGGAGGCGCCGTCGACGGCGGCCGCCTCGTACAGCGAGCGGTCCACGCCCACCAGCCCCGCCAGGAAGATCATCATGTCGTACGGGGTGCCGCGCCAGACGCTCATCAGCATGATCGACCACAGGGAGGAGTGCTCGCTGGCCAGCCACGGCTGCGGGTCGAGGCCGAACCAGCCGATGACGACGTTCAGCATGCCGGTGTCGCCCGGGTGGAACATGATCCGCCACACCTCGGACACCGCCGCCATCGTCGTGACGACCGGGAGGAACGCGGCGGTCCGCACGAACCAGAGGTACTTGGCGGGGCCCTCGATGAGCAGCGCGAGCACCAGGCCGAGCACGAGCGAGCCGGCCGTGGTGCCCAGCGCCAGCACGACGCTGTGCCAGATGGCCGCGGCGAACTCGTCGTCGGTGATGATGGTCCGGTAGTTGTCCAGGCCGACCCACTCGTCGCCCAGGAACGTCTGCACCTTGAACAGGCTCTTCCACAGGCCGAGCGCCATGGGGATGAACTTGAAGTACAGGAACAGCAGCAGCGCGGGGGCCAGGAACAGCCAGGCGGTCAGCGTCCCCCGCCGCCGCGCCGGGACGGCGGGGCGGCGGGGCGGCGCCGTCCGGCTGCGGGCCGGGCTGAGGGTGGAGGTCATGACGCTTTCTGGCTCTGGAGTTCCTGGGTGAGCTTGGTGTCGAGCGCGTCCATGGCCGCCTTGACGTCGGAGGAGCAGTCGGCCCAGACGGCGTTGATGGTGTCGGCGGAGTCCTGCCTGATGGGCGCCCAGTTCGGCACCGGCGGCGCGTAGACGGCGTTCGCGTACGCCTCCTGGAAGACCTTCCAGCGCGGGTCCTGGCGCTCGCCGGCCAGGTCCACGGTGGTGTTGACGGGCAGGCGGACGATGGCGCCGCCCGCGTCCTTGTTCATGCCGATGCGCTGGCCTTCGGGGGAGACGGCGAACTCGGCGAACTTCTTCTGCGCGTCCTGCATGCCGGAGCCGGCCATGAGGTAGACGTTCTCGCCCTCGCCGAGCGTGCCGGGGCCGCCTGACGGGCCCTTGGGCACGGGCACGACCTCGATCCTGTCGGTGCCGATGCTCTTGACGAACCGGGCCAGCACGTACGGTCCGACCAGGTAGATGCCGCCCTGCCCCTTCTCGAACACCTCGTGGGTGACGGTGGTGTCGTTGCTGACGGCGCCGGGGTTGACGGTCCTGGCCTTGCAGAACTGGTCCTGGAGGAACCGGACGGCCTCGACAGTCCTGGGGTCGCCGGCGCTCGCGGCGAACCTGCCGCCGCCGGTGGGCCTGACGAAGTCGCCGCCGTTGGCGTAGACGAGGGACGAGGCGTACCAGGAGGCGTAGCCGCGCTTGGTGCCGGCGGGGATGACGAAGCCGGAGGTGTCGGCCTTGCCGTCGCCGTCGGGGTCCTTCCGGGTGAAGGCGGCGGCGAGCGCGGCGAGGTCCTGCCAGGTTCTCGGCTGCTCCATGCCGACCTTCTCGCGCCAGTCCTTGCGGATGATGAGCGCGAACGCCTGGGCGGAGAACGGCGCCCCGTAGTACTTGCCGTCTCCGGCCATGGCGGCCTTCCACGCGAGGTCCGACAGCTTGTCGCCGCCGGCGAGCGCGTTCCTGTCCACCTCGCGCAGCCAGCCCTGCGTGTGCATGGCGCCGAGCTGCGCGGTGTCGTTGATGACGATGTCGGGCAGGTGTCTCTGCGACGCCTGCTGGTTCAGCTTGGTCTCGAAGTCGTCGAAGATGGCGACCACCTTCGTCGGCACCCCGCTGGCCTTGGTGAACGCGTCGGCGAGTCGCTTCGCCGTCTTGGCGGAGTCGGAATCGGGGAGCTGCCTGATCCAGATCTCCAGCGTGTCGTCGGAGGCCGGCCCGCCGGAGCCGCAGCCCGTCAGCGTCACGGCCAGGGTCGCGGACAGGGTCGCGGCCAGCGCGACCCCGAGCAGACGATACATCCGATCGCCTCCCGTTCACATACGTGGACGAATGTCGCACACATGGAATTCGTTTGGCTGAACGTAACCAGCGACCCGCATCACGGTCAATATTCAAGAATGTGAATTTGGATCAGACTTGTGTACACAGAACTCATGCGAATTCTCATGACCGGCGCCGCGGGCAAGGTGGGCACGCTCATGCGCCCCCGGCTCGCCCGCGAAGGCCGCACGCTGCGCCTGTCCGACGTCCTGCCGCTGACCGCCGGGCCGGGCGAGGAGGTCACGCCCGCCGACCTGAACGACGAGCAGGCCATGGCCGCCGCCATGAAGGGCGTGGACGCGGTGATCCACCTCGGGGGCCAGAGCCGCGAGCACCCGTGGCCGGACATCGTCGAGGCCAACGTCAACGGGACGTACGCGCTGATGGAGGCGGCGCGCCGCGAGGGCGTGCGGCAGGTCGTGCTGATGGGCAGCCATCACGCGGCCGGCTTCCACACCAGGCCGCCCTCCGGCGAGGACCTGCCGGACTACGCCTTCCCCCGCCCGGACACCTTCTACGGCGTGAGCAAGGTCGTCATGGAGGCGCTGGGCAGCCTCTACCACGACAGGTTCGGCATGAACGTCACGGTCGTCAGGCTGGGCACCTGCAACGAGGGCTCGGCCGACACGCGCGGCCTGGCCACCTGGATCTCCCCGGACGACCTGGCGCGCCTGCTGGAGTGCGCGATGACCGCGCAGGGCTACCACGTCGTGTGGGGCGTGTCGGACAACGCCCGCCGCTGGTGGTCGCTGCGGGAGGCCGAGTCGATCGGGTACGTCTCACGCGACGACTCGGAGCCGCAGGCGGCCGGGCTCATCGCCGAGCAGGGCGAGCCGGACCTGTCGGACCCGGTGCACCACCGGGTCGGCGGGGTCTTCACGCTGGGGGAACTCGGTGGAAAATGGTGATCGAAGGCGGCAACCGTTTGCAGGAAGCTTGACGGCTGCAGCCCCGAAGGTCAAGGCTTAGGACTGGCAACCGTTTGCACGAAAGGGCGGCGATGACGGCGACGATCAGGGACGTGGCACGCGCGTCGGGCGTGCACGTCTCCACAGTCTCCCGGACGTTCTCGGCGCCGCACCTGGTCAATCCTGCCACCAGGAGCCGGGTGCTCGCGGCGGCCGACGACCTCGGCTACCGCCCCAACCGGGCCGCCAGGGCGCTCACGACCGGGCGGACCTTCAACATCGGCCTGATCGTGGCCGACATCGCCAACCCGTTCTTCCCGCCGCTCATCAAGGCCGCGCAGGCCCACGCCAGGGGGCGCGACTACCACGTGTTCGTCGCCGACACCGACGAGGACCCGCGCGTCGAGGAGGAGCTGATCAGGACCCTCGCCAAGCAGGTGGACGGCGTGCTGCTGTGCAGCCCCCGCCTGTCCAACAGGGCCATCGAGCGGCTGGCTGAGGACGTCCCCTTCGTCGTGGTCAACCGGCGGATCAAGGGCATGCCGGCCGTGCTGATGGACGTCGGCCACGGCGCCAGGCTCGCCCTCGACCATCTCGCGGCCCTCGGCCACCGCAGGGTGGCCCTGGTCTCGGGTCCGAGCGGTTCGTGGACGAGCACCGAGATGCGCGCGGCAGCCGCCGAGGTTCCCGGCCTCGACCTCGTCCTCCTCGGCCCGAACCAGCCGACGGAGGAGGGCGGGCTGGCGGTGGCCGAGGACGTCGCGGCGTCGGGCGTGACCGCCGTGCTGGCCTACAACGACCTGGTGGCGCTCGGCCTCATCGAGGGGCTGTCCGAGAGGGGCGTCGACGTGCCCGGCCAGGTGAGTGTGATCGGTTTCGACGACATCCTGCCGGGACGGCTCAACCGTCCGAAGCTGACCACGGTGGCCATGCCCGCCGAGGCGGCGGGGAGGATGGCCGTCGATCTGCTGCTGCAGTCGGGGGGCGAGGGCGCGCTGGTGACCCTGGACACCGCCCTGATAGTCCGCGAGTCCACGGGAAGGGCACATACATGATCTTCGGAACGCTGCCGTCGGGGCAGGACGTCGAGCGCGTCGAGCTGTCGTCGGGCGCGCTGCGCGCGGCGGTGCTGACGTACGGCGCGATCATCCAGTCGCTGGAGGTCGGCGGCCGTGACGTGGTGCTGGGCCTCGACACCCTGGAGGACTACCGCACGCGCAGCCGCTACTTCGGCGCCGTCGTCGGCCGGTACGGCAACCGCATCGCCGGGGGCCGCTTCACGCTGGACGGCGTGGAGCACCGCCTGCCCGTGAACAACGGGCCCAACAGCCTGCACGGCGGCGTCGAGGGCTTCGACAGGAAGGTCTGGACGATCACCGATCGCGACGCGGCGTCGGTCACGCTGGAGCTCGTCAGCCCCGACGGCGACCAGGGCTACCCGGGCACGCTCACGGCGAGCGTCACGTACACGCTGGAGGGCGCCGCGGACGGCGGGGCGCTGCGCATCGACTACGCGATGGAGACCGACGCGCCCACCGTGGTCAACCTCACCAACCACTCGTACTTCAACCTGGCGGGCGGCGGTGACGTGCTCGGGCACGTCGTGAGCATCGACGCCGGGCACTACCTGCCCGTCGACGCCGACAAGATCCCGACGGGCGAGGTGGCGCCGGTGAAGGGCACGGTGTTCGACTTCACCGAGCCGCACGCGGTGGGCGAGCGCTTCGAGGGCGCCTACGACCACTGCTTCGTGCTCGACGGCGGCATGCGGGTGGTCGAGCCCGGCGGCGGCCTGACGATGGACGTCACCACCACCGAGCCCGGCGTGCAGTTCTACGCGGGCGGCATGCTCGACGGGGAGGCGACGCCGTACGGGCCGTTCGCGGGGCTGTGCCTGGAGACCCAGCACTTCCCCGACTCGCCCAACCAGCCGCAGTTCCCCTCGACCGTGCTGAGGCCGGGCGAGCGCCGCACGTCCACCACGACGTACGCGTTCCGGACCTGACCGGGCGGCCGACGGGCCCGCACCGAAAGCGACAGATCGCTCGATACGGGCGTTCGCGGCGTGCCTGCGCGCGTTCCACCGTGTCTCCGTCGTACCTTTGGCATCATGGCCACCCGTACGCCGAAAAGCGCATCGAAGGGGCCGGCGAAGCGGTCGCCCTCGTCCCGCTCGACACCCCAGAAGCGGGCAGCCGCGCCGGCGGGGCGCCCGAGGGCCAGGCAGGCCGCCTCCTCCGGCCGCAGGTCCTCGGCGACCCACCAGGACCCGATCAGCTGGGTCCTCACGATGATCGGCAAGCTGATCGTCGGGCTGTGGATGCTGCTCGCCAACGGCATCGGCAGCACGGCCCGCGCGCTGGGCAAGAACGCGCGCGAGCTCGACCCGGCGCACCGGCGCGACGGCGTGGGCCTGACGATCCTCGCGGCGGCGATCGTCGTCGCCGCGATGACCTGGCGCACCTCGCCCGACGGCGCCGTCTCCAGCGTCGTCAACACGGCGGTGCGCGGGGTGCTCGGGTCGCTCGCGTGGGCGCTGCCGCTGCTGCTCGGCCTGCTCGCCTGGCGCTACCTGCGCCACCCCGACCAGAACGCCGACACCGGCCGCATGGTCATCGGCTGGAGCGCGCTGGTGGTCGGCGTGCTCGGCGTCATCCACGTCGCCAACGGCACGCCGTACCCGGCGGGCGGGCCCAACGACGGCATGGAGCGCGTGTCGCAGGCGGGCGGCATGGTCGGGTTCGTCGTGTCGGCGCCGCCCATGAGCATCCTGCCGCCCTGGATCACCATCCCGCTGCTGCTGCTCCTGTCGGGCTTCGGCATCCTGGTGATCACGGCCACGCCGGTGCACCGCATCCCCGAGCGGCTGGCCGAGCTGCGGCACATGCTGTTCGAGCGGCACGCCGACCCCTCGCCGCGCCCCCCTGCCAGGAAGCGGCCCAGGCAGAAGAAGCCCGAGAACGGCGAGCCGGGCGAGACGGTCAAGCCGTACGACACGCCGGTGCTGTCGGAGCAGGAGAAGCAGGCCGACCACTCGCCGGAGATCGTGCCGGGGCTGGTCGAGGAGGAGCCGCCCGCCGTGGCCGAGCGGCGTCCTGAGCCGCCGCTGCCGACGCCCGCGCCCCGCAAGGTGGAGCAGCTCGTGCTGTCGCCGCAGGCGGGGCCGTACAGCGTGCCCGACCTGCAGCTGCTCAAGCAGGGCACGCCGCCCAAGCCGCAGACCAAGGCGAACGCCACCGTGGTCAACGCCCTCACCAGCGTGCTGGAGCAGTTCTCCATCGACGCCCAGGTGATCGGGTTCACCCGCGGGCCGACGGTCACCAGGTACGAGATCGAGCTGGGCCCGGCGGTCAAGGTCGAGAAGGTCACGGCGCTCACGAAGAACATCGCGTACGCCGTCAAGTCGGCAGATGTCCGGATCCTGTCGCCCATTCCGGGTAAGTCGGCCATCGGGGTGGAGATCCCCAACGCCGACAAGGACCTCGTGGCACTGGGCGACGTCCTGCGCGCCCAGGTGGCGCAGGCCGACCACCACCCGATGATCGTCGGCCTGGGCAAGGACGTCGAGGGCCGCACCATCGTGGCCAACCTCGCCAAGATGCCCCACCTGCTCATCGCGGGCGCCACCGGCGCGGGCAAGTCCGTCTGCGTCAACGGCCTGATCACCTCGATCCTCATGCGCGCCACGCCCGACGAGGTGCGCATGGTGCTGGTCGACCCCAAGCGCGTTGAGCTGTCGGTCTACGAGGGCATCCCGCACCTCATCACGCCGATCATCACGAACCCGAAGAAGGCCGCCGAGGCCCTGGAGTGGGTCGTGGGCGAGATGGACCGCCGCTACGACGACCTGGCCGCCTCCGGCTTCCGCCACGTCGACGAGTTCAACAAGGCCGTGCGGGCGGGCAAGCTGCAGCCGCCGCCCGGCAGCGAGCGCGTCTACCAGCCCTACCCGTACCTGCTGGTGATCGTGGACGAGCTGGCCGACCTCATGATGGTCGCCCCGCGCGACGTCGAGGACTCCATCGTCCGCATCACCCAGCTCGCCCGCGCCGCCGGCATCCACCTGGTGATCGCCACCCAGCGGCCGTCCGTGGACGTCGTCACCGGCCTGATCAAGGCGAACGTGCCCTCCAGGCTCGCGTTCGCCGTCTCCAGCCTCACCGACTCGCGGGTCATCCTCGACCAGCCGGGCGCCGACAAGCTCGTCGGCCAGGGCGACGCGCTGTTCCTGCCCATGGGCGCGAGCAAGCCCATGCGCATCCAGAACGCGTTCGTCTCGGAGAAGGAGATCGCCGAGATCGTCGCGCACTGCAAGGCCCAGATGGCGGTCGAGTACCGCGAGGACGTCGCCGCCGCGCCGGTCAAGCGGGAGATCGACGACGACATCGGCGACGACCTCGACCTGCTCGTCCAGGCCGCCGAGCTGATCGTGACCACCCAGTTCGGCTCGACGTCGATGCTCCAGCGCAAGCTGCGCGTCGGCTTCGCCAAGGCGGGCCGCCTCATGGACCTCCTGGAGAGCCGCAACGTGGTCGGCCCGAGCGAGGGTTCGAAGGCGCGCGAGGTGCTCGTGAAACCCGACGACCTGCCGGGGTTGCTGGCCGACCTGCGTGGCGAATGACCCCAATGCACGCCTCCGATGCATTAACTGGTTGAATATGAACCACTACGCAACGTCGTGGTGGGGAGGCGTTCGCTGTGCAGGAGCAGAGCATCGGGGGCATGCTGCGGTCCGCCAGAGAGGCGGCGGGGCTGTCGGTCGCGCAGGTCAGCGCGGCCACCCGGATCCGTGAGCCGATCATCCATCGGCTGGAGCAGGACGACTACGAGGAGTGCGGAGGCGACTTCTACGCGCGGGGGCACGTCAAGGCCGTCGCCAAGGCCGTCGGGCTCGATCCCGACGCCCTCGTGCATCTGTACGACCAGCAGCACGGCGGCGCGCCGCAGCCGGTGCGGGCGGCGTCGGTGTTCCAGGCCGACCGCAGGGTCACCATGCGCGAGCGGCGCGGCCCGAACTGGTCGATGGCGCTCGTCGCGGCGCTGGCCGTCGTGGTCGTGATCGGCCTGGTGCGGGTGTTCGGCGGCGCCAGCGACCAGGTGCGCACGGCCGACGTCGAGCCGGTGCCGGCGGTGCCCGAGGTGCCGCGGAAGCACCCGGCGAAGGAGACCAAGCGCCGTCCGGCGGCGGCCGGTCAGGCCGGGCCCCGCCAGGTGGTGGTGCGGGTCAAGGCCAAGCGCACCTCGTACGTCCACGTGCGCGACGCCGACGGGCGCCCGCTGTTCGCCGGCGACCTGAAGGCGGGCACGGTCTCGACGTGGCGGGCGCAAAGAGAGGTCGCCCTGCTCTTCGGTGACGCCGGGGCGGTGTCGGTGCAGGTCAACGGCAAGGACATGGGCAAGCCGGGCGACCGGGGCGAGATCATCAGGCGCACGTACGGGGTCTCGGCGCCCTAAGTGTGGTGGGCGGTGCATCGGGTGGTGGCCAACTCCCGATACCGTAGTGTTCACCATGTCATCCCGCCGAACCGCATCGCTGATCACCCTGGGCTGCGCGCGCAACGAGGTCGACTCCGAGGAGCTGGCCGCGCGACTTGAGGCTGCCGGCTGGCAGCTCGACGACGACGACCCCGAGGTCGTCGTCGTCAACACGTGTGGCTTCATCGACTCGGCCAAGAAAGATTCCATCGACACGCTGCTGGCCGCCTCCGACTCGGGCGCGAAGGTGGTGGCCGCGGGCTGCATGGCCGAGCGCTACGGCAACGAGCTGGCCGACGCGCTGCCCGAGGCCAGCGCCGTCCTGTCGTTCGACGACTACGCCGACATCGGCGGCCGGCTCGACGACGTGCTGGCCGGCCGCAGGCTGACGCCGCACACGCCGCGCGACCGCCGCACCCTGCTGCCCATCTCGCCCGTGGAGCGCGCCGCCGCGCCGCGCGGGGCCATCCCCGGCCACGGCGACCTGCCCGACGGGCTCGCGCCCGCCAGCGGGCCGCGCGTGCTGCGCAAGCGGCTCGACGAGAGCCCGGTCGCGTCGCTGAAGCTGGCCTCCGGCTGCGATCGGCGCTGCACGTTCTGCGCCATCCCGGCCTTCCGCGGCGCGTACGTCTCGCGCGACCCGGCCGAGCTGCTGGCCGAGGCCGACTGGCTCGCCCACCGCGGGGTGCGCGAGCTGGTCCTCGTGAGCGAGAACTCCACCTCCTACGGCAAGGACCTCGGCGACCTCAGGGCGCTGGAGAAGCTGCTGCCGCAGCTCGCCGCCGTCGAGGGCGTCGAGCGGGTGCGGGTCAGCTACCTGCAGCCGGCCGAGCTGCGCCCCGGCCTGATCGACGTGATCACCGGCACCGAGGGCGTGGCGCCCTACTTCGACCTGTCGTTCCAGCACGCCAGCAACGGCGTGCTGCGCAGGATGCGCCGCTTCGGCGACCCCGAGCGCTTCCTCGGGCTGCTGGAGACCATCCGCGAGCGCGCCCCGGAGGCGGGCGTGCGCTCCAACTTCATCGTGGGCTTCCCCGGCGAGACCGAGGAGGAGTTCGCGGAGCTGGTCGGCTTCCTGGAGCAGGCCAGGCTCGACGTCATCGGCGTGTTCGGCTACTCCGACGAGGACGGCACCGAGGCCGCGGGCCTGCCTGGCAAGCTCGGCCAGGACGTCGTCGACGAGCGCGTGCGCGTGCTCACGGAGCTGGCCGAGGAGCTGACCGCGCAGCGCGCGGAGGAGCGCATCGGCACCGAGGTCGACGTGCTGATCGACGACGACCTGGGCGACGGCGGCTACGAGGGCCGGGCCGCGCACCAGGGGCCCGAGGTCGACGGTTCGGTCACGGTCCAGGGCATCGGCCTGGTCAGAGGGCAGATCGTGCGCGCGGTGGTCGTCGACGCCGAGGGGGTCGATCTGATCGCGCGCATCAAGGCCGGCCCATGACGAGGGACGAGCGCCGCGTGGTAAGCCCGTGGAACATCGCCAACGTCCTCACGGTCCTCCGGTTGGCGCTCGTCCCCTTCTTCGTCGTGTGCCTGCTCCTGCCGGGCACGGGCTGGCGGCTGGCCGCCCTGGCGGTGTTCGCGGTGGCGTCGCTCACCGACCACCTCGACGGCGAGCTGGCCAGGCGGTACGGACTCATCACCGACTTCGGCAAGATCGCCGACCCGATCGCCGACAAGGCGCTCACGGGGGCGGCCCTGGTCTGCCTGTCCGTCCTGGACGAGCTGCCGTGGTGGGTCACGGCGGTGATCCTCGGGCGCGAGCTGGGCATCACGGTGCTGCGTCTGGTGCTGCTGCGGCACGCGGTCATCCCGGCCAGCTACGGCGGCAAGGTGAAGACGGTCCTGCAGATCGCCGCGATCGTGCTGTACATCCTGCCGGGGGTGCCGCCTCCCGTGCGGTGGGTGGTGATGGGCGCGGCCGTGGTCGTCACCGTGGGCACGGGCGTCGACTACGTGGTCCGGGGAGTCAAGCTGCGTGGTGTGGCCAGGCAGGCGCGCGGGGAGTGATCATGGTGAACGTGGCGGAGGTCGTCGGGTCGCTGGTGCGGCGGGGCGCCACGCTGGCGGTCGCCGAGTCGCTGACGGGCGGGCTCCTGGGGGCCGCCTTCACCTCTGTGCCCGGTTCGTCCAAGGCGTTCAGGGGCGGCGTGGTCTCGTACGCGACCGATCTCAAGCGCGACCTGCTCGGGGTGCCGGGCGACCTGCTGGAGCGGGAGGGCGCGGTTCACCCTGACGTGGCGGCGGCGATGGCCGCCGGTGCGGCGCGGGTGTGCGGGGCCGACTACGCGGTGGCCGTGACGGGCGTGGCGGGCCCCGACCCGCAGGACGGCAAACCGGTCGGAACCGTCTACATCGCCGTCTCAGGGCCGGGGGAGCGGATCTGGTCCCGGCATGTGAGATTGCAGGGGTCGCGTGAGCGGATCCGGGTAGAGACGGTGGACGAGGCTATCGATCTCCTTGCAGGTGTGCTCAAGGAGAACATAGGGGAACATTTCGGATGATTACTGTGTTACGTCCCCAGCGAACATGCGAAGCACGGTCTGACGCGGTGTCGGTGGATGCGGGTACGGTGGAGCTGTGAGTGAGGTCCGTGAGCCAAGAAGCAGCGAGCGCCCGGCCGGCGGGCCGCATGAGTCACGCGACGATCCACGCGCGGCGGACCAGGGGCTGCGACGCCCGGCGATGACGGCGAGGAGTATGTACGAAGCAAAGAAGACCAAGGTGCGGCACGATCCGATCGCGCGGGGCGTGGTGAAGCCATCCACGCCGGGGAGGGAGCGACAGATGATTCTGCTGCGTCAGCTGCTCGGCGACGTGCTGAGGCGGCTGCGGGTGCGGCAGGGGCGCACACTGCGAGAGGTGTCCACGCTGGCGCGTGTCTCGCTGGGCTACCTGTCGGAGGTCGAACGCGGCCAGAAGGAGGCCTCGTCCGAGCTGCTGGCGTCCATCTGCGGTGCCCTCGGCGTGCCGCTGTCCCAGGTGCTGCGTGAGGTGTCCGACCAGTTCGCGCTGGCCGAGCTCCAGGCCGCGCCGGTTCTCGCCGACGTGCCCGAGCGTGAGCGTCTCCCCCTTGCCGAGTCGGTGCCAGGGCCGATCTCCGAGTCCGTCTTCCCCGAAGTCAAGGACATGGTGGCCGCCTAGCGCGGCTGGCAGCCACCACACCACAGGATCAGCCGCTCCTGTGGGCGTGCCCCCATCTCACCGCGGCTGATGCGGGTGCCGCAACGGCGACAGGGTCTTCCCACCCTGCCGTAGACCCAGGTCTGGTGCGCCGGGCGGCGATCACCTGTGGTCACCGTGCCCGCATGCTCCTTGTTGGCGTCGAGCAGCCGGTGGGCCAGCGACACCAGCGCGTGCAGATCCTCGATCTCCCCGACTCTCCTCCACGGCCAGACCCCGCGCAGGAACAGCGTCTCCGCGCGGTAGATCGTGCCGATCCCCGCAAGGTTGCGCTGGTCGAGCAGCGCCTCCCCGATGGTCCGTCCGGGGGCCTCGCGCAGCCGCCGCACGGCCTCGTCCGCGTCCCAGTCCTCGCCCAGCAGGTCGGGCCCCAGGTGGCCGACCAGGCGCTCCTCCTCACCGGTCCCGACGAGATCGACCACGCCGAGCCGTACTCCGACGGCCTGCCACTGCTCGTTGGCGAGGACCAGCCTGACCTGGTCCCCGGGAGGCAGGCGGCGTCCCGCGGGCGCGATCTGCCAGCTGCCGTCCATCCGCAGGTGCGTGTGCACGGTCAGCCCGCCCTCGACGCGCGTGAGCAGGTGCTTGCCGCGTGACACGGTGGTGAGCACCGTGCGGCCGGTCAGGTCGGCGGTGGCGTGGCGGGGCACGCGGAAGTCGGACCGGGTGAGCACGCGGCCGTCGAGCGCCCGGCGCAGGCGCGCGGCGGTGCGGTGGACGGCGTCGCCTTCGGGCATGATCCCAGTCTAGGAATCCTCCCGCGTGCTCCCGGCGGCGGCGCGGGCGTCGACCCGGGCGTCGACCCAGGCGTCGACCCAGGCGTCGACGAGCGCGCACAGGCGGTCCAGCGCGGCCTCGGCGCGGTCGCGGTCGCCGGTGGTCAGGTAGTCGATCTGCAGCCCGGTGTACGCCGAGTTGGTCAGCGTGGAGATCGTCAGCGCCTCGGCCTCCGGGACGCCGCGTTCGCGCAGCAGTTCGGAGACGAACGCCGAGCGGTGGGCCAGCAGCCGCGGGACGTGCCCGGCGAGCCGGCCCCCGGCGGCCAGCCCCTCGATCTCGTGGATGAGCCGCGCGATCGGCAGGTTCTCCTCCTGGAGCTGCCAGTCCCAGGTGCGGCGGACGATCGTGCCGACGCTGTCGGAGCCGGTCCAGCCGGGCAGGGAGCGCAGCCAGGCGCGGTGGCGCTCGTCGAGGCGCTCCATCGCGGCCGAGAGGAGTTCCTCCTTGTCGGCGAAGTGGTGCGTCAGCACCCGCGTGGACTTGCCGAGATGCTCGGCCAGGGGCCGCATCGACAGCGCCGACAGGCCGTGGTGGGCGAGGTAGTCGACGATCTGGTCGAGGAGTTCGGTGCGGCGCTGCGGGTCGGCGGTCCTGGCCATCGAAATCCCTTTGACGTCATTCGGGTGACGACTGTTACCTTATATGGGAAACGACTGTTACCTTTATATGAGGGGATCGCTGTGCCCGTGAGACGACGGCCGGCCTGGCTGGCGGCGCTGGTGTTCACCGCGTTCGCGTTCGCCACCGACGACTACATGATCGCGGGCGTGCTGCCCGCCGTCTCCGCCGGGCTGAGGGTCGGCGAGGCGGCAGGCGGGCAGCTCGTGACCGTCTTCTCCCTGGTGTTCGCGCTGGCCGCGCCGGTGGCGTCCGTGGTGGCCGCCCACTGGCCGCGCCGGCGGCTGTTCACCTGGGCGCTCGTGGCGTTCACCGCCGCCAACCTCTGCGCCGCGTTCGCCGGGTCGTACGCGGTGCTCATGGGGCTGCGCGTGCTGGCGGCCCTCGCCGCCGCGGCCGCCGTGCCCGCGGCGTACGCCGTGACGACCGCCCTGGCCCCGGAAGGGCGGCGGGGACGCTACCTGGCGCTGGTCATGGGCGGGCTGACCGCGTCGCTGACGCTGGGCGTGCCCGTCGGCACCTGGGTGGGCGGCGCCTTCGGCTGGCGGGCCACGTTCGGCCTGGGCGCGGCGCTGGGGCTGGTCGCGCTCGTCTGGGTACGCGCCACGCTGCCCGAGCCGCCGCCCGTCCCCGCCCTGCCGCTGCGCGAGAGGCTGGCGCCGCTGGCCCGCGCCCAGGTGCTGCTGGGCCTGCTCGGGATCACCGCGATCGTGCTCGGGAGCATGACGGTGCTGACCTACCTCGCGCCGTTCCTGCGCGATCTGGCCGGGGCGGGGCCGGCGGAGCTGGGCTGGGTGTTCGCGATGGCGGGCCTGGCCGGGCTCGCGGGCGGGCAGCTCGGCGGACGCGCCGCCGACCGGTGGGGCGCCGACCGGGCGCTCATCGCCGGCGTGTGCGGGTTCGCCGCCTCGATGGCGGCGTTCACGGCCTGCTGGGCGCTGCGGCCCGTCGCGCTGGCCGCCCTGATGCCGCTGCTCCTGGCCTGGGCGGCGCTGTCGTGGTGGATCCCGCCTCCCGCCCAGACGCGACTGCTCGCCCTGGCGGGCCAGGCCGGGCCGCAGGCGCTCGCGCTGAACAGCAGCGCCGTCTACGTCGGGGTGTCCGGAGGCGGCGCGCTCGGCGGGATCGTCCTGGAGGCGTACGGCAGCGGGCTGCTGGCGCCCGCGGCGGCGGTGTGCGAGCTGGTGGCGCTCGCGCTGTTCTGGCTGGCCCGCAGGTGCGCCGCCGGGGAGGCGGCGCGGGCCTCCGCCACCCCGGCGGAGGGGCGGTGACCGGGGGTCAGTCCCAGGCGGCGGGGTCGGAGGCGAGCTCGCGGACGCGCTCGGGCAGTTCCCCGGACGCGACGTGCTCCAGCGTGACCTCCTCCAGGATGGCGCGCTCGGTGGCGCGCAGGGCGATCCAGACCTGCTGCAGCGACTCGGCGGGGCCGCGGTAGCCGACGTGCTCGGGGCGCTCGCCCCGCACGTTCGCCAGCGGGCCGTCGACGGCCCTGATCACGTCGGCGAGTGAGATGTTCGACGCCGGCCTGGCCAGCACGTAGCCGCCCTCGGGGCCGCGCTGCCCGCGGACGAGGCCGGCGCGGCGCATCTGCAGCAGGATGTTCTCGAGGTACTTGGGCGGCATGTCCTGCTCTTTGGCGAGCTCGCCCACGGTGGTCGGGCCGGCACCGGCGGCTGCGAGTTCGGCGGCGGCACGGAGGGCGTAGTCGACACGAGCGGAAAGGCGCATGTTCTCGATTATCCCTCCTGGTCAAGACTGGTTAGGCGCAAGGTCGTCAGAACGGGCAGGTGATCCGAATACGGCAGGCGTGGCGCCTGCGCGGAAACCGCGGTCAGCCCCTCGCCGATCAGTACGTGGTCGATCCGCTCCGACGGCGCGTCGGCGGGGGAGGTCGGGGGATCGCCGAGCGCGACCAGCGGGTCGCGCAGGCCCGCCGACTCCAGCACGGCCATCTCCGGGTCGCCAGGCCGGGTGTTGAGGTCGCCCGCGAGGAGCACCGGGCGGCGCCGGGCCCCCGGTGCGGCCTCGTCCGGCCGGTCCGCCTGCTCGGCGGGGAGCCCGGCGGCCAGGCCGCGCGCGATGGCCGCCGCCTCGGCGGCCTGGCCGGGCGGCGACTGCAGGTGGGTGTTGACGATGCCGAGCTCCCTGCCGCCCACGTCGAGGACGATCGCCTGGGCCTGGGCGCCCGTCGGGTAGCCGTGCCGGCCCAGCTCGTGCGAGTGGACGCTCTTCACGGGCAGGTCGGTGAGCAGCGCGTCGCCCCAGAGGCTGTCGGCCGCCGGGGCGAAGTGGTAGCGCATGCCGAGGCCGCGGGCGATCCTGGCCAGGTCGTCGTGCCCGCCGTTCAGCAGCCAGCCGCGGTCCACCTCGCTGAGCAGCACCACGTCCGGCCGCTGCGCGGCGGCCCAGGAGGCGATCGCGTCGAGCGAGAGCCGCCCGTCCAGGCCGAAGCCCATCCGGATGTTGTACGTGATCAGCCTGATCGTGTCGCCGGAGGCGGCGCGGACCGGGGGAGCGGGCCGGTACGCGAGCCCTGCCGCCAGCGCGGACACGGCGAGGGCGGCGGCGGGCAGGCGCCACGGCCTCCTGCCGGGCGGCGCGGCGGGCGGGACGCCGCGCCGCAGGGCCGCCGCGAGCGACGTCCCTGTGACCAGCACGGCCACGCCGATCACGACGAGGCCGTTGGGGAAGCCGAGATCCGTGTCGTACGCGGCGTAGTACAGGAAGACCGCGACGAGGAAGACGAGCATGCCGCAGAGCACGGCCAGGCCGGGGCGCCGGGCACTGCCGGGGCGGGCGGCGGGACGGGCGGCGGCGGGCAGGACCGAGCCGGTGCCCAGGATCAGCATGGCCGCGACGGAGCCGTTCCCCGACCAGGACGGCAGCGTGAACAGCACCGCGAAGACGACCGTCAGGACCGACCACGCGGTGTGCAGGACCCGCGGCTGGCCGGGTCCGGCCGACAGCGCCGTCGCCGCCGTCAGCGCCAGCAGCACGAGGCCCACGCCCAGCACGCCCTCCCACGCGCCGGCCGGTCCCTCGGCGGGCTTGGTCCACCCCGTGGAGGCCATGCAGACGAGCATCGTCACAGGACCGGCCAGGAACCACGCCGACGAGGGTGCGAGGTCCCGCGCGTCGCCCGGGCGCACCTGCAGGAGGAACGCGCCGCACAGCGCCAGGGCGCCCAGCCACGGCAGGGGGCCGTCCCGCCACACCAGGTCCACCCCGTCGAGCAGGAAGTGCACGGCCGACGAGGCGGCGAGGCCGCCCATGAGCCCGGGGAGCACGGCGGCGCGCGGCAGCGTGCGGGCGCACCCGTACAGGAGGACCAGGCCGGCGCTCACCCCGGCGGCGGCGACGTGGAGCTGGGCGACGCCCGCCTGCAGCAGCAGCCGCGCGAGCACCAGCCCCGCCGCCCCGGCCGCGAGCGCCCGCCCCGGCTTCACGAGCAGGGCGAGGAACGGCAGGACGAACCAGGCGGCGGCGTAGAGGCCCATCAGCTCGGGAGGGGTCTCGCCCGCGCGGCCGAACAGGGTGATGAGCGACGGCAGGAAGACGCGCAGGACGTCGAGGAGCAGCATGACGCCGATCGCGAGCATGACGGCGTGACCTCGGGGGATGGTCATGAGCCATCCTCGTGTTCACCGGCGGTGATCCGCAAGCCTGGAGCGCTAAACTTCTAACAACCTTTTCGAATAGACGGTGGGATTCAGCGTGGAGCGACGCCCTGGTGTGCCCAGACTGCTCAGGGAGATCAACGACCGGGCCGCACTGGAGCTGCTGCTCGCCACCGGGCCCATGACGCGCGGCCAGATCGGCGACCTGACCGGGCTGTCCAAGGTCACGGCGTCGCAGACGCTGGCCAGGCTGGAGGAGCGCGGCCTCGTCGAGGTGGTCGGCGCCCAGGCCGGAGGGCGCGGCCCCAACGCGGCGCTCTACTCCGTGATCCCCTCCAGCGCGTACGTGGCCGGGCTGGAGGTGGGCCCCGAGCTGATCTCCACGGCGGTGGCCGACATCCACGGCCGCACCATCTCCGAGGTCACCGTCGACCCGCAGGCCCACCCCGACCCCGTCTCCGCCGTGCACGACGCGATCGCCAAGGCGTGCCGCAGCGCCAAGGTCGGTCTGGCCAGGCTGCGCGGCATCGTCATCGGCACCCCCGGCGTGGTCGATCCGCGCAGCGGCGACGTGCGCTTCTCCTTCGACCTGCCGGGCTGGCACGAGGGCATCCACGAGGCGCTCGCCGCCGACCTCAGGCGCGAGGTCACGATCGAGAACGACGTGAACCTCGCCGCCATCGCCGAGCGGGCCGACGGCGCCGCCCACGGCGTCGACGACTTCGTGCTGCTGTGGGCCAGCCGCGGCCTCGGCCTGGCGGTCATGCTGGGCGGCAGACTGCACAGGGGCCGTTCGGGCAGCGCCGGCGAGATCGGCTACCTGCCGGTGCCCGGCGTGCCGCTGCCCGAGGACATCCGCACCCCGCCCGGACGGCTGCCGTCGCTGGCCGGGGGTCTGCAGTCGCTGGTGAGCGCCGAGGCGGTGGCCGAGCTGGCGCGCAGCCACGGCTTCGCGGTGGGCGGCGCGGGCGAGGGCGTCGAGGTGGCCGTCGCCGCGGGGGCGCGGGGCGAGCCGCTGCTCGACGAGATCGCGCAGCGGCTGGCCCTCGGCGTGGCCGCGGTGTGCGTGATCCTCGACCCCGGCCTGGTGGTGCTGGCCGGGGAGGTCGGTCACGCCGGGGGCAGTGCGCTGACCTCCCGCGTGGAGGAAGCCGTCGCGTGCATCTGCCCCGTGCGTCCCCAGGTGGTCACCACGACGGTGACCGACCGCAACCCGGTGCTGCGCGGCGCCGTGCTGGCCGCGCTCGACCAGGCCCGGGAGGAACTGCTCAGCGCGTGAGCGCTCACCCGGCGAGCGGGGCGGGCCCCGTCGTTCACCCGGCGAGCGGGGTGAGCGGCGTGAGCAGCTCCACGGCCGCCTGCGCGTTGGCCCTCGCGGCGCCGTACGTGGCGATGTAGGCGGCGCTGCCCGGCTGCCACACCGGCAGCCCCATCTCGATCACCGTCGTGTCGGGCCGCGCCGCCACCAGCGACGAGACCAGCTTCTGGCTGGCCTCGTGCCGGTGCGCGTCCTTGACCACCACCACCAGGGACCGGTTCTCGGCCCTGGCCAGCAGTGCCGCGGCGTCGGCGGCGGCGGGCCCGACGCGCACGATCTCGGCGTCGGGCAGCCACGGCCCGACGCCCCACGGCACGTCGCCCACGGCGAGCGTCGGCGGGGTGTCCACCTCGATCACCAGCGGCTCGACGAGCGGCCGGGGCTCGCCGGTCAGCCGCACGGCGCGGCGGGCGGCGTCCAGACCGATCGTGGCCAGGTCGTCGGCGGCGTCGGCGGGCGCGCCGAACCAGGCCCGCAGCGCCTCCACCCGGGCCGCGGCCTCCTCCAGCCGCGACAGCGGCAGGCGGCCGTCGCGCACCGCCGCGACGATCTCCGCGACGAGGTGCGTGACGTCGTCGTACGACGGCAGCGGGCCCAGGCAGAGCAGGTCCGACCCGGCGGCGAGCGAGAGCACGGCGCCCCCCGCCAGGCCCACGCTCTTGGTGATGGCGTGCATGTCGAGCGCGTCGGTGATGACGACGCCGTCGTAACCGAGCTCGCCCCTGAGGAGCCCGGTCAGCGCGGCGGGCGACAGGGTCGCCGGCGTGTCGCCCGTCACCGCCGGCACGGCGACGTGCGCCGTCATCACCGAGCGCGCGCCCGCGCCGATCGCGGCGCGGAACGGCGCGAGCTCGCGCTCGCGCAGCACCTCCACGCTCACGTCCACCACCGGGACGGCCAGGTGGGAGTCGACGCGGGTGGCGCCGTGCCCCGGGAAGTGCTTGACGCAGGCGGCCACCCGCACCGACTGCAGCCCCTCCACGGCGGCCACCGTGTGCCGGGAGACCAGCTCCGCGTCGGCGCCGAACGACCTCGTGCCGATCACCGGGTTGTCGGCCTCGGTGTTGACGTCGGCGCTCGGCGCCATGTCGAGGTTGACGCCGCAGGCGGCGAGGTCGGAGCCGATCGCCCGGTAGACGCGGCGGGTCAGCTCGACGTCGTCCACGGTCCCCAGCGCGGCGTTGCCCGGGTACGGGCTGCCGACGTGGTAGGCCAGGCGGGTGACGTCGCCGCCCTCCTCGTCCAGCGAGATGACGGGCTCGCCGGCGGCGCGCAGCGCCGTGGTGAGCGCCCGCATCTGGTCCGGCCCGTGGACGTTGAAGCCGAAGAGCGTGACGCCGCCCAGGCCCTGTTCCAGCTCGCGCGACACCCAGTCGGGCGCCGTGGTGCCCTGGAAGGCGACGAGCAGTGTGCCGGCCGCGAGACGGCGCAGCCCCCGATCACTCTGACTCATGGCTCCTCATTTGATGAAATCTGTCGAAGATGGGCACGGCGGGGCGACGGCGTGCCCGGTGGCGCGCCGTGCCCGCGAAGCCGTGGAGGTCAGCCCTTCACGGCGCCGGCCACGAGGCCGGACACCATGCGGCGCTGCACGAGGAGGAAGAAGACGACGACCGGGATCGTCATCATCGTCGAGCTGGCCATGATGGCGCCCCAGTCGGTGCCGCGCTGCCCGAAGAAGTACTGCAGGGCGACGGGCATGGTGTAGCCGCCGGAGTCGTTCATGAGGACCAGCGCGAAGATCAGCTCGTTCCACGCGGTGATGAACGAGAAGATGCTGGTCGCCACCAGGCCGGGGGCGACGAGCGGGAACAGCACCCGCCAGAACGTGGTGAACCGTCCGGCGCCGTCGATCCAGGCCGCCTCCTCCAGCGACCTCGGCACGGCGGCGACGAACGTGCGCAGCATCCAGATGCCGAACGGCAGCGTGAGCCCCACGTTCACCACGATCAGCCCGAGGAGCTGGTCGTACAGGCCGAGCCGCTTGACGCTGAGGAACAGCGGGATCAGCAGCGCCTCGGACGGGATCATCTGCGCGATCAGCAGCACGATCAGGAACCCGGTGCGTCCCTTGAACCGGAAGCGGGCGACGGCGGTGGCCGCGAGCAGCGAGAAGACCGCGCCCACGAGCACCGTGCCGAGCGCGACGACCGCGCTGTTGCGCAGGTAGAGCCAGATCGAGTGCCCGGCCACGCCCTCGCTGAGCACGCGGTCGACGTGCTCGAAGGTGAAGTGCGTGGGGAACGGGATGAAGCTGGTGGTGAAGATCTGGTCGTTCGCCTTGAACGCGGTCGCGACCATCCAGTACACCGGGAAGATCGCGAAGAGGAACACGGCGACGCCGGCGGCGTTGAGCAGGACCTTGCCGAGCCGCCTGCGGGCCAGCGGGCTCATCACATCTCCTCCTGCTTGACGAGCTGCCTGACGTACACGGCGGTGACGACGAGCAGGATGACCGTCAGCACCACGGCGATGGCCGCGCCCGAGCCCATCTTGGGCGGCGAGCGGAACGCCTCGGCGTAGGAGAAGATCGACAGGTTGAACGCCTCGCGGTTGGCGGGGCCGCCCATGAGGACGTACAGCTGGCTGAAGACCTTGAAGTCCCAGATGATCGACAGGACGGTCAGCACGGCGAACACCGGCTTGAGCAGCGGGAAGGTGATCTTCCAGAAGGTCCGCCAGGCCGAGGAGCCGTCCACCTTGGCCGCCTCGTACAGCTCGGCGGGGATGCCGCGGAGTCCGGCCAGCACCGACACGGCGATGAACGGGAAGCTCGCCCACACCACCGTGATGATCAGCACCATGTAGATGGACCAGGCGTCGTTGAGCCACGGCTCGTCGGTCCAGGTCGCGCGGCCGAAGAGCGCGGACGACAGCCAGTCGGGGAGCAGGTTCAGCGCCCAGTTGATGACGCCTGCCTCGGCGTCGAACAGCCAGCGCCAGATGATGCCCTGCGCCACCGGCGGCACCGCCCAGGCGAACATGATGCCGACGACGACGAACGTGGACATCTTCCTGCCCAGCTTGTTGAGCAGGACGCCGACGGCGGTGCCGACGATCAGCGTGAGCGACACGGCGATGACGGCGAAGACGACGGTGTTGCGCAGCGCGGACCAGAAGATCTCGTTGTCGAAGATCTTCTCGAAGTTCTCCGTGCCGACCCAGGTGGCCGGCTTCTTCCCGCTGATCTGGACGAGGCCGACCTTCTGGAAGGCCATGATCCCCACCTGGACCATCGGGTAGAGCAGCAGGGCCCCGATCACGACCAGGCCCGGGATGAGCAGGATGTACGGGATGGACCAGACCGGCAGGCGGGTGCGCCTGACCGGGCGGTCGGCGCGGCGACGGCCCGGGGCGGAGGCGCGGCGGCCTCCGTCCCGGGCGAGCGTTGACGTGTTCGTCATCAGGGCTCAGGAGGCGTTGAGGATGTCTTCGAGTTCCTTGTTGGCCGCGCCCAGCGCCTCGTCGGCCGACGCCTTGCCCTCGATGACCTTGCGGGCGGCGTTCTGCAGCACGGCCTTGGTCTCGTTGGCCTCGGTCCACTGGGGGTCGGCGGGGAACGCCTTGGCCTTGGCGAAGGCGGCGGCGAACGGCGCCTGGGCCGGGTCCTCGGCCAGCTTGGCGAGCGCGTCGGGGTAGACGGGGAGCAGACCGCCGTCGGTGGCGTACTTGACGCCCCACTCCTTGCCGGAGGCCAGCTTCACGAACTCCTTGGCCAGCTCCTTCTCCTTGGCGCTGCCCCAGACGGCGATGTCGTTGCCGCCGAGGAAGGCCTGCGCCTCGCCGCCGCTCTTGGCGGGGAGCGGGAAGAAGGCGAGCTTGTCACCCTTGAGCTTGCCCTTGCTCTCCTCCTCGATGGCCGCGAGGTCCCACGAGGCGGTGAGGTACATGCCGACCTTGTTGTTGGAGAAGCGGGTGCGGATGTCGGTGCTGTTCTGGTTGAGCCGCGACTTGCTGGACAGGCCGTCGGTCACCAGGGAGGTGTACTGCGCGAAGCCCTCCTTGAAGGCGGGGTCGGTCAGCTTGCCGACCCACTTGTCGCCCTCCTTGACGGCGTAGTCGCCGCCGGCGGTCCAGATGAGCGAGCCGAGCAGGTGGTTGGCGTCGGAGCCGCCGTTGAAGGCGAAGCCGTCGACGTCCTTGCCCTTCTTCTCCTGGATCTTCTTGGCCGCGGCCACGAGCTCGTCCCAGCTCTTGGGGACGTCGATCTTCAGCTCCTTGAACCAGTCGGCCCGGTAGAGGACGGCGCGGGTGCCGCCGCCCCACGGCACGGCGTAGGTCTCGCCGTCGATGGTCTCCAGCCCCAGGAGGTTCTTGGGGATCTGGGCCTGGTCGCCGGAGGAGACGATGTCGCTGATCGGCTCCAGCGCCTCCTGACTCTGCCACAGCGGCACCTGGTCGTTGCCGATCTCGGTGGCGTCGGGGCCGGTGCCGCCGGCCGCGGCGGCGGTGAACTTGTCGTTGACCTGCGGCCAGGGGATCCACTCGACCTTCACCTTGGCGCCGGTCTGCTGCTCGAAGGCGGCGACCAGCTCGTCGGTGTACTTCTGCGCGGCGGGGTTGCTGTCACCGAGCCGCCAGAAGGTCAGCTCCTTGCCCGCGTACTTGGGGCCGGTCGCGGAGGCGGACGCGGCCGCGCTCGGCGTCTCCTTGGGGGTCTCGCCGGAGCCACAGGCGGCCACGCCCAGGGCCAGTGCGGCCGTGGTGACCGTAGTGGCTGTGATCTTCGCGATCCTCACAGGATTCTCCCTTCCCGGGTGCTGGCCTACGGTCCGCACCAGGCTGATCGTCAATGCCGAACGGCTGGTGCTAAACTAACAAGAAACTTTCTTAAAAGAAACGCTCGTTAGCCGATCGTGACGAGCGATCCGGACCAGAGGGGGCGCGACGATGAGCCGGAGCCCGGGAACCCCCAGGCTGCTGCGCCGGTTGAACGACCGTGCGGCACTCGAACTCCTCCTCGCCGACGGCCCGCTCACGCGGGCCGAGCTGGGCGAACGCACCGGCCTGTCCAAGGTGACCGCCGGGCAGCTGCTCGCCAGGCTGGAGGAGCGCGGCCTGGTCGAGGTGGCGGGCGAGCGGGCCGGCGGCAGGGGGCCCCACGCCGCCCTGTACGCCGTCGCGCCCTCCAGCGCGTACGTCGCCGGGCTGGAGGTGCTGCCCCACGGCCTGACCGTCGCCGTCGCCGACATCACCGGCCGCATCGTCGTCGAGGTCACCGTCGACCCCGACGACGGCGACCCGGTCAAGGCCGTCCACTCGGCCGTCGCCCGCGCCTGTGAGACCGCCGACGTCGGCCTGTCGCAGCTGCGGGCCTTCGTCATCGGCACCAGGGGCGTCGTCGATCCCGGCAGCGGCGACGTGCGCTGGTCGTACGACCTGCCCGCCTGGCACGTCGGCGTGCTGGCCAGCCTGCGCCAGACCCTCGGCCCCTCCGTCACCATCGAGAACGACGTCAACCTCGTCGCCCTGGCCGAGCACAGCTACGGCGCCGCCGCCGGGCACCAGGACTTCGTCGTCATGTGGGCCGGCGTCGGCCAGGGCCTCGGCGTCATGCTCGGCGGCCGGCTGCACCGCGGCATCACCGGAGGAGCGGGCGAGATCGGCTGGCTGCCGGTTCCCGGCGAGCCGCTGCCGTCGGACGTCTCCGAGCCGCAGTCGGGCTCCTTCCAGCGCCTCGTCGGCCACGAAGCGCTGCGCGGCCTGGCCGGCGCGCCCTCCGGCGCCACCGTGGCCGACCTGGTGCGGGACGGCGACGCGGCGTACCTCGACGCGGTCGCCGGGCGGCTGGCCGTCGGCGCGGCCGCCGTCGCGGTCGTGCTCGACCCCGGGCTCATCGTGCTCAGCGGCGACGTCGGGCGCGCCGGAGGCGAGCGGCTGGCGGCCAAGGTGGAGGAGGCGGTGGCTAGGATCTGCCCCAGCCAGCCCCGCGTCGTCCCCACCCGCGTCGCCGGGAACCCCGTGCTGCGCGGAGCCCTCGTCGCCGCCCTCGAACAGGCCCGGGAGCAGGTCTTCTCCGACACTGTGTGAGAATGACTGCACATGTGGCAGGCTCCGAGTGACATCGTGCTCATCTCCGACCCGCGGGTCGCCGCCGTCCCGGTGCGCGAGTGCGGCGAACCCCTGGCCGACATGCGTGGCCGGCTGCGGGTCGACACCCGCATGGCCGACCCCGCCGGCGCGTACGCGCACCTGCGCGAGGGGCTCGCCACCCGGCTGGAGCAGGCCGAGCGCCTCCTGCCCGCGGGCTACCACCTGCTGCTCGTCGAGGGCTACCGGCCGATCCCGACGCAGCGCGGCATCTTCGACGCGTACGTGGCCGAGCTCCACGAGGCCTACCCCGGCATCTCGCCGGAGGAGGCGCACGTCGCCGCCAGCCGGTACGTCTCGCCCGTCGAGGTCGCCCCGCACACGGCGGGCGCGGCGATCGACCTCACCCTGTGCGACCCCGACGGCGTCGAGTACGACATGGGCACGCAGGTCAACGACAACCCCGAGGAGAGCGGCGGGGCCTGCTACACGGCCGCGCCCGGCATCTCGGCCGAGGCCCGCGGCCACCGCAAGATCCTGGCCGCCGCGCTGGAACCGGCCGGCCTGGTCAACTACCCCACCGAGTGGTGGCACTGGTCGTACGGCGACCGGTACTGGGCGTTCACGGTGTCGGCGGAGCACGCGCACTACGGGCCCGTGGAGTTCTGAACCCCCCTGCCTGGAAGGGTTTTCCGAGGGTCAAGCGGCGGGCACAAACCGTACGGAGGCTCTCTTAACGCCCTGCGAGGTGTGTGTGGGCATGATTCCCCTGATCGGGATCGAAGAGGAGTACCTCGTCGTCGATCCCCGCACCCGCCACGTGACTCCGCGCGCGGCCGAAGTCCTGGCCGCCGCGACGGACATGCTCGACGTGGCACACGAGATCACCCGTTTCCAGGTGGAGGCGCGCACCCCGCCCTCCGCCGACCTGACCGAACTGGGGTCGCGGCTGCGCGCGACCCGCAAGGACGTCGCCGTCGCGGCGCGTTCCTGCGGGCTCGCCGTCGTCGCGAGCGGCATCCCCGTCCTGGGGAGCGCCATGCCGCCGCCGCTCACCGATCACGCCCGCTACGAGCAGGGCCGCGTCCTGTACCGCGCCCTCCAGGACGAGATCAGCATCTGCGCCCTGCACGTCCACGTGGACGTGCCGGACGAGGAGCACGCCGTCTACGTCGGCAACCACCTGCGGCCGTGGTTGCCCACACTCATCGCCCTGGCCGCCAACTCGCCGTTCTTCGTGGGCCGCGACACCGGCTACGCGTCCTGGCGGGTGATCAGCTGGGGGCGGTGGCCGGTGTCCGGCGCGCCGCCGTACTTCCCGACGTTCGCCGAGTACGAGCTGGCGCTGCGCGCGCTCGCCGAGTCGGGCGCGCTCATGGACCCCAAGACGGTCTTCTGGGACACCAGGCCGTCGCCCACGCTGCCGACCGTCGAGATCCGCGTCGCCGACGTGCCCCTCGACGTCACCGACAGCCTGACCATCATCGGCCTCATCAGGGCCCTCGTCGTCACCTCGCTCGCCGCGGTGACCCGCGGCGACCGGGGCCTGCCCATCCCGTCGGAGGTGCTGCGCGCCGCGTACTGGCGGGCCGCCCGCGACGGGCTGCTCGGCGACAGCCTCGACGTGCGGGACGGCAGGCTGGTGCCCGCGCCGGTGCTGGCCGGTCGCCTGTTCGAGCACGTCAAGGGGGCGCTGGCCGAGGCCGGTGACCTGCGCTTCGTCGAGGAGGGCCTGGACCGCCTGCTCAGGAAGGGCTCGGGGGCGATGCGCCAGCGTCGCGTCCACGCCAGGGGCCACGACCTGGCGGAGGTGGTGGACGACCTCATCGAGGCGACCGTCGCCTGACCCCGCGTCGCGGACGTCCTGGCCGCGGACCAGGCCGAAGGGCGCCGGAACATGCCCACGGGTCTCAGCGCAGCGCCAGCACCGCGGCGACGCCGAGACCGAACGCGACGACCACGCCGCGCAGCACGTTCGGCGACAGCAGTCGCGCCAGGCGGGTGCCGAGGAAGCCGCCCGCCAGGCTCGCCGGAGCCACCACGGCCACCGCCTCCCACTGCACGGGACCGAACAGCGAGAACGCCACCACCGACACCGTGCTGATCACCAGCGAGAGCGCCGCGCGCACCGCGTTGACCCGGTGCAGGTCATCGTGCAGGAACATGCCGAGCACCGCCAGCAGCAGCACCCCCATCCCGCCGTTGAAGTACGCGCCGTAGCAGCCGCCGAGGAACACGCCCGCGTACACCAGGCGGCTGGGCGGCCCGCCCGCCGCGCCGCCGAACCTGCGCCGCAGCCACGGCTGGGCCAGCAGCGCCACGCTGGCGAACGCCACCAGCCACGGCACCAGCGAGTCGAACACCTGGCCCGGCGTGAGCAGCAGGATCGCCGCGCCCGCCGCCGCGCCGAGCACCGTCGCGGCCGACAGCGCCGCCGTCCTCGCCTGCTGCCCGCGCAGCTCGGCCCGGTAGCCCAGCACGCCGCCCAGGTAGCCGGGCCACAGCGCCACCGCGTTGGTCACCGACGCGGTCACGCCCGGGTACCCCAGCGCCACCAGGGCGGGGAAGGAGATCAGCGTGCCGCCGCCGGCCAGGGCGTTGACCGCCCCGGCCAGGAGCCCCGCCCCCGCCATGAAGGCCAGGTCGGCGGGCGTCATCGGCCCACCGCGTAGCCCTGCGCGCCCCGCGGGTTCGCCGCCGCCCTGAGGAAGCCGCCGTCGCGGGCGACCGCGCTGAGCCGGCCCAGCGACCACGGGCCGTCCACCTCGACCAGGTGACCGCGCCGGCGCAGCTCGGCGACCACGCCCGGGTCCAGCCGCTCCTCCACCTTGACGACGCCCGGACGCGAGCCGCGCGGGAAGAACGAGCTGGGGAAGTGCTCGGAGTGGAACATGGGCGCGTCGATGGCCTCCTGCAGGTTCAGCCCGCCGTGGACCACCGCAAGGAAGAACGCCAGACTCCACTGGTCCTGCTGGTCGCCGCCCGGCGTGCCGAACGCCAGCCACGGCCTGCCGTCCCTGAGGGCGAACGACGGCGACAGCGTGGTGCGGGGGCGCGCCCCGGGCCGCAGCGAGGCCGGCAGCCCCTCCTCCAGCCAGAACATCTGCGCCCTGGTGCCCAGGCAGAAGCCCAGCTCGGGGATGATCGGCGAGCTCTGCAGCCACCCGCCGCTCGGGGTGGCGGAGACCATGTTGCCGTGCCGGTCCACGACGTCGAGGTGGCAGGTGTCGCCGCGTACGGTGCCGTCGGGGCCGACGATCTCGTCACCGGCTGCCGGGCCGCCCGCCTGGCCACCCGCCGGCTCGCTCTGCTCGCCCGGCCGGCGGCCTCCCTGGCCGATCGTCGGCTCGCCGAGGCCGCCCGTACGGCGCGCCCCGGCGCCTCCCGTGGTGTCGCCCTCGGGCCCCGGGAACGCCGGCAGCCGCGGCTGCCGCCCGCCGGGAGCGCCCGGACGCAGTTCCAGGCTCGCCTCGTCGCCCACCAGCGCCCGCCGCCGCGCGTTGTACTCCTCGCCCAGCAGGTCGGCCAGCGGCACGTCGGCGTCGCCGTACCAGGCCTCGCGGTCGGCGAACGCCAGCTTCGCGCACTCCGTGACGGTGTGGACGTAGTCGGCGCTGAGGTGGCCCATGGCGTCCAGGTCGAACCCGGACAGCAGCGCGAGCTGCTGGAGGAACACCGGGCCCTGCCCCCAGGGGCCGGTCTTGCAGACCGTGTGGCCGTGGTAGTCGAGGCGGACGGGGTCCTCGACGGTCGCCGTCCAGCGGGCCAGGTCGTCGCCGGTCAGCAGCCCGCCGTGCACCTCGCCCGAGCTGTCGCGCCAGGCCGTCGTGGCACAGAACCGGGCGATCGCCTCGGCGACGAAGCCCTCGTACCAGGCGGCGCGGGCCGCCGCGATCTGGCCCTCGCGCGTGGAGCAGGCCGCCTCCGCCTCGGCCACCAGCCTCCTGTACGTCTCCGCGAGCACCGGGTTGGCGAGCTTCGAGCCGACGTCCGGCACCCGGCCGCCGGGCAGCCAGGTCGCCGCCGACGTGGGCCAGTCGGCGGTGAACAGGCCCTCCACCGAGGCGATGGTGGCGGCGATGCGGCCGAGCACCGGCACCCCGTGCTCGGCGTAGTGGATGGCCGGGGCCAGCACGTCCGCCAGCCGCCAGGTGCCCCAGCGCTCCAGCATGAGCATCCAGCCGCCGAACGCGCCGGGAACCGTCGCGGCCAGCAGGCCCGTGCCGGGGACGACGTCGAGGCCCATGCCGGTGTAGCGCTCGACGGTGGCGGCGGCGGGCGCGACGCCCTGGCCGCACACCACGGACACCTTCTGGTCGTCCTCGCTCCACAGCAGGATCGGCACCTCGCCGCCGGGGCCGTTCAGGTGCGGCTCGGCCACCTGGAGGACGAAACCGGCGGCCACGGCGGCGTCGAAGGCGTTGCCGCCGCGTTCCAGCACGCCCATGCCGGTGGCGGAGGCGAGCCAGTGGGTGCTGGCGACCATGCCGAAGTCGCCCGACAGCTCGGGCCTGGTGGTGAACACGGGACGCTCCTAGGAGGGGTGCTTGGCTCGACTTTGGGACACTGTATACAAAACCTCACAGGGGAGCCAGGAGGAGGGTCTCCGGCCGGAGCTCAGGGCGCGGGGTCGTGGGCAGGGCCGACGGGCCCCCGGGCGGGATGCCGCGCCGGGCCGCTGGCCTCGCCGGCCGGGTCGAGGGGCTCGTGGGGCTGGTCGTGGGGCTCGTGGGGCTGGTCGTGGGCGCGGTCGACGGCGGACAGGAACGAGCGGCGGGCCGCGGCGACGTGCGCGACGGCCCGCGCCTGGGCCTCGTCCTCGTCGCCCGCCGCGATGGCCTCGTACAGGCTGAGGTGTTCCGACCAGGAGTGGGGGCCGCGCGCCGCGGCGGTCTGGCTGAAGACCCACTGCGCCCGCTGGAGCATCGGCGTCATCATCAGGTTGAGGTACGAGTTGCCGGCCGCCTCGCCCACGGCCAGGTGGAAGGCGGTGTTGAGGTCGGCCACGTCGTCCAGCCTGCCCTGCTCGACGGCCTCCTTCGCCGATTCGAGCACACGGCGCAGCCGGTCGGCCGAGCCCGGCGTCCGCTTGCGGGCCGCGAGCCGCGCCGCCAGGCCCTCGATGGCCATGCGGACGTCGAACAGCTCCTCGCCCTCCTCGACGGACAGGCGCGCGACGGTCGCCCCGATGCGCGGCACCACCTGGACGAACCCCTCGGCGGCCAGCACCCGGATGGACTCGCGCACCGGGTTGCGGGACACGCCGAGCAGGGCGGCGAGGCGGTCCTCCACCAGTCGCTCGCCCTGGGCGAGCTCGCCGGAGAGTATGCGGCGCCGCAGCTCGGCGGTGACCTCGTCGCGCAGGGTGCGGTGCGCGGCGCCCAGGGTCTGATCAGTCATAGGTAGGCCAATCGTATACAGGCGGCCGCCGCCCTCCGAGCTTGCAGTTCGGCCTACGAACTAATATGGTTCGTATCCCGAACAAGATGATCCCTCGTGAGGAGTGAGCACCATGGGGCGCACAGTCGCCGTCATCGGCGGAGGTTACGCGGGCACCGCGGTCGCCAAGGCACTCGACCAGCACGCCGACGTGATCCTCGTCGAACCCAAGGACGCCTTCGTCCAGAACGCCGTGTCCATGCGGGCGCTCGCGCGGCCCGACTGGACCGACCACCTGTTCTTCCCCTACGACCGGCTGCTGCGGCGCGGCACGATCGTGCGCGACCGCGCCGTCTCCGCCGGGCCCGGCCACGTGATCCTCGCCTCCGGCGAACGGATCGACGCCGACCACCTGGTGCTCGCCACCGGCTCCGGCTACCCGTTCCCCTTCAAGCCCGAGCACGACCAGGCGAGCCGGACCCGCGAACGGCTCCTCGACGTGCACGCCGCGCTCGCGGGCGCCGCCCGGGTGCTGATCGCCGGGGCCGGGCCCGTCGGCCTGGAGCTGTCCGGCGAGATCAAGGCCGTCTGGCCCGGCAAGCACGTCACCGTCGTCGACCCGGCGCCCGAGCTCCTGCCCGGATTCCAGCCGGAACTGCGCGAGGACCTGCGCCGCCAGCTCGACGCGCTCGGCGTGGACCTGCGGCTCGGCACCGCGCTCGGCACGCCGCCGGTCGAGCCGGGCCGCGCCGCGCCGTTCACCGTCACCGCCACCGGGCCGGCCGGCCGCGGCGAGATCGCCGCCGACATCTGGTTCCGCGCGTACGGGGTCAGCGTCCAGACCGGCTACCTCGCCGGCGACCTGGCCGCCGCCCGCACCCCAGGCGGACGCGTCCGCGTCACCCCGACGCTGAACGTCGAAGGACACCCCCGCGTCTACGCCATCGGCGACATCACCGACCTGCCCGAGGCCAGGATGGCCGGCAACGCCATGGCGCACGCCGAGATCGTCGCCGCGAACATCCTCGCCGACCTGCGCGGCGAGACGCCCTCGGCCGTCTACGAACCGTCGGCGGTGCCGTTCGTGCTGCTCCCGCTCGGCCCGGACGGCGGCGTGGGCCAGCTGCCGTCACCGGGCGGGCCGATCGTCCTGCCCCCGGAGGCCGTCGCCGACTACAAGGGCAAGGACCTGTTCACCGGCCGCTTCGCCGAGCTCTTCGGCCTCACCGCGAAGGTCCCGTCAGCCCCCTGACCGCCTGCCACGCCACCGACGCGGGGCCGCTGCTCCTCGGCGCGATGCCGTGCGGGGCGTGCTGCTCCTGGTCAGGCGCGGAGGCGGAGGCCGCGGGGGGTCGGGTGGAAGCCGGCCGCCTCCAGCGCCGCCGCCAGCGGCGAGTCGGTGATGGACGTGCCGTCGGCGCGCTCGACCGTCAGCTTGCCCAGAGCGCCGTCGCGCACCGCCAGGGCCAGCGCGTCGACGGCGGGCCGCAGCCGCTCGTCGTCGGTGAACGACAGCAGGGTCTTGCCGCCGCGCTCGACGTAGAGCACGAGATGGCCGTCGACCAGCACCACCAGGGAGCCCGCCTTCCTGCCGGGCTTGTGGCCCACCTCGCCGGGGTGGGCGGGCCAGGGGAGCGCCGCGCCGTACGGGTTCGCGGGATCGGCCGCCGCGAGCACCACCGCCCGCCGCCCACCGGAAACCCCGCCCCCGCCGAAACCTCCGCCCCGTCCCCTCGGAAGGGTTCCTCCGGAGACGCCAGCACCGCCTGCCGGCCCGCCGAAACCTCCGCCCCGTCCCCTCGGTGACGGCTCTCCTGGCGTCCCGTCTTCGGGCCAGGGGGACGGCGAGGTCGCCTCGGAAGCGTCGCGGGCGAGGCCCGGGGCCATGGCGCGCATCCGGTCGACCGCTCCCGGCAACGCGAACTGGGCGCCCCCGAGACCTTCCACGAAGTAGCCCCTGCGGCAGCGCCCGCTCTCCTCGTACGCCCGCAGCACCTGGTAGACCGGCGTGAACCCGCCGGGCAGCCGCTCGGACGTCACCGCGCCGCGCGTCACCACCCCGTGCCGTTCGAGCAGCACCTCGGCCTGCGCCTGGGCGCGCTGCGTGGCGTCGGCGGCGGGAGGCGGCAGCAGCCACCATCGGCCGCCCGCGGTGGGCGGGCCGCTCCTGGTGGGCAGCACCGCCCTGCGCCGCCTGGTCGTCGCGGGCCGGTGCGCGGGACGGCCGGTGCCGAGCGTGGCGCGCAGCGGCGCCAGCGTGTCGCCGGACACCCGGCCCGACCAGACGAGGTCCCACAGCGCGGAGACCAGGGTGGCGTCGTCGAGCGAGCCGAGCTGGTCGGAGATGCCGCGGAAGAACAGCGCGCCGCCGCCGCCCAGCAGGTCGAGCACGCCCTCGTGCAGCGGCGTCATCGTGATCTCGGCGGGCTCGGGCAGCAGCAGCGGCGCGGTGTCGGCGAAGTACAGCGACACCCAGCCGTCGCCGCCGGGCAGCGACCCCTGCCCCACCCACATGACCTCGCCGGACGAGGTCAGCTCGTCGAGCAGCGCCGGGTGGTAGCCCGGCACGCGGGACGGCAGCACCAGCGTCTCCAGCGCGGAGGCCGGCACGGCCGCCCCCTGGAGCTGTTCGACCGCGCGGACCAGCGCGTCCATCGCCCTGGCCGCCCCGGAGCCGCGGGCGGCTTGCCCGCCGGGCTCGCCTCCGCCGAAACCACCGCCGAAACCTCCGCCGATGCCTCCACCGGGACCTCCGCCCGCGCCGGAACCCGCCCCCGTGATGCCGTGCCAGGCAGGCAGGAACAGCGCCAGCGCCTCGGGCGCGACCGGCTCGACCTCCTTGCGCAGCCGGGCCAGCGACCTGCGGCGCAGCATCCGCAGCACCCCGGCGTCGCACCACTCCTCGCCGCGCCCGCCCGGACGGAACTCCCCGCTGACCACCCGCCCGGCCGCCGCCAGCCGCCGCAGCGCGTCGGTGACCACGGCCACGCCCAGGCCGAACCGGGTCGCCGCCGTACCGGCCTGGAAGGGGCCGCGGGTACGCGCGTGCCGCGCCACCAGGTCGGCCAGCGGGTCGGGCACGGGTTCGAGGAAGGCGTGCGGGATGCCGACCGGCAGCGGCACGCCGAGCGCGTCGCGCATCCGCGCGGCGTCCTCGACCGCCGCCCACCGCTCCTCGCCCGCGACACGCACCCGGATCGCGCGCCGCGCCCGCTCCAGCGCCTCCAGCCAGGCCGGGTCGCCGCCGCGCAGGCTCACGTCGGACGCGAGCAGCGGCCCGTGCGAGCGCAGCAGGTCGGCGAGGTCCTCGGCGTCGCGCAGCGGACGGTCGAGTCTGGCCAGCTCGCGTTCGGTGTCGGAGACGACGTCGGGGTCGAGCAACTCGCGCAGGTCGGCCTGGCCCAGCAGCTCGGCCAGCAGCGCCGTGTCGAGCGCCAGCGCCTGCGCCCTCCGCTCGGCCAGCGGCGCGTCGCCCTCGTACATGAACGCGCCCACGTAGTTGAACAGCAGCGACGCGGCGAACGGCGACGCCTGCGAGGTCTCCACCTCCACCACGCGCACCCGCCGCGCGGCGATGTCGCGCATCAGCTCGACCAGGCCTGGCACGTCGAACACGTCCTGCAGGCACTCCCGCATCGTCTCCAGCACGATCGGGAACGAGGCGTACTGCGAGGCCACGCCCAGCAGGTGGGCGGCGCGCTGGCGCTGCTGCCACAGCGGGCTGCGCCGGCCCGGGGTGCGGCGCGGCAGCAGCAGCGCGCGTCCCGCGCACTCGCGGAAGCGCGACGCGAACAGCGCCGAGCCGCCCAGCTCCTCGGTGACGATCTGCTCGATCTCCTCCGGGTCGAAGGCCGCGACGTCGGACGGCGGCTCGGCCAGGGTGTCGGGGATGCGCAGGACGATGCCGTCGTCGGAGTGGACGGCCTGCACGTCGACGCCGTACCGCTCGCGCAGCCGCCGGTTGATCGCCAGCGCCCACGGCGCGTGCACCCTGGCGCCGTACGGGGAGTGGATCACCACCCGCCAGTCGCCCAGCTCGTCGTGGAAGCGCTCGACCAGCAGCGTGCGGTCGTCGGGGACGTACCCGGTGGCCTCGCGCTGCTCGTCGAGGTAGGCGAGGAGGTTGCGGGCGGCGTACTCGTCGAGGCCGGCCGCGAGCAGCCGCTCCGTGGAGCCCCCACCGGCCTGCTCGCGCAGGAACCCCCCGATCGCCCGGCCCAGCTCGGCGGGGCGGCCGGGCGAGTCGCCGTGCCAGAACGGCAGCTTGCCCGGCTGGCCGGGCGCGGGGGAGACGAGCACCCTGTCGGCCGTGATGTCCTCGATGCGCCAGGACGTCGCCCCCAGCACGAACACGTCGCCCACCCGCGACTCGTAGACCATCTCCTCGTCGAGCTCGCCCACCCTGGACGCCTTCTCGCCGACGAGGAACACGCCGAACAGCCCCCGGTCGGGGATCGTGCCGCCGTTGGTCACCGCCAGCCGCTGCGCGCCCGGCCTGCCCTGGAGGGTGCCCGTGACGCGGTCCCACACGACGCGCGGGCGCAGCTCGGCGAACTCCTCGCTCGGGTAGCGGCCCGCCAGCATGTCGAGGGTGGCCTCCAGGGCGCTCCTCGGCAGCGTGGCGTACGGGGCGGCCCGCTTGACCACGGCCTCCAGCTCGTCGACCGTCCACTCGTCGAGAGCCGTCATGGCCACGATCTGCTGGGCGAGCACGTCGAGCGGGTTGCGCGGGTAGCGCAGCTCCTCGATGCGCCCGTCGCGCATGCGCTCGGCCACGACCGCGGTCTGCACCAGGTCGCCGCGGTACTTCGGGAAGATCACGCCCTTGGACACGGCCCCCACCTGGTGGCCCGCCCTGCCGATGCGCTGCAGGCCGCTCGCCACGCTCGGCGGCGCCTCGACGCAGGCCACGAGATCGACCGAGCCCATGTCGATGCCCAGCTCAAGGCTGGACGTCGCCACCACCGCGGGCAGCCGGCCCGACTTGAGCGCCTCCTCGATCTGTGCCCGCTCCTCCTTCGACACCGAGCCGTGGTGCGCCCTGACGATCTCGGTGACCACGCCCCTGCTCGCCCCGGCCTGCGCCATCATCTCGGCCGGCGGCCGGGCCGGCGGGGTCTCCCAGATCGACAGGTCGACCGCCTCGGAGCCCTGCCCGCGCTCGTACGCCAGCTCGTTGAGCCGCGTGCACAGCCGCTCGGCCAGCCGCCTGGAGTTGGCGAACACGATCGTGGAGCTGTGGGCCTCGATCAGGTCGAACAGGTGGGCCTCGACATGCGGCCAGATCGACCGGTTGGACGGCTGTGGCTCGCCCCCGTCGAACTCGCCGGCCTCAGGGAGGCGCGGCCGGGACTCCATCTCCGTCATGTCCTCGACAGGGACGACCACCTCGACCTCGATGCGCTTGTCGGACGGCGGCTGCACCACCGTGGCCGGCCGCGAACCGCCGAGGAACGCCGCCACCTCGCTCACCGGGCGCACCGTCGCCGACAGCCCGATGCGCTGCGCCGGACGGTCGAGCAGCGCGTCGAGCCGCTCCAGGCTGAGCGCCAGGTGGGCGCCGCGCTTGGTCGCCGCCACCGCGTGCACCTCGTCGACGATCACCGTGCGCACGCCGCGCAGCGCCTCCCGCGCCTGGCTGGTGAGCAGCAGGAACAGCGACTCGGGCGTGGTGATGAGGATGTCGGACGGCCGCGACGCGAACCTCCTGCGGTCCTCCGCGGGGGTGTCGCCCGACCTGATCGCCACCGAGATCTCCGGCACCGGCAGCCCCAGCCGCCGCGCGGTCTGCCTCAGCCCGGCCAGCGGCGCCCGCAGGTTGCGCTCGACGTCGACCGCCAGCGCCTTCAGCGGTGACACGTACAGCACCTTGGTGCCGGAGCCCTCGCCGGGGTCGGACGCCAGCCGGTCGAGCGACCACAGGAACGCCGCGAGCGTCTTGCCCGACCCGGTGGGCGCCACCACGAGCGTGTTGTCGCCGCGCGCGATCGACTCCCACGCGCCCTCCTGGGCGGCCGTGGGCGCGGCGAACGCGCCGGTGAACCACTGCCTGGTCACCTGGCTGAACTGGTCGAGCGAGCTCACGTGCCCATAGTGCCTCGTCGTACCGACAGAAAACGCCTTCGAGCCCGCGCCCGGTGATTGAGGGGCCGTCGCGGCGGACATACAGCGACAATGAGCATGGACCACGCGGCCATCGAAGCTCGCCGAGCCGAGCTGAGACGCCGTTACGTGTTACCGCACCGGCCACCGAGCAGCGCCCGCGGCCTGCACCACGCCGCGCTGCTCTCCTCCGACGCCGAACGGACGATCAGGTTCTACCACGAGCTCCTCGAGTTCCCGCTGACGGAGATCATCGAGAACCGCGACTACCAGGGCTCGAACCACTTCTTCTTCGACATCGGCAACGGCAACCTGCTCGCGTTCTTCGACTTCCCCGGGCTGGACCTCGGGCCGTACCAGGAGGTCCTGGGCGGGCTGCACCACGTCGCGATCTCCGTCGACGCCGCGACGTGGGAACGGCTGCGCGGAAAGCTGGAGGCCGCCGGCGTGCCGCACCAGATCGAGAGCGGCGCGTCCATCTACTTCAGGGACCCGGACGGCGCCCGGCTCGAACTGCTCGCCGACCCGCTCGGGGAGATGTACGGCTCCACCGTCCTGTGAACCGCGCCGCCCGCGCGCGTTCAGCGGCGCGACGGCCTGCGGAGCCAGGGGCGGCCGGGGGGCAGCGGGTCGCGGCCGAGCCCGGCGTGCCGCTCCGAGCGCTCTGCCTTCTCCTTCTGCACGGCCAGCCTGTGCCACAGGCGTAACCGGCGGCGCCTGGCCCGGTTCGCCTTGATCGTGGGGGTTTTGCGGGGGGACGGCCTGGGGGTCTTCGGCATGGAGATGTCGTACCCACTCGCCGGCGGCTTCCATACTTGGTGGATGCGCCTGACGGAGTTCTGGAGACGTATGCGAGCCCACTTCGGCGACACGTACGCCGAGTCGTGGGCCCGCGACTTCGTGCTCGCGCCGCTCGGCGGGCGCACCGTCATGCAGGCGCTGGCCGACGGCGAGAGCGCCAAGGACGTCTGGCGGGCCGTCTGCCAGGTCGAGGACGTCTCACCCAAGCTGCGCTGACGCGGTCAGACGCCTGGGCGGGCTCAGGCGTCCGGCTCCAGCGACTCGCGCAGCGCACGCGCGGCGCGCTCCGGGTCGTCCGCGCTGCCCTGCCCCCCGGGCGACCACAGGAACACCCACCCGCCGTGCGACGGCGTCGCGAACACCATCGTCTGCCGCGACGTCCGCGGACTCCACACCCACAGCACCGGCTCGTCGCCGCCCACCATGCGGCTGACCAGCCCGTGGCCCGGCAGCAGTTCGGCGAGCGACTCCAGACGGACGCGCCGTTCCCCCGTGTACGCACTCGCCACGTCGCAGCCTCCAACCTCGTCGCTGCAGTGAGTCTCCCCAGCTCAACGCGCGGATCAACACCGCGACGCCCATCGCGGAGCCCTTACGTCGGGCCATCGAACGACCGCAGGCCGTCGTCGAGAGGCCTTCCCCCCTTGGACGAAGCGTTGCCGGCCCCCGGCGAGCGGCAGCACTCCAGAGACGCCGTCACCGAACCCCTCCAGGAATCGGCCTTCCACGTCCACCGCGGCGACCGCCCGCCGTCGCGGACGGTCAGGGGCAGGCCCGCCGTCGGACACCTGATCGGCGGGCTCGCGGCCCAGGCCGGGCACGAGATGCTCAGCTTCGGCGACCCGTCCGGGTGCATCGCGCAGAACATCCAGGAACGGCAGCTCATGCACACGGTCGCGGGGTCGGGCAGGCCGCGCAGGTCGCCCGTCCGGACCGCCCGCTGGAAGGCGCGTCGCGGCCCTGCACGCCCTCGTCGGTCAGGTGCCGGTCGTCCGCCGGATCACCTCACCGGGCGGGCTGGCGAACGACGGCACAAGGCGGGCTGGCGAACGGCGGCGACATCGGCGCCATCGCCCCGGTGGGAGGGGGCGCAGGCCCGGCTCACCGGCCAGGTCCCCTTCCGCCTCGGCGTCCTCGACCGCGCCGCGGCCGTCGTCCCCCTCGACCTCGGCGTCTCCCACAACGGCCTGGTCCTGGTGCGCGACCCGGTCGTGGTCGGCGCCCTCGTCGCCGCGCGCCGCGCCCACTGGCGGGCCGGAGCCGACGCCGGCGACGCGAGCACGGGCAGGGCCTCGGGCAGGCCTCGGGCAGGCCTCGGGCAGGCCTCGGGCAGGCCTCGGGCAGGCCTCGGGCAGGCCTCGGGCAGGGTCTCGGGCAGGGTCTCGGGCAGGGTCGACTCCGCCCGTCTCCCCGCCTACCTGCGGCCCACGCTCATGGCCATGCTCGACGGCCTGACCGACCGCGCCGCCTGCGCCCGACTCGGCCCGTCACCACGCACGTACAACCGGCGGGACAGCGAGATCCTCACGCTGCCGGGCGCGGCCAGCCGCTTCCAGGCGGGAGCGCCGGCCGCGCGTCGCGGCTGGGTCTGACCGTCAACGGCACGACCCGGGAGCCGTCAGTAGCAGTACCAGGAGAACGCGTCGTCGGCCCGGTGGAAGTTCGCCCGGTGCGGCCCGTCCGGGTAGTGCCACGCGCAGGCGTCGTTCATGTCGATGCCGACCAGCTCGCCCCGGTGGCCCACGCAGCGGGGGTTCGTGGCCACCGAGCCGAGGTACCCGTGCTTCTGGCAGTACTCGTGCGGCCGGGGCAGCCTCGGGTGGTCGCGGCGCCCTCCGGCCTCGGCGGACGCGGTGCCCGCTGCGAGGCCGGCGGCCGCCTCGCGATCGGACGGCGGGTGGTCGTGTCGTGCGTGTGCGTACTCCTTGGAACGGGTGGTCCTGACGAGAGCGCCGGCCGGCGCCGCCAGAGTGCGGGCGGCGGGCCCCGCCCGGGTGGTCCGTGGCGCGTACACGCCGCCGGTTGAACCTCGGACCACCCTGCGCCCGGCCGTCCGGCACCTCCGGAATCCCGTTCGCCCAGGGCCAGAAGACCGGGCAAACCTGAGCACCTGCGCGCTCGGGGGCCGACCCGGTGCGTGCCCGCAGGGCCGCTCGCCCGTGGGCGGCGACCCGGTACCACGCCGCCGGCTCGCAACGGGCCCGGGCCCGTCCCCTGCCTCCCACCTGGGCGTCGTCCCCCTCCGCCCGGCTTCCTCGCCGCGTGTTCCTGATGTGATCGAACAGTCGTTCGGCTACGATGGACCGCGCCGGGCCACGTCTTCCCGACTCCCGCGAAAATGTCGGTGGCAGGCCGTAGCTTTCACTCGACTGTTCGGACCACGACCCTCCAGGGGGAGTTCCCATGGCTATCAACGACCGCGACAAGGCCCTCGAGACCGCCCTCGCGCAGATCGAGCGGCAGTTCGGCAAGGGCTCCGTCATGCGCCTCGGCGACGACGCCAGAGCTCCCATCGAGGTGATCCCCACCGGTTCGATCTCGCTCGACGTGGCGCTCGGCATCGGCGGCCTGCCGCGCGGCCGCATCGTCGAGATCTACGGTCCGGAGTCCTCGGGTAAGACCACCATCGCCCTCCACGCGGTGGCCAACGCCCAGCGCGCCGGCGGCATCGCGGCGTTCATCGACGCCGAGCACGCCCTCGACCCCGAGTACGCCAAGAAGCTCGGCGTCGACACCGACGCGCTGCTCGTCTCCCAGCCCGACACCGGTGAGCAGGCGCTCGAGATCGCCGACATGCTGATCAGGTCCGGCGCCGTCGACATCATCGTCATCGACTCCGTCGCCGCGCTCGTGCCGAAGGCCGAGATCGAGGGCGAGATGGGCGACAGCCACGTCGGCCTCCAGGCCCGCCTCATGTCGCAGGCCCTGCGCAAGGTCGCCGGCGCGCTCAACAGCACCGGCACCACCGCGATCTTCATCAACCAGCTGCGCGAGAAGATCGGCGTCATGTTCGGCAGCCCCGAGACCACGACCGGTGGTAAGGCGCTCAAGTTCTACGCCTCCGTCCGCATGGACATCCGCCGCATCGAGACCCTCAAGGACGGCACCGAGGCCGTCGGCAACCGCACCCGCGTGAAGGTCGTCAAGAACAAGATGGCGCCGCCCTTCCGCGTCGCCGACTTCGACATCCTGTACGGCGTGGGCATCTCCCGCGAGGGCGGCCTCATCGACATGGGCGTCGAGCACGGCTTCGTCCGCAAGTCGGGCGCCTGGTACACGTACGAGGGCGATCAGCTCGGGCAGGGCAAGGAGAACGCCCGTAACTTCCTGAGGAACCACCCCGACATGGCCAACGAGATCGAGAAGAAGATCAAGGACAAGCTGGGCGTGGGGCCGCGCCTCGACGCCCCGGCCGAGGCTCCGGCTCCCGTCGCGGCCGCCGCGCCGTCCTCGGGCCGTGGCTCGAAGTCCACCCCGAAGCCGGGTGACGTCTGATCGATCGCCGCATGAGTGACACGGACTCGTCGCAGGCGCCCCAGGGCCGCACCTGGGGCGCCCGGCGTGACCAGGCCACGGGCGCGTCCTCGTCCGGCTGGCCGTCGGTGGAGGAGTGGCGCGAACACCGCAACCGCCTCCGCACCACCCTCTCTCCCGAGGAACCCCACCCCGCCACCGCGCCCAGCGGGCACACCGCCGCATCCGGCCCCTCCTCCAACGACGCCCCCAGGGAGGCGCCGCCGGAACCCGTGTACGGGAAGGCACCCCTCGACTCTCCCAACCCCCAGCACGGCGACAACGCACAGACTTCGCAGGCGCCTCGGCACGCCGAGGCGCAGGAGACCGCGGAGGCCGTCGCCGACGCGAACGCGCACCCTCCATCCCCGCACCTCACACCCGGCAGGGCGCCGACCGCTCACGCCGAGCGCTCGCACACCGACACGCCGCCCCTTCGGCCCGACCAGGGCGGCCCGCTCGCAGACGCGCAGTCGGCCCTGCCCGAGTCGGCACGCGCTGACGCGCGGTCCGCCGTGACCCAGCCTGCACGCGCCGACGCGCAGTCCGCCCTGCCCCAGCCCTCACGTGCTGATGCGCGGTCCACGCTGCCCGAGCCGTCGCGCATTGATGCGCCGCCCCCTCTGCCCGAGCCTCCGCACACCGGCGCGCGGCCCGCCCTGGTCGGGCCTGCGCATCCTGACGCGCCGCCCAGCCCGCCCGAGACCCAGTACGCCCATATGTCGCCCACCCGGAGCACAGAGCGAGAAGCGATCGCTCCCTCTCGCCCTGAGAACCGGGCCGGCGATGAGGTGTCCGGCGACAGCGTTGCGCCGGGGCGCGGCGCCGATGAGCCCGGCGACTCCTGGCGTTCCCGTCAGGAGGAGACGGGCACGACCCCGGAGACCGGGGAGACGGCCACGGGGTGGCGCGGGTGGGGCGCCGAGACTTCGGCCCCGTGGCGTCCGGCGAACATGCCTGACTGGAGCTTCGACGGGCCCGGCTCCGGTGACACCGAGCAAGCGGGCGCCTGGACCCCTGCCTGGACTCCTCCATGGAGCCGCGACCTGACTTCCCCGAGCACGCCGGATCGAGACGTCCACCCCGGGCCATCCCGGAACGCGGCCCAAGAGGAACCCCAGAGCACCGAGCCGGAGAAGGCAAGGAAAGCCAGGTCGAAGAGAGCCGGCAAGACCGGGGCGAAGAATGCCCAAAGTGCGGGCGCCCAGGACGCCCAAGGCCGTGCAGCAGGGGATGTTCAGGGTGCCGGGGTGGAGGACGCCCGAGGTGCTGTGGCAGGGGATGTCCAAGGTACCGGGGTGGAGGACGCCCGAGGCGCTGCGGTAGAGGATGCCCAAGGCGTTGGGGCGGAAGACGTCCGAGGTGCTGCGGCGGGGGCAGCCGCAGGTCCTCGGGTGGAGAGAGCGCAGGTCGCAGGCTCGGAGGAGCCGCGGGGCGGTCGTTCAGAGCCGCCGTGGAAGACCAGGCCGGATCCCATCTGGAACTGGCCCCAGCAGCTCAGCCGCCCAGGGTCCGCCAGCCGCTCCGAGGCGCTGGGCGACGAGCCGTCCTCGGCTGCGTCACCCCTGTTCGGAGCGTGGGGTGGGGGCCAGGACGCCGGCCGCCCATCGGCCGGCAGTTCGCCGAGCGACGGCTCAGCGAGCGACGGCCCGCCCAGCGTTGATCCAGGCAGCGGCGGCCTGCCCAGCGTTGATCTAGCGCCTAGTGGTGGTACAGGGAGCGGCGGCACAGTGGGCGGCGGCTCGGGGTCGAAACGTCCTCGGCGTACGGCGCGAGGGGCCAGGAAACGCCAAGCTCCGGAGGACCGCGAGGCATCGCAAGAGCGTCCAGCATTCGAGTGGCCGGCCACCGTGCTGAAGGGACCTGCCGCTGTGTCCGAAGAGCCGGCCGCCGCCTCCGGAGGGCTTGAGGCGACACCGGAAGGCCATGCCACCGGGTTGGAAGGGTCGGCGACGGTGTTGGAAGGCCGTACCGCCAGGTTTGAGGGGGCGGGCGACGGGTTGGAGGCGGTTGAGACCGGGTGGGAACGGCCTGCAGCCGGGTTGGAAGCACCGGCTGTCGGGTTGGAACGTAGTACCCCCAGGTTCGAAGGGGCAGCCGACGCCTCCGAAGGGTCCGAGACCGGGCCGGAAGGGACGGCCGCCGTGTCGGAAGGCCGTACCACCAGGTTTGAAGGGGCGGCTGACGGCTCGGAAGGGTCTGAGGCCGGGTCGGAAGGGCCTGCCGCCGCGTTGGAAGGGGCGGGCGACGGGTTGGAGGCGTTTGAGACCGGGGCGGAGGGGGCTGAGACCGAGCCGGAAGGGTCTGCAGCCGGGTTGGAAAGGGCGGCGACCGGGCTGGAAGCGTCGGGCGAGGTGTTCGAAGGGGCGCCCGCTGTGGGGCAGGCGGTTGAGCCAGGCGGTGAGCATCGGTCTTCTGGCTGGCTTTCGGATGCCGATCCGGCGTACGGGGAGTTCGGTGGAGCCGAGTCTGGGCGGCGGAAGGCCAAGGGCGGGAGGCGTCGGGCTGGAGGGGGCAGGCGGCGCGGGTGGTCGCCTGACGAGTCCGACGCGGAAGGCCCGTCCGGGAGGTCATGGGGCAGTTCGTCCGTCAGTCCGTCCGAGGGGCGGGCCAGCGGCTCGGCTGGGGATTCCTCTGATGGCCGGGGCGGTGGGGTGGCCGAGCGTTCGTCTGGGGGCTCGCGTGATGGTGGTGATGCTGATCCGGAGGCGGTTGCCAGGGCGATCTGTCTCAGGTTGCTCACCATGGCGCCCAAGACGCGCGCTCAGCTCGCGGAGGCCATGCGCAAGCGGGGCGTTCCGGAGGAGGCGGCGGAGGCGGTGCTCAACCGGTTCACGGAGCTGGGGTTCATCAACGACGAGGCGTTCGCCGAGGCCTGGGTGGAGTCCAGGCACCACGGACGCGGGCTGGCCCGCCGCGCTCTGGCCGCCGAGTTGCGGCACCGGGGCGTCGACCGTGACACCGTGAACGAAGCCGTCGAACGGCTCGAACCCGACCAAGAGGAGGAGACCGCCCGCCGCCTGGTGGAGCGCAAGCTGGCCTCCACCCGGTCGCTCGACCCCCAGGCCCGTACGCGCAGGCTGGCGGGCATGCTCGCCAGGAAGGGGTACCCCTCGGGGCTGGCGTTCCGGGTCATCAGGGAGGCGTTGGAGCAGGAGGGGGTCGAGGTGGAGGACGACTTCTCTTGACGGCTCCTGCCGACGACTTCTCCTGTGAGGTTTCTCCGGGCCGGGCGGTGGTCGGGGGAGGTGTTCGCGGGGTGGCGGGCTGCCCGGTTCTCCTGGTTGGGTGGTGTTCGCGGGGCGGTCGACTGCGTGGTTCTCCTGACCGCGGGGTGGTCGGGGGAGGTGTTCGCGGGGCGGCGGGCTGCCCGGTTCTCCTGGTTGGGCGGGGGCAGGGGAGACGTTCGCGGGTGGTGGACTGCGTGTTCTTCTTGTGCGGCAGAGGTCAGGGGGATGGGGTCTGGGTGCGTTCGTATGCCTCCTGGAGGAGTTGGGAGGCGCGCGGGCGGTCGGGGTCGGGGCGGGGGATGCCGAGGTGGGTTTCGCGGAGTTCGTCCATCAGGTCTTCCCAGAGGGGTGGGCCGGCCTGTTCGAGCAGGCGGGCCCGGACGCCCAGCTCCGGCGTGGTCGGCCGGTGCCGCAGCCCCCACGAGCCGAGCACCGCCATGATCGGGACCGTCTGGATGCCCGCCTCGGTGAGGCTGTAGGTGCCTCGCCGGCCGCGTCCCCCTTCCTCGTGGGTCAGGAGCCCCCCGGCGACGAGGGATTTGAGCCGGCTGCTGAGGATGTTGGAGGCGATGCCCTCCTCCGAGTGGGCGAGCAGGTCACGGAAGTGCCGCCGCCCCCCGAAGATCACGTCTCGCAGGACGATGAGGCTCCACCGGTCCCCGAGTGCCTCCACGGCGGCGTTGATCGCGCACCCCGATCGCGGTTCGTCTCGCATGGACGTCCTCCTCAAGTGATTGCATTCGGCAACCACCTAGTCTAGGCTCCTCCCCGGTGATTGCAATTCGCAATCACTTGAGGGTGTGAAGGCAGGAGGCCTCGCATGTCCCGCGTCAGGGTCCACAACTTCTCCGTCTCCCTCGACGGCTTCGCCACCGGTGAGGGGCAGAGCCTGGAGGCTCCCTTCGGCCACGCCGGCGAGCGGCTCCACCAGTGGTTCTTCGGCACCCGTGCGTTCCACGCCATGCGTGGCGAACCCGGTGGCGGCGCCGGCGTCGACGACGCCCTGGCCGGTACGTGGGGCGACGGCATCGGTGCGGAGATCATGGGCCGCAACAAGTTCGGGCCGCAGCGTGGCCCGTGGGAGGACCACGAGTGGACCGGCTGGTGGGGGACGAACCCTCCGTTCCACACGCCGGTGTTCGTCCTCACCCACCACCCCCGGCCCCCGCTGGAGATGGAAGGGGGCACCACGTTCCACTTCGTGGACGCCACCCCTGAGGAGGCGCTGCGCCAGGCCCGTGAGGCCGCGGGCGGCCTGGACGTCAGGATCGGCGGCGGCCCGAGCACGGTCCGCGCGTTCCTGGCCGCGGACCTGGTCGACCACCTGCACGTCGTCGTCGTCCCGATCGTCCTGGGGCGCGGCGAGCGGCTGTGGGACGGCCTCGAAGGGATCGAGGACCGCTTCCACATCGAGTCCGTGACCACCCCCGGTGGCGTCACGCACGTGACCTTCACCCGGCCGTAGGCTCGGCCGGCGGGGCGTGGGCTCCACGCCGCCGTCCGACTGTGACGTCCCGCGTCGTCGTCACGACGGCGCCTCGGCTTCCGCCTGGCGGCGGAGCGGAAAGGCTGACAGACATGCCAGAAGACATCACGTCCGTACACATCACCTCGAAGGACGGCACGACCCTAGCCGTGGACACGGTCGGGGAGGGCGCGCCGGTGATCCTCGTCGGGGGCGCGTTCAACGACCGTTCGACCGTGGCCGCGCTCGGGGCGGAGCTCGCGCCGCGGTTCAGCGTCGTGACCTACGACCGCCGCGGCCGCGGGGGCAGCGACGACAGGAGCGGCGACTACCTGGTCGCCAACGAGGTGGACGACCTGGCGGCGGTCATCGCGCACGCCGGCGGGCGGGCCTCGGTGTTCGGTCACTCCTCCGGCGCCGTTCTCGTGCTGGAGGGGGCCATGCGCGGGCTGCCGATCGACCGGGTCGCGGTCTACGAGCCGGCGTACCGGGCCGCCGAGGACGCCCCGGGGCCGGCGGCCGACCTCTACGACCGGCTCAAGGCCCTGGTCGCCGCGGGTGACCGCGACGGCGCGGCGGAGGTGTTTCTGCGCGAGGCGGTCGGCGTCCCTGACGGCGTGATCGCCGGGATGAGGAGCGGCGAGGCGTGGCCGTTCCTGACCGGCAAGGCTCCGAGCCTGCCGTACGACGTGCTGCTCAGCACGCCCTGGCAGGTGATGCCCTTCGACCGGCTCGCCCGGATCGGCGTCCCCGTGCTGGCGGTCTACGGCGACCGAACGGCGCCGGGCCTGGCGGAGGCGACGCGGGCGGTCGCGGCCACGGTGCCCGGCGCCGAGCTGAAGGTGATGGAAGGGGAGGACCACGCGGTGCTGCAGCGGCCGGCGGGGCTGGCCGGGATCCTCGCGGACTTCTTCGGCTGAACCCCGAGGGGGCGGGAGCTCGCGGTCGGCGAAGGCGTGGCGGGCGGGCGCGCGGCGCGGTGGAGCACCGCCCTGGGTCAAGGGGGCTGTCAGGGCCGGAGTGCCTGTGGGCCGGGAGGTTCGCGCGCGATGGGGTGATCTTCGGGAGGCCGGTCGGTAAGACACGCTTGATGACGCGTTTGCTTGCTCGTGACCTGTTCGACGCATAACCTCGACGGCAGTGAGGAGTTACTCCGCGCAGCGGATCGCCATACCGGTGAACGACGGACGTACGAGCTTGGTCGATCGAGACAGGCGAGGTGTCGGCTGTGCCAGCCGACGCCCGATCAGTCCTGGCTTGACGGCTGTCCAGGTACCGACACCGACAGGGCATTCCGTCACGGGCGTGTGACCCCTCCCGTTTTGAGACCGCCGTTGTGAGGACGACGCGAGGAGGGCGGGGCGCACATGGGGCCGCTGGTCGTGGTGCTGATGGTGGCGGTGCTCGTGCTCGCGTTCGGGATGGTCGCCGCGCTGCTCGTCGTCGTACGGCGCACCTCTGGCGGCGTCCCGCGCTCGGCCAGGCCCACCCCTGAGCAGGTGCAGGCCGTCCAGGACGAGCTGGAGCAGGCCCGCGAGGAGGCCAGGGAGATCCGCACCAAGGCGGAGTCCGACGCGGAGGAGATGCTGCGCAGGTCGGAGGCGGCGGCCGAGAGCGCGGCGCAGATGCGGCGGGAGGTCGAGGAGGAGAGCCGGATCCTGAAGTCCGAGCTCAAGGAGCTCCGTTCCGACCTGGAGCGCAGGGAGGCGCGGCTGGCCGAGCGGGAGCAGCGGCTGGACGAGGAGGCCAGGCGGCAGACCGAGCGTGACAGGAAGCTGGCCGAGACCGAGGTCGAGCTGGCCGACCGGCGTGAGGAGCTGCTCCAGGTCGAGGGCGAGCGGCGCGCCATCCTGGAACGGGTGGCGGGGCTGACGGCCGATCAGGCGAAGTCCGAGCTGGTCAAGGAGATCGAGAACCAGGCCAAGCGCGAGGCGGCGCTGATCATCAGGGAGATCGAGAGCCAGGCCCGCAAGGAGGGCGAGAAGCGCGCTACCAAGATCGTGACGCTGGCGGTGCAGCGGGTCGCGACGGAGCAGACGGCCGAGTCGGTGGTCAGCGTGCTGCACCTGCCGGGCGACGAGATGAAGGGCCGCATCATCGGCCGCGAGGGCCGCAACATCAGGGCCTTCGAGTCGACCACGGGCGTGAACCTCATCATCGACGACACCCCGGAGGCGGTGCTGCTGTCCTGCTTCGACCCGGTGCGCAGGGAGACGGCCCGGCTCACGCTGGAGAAGCTGGTGCTGGACGGCCGCATCCATCCGCAGCGCATCGAGGAGGCGCACGACCGCAGCCGCCAGGAGGTGCAGGACCTGTGCGCGCGGGCGGGCGAGGACGCGCTGGTCGAACTCGGCATCACCGACATGCATCCGGAGCTGACGTTGCTGCTGGGCCAGCTCCGCTACCGGACGTCGTACGGTCAGAACGTGCTCAAGCACCTCATCGAGTCGGCGCACATCGCCGGCATCATGGCGGCGGAGCTGCGCCTCGACCAGACGCTGCTGAAGCGGTGCGCGCTGCTGCACGACATCGGCAAGGCGCTCACGCACGAGGTGGAGGGCAGCCACGCGCTGATCGGCGCGGAGATCGCCCGCAGGTACGGCGAGTCGGAGGACGTGGTGCACGCCATCGAGGCGCACCACAACGAGGTCGAGGTGCGCACGGTGGAGGCGGTGCTCACCCAGGCGGCCGACGCCATCAGCGGCGGCCGGCCGGGTGCGCGGCGTGAGTCGCTGGAGGCGTACGTCAAGCGGCTGGAGCGGCTGGAGGAGATCGCGCAGTCGTACGAGGGCGTGGAGAAGGTGTTCGCCATGCAGGCCGGGCGGGAGATCAGGGTGATGGTCAAGCCCGAGGCGATCGACGACATCCAGGCCCAGGTGATCGCGAGGGACGTCGCCAAGCAGATCGAGGAGGAGCTGACCTACCCGGGGCAGATCCGCATCACGGTGGTGCGGGAGTCGCGCGCCACCGAGTTCGCCCGCTGACCCATCGACCGGCACGAACCCGGTGTCACTGGAAGATCTGCTGGTAGAAGGCGAGTTCGGCGGCGAGGGCCGCAGCCCGCGTCTCGGCCCGGCGGAAGCCGTGCGACTCGCCGTCGAACGCGAGGTAGGTGCACGGCACGCCCCGCTCGGACAGCGCCGCGACGAACGCCTCGGACTGCTCGGGCGGCACCACGGGGTCGTCGAGCCCCTGGAGCAGCAGCATGGGGCACGACACCTGCCCGGCCAGCGCGAGGGGTTCGCGCTCGGCGTGGACGGCGGGGTCGGGCCCGACCAGCCACTCGATGTACCGCGACTCGAAGTCGTGGGTGTGCGCGGCGAGCGGCCCGAGCGCGCTCACCCCGAAGTAGGACACGCCGCCCGCGAACGCGTCGGACCGGCAGCAGGAGGCCATGACGGTCCAGCCGCCGGCGCTGCCGCCGCGTACCGCGATGCGGGCCGGGTCGGCCAGGCCCTCGGCGGCCAGCCACTGCGCGGCGGCCACGGTGTCGGCGACGTCGGCGACGCCCCACAGGCCCTTCAGCAGCTCCCGGTAGGCCCTGCCGTAGCCGGTGGAGCCGCCGTAGTTGAGGTCGAGCACGCCGATGCCGCGCGAGGTGAGGAACGCCTTCTCCAGGTCGAGCTCGGTGCCGGCGTGAGCGGTCGGGCCGCCGTGCAGGAAGATCACGTACGGCTGCGGGCCGTCGGGTTCGGGCGGCTCGTACAGGAAGGCGTGGACGCCCCCGCCGACGCGCACGGGGCGCGGGACGGGCAGGAGCGCGGGGTCGGGCAGGTCGGCCAGGTCGCGCCGCAGCTCCTCGGCCTCGCCCGATGACGGCCGGAGACGGACGACGGCGCGCGGGGTGGTGGCCGAGAAGCCGACGCCGACCAGCGACGCGCCGTCGGCGGCGAGGACGCCGCCCCACCCGGTGTAGGGCAGGTCGAGGTCGTCGAGCGTGCCGGTGGCGGGGTCGAGCAGGCCGAGCCGCAGGTCGGCCCGGCCGTGGAGCACGGCGAGCCGGCCGTCGCCGAGCACGGCGTAGGGGAGGCCGCCGAGGTGCCACGGCGGCCGGACGAACTCCTCCTCGGCGGGGTGGAGCGGCCGGGGCGGCGTGCCGTCGAGCCGGGCCTCGTACAGGTTCCACCAGCCGGAGCGGTCGGAGACGAGGTAGAGCGCGGAGGCGTCGCGCCAGCTCGGCGCGAGCACCGACTCGCGCGGGCCGCCCGCGAGGGTGCGGGTGCCGCCGCCGGTGAGCGAGGTGACGCGCAGCTCGGTGCCGTCCCACGGCATGAGGGGGTGGTTCCAGCAGACGTACGCGAGGTGCGCGCCGTCGGGCGACACCGAGGGGGAGGCGTAGAAGTCGCTGCCGGTGACGTGCTCGCGCGGCTCGCCGCCGTCGAGCGGGACCGACACGACGCCCCTGGTGACCGTGCCGTCGTCGCCGTGGTGCTCGCGGACGCACCACACCTCGCCGCCGTGGACGCTCAGATCGGCGTAGCGGGAGGAGCCCTCCGGCGTGAGGGGCGTGGGTTCGCCGTCGTCGCCGAGGAGGTAGAGGCGCTGGTCGGCGAAGTTGGCGAACACCACCTCGCCGGCCGGTGTGACGGTGTAGGGGCTGCCGCCGTACTCGTGCACGCGGGTGCGCGCGTTCCACGGCGCGGGCAGCAGCTCGCGGCGGGTGCCGTCGGGGGAGCGGAGCACGATCGTGGTGCGGCCGCCCTCGTCGGGGCGGTCCTCCGTCCACCACACCCGGCGGTCGCGGACGGCGGGCCAGCCGAGGCGCAGGCCCGACCGGGCCACGTGCATGGACGAGATGGGGGAGGGCCGAAAAGGCATACCCGCATCCTGCCGGAAGATCACCGGCGGCGCGCCCCGGTCAGCGGGAACGGGGCGCGCCCGCCGGGTCATTCCATCGTGGCGACGGCCTCCCTGCCGGGGCCGCCGCTCCTGCCTCCGCCCGTGCCGATCGCCGAGGGCGGCGTGACCGGGCCGGCGGCGGACTTGCGGCTGCGCCTGTTGCGGCGCTCCAGCCGGTGGGCCAGCCAGCCCAGCGCCAGGTTGATCGCCACGTAGATCAGCGCCAGCACGATGGCGCTCGGGATGAGGTTGCCGTAGTTCACGGCGAACTGCTTCAGACCGTTGTTCAGCAGGTCCTCGTACGCGATGATCCAGCCGAGCGCGGTGTCCTTGAGCAGGACCACCATCTGGCTGACGATGGCCGGCATCATCGCCGTCGTGGCCTGCGGCACCAGCACCAGCCGCATGACCTCCGACTTGCGCAGCCCGATCGCGTACGCGGCCTCGGACTGGCCCCTCGGGACGGCCAGGATGCCCGCCCTGACGATCTCCGCGAGCACCGAGCCGTTGTAGAGGGTCAGGCCGACGACGACCGCCCAGAACGCCGGCACGCTGACGGTGTAGCCGCTCAGCGTGGCCGGGCCCGCCTGCACGAAGAAGATCAGGATCAGCAGCGGGATGGCGCGGAAGAACTCCACGACTCCGCCGCAGAACACGCGGATCACGCGGTGGTCGCTCAGCCTGCCCAGGCCGAACAGCACGCCGAACGCCATCGCCAGCACCGCCGCCACCGCGGCCGCCTGCAGCGTGCTGATCAGGCCGGGGATGATGAAGCCCGTCCAGGTGTCGCCGCGCAGGAACGGCTCCCACTTGGCCGCGTCGAGCTGGCCCTTCTCGCCCAGCTTCGCAATCACCAGGTAGGCGATGAGCAGCAGGACGGCGGCCGAGAGCAGCGTCAGCACGTTGTTGCGCAGCCGCGTGCGCGGCCCTGGCAGGTCGAACAGGACGTTCGTGCTCATCGGGCCACCGCCATCCGCTTGGCCAGCCAGCCGAAGAAGAAGCCGGTCGGCAGGGTGAGCACCATGTACCCGAAGGCGAAGCCCAGGAAGATCGGGATGGTGCCGCCGTAGTCGTCGAACATCTGCTTCATCTGGGCGGCCGCCTCGATGTAGCTGCCCACGATCACGATCGTGGTGTTCTTGGTCAGCGCGATCAGGATGCTGCCGAGCGGCGAGATGACCGTGCGGAACGCCTGCGGCAGCACCACCAGCCGCAGCGACTGGGTGAACGTCAGCCCGATGGCCCTGGCCGCCTCGGCCTGCCCCACCGACACCGTGTTGATGCCGGAGCGCAGCGCCTCGCACACGAACGCCGCCGTGTACGCCGACAGGCCGGTCACGGCCCACCAGTAGTAGTTGGTGGACGGCTCGTCGGAGAAGGTCAGCTGCATGGCGTCGCTGAGGCCCAGCGCGCACAGGATCAGCACCAGCGTCAGCGGGGTGTTGCGCACCACGTTGACGTACGCGGCGCCGGCCCAGCGCAGCACCGGCGTGGGGGCCACGCGCATGGCCGCCAGGACGGTGCCCAGGACGAGCGCGAGCACCGCGCTCATGACGGTCAGCCGGATCGTCGCCCAGAACCCCGCGATGATCTTGTCAAAGTCCTGCACCAGCGGGGAGAAGTCGAACAAGGTGGAGGTGTCCATGACACTCCTCGTCAAGAGTGCCCGCCGGCGCGCCTGTACGGCTCACCGGCGGGCGGTCGGGCCTGGACGGGGATCAGGAGCAGCCCGCGGGCTGGGGCGCCGTGGTCTCCACCTTCAGCCCGGTGCCGGCGAAGTGCTTGTCCAGAAGCTTGGCGGCGGTGCCGTCCGACCACATCTGGGCGACGATCTTGTTGATCTCGTTGCAGCTCTCGATGTCGCCCTTCTTGATGCCGATGCCGTACTTCTCGTCCGTGAACGGCGCGCCCGCGACCTTCACCGAGTTGCCCTCGCGCTTGGCGAAGCCGGCCAGGATCGTGTCGTCGGTGGTGACGACGTCGACAGCGTTGGTCTTGAGCTTCTGGATGCACTCGTCGTAGCCGCCGGCGGGCACCAGGGTCACGTCGACCTTCTGGTTCATCTTGTTGGTGCCCTCGGCGATGTTCTTCCAGGAGTTCGAGCCGCTGACCTGGCAGACCTTCTTGCCCTTCAGCGTCTCCAGGCTGGTGATCGAGGTGTCGTCGGTCCGGATGAGGGAGTCCTGGTGCGCCAGGTAGTACGGGCCGGCGAAGGTGACCTGCGGCTTGCGCGCGTCGGTGATCGAGTAGGTGGCGATGACCAGGTCGACCTGGCCCTGCTTCAGGAAGCTCTCCCGGTTGGCGGACCGGGCCTCCTTGAACTCGATGCCGCTCTCCGGCACACCCAGCTTGCCCGCGATGTACTTGGCCACGTCGACGTCGAAGCCCTCGACCGTGCCGTCGGGCTTCTTCAGCCCCATGCCGGGCTGGTCGTACTTCACGCCGATGACGAGTTTCTTCTCGTCCTTCGCCTTCTGCAGCACGGACGTCGGGCCGCCGCCGCCACACGCGGCGAGGCCGGCGACCATGGCGCCGGCGGCGATGAGGGCAACACCAATACGGCGGATCTGCATCGTCTACCTCGGCTCTCTCAATGCGTCAGAATCTTAGAAAGGAAATCCTTGGCCCGGTCGGTCCGCGGGGCCCCGAAGAATTCGTCGGGGCTGTTCTCCTCGACCACCTGACCGTCCGCCATGAACACCACTCTGTTCGCCGCGCGGCGGGCGAATCCCATCTCGTGGGTGACGACCATCATGGTCATTCCCTCGCGAGCCAGGCTCACCATCACGTCCAGCACCTCCTGGACCATCTCCGGGTCCAGCGCCGACGTCGGCTCGTCGAACAGGATCATCTTCGGGTCCATGGCGAGGGCCCGCGCGATCGCGACGCGCTGCTGCTGGCCACCCGAGAGCTGTGCGGGGTACTTGTCCGCCTGCGCGGCGATGCCGACCCGTTCCAGCAGCTCCATGGCCCGCCGGTCCGCCTCCTCGCGCGACTTGCGACGCACCCGGATGGGTCCCAGGGTGACGTTCTCGCGGATGGTCTTGTGCGCGAACAGGTTGAACGACTGGAACACCATGCCGACGTCGGCGCGGAGCCGGGCCAGGCCTCTGCCCTCGTCGGGCAGGGGCTGCCCGTCGAAGACGATGCGTCCGCCGTCGATGGTCTCCAACCGGTTGACGGTCCGGCAGAGCGTGGATTTCCCCCCGCCCGAAGGGCCGATAACGACCAGGACTTCGCCACGGGAGACGGTCAGATTGATGTCCTTCAGGACGTGCAGTGCCCCGAAGTGCTTATTGACGTTCTCCAACTTGACAAGTGGAGTGGCGTCGCCGTTCTCCGTCATGGCGTAAACCGTAAAGGGCACGAGAGCGCTGGTCACTAACCAAGCGGTACCGATCCGGTCACAGCCCGCCGTCAAGCTGGCCAAACGGGTGTGAGGCGGCGGGCGCGACCCCAGCAGCGACTACCCTTGAACGTGCCATGACTGTGACCCAGGAGAGCGCCCGCACGTACGAAGTGCGCACATACGGGTGCCAGATGAACGTGCACGACTCCGAGCGGCTGTCCGGCCTGCTGGAGGAGGCCGGATACGTCCCCGCGCCCGAGGGCGAGACCGCTGACGTGGTCGTCTTCAACACCTGCGCCGTGCGGGAGAACGCCGACAACCGCCTGTACGGCAACCTCGGCCACCTGCGGCCGGCCAAGACGCGCAACCCGCGCATGCAGATCGCCGTAGGCGGCTGCCTCGCCCAGAAGGACCAGGGCGAGATCGTCCGCAAGGCGCCGTGGGTCGACGTGGTGTTCGGCACCCACAACATCGGCTCGCTGCCGGTGCTGCTCGAACGCGCCCGCGTCGCCGGCGAGGCGCAGGTCGAGCTGCAGGAGTCGCTGGAGGTCTTCCCCTCCACGCTGCCCACCAGGCGCGAGTCCGCGTACGCCGCCTGGGTGGCCGTCTCCGTGGGCTGCAACAACACCTGCACGTTCTGCATCGTCCCCTCGCTGCGCGGCAAGGAGAAGGACCGCAGGCCCGGCGACGTCCTCGCCGAGGTGCGCACCCTGGTCGAGCAGGGCGTCCTGGAGGTCACCCTGCTCGGGCAGAACGTCAACACCTACGGCGTCGAGTTCGGCGACCGGCTGGCGTTCGGCAAGCTGCTGCGCGCCTGCGGCACGATCGACGGGCTGGAGCGGGTCCGCTTCACCTCGCCCCACCCGGCCGCGTTCACCGACGACGTGATCGAGGCCATGGCCGAGACGCCCAACGTCATGCACCAGCTCCACATGCCGCTCCAGTCGGGCTCCGACCGGGTCCTGCGGGCCATGCGGCGGTCGTACCGCGCCGAGCGCTACCTCGGCATCATCGAGCGGGTGCGCGCCGCCATGCCCGACGCCGCCATCTCCACCGACATCATCGTCGGCTTCCCCGGCGAGACCGAGGAGGACTTCCAGGCCACCCTCGACGTCGTCCGCGAGAGCCGCTTCGCCAACGCCTTCACCTTCCAGTACTCCATCAGGCCCGGCACGCCCGCCGCCACGATGGAGCACCAGGTGCCGAAGGAGGTCGTGCAGGAGCGGTACGAGCGCCTCGTCGCCCTGCAGGAGGAGATCTCCTGGGACGAGAACAAGAAGCAGGTCGGCAGGACGCTGGAGGTGCTCGTCGCCGAGGGCGAGGGCCGCAAGGACGACGCCACCAGCCGCATGTCCGGGCGGGCGCCCGACAACCGGCTCGTCCACTTCGCCGTGGGCGACGAGACGCCGCGGCCCGGCGACATGGTGACGGTCGAGGTGACGTACGCGGCGCCGCACCACCTGGTGGCCGACGGGGCCGTACGCGCGCTGCGCCGCACCCGCGCGGGCGACGCGTGGGAGGCCAGGCAGGGCGGGCCCGCGAAGGGACCGGGCGTCCTGCTCGGCATGCCCACGGTCGGCCGCCCGGCCGCCACGCCGCCGCCGGCCTCGGCCTGCTCGGCCCACTGACGCGGTTCCTCGAAGGCCCGCCGGGGACAGTCGCGGCTGTCCCGGGCGGGCCTTCGTCGTCGGCGGACGTCAGCGGGTGAGGTCAGCGGCGGACGTCAGCGGGTGAGGTCAGCGGCGGAGGTCAGCGGGTGAGGCGGCGCATGACGCTGTAGCAGGCGCCTCTGCGGAAGTCGTGGAAGGTGGCGCACGGGTCGGGCGCGGGCCCGCGGTCCGCCGTCGTTGCCGCCCCCGGCCGGCGTTCGACTCCTGCGTGAGGTGCCTGACGGCCGGGCCCGCCGTGCGTCTCCGGGCGGGGCGGCCTGGGCGGCGTGCCCTGGCGGGGGTTCGGCGCCTGAGGGGCGATCCGGGCGCTTCCCGGCTGGGGCGGGGCCTCGGGGTTCCCGCCCGGTCCGGGCGCGTCGGGACGCCCGGCCGCGCCTGGCGGCACCGTGCCCCGCGCCTGCGGCGGGGTGCCCGGCCTGGCCTCCCGTCCGGGCCGTCCCGGGGGAGCCGCCGGCGACCCCGGCGGGAGCATCAGCGACGGCGCCGCGGGCGCCCCGACCGGCCCTGGCCCGGTGCGGTCGCCGCCCCGCCAGGCCAGGACGCCGCCCCCGCGCCCCGGTGATCCCGTGCCGTCCGGCGCCGGTGCCGAACCTGGCGATCCGCCCCCTCCAGGGCCCGTGCCGTCCTCGCCGCGCATCGGGTCGGCCGAGCCTTCCGCCGGCGGCGTACCGGACGGTCGCGACGTGGACGCGGCCGAGGGGGGTGGCGCGTGCGGTGTGTCGCCGCGCCGATCGGGAGGCCCTCCAGGTGATTCCGGAGAAAACGATCTAGCGAAAAGCGGCGTTTCCTGATCGGTTTTCCCCGCGGTTTGCGCCGTGGGTTTCTCCGAGTCAGCCGTCGCCAGGAATATGCCGACGGCGGCGGTGGCGAGGACGCCTAACGTCCCGGCGAGCGGCATCAGAGGGGAGCGACGACCTGGGCGAATGTGTCGATGGGGGGACAAGTCGTGATTCCTTTGTGATGGGTGCGCGAGCATTCTGCTGTTGCGGCTAGTGTGGTGCATCACCCGCGGAAGCCGGCGAGCTTTCCCCGATACGACCGCAGGGAGTCGCACCGCCATGCACGACCCGATCGACCCGATCGAGCCGGATCGCCAGGAGGTCCTGTCAGGGCCGGGAAACCTCGACGACGCCCCGAGGAGCGCGAGAGGCGCCCGGGGGTCGGGCGGCCCGAGGAACACGAGGCGCACCGCCGTCATCGTGGCCGCCGCGCTCGTCGGGCTGCTCGGGGCGGGCGGGGCCGGTTACCTGCTGGCGGGCCAGGAGTCCGGAGGAGGAGGCGGCGCCCCCACCCGGAGCTCGACCGCCGAGGCGGGCGATCCACGGGGCGGCACCGACGGCTCCACGGGGGCCGAAGCCGACGACCAGGCGACCGACGAGACAGGGACCGACGAGACCGGGACCGACGGGACCGGGACCGACGAGACCGCGGCCGACGAGACCGCGGCCGACGAGACGGCCGACGGCGGCGGCGACACGGCGGCCGATCCGGCGGCGGACTCCGGTGCCGACACCGCCGCGAACCCCGCCGCCGACGGCGGGACGGCCTCCGACCAGGGCACCGGCAGCGGCACGGGCACGGGCGCCTCCTCGCCCGGCGGCTCCGGCCGCCCCTCCGCCGAGCCGCCGGCCGTCCCCGACGCCGACAACCCCGCCGACGGCCCGGCAGGCGAGGTCGGCGGCCAGTGCGCGAAGAGCGGCTGCTGACCACCCCGCACGGCGCGTCAGCCGCGGCCGGGGGAAGTGGCATGCCGGTCGGCGGCGGCAGTGGACCTTCGGGAGGTGCCGGCGCCGCTCTAGGGTTCTCGCATGAGAGCTGACGACGGCGCGGCGGTGCTGCGCGCGCTGCACGTGCCCGGCCATCCCGTGGTCCTGCCGAACGTCTGGGACGCCGCCTCCGCGCGCGTGGTCGCCGACGCCGGGTTCCCCGCCGTCGCCACCGGCAGCGCCGCCGTCGCCGGCGCCCTGGGCCACCAGGACGGCGAGGCCATGCCGGTCGCCGAGATGCTCGCGGCCGTCGCCCGCGTGGCGGGCGCCGTGGCGGTGCCGGTCACGGCCGACGTCGAGCGCGGCTACGGGCTGAAGCCGTCCGAGCTGGTGGAGCGCCTGCTCGAAGCAGGGGCGGCCGGGTGCAACCTGGAGGACTCCGACCCGCGCACCGGCGAGCTGGTCGACCCGGGCGAGCAGGCCGACTTCCTGGCAGGGGTCCGGGCCGCCGCCGGCGACCGGCTGGTGGTCAACGCCCGGGTCGACACGTACCTGAAGGGCGGGACGTCGAGGGCGGCGGCGCTCGGCAGGGCGCGGCGCTACCTGGAGGCGGGCGCCGACTGCGTGTACCCGATCACCCTGCGGGCCGAGGACGAGATCCGGGCGCTGGTGGAGGAGCTGGGCGGCGCGCCGGTCAACATCCTGTACGTCCCCGGCGCCCCGCCGCTGCGCCGGCTGGCGGAGCTGGGCGTGGCGCGGATCAGCTTCGGATCCGGAGTGCACCGGGCGGCCATGGCCTACGTGGGGGACCTGGTCAGGGGGATCAGGGACGGGCGCGATCCGTACTGACCGCTACGCTTGCCGTCGTGCTTGTCGCCGCGGCCGTCTGCCCGCACACCCCGCTGATCGTCCGAGACCTGGACGAGCTCCGCTCGGCCGCCCGCGCCGCGGTCGCCGCGCTGCGTTCCGCCGCCCCCGACCTGCTGGTCGTGGTGGGCGGGGCGGAGGAGACGCGCAGGTACGCGGGGTCGGCGGCGGGCACGCTGCGTCCCTGGGGCCTCGACGTGACGGCCGGCGCGGGCGAGCCGGTGCTGCCGCTGTCGCTGACGATCGGCCGGTGGCTCCTCGACGCCGACCACCAGGACCACCAGGACGACCCTGACGGCCCCGGCGCCTTCCAGTCGGTCGCCTTCGACGCGGCCCCGGCCGACTGCCTCGCCCTGGGCGCCGCCCTGGCCGAGGAGGGCCGGGTGGGGCTGCTGGTGCTGGCCGACGGGTCGGCCTGCCTGGCGGCCGGAGCGCCGGGCAGGTACGACGACGCGGCGCGGCCGTACAACGACGCCATCGCCAGGGCGGTGGCCGAGGGCGACCCGCGGGCGCTGGCCGGGCTCGACGCGGCGGACGCCGATCGCCTGTGGGTGGGCGGCAGGGCCGCGCTCCAGGTGCTGGCGGGCGCGGCGGCGGGCCGCCGCTTCTCGGGCCGCCTGCTGGCCGAGTCGTCCCCGTACGGCGTGGGCTACTTCGCGGGCTCCTGGACCTGACGGCGGGGCACGGGCACGCGCATGAGGTCGCGGGCGAGCAGCACCTCGCCGTCGTAGCTGCGCCGCACCTCCGCCAGGAAGTCGGGCTCGCGGTCGTAGCCGTAGCGTTCCGAGAAGTGGGTGAGCACGAGGCGGCGCACCCGCGACTCGGCGGCGACCACGCCGGCCTGGTGGGCCGTGAGGTGGCCGTACTCCTCGGCGAGCGCGGCCTCGGCCGACAGGAACGTCGCCTCGATGACGAGCAGGTCGGCTCCGTCGGCGAGGCGGAAGACCGCGTCGCACAGCCGGGTGTCCATGACGAACGCCGCGCTCTGCCCCGGCCTGGGCGCGCTGACCTGGTCGAGCGTGACGCCCCGGACGGAGCCGGTGCGCTGCAGCTCCCCGATCTCGGGCCCGCGGATGCCGTGGGCGGCGAGCCTGTCGGGCAGCATGCGGCGGCCGTGCGGCTCCTGCAGCCGGTAGCCGTAGGACTCGACGGGGTGGGAGAGCCTGTGCGCGGTCAGCGGGCCGACGCCGGCCAGCTCGCCGGACACGGGATGCTCGTCGATGACGGCGGTGTCGGCGAAGACGGCGGCGTGCCTGAGCCTGCGCCAGTACACCTCGCCCGAGGCGGGGTAGACGGCGTTCACGGGGTGGGCGACCCTGTCGCGGGAGACGCGCTGGACGACTCCGGGCACGCCCAGGCAGTGGTCGCCGTGGAAGTGCGTCAGGCACAGCCAGTGGACGTCGCTCGCGCTCACCCCGGCGTGCAGCATCTGCCGCTGCGTGCCCTCACCCGGATCGAAAAGGAACCCTTGCCCGTCCCAGCGCAGAAGGTACCCGTTGTGGTTACGGTGTCGGGTGGGCACCGCGCTGGAGGTGCCGAGGACGACGAGTTCACGGTTTGACACGAGCGCGATGCTAGACGCCTGTTGCGGATATCGGCGGCTCTGAGCCCACGGACGGGCGTCAGGGACGCTCTGATTCCACAGACCGCTCCCACCGTCGGAAACGCCGGCGTAGCCCCGTGATGTCGTCGGACGTCAGGCCATGGTGAGCGAGTGCCTGATCGGGGATGCGGCTGAGCGCGGACAGAGCCGTGGCGAACATGGCCTTGTCGAAGCCGGGGTCGGCTTCGGCGGCGAGCCGGCTCAGATCGTCCATCGTGTATCTGCCACTGCGCAGCACAGCGTTGACGTCGACGAAGTCGCGGACCTCGGCTCGACTGTAGAGGGCGGCCACCTTGTTCGCGACCGCGTCGTCCTGGTGCAGAACGGGGCCGATCTCCAGTCGAACCGGTGGATGGGCGCGCCAGTCGACTCCCAGCTCGACCTTCACGGAGCGCCCGATGTCGTCGATGACCAGTAGGCGGGCGAAGCCCGGATTCTCCTGGGCGATCTCAGCTTTCATGCCCGCTTCCCGGTACGCCGCCACGGCCGCCCGCACGGCGAGGTCGAAGCCGCCTCCAGCCGATGTGAAGAGATCCACGTCCTCTGAACGCCGGGTGAGGAATCCATGGGCCTGTACGGCATAGCCGCCTGCGAGGGCGAAGCCGAAGCGCTCGGTGGCCAGCAAGCCGATCCTGGTGACCCGCTCGTGCAGGGGGTCCATGGTGGCTACGCGGCCCGTACCAGATGCCGGAACCGGGCCTCCCACGCCTGCCTCGCCTGGACGGGCAGGAAGAGGCGCGGCCAGATACGGACCAGGACCGCGGCGTTCAGGTAGGCGCGGAGGTCGTCGATGTACGCCGCCTCACGGATGACGCGCTCGTACATCAGGCCCAGCTGGGCGTCGTCGTCCAAGTCGTAGACCCGCTGCTCCGACCAGTCGAGATGGGTGGGCAGCTCGACCATGCCGGTGACAGGTCCTGCCAGCTCGTCGAGACGAACAGGAACGAGGTACGGCCGGCGGCTTGCGTATCGGGACCGAGAGCTCACACCTTCAGTCTGCCCATTCCGAGACGCTTCTGCAGCTCATCCCCGGCTCTCCGATCGGTCTCACTCGAAAGAAATTTCTAGCCGTTGTGGTTACGTTGTCGGGTGGGCACCGCGCTGGAGGTGCCGAGGACGACGAGTTCACGTGAGGACATGATGACCACGGTCGCGTTCGCCGAGGTGCCGACGCCGGTCGGCGCGTTCGTGCTGGCCGTTACGGAGACGGGGCTGGCGGCCTCCGGATGGGGGTCGCGCGAGCGGGGTTCGCTGGAGTGGCTGCGCGAGCGCCTCGGCCTGCCTGAGGTTCATGATTCGGATCGTACGGCCTCGGTCGTCGCCGAGCTGAACGCCTATTTCGCGGGGGAGCTGAGGGTGTTCGAGACCCCGGTGGACTGGCGGCTGATGTCGGGGTCGCGGCTGCGGGTGCTCCAGGCGCTGCACCGGGTGCCGTACGGCAGGGCCGTCACGTACGGGGAGCTGGCCAGGTTGAGCGGTTCGTCCGTCCCGGCCAGGGGCATCGGCTCGATCATGGGGTCGAACCCGATCCCGATCGTGGTGCCGTGCCACCGGGTGGTGGCGGGCAACGGCCTGGGCGGTTTCAGCGGCGGCGTCGGCGTGGAGACCAAGCGCTGGCTGCTCACGCACGAGGGGTACCTGCAACCGACGCTGCTCGACCTCTAGCACACTGGTCACGTGCGTCAGCAGTCAGTCATCGCCGTCGTGGGCCCCACGGCCGCAGGAAAGTCCGACCTCGCCGTGGACATCGCGCTCCGTCTCGGGGGCGAGTGCGTCAACGCCGACTCCATGCAGCTCTACCGCGGCATGGACATCGGCACGGCGAAGCTCACCCAGGCCGAGCGCAGGGGTGTGCCCCACCATCTCCTGGACGTCTGGGACGTCACGGTCACCGCCAGCGTCGCCGAGTACCAGCGGCTGGCCAGGTCGCTGTTCGACGTCATCGAGGTGCCGGTGCTCGTGGGCGGCAGCGGCCTGTACGTGCGGGCGGCGCTCGACGAGCTGGAGTTCCCCGGCACCGACCCGGAGATCAGGGCGCGGCTGGAGTCGGAGCTGGCCGAGCGCGGCACGGCCCCGCTGTACGAGCGGCTGCGCGTCCTCGACCCGGCCGCGGCGGCGGCCATCCTGCCGAGCAACGGCCGGCGCATCGTGCGCGCGCTGGAGGTGATCGAGCACACGGGCCGCCCGTTCTCGGCCACCATGCCGTCGTACGAGGCGGTCTACCCGAGCGTGCAGATCGGCCTGGACGTGCCGAGGCCCGAGCTGGACGAGCGCATCGCGCTGAGGGTGGCGCGCATGTGGGAGGCCGGGCTGGTGGCGGAGGTGCGCGAGCTGCTGGGGCACGGCCTGGCGGAGGGCCGCACGGCGGGCCGGGCGCTCGGCTACGCCCAGGTCATCCGCTTCCTGCAGGGGGAGTGGACCGAGGAGCAGGCGTTCGAGGAGACGATCAGGGCCACGCGCCGCTTCGCCAGGCGGCAGGAGTCGTGGTTCCGCCGCGACCCGCGGGTGTGCTGGCTGCCGTACGACGCCCCTGACCTGCTGGAACGCGCCCTGGAGCGGGTCGCGGGGCCGGGTTGCGGGTAAAATCCGACAATGCGTTTCCTCAAGGGGCACGGCACGGAGAACGACTTCGTGATCCTGCCTGATGCCGACGGTGAGCTCGACCTGTCCGCCTCCCTCGTCGCCAGGATCTGTGACCGGCGGGCCGGCATCGGCGCCGACGGCGTGCTGCGCGTGGTCAGGAGCGAGCACGTCGCGGAGGTCGCGGAGCAGGCGGCCGAGGCCGAGTGGTTCATGGACTACCGCAACGCCGACGGCAGCGTGGCCGAGATGTGCGGCAACGGCGTGCGCGTGTTCGCCCGCTACCTGGTGGAGGCGGGGCTGGCCAAGCCCGACGAGTTCGCCGTGGCGACCAGGGGCGGCCTGAAGCGGCTGCGGGTCGAGCCGGACGGCGACATCACCGTGGACATGGGCAGGCCGCGGGTCCTGGGCGAGAGCGTGGCGTCGGTCGGCGGGCACGAGTACCCCGGCCTGCGCGTCGACATGGGCAACCCGCACCTGGCGTGCGCGATCGGCGACCCTGTCGTCCAGCTCGACCTGACCCGCCAGCCCGCGTTCGACCCGGGCGTCTACCCGCAGGGCGTCAACATCGAGCTGTTCAACGCGGTGGGCCCGAGGCGCGCCCTCATGCGCGTCTTCGAGCGGGGCTCGGGCGAGACCCGTTCGTGCGGCACGGGCGCGGTGGCCACGGCGGTCGCCGCCGCCCACCTGACGGGCGAGACCACGGGCACCTGGACGGTGGAGGTGCCTGGGGGCACGCTGACGGTGGTGCTGGACGCGGACACCAGCTACCTGTCCGGCCCGGCGGTGCTGGTGGCCAGCGGCGATCTCCTGCTTGCAGAATGATGTTCTCCTGAGGGATCGTGGGTCCACTTCCTGAAGCGAGAGGGGTGGACATGGCTGACCCGCGCAGCACCGCCGTGCAGGTGAAGGCTCCCATCGGCCAGTACGGCGGCGGGTTCATGGTCTCCAGGGAGGCCAAGGCCCTGTGCGAGGAGCACGGGCTGGGCGCCCGCGAGCTGTACTTCCGCGGGCGCTGCGGCGTGCTCGGCGAGTGCGAGGCGGACGTCGTCACGTCGGTGGCGGTGTTCTTCCCTCCCGCCCACGTCGAGGAGAGCTGGAACGGCGGGCGCAAGCTGCCCGTCGAGCGCGCGGTCGAGCTGTACGCCGGGGCCTGCCACGCGTGGGGACGGCGCAGGCTCGGCGGCCAGGACGGCTGCGCCAGGATCGCCGAGCTGCTGGAGAAGGTCGTCGCGCACGCGCAGGTGTTCGGCGCGCCGCTGTTCGCCGGCTGGCGCGCGGTTCCGCTGCCCTCCGACCCGGCGGCCCGCGCCACCCAACTCATGCATGTCGTACGCGAGCTGCGCGGAGGGCTGCACGCGAACGCGGTGCTCGCGGCGGGCCTGCACCCGCTGGAGGCCGTGCTCGCCGCCGAGCACGACGGCACCCCGTTCGGCCACGCCACCGGGGAGCAGATCGCGCGGTTCTTCACCTGGCCGGGCCCGTACGCGGAGCCCAGCGCCGAGACGGTGGCGCGGCGCGCGGAGGTCGAGGAGACGACCGACGACCTCATGGCCCAGCCCTTCTCCGCCCTCACCGACAGCGAATCGGACGAGCTGATCCGGCTTCTGCGTTTTGGCCACGCCCATTGACCTGGCAGACTGACTGCCCATGGACGTGGACATCTGGGCCTGGGTCGGCGAAACCCAGCAGCAGCTTTCCGAGGCGGGCAACGTGGGCCTCGCCATGGCGCTGGGAGACCTTCCCGCGCAGGCGTACGAGGGCCGGTATCCCCAGCTCGACGTCATGGCCCCGGCCATCGCGCAGCAGGCCGAGGCGCTGGAGCTGCCCTGGCTCGAGTTCTACGCCCGCTACTGGCACCTGGTCGGCAGGATCGGCGACAGGGCCCAGGGCGCGGTCGCGATCGACGACGCGCAGCAGCTCCTGGCGTTCGCCGAGCGCGAAGACGTGCGTGACTGCCCGTCCACGCCGGCCGCGGTCGAGGCGCTCGCCGTCGCGTGGGCCAACACCGACGGCCCCGGCTACGCCGCCCAGCGCCTCGAACTGCTCGGCCGCCACCTCGACGGCCTGAGCCCGGAGCGGCCGGCCTTCGTCGGCCTGGTCACCCAGTACGTCTCCGCGCTGACCGACGCGGGCAGGGCCGACGAGGCCGTCGCCTACGCCGAGTCGGCGGTGGAGCGGCTGCGCATCGCCGGGCACGAGGCGAGCTGGGATCTCGGCGCCGAGAGCGCCCGCGCGCTGCTCGCCGCGGGCCGCGCCGAGGACGCGCTGGACGCGCTCCAGGCCGCCTCCGGCCTCAAGGCCGACGACCCGGTCGCCAAGGAGCACCGCGACGGCGTGCGCAGGGCGCTGATCCTGGCCTCGCTCGGCCGCATGAGCGAGTCGGTCGACGCGCTGCCCGACCTCGACGTCGTCGGCGACCACCCGCGCGTCTTCGTCGAGTGGTCGCGTGCCGTGAGCCTGCTGGCCCCGTCCGGGAAGATCACCAACACCTGGCAGCTCGGCCGCGTGCTGCGCCAGTGGATCGACTACTTCGGCATGATGGGCGGCTACCGCGCCCGGGTCGAGCTGGCCCTGGTCGCGGGCGACCTGGCCGTCGGCAGGCAGGGCGTGTGGCAGGCGCGGCTGCTCGCCGACCTCGCCGAGTCCGGCGCCGCCGAGCTGCGCGAGACCGAGGGCCTGGCGGAGCGGGTCGCCGCGCTGCGGGCCGCCGCCGACGCCACCTCCGAGCCCGAGGCACCCGGCCCCGTGGCCGAGCGCGTCGCCTACTTCGACGCCGCCGACGGCTTCAACGCCGACCCCGAGAAGTGGGTGGGCTGGCTGGCCCCGCTGTCCGGCGAGGACCTGGAGGCCACCCGCCGCCACACCACCACGCTGGGCTTCCTCGGCTACCCGGCCGCCGGCGCCGACATCTACTGGAAGCTGCTCGTCGACGGCGGCGGCATCGCGAGCGCCGACGCCGACGACGTGGCGTACCTGACGACCCTGCTGGTGGAGGCGCGCCAGGACGAGCGGCTGGAGCAGATGGCGGCCATGCTGCCGCACGCGCTGCAGCACCTCACGCTGGCCCGGCTGCACAGCGCGCGCGAGCGCTGGGCCGAGACCGTCGAGGCGGCCGAGCACGCGGTCGCGGCGGGCGCCGGCATCGAGGCCCGCCGCCTGCTGGCCGGCGCGGCCCAGCAGCTCGACCAGAACGCCAGGGCGGCCCAGGTGCTGGCCGAGGTCATGGACGAGCTGACCGAGGAGGACGTCTGGCGCATGGTCGTCATGGCGACCTCGGCCGAGGACTGGGACACCGTCCGCAAGGGCGCGGCCAAGATCGGCATGCCGATCAAGTCCACCGAGGGCCCGATCGAGGAGGAGATGGGCCTCATCCGGGTCATCCTCCCGGGGCCCGACGGCGGCCAGCGGCAGGTGCTGTCGATCCGCACCGGCCCGGCCACGGCCAGGCTCGCGCTGCCGCAGCCGCGCGGCATGGAGTACAACGCCGGCGACCTCGTGGTCTTCGACCCGCAGCTCCTGGAGCCCGTGCCCGAGGACCCGAAGGAGCAGCAGAACTTCGTGCCGCCGTTCGCGGCCGTGCGCGTCCTGCGCCCCGGCGGCTACACCAGCTACTTCTTCGACGGCGCCGCGCCGAGCGAGGAGGACTGGGCGGAGTTCACCGAGGTCATGGCCGAGCGCGGCTGGCCGATGTGGGTCTACAGCGACGAGAACTACACGGTCACCCACCCCACCTCCGGCGAGCGGCTGCCCGGCGTCTACGGCTGGGTCGCGGTGCCGCCGAGCGTCTCGCCCTCCGAGGTCGACGCCCTGCTCGACGACGCCACCGAGCGCTGGGTCCACCCGCTGGCCTGGCTCGACCTGGCCCGCGAGATCGACGTCGAGGTCGAGCGGCACGAGCGCATCGTCAAGGAATACGGGCTCTGACGTGCTGGAGCGCTTCAGCCTCGACGGCAAGGTCGCGATCGTCACGGGCGCGTCGTCGGGGCTGGGCGTGGCCTTCGCCGTCGGGCTCGCCGAGGCGGGCGCCGACGTCGTGATCGGCGCCCGGCGCGCCGATCGCCTGGAGGAGACGCGGCGGCTGGTCGAGGAGACCGGCCGCCGGTGCGTGGCCGTGCGCGCCGACGTGGCGCTGCCCGACGACTGCGAGGCGCTCGTCTCGGCGGCGGTGCTGGAGTTCGGCCACGTCGACGTCCTCGTCAACAACGCGGGCCTGGGCACGGCGGTGCCGGCGCTGCGCGAGAGCCCTGAGGAGTTCCGCCGGGTCGTCGACGTGAACCTCAACGGCACGTACTGGATGGCGCAGGCGTGCGCCCGGGTGATGCGGCCGGGGTCGTCGATCGTCAACATCGGCAGCGTGCTGGGCGAGACCACGGCCGGGCTGCCGCAGGCGGCGTACACGGCGTCCAAGGCGGCGGTGGCGGGGCTCACCCGCGACCTGGCCCAGCAGTGGACGGGCCGGCGCGGCATCCGCGTGAACTGCCTCGAACCCGGCTTCTTCGCCTCGGAGATGACGGAGCAGTACCCTGACGGCTACCTCGAGCGGATGATCGAGTCCCGCGTGCCGATGCGGCGGGCGGGCGACCCGGCCGAGCTGGTGGCCGCGGCGGTCTTCCTGGCGAGCGACGCCTCCTCGTACGTCACCGGGGTGACGCTGCCGGTCGACGGCGGCATCCTCATCACCTGACCCCTCCCCGTCCGGACCGGCTCTTGTCCGTTGATCCCTCGCGCTCTATGTTCGTTGCGTAGTCCGGTTTCTGTTGCGTATGAGGGAACAACCGGAGGGCGCATGGCGGGTCGGCCGCGTTTGGTGATCGTGGGAGCGGGGATCGTCGGCTGCGCCCTGGCCGACGAGTTCACGGAGCGCGGCTGGACCGACGTCACCGTCGTCGAGCAGGGCCCGCTGTTCGCCGCGGGCGGGTCGAGCTCCCACGCGCCCGGGCTCGTCTTCCAGACCAACCCGTCGAAGACGATGACGGAGTTCGCCGCGTACACGGTACGCAAGTACGGCGCGCTGACGCTGCGCGGCGAGCCCTGCTTCCGCCAGGTGGGCGGCCTGGAGGTCGCCACCACCCCGGAACGCTGGGCCGACCTGCACCGCAAGCACGGCTGGGCCGAGTCGTGGGGCGTCGAGGCGCGGCTCGTGGACGCGGGCCGCTGCGCCGAGCTGTGGCCGCTGCTCGACAAGAGCAAGGTGCTCGGCGGGTTCCACGTTCCCGGCGACGGGCTGGCGCGGGCCGTGGCGTGCGGCGAGGCGCAGGCGCTGCGGGCGGGCGAGCGGGGCGCCCGGTTCCTCGCGGGCCACCGCGTGGTGGGCGTGGAGCAGCGCGGCGGCCGGGTCACCGGGGTCGCGGCGGAGGCGGCCGACGGCCACCGGGTGATCCCCGCCGACGTGGTGGTGTGCGCGGCGGGCTTCTGGGGCCCGGCATTGGGGGAGCTGGCCGGGCTGGCCGTGCCGCTGCTGCCGCTCGCCCACCAGTACGCGAGGTCCGGCCCGCTGCCGCCGCAGCCGCGGGGCCCGATCCTGCGGCACCAGGACCGCGACCTGTACGCCCGGCAGCACGGCGACCGCGTCGGCATCGGCTCGTACGCGCACCGCCCCATGCCGGTCGCCCAGCACGAGATCGGGCCGAAGAGCACGGTCATGCCGTCGGTGCAGGAGTTCACGCCCGAGGACTTCGAGCCGGCCTGGCGGGACGCGGCCGAGCTCATGCCCGCGCTCGGCGACTCGGCGTACGAGGACGGCATCAACGGGATCTTCTCCTTCACCCCCGACGGGTTCCCGCTCATCGGGGAGGCGCCGCACCTCGACGGCTTCTGGCTGGCGGAGGCCGTCTGGGTGACGCACTCCGCGGGCGTGGCGCGGGCGGTGGCGGAGCTGCTGGTGACCGGCCGGTCGGCTGCGGACCTGCACGAGTGCGACCTGGCGAGGTTCGAGGCGGCGCAGCTCTCGCCCGCCTACGTCGAGGAGCGCGGCCGGCAGAACTTCGTCGAGGTCTACGACGTGGTGCACCCGTTGCAGCCGATGGAGTCGCCGCGCCCCCTGCGCACCAGCCCGTTCTACGCCAGGCAGCAGGAGCTGGGCGCCCGCTTCCTGGAGGCGGCGGGGTGGGAGCGGCCGCAGTGGTTCGAGGCGAACGCGTCCCTGCTGGAGGGGCTGGCGGAGCCGGAGGTGGGCGCGGCGGCGAGGGACGCGTGGGCCGCCCGGTACTGGTCGCCGGTCGCCGCCGCGGAGGCCCGCGCCACCCGGGAGGGCGTCGCCCTGTACGACATGACGCCGCTCAAGCGCATCGAGGTGCGCGGCCCGGGCGCGGCGGCGTTCCTCCAGCGCATGACGACGAACGACGTCGACAGGAAGCCGGGCTCGGTCGCGTACACGCTGCTGCTGGACGACGGGGGCGGCATCCGGTCGGACCTGACGGTCGCGCGGCTGGACGACGACAGGTTCCAGGTCGGCGCGAACGGCAACCTCGACCTGGACTGGCTGGTCAGGCACGCGCCGGGCGGGGTCCAGGTGCGCGACGTCACCCCCGGTACCTGCTGCGTGGGCGTGTGGGGGCCGCGGGCGAGGGAACTGCTCCAGCCGCTGACCGACATGGACCTCTCGCACCGGAACTTCCGCTACTTCTCCTGCAGGTCCGGCCACGTGGGGCACGTCCCGGTGCTGGCGCTGCGCCTGTCGTACGTCGGAGAGCTGGGCTGGGAGCTCTACACCAGCGCCGACCTCGGCCTGAGGCTGTGGGACACGCTGTGGGCCACCGGCCTGCCGGTCGCGGCGGGGCGCGCCGCGTTCAACAGCCTGCGCCTCGAGAAGGGGTACCGCCTCTGGGGCGTGGACATGACGACCGAGCACACCCCGCAGGAGGCCGGGCTCGGGTTCGCCGTCAGGGAGGACAAGGACTTCGTCGGCCGCGACGCCCTGCCCTCGGAGGTCAGGCGCAGGCTGGTGCCGCTGCTCAGCGCCGAGGTGGTGATGGGCAGGGAGCCGGTGCGCCACGCCGGCCGCCCCGTCGGGTACGTCACCAGCGCCGCGTACGGCCACACGATCGGCAGGCCCGTCGCGTACGCGTGGCTGCCCGCCGAGCTGGCCGCGCCGGGCACCGAGGTCGAGATCGCCTACTTCGGTCGCGGCGTGCCCGCCGTGGTCGCCGCCGAGCCGCTGTTCGACCCCGAGATGGAGAAGATCCGCCGGTGACCCACCCCGACGTCCTCTGGCGCGACCCCGACCCCAAGCCCGCCTACGACGTCGTCGTCGTGGGCGGCGGCGGCCACGGCCTGGCCACCGCCTACTACCTGGCGAGGAACCACGGCATCACGAACGTCGCGGTGCTGGAGAAGGGCTGGCTGGCCGGTGGCAACATGGCACGCAACACCACGATCATCCGCTCCAACTACCTGTGGGACGAGAGCGCCGCGATCTACGAGCACTCGCTGAAGCTCTGGGAGGGGCTGAGCGAGGAACTGGACTACGACCTGCAGTTCAGCCAGCGGGGCGTGCTCAACCTGGCGCACACCCTGGCCGACGTGCGCGAGGGGCGGCGCAGGGTCAACGCCAACCTGCTGAACGGCGTGGACGCGGAGTGGCTCGACGCCGACGAGGTCAGGAAGTTCTGCCCGGTCGTGAACGTCTCGGACCGGGCCAGGTACCCGGTGCTCGGCGCCACCCTCCAGCGGCGCGGCGGCATCGCCAAGCACGACCACGTCGCCTGGGCGCTGGCCAGGAAGGCCGACGCGTACGGCGTGGACCTCGTGCAGGGCTGCGAGGTCACCGGGTTCGAGATCAGCGGGAACCGGGTGACGGGCGTGCGCACGACCAGGGGCCGCATCGCGGCGGGCACGGTGGCGCTGGCGGCGGCCGGGCACACGTCGGTGCTGGCCGGGCTGGCCGGGTTCAGGCTGCCGCTGCAGTCGCACCCCCTCCAGGCGCTGGTGTCGGAGCTGCTGGAGCCGGTGCTCGACTGCGTCGTGATGTCCAACGCGGTGCACGTCTACGTGAGCCAGGCGCACAAGGGCGAACTGGTCATGGGGGCGGGGATCGACGCGTACAACTCGTACGGGCAGCGCGGCGGCGTCCATGTGATCGAGGCGCAGATGGCGGCGGCGCTGGAGCTGTTCCCCCTCTTCGCCCGCGTGCGGGTGCTCCGCACCTGGGCGGGCGTCGTGGACGTCTCGCCCGACGCCTCGCCGGTCATCGGCCGCACCCCGGTGGACGGTCTGCTGATCAACGCGGGCTGGGGCACCGGCGGGTTCAAGGCGACGCCGGGCAGCGGCTGGGTGTACGCGCACACGATCGCCGAGGGCCGTCCGCATCCGCTGGCCGAGCCGTTCGCGCTGGAGAGGTTCACGACGGGCGCGCTCATCGACGAGCACGGCGCGGCGGCGGTGGCGCACTGATGCTGCTCATCGACTGCCCGCACTGCGGCCCGCGCGACGAGAACGAGTTCCACTACGGCGGCCAGGCCGGGGTCTCCTACCCGGAGCGGCCCTGGGAGCTGAGCGACGAGGAGTGGGCCGCGTACGTGTTCATGCGCGACAACCCGAAGGGCTGGTTCCGCGAGCGCTGGTTCCACGGGGTCGGCTGCCGGGGCTGGTTCGTGGTGGAGCGGCACACGGTGACGCACGAGATCAGGCAGGTGCCATGACGCCGTCGCGAGGGGTGCCGTTCAGGTTCGACGGGCGGCGGCTGGAGGGCCTGCCGGGCGACACGCTGGCCGCGGCGCTGCTGCGCAACGGCGTGCGGGTGGTGGGCCGCAGCGTGACGCTGGGCCGCCCGCGCGGCGTCTTCTCGGCCGGTCCTGAGGAGCCGAACGCGCTGGTCAGGGTGGGCGCCGACCCCATGGTGGCGGCCACCTGCGTGGAGTTGCGCGAGGGGATGGAGGCGTGGAGCCTGCGCGGCAGGGGACGGCTCGACGCCGCCGCGGACCGCGACGACGACCGGCGCCACGACAAGGGCTACCTGCACTGCGACGTGCTGGTGGTGGGCGCGGGCCCGGCCGGGCTGGCCGCCGCGCGTGCCGCAGGGGAGCGCGGCGCGCGGGTGATCCTCCTCGACGACCGGCCCAGGCCGGGCGGCGACCTGCTGGACAGCCGCGTCCTCCTGGCCGGGGCGCCCGCGCTGAGCTGGGTGGACGTCGTCCGGCCCGAGGCCAGGGTGCTGAGCGGGACCACCGCGGCCGGCTGCTACGACCACGGCTACGTCGTCGCGGTCGAGCGGCGGGCGCGCGGCGAGCGGCTGTGGCACATCCGCGCCCGCCGGGTGGTGCTGGCGACCGGCGCGCACGAGCGCTCGCCCGCCTTCCCCGGCAACGACCGGCCGGGCGTGATGCTGGCTTCGGCCGCCCGCGCGTACGTCAACAGGTACGGCGTCGCGCCCGGACGCCGCGCGGTCGTGTTCGCCTGCGCGGACTCCGGCTACGAGGCGGCCCGCGACCTGCTGGCGGGCGGCGTGGAGGTCGCCGCGGTGGTCGACCCGCGTCCCGAGGGGCTGGACCTGCCCGTCGAGGTGCTGGCGGGCTCGGCCGTCACCGGGACGAGCGCCGACGCCGACGGCCTGCTGACCGGCGTGTGGATCGGCGACCGGCACGTCGAGGCCGACCTGCTGGCCGTCGCCGGGGGCTGGAACCCGGCCGTGCACCTGTTCGGCCAGGCGGGCGGCAGGCTGCGCTTCGACGGGGACCTGCAGGCGTTCGTGCCCGGCGAGCCGGTGGGTGTGGTGGACGTGGCGGGGGCCTGCCGGGGCGTGTACGGCACCGCCGCCTGCGTCGCCGACGGGCACGCCGCCGGGGCCAGGGCCGCCGCGCTCGCGCTCGGCCGCCCGGTGCGCGGGACGGACGGGTGGGAGCCGCCCGCGTCCGGCGAGCCGCCGCTCCGGCCGCCCGCAGCGCTCTGGCTGGTCGAGGGGCGGACGGACGAGCCGTCCTTCGTGGACCTGCACAGGGACGTCACCGTCGCCGACGTCGTCAGGGCGACGGGCACGGGCATGCGCTCGGTCGAGCACGTCAAGCGCCACACCACCGCGGGAACCGGCGCCGACCAGGGCAAGACGTCGGGGGCGACCGTCGTCGGCGTCATGGCCGCGCTGCTCGGGGCGGAGCCCGGCGCGGTCGGCACGACCACGTTCAGGCCGCCGTACACGCCGGTCGCGTTCGCCGTGTTCGCCGGGCGCGACAGGGGCGCCCTGTCCGACCCGGTGCGCACGACCGCGCCGCACGCCTCCCACGTCGCGCGGGGCGCGGTGTTCGAGGACGTCGGCCAGTGGAAGCGGCCCCGCTTCTTCCCGCTGGCGGGCGAGAGCATGGACGACGCCGTGCTGCGCGAGTGCCGCGCGGCCCGCACCGCGGTGGCCGCCATGGACGCCTCGACCCTCGGCAAGATCGACATCAGGGGCGCGGACGCGGGCGCGTTGCTCGACCGGATCTACACCAACACGTACTCCACGCTGGCCGTCGGCGCGTGCCGGTACGGGGTGATGTGCCGGGCAGACGGCATGGTGTTCGACGACGGCACCACGACCAGGCTGGCCGAGGACCACTTCCTCATGACGACGACCACCGGCAACGCCGCCGCCGTGCTCGACTGGCTGGAGGAGTGGCGGCAGACCGAGTGGCCGTGGATGGACGTCGCGTTCACCTCCGTGACCGACCACTGGGCGACGGTCGCGGTGGTGGGGCCGAAGGCACGCGAGGTGGTGGCCGCCGTCGCCCCGGGGGCCGAGGAGCTCGCCTTCATGCGGTACGCCCCCGCCGACGTCCTCGGCGTGCCGGGCCGGGTGTTCAGGATCAGCTTCTCGGGCGAGCTGGCGTACGAGGTGAACGTGCCCTGGCGGTACGGCAGGGCGCTGTGGGAGGCGGTTCTGGAGCTGGGCGCGGTGCCGTACGGGACGGAGGCCATGCACGTGCTGCGGGCCGAGAAGGGCTTCCCGATCGTCGGGCAGGAGACCGACGGCACCGTCACCCCGCAGGACCTCGGCATGGCGTGGATCGTCTCCCCGGGCAAGCGGGACTTCGTCGGCAGGCGCTCGCACGCCCGGCCCGACACCGCGCGCGAGGGGCGCGAGCGGCTCGTCGGCCTGCTCCCCGACGACCCGCTCACGGTGGTGAAGGAGGGGGCGCAGCTGGTCGCGGGAGGGCCGCCGTCACTCGGCCACGTCACCTCCAGCTACCGCAGCGCCACGCTGGGACGCTCCTTCGCCCTGGCCATGGCGAGGGACGTGCGGCCCGGCGACCGGCTCACGGCCTTCTCCGGCGGTGCGGCCCACCCGGTGACCGTCGTCGCCCCCGTCTTCTACGACCCGGACAACGCCCGTCGCGACGGCGAGCCTCTGGCCGCCCCGGTGGCGCCGCTCGCCCGCCGCGCCGCCGCCGAGAGCCCGGCCGCCGCGTACGCGGACCGGTTCGCCGCGGCCTCGTCGGACGCCGTGACGGTGCGTGAGGCGCCGTACGAGCCGGCCTGGGAGGTGCGCGGGGCGGACCCCGGCGTGGGGCTACGGCTCGGCCCGTCCTGGTGGCTGGTGCGCGGGGAGTCGGCGGCTCCGTCCGGCCCGCGCGGGGAGTCCGCGGGGTCGCCCGGCCCGCGCTGGGTGGACGTGTCGGGTCAGCGCACCGCCTTCGACCTGTCGGGGCCTTCGGCGCTCGACGTGCTGGTGACCGGCTGCCCGATCGACCTGCATCCCGAGGTGTTCGCGGGCCACGCGCAGACGCTGCTCGCCAAGGCCCCGGTCATCCTGGAGCGGCGCGGAGCGGAGGCGTACCGGATCCACGTCCGCTCGTCATTCGCCGGATATCTCGCGGAATGGTTGCTCGACGCAATTTTGGGGTTGTAAGGCCATTCCGGGGTATTTGCTATACCTAGACTTTGCCCAAAACTGAAGTCTGGGGGGTCGGGGTGCGGGTTCGGGTGTTCGCCGCGGGACTGGCGGTCGTCGCGGCGGTGGCCGGGTGCGGAGGTCTGGAGGCGCGTTCCAGCGGCGCGACGGGCGGCAAGCCCGCCTCGGGCGACGTCGCCCAGGCCCGCGACAAGCTCGGCAAGCTCGCCGTGAAGGGCCGCGCGCCGAAGACCGGCTTCGACCGCGACCAGTTCGGGCCCGCCTGGTCCGACGTCGACCACAACGGCTGCGACACGCGCAACGACATACTCAAGCGCGACCTCGAGAACGAGACGTTCAAATCCGGCACCCACGACTGCATCGTCCTGACCGGCACCCTGAAGGACCCTTACAGCGGCAAGACCATCGAGTTCAAGCGCGGCCAGAACACCAGCACCGCCGTGCAGATCGACCACCTCGTGCCGCTGTCCGACGCCTGGCAGAAGGGCGCCCAGCAGTGGAGCGCCGCCAAGCGCAAGGAGTTCGCCAACGACCCCCTGAACCTCCTCGCCGTCGACGGCCCGCTCAACGGCCAGAAGAGCGACTCCGACGCCGCCACCTGGCTGCCGCCCCGCAGGGCCTACTGGTGCGCGTACGTCATCAGGCAGATCGACGTCAAGGACAAGTACGGGGTCTGGGTCACGTCCGGCGAGAAGGACGCGATGGAGAAGATCCTCAAGGACTGCTGACCCGGACCCCGCACCCGCCCGGCGGCGATCAGTCGTCGTCGCCGTGCCGGTCGTCCTTGCCGTCGTGCTTGCCGTCGTGCCTGTCGTCGTCGCCCCGGCCGTGGTGGTCGCCCCGCTCGCGGGCGACGACCTGGCCGGTGGCGGCGTCCACGTCCACCTCGTGTTCGGACGTGCCCTTGACCAGCTCGACCTCCCACACGTCGGGACGGGAGCCGCGCGAGTCGTAGCCGACCTCGCGCACCCAGGCGCCCGGCACCTCGCGGTGGGCGATCTCGATGGCCCGTTCGGCCGTGACCTTGGGGGCGGTCACGGCGGCCGTCGCCTCCGCCGCGCCGTCCGCCGCCGTGGCCGCGTACGCGGCTCCGCCTCCGGCCGCCAGCACGACGATCCCGGCCCCTGCAACGATGAGCTTCTTCGTGATTCGCATGCCGCCAGTACAACGGCAGGCGCGGTAACCACGCGCTAAGCGACCGTTAAGAACACCTCCACGCGTGCTCCGCCGCCCACCGGGGAGGAGACGGCGAGCCGCCCGCCGCAGGACTCCGCGGTGCGGCGGGCGATGTCCAGGCCCAGCCCGGTCGAGCCGCCGCCGCTCGTGCCCCGCTCCAGCATCGACGGGCCGAAGCCCGGCCCGGCGTCCACCACCGCGAGCAGCGCCCCGCCGTCGCGCCGCGTCAGCCGCACCGCCATGGCCGTGCCCTCCGGCGTGTGCGCGAACACGTTGCCGAGCAACGCGTCCACGCACGCCGCCAGGTCCTCCGCCCCCACGGCGACCTCCAGCGGCGCGGCGGGCAGCGACACGCTCACCTCCCTGCCCTGGTCCTCGGCCAGCACCGACCAGAACCGCACCCGCTCGCCCACCACCGCGGTCGCGTCGCACGAGCCGCGCCCGGCCGAGCGCCGCCGGGCCTCCGCGATCACGGCGCTCACCGCCCGCTCCAGGTCGTCCGCACGGGCCTGCAGACGCGCCGCCTCCTCCGGGTCGCGCAGGGACTCCGCGTCCAGCCTGAGGCCGGTCAGGGGCGTGCGCAGGCGGTGCGAGAGGTCCGCCACCGACTCCCGTTCGGCCGCCAGCAGGTCGTCGATGCGGTCGGCGAGACGGTTGAGCGCGAGCGCCACCGACCTCACCTCGGGAGGGCCGCCCGGCTCCGCGCGCGCCGTCAGATCGCCCCCCGCCAGCCGGTGCGACACCCGCGCCAGCCCGTCCACCGGCCGGGTCACCGCGAGGGCCAGCCGGTCGGCCAGCAGGATGCCGAGCACCACCAGCGCCAGGCCCAGCCCGAGCAGGCCGAGCCACGCCTGCGGGACGCCCCGCATCAGCTCCGCGTCCGCCACGAACACCCTGACCACCGCGGTGCCGCCGGGCGACTGGGCCGACACCAGCACCTCCCTGCCGCCGTCCACGGCGGCCGTCACGCTGCGTCCCGTCGCCGCCAGCCGCACCGCGTCGGAACGCGGCGCGGGGACGCCCGTCGTCCGCCCGTCCGGCAGGAACACCGTCACCGGCAGCGGCGCCTGGTCCACGCTGAGGTTCGGCGCGAGCGCCACCGACTCGGCCGCGGCCGTGGCCCTGCTCATCGCGCCGTTCTCCGCGACCGCCCTGATCAGCAGCGCCATCGGCACCAGCAGCGCGATGAGCACCACCGACGTCGTGGCCGCCACCAGCAGCGCCAGCCAGCGCCTCACGACGGCTCGACCAGCTTGACGCCGACGCCGCGCACCGTGTGCAGGTAACGCGGCTCGGCCGCCGTCTCGCCCAGCTTCCTGCGCAGCCACGACAGGTGGACGTCCACGGTCTTGTCGGCGCCGCCGTACGGGAGCTGCCAGACCTCCGTCAGGAGCTGGCGCTTGGTCACCACCTCGCCCGGCCGCGCCGCGAGGTAGTGCAGCACGTCGAACTCGCGCGGCGTCAGGTCCAGCGCCGCGCCGCCCAGCGTGGCCGTACGGGCCCGCGGGTCCACATGCAGCTCGCCCACCCGCAGCGGCTCCGGCTGCGTGCCGCCCGCGCGCCGCAGCACCGCCCTGATGCGGGCGTCGAGCTGGGCCGCGCTGAACGGCTTGACCACGTAGTCGTCGGCTCCGGCGTCCAGCACGGGCACCATCTCCGCGTCGCCGTCGCGGGCGGTCGCCACGATCACCGGGACGGCGCTCACGGCCCGCAGCATCCGCAGCAGCTCGCCCCCGTCGAGGTCGGGCAGCCCGAGGTCGAGCACGATCAGGTCGGGACGGTCCTGCACCGCCAGCCGCAGCCCGTCGAGCGCCGTCGGCGACGACGCCACCGCGTGTCCCAGCTCGCGCAGCCCGCGGGTCAGCGCGGTGCGGATCGCCACGTCGTCCTCGATGAGCAGGATGTCAGCCACACACAGAACGTAACCGCTGCCCGGCCGTGCGCCATCCACCCTTATCGTCGCCTTAACCTGCCCTTAGCCGCCGACGGAGGAGGGTGGAGGAGTGAGACGACTCGTGCTGGCCTGGGCGGCCACCGCCGTGGCGGCGACGGCGGCGGCCGTCGCCGTGCTGGGCCCGATCGGCACCGGCGTCACGGGCGGGCCGGGGCGCGTGCTGGAGCCCGCCGAGGTCCGCGCCGCCCTCGCCACCGCCAGGTCCGCCGCCGTGGGAGGCCAGGCGTCCCCGCTCCCGACGGCCCCGCCCGCCACCGCGTCCGAGGACGCGCAGGCCCGGCCCGCCACCTCGCCTGAGCCGGACGCGACGGACGCGGCGGTCTCCACCGCCCCCGGCGAGGACGACTCCGTCGCGCTGGTGCGCTCGCCGGGCGGCACGGTGGTGGCCTCCTGCGAAGGCGACCTCGTCACGCTGAGGTCCTGGAGCCCCGCGCAGGGCTACTCGGTGGACGGCGTCGAGCCGGGCCCCACGCGTCAGGCCAGGGTGGAGTTCGAGCCCGACGAGGGGCACGACGTGGAGCTGCGCATCACCTGCGTGGCCGGCCGCCCGCTCGCCGTGCGCCACTGACGGCACCACTGACGGCGCCACCGGCGGCGCACCCCGGGCGCGCCGGTCAGCGGGAGCCGCGGACCTGCAGGGCGGCCAGCAGTTCCTCCGAGGCCCGCGTGATCGCCTCGACCGCCCGGTCGAACGCCTCGGCGTTGTGCGCCGCGGGGGCGCGGAAACCCGAGATCTTCCTGACGTACTGCAGCGCGGCCGCCCGCACGTCCTCCTCGGTCACGTCCTCCGTGTACGGGGGACGCAGCGTCTTGATGCTTCTGCACATGGCTCAACCGTAGTGTCCGATGCGCTGGCTGATCTCCCGCGCGCCCTCCACGAGCAGCTTGCCCACCTCGGGCAGCCGCTGACGGGTGAGCCGGTACGACGGCCCCGAGGCGCTGACCGCGGCCACCACCGACCCGTCGCCGCCCCTGATCGGCGCCGCCACCGCGTTGAGCCCCACCTCCAGCTCCTCCTCGGTGCTCGCCCAGCCCCGCTCCCTGACCTGCTCCAGCCCGAGCCCCTCCGGGGAGGTGATCGTGCGCGGCGTGTAGCGGTCGAGGGCGGCGGGCAGCGGCAGCGCCCCGAAGGCGAGCAGCACCTTGCCGCTGGAGGTGGCGTGCGCGGGCGTGCGCTGGCCCACCCAGTTGTGCCCGCTGATCGCGGCGGGGCCGCGCACCTGGCTGACGTTGACCGCGCAGCCGTCCCGCGGCACGGCGACGTTGACCGTCTCGCCCACCGTCTCGGCGAGCCTGAGGCAGACCTCCCTGGCCTCCTTCGCCAGGTCGAGCTGGGACGTCGCGGCCCCCGCGAGCCGCACCACGCCGAACCCCAGCCGGTAGCGGCCCCTGTCGCCGCCCTGTTCGACGAGCCCGCCCCGCTCCAGGGCCGCGAGCAGCCGGAACGCCGTGGACTTGTGCACGCCGAGCTCGCCCGCGAGGTCGGTGACCCTGGCGGCTCCTTCGCGGGCCAGGATCTCCAGGATCGCGATGGCCCGATCGACTGACTGAACCGAGCTGTTGCTCATGGCGCAACACAATAGTGCGCCGTCCGCCGCGGTGTGGATCAGCCGGAGCCGGGCGACGGGCCGAGCTCGGCGGCGAAGTCGTACGCGATCTTGCGCATGCCCTCGGCCAGCTCGTCGCGGTCCAGCGCGTCGATGCGCTCGGCCGGGCCCGACACCGACATCGCGGCCACCACCCGGTCGCCGTCGCACACCGGCACCGCCAGGCAGTGCACGCCGAGCTCCTCCTCGCCCAGGTCCAGCGCGTACCCGAGGTCACCGACCCTGGCCAGCTCCGCCAGCATGGCCTCGACGCCGGTGATCGTGTTCGGGGTGCGCCGCGGCATGCCCGTGCGCTCGAACACCGCCACCGCCTCCTCCGGCGGACGCCCCGCCAGCAGCACCTTGCCCACGGCCGTGCTGTGCGGCAGCACCCGCCTGCCCACCTCGGCGAACATCCGCAGCCGCCGCGCCGACAGCACCTGCGCCACGTAGACGACGAAGTCGCCCTCCAGCACCGCCAGGTTCGCCGTCTCGCCCGACAGCTCCATCATCCTGGCCAGGTACGGCTGCGCCCACACCCCGACCCGGCTCTGCGCGATGCCGCCGAGCCGCACCAGCCCGCCGCCCAGCGCGTAGCGGCGGTCCGACTCCTGGCGCACGTAACCGCGGGCGAGCAGCGTCCGCAGCAGCCGGTGGATCGTCCCGTACGGCAGGCCGGTGCGCGCGGCGATCTCCGACAGCCCCGCCTCGCCGCCGTGCTCCGCCAGCGCCTCCAGCACGTCGAGCGCCCGCTCGACCGACTGCACGCTCAAGCGTCCCTCCCCAGCGACACGCCGCGCAGCGACGCGTCCAGCACCTCGGCCACGTGCGCCACCCTGATCTCCCGTCCCGCGCGCCGCATCGCCGCCGAGATCTGCATGGTGCAGCCCGGGTTGGCCGACACCAGCAGCTCGGCGCCGGTCGCGGCGACCGCCGCCGCCTTCCTGTCGCCGAGGTCGCGCGCCGCCTCCGGCTGGAAGATGTTGTACGTCCCCGCCGAGCCGCAGCAGATCGCCGACTCGGGCACCTCCCGAAGCTCCAGGCCGGGGATCGCGCCGAGCAGCGCGCGCGGCTGCGCCCGCACCCCCTGGGCGTGGGCCAGGTGGCAGGCGTCATGGTAGGCCACCGTCATCGGCAGCGGGTGCCGCTCGGCCGCCGGGCCCAGCTCCGCCAGGAACTCCGACAGGTCCACGACACGGAACACGGGCCGCTTCCCCAGCAGGTCGGCGTACTCCTTCATCGACGAGCCGCAGCCCGCCGCGTTCACCACGACGGTGTCGACCCCGGCCCGCTCGAACGTCCTGACCGTGCGCCGCGCCAGCCGTCTCGCCTGGTCCTCGCGGCCCGAGTGGACGCTGAGCGCCCCGCAGCAGCCCTGGCGGGGGATGACCACGTCGCAGCCCTCCAGGGCGAGCACCCGCGCGGTCGCCGCGTTCACCTGCGGGAAGAACTCCCGCTGCACGCACCCCGTCAGCATGCCCACCACGGCCCTGCGCTCGCCCCTGGCCCTGACCAGGCGCGGCAGCCGCTGCCGGCGCGGCACGCGGGGCGCGAGCGCCGCCATCGCCCCCAGGCTGGGGTGCGCGCGGCCGAGGAAGCCCGCCATCTGCCGCGCCAGGCCCGTGCCGGGCCGCAGCAGCCGCAGCCTGGACGGGTACGGGAACAGGCTGAACACCAGGCCGCGCACCGCCCGCTCCTGCGGGTCGCGCTCGTGCTCCCGCTCGACCGCCACCCGGGTCTGCTCGATCAGCCGGTCGTAGCGCACGCCCGACGGGCAGGCGGTCACGCACGCCATGCAGCCGAGGCAGGCGTCGAAGTGCCCCGCCATCTCGGGCGTGATCGGGGTGCCCTCGACGTGCTGCCCCATCAGGTGGATGCGGCCGCGCGGCGAGTCCATCTCCTCGCCCCACAGCACGTACGTGGGGCAGGTCGGCAGGCAGAACCCGCAGTGCACGCAGTCGCCGATCAGCTTCGGGTCCGGCCCGGTGCCGGGTCCGCCGGTCATGTCAGATCCCTCCCACGAACCGTCCGGGAGACATCACGCGCCCCGGGTCGAACCGCTCCTTGACCCGCCGCATCAGCGGCAGGGCGCCCACCCGTCCCCACCGGTCCACGCCCTCGTACGGCGAGGCCGGAACCGTCACCCTGCCGCCCTCGCCCTCGACGCGGCCGCGCAGCCGCGTCACAGCCTCGCGCAGCTCGCGCTCGCCCGAGTCCCGCGCCGTCAGCCAGGTGCGGCCGGACACCGGCGAGCCGCGCAGCGCGAACCCCGCCTCCTCCGCGGCGGCCAGCACGGCCGCGGTGGACGCGGGCGGGAACCGCGCCTCCACCAGCACCCGCTCGCCGGGGAGCAGCCCCCACCAGGCGGGGGCCGTGTCACCGACCTCGCCGTCCGCCGTGCCGGGGAGGAGGTCGCGCACCGCGAGCGCCCGCTCCTCGGCCGCCTCGCCCTCGACCAGCGCGGCCAGCGCCACCCGGCCGCCGGCCGGGCGGTCGACCTCGACCGCCGACGGCTCGGCCTGGGACGCGGCCAGCGCCGCCACCAGGCCGCCCGTCACCTCGCCCGCCGCGAGCTCCGCCGTCAGCCAGCGCCGCCGCGCGGGGAGCGGGTGCAGGCGGAACGCCGCCTCCGCGATCACCCCCAGCGTCCCGTACGAGCCGGTGAACAGCTTGCCCAGGTCGTAGCCCGCGACGTTCTTGACCACCTTGCCGCCCGACTTGGCGACCGTGCCGTCGGCCAGCACGACCGTCACGCCGATGAGCAGGTCGCGGGCGGCGCCGTAGCGGAACGAGCGCGGCCCGGCGGCGCCGACGGCCAGCGTGCCGCCGACCGTCGCGCCCGAGTCGAACGGGACGTCCAGCGCCAGCTCCTGGCCCTTGCCGCCGAGCGTCGCGGCCAGCGCGTCCACCGTGACCCCGGCCTGGACGCGGACCACCAGGTCGCCCGCCGCGTGCTCCAGCACCCGGTTCAGGCAGCACAGGTCGAGCAGCACGTCGCACCGCTCGGGAGGCGCGCCCCAGTGCAGCTTCGTGCCGCCGCCCGCGGGCACGACCGCGAGCCCGGCCCCGGCGCACGCCCGCAGCACCGCCGCGATCTCCTCCACCGACTCCGGCAGCGCCACCACGCCCGGCGTCACGCCGCCGACCAGGTCGCCCGGCCCCGGCCCGCGCAGCGCGACCCCGGTGGCGGCCAGCACGTCCCGCGACGCCATCAGAACTGCTCCGCCTTCCCCGACTCGACCAGCGGATGCACGCCTCTGCGCACGCCCGGCACCTCGCCGCACAACCTCGGCGTGGGGAACACCTTGCCCGGGTTCGACAGGCCGCGCGGGTCGAAGGCGCACCGGACGAGCTGCATCGTGTCCAGGTCGTCCGCGCTGAACATCCTCGGCATGTGCTTCGCCTTGTCCACGCCCACTCCATGCTCGCCCGTGATCGACCCGCCGTGACGGATGCAGAGGTCCAGGATCGCGCCCGACACCGCCTCCGCCCGCTCGCCCGCCCCCGGCTCGGCGTCGTCGAACAGCACCAGCGGGTGCAGGTTCCCGTCCCCGGCGTGGAACACGTTCGCCACCCTGATCCCGTGCTCCCGCGACAGGCCGTCGATGGCGGCCAGCACCTGCGGCAGCGACGTGCGCGGCACCACGCCGTCCTGCACGATGTAGGCCGGGCTGATGCGGCCCACCGCCGCGAACGCCGACTTGCGGCCCTTCCAGATCGCGGCCCGCTCGGCCGGGTCGTCGGCCACCCGCAGCTCGAACGCGCCCGAGCAGATCTCCAGCAGCCGGGCGAACTGCCGCGCCACCTCCGCGCGCGGGCCGTCCAGCTCCACGATCAGGACGGCGCCCGCGCCGCTCGGGTAGGCGCACCGGACCGCCGCCTCGGCCGCCTCGATGGACAGCGCGTCCATCATCTCGATCGCGGCCGGGACGATGCCGGCCGCGATGATCGCGGAGACCGCCTCGCCGCCCTGCTCGATCGTCCCGTACGCCGCCAGCACCGTCGTCACCGCCTCCGGGACGCGGGTCAGCCGCACCGTCACCTTCGTGGCGACGCCCAGCGTCCCCTCCGACCCGACGAACGCGCCGAGCAGGTCGTAGCCGGGGTCCATCCGGTCGAGCACGACGATGTCGCCGTCGGGCGTCACCACCTCGCACGCCTCGACGTGGTTGACCGTGAAGCCGTGCTTCAGGCAGTGGGCGCCGCCCGAGTTCTCCGCCACGTTGCCGCCGATCGAGCAGACCTGCTGGCTGGAGGGGTCGGGGGCGTAGTAGAAGCCCTGGTCGCGCACCGCCTCCGTGATGGCCAGGTTCGTGACGCCGGGCTCGACCACCGCCCTGCGGTTCGGCAGGTCGATCTCCAGGATGCGGCGCATCTTGGAGGTGACGATGAGGACGCCGTCCTCGCGGGGGAGCGCGCCGCCCGACAGTCCCGTGCCCGAGCCCCTGGCCACGAACGGCACCCCGGTCTCGTTGCACAACCGGACGACCCCGGCGATCTGCTCCGCCGACTCGGGGAGCACCACCACGCCGGGCGTGGCCCGGTGGTAGGTGAGGCCGTCGCACTCGTACGTACGCAGCCGCACCGGATCGGTGATGACCGCGTCATGGGGCAGCAGCTCCCGCAGGGCCGCCGTCAGGCTGTCCAGCACGTGCCCTCTCAGCTCCTGGTCTCCGATGACCCGCGGACCCGGGGCCGGTCTCGCCCCGAACCCTTGTGATCCCGGCCTGAACCCTTGCCTTCGACCGGAACCCTTGTGGTCCCGGCCCGAACCCTTACCGGCGTTACAGCCCGAGCCCTTTGTGGCTTCGGCCCGAGCTTTTATGGTTTCGGCTCGAACCCTTACAGGGGTTATATCCCGATACTTCCTCTTATGTCCGGCGCTGGCGCGCCTGACATAAGAGGAAATTTCACCATCTACGGCTTTACGGCATCTGCGCGTACGCCGGCAGCGTCAGGAACTCCGCGAAGTCGTCGTCCAGCGCCACCTCCTTGAACAGCGCCGTCGCCTGCGCGTACAGCTTCTCGTCGTGGCCCGGCTCGGCCGCGATCTTCCCGAGCTCCTCCTCGATGATCCGCTCCACGAGCTCCTTCGTCACCACCGCGCCCGTGTCGGCCAGCGTGATGTCGTTGTGGATCCACTGCCAGATCTGCGAACGCGAGATCTCCGCCGTGGCCGCGTCCTCCATCAGGTTGTGGATCGCGACGGCGCCCTGCCCGCCCATCCAGGCGGCCAGGTAGCGCAGCGCCACGTCCACGTTGTTGCGCAGCCCCGCCTCGGTGATGTCGCCCGGCGTCTCGGACACCGAGAGCAGGTCGGCGGCGCTGACGCTGACGTCCTCGCGCAACCGGTCGAGCTGGTTGGGCCGCGAGCCCAGCACCCCGTCGAACACCTCGCGGCAGATCGGCACCAGGTCCGGGTGCGCCACCCACGAGCCGTCGAAGCCGTCGCCCGACTCGCGCGTCTTGTCCGCGCGCACCTTCTCCAGCGCGGTCGCGTTCACCTCCGGGTCGCGGCGCGAGGGGATGAACGCCGCCATCCCGCCGATCGCGTGCGCGCCCCGCTTGTGGCAGGTGCGCACCAGCAGCTCCGTGTACGCCCGCATGAACGGCGCGGTCATCGTGACGGCGTTCCGCTCGGGCAGCAGGAACTCGCGTCCACGGGTGCGGAACTTCTTGATCACGCTGAACAGGTAGTCCCAGCGGCCCGCGTTGAGCCCCGCCGAGTGCTCGCGCAGCTCGTACAGGATCTCCTCCATCTCGAACGCGGCCGGGTACGTCTCGATGAGGACGGTCGCCCTGATCGTGCCGTGCGGCACGCCCAGCAGCTCCTGGGCACGCGTGAAGACGTCGTTCCAGAGCCGCGCCTCCAGGTGCGACTCCATCTTCGGCAGGTAGAAGTACGGGCCCTTGCCCTTGTCGATCTGGCGCTGCGCGCAGTGGAAGAAGTACAGGCCGAAGTCGAACAGCGAGGCGGACACGGGCCGGCCGTCCACCTGGACGTGCTTCTCGTCGAGGTGCCAGCCGCGCGGCCTGACGACGACGGTCGCCAGCTCGGCGTCCGGCCTGAGCGCGTACGTCTTGCCGCCGGCCTCGAAGTCGATCGTCCTGTCGAGCGCGTCGCGCAGGTTGAGCTGGCCGCCCACGCAGTTCTCCCAGAGCGGGGAGTTGGCGTCCTCGAAGTCGGCCAGCCACACCTTGGCGCCCGAGTTGAGGGCGTTGATGGTCATCTTGCGGTCGACCGGCCCGGTGATCTCGACGCGGCGATCCTCCAGGCCGGGGGCGGGGGGCGCCACGCGCCAGTCGCCCTCCCTGACGGCCTTGGTCTCGGGCAGGAAGTCGAGCGTGCCGCCCGCCGAGAGCTCCGCCTGCCTGGCCTGCCGCGCCTCCAGCAGCTCCAGCCGCCTGGCGCCGAACTCCCGCTGGAGTGCCTCCACGAAGCCGAGCGCCTCCGGCGTGAGGATCTCGTCGAACCGTTCGAGCATCGGGCCGGTGATCTCCATAGGAGCCTCTTTTCCGCTATGTGGAAAACTGATTCTGTATGATGGAAGCGACGCTACTCCACGGGCTTTCCCCGGTTCAAGACCAGGTCCTCCCAGGGGTGCGCTAAGGGGCATCCCCGATGCGCCGCCCGGCTCACCGGGAGAGGATGACGGTCATGAAGACGATCACCATCGCCGGCGGCCTGCTGGCCTCCACGATGCTCCTGACGGGTTGCGGCATGGCCGGCCTCGTCGGCCCCAGGAACGAGGACACCGTCACGTACGACGTGAAGGACAAGGTCGGCGCGTTGCGCCTGGAGAGCGGCGCGGGCGACAGCGTGATCACCGAGACGGGCGGGAACGTCGTGCGGGTCACCGAGATCCTGCGCTGGAGCGGCGACGACAAGCCGAAGCCGCGCCACTCCGTCGACGGCGACGAGCTGTCCGTGTCGTACCAGTGCCCCGCCGCGTGGTCCAACTGCTCGGTGGACTACAAGATCGAGGTCCCGAAGGGGCTCGCCGTCCACATCCAGTCGGGCTCGGGCGACGTCACGCTGAGGTCGCTGACCGGATCCCTCAACGTCAGGGCCGGCTCCGGCGACGTGGACGCCTCCGGGCTCGCGGGCAAGACGCTGAGCGTCCAGGTGGGGTCGGGCAACATCGCGCTGAAGTCCACGATCGCCCCCGACCGGACCGAGCTGGACACCGGGTCGGGCGACATCGAGCTGACCGTGCCGGACGGCGCCTACGCCGTCACGTCCCGGATCGGCTCGGGCGACCTGGCCGTCCACGTGCGCAAGGACGCGGCGTCGCCGCACAAGATCTCGATCAGGGCGGGTTCCGGCAACGTCACCGTCGCGGCCGGATAACCACGTGATGCACCTGGGGATGTCATGCCACCATGTGGGGAAGACACCGAGGTGTCCAGACGTTCCCTATTAGAGATGACACGAATGCACGATTACACCGCACTCGACGAGATCGAGACCGGCGACATGGACCTCGAGGAGCGCCAGGCCCTCCGCCGCGTGGCGGGCCTCTCCACCGAACTCCAGGACGTCTCCGAGGTCGAGTACCGGCAGCTGCGGCTGGAGCGGGTCGTCCTGGTGGGCGTGTGGACCTCGGGCACGTCGGAGGACGCCGAGAACTCCCTGCAGGAGCTCAAGCTCCTGGCCGAGACGGCCGGGTCGCAGGTGCTGGAGGGCCTCATCCAGCGCCGCCAGAAGCCCGACACCGCCACCTACATCGGCTCCGGCAAGGCGCTGGAGCTGCGCGACGTGGTCGAGTCGACCGGCGCCGACACCGTCATCTGCGACGGCGAGCTGACCCCCGGTCAGCTCCGTCAGCTGGAGGACGTCGTCAAGGTGAAGGTCATCGACCGTACGGCGCTGATCCTCGACATCTTCGCCCAGCACGCCAAGAGCCGCGAGGGCAAGGCGCAGGTCGAGCTGGCCCAGCTCCAGTACCTCCTGCCGCGCCTGCGCGGCTGGGGCGGCAACCTGTCCAGGCAGGTCGGCGGCCGTGCCGCCGGCGGCGTGGGCATCGGCGGCCGCGGCCCCGGTGAGACGAAGATCGAGCTGGACCGCCGCCGCATCCGCGAGCGCATGGCCAAGCTGCGCCGCCAGATCAGCGGCATGTCCACCTCGCGCGACACGATGCGGAACCGGCGCCAGCGCCGTGAGGTGCCCGCCGTGGCCATCGCGGGGTACACGAACGCCGGCAAGTCCTCGCTGCTCAACCGCGTCACCGGCGCGGGCGTGCTGGTGGAGGACGCCCTGTTCGCCACCCTCGACCCGACCGTGCGCAGAGCGCGCACGCCGGAGGGCCGGGTGTTCACGATCGCCGACACCGTCGGGTTCGTCAGGCACCTGCCCCACCAGCTCGTGGAGGCGTTCCGCTCCACGCTGGAGGAGGTCGCCGACGCCGACCTGATCCTGCACGTCGTCGACGGCTCGCACCCCGACCCCGAGGGGCAGCTCGCCGCCGTGCGCGAGGTGTTCGCCGACATCGAGGGCGCGAGCGACGTGCCCGAGATCGTGGTGGTCAACAAGGCCGACGCCGCCGACCAGGAGACGATCGACCGCATCACCAGGCGCGAGCGCGACAGCATCGTGGTCTCGGCCCGCACCGGGCAGGGCATCCCCGAGCTGATGGCGCTCATCGAGCAGCGGCTGCCGCGGCTCGACCACGAGGTCAACCTGCTCGTCCCGTACGACAGGGGCGACCTGATCTCGCGGGCGCACAAGGAGGGCGAGGTGCTCTCCGTCCACCACGTGGGCGACGGCACCGTCCTGCACGCGCGCGTGCTGCCGAGCCTGTTCCAGGAGCTGGAGCGGGTCGGCAAGCCGGTCGAACGCGTCTTTTAACGGCACGGTTGGGCAGCTCTGGCGATAAAGCGTACAGAGCTGCCCAAATGCGGCAGTGGTCCCCGCACTCCGTCATTGCTAGGATTGGCCGAACCAAACGTTGGTCTGTCTTTGAGGTTCGTCATAGGTTCGGTCGATGGCTGCTGGTAATGACGTCGTCAGCGGGGGCCATGGTGACACCGCGAGGCCGGGTGACGCTTGGGGTGAGTGGTCTTTCTTCCGAATAACCCTGTACACCAAGCCCGGCTGTGAAATAACGTAACTGAACTGAAATCGCCGGATCATGACTCAGGCGATACGGTCACCGCACAGCTTTTCGCGGATGAGAGCAGGAGACCCCCCATGTCGTCCGGACCCAGAGCGGACTCAGTGGGCGCGGCGCAGGCCGTGCACTGTGTGCTGCCTGCGTGCGGGGGTCCACGACAAGGCCGGTGCGGGGCGGTGATGCGGTGACCGTTCGACTCCTGACCAACATCGGCCGCCTCTGGACGGGCAACGAGGTCCTCAGCAACGCGGCCATCCTCGTTCACAACGACCGCATCGCGTGGGTCGGCCGTGCCCCCGACCTGCCGCAGAGCGTGCCCGGCGTCGTCGACGACATCGTCGACGTCGACCACGTCGAGAACCTCGGCGGCGCGCTCGTCACGCCCGGTCTCATCGACGCCCACACCCACCCGGTCTACGCCGGCAACCGCTACGCGGAGCTCGCCATCCGCACCGGCGGGTCCAGCGCCGCGTCCATCACCGCGGCGGGCGGCGGCGTCGGCTCCACCGTCACCGTGACGCGCGGCACCGACCCCTGGACGCTCTGCAACGGCGTCCGCGAGCGCCTGCGTGGCTGGCTGCTCAGCGGCACCACCACGGTCGAGGCCAAGACCGGCTACCACCTCACGCGCGACGGCGAGCTGGCCGACGTGCGGCTCCTGCGCGAGCTGGAGAAGGAGCCGATGATGCCGCGGGTGCACGTCACCTTCCTCGCGGCGCACGTCGTGCCTCCCGAGTACTTCGGTCGCCAGCGCGAGTACGTCGAGGCCGTGGGCGCCTGGTGCGCCGACGCGGCCGCGGCCGGCGCCGACAGCGTCGACGTCTACTGCGACGAGGGCCACTTCACCACCGAGGAGGCGCGCTGGGTGCTCGCCTCCGGCCGCAACGTCGGGCTGCTCCCGCGCATCCACGCCGGCCTGTTCAGCCGCCGCGGCGCCGTGCAACTCGCCGCCGAGCTGGGCTGCGCGTCCGCCGACGGCCTGCACCACATGTCCGACGAGGACATCGCGATCATGTCGCGCTACGGCGTGCCCGCGGTGGTCAGCCCTGCCACCGCGCTCCAGCGCGGCCACCTCCCGCCGGTCCGGCAGATGATCAAGCATGGCGTGCAGATCGCGCTGGGCAGCGACCACAACCCCGGCTTCTGCGGCATCACGTCCATGTCGCTCGTCATCGCCATGGCGGTGGCCGCGTTCGGCATGAGCGTCAACGACGCGCTGCGGGCCGCCACGCTCGGCGGCGCCACCGTCCTCGGGGCGCCCGACCGCGGCGTCCTCGCTCCGGGCCGCCTCGCCGACATCGTCCAGTGGGACGCCGACCACGAGGGCGCGTTCGCCTGGTCGTTCGGGTTGAAGCCGCGGCGCGTGTGGCGGGGTGGCACTCCCGTTCAGTAGCTAGTCTCGTGGTATGCCGCCCTCCGTCCGCGTCGTCACGGATTCAACCGCTTACCTGACTGATGTGCCGGATGTCCCGGTGGTGTCCGTACAGGTGATCTCGCGTGGCGTGGCGTACGACGAGGGCGACTTCACCGGCGACCTGGCCACGGCCACCACCTCGCGGCCCTCGCCGTCGCGCTTCCTGAGCTGCTACGAGGCGCTCGCCGCCGAAGGGGCGAGCGGCATCGTGTCCGTCCACCTGTCGGCCGACCTCTCCGGCACGGTCGAGTCGGCGCGGCTCGCCGCCAGGGACGCGCCCGTGCCCGTCGAGGTCGTCGACAGCCGGACCATCGGGGCGGGCGTCGGGCACGCCGTCCTCGCCGCCGTCCAGGCCGCCGCCGGGGGCGCCACGCTCGCGGAAGCCGCCGAGGCCGCCCGCCGCCAGGCCGCCGCCACCAGGACGTTCTTCTACGTCGACACCCTCGACTACCTGCGCCGCAGCGGTCGCATCGGCACGGCCGCGTCCCTCTTCGGCTCCGCCCTCATGATCAAACCCCTCCTCCACATCGCAGACGGCCGCATCGCCCTGCTGGAGAAGGTCAGGACATCGGGCCGCGCCCTCGCCCGCCTGGAGGACCTCGCGGTCGAGGCCGCGGGAGAGGAACCGGTGGAGGCCGTCGTGCAGCACCTGGGCGCCCCAGAACGCGCCCACACCCTGGCCGTCCATCTCACCGAACGCTTACGGCTACTCCCGCCGGACACGGCGGGAACGCCCCGGGCGGGGGAGACCGCGGCAGCCACGGCCCAGTCCGGTGAGGCCCCGGCCAGCCCGCCCCCCGCGAGAAAGACCCGGAGGACGCCCAAGGGCACTGCCTTGGAGAGAACGGCCCATCCCGGGGAGGCGGCGAAGGGCGCGGACTCGGGCCAACCCGGCGAGCCAGCAGCGGGCCCAAGCCAGGTCGGGGATGCCGCGGTGGACACGGGCCAACCTGGGGAGGCCGCGGTGGACACGGGCCGACCTGGAGAGGCCGCGGGCGGCGAGTGCCGCGTGGTCGAGGTCGGCGCGGTCATCGGCGCCCATGTCGGCCCCGGCGTCGTCGCCATCACTCTCACCCCGCGCACCCCCTGACCGCACCCTGGCCGCATGAGCCCCGGGGCGGGGCCATCAATCGGGCTCGCCAGCGCCACATGCCCGGCCGTCGATCCGCCCGGGCCGTACGCCCGGCCGTCGATTTCCCCAGGGCCTTGATGGAGTTATCCACAGAACGCCGCTCGGCCGATTGCCGCCCCGCGCCGGACGTCTACCTTCTCCGCCGTGCGCACCCAAGAACCGGAGGCGGAGCGGACGATCGCCGCGACCCGCCTGCGAGCCATCACCGTCCGCGACCGTGGCCTCGCCACCCGCACCAACGACGCTCACGACCTCACGCTGCCCTGGGAGACGCCTGGCTCCGGCCGCCGCAGAGAACCTCGCCCCATCGCCCACCTCCAGGACACACCACCAAAGGGCACACCCCAGCCAGTCGAGCAGCCAGGTGCAGACGGGGAGCCCAGCGCACACGGGATCAGTGGCGACGCCCCGCTGGAGAGCACGCACGCCTGGGTCGACGAAGCGGCAGACGAGGGAGCCCTGAGGCCGAGGCGCGCACCCGGCGTACGCACCTTCCAAGAAGCCACAGAGGCAGAGCTGTCGGAGCCGGACGCCCTTCTTAGGGAGTCGTCCCAGACGGTCGCCGCACACCAAGGGGCGGCCTCCTGGCTCTCGGGGTTCCCGGCTGGAGGGATGCCACAGCGAGGCACCGGGCGGACTGCGGAGGAAGCCAGCGCGCACCCAGGCACGGGGACGGGGCTGGCACACCGCGACGCAGGGAGTGTGACGGCGCGCAGAGTCACAGCAAACGGGACGGCACACGGAGTCGCAGGGACAGGGGCGGCACGCCCAGACACAGAGAAAGGGACCGCCCACGGAGACGCATGGACAGGGACTCTGCACACCGGGAGCGCTCATCAGGAGACGGCACAGGCGGGCAGCGCACGTGGAGACGGCAGGACGGCTGCCCAGGCATGGGGCGAAGAGCGCGGGGCTCCGCGCGATGGCGCGTCGCTCTGGGAGCACGTCCCGGGCGGCGCGAGCCGCAGCCCGGCGCCGATGCCGCCGACCTTCCAGGCCTTCCGGGCCGCCGTGTCAGCACAGCCTTCCACCCCACACCGCCACCGCCGGGCTCTCAAACGCTGGGCCCCCAAGGGCTGGGATCCCGAACGCGAGGGCCCCGAACGGGGGGCTCTCAGGCGCCGAGGTCCCCGACTCCGGGATGGACGCCCGGATCGGAGGCGCTTGGATCGCGGACATCGGGATGGTGGATGGCTGGGAGACAAACATCGGGATGGTGGATGGCTGGGGGACGGACGCCGGGACGGTGGATGGCTGGGGGACGGACGTCGGGACGGTGGATGGCTGGGGGACGGACGACTGAGGGGCGGGCGCCCGGAAGGTGGACGGCTGGATCCAGATCGGCCGAATCTCGGGCGTACGGATGTCGATCATCCGGGTCCAAGGCGGCCGGGTCAGGGGCGTGCGGATCTCGGGCGGCCGGGGCTGGAGCGTGTTGATCTCCGATATCCGGATTCCGGAGATCAAGATCTGGGACGTCTGGGTCTGAGGCGGCTCGACCTGGCGCGGCTGAACCCGGCGCGTCTGGATCCAGGGCGTCGTGGGCTGCTGGTCCTGGTCGGGTTGGCGGTCGTCGCGGCCGCCGTCGCGGGGTTCTTCCTGCTGCGGTCGCAGCCGTCCCCCGAGCCGCTACCGCCTCCCGCCCCGGCCTCGCCGCCTCCGCCGGCTCTCGTCGGGACGTCCCCTCTGCCGGCGGGGACGTCCTCTCAACCGGCTGGGACGTCCCCTCTGTCATCGTCCACCTCGGCGAAGGTGACGGTCCACGTCACGGGCAAGGTCCGCAAACCCGGCGTCTACCTGCTGCCGTCAGGTGCCCGAGTCGCCGAGGCGGTCGCGGCCGCGGGCGGCGTGAAGCAGGGGGTGTCCACCGGCGGGCTCAACCTGGCCCGCCGGCTCGTGGACGGCGAGCAGATCGTGGTGGGCGCGCCCGCGACGTCCATGGCGCCCGCCGCCGACCCGGCTTCCATGATCATCGATCTGAACACCGCGACCCCCGACCAGCTGGAAGAGCTGCCCGGCGTGGGGGAGGTCCTGGCGTCCCGCATCGTCGAGTTCCGTACCACCCACGGAGGTTTCAGCAGCGTCGACCAGCTCCAGCAGGTCACCGGCATTGGTCCGCGCAGGTATGCGGAGCTGAAACCGAAGGTCCGCGTCTGACATGCACCACCAATCGGAACCACCCGACGACGGCGACAGGCGTCCCTTCTGGCCGCTCGTGCTGCCCGCACTCGCCGCCTGGGCCACCACCCTGGCGCTGCTGTCCTGCCCGTCGATCGTCAGCGCGGCGGTGGCGGTCTGCGCCGTCCTCTCGGCCGCAGCCCTGGCCTGGCGAACGAGAAGCGAGCCGACCAGAGCGCGAGGCACCCAGGCTGACGACCCAGATCGCCTCGACCGCCTGGCAACTGGAGCGAGCGGCCGGCGCGGCCAACTGAAAGACGAAGGCGAATGGCCGCGCTACACAGGAGGCCGCGACGCAGGGCGCCACGACTGCGGAGAGAGCCACGATGAGGGGCAGCGCGAGTGGGCAGGAGGCCGCGACGCAGGGCACCACGACTGCGGAGAGAACCCCGGTGAGGGGCAGCGCGAGTGCGCAGGAGGCCGCGACGCAAGGCATCACGAATGCGCGGGATGCTGCGAGGAAGGGCGGCCTGGCTGTGCGGGAGTTGGGGGAATGGGTGAGTGCGACTGTCGGGGAGGGGGAAGAGCGTGGCGGGTGGTCGGGGTGGCGGTGCTGGTCTGCGTGGCGGCGGCGTCGGCCTCTGTGGCGTTTCGCGTCCAGGCCGTGACCACCGGCCCTGTCGCCGACCTCGCCGCCAGGAGCGCCACCGTCAGCGCGAGTGTCGTCCTGACCGACGATCCCAAGCTCCTGCCTCGCCGGGCGGGCCGTTTCGCCCGGGACCGGATCGTCGTCCCCGCCACCCTCGTCACGATCCGGACCCGTGACGCGCGCCTGGCGGTCGACGTGCCTGTCACCGTGTTCGCCACCGGGCGGGAGTGGACGGCGCTCCTCCCGAGCCAGCGCCTCGACGTCACGGCCCGGCTGGCGCGGCCGACTCCCGGCGACCTGACGGCGGCCGTCCTCCTGGTCCGGGGGCCGCCACAGGTGCTGACGCCTCCGTCCTCACTGCAGACGGCGGCGGGCGCCGTGCGGGCGGGCCTGCGCGAGGCCGCCGGCACTCTTCCGCCGGAGCAGGCCGGTCTCCTGCCCGGACTTGTGGTGGGCGACGTGTCGCGCATGGACCAGCATGTCGCCGCCGACCTGAAGGAAGCCGGGCTCAGCCACTTGACGGCGGTCAGCGGGGCCAACCTGGCGATCGTGGCGGGGGCGGCGCTCGCGCTGTCGCGGGTGCTCGGTCTCTCCCTGCCGCTGCGGGCGTCCTTCGCGGCGATCGCGATGGTGGCGTTCGCAGTGGTCGCGCGGCCGTCCCCGAGCGTGCTGCGTGCCCTGCTCATGGGGCTGGTGGCCGCCGTGGCCCTCGGCACCGGACGCACGAAGGACGGCGTCGCCGCGCTGTCAGCCACGGTGCTGCTTCTGGTGTTGTTCGCTCCGGAGTTGGCCCGTTCGTACGGGTTCGCCCTCTCGGTGGCCGCCACCGCCGGCATCCTGCTGCTGGCCCCACGCTGGCGCGACGCGCTGTGTGGAGCGTCCGGGCGGGTCAGGCTGCCTCGGTGGGCGGCCGAGGCGATGGCTGTGCCCGCCGCGGCGCAGGCCGCGGTGACGCCCGTGCTGGTGCTGATGTCCGGCCAGGTGAGCCTGGTCGCCGTGCCCGCGAACCTGCTTGTCGCGCCCGCGGTGGCGCCCGCGACGCTGCTGGGGTTCGGGGCGGCGCTGGTCGCGCCCTTCTGGCCGGAGGCCGCGCGTCTCCTCGTGATCCCCGCTGGGCACGCGGTCCAGTGGATCATCACCGTCGCGGGCTGGGCGGCGGCGGTGCCGTACGCGACCGTGCCGTGGCCGGGCGGGCTCGGCGGGCTGGCTCTGCTGGCCGCGGTGGTGGCCATGGCCGTGCCGGTCCTGCGGCGTCCCGCCGGGCGGGCTGCGGTGGCGGTGATGGCAGGGGCCGCGCTGGTCGTGGCGCTGGCGGTCAGGCCGCTCGCCGGACCCTGGCCGCCGAGCGGGTGGCTGATGGTGATGTGCGACGTCGGCCAGGGAGACGGCCTGGTGCTGGCGGCCGGTCCAGGGCGTGGGGTGATCGTCGACACCGGCCCCGATCCGGTGGTCATGGACCGCTGCCTGCGCAGGCTCGGCGTGAGCGACGTGCCGCTGGTGATCCTCACCCACCCGCACGCCGACCACGTCGACGGCTTGTCCGGCGTGCTCAGAGGGCGGAGGGTCGGCGCCGTGCTCGTCACTCCGGAGCGCACCGCGCCGGACGCCGAGTCCCGCCTGTCCACCACCCTGGCCCGCCAGCGGATCCCGGAGTGGACGGCGCCGCCCGGCACCCGGTGGCGGTTCGGGCCGTCGGAGGTGACCGTCATCGCCCCCGAACCTGCCCACGAGGAGGTGAACGGGCAGGGCGAAGGCAGTGTGAGCAACAACGCGAGCGTGGTCGTCCACGTGCGGTGGCGGGCTGGTTCGGCGCTGCTCACCGGCGACATCGAAACGGAGGTCCAGGAGGAACTGGTCCGGCAGGAGGCCGTCAGGGCGGACGTCCTGAAGATCCCGCACCACGGTTCGCCTCGCCAGTCGCCGGACTTCCTGTCGTCGGTGGGGGCGAGGGCGGCCCTGGTCAGCGTCGGCGCGGGCAACGACTACGGCCATCCGGCCGATTCGACGCTCGCCCTCATGCGCCGCCTCGGCGCCCGTGTCTACCGTACGGACCAGTCGGGCGACATCGCCGTCGTCGACCAGGAAGGCACCCTGGCCGTGCTGACCCGCCGCCCCCCATGAGCCGCGGCTGATGACTGCTTTCGCCCGGCCGGACTGCCCTGTTTGTGGTGATTCCTCAGCCAGGGCGCGATGCCCGAGCGCGGGCGCACGAGTGCGGTGATGTTGCCGGTCAAGGCACACGGGTCCGGTGATGTTGCCGGTCAAGGCACACGGGTCCGGTGATGTTCCGGGTCGGGGTGCACGGTGCGGTGATGTTCTGGGTCAGGGGTGCACGGCGCGGTGATCTTTCTGGTCAGGGCGCGGTGTGGTGATGTTCCCGTCAGGGCGACATGCCGGGGTGTTCTCAGTCAGGGCGTGATGCCGGAGGTGGGCGGCATTCCGGTTATCGGCGTCATGTATCGGTCACAGCCCTGCACGGCGCCGCATCGAGCCCACGGTGTGCTCCGCCCCGCTGCCGCATCCCGCCGCCGGGCCTACTTCGCCCTGGTGCCCGTACGAGGCCGCTGGCTTGTTCGCCCTGGTGTCTGTACGAGGCTGCTGGCTTGTTCGTCCTGGAGCCCGCACGGGGCTTGCTCCGCTCTGCTGCGGTATCCCGCCGCCGGGCTGGTGCGCTGGTCTCGCCTCCGGCTGCTGCGTTGCTTGCCCTGGTGTCGTCTCCGGCTGCGGGCCTGCTCGGTCATGGTGTCGTCTTCCGCTGCTGGCTTGCTGGGTCCTGATACGGCATCCGGCCGTCGGGCTGCTTCTTCCTGGCGGTGCATCCTGGGGCTCAGGGCGTTGTGGCTGGGGTCGGGCGATCGGTTTCCGGGTTGGGTGTGGGGCATGGCATGCTGCTCGACATGGCGGCAAGCGATCCAGCACCTGTGACCCTGGTTCTCGGCGACGAGGAGTTGCTGGCCGAGCGCGTGGTCAGCGGCGTCGTCGCGGCGGCCCGGGCCGCCGATCCGGGGACGGAGGTGCACGACCTGGTCGGCGGCAAGGTCGGCACTGGGGAGTTGACGCAACTCACCTCGCCGTCGCTGTTCGGCGACCGGTCCGTGGTCGTGATCAGGTCGGCGCAGGACCTGTCCAAGGAGGTCATCGCCGAGCTCGTCGCCTACACCAAGCAGCCGTCGGACGACACGGTGCTCGTCCTGACGCATCCGGGCGGGGTGAAGGGCAAGGCACTGGTCGACGGGGTGAAGAAGGCCGGGGCGGCCGTCGTGACGGTCAACAAAGTCACCAAGCCCGCCGAGCGGCTCGACTTCATCAAGCAGGAGATCAAGCGGGCCGGACGGAACATCTCGGCCGACGCCGCGCAGGCCCTGCTCGACGCCGTGGGCAACGACCTGCGGGAACTGGCGGCGGTGTGCAACCAGCTCGTGTTCGACACTCAGGACAAGACGATCAGCCTTGAGGCCGTCGCCCGGTACCACAAGGGGCGGGCGGAGGTCACCGGGTTCACGGTGGCCGACGCGGCGATCGAGGGGCGGCTCGCGGAGGCGCTGGAGCAGCTCCGGTGGGCGCTCGGCACGGGAGTGGCGCCGGTGTTGCTGGTCAGTGCGCTGGCGGGCGGGTTGAGGTCGCTGGCGAAAGTGGGTGGCGCGCCCCGGAATCTGCGGGGCGGTCAGCTGGCGAGCCACCTCGGCATGCCGCCGTGGAAGATCGACCGGGTGAAGCGGCAGCTCAACGGTTGGGGGCCGGAGGGGTTGTCGCGGGCGATGCAGGCTGTGGCCGACGCCGACGAACAGGTCAAGGGCGGCGGCGCCGACCCGGGTTACGCGCTGGAGCACGCCGTACAGGTCATCGTGGCGAGCCGAACCGGCCGGTAGGAGTCGTACTGGCGGATTGAGCCGGGTGACGAGTCGAGCCGACGGCAGGAGCGGATGTACGAGTTGCACCGGCCGGGAGTGGCACTGCCCGGTAAGAGTTGGTGGCGCGTTGTGCCGGTCAGGGGTTGCACTGCCCGGTAGGAGTCGTACCGGCGGATTGAGCTGGGACGAGTCGCACTGCTCGGTAGAAGCCGTGGCGCGTTCGGTCAGAAGTCGCGCTATCCGGTAGGAGCCGGTGGCGAGGTGTATTGGTCATAAGTCGCGCTGGCTGCCGGGGGCAAGTTGCACTAGGCAGTAGGAGATGTCGCCGCCAAGCTTGACGTCCTCGGCTCGTCCTGGAGGTGGTCAGCTTGCGAGGGTTTGCCCGGGCCGAAGGAGCCGGTGTGGAGGGGGATGACACGGGCTGGTCACGGGGTGAACGGCGGTGATCGTGTCCGGCGCTTGTGAATATGTGAAGCCGGAGGGGGTGGCCAGGTCTGATGCTCGGGTTCGATGGTCGGGATGAGCGCTTCCTGGGGGCTTTGGGGTGTTCGGGGGGAAAAGGGTTGGCGGGTGGGGCGGCTAGGACGGAAGACTCCTGTGCGTGGAGCATGACAAGGCCGACAGCCGCCGCCTGGTCGCTGGTCGGATCGAGGCGGACCGGCTGACGTTGACGCCTCTCGCGGTGGAGGACGCCGACGACATGGTGAGCGTGCTCGCCGGTCAGGAGCTGTACGCCTTCATCGGAGGGGAGCCGCCCGACCTGGAGGGACTGCGTGCCCGCTACGCCAGGCTGGCCGTGGGCCGTTCCCCGGACGGACGCCAGGAGTGGCTGAACTGGATCCTGCGGCGCAGGGAGGACGGCCAGGCGGTGGGCACTGTCCAGGCGACTGTCCAGGCCACTGTCCAGGCCACTGTGCCGACAGCCGCCCTGGCGACTGTCCATGCCGTGGTGCCGACAGCTGCCAAGGGGCAGGTCAGCGTGCCGACAGCTGCCAAGGTGCAGGTCGGCGTGCCGACAGCCGACCAGGTGGCTGTCCGGGCCGTCGGGTCGGCAGCTGCCGAGGTGGCCGTCCCCATGGCCGGTCAGGTCGGCAGCGGGGTGTGGCGGGCTGAGATCGCTTGGGTGGTGGGGGTGGCCTGGCAGGGGCGAGGGTACGCCTCCGAGGCCGCCGTGGCGTTGGCCGGATGGTTGCGGGGCCAGGGGGCGGTGCTCCTGCAGGCGCACGTCCACCCTGATCACGAGGCGTCCATGAAGGTGGCGGCCAGGGCCGGGCTGCGGGCGACGGAGATCGTCGAGGACGGCGAGCGCCTGTGGCAGTGGGAGCGCGGCGGCGAGCACCAGCCGGGTACGCGGTGATCGGGTTGGATCCGGGACGGCGGCATGGTGGGGTGGGACCTGTGACTGTCTCCGACTTCCTCATCGACGTGCCGGACGCGGTGCTCCAGGACCTGCGGGCCAGGCTGCGCAAGGCGAGGTTCACCGTGCCCAGCGGGGGCCGCCCGTGGGAGGGCGGGGCGGATCCCGGGTACCTGCGTGACCTGGTGGCGTACTGGGCCGACGGCTTCGACTTCCGGGCGCGGGAGCGCGAGCTGAACGGGTTCTCGCAGCACCGGGCGCGGGTGGACGGGCGGGAGCTGCATTTCGTCAGGATTCCCGGCAGGGGGCCCGATCCGCTGCCGATCCTGCTGTGTCACGGCTGGCCGAGCAGTTTCCTGGAGATGCTGCCGCTGGCCGCCAGGCTGGCCGATCCTGGGCGGTTCGGCGGCGACCCGGCGGACGCGTTCGACGTGATCGTCCCGTCCCTGCCGGGGTTCCTCTACTCGGAGCTGCTCGACGAGCCGCTGACGCGTGAGGCGATGGCGCGCGTCCTGCACGCCCTGATGACGCAGGTGCTCGGGTACGAGCGGTACGCGGCGTTCGGCGGGGACATCGGCGGGGCGGTGGCGGGCTGGCTGGGGGCGCTGTTCCCGGACCGGGTGGCAGGGGTCCATTTCATCCATCCGCCGATCCCGCCCGCCGCGGACGAGCTGCCGCTGTCGCCGGAGGAGCGGGCGTTCCTGGACGCGGAGGCCGCGTACGACGAGCAGGACGGCGGCTACAGCGCCATCATGATCACCCGTCCCGACACGATCGCCGCCGCGCTCGTCGACTCGCCGGTGGGGCTGGCGGCGTGGATCGTGGACAAGTACCGCGACTGGAGCGACTGCGGCGGCGACGTGGAGACCCGCTTCGACCGGGACACGCTGCTGACGATCCTCACGTTGTACTGGGCTACGGGCTCGATCGGGACGTCGTTCCGCCAGTACGCCGACTGGGGGCACAACGCGCCGCGCCCGCCCATCACGGTGCCGGTGGGGGTGACGCTCAGCCACGAGCCGGTGATCGCGGCCATGCCACGGTCGCTGGCGGAGCGAGCCTGCACCGATCTGCGGCACTGGTCGGAGCCGGGCCGCGGCGGGCACTTCCTGGCGCTGGAGGAGCCCGACCTGATGGGCCGCGAGCTGACGACCTTCTTCCGCCCTCTCCGCTGATCCGCCGGCACCGGAGGGGCCTGCCCGGCTGGAGGGCCTGGGGAGGGGGGACGCCGCCTCGGCGGTGCTCGCCGGTGGTTTGACCGGGATGGTTCGCCGGGTTGGTGGTTCTGCAGGTTGGAGCGGGGATGAGGCCACCACCGGCGTCCCGGCCTCACGGGCCAGTGCGGCTGGAGGTCGATGACGACCTTGCCCTGCACGTGCCGACCGGCCTGGAGTTCGGCGGCGCGGCGGATCTGCTCGATCGGGAAGCTCGCCGCGACGGGCACCCGCAGTCGGCCCGCCGCGACCAGGCGGGCGATCTCTTCCAGGGCGCCGGGAGCGGCGTTCGCGCCGTTGGCCGCCGCCACGCCGTGGACCTGCGCGGCGATGGCGCAGATGCGGCTGTCCGGGACGCCTGGTTCCCTTGCGACGTGCACTGTCTCCACCCCGTGCAGGTCGATGGCGGCGGTGACGCCGCCGGGAGCGAGCGCTCGGCCCCGGTCGGCCAGTCCGTCGCCGTAGGCGACCGGCTCGGCTCCGAGAGCGTCGAACCGAGCTGCTGACGGCCGTCACCACGATTCTCGACGCCGGCCGTGCGGCAGGCGATCTCCGCTCGGACGTCACCGCCGAGGACGTCGCCGCCTCGCTCATCGGCATCTTCACCGTGGCCCCCCGTGCCGGGAGCGAAGTCAGGGCCGGCCGCCTGCTGAACCTCCTGATGGACGGCCTCCGGCCCGCCCGGCTGAGCCACCTCGAACCGCCGGGCGTCTGCGCGGAGTGACGAGCCGGCTCTCTGTCCGGATTACTCCGCAGGGCTGAACGGGCGGGGACGGCGTCTCGGAGGCCGGGCGAGGCCGCCGTCCGGGCTCGTGACCGCGTGCTCTTATGGGCAGCCCTCGGTTCCGGAGCGGGGCCCATGGAGCCCGTACTCCGACCAGAGTCTCAGTGTCAGCAGGTTGCACTTCTTGTCGCTCATGCTGGCCACCCCTGGCATGCGGGCCAGGCGGCGGCGCGGGGCGGCCCAGTCGGCCTGGGGCCGCAGCGTCAGCCGGAACGACTCGGGCATGTCCGACACCTTGGTGACCGAGATGAGCTCTTGCTTGTCCGGGTTCGCCTCGACGAAGTTCCGGTACGCCGTCGCCTGGTCCTCGTACTCGTACGATTCGACCTCGGGGATGCTTTCGATGGCGGCGGCGATCGCCTTCTTCTCCTCGGCGGTGACCGCCTTCTTGTTCGCCTTGCCCCGCCCGCGCAGGCATGCGGGCAGCGCCGAGTCCTTCATGCAGAGAAACAGCGACATGTCCCACCACTCGGAGATCGCCGTGGCGCCGGCATGACTCTCCGACTGATCGACGGCGACCCCGACGCCTGGCCGCCGGTTCGCCAGAGCCCTGATCCGGCCACGGTCCGCCACGCCCGACACCCGCACGCGGAACGACTCGGGCAGGTCCCTGGCGCGCACACCCGCCAGCACCGCCTTGCGTCCGGCGAACTCCTTGCGGAAGCTCGCGTACGCCGAGGCCCGGCTCACGTGGCGCACCTGGGTGACCTCGGGCGTGCCCTTCAGGAACCTCTCGACGTCCCGCCGCTGCTCGGCCGTGGCGTACCGCTTGTGGCAGTCGTACGCGGACGGCGTGCACAGGAAGACGGCGATCTCCCAGTCGTCGCCGGCGCCGATCTCCGGGGGCGGCTCCGCCGCGGCGGACACGGCCGGTGCGGCCGTCGCCGCGAGCGCCACGACGGCCGCGACCGTCACTCGGCATAACACGTGCTTCATCGCACTCCTCGTTCGGTGATCAAGGTGGGCCCGTCAGGCGGGCCGGGTGTCCCAGGGGACGCGGCCTGACTCGACGCTGGTGAGCAGGCGCCTGAGCAGCCGGTCGAGCTGCGCCTGCGCCTCCTCGTCGAGGACGTGGACCATGTGCGCCTCCACCTCGCCGCGGATCGTCATGGCGTCGGTCCACAGGTCACGGCCCTTGGGGGTGAGTTCGACGTCCACGCGGCGGCGGTCCTCGACGCTCCGTACCCGGCGGACCAGCCCGGCCTTCTCCAGCGTGTCGAGCCGCCCGGTCATGCCGGCGGGGGAGAGCAGCAGGTCGGCCGCCAGCTCGGACGGGGTGGCGCGGCCGTCCCGCGCCACGAGCCTGTGCAGGGTCTCGAACTCGTAGTCCTGCATCCCGACCTGGGCGAGCGCGGCCTCCTTGGTGTGGGCGAGGTGCTTCACCAGCGTCTGCATGCGGGTGACGATCGCCTCGACCCGCTCCTCGAACGGGGCCTTGCCGCGCCAGCGGGCCAGGTGTCTGTCGACCGAGTCCTCCATGCCACGCGATCATACGCCACCGAGTATTTTGTTGACGAATGGTTCGCCAGCGAAATAGTCTGCTGCCCCATGAAGCACCGCCTCCTCGTCGGCCGCTGCCTGTCGGCCCTGGCCACCGCCCTGATCCCGACCACGCTCACCCTCGCCGTCCTGCGGGTCACGGGCTCGGCGGAGGCGCTCGGCCTCGTGCTGGCCAGCGAGCTCGTCCCGCTCCTGCTGCTGCTCCCGGTCGGCGGCGTGCTCGCCGACCGGTTCAGGCCCGAGCGTGTCGCGCTCCTCGCCGACCTGACCCGCTGCCTGTCGCAGGCCGCGATCGCCGCCGAGCTGCTGCTGGGCGTCGCCCGGGTCGCCGACCTGGCCGTGCTGTCGGCGGTGGCGGGGGCGGCGATCGCGTTCGGCATGCCGGCCGTGCCGAGGCTGGTGGCCGCCGTCGTGCCCGGTGAGGAACGGCTGCGGGTCAACGCCCGCATCGGCGTGGCCACCAGCCTGTCCAGCATGGCCGCGCCCGCCATCGCCGGGGCGGTCACCGTGGCGGCCGGCCCCGGCTGGTCGGCGCTGCTCGCCGCCGCCGTGTTCGCCGGGTCGGCGCTCACCCTCGGCGGCGTGCGCACGGCCCCCCAGCCGCGTGCCCGCGCCGCCTCCTCCTTCAGAAGCGACCTGTACGAGGGCTGGCGCGAGATCAAGGCGCGGCCGTGGTTCCTGACGAGCGTCCTCGGGCACGGCGTGTGGCACTTCGCGGCCGGGCTGTTCCTGACACTCGGCCCGCTGGTGGCGGTGCAGCGGCTCGGCGGCGAGGCGAGCTGGGTCACGATCGTCCAGTGCGGCACGGCGGGCCTGGTGGCCGGCGTGCTGGCCGCCCCGAGGCTGCCGGTGCGCAGGCCGCTGGTCGCCGTCCAGCTGGGCGCGGCCTGCTACCTGCTGCCGATGATCGCCCTCGGCATGTCGGCGCCGCTGTGGGCGGTGGCCGCGGCGTACTTCGCGGCCATGGCGGGGCTGGGCGTGCTCAGCCCGCTGTGGGAGACGGTCCTGGCCGACGAGATCCCGCAGGGGGCGCTGGGCCGGGTGCGCTCCTTCGACGGGCTGATCTCGTTCGCGGCGCGGCCCCTCGGACTGGCCGTGGCGGCGCCGCTGGCCGGGCTGACCGGGGTGGCGCCGCTGGTGCTGCTGATGGGCGCCCTGGTGGCGGCCGCCAACCTGGCCGCCCTGGCCACCCCCATGAGGCGGCCCTCCTCCCGGCCCGCCCACGAGGCGCCGGAGGACGCGCTGCCGGCCGGCGATCCGCCCGCCGGCCGGTAGTCCGCGCGTGCCGCCGGCTCAGGCTCGTACGGCCTCGTGCACCACTCCGTCGGCGATCTCCAGCACCCGGTCGGCCAGCGTGATCAGGCTGGGGTCGTGGGTGGCGACCAGCGCGGTCACGCCCTCGCTGCGGACCAGCGCCCGCAGCAGCTCCATGATCTGCCGTCCGGTCTGGGAGTCGAGCTGGCCGGTGGGCTCGTCCGCGATGAGCAGCCTGGGCCGGTTGGCCAGGGCCCGCGCGATGGCGACGCGCTGGCGCTGCCCGCCGGACAGCTCGTACGGGCGCTGGTTGGCGTGGCGTTCCAGCCCGACGAGGGCGAGCAGCGTGCGCACCCGCTCCTCCCGCTCGGCGACCGGGGTGCGGGCCAGCCGCATGGGCACGCCCACGTTCTCGGCGGCCGACAGCACCGGGATCAGCCCGAACGACTGGAAGACGAAGCCGACGACGTCCCTGCGCAGCCCCAGCAGGTCGTCCTCCGACAGCGCGGTCACCTCGCGCCCGTCGACGACGACCCGCCCCGCGTCGGGCCTGTCGAGCCCTCCGACCTGGTTGAGCAGCGTCGTCTTGCCCGACCCCGACCGGCCGCGCACGGCCACCAGCTCGCCGGGGTGCACCTCGAAGGACACCTCGCGCAGCGCGACGACCTCCTTGGGGCCGGTCCTGTAGACCTTGCGCACCCCTTCGGCCACCACCAGCGGCTCACTGCTCATCGGAGGGCTCCTCCCGTGCGGGCCAGACGCCGATGTGGTCGGACTCGAGTTCGAGGCGCACCCGGCGTTCCATGTTGAGCGCGTTCATGAAGTCGCGGGGGAGCTGCAGGCGGCCCACCCGGTCGAGCACGGCGTACTCCTCCGCGACGATCTCCCCCTCCGCGCCCTCGCGCCGCAGCGTCTCGCTGCTGGTGCGCCCGTCGCGGATGCCGACCGTACGGTCCACCTGCTCGGACACGAGCGGGTCGTGGGTGACGATGACGACGGTGACGCCCAGCTCCCTGTTGGCGGTGCGCAGGGCGTCGAACACCTGCCCCGAGGTCTCGCTGTCCAGCTCGCCCGTGGGCTCGTCGGCCAGGATGAGCTGGGGCTCGTTGGCCAGGGCGACGGCGATGGCGACGCGCTGCTGCTCGCCGCCGGACATCTCGGGGATCCTGCGCCCGGCGCAGTCGCCGACGCCGAGCATGTCGAGCAGCTCCGAGGCCCGCTGTCCGCGCGCCCGCCCGGCCAGCTTCATCGGCAGCTCGACGTTCTCCCTGGCGTTCAGGTACGGCAGCAGGTTACGCGCGGTCTGCTGCCAGATGAACCCGACGACGGAGCGCCGGTAACGCAGGCGGTCCTTGGCCGTCATCGACAGCAGGTCCATGCCGGCGACCCTGGCCAGCCCGGCGGTGGGCACGTCGAGGCCGGACAGGATGTTGAGCAGCGTGGACTTGCCCGACCCTGACGCGCCGACGACGGCGATCAGCTCGCCCTTGTCCACGACCAGGTCGAGGCCCTGCAGGGCGACCACCTCGACGCCCTCGGTCTTGTAGATGCGGACGAGGTTGTCGCACACGATGTGCGCGTCACCGCCGAACGCGGCCTTCTTCCGCGTCGCCTCGGCCTCCAGCTCGGAGAGCGTCAGGTCGGGCGTGAGGTTCGGTGTCGGGTTCATGTCAGGTCACCCACTCGGAGGACGGCGCCGAGGCTGCGACGGCGGCTGATGGCGGTGTGCGCGTACGCGCCGAGCGCGGCGACGGCGGCCAGCCCGGCCGCGAGCGCGGTCGGCGTGAGCGGATCGAGGGCGTAGGCGGAGACGGGCAGGTCGCCGGCGTAGGAGGACAGGTCCACGCCGGGCCCGAGCGCCGCGGGCAGCGCCAGCCCGAGCCCGAGCCCGGCCAGCGCGGTCATGACGATCATGGGGAGGATCTCCAGCACGGTCAGGCGGCGGGCCTGGCGGTCCGACAGGCCGAGGGCGCGCAGGAACGCCAGCGCCCCGGCCCGGTCGGCGGCGCCGAGGACGAGGGAGACGATGACGGCGACCAGGGCGTATCCGGCGAGCGCGACGGTGACGACGAGCAGCGTGGTCCGGACGGTCGCGGTCAGCGGGTCGGACTGGATGGCGTCGAGGACGGCCCGCTGCGACTCGACCCTGGCGGACGGCACCGCCTCGGCCAGCGCGGCCGGGTCGGCGTCGCCCTTGACGAGCAGGGTGTTCACGGCGGGCCTGGTGAGCGCTTCGAGGGGCAGCACGAGGAACTTGCCCTTGGTGTAGAAGCCGGGCACGACGTCGACGACGCCCGCCGTGGCCACCTTCACCCGCGACTGCCAGCCGATCTCGAACGCGCCGCGTCCGCGCAGCTCGGGCGAGACCAGCGCGGGCGTCCCCGCACCGCCGGCGGGCTCGGCGGGCAGGCTGATCGGGGCGCCGTCCAGGAGCCGCTGCCAGCCCGCCAGGTCCACCGCGATGGCCTCGGCCCGTTCGGCGCCGAACCCCACCTGCACCCGGCCGGTCTGCGCGGGCACCACCTGCTCCACGCCGGGCGTCCGGCGCACCCGCTCGATCGCGTCGGCGGGGATCTCGATCTCGGACGTCATCCTGATCGGCGCGCCCACGGTCTGCCAGGACGCCAGCCGCTGGGTGCTCGCGATGCCGTCGGAGACGACGGCGGCGAACACCGACACGGCGAGCGCGGGCAGCAGGATCAGCACCGGCAGCACGGCGGCGGAGCGGGCCCGCGCCGCCCTGGTCAGCCCCAGGAAGGGGACGGCGGCCCGGCCGCGCGACGTCAGCCGGACCAGCAGTCGCAGCGGGTAGGGGTAGCAGCGCAGCGTCACCAGCGCGGCGGCCAGGGTCAGCGCGACGGGCACGAGCAGCAGGAACGGGTCGAGGCCGCGCGACGTGACGTCCCTGGTGCGCAGCAGGTACGCGCCGGCCAGCGCCAGCACCACCACCAGCACCTCCAGCGTGACCCGCTTGGCCGAGGGGCGGGCGGCGGTCACGTCGCCGCGCCGCTCGTGCAGCGGCGTGCGGTGGGTGAGGGCCAGCCTGGCGGCGGCGAAGCCCACGGCGCAGCCGACGACGAGCGCCGGCCCGAGGTGCACGATCGGCAGCACGGGGCCGGGGACGAGGGCGGACAGCGCGTACCCGGCCAGCCCCGCGGGGACGACGGCCACCGCAGTCAGCGCCGCGCCGGTGCCCGCGACCTGCCGCAGCGACCCTCCGCGCGCCCGCACCAGCGCCAGCGTGCCGTCCAGCCGGTCGGCGAGCAGCTGCACGGCCAGGACGATCACGCCGATCGCCACCGCCAGCAGCCCGCCGAGCACCAGGTACATCACGGTCTGGGCGGTGGTGAGCGCGGCGAGGAAGTCGTCCAGCAGCTTGGGCAGGCCGGTGAGCAGCCGGTAAGGGGCGGCCGAGCTGGTCGACTGCAGCGTGAGCAGCCGGGCGAACTCCGTGATCCCCGCGTCCACGTCGGGCGCGGCCAGCGCGGACGCGCGGGCGGCGTTGATCGGCAGCACCCAGTTGTACGACAGGTTGCGCCCGAAGCTGTCGAGGACGGCCAGCCCGGGGTCGGCCATCAGGGTGGTGATGTGCTTCTCGAACTCCTGCTTCCCGGGCGGCAGCAGCCGGCTGACGTGCAGGATGTCCTGGTTGTGGCTCCAGTAGCGGTCGGAGGGGTCCTTCGCCTTGAAGGCGCCGACGATCTTGACGGCCACGTAGTGGTCCTCGCCGAGCACCTTGACCTGGTCGAGCTGGAGGTTCATGTCGGACATCGCCTCGTCCACGACGCCGACCTCGAACACCGGGATGCTGTCGCCCTCCCACCGCATGGTGCCCGGCGCGCCGGGGGCGTGCCCCCGCACCCAGTCCACCCGCCGGTCCATGTCGGAGAGCCAGCCGAGGTTGATGTACGTCTGCCCGCCCGTGCCCTGCACGGGGGTGAGCTCGGTCTTGGCGCTCATGTGCCCGGCGCCCGAGCCGGCGGGGACGACGAGCGGGCGCAGCGCCGGCGGCAGGATCTCCCGCCAGCGGTCGTCCCTGGTCGTGAACTGGCCGCGCTCGTGCAGGTCCTCCGCGGGCCTGGTGGGCGCGACGGTCACCGTCAGGTCGGCCTGGACGGCAGGTGCGGCGCGCAGCGACTGGCGCAGCGCCGCGTCGAACGAGCCCTGCATGGCCCGGGGCAGCGCCGCCACGAGCAGGCACGCGCTCAGCGTCAGACCGAACAGCACGCCCATCGCGCCCGCGTGTGTGCGCGAGAGCAGCGCGATCCTCACTGGACCTCCCGGATGTCGAGCCCCTGACTGCGCAGGTTGCGCGCGAGCCCGGCGACGATCGCGAACAGCACCACGGCCACGAGCGCCAGCACGGCGGCCGTGGCGCCCCACGGGATGTGCAGCACCACGTCGGGCGTGACCGCGGACGCCTGCCCGGTCAGCACGATGTGCGGCACCACCAGCACGCCGATCACGACGGCGAGGCCGGTGCCCGCCGCCAGCGACAGCACGACGACGAACGCCTGCTCGATCGCCAGCAGCCCGAACACCTGACGGAAGCTCACGCCGAGCGCCCGCAGGATGGCGAACTCCGCCATCCGCTCCCGCGCGGCCACGGCGGCGTTCACGAGGAAGCCGAGCGCCGCGAACACGAGCGCGGCGGCGAAGCCGAGCATCAGGGCGCCCTGCAGGCCGCTGGCGAGCGGGTCGTCCTGGAGCCTGGCGGCCAGCTCGCGCTGGTCCACGGCGGTCACGTCCCACTCGGGGGCGCGCTGGAGCGCCGCGCGGGCGGCGGAGGCGTCGCCGCCCGCGGCGGCGAGCCACCACTCGGTGGCGGGACGCGGCGGCTGCGCGGAGGTCAGCTCCAGCGCCTGCAGCGCGCCCCAGTCGGCCAGCATCGCCCGCTGGCCGGGCAGCGCCGTCGGCATCCGCTCGACGATCCCGGCCACCCGGACGTCGATGACGCGCCGGTCCACGCTGGCCTTGCCCACCTGGCCGGCCGCCAGCTTGAGCGAGGCGGCCAGGTCGGCGGTGAGCACCACGGGCAGCGGCCCCTGCGCGGCGGGCGGCGCGAACCCGGCCGCGGCCTGGCTCGGCGCGGTCGCCTTGACCGACACCGGCGGCGGGGACAGGCTGCGGCCGTCGGCGCTCAGCCCGGTCAGGGTCACGGACGCCGATCCCTCCTGGGGCGGGGTCGCGATGATCCCGCGCAGCGACAGCGGATAGCTGATCTTCCCGGTGCGTCCGGCGAGGGGACGCAGGTCCAGCTCGACGGCCGACTCGCCGGCCTTGACCGTGCCGACCGGCAGGTCCTGCCAGACGCCGAGGGCGTCCGACAGCACGAGCCGCAGCGGGACCTCGGCGTCGGCGGTCAGGCGCAGGCCGAGCGACGTGGGGCGTCCCGGCAGCTCGAACCCGCCCGCCCGCGGCCCGGCGGCGAGCGCGCGGGCCAGCTCGGGCACCTGCTGCGCCGACAGGTCCTCGCGGAGCTGGAACACCTGGCCGAGCCTGGCGGCGTCGAGCCCGAGGAGCACGGCGTCCTCGCCGCTGACGTCGACCTGGCCGCGGAAGGCGGGGGAGACGGCGGTGACGCCGGGCAGCCCGGCGAACGCGGTGCCCCTGCCGAGGGTGCCCAGCTCGGGGCCGTCGGCGGGCCCGGACAGCCGCAGGTCCGCGCCCGCCTGGTGGCGGGCCTGGTCGAGCTGCGAGGCGCGCCAGGTGGACGCCGTCGCCATCGACACGACGCCGATCGCGATCGCCATGGTGAGCAGCAGCGCGGGCCCCGCGTACTTGAGCGGGCGGCGGCTCACCTGCCAGGCGCCGAGCGCGGGGGCGAGCGAGGCCCGCCTGGACGTCAGCCGCTCGGCCAGCCGGGACACGCGGGGGACCAGCCGCAGCCCCAGCATGCCGCCGGTGAGCAGCGCCAGCGCGGGGCCCGAGATGATCAGGGGGTCGATGCCCAGGCCGCCGCCCGCCGTCGCCGTCACGGGGGCGCCGTACCGCTGGAGCTGCCAGATGGCCAGCGCGGCCACCACGAGCAGGGCGACGTCCGCGCCGGCCCGCTCGATCAGGCCGCGCCCGCCGGAGCGGCCGCGTGCCGTCTGCTCCTCCACGTACGTGCGGCGGGCGCCCGCCAGCGCGGGCAGCATCAGCAGCACCGCCGAGGCCAGCGCCACGCCGACCGACACGAGGAACGTCCCGAGGTCGGGTGAGGGCGTCAGCCGCACCCCCGACCACTCGATCCACGGCAGCGCGGTCACCAGCCGGAGCAGCGGCGGGCCGAGGAACGGCGCCACGACCGCGCAGGGCAGCGCCACGAGCAGCGCCTCGCCGCCGGCGAGCGCGGCCAGGCGGGCGGTGCCCGCGCCGCGCGAGCGCAGCAGCGCCACCTCCATCCGGCGGTGGTCGGCCAGCAGCCGCGCCGTCAGCATCAGCGCGTACGCCGCCAGCAGCAGGAGCTGGAGCACCGGGATCAGCATGGTGGAGCGCGCGACCAGCGACGCGGTGTCGAGCTGCGTCAGCATCTCGGGCAGCCGGGTGGTCACCACGCAGCCCGTGCAGCCGTCCTCCTTCAGCTTGCCGCCCACCTCGGCGACGGCGGTGGCGAGCGGGCGGAGCTGGGCGGGGGTGAGGGCGCGCAGGTCGGGTTCGGCGGTCCAGGTGGCGTTCACGCTGGTGGCGAACCGGGAGACGAACGTGTCGCGCGACACCATCAGCGGCCCGTAGGTGGTGAACTCGCGTCGTTCGACGCCGCGGCTCAGCAGCTGCTCGCCCGCCCAGCGCTCGCCGTACGGGTCGTCGAGCTGGAAGACGCCCGACACGCGCACCTTGACCGGTCTGGGGGCGAGCCGGCTGACGATGGTGAACTCCTGGCCCGGCTTGAACCCGGTCGCCGACGCGGCCGACAGCGAGATCGCCGCCTCCACCACGTCGTCGCGGGCGGCGGGCCAGGAGCCGGAGACGAGCTTGGCGTGCCGGTCGAGCCCCTCGTAACTGCCGAACCTGAGCAGCTCGGGCGTCCGGCGCCGCTCCTGCCCCGGCATGGCGTAGGAGTCGGAGCGGAAGCTGGTGGAGATCTGCGGAGCCGCCGGGTAGGCCGCCGCGAGCCTCGCCCGCACCGCGCGGTCCAGCTTCGGGTACGTCTCTGCGGTCACGGGCGCGCTGACGGCGGCCGCGGTCTGGCGGAACGAGGCGGTCTCCATCGTCCTGCGCACGCCGGCGTCGGCGATGGAGGAGGCGTACATGGTCAGCGCCACGAGCGTGGTGGTGGCCAGCAGGATCGACCCGAACGCGGCCAGGAGGAGCAGCGGCTCGCTGAACGCTCGCTTGACGACCAACGGCCCCCGCATGCTTCCCCCTTCGCCGCCCGTTCAGAGGCACTTTCCGGGAGTGTCAGGGGCAGGGCAAGGTGATCATGACAACGGTGACGCAGCCGATACGGCGCGGCGACGCGTACGTGATATCGAAATCGTGACAAAAGGAGCCGAGAAAGCGAGAAACGCCGCACTCCGGAGGAGTGCGGCGTCGCGGCCCGGCTACGCGGCCATGCCCGAAGGCCGGGTCATCAGGTCACTTGGCGCTGAGCGAGGCGACCTGCTTGGCGATCGCGGACTTGCGGTTCGCGGCCTGGTTCTTGTGGATGACGCCCTTGCTGGCGGCCTTGTCGAGCTGACGGGCGGCGGCGCGCTGCGCCACCAGGGCCTGCTCGACGTCGCCCTGCTCGGCGGCCTCGCGGAACTTGCGCACCGCCGTCTTCAGCGAAGACTTGACGGCCTTGTTGCGCATGCGCGCCTTTTCGTTCTGCTTGTTGCGCTTGATCTGGGACTTGATGTTCGCCACGAAGAAGCCTCGGTGAAAGTCTGGTGATGGATGGGGCGCGCGGGCTCGAGAGAGGGCGCGCCACACGCAGTTGAACAGGTTACCAATAACCCAGGCGGCTGCTCAAATCAACGGCCTGGGCAAAGGGTCCGCGACCAGTGTAAGGGTCGTCAGGCCATCCAGTGCGTCATGTACTCGCGCCAGTCGTCCTCCGTGGCGGCGAAGTCCACGTACAGGGCCAGGCCGAAGCGCTCGCGGCGGCCGTGGCCCGTCAGCGCGAGCCCGGCGCCCTCGGCCGCCGTCGCCACGCTCTCCGCGCCGTCCAGCCAGGGCATGCCGTGGTCGTGGTAGGCGGGCGCGCCCACGAACAGGTCCTTCGTCTCCGGCACGAGGTCCAGGGCGAGCCCGGCCTGCCTGGCCACGAACCCGCCGTAGAGCGACGCCAGCGGCACCCCGACGTCGTACGTCATGATCGCCACCTGGTCCACGCGGGCCACGACCTGCGAGAAGTACCCCCGCGACCAGTACTTGTCATGGCCGAGCGCGACCCTGGCGGCCGGGCGCATGAGCGGGTACGGCTCGATCTGCGGCGTCGCGACCGACAGCAGCGGGGCGTGCCGCCTCGTGCGTTCCAGCAGGTCGAGGAACTCCTCGTCGCCGTCGCCCACCGGCTCGAAGTCGTAGTGGACGCCGTCGAACCCGGCCCGCATGACGGCGGCGGCGCCGGCGAGGACGTTCTCGCGGGCCTTCGGGTCGTCGAGGTCGAGGCCGTCCTCGACGGACTGGCCGAGCCAGGCGGAGACGCGGACCCCCGGGAGGTGCTTTCGCACCCACATCACGAAATTTCCGGCGTTGGGGTATTTGGCGGGATCTAAGCGGCCGTCCAGCTCGAACGGGCCCGAGTGGACGTACAGATCCCTGACGCCCGTCGCCCGCAGCCGCGCCGCCAGCCGCTCCGCGTCGGCCTCCGTGCGGCGGCCGTCCACCCACGCGTGCCCCAGCCACAGGGCGTCGTGGCCCGTGCTCTTCGCCCAGGCAGCCGCGTCACCGGTAAACTGGAGGCGGAGCGCGGCGGCCAGAAGGCCGGCCAAGCCCACCACGACGACCAAGGCAAGCGCGAGCAGGCGCAGGCCGCGGCGGATGACGGTCCGGGCAATCACCTGGGCATGTCACCATGAAAGACTGCTTGACCTCAACCCTGTCGAAACGGACTTCGGTGCGCACTCAGCCTGGCCAGACCGACCCCGCGTTGATCCGCAACTTCTGCATCATCGCGCACATCGACCACGGCAAGTCCACGCTTGCCGATCGCATGCTGCAGATCACCGGCGTGGTCGACGACCGCTCCATGAGGGCCCAGTACCTCGACAGGATGGACATCGAGCGCGAACGCGGCATCACGATCAAGTCGCAGGCCGTCCGGCTGCCGTGGGACGGCCACGTGCTCAACATGATCGACACGCCCGGCCACGTCGACTTCACCTACGAGGTCTCGCGGTCGCTGCAGGCGTGCGAGGGCGCGATCCTGCTGGTCGACGCCGCGCAGGGCATCGAGGCGCAGACCCTGGCCAACCTCTACCTGGCCATGAACGCCGACCTGCACATCATCCCCGTGCTCAACAAGATCGACCTTCCGGCGGCGCAGCCCGAGAAGTTCGCCGAGGAGCTCGCCGGGCTCATCGGCTGCGACCCGTCCGACGTGCTCAAGGTGTCGGGCAAGACCGGCGTGGGCGTGCGCGAGCTGCTCGACCACGTCGTCCAGACCGTGCCCGCGCCCGTCGGCGACGCCGACGCCGCCGCCCGCGCGCTGATCTTCGACTCCGTGTACGACACCTACCGCGGCGTCGTCACGTACGTCCGGGTGGTCGACGGCCACCTGGGCAAGCGCGAGCGCATCCTCATGATGTCCACCAACGCCACCCACGAGACGCTGGAGATCGGCGTCATCTCGCCCGAGCCCATGCCCGCCGACCTCGGCCTCGGCGTGGGCGAGGTGGGCTACCTCATCACCGGCGTGAAGGACGTCCGCCAGTCGCGCGTCGGCGACACCGTCACCTCCGCGGCCAAGTCCGCGAAGGAGATGCTCGCCGGGTACGAGCACCCCAAGCCGATGGTGTTCTCCGGCCTGTACCCGATCGACGGCGACGAGTACCCCGAGCTGCGTGAGGCGCTCGACAAGCTCCAGCTCAACGACGCCGCGCTCATCTACGAGCCCGAGACGTCCGCCGCGCTCGGCTTCGGCTTCCGCGTCGGCTTCCTCGGCCTGCTGCACATGGAGATCGTCCGTGAGCGGCTGGAGCGCGAGTTCGGCCTGTCGCTGATCTCCACCGCGCCGAACGTCGTCTACCGCGTGGTCATGGAGGACGGCAGCGAGCTGACCGTCACCAACCCGTCCGAGTTCCCGTCGGGCGGCAAGATCGCGCAGGTCTTCGAGCCGGTCACCAAGTCCACCATCCTCGCGCCCGCCGAGTTCATCGGCGCGATCATGGAGATCTGCCAGGGGCGGCGCGGCCAGCTCCTCGGCATGGACTACCTGTCCGAGGACCGCGTCGAGATCCGCTACACCCTGCCGCTCGGCGAGATCATCTTCGACTTCTTCGACCAGCTCAAGTCCCGCACCCGCGGCTACGCCTCGCTCGACTACGAGCCCGCCGGCGAGCAGGAGGCCGACCTCGTCAAGGTCGACATCCTGCTCCAGGGCGAGCCCGTCGACGCGTTCAGCGCCATCGTCCACAAGGACAAGGCATACGCGTACGGCGTCGACATGGCCAAGAAGCTGCGCGAGCTCATCCCGAGGCAGCAGTTCGAGGTGCCGATCCAGGCCGCCATCGGCGCCCGGGTCATCGCCCGCGAGAACATCCGCGCCATCCGCAAGGACGTCCTCGCCAAGTGCTACGGCGGCGACATCTCGCGTAAGCGGAAGCTGCTGGAGAAGCAGAAGGAAGGCAAGAAGCGGATGAAGATGGTGGGCCGGGTCGAGGTCCCCCAGGAAGCCTTCGTCGCCGCCCTCTCCACCGACTCCAGCGCCGACAAGCCCAAGAAGTAACCGGCGCGGGCGGGCGGGCCGCCGGTGATCCGCGTCCTGCCGTGCCGCCGGTCCTGGAGTTCGGCGTCGGCCCGTTCATCGTGGAGTGCCGGATGTCGTGCTCCCGGGCGGCATCTGCCTGAAATGTGGCGATTTATACAGATTTATGCGCAATTTCTGGGGCTAGCCTGGGGCGTATGGAAGCAGTGCGGACGGAGCGCATGATGCTCTCCCGGGTCACCTCCGCCGACCTGGACTCCGTGCACGAGATCCACGCCGACCCCGCCACCAACCTGTACAACCCGGGCGGCCCCGTCCCCGACCTGGAGTCCAGCAAGGCCATGCTCGGCCTGTGGCTGGACGACTGGCGCGAGCGCGGCCTCGGCTACTGGGCGGCGCGCCGCATCGGCGAGCAGGAGGTGCTCGGGTTCGGCGGGCTGCGCCGCACCCGCCTCGGCGGCGAGGACGTGCTCACCCTCTACTACTGCTTCCGCCCCTCCGCGTGGGGGCAGGGCTACGCGGTGGAGCTCGTACGGGCCGCCCTGCGCGTCGGTCGCCCGCTCGGCACGGTCGTGGCCGTGATCCGCGACATCAACACGCCGTCCAGGAAGGTGGCCGAGAGGGCGGGCATGCGTGAGGACCGCGCGATCACCTACGGCGGGCTGCCCAGCCACGTCTACGTGGGCTGACCCGCGTCCCTGACGACGTCCGCAGGGGGCGGCCTGGACGTGGCCGGACGAGGCGATCAGGCCGACGCGGACGCTGCGGCGGCTGCCGTCCGGCGGCGGCGCCGGATGGCGATCGGGCTGCCGCCCGGCGGCCGCGCCGGATTCTGTCGGTGGAGGCGGCTACCTTCTCTTCCGAACACCTGTGCGACGGGAGGGTGACGTGATTGCTTCTGAGCGCTTCGAGCGGGCCGCGGTCCTGGGGGTCGCCGTGGCCGAGGAGACCCGGCGGCTGCTGCGCCTGCACCTGGGGGCGGCCGGTGCGGGCGACGACGGCACGGTGCTGGTCGACGTCCCGTACCCCGACGCCGCGGTCGTCGCCGCGCTGCTCGACGTGGCCGCCGAGTGCTTCGGTGAGCGGGGCGGCTCCGTCGAGGAGACGAGACAGGCGGCGCTGGAGACGCTGTTACAGCTCGCCGGGCTCGACTCCGAGTCGACGCTCAACTCCGGCGTGCCGGCCCCGCGGTAGGCGTACGTGCCGGCCTGGCGGTGCGGGGATCGACCGGTGAAGCTCGGAGGGCCCGCGCCGGCAGGGGCCCGGAGCCCGCTGCCGGCGCGGGGGCCGGTCCGTGCCGCCCCGGTCAGCGGAGCACCGAGTAGAGGGCGGAGGTGAGGGAGGCGCGGGCGTCGTCCTGGTCGATCGACCACATCATCGAGCCGCCCAGCCCCTTCAGCCTGATGTACGCCGCCTTCTGCAGCAGCACGGCCGGGTCGTCGTACGACCAGAACTCGTTGCCGTCGTACAGCCACGTCGTTCCTGTGCGCAGGTCGCGGTAGCGCTTGCCGGGCTTGGCCACGAGGTCCTTGTAGTCCTCGGTGCCCGCGGCCCACTTCCCGGGGGCCGGGCCGGTGGCGGGCTGGTACAGGCCGTCGCCTCCGGCGTTCACGCCGGTCCAGCCCTGGCCGTACGCGGGCACGCCGATGACGAGCTTCCTGGCGGGCGCGCCCCGCGAGAGGTAGTCGCGCACGGTCCGGTCCACGCTGTAGCGCACCGGGTTGGGGTCGCGCCGGTCGGTCAGCAGGTTGCCGTTGTGCCCGGTCTGCCGCTCCCACGAGCCGTGCAGGTCATACCCCTGCACGGTGGCGAAGTCGAGCTGCCTGAACACCTCGCGCACCTCGTACCCCGCGTCGATCTTCGCCGTGGCGGCGGGCAGGAAGGCGGTGAGCTGGGCCCTCGGGGCGAACGCCGACATGCGGGCACGCAGTTCCTCCAGGAACAGCGTGAAGTTCCGCCTGTCCTCCGGGCGGATCACGTTGCCGTCGTTCCCGGACGAGCCGGGCCACTCCCAGTCGAGGTCGATCCCGTCGAACACGCCCGCGCCCGCGCCGGGTTCGAGCCCCGGCAGGTTGCCGCGCAGCCACAGGTCCACGCACGACTCCGCCAGCCTCGCCCGCGACTCGGCGGTGAGCACGGCGTCGGAGAAGTACTTCGAGCCGGTCCAGCCGCCGAGGGAGATGAGCACCTTCAGCCCGGGATGCCGCGCCTTGAGCTTGCGGAGCTGGTTGAGGTTGCCGTTGAGCGCCTGCCCCGGCTGGTCGGCCACGCCGTCCACGCTCTGCTCGGCCGGTACGGGCCGCTGCCAGTCGGCCCACGGGTCGGCCGAGTAGCAGGCGCCTTCTGCGCTGACGAAGCCGAAGGCGTAGTTCAGGTGGGTGAGCTTGGCGGCGGCGCCGGTGGTGTCCACGTCCTTGACGTGGTAGTTCCGGCCGTACACGCCCCACTGGATGAAGTAGGCGACCCGGTGGAACCCGGCGCGCGCCTCGGCGGGCACGGCGACGGCCGTCAGGCCGAGCGTGAGGGAGAGTGCGATCAGGATCTTCTTCACGAGAGCGGCTCCCGAGCGTCTACTCATAGGAAACTTTCCTAAAAGTTGTCGTGATCGTAGAGCGACCCCCGTACCCCGTCAACGGTCAGGGCACAGGGCCGGTGGCCCCCGAGTCCGCCTCAACGGCCGCGGCACAGGGGTGGCCGCGCACCTCCGTCAACGGTCACGTCGCGTGGTCGGCGGTCCCCGCACCCTCCGGATACGGGCACACTGGATGACGTGCCATCCACCCTGCCTGACGGCGACCCCGTACCCGCCTCGGGCGAGCTGCCCGCGAGCGCGCTGCGCGGCCTCGGCGCGCGCCCGTTCGCGTTCTACGTGCACGTACCGTTCTGCGTGACCCGCTGCGGCTACTGCGACTTCAACACCTACACCGCCGCCGAGCTGGGGCCGGGCGCCTCCCACCGCGACTACGCCGACACCGCGATCGAGGAGGTGCGGCTGGCCAGGCGCGTCCTGGGCGACGCCGAGCTGCCGGTCGAGACCGTGTTCTTCGGCGGCGGCACGCCCACCCTGCTCCCGCCCGGCGACCTCGTCAGGATCCTCGCCGCGATCGACGCGGAGTTCGGGCTGCGTCCCGGTGCGGAGGTCACCACCGAGGCAAACCCCGAGTCCGTCGACCCCGCCTCCCTCGACCTGCTGCGCGCCGGAGGGTTCACCAGGATCAGCTTCGGCATGCAGAGCGCCCGCCCGCACGTCCTGGAGGTGCTCGACCGCAAGCACACCCCCGGACGCCCCGCGCAGGCCGTACGTGAGGCGCGGGCGGCCGGGTTCGAGCACGTCAACCTCGACCTGATCTACGGCACGCCCGGCGAGAGCGACGACGACTGGCGGGCGTCGCTGTCCGCCGCCGTCGAGGCGGGGCCCGACCACGTGTCGGCGTACTCGCTGATCGTCGAGGACGGCACCAGGCTCGCCGCGCGGATCAGACGCGGCGAGCTGCCGATGCCCGACGACGACGTGGCCGCCGACCGCTACCAGATCGCCGACGCCGTGCTGGGCGAGGCCGGGTTCCGCTGGTACGAGGTGTCCAACTGGGCGACCTCCGACGACGCGCGCTGCCGCCACAACCTCCTCTACTGGACCGGCGGCGACTGGTGGGCCGTCGGCCCCGGCGCGCACAGCCACGTCGGCGGCACGCGCTGGTGGAACGTCAAGCACCCCGCCGCCTACGCGCAGCGGCTGGCCGCCGAGGAGTCGCCCGCGCACGCCCGCGAGGTGCTCACGCCCGACGACCAGGCCGCCGAGCGGCTGATGCTGGAGCTGCGGCTCGACTCCGGGTACCCGCTCGCCGACGTCGCCCCGGCCGCCCGCACGGCGGTGGCCGCCGCGCTGGCGGACGGGCGGCTGGAGACCCAGGCGTTCAAGGAGGGCCGCATGGTCCTCACGCTCAAGGGCCGCCTGCTCGCCGACGCCCTCGTCCGCGACCTGCTCGTCTGACCGAGGCCGGCTCTGACGGGGCCGGGTCTGACGGGGCCGGCTCTGACGAGACCGGCTCTGACGAGACCGGGTCTGACGCGGCTGGCTCTGACGGCGTGGGCGTCCGCCTCAGGCGCCTCGGCGCCAGCGGGAGGTGAAGGCGCGGACGGCGGCGAGCGCGTCCTCCGCGAGGACGTCGGGGTGCGTCTCGTCACGCAGGTTGTGGTCGACGCCCCGCAGCACGACGCGTCCAGGGCCGGTCGTGTGCGCCTGCCGCAGCGCCCGGGTGAGCGCGTCGGTGGTCGCGCACGGCACCTGCGGGTCACGGGTTCCGCACGTCAGCAGGACACGGGTGCCCGGACGCAGCTCGCGGGCGGCGTCCGGCGGGTAGACGGCGTCGTCCGTCTGGACGAAGCGCTGGTTGGGCCCCTGCAACGCCTGGAAGAGCTGGGCGAGGGGCGCGGGAAGGTCCGTCGTGTCGGGGGCGCGGCCCGCCCGCACGTCGGCGATCCCCCGGTCGATGGCCTGGTCGATGACGCGCTGCTGCTCCGGGGTGAACTGCCCCGCCTCGGTGGCCTTGGCGACCTGGTCGTGCAGCTGCATGGCGAGGTGGTCGAGCAGGCGCAGCGCCTGCGGCTGCAGCAGCGCCAGGCCCGCCGGGCGCGGACGTGCCTCGTCGGCGAGCAGCAGCGCCGTGAGCGCCCCCTCGCTGTGCCCGATCACCGACACCGCCCGCCGGTCGGTCTCGGGCTGTCCGGACAGCAGCGCGTAGGCGGCCCCCGCCTGGCGGACGAACGCCGGGAAGTCGATCGTCTCCGGGTGCTCGGCGTACGCGCCCATGCCGGTCCGGCCGGTGCCGTACTTGTCGAAGCGCAACGTGATGATCTTGTCGTCGCCGAGCGCGGACGCGAGCTTCGCCAGGGTGCCCGGCGTCAGCGCCGGAGGCTGGTCGCCGTTGCGGTCGGTGGGCCCGCTGCCGGGCAGCAGCAGCGCGGCGGGCAGCCGCTGTCCACGGCGGTGGGCGGGGACGTGCAGGGTGCCGTACGTCTTGGTGCCGTCCACGGTGAAGACCACCTCGCGGTCCTCGGCCGGGATCGGACGCGGCGCCGCCTGAGCGGGGAGGACGGTGGCCGTCACCGTGGCGGCGGTCAGGAGGGCGGTGAGCGCGATCCTGCGCATGAGCAGGGGATCCCTTCGGTAGGTGCGGGTCGGCCGCTCGTGTCCGCGACCGGTGAGAGCGGCCCCGGGACGAACGTGCCAGGTGAACAGGTTGGCCGGGGTGCGGCCATGCGGCCCGGTCAAGCGGGGGGCGGCCAAGGGGACCAGGGGCTGGCGACCGTCACGTCAGGACCGGCGCCCGCCGGGGCGGTCCGTCCAGCTCACGCCATCGGGCGAGCGGGGCGGCCCGTTCCTCGCACGCGCTGGACGGGTTCCGCCCCCCGGCGGTGATGGGCAGCAGGCGCGTGGCGGGCCGCCGTATGGAGCCGGTCTGATACGGGAGTGGCCGTGGACGGCCGGCCTGGAACACGCCGGAACACGCGAGGGCGGCCGGCCTGGGATGCGCCGGCAACCGGCGAGGGCGGCCCGGCCTTGGGTCAGGCGCAGGGGCGGCCCGGACGGCCGCTCCGTGCGGGGGAGGTGCCGCCCGGTCGCTCCGATGGATTCGGGCGGTGTGGGGGAGGCGCCGCCCCGCTCGCTCCGATGGATTCGGGGGGTGCGGGGGAGGTGCGGCCCGGTCGATCCGATGGGTTCGGGGGTGCGGGGGAGGCGCCGCCCCGATCGCTCCGATGGGTTCGGAGCGGCTGGGCCGGGGCTTCCGCCGATGCCTTGGGCCGATGCCTTGGGCCGATGCCTTGGGCCGGGGCCTGCGTGCTGCTGGTGATGGGCTCCAGGCGAACGCGGTCGGAGGCGCGGGCCGGGGTGTTCGGATCAGGCGTGGGTGATGGCGTTCTCGATGAGGGCGACGGTGGCGCGGGGATCGTCCACCTGCACGACCAGGCGGGCGTAGCGTTCGTCGGCCAGTTGGATGACGATGGCCTTCGCGGCGTTCTGGACGTCCCAGAAGACCCGCTCGCCGTCCACGTGGAAGGTGCCCGCGGTGATCACGCCAGGCAGGTGGGTGCCGGGGGCGCGGATGCCCTTCGACTCCATGACGATGCCGGGGTCGGCGGTGGCGCCGCGGACGTTCGACAGCGGGATGCTCAGGCTGCTCTTCAGCGCCCAGAGCTTGTCCAGCCCTTCGATGACGACCGTGAGCGTGTCGCCGTCGATCTGAACCCGTGCCATTGCGGTGCTCCTTTATCGGGAAATATCGGTATTTGTTGAGTTGAAGTAGCTCGCGAGGACGACGGCCGCCTGCTCGGCATCCACGAAGCCGGGGGAAGCTGTACCGGTTCCGGACGGTACGGTGTCGGGTCCGGATGGTGATGTGGCGGTTCTGGACGGTGCTGCGCCCGGTTCCGGCCCTGCGGTGCCGGCATCCTGTGGGGACGTTCTCGCGCGGAGTCGGAGGCCCAGCAGGGCCGAGGTCAGCGCGTGGGCCAGGCCCGGAGCGGGGGAGCCGCCGGGCAGGCGGTTGGCGAGCGTCTCCTCCAGGGCGTTCAGTGCCCTGGCCACCTGGGCGGCGACCTCCGGGTCGACGGGCGCGCGTTCGGCCGCCGCCATCAGCAGCAGGTCGAGGGGCGAACCCCCGTCGCGGGCCGCCAGCGCCCGCCGCGCCGCCCCGGGAAGGTCGGGGGCCTCCCCGACGGCCGTGACGAGCGGGAGGAGCTCGTTGTCCACGTGCCAGCGCAGCGCGGCCATGTACAGGCCCCGCTTGCTGCCGAACGTCTTGTACAGGCTGTTGCGGTGCACCCCGAGGTGAGCGACCAGGTCGTCGACGGACACGCCGTCGTACGCCTGGCGTGCGAACAGCGCCGCCGCCGCTCGCACCACCTCGGTCTCGTCGAACCCTCGTGGTCGGCCCATGCGACGACCATAGCGGGTTTAGGAATGTTCAGTCAAGAACGATCGTTCCTAAACCGGGACGGCCCGGACGCGCGAACGCCCGGGCGGCAGGAGCGCCGCGCCGGGCGTTCGAAGGGGGACCACGGGTGGGTGGCCGCCGGGGTCAGCTGATCATGCGGATGGAGAACGGGTACCGGTACCGCTCGCCCCGGTTGGTGGCGACGGCCGCCTGGATGTGGAAGATCAGGGAGACGATCCAGATCACGGGCAGCAGGAGAGCTCCGATGATGATGACCGTCAGCACGCCCGCGATGACGTAGCCGATGAACATCGTGATCTGGAAGTTCAGCGCCTCGGCGGCCTGGTCCCTGACGTAGGGCGACTCGTCCTTCTTCATCAGGTAGATGATCAGCGGGCCGATCCAGGAGACCACCAGGCCGAGGAGGTGCGAGAGCATCGCCAGGGTGGTGTCGTCGGTGCCGGGGCGCGGGCCGAACCTGCCCGGCACGTACGGCTCCTGGGGGTGGGCGGCGTAACCGTGGCCGGGCGGCGGGGGAGGGGCGCCATATCCGTGGCCCTGACCGTACCCGGGGCCCTGACCGTACGCGCCGTACCCGGGGCCCTGACCGTAGCCGCCCTGACTGTAACCGGGGTTCTGGCCGTACCCGGCGCCCTGGGCGTAGCCGGGGTTCTGGCCGTATCCCGGCTGCTGTCCGTAGCCGGGCGGCTGGCCGGGTTCCGGCTGTCCGTATCCGGGCTGGCCGTGTCCCGAGGGTTGGCCGTAGCCGCCGTACGAGGGTGGCTGCTGCCCGTAGCCCGGCTGGGACCCGGGCTGCTCCCCGTAGCCGAGCGGCCGGTCATACCCCGGCTGGGATCCGGGCTGAGGGGGGTAGCCGCCCTGCGGGCCGGGCTGGGGGGAGTGGCCGCCCTGGGAGCCCGGCTGAGGAGCGTAACCCGGCGGAGTGTCGTGACCCGGGCCCTGGTCGTGGCCCGGGCCCTGGCTCGGTGGGAGGTCGGAGGGGGAGACGCGTCGTGTGGGGCCGTCGTCGGGCGGGGACTGCGAAGGGTCCTGACTCATGGTGCCTCCGTTACGAAGTCGATCAGCTCCTCGACCCGGCCGAGGAGTTCCGGCTCCAGGTCGCTGTACGTCGAGACCGCGCCGAGGATCCGGCGCCAGGCCTCCGGAGGGTCGCAGCGCCAGCCGAGCGCCGCGATCACCCCTTCCTTCCACGGGACCCCGCGCGGCACGTCCGGCCAGGCCGGGATGCGCAGCACGGACGGCTTGACCGCCTGCCAGACGTCGACGAACGGGTGACCGACGACGAGCACGTGGGGCGAGGTGATCTGCGCGGCGATCCGGCTCTCCTTGGAGCCGGGCACCAGGTGGTCGACGAGCACGCCCAGCCGTCGGCCGGGCTCGGGCCCGAACTCGGCCACGATGGCGGGCAGGTCGTCCACGCCCTCCAGGTACTCGACCACGACGCCCTCGACCCGCAGGTCGTGTCCCCAGATCTTCTCGACCAGGGCGGCGTCGTGCACGCCTTCGACGTAGATGCGGCTCTCCCTGGCCACCCGCGCGCGCAGCCCCTCGACCGCGATCGAGCCCGACGCGCTGCGCCGGGGCGCCGCGGGGGCGACGGCCGACGGACGGACGAGGGTCACCGGTCTGCCCTCCAGGAGGAAGGCGGCCGGGGCGAGCGGGAAGAGACGGCGCCTGCCGAAGCGGTCCTCCAGCGTCACGGCCTCCTTGTCGCAGGCCACGACCGCGCCGCAGAAGCCGCTGTCGGCGTCCTCCACCACCAGGTCGGGCTCCGCGGGCACTTGGGGGATCGTGCCCTTGCCCGGCCGCCGCCAGTTCCCCGCCAGAACGTCACCCTCGTACACACCGGGGACCGTAGCAAATCACCCGGACACCGCAAGGCGCTTGCGGTGTCCGTTGCGCCGGACGAGGACGACGACGGTCATGATGATCGCGAGCAGCACGCCGAAGCCGGGGACCAGGAACAGCGCCGCCACGCCGCCGACGATGCCGCCGGCCGCCGACAGCAGGTCGCGGCCCACGCCGAAACGCACGTCGGCCTGCTCCTGTACGGCGCAGGTGAGGTCGTACTCGCCCTTCTTCGGCGCGTTGACCAGCAGGATCAGCTCCCAGGTGGTGCCGCCGTCGTTGACGGTCTGGTTCGCGGCGGACGTGGCGAGCTTCGCCTGCCCGGGGCCGCCGCTGATCCGGCACTCGTAGTGGACCGGCGTGTCGCTGGAGAGGTAGACGGCGGGCCGCTCGGCCGGGTCGAGCGTCACCTTGACGTTCTCGCCCGCGGCGAACGTCTTGGTGGGGGCGACGCCCGACACGCCGCCGACGACGCCGTTGGTGAACAGAGCGACGCCGACGATCACGCACACCAGGGCGACGCCCCAGGCGGCGGCGATCCACCACAGGCGCGGCCTGACGGCCTTCGGGTCCGGGCCGGAACCGAACTGGGGCCCCTGACCGAACTGACCGAACTGCCCGTGCTGGCCGAACTGCCCGTACTGGCCGGGCGGCTGCCACTGCCCGGACTGACCCTGCTGCCCGTACTCGCCCGCCTGCCCCGCCTGCCCCGCCTGCCCCGGCTGCCCCGGCTGGCCGGGCTGACCGTAGAGGCCTGGCTGTCCGGGCTGCCCGTACGGCCCGGGCTGTCCGGGCTGGCCGTACTGCGGCGGCGGCCCGTACTGCGGCTGGCCGAAACCGGGCTGGGAGCCGGGTTGCGGCCCGTACTGCGGGGGCGGCCCGTACGACGGCTGCCCGTACTGCGGGGGTTGGCCCTGGTAGGGGCCCTGACCGGGCGGCGGGCCGTACTGAGGGGAAGGTGAATCGTCGGTCATGTGGGCAAGTGTGAAGCCTGTCGGTTGTAGGACGCTAGCAGCAGGATGAGAGCCGGTGTTATCGCACCTTGTGGGCGAGAGCCGTACACTTGGCACTCGGGAACACAGAGTGCTAGACCTGTCGTTTCCCGAGAGGCAGAGGCAGGAGGTGAGCACGTGCTCGACGATCGGAAGCTTGCGGTGCTCCGCGCCATTGTCGAAGACTACGTGTCCACCAACGAACCGGTGGGCTCCAAGGCGCTGGCCGAGCGCCACAACCTGAAGGTCTCCCCGGCGACGGTCAGGAATGACATGGCCGCGCTGGAGGAGGAGGGCTACATCACGCAGCCCCACACCAGCGCGGGCCGGGTGCCCACCGACAAGGGGTATCGCCTGTTCGTCGACAGGCTCTCCCAGGTCAAGCCGCTGTCGGCGGCCGAGCGCAGGGCGATCGAGACGTTCCTGGCGGGCGCCGTCGACCTCGACGACGTCGTCACCCGCACCGTGCGGCTGCTCGCGCAGCTCACGAGGCAGGTCGCGGTCGTCCAGTACCCCACGCTCACCCGGTCCACGGTCAGGCACGTCGAGCTGGTCCCGCTGAGCGAGCGGCGGGTGATGCTCGTCCTGATCACCAACACCGGCCGCGTCGAGCAGCGCGTCGTCGAGCTGCCCGAGCAGGTCGAGGACACCCGCGTCGCGCACATGCGCGCGATGCTCAACGCCTGCCTCGACGGCTGCGGCCTCAGCAGCGTCCCGGAGCTCGTCTCCGACCTGCCCGAGCGGCTTCCTCCTGAGGACCGCCCGGTCGTGGCGACGATCCTGTCGGTGCTGCTGGAGACGCTCGTCGAACGCCACGACGAGAAGATCGTCTTCGCCGGGGCGGCCAACCTGGCGGGCGCCGACTTCTCCACCGGCCTGCGCGACGTCCTGGAGGCCCTGGAGGAGCAGGTCGTGCTCATGCGGCTGCTCGGCGAGACTTCCTCAGACACCCCCGCCGCGCTCACCGTGCGCATCGGATCGGAAAACCCGTACCTGCGAGGCACGTCCGTGGTCGCCGCGGGGTACGGTTCTGGCGACAACCAACTGGCGAGGCTCGGCGTGCTGGGCCCCACGAGGATGGACTACCCGGTGACGATGGGCGCCGTGCGCGCGGTGGCACGCTACGTCAGCCAGATCCTGGCTGCATCTTAAGAGGTCGATAAGTGGCAAACAGCGACTACTACGCCACCCTCGGGGTGCGCCGTGACGCCAGTCAGGACGAGATCAAGCGGGCCTACCGCCGTCTCGCCCGCGAGCTGCACCCCGACGTGAACCCCGATCCTGAGACCCAGGAGCGGTTCAAGGAGATCACGCAGGCCTACGAGGTGCTGTCCGACCCGAACAAGCGCCAGATGTACGACCTGGGCGGCGATCCCTTCGGCGGTGGCGGAGCGGGCGCGGGCGCCGGCGGCTTCGGCGCGGGCTTCCCGTTCAGCGACATCATGGACGCCTTCTTCGGCACGGCCGCGGGCAGCCGGGGGCCTCGATCGCGCGCCCGCAGGGGCCGCAACGCCACCATCAGGGTCGAGCTCGACCTGCGCGAGACGGCGTTCGGCACCACCAGGGAGCTGGTGGTCGACACGGCGGTGCTGTGCGAGGTCTGCCACGGCTCGGGCGCGTCGCCCGGCACCCACCCCGACACCTGTGACATGTGCAGCGGCCGCGGCGAGATCTCCCAGGTCACCCGGTCGTTCCTGGGCCAGGTCATGACCTCGAGGCCGTGCCCGCAGTGCGGCGGGTTCGGCACGATCATCCGCCACCCCTGCCAGGAGTGCTCGGGCGACGGCCGCGTGCGCACCCGGCGCACGATCAAGGTGCGCATCCCGGCTGGCGTCGAGGAGGGCACCCACATCCAGCTCGCCGGCGAGGGCGAGGTCGGCCCCGGCGGCGGCCCGCCCGGCGACCTCTTCCTGGAGATCGTCGAGCGCCCCCACGAGATCTTCGAGCGGCGCGGCGACGACCTCCACTGCACCGTCCAGATCCCGATGACGGCGGCCGCGCTCGGCACGTCGCTGTCGGTCGAGACGCTCGACGGCGCCGAGGACGTGGACGTGCGCCCCGGCACGCAGTCGGGCCAGGTCATCACCATGTACGGCAGGGGCGTGCAGCGGCTCAACGAGTCGGGCAGGGGCGACCTGCTCATCCACGTCAACGTGGAGACGCCGAGCAAGCTCGACCCGGCGCAGGAGGAGCTGCTGCGCGAGCTGGCCAGGCAGCGCGGCGAGGAGCGCCCGCCGGGCAAGTTCGCGCCGGGCCAGCAGGGCTTCTTCTCGCGGCTGCGCGACGCCTTCAACGGGCGCTGATGACCGTACCGGTGTTCCTCTCGGAGGAACTCGACGGGCCCGAGCTGCTGCTGGCCGGCCCCGAGGGCCGGCACGCGGCGGCGGTGCGGCGGCTGCGCGCCGGCGAGCGGGTCGATCTGACCGACGGCGCGGGCCGGGTGGCCGAGTGCGTGGTGCGCGAGGCGCTCAAGGACGCGCTCAGGCTCGACGTGACGGGCCGCCACGAGGTGCCCGCGCCCGATCCGCGCCTGGTGGTCGTCCAGGGGCTGCCGAAGGGCGACAGGGGCGAGCTGGCGGTCGAGATGATGACCGAGGCGGGCGTCGACGTCATCGTGCCGTGGGCCGCATCGCGCAGCGTCACGCAGTGGAAGGGCGACAAGGTCGCCAAGGCGCTGCACAAGTGGCGCTCCACCGCCAGGGAGGCCGGTAAGCAGGCCCGCAGGTTCCACCTGCCGGAGGTGGCGGAGCCGGTTTCCACGGCGGGCGTCGAGGCGCTGCTGTCGGGCGCCGCGCTGGGGCTGGTGCTGCACGAGGAGGCCGAGGAGCCGCTGTCGCGGGTGGCGCTGCCGCCGGGCGGCGACGTCGTCGTGGTCGTGGGTCCCGAGGGCGGCGTGTCCGAGGAGGAGCTGGAGCGGTTCCGCGGGGCGGGGGCGGTGCCGGTGCTCCTCGGGCCGACCGTGCTGCGTACCTCCACGGCGGGCGTGGCGGCCGCGGCGGTCCTGCTGAGCCGTACGGGCCGCTGGTGACCCGTACGGGTCGCCGGTGAGCGGGGCGGGTGGACGGAGCCCTAGGGCGTCGTGTGGGTGACCCCGGACAGCGGGCTGCCCGCGGCGGCGTCGGGCGTGGGCGTCAGGTCGTCCGGCGGGCACTCCTCGGCCGGGCAGGCGCCGGTGGGCGCGGACGAGTCGGTGGGCGTGGGCGTCTGGGCGGACTCGGGGCAGTCGGCCGCCACCTCGTCCTGCGCGCCCGCGGGCGTCGCGCACGGGGTGGGGGTCGGGGTGGGTGTGGGTGTGCGTACCGGCCTGCTGGTGGACCTGGCCGTCTCCTCCGGGTGCGACGGCTCGGGCCGCTGCGTGACGGGCGGCACCACGACCTGTGAGTGCTGGGGCGCGGAGGTTCTCGGCGGGGGCTGGGAGCGGCTGGTCGAGGAGTTGGACGGCAGCTTCGAGGTCTCCCTGACCTGCTGGTAGGTGTCCTGGGGGATGACGGTCGAGCGCAGCTCGGGGACGACCATGACGATCGCGCCCGCCACCAGGACGGCGCTGGCGGCGGCCGCGCCGGCGCGCCACCAGAACAGGGAGCGCACGCCGCGCCGTTCGATGCGGGTGCGGATGATCTCCAACCCGTCCGGGGAGGGCACGACCGCGTCCGCCTCCGCGCGGAGCGCACGGCGCAGGAGCTCGCCGTACTCGTCGGGGGGCTGGGTCATGACATCTTCTCCAGGACGGATCTCAGGGCGGCCATGCCACGTGCGGTGTGGCTCTTGACCGCGCCCTTGCTGATCCCCATGGCGTGGGCGATCTCAGCTTCGGACAGATCACCGTAGTACCGAAGGACCAGGGCCTCTCTCTGGCGGGTGGGCAGCGCGCGTAACGCCTCGATGACTGCGGACCGTTCCAACTCGCCGATGGCGCCGTTCTCGGCGCTGGGCGCGTCGGGCAGTCCCTTGGGAGCGTACTTCTCCACGACGGCGCGGTGGCGCAGCACGGAGCGGGAGCGGTTGACGACGGACTGGCGTAAGTAGGCGAGTGCCTTGTCGGGGTCGCGCAGTCTGCGCCAGGCGCCGTGGATGGCGACGAACGCGTCCTGCACGACTTCCTCCGCGGTCGCTATGTCGCGCACCAGCAACACCGCGAGACGCACCAACGACCGGAAGTGCGCGCTGTAGAGCGCGGTCACGGCCATGTCGGCGTCCCACGCGACCGGCGCCGCCCCCATCGACCTGTCGGCCAGAAGGGTCTCGGTGGTCACATCAGTGGGACGCGCCGCTCTCCCAGAGGGTTTACGCTCTTCCGGTTCTTGAGGTTTCCCCGGTTCCTTAGGGTGCATTACCCAGTCGTGTCCTCGCCAGGTGGCGCTCGCCCGACCCTGAATCGTTCCTTTTGGTGAAGTCTCGCACAGACACCCTAACCTCGCGGATCTTCTGCCGCCACGACACGCCGGATCACCGATTCGCAACGGCTAGGGTGCTCCTGTGAACGACTGCCTCTTCTGCAAAATCGTGGCCAAGGAGATCCCGGCCGAGATCGTCTACGAGACCGGCAGGACATTGGCGTTTCGCGACATCAATCCGCAGGCCCCGACCCACGTCCTGGTGGTGCCGAAGCAGCACCACGCCGACGCGGCGGCGCTCGCCTCGGCCGACGACGGGCTCGCCGACGACGTGCTGAAGACCGCGCACGCCATCGCCGTCCAGGAGGGCGTGGCGCCCGCGGGTTACCGCGTCGTCTTCAACACCGGCCCCGCGGCGGGGCAGACGGTGTTCCACGTGCACGCGCACGTTCTCGGAGGGCGTGACCTGAACTGGCCGCCCGGCTGATATTGGCGCGAGTAATCACCCTGGTCCCGGCTACCATGGGCGGAGAAGAACTCCGTAAAGAGACCGGGAGGCATCAGGCCGCGTGGCCTGCCCATGTCCGAGCTACATGAATCCCGACGAACGGCACCTCCCTCGCGCACTCAAGCCAAGGTGCTGATTCCGGACGAATACCCGATGGTCAGCCTCCTCGGCTCCCGTGACGAGCTGCTCCGCGTCATCGAGGGCGCCTTCAGGGCCGACATCCACGTGCGTGGCAACGAGATCACCGTGACCGGCAGCCCCGACGAGAGCGGCGCCGTCGTGCGCCTGTTCGAGGAGCTGGTCGAGGTGCTGCGCAGCGGCGGCGAGCTCACGCCCGACACGGTCGAGCGGAGCATCGCCATGCTGCGCATGACGTCCGAGCGGCCGGCCGAGGTGCTGTCGCTCGACATCCTCTCCTCGCGCGGGCGCACGATCAGGCCGAAGACCGTCAACCAGAAACGCTACGTCGACGCCATCGACAAGCACACGATCGTGTTCGGCATCGGCCCCGCGGGCACCGGCAAGACGTACCTCGCGATGGCCAAGGCCGTGCGGGCGCTGCAGGAGAAGCGGGTCAACCGCATCATCCTGACGCGTCCCGCGGTCGAGGCGGGCGAGCGGCTGGGCTTCCTGCCCGGCACGCTGTACGAGAAGATCGACCCCTACCTGCGGCCGCTGTACGACGCCCTGCACGACATGGTCGACCCCGACTCGATCCCGAAGCTCATGGCAGCGGGCACGATCGAGGTGGCGCCGCTGGCGTACATGCGCGGGCGCACGCTCAACGACGCCTTCATCATCCTCGACGAGGCCCAGAACTCCTCGGCCGAGCAGATGAAGATGTTCCTCACCCGTCTGGGGTTCAACTCCAAGATCGTGGTGACCGGTGACGTGACGCAGGTCGACCTGCCCACGGGCACGGTGAGCGGCCTGCGCGTCGTCCAGGAGATCCTGGAGGGCATCCCCGACATCCACTTCGCCCGCCTGTCGAGCGCCGACGTGGTGCGGCACAAGCTGGTGAGCGAGATCGTCGACGCCTACGGCCGCTACGACGCGGCCCAGGAACCCAAGACGGCGATCCAGCAACGCGGAAAGCGGCGCCCGTGAGCGCCCGAGTGAGCGACAGATGAGCATCGAGATCAACAACGAGTCCGGCGTCGAGATCGACGAGGAGAACCTCCTCGCCCTGGCCACCCACGTCCTCGCCGAGATGGAGATCAACCCTCTCGCCGAGCTGTCCATCGTGGCCGTCGAGGAGAACGCCATGGCGGAGCTGCACGAGAAGTGGATGGGCGAGCCGGGCCCCACCGACGTGCTGTCGTTCCCCATGGACGAACTGCGGCCGGGCGGCGGCGCGCGCGGCGACGCGGAGGGCCCGGCCGACCCGGCGCTCCTCGGCGACGTGGTGCTCTGCCCGCAGGTGGCCGCCAAGCAGGCGCGCGACGCCGGCCACAGCGCGCAGGACGAGCTCGAACTGCTGTGCACGCACGGCATCCTCCACCTGCTGGGCTACGACCACGCCGAGCCCGAGGAGCACAAGGAGATGTTCGGCCTGCAGGCCAAGCTCCTCGAGTCCTGGCAGGAGGTGCGCGAGACGCGGTGAACGCCTGGTTGCTGTCGGCCATCGCCCTGGTGATCGTCGGCGGCCTGATCGCCAGCGCGGAGACGGCACTGACCCGCATCTCGCGGGTGCGCGCCGAGGAGTTCGTGCGCGAGCAGCGGCGCGGCGCCGAGCGGCTGCAGGCGATCGTCACCGACCCTCCGCGCTACCTCAACCTGCTGCTGCTGCTCAGGGTGAGCTGCGAGATGGTCGCCACGGTCATCGCCACGCTGCTGTTCATCGACGTGATGCACGACCAGGGCTGGGCGTACGTCAGCGCGGCGGCCGTCATGATCGTGGTCAGCTACGTGGTCGTCGGGGTCATGCCGCGCACCCTGGGGCGCCAGCACGCCGAGCCGGTCGCCCTGGCCGGCGCGCCGGTGGTCTACCGGCTGACCCGGATCTTCGGCCCGCTGCCCAAGCTGCTCATCCTGCTGGGCAACGCCCTCACGCCCGGCAAGGGGTTCCGCGAGGGGCCGTTCACCTCAGAGGCCGAGCTGCGCGACCTGGTCGACCTGGCCGAGGAGCGCCGCGTCATCGAGCCGGACGAGCGCGAGATGATCCACTCGGTGTTCGAGCTGGGCGACACGCTGGTCCGCGAGGTCATGGTGCCGCGCACCGACATGGTCTACATCGAGCGCGGCAAGACCATCAGCCAGGCGTTCTCGCTGGCGCTGCGCAGCGGGTTCTCGCGCATCCCGGTGGTGGGCGAGAACGAGGACGACGTCGTCGGCATCGCGTACCTGAAGGACATCGCGCGCAGGATCCACGAGGCGGGCCAGAACGGCGGCGGCGACAAGGTCGAGACGATCATGCGGCCGGCGGCGTACGTGCCGGAGAGCAAGCCCATCGACCAGCTCATGCGCGAGATGCAGGCCAGGCAGATCCACATCGCCATCGTCATCGACGAGTACGGCGGCACGGCGGGCCTGGTCACCATCGAGGACGTCCTGGAGGAGATCGTCGGCGAGATCACCGACGAGTACGACCAGGAGGCGCCCCGCGTCGAGCCCGTGCCCGACGGCGGGCTGCGCGTCACGGCGCGGATGCCGGTGGACGAGCTGGGTGAGCTGTTCGACACCGAGATCGAGGTCGACGACGTCGAGACGGTCGGCGGGCTGCTGGCGCACGCGCTCGGGAGGGTGCCGATCGCGGGCTCCGAGGCGGAGGTGGCCGGGCTGCGCCTGACCGCCGAGAGCCTGGCGGGCCGCCGCAACCGCATCAGCACCGTGGTGGTGCGCCGCGTGGAGCCCCCGGAGGACGACTCCGATCCGTCCGACTCCGAGCACGACTGAGGGCTTCGAATCCGGTGTCCTTTGTGGGGTCGGTTGTCGTAAGTGTTCTACAAGCGTCCTGCAAGCGGGGTGGAGCACTCTGATCTCGGCACCCGGTGCGGTGGGTGTCACGGGGAGGCATCCGAACGCCGGGTGGGGTTCGCGGCCGGAGGATGCGCCTGGGGGGACGACAACGTCCGGTCAGCTAGCCGGCCGCGACGTTGCTCGGCGTAAAGGGTGTTCTCGTCCGGTAAGCCGGACGAGGGCACCCTTTTAGCGTTTGGGCGTTATTTGGGATCTCCGGTGGATTGCCGCATTGGTCGTCAGGGGAGGCTGCGGTCCAGGGGGGATCATGAGGAAGATCATCGCGCTCGGCCTGGCCGCGTCGGCGCTGACGGCCTGCGGGGGCGGACCGGCCGAGAGCCTGCTGGACGCGCACGCCATGGCGAGGCTCCGCGACGCGCTGGTGAAGCAGCCGGACCTGCCCGACGGCTTCTCCGACCATCCCGACCAGGCGTGGACGGTGCCGTTCGCGCACCTGGACGCCAACTGCAGGGCGGTGCTCGACCTCGTCGCCGGGCGGGCGCCCACGCAGGCGCTGACCGGGCACGCGGCCGTCAGCTACCAGGGCGACGCCCTCGGCGAGCAGGCCGCCGTGGGCCTGGCCAGCTACGCCGACGGGGAGGCCGAGGACCACCTGGACGAGCTGGGCGACGCCCTGGAGTCCTGCCGCGAGGTACGCGGCACCGGCACCCGGCTGCGGCTGCGGGACCTGCCCGTCCAGGCGGGCGGGGACGAGACCGTGGGCGCCCGGCTGCGCGGGCGGCTCAACGGCTACCCGTACACGATGGACGTGGTGCTGTCGCGCGTGAACGACACCGTTGTGGGCGTGGTGCACGCCGGGCTGCGCGAGGTGGACGCCGCCCGCACCAAGGAACTGGTCGATGCGGTCGTCCGGATGGCGGGCGCCTAACCTAGTGCCCGTGACTCTCGATCCCGAAGACAGCAAGATCATCACCCTGGCCCGCTCGGCGAGGGCCCGCAACGAGGCCGCCGAGGGCGCGGCGGTGCGCGACGAGACCGGGCGCACGTACGCGGCCACGAACGTCGCGCTGGACGCGCTGACGCTCTCGGCCGTGCAGGTGGCGGCGGCCATGGCGGTCTCCAGCGGCGCGCGGTCGCTGGAGGCGGCGGCGCTCGTCACGGCGGGCGAGGGGCCGAGCGACGCCGACCGCGCGGTCGTGGCCGAGCTGGGCGTCGCGTCCCTGCTCGTGGCCGGCCCCGACGGCACCCTGCGAAGCTGACATGCCGATGTCGCCGTTCCTGGCCAACCTGCGCGCCAAGGTGGGACCAGACCTGATCATGCTGCCGTCGGTGAGCGGGTTCGTGTTCGACGCCGGCGGCCGGCTGCTCATGGCCCGCCACCAGGACGTCGGCTTCTGGGCGGCGCCAGGAGGCGGCGTCGATCCCGACGAGCGGCCCGAGGACGCCGTGGTCAGGGAGCTGAAGGAGGAGCTCGGCGTCGAGGTCGCGGTCATGGCCCTGATCGGCGTGTACGGGGGCCCCGAGTTCCGCGCCGTCTACCCGAACGGGCACGAGGTGGGCTACGTCACCGCCACCTACGCCTGCACGCTCGCCTCCGGCGAGCCCGAGCCCGACGGGGTGGAGATCAGCGACGTCCGCTGGGTGACCGAGGACGAGCTCGGCACGCTCCACACCGCTCCCTGGACGCCGCTCGTCGCGCCCCAGGCGTTCGCCTGGTGGCGTGAACACGCCGGATGATGGGTGACAATGCACTAGTGACTTCGCCAGACAGCCATCGCGCCGGATTCGCCTGCTTCGTGGGAAGGCCGAACGTCGGCAAGTCCACCCTGATGAACGCCCTGGTGGGCAGCAAGGTGGCGATCACCTCGTCGAAGCCGCAGACCACCAGGCGGGTCATCAGGGGCATCGTGCACCGGCCCGACGCCCAGATCGTCGTCGTCGACACGCCCGGCCTGCACCGGCCGCGCACCCTGCTCGGCGAGCGGCTCGACAGCCTCGTGCTGTCCACCCTCACCGAGGTGGACGTCATCGGCTTCTGCGTCCCCGCGAACGAGCCGATCGGCAAGGGCGACAGGTTCATCGCCGACAAGCTGGCCGCCGTGAAGAAGACGCCCGTCGTGGCCGTCGTCACCAAGTGCGACCTCGTCGGCAAGGAGCAGATCGCCCAGCAGCTGCTGGCGGTGTCGCAGGTGGCCGAGTTCGCCGCGATCGTGCCCGTCTCGGCCCAGTCGGGGGAGCAGCTCGATGTGCTGGGCGACGTCCTCATCGAGCACCTGCCCGAGTCCCCGCCCCTGTACGAGGGCGGCCAGCTCACCGACGAGCCCGAGCAGGTGCTCGTCGGCGAGCTGATCAGGGAGGCGGCGCTCGAAGGCGTGCGCGACGAGCTGCCCCACTCCATCGCCGTCGTCGTCGACGAGATGCTGCCCCGCGAGGGGCGCGACGACCTGCTCGACATCTACGCCCACATGTTCGTGGAACGGCCGTCGCAGAAGGCCATCGTCATCGGGCACAAGGGCGAGCGGCTGCGCGACGTCGGCACCAGGGCGCGCAAGCAGATCGAGGCGCTGCTCGGCACCCGGGTCTACCTCGACCTGCGGATCAGCGTGGCCAAGGACTGGCAGCGCGACCCGAAGCAGCTCCGCCGCCTCGGCTTCTTCGACTGACGCCCACGGCTCCCGCGACTGCGGGCCGCTACGAGCGGCGGGCGCGCCGGGTCAGCGCGAGCACCGACAGGACGACGGCCGCCACCGCGGTGGCCAGGGCGGCGTACCAGCCGATCCTGATCACGGGCTGCACCGACAGCAGGCCGCCCAGGTCGAGCGAGAGGCGGTCGCCGATCTGCCGGGGGGCGGCGGCGAAGCGCACCAGCAGCACCGCGGCGAGCACGGCCGGCAGGGCCGCGAGGGCCGCCACGCGGGGCCGGGAGAGCAGGCCCGCCACGCCGGCGGCCAGCACGGCCAGCCCGGCGGCGAGCGTCCACAGGCCCGCGGCGTCGTCGATGCCGCGGACGTCGCTGGAGATCGCGCCGCCGATCACGGCGCTCCTGGCCTCCACGCCCGCCCACGGGAGCACCGCGCAGAACGCGAGGAGCGCGCCCGCGAGGACGACGGACAGCGCGTAGCCGCGCCCGGCCCGCGGCGGGGCGGGGGCGGGCTTGAGGTGATCGGCCACACGACGACTGTAAGCCGCGCGTGCCCGCCCGGCCACCCGTTCACCCCCGCCCGGTCGGCGGTCGTGTTGAGGGGATGGCAATCCTGCCGTAACGCGGTGGAACCTCCTGGGCAATCCGGGTGGGCGAGCATCGTCGCACAGCCCATCCGGCGAGGAGGCCGAGCGATGCTGCAGGTGAGCGGACTCGAACACCGGCGCGGCGGCGTCGCCGTCCTCGCCGGGATCAGCCTGGAGGTGGCGCAGGGGCGCATCGCCTGCGTCGTCGGCGAGCGCGGGTCCGGCAAGACCGCGCTGCTCGACACCGTCATGGGCGTGCGGCCCGCCACGGCCGGCTCGGTGCGCCTCCGCGGCGCGGACGTCACCGCGCTGCGCCCCCAGGAGCGGGCCCGCCTCGGCATGGCCTACGTCCCGCACGGGCACCGGTGCTTCCCGCAGCTGTCCGTGCTCGGCAACCTGCTCGTCGCCGCCGAGGCGGCCCAGCAGCCCAGGGAGGCGCTCGACGAGGCGCTCGACGTCCTCCCCGCGCTGCGCCCGCTGCTGAACCGTACCGCGGGGAACCTGCCCGTCGGCGGGCGGCAGCAGCTCGCCCTGGCCCGCGCGCTCGTGACGAGGCCCGCGCTGCTCCTGCTGGACGAGCCCGCGGACGGGCTCCAGCCGCGCGCCGCGTCCGACGCCGAGAACGCGCTCGCCGGGCTGCGCGACCGGGGCGTGGCGATGCTCGTCGCGGAGCGGCGCCCCAGGATCGCCGCCCGCCTGGCGGACACCTCCGCCGTCCTGACGGGCGGGCGCCTGGCGATGGAGCCTTACCCGCTGGCGGGCGGGTGTCTGGCGATGGAGCCGTACCCGGTGGCGGGCTGAGCGGGGAGGCCAGTCAGGAGGCCCAGGCGCGGGCCTGCTCGATGATGTGCTCCAGGTGGCCGGCGTGGGCGCCGCGCCAGTACACCTGGCCGCACGCGCCGCACCGGCCGTAGGCGTCGTACGTCCGCTTCGTCCCCGCCTCCAGCAGCGGCTCGACGTCGTCCTTGTCCACCGGCACCAGCTCGCCGTTGCAGGCCGTGCACCTCGTCCACGGCCGCAGCGGGGGAGCGAAGCGGTCCAGCAGGTCGCGCAGCTGGTCGGCCGGGCGGGAGCCGCGCACGTACGCTCCGAGCCACAGCGCCCGGCGGCGCAGCAGGCCGCGGTCCTGCGTGAGCAGCACCCGCCGCTCCTCGTTGGCCTGCACGACCAGCGACGGGTCGTCCATGTCGTTGTGGTAGGCCGCGTCGATGCCGAGCAGGCGCAGCCGCCGCGCGAGCGTGCCCAGGTGGACGTCCAGAAGGAAGCGCGGCTCGCCCGGCAGCGGCTGCGGCCTGGGCATCGGGAGCACCTCCACCACGTCGCCGGGTTCCGGCTGGTAGGAGGGCGGGACCCCGCGTCCGCCGGCCGTCATCGGCCCCACCTCGGTCAGCGGGACGCCGAGCGACTCGACGTGGTGTCCCAGGGTGGAGGTGCTGTCGAGGGCGACGCGCTGCCGCTCCCTGCGGCGGCTCACCGGCAGGAACATGGTCAACTCTGGCGCGATACGAAGCTCTGCGTCCCAATCTGTCACATTCCTCATTCTGCGTGAGCGGATACCGTGAGTTCATGTCGATATCCCGCCGCGCCTTCCTCGCGCTCGCCGCGGTCGCGGCCGGCTGCTCGGGCACCGGCGGCGAGACGCGGGTCCTGCGGCTGGCCACGGGCCTCGCGGGCGGCCCGTACGGGGTGCTCGGCGACCGCCTGGCGGCCGAGCTGCGGCGCGAGGGCATGACCGTGCAGGTGCTGCAGACGGCCGCGAGCGTCCAGAACCTCACGATGCTCACCGACGGCCGTGCCGACATCGGGTTCGCGCTGGCCGACAGCGCCGACGACGCCGTCCGCGTGCGGCACCAGCCGGTCGCCGCGCTCGCCAGGATGTACATGAACTACGTCCACCTCGTCGTGGCGGAGAACGGCGGCATCACCGGCGTCAGGAACCTCGCCGGGCGGAGGCTGTCCATCGGCGCCGAGGGGTCGGGCACCGCCGTGACCGCCACCCGGGTCCTCGCCGCCGCGGCGCTGCCCAGGCCGCCCCGGCTGACGAGGCTGGGGCTCGACGAGTCGATCAAGGCGCTGCGCGACGGCGAGATCGACGCCTTCTTCTGGTCGGGCGGCGTGCCTACGCCCGCGCTCGTCGCGCTGCCCGGTGTCGCGTTGGTCCCGCTCGAACCGCTGGTGGCGGTGCTGCGCCGCGACTTCGGCCCCATGTACGAGCACGCCGACGTCCCCGCGGGCGCGTACGGCAACGCCAGGCCGGTGCCGACGGTGGGCACGCCCAGCTACCTGATGTGCCGCTCCAGCCTGCCCGACGACGTGGTGTACACGGTGACGGAGACGCTGTTCACGGCCCGCGACCGGCTCCAGGCCCCGTCGGCGCCCGGCGGGCGGCTGGACAGGCGCTACGCGATCGGCACCGGCGTGGTCCAGCTCCACCCGGGGGCGGCCCGCTACTACCGCTCGGTCTACGGCTGATCGGCCCGCCGCCTGGTCACGGCTGGTCGGTGCGGCCAGCGCGGGGCAGGCGCAGCTCCATCACCAGGCCGTGAGGCTCCGCCGGGAGCAGGCTCAGCGTGGCACCGCACGCCTTGGCCAGCTCGGCGGCGATGGCCAGGCCGAGGCCGCTGCCCGGCACGTTCGCGTGCGCCCCCGACCGCCAGAAGCGGCCCAGCGCCTCGGCCCGCTCCTCCTCGCCGAGTCCGGGCCCGTCGTCGGCGACCCGCAGCACGCCGTCCGCCAGCGTGACCGTCACCGTGCCGCCCTCCGGCACGAACTTCTGGGCGTTGTCGAGCGCGATGTCGGCGATCCGCGCCACGGCCTCGGGCACGGCGGCCGCCTCGGGCACGTCCGTGACCAGGTTGATCTTCTTGGCGGCGTACACCTCGCGCCACACGCCGAGGCGTGGCCGCAGCTCGGCCTCCTTGGCGTCGCCGCCCGCGCCCGCCTCGACCCGGGCGAGCGCCAGCAGGTCCTCGACGAGCAGCGCCAGGCGGTCGAGCTCCGCCATCGCCTCCTCGAACTCGGCCGCGCCCTCGCCCTTCAGATGCGGCTCCAGGTTCTCCAGCCGCAGGCCCAGCACCGTGAGGGGCGTACGCAGCTCGTGCGAGGCGTCGGCCACGAACGCCCGCTGCCGCTCGATCGCGCTCGACACGGCGTCGGCCATGGCGTTGAACCGCTCCTCCAGCCTGCGCAGCTCCGACGGCCCCGCCCCGGGATGGGCCCGCGCGTCCAGCTGGCCCTGCGCGATGGCCTGCGTCGTCCGGTCCAGCTCCGTCACCGGGCGCAGGATCCAGCGGGCCAGCCGCCTGGCCGCCAGCACCGAGTACGCCAGCGCCACCAGCGCGCCGAGCGCCAGCGCCCCCCACACCAGCGACACGTCCGTCCTGGCCTGGTCGGTGGGCGCCTCCAGCAGCACCACGCCGGAGAGCTGGGCGTCGCGCCCGGCCGGCTCGGCGAGCAGCACCCGGGCCGGGCCGAACGGGTTGATCAGCGGGAGGTCCTCGGTGGTGCGTCCCGACAGCGCGAGCCGGCTCGCCTCCTCGTCGTCGGCCTGGAAACGGCCCGCCGTGAACAGCACCGAGCCGTTGCGGTCGCGGATGCGCACCGCCGCACCGTACAGCGACGCGTAACGGAAGACCTCCGCCATCAGCGACGCGTGGTCGCTCTCCCGGTACGCCTGGTCGGCCAGCTCGGCGAACCGGGTGGCGTCGGCGCGGCGGTCTAGCAGCAGCCGGTTGGTCCGGTGCGAGGCGTACGCGAAACCCAGCGGCACCGCCAGCGCCGCGATGAGGAAGACGATCAGCGTGGTGAAGGTGACGACCAGGCGTGAGTTCACGCGGTCGATCCCAGGCGGTAGCCGGTGCCGCGCAGGGTCTCCACCAGGCCGGGCCGGCCCGTCTTCGACCGCAGGCCCGCGACGTGCACGTCCAGCGAGCGCGACGCCGACAGCAGCGGGTCGCCCCACACCTCGTCCAGGATCTCCTCGCGGCTTCGCACGACGCCGGGCTCGCGCGCGAGCATCGCCAGCAGGTCGAACTCGCGCCTGGTCAGCGTCACCGGCTCGCCCGCGACCGTGACCTGCCTGGACTCCAGATCGATGCGGACGTCGCCGACGCTCACGACGTGGTCGCGCGGCGGCATCGGCCGCGTGCCGCGCCGCATCACGGCCTCCATGCGGGCCATGAGCTCGGCCGTGCGGAACGGCTTGACCAGGTAGTCGTCGGCTCCGGAGCGCAGGCCGCGCAGCACCTCGCGCTCCTCGGTGCGGGCCGTCACCACGATCAGCGGCACCGCCGACACGCGCCGCAGGCGGCGCAGCACGTCGAGGCCGTCCATGTCGGGCAGCCCGAGGTCCAGCAGGACGAAGTCGACGCCCCCCGCGAGGCGGAGGGCGTCGACCGCCAGGCCCGCGCGCGTGACCTGGTGGCCGTGGCGCGCGAGGGCCGTGGTGAGCGCTGAGGCGAGCCGATCGTCGTCTTCGACCAGAAGAACCCGCATGCCGCAAGGTTAGACGCGAACGGTCACCGAATCGGACTTCGCCTGTTCCGCGCGGGACAGGGCGGCGTCGCGGGTCTCACGCATCGTCAGGTAGACGACCAGCGAGACGGCCGCGCAGCCCGAGACGTACCAGTAGAAGCCGGACTCGATGCCGCTGTCCTTGAACCACAGCGCCACGTACTCGGCGGTGCCGCCGAACAGGGCGTTCGCGATCGCGTACGGCAGCGCCACACCCAGGGCCCTGATGTGCGTCGGGAACAGCTCGGCCTTGACCACCGCGTTGATCGACGTGTAGCCGGTGATGATGATCAGGCCGATGAGCGAGAGCGCGAACGCGCCGCCGAACCCGCTGACACCCGACAGCGCCGTCATCAGCGGCACCGTGCCAAGCATCGAGCCCACACCGAACGTGATCAGCAGCGGGCGCCGGCCGATGCGGTCCGACAGGCCGCCGGCCAGCGGCTGCAGGCACATGAAGAGGAACAGCGCGCAGAAGCTGACCAGCGTCGCCGTCTCCTTCGACAGGCCCGCCGTGTTCGACAGGTACTTCGTCATGTACGTCGTGTAGGTGTAGTACGCGACCGTGCCGCCCATCGTCAGCGCGATGACGAGCAGCGCCTCCTTCTTGTGCTCCAGGAGGCCCTTGATCGTGCCGCGCCGCGCGGCCGTGCCGTCCGCCTCGCGCTCCTCCTCGTCGTACGCCTCGGTCTCCATGAGGCTGCGGCGCAGGTAGAACACGACCGCGGCGGCCAGGGCGCCCACGATGAACGGGATGCGCCAGCCGTACGACTTCAGCGCCTCCTCCGACATGGTGTTCTGCAGGATGATCTGCAGGCCCAGGCCGACGAGCTGGCCCGCCGTCATGGAGACGTACTGGAAGCTGGAGGCCAGACCGCGCTTGCCGGGAGGCGTGGCCTCGGTCAGGTACGTGGCGCTGGCCGCGTATTCGCCACCGACCGACAAACCCTGCAGGAGGCGGGCCACCAGCAGCACCACGGCGCCGAAGTAGCCCACGGACTCGTACGTGGGCGCGATGGCGATCAGCAGCGCGCTGGCCGACATGAGTGTCACGGTGAGCGTGAGCGCCGCCTTGCGGCCCTTCCTGTCGGCGAAACGGCCGAGCAGCCAGCCACCCACCGGACGCATGAAGAAGCCAACGGCGAAGATGCCGGCCGTGTTCAGCAACTGGGCCGTCGTGTTGCCCTTCGGGAAGAAGGAGGAGGCGAAGTAGACGGCGAAACTGCTGTAGACGAACCAGTCGTACCACTCGACCAGATTGCCGATAGAGCCGCCGACCACGGACTTCCACGGCACCCGCGGTTTGCTCACTGAATACCTCCTGGGGGGAGTAGTTGCAGGCCAGAGCCTCTCCGCAGAAGGTTGTTCGAACAAGAGGAAACCCGGCATATCTAACCTGCGGTTAACATCACCGCAACACGGGGTCGGCACGCCGGGAGACGGGGGTCACGGGGTGACGTCGAGGCGCCATTCCGGCCAGTGGTCGAGCACGGTGAAGCCCATGGCCTCGTTGATGGCGATCATGTGCCGGTTGGAGACGGCGTTCCAGGTGATGACCTGTTCGACGTGCGGTTCGTGCTCGCGCAGCGATCTCAGGTTGGCCAGCTTGAGCAGCAGGCCGAGCCGGTGGCCGCGGTGCTCGGGCAGCACGGTGGTGTCGCCCTGGTTGCCCCAGGCGTCGGAGCGGTCGGCCCTGAGGTAGATGCGGGTGAGCCCGGCGGGTGCGCCGTCGTCGCGGCGCCTGGCGATCGTGGTGTGGCAGGTCTCGCCGATGCGGGCGAGGTTCTCCTCCGCGGCGCGGACGCGTTCCGGGGTGTAGGCGGCGTCCTCGACGTCGGCGTCGCGTGGGGCGTCGTTCATGCCGTTCATGAGCGTGGCCAGGTCGCGGTGCAGCTCGGGGCGGGCGGGGCCGGTCCAGTGTTCGAGGTCGTAGCCCTCGACCTCGGGAGTCAGGCGGTCGAGCGCCGCCCAGTCGGCGGTGCGCAGGTCGAGGACCCGCCTGGCCTGTTCGAGGGAGACGTCCATGCCGTGGGCGCGGGCGAAGCGGGCGCCGACGCCGGTGGACGGCGTCTCGGTGAGCAGCAGCCGCCGCCCGCGGGCCCGTACGCGGCCGAGGGCGTGCTCGAACAGCGCGGAGCCGAGCCCCGCGCCCCGGCGTTCCGGCCGGACGACGAGGGGGAACAGCCACGCCATGTGGCGGTTGTCGTCCTCGGGGAACGACATGGCGTACCCGCCCGTGACCTCGTCGCCTTCTGTGACCACCCACGCCTCGGCCGTGCCGCCGGGCGGGCCCTCGGTGACCTCGATGACGAAGTGGGGCCGCGTGAGCTTAGGGCCGGGGACGTGGGCGTGGGCCGCGAGATAGGCCTGGTGGAAGCCGTGCAGGTGGCCCGGCCGGTCGGTGTCGAGAGGCTGGATCAGCATGCGTCCAGCTAAGCGCAGGCCGTCCGGCCGGGGCGAAGGGTTTTCCCCGGCGGCTACTGACGGTAGTTCTCGACCTCGCCCGGCGGGCGGACGGCCGCGCCGTCGGGGTCCTCGCCCGCGCCGCGCCTGGCCCTGCGCTGCCTCAGCAGGTCCCAGCACTGGTCGAGCGACACCTCCAGTTCCTTGATGCGCGCCCGCTCGTCGTCGGAGGTGACCTGCCCGGTGGACAGCTTGTCGCGTAGTTCGTGCTCCTCGGTGACCAGAGCACTGATCCTGGTGAGAATCTCGTCGTCCCGCATGCCAAAGACTCTAGTGACCTCGTGATAGAACACGGCCTATGCCTGGTATCGCGCTCGTAAGAAAGCCTGGTTCACGGATCTCCGAGGGGATCGTGACGAACATCCCCCGGGAGGCGGTCGACCCGGAGCTCGCGCTGCGCCAGCACGCCGCTTACGCGGAGGCGCTGGCCGGGGCGGGCCTGCGCGTGGTCCACGTGGCCGAGGCCGACGAGCTGCCCGACGGCCCGTTCGTCGAGGACACCGTCGTGGTCTCCGCCGGACGGGCCGTGCTGACCAGGCCGGGCGCGCCCGAGCGGCGGCCGGAGGTCGAGTCGGTCGCGGTCGCGCTGCGCGGTCTCGGGCTCGACCCTGCCGCCATCACCGAGCCGGGCACGCTCGACGGCGGCGACGTGCTCCAGGTCGGCGACACCGTCTACGTCGGCAGGTCGGCGCGCACCAACGACGAGGGCATCGCCCAGCTCGCCCGCCTCCTGCCCGGCCGCCGCGTGGTGCCGGTGGACCTGCGCGGCGTCCTGCACCTGAAGTCGGCCGTCACCGCGCTGCCCGACGGCACCCTGATCGGCCTGCCCGATCACGTGGACCTGCCGGACCTGCTGGTGCCCGCCGAGGAGTCGGGCGCGCACGTGGTGCCGCTGGGCGGCGACGCCGTCCTCATGGCCGCCTCCGCGCCGCGGACGGCCGCCATGCTGGAAGCGCGCGGGCTCGCCGTCGTCACCGTCGACATCTCCGAGTACGAGAAGCTTGAGGGCTGCGTCACCTGCCTCAGCGTCCTGATCGACTCCTGAGCGGGATCTTCTCGGCATGTGAGATCGAGGACGGTGCACGGCGTGCCGTCTGGTAGCGTGCAAGGCATGCTGCGCGGGCTCCTTCTTAGCTGCCGCGGCGAGGGCCTCTAAGGCCGGCTCCCTCGTCGCGGAGCGAGTCATGCGCGTCGGCCGCTTTCTTCCCGACCGACACCGAGGAGCCCTCGTCATGACCGCCCAGCAGCCCAGCCCGATGCCGTTCCATCGCTACGCGCCGTTCGAGCCCGTCAGGCTGCCCGACCGCACCTGGCCCGACAAGGTCGTCACCAAGGCGCCCCGCTGGTGCGCCGTCGACCTGCGCGACGGCAACCAGGCGCTGATCGACCCGATGGACTCCCACCGCAAGCTCAAGATGTTCGAGCTGCTGGTACGCATGGGGTACAAGGAGATCGAGGTCGGCTTCCCCGCGGCGTCGCAGACCGACTACGACTTCATCCGCACCATCATCGAAGAGGGCCGCATCCCCGACGACGTGGTGATCCAGGTCCTGACCCAGGCCAGGCCCGAGCTGATCGAGCGCACCTTCGAGTCGCTGCGCGGAGCCAGGCAGGCCATCGTCCACCTGTACAACTCGACCTCCACCCTGCAGCGCCGCGTGGTGTTCGGCCTGGACAAGGAGGGCATCACCGCGATCGCCGTCGAGGGCGCCAAGCTGGTGAAGAAGCTGGCGGAGCAGTCCGACACGGACATCCGCTTCCAGTACTCCCCCGAGTCGTTCACCGGCACGGAGCTGGAGTACGCCGTCGAGGTGTGCGACGCCGTCAACGAGGTGTGGCAGCCCACCCCCGACCGCAAGGTGATCATCAACCTGCCCGCCACGGTCGAGATGGCCACGCCCAACGTGTACGCCGACCAGATCGAGTGGATGCACCGCCACCTGAAGAACCGCGACTCGATCATCCTGTCGCTGCACCCCCACAACGACCGCGGCACCGCCGTCGCCGCCGCCGAGCTGGGCTACCTGGCCGGAGCCGACAGGATCGAGGGCTGCCTGTTCGGCAACGGCGAGCGCACCGGCAACGTCTGCCTGGTCACCCTGGGCATGAACCTGTTCTCGCAGGGCGTCGACCCCGAGATCGACTTCAGTGACATCGACGAGATCCGCCGCGTCACCGAGTACTGCAACCAGCTCCCCGTGCACCCGCGCCACCCGTGGGGCGGCGAGCTGGTCTACACGGCCTTCTCCGGCTCCCACCAGGACGCCATCAAGAAGGGCTTCGAGCACCTGGAGCGCGACGCCGCCGCCGAGGGCGTGCCGGTCGACGAGTTCCGCTGGGCGGTGCCGTACCTGCCGATCGACCCCAAGGACATCGGCCGCAGCTACGAGGCGGTCATCCGGGTCAACAGCCAGTCGGGCAAGGGCGGCGTGGCCTACATCATGAAGGCCGACCACCAGCTCGACCTGCCACGGCGGCTGCAGATCGAGTTCTCCAAGGTCGTGCAGGCGCGCACCGACGCCGAGGGCGGCGAGATCAGCCCGGCCCAGATGTACGAGATCTTCCGCGACGAGTACCTCCCGAACCCGTCCAACCGCTGGGGCCGGCTGAGCCTGATGGCGCACCGGCACGAGTCCACGGTCGACGACAAGGACCGCATCAGCGCCGACGTGCGGCTCGACGGCGAGATCCGCGAGATCGAGGGCGTCGGCAACGGCCCGATCTCGGCGTTCATCGACGCCATCGCGCAGGCCGGCATCCACGTACGGGTGCTCGACTACGTGGAGCACGCGATGAGCGCGGGCAGCGACGCCAAGGCGGCCTCCTACCTGGAGTGCGACGTCGACGGCAAGGTGCTGTGGGGCGTCGGCGTCGACGCCAACACCACGACCGCCTCGCTCAAGGCCATCATCTCCGCCATCAACCGCGCCGCCCACTGAGGCACTGTGGCAGAGGCTCGGCCGCGCCCCCTGCACCACGGGCGGCGCGGCCGAGCCGCTTCGCCATCGGGGTTCTCACGCGCCGGGAGTGCAGTGATGGAGCAGGCCATAGCGCTTCTGGGCGATGCGCATCAACTCGGTGAGATCCTTGATCCCCTCCCTGCCTCTGGCGACCTGCGCCAGGTAGATGTCGATCAAGCGCTCTTCGTCGTCGCAGCGGTGCGCTGCGTAAACATGCCGAAGACGACCTTCTGCCGTTGCAGCTCGTGGACGAGTGCCTGCCGCTGCCGCAGGTCCTCGGCCTGGGTGGTGACGCGTCCCGCCAGTTGCCGCAGCCGAGCCGCGGGGGAGGTGTCGAGCCCGGCCCGGCGCAGCTCGCCGTGCAGGGCTCGCGCGAGCTCCTCCAGCCTTCTGGCGGCCTCGGCGTGTTTGCTGGTCATCGCGTCGAACTCGGCCGGTTTGACCCCGGTGAACTCGCTCATGAGGGGTCGGGGAGGGAGGCCGGTTTCCGGTTGGCGCTGTGGACGGCCTGCGTGAGCAGGTCCCGCAGCTCCCGCTGGTCGGCGTGGACCTGGGCGCCGAACCGGTCGCCGCTGGATCCGCTCGGCCACGTCCTGCATCGCCTGGCGGTCGAGATCGGCCACGGTGATCCCCTCGTACGGCCCGCCGCACCGGAACAGATCGGGAGGCGACGTCTGCCGCGCGTGGTCACACCGTAATCAGCGTCGCCCTGCGGCAACAAGCGTGACCGTCATGAAGGGCATGGCGGGTTTCGAGGGCGGCCCCGCAGGTGAGGCGCGGGGCCGCCGCGCGGGTCAGCCGACCTTGAAGACGGTCAGGACGGCGGCGTGGTCGGAGGTCCACGCGTTGTCCTGGTGGCCGGGGATCGGGCGCGGCGTGCCCTCCACGACCGCCTCCGACGAGAGCACGCTCAGGTCGCCCTTGGCGTGGATGAAGTCGATGCGGTCCTGCGGCTCCGGCTCGCCGGCGTGCGAGTCGTGGCCGTACCCGCCGGTGAACGTCTTGTAGATCGGCGACCAGGTGATGCCGGGGTCGGCGGCGGGGTCGGGGTGGGCGACCCGGTAGGTGTCGAGCATGCCGGCCGCGGCGGGCGCCGTGGACGTCGGCCAGGGCACGGCGCCGTGGCCGCAGCGCCGGTTCGCGTCGGTCCAGTCGAGGTGGGACGGCGCGTTGAAGTCGCCCATCAGCAGGACGGGGCTGCGTCCGGCCGCCTCCAGCTCGGGCGCCATGGCCCGCATGATGCCCTCGATCTGCCCGGTGCGCTTGGACTGCGCCTCGCGTTCGAGCAGCCGCTCCACCGGCATCTTCCCGAAGCAGGCGTCGTACGGCCCGTACGGGGTGTAGCCGAGGTGGGCGTTCCAGACGGCGAGCTCGGTGCCGCGGCGCTCGTCGAGGCGTACCCGGACGTTCGAGACGGGCAGGCCGGACGCCGACGGCTCGGGCCCGCGGGCGGTGATCGGGTACCTGCTGAGGATGCCGACGTCCGCGCCGGCCTGGTAGTAGTCCCAGCCGAGGGCCTCGCCGAGCTCCCTGACGGCGACACCGGAGCTCTCCTGCACGCCGACGACGTCCACGTCCTGCTCCAGCAGGAACCTGAGCTGCTTCTCCCTGCCGTTCCTGACCTGGCTGCCGCCGTGCCACAGGTTCCAGCTCAGCGCCTTCAGCTCGGGCACGAGCGGCGCGCCGGGCGGCCTGACGCGCACGCGGACGGTGGCGGTGGCGCGCTCGCCGTCGGCGCCGCGCGCCTCGACGGTGAGGACGGCGGTCTTGGCCGACGCCGACGCGGGCGGGGTGCCGGTGACGGAGCCGTCGGCTCCGACCTGCGCCCAGGCGGGACCCGAGACCTTGGCGAAGCTCTCGGTCCTGCCGCGGGCCAGGCCTTTGACGGAGGCGGCGTAGGGGCTGCCGGCGCGGGCGTTGCGGAGGGTGAAGGTGCCGGTGACGAAGCGGGGAGGCTCGTTGCTCACGATCTTCACTTTGACGGGGGCGGAGAGCCAGGCATAGCCGTCCTTGGCGAGGGCGTAGGCGACGTAGTCGCCGGGTTCGAGCCCGTCGGTGGGCAGGGTCGCGGTGCCGGAGGACTGCGGGATGTAGACCCACCGCAGCGACGGGCCGACGTACTTCTCCTCGGCGGGGCCGTCGCCGGGGTCGGTGTAGAGGCCGATCCAGTTCTTGGGGTCGGGCCTGGGCGTGGAGTAGGTGAACGTGATCGGCTGGCCGCTCGTGACGCGGGCGGCGGCCACGGCCAGTGCTCCGTCGGGGGCGGCCGCGGCGGGGGCGGCGGGGAGGGCGAGGGCGGCGATCGCGGCGGCCGCGATCGGGACAGTCCAGCGCATGGGTGATCCTTGTACGGGGTGATCGCGAGCAGCATGGCGTGCCAGAGCGAATAGCAGGTGTACGCACATTGACGGTTGGAGTGCGCGTTCACCTGCTCGGAGGTGAAGGGCTTGTCTGTACAGGCTGGACGGCTGTCCCGCCGACGACAGTGAACGTTGCGTTTCGTGGGGGTGGCTCGTATGCTCGTTAGAGAACGTTCAGTTCTCTAACGGCCGAGGAGGGAACGTGAAGCTCGTCGCGCCCCTGGCCGCGTTCGGCCACGAGGACCTGCCCCTCGCCGGGGGCAAGGGCGCCAACCTGGGGGAGCTGGTCAGGAACGGCTTCCCCGTGCCCGACGGGTTCGTGATCACCACGGAGGCGTACCGGCTGGTCGCCGCGGGGGAGGTCACGCCCGGCCACTTCGAGCGGGTCGAACTCCCGGAAGAGCTGCGCTCCGCCGTCACCCGCGCGTACGCGGAACTCGGCGGCGGACCGGTCGCCGTGCGGTCGAGCGCGACGGCCGAGGACCTGCCGGGCGCGGCGTTCGCCGGACAGCAGGACACCTACCTCAACGTCGTCGGCGAGCAGGCGCTGCTCGACGCGGTGCGCCGCTGCTGGGCCTCGCTCTGGGGGGAGCGCGCGGTCGCCTACCGCGCCAGGCTCGGGCTCGACCCGGCCGGGGTGCGCATCGCGGTGGTCGTCCAGCGCCTGGTGGAGGCGGAGGTGGCGGGCGTGATGCTGACCGCCGACCCGGTCACGGGCGAGCGCGGCGAGATCGTCCTCGACGCGAGCGACGGACTGGGCGAGGCCGTCGTGTCGGGGCTGGTCACGCCCGACCACTACGTGCTCGACCGGTCGGGCGCGCTCCTGCGGTTCACGCCGGGGCGGCGCGAGGTGGTGGTGCGCGCGGCGGAGGGCGGCGGCGTCGTCCACGAGCGCGGCGACCTCCCCGGTGGCGTCCCTGGCGGTCTGCGCGGCGGCCTCCCCGGCGCGGACGGGCCCGCCGGGCGGCTGCCCGGCCCGGTGCTGCGGGAGCTCGCCGCGCTCGGCGTCAGGGCCGCGGCCCACTTCGGCCGCCCCCAGGACATGGAGTGGGCGTACGCGGGCGGGCGGGTGCACGTCCTGCAGGCCCGGCCCATGACGGCGGTGCCGCCGCCCCCGCTGGGCCGGCTCGGCCCGCTCCGCCGCCGCCTCGGCGGCGTCCTGCTCGAGTACCTGCCCGAGCGTCCGTACCCGATCGACGTGAGCACGTGGATCCCGCACGGCCCCGCCGGGCTGATGGCGGAGCTGACCACCGAGTACGGCCTCCTGCACGCCTTCGACGGCTTCCTGGAGGAGGAGGACGGCGTCGTCCGCCGGCTGGTGCCGCCGTCGCCCCGCCCGAGCCTCCGGCTGCTCGCCACGCCGTTCAGGCTCGTCGCCAAGGCCAGACGGTACGACCCCGCCCGCTGGACGGACGACCCGCGCCACCGCGACTTCCTGCGCCGCTGCCGCGAGACGGCGGCGCTCGACCTCGCCATGCTGCCCTGGGACGAGCTCGTGCGGATGCCGGGCCGCGCCCTCGACCTGGTGCGTCCCGTGACCGGCCTGCGCATCGACTACCTGCCGGGGAGCGGCCTGGCCGTGCTGCGGCTCCTCCTCGTCACCGCGCTGCTGGGACGCGGGAGGCTGCTGGGCGACCTGCTGGCGGGCGCCCGCACCCGCACCTCCGACGCCAACCGGGCCCTCGCGGAGCTGGCCGAGGAGGCGCGGCGGACCGGCGCGCTCGACCGCGACCCGCCGCCGCCGTCGTTCGCGGCGAAGCTGGAGGCGTTCCTGGCCGAGTACGGCCACCGCGAGACCGCGACGCCGCTGCTCGTCACCTCGCCGACCTGGGCCGACTCCCCGGAGACCGTGCTCGCCCTGATCCGGGTGCCACCCTCGGGACGACCGCGGGAGCGGCCGGGCGGCGACGCGCTGGACCGCCTGCTCGCGCACCCGCTGCTGCGCTCGCCCGCCGCCCGCGCGAGGGTGCGGCGCTGGGTGGAGGCCGCCCGTGCGGGCGTCGCCTTCCGCGAGGACACCCATTTCACGTTCACGATGCCGCTGCCGATCCTGCGCGGCTCGCTGCTGGAGATCGGCCGCAGGCTCGCGGGGGCGGGCGTGCTCGTCCGCCCGGAGGACGTCTTCCACCTGCGTCTGGAGGAACTGGAACGGCTCCCGGGGCCGGACGCGGGCCCGTACGCGGAGGCGCTGCGCGAGGCGGTGCGGGCGCGGGCGGCCAGGCGCGAGGAGCTGGCGGGCGTGCGGCTCGTCGATCCGGCGCAGCTCTTCCCCGCCAGGCACGCGGGCGACGCGCTGGTCGCGGGCACGCCCGCGAGCGGCGGCACGGCGACCGGCCCGGTGCGGCTGGTGCGCGGCCCGGCCGAGTTCGCCCGGCTCGACGCCGGCGACGTGCTCGTCTGCCCCTACACGAACCCCTCGTGGACGCCGCTGTTCCAGCGCGCGGCGGCCGTGGTGGTGGACACGGGCGGCTCCGCCTCGCACGCGGCCATCGTGGCCAGGGAGTACGGCATCCCGGCGGTCATGGGCACGGGCGGCGGCACCGGTGTGCTGCGCGACGGCCAGAGGGTGCTGGTGGACGGCGACGCCGGCACGGTCCGGGCCGCTCCCTAGGATGCACGGCATGGTCACCGACCACCGCAAGCTGCCCAGGCGCAGGGGCGAGGCCCTGCACGCCGCCATCTACGAGGCCACGCTGCAGGAACTGGCCGAGACCGGTTACGCGGGCCTGACCATGGAGCGCGTCGCGGAGCGGGCCAGGGCGAGCAAGGCGTCGCTCTACCGGCGCTGGCCGTCGCGCGTCGAGCTGGTCATGGACGCCGTCTACCACGCGCTGCCCGACCCCGACTCCCCGCCGGACACCGGGTCGCTGCGCGGCGACCTGCTCGCCATGCTGGGACGTACGGCGGGGACGCTGGCGGGGCCGGCGGGTGAGGCGCTGCGCGGGCTGCTCAGTGAGGCGCTGGGCGACGAGTCGCGGGCGGCCGCGTTCCGCGCCCACTCGCAGGGCGCGGGCAGGAGGCTGATGCGGGAGATCGTCCGGCGCGCGGTGGCGCGGGGCGAGGTGGGCGAGGAGGCGGTCACGCCGTGCCGCCTCGACGTCGGCCAGGCGCTGCTGCGCCAGCACTTCCTGTTCCAGGGCGCGCCGATCCCCGAGAGCCTGGTCACGGAGATCGTGGACGAGGTGCTCGTGCCGCTGTTCACTCGGTGCTGACGAGGCCCAGCGTGGTGGCGGCGACGCGCATCGCGTGCTCGAAGACCGGTTGCCGCGCCTCGACGGTGTTGTTGAGTTGACCGAACACCTCGAGGTTGACCCATCCGTAGAGCGTGGCCCAGGCGGTTATGGCCCGCCACACCAGTTCGTCGGGTAGTCCGGGCATGAGGCCGCGCAGGTTCCCGGCGTCGGCCGCGGCCTCCGCGGGGGGAGGGGGCGTGTCGCCCGCGGGGCGCAGCGCGGCCGCCGCGTGGGCGTCGGAGACGATGGCGCCGAGCACGGTCACGTCGCGGGCGCGGGCGGCGACGGTCTCCACGGGCGCCTGGTAGCCGGGCACCGGGGAGCCGTAGAGCAGCGCGTACTCGTGGGGGTGGGCCACCGCCCAGTCGCGCAGGCCGTGGCAGGCCGCCAGCCAGCGCCCCAGGTGGTCGCCGCGGGGCACGGGCGCCTCGGCCTGCTCGACGGCCTCGCCCAGCGCGTTGTAGCCGTCGATGATGAGCCTGGTGAGCAGGTCGTCGCGGCTCGGGAAGTAGCGGTAGATGGCGGAGGAGACCATGCCCATCTCCCGCGCCACGGCGCGCAGCGAGAGGCCGCCGGCGCCCTCGGTGGCGAGCTGGCGGCGCGCGATGTCGGTGATCTCCCTGGTCAGTTCGGCCCTGACGCGTTCTCTGGCGGTTCGGCTCGCGGTCATGCCAGCAGGTTACCAGAGCGCTGAGAAAAAACGAGAGCACCGCTCTTGACTTGGGGCGCCCTCATCAGAGAGCATTGCTCTCGTAAGCGAACGGCAGTCACGAAAGTCCGGAGGCCCCCCATGCTCGCCATCGCCAAGGGCGCGAACGCCGCCCTCATGTTCGTCCTCGAACTCGGCGTGCTGGCCTCCGCCGGCTACTGGGGCTTCACCCTGAACGCCGGGTGGCCGCTCAGGCTGGCGGCCGGGATCGCGGCGCCCGCGCTGTTCATCGTCGTCTGGGCGCTGTTCGGCGCCGGCGGCGGCGCCAACGCCACCTACCCCCTCACCGGCCTCGCCCGCGCCGCCCTGGAGATCGTCTGGTTCGGCGGCGGCGCGCTCGCGCTCCTCGCCGCGGGACGGCCCGCACCCGCCGCCGTCCTCGCCGCCGTCTTCGTCGTCAACGCGGTGCTCCGCGTCATCTGGAAGCAGGTCTGAACATGGGCAAGCACGTCATCGTGGGATCCGGCCAGGTCGGCACGCACCTGGCCGCCAAGCTCCTCGCTCGGGGCCACGACGTCACCGTCGTCACCCGGTCGGGCTCGGGACCCGAGGGCGCCGTCAGGGTGGCGGCCGACGTCACCGACCGGCGCCGCCTCGTCCAGGTCACAGAGGGGGCCGACGCCCTCTACAACTGCGTCAACCCGCGGTACGACCGCTGGCTCACCGACTGGCCGCCCATGGCGGCCTCGTTCCTCGCCGCCGCCGAGGCGACGGGCGCCGTGCTGGTGATCCTCGGCAACCTCTACCCGTACGGGCCGGTCACCGGGCCGATGACCGAGGACCTGCCGCTCCGGCCGAGCAGCGCCAAGGCGGCCGTCAGGGCCAGGATGTGGGAGGACGCGCTCGCCGCCCACCGGGCCGGCCGCGTCAGGGCGACCGAGGTGCGCGGCTCCGACTACTTCGGCCCCGGCGCGACGGACCAGTCGTACCTGGGCGACCGCTTCCAGGGGCCGCTCAGGGCGGGCAGGAGCATCGCCCTGCCGTACCCGGCCGACGTCCCGCACTCGTGGACGTACCTGCCCGACGTCGCCGACGCCCTCGTGGTGGCGGGCACCGACGAGCGGGCCTGGGGCCGGCCGTGGCACGTCCCCACGAGCGATCCGCTGAGCTTCCGAGAGGTCGGCGAGCGCATGGCCGCGCTGCTGGGCCGGCCGGCGCCGCGCATCACGCGCATCCCGTGGCCGCTCGTCCGCGCCGCGGGCCTGTTCTCCCCGATGCTCGGCGAGCTCGGACACACCCGCTACCAGTTCACCGAGCCGTTCGTGCTCGACTCCTCCGCCTTCCAGCGCACCTTCGGCGTCACGCCGACGCCGATGGACGAGGCGCTGAAGGCTACGCTCGACGGATGAAGACAGCGATGATCGGGCTGGGGGACATCGCGGAGAAGGCGTACCTTCCCGTGCTGGCCGCCCAGCCTGGCCTGGACCTCCACCTGTGCACACGCGACAGGGCCAGGCTCGACAGGCTCGGCGACGCCTACCGCGTGGCCCACCGGTTCACCAGCGTCGACGACGTGGTCAAGGCGGGGGTGGAGGCGGCGTTCGTCCACGCCGCCACCCCGGCGCACCCCGAGATCGTCGAGCCGCTCCTGCGGGCCGGGGTGCACGTGTACGTCGACAAGCCGATCGCCGACAACCTGGCCGACGCCGAGCGCCTGGCCCGGCTGGCCGAGGCCGAGGGCAGGACGCTGATGACGGGCTTCAACCGGCGGCACGCCCCCGGCTACGCGGCGCTGGCGGGGCTGCCCCGCCACCTCGTCGTCATGCAGAAGAACCGCGAGAACCATCCCGACGCCCCCCGCCGGGCGGTGTTCGACGACTTCATCCACGTCGTCGACACCCTGCGCTTCCTCGCCCCCGGCGAGGTCACCGGCACCAGGTTCAGGACCCGCGTCAGAAACGGCCTGCTGGAGCACGTCGTCCTGGAGCTGACCGGCGACGGCTTCACCGCGCTCGGCGTGATGAACCGCGTCAGCGGCGCGAGCGAGGAGAGCTGTGAGGTGATGGGCGACGGCGTCAAGCGCCGGGTGGTCAACCTCGGCGACGTCGTCGACTACGCGGGCGGCGAGACGCTGGTCAGGCGGCCCGACTGGGTGCCGGTGGCCAGGCAGCGTGGCATCGAGCAGGTCTGCGCGGAGTTCCTCGGGGCCGTGCGCGAGGGCCGCAGGATCGGCGCGGACGACGCCCTGGTCAGCCACGCGATCTGCGAGGACATCGTCAGAGACTGCGCTGGGGGAGGCCGGGAGCCGGGGTCCGCGTCATGAGCCGCATCGACCGGTCGGCCCTGGCGAGCAGCCGGTCGAAGGCGGGCCCGCCCAGCCGGGTGAGCACGGTGTAGCCGGCGGCGCGGCCGAGCGGGCTGGACGACGACACGACGCCGGCCACCGCCCCGCCGTACACGGCGGGGCCGCCGCTGCCGCCCGCCGCGGCGTGGCAGTTGTGCGTGACGAGCACGCCGGGCCCGTCGGCGCCGCCCTCGACGGCGTCGCCGAGGCAGCGGTACATCCGGCTGCCCGGGTAGCGCGGGCCGGCCGGGTAGCCGAGCAGTTCGAGGCCGCGCAGCCCGGTGCCCTTCGCCGTGGGCAGCGGGCGCAGCCCCCGCCCGGTCACCGACTCCAGCGTCGCCTCGCCCTTGGCGCGGGTCACCCCGACCAGCCCCACGTCGTACGGCAGCAGGTCGGGCGAGTACGTGCCGTCGCGCCACCGGGGCGGCACCCAGGTCCGCACGGCGTGCCAGGCGCCGAGCCGGGAGCGCCCCTGGTCGTACCCGGGCAGGAAGGTCAGGCCCTGCAGCGGCCTGCCCTCGTGGAACAGGCAGTGCGCGGCGGTGAGCACCAGGTTGCGGCTGCGTGAGCCGATCACCGCGCCTCCGCACAGCACGGCCGTGCCGCTGACGGGGTCGTGGCCGACGAGCACGCCGGTCAGGCGCCGCGCCCCCGTGAAGGGGCGCGGCACCGGCGCGTAGCCCAGGCGGTCGCCGTCGGGCGTGAGCACGCGGGAGACGGGGACGCTACGCTGCGGCACCTCGGCGATGCCGGTCGGATCGAGCAGGACGAGGGACAGCACCAACCTGAGCACGTCCCCACTGTACGGGGAAGATGATCAATGGTTTGACCTGCAACACCAAGGTTTACCTAAGCTCTGTACCGGGCAGCGAGGCCGCGCAGCCGCTCGTGCGCGGATTCGTACACGGTGGGGCCGTTCAGGTAGGTCTTGGGGAGTTTGGCGACCATGGTGTAGTTGGTGTCGCAGACGTTCCCGACGGGCGCCTGCCCCGCCTGGCTGACGAGCTGGTACGCGTCCAGCGTCTCCAGGCCGGTCAGCGACGCCGTCCACGTCACCAGGTCGTGCTGGCTGATGCGGTAGGCGTCCTCCAGCGGCCTGGCCGAACCGGTGGACATCAGGTGCAGGTCGTCCTCCATCCGCGGCCAGGGGGTGGCCACGCCCTTGATCAGCTCGACCGCCACGACGGTGTTCATGGCCGACTCCACCGCCGTGCCGCACACCTCGCCGTGGCCCTGCAGCCCGTGGCCGTCGCCGATCGAGAACAGCGCGCCCTCGACGTTGACGCCCAGGTAGACGGTGACGCCCGCGCGCAGCTCGGGGGTGTCCATGTTGCCGCCGTGGGCGTCCGGGGTGATCGTCATGCGGGCCTCGCCGGCGGCGGGCGCCACGCCCACGGTGCCGTGCATCGGGTCGAGCGGCAGCTCGACGCTGAAGTCGCTGCGGCGGGCGTGGTAGACGGCGACGCCCTTGTCGGCGTCGATGTCGTAGCGCCACACCCGCTCCTCCAGCGGCGGCTGGAGCATGGCGGTGGTGTGGGTGCCGGTCAGCGCCCCGAAGTGCGGGAACGTCGTCGACACGGCCCAGTCCCTGGCCGGGGTGATCGAGACGAAGTGCAGCGCCAGCGTGTCGCCGGGCTCGGCGCCCTCGACGTGGAACGGCCCGGTCACCGGGTTGAGGTAGGGGAACTCGCACACCACCGACGGCAGGTCGTCGACGGTCCGGACGCGCCCGCCGAAGCAGTCCTCGGTGTACAGCTCCAGGATCGTGCCCGGCCGTACCTTCCCCACGGGCGCGCGGCCCCCGAAGGTGTAGCTGAGCTCCTCCGGAGCGGGACGGTAGGAGACGACGTTCACGAAACCTCCTTCGGCAGGACCGGCTTGCGGCCCCGGCTGGACAGGACGATGAGGATGACCAGGCCGACGGCGAGCCAGACGCCGCCGAGCCACTGCGCCGCGACCTTCGCGTTGTAGACGACGAAGGCGAGCACGGCGAAGCCGATCACGGGTACGACGACGTGCGGCAGCCAGGCGCGGCTGCGGCCGCGCACCGCGTAGTGGACCACGACCGCGACGTGCAGCAGCAGGAACGCGGTCATGGCGCCGAAGTTGACCAGCGAGCTGAGCAGGGCGATGCCGTCGGCGTAGAAGGTGAAGCCCACGCCCAGCACCAGCGAGACGGCGGCGACGGCGAACGTGGCGTTGACCGGCACCCGGTGCTGCGGGTGCACGCGGGCGAGGAACGAGGGGAGCTGCCGGTCGCGGGCCATCGCGAACAGCAGCCGCGAGGTGGCGGCCTGCGCGACCAGCGAGTTGGCGAAGCCCCACGCGATGGCCGTGGCGACGGCGCACAGCACGCCGAGCCAGGCGCCGCCCGCGTAGGAGGCGGTGTCGTAGAACGCGTCGTCCAGGCCCTGGCCGGCGAGCAGCGCCGCCCTGTCGGGCACCAGCAGCGCCGCGACCCAGGTCTGCACCACGAACAGCGCGGCGGCCAGCGCCAGCGCGGCGATCATGGCCCGGCCGAGCCGGCCGGCGTCCTCGCGGTTCTCCTCGGCGAGCGTCGAGATGCCGTCGAAGCCGAGGAACGACAGCACGGCGACGGAGGCGGCGCCGAAGACGACCGTCCAGGAGAACGTGCCGGAGTCGTAGAGCGGCGCGAGCGGGCCCGCGGTGCCCTTGCCCTGGGTCAGGGCGACGACGCCGACGACCAGGAAGACGGCGAGCACGGCCAGTTCGGCGGCGAGCATGATCCTGGTGATCCTCGCCGTCATCTGGATGCCGCGCGAGTTGACCACGGTGTTCAGCAGCACGAACGCGATCAGCCAGGCCCAGGTCGGCACGCCGGGCACGAACGAGTTCATGGCCGTGCTCGCGACCAGGTACAGCAGGGTGGGGACGAGCAGGTAGTCCAGCAGGATCGCCCAGCCGGCCAGGAAGCCGACCGGGGCGGCGATGCCGCGTCCCGCGTACGTGTAGACCGAGCCGGCCATGGGGAAGGCGCGGGCCATCTGCGCGTACGACAGCGCGCTGAAGGCCATGGCGACCAGCCCGATGACGTAGGCCAGCGCGACCATCCCGCCGGAACTTGAGAAGACGGTGCCGAAGATGCCGAACGGTGCGATCGGCACCATGAAGATCAAGCCATAGATCATCAGGTCGGCGAAGCCGAGGGAACGCTGAAGCTCCTGGCGGTAGCCGAACTGCTCGACGCTGCTCATGCAGGCTCCTCGATGGGGTGGGGGGCGCTACGCACCTTAGAGCCAGTTGCTTTCTAGTGAAAAGGTTTCTGTAGCAAGAAATTGAGGCCGTCCGCGCGGCCCAGATGCACGGGGTGGTGGACGTGCCGGCCCGTCAGCGTGAGGCGGCCGCGCGCGCTCGTGATCGTCGTGCCGTCGGCCACCCCGTCGAGCTCCGGCACCGCCAGCGAGCCCGCGCGGGCCGCGAGCGCCGCCAGCATCGCGACCGCCTCGTACGCGCCCTGGCCGTGCGCGTTCAGCATCGGCGCGTCCGGGCCGAACCTGGCGGCGTACCGCTCGGCGAAGCGGAGGCTCGCGTCGGTGCGCAGGTCGCGGAAGTAGCCCATCGACGCGTACAGCTCGCCGGTGCCGTCGCCGCCGATGCCGAGCAGGCCGTGCTCCTCCAGCGCGCCGCACAGCCGCGCCGCGCCCAGCCCGCTCGCCGCGTACGCCCGGTTGAAGGCCACCAGGTCGCTGCCGATCAGCGTCAACAGGATGGCGTCCGGCCGGGCCGCCGCCACCCGGTCGAGACGGTCGAGCCAGTCGAGCCGGTCGGCGGCCTCGCCGTGGCGGACGAAGTCCTCGCCGACCACGGTCGCGCCGTGCGCCCGCAGCGTCCTGCGCGCGCCGGCGCTGACCAGGCGCGGCCAGACGTAGTCGTTGCCCAGCAGGTACCAGCGCCTGGCCCGGCGGGCCCGCGTCAGCCAGGCGAGGCCGGGGGCGAGCTGCCGGCCGGGGGTCTCGCCCAGGAAGTAGACGCCCGGCGCGTGGCCGCCCCCCTCGTACGGCGGCGCGTAGACGAACGGGACGCGGCCCGCGACCGCCGCGACCACCTCGACCCGCACGTCGCTCGCGTGCGTGCCGGCCACGGCCTGCACGGCGCCGTCGCCCACGAGACCGGCCACCTCGGCCGCGACCTCGCGCGCCGGGCGCCCGCCGTCGACCAGCACCAGCTCGACCGGCCTGCCCAGCACGCCGCCGCGCGCGTTGAGCTCCTCGGCCGCCAGCACCGCGCAGTTGATCGCGCAGGGGCCGACCAGGCCGAGCACTCCCGACACGGGGACGACCAGGCCGATCCTGACCGCCCGCGAGGGGATGAGCCGCGCCTCGAAGGGATCGACGATCGCCGCCACGCCGACGAGTATCCTCCTGGGAGGCTCCCGGGTGAAAGGACCTGATCGACAATGACCGTTACCGGGCTCGGGTCCTCCCTCGCGTACCTGCTCAGCCGCGCCGAGCGCAGCGTGAACCGGGGGCTCGCGGCGGCGCTGGCCGGCGAGGACGTCACCGTCGAGCAGTGGCGCATCCTGCGCGCCCTGGCCGACGGGCGCGGCCACTCGATGGGTGAGCTGGCCGAGGCCGTGCTCATGCCGCACCCCACGCTGACCAAGGCGGTCGACCGCCTGATCGACAGGGCGCTGGTCTACCGCGGCCCCTCGGCGGGCGACCGGCGGCGGGTGGCGGTCTTCCTCGCCGCGCGCGGCGCCGACCTGCTGGCGCGCGTCGACGGCGCGGCGGCCGAGCACCACCGCCTGATCGCCGCCGCGTTCGGCCCCGAACGCACTCAGCAGCTCATGCGCGAGCTGGAGAGCCTGGTCGACGCCATCGGCTGAGGACGGTGACGGGCTAGGAGACCCAGTACGTGTCGTGGCGGATGAAGAACTCCGCCTTCTCCTCCTCGCTCCTGCCCGCGAGCTCGGGCAGCCCCTCGAAGTAGCCCTCGCGGGGCGCGCCCGGGGCGAAGTGCAGGAGCATGGTGGCGGGGGCGCCCGACTCGTTGCGGAAGGCGTGCACGCCGCCCTCGGGGACGTGCACCCAGTCGCCGGGCTCGGTGTCGATCCACCGGGCGCCGTCGTAGATGCGCACCGAGCCCTCCAGCACGTAGAAGGACTCGGAGATCGACCGGTGGAAGTGGGGCGAGGGGCCCGACGGCTCGGGGCCCATCACCCAGCGGTAGAGCCCGAACCGCCCGTCGGTGGTGGCGCCGGTGGCGAGGTAGTGCACCGTGTTGCCGTTCGCGTAGGTCAGCTCGGGCCCGTGGCCCGCGGGGCGGTAGGTGGCGGCGACGAGGCCGGTGTCGCCGTGGTACCGGGGTTCCGGGTAGGTCATGGACCCATCATCCCCGGCGCCGCCGCCTTCCCGCCGGTCAGGAGCCGATCAGGGGTAGAGCCCGCGCATCTGGTGCGCGTCGGCCACCCTGCCCACGCCGATGACGTGCGCCGCCTCCCTGAGGGTGAGGCCGCGCTCGGTGGCGAGCGACTTCACCTCGCGGAACGCGCCCTCCATGAGGTCGCGCAGCTTCACCTCGACCTCGTCGGAGCTCCAGGAGTACGCCTGCATGTTCTGCACCCACTCCAGGTACGACACGATCACGCCGCCCGCGTTGGCCAGGATGTCCGGCACGACGGTGGTGCCGTTCGCGGCGAGGATCTCGTCGGCGGCCGGGGTGGTGGGGCCGTTGGCGCCCTCCACGATGAGGCGGGCGCGGATCCTCGGCGCGTTCTCCTCGGTGATGACGCCTTCGAGCGCGGCCGGGACGAGGACGTCCACGTCCAGCTCGAACAGCTCGTCGTGGCCGAGGGCGTCGGCGTGCGGGTACCCGGCGACGCCGCCGCTCTCCTCCACCCAGGCGCGCACGGCCGCCACGTCGAGCCCGGACGCCGCGTGGACGGCCCCGGTGACGTCGGAGACGGCCACGACCCGGCAGCCGGCGTCGGCCAGGTACTGCGCGGCGAGCGCACCCACCTTGCCGAAGCCCTGCACGGCCACGGTGACGCCCTCGGGCGAGCGGCCGAGCGCGGCGAGCGCCGCGATCTGGACGCCGCGCGAGGTGGCGCCCTTGCGGCCGAGCGAGCCGCCGAGCGTCATGGGCTTGCCGGTGACGACCCCGGGCACCGAGTAGCCGGCGTTGACGCTGTAGGTGTCCATGATCCAGGCCATGGTCTGCTCGTCCGTGCCGACGTCGGGGGCCGGGATGTCCTTCTCCGGGCCGATCAGCGGCAGGATCTCGTTGACGTAGCGGCGGGTGAGCCGCTCCAGCTCGCGGGTGGTGAGCGCGGTCGGGTCCACGGCCACGCCGCCCTTGGCGCCGCCGTACGGGATGCCGACGAGGGCGCACTTCCACGTCATCCACATGGCGAGGGCGGTGACCTCGTGGATGTCGGTGGCGGGGTGGAAGCGCAGGCCGCCCTTGGCGGGGCCGCGCGAGACGTTGTGCTGGACGCGGTAGCCCTGGACGACGTCCATGCGGCCGTCCTCGCGGCGGACCGGCACCGAGACGGTCAGCGAGCGGCGGGGCGTGGCCAGCATGGTCCGCAGCCCGTCGTCGAGGCCGAGGTGCTCGGCCGCCTGGTGGAGCTGCTGGAGTGCGGAGTCGAGGGCCTGTCGCCCCGGTGTGGTCAGCGCCGGCGTCGTTGACGGCACCATGATGCTCATGGCAGGAAATCCTCCTGGTGTGGACGCCTGAAACAGCGGGACGGGCGCCATTGCCCATCCCATTTAGGCGTTCTTGTCGTGATCAGCCTAGAGCGCGGCGTTTGGTGTTGCCTAGGCTTTTCAGTTGTCCTGACCAAGCCGATCTGGTCTCATGAATCCAAGCCGGTGATCAATGTGCTGGGAACGTGCCACTCTGGCACGCTTGGTTCCCTGAACGCGCCGGAACGTCCAAAACAGGGGGTGGCATGCCCGCGCTCGTGCTGGGGCCGATGCTGCGTTACGCCGATTCCCGCAGTGCGTCGATCTGGGTGGAGACCTCCGCGCCCTGCACCGTCGCCGTCGAGGCCGCAGGCAGGGCTTACCGGTCGCCCACCTTCACCGTGCACGGGCACCACTACGCGATCGTCGATCTGGTCGATCTCGTCGAGCTCGGCCAGGATATCGACTCCTACACCGTCAGGCTGGACGACGAGGCCGTCTGGCCGCTGGAGGGCCGGCCGCCCAGCCGGGTCAGGCTGCTCCCCGCCGAGGGCCCCCGGCGGCTCGCGTTCGGCTCGTGCCGCACCAGCGTCCCGCACGACCCGGCGTACGTGCTGACCCACGGGCACGACGTCCTGCGCGCCTACGCCCGCGCCCTGCAGAGCCCGGAGGGGAAGTGGCGCGAGGGGGAGTGGCCCGACCTGCTGCTGCTCCTCGGCGACCAGGTCTACGCCGACAGTCCCTCGCCGCAGATGCTGGAGTTCATCCGCGCCCGCAGGGACACCGCGCCGCGGAACGAGATCGCCGACTTCGAGGAGTACGCCGAGCTGTACCGCCAGGCGTGGAGCGACCCCGACATCCGCTGGCTGCTGTCCACCGTGCCCACCGCGATGATCTTCGACGACCACGACCTGCGCGACGACTGGAACACCTCGCAGCCCTGGCGCGAGCGGATGGCCAGAACGCCCTGGTGGCGGCGGCGCGTCGTGGCCGGGCTGGGGGCGTACTGGATCTACCAGCACCTCGGCAACATGTCCCCGGACGAGCGCGCGGCCGACCCGCTGTTACGCACCCTCGGCGAGGGCGGCGACGGCGGCGGCGCGCTCGACGCGTTCGCCGAGAAGGCCGACGCCGAGCCCGGCAGCAACCGCTGGAGCTACGCCCGCGACCTCGGTCACACCAGGCTCGTCATGGTCGACACCAGGTGCGCCAGGCAGCTCACGCCCGGCGACCGGCGCATGCTCGACCCCGAGGAGTGGGCCTGGCTGCAGGAGCAGGTAGCCGCGCCCGCCGAACGGCTGGTCATCGGCTCGTCCATCCCGTTCCTGCTGCCGGAGGGCGTCCACGGGGTGCAGAACTGGAACGAGGCCCTGTGCGACGGCCGCTGGGGCCCGCTGGCGCGGCGGCTGTCGGAGGCGTTCAGGCAGGCCTTCGACCTGGAGCACTGGGCGGCCTTCCGCCGCTCGTTCGAGGACCTCGCCCGGCTGCTCGTGCGGGCGGGCAGGCCGGTGCTGATCCTCTCCGGCGACGTCCACTACTCCTACCTGGCGCGGGCCGACCGCGCGCCGGTGCACCAGATCGTCTGCTCGCCCATCCGCAACCCGCTCAGCAGGGTGCTGCGCTGGGCGAACGTCGTCACCCAGTTCGGGCTGGCGACGCTGGTCGGAGCGGGCCTGGCCCGGCTCGCCGGCATCCCGAGGCCGCCGTTCCGCTGGCGGGTGACCAAGGGACCCTGGTTCCAGAACGCGCTGGCCACCCTGACGTTCCCCGACGTCGTCACCTGGTACGAGGCGGCAGGCGACGGCGTCAGACGCATCGATTCTGTGCAATTACGGTGAAAACCATTATCGTTCGGTTCTCGTGACCAACGACAACTACTCCCTCGCCGTCCCCTTCTACGACCTCTGGCACGAGGACGGCCACGTCCCCCAGATCAGAGCCGGGCTCCCGGCGCTCATCAAGGACGTGAGCGACGGCGTCCTGGAGATCGGCGCGGGCACCGGCCTCGTCACCGAGGTCATCGCCCGGGAGACGGAAGGGGAGGTGTTCGCCGTCGAGCCGTCGCTCGGCATGCGCTCCGTCCTGCTGTCCCGCCTCGCGGCCGACGCCGAGCTGCGCTCCCGCGTGACCGTGCTGCCGTACGGCGCGCTCGACGTCGATCTCGACGAGCCCGTGGGGGCCGTCGTGATGATCTCGGTGCTGCACGCCTTCACGCCCGCCGGGCGCGAACGGCTCTGGCCCACCCTGGCCAGGCAGCTCAGGCCCGGCGGCCTGCTCGTGCTCAACCACCGCGAGCGGCCCGCGCCGCGGCCCGGGGAGCCGGAGCGGCTGGCCTCGTACCGGGTCGGCAGGCACGCGTACGAGATCTGGGGCCAGACGCTGGAGGTGGACGGCGAGACGGTCAGGTCGCGGTTCCTGTACCGGATCAGGCAGCGAGGGGTCGTCATCAGCGAGGACGAGGTCGTCAGCGTCTACCACGGGGTGACGGGCGCGCGGCTGGCGGCCGAGGTGGAGGCGGCCGGGTTCGTCCCGGAGAGCGCGCCCGAGGGGCTGCGCGCGTGGCGGCGGTCCGCCTCCTGACCCCATAACCCGAAATTTCAGGGAACCGGGCCTCGCGGTGCGGCCAACAACAGGGTGACCGCATGAGAGAGGACCGGCACGTGGTGAGTGTGCGGGATATCCCCGAAACGCTGGACGACTCAGCGCTGATCGGGCATTCGCTGAGCGAGCCCGAGACGTTCGCGGCGCTGTTCGACCGGCACGCCGACGAGATCCACCGGTACGCCGCCAGGCGTCTCGGCCCCGAACTGGCCGAGGACGTCACGGCCGAGGTGTTCCTCGTCGCCTTCCGGGGCCGGGCGCGTTACGACCGCAGCTGGCCCGACGCGCGCCCCTGGCTGTACGGCATCGCCACCAGGGTCGTCAGCCAGCACAGGAGGGCCGAACGGCGCCGCACCCACGCGCTGTCCAGGATGAGCGTGGACCGGCCCGCCACGTTCGACGACCGCAGCGCCGACCGGGTCACCGCCGAGCAGCTCCAGCCGAGGCTGGCCAGGGCCCTGACCCGGCTCAGCGCCGCCGAGCGCGACCTGCTGCTCCTGGTGGCGTGGGCCGACCTGACGTACGAGGACGCCGCCCTCGCGCTCGGCGTGCCCGTGGGCACCGTCCGCTCCAGGCTGCACCGGCTGCGCGCCAAGGTGCGCAGGGCGCTCGGTGGCAACGATCCCTTCGCAGAGGAGCCCCAGCATGGATGACGAGATTCGACAGTTCGCGGAGGGCCGGCCCCCGGCGCCCGCGTACCGGCCTGAGGCGCGGGCGCGGGCCCGCGAGCTGCTGCTGGCGGAGGCGCGCGGCGGGGGCCGCTTCCGCCTGCCGCGGTTCGGCTGGCAGGCGGTGGCGGCGTTCGGCGTGACCGTCGCCCTCGTGGGCGGCGTGGCCGCGGCCCTGTCCGGCCGGCCCCAGGAGCACCTGGCGGCCGCCGCGGGCGCGACGCAGTCGGCCGCCGTCGCCGAGCCGCCGGCCGGTGACCTGGAACCCAGGCCGGGCCAGTTCATCCTGGTCGAGTCGGACACGATGTACGGCTCGATGACCATGGGCAGGAACGGCGAGGAGTCGCGCCACCTCTACCGCACCCACAGGAAGATCTGGCAGTCGGTGGACGGCAGCGCCGACGGGCTGCTCCTCATCGAGGGCAGGGAGCCCAGGCCGTGGCCGGGGCAGCGCGAGCTGCCGAAGGACGCCGAGGGCCGGCAGAGCTCCCTCTGGACCACCCTGGCCGCCTGCCCCGGCGCGCCCCACCGCAGCGACTACACCTATCTGAGCACGCTCCCCACCGACCCGGCCGCGCTGCGCGAGCGCCTGTACACTGCCGCGGACGAGAAGGACGTGGACAGGGACGAGCGCGCCTTCGGGGCGGCCGGTGACCTGGTCAGGGAGACGTACCTGCCGAAGGCGCAGCGAGACGCGCTGTTCGAGGCGGTCAAGGGCATCCCCGGCACCCAGGTGGCGGAAGGCGTCGAGGACTCCGCGGGACGCAAGGGCGTGGCGCTCGGCCGGACGGCGGGGGGCACGCTCACCCAGCTCATCTTCGACCCGGCCACCCACATGTTCCTCGGCGAGCGGCAGACCGTCGTGGACGAGCGGGCCGGCCAGGCGCCCGAGGGCAGCGTGGTGGCGCTGACGGCGCAGCTGAAGGTCTCCGTCGCCGACCGCCTGCCGGACGAGGCGGCCACCGCCGAGCCGGGCGGGGGCTGCCCCTCGTCGGCTGTCCCGCCGACGGAGCAGCCGACGCCCGCCGCCACGCTGTCGCCCCCGGAGAACGTGACCGAGGGACCGGAGCCGGCCGTGACCGGCACCATGACGGCGACGCCCGCGGCCCCGCCGGCCGTCAAGCGGTCGCCGTCCGAGAGCGCGCCGGCCGTCCCGGAGTCCGGCGTGGCCGCCACGGAGACCGTCCCCGCGCCCCCGGTGGCCCCCACGGAGACCGCCCCCGAGCCCGCCGCACCGGGCGCCGGTTCCTAGCCAGGACCGGAGAGGGCCCGGTCACCGCGTGGTGACCGGGCCCTCACCCGCCTGCGGAAGCCGTCAGCGGCGGAACGAGGCGATGGCGTCCGCGAGCTGGTCCACCGCCCAGAGGAGGTCCTCCTCGGCGATGACGATCGGCGGCGCGAGCCGGATCGTCGAGCCGTGGGTGTCCTTGGCCAGCACGCCGCGCTCCATGAGCGCCTTCGACACCTCGCGGCCGGTGGCGAGCTCGGGGTCGATGTCGACGCCCGCCCACAGGCCGCGCCCGCGCACGGTCACGACGCCGTGGCCGACCATCTCGGCCAGGCGGGCGTGCAGCACGTCGCCCAGCTTGGCGGCCCTGCTCTGGTACTCGCCGGTGTTCAGCAGCTCGATGACGGCGTTCGCGACCGCGCAGGCCAGCGGGTTGCCGCCGAACGTGGACCCGTGCTGTCCCGGCCTGATGACGCCGAGGACGTCCTCATCGGCCGCGATGGCCGACACGGGGACCACGCCGCCGCCGAGCGCCTTGCCCATGATGTAGACGTCGGGGACGACGCCCTCGTGGTCGCAGGCGAACGTCCGCCCGGTACGGCCCAGGCCCGACTGGATCTCGTCGGCGATCATGAGGATGCCCGCGGCGGAGCAGATCTCGCGCACCTCGGCCAGGTAGCCGTCCGGCGGCACCAGCACGCCGGCCTCGCCCTGGATGGGTTCGAGCAGCACGGCCACGGTGGTGTCGTCGATGGCCGCGCGGATGGCGTCGGCCGAGCCGTACTCGACGATCCTGAACCCGGGCGTGTACGGCCCGAAGTCGTCGTGCGCGTCGGGGTCGGTGGAGAAGCTGATGATCGTGGTGGTGCGGCCGTGGAAGTTGCCGTCCATCACGATGATCGTGGCCTGCTCGGGCGCGACGCCCTTGACCTGGTAGCCCCACTTGCGGGCGACCTTGAGCGCCGTCTCGACGGCCTCGGCGCCGGTGTTCATCGGCAGGATCATGTCCTTGCCGGTGAGGTCGCCGAGCCCGGAGCAGAAGCGCGCGAACTGGTCGTGGTAGAAGGCGCGGCTGGTCAGGGTGAGGTTCTTCAGCTGCTCCTGCGCCGCCTGGATGATCGCGGGGTGGCCGTGGCCGAAGTTGAGCGACGAGTAGCCGGACAGGAAGTCCAGGTACCGCCTGCCCTCGACGTCGGTGACCCACGCGCCGTGAGCCTCGTGGATCACCACGGGCAGCGGATGGTAGTTGTGCGCGCTGCGGCGCTCGCTGACCTCGATCAGCTCGGCGCTCGTCGTCATGAGTTCTCCCCCCTGATCTCCAGTGTGCAGCACTTGGGGCCGCCGCCCGCCTTGCGCAGCTCCGACAGGTCGAGCGGGATGACCTCGTACCCGCGCCGCTTGAGCTCAAGCTGGAGGGCCGTCGCCTCGGCGTTGACGAGCACGTTCGTGCCGTCGCTGACCGCGTTCAGCCCGAGGACCTCCGCGTCCTCGGCGGTGGCGAGCACGGCGTCGGGGAACAGCCTGCGCAGCACCTCCAGGCTGCCCGCGGAGAAGGCGCCGGGGTAGTAGGCGACGTTCTTCCCGTCCAGCGAGAACAGCGCCGTGTCGAGGTGGTAGAACCGCGGGTCGACCAGCGTCAGCGAGATCACCGGGCGGCCGAGGTACTCCTGTGCCTCCTGGTGCGCGACGAGGTGCGTCCTGAAGCCGGTGCCGGCCAGGATCACGTCGTCCAGGGTGAGGAAGTCGCCCTCGCCCTCGTTGACGTGCTCGGCCTCCTTCGTCGGGTACCCGCGCTCGGCGAACCAGCGCAGGTAGGCCGGGCCCTCGGGGCCGCGCTGGGGGAACGCGAACCGGGCGCCGTAGACCCGCCCGCCCACGACCGTCGCGCCGTTCGCGGCGAACACCATGTCGGGCAGGCCCTCGATCGGGTCGATCAGGCTGACCTCGTGCCCGAGCTCCTCGTACGCCGACTTCAGCCCCTCCCACTGGCGCAGCGCCACGTCCCGGTCGGCGCCGTCCTCGGGACGCATCCACGGATTGATCGCGTACTCGACCGTGAAGTACTCCGGGGGGCACATCAGGAAGTGTTTGGGCATGCAGAACTCCGTCAACGTGGCGTGGATGTATCCCGCGAACCGGGACGGACACAGCCTAAGAAGCGACGTTTCCGCAGGCCAAGCGGTTGGCGTTGCGTGTTGGCGCAGTTCTGTTGCGCGTTTCAGCTCGGAACCGGCGATCCGTTGCGCGCCTCCGGCACGGCCGCCCCCGGAGGGGCCTCCACCAGCCTGGACAGCACGATGGAGCTCTTGGTCCGCACCACGAACGTCTCGGCCGCGATGCGCTCGATCACCCGCTCGACGTGCCGCACGTCGGTCGCCCTGATGTGCAGCAGCGCGTCGGCCTCGCCGGTGATCGTGGCCGCCCCCACCACCTCGGGGTACCTGGCCACGGCCAGCGCGATGTCCGACGGCTTCGTCTTGCCCTGGCAGAACAGCTCGACGTACGCCTCGGTGGTCCAGCCGAGCGCCTGCGGCGCGACCCTGGCGCTGAAGCCGGTGATCGCGCCGGTCTCGCGCAGGCGGTCCACGCGCCGCTTCACGGCCGACGCGCTCAGCCCCACCTGCTGGCCGATGTCCGCGTAGGTCGCGCGGGCGTCGTCGACGAGCGCCGCGATGATGTCACGATCGAGCCGGTCCAGTTCCACGCGCCCTGTATACAGCCTGGAGCCAGGTTGGCGCGCGACGAGCACGCGGGGGAGACTGGGCCCTTGATCGCACGCCGGAGGGCCGTCGCCGCATGAGCAGAGCAAGCTTCCCCGAGGGCTTCGTCTGGGGAGTGTCCACGTCCGCCTACCAGATCGAGGGGGCGGCCTCCGCCGACGGCCGCGGCCCGTCCATCTGGGACACCTTCTCGACAGGTCAGGGCGACGCCTGCGGCCACTACCACCGCTACCGCGAGGACGTCCGCCTGATGCGCGACCTCGGCCTGGCGGCCTACCGGTTCTCCGTGAGCTGGCCGCGCGTGCTGCCCGAGGGCTCGGGCGAGGTCAACGAGGCGGGCCTCGACTTCTACGACCGGCTCGTGGACGAACTGCTCGCCGCCGGCGTCGCCCCGTACGCGACGCTCTACCACTGGGACCTGCCGCAGGCGCTGGAGGACCGCGGCGGCTGGCCCGAACGCGACACCGCGTACAGGTTCGCCGACTACGCGGCCGCCGTCCACGCCCGGCTGGGCGACCGGGTGCGCACCTGGTTCACCGTCAACGAGCCGTGGGTGGCCGCGTTCCTGGGCTACGGCTCCGGCATCCACGCGCCGGGCCGCCGCTCCGCCGCCGACGCCTTCCGCGCCGCCCACCACCTGCTGCTCGGCCACGGCCTGGCCGCCCGCGTCATGCGCGAGGCAGGGGCGCGCGACATCGGCGCGGTGCTGAACTTCACCCCGGTCATGACCCCCGCCCAGGTACGCGACCCGGGCAGGGCCCTGTCCGACGAGGACGCCGAGGCGGTGGCCAGGATCGACGCGCTCGTGCACCGGCAGTTCCTGGAGCCGATGCTGCGCGGCGCCTACCCGGCCGACCTGCTCCCCGTCGTGGAGCGGCACGCCGGGCTCGGCCACCTGCGCGACGGCGACCTCGACGCCATCGCCCAGCCCCTCGACCTGCTCGGCGTCAACTACTACACGCCGTCCGTCGTCCAGGCGCAGCCCAGCGAGCCCGCCGACCCGGCCTTCCCCGGCAGCGAGGGCGTGCTCTTCTGCACCGTGCCGACGGCCGTCACCGCCATGGGCTGGCCGATCGTGCCCGACGCGCTCCCGCCGCTGCTGCGGCGGCTGACCCGCGAGTACCCCGGGCTCGAACTCATGATCACCGAGAACGGCGCCGACTTCGCCGACACCGTCACCCCCGACGGCATCCACGACGTCGAGCGGGCCCGCTTCGTCGAGGAACACGTCCGCGCCGTGCACGCCGCCGTCGAGGAGGGCGCCGACGTGCGCGGCTACCTCGTCTGGACCCTCCTCGACAACCTGGAGTGGGCCGACGGCTACCAGCGCAAGTTCGGGCTCGTCCACGTCGACTTCGCCACCCAGCGGCGCAGGCTGAAGGACAGCGCCCTGTGGTACCGCGACCTGGTCAGGCGCAACGGCCTGCCCGAGTCCCGCCCGAAGCGGCCCACCCTGGAGACCGTCGCCGCCCGCGCCGGCGTCTCCAGGGCCACGGTCTCGCGCGTCGTCAACGGAGAGGCGTCCGTCAGCCCCGAGGTCAGGGCCGAGGTCATGCGGGCCGTGCGCGAGCTCGGCTACGTACCGAACGCCGCCGCCCGCAGCCTCGTCACCCGCCGCACCGACTCCGTCGCGCTCGTCCTGTCCGTGCCCGCCCAGGGCGGCGACGCGCTCGTCTCCGCGGTCGTCCAGTACGTCACCAGCGTGCTGGAGGCCGCGGGCAAGCGCATCACCCTCATGCTGGCCGACACCGCCGAGAGCCACCGGCGGGTCACCGCCCACGTCGAGGCCGGGCTCGCCGACGGCGTCGTGCTGCTCCCGCCGGAACGGCCGGGCCCCCTCACCGAGCGGCTCGCCCGCACCGGCGTGCCCATGGTGCTGCTGGGCAGGCCACCCGTGGCGTCGCTGGTGCCGTACGTGGACGTGGACCACGCGGGCGGCGCGGCGGCCGTCACCCGGCACCTGCTGGCCACCGGGCGCAGGGGCATCGGCATGCTGTGCGGGCCGATGGACCTGCCCGCCACGCAGGAGCGCATCGCCGGCTACCGGGAGGCGGCGCTGGCGGCCGGGCTGCAGCCCGTCGTCGTGCCCGCCGACGGCACCCCCGGGTCGGGGGCGGCGGCGGCCGCGCGGCTCCTCGACGACCACCCCGGGCTCGACGCGATCGTCGCGGCGAGCGACCGGCTCGCCGTCGGGGCGCTGCGGGCCGCGCGCGAGGCCGGCCAGCTGGTCCCCGGCGACCTGGCCGTCGCCGGGTTCGGCGACGGCGACGTCGCGTCGGCCACCACGCCGGCCCTGACCACGGTGCGGGTGCCGGTGGCCGACCAGGCGCTGGCGCTGGCCCGCCTGCTGCTGTCGCGGATGGAGGGCCGCCACACCACCTCCGTGGTGCTGCCGGTGCGCCTCGTCGTCCGCGCGTCCACCGGCTGACCGCCCGGAAATCCACATGACGGCCGGGGCCGCGATCCGCTAGTCATGCCTCATGACGATTCGGGTAAGCCTTGACGATCTGTGCCGGGAGACCTGGGAGGACGTGGCCGACCTGGCCGTGGCCGACGACCAGCGCCACCTCGTCGCCTCGAACCTGTACTCCATCGCGGAGAGCCGCTTCCTGCCGGGCTTCCTGACCAGGGCGGTCATGCACGACGGGCAGGCCGTGGGCTTCGCGATGTACGGCCCCGACCCCGACGACGGCGAGGTGTGGCTGTACCGCCTCATGATCGACCGGGCCCACCAGGGGAAGGGCCTGGGCCGGGCCGCGCTGCGGCAGGTCATCGCCCACGTACGCGACGAGCTCGGCGCGCCCGTGCTGCGGCTCGGCGTCCGCGCCGACAACGCCGCGGCCACGGCCCTGTACGCCTCCGCCGGGTTCGTCCCCACCGGCCAGGTCTTCGGCGACGAGACCGTCATGGAACTCCGCCTCTCACCCGCCTGAGCCCGCGGGGCCTTCCGGGGCGCGCCGCCCCGTGCCCGCCCCGTGCCCGCCCCGTGCCCGCCCCGCCGCGGAAGGCCGGGGAAGGCCGGGGAAACGGCGACGGCGCCGCGCCGGGCTCGTCGTGAGCCCCGCGCGGCGCCGTCGGGCGGCGGGCCGGTCAGCCCTTGTCGGCCTCGCCCGTGGCCTGCTCGAGAACGTCCTCGGGGGACGCCTCGAGGTCCTGCTCCGAGTCGGCGCTCGCCTGCGCGGACGCCTTGTCCAGGCGCACCCAGCTCGTCACGCTCTCCACGGCGAACAGCACGAACAGGTACGCCGTCAGCACCGCGAGCACCGGCGTGACCAGGTCGAGGGCCGCGCCCACGCCGATGATCAGCAGCCGCAGCTCCCAGCCGAGCCCCGCGTGGAACACCCAGGCGGGCGGCCAGATGCTCTGCCGCGTGCGGTAGACGGTGTCGTACGTGTGGTAGCCCACGACGTACACGAGGACGAACAGCAGCCACTTCGGCGCGTCGGACGCCAGCCCCACCAGGATCATGGTGAGGAACTCGGCGCCGCGCAGCAGCGGCGGGGTCAGCCAGTCGAAGCGGCCCAGGTGGTCGCGCGGGGCGGTGGGCAGCACCAGCGCCAGCACGATCAGGACGGGCAGCAGCAGGATCGGGCCGGGTTCGAGCAGGCCCGCGGCGCCCACGACGGCGACCGCCAGCAGGGCGGCGAACGTCATGGGCACGGGAGGCAGGCCCTTGCCGAGCTTGCCGGCCAGGGCCTGGACGAGGGGGCCGTCGTCGCGGTAGGCGAGCAGACGGGCGGTCTGGATGCGGCGGCGTTCCTCGTCGGGATCCGGCGTGGGGGTGGCGGCGGCCTGCGGTTGGGTGATCATACGAGCGACCTCATGAGGCGTCCGGTGAGGGTGTAGGCGGCGGCGACGGTGCCCCAGATCACCAGCGTGAGGAAGGTGATGCGGGCGTCGAAGAGGGCGGCGGTGATCGCGATGGCCGCGAACCGCTCGCCGATGGGGAACACGATCATCTTGCGGAGCCAGTGCACGGCGCGGAACCGGCCGGCCTTGGTCCACATCTTCAGCACGCCGCGGACGCCGTGGCTGCGCTCGACCTTGCGCCGCTCCAGCGCCCTGCGCAGGTCGCGGTCGGAGGGGGCGTCGAGGGGCAGCGTCGGGAGGGGCGACGGCGGCTTGCGCCGGTTGGCGATGCCGAAGGAGAAGTCGAGCAGGTGGCGTACGGACTGCAGGCCGATGGCGGCCAGCGCCAGGATCCAGATGTCGTCGCCGTTGCCCGACACGACCCAGCCGATGGCCAGGCCGGCGAAGACGACGTACTCCTTGAACCGGTCGAAGGTGGCGTCGAGCCACGCTCCGAGCACGCCGAACTTGCGCGCGTACCTCGCGACCTGACCGTCGACGCAGTCGAAGACGAACGCGAAGTAGATGAGCAGCCCGCCCGCGACCATCCACGGCCTGCTGCCGGTGGCGAAGCAGGCCGCGGCGGCCACGCCGAGCGTGATCGAGATCAGGGTCACCTGGTTCGGCGTCAGCCCCCGCCTGGCCGCCCACCGCGCGATGAAACGCGAGTACGTGGAGACGAAGTACGTGGTGAAGAAGCCGTCGGCGCCCTTGACCGCGTTGTTGAGCCTGGCGCGGTCCTCGTCCATGCCGGCCATCTCGGCCCCCGCCTCGTTGACCTCCTCCTGGGTGGTGACCCTGCGGTAGAAGAGGTCGCGGCGGCCCCTGACGCCCAGCGACACGCCGTTGCGCACCAGGCCGAACGCCACGATCTGCACGAGGTCGTCGTCCGGGCCGAACGTGTGCGCCATCGCCGCCAGCTCGCGGCAGGTCTGCGCGAGCGTCGGCGCGTTGCGCGCGCTGATGTGCAGCGGGCCGAGCAGCACCGCGTTCGGCCTGGTCACGGCGTGGCTCGCGGTGCCGACCGAGACGATGCGGGACTTGCCGGCGCGGGCCCGCACGGGCAGCCCCTCCAGCCGGCTCATGCCGATCTCGGGCTCGGCCTCGTCGATCGGGACGACGTCCTCCGGCGCCTCCTCCGGCATGTCCGGACGCGGCTCCTTGGCGATGAGCGCCAGCGCGCCGCGCTTGGCCTTGCTGATCTGGTAGATCAGCTCGTCGTGGACGACCGAGTTCTCCGGAATGATGAAGAGGCTCTCCGTCGCCGACTCCGCGACGTCGGCCAGGGCTCGCAGGGCGGCCGCCACGTCGGAGGTCTCGATCCTGGCCGGCCGCGGATCATACGAGGTGAGCTGGCCGTGGAGCCGCTCGGCCACGGAGGGGTTGCCGGGCAGCGCGGCCAGCCTCAGGCCGGTCGGAGAGGTGTCGGGGCCGGGCGAAGAGCCCAGCAGGACCACGCGGGTCATGACTCCCTTTCGAGGCAGTAGCGGGGGGTTGAACAACGGGTAATGCGGGGACAGACGTCAAAGTCTAGTGAGGGTTACGCAAAGTCGAGTCACTTGAGCATGCCCGTAAACGTCGGCCATGCGGGCCGTAAGATGTGCGAGTGAGTCTCTACCGTGACGAAGGCGTGGTCCTCCGGACACAGAAACTCGGAGAGGCCGACCGCATCGTCACCCTCCTCGCCAGGCGCACGGGCAAGATCCGCGCCGTGGCCAAGGGCGTGCGCCGCACCACGTCCCGCTTCGGGGCGAGGCTGGAGCCGTTCACCCACGTCGACCTCCAGCTGCACACCGGCCGCACCCTCGACGTGGTCACCCAGGCCGAGACCATCAGGCCGTACGGCGAGTCGCTGGCGTCCGACTACCCGCGCTACACCGCGGGCAGCGCCATGCTGGAGACCGCCGACAAGCTGACCCACGGCGAGAAGGAGCCGGCGCTGCGGCAGTTCCTGCTGCTCGTCGGCGGGCTGCGCACGCTGGCGGAAGGCGCCCACGAGGCCAGGCTGGTGCTCGACGCGTACTTCCTGCGCTCCCTGGCGGTCGCCGGCTACGCCCCCGCGCTGGAGGCGTGCGCCAAGTGCCGGGCCCCGGCGATCAGGGCGTTCGCCATCGTCGCGGGCGGCGTCGTCTGCGGCGCGTGCCGCCCCGCGGGCTCGGCCGTGCCCGCCCCCGAGACGATCGGGCTCATGGTCGCGCTGCTGCGCGGCGACTGGGCCGCCGCCGACGCCTCCGAGCCGCGCCACCGCGGCGAGTGCAGCGGGCTGGTCGCCGCTTACCTGCAATGGCACCTGGAACACGGAATACGCTCTCTCCGACACGTCGAAAGGGAGCTTGCGTGAACGTCCGACCTCCGTCACCTCATCCGTCAGGCGCGACGCCGCCGCCCATCCCGCGCGACCTGGTGCCCAGGCACGTGGCCGTCGTCATGGACGGCAACGGCCGCTGGGCCAAGTCACGCGGCCTGCCGCGCACCGAGGGGCACAAGGCGGGCGAGGCGTCGCTGTTCGACGTCATCGAGGGGGCGCTGGAGCTCGGCGTCCCCTACCTCAGCGCGTACGCGTTCTCCACCGAGAACTGGAAGCGCTCGCCCGAGGAGGTCCGCTTCCTCATGGGCTTCAACCGCGACGTGATCCGCCGCCGCCGCGACGAGCTGCACGCCATGGGCGTACGCGTGCGCTGGGCGGGCAAGCCGGGCCGCCTGTGGCGGAGCGTCATCTCCGAGCTGCAGACGGCCGAGGAGATGACGGCCGCCAACCGCACGCTCACGCTGCAGTTCTGCGTCAACTACGGCGGCCAGGCCGAGATCGTCGAGGCGGCGCTGAGGCTGGCCGACGACCTCGCCGCCGGGCGCGTGAAGCGTTCGAAGGTCGACGAGAAGGTGTTCGCCCGCTACCTCGACGAGCCCGAGATCCCGGCGGTGGACCTGTTCGTGCGGTCCTCCGGCGAGCAGCGGTTCTCGAACTTCCTGCTGTGGCAGTCGGCGTACGCGGAGATGGTGTTCCTCGACCGCCTCTGGCCCGACTTCGACCGCAGGGACCTGTGGGAGGCCTGCGAGATCTACGCCAAGCGCGACAGGCGCTACGGCGGCGCGGTGCCGAACCAGGTCTGACCGCGGGGCCGCGGCGAGCGCCGGCACCCTCCGCGTCCCAGGGGGCCTGAGCGGCCCCAGAGGCGATCATGACGCGGTCCCCGGCCCCGGGGACCCGCTCCGGGCCGCGAGGCCCCCGTGGAGGCCGTCAGGCGCGGCGGCGGGCGCGGTAGGCGGCGACGTGCATGCGGTTGCCGCACGTGCGGCTGTCGCAGTAGACGCGGGAGCGGTTGCGCGACTCGTCCACGAACACGTGCTCGCAGTCGGGCGCCGAGCAGGTGCGCAGCCGCTCCCACTCGCCCTCCACCAGCAGGTGGGCCAGCGCCACCCCGCAGTCGGCCGCCAGGTGCTCGGCCGGCGAGGCGTCGGCAGCGAAGTAGTGGACGTGCAGCGGATGCCCGTCGTGCTCGGTCAGCCTGGGCGTGATGCGGGTCTCGGCGAGCAGCCCGTTCAGTATGCGCACCGCCGTCGGCAGGTCGGGCGCCGTGAACACCCGGTGGAACGCCTCACGCACCCTGCGCACCTGGACGAGGTCGCGCGGCGTGAGCGTCGTGATGCCGCTCATCTGCCGCGACTCCGCGAACGCCCGCAGCTCCGCCAGCGTGGCCATGCCGTCGTCGCCGCCCGTGGACGGTGAGGTGTTGACCAGTTCGACAACGGTGGCCAGCGAATGCACCATGTCATGGCCAAACGGCATATCGACTCCTGTCCAGGCTGCTTGTTAGCGTGGTCGCAGCGTATCTCTCCCATGGAGTGTCGGGGGTTTCCTTGGGTGCACATCGCCGTATCATGCTGGTCGCGATCGCGGGTGCGCTCGTCATCTCCACCTCCGGCCCCCTGGTGCGCCTGTCCGGGGTCTCGCCCGCCACGTCGGCGCTGTTCCGCTGCGCGTACGCCGTGCCGCCGATGCTGCTGCTCGCCTGGCTGGAACGGCGCAGGCTCGGCCGGCCGCCGCTCCGCGCGCTCGTCCCCGCCTGGGCGGCGGGCGTCGCGTTCGGGCTCGACCTGCTGTTCTGGCACCACGCCATCGACTACGTCGGGGCCGGGCTCGCCACCGTGCTGGGGAACCTGCAGGTGTTCATCGTGGCGTTCGCCGCGTGGGCGCTCTTCCGCGAACGGCCCTCGAAGCCGCTCATGGTGGCCACGCCCGTCGTGTTCGCGGGCGTCGTGCTGATCTCCGGGGCGTTCGACGGGGCCGCGTACGGGGCGGACCCGGTGCTCGGGGTGCTGGCGGGGCTCGCCACCTCGGTGACGTACGCGGCGTTCCTGCTGCTGATGAAGGCGGGCCCGGAACGGCCGGCCGAGCCGCTCGCCCACGCGACCGTCGTGGCCACGGCGGTGATCGCCGCGCTCGCGCCGCTGTCGGGCGGCGCCGACCTCGCGCCCTCCTGGCCGGCGCACGGCTGGCTGCTGCTGCTCGCGCTCGGACCCCAGGTGATCGGCTGGACGCTCATCACGTTCTCGCTGCCGCGCCAGCCCGCCGCGCTCACCGCGCTGCTGCTGCTCGTGCAGCCCATGACGACCATGGCCATCGCCGCGCTCGCGCTGGGGGAGCGGCCGTCGGCGCTGCAGTTCGCGGGGTGCGCGGTGATCGTGCTCGGCGTGCTGTACGGCTCGCGCCGCGCTCAGCCGGCCGGCGTGGCCGAGCAGGACGAGCAGGTGCCGAACACCTCGACCGTGTGAGTGATCTCCGTGAAGCCGTGCTCGCTGCCGACCATCTCCGCCCAGCGCTCGACGGCCGGGCCGGCCACCTCGACCGTGTGGCCGCAGCGGCGGCACACCAGGTGGTGGTGGTGCGACTCGGTGGCGCAGGCGCGGTAGACCGACTCGCCGTCGTCGGTGCGCAGCACGTCGACCTTGCCGCCGTCGGCCAGCGCCTGCAGCGCCCGGTAGACCGTGGTCAGGCCGATCTTGGCGCCGTGGTTGCGCATCTCCGCGTAGACGTCCTGGGCGCTGCGGAAACCCTCGCTCTGGCGGAGGGTGTCGTGCACGGCGTCGCGCCTCGTCGTCATGCGACCTCCTTCACCTGCACCCGCGGTCGCTCGCTCATCGTCGACTCCTGGGTCCTGCTTCGCCGTACGAATTTACCCACACCGAGGGCGAGGACGAAGCCGGCGAGCGCGAGAAGGACGATCGCGGCGCCGGGCGGGACCTTCGCCGACAGCGTCGAGGCGAGCAGCCCGCCCACCGACGCGAGCACGCCGAACAGCATGGCGAGCGCCATCGTGGCGCGGAAACCCCTCGTGAGCTGCTGGCTGGTGGCCACCGGGATCACCATCAGCGCGCTGACCAGCAGCAGGCCGACCACCCGCATGGCGATGACGACGGTGAGCGCCGCCGTGACGGCGACGAGCAGGCTGAGGAAGCGCACCGGCAGGCCGCTGGCCCTGGCCATCTCCTCGTCCTGGCAGAGCACGAACAGCTCCCTGCCGAACACCACGACCACGCCGATGACCGCGAGCGCCAGCGCGGCGATGACCACGATGTCCTCGCGGGTGACGCTCGCGATGGCGCCGAACAGGTACGAGTTCAGCTTGGCGTTGCTGCCGCCGGGCGCGATGGCCATGAGCATGACGCCGCCCGCGATGCCGCCGTAGAACAGCAGCGCGAGCGCCACGTCGCCGCTGGTGCGCCCGCGGGCCCGTACGAGCTCGATGGCCACGGCGCCGGCGATCGACACCAGCACGGCCGTGAGCACGGGCGTGGTGCCGGTCAGGAAGCCGAGGGCGACGCCCGTCAGCGCGACGTGGCCGATGCCGTCGCCGAGCAGCGCCAGCCTGCGCTGCACGATGAACGTGCCCACGGCGGGCGCGCACAGCCCCACCAGCAGCGCCGCGACCAGCGCGAGCTGGAAGAGCTCCTCCTGCAGCAACTCGATCATCGTGGGTCCCCCTGCCAGCCGGTGAGCGGCCCGGCCGTGGTCTCTGCGGCGTGCGGATGGACGTGCTCGTGGCCGGGCCTGGCGCACTCGCCCTCCGGCCTGGGCGGCCTGCCGTCGTGCGCGACCCGCCCCTCGCGGATCACCACGCCGCGCGTGATGATCGGCTCAAGCGGGCCGAGCTCGTGCACGACCAGCACGACCGTCTTGCCCCCGCGCACCAGCCCGGCCAGCGTGTCGGCGAGGAGCTGCTGCGTGCCGGCGTCCACGCCGGCGGTGGGCTCGTCCATCACGTACGTGTCGGGCTGCCCGGCCAGCGCGCGGGCGATCAGGACGCGCTGCTGCTGCCCGCCCGACAGCGACTGCACCGGGTCGCCGGCCCGGTCGGAGAGCCGCACGGCCTCCAGCGCCTCGGCCACCGCCGCCCGGTCGGCCTGGCTGGTGCGGCGCAGCCGGCTCTGCCTGGCGATGCGTCCCGACGCCACGACCTCCCCGACGGTGGCGGGCACGCCGCCGCCGACCTGGAGCCGCTGCGGGACGTAGCCGATGCGCCACCAGTCGCGGAAACGCGCGGGCGGCGTGCCGTACAGGAGGGTCTGGCCGCCCGAGAGCGGCGTGAGGCCCAGCAGGGCGCGCACCAGCGTGGACTTGCCGGAGCCGTTCGCGCCGAGCAGTGCGACGACCTCGCCGGGGCGGACGGTGAGGTCGACCCCGCGCAGGATCGGTTTCCCGTCGAAGGTGACCTGGCCGCCGGTCATCGCGAAGGCCGTTTCGCTCATGTCGTACATCCGAGTGCAGATCGCAGGGTGGTGAGATTGTCGCGCATCGCCGAGAGGTAGTCGCCCGAGGGCTTGCTCTCCAGCGGGTCGAGCACCGCCGTCTTCGCGCCCACCTGGGAGGCGAGCACCTCGGCCACCTTCGGGCTGACCAGGGACTCGGTGAAGATCGTGGTGACCTTCTCGGCCCTCGCCACCTTGGCGACCTCGGAGATGCGGGCGGGCGAGGGCTCGCTCTCGGGGTCGAGGGTGATGCCGACCTGCTTGAGCCCGTACCTGTCGGCCAGGTAGCCGAACGCCTCGTGGCCGGTCACCAGCGTCTTCGACGTGCAGGTGGACAGGCCCTTCGCGAACTCCTGGTCGAGCGCGCCGAGGGCGCCCGCCGTCCTCGCGGCGCGGTCCTTGTAGCCCTGCGCGTGGGCCGGGTCGGCGGCGGCCAGCCGCTCGCCGAGCCTGGTGGCCACCGCGGCCAGGCGCGACGGGTCGAGCCACAGGTGCGGGTCGTAGGAGACCTCGTGGTCGTGGGCCTCCTCGCCGCCCTCCTCGTGGTGGCCGGCCGGGATGGTCTTGACGGCCGTGGCCGCGTCGAAGCTCCTGTCCTCCGCCACCGCCTCGTCCACGGCGGGCTGGACGCCCTTGATGTAGACCGTGAGCGCGGCGTCCTGGATCTCGGTCACCTGCTTGACGCCGAGCTCCAGGTCGTGCGGTTCGACCCCGGGCGCGGTCAGCGTCGTCACCTGGACGTCCTGGCCGCCCACCTGTTCGGTGAGCCACTGCAGCGGGTAGAAGGCGGCGATCACGGCGGGCTTGCCGCTCGCCGAGCTCTCCGCCTGGCCCGATCCGCAGGCCGAGGCGAGCAGGGCGGCTCCAGCCAGGAGGGTGGCGACTCGCAAATGGGGCGTTATGGACATCACACGCTTCATTATGGGGAAAATGAAAATGATTGTCAAAATCCCGCGCTGGGCCGGGCCGGGTCCGGCGGTGGTGCGGGGATCCCGTCCAGGTGGCGGCGGGACGCCTCCCCGCCAACCCCGGGGCGCGCGGGGATGTTCCCGGCCGGGACGGGGAGCGCCATGACTGGCCGAGGACGCGGCGGCCCGCGGGGCGATGGCGGAAGGCGGGCACGCCTCGGGCCGCGGGCGAGGGAGGGGCTCGGGGTCCCCTCCGGGAGGAGCTCGGGTGCGGGAGGGTCAGAAGGCGCCGAAGCGGTCGGCGGTGAGGACGATCAGGAAGACGAGCATCGCCACACGCAGCAGCCGTCCGCCCGGACCGAGCGACGGCCACGACAGGTACGCCAGCCACGCCACGAACGCCAGCACGACCAGCGCCGCCAGCCCGCCGCCCCAGCCCGGCACCGCGAAGGCGACGAGCAGCAGGATCACGAGCGCCGCGGGCGCCACCCACCTGGGCACCTGCGTGTAGAGGAACGCCATCGGCACGGCGCTGCGCTCCTCGACCGCCTTGCGCAGCCCCGTCGCCCCTGGAGTGAAGAACTGCTCGCCCTGCGGGAGCGGACGGCGCCGCCCCGGGCGGTTGTCACGTGTGGCCACGTCGTGAGCCTACGCGCAGCACCGCCGTCACCGCTGGCCCTGCGCGCAACAGCCCGGCCCCCGCCCGGGCGCGGAGGGGAGAAGGGGGCTCGGGCCGGGGATCGGGCGGGCTTCCTGCTTCCGCGGGGAGGGAGGTGGAGCACCCGGTGGGGTCACGGGTGGGGCGGTTTCCCTGACCCGCGGGGCCTAGGCTGGTCGCGTGCTCGCCGTGATCCGATACACCGTCCCCGAGGCCCAGGCCCAGGAGTTCGCCCAGCAGGCCCACGCGACCCTCGACACGCTCGCCGCCCAGCCCGGCTACCTGCGCGGCCGGCTGGCCCGCTCCGTGGACGAGCCCAACCTGTGGGCCCTGGTCAGCGAGTGGGAGGGCGCCGGTTTCTACCGCAGAGCCCTCTCCGCCGCCCGGATGGCGATGTATCCGCTGATGATTCTCATGCTCAACGAACCCAGTGCGTTCGAGGACGTCTACACCCAGGACAGGGCGTTGCAATAGTCGCGCGCGAAGCCCTTCCCGCGTCCCCTAAGCTGGGATCTCACCGATAATCCTCGCCGACCTCCAGCCGGAAAGAGACGCAACCAACATGGCACGACGCACAGACGTCATGGACACCATCGTCAGCCTCGCCAAGCGCCGCGGGCTCGTGTACCCGTCGAGCGAGATCTACGGCGGTCTGCGCGCGTCGTGGGACTACGGCCCCCTGGGCGTCGAGCTCAAGAACAACGTCAAGCGCCAGTGGTGGATCTCGATGGTCCAGTCGCGCGACGACGTGGTGGGCCTCGACTCCTCGGTCATCCTGGCTCCCGAGGTGTGGCGGGCCAGCGGCCACGTCGAGACGTTCACCGACCCGCTGACCGAGTGCCTGTCCTGCCACAAGCGCTTCCGCGCCGACCACCTCGTCGAGGCGTACGAGGAGAAGAACGGCAGGGAGCCGGAGAACGGCCTGGCGGACGTCACCTGCCCCAACTGCGGCAACAAGGGCTCCTTCACCGAGCCCCGGCAGTTCAGCGGCCTGCTCAAGACCTTCCTCGGCCCGGTCGAGGACGAGTCGGGCCTGGCCTGGCTGCGCCCCGAGACCGCGCAGGGCATCTTCATCAACTACCAGAACGTGCAGCAGTCGGCCCGCAAGAAGATCCCGTTCGGCATCGGCCAGATCGGCAAGTCGTTCCGCAACGAGATCACCCCGGGCAACTTCATCTTCCGCACCCGCGAGTTCGAGCAGATGGAGATGGAGTTCTTCGTCAAGCCCGGCACCGACGAGGAGTGGCACGACTACTGGATCAACGAGCGCTACCGCTGGTACACCGACCTCGGCATCAACAAGGACAACCTCCGGCTCTACGAGCACCCGAAAGAGAAGCTGTCCCACTACAGCAAGCGCACGGTCGACGTCGAGTACCGCTTCGGCTTCACCGGCTCCGAGTGGGGTGAGCTGGAGGGCGTCGCCAACCGCACCGACTTCGACCTGACGTCCCACTCCAAGGCGTCGGGCGTCGACCTCAGCTTCTTCGAGCAGGACACCGGCGAGCGCTACATCCCTTACGTCATCGAGCCCGCGGCCGGTGTCGACCGGGCGACGCTCACCTTCCTCCTCGACGCCTACACCGAGGACGAGGCGCCCAACGCCAAGGGCGTCATGGAGAAGCGCACCGTCATGCGCCTCGACCACCGGCTCGCCCCGGTCAAGGCCGCGGTGCTGCCGCTCTCGCGCAACGCCGACCTGTCGCCGAAGGCCCGCGACCTCGCCGCCCAGCTGCGCAAGCGGTGGAACGTCGAGTTCGACGACGCGGGCGCGATCGGCCGCCGCTACCGCCGCCAGGACGAGATCGGCACGCCGTTCTGCATCACCGTCGACTTCGACACCCTCGAGGACCACGCGGTGACCATCCGCGAGCGCGACTCGATGGCCCAGGAGCGCATCTCCATCGACCAGGTGGAGCAGTACCTGCGCCGGCACCTGAACGACTAGGCGAGTAATTCCTTAGTCCAGGCTGCGGGCATGGCGAAGGGTGTTGAGGATCGGTTCGTGAAGACAGACCTCAACACCCTTCACCTGGGCCCTCGCCACTCCCGAGCTGGGTGAACGTCAGGTCCTGACGGCCGTACCCGGCCACGACCCGCACCTGCTCGCCGAACGGCCCGGCCTGCTGATCACCGCCGGCAAGGGCCACGTCTCCGCCCAGCTCGGCGCCTACCTCGCCGAACGAGGCGTGCGGCTCCTACGCCCGTCCTACCGCAACGGCGGACGCAGCCCGCTGGGCGTCGCCGTCCGCGTCGCCCAGCGGCCCAGGGCGTCCACGGGGCGGTGGAGCCGGCGTCACAGCGGTCCTCCTCCGAAGAGCTGCGTGACGCGCTCGCTGATCTCCTTGTTCCTCGGCTCGTACGCGGCGTAGAAGTTTCTGCCGCACTCCAGGTCGTCCAGGGCCGCCTTGATCTCCTTGGTCGCGTACTGCCTGGCCATGGCCGGCGCGAGGTGCGGCATGAAGTACTCCCCGTCGCGCATGCCCTTCTCCGGGATGTCGTCGCTCAGGGCTGTCCGCTTCAGCTGCTCCTCGAACTGGTGCGCGACCTGCGTGCCGATGTCCGACGGCTTCAGTGAGTCGACCCGGTAACCCTTGCCCTTGAGACCTCCGATCGAACGGCCGCGAACGCCCAGGTGGGAACGTTCCATGTGCGAGGTCGGCAGGACCTGTCCTACTGTCCTCGGCAGCGGGCCCGCACCCATCGTTCGTTTCACAGAGAGAGGTTCTCCATGACCATCCTCGTGACCGGAGCGACCGGCGCCGTGGGCAGGCACGTGGTCGATCGGCTTGTCGCGGCCGGACGGCCCGTGCGGGCGCTCACCCGCAACCCGGAGGCCGCCGGGCTGCACGGCGGTGTCGACATCGTGCAGGGTGACCTGAACCGTCCGGGCGACCTGTCGTTCGACGGGGTGCAGGGCGTGTTCCTCATCCCCGGCATCTTCGATCCAGAGCACGCGGCCGACCTCGCGGAAGCCTTCGTCAGCCGCGCCGCGGCGGCCGGGGTCGCCCGGATCGTGTCCCTGACCAGCTCTGGCGTCACGACCGGGCGGGGTGGCCACTACGAGGTGCTGCACGCGGTGGAACAGGTCGTCGAGAAGTCCGGGGCGGCCTGGACCCACGTGCGGCCCGGCGAGTTCGCCGTCAACAAGCTGGACGTCTGGGGCGAGTCCATCCGCAGGGAGAACGTGGTCCGCAACGCCTACCCCGACGGCGTCGGCGTGCCGATCCATGAGGCCGATATCGCCGACGTCGCCGCGATCGCCCTGCTGGAGGACGGCCACGCGGGCCGGGCGTACGACCTGACCGGGCCGGAGGCGCTCACTCACCGGCAGCAGGCGGAGGCGATCGGCGCGGGGCTCGGCCGTGCGATCGCGTTCGAGGGGCTGACGTACGGGCAGGCTCGCCGGGCCTACATCGAGGCCGGGTTCCCGGCGGAGATCGCCGAGTTCATCCTGGGCTACCAGGCCGAGTACGCCGAGGAGCCGCCGTCGGTCTCGCCCACGTTCGAGCAGGTGACGGGCAGGAAGGGCCGGACGCTCACGCAGTGGGCGGCCGACCACGCCGCCGAACTGGCCCCGGCCGCCTGACGACCGCCTGACGACCGCCTGACGGCCGACGGCGCGAGGCGGCGCGGCGCGAGGCGGCGCTGGGCGGGGCGGCGGGCGTATCGGCCTGCCGCACCGCCCCTTCCGTCGGCGACGCCCGCCCGCGACGCCCGTGATCCGGCGCCTTCGTCGCGGCGCGCTGTCGCTCCCCGGTGAGCAGTGAGTGCGCCAGAACCCAGGGAGCTCCGCGCCTCAGAAGCTGAGGGTGCCGGGGCCACCCCCGGTCTCGGGGGGCGAGGCACGAGCCGGCCGGCCGTCAGGTGGCTTCGGCGCTGTGGAGTCCCACATCTCATGCGCGTGTACCGGGTGGTGCACTCCCCTGTGTACGCCGACAGCCCGGTTCCTTCGCCTGGGGCGGCGCGGTGGCTCGGTTCCTTCCGCCTCGGACGGCGGGACGGCCCGCCGCCTTCGGCTCGGGCGGTGCGGCGGTGTGCCTTCCGGGGCGGCTCGGTGCCTCGGTTCGGGTGGTGCCCGGAGCTTGGTTTCTTCGGTTCGGGTGGGGCCGGGATCCTGGTCGGGCGCGGGCTTGTGGTGGTTCTCGTACGGCTCCGGAAGGCCGCGCCCCGGGCGGCAGTCGGCGTGGAGCGGCTCCCCGGAAGCCGGTTCTCGGGCATCGCCCCGGTGATTCCGGAGCTGCCCGAATCTTTCTCCAAAATTGGTTTACACCAATTGGTATAAACCATTCGATCCCCCCACGGGAAATAAGTGGATTAGACCTCTTAGCTGCCGCCTACCTGGGGAAACAGTCTCTTAACCCATGAGTGCAGTTTCGTCATGATTTTCGCCGGTAGAGTCCCACCTAGAGGCGTTGATTGGAGCTGTGGTGGCCAAGTACGTTTACGACTTCACCGAGGGCAACAGGAATCTCAAAGACCTGCTCGGCGGCAAGGGAGCGAACCTCGCCGAGATGACGAACCTCGGGCTGCCGGTTCCCCCCGGGTTCACGATCACGACCGAGGCCTGCCGTCACTACCTGGCGCAGGGTACGGTGCCCGACGGGCTCGAGGACGAGGTCGCCGCGCACCTGGAGGCGCTCGAGGCGGGCATGGGCAGGAAGCTCGGCCAGGCGGACGACCCGCTGCTGGTCAGCGTCCGCTCCGGAGCCAAGTTCTCGATGCCCGGGATGATGGAGACCGTCCTCAACATCGGTCTCAACGACGAGTCCGTCCGCGGTCTCGCCAAGCAGGCGGGCGGCAACGACCGCTTCGCCTGGGACTCCTACCGCAGGCTCATCCAGATGTTCGGCAAGACCGTGCTGGGCATCGACGGCGAGCTGTTCGAGCACGCCCTCGACGCGCTCAAGGACGGCCGCCAGGACACCGACCTCGACGCCGGCGAGCTGCAGGGCCTGGTCGAGACGTACAAGGGGATCGTGCGCGAGCAGACGGGCAGGGACTTCCCCTCCGACCCCCGCGAGCAGATGCGCCTGGCCGTCATGGCCGTCTTCGACTCCTGGAACGCCCCGCGCGCCATCCTCTACCGGCGTCAGGAGCGCATCCCCGCCGACCTCGGCACCGCCGTGAACGTCGTCGCCATGGTGTTCGGCAACTGCGGCCCCGACTCCGGCACCGGCGTGGCCTTCACCCGTGACCCCGGGTCGGGCCAGCAGGGCGTGTACGGCGACTACCTGCAGAACGCCCAGGGCGAGGACGTCGTCGCCGGCATCCGCAACACCATGCCGCTGCAGGAGCTGGAGCGCATCGACGGGCGCTCGTACGCCGAGCTCCTCCAGATCATGGAGACGCTGGAGAACCACTACAGGGACCTGTGCGACATCGAGTTCACGATCGAGCGCGGCAAGCTGTGGATGCTGCAGACCCGCGTCGGCAAGCGCACGCCGGGCGCCGCGTTCCGCATCGCCACCCAGCTCGTCGACCAGGGCCTCATCACCATGGACGAGGCGGTCACCCGGGTCACGGGCGGCCAGCTCGCCCAGCTCATGTTCCCCCGCTTCGACGGCGGCGCCCGGAAGAAGAAGATCGCCAAGGGCATGAACGCCTCGCCGGGCGCCGCGGTGGGCAAGGCGGTGTTCTCGTCGGAGCGGGCCGTGGAGCTGGCCGGTCAGGGCGAGGACGTCATCCTCGTACGCCGCGAGACCAACCCCGACGACCTGTCCGGCATGATCGCCGCCAGGGGCATCCTGACCAGCAGGGGCGGCAAGACCTCGCACGCCGCCGTGGTCGCCCGCGGCATGGGCAAGACCTGCGTGTGCGGCGCGGAGGAGCTGGAGGTGTCCACCTCCGAGCGCCGGTTCACCGCGCCGGACGGCGTCGTCGTCTCCGAGGGCGACGTCATCTCCATCGACGGCACCACCGGCGAGGTGTACCTCGGCGAGGTGCCCGTGGTGGCCTCCGCGGTCGTCGAGTACTTCGAGGGCGCCGAGCCGTCCGACGGCCTGGTCACGGCCGTCGACCGGATCATGCGGCACGCCGACGAGGTGCGCCGGCTCAAGGTGCGCGCCAACGCCGACACGCCTGAGGACGCCGCGCGGGCCCGCAGGTTCGGCGCGCAGGGCATCGGCCTGTGCCGTACCGAGCACATGTTCCTGGGGGAGCGCAGGCAGCTCGTCGAGGACCTCGTGCTCGCGTCCACCGACGAGGAGCGGCAGGCCGCGCTGGACGCGCTCGAACCCCTCCAGAAGTCCGACTTCATCGGGATCTTCCAGGCGATGGGCGACAACCCGGTGACCATCCGCCTCATCGACCCGCCGCTGCACGAGTTCCTGCCCGACCTGGTCGAGCTGTCGGTGAAGGTCGCGACCGAGGGCGCCTCCGACAAGGACCGCAGGCTGCTCGCCGCCGTCAAGCGGCTGCACGAGCAGAACCCCATGCTCGGCCTGCGCGGCGTGCGCCTCGGCCTGGTCATCCCCGGCCTGTTCGCGATGCAGGTGCGCGCCATCGCCCAGGCCGCCAAGGAGGTGCCCGGCGCCCGGCCCGAGATCATGATCCCGCTCGTCGCCGCCGTCCAGGAGCTGGAGGCCGTCCGCGAGGAGGCCGTCAAGATCCTTGAGGAGGTGGGCGTGGCGGCCCTCATCGGCACCATGATCGAGGTGCCGCGGGCCGCGCTGACCGCGGGGCAGATCGCCGAGGCCGCCGAGTTCTTCTCCTTCGGCACGAACGACCTCACGCAGATGACCTGGGGCTTCTCCCGCGACGACGTCGAGGCCGCGTTCTTCTCCCGCTACCTCGACCTCGGCATCTTCGGCGTCTCGCCGTTCGAGACGCTCGACAGGGAGGGCGTGGGGCGGCTGGTGCGCATCGCCGCGGAGGAGGGCCGGGCCGTCCGTCCTGACCTGCACCTCGGCATCTGCGGCGAGCACGGCGGCGACCCCGACTCGGTGCACTTCTGCCACGAGGTCGGGCTCGACTACGTCTCGTGCTCCCCGTTCCGCATCCCGGTCGCCCGGCTGGAGGCCGGTCGCGCGGCACTGGAGCAGAACGACTCCGACACCCGCTGACCGGCACCCGCTGACCGGCGCACGGGTCAGGCTGGGGAGGCCACCGGCCCTCCGGCCTGACCCGGGACCGGCCCAGGCGCCGGCCCGGCCGGTGCCTGGAGGGGCACGAAGTCGGGACGCATGCCCAGGTTGCCCAGCCAGCGCCGCAGCCCCGCGACGGCAGAGGGGGTGGCCGCGATCTGGGCGGCGTAGGCGTCCAGCGCCACCTCCTCGCCGTCGCCGAACAGCAGCCTGGCCGGGCCCGACCACGAGAGCGTCCAGCGGGCCTGCCCCAGCCGGACCAGCACCCCCTCCAGCGCCTGGCCCAGCACCCCGGCCAGCAGCGTCTCGGACGGGTTCCAGCCCAGCTCGCGCAGCCGGGCCTCCAGCTCGGCCTGCCGCCCCCTGGCGATCGCCTCGAACGCCGCGTCCAGGTAGGGCAGGTCCGTGCCCATCACCCGCCCGCCCGCGACCGCGAGGTCGTGCAGCGCCTCCTCGTTGCGCCCGTGGAACATCCCCTCCGCGACCAGTTCCTCCCACGGCACCGGCCGGAGCGTGGCCAGCGCCTCCGGCGTCCACATCGCCTGCTCCACGGCCTGTACGGCCACGTCGGGGTCGCGCAGCAGCGCCAGCGCCGAGCGCGGGTCGGGCGTCAGCGGCGGCTCCGGCAGCCGCTCGATCGCCGCCAGCCGCTCCTCCACGCTCGGATGCGAGTCGTACGGTGAGACCTCGCGCGGCTCCGCCGCCTGCCGCGAGATCTCCGTCTGCCGCCCGGGGTCGCTCATGAGCGCGTGGAACCCGCCGAACACCGACGCCGGCCGCGCGCCGCCGAGCCCCGCCATCGACAGGTAGGAGGAGGCGTAGACGTCCCAGCCGAGCGCCGCGGCCTCGATCTTCCGCAGGGCCGCCGCCATCGCCCGCCGGCCCGCGATCGACACCGCCATCGCGTCGGCCTCCAGCTCCTGCCGCCGCGACACGGCCTGCGACACCCGCAGGTAGAGCGTGGCGTACAGGGTGAACAGGCGGCGGATGAACGGGTGGTCGTCCAGGCTCCGCACGGTCGCGACCAGCGACACCCTGCCCCGGTAGACCGGCGCGCCCAGGCGGGTGTGCGCGCCGCTGTAGTGGCCGAGTTCGTGCCCGAGCACGGCGCGTGCCTCGTCCACGGTGAGTGTCTGCAGCAGCGGCAGCCCGACGAACATGCGCCGCCGCACCGCCCGCAGCCCCAGGAACCGCGTCTCCTCCGAGACGGCCGCGTTCACCTCGGCCACCAGCCGGATCTCGTCGGGCGGCGCGGTGCCCACGCGGCGGGCCAGTTCCTCCACCGTCTGCCACAGCACCGGCTCGTGCTCGCGCCCCACGGCCACGCCCGGCTGCTCGCCGCCGCCGAGCCGTCCGACCATCACGAGGGCCCGCACCAGCGCGCCCGCGGCCAGCGTGAGCACGATCGCGACCTGCACCCCGCGGGCGTGGAAGTCGACGAAGAGCAGGACGTCGAAGAACACCGCCGCCCCGAGGACCAGGCCGACCAGCACGTAGAAGCCGGCGAGCAGGGCGAAGGCGAGGACCGCTCGGAACGCTGTGGTCATGGGGGAGGGCTCCCGGGGAAGGGGGGTTCTCGGGAGGCACGACCCTAGCGGAGACCCGAAACTGGATAAAATCGCTGAACGTATGGCCCGCTACACCGAGCACGACCTCGCCCGCTGGGTTCCGGAACCACCCGGCAACCCCGAGCGCAGCGCGTTCGAACGCGACAGGGCCCGCGTGCTCCACAGCGCCGCGCTGCGCAGGCTGGCCGCCAAGACGCAGGTCGTCGGCCCGATCGAGGCGGTCGGCGGCGGCCAGCACATCCCCCGCACCAGGCTCACGCACTCGCTCGAATGCGCCCAGGTCGGCAGGGAGATGGGCGCCGTGCTCGGCGTCGACCCCGACCTCGTCGAGACCGCCTGCCTGGCCCACGACCTCGGCCACCCGCCGTTCGGTCACAACGGCGAGGTGGCGCTCAACGAGCTGGCCGCCTCCTGCGGCGGGTTCGAGGGCAACGCGCAGAGCCTGCGGCTGCTCACCAGGCTGGAGGCCAAGGTGCTCGCCGACGACGGCACCAGCGCGGGGCTCAACCTCACCAGGGCCGTCCTCGACGCCTCCGTCAAGTACCCGTGGACCCGCGACCGCTCGCCCAAGTTCGGTGTGTACGACGACGATCTGCCCGTCTTCACCTGGATCAGGGACGGCGCGCCCGACGGCCGCGTCAGCTTCGAGGCGCAGATCATGGACTGGGCCGACGACGTCGCCTACTCCGTCCACGACCTTGAAGACGCCCTGCACTCCGGCCACGTCACCCCCGAGGCGCTGCAGTCGCCCGAGGAGCGCCGCCAGGTCTGCGCGATCACCCGCACCTGGTACGCCCCCGACGCCGACCCCGGCGAGCTGGAGGAGGTCTTCGCCAAGCTGCTCGCCGACCCGCTCTGGCCGCACCACTTCGACGCGACCCTCGCCGACCTGGCCGGGCTGAAGGCCCTCACCAGCGGGCTCATCGGCCGTTTCTGCCGCGCCGCCCAGACCGCCACCAAGGAGGCGTACGGCTCGCGGCACCGCGCCGACCTGGTCGTCCCGCGGGCCATCAGGCTGGAGTGCGCCCTGCTCAAGGGCATCACCGCGCACTACGTCATGGCCACCGAGGACCACCACGCCACCCAGGCCAGGCAGCGGGAGCTGATCGCCGAACTGGCGTCGCTCATCACCCTCGGCGCCCCCCGCACCCTCGAACCCGCCTTCCGCCCCGCCTACCTGCAGGCGCGCGACGACGCCGCCCGGGTCCGCGTCGTCATCGACCAGATCGCGTCGCTCACCGACACGTCCGCCGTGGCATGGCGTCGCCTGCTTTCCCGATGACCCCAGGCGTCGCATACTGCGCCCATGGCGAGATACGTGATCGTCGGCGCCGGCCTCGCGGGGGCCAAGGCCGCTCAGACGCTGCGGGAAGAGGGCTTCGACGGCGAGGTCGTGCTGATCGGCGCCGAGGACGAACGCCCCTATGAGCGGCCGCCCCTGTCCAAGGGCTACCTGCAGGGCAGGAGCGAGCGTGAGGCCATCTTCGTGCACGAGTCCGGCTGGTACGCCGACCACGCCGTGGAACTGCACACCGGCGTCGCCGCCACCCGCCTCGACCTCGCCGAACGGGTCGTCGCCCTCGCCGACGGCACCGTCCAGCCGTACGACAGGCTGCTCCTCGCCACGGGCGCCACGCCGAGGCGGCTGCCCGGCGCCGGGCTGTACCTGCGCACCGTCGCGGACAGCGAGGCCATCAGGGAACGCCTGACGACCGCGGAACGGGTCGTCGTCATCGGCGCGTCCTGGATCGGGCTGGAGACGGCCGCGGCGGCCCGCCAGGCGGGCCGGGCCGTGACCGTGGTCGAACCCGAGCCCACCGCCCTGCACCGCGCGCTCGGGCGCGAACTGGGCGACGTCTTCGCCCGGCTGCACCGCTCGAAGGGCGTGGACCTGCGTTTCGGCGTCTCCGCCGCCGAGATCGGCGAGAACGCCGTCCTCCTCGACACCGGCGAGCGGCTGGAGGCCGACCTCGTCGTCGTCGGCGTGGGCGTCGTCCCCGAGACGGGGCTCGCCCGCGAGGCCGGGCTCGACGTCGGCCGCGGCGTGCTCACCGACGCGGCGCTGCGCACCTCGCACCCCGACGTCCACGCCGCGGGCGACGTGGCCGAGCCGTTCCACCCGCTCTACGGCCGTCCGCTGCGGGTCGAGCACTGGGCCAACGCCCTGCACGGCGGCCCCGCCGCCGCGCGTTCCATGCTCGGCATGGACGTCACCTACGACCTCGTGCCGTACTTCTTCACCGACCAGTACGAGCTGGGCATGGAGTTCTCCGGCGACGTGGCGGGCCACGACCAGGTCGTCTACCGGGGGTCGGTGGACGACCTGGAGTTCATCGCGTACTGGCTGCGCGGGGGCCGGGTCGTCGCGGGCATGAACGTCAACGTCTGGGACGTCGTGGACGACATCCAGGAGCTCATCAGGTCCGGCAGGGTCATTGACCCCACGACGTTGCCGTCGGGTCGGAGCTGACGGTGGGCTCCGGCGACGACGGCCGCGACGGCCGCCTGGGCGTCCTGCTCGGCTGCGGCGCCGTCCTCGACGCGCACTGCACGGAGCAGCGCGGCGTCTCGCCCACCTTGGCGCGCAGCGCCAGCGTCTCCTCCTTGGGCGAGAACGTGCGGTTGCCCGACAGCCACGCGTCGAGGTAGTCCCACGGCTCGACCATGCCCCTGCGCACCCACCAGAAGGACGGTCCGGCCTTCCAGGAGATCGCGAAGTACAGGTTCGGGGCGGTGTCGCGGGCGTTGCCGGAGTTGCCGACGCGGCCGAGCAGGCGCCCCGCCTTCACCCGCACGCCCGGCCTGATGCCGTCGGCGACCGAGTCGAGGTGCCCGCCCAGGTAGCGCACGCCGTCGTCGCCGAGGACCGTGACGAACCTGCCCTCGCGGTCGGCGCCGACGTCCGTGGACGGCTTCCACCTGTTCTTGATGTTGACCTCGTCCACGACGCCGCCGACCGGTGCGACGAAGGCGCAGCCCTTGGCCGCCCAGATCGTGGTCTTGGGCAGGGTGAGCAGCCTGCGCTGGTAGGTCGTCGAGCAGCCGCGCACGGGGAACGTGTAGGTGAACTTCGACAGCTTCGGCGGCGGCACCCTGACCGGGTCGTCGCCCTTCGGCGGCTGCTCGGCCGCCTGCTGCTCGGGGGACGGCACGGGCGTGGCGTCCGGTGACCCGCCGGGGGAAGAGGAGGAGGACGGTGGCGTGGACGGCGCGGCGACGCTCGACGCCCCGTTCGCCGGGGCGCAGGCGCCGGTCACCAGCAGGGCGCCCGCCACGGCCACCCAACGTCCGATATGCCCCGATCGCATGATCTCCACCCGTGTCACCACATCCACCGACAGCCTTTACCTTTCTAGCCGACCGGGGGCTCCCGCATCACCCGTTTCCCCCTTTAGACACCCTTGGGCAACCTCGGGCTTCCCCCTCCGTGAGGCGGCCGGGAGGGAGAGGGGCGGAGAACAGTCGGTGGGGCGGATTAGACTCGCCGCGTGGCTGGCCGCATCCGTGACGTCGACATCGCGCTCGTACGCGAGCGATCCCCCATCGCCGACGTGATCGGCGAGCACATCCAGTTGCGCAACGCCGGCGGCGGCAACCTCAAGGGGTTGTGCCCGTTCCACGATGAGAAGAGCCCTTCCTTCAACGTCACCCCCGAACGCGGCATGTACTACTGCTTCGGCTGCGGGGAGGGCGGCGACGTCATCACGTTCGTCGAGAAGATCGAGCATCTCACCTTCGGCGAGGCGGTCGAGCGGCTGGCCGCCCGGGCCGGGGTGCACCTGCAGTACGAGCAGGGCGGCTACGTCCCGCGGCGCGACCACGGCGAGCGGGCGCGGCTCATCGAGGCGCACAAGGCGGCGGCCGAGTTCTACGCCGCCAAGCTGTTCGCGCCCGAGGCGGCGCCCGGGCGGCGCTTCCTGTCGGAGCGCGGGTTCGAGCGGGCCGACGCCGAGCTGTTCGGGGTGGGCTACGCGCCCGCCGAGTGGGACTCCCTGGCGCGGCACCTGCTCGCCCGCGGCTTCACCGCCGCCGAGATCGTCAAGGGCGGCCTGGCCAAGGAGGGCAGGCGCGGCCCGATCGACCGGTTCCGGGGGCGGCTGATCTGGCCGATCCGCGACGCGACGGGCGACGTGATCGGGTTCGGCGCGCGCAAGCTCAACGACGCCGAGGACGGCCCGAAGTACCTCAACACGCCCGACTCGCCGCTGTACAAGAAGAGCCAGGTGCTCTACGGCATCGACCTGGCCAAGCGCGAGATCTCCAAGCGGGCGCAGGCCGTCATCGTCGAGGGCTACACCGACGTCATGGCCTGCCACCTGGCCGGGGTGCCCACCGCGGTCGCCACCTGCGGCACCGCGTTCGGCGAGGAGCACATCAAGATCCTGCGCCGGTTCCTGCTCGACCAGGCCGAGTTCCGCGGCGAGGTGATCTTCACCTTCGACGGCGACGCGGCCGGGCAGAAGGCGGCGCTGCGGGCGTTCGCCGACGAGCAGAAGTTCGTGACGCAGACGTACGTCGCCGTGCAGCCCGACGGGCTCGACCCGTGCGACCTGCGCGTCAAGCAGGGCGACGCGGCCGTGCGCGACCTGATCGCGAGCAGGGAGCCGCTGTTCCAGTTCGCCATCCGCAGCACGATCTCCCGCTACGACCTGCGCAGCAACGAGGGCAAGATCGCCGCTCTCGACGCCGCCGCCCCCATCGTGGCCGGCATCAAGGACGTCGGCCTGCGCAAGCGCTACGCCATCGACCTCGACCGCTGGCTGGGGTTCATGGACGAGCGGTTCGTGATGCAGCGCATCGCCGAGGCGGGCCACGCCCAGCAGGGCCGTCCCCGGCAGGCGCCGCGCCCGGCTCCGGTCGATCCCGCCGTACGGGTGGAGGGCGAGCTGCTCAAGCTGGCCGTGCAGCGTCCGGCGCTGCTCGGGCCCCGTTTCGACGCGCTCGACGCGCAGGCGTTCACCGCGCCCGACCACGTGACGCTGCAGCAGGTGGTGGCGGCGGCCGGCGGCGCCGGGTCGGCCGGTCCCGGGGGGCGCGAGTGGGTCGACCGGCTGCTGGAGCACGCCCACGACGACGCCACCCGCACGCTGGTCACCAGGTTCGCGGTGGATCCCATCCAGGCCGACGCGCACGCCGAGGAGCGGTACGCGGGCGCCATGCTGGCCGCCATCGAGGCGATCGCCGTCGACCGGGCCATCGCCCAGGTGAAGTCCCGCATCCAGCGGCTGAACCCGGTCGACGAGCAGCAGGAGTACAACCGGCTGTTCGGCGAGCTGGTGGCCCTGGAGCAGCAGCGCCGCGTCCTGAGAGACCGCGCCGCCGGCAGCTGACCCCGCCGCTGGTGGCTGGCCGCACGGCCGGCAGCTGACCCCGCCGCTGCTGGCTGACCGCGCGGCCGCTGGCTGACCGCGCGGCCGGTGGCTGGCCGGGAAGCGTGGAGACGCCGGCCCTTGCGCCTGCCGTTCTGCTCCTGCACGGCGACCGCCGTCTGTCCGGCTCTTTCCTGCGTGACCTTTTTGTGATCAACCTTTGCGGCCGGGGGCCGGTCTAACCCGGGCATGAAGGTCAAGATCACGGCCTGCGCGGCGGCGGTGCTCGCCCTGGCCCTCTCCGCCGCGCCGGCGGCCGCCGCACAGCCTCCCCTGACCGTCCAGGCGCCCTGGCTCCCGAAGGGGGCTACCGTCAGGGAGGCGTACCTGCCGAACTGCGGCGCCGACTACTTCATGCCGTGCAAGGGCGCCCCCTGGCACCTCCTGCTGCGCGACGGCCGGTGGGTGCCGTTCCGCGACGCCGCCAGGTACGCCACCAGGGCCGACGGCTCGCGCGCCGACGAGGTGGAGGACTCTCCAGCGCCGTTCGCCGTGAGCGCCGACGGTCGCGCCGTCGCCTACGTCCGCGCCCGCGACGGCCGGGTGGTGGTGAGGAAGGCGCCCGGCGGGAAGCCGAGGGTGCTGGCCGCGTACGGCAAGGGCGTGGGCACGCGGAACGTCGCGCTGACGCTCTCGGCCGACGGCGCCCGCCTGCTGGTGGTCTTCGAGGGCGGCACGGGAAAGCGTCCCAGCCTGGTGGTGGACGTGGCGACGGGCGAGCGGGCGGCCGAGGTCCCGGCCGGGAACGTGCCGCTGGGCTTCAGCGCCGACGGCGACGAGGTGCTCGCGACCCGGGCCGAGCGCGACAACACGGTGAAGGTGGTGGCCCACGCGCTGGACGGCTCCTCGGTGTCGGCCACGCCGCCGCAGCAGGTCGTGGCCCGTGGCACGGCGCTCGCGCTGGCCGCGGACGGCCACACGGTGCTGGCGCTGTCGCTCACGGCCGAGGGCCTGCCGTCGGGGCTGCGGCCGTACGACCTGGAGGCGGGGGCGTGGACGGGCCCGGCCAGGCGGGTGCGGCCCAAGCGGCTCTGGCCGTCGCTGCGGTGGGGGCCGGGCGGCCGGCTGGAACTGGTCGCGACGGAGAGCGTCGCTGAGGAGGGCAGGTCCAGCACGTGGATCTACGCGCTCGACCCCGCCACCGGATCGGCCAGGCGGATCGACGAATACACCATTCACAGCGGAGTGCCGGAGAAGCGATGATCAGCAAATGGGCGGCGGCGGTCGCGGTATTTCCCGTGGTGATGCTGCCATTCTCGGCGACGGCGGCCCCGGCGGCGGCGCAGGCCGGTGTGATCCGTTATGCGGTTCAGAAAAGTTGCGAGAAAGGACGGGCCTGCCCGGCACTGCGGCTCGTCCGCGCTGACGGGTCGGCGCGGACGCTCGGCGACACGTCGTCGGACGAGGGGGCGGTCCCGGTCGCGGTCAGCGCCGACGGGCGCAGGGTGGCGTACTTCAGGAAGAAGGACCGGCGGCTGGTCGTGCGCGGCGCGGACGGCCGGGCGCGGGCGGTGGGCGGCGTGCGGCAGCCGAGGAACGAGGCCGGCGTGGACGAGACCCGCCTGCTGCTCTCCCCGGACGGCGGGAAGCTCGCCTACGTCCCCAACGACGGGGAACACCGGGTGCGCGTCTTCGACACGGCGACCGGCAGGAAGGCGGGCACGCTGCCCGCGGCCTCCGGCGCGTGGACGGTGGGCTTCAGCGGCGACGGCGGCGAGGTGCTGCTCGTCCGGGGGTACGACGTGCGCGAGGCCGTGGTCGCCGACCTGCGCGGCAGGACGCTGCGTCGCGTCGTCCCGCCGCAGGTGGTGGGGGCGAACCTGCCGGTGGACGGCGCGGAGGGCAAGGTGGCGGCGCTGGCCGCCGACGGCAGGAGGCTCGCCGTGTACGTGCCTGGCGACGACCCGGGCGTGCTGGTGTACGACGTGGCCTCGGGCGCGCAGGTGACGCGGGTGCCGCTGCCCGCGGGCGTCGTGCCGGTGGCCGCGACCTGGACGGGCGCGGACGAGGTGACCGTGCGCGCGGAGCGGGCGGGCCTGGTGACGACGGTCGCGGTGGACGTCGCGGCGGGCACCGCGCGGACGGTCTCGACCTATCGCGCGCCCCGCTCGGGACGGGTCTACCACGCCGGCGGTTGATAACAGTTCGGCGTCGTTGTCAGGCCGCGTTTCCGAGGGGCCGAGCGGGAATCCCGGGCCGTGCGGCGGTGATCTCCGGGGCGGTCCGGGCAGGAAAAGGGGCGCGTCCGGCCGGGGGGCTCTCCGGGCGCGGGAAACAGGTTCGCGTAATTGGCTTTACTTTCCTGATCAAACTCCGGCCAAACCTTTTATGGATCTCAATTCGGTAAGGGCGGTGGTCTTACCTTCGGTGACAAAAATGGGTCTGCCATTTGATGGAACCAATACTGCAGACTGTCTCCCGTGGGTGCATCGGTGCTGCCAAGCGGACCGCCATCGGTTGATCAGGTGGCGGACCTCGTCGCGAAGGGAAGGGAGCGCGGGAGCGTAACCGTCGATGACGTCGCAGCCGCGCTTGACCGGTCCGAGCTTCCGTCCGACGCGCTGGAGCGCGTGGTGCGGATGCTCGCCGAGAACGGCGTGGAGGTCCTCGAGCCCCAGGGCGACGAGGAGACCACCCGCGCCGATGAGGAAGACGTGGGCAAGCGGGCGCCGACCAGCGATCTGGTCCGCATCTACCTGCGGGAGATCGGGCGCGTGCCCCTGCTGACCGCCGAAGAGGAGGTGGAGCTCGCCAAGTCGATCGAAGCCGGCCTGTTCGCCGAGGACAAGCTGGCCAACGAGGTCTCGTCGCTGGCCTTCCCCGAGTTCAGGGAGCTCGTCTGGCAGGGGACCCGCGCCAAGCAGCGGCTGATCGAGGCCAACCTCCGGCTGGTGGTGTCCATCGCCAAGCGGTACGTGGGCCGCGGGATGCTCTTCCTCGACCTCATCCAGGAGGGCAACCTCGGGCTCATCAGGGCCGTCGAGAAGTTCGACTACACGAAGGGTTACAAGTTCTCCACCTACGCCACCTGGTGGATCAGGCAGGCGATCACCAGGGCGATCGCCGACCAGGCGCGCACGATCCGCATCCCCGTGCACATGGTGGAGACGATCAACAAGCTCGTGCGCGTGCAGCGCCAGCTCCACCAGGACCTCGGCCGCGAGCCGGCGCCGGAGGAGATCGCCAAGGAGATGGACCTCCCGGTCGACCGCGTGGTGGAGATCCAGCGCATCGCCCAGGAGCCGGTCTCGCTGCAGTCGCCGATCGGCGAGGAGGACTCCGACCTCGGGGACTTCATCGAGGACGCCGACGCCGTGGTGCCGATGGAGGCCGCGGCCTTCATCATGCTGCAGGACCAGTTGGAGGACATCCTGGCCACGCTGTCCGACCGCGAGCAGCGCATCATCCAGCTCCGCTTCGGGCTGGCCGACGGTCACCCGCGGACCCTGGAGGAGGTGGGCAGGGAGTTCGGCGTGACGCGTGAGCGCATCCGCCAGATCGAGTCGAAGACCCTGGCCAAGCTCCGCCACCCGACGCGGGCCCAGATGCTGCGCGACTACCTCGACTGACGCCTGCGGGCGGAAGGGCCCGGGCCACCAGGCCCGGGCCCTTCAGGCGCCAACCCTCAGGAGCAGCCCTCGAACTGCGGCACGGCGATCGTGCTGAGGTCCAGCCCCGCCGAGCCGAACCACTTGTGCAGCAGCCGGGAGGCGGTGCCGTCCTGGTACATGTCGGTGATCGCCCGGTTCACCGCCTCGCAGCCGGCGACGTCCCCCTTGCGCAGGCCGACGCCCGTGCGCTGCTCGTTGAACTGGGCGTTGGCCAGCCGCAGCCCCGAGCCGTCGCGGATCGCCAGCCCGGCCAGGATGACGTCGTTGGTGGTGACCGCGTCCACCTTGCCGCCCTTCAGCGCCGACAGGCAGGCCGCGTAGTCGTCGAACGGCGCGAGCCGCGCCGCGATGCCGCGCTCCACCACGACCCGGTCGGCCGCGTTCGACCCCTTGACGTTGCAGATGGTGCGCCCCCTGAGGTCGCGCACGTTGCGGATCTGCTCGCCAGGCCGCGTCAGGATGTCCTGGTACGAGATGTGGTAAGGCCCCGCGAACAGCACCTTCGCCTTGCGGTCCTGGCTGATCGTGTACGTCGCCAGCACCATGTCGGCCTGCCCGTCGACGAGCACCTTCTCCCGGTCGGCCGCGAGCACCGCCCGGTAGACCGCCTTCTTGCCGAGCTTCTTGGCGACGTAGGCGGCCACGTCCACGTCGAAGCCCTCGAAGGTGCCGCGCGAGGTGCGGAACCCGACCTGCGGCAGGTCGGGCCGCACCCCGATGACGACGGTGTCCTTGTCGAGGAGCGTCTCGCCGCCGCCGACCCCGCAGGCCGACGCGGCCAGCGCGGTCAGGGCGAGCACCACTGCCAGCGCCCGTCTCACCGGTACTCCTTCAGTCGTGGCCACACCCCGGCGAACATCAGCAGGGCGATCCCGCCGATCGCGAAGGGCAGCAGCCGCCACAGGTTGTCGAGGGAGCTCTCGCCGGTGTCGATGGCCCGCTCGAACACGTTCTCGTGCCGGCCGGACATGACGAGCAGCGCCTGGTCGTAGGCGTCGAACGCCTGGCGCACCGGGCCGAGCCTGGCGGCGACCGCGTCCGCGTTCCGTCCCTCGGCGACGAGCCGGCGGAACTCGGTGTCGGCCGCCTGGAAGCCGCGGTACGTCTCCAGCACCGCCTGGCCGTCGCGGGCGGCCAGCTCCGGGCCGAGCAGGCCGAGCGCCTTCGACGACCGCTCGGCCACGGCCTTGTGGTAGGTGGACAGGTTGCCCGCCTCCAGGTAGAGCACGGCCAGCGACTTGTCGAGGAAGGTGTGCTCGTAGGTGTCGGCCCGCTCCTTGTCCAGCAGGTAGCGGCTCTCGTCGCCCTGCATGCTGGTGCTGATGGCCCTGGCCCTCGCCACGGTCAGCACCGAGTCGAACCCGGCCTTCTTGGCGCGGCGCAGCGCCTCCTGGTCCTGGCCGAGCACCGCCACGCCGGCGACGAGGGCGACGAGGGTCGCCACGGTGGCCGCGAGCAGCGCGGGGCCGAACACCCGGCGGAAGCGCCTGGCGAGGAACACCTGCAGCCACACCAGGCAGGCGAGCGCCAGCAGCCCGGCCACGACCACCGCGACCCGCACGAGCGGCACCACGACCGCCTTCTCGTCGTACGTGCGGCGCACGATCGTGCCGTTCTCCAGCGTCAGGTTGTAGGCCTGCGGCAGCAGGACGAGCCGCATGAGGTCGGTGGCCTGCCGGTAGGTGCGCACCACCTCGTCGGGCGGCGGCCCCGGCTCGTGCGAGGAGCGCTCGTTCAGCAGCAGCGCCTGGCCGGCGAGCCGCTCGTAACGGCCCAGCCCGTCGAGCAGGGACTCGGCGGTGCGGCGCTCGGCCGGGTTGTCGCCGGACAGCTCGAACGCCTTCAGCAGCGCCCGGTTGGCTTCGAGGCGGCGTTCGTCGTACCTGGCCAGCGCGGCCCGCCGCTGCTGCTCGTACGCCCTGCCGAGCACGAGCACGTCGGCGACCTGGGCGTCCATGTCGCTCAGCGCGAAGTACAGCCCGGCGGTGGCGACGACCTGCGGCCCGGCGTCGCGGCCGATGACCCGCAGCCCGTCGCGGGCGCTCACGCCGCCGACGGCGAGCGCGGCGAACAGCAGCGCGAGCGACGCCACGGTGATGCCGGAGATGACCCGGATGGAGCCCGGCACGCTGCGGCGCGCCGGCGGGCTCGCGACCCGGGCCTGCACCATGGTCACGGGGTTCCCTCCCTGATGGTGATGACCGTCCAGGCGCCCAGGTGGATCCGGTCGCCCGGCCCGACGGGCACGGGCACGTTGACCGTGACCGGCCTGCCGTTCACCTGGGTGCCGTTGGCCGAGCCGGGGTCGACGAGCAGCCACGAGCCGTCCGGCTGGGCGAGCAGCACGGCGTGCAGGTGCGACACGCCGGGGTCCTCGGGCGGGCCGGAGAGGTCGATCTCGGGCTGGAGGTTCCTCGCCCTGCTGCGCCGTCCGACGCGCACCTGCTCCCCGGAGAGGGCGAAGGAGCGCTCGGGGCAGTACGGCGGGAACGCGACGGCGTGCGCGTCGGGGCCGCCCTCGGCGATCACCTTGTCGTAGTAGGCGCGGTCGGCCGCCGTGACCGCCTCCCACCGGGCGCCGGTGACCTGGACGGGCCCGCCGGCGCCGGTGAAGTCGTGGCCGCACAGCTCGCAGAACAGCCCGGCGCGCGGGGTGCGGCAGACCGGGCACTCCTCGGCGGGCGCGGACGCCCCGGACGGCCCGGACGGCCCGGACGGCCCGGACGGCCCGGCGGGGGCGGAGGGCCGCGGCGCGCTCCCGGCCGCCGGCAGGGACGCCATCTGCGTGCCGCACACGTCGCAGTAGTCGTCAGCCCCCGAGGCGTGGCCCTGCGGGCAGGTGGCCATCAGACGCCGTCCTTGCGCAGCCGGCTGGTGCGGACCGACCCGGTGTCCAGCTCGATCTCGTCGGCCTTGTCCACGTTCCTGCGCAGCCTCGCCGTGCCCGTCGCCGGATCCACCTCGACCACCTTCTCCAGCAGCCGCGCGGTGTCCTCGCGCCCTGACTCGGCCGCGAGCTGTTTCGCCCTGGCCAGGCGGGCGGTCGCGCCCTCCACGTCGCCCGCCGCCCGCGCGCTCAGGCCGTCCTGGATCAGCTCGTGCAGCTCGGCCTGCCCGGTGTAGTGCGCCACCTTGCGGTTGATCCGCGTGGACTGCGCGAGGTCGTCCGTCCACTGGGCGAGGACGTTGCCGCTGGCCACCACCTCCTGGGTGTCCGGGCGCACCAGCTTCACCCAGCCCGCGCGGATCTCCTGCCCGACCTGGCCAGGCGGCACCTCCACGCAGAGGTGGTACTCGCGCTCCTCTGCGCCCCACGAGCCGGTCGGGTAGTCGCCGGTGAGCGGGTTGACGTCGGCGCGCTTGCCGGTCAGGTCGAGCAGCGTGGGGGAGACCTGCTTGACGAACTTCAGCTTGGCCGTCTGCGGCACCCAGACGCGCAGCGACAGCTCGGCGAGCGTCTTGCTCATCGACGCCTGCGTCAGCCTGCGGAAGAACTCCGGCAGGTCCGCCTGGTTCCTGACGAAGTCGAAGGTGCCGAGCATCGCCTCGGCGATCTTGCGGAGCTCGGCGGGCACCCAGTCGTCGCCGACGCCGAGGCTGTCGCAGACGAACGTGCCGCTCCAGGCCCGCAGCACCCCGGCGAACACGTCGGGACGCTCGTTGTTCTGGCCGTCCGTCATGAGCAGCGCGTGCTTGATCGCGTTCGGGTGGCCGCTGAGCAGGTGGCCGGCGAGCTTCAGCCACTCGCCGATGGCGGTGCCGCCGTGGGCGCTCAGCCGGTTCACCGCGCGCACCGCCTCCGCCCGGGTGGCGGCGGAGGCCCGCGCCATGCCGGTGCCGCCCGGGTAGACGACCTTGGCCGACTCGGTGCCCGCCACCACCGCGAAGTACACGCCGTCGCGCAGCGCCTGCACCGCGGTCGCGGCGGCCTGCCGCGCCTCGCGGATCTTGCCGCCGCTCATCGACCCGGACGTGTCCACGATGATCACCTCGGCCGCCTCGGACGGCCCGGCCTGCGCCACCGCCTCCCCGGTGGACCCGACGGTGAGGATGGCGTGCACCTCGCGCCCGTCCAGGGAGAGGTACTTGTTCTGGTCGATCTCCAGCTTGAACGTGGGCTGCTCACCCATGCGCGTCTCCTAGGGGGATGAGGACGATGGTCACGTTGTCCTGCCCGCCGCTCTCCAGAGCGTGGCGCAGCAGCGCGCGGGCCGTCTCGATGGGAGGTGTGGAATCCGTCGCGGGAAAGGTGTGGCCCCGCAGGTAGCGCCACAGGCCGTCGCTGCACACCAGCAGCAGGCCGGGCGCGCGCGGGGCGTAGACGCGCACCTGCGGGGCCACGTCGCCCGCGTCCGCGCCCAGCCAGGCGGTGATCTCGCCGGTCGGCGCCGCGTCGTCCTCGGTCAGCAGGTGCCCGCCCGGCAGCCAGTACGCGCGCGTGTCGCCCGCCCAGCCGACCGTCACCGTGCCGTTCTCGACGACGGCCGACACGTACGTGCAGGCCGGTGCGTCGTCCACCGACGTGCCGAGCTTGGCCACGGCGCGCGCGGCCAGCGCGAACGCCTCCTCCGTCGGCATGCCCCTGGCCAGCGCCCCCGCCGCCGTCTCGACCGCCACGGCCGACGCCTCGTCGGCGCGCGGCGAGCTGCCGACGCCGTCGCACACGACCGTCACGATCCTGCCGCCCGAGGAGACCAGCGCCATGGCGTCCTCGTTGCGGGCGCGGCGCAGCCCCTTGTCGGTCACGCCCGCCGCGCCGCCGTCGAGGACGATCTCGGCGTGGTCCCTGCCGGTCGGCTGGCGCAGGCCGCAGCGCTCGCAGTAGCCGTCGGCGTCCACCGCCGCCGCGCCGCAGGAGGCGCAGACCGGAGCCGACAGCGCGTGGCCGCACGCCTCGCAGTAGAGGTGGGTCGCCTCCACGGAGGCCTCGCACATCGGGCAGATCACAGCCACGTCCTCGGCCGCACGGCGTTCGCCTGGTCGATCAGCGCGTGACGCTCCTGCCGGGTCTGCGCCGACACCGCCAGCCTCCTGAAGATCTTCTCCAGCTGCCTGCGCAGCCCCGCCTCCGTGAAGTACGCCTCCGCCAGCCGGGCCCCCGGCGGCGGCTGGTTGACCCCGAGCCAGTCGAGCGCGCGCCGCAGCAGCTCCGCGGTGAGCAGGTCGCGCCGGCGCGGGTCGAGGTCGGCCAGGCCGTCCAGGCGGCCCGCCGCCTCCAGCAGGTCGTCGAACGTCACCCCGGCCGGGCCCGGCCGCCTCGCCACCGAGGCGACCAGCGCCGCCTGCGCCGCCACCCGGTGCCTGGAGGAGCGCGGCACCTCGTCCAGCGCCGCCAGCCGGACCGTCCTCGCCAGCCCGAAGGCGGCGCTCACGTACGCGTGGTCGGTCCGCCACACCCGCTCGTACCACGGGGCGGCGGGGCCGCCCGCGCACTCCAGGGCGAAGGCCAGCGCCAGCTTCGGCGCCTGCTCGCCGGGCAGCTCCGACACGCACGCGTCGAACAGCCGCGCCGCCTGGCCCGCCTGGCCCGCCGCCATCGCGTGGACGCCGCGGTACCACAGGACCCGCCAGTCGCCCGGCAGCTCGCGGTCCAGCTCGTCGAGGGCCGTCACCGCCTCCTGCGCGCCCTCCTCGGCCAGCAGCCTGGCCCGCATCAGCTTCGTCTCCGCCGTCTGCGGCAGCGCCGCGAGCTGCCCGACCAGGTCCGCCCCCGACCCGCCCAGCAGGCCCGCGAGGGCGCCCGCCGCGGGGTCGGCGGGATCGACGTGCGGCACCGGCAGCGCCCCCGGCACCGCCGCCGGGTCGAGCGGGTCGAACACCACGCTCGTGTCGTCCGACAGCGCCGTGCCCACGGCCGTCCGCTCCGGCCCGAACAGCGTCGAGGGCGCCGGGTACGGCACCCCCTCCTCCAGGGCGCTGACCTCCCGCAGCACGCCGACGAGCTGCTCCTCCATGTCCCAGGCGCTCTGGAACCGCGCCGCCGGGTCGTGGGCGGTCGCCTTGCGCAGCAGCCGCCCGTACGACTCGTCGCCGCAGTCCTGCGGCAGCGGCGCCGCGACGCCGCCCTTCGCCGGGCTGAACGACGGGATCGTCAGCACCGCCAGCGTCCTCGCCACGGTGTACAGGTCGGAGGCCACGGACGACGGCCGGGAATCCAGCTCGGGCGCGTGGTAGCCGACCGTGGCCCACGACGTGCCCGGCGGCGATCCGGCGCGCTGCACCGCGCCCAGGTCGATGAGCTTGAGCCGCCTGCCCACCCTGATGACGTTCGCGGGCTTGAGGTCGCAGTACACCAGGTCCTGCTCGTGCAGGTAGGCGAACGCCTGCAGGATCTCCCTGCCGTACATGAGGGCCTCGCGCAGCGGCAGCGGGCCCTTGCGGCGCAGCTCGTGCAGCGACTGGCCGCCGATGTACTCCATGACGATGTAGTCGAGGCCGTTCGAGCGCTGGAAGTTGAAGATCTTGACGATGTTCGGGTGGTCCACCGTCGTCAGGAACCTGCGCTCGGCCTCGGCGGCGGCGAGCGCCTCGGCGTCCTTGGTGTTGAGCAGGCCCTTCAGCACCACCCAGCGGCCGTCGAGGTTCTCGTCGGCGGCCAGGTAGATCCACCCGAGGCCGCCGTGCGCCAGGCAGCCGAGCACCCGGTACTGGCCCGCGACCAGGTCCCCCTTGTGCAGCTTCGGTGTGAACGAGTACGGCGTGCGGCAGTGCGGGCAGAAGCCGTCGGTGCGCCCGGGTAACCCCTCGCGGGAGCGTCCCACCGGTTTGCCGCAGTCGGGGTTGGCGCAGTACCGCTTCTCCTCGGGCACCTGCGGGTCGGCCATGATCGCGCCCGCCGGGTCGCGGTAGGGCACCGACGGCAGGTCCGCCAGCGTGCCGAGCACGCCCGCCCGCGACCGGCCGCTGCTCACCGGGGAGCTGGTGCCCCTGCTCACCGGCTGGGTCTGCGGCGCGGGCGCGCTGGGGGAGCCCGTGCTCGGGGCCGGGGACGCCCCGGACGCGGGGCCACCTGACACCGGGGTCGCGGCCGAGCCGCACAGGTCGCAGTAGCCCTCGTCGATGGTGCCCGTGCAGCCTGGCTGCGCGCAGCGGGTCATCTGCCACCTCCGTTGATAGCGCGCTGGTACGTCTCGACGGCCCGCGCCGCCCTCGTCAGATCGCAGGGGGCCGTCCACAGCAGCGCCCGCGCCTGGTCGAACAGCCGGGACGCCTCCGCATCCTCCGCCATCCCCCTGCGCGCCGCCATGGCCTGGCAGGCGCCGAGCCGTCCGCGCAGCTCGTCGCGCCTGGCCACCAGTCCGTACAGCGCCCTGGCGGCGGCGTGCGCCTGGTCGGCCGCCCTGACCGTCTCGGCCTCGAGTGCCGCGAGCCTCCTCGACCGCGACAGCCAGGCGTCGGCGGAGACGTCGAGCGCGGCCAGCTCGGCGGCGAGCTCCTCGGCCCGGCCGCGCGGCTGCGCCTGCGGCGGCAGGGCGATCTTGACGACGACCGCGCCGTGGGCCAGCCTGGCCTCGCTCTCGGCGGCCCTGACCCGGTCGAGCGCCGCCACCAGGTCCTCGCGTCTCCTGGCGTACTCGCGCTTGACGGCGATGGCCTGCTCCAGCTCGGCGCGCACCTCGCCGAGCAGCGCCAGCAGCTCGCCCAGGCCGGGGAGCAGCGGGCCGGCGGCCGCGCCGAGCGGGTCCTCCAGCACGTCGGCGCGGGTCCGCCGCAGCTCCGACTCGCGGGCCGACAGGTCCACCCGCTCGCCCAGCTCACGTTCCAGGTCGCGGATCGCCCGGATCTCGCGGTCGGCGTCGTCGAGGCGGGGGAGGGCGGCGGTCCACACGTCGTCGATGGCGGTCAGCGCGGAGGTGACCAGGCGGAACGCGCCGTCCATCCTGGCGACGGCCTCGTCCAGGGTGAGCCGCTCGTCGGCCTGGGGCAGCAGCGAGCGCTGCTCGACCGGTTTGGCGGCGGCGCGCAGCACGACCGACTCCCCGGCCAGCAGCTCGGTCAGCTCGGCGAGCTGGCTGTCGCCGAGCCTGCCGCGCGTGCCCCTGACCCGTTCGGCCTCGCGCAGCACCGCCCGGTAGGCGTCGTTGAGCAGCCAGAGAGCGGCCAGCGCCGCCTGCGCCTCGCTCCAGCGCCGCGCCGTCTCCCCGCGTAACGAGGCACTCTTGAGCACCTGGTACGTGGTGTGCGATTCCAGATCGAGCAGGTCGCCCGAGATGCGGTCGCGCTCGTCGGCCCGAGCGCGCAGGGCGTGCTCGGCGCCCTCCCTGCTCATGGGTGGTCCCAGGCTCATCACGCTCCCCGTGAAGAGGGCCCCCGATGCCCCGTGTCTTACCCCCTCAACGGGAGGCTTGACCACTAGGTTCCGGAGAGTCGGGGTAGGCCCTGAGTTGTCCCTGATTCAACCCCTGCTCGCCTGCAAACCGCTTAACGCGTCGTCTAGCGTCGAGGACATGGGACGCATTCTTCTGGCCATCGCGGCGATCATTGTCGCGTTCATGCTGCTCGGCCCGCTCGTGGGCTTCATCTTCACGCTCCTCAAGTGGGCGCTCGTCATCGGCGCCGTGGCCCTCGGCGTCATGCTGCTGACCAAGTGGGCCAAGCGCAGCTGAGAGGCATTTATCTGGACGATTCCGGAGGACATGGCGTGAAGCCGTCTCACGCGGCATAGTGATGAGATGGAGGGGCGGCCGGCCGTCGACGACGCCGCGCTCGGGCGCGAGGCACTCGCCGTGCTCGACGCGAACTGGACAGGCACGGGCACCGTGCCCGCCCCCGGCCTGTACCCGCACCAGTGGAGCTGGGACTCCGCGTTCGTCGTCATGGGCCTGGCCAGGCACCGGCCCGACCGGGCCCGCGACGAGCTGACCAGCCTGCTGCGCGGACAGTGGGCCAACGGGATGATCCCGCACATCGTCTTCCACACCCGCGAGGCGTACTTCCCGGGGCCGTCCGTGTGGCGCTCCCAGGACAACCCCTCCGCGCCGCGCGTCCTCACCTCGGGACTCACCGCGCCGCCGCTGCACGCCCTGGCCCTGTGGTGGCTGTACCGGCACACCGGCGACGCGGCGTTCGTCAGGCACGTCTACCCCGCGCTCGCCGCCCAGCACGCCCACCTCGCCGCCACCCGCGACCTCGGCGGCGACGGCCTGGCCGCCATCGTCCACCCGTGGGAGTCCGGCATGGAGGACAGCCCCGCCTGGGACGACGCGCTCGCCGCCCTCCCCGAGCTCCGCCACGGCCACCGCGAACCCGACCTCGAACAGCGCCGCCCCGACAGCGCCCACGACCGCTACGTCAGGCTCGCCCTGAGCTACCGCGACTCCGGCTACCGGCCCGAGTACCTGCGCGACGAGCACCCGTTCGCCGTCGAGGACCCCATGTTCAACGGCGTCTGGCTCGCCTCCTGCCAGGCCATGGCCGACCTCGCGCCGCTCGCCCGCGCCGACCCCGCCCCCCACACCGAGCAGGCGGAACGCATCAGGCGGGCCCTCCTCGACCGCCTCTGGGACGGCTGCTTCCACGCCCGAGACCTGCGCACCGGACGCCTCATCAGGGTGTGCACCGTCGGCGGGTTCGGGCCGCTGCTCGACCCCGGCCTGCCCTCCGACCGGGTCCGCGCCACCGTCGAGGTGCTGGAGTCCGCCCGGTTCATGGGCGCCACCGGCTACCCCGTGCCGAGCTGCGAGATCCGCGCCCCCCAGTTCGACCGCACCCGCTACTGGCGCGGCCCCTCCTGGGTCAACACCAACTGGCTGCTGCGCCGAGCCGCCGACGCGCACGCGCTGCACCAGCTCGGCGCCCAGCTCGCGGGCGCCACGCTCAGGCTCGTCCGCCAGTCCGGCTTCCGCGAGTGCTTCGACCCGTTCGACGGCAGCGGGCGCGGCTGCCGCGACTTCTCCTGGAGCGCGGCGCTCACCCTCGACCTGCTCGCCGATACCGTTGACGAATGAGCATCTTTCGCCGTTTGCCCGCCGACGTGCGCGAATCCCTGGCCACCGAGCCGGGGGAGCGGGTGCTGACCTTCGCCTCCTCGGGCGGCGGCCACGTCGTCGCCACCACCCTCGCCCTGTACCTCTCCGACGGCACCAGGGTGCCGTACGAGGAGGTGGACAAGGCGTCCTGGGACGAGGACGGGCTCAGCCTCAGCACGATGGACGGCGCGCGGCACACCGAGCGCATCGCCGAGCCGCGCATGCTGCCGGAGACGCTGCGCGAGCGGGTGAACGCCACGATCGTCGTCAACAAGCACGTGAACCTGCCGGGGCGGGGCGGCGTCCGGCTGGTCGCCCGCCGCCGGCCCGGCGGGGAGGTCCTCGGGTGGACCCTCGTCTTCGACGAGGGCCTCGACGCCCGCGACCCGGGCCTGCGCGCCCAGGCCGAACAGGCCCTGGAGGGCGTACGCCGCAGCATGGGGGTGTGACCTCGGTGAGCCGGCCTCGGCGCGGCGTCCGGGCCCGCCCCGGCCGCAAGGCGGCGTCGCCGGCCTCGGCCGCGCACGGCGCGGGCCCGGCCGCCGCCGGGGGCGAGGGCCGGGCCCGAGGAGGACGCGCCTGGTCAGTACGGAATGCCGGTCTCGCGGGTGCTCCGCTCCGCGAGGTCCTCCTCAGGCCAGCCGGTCCCCGCGTCAGGGTGCTGCCTCTTCTCGCCCAGGAACGGGATCTTGTCCTGGAGCGTGCCACCCACCCGCGACCTGGCCATTCCCGCCAGCCGTGACGCCTGCGCCCCGACCACGCCCGCGGCCTGCTGCACCCTCGGGTTGTCCGCGACGCGCTGCGCCGTGCGCTTGATCTGCTCGTACCGTTCCCGCCCGGCCCTGCTGCCCAGGACGTACCCGACAGCAAGCCCGATGGCGAATGTCATCCGATAACGCATATTGCACCTCCGCTGTCTCCGGGCCTACCCCACTCACGATGCGACACGCACTCTCTGAGTGCGCTAATCTATTCCTGCGCCCGACGGAAGGGCCCGAAAGGGTCACCGAACAGCGCAAACGGTCGATCCCGCGTAGCTCAACGGCAGAGCAGCCGGCTGTTAACCGGCAGGTTATAGGTTCGAGTCCTATCGCGGGAGCCACCACAGAGGCCCCCTTCCCCTGGGAAGGGGGCTTCGTCATGTGCGCCCCGAAATCCCTGGTCACGCTGGGGTGCGGGCCTTCGCCGGAGTCTCCTGCCGGCCCGGCCGGCGTCCTTCCTGGGGCCCTTCCGGCACGCGCGGTTCCGATCACGTTTCGGCCTCGGCCCTCGGCCTGCCTCGCCGGGCGGTGTGCAAGATCGGGTTCGTGAGATGAGTCACAGGGGCGGGCCATCGACCGGCTTTATCGCGATTTGTAACCGTAAGGTCACGCGATTTTCCATTTGCCGGGACAAGGGGCGCTTCCTGGGTTCAGGATGGGAGTCGGCCGCCCGGCGCCACGCCGGACGGCAGCCGCGGGAAGCCGTGAGCGCGGCGTGGAGAGGGACGCCGCCACCAGGACGTTTCGCCGGCCCGGAACCGGCGGGGCGATCCGCCGACGGAATGGTTGCTGCGTGCGTACCTGGATCAGGTCCCTGAGTCCCTTCGACGCCCGGCCCGCGCAGTCCGCGGCCGGACGGGTCACCGACCTCCGCGAGGCCGAGCGCTTCCTCAGGCTCTTCCACGCCGAGAACCCCGCCACGGGGAACCTCCACGCCCGGCTGCGCGACGTCGCCCGAGAGGTCGCGCAGACCGGCACCTACACCCACACGTACGAGGAGCTGCAGTTCGGGGCCCGCGTGGCCTGGCGGAACAGCAACCGCTGCATCGGGCGGCTCTACTGGCGCTCGCTCAAGGTACGGGACCGCAGGCAGGTCACCTCCGCCGAGGGCGTCGCCGTCGAGTGCGTCGCCCACCTGCGCGAGGCCACCAACGACGGCAGGATCAGGCCCACGATCACCGTCTTCGCCCCCGACACCCCCGGCCTGCCCGCCCCCCGCATCCTCAACGACCAGCTCATCCGCTACGCCGGATACCGCGCCGACGACGGCGAGATCGTCGGCGACCCCCGCAACGTCCAGCTGACCGAGACCGCCGTCAAACTGGGCTGGCAGGGCGGGCGGGGCCGCTTCGACGTCCTGCCCCTCGTCGTGCAGGACGCCCTCGGCGCGCCCCTGCTGTGCACCCTGCCCGGCGACGCCGTGCTGGAGGTGCCGCTCGAACACCCCGCGTACCCGTGGTTCGCCGAACTGGGGCTGCGCTGGCACGCCCTGCCCGCCATCTCCGACATGTGCCTGGAGATCGGCGGCGTCTGCTACCCGTGCGCCCCCTTCAACGGCTGGTACATGGGGACGGAGATCGGCGCCCGCAACCTCGCCGACGCCGACCGCTACGACCAGCTGGGGCTCGTCGCCGAACGCCTCGGCCTGGACACCACCACCGAACGCAGCCTCTGGCGCGACCGCGCCCTCGTGGAGCTGAACGTGGCCGTGCTCCACTCGTTCGAGCGGGCCGGCGTCACGATGGCCGACCATCACACCGAGTCGCGCCGCTTCCTCAAGCACCTGGAACGCGAGGAGAAGGCGGGCCGCGCCTGCCCCGCGGACTGGTCGTGGATCGTGCCACCCCTGTCGGGCAGCGCCACCCCGGTCTTCCACCGCTACTACGACACCCGCACCCTCACCCCGGCCTACGTCCACCACCACTGACCCTCCGTGATCTTGTGAGGGGAGCCCGCCCGGACTAGCCTGAGCCAGGCCCGGCAGAGGCCGTGACGGCGCCGCCCGTACGCGCCGCGGCGCCGTCCGCACCCGTGTCGGCGCCGCCGCCGCGGCTCCCCCTGGGGACGCTCGCCCGCACGTGCGGAAGGCGCGCGGCGCTGGCTCCTGTGGGGAGAGGGACGCACCACCTGGTTCGAGGACGGGCCGGTGATCCTCGACTTCGAGGGGCGCCAGGTCGAGATCTGCCATCGCGAGTTCGACAAGGTGGCCATCACGTGGGGCGGCGTCGACGTCCGTGAACCGCTCGAGCGTTCCTGCTTCGCGTTGACCTGGCGGAGCAAGGGGCCGCGCAGGCTGGAGCGGCTCGTCGGGCGGACGCTGCTGGACGTCGCCCTGCTCGAATGGGAACCCTCGGATCCGCAGTACGGAGACATCGCGATTCACTTCGTCTTCGACGGCGGCCGGCTGACGATCTACAACCTGGCGGACTCGACCGCGATGACATTCCGCCCCCTGACCCGAATGCCGGGTCCTGTCGTCTGACTAGGCGGCCGACCTGGGGAACGGGCGCTCGCCGCGGGTTGCCTTCGCTGGACAGAACATGGTTCTGTTGGGGCATGGGTGAGCTCGTTCTCTCCTCGGTGGATCGAGGGGTTCTGACGTTGACCTTCAACCGGCCCGAGACGCTCAACGCGTGGACGGGCGCCATGGGGCGGCGGTACTTCGATCTGCTGGCCGAGGCGGAGCGGGATCCGGAGGTCAGGGCGATCGTCGTCACCGGGGCGGGCAGGGGGTTCTGCTCGGGGGCGGACTTCGCGACCCTCGCCGCGATCCAGACCGGCGAGTACGACGAGGAGCCCGACCCACGGCCCAACACGTTCCCGACGACGATCAGGAAGCCCGTCGTCGCGGCGGTCAACGGGGCGTGCGCCGGGCTGGGGATGGTGCACGCGCTGGTGTGCGACCTGGTGTTCACCGCCGAGGACGCCAAGTGGACCACGGCGTTCCCGCGCCGCGGCCTGGTGGCGGAGTACGGGCTGTCGTGGGTGCTGCCGCGCGTCATGGGGCAGCAGCGGGCCATGGACGTGCTGCTGTCCGGGCGGGTGTTCAGCGGGCGGGAGGCGTACGAGCTGGGGCTGGTGAACCGGGCGGTGCCAGGGGAGGCGCTGCTGGGGGAGGCGCGGGCGTACGCGAAGGAGCTGGCCGTGCACAGCTCGCCCGCCTCCATGGCGGTGATCAAGCGGCAGGTGTGGCACGACTGGGACGCGAGCCTGGAGCAGGCGGCGAGGGCGGCCACGAAGGAGATGCTGGAGTCGTTCCGGCGCCCGGACTTCGAGGAGGGGGTGGCGAGCTTCCTGGAGCGCCGCCCCCCGCGCTTCCCGGCTCTGTGACGTCGGGGCTCCGCGCGCCCGCGCCTTCGACCCTCGGCCTCCGCCTGCCCGTGCCTTCCGGCTCCTGATGCCTGGCGGCCCCGGGGTCAGTGCGAGGGCTGGGCGAGGAGGAGGCGGGCCAGGCGCCGGGGCTCGGAGAACATGGGCCAGTGGCCGGTGTCCATCGTCTCCAGGCGCCAGTGCTCGCTGGTCAGGAGCTTCGCCACGTCGGGGGACGGCTCGTCGCCGTCGAGCAGGCACTTGACGTACGTGGCGGGGAGCTCCGACAGGGGGCGCTCCAGCACGGCGGGCTCGGTGAGGGACGCGCCGGGGTGCGGGGTGGAGCCGCCGACGACGCGGGCGATCTGCTCGTCGGTGAGGCCCTGGCCGGCGCAGTCGGCGGCGGTGAGCGGCGCCCAGAAGCCGCCGTGCTCGGCGATCGACGCCTCCACGGCGGGCCGGCCCTCGGGCCAGACGGACACGAAGGACTCGCCGTCGACCGGCACGTTCGCGTCGACGAAGACCACGCGTGACAGCCGGTCGCCGATGCGCTCGGCGGCCTGACCCGCCGGGATGCCGGAGTAGCTGTGGCCGACCAGGATCACGTCGCCCAGGTCGAGCCGTTCGACCTCCGCGACGATGTCGTGGACGTGGGTCTGCTGCCCGGCGGGCACGCCGCGCTTCTCGGCCAGGCCGGACAGGGTCAGGGGGTGCGCGCCGTGGCCGGCCGCGCGGAGCTCGGGGACGACGTCGTCCCAGGCCCACGCTCCGAGCCAGGCGCCCGCCACCAGTACGAAGTTCGCCATGCGGAGACGCTAGCGAAGCGCTCCGACAATCCGCCCCAGCACCTCGACGGGCCTCCGCGCCGCGCCGCCCCCGGGTCGTCGGCGGCCGGTCAGGACAGGCGGTGGGCGCCTCTGGCCGGCGTCGCGGGGAGGAAGCGCGGGGGCTGGAAGCCGCGCTCGGCGTACGCCGAGGTCACCGAGTCCTGGACGCTGCGCAGGCGGTCCTCGGCCACCAGGGCGATCGCGGAGCCGCCGAAGCCGCCGCCTGTCATGCGGGCCCCGCGCGCCCCGCCCCGGACGGCGGCCTCGACGGCGACGTCCAGTTCGGGGGAGGACACCTCGTACTGGTCGCGCAGCGAGAGGTGGGAGGCGTTGAGCAGGGCGCCGATCTCGGTGACGGCGCCGGCCCTGAGCAGGCCGACGAGGGCCTCGACGCGGTGGTTCTCGGTGACGACGTGCATGGTGCGCCTGCGCTCGACGCCCTGGAGCAGGTCGAGGGCGCCGGCGAGGTCGGTGACGTCGCGCAGCGCGGGGACGCCGAGCTTGCGGGCGGCCGACTCGCACTCGGCGCGCCGCTTGGCGTACTCGCCGCCGGCGTGCTCGTGGTGGACCTGCGTGTCGATGATGAGGATGCGCAGCCCGTGGGAGGCCAGGTCGAGGGGGATGGTGCGGGAGCCGAGCGAGCGGCAGTCGAGGAAGAGGGCCTTGCCCTCCTCGCACAGGGCGGACGCGGCCTGGTCCATGATGCCGCAGGGCATGCCGACGAAGTCGTTCTCGGCCTTCTGGCCGAGGAGGGCGACCTCCATGGGGGTCATGCCGAGGTCGTACAGGTCGTTGAGCGCGGAGGCGACGGAGACCTCCAGGGCGGCGCTGGAGCTGAGCCCGGCGCCCTGCGGGATGTCGCCGTCTACGGCGATGTCGGCCCCGCGGACCCTGTCGCCGAGCAGGTCGAGGACGCCGACGACGTACCGGGACCAGCCGGTGGCCTGGTCGTGGGAGGTCAGGGTGAGGGGGTCGCCGGGGGCCTGGAGGGAGAGGAGGCGGATGGTGGAGTCGGCGCGGCGGCTGACGGCGGCGGTGACGCCCCAGGGGACGGCGAAGGGCAGGACGAAGCCGTCGTTGTAGTCGGTGTGCTCGCCGATGAGGTTGACGCGGCCGGGGGCGTGCCAGACGGTCTCGGGATCGGCGCCGAAAGCGCCACGGAAAGCTTCAACAACGCGCATAATCCAACACTCCTCAACAAAGTCCCGACCGTAGACTAGCGCCATGGAGGAGCTCCTGGATCCAGGGCTCGGTGACGTCCGGGTGTTCCTGATGCGCGACGACAACAAGCCGCGCAAGCTCAAGTACAACCTCGACGGGGTGCGCAGGCTCCTGGTGTTCGGCGGGGCGTACTCGAACCTCGTCAGGGCCGCGGCGAGGGCGGGGGCCGAGCGCGGCGTCGAGACCATCGGGATCATCAGGGGCGAGGAGCGCCTGCCGCTCAACTGGTCGCTGCGCTACGCCGCCGACCACGGCATGACGCTCGCCTACATGGACCGCGCGACGTACCGGCTGAAGCACACGCCGCAGGTGCTGGAGCGGCTGCGCGAGCGGTGGGGCGACGTGACGGTGCTCCCCGAGGGCGCCAGCAACGCGGCGGCCGTGCGCGGCTGCGCGGAACTCCCCGCCGACATCCCCGCTCCGCCGGGGTTCCAGGACCCCGCCTGGTACGACCTGGTCTGCTGCCCCGTCGGCACCGGTGGCACGCTGGCCGGCATCGCGGCGGGGCTGCCCGAGGGCAGGCGGGCGCTCGGCTTCGCCGTGCTGAAGGGGGCCGCCTTCCTCAACGCCGAGGTGGCGGCGCTCCAGCAGGCGGCGTACGGCCGGACCTGGGACAACTGGTCGATCGACCTCGACCACCACTTCGGCGGCTACGCCCGCTCCACCCCCGAGCTGGACCGGTTCGCCGCGCGCCACCGCGTGGAGGGCGTCTACGTCGCGAAGATGCTGTACGGCGTCCTCGACCTCGCGCGGCGCGGCGCGTTCGCGCCGGGCACGAGGATCGTCGCCGTCGTCACCGCGCCGCCCGCCCCCGCTCACCCCTCCGTGGACGTGGCCGAGTGGGGCGCCCCGACCGGTTTCGACTCCGGCGAGCCGCGCTGACGCAGGTAGATCGACAGCACCACCATCGACAGCACGGCCAGCAGCTCCGACTGCCAGTTCTGCAGGCTGCGGTTCCAGAACTCGGCCGACGTGACGTACGAGCCCCAGGTCACCGGGTCGCGCAGGTCCTGGAGCCGTTCGGCGTTGTGGGCGGCCTGCCCCGCCACCGACTGCGCCAGCCACGACAGCAGGAAGACGGCGCCCATCGCCAGGCCCAGCGAGTTGCTGAACAGCCACAGCCGAGGCCCGCGCGCGTGCCGCGCCCAGGCGGGGGAGGCGGCGGTGGCGTGCGGGCCGACGCGCTGCCGCTCGTCGGACTCCCCGCCCTCCTCGCCGGGCTGCTTCGACTCGGGCGAGCCCCTCTGCACGAGCCAGACGGTCAGCATGATGAACAGGAAGAACTGCAGGTACTCCGACTGCCAGTTCTCGGCCACGTCCACGGCGAAGTCGGACGAGGCCACGAAGTGCGGCACGGAGACCGGTTCGCCGCCGCCGGCCACCTGCCGGTCGTTGAACTCCAGCGTGCCCGCCACCGCCTGCCCGGCGAGCGCCAGCACGAACATCACGAGGAACGCCAGCGACAGGGCGTTGTCCTTCAGCCACCTCACAGCCGCGACCACCCCATCGCCAGGAACCACGCCAGGCCGCAGACGATGACGAGCACCGTCAGCGTGAACATCGTCCGCACCGCTCAGCCCTCCACGTCGCAGTCGTACGGGCGGCCGGGCACCGGCGCGCACCCGGCGGCGCGCACCCGCCAGCCGTCGGCGTACCGGTGCAGGAACAGGGTGTCGCCGGCCATCCGCACCTGGGCGTCCTCGCCCCACACGCTCACGGCCCTGATCGGGCCGCCCGCGTCGAGCCGCAGCTCACGCAGCGCGTCGGCGCAGCTCTGACCGGGGTCGGGCAGCTGCTCGGCGGTCACGCGGGCGAGCAGCGCGCAGGCCGACTCCTCGCGGTGGGCGGACAACTCGGCGTGGAACCGCTCGGCCGTGCGGGCCGGGCCGGCCGGGTCGGCGGCGCAGCCCGAGGCGCAGAGCACGACGGCAACCGCGGGCAGCGCGAACGTCAGCGAGACGATCGGTAATCTCATGGCGGCCCGCTACCCGGCGCTTGACCCGCCATGCGGGTCAGGGCAGCTGGTCCAGCACGGGGGTGACCAGCGCGTTCAGTTCGCGGACGAGGACGGCGACGGCCCGCTGGGCGCTCTGCTCGACCTCGTCGTGCGGGCCCTCGGGCTCGGGAGGCAGGTCGTCGAGCGGCACGGGCGCCTCGACGAGCAGCGTGGCCCGCAGGAACGGGTGCCTGGCGAGGTCCTGCTGGGTGGGCTCGACGTACTGGCCGAACGTCTCCTGCCAGCCGAGCCAGCCCCGGTCGCGCCACCAGGCGCGGGAGCGGGTCAGCTCCTGCGGCAGCGGGGAGACCAGGCGGACGCGGGCGGTCAGGGTGCCGTCCCAGGTGTTGCGGTGGCAGGTGGCCTCAAGGACGCGGCGGTCCCAGCGGACGTAGCCGGGGGTGAGCGACGGCGGCGTGGCCAGCCGCCAGGCCGCGCACGCGAAGCGGACTGGCGCGATGTCACCCCACTCGAACTCCTCGAGCTCTTCGAGGTTCTTGCGTACGTGCACGGCGAAGCGCCCGTCACGATCCCTGTCGAACTCCTGGTCGATCCAGAACGCCTTGGCCATGGCCTCCAGGCTACGGCGCTTCTCGGCGCCGGGGGCGACGTACCGAAGATGTCGCGTCTTGCGGTGGATTAAATGAACGAATACTGTCATTCAGTCAAACAATTGAGGTGAGACAGATGGTCAGGGCTGGGCGTCCTCCGCAGGATCCCGCACGTCAGCTCGAACGGGCGCACAGGATCCTCGACGCCGCCGCCGAGCTCGTCCTGCGCTGGGGGTACGACAAGACCACGATCGACGACGTGGCCAAGGCCGCAGGGGTCGCGAAAGGCACGATCTACCTGCACTGGCGCACCCGCGACGACCTGTTCGCCGCCCTGCTGCGGCGCGAGCGCGTACACATGCTGGCGGAGGTGCGCGCGAGCGGGCCCGCCACCCCGCGCGAGCTGTTCGAACGGCTCGCCCTGGGGCTGCTGCGCAGGCCGCTGCTGAAGGCGGTGCTGCTGTCCGACTCCGAGGTGCTCGGCAAGCTCACCCGGCGCAAACGCACCAGCGCGAGCGCGCTGGAGCTGGGCCCGGGCTTCGAGCGCTACCTGCGCGAGCTGCAGGCGCTGGGCCTCGTCCGCGACGCCCCCGCCGCCGACCTCGGCGTCGTCATCGGCTCCGTGCTGTACGGCTTCCTCTTCCTGCCGACCGCGGTGCCCGAGCCCGCCAGGCAGCCCGACGAGAAGATCGCCGCGCTGCTGGCCGACACGGTCGACCGCGCCATCGGCGGCGGCCGGACGCCCACCGCAGGGGAGGCCGAGGCCGTCGCGCGGGCCACCCTCGACTATCTCGACGCCGTCGAGGAGGTCGCCGCGCACAAGCTGACGGCCTCCCTGGGAACTGAGGAGCGTGTGTCGTGAGGACCGTACTCCCTCTCGACGACCCGGCGGCCGACCTGGCCACCGTGGGCGGCAAGGGCGCGTCGCTGGCGCGCCTGGCGCGGGCCGGGCTGCCGGTGCCGCCCGGGTTCCACGTCACGACCGAGGCGTACCGCGCCTACGTGGCCGGCATGCGGGACGAGATCCTGGAGGCCGCCGAGGCGCGGGACGCCGACCGCATCGCCGCCCTGTTCGCCGCCCGAGACCTGCCGCCCGCCCTCGCCTCCGAGATCCTCGCCGCGTACGCCGCGCTCGGTGACGGGGCCGCCGCCGTGGCCGTGCGGTCGTCGGCCACCGCCGAGGACCTGCCCGGCATGTCGTTCGCCGGGCAGCAGGACACCTACCTCAACGTCACCCGCGACGGGCTGCTCGACGCGGTCAGGCGCTGCTGGGCCTCCCTGTGGAACGCGCGCGCCATCGCCTACCGCGACCAGAACGGCGTCCCCCACGACGACGTCGCCCTGGCCGTGGTCGTGCAGACGCTGGTCGAGGCCGACGCCGCGGGCGTCATGTTCACGGCCGACCCCGTCACCGGAGCCCGCGACAGGACCGTGCTCAACGCCTCGTGGGGGCTGGGCGAGGCGGTCGTCGGCGGCCTCGTCACGCCCGACACCGTCGTCGTCTCCGGCGGCGCCGTCGTCCACGAGGAGATCGGCGACAAGTCCGTCATGACGGTCCGCGTCGCCGGGGGCACCAGGGAGGAGCCGGTGCCCGGCGGGCTGCGCCGCCGCGCCGTCCTCACGCCGGAGCAGGCGCTCGGGCTGGCCGCGCTCGGCGCCCGCGTCCAGGAGCTGTACGGCACCCCGATGGACGTCGAGTGGACGCTGCGCGACGGCGCGTTCGCCGTCGTCCAGGCCCGTCCCGTCACCGGCCTGCGGCCCGAGGTCGAGGAGTGGAACGACAGCCTCAAGGGCGACTACCTGTGGACCGCGGGCAACCTCGGCGAGGCCATCCCCGACGTGATGACGCCCATCACCTGGTCGTTCGTGCGGCTGTTCATCCACGAGGCGATGTCCGCCTCCGCGCTGCCCGGCTTCGACCTCGTCGGCAACATCGGCGGCCGCTTCTACATGAACCTCAGCGTCACCTTCTCCATCGCGAGAGCCCTCGGCATGCAGGGCAGGCTCGGCGCGGTCGAGCAGGTCTTCGGCAGGATCCCGCCCGGCCTCGACGTGCCCATGCTCGGCCTGTCCCGCTGGGAGATCGTCAGGCGGGTGGTGCCGCTGGCCGTCCACATCCGCCGGCGGGTGCGCGAGAACCTCAAGGGCATGCGCGCCTTCCTCGCGGCCTCCCAGCGGCGCTGCGAGGAACTGCGGGCCGCGATCGCCGCCACCGGCTCGCCGTCCGAGCTGGCCGACCTGTGGGCACGCGAGATCGAGCCGCACGTCGTCACCTCGTGCAGGGTGCTGGAGGCCGCCGGCCGCCAGGGCGGCTCCACGCTCGTCCTCACCCGCGACAAGCTGCGCCGGATGATGGGCGACACCGACGCCGAGGCCATGCTGACCGGCGTCAACGCCGACGGCGGGCTGGCCAGCATGGGCCTGCTCACCGGGCTCGGCCGGCTCGCCCGGGGCGAGATCAGCCGCGACGAGTTCGCCCGCACGTACGGCCACCGGGGGCCGCACGAGTTCGAGGTGTCGATCCCGAGGCCCGGCGAGGACCCCGCCTGGATCGACGCCCAGCTCGCGGGGCTGCGCGACCTGCGGGCCGACACCGAGGCGCTGCTCGCCCGCCAGCGCGCGGCCAGGGAACGCGCCTGGGCCCGCTTCGCCGCCCGCCATCCCCGCAAGGAGGCCGCGATGCGGGCGCGCGTGCGGCGGTGGAACGGCGTCGTCCGCGACCGCGAGGCGGCCCGCTCCGAGAACATGCGCGCCTTCTGGGTGCTGCGCGCGTTCGTGCTGCGCGCCGGCGAGCTGACCGGCCACGGCGACGACCTGTTCCACCTCTACCTGGACGAGCTGCTGTCGGTGCTGCGCGGCTCGTCCGCCCCGCTGGAGAAGGTCGCCGTGCGCAGGGCCACCCACGAGCGGTACGCGGCGCTGCCGGTGTACCCGACGCTGATCGTCGGGCGGTTCGACCCGGTGCGCTGGGCCGCCGACCCGGCCAGGCGCGCCGACCTGTACGACGCGCGCGGCGCCGCCACGCCGCCCGCCGACGGCGTGACCGGCTTCCCCGGGGCTCCAGGCGTCGTGGAGGGCGTCGCCCGGGTGATCTCGCGGCCGGAGGAGGGCGACCGGCTCGAACCGGGCGAGATCCTCGTCACCACGCTGACGAACGTCGGCTGGACCCCGATGTTCCCCCGCGCCGCCGCCGTCGTCACCGACATGGGGGCGCCGCTGTCGCACGCCTCGATCGTGGCGCGCGAGCTCGGCATCCCCGCCGTCGTCGGCACGGGCAACGCCACCATGCGCGTACGCGACGGCGCGCGCATCAGGGTGGACGGCGAGCGCGGCACCGTGGAGGTCCTGGAGGACTGAACCGCGCAGGCTTCCCGGAGGGGTCGGAAGGGTGGAAAGTCTTCGCCAAGCGGGCCTCCCGCACCCTGCCGGCGCGCCCACCCTGGTGGCCGTGATCGATCAGTGGATGTCCATCGAGGAGCTGGAAGCCAGGTGCGCCCGCTACCGGCGCGCCAAGCTGGCACTGGACCGCAGGGAGAACTTCCGCCCGGCGACCACCCCGCCCGCGCCCGCCCCGACCACGGGTCCGGGGGCGGGGGCGGGGATCAGAGGTCGAGCTGATACCGCAGCTCGCGGTGCGTCGGGCGGTAGCCCAGGGAGTCGTTGACGGCCCGCATGGCGGCGTTGCCGTCGGCGGTGTCGGTGAGCAGGCCGGACAGGCGCGGGTGACGCTCACGCGCCCACCTGACGGACTCGGTCTTCATCCAGCGGGCCAGCCCGCGTCCCCGGTGCTCCGGCAGGACCCCGGTGCCGTAGTGCCGGCCGTCGCCCTCGCCGTCGCCGGGGACGACCATCTCGGTGAACCCGGCGATCGAGCCGTCGGACTCGTCCACGGCGACGACGGTGTGCAGCAGGTCGCCGCGTTCGGCGACGGCGCGGGCCGCCGCGCGGACGCGTTCGACGTCCCAGACGACGACGCCGAAGTCGGCGTCCTCCACCTGCATGTCGTCCATGGCCCGGCGGGAGGCCGTGAACGTCTCGGCCAGCTCGTCGGGGACGACGCCCTCCCAGGCGCGCAGGCGGTAGCCGGGGCGCGCCCGCGCGGCGACCGCGTCAGCGTCGGCCTGGGCGGCCTGGGCGGCCTGGGACAGGTCGAGCCTGGCGAACGTCAGGCCGAGGACCTTGGCGAAGCCGCGGGCCGCGAGGAACGCGTCGCCGGGCGTGTCCGCCGCCGTCCCGGCCACCACGCGCCGGCGCCCCTGCTCGCGCGCCTCCGCGACGGCGCGTTCCAGCAGCTCGGAGCCCACGCCCTTGCGCCGCTCCGCAGGGTGGACGGCGATCTCCAGCTCGGCCAGGTGGTCCTGGCCCTCCCGGGTGAACAGGCGCAGGAACGCCGACCCCACCGGCACCCCTGCCGCGTCGGCGGCCAGCCAGGCGAGGCGGTGGCTGGCGGGGCCGGGGACGGGGTCGGCGAGGGGGGTGATGCGACGCGACACGTGATCTCCAGGAGCTGCGGGAACGTACCGGGATATTCTCCTCACGCGCCGGGTGCGCGTCACGAGGCTTTCGGGAGGGACGAGGGGTGTCGATGGGCGGTCGGCTGCCGGGGCTGAGGCCCGGTGAGCTGGACGACGAGCAGGCGGAGGTCTACCGGGCGATCACCGGCGGGCCGAGGGCGGCGGGGCCCCAGGCGTTCGCGCTCACCGACGCCGAGGGCCGCCTGCGCGGCCCCTTCAACGCCATGCTGCTCAGCCCGCCCGTCGGCGGCGCGCTCCAGGCGCTGGGCGCCGCCGTCCGGTACGGCTCCACGCTGGGCGACCGGGCGCGGGAGCTGGCCGTCCTGGTGGTGGCCGCGCACTGGGGCAGCGACTTCGAGCGTGAGGCGCACGAGGCCGTGGGACGGGCCTGCGGCCTGACGGAGGCGGAGCTGGCCGCGTTGCGCTCCGGCGCGCTGCCCGAACCGGACGACGCCGCCGGACGGGCCGCCGTCCGCGCGGCGGCGGCGCTGACCCGGCACGGGACCCTGACAGACGGGGAGTACGCCGAGGCGGTGGCGGCGCTGGGCGAGCGCGGCCTGTTCGAGCTGACGACCCTCGTCGGCTACTACGCGACGCTCGCCCTCCAACTGCGCGTCTTCGCCGGAGAGTCGCCCGCCTGACCCCGGTGGACGGCGCACCCAGGAGCGTCGCCCGCCTGACCCCGGACGACGGCGCACCCAGGGGCGTCACCCGGCAGAACCCGAGGGCCGCCAGGCTCAGGGGTGGGTGAGCACGCCGTCGGCCATGGTGTGGACGGTGTCCACCAGGGCGAGGGCGGCGAGGTCGTGGGTGACCATGACGGTGGCCAGGCCCTTCTCCCTGGTCAGCCCCGCCAGCAGGGCGACCACGGCCTCGCCCCTCGTGTGGTCGAGCGCGCTGGTGGGCTCGTCCACGAGCAGCACCTCGGGGGAGTTCATCAGCGCGCGGGCGATGTTGACGCGCTGGCGTTCGCCGCCGGAGAGCTGGTGGGGGCGCTTGTGCTCCTTGCCCTCCAGGCCGACGGCGGCGAGCAGCTCGCGGGCGCGTCCGGCGGCGGCGCGCGGCGGGCGCCCCGCCAGGTCGGCCATGACGAGGAGCTGGTCGAGCGTGGTGAGCGAGGCGAGCAGGTTGGCCTGCTGGAAGACGATGCCGACGTGGTCGCGGCGGATCCTGGTGCGTTCGGCGGCGCTCGCCCCCGACACGTCGCGCCCGGCCACGGTGACGGCGCCGGCGTCGGGCGTGATGAGGGTGGCGGCGACGGCGAGCAGGCTCGACTTGCCGGAGCCTGACGGGCCGACCACGGCGGCGAACTCGCCCGGCGCGACGGCGAGGTCGGCGTGGTCGAGCGCGGTGAGGGTGCGGTCGCCGTCCGGGTAGGTCAGCACGACGTCGGCGAGCTTGAGCGTCATCGGGAGGCCCCCAAGGTGGTGAGCGGGTCGAGGGAGTCGAACGTCATCGGGAGGCTCCCAGGGCGGTCAGCGGGTCGACGGAGGTGATCTTGCGGATGGCGAGCGCGGCACCGCCGGCGCCGAGCAGGATCATCACGGCCACGGGCACGACGGTGGTGGCGGGCGACAGGACGAACGGCACCGCCTCGCCGGCCAGCGCTCCGAGGGCGGCGCCGAGCGCGCCGCCCACCCCGGCCCCGGCCAGCAGCACGACGACGGCCTGCGCGAGGGCGTCGCGCAGCAGGTAGCCGGTGCTCGCGCCGAGCGCCTTGAGCACGGCGACGTCGCCGCGCCGCTGGATCGTCCAGACGGTGAAGAAGGCGCCGATGACGAGGGCGGAGATGGCGAACAGGAACCCGCGCATGAGCTGCAGTGAGCCGTTCTCGGAGGAGAAGGAGCCGATGGCGGCGGGCGCGTCGGCGAGCGGGACTGCCGCGGTGCCGAGCCGCCGGTCGGCGGCGGCGAGGTCGGGCTCGCCGGTGGACGTCAGCGTGAGGACGGTGGCCACCGCGTCGTCGCCGCCCTGCCGGGCGACGCGCTGCCAGTCGTCGATGCCGATCCAGGCGACGGGGGCGTGGCTGTAGGAGGCGGCGCCGGCGACGCGGCGCACGGTGAAGTCCGCGCCGAAGATCTGGACGGTGTCGCCCGCGCGCACGCCGGCGTCGGAGGCGAGCCCGGCGGACAGCACGACCGTGCCGGCCTCCACCTGGCCGGGCTGGACCGTGTCAGGCGCGGCGGCGCCCGTCGCCCGGTCCACGCCGAACAGGGCCGCCCCCGTGGTGCGGTCGCCGTGGGCGAGCCGCGCCATGGAGATGCCGAGCCGGCGCGCGGTGACGCCGTCCACCTCCTGCCACCCCTGCCAGGTGGCGACGTCGATGCGGCTGTCGGCGAACGAGGGACCGTCCTGGCCGCCGGAGAAGACGACGTGGTCGGCGGGCAGCCCCTCGACGGCCGAGACGTTCTCCCGGGCGAGCCCGGCGGTCAGGCCGGACAGCATGGTCACGAGCAGCGTGATGAGGAAGACGACGGCGCCCATGAGGGCGAACCGTCCTTTGGCGAAACGCAGGTCTCTGAGCGCCACGAACACGGCGCGGTCCCCCTGTCGCGGGTCGGCGGAAATCGGAACGCCCCCACCCTCCGGCACCGCGGCCGCCCGCCGCGTCGTGAGGACGCGCCGCCGTACCCGGTCCCTTCGGACGGCCCGGAATCCACCTTTCGAACGATCCCGGCAGGTCGCGGCCATCACCTACAGTGAGCGGGACATGATGGACTTCCCGTTCCCGCCCGCGCTCAGGCTGCTCAGATGGGCCATCCACGGCACGTTCGCGGTGCTGCTGGCGGTGGCGCTGGCCGGTGCGCTGCGGGAGGGCCTGGCGGCGGCAGCGGCGGGAGGAGCCCTGCTCGGCGCGCTGTACGGGCTCGGGCTGTTCGTCGAGGCGCGGCTGCCCGACTTCGGCGGGCACGTCCACCTGCTGCTGGGCCGCGTGTGGCTGGCCGCCGTGACGGCGGGGTGGATGGGGCTCGCCGCGACCTCGCCCAGGTTCGTGTGGCTGGCCTTCCCGCTGTTCTTCGCCTGCCTGCACCTGCTGCCGCTGCGCGCCGCGCTGCCCGCCGTCGCGGCGCTCACGGCCGCCGCGGTCGCGGCCGACGGCTGGCACGCGGGCGGGCTGAGCGCGTCGCAGGTGATCGGCCCGGCCATCGGGGCGGTCGTGGCCACGCTCATGGCGCTGGTGTACAAGGCCCTGTACGCCGAGAGCGAGCAGCGGCGCGTCCTGATCGACGACCTGGTACGCACCCGGGACCGCCTGCTGCGCGCGGAGAGCGAGTCGGCCAGGCTGGCCGAGCGGGAGCGCCTGGCCAGGGAGATCCACGACACGCTGGCCCAGGGGATGTCGAGCATCATCCTGCTGCTGCGCGCCGCCCGCGCCGACCTGGCCGACCGCCCCGCCGAGGCGGCGCGGCGCATCGCCGAGGCCGAGCGGGCGGCGCAGGACAACCTGGAGGAGGCCCGCACCTTCGTGCGCGGCCTGACGCCGCCCGCGCTGCGGCAGTCCTCGCTGGCGGGGGCGCTGCGCGGCATCAGCGACTCGGCCACGGCGGGCACGGCCACCCGGGTGCGCTTCGAGGTGTCGGGCACGCCGGTGCCGCTGCCTCCCGGCTACGACCTGGCGCTGCTGCGCATCGCGCAGGGGGCGCTGGGCAACGTCAGCAGGCACGCGGGCGCGCGCAACGCCGGGGTGACGCTGACGTACCTGGACGACGCGGTGGTGCTCGACGTGTACGACGACGGCCGCGGCTTCCTCCCGGGGCAGGCCGAGGGGTACGGGCTGCGGGCGATGCGGGAACGGGTGGCGGAGCTGGGCGGGTCGCTGGCGGTGGAGTCGGCGCCCGGGGAGGGCACGGCGGTCGCGGCGACGCTGCCACTGCCGGCGCACGGAGGGAGCGGCGGATGATCCGCATCGTGCTGGTGGACGACCACCCGGTGGTGCGGTCGGGGCTGCGGGCGATGCTCGCCGGACAGCCGGACTTCGAACTGGTCGAGGAGGCGGCCACGGGCGAGGCGGGCGTGGAGGCCGCCGGCCGCCTGCGTCCCGACGTGGTGCTGATGGACCTCCAGCTCGGCCCCGGCATCCACGGCAGCGAGGCCACGCGGCGCATCGCGGAGCTGGACGGGCCGCGCGTGCTGGTGCTGACCACGTTCGACACCGACGCCGACATCGTCGCCGCGATCGAGGCGGGCGCCACCGGCTACCTGCTGAAGGACGCGCCGCCGGAGGAGCTGCACGCGGCCATCAGGTCGGCGGCGGCGGGGGCGAGCGCGCTGGCGCCCAGCGTCGCCTCCCGCCTGCTGGGCCGGGTCCGGGCCCCCGCGGCCACGCTGAGCCCCCGGGAGCTGGAGGTGCTGGGCCACGTGGCGGCGGGGATGTCGAACCGGCAGATCAGCAGGCTGATGTTCCTGAGCGAGACGACGGTCAAGACGCACCTGGTGCACATCTACGCCAAGCTCGGCGTCGACTCCCGCACCGCGGCCGTCGCCGCCGCCACCCGCAGGGGCCTCATCCGTCCGTCCTGACCGCGCCCGGGTCACCATGCTGCCGCGCTCTCGGCTGACGTCGCCGCCGGTCCCTTCCCCGGCGGGGGCGCGGTTTGATCCGTGGGGTGGTGGCCCGTACCCTGCCCTCTGCCGATCATCGTCGGCGTACGGAGGACGAGGGAGAGGGGCCCGGCGCGTGACGAGGAAGACAGCGGCCGTGACACCGGCGGCGGTCCTGGCCGCCGTCCTGCTGGCCGGTACGGCGCCCGCCGCGGCGGCGGCCGAGTCCGGCGCACGGGAGGCGCGCCGGACGCCCGCGTGCCCGCTGGTGTTCGGGCACGGCGGCTACCCCACGGGGCCGGACGCCTGGGCGAGGGACCAGGTCCGCCAGCCCAACCACCCGCGCGGCGTGGACGACCAGAAGGCGCGGGGCGCCGACGGCGTGGAGGGCGACGTCCAGCTCACCCGTGAGGGGACCAAGGCCGTCATGTGGCACAACACCTCCACGCACGGCCTGACGGGCGTCAAGAAGAACATCACCGACATCTGGTGGACGGCGGGCGGCGACAACCTGCGCGACCGGCGCATCGACAGGGGGCCGTACAAGGGGCAGGGCGTCTACTCGCTGCGGCAGTGGCTGGACCACGTGCGCTCGCGCGGGCTGGTCGCGCTGCTGGAGGTCAAGCCCGAGACCAAGCCGATCCTGTCGAACCCCGCGTACGCGGCGCGGGCGTGGAAGGAGATCTCGGGCCCGCTCCTGGAGCGGCAGGCGTCGCAGCGCATCCTGGTGTACTCGCAGGACCCGTGGATCCAGGCCGAGCTGGGCAGGCGCCACCCGGCGCTGCTGAAGGGCTCGGCGGCCCGGTGGACCGACGGCGTCGCCTGGGAGGAGCCGCCGCCCTCGTGGAAGGGCAACGCCGCCCAGTGGCAGGCGGTGCTGGGGGCCGGGCCGCGCAGCGTGATGACGAACTACACGAAGGAGTACCGCGCCTGGCTCGCCGGCCGCTGCGGATGAGCCGGCGAGCCGGGCGCGGCCGTCACGGGGTGACCGCGATGTTGGTCAGCCCCTTCAACGCCCCGGTCACGGTGTTGGAGGCGTGGACGACGTTCGGGTCGCCCGCGCACTTGGACGTCGAGGTGACGTAGACGGCGTATCCGCCCAGCCCGCCGAGGTCGGAGACGTTGTCCCGCCAGACGTTGCCGCAGCCGTTGGGGAACGACGGGCTGGTCGAGGGGTTGTGCGTCTCGTAGCCGTTGGCGAACACGGCGGGTTCGGCGACCGTCCCCGTGTTGCCCTCGATCAGGTAGCCGTTGCCCTTGACGTCCACCCACGAGTCGGCCGAGTTCTGGCCGGAGATGCCGGTGCCGTCGAAGGCGTTGCCCCGGATGACGCCGTCGAAGGTGCCCTCCTTGACGTCGATGTGCTCGGCCGCGATGGACGGGCCGAACCGGTTGCCGAGCACCTGGACCCGGTCGGAGCGGTCGGCGCCGCCGCTGTCGCCGTGGCAGCCCCAGTTGGAGCCGGCGGAGCCGATGTACACGCCCTCGCCGTAGCCGGGCTGCGCCAGCCCCGTGTGGCTGATCCGGGAGTTCCGGATCACGCCGTCGGAGGACGACCTGCGGAAGTGCACCGCCTCGTCGTCGACGTGGTGGACCGAGACGCCGTCGACGACGACGTGCGGCGAGCGGTCCAGGACGATGCCCTTCTTCGAGTCGCGCACGGTGAAGCCGGTCAGCCGCCAGTACGGCGCGCCGTACAGCCAGATCCCGTACCCGGAGTCCCAGCCGGCGGTGGGCACCGGGCAGGAGGGCGCGGAGCCCGACGGCCCGTCGTTCACGAGCACGGCGTCCGCCGGGCCCGTCAGGGTGATGGGCGCGGCGGCCGTGCCGGGCCGCTGGGTGACGAACGACCCGTGGTACACGCCGGGCGCCAGCCGGATCGTCTGCCCCGGCTGCGCCGCCGCCAGGGCGCTCCTGAGCTGGGCGGCCGTGGAGACGTCCACGGTGGAGGCCCGCGCGGTGGCGTCCGCCGCCGCGGGGGCGGGCGGCAGGGAGCAGAGGAGGAGGGAGAGCGCCGCGACGGCGCCGGCGGCAGGAAGCCGCCGCGAGGTGGTCGTGCCTGACATCGGCCCTCCAGGGGGACGGGTGAGGGGGCGCGCCGGGGCCCGCCGCGACGGGCCGGGCGCGCCCGGGAGCAGGGGTCAGGGGACCCAGTGGTTGCCGGTCACGGTGATCATGACCTGGAGCTGGATGCTGGCCGAGTAGTAGCTGCTCGTGTCGATGGGCGTCGCCAGCATCTTGTTCCAGAGGGCGTCGAGCCACGCCTGGCTGCCGGAGTCGGTCATGGCCGCCACGGCGAACGGGGCGAAGAAGGCCGCCTCGCTGCCGCTGGAGATCTGGGTGCCGTCGAGCTGGTAGCCGATGGCGATCTTGTTCGGGTCGCCGCCGGTCTTGGATCTGATCCAGGAGTTCAGCTTGCGTGCCGCGGCGAGCGACGCGGAGTCGCCGCTGGTCACGGCGTCGTCGCCGATGCGCCACGGGGTGCGGCAGGCGTTCCACCAGTACCGGCCGTCGTTGGGGTCCTCCAGCACCTGGCCCGGCGCGGGCTTCGGGGTGGTGTTGGTGTTGACGACGAAGTCGGGCAGCAGCCCGGTGGCGGGCGCGTGGTTCGCCTGGAGCGTGCTGATCAGGTTCTGGTGCTTCGACCTGATGGTGTCCCAGGCGGCGTCGCCGGTGGCCTTCCTGAAGGCGCGGAAGTGGTCCACCATCCAGTCCGAGGAGCGGGAGAGGTAGTAGTACTGGTCGCCCGAACTGGTCCAGTCGCCCAGCTTGAGCAGGTTCGTGGACGGGTTGACCTCGTCCTTCTTGATCGCGTTGATGTGCCGCACGGCGAGCTGCTTGTAGTTGTACGTGCCGGAGCTGCCCCACTGCCGGTCGGCCAGCAGCAGCCCGTACGCCACGTCCATGTCGCCGTCGGTGGCGCCGTCGCCGCCGTTCACGCTGCGGCAGCTCGTGTCCTGCTCGGCGGCGAGCAGGTCGGGGTTGATCGAGGACGGGTGGTCGAGCATCCACTTGACCATGCCGTCGAAGATCTTCTTGGCGTCGGGGTCGGCCCCCGCCATCGTGGCGACGATGACCATGCCGTACCCCTGCGCCTCGGCGACGTACGGGTGGTCGGCGTCGGGGGAGATCACCTGGTACCAGCCGTTGCCGCAGTTCTGCCGCAGGAACGCCGACTTCCACCGCTGGTAGTAGTCGACCACCTTGGCGTCGAGCGTGGACTGGCCGCCGGACGGGCGGAGCATGCCCGCCGCGTACGGGATCGCGTGGCTGCCGAACGGCACGCCCACGCCCCCGGCCGACGGCTGGGTGGTGGCGGTGACGGCGGCGCTCGCCGCCGACAGGTTGCCGGCGGCGTCCCTGGCCTTGACCGTGTAGGTGTAGGAGGTCGAGGGCTGCAGGCCGGTGTCGGTGTGGGTGGTGCCGCTCGCCGTCGCCACCTGCGTGCCGCCCCGGTAGACGACGTACCCGGTGACGCCCACGTCGTCGGTCGAGGGCGACCAGCTCAGGCCGACGCTGCCCGACGTGGTGCCGGTCACCGCCAGGTTGCCCGGCACGCTGGGCGGCGTGGTGTCGCCGCCGCCCGCCGGGGCGCCGTACACCTCGAACTCCCACAGCGAGTAGCCGTACGGGGTGCCGCGCTGGGTGCCGTACACGCGGACGTACCTGCCGTTGCCGGTCAGGGTGAGGTCGTCCACGCCGCCGTCGCCGGCGCCGGTCGTGTAGACGTCGCTCCAGGTGGACCCGTCGGGCGACGTCTGGACGCGGTACGACTTGGCGTACGCGGCCTCCCAGTTCAGCCGCACCCGGCTGATGGCGTGGGTGGTGCCGAGGTCGACGCGGATCCATTCGGGGTCGTGGCCCTCGACGCTGGCCCAGCGGGTGGAGGCGCTGCCGTCCACCGCCTTGCCGGGCTCGAACCCGGCGGCCTCGACGGAGGACGACGTCGCCGGCTTCCCCTGTGACACCAGGGGGTCGGCGAGCGCCGTCCGCGCCGCAGCGACCGCCGGGGGAGCGGTCAGCAGGGGCGCGAGGAGGGCGGCCAGGGCCACGGCGAGCGTGGCGGCTGTCCTTGACTTCACGGGGCGGCTCCGATCGTTAGTTAAGAAAGCTTCCTAACTTTGAGCGGAGCGTAAGTGGCCGGGAGGCGGCGCGCAAGACCCAACCTGAACCGGGCCCGGCCGGGAGAACGCCGCAACCCGCGCCAGGACGTCGGCGTCTAACCCGCCGTGGAAACGTTGGCGGCAGGGGATCCGCAGCGGATCGGCGGCTACTGGCTGGCGGGGCGGCTCGGGGCGGGCGGCCAGGGCGTCGTGTACGAGGCGTACGACGCCGGGGGCGCCCGGGTGGCGTTGAAGGTGCTGCACGGCGGCGACCGGCACCGCATGGAGCGCGAGGCGGAGGCGGCGCGGCGGGTGGCGTCGTTCTGCACGGCCAGGGTGCTCGCCGTGGAACTCGACGGCCCGAGACCGTTCATCGCCTCCGAGTACGTGCCGGGGCCGAGCCTGCGCCGCGCCGTCACGCAGGGCCGCCGCTTCGCAGGGGACGACCTGGTGCGGCTCGCCACGGCCGTCGCCACCGCGCTCACCGCGATCCACGAGGCCGGGGTGGTGCACCGCGACCTGAAGCCCGACAACGTCCTGCTCGGCCCCGACGGGCCGCGCGTCATCGACTTCGGCATCGCGCGGACGGCCGACATGTCGCTGACCAGGACCGGCGAGGTGTCGGGCACGCCGACGTACATGGCGCCCGAGGTGCTGACCGGCGTGCGGGCCGGGCCGCCCGCGGACGTGTTCGCGTGGGGCGCCGTCGTGGTGTTCGCGGCGACGGGCCGCGACCCGTTCCACGCCGACAACCTGGGCGGCGTCATGCACCGCGTGCTGTCGTCGCAGCCGGACCTCACGGGGCTGCCCGAGCCGCTCGCGGCTCTGGTGGGGGCGGCGCTGAGCAAGGACCCGGAGGCGCGGCCCGCGGCGCGTGACCTGCTGCTCGCCCTGCTGGCGGGCGGGATGGCGGGCGGCGTGGCGGGCGGGGTGTCAGGCAGGGTCGCCGGCACGGGCGCGCTCGGGGCGGCCGACACGGGACGGCTCCTCGCGGCGGGCAGCGCCTCGGGCGGCGGGGTCCGCGGCCTCCATGGCGGGGCCCACGGCGGCGACCCGGCTCTCGGCGCGATCGCCGAGGACGCGTACGCCGCGCTCGCCCCCGAGGAGCGCGAGCTGGCGGCCGAGGTGTTCCTCAGGCTCGTGACGGTCACGGACGACGGCCAGGAGGCCGCCCGCCGCGCCCCGCTGGAGGACCTGTACGCCGGCCGCGCCGAGGAGGAGCGCCTGGCCGTCGAGCGGATCCTCGCCGCGTTCGCGTACGTGGTGGCGCACGGCGGCGGCGAGGTGTCGCTGTCACGCCCCGCGCTGCTGCGCGCCTGGCCGCGGCTGCGGGCCTGGGTGGAGGCCGAGCGGGCCGGCCTCGCCGTGCTGGCGCAGATCAGCGGCGCCGCGCGGCAGTGGGACGAGCACGGCAGGAAGGACGGCGACCTGTTCCAGGGCAGCCGGCTGGAGACGGCGCTGAACTGGGCCGCGACCGGCCGCCGGCACGTCACGCTGACGCCGCGCGAGCGCGACTTCCTGCAGGCCGGCACGGCGCTGACCAGGCGGCGGGCCCGGCGCAGGGCGCTCACCACGACCGCGCTGGCCGGGCTGCTGGTCGTCGCGCTGGCCGCCGGCGGGCTCGCCGCCTGGCAGGGCGCGCAGGCGGCGGCGCAGCGCGAGCAGACCGCCAGGCAGCGCGACGTGCTCGCCGCCAGGCAGGTCGCGGCCGAGGCCGACGGCATGCGCACCACCGACCCCGTGCTGGCCATGCTGCTCAGCGTCGCCGCCTGGCGGGTGTCGCCGCAGCCCGAGGCCAGGTCGGCGCTGGTGGCCTCGTCCCAGCAGGACGAGAGCGCCGTCTTCCGCGACCCGCCCGCCAAGGGCGTCGCCAGGCGGACGCTCAGCCGCGACGGGCGCACCCTGGTGAGCGTCAGCGAGGACGGCGTCAACCTCTACGACGTGCGCACCGGCCGGCGCACGGGCGGCTGGCCGCTCGGCATGAAGGGCGAGATCCTCCAGGACCCGTCGCTGAGCAGGTCGGGCCGCCTGCTGGCGCAGACCACCACGGAGGAGCTGGCCGTCTGGGACGTCGCGACCGGCCGCCGCCTGCTCGACCGGCCGCTGCCCCCCGCGTCGAACGGCGGGCTGAGGGCGGTGTTCGGCGAGCACGAGAGCACGGTCGCGGTCAGCTTCGCCGACGACCTCTACCGGGTGTTCGACGTGGCCACCGGCGAGGTGTTCAGCCGCCGCGTGCCCATCGGGGCGGACCTGCTCGTCGACCCGACCGGCAGGCGGCTGCTGCTCCCCGGTGACGGCGGCTTCAGGGAGGTGACGCTGCCCGGGTGGACCTCCGGGCACCGCTACGCCCGCTGCCGCACCCGCAGGAACGCCGTCGCGTTCACCGCCGACGGCCGCACGCTCGCCTGCGCGGGCGGCGGGGGCGGCGCGGGAGGCTCCGTCGTGCTCCTCGACGCGGCCGGCGGGCGGGTGCGCGACAGCCGCGACTGGGACTGCGACATCTGCGGGTACGCGGTGCGGCTGCGTTTCAGCGCCGACGGCCGCCGCCTGGCCGCCTTCAACGGGCGCGACATCCGCGTCTGGACGGTCGCCGACCACCGGGAGGTGCTCGCCTACCGCGCGCCGGGCGCGCTGTCCGAGGTCAGGTTCGACGCCGGCGGCGCCACCCTGCGCTACCTCATGGACGACACCGCCGTCAGCCTCGACCTCGCCCCGCGCGTCCACGCCGTCCGGCTGGGCGGCCACGCCGTCCTGGCGCCCGGCGGCGGGTCGGCCGCCGTCGGCGGGTTCGAGGACAGGTGGCTGCGGCTGTGGGACCTGCGCCGCCGCGCCGAGGTGGGGCGCGTCCGCGTCGACCCCGAGGCCCTGGGGGCGACCGGTTTCGACGCGACGGGCAGGCGCCTCGTCGTGGCGGAGCCCGACGTCATCCGCCTCGTGGACGCCGCGACGGGCCGCACGGCCTGGACCGTCCCCACCCCGCACGGCAAGGTCCATCCGCCGTACCGGGTGGCGTTCAGCCCCGACGGCAGGACCGTCGCCGTCACCCTCAACCCGAGCGGGCAGACCCTCGACTTCCGGGTGCTCCTGCTCGACGCCGCCACCGGCCGCGTCCTGCACGACAGCCCGAGCACGCTGGACGGCGGCCCGTTCACGCCCGACGGCACCAGGCTCGCCTCCATCTACGGCCGCTTCGAGGACGTCGCCACCGGCAGGCCCGTGGGCAGCGGCTTCTCCCCGTCCCCCGACGGCGTCAGCGGCGTCGCCGTCAGCAGGAACGGCCTGATGGCGGTCAGCACCGAGGGATCGGGACGCATCACGCTGTGGGACGTGGACGGGCCGACGGCGCTGCCACCGGCGCTGCCGAGCGCCGGGAGCGCGGTCGGCGTCGCCGGGTTCTCGCCGGACGGGAGCGTCCTCGCCGGGGTGACAGGCACCGGCGTGCAGCTCTGGGACGTGACCGCGCGACACAGGCTCGGCGGCCCGTTCGTCGCGCGCTCCGTCGAGGGGATCGATTCGCTGGAGTTCAGCGCGGACGGAAGCATGCTGTACGCCTCGGTCGACGAGGCCGTCCTGGAGATCCCCGTAGGCCCCGAGCGGGTCGCCGCGGCCGTGTGCCGGCGCGCGGGCCGTGACCTGACCAGGGCCGAGTGGGACAGGCACCTCGAGGACGTCCCCTACCGGCGGGTCTGCCCGGCCTACTCGTAGTAGGCGTAGAGGGACTTCCAGGTGCCGGAGTACAGGCAGGTGGTCGACGGCTTGGCCGTCTTGCTCTCGGCGCACACCTTGAGCTCGACCTCGCCCACGTTCTGCTCGGTGAAGGCGAACCCGAGCGGCTTGCCGTACGAGCAGATGCGGTAGTCGCGGTAGGACAGGTGCGGCTGGTTCCCGGAGTCGAAGGTGCTGATGCGGAAGACGGCCCGCCCGCAGGAGGACGCGCTCCTGGTGAGGTCGGTGATGGAGCCCTTCACCCTGACGTACGGGGCGGGGGCGGCGGGGTCGTCCTTCGGCGCGGCCGTCAGCGTGCCCGACGCCTTCGCCCGGTTGCCTGAGGCGGCGTACGGGCCCCAGCGCCTGGCGGCGGCGGCCGGAGAGGCGGCGGAGGCGGAGGCGGCGGACGCCGTGGACGCCGTGGACGCCGTGGACGCGGTGGACGCCGCGCCGGTGGCGGCCTGGGCGGTGCCCGAGGCGACGACCGGGGCGAGGGCGAGGACGCCGGCTGCGACGGCGAGTCCGGTGAGGGAGCGCGTGGTCTTCATCGGGGATTCCCTTCATCCGCTGGTGCCCGCAGCATGACCCCGCCCGCTTTCAATGCCCTTGCCGTCGCACTGAAGGGGGATTGCAGGGCTTTGCGGTGATCTGCCCGCCGCCGCGTTCAGCGGGAGCGCCGCCCGCCGGGCCGCAGGAGCCGGGTGAGGCGGGCCGCCGTCGTGGCGGCGCCCGCGACGGCCGCCGCGAGCAGCGCCACCGACAGCGGCGCCGCGAAGTACGTGAGCTGCGCCCAGGTCACCGCCCTGCCGTTCATGAGGAACGAGACGAGGCCGGGGTAGGCCGCGAGGACGGCCACGGGCAGCAGCGCGGGCGCCAGCCGCAGCCCGGCCCGCCATCGGGCGCGCCCGGCGCGGCGCGCGGCCCAGCGCCCCGCCCGCGCCACCCCCAGCGCGCCCAGCGCCACCGCCACCAGCGCGAACCCGCCCAGCACCAGCTCGTAGAGCCGCCGGTCCCCGCCGGGCGCCTCGGGCGTCCCGCCCTCGCTCATCGCCGTCAGCCCCTGCATGATCGTGTACGTCTCGTCGGTCAGCGCCGCGCTGTTGGCCATGACCGCGAAGCCGTACCCCGTCCTCGGCGAGAGGGCCTCGACCGCCGTGTACGTGAACAGGTTGCCCGAGTGCACGAGCTGCCCGGTGTCGTGGTCGAGCCCCCAGCCCATGCCGTAGTCGCTCTCCCCGACCGGCCGGTGCATGGTCTCCAGGCTCTCCCGGTCGAGCACCGGCCCGCCGTCGCCCGTCTGCATCAGCAGCCACCTGCCCATGTCGGCGGCCGTCGTGATGACGCCGCCGCTGCCGCTGCCGTCGAGGAAGCCGGGCGCCTCCCGGCGCGGCACCCAGGCGCCGAAGACGGAGACGTACCCGTCGGCCGGCCTGACCTGCCGGTCGCTCACCGCGCTGGACGTCATGCCGAGCGGGCCGAAGACGTGCTCGCGCAGGTAGTCGCCGAACCGCTGCCCGCTCGCCGTCTCGACCAGCCGGGCGGCCAGGTTGTAGTTGACGTTGCAGTACTCCCAGCGCGTCCCCGGGTCGGCGCGCAGCCGCGAGCCGGACAGGCGCGAGACGTAGTCGGCGAGCGAGGAGGCGTCCTCCAGGGCGTCCATGTCCACGGTGGCGTCGGACAGGCCGGACGTCTGGTTCAGCAGCTGGCGGACGGTGACGCGGGCCGCGCGCGGGTCGGCCATCCCGAACCCGGGCAACTGCCCGGCCACCGGCTCGTCCAGGGCGATCCTGCCGCGCTCGGCGAGCGTCATGACGGCCGCCGCCGTGACCGACTTGCTGAGGGAGGCCACCCGCATCGGGGTGTCCTTCGTGACCGGGCGGCCGCCCGAGTCGTGGCCGTAACCGGCCGCGTGCACCACCCGCCCGCGGTGCGTCACGACCACGGACAGGCCGGGCAGGCCGGTGGACTCCAGCGCCCCTCGCACGTACGCGTCCACGGCGGCGGGCGTCAGCTCGCCCGGGGACGCGGCGTGGGCGGGCTGGACGGGTGAGGTGGCGAGCGCCAGGGCCGCCAGGGCGGCCGCGAGGGACTTCATGGGCTTCTCCAGATCGAGTCGGACCAGGGAAACCTACGGAGCGGCCACCCTCCGCCGGATCCGCCGACCGTCCACCGTCGCCCCTGACGAAAGTAAGGTCCGCCGGCGACCGGCCCGGCGAGGGGTCTTGCCCGATCACCGAAGTCGGCTTTCAATGATCTCCAAACCGGCATATGGAGGAGCCGATGCGTGGCCTACGGGCGTCCTCAGTCGTTCTCGTCCTCGTCCTCTCGACGTTCGTGGCCGCGGAGCCGTCGTCACCGGCGGTCGCCGGGCCGGCCGACCCCGAGCCCGCCTCGCTCGTCACGCTCTCCGTGCCCGACGTCGCCGCCATGGAGCGGCTCGTCGGGTCCGGCGCCGACCTGACCGAGCGGATCAGGCCGCAGCCCGACGGCAGCATCCAGGTGGACGCCGTCGTCACGCCCGCCCAGCTCGCCGCCCTGCGGCCGCTCGGCGCCACCCTCGCGGGCGAGGCCACGGCCCCGTCGCGGCCCCAGCGCAGAGGCGCCGCCGCCCAGGACCAGATCGTCATCGAGCGGGCCGTGTGGTTCGAGTCCCGCGACGGCTACTTCCTGTCGGTCGAGGCGTCGAGCAGCGCGGGCGCCGACGCGGCGCTCACCGTGACGTGGAAGGGCAGGAAGGGCGCCACCGGGCAGGCCGACCTCGTGCCGTACGTGGACGCGGGCGCCTACCTGGGGCACCAGCTGAACGCGCCCGTGCCCGCCGCGGACCGGCCCCTCTGGGTGACCGTCACCTCCGCCGGCGGCGGCACGGCCGAGGCGCGGGTCGAGGAGTGGCCGGGCGGCGAGCGGCCCGACCGCCACGGCAGCGGCTACCAGAAGGACTTCGTCAGCCACTACATGACCCCGGCGCAGCTCAACGAGCGGGTCAAGGACCTGCACCGGCGCTTCCCCGACCTGACCGACGTCATCGAGCTGCCCTACCTCACCAACGGCTACCGGCGCCACGCCCAGGCCCTGATCGGCACGCCGCCGGGGGCGGCCGTCGTCGTCACCTCCGACGCGTACGGCTCGGAGGGCGGCAACGACCTCGCCGTCGAGCTGGTGAACCCCGGCGCGCCCGGTCGCCCGCTCGCCGTCACCGCGAACGGCAAGATCATCACGGTGAGCCTGGCGACCGACGCCTCGGGAGCGCCCTCCAGCACCGCCGCCCAGGTCGCCGCCGCGATCAACGCCGCGCCCGGCCTGCCGGTCAAGGCGGCGACGTACCGCACCGACCCCGGCGCCGGCGTCCTCGCGCCCGTGCCGCCGACCCAGCTCAGCGACTTCCTCAAGGCCCCCGCCGACGTCTCCCGCGCCCCCGCCAGGGTGCTGGCCCTGCGCATCGGCGAGCACCGCGACGGCACCCGCCCCGGCGTCCTCGCCTACGCCCAGGAGCACGCCAGGGAGTGGGTGACCCCGCTCGTCACCGTCGAGGCCGCCGAGCGGCTGCTGCGCAACCACGCCGCCGACCCGGCCACCCGCAGGCTGCTGCGGCGCACCGACCTCTTCATCGTGCCGACCGTCAACCCCGACGGCGCGAACTACAGCTTCTACGACTTCAACAGCCAGCGGAAGAACATGACGAACCACTGCCCGGCGCAGCAGTCCGACCCGGCGCTGCGCAACACCTGGGGCGTGGACGTCAACCGCAACTACGCCGTGGGCTCCCTGACCGACGGGTACGTCGGCGCGTCGGCCAACTGCCAGGGCGGCACGTACGCCGGGCCGTCCGAGCACTCCGAGCCCGAGAGCCGCAACGTCATGTGGCTGGCCCAGAGGTACCGCAACATCAAGTTCGCCATGAACGTGCACAGCTACGGCGGCTACTTCATGTGGCCGCCCGGGGCGTACAAGCTCGACGGCCGCGTCACGCTGCCGAGGCCCACCTCCGAGCAGGAGGCGTACTTCATGCGCTCGGCCAGGACGATCGAGCGGGCCATCGCCGCCGAGCGGGGCACCGTCACCTGGCCGCAGCAGACCGGGCCCGTCACCGACGTGCTGTACTCCGCCGCCGGCAACTCCGCCGACGAGCTCTGGTACGACTTCGGCGTCTTCGGCTGGGACTTCGAGGTCGGCAGCGACCTGTGGAACCCGGAGAAGCGGACGTGGGAGGGCGTGGGCTTCCAGCCGCCGTTCAGCGAGGGGCACGCCGAGGCCATGGAGTTCGCCTCCGGCCTCATCGCGCTGATCGGCGTCGCCGCCGACTACAGGGAGCCGTGAGCCGGCCCCCGACCACGAGGAACGGCGAGCCGGCCCGCCGGCCGCGAGGAACGGCGAGCCGGTCCGCCGACCACAGGAAGCCGTGAGTCCACCCGTCGAAGGAGAGCGTCCTTGCGCCTGTCCAAACCCCTGTCACCCCTGTTCGGAGCCGCCGTCGCGGCCGCCCTCCTCGTGCCGCCCCTGCTCGTCCAGCCGGCGGCGGCCGACCCCGCCGCCCCGCCGTCGCCCGCCGTCCGCGACTTCGGCAACGGGCCCGAGCGCAACGAGGAGGCGGCCGGCGACCCCGGGCAGGCCGCGTCCGCGCTGCGGGCCGCCACGCCCGACGACCCCGCCCGCCACCCGTTCTTCCACGACCGCGACCGCGGCTACCCCAGGCGGACCGAGCTGCCCGTGCCCGCCGAGAACACCGCCGACGCCTCGATCAAGCTGGGCCTGGTGCCGTACCACGGCATCGCGCCCAGGCTGAACGAGCTGCAGCGGCTCGGCGACCGCGTCAGCGTCGAGGTCATCGGCCGCTCCCACCAGGGCAGGGACCTCTACCTCGTCACCGTGACCGCGCCCGAGAGCCGCGCCGAGGCGCGCGAGCAGCGCCGCATCCGCGAGCGCATCGAGAACGACCCGGCCGCCGCCGCCCGCGACCGCGGCCTGGCCGCCCGCTACAAGGCGCCCGTCTTCGTCAACGGCAACATCCACGGCAACGAGTGGGAGGGCACCGACGCCATCCTGCGCGTCGTCGAGGAGCTGGCCACCAGCACCGATCCCGCCGTCACCCGCCTGCTCGACCGCACCCGGCTGTACTTCAACGTCACCGCCAACCCCGACGGCCGCTTCAACGGCGTGCGCGCCAACGGCGCCGGCTTCGACATGAACCGCGACTTCGTCACCGCCTCCCAGCCCGAGGTGCGGGCCATGCGCCAGGTGATGATCGACACGCAGCCCGTCGTCATGCTCGACCTGCACGGCTACGTCAACGGCACGCTCATCGAGCCCACCACGCCGCCCCACGGCGCCAACTACGAGTACGACCTGTTCATCAGGAACGCCTACGCCAACGCCCTCGGCATGGAGGCCGCCGTCAAGGCCCTCGGCCACACCGTCGAGAAGGACGGCGTCCACCCGCCGCAGATCCCGTTCCGCGACTCCGACGAGGGCTGGGACGACTGGCCGCCCATCTTCACCCCGCAGTACGCGCCGTTCCAGGGCGCCGTCGCCGCGCACACCGTGGAGATCCCGCTGCGGGTCAACGGCTCCGACTACACCCAGCAGCCCGTCGAGGAGCTGCGCCGCCGCTCCTCGATCAACACCGCCGTCGCCGCCGCCGCGATCAGGGCGACGTACGCGTTCGCCCGAGACCGGCACGACGCGCTCGTCGCCGACCAGATCGAGATGTTCCGCAGGGGCGCGGCGGGCGAGCCGGCCAGGGAGGTGCCGCTCGGCACCGTCCCCGGTTTCGGTCCCGAGGACGTCTACACCACCACCTACCCGCGCGCCTACGTGATCCCGGCCGGTTCGGGGCAGCGCTCCGCCACGGCCGCCGCCCGCCTCGTCGACCACCTCGTGGCCAACGACGTCCGGGTGGAGCGGGCGACGCGGCCGTTCCGCGCGGGCGGGGCCTCCTACCCGGCCGGGTCGTACGTGGTGGACATGCACCAGCCCAAGCGCGGGCTGGCCAACGTGATGCTGGAGCGCGGCGCCGACATCTCGCCGCGGGTGGACGCCATGTACGACATCTCCGGCTGGAGCCACGCCCTGCTGTGGGGCGCCACCGTCGACGCCGTCACCTCGGGCACGCTGCGCGTCGCCGCCGAACCGGTCGCCGCCGCCGCCCCCACCGGGTCGCTGCCGCGCACGTCGGGGCCGCTCGCCATGAAGGTCACCGACGCCAAGGAGGTGCGGGCGCTCAACGACCTGCTCGCCCAGGGCGTCCAGGTGAGCTGGACCGGCGACGGCTCCGCCGTGCTGCCCGCCTCCGCCCGCGACGCCGCCCGCACCGCCGCCGAACGGTACGGGGTCGCGTTCACCCCCGCCGGGAACGCGGCGGGCACGCCGCTCGCGCCGGTGCGCATCGCCGCGGCGGCGTCCGCCGACGAGCTGTTCACGCTGCGCGAGATGGGCTTCGACGTCACCCCCGTCTCCACCGCCGCGCTCAACGCCGGGTTCGACTGGAGCGGCGTGGACGTCCTGTACGTCTCCAGCGGGCTCAGCCACGCCGCGCTCACCCCGCAGGCCAGGGCGGCGCTGGAGGCGTTCCTCGCCACCGGCGGCGTGGTCGGCAGGGGCGCCACCGGGTCGGCCTTCAACGCCGCCGCCGGGCTGCTCACCGCCACCTCCGTCGCCGGCCGGTCCGACGCCAACGGCGTCGTCCGGGTGACGTCCCCCGGCACGGCCGTCGGGGGCGGCGCGCCGGACCACTCGTTCGTCTACTCGCCGCGCTGGTTCACCGGGCTCGGGGCCGAGGTGACGGTCGAGCAGGCGTACGCGGCGGACGGGCCGCTCGTCGCCGGGCACTGGCGGGCCCGCACCGACGGCACCGGGGGCGGCCAGGAGGACGCGCGCGGCCAGGCCGCCGTGATCAGCGGCAGGGACGAACGCGGCGCGGCCGTGGTGCTGTTCGGCACCGAGCCGCTGTTCCGCAACCACCCGAAGGGCCTGTTCCCGCAGGTGGCCAAGGCCCTGTACTGGTCGTCGGCGGTGCCGGCCACCGCCCGCGACACCCAGCCCGCCCCCCGCTGACCCACGCCGGGCCGGCCCGCCTCCTGCAGGAGACGGGCCGGCCGTCATCGGACGGCAGGTCGAGAGTTCGGTCCTGCCACGGCGTCCGGAATCGCAGCCGTCCCCGGCCGTCCCAGGACCGTGGGACGTATGCTGGGTAATGGTACAAATCGGACAATTGCCCATGGTCGCGACGGGGGATCGCGAGCCGCCGGGCTCCGTCCCGCTCGACGACGCGGCCACCCGGGCATCCGAATCGGCAGGCCTCGTCAAGGGGGAGGCGGTCATGAACGAACGATCCTGGGAACGCATCGGGGCGGCCAGCGGGCTGGCGGCGGCCGTGCTGCTGCTGGTCGCGCTGCTGATGGTGCCCAACCCGCCGGGCCTCGACGCGTCCGCCGTCGCCATCGTCGGCTACCTCGGCATGAGACGGGCGGCCGTGCTCACGGCGGCCCTGCTGATGGGGCTGGCCGTGGTGGCCTTCCTCTGGTTCATCTCGCACCTGCGCCACGTGCTCCAGCGGGCCGAGGGCGGCGCCGAGGCGTTCTCGCCCGTCGTCCTGGTGTCCGGCGTCAGCCTGGCGACCATGACCGCGCTGGCCATGGTCCCGATGACCGCCCTGGCCACCCTCGCCACCCGGCCCATCGGCGTCGGCGAGCTCGGGGTGGCCCGCGTCCTGTACGCCGTGCACATGCTCGCGGTCGGCCCGATCGGCCTGCTCGTGGCGCTGTTCGCGGCCAGCGCGGGCGCGGCCATGGTGCGCCGCGAGCTCGCCGGGCCGTGGCTCGGCTGGGCCGGCATGGTGGTGGCGCTGATCGGCCTCATCACCGGGTTCGCCGGGTTCCTCGCCGCGCCGTCGGCGTTCACGATGGTGATGACCTCCATCATGGGCTTCGCGTTCCTGCTGTGGATCGGCGTCGCGTCGCTGGCCATGCTCGTCCGGCCCGAGGTGGAGCACAAGGCGGCCGTCCGCGGCGTCTTCGCCCACTGAGAGCCGGGACGCTCCGGCGGCACGCCGGTGCCGCCCGCGCGCGCGGGCGGCACCGGGACTCTGGTACTGGGATGCCGGGCGGCCGGTGGTGGCCGCCCGGGTGCCCGGGTCAGAGCCGGTCGAGGATGGCGCGCATCTGCTCGACCTCGGCCTGCTGCGCCGACTCGATGGCGTCGGCCAGCTTCTTGGCCCCGGCGTCCGCGCCCTGGGCCCGCTCGGTCCTCGCCATCTCGATCGCGCCCTCATGGTGCGCGATCATCATCTGGACGAACTTCTCGTCGAACGCGGCGCCCTTGGCCTTCTTCAGCAGGTCCATGTCCGCGTCGGACATCATGCCGGGCATGCCGTGCCCCATGTGCCCGGCGCCGCCGGCCGACTCGGGCCTGCCCCACGTCTCCAGCCAGCCCCGCATGGTCTCGATCTCCGGGTCCTGCGCGGCCTTGATCGTGGCCGCCAGCTTCTTGACCTCGGGATCGGCGGCCCGCGTGGCGGCCAGGTCCGCCATCTCGACGGCCTGCCGGTGGTGGGGGATCATCATCTGCGCGAACATCACGTCGGCGTCGTTGAAGGACGCCGACGGCTGGGCGGCGTCCGTCCCGGCGGCGGGCGACGTCGCCGCGGCGCTGGCGGGCGTGCTCTCCCCGGCGGGGGCCGCGGTGCCGCTGCCGCCGCAGGCGGTCAGGAGGACGAGCGCGCCGGCTCCGGCGGCGATCGCGGACGAGATCCGCAGAACGGCCGCTCGGCCCGCCTGAGCGCTGGGCCGGTCGGTGGCGCGGGCAGTGGCGCGAGCAGTGACGCGGTCGGTGGAACGGTTGATGGACATGGTTGGGTGAACTCCCGTTGACGATGTCTGCATGGCCTTCGCTGTCGTTTCGAGCAGCGAGCGGCCTATATGCGCAGCACCGACACGCGAGTGAGCCGGATGCCCATGCCGCGGGGCGGCGGACGGGCGACGGGGCCGCCGGAGGGCCGCGTCCCGGCGGCGGTGGCGGCATCCAGCCGTCCCCGCACGTACGCGGCGGCGAGCAGCGGCAGGAGCAGCGAGGTCAGGACGGCCAGGCACACCGCGGCGGGATCGAGGTCAGGCAGCCGATGCCCGGACCGCCACTCGCCCCGGAAGCCACCCGCCGCCACCTCCCCCGAACGCCCCTCACCCACCGCACCCGCAGCCCCGACCTCGCCGCCCGCCACCTCGACGGTCCCCATCTCGCCGCCCGCCATCCCGACGGTGCCCGTCTCGATGGTGCCCATCGTGACGGCCGCCACCGCACGCCCCGTCCGCAGAGCCGCAGCCCCCGCCTCCACCAGCACGCCCTGCACGGGCATCCCCGGGAAGAAGACACTCAGGACGGCGCGCACGGGCGTCCCTTGGAGGGAGGTGCTCAGGGTGGCGGGCTCGGGCGTCCCTTGGAGGGGGGCGCTCAGGGCGGCGGGCACCGGCGTCCCTCCGAGAGAGCCGCTCCGAGCCGTGTGCGCGGGCGTCCCGTGGAGGGGGGCGTTCAGGGCGGCGGGAGTGGGAGCCGCTTGGAGATAGGCGCTCCATGCGGTGCGCACGGGCGTCCCCTGGAGGGAGGTGCTCAGGGCGGCGGGCTCGGGCGTCGTTCGGAAGGAGGTGCCTGGGATGGTGGTCGTGCGGGGAAGGGCGGCGGCGGGGGGCGTGCCGGGGGCGCCGCCCGTCCGGGAGGACAGGCCGGCGTGCGCCGGTGCGGCGGTGGAGGGGCCGTCGTGGGAGCCGGCGTGGGCCCTGGCATGAGAGCCGGCGTGGCCGAGGGTGTGCATGCCCCACACGCCGGTCACGAGCAGGACGAGCAGCGCGAGCAGCAGCCAGCGCGGCACGCCGCGCGCCGCGCCCAACGCTCCTCCGCCCATCCGTCCCCGCCCGAACGCCCGATCCTGAACCGCGTCCCATGCTAGGGCGGCGCGTCGTCGCCCCCGGAACCGGAGGCCCGCGCCCCGGCGTCCCGACTGCCCTTGCCCTGCACCGGGCCCTGCACCGGGCCCTGCACCGGGCCCTGCACCGGGCCCCACACCGGGCCCTGCCGGACGCCCGGGTCGCACCGCCCGGCTCTCCCGAGCGCCATACCGCCCGGCTCTCCCGAGCGCCGGGCCGCCTGCTTTCCCGACACAGCCGGAACGCCGTGCCGGAAGGCCGTGCCGGAACGTCAGGCACGGAGCGGTGGGGCCTGAGCGCCAGGCCGGAGCGCCGGGTCAGGGCGGCTTCAGCGCTCGGGCTACGGGCGGGTGGCGCGGATGTAGAAGAGCATGACCGGCAGGTCGCCTTCCTCCTCCACCTGGAACCCGGCCTCCGGCACGATTCCCCCCAGCAGCTCCTTGGGGTTGTGCTGCATGGCGGGCCCGGTCAGCACGTCCATGACGCGGGCGAGCAGCGGGTTCGACGGCGGCCGGTACTCGGCGACGAGCAGCCGCCCGCCGGGCCGCAGCACGCGGAACATCTCGCGCAGGGCGGTGCCGCGCGCGGCCGGCGGCATGTGGTGCACGGCGAGGCTGGAGACGACCACGTCGAAGCTCGCGTCGGGCAGGTCGAGCGCCTGCCCTTCGCCCACGAGGTACGTGCAGTTGGCCGGGGCGTGCCGGCGCGCGTACTCGACCATCGGCTCGGACGGGTCGATGCCGGTGACGTGCCCTGACGGTCCGATGACGGGGGCGAGGATCCTCGTCAGGTAGCCGGTGCCGCACCCGACGTCGAGCACGGTGTGGCCGGGCCGCGCCCCGGACAGCATCGCGAGGCGGGTGAAGAGCTCCCGCCTGCGGCCGAGCAGGCCGAGGTGGGCGGCCACCTCGTACGCCCGGGGGTGGTCGATCGTGCCGCCCTCGTCCTGGTGCTCGGCGTGATCGTGCAGCAGTTTGCCCAGTCCCATCGGTGGTCTCCTCTCGAACAACCTGTTCTGTTATGAATAGTCTGTTCACCGCGCGGGCGAGGTCAACCGACACTTCTGCCCAGGTGTGCCGTACCGAACAGGAGCCGTGAAGTGTCCGGAAACGTGGACAGGCGGGTGCGGCGCACCCGGCAGGCGATCCAGCGCGCCCTCGTGGAGCTGATCCTGGAGAAGGGGTACGAGCCGGTCACCGTCACCGACCTCATCGCCCGCGCGGACGTCGGCCGCTCGACGTTCTACGCGCACTACCCCGACAAGCAGGCGGTGCTGTTCAGCGCGCTGGAGGAGATGGCGTTCCTGCGGGCCGCGCCGCGTCACGACGGGCCGCCGTTCTCGTTCAGTCTGCCGATGTTCGAGCATGTACGGGAGCAGCGCAGGCTGGTGCGGGCGCTGCTCGGGCGGCGCGGCGGCCGGGTGGTCATGGCGTACGGCGAGAGCCTGCTGGAGGACGTCGTCAGGGAGGAGCTGCTGGCCAGGGGCGCCCGGCCGGGGGCGACGCTGGACCTCGCGGTCACCTGCGTGACAGGCGCGTTCATGGCGCTGGTGCGCAAGTGGGTGGACGAGGAGCTCAGAGCCACCCCGGCCGAGCTGGACGCCGTGTTCCGCGCGTCGGTGGCCCCAGGCGTGCTCGCGGCGCTGGAGGTGCCCGGCCAGTCCTAGCCGGTGGCTCGTCACCTGACGTCGGCCGGGTATCGATGGCCGGACCGGCTGCCACCTGCATCGGCAGGACGGGGCCTCAGGAGAACTGGGCGAGGGCCTGATCGTAGCTGCGATCGAAGCTGATCTTGAAGTGTCGTCCGTCGGGCGTCGTGAGACAGACGATCACGTATGCCGCCCCCTGTTCCGTTTGGATCTCGACGGCGGCTCCTGCCCGTGGGATGGTCCTGCGCAGCACCTTGGCGTCCCTGTCGATGGTGTGGACCACCTGCTGATCCGAGATCGTCAGGTAGCCGCCGATCCAGCCCCGCACGCTGTCGATCGATGGGAAACCGTGGATCTGGCCAGGAACGGTCACCGAGCCATCGGCATGCACCCTTGCGCGAGGCACTGCCCACCGGCGTGGGGTCCAGCCGAGGAGGAAGCCGAGGAGACCGCTGAGGACGTCGCCGAGCATGATCCCAAGCTATGTCGCGGAGAGGGGAAAGGCGCGGGCTCGCAGTCACGCAACCTTGGCCGAATAGCTCAGCTGCTACGTTCGGGGGGCTTCAGCACGCAGCCGGCGGAGGGGGAGGCTCGGTGAGGAAGGGAATCGGTGGCGCTCTGGTGGTCGCGGGCCTCGTGGCCGTGGCGTCCTGCGGGACGGGGGAGACGTCCGTGCCGGTCGCGGCGCGAGAGGCCCGGCTGAGCGAGCAGAACACCTCGCTCGGCGTCTCGCTCCTGCGGCTCTCGATGCCCGACTTCCCCGCGTACGACTCCCCTGAGGCACTCGCGGCGGACAGGCCGATCGTCGTCGCCGGGGTGATCGACGGTTGGCAGCAGGGGCCCGCCACCGAGGCTTACGAGAACGGCCCCCTCGACTACCGGGTCGTCCTCCGCGTTCGCATAACGGAACCGCTCAAGGGTGTGAAGGCGACGCCGTCCCTCGCCTCCGGCGTCGCCTGCATCGCCTTCGACCAGGGGCCTGTCATCCGTGACGAATCGGTGCCCGCGGAGCGGTGGAAGCCGGCGAAGAGCGTCGCCGACTTCGAGAAGGCCATGCCGGCAGGCACCAAGGTGCTCGCCTACCCGAGGGAGATGCCCCCGGAGGCGTCGACCGGCGCCGTGCGCGTCCCGGGGGACCCGCTGCCCCGGGACGCGCGGCTCATGGTGATCCCCCCGCAGGGGCTCGTCCTGGAGGACCCTGTCCTCGCCGCGCGGCGCTCCGGCAGCCGGACGGCTCTCGTCGGAGGGCGGGTGCCGCTCACCGACGGCGGCGCGGGCTGGCTCGAACCGAGGACCATGGACGAGCTCGTCGCCCGGCTGAAGCGGCACGGGGTCACCGAGTGAGTCACCGGTCGGCGACGACGTCGGCGAGGGTGATGGCGCCGAGGAGGCGGTCCTCGTGGTCGCGTAGTTCGTCCCAGATGTGGGTGAGCGGGGCCGCCGCCTTCGGGAAGGGCCTCGCGGCCGGCTCGACGCCTTCTGTCACCCGGATCACGTCGGCGAGCGCGATCGCCTCGGCGGGGCGGGCGAGCCAGTAGCCGCCGTCGGGGCCGCGCTGGCTGTGGATGAGGCCCGCCCTGCGCAGCTGCAGCAGGATGTTGTCGCAGAAGCGGCGGGGGATGTCCTGGGAGGCGGCGATGCGCTCCGACCGGAGGGGGCCGTCGGCCACGGCCAGGGCGAGCATGGCGCCGAGTGCGTACTGGGTGCGCGCGGAGATTCTCATGGGCTGTCGTGAAGGCGCGGGCGCCGGGCCCGGCGGCTGATGACCGGGCCGGCGCCGACGTGGCCTCAGGCGGAGGCCGGCTCCTCCTCCGCCCCTCGGCGCTGCCTCGCGGACTCGGCGGACTCGACGGCCTCGACCGACTCGTTGGCCTTGTCTCGGCGGTACTCGCGCACCGAGTACGCCACCGCGGCCGCCCAGACGACGGCGATGACCAGGTAGGCGACGGTCTGGACGCCGCCGGACGCCTTGATCCAGTCGCTGCGCAGCAGGCTCCGTACGTTGGTCAGGACGATCACGCCGCCCACGGCGGAGCCGAGGATGCGCGGCGGGATGTGGCGGACCAGCCAGGCGGCGATGGGCGCGGCGATGACGCCGCCGAGCAGCAGCACCGCCACCCAGGCGAAGTCGATGTTCTCGGAGCCGATGCCGACGAAGAAGCCGACGCTGGCGGCGATGGCGACGAGGAACTCGCTGGCGTCCACGGAGCCGACGACCTTGCGCGGCGCGAGACGGCCGCTGGCCAGGATGGCGGGGGTGCCGACGGGGCCCCAGCCGCCGCCGCCCGTGGCGTCGACGAAGCCGGCGAGCAGGCCGAGCGGGGCGAGGAAGCGGCGGCGCAGCGGCTTGCCCAGGTTGCCCCGGGGCAGCCCGAACGCGGTGAACCTGACGAGGATGTACACGCCGAGGGTGAGCAGGATGATCGACATGACCGGGGCGGCGACCTCGGTGGACAGGCTCGACAGGAACGTCGCGCCGGCGAAGGCGCCGACGGCGCCGGGGATGCCGATCCGCACGACCACCTTCCAGTCGACGTTGCCGAAGCGCCAGTGGGAGATGCCCGACGCGAGGGTCGTGCCGATCTCGGCGAGGTGCACGGTGGCCGAGGCCGCCGCGGCGTTGGTGCCGATGGCGAGCAGGAGCGTGGTCGACGTGACGCCGTAGGCCATGCCCAGGCTGCCATCGACGAGTTGGGCCGCGAAACCGACGAGCCCGAGCAGGATGAGCGCTCGCACGACCTCCCCTTTCCAGTGATTCCTACTTTTTAAGTCGGAATTATCATCATTCGGGGGCGGGGGTGGCGTCAAGCCCGTCTTTCCTGGCGAAACGGAAAGGGCGGAACGGTGAGGGCGCGCGCCCCGTACGGGACGCGCGCCCTCACCGGCCCTGCGAGGCCGTCAGGCGGCCGTCAGGCGGCCGTCAGCGGCAGGTAGTCGCAGTCGTAGCCGAAGTAGCGCGGCCCGGCCAGCTCCAGCCCGGCCGGCGTGGTCCACCGCGGGTCGCACGGCGCGCCGACGACCGTCACCCGCAGGCCGTACCGCATCGCCTCGGTCGTGACCGGCTCGCCGGAGTCGGTGTCGAGCACGCAGATCAGGTCGGGCGTGGTCGCGACGATCGCGCCGTCCCTGCGCGCCAGCAGGTGCTCGTTCTGGAAGTCCAGCTCCAGCGTGCCGGTGCCCTCCAGCCTGGCCCGCCCCCTGGCGAACCCGCCGGTCGTGCGCCGCTCGACGTCCACCACCTTGCCCGAGAACAGCGTCACCCCGCCGAGGACGGCGACCGCCGCCGCCACCGGGTCGGCGTGCTCGGCGCGCGCCACCCTGACGGCGCGGCCCAGCTCCTCCGCGAGCGTCAGCGTGGCCGGCACCAGTCCGTCGCGGAGCTGGTCGCCGCGCAGCACGGTGTCGGCGCAGGAGACCTGGCAGCCCATCTGGACGCACGCGGCCCGCGCGATGCGCTCGGCCCAGTGATTCGAGACGGCGTCCAGCACCAGCGTGTTGCCCTTGTCGTCGGCCACCGCCATGGGCGTGTTGCGCACGCCGATCAGGGTCGGCAGCACCATCTGCGCCTCGGGGAACGCCCGGCCCATCGCGTCGCCGTCCACGAGCGGCAGGCCCGCCTGGGCCGCCGCGGCGATCGGGATCATCGAGTTCACGCCGCCGACCTCGATCGGGACGATGTGGGTGGCCTGGCGGCCCAGCACCGCCTCCAGCGCGCGCAGCGCCGTGAGCTCCTCGGTGCCCCCGGGCAGCTTCTCCAGCAGCACCGTGGGCGCCCCCATGCTCGACACCGGCACCACGGTGGCGTCCGCGGGCACCTCGTCGATGTCGTAGACGGTCACCGGGCCGTGCCGGCGGATCGCCTCGCGGGCCAGCAGCTTGCCGACGTACGGGTCCCCGCCGCCGCCGGTGCCGAGGATGCCGGCGCCGCGCGCCATGTCGTCCAGGGCGTCGATCCCGATCTCACGCATCGATCTTCTCCAGGTCCAGGTCGCCGACGGCCTTCACGCGGACGCGCGTGGCGTCGCCGGGCAGGTAGGCGAGGGGCAGTTCCTCCACGTCCACGATCCGCACGCTGCCCTCGCGGGCGCCCGCGCGCAGCGCGCGCTCCACCGCCTCGGCCCTGGCCTCGGCGAGCACGGTCTCCCGCGGCCCCGAGAAGACGCGGTCCACCTCGCCGCCCACCTGCGCGATTGCCGCGCCGACCGCGTTGGCCACCTCGAAGTGGTCGGGACGGCGCACGTCGTCGAAGCCGGGCAGCCGGTCGATGAGGACGCTTCCGCCGCCGACCAGCACGACGGGCAGCGGGGCGGCGGAGGTGCGCATGCGGTCCACCGCCTCCGCGACCCGTTCGGCGACGACCTTCAGCGGGCGCTCGTGGTCCACGCCCGCGACCCGCGACGGGTCGCCGATCTCGGCGCGGCCGGCGGCGACGGCCAGGTCGGTCGCGGTGAGCGTGGAGCCGCCGAACACCAGCGCCTCGGACGACAGCCTGAAGCCGACGCTGCGCGGCCCGACGGAGCCGTCGGGGCCGACGATCGAGCCGCCGCCGATGCCGATCGACAGCACGTCCGGGATGCGGAAGTTGGTGCGCACCCCGGCGACCATCGCCTCGCCGGCCGCCTCGCGGGGGAAGCCGCCGGACAGGATGCCCACGTCGGACGTGGTGCCGCCGATGTCGACCACGGCGCAGTCGGTGAGTCCCGACAGGTACGCCGCGCCCCGCATGGAGTTGGTCGGGCCCGAGGCGAACGTCGCGACCGGGTAGCGGCGCGCGTGGTCCACGTCCATGAGCGTGCCGTCGTTCTGCGACAGGAACAGCGGGGCGTCGATGCCGGCCCGCCGCAGCGCCTCGCCGAACGCGGCCACCGTGCGGTCGGCGAGCGGCCGCAGGGCGGCGTTGACGATGGTGGCGTTCTCCCTGGCCAGCAGGCCGACCCGGCCGATCTCGGCCGACAGCGACAGGTGCACGTCAGGCCCGAGCTCGGCGGCGAGGATCTCGGCCGCGCGCCGCTCCGAGTCGTCGCTGACCGGGGAGAACACCGAGGAGATCGCGACCGAGCGCAGCCCGCGCCGCCTGATGTCGGCGGCGACCGCGCGCAGCTCGTCCACGTCCAGCGCGGAGATGGGGGAGCCGTCGTACTCGTGGCCGCCGTGGCACAGGTGCACCGCGCCCTCGACCGTCTCGCGCAGCCGGTCGGGCCAGTCCACGAGGGGCGGCAGCGCGGCCGTGGCGGGCAGGCCGAGCCGCACCGCGGCGACCGGCTCCAGCCTGGCCGCCTCCACGAGGGCGTTGACGAAGTGGGTGGTGCCGATCATCACGGCGGACACGTCCGTCGCGCCGAGTGCGTCGAGGGCGGCGGCGATGCCGCTGGTGACGTCCTCGGTGGTGGGTGACTTGACGGCGGCGAGCACCTGCCCGCCGTCGCCGATGAGGGCGGCGTCGGTGTTGGTGCCGCCGACGTCGATGCCGATGCGCATGTGAGGGCTTTCTGTCGTCAGACGGTGAGGGTGGCGGGCTGTTCGACGGCCTGTTCGCGGGTGCCGCGGACGAGGCCGAGCCGGCCCGCGACGACGTAGGCCACGCCCGCCAGGAGGAGGGAGTTGAGCGCGGGGATGCCGAACCACTGGTAGTGGTCGCTGAGCCAGCCGACCAGCGCGGACGCCGCCCAGATGACGAGCGTCGCGGGCACCCAGGTGGGCTCGGTGTCGGGCAGGCGCCCGGTGGCGCGGGAGGCGTCCAGGGCGGGCCGCCAGCGCCGGACGATGAAGTACTCGGCCACCATGATCCCGGCGACCGGCGGGGTGACGACCCCGAGGATCAGCAGGAAGTCGGTGAACCGCTCCAGGATGCCGGCGGCGGCGAGGAGGCTGCCGAGGACGCCGATGCCGACGGTGACGCCGACCCGGTTCAGCCGCACGCCGGTCGTCGACTCGACGGCGTTGAGCAGGCCCAGCGCCGACGAGTACAGGTTCCAGTTGTTGATCTTCACGGTGGCGGAGATCAGCACGATGACCCCCGCCACGCCGGACGAGGCGGTGATGATGGCCACGACGTCGGAGGACTTCACCGCGTACGCCAGCAGCACCCCGGCCAGGCCGAGGACGTACTCGCCGAGGGAGATGCCGACGAGGGTCTGCTTGACGACGTCACCGGTGTTGCGGTTGAACCTGGTCATGTCCGGCGTGGTGACCGCGCCGACGATGTACGACCCGGCGACGATCGTCGCGCCGGTCGCGATGGTGATCGGCTCGCCGAACGGCGGCGAGGCGACCAGCGAGCCCAGGTCGTGGCGGGAGATCTCCACCCACATCGCCCACCCGGCCAGGCCGAGGAAGGCGGGCACGGTGATGAACGCCGTCATTCCCATCGCCTTGAACCCGCGCACGACCAGCAGCGTCACACCGAGCCCCGCGACCAGCGACCAGGCCCACAGCGGCAGCCAGGACATGATCGAGTGCAGGCCGGCCGCGAACACCGCGGTCTGCACGCCGAACCAGCCGAACAGGCTCAGCGTGATGACGACGCCGATGAGCGTGGAGCCGTAGCGGCCGAAGCCGGTCCAGCGGGCCAGCATCGAGGTGGACAGGCCCTCGCGCATGCCGGCGATGCCGACGAAGATGCACACGATCTCCAGGATCACCGAGCCGAGGGTGAAGGCCCAGAACGCGCCCCAGAAGGACAGCCCCGCGCCGAGCGTGGCGCCGAGCAGGAACTGCGTCAGGTCGGAGAGCTGGCCGAACCTCTGGACGGCCACGTTGAACCAGGAGTAGCGGGCGCGTGGCGGCACCCGCTCGAGTGGGTAGTCGGCGTCGATCACGGACGTTGCCTTTCTGCGGGGGGTTTCACAGGCGGAGGAGGGCGCGGGGCCGAGGGGGCGGGGTCATAGGCGCGAGGGAGGGCCGGCGGCGCGGGCGCGGAGCTTGACGAAGGGGCCCGGCAGGTAGGCGAGCCGGGTGTCGGCCGCCTCCAGGATGCGGACGTGCCGGGGGTCGGCCCCGGCGCGCACGGCCGCCGCCCGCGCCTCCTCGGCGACCGCCTCCATCGCCTGGGCGAGCGCGGAGCGGTCGGGAGCGCGGACGATGCGCTCGTACTGGCCGCCGACGGGGGAGACGGCCGCGCCGATCGCGCCCGCCGCCTTCCCGTGGGGCGGGTGCAGCCCCTGCGGCACGGACTCCGCGCCGCCGCCGACCACGACGAGCGGCAGCCGTCCAGGGCCGGGCTGCAGCCGGTCCACGGCCTCGGCCAGGTCCGCCGGGTCGAACGGCACGGGCACCCTGATGAGGCTGGGGACGCGGAAGCCGACCGGCACCCCGCCGATCTCCGCACCGCCGACGGCCTCCTCGGGGAAGCCGCCGGCGAGCGCGCCGACCGTGATGCGCCGCGCGCCCACGTCCGCCACGACGGCGTCACCCAGCCCGGCCAGCACGCCCGCGCCGCGCAGCACGGACGCGGGACCGCTGCCCAGGCTCAGCCCCGGATGCCTGGCCAGGTGCTCCAGGCTCATCAGCGTGCCGTCGCCGCGCGTCACCAGCACGGCGGCGCCGGGACACAGCTCGGCCAGCGTCGCGGCCAGCCCGTCGGCGAGCGCGCCCGCCACGCCGGACAGCGCGGCGTCGAGCACAGTGGCGTTCTCGCGTTCCAGCAGGCCGATCGAGCCGAGGTCGGCCGACAGCGCGATCGGCAGGTCGCCCAGCTCGGCGCGGACGATCTCGGCGGCCTCCCGCTCCTGGTCGCCGTCCAGCGGGGAGAACAGGCCCGCGACGGCGACGGCCTGCGCCCTGCCCGCCACGCCGGACGCGAAGCGGGCCACGGCGTCGCGGTCGAGCGGCGCCCAGTCCTCGGGGTCGAGCCCGCCGCCGCCGTCCACGATGGCGTACCCGGCGCTGACGGCCTCGCGCAGGTCGGGCGGCCAGCCGGACAGCGGGCGCACGGCCCGCGCGGGCGCGCCGCCGATGCGCAGGACGCCCACCTTGCGCAGCCCCTGCCTCCTGACCACGGACGCGGCGGTGGCGCGCAGGCCGACGGCGACGTGGGTGAGCTCGCGCCGCGGCAGCCGGGCGAGCGCGGCCCGCACGCCGGCGGCCGGGTCGCCGGGCACGGACGCGACCTTGACGGTGGCGAGCACGGAACCGTCGTCGGCGAGGTGGGCCGCGTCGGTGTTGGTGGGCCCGACGTCCACCCCGGCCCTCACGACGCACCCTCGCGCTCGACGTCCATCCCCGCTCTCACGGCGCCACCTCACGCCGGTCGGCGAGCGGGCCTGCGGCACCTGCCGCCCCTGCAGGACCTCCAAGGCCGCCGGGGCCGCCGGGGCCGCCCGTACCGCTGCCGCCGGTCAGGCCGCCGGGGGCGGCTAGGGCGGTCAGGCCGGTCAGGCCGAACGCGGCGGGGCCGGCCAGGCGCAGGCCCTCGGGCGTGTGCCAGACGGGGTCGCACGGCACGGTGAGCACGGCGACCCGCAGGCCGTACCTGACCTGCTCGGTCTGCACCACCTCGCGGGTGCGGGTGTCGAGCAGGGCGATGACGTCGGGCACGGCGGCCACCGGGGCGCCGTCCTCGATGACGGCGAGGAACTCGCTGCCCGCCTCGACGCGCACGAGCCGGCCCTCGTCGGGGCCGAGCCCCTCGACGAGCACCGACCCCCCGGCCTCCGCGATCTTGCCGGTGACGATGGGCTCGGGCAGGCGCTCGCCGAGCCGTACGGCCCTGGTGACGGAGCCGAGCGCGGTGCAGGAGGCGACCTGGTGGCCGCGCAGGACGTACTCGCTGGTCGCCACCTGCCCGCCGAACGCCTCCAGCGAGGCGCGTACGAACCGCTCCAGCCACCGGCCGGTGACGTGGTCGATGACGACGGTCCTGCCGCGCTCGTCGCACATGACGGCCGGGGTGGGGGAGACGCCGCGCAGCTGCATCACGGTCTGGTCCATGCCGGGGAAGGCGCGGCTCATGCCGTCGGCGTCCACGAGCGGCAGGCCGAGCCGGGCGGCCCAGGCGACGGCCAGGCAGCCGTTGGTGCCGCCGATCTCGCTGGCCATGACGGCTCCGACGGGCGCGCCGAACAGCTCCTCGATCTTGTCGCGCAGGTGCACGGGCTCCTCGGTGCCGCCGACCCGCTCGGACATCACGGCGGACGACCCGGCCGTGCCGACCGGCATGACGAGCAGCGACGGGTCGAGCTCGGTGGGGGAGACGACCTCGACAGGGCCGTGGTCCTCCAGCGCCTGCCGGGCGGCGGCGCGGCCGATCGCGACGGGGCCGCCGCCCCCCGATCCGAGGACGGCGCAGCCCCGCGCGAACGCGGGAAGCAGGCCGGTGTCGATGCGCACCCGCCCAGGTTATGAACCCGCAGGTCAAGCCCGATGTACTGCGAGCACCTCTTTCGCGGCGCGGGTGTGCGCGTGGCACACTTCAGGCATGTTTCCGCAGGATGAGCTCATGGTGCTGGCAGGTCCCGGCGAGCCGCGCGACGCGTCCGGGGTGCGTCTGGTGGAGGACCTGAAGGACGTCGCGGCGCAGCCGCCCGGCTCGATCGTCGTGCTGACCAGGGCGGCGTCGGTCCAGGCCACCGGCTACCGCCTCGACGTGGCCCTGCGCGACGCGGCGGCGGCAGGGGCGGCGGCCCTCGTGCTGACCGGCGACCTCGGCGATCGAGACCCGCTGGGCGGCGCGGGCGCCGGTGGCGCGTCGCGCCCGGCGGCCGCGGGGCTGGTGGCGGGGGTCGCGCGCAGTGCCGCGGCGCTGGCGGAGCGCGGGGGCGTCACGCTCGCCCTTGCCCACGGCGCCGACCTGGCGGGGCTGGTCGCGGGGCTCGAACGGGCGGTCGCGGGCGACGCGTCGGACGCGCTGGCCAGGGCGGCGCGGGCGGAGTCCCCGAGCGCATCGCGCGGGAGGCGGGCGCCGCCCTCGGCGTGGAGGTACGCGCTGACGGCGACGAGTTCTCGGCCGACGCGCCCGCCGGGCATCTCGGCACGGCCGCGTCGATCGTGCTGAGGCTCGCGGCGCTGGCCGCCGCGGCCGGGCCGGCCGACGAGCTGCCCGGCCGCTCGCGCGCCCAGCTCCTGACCGAGCTGCTCGTCGCGCCGGAGAAGCAGGCGCAGGAGCTGGCGCCGCGGGCCAGGGCGCTCGGCCTGCCGATCGACGACTGGCACGTCGTGCTGCGCCTGGAGCCCGTGATGGACGAGGGCCCCGAGCGCTACGCCCTGCTCGACACGCTGGCGTCGCGCACGGCCCGCGCGGCGCGGGAGCTGGTCGGCCCGTCGTGGAACGGCGCGATCGCCGGTGACGCGCTCGTCGTGGTCCGCAGCCGGCCGCGCGACCCCGGGCGGGCGGGGCCGCGCGAGGCGGTGCGCGACGCCGCGCGGCTGATGGAACGGGTGCGCCCGGCGGGCGCGCGGCTGCGGTGCGGCGTGAGCACCGCCCACCAGGGGCTGCTCGGGCTGCGTACGTGCGCCTCGGAGGCGCGTACGGCGCTGCGCCGCAGCTCCGCCCCGCTCGCCACGTACGACCTGGCCGGGCTGGACCGGATGCTGGAGGAGTGGTACGCCTCCGACGCCGCGCAGCAGGCGGTGCGCGACCTGCTCCAGCCGGTGCTGGACCTGGGCGGTGAGCGGGCCAGGCACCTGCTCGCCATCCTGCGCGCGTACCTCGACCACCACGGCTCGCCGGCGCGCGCGGCGGAGGAGGTGCACCTGCACCGCAACGCGGTGAGCAGGAACATCCGCCGCATCGAGACGCTGCTCCAGGCCGACCTGGACGACCCGCAGCAGCGGCTCGCGCTGCAGCTCGCCTGCCGGGCGGCCGGGGCCTGACCTGTTCCTGCTGAACCACAACGACCACCCGGTGCGCGCCGCCGAGGGCGCCCGCGTGCTCGCCGTGGACGTCGCCCCCGCGCCCCCCGAGGGCGCGCCGGGCGGCGTCGAGTACCTGCGCGGCGACGTCTCCGCCGAGCACACCTGGGAGCGCGTCGCCGCGTGGGGGCCGATCGACGTGATCGTGAGCAACGCCGCCGCCGTCGAGGTCGCCCCGGCCCACGAGACCACGCTGGAGTCCTGGAACCGGCAGCTCGGCGTCGGGCTGACCGCCGCGTTCCTCGCCGCCCGCACGCTGCTGCCCCGCATGGAGACGGGCTCGATGGTGCTCACCTCCTCGGTGCACGCCCTCGTCGGACTGCCCGGCCATCCCGCGTACGCGGCGGCCAAGGGCGGGCTGACCGCGCTCACCCGGCAGCTCGCCGTCGAGTACGGCCCCGCCGTCCGGGTGAACTGCGTGCTCCCCGGGCCGATCATGACCCCGGCCTGGGACCGCGTGGACGACGAGGGGCGGGCCGGCAGCGTGCGCGCGACCGTGCTCGGGCGGTTCGGCACGCCCGGCGAGGTCGCCGCGGTGATCGCGTTCCTGGCCTCGGACGAGGCCGCGTTCATGACCGGCGCCGGCGCCGGCGTCGTCGTGGACGGTGGATGGAGCATAGTGAAGGACTCTGCATGACGACGGCGTACGGGGGCGGGGGCTCCACGGGCAGACGGTCGAGGCGATCGCTGCGATGATCTTCGGTGGAGAGGTCAGGGAGGGTGACAGCCTCGACGTCTCCGCCCTGCAGGCGCGGCTCGGCGTCAGCTCGACCGCGCTGCGCGAGGCGATGAAGGTGCTCGGCGACGCCCCGCACGGCGGCGACCTGGACGCGCTCCGCGCCCGCGCTCGCGCCTTCCGCGACCGCGTACGCGGCCTCACCGCGGAGGAGCCCGCCGTGTGAACTCTGTCACCTCCGAGCCGCCTTCGGCGGTCGCGCGTCGCGCCCGGCAGCGCAGCGGCTGCGGGGATTGCGGAGGCGGCCGCGCTGGTCGGTTCCCGGGCCGGGCCGGTTTTTGCCGATTGATGACACTGTTTCCTGAGGTCTGGTGGAGTATGTGAGGAATAGACTCCTTTGGGTTGATTTCCAGCCGCCCTGATACCCATCTTGGGGGAGATGCATCAGGCGTGACCAAGCCGACAACCGGCCACGAGGGCACGGCGGGCGCCGGAGGCGGCGCCCAGTACACCGAGCGGATCCTGCAGCGCTTCCTCGGCGGGGAGACCGTCGAGGGGCGCGTGCGCCCGCCGGTGCTGCGCTCGTGGCGCCGGAGCCAGGACAGGGGGCTCGTCCCCGAGCGCCTCGGCTTCACCGAGCCCGAAGAGCTCGACCTGGACACCCCGCTCGTCCGCGCCGCCAGGCCCGTGTTCGAGCGCAGGCGGGCGGCCATCGCCGACGCCGACGTCGGCCTGATCCTCGCCGACGACCAGGCCAGGATGGTGCTGCGCTACGCGAGCGACCGCTCCCTGCTCCGCGCGCTCGACGCCAACCGCGCCATCCCCGGCATGTGCTACGCCGAGGACCGCCTCGGCGGCAACGCCATCGGCAGCGCCCTGCTCGAGCGGCGCGCCTTCGCGATCTCCGGGTACGAGCACATGGCGGCGTGCCTGCAGCCGTTCGCCGCCGTCGGCGCGCCCATCCTCGACCCGCTGAGCGGCCGGGCCTGGGGCGTCGTGACGATCTGCAGCCTGGCGCGCCGGGCGCATCCCGCCATGGAGACGATGGCCAGGGAGGTGGCCGAGGCGGTCGAGCAGCGCCTGCTGGAGCAGAGCAGCGAGCGCGAACGCAGCCTGCTGGAGGCGTTCATGAGCGCGGGCGACGTGCCGCCGCCGAAGGCGGAGGAGGAGCCGGCGATCGGCCGGCTGCCGCGCGGCGACCGCCTCATGCTGGAGGAGAAGGCGATGGAGCTGATCGCCCGGGGCCGGCGCGCGGCGGTCGAGGTGCCGCTGTCGCACGGCGGGGTCGCCGTCCTGCGGGCGGTGCCGCGCGTGGAGGCCACGGGGCTCGTCGGGGTGGTGGCGCAGGTCAGGATCGGCGAGGGGTCCTGGCGGCCGTTCGCGGACGTGCCCCTGCTCGGCACGCCCGAGACGGTCGGGGCCCTGGCGCCGCCTCCCGAGTCCGGGGCCCGCCTGCACCTCCCGGCGACGTCCGCCCCACCGCCTCGGGGTGTCCCGTCCGGGGGCCCGCCGGCCGCCCGGCCGTCCCCGGAGGCCCCGCGCGCGGAGGCGGGCGGCGGCTCACCGGTGAACGGGTCGGCGGAGGCCGCGCGGGCGCGTCCCGCGCTCACCGACCCGTCCCTGTTCCTCGCGGGCGAACCGGGCGTCGGCCAGCTCGCCGTGTCGGCGCGGCGGCGGCTGCGGCTGCTGTTCGAGGCGGCCATGGGCATCGGCCAGACGCTCGACGCCGTCCGTACGGCGCAGGAGCTCGCCGAGGTGACGGTGCCGCGGTTCGCCGACCTCGTCACCGTGGACCTCCCCGACGCGGTCCTGCGCGGCGAGGAGGGCGGCGACCCGTGCGCCGGGCTGCGCCGCGTGGCCGTCCAGGGCGCGGCGGGCGTCCACGTCCCCGAGCAGGCCGGCGAGCCCGTCGACCGGCGCCTGTGCGCCGAGCAGGCCAGATGCCTGTCCGGCGGCGACCCGGTGATGTGGTCCGTCCCGGCGGGCAACGGCGACGGGCCGCGCTCGGTGATCGCCGTCCCGCTGTGCGCCCACGGCACCGTCCTGGGCCTGGCGACGTTCACCCGGTCGAGCAGGTCGCTGCCCTTCGACGACGACGACCTCTGGCTCGCCGAGGAACTGGGCGCCCGCACCGGCGTCTGCATCGACAACGCCCGCCGCTTCACCCGCGAGCGGGCCACCGTGCTGGCGCTGCAGCGCCGCATGCTGCCCGGCAGCCTGCCCGAGCAGAACGCCGTCGAGGCCGCCTACCGCTACCTGCCCGCCGAGGAGGGGGCCAGCGGCGACTGGTTCGACGTGATCCCGCTGTCGGGCGCGCGGGTCGCCCTCGTGGTGGGCGACGTCCCCGGACGCGGCCTGCACGCGGCTGCCACCATGGGCCGGCTGCGCACCGCGATCGGCAACTTCTCCGCGCTCGACCTGCCGCCCGAGGACGTTCTGGGGCACCTGGACGACCTCGTCCTGCGCATGGCCCGCGAGGAGGGCGGCCGGGCCGGGAAGGACGGCGAGGAGCCCGCCCCCGACGCCCCGTCCGACCGCGGAGTCATCGGCACGACCTGCGTGTACGCGGTCTACGACCCCACCACGCGGCGCTGCGCGATCGCGTCGGCGGGCCATCCGGCGCCCGCCGTGGTGCGCCCCTCCGGCGAGGTGGAGGTGCCCCGCGTGCCGGCGGGGCCGCCGCTCGGCCGGGGCGGGCCGCCGTTCGACACCGCCGAGCTGGAGCTGCCCGAGGGCAGCAGCCTGGTGCTGTACACGGACGGGCTGGTGGCCGGGCACGGCGACCAGGCGGCGGCCGTCGAACGGCTGCGCCGCACCCTGGGGAGGCCCGCGGCCACGGCCGAGGAGACCTGCGCCTGCGTGCTGGACGGCGTCCCGGCGGGGCCGCTGGCCGACGACGCGACGCTGCTGGTCGCCCGCACGCGGGTGGCCGGCCCCGACCGGGTCGTCCGCTGGGATCTGCCGCCCGACCCCGCGATGGTGCCGCCGATGCGGTCGCAGGTCGCGCGGGCCCTGGCGGAGTGGGGCCTGGAGGAGCTGGGGTTCAGTGCCCAGCTGATCTTCAGCGAGCTCGTCACGAACGCCATCCGCTACGGCGCCGAACCCATCCAGGCGCGGCTCATCCTCGACAGGACGCTGATCTGCGAGGTGTGGGACGCGGGCGAGACGTCGCCGCGCCCGCGCCGGGCCGCCGTCACCGACGAGGGCGGGCGCGGCCTGTTCCTCGTCGCGCGGCTGGCCGAACGCTGGGGCACCCGCTTCACCAGGAGGGGCAAGGCCGTGTGGGCGGAGCTGTCGCTGTCGGGCGAGGAGTGCGCCGTGCCCGGCCTGCCGGACGCGCTCGACCTGTTCGACGACCTCGCGGCCGAGGACGAGGCCTGGCACCCGGTGCCCTGACCCGTGGGGGTGGTGCGGGCCGCGGCCCCGGGTGACGATGAGGTCATGATCACTGCCTACTCGTGCCGGTGCGGCCGGACGTACCGGCCCACGGCCGACCGCTGGCGCTGCGACTGCGGCGGCCTGCTCGACCTGCCGCCCGCCGCCCTGCCGTGGCCGCCGCGCCGCGACACCGCGTCCCTGTGGCGCTACCTGGACGCCGGCGACCTGCCGTGGCGGGAGGTCACCATGGGCGAGGGCGGCACCCCGCTCGTCGAGGAGGACGGCGGGCTGCGGCTGAAGCTGGAGTACGCGTCACCCACCGGCTCCTTCAAGGACAGGGGCGCCGTCGTGCTGGTGGCGCTGGCCAGGGCGCTCGGCGCGACCCGGCTGGTGGCCGACAGCAGCGGGAACGCGGGCGCCGCCGCCGCCGCGTACGCCGCCCGCGCCGGTCTGCCCGCCGAGGTGTTCGTGCCGGCCCGTACGAGCGAGAAGAAGCTGGCCCAGATCAGGGGGCACGGCGCGGCGGTGACCGTGGTCGAGGGGTCGCGCGAGGACACGGCTGCCGCCGCCATGGCCCGGGTCGGCGAGACGGGCGCGTTCTACGCCAGCCACGTCCACAACCCGTACTTCCACGAAGGGACCAAGACGTTCGCGCTGGAGGTCTTCGAGCAGCTCGGCGGGGCGGTCCCGGACGTGCTGGCGCTCCCGGCGGGGAACGGCACGCTCGTCCTGGGGGCCTGGCGCGGCTTCGAGGAGCTGCGTGCCGCCGGGCTGAGCGGCGGCGTGCCGCGGATCGTGGCCGTCCAGGCGGAGCGCTGCGCGCCGCTCGCCGCCGCCTGGGCCGCCGGACGCCCCGAGCCCGAGCCCGTGCGGGCGGCGCTCCCGACCGTGGCGGAAGGCATCGCCGTCGCCGCCCCGGCCAGGGGGTCGCGCGTCCTGGAGGCCGTGGCGGCCACGGGCGGCGGGGTCGTCACCGTGGCCGAGGACGAGATCGCCGCCGCGCACGCCGCGCTCGCCGCCCGCGGGCTGTGGGTGGAGCCGACGGCCGCCGTGCCGTACGCGGCCGTGCGGCGGCTGCGCGCCGAGGGCTCGCCCCTGCTCGGTGGCACGGTCGTGGCGCCGCTGTGCGGCTCGGGACTGAAGGCGTCGCTGTGACAGGAGCCGCCGCCCCTCGACACGGTCAGTGATGTTTCGAGCACTGAACGTAAGCTACAGTTAAAGCCCTGCCCAACGGGCGGTCTCGGTGGGCGCCACGTCAGGTGGCCGGCGGTCGAAGGGGAGGGCGGGAAGCGGTGAGCGGTCTGCCGCGCCATGTCGCGTGCGTGATGGACGGAAACGGGCGCTGGGCGGCGCTGCGCTCGTCACCGCGCACCAACGGCCACCGGGCAGCCGAGGCGGCCGTGATCGACGTGATCGAGGCCGCGCACGCCGCCGGCATCCCGTGGCTGAGCCTCTTCGCGTTCTCCACCGAGAACTGGGGGCGCCCGCAGGGAGAGGTCCGTTTCCTCATGCGGCTCGTGCAGCGCGTGGTACGCAAACACGCCCTGATGCTGCACGCCCGGGGCATCCGGTGCAGGTTCCTGGGCGACGCCGACACCAGGATCCCGCCGTCCCTGGCCGCCGACATCGACGCCCTGACCACGCTGACGGCGGGCAACACACGCATGACCCTGACCGTGGCGTTCGACCACGGCGGGCGCCGCGACATCGTGAGCGCCGCGCGCTCCCTCATCCGCGAGGGGGTGCCACCGGAGCAGGTCACCGAGGAGAGCTTCGCCCGCCACCTGCCCCACCCCGACACCCCCGACGTCGACCTGGTCATCCGCACGTCAGGCGAGCAACGCATCTCCAACTTCATGCTCTGGCAGGTGGCCTACGCCGAATGGATGTTCCCCCAGGTGCTCTGGCCCGACTTCCGTGCCGGGCACTTCTGGGAATGCCTCGACGCCTACCGCCGGCGCGAGCGCCGCTTCGGCGGCGTCGGGGCGCCCGCCCGCACCGCAGGGGTCGCGGCACCCGCCGCGACGACAGGAAGGAGCTGAGATGTCCGGCACCACCGACGCCGCCGGCGGGTCCTACCCGCTGCTGCGGCAGTACTGCAACGAGGCACGCTGGGGGCTGGCGGCGAGCAGGGCGAGCGTGCTGGAGGCGGCGTACCCGCCGATCGGCGGGGCGCTCACGGGCAACTCCACGTTCGTCGCCCGCCCGTGGCGGCGGCTGCGCAACACGATCACCAGCACGCAGCGGCTGGTCGGCGACGACGAGCAGGTGCGCCTCCGCGAGGCGCACCGGCTCAACCGCCTGCACGCCCGCATCTCCGGCACCGACTCCCACGGCCGCCCGTACGACGCCACCGACCCCGAGGCGCGGGCCTGGGTGATGGCCACGCTGTTCGAGTCGACCGTCACGATGTGCCGCCTCGGGGGCCGGCCGCTCGGCACCGGCGAGCAGGAGCAGATGTACGCCGAGTTCCGCGGCCTGCTCGCCCTGATGGGCGACGACCCCGGCAACCTGCCGCCGACCCTCCCCGAGTTCTGGGACTACTACGACGAGGTGATCCGCAAGCGGCTGGAGGACAACGAGGCGGTCAGGGCCGTGCTGCACCGGGTGTTCGCCGAGGTGCCGCCGCCGCCCCTGCTGCGCGACCACCCCGCCCTCTGGTCCGCGATCCGGGCCGTGGTGGGCCCGGTGGGCAGCGCGATCACTGTGGCCTCGCTCCCCGAGAGCTACCGCCGGCAGGCCGGCATCACCGTGACACCGGCGGCGCAGGCGCTCATGCGCGGGGCGTACCTGGCGGCGGGTGTCGCCACCCGCGTCCTGCCTCCGGCCCTGACGCGGGTCACGTCCGTCCTCGGCGTCCTCGACGCCGGCGACGACGACGCCCCCGACCCCGCCACCAGGGTGCTGGGGGCGCTGCTGCACCAGGCGGCGCGGGCGGGCGAGCTGCTGCGCCTGCTCACGCAGCCGCAGGCCCAGCCGTCCCCGTGGGCGGAGGCGTCCGACGCCTCCGACGGCCCCGCGCATGCGGAGCCCGCGGCGCGAGCCGGGTCGGCCGAGGGCGGGGCCGGGGCCGACGGCGGGGGCGGCGGGGGCGGCGGCGGGGGTGGCGGCTCCGCCCGCCGCACGGCCGCCGCGTTCTTCGCCGAGGTCCTCGACCAGACGGGCGACGGCTACCTCGACTGGCCCGACCTCGCCGCCATGGCCAGGGAGATCGCCTCCCGCCTCGACCTCGACGAGGACATGGAGAACCGCCTCTTCACGGCGTACGCCGCCTGGTGGCAGGAGCTCCACTCCGGTCTCGACGCCGACGGCGACGGGCGCATCACCGCTCAGGAGTACGCCTCGGCGGTCACCACCCTGGCGAGCCCCGCCTTGATGCGGGTCGCCGAGGTGCTGTTCGACGCCACCGACAGCGACGACGACCAGAGCGTCAGCGCCGAGGAGTACCGCATGCTGTTCCGCACGGCCTTCGGCAGCGAACTGCGCGGCAGCGAACTGCGCGGGGGCGAACTGCGCGGTGGGGAGCCGCGCGGTGGGGAGCCGCGCGGTGGGGAGCCGCGCGGTGGGGAGCCGCGCGGCGGCGACGGGCGTCTTTCGCGCAGCGCCTTCGTCCGGGAGTTCCTCGCCTTCATGGCCGGCCGCCACTCCACCGCCTACGACCGCCTCTTCGCAGAAGCCTGACCATCCCCTCCAACCGGCTGCGCCCCTGCCTCCCGTGTGGGGGCGGGGGTGCGGGGCGCTCCGGGGGGAAGCTCTCGTCGCTCGACGGGTCGTCCGCCGTGGGGTCGTTCAGGGTCGTCGGTGGGCTTGTCGTGCTGGTCACCGGCCCTGCTCCCCCTCCCGGACGAGAAATTCTCGGGCGGTCGTGTCACGTTCGATCCGTGCCAGGGGTCGAGGCAGTGAAGACCCATGAGGGACCGGGGCGCGAGGCCCCTGGACCGTACGAGTTCGGAGCAGTCATGACGTCCTCCATCCTGGTCACCGGTGGCACGGGCACGCTGGGCCGCCAGGTCGTGCCGCTGCTGCGCGCCACCGGCCGCGAGGTGCGCGTGCTCCGCGTCGTCGCCGAGTCCGGCGTCGGCTGGACGACGCTGCGCGCCACCCAGTTCCACGAGTGGATCCTCGCGACGCTGGGGCAGATGGCGAAGCTGCCGGTGATCCCGACGTGGGCGGGCGTCCGGTTCCAGCCGGTCGACTCGGGGGAGGTGGCCGCCCGGCTGGCGGAGCTCGCCCTCGGCGAGCCCGCGGGCCTCGTGCCCGACCTGGCGGGGCCGCGCGTGTACGGGATGGACGACCTCGCCCGCGACTACCTGCGGGCGAGCGGCAGGCGCCGCCTGATCCTGCCGGTCAGGACGCCGGGCAGGGCGGCGGCCGCGTACCGGGCGGGCGCGAACCTCGCCCCGGAGCGCGCCGTCGGCCGCCGCACCTGGGAGGAGTTCCTGGCCGCGCAGTCCTTCCCGGGGGCGGTAGGGCGACGTCAGGTGGTCGCCGAGCTCCCCGCCGTGGCCCGCCGCGATGCCGCTGGGGGGCGACGGCGCGGGCGGGCGGGCTGTCAGCCGATCATGCCGCCGAGGCGGCCTTCCAGCAGCAGCAGGAGTTCGGCCAGCAGCTCGGCGAGCTGCCGCTCGCGGTCGTCAGGCAGGCCGGACAGCAGCCCGTTCTCGTACGCGAGCTGCTCGGGCAGCAGCCGGCTGATCAGGTCACTGCCGCTGTCGGTGAGCGAGAGGTGGGCGACCCGGCGGTCCCGCTCGTCGGCGCGCCGGGCCACCAGGCCGAGATCCTCCAGGCGTTTGATCCGCTTGGTCACGGCCGCGCCCGACGCGAACGTCTCCCTGGCCAGCCTGCCGGGAGTCAGCTCACCGCCGACACGGAAGAGCGCGCAGAGGATGTCGTACTCCGACCGGTTCACCCCGGCCCGTCCCAGCGGGGTGTCCGCCGCGTGCTGCAGCAGCGCGGCGCACCGGTTGATCCTGCCGATGACGGCGATCGTGTCGAGGTCGGCGTCAGGAAGGACCTGCCGCCACTGGCGCAGCGCGACCGCCATGGCGTCCTCCACGTGCCGGTCCTTCCTGTCGGGTACGGCTTCCTGATCACTCCGATCGTACGCGCGAGCCCGCCCTCTCCGCCCGGCCCCGGCGCTCCGGGGGAGGAAGCGCGGGCCCGGCGTCGTTGTTCCTCGATCCATGACCAGCGAGTCCTCCCAGAGGGGGCGGCACGGCCGCCGTGAGCAGCTCCGCGACTTCCTGCGCGCCTGCCGGGCCCGGCTCACGCCCGGCGACGTCGGCATGGCGGCGGCCGGCAGGCGCCGGACTCCGGGTCTGCGGCGTGAGGAGGTCGCCGTGCTGGCCGGCGTCGGGGTGTCCTGGTACACCTGGCTGGAGCAGGGCCGCGACATCAACGTCTCGGCCGAGGTCCTCGACGCGATCAGCGGGGCGCTGCGCCTGAACGGGCCCGAGCGCGCGCACCTGTACCTGCTGGCCGGTCTCAACCCGCCGCCGGGCGAGGGCGGGTCGCCCGGCGCTCCCGTCACCCCGGAACTGCGGCGGCTGGTGGAGGCGTGGGCGCCGCGCCCGGCCATCCTCCGCGACCGGTACTGGAACCTGCTCGCCGTCAACGACGCCACGCGGGCGGTGTTCGGCTACGACGACGCCGACCACAACTGTCTGACCTCGTTCTTCACCAACCCCCGACACCGGGCCGCGCACCCGCGGTGGGCCTCGGTGGCGGCGGCCGTGGTGGCCGCGTTCCGCGCCGACGCGGCGCATGCTCCTGACGACCCGGAGTTCGGCCGGGTGGTGGACGGTCTGGCCGCCGTGAGCCCCGAGTTCGCCCGCCTGTGGGCGCGGCACGAGGTGGGCGCGCCGGTGCAGGCCGTGAAGGCGGTTCGCCACCCCGAGGCCGGTGATCTGTTCTTCGACCTGACGACCCTGACCGTGGCCGGCCGTCCCGACTGGCACCTGGAGCTGTACAACCCGCTGCCCGGCACCGAGGGCCGGCTCGAACAGCTCGCGCGGCTCCCGGCCTGACGCCCCCAGGGTGGTGGTGGCACTCACAGGCTGAGCACGCACTGTATACGCCGGACGCCGGTTGGGACGCTGAGTCCCATGACGCAGAGAACCTCCCGATTCGAGGACAAGATCGCGCTCGTCACCGGCGGCACGAGCGGAATCGGCCTGGCCACGGCGCGGCGGCTGCTCGCCGAGGGCGCGCGGGTCGTCATCACCGGCCGCGACCAGGCCAGGCTGGACGCCGCGGCCGAGGAGTCAGGCGGCGGGGACCGCGTGCTCGCGGTGCGCTGCGACGTGACGGGCCTCGCCGACCTGGACGCGCTGACCGCCGGGCTCCGTGACCGGTACGGGCGCCTGGACGTGGTGTTCGCCAACGCCGGTGTGGCCTCGTTCCGGCACGGTGGCGACGTGACCGAGGCGGAGTTCGACCGGGCCGTGGACATCAACGTCAAGGGGGTGTTCTTCACGATCCAGAAGGCGCTTCCGCTGCTGCCCGACGGCGCGGCGATCGTGATCAACGCCTCCTGGACGCTGCACCGCGGCCTTCCGGGCGCCTCGCTCTACGCGGCGACCAAGGCCGCCGTGCACAATCTGGCGCGTACCCTCGCCGCCGACCTCGCGTCCCGCGGCATCCGGGTCAACTCCGTGAGCCCCGGCTACATCCGCACCCCCATGTTCGAGGACAACATCTCCGCCGAGGCCGAAGCCGCCGTCGTGGCGGCCGTGGCCGCCGGTCGCGTCGGCACGCCCGAGGAGGTCGCGGACGCGGTCGCGTTCCTCGCCTCAGATGAGGCGTCCTACGTCAACGGGCACGACCTGGTCGTCGACGGCGGCCTGATCGCGACCGCCTCCGGCCTGACGGGCTGAGCCGGCCGGCGCGCTCCTTGCGGGGAGCGTGCGGAGCACGGGGAGCATGGGGAGCATGGGGAGCGTGGACAGCCGGGCGAGGGCGGCGCGTCCTCGTGTCCTCGCCGTCCGTCCCCGCCGGTGCGCCGCCCGCCGGTGCAGCAGGAGGAGGCAGGCCGGCAGCCCGGCGGCGACGCCCAGGCAGGTGTCCAGCCAGCGGTCGGCCACGAGCGTGGCGACCGGCTGCCTCCCCGCGAACTCCGTCATCAAGATGGCCATCGGCGTGACGAACACGGTGCCCAGCCAGTAGTTGCGGGTCATGGCGGCCTCCGTCACGAACTGCAGCGCCAGCACCGTCACGACGAGCGCGAGCGGCCCGAGCCCGGTCAGGGGCGCGAGCAGCGTGAACAGCGCGACGCCGAGCAGGTTGCCGACGACGCGCTGGAAGGCCCGGTTCCAGGACGCCGTGGTGCCGGCGGCGAACACCGCGGCCGCGGTGACGACGGCCCAGTACGGCCTGCCGACGCCGAGCGCCATCGACGCCCAGCCCGCCAGCGCCGTGCCCCCGGTGACCATCGCGACGGTCCGCCAGTCGCCGGCCACGTCCAGGAGGACCCGCCTGAACGTCGTCCGGCCCGGCCCGGCCTCGTCCTGACCGGCGACGGCGGCCTGCCGCGGCCGCCGGAGAGCGTGCCGGTCCCCGGCCCGGGCGCGCGGCAGCCGGGCCGCCGCCTCCAGCGCCCGCCCCGCCGCGATCCGCGCCGGGCCGCTCGGCCGGACCAGGGCGGGGGCCATTCCCACCATCCAGGCGAGGGCCCCTCCGGCCACCCCGATCCCGACGTGCAGGGGGACGTCGCCGAGCCGCTGCGGCGCGAACGCCGCTGCGGCCGCCATGAAGGTGAGCACGACGTTCCCCGGCGGCCCGATCCTGGTCGCGTCGCACGCCGCCTTGTGCAGCCCGGCGAGGGCCGCCGCCACGGCCACCCTGATGGCGACCGAGTCGGTGAGCGCGGCCGTGACCAGCGCGATCGCGGTGCTCGACAGCATGCCCAGCACCACCCAGGCGAGCGCCCTGGCCCGCGCGGCGTACGGCAGGGCGTGCCCGTACAGCGCGCACATCGCGCCCGCGGAGGCGTACAGGACGAGGTCGAGCCGGTCGGCGGCGAGCAGGGTGAGCTGGACCACGGCGAGTGCCGCCACGGCGCTCAGCGCGGGTTTGTGCCAGATGTCGCCGAGCGGCGCGAGCCGGAGAGCACGGCGGACGGGCAGCCACATATGCGATCGAAGCTGGACAAATGGGACACTCTGCACCATGAAACTTTAGCAGGTGTTTTACCCGTAAAACATCGCGCGGCCCTACCCGCCGGTTCGCACCGGGGAGGGTGACGTCGTGGGCGGCGAGCCGCCGGGGGCGGGGCTGGGCCGCGAGGTGTTCGTGACCGGCGCCGAGGCGGTGCCCGGCGAACGCAGCGACACGAGCACCAGCGCCGCCGTCACGACGGCCGCCGTCGTCACCACTCCGGCGGCGACCCACAGGGCCCGGCGTGCCCGCCGTCTGGCCTGCTCCCGCCGCCTGGCCTCCTCGCGCCGCAGTTCGGCGCGCCTGCGCTTGACCTTCCTCTGTGACATTCGACACTCCCGAGAACGCTCGGACGCCACCTTAGAAGCGCGCGCGTAACACCCGGCTAAGCCCGGGGCCGTGGCGGCCCCGGCAACGGGAAAGATCTCGTCAACGAAGACCGCCCACGGCCTGGCGCACAACCGGGTCAGGGACGCGCGCCCGCTCCCTGCAGCCGGTCGTACGGCACCCCGTAGCTCGTACGGCCCCCGACGCCCGTCGTGGTCGTGGCCATGAAGACGGAGTTGAGCAGCGCCTCCTCGACGGAGTCCAGCACGGCGGCGAAGACGGGGTTCAGCGCGTCGTCGGGCAGGGGCGGGAGGTGCGCCGGCGCGGTGCTGAAGGCGATCGCGTAGTCGCCGCTCCCGTGCGAGTACGCCGCCCCGACCCGTCCCATCGCGAAGATCGCCCGGCGGGCGAGGCGGCCGAGCCGGCGCGCGTCGAGCGGCGCGTCGGTGGCGACCACGATCATGCAGGAGTTGCCGGGGGGCTCCTCGTGCCGCACCCCGGGCAGGAGCTCCTCCACCGGCATCGGCACGCCACGCACGGTGAGCACGCCGCTGAAGTTCGCCTGCACCAGCGCCCCGACCGTCACCGGGCCGCCGTCCAGCGCCACCCGCCTGGACGAGGTGCCGATGCCGGCCTTGAACCCGAGGGCCGTCGTGCCGGTGCCCGCCCCCACGCAGCCCTCGGCGGGCAGGCCGCCTGACGCCCCGCGCAGCGCGTCGAGGACGTGCCGCTCGGTGACGGGACGGCGCCGGATGTCGGACAGGAAGCCGTCGTTGGTCTCCCCCACGAGCGGGTTGAACGACAGCCCGTCCGGATGCAGCTCCATCAGGTACGTCAGCAGCGCGTCGGCCGCGCGGAACACCGACAACGTGGCCGTCAGGACGATCGGCGACTGCAGCACGCCCAGCTCGTCGATCTGCGTGGAGCCGACCAGCTTGCCGAACCCGTTGCCGGTGTGGACGGCGGCGGGCAGCCCGGCGGGCGCGGTCGCGAGCCGCCGGGGGACGACGGCGGTGACGCCGGTGTGGAGGTCGGCGCCGTCGTCCAGGGTGGTGTGACCCACCAGGACCCCTTCGACGTCGGTGATCGCGTTCAGGGGGCCGGTCGGCAGCGCGCCGACGACGACGCCCAGCGAGCGCGCCCGGGCGCGCCCGCCGGCGGAGGCGGAGAGGTGGTTGTCCATGACGTCCTTCTGGCTGGGGTGATCGTCGGATCCCAGCTTCGGGCACGCGCAGGGGCCACCGTCATCCGGGAGGGGGTCACCCGCCCAGGAAGGCGGGTCGCCCGGCTCAGCCGCGGTCGCGGGCGCCGCCGTCGAGCACCTGGTCGATGCGGGCGGCCAGCTCGACGTCCCGCGCGGTCACCCCGCCCGCGCTGTGGGTGGACAGCCGGAAGCGGATGCCGTGCTCGCCGCGTTCGATGTCGGGGTGGTGGTCGAGCACCTCGGCCTCGTTCATCACCGCCCTGCTCAGCCAGTCGTGGCTGTCGGGCGGCACCGGTACGTCCTTGACCAGGGCGTTCCCGTCGCGCCGCCAGCCTTCCAGCGCCACCAGCGCGGTGTCGATCTCCTCGTCGGTCAGGAGTGCCTGGGCCATGCCGCCTCCCGTGTCGTCGTCCTCGAGGGTCGGCTACCACGGGCCGGCGCGTTCACACCTGATCGGCGACGCTCAGTCGGCGAGGTAGGTGATCGAGCCGACCTCGAAGCCGGCGGACGCGGAGCCGCGGACAACGTGCATCAGCATCGCCCCGCCCTCGTAGGACCAGGCGCACGAGTACCCCTTGGGCTCCTTGCCGCAGCCCTGGAAGTGGTGGGTGACGCCGCGGGGGTCGTACTTCACCCGGAACAGCGTGTTCACCGCGGCCGTGCTGCCGACCTCCAGTGCGGCGTACCTGTCGTTCCGCTTCCAGGCGGCGAAGAGGTGCCCGGCCGCGGCGGACGGCTTGACGAGGTGCCGCGACAGGTAGACCTTGGTGACCTTCGAGCCGGTCACGACCATGGCGATGCCGTCGAGCCCGCCGGGCACGCGCACGCTGGTGTGGACGTACCTGCACACGGCGCCCGAGCAGCCGCCGAAGCGGTCGGGCGCCCGGTAGACGTAGCCGAAGATCGCGTTGACGGCGGCGGGGGTGGCCGCCCTCGCCGCGGCCGTGCGGTCGCGGGCCAGCCAGGCGTCGAACAGCTTGTCCGCCACGTCCCGAGGCGCGGAGGCGACCCGGGCGGAGGCAGGGGCGGCGGCGGAGGCGGGGACGGCGGGGGCGAGCGTCAGCGTCGCGGCCGCCGCGAGGGCGGCGCCGCCGAGAACCAGTGGAGTGGACACGCCGCGACGCTAGTCCCCGCGCCTTGCGCCGGGATTGCCCCCCGCTTGCACCGCTCGCGGCAGCGGGGTGACCCGCGGTGGCGTCCTGGTCAGGCGATTGGCGCTCGGGCCGCCGGGTAGGGGCCGCCGGTGGCCACCGCCGACCTGGGTCCGTCGTCCGCCGGTCGCGTCCAGGCGCCTCCGCTGTTCACCTTCGGCCACGGCACCGCCTCCCAGGACCTGATCGCCGCCCTCCTGCACGGCGTGGACGCGGAGGCCGTCGTGGACGTCCGCACGGCGCCGGGGAGCCGGCGCGTCCCCCACGTGGGCAGGCACGAGCTCTCCGCGTGGCTGCCGGGGGAGGGGATCGGCTACCGGTGGGAGAGGCGGCTCGGCGGGTTCCGCAGGCCGCCTCCGGACTCGCCCGACACGTTCTGGCGCAACGACTCCTTCCGGGGGTACGCCGGCTACAGCCGCGGGCCGGAGTTCCACGCGGCCCTCAAGGAGCTCCTGGACCAGGCGGCGGCCTCCCATACCGCGATCATGTGCAGCGAGGCGGTCTGGTGGCGCTGTCATCGGCGGATCATCGCCGACTACGCCGTGCTGGTCCACCGGGTTCCCGTCCTGCACCTGGCCCATGACGGGCGGCTCAGCGAACACCGGCCCACCGCGGGCGCGCGCCTTGTCGACGGCGGGCTCCTCGTCTACGACGCCGCCTGACCCGGTCCGTTTGCAGTCACGGTACCCCCCGGGGTATGTTGAAGGCATGCGAATGAACGAGGCGAACGTCGGCGGCGCGGTGACCCGCCTGCGGCGTGCGCAGGGCCAGCTCGCCGGCGTGATCGCGATGATCGAGTCGGGGGAGGACTGCGCGAAGGTGCTCACCCAGCTCGCGGCGGTCTCCAAGGCGCTCGACCGGGCCGGCTTCACGCTCGTGGCGAGCGGCTTGCGGTACTGCCAGGCGGCGCAGGAGCGCGGCGAGGAGCCGCCCATGAGCGCCGCCGAGATGGAGAAGCTGTTCCTCGCCCTCGCGTGACTCACTGTAACCTCTGTATACCCCCTGGGGTAACCAACACGTTGGGAAACCGTATGAGCCCGGAAGTCGATCTCGCCCGCTTCGCCGAGGCGTACCGCGACGGCGCGACGGTGGTCGATGTCCGCGAACCGGACGAGTTCTCCGCGGGCCATGTGCCGGACGCGCTGCCGATCCCGCTGGGCCGTCTGCTCGGGCGGATCTCGGAGGTGCCGCGCGGCGGCGCCGTCTATGTGATCTGCGCCTCGGGGAACCGGAGCCGCGCGGGAGCTGCGCTCCTGCGCCGAGCCGGGATCGAGGCGTACTCGGTGGCCGGCGGCACCAAGGGGTGGGTGCGCGCAGGAGGCCAGGTGGTCGCGGGTGCGGCCTGACCGTGGTCCAGCAGCCCGTCCCGCACGCCCTTCTCCCTGACCCTTCCCGAATCCGGCGGCGCTCGCCTGCCGCTTTTTGCCACCACTATACCCCCTGGGGTATCTTCTCCGTGAAAGTGAGGTAACCGTGGAGATCACGTCCTTCCGCACTCCCGGCCTCGGCGACCAGACCTACCTGCTCACGCACGAGGGCAAGGGGGTGCTCGTCGACCCGCAGCGCGACATCGACCGGTTCCTGCGGGCCGCCGCCGACCGCGACGTGGAGCTCCGCTTCGTGCTGGAGACCCACCTGCACAACGACTACGTCTCCGGCGGGGAGCAGGCCGCTCTGCGCACCGGCGCCGAGCTGGTCCTGCCCGCCGCCGCAGCCCCGGCCTACCGCCACACGCCGGCCTTCCACCTGGAGGAGATCGGCGGGGAGGACGGGCTCGTCATCCGCCCGATCCACACGCCCGGCCACACGCCGGAGCACACCAGCTACCTCGTGCTGATCGACGGCGAGCCGACCGCGGTCTTCTCCGGCGGCAGCCTCCTGGTGGCCTCGGCCGGCCGTCCCGACCTGCTGGGAACGGCCAGGGCACGCACCCTGGCCAGGCTCCAGCACGGCTCGCTGCGCAGGCTCGCGGCGCTGCCGCCGCAGGTCGAGCTCCTCCCGACGCACGGCGAGGGGTCGTTCTGCACCGCGAGCGGCGCGGGCCGCTACACCTCCACCATCGGCGACGAGATCAGCACGAACCCGCTGCTGGCCATCGACGACGCCGACCGGCTGGCCGACGAACTGCTCGCCGCGCCCATGCCGATCCCGGCCTTCTACGCGTACATGGGCCCGGCCAACACCCTCGGGGTGCCGCCGATGCCCGCGATCGAGGTTCCCGAGCTGGCGGTCGCCGACGTGCCCGGCGACGCCCACGTGGTCGACATCCGCCCGAGGAAGGCGCAGGCGGAGGGCTTCCTGCCCGGCTCCGTCGGCATCGAGGAGGGCACCGACTTCGGGAGCTGGGCCGGGTGGCTGCTGCCGTACGGGTCGCCGCTGGTCCTGGTCGCGGAGCCCGGCCAGGACGTCGCCGAGGCGGTCACGCAGCTCGCCCAGATCGGGATCGACAGCGTGCGGGGCGTCGTGCGCGACCTCGGCAGCGACCTCGGCAGCGATGTCGGCAGCGATGTCGGCACGGCCGCGACCGGCCGGTTCGAGCTGGTGGACCTCGCGGCCTTCGTCGCGCTGACGGAGCGGCCGGACGCCCAGGTGCTCGACGTGCGGATGCCGAACGAGCGCGCCGCCGCACGCCTGGAGGGAGCCGTGGAGCGCTTCCTCCCCGACCTGGTCGCCGAGGGCGTCCCCGCCGAGCTCGACAGGGACCGCCCGGTGCTCGTGGCGTGCGGCTCCGGCCGCCGCGCGTCGATCGCCGCGACCCTGCTCGCCCGCGAGGGCTACCGGGCGGTGGTGCTGGACCGCGCCGGCGTCCCCGACGTCGTCGCGGCGAAGGCCGCCCGCCACGCGGCCTGACCGGCCGCGCCATGACCCCTCGCGGGCACCGCCGCGAGACGCTGAGAAAGAGAAGAGACCCATGAGCATGGACCGCCCATCCCAGACCATCGACCCCGCCAGCGCGCGCGCCCTGATCGCGTCCAACCCGGACGTGCTCGTCGTCGACGTGCGGACCGTGGCCGAGTTCGAGACCGCGCACATCCAGGGTGCGGTCAACCTGCCGCTCGACCAGGTGGACGCCCACCTGCGGCAGATCGTCGCGGACGCCGGCGGCAGGATGCTGCTGATCTGCCAGTCGGGCGGCCGGGCCACCCAGGCGCAGAACAAACTGTGCGAAGCCGGGCTGCCCGACACCGTCGTGCTCTCCGGCGGCATGAACGCCTGGATCGCCTCGGGGGCGCCGGTCGTGCGCGGCCGTCAGAAGTGGAGCCTGGAGCGTCAGGTCCGCCTCGTGGCCGGAGGCATCGTGCTCACGTCGATCGTGGCGGACCTGTGGCTGCCCGGCGCGCGCTTCGTGGGCGCCTTCGTCGGCGCGGGGCTGACCTTCGCCGCGCTGACCGACACCTGCGCCATGGGGATGCTGCTCTCCAGGCTGCCGTACAACCGCGGAAGGGTCGACGTCGACGAAGCCATGGCCTGCATCCGCAAGCCCGCGCGCTCCAGGGCCTGACCTCCGGCCCCGCCGTACGGCGGGGCAGACTGTCTCCTATATACCCCCTAGGGTATGAAGGGAAGGAATCCCATGCTCGCCCTGACCCTTGCCGGCGCCGTGGTGGTCGGCCTGACGCTCGGCCTGTTCGGCGGCGGAGGGTCGATCCTGACCGTGCCGCTGCTCGTCTACCTCGCGGGTGTGCCGGCCAAGGCGGCCATCGCGATGTCCCTGTTCGTCGTGGCCGTGACCAGCGCCGTCAGCGCCGTCGGGCACGCCCGCGCCGGGCGGATCCGGTGGAAGACCGGCCTGATCTTCGGCGCGGCGGGCATGGCGGGCGCGTACGGTGGCGGCCTCATCGGGCCGCACCTGCCGCCCGCGGTGCTGCTGGCCGCGTTCGCGCTGATGATGCTGGCCACCGCGACCGCGATGATCCGCGGCCGCAGGACGCCCGAGCAGGCGCCGGCGCGCAAGGACCTGCCCATCGCGCACGTGCTGGCCGAGGGCGTCGTCGTCGGACTGGTCACCGGCCTGGTCGGGGCGGGCGGCGGCTTCCTCGTCGTCCCGGCGCTCGTGCTGCTCGGCGGAATGCCCATGAGCATGGCCGTCGGCACCTCGCTGGTGGTGATCGCGTTGAAGTCGCTCGCCGGGCTCGCCGGATACCTGCAGACCGTCCCCATCGACTGGACGATCGCGCTCCCCGTCACCGCGGCCGCGGTCGTCGGCGGGCTGGTGGGAGGGCAACTCGCCGGGCGGATCCAGGCGGACCGCCTGCGCAAGGGCTTCGGCTGGTTCGTTCTCGTGATGGGCGGCTTCGTGCTCGTCCAGCAGGCGCCGTCAGCGCTGTTCCACACCATGTGGGGCGTCGCGGCGCTGCTCGCCGGCGGCGCGCTGGTCCTGGCGGCCGTCACGTACCTGCTCCTCAGGAAGGGGCGGGGGGACCGGGCGGTGCCCGTCCCCGAGGCCAACCGCGGCTGACGCCCCGCGGGTCAAGAGAGAGGAAGGGACATGGTCACCGAACTGACCAGGGACAACTGGAGCGCGACGGTCGCCGCGGAGGGCATCGTGCTGGTGGACTTCTGGGCGGCCTGGTGCGGCCCGTGCCGCCGGTTCGCCCCGATCTTCGAGGCGGCGGCCGCGCGCCATCCCGACATCGTCTTCGGCAAGGTCGACACGGAGGCGGAGCAGGAACTGGCGAACGCGTTCCGCATCACCTCCATCCCGACCCTGATGGCGATCCGCGACGGCGTCATCGTCGCCGTCCAGCCCGGGGCGCTGCCGGAACCCGTGCTCGACGACCTCATCGCGCAGGTCCGGGCGCTCGACATGGCCGAGATCCGCCGCCACGTGGCCGGGCAGCCCGCCCGGCGCTGACATGGCACGGAGACCACCCCGGCGCGCCGGGCCGGTTCCCGCGGCGGGCGGCATGGGCGCCGTCCGCCCGCCGAGCCTGGGGCTGCGGGCCAACCTCGCCCAGTTCACCCTGCTCGTCGCCGTCAACGCGCTGGTCGGCGGGATGCTCGGCCAGGAGCGGACGGTGCTGCCGCTGCTCGCCGGGCAGACCTTCCACCTGAACGCCTACATCGGCGTGCTCACGTTCATCCTCGCCTTCGGCACGGTCAAGGCGATCACGAACTTCCTCGCCGGGACCCTGTCCGACCGGTACGGCAGGAAGCCCGTGCTGGTCGCGGGGTGGCTGATCGGCCTGCCCGTGCCGCTGCTGCTCATCTGGGCACCGAGCTGGGGCTGGGTGATCGCCGCCAATGTGCTGCTGGGGGTGAACCAGGGCCTGACCTGGTCCACCACCGTCGTCATGAAGATCGACCTGGTCGGTCCCGGCCGCCGCGGCCTCGCCATGGGGCTCAACGAGGCCGCCGGGTACGTCGCGGTCGCGGTCACGGCGATGGCCACCGGGCATCTCGCCGGAGAGTACGGCCTGCGCCCGACGCCGTTCCTGCTGGGCGCCGCCTACGCCGCCCTGGGGCTCGGCCTGTCGACGCTCGCCGTACGGGAGACCCGGGGGCACGCCCACCACGAGGCGGGGACGGCGGTGAGCCCGCTGAGCACCCGCCGGATCCTGACGTTGACCAGCTTCAGGGAGCCGGCGCTGTCCGCCGCCTCCCAGGCGGGCATGGTGAACAACCTGAACGACGGTCTGGCCTGGGGGCTGTTTCCGATCCTCTTCGCCGCCCACGGGCTCTCGACCGCAGGGATCGGGCTGCTCGCCGCCCTCTATCCGGCGGTCTGGGGCTTCGGGCAACTGGCCACCGGCGCGCTGTCGGACCGGATCGGCCGCAAGTGGCTGATCGTCGGCGGGATGGCGACGCAGGCCGTCGCCCTCGCCCTGGTGGCCGTGGGCGCGTCGCTCTCCGTGTGGGCGGCGGCCGTGGCCCTGCTCGGCCTCGGCACGGCCATGGTCTACCCGACCCTGCTCGCCGCGGTCGGCGACGTCGCCCATCCGGCCTGGCGGGCCAGGGCGGTCGGGGTGTACCGGCTGTGGCGTGACGGCGGATTCGCCGCGGGCGCCCTGCTCGCCGGGGTCGTGGCGGACCTGTACGGGATTCCCGCCGCGGTCTGGACGGTCGCCGCGCTCACCGGCCTGTCCGGGCTGGTCGTCGCCGTGCGCATGTACGAGACGCGCCCGGTGACGGTCGGCGGCACCGGGTCGGGGAGATCCCCGAGTCGGGGACCGGGGCCCCGACCCACCCATATACCCCCCAGGGTATAGTCGACACAACCCCATCGAACCGCAGGAGGACGACATGTTCTTCACGCAGTACTACCTGGACTGCCTCTCGCAGGCCTCGTACATGATCGGTGACCCGGAGACCGGCCGGGCCGTAGTGGTGGACCCCAGGCGCGACGTGTCCGAGTACATCGCGGACGCGCAGGCGCACGGGCTGAGGATCGAGGGCGTGATCAACACCCACTTCCACGCCGACTTCATCGCCGGACACCTCGAACTGGCCGCCCGCACGGGCGCCTGGATCGGCTACGGGCGCAGGGCCGAGGCCGAGTACCCCATCCGCAAGCTCACCGACGGCGAGCGCGTCGAGCTCGGCGACGTCGTCCTGGAGATCATGGAGACTCCCGGGCACACGCCGGAGTCGATCAGCGTCCTGGTGTACGAGCAGGCCTCCGACACCGTGCCCTACGGCGTGCTCACCGGAGACGCGCTGTTCATCGGCGACGTGGGGCGGCCGGACCTGCTCGCCTCGCTCGGCACGACGGCCGACCAGCTCGGCCGCATGCTGTACGACAGCGTCCAGCACAAGCTGATGGGGCTGCCCGACGCGGTGCGGGTGTTCCCGGCGCACGGCGCCGGCTCGGCCTGCGGCAAGAACCTCTCGACGGAGCGGCAGTCCACCATCGGCATGCAGCGGCTGACCAACTACGCGTGCGCGCCCATGAGCGAGGACGAGTTCCTGGCCATCGTCACGGAGGGCCAGCCGCCCGCGCCCGGCTACTTCGTCTACGACGCCGTGCTGAACAGGAAGAACCACGAACTCCTCGACGTGGCCGCGCACGTCCGGCCGCTGTCACCCGAGGAGTTCCTGGCCGCGCGGGCGGCCGGCGCCGTCGTCGTCGACGCCCGCGACTCCCAGGACTTCGCCCTCGCCCACCTGCGCGGCTCGATCGGCGTCCCGGCCGACGGACGGTTCGCCGAACGGGTCGGCATGGTGGTCAGGCCGGGCAGCGAGATCGTCGTCATCGCCCCGCAGGACCGGGAGGAGGAGGTGGTGACCCGCCTCGGGAGGATCGGCTTCGACACGGTCACCGGATACCTGCGCGAGCCCGAGGCCGCCTTCCTCGCCGCGCCAGGCGAGGTGGCTCACTCGACGCGGCTCACCGCGCTCGACCTGCGCGAGGCGCTCGCGGGGGCGGAGCCGCCGCTGCTCGTGGACGTGCGCAACGAGGGAGAGGTCGCCGGGGGCGCCATCGAGGGATCGGTGAACATCCCGCTCGCGCAGCTCGCCGGGCGGCTCTCCGAGGTGCCGGCCGACCGTCCCGTCGTCGTCTACTGCGCGGGCGGCGCCCGCTCCGCCATCGCGGCCGGCCTGCTGGAGCACGAGGGGCGAGAGCGGGTGGCCGACCTGATCGGTGGCTACGACGCCTGGCAGCGCGCCTTCGCCGCCGCCGGGGCGTAGGTCACCATACGGCCGGCGGAGCCGGGAGCGCGGACCCCTCGCGCGTCCCGGCATCCGGCCGGCGGAGCCGGGGGCGGGACCCCTCGCGCGTCCCGGCATCCGACTGGCCGAGCCGGGGGCGCGGGCCCCTCGCGGTCCCGGCAGCCCCCGGCGTCTTTCCCCTCTCGCGTGCGACAGCCGTCGCCGCCGAATCTCAGGAGCTCAACCATGTCCATCACGCCCGGATCCGCCTCGAAACGGCATCGCGTGCTCATCGTCGGCGGGGGGACCGCCGGCATCACCGTCGCCGCCCGCCTGCGCCGGGCCGGCGTCACGGACATCGCCCTGCTCGACCCGTCCGACGTCCACTGGTACCAGCCGTTGTGGACGTTGGTCGGCGGGGGCCAGGCCGAGATCGGCGGCACCCGGAGGCCGGAGGCCGCCGTCATTCCCGGCGGCGTCCGCTGGATCAAGGACGCCGCCGTCTCCGTCGATCCCGACGTCCAGACGGTCACCACCGGGAACGGCACGGAGATCGGCTACGACTTCCTCGTCATGGCCGCCGGGATCCAGCTCGACTGGCAGGCCGTGCCCGGCCTGGCGGGAACGCTGGGGCGTGACGGAGTGTCCAGCAACTACTCGCCCGAACTCGCGCCGCGCACCTGGGACTTCATCCGCGGCCTGCGCTCCGGCACCGCCGTGTTCACCCAGCCCTCCGGCCCGTTCAAGTGCGGCGGCGCACCGCAGAAGATCGCCTACCTGGCGGCCGACCACTGGCGGAAGCAGGGACGTCTCGACCGCATCAGGATCGTGCAGGTCATCCCTGACCAGGTCATCTTCAAGGCGCCCGACTGGGCGAGGGTGCTGACCGGCGTCGCCGCGCGTTACGGCATCGAGGTCCGGCTGGGCTCGGAGCTCGCGGGCGTCGACCCGGATCGCCGCGAGGTGACGATCACGAGCGGCGGCGGGAAGCAGACGCTCGGCTACGACCTGCTGCACTCCGTGCCGCCGCAGAGCTCCCCGGACTGGGTCAAGACGTCGCCCCTCGCGGACGCGGCCAGCCCGTTCGGCTACGTCCACGTCGACAAGCACACGCTCGCCCACCCGCGCTACCCCAACGTCTTCGCGCTCGGCGACGTCGCCAACCTGCCGACGTCCAAGACCGGCGCCGCCGTGCGCAAACAGGCGCCGGTGGTCGTCGAGAACCTGCTCGCCACGGCGAAGGGCCGCACGCCCACCGCGCGGTACGACGGGTACACCTCCTGCCCGCTGGTGACGGCGCGCGACAAGATGCTGCTCGCGGAGTTCGACTACGACCTCCGGCCGACGCCGTCGTTCCCGCTGATCGACACCCTCAAGGAGCGCAGGGACATGTGGCTGCTGAAGCGGTACGGCCTGCCCGCGATGTACTGGCACGGCATGCTCAAGGGCCGCGCCTGACCGCCTGTCCAAGGCGATGCGCGGCGTTCCCGGCCGGGGACCGGGACCTGGTGGCCAGGAGTTGACACGCCGAAAGGCGCGGGCGGAAGAAGCTCACCGAGGCGACCGGGGATCAGGAGCGAGATCGCGTACCAGGAGTTCCCTCACGGCCCGCGGCCGGCTCGGCCCAGGGCGTGAGCTCCGGCCGCTTGGCCGTGCGGCCGTCGCCCGAGGAGCGGCCGCGGATGCGGCGGCCGATCCACGGGCCCGCGAACGTGGCGAGCCAGCGCACCTCGGCCGCCGCCACCCGCCACGCGGGCGCCGGGGGCGACGGCGGGAAGGGCAGCATCCACGTGTCGTCGCTGCCCGGCAGGCCGAGGGAGTGGGCCAGGGCGGCGGCGATGCGGGCGTGGCCGGCCGGGCTGGCGTGCAGCCGGTCCGTGCCCCACATGCGGGCGTCGGTGACGAACCCCATCGTGAACGTGTCCACCACCGTGACCCCGTGGCGGGCGGCGGCGGCGCGGATGCGGGCGTTGAGGTGGAGCACCTTGGGCCGGAGCGGCCGGGCAATCGGGGCGATCTTCCCGATATCCGGAAAAGTCACGGTAACAACGTGTGCGCCCGACTTGGTGAGGGCGGCGTACATCTCCTCCAGCACCTCCGCCACGGCGGCGGGCTCGCACCCGGGGCGAATGAGGTCGTTCATGCCCGCCATGACCGTGGCCAGGTCGGGACGCATCGCCAGCGCGGGGGCCAGTTGCTCGGAGCGGATCTGGCCCGCGAGCCGGCCGCGGACCGCGAGGTTGGCGTACAGGAGATCGGGGTTGGCGCGGGCCAGGTGCTCGGCGAGTCGGTCGGCCCAGCCGCGGTGACCGTTGACGTCGTCGCCGTCACCGAGCCCCTCCGTCTGGCTGTCTCCGAGCGCGACGTAACGCGTGTAGACGGTCATGAGATGTCCCTTCCTGCGCGCGCCATGCGCTCGCCGAGCGTCCGCGCCGTCTCCAGGCACCAGGCTCGGGTCTCACGCTCCAGCCTGCACCCCGCCAGGCAGGACAGGTAGGGGCCGACGTGCTCGCCCTGGCGCAGGAACGTCTCCTCGTCCAGGTCGCCGCGCAGGCGCAGCAGGAGCTGCTCGAACACCTCCAGCTTGGCGGCGGCCTCCCGGGCTCGGTCGTGCAGTTGCTCGATCACCGGCGCCGGGTCGAGCAGGTCGACGGCGTGCACCTTGACGGCCAGGTCGTCGCGGATGAGCAGGGGCTTGGCCGGTGTGGCGGCGAAGGCGGCCAGCTCGCGGAGCCCGGCGTCGGTCACCTTGAACAACCGCTTGTTGGGCCGACCCCGCTGGACCACCTCCCGCCCCGTGACCAGGCCGCCTGCCTCCAGCTTGGTCAGCTCGGCGTAGAGCTGCTGCGGGGCGGCGTACCAGAAGTTGGACACGCCGATGTCGAAGATCTTGGTGAGCTGGTATCCGCTGTACTCGCCGTCGAGCAACGCCGCCAGCACCGCATGCCTGAGGGCCATCGGCTCAATACTCATGAACATGAGTAGTCATGAACATGACTATAAGCCCGACGGACGTCTGCACACCAGAGGGGAAGGACCGCCCGGGCCCGGCTGAGCCCGCCTGCACGGCACGCACACGGGCCGAATCGAGACATCGCAGGTCACGTCAAAATCTGTCATTAGACTGACATTTGGCATTCGTGTGACATAATGTTCGACATGAAGGAAAGCGTTCCACGGCTGCTGCAAGACGCACGCCGCGCCAGGAGGCGCCACGAGTGGGCGGCAGTTCAGCGACGGCGGCTCGCCGAGCTCGTCCAGCACGCCCGCACCGGCTCGCCCTACTACCGCGATCTCTACAGCGGCCTGCCCCCCGGCGTCGACGACTCCGCATCGCTGCCCGTCACCGACAAGAAGGCGCTGATGGCGCACTACGACGATTGGGCCACCGACCGCGAGGTGACGCTGGCACGGGCGCGCGCCTTCGCCGCGGATCCGCGACTGGTAGGTGGACGGTTCCTCGACCGATACCTGCTGGTCACCACCTCAGGCACCACAGGAAACCCCGCGATCTTCGTCAAGGACGATCGGGACGTCGCAGTCAACTACGCCCTCAGCATCCGGATGATGGGCTCCTGGCTGGGCCTCGCCGATATCACCCGGATCGTGGCAGGCGGCGGACGGATGGCCATCGTGGCCGCGGCGAACGGCCACTTCCTGGTCTCGGCCGGCGCCGCCCGCATGCGCGCACACCGGCTGCAGCGCAAGGCCATCCGCCTCTTCTCCGTGCACACCCCTCTCGGTGAACTCGTCGAGGCGCTCAACGAGTTCCGCCCCGCCCTCCTGCTCGGATACGGCAGCGTCCTCAGCATGCTCGCCGCCGAGCAGGAGTCGGGACGGCTGCGCATCGCGCCAGTAGTGGTCGAACCCGCCGGCGAGACGCTGACCAGCGGTGACTACGCGCGGATGGCCGGCGCCTTCGAAGCCAAGGTACGCGACACCTACGGCGCCAGCGAGTGTCCCTTCCTCACGGAGGGCTGCGGGCACGGTTGGTATCACGTCAACAGCGACTGGGCCCTGGTCGAACCGGTCGAAGCCGACTACTCCCCGACCCCGCCGGGCAGGCCGTCCCACACCGTTCTGGTGACCAATCTGGCCAACCGAGTACAGCCGATCCTGCGCTACGACCTCGGCGACAGCGTCTTACAACGGCCTGATCCGTGTCCGTGCGGCAACCCCCTGCCGGCCATACGGGTACAGGGACGCGTGGCCAACCTGCTCACGTTCGCCATCGGACGGGGCGAGGTCGTCATCGCGCCGCTGATGCTCAACACCCTGGTGGACCGCACGCCTGGAGTACAGCTCTACCAGATCGTCCAAACCAGCCCCGCGAGCCTGCGCATACGGATGCTGCCCTTGCCCGGGGCGGACCCGGAAACAGTATGGCGGGCGGTGCGTGACGGGATCGGCGGCCTGCTCGCCGACCACAAGCTGGACCATGTCATCCTGGAACGCGCTGAGGAGCCGCCGCAGCAATCCGCCGGCGGAAAGTACCGGACGGTCATCCCGCTGAAGGATTTCGCATGATGTCAGATTCCGAGCAGCCCGGACTGCGGGAGCGCAAGAAGGCCGGCACTCGCGCCGCCATTCAGCGGCACGCGCTGCGCCTGTTCCGTGAGCAGGGTTACGACGCCACCACCGTCGAGCAGATCGCCCAAGCGGCCGACGTCTCGCACCGGACGGTGTTCCGCTACTTCCCGACCAAGGAAGCGCTGGTCACCCTCGATGACTACGACACCCTCATCGCCGAGGCGTGTGCGGCTCAGCCGCCGGAACTCGGCCCGGTGCCGGCGCTGCGCAACGCCTTCCGGGCCGTGTTCAGCGACCTGACCGACGCAGACGTCACCGCGAAGCAGGAGCGCCAGGCGCTGGTGCTCAGCGTCCCCTCGCTGTGGGCGGCCAGCCTCGCCAACATCACCAGGACCAAGCAGACGCTCACCGAACTGGTCGCCGCCAGGCTCGGCCGTCCGCAACCCGACGACCGAGTGCGAGCCGTCGCAGGTGCGGTGTTCGGCATCCTGCTGTCGGTGTGGCTGGACTGGGCCAAGGACCCGGAGATGGACGCCCCCGCGCTGTTGGACAGCGCGCTCGCCCATCTGGAGAGCTCTGTGAACTAGATGTACTTGGTCATGAACTTGGTGTCAGTCGGCTGATGGGTGGCCGGCCGCCGAGGGCTGAGTGTGGTCTCGTGGTGTTGTAGTGCTTCAGCCAGGGGCCGAGGGCCTGGGTGCGGTGCTGGTTGCTGGTGTAGGGCCGGTGGTAGGCCCATTCGGTGGCCAGGGTGCGGTTGAAGCGTTCGGCCTTGCCGTTGGTCCACGGGCAGTGTGGGCGGGTGAACTTCTGGCGGGCTCCCAGTTCGGCGCAGGCTTGCTGGAAGGCGTGGCTGATGCGGTAGTTCTTGGCGTT
>NZ_FOBF01000029.1 GCF_900109355.1 Nonomuraea pusilla
TGAACACCGTCGGCGCCACCATGACGGCGGCGTAGACGACCAGCGCCGGGTACACGAACGGGACGAACAGCCGCCGGCGTGACCGCTCCAGCGGCGACAGGCGCAGGCGCCGGCTGCGGCGGGAGGCGGTCTCCGGCACGGGGGAAGCGACTGCGGGCATGGTGGTCACGCTGACGCCTTTCTTCAGGGGGTCCGGGCCGGCCGTGACGGCCGGCCCGCCACCGGGGGTGCGGTCAGTTCTTCGAGCGCCAGTACGCCGCGGTCTGGCTGACCATCTTGTCGACGAACTCCCTGGCGCTGATCTTGCCGAAGACCAGCTGGTCGTCGAGCTCGTAGAACACCTTGGTGAGGTAGTCGGCCAGGCCGGTGGGGAAGCGGAAGGTGTTGATCTCGCCCCGGTCGAAGACGTCCTTGACCGCCTGCAGCGGGCCCGGGGCGGGCACCCCCTTGATGACGGGGATGTCCTGGAGCTGCGTGCTCACCTGCTCCTGGTAGGAGCGCTGGAGCAGGAACGCGGCGAACTGCTTGGCCGCGTCGGCGTTCTTCGCCTTCTTCAGGATGGCCAGGCCGTTGACCGCCACCGGGAGCGGCGGGGCCTTCTTGCCCTTCACGGCGGGGAACGGGAAGGCGCGGAAGTCGAAGCCGGCGGCCGCCACCTTGCCCACCTCACCGGGCAGCCAGGTGCCGTTGACGTTGAAGTCGGCCTCGTCGTTGGCCCACTTGTTCTCCATGGCGGGGAACTTCGAGGCGCTGTAGCCGTCGATGAAGTACCCGCCTCTGGCCAGCTTCTCCACCATCTCGGCGGCCTGCAGGTATCCCGGGTCGGAGCCCCAGGTGCGGCCGGACTTGTCCAGGCTCGCCTTGGCCAGGGCGTCGACGCCCGTGATCGAGGACAGGAAGCTGGTGTAGTACAGGGCGCTGTAGCTCTGGATGCTGCCGTCCAGGGCCAGCGGCTTGCGTCCCTTGGCCTTCTGCGCGTCGAGGACGGTCATGAACTGGTCCCAGTCCTGCGGCGGGGCGGAGACCAGCTCGGGGAAACGCTTGCCGTTGTAGAAGACCACGTTGGAGGAGGACGCCCAGTACGGGACCTGCACCGGGCCCCCGGCCCTGGCGCCGGTGCCGTCGACGGGGGTGGACAGCGACATCGCCTGGTCCCCCACGGCCTGCCGCACCGTCTGGTCCGTGCCGGGGATCTTCATCTGGTAGACGTCGGTGAGGTCGAGCAGCCCCCCGGTCGGGGCGAGCGCGTTGGTGATCGCTCCGCCGGTGCTCTCGATGATGTCCGTCGGCATCTCGGTGCTGTTCAGTGCGGGCAGCAGCGCCTTGGCCGCCGCGTTGCCCTTCCACTCGATGGTGACCTTGATGCCGGTCCTGGCCTGGAAGTCGTCGGCCACGCCCTGCAGGAACCGCTGTCCGGGCTGGCCCTTGAGCCACGAGCTCCAGATCGTCAGCTGCTTGCCGCCGGAGCTCGTCTCCCCGCCACCGCCGCATCCCGCGGTCATCGCGACCACGAGCGCCCCCGCGGCGACGGCGGCCAGCGTCCTACGGGCGGCTGACCCCGTCGCGCTCTTTGCTGAAGCCATCTCGCACCCTCTCTTTGGGGCTTCGTTGCGAGGTAGGTTAACTTACGGTCCGGGCCGATACTAGACGCCGACAGATCACAACCCTGCATAGACCGATTACGGACCCAGCCCTGTGGCCTCTCAACGGCCATCGGCATAGATCGTCGAGATTTCGGATGTGACCGAAAGTGGATTCTGTGTCGTCCCGGAACGCCGTCGCCGAGATCCCAGGAAGACCGGGAGCCCCCGGTGCGGGTGGCGTCGCAGGTGGCGGGCGCCACGCGGCGGTACGCTACGCGCGGCGGCCCGGCCCGGCGGTGACCGGTCAGGGAGATCACCGAGGTGGCGCCGCCCGAGCCGACCGCCGAAACGCTCTCGCGGGCCGCCGCGTCCTCACCGACGTCCCCTGACATTCCGGGGCGTCGTTTCGTCGTACCGGTGAGAGCAGAACGCGACGAAGGAAGCCGGCGACACCATGACCACCCGATCCGAGCCGGGAGACGGCCCGTCCGACGCGAGCCTGAGCGCGATCATGGGCGAGCGGCGCCAGCTGATCAATCTCGCCTACCGGCTCCTCGGCTCCCTCGCCGACGCCGAGGACGTCGTCCAGGAGACGTACACCCGCTGGTACGCCATGCCGCGCCGGCAGCGGGACGCCGTCGAGTCCCCCGGCGGCTGGCTGACGACGGTCGCCAGCCGCATCTGCCTCGACCTGCTCGGCTCGGCACGGGCCCGGCGCGAGAGCTACGTGGGCGAGTGGATCCCCGAGCCGCTGCCCGACCGCGGCGAATGGGCCGGCGGCCCGCCCGGCGGCGGCGCCCCGCCCGACCCGGCCGACCGGGTCACGCTCGACGAGTCGGTCAACATGGCCTTCCTCGTCGTGCTCGAATCGATGACCCCCGCGGAGCGCGTCGCGTTCATCCTGCACGACGTCTTCCGCTACTCCTTCGCCGAGGTGGCCGAGATCGTCGGCCGCACCCCCGGGGCGTGCCGCCAGCTCGCCTCCTCGGCCCGCCGCCGTGTCCGCGCCGGGCAGGCCCCCTCGGCCCCGGCGGCCCGGCACGCCGGCCTGGTCAGGGACTTCAAGCAGGCGTGGGAGGCCAAGGACATCGCCGCCCTGATCGGCCTGCTCGCGCCCGACGCCACCGCCGTCGGCGACGGCGGCGGCCTCGTCAGCGCCGTGCTCCACCCGGTCGAGGGCGGCGAGCCGATCGCCCGCTACCTGGTCGACCTCACCGCCAGGGCGCCCGGCCTCGCCCTCCTGGAGCGCACCGTCAACGGCCAGCCCGGCCTGGTGGCGCAGCAGGACGGCGTGACCGTGGTGGTGATCGCGTTCGAGGTGGCGGGCGACCGGATCAGACGCCTCTGGGCCGTACGCAACCCCGACAAGCTCCGCCCCTGGACGGCGGGCTGACGCGGCTACGCGCAGGCAGGCACCGAGCCGCCGGCGGCGAGCTTGTAGGCGTCCTGGAGCAGGGTCAGCAGGGCGCCGCCGTCCTCGGCCTGGTTGACCGTGGCCACCACGGAGATCCGGCGGGCGGGGGCGTAGGCCATGATCGCTCCCCAGAAGCCGGGGTGCAGCCAGAGGGAGTCGTCGCCCGAGCCGACCCGCTGGATGCCGAGCCCGTACGCCTCGTCGCCGCTCTGCCTGGTGGGGGTCAGCATCGTGCGCAGCGTCGCGGCCTTGGCGAACACCCTGCCCTCGAACAGCGCCCTGGTGAAGGCGGTGAGGTCCGCGGCGGTCGTCACCAGGCCGCCGCCGCCGTGCGTGTCGAACGTCGGGTTCCAGTGCCGGGCGTCGGTCTCGCCGAGGTACGGGTGCGACAGCGGCGCGTCTCCCTGGTGGCCCCGGCGCTCCAGGTAGGTGTCGTGGAGCTTGAGAGGGTCGAGGAGCAGCGACCGGTAGGCCTGGTGCAGCGGGCGGCCGGTCGCCTTCTCGATGATCCTTGCGGCGAGGACGTAGCCGGTGTCGGAGTAGTGGTACCCCTCGCCCGGCTTGAAGTACGGCTTGCCGTGCGTGAGCGCCCAGTCGAGCAGTTCGCCGGAGGTCCACGTCCGGTGCGGGCGCGCCTGGACGGCCGCCATCCAGCCGGCGTCGGCGGCGTAGTCGTACAGGCCGGCGGTGTGGTCGAGAAGCTGCCGCACGGTGATCGTCTCGCCGTACGACCTGCCGCCGATGACGCTCAGCCGCTTGACCAGCCCCGGGTCGAGGTACTCGCCGATCCTGTCCTCCAGGCCGACCTTGCCCTGCTCGGCGAGCTTGAGCACGGCGGCGGCCGTGAAGGTCTTGGTGACGCTGGCGGCGCGGAAGGCATCGGTCGGGCGCAGCTTCCTGCCGCCGGCCCGGAAGTTCCCGGCCGCGCCGGTGAAGTCGACGCCCGGCCCGTGGACGTCGAGGACGACGCCGGGCACCGGCGGCTTGGCGGCCTTGGCGGCCACGCACGCGAACCCCGTGGCGCGCGCTCTCACGGGCGAGGCGGTGGTGGTGGCGCTGGCGGCGGCGGGGGCGGCCGGGACCAGGCCCACGCACAGCGCGGCACCCGCCGCGAGCACTGCTCTGCTGAACCGACGCATCGGCAACTCCAGGTGAGTCGTTGGTGGGGCACGCCGTACGGCCCCGCCCTGCCGTGACGGCACGGGCGGGGAGCGTCACGGCGAGGATGACGGCGATGACGAGAAACCGCGGCCGGCCGCGGGCGCCGTCGCGCGCTCGCGCGGCGGGGCCCGGGGCCGCGCGACGTCAGGGCAGGCGCCTCGTCGCCAGGTCGAACATGGTGACCAGCTCGGCGGCGCAGCCGGGCAGGTCGACGGAGTCCTCGTCGAAGACCCACTGCAGCATGACGCCGTCGATGGCGCCCTGGATGGTGGTGGCGAGGGTGCGCGGGACGAAGTCGCGGAAGACGCCCTCCTCCTGCCCGGCGCGCAGGATGCCCTCCAGGTGGCGGCGGCACGGGTCGTAGGCGGTGGCGTTGAAGGCGCGCTTGGCCTCGACCGTCCCGAAGCTGCCCCAGATGTCGACCATCGCGGCGAAGTTCTCCCTGTGCTCCGCCATGAACGCGAAGCTCGCCTCGACGTAGGCGCGCAGCCTGTCCCGCGCTCCGTCGGCCCGGTCCACCCAGCTCCTGATGAACACGTTCGAGTCCCTCAGCAGGGCGTTGATGACCTCGCCGATCAGCTCGTCCTTCCCGGCGAAGTGGTAGGAGATGACGCTCTTGCTGATGCCCACGTCGTCGGCGATGCGGGCCAGCGACGCCTGGGCGAGGCCGCCGCCGGCGATGGTGGTGATCGCGCCCCGCACGATCTGCCGCCGGCGCGCCTCCTCTATGAAACTGGACTTCTTCCGTCCAGATGGATCAATTTTCGGCCGCATGGCCGAAATATAGGCCATAAGGACGAGAAACAGCAAGATCGGCCGATCTCCGAGGTATTCCTTGACACGAATATTCTCTGCCGTGAATAATCATGGCCATGGACGCACTCCTCGCCGCACTGGCCGATCCGGCCCGATGGCGGCTCGTGAGGCTGCTGGCCGAACGGCCACGGCCGGTCGGCGTGCTCGCCCAGCTCGCCGGGGCGCGCCAGCCGCAGACGACCAAGCACCTGCAGACCCTCGAACGGGCCGGCGTCGTCACCTCCCAGCGCACCGGCCAGCGCCGGGTCTACGCGCTGAGGTCCGCGCCCCTGCGAGACCTGGCGGCGGCACTCAACGGGCTCGCCGACACCGCCGAGCGGGCCGGCGGCCCGCTGGAGACCTTCGACCGGTACGGGCTCAGCCTGCGGGCGGAGCGGGTGGCCGCGAAGGAGCCGGGATGGGCCGACGGCCGCACGTTCGGGTTCCACCGGTCGCTGCCGGCGCGTCCCGGGCTGGTGTGGCGCCACCTGACCGAGGCTCCCCTGCTCGCCCGCTGGTGGACGCCCGACGACCTGCGCGTCTCCGAGCTCGTGTTCGAGGCGCTGCCGGGCGGGCGGATCGTCCACGAGTACCGCGACGCCGAGGACGCCGACGGCTCCGGCCCGGTCGCCGGGCGCGCCGAGGGGGTCGTCGACGACGTACGTCCCGGTGAGCGCCTCGCCTACCGGCTCTCCCCCCGGCTTCCCGACGGCGGCGTGGCCTTCACCTCCCATCTCGACCTCGCCCTCCGGCCCACCGGCGACGGCACCGGCACGGACCTCGACGTCCGCTTCCGGGTCACCGACAGCACGGTCGAGTCCGCCGACTTCGTCGCCGGCATCGAGATCGGCTTCGGCCAGAGCCTCGACAAGCTCGCGGCGATCCTCGCCGAGGACCCGCACGACACAGACCCGACGCACGACCCGACCCACGACACCGACCCGACGCACGACCCGACGCACGACACAGACGCAAGGAGCACGACATGACCGACTCGACCGGCCGCAGGGTGACCGCGAACCTGAGCCTCACCCTCGACGGGCGCTACCACGGCGCCGGCGGGCCCGGCGACTTCGGGACGTTCATCAAGTACGTGACCACCGACGTCGCCCGCGACCACATGACCCGCATGTGGGAGGGCGCCACGACGGCGGTGCTCGGCCGGATCAACGCCGAGGGATTCCTCGCGTTCTGGCCGTCGGTCGCCGAGGACGAGAACGCCGACCCGCGTGACCGCGGATACGCGAAGTGGCTGGTCGACGCCGAGAAGGTGGTCTTCTCGACCACCTTGGCCGAAGCGCCGTGGGAGCGGACCCGCCTGGTGAACGCCCCCGCCGCGGACGTCGTCGCCGAGCTCAAGGCCACCGGCGAGGGCGACATCCTCGTCAACAGCAGCGCGAGCGTCATCAAGGCGCTGCTCTCGGCCGACCTGCTCGACCGGCTGTACCTCCTGATCATCCCCGAGATCGCCGGCGGCGGGCGGCGGCTGTTCGAGGACGGCCTCCCTGCTACGACGTGGACGCTCACCCACCAGGAGACCGGCCCGCTGGGCGAGATCGCCGTGGTCTACGACCGCGCCCGCTGACCCGGCGAGACGGCCCCGGGCCCCCTCCCCGGCGACCGGGCGACCGGCTATCGTGACGGGGCATGGATGCCGTCATGAGGGGCGCCCGGCCGCGCCTGACCACCGCGGACGCCGTCGCCGTCGCGGAGGCGTCGTTCGGGGTGCGCGCCCGGGCGGCACGCGACCTCGGCAGCGAGCGCGACCGCACGTTCCTGCTGACCGATGACGACGGCGGCCCACTGGCCGTCCTCAAGGTCTCGAACCCGGCCGAGGACCCCGCCGTGCTCGACATGGAGGCCGCGGCGGCACTGCACGTCACCACGGTCGATCCGGGCCTGCGGGTCGCGCTGCCGTGGCGTCAGGCCTCGACCGGCGCGCCGGGGCCGGCGCGGCCCGGCGACGACCCCGGCGTGCTGCGCGCGCAGTGGAAGGACGGCGAGGTCGCGCACTGGGTGCGGCTCTACGACGTCCTGCCGGGCAACAGCCGCATCTCCGCGGCCGAGCTGTCGGACGCCGCCCTGGTCGCGTGGGGGGAGACGGCGGCCAGGCTGGCGCAGGCGCTGCGCGGCTTCGGCCACCCGGCGGCGCACCGGACGATGCTGTGGGACGTCCAGAACGCCCCGGCCGCCCGCGCCATGGTCGGCGACATCCGCGACCCCCGTGCCCGCGCCGTCGTGGCCCGCGTGCTCGACCGGTTCGAGCGGGACGTCGTGCCGGTCTGGGGCCGCCTGCGCGCCCAGGTCGCGCACACAGACCTGAGCGTCGACAACACCCTCACCGACCAGGACGGCTTCGTCACCGGCGTCATCGACTTCGGCGACATGAGCCACACGGCGCTCGTCTCCGACCTGGCGTCGGTGCTCGACTCCCTGGGCACGGGACGCGAGGGTCCCGAGCTCTTCCGGCTGGCGCGCCTGGTGCTCGACGGCTACCAGCGCCGCGTCGAACTGGAGGACCTCGAACTCGAACTGCTCGGCCCGGCGTGGGCCGCCAGGAGCGCGGTGACGATCGCCATCAGCTCGTGGCGCGTGGCCCAGGGGCTGGAGGAGCAGGAGTTCGCCGAGCGCTACAACGCGGCGTGCCTGCGCATGCTGGAGACGATGGAGGCCGCCGGGTGGGACGAGGTGGCCCGGCAGCTCGGCGCGCGGGGCCGCCGCGGGCCCGACCCGTCGCTGGCGGCCAGGCGGGCGGCGGCGTTCGGCCCGGCCGTCGACCCGCTGTTCTACGACGAGCCCGTGGAGGTCGCGACCGCCAGGGGCGTGTGGATCACCGACGTCGCGGGGCGCTCCTACCTCGACGCGTACAACAACGTGCCGTGCGTCGGGCACGCGCACCCGCGCGTCACCGCGGCGATCGCGCGGCAGAGCAGGCAGATCAACACCCACACCAGGTACCTGCACCCGGCGGCCATCGAGCTGGCCGAGCGGCTGACGGCCACTTGCCCGCCGGGCCTCGACACCGTGCTGCTGGTCAACTCGGGCTCGGAGGCCAACGACCTGGCCTGGCGCATGGCCACCGCCGTCACCGGCCGGCGGGGCGGGCTCTGCACCGCGTTCGCCTACCACGGCATCACCGAGGTCACGGCCGCGCTCTCCCCGGAGGGCTGGCTCGACGGCGTCCGGCCCGAGCACGTCGAGACCTGGGAGGCGCCCGACACCTACCGCGGCCGCCATCTCGACGCCTCGGCGTTCGCGGCGGCGCTGGCGCGGCTGTGGGAGCGGGGTCTGCCGCCCGCCGCCGCGATCCTCGACGGCATCGTCACCAGCGACGGCATCGCCGACCTCGACCCCGCCTACGTACGGGAACTCGTCCGCCTGACCCGCGAGGCGGGCGCGCTCTGGATCGCCGACGAGGTGCAGTCGGGGTACGCCCGCACCGGCGCGTCCCTGTGGTCGTTCGACCGCTTCGGGGTGGTCCCCGACTTCGTCACGATCGGCAAGCCGATGGGCAACGGCCATCCCGTGGCCGCCGTCATCACCCGGCGCGACATCGTGGCGGAGCTGGTCGGCCGCGCGACGCTGTTCAGCACCTTCGGCGGCAACCCGGTCAGCGCCGCCGCCGCGCTCGCCGTCCTCGACGTCATCGAGGACGAACGGGTGCTCGACCGGGTGCGCGGGACGGGCCTGGCGCTGCGGTCCGCCCTCGCCGAGGTGGCGGCGGACCACCCCGGGGCCGGCGACGTGCGGGGCGTGGGCCTGGCGTGGGGCGTGGAGCTCGTCACCGACCCGGCGACGCGCGAGCCCGACGGCGAGAGGGCCAAGCGGGTGCGCGACCGGATGCGCCACCTCGGCGTCCTGGTCGGGACGACGGGCCGGCACGGCAACGTCCTGAAGATCCGGCCGCCGCTGGCGTTCGACGAGACCCACGTCCCGGCCCTGGCCGAGGCGCTCGCAACCGCGCTCACCCTGACGCGCTGACCCGGCTCACCCTGACGCGCTGGCCCGCGGTCCCGGCGCGACGCCCGTCACCCGAGATCGCGGCGGCGCAGGGCCCACAGGCCGCCGCACAGCAGCGCCGCCGTGACACCGAGCAGGGCGGCCTGCGCCGCCGGGCCCGACGACGACGCCGTCATGGGGTTGCCGACGTAGTGGAACGGCTCCACCGGGCTGCCGCCCCACAGCCCGTACAGGGGGGCGACGACCTGGCCCAGCGCGGCGGTCAGGATCCACACGGCCCAGCAGATCGCCGCGCTCGCCCGCGGGAGCAGCCCGTAGGCGAGCACGCACAGCGCCCCGACGCACCAGGCCGCCGGCACGGCGCTGAGCGCCCCGGCCACGAACCGCGGCACGTCGGTGGCCAGGTCGCCCACGAGCAGCGCGAAGAGCGTGCCGAACACGAGCCCGCCCACGGCCAGCAGCCCCGCCGTGCCGAGCCCGGCGACGACCAGGTGCCCGGCCGCCCACCGCAGGCGGCTCAGCGGGGTGGCCTGCACCGCCTCCGCGCGGCCCGACCTCTCCTCCGCGCGCAGCCGCAGCGTCATGAGCACCGGGTAGAGGGCGATGGCGTACGCGAGGATGAGGATCATGTACCAGGAGTAGGCGGCGAGCGCCTTCCCCGCGGGCATGCCGAGGGTGCGGACGATGTTGTCGACCACGACGCTCGGCCGCGCGAGCAGGTCACGGGCCAGCGGGCTCAGCCCGGCCGCCGCCGCGGCGAAGAACGCGACCCCGGCCGCCCACGCCGCCAGCAGGCCGCGGTGCAGCCGCCAGGCCATGCCGACGGGGCCGCGCGCCCGCGGGGCCTGCGCCGGCCCCAGACGTTCGGGCAGGAGGCCGCCGCCGAGGTCGCGCCGGTCGAGCAGCCGGTAGGCGACGGCGAGCAGGGCGCCGCCGGCCAGGAGCGGCACGCCCAGCATCCACCACCGCTCGTCCTGGTACGGCCGCACCAGATGGCTCCAGCCGATCGGCGACAGGGCCTTCAGCCAGTGCTGCCCGGTGGCGTCGCCGGCGTAGCGCGTCACGTAGGCGACGGCGAGCGCGGACAGGCCGATCGCGGTGGCCGCGCCGGCGTCGCGGGCGAGCTGCGCGGCGACGGCCGCGACACCGGCGAACACCCAGCCCGCCACGGAGACGGCCGCGCCGTACGCGAGCGATCCGACCGGTTCCAGCCCGAGCCCGATCAGCGCCGCCGCGGTCGCGAGCCCCGCGGCCAGGCTGACGCCGGACGCCACCAGGACGGCGGCGGTCAGCGGAGCGCGGCGGCTCACCGCCGTGGAGCCGATCAGCTCGCCGCGCCCGGCGTCCTCCTCCCGGCGGGTGTGCCGGACGACCGACATGACGGCCGCGAACGCGCAGGCGACGTAGAGGAACCCGCCGCTGCGCCAGGTGGCGAGCACCTCCAGCCGCGGTTCGACGGTCCCGCCGCCGAGCGCGTGGAGGAAGCCGCCGCTGCCGATGAGGCGGGTGTAGGAGACCTTCTGCTCGTAGGTGCCCATGTTCCTGGTGATGTACGAGACCACCGCCATGGCCAGGGTCACGATCACCAGGATCCACCAGGGCGCGACGGCCCTTTCACGGCGCAGCGCGAGGCGGGTGAGCCGGCCGGTGCCGGCGAGCGCGCTCATCGCCCCGCCCCCGCGTGCCGGCCGGCACGGTCGTAGTGCCTCAGGAACAGCTCCTCCAGCGTCGGCGGGCGGCAGGCCAGGCCGCGCACGCCCACCTCGGTGAGGCGGCGCAGCGCGCCGTCCAGCTCGGAGGTGTCGACGTCGAAGCTGACCCGGTCGCCGTCGGAGCGCACGTCGTGCACGCCGGGCAGGCCGGCCAGCCGGGGCGCCGGCCCCGCCAGCTCGGCCTCGACGGAGGTGCGGGTCAGATGGCGCAGCTCGGCCAGCGTCCCGCTGTCGACGGCGCGCCCGTCGCGGATGATGGTCACCCGGTCGCACAGGGCCTCCACCTCCGACAGGATGTGGCTGGACAGCAGCACCGTGCGGTCGCCGCGGCGCCGCTCCTCCCGCACCGCCTCGCGGAAGACCTCCTCCATGAGCGGGTCGAGGCCCGAGGTCGGCTCGTCGAGGATGAGCAGCTCGGCGTCGCAGGCCAGCGCCGCGACCAGGGCGACCTTCTGCCGGTTGCCCTTGGAGTAGGCGCGGCACTTCTTGCGGGGGTCGAGGTCGAACCGGTCCAGCAGGTCCGTGCGGCGCCGCCGGTCCAGCCCGCCGCGCAGCCCGCCCAGCAGGTCGATCACCTCTCCGCCCGTCAGGTGCGGCCACAGCGTGACGTCGCCGGGCACGTAGGCCAGGCGGCGGTGCAGCGTCGCCGCCTCGGCCCACGGGTCGCCGCCGAGCAACCGGGCGGTGCCCGCGTCGGCGCGCGCCAGGCCCAGCAGGACGCGGATCGTGGTGCTCTTGCCCGCGCCGTTCGGGCCGAGGAAGCCGTGCACCTCGCCGGTGCGCACGGCGAGGTCGAGGCCGTTCAGCGCCCGGGTGGAGCCGAACGTCTTGACGAGCCCCGCCACCGTGACGGCGTCAGTCATCGCCGCCCCCCTCCTCGTCGTCGTCGCGCAGCGCGGCCACGCTCTCGGCCCTGGGCGGGGTGCCGCGGTGCCGGTCGAGGGCGTCGCGGGCGGCGGCGGCCGCGTCCGGGCTGAGCATCGGGTGGGAGTAGATGTCGAGCAGGGCCGTGGCGAGCAGGTGGTCGCCCTCGGGGCTGAAGACGTCGACGCCCATGTTGCGTGACAGGTGCCGGTGGAGGATGGGGACGGCCAGCGCCATCGCGACGCCCACGGCGGCCCGCACCCTGCGCTCGGCGAACGGGGGGTCGGGGCGGTCGCGGTCGGCCTCGGCGAGCCACTGCTCGCCCATCGCGACCATGCCGTCGAAGACGGGCGCGGCCCAGCCCTCGGCCAGCGCCCGCGCCAGGTACTGCTGGTGCTCCCCCAGGGCCGCCCGGCCGAGCGCGACGTAGTTGACGTCGCCCCCGGCCAGGTCGGCGGTCCGGGCCTGGTCGTTGAGCCTGCCGACCAGCTTGGCCAGGTAGGCGTCGCACGCCTCGCGCAGCGCCTGCTTGGAGCCGAAGTGGTGGCGCACCAGCCCCGAGGACACGCCCGCGGTCTCGGCGATCCCCCTGATGGTGGCGCGTTCGAATCCGTGCTCGCCGAAGTGCCGCAGCGCGGCGTCCCTGATGCGGGCGCGCGCGGTCAGGTCCTCGGGGTCGGGTGGGTGCGTGGTCATCGCCTGCTACTCATTCGTACAGTTCGCTTCACAGCCATGAAGGCTACTACACGCGCGTGTAGCCGTCGAGCGCGAGGGCACGCCGATCCCCGCGACGGACGGACCTCGGGACGTCGCGCACACACCTACCTCCGTAGGCCCGCGGGTCCGTGCTTTCCGGGCTGGGGAGCAGGGGCGACGCCGGACCAGACTGGCGACGTCCTCGGGGCACGCGGCTCAGCCGTGCGCCCCCGTCCACCCACCTTGGAGAGCACATGTCGGTCTTCCGCCGCCATCGCGTCCGCGCCGCGCTGCTGGGCGCCCTCGTCCTGCCCGCCACCCTCGTCGCCACCTCGCCCGCCCACGCGAACCCCGCGAAGGACGGCGACGCGCCGCTGCGGCAGCGGGTTGAGCAGGTCGTCGCGCGCGGGGCGGTCGGCGCGTACGCGGACGTCCGCGACGAGAACGGCCACCGCACCGCCCGCGCCGGCAGGGCCCGGCTGAAGGGGACGCGTCCCGTCCCGCACGACCCGGTGTTCCGCGTGGGCAGCACGACCAAGGCCTTCGTCGCCACGGTCGTGCTGCAGCTCGCGGGCGAGGGCAGGCTCACGCTGGAGGACCCGGTCGAGCGGTGGCTGCCCGGCCTGGTGCCCGGCGGTGACGGCGTCTCCGTCCGGCAGCTCCTCAACCACACCAGCGGCCTGTTCGACTACTCTCAGGACAAGGACGTGCCGCTGTTCGGGCCGGAGTTCCTGCGCAACCGCCTGCGCACCTACACCGCCGAGGAACTGGTACGGATCGCCCTGCGCAACCCTCCCTCCTTCGCCCCCGGCAAGGGATGGCAGTACTCCAACACCAACTACCTCCTCGCCGGCATGATCATCGAGAAGGTCACCGGCCGCTCGTACGCCGAGGAGATCACCCGCAGGATCCTGCGCCCGCTCGGGCTGCGCCGCACCTTCCTGCCGGGGACGTCGCCCGCGATCCCCGGCCGCCACGCGCACGGCTACATGCCGCTGACCATGGAGCCGGACGCCGAACTGGTGGACATCACCGGCTTCAACCCGTCCGTCGCGGGGGCGGCGGGAGAGATGATCTCGTCGGCCGGCGACGTCCAGCGGTTCTTCGCCGCCCTGCTCCAGGGCAGGCTGCTGCGCCCGGCGCAGCTCGCCGAGATGACCCGCACCGTCGACATCTCCCGCGAGACCGGCCTCCAGGGGGCCGGCTACGGCCTGGGCCTCGAGGTCATGCCGTTGAGCTGCGGCGGCAAGACCTGGGCGCACGGCGGCAGCAGCCCCGGCTTCAACACGTACGTGGGCAACACCCGCGACGCCCGCCGCCAGGTCGTCGTGTCGGCCACCGGCATGACCAGGAACGAGAGCCTCGCCGCCGCCCGCGAGCTGGTGGACAAGGCGCTGTGCGGGACCTCCTGAGGTAGCGCCGCGGCCGGGGACATACCAACGAAGGTAGGTATTTGCACAGTACGGCTCGCTATCTCGCGATATGTCCGGATACGGTGTGCCGCGTGCGAGGGCTCAAGGTGTCGGCGTGGTGGGGAGACGCGCTGCTGGCGATCGGGGTGGCGACACTCGGAGCGGCCGGCGGCGCGGCGACCTCCCCCGGGATGGCTGGTTGGGTGAACTCCCCCGGCCGCGTCGCCCTGGAGGCGGTGTGCGGACTGGCCCTGGCGCTGCGGCGACGCCACCCCGTGCCGCTGGCGGTCGCGGTCATCGCCGCGAGCCTGTTCGGCGGCGTCCCGTTCGCGCTCCCCTTCGCCGTGTACAACCTCGCCGTCCACGTGCGCGACCCGCGCGTGGTGTGGCCGCTCGCGGCGGTCGCCACGGCGGTCGCCGCCGGCCCCGGACGCCCCGACGGCTGGCCCGCCACCTCACCGCCGCAACTCGTGGCCGAGGCCCTCTTCATCGGCTGCGCCCCGCTGCTGCTCGGCCTGTACGTACGCGCCAGGCGGGACCTCGCGGAACGCGAGGCGCGCGGACAGGTGGACCGCGCCAGGACCGAGGAGCGGGCGCGCCTGGCCCGCGAGATGCACGACGTAGTGACCCACCGGGTCAGCCTCATGGTGCTCCAGGCCGGCTCGCTCCGGATGCTGGCCGGGCAGGTCGACGGCGAGGAGGTCCGCGCCGTCGCCGAGCAGATCCGCGCGACCGGGGCGCAGGCCCTGGACGAGCTGCGCGCCGTCGTCGGCGTGCTCCGCGCGGGCAACCCCGTCGAAGCGGCCCCGCTGACCCCCCAACCCGACCTCCCCGACCTGGACACCCTCGTGCGGGAGAGCCGCGCCGTCGGCGTGCCCGTGGAGCTGCGCGTCACCGGGGAGGCACCGGACCTGCCGCCCCCGCTCGGCCGCACCGCGTACCGGATCGTGCAGGAGGCCCTGACGAACGCCCGCAAACACGCCTACGGCGCCCCCGTCACCGTCGACGTCGCCTACTCCGAGCAGCGGGTGGTGCTGCGGGTGCGCAACGCCGCCCCGCCCGGACGCCGGCCCGCCGAACCGCTGCCCGGCGGCGGCGCCGGCCTGCTCGGGCTGCGCGAACGCGTCACCCTCCTCGGCGGCGCCCTGCGGGCCGGGCCCACCCCGTCCGGCGGGTTCGAGGTCGGCGCCGAACTGCCGCTCCCGGCGGGTGCCGCATGATCAGGGTCCTCGTCGTGGACGACGAACGGATGGTCTGCGCCCACCTGCGTGCCCTGCTGTCCACGGCCGGCGACATCGACGTCGTCGGCGAGGCGTACGACGGGGCGGAGGCCGTCGAACAGGCCGTGGCGCGCCGGGTCGACGTGGTGCTCCTCGACGTCCGCATGCCGGTGGTGGACGGGCTGGCCGCCGCCGAACGCCTCGCCCGCCTGCCCCACCCGCCCAAGGTCGTCATGCTGACCACCTTCGACCTGGAGGAGTACGTGCACCGGGCGCTGAAAGCGCACGCCGTCGGCTTCCTGCTGAAGGACGCCGACCCGGAGGACATCGTCTCCGCCGTGCGCGTGGCGGCCGGCGGAGGGGCGATGCTCGCGCCGTCGGTGACCCGCCGCCTGCTGACCGAGTTCACCCGCACGGACGCGGCGGCCCGCCACGAGGCCCGCCGCGCCGTGCAGGGGCTCACCGCCAGGGAGCGGGACGTGCTCATCGGGCTTAAGGACGGCCTGTCCAACGCGGAGATCGGCGCCCGGCTGTTCCTGGAGGAGACGACCATCAAGGGGTACGTCTCCCGGGTGCTCACCAAGCTGGGCTGCGCCAACCGCACCCAGGCAGCCCTGATCGCCCACGACGCCGCCCTGACCACCCGCTCACCGGTGAACGACAACTGAGACGCCGCACCCGCCTCCGCCAGGCCGAGCTCCTCGACCGGTCCGGGCAGCGCGGCCGGGCCCGGCGGCGCGAGCGGGCCCGGCAACCCCACCGCCAACCCCTCGACGGCCGCCCATGAGTCGGAGGCGGACGTGACCGTCATCGCCAGCACGTCCGACCGCGGCATGCCGGCCAACACCACCGGCAAGCTCGACATGCCCGTCATCATGACCGGAGACGCCCCGCCCCACCGACCGACGTCGCGCCGCCCCGCCCCGGCCGGCCGAGAACCTGCGACCATACGACTGGAGCCCCTGATGGCCGGCGCGCTGAGGCCGTCTCGCGGACGAGCAGGGGCCGACACCGATGCGTCGACCGGGCACCTCGGGGACCGCATCGTCACCGCCGAGTTCACCGGGGAGGCGCCGTGAAGGCGCGGGCGCGATGAGTTTCCCCGCCACCGACCGTCAACACCGTCATGACGACTTACGTTCTGATTCACGGCGGCGGTGGCAGCGCGTTCGACTGGCACCTGGTCGAAGCCGAACTGCGAGCCCGCGGCCACGACACGGTCGCCGTCGACCTCCCGGCGTCCGACCCGGAGGCCGGTCTGTGGGACTACGCGGACGCCGTCGTCCGCGCGGTCGGCGAGCGCGACGACCTGGTGGTGGCGGCGCACTCGTGGGGCGGTTTCGTGGCGCCGCTCGTCTGCGCGCGGGTCAAGGCCGCCGCGCTCGTGCTCGTCACCGCCATGGTGCCCAGCCCGGGCGAGGCGCCGGACGACTGGTGGACGCGCAGCGGCCGGCCCCCGTCGGCGTACGAGGACGTCCACGACCTCTTCCTGCACGACGTCCCGCGCGACCTCGCCGACCGGGTGCTGGCCCACGACCAGGCCCTCGCGGCGGCGACGAGCATGGACCGCGCGGTGAGCGAGCCCTGGCCGCTGGACGCCTGGCCGGACGTGCCGACGAGATACCTGCTGTGCCGCGACGACCGGTTCTTCACGCCGGACTTCGTCCGCCGCCACGTACGCGAACGGCTCGGCGTCGTCCCGGACGAGATGCCCGGCAGCCACATGGCGATGCTGTCGCGACCACGAGAACTGGCCGAGTACCTGGTCGGGGTCCACCCGGGCGCATGAGCCTGCGACGCCGGGGCGGGTCCCCGGCGTCGTCCGCGTGCGGCACGGTGTTAATCACATGCGCCACCCGCGACCCTGAATCAGGAAAGGAATTGCGCTGATTCATGACTTCGTTATTCGTTCGCGACAACGGCGGCTCGTCTAACAGCCCCCCTGCATGCTCTAAAAGAGCATGACTCCAAAGGCGAGAATCGTGCTGCTGTTCGCCGGGGCGACGCTGGTGGCGGCTTGCTCCTCCACCGCTCCAGCCGCACCACCGGCGAAACCGGTGAGCGTCTCCCAAGCCACCGCCGCCCGGCCGCCCATGGCGGTCGCTGAGGTTCCACCAGGCCTGCGCCCGCTCCCGTCCTCGGGAGTCGGCCCGGCCACCTACGCCTATACCTGCGGCATCGCGGGCACCGACGAGCCGGCGGGCGCGTGCGGGCACTGGCGCCTGCTGACCCGCGACGGCGGCCAGTGGTACCTCCCCGAGGCACTGGGCGACTACGAGACCGACGGCAACGACGGCGGCACGGCCCCGCTGGCGATCAGCCCGGACGGCCTGCGCATCGCCTACTACCGGGCCGGCGACGGGCGGCTGGTCGTGCGCGAGCTCGCCACCGGCGCGACAACCCCCATGCGGTACGCGTTCACATGGGACATCGCTCGAAAGGCGCACACCACCAAGCTGGCCTTCCTGGGGGAAGGGGCATGGCTGTCGATCTCCAACCAGCCCTTGGACGAGGAGGTGGAGGTGCTCGCCGCGGTCGCGACAGGGGAGACCCGCGAGGCGCCGGAGGGAGTGATCGACGTGGACGCGACCGGCTCCCGGCTCACCACGGAGACTGCCACGGACGCCGGGGTCCGTTTCCAGACCACGGGCGGCCCCGTCCACCACATCACCGTCAGGCAGCTGCACGACCCGCGCGCCTTGGGCGGGTTCATCGCCCAGGACGGTACGGCTTTCACCCTTGCCTCGATGAACATCCCCGCGTGCGGCAACGACATCAGCCCCGACAAGCTGGTCACCGTGGATCTCGCCACCGGAAAGACCGTCTCGGTGGTCACCCCCAAGCTGCCCGCCGATGTCACCCACGGCAGGGGGATCGGCTGGTTGAGCCCCAGGGAGGTGCTCGTGCGGGTCGTCCGCGAGCGGCCGCACGGCACGACCGTCGAGGACACCTTCGCGCTGGACATCATGACCGGGGAAGCCCGGCAGACCGGCCGATTCGACGAGGCAGGGCTTCGAGTCCGCGACACAGGGCTGGTCCCGAACGGAGATGTCGTGTACGGCGGCTACCTCGGCGCCCCGCCGTACCAGGCGGCGCCGGAGAAGGTCGTCCCGGTCAAGCACGGGAGCTGTGAGTGAACGTCGCGGCCTCCACCCGCCTGTGCCGGGGACCCGGCGGCGCCGGCGGGCAGCCGCGGGTCTCCTCGTGGCGGAGGCTTCTCCCTCACGTCGCGGCGCGACGGCAGCCGGTGGATCGCCCCGTCTCGGCGGCGAGCTTGCTGGTGAAGGCGTTCACCTTCGTCTGGCCGCCCTGACCGTCTTCACAGGGGATCTCGGAGTCGTGTTCGACTAGAGCAACAGCCCGATCCCCACGGCTAATACCACGAAGCCAACCACCATCTCGACCAGTTGCCTGGCCACAGGATGCTTCCACTCCGTGGAGAAGCCGGCGACGATCAACGGAGCGAGTGCCAGTTTCGGGCTCCAGGCCGCCAGGAGACAGTACCCTGTTTGCTCGGCGATGCGCGATAAGCCGACGGCCAGGTTCAGCGGACCGAATGGGCGAGAGATGAGGGGCATCTCCAGTAGATCCCTTTCGTCGACCAGCGAATCGTCCGACAGCCACAGTAAGATCAACGCAATTACGAGAGAGAGGATCAGCCAGGCGGCAGAAGCCCATAAACCGATCCATGCAGCCTTCTCCGGTCCTGCGCCCTGCAGAATCAGCCACCGAAATGGCACGTAAGCCGCAAGCTTGATGGCAGGCGAGAATCGACCCAGGCGCCCAAGGCTGATGATCGTGGAACCCAACAGAAGTCCACCGGACGCGATTCCCAGCCCGAGCAGCAACTCGCTCCACGCCGGTTCCCTGAGGTAAAGGGCCATGCCCGTTCCTGCCATGAAGCACAGCAGGAGCTGTACAGCGATCCCCTTCACGTGATGAGCGCGCAGATCTCGCCAGGTTGTGATCCAGACAGTCATGTGTCCCGGCGCACCTCCTTCACGATCCCATCGGCTTCACGGCTCAGCATGCGACATGGCGGCATACGCACCGTATATCCGGCCCTGTTGGCGGTCGCGGGTGTCCGAGGCGGGCGGTCCTGGGTGCCAGGCGGGGCGAGCGGCGATGAGGGTCGCGGCAGCGCACAGGACACGCCCTTGGCGCCGAACACCGGTGGCACCCCATGAAGGTGGCACTGGAGGCCAGGGTGCCGACATCGAAGTGGCCGGCCACTGTCAGCGCTGCGACCGGAAACGACCACCGGTTTGGCGGGCGGGACGCTCCTGCCGGTCGGATGGCGCTGATCACGTTCGATCGGCATTCGGCAGGCCCGGTGACGCAACGGGTCAGGGTTCACAGGCTCACGGGCCGAGAAGGGCGGAAGCCGCACTGGAGATCACCCATCACTTCCACGATGACGAGACAGGGTCGTTGTTCTCACACTCCCGACCTCCCGAAGGTCAGGTGATCTGGAGCTTGGAGGCGAAGACGGCGACCTCCGCGTCGCTGAACGGGCGGCGCACCAGGTACGCCCACATCGACGGCTGGGCGCCGCCTCGCCCCCACCTGCCGGCCGCCCACGACCTCCATGAGGCGTTGTCCGCCGTGCACGTGATCACCCTGCTCCCGTTCACGAGGGCGGCCTTCGACGTACGCTTGCGGCACGTGCGCAGCACTCTGCCGTGCTTTCTGCCGTCGTCGAACGCCTCATGGATGTACGTCACGGCCACGGTCTCGCTCCATCCGATGAGGTCGTGTGCTGGGCTGAACGTCACTTTGGCCATGCAACGAGACTGGTCGCACCGCCCCCACTCCGGCGATGGAAGCCCGAGGTCGGCCTCCCGCGCCTGGTCACGCAATTGCCGCACCGCGACGCCGAGATCGTCGATGAGGTCGGCCGAGGCGCTCTTCGTCAACTCGGTGACGTCGTACTCGTCGCCGCCCAGGTCGAAACGCAGTATCCGGTGAGGTGCCTCCTTGCTGACGTAGTAAGTGCCTGGCTGCCAGGAACCCGACGTTATCTTCACGGCCTCACGGCCCTCGATCGTCACCTCGGCGGTCTCCAGTGTGGACCCCAGCCAGTTGAACGCGGCGAAGTCGGGTCGCGGTACAGAGTCTCTCCTGAAGAGTGCGGGAAGCCAGGGAGTCTCATTGCCCAGCGAAATACGGAGCCACTTGTCGGCGAAGTCGGCCATGTAGGTGGCGAAAAGCTCGCGGGACCTGCCCCAGGCCGCGCCGCTGGGCCGGAAGAAATCGCCGTGGTCCCACCAGAAGTCGTCCGACGCTCTGACGAAACTCTCTGACTGGTGGGCGCCCTGCACGGTCAACGTTCGTACCCGTTGTCCGTCGACGGTCGCCTCCCCCAGCATGAAGTCGTTCGTCGTGACCGTCAGGACGTTGCCGTTCCCGGTGAAACGCAACGCGAACGTGCCGGCCATGCGGTTGAGGAAGGCGGTGGCGACGTCGCCGGGTGACGGGCGCGACGGCTTCAGGACGAACAGGCCGACGAAGGCCGCGATCACGACGAGCACCCCGGCCGCTCTCTTCAACGGCCCGTAGTCCCGCCGCGGTGGCGATGACCGCGTGCCGGTCCGGGCCGCTGCGCCGGTCGGAACAGTGCCCGGCCCGGATGGGGAGGGGGCCGGCGGGGATGAGAAGCGGGCCGGAGCGGGTCGTGCGGGCTGGTCCGAAGGGTCCGGTCGTGGCGAGGCCGATGCGAGGGCTTGGGCGTCCACCCACATGGAATCGGGCTCTGGCTGGGGCTCGACCGTGGTGGGCCAGGTCCGGGTCAGCAGCCGGGTGACGTCCTCCGCGGCGGCCGACGGCTCCTCGTCGTTCGCGCCGCACCACTGCGCCGCGGCGGCCTCCAGCAGTTCATGCGCGCCCGGCCGCGCCTCCGGCTCCTTGGCCAGGGCGCGATCGACCACATCACGTAAACCGGCAGGAACGGCCGAGGTGTCGGGCGTGTCGCCGATGACCCGCATCGCCAGCACCTCAGGACGGGCCCTGCCGAACGGCGCCCGGCCCGTGGCGGCGTAGCACACCAGCAGGCCCCAACCGTGCACGTCGGCGGCGGGACCGGCGTCCTCGCCGCGGTACTCCTCCGGGCTCACCCACCCCGGCGACCCGGTCATCGTCCCGGTCCTCGTGATGGACGTCTGATCCAGCAGCTTGGCGATGCCGAAGTCCACCACCCGCGGTCCCGACGGCGACAAGAGCACGTTCGACGGCTTCAGGTCGCGGTGGACCACTCCCGCCTCGTGCATCGCGGTGAGCGCCTCGGCCAAGCCGCCCGCCAGCCCGTACAGCTCGTCACCCGACAGCGGGCCCCCGTCCAGCACCCGGCGCTCCAGAGTGGGGCCTGGTACGTACTCCGTGGCCAGCCAGGGCGCGGGGCCCCCAGCGTCCGCAGCGAGCACCTTGGCGATGCACACCCCTCCCACCCGCCGCACCACGCCGATCTCACGGGCGAACCGCGCCTGGAACTCCTGATCCTCCGCGAGCGCCGGGTGGATCACCTTGACCGCCGCCCGCACTCCCGCCTCGTCCACCCCGGCGTACACGACGCCCATGCCGCCCGCACCCAGCCGCTTGACCACGCGATAGGGCCCGATCTGCCGGGGCAAGCCGGCACTGTTCAACCCAGCGCTCACAAGCGACCTCCCACCGTAACGACACCTCGGGATCATGGTACGGAGGAACAACCGCCTGGAGCAGGGGACTGATGCTGACTTTTCTCCTCGGCCACCAGTCACCTTGCCATCGGCCCACACCGTGCCCGGCCGACCGGTCACACTCGACGAGTCGGTCACCATGGCCTTCCTCGTCGTGCTCGACTCGATGACCCCCGCGGGGCGCGTCGCGTTCATCCCGCGCGACCTCTCCCGCTGCTCCTTCGCCGAGGTGGCCGAGATCGCCGGCCCCGACGGCGGGGCACGTACCCGGCGTCGTCCGCATGCGGCACGGCGTTAATCAGGTGCGGTGTCAATCAGGTGCGGTGTTAATCGCGTGCGGCGCCCGCGAGCGGCTGGCTAGAGTCGCGCCGTGAAGGCTGATCATCAGATGTCTCCAGCGGTTGCCCGGTCCGGGGCCGCTCTCGCCCTCCGCCCGGTGGACGAGAGCGGCGTCGACGATGCTCTGCGCCTGGCCGCCATCGTCTTCCACGACCACCCCGCCGACGAGATCCGCGAGCGGCACCGCGAGCTGCTGCTGCGCTGCGAGCGTTTCGGCGCCTACGACGGCGACCGCCTGGTGGGGTTCCTCGCCGCGCTGCCGCTCAGCCTGTCGGTGCCCGGCGGCGAGCTGCCGTGCGCCGGTGTGACGTTCGTGTGCGTGCTGCCCACGCACCGGCGCCGCGGCGTGCTGACCGCGCTCATGGGCGAGCTGTGGCGGGCGGGCGCCCGGCAGGGGCGTCCGCTCGCCGCGCTGTGGGCCGCCGACGCCGCCATCTACGGCCGCTTCGGCTTCGCCTTCGCCACCTCGGGCATGACGGTCGAGATCGACTCCGACCGTCCGCTCGGCCTGCGCGTCGAGGCGGACCCGCGGCCGCTGCGGCTGCTGGAGGGGCCGGACGCCCGCGAGGTCGTCGCGCCGCTCCACGAGCGCTCCCGCGCGGCGCGCGCCGGGCGCCCCCGCCGGGACGGGTGGTGGTGGGGCACCCTGGTGCTGCCCGAGCAGGACGAGGAGGACGACGAGCTCGGCCCGCCCCTGGTCGTGGTCCTCGGCGACGTGGACGCGGAGGAGCCGCCGGCCGGCTACGCGGTGTACCGGACCCGTCCCGGCGACGACGACGCGGGCAGCCCCGGCCTGGTGCAGGTGCAGGAGTTCGAGGCGGACGGCCCCGGGGCGGCGGCCGCGTTGTGGCGCTACCTCGCCGACATCGACCTGACCACGCGCGTACGCTGCTGGGCGGTGCCGGAGGACGACCCGCTGCCGCTCATGGCCTCCGACCCGGGGCAGGTCAGGGTGACGCAGACCTTCGGCTGCCTGTGGCTGCGCCTGGCCGACGTGCGCCAGGCCCTGCTGGCCCGCGCCTGGGCGGCGCCGGTCGATCTCGTGCTCCAGGTCCACGACGGCGTGCTGCGCGGCAACGCCGGTCGTTTCCGCCTGACCGTCGGCGCCGACTCGGCTGTGACGTACGAGGCGAGCGACGACCCGGCCGACCTCACCCTGGACGTGCGCGAGCTGGCCGCCTGCTACCTCGGCGACGCCCGGCTGACCCGGTTCGTCCGGGCCGGTCTGGCGACCGAGCACAGGCCCGGCGCGGCCCGCGCGCTGGACGCCGCCCTGCGCACGGAACACCTGCCCTTCACGCTGGACGAATTCTGACGACGCCCCCCTGCCCTGCAGAGGCCCCCGCCCCCGCCCGCCTGCCGCGCAGGCCGGAACCGGCGGGAACGGGCGGCCGGGAACGGCGGCGCGGACCGGCCGGGAACGGCGGCGGGGCCCGCCGGGAACGGCATGGGCCGGCAGGCAACGGGCCGGGCGGGGAGACCGGGTCCGGGCGGGTGGGGAGACCGCTCCTGGTGGGGAGACCGGACCCGCTGGGGAGACCGGGGTGGGGTCAGGCCGGTTCGGTGGCGAGCGCGCTGACGAGCTCGTCCTGGCGGGCGAACGCGGCGAAGTGGCCGCCCGGCACGAACCGTGCGTCCACCCTGGGCAGCCGGCGGGCCAGTCCGCGGGCCAGCGCGACCGGCACCTTGGGGTCCTCCGTCCCGTGCCACAGCCGCACGGGCACCGCGACGTCGGCGGGTTCGAACCCCCAGGGCCGCAGGTGCCGCCGCAGGTCCTCCGCCATGGCCGCACCGCCCTGGCGGCAGCTCTCGCGTACGTCCGCCGCGAAGGCCGACCGGGTGGCGGCGTCGGCGAGCAGCTCACGGAAGACCTGCGCGTCGGCCGGGGACAGCCCCCGTTCGACCCGGCGGACGAGCGCGTCCGCCCGGTCGTCCCCGGCCGAACCCCCGGTCATGGCGGCGGTCGTGGCGGCGGTGGCCTGGCACAGCCGGCGCAGCAGCCACGGGGCGTGGCGGGCCAGCCGCCAGTACAGGGCGTCGCCCCGGCTGTCGGGCGCCCACCGTTCGCCGGGGCTGACCGGGGGCATGCCGCCCAGGATCGTCGTACCGGTGACCAGGTCGGGGCGGGCGGCGGCGAGGGCCAGAGCGGAGGCGGCGCCCATCGAGACGCCGACGACGGCGAGGCGGTCGAGGCCGAGCCGTGCCGCCAGCGCGGAGGCGTCGTGCGCCCAGTCGGTGAACCGTCCCGCGGGATGGGCGGTGGACAGGCCGTAGCCGGGCCGGTCCACGGCGATCAGCCGTACGCGGTGGCGCCGCAGCAGCGCCGCCGAGAAGGCCCATCCCGCCACCCAGCGGGAGGAGGAGAAGCCGTGGACGACGAGGCAGGGCCGCCCGGCGGGGTCGCCGAAGACGGCGAACCCCATCCTGCGGCCGTCGTCCAGGGTGATGGTCTGCGCTGCCGAGGTCGCGGCGGTGCTCATAGGTGGCTCCCGTGGGGTGCGCGGCCGGTGAAGGCGAGAGGTGGAGGACAGGACGGACGCCGGTGCTGACGGCCCCCGAGGTCGGCGGCGGGGATCAGCCCGTGTCCTGCTCGGGGGCGGTGGTGGACGGCCAGGTCGCCACGACGCCGAGCGCCCACTCCGCCCACGACGCCGCCGCCTCGAGCCGCCGGACCCCGGCCTCCAGCCCGAGCAGCGCCGCCCGGTCGGCGGGCCGGTCCAGGTCGAGCCCCTTCTGCAGGACCCGCAGGCCCCGCAGCCGGGCCCGGTGGTACTCCAGTTCCTCCCGCAGGAACGCCTGGGCCTCCGCGGGCTCGACGGTCCAGAGCGCGAACGTCCGCAGCACGGTCTCGTTGCGCTGCGAGTGGTCGGCGGAGGTGGTGGTCAGCCACTCCCGCAGAGTCCGCAGGCCCTCCTGGGTGATCTCGTAAGGGCGGCGGCCACGCGGCCCCTCGTCCTGCTCGCGGATGAGCCCGTCGGCGGCCAGCCGCTTGAGCTCGGGATAGACCTGTGTGGGCTTGGCGTGCCAGACGAACATCAGCACGCCGTCGAACTCCCGGTTGATGTCGTAACCGCTGCGTGGCTGCCCGGCGATGAGTGTCAACAGGGCCATCCGTAGCGACACGGGCGCGCACCACCTTGCCTGACGTCCGGATTGAACGTTCAGGATGATACTAAAAAATTTTACTGTGGAGGGTGGCAGGTCCCTGGCCGTGCGGCTCTCACCGGCGGCTCAGCAGGGTCGTGGCGACGGCGACCTGGGCGGGTTCCAGTGCCGGCCTGCCGTCCTCGACGTCCCACAGGGCGTTCTGCAGCACCCGGCCGAGCGTCCAGCCCTTCGCCCGCTCGCGGTCCAGTCCGAGCACCTCGGTCAGCAGGTCGAAGCGCCGCAGCACCACGGCGGCCACGTCACCGGCGGCCTGCACCTCGTGCCACCGGCTGTCCAGCGCCGGCAGCAGCTCGAAACCCGGGTCGCCCGCCAGCGGCTCGGGGTCGATCGCCAGCCAGGGTTCCCGCTCTCCTGCGAGAACGTTGTCGTGGTGGAGATCCCAGTGCAGCAGGCGGTCGCCGGCTTCGCCGGCCAGTTCGGCCACGGCGGCCGCGCAGGTGCGTACGAGCCGCTGTTCGGAGGGGTCGCGCAGGGCGGGCACCGCCCGCTCGACCTGGCCGAGCATGGCGGAGGCGATGTCCGACAGCCGCCGCAGGCCCTCGGGGGCGGGCACCGAGGTCAGCCGCGCCATCAGGTCGGCGAGGACCCGCATGGCGGCCGTGTCGTCGGCCACCGAGGACAGGGGCCGGGTCGCGTCCAGCCGCTCCAGCACCTGCGTGCCGCTGCTCTCGTCGTGACGGAGCAGGCGCACGATGCCGTCGCCCTGCCACGCCCGCAGGCCGGCGGCGACGCCGGCGGTCTCCTCCCGGAGTTGCTGGAGCTTGAGGACCGCGCGGGTCCCGTCGGGCTGGAGCACGGGCAGCACCAGCGAGGCCATGCCGTACGCGGCCGGGCCGTCGGGCCGCAGCCCCCACCGGTCCAGGAACGCGCCGCCCAGCCGGGGCAGCCCGGCGATCCACGCACGCGCCTCGGCGCCCTGCGCGCCGTACGACGCGGCGAAGGCGTCCGGGACGTCGATGACGGTCGAGCCGGTCATGGTGAGATCTCCTTCGGTTCAGTCAAGGTCAGGTGCGATGAACGAAGGAGACCAAGGAGGCGCCCGGGTGCCGGGCAGACGTCAAAGCATGCCCCGACCCTACCCCGGCACGATCACGCCCGCCGGACGGAGACGGCCGAGAAGCTGGAGCGGCACTTCGATCGGGAGTGGCGCGACGACCGGGCCCGCTGACGCGGCCGTCGGCGGCCCCTGGTGATCGGCGTCGCTGTGCGGGAGGCCGAAAGCGGGGCTGAAGCTCCGGCCTCCACGACAAAGCCCGCCGTCCCCCGGGGATGACACCCTCTAAGGGCGGCCGAGGAGAGGAGCAGTCAGTGCGGGTCTACATTTCCATCGACATGGAGGGCGTGGGCGGCATCGCCACCATGGACCAGGTCGTCCGCGGCGGTCACGGGTATCCGAGGTCGCAGCGCCTGATGACGGCCGAGGCCAACGCCGCCATCGAGGGCGCGTTCGACGCCGGGGCCGACAGCGTCCTGATCAACGACAGCCACGGCACCATGGACAACCTGCTGCACGACGAGCTCGATCCGCGCGCCCGGCTGATCTTCGGTTCGCCGAAGCTGGACTGCATGGCCGAGGGCGTCTCGGCCGAGCACGACGTGGCGATGTTCCTCGGCTACCACGCCGCCGCGGGCTCGCCCGGCGTGCTCGCGCACACCTTCTCGTCGCACTTCTACGAGGTACGGCTCAACGGCCGGCCGGTGTCGGAGGCCGAGGTGAACGCGTTGCAGGCGGCGGCGGTCGGCGTCCCGGTGGGGCTGCTCACCGGCGACGACGTCATCTGCGGCGTGGCGGAGAAGGCCTTCCCCGGGGTGCGTACGGTCGCCGTCAAGGTCGCGCACGGTCACACCGCCGCCGACAGCCTCTCCCCCGCCGAGGCCCGGCGGCTGATCAGGGAGGCGGCGGCCGAGACCGTCAGGTCGGCCGGCGACCTGGCCCCGCTGCCGATGCCGGAGGCGCTGGAGCTGGAGATCGACATGCCCACCACCCCGGCCGCCGAACTGGGTGAGCAGATCCCGGGCGTGCGCAGGATCGCCGACAAGACGCTCGCCGCCACCTTCACCACGCCGCGCGAGGTCCTGGGCTGCGTCACGGTCTGCTACCACCTCGCCGCCGACGCGATGACGAGCCGGATGACGCTGTTCGGCCGCCGTTAGGACCTGCCCGCTCGATCTCGACCGCGCCGGCCCGCAGGCCTGATCGGCGGCGGTCAGCAGATCAGGACGAGCACGATCATCACGGCGGCCGTCAGCGGCAGGGCCAGGCCGGTCAGCGGGGTCAGCAGCACCGCGGCCGCCCCCGTGAGGTAGGCGGCGTTCAGCAGCGGGCCGGGACGGTGCGGACGGACGTGCACCAGCCACAGGCTGGCCAGGAAGGCGGCCACCGGCACGGCCACCGCCGCCCCGGCCCCCAGCGGGCCGAGGTGCGCGACATGCGTGTGGGCGTCGACGTTCACCGCGAGGCCGGCGCCGATCGCCGCCGCCGAGGAGAAGATCAGGTAGTGGCCGTAGCCCCAGGGGAAGGCGGCCCTGTTCGAGGTCAGCAGCAGGTGGGCGGGCCGTGAGTAGTAGAGCCACCACATGGCGAAGACGATGACCATGCCGCTGAGGGCCGTCGAGAGCAGCGGAGCCGCTTCGATCCGCCGCTCCAGCCCGGTCTGGACGGCGACGGTGGCGGCCAGCAGCGACTCGCCGAGGACGATGATGGTGAACAGGCCGTAGCGCTCGGCGATGTGGTGCGGATGCCAGGTCGTGGACCAGAACCGCTCCGCCCACACCGGCACGACCAGCTCCGCGAGCACCATCACGAGGAACGCCCCCAGCCACAGCCGCTCGGGCAGCGCCAGCCGGGCGATCCAGCCGGCCTGCACCACCGCCACCCCGAAGGCGTACCGCAGGGCGCTGCGCCGGCCCTCCTGGTGCTCCTGGGCGGCGCGCAGCCACAGCAGGATCAGCGCCACGCGCATGATCGCGTAGCCGATCGTGACGAGCACGAAGTCCCGCTCCTGGAAGGCCCGCGGCACCCCGGCGGCCAGGACGAGCACCCCCGCCATCTGCACGAGGATCAGCAACCGGTACGCGACGTCGTCGGTGTCGTACGCGGAGGCGAACCAGGTGAAGTTCATCCACGCCCACCAGATCGCGAAGAACACCATGGCGTAGCCGAGCACACCCGCGCCCGCGTGCCCTTCCGACAGCGCGTGGTGGAGGGCGGTGGAGGCCTGCGCCACGGCGATCACGAAGCACAGGTCGGACAGGAGCTCCAAGGGGGTGGCGACGCGGTGCGGCTCGCCGGGGTCGCGCCCGGACATCCTGCGCCACAACGGCACCTCGATCCGGCCACCGTGCGTACCGGTCATCACCGCGTCCCTTCCGTCACCGCTCACCTACGACTCCTCATCGTGGCGCAAGGCGGAAGGTGCTGGATCCGGCGGTGAGGGGGAAGGCCGGCAACCGTTCACAACCAGTCCCCTATTCATCTCCAAGTCGTCCGCAGGAAACTTCCTTCACGTCCGGTCTCATCGAGGGAGGAGACTTGCACGGCATGGCCGGGTTCGAAGCAGCCGCCGTACCCGCCGGTCCTCCGCGGCCCGGCATGGAGTTCCGCGTCCTCGGCCCCTTGGAGGTGCGTGACGGCGGCGGGGGCGTCGTCGGCCTCGGAGGTCCACGTCAGCGTGCCGTCCTGGCCCGCCTCACGATCGCGGCGGGGGCCGTGGTCTCCACGGACACGCTGATCGACGATCTCTACCGGGGCGCGCCTCCCGCGACCGCCCTGGCGTCGCTCCACGTCTACGTCGCGAAGCTGCGCCGGGCGATCGAGCCGGAGCGGGCTCCGCGCACGCCGCCCCGGCTGCTCGTCGCGCGGCGGCCCGGCTACCTGCTGGACGCCTCCCGCGTGGACGCGCTGCGGTTCGCCGCGCTCGTCGCCGACGCCGAGCACCGCCCGGCCGAGCAGGCGCTGCCGCGGCTCGACGAGGCGCTCGGCCTGTGGCGGGGCACCCCGTACGGCGAGTTCTCCGGCGAGCTGTGGGCGGTCACCGAGGTGAACCGGCTGCGCGAGCTACGCCTGGTGGCGATCGAGCGGCGGGCGGAAGCGCTGCTGGGCCTCGGCCGGCCGCAGGCGGTGATCAACGATCTGGAGTGCCGGACGAGCAGGCATCCGCTGCGGGAGCGGCTGTGGTGGCTGCTGGCCCTCGCCCTGTACCGTTCCGGCCGCCAGGCCGACGCGCTCGCCACGCTGCGGCGGGCCAGGAGCGTCATCGCCGGCCAGCTCGGCCTGGACCCGGGCCCCGCGCTGCAGGCGCTGGAGGACGACATCCTGCGGCAGGTCCCGTCGCTCTCCCTCCCGCCGGACCCCGTCACGCTCGCTCCGGCGGGCGCGTCCGCGGTCCGGGCCGCCCGGCCGAGGCTCGGCCGGGACGCGCAGCTCGCGCAGATGGAGCTCCTGCTGCACCGCGGCGACGTGAGCACCGTCGCGGTGAGCGGCGAGCCCGGCATCGGCAAGACGTGGCTCCTGGAGGCCTTCCGCGAACGCTGCGACGACCTCGGCCGCCTGGTGCTGTGGGGCGGCTGCCAGGAGAGCGAGGGGACCCTGCCGCTGTGGCCCTGGATCCAGGTCCTCCGGTCGCTCTCGCGCCTCCATCCGCCCGCGGACCGGCAGGCGCTCGCCGGCCTGCTCGACGAGGAGGAGCAGCCGGGCCCGGGAGCCGGGCCGCACCGCCACCGCGCCATGGGAGCCGGGCCGCACCGCCACCGCGCCATGGGGGCCGGGCCGCACCGCCGCCACGCCGTCGCCGCCTGGCTCGCCGCCGCGGCCCGCGCCCGGCCCCTGGTGATCGTCTTCGACGACCTGCAGTGGGCCGACCTCGCGACCCTCGACCTGCTCGGCGACGTCATGGCGCTCGTCAAGGACGCGCGCGAGCCCGTGCCGCTCACGGTGGTCGTGGCGTTCCACGACAGCGCGGACCTGCCCGCCGTCGAGTCGGCCCTCGGCAGGCTCGCCAGGTACGACCTGCTCCGCCTCCGGCTCACCGGCCTCGACGCGGGCGCGGTGCAGGCCCTGGCCGCCGCGACGGGCTCCCCGCTGGACGAGCGGGCCGCGCGCCGCCTCACCCGGCGCACCGGCGGCAACCCGTTCTTCGTCCGGGAGACGCTCGGGATGCTCGCCCAGGGCCACCCGCTGGACGCGCTGCCCGACGCCGTCGCCAGCCTCGTCCAGCGACGGCTGGCGGCGGCCGGCCCCCGGGTGACGGACGTGCTCCAGGTCGCCGCGGTGCTCGGCAGGGACTTCGACCCGGACGTCGTCGCCCACATCCGCGGGACGGACGGCGTCTACGACCTGCTCGACCAGGCGGTCAGGGCGGGGCTCGTCGTGCCGACGGCCAACCGCATGGCCTTCGCCCACGACCTGGTGAGGGAGACCCTCATCCGCGACATCCCCCCGCTGAGGAAGGCGACCATCCACCGCGAGGCGATGAACGCGCTGGCCGCGCGCCCGGGGGTGGAGCTCGCCGTGATCGCCCGCCACGCGATCGAGGCCGGCCCCGCCGCGTACGCGGAGGCCGTCCACTGGGCGCGGGCGATGGCCGAGCAGGCGACCCTCCGCCTCGCCTACGAGGAGGCCGCCGTGTGGTGGTCCCACGCGGTCAAGGCCCACGGCGCGTCCGCCGGAGACCCCGCCGACCACGTGGAGCTGCTGCTGCGGCAGGCCAGGGCGCTGCTCGACGCGGGGGACGCGATCGGCGCCAGGAACGCGCGGGCCCAGGCGATCCCGATCGCCGACCGCGCGGGCGACGGCGGCGGCCCCCGGCTGGTCGCCCGCGCGCTCACCGCGCTGGACGCCCCCTCGATCTGGCACCTGCGCGACCCCTGCCAGGGCGTGGACCTCCAGCTCGTGCACCGGTTCGAGCTCGCGCTCAGGACGCTGCCCGATCAGGACGGCCCCGAACGCGCCCGGCTGCTCGCCGGGCTCGCCCAGGAGCTGCAGGACGGCACCGGCGACCCGCGCTGCGACCTCCACTCGGCCGAGGCCGTGGAGACCGCGCGCAGGCTCGACGACCCGCAGCTGCTCATGCGGATGCTCAACGCGCGGTATCTGTCGCTCCCGAGCTGCCTGCGCACCAGCGGCTCCGCCGAGGTCGCCGAGGAGATCGCACGGCTCGCGCGGCGGACCAGGACGCCCGAGTTCGAGCTGCTCGCGGCGATGATGCTCACCCACCGCCGGATGGAACGTTTCGACGTGGCGGGAGCGGACCGGGCGGCGGCCCGGTGCGACAGGATCCTCCACCGGATGCCGCTGCCGTGGCCGCGCTTCCAGCACGCGGTGTGGCGGGCGGGCCGGCTCGCCGTCGCCGGACGCTTCGACGAGGCCGAGGCGGCGTACGCGGACGCCGAGCGCCAGGCCGGGCGCCTCGGTGTGTGGCACGCCGGGTCCGTCGTGGCGCTGGGCCGTGTCCTCACCCACTACCTGCGCGGGACGATCGCCGAGGCGGGCCGGCTGCTCGACGCGGTCGCCGGCGTCCACCCCTGCCTGGACCAGGCGCTGCGGGTGCTGGCCCGGACGGGGCAGGACAGGCGGGAGGAGGCGCGGAAGGCCGCGGCGGGCGGCTGGCTGCCGCCGCCGCTCGACTGGTCCTGGCTCACGGCGACCTGCCTGCAGGGGGCGGCGCAGACGGCGGTGGGAGACGTCGAGGCGTGCAGGGCGACCTACTCCGCCCTCGTCCCCTACAGCGGGCGGATGTCGGTGGGGGCGGCCGTCGCCTTCCTCGGGCCGGTGGACTGGTTCCTGGCGCTGCTCGCCTCGGCAGCGGGCGACCAGGCGGCGGCCGTACGGCATCTGCTGAAGCTCGCGCGGCTCGCGAGCCGGGGCGGGCTGAGCGTGTGGAGGAACCGTGTGATGGCGGCCGCGGGCCTGGACCTGTCGCCCGTGCGCTGGGACGTGACCGTCGCCAGGGCAGGCTGAGCCGAGCGGGGCCCGCCGGGGACGCTCACGGCTCACCGCCGCGGCCCGCCGGGCGCGCTCACCGCTCCCCACCGTCCGCGTCCAGGTCGGCCGGGTCCAGGTCCGCCGGGTCCAGGTCGGCTGCGGCGAGGTCGGCCGCGGCGAGGTCCCAGCACTCGGCCAGGAACACGGAGAACGACGCCAGCGCGCTCTTGCCGGTGCCCGCCACCACGGCCGGCGAGGCCGGGTCCTCGGCCAGGCCGGACGCCAGTCGCCGCCGGTAGCCGTCCAGCCGGCCGGCGTGCTCGGCGACCTGGGCGGCGAGGAACGCCGCGCAGCCCGCGTCGCCGCCGAAGACCCGGCGGCAGCCCGCCAGCAGGCCGGGACCGGCCGTCGCCATCAGGCGCGCCGTCTCGTGGCCGATGGCGGCCGCGCGGAGCGGGGCCTCGCCGCCGGCCACGTTCTCGCACAGCCTGACGTAGAACTCGGCCCCGGCCGGCGGGGGCGTCCGCAGCAGGGCGGCCACGTCGGGCCGCGTGCCGTACCGGCCGCGCCACCAGTCCGCGGTGGCCTGGACCGACTCCAGCAGCGCCCGCACCGGGTCAGGGCCGCTCCCGTACCGGTCGCGTCCGGCGCCCTCGTCCGGCAGCCACCATCCCTCGTACCCGCTCAGGTGAACGCCGTGGGCGCTGAAACGCAGGAACCACCGGGCGAACAGCCGGTCGTCGCAGCCGGGCCGCAGCAACCGGGCCAGAACGCCGCCCTCGCTCACCCGGCGGCGCTCCGGCTCCAGCGCCGCCTCGTACCGTGCCCACGGGTCCGTCACCCGGTTCCTCCTCGATCCTCGCCGCCGGGAATCCGTCCCGCCCTCACGCGGGCCTGTCGTGACCGCTTCCCACGACTGGGGATTCGGGGACGGCCTGCGCGCGCAGCATCCGGGCGTACAGCCCGTGCGGCGCGCCGCGCAGCTCCGCGGGAGCGCCCTGCTCCGCCACCCGCCCGCCGTCCAGGGCCACGACCAGGTCGAAGCAGTCGAGCGCGGCGAACCTGTGGGAGACGACCACCGTCGTCCGGCCCCTGCGCGCGGCCAGCACCGCCCGCACGACCTCGCGTTCGGTCAGCGGGTCGAGCGCGGAGGTGGCCTCGTCCAGCACGAGCACGCGGGCGTCCGAGAGGAGGGCGCGGGCCAGCGCGACGCGCTGCCGCTCGCCGCCTGACAGCAGCGCCCCGCGCTCCCCCACGAACGTGTCGTAGCCGTCGGGGAGCGCCGCGATCCGCTCGTGGATCCCGGCGATCTCGCACGCCCGCACCAGCGCGTCCGCGGGGGCGTCCGGGTCGGCGTACCTGAGGTTGTCCGCCACCGACCCCTGGAAGAGGAAGGGCTCCTGGGGGGCCACGCAGACCCGGCCTGGACGCGGCCCGCGCACCTCGCTCCCGTCGACGAGGACCGCCCCTTCGGCGGGCAGGTGCAGTCCGGCCAGCAGGTGACCGAGGGTGGTCTTGCCCGAGCCGCTCCGCCCGACGACCAGGACGGCGGACCCCGCCGGCACGTCGAGGCTGACGTCGCGCAGCGCCATCCGTCCTGGCCCGCCCGCCGCCGGATGGCCGAACGTGACCCGCCGCACGGCCAGCGCGCCGGGCCCGCGTCCGCCGCTCGCCGGCGGGTGCGGCTCGGCCGGTAGGTCGAGGTAGCCGAAGACCCTCTCGAACGCCCCCTGGACCGACCGCAGGTCGGTGACGGTCCCGAGGATCTGCCCGATCGGCTGGTACAGCCTGGACTGCAACGCGACGAAGGCGACGAGCGTGCCCGCGCTGACGTCACGGGCCAGGCCCGCCGCCAGGAACACCAGGTACGGGGTCACCATGAAGAAGACGTGCGCCACGCTCAGCACCAGCTGGGCGGTCAGCCCGGCCCGCACCTGCAGCCGCGCCAGCCCGCGGCTCTCCCCCGCGAACGCCGCCCGCTCGTCGTCCTGCCTGCCGTGGACCCTCGCCAGCGTGACGCCGCCCAGTGACAGCCGCTCCGCGGCGATCGAGGAGAGCCGCGCCCTGGACTCCTGGCTGACCGCCGACAGCCTGCCGAGGGCTCGTCCCGACCGGGAGGACACCCAGAGGACGACGGGCGCGAGCAGCACCGCGGCGGCGGCGAGCGGAACGGAGAGCGCGACCATCGCCGCCCCCGCCGTCGCGAACCCCAGGACTCCGGCGAGCGCCTCCGGCAAGGTGTCCCTGACCGCCCGCTCCACCTGGGCGGTGTCGCCCGTCAGCCGCGACTGGACCTCGCCGCCCTTCGTCCTGGCGAAGAAGGCGAGCGGCATGCGCTGGAGACGTCCGAACATCTCCTCGCGCAGGGTGTGCACCACGCTCTGCGCCGTCCTGGCGGCCAGCCAGGTCTGCGCGAGATCGGCCGCGCCCATCACGGCGGCGGCCAGCGCGGCCAGGGTGGCGAACTCGGCGAGCAGCGGCAGGTCGGGGCCGCCTGGCCCGAAGAGCGCCCGGTCGAAGACCGCCTGGGTCAGCAGCGGGAGCGCGGCGCCCAGCGCGGAGAAGACGCCGACGAGCAGGACGACGAGCAGGATCGCCCAGCGGTGGGGCCGGAACAGCCGCGCGACCCTGCGCCAGGTCGCCGGAGCGTTCGCCGTCCCGGGCGCGGCCGTCGGGGCGGGTCCGGGTTCATGGGGCACGGCGGGAGCTGTCCTTTTCCGGAGGTCGGGAGGGAGGGACGGCGGGGCCCCGCCCGCCAGGGGCGGGCGGGGCCGTGGGACTCAGGCGTCGGTGCAGAGGCTGGTCGTGCTGCAGTTGGTCAGTCGCACGGACTCCCTCGCGGCAGGCTCGGTCTCCGGCAGGGCCTGAAGGTCCTGGACGTCGAACGACATGGTCTTCTCCTCTCCTCGGTCGCCGGGCCGCCCTTGCGCGTCCCGGACGTCACTCCGCCGTCCCTGGGGGAACGGCGCGTCATGGGGCGGCCGGCAGCCACATCCGGGTGGAGCGGTCGCGCAGCCGCAGGAGGAAGGCGAGGACGCCCGCCGTTCCTCCCAGGTAGGTGAGCGGGACGTCGCCGTCGCCGCTGGGAACGAGCAGCCGCCCGCCGTGGTCGGCCGCCGCGGCCTCCAGGCAGCCGGCCAGGTCCAGCGCCCACCGCCGGTAGCGCTCCTCGCCGGTCAGCTCGGCGAGGTCGAGCAGGAACTCCCCGTCGCCGGGAAGCCCGTGGCAGTGCGCCTGCCCCGACTGCCAGCGGGTGCGGTGCACGGCCTTCGCCGCCTTGCGGGCCAGGTCGAGCGACACCGGATCGCCCGTCGCCCGCCAGTGGCGCACCAGGAAGGTGCCGATGCCGGAGGAACCGCTGCACCAGTGCGGGCGGCGCGGCCACAGCGTCTCCGGCTCGCCGCGTGTCGTCGGCCACCAGGCCGTGTCGCCCTGCACGTCGGCGTACGCGGCGAAGGCGCGCGCGATCTCGTCCACCGTGGTCGTCCAGTCGGGCCGGTCGAGGGCGAGGCCCGCGTGGAGCAGGGCGGTGCCGATCCCCGCGATGCCGTGGGCGAACCCGAAGTGGTCGACCCCGGCGAGCCCGGAGTCGTACGACTCGGGCGTCGCCCACCGGGGGTGACCGTCCAGGTACGACCGCGTCTCGTGCAGGGTGTGGAACACGCGGGCGGCGTGCTCCCGCAGGGCGGGGTCGCCGGTGCGCGAGGCGAGGTGCAGCACCGCCAGGCCGCAGCCGGCCAGCCCGTGGGTCACGTCGGGGCTGGGGGTGTCCGCCGGCAGCTTCGCCGCCGACTCGGCGGCGAAGCGGGCCGTCGCGCCGTCGCCGAGCGCGGTGGCCGCCTCGTGCAGGGCCCACAGGGTTCCTGAGCGCCCGAAGTACAGGCCGGGCCGCAGGACGGGCTCGCGTTCCAGCCGCCGCCTCAGCCACCGGGTCAGGGCGGCGACGGCGTCGCCGACGTCCGCCGCCGGCAGGGCCCGGGTCAGCACGCCGAGGACGCCGGCCGCGCCGGCGCTGACCGCGCACGGGTCGGCCTCGGCGTCGTCCATCAGGTTGTTCCAGGGGGACGGGCTGTCCTCGCCCGCGTCCATCGTCTCGACCAGGTGGGCGATCCCGTCGCTGATCATGCGGTCGAGCCGGCCGGGCGGCCGGGGCGAGGCCGCAGAGGCCGCAGAGGCCGCAGAGGCCGTGGAGGCGGTGGAGGCGGTGGAGGCGGTGGCCCCGGGAGCGAGGCCGGCCAGGAAGCGCTCGCAGGCGTCCAGCGACCAGCGCCGGGCCGGTTCCGCCGCGAGCAGCCCCTCGACGAGGGGGCGCAGCAGGGCGAGGGTGGGGTTGGCCGTCGCGGCCCCCGCGACCCGGGCGAGGACCGGCTCCCCGGGATGCGCCCCGACCGCGAGGAAGAAGGCCAGCGCGCCGAGGGCGTAGCGGTCGGCGCTCTCGTCCGGAGCCGGACGCAGCCGCCCGGCCTGGCCGGCCAGCTCGGGCGCCACATACCCGGCGGTGCCGCCGGCCGGCACGGTGTCCCCCGGCGCCGCGGCGTGCTCCAGATCGATGAGCCGAAGCTCGCCGTCGGGCAGCACGACCACGTTGTTCGGCGACACGTCGCCGATCCTGAGCCCCCTGCCGTGGACGGCGCGTACCAGGGCGACCAGGCGGGTGAGCACCCGCAGCGCCGGCTCGGCGGCGACGCCGAAGCCGCTCTCCCCCAGCGGGCCGGTGTGCCGGTCCACCCAGCGCTGCAGCGTCATGCCCGGCAGGTACTCCTCCGCCAGGAAGACGTGCCCGCCCTGCTCGAAGAAGTCCACGACGGCGGGCACGGTGCCGCTGGACGCCAGCTCCCGCAGCCGCAGATGCTCGGCCGCGACCCGGCCGGCGGCGTCCACGCCGCGCAGGTCGGCGCAGGCGTGCGGCCGGCCCTCCTTGATGATCACCTCGTGCCCGGTCTTGGTGTCCTCCGCGTGGTACACGCCTCCCCGGTTGGAGTGCCGGATGGCCCGGCGCACCACGAACCGGTCGTTCAGCAGCACCGCGGCGGCTCTCCTCGCGGGGGGCGGGGCCTCGAACGGGCAGGCCGCGAACGGCGGCGGGGAGAAGCGCGGCTCGCGCGGGTCGAGCACGAACTCCCCGTCGGGGGCCCGCAGCCGGACCTCGTAGAACCCGTCGTTGCCCAGCACCCGGTGCCCGGTGAACGCCCCGTAGCGGTAGTGCACGATCCCGCCGGGCCGGTACGGGCGGTCGGACAGGACGAGCGGGCCGGGCAGCCCCCGGGTGGCCTCGTCGAGCAGCGCGGCGAGCCGTACCGACTCGGCGTCGTCACGCGGGTAGACCGTCACGAACTTGCCGGCCTGCCCGCGGGCGCAGTGCGCCTGCAGGAGCTTCCAGTACTCGCCCAGCCGTACGGGGAACTTGAAGGCGCAGCCGGCTTCGACCAGCACCCGCGAGGCGCGGGAGAGCACTATGGGAGCCGACAGCATCGTCGCCGAGACGTGCAGCTTCCATCCCTGGCGGGGCATCGGGTAGCCGTGCGGGGTGACCCCGCACCAGAAGTCGCCGGGCCTGACCGACCAGCCGTCCGCGCCGGCGCGGGCCAGCTCGGCCCTGACGATGTCCTGGAGCAGGTCCGGATCCTCCACGTGCGTCGCCACCCCGGTGCCTCCCCGTGAGCCGCTGGTTCCTCAGGACACCGGCGAGTCTCGCGGGGCCGTCTAAACAACCACTTGTGGCGTCTTACGAGACCTCACCCGGCCGCCCTTGCGGCGGCTGAACCCGCGCCCGGAGCGGGCAGAACCTTTTCCGGGGTTCCGCCGTCAAAGCAGAACATGATGAAGACGATGATCGGCGCCTCCTTCCTCGCCGCCTCGCTGCTGGTCTGCGGCGCCACAGCGGCCGGCGCCCAGACGAAGCCGGCGCTGGGCCCGTACGGCTACGGCGCCGTGAAGCTCGGCATGACGGCCAAGCAGGCCCAGGCCACGGGTGAGGTCGTCAAGAAGATGCCGGGCAACGGCGGCTGCTCCGGCTGGGACCTCAAGAAGTTCCCCAACCCCAAGGACGCGGTCGGCGTCTACATCTCCCCGAGGAAGGGCGTCGCCGCCATCTTCGCCGCGAAGGGCATGACGACCCCCGAGGGCATCACGATCGGCTCCACCCTCAAGCGGGTGAAGGCCGTCTACCCGCGGATCAAGCAGGACTTCCACGGCTACTACGTGATCACCGTCCCCGGCAACAAGAAGGCGTACTACAGCTTCGGCGTCACGCGCGGCAAGGTCACCGAGTACGGCATCGCGCTCAACGACCAGGACTGCTTCAACTAACGCACCTTGGGCCCGAGCGGCGGGGCCGGGAAGGAACCGGGGCCGGGGTCCCATACGTCACCATTGGTGACAGGACTCCGGCCCGTGGAAAGGACCTCATGCGCAGCCCACTTCTGGGAAACCTCGACCCCCAGCGGGTCCCCGGCACGTTCGCCCTGCAGAACTCCAAGATGCTCCGCGTGCAGGTGTCGGGCGACGTGCTCGCCCGGCAGGGCTCCATGGTGGCCTTCCAGGGCCAGATGGACTTCGACTACGAGGGGTCGGGCGGGGTCGGCAAGCTGCTGAAGAAGATGGTGACGGGCGAGGGCGCGCCGCTCATGCGGGTCAAGGGGCAGGGGATGCTGTTCCTGGCCGACAACGCCGACGACGTCCACCTGTTCTACCTGGAGAACGAGGCCCTCACCGTCAACGGCCGCAACCTGCTCGCCATGGACGCGCAGCTCACCTGGGACATCCAGCGCGTCCAGGGCGCGGGCATCGCCGCCGGCGGCCTGTTCAACATGACGATCAGGGGCACGGGCTGGGTGGCGGTGACGGCGCACGGCGCGCCGGTGCTGCTCGACACCTCCCGGCTGCCGACGTACGTCGACGGGCAGTCGGCCGTCTGCTGGAGCGCCGGGCTGCACGTGGGCGTCAACCGGACGATGAAGGCCGGGGCGCTGATCGGCCGGGGCAGCGGCGAGGCTCTGCAGCTCGCCTTCCAGGGCCAGGGCTTCGTCCTGGTGCAGGCGAGCGAGGGCCCGCCGGTGCCGCAGACCCGCTGACGCGCGGCGGCGGGCGCCCCGGCCCTCAGCCGACGATGACGCGCTCCTCGGGGAGCTCGTACCGGCGGGTGCGCTGCTTCAGCGCGAGTGCCGAGCCGAGGGTGAGCGGCCCCGTCCTGCCGACGAACATGAGCAGCACCAGCAGCAGCTGGCCCGCGGTGCCGGTCTGGGCGGTGATGCCGGTGGACAGGCCGACCGTGCCGAAGGCCGAGACCACCTCGAAGAGCACCTCGTCCAGGCCGTGCGGGGTGAGGACGAGCAGCGCGTAGGTGGACGCGGCGATCAGCGTCACGCTGATCAGGGTCAGGGAGATGGCCTGGCGCTGGGCGTGCTCGGGCACCCGCCGGTTCCCCACGTTCACCTGCGGCTCGCCCCGCAGCTCCGCCCAGACGACGAAGGCCAGCAGGCCGAACGTGGTCACCTTGATGCCGCCCGCCGTGCCGGCGCTGCCGCCGCCGACGAACATCAGCACGTCGGTCGCGAGCCAGCTGGACGGGTGCATCTGCGCGAGGTCCAGGCTGTTGAACCCGGCGGTACGCGGCATGACGGCGGTGAAGAAGGCGGCGAGGAGCTTGCCGGGGCCGTCCAGCGGGCCGAGCGTGCGGGGGTTGCGCCACTCGGTGGCCAGGAACACCAGCGTGCCGCAGACCAGCAGCGCCACGGTGACGACGACGGTGACGCGGGTGAGCATCGACCAGCGGCCGGGCCGCCGCCGCAGCGTGATCAGCTCGAACAGCACCGGGTAGCCCAGCCCGCCCACGATCACGGCCGCCGCGATCGTCCCGCAGATCCACGGGTCGGTGACGAAACGGATGAGGTTGTCCGGCCACAGGGCGAACCCGGCGTTGTTGAACGCCGAGATCGCGTGGAAGACGCCCAGATAGAGGGCTCGTCCGGGCGGCTCGCCGTAGCCCAGGAGGAAGCGGGCGGTCAGGACCGCCGCCGCGGCCGCCTCGCAGGCGAGGCTGAAGACGACGACCTTGCGCACGACCCGGCGCACGTCGGCCAGGCTGAACGTCTTGGTCTCCGCCTGGGCGAAGATCTTGGCGCGTAACCCGATCCTGCCCGACACCAGGACGGTGAACAGCGTCGCGAGCGTCATGATCCCGAGGCCGCCGACCTGGATCAGCCCGGCGATGACGACCTGGCCGAAGACCGACCAGTGCGTCGCGGTGTCCACGACCGCGAGGCCCGTCACGCACACGGCGGACGTCGCGGTGAACAGCGCGGCCTGCCAGCCCGCCGAGTGGCCGGAGGCGGTGGCGACGGGCAGCGCGAGCAGCGCGGTGCCGCAGGCGACGGCCACGCCGAAGCCGAGCACCACCATCTGCGACGGATGGGTGAAGCGGGCCTGCCAGGCGCGGGTCATGACGGCGACCCTCCGCCTTCCCTGTCGCGCCGGCGCCACGCCGCGTGGAACCAGGCCGGGACCTCGCGCTCGTCGTCGAAGCCGCGGGCCACCACGATGTCGGTCGAGCTGTGCAGCAGGATCGACAGCACGATGGTCACCGCCACGAGCTGGAACACCTGCTGCGCGGCGGCGATGCCGGAGCCGAGCACCAGCAGCCCGTACACGACCGAGGCGAAGCCCTTCGGCCCGAACCACGCCACCGCCGCCTGCTCCCGCACCGACAGGCCGGCGCGCAGGAACGAGATCCAGATCGCGACCGGGCGGGCCAGCACGAGCGCGAGCACCGCGAACAGCCAGCCCTGCCAGCCGACCGAGCCCAGCAGCGCCGGGGTGATGAGCGCCCCGAACACCAGCAGCGCCGCGAGCTTGAACACCTCGGCGATGAGCTCGCCGAAGTGCTCGAACGACTCGCGCTGCCGCTGCCCGAAGGTGGCCACGGTGATGCCGGCCGAGAACGCGGCCAGGAACAGGTTGCCGTGCGTGGCCTTGCCGACGGCGAGCACCAGCAGGCCGATGGCGAGGGCGTTGAGCGGCTCGTACGGGGTGGAGGCGGAGAACCAGCGCGTCTGCTCCAGCCTGATGGCCGCCCACGGCACGGCGACCCCGATGAGGACGCCCAGGCCGAGCTCCAGCCCGAGCTCGCCCAGGTGCAGGTCGGCCGAGCCGGAGGCGACGGCCAGGAACAGGATGACGAACGGCAGGGCGAGGCCGTCGTTGACGCCGGACTCGACGTTGAGGAGCTGGCGCAGCCGGGGCGGGACCTTCTCGTTGCCGACGAGCGCGGCGGCGAACACCGGGTCGGTCGGCGCCAGGATCGCGCCGATCAGCAGCGACTCGATCCAGCCGAGGCCGATCAGGTAGTGGGCGCCGACGGCGGTGATGACCAGGGTGAGCGGCAGGCCCCAGCCGAGCGCGCGGCCCGGCAGCCGCCACGCGCCGCGCAGCTCGGCCCAGCCCACCCGCATGCCGTCGGTGAACAGCACGGTGAACAGCGCCAGCTCCGCGAGCGTCGCCACGAGGTCGTCGCCGGGTTTGAGCGACACCACGCCCAGCACGCCGTCGCCGAGCAGGAAGCCGGCCACCAGGAACAGCGCGGCCGTGGACAGGATGGTGCGGTGGGCCAGGCTCGACAGCAGCACGGCCAGCAGGAGCACGCCCGCGAACGCGATCAGCAAGGTGGTGCCCATCAGCGGCACCGCGAGCAGGGGGTCATGGCGGGAGGCCTCCAGTCAGGGGTTTCGTGAATCTCGCCGACCAGGCTTCCCGGCACACCGGGCGCTACCTTAACAGTTCGCCCATCCCTGAGCATCACCGGACCACGGGAGCATTCCACGGCCCGGATTCGGGCCGGTGGGGTGCGACTCGCCGGTGGGCGGCAACACAACCGGCCGGCACGGCGTCTAACCAGATATGCAGCGATTCGAGCACATCCGCAGGTCCGCGTCCCTTCTAGCCCTGTCGGCGGGCATGCTGGTGGCGTCGGTCGCCTGCGGCACGTCCACGCCAGCGGGCACCGCCGCCTCCTCCGTGGCGGCGACCGGCTCCTCGTCCGAGCCGCCGCCCCTGAACGTCTCCGGGGCCGCCGTCACCGGGGCCACCGCGAGCCGGTGCCACTCCGCCGACCTGTCCGCCCGGGTCGGCGCCCTGGACGCCGGCGCGGGCCAGCGCAACGCCCCGCTCGTGCTCACCAACGTCTCCTCCCGCTCCTGCCGCCTGTACGGCTACGTCGGCCTGATCATGATCGACGCCCGGGGCGACGTGCTGCGCACCCGTACGCGCAGGAACGGCAGCGCCCACCCCCAGGGCGTCACCCTGCGGCCGGGAGCCTCGGCGCACGCCACCCTGCACTGGACCGTCGTCACGGCCGGGCACGAGACCCGCTGCCCCCAGTCCGCCCGGCTGATCATCCTGCCTCCTGACGAGGTGGGCACCCACCTGGAGATCCCGTTCACGGCGGCGCCGTGCGACGACGGGCGCATCGACGTCACCCCGGTGGCCGCCGGAACCCACGGGTGAGCAGGGGCCGCCTCACCGGGGTCGCACGCCGGCGGCAGCCGACCTGCTGACGCCGGCTCCGGCGCGACGGGCGATGCCCGGCGAAGGGGCGGCGCGGGATCCTCCCGGCATCGCGATCACGACTTTCGGGCCGTGCCGCGCCGTCGCCCCCTCAACCCCCGCCGGCGAGCCACCACGGACGGTCGCGTTGCGTAAGGTGTCTGGCGCGGACGGTGACGGAAGGCGGTGGGGCGTGGGCGGGCGAGATGTCCTGCGGTCGGGGTGGGCGCCCGCGCTGGTCGTGGTCGCCGGCGCGGTCGCGGTCCTGCACGCGTACGGTGTGCCGCCGCTCCGGTCGGCCCTGTTCGGCCTGCACCTGGCCGCCGCGGTCGCGCTCCCCGGCCTGCTGCTGTGGCGCATGCTGCGCGGCCGGCCCGGCCCGATCGGGCTGGACGTCGCGGCGGGCGTCGTGCTGGGTTCGGCCGTGGAGACCCTGGCCTACCTGGTGGCGCGCTGGGCGGGAGCGCCGCGGGCGTTCCTGCTGTGGGCCGCCGTCGTGATCGCCGCGTCCGTCGCGGTCCCGGGGCTGCGCCGCAGCTGGAGGGGGCCGGGGCCGCCGAGCGCCAGGGTGCCCGTCCGGTGGTCGTGGACGGTCGCGGCGTTCGCCGGGCTGCCCGTCGTCTGGGGCGCGTCCGGGTTCTACCGGGCGCACGGCCTGGCATGGCCGGGCAACGCCGCGCCGTACGTCGACATGCCGTACATCCTGGCCGTGGCGGGCGAGGTCAGGCACCATGTTCCTCCGGGGAGCCCGGTCGTGGCGGGCGCCCCGCTCGACTACCACTGGTTCGCGTTCGCCGACGTCGCCGCCACCGGCTGGGCGACGGGCATCGAGCTCCAGACCCTGCTCTACCGGCTGTGGCCGCTCCCGCTGACGGCCGCGTTCGCGGTGCTGCTGGCCTTCACCGCGCGCGAGCTCACCGGCCGGTGGTGGACGGGCCCCGCCGCGCTGGCCGTGACCTGCCTGGTGGCGGCGCCCAACCCGGTCGGCTGGACGGCGCACCTGCTCCCCTCGGGCGCGGTGCTCGACGGCACCATCTGGGTGAGCCCGTCCCAGACGTTCGGCACGGCGGTGTTCGCCCTGGTGGTGTTCCTGCTGGCCGAGGTCCTGCGCGCCGAGGGGCGGGTCCGTACGGGGACGTGGGTGGCGCTGGCCCTGCTGCTGGTGACGGTGGCGGGGGCGAAGGCGACGTACCTGCCGCTCCTGCTGGCGGGCCTGGCGGTCGTCATCGTCACCCGGCGCACGGCGTGGGCGTGGCGCCGCGGGCCCCGGCCCCGCGTGCGGGCGGAGCCGCGGCGGCCCGCGTGGGTGGCGGCGGCGCTCACCGCGGGCTGCCTGGCGGGCGCGCAGGCCGTGCTGTACGGCAAGGCGACGGGCCTGCTGACGCTCGAACCCCTCGCCGCGGTCCAGGCCGCGATCGACCAGGCGGGGCTGCGGCCCGGCACGCACGCTGCGGGGTTGACGTGGGCGATGGCGGCGGCGCTGCCGGCCTCCTGGGCGCTGATCTGGATGGGAGCGGCCGGAGCCCTGCTCAGGAGGGAGCCCCGCAGCGATCCGGCCTGCCGGCTGCTGCTCGGGGTCGGCGGGGCGGGGGCCTGCGCGACGCTGCTGCTGTCCCATGTGGCGGCGGGGCAGTTCTACTTCGTCCAGGCGGCGCGGCCCTGCCTGGCGCTGGCGGCGGTGTGGGGCGTCGCCGCGGTGATCCCCGCCCGCCTGCCCCGACTCCAGCGGGCCGTCCTGGTCGCGGCGGGTCTGGCGGGGGCGCTGAGCACCCAGGTGATCGCGGCGGCGGGCGGCTCGGACGCGCCGGCGACCGGGGACGGGGCGGCCCGCCTCGTCGCCCTCTCCTACCTCGCGCTCGGCTGCGTGCTGGTGGCGGGCGCGGCCGGCGTCGCCGCCGCCGGGCGGTGGTTCCCGGCGCTCCGCGGCGTGACCCTGCCCGCGGCGTTCGTCCTCGCGGCCGGCTCCGGGCTGCCCGCCGCCTGGCCCGAGCGGGCCCTGCTGGCGTTCGAGATGTGGCCGATGCGGGGCTCCGCGCAGATCCCCGACGGCGCCGTACGCGCCGCCCGGTGGCTGCGCGGCCATTCCCGTCCCGGCGACGTCGTGGCGACGAACATCCCGTGCACGCCCCGGTCCGCCGCCTGCCGCAGCAGAACCTTCTGGCTGTCGGCCTACAGCGAGCGCCGCGTCCTCGTCGAAGGCTGGGGATACACCACCCTGGGCAACCTGGAGGCGCGGCGGCTGGGCGTCGGCCTCGACACGGTGCCGTTCTGGGACCGGCGGCGGCTGGCGGACAACGCCGCCGCCTTCCTGACGCCCTCCCCCGCGACGATCGGCCGGCTGCGCGACGCGTACGGGGTGCGGTGGCTGTTCGTCAACGACCTGTCCGCGACGAGGGCCGATCCCGCTCTCGGCCGCTACGCGGTCCGCCGCTTCCTGTCCGGTCACTGCGCCGTCTACGAGATCCCCGCCGGCGCCCCGGCAGACGTCCGCGGGGCGGGGGCCGGGCTGGTGCGTCTCCTCCCTGCCCGGCCGGTTCAGGTCGCTCTCCGGCCGTCCGGCTCCCGCCTCGCCAGCCCCTGGGCGAGCAGGGTGCTCCCGTAGAGGATCAGCACGACGCCCGCCGTCTCCAGGACGATCCATCCCCCGGTCCTGATCTCCTCTCCGAAGATCGTGATGCCGTACAGCACGCTGGCGACGGGGTCGCTGACGGTCAGCGCCGGCTGGGCGGCGAGGAGGGGCCCGCTGTGGAGCGCGTGCTGCAGGAGGACGAAGCTGCACAGCCCCGCGCCGACCATCGCGTACGGCTGCCACGAGGTGACGAGGGCCGGCGCGTCCCGCTGGAACAGCGAGGTGGTCTGCTTGATGAAGGTCGCGGTGAAGGCGAAGCCGATGCCGGCGGCGACCCCGAGCGTCGCCGCCCGGGGCGCGGCGGCGAGGAACCGCGCGGCGGCGACCAGGGCCGCGAGCACCGCGACGGTCACCACGGCGGCCGGCAGCTGGGCGGCGGGCGCGACGACGGCCCCCGTCCCGCGCGGCGCGGCCGTGGCGAGGAAGGTCGCGAGCCCTGCCGTCACCAGGCCGGTGGCCAGCCACGACCGCGCGTCCAGGCCGCTCCGCGACACCAGCGACACCAGGATCATGGTGAAGGGCAGCTCGGTGACGAGGAGGGGCTGCACCAGGGCGAGCTGCCCGGCGGACAGGGCCACCGCCTGGAAGACGAACCCGGCGATGAGCGCACCGACCCCGGCGAGCCACACGGGACGGCGGAGCAGGTCCACGATGAGGGTGGGGCTGAGGACGGGGTGCCGCGGCTCGTCGCGGGCCGCCCGCCGCTGCAGGACGGACGCCGCCGCGTTGGCGACCGCGGCGAGCAGCGCGCAGACGACCGCCGTCACCGGCCCTCCTCGCCCTGCCGTCCCGAGTCGCTCTTGGCGAGGAACGGCGACCGGCCGAGGATGACGATCCCCGCGACCAGCGCGACCAGGCCCCCGACCGCGCCCGCCAGCGCGTGGACGTCGACCCGCAGATGCTCCCTGAAGATCGCGACGCCCAGCACGATGCCGGTGATCGGCTCGGCCGCCGTGGCGGCGGGCAGCGAGATCCGCAACGGCGCGGCGTCGAAGGCGCTCTGGTTCAGCAGGATGCCGACGACCGCCACGACCGGAAGCGCGTACGGGGGCCAGCTGGCGGCCAGCGCCTGCACTCCGTGCTCGAGCGTGAGCAGCGAGCCACGGGTCAGGGCGTCCTGGAGCCCGTACAGCACGCCCGCGGCGGCGGCGAGCAGCATCGCCCGCGTCCTGATGCCGGTGTGGAGCGCGACCACGACCAGCCCGGCCGTCACCGCCAGCACCGCGACCACCGCGATCCAGGTCATCGACATGGGGGGCGGCACCCTGCCTCCGTGCGGCCGCGCGGACGCGAGGAAGGCCGCCACCCCGCCGCTGACCAGCACCGCCCCCAGCCACTCCGCGCGGCCGAGCCACTCCTGGTAGACCACGGCGGAGACCGCGAGCGCGAAGATGAGGCTGGTCGCCAGCAGCGGCTCGACCTGGGCCACGCCGGCCCGCCGCAGCGCGAGCGCGCCGAGCACCTGCCCGCCCGCCATCGTGCCGATGCCGAACAGCCACAGGCGCTTGTGCATGAGGTGCAGCAGGAGACGGACCTGGAGGATCTCGCCGAGCGGCTCGGTGTACGCGGCGTGCTGCTGGGCCATGAAGCCGACCCCGATGAGGGCCGCCGCCATGAGGCCGAGCAGCACCGTGAGGATCATGTCGGGTGGACGTCCCGCCCGCGAGCACCACCTCCCGGGCGCCGCGCACGCCGGCCGCCCGGGCGCCCGCCCGGTCCGGCCCGTGCTCTCCCCGTCACCACGACGACCCGGGATCTGCTCCGCTTCATGTACGTCCCCCCTGCTCCCGGGCCGCTACCCGGGCAGGCCGGCCCCACACGGGGCCGGCGCCGGCCGGCCGCGGGTTCGCGGGGCTCAACGGGTGCTCTCCTCGGAGGCGGCGGCGGTCGCGACGTCCCGCGCGTACGTGTGCCGCGCCCGCCACAGGATGACGCCGTTGGCCGCCAACGGCGCCAGCATGATGAGGAAGGCGTATTCCAGGCCGCTCGCCGGGCTCGCGGGGTCGCTGAGCATGTCCACGGCGAACCCGAACACGAGGGGCGAGCCCGCCTCCGCGCCCATCCTCAGGAACGTCCGGGTGCTCTCCGCGCGTCCCCAGAGCCGGAAGTGCATCACGTCGAGGCGGGCGGCGTCCAGCGGGGGGTTGGCCGCCGCCAGCGCGAACGCCCCGGCCGTGTACAGGGGGATCGCCGCCGCGAGTGACGTGGTGATGATCGCGGGCAGGAACACCGCCACCGCGACGACGCAGGCCCACCCGGGCACGACGACGCGCGCGTCCGTACGCCTGCGCCGCATCAGCCGGTCGGCCAGGCGTCCCCCGCACAGCACCCCGGCGAGGGCGCCGAGGCCGACGATCGGGATCAGCAGGCTCACCTCCACCTTGCCCAGGCCGTAGTGCCCGCTGACGAACTCGACGGTGAACGTGCGCAGCCCGGCGAAGAAGAAGTAGCCGAGCGCCGACGCGACGATCAGCAGCCGGTTGGTGGGGATCAGCAGCGTGTACACCACCGCGTGCCACAGGGGCATCCGCGCGGGGTCGCGGTGCAGGACCAGCGCCGGGTCCGGCGCGATCGCCCGCCGCTTCACCACCTCCCGCGCGAGATCGTCCCTCCTGGCGCCCTTGCGGCGGCGCGATCGGTGCCGCCATCCTTCCGGTTCCATGCGGCTCTGTCCGCCCCGCGCCGGCTCGGCGAGCCCGCACTTGACCGTCCAGAACAGGGCGAGCCCGATCAGGGCGAGGAAGCAGAACGACAGACGCCACGTCAGCAGGTAACCGAGGTCCCCGATCACCATCAGCCCGAAACCGGCGCCGACCATCTCACCGGCCAGGATGAAGCCGTAGATCCGGCCGCGCTCGGCGACCGGGAAGTAGTCGCCGACCAGCGAGGAGATGGTCGGCCCGCTCGTCGCGCTGACCGCCCCCAGCGCCACCCTCGAACACAGCAGCATCTCGAACGACCCCGACAGGCCGCCTGCCGCCATCGCCGCGGCCCACAGCGCGATGCTCACGAGCAGCAGCCGCACCCGGTTCACCCTGTCGGTCAGCAGGCCGACGGGCAGCGCCGCCAGCGCCCCCGCGCCGGAGGAGACGGCGACCAGCGCCCCCACCTCGGTCTCGTTGATGCCCAGGTCCTGCCGGAGCGCCGGAGCGAGCGCTCCCACCATCCCCTTGTCGGCGGAGTCGAGGGCGAGCACGCAGGCGAGAATGACGATCACCTGGGCGCGGGCCCGGCCCCCCACCACGGTCGCCAGGCGGCGCAGCAGCACGTCCGCGGCCCTGTCGGCGAGGCCGCGGTCATCGCGTCCGGCACGTCGGGCCATCGGGCGAGGACCACTCGAAGCTCATGCCCCTGCTCCCGGCTCCGTCCGGAGCGGGGCGGGCGTCCCACCTCTCGTCCACCGTCGCCGCACGTCGGCCCCCCTTCCCACGGAGGGGAGGCTGCCGCACGTCCGGCCTGGTCGCCCCCACAGTGCGCACTACCCAGGGCCGGGCCGCTCTATCCGGAGGCGAGGTCGCGGCGGCGGAGGCCGTACAGGCCGAGGACGGCCAGCAGGGCGGCGAGCCCGGTCAGCACGGCGGCGGCCACCGGGGCGGACGCGCCGAGAGGGTGCCAGGGCAGGTAGGACAGGACCGAGGTGCCGGTCAGCCATTCCGGGACGCCCCAGTAGGGTCCGAAGACCTGGACGAGCGCGCTGTACAGGAACACGGCCCAGGCCAGGCCGAGCGCTCGCGGGGCGAGCCCGAGCAGCGCGGCGGCGACGGCGAGCAGCACCAGCGCCTCGGGCAGGCGGAGCAGGCTCGCCCGGACGACCTCTCCGGCGAGGCCGGGCTCGCCGGTCGAGGCGGCGGCGCCGATGCCGAGCCCGGCGCCGTACACCGCCAGCAGCAGGGCCGCGCCGAGCGCGGAGACCAGCAGGGACGAGGCGTACCAGGCCGATCTGCCGGTCGGCCCGGCCAGCACCGCGCCGGCGAGGCCGCGCAGCTCCTCCGTCCGCAGCCGGACGACCGACAGCAGGGCGAAGACGCAGGTGTAGAGGGAGCCGGTGAACACCATGAGGCTGACCCAGGCCCGTCCGAGGTCCGCCCCCGGGGGGAAGATCGCCAGATCGGTGGTCGCCATCGCGCCGGTCATGCCTCCCAGGACGATCCCGACCGCGAGGAACGCGCCCGCCCACCAGCCGATCGCGGCCCGCTGGAGCCGCAGGGCGAGCGTGAACGACGACCGCAGCCAGGACGGCGCCTCCGCGTGACCGGGACGCGGTGTCACCAGGGCGGCGCCGAGGTCCCTGCGGCCGGCCACGGCGTAGGCGGCCGCGGCCAGGAGCGCGGCGACCAGCACCGGCAGCGCGAGCGGCCACCAGCGGTCGCCCGCCAGCACCCGGGTCTGCTGCGACCAGCCGATGGGCGACAGCCAGAAGACCGGTCCGCCCTCCTGGTCCTGCAGCGCGCCGGCGCCGCGGACGACCCAGGCGGCGAAGAGCGTCACGCCCGCCATGCCGGCGGCGGCCCTGGGCTGCTCGGTGATCTGCGCGGTGACGGCGGTGACCGCCGCGAACACCAGCCCCGCCGCGGCGAGGGACGCGCCGAACAGCAGCGCGCCGCCGGCGGGGAAGCCGACGCCGATCGCCCCTGCGGCGGCGAGGACGGCGAGCACGACATCGGCCAGCAGCGCGACGATCAGGGCGGCGGTGAGCTGGGCGTGCCGTCCGACGACGGCCGCCCGGATGAGCTCCGCGTGGCCCGTCTGCTCCTCGGCACGGGTGTGCCGGGTGACGAGCAGGATGTTCATCAGCCCGGCGGCCAGCAGGAACTCCACCCAGTAGGCGGCCAGGAAGTAGCTCTGCGAGGTGACGGGCTCGTCGCCGAAGACGGGCCCGGCGAGCACCCGCATGTACGAACCCTTGATCATCTGTGCGGCTTCCGCCCTGCTCTCCGGCGTCGGCGCCACGATCGTCGCGGCCGCGTGGTAGAAGCGCGGGATCATCGCGGTGATGGCGATCAGCCAGATGGGCAGCTTGACGCGGTCGCGGCGCAGCGCCAGGCGGGCCAGGGCGAAGGCGCCGGTGAGGTGGCCGCCGGCCGTCCTGGACCCGGCGCGGCCGCGCGCGGAGGTGAGGGTGGCGGTCACGCCGCCTCCTTGACGCCGTAGTGCCGCAGCATGAGCTCCTCCAGCGTCGGCGGGTGGCTGACCAGCGAGCGGACGCCGAAGCCGGCCAGGTGGCGGACGGCGGCGTCGAGGTGCTCGCTGTCCACGCTGAACCGCACGTTCTCGCCGTCGGCGGCCGGGGCGTGCACGCCGGGCAGCCGGTCCAGGCCGGTGACCGGGGCGGCGGTGGTGGCGACGATCGTGGTGCGGGTCAGGTGCCGCAGCCGCTCCAGGGTGCCCGACTCCACGGCTCTGCCCGACCGGATGATGGTGACGCGGTCGGCGAGGTTCTCGACCTGGGCGAGGATGTGACTGGACAGCAGGATGGTGTGGCCGGCGGCCTTGGCCTCGGCCACGACCTGCTGGAACACCGCCTCCATCAGCGGGTCGAGACCGGTGGTGGGCTCGTCCAGGATGAGCAGGTCCACGTCGGCGGCGAAGGCGGAGACGAGGGCGACCTTCTGGCGGTTGCCCTTCGAGTAGGTACGCGCCTTCTTCCGCGGGTCCAGCTCGAACCGTTCGATCAGCTCGTTCCTGCGCCTGGCGTCGAGGCCGCCGCGCAGGCGGCCGAGGACGTCGATGGCCTCTCCTCCGGTCAGGTTGGGCCACAGCTCCACGTCGCCCGGCACGTACGCCAGCCGGCGGTGCAGGGCCACGGCGTCGTCCCAGGGGTCGCCGCCCAGCACCCGGGCGCTGCCGGAGGTGGCGCGGATCAGGCCCAGCAGGATCCGGATGGCGGTGCTCTTGCCCGCGCCGTTCGGGCCGAGGAAGCCGTGCACCTCGCCGGTTCGCACGGTGAGGTCGAGGCCGTCGAGGGCGCGGACCGGCCCGTAGGCCTTGACCAGCCCGGTGACGGCGATGGCAGCTGTCATGGTGTTCTCCACTCGTGGGATGGTGCTGGACGCCCGTCAGGTGAGCGGGCCCGTCACGGCCGCGTCGAAGTCACGGTCGGAGAGGGTTCTGCGGAGGTTCAGGAGGGCTTCTGCCTGCCAGCCGACGACGTAGCGGGTCTGCGGCCGGTCCGCCTCGATCGCCTGCCTGATGGTGGTCGCGACCACGGCGGGGTCGGTGGCCTGGTCGCTCTGGTGACCGGCGGGCGCCTCGGCGACGCGGGCCATGGCTTCCGCCATCACGCCGTACGCCCCATGTCCCGATATTTCCCGCAATTGGCGTGGGGTCTCGGCCTCGAAACCGGTCCTGATGATGCCCGGCTGGATCACGACCACGTCGATGCCGAACGGCCCGGTCTCCATGCGCAGCGTGTCGGAGAACGCCTCCAGCGCGTGCTTGGAGGCGTAGTACCAGGCGCCCAGCGGGAACGCGAGCTCGCCGCCGACCGACGACACGTTCACGATCGTCCCCGACTCTTGCCGCCGCATGTGCGGCAGGACCAGCTGGACCAGCCGGGCCGGCGCGAACAGGTTCACCTCGAACTCGTCCCGCGCCATCGTCAGCGGCGTGTCCTCCACCGCGCCGTGCAGGACGGCCCCGGCGTTGTTCACCAGCACGTCGATGCGCCCCTGCTCGTCCAGGACCGTGCGGACGGCCCGCTGGAGGTGCTCCTCCTCGGTCACGTCCACCGGGAGCGCACGACCCCCGGCCTCGTCGATCGCGGCCATGCGCCCCACCCGGCGCGCGGCGCCGTACACGACGTGTCCCGCGCGCAGGAGTTCCAGCGCGGTGGCGTGGCCGATGCCGGACGAGGCACCGGTGATCAGGCATACCTTGGCTGCCATGTCAGGATCTCCTTGAGGTTCGACGCCTTGGCGGGACGACACGCCCGCAGGCCGGGTGGACCGGGCACGCTCCGGTCCGCCGCGCGATCGTTCGCGCCATGGGAAAGTTACGGACGCCCTCGCGCCTTCAGCAAGGCGCGAAACCTGTCCTCCCAGGTCAGGCACGCGTGATTGGCGTAACGACGGTGACGGCAAATGCAACATCCTCCGCAAGGTGTCGCAATGAGGTCCGTCCCGGGGGCATACTTGGGCACCCGCGCGACAGACGTGCCAGGAGGACGCATGCCAGGAGGCCACCTGACGTACGAGGACCGCCGCACGATCGCGGAAGGTCTGCGGGAAGGGCTGGCGTACGCGGAGATCGCCCGCCGCCTGGGCCGCCCCCGGTCGACGGTCGGCCGCGAGATCGCCCGCAACGGCGGGCCGCACGGCTACCGCGCGGCCCGCGCGCAGCGGGCGACCGAATGGCGCGCCCGCCGCCGCCCGGCCCCGTCGCCGAGCCCGCCGGCGGCGGACGCCCGCGGGCGCGACCCCGAGGCGGTGCGAGCGTTCCAGCAGCTGCTCACCGAGCGGCTCGGCGGAGTACCCTCGATGGCGGCCAGGGTGCTGGCCTGCCTGTTCACCAGCGACACGGGCGTCCTGACCGTCGCCGACCTCACCGAGCGGCTCCACGTCAGCCCCGCGTCGATCTCGAAGGGCGTCGGCTACCTGGAACAGGCCGGACTCCTCCGGCGTGAGCGTGACAACCGGCGCGAGCGGTACGTCATCGACGACGAGGTCTGGTACCGCGCGTGGCTGGTGGGCACGCGGTCGATGATGCTGTGGGCCGAGACCGTCAGGGCAGGCGTCGACGTCCTCGGCCCGCACACCCCGGCGGGCGCCCGGCTGCGGACCGCGAGCCGGTTCTTCGAGCTCCTCAACACCGACATGGCGGCGGCGGCCGAACACTACCGGCAGACCTTCTCCGGCGACCGGGACGCCGTCCCGGCGCAGGAGCCGCCTCCGGGAGACGGACCACCCGCCTGAAACGGGGCCGTCCCCCCGGGGGGAACGGAGGCGAACGTCTCCGTCCCCCGGGGGAACGGAGGCGGACGTCGGCGCTCAGTCGCAGGCGGCCGTCGGCTGCGGGGCGAACTGCTGCTTCTGCCCCGGTGCGGCGGCCTTGAGCGCGGCCGCGAGATCGTCCGCGCCCCTGCCCACCATGTCCTCCTTGAGCCCGGCGTTCGGACCGGCGTCGGCGGCGAGGGCGCGCGCCTCCGCGACGGTCCGCACCTCGCCCTGCAGCTCGCCCTGGCCGATCACACCGCCGTCGAACGGCAGCTCCGAGCCCTCACCGAGCCCCATCCACCTCCCGGGCTCGGGAGCGTCGCCCTCGGCGCACCGGGGCCCTTGCCAGGCGATGGCCAGGATGTACCGGTGTCCCGGCTCGATGCGGGGCCGGCCCTCCATGGCGAGCACGGTCGGGTTGTCCAGGTTCCCGTCGGTGAAGGTCCATCCCGTGGCGTTGTACTCCCACGCCTCCGGCGCGGGCCGGGCCGCGTCCGGTCGCGACCACAGCACGTTCTGGACCTCCAGGCCGACCTTGCGCCCCATCAGCCCCTCCCCCCGCTCGACGTCCGTCCGCGTGGGCGGGACCGGCTGTTCCGAGGTGGCGCTGACGACGACCACGTGGTCGGCGTACGTCACCCAGTCCGTGGCCGTGGTGCTGGGCAGGCGGTCGTCTCCGTGGGCCAGCGCCACCACCCTCTCCCGCTGCGGCGGGCCGTCGGCGGCGTCGGCGGCGAGCCCGGCGACGGCGACGGCCGCGGCCGTTCCGAGGCCGGCGGCGACCCGGGTGATCCGTCTCATGGCGTCCCTCCTAGTAGGTGGCGTTGATGTTTTCCCGGTTGTTGGCGCCTAGGTGGGGGTGGCCGTCGGAAGGGGTCACCAGGCACCCGAGGCGGCCATCGGTGTTGTCGAGCACGGGGGTGCTGTACTTGCCGTGCTGCAGGCCCACCGCGTGGCCGGTCTCGTGGCACACCCGCGCGTACGTGTAGTCGCCGTTGCCCCGGATGCGGATGTACTGCTGGTCGCACTTGTAAGGCTTGCCGCCCAGGGCGTTGCACCACGTCATCCCGGCGGCGCCGTCCGAGAGGCCGGTCGAGCCCTCCTGGTAGATGATGTCGGTCTCGGCGTCCCCCTCGAACACCGGCGACGAGTCGTAGTGGAAGGCCAGGTCGGTGGGGCGGTACTCCCCGTCGATGGCGGCGTTGACGGTGGCGCGGTCCTCCGATTCCAGCTCGTACTCGCCGCTGCTGTCCATGTAGAAGTAGACCTCGCGGTTGTCGGTCTGGCACGGGGGATGCCCCGATTCGAGCCAGCAGGTGACGCTGGTCGCCAGGGTCGGGAACATGTTGTCGGTGACGGCCGCCCAGGCCACCCCGACCGCGACCGTCAACGGCACGAGAGCCATCGCCACCACGCCGGCGACCCGTCGCCGCTGGGGGCCGCGCGCCCGCACCTCTCTCCTTCGCCCGAGTATGATCATCGGCAGGCCACGTCCTCGACCAGGCGCCTGCCGTTGTACTTGGGGCCGCCGGGGCCGTCAGGGCCGGGGTAGTCGCCGTGTCTGGCGAGGATGCTCACGCAGTGCTTCCTGCCGTAGACCTTCACCGGCCCCGCGTGGTACTTGAAGTGCCCGTCGTCCGCGTCGATGTTGTTCTTGACGACCTCCGACGGCCACGTGTCGTTCCACATGCGGATGGACATCGGGGTGCGCTCGCCGTACCTGGGGTCGCCGGGACGCTTGGCGAGGACGGCGCAGTTCCAGCCGCTGCGGGCGTCGTAGAAGAGCTTGATGTCGCTGACGTAGTACGTCTTCTTGGTGATCTCGTCCTTCAGCGGCAGGGGCCAGCTTCTCACCAGCGACCCGGTGCAGCCGTACGCGGCCGCGCTCGCCGGTGCGGAGCCGGCGGCCTGCAGGGCCAGGACGGTGACCATCGGGAGGAGGACGGACAGAGATCTGCGGAGCATCACGACTCCTGACTCTCGGAAGATCATGCTGACCAACATACAAACGTTTCGGAGCGCTCGCTCTGTTATTATGGTGACATGCCTCGACCCCGGGTTCACGATCTCGACCAACTCCTCGACGTCGCCGAGCGGCTCGTGGCCGACGGCGGTCCCGAACGGTTCACGGTCCGAGCGCTCGCGGCGGCCTCAGGCGTGTCGAACGGGGCCATCTACCACGCGTTCGGGTCACTGCCCGTACTGCTCGGACGGCTGTGGCTGAGGGCGGCGGGAGATTTCCTGGACCTGCAGGTCGAGCTCGCCGACGCGGTGCAAGGGGGCGATCGCGAGGCGGCGGTCGAGGCGGTGGTGGCGGCGGCGAGCACACCCGCGGTGTTCGCCGACCGCCGCCCCGCCGCGGCCCGCATGCTCGTGGCGGTGCGCCGCGACCAGCTGCTCGGCCCCGAGGTGCCGCAGGAGCTGGCGGAGGCGATGTTCGCCCTGGACAAGCGGCTGATCGCGCTGCTGACGCGGCTGTCGCGGGCGCTGTGGGGCCGGGCCGACGGGGCGAGCGTCGAGGTGGTGACACTGTGCCTGGTCGACCTGCCGACCGCCGTCTTCCGCCGGGCCCTGACCGAGCCGACCACGGACGGCCAGCCCGTGATCGGAGCCGACACCCGGGCCCGCCTGGAGGCCGCGGTCCGCGCCGTCCTCACCCTCCCGCCGCCACCCCCACGGGGCGGCCGGCCCGTCCCCTCCGAAGTGGACTGACCGCCCGGGACGTCACCAGCGCTCCCCCCACCGGCGGCGCAGCCAGGCGATGGTCGCGCGGCGCGAGCGCTCGCGCCGCCCACGCAGGTGCGGGGCGTGCGCCGGGCCCGGGAGGGACGCCGCCCGGGTCCAGTAGCCGGCCAGCGCGACGAGGAACGCCTCCACCCGCTCCGGCTCGGCGCCGGCGCCGGCCGGGTGCCCGGCGAAGACGTCCTCCGGGTCGAGACCGCCCAGGTCCGACAGCAGCAGCAGGCAGACCAGGTCCGCCCAGGCCGGGCCGGTACAGGCACGCCCCCAGTCCAGCAGGCTCGCCGCGCCGGACGGCCCGATGACGACGTTGTCGAAACGCAGGTCGAAGTGGAGCAGCGTCTCCCCTGCCACCAGCTCGCCCCACGTCGCCTCCACCGCGGCGAGCCGCGCCAGGTGACCGCGCTCCCATGCCCCGACGCCCTCGACGGTGACCTCGCCCCGGACGCCGTCACGCTCCAGCGCCTGCCACGTCTCGCACCGTCCCGCCAGCCGCGCGGCCACCGTCGGCAGTCCGCCGACCGGCGACGGCGTCAGCTCCACGGCGCACACCGCCAGCGCCCGCAGCGCGGCGGCCAGCTCGCCGGGCCGCCACGGCTCGTGCGCCGGCGCGCCCCGGGCCACGTCGAAGCACAGCAGCAACCATCCGGCCCGCTCGAACGCGAACCGCAGCCGCGGCGCGGGCACCGCCGGCGGCAGCGCGGCGGCGACGGCCATCTCGGTGCGGTAGTCGCCGGCGTCGGCGGAAGCACCGGGCACCGCCTTGACGAACACCTGCTCGCCCCGGGCGGGCGTGGCCACGCCGAGGACGCCGGAGGAGAAACCGCCGTCGCGCTCCTCGAAGTCCCGCACCGGCGAACCCAGCCGGCGCCCCACCTCGTCGCGCACGGCGGCGGGCAGCTCGCTCCAGTCCCGCCGCAGGGTTCTCACGGCCACAGTCAACAGGGGTTGCAGGAGCCGGACAAGGACGGCCGCCCGAAGTTCGTACGCGACCGGCATGAACGGCGCCCGCCCCGGCGGCGCACCGTGGACTCGTACCGAACCCGGCCAGAAGGAGGCACCAGTCGTGAGCGTTCCCGGCAGCCGCACCCCCGGTCACGGCGCTCCCCCCGATCCGCTCGACCCCCTGGCCCGGCTGGAGGCGCTGTTCGACGCCGGCTCGCCGCGGCCCCGGCGCGAGCCGGCGGCGGTGGCCGGGCACGAGCGGCAGGCCCTGGAGGAGCGGCTCGCGGCCGAGCACGAGAAGGTCGCCGGCGGTATCGGACGGGCGCTGGAGGCGGGCGTCGTCGACGTGGTCGTCGAGCCCGCCGACACCCGGCGCGCCCTCGCCCGCGCGATCGCGGAGGCCGCGCCCGCCCGGGGCGCGCACGCCAACATCCCCCTGTGAACCGCCCGGCCCCACCCCGGGGCCGCGGGACCTCAGGGGAAGCCCTGCTGAGCAGGACCCCGGGGACGGCCTGCGCAGCGAGACCTTGGGGACGCCTTGCTGAGCGGGGCGTCCGGGACGCCGTACTGAGCGAGACCTCCGGGACGCCGTACTGAGCGGGACCTCCGGGACGCCGTACTGAGCGGGACCACCGGGACGCCGTACTGAGCGGGACCACCGGGGACGCCGTACTGAGCGGGACCACCGGGACGCCGTACTGAGCGGGGCGTCCGGGGTCGTACCAGCCGACCCCGGACGCCCGCCCGCGCCATCTACCGCAGGCCCGCGCGCCCCGCGCCCGGGAGACCTCCCCACGAGCAGCCCCGGACCCGGGGCCGCCGGACGGCCATGCGGTAAGATCGCTGACCGGAAACCTGCCCCGCAGGCAGGAAGATCATGCACCGCCGCCCACACCGACCTCCTCCGCCGCCGCCCGTTCAAGCGGGCCCGGTCAGGCGGGCCCGGTCAGGCGGGCCCGGTCAGGCGGGCCCGGTCAGGCGGGCGCGGTCAGGCGGTTGCTGAAGCGGGCCAGCATGCCGGTCTGGGACGTGTCCGGGATCAGCCGCCCCAGGAACGGCGGGATCCGCCAGTTGGCGGGGTTACGCCTGGCCAGCCGCGACACCAGCGAGATGTGCGGGTAGCGGGCCTGCTCGTAGGCGCGCAGCCGCGCCGCCGGGTCGCCGCCCCTGGCCAGCTCGCGCCCGAGCACCCAGGCGTCCTCGAGCGTCTGGTTGGCGCCCTGCCCGAGCGTGGGCGGCATGGTGTGGGCGGCGTCGCCCACCAGGGTGACCCGGCCCTCCCCCCACACCCGGCGGACCCTGTTCCAGTGGTGGCCGAAGAACTCGAGGTCGTCCTCGGTGGCGGCCTCCAGCACCTCGGGTACCGGTGACGCCCACCGCCCGAACCGGCGGCGCAGTTCCTCCAGCGGCGCGGCGGACCGCGGGTCGGCGGGTGACCAGCGCACGTCGAACCACCACTGCAGCAGCCCGTCCCCGGCGGGCATGAGCCCGCACGCGCCCTCCCGCCCGGTGATCATGAGGTGGCGGCCGGTGTCGGTGATCTCGATGCCGATCGGGCTCAGCCCCTGCCAGGTGCCGTACGTCGCCGGCCGGACGGTCCCCTCACCCCACAGCCGCCTGCGCACGGCCGAGTGGTGGCCGTCGGCGCCCACGAGCAGGTCGCCCGTGGCGGTGGAGCCGTCGGTGAAGGTGACGGTGACCCGGTCGCGGTCCTGGGTGAAGCCGTCGCAGGTCATGCCGTGTTGGACGAGGTCGCCGGGCAGCCCGTCGGCCAGGCGTTCCAGCAGGTGGCGGCGGGGGACGGCCGTGGTGGGGAAGCCGAAGCGGCGGGCCGCGTGGCCGATGTCCATGCCGGTGCGCAGCCGGCCGCCGGAGGTCATCGCGTCGATCCTGTCGATGCGCGCGCCGACGCCGTCCAGGCTGACGCCGAGGTCGTCCAGCACGGCGTTGCCGTTGCTCCACACCAGCAGCGCCTTGCCGCCCGTGCGCCGCTCCGGGGCCTGTTCGAAGACCCGTACGCGGTGGCCGGCGGCCAGGAGCGTCCGTGCGACGGCCAGGCCGCCCACCCCGGAGCCGATGACGAGAATCTCCATGTCTTCTCCACTTCGAAGTATCTTCACTTCGAAGATATACCGGGGTGGAGTAGGTTGTGGAAGTGGCCCAGAACCATCCGGACGAGGGAGCGTTCCGCGAGTTCCTGATCGCGGTCCTCCTGCACAACGAGGCCGTCGCCGACCACCTCGGCCTGCAGCCCGTCGACGTCGCCGCCGCCGTCCTGCTCGACATGCGCGGGCCGCTGTCCGCGGGGGCGATCTCCGAGGAACTCGGCCTGCCCTCCGCCTCCACCACCCGGCTCATCGACAGGCTGGAGAAGGCGGGTTACGCGCGCCGCGTACGCGGGCGGCGCGACCGCCGCACCGTCACCGTCGAACTCGTCGAAGGCGGCCTCGACGACTACCATGCCGCCTGCGCGTCGACCAGGCGCCACCTGGAGGTGCTCGCGGCGCGCTACGGGCCGGAGCAGGCCGCCCTGCTGCTCGACATGTTCGCCCACCTGGCCACCGCCTACCGCTCGGCCGCCAGGGAACTGCGGGAAGGCCCGGCACCGGCCCGGTGATCGTCCCGGCCCACTGATCGTTCCGGTCCGCGGGATCGTCCCGGTCCGCTGACCGTCCCACCGCGCGGCGGGCGTGATCGGCGCGCGCCGGGCGGGACCGGCGCGCGCCGGGCGGGACCGGCGCGCGCCGGGCGTGACCGGCGCGCGGCGGCATCCCTAGCGGACGACCCGGGTGGCGGCGCGCCGGAAGTCGTTCGTGGAGTCGTAGACGTACACGCCGAAGCTGCCCTCCCCCACGTCGCCGTTGCTGTCGAACTCGATCCTGCCGCTGAGACCGTCGTAGTCGATGTCCTCTCCGGCACGCACCAGGGCCACGCACTCCTGGTACGTCGTGCATCGACGGCCCCCGCGGCTGACGTCGGCGAGCCGGGCGGCGATCGACTGGCCGAGGTCGCCGCGCGCCGCCTCCGCCGCCAGCGCCCCCAGCACGACCGCGTCGTACGACTCGGGGCCGTAGCTCACGTCCTCCACGACGGGATCCACCTCGCGGACGCGGCGGCGGAACTCGTCCGTGGGGAGGGCTCCCGCGAGCGTGCCCTTGGCGGTGGCCATCACGCCGTCCGGCAGGTCCTCGGAGTAGTCGGAGAGGTTCGCGTCGACCAGGTACCAGCGCCGCCCCGCCGCGGGGGTCAGGCCGTGCCTCCGCAGCGCGCGGATGACGTGGACGGTCTCCTCGAACCCGACCAGCAGGACCGCGTCGGGCGCGGCGCGGGCCAGGTCGGCCGCGACCCGGCCGAACTCCCGCTCGCCGTCCCCGTACCTGATCGTGCGGACGATCCGCACGCCCGGCATGGCGCGCTCGGCGTGTTCGACGATGGTGTCGGCGTAGGAGTCGTCCAGGGCGATCACGGCGACGGTGCGGTTGCGGTCCTCGGAGATGAGCCGTCCGACGAGCTGCCCCTGGAGGGTGTCGGACGGCGCGGTGCGGAAGTAGAGCCCCCGGTCGTACGCCGAGGTGAGCTGGGCGGCGGTGTTGGACGGGGAGATCATCACGCTGCCCGCCTCGGACACGGTGTCCATGACCATCGTCGACACCGTGTTGGAGGCCGCGCCGACGATGAGATCGGTGTCCTGGGCGAGCAGGTTCCTGACCGCGGCCGTGGCGATGTCGCGCGTGGTGTCGCCGGAGTCGGCCCTGATGAGCCGCACGGGCCGGCCGAGCACCCCGCCGGCGGCGTTGACGTCACGGACGGCGAGCTCGGCGGCCGCCGAGGTCGCGGCCCCGAGGAAGTACAGGCTTCCGGTGGTGGGCAGGAGCGTCCCGACGGTCAGGACGCCGTCGCCGACCGCCCCCGAGACCACCCCCGCCCGATCCGCCTGATCACCGTGATCTGCCTGATCTGCCTGATCCGCCTGACCGGACCCGTCGGCTCCGCCCGCCCGATTCCCCTGACCCGCCCGGCCTGACCCGTCCGCCTGATCCGCCCGGCCCGCTTGATCCGCCCGGCCCGGCTGGCCCGGGGCCTGGCGGGATCCGGCGTCGGCGACCCGGACCGGCGGGCCCTGCCCGGCGCCCGAGGCACGCACCCCCAGCAGGGCTGTCGCGGCGAGCAGGACGCCCGCCCAGGCGGCGGCCCGGCTCCTGGCGCGCGACGGACCACCGGCGACCGGTTCACGCGGCCGGAGGTGGAGCGGCGAAGGCGCCGCCGCTCCACCCGACGGGCCCAGCGACGCATCGCGGCGCAGCTCTCGGGACGGGGCCGACGACGAGGCCGGGGACACATCCCGAGGCAGGGACGGCTCCGAGGCCGGGGGCGCGTCTCCGGGCGACGAGAGCGGCGAGGGCGGGGGCGCACCCCGAGGCAAGGACGGCTCCGCGGCCGGGGGCGCGTCTCCGGGCGGGGACACCGGTGCGTTCCGGGGCAGGGGCGGGGGTGTGTCTCGGGGTGGCGGTGTGTCTCGGGGTGGGGACAGGGACGGGTCGCCGCGCAGGATGGCGGCCTCCAGCCGCCGTAGTTCCGGGCCGGGGTCGAGGCCCAGCTCCTCCACCAGGACCGCCCGCGCCGCCTGGTACGCCTCCAGGGCCTCCCCCTGGCGTCCCGACCGGTACAGGGCCAGCATGAGCTGCCCGTGGAGCCGTTCCCGCAGCGGGTACGCGGCGACCACGCCGCGCAGGTCCGCGACGACGGCGCGGTGCCGTCCCAGCGCGAGGTCCACCTCGACGCGTTCCTCGATGGCCGCGCCGCGGTCCTCCTCCAGCCGCACGGCGTAGTCGCGGCCGTCGGCGCCCAGCTCGCTCCCGCCGAACGCCGCTCCCCGCCACAGTTCCAGCGCCTGCCGGTAGGTCGCGGCGGCGGGGCGGAGCCGTCCGGCGGCGTGCTCGTCGCGTGCGGCCCGGAGCAGCCGGTCGAAGTCGTCGCCGTCCAGTTCGCCGGCCTCGACCCGGAGGGCGTACGCGCGGTGGTGGGGGACGATCCGGCCGGGGTCGCCGAGCATGCGGCGCAGCAGGGTGACGTACACGCGCAGGTTGTCGGTGGCCGAGCGCGGCGGGGCGGCCGGCCACAGCGCGTCGACCAGCCGCTCGACCGGCACCGGCGTGTTGCGGCGGCTGAGCAGGGCGGCCAGGAGCGCGCACACCTTCGGTGCCGTGGGACGGGAGACGCCGCCGTCGTGCCGGATCTCGATCGGACCCAGAACGTTGATCCTCAACCGTTCCCCCTGCCCACGAAGCACTTATACGGCGACTTATACCGGCTTCACAACGCCTTTCGGGAAACGTCGGGATCATCCGGTCCGTCGTTGTGGAGGTACCGATGAAGAAGAAGCCCGTCATCCTCGTGCTCGCCGCGTTCGCCGCCGCCGCGGGAAGCGCCGTCCCCGCGCACGCCGCGGGAAGCACCGTCCCGGCGCGCGCCGCAGTCCCCGCCCCCGGCGGCCCGGCCGCCCAGGCCGGCTTCGCGTCCGCCCCCACGGCCGCCCAGTTGAAGGCAGCCCTGGTACGTCACCGCGACGGCTACCGCACGCTGCACGTCGTCGCCGGCAAGGCGGCGACGTTCACCGGCCGCCGCAGCGCCATGCGCGGCTGGGCGTTCAGCGCGATCCCTCCCCGCTGCCGCACCTCCGCCACCACCGGGCTGCTGTGGGACCGCAAGGCGGCGCACCGCTTCCGCGGCCGTCCCGCGGCGGCGGTCGAGCTGAGCGGTGTGGGGCACGCCCTGGGCGAGTCGCTCATCTCGGTTCCCGCGTCCCTGCCGGACTCCGTGTTCCGGGCACGCGTCCCCGCGTCGTGCGGGAAGCTGCGCGTGAGCTACGACGGCAGGCGCATCACGGTTCGGATCAAGCCGATTCCGGCAGCGGAACTGCCCGACATCCCCGGCGCCACGGTGAGCGGGGTGAAGACGGTCCTGCCGCCCCTCTGGGGGAGGAAGAAGCCGGCGGAGCTGGCGCTCGTCGTGGTCCGCTCCGGGCCGCTCGTCATGGAGACGTACGCCGACGCGTGGGGATCGGTGCGCCCCACGTCGACCTCCTGGACGACCACGGCATGGGAGCACGCCCTCGCCACCCTCCGGCCCGCCGGGGAGGCCGGCCCGGAGGTGTAACGGACGGGGCCCGCCGGCGACCGGGTTCCCCGGGGCCCGCGCCGGGAGAATGCGCCGGCACGCGGTCAGGTGGTCTCACCCAGCTGTTCGGCCAGCCGCTCCAGGCCGCCCCTGATGAGCTGCCCGTACTCGTCGTCGCCGAGCGCGCCGATCTCGGCCCGCGCCCGCTGGAGGTGTTCGCGGGCCCGGCCGAGGTCGCCCAGCCTGCGATAGCACTCACTCACGTTCAGGTGCAGCGACGGGTACAGGCCGGCCACCGAGAGCGGCACCCCGGCCTGGGCCACCCGCTCATCGGTGACGAGATCGGCGGCGGCGAGCGCCCGCAGATCCCACATCAGCTCCTGGTGCACGTCGTCCTGCACGTCGGCCATCGAGTGGGCGAGGACGCAGACGTGCAGGGGGTCGCCTCGCTCACCGCCGATGTCATCCCAGATCTGCGCGAACAGGTCGCGAGCGGCTTCACGCTGACCTTGGTGGTGATGCAACTCCACCCCCTGGCCGATCCGGGCCATCGTGGGGTCGGTGGTCACGGGCGCCTCCTTCACCGTCGCGGGTGATCGCGGTCAGCCTACGCGCCTGACGATCAGGCCGCCCGCCCCCGGGCTGCGGCCACCCGGCCGGGGTTCGCCGCCCGCCGCGGCGCCGGTCAGGGGGCGGGCCAGTGGCGCAGGAGCGCGTCGAGGGCGTCGAGGGTGCGTGACCAGGTCTCCTCGGTGTCGGGGGCGCTGTGGCTGAAGCCTCCCCCCATCTCCAGCGTCGCGTACCCGTGGAAGACGCTGCCGAGCAGCCGCACCGCGTGGGTCTGGTCGGGCTCCTGCAGGTCGTAGCCGCGCAGGATCGCCCGCGTCATCTGGGCGTGCCTGGCACCGGCGCTCGCCGCCGCCGTCTCCGGGTCGAGCCTGAGCTGGGCCGCGGCGTAGCGGCCCGGGTGCTCGCGGGCGTAGTCGCGGTAGACGCCGGCCAGGGCCACCAGCGCGTCCTTGCCCGCCCGCCCGGCCACCGCGTCGGCGACCAGGTCGGCGAGCTCGGCCAGCGCCAGCAGCGCCACCCGGGTCTTCAGGTCGCGCGCGTTCCTGACGTGCGAGTACAGGCTGGCCTCCTTCACGCCGAACCGGCGCGCCAGCGTCGCGAGCGTCACGTTCTCGAAGCCGACCTCGTCGGCGAGCTCCGCCGCCGCGCGCGTGAGCTGCTCCGCGGTCACCCCTGCCCGTTTCACTCGAAACCCTCTCCTTCACCTAAGGCAGTAAAGCATTTGCCTAAGCCTATTAGGAAAACTACCCTCACCCCTCATGAGACCTCTCACCGAACGCGACATCCGCACCTCCTTCGTCAACTGCTCCAAAGGCGAGACCCAGCGCCTCGGCCTGCCCAAGGACTTCCCCGACCTGCCCTGGCCCGACCTCGACTTCCTCGGCTGGCGCGACCCCGGCGCCCCCGAACGCGCCTACCTCGTCGCCGAACGCGGCGGCCGTCCCACCGGCCTCGCCCTCCGCGTCACCACCGGCGCCTCCCGCGGCTTCACCTCGCGCAGCATGTGCTCCCTGTGCCTGACCACCCGCACCGGGGGCGGCGTCGCCCTCATGACCGCGCGCCGCACCGGCGAACCCGGCCGCCAGGGCAACACCGTCGGCCAGTACCTCTGCGCCGACCTCAGCTGCCCCCTGTACGTACGCGGCACCAAGCAGTCGGTCGCGGGCGGCGGCCTCGACGAGTCGCTCACGACCGAGGAGAAGATCGTCCGCATCGAGGCCAACCTGCGCGCGTTCCTCGACAAGGTCACCGGCTGACCGGGAACGCCCACCGGCAGGCCCCCACCCGGCTAGACCAGGCGCCTGATCTCCCCGTACGTCCGGTAGAAACCGCCACGGCCGGCCGGGCGCAAGCCCTCGACCAGGTAGCGGGCCCCGGCCTCGCGGATGTCCTTCGGGAACTGCACGTTCCACGCCTGGTAACCGGGGCTCGACACCCGCACCCGCAACCGGTCGCCCTCACGCACGCACTCCACCACCACGCCCTCACCGGCGCCGCCTGCCGTGACCGTCTCCAGCACCACCGACGGCTCCACCACCGGCAGCGACGCGGCGGCCTTCACGTCCACGGCCTCGGGCACCCTGCCCTGGCACGCCGCGGCGATCGCCGCCTCCCCCGCGTCGACGCACGCCAGCGAGCCGTCGGTGGTGACGATGTAGAGGCGGTCGTCCAGGAACTGCATCGACAGCGCCGACCCGCAGCCGGTGCCGAGCTTCCACAGCCGCTCCCCCGAGGCGGCGAAACAGTACACCGACGAATGGCTGTCGCCCGCGAACACGTAACCGCCGCCGGGCGAGGTCGCGCAGGAGTAGACGGGCGCGTCGCACCGGTACACCGCCTCCACCCGGCCGTCCGCCTTGGCCAGGCGGTGCACCGTGCGCCGCGCGGTCGCGGCGTAGACCGCGTCGTCCTCCTGCCAGCCGAACAGCACCTGGTCGGCGGCCGAGGTGTGCCAGACCGGGGAACCGTCGGAGGCGTCGAAGCGGGACACGCCGCCCGAGTGGCCGTGGTAGACGGCGTCCTCGTCGCAGCGCACCATCCAGGCGTAGTCGCCCTGGCCGGTACGCGCCCACTGGAACTCGTCCTCGTAGTCGATCGTGGTGATCCGCCCGGCGCGGTCGGACACCCCGAGGATGCCGTCGTGGATGTCGAGCCAGTAGATGTCCACGTCCGCGGCGATCTCGTAGGCCGCCCTCGGCACCTTGCCGCTCAGGTCGTACACCTTGCCGTCGTCGCAGCCCGCGTAGATCCAGAAGTCGTCGGCCACGATGCACTTGACGCCGTCAGGCAGGCGGAACCGGCCGGTGACGGTGCCGGAGTGGGCGAGGGTGAACACGTCGCCGCGCTGGTTGCCGACCCAGCAGCGCTCCTCGTCCACGAAGACGCCGAACGCGGAGGCGCCGCTGTCGAAGCGCCACAGCACCGGCGCCTGCAGGGCGGTCGAGCGGGTGCTCGTGACGGTCCTGCGGGTGACCGGCCTGCGCTGGCGCACACCCCGCACGGCGGGGGCGTAGCCCTTGCGCAGCTTCTCGTTGACCTTCTTGGCCGCCGCGGCGCGCGCCTTGTCCTCGGTGGGGAAGTCGGTGCTCTTCGTCTGGCCCGTCTCGCCGATGCGCCCGTACGTGATGGTCACGCGCGTCCCGGAGACGACGGCCTCGTAGAACTTGTGCGCTCCGCCGCCGTCCTCAGACAGCTCAAGATAGGTCATGTCCGCCTTCTTTAGATAAGACCGGCTTGATCAATTGAACGGCAGGCTAGAGGACCCCCACGACAACTTCGGCGGGCTGGTCGGCGCGGCCATGGCCGCCTCCTTCTCCTTCGTGTCGCCCTACCTCCAGCACGTCCTCGGGACGGGGCCGGCGCTGACCGGGATCATGTTCCTGCCGTTCGCCCTCGGTGTGGTCGCCGGTTCCGCGCCGGCCGTCAGGCTCGGCTACCGGCTCGCGCCGCGGACCCTCCTGATCGCCGGCGGGCTGCTCAGCCGAGCAGGTGCTCGATGAGGTCGGCGGCCCGCGGGGTGCCGCCCTCGGCCCGCGTCGCGGCTCGGAGCCGCGCCGAGCGGCGGGCGACCTCGGGGTCGGCGACGAGGTCGCGCAGCGCGCCGCGCAGGGTCCCGGCCGTGGCGTCCGCGGTGTCGACGCGGCGGGCGACGCCCAGCTCCACCAGCCGGTCGGCGTTCATGAACTGCTCGGCGGCCTGCGGAACGGCGATCATCGGGACGCCGGCCAGCAGCCCTTCGCCGCAGCCCCCCATGCCGGCGTGGGTGACGAAGGCGTCGGCCTGCTCCAGGATCGCCCGCTGGGGGACCCAGCGGTGCACCTCGACGTTGGACGGGATGTCGCCCAGTTCCCGCACGTCGGTGTGCCTGCCGATCTGCAGTACGACGTGCCAGCCGGGCAGGTCGCCGAAGGCCGCCAGGCACTGCCGGTAGAACTCCGGGCGGCGCGTGAAGGCCGACCCCAGGGAGATCAGGAGCACCTTCTCGGCGGCGGCGGGACGCGTCCAGCCGTCCCCTTCCCCGGGCCTGCCGTAGCAGGGGCCGACGAAGGTGACGGCGCCGGTGTCGACCTGGTCGGCGTGCGGCTGCATCACCCTGGGGATCAGGGCCAGCGCCCGGGCCGGCGGGCCGGAGAAGGCGTCGACGTCCGTGGTGGACGCCCCAGCCTCACCGAGCCACCGCGCGAACCTCGCCCGGTGGGCGTCGGCGCCCGGCAGCCGCCACAGGTGCGCCGCCACGTCCTCGTCGTAGCCCTTCCACGCCACGAACGTCGGCGACAGCTGCAGGACGGGACGGCCCTGTGCCTCGGCGAGGGCGCGCGCGGCGTAGGCCCCGATGTCGTACAGGTAGAGGTCGGCGGGGTCGTGGTCGTAGGCGGCGCGCAACCGCGGGAGGGCCTGAACGGCGTCGTCGAGGAAGAGGTTCATCACGGCGACGGGGTCGGCGGGCCAGTCGTCGTCGGCGACCGGCAGCACGGAGGCGCAGGGGACCAGTTCGGCGCCGGTGGCCGTGATCAGGTCGCCGACCGCGGGGTCGTTGGCGTAGGTCACCCGGTGGCCGCGGGCCACCAGCTCACGGATGACCTCCAGGCTGGGCAGGACGTGGCTGACGATGGGGATGCCGACCATCGCGATGTGGGCCCGGCGAGGGGACATGGAGGGTCACTCGTTTCCTGCGGGAGCGGCCCGGCCGGGGGCGGCGGCCTCCAGGTCGGCGACGCCGCCCGACATGATCGTCCGGATGTGCTCGGTGATGTGCTCCGCCGGCCAGTCCCACCAGGCCACCGCCAGCAGCCGCGCGACGTCCTCGTCGCTGTAGCGGGTGCGGATGAGACGGGCCGGGTTGCCGCCGACGATCCCGTAGTCGGGCACGTCGGAGGTGACCACGGCGCCGGAGCCGACGATCGCCCCGTGGCCGATGCGCACGCCCGGCATCACCGTCACGCCGTGGCCGAACCAGACGTCGTTGCCGACGACGGTGTCACCGCGGTTCGGCAGGCCGGTGAGCAGGTCGAAGTGCTCCGCCCACGAGCCGCCCATGGTGGGGAAGGGGAAGGTCGAGGGGCCGTCCATGCGGTGGTTGGCGCCGTTCATGATGAACCGCACCCCGGTGCCCAGCGCACAGAACCGGCCGATGACCAGTTTCTCCGGCCCGTAGTGGTAGAGCACGTTACGCGTTTCGAAGGCGGTCGGGTCGTCCGGGTCGTCGTAGTACGAGTACTCCCCGACCTCGATCAACGGAGACGTCACCAACGGCCGCAGCAGCACCACCCGGGGATGCTCCGGCATCGGATGCAGCACGGTCGGATCAGCGGGGACACGCGGATTCATGGATCGATCCTCCGGGGACGGGCCGGCTGCCGGGCAGCCACTAACGCGACAAGTTTTACATTAAGATGCTGTCATGACGCCGCCCACAGAGCAAACCGGAGAGAACAGCGCCGTCCCCCCGCCGGTCCGGCGCAGGCCGGGAGGCCGCACCAGCCGCACCCGCGCCCAGGTCCTCGACGCCCTGCGCGCCGAACTCGGCGAACGCGGCTACGACGAGCTCACCCTCGACGCCGTCGCCGCCCGCGCCGGCGTGCACCGCGCGACCGTTTACCGCCGCTGGCGCGACGTCGGCGGCCTGCTCGCCGACCTCTTCGAGGCGACCCGCGACGACGACTGGCAACCCCAGGACACCGGCTCCCTCCAGGGCGACCTCGCCGCGCTCAACCACGAGAACCAGGCCGCGCTCACCGCGCAGCCGTCGATCGCCGCGGCCCTCGTCGCCGCCTCGTTCCGCTCCGAGGAGGCCGCCCGCGGCGTCCGCCGGCTCTGGGAGGACCGGTACGCCCGCTGCGAGGTCATCGTCAGCCGAGCCGTCCTGCGCGGCGAACTCCCGCCGCACACCGACGCCCGGCAGCTGCTCGTCGCCGCCACCGCGCCGCTCTACCACCACCTGATCCTCCTCCGCACGCCGCCCGACCCCGGCCTGCCCGACCGGGCTGCCAGGACCGCCGTGCTCGCCGCCGCCGCCGGCGCCTTCGCCACGCCCCCGCCGACCGGCGGCGCCCCGGCCTGAGAGGTCGTCCGGCGGCCGCGGCGGCGCCAGGCGATCCGGCCGGTGTGGAATCGTCTCGCCCGCTCCGGGTAACAGACGCCGGGAGGTGACCTGCGGTGATGCACGCGTACCCGGCACCGCCGGCCCACGGCGGCGACCCGCCGGAACGGATCGACGGCTACGCCCCGCTACGCGACTACGCGGCCGTCGGCGACGGCCGCAGCGTCGCGCTCATCGCCCGCGACGGGTCAGTGGACTGGCTGGCCTGGCCGGACCTCGACTCCCCCACCCAGTTCGCCGCCATCCTCGACGCCCGGCGCGGCGGCTCCTTCACCCTGCGGCCCGAGGCCCCCTACCGCGTGGACCGCCGCTACCTGCCGGGCACCAACGTCCTCGAGACCACCTTCACCACCGGCCAGGGGGTCGTCAGGGTCACCGACGCCATGTCGCTCCCGGGCCGCGCACTGACCCCGCTCCGCGAGCTGCAACGCCACGTCGAAGGCCTGTCCGGCGACGTCCCCCTGCGCTGGAGCGTCACCCCGGGCTTCGGCTACGGCCTGCGCGAGCCGCGCTTCGGCCGGCGAGCGGGGACACCCGTCGTCACCTCCGGGGACGAGGCGCTCGCGGTCTGCGCCTGGCAGGCGGGAACGCCCGGCATCGGCGACGAGGCCGTCACCGGCCGCTTCGAGGCCCACGCGGGATCACGCGCGCTGATCACCCTGTGCTACGCCCACCAGGACCCGCTCGTCCTGCCCACCCGCGCCGACTGCGAGGCCCGGCTCGAGCACACCCGCGCGGCCTGGCGGCAGTGGCTGGCCGCCCGCACCGTCCACGGACCCTGGGCGGAGGCGGTGACCCGCAGCGCGCTCGCGCTCAAACTGCTCGTCTACGCCCCCTCCGGAGCGGTCGCGGCGGCGGCGACGTCCTCGCTGCCCGAGACGCTCGGCGGCCCGCGCAACTTCGACTACCGCTTCTCCTGGATCCGCGACTCGGCCTTCACCCTCGACGCCTTCCTGCAGCTCGGCTGCCCGGCGGAGGCGGACGCCTACTTCTGGTGGCTCATGCACGCCACCCAGCTCACCCACCCCCGGCTGCGCGTGCTCTACCGGCTGGACGGCGGGCCCCGCGCCGCCGAACGGACCCTCCCCCTTGAGGGCTACCGCGGATCCGCGCCCGTCAGGACCGGCAACGCCGCCGCCGACCAGCTCCAGCTGGACACCTACGGCGAACTCCTGCAGACCGCCTGGCTGCACGCCTCGGCCGCGGGCCGCCTCGACGCCGACATCGCCCGCAGGCTGGCCGGCATGGCCGACTTCGTCTGCCGCTCCTGGAGCCTGCCCGACGCGGGGATCTGGGAGGTCCGCAGCCGGCCGCTGCACTTCACCCAGTCGAAGATGATGTGCTGGGTCGCCCTGGACCGCGCCGTGCGCCTGGCCGAGCGCGGGCTGATCCCGCGCCGCCACGCCGCCGCCTGGCGCACCCACCTGCGGGCGATCCACGACTTCGTCGAGACCCGCTGCTACAGCGAACGCCGCCACAGCTACGTCCGCTCCGCCGAGGGCACCGGGCTGGACGCCGGCCTGCTGCTCGGCCTCCTGCACGGCTACACCGGCGCCGAGCAGCCCCGCCTGCGCGGCACCGTCGAGGCCGTCCGCCGCGAGCTGGCCCACGGCCCGTTCGTCCACCGCTACACCGAGGACGACGGCTTCGCAGGGACCGAGGGGGCGTTCCTGGCCTGCTCGTTCTGGCTGGTCGAGTCCCTGGCCCGCTGCGGCCACGCCGACACCGCGGCCGGCCTGATGGACCAGCTCGTCGGCCTGGCCAACGACGTCGGCCTCTACAGCGAGGAGATCGACCCCGCCACGCACGCCTTCCTCGGCAACATGCCGCAGGGGCTGAGCCACCTGGCCCTGATCAGCGCGGCCTGCGCCCTGCGCGGGAAGGACCACGCATGAACGTGTGGGGCGCGCTGGCGGGCGGGTTCGCCGGCACGCTCGTCCTGACCACCGTGCTGCGCGCGGCGAACGAGCTCAAGCTCACCCGCATGGACATCCCGTTCCTGCTCGGCACCGCCTTCACCGCCGACCGCACCCGCGCCAAGGCCCTGGGGTACGTGCTGCACTTCGTCGCCGGGCTCATCTTCGCCCTCGGCTACTACGCCGCGTTCGCCGTCATCCACCACAGCGGCTGGCTGCTCGGAGCGCTGTTCGGGCTGGTGCACGGCCTGTTCTCCGGGACGGCGCTGGTCAACATCCTGCTGCCGCTCGTGCATCCCCGCATGGGCACCGCCCTCACCAGCGCGCCGGGCGTGGCGCTGCTCGAACCGCCCGGCTTCCTCCTGCTCAACTACGGACCGGCCACGCCCGTGGTCAGCCTGCTCGCGCACGTCGTCTACGGCGCCATTGTCGGAGGCTTCACCGCCCTCGCCGGCTTATCGGCGGATTCGCCGCCGAACCGGCCCAACGCCTTTACATTGTAGATTTCATGGCTGCCCGGTTCCCGGCGTGACCAGGCCCGACTCGTACGCGAACACGGCCGCCTGCGTGCGGTCGCGCAACCCCAGCTTGCGCAGGATCCGGCCGACGTGAGTCTTGACCGTCTCCTCCGCCACGACCAGCTCCCCCGCGATCTCCCCGTTCGACAGCCCCGGGGCGAGCTTCAGCGCCGCCGCGACCAGCGCGCTCACCCCCGCCGCCGCGGCCGCCGAGGCGAGCCGCACCCACAGGGCGAGCAGGAACAGCACCGCGGCCGTGCGCGGGCGATCATGCTGGGCGCCCACGTCCTCGCCGTCCCGAAGGCCGGCGTGATCGGGCCCGTCCTCGGCGGGCGGTTCCCCGCGCACATGGCGCTGCTCGCCCTCGTCGGCCTCGCCCTGTCGGTGCCGGTGCCGCGCCCGGGGGCAGGGGCGCCGGGGCCGCGCGGTGGCCGTTCGCGGGGCACGCCTTCGACGACGCGTACGGCAGCCTCACCTCGCAGACCAGCCGGCAGATCCTGCTGGACTTCCTGACGGGCGCGCGGTGAGGGGCGCCCCGCGCGGGTTCGTGGTGGTGGCGGCGATGAGTTCGCGGCCGTCAGGTCGTCTGACCATGAGACGACCACGCTCCCGCCGGAGGCAGCCATGAGCAAGATCGTGTACTCGGCCACCATGTCACTGGACGGCTTCATCGCCGGCCCGGGCGGCGACATGTCCTGGCTCATCCCCCATCTGGGCCCGAACCCGGCCGCGGACCGGCTCGTCGCCGAGATCGGCGCCCTGCTGATCGGCCGCCGCACCTTCGACGGCGACGACCCGAACAAGGGCACGGACAAGGAGGGCGCCTTCGGGGGCGCCTGGAGCGGGCCGCACTTCGTGCTCACCCACCGCGCCCCCGCCACGCCGGTGCCTGGCGTGACGTTCGTCGGGGACCTGGCCGAGGGCCTGGCGGCCGCGAAGGCCGCCGCGGGCGGCGGGTACGTCAACATCATCGGCGCCGACGTCGCCCGGCAGTGCGTGGAGGCGGGCGTGCTCGACGAGGTCGTGGTGTTCGTCGCGCCGGTCATGCTGGGCGGCGGGGTCCGGCTGTTCGACCGGCCCGGCGGGGCGGAGGTCAGGCTGGAGCGCGTCGAGGTGACCGAGTCGCCGCGGGCGACGAGCATGCGCTTCCGCGTCGCGGGCTGATCCCGCCGCGGGGGCGCCTGGTCAGCGGATGCCGACGTAGAAGCGGGTCTGGTCGCTGCGGTGCAGCGCGTAGTACGCCTCGAACCGCGTGCCGTCGGGCATCCAGGCGACCGACTCGATGCCGAGCAGCGGCGTCGAGGCGGTGACCTCCAGCAGCGCCGCGTCCTCCCTGCTGGGGAAGACGGCCTCGATCCACCGGTCGGCGGCGGCGGGTTCGATGCCGTAGCGGCGGCGCAGGACGTCGTACAGCGACTGGTTCTCCAGCACGCCACGCTCCAGGCCGGGCACGAGGCGCGCGGGCAGGGCGGTGTCGACGAGCAGCCAGGGCTGGCCGTCGACCCGCCGGAGCCTGCGCAGCCTGACGACCTGCTCCCCCGTGGGGACGCGCAGCAGGGCGGCCTCGCGCTCGCCGGCCTCGCCGAGGGTCTGGCTGACGGTCTCGGTGGTGACGCGGCGGCCCGACTCGCGCAGGTCGTCGGCGGAGCCGGTCATGGAGCCGATGAAGCGCACCTCGGTCTTGCGCGGGGAGACGAACGCGCCCCGCCCCTTTACTTTGTAGATCAACCGCTGCTGCACCAGCTCGCGCAGCGCCTCCCTGACGACCGTGCGGGAGACCCCGAACAGGTCGCTGAGCTCGGCCTCCGACGGCAGCGGCTGGTCGGGACCGGGCTCCCCGCCCTCGATCCGCGCGCGCAACGTCCGCATCAGCTGCATCCACAGCGGTTCGGATCCGTCGCGGTCGAGGCGCGGATACGTCATGGTCACGGGAAACCTCCTTGGCGGCAGCGTCTAGGAGAGCATGCCACGGCGGCAGCCCCTGTCATGACAGGGTAGCAATCCTGTCGTAACAGGTTGACGAGCGCGTTCGTGGAGTTTGGTGGATTATCTGGGCGTTTGTCAACGAAAAAGTGACTCTTGACACGCCGGTAACGCCGACTTAGCGTTCCTGTCACTACAGGCCTGTAATGACTGCGCCGCACCCGCCTCAGGAGAGTTCGCGGCCCCGGCTCCCCCGTTCCGGCGGACTGCTCAATCTGGAGAACACCATGCGTACCCGTCCCACCCCCCGGCCCTGGCGCGCGGCCTCCGTGGCGTCGCTCACCGCCCTCACCGTGCTCGCCGCAGGCTGCGGCTCCGGCGCGTCCGGCGGCGCCGCCACTCAGGACGCGACCGGCGGCGGCAAGCCGTTCATCGCGCTCAGCAACGGCTTCATCGGCAACGGCTGGCGCCAGACGATGATCGCGAAGTTCGAGGCGGCCGCCAAGCAGGCCCAGTCCGACGGCCTCATCGGCAAGTACAAGGTCGTCAACGCCCCCGGCGACAACTCGGCCACCGAGCAGGTCGCGCAGATCAAGAGCCTCCTGCTGCAGAAGCCCGACGCCCTGCTCATCGACCCGGCCTCGCCCACCGCGCTCAAGCCCGTCATCCAGCAGGCGTGCTCCGCCGGCGTCACCGTCGTGGTCTTCGACTCCGCGATCGACGCCGACTGCGCCCACGTCCTGCAGAACAGCTTCGCCGACTGGGCCACCTACGCCGCCAAGCCCCTGCTCGACGGCATCGGCGGCAAGGGCGAGGTCGTCGTCAGCCGCGGCGTCGTCGGCTCCCAGCCGGAGGCCGAGATGTACGAGACCACCAAGAAGATCCTCGCCCAGTACCCCGGCGTGAAGACCGCCGCCACCGTCACCGGCATGTGCGACGGCGCCACCGCCCAGAAGGCCGTGCTCGGCGTGCTCTCCAGCGTGGCGAAGATCGACGGCGTCATCGGCTGCGGCGACGGCCACGGCGTCGCCCAGGCGTTCACCACGGCGGGCAAGCCCGTCCCCGCGGTGACGTTCGAGACCAACGGCCGCGCGCTGAACTACTGGAAGGACAACAAGATCGACAACGGCTCCGTGGCCGTCATGTCCGACCCCGGCCAGTCGGTCGCCGCGCTGTGGGAGGCGCTCGACCTGCTCGACAAGCGCGACATCCCCAAGCACCTGACCTTCCCGATCGTCCTCGTCGAGCAGAAGGACCGCGACGCCTGGGCGGCGGTGCTCAAGCCCGACGAGTACGCCGCCTGGCCGTGGACGCGCGAGCTGTTCCGCCAGCAGGTCAAGGCCGTGCAGACGGGCGGCGAGCCGGTCCGCCCGCCGATCCCGGCGGCCGCCGGCTAGAGCGGACGACACACACGTGGGAGACCTCGTCATGCACCTCGACAACATCCCGCCGCGGGAGGCGCGGCGGCGGGGGCCGGACGGCGCGCCGGTCGTCACCGCCTCCGGCGTCACCAAGACGTACGGGCGCACCCGGGCACTCACCGGCGTGGACCTGGAGGTCCGCGCGGGCGAGGTGCTCGGCCTCGTCGGCCACAACGGCGCGGGCAAGAGCACGCTCATGCGGGTCCTCGCCGGGCTGGAGTCCTGCGACGAGGGCCGCGTCACCGTCCGCGGGCGGCACGCGGCGCCCGGCGCGGCGGCGTTCCGCGGGGTGCGGATGGCCTACCAGGAGACCTCGCTCTGCCCCGACCTCACCGTCGCCGAGAACATCTGGCTCTCCTCCCGCCACTGCCTGCCCCGGCTGCGCCGGCGGCGGGCGGCCGGCGCGGCGGCGCGCCGCCGGCTCGACGAGATGTTCCCAGGTCACGGGGTGTCGCCCCGCGACCGGGTCGAGGACCTGACGCTGGCCCGGCGCCAGATGGTGGAGATCGCCAGGGCGAGCCTGGTCGACGCGCTCGACCTGCTGATCCTGGACGAGCCCACCGAGTCGCTCGGGCCGGACGCGGCGCGCTCGCTCTACGACCACGTCCGCTCCCTCACCGCGCGCGGCGTGGCCGTCCTGCTGATCTCGCACCGCATCGGCGAGGTGCTGTCGGTGGCCGACCGGGTCGCCGTGCTGCGGGACGGCGCGGTCATCGCCGAGCGTCCTGCGGCCGGGCTGGGCGAGCACGACGTGCTGACGCTGATGGGCGCCCAGGTGGCCGAGCGCGACGCGCACCGGCCCGCCCCGTCCGCGGGCCTGCCCGCCGACCGGCCCGTGGTGGCCGAGCTGCGCGGCGCCACCGGCTCAGGGCTGCGCGACGTCTCGGTCAGAGTCGGCGCGGGCGAGGTCGTCGGCCTGGCCGGGCTCGCCGGCCAGGGCCAGCAGGACGTGCTCGAACGCCTGTGGCGGCCCGCGCGGCGGGACGCGAAGGTGCGCGCGACCAGGGCGTACGTGCCCGGCGACCGGCAGCGCTCCGGCGTCCTGCCGCTGTGGAGCGTCGCCGAGAACCTCGTCGTCACCGCCATGCGGGGCATCGCCCGCCGCGGGCTGCGCCGCCCCGCCGAGGAGCGCGAGGTCGTGCGCTCCTGGGTGGAGCGCCTGGCGATCCGCGGCGGCGCCGACGCGGCGATGACCGAGCTGAGCGGCGGCAACCAGCAGAAGGTGATCGTCGCCCGCGCGTTCGCCTCCTCGGCGGACCTCGTCCTGCTCGACGACCCCTTCCGCGGCGTGGACGTCCACACCAAGACCGGCCTGTACCGGCTGATCCGGGAGGAGGCGGCGCGGGGCAGGAGCGTCGTCTGGTACTCCAGCGAGAACGCCGAGATGGCGCACTGCGACCGCGTCTACGTCCTGCGGGCCGGGCGGGTCGTCGCCGAGCTCTCCGGCGACGAGATCTCCGAGGAGCGCATCATCGCCGTCTCCTTCGCCGAACCCGACCCGCCGACGGCAGCCGGCCGGGCGCAGGGAGCGCCCGGCCGCGAGCGACCCCAGGAGGCGCGGAACCATGGCTGACCTCACCCGGGCCCCGGCCCTCTCCCCCGCACTGCCCACCGCACTGCCCACCAGGGCGGAGCTGCGCAGGGCGGCGCCCGCCGCCGTCAGCGCCGTCGCCATGGCCGTCATGGTCGCCGTGTGCGCGTCGCTGCAGCCGGACGTCCTGACCGTGCCCGGCCTGTCGCTGGTGCTCTCGGCGACCGTGCCCCTCGTCATCGCCGCCCAGGCCCAGATGACCCTGATGTCGGTCGGCGACATCGACCTCGGGATCGGCGCCTTCGTCGGCCTGGTCACGGTGATCGCCGCGACCAGCCTGGTGTCGTCGCCCGTCACCGGCGCGCTGATCCTGCTCGGGCTGGTCGCCGCCTACACGGTGCTCGGCGTCCTCGTCCACCTGCGGCGGGTGCCGTCGCTCATCGCCACGCTGGGCGCGTCGTTCGTCTGGATGGGGCTCGGCCTGTCCGTCCTGCCGACGCCGGGAGGCACCACCCCCGCCTGGCTGGCGGCGTTCGGCGCGTGGCAGCCCGCCGGGTTCCCCGCGCCGCTGCTGCCGATCCTGCTGGTCGCCGCGCTGGTGTACCTGCTGGCCTGCCGCAGCGGGGCCGGGGTGCGCATGCGCGCGCTGGGCAGCAACCCGGTCGCGCTCCAACGCGCCGGGCTGAGCCCGCTGGCGGCCCGCGCCGTCGCCTACACCGCCACGGGCGCGCTCGGCGTGCTGTCCGGCCTCGTCCTGGCCTCGCAGACCGGGGGCGGGGACGTGTCGTCGGCCTCCAGCTACACGCTCATGACGGTGGCGGCCGTGATCCTCGGCGGCGGCTCCTTCAGGGGCGGCGCCGCGGTGCCCTGGGGCGTGGCGATCGGCGGCGTGACGCTCGGCCTGGTCAGCGTCGTGCTGAGCCTGCTCGACGTCCCGACCGCCCTGCAGTCGGCCGTCCAGGGAGTGATCGTCCTGGCCGTGCTCGCCGGCCGCGTCGTCGTCGGGAAGGTGCTGCGATGAACGTCCGAGTGCTCCTCACGCGCCCCTGGATCTGGGGTTTCGCCGCCGCGGCGCTGGTGTGGGTGGCCATCCTGGCCATCTCCGGCCAGGGCGGCGGGCAGACCGTCTCCCTCGCGCTGTCCCTCGCGCCGTACCTGGTCGTCGTGGGGCTCGGCCAGATGCTCGTCATCACGGCCGGTCCCGGCAACATCGACGTCTCCGTGGCGTCGGTCATCTCGCTGGCCGGGTTCGTCTCGGTGGCGGCGGCCGCGTCCACCGGCTCGGTCGTCCTCGGCGTCGGCGCGGGCGTCGCGGCGGGGATCGCCGTCGCGGCGGTCAGCACCGTCGCGATCCTCGGGCTGTCCGTCCCGCCGATCATCGCCACGCTCGCCTCCGGGCTCGTCGCCTCGTCGGCCACGCTGTCGCTGGCGGGCGGCTTCACCGCGGTGCCCGACCCGGGGCTGCGGGAGCTGCTCAACCTGCGGCCCGCCGGGGTGCCGCTGTTCGCCGTCGCCGTCGCCGCGGTGACCGCCGCGGTCGTCGCCGTGCTGCGGCGCACCGTCTACGGACGCTCCCTCATCGCCGTCGGGCAGAACCGCCGGGCGGCCGAGCGCGCCGGGATCCCCGTCCGGCGCGTCATCGCCGCGACCTACCTGGCGAGCGGCGCGCTGGCCGGGCTCACCGGCTCCCTGCTGGCCACCTACATCGCGCCCACGGCCGACCTCGGCACCCGCTACCTGCTCGACTCGGTGGCCGTCGTCGTCATCGGCGGGACGCTCATCTCCGGCGGGCGCGCCGTGCCCACCGGCGTGTGGGGCGCGGCCCTGTTCTTCATCCTGCTCGACGGCCTGGTCAACCTCGTCGGCTGGAGCACCGCGGCGCAGAACCTGCTCAAGGGCGGCCTGGTGCTCCTCGTCCTCTTCCTCGCAGGAGGCGGCGCCCGCACCCCGGGCACCTCCCTCCCTTCCCTCAGACGGCGGCGCCGACCGGCGGCCGCTGACACCACAACACCAGGAGAAACCACAGATGGCTGACACCGACGGCCTGCTCGACGCCCGCACCTTCCAGCCGGGCCGGCCCGTGGCCGACGCCTTCCACGTCAAGGGCGCCCAGGCCCAGGACTGGGGCCTGCAGAACCGCCTGTCGCGCATCTTCAGGCCCGACACCGGCCGGACCGTCATGCTGGCGTTCGACCACGGCTACTTCGTCGGGCCCATGGCCGGGCTGGAGCAGCTCGACGTCAACATCGCCCCGCTCGTGCCCGACGCCGACGCGATCATGATGACGCGGGGCGCGCTGCGCACCAGCATCCCCTCGCACAGCAGCGCCGGCGTCGTCCTGCGCGCCAGCGGCGGCCCGAGCATCCTGCGCGAGCTGTCGGACGAGCACCTCGCCCTGGACATCGAGGACGCCGTGCGGCTCAACGCCGCCGCGCTGGCCATCCAGGTGTTCATCGGCGGCGAGCACGAGTCGCGCTCCGTCGCGAACCTCGCCAGGCTCGTGGACGCCGGGCAGCGCCACGGCGTCGCCGTGCTCGGCGTCACCGCGGTCGGCAAGGACATGGTGCGCGACGCCAGGTACTTCCGCCTGGCCACCCGCATCAGCGCGGAGATGGGGGCGCACGTCGTCAAGACGTACTACGTGGAGGAGGGCTTCGAGACCGTCACCGCGAGCTGCCCGGTGCCGATCATCGTGGCGGGCGGCAAGAAGCTGCCCGAGCTGGACGCCCTGACGATGGCCTACCGCTCCATCCAGGAGGGCGCCGCCGGCGTCGACATGGGCCGCAACATCTTCCAGAGCGACCACCCCGCCGCCATGCTCGCCGCCGTCCGCGCGGTCGTGCACGCCGGAGCCAAGCCCGAGGAGGCCTACGAGCTCTTCAGGGAGCACTCGGCCGGCCACGCGGCGTCCTGACCCCTCAAGGGCCGGGTCCCGGCGCGAGCCGCCGGGACCCGGCCCGCCATCTCCTGGAGCTCCCATGTCGCATCACCCCCCCGGCTCCGAGGACGTCGACCTCGCCGTCATCGGAGCCGGCATCAACGGGCTCGCCATCGCCCGTGACGCCGCCGCCCGCGGCCTGCGCGTCGTCGTCGCCGACCGCGCCGACCTGGGGTCGGGCACGTCGAGCACGTCGAGCAGGCTCATCCACGGCGGCCTGAAGTACCTCGAACGGTACGACTTCCGGCTGGTGCGCGAGTCGATCCGCGAGCGGCACCTGCTGTTCCGCACCGCGCCGCACCTCGTCCACCACTATCCGATGCTCATCCCCTTCTACGCGGGCGACAGCAGGCCGGGAGCGCTGATCCGGCTCGGCCTGGCCGCGTTCGACGTCATGGCGGCCGGGCGCGGCCAGGGCCGCAGCCGCGGCGTCGCCGTCCGCGAGGTGGCCAGGCGCTGGCCCGGCCTGTCCACCCAGGGGCTGCGGGGCGCCGCCCTGTACCACGACGCGCAGGTGCCGTGGGCGGAGCGGCTGTGCGTCGAGCTGTTCCTCGACGCCCGGCGGCTCGGCGCCCGCGTGCTGACGTACACGACGGTCACCGGGCTGCTGCTCGACGGCGACCGCGTCGCCGGGATGCGGGTCGAGGACAACCGGTCCGGCGCGGCCGCCGAGATCAGGGCCGCCGTCACCGTGAACGCGGCCGGCCCGTGGATCGACACCGTCCTCGACGGGCAGGTGGCCAGCCGGCGGCTCAACGGCGGGACGAAGGGCAGCCACGTCGTGGTCGACCCGTTCCCCGGCGCGCCCCCGACCTGCATCTTCTTCGAGGCCGCCGCCGACCGGCGACCGATCTTCGTCTTCCCCTGGGAGGGCCGGTACGTCCTCGGCAGCACCGACCTCACGTACGAGGGCGACCTCGACGAGGTCGTCGCGAGCGATGCCGAGATCGACTACCTGCTCGCCGAGACCAACCGGATCTTCCCCTCGGCCGGCCTCACCCCGGACGACGTGCTGTACAGCGTGGCCGGGATCCGGCCCCTGCCGTACACGGCGGGGGTCTCCGACAACGCGAAGATCAGCCGCGGGCACACCGTCCACAGCCACGCCCCCGCCCACCCGGGGCTGATCACCGTCATCGGCGGCAAGCTGACGACGCACCGCGCGCTCGCCGAGGACGTCACCGACGAGGTGCTGCGGACCCTCGGGCGGGGGCGCAGGCGCTGCCTCACCCGGCGCCGTGCCTTCCCCGGCGCCGACACCGCCGACTGGCCGGCGTTCGCCCGGGACTTCGTCCGCTCGTCGCCGCTCACCCCCGCGCGGTCGCGCCGGCTGCTCGACGTCTACGGCGTACGCGCCCGGAGGGTCCTCGACCTCGCCGCCGAGGACCCCTCGCTCGCCGAGGTCGTGGACGAGGAGTCGGGCGCGCTCGCCGCCGAGGTGGTGCTGGCGGTCCGCGAGGAGGGCGCCGTCACCCTGGCGGACGTCCTGCTGCGGCGTATGCTGGTCGGACTCGGCGCCGACATGGGCCTCTCCGCGGCCGAGGCCTGCGCCGGCGTGGCGGTGCGCCACCTCGGATGGGACGACGCCCGCGCCCGCGACGAGCTCGCCGCCTACGAGGCGGAGCTGCGACGCTACCGGCCGCGAGCCCTCGCGACCCCGGCATCACCCCCCAGCGGCGACAGGAGGACCCCGTGACCACTCCGGGCACCTGCTACATCGGCGTGGACGTCGGCCTCACGGCGTCGAAGGTCGCGGCGTTCGACGCCGAGGGACGCGAGATCGGCGTCGTCCACTCCCGCACGCCGAGGACGAGCGTGAGCGTCCACCGGCACGACGTGGACATGCCGGCGCTGGCCGCCACCGTCGTCTCGCTGCTCGGCGAGCTCGCGGGCAAGCTGGCCGCCGACGGGTACACCCCGGCCGGCATCGGCGTGGCGGCCCACGGCAACGGCCTGTACCCGGCCGACGAGGCGCTGCGGCCCGTCGGTCCCGCGATCGCGTCGTCCGACAGCCGCGCCCAGCGGATCGTGGACGCGATCCCCGCGCGGGAGGCCGCGCGGCTGGCCGCCGAGACCGGCTCCATCCCGTGGGCGGCCCAGCCCGCCGTGCTCCTGCGCTGGCTGCACGACACCGAACCCGACACCTACCGGGCGGTCCGCTGGGTGCTCTCGTGCAAGGACTGGGTCACCGCGGCGCTGACCGGGGTGGCGAGCGCCGACCACAGCGACGCGAGCGCCTTCGGCATGGTGGCGCTCGACACCCGGCGCTACAGCGCGACCGCGCTGGAGCTCGTGGGGCTGCCGGCGTCCGACCTGGAGCGGTTCCCCCCGCTGCGGCGGTCGGGCGACGTGGTCGCCGGGCTGAGCGCGCAGGTCGCGGCGCGCACCGGGCTGCCGGAGGGGCTGCCGGTCATCGCGGGCTGCATGGACTGCGTGGCGGCCACGCTGGGCGCGGGCGGGCGCGACGTCGGCGACGTCACGATCATCGTCGGGACGTGGGCCATCAACGGCGTCGTGGTGCCCGCCCGCACCCCCGCGCCCGGGGTCACGCTGAGCGCGCTGATGCCCGACCCGGGCACGATGCTGGCCATGGAGGTCGCGCCGACCTCGGCCGCCAACCTCGAATGGCTGGCCTGCGCGGCGGTGCCGCCGGGCCGGCCCGGGGTGCTCGCGGCCGAGCTGCTGGAGGAGGCGGCCGCGGTGCGCCCCGGCGCGGACGGGCTGCTGTTCCTGCCGTTCGTGAACGGCGCGCCCGAGCTCCCCGACGCGTCGGGGACGTTCCTCGGCATCTCCGGCCTGCACCGGCGCGGCCACCTCACCCGGGCCGTCATCGAGGGGGTCGCCCAGTACCACCGGGTGCAGCTCGACCGGGTCTTGGCGAGCGGCGCGGCCATCGCCGACCGGCCGTGGCGGCTGGCCGGCGGGGGCGCCAGGTCGGAGGTCTGGGCGCAGATCTTCGCCGACGTGCTGGGCCGCCCGGTGCGCCGCCAGCTCACCACGGAGCTGGGGGCGCGGGGCGTCGCCTCACTGCTGCCGGCCGCGCTCGGCCACGACGTGCGGCCGTGGTCGGTGAGCGACGAGGACGACCTCTGCGTCCGTCCGGGGCCGGACCGGGAGGAGTACCTGCGGCACTCGGAGGCGTTCGACCGCTGCCTGGCCGGGGTCGCGCCCGCGTGGGCGGAGCTGGAGCGCTACCGCGGCTCCGGCCCCGTCCCGGCCTGACCGGACCCCCGCGCGGGCCGCGCGAACCCCCGCACGGCCCGCGCCCCGGCCGCTCTTGATCACGTCGGCGTCGATCCTCAGTCCATGAGCTCGCTGGCGTTGATCTTCACCTCGATGTCGAGGCGGTACGGGCTTCCTCCGCCGGTGGGTACGGGCCACAGGTAGGGCAGCGGCTGGGTCAGGTCGTAGGAGATGGGCGGATTGGTCGGCTGGACGGTGTTGACCGGGTAGATGTTCCACCGCGGTGTCTGGTCCGTCGACCCCGTTCCCGAGGTGGGCTGGGGCTGTGAGCTGGGCTGGGGCCCCGGGTGGAACGGCGGCGGGTCGATGTTGACGAACCTCATGGTCGAGCGCGGGCCCACGTTGGGCGTGCTGGTGCCACCGCCTCCTCCCCCGCCGACGGTGCCGCCGGTCGATCCGGTGCTCTGGGTGGCGGTGGCGGGCAGGTAGTGACGGTCGCTGTGGTTGGCGTCGCACGGCTGCGCGGCTCTGGCCGGGGGACGCGCTCCGTCGGCCGCCTTGAGGCGCAGCCCGAGCTCGCCCGCGATCATCAGGGCGTAGTGGCCCGCCAGCACCTTCTGCCCTTCCTTGTTGGGATGCCCTGTCTGCTGGTGCGTGTTGAACTCGTCCCCTCCCGGGGCGAGGGCGAAATTGACATTGCGAATGTAAGGGTCCTTGGTCCCCAGCTCGTGGCCGGCGAAGGCGTTCTCGATGTCCAGCATGTCGGTGGCGATTCCGTTGTCGGCCAGGACCTGCTGCGCCTTCTTGATGGAGGCGGTCAGCCGAGGCGCCAGGGCGCGGATCTTCGGCCAGTCCGCCGCATGACCGGACTTGCGCACCAACCAGTTCATGAAGCCCAGGGGTAGGAGACCCTCCGCGGCGCCCTGTGGATAGTTGACCATCATGATCCTGGCCTTGCCGCTGGTGGCCACGTTCATCGCCCGAACGAGCTGCACCAACCGCGCCGACAGGGTCGACGGCTGCGTCAGAGGGCGGACGAACGGCGGACGCGGCGGTTCCGAGTCGGCCCATTCCTGGGCGGAGGTGCGGGTGGTGTCCAGCAGCGGGGCGATCGTGGCCTCGAGACCCCTCACGTCGCTCGACTCTTTGAGCATGGCCTTCAGCATGGGCCCGAACTCGACGTCGTTGCCGCCGAAACCGGAGATCACCAGGCTGGTGGCGTCGTCCAGTCCCTGGTTCTGCGGCGGGTTGACGCGGCCGTGGTCGTCCTGGCCGACGAAGAAGTGCTCGCTGGCGGCGCCGGAGGAGGCGTTGAACCGGACGTCGAAGAAGACCTCGGGGTTGGCGCGGCGCAGCAAGTCGATGGCCTGCAGAACCGCCGCGCTGGCCGAACGGTGACGGAAGTCCTCGTCGTAGTCGGCCATGGTGTGCCCCTCAGCGGGGACGGCGCCGTTGGGGCCCGCGTAGAGCATGGGCTCGGGCAGGAAACCGCGCTTGTTGTAGTAGTCCCCTGCCCCGTCTCCTGACATGTACGAGTCGCCCATGATGACGATCTTCACGACCCTCTGCCCCGGCAGCGGGACGCCCTGGCGGAACTGGGCGGGCTTGTCGTCCCCCCAGAACAGCGGCCCGCCCGGCCCCGTGCCGACAGGTGGGCAGGTGTCGGTCGGCGCGTATCGCTGAGCCAGGTACTGCAGGCCGTCGGATACCGAGGCGAGGTTCGCGAGCGATTCGGCGTCGTAGTCGTCGAGCAGCGGGACCTCGGTGATGGGGGCGGCGTTCGCGGGGGTGAAGCCGGAGCTCGCGACCAGGGCCAGGGTGAGCGCCGCGCCCGTGAGCGCGCGGGGCAGTGGCCGATGTAAGGATTTTCGCGTCATGCCGCCAACTATGAGTAAGGCTCACCTGGCGTGCCTCCTGCTGGAGAAGGAGGCCGTTCTCCGCCGACTGGCCGCCGGCCCTCCTGCAACAGGCCGGCACCTCAGCTCCGACATGGATGAACGCCGTGGGTCAGGCCGACGGCACGCCGGGCCGCCGCGACCGCCCGCCCGCTCGGCCGCGCCCTCGCCCCCCGGCAGCGACGACGGACCAGGCCCCCGCCCGGGCCGGCCGCCGCTGGAGACGCCGGCTCCGACAGCACGAGATCGGGCTGTCGTGCGCGCGGCGCACGGCCGTGCAGTCGCCGGGGCGGCGGGCGTACGCGCCGATCCTGGCCTGGAACGACGCCTCCAGCCGGCGCGGCTCCTTCCTGACCCGCGCCGCGTCCGGGACTTCGCCCGAGGCCTGCCCGGACGGAGGTCACGGGTAGCCGTACCGGCCGTGGAGGCGGACGAAGCGGGCCGGGGTGAGGACCTCGCGGCGCTCCAGCCCGTCAGGCGCCCGCTCGAACAGCACGACCTCCTCCCGCCCGCCGGGGCCGATCGGCTGCACCAGCCGTCCGCCGACCCTGAGCTGCTCGACCAGCGGCGCCGGGACCTCGGGGAAGGCGGCCGACACGAGGACCGCGTCGTACGGGCCCCGTTCAGGCACGCCGCAGCCGCCGTCGCCGACGATCGCCTCCACGTTGGCGATGCCGTGCAGGGCCAGGCTGCGCCGCGCCCGTTCGGAGAAGTCGGGCCACAGCTCGACGGTGACGACGTGGGCGGCCAGCCGCGCGAGCAGCGCCGTCTGGAAGCCGAGCCCGGTGCCGACCTCCAGCACGCGCTCGCCACCGCGCAGGCCCAGCCCCTCGATCATGCGGGCCGTGAGCGAGGGCTGCGTGGTCACCTGGCCGTGCCCGATGGGCAGCGGGGCGTCGTCGTAGGCCAGGCGGGCGGCCTGGGCGGGCACGAAGTCGGCTCTCGGCGTGGTGCGCACCGCCTCCAGCAGGCGCTCGTCGCGGACGCCCTCCCTCTGGAGGTCGCGCGCCAGGGTCTGCGGGGAGCCCGTCGCCGTCATGCCCCGGCTCGGCCGACCGGCGTCCATGTCTCCATGCTAGGCCCGTTCTCCGCATCTCGGCCGGTGGGGCGGCGTGCGGTCCCGTATGCCCTTCGCCGAGCTCCTGGTCGTCTCCTGCCTGCCGCCGCGGACGGTGGCGCTGCTCGTGCCGCAGCCGCCTCTAGATCGGACTCTGCTGGTTTCACCCTTCCGGCCGGATGTTGCTTCCGGCCGGAAGGTGTCTTCATGACCACCTCTCAGGCGACCGTACGGCCCGTGAGTGCCGCAGACCGCCCCACCGTCGAACGGCTCTGGCTCATGTTCCGCCACGACATGGCAGAGTTCCAAGGCGGCCTGCCCAGCCCAGATGGCACCTATCACAGCGACGCGCCGGGGCGGGATCGGCGTGGAAGTTGCGCGGGAGGTGATCTCCCGGCACCCCGGCCCCTGGAAGATCGCCTTCCAGGACTCGAACACGGCGGCCGTCGCGTTCTGGCGGCGCGTCGCCACCGAGATCGCTGGTGACGCGTGGACGGAGAAGCCCGAGAACGTTCCCCCGGACGTGTGGATCTCCTTCACCGCAGCCTGACCGGGAATCAAGCGGGAGCGCGTCCCATCAGCAGGTCATGGCATGGGAACGGCGATGCACGGCTCGTTGTCGGCGTCGTCATCGAACGGGCGCATGCACCGTGTGCAGGCCACGACGATGCCGTCGATCTCGGTGTCAGGGGCAAGCTCGATTCTGGGGGTCTCGCCAAGGACGTCGGACACGAGCAGGTCCTGCTCCTGCTCGTCGGCGAGCTGGAGCAGGGTGGCGCCGGGCCGGGTCACCCTGGAGCGGCCGCGCGGAGGATGAGGTCCACGCCGAACTCGAAGACCTCCTGCTGGGTGAACTCGGGCAGGTCGGTGGCGAAGGAGCGCATGACCGGGTAGCGGTCGGCCGGCAGCTCGAGCAGGGAGCCGCGGACCTTGTTCCAGTGGTCGGCGTCGTCGTCCCAGCTTCTGCGCTCGGGGTAGACGGCCGCGCTCCCCATCGTGAACCTGACCAGACTGGCCGCCACACCCACCGCGGTCCGGCGGTCGAGCCCGGCGTTGAGCAGCAGCGTGTAGATCACCTCGCTGACCCGCAGGTCGCCCTCGCCGCCGAAGCCGGCCCGCATGAGGGCCGGGTGTTCGGACAGCAGCCGGAAGTAGCCGCTCATCACCCGCCGCACGCCGTCGAGCCCCGCGTCGGGCGAGTCGGGCAGCTCCAGGCTCGCCAGCAGGCGGTCATAGAGTGCGGAGAGGATCTCCTCCTTGCCCCTGAAGTAGGTGTAGAGGGCCATGGGGCGCACGCCCAGCTCCTGGGCCAGTCGCCGGACCGTGACGGCTTCGAGCCCTTCCGCGTCCATGATCCCCCCAGCGCGCTCCAGGATCGCCTCGTGGCTGAGCGTCCCTCTCGGGGTTCGGGGCATGTGGAGGTCTCCCATCGCGATCGGCGTCTTCGTGGATCGACACCTATCGTATCGCGTACTGTACATGTACGCTTCTGCCGCATGGAGCACATGATCGACCGGTATCGCACCGCTGAGCGGCTGCTCGGCCACCACAGATCCGGCCTGGTGCGGGGAGGCAAGGTCAAGCCCGCCTGGCGCGAAGGAAGGTTCTGGTACCGGTCCGAGGGCCGGTTCCTGCTGGTGGACCCCCGTACGGGCACGAAGGAGCCGGCGTTCGACCACCCGCGGCTCGCCGCGGCGATCGGAGCCGACCCCGGCGCGCTGCCGTTCGCCCACATCACCCTCGATGACGGTGCCGTGGTCTTCGACGCGAACGGGGCCAGGTGGCGCTGCTCGCTCGACACCTACGCCTGCACCAGGTCCGAGCCGCCCGGCCCCGCGGACGCCGTCTCGCCCGATGCCCGTCGCGCCGTCTTCGTGCGCGGGCACGACCTGTGGCTCCGCGACCTGGAGACGGGGCAGGAGTCCGCGCTCACCGGCGACGGCACCGAGGACCAGGCCTACGCCGTCAATCCGGACTCCGCGTCCCCGCGCACGCTCATGCGCAACCTGGGGATGGGCGCTCCGCCGCCGGTGGTGCTGTGGTCGCCCGACTCGCGCAAGGTGCTCGCCCACCGGCTCGACCAGCGCGGCGTGGAGCTCATGCACCTGCTGGAGAGCGCGCCGCCGGGCGGCGGGCGGCCCGTCCTGCACAGCTACCGTTACGCGGTGGCGGGCGACGAGGTGGTGCCGCGCGCCGAACTGGTGGTGTTCGACGTCGAGACGGGTACGGCGGTGCCGTCCAAGGGTGACCCGCTGCTGGTGCCGTACCTCTCGCCCATCACGCTCAGGCGCGTGTGGTGGGCCGAGGACGGCTCCGCGGTCCACTACCTGGAGCACACGCGCGACATGCGCACACTGCGCCTGTGCGTCCTGGACCCGGAGACCGGCGAGACGCGCACGCTCGTGGAGGAGAGCGGCCCGACGAGAGTAGAGGCGACGCAGCAGTTCGCCGACCGGCCGATCGTGAAGGTGATCCCCGAGGGCGTGCTGTGGTACTCCCAGCGCGACGGCTGGGGGCACCTCTACCTGTACGGCGAGCGGACGGTTCAGCTCACCCGCGGCGAGTGGGCCGTGCAGGAGATCCTCCACGCCGACTCCTCCGGCGTCTGTTTCACCGCCTCAGGACTGGTGGCCGATGACCCCTACCGCCGCCAGGTCTGCCGCGTCGGCCTCGACGGCACCGGCTTCGCCAGGATCACCGACGACGACCTCGACCACAGCGTGAGCGTCGCCGACGACGGCTCGTGCTTCGTCGACTCCGCCTCCGCCGTGGACGTCCCGCCCGTGATCACGGTGCGCGGCTGGGACGGCCGCGTGCTGGTCGAGCTGGAGCGGGCCGACGTCTCCGGGCTGCTCGCCACGGGCTGGCGTCCACCGGAGCGCGTACGGGTCAAGGCAGCCGACGGGGTGACCGACCTGTACGGCGTGCTCCACCCCCCGCACGACCTCGATCCGGCCGGGTCCTACCCGGTGATCGATCACCCCTATCCCGGTCCGCAGACGAACCGGGTGCGGCCCGGCTTCGACCCCGGCCTCTACGGCTACGACGCCGAGGCGGTCGCCGCGCTCGGCTTCGCCGTGCTCGCCCTCGACGGGCGCGGGACCCCGGGCAGGAGCAAGGCGTTCCACGACGCCTCCTACGGCGCCCTGGAGACGGCCGGTCACCTCGACGACCACGTGGCGGCGCTGCGCCAGCTCGCGGCCACCAGGCCGTGGCTCGACCTCGACCGCGTCGGGATCTTCGGCCGCTCCGGCGGCGGCTACGCCACCGTCCGCGCCATGCTGCGGCATCCCGACGTCTACAAGGTCGGCGTCGCCGAGTGCGGCAATCACGACCAACGGCTCTATCACGCGCTGTGGGGCGAGAGCTACGAGGGGCCCTTCGACCCAGAGCTCTACGCGCGGTCGGCCAACGGCGAGCTGGCCGACCGGCTGGAGGGCCGCCTCCTGCTCGTACACGGCGAGCTCGACGACAACGTCACGCCTCACCTCACGATGCGGCTGGTCGAGCGGCTGATCGCGGCCGACAAGGACTTCGACCTGCTCATCGTGCCAGGAGCCGAACACGCCTTCGTCGGCTACGAGCACTACGTCACCCGCCGCCGCTGGGACCACCTGGTCCGGCACCTCCTGCGCGTCGAGCCGCCCGCCGGCTTCCGGCTCGCGCCCATCCCCTTCACCCCAGAACTCTTCGACGTCTAGGAGTGCCCGTTGAGCATCGAGACCATGGTCAAGGAGACCGCCGAGTCGCTGGGCGTCGTCGGCGCCCAGGTGGCCGTCGTCAGCGGTGGGGACGTGCGCGTCTGTTCCACCGGCCTGGCCAACGCCGCGCTCGGCATCCCGGTGACGGACGACACGCTCTTCCAGATCGGCTCGACCACGAAGGTGTACACGGCCGCCCTGGTCATGCAGCTCGCCGACGCGGGTCAGGTGGACATCGACGCGCCGGTCAGCAACTATCTGCCCGAGCACCACTTCGGCGCGATCACGCCGCGGCAGCTCATGGCGATGACCAGCGGGCTGGACAACGGCCCCTATGCCGACACGGGACGCGGCGACGACTGCGTGGCCGCCTACGTGCGCCTCATCCGGGACATCCCGGCCATCCACCAGCCGGGCGCGGGTTTCGGCTACACCAACGCCTCGACCATCGTCTCCGGCCTGCTCGTGGAGCGGATCACCGGACAGTGCTGGGACGAT
>NZ_FOBF01000001.1:0-425382 GCF_900109355.1 Nonomuraea pusilla
GCGGTTGCGGGTGTCGAAGATGAAGGTGCATACCTGTTCGGCCAGGTGGTAGTCGAAGCAGTCGTGGTCGGTGAGGACCACCACGGCGTCCGCGGCGGCCAGCTCGTGCGAGGTGGCTTCGACCAGGTCGACGCCGTGGGGGAGCCGGAGGTCCCTGACGTACGGGTCGGCGGCGCGTACGCGCGCGCCGAGCTTGGCGAACGCAGCGGCCACCTCCAGCGCGGGAGACTCGCGGCAGTCGCCCACGTTCTTCTTGTACGACAGCCCGAGGAGAAGCAGCCTGCTGCCCTTGATGGCCTTGCCGTGCTCGTTCAGCGCCAGGCCGACGCGGTGCACCACCTGGTCGGGCATGCTTCGGTTGATGTCGTTGGCCAGCTCCACGAACCGGAAGTTGTGTCCCAGCCCCCGCTTGATGCTCCACGACAGGTACGACGGGTCGATGGGCAGGCAGTGCCCGCCGACGCCGGGCCCGGGGACGAAGCGCATGTAGCCGAACGGCTTCGTCGCGGCCGCGTCGATGGCCTCCCAGACGTCGATGCCGAGCTGGTGCGCGAAGATGCCCAGCTCGTTGACAAGGGCGATGTTGACGTGCCTGAAGGTGTTCTCCAGGAGCTTGCACAGCTCGGCGCTCTTGGGCGACGAGACCGGGACGACCTCCTGGACGATCCGCTCGTAGAAGCCCTGGACGCGCTTGAGCGACCGCTCGTCGATGCCGGACACGACTTTCGGCGTGTTCCCGAGGTTCCAGCGCTCGTTGCCCGGGTCGATGCGTTCGGGGCTGTAGCCGAGGTGGAAGTCGTCGGGCGCGCTGAGCTCGGACCCCTCCTCCAGCAGGGGGAGCAGGTACTCCTCCGTGGTGCCGGGGTAGGTGGTGGATTCCAGGATGACGGTGGCGCCCGGCCGGATCAGCGGGGCGATGGACCGTCCCGCGGCGGCGATGTGGCGGAGGTCAGGGGCGCCTTCGCACAGCGGCGTCGGAACGGTGATCACGCAGAGGTCGAAGCCTTCGGCGTCGGCGTAGTCGGTGCTGGCGAGGTAACGCCCGCTCCTGCCGGCGGCCGCCACCTGCTCGTCGGGGATGTCTTCGACGTACGACTCTCCGGCGTTCAACCGTTTGACGCGCCAGTCGTCCACGTCGATCCCCACGACGTCGAAGCCGGCGTCAACGGCTGCCATCGCCAGGGGCAGGCCCACATACCCCTGTCCGACGACCACCAATTTCTCTCTCATATCAGGACCCCCATCCGCTTGAGAGGAGATACGGCTGACTGTAGAAGTCGGATGGTCGTTCGCCGTAGACCCGCCCCCGATCCCGCGTGTCGCCGGGCAGCGGGAACGGCTCACAGAAGGGGGAAACCGGACGGTTCAGGGTGTGCCGGAAAAGAAAAAGGATGACCGCTATGCGCTGTAGCCGAAAGCGTGGAGGTGGTCGGCGAGGGAACGGTTCAGCAGCGCGAGCTGGTCGGGGGTGAGATTGCGGCGGAAGGCGTCGGTTCTGGAAACGGAGAACGTGTAGCGGGCGAAGCGCCGCTCGAAGTCGGCCGTCCACGGAAGGCCGAGGAATTCGAGGATGACGTCGATCTGCTTGCGCGGGTCGGCGATGAGGTCCTCGTAACGCACCTCCATCCACAGGTGGGACGGGATGCTCCGGCGGGCGAACGTGAACGCGTCCATCAGGGTCTTCCACCCGATGCCGGCGAGGTGGACCATCGAGCGCCCGGCGTCCTCCCACTCCTGCCGGTAGACCTCGGGCAGGGGGCCGAAGTGCCAGCCCGAGTGCCCGAGGTGGCCCCGCCACCAGGTCATCTGCAGCCAGGAGTTGGCCACGGCGCGGCCGTCGCGGACGATGTGGACGAAGCGCGCCTCGGGGAAGATCTCGTGGAGGAAGAGCGCGCGCGGCCAGCCGGTGAACTTGTGGAGGTAGTGCTCCACGCCCTCGGCCACGGCGCGTTCCTCGAAGAACCTGCGCATGCCCTGGGCCAGCCACGGGGTGACGTCGGCGGCCATGAGGTCGCGGAAGGAGTCGACGACCAGGGGCGAGACCTCCTTGCTGAGCACCCGCTGGCCCTCGCAGGGGCGCACGCGTTTGGCGGGGAAGTCGCCTGGCGTGCAGCGGTAGAGCCTGCTGCCGAGCCGCCTGATGAAGTTCGGTGCAAATGGCAGGCGTTCGTCCAAATTTGAGATGAAACCAACCTGCGAATGGCGGGCCAGGACTTCGTAGAGCAGGGTGGATCCACAGCGTCCGCTACCGATCAGGAAATTCAGCATGTGGGGCTCCTAGCTTTGGGGGCGCGTCAACGGCGCCCGTCCCGCCGGTCCACAGTAACGCACCTGTGAGTAGGGGCATGGGATATGGTGCGTACGGTCGGAAGTGTCGCTCTCCGTGCGGGCGTTCAGCGTGCGGGAAAAGGCCCGGCCATTCTGTGAACCGCCGTGCGGGCGGTGGCGCAACATAAAGAAAAGGCAAGGATATCGCCGTCGCCGGGGCGGGTGAATCCGCCATTGAGCCCGTATTCACCAGGCTTTTCCGCATGGATATGACGCCTGCTTCGATGGGGGCCTCCGCGGTCGCCACCCTCGCCCCGCCGGAGGGAGATCCCGGGCCCGCGCGCCGGGGGCCGATGTGGCGGCACCTCTCGCGCCGGCTGCCCGCGTTCGTCGCCGTGGCCGGCGTGGCGGCCGTCCTCGGGAGGTACGGCGTCGCGCTGCCCGACATGGCGGTGTTCGCCGGGTACCTGGCGCTGGCGGTGGCGCTGCCCGGCGTGCTGCTGGTGCGGGCGTGCTACCGGGGCGCTCTCACGCTGGTGGAGGAGCTCGCGCTCGGCCTGGTGCTCGGCTACGTCCTGGAGGTGCTCGCCTACATCGCGGCGCGGGCCGCCGGCGTGCCGCTGCTGGTGGTGGCCTGGCCGATCGCCACGTACGCGCTGTTCCTGGCGGTGCCCCGGCTGCGGCGGCACTGGCGCACGCCGCCCCGCCGGGACGTCCCCGCCTGGTGGTCGTGGGCGCTCGCCGTGACGGTCGTGTACCTGGCGGCGTGGAGCGCGGTCACGTTCTTCAGGTCCAACCCGCTGACCTGGCCCGACATGGGCACGGCGCACTTCGAGATGCCGTACCACCTCGCGCTGGTGGGCGAGCTGAAGCACCACATGCCGCCCACGGTGCCGCTCGTCGCAGGCGAGCCGCTGCTCTACCACTGGTTCGTGTACGCACACTTCGCGGCGTCCAGCTGGATCACCGGGCTGGAGCCGGTGGTGCTGCTGTTCAGGCTCGGCCCGCTGCCGATGCTCGTCGCGTTCGCCGTGCTGGTGGGCGTGATCGGCCGGCGGGTCACCGGCTCGCACGTGGGGGCGCTGCTGTCCATCGCGGGCTCGGTGTTCGTGGCCATCCCCAGCCTGCACCCCAACGCCAACGGGCTGCTGGTGTGGACCGGGGTCCAGCACACGCCGTTCACCGGCCCCACGCAGACGTTCGGCGCGGTGCTGTTCGCGCCGGTCGTCCTGCTGCTCGTGGACCTGTTCGAGCAGGGGCGTCTCAGCCGGGGGCGGTGGCTGCTGCTGGCCGTCTTCCTGGTCGGCGTGATGGGGGCGAAGGCGACGTACCTGCCGCTGCTCATCGCCGGGCTGCTCGCCGTCGCCGCGGTGACGGTGGTCGCACGGCGGAGGATCTCCTGGCCGGTGCCGGCCGTGCTCGGCATGGCGGCGGCGTGCTTCTGCTATGCGCAGGTGGTGCTGTTCGGCGGCGCCAAGCAGGGGATGGCCGTGGAGCCGCTCGCGCTCATGAGCCGGACGTGGGCCGACCTCACGCCGGGGGACGGGCCGGCGACCAGGGGCGCGCTCGCCGGGATCACGCTGGTCTTCCTGGCGTGCTGGCTGGTCACCTGGGCGGGCGTGTTCGGCCTGCTGAGCCGGCCGCGGGTGCTGCTCCAGCCCGCCGTGGCGCTCCTGCTCGGCATGTCGGCGGCGGGTTTCGGCGGCATTCTCCTGCTGGGGCATCCGCACCTGGGCCAGGGCTACTTCCTGCAGGCGGTCTACCCGTACCTGGCGGTGCTGGCGGCGTACGGGCTGGTCGTGGTGACGCGGCGGGAGCGGACGCCGCGCTGGGCGCTCGGCTGCGCCGTCGCCGGGGGGCTGCTGGTGGCGTACCTCATCCGTGTCCTGTGCGGGGTGGAGCTGCCGCTCGCGCCCGGCCGGCCCGAGGCGGCGCTGTACCTGCCGTACGCCGCGCTGCTGGGCGTCGCCGGCGTGGCCGCGGCGGCGGCCGTGCTGGCGCGCCGGGTCGTCCAGGCGTGGGCGTGCGTGATCGTGCTGGTCGCGAGCGCGGGCATGCCGTCGGCGTGGCAGGCGCGGGCCCAGCTCCTCCTGTCGAGAGTGCCGGGGGGCGAGGCGCAGGAGGTGAGCCACCCGTCGCCCGAGCAGGTGCCCCAGGGGACGCTCGCCGCGGGGCGGTGGCTGCGCGACCACTCGCTGCCGGACGACCTGGTCGCCACCAACGCGCACTGCCGGTGGGAGTACCCGGACGTCTGCGACAGCCGCCACTTCTGGCTGTCGGCGCTGTCGGAGCGGCGGATGCTCGTCGAGGGCTGGGCGTACACGGCGAGGAACCACGACCAGGCGGGGCCGGGGCTGCTGCCCGAGCACGTGCCGTTCTGGGACGCGGAGCTGTTCCGGCTGAACGGGCAGGTCTTCACCAAGCCGACGGCGGAGGCGCTGCGGCTGCTGCGGGACGGGTACGGGGTGCGCTGGCTGGTCGCCGAGAGGCCGATCCCGGAGGCGGCGGCGAGGCTGGGCGTGCTCGCGACGGCGCGGTTCCGCGAGGGGGACTACGCGGTCTACGAGCTGCGACCCCGCTGACCACCGCGACGCCCCCGAACCCCCCGGCCCGGGGCTGACCACCCCGAGCCCGGCCGCACGGCGGTGGGAGCGATGCGCGGACGCGGCGAGCTCAGAAGGGGGCATGAGAGGCGGGCCGAAGCTCGCGCAAGCCTGCTGGGAGCGGCCGGGATCGAGGTGGGGCAGGTCCAGGAGGTCGGGGGGCGAGGCGCTTGGGCGGGTCTGGGAGGGCCTGCCCCTTAGGTGGGGGATGATGGGCTCATATCAGCAGCGGCTGACAGCACCGGCCGTTGACGTCGGCCGTCCTGCAGCTCGACGAACAGTAGCGAGCAAGAGCAGATCAAGGCCCTGTCGCCGACGCGGCAAGGGATCTCAAGGGCTGGAGGGGCGGCCTTTGGGCGCGAGGGTCATCTGAAGAGAGCGAGGTCCTCGATGTAGCGGAGGGCCCCCGCAGAGAAGACCCATACGATCACCGCCGCCGAGAAGGCCAGAACTTGGGTTTTGAGCAGCCTGCCGACGATTCCCGTTCTGGAGAACGAGCAGAGATAAGCGAAGAGTAGGGCGGTGATGGGAGGCAGGACGAGTGCCGCCTTCAGGAGGTTGACGTGCCACCCTCCGACACAGGTGTCGCCACCGCACATCCCGGCCCAGCCGATCTCGATGAGGCCGACGAAGATGATCAAAAGCATGGCGAGGGCACCAACGCTGGCCACGGTGACCAGCACGAGGCGCTGCCGGGCCGTGATCGTTCGCTGGTCGTCGGGAGGGTTGTGCGGTGTCAATCGTCGCCTCCGATCAGCTCGTGGTGGCCAGTTGTCCTTATCCTGACATCGATCACGCGCCTACCTGGACGCGGGAGTGTAAGAACAACGGTGTAACTCCTGATCAAGGAGAACGCACTGATGAGTACTGTGATCCAGGCATCGACAGAGATCGACCTGGAGGACGCCGCCGTGGCGCGTACAGAGCCCAAGGACTCCGACAGGGAGCTGGTCGCCCGGCTGGTCGAGCAGGCCCGCGCCGACGGCGTGGAACTGGTCGGCGAGAACGGGCTGCTGGGCCGGCTGACCACACTGGTGCTGGAGTCCGCTCTCGAAGGTGAGATCACCGACCATCTCGGCTACGACAAGCACCAGCGGGGCGGGGGTGAGACGGGTAACAGCCGTAACGGCAGCCGGTCCAAGACCGTGCTCACCGACGTCGGGCCGGTCGAGATCAGCGTGCCGCGTGATCGGGACGGCAGCTTCGAGCCGAAGATCGTGCGCAAGCGGCAGCGGCGGCTGTCCGGGGTGGATGAGATGGTCATCTCTCTGGCCGGCAAGGGGCTGACCATCGGCGAGATCTCGGCGCATCTGGCCGAGGTCTACGGTGCGGAGGTGTCCAGGCAGACCATCTCCACCATCACCGACAAGGTCCTGGACGGCATGGCCGAGTGGCAGAACCGGCCGCTCGATGCCGTCTACCCGGTCATCTTCATCGACGCGATCCACGTGAAGCTGCGCGACGGCCAGGTGGCCAACCGGCCCGTCTACGTCGCGCCGGCCGTCACGGTCGACGGCGAACGGGACATCCTGGGGTTGTGGGCAGGCGACGGCGGCGAAGGGGCCAAGTTCTGGCTGCACGTGCTGACCGAGATCAAGAACCGCGGCGCCGGTGATGCGCTGATGGTGGTCTGCGACGGCCTCAAGGGGCTGCCGCAGGCCATCGAGCAGGTCTGGCCGAAGGCCGCGTCGTGCAGACGTGCGTCGTTCACCTGCTGCGCTCCTCCTTCCGGTACGCCGCCCGCCGGCACTGGGACGCCGTCGCCGAGGGGCTCAGGCCCGTCTGCACCGCGCCGACCGAGGCCGCGGCGCTGGAGCGGTTCATGGAGTTCGCTGAGACGTGGGGCGGCAGGTATCCGGCCATCGTGAAGTCGTGGGAGGACGCCTGGGCCGAATTCGTGCCCTTCCTCCACTTCGATGTCGAGATCCGCCGGGTGATCTGCTCGGCCAACGCCATCGAGTCGGTCAACGCCCGGATCCGGCGGGCGGTCAAGGCCCGCGGCCGCTTCCCGAACGAGCAGGCCGCGCTCAAGTGCGTCTACATGGCGATCATGAGCCTGGACCCGACCGGGCAAGGGCCGCAAACGCTGGATCACCCGCTGGAAAGCGGCTTTGAACGCGTTCGCCATCACCTTCGAAGGCCGCTTGGCCCCGGCCAGCCGATAACTAATCAAGATCGAGATACACCGTTGACTGGACACACCCGATGAACTCGTAGCAGCACAGCGCGGCAGCGAGGCCGAGAAAGGCCAGGTAGTTGCCGGAGTAGCGTTCGTAGCGGATGGTGAGCCGGCGATAGCCGGTCAGCCAGGACATGGTCCGCTCGATCACCAGCGATGCCGGCCTAAACGCTGGCTGGACCCGACTCCCTTGCGCGCGATCCGGACGGCGATGCGCCTGCCCGCAGCCATCGGCGCAAGTCATCGCGGTCATACGCCTTGTCCGCGTGGAGCTTCCCGGGCTTGCCGCACCTACCGTGGCGAGGATCCCGTCTCGTTTGGAGCTCGGTCACCATGGGCTTGAGGCCCTGGCTGTCGTGGGTGTTGCCAGATGAGACACCGACCACGACGGGCAGCCCGGACCGGTCGGACAGGACATGCATCTCGGAACCCGGCTTGCCCCGGTCCACGGGGCTCGGACCTGCAAGGTCGCCCCCCCTTTTCAGGTCGGGCAGGTTCGGAGGGGCCGGGGCGGGGGGACGGCCCCTTCGTTTTTGTTAGGCGGTGACTGTTTGGGTGAGTGGGGCGGAGGTGCTCGGTGCGAAGTCGATGGGCTCCTCGTGGTTGAAGGTGAGGCCGCCGATGAAGACGGCGACGACGCGGTGCTCGCCCGGCGGGAGCTTGATGGTCAGCCTGGCCGGGGTGTCGATGTCGTGGTAGGCGGTGCCGAGGACGGTCGAGCCCTCCTTGAACACCACGGTGCCGGTCGGCTTGACGCTGCCGCTGACCGCCGCGACCCTGGCCGTGAACGTGATGGGCTGGGCGCTGGTGGCCGGGTTGGGGCTTGAGGTGAGGGTCGTGGTCGTCGGCGGCTCGTTGGGCAGCCGGACGATGGTCATGCTCGGGGTGGGGAGCGAGCCGACGGTGCCGACGGTGTTGTTGAGGGCGAACAGGTGCCCCTGCGCGACGGCCTGGGCGGCGACCGCGATGGCGTTGCGGGCGATGGCGGTGCCGTAGAAGGTGGACTGCGGGCCGAGGGCGCCGCTGCCGGAGATCTGCCAGTAGACGTTCTTGGTCTGCGCTCCGCCGACGAGGTCGATGCTGCTCACCCTGTCGGTGGTGAGGTCGCCGGCCTGGAAGATGAACAGGGCGTCAGGGTCGGTCTGGGCGTCGAGGACGAGGCGGCCGTTCAGGCGGAAGTCGCCGGTGGTGGAGGCGTACACGCCGGGGGTCAGGGTGACGCCTCCGAGCTGGGGCGCGATGGTCGCGGTGGGGGCGCGGCCGGCGAGGTCGTCGTACGCGGCGACGATGTCGGCCTTGGCGGTGGCGGCGGTGGCGTCGCCGGCGTGGATGGTCCCCGTGACCCTGCCCGGCGGGAAGCCTTCCACCACGTCGCCGGGGCTCACCCCGAGGTCGCCCATCACGAGGGTGGGGTCGGTGTTGGTGACGGCGGTGCCGCCGAAGACGGCGAACGGCTCGGCGGCGCCGATGCTCACCGGCGGCGCCTTGGCGGCCTTCCCCTCGGGCCAGACGGTCGCGGTGGTGGCGAGGACAACGGTCGCCAGCGCGGTCAGCCGGAAGGACGTACTGGAGAAGATCTGGCGCCGGAAATGGGTGTTTATCATGCGATAACCCTTTTGTGTCCGTCGTGGGTGGTCGATGGCGCTGTCGAGCATGCCGATCGAGACGCTGAGTTTAGGGTCGGCCTGCACGGCGGACGGGGTGCGGGGAACAGGGGTCGCCCACTCTTTAGGTAAAACATGGTGCCGATCGCTAAGCGGATAAAAGGCGTTAGTTCCGCTTATTCGGAGTGATCCGATTTCAAGGTTAAGGCTGTTCGGATAGTAGGTGTTGGGGAGGGGTGCGCGTAAAGTCCCGGTCAAACGCGCAATCGGCCGAGGTCTTTAATGATCGCCAAAGGGTTCGTGCTTGTTACCGTTCGGGGCGTACGTAGCGGTGCATGCCTCGATGCCTCTCCGCGGCGAACGGCGTCATCTCACGATTTTTCGCGCTATTTCGTGAAGAATCTGGCGACATGGACTGATCGGTATCCCGCCCGCCTGGTCTCGACTGTACGGGCTCTGCGCGTAATCAAAGGAGTTGTGTCGCATGTCGATGTTCCATCGCGACGCGCCCGAACAACCAGCCGGCCCGGCCACGACCGCGACCCCGGCACCGCCCACGGCGGGGCCGAGCGGCTCGGTCGCGAAACCGAACGGGGCACCACCGGTGGTGGAGCCAGACGGCCCTCACAGGGGCGCGACCGCGAACGCGGCGGGGCCAGGGTGCCCTCCCGGGGGCGGGCTGGGGCAGGGCGCGGCACGGGCTCCTCGGCGCGCCCGCCGGCGCTGGCCGGCGGCGGCCCTGGCGGCTCTCCTCGCGATGGGCGTCGTCGTCGCGACGCCCGACACCACGGGAGCGCAGCCCATGCCCACGCTCATCGGAAACGCCGCGCCGTTCGCCGTCTTCGGCGGAAGCGCCGTCACCAACAGCAACCAGACCACCGTCACCGGAGACCTCGGGGTGAGCCCGGGGACGATCGTGACCGGGTTCCCGCCCGGCACGGTCCACGGCACCATCCACGCGGGCGACTCGACGGCCGCCACCGCCAAGGCCGACATCGTCGCCGCCTACAACAACCTGGCCGGCCGCACCCCCACGGCCACCATCGCGCCCCAGCTCGGAGGGCTCACCCTGACCCCCGGCGTGTACGCCTCCACCAGCGGGGACTTCCAGATCAACGGCCAGCTCGTCCTGGACGCGCAGGCCAACCCGGACGCCCTGTTCATCTTCAAGTGCGCCAATCTCACCACCGCCACCGTGAGCAGCATCTCCCTGGTCGGCGGCGCTCAGCCGGACAACGTCTACTGGCAGCTGTCCAGCAGCGGCACCCTCGGCGTCCAGTCCACCTTCTACGGCACCGCCATCGCCCAGAACGCGATCGCGGTGAACACCGAGGCCGGCGTCATCGGCCGGGTGTTCGCCGTGAACAACACCATCGGCATCGCCGGCTCCACCTCGGGCATCCAGACCGTCATCACCCGTCCCGACTGGCCGGCGACGACCACCACGCTCAGCTCCGCCCCGAACCCGGCGAACAGCGACGAGCAGATCACCTTCACCGCCGTCGTCCAGCCCGTCAGCCCCAACATCACCCCCGAGGGGCAGGTTGTCTTCAAGGACGGCGGCACGGCCATCGGCACGGGCTACCACTCCAGCCTGGGACCGGCGACGCTGACCACCACCCTCAGCCCGGGCCAGCACATCATCACCGCCGTCTATCTGGGCGGGGACACGTTCAACAACGAACAGGTCATCCACTTCGCGCCCAGCACGTCCGCGCCCATCACCCAGTTCGTGACGAGCGGCCTGTGGAACTCCTCCGACACCCCCAACGTCGCCTCCCAGAACGACCCCCAGGCGGTGACGGTGGGGACGAAGTTCACCTCGTCGTCGGACGGGCTGGTGACGGGGATCAGGTTCTACAAGGGGGCGGCGAACACCGGCACGCACACGGTGCTGCTCTGGACGACCGCCGGGCAGTTGCTGGCCAGCGCGACGTCCACCGGTGAGACCGCGTCGGGGTGGCAGGACGTGCAGTTCGCGGCGCCGGTGACGATCTCGGCGGGCACGACGTACGTCGCGGCCTACCACACCACGTCGGGGCGGTACTCGATCACGCGGCAGTACTTCGCGAACAGCAGGGTGAACCCGCCGTTGACGGCGCCGTCGGACGCGCAGGCGGGCGGCAACGGCGTGTACGCCTACGGCGCGTCGCCGACGTTCCCCACGAGCAGCTTCCAGGCCACGAACTACTGGGTCAATCCCATGTTCGTCTCCGGGGGGAGCCTGTGGACCGGCGCCGACACGCCGGACGTCGCCGCGCAGAACGACACGCAGCCGGTGACGGTGGGGGTGAGGTTCACCTCGTCGTCGAACGGGAACGTGACGGCCCTGCGGTTCTACAAGGGGCCGGCGAACAACGGCACGCACACGGTCGTCCTGTGGTCGAACACGGGGCAGGTGCTCGCCACGGCGACGTCCACGGGCGAGACCGTGTCGGGGTGGCAGGAGGTGGAGCTGCCCTCGCCGGTGCCCGTCACGGCGGGCACGACGTACGTGGCGTCGTACCACACGACGTCGGGGCGGTACGCGATGACGCGGCAGTACTTCGCGAACAGCAGGGTGAACCCGCCGTTGACGGCGCCGTCGGACGCGCAGGCGGGCGGCAACGGCGTGTACGTCTACGGCGCGTCGCCGGCGTTCCCCACGAGCAGCTTCCAGGCCACGAACTACTGGGTGGACGTCGTCTTCGCCGGGTAGCCCCGGGCGCGTGGGCCGACCGTAAGGATCGCGCAATGGCTGTCCCAACGACGCGCGACCGGCGCGGGCGGCGGGAGCGGTTCGGTGTTCACTGCCGTCGTGAGCGCAACCAGTCTGGCGACGATCCCGTTCAGCCGAACGTACGTCGCCGAGAACGAGATCGGCTACCTCGCCGAGGCGGTACGTCAGGGCTCGACGTGTGGCGACGGCCCGTTCACGCGTCGGGCCGCGCGGCTCCTCGCGGACATCACGGGGGCCGGGCACGTCCTGTTGACCACCTCGTGCACCCACGCCCTGGAGATGGCGGCGATCCTGCTCGACCTGCGGCCGGGTGACGAGGTGGTGATGCCGTCGTTCACCTTCATGTCCGCGGCGAACGCGTGCGCGCTGCGCGGGGCGGTCCCGGTCTTCGCCGACTGCCGTCCGGACACGCTGAACCTGGACGAGCGGCTGGTCGAGGCGGCGATCACCCCGCGCACGCGGGCGATCATGGTGATGCACTACGCGGGCGTCGCGTGCGAGATGGACGCCATCGGTGACCTCGCCGAGCGGCACGGCCTGGCGGTGATCGAGGACAACGCGCACGGCCTGGGCGGCTTCCACCACGGCCGTCCGCTCGGCTCGTTCGGCGTGATGGCCACGCAGAGCTTCCACCAGACGAAGAACGTGCAGTGCGGCGAGGGCGGCGCGCTGCTGCTCAACGACGCCGCGCTGGTCGACCGGGCCGAGATCATCAGGGAGAAGGGCACCGACCGGGGCCGGTTCTTCCGCGGGCAGGTGGACAAGTACCGGTGGATGGACATCGGGTCGAGCTACCTGCCGTCGGACGTGCTCGCCGCGCAGCTCACCGCGCAGCTGGAGGCGTTCGAGGAGATCCAGGCGAGCCGGCACGCGGTCTGGTACGCCTACCACGAGGGGCTCGCGGACTGGGCGGAGGAGAACGGCGTGGCGCGGCCTGCCGTGCCCGAGGGGTGCCGGCACACGGCGCACCTGTACTACCTGCTCATGCCGGATCTGGAGCGCCGTCAGGCGTTCATCGCGCACCTCGCGGAGCGGGGCGTGCAGGCGGCCTTCCACTACCAGCCGCTGCACTGCGCGCCCGCCGGCGTGCGCTACGGCAGGACGGCTCCCGGGGGCTGCCCGGTCACGGAGCAGGTGGCCGACCGCCTGGTGCGGCTGCCGCTGTTCGCGGGGCTGGGGGAGCAGGACGCTGGGGCCGTGCTCGACGCGGTCAGGTCGTTCAGGGTGGCGTGATGGCCTGGCGCGACCTGATGGAGGACGGTTCCGGGCCGGGCGGCGTGCGGCTGGAGGAGTCGCCGCATGAGTCGGCGAGGTTCGGCCGCGCGGTGGAGCGTCTCACGGTTCCCGCCGGGGCCCCCGGGATCTCGCGGGCCGGGGTGCGCGAGGCCGTCCTGGGTTCCCGCGCGGACGTGATCGTGCTGCGCTACCCGGCCGAGCGGGTGTCCTGGTTCGCGGAGCTGGCCGTGCTCGGCCGTACCGCCGTGTTCGCGGACTCGCTGGTGTACTGGCGGCTGCGGGCGGGCGAGGGCCGGGCCCCTGAGCCGCGGGACGGCCTGCGCTGCCGCGACCTGGCGGACGCCGCCGCCGTGGGGGAGCTGGTCGCCGCGGTGTTCGCCGAGTACGGCAACCACTACGCGGCCAACCCGCTGTTCGACCCCGGCCAGGCCCTCGCCGGCTACCGGGAGTGGGCCGCCAGGTCGGCCGGGACCGGCGGATGCCTGGCCCTGTACGAGGCGGAGGCCGGGGATGCGCTGGCGCTGGCCACCCTGGAGGACGACCCGTTGCGGACGGAGATCCTCCTCGCCGGCGTCATGCCGGGCCGCCAGGGGCGCGGGCTCTACGCCCACCTGCTGAGCGGGATCGAGGAGCGGGCGCTGGCCAGGGGCGTGAAGGAGGTCGTGATCTCCACCCAGGGGCACAACACCGGCGTGCAGCGCGCCTGGGCCAGGTACGGCTTCGAGCCGGTGCGGACGTTCGTCACGGTTCACCTGGTCCGGACGCCGCTGCTGCAGGGGCGTACCGGTTAGCGGCGTCGGCGATCGGGTCGGCCGGGGATCCGACGCGCTCGCGCACCACGTACGTCGGCCGGCCCATGCCGTGGGCGTGGACCCGGCCGACGTACTCGCCGAGGACCCCGATGGAGATGAGCTGCGCCGACGAGAAGAGCGCGACCATCGAGGCGATCGAGGTGAAGCCGGCCACAGTGGTGTCGCCGGTGGCGAAGCGCCAGAGGACGACCGCCGCGAGCAGCAGCCCGACGAGGCCGGCGAGGAAGCCGAGGTAGCTCGCGGCGCGCAGGGGCGCCGAGCTGTAGCCGAGGAGCATGTTGAAGGCGTGGCGGAACAGCAGCCTGGCGGTGTAGTTGGAGCGCCCGTGGCGGCGCTCGTCCATGTGGACGTGGACCGAGCCGATGCGGGCGGCCACCCACGACAGCGCGACGTCGATGGAGGCGTGCGGGCCGGACAGCGCGGTGAAGCCGTCACGCAGCCGGGTGCGGAAGGCGCGGAAGGCGCTGATCGTCCGCGCGGTGCGGATGCCGAGCGCGCCGGACATGCACGCCTTGACCGAACGGGAGGCGAGGCTGCGCAGGACGCCGTGCTCCTCCTCGTGCGGGATGCCGTAGACGAGGTCGAGCCGGTCGCCTTCGAGCGCGGCCAGCAGGAGCGGGATCTGCTCGGGCGGGTGCTGCAGGTCGTCGTCCATGGTGACGACGACGTCGAAGGCGGCCTCCCTGATGCCGGCGATCAGCGCGTTGTGCTGCCCGTAGTTGCGCGACAGGTGGATGGCGCGGACCTCGGGGAAGCGCCTGGCCAGGCCGGCGGCGGTGGCCCAGGTGTCGTCGGGGCTGCCGTCGACGACGAGGACGACCTCGTGGCGGACGGCCGCGGCGTCCAGCGTCGCGAGGAGCCTGGAGACCAGCGCCGGCAGGGTCTGCGCGGAGCGGTAACACGGAATGACGACCGACACCGACATGAGTCCCCCGATATTTCTTCCGAAACGCGTAGCATCGTCGTGACGTGCCGCCTCATCACCAATGGGAGTGACCGCGACATGGTCAATGACCTGGTCAATGCCGAGAGCAGAACCGGCCGCGGCGGTCATTCCGCTTCCGTCCGGGCGTGGAAATCGGCTCTGGACTCGGTTCTCCGCCGACAGCGCATCACATATCTGGCCGGCGGCGCCATGACCGTTGTGGTCTATTACGGTCTCCTGGGCCTAGGATTGCTGGCGTCCGGCGGTCGTGTCCCGTACCTTTTGCTGGTCGTGGTCAGTCATTTCATGACCGTGGTGACGGTCTACCCGTGGTATCGGCTGGTGGTGTTCCGCGTGGTCGGGCAGTCGTGGGTGCGGGGATGTCTGCGTTTCTATGCGATAGGGCTGGTTTTCCTGGGCGTCTCACTGGTGGGATTGCCGTTGTTGGTGCATTTTGCCGAAATGCCGGTCATGGTGGCGCAGGCGGTGATCATACCGTTCAGCGCGCTGGCCAGTTATGGCATAAACCGGGGCTGGACATTCCGCTCCCCTGCCGACGCCTCTGGCCCCGGCAATATCTCGCACCCCGCTCCTTAAAGGGGGGTCACCCTCCGGACCCGCCACGGCGCCCGCGCATATCCTCCAGGTGCTGGGTGGTCGCTGCGGCCATGCGTTCGTCCGGAAAGGGCTGAAGAGAGCGTGAAGGCACTCGTACTGGCTGGAGGTAAAGGGACCAGGTTGCGGCCACTGACCCACACGTCGGCCAAACAGCTCGTCCCCATCGCGAACAAGCCCGTGCTGTACTACGGCCTGGAGGCGATCCGCGACGCGGGCATCACCAGCGTCGGCATCGTCGTCGGCGACACGGGCAGGGAGGTCCGCGAGGCCGTCGGCGACGGGTCGCGGTTCGGCCTCGACGTCACCTACATCCAGCAGGAGGAGCCGCTCGGGCTGGCGCACTGCGTCCTCATCGCCCGCGACTTCCTCGGCGACGAGCCGTTCGTCATGTACCTCGGCGACAACTTCCTCGTCGGCGGCATCGCCGAGCTGGTCGAGTCGTTCCGCACCGGCGGGTACGACGCGCAGATCCTGCTGACCAGGGTCGCCGAGCCGCAGTTCTACGGCGTCGCCGAGCTGGGGCCGTCCGGCGAGATCGTCAGCCTGGAGGAGAAGCCCGCGCACCCGCGCAGCGACCTGGCGATCGTCGGCGTCTACTCGTTCTCGCCCGCCGTGCACGAGGCGGTGCGGGCGATCCGCCCGTCGGCGCGCGGCGAGCTGGAGATCACCGACGCCGTCCACTGGCTCATCGAGCGCGGCCACGCCGTGCAGTCCCACCTGGTCACCGGCTACTGGAGGGACACCGGGCGGCTGCAGGACATGCTGGAGTGCAACCGCATCGTGCTGGAACGGGTCGAACCCGACGTACGGGGCACGGTCGACAGGATGAGCGAGATCTCGGGCCGCGTCGTGGTGGAGCCGGGCGCCGTGGTGGAGAACTCCGTGCTGCGCGGCCCCATCGTGGTCGGCGCCGACGCCAAGATCGTCTCCTCGTACGTCGGGCCGTTCACCTCGATCGGGCCCGGCTGCGTGCTGAACAACGCCGAGATCGAGTACTCCATCGTGCTCGACGGCTCCTCCATCCACGGCGTGTCGCGCATCGCGCACTCACTGATCGGCAGGAACGTCGAGGTGAGCCGCGCGGACGGCGTCGCCAACACCCACGAGCTCATGGTGGGCGACCACAGCAGGATCCAGGTGCGCGCATGAGGATCCTCGTCACCGGCGGGGCCGGCTTCATCGGGTCGCACTACGTGCGCTCGCTCCTGCGGGGGTCGTACGACGCGTGCGAGGACGTCCGCGTCACCGTGCTGGACAAGCTCACCTACGCCGGCAACCCGGCCAACCTGGCGGCCGTGGCGGGCCGGCCCGAGTACCGGTTCGTCCGCGGGGACATCGCCGACGCGGCGCTGCTGGCCGAGGTCGTGCCCGGCCACGACGCCGTCGTGAACTTCGCGGCCGAGACGCACGTCGACCGGTCGATCACCGGCGCGGCCGACTTCGTCACGACCAACGTGCTCGGCACGCAGCGGCTGCTCCAGGCCGCCCTGGACGCCGACGTGCGCACCTTCGTGCAGATCTCCACCGACGAGGTGTACGGCTCGATCGCCGAGGGCTCCTGGACGGAGGACGAGCCGCTGCTGCCGAACTCGCCCTACTCCGCCGCGAAGGCGGGCGCCGACCTGCTGTGCCGCTCCTACCATCGCACGTACGGCCTCGACGTGCGGATCACCCGCTGCTCGAACAACTACGGGCCGTACCAGTACCCCGAGAAGATCATCCCGCTGTTCGTCACGAACCTCGTCGACGGGCGCCCGGTCCCGCTGTACGGCGACGGACGCAACGTCAGGGAGTGGCTGCACGTCGACGACCACTGTCGCGCCGTCCAGCTCGTGCTGGAGAAGGGCGCGCCGGGCGAGGTCTACAACGTCGGCGGCGGCGTCGAGCTGACCAACCTGGAGCTGACCGGCCGCCTGCTCGACGCGTTCGGCGCCGGGTGGGACACGGTGGAGCGGGTGCCCGACAGGCCCGGCCACGACCTGCGTTACTCGGTCGACAGCGGCAAGATCCGCGCCATCGGCTACGAGCCGCGGGTGGACTTCGAGCAGGGGCTGGCCGACGTCGTGCGCTGGTACCGGGACAACCCGGACTGGTGGCGCCCGCTCAAGGGGGAGGCGCGATGACGGCCACGGCGGTGGCGGCGTCCCCGCTCGACCGGCTCGCGGCCGTGCTCGCCTGCCCGTCCTGCCACGGGCCGCTCGACGGGGGGTACGCGTGCCTGCCCTGCGGCGTGCGGGGGGACCGGCGGGGCGGCCAGCTCAGGTTCGGCGGGTTCCACGAGGCGGAGACGCGCGACGATCCGCTGAACCGGATGAAGGAGACGGTCAAGCGCCGCTTCGGCCGGGTGTACCCGCTGGCCATCCAGGTGGTGTCGCCGGTGCTGCTGCGGCGGTTCGTCCGCCCGTTCCTCGCCGGGTTCGACCTCGACCGCGAACTGGTGGCCGACCTCGGCTGCGGCACCAACCGCTACGACCCGCGCCTGCTGTGCGTGGACGGCAGCGCGTACGCGAACGTGGACCTCGTCAGCGACCTGCGGGCGCTCCCGCTGGGCGACGCGACGCTCGACGGCCTGGTGAGCGTGGCCGTGCTGGAGCACGTGCCCGATCCGCAGGCCCACGTCAGGGAGATGTGGCGGGTGCTCAAGCCGGGCGGGCGGCTGGTCTGCTACGTGCCGTTCATGCAGCCCTTCCACGCCTCGCCGTACGACTACCAGCGCTACACCAGGCCCGGCATGGAGCGGCTGTTCGCGGACTTCGCGGCCGTGGACGTCCGCACGGGCGCGGGGCCCACATCGGCGATGCTCTGGGTGGTCCAGGAGTGGCTGGCGTTGCTGCTGTCGTGCGGCAGCAGCAGGCTGTACCGGCTGCTGACCCCGCTGATGTGGCTGCTGTCGCCGCTCAAGCTGCTGGACGTGCTGCTGGCCCGGCACCCGGACGCGGCGGTCGTGGCCAGCGGGTTCGTGGTCGAGGCCCGCAAGGCCTGAGGCCGGAACGCCGGGAAGGCCCGAAAGGCCTGAGGCCTCGGGAACGCCAGGAGGCGGGGAGTCTCCCCGCCTCCTTTTCGCGTGCCCGGGTCAGCTCGGCTGGAACACCACGTCCACCCAGTAGTTGCTGGCCTGGAAGCTGCTCGTCGGGAAGGTGTTCGCCGAGCCGTACACGTAGACGCCGTCGCCGCCTTCCGAGTCCGCGAGCGCGAGCAGCGGGTCGTTGACGTAACGCGCGGTGAAATAGGGCCGGGTCACCGAGTAATAGCCGGCATCAGTATGGTACGAGGCTATATATGTGGTATTTGGACTGATAGTCACCGGTGTTGCCAGGTCCACCTGCTGCCAGCCGGCCTGAGTCTCGTTGGTGAACGTCACCTGGGTGAGCAACTGGCCGGTGCTCGTCCACAGGCTGCCGACGTGCGTGCCGGTGTTCTGCAGGCCCTTGTAGAACTTCAGGCCCGTGATCGTGCCGGCCACGGTGGACTGGAACTTCACGCCGAGCGTGACCGCGTTCTTGTCGCCCACCACGGGGACGGCGGGCGCGTCGCTGTTGCTCCACAGGCTGCGGGGCGTCACCGACGCCGGGGAGAACAGCACGTCCACCCAGTAGTTGGTCGCCTGGTAGGAGCTGGTCGGGAAGCCGCTCGACGCGCCGTAGCGGTAGACGCCGTTGCCGCCCACATTGCCGCTCGCCGGCGCCGTGAGGGGATCGTTGACGTAATCGGTCGTGAAATACGGCCGGGTGATCGAGTAATAGCCGTTCGGCGCGTAATAGGAGGCGATATACGTCTTGTTGGCGCTGATCTTTACGGGGTTGTCGAAGTCCACCTCCTGCCACCCCGACGCCGTCTCGTTGACGAACGTGGCGGTGGCCAGCAGGTTGCCGTTCGAGTCCCACAGGTTGCCGATGTGCGTCCCCTTGTTCTGCAGGCCCTTGTAGAAGCGGACCGCCGCCACGACGCCCGGCTGGCTCACCTGGAACTTCACCCCGACCTCGACGCCCTTGTTGTCGCCGTTCGAGGCCACCGCGGGCGTGGTGCTCGCCGGCCAGAGGCTCTTGGCCGTCACCGTCACGGAGACGGTCGTGGCCGGCGCCTGGAGGTTGCCGCTGTCGTCCACGGCCCGCACCCGCACCGTGACCGGCCCGGTCCTGCCCGGCGTCCAGCTGTACTGCCAGTTCGACCACCCCGTGGCCTGGAACCAGGTGTTCCCCCCGTCGGTGGAGACCTCGACGCCGCCCACGACGCCGCCGCCCGTGTCGGTCGCGGTGCCGCTCACGGTGATCGGCTGGCCGAACGTCAGGATGTCGCCCGCCTGCAGCGAGGCGATGGCCGACGTGGGCGGCGTGGTGTCGGTGGACGCCGTGGCGGGCACCAGGTCGGGCTGCGGCGACGCCGGCTGCGCGTGCAGGTCGGCCAGGAGGTTGACGGTCGCCTGCCGCATCCTGATGTCCGGCGGCGGCCCGGTGACGTCGTGGGTCTGGTCGAGGCCCCACGACCACTGCGTCGTGCCCGCGCCGAACACCAGCGCGCCGCTCGGCGCCTTGTAGAGCGTCAGGTTGTGGACCGCCGTGCCCGGCGCGTAGGCCGAGCCGTAGTTGGTCAGGATCTGGGCCGTGGAGAACTGCGCCGTCGTGAGCGACTCCTTCACCAGGCCCGCCGGCGCGGTGCCGTTGTTGGGCGAGGAGTCCCACTCGTAGCCGAGCGTCCCTCCACCGAACCTGGCGATCTGTCCCGGTTGCAGGTTGGCGACGGAGGTGTTGCGCCACAGCCGGAACTTCGCGTAGTCGTAGGGCACCGTCAGGGCGTTGTAGACGGCGCCGTTGACCTGGAACCAGGTGCCGGTCACCTCGTTCTCCGGTCTGCCGCCGTCGGACGGCGGCGAGAAGCGGGGATCTCGCCAGCTCCCCGTCCACTGCGGACTGGGGTCGATCTTGGCGTTGGCCAGGGTCTCCTTGTAACAGACCAGCGTGCGGAACGGCGTGGCCGACCCGTCGATGCTGTTCTCCCAGCGGGTCTTCCAGAACATCTCGTTCCCGCTGAAGAACGTGAGGTTCACGCCGTTGTCCCTGGCCGCCGTGACGTTGTCGCGCATCTCGTTGGACCAGTACTCGTCGTGGCCGCTGGACATGAAGATCTTGTGTTCCAGCAGCTCCTGCCCGCGTCTGGCGGTGTCGACGTTGGTCGTGTAGCTGACGTCGTAGCCGTTGTTCTCCAGCCACCGCACCATCGGGTACTCGGAGTCGAAGAAGAACCCCTGCGTCGAACCGTTGCAGCAGTTGCAGCAGCGCGTCGTGACGGGCCGGTTGTAGCTGACCTTGTACGCCCGGCCCGCCGGGCTGCCCGCGTACAGGCTGCTGGTGGTGTTCCACCGGTTGTAGGCCACCCAGGTGGCGTCCGACGTCTGCACGAGGACGTCGGAGCCGCGGCTGTCGTCGCGGACGACGAAGATGATCTGGCTGGCGCCGGCCGTGCCGTCCTCGCGGACGAGCTTGGCGATGAAGACGCCGGAGACCGTGCCCGCCGGGACGGCCCAGGAGGCCGACTCCGCCCAGTTGCCGCAGTCCACGAGCCCGGTGGACGGGTCGGTCAGGCAGGCGGGCTGCGTCTGCGGCAGCGTCGCCGACGGCTGGACCGTCGTGATGAAGCGGGCGCCGTTGCCCTGGTAGTAGCCGATGCGGTAGATGTCGAGCCGGTAGTCGGTGGCCGGCGTGCTCACCTTGAAGTGAACCGTGTCGCCGACGTTGACGCTGATGTCGGTGGCGTACCCCTGGATGCTCGGGTCCCCGCCGCCCGACACGTCCCACTCGCTGGGCGGGTTGCCGGGCAGGGCGTTCTCGTTGCAGATGACCGAGGTGGGCGGGCAGGCGGCGCGCTTCGACTTGCGCGGCCGGCTCGCCGGCACCACCCGGGGCACGGGGGTCTCCGGCTCGGCGAAGGTCCTGGTCGAGCCGGCCGCGTCCGTCACCGAGCGCACGAGCCGCGACTCGCGGGGCGAGGCCGGGACGACCGAGACGGCCGCGATCCTGCTCCGTGCGGAGACCCGCGCCGCACCGGCTCCCGGCCTGCCCTCCAGGGTCGTGACCACCTTCAGCCCGCCCCGGCCGACGGTCTCGTCGGTGTAGCCGAGCCGGCGCAGCTCCGCGGTGACCTCCTGCAGCAGGTAGGCCCGCTGGGCGGGCACGGTACGCGTCCTGAGTCGGGGGAAGCTCTGGGCGGCGGCCTCGGCGGAGGTGATCGCCCCCGCCCGCGCCATCCCGTCGAGCACCGACCTCCAGCGGGCCCGCGCCCGCTCCAGCTCCTCGTCCGACGCGCCGGTCAGGTCGCACTCCTGGCCGATCCTGGACGCGAGGAAGGCGCCCTCGGCGAGCGTCAGCTCCCGTACGTCCTTGCCGAAGTACGCCTCGGCGGCGGCCGACACCCCGGTGGCCTGCCGTCCGAAGTCGGCCGTGTTGAGATGGTGCTCCAGCGCCGCGCTCTCCGGGGTGGCGAGCCCCGCCACGAAGGCGGCGGCCGCCTCCTGGAGGCCGTCGCCGCGGCCGGAGGCGGCGAAGTAGTCGTGCACCACCTGGGAGCTGATCGAGCTGTCCTCGACGGGCTGTCTCGTCACGACGGAGCGGATGAGCCGGGCGGCGGCCGTCACGGGGCCGGCCGCGCCCGGACCGGCGTCGAGCCGCCGGGCGGCCACGGCCGCGGCCCGTACGTGGGCGGGGATCTCGTCCAGGCCGACGTTCTCCCGCGCGATTCCCTGCTCGCCGAGCAGCGTTCTCCCGTCACTCAGGTAGACCGCGGAGCTTTTCGTCTCCGCGACCGGCTGGAGAATGTCGGAAAGGGGTGCCGAGATCCAGGCGGCCGTGGCGAGTCCGACAATCGAGGCAGCTCCGGCTCCGAAGAGTCCTGCTATTATCCACCGCTTTCGTGGTGGTCGATCCCGTCTTTTCTTGCGTGCCATATTGCGTCCCCAATGGCTAAGGTCGTCAAGATGACTGGCATGGTATGGAGGCGCAGGTGGACGCCCTAGAACAAGCTGCTGGTATGTCTCGTCAGCAGTGGTGCGGTCGGGGGCGATCGGGGAAAACGGGGCGGCAAAAGTTCCGCCTCGCCGGTTGACGGAAAATGTGCGAAGTCCGAAGCGTGTCGGAATGGCGGCGGGTCTCCGGCCGATGATCTCCTGGCCATCGTCCTGTTCTTCTCTCGGGCCGGGAGGCCGGCATGCCAGCAGCCGTGAAGAAACTCAACCGCAAGGTCGCCGTCGCCAGACGGCACGGGGTGGAGAACGTGGCCCTGGCCCTGGCCAACAAGGTCATCCAGTATCCGCTGTACCTCGTCTACGGGGCCGAGCGCTGGCACCTGCGCAAGTACCACACCACGAACTACAAGAAGATGGCGGTGGCCTTCAGCCGCGACGTCCCCGGCCCGCTCGACGTCGTCGCCGACGTCGGCTGCGGCCTCGGCGAGGTCGTCAACCGCGTACGCGCCGGGCGCAAGCTCGGCCTGGACGTCGATCCGCGGGTCATCGCGTGGGCGAAGTTCCTGCAGCGCTTCAACCGCTCCGACGTCGACTTCCGCGCGGGCAGCCTCGACACGCTCGCCCGCGCCGACGTCCCCGCCGTGGACCTGCTGATCACCCTCGGCTGGTTCCACTACATGACCGACGAGTGGATCGACGAGCAGATGCGCGACCTGCTCAAGGCCAAGCCCGTCCGCTACGTCATGGTGGACGAGATGTCGTACCAGCGGGGCCGCATCCAGAAGCTCTTCGACGCCATCGGCACCCGTGTCGAGCAGCGCCACGACTGGCAGGACGACAAGCTGCTGTTCCTGTACCGCTGCGAGGGGTGAGCGGCGTGGACGGCCACGGCCGGCGCCCCGCCTTCATCGTCACCATCGACGTCGAGGCGGACGACGCCTGGAGCGACAGCACGACTGTCACCACGGAGAACGCGCGGCATCTGCCGCGCTTCCAGGAGCTGTGCGAGCGGCACGGCCTCCGTCCCACCTACCTGGTGGACTGGACGATGGCCCGCAGCCCCGCCTTCCAGGAGTTCGGCCGGTCCGTGGTCGAGCGCGGCGCCGCCGAGATCGGCATGCACCTGCACGCCTGGACGACGCCGCCCCTCGACCCGCTCACCGACGCCGACCACAGGCACAAGCCGTTCCTCATCGAGTACCCCGAGCACCTCATCAAGGAGAAGGTGGCGGTGGCCACCGGCACCCTGGAGGACGTCTTCGGGATCTCCCCGGTCAGCCACCGCGCCGGGCGCTGGATGCTGGACGAGGCGTACGCGAGGGTCCTCATGGACCACGGCTACCTGGTCGACTGCTCCGTCACCCCGCACGTCTCGTGGAGCACGACGCGGGGCGCGCCCGGCGGGCGCGGGCCGCAGGACTACAGCCGCTTCCCGGCCGAGCCGTACTTCGTCGACCCGCTGGCGATCCACAGGGCCGGTGAGTCGTCGCTGCTCGAAGTGCCGATGACCATCGTGACGCGCCCGCACGGCGCGCTCGTCGAGGGCGCCCGCGCCGTCGCGTCGCGGATGGGGCCGGCCGGGCGGGTGATGGGGCGGCTGTTCCCGCAGGTGCTGTGGATGCGGCCGAACGGCAGGAACGGGCGGCAGATGCGCGAGCTGGCCCGCCGGGCGGCGGCCGAGCGGCGCGACCACGTCGAGTTCATGCTGCACTCCTCGGAGCTGATGCCGGGAGGCAGCCCGTACTTCGTCACCCGCCGCAGCGTCGAGGCCCTGTACGACGACATGGAGGAGCTCTTCGAGTCGCTGGCCGGCGCGTTCACCGGGCTGACGCTCGCGGAGTACCGCGCCAGGTTCACCTCGACACGCCGCGGGGAGGCGTGAGGCGGCGATGGGCTCCGTGATCCACGCGTGCGAGGTGATCAAGACGCTCGACACGGGGGGAGCGGAGGTCCTGCTGGTGGAGCGGCTGCTGGCCGCGCCCCGCGCCGGCACCTGCTACACCGTCGTGTGCCTGCGGGCGTCCGGCCAGGACCTGGCCGACCGGCTGAGGGGGGCGGGCATCGAGGTCGTGGACCTCACCGCCTGCCCGGCCCGGCTGCGGCTGCCCAGGCTGCCTGGGGTGGTGCGGCGGCTGCGGCCCGACGTGGTGAACGTCCACTCGCCCGTGCCCGCCGCGGTGCTCAGGCCCGCGTCGCTGCTGTGGACGCCACGCCCGCGCCTGGTCTCGACCGTGCACAGCGTCAGGTTCCGGCTGCCGACGATCCTGGCCGACCGCGCCACCGGCTGGATGGACGCGCACACCGTGGCGGTGTCGCCGCAGGTGGCGCGTGGCGTGACGACGAAGGGGGCGCGCCGGCTCAGCGTACGCGTCCACGGCGTGGACGTGGAGGGGCAGCGGCGCGCCGCCGCCGAGGCGGACCGCGTCCGGCAGGAGTGGCAGGTGCCCGAGGGCGCCTTCCTGGTGGTGCACGTCGGCAACTTCCGTCCCGTGAAGAACCACCGGCTGCTCGTCGAGGCGGCGGCCAAGGTGGTCGCGCGGGAGCCGCGCGCTACGTTCCTCCTGGCGGGCTCGGGCCCCCTGTACGAGGAGACGGCCCGGCGCGTCGCCGAGCTGGGCACCGGCGGCGTGCGCCTGCTCGGTCCCGTGCCGGGAGCCGGCCGCCTGATCGCGGCGGCGGACCTGCTCGTCATCAGCTCGACGTACGAGGGGCTGCCGGTGGTCGCCATGGAGGCGCTCGCCGCGGGCGTGCCGGTGGTCTCCACCCGGGTGGGCGGGGTGCCCGACGTGGTGGAGCCGGGGGTCAACGGCCTGCTGACCCGTCCGGACGACGTGGAGGCGCTCGCCGCCGGGATCCTGGAGGCGATGCGTCCGGACGTCCACGCGCGGCTGCGCGAGGGGGCGCGGGCCGCCGCCGGCCGCTTCGACATCCGCGGGACGGCCCGCTGGTTCGAGGACCTGTACGCGGGCCTCTGCCGCTAGCCGGGGCCGTCCCGCCGGCGTCCCCGAATCCCACGGGCCCGTCTCAGCGGCGGGCCGGCTCGGCGGGCGCGCCGTCCGTCTTGGCCTCCGCCTCCGCCTTCGCGTCCGCCCCGCGCCGCAGCAGCGCCGCGACCAGAGAGCGGACCGTGCTCGGGCGCGGCAGCAGCTCGTGGACGGGGATCCCGGTCGCGCGGGCGAACCAGGCCATCTCCAGCAGCGCGGTCAGCGTGTACGCCACGGTCGAGGCGAGCCCCGCGCCGACGACGCCGAGCGCCGGGATCAGCACGACGTTCAGCACGACGTTCACGACCAGGGCCGCCACGAGGATGGAGGTCAGCACGGCCGGCCGGCCCAGCCGCACGAGGTACTGCTCGATCGCCCGCAGCAGGGTGAGCGCGACCGTCCCGGGGGCGAGGGCCAGCAGCGCGGCGACGCTGCCGGCGAACGACTGCCCGTACACGAGCGGCACCAGCACCGGCGACGCCGCCGCGAGCAGCCCGATGAACCCCGCCGACACGAGCAGGTTGAGCCGCACCGCGCGCACGGTGAGCCGCGAGGCGGCGTCGAGCCCGCCGACGGCCTGCCGGGGGAGCACCACCTGGGTGACCGCCTCGGCGGGGATGCGGGTGAGGTCGAGCACGGTGACGGCGACGGTGTAGAGGCCGACGGCGGCGGTGGAGTCGAGCCCGTGGACGAGCAGGACGTCCACGCTGAGCAGCAGGTGGAAGGCCACCACACCGACGTGGTAGCGGCTGCCGAGCGCGAGCTGGCGGTTGGCCAGGCGCGCGTCGGCCCAGCGGGGGCGCGGGCGCAGCGCGCGGAGGAACACGAAGAACGGCGCGGCGGTCGAGATCGTCCAGCAGACGATGACGCCCGCCACGGTGAGCCGCCCGGTGAGGCACAGGGCGATGAGGGGCGCGCACTGGATCAGCGCGCCCACGATGACGGCCCGGTTGACCACCCCCATGTCGGAGCGGAGGGTGGCGACGGCCCTGAGGTTGGAGCCCGCGACGGCGAACGGCACGGCCAGCATCGCCAGGCACAGCAGCGGCGACGTCGTGGGCATCGCGCCGAGCATCGTCAGCGCGGCCACGGTCACGCCGGTCAGCCCGCCGAGCGCCAGGCCGAGGACCAGCGCGTTGACGGTGAGCCGCTGCCGCCAGACGCGGCTGGCCCACAGGGAGATCTGCGTCTGGTCCAGCGACAGGTGGCCGACGATGGTGGCGGTGAACGCGATGTTGGCGATGAGGGCGTACGCTCCGCGGCCCTCCGGCTGGAGCGAGCGGGCGATCAGCACGCCGGTGACAGCGGCCAGGAGCAGCCGCAGGACCTTGCTCGCCACCGTCCGCGCGACGAGCGAGAGGGTGGTGCTCACGTCCGCCGTACCCGGCCTGACAGCGCCGGCTGGGCGGCGCGCGGGCGGCGGGCGGGGGCGGTGGGGGTGTGTTCTTCCGGTGGGCGCCGCGTCCAGGCGAGCGCGGCGAGCAGGCTCGTCACCATGGTGATGGGGATCCGCTGGCGGAAGATGAGCCCGATGTTGGCGACGGCGGTGGCGTAGGCGATGGTGCTCGGCACGATGAACAGCAGGAGGAACCAGAACAGCCGCCGGTCGGTCCGCCACAGCCGCGCGGCTCCGCTGACGGCGCAGAGGAGGATGACGTACCAGACGAGCACCTCGATCTTGCCGAGCTGGAAGGCGAGGCTGCCGTCGGCCCAGGGGAACGGCGACAGGAGCGTGTAGCCGAGCTTGGGGCCGAGCGCGGCCCAGGGGTTGCCGCCGTCCTGGAAGACGACGCCCGAGCCGCCTTCGGCGTTCGATCTGACGACGTTGGCCGACTGGCCGTAGTCGAGCTGTTCCTGCATGGCCCTGACGGGGGCGCTGTCCATGATCAGTGTGGGTGAGGCGAGGAGCAGCGCGACGATCAGGACGAGGCTGCGCATGGACAGCGCGTGCTTGAGGCGGGTCACGCTGAGCAGCAGCGGTGCGGCGCACATGAAGACCATGTAGGAGCGCACGTACCACAGGGCCCACAGCAGCGGGACGAGCAGCAGCAGTTTGCGCACGTCGAGCCGGCGCGCGTTGGAGGCGCCGAGGCCGAGGCAGGCGATGACGAGGAAGGCGTTGAAGCCGTCCTTGAACATGTCGGAGGTGTGGTACAGGAACGCCGGCATGAACGCGGTGATGACGAGCAGCACGAACGCCGCGCGCTCGTCGGCTCCGATGAGCCGGGCGAGCCGGTAGACGATGACGCACAGCGCGCAGGCGAGCAGCGCCACGACGGCGGTGCAGGCGAGGGGGGCGGGGCCGCCGCAGAGATAGATGACGGCGGCGAAGATGTGGTACGGCACCGTCACGGAATAAAGCGATTTGATGTCATCTGAAGTGACATATCGGATGCCTTCGCGCTCCCACAGGGAGACGATCTCCATCGCCCGCGACTCGTGCTCGAAATTGTCGCCGCCGTAATCCAGCGCGCCGCTCCTGATGACCAGGACGTGCACGACCAGTCGCAGGGCGAAGGCCAGGAGCAGCACGGGAACCGCCCGCCGCGCCGCGGCCGGCCCCAGGGCGCCCCTGGCGAGCAGGACGAGCACCACCGCCGCCACGAAAACGATGAAATATTGCATGTGGGAGCCACCTCGGGTCGTTTCCAGGTCATACGGCTGGGGCGGCTTCGCCGATCACCGGTGATGCGCTGGTCGGAAGCGACGGTAGCGGCGGAAAGGCCGGGCATCCCTCGTGCAGGGCGGGTATGGCGTGGCGATTACCTCCGCTTGCGCATCTTTTTTCCGCGCTCTTTTGCACATCCCGCCACCGAACATCCCGATGAAGTGCGACGAATCTGGCATGCCCTGTCGGCGCTCGATCAGATTCAGGTAGGGAGTGGGAAAACATTTCACCACTTCGGTGACGCCGTCCCCCGGGGCGGCACAGTGGCGTGGCTAGCTTCTCCGACGTGAGTTAGACCTTGACGGAGGAGCCCGAATGAAGCCGGACAACCGGATCCGCGTGATGGAGATCATCGCGCGGATGAACGTGGGCGGCCCCGCCACCCAGGTGACAGGGCTCTCCAGGGCGCTCGACCGCGAGGAGTTCGACCACCGCCTCTACACCGGCCACGTCGACGCCGGCGAGGGCGACCACCTGGCGTTGAAGGAGGCAGGCGTCCCCGTCCACGTCGTCCCCGGGCTCGGCCGGTCGGTCAAGCCGTTCGACGACCAGCGCGCCCTCATGCGGATCGTCGCCGAGCTGCGCGCCTTCAGGCCGCACGTCGTCCACACCAGGACCGCCAAGGCGGGAGCGCTCGGCCGCGTGGCCGTCCGCCTGTCCGGCGTCAGGGCCGCCACGATGCACGTCTTCCACGGGCACCTGCTCCACGGCTACTTCTCCGGGCCCAAACGCTGGGCCTACATCCGCTTCGAGCGCCTGCTCGCCGGCGGCACCGACCGGCTCGTGACCGTCGGCGCCCGCGTGCGCGACGACCTCCTCGCCGCCGGTATCGGCCGCCCCGACCAGTACGTCGTCATCGCGCCCGGCGTCGGCATCGGCCCCGTCCCCGACCGGGCCAGCGCCCGGAGCCTCCTCGGCCTCCACCAGGAGGCCCCCGTCGTGGCCTTCGTCGGCCGGCTCACCGGGGTGAAACGGCCCGACCGGCTCGCGGCCGTCGCGAGGGCCGTGCTCCAGCGCGTCCCCGACTGCCGCTTCGCCGTCTGCGGCGGCGGCGAACTGCGCGAGCGGTTCGAACGCGACGTCGAGCCGATGCGGCACGCCTTCCACCTCCTCGGCTGGAGGAAGGACGTCGAGACCGTGTACGCCGCCGCCGACGTCGTCCTGCTGACCTCCGACAACGAGGGCACCCCGCTCACGCTCATCGAGGCCGGGATGGCGGGCCGCCCCGCCGTCTCCACCCGGGTCGGCAGCGTCGCCGAGATCGTCAAGGACGGCGAGACCGGCCTGCTCGCCGGGACCGACGCGCTCGAACTGGCCGAGCACGTCGTACGGCTCCTGGGCGACCCGCCGCTCGCGGCGCGCATGGGGGACGACGCCCGGAGCTGGACGACCAGCGCGTTCTCCGTCGAGCGCCTGGCCGCCGACACGCAGGCCCTCTACAGAACCCTCGGCCGGTCCCGGCTCGCCAAGCCTGACGGCCCGGCTGACGACCCGGCCTCCGACCCGGCATCCGCCGCGAAGGGATGAGCACATGAACGTACTGGTAACCGGCGGGGCGGGGTTCATCGGCGCGAACCTGTGCCGCGCCCTCGCCACCCGGCCCGAGATCGGCAGGGTCACCGTCCTCGACGACCTCAGCAGCGGAGACCTCGCCAACCTCGAAGGCGTCGAGGCGGACGTCGTCAAGGGCAGCATCCTCGACCCCGACGTCCTCAGGGAGCTCGTGCGCGGCGTCTCCACCGTCGTGCACCTGGCCGCCCGCCCGTCGGTGCCGCGCTCGCTCGCCGACCCGGCCGCCACCCACGCCGTCAACGCCACAGGAACGCTCAACGTGCTGGAGGCGTGCAGGGAGGCCCGCACGCACGTCGTCCTCGCCTCGTCGTCCTCCGTCTACGGCGACCGGCCCGAGGAGCACAAGCACGAGGACCTGCCGACGCGGCCGCTCAGCCCGTACGGCGCGAGCAAGCTGGCGGGTGAGGCGTACGCGCTGGCGTACGGCGCCTGCTTCGAGCTGCCCGTCCTCGCCTTCCGCTTCTTCAACGTGTACGGCCCGCTCCAGCCCGCCGGCCACGCCTACGCGGCGGTCGTGCCGGCCTTCGTCTCCGCCGCCCTGGCCGGCCGCCCCGTCACGATCTACGGAGACGGACGCCAGGCGAGGGACTTCACCTACGTGGGATCCGTGGCCGAGGTGCTGACCGAGGCGGTGGTGCACAGGACCACCAGCCCGCGGCCGGTGAACCTCGCCTTCGGCACGCGCGTGACACTGCTCCGGCTCAAGGACGTGCTCAGCGAGGTGCTGGGCCGCCCGATCGAGGCCGTGTTCCTGCCCCCCAGGATCGGCGACATCAAGGAGTCGCAGGCGGCGCCCGACCTGGTGCGCGAGCTGTTCCCCGACGTCCGCCCGATGGAGCTGGAAGAAGGACTCCGCATGACGGCGGCCTGGTTCGCCGGGGCGGCGGCGTCGGATCCGGGCCCGCGTGCCTGACGCGCGGCCCCGCCCCGGCATGTACCTCTCCGCACACGTGACAAGGGGAAACCTGTGAGCGAAGCAGCAGCAAGGACCTATCTGATTACGGGAGGCAGCGGGTTCGTCGGTTCGCACCTGACCGACGCGCTGCTCGCCCGCGGTGACTCCGTGCTGGTCCTGGACAACCTCTCCACGGGCCGGTTCGAGAACCTCCCGTCGCACCCGCGCCTGCGCTTCGTGCACGGCTCCGTCCTGGACGAGCTGGTGGTGGACGAGCTCGTCAACCAGTGCGACGTGGTCGTCCACCTGGCGGCGGCCGTCGGCGTCAGGCTGATCGTCGAGCAGCCGCTGCGCTGCCTCACGACGAACATCCGCGGCTCCGAGATCGTCATCGAGGCGGCGCACCGCTACAGGAAGAAGACGCTGATCGCGAGCACCAGCGAGATCTACGGCAAGAACTGCTCGGGGCCGCTGAGGGAGGACGCCGACCGCGTCCTCGGCAGCCCGGCCATCGCCAGATGGTCCTACAGCACGGCCAAGGCGGTGGACGAGATCCTCGCCAACGCCTACCACCGGGAGCGCGGCCTGCCGACGGTCGTGGTGCGGCTGTTCAACACGGTCGGCCCGCGGCAGAGCGCCGCGTACGGCATGGTCATCCCGCGCCTCGTACGGCAGGCCATCAACGGCGAGCCGCTCACGGTCTTCGGCGACGGCAGCCAGACCCGCTGCTTCGCGCACGTCGCGGACGTCGTCGAGGCGCTGCTCCTGCTCCTTGACAGCGACGCCGCGGTGGGGCGGACGTTCAACATCGGCTCGGCGCAGGAGGTGAGCATCCTCGACCTGGCCAGGCTCGTCGTCGAGCACACGGGGTCGTCGTCGGAGATCGAGCTCGTCCCCTACGCGGAGGCGTACCGGCGGGGGTTCGAGGACATGCGGCGCAGGGTCCCCGACACGACCAGGATCCGCGAGCTCACCGGCTGGACGCCGCGCCGGACCCTCGACGAGATCCTCACCGAGGTCGTCAAGGAAGCCCGCGAAGAGCTCGCGGCGACCCTCCGGTGAGCGCGGCGACCGCCGTCGCCGCGGGAGCGGGGGCCTCGCTCATCTGCGGCTTGACGATCGTGCCGCTGAGGCGGCTGGCGCTGCGGTGGGGGATGACCGACCGGCCGGGCGCGAAGAAGGCGCACGCCCGTCCCACGCCGTACGTGGGGGGCATCGCGATCGCGCTCGGCACGCTCGTGCCCGCCGTCGCCGTGCTCGGCTTCGCCGACATCAGGATCACCGCGATCCTCATGGCGGCCGCGATCGTGGCCCTGCTCGGCCTGATCGACGACATCAGGCCGCTGCCGCCGGTCACCAGGCTCGTCGTCGAGACGGTGGCCGCGACGGGGGTCGTGCTCTCCGGCGTCCACGTCCACCTGGCAGGCGACTGGCTGGACCTGCCGCTCACGGTGGTGTGGATCGTCGTCATGGCCAACTCGTTCAACCTGCTCGACAACATGGACGGCGTCCTCGGCGCGGTGGCCACGGTCACCGCCGCCTTCCTCGCGATCATGGCGTTCGCGGCCGGCGAGCCGGCGCTGGCGCTGCTCCTGGTGGTGCTCACCTGCGCCGGCATCGGCTTCCTGCCGCACAACTGGGCTCCGGCGAAGACGTTCATGGGCGACTCGGGGTCGCTGTTCATCGGGTTCGTGCTGACCTGCTCGGCGGTGTTCCTGATCAGCGGGCACACGTGGGACACCGTCGCCGCCGGGCTGCTCCTTCCGACGTTCGTCGCCACCGTGGACACCGGCGTCGTGTTCCTGTCCCGCCTGCGGGCGGGACGCTCGCCGCTGCTCGGCGGCACCGACCACGTCTCGCACCGCATGCGCAAGATCGGGCTGAGCGTCCGCCTGGTGGCGTCGGCGCTCGGCCTGATGGCGGCCGCCGCCTGCGGGCTGTGCCTGACGATGACGCTGGGCTGGATGCCGCCGCTCGCGGTGACGATCATCGCGGCCGGCACGGCCTTCGTGCTCGTCACGCTGTTCCAGAGCGTGAAGGTCTACCCGCCCGCCACACCCCGCAAGACTTCTCCGAGAATCCGAGAAAGGCGGCGTTGATCCAGTGGATCTGCTCTATTACGCCCAGTTCATCCGCAGGAACTGGTCGGTCCTTCTGATCTCGCTGGTCATCGGAGCGGGCGCCGCGGCGCTGGTCACCGCGAACACGCCGCCCAAGTACGTCGCGACGATCTCCATGCTCGTCTCCGGCCAGGACAAGGAGGGCAGCATCTCCGCCGCCTACCAGGCGGGCATGCTGTCGCAGCAGCGGGTGCAGTCGTACGCCACCCTGCTGTCCAGCCGCCGCGTCGTCAGCCAGATCACCCGCCCCGAGTACGTAGGGCTCGTGCAGTCGCGCATCTCCGCCGAGGTCGTGCCGGGCACGGTGCTGCTGCGGGCGAGCGTGACCGACTACGACCCGGCACAGGCCGCGGCCCTGGCCAACGCGCTCGGGACGAAGTTCTCGCAGCTCATCGACCAGCTCGAACGGCCCACGCCGCAGAGCAGGCCCACCGTGAAGGTGTCGGTGGTGGACCAGGCGGAGGTCCCGCGCCTGCCCGTCAGCCCGAGGCCGGAGCTCAACCTGCTGGTGGGCGTCCTCCTCGCGTTCATCCTCACGACGGGCGCGCTGCTGATCCGCGACCATCTCGACACCACGGTCAAGAACACCGAGGTGCTGCAGGCCACCGCGGGGAGCTCCACGCTGGGCGTCATCGGGTACGAGCGGGCGGCCAGGCGCCAGCCCCTCATCCTGCGCGCGGGCGGGCGCTCCAGCAGGGCCGAGGCGTTCCGCGCGCTCCGGACCAACCTGCAGTTCATCGGTGTGGACCGGCAGCCGAGGTCGCTCGTCGTCACGAGCTGCCTGGCCGGCGAGGGGAAGTCGTCGACCTCGTGCAACCTCGCCATCACCCTGGCCCAGTCGGGGTGGCGGGTGCTGCTCGTCGACGGCGACCTGCGGCGGCCGTCCGTGCCCGATTACCTCGGCATCGAGGGCGCGGTGGGCCTCACGGACGTGCTCATCGGCAGGGAGAAGCTCGACGACGTCGTCCAGTCCTGGGGCAACCCGCGCCTGCACGTCCTGCCCTCCGGCCAGGTGCCGCCGAACCCGAGCGAGCTGCTCGGCTCGCAGACCATGCGCCAGGTGCTCGACCGGCTGACCGCCGAGTACGACATGGTGATCATCGACGCGCCGCCGCTGCTGCCCGTCACCGACGCCGCGACGCTCGCCGCCGTCTGCGACGGCACCCTGCTGGTCGCCCGGTACGGCAAGACCAGGCAGGAGCACGTCCAGCGCGCCGCGCAGCAGCTCGACTCCATCAACGCCAGGATCGTCGGCACCGTCCTGAACTTCGTGCCGGCCAAGGCCGACCGCTACCACGGCTACGGATACGGCTACGGGTACGAGCCGGAGACGCCCAAGGCCGGCGAGCGGGTCACGACAGCGGCGAGGACCTGAGCAGCGCGAGCGGGACCGTGAGCGCCCCGTGGATCGCCCGCCCCGCCGCCCGGTAGGCCCGCCCTGAGCGGCCGATCGGGTCGGCGATGTCGGGCTGGTCCACGCGGACCAGCCCGCGCAGGCCGACCGCCTGCTCGACCAGCGCCCGCGCCCTCGGCACCGCGTCGCGGTGCCCGGCCAGCAGGTCCCGCTGGACCATGCCCGTCAGCGCGTCGAACTCGGTGATGGTGAACACCCGGGGCGCGACCCGAGGGAGCCGCGACACCGCCTCGGCCCGGTGCTCCCTGGCCGCCGTCAGCACCAGGTCGGCCTCCGCCAGCAGCTCCGGCGTCAGCGGCTTGGAGACGAAGCCGTCCGCGTCGAGGCCCAGGCGGCGGAGCACGTCCTGCGCGCCCCGCGCCATCTCCAGTCCGGGCCGCGCGTGCGTGCCCGCGCTCGTGACGACGAACGGCGGGCCGAGCGCCGCGCGGGCCAGCCGCTCCGCGATGGGGGAGCGGCAGATGTTCCCCGTGCACACGAACAGGATGTGGAACCTCTCCCAGGACGTCGACACCATGCTGCGACGATAGGAGGCGGGCCACGGGCGGCCAGGCTGTACGCGCCGCTGTTTACCTTCTGTCGACCGGCCCGCTCACCGGTCGGCCTGCGGCAGGGCGAAGGGGCAGCCCGTGTCGTCCCGCGTGATCCGGGTCTGCTGGCCGCGGACGAGCGGCTGCACCGGGGTCCGCGGCTGCGCCGCCGAGGCGGGCTCCAGCAGCATGAACTCCAGCGTCCTCGTCTGGCGGGGCGCGAGCTCGATCACCTTGGAGTAGACCGGGTGCGACCGCTCCACCTCCTTGATGACCGGCTCTGGTTCGCCGTCGAGCCGGGCGCCCGCGAGCTGCGCTCCCGGCGTGGCGTAGTACGACACCCAGAGCAGGTTGGAGCCGGTCGGGTGCGAGCCGCCGGGGTCGTCGAGCCGGTCGGTGACGTACGTGGGCAGCCGCACGGGCGGCACGCCGTTGGTCAGCCGGACCCGTACGTACGCGAGGCGTTGGCCGCCGGTCCTGCAGGGGCCGAGGTGGTACTCCAGCGAGCGGTCGAGGTAGTAGTCGAGCTTGGTCCCGGCGGAGTTGTTGACGATCAGCCCCGCGTACGGGCCGGGCGTGTCCGGGAGGACGCCGCCGAGCGGGGTCGCGGCCAGGCGCCGCTGCTCGTCCTCCCTGCGGCTCCAGACCTGGATCCTGCGCTCCTCCACGAGCTGCGTCAGGACGGACAGCAGCGCGCCGGGCTCCGGGCGGGCCCGGGTGAGCGCCTCGCTCACGGCGGAGGCGATCCCGATGAGGTACCGCTTGCGCTCGACCGGGTTCTGGTAGCGGGCGTAGGCGGCCCGCTCGGTGAGGTCGACGACGTTGGCCGCGCTCACGGTCTCGCCCCCGGGGAGGGTGACGGGGCCGATCAGCCGCAGCAGGTACGACAGCCCGACCGGGTCGGTCGCGACGGCGCCGTCCAGCTGCTCGTGGGTCTGGCGCTCCCAGAGGGCGGCCCAGGTGGCGGCGGCGTAGGGGAAGTGAGGGGAGAGGTTCGAGTTGGCGAGGAGGGAGAGCGCGCTCGCGCCGTAGCGGGCGCGGAAGGCGGAGCCGTGGTCGATGACCTGCGCCGTGCCCGACGCCAGGCCGTTGTTCGGCGACAGCCGCTCGACGTCGACGCGGCCGCCCGCGGCCTTGAGCAGGCCGAACGCGCCGACCAGGCCGCCGGTGCCGCGTGACTCCGCGTTGGTCTGGAAGGCCAGGAAGTAGCGGCGGGGGCCGTGCCCGCCGAGCATGTCCGGGAGCAGGGCGGCGGCGTCGTCCGCGGCGCCCAGCCAGCCGCTGAGCCGGTCGGCCTCGCGCAGCGCCGTGTCGCGGGCCTGGTCGAGGGGGGCGAGGCCGGTGCCCGAGGGGGTGGCGGCCAGTCCGGCCCTGGCGGCGTCCATGCGGCCGGCCGCGTCGTGCAGGGCGGGGGCGGCGGACTCCAGGTGTGTCAGGAGGCCGCCCAGGTCGCCGGCCGAGGGGCGCCGCACGGCGAGCAGGGGCGCTCCGGCGCGGTGCACGTCGGTCAGGACGCCGGTGACCTGCGAGGCGAAGTCGGCGAGCCCGCGGACGGTGGTCGCCGCCGTGCCGACGAAGGGGGTGTGGGCGGCGAGCGTCCAGGTCAGGCCGCTGGTGATGCGGTGCGCCTGCTCGGCGTGCTCGCGCGCCGTGGCGAGCGCCGGGCCGGCGCCCTCGGGGCCGGCGGCGCGTACCTGGGCCAGCGCGTCCGCGGCCGCCCGCAGGTGGTCGTGGACGCTGAGGCCGAGATGCGCCGCCCAGCCGCCGGCCAGTGCCGTGCCCGCGAGGGGGCACAGCAGGCCGGCGACCAGCAGACGCTTCCTCCTGCTCCTGGGCACGCTCTTCCCGCGCATGCTCCTACTGGGCACCGGACGAGCGGCGGCGCCTGACGGCGAGGAACGTGGCGGCGGCGCCCGCGAGCAGCAGGCCACCGCCAGTGATGGCCAGGGGCTGGATCGGCGCGCCGGTGAACGGCAGCTCGCCCCTGCCCGCCTGGGCGTGCGCCCCCGGTCCGCCCGGTCCGCCCGGCCCGCCGGGTCCACCCGGACCGCCGGGTCCGCCGGGACCCCAGGGGCCGCCGGGCCCGCCCGGACCCCACGGCCCGCCCGGCCCCCAGGGGCCGCCGGCCCACAGGCCCGGGTCGAAGAACGCGAACGGGTCGAAGAACTCGTCCTCGAAGAACGGCGGCTCCGGCGGGCGCGGCGGGTACGGCGCAGGGGCCGCGACCACCGCGGTGGCCTCACCGACGGCGGCGGTCGCCGGTCCGACGGTGGCGCACGCGACCCCACTCCCGAGGGCGAGTGCGAGGATCAAAGGTCTAGTGATTTTTGCTGGCATAGCGTACTCCCCGTTTCCTTACCCCGGGACGACGGAACGCGGCGCCGTGAACAGACGACGCCATGTTCTACGCAACGGTTATATGCGCTATGTCGTTGGTTACTCCCCGCGCCGTACCATTCTTACCGAATGATCGCCGATGGTTCTCCAACCATTGACGATCACGGCCCTGACCTGGGGTGATGCAAGTGGTAGCGGCTTCGGCGCATGATGGTGCGCCGCGCGGGTAGGGGCGCTCTTCCACTAAATCCAGCTTTATTGGGAGTAGCCTGATTTATGCGTGCAAAACGGGCAAGCTGCTCTTTTTGTGGTGACGGTCAGACGTGCAGCGTGCCCGACAGCACGGTCACGGCCCTGCCCGCCAGATGGACACGGTCGCCGTCCACCCGGACGTGCACCAGCCCGCCCCTGGCCGACAGTTGGGCGCCCACCATCTCGGCCCGCCCCAGCCGCCGGCCCCAGTACGGCGCCAGCGCGCAGTGCGCCGAACCCGTCACCGGGTCCTCCGGCACCCCCACGTTCGGGGCGAAGAACCGGGAGACGAAATCCGTGGACGTGCCGCGCGCCGTCACGATGATGCCCCGCGCGTCCACCGCCGCGAGCGCCCGGACGTCAGGGGCGAGCCCGCGCACGGTCTCCTCCGAGTCGAGCTCCACCAGCAGGTCGAGCGCGCTCCTCCCCACGTACGAGGGGGTCGCGCCGAGCGCCTTTTCCAGGCCCGCCGGAACAGTGTCCTGCGTCACTTCCTTGGCCGGGAAATCCATTGTGATCAAGTCGTCGGATCGACGATTCACCGTGAGCGTTCCGCTCGCGGTCGAGAATTCGACCGGGCCGCTCGCGGCGCCCGTCGAATACAGGACGTGGGCCGTGGCGAGCGTCGCGTGGCCGCAGAGGGTGACCTCCACCTTGGGGGTGAACCAGCGCAGCGTATCGCCGTGGAGGAACGCCGTCTCCGAGAGGTTCATCTCGGTCGCCACGCCCTGCATCCACGACTCACTCGCCGGAGAGTCCAGCAGGCAGACCGCCGCCGGATTACCCTGGAAAGCCTTGTCGGTGAAGGCGTCTACAGTGAAGAGCCGCATGTCGCCGACTCTATACGGGGGGCGGATATCCAGATGCAAGCGGGCTGCAAGCTGCACAAAATGGAATTAGGCCTGGGCGTGTCGCGTGGCGAATGCGGAATCGTCGGTTACCGTCCAATGTGTAGGGACGTGCCGATTACGGTGAGTTCCTGAGGAAAGGACAAGCCGATGGGGGCAGTGCGCAAGGTGGTGACCTACCTTGGCCTGGGCGGAATCGACCATTACGACGACGGTTACGAGGACGACGGGCACTACGAGGACGAGTACGTGCCGGCGTCCGAGCGGGCCGCCAGGCGGTGGCGCGCGAACGTCGACCCGTCACGCATCGTGATGGTCCAGCCGCTCAAGTACAACGACGCACCGATGATCGGTCAGCATTTCCGCGAAGGCCAAACGGTGATCATGGACGTCACCGGCATGCCGATGCCCGAGGCGACCAGAATGGTCGACTTCGCCGCCGGCCTGGCCTTCGGCTGCGAGGGGCGGATCGAGCGCATCGCCGACCGCGTGTTCCTCCTCGCGCCGTCGCACGTGGAGATCGAGACGACATGACCGCAGGCGGCGGGCGGCGGCGAGCCGCCCGCACGCGCTAGGCGGCGCGCGGGCCGCGACGGACGAGCCGGGTGAGCTCGGCGGAGTCCTCCGCGGCCTGCTTCGCGCGCGTGTCCGCTTCGCGGGCGTACGCGTGCAGCGCCCAGACCGCGCCCTCGGCGAGCTCCTTCAGCTCGCCGACCCGCGCGGCCACGTACCGGGCATCCGACTCCGCGGCCTGGCGGCGCTGCCAGGCCAGCCAGCCCGCCACACCCAGCAGGGCGGCCCCCGCCACCGCGAGCAGCAGCACACCGGCGGCCACCGCGCCCGCCAGGCAGGCCACCGCCGCCACGGCCGGCGCGATCACCGTCCACGGCCGCCCCCTGGGGGCGTGGCCCTCGGCGACGATCGCCTGCTCGGCGGCCTCCAGCGAGCCCGCGTCGGGCCCCTCGGGACGCAGCAGGATCCGGTGGCCGAGCAGCGGCACCGTGATCGTGTCGGGCGGGGCCAGCCGGCTGTCGGCCTCCAGCTCCTCCGCCACGCCGCGCAGGATCGGCGCGGCCACATGCAGGGCGATCGCCGCGAGATGCGGGTCGGCCCCCGGCCGCAGGTCCTCCAGCAGGTACGCGTTGAGCGAGGCCATCGGACCGGCCGGCCGCGTGGGGCCGATCAGCGAGCGCAGCACCACGACCGGCTCGTCCTCGGCCGACGCCGCGGCGGAGCCGCCCGCGCCGCTCCCGTGGTCGGCCTGCCGGGCCGACGTGATCTCGGCGCACCGCTTGCGCAGCCGCCCCAGGCGGGCCGCCGCCTGCGCGGGCCTGGCCAGCTCGGGGATCTCCGCCATCTCGGGGAAGTCGACCAGCGACGCAGGCACCACCACCGCCGGCTCGCCGGGGATGAGCGCCTGCACCCACTGCTCGGGGTCGGCGTGCTCGCCCACCGCGAGGGCGTCCAGCTTGCGCAGCACGAAGATCTTGCCGGCCGGCCCGTACGCGCCGCGCGCGGCGGCCAGCCACAGCGCCCGCTGGCCGTGGGTGACCGGACGGTCGAGCGACAGCTCGCCGAACGCGGTGCCGAGCCAGGAGGCGTGGATGCGGGTGCCGTGCCCGGACACCGCCAGCGCCAGGCACAGGAAGAGCGCGGTGCGCTGCTGGTCGCGACCCGCGGCCCTGCTCAGCGGCTCCAGCGGGTCGTCGCCGGCGAGGATCGCGACCAGCGCCTCGACCGCGGGTGGCAGCCAGTGACCGGGGACGTCGCGGAAGCCGGGTGCGGCGGGCGGAGCGGTGCCGTTCGCCGCCAGGTGCGTGAGCAGTGCCTCAGCGTAACGGTGGACTTCCGTAGCTGCCTGGGGGTTCGCAGTCAGGTCCGTGCTCAAGGCAGAGAACTCCCCCATTTCGGCCTCAGTTCATGACCGCGTAAAGCCTAGCCGTTGGGGCGCGCCTCCTCGGTGGAGGCGCGCCCACGGCGGAACGGGAGACTTCGAGCCAACCGGGTGTTACATGCGCTCGGGGACGGGGACGCCCAGAAGGTCGAGCCCCGTCTCCAGCACGCGGAGCGTGAGCAGGCACAGCGCGAGCCTGCGCGCCCGCGTCTCCTCGTCGACCCCTTCCTTGACCACCGGGCACTGCTCGTAGAACGTGCTGAACAGGCTGGCCGTCTCGAAGAGGAACGCGCAGAGCCGGTGCGGCTCACAGGCCTCGGTGACCTGGGAGATCAGCTCGCCGAAGCCCAGCAGGTGCAGGCCCAGCGCCCGCTCGGCCGCCTCCGGCAGCCTGATCGGACCCTGCGCGTCGGCCGGGTCGAGGCCGGCCTTGCGGAAGATCGAGCGGATGCGGGCGGTGGCGTACTGCATGTACGGCCCGGTGTTGCCGGTGAAGCCGAGCATGCGGTCGAAGTCGAAGACGTACTCGCTGTCGTGGCTCACCGACAGGTCGGCGTACTTCACCGCGCCCATGCCGACCGCCAGCGCGATCTCGTCGCGGGTGGCCTCGTCGTAGCCGCGCTCGGCGATGGCCGCCGTGGCGCGGTCGACGGCCTCCTGCAGGAGGTCCATCAGCTTGATGGACTCGCCGGAGCGGGTCTTGAACCTGCGGCCGTCCTTGCCCAGCATCATGCCGATCTGGACGTGCTCGGCCGACACCGTGTCGGGCAGCCACCCGGCCATCCGCGCGGCGGCGAACACCATGCGGAAGTGCAGCGCCTGGTCGGCGCCGACGACGTACAGGATGCGGTCGGACTTCAGATCGTGGACCCGGTAGCGGACCGCCGCCATGTCGGTGCTGGCGTAACCGTAGCCGCCGTCGCTCTTCCTGACGATGAGCGGCAGCGGCCGGTCGTCGGAGCCGGTGAAGCCGGGCGGGAACACGCACAGCGCGCCCTCGCTGATCACCGCCGCGCCGGACTCCTGCAGGTCGTCGCAGGTCTTCTCCAGCATGGGGTTGTACATGCTCTCGCCCGCGATGTCGGCGTCGGTCAGCGTGACGCCGAGCATGTCGTAGACCTTGTTGAAGTAGCGGACGGTGGCGTCCATGAAGACGTGCCAGAGCCGCATCGTGTCGGGGTCGCCCGACTGCAGCGTGGTCACCCGGACCCGCGAGCGCAGCTTGAACGACTCGTCGCCGTCGAACTTGGCCCGCGCCGCCTGGTAGAACTCGGTGCCCTGACCGGCTTCGAGCTGCGCGACCGCGGCCTCCTCGCCGATGTCGAGCAGGTGCTCGATGAGCATGCCGAACGGCGTGCCCCAGTCGCCCAGGTGGTTCTGCCTGACGACCTTGTTGCCGAGGTGCTCGTTCAGCCGGGCCAGCGAGTCGCCCACGATCGTGGTGCGCAGGTGGCCGACGTGCATCTCCTTGGCCGCGTTCGGCGCGGAGTAGTCGATCACGACGGTCTGGGCCGGCGTGATCGTGCCCACGCCGAGGCGCGGGTCGGCCAGCATCCGGCCCGCCTCGGACTCGATCCACTCATCGGACAGCGTGATGTTGAGGAAGCCGGGCCCGCTCACCTCGACCGTGCCGGGGAAGCCGGAAAGCTCCGCCCTGATCGCCTCGGCGACCTCCCGCGGGGATCGTCGCAGCCGCTTGGCCAGGCTCATCGCGACGTTCGCCTGGAAGTCGGCGAACTGGGAGGGCCGGATCAGCGGGTCTGCGTCGGCGTGCTCGGCGCCGAACGCCGCGGCCAGCGCCTGCTGGACGCGCTCGGTGAGCACTTTCTGCGGGTCGGTCATGGTCTAAGGGTACCGGCGACCTTCACCGCGACGCTGATCGCGGCGGCGGCCACCAGCGAGATGCCGACGGCGATCAGATCGTTGACCGCGTCGTCGGGCTGGAGCGCGAAGAAGTCCTGGACGAACGGGATCGACAGCGCGATCACGAACAGCACCGCCATGGCCCCGACCAGCCCGGCCCGCCACCAGGTGAGCGGCCTGGCGATGAGCACCAGCACCCACCAGGTCGTGAGGAACAGCGTGATCACCGCCGACGTCTGGTCCTCGACCAGCGTGGACGTACCGGTGTGCACCGCCCAGAACGACAGCAGCACCGCGCCCGCGCACAGCACCCCCGCCGGCACCGCGAAGCGCAGCACCCGCGGCACGAACCCCGGCTTCGAGCGCTCGAACGTGGGCGCGAGCGCCAGGAAGAACGCGGGGACGCCGATCGTCAGGGCGTTGACCAGGGTGGAGTGCCGGGGCGCGAAGGGGAACATGACCCCGGCGACGCCGACCAGCAGCGAGAGCACGATCGCGTAGAAGGTCTTCGTGAGGAACAGGTTGGAGACCCGCTCGATGTTGGCGAGCACCCTGCGCCCCTCGCCCACGACGTACGGCAGCGTGGCGAACTTGTTGTCGAGCAGCACCACCTGCGCCACCGCCTTGGTGGCCGGGCTGCCCGCCCCCATGGCGATCCCGAGGTCGGCGTCCTTGAGCGCCAGCACGTCGTTGACGCCGTCGCCGGTCATCGCCACCGTGTGGCCCCTCGCCTGCAGCGCGCTGACGAACCTGCGCTTCTGCTGCGGCGTCACCCGGCCGAACACCGTGTTCGCGTCGAGCAGCTCGCCCAGCTTCGCCTCGTCGTCGTCCGGTAATGCGCGGGCGTCGACGGCGCGGTCGCCCCCCGGGATGCCGAGCCCGACGGCGATCGCGGAGACCGCCTCGGGGTTGTCGCCGGAGATCACCTTGACCGTGACGCCCTGCTTGGCGAAGTAACGCAGCGTCTCGTGGGCGTCGGGCCTGATGCGCTGCTTGAGCGTGACCAGCGCCACCGCCTCGACCGGGCCGCCCTCGCCCGGCGTCGCCAGGCTGTCGGCGCGGCACAGCGCGAGCACGCGCGTGCCCGTGGCGGCCAGCTCGGCCGACCTGCGGTAGCCCTCGCCCTCCTGGAGGAGCACGTCGGGCGCGCCGAGCACCCACGCGCCCCGCTCGCCGAAGTCGGCCCCGCTCCACTTGCGCGCCGAGGAGAAGGGGACGGTCTCGCGGGCCGTCCAGCCGTCGGACCGGTCGCGGTAGTGGGCGCGGATGGCCTGCGCGGTGGGGTTGGGGTGGTCGTCGAGCCCGGCGACGGCCGCGAGCGCCTCCTCCACGGGCTCGCCGTCGCGCAGCGGCAGCACCTGCTCCAGCTCCATGCCGCCCGCGGTGAGGGTGCCGGTCTTGTCGAGGCACAGGACGTCCACCCTGGCCAGGCCCTCGATCGCGGGCAGCTCCTGCACCAGGCACCTGCGCCTGCCGAGCCTGACCACGCCGACGGCGAAGGCGATCGACGTCATCAGCACCAGACCCTCCGGGATCATGGTGACGATGCCCGCGACCGCGCCCGTGATGGCGGTGCCGAAGTCGGCCGAGTGCTTGAGCTGGCTGTAGATGAGCAGCGCGCCGATCGGGATGACCAGCCAGGTGATGTACTTGATGAAGTTCGCGACGCCCTCGCGCAGCTCGGAGTGGGCGAGGTGGAACCTGCTCGCCTCCTCGGCCAGCTTCACCGCGTACGCGTCGGTGCCCACCCGCGTCGCCACGAACGCGCCCGAGCCCGCCACGGCGAAGCTGCCCGACAGCACCTGGTCGCCCGCGTGCTTGTGCACCGGGTCGGCCTCGCCGGTCAGCAGCGACTCGTCCACCTCCAGCCCCTCGGACCTGACGACCTCGCCGTCGACCAGCAGCCGGTCGCCCGCGCCGAGCAGGATCAGGTCGCCGAGCACCACCTCGTGCGGGTGGACGAGCCGCTCCTCGCCGTCGCGGCGCACCCGCACCGGCGCCTCGTTGACCACGGCGAGCCTGTCGAGCATGCGCTTGGCCCGCACCTCCTGGACGATGCCGATGAGCGCGTTGGCGACGATGACCAGGCCGAACAGGCCGTCCTGCCACTCGCCGAAGATCAGGATGAGCGCCCAGAGCACGCCGATGACCAGGTTGAACAGGGTGAAGACGTTCGCCCTGACGATCGCGCTCAGCGACCTGCTCGACCGGCGCGGCACGCGGTTGGTCTTCGCCGCCGCCGCCTGCGCCGAGGTGAGCCCCTGCTCAGAGGTGAGCCCGTGCGCCGAGGTGATGCCGTCCACGCAAACCCCCCGTCCTCGTGGATCGCCTCACCACCTTACGGGTTCACCAGCGCCTGTGGTGGCGGGGAACGGCGTTGACGCGCTCCCCGATGCGGGCGACGACGCCGCCCTTGGCGAGGTCGGCGGCGAGCTGGCAGGCGGCGCTGATCGCCGGGGCCCGCGACGAGCCGTGCGCGATGACGACCGTGCCGTTCAGCCCGAGCAGCACCGCGCCGCCGTGCGCCTCGGCGTCGAGGCGGCGGCGCAGCTCGCGCAGGCGCGAGCGCTGCAGCAGCGCGCCGAGCCTGGCCAGGCGTCCGGAGCCGATGGAGGTGCGCAGCTCGCCGAACGCGTAGCGGACGGCCCCCTCCATGGTCTTGAGCGCCACGTTGCCGGTGAAGCCGTCGGTGACGATGACGTCCGCCTTGCCCGCCAGCAGGTCGTAGCCCTCGACGTTGCCGATGAAGCGGACGCCGGGCGAGCCCTCCAGCAGCTCGTGCGCGCGTTTGACGAGCTTGTTGCCCTTCTCGGCCTCGCTGCCGATCGTCAGCAGGCCCACCCGGGGGTGCTCGACGCCGAACGCCAGCTCGGCGTAGGCCGTGCCGAGGTGCGCGAACTGCACCAGCGCCTCGGGCTTGACCTCGGCGTTCGCGCCGGCGTCCAGCAGCACCGTGGGCGTCGGGACGGTCGGCAGCGCGACCGCGATGGCCGGGCGCAGCACGCCCTGCTGCGGCTTGAGCCTGAGGCGTCCCGTGGCGACGACGCCCGCCGTGGAGCCCGCCGACACGACCGCGCAGGCGTCGCCCCTGCGCACCAGGTGGCAGGCGACCGCGATGCTCGACCGGGGGCGGCGCAGGCTGGCCAGCGCCCCCTCGTCCATGGCGAGGGCCTCCTCGGCCCGTACGATCGGCACGTCGTTGGTCGCGTCGTGGTCGGCGAGCGCCTCGTACAGCACCCTGGGCGAGCCGACGAGCACCACCGAGAGCCCCCGCTCCCGCACGGCGTGCACGGCACCGGCCACGATCTCGTGAGGGGCGTGGTCGCCGCCCATGGCGTCGAGCGCGACGGGCCTGCTCTCTGACACTGATCACCTCGTACGGCATGCGAGCCCGCCGCCACGGCTTGGCCGGAACGCGGGCTCGGTATGTCCGCATCGTAGGCAAGGCAGGTGTCAGGCTAACCCCAGGGCAGACCCACTTAGTTCCCCGTACGGGGCCGTCCAGTCGCTAGTGCAGGTTCCAGTCGCTGACGCCGCGCGAGACGATCACCTTGGAGAACATCGACCTGCCGGTGACGCGGATGATCGGGCCGTCGGCCTGCGAGCCGCCGGTGACGTTGCGCTTGCCGAAGACGGAGGCGCCCTCGTCGATGACGTTGGCGTTGTCGGGCACGCGGACGATCATCTTGCTGAACCGGGCGTCGGTCTCGATGGTGATCTCCCTGCCCGGCAGCACGGCGTCGGACAGGTCGATGATCAGGGCGCCGAACCTGGCCGACAGCCTCGTGTGCCTGGACGCCACCCAGCGCCCCTTGCGCACGATCTTGCTGAACGTGGAGTCGATGACCTGCTGCTCGATGCCGGCGGGGACGCCAGAGGTGGGCACTTCGGGCAGGTCGCGGGTGATGGGGACGAGCTCGCCCACCGTCTTCGCCGCGTAGGCGGCCTCCAGCCGGTCGGCGTGCTCGACGCTGGTGAGTCTTCCGGTGGCGAGTGCCTCGCCGAGGATCGCGGCCACGCGGTCCCGGTCGGTGTCCGAGGCGCGCAGATCAGGAACGTCGGTCACGTGAGGAGTGTACGCCGAAACGCGATATGTCGCGAGTGTTCGTGCTGCTTCCGCAGAAATTTGGCGTCCGGCGGAACCGAAAACCGCCGTGGGAGCGTCCGGATATTAAGACCGTAGACGCGCGACGGGGTCGTGAGGTTTACATCCGATCAAACAAAAAAGATGGGAAAGGCCTAGTGATCTTGAACGAAGCGGGAACCCGGCGTTTCCGTGCGTACACGTCCAAGCACCTGGATGAGCTCCTGCGTCGCGCGGGGCTCGCAGACGACGAACGGCTCAGGGTTCGCGCCGTCGCCACGGTGCTGCCCTTCCGGACGAACGCCTACGTCGTGGACGAACTCATCGACTGGTCGGCTGCGCCCGACGACCCGATCTACCGGCTGGTCTTTCCGCAGGAGGACATGCTCCCCGCCGAGGAGGTCGCGCTGCTGGCCGACCTGCTGAAGGCCGAGGCGCCCAACGCCGAGATCCAGGCGGAGGCCAACCGCATCCGCGCCCGGCTCAACCCACACCCCGCCGGACAGATGGAGCTCAACGTTCCCAAGCTTGAGAACGAGCCCGTCCCCGGCATGCAGCACAAGTATCCGGAGACCGTGCTGTTCTTCCCCAAACAGGGGCAGACCTGTCACGCGTACTGCACCTACTGCTTCCGGTGGGCCCAGTTCGTCGGCGACGCCGACCTCAAGTTCGCCTCCGACGACATCGACAGGATGGTCGCCTACATCCGGCGGCACCCCGAGGTCACCAGCGTTCTGATCACCGGCGGCGACGCCATGATCATGGGTGAGCCGGTCATCCGCCGCTACATCGAACCGCTGCTCGAACTCGACCAGCTCGAATCCATCAGGATCGGCACCAAGGCGCTCGCCTACTGGCCGCAGCGCTTCACCACCGACCCCGACGCCGACGCCACGCTCGGCCTGTTCGAACAGGTCGTCCAGTCGGGCAAGAACCTCGCGTTCATGGCCCACTTCTCGCACCCGCGCGAACTGGAATCGTCCCGCGTCGAGACCGCCGTCCAACGGATACTCGCCAGCGGGGCCACCATCAGGACCCAGGCGCCCCTCATCCGCTCCATCAACGACGACCCCTCCGTCTGGTCCGGCATGTGGCGCCGGCAACTCCGCATGGGGCTCATCCCGTACTACATGTTCGTCGAACGCGACACCGGTCCTCAGGACTACTTCGCGGTGCCGCTCGGGCGGGCGTACGAGATCTTCAGGGACGCCTACTCGTCCGTCTCCGGGCTCTGCCGCACCGTGCGCGGGCCCTCCATGTCCGCGACGCCGGGCAAGGTCTGCGTCGACGGCGTCACCGAGATCGCGGGGGAGAAGGTCTTCGCGCTCCACTTCATCCAGGCCCGCGACCCCGCCCTGGTCGGGCGGCCGTTCTTCGCCAAGTACGACCCGTCGGCCGTGTGGCTGTCCGACCTGCGCCCGGCCTTCGCCGACCACTTCCCGTACGAACCCGCTCCTCCGGCAGCCTGACCGGACGCCCGGATACCACGCCCGCGCGGCCGCCGACAGCGGTTTTCGCGACCCTTGACACGGGCCGTGCGGGCTCCTTTCCCGAACCCCGCGAATATCGCAGACAAATTCCATCGATAACACGTTCGCCGCGTGGCGCGACCCTTTCCCGTTGGCTCGGTAACCGACCTGCAAACCCCTTCCACATGGGCATTCATGCGCCTGCGACGCCTTGTTCGCCGGTGCTAGAAATGCTCGGGTAGCTCGGCCGGAACGGCACGCTCCCTGTGGTGCCCATAGCGTGTGCGCGCCGGCTTTCTGGGTTGTCGATCCGCCCGTCCACGGCAGTGGAGAGCGATCGATCACGAGCCGGGAAGGCAATCATGCGTCGAACAGTCAAGGCGGCGGCGGCCGTCACGGCCTTCGGGCTGGTGGCGGCCCTGTCGCCGCCTGCCCACGCCGAAGGCGCCCCCACCGCGGGAACCACCCCGACGGACGGCCCCCCTGCGAACGGCCCCCAGGGAGCCGCAGCCGGGACAACCGTCCCACTGCAACCGCCCCCGGGAACAGCCACTCCCGGGGCCACAGCCACCCTGCCGGCCGCGACCACGGCCGCGTCCGCCCCGCTGGGCACGGAAGTGCTGTCCACCCCACCCACGGCCCTCATCCCCGCCCTTCTCACTCCACAAGGGCCCATCGCCCCTCTTGGAACGTCGAGAGGGGCCGTCGGCGTCCTCGGATCTCCGGAAGGGGCTGCCGGCGTCCTCGGATCGCCCGGAGGGGCCGTCGGCGCCCTCGGCATTCCGGGGCGGCTCAGGGGCGCTCCCGGGAACGGAGGAGAGGCCACCGCCGGTCTCGGCGATCCGGGACGAGCGACCAGCGCCCCGCCCAAGCGAGGGACGCCTACCGGCGTCCCGGTCGGCCAGGGGCCGGCCACCGGAAGAAGCGGCAAGCCCGCCCCAACCGGCGGCCACAGCCCGCTGAGCCCAGTCACAGGAAGCGGCCCGCTCGGGACGGTCGCAGGAGGCGGCGGCCCGCTCGGGGCGGTTACAGGAGGTGGCAGCCCGCTCGGCGCAGTCGCAGGAAGCGGCCCGCTTGGGGCGGTCACAGGAGGTGGCGGCCCGCTCGGGGCGGTCGGTGGGGGCGCGCTCGCCGGGGCCGGAGGTGGCAGCCCACTGGGGCTGCTGGGCGGACTGCTCGGAGGGCTGGGCGGCGGAGGAGGCAAGGGCCGGCAGAGCGAAGGCTCGCGCGCCGTCCCCGCACCTCGGCCGGCTCCGGCGACCCGACCGGGTGTCGCTCGCCGACCGGCCCCTGCCGTGAGACACCTCATGGCTCCGGCCCGGTTCCGACCTGCCAACCCCACCTTCGACCCGGACCCTGACCCGCCCCAGGCCACCACTGAAGCGGCCACCCAGCCAACCCAGGCCCAGCCAACCCAGGGTCGGACCCAGGCCCAGCCCAGCCAGGGCCAGGGCCAACCGAGCCAGGTGGGGGCAAGCCAGGGCCACCAGGCCGGACAACCAGTCGCCCAACCCGGCTCAGGCCAGGAGGCGACGTCTCAGGACACCCACACCGGCACCAATCCGGCAACTGACCAGAACCCCGCCCCAGCCCCAGCCCCGGAACCAAGCCGGGACGACACCCCGACCACCGCCTCAGGCCCGTCTCAGGGTGGCCGTCCTGGTGGCGGCCAGGGATCGGTGCCTCAGGGCGGTCGCCCAGCTGACGCCTCCGGGCAGGGCCAGAACGCTGGTTCAGGCCCGTCTCAGGGCGGCAGGCCTGGTGTTGCGTCGCGTCCGTCGCCCGGTGGCAGGCCCGGTGCCGTCTCCGGCTCGTCCCAGGGCGGCCGTCCTGGTGGCGGCCAGGGATCGGTGCCTCAGGGTGGTCGTCCAGCTGGCGTCTCTGGGCAGGGCCAGAACGCTGGTTCAGGCCCGTCTCAGGGCGGCAGGCCTGGTGCTGTGTCGCGTCCGTCGCGCGGTGGCAGGCCCGGTGCCGTCTCCGGCTCGTCCCAGGGCAGCCGTCCTGGTGGCGGCCAGGGATCGGTGCCTCAGGGCGGTCGCCCAGCTGACGCCTCCGGGCAGGGCCAGAGCGCCGGTTCAGGCTCGTCTCAGGGCGGTCGGCCGGGTGTGATCTCGGGCCCGTCGCGCGGTGGCAGGCCTGGTGCGGTCTCTGGCTCGTCGCAGGCTGGCCGTCCTGGCGGTGGGCAGGGGACGGTGTCCAAGGGAGCTAGACCGGGTGGTGTGTCGGGCTCGGGCCAGGGCGCGGGCCCAATCACGTCCCTGGGACAGGGGCAGGATGCGGGCCCCGTCATGAGGCCGGTCTCGGAATCGCAGCAGGGGCGGGGTGGCAGGCCGGGTGCTGTATCCGGTCCGTCGCATGGCGGCAGGCCCGGGAGCGTCGCGCGTCCGTCCCGCGCTGGCAGGCCTGGTGCTGTCTCTGGCCCGTCCCAGGGTGGCCGTCCTGGTGGCGGGCAGGGATCGGTGGTTCAGGGTGGTCGCCCTGGCGTTGGGCAGGGGATGGCGTCTGAGGGCGGTCGGTCCGGTGTTGCCCTGGGTCCGTCTCAGGGCAGTCGGTCCGCCGTCCTGGGGCGGCATGGCAAGGCGACCGGGCGCGGCTCGGTGCCAAAGCCGCCCTCCGCCCCAGCTCCTGCTCCTGCCCCGGCTTCGGCTCTGGCTTCGGAGTCCGTGCGAACCTTGGACGCCCGCCGGGACGCCGTGCGGGGAGGGGCGACGGGCGCTGTGTCGGACCGGGGCAGGGGCGTCCGTACGGATGCCGTGTCGGGGCGGGCCTCGGGCGTCCCTCGGGATGCCCTGCCGGGGCGGGTCTTGGGTGCCGTGTCGGGATGGCGTACGGGTGTCGCGTCGGCTGCGGTCTCCGGTTCGGAGGCGCGGCGGGAGGCGAGAGCCTAGTCGCGCCGGCGGCCTGCCCGGATCGTTTCCGCGCGGGAACCGTGCCACCAGGTGCCGGAGGCACGGTGAAGGCACGGTGAAGGCGCGGGCACGTCCCGGAAGCCGTGAGTAGGACGTCCCGGAAGGTCGCTTGTGGGACCCGGTGATCCCGGTGTGACTGGGTGCTCCAAGCGTGGACGCCTGCGGGGTTTGGTGTGGCGGTTTGTGCGGGTCTCAGGTGTCGAGGCCTCCGAACTGTTCTGCACTGGCCTGGGGTGATCGCGCGTGTGTGTGCCGGGGGCGAAGGCCGTGTGTGCGGCGCGGGATGGCGTCGTGCCGAGTGGCTGGGCGCTGCCGCAGGGTTCGGTGTGGCGGTTCCGGGGGCTTCAGGTGTCGAGGCTCCGGGGCCTGCTCCACACCGGCCGGCGTGATCGCGCGTGCGTGTGCCGGGGGTGTTTGAAGGCGGCCTGCTCCGTTGTCATGAGGCGGCGTCGGGCTGAGTGGCGGGGCGTTGGTGCGGGGTTCGGTGTGGTGGTTCGCGGGGTCTCTGGTGCCGGGGCCCCGGGGACCGGACGTGCCGGACGTGGCGTCATCGTGCTGCCGCAGGTGCCCGGCGACGGCGTGATGGCGTGATGGCGTGACTACGGGTCCTGGGGTGCTGGATCCGTCGCTGAGTGGCGGGCATGCCGCCGTGCCGATGAGGTGCCGAGTGCCGGTGGCATTCGACGCATGCCATACGCATGCCATACGCATGCCGGACGCAGGCCAGACGTAGGCCAGACGCATGCCAGGTGAGGAGCGCGTGGGAGTCGCGGAGTCGCCTGGGAGTGGTGCGTCTCGGGGAGGGGCGGGCGGATGCGCCCCGTCCCCCGGCCGTGCCATGGTGGATCCGTCCGTGCCTCGGCGGATCTGTCCGCGTCCTGGCCGGGCCTCCGTGGAAACGTCCACGCCCTGGCCGGGCCTCCGTGGAAACGTCCACGCCCTGGCCCTGCCTCGGTGGATCTGTCCACGCCCTGGCCGGGCCTCCGTGGATCCGTCCGTGCTCTGGCCGCGGCCCAGGGTGGATCTGTGCGGGTTCGGTTGGGGCGCGGGCGCATGGGCTCGCGCCCCTGCTGTTCGCCGCGCCGCTGATCCAGGGCGGGGGTGTGATGCCGCTGGTCGGTGGCGCCGTACTGGGGGTGGCTGGCCGGCACTGCTGGGCTGCGGCGCCGTGTTTCGGGGCGGCTGCGCTGGGCTGGTGTCCCGTGGCGTTGGCCGGAGCCTCGTGTGGCGGGGAAGCCGTAGCTGACTGCGGGGTGGTGTGCTCGGCGACGTGCTGCGAGGTGGGGAGGGTGTGCGGGGTGGGGGTGCTGCGCGGTCCGGCGCCGCCGGCTCCGACCGGGGTCGGCGGCGTTTCCCCATGTTCTTCAGGGCTCTCGCCCTTCTTCCCTCCCTCTTCCCCCTTCGCCCCGTCGGTGCTGCGGCCTGAGGTTCCAGCCTCCGTGGCCGCGGGGTGTGGCAGCGCCGCCAGGCCCCGGGGGTAGGCGGCGCTTGGGTGGTCGTGTCGTTGGTTACGGCAGCCGTACGCCCGTGCGGCGGGCTATCTGCGCCTGGAGCCTGGCCATCTGCCAGTGCAGCTCAAGGAGCTGCTCGGCGAGCTGCATCGGGGGAATCTCCGTCACGTCCTCGGTGGCCAGGCAGTCGATCGCGGCTGACAGTTCTCCCATCGCGCGCCCCCACTCCATCACCGTTCCTCAGTTCGAATCCGCGTTCGAATGCTAGCGGAACAGGGCGCGCGACGTCAGCCTTTTACCCCGCGTGTCACGGGTGTTGGTGCTCACACAAGGCGGGCGGGGTCAGCCCTTGTTGTAGGCGGAGATGACTTCCTTCGGGTCGCCGTCCATCCTCATCTTGCCCTTGTGCAGCCAGATGACGCGGTTGCAGGTCTCCTCGATGACCTTGAGGTCGTGGGCGACGAGGAAGACGGTGCCGGCGGACTCGCGGATCTGGCGGATGCGCTGCTCGCTGCGCTTGCGGAACTCGCGGTCGCCGGTGGCGAGCGCCTCGTCGATGAGGAGGACGTCGTGGGTCTTGGCGGAGGAGATGGCGAAGCGCAGGCGGGCGCCCATGCCGGACGAGTACGTGGACATGGGCAGCTGGACGAACTCGTCGATGCCGGAGAACTCGACGATCTCGTCGTACTTCTCCCTGACCTCGGCCGGGGTCATGCCCATGGCGTAGCAGCCGAGGACGATGTTGCGCTCGCCGGTGAGCTCGCGCATGAGGGCGGCGTTGACGCCGAGCAGCGACGGCTGGCCGTCGGTGTAGACGGCGCCCGCGTGGGGCGGCAGCAGGCCGGCGATGGCGCGCAGCAGCGTGGACTTGCCGGAGCCGTTGCGCCCCACGATGCCGATGGCGTCGCCGTGGTAGGCCACCAGGGACACGCCCTTGACGGCGTGGACCTCTTTCATCTGGGGGCGGCCCTGGCGCTTCAGCAGACGCGTGAGGGCGTTGACGGCGTTGCCCTTCTCGGCGTCGGTCGCCGCGCCGTACACCCGGTAGACGATGTGCAGGTCGTCGACGATGACGGTCGGAGTGCCCGTGGGCGCGTCGAGGGGACGCTTGCCCGTAGTGGGCTCCGGGTTGGGGTGCACCCTGACGTCCTTGCCGCGGACGGCGGGCTCCTCGCCCTTCACCTGTGACAACTCCTTGGTCAGCTCAGCCACGTCCGTACCTCTCCTCGGCTCGCCAGAAGTACCAGAAGCCGAATGAGAGAGCGAACACCGCCCAGAATACGCAAGAGATCCAGATGATCGGCGGCGGGTTGTGCCCCCACTCGGGGTTGTGGCTGGCGATCAGGATGTCGCGCATCCACTCGATGTACGAGGCGGCCGGGTTGAGGTACATGATGTCGGCCACCCACTGAGGCATGTGCGCGGCTTCGACCACCTTGTCCTGGATGGAGAAGAAGACGCCCGAGGCGTACAGCCAGGTACGGGTGATGAAGGGCAGGAGCTGGTTCAGGTCGCGCATGGAGGCTCCCATCCGCGCGATGACCAGCCCGGCGCCGATGTTGAACATCGTCTGCATCAGCAGCACGAGCGGGATCATCAGCCAGAACCAGTTGGGCAGCTCGCCGGTGAGCACCACGATCACCAGCAGCACGCCCATGGAGATGGCGAGTTGCTGGAGCTCCTGGATCGTGTACGCCAGGGGCAGCGAGGCCCGGGGGAAGTGCAGGGCGCGGATCAGCGAGAGGTTGCCCGAGATGGACTTGGCCCCCGCCGTGACCGTGCGCTGGGTGTAGGTGAAGACGAACATCCCGGTCAGCAGGAAGGCCGGGTAGTTCGTGATGTTCTTGCTGCCGCCCAGGATGAGGCCGAACATCAGGAAGTAGATGGCCGCGTTCAGCAGCGGTGTCAGCACCTGCCACAGCTGGCCCAGGGCCGAGCTGGAGTACTTCGAGACGTTGCGCGAGGTGGCGTACGTCAGGATGAAGTGTCGCCGCTCCCAAAGCTGGCGCAGATAGACAGGGAACCTCGGCCGCGCGATGGAGCGGCGAAGTCCGTATCTCTCGGCGAGCTTGGCCAGCGGCTCCTGCCCGCTTCGGCCGCCCGCCTGGGCGTCCGCGACAGCGGATTCCGGCTGGCTCATGGCAAGGACTCTATTGGATCCGGATCGGTGAGGTGCCTGCCGCACGGGTGTGCGGCCGACAGTTGGACGGACTGTTGGGGCTCCTGGTTCCAGCGTTCTTTCAAGACTCGCTCAACCGTAGCCCAGGCAGGCGGCGTCGGGTGGTAAGGGCACGAGCAGTGTCCGGTAAGAGGTATTTTTCATCGACTGTTCATGTCCAGGCAGATCCCCTTTGGGGCGTCTTGTACGGTTCTCTATTGAACGGGCCCTATGCCTGTGACGCTGGATAGGCGTACGTGTGACCGAACTGCAACGCGCCAGAGACTCGCTGGTGGCACGTAGTGAGGGATAGTCGCGATCGACTGGCAGGGCGTCGGCTGGTTTGACCATGTCAGCCAAACCCGGGGGGATACCAGGAACTCCCCGTCAGGCTGCTCACGATCTTGCAGCTCAGCGCTTACGCCCACCTGTAGAGGGAGGAATTTTTTCACCATGCGTGTTACTAAGGGCGCACAGATCGTCGCCGGTACCGCGCTGCTCGCCCTCGCGGTTGCCGCGTGTGGCGGCGGTGCCTCCGACGGCGGTGGCACTGCCGCGGGCGGCTCCGAAACGCCGGTCCGCATGGAAATCGGAGAGCCGCAGGAGCTGCTGGTCCCGCAGAACACCACCGAGACCGAGGGCTCCGAGGTCCTCGCCGCCGTGTTCTCGCCGCTCGTCGGTTACGACGAGAACAAGCAGCCCGTCGAGGAGGCCGCCGAGTCGATCACGACCTCCGACAGCAAGGTCTGGACGATCAAGCTCAAGCCGGGCTACACCTGGCACGACGGCACCCCGGTCACCGCCGAGGACTACAAGCGCGCCTGGGACTTCGCCGCGTACCAGGACAACGCGATGAGCTCCTCCTACTTCTTCGGTCGCGTCGACGGCTACAACGACGTGCACCCGGGTGAGGGCAAGACCCCGACGGCCAAGGAGATGAAGGGTCTCAAGGTCGTCGACGACAACACCCTCGAGGTCACCCTCTCCGCCCCGTTCTCCCAGTTCAAGACGATGCTCGGGTACACCGCGTTCTACCCGCTGCCCAAGTCGGCCTTCGGCCCCGACGGCAAGGTGACGCAGGAGTACGGCGAGAAGCCGATCGGCCAGGGTCTGTTCAAGCTCGACAAGCCCTACAAGAAGGGCACCGACCAGACCATCGAGCTGTCGGTCTACGACAAGTTCACCGGCGCCAAGCCGAAGAACTGGACCAAGCTCCAGTTCAAGGTCTACACCAGCTCCGAGACCGCCTACAACGACCTCCAGGCGGAGAACCTCGACATCCACGACTCGCTGCCCGCTTCGGCCATCGCCGGCGCCAAGGCGGCTCTGGGCGACCGCTACCACGACGAGCCCGACGCCTCCGTCGGCTACATCGGCGTGCCGCTGAAGTACAACCCCGAGTTCAACAACCCGGACATCCGCAAGGCCATCTCGATGGCCATCGACAGGAAGACCATCACCGAGACGGTCTTCTCGGGCACCCGCGCCCCCGCGGACGACTTCATCAACCCGGCCATCCCCGGTTACCGTCAGGGCGCCTGCGACGCCTGCACGTACAACCCGGCCGAGGCGAAGAAGCTGTACGAGTCGGCCAAGGGCCCGAAGACGCTGGAGCTCGGCTACAACGCGGACGGCGGCCACAAGGAGTGGATCGAGGCCGTCGCGAACAACCTGCGCGCGAACCTCGGCATCGAGGTCTCGCCCAAGCCGTTCGAGAAGTTCCAGGGCATCCTGGACGCCCTGGACGCCAAGGAGTACAAGGGCCTGTTCCGCATGGGCTGGTCGATCGACTACCCGTCGCCCGAGAACTACCTCACGCCGATCTTCGGCACCGGCGCCATCGAGACGGGCTCCAACTACGGCGGCTACTCCAACAAGGAGTTCGACGCGCTCGTGGCCAAGGGCGACCAGGCCACGGACCCGGCCGAGGGCCTGAAGTTCTACCAGCAGGCCGACGACATCCTGATCAAGGAGCTGCCGTACATCCCGGTCTACTTCTACCGGAGCAACTTCGGTAACTCCACCAAGGTCAAGAACGTCAAGCTGAACCTGCTCAACCAGGTTGAGTGGGCGGACATCGAAAAGGCCTGACGTCATTCGGGAGGTGGGCGGCGGCGCCGCCCACCCCTCGGACGACCGAGCTTGGAGGCAGCCGCTTGGGCCCGGCACAACCGTGGATTCCAGGTGCTGCCTCCAAGTCATGTACTGGAGGGCTTGAATGGGCCGTTATGTCATCAGGCGCTTGATCCAGGCGATACCCGTCCTGCTCGGCGCCACCCTACTCATCTTCGTCATCGTCTTCGCTCTGCCCGGGGATCCCATCGCGGCGTTGTTCGGCGACAAGCGTCCGGACCCCGCCGTGGCGGAGGTCCTGCGCGAGCAGTACCACCTGAACGATCCCTTGCTGCTGCAGTACTGGTACTACATCAGCGGCGTGCTCTTCCGCGGCGACTTCGGCGTCAACTTCGCCGACGTCCCCGTCTCGCAGCTCATGGCCGGCAAGTTCCAGGTCACGCTGAACCTGGCGGTCACGGCGCTGGTCATGGAGGCGGTCATCGGCGTCGGCCTCGGCCTGTTCGCGGCGCTGCGCCGCGGCAAGGCGTCCGACACCATGATCCTCGCCGCGACGCTGCTGCTGATCTCCGTCCCGACGCTGGTGACCGGCTTCGTGCTGCAGCTCGTGCTGGGCGTGAAGCTCAAGCAGTGGACGGGAGCCGACATCTTCCCCGTCGCGGGCGTCTTCGCCGGCTGGCGCAGCTATCTGCTGCCCGGCTTCGTGCTCGCGGGACTGGGAGTCGCCTACCTGACCCGGCTGACCAGGACCAGCCTGGTGGAGACCCTGCGGGCGGACTTCATCCGCACGGCCACGGCCAAGGGGCTCTCCAGACGCCGGGTGATCGGCAGGCACGGGCTGCGCAACGCGCTGATCCCCATGGTCACCTATCTCGGCGCCGACCTCGGCAACCTGATGGGCGGAGCGGTCATCACCGAGACGATCTTCAACCTGCCGGGCATCGGCAACCAGCTCTTCCAGTCGGTGTACCTGCGCGAGCAACCCGTCGTCGTGGGCATCGTGACCGTGCTGGTGCTGATCTACATCCTGGCCAACCTGGTCGTCGACATGTTGTACGCAGTGCTCGACCCGAGGATCCGCTATGAGTAACCCAACCCAGCCGGTCGGACCCGGGCTCCCCGAGACGCAGACCATGGTCACCGACCAGGTCGTCCCCCCGGCGCAGGAAGGCCAGCGCAAGGGCAAGCAGAAGGGCGGCAAGCCCGCCAGCCTGTGGACCGACGCCTGGTACGACCTGAGGCGCAGGCCGATGTTCATCCTCTCGCTGATCATCATCGCGGTCCTGCTCGTCATGTCGTTCTGGCCGTCGCTGTTCACCTCGATCGACCCGTTCAACGCCAGGACGTGCGACCTGTCCACGGCGCGGCAGCTCCCGAGCGCCGGACACATGTTCGGCAAGGACAACCTGGGCTGCGACGTCTACGCCAGGACCATCTACGGCGCGCGGAACTCGATCGTGATCGGTGTGTTCACCACGTTGATCACCGCGTTGCTCGGCGGCCTGCTCGGCATCATCTCCGGCTACTTCAGCGGCGCCATCGACGTGATCTCCTCGCGCGTGACCGAGATCTTCTTCGCGATCCCCCCGATCCTCGGCGCGCTGCTCATCGCGGCCACCTTCCGCGGCAGGGCCAACAGCATCATGCTGGTCATCCTCGCGCTCGCGCTGCTCGGCTGGCCGATGACGTTCCGCATCATGCGCGCGGCGGTGATCACCGCGAAGAGCCAGGACTTCGTGGTGGCAGCCAAGGCGCTGGGCGCGGGCGCGGGCCGGATCATGTTCCGTCACCTGCTGCCCAACTCGCTGGCGCCGGTGATCGTGGTCTCCACGATCAACCTGGGCGGCTTCATCGCGGCCGAGGCCGCGCTGTCGTTCCTCGGCGTGGGCGTGCAGTCGCCGGACATCTCGTGGGGCCTGATGATCGCCGACGCGCGCAACAGGTTCCTCGACGCGCCGCTGCCGCTGGTGTTCCCGGCCGTGTTCCTGAGCATCACCGTGCTCGCGTTCATCATGATGGGCGACGCCGTGCGTGACGCGCTCGACCCGAAGCTCAGGTAGAAGGGGGGAAACGTGAAGAGGACAGCGCCAGAGGTGTTGCCCGCCGAGGGAGGGCTGGGCGACGAACCGCTGCTCGCCGTGGACGACCTGCACGTGGAGTTCCACACCCGTGCGGGGGTCGTGCGGGCGGTGAACGGCGTGAGCTACACGGTCAACCCCGGCGAGACGCTCGCCGTGCTCGGCGAGTCGGGTTCCGGCAAGTCCGTCACCGCCCAGGCCATCATGGGCATCCTGGACATGCCGCCCGCGGTCATCCCCCAGGGGGAGATCCGTTTCAAGGGCACCGACCTGCTCAAGCTGTCGGACGACGCGCGGACCCAGGTGCGCGGCCAGCGCATCGCGATGGTCTTCCAGGACGCGCTCTCCGCGCTCAACCCGGTGTTCACCGTGGGCTGGCAGATCAGCGAGATGTTCCGGGTGCACCGCGGCATGTCCAAGTCCGACGCCATGAAGAAGGCCGTCGAGCTGATGGACAAGGTCCGCATCCCGGCGGCGAAGCAGCGCGTCCACGACTATCCGCACCAGTTCTCCGGCGGCATGCGCCAGCGCATCATGATCGCGATGTCGATCGCGCTGGACCCGGAGGTGCTGATCGCGGACGAGCCGACCACCGCGCTCGACGTGACCGTCCAGGCGCAGATCATGGACCTGCTGGCCGAGCTGCAGCGCGAGAGCCAGATGGGCATGATCCTGATCACCCACGACCTGGGCGTCGTCGCCGACGTCGCCGACAAGATCGCGGTCATGTACGCGGGACGGATCGTGGAGAACGCCCCGGTGCACGACATCTACCGGGCGCCCGCCCACCCGTACACGAAGGGCCTGCTGGAGTCCATCCCCAGGGTGGACCTCAAGGGCCAGGAGCTGTACGCCATCAAGGGCCTGCCGCCCAACCTGCTCGACCTGCCCACAGGCTGCGCGTTCCATCCCCGGTGCCCGTACCGGCAGGACAACTGCGTGACCAGCGCACCCCCGCTCTACGAGATCAGCGGCACGCGCAGCAGCGCCTGTCACTACTGGAGGGAGGTCCTCGACGGTGAGCAGCAGTGAGCGCGTCCTTGAGGTCCGCGACCTGGTCAAGCACTTCCCCCTGACGCAGGGCATCGTGTTCAAGCGCCAGATCGGCGCGATCAAGGCCGTCGACGGCGTCTCCTTCGACCTGCGCAAGGGCGAGACGCTGGGCATCGTGGGCGAGTCGGGGTGTGGCAAGTCCACGCTGGCCAAGGTGCTGATGGCGCTGGAGCGGCCCACCTCGGGCTCGGTGACGATCAACGGCAAGGACATCGCCAAGGCCAGGGGCTCCGAGCTCAAGCGGATGCGGCGCAACATCCAGATGGTGATGCAGGACCCGTACACGTCGCTGAACCCGCGCATGACGGTCGGCGACATCATCGGGGAGCCGTTCGAGATCCACACCGAGGTCGCCCCGAAGGGCGACCGGCGCAAGAAGGTGCAGGAGCTGCTGGAGGTCGTCGGGCTCAACCCCGACCACATCAACCGCTACCCGCACCAGTTCTCGGGCGGCCAGCGGCAGCGCATCGGCATCGCCCGCGGCCTCGCGCTCCAGCCGGAGATCATCGTCTGCGACGAGCCGGTGTCGGCGCTGGACGTGTCGATCCAGGCCCAGGTGATCAACCTGCTGGAGCGGCTGCAGAACGAGTTCGACCTGGCCTACATCTTCATCGCCCACGACCTGTCGGTGGTCCGCCACATCTCCGACCGGGTCGGCGTGATGTACCTCGGCAAGTTCGTGGAGCTCGGCAAGGACAACGACATCTACGACAAGCCGGCGCACCCGTACACGCAGGCTCTGCTGTCGGCGGTGCCGGTGCCCGACCCCGAGGGGCGCGAGCAGCGCGAGCGGATCATCCTGCAGGGCGATCCGCCCTCGCCGGCCAACCCGCCGACCGGCTGCCGCTTCCGCACCCGGTGCTGGAAGGCGCAGGAGATCTGCGCCGAGCAGGAGCCGCTGCTGCAGATCCGGCCGGGCACCGGCCACGAGAGCGCCTGCCACTTCGCCGAGACGCACGACGTGGTGCACGCCGGCTGACCGACGGCACGAGAGGGCCCCGAGCGGACGACCGTCCGCACGGGGCCTTTCCCGCGTCCGAGGCGTCTCACGGCTGGTCCCTGCGCAGCACGACTCGGAGCGCCATCCCGGCCACGAGCAGCAGCATGCCCGCCAGCACCGCCGTGCGCGCCGGCGGCAGCCCCCCCTGGGGGCGCGGCGCCGAGGCGCCGGACGGCGCGGCGGGGGCGGCCAGCCCGTCGGCCGCGCGCAGCGCGAGCAGCGCGTCCACCACGCCGTGCCCGTACGCGGGGCTGTGACCGCCCGGCGGCCGCCGCCTGACGCCCCGCTCGACGGCCTCGCGGACGTGCCGCGGCGACAGCCCGGGATGGGCGGACCTGACGAGCGCGGCGATGCCCGCGACCACGGCCGTGGCCGAGCTGGTGCCGTCGCCGACCACGTACCCGTCCGCGCCGTCGGCGGTGACGACGCCGGTGCCGGGCGCGACCACCGACAGGTAGGGCTGGCGGTTGGAGAAGCGGGCGACGCGCAGCCGCCTGTCCACCGCGCCGACCGCCATGACGCCGGGGTAGGCGGCGGGGAAGTTCCTCCTGTTCGTGGTGGCGCCGTCGTTCCCGGACGAGGCCACGAGCACCGCCCCGCGGGCCAGCGCGTACCTGACGGCCTCCTCCTCGGCGGGCGAGCCCTCCGGCGCGCCGCCGCGGCCGCCGAGCGACATGCTGATGACGTCGGCGCCCTGGTCGGCGGCGTACCTGATGCCCTTGGCCAGGGCGTCGCCCGAGGAGCGGCGCGTCTCGCGCAGCGGGTCGCCGCTCTCCAGCGTGACCCTGACGGACAGCACGCGGGCCGCGGGCGCCACGCCGACCACGCCGGAGGCGGCGCCCTCGCCGTGGCCGCGCCCGGCGATGAGGCTCGCCATCCCGGTGCCGTGGTGCCCCCACTGGTCGGGGCGCTCGTCGGTGCCGGTCAGGTCGGGGCCCTCGATGACGGCGCCGGCGAGGTCGGGGTGGCGGGCGTCCACGCCGGTGTCGAGGACGGCGACGAGGGCGCCCTCGCCTCTGGTGACCCGCCACGCCTCGCGCAGCCGCAGCGGGCCGATCTGCCACTGCCCGGCGCGGGCGGCCCTGCCGACGTCATCGGCGCGGGCGGGGGCGCCTGCCAGGTCGGGGAGCGGTACGGCGAGCAGCGTGGCGAGCACGAGGAGGGCGGCCGGGCGGGCGGCCCTGGCGGGGAACGGTGAGCGGGACAGCTGGAACACGCCGACCTCGACGGGAGGGGAGGGGGTCGTCCGATCTGTCCGTGCATTCTGACATGTCGTCAGCGGCCGGGTCCGACGCTTCGGTAAACAGTCCGATACGGTGAGTAATAAGGTTTAAGCGGCTTTCGTCGGCCTTGCTGCCCTATTGGGCGGCCTCAGCGGCTGGGGGAGACCCGGACGTGCGCGCCCGGCGGGAGCCCCAGCCGCTGCGCCGCGTCCCCGCAGTTGACGCCGATCGCGATCAGCCCCGCGGAGTCGGCGAACGCCACCAGCTCGCCCGGCGGCACCGCCGCGAACGTCTCCCTGTACGGCAGCGTGAGCTGCCGCCGCCCCATCCAGACGCCCAGGTTGTCGCCCACGCGCACGCCCAGCGCCCGCAGGTCGCCCACGGCGATCGACAACTGCGTGTTGCCGAAGCGGTCGACGGACACCACCTCGCCCTCCACGGCGCCGTCGCGCATGAGCGACGTCGGCTCCGGCAGGGTGACCAGACGGTCCAGCGGCACCTGCGGGCCCAGCTCGGCGGGGTCCAGCCCGAGCGCCAGCCGCGCCGCGACCGGCGCGAACACGTCGCGCCCCGGGAAGGTGGGGGAGACCGGCCGCAGGAAGTGCGCCTCGTCGCGGATCTCGTACGCCGCCGCCGCGCCGCCCGCCGCGCGTACCGCCCACGACAGCAGCCCGTTGTCGGGCCCGACGAACACCCGTGCCCCCGCCGTGACCGCCACGGCCCTGCGCGACGTGCCCGCCCCGGGATCGACCGCGCCGATGTGCACCCCTGCGGGCAGGTACGGAATGGTCTGCGAGAGAATCGCCGCGCCACGCCGCACGTCGCCCGGCGGGACGAGGTGACACACGTCGATCACGCGGGCCTCGGGCGCGATCCCGGCGATGACGCCGTGGCAGGCGGCGACGAACCCGTCCTCCAGCCCGTAGTCGGTGAGGAGGGTGATGAACGAGGTCACATCTCGTGACTGTACGTCTCTCATTACGCCGTGAACACCCGCACTTGGCACATTACGATTGGCTGCGGGCCGCATGCGTGTGGCGTGACCGCCCCACGCCCCCTTTGAGGAGGACACCATGGGAGCACCGCTCGGCGGTGATAGTGCTGCCCAGGAATCGTCCCGCCAACCCCTGACAGAACGCGATCTCGAGCTCCTCGCCTTCGAACGCCACTGGTGGCGGCACGCGGGCGCCAAGGAACAGGCCATCAAGGAGGCCTTCGGGTTCTCCGCCACGCGCTACTACCAGCTTCTCGGCGAGCTGATCGACCGTCCCGAGGCGCTGGAGCACGACCCGATGCTGGTCAAGCGGCTGCGCAGGTTACGGTCCGCGCGCCGGCGCGACCGGGCCGCGCGACGGCTTGGCATGCGCCCCTGACGTGCTGGGTAGGGCACGCGCGTGAAGAACATCCCCGGAATGGAAGCGATACTGACCGACCCGGCGGGCGCCGTGATCGGGCTCGACTTCGACGGGACCCTCTCGCCGATCGTCGCAGACCCCGCCTCCGCCGTCATCCACCCGGACGCGCCCGCCGTGCTCGCCGAGCTGGGCGGGCACGTCATGGCCGTGGCCATCGTGACGGGACGCCCCGTCGCGACGGCGCTGGAGCTCGGACGAGGGCTGGAGGCGGTGCCCGGCCTGGTCGTGCTCGGCCACTACGGTTTCGAGCGCTGGGAGGGCGGCCGGGTCTCCGCGCCCCCGCCCCCGGCGGGCGTCCCCAGGGCCCGCGCCGACCTGCCGCTGCTGCTCGACTCCCTCGGCCTCGACGGCGTCACCGTCGAGGACAAGGGGCGGGCGGTCGCCGTCCACACGCGGCGCAGCCCCGATCCCGAGGCGGCGCTGGCCGTCCTGCGCGACCCGCTCGCCAAGCTGGCGGAGAAGCACGGCCTGGTGGTCGAGCCCGGCCGCATGGTGCTGGAGCTGCGCCCGCCCGGCATGGACAAGGGCCACGCACTCAGCATGTTCCTGGCCGAGCGCGACGCGCGGTCGGTGCTGTTCGCCGGCGACGACCTGGGCGACCTGGCCGCCTTCGACGCCGTGCGCGCGTCGGGGCTGCCCGGCGTGACGGTCTGCAGCGGCTCCGCCGAGGTCACCGCCCTGGCCGAGCGGGCCGACATCGTGGTCGACGGCCCGGAAGGCGTGATCGCCCTCCTGCGGGAACTCTCATCGGCTTTCAGTCGTTAGCGACTGGTCTGCAAGTGGTGGCCGATACGTTCGCCGCATGAGCAAGCGATTCCTCGCCGTCGCGGCCGTGGCCGCGGCGGCGCTCGTCGGTATGTCCACCGCCGCGTCCGTCCCCGCGTCCGCCGCCCCCGCCCAGCAGCTGAAGCTCCGCAACGGCCTGACCCTCTACATCCCGATCCAGTGGGTCGTGCACGGTGGCGGCACCGACTGGGTCCGCGTGGTGACGGGCAAGTGCGCGCACCCCGAGGACGGCTACGGCGGGTCGGAGTGCGACAGCTTCTGGATCCTCGGGCCGAAGGCCATCAAGGTCGGCAACGAGGCGTTCTCTCCCTACACGGGCGAGAAGCCGTACTACCCCGCCACCGACGTGCAGATGTGCCCGTTCAACCACAAGTGGGGTGAGGTCATCGGCCCGAAGGGCACCAGGGGCCTGCGCCAGGTCGGCCCCGGGCACAAGGCGGCCTACCGCGAGTGGAAGTCCACCTGCGTCAGCTACTCGAACGGCGCGGTGAAGGCGCGCTTCACGCAGCGCGAGTGGTACCTGCCGAAGTCGAAGATCCTCGTCGTGGACCAGTGGAACACGCCGGGACTGCCGGACACCCTCAAGTACGCCGACTGGATGTGACGTGCTAGCCGAGCGCGTCGAGCTGGGCGGCGAGCCACCTGTCGGGCGGCAGGGCGGTGGCCGCCTCGCGCAGCCTCTCGCCGCGCCGCCTGCGCTCGTCCTCCGGCATGACCAGCGCCCGGTGCAGGGCGGCGGCGGTGCCGGTGACGTCGTACGGGTTGACCAGCAGCGCGTGCGGCCCCAGCTCGGCCGCCGCGCCGGCCTCCCGCGACAGCACCAGCGCGCAGCGCGGGGACAGGATCGGGCCCTCCTTCGCCACCAGGTTCATGCCGTCGCGGATCGGGTTCACCAGCAGCACGTCGGCCATCCGGTAAGCCGCCAGCGAGCGCGGGTAGTCGTCGTTGACGTTGAGGATCAGAGGGTCCCAGTCCTCGGTGGCGTACTCGTCCTCGATCTCCTTGGCCCAGCGCTGCACCGACGCGGTGTACTCGCGGTACTCCGGCAGGTCGTGCCTGCTCGGGTAGGCGAAGGCCAGGTGCACCACGCGGCCGTGCCACTCGGGGTGCGCGGCGAGGAACTCGCCGTAGGCCATGAGGCCGCGCACGATGTTCTTCGACAGCTCTGTGCGGTCGATGCGGACGATCAGCCTGCGGTCGCCCACCTGCTGCCTGAGCGCGGCCATGTGCGACTCGACGTCGGGCTCGCAGGCCCGCTCCCACAGGGCGTGGCCGTCGACCCCCAGGCTGTGGACGCCGATCCTGGTGGCGCGGCCCTCGTGGACGACGGTGCGCAGGCGGCGGTCCACCCGCGCGCCGAGCACCGACTCGCAGCAGTCCATGAACGCCCGCGCCCACCTGTCGGTCAGGAAGCCCGCGTGGTCGGCGCCGAGGATGCCCTCCAGGACCTCCCGCGCCACCTCGTCGGGCAGCAGCGAGAAGTACTCGGGCGGCGCCCACGGCGTGTGGCTGAAGTGCGCCACGCGCAGGTCGGGCCGCTCGGCCCTGAGCATCGCCGGGGTCAGGGTGAGGTGGTAGTCCTGCACCATCACCCGCGCGTGCGGGCCGGCCTCCTCGGCGAGCGCCAGCGCGAACGCCCCGTTGTAGTCGCGGTACGACTCCCATTCGCGCGCGAACCTCGTGCCGAAGCTCGGCGCGTTCGGGGTGTCGTAGAGCAGGTGGTTGACGAACCACAGGGTGGAGTTGGCCACCGCGTTGTAGGCGCGGTGGAACGTCGCGGGAGGGATGTCGAGCATCCGCAGCGCGCCCGTGGCGTAGCCCGCGTGGTCGAGCCGGCCGCCGGGTGCCCGCCGCACCGCGATGCGGTCGCCGTCGGACAGCGCGGCGCACACCCAGACGACGCCGTGCTCCTTGGCCACGCCGGACAGGCCGGACACCAGGCCGCCGCCGCCGCGCTTCATCGTCAGCTCGCCGTCCTCGGAGACGGTGAAGGAGACGGGCCCTCTGTTCGAGGCCACCAGGACGCTGTTCATGGAAGCTCCCTCCGACCATAGGATCCCAGGCATGGCGCTTGATGAGCTAACCGAGGAACTGGCCCGCTCCGCCGCAGCCGGAGACCATCGCGCGCTCGGCGAGCTCCTGCGGAGAATAGAGCCCGACGTGCTGCGCCACTGCTCCCGCATCCTGCCGTACCACCAGGACGCGGAGGAGGCCTCCCAGGACACCCTGCTGGCCGTGGCGCGCAACATCAAGAGGTTCGAGGGCCGCGCCAGGTTCAGCACCTGGCTGCACATCGTCACGGCCAACTGCGCGCGCACCACGTACCGTTCGCTGAAGCGCAGGGCGGCCGAGCAGAGCTCCGACGAGCTGCCCATGCAGAAGCCGGACGCGCGGAGGGTGAGCGTCATCGCGGGGTCGCGGCTCGACCTGCTCGACGCCATGGAGGCGCTGGAGGCCGACAAGCCCGACCTGGCGCAGGCGCTGGTGCTGCGCGACATCGTCCAGCTCGACTACAACGAGGTGGCCGAGCAGCTCGGCATCCCGCTCGGCACCGCCAAGTCGCGCATCCACCAGGCCCGCAAGTACGTGCAGGCGGCGCTGGGAGACGACTACCGGTGAGACGGGCTGTCCCGGATGGTGAGACGGGTGGTTGTTCTCCGGCCTTCTGCAGGTAGAGTCCTTCTCGACAACTGAACATTGCTCATCCAGAGGGGTGGAGGGACCGGCCCTGCGAAGCCCCGGCAACCCTCCCGGCTTGTGCTCGCGACCAGGCGAGGCCGACCGGGACAGGGTGCCAATTCCGGTCTGCGGTCAAGGTGGCCGCGGGCGAAGATGAGGGAAGGCCTCGCTTCATGTCGCTTGACTTTGGTCCTGCCGTCGCTCTGTCCTGCCGTGAGTGCGGCGCGCGCTACCCCCTCGGGCCCAGCTTCGCGTGTGTCGAGTGTTTCGGGCCGCTGGAGGCGGCCTACGAGTTCGGCCACGTCACCCGCGAGCAGATCGAGTCGGGCCCGGCCAGCATCTGGCGCTACCGTTCGCTGCTGCCCGTCCCCGCCGACGTGGCCACCAAGCCCAACATGAACCCGGGCTGGACGAGGCTCGTCAAGGCCGGCAACCTCGGCCGGGCGCTCGGCTTCAAGTCCCTTCACGTCAAGGACGACTCGGGCAACCCCACCCACTCCTTCAAGGACCGCGTGGTGGCCATGGCGGTCGAGGCGGCGCGCAACTTCGGCTTCCACACGCTGTCCTGCTCCTCCACCGGCAACCTGGCGGGCGCGGTCACGGCCGCCGCCGCGCGGGCCGGGCTGGAGGCGTGCGTGTTCATCCCCGCCGACCTGGAGCAGGCGAAGATCGCCATGGCCCGGGTGTTCGGCGGCAGGCTCATCGGCATCGACGGCACGTACGACGAGGTCAACAGGTTCTGCTCGGAGCTGATCGGCGACCCGCTCGGCGACAAGTGGGGCTTCGTCAACGTGAACCTGCGGCCCTACTACGCCGAGGGCTCCAAGACGCTCGCGTACGAGATCGCGGAGCAGCTCGGCTGGCGGCTGCCCGAGCAGATCGTCATCCCCATCGCCTCCGGCTCCCAGCTCACGAAGATCGACAAGGGCTTCAAGGAGCTGGTGGCGCTGGGCCTGGTCGAGGACACCCCGTACAAGATCTTCGGGGCGCAGGCCGCGGGCTGCTCGCCGGTCTCCACCGCGTTCAAGGCGGGCCACGAGGTCGTCCAGCCGGTCAAGCCCGACACCATCGCCAAGTCGCTGGCCATCGGCAACCCCGCCGACGGCCCGTACGTGCTCGACATCGCGCGCCGCACGGGCGGCGCGGTCGAGGACGTCACCGACGCCGAGATCGTCGAGGCGATCAGGCTGCTCGCGTCCACCGAGGGCGTCTTCGCCGAGACCGCGGGCGGTGTCACCGTGGGCGTGCTGAAGAAGCTGGCCGAGTCGGGGCGTCTCGACCCCGAGGCCGAGACCGTGGTGCTCAACACCGGCGACGGGCTCAAGACGCTCGACGTCATCGCGGCGGACGCCGCCCCCACGGCCGTGATCCGGCCCTCGCTCGACGCGTTCCGCGCGACTGTCTGACAATCAGGAAAGGCGACGTAAACCCATGAGCGTTTCTGTGCGGATTCCCACCATCCTGCGCACCTACACCGGCGGCAGCGCGGAAGTGAGTGGCGAAGGCGCCACTCTTCGTGAGGTTCTGGCCAAGCTCGACTCCGACTACCCGGGGATCGGCGCGCGCATTCTGGATGAATCGGGCAAGATTCGGCGTTTTGTCAACGTTTACGTGGGCGAAGAGGACGTCCGTTTTGCTCAGGGCCTGGACACTCCGGCCCCCGAGGGCACCCAGATCTCCATCATCCCGGCGGTCGCGGGCGGCTGACGGCCCGCTCCCCGTCCGTGGAAGGCGCCCCTTGTGGGCGCCTTCTCCATTTTCGGCCAATTCAACATTGAACGAATCTGCTCGTGGGAAATAGGTAGTTTGCTGATTGACTCTGTTGCCAAACCCCTTGCCACAGGTATGGTCGAGGACGATCGTCTGGCTGTTTTCCCCATAAGTCACGGCGATTACGGGTCTCGCGGAGGAATGGGCGAGATCTGTTAGCCCAGTAAGAGGAGTCGGAAGTGGCGCAGGGCACCGTCAAGTGGTTCAACGCGGACAAGGGCTACGGCTTCATCGCGGTAGACGGTGGTAAGGATGTATTCGTCCATTACTCGGCGATCCTGATGGACGGGTATCGAGCCCTCGAGCAAGGCCAGCGGGTCGAGTTCGAGATCACGCAGGGCCAGAAGGGCCCGCAGGCGGAGTCGGTCCGTACGGTCTGATTCGTCGCCGTCATCCACAGGGCAGGTCGCGCGTCGGCGCAGTGCGCGCGTCCCTGCCGTCCATCATCGCCGACCGGGATACGGCGAGTTCCTCGCCAGACTCGCCGTACCTCTCGGATTCGGGGCTGACCTGGGCCGAAAGGCCGGGCAGGTAGCGCTTCGCTTGCACTCGACCGGGTAGAGTGCTAAACAGTTCGTTGGCACTCTGTCCTGCAGAGTGCCAACGACTCGGATCGAGACGACGGGGTCTGCCGAACGGAGATGCGGGCCCTTGCCGTCGCGGGCGTCGGCTCGGTCCACGACAGCCACCCTGCATCTGGGAGGTCTAGCCTTATGGCAGCCAAGATGATCGCGTTTGACGAGGACGCCCGGCGCGGTCTCGAGCGCGGTATGAACCAGCTCGCCGACGCCGTCAAGGTGACCTTGGGCCCGAAGGGCCGCAACGTCGTTCTGGAGAAGAAGTGGGGCGCCCCCACCATCACCAACGACGGTGTCTCGATCGCCAAGGAGATCGAGCTCGAGGACCCGTGGGAGAAGATCGGCGCCGAGCTGGTCAAGGAAGTCGCCAAGAAGACCGACGACGTCGCGGGCGACGGCACCACCACGGCCACCGTGCTCGCCCAGGCGCTGGTGCGCGAGGGTCTGCGTAACGTCGCCGCCGGCGCGAACCCGATGGCCCTGAAGAAGGGCATCGAGGCCGCGGTCGAGCGCGTGAGCGAGGAGCTCTCCAAGCTGGCCAAGGACGTGGAGACCAAGGAGCAGATCGCCTCCACCGCCTCCATCTCCGCCGCCGACCCCGAGATCGGGGCGCTCATCGCCGAGGCGATGGACAAGGTCGGCAAGGAAGGCGTCATCACCGTCGAGGAGAGCAACACCTTCGGCCTGGAGCTCGAGCTCACCGAGGGCATGCGCTTCGACAAGGGCATGACCTCGATGTACTTCGTCACCGACTCCGACCGCATGGAGGCCGTGCTCGAGGACCCGTACATCCTGATCGTCAACAGCAAGGTCTCGGCCAACAAGGACCTGCTCCCGCTGCTCGACAAGGTCGTGCAGTCCGGCAAGCCGCTGCTGATCATCGCTGAGGACATCGAGGGCGAGGCCCTGGCCACCCTGGTCGTCAACAAGATCCGCGGCCTGTTCCGCTCCGTCGCCGTCAAGGCGCCGGGCTTCGGCGACCGCCGCAAGGCCATGCTGAACGACATCGCCATCCTCACCGGTGGCCAGGTCATCGCCGAGGAGGTCGGTCTCAAGCTCGAGAACGCCACCCTCGACCTGCTCGGCCGCGCCCGCAAGGTCGTGGTGACCAAGGACGAGACCACGATCGTCGACGGCGCCGGTGACGCCGAGGCCATCGCGGGCCGCGTCAACGAGATCCGCGCCGAGATCGAGCGCACCGACTCCGACTACGACCGCGAGAAGCTCCAGGAGCGCCTCGCCAAGCTGGCCGGCGGCGTGGCCGTCATCAAGGCCGGCGCGGCCACCGAGGTCGAGCTCAAGGAGCGCAAGCACCGCATCGAGGACGCCGTGCGCAACGCGAAGGCGGCCGTCGAGGAGGGCATCGTCCCCGGCGGTGGCGTGGCGCTGCTGCAGGCGGGCGCCAAGGCGTTCGACAAGCTGGAGCTCAACGGCGACGAGGCCACCGGCGCGCAGATCGTGCGCAAGGCCCTCGAGGAGCCGCTGAAGCAGATCGCCGTCAACGCCGGCCTCGAGGGCGGCGTCGTGGTGGAGAAGGTTCGCAACCTGACCCCGGGTGAGGGCCTGAACGCCGCCACCGGCGAGTACGTCAACATGTTCGACAACGGGATCATCGACCCGGCGAAGGTGACGCGTTCCGCGCTGCAGAACGCCGCCTCGATCGCGGCGCTGTTCCTGACCACCGAGGCCGTCATCGCCGAGAAGCCGGAGAAGACCCCGGCCGCTCCCGGTGGCATGCCCGGCGGCGGCGACATGGACTTCTGAGTCCTGCTCGCCCTGTATGACACGGAAGGGCGGCCCGGTTCTCGTGACCCGGGCCGCCCTTCGGCGTGTCGGCGGCGGCGCGCGGCGGTCAGACCCCGAAGTGGGCGACGATCGAGCCGCGCGCCAGCGTGTTCGCGGTGATGTTGAAGCCCACCACCGCGGGGCTGGCGTCGCCGCCGACCCCCAGCTTGTCCACGCCCAGCGCGTGGACGGTGAAGACGTAGCGGTGCGGCGCCCCGGGCGGGGGAGCGGCGCCGCCGTAGTCCTTCGTGCCGTAGTCGTTGCGCGCGTGCACCGCGCCCGGCGGCAGCCCCTTGAACTCCGGAGCCGTGCCGGCGCCCGCGGGCAGCTCCGTCACGTCCGCCGGGATGTCGAACAGCACCCAGTGCCAGAAGCCGCTGCCCGTGGGCGCGTCGGGGTCGAAGCAGGTGACGGCGTAGCCCCGGGTGCCCATGGGCGCGCCGGACCACCGCAGGTGCGGCGACACGTTCTGGCCCGTCATGCCCCAGTCGTTGAAGACGTGGAGGTCGTTCAGCCTCTCCCCGTGCTGGATGTCGTCGCTGGTGACGGTGAGCTCGGGGACCGATGGCAGATGGTCGTGTGGCAGCGGTGCCGGCACGGCGTCCCTCCTCCTAGTGCTTTCCAGGTCCTTTCGCGCCCATCCTAGAAGCGCGCCCGGATCTTTCCCCGCGCGACTCCGGCGCGTCAGGAGGCGAGCTGCTCGGGCAGCGGCTTGTCGTGCAGGACGGTCAGCGAGGTGACCGCGCGGGTGAGCACCACGTACAGGCGGGCCAGGCCCCTCGGCTCCGCCGCCACGATGTCGGCGGGCTCGACGACCACGACGTGGTCGTACTCCAGGCCTTTGGCCAGGGTGGCGGGGACGACCAGCAGGCGGTGCTCCTCCTCGGCCGAGTCGGGGCCGAGCACGGTGTGGGGGAGGCCCGCGAGCTCCTCGGAGACGCGCGGCACCAAAGCGTCGGGCACGATGACGCCGATCGAGCCCTCCCTGGCCAGCGCCTCCTCGGCGGCCTGGAGGACGGAGCCGCCGGGACGTACCGACAGCGAGCCCTGGCCGGGGCGCAGCGACCTCGGCGCGGCCAGGCCGGGCGCGACGTCGGGCAGCAGGCGGGCGGCGAAGTCGAGGACCTCGCGCGGCACGCGGAAGCCGAGCGTCAGCTCGGTCACCTCGCCCTCCTCCTGGCCCAGGTGCCTGAGCACCTCCTGCCAGGAGCGGGTGGACCAGGGGGTGGTGCCCTGGGCCAGGTCGCCGAGCACGGTGGCCGAGCCGTTGCGGCAGCGGCGGCCGAGCGCGCGCAACTGCATCTCGGACAGGTCCTGGGCCTCGTCCACGACCAGGTGGCCCAGCGACGGCGTGCGTTCCATCAGGTCGCGCAGCTCGTCGAGGAGCGCCGCGTCGGCGGCCGACCACTTCGCGGACTTCCAGCTCCGGTACGGCTTGGGCCAGAGCAGCATGTCCTGCTCCTCGGCCGACAGGCCGGACCTGGCGGCGCTCGCCAGGAAGCCGGCGTCGGACAGCAGGCGGAAGAGCACCTGCTCCGCCGTCAGCTTCGGCCAGACCTTGTCCACCAGGGCCTTCACCGGCTTCGACCGGGCCACCGCGTCCTGCACGCGGTCGTCGGGCGACTCGCCGCGCTGCTCCATCCTGACGAGCACCAGGTGGGCCAGCCGCTGCGCCAGCGCGGCGCGTCCCGGCAGGTAGCGGGTCGTGCCGCGCAGCGACGCCACGATCTCGCGCACCTCGTGGTCGGCGACCCGGTAGCGGTAGGCGCCCTTGGTGAAGACCAGGCCCTCGTCCGGCTTCACGATGTGCAGCCAGAGCGCGCGCTCCAGCACCGCGGCCATCCTGGCGTCGCCCTTGACCGCCGCCACCGCCGGGTCCTCCGGCGCGGCGTGCTCGCCGAGCAGGCCCGGCACGGTGGTCTGGTCGACCTTGACCTCGCCGAGCGCGGGCAGCACCGAGGAGATGTAGGACAGGAACGCGCGGTTCGGGCCGACGATCATGACGCCGGCCCTGGCCAGCCGCTCGCGGTGGGTGAACAGCAGGTACGCGGCCCGGTGCAGGCCCACGGCGGTCTTCCCGGTGCCCGGCGCGCCCTGGACGCACACGGTCTGGGTCAGCGCGGAGCGGACGATCTCGTCCTGGTCGGGCTGGATGGTGGCGACGATGTCGCGCATCGGGCCGGTGCGCGGGCGCTCGATCTCCTCGGTGAGGATCTTCGAGGGGCCGATCTCGACGCCTTCGCCCAGCGGCTCGTCCTCGTACGCGGTGAGCGCGCCGCCGTGGTAGCCGAAGCGGCGGCGGCGTACGACGCCCATGGGGTCGGCGGGGCTGGCCTGGTAGAAGGCCCGCGAGACGGGCGCCCGCCAGTCGATGACGAGGGGGCGGCTGGCGGTGTCGTGGACGTGCCTGCGGCCGACGTAGATGGTGCCGGGCAGGTCGTCGCCCCCGGCGCGGTCGAGGCGGCCGAAGAACAGCGGGGTGTCGGGGTGGTCGGCGAGCGCGGCCACGCGCTGGTCGAGCAGCGCCTGGAGGATCTGCTGGGAGACCCAGTCGCCGGCGGCGTCGGCCGACAGGGACTGGGCGTGGGCGCGCATGGCCTTGAGCGCGGCCCTGGACGCCGCCAGGTGGGCCTGTTCGGCCGTGAGGACGTCGGTGGGGTCGTCGGTTATGTCTGGAGCGAGCTGGTGTGCGGGCATGCGGAAGCGCCTCCCGGGTCGAGTGATCGGAGGTGATAACAGGCAGCGAATCCGCCAGTTTAGTGGTCGTTCAGCAACGCTTCCAAAGCATTTACCGGCCGCCACGCGGGTACGACGGGAAGGTGCGGCTCGGATTCTCGCCCCTGCTTCCCACGGTCGCCAGCCTGTTACTGGCCGCGCTGTGGGGGCTCTCCGTGTTCGGGGGGTGGGGGGTGGAGGCGTTCTGCGCGGGCGGCGGGTCGCCGTCGTCGTGCTCCGAGCGTTACGGCGCGGTCTCCGCCGCGTCGGTGCCGTTCGCCGTCGCGGCGGCGGTCTGCACGCTGGCCGCCTGGTTCAGGCGCGAGGGGCCCGCGTTCGGCTTCGTGATCGGGGCGGGCGTGGCCTGCTGGGTAGTCGCGGAGGGCGTGCTGTTCTTCGGAGGCATGCTCGTCCAGTCATAAAGGCTGGCATTTCCCCGACAATGCGACCAACCTGGTAATACCGAAAAATTCGGGCATTTCAGGTGCGTTTGCTGGATCATGGGGGTATGTCGCATGCGGCGTGATAGTACGCAAGTGAGGGGGGTGGTTGGCATGTCGACGGCCCGCGGAGTCTCGTGGACGTGAGACAACCTTGACGCCTGGCCGCTCGGTGGGCGAGCGGCCAGGCGGTCGCGGTCGGCGTCAGACGCCGCCCAGCACGTCGTCGGCGTCCACGATCTGGTAGGCGTACCCCTGCTCGGCCAGGAAGCGCTGCCGGTGCGCCGCGAACTCCTGATCGACGGTGTCCCTGCTGACGATCGTGTAGAAGCGCGCGCCGCCGCCGTCGCTCTTCGGCCGCAGCACCCGGCCCAGCCGCTGCGCCTCCTCCTGCCGCGAGCCGAACGTCCCCGACACCTGGATCGCCACCGACGCCTCCGGCAGGTCGATCGAGAAGTTCGCGACCTTCGACACCACCAGCACCTGCAGCTCCTTGTCGCGGAACGCCTGGAACAGCCGCTCGCGCTCCTTGATGCGGGTGTCGCCCTTGATGACCGGCGCGTTCAGGTGCTCGCCCAGCTCGTCGAGCTGGTCGATGTACTGGCCGATCACCAGCACCTGCTCGCCCAGGTGACGGCGCACCAGCGCCTCGGTCACGTACGTCTTGGACGGCGTCGTCGCGCAGAACCGGTAGCGCTCCTCCGACTCGGCCATCGCGTACGCCAGCCGCTCCTCGTCGGTCAGCGTGACCCGCACCTCGACGCAGTCGGCGGGCGCGATCCAGCCCTGGTTCTCCATCTCCTTCCACGGCGCGTCGTAGCGCTTCGGGCCGATCAGGGAGAACACGTCGCCCTCGCGGCCGTCCTCGCGCACCAGCGTCGCCGTCAGGCCGATGCGGCGGCGCGCCTGCAGGTCGGCCGTCATCCTGAAGATCGGCGCGGGCAGCAGGTGCACCTCGTCGTAGACGATGAGGCCCCAGTCGCGCGCGTCGAACAGCTCCAGGTGGCTGTAGACGCCCTTCCGCCTGGTCGTCATCACCTGGTACGTGGCGATCGTGACCGGGCGGATCTCCTTCTTGCTGCCCGAGTACTCGCCGATCTCGTCCTCCGTCAGCGACGTGCGCTTGATCAGCTCGGTCTTCCACTGGTGGGCGGAGACCGTGTTCGTCACCAGGATGAGCGTGGTGGCGCGGGCGTGCGCCATGGCGGCCGCGCCCACGATGGTCTTGCCGGCGCCGCACGGCAGCACGACGACGCCGGAACCGCCGTTCCAGAAGGCGTCGGCCGCCTCCTGCTGGTACGGGCGCAGCGCCCAGCCGTCCTGCAGCAGGTCGATCGGGTGGCGCTCGCCGTCGACGTAGCCGGCGAGGTCCTCGGCGGGCCAGCCCAGTTTGAGCAGCGCCTGCTTGACGTTGCCGCGGTCGCTCGGGTGGACGATCACCGAGTCGGGGCCCAGGCGCTCGCCCAGCATCGGCTGGATCTTCCTCGAGCGCAGCACCTCCTCCAGCACCGCCCGGTCGGTGGAGGTGAGCACCAGGCCGTGGACGGGGTCCTTCTCCAGGCGCAGCCGGCCGTAGCGGGCCATCGTCTCGGCGACGTCCACGAGCAGCGCGTGCGGCACCGGGTAGCGGCTGAAGCTGATCAGCGCGTCGACGACCTGCTCGGCGTCGTGCCCGGCGGCGCGCGCGTTCCACAGCGCGAGCGGCGTGACCCGGTAGGTGTGGACGTGCTCGGGAGCGCGCTCAAGCTCGGCGAACGGCGCGATGGCCTTCCGGCACTCGCCGGCCTTCTCGTGGTCGACCTCGAGCAGCAGTGTTTTGTCGGACTGGACGATGAGCGGGCCGTCGTTCACGGACATCCCTTCCTACGGTTGACCCTTATCCAACACGCGCGAAGGCAGGAACAGTCCCCGAACCGGTCATCAATCCCCAGCGAGCGGGCCTCGCGCGGGGCAGGTCCTAGGCGAGGCGGGCGCGCAGGGCCGCGCGGTCCAGCTTCAGCGCGGGCGTCAGCGGCAGGGCGTCGGCGAGCACGACCTCGCGCGGGCGGCGCACCCGGCCGACGCGCTCCGCGGCCCACGCCGCGAGCTCGCCCGCCGTCGCCGCGGCTCCCGTCCTGAGCTGGACGAACGCCACCACCTCCTGGCCCACCGCCGGGTCGGGACGGCCCACGACGCCCGACATGACCACGTCGGGATGCGCGTCGAGCGCGTCCTCCACCTCGCGCGGGAACACGGTGAAGCCGCCCCTGACGATCGCGTCCCGCTTCCTGTCGACCACGTACAGGTAGCCGTCGTCGTCCACGCAGCCGACGTCGCCGGTGCGCAGCTCGCCGTCCACGAGCGCGGCGTCGCCGGGGCCCGGCCGGCCGCCGGCCCAGTAGCCGAGCATGAGCCGGTCGCCGGAGACGCAGATCTCGCCCAGGTCGCCGGGCTCCACAGGGGCGCCGTCGGCGTCGCGCACGGTGACGGCGTGCCCGGCCAGCGGCAGCCCCACGCTGCCCACCCGGCGCCGTCCCGGCGGGTTGAAGGAGGTCACGGCGCCGGTCTCGGTCATGCCGTAGCCCTCCAGCACCACCACGCCCGGCATCCTGCGCTCGAACTCCGCGATCGTCCGCCTGCCCAGCGGCTCGGCGCCGCAGGTCAGGTACGCCAGGTCGGGCAGCGGGTGGTCCTCGAGCGGCTCGGCCAGCAGCGTGCGGATCATGGCGGGGGTCACCGCGCCGAACCCGGCCCGCAGCTCCGCCGCCAGCCGCAGGAACCCCTCGGGCTCGAAGCCGTCCATGAGCACGGTCTGCCGGGGCGCGGGGGCGTGCAGCCCGGCGAGCCAGACGGCCATCCCGTACGCGTGGGTGAGCGGCACGGGGACGAGGCCGCGGTCCACCCCGTCCTGGCGGGACAGCGCGCAGGCGTCGCGGGCGACGTGCCAGAGCGCGCCGTGGCCGAGCATGACGCCCTTGGCCGGGCCGGTGGTGCCGCTCGTGTAGGCGAGCACGGCCAGGTCGCCGGGGTCGCGGCGCACGGGGCCGCGTTCTGGCCCGCGTTCCAGCTCCGACGTCCCCGCGAAGACGGGGACGTCCCCGGCGGCGGCCCGTACGGTCGGTTCAAGGCCGGGCGAGGTGACGACGGCGCGGGCGCCGCTGTCGGCGAGGACGTGCCGCAGGCGGTCGGTGAGGACGTGCCGCGGGTCGCCCGCGCCGGGCACGACCGGCGTCGCGACGGCCCCGGCCGACCAGACGGCCTGGAGGGCGAGCGGCAGCTCGGGGACGTTCGGCAGGGCCACGACGACCCGGTCGCCCGGTCCGATCCCGGCCTCGGCGAGGCCGCCGCACATCCGCCGGGCCCGCGCGGCCAGGGCGTGGGCGCGGTGCCAGACGCCCGCGGAGAAGACGGCGTCGTGGTCGTCGAAACGGTTCCATGCCTCCTCGGCCAGCCGGCCCAGCGTGTGCTCGCTCACATCAACAGATGATGCGCGGTGCGGACAGGAGTCAACCCCATGGCCGACTTGACTGCCCTTGTGGAAGATGTTGTGATGCCTCGTAAATAGACATAAGTCTACTTCTATAGCTTTGGTGTTTTCTGTCCCGCCTGCTCCGCATCGGCAGGGGATTTGGTACGCGGACCTGGTGACATGCCTGTTCCGAGTGGTACGGAACCATCGCGGCGCGGGCCGCGTATAAACCGGGGAAAGCACTTCGGCGCAATGCGCCGGACGCCCTGTTTTCCGCAGAAATCAAGCTGACAATGGCCGAGGGGACTACGTGACCGAGACGCCTGCACCGGGCGCACCACACCTTGACGCGACGGCACCGACCCGTGGCGTCATGACCGTCGACGACCGCCTGCGACCGGTGACCTCCCCCGTCACCGGCGACCTGGACCGGCGGACGGCCGACACCCTCCTCCGCTCCTACCTGGAGCCCGCCTGCTTCCCCGAGGCCGTCCATCGCCTGTCCGTCCGCCACCTGCTCGTCCTCGTCGGCGAGGAGGAGACCGGCAGGCGGCTCGGCGCCATCGCCCTGCTGTCCCGCATGTCGCTCGCGGAGAGCACGATCACCGTGCTCTCCCCGGGCCGCACCCTCGCCGACCTGCTCTCCCGCACCGAGTACGCCCCCGGCAGGGCCTACCTCCTGCACGACTGGACCGCCGAGAGCACCGACGGCCCCCGGCTGCTCGACCTCGCCCGCGCGCTGGCCGAGGTCGGCTCCTACCTCGTCATCACCCGCCACGGCGCCCCCTCGCCGGCGGCCGAGGTGGAGCACGCCTGGTCGGCGCCCGACCCCGGAGACCTGTTCGACCTGTGCGTCCACGCCCTCGACCGCACCGCCCGCAGGACGCCCGAGGAGATCGCCGTCGCGAGGGACCGTGCGCGGGCCCTGCCCACCCCGGCCGAGGTCGTGCGCCTCGCCTCCCGCCTCCTCCAGGACGCCGGGCCCGCCGACGACGCGGCGGCCGGCCTGCGCGCGCTCGCCGGCGCCTGACACCGGCTCAGAGCCCGGCTCGGAGACACCGGCTCGGAGACGCCGGCTCGGGGTCCGGCTCAGAGCCCGGCGACGCCTGTGATGCGGTGGAGCGCGAAGCGGTGCACGGCCGCCCTCGTCTCGTCGTACGCCGTCAGGTAGCCGCCCTCCATCCTGGCCGGCTCCAGGATGCGGGAGGTGGCGTTGCCCTGCGAGTCGAGGTAGCCGATCCACACCCGCACGCCCTGCCTGATGGCGTCCTGCAGCGCGCTGATCGTGGCCGTCGCGGGCCCGCGCGGCAGCCGCCCGTCGGGCGCGTCCACCGGCTCGCGCCTGGCCAGGTGCGCCGCGTCGCCCGCCCGCAGCGCGCGCACGGCCGCCGCCGCCACCTCCGGGTCGAGCCCGTTCGCCGTGGACGTGCCGCGCACCGGGGCCGCGCCCTCCGTACGCCTGCTGTCGAGCTGGGAGATGAGCACGTCGCCGTCCAGCGACTCGGCCACGGGGGCGTACCCCATGGCCCGCAGCGAGTCGACCAGCGCGGCGCGCGACGAGCGCGAGGCGAGCACCGTGGGCGCGAGCCTGCGCAGCCGCAGCGTGGCGGCCCTGCGGTCGGCGGTGATCTGGTCGAGCAGCGCGGGGTCGTCGCACCTGACGTACGCGCTGGCCGTGCCCACCCGGATCCTGCCGTGCCGCCTGGCGACGTCGGTGACCAGGTACGACAGCGTCTGCGGCACCGGCGTGGCCGAGTGCCGCGCGAGCACGCCGAGCAGCTCCTCCGCGCCGTGGCCCGCGTCGAGCGCCCGCCTGACCGAGGTCTCGCTGAACCGGTAGACCGTGGCGCCGCCCTTGGACTCGACGTCGGCGCTGAGCGCCATCCACCTGTTGAGCTCGCTGGTCAGCGGGCCGGGTGCGACCGCCGTGAGGTCGGCCTGGAGCAGCACGTGGTCGACGGGCTCCGGCAGCAGCGGGGCCAGCGCGGCGGCGGCGTCGCCGCCCTCCAGCAGCGCCCGCCCGTGCGCCGACATGGCGCCGAGGCCCGTGACGCCGAGCTGCTCGGCCTCCCGCAACGCGAACTCGGTGAGCTGCTCGCGCAGCGGCCCCCTGCGGCGCGGCTGCTCCCACTCCAGCCTGGCCAGCACCGACTCCCGCGACGGGGCGAGCCCCGGGGCGGCCGCCAGCACGCCCAGCGTGGCGGTGCGGACGCCCGGCGCGGAGGCGCGGCGCAGGTCGGCGTGGAGCGCGTTGAGCGGCCTGTCGCGGTCGTCGCGCTCTCCGACGAGGCCGGGCACGCGGTCGGTGTGCAGCCAGGCCGCCGCCAGCGCCACCCAGCGTTCCGCCGTGGACCTGACCCGCCACAGGTCGTAGCCCTGCGTCGGCAGCCACTCGCCGTCGACGCCGCCCCCCGCCGCGACCAGCCCCGCCGCGTGCGCCACCTCGATCACCAGCGCGGCCACCCACTCGGGCACGTCGAGCTCGCCCGCCGCGCGCTTCAGGTCGCGCACCCCGAGCCCGCCGGTGCGCAGCACGCCCGGCGGGTCGACGCTCCACCGCTCGCACAGCTCCTCGACCGCCCTGACGAACGTGAACGCCTGCCCGGCCGCCGTGCGGCCCGCCAGCGCCCGGTCGCGGCCGGCGCCCTCCAGCGGGGGCGGGGTGGCCCGCAGGTCGCGGTGGACCCGGCCGCCGCGCAGGTACAGCCCCACCTCCCGGGGCAGCGTGACGCTCTCCTCGCCCGTGGCCGCCAGCAGCCCCCGGGCCAGCAGCTCCTCGATGGGCGAGCGGGCCGACGCCACCCGGACCTCGCGCCTGGCGTTCGGCACCCGGCCGGTGGGCGGCCCCCAGGCGAGCTGGTCGAGCGCGCCCCTGGCCTCGGCCGAGACCTCCGCGACCAGCGGGCCCGGCTCGGACAGCGCCGCCGCCAGCCGCTCCTTGCCCGGCCCTTCGGTGCCGGGAGCGACGTCGTCGGCCATCTCGTCGAGCTGCTCGGGCGGGTGGTGGCGGAACGCCTCGACCGCCCTCGGCCCGAGGCCCGCCGGGTCGTCGAGCACCTTGCGCACGCCGGGGCCCAGGTCGAGCGCGTCGTCGGGGCCGTACACGAGGGCGAGGTCGCGCAGCCGGTCGAGCGCGGACGACAGCGCGGGCTCGGGCCCGCCCTCCGCCAGCGCCGCGCCGACGAGCGCGCGCAGCTCCTCCTTGGACGCCGGCGTCTCGCGGACGGCCAGCGTCTCGACGACGGCGAGGGTGAAGCGGTCGAGCCGGTCGAGCGCCCTCGCGACCGCCGACGGGCTGGCCGCACGCCCCGCCAGGCCCTCCAGATGCGCGGGCACCGGAGTGATCAGCTCGGGACGCGCGGAGACGAGCGCCCGCAGCTGTGCGTCGGTGCGCCCCCTGATCCACTCCGTGAACTCCATCGATGCCATGGTATGTCGCCCCTGCTCGGGGCCGACCTCACCGGGCCCGCGGGCCCGCGGGCGCGGGGCGGGGGGTCAGCCCACCGGGGCGGGGCTGGGCAGCAGGCCCATGGCCAGGCGTACCCAGGCGGCCACGAACTGGTCCTTCCCGGCGTGCGCCGGCGCCTCGCCCACCGTCTCCTGGAACAGCCGGTAGTGCACCACGGCGCCGCCCAGCACCACGCCGACGCCCGTCCAGTCCACCTCGGCGTCGCGGTACTCCGGCTGCGTGCGGAACCAGGTCGTGATGGCGTCGAACATGGGCTGGAGCAGGCCCTGCCGCACCACGGCGACCAGTTCGGGGAACTGGCTCAGGTCGCGGAAGAAGACCCGGGTCAGCTTCGACTCCTCGCGCACCTTGGCCAGGCCCGCCCGGCACAGGTGCGACAGCCGCTCCTCCAGGTCCACGGACGACTCCATGGTGGCGAGCGTCGCCATGCTCTCGGCCACCTGGCTCTTGGTGCGCGTGGCGTGCTCGTTGATCGCCGCGGCGAGCACCTCGTACTTCGACCTGAAGTGCCGGTAGAGCCCCCCGGCGCCGGGGGAGAGCCCGGAAGCGGCCTCGATCTCGGCCACCGAGGTGGCGGAGTAGCCCCGCTCTGCGAACAGCCGCAGGGCCTCATCGACGATCCGCTCGCGCGTCGATCTGGTCATATCTGCTCTGATACCTCCGTAAGGAGAGTAGTCGTTTCTGATCGCCTGCCCTGCTGGCCCCCGCCCCGCCTCCCGCCGACGCGGCGGCCGGACGCGCGGTGGCCGCGGTGGGCGGTGGGTGGCATGGATCACTCCGCGGGAGCCGGTCTCCGATAAGTAATTCCTTTCTTCCCTCATTACCCCGCGTGCCACAACAAGCCCCGTTACCCGTAAGGAGGATCTTTTTGGCATCCTTCTTCATGTGGGGACTTCAGTAGGTTTCGACCTCGACATGACATTGGCCGACACGCGGTCCGGCATCGCCGCCGCCTACGACGAGCTGTCGGCCCGTCTCGGCGTCCCCATCGACAGCGAAGCCGTCGTCAGCAGGCTCGGCCCGCCGCTGGAGCACGAGCTGGCCAACTGGCTGCCCGCCGAGGACGTGCCGGCCGCCGCCACGCTGTTCAGGATGGTCTATCCCGAGGTCGCGCTGCCCGCGCACACCGCGATGGAGGGCGCGCACGAGGCCATCGCCGCCGTACGCGCGGGCGGCGGCAGGGTGATCGTCGTGACGGGCAAGAACCTGCGCGACGCCACCAGCACCGTCGAACTGCTCGGACTCCAGGTGGACGAGGTCGTCGGGTCGGTCTTCGGCGCCGCCAAGGGCACGGCGCTCGCCAGGTTCGGCGCCGCCGCCTATGTTGGTGACCATGTGGCGGACATCGAGGCCGCCCGCGCGGGTGGCGCCGTGAGCGTCACGGTCGCGACGGGCCCGTACACGGTGGGCGAACTGCGTGATCACGGCGCGGATGTGACGTTGGGCGACCTCACGGAATTCGCCGCCTGGTTCGCCGGATGGCGCTCTCCGGGAGAACTGCGCTAAATGCCGGGGATTTTCCCGGTCGCCCCGGCGCTTCGCGGGGCATAACCTACATCCATTCACCCTTTGACGACTGGTTGAACGAGGTCCTCCTGTGCCGAGTGGCAAGGTCAAGTGGTACGACGCCGACAAGGGTTTCGGCTTCCTCACCCGCGACGACGGCGGTGAGGTCTTCGTGCATTCCTCCGCGCTCCCCGCAGGGGCCGCCCCGCTCAAGCCCGGACAGAAAGTCGAGTTCGGCGTGGCGGAAGGCCGCAGGGGGCAGCAGGCGCTGTCCGTCCGCGTGCTGGACCAGCCGCCGACGCTGGCCAAGAAGCCCAAGGCCAAGCGGAAGAAGCCGGACGAGATGGTGGTCATCGTCGAAGACCTGATCAAGCTGCTCGACGGCGTCTCCACGTCGTACCAGCGCGGCAAGCACCCCGACGCGGCCCACGCCAAGAAGATCGCGCAGGTGCTCAGGGCCGTGGCCGACGACCTCGACGCCTGACCGCGTCCCGCCCGTTCAGCCGTGCGGGTTGGTGAGCGGCTTGGTCCTGTCGATGACCTCGGTACGCTCACCGGCCCGGTCGGCGCCCTCGTGCCCCGCTCCTGAGTCGTCGTCCGCCAGGTGCCGGCCCGCCGCCCGCGCCTCGGCCGCGCGCAGCCGCCCGCGCCTGCTCACGAGCAGCCAGGCGAGCGCCGCGGTCAGCGCGGCGCCCAGCGTGACGAGACCGGCGGTGCTGCTCTCCGTCAGCGACATCGTCAGGCCCACCAGGCCGCCCAGCACCCAGGCGAGCTGCAGCACCGCCTCCACCACGCCGAACGTGGACGAGCGCACCTCCTCGCCGATCTCCCGCTGGACGATCGCGTCGAGCGCCAGCTTGCCCAGCTCCTGGGCGAACGCCGTGACGAGCGAGACGGCCAGCGCCGTCCACACGCCGAACAGGAGCGCCGTCACCACGGCGGTCACGCTCGTCACGCCCAGCATGACGAGGACGATCACCTGCGGACTGTGGTTGCGCGTCCAGTTCGCCACCGCCGCGCCCACCAGGCCGCCCAGCCCGGCCGCCGCGGCGAGCAGCGCGATCGTCCTCGTGACGTCGATCAACGGGTCGGTCCCGGCCAGCCACGGCACCTGCTCGTCCTGGACGAGGAACAGCAGGAAGAACAGCAGGAACCCGGAGAACACCCTGATCGCCAGGTTCGCCCAGACCGCCTCGGCGACGGCGGGCCCCACCTTCAGCAGGGTGCGCCAGCGCGGCGCCGCGCCCTCCTCCTCCAGGTCGGGGGAGTCGATGTGCCGGGGCAGCCGCACCGCGACCACGCCGATGAGCAGGAACGCCACCATCGCCACCCGCAGGGTCGCCGCGCTGCCCAGCCACGCCGTCAGCCCCGCCGCCACCGGGACGGCCAGGCCCGCCGACACCAGCGTGAACAGCGCCACCCGGGCGTTCGCCGAGACCAGTGTGATGTCGGCGGGCAGCACGCTCGGCATGATCGCCGCCCGCGACACGTTGTACGCCTTCGACAGCACCAGCACGCCGAGCGCCCCCACGAACAACGTGGGCAGGTCGCCGGGGCCGACCGCCGCCGCCATCGCGAAGCACAGCAGGCCGCGGCCGAACAGCGTGCCCGCCATGACGTACCTGCGGCCCGACCTGAACCTGTCGAGAATCGGCCCGACGAACGGCGCGAGCAGCGCGAACGGCAGCATCGTGACGACCAGGTACAGCGCGACGGAGCCGCGCGCCTCGCCCACGGGGACGCCGAAGAACACGGTGCTCGCCAGCGCGATGGTCACCAGCGCGTCGCAGGCGCTGTTGGCGGCCGACAGCTCGATCAGCCGGCCGAGCCCCGTGCGGTCGGCGCCGTCGGCGTGCGTCAGGCGCCGGGTGGCCAGCCCGACCTTGCGCGCGCCCCGCGCCGTCGCCAGGCCCGCGCGGGCCGTGCCCGCCGCGGTGGCCTTCGAGGCGCGCACGGCGGCCCTCGTGGCGCGCGCCGTGGACCGCCCCGCGCCGCTCAGCGCGTGGCCCAAACGGCGCGAGATCTGCCGCGCCTGGTCCCAGCCGCCCTCCACGCCTACCAGTCTTACCCGATTCGTCGCCGTTCTCAGCCGGAGATCTCCCGTTGTGGGCCCGCCAGGTCCCCGGCATGGGTGAGAATGAAGTGTGAGCGAACAGCACCTTTCGGCGGAGGCGGCCCGATGAGCCGTACCAGGGCCCGCGTCTCCGCTCCCGACCAGGCCTGTGTCGCCGCGGTCGATCTGGCGCGCGCCGCCGCCGAGGAGCTCGCGCGGCCGGGCGAGCCCGGCGAGCACCTCGGCTACGAGAGCGAAGGCGACCGGATCGTCACCCACTACTTCGCCTGCCTCGACCGCGCCTACCGCGGCTGGCGCTGGGCCGTCACGGTCACCCGCGCGTCCAGGGCGAAGAAGGTCACGGTGAGCGAGGCCGTGCTGCTGCCCGGCACGGGCGCGCTGCTCGCGCCGGAGTGGCTGCCGTGGAGGGAGCGGCTGCGCCCCGGCGACCTCGGCGTGGGCGACCTGCTGCCCACGCCCGACGACGACGACCGGCTGGCGCCGGGTTTCACCGAGACCGACGACGACGTCGATCGTCAGATGATTTTCGAGTACGGCCTGGGCCGAGCCCGTGTGCTCTCGGCCATCGGCAGGGACCGGGCTGCCAGTCGCTGGCACTCCGGCGAGCACGGGCCGAACACTCCGATCGCACACGCCGCTCCCGCGCAGTGCGCCACCTGCGGCTTCTACTGGCCGCTGGCGGGCGGCCTGCGGCAGATGTTCGGGGTGTGCGCTAACGAGTACGCGCCCGACGACGGCAGGGTCGTCGCCGCCGACCACGGCTGCGGCGCCCACTCCGAGGCGGCGGTGCTGCCCCCGCCGGTGGAGCAGGCCATCCCCATCCTCGACGACCTGGGCTTCGACCTGATCGTCGAGGAGACCGCGGCGGCCGGCGACACCGCGCCGGCCGACGACGAAGGCCCCGAGGAGCCCGGTCGATCCTGACCATGACTGTCGGTGGAGACCGCTAGCCTACGGTGGCCCCCAACACTCAGATCAGGATCGTGATAGATGAGCGACACCTTTGGCACCGACCGGATGCGAGCCGCCGTCCTCGCCGCGTGGACGGCCTCGCCCGCCCGCTTCCGTGAAGACGCCAACGCCGAGGAGGACTTCGCGCTCGGTGGTTACCGCGACAGGCTCATCGTCGAGCTCGCCCAGAACGCCGCCGACGCGGCGCTGCGCGCGGGCGTGCCCGGGGTGCTGCGGCTGACCCTCGACGGCGACGTCCTGACCGCCGCCAACACCGGCGCCCCCCTCGACGCGGTCGGTGTCGAGGGCCTGTCCACGCTGCGCGTCTCCGGCAAGCGTGACGAGGCGGGCGCGGCCGGCCGGTTCGGCGTCGGCTTCGCGGCGGTCGTCTCGGTCTGCGACGCCCCCGCCATCGGCTCACGCGGGGCGGGAGCCGTCCGCTGGTCGCGCGAGGAGACGGCCGCCCTGGTCTCCGAGGTCCCGGCGCTCGCGGGCGAGCTCGCCGACCGGTCCGGCCACGTCCCGCTGCTGCGCCTGCCGTTCGACGCGCCGCCGCTCGACGTGCCCGAGGGGTTCGACACCGTCGTACGGCTCCCGCTGCGCGACGCCGCCGCGGTCGCCGCGGTCCGTCAGATGCTCGCCGAGACCAGCCCGGCGCTGCCGCTCGGCATGCCGGCGCTGACCGCCATCGAGATCGAGCTCGACGGCTCCGTGCGCACCGTCGCCGCCGACGGCTGGCACGTCGTGTCCGACCCCGGCGAGTTCACCCCCGAGCAGGTGGCCGAGCTCTTCCACGACCGCCCCACCGAGGAGCGGGCCCGCCCGTTCTGGTCCGTGCGCTGGGCGGTTCCCCTCACCGGCACCGGCGAGCCCGGGCCGCTGCCCGCCGCGGTGCCGCCCGTCGTCCACGCGCCCACGCCCAGCGACGAGCCCGTCGACCTGCCCGCGCTGCTCATCGCCTCGTTCCCGATGGCCACCGACAGGCGGCACGTCGCCAAGGGCCCGCTCACCGACTTCCTCGTCGAGCGGGTGGCCGACGCCTACGTCCGGCTGCTGCGCGAGCTGCCGCGCACGCCGAAGCTGCTCGACCTGGTGCCCTCGCTCATGGGCAAGGGCGAGCTCGACGCCCGCGTCAGGCGCGCCGTCCTCCGGCGGCTGCCCGACACGCCGCTGCTGCCCGCCCTGTCCGCGCCCGCGCCCGCCGTCCAGACCCCGTCGTTCGCCGACGCCGAGGTGTACGAGCCCGACGCCGAGTGGCGGGTCGAGCACCCCGCCCGCGAGCCCGAGGGCGACGGCTGGGTCGTCACCGGCCGCGAGGCGGCCGTGGTGCCCGGCTCCGGCGACATGCTGGCGTTCATCGCCGACATCGTCCCCGGGCTGCTTCCCGCGGGCTGGCCCGCGCGCCACCCCGCCATGGCGGCGCTCGGCGTGCGCAGGGTCGAGCTGGCCGAGGTCGTCGACCTGCTGTCCGGCGAGGTCGTCGAAGGGCGCGAGCCGTCCTGGTGGCGGGCGCTGTACGACGTGCTGCCCGCCGACGATCCCGAGTCGCTCGGCGCCCTGCCCGTGCCCCTCGCCGACGGGCGGCTCGTCCGCGGCCCGCGCGGCACGCTCATCCTGGAGGGCGGCGCGGCGTCGATCGACCTCACGCCCCTCGGGCTGCGCATCGTCCACCCCGACGCGGCCCACCCGGCGCTGCTCAGGCTCGGCGCCGCCACCGCCACGCCGCGCACCATCCTCGAAGACCCCCTCACCAAGGCCGCCGTCTCCCAGTCGCTCGACAGCCCCGACCCCGAGCCCGTGGCCGGCGCCGTGCTGTCCCTCGTCCAGGCGGCCGGGCTCGCGCCAGGCGAGGCGCCCTGGCTGGGCGAGCTGGCGCTGCGCGGCACCGACGGCGAGCTCTACCCGGCGGGCGAGCTCATGCTGGCCGACGGCGCGCTCGCCGGGCTGCTCGAACCCGGCACCCACCTCGGCGTCGCCGCCCGCGAGCTGGAGGAGGCCTACGGCGCCCGCGTGCTGGAGGCCGCCGGCGTCCTCGACGGGTTCGCCGTGGCCCACGACTCCGACGTGCTGCTCGACCGCGACGACTGCGACCACGACCTCGACGGCGAGGACGAGTGGATCGACCACGTCCTCGACCTGCTGCCCGACCTCGACGTGCCGCCCCTGATCGGCGAGTTCACCGCCGTCCGCGACCTGGAGCTGGTGGCCGACTGGCCCGCCGCGCTGCGGCTGCTCACCACCCCGCCGCTGCGGGCCGCGCTCCACCCCCTGCGCGTCGAGGGCGTCGAGGTGCCGTCGTACACCGCGTGGTGGCTGGCCAACCACCCCGTGCTCGACGGGCGCAAGCCCACCGAGCTGCGCCTGCCCGGCGCCGACCCGCTGCTCCACGGCCTGTACGCCGACGCCCCCGCCGGGCTCGACGAGATGGCGCTGGCCATGCTCGGCGTGCGCACCACGCTCGCCGACCTGCTCGCCTCCCACGGCGGCCCCGAGGAGCTGCTCGACCTGATGGCCGACGAGTCCGTCGAGGTCGACAGGGCGCAGCTGCGGGCGCTGTGGGTGGCGCTGGCCGCCGTCGAGCCGTCCAGGGTGGCGCCGCCCGCCCGGGTGCGCGCGGTGCTCGGCGGCGACATCGTCGTCGCGCCCGCCGAGGACGTCGTCGTGGTCGAGGCGCCCGACCTGCTCCAGCTCGTCACCGACCGGCCGCTGGTGCTGGCGCCGTACGACCTGGCCGAGTCGCTGTCCGAGCTGCTCGACCTGCCGCTGGCCGGTGAGGTGGCGGCCGGCGAGGTGACCACGCAGGGCGAGGTGCGCCAGGTGCCGCCCCAGGTGCGTTCGCTGCTGCCCACCGCGCCCGAGACGTACGTGGAGCACGAGAAGCTGCTCGTCGACGGCGCGGCGTGCGCGTGGCGGTTCTTCGAGGGCATGGTGCACTGCACGGGGGTCGACGGCCTGGCCCGGGGGCTCGCGTGGGCCACCGGCCAGTGGAACGACCGCCTCGCCGTCGCCGCCCTCCTGCGCGACCCTGAGTCCGTCCCCCTCCTCCTGGCGGAGGCCGACCTCACCTGACCGGCCGCCACCGCCCCGCTGCCCCGGCACGAACCGTCTTCCAGGTGGAGGGCGGTTCGTGCGGGCGGGTCGACACGGCTAGCTCCATACGGCCTTGGCGAGGATCCCGCCGAGGCCCGGCGTCTTCCAGTGGTCGACGACGATCACCTTCTTGGCCTTCACGTACCAGACGCGCTGGGTGTACGAGGCGACGTTCAGCTCGCTGCCGTCGCAGGACACCTTCCACTCGGTGAACCGGGCCCGCTGCCCGGCGCCGAACACCGCCTTCGAGGTCCTGACGCGCGTGGCCTGCCCGCTGTTGTACTTCTTCACCGGCACGCACTCGGTCACGCCGCTGCTCGGGTGGTACGGCTGGTCAGGCCGGTACGGGCCGCCCTCGGAGGCGTACTTGACCGCCTGGGGGCCGCCCAGCAGGAAGCTCTGGCACTCGGCGGCCTGAGGCGAGCAGACGCCCGTGATGACGCGCAGGTTGACGCCCTCCTTCTTGGCGTGCCACTGGATGGGGACCTGGATGGTGAAGCCCTGGAACGTCACCGGCTTGGTGGCGGCGTGAGCGGGCGAACCGGTCAGGGCGAGGGAGGCACTGAGCGCGACAGAGAGGATCATGGGGCGTGATCCTAGGATCATCACCCTCGGCATCGTCAACATCGCGTGAATGTGCGAAAAGGCACTGTTTCCGGCCAGAACTTTCTGGTTGATCGCGGCATCCAAGATCTCCATGGACGTTCTCGTTGCCGGCGACCCCCAGCGGCTGGGAGAGTACTGGCTCGCGGGCCGGCTGGGCGCCGGCGGGCAGGGCGTGGTCTACGAGGGCTACGCCGAGGACGGCGCCCGCGTGGCCATCAAGGTCCTGCACGGCGACCAGGCGGCGCAGCTGGCCAAGGAGGCCGCGGCGGCGCAACGGGTCTCCTCGTTCTGCACGGCACGGGTGATCGAGGCGCACCTGGAGGGGCCCAGGCCGTACCTGGTCAGCGAGTACGTGCCCGGCCCCAGCCTGCGCAGCGCGGTCGCGGACGGGCGCAGGTTCCACGGCGGCGACCTGCACCGGCTGGCGACCGCCGTGGCCACCGCGCTGACCGCGATCCACGAGGCCGGCGTGGTGCACCGCGACCTCAAACCCGACAACGTGCTGCTCGGCCCTGACGGGCCGCGGGTCATCGACTTCGGCATCGCGAGGACCGCCGAGATGTCGCTGACCGCGACGGGACTGGTGACGGGCACCCCCACGTACATGGCGCCCGAGGTGTTCAGCGGGCATCGGGCGGGCGCGCCCGCCGACGTGTTCGCCTGGGGCGGCATCATGCTGTTCGCGGCCACCGGGGCCGACCCGTTCCAGGCGGAGAGCCTGGGCGGGGTGATGCACCGGGTCCTTGCGTCCAGCCCTGACCTCGACGTGCTGCCCGAGCCCCTGCGTTCGCTGGTCGGCGCGGCGCTCATGAAGGACCCGCGCGAGCGCCCGTCCGCGCGGCAGCTCCTGCTCGCGCTGGTCAGCGGTGACGGCAGGATCGACACCAGGGGGCTGCTCGCCCGGGGGGACTCGGCTGCCGCCCAGATGGCCGGGGCCGACGACGACCCGGCGCTCGGCACGCTGGCGGAGGATTCGTACGAGCTGCTCGGCCCGGCGGAGCGCGAGCTCGTGCCGGAGGTGTTCCTGCGGCTGGTCGCGGTGGGCGAGCGCGACGAGCTGACCCCCCGGCACGCCCACCTGTCCGAGCTGGTGGAGGGAAGGCCGCCGGCGGAGAGGGCAGCGATCACCAGGATCCTGGAGGTGTTCGCGTACCTGCTGGGCAGGGACGGCGAGGAGATCCGGCTGGCCCATCCCGCGCTGCCGCTGGCCTGGCCGCGCCTGCGCCGCTGGATCGACGCCGACCGCGACGGGCTGGCCGTGCACGGGCGGATCCTGACCGCCGCCAAGCGGTGGGCGGCGGGCGGGCGCAAGGACGGCGACCTGTTCCAGGCCGCCACGCTGGAGCACGCGCTGCAGTGGGCGGCCGCCTCGCGCCGGCACATCACGCTCTCCCCGGCCGAGCGCGACTTCCTGGAGTCGTCGGCGCGGCTGACCAGGCGCAGGGCCAGGCGAACCAGGCTGGTGTCGCTGAGCCTGGCGGGCCTGCTGGTCGTCGCGCTGGCCGCGGGCGGGCTGGCCGTGCGCCAGGGCGCGATCGCCGACTCCCGGGCCGAGTTGCTGGCGGCGCGGCTGAACATGTCGGAGTCGATCCGCCTGGCCGCGCTCGCCGGCACGATCAGGCGGACGGATCCGCGCCTCGGCATGCTGCTCAGCGTGGCGGCCTGGCGGCTGAAGGCCACCCCGCAGGCCAGGGCGGCGCTGAACGCCTCGCTGGCCCAGCGCGAGCGGGCCATGTTCCGCGACCCGTACGGATCGGACCTGGCGGACCTGAGTGACGACGGGCGCACGCTGGTGAGCGCCGGTGACGGCCAGGTGCGGCTGTGGGACGTCAGAACGGGCAGACGGACGGCGTCGGTGCCCGTCAAGCTGGACGGCGGCCGGCTGACGGAGATCGCACTGTCGCCCTCGGGCCGCACGCTCGTCGGCGCGAACGCCACGCACGCCGGAGCCTGGGACACCCGTACGGGGAAGGTCGTCGCCTCTTCGGCGTACCGTCGCATCGCCTACAAGGAGACGGGATGGATCGCGGCCGTCAGGAAGAACGAGGGTGCCGAGGTGCTCATCAGCTCCGGGGGACGTGTGGTCGCGGCGACGCCGCAGGGCAGGACCGGCGTGGTCAGCCCCGACCGCACCTGGCACGCCGTGGACCGCGACGAGGGACTGACGGTGACCAACGTCAAGGAGGGCTGGTCGGAGGTGGTCGGCAAGGGCACCTACAACCGAGGTGAAGCGATCTTCAGCGGGAACGGCCGGCTGCTGGCGACGCTGTCGCGGCAGGACGTCCAGTTCTGGGAGATGGCCGACTTCCAGCTGCTCACCAAGGTCAAGGTCCTGGGCGACGGCGAACTGGGGGTGACGCCGGTCGGAGCCTTCGACGGTTCGACGTTCCGGTATCTCCTGGGCGACCAGGTCTTCTCGGTGGACGTCGGCGACCTGATGGCGCCGCGGGAGGAGCGCGATCCCGTGGACGCGGCGGCGTTCAGCAAGGACGGCCGGTACCTGGTGGTCACCGGCACCGAGGGCTCGGCCACGGTCCACCCGGTCGCCGCGGCCGGGGCCACGCCCATGGGGAAGGCCATCGCCACGATCCCGGCCCCCGATCCCCCCGGCGCCTTCGACATCAGCGGTGACGGCCGACTGGCGGCCGTGGCGGGTGGCAGGGTCACGGTCACCGACCTGGCCACGGGGAAGGACCTGGGCTCCTTCGCCGCAGGTGGAGGCCTCCTGCCGTTCTTCAGCCCCGACGGCACGCGGCTCGCGCTGAAGCGGGGTTCCAGCGTCGAGCTGTGGGACTGGCGCTCGGGCCGCAGGCTGTGGCAGGTGGCGGCCCGGCCCTCGGAGGTGGCCTTCACCCCGGACGGCCGGCGCATGGCCGTCGTCGGACGGGACCTGCGGCTCCTGGACGCGGCCACCGGCGGGGGGCTGGGCGGGCCCTTCGGGGACCAGGGCGCCGACGCCGAAGGCGGCATGGTGTGGTTCACCCACTCGGGCAGGGAGTTGATCACGCTCGACGGGCGGGGGCGCGTCACCCGCTGGGACATCGGGAGCAGGACTGTCGTCGGCGTCCCGGCGCGCGAGATCTCCGGGGGGAGCGGCGCGTACTCGCCCGTCGAGGACCTCATCGTGCTGACGCAGGAGAGGGGCAGGGTGCTGCTGTTCGACCCGGTGTCCGGCGGCGGGCTGGGCCGCTCCGCCGACACCGGCGGCGGCCTCGACCCCGTGAACGGCGAACTGCTGTCGGTGGCCTTCACACCCGACGGGGCGGAGGTGCTCACCGTGGACAGGAACGCCACGATCAGACGGTTCCCGGTGGCCGCGCCGGCGGTGGTCGCGGCGGTGTGCGCCAAGGCCGGATCGTCGCTGACGGCCCAGGAGTGGGCCGGTTTCGTCCCGGCGCTCCCGTACCGGGAGATCTGCCCGTCCGCGCCTGCCGCCACGTCCCCTTGATCGAACGAGCCAGTCTGCTCGATCAAGGGGACGTGGCGACCCGCACACCGGGCCCATCAGGCGGCCCTGGGCCGTGGCTCAGCTGACCGCGCTCGATCGTCCGGGTGGATCCGTTGCCGCGTCCCGCAGGGGAGGCTCTACTGTGGCGCGGTGACATCTCAGGTGATTGTGCTTAATGGCGGGTCGAGTGCGGGAAAGTCCGAACTCGCCCGGAAGCTACAGGCCGTCCTGCCGCAGCCATGGCTCACCTTCGGGGTCGACTCGCTCATCGAGGCGATGCCCCCGTCCATGCAGACCTCCGACGACGGCATCGAGTTCGCCCCGGACGGCGGGGTGAGCGTCGGGGCGGAGTTCCGGGCGCTGGAGGCGGCGTGGATGGAGGGGATCGCCGCGATGGCCCGCGCGGGGGCGCGGATCGTCATCGACGACGTCTTCCTCGGCGGAGCGGCCTCCCAGCAGCGGTGGCGGAGCGCCCTCGCCGGGCTGGACGTCCTGTGGGTCGCGGTCAGGTGTGACGCGGCGGTCGCCGCGCGACGCGAGGCGGCGCGGGCCGACCGCGTACGGGGGATGGCCGCGGCGCAGGCGGAACTGGTGCACCGAGGGGTCGTCTACGACCTGGAGGTGGACACCACGCGGGCCGAGCCGGCGGCGTGCGCGCAGACCATCGCCGACCACCTGCGAAGGCCCGGGGAGCCGGGGAGGCCCACCCGCGCATGACGGCCTCCTGCTCGGACGGCCGCCTTCCACCGCCGGGTACGGCGAGGAGGCGGCGGCCCTCGCGGAGCGGTACGAGAGCGTGACGTTCGCGGAGGTTCACCGGGCGGTCCTGCATCTGTTCCCCACGCGGCCGAGCTCGGTGCTGGACCTCGGCGCGGGCCGGGCTTGAGGATGGTGGCGCCGATGGGCCTCTGCCGCGATCTCGTCGACCCGCGCCTCGCCGCGGACGACGTAGGTCAGGACGAGCCCGCTGAAGCCGCCGCCTTCCTCGCTGGTTCCCACCAGGTCGGCCAGGCCGTCGCGGCCGTGGAAGCCGACGGGCGAGGCTCCGTCCGACTGCCTCCTGGGTGTATCAGGACGGAATCCGGCGGGAACGGGCTGGTCAGCGGCGGGCGGGGCGGTTGACGAACCAGAGGCCGAAGAGGCCGAAGGCGATGCCGGTGACGCAGGTCCAGATCCACCACTGGTGTTCGGGGGCCGGTCGGAGGATCAGCAGGAGCACCAGGGCGATCGCCCAGGCGGCGGTGCCGATCGCGATGGCGGCGGTGTCGTTGGTCTTGATCGGCTCCGGGTCGGGGTGCCACTGCTGCTTCACGGGTCCACCCTAGCTTCCAATCGGGTCTCGATCCGATTACCGGCATTTGCGCAGATCAAGGACTACTGCCACAGTTCGCCGCGTGAGTGACACTCCTAATGCAATAGACAGATTCTTCGCAATCTCTGCACGAGGTTCGACCGTCGCGCGTGAGGTACGGGGCGGGTTCGCGACGTTCTTCACGATGGCGTACATCGTCGTGCTGAACCCCCTGATCATCGCCACCGCCCAGGACAGCGACCTGCAGTACATCGGCGACGGGTCCGCGCCGAACATCCCCCTGGTCGCGGCGGGCACGGCGCTGGTCGCGGGTGTCCTGACCATCCTCATGGGAGTGATCGGCAAGGTGCCGTTCGCGATGGCGGCGGGGCTCGGGTTGAACGCCTTCGTCGCCTTCAACATCGCTCCCAAGATGAGCTGGGAGGAGGCGATGGGCCTGGTCTTCGTGGAAGGCGTGATCATCGCCGTCCTCGTGCTGACCGGGTTCAGGGTGGCGGTGTTCAACGCCATCCCCTCCCAGTTGAAGACCGCGATCAGCGTGGGCATCGGCTTGTTCATCGCACTGATCGGCTTCGCGGACGCCGGCTTCGTCCGCAAGGGCGCGGGCACCCCGCTGGAGTTGGGCATCGGCGGCAACCTGACGTCCTGGCCGATCCTCGTGTTCGTGGTGGGCCTGCTGCTGACGGCGGCGCTGGTGGCGAGGAAGGCGAAGGCGGCGATCCTCATCGGCATCGTCGTCACGACCGTGCTCGCCGTGATCGTCGAGGCCCTGATCAGGCCAGGTCAGGGCGGGCCGGAGAACCCCAGCGGCTGGATGATGAACCAGCCGTCCATGCCGGACCAGATCTTCGCCATCGAGAACCCGTTCCGGCTGTTCAAGGAGTTCGACCCGATCGGGGCGTTCACGCACGGCTCGGTGCTGCTCGTGCTGCTGTTCGTGTTCACGCTGCTCATCACGGACTTCTTCGACACGATGGGCACGGTGGTGGGCGTCGGCCGCCAGGCGGGCCTGGTGGACGAGACCGGCGCCCTGCCGCGCACCAAGCAGATCCTCCTGGTCGACTCGATCGGCGCGGCGGCGGGCGGCGCCGGTTCCGTGTCGTCGAACACCACCTACATCGAGTCGGCGGCGGGCGTCGGGGAGGGCGCGCGGACGGGTCTGGCCAGCGTGGTCACCGGTCTGCTCTTCCTGGTCGCGATCGTGTTCACGCCGCTCGTGAAGGTGGTGCCGTACGAGGCGGCGGCGCCCGCGCTGGTCGTGGTGGGCTTCCTCATGATGACGTCGGTGCGTGACATCGACTTCAGCGACTACGAGGCGGCGATCCCCGCGTTCCTCACCATCGTGGTCATGCCGTTCACGTACTCGGTCTCCAACGGCATCGGCGCCGGTTTCATCAGCTACGTGCTCATCAAGGTGGTGCGCGGCCGGGCCAAGGACGTGCACCCGCTGCTGTGGCTGGTGTCGCTGCTGTTCGTCGTGTACTTCGCGCTCGGCCCGATCAAGATCGTCTTCGGGCTCTGAGCTCCCCCGTCCGAGGCCGTTCCGCACCCCGGCGGGACGGCCTCGCGCGTACGGAAACCCCGTGCGGTTGGGAAATACCGCGCCGTCCCTTATAGTTAGCAAAGGTAATGACTCATGCTAACCAACACTCAGCCCAAGATGGATCTGCGCTCCGACGCAGGCCTGGCTTCAGCCCTGCGCGTGTCGCTGGCGCGGCTGACCAGGCGACTACGACGACAGGCGGCGGCGCACTCGCTGACGCCCACCCAGTTCGCGACGCTCGCCGCGGTGGAGCGGCATGCCGGGATAACCCCAGGCGAGCTGGCCGAGCTCGAGAAGGTGCAACCGCCCTCGATGACGCGCGTGATCGCCGCGCTGGAGGAACGCGGTCTGGTCGCCCGCACCCCGCACCCGACCGACAGGCGGCAGGTGACCGTGACCGTGACCGAGGCCGCCCAGAAGTTGCTGAAGGAGGAGCGACGCCGCAAGGAGGCGTGGCTGACGCAGCGGCTGAAGGAGCTCTCACCCGAGGAACGGTCGATACTCCGGCAGGCGGCTCCGATCTTGGAGAAGCTCAGCAGGATATAGAGCCGGAGCAACCCAGGACCGGAATGTTCCGGTCGCTCCGTATCCGCAACTACCGCATGTTCGCCGCCGGCGGGGCGGTCTCGAACGTCGGCACCTGGTTGCAGCGCACCGCCCAGGACTGGCTGGTGCTCGACCTGACCCACGGCAGCGCGGGGGCGCTCGGCACGGCCACCGCGCTGCAGTTCCTGCCGATGCTGCTGTTCGGGATGTTCGGCGGCGTGCTCGCCGACCGCTACCCCAAGCGGCCCATCCTCGTCACGGCGCAGTCGCTGATGGCCCTGCTGGCGCTGACGATCGGCCTGCTCACGATGACCGGCCAGGCGCAGGTCTGGCACGTGTACGTCATGGCGTTCCTGCTCGGCGTCATCTCGTGCGTCGAGGTGCCGACCCGGCAGGCGTTCGTCGTCGAGATGGTCGGCCGCCGCGACCTGCCGAACGCCATCGCGCTGAACAGCTCGATCTTCAACCTCGCCCGCGTGGTCGGCCCGGCCCTGGCCGGTGTGCTGATCTACGTGCTGGGCGGCACGGGCCCCCTCTTCCTCATCAACGCGCTCACCTTCGGCGCCGTGATCTCCAGCCTGGTGTGCATGCGCGCGTCGGAGCTCAACCTGTCGGAGCCGGTGCCCAGGGCGAAGGGCCAGCTCCGCGAGGGCCTGCGGTACGTGCTCAGCCGCGAGGAACTGCTGATGCCGGTGCTGCTGATCGCGTTCGTGTCGATGTTCTCGCAGTCGTTCTCGATGTCGATCGCGCTCATGGCCCGGCAGGTGTTCGGCGCGGGGGCGTCGTCGTTCGGGCTGGCGTCCAGCATGTTCGCCGTCGGCGCGCTCGGCGGGGCGCTGCTGGCCGCGCGGCGGGCCAGGCTGACGCGTAAGGTGCTGTTCGCCGGGGCGATCGGGTTCGGGCTCTTCCAGATCGCGACGGGGCTGGCGCCGTTCTACCCGGTGTACCTGCTGCTGCTCGTCCCCACGGGCATCGCGCTGATCACGATCAACACGGCGGCGAACGCCAGCGTGCAGCTGGCCACGTCCCCCGACATGCGCGGCCGGGTCATGGGCATCTACATGCTGGTCTTCACCGGCGGCGCGCCCATCGGAGCCCCGCTGATCGGCTGGCTGTCCGACCTCGGCGGTCCGCGGGCCGGCGTGGTGCTGTCGGGCGCGCTCGTGCTGGTCGGCACGGGGCTCGCGGTGCTCGTGACCAGGGTGATCAGCGCCCGCGTCCACCGCGCCGTCCCGGCGATGGCCTGAGACGCCGCGCCCCGGGCGGGGCACAATGAGATGACATGAGGCTCTTCGCGGCCCTGGTGCCGCCCGACGAGGTGCTGGACGAGATCGAACGCGCGATCGCGCCGCACGTCGGGCAGGTGCCGGGGCTGCGCTGGCCCGACCGGTCCACCTGGCACATCACGCTCGGCTTCTTCGGTGAGGTGCCAGAAGGGGTGCTGCCGGAGCTGGAGACCAGGCTGGCCAGGGCCGTCCGCCGCCACACCGCGCTCGACCTCGCCTTCAGCGGGTTCGGCGCGTTCTCGTCGCTGCGACGGGCCAAGGTCTTCTGGGCCGGCGTCGCCGGCGACACCATCACGCCCCTCGCCGGCTCCGTACGGGCCGGGGCGCGCCGCGCCGGCGCCGACCAGACCGACGAGAAGCGCTTCCACCCGCACCTGACGCTGGCCCGCGCCAAGACGGAGACCGACCTCCGCCCGCTGGCCGAGTCGCTGTCGGGCTTCAGCGGCTCGCCCTGGCGGGCGGAGACGGTACGGCTCGTGCGCAGCCACCCGGGGCCCCGGGTGAGGTACGAGTCACTGGCCGAATGGGCGCTCGCACCCGCCGAGCGGGGTTAGGCTCCAGGTCGTGGACCGTCCTCGCTCTTGGCTCCTGCCCGTGGTGCTCGGCCTGCTGCTGCTCATCGTCGTGGTGGGCGCGCTGGTCAGCTGACCGTCGGCCGGTTCACCCGCGCGCTGGCCGGTTGGCCGTCGGCCGGTTCACCCGCGCGCCGGCCGGTTGGCCGACGGCCGGTTCACCAGGCGTAGTCCTCCGGCGCGGTGCGGTGCCCGGGGAAGATCTCGTCGAGAGTGGCGAGCGCCTGCTCGTCGAGGTCGATCTCCAGGGTGCGCATGCTGCCTTCGAGCTGCTCGACCGTACGCGGGCCGATGATCGGCGCGGTGACGGCGGGCCGCCTGAGCAGCCAGGCCAGGGCCACGTAGGCGGGGTCCTCGCCCAGTTCGTCGCAGAACTTCTCGTACCGCTCGATCTTGTCGCGGTGCTTCTCCAGCTCCTTGACCATGTGGTCGGCGGCGGAGCGGCCCTTGTCCATCTTGCGCAGCACGCCGCCGAGCAGGCCGCCGGCGAGCGGGCTCCACGGGATGACGCCGAGGCCGTAGTCCTCGCAGGCGGGCAGCACCTCCAGCTCCACCGCGCGGGTGAGCAGGTTGTAGTGGCTCTGCTCGCTGACCAGGCCGAACGTGCCCCGGCGCGCGGCGGTCTCCTGCGCCTTGGCGATGTGCCAGCCGGCGAAGTTCGACGAGCCGACGTAGAGGATCTTGCCCTGCGCGCGCAGGACCTCCATCGCCTCCCAGAACTCGTCGAACGGGGTGTTCCTGTCGATGTGGTGCGCCTGGTAGATGTCGATGTAGTCGGTCTGCAGGCGCTTGAGCGACGCGTCGCAGGCGCGCCGGATGTTCAGCGCCGACAGCTTGTCCTCGTTCGGCCAGTCGCCCATGGAGCCGTACAGCTTGGTCGCGACGACGGTCTTCTCCCGGCGGCCGCCGCCCTGGGCGAACCAGCGGCCGAGGATCTGCTCGGTGACGCCTTCGCCCTTCTTCCAGCCGTAGACGTTCGCCGTGTCGAAGAAGTTGATGCCCAGCTCGTGAGCCCTGTCCATGATCGCGAAGGAGTCTTCCTCCGAGGTCACCGGACCGAAGTTCATGGTGCCGAGGCAGAGCGGGCTCACCTGGAGCCCGCTGCGTCCGAGGTTGACGTAGTCCATGACTCAACCCTAAGGACCTGGAGCGCACTCCAGGCCAGACGGTGGCTTCATGATCTCCGCCGCCCTCCTGCGCGCCGCGGTCCCCTTCTTCCTCACATGCGCGATGGAGGGGAGAGGGGGCCGCCGGTGGGGCATGATGGCGGAGTGGGGGATGTGCTGCTTCGTGTGATGGGCGGGCTGGCGCTGGGGTGCGCGCTGCCCGCGGCGCCCGCGCTGGCCGACGAGGGCCCGCAGAAGGTGTTCACGTTCAAGGATCCGCGCATCACCGAGTCCAGCGGGCTCGCGCCGTCGCCGACGCGTGACGGCGTCTACTACACCCACAACGACAGCTCGGCCGCGCCCGTCTTCTACGCGGTCGGCTCCGACGGCCGGACGAAGGCGACGTTCCGCCTGCGCGGGGCCGAGGCGCGCGACTGGGAGGCCATGGCGGCCGTGAAGGACCCTGCCACGGGACGCGGCGTGCTGTGGTTCGCCGACATCGGCGACAACCAGGACTCCTGGCCCGACGTCTCGGTGTACCGGGTGGACGAGCCGGAGACGCTGCGCGACGCCACCCTGACGGCCACGCGCTACCGGCTGCGCTACGCCGACGGCCCGCGCAACGCGGAGGGCATCATGGTGCACCCCGGCACCGGCCGCCTGTACGTGGTGTCGAAGCAGTTCGCGGGGTCGGTGTACGCGGCGCCGAAGAAGCTGCGCGCGGACCGCACGAACGTGCTGCGCCGCGTGGCCGCCGCGCCCATCATGGCCACCGACGCCGCCTACGCCCCCGACGGGTCGTCGTACGTGGTGCGGACGTACATCTCGGCCACGCTGTACCGGCCGTCCGGCGAGATGATCGCCAGGGTGTCGATGCCGGAGTTGAAGCAGGCGGAGTCGATCGCGTACACGCGGGACGGCCGCTACCTGCTGACCGGTTCTGAAGGCGCGAACAGCCCGGTCTACCGGGTGCCGATCCCGGCGCGCGACCGCCAGGCGAAGGCGGTGCGCACCGTGACGGCGACGCCGTCCACGCGGCCGGTCGCGAAGCAGACGCCCAGGGAGGGGCTGTCGGGCAGGGACGTGCTGGTCTGGCTGGCCGCGGCGGCGGGCGCGACCGGCATGATCACCTTTCTCGCGCGCCGCACCCGCTGAGCCGGGCCCGCTCACATCCGCATGGTGAACATGTCGCCGCGCAGCGCCCGTTCCACCACGGCGATGGCGCGGGAGAGCCGCACCAGGCGCGGCCCCTCCTGCCGGTAGGCGTCGAGCACGGCCTCGACGGCGTGCGGCGGCAGGTGGCCCTTGAGCTCGACCGCGGCGCCCCGGTAGCCGGCGCGGGCGGCCTCCACGGCCGACTGGACGTGCTGGCGGGCCATCCTGGCCAGCGCGACGGGATGCCGCCGCAGCACCTCGTAGGCGCGGTAGTCGGGCGGCACGGCGTCGAGCAGCCAGGCCACGGCGGACGTCTCCCAGTCGGGGACGCTCGGCGGGCGGACCTCGGCGGGCCACTCCGGCGGGACGTACATGCCTCCCATCGTACTCATGTTCGATTCTGGGCTTAGGCGGCGGTTTGGCCACATTGTTCAGGTCGCCGGATGGTTCGCAGCAAAGTAGGCACACTTAAGTCGTGACCGACAAGACGGAGAAGATCGGGGTCGTGGGGGCGGGCATCGTCGGCCTGGCGGTGGCCCGCGAGCTGGCCGTCACGCGGGGCGCCGAGGTGACCGTGCTGGAGAAGGAGGACCGCGCGGGCGCCCACCAGACGGGGCACAACAGCGGCGTCGTCCACGCCGGGATCTACTACCCGCCCGGCTCGCTCAAGGCCAGGCTCTGCCGGGAGGGCGTGGCGCTGCTCAAGGAGTACTGCGCCGGGCACGGGCTGCCGTACCAGGAGGTGGGCAAGCTCGTCGTGGCGAGCACCAGGGCCGAGCGGCCGCTGCTCAAGGCGCTCGCCGAGCGGGCGCGCGCCAACGGCGTGCCGGACGTCGCCGAGCTGGACGCCCTCGGGCTGCGCGAGGTCGAGCCGCACGCCGTCGGCGTGGCCGCGATCCACTCGCCGCGCACCGCCATCGCCGACTTCCCCGCCGTCGCCCGCAGGCTCGCGCTCGACCTGGACGAACTGGGCGGCTCCGTACGGCTCGGCCACCCGGTGCGGGCGATCAGGGAGACCGCGGCGGGCGTCGAGGTCATGGCGGGCGGGCGGAGGTTCGTCTTCGACCGGCTCGTGGTGTGCGCGGGCCTCGGCACCGACACGGTCGCCCGGATGGCCGGGCACCCGGGCGACGTACGGATCGTCCCGTTCCGCGGCGAGTACTACGCGCTGGCCGGATCGGCCAGGGAGCTGGTGCGCGGTCTCGTCTACCCGGTGCCCGACCCGCGCTACCCGTTCCTCGGCGTGCACCTGACCAGGCGCGTCGACGGCGAGGTGCTGGTGGGGCCCAACGCCGTGCTCGCGCTCGCCTACGAGGGGTACACCCGCACCGATGTGCGCGACGCCGCCCGCGTCCTCGGCTGGCCCGGTACGCTGCGCATGGCCCGCGCCCACTGGCGCACCGGCGTCAAGGAGGTGTACGGCTCGCTGGCCAGGAGCGCCTTCGTCAAGGCGGCCCGCCGGTACGTCCCCGAGCTGGCGGCCGGCGACCTCGTACGCGCCGAGAGCGGGGTGCGCGCGCAGGCGGTGGCGCGTGACGGCGCGCTGGTCGACGACTTCGTGGTGGACGTGCACGGCCGGGTGGTGCTGGTGCGCAACGCGCCCTCGCCGGCCGCCACCTCCAGCCTCGCCATCGCCCGGCATATTGCCGGAATTGTCCCAGCACTCGTCCGATGAGGGCATCCTAGGACGTGATGGAAGCACGCCTGCTGATCGTCGAGGACGACCCCAACATCCTCGAACTCCTCGCCGCGAGCCTCAGGTTCGCGGGTTTCGACGTGACCACCGCGAAGAGCGGGCTCGACGCGGTCGCCGCCGTCCAGCGGCACCGGCCCGACCTCGTCGTGCTCGACGTCATGCTGCCCGACCTCGACGGGTTCGAGATCGTCCAGCGGCTGCGCGGCGGCGGCGTCCACACGCCCGTCGTGTTCCTCACCGCCCGCGACGAGACCGAGGACAAGATCCGCGGCCTCACCCTCGGCGGCGACGACTACGTGACCAAGCCGTTCAGCCTGGAGGAGGTGATCGCCAGGATCCACGCGGTGCTGCGCCGCACCGCGGGCGAGTCGCAGGCGCCGCCGCCCAGGCTGACGTTCGCCGACATCGAGCTGGACGAGGAGAGCCACGAGGTGTGGCGCGGCGGCACGGCGGTCCCGCTGTCGCCCACCGAGTTCAAGCTGCTGCGCTACTTCATGACGAACGCCGGCCGGGTGCTGTCCAAGCCGCAGATCCTCGACCACGTCTGGGACTACGACTTCCGCGGCGAGGTCGGCATCGTCGAGTCGTACGTGTCCGTGCTCCGCCGCAAGATCGACAACCGCAGCCCGAGGCTCATCCACACCCTGCGCGGTGTCGGGTACGTTCTGCGCCAGCCGCCGAGCCCCTGATGCGCGGCATGCCGCTGAGGATCAAGCTCATCGCCTCCATGCTGGCCCTGCTCGGGTTCGGCATGACGTTCGTGGGCCTGGTGAGCGTGTCGGTCCTGCACGGCTACCTGATGGACCGCGTCGACAGCCAGCTCGCCCTGCTGTCCGTACGCATGCACAAGAAGCTGCTGAACGACTCCAGGAGGGACAGGGCGGCCGCCGACCGGCCGCTGCTCATCGAGTCCGACGCGATCGTGCTGGTCAAGGAGCCCGACGGCGGGTTCACCGCGATGCTGAACGACCGCGACGTCGACGCCAAGCCCAGGCCGGTGCTGGCGGCGGCGCCCGGCGGCGACCCCTACACCGCGCCCGCGGTCTCCGGCGACGGCGAGTGGCGGGTGCTGGAGGCGACCGTACGCGACCGGCTGCTCGTCGTGGCCGTGGACCTGGAGGAGGTCGACGCCATCACCCGGCGGCTGGTCCTCATCGAGCTGCTGGGCGGCGGCGGCATCCTGCTGATCCTCGCCGTCGTCGGCATCCAGATCGTCCGGCGCAGCATGCGCCCGCTCGCCGAGATCGAGCGCACGGCCGAGACCATCGCCGCCGGCGAGCTGGGCCGGCGCGTCCCGGACGGCGACCCGCGCACCGAGGTCGGCCGCCTCGCCACCGCGCTGAACGGCATGCTCGCCCAGATCGAGGCCGCCTTCGCCGCGCGGTCGGCGTCGGAGGAGGCGGCCAGGCGCTCCGAGGACCGCATGCGGCAGTTCGTCGGCGACGCCTCGCACGAGCTGCGCACCCCGCTCACGTCCATCCGCGGCTTCGCCGAGTACGCCAGGCAGAACCCGTCCGCGGACCCGGCCGAGCTGATGGGCCGCGTCGAGCAGGCGGCGGGCCGGATGAGCCTGCTCGTGGACGACCTGCTGCTGCTCGCCAGGGTGGACCAGCAGCGGCCGCTGCAGATGCGGCCCGTGGACATGCTGGCGCTGGCCGCCGACGCCGTGCAGGACGCGAAGATCCTCGCCCCTGACCGGACGATCGCGCTGGAGGTGTCGGGCGGGGCCGCCCTCATCGTGTCGGGCGACGAGGTGCGGCTGCGCCAGGTCGTCTCGAACCTCATGTCGAACGCGCTCGTCCACACCGACCCAGGCACGCCCGTCACCGTCAGGGCGGGCGCGGGGGGCGGCGTCGTGTACGTGGAGGTCGCCGACAAGGGCCCCGGGCTCACTCCGGAACAGGTCGAGCACGTCTTCGAACGCTTCTACCGCGCCGACTCCGCCAGGTCGCGCCGCAGGTCGGGCGACGACAGGGGCAGCGGGCTCGGCCTGGCCATCGTGCAGGCGCTCGTCCAGGCCCACGGCGGGACGGTGACCGTCACCAGCGCGCCGGGCGACGGCGCCACGTTCCGCGTGGAGCTCCCGCCGGCCCTGGACTGAGCTTGGAGTGAGCTTGGAGTCGGCGTTCAGGCAACGCTCAGGTCGCTGCGCCAGTCTGGGAAGGTGACGAATCCCGAGGCGCTGATCATGGTGGTGGACGACGAGCCCAGCATCAGGGACCTGCTCTCGGCGAGCCTGCGTTTCTCCGGCTTCGACGTGCTGACCGCGGCCGACGGCGAGGAGGCCGTCGAGGTGGCCGGCCGCGCCTCGCCGGACCTCGTGGTGCTCGACGTGATGCTGCCCGACCTCGACGGGTTCGAGGTGGCCAGGCGCATCGACGCCCCCGTGCTGTTCCTGACCGCGCGCGACGCCACCGAGGACAAGATCGCCGGGCTGCGCGTGGGCGACGACTACGTGACCAAGCCGTTCAGCCTGGAGGAGGTCCAGGCCAGGATCCGGGCCGTGCTGCGGCGTACCAGGGGTGAGGGCTCGCCCGCGACCCGGCTGAAGGTGGCCGACCTCGAACTGGACGAGGACGCCCGCGAGGTGTGGCGGGCGGGCCGGCAGGTACGGCTGTCGCCGACCGAGTTCAAGCTGCTGCACTACTTCATGGTCAACGCCGGCCGGGCGCTGTCGAAGGCGCAGATCCTCGACCACGTCTGGAACTACGACTTCGGCGGCGACGCCGGAGTGGTCGAGTCGTACGTGTCGTACCTGCGGCGCAAGGTGGACGACGTCGAGCCGCGCCTCATCCACACCCTGCGCAGCGTCGGATACGTGCTCAGGGAGCCGCCGGCGGGCTAGCGTGGCGGTATGGACCTGCTCGGCGCGCTGGAGTCGCTGCGCCGCCCGCTGGACCGCGACCTGTTCCCGCTCGTGGTGGGGGAGACCGCGGCCGACCGGCGCGCGCTGCGCGAGCTGGCCGGGCAGCTCGACGACTACCTGCTGCCGCGGCTGCGCGCCATCGACGCGCCGCTGCTCGCCGTCGTCGGCGGGTCCACGGGAGCGGGCAAGTCCACGCTGGTCAACTCGCTCGTCGGGGCCGACGTGGCCGAACCCGGCGTGCTGCGGCCCACGACGCTGGTGCCCACGCTCGTCGTGAACCCGGCCGACCGCGACTGGTTCATGGGGCAGAACGTCCTCCCCGGGCTCTCGCGCGCCACCGGGGAGGGCCCTGGCGCGCTGCGCGTCGTCGCCTGCGAGACGGTCGGGGCCGGGCTGGCGCTGCTCGACGCGCCCGACATCGACTCCGTGGTGACCTCCAACCGCGAGCTGGCCGCGCAGCTCCTCGCCGCCGCCGACCTGTGGCTGTTCGTCACCACCGCCGCCAGGTACGCCGACGAGGTGCCCTGGAGCTTCCTGCGCTCGGCGCGCGAACGCAGCACCGCGCTGGCCGTCGTCCTCGACCGCGTGCCGTCCGAGGCCGTCGAGCCGGTCACCCGCGACCTGGAACGCCTCCTCGTCGCCAACGGGCTCGACGGCACCCGCCTGTTCACCGTCACCGAGGCCGCGCTGCCTGACGAGAAGGCGCGGCTGCCCGCCGAGTCGGTGCGGCCCGTCGCCGACTGGCTCGCCGCGCTGGCCGCCGACGCCGCCGAACGGTCACGCGTCGTGCGCCAGACGCTGTCGGGCGCGCTCGACAGCCTCGCCACCCGGGTGCCCGCGCTCGCGTCCGCCGTCGAACGCCAGCAGTCCGCCTTCGACGGCCTGCGCGCCATCGTCACCGCCGCGTACGCGAGCGGCATGGCCGACTTCGACGAGGGCATGCGCGACGGCTCGCTGCTGCGCGGCGAGGTGCTGGCCCGCTGGCAGGACTTCATCGGCACCGGCGATCTCATGCGCTCGCTGGAGAGCCGCGTCGGCCGGCTGCGCGACCGCCTGGTCGGCTTCTTCACGGGGCGCGTCCCCTCCGCCGAGCTCAGGGACGCGCTGGAGAGCGGCGTGGAGTCCCTCATCAGGGGCGCGGCCGACGGCGCCGCCGAACGCGCGCTCGAAGGCTGGGGCGCCGCGCCCGGAGGCCCCGACCTGCTCGACCGCATCGGCCCGATGGAGGCGGCGCGGCTCGGCCGCGCCTCGCCCGACGTCGGCAGGCGCGCCGAGGCGGCCGTGCGCAGCTGGCAGGAGTTCGTCCTCGACCTGGTACGCGAGGAGGGCGCCGAGCGGCGCACCACCGCCAGGCTGGCCTCCTTCGGCGTGAACGGCGCCGGGCTGCTGCTCATGCTCGGCGTGTTCGCCTCCACCGGAGGGCTGACCGGCATCGAGGTGGGCATCGCTGGCGGCACGAGCGTGCTGTCGCAGAAGCTGCTCGAAGCCGTCTTCGGCGACCAGGCCGTGCGCTCGCTGACCGTACGGGCCCGCGAGGACCTGCGCGTACGGGTGCGGGCGCTGCTCGACGACGAGTCGGCCCGCTTCACCGGCCGCCTGGAGGCCGTCGAACCGCCCCCCGGCACCGCCGCCGCGCTGCGCGAGGCGCTGCGCTCCGTCGCGGCCCACCGCGCCGAACTGCCCGCGGCGAGACCCGGGGAGGGCGGCGCCGCGCCGTCCGCCGGGAGGTCTCAGGAGGGTGGCGCCGGGCTGCCCGGGGAAGGCGGGCCGCCGCCCGGCGACACACCGGTGGAGGGCCCGTGAAGCTGCTGCGCCGCAAGGAGGGGCCGTCGCTCGACGCCCGGCTCGCCGCCCTGGTCGAGGCCGCCGACCTGGGCGAGGGACGGCTGCCCGAGCCGGCGGTGTCGGCCGCGCTGGCCGTCGCCGAGCGGGCGGGCGCCAGGCGCGGGCTCTCGCTCGACCACACCGTCGCCGCCCTCGCCGGGGCGACGGGCAGCGGCAAGTCGTCCCTGTACAACGCGCTGGCGGGCAGCGAGCTGGCCGCCGTCGGCGTCACCAGGCCCACCACCTCCACCGCCCAGGCCGCCGTCTGGGACGGCTCCGGCCGGGCCGGCGAGCCGGCGGGGCCGCTGCTCGACTGGCTGGACGTCCCGCTGCGCCACCCCGCCGCCGGCGACCCCGCGCTGTCCGGGCTCGTCCTGCTCGACCTGCCCGACCACGACTCCATCAGGCTCACCCACCGGCTGGAGGTGGACCGCCTCGTCGAGCTGGTCGACCTGCTGGTGTGGGTGGTCGATCCGCAGAAGTACGCCGACGCGGCGCTGCACGAGCGCTACCTGCGCCGCCTGGCCGGGCACCGCGACGTGACGCTCGTGGTGCTCAACCAGGTGGACCGCCTCCCGCCTTCCACGGTCGGCCGCTGCCTGGACGACCTCGGCAGGCTCCTCGCCGAGGACGGTCTCGCGGGCGTCCCCGTGCTGCCCGTTTCGGCGCGTACGGGGGAGGGCATGGAGGAGCTGCGCGTGGCGCTGGGCCGCCGGGTGGCCGAGCGGCGCGCGTGGTCGGCGCGGCTGTCCGCCGACGTCGCCGCCGCCGCCGACCGTCTCGCCGCGGGCGAGGCGCCCCGCCCGCCCGTGACCGGGGCGGGCGACGTGCGGGGGCCGGTGGGCGCGGTCACCAGGTTCGACGTGGCCGCTGGCGCGGGAAGCGGGCCCGAGCGGCGGCTCACCAGGGCGCTCGGCGAGGCCGGCGGGGTGCCGCTGGTCGTCGAGGCCGTGGCGAAAGGGCACAGGCACCGGGCCGTCGCCGCCACCGGATGGCCTCCCACCCGATGGGTCAGGAAACTGCGGCCCGACCCGCTCGGCCGGCTCAGGATCGGCACGCGCGGCACCGGCGAGATCACCGGGCGCACGTCCGTGCCGGCCGCCACCGCCGGGCAGCGGGCACAGGTCGAGACGGCCGTCAGGGACGTCGCCGAGGCCGCGGCCGCCGGGCTGCCCGCGCCCTGGGCGGCGGCCGTGCGGCAGGCCGCCAGGGCGGGCGCCGACGACCTGGCCGACGCCGTGGACCGCGCCGTCGCGAGGACCTCGACCGCCGCGACGCGGCGTCCCCGCTGGTGGCGGGCCGTGGGCGTGCTGCAGTGGCTGGTGTTCGCGGTCACCGTGGCGGGCGGGCTGTGGCTGGCCGCGCTGTTCGCCATGGACTACCTGCGGCTGCCCGCGCCGCCGCCGCCCACGGCCGGCCCCGTGCCCTGGCCCACCGCGCTGCTGCTGGGCGGCGCGCTCGCGGGCGTGCTGGTCGCCCTGCTGTCGCGGCTGGCCGCCTGGGCGGGCGGCAGGCGCAGGGCCCGCCGTACGGGCCGGGCGCTGCGCGCCGCCATCGCCGAGGTGGCCGACGAGTACGTCCTCGCCCCGGTGGCGGCCGAACGCGACAGGTACGCCAGGTTCACCGAGGCGGTCACCCGCGCCCGCGCCTGACGCTCACCGAGGCGGTCACCCGCGCCCGCGCCTGACGGTCACCAGGCCGCGCTCATCTGCTCCTTGCGAGCAGGACGGTGGCGAGGGCCGCCGCGAGCAGGGCGAAGGCGGCCGACACCAGGAAGGGCACCTGCGCCCCGTACCACTGGCCCGCCACCCCGGCCGCACCCGCCCCCGCCGCCGCGCCGACGCCCAGCGCCGTGGACATCCACCCGAACGCCTCGCCCTGCGCCGCCGGGGCCAGCTCGTCCACGAGCAGCGAGGACGTCGTCATCGCCGGGTTGAGCAGCACCCCGCCGGCGAACAGCACCGCCCAGAACGGCGGCAGCGCCTCGATCAGCGCGAGCGGGGCCAGCAGCAGGCCGAGCACGAGCAGCAGCGCCACCAGCCGGGGCGCGGGACGCGACCCCCAGGAGCGCGCGCTGTACAGCAGCGCCCCGGCGACGCCGCCCAGCGACAGCCCCGCCACGAGCGGCCCGGTGGCGGCGGGCGCGTCCAGCGAGGCGGCGAGCGCGGGCAGGCCCACCTGCAGCGCCCCCGTCGTGCCGCCGAGCAGCGTCACGACCAGCAGCAGCACGATCATGCCGCGGTCCTCGAAGACGCGGCCGCGGTCCCTCGTCGCGGGGCCGCCGCCCCCGCTGAGGACGCGCGAGAACGCCAGCGTCCCGGCTCCGGCGGCGGCCGTCACGAGCCCCAGCGCGGCGGGCGGCGACGCCACGGCGATCACCAGCCCGAACAGCAGCGGGCCGACCAGCATGGCCAGCTCCTGCACCAGGTAGACCAGGCTGTAGGCCGCGGTGCGGCTCGCGGCGTCCGTCCTGCGGCCCCAGGCCAGGCGCATGCTCACCGACACCGGCGGCAGCCCCGCCCCCGCCGCCCACGCGAGCGTCACGAGCACCCAGACCGGCCAGGCCGCCGCAGCGCCCGCGATCAGCCCGGCCAGCGCCGCGACGTGCAGGAGCGCCGTGAGGGCCAGCACCGGGCGCGGTCCGCGCCGGTCGATCACCCGGCCCTGCACGGGCCTGCCCATGCCCATGCCGACCGAGAACGCCGCCGCGCCGAGCCCCGCCACCGCCAGCGACCCCGTCGCCGACTGCAGGACGAGCACCATGCCGACGGGCGCGACCTGCTGCGTGAGCTGCGAGAGGAAACCGAGCACCGCCTGTGCGGGAACCCCCGGAAGCCCGAGCAGGGAGCGGTACGGCGGTGTCTGACCCATGCGTCCACCTAACCGCAAGATCGACTACGTGGTCACGGGGTGGGCGGGCTGCTCCGGGGAGGTGGTGAGCGTGGGGGAGGCGGCGCGCAGGCCGGCCAGGAGGGGACGCAGGAGGGGGTGGGCGCCGGCGCCGCGGCGCACCGCCGCGAACACCCGGCGTTCGGGACCGGGCGTCTCGTGGACGACGACGTCCGTGAGCGTCATGTCGCGCAGCGCCAGCCGGGGCACCAGCGCGACGCCCGCGCCCGCCGCCACCAGCGCCACCACGGCGCGGAAGTCGTCGGACGAGTGCGCGAAGTCCGGCGTGAAGCCCGCCTGCTGGCAGGCGAACGTGATGACGTCGTGCACCGGGTTGCCCGGGTAGGGGCCGATCCAGGTGTCGGAGGCGACCGACACCAGCGACGCCGAGGCCGCCTCAGGATGGTCGCGCGGCAGCACCAGGTCGAACGGTTCGGCGTACAGCGGCAGCCGCGACAGGCGGCGGTCGGCGGCGTCGGGCGCGCCACGGTACTCCACGGCGACGGTCAGGTCGGCCTCGCCGTCGAGCAGCATGGCGAGGCCCTCGTCGCCCTCGGCGTCGCGGACCCGGACGCGCAGGCCCGGGTGGGTGCGGCGCAGCGCGGCGATGGTGGGGGACAGCACGGCGCTGATGGCGGTGGAGAAGCAGGCGACCGTCACCTCGCCCGCCTCGCCGTCGGCGTACGCGGCCACCTCGGCGGCGGCCCGTTCGAGCTGGGCCAGCACCTCGTTCGCGTGCCCCAGCATGATCCGGCCGACGGCCGTCAGCCTGACGCCGCGGCCGTCGCGCGTGAACAGCCGGTGCCCCACCTCGTGCTCCAGAGCGACGAGCTGCTGGGACACGGCCGACGGGGTGAGGTGCAGCGCGGCCGCGGCCGCGGTGACCGTGCCGTGGTCGGCCACCGCGCGCAGCGTGCGCAGCCGCCGCGTGTCTATCACGCAGGCGAGAATACTCAACCCGGCGAGCCGTGCCCGCCGTCGCGGGCGGGCGTCCTTCGGGGGAGGGAAGGGAGCCGTGCCCGTCGTTGCGGGCGGGCGTCCTTGGGGGAGACGGGGGCAGGGCTCTTGGGCCCGCCGGGGCGGGCCCGAGAGCGTCCGGTCAGGGGGTGGCGGTGCGGGCCTGGGTGAAGGCGGCCACCGCGTGGTCGACGTCCTCCGTGGTGTGGGCGGCGGAGAGCTGCACCCGGATCCTCGCCTGGCCGTGCGGCACGACCGGGTACGAGAAGCCGATGACGTAGACGCCGAGGTCGAGCAGGCGCTCGGCCATGGCGGCGGCCTCGCCGGCGTCGCCGATCATCACGGGGACGATCGGGTGGTCGCCGGGCAGGATGTCGAACCCGGCCTTCGTCATCGCCGAACGGAAGCGGGCGGTGTTGGCGCGCAGCCGCTCGCGGGCGTCGCCGGACGTCTCCAGCAGGTCGAGGATGCGCAGCGAGGCGGACGCGATGACGGGGGCGAGCGAGTTGGAGAACAGGTAGGGGCGGGAGCGCTGGCGCAGCAGCTCGCAGATCTCCTTGCGGGCGGAGACGTAGCCGCCGCTTGCGCCGCCGAGCGCCTTGCCGAGGGTGCCCGTGATGATGTCCACGCGGTCGGTGACCCCGTGCAGCTCGGGCGTGCCGCGCCCGGTGGGGCCGACGAAGCCGACGGCGTGGGAGTCGTCCACCATGACCATCGCGCCGTACCGGTCGGCGAGGTCGCAGATCTCGGGCAGCGGCGCGAGGTAGCCGTCCATGGAGAACACGCCGTCGGTGACGATCAGCTTGCGCCGGGCCTCGGACGCCTCCTTGAGCCTGGCCTCCAGCTCGGCCATGTCCCGGTTGGCGTAGCGGAAGCGCTGGGCCTTGGAGAGCCTGATGCCGTCGATGATGCTGGCGTGGTTGAGCGCGTCGGAGATCACCGCGTCCTGGGCGTCGAGCAGGGTCTCGAAGACGCCGCCGTTCGCGTCGAAGCAGGAGCTGTAGAGGACGGTGTCCTCCATGCCGAGGAAGCCGGACAGGCGCGACTCCAGCTCCTTGTGCACTTCCTGGGTGCCGCAGATGAACCGGACGGAGGCCATGCCGAACCCCCACCGGTCCAGCGCCTCCTTGGCGGCCTCGACCACGCGCGGGTCGTCGGCCAGGCCGAGGTAGTTGTTGGCGCAGAAGTTCAGCACCTCGCGCCCGGCCACGCTCACCTGGGACCCCTGCGGGGTGGTGATCACGCGTTCCGGCTTCAGCAGGCCGGCCTCGGTGATCTCGTCGAGCGTCGCACGCAGCTGCTCGCGCATGTCGGTGAACATCAAGCGCTCCTGTTCATGGTCGCGGCCGCTTCGGCCTGCGTCGGCTCGTTCCTCGCGCTGCCCGGCCGAGCTCCTCCGCCCGTGTTCATGGTCGCGGCCGCTTCGGCCTCCGTCGGCTCGTTCCTCGCGCTGCCCGGCCGAGCTCCTCCGCCCGTGTTCATGGTCGCGGCCGCTTCGGCCTCCGTTGGCTCGTTCCTCGCTCTCTCCGGCCGAGCTCCTCCGCTCCAGTCCAGGATGACCTTGCCGGTGCGGCCGCTCGCGGCCGTGTCGAAGGCGGCGTCGAAGTCGAGGTACGAGAACCGGTCGGTGATCACCGGGGTGAGGTCGAGGCCCTTCTCCAGCAGGACGGACATGTTGTACCAGGTCTCGAACATCTCCCTGCCGTAGATGCCCTTGATGGTCAGCATGGACGTCACGACCGTGGACCAGTCGACGGCGAACTCCTCGGCGGGCAGGCCCAGCATGGCGATCTTCCCGCCGTGCGTCATGTTCGCGATCATCTCCCGCATGGCGGCGGGGTTGCCGGACATCTCCAGGCCGACGTCGAAGCCCTCGCGCATGCCGAGCTGCCGCATGCCCTCGGCGAGCGAGCCCCTGGAGACGTTGAGCGCGAGGGAGACGCCGAGCTTGCCGGCCAGGTCGAGGCGCTCGTCGCTGACGTCGGTGATGACGACGTTGCGGGCGCCGACGTGCGTGGCGACGGCGGCGGCCATGAGGCCGATGGGGCCGGCCCCGGTGATCAGGACGTCCTCGCCGACGAGGGGGAAGGACAGGGCGGTGTGGACGGCGTTGCCGAACGGGTCGAAGATGGCGGCCACGTCGGGCGGGACGGGGACGCGGTGCACCCAGACGTTGGCGGCGGGCAGCGTGACGTACTCGGCGAACGCGCCGTCCCTGTTGACGCCGAGCCCGATGGTGTTGCGGCACAGGTGGCGGCGGCCCGCCATGCAGTTGCGGCACTTGCCGCACACGATGTGGCCCTCGCCGCTGACGAAGTCGCCGACGGAGACGTCCTCGACGCCGGGCGCGACCTCGACGACCTCGCCGCAGAACTCGTGGCCGACGATGAGCGGGAGCCGCAGCGTGTGGCGCGCCCAGTCGTCGTACGCGCGGATGTGCAGGTCCGTGCCGCAGATGCCGGTGCGCAGCACCTTGATCAGCACCTCGCCCGGACCGACTGTGGGCTCCGGCACGTCCACCAGCCACAGGCCTGGCTCGGCCCGCTCTTTGACCAGCGCTTTCATGGCTCCCTTTCCCCCTAACCCGAACCTAACGCACTGTGCCCGCCCGCCTCCGGGACTGTCCATCGAGGAGTTCTTAAGTGCCCCCACAGCTCCGCTTCACGCGGCAGCTCGACGGGCTCCAATTACACAAGAAGCTTTGTTAAGTACGATGGAGGGGCAGACGGTCCAGGTGGAGGTTTCGGTGCGACAGCAGAGCGGCGACGCCTCCCTCCTGCGCAGGCTCAACTCGGCGGCCATCCTGCGCATCCTGCGCGAGGCCGGCGTCGCCACCCTGTCGGAGCTGGCGAGGGCGGCGCGCGTGTCGCGGCCGACGGCCGAGGTCATCGTGGACGAGCTGGTGGCCGAGGGCTGGGCCGAGGAGTGCGACGAGGAGCAGGGCGACAGGCAGCGCGGGCGTCCGGCGAAGCGGTTCAGGTTCAGGGCGTCGGCGGGGCACGTCGCCGGCGTCGGCATCGGCGCGGGCACGCTGCGCGCGATGGTCGCCGACCTCAACGGGACGATCGTGGCGGCGGCGGAGGCCCCGGCGTACGAGGCGATGACGGTGCCGGAGCGGCTGGACGCCGTCGCCGCCCTGGTCCGCGGGACCGCGGCCGACGCGGGGCTCGCCGTGGACCGGCTGGCCGCGGTGGGCGTGGGCACCACGGGCGTGGTCGACGGCGCGGGCCGGGTCGTCAAGAGCGTGATCCTGCCCGGCTGGACGGGCCTCGACCTGCAGGGCGAGCTGGCCGGCCGGCTGCCGGCGCCGGTGCTCGTGGAGAACGACATGCGCCTCGCGGTGCTGGCCGAGCACTGGCGGGGCGCGGCGCAGGGGCACGACGACGTCGTGTACCTGTTCACCGGTCACCGGCTGGGGCTGGGCCTGCTCGTCGGCGGGCGGCCGCATCGGGGCGCGCACGCGGCGTCCGGGGAGATCGGGCGGCAGTCGGGCGAGCACTGGCAGGTCTTCAGGCACCTCGTGGGGTACGCGATGGAGGTCGAGCCGGGCGAGCTGCGCTCGCACCAGCAGGCGGCCGAGTTCGCGGTGGAGCGGGCGCGGGCGGGCGACGGGCGGGCGGTGCGGGCGGTGCGTGACTTCGCCAGGAACCTGGGCGAGGGCCTGGTGACGCTGGTGAACCCGCTGGACCCGGAGATGGTGGTGATCGGCGGCAGCCTGGCGAGGGCCGGTGACCTGCTGGTCGGGCCCATCCAGGCGCACCTGGACGAGTGCTGCCTGTACCCGCCGAAGGTGGTGGCCTCCGGGCTGGGCAGCGACTGCATCGCGCTGGGCGCCGTCAGGTGGGCGCTGGATCATGCCGATCACCTGCTCTTTTCGTAGTCGGCTTAGATAAATCTGTTACGGAGCGGTCACGGTTCCGTCGCTTGCGTGCATCTTCTGCAAGATCATGCTCGATTTTCTCTAGTTGCATTCATAAATGCGCGCTATCTTCCAGTCACTGCACAGACCCGACAGATGGGGACGACATGACAGGTAAGACGTGGGCGCTGGTGTGCGCCGGTGCGCTCGTGGCAGGACTCGCGGGATGCTCCTCGTCTGGCGGGGGCGATTCCGACGGCAAGGTGACGCTGACCTACGCGTACTGGGACGAGAAGAACCAGGGCGCGGCGATGAAGAAGATCATCGAGGAGTTCACCAGGACCCACCCCTCCATCGAGGTCAAGCTCCAGTTCACCCCCAACAAGGAGTACTGGACCAAGCTGCAGACGGCCGCCGCCGGCGGCAGCGCGCCCGACGTGTTCTGGATGAACGGTCCCCGCATCGGCCTGTACGCCTCACAAGGCGCGCTCATGCCGATCTCCGACCAGATCGCTCAGGACAAGGTCGACATGGGCAAGTTCCCCAAGTCGCTCGTCGACCTCTACACGATCGACGGCAAGCAGTACGGCATCCCCAAGGACTTCGACACGATCGGCCTCTGGTACAACAAGGCCCTGTTCGACGCCGCCAAGGTCGCCTACCCCGACGCCTCCTGGACCTGGGACGACGTCCGCGCCGCCGCCAAGAAGCTGACCGACCCCGGCAAGGGCGTGTACGGCATCGGCGCGATGGCCTGGCCGCAGGAGGTGTACTACAACACCATCTTCCAGGCGGGCGGCTACGTCGTCTCCGACGACAAGAAGAAGTCCGGTTACGACGACCCCGCCACGATCGAGGGGCTGAAGTTCTGGAAGGAGTTCCTCGACCAGAAGCTGTCGCCGTCGATCCAGCAGATGACCGACAACGACCCCATCGAGATGTTCAAGAGCGGCAAGCTCGCGATGTGGTACGACGGCTCGTACGACGCCCCGCAGTACGCCAAGACCGAGGGGCTCGCCGCCGACGTCGCGCCGCTGCCCGCCGGGCCGAAGGGCAAGGCCACCGTCATCCACGGCCTGGCCAACGTCGTGTACGCCAAGACCAAGCACCCCAAGGAGGCGTGGGAGTTCCTCAAGTTCCTCGGCTCCGAGCAGGCCAACAAGATCCAGGCCGAGAGCGGCGCGGTGATCCCCGCCTACGAGGGCCTGCAGGAGACCTGGGTGAAGTCGATGCCGAACGTCCACCTGCAGGCGTTCATCGACCAGCTCCCCGACGCCAAGCCGTATCCGGTGTCGAAGAACACCGCGGGCTGGTCCGCCGCCGAGACCGACGCCATCACCAAGGCGTTCTCCGACGGGCAGGACGTCGAGACGGTCGCCAAGCAGTTCGCGGCGACCATGAACGCGGCCCTGTCGCAGGAGAAGTGAGCTCAGGGCAGATGAGCACGGTCGAGAGGGCGGCCCCCGCACGGGCGGCCGCCCACCCCGCCACCCGCCGCAGGCTGCGCGACCGCGAGTGGGTCTGGGGCTACGCGATGATCGCGCCGCTGGTGCTCGGGCTCGGCGTCTTCTACCTGTGGCCGGTCGTCCAGTCCGTCTACTACAGCTTCACCGAGTGGACGCTGTTCGGCGACTCGTCGTGGGTGGGGCTGAGCAACTACGAGAAGCTGTTCACCGACGCGGCCTACGGCAAGGCGCTGCGCAACACCTTCCTGTACGGCGGCCTGAGCCTGCTGGGCATCCCGATCTCCATCGCCGTGGCGGCCCTGCTCAACACCAAGGGGCTCAAGCTGGTGTCGTTCTACCGGACGCTGTACTTCCTCCCGGTGGTCACGATGCCGACGGCCGTCGCCATGATCTGGACCTGGCTCTACAACGGCGACTACGGCCTGATCAACTACGCGCTCTCCCTCGTCGGGATCGAGGGCACGTCCTGGATCGCGAACCCGTCCACCGCCCTGTACGCCCTCGTCCTCGTCGGCGTCTGGACGCAGATCGGCTACAACGCCGTCATCTTCATGGCCGGCCTCCAGTCGATCCCGAGCCACCTGTACGAGGCCGCCTCCATCGACGGCGCCGGACGCGTCAGGCAGTTCTTCAAGGTCACGCTGCCGCTGCTGTCGCCGAGCGTCTTCTTCGTCTCGGTGCTCAGCGTGATCAACGGCCTGCAGATGTTCGACCTCGTCTACCTCATGTTCCGCAAGGGCAACCCGGCGCGCGAGGACACCCAGACCGTGGTGTCGCTGTTCTTCTCCCGCGCCTTCGAGGAGGGCGCCAAGGGGTACGCCGCCGCCATGGCGGTGGTGCTCATGCTCATCACGCTGCTGCTGACCGTCGTCCAGTTCCGCATGCAGAAGAGGTGGGTGCACTATGCGTAGCGGCCGGCTGTGGCCCGTCCACCTGCTGCTCGCCGTCGGCGCGGCGGCGATGGTGATGCCGTTCTTCTGGCAGGTGCTCACCTCGCTGAAGACGTTCACCGAGGCGACCAGGACGCCGCCCGTGTGGATCCCGTCGTTCGAGTGGTCCAACTTCGCCAAGGTGCTGGCGGAGGGGCCGTTCCTGCAGCAGTTCGGCAACACGGTCGTGATGACCGTCGGGCGGACCCTGGCCCAGCTGCTGTTCTGCTCGCTCGCCGCGTACGCGTTCGCCCGGCTGCGCTTCCCCGGCAGGAACGTCATCTTCATCGCGCTGCTGTCGGTGCTGATGGTGCCGGGCCAGTTGTTCCTCATCCCGCAGTACCAGATCGTCCAGGGGCTCGGCTGGCTCAACACCCTGCCGGGACTGATCGCGCCCGGCATGTTCAGCGCGTTCGGCACCTTCATGATGCGGCAGTTCTTCATGACGCTGCCGGCGGAGGTGGAGGAGGCCGCGAGGCTCGACGGCGCGAACCCGCTGCGGATCTTCTGGAGCGTGATGCTCCCGCTCGCCAGGCCAGGACTGCTCGCGCTCGGGGTGCTCACCGTACTGTGGTCGTGGAACGACCTCATGTGGCCCCTCATCGTCAACACCGATCCCGAGCAGATGCCGCTCTCGGCGGGCCTGTCGGCCCTGCAGGGCGAGCACATGACCGAGTACCCCGTGCTCATGGCCGGGTCGCTGATGGCCAGCGCGCCCATCATCGTGGTGTTCATCGTCATGCAGAAGCAGCTGATCCAGGGCATCGCGTTCACCGGATCGAAGTGAAAGGACAGTAGTGGAAGACCTGCGTATCGGCGTCATCGGCATCGGGCTGCGCAGCAGCCTCGCCCTCGCCGCGCACCGGCCGGGCAGGGGCTCCGTGGTCACGGCCCTGTGCGACATCGACCCGGTGGCGCTCAAGCAGCAGGCCGCCGTGTTCGACGCGCGGATCCTCACCGAGGACTACCGCGAGCTGCTGCGCCGCGACGACGTCGACGCGGTGATCGTGATGACTCCCGACGACACCCACGAGCGCATCGCGATCGACTGCCTGCGGGCCGGCAAGCCCGTCTACCTGGAGAAGCCGCTCGCGATCACGGTGGAGGGCTGCGACGCGATCCTGCGCGCCGCCCGCGACACCGGCACCAGGCTGTACGTCGGGCACAACATGCGGCACATGGGCGTCGTCCGGCTGATGCGCGACATCATCCAGAAGGGCGTCATCGGCGAGCCGAAGACCGTGTGGGTGCGCCACTTCGTCGCGTACGGCGGCGACTACTACTTCAAGGACTGGCACGCCGACCGCACCCGCACCACCGGCCTGCTGCTGCAGAAGGCCGCGCACGACCTCGACGTGATCCACTGGCTGGCCGGGGGCTACACGACCAGGGTCAACGCGTTCGGCGACCTCATGGTCTACGGCGACCTGCCGCGCCGCGCGCCCGAGACGCCCCGGCCCGACGGGTGGCTGAAGGAGTTCGACTGGCCGCCGACGGCGCGGCGCGACCTGCACCACGTCATCGACGTCGAGGACGTGTCGGTCATGAACATGCGCCTGGACAACGGGGTCATCGCCGCCTACCAGCAGTGCCACTTCAGCCCCGACTACGTGCGCAACTACACGGTCATCGGCACCGAGGGCCGGCTGGAGAACTTCGGCGACGGGCCCGGCGACACGGTGAAGGTGTGGAACACCGGACCCACCGGCTACCGCGACGACTGCGACATCGCCTACCGGGTGCCGCAGGCGACCGGGTCGCACGGCGGCGCCGACGCGCAGATCATCGGCGAGTTCTGCCGGTTCGTCCGGGAGGGCGGCGTCACCGACACCTCGCCGGTGGCCGCCAGGATGAGCGTGGCCGCCGGCTACATGGCCACGATGTCGCTGCGCGACGGCGGCGCCCCGTACGACGTGCCGGCTCTCGACCCCGGCCTGACCGCGTACTTCGACGCCGGCCAGCCCTGACCGGGAACCCGGCGCGGCTCTCTTCCTGAGAGGCGCCGTGCCGGGCGCGGGGTGCGCCCGGCACGGCGTCACAGGTGCGGCGTCACAGGCGCGGCGTCACAGGCACGGCGTCAGGGGCGGCGCGTCACTGGTTCGGGTCGCGGGTGCCGTGCGGCTCGCGGTCCAGTTCGCGGTCCATCTCGGGGAACGGCGACGGCGACGGCGTGGCCTGCGTGATCTGGCGCGGGCCGCGCGGGCTCTCGGCCTCCTGCGCGTCGGCCACGGCCTCCGCCGCCGCCTCCGACGCCTTGGCGACCTCCTCGTCCATCATGGCGCTCTCCGGCGTCTCCTCGCGGGTGGCCGCCGAGCGGGGCAGCGCCTCCGTGAACGCCTTCGACACGCCCTGCAGCGCCGACGTCACCTCGCTCGGGATGACCCAGAACGTGTTGCCCTGGCCCTGGGCGAGCTGCGGCAGGACCTGGAGGTACTGGTAGGCGAGCAGCTTCGGGTCGGGGTCGTTGCGGTGCACCGCCTGGAAGACCTGGTCGATGGCCCGCGACTGGCCCTCGGCCTCCAGGATCGCGGCGGTGCGCTGGCCCTCGGCGCGCAGGATGCGGCTCTGCTTGTCGCCCTCGGCGGTGAGGATCTGCGACTGGCGCTGGCCCTCGGCGGTGAGGATCGCGGCCCGCTTGTCACGCTCGGCCCGCATCTGCTTCTCCATCGCGTCCTTGATGGTCTTGGGCGGGTCGATGGCCTTGATCTCGACGCGGTTGACGCGGATGCCCCACTTGCCGGTGGCCTCGTCGAGGACGCCGCGCAGCTGGCTGTTGATCGTGTCGCGCGAGGTCAGCGTCTTCTCGAGGTCCATGGAGCCGACGACGTTGCGCAGCGTGGTGACGGTGAGCTGTTCGACCGCCTGGATGTAGTTGGCGATCTCGTACGCCGCCGCCCGAGGGTCGGTCACCTGGAAGTAGAGCACGGTGTCGATCTCGACGACGAGGTTGTCCTCGGTGATGACGGGCTGCGGCCGGAACGAGACCACCTGCTCGCGAAGGTCGATCATCGGGTAGACGCGGTCGATGTACGGGATGACGAAGTTGAGTCCGGGCTTCAGCGTCCGGTGGTAGCGGCCGAGCCGCTCCACGTTGCGCGCTCTGGCCTGCGGGACGATGCGCACGGCCTTGAGCACGGTGAAGACCGCGAAGAGTATGACGAGCAGTCCGACTATCAAAACCGGATCCATGGTCACTCCCGGGGATACACGAGGGCGGTCGCCCCCTCGATCTCGATGATGTCGACGGTCGCCCCCGTGGGAATCACCAGGCTCTCGTCGTAGGCGCGCGCGGACCACTCCTCGCCGCCGATGCGTACCCGCCCGTCGCGCCCCGTCACCTCGGAGACGACGTAGCCGGACTTGCCGACCAGGGCCTCCACGCCGAACCGCTGGAGCTGGGGCTGCCTGATGTGGCGCATCGCGATCGGCCGTACGACGAGCAGTCCGGCGGCGGACGCGATCGCGAAGACGACGAGCTGCACGGGCACGGGCAGCCCGACGGCGGCGGTCAGGGCGGTCAGGAGGGCGGCGACGCCCAGGACGCCGAGCGAGGCCGTGACGGTGAAGAGCTCAGCCACGCCCAGGACGACTGCGAGGATTATCCAGATGACCCATTCATCCATGCTCCGGCCCTCCTGAGGGGGACAACGGGCCTAATCCACGACTGGTTCCCCCTTCTCTACCGTAATCCCCGCATTCCGGTTAAGGCACCGGCGAAGAGCCGTCAAGGGCGCTCCCTGAACGCCATTCGTCCCACGGCAGCCGCCAGAAACCCCAGCCGTTGTCATCTGTGTATTCGCGACCGGTCGCGGTGATGGTTACGGGGTCACCGCGCAGCGATTTGGCATCGATCCGGGCACGGCCGACCGTGAACGCGAGCGTCATGTCGTCGGCGCCGTACACGCCGGGGGCGGCGCGCACCCCGGCCAGGTGGGCGGTGAACGTGACCTGCTGCCGCGGCTGCCAGAACGTCCTGGTGCGGTAGACGACGCGGGTGTCGCCGACCCAGCGCCACGCGCCCTCGACCGGCCCGGCCGACCTGACCTCCAGCGCCCGCTCGACCGCCGCCCGGTAGCGGACGGGCGCGTCGAAGTCGACGACGATCGGCATGCCGACGCCGACCGTCTCGCCGGGCAGCGGGGCGACGGCCGCGACGCGCAGCGGCCGGGACGCGGGCCTGGTGCGGAACCGCCCGGACGCCACCGTGACCGGGCCGGTGGCCGTGGCGGCCGTGGCGGTCACGGTGTACTCGGCGCCCGGCTTCAACGTCCAGTCGGAGCGCCAGGTGGTGCGGGCGGCGTCGAACCGCCCGCGGACGCGCTGCCCCTCGACGTAGGCGAGGACCTTGGTGAGCCTGCCGCCCTCGGCGGTGACCCTGAGGCCGCGGTCGGGGCGCGCCCGCCTGGCGTCGAACGCCGGTTGGACGCGCACCACGGCGGGCGTGGCCGGGGCCGCCGCCGTCTCCGCGGCGCACGCCCCGGCGCCGGCCGGGAGAAGGGCGAGAACGATCGCCATGGCGGGCCGCATGGCAGACTCCTGCGTTCCGAAGGGCTCAGAGGGAGAGGGAGCACCCAGGGTAGCGAGGAGTGAGCACGCAAGCACACCGAGTGGCCTACACGACGGTGCCCGACACCTCTCCCAGAGTCAGGCCCGCCGCGGTGGCGCGGAGCGTCACCGTGTCGCCGTCCTGCAGGAACGCCCTGGTCTGGCCGTCGGCCAGCTTGATCGGGTCGGTGCCGTTCCAGGTCAGCTCGATCAGGGAGCCGCGCTGCTCCCGCTCCGGCCCGGAGATCGTGCCGCTCGCGAACAGGTCGCCGGTGCGCAGCGACGCGCCGTTCACCGTCATGTGGGCGAGCATCTGGTCGGGCGTCCAGTACATCGACGAGTACGGCGGCCTGGACACCAGCTCGCCGTTCAGCCAGACCTCCACCTGGATGTCGAGGCCCCAGTCGCCGTGCCTGCGCAGGTAGTCGAGCGGCTCGGGGTCCTGGGCGCGGCCCGGGATCCTGGGCAGCGCCTCCAGCGGGGTGACCCACGGCGAGATCGACGTGGCGAACGACTTGCCGAGGAACGGGCCGAGCGGCACGTACTCCCACGCCTGGATGTCGCGGGCGCTCCAGTCGTTGAGCAGCGTCACGCCGAAGACGTGCTCCTCCAGCGGCCCGGCCGGGAAGCCGTGCCGGGACGGCACGCCCACGACGAAGCCCAGCTCCGCCTCGATGTCGAGCTTCTGGCACGGGCCGAACTCCCCGGCCCGCAGCTGCCCCTGGGGCCGCCTGACGGGCGTGCCCGACACGACGACGGTGCCCGCCCTGCCGTGGTAGCCGATGGGCAGGTGCAGCCAGTTGGCCGGCAGCGGCTCGGAGTTCGGGCGGAAGATCTTGCCGACGTTGCTCGCGTGGTCGAGCGAGCAGTAGAAGTCGACGTAGTCGGCCACCTCGAAGGGCAGGTGCAGCCGCACCTGGTCGAGCGGCACGAGGTGCTGCTCGGTGACGCTCAGGTCCTCGGTCAGCTTGGTCTGGACGAGCCTCCTGGTGTCGCTCCAGGCGGCCCGGCCCCGCGCCATGAACGGGTTGAGCGAGGGGGCGGCGAAGACCTCGTCGTGCAGGGCGGCGGCCAGGTCGAGCACGCTGTCGCCGTACCGCACGCCCACTCTGGGCGCCTCGCCGCCGCGCGAGAACACCCCGTAGGGCAGGTTGTCCACTCCCCAGCTCACAGATCCTCCTCGATCAGCCCGAGCGTCCGCAGGTCCTCCAGCGGCGTGTGGGTGTTGCACGACCCGTAGCTCACCATGATCCGTCTGGCCCGCTCGGCGGTCTCCTCGGGCACGGCCTTCGCCATGCGCACCACGTGGCCGACGTCCGTCATGCGCAGCACCGCCAGCGGGTCGCGGCCCTCGACCGCCTCGCAGACGGCCACCAGCAGGTTGAGGAAGCCGTGCCGGTCCACGCTGAGCGACGGGTCGAAGTGGCGCACCGCGTGGTGCAGGCCGGCGGTGGCCTTGAACGGGATGCGCTGGGCCACGCAGAACTTGATGAACGCGGCCAGGTGCTCGGCGGGCGGGAAGTCGGAGGGCTCCGCGCCGCCGCAGCGGATCTTCAGCCCCACCCCTTCCGGCACGCCGGCCACGGATTTGCGCGGCGGCACCTCCACGAACAGCCGCACCCGCTCGGGCAGGTCGAGCCGCGAGGTGAAGGTGCTGACCGGCCGGTCGTCGGGCATGCGCACCTCGACGAAGTCCACGGGCAGGTCGCCGAAGGGCGGGATCTCGGGCGTGTCGACGATCAGGCCGATCCGGTCCGGGCGCAGCGACGCCTCACGCAGCCGGTCGAGCCTGCTCGCCGGGCACAGGAACCGGTGGGTGAGCACCGGGTTGCCCTGTTCCGCGTCGCGCCGGTGCCGGGCCAGCGCCTGGTCCATGTGCAGGGACGTCGGCGGGAACAGGCCCGCGTCGTCCACCAGGTCGGTGTAGAGGGCGCCGACGCGCACCTTCGCCTGGCCGGTCATCGCGCCCACGTCCAGGCGTAGCCGGGATCCTCGCAGGACAGCGCGCCCTGGCCGAGGTCGAGCGGGCGGAACGTGTCGACCATGACCGCCATCTCGCTGGTGGTCGTGACGCCCCGCCCCATGGCGTCGATCACGGCCTCGACGGCGCCGGGCTGCGGGCCGTGGGTGAAGCCCGCCGGGTGCAGCGACACCGAGCCGACGTCGATGCCGGAGCCCCTGCGCGCCGAGTAGTCGCCGCCGACGTAGAACATGAACTCGTCGGAGTCGACGTTGTGGTGGTTGTAGGGGATCGGGATCGCCTCGGGGTGGTAGTCGAGCGGGCGCGGGCAGAACGAGCACACGACGAAGCCGGGGCCCTCGAACGTCTGGTGCACGGGCGGCGGCGCGTGCGTCTTCTTCACGATCGGCTCGAAGTCGTCGATGTTGAAGGCGTACGGGTACAGGCAGCCGTCCCAGCCGACGACGTCGAACGGGTGGTGGCGGTAGACCAGCCTGGTCAGCCCGCCCCTCGTGCGGACCAGCACCGGCACCTCCTCGCCCTCGGCGAGCAGCGGCTCCGACGGGCCGCGCAGGTCGCGCTCGCAGTACGGCGCGTGCTCCAGGAACTGGCCGTACTGCGACAGGTAGCGCCTGGGCGGCCTGATGTGGCCGGACGCCTCGATGGCCAGCACGTTCACCTGGCCCTGCGGCACCCAGCGGTGGATCGTTCCCGTCGGCACGACGACGTAGTCGCCCTCGCCCGCCTCGATGGCGCCGTAGGTGGACTCGAAGCGGACGCGGCCGCGCTGCACGTATACGCACTCGTCGCCCATCGAGTTGCGGTACAGCTCGCTGGGCCGGTCGCTGGTGGCGTACGACAGGCGGACGTCGTTGTTGCCCGCCAGCAGGACGCGCCCGTTCACCAGGTCGCCCGCGCTGGTGAGGTCCTGGGTGCGGAAGTGGCGGGGCGACAGCGGCAGGTTGGGGGTCAGCCGTGTCTCGGTGACCGGGGTGACGGCCTCGGCCTTGACGATGGCGGTGGGCAGGTGACGGTGGTAGAGGAGCGAGGAGTCGGACGAGAAGCCCTCCTCACCCATCAGCTCCTCGGCGTAGAGACCGCCGTCCGGCCGCCTGTACTGCACGTGCCGCTTGCGCGGCACCTCTCCCACGACCCGGTAGTACGGCATCCGCCCCTCCATGATGTCCGCTTATCGGACGGAAGTGTCCTTTATGTGTGAACTACCGTCCGCCATCGGCCAGGAGATGTCAACCCAGCGCGGACGCCAGCTCGGCCGCGGCCTTCACCACGCGCGGCCCCACCGACTCGGCCAGCGTCCCGAACGTCACCACCCCCACGGACGCCTCAAGCCACGGCAGCCCGACGACGGGCGCGGCGACTCCCCGCGCCCCCTCCTGCAACTGCCCCTCCGACAGGAGATAGTCGCCGCGCCCCTCGCGCAGGGCCAGGATCGCCCGCCCCGCCGCGCCTTTCGCCAGCGGATGGCGCGAGCCCTCCCGGTAGGCGACGTGCATGTCGGTCCAGGACGGTTCCATCACGGCGACCGCCAGGCCCTCGCCGCCCTCGGCGACGGTGAGGTGGGCGGTGGCCCCGACGTCCTCGGCCAGGCGGCGCAGGACGGGCAGGGCGGCGGCGCGCAGCAGCGGCTGCACGGCCTGCGCCAGCACGAGGACGCCGAAGCCCAGGTGGAGGCGCCCCTCGGAGTCCCTGCGGACGAAGCCTTCTGCGAGCAGCGTGGTCAGCAGCCGGTAGACGACCGGGCGGCTGAGCCCGAGCTCGGCGCTCAGCTCGGTGGGCGTCCGGCCGCCCTTTCCGTCGGCGAGCAGCCTGAGCAGGCGGAGCCCGCGTTCGAGGGTCTGAGCTGATTCAGCGGCCATGGAAACGATTATCTAGTGACTGAGAGCAGCGAAGGGGGTACGTAACGGTCAAGAAGCGTCGGGGGGTAAAAATGCGGCAAAAGTGGGTGATACTGCTTGCCGGGTTGACCATGTGCGCGTTGGCGCCCGCTCTGCCACGAGCGACGTCCGAGATTACCTACTTGGCGGGCGAGACCCCGCTCGTACCCGAGGACGACCTCCTCGTCGAGGACACCTTTTACCTCACCGAGGGCATCGAGGCGAGCGAGAACCTCCTCCCTTTGCACAAGGGCGTGACGTTCCAGGCCGGGTACCTCGCCGCGGGCGTCAGCGTGGACGCGGCGGGCAGGCTCACCGGGGCGCCGCAGCGCTCGGGCACGTACGCGGCCCCGGTGCGCGTGTGCTCGGGCCAGTTGTGCGAGGAGGAGCACGTCCGCCTCATCGTGCTCCAGAACGTCCCCTGGGAGCCCCGGCAGCTCACCTTCTTCGGCAGACCTGGCACGCCGCTCGACGGCGAGATCGGCGTCGAGGGCGGGCCGGGCGGAGTGCTCCCCACCTTCACCGTCACCGACCACGCCAAGGTGCCGAAGGGCGTGGCCGTCGGCCCCGACGGGCACGTCGGCGGCGTCCCCGAGGCCGCGGGGATCTCCGAGATCCCGGTGCGCGTCTGCGTGGCGGGCAACTGCGCGGGCGTCGTCGTCCGGCTGATCGTCGTCTGAGTCTTGCGGCAAGCCGGGCATTCCGGTCACGGTGGACTCATGGCATCGGTCATCGTGGTCGGAGCGGGCATCTGGGGGTCGTCACTGGCGCTGCGGCTGGCCGAGTCCGGCCGGCGCGTGACACTGGTCGAGCAGCACAGGCCGGGCCACGTCCGGCAGTCCAGCTCGGGTGAGACACGGCTGCTGCGCTGCGCCCACGGCGCGGACGAGTGGTACAGCCGCCTCGCCTGGCAGGCGCGCGACGAGTGGCGGCGGCTCGGCGAGCGGGCCGGCGAGCCGCTGTACCTGGAGTCCGGGCTGCTCTGGTTCGCCGGGACGCCGGGCGGCTGGGAGCAGGCCAGCGCCGGCACGCTGAAGAACCTCGGCATCCCTTGCGAGGTGCTGGACCCGGCCGACGGCGCCAGGTTCTTCCCCGACTACCGCGGCGACGACCTCAGCTTCCTGCTCTGGGAGCCGCACGCCGGCGTCATCAGGGCCAGGCGCGCCACCGAGGTCACGGCGCGGCTCGCCGAGGACGCGGGCGTCCGGCTGGTCACCGGCAGGGCGACGCCCGTCACGGGGGAGGAGGGGGCGTACCTGCCGGCCGTCGAGGTGGACGGCGAGACGCTGACCGCCGACCAGGTGGTGTGGGCGTGCGGAGCCTGGCTGCCCGCGCTGTTCGACGTCCCGATCACCGTGACCAAGCAGGACACCCTCCACTTCGCCGTGCCGCCCGCCTGGTCGGTGCCGGAGACGCCCGCCTGGGTGGACCACGGCGCCGCCGCGTACGGGCACGGCGACGTGGACGGCGTCGGCATGAAGGCCACCTCCGACGCCGAAGGCGGCCCCTACGAGCCCGAGCACGGCTCGCGCACCGTGGACCCGTCCAGCGTGGACCTCGCCAGGGGCTACCTGCGGCGCAGGTTCCCCTCGCTGGCCGCCGCGCCGCTGGTGTTCACCCAGGTCTGCCAGTACGCGCTCACCCCCGACGCCGAATGGGTCGTCGCCGAGGCGTCGCCGGGCGTCTGGCTGCTCGGCGGCGACTCCGGCCACGGGTTCAAGCACGCGCCCGCCTTCGCCGCGTACGTGGCGGGCGTGCTCGACGGGGCGTACCCGCCGGAGCCGCGCTTCGGGCTGCACCCGCGCACCCCGGCGCGCGGCCTGCGGACGAGCGGCGAGGCGCGCTGACGGCGCGGCCCCGTCAGCTCGCGGCAGGCACGGCCGGGTCGGGCTCGGGGGCGCGCAGGCTGCGCACGCCGGGGGAGAGGAGCGCGGCCGTCGTGGTCGCCACCACGATCGCCGAGCAGCAGAGCAGGGCGGCCTGCGTGCCGATCAGGTGCGCCACGGGCCCGGCCAGCATCAGGCCGATCGGGCCGAACATGAGCGAGCCGAGCGCGTCGTAGGAGGCGACCCGCGACAGCGACTCCGGCGGGACCTCCCGCTGCATCGTGGTCGCCCACAGCACCCCGAAGACGTCGAAGCAGACGCCCATGAGGAACGCCCCGGCCACGGTCAGCCACAGCGGCGCGCCGGAGCCGAGCAGCGCGTACGGCAGGGCCGTGGGGAAGCACAGCAGCACGCCCAGCAGGATCGGCCTCCTCGGCCGCAGCCGCAGCGACAGCACCACCCCGGCCAGGGTGCCCACGGCCTCGCCCGCGAGGAACGCCGACCAGGCGGGCGCCCCGCCGAGGCTCTCCTTCGCCCACAGCGGGCCGAGCACGCCGTGCCCCGCCTGCATGGCCATGACCAGCACCGAGAACTGCGCGACCACCACCCAGATCCACTGGCGGGAGCTGAACTCGCGCCAGCCGTCGCGCAGGTCGGCCAGCACGGACCCACCGGCCTCGCGGGCCGCCTCCGCCCCGGAGCCGGCGCCCTCGCCGCCCGCCCGCGCCGGGCGCAGCCCGGCCACCAGGACGGCCGCCACGGCGAACATCAGCCCGCTCACCGCGAGCGCCCAGCCGCCGCCGAACAGCACGACGACGCCGCCGCTCATGACGGCGCCGGCCACGCGCGAGGTGTTGGCCCCGAGCCCCAGCAGCGCGTTGCCCGACTGGAGCCGTTCCGGGGGCACGACCTCCGGGATGATGCCGGTCAGGGCGGGGTACAGCGCGGCCGTGGCGATGCCGGAGACGGCGGCGGCCGTGGCCAGGGCGGGCAGCGGCGTCCAGCCGGTGAGCAGCATGGCGGCGAGCGCGAAGTAGGACAGCGCGTTGATCGACTCGCCGGCCGTCATGACCAGGTGGCGCGGGAACCGGTCCGCGATGACGCCGCCCACCAGCAGGAACACCACGAGCGGCAGCGACTGCGCGGTCAGCACCACCGACAGGGTGGAGGCGTCGGCGCCGGGCAGGGCGAGGACGCCGAAGGCCAGGGCGACGGGTGCGAACGCGGTGCCGAGGACGGAGATCGTCCTGGCGGACATGAGCAGCGCGAAGCGCCGATCCCGGAGCAGCCCGAGATCGCCGACGAAACCGTGCACCAGATGACCCCCTCGACCAGCCGCCCCATTCTCCCGTTCATCGGCGTCCGTGTCGTCCGAATTTTCGGGGGTGTACGGGGAGCGGAGGTCGTCCCGACTCGGGCGGCTACGGGGCGTGGAATTCCGCGTGAAGAATGTCGCGATCTCATTGAACGTAATTGATCGTCCGGATATTGTGCCAGATGGCCACGATCATCACTTTGGAGTAAAGGCGCCATGCGACTGCGGAAGCTTCTCGTCATCGGACTCGCCCTCTCCTTACTCGGCGTCGGAGTCCCGGCCTGGTCGGAGGACGACCCGCGGAGCTGCAACGACCTGCTGTCCGCCGACACCCCCGCCTACGTCGTCTGCAAGTGGATGGCCACCCCGGAGGAGGCGTACGACATCGCGAGGTTCTGGCTCGACAACGACGGCCAGAACATGCGCGACTCGGGCCCCATGGGCGAGGTCGTGGTCGACTGCTCCGAGGCGGGCAACGAGTGCGCCACCGACTCCGAGGGCGACGGCGAGATGCACGACGTCGGCGGCCCCGACGTGGACGGCACCGAGGACGGCGGCACCCCCGAGTGCCAGAACGGCGAGAAGTGCTACGTCGACCCCGACGCCGTCTCGCAGGCCGAGAGGACCGCCGCGCGGGAGACGACCGCGGGCAAGGCCACCCAGACGTCCGCCCAGACCGGCATGCGCACCTGGATCGACACCGAGCTGGCCGACGACTACAAGGCGGGCCACCTCGCCGAGGCCGCCAAGAAGATCGCGGCCCTGGCCGTGCAGCAGGGCGTCGTCGGCATCAGGTTCACCTCGCAGCTCGGCTTCAACCAGACGTTCACCGCCGCCGAAGACGTGGACAAGTTCCTCGCCGAGGCCACCGCCGAACTGCGCAGGCTGGCCCCCGGCAAGAAGCTCGCCGCCCACACCGTGGTGCCCGTGCTGGCCTGCGGCGCCAACGACGCCTGCAAGGCCGAGATGACCAAGAAGTACCCGCTGCTCGCCCCCGAGCGCGTCGGCGCCTGGCTCTCCAAGGGCCTGCTCGACCAGCTCACCCTCGACAGCGGCCTGCTGGCCTCCGGCTACTCCACCTGGAAGATCGACGCCGCCGAGGCGCAGCGCAACCAGTGGATCCAGGTGCGCGCCCGCGCCTGGGACGCCTACGCCCAGATCGCCGCCGAGGACGCCGGCTTCTCCGCCGCCCCCGGCTCGCCCTCCTTCACCGCCGAGCAGGCCGCCCAGGCGATCACCGACCGCGTCGCCACGCCCCTCAGGGACGACGCCGCCGAGACCGTCACCCTGTGGACCCGCTGGGTGGATGACCAGGGGCAGGTCCACCGCGCGTTCGGCGAGAAGTGGGCCGCCAACGCCACCTGGGACCAGCTGAAGAAGCTCGGCTCGGTCCGGGAGCGGCTGGCCACCGTCTACGACCCGGCCAACCCCGAGGTGGACAGCGCCACCGACCTGAAGAACCTCGCCGAGGTCTTCGGCCAGGTCTACCTGCGCGCCTAGCCGGGCCGCCGAATCGGCCCGCGGCTCTTCAGCGGGCGCCGTTCCCCAGGTAGGCCAGTGCCGAGACCACGGCCGCCTGCACGCCGGTGTCCAGGGTGGGCTGGACGACCGGGGCGAAGGCGGCGTTGTGGTTGGTGGGGACGTCGGTGGCGATCGTGCCCTTCGCGGCCGCCCGCGCGTACAGGGCGGGGTCCGTGCCGCCGAAGCCCCAGTACGTGAACGGCACGCCGAGCGCCTTCGGTATCTCGCTGAAGTCCTCGCTGGCGGTCTGGATCCCGAGCTCCCTCGCCCGTTCGCCGAAGAAGGCGGAGAAGGACGTGGCGACCCTCCGCGTGGTCTCCTCGTCATTGATCGTGGGGGGAAGGGTGCCGAAATGGTCGATGTCGGGGGGTTGGGGGGCACCTGAGGCGGCGCACTCGGCGTGGGCGATGCGGACGATGGCGTCCTTGACGCGCTGCCGCACCTCCTCCTGGTAGGTGCGCACGTTCAGCTGGATCTCGGCCGTCTCCGGGATGTTGTTGGGGTTGGCGCCGGAGTGGATGCTGCCCACCGTGAGCACGACCGGCGTGAGCGGGCTGACCTCGCGGGAGACGACCGTCTGCAGGCGGACCACGAGCATCGAGGCCATCACCACCGGGTCGACGCCCCGGTCGGGGGACGAGCCGTGGGCCGAGCGGCCGTGCACGGTGATGCGGTAGTTGTCGGTGGCCGACAGCGCGGGCCCCGGCCGGGTGAGCACCTGGCCCGCCGGATAGGGCAGCACGTGCTGGGCCAGGCACACGTCAGGCTTCGGGATGCGGTCCGCCAGCCCGTCGGCGATCATGGCGCGGGCGCCTTCTCCGGACTCTTCCGCCGGCTGGAACAGCGCGATGTGGGTGCCCTTCCAGGCGGCTCTGGCCTGCGCCATCAGCCGGGCCGCGCCCAGCAGCGCCGTGACGTGGACGTCGTGCCCGCAGGCGTGCATGACGGGCCGGCCGTCGCCGTCGACGGCCGTGCTCGCGTAGGGCAGGCCGGTGCGCTCCTCGATCGGCAGGGCGTCCATGTCGGCGCGGAACAGCACGCACGGGCCGTCGCCGTTGGACAGCACGCCCACCACGCCGGTGCCGCCGATCCGGTCCGACACGTCGTAACCGTACGCCCGCAGCCGTTCGGCCGCGCGGGCCGCGGTGCGTGTCTCCTGGTGCCCGAGCTCGGGGTGGGCGTGCAGGTCACGGTAGAACGCCTCCAGGTCGGACCTGATGCCGTCAAGCCCGGCCAGCACGGTATCGACGGACAGTCGCGCGGACATGGGCTGCTCCCCTCGGCCTCACCCGCAGATGCTTTCCGGATATGACTCCGGAGTACTCCAAATGGCCGCAAATGTTCGGCCACCCCTCCGCTGGACCCGGGCCGGTCACCCGCGGCCGTCCCTAGGCTCCTGACTGTGCGGGTCGAGACGGTCACGACGGCGCTGGACCTGGTCGGGGTGTTCATCAACAGCCTGCTCGGCGGCTCGGTGGCACGCCGCCGAGAACTGGACCTGTTCGGCTACGTCGTGATCGGCGTGGTGTCCGGCCTGGGCGGCGGGCTGATCCGCGACGTGCTGCTGCAGCACGGGCCGCCGCTCGCGCTGACCAACCCCCTCTACATCCCGATCGCCCTGGCCGGGGCCGGGGTGGCGTTCCTGCTGAAGTTCACCGAGCGGGAGTGGAACCGGCTCTTCTACGTGCTGGACGCGATCGCGCTCAGCGTGTGGGCCGTCGCGGGGGCGCAGCGGACGCTGGCCGCCGGGCTCGGCTGGCTCCCGGCGATCCTGCTGGGCACCATCACCGCGGTCGGCGGCGGCGCCACGCGCGACCTGCTGGTGCAGCGCGTCCCGGCCGTGTTCGGGGGCAACGGCCTGTACGCGTCGGTCGCGGCCCTGGTCGCGGGCCTGCAAGTGATCTGCTCCGCGCTCGGCGTGCCCGTGGTGGTGGCCACGCCCGTGGCGGTCGTCGCGGGCACGGCGCTGCGGCTGGTCGCCTACCGGCGAGGGTGGGAACTGCCCGGCGGCATGGAATGGGAGGCGCGTGACGTCCTCGGCAAGGCCGTCCACCCGCCGCGCCCCCGCCGCGATCGACGCCGCGGGCGGGGCGGTGAACGGCGGGGTGACCGGCAGGGTGAACGGCACGGTGAACGGCGGGGTGACCGGCGCGGTGACCGGCGTCGCGACGAGGGCGACTGAGCGGGGACGTCCCCGGGGTCAGCGGCCGAGGAAGGCGGCGAACTCGCTCACGTCGATCAGGCCGTCGCCGTCCCTGTCCAGTTTGCGCACGCCCTCCTGGGCGGCGTCCAGGGTGATCGGCTGTCCCAGCACCTCCATCAGCCGTACCAGCTCGGTGGCCGAGATGCGGCCGTCGTTGTCGGCGTCGATCAGGTCGAAGGTGACTGCGTAGTCGTTCATCGGGGGAACCCTTCCCTGGAGATCCGTATCAGCGTCAGACCTTAGTGGCGACTTCCCGCAACGCGTCGAGGAATGCCATGACTTGTCACGACTGGGCGATTGTCAGCCTGCTGTGGTGTCCGCCGTCACCTTCTTCTCCTCGCCCGAGGGCAGCTTGATGAAGGCGTGGGCGGTGATCGGGGTGTTCATACCGAAGATCATGTCGGTGTACAGGGGCGGCATGGTGGCGTCGTAGCTGACGCAGTCGGCGGGGTGGCAGAGCCTGGCCTCCCTGGAGGCGATCTCGACCCTGGCCGACCAGGAGTCGGGCATCTTCAGCCTGGCCCAGTTCGTACCGCATGTCTTGGAATACCAGTTCTCCAGGTACGCCTTGCCGTATCTGGTGGTGATCTCCTTCATGCTGCCGATGACGGCGTTCGCGGGGTCCCAGCAGCCCCACATGCGCGGGGACTTGCCGCGGCAGTCGTAGCCCAAGGTCGTGCCGCCGCAGGCCTGCGTCGGCATCGGGTCCCTGCCCGAGGGGTAGGTCGCGGCGGGAGTGGCCCGAGCGGAGGGGATGGAGCCGGGACGGGGCTGCAGCACCATCAGCGCCACTGCCCACGTCAGTGCCGACGACACGATCGCCACGATCACCGGCACACCCCAGGCCCGCGGCCATCTCCGCCCCGACGCCTCTTCCTGGGGATCAGTTGTCCCGGCAGGAGCGTCCGCCACGGTGGCCGTCTCCTGGACGGCGTGCCAGGCCTCACGCCACTCGGTGAGGTCGGCGACACCGCAGGCCTTGACGAAGGTCTCCACGACCTCCCATGACGGAACCTTCTTGCCACTCTCCGCCATGGAGATCGTGCTCGGCGCGTAGTGGCATTTGGCGGCCAGCGTGCGCTGGGTCAGGCCCGCCTCTCCGCGTAATGTGCGCAGCCGGTCGGCGAACTCGACGACGGGTCCCTCTCCTTCCAGTGGATTCGGGGTGCGCCCCACCGTTCCTCCCTCACGCTCATCCGGTGCTCACCATTGTTCGGCAACATCGATGAACATCCGGATGAGCTGGGATAACGAACGTCGATCTTCACGATCCCCGCCGAACATGGAAATGGCTCCCGCTCGCTCCGCAAACTGCTGTCATCCAGCACACCTTCTCCAGGAGCGTTCTCATGCGCATTCGCCCGATGGCCGCCTCCCTCACGCTCGCGACGGCGATCGTCACCCCGCTCGCCGCCGTGTCCCCCGCCCAGGCCACTGCCGTACCGAGCATGATCTATGTCAGCCCTGACATCGGCTGGCGCAGCTACCACTTCTACGTCACCGACAGGCAGAAGCTCCGCTTCACCTACGCGGGCCCGGGCTGGAGCGTCGACGGCGACCGGTACGCCCCCGTCGGCCCGAGGGGATACGACGCCGCCACCGACTCGCGCATCTGGCAGGGCTGCAAGTACAAGCCCGACGCGCCGTACGGCAGCTTGATGTACATGACCGGCCGCGAGGCCAAGACGCTCGGCGAGACGTGGACGGTGCGGCCCGCGGCCACCGGATGGATGAAGTTCCAGCTGCGCATCAACGACGGCGACAACTGCCTGAAGGACAACAGCGGGTACCTGAGGTTCCGCATCACCGTCATCGAGGACGGCCGTCGATCCGACGGCGGGAACGGCGGCGCGGGGCGGATGGAGCCGGGCATCAGGACCGCGACTTCTGGAGTCATGAGATGAGCCAGCAGCCGTACGGACCGCCACAGCAGTCGCATCCTCATACGCCGCCGCGTCTCGGACCGGTCATCCGGCTGGCCGTCGTGGTCGACCTCGCCATCGCGGTGAGCTCCGTACTGGACCTGGTGAGCGTCACGCAGTGGCAGGCGTTGCGCGGCGATGTCGAGGAACTCACCACCGGCGAGGCGACCGACCGGCTGGCGCAGCTCGGCGCGCTGGGATGGGCGACCACTCTGCTCAACTGGGGCACGATCGGCATCTGGATCGTCCTTCTGCTGCGGATGCGGGCCAACATCGAGCTGCGCACGCCCGGAAGGCTTCAGTGGAAGAAGGAGACCCTGGTCGCGGTGTTCGTCGCGCCCATCGCGCTCGAACTCGCCAGCTTCGTGCTGCCCGTTCTGTTCCTTCCGGCCACGCTGTTCGGCCTGGTGACGCACATCCTGCTGATCGTCATGGTCAACGAGATCTGGCGGCTCGGCCATCCACGGCGTCCAGGGCCGGCCTCCGTGCTCGTGATCGTGTGGGGAGTCGTCGGCATCCTCGACGAGCTGTTCTTCACGATGGCTTCGCGGTGGCTGGCGTGGGAGATGCTCGACCTGTCCTTCGACATCGAGGCGAGCGGGGATCGCGCGACGGTCGGCACGGATCTGATCCCGGTGTCCAATGCGATGTCCGTCGCATACGTCCTGGACGCGTTCTTCGGCGTGGTGGCGATCCTGATGGTCTGGCGGCTCACCGCGAAGCACGACGAGGGCCTGCGCACCCCCTGAAACCACGCCCGGCCGGGGTACCCTCCTCTGACCCTTTGACGGTTCCTTTGCGGGTATTTGTCCGGGGCTTGGGGGTAGCTCCGGGGTCATGCGACTGACGTACACCTCGGACGTGTGGTGGAAGAACGCCGTCGTCTACTGCCTCGACGTGGAGACCTTCAAGGACGGCAACGACGACGGCATCGGCGACTTCCGCGGCCTCACGCAGCAGATCGACTACCTGGCCGGGCTCGGGGTGACCTGCCTCTGGCTCATGCCGTTCTACCCCACCCCCAACCGCGACGACGGCTACGACGTCACCGACTTCTACGCCATCGACCCCAGGCTCGGGACGCTGGGCGACTTCGTCGAGTTCATGCGCACGGCCCACGACCGCGGCCTGCGCGTGATCGCCGATCTGGTCGTCAACCACACCTCCGACCAGCACCCCTGGTTCAAGGAGGCCAGGCGGAGCAAGGACTCCCCCCTCCGGGACTGGTACGTCTGGTCCGACACCCCCGAGCCCGACGACCCGAAGCAGGTGGTGTTCCCCGACAAGGAGAACAGCATCTGGGAGTACGACGAGGGCAGCGGCCAGTACTACCTGCACAGCTTCTACCGGCACCAGCCCGACCTGAACGTCGGCAACCCGGAGGTCAGGGACGAGATCACCCGGATCCTCGGCTTCTGGATGGAGCTCGGCCTGTCGGGCTTCCGGGTGGACGCGGTGCCGTTCCTCATCGAGAACGTCAACCCGAAGCTGGCGAACCCGCACGAGTTCCTGGCGGACCTGCGGGCGTTCATGACGCGGCGCAAGGGCGGCTCGATCCTGCTGGGCGAGGTGAACGTGCCGTACCCGGACCTGATGCGGTACTTCGGCAAGGGCCTCGGCGACCAGCTCACCATGTGCTTCGACTTCATCGGCATGCAGCACGCCTGGCTGTCGATGGCGCGCGGCGAGGCCGAGCCGCTGGGCCAGGCGTTACGCGAGCGGCCGAAGCCGCCGCAGGACTGCCAGTGGGCGATGTTCCTGCGCAACCACGACGAGCTGACGCTCGACAAGCTGAGTGAGGAGGAACGCCAGGAGATCTTCGAGGCGTTCGGCCCGCGCGAGGACATGCAGATCTTCGGCCGCGGCCTGCGCCGCAGGCTGCCCACCATGCTGGGCGGCGACCTGCGGCGCATCAAGATGGCCTACAGCCTGCTGTTCTCGCTGCCCGGCACCCCGGTGATCTTCTACGGGGAGGAGATCGGGATGGGCGAGAACCTGGAGGAGGAGGGCAGGCTCGCGGTGCGCATCCCGATGCAGTGGTCGGAGGACGGCGGCTTCACGCAGGGGAACCGGCCGGTGCGGGAGATCCCCGAGGGCTCCTTCGCCCCCGACCGGGTGAACGTGGCCGACCAGAAGCGCGACACCGACTCGCTGCTGCGCTGGTTCCAGCTCCTCATCGAGCGCTACCGGGAGTGCCCCGAGCTGGCGTGGGGCGAGTACACGGTGCTGGAGACGGGCCATCCCGCGGTGATGGCGCACCGCTGCGACGCCGACGGGGCGTCGGTGGTGGTGGCGCACAACCTCTGTGACACCGCCGTGGACGTGGAGCTGAAGCTGCCGGGGCTGGAGTCGTACCGGCTCACCGATCTCCTGGTGGACGGCACGGTGAAGGTGTCGCCCGAGGGCGGGGTGCGGCTGCCGCTCGACCCGCACGGCTGCCGCTGGCTGCGCGCCGCCCCTCCTGAGGTGCCGCCGGAGGACGCGTCCGTGAAGTCCCAGTGAGGACCGGCCGGCCTCCCGCCGGGGGCGGGCGTCATGGCGTGGGAGCAGGCCGGTGGCCAGGTCGTCGTCGATGCGCCGCTTCAGCGCCGCCCTGGCGTCATTCCTGAGGCCGCGCAGCAGCTCCTCCCCCTCAGCGGAGTCGGAGCCGCAGTTCACGGCCGCGCAGATGACGAGGCAGCCCGCGGGGCGGCCGCGCTTCGCCGCGTACGGCCCGCTCATGGCCTTCGGCCCCTCGTACGTGAGCGGGCTGGGCGAGGAGGGCGTCAAGGCGATGCCGGCGGGCGAGCCCCCGCGCGGCACGGTCCGCCAGATCGAGCTCGACCTGCGCGTGGACGTGAGGGACCTGCTGCCGCGCATCACCGCGCCCACGCTGGTGGTGGGCGCGACGCGCGACCACCTGGTCCCGGTCGAGCACGCCCGCGCCCTGCACGCGGCGATCCCCGGCAGCGAGTACGCCGAGCTGGACAGCGGCCACGTCGTCCTGCACGAGCGTCCCGAGGAGGTCGTGACCCTGATCCGACACTTCATCGACGGTGAACAGTGCGGCGAATCGTAATCGGCGAGTAATTTGTCCTGGTTACTCTCCAGGCACATGCAGACCAACAGACTCGTCCTGCCCGGGGCCGTCGCGCTGACCGCGCTGGCCCTGGTCGCGCCCTCCGCGCAGGCGGCGGCCGGTGAGAAGACCGTCACCGTCACCGTCATGGGCACGTCGGACCTCCACAGCAACGTGCTCAACTGGGACTACTTCAAGGACGCCGCCTACGCCGACAAGGCCGGCAACAAGGTCGGCCTGGCCCAGGTGTCGTCCCTGGTCGACAAGATCCGTGCCGAGCGGGGCGCGGACCACACGCTGCTGTTCGACTCCGGCGACACCATCCAGGGCACCCCGCTGGCGTACTACTACGCCAAGGTCGAGCCGATCACCACGACCGGCGACACCCACCCCATGGCCAAGGCCATGAACGCCATCGGGTACGACGCGGTGACCCTCGGCAACCACGAGTTCAACTACGGTCTGCCCCTGCTGGCCACCTGGGTGCGGCAGATGAAGGCCCCGGTGCTCGGCGCCAACGCCGTGTACGAGCGCAGCGGCCTGCCCGCGTACAAGCCGTTCGTCATCAAGACGATGAATGTGGCCGGCGAGAAGCCGATCAAGGTGGGCGTGCTCGGCCTGACCAACCCCGGCGTCGCCATCTGGGACAAGGCCAACGTCGAGGGCAGGCTCCGCTTCACCGACCTCGTCGAGTCGGCCAAGAAGTGGGTGCCCGTCATCCGCGGCCTCGGCGCCGACGTGGTCGTCGTGACCGCGCACGCCGGCGACAGCGGCCTGTCGTCGTACGGCGGCGACCTGCCGGTGGAGAACGCCTCCGCCATGGTCGCCGAGCAGGTGCCCGGCGTGGACGCGGTGCTGTTCGGGCACGCCCACAACGAGGTGGCGCAGCGCTTCGTCACCAACAAGGTCACCGGCCGGCAGGTGCTGCTGACCGAGCCGGGCAAGTGGGGCCAGCGCCTGTCCGTCATGGACTTCCAGCTCACCAAGCGGCAGGGCCGCTGGACCGTGACAGGCAAGTCCTCCACGACGCTCAACACCAACACGGTCCAGGAGGACCCGAAGATCGTCGAGCTGCTGAAGCCGCAGCACGACACCACCGTGGGCTACGTCAACAAGGTCGTCGCCAAGTCGTCGCAGGAGCTGTCGGCCGCCGAGTCGCCGTACAAGGACACGCCGATCCTCGACTACATCCAGAAGGTGCAGACCGAGACGGTCAAGCAGGCGCTGCCCGGCAACACCCTGCCGGTGCTGTCGATCGCCGCGCCGTTCAGCCGCACCGCCGTCTTCCCCGCGGGCGACGTCCGCGTGCGCGACGTGGCCGGCCTGTACGTCTACGACAACACGCTGCTGGCGATCAAGATGACCGGCGCGCAGATCAAGGACTACCTGGAGCACTCCGCCAGGTACTTCAACCAGCTCGCCCCCGGTGACCCCGTGGACGTCTCCAAGCTGACCAACGCCGGCAACACGCCCGACTACAACTACGACCAGCTCTCCGGCGTCTCGTACGACATCGACGTGGCCAAGCCGGCCGGGCAGCGCATCGCCGGCCTGACGTACGAGGGCGCGCCGATCCCGGCCGACAAGGAGTTCGTCGTCGCCATCAACAACTACCGCCAGTCGGGCGGCGGCGGCTTCCCGCACGTCACCACCGCGCCCGTGCTCTACAACGCCCAGGTGGAGATCCGCCAGGCCCTGATCGAGTACGCCACGGCGCAGGGCACGATCGACCCGGCCGACTTCGCCGCCTCCAACTGGAAGCTGACCCGCGACGGCCGGCCGCTGTTCTAGGCAGCGTCCTAGGCGCTGCCGCCCAGCTCCTCGAACAGGGTGAGCTGCAGCCCGGCAGGCCCTTCCAGGCGGGAGTTGAGCGAGTTCCACGGGGTCCGAGTGGGCTCCGCGACCACCTCGGCTCCCGCCTCGGCCAGCCGCGCCGTGCCGGCCGCCGCGTCGTCCACCTCGAAGGCGACCCTGATGTGACCGGCCACCCTGCGGCCCACCTCGACCTCGTCGATGTAGGCCGCGTGGGGCGGGTCGGCGATCTCCAGGGTCGCCCTGCCCGCCTCCAGGATGGTCACCCGGCCGCCCTCCGAGGCGAACGCGGCGCGCTCGGGCAGGCCCAGCACGTCCCGGTAGAAGGTCAGGGCCTGCTCGTAGTCCTCGGCCGTCACGACCAGCCGCAGCTCGCGTACCGTCATGATCGGAACAGTACATTCCTCACAGGTACGACGGTCCGGTCACCCGGTGCCTGAACGTCCACCACACCCACGCCTGCGACCCCACCAGCAGCGGGATCAGCGCCAGCACCACCGGCGCGAGCGTCGCCGCCGCCGTGCCCGGCACGGGGCTGAGCCTGAGCCCGGCCAGCAGGCCCACCGCGACCAGCGCCGACGCGGTCAGCGCGTACGTGCGCACCTCGCCCGAGCCGCCCGACAGCACCGCTGCCCGGCGCCGCAGCCCGCCGCGCAGCCGCAGCGCGGCGAAGCTCAGCCCGTGCGTGCCGAACAGCGCCGTCACGGCCAGCGCGGGCAGCAGCCCGAGCGGGCCCTCGATGCCGAGCAGGACGTGGCCGAGCAGCACGCCCCAGCTCAGCGCCAGGCCCCAGCTCCCCGCCACGGTCACGGCGTCGCAGCCGAGCCGCCAGCGCGCGCCCGGCAGCCTGCCGCGCAGCCACAGCCCCATGTCGCGGGCCACCCACGACACGAGCAGCGCCACGATCATCGCGTAGTTGCCGGCCAGCAGCCCGCCCTCCGCCGACGGGAAGAGCCCCGCCAGCACGCCCGCGGCCGCGACCAGCCACACCTCGTTGCCGAGGAAGAACGGCGCGATCGCGGCGATCACCTCGCGCCGCTCCTCGGACGAGCGCCCCAGGTACGGCAGCAGCATGCCCACGCCGATGTCGGCCCCGCCGAGCACCAGGTAGCCGAGGGTGAAGAAGGCCAGGATGAACAGCTCCACGTCGGCTCCTTCAGAACGCCGGGACGGGGACGGGGACGTCGGCGGGCCGGTCGGCGCCCAGCGCCGCGCCCTCGGGGCCGCGCCGCGCCGCCCTGGCCAGCAGCCAGTAGTTCACGCCGATCAGCACCGCGAACACGCCGGTGAAAGCCGTGAGCGACAGCGCCATCTGCCCGGACGTGACCGGTGACATCGCCTCCGCCGTGGTCAGCCGCCCGTACACGGCCCAGGGCTGGCGGCCCATCTCCCGGAAGATCCACCCGGCGAGCACCGCGGCGAACGGCACCGGGATCATCAGGGTCAGGCACCAGTGCCAGAGCCGGAACCCCCGCACGGCCGGACGTATCACCATGAGCAGGAAGCTGGCCGCCGCGACCGCCAGCATCAGGACGAACAGCAGGATCATCGCCAGCCCGGCCCCGCGCACCACCTCCACGGGCGGCAGGTGGTCGCCGGGCCCGTGCACGGCGGCGAGCTGGGCCTGCGCCTCGGCCAGCCGGTCGGCGTCGCCCGCCCAGGCCGCGATCTTGGGCAGCTGCATGGTCTCGAAGCCCATGCCGCCGGACGCCGCGGTGAACAGCAGCGCGGGCAGCGCCACCCCGACGCCGACGCGCAGCGACTTGCGGAACAGGTCCTGCTCGGGCGTGCGCCTGCGCAGGTGGAACGCGCTCACCCCGGCCATGAAGAACCCGCCGGTCACCAGCGCCGCCCCGAGGACGTGCCAGAACGCCACCCGGGCGGGCGGGTTGGCGACCAGCGCGCCGAGGTCGGCCAGGTGCAGCGCGCCGCCGCTCTCGGTGAAGCCGACCGGGTTCTGCAGGAAGCCGTTCGCCACCAGGATCCAGAACGCCGACGCGTACGCCGTCAGCGTGACGACCCAGATCAGCGCCAGGTGCGCCCAGCGGTTCAGCCGGTCCCAGCCGAAGATCCACAGGCCGAGGAACGTCGACTCCAGGAAGAACGCCACCAGCGTCTCGATCGCCAGCGACGCGCCGAACACGTCGCCCGCGTACTCCGTCAGCCCGCTCCACGACAGGCCGAGCTGGAACTCCATGACCAGGCCGGTGACGATGCCCATGGCGTAGTTGATGACGTACAGCTGGCCCCAGAAGCGGGTCATCCGGAGGTGCACGGGGTTGCGGGAGAACGTCGCCCGCGTCTGGACGACGGCGACGAGCGTCGCCAGGCCGAGCGTCAGCGTCACGAACAGGAAGTGCGCGCCCGCGGTGAGCGCGAACTGCAGCCGAGCCAGGTCCACGGTTTCCATTCCGCCGAGCATGGCGGCACGGTCCGCCCCGCCGCGTCCTGCCCCGGAGGGCATCGCCCGTACGACTTCGGGCCCCATGCGGGGCCCGGCGTACTCCTCAGGATGTAAGCCAGCCCGGCGTGATCATCCCGGCCTCGTACGCGATCACGACGAGCTGGGCCCTGTCGCGGACCCCGAGCTTGGTCATGATGCGGCTGACGTGCGTCTTCGCCGTCGCCGGGCTGAGCACGAGCCGGGCGGCGATCTCGTCGTTCGACAGGCCGCCCGCGACGAGCGTCATGACCTCGCGCTCGCGCTCGGTGAGCGCGTTGAGCCGGGGGCCGGGCTCCGGCGGCTTGACCCGGCCGGCGAACTCGGCGATCAGCCGGCGCGTGACCGAGGGCGCGATCAGCGCGTCGCCCCTGGCCACCACCCTGACCGCGTGGATCAGCTCGGCGGGCTCGGTGTCCTTGACGAGGAAGCCGCTCGCCCCCGCCCGCAGCGCGCCGTACACGTAGTCGTCGAGGTCGAACGTGGTCAGGATGATCACCCGGACGCCGTCGAGCCGGTCGTCGCCGGCGATCCTGGCGGTGGCCTCCAGGCCGTCCAGCTCGGGCATGCGGAAGTCCATGAGCACCACGTCGGGCCGGTGCTCGCGGGCCGCCGCCACCGCCGCGGCGCCGTTGGCCGCCTCCGCGACCACCTCGATGTCGTCCTCGTCGCTGAGTATGGAGCGGAAACCGGCCCTGACCAGGGTCTGGTCGTCGGCGAGGAGTACGCGGATCATGTGGCTCCGTTCAGGGGGAGTCGGGCGGCGACGCGGAAGCCGCCCTCGGGGCGCGGCCCGGCCTGCAGCGTGCCGCCGAGCGCCGCGGCGCGCTCGCGCATGCCCTGGATGCCGAAGCCGGTGCCGTCGGTGTAGACGGCGCCAGGGCCATCATCTTCCACCTCGATCACGATATGTCCTGATGCGTTGCTGACGGACAGGGCGGCCTCCCCGGTTCCCGCGTGGCGCGAGACGTTCGCCAGCGCCTCCCTGACGATGCGGACGGCCGCGAGGTCCACCTCCGTCGGCAGCCCGTCGAGCGGCCCGGACACCCGCGTGCGGACGGTCAGCCCCGAGGCGGACACCAGCGCGTCCAGGCGCGCCAGGCTCCCCGCGGGAGCCGTCGGGGCGTCCTCGTCCACCTGGCGCAGCACGCCCAGCGTCGTGCGCAGCTCGCGCAGCGTCTCCTTGCTGGTCTCCTTGATGGTCCTGAGGGCCCGCTCGGCGTCCTCGGGGCGCTTCTTCAGCCCGTGCAGCGCCGCCGACGCCTGGACGTTGATCATGGAGATGTTGTGGCCGAGCACGTCGTGCAGCTCCCGCGCGATGCGCAGCCGCTCCTCGCTCGCGCGCCGCCTGGCCTCCTCCTCCTTGCCGTGCTCCGCGTCCAGCGCCCGCCGCTCCGCCTCCAGCAGGTACGCCCTGCGGTTCCTCGTGACGCCGCCGAACGCGACCGCCGCCACCACCCAGCCGGCGATCATGAGGAAGAGGCTGTCGTTGACGTGCCTGACCTTGCCGGTCTCGCCCAGCCCCATGGCGAGCAGCGCCGCCGCCCCGACCGTCGTGGCCGCGACCAGGTGCCCCTGGTCGGCCGCCGTGTACAGGGCGACGAACGCGAACAGCATGATCGGGCCGTCCAGGGTGCCGAACGGATAGTAGAGCGCCGTGCAGATCATGATCACGACCAGGACCGGCACGGGGAACCGCCGGCGGAGCATCAGCGCCGCGCCCGCGACGAGCGGCGACAGCACGTCCACGGCGTTCGGCGACACGCCGTCACGGGCCAGGTGCCCGGCGAGCGCGCCGCCCAGCACGACGGCGACGACGCCCGCCGACACGACGGTGCTCGGCGAGGGAGTCCTCATGGCCAGCATTCTGTAATGCTCCGCTGCCTCGTTGGGTATGGGGCAAAAATGAGTATCAAGGACGAACTCCAGCAGGTCGAAGAGGACCTGGCCCGGCTCAAGGCCGAGAACAAGGACATCCGCGAGCAGGTCAGGAACATGGGCGCGACCGACCAGGTCGAGATCTCCGCGCTCATCGCCCTGGCCGACGAGCAGGGCGAGCTGATCGCCGACCTCGAACGGCGCCGCGACGGCCTGCGCGCCCGCCTCGAACGCGAGTCCTCACCCCAGACCTGACCCCCGCCCCGCCGCGAGGCGGCAGGGGACGACAGCGGCCGGCAGGACGACGACAGCACGACGACAGCACGACGACAGACGACGACAGGACGGCGGCAGCGACACGGCAGACCGCGGCCGCGCACGCCGGAGGTGTTCGACGACCTCGGCGTCATCGGCGAGATCCTCACGACCGGCGCCCCCTAGCCCCTTTGCCGCGCGTCGTCCCTGGGCCGTGTGCCGTTCCCGGTTCGTAAGATCCGGGCGGCCTCCGCCGGGGTTTGATCGGGGCATGCGCGTGTTGCTCACCGGATCTGCGGGGTTCATCGGCGGGCACGTCGCCGAGGCGCTCCGCCGCGAATGGTACGAGGTGGTCGAGGCCGACCTGCGCGGCGGCGTGGACGTGCGGGACGCCGCGGCGCTCGACCGCCTGCTGCCCGGCGTGGACGCGGTCGTGCACCAGGCCGCCAAGGTGGGGCTCGGCGTGGACGTCGGCGACCTGCCCTCCTACGCCTCGGCCAACGCCTACGGCACGGCCGTGCTGCTCGCCGCCATGGCCAGGCACGGGGTCGCCCGGCTGGTGCTGGCCGGCTCGATGGTGGTGTACGGCGAGGGCGCCTACGACTGCCCCACGCACGGCTGGGTGCGGCCGGGGCCCAGGCTGGAGCGGGACCTGGCCGAAGGCCGCTACGAGCCGCTGTGCCCGCGCTGCGGCGGCCTCCTCGCGCCGGCCGACGTCTCCGAGGACGCCGCGCCCGACCCGCGCAACGCGTACGCCGCGACCAAGCTGGCCCAGGAGCACCTGGCCGCGAGCTGGGCGCGCGAGACCGGCGGAGCCGCGGTGTCGCTGCGCTACCACAACGTCTACGGCCCCCGCATGCCGCGCGACACGCCGTACGCGGGGGTGGCCTCGATCTTCCTGTCCGCCCTGCTGGCGGGCCGCGCCCCGCGCGTCTACGAGGACGGCGGCCAGCGGCGCGACTTCGTGCACGTACGGGACGTGGCGAGGGCCAACGTCCTGGCGCTCGCCGCGCTGGGGGAGGCGTCGCGCGCGGGGGAGCTGAGGGCGTACAACGTGGCGAGCGGCGTGCCACGCACGGTGGGCGAGCTGGCGCGGGCGCTGGCCGCGGCCACCGGCGGGCCCGCGCCGGTCACGACCGGCCAGTACCGGCTGGGCGACGTCCGCCACGTCGTCGCCTCGCCCGAGCGGGCGGCGTGCGAGCTGGGCTTCGCGGCGCGGGTCGGGTTCGAGGACGGCGTCGCGGAGTTCGCCCGCGTCGCCGTCCGGTGAGAGCGGGAAGACGGGGAGAGCGGGCAGACGGTGAGAGCGGGAAGACGGGGAGACGGGATGCGACCCACGGGTGACCGCGTGATCGACGTCGTGCTGCCGTGCCTCGACGAGGCCCTGGCGCTGCCGTGGGTGCTCAAGCGGATGCCGCCCGGCTACCGGCCGATCGTCGTCGACAACGGGTCGGCGGACGGGTCGGCCGACGTGGCCGCCGCGTACGGCGCGACCGTGGTGCGCGAGCCGGTGCGCGGGTTCGGCGCCGCCTGCCACGCGGGGCTGATGGCGGCCGTCGCGGACGTCGTCTGCTTCATGGACGCCGACGCCTCCCTCGATCCGCGTGAGCTGCCGCTCGTCAGCGGGCCCGTCGTCGCGGGCGAGGCGGACCTCGTGCTCGGGCGGAGGGTGCCGGCCGGAGCAGGGGCCTGGCCGGCCCACGCCCGGCTCGGGAACGCCGTCCTGGCGCGGCGGCTGCGGCGCCGCTCCGGCGTGCCGGTGCGCGACCTCGGCCCGATGCGGGCCTGCCGCAGGGAGGAGCTGGTCGGGCTGGGGGTGGAGGACCGCAGGTTCGGCTACCCCCTGGAGACGGTGCTGCGGGCCGCCGCCGCGGGCTGGCGCGTCACCGAGCGGGACGTGCGCTACCACCCCCGCGCCGGGCGCTCCAAGGTCACGGGCACGGTACGCGGCACGCTCAGGGCGGTCGCCGACATGCGCGCGGTGCTCGCCGCCCACCGCTGACCTCCGCTGACCTCCGGGAGGCGCTCACCGTCCACCGCTGACCTTCGGGAGGCGCTCACCGTCCACGGCTGACCCGGTGCGACGCGCGTCACCGGCGGCTTGTCACGGGCAGCGCACCACCATCCCCGCGTACGAGAGGTTGCCGCCGAACCCGAACAGCAGCACGGGCGCCCCCCGCTCCACCTCGCCGCGCTCCAGCAGCTTGGAGAGCGCGAGCGGCACGCTCGCGGCCGAGGTGTTGCCCGACTCCACCACGTCGCGGGCGACGATCGCGTTGACCGCGCCGAGTTTCTGGGCGATGGGCTCGATGATGCGCAGGTTCGCCTGGTGGAGGACGACGGCGGCGAGGTCCTCGGGGGCGACGCCGCCGCGCTCGCAGGCCAGGCGGGCGATCTCGGGGAGCCGGGTGGTGGCCCAGCGGTAGACGGTCTGCCCGTCCTGGGCGAAGCGGGTGGGCGTGCCCTCGATGCGTACGGCGGTGCCGAGCTCGGGCGCCGAGCCCCACACCACGGGCCCGATCTCCGGCTCGGGGGCGGCGGCGACCACGGCGGCGCCCGCGCCGTCGCCGGTGAGGACGCAGGTGGTGCGGTCGGTCCAGTCGGTGACGGCGGTCATCATGTCGGCGCCCACGACGAGGGCGCGGGTGGCGGCTCCGGCGCGGATGGTGTGGTCGGCCAGCGCGAGCGCGTGGGTGAAGCCGGAGCAGGAGACGCCGACGTCCATGAGCGCGGCGGCGGGCACGCCGAGCCTGGCGGCCACCCGGGAGGCCACGTTGGGCGCGCGCTCCGTCTGGGTGCAGGTGGCGACGAGGAGGAGGTCGATGGCGGACGGGTCGAGGCCGCTCGCCGCGAGGGCCTTGGCGGCGGCCTGCGCGGCCAGGTCGGTGACGGTCTCGCCGGGTGCGGCGACGCGCCGCTCCCTGATGCCGACCCGCTTGCCGATCCACTCGTCGCTGGTGTCGACCATCGTCGCCAGCTCCTCGTTCGTCAGCACCCTGGCGGGCTGGTAGTGGCCGGTGGCGACCAGTCGTGATCCGCTCATGCGGCGGACTATAGCAATCGAACGTTCGGACGCTAAGGTGGGGCGCATGAGCCCGCGCCACTCCGCCGCCGAGGCGATGCAGACCCGCGACGCCATCCTCGACCGCTCCGTCGCCATCGCGTCGGCCGAGGGGCTGGAGGGCCTGACCATCGGCAGGCTCGCCGCCGAGCTGGGCATGAGCAAATCCGGCGTGATCGGGCACTTCGGGTCGAAGGAGGCGCTGCAGCTCGCCGTGCTCGACCGGGCGGGAGAGGTGTTCCGCACCGAGGTGTGGGAGCCGGTGCGGGCGACGCCGCCCGGCCTGCCCCGGCTGCGCGCGCTCTGCGAGGAGTGGATCTCCTACCTGGAACGCGGCGTCTTCCCCGGCGGGTGCTTCTTCGTGGCGGCGGCGCACGAGTTCGACGGCCGTCCGGGGGCGGTGCGCGACGCGGTCGAGGCCAGGTTCGACGCCTGGCGCGGGCGGCTGGTCAAGGAGGCCGGGCGCGCGGCGGAGGCCGGGGACCTGCCGGACGGCACCGAGCCCGAGCAGCTCGCGTTCGAGCTGATGGGCGTGGTCATGGCGGCCAACCACGCCGTCCAGCTGCACCGCGACCCGCAGGCTCCCGCGCGCGCCCGCCGGGCGGTACGCGCCAAACTGGGCGCCTGAAACCCAACGCCTGAAACCCAACGCCTGAAACCCAACGCCTGAAACCCAACGCCTGACACCGAGCGCCTGAAGCCCAACGCCTGACACCGAGCGCCTGAAACCCGGCGCCTGAGACCCGGGCGCCTGAGACCCGGGCGTCTGGGACCCGGGCGTCTGGGGCGCCTGGAGACGGGCGGGTGCGTCAGGCCTCGGCGGAGAGCCGGTCGAACAGGTCCAGGGCCGCCCTGCGGACGTCCTCGGGCGTGACGCCGTCGAGCGCCTTCCTGGCGTCGGCGATGTCGCGCGTCGTGGCGAGCGTGATCGCCACGGAGGAGGCGGCGGCGTGGTCGAGCGACCCCGTCGGCGCGGCTTCGGCCAGCTCCTGAGCGCTCGCGGCGAGGTCGAGGTTGTCTCTCAACGGATCTCCTCGGGTGAAGACGGTGCGGCCCATTGCATCACCTGGACCGGCGCCGGATCCACCATTCGGTGAATCGCCGCGGCGCCCGCCGCCGCACCTGGACGGTTACCCTCTCAGCGGGTCGTGGCCGACGGACATCAGCTCGTGGCGCGACTCGTCGTCGGTCCTGTCGTGCATCGTCTCGACGAGCTCGACGACCTGCCGCATCACCTCCAGATCGACTTTCGTCAGATCGCCCTTCCGCTTGGCCAGGACGTGCAGCACGGCGCGTCCCAGCTCGTCGACGCCGAGATCGGGGTCCGGCGGGAAGCCCTCCTCGTCCGAGGCGTCGGCGAGCAGGAACGCGCGCAGCTCCTCCGAGTTCATGTTGACCACCCGGTGGAACTCGTCCCAGAGCATCTCCGTGTCGAAACCCTCACTAGCCTCACTCATGCGCCCCGCCTACCCGCCCGGCCCGGCGTTACGCCCCCGGCACGGCCAGCCCCGACTCGTACGCGGCGATGACGGCCTGCACCCGGTCGCGCAGGCCCAGCTTGGTGAGCAGGTTGCTGACGTGGGTCTTCACGGTGTGCTCGCTGACGACCATGGCGCGCGCGATCTCGGCGTTCGACAGGCCGCGGGCGATGAGCTGGAGCGTCTCGCGCTCCCTGGCGGTGAGGACGTCCAGCGCCCGCGCCGAGCGTACGGCGGGCCTGGAGGTGAACTCGGCGATCAGCCGCCTGGTGACCGTGGGCGCGAGCAGCGACTCGCCCGCCGCGACCACCCGCACGGCGTTGACCAGGTCGTCGCGGCGCACGTCCTTCAGCAGGAACCCGCTCGCGCCCGCCCGCAGCCCCTCGAAGACGTAGTCGTCGAGGTCGAACGTGGTGAGGATGAGCACCTTGCAGGTCGTCTCCGCGCACACGATCCTGGCCGCCTCGATGCCGTCCATCCTGGGCATGCGGATGTCGAGCAGCAGCACGTCCGGCCGGTGGGCCCGCACGGCGGCGACGGCCTCGACGCCGTCGCCCGCCTCGGCGACCACCTCGATGTCCGGCTGGACGTCGAGGATCATCGCGAACCCGCCCCTGACCAGTTCCTGGTCGTCGGCCACCACCACGCGCACGCTCATGACGCGGCCACCGGGAGCAGCGCCGTCACCCGGAAGCCGGGGGCGTCGTCGCGGGGTCCTGCGGTGGCTGAGCCCCCGCACGCGGCGGCCCGCTCGCGGATGCCGATCAGCCCGCGTCCGCCGGAGGGCAGGGCCCTGCCCGCGCCGGGTCCGTCGTCGGTGATGTCGATCATGAGGGTGTCGTCCTCCCAGGTGAGCCGGATGTCGGCGCGGGCGGCGCCGGAGTGCTTGACGATGTTGGTGAGCGACTCCTGCACGATGCGGTAGGCGGCCACCGCGCAGTCGGGGGCGACCGGGCGGGGGCGGCCCGACTCGGTGAACGCCACCCGCAGGCCCGCCCCGGCGATCCCCTCGGCCAGCACGGGCAGGTCGGCGATGGTGGGCTGCGGCACGCGCGGCGCCGCGTCCCCGCCGTCCCCGCCGTCGCCGGACGTCTCGTCCCCGCCGTCGCGCAGGACGCCCAGCATGCGCCGGAGCTGCGTCATCGCGTCGCGCCCCGCGGCGGCGATCGCGTCGAACACGGCCTCGGCCCTGGCCGGGTCGCTCCTCACCACCACGGGACCGGCCTCAGCCTGCACCACCATCAGGCTCACCGCGTGCGACAGGATGTCGTGCATGTCCCGGGCGATCCTGGCGCGCTCCCGCTCGGCGGCGCGTTCGGCTTCCATCCGGCGCTCCCTTTCGAGTCTCGCCGCGCGCTCCTCCAGCGCCGCCGCGTGGGCGCGGGACGTCGCGGCGGCCCTGCCGATGGCGTACGCGGCGGCGAACAGCACGATGCCGCGCAGCGCGGTCTCCGACGACCCGACGAGGACCAGGCCGCCGACGATCGTGAGGACGAGCATGGTGACGCGGCGCCACGGCGGCGCGTACGCGGCCACGGTGTAGAGGGCGACCAGGCCGCCGTACCAGATGGGCTGGCGGGCGACGTCGTCGGCGAGGTCGTACGTGGAGAGCAGGGTGAGCACGAGGACGAGCACCGTGACGGGCGCCCGCCGCCGCCAGACCAGCGGGAGCGAGGCGCCGACGGCGACGGTGTAGCCCCACCAGTGCCAGTGGCCGCCCTGCGGGTCGTCACGCGAGATCAGCGGCCAGAGCTGCACCAGGGTGACGACGGCGGCGAGCACGCCGTCGACCAGCAGGTGGGGGAGCGCTCGGAACCTCCGCCGAAGGACCACGACAACCGGCAGATCGGACACAGGGCTCCATCTTTCCTCATGCATGGACGAGCGTGCTCCGGGCGCTCCCGCGGGCCAGCGGCCAGAACGAGACGAGCAGGAACAGCGCGCCGACGGGGATGAGGTCCTTGCTGACGAGGGGCAGCGTGAGGTCGAGCAGGACGAGCACCGGCGTCCAGAGGGCGACCAGGCGGCGGGCGGCGAGCTGGACGACGAGCGCGAACTGGGCGATGAAGAACAGGAACGGCCCGGCGTCGTAGACCGCGAGCGACATCCCGGGCACGGCCTTCACCTGCGCGAACAGCGGCGTCATGGCGTCGTGGTCGGCGGCGATGAAGCCGACGGCGATGTCGATGGCGAACTGGGCGGACGCCGCCGCGACGCCGGCGAAGCCCGCGACCATCGTGGCGGTGGCGAGCGGGCCGCGCCCCAGCATCCGCCACATCTCCCGAAATATCAGGGTAAAGAGGGCTAGGGCTCCCAGGAACGCCAGGTGGCCGGCCGTCCAGGCGGGTCCCGGGCCACGGCTGCCGTCCAGGCCGTCCACGAGTCTCAGCAGGCCGTACGCCAGGACGAGCAGGGGCGCGGCGACGAACGCGATGCGGGCAGGCATGAGGTGCTCCTCGGAGGGGCCGGTGGGGAATGCCCCCATCCTCCGGGCGCGGCCCCTCCCGGCGGATCGCCGGGAGGGGCGATCCTGGGGCTCCCTCTCACGGGCGAGCCGCTCACCCGCCGGGCCCACCAATCCGACAATCCGGGAGTTCTTGACAACCATATTTGTCGGTGACAGGGTGGCCGCAGCGCGACGACGAGGGAGACATCCATGCCGCAAGAGTTCGAGATCCGCCGCGAGGTCACCGTCGATGCCACGCCCGAACAGGTCTGGCAGGCCATCGCCGACGGCCCCGGCATCGACTCCTGGTTCATGGGCCGCACCGAGCTGGAGCCCGGCGTGGGGGGCAAGGTCAGGCAGACGTTCCCTGGCGGGTTCACCGAGGAGGCGGAGATCACCGCCTGGCAGCCCGGCAGCAGGCTGGCCTACCGCGGCGCCCCGAGCCCCGAAGGCGCCTTCATGGCGTTCGAGTACCTCGTCGAGGGCAGCGGCTCCGGCACCACCGTGGTCCGCCTCGTCCACAGCGGCTTCCTCGGCGACGACTGGGAGTCCGAGTACGAGGCGCTGGAGATCGGCGACCTGCAGTACCTCCGCAAGCTGGCCACGTACGTGCGGCACTTCGGTGGCCGGCACTCCACCCACAACCTGTTCCTCGTCCACCCCGAGGTCGGCGCCGCCGCGTTCAGGTCGCAGATCGGCCGGGTGCTCGGCCTGGCGGGCGAGGCGCGGGCGGGCGACGAGGTCACCGTCGCGGTCGAGGGCCTGGAGCCGGAGCCCGGCGTGGTCGAGTGGACCGACGCGGAGGGCGGCTGCGTGGGCGTGCGCACCGGCGACGCGCTCTACCTGTTCTTCCACGCGCAGGGCAACGCCGTGGTGGAGCGGCACGTCTACGTCCCGGCCGACGGCGCGGCGGTGGAACGCGCCTGGCAGGGCTGGCTCGACCGCGCGTTCGCCTGACCCGGGCCCCATCGCGCGTTCGCCTGACCCGGGCCCCATCGCGCGTTCGCCTGGCCCGGGGCCTCTCCGCGCGTTCGCCTGGCCCGGCCGGGTGGCCTCACGGGGCCGGCGGCGCCCCGCCCCAGGAGGCCGCCGCCATCACCCCGCGCACGGCCCGCACGAGCCGCTCGGCCGCCGTGTCAGGGTCGGGCCGCCCGGCGTCCAGCCAGGCGATGACGCCCTCGACGGCGACGGCGAAGGTGAGCCGCGCCGCCCAGGCCGCCCACGCCGGGTCGGCGATCCTGTCGCCCAGCTCCTTGCGGGCGATCTCCAGCGACTCCTGCGTGAACGAGTCGACGAGGTCGCGGAACTCGGGCTCGCGGGCGGCGTACCTGAACAGCAGCCGGAACCCGTCGGGGTCGGCGGCGGCGGCCTCCAGCAGCGCGGGCAGGGTGCCGGGGCCGTAGCCGCCGAGGCCCACGCGCTCGACGAGCCGCGCCTGGCCGCGGCCGAGCACGGCCCGGTAGAGGTCGCTCTTGGACGCGAAGTGCCGGTAGAGGATGACCCGGCTGATGCCCGCCTCGGCGGCGACGTCGTCGAGGCCGGTCGCGTCGAACCCGCTCCTCGCGAAGGCGCGGGTGGCGGCGTCGATGATCTGCTCGCGCCGTTCGGCCCTGGGCAGCCGCCGGGCGGTCTCCATGCCTGACTCCCTCTTGTTTACTCGCGAGTGTACATCTAGCTTTGTTGACATGGGAGTAAACAAGCTGCCCTTCGAGCCGCCCGACGCGCTCCGCCCCGCGCCGCTGCTGCGGACGCTCCAGGCGGAGGGCCCCGTGCACCGCGTCCTCACCGCGGTCGGCCACGACGCCTGGCTCGTCACCGGGTACGAGCAGGTCAGGGCCCTGCTCGACGACGACAGGCTGGGCCGGTCGCACCCCGACCCGCCCAGCGCGGCCAGGACGGGCGACTCCGCCCTGTTCGGCGGCCCCGTCGGGGACTTCGACACCGAACGCGTGGACCACGCCCGGATGCGCGCCATGCTCCAGCCGCACTTCTCGCCCCGGCGGATGCGCGCCCTGCGCCCGCGCGTCGAGGAGCTCGCGGCCGGGCTCCTCGACGAGCTGGACCGGCACGGGCCGCCCGCCGACCTCCACCGGATGCTCGCGCTGCCGCTGCCCATCCTCGTCATCTGCGAGCTGCTCGGCGTGCCGTACGGCGACCGCGACCGCTTCCGCGCCTGGACCGAGGCCGCGGCCGACACCCGCGACCACGCCCGGTCGCTGGCCGGGCTGACCGAGCTCTACCTGTACGGCAAGGAGCTGGTGGCGAGGAAACGGCGGGAGCCGGCCGACGACGTCATCTCGCGCCTGTGCGACTGGCCGGACGCCGACGACGACGAGGTGGCCAGGAGCTCGATGAACCTGCTGTTCGCCGGGCACGAGACCACCGTCGTGCGGATCGGCCTCGGCGCGCTGCACCTCCTCGCCCACCCGGGGCAGTGGCGGGCGCTGCGCGACGACCCGGCCCTGCTGCCCGGGGCGATCGAGGAGATCATGCGCGCGCCGCAGGCCGGGTCCGGCGGCATCCCGAGGTACGCGCGCACCGACCTGGAGATCGCGGGCGTCCGCGTGCGGGCGGGGGAGCTGGTGCTGCTGGACGTCGGGGCGGGCAACCACGACCCGGCGGCGTTCTCCGACCCGGACCGGTTCGACGTCACCCGGCACGAGAACGGTCACCTGTCGTTCGGGCACGGGGCGCGCTACTGCATCGGCGCGCCGCTGGCCCGCGTCGAGCTGCAGGCGGTCTTCTCGCAGCTCGTCCCGCGTTTCCCCGAGATGCGGCTCGCGGTCGCCGTGGAGGAGCTGCGGCTCCGTACGGGGGCGCTCACCGGGGGCCTGCTGGAGCTGCCCGTGACATGGTGAGGCCGGCGGCGGGACGCGCGAGAAAGACCGGCGGCCGGCGTATCAGGGCGGGCCCCTCCGCGCTCTGTCACACCGGGGGGATGTCCCCGCCCGAGGCCGGCCCGGCCGGGCGGGGTGCCGCGAGGAGGGGACGGCGCGTGCCCCGGGCCGGACGGGCGGTCTGCCAGCCGCCCGCCGGCCCGGCGGCACCTGCCGGACACCCGCCCGTCGGCGCGGTCGAACGCGAGGGGCGGGATGTGCCTGTCCGCGGAGCAGGCGGGGCCGCCGTCCGGTACGTGGGAGCGGCAGGATGAGGTTCGGCGTCCTGCGACTCAGGCGTGGGGGCGGGCGGCGGTGCTGCCGCGCGGCGTGAGGCGGGCCGCCCAATCCTGGAAGGGCGGCACGGTCTCCCCGGCGATCAGCGCGAGCAGCCGCTGCGCCGCGTGCGCGCCGTACGTGGGGATGTCGCGGGTCAGCGCCGTCAGCGGCGGCCTGACGACCTGGGAGAGCGGCGAGTCGTCCCAGGCCACGATGGACAGGTCGCGCGGCACGTCCACGCGCATCTCCTGCGCCACCGACAGCCCGGCGACGGCCATGATGTCGTTGTCGTAGACGATCGCGGTGGGCCGGTCGGGCGCGCTGAGCAGCCGCCGCGTCGCCCTCGCGCCCTCCTCGCCGGTGTAGTCGGTGTGGACGGTGACCGCCTCTGCCACGCCCGCGCAGGCGTCGGCGAAGGCCTGGTCGCGTACGGCGGTGTGCACCAGTTCCGGCAGCCCGGCGACCCTGGCGACGCGCCGGTGCCCCAGCGCCACGAGGTAGGCCACGGTCTCGCGCACGGCTTCGCCGTCGTCGGACCACACGGCCGACAGCGAGCCCGACTCCGACGGGTGCCCGATGACCACCACCGGCATGCCGAGCCGTTCGATCTCGGGCACCCGCGGGTCGGAGTGGTGCAGGTCCACGAGGAACGCGCCGTCGACGCGGCTCTCGCCCCACCAGTGCCGGTGCAGCTCGATCTCCTGCCGGTGGCCGGTGACGACCTGCAGCAGCAGCGCGTACGAGCGCTCGGCGAGCACGTCCTCGATGCCGCTGATGAGCTCCATGAAGAACGGTTCGACGCCGAGGACGCGCGCGGGGCGGCAGAGCGCGAGCCCGACGCAGTTGGCCCTGGCGCCGTTGAGCGCGCGGGCCGCGCTGTTGGGGCGCCAGCCGATCTCGTCGGCGATGGCGATGATCCTGGCCCGCGTCGCCTCGGACACGCCCGGCTGTCCGTTGAGCGCGTAGGAGACCGCCACCTTGGACACGCCCGCGCGGCTGGCGATGTCGGCGATCGTCGGTCGCTTCACGGACTCCCTCTCTGAACCCGATGACCCCGCACCCTGGGAAGGACCCAGCTTAACCGTTTAAGTAGGGGTGACGTGCCAGGGTCTCGCGTCCTGGGTCTCGGCGGCGGCCCCCGAGACCCGCAGCGCGTACGTGGGCCGCTCCGCCCCGGGGACGGGACCGAGGTAGGCGTGGCCGGTCAGATGGCACCAGGCGGGGAGGTCCACGGGCGCGGCCGGGTCGGTCGCGACCAGGTGGATCACGGCGCCGGGCCCGGCGGCGCGGACGTGCCCGCGCAGCTCGATCAGGAGCTGGACGCAGAGCTTGTCGCCGCCGTCCACGAGGAGATCCGGTTCAGGCATGGGTCCAGCAAATCACCCCTTCAGACCGGTGTGCGCCAGCCCCTCCACGAACTGCTTCTGCGCCAGCACGAACACCACCAGCACCGGCAGCGCCGTCAGCGACGCCGCGGCGAGCTGGACGTTCCACATCGGGCCGCCGTAGGCGTCGACGAACTGGGTGAGCGCCTGCGGCAGCGTGAAGCGCTCGGGCGTGGACAGGAAGACGATCGGTTCGAGGAACAGGTTCCAGCTGTGCAGGAACGTGAAGATGGACACCGCGCCCACCGCCGGCCTGGCCAGCGGCAGCCCGATCCGCCAGAACGCGGCCGCCCGGCCCAGCCCGTCCACCGCCGCAGCCTCGTCGAGCTCCTTCGGCAGCGTCAGGAAGAACTGCCGCATGATGAACGTCGCCAGCACGCTGGGCGCGCCCAGGACGGGGACGAGGATCAGCGGCCAGTGCGTGTCGGTCAGCCCCGCCGTGTGGAAGATCCGGAACAGCGGCACGATCGTCACCTCGCTCGGGATCAGCAGCCCGACGAGGATCATCAGGAACAGCGCGTTCGACCCGCGGAAGCGCAGGCGCGCGAACGCGTACCCGGCGGGCGCCGACACCGCGAGCGTGCCGAGCGTGACCACGGCCGCGATGTACAGGCTGTTCCAGTACTGCGTCGCGAACGGCTGGAGCTCGAACACCTGCCGGTAGGCGTCCAGCATGGGCCTGGCGGGCAGCAGCGACGGCGGGAAGGCGAGGATCTCGCTGACCGGCTTCAGCGACGAGGTGACCATCCACCAGGTGGGGAAGACGAACGGCACGCACAGGACGCAGAGCACGCCGTACAGGAGCGTCTTACGACTCAAGGAACACCCACCTCCTGCGCAGCCGCCACTGGAGCACGGTGAGGGCGAGCACGATCACGAACAGCAGCGCCGACAGGGTCGCGCCGTATCCGAAGTGATGGAACTGGAACGCCTGCTGGTACAGGTAGTAGACGAGCACCGTGGTCGAGGTGCCGGGGCCGCCCTGGGTGAGCACCGCGATCTGGGCGAACACCTGCAGCGACCCCGCCACCGTGATGATCGACGTGAGCAGCACGGTCGGGCTGATCATCGGCAGCGTGATCCTGGCGAACCTGGTCCACGCGCCCGCCCCGTCGAGCGTGGCGGCCTCGTACAGCTCCTTGGGCACGCCCTGCAGGGCGGCGAGGAAGAGCACCATGTTCAGCCCGACGTTCTTGACCACCTGAACCGCGATCACCGACGCCATCGCGGTGGGACCGGTGCGCAGCCAGTTCGGCCCCTCGACGCCGACGGCCTGGAGCAGCGCGTTCACGCCGCCGTCGCGCTGGAGCAGGAAGCCCCACACGATCGTCCAGGCCACCAGCGAGACGACGACCGGTGAGAAGAACAGCGTCCTGAACACGACGGTGCCGCGCAGCCTCTGGCTGAGCAGCACCGCGAGGAGCAGCGCCAGGCTGAGGTTGACGACGACGAGCCCGGCGGAGAACAGCGCGGTGGCGGTCAGCACCTTCGGCACGTTCGGGTCGGCGAGCAGGTGCCGGTAGTTGTCCGCGCCGACGAAGCCGAACGTGTCGGCGAGCACGTTCCACTCGTGCAGGCTGTACCACAGCACCAGCGCGAGCGGCAGGAACACGAACAGCAGGCTGCCCGCGACCTGCGGGGCCACGAACAGGTAGCCGACCAGGTGGTCCCGCCTGGTCGCGGTCCACCAGCCCGTACGACCCTCCCTGGCCGTACGGGCGGCGGCGCGCAGGCCGAGCGCCATCACTTGGCCAGCAGCGGCTGGACGGCGGTGCACACCCCGGCGAGGGTCCCCGCGACGTCGGCGCCGGGCTGCCAGAGCTGGTCGAGCCCGGCCCGCACGGCCTGCGCCAGCTCGGCCTGGCCCGAGTGGCTGGGCTTGACCCTGCCCTTCGCGATGCCGTCGATGACGACCTGCTGGAGCTGCTCCGGCTTGAGCAGCGGGTTGCTCTTGGCCAGGCCCTCGGCCGTGAGCAGGGGCGTGCGCGGCGGCGGGAAGTACTGCGCGAGCCTCGCGGAGTTGCCGGGGTCGGTCATGAAGGACAGGAAGCCGGCGGCCTGGGCGGCGTTCGGGCTCTTCTTCACCACGCCGATCCCGGCCTGGCCGATGACGCTGTAGGCGCCCTTCGGCCCGGCGGGCAGCGGCACGAGGTCCCAGTCGAACGCGCCGTCCTTCAGCAGCGACGCGCGGGAGATCTGGGTGATGGTCATGGCGGCCTCGCCGGCGAAGAAGTCGGCGGTCGCGCCCGGCGCGGGCAGCGCCTTGTCCTCGAAGATCGCCTTGTGCAGGAACGTCATCGCCTCGACCATCTCGGGCTTGGCGAAGCCGCAGGACCTGCCGTCCTCGCTCCACGCCTCGGCGCCCCAGCCGCCCCAGACGGTGGCCAGGTTGTCCCAGCCCTTGTAGTCGAAGTCGCGGACGACCAGGCCGGCCTTCCCCGTTCTCGCGCTCACCGCCGCGGCCTTCTCGACGGCCTCCTGCCAGGTCCAGCCCGCCTTGGGCGGCTCCTGCCCGGCCTGCTTCAGCAGGTCCTCGTTGACGAAGACGCCGAACGGCGACGTGGAGAACGGGTAGGCGTACAGCTTGCCGTCCTTCTGCCACAGCTTCGTCGTCGACGGGGCCAGCTCCTCCGGCTTGACCAGGGTCTCCAGCGGGGCGAGCGCGCCCGAGCCGACGAAGTCGGGGGCCGAGTTCTCCAGGATCCAGGCCAGGTCGGGGGCGTTGCCGCCGGCCATCTGCGTGGTGAGGGTGGTGGTGTAGTTCTCGATGGGCAGGGTGTCGAACTTGATCGAGGCGACGTCCTTGTGGGTCTTGAGGTACTCGTCGGCGATCGAGTCGAGCAGCTTCAGATGGTCGGCGTTGCCCGTCCAGATGGTCATCCGCAGGGACACCGGCCCGGCCGAGCCCTTGTCGCCGCCGCCCGAGCCGCAGGCGGTCAGGACGAGCAGGCCCGCGAGGCCGGCGGTGGCAGCCGTGGTGATGCGCATCGGCGCTCCTCAGAGGGGGGTGGTTCAGTAGCCGGAGACATCCGGCCAGTGGAGTTCGACGCCCTGCTCCTCCAGGCGGGCCTGGAAGTCGGCGAGCAGGCCGGGGTGGTTCCGCACGGCGTGGGGTGAGACGGACCTGTCGAGGCAGAACGCGGCCAGCGCGCCCGCCGCCTCGCCGATGTTCCACTCGACGGGGTGCAGGCGGTAGCAGCCGTTCGTGATGTGGGTGGTGGCGAGGTTCTTGCCGGCGGGCAGCAGGTTGGCGACGCGGCGCGGCAGCAGCGCGCCCAGCGGGATCTCGAACGGGCTGCTCGGCACGTCCAGGTAATTGTCGCCGCCGGTGGAGGGGTGCAGGTCGATGCGGTACATGCCGACGCCCACCGAGTCGGCGTAGCGCACGGCGCCCTTGTCGCCGCGCACCGCCATCGACAGGTCCTGCTCGACGACGGTGTACTCGCCCAGGATGCGGCGCGACTCGCGGATGTACGGCGCCTGCGCCAGCCCGTCGGGGGAGCCGGTGACGTCACCGCGCAGCCGCAGCCCCGGCCAGCCGGTGCCGCCGTCGGGGCGCGGCGCCTCGGTCTGCAGCCAGTACAGCACCGACCTCGACAGCTCGCGCGCCCGCTCCAGGTGGGTGGCCGCGTCGGGCACGTCGATGACGGGGCCCTCCATGTAGTCGATCATCGGCCAGTTGACCAGCGTGATGTCGCTGCCGTACGCGCCGGGCGCGAACAGCCCGCGCGCGGCGATCCTGCGGAACGTCCACAGGTTGCCGTCGCCCGGGTTGCGCCGCTGGTCGGCGCGCACCGTGAGCGGGTCGTCGTCGGGGTTCGGCGTGAACGACCGCTCGACGGTCTCCAGCGTGCGCGGGTTGGGGCTGCGCCAGCCGAGCAGCGGCCCGCCCCAGAAGTCCGGCTCGTACGACCGCCAGAAGCCGTACCCGGCGGGACGGTCGATCGTGTGGTCGCCCGGCACGTGGTCGATCGCGAAGCACACCGAGACGGCCTGCATGTTGAGCGGCTGCGCGGCGGCCGGGGCGCTCGGCTCCCCGGTGTCGGCCTGCGACTCGAACCCGGTGACGTACTCGGTGCCCGTCAGCGGCAGCAGCTCGCCGGTCTCGGTGGCGTCGAGCACGTACGGCGCGCTCACCCAGACCTCGTCGCCGCCGTCGCGGTGGGCCAGGCGCACCCCGGTCACGCGGTCGCCGTCGCCGTCCGCCGCCACCGGCCGGTACGGCTGCAGCACGGTCAGCCGCCCGCCGCCCCGGTAGGGGGCCAGCATGGACTCGATGACGGCCAGCGCCACGCGCGGCTCGTGGCAGAGCGGGCTCACCCAGCCCGCGCCCGGGTTCAGCTCCCGCCAGGCGCGGGCGGCCCCGGTCAGCGGGTAGTGCTCCCGGTAGTAGGCGCGGATGCCGTCGCGCAGCGCCCGGTAGCTCGCGGTCACGCCGAAGCGCTCCACCCAGCTGTGCTCGTCCGGCGGGACGGCCTGGCTGGTGAGCTGCCCGCCGAGCCAGTCGTACTCCTCGGTCAGCACCACCGTCCTGCCGGCCCGCAGGGCCGCCAGCGCGGCGGCCACGCCTCCGAGGCCGCCGCCGACGACGAGCACCTCGGTGCTCAGCTCGCGCGGCGCCCCGGGGCTCCTCCGGGTTCCCGTCATGCGCGTGGTCCTCTCGTGTGCGTGGGGGCGGCCAGGGTGGCGCCCCTCGCGTACTCGCACGGCAGCAGCCGCTGGAGGGGCGTGCCGCCCTCGATCAGCTCGGTCAGGTCCTCGACCGCCTGGCGCCCCATCTCGCGGCGGGGGATCAGGAAGCCGGTGAAGTCGATGTCGGTGGGCACCGGCCGCGTCGGGTCGCCCAGCGTGACGATCGACAGGTCGCCCGGCACGGACAGGCCGCGCCCGCGCGCCTGCCCGGCGAGGGCGACCGCGTCGGCGTACTCCTCGGACAGCACGGCGGTCGCGCCGGCGGCGAGCAGCCGGTCGAGCGCGGCGGCCGGGTCGCCGGGGGCGACCAGCACGGGCGCGGGCACGGCCTCCGCGTAGCCGCGGTGGCGGTCCACGTACGACTCGGGGCCGGTGCCCTGGCCGAGGTAGGCGACGCGCTCGTGGCCGAGCGCGCGGGCCCGGTCGACCAGCTCGCGCACGGCGGCCCGGTAGTCGGCGCCCACGTACGGCACCGGTCCGCCCGCGTCGTCGCGGCGGCCCACGGAGACGAACGGATAGCCCTCGCTCACCAGCCGGGTCAGGTCCTCCCTGTCCAGCTCGCGGCCGAGCAGCACGCAGCCGTCGGCCAGCCGGAGGCGGTGGTCCTGGTGGTAGACGCGCTTGCGGCCGTCCACGACGGGCGCGCTGGTGAACAGCAGCAGGTCGCAGCCGCGGTGCTCGGCCGACTCCTCGATGCCGACGAGGAAGGGGTGGTAGAAGTCGCCGGTCGCGCTGGGGAAGACCGGCTCGTAGGTGAAGACGCCGAGGATGCGGTTGCGGCCGGCCGCGAGCCGGCGCGCGGCGGGGTCGGCGACGTAGCCGGTCTCCGTGATGACGCGCAGGACGCGGTCCCTCGTCTCTGCGGGGATGCGGGACTCGGCGTCGGCGCGGTTGTTCAGGACGAGGGAGACGGTGGTCTGGCTGACGCCGGCCAGCCGGGCGATGTCGCGCTGGGTGAGACGGCGCGAGGGGTCGGGGGGCATCGGAGATCCTCAGCTAATGCGCATTAGCGCGTGAGTCGATGCCGATGATTGTTCGCCGGACGTTTCACGGGTGTCAAGAGTTCCCGCAGTGCTAATCCGGATTACCGGACATATCCCCCGCGCTCGGTCGGCGCCCCTCCAGCGACGTCAGGATGCGGCAGGAGGGGCCGTCGAGTCGCGGATCACGAGCTGGCAGGGCATCCTGTGCACCCCGGGCGTGGCCCTGCCGTCGATCGCGGCGAACAGGTGCTGGGCGGCGGTCCTGCCGAGCAGTTCGAGGTTCATGTCCACGGTCGTGAGCGGCGGGCGGGTCTCGGCGGAGAGCACCTCCCAGTTGTCGTAGCCGACCACCGCGATGTCGTCGGGCACCCGGCGGCCGCGCTCCCTGACCGTCTCCACGAACCCGGCCGCCACCTGGTCGCTGCCGCAGAACACCGCGTCGACGTCGGGCCGGGCCATCAGCAGCATCTCGGCCGCGTGCCGCCCCCAGCGCTGCGACCAGGAGCCCGACAGCGTCTCGCCGGCCTGCTCGACGCCCCCCTCGGCGAGCGCCAGGCGCAGCCCCTCCTCGCGGTCGCGCGCCGCCTTGTAGTGCATGGGCCCGGTGACGTGGGCGATCCTGCGCCGGCCCATGGCCAGCAGGTGCCGTACGGCCATGGCGGCCCCGCCGACGTCGTCGGGCACGAACGACACGTCGGACGGGTCGTCGGACGGCCCGTAGGCGTACACGACGGGCACCGGGAGGTTCCTGCTGACGGACGGGCGCGGGTCGGTGCTCTCGCCGACGACGATCAGGCCGTCGACGCGGCGCGACAGCAGCGCGCGCAGGTGGTGCTGCTCCCTGATCGCGTCGCCCCGCGCGTCGCACAGCAGCACCGCCATCTCGCCCGCGCCGAACGCGTCCTCGGCGCCGAGCAGCACGGGGATGCCGAACCTGCCCGCGCTGTCGGAGGTCAGCAGGCCCACCGTCCGCGTCTGGCCCGACAGCAGCCCCCTCGCCAGCGCGTTCGGCTGGAAGGACAGCTCGGCCGCCGCCGCGAGCACCCGCTCGCGGGTCGTGGCCCGCACGTCGTGGCGCCCGTTGAGCGCCTTGGACGCCGTGGCGATCGACACCCCCGCCAGCGAGGCCACGTCGCTGATCGTCGCTCGCTTACCCGCCATCTTCGAAACCCTTTTCGGTGATTTGTGAGCTGCTGGAGACCCTAGCACCCATTGACAGGCCCTCAGGTTTCTTCTACGTTTCCGAAAACCTTTAAGTCCAGGAGTACACCATGAGACGACGGCTGGCCGGGCTCTCCCTCCTCGGTTTGTTAACGCTCACAGCGGCGGCGTGCGGCAGCGGCGGCGGCAGCGGCGCGCAGCAGCCCGCGGACGGTCCGGCGACGATCACCATGTGGACCCGCGCGGCCACCCAGGCGCAGAGCGAGCGGCTGGTCGAGGCGTACAACAAGACGCACAGGAACCAGGTGAAGCTCACCGTCATCCCGACCGACAACTACCAGCCCCGCATCGCGGCGGCCGCCGGCGCCAAGCAGCTCCCCGACCTGTTCGCCGCCGACGTCATCTTCGTCCCGAACTACACCTCCCAGGGCCTGTTCATGGACATCACGGACAGGGTCGCCGCCCTGCCGTTCAAGGACGAGCTCGCGCCCTCCCACATGAAACTGGGCACGCTCGACGGGCGGCAGTACACCGTCCCGCACACCCTCGACCTGTCGGTCTGGTTCTGGAACAAGGACCTCTACAGCAAGGCCGGGCTCGACCCCGAGAAGGGCCCGGCGACGCTGAAGGAGTTCGCCGAGCAGGCCACCACGGTCCAGGAGAAGCTCGGCAAGGACGGCAAGGTCCACGGCACGTTCTTCGGCGGCAACTGCGGCGGCTGCTACGTCTTCACCTTCTGGCCCTCCGTCTGGGCCGCCGGCGGCCAGGTCATGAACCCCGAGGGCACCACCTCGCTCAACGACCAGCCCGCCATGACCGAGGTCTTCAAGATCTACCGCAGCCTCTACGAGAACAAGGTCACCGGCCCGACCGCGAAGGAGGAGCAGGGCCCGACCTGGACCGGCTTCTTCCCCAAGGGGGAGATCGGCGTCATGCCGATGCCGTCCACCACGCTCGGCTCCATGCCCGCCGACATGAAGATCGGCGTCGCGCCGATCGCCGGGCCCGACGGCGGCGAGTCCACCTTCGTCGGCGGCGACTCCATCGGCATCTCGGCCACCAGCAGGAACCCCGACGCCGCCTGGGACTTCCTGTCCTGGTCCGTCGGCGACGAGGCGCAGGTCGAGGTCATGGCCAAGAACAAGGACGTGCTCGCCCGCACCGACCTGTCGAGCAACAAGTACTCGGCGCAGGACCCGCGCGTGGTGCTCGTCAACTCCCTCGTGGCCAAGGGCCAGACGCCGTTCGCGCTGCGCTTCGGCCAGACCTTCAACGACCCGCAGGGGCCGTGGCTGCGCTTCGCCCGCGAGGCCGTCTTCGGCGACGTGTCGAAGCTGCCCCAGCTCAACGCCGAGATCACGAAGTCGCTGCAGCAATGACGATGACACTCGGCCGCACCGGCCGGGCGGCGCGCACCGCGCCGCCCGCCCGGTGGCGGAGCAGGAAGGTCCAGGGCTGGCTGTACGCGTCGCCGACGGCCGTCATCGTGGGCGTGCTCTTCCTCGCGCCCCTGGTGCTGGTCGTCTGGATGTCGCTGAACCGCTGGCCGCTGCTCGGGCAGGCCACCTTCAACGCCCCCGCCAACTACGCCAAGATCGCCGACAACCCGCTCTTCCTCGACGCGGTCCTGTTCACGCTGAAGTACACGGCCATCACCACCGTCCTGCTGTCGGCGGTGGCGCTCGGCCTGGCCCTGCTCGTCCAGGAGCGCAGGCCGGGGATCGGCTTCTTCAGAACCGCGTTCTTCCTGCCGGGGGCGGTCGGCTTCGCCGCGGCGGCGCTGCTGTTCTACGGCATGCTGAACAACGACTTCGGCCCCGTCGACCCGATGCTCCAGGCGCTCGGCATCACCAGCGAGCCGGTCAAGTGGATCGGCACGCCCGACATGGCGCTGTTCTCCACGATCACGCTGGTGCTGTGGCGCTTCGCCGGGTTCAACATGCTCATCCTGCTGACCGGCCTCCAGGCGATCCCCGTCGAGGTGTACGAGGCGGCGAGGAGCGACGGCGCGAACCGCTGGCAGATCTTCACCAGGATCACCCTGCCGCTGCTGCGCCCCACGCTCGCGCTGATGCTGATCCTCAGCGTCACCGGCTCGCTGCTGGCCTTCGACCAGTTCTTCGTCTTCACCAACGGCGGCCCGGACAACAGCACCGTCTCGATGGTCATGGTCATCTATCGCGACGCGTTCTTCCGCTTCGACCTCGGCGGGGCCGCGGCGCTGTCCGTCGTGCTGCTCGCCGCCCTCGTCGGGCTGAACGCGCTGATGATGCGGAGGCTCAGGTGAAGCGCTACGTCACGCTGTCGGCCCTGGCCGTGCTGTTCCTGTTCCCCCTGGTGTGGAGCGGCTGGGCGTCGCTGAAGGAACCGTCGAACTACCTGGAGATGGCCCGCTTCGGCGAGGGCGTCGGGACGTACGCGACGAACAGCGTGCTCGTCTCGGTGATGACGGTGGCCGGCACGCTCGTCGTCTCGGCGCTCGGCGGCTACGCCTTCGCCCGGTTCGACTTCCCCGGCAAGAACCTGCTGTTCCTCGCCACGCTGGCGATCCTCATGGTGCCGTACGCGACCATCCTCATCCCGCTGTACGTGCTGCTCGGCTACCTCGGCCTGCAGAACTCGCTGGTGGGGCTCGCGCTGGTGTTCGTCATGTTCCAGCTCCCGTTCGCGCTGTTCATGATGCGCAACGCGTTCGAGGCGCTGCCGCGCGAGCTGGAGGAGGCCGCCCTGGTGGACGGCTGCGGCACGTTCCGCGCCTTCGCCAGGATCCTGCTGCACGCCGTGCGGCCCGCGCTGATCACGGTGGGGCTGTTCGCGTTCCTCGCCTCGTGGAACGACTTCTTCGCGCCGCTGATCCTGCTCAACGACGGCGCGTCGTTCACGCTGCCGGTGGCCGTCGTCAGCATGACGCAGCGCACGTTCGGCGCGATCGACTACGGCATGCTCCAGGCCGGCGTCATGGTCATGGCCGTCCCGTGTCTCGTCCTCTTCATCGTCCTGCAGCGCCACTACGTGCGCGGCTTCATGTCAGGAGCATTGCGTGGCTGACCCTGTCCTGCCCTCCTCGGGCGTGCTGTCCCCACTCGGCCTCGACGCGGTGCGGCCGGCCCCGGGCTTCTGGGGCGACCGCATCGCGTTGAACCGCGAGGTCACGATCGCCCACTGCCAGGAATGGATGGAACGCGAAGGCTGGATCGGCAACTTCCGCGGCGAGCGCCCGCGCAGGGGGCGCGAGTTCAGCGACTCCGAGATCTACAAGCTGCTGGAGGCCATGGCCTGGGCGGACCACCCGGCCCTGCCCGAGCTGGCGCAGACCGTCGCCCGCGCCCAGGAGGGCGACGGCTACCTCAACACCCGCTGGAGCGGCAGCCGCTACACCGACTTCGAGTGGGGCCACGAGCTGTACTGCTACGGCCACCTCATCCAGGCGGGCGTGGCCAGGCTGCGCACCCACGGCGAGGACGTCCTCACCGAGGTCGCCGTCCGCGCGGCCGACCACGTCTGCCGCCGCTTCATGACCACCACCGAGACCTGCGGCCATCCCGAGATCGAGATGGCGCTGGTCGAGCTGTACCGGGCCACCGGCGCCGAGCGCTACCTGGAGATGGCCCGCCGCTTCGTGGACCGGCGCGGGCTTCCGGCGCTGGGCGAGATCCCCTTCGGCCGGGCGTACTTCCAGGACGACGTCCCGTTGCGGCAGGCGCAGGCGTTTCGAGGGCACGCCGTGCGCGCGCTGTATTTGGCGTGCGGAGCCGTGGACGTGGCGGTGGAGACCGGCGACGAGGAGCTGCTGAAGGCGGTCGAGGGGCAGTGGGAGCGCACCGTCGCCCGCCGCACCCACCTGACCGGCGGCATGGGCTCGCGCCACGCCGACGAGTCGTTCGGCGACGACTACGAGCTGCCGCCGGACCGTGCCTACTCGGAGACGTGCGCGGGCATCGCCTCGATCATGCTGTCGCACCGCCTGCTGCTCGCCACCGGCGACGTACGCCATGCCGACCTGGCCGAGCGGACGCTCTACAACGTGCTGGCCACGGGGCTGGCCCTGGACGGCCGGTCGTTCTTCTACGCCAACCCGCTGCGGGTGCGGGTGCCCGCCGTGCCGGTGGAGGGCGTGAACCACTCCGCGGAGGGCGGCCTGCGCTCGCCCTGGTTCGACGTGTCGTGCTGCCCGAGCAACATCGCCCGCACGCTGGCGTCGCTGCCCGCGTACGTCGCCGCCGCCGACCGGGACGGCGTGCGCGTCCATCACCACACGCCGGGCGAGATCCGGCACGGCGGCCTGGCGCTGCGCGTGGAGACCGGCTACCCGTGGGACGGCGCGGTGACGGTCACCGTCCTTGAGGACGGCGAGGGCCGCATCGCGCTGCGCGTGCCCGCCTGGGCCGACGGCACGGAGGCGACGTTCGCCCACCACGGCGTGGTCCGCCCGGTGGCGCCGGGGTACGCCGAGGCCGACGGCCCCTGGCGGGCGGGGGACGAGCTGCGGCTGGAGCTGCCGATGCGGGCCCGCTGGACGTTCCCGGACCGCCGCGTGGACGCCCTGCGCGGCACCGCCGCCGTGGAGCGCGGCCCGCTGGTGTACTGCGCGGAGTCGGTGGCGGACGAGCCGCCGCTCGGCGACCTCGCCGCCGCGGTCGAGCCGCCGCGGGAGCACGTCGTGGACGGCGCGGTGGAGCTGGAGGTGCGGGCGCGGCTCGGCGTGCCGGACGGGGGCGGCTGGCCGTACGCCGCCGCGCCCGGCGAGGCCCCTGACGGCCAGGAGGCGGCGCTGCGGCTCGTGCCCTACCACCGCTGGGGCAACCGCGGCCCCGCGACCATGCGGGTCTGGCTCCCCGTCTGACCACCCTGCCGAACGATCACGTCTCACCCCCCAGGAGGAATCGCCCGTGCGTAAACGCTTCGCCGGCGTGCTGGTGTTAGCGCTCACAGCGTCGCTGGCCGCGTCACCCCCCGCCACCGCCACCGCCACTGTCACCGCCACCGCCACCGCCACTGTCACCGCCGCCGACCCCCTCGGCATGCCGGTGTTCACCGGATCCGACCCCGTGCCGGACGAGCCCGTCGGCTACGAGCCGCGCCGGATGATGAAGGAGATCTACAAGAAGGAGAAGGGCGGCGATTCGTACTGGATCGACCGCATGCTGGCCAGGCCGGGTGACGACCCCGCCGGGACATGGCTGATGTCGCGCGGCCGGGCCCTGTTCATGAAGGAGCACGACCCGCGCGTCATCGGCTTCGGCGGCGACGTCGCCTACTGGGAGAGCATCGACGGCCGCGGCGCGTACGACATCTCGCTCGGCTCCGAGCTGGCCGAGGACGTCGCGCGGCGGCTGCAGATGCCCAGCCACTGGGTCGGGCACTACGGCGGCGACGGCCTCGACGTCACCGTCAGGAAGTTCGTCACCCGCGAGAACGTCGCCGTGACCGTCCTGGAGATCGCCAACAAGGGTGACCAGGCGCGTTCGGTGCCGGTCACCGTCACCTCGCCCTACGCGAGGACCGCCGACGGCGACCGCGAGCTGACCGGCGTCGTCGCCGCGAAGAACAAGCTCACCACGATCTTCCCGAGGCTCAGCGGCGACGGGCTCAAGGCCGCCGACGGCGCGCTCAAGGGCACGCTGACCGTCGAGCCGGGACAGACCGTGCGCACCAAGGTGCAGATGGGCTTCGTCACGGAGGAACTGCCCGGCTCGCGCGAGGAGTACGACGGCTACAAGGGCCGCTCGCCCGAACAGGCGCTGCGCCGCCAGCTCCAGGACTACAACGCCTGGTGGGCGGAGAACCTGCCGTACATCGACGTCCCCGACGAGAACATCAAGAAGTTCGTCTACTACCGCTGGTGGCTGATGCGCTTCAACTACCTCGACGCCGACATCCCGGGCAACGACTTCCAGTTCCCGACGTCCGTCGAGGGGGCGCTCGGGTACAACAACGCCATCGTCCTGACCGTGCCCATGTTCATCCAGGACCTCAAGTACCTGCGCGACCCGATCTACTCGTACGGGCCGTGGGTGTCGGCGGGGGAGGTGTCGCGCAACTCGAAGTACACCGACAACCCCGGCGACCCGGAGAACTGGTCGAACAGCTACACGCAGTACATCTCGGCAGCGGCGCTGGAGAGCTACCAGATCCACGGCGGCCAGCCCGCGATCCTGCGCAACCTCGCCCGCTACGCAGAGAAGGACGTCTACGGCCAGCTCAAGGCGTACGACTCCAACGGCAACGGGGTCATCGAGTACGACTGGGAGGCCATGACGGGCAACGACGCCGACGCGGTGTCGTTCCACTACTACGACCGGGCCAACGAGCGGCTGGAAGGCGCCTACGTCTACGCCAACGCGACGGCGGCGGCCACGGCGTACGAGCTGATCGGCGACAGCGCCAAGGTAACCGAGCTGCGCGGCGTGGCCGCCAAGGTGCGCGACGGCATCCTGTCGCTCCTCTGGGACGACCAGGACAAGCTGTTCAAGCACCGCGACCTGCAGACGGGCAAGCTGATCCCCTGGAAGGAGTCGAACAACTACATCCCGTACGCGACGGGGCTCGTCCCGACGGACGACCCGAAGTACCGGGAGGCGCTGCGCCTGTGGGCCGACCCGGCCGAGTACCCGATCTTCCCGGCGTACACGGCCAACCAGAAGGACAAGGCCGAAGCCGCCGCGCAGGGCAAGCCGGGGTCGAACAACTTCTCCCAGATCAACTCCACGCGCAACTTCGCGCTGTTCTCCAAGGCGCTGCGCGACTACGCCTCGCCGTACATCACGGCCGACCAGTACAAGCAGCTCCTCTACTGGAACGCCTGGTCGCAGTACGTCGGCGGCGACACCCGCTACCCCGACGCCAACGAGTTCTGGGCGAACTGGAACCCCGCCACCAAGACCATCGACTACCGGTCGTGGATCCACCACACCATCCTCGGCAGCAGCAACTGGACCGTCATCGAGGACGTGATGGGCCTGCGCCCGCGCTCCGACGGCAAGGTCGAGCTGTGGCCCGTGGACATCGGCTGGGACCACTTCACCGTCAACGGCGTCGACTATCGAGGCCGCGACCTCACCATCGTCTGGGACAAGCCGGGTGACGGCGCCACCCACTACGCGGGCGTGCCCGAGGGCTACTCCATCCTGGTCGACGGCAAGCGCAAGGTCACCCTCTCGGGTCTGGAGCACGCCGTCTGGGACCCGGCCACGGGGCAGGTCGAGGGCGGGACCGTCGTCCACGCCGAGGCGGCCCGCTTCATGAAGGCGCCCGCCGAGGTCGAGCTGCGCGGCGACCGCGTCGAGGACCTGTTCCAGAAGGCCGGCGCCGACATCACCTCCACCAGCCCGAACCTGGTCAGGAGCGCCGCCGCCTCCCACGGCGACCCCGCGGGAGCCGTCGACGGCTTCACGATCAACGAGCCGTACTGGGGCAGCAAGGGCTCGGGCAAGGCGCGGGACTGGCTGGAGGTGGACCTCGGCTCCGCCCGGCCGGTGGACCTCGTCCGCCTGTACTTCCTCGACGACCGCAAGCCCGGCGGGTACGCCGAGCCCGCCCTCTACTCCGTCCAGTACCTCGACGGCTCGGAGTGGAAGGACGTCCCCGGCCAGGCCCACCAGCCCGCCTACCCCCGGGCGAACCTGAACGAGGTGCGCTTCCCGGCCGTCACCGCGCAGAAGCTGCGCGTGCTCGTCACCCACCGGCCGGGCCACGCCACCGGGCTGAAGGAGGTCCAGGCGTACGCGACGGGCGCGGAGGCGCCCGAGGCGGCCAACCGGGCGCCGTACGTGCTGGCCGTGCCCGACCCCGCCTTCGGCCGCCCCGGCCAGGCCAAGGTGGACGCCGTCGTCAAGGACGACGGCCTGCCCTCCGGCGCCCTCACCACCCAGTGGTCCGAGGTGGACGGCCCCGGCGAGGCGTTCTTCACCGACCCGACCGGCACCGGCACCGTCGTCTCCTTCAGCGAACCCGGCACGTACCGGCTGAAGCTGACCGCCGACGACGGCGCGCTCACCACGTCCGCCACCGTCACCGTCACGGCCGGCGGGCAGGGCGAGCAGGCGAACGTCGCCCCCTCGGCGACCCTGACCGCCTCCTACACCTCGCCCTGGGAGAAGGTCACCGCCGTCAACGACGGCATCGACCCGCCCCGCTCCAACGACTCCGCCAACCCCCGCTGGGGGACCTGGCCGCAGCAGGGCACCCAGTGGGTGCAGCTCGAATGGCCGAGCCCCGTACGGGTGAACAAGTCCGACGTGTACTTCTTCGACGACGGCGGCGGCGTCCGCGTGCCCGCCTCGTGGAAGATCCAGCAGTGGGACGGCGACTCCTTCGAGGACGTCACCGGCGTCACGTCCTACCCGGCCGCGCCCGACACGTACAACACGGTCTCCTTCGACACGGTCACCACGTCGAAGCTGCGCGTCCAGCTCGTGTCCGGGCAGGCGTCCGTCGGCCTGCTGGAGTGGAAGGCGTACGCCGTGCCGCCGGACTCCGTGCGCGACGTCCACGTCCCCACCCTGGCCGGCGAGCTGCCCAGGCTCCCCGCCACCGTCGAGACCCTCTACGCCGACGGCACCCGCGGCACGGCCGCCGTGACCTGGCAGCAGGTGACGGCCGACCAGGTCAGGACCGGCGGCGCCAGCTTCACCGTCACCGGGCTCGCCGAGGGCGTCCGCCGGCCCGTGCAGGCCACCGTGTACGTGCGCACCACGTCCGCGGTGACCGTCACCTCCGTCGCGGAGGAGGCGGTGCGCACCCGGGCCGGGGTCGCGCCGGCGCTGCCCGCGACGGTCGTGGCGACGTACAACGACGGCTCGAAGGACAGCGGCGTCGCCGTCACCTGGCAGCAGGTGGACCCCTCCCGGTACGCCACCCCGGGCACCTTCGAGGTGACCGGCCAGATCCAGGGCACCACCGTGGCCGCCAAGGCGACGGTCACGGTGGAGTGACCGCGGTCGTGGCCGGGCCGGCGGGATAACGGCCCGGCCACGACGTGCGGATAATCACCGCAAAAGGGCCATAATCCTTCCAGGTCGCAGGCACGCCCGTGACCTGGAAGGGGCGGGGACACGATGGCCACAACGATCCTCAGGCGAACACCGCGCGCCACCGGCGTTCGTGGCTGCGTCGGAGTCGGTGTCGGAGTCGGCGTCGGCGGGAAGGCGGGCTGATGTCCACGGCCGCCAACGGGACGGCGCGCAGGAGAGCCGCGCGCGGCGTCGCCCTCGCCGTGGCGGTGATCTCACCGGTCCTCGCCGTGCTGTCCGTGCTGGTGTTCGCGGCGCTGCCCGAAGCCTGGCGCCCCAAGGACAGCATCGACCCGCAGACCGCCGCCGCCCTGACGTTCCCCGCCGTCGGGGCGTTCCTCGTCTTCCACCGTCCCAGGCTCAACATGGCGTGGCTGATGTCCGCCGGCGGCCTGGCAGCCGGGCTGAGCGTCTTCGCCCAGGCGCTGACCCTCCACGTCGCCGCCGCCGGACACCTCGACGCGGCCGGCTACCTGCGCTGGGCCAGCCACGTCACCTGGGCCGCGTGCGGGATCGCGCTGACCGTCTTCCTGCCGCTGTACTCGCCTGACGGCCGGCTGCCCTCCCCCCGCTGGCGGCTCGTCCTCGCCCTGGGCACCGCCGCGCTCACCGCCGAGATGACCCGCGCCATCGTCAGGCCCACGCCGCCCCCGGCCGACTACCCGTACCCCGCCGTCATCCCCAACCCGCTGCAGATCGGCGCCCTCGCCCCCTACAACCTCTCCCTGCAGGCGGCGAACTGGACGCTCATCTACACCTCGCTCGCGCTCGCCGCCCTCTCCCTGACGCTGCGCATGCGGCGCGCCGACCCCGTGCTGCGCCGCCAGATCGGCTGGCCGCTGCTGGCCTTCGCCGGGTACATCGTGTTCCTCGTCGCCGGGATCTTCGCGCCCGCGCTGCACTGGTTCGCGTTCGCGTGGGCCGCCCTGATCCCGGTCGCCATCGCCTTCTCCGTCATGCGCTACCGCCTCTACGGCATCGACACCGTCATCAGCAGGACGTTCGTCGCCGCCGGCCTGGTGGCCGTGGTCAGCGCCGTGTACTTCGGAGTGGGCGCGCTGTCCAGCCTGCTCGTCTCCGGCTACGGGCAGGTCGCCGGCCTCGCCGCCGCCCTGTTCACGGGCGCCTTCTTCCAGCCGCTGCGCCGGGCGCTCCAGCGCACCGTCGACCGCCTCCTGTACGGCAGCGTCGGCGACCCCGCCGTCCTGGCCGAACGCCTGACCCAGGCCGTACGGCGCGGCGACCCCGCCAAGGCGCTCACCTCCGTCGTCGGCGTTCTGCGCGACGGCCTGGCCGTCGAAGGCGTCGCCGTCGAGGTGGCCGACGGCGAGCCGCGTTACGTCGAGAGCGGCCGCGTCGGCCCCGACCCGCGCGAGGTGCCGCTCGTCTGGCACGGCGAACCCGTCGGACGCCTGCTCGTCGGCCCTCCCGGCCCGCGCCGCTTCCCCGCCGCGCACAACGAGCGCGTCCTCGCCACGCTCAGCCCGTACGCCGCCGACGTCGCGCACGCCGTCCGCATGGCGGCCGACCTGCAACGCTCCAGGGAACGCATCCTCAGCGCCCGCGAGGAGGAACGCCGCCGCCTGCGCCGCGACCTGCACGACGGGCTCGGCCAGACCCTGACCGCCATGGCCATGACCATCACGATGGCCCGCATGCGGATGAAGAACTCGCCCCAGGCCGCCGACGCCCTCCTCAAGGAACTGCACGAGGGCATGAGCGCCGTCACCGACGACATCCGCGAACTCGTCTACGGCCTGCGCCCGCCCGCCCTCGACGACCTCGGCCTGGCCAAGGCCGTGCGGGAACTGGCCGACCAGTACTCGCCGGGCCCCTGCATCGTCGTCGAGGTCGAGGGCGACCTGTCCGACCTGCCCGCGGCCGCCGAGGTCGCCGTCTACCGCATCGTCCAGGAGGCGTTGACCAACGTGCAGCGCCACGCCCGCGCCGACCGGGTGACGGTCGTCCTGCGCCGCGAACCCGGCACCCTGCGGGTGCTGGTCGTCGACGACGGCCAGGGCCTGCCCGAGCGGCCCAGCGCCGGGGTCGGCCTCAGCTCGATGCGGGAACGGGCGGCGGAACTGGGCGGCATCTGCGTCATCACGGGCGCCCCCGGGGGCGGCACCCGCGTCGAGGTCATGCTCCCGCTCGCCCCCCACGACAAACCCGGCCCCGCCACCTCCTGACATCCGGAGGCAGGAGCCTCAGCCCCTGCGCCAGTCTCCCGAGCCCAGCGCCCCCGCCGCCTGCGGCCCCATCAGCCCGAGCCCGCCGTCCACGAACACCGAGCTCCCCGTCACGTACGACGCCGCCGGGCCGGCGAGGAACGCGACCACGGCCGCCACCTCCCTCGCGTGCCCGGGACGCGGCACCGGGTAGCCCGGCCTGCTGCCGGTCCGCGGCGGCTGGTCCTCCTGCCCGGTCATCGGCGTCGCGATCTCACCGGGCGCCACCGTGTTGACCGTGATGCCGTACTCCGCCAGCTCCAGCGCCAGCACCCTGCTCAGCATCCTGAGCCCGCCCTTGGCCGCGCAGTACGGCCCCGCGCCCACCCTCGGGTACTCCTCGTGAACGCTGGTGACGTTCACGATCCGGCCGCCCCGGGTCGAGGCGATCATGCGGCGGGCCGCGCGCTGCGCGCACAGGAACGCGCCGTCCAGGTCCACGGCCAGCACCTCGCGCCAGCGCCCGTACCCCATGTCGATCAGCGGCTCCGCGCTGCCCGTGCCCGCGTTGTTGACGAGCACGCCCACGCCGCCCAGCTCCTCGGCCAGCTCGTCCACGACCGACGCGGCCCGCTCGGGGTCGGTCAGGTCGTGCCGGCGCACCGCGGCCGCCTTGCCCAGGCCGCGTACCTGCTCGGCGGTGTCCTTCGCGCCGTCCTCGTCCGAGTGGTACGTGATCCCGACGTCGAACCCCTGCTCGGCCAGCGTGACTGCGGTCGCCTTGCCGATGCCGGAGTCCGCGCCCGTGACGATGGCCACCTGGTCGTACCCGTCGCTCATGCCTCTCCCTCCAGGCCCGGCGCGGCGCCCCGCCTCGGTTCACCCCGCCACGGCCATGGCCGCACCCTTTCCCCGCTGTCCGCCCTGAAACAGCAGGGGAACCCCTGCCCACTCTGGGACGCCCTCGGCACCCCTGCCCACCCTGGGACGCCCTCGGCACCCCCGCCCACTGTGGGACGCCCTCGGCGCCCACACGCCGCGCGCACGGCGGTTCTCCGCTGGGCACCACATTTGCCCGATTAGCCCGAGATTTCAGAGCGAAAGAGTATTTGACCGGAAAAACGCGCGTACCGCGCCCAAAAGGGGCATATTCGAATATGCCCCCACGGGTCGCGGATCTTTAATTGTTGATTGCGAAAATGCAGGCTAGCGGCGAATTGGTACCGGGGTATGTCGGAGTCGTCCGAGCGTCCCGGGATGCTTCTGGCCTTCCGGCAGATAAGTCCATGAAACGGAGAGACAATGGGCGCTAAGAATCGCCGTCGCCTATCGCCGCCGCACGCGCTGCTAGCCGCTCTCGCGACCGCCGCCACTCTCGCTCCTCTCGGCCCGGCGACCGCTCTCGCCGACTCGGCCCAGACGACCCACTCGGTGCGTCCGGCGGTGGCCACGAACGAGAAGCCGCCGCTGCGCGGTGGCAGGTGCTGGCGGGGCCACTGCGGTGGCGGCTGGGGAGGCGGATGCTGGGGACCGCGTTGCGGCCCCGTGCCCTTCATCGTCAACCGGCCGGTCCCGTTCCCGTTCTTCCACCACCGGCCGTTCCCGTTCCCGTTCCACCACAAGTTCCGCCACCACCGTCCGCCGACGCCGACGCCGCCGACGCCGACCGGTGTCAGCAGCATCGACACGGCGTTCCAGGGCAACACCAAGTTCGTCGCCGAGATCAGGAACGGCGTGGTCCAGGTCCGCGACCCGCGTACCACGCCCGCCTGGCACAGCCTGGCCTCGGTGCCGAACTACCTGCCCAACCCGGTGGGCGTCTCGCTCGCCGTGCAGGGTGACTTCCTGCACGTCACGGTCCGGAACGCCGCCGGCGTCGTCCGCCAGGCCTCGTGCAAGGTGAACCCGACGCCCGGCACCGGCAGCAACCCGGCCTGGCCCGGCAACTGCGGCGCCTTCGCCACGCTGCTCTAACCGGCCGGCGTACGACTCGGGTCGTCACGCCGTCATCGGAGAACGCCGAAACGCACACCACGTACCTCCTCCTTGGCACCCAAGGAGGAGGTGCGCGCGTGTCGTGGCCCTTTTCCGGAAATCCGGAGAGAATTGCAGGGCTACGGCCGGATTTGCACCCCCCGAATTGTGCGGGCGGCGGCAGAGCGCGAACCAATCCGCTCCGCCCGCCATCCAAGCGTCCATGAACACCCGAACCTCCATCAAAGCCTGCCTGGCCGTACTCACCCTCGCCGGCGGCTCCCTGCTCTCGGCCGCGCCCGCCACCGCGACGGCCCAGGCGACCCCTGCTCTCTTCGCGCCGCCCTGCGAGGGTGAACCGCTCCGGCGGGCCCCCATCCGCAGCGACCAGTCCGAGACGTACGGCTACCTGCGGCTTCACTCCGATGAGGGCGGCGTCTGCGCAGAGCTCACCGTGAAGCGGTCCCTGTGGCCGTACCGGAAGAAGATGAGCGTGTCGGTGGCCCGCTGCGAGGAGCAGGGCTCGCGCTGCGTCCCCGCGGGGAGCGCGAGGAGCGTGAGGGTGACGGCGGCGGACGGAGCGGGGAGACGCTCGGCCGGCCCGGTACGACAGCCCCTCGCCCCCGGCTCCTGCGTCCGCGTCAAGGCCGTGATCGAGCCGTACACCGGCACCGACGTGGGCATGGGCATCGCCCGGTTCACCGCCTGCCTCTGAGCGCCGCCAGGCCCGGTCAGCGGTAGAGACGCGGGGCAGGCCAGGCGTCGCCCCGGTCGGGGGACTTCGGACGGGCGCGGCCCGCCATGCCCAGCCAGAAGCGGCGCAGCTCCCGATGGGAGAGCTCCTGCCAGGGAGCGCGCCTGCGGGCCAGCGCCGCCTGCTGGTTGCAGAAGCTCTCGTTGAACTCGGCGTACCGCAGGACGTCGCCCTGCGGCGGGTACGGGCACAGCCGGAAGGGGCAGCCGTCCAGGCAGTTCGACCCCGGGTGGGCCGTCTCGGCGGCGCCGATCGTGCGCTCCAGGTCGAGCGGGCGGCGGTCGGACACGATGCACGGCGGCAGGTCCGCCCGGTCCGCCCTCGACAGTCGCGCCTCGATCTGCGACTGCTGCCTGCCGCGTTCGGCCAGGTTCAGCAGGATCAGGATGTCGGCGACCAGCCGCTGCGCGCGCGGGTGCAGCGTGCTCCAGCCCACCGAGCTCATGATCCAGCGGTCCTGGCCGTACTGACTGGCGCGTGAGGCGCTGTACGAGCCGACCTGCGCCGCGACGGCGCTCTCGTCCATCCAGCAGTACTCGGCGGGACGGCGCGTGGACAGCGCGAGCACGCACAGGTCGGCCGCCTCCCTGACGAACGGGTGCAGCCCTCCCGGTCCCGGCCGGCGCGGCTCCCGGCGCAGGCTGCCGGCGATGCCGAGCCAGTACCTCACCAGCTCCTGAGGGTCCGAGCCCCGGCCCTGGTACTCGACGGGGGCCTCCGGATCCTCCGGCAGCGAACACAGCGTCAGCGCCTGGATGAGCGTCAGATGCGTGAACCAGTACCGCGAGTGCTTGAGCATCCACTCGGTCTTCTCGATGAGCCGTGCCCGGTCGTACCCGGTGCCGGGGGACTGGTCCCGCTGGTTCGCGGCGTGCTTGAAGCCCTGGGCGAGGGCGATCTCCAGTGAGATCAGCGGGTGCTCGTCGTCCTGGTGCTCGATCAGTCCGATCCACCGGTCGAGGTTCGCCTCGTCCGGGTCGGTCGGCTCGCCGAGGTGCTCCTCGCGCGGGTGAGCCGGTTCGCCGTGGTTCGCCTCGTCCGCATGCGGCCGCCGGTCGCCGTGCTCCTCCTGCGGAGGCGCCTGCCTGTGGCGGTGCTCCTCGACGCCCTCCCCGGCGGGCGCGCCGCCGTACCAGCCGTCCCGCGATCCACGCGGCGAACCGCCGGGCGAACCGTCGGGCGACCGGGCCGAGCGGTACAGCATCGGAGCCAGCCACGCGCACATGGCGCGCTCGCGCCTGTCCTCCTCGTCCGGCTCGGCCCCCGACGCCACGCTCCGGAACACCCGGTCGAACTCCTTGCCGAGAACGGCGAACGCGTCGTCGCCGCCCGCCCCGATCGCCTGCGCGGTCGACAGGCTGATCCGGTACTCGTGCTCGCCCCGTGCGATCTCGTACAGCCACCGGTAGACCTCGCGCGGCGCGTCCGAGCCGGCGCCGGCGGGCCTGCGGGCGACCGCGATGCGCGTCGCCGTGCACGACGCCTTGACGAAACGCGTCTTCGCCTCGGACAACGCCTGGTCGAAGCGCACACGGTCCTTCCTGACGCTCTGCCACCGCTGCGAGAACTTACGCATCAGCGCCGCCGGGTCAGGCGCGGTCGTGCCGCTGTCGATCTCCAGAGCCGCGCTGAACATGTCGAGGACGGTCGCCGCGCTCCGCGCGTTCTCCGGAGCCGACTTCTCCATCAGCAGGTCGATCATCCCGGCGGCGAACCGGTCGTGCTCCCCGGCGTCCCCCCGCAGGGAAGCCGCGTGGAACACCAGCGCCAGCAGGAACTCCCTGCCCGGGTCGTAGAACGCCTCGTGCAGGTACTTCTCGTCCTCCAACGCGACGCGCAGGAAAAGAGCCCCCAAGTACGACTGGATGAGGCTGTGCCGGAACCGCACCCGGTCCTCGTGCGCCTCCACGATGCCCAGCTCCTGGCCCAGCGTCGCCGCCATGCCGAGGTTGTCGGCGAGCTCCGCGTAACGCGTGCGGCCGAGCCTCCTGCGCAGCTCCTGCCACACCTCCGGATGCGGTGGGACGCCCGGCTTGGGGGTCTTCGCCCCTCCGGAGTCGAACTCGTACGGCACCGCGTGCCCCGCCAGGTCGCCGAACCTCACCTCCAGCCGGTTCTGCTTCAACCCGACGCAGGCCAGCGCCCCCAGCACGTCCACGACGGCCTCGCGGCACGCCTCCTCCAGGGCGTAGTCCTCGTGGTCGTACCCCTGGACCAGGGCGTCCCGCCAGCCGTCCAGCAGCCGTCTGCGCAGGTCGGCGCGGTCGAGGCCCGTCGCGTCCAGCCGCTGCCGGTCGCCCCGCGCCACCAGCTCCGCCGGGAACGTCTGCCACAGCCGTCCCACCATGTTGAGCCGCTTGATGATCTGCAGGTACAGCGGCGACTCCACCACGTCCGCGATCTGCACGAGCTGGTACAACCGCTGGACGTCCTGCAACGTCACCCTGCCGTCGCCGTCGCCGTCCTCGCTGCAGAGGTACTCCAGCGCCGGGCCCTCGCCCAGCGGCTCCAGCTCGACGATCGTCGCCTCCATGCCCCTCAGCGGGTCGTACGGGCGCGAGGTGATCAGCAGGGGCAGGTCCTCGTCGATGACGCGGCGGATCGCCTGCCGCAGCGCCGAGTCCCGGTCCATCAGGCCTTCCTGCTCGTGGCCCCGCGGGCCCTCCCCGCGCTCCGGCGACGCGTGCGACGCCAGCGCCTCCTCCAGGCCGTCGCCGAGCACGATGATGCGGTTCTCCGCGCGCAGTTGCCGCCACACCCGGTCCGCCTCGCCCGCCGACCTGATGTCGTTGTCGACCAGCTCCTCGAACCTCCTGCGCGCCATCGTCTGGATGCTCACCCCCGGCTCGGTGTCGCGCAGGCGCACCACCACGGGGATCATCCCGCGCTGCGCCAGGATCTCCACCACCTTGACGAGCACCGCCGTCTTGCCCGCGCCGATCGGCCCCACCAGGATCTGCGGGCGCCGGATCTTGCGCGTGCGCATGTTCGCGATCAGGACGTCGCACAACTGGTCCCGGCCCACGACGTCGCCGAGGATGCTGCCCACCGTCTGCACCAGCGACCGCGGATCCGCCCACGCCCGCTGCCGGTAGGCACGCGTCACCCGCTCGTACGACACCGCAAGGAAGATCGCGTAGAGCAGCGCGGCGTACAGGACCGTGGTCATCAGGCTGATGACGGCGGTGCAGTAGACGCTGTAGCCGTCGCCGCACAGGCCCGTCGTGTGCCGCGCGAAATGCGCCCCCAGCTCCGCGAATCGCGTGAACCTGCTCAACACCATGAACAGCGAGAAGAGCAACCACAAGGTCAGCACGGCGCCCGCGACCCGCACAGCGGTCCGCTTCGACCACAACCCGCCGTACCGGACGCCTTCCTCGATCACCGGAGGCCGGACATGCCGCTCCCGGTACGCGGCCACCCCGTGACGCCACCGCCGCCCCGTCCAGCGCTTGACGCGGCGCGACACCATCGCGAGCAACCGCCCAGGACGGCCCGCCATCCACGACCCCCTCCCCGTACTCCCAACCTCCCTCTGCCCGGCTCGCCGCTCGCAGGCCTTGTGCGAGCCGCTTCAGTAGGCGAGCGAGCCCTGCACGAGCGGCACTGGCCTCAACTTCCCGCAGGGGCGTCCGCCTAGCTCCGCGCAGCCCACCAGAGACGTTCTTTTGACCTGCCGATTACCTCGCCCCTGGGCGCCCCTGGAGAGCGTCCGCGCTGGAGCGTCTCTCGCCGCACTCCTGACGCCCTGCGACGGGTGGGGGTCACATGTGGGTGCGGGCCGACCAGAGTTCCGGGAAGACCGTTCGGGCCATGCTGCGTTCGAGCCAGCCGATGCCCTCCGAGCCTCCGCTGCCGGCCTTGGCGCCCATCGCGCGGCGCACCGCGCTCAGGTGGCGGTAACGCCATTCGCCGAACCGTTCGGCCACTTCGGTCAGCGCCTCGCCGAGCAGCCTGAGCAGGTTGCCGGGGCCGCCGTCGCGGTAGACCTCGGTCCACGCCGCCTCGACGGCCGGGTGTGGCTGGTGTTCGACGGAGAAGTCTCGCTCAAGCAGTTCGCGGGGGATGTCGTGGCCGTGCCGGGCCAGGACGGCGATGGCGTCGTCCCAGATGCTCGGCTCGCTCAGGGTGTTGAGGAGCGCCTGGTGCTGTTCGGGTTGCTTGCGGTGCGGCCTGGTGAGGGACGCCGTCTTCAGGCCCAGCCGGAACTCCAGGTGCCGGTACATCGCGGACTGCATCCCGGACGCCTCCCCGAGCTGGTCGCGGAACCGGTTGAAGTCGGCGGGGGTCATCCAGCGCAGCCCCTGCCAGCTCCCGTTCAGCCCCTCCAGGTGGAGGGCGGCGCGGCGGAGCGGCGCGAGGGCGGCCCACAGGTCGTCGGCGCGCAGCAGCCGCTGCGCGTCGCGCAGCTCGAAGTCGACGAGCTTGAAGTACAGCTCCATGATCTGTGAGATCACGAGGAACGACATCTCGCCGGGGTCGTCGGTGAGGGGGTGCTGCAGGCGGTGCAGGGTGTTGGTGCGGACGTAGAGGTCGTACGGCGTCGGGGTGGCGAAGTCGAGGATGGGCGCGCCACCGGTGGCCGCCGCTCGCTCCGCACGCCGGCGCGCGGTGGTCGGCCGTACTTTCACCTTTTGGTGCGCTTTGTCCATGCCTTTATGTTGGCGTGGCCATACCTGGTGATGGAATGACGTCCCAACGGCCCTGAGCACCCTGGGCCTGTACTTTCGTGATATATCAGCCTCCTTGCTTAACGAACGAGAGGAGCGCCTGGTGGACGCCATGGACTGGGAGATCCTGCGCGAGCTGCAGGACAACGCCCGGCTGTCCTACAACGAGCTGTCGCGCCGGGTGCACCTGTCGCCTCCGGCCGTGGCCGAGCGGGTCAGGCGCTTGGAGGAACGCGGGGTCATCACCGGTTACCACGCCCGCGTCGATCCGGCCCGCGCCGGCTGGACGGTCACCGCGTTCATCCACATGTCCTGCTACGGCCCACGCTGCGTGCTCCAGGACCCCGCCGTGTCGCAGTGGCCGGAGATCCGCGAGATCCACCGGGTCACGGGGGACGTGTGCAGCGTCCTCAAGGTGTCGGCTCCGTCGATGACGGCCTTCGAGCTGCTGATCGACAGGCTCGCCGCGTACGGACGCCCGTCGAGCACGATGGTGCTCTCGACCCCGGTGTCGCACACGCCGCTCACCCCCACCCCCGGCTCCGGCCAGCCCGGTTAGCCCTCCCGCCCAGGCGCGGACACGCTCAGAGCCCTGCGGCTGCGGCGAAGGAGTCGCCGGCGTTGAGGCGCTCGACCAACGTCAGGAGGCCCTGGCGCTCGCCGTGGGCCCGCAGCCAGCGGTGCACCTGGCACGCCGCCTTCGCGTACGTGGACGGGTCCTTGCTCGCGGTGCCGAGCCACGCGTCCAGGGTCTCCGGCAGCGGGCCGTCAGGCCGCGCCGTACATCGGTCGGCGGAGGAGACCGGGGCCAGGTAGCGGGCGTCGTCGGAGACCACCACCGCCAGGCCCTCGTCGAACCACTGCGGCACCTCCACCCCCGAGGCGAGCCGGGCGTGCAGCTCGACGTGCGACATCTCGTGCGACGCGATCACCGCGTCGAGGCCGCGGGGCGACAGCATCACCGACCGGTTGAGTACGGCGACGCCGCGCTCTTTCCTGCCGCCGATGCGGCGGTAGCAGTCTTCCGTGCCGCAGACCAGCAGGCGCGGCCGGCTCACCGCGCCGCCGTAGAAGGCGGCGAGCCGGGCACGGGCGGCTTCGACGACGCCGCCGACGCGTGCCCGCTGCTCCCCGGACAGCCCCTTCTCCGCGTACACGTCGGGCTGCAGCTCGCTCAGGCCGTAACAGCCCGGACAGGTGGTCGCGGCGAGCGACGGGTACGCGAACGCCACGCCCGCCACGGCGGCGACGAGCAACGCGGCCAGCGCCGCGGCGGCCCGCCGCCACAGCCTCGCCGCCCTTCCCCTGACTGCCTGCACCTTCGGGTCCTCCTCCCGATCGGGACGGTGTACCGAAGGAACTCTGGCAGATGCGTCGGTCCAGTGCGCCGGGTCGCTCGGCGTTCGTCAGGCCGGGCCGCCGTTCCTCATGATGGGCTTCCACGCGGAGCACTGGCCGGTGGGACGGTCGGCGTCGCCCCGGCACACCTGCACCTTGACGTTGAGGACGTTGCGGTAGTCCTTCTTGAACGTGCCCGTCCCGGCGATGCAGTTGTAGAAGCCGTGGCTCTTCCAGCGTCCGCTGCGCGTGTCCTGCCCCTTCAGGATCACCCAGCTGCAGCCGTAGCTCTGCGTGTCCTTGAGGTTGCCCTCGACGAGGTACCCCATCTGGTGGATGTAGACCTTGCCCCAGGCGCTGGCCTTGCCGTCGGTGGAGTGGCCGCCGCGCCAGTTCCAGACGGTCGGGACGGCGGAGGCGGGGGCGGCCGCGGCCAGGGGCAGGACGGCGGCGGTGAGCAGGGCGAGCAGGCGCACGAGAGGAACTCCGGAGACGAAACGCGAATCGAACACCCCTACAGATAGCCGCCCGCACTTGTGATCGGCTTGAAGCCCGCTGGTCCATCCCGAGATAACTCGTACACATCTGTACGGATTAGGGCGTACGCTAACCCGTACACCGATGTTCGAGTTATCACCGAGGGGCCGCCGTATGAGTCACCAAGCCACCACCACCCACCCGGTACCGGCCGCCCGGCCTCACCGGCGTCGCTGGGCCGCGCTCGCGTTCATCTGCGTGGCCCAGTTCATGCTGATCCTGGACGTCACCGTCGTGAACGTCGCCCTGCCCGCCCTCGCCGCCGACCTGCGCCTCGACAGGGAGGCGCTGACCTGGGTCGTCACCGCGTACACGCTGGTCTTCGGCGGCCTGATGCTCCTCGGCGGACGCCTGGCCGACGCCTTCGGCGCGCGCCGCCTCATGCTGACCGGCCTCGCCGTCTTCACGCTCGCCTCCCTGGCCTCCGGCCTGGCCGGGGACGGCGCCCTGCTCGTCGCCGGCCGCGTCGCCCAGGGCGCCGGGGCGGCCCTGCTGTCGCCCGCCGCGCTGGCCGTCGTGACCACCACGTTCCACGGCGCCGAACGCGACAGGGCGCTCGGCGTGTGGGCCGCGCTCGGCGGCCTCGGGGCCGCCGCCGGCGTGCTGGTCGGCGGCGCGCTGACGGCAGGGCCAGGGTGGCGATGGGTGTTCTTCGTCAACGTCCCGGTCGGGGTGGCCGTGCTGATCGCGCTCCCGCTGACCGTCCCCGCCGCCGCGCGGGCGTCCGGACGCGCCCGGGTGGACCTGCCCGGCGCGCTCCTGGTCACCGGCGCCACCGCCGCCCTCATCTACGGCGTGGTCAAGGCCGGGGACGGCGGCTGGAACGGGACCCCCACCCTGGCGGCACTCGCCGTGTCGGCCGTGCTCTACCTGGCCTTCGCCCTGGTCGAGCGGGCCGCCCGCGTCCCGCTCATGGACCTGCGGATGCTCACCCGCCGCCCGGTCGTCGCCGGCGCGTTCCTCATGCTGGCGGCCACCGCCCTGCTGATCGCGCTGTTCTTCCTCGGATCGGTCTACCTCCAGGACGTCCGCGGCCTGAGCCCGCTGGCCACGGGCCTCACCTTCCTGCCGGTGGCCGTGGCCACCGGCGTCGGCGCCCACCTCGCCGGACGGCTGGTCGGCGTCGTCGGCGGACGCCTCGTGGGGGCGGCCGGCCTGGCGCTCGCGGCGGCAGGCGCCTGGCTGCTCACCGGTCTGAGCAGCGGAGACGACGTCTGGACGGGCCTGGTGCCCGGCTTCGTGCTGGGCGCCGCGGGCGCCGGCGCCACCCTGGTCGCCGCGACCACCACGGCGTTCGGCTTCGTCTCCCACCACGAGGCCGGGCTCGCCTCCGGCATCGTCAACACCTTCCACGAGGTCGGCGGCTCGCTCGGCGTCGCGGTCGTCTCCACCCTCGCGGCCGCCGGGATCGAGCACAAAACCCTCGCCGGGTACGACACCGTCTTCGCCACCGGCGCGGTCGCCGCCGCCGTGGCGGCGGTGGCGGCCTTCGCCGTGATCCCCGCGGGCAGGCCGCACCGCACGGGAGGCGCGCATGTGCACTGAACCGGCGGTCTTCGACCCGCGGGCGGAGCGGCCGTAGGCTTCGCCCATGGGTTCGGCACGCGACAGCGGCACGGCACCGGCCAGGCGGGACGACGGCACGCCCCGCCGCGCCGACGCCGAGCGCAACATCGCCACGATCATCGCCACGGGGCTGGAGCTGTTCGGCCGGAGCGGGAACGTCAGCATGGCCGACGTCGCCAAGTCGGCGGGCGTCGGCCGGGTCACCCTGTACGCGCACTTCCCTTCCAGGGCCGACCTGCTGCACGCGCTGGTACGCCACGCGATCGAGCAGACCGAGCACGTCATCGACGCGCGGCCCGCCGACCCGTCCGAGCCCGCCGACCTGGTGCTGGGCCGGCTCCTCGCCGCCGCCTGGCGCGTCCTCGACCGCTACAGGAAGCTGCGCGTCCACGCCCTCGCCGAACTCGGCCCAGAACAGCTCGACCGACAGCACGACCCGATACGGCACCGCCTCGCCGCGGTCGTCGCCCGCGGCCAGGAGCAGGGCGTCTTCCGCACCGACCTCCCCGCCGACTGGATGATCACCGCCGTCTTCAGCCTCGTCCACGCGGCCGCCGACGAGGCAGAAAGCGGGCGGCTCGCCCCGGCGGCCGTCCCCGACCTGCTGCGCGCCACCGTCCTGCCGGCCCTCGCGAACCCTCGGACGCGGCCGCCGGGGGCCGAGTCCAGGTGACAGAGGGGGCCCGATGCTGTTCATGGTGATCGAGCGGTTCCGCGACGACGACATGGTCCCCGTCTACCGGCAGGTGCGCGACCGGGGCCGCCTGCTACCCGAGGGGCTGACGTACGTCGGGAGCTGGGTCGAGCCCGGTTTCGGCCGGTGCTTCCAGCTCATGGAGTGCGACGACCTGCGGCTTCTCCAGCAGTGGGTCCTGCAGTGGCGTGGTCTGGGCGTGACGTTCGAGATCGTTCCCGTCGTGGAGAGCGCGGACGCCCGCGCGGTCGTGGAGCCCTACCTCGATCAGCCGTGACGCGGCGTCATCGGAAAGGACGGTTCCGCTGACGCCGTGGCCGGCCGAGGCCTACTCTTCTCTCGAAGAGGTGTTCGATCCACGGATGTGCGCCGCTTCTCCCGTACGAGCCCTCCCGAAGGAGCGATCCCATGACCGAGCCCAGGACCCACGCCATCGAGGTGCCAGGCGCCGTGATCCACTACGACGTACGGGAGGCCGAACCGGGCGCCGCACCCACCCTCCTGATGATCGGGTCGCCGATGGACGCCAGCGGGTTCACCGCCCTGGCCGAGCACTTCCGCGACCGTACCGTGGTCACCTACGACCCGCGCGGGATCGGGCGGAGCACGCGCACCGGCGACGCCGGCGAGTCGACGCCCGACCTGCACGCCGACGACCTGCACCGGCTGATCGCGGCGCTCGGCGGCGGGCCGGTCGACGTCTTCGCCAGCAGCGGGGGCGCCGTCAACGCGCTGGCGCTGGTCGCCAGGCATCCGGAGCAGGTGCGTACGCTCGTGGCGCACGAGCCTCCCGCCGCCCAGGAGCTGCCTGACCGGGAGCAGGCGCTGGCCGCGGTCGACGACATCCGGCGGACGTACGAGCGGCAGGGGTTCGGCGCGGCGATGGTGAAGTTCATCGCGCTGACCAGCCTGCGCGGCGACGTCCCCGGCGACTTCGCCGACCTGCCGGTCCAGAGCCCGGCCGACTTCGGTCTGCCCGCGGAGGACGACGGTTCCCGCGACGACCCGCTGTTCGGGCAGAACCTCGTGACCTGTACGTGTTACGAGCACGACTTCGAAGGGCTCCGCGCCGCCCCGACCCGCATCGTCGTCGGCGTCGGAGCCGAGTCGGAGGGCGAGCTCGCCCACCGCGCGGGTGTGGCGGTCGCCGGGCGTCTCGGTGCCTCGCCCGTGACGTTCCCCAGCCACCACGGGGGCTTCCTCGGCGGTGAGTTCGGCATGAAGGGCGACCCCGACGGCTTCGCCGTCACCCTGCGTCAGGTCCTGTCCGAGGAAGGCTGAACCGCACGAGGGTTCCTCGGCCGGCGGCGGCCAGGGGTCAGGAGGAGACGGCGACCACGGTGCGGAAGGTACGCGGGTCGGCGATCGCGTCCAGCAGGAAGGCGGCCAGATCTGCACGAGAGGTCTGGGCGCCGACCTTGGCGGTGGCGTCCACGCAGACGCGGGGGCGGCCGGTGGCGGGCCGGTCGGTGAGCCGCGTCGGGCGTACGGAGGTCCAGGTCAGGCTGCCGGCGGCGAGCAGGTCCTCCATACGGGCCATGTCGGTGTAGGTGTGCCGCATGAGGCGGTGCAGGAGACGGGCGGCCAGGCGGGCGCCGGGCCCGGCGCCGGCGGGGACACCGAGCCCGGCCGAGGAGATCACGAGGAGCCGCGCACCGGGCCTGAGCGCGGAGACGATCTCGGCGGTGCCGGCGGAGTAGACGGTGGTGGGGCCGCGGCCGACGGCGCCGAGCGCCGAGATCACGGCGTCGTGGCCGTCCAGCAGCCCCTGGAGCGAGCCGGGGGTCAGGACGTCGGCCGCGCGGAAGGTGAGTCCGGGCCCGGCCGGGCGGAGCGCGCCGGGCCGGCGGGCGATCGCGGTGACGTGGTGCCCGGCGGCCAGGGCCTGTTCGACGACGATCCGTCCGGTGCGACCGGCCGCGCCGACGACGGCGATGGAGGTCACGGGGGTGTTCCTCTACGGTGCGGTCGGATCAGCGAGCGGCGTCGGGCCCGGTGGTGGGCCGGGTGGCGGGCTGGAATCTGAAGGAGACGGCCTCCATGAGCGCCTTGTGCTTGGTCTTCTGGACCGCCGCGATGCGCCACCGGCCGTCGGCTTCGCGCACCAGCGTGTACGTGGCGAGCTTGCCGAGCTTCTTCGGCGTGCCCTTCACCACCTCGCCGCGGGTGACGACGACCGCCGCGTCGGCGCCGTAGCGGCGGATCTCCACGATCTCCATGGCCAGCCGGGTGCCCTTGAGGAAGCTGTCGAACAGCGCCTGGTGCGCCCGGCCGATCTCGGCGCCGCCGTGGTAGACGGTGCCGACGAAGGTGACGTCGGTGGCGTCGTCGGTGAAGCAGGCGCCGTAGGCGGTGCCGTCTCCGCGGTTCCAGGCGTCCTGGCTCTGCTGGAGGACGGCGCGGATGGCGGCGATGTCGGCGGTGCTGGCGGTCACGATGCTGGCCCCTCTCATGATAGCTTCATAGAAGAAGCTTGTTCCTTAAAGATTTATCTTCTTCAAGGAAGAGAGTAGGAACGGGAGGACCGCGTGTCAACCACACCGGGACAGCCGGACGCCGGCCGTCTCTACCGCCGCTACCTCAGCGCGGTGATGCTGCACGGCCACGCCAGCGCCAAGGCGTGCGACCTCGGCGCCACCGACCTGTACGCCCTGAACGTCCTGGAGCTGTCCGGGCCGATGACCCCCGGCGAACTGGGCGCCCGCACCGGGTTGACCACCGGGCCGACCACCCGGCTCATCGACCGGCTGGAGCAGGCCGGCTACGTCCGCCGCGTGCCCGCGTCCGACGACCGCCGCAAGGTGATCGTCGAACCGGTCGGCAAACCGGCCGGGCTCGACCAGGTCATGGCCCCCGCCCGGCAGAAGGTCGGCGAGATCCTGGCCGGCTACTCGCCTGAGCAGCTCGACGTCCTCTTCGACTACTTCGACCGCGCGGCGCGGGCGTACGAGGAAGCCGCCGACGTCCTGCGATCTGGGGTCTGAGGCATGTAGGAGGAGGCGGGCGACGTTTTGCGATCTGGGGCCTGAGGCACGTACGAGGAAGCCGCCGACGTTCTGCGATCTGGGGCCTGAGGCACGTACGAGGAAGCCGCCGACGTTCTGCGATCTGGGGCCTGAGGCACGTACGAGGAAGCCGCCGACGTTCTGCGATCTGGGGCCTGAGGCACGTAGGAGGAAGCGGGCGGCGTCCTTCGACCGGGGGTCTGAGGCCGTACGGAAGCGGCCGGAAAAGGCGGAACGTCCGCAGAAGGCGGAGCGGCTGCAGGAGGGGGCGGAGCGGCCGGGGAGGGTGGAGCGGTGACAGGAGGTGGAGCGGTCGCAGGAGGTGGAGCCGCCGTAAAAAGCAGCAGGCCCCCCGTGTCGGGGAGCCTGCTGTGGTGTAGGTGTTCGCGTCGTTCTCGGTCAGCCGCGGTAGGCGGGGTAGCCGTAGCCGACGACCTGCGACGTGGGGCGGACGCGCTGCTCCACCTTGCCGTTGCCGGTGTTGCCCTCGACCGTGCTGATCGTGCCGTCGCCGTTGTCCTTCTCGACGATGCCGACGTGGTCGATGCTGTCGATGCTCTTGCCGTGCCAGGAGAAGAAGACGACCGCGCCCGGCTTCGGGGTGTCGCCCCAGTGCTTGTTGGCCTGGAACCACTTGGCGTACGTGATGGTGTAGGCGTCCCAGCCCACGGTGGACCGCATGCCGGCCTGCTCGCCCACCCAGGAGACGAACATGGCGCACCACGGCGCGTTCGCGTAGGAGGCGATGGTGCCGCCGTCGCGCGCGGCGGTCTGGGCGGCGCGCGGGGACGACATGTACCAGTGCTGGAACGGCGTGCCGCCGCCCTCGGCGTTCTCGGTGACGCCGACCTGCGACTTGGCGATCTTCAGGAGGGTGTCCGCGGTCGCGGGCCGCGCGACGGGCGCGGGCCGCTGGGCGGGCTTGTTGACGACCTGCGGGCGGGCGTCCACCGCGTGAGCGCGGGCGTTCGCGGGCTGAGCGTGGACGCTCACGGTCCCGGCGTGGGCCGAGGAGCTGCTGTCGGCGAAGGCGGGGGTCGCCGCGAAGGCGGCGCCGGCGGTGACGGCCGCGCCCAGGGCGAGGCAGGCGAGCTTGGCGGGCACGAGGGTACGGCGACGGTCGTGCATGGTCATGCTGAGGTCTACTCCTTGCTTCCATGCCGCCTACCGGGTTAGCTGACGGATTCGGGCGTGGAAGTGCCCTACGGAAGGCCGTCGTCGGGACGGCGGTTCCGATTCACCCCAGGAAAGAGTGGGTCCCCGGTTCCGCGATCTGTGGCGGATTCGGCGGCCGCGCCCCTGCTCATCGGACAGTCATGGTCACTGCAGGTCGACGCGGTCTCGGCAGTACGAAGAGACGTCTGTGCGCCTCGATGCATCCAACGTAAGTGAAGCGTATAGAGCAGTGCAAACGGGGCCCTTTGCTCGTCCAACGAAACCCCTATGAGGCAGGGGTTTCCGGCGACAATGTTTTACCTTTCGCCGGGTTTGACGGCCGCTTCTTCGCAGGTTGCGGGCCTGCTGCTCCGCCATGGTGAGCCGGTTCAGATGGGGACCCCAGAAGCGGACCTTTTGGACATATGTGGTTACCGTGGGATATGTCGAACCAGCGTTGGGGGGGACGTATGAGGCGACACTCCATGAGTCTCGCGACCGCGGCCGGAGCGCTCCTGACCGCCGTAACCAGCGTGACGGCCGTAACCGCCGTAACAGCCGTAACAGCCGTGGCCGCCGTCACCGCGAGTGCGGTGGCAGCCGCCCCGACTCCGCCGGCACCCACGCGGACGCCGACATCGACACCCACCCAGACACCCACCCAGACACCCACGCCGACACCCACGCAGACCCCGACATCGAGGCCGTCGCCGACGCCCTGTCCCGGGATGATGCACCGCGTCACCAGCGAGTACGACTACCTGTCGCAGATGATCCCCCACCACCAGGAGGCCGTCACCGCGGCCAGGCAACTGCGGCGCTCGAACCGTCCCGAACTGCGGCAGCTCGGCCAGTCGATCGTCACGACGCAGACCGCCGAGATCAACCAGATGAAGCGCTGGCTGGCCCGCTGGTACCCGCAGAGCCCCACGCCGGCTCCGACCCCGGCGCACACGATGATGCCCGACCTCTCCGCCCTGTCGGGGGATCAGCTCGACAAGACGTTCCTGCAGTACATGATCCCGCACCACCTGATGGCGATCATGATGTCGCAGCAGCTCCTCAGGCACCAGTTGGCCCAGCACCCCCAGGTCGCCTCCTTCGCCCGCAAGGTACGCGACGACCAGTGGGCGGAGGTCAGGCGGATGCGCCACTGGCTGACCCAGTGGTACGGCCACCAAGGCATGCCCTGCGTCCCGCGCATGCCAGGAACGCCAGGAACGCCAGGAACGCCGGGGACACCGGGAACACCCGAAACGCCGGAAGCCACGCCCGGCACCGGGCAAACCCTGCCGCCAGGCCACGAGTCGCAGGCGACCTCCACCCAGCCGACGCCCACGGGCACCTGAGGCCGAGTGCTAGACCGCGGCGCGGAACCGCTCGTAGCGTTCCTCAAGGAGGTCATGGTCAGGCCGGTCCGCGCGCCGGCGAGGCAGCGTGAGCGAGACGCTGTGCATCTCTTGCAGCCCGTGCTTGAGCATCGGCCCGTCGACTTCCTCCAGGATGTCCGCTCGCACCTCGATGACGTGGTCGGGGCGGACTCCGAGGATGTTCTGATCGTAAGCGGCGTGGTGGATCTTGCAGAGCGCCAGCCCGTTGGAGACCGCGGGAACGCCGCGAGTGTCGCGGTCGGGGATGATGTGGGCCGCGTCCAGCAGGGCGCGGTGCCGCAGGCGGCACATGGCGCAGCTGCTTTCGTAGGCCTGGATCACTCGCTGGCGGAACACCGGCTGGTGCAGGCGCTGCCGGGTGATGCGTTCGGAGTAGCGACGTTCGATGGGGCTCACGGAACCGCTGAGCAGGTGCCTCTGGGCGTCGTCGAGCGCCACGGCCACTTCGGACAGCCGTTCCTGGACGGCCACGATCCACACCGGGAAGAACGGCAGGTAGAGGCCCTGCTTGACGCCGAAGAACCACATCAGCGGAACCTGGCGCGCGTGGGCGACCCGCAACCCTTCATTGGTGTAGTGCCGGGGGTTGCCCTGGAACTTGTACCGCAGCAGTCCGTCATCGCCCACGGCGTCCTCGTAGGGTGCGCGAGTGCCGTCCGAGGTGTACGTCGTCAGGATGGAGAGAGCGGCCGACATCCCCCGGGGTTTCCTGATGCCGAGCTGATTGTCGATGAGGGGGAACGTCTCCCCTTCGAACTGGAACCCGAGCAGCTCGTCCCGCCGGACGACCGGATCTTGGGGAGTGCAGCGCCGTCGAAGCCACGCCATGGCCGCTGTACGTATCCGGCTGTCCAGGTCGTCACTCAGCGGCGCGATCACAACGGTGTTTCTACACCCGCCGCCGGCGGTCTGCCAGGGGGTCCGGGTCGCGATCGGGGGTGCCGGTAGGAGCTTGGTGCCGGGTGGGCTGTGGCCGGGTCGCGGCTGACGTGTTGGTTGACTGGAGAAAACCTTACTTACCAGGATTAATAGACATCACAAGCGGCTATGTCTAGACTCACTCCGAGAACTTGTTTCTCAGAGTGCGCAGCGCTGCTGGGGGGGCCTTGTTGGGCTTTCAGCGTGTCAGGGACAATTTCGAGTTGGTCGCCAAGTACGGGGACGGCGTGCCGCTCTACCTGTTCTCCGACCTGTTTCTCCGGGTGCCCCAGCTTCGCGAAATGTTTCCCGTGAACATGAGAAGCCAGCGCGAGCGGCTCATGGGCGCGCTGGCGTTCGCCGTCGAGCACGCCGGCGACCTCGCCGCGATCACCCCCTACCTGCACCACCTCGCCCGCAGCCACCGCAAGTTCGGCGCGAGGCCCGAGCACTACGCCCAGTGGAGCGTGAGCGTCGTGAACGCCATGCGGCGTTTCTCCGGCAGCGCCTGGGATGACGAGCTCGAACGCGAGTGGCGCGACTTCCTCACCGCCGTGTCCCAGGTCATGATCGACGCGGCCCGGCAGGACGGGAGCACCAGGCCGCCCCACTGGTCCGCCGAGATCATCAGCCATGAGCGGCGGGCGGTCGACACCGCGGTGATCCGGCTGCTGGTGGACGAGCCCTTCCCGTACGTCCCCGGACAGTCGGCGCCCGTCGAGGTCGAGAAATGGCCGAATATGTGGCGCTACTATTCGATGGCTAATGTGCCCCGGCAGGACAACACCATCGAATTCCATGTGAAAGGCGACGGCGCCGTCAGTCAGACGCTCGTCCGCGAGATGCGCGAAGGGGACACCGTCAAACTCGGCTGGCCGGTCGGGACGTTGACCCTCAATCCCAACACCGAGCGAAACATCCTCCTCATCGCGGGCGGCACCGGATTCGCGCCGATAAAGGCGCTCCTGGAGCACGTGATCCGGCTGCCGGTGCCGCCGTGGGTCTCCCTGTTCGTCGGCGCGCGCGAGCCCGAAGGGCTGTACGACTTCGACAGCGTCCGCTCCTGGGCCGAGCGGTACTCCTGGCTCAGCGTCCGGGCCGCACTGTCGGAGATCCCGGCTCCGGACGTCGCCGCGTCCGGCACCGTGGCCGAGGTGGTCAGCCGGTACGGGCGGTGGGGCGGCTACGACGCGTACGTGTGCGGCCCGGCCGCGATGGTGGAGGACACCGTGAGCATGCTGCGCGAGAACGGGTTCAGCGACAATCGCATACGCCTGGAGAGGTTCGCCCTCGCGGCCCCTCCGACACAGAGGTTCGCCATATGAATGACGCGGTGCAGCATTTCCACATCGGAGAGCCGGGCCGGCCCCCGGCGGGCGGAGGGTTCATCGTCAACGGCGACACCGTCAACGGCGCCGGTGAGGCGGAGGCCGACGGCTGGCACGAGCCCGGCGACGCCGCCGACGGCTGGCACGAGCCCGGCGACGCCGCCGACGGCTGGCACGAGCCGGGCGCCGCCGCGGCCGAGGGGGCGTGGTCGGAGCAGCAGTGGGAGGAGCCCCAGTGGGACGAGCCCCGCAAGGCCGACTCCCCGGCGCAGGGACGTTCCGGCGAGCGGCTCACGCCCGGCCAGTTGCGCGGCATCGTCTTCCGCCGCGCCCCGCTGGGCAAGCGCGGGCTGGACGAGCACCAGGTCAACAGCCTGCTGGACCGGGTCGAGGAGGAGCTGACCCGGCTGACCCAGGAGAGGAACGCGCTCGCGGGCGAGCTGGAGCTGCTGCGCGGCTACATCGCCGACTCGGCCTCGGGCGCGCTGCCACAGCAGCAGGAGCCTTCCGGGGGAGCCGCGGCGACGGGCGCCGCGCCCGCCGCGCCCGCGGGGCCCGCCGCGCGGGGGAGCGGGCTGAGCCGGGTGGAGCCGGCCGGCGCGGCGGAGTCGCAGGCGGTGGCGGGCCGGATCCACGAGGCGCACGTGTACGCCGCGAGCCTGCTCTCGCAGGCCCAGCAGACCGCCGACCAGTACATCAAGGACGCCCAGCGCTACAGCCGCGAGCTGATCGAGGACGCCCGCACCCGGCGGCGCGAGCTCCTGTCCCAGGCGGGCGCCGAACCCGGCTCCCCGGCGGAGGAGTCGTGGGAGCGCGAGGCCGTCCGGCTGCGCGCCACAAGCCGGGAGTACCGCGGCAAGCTGCGCGACTACTTCGAGCTGCTGCTCATGAACCTCGACGAGTGGGAGACGGCCGAGGGGGTCGGCACCCCGCCCCCGTCGAACGACCCGCCCCACTGAGCCCCGCGCGCCCCGGCCCCGCTGATCCCCGTACGAGCCACCAGCGGGCGGCCGGGCTCACTGGCCGCTGAGGGCGACGGTCGGCGGCACCCGGGCCGCCCGCAGCGCCGGGTAGAGCCCCGCCAGCGCTCCGATCAGGATGGTCGTGGCCAGGGCCCCGCCGAGCGCCCACACCGGCACCACGGCGGGCAGCCCGTTGATCCGGGCGTACCCCATGGTGGCCAGGGCGCCGAGCAGCACGCCCGCGCCGCCGCCGAAGGCGGACAGCAGCACCGCCTCCACCAGGAACTGGGCGCGCACCTGCCCCCTGGTGGCGCCGAACGACCTGCGCAGGCCGATCTCCCTGCGCCGTTCGAGCACCGCGACCACCATCGTGTTGGCCACCCCGACCGCGCCGACGAACAGCGCGACCGCGCCCAGGCCGAGCATCAGCCCGGTGAACGCCCCGGCCGCCGCCGCCTTCGCCTTGAGCGCGTCGGACGGCCGGCTGACCTTGGCCTCGTTCGGGTTCTCGGGGCTGACCGTGCGGGCCAGCACCGCCCGGACCCCTTCGACGGCCTCGTCCGCCGAACGCTCGTACACGGTGGTGGGGTGGCCGTCGTGGTTCAGGAAGTCCTTGGCGGCGGGGAAGCCGACGAGCGCGGACCGCTCGATCTCCTCGGCCAGGGGCATCCGGTCCAGGACGCCGATGACCGTGAACCACCTGTCGCCCATCCACACCTGCACGTCGGGGCCGGTCAGGCCGAGCCGTTCCGCCGCCACCGCGCCCAACACCACCACGGGCTGCCGCTCGGTGGCCGCATTCAGCCAGGTGCCCGCCCGGACCCGGCCGTCGAGGGTGTCCAGCAGGTCGAGGGAGGCGGCCTGGACGGTGATGCCGAGCGAGACGCCGCTGGGGATGAGGTCGTTGCGCCGTACGGTGACGCCCGTCTCGCCGGTCTGGCTCGCGTGGGTGACGCCGTCGATGCGCCTGACCATGTCCGCGGCGCTCTTGGGCAGCCTGACCCTGTCGCCGAAGAGGCTGTCGCCCGGCTGCACCCGCAGCAGGTTGGTGCCGAGCGCGTCGAGCTGACGCAGCAACTGCTCCTGGCTGGAGGCGGAGATGCCGACGACGGTCACCATGGTCGCGATCCCGATTGAGATGCCGAGCGCGGCGAGGATCGCCCGCATGGGACGGGCCCGCAGCCCGGAGGTGCCGAGCCGGGCCAGGTCCGACGGCCGCAGCCGGGCCGGGCGCAGCGCCGTCATGAGATCTCCGACCTCACCAGTCCGTCGCGGACGCGCACCCGCCGCGGGCACGCCATCGCCACCTCCGTGTCGTGCGTGATGATGACGATGGTGATGCCGGCCGCGTTCAGCCTCCTGAACAGCGCCATGACCTCGGCGCCCGCCTCGGAGTCGAGGTTGCCCGTCGGCTCGTCGGCCAGCAGCAGCGGCGGCTCGCCCGCCACCGCCCTGGCGACGGCCACCCGCTGCATCTGCCCGCCGGACAACTGGTGCGGCCGGTGCCCGAGCCGGTGCCCCAGGCCGACCCGTTCGAGCGCCGCCGCCGCCCGCGCCCGCCGCTGCCTCCTCGACAGGCCCGTGTAGAGCAGGCCCTCGGCCACGTTGTCCAGCGCGGAGGCGCCGGGGGACAGGTGGAACTGCTGGAAGACGAACCCGATGTAGCGGGCGCGCAGCGCCGAGAGCTGGCTGTCCGACAGCCGGCTCACGTCGTGCCCGGCCACCCGCACCGTGCCGGCGGTGGGCCGGTCGAGGGTGCCGGCGATCTGCAGCAGCGTGGACTTGCCCGAGCCGGACGGGCCCACCACCGACACCATCTCGCCCCGGCGGATGACCAGGTCCACGTCGCGCAGCGCCATCACCTTGCCGTAGCTCTTGCTCACGCCGCGGATCTCCAGGATGTTCATCGGCCCGACACCGAGACCTGCAGGCCCTCGGCGAGCCCCGCGCCGCTCACCTCCACCCGGCCGTTGCCGAACGCGCCGGTCTTCACGGGGACCCGCGTCAGGCGGCCCGGCTCGACGACCTCGACCCCGTACCCGCCCTCCGGCAGCGCGAGCAGGGCCTCCACCGGCACCGTGAGGACGTTCTCGGCCCGGCGGCGCTCCAGCTCGACGGTCACGGGCGCCTCGTCGAGCGAGCCGAGCGACCTGGCCGACACCTTGATCTCCACCTCCACCGTGGCGCCGCTCTCCTGGTTGTCCGACCGCTTGGCGACCTTGGCCACCTTCGCGACCCGGGAGATCCTGCCGGTGGCCTTCCTGCCGTCGGCCAGCTTGACGGTGACCTTCCTGCCGACCTTGGCGATGTCCTGCCGGTCGGCGTCGAGATCGATGCGCACCAGGCGGTCGGTGCCGGTGACCTTCAGCACCGGCCGCTGCGCCGGGATCTGGTCGCCGATCTCGACGTTCGTCTCGCTCACCCGCACCTCCTCCGCGAGGAAGATGATGTCGGCGGGCGACACCTCGCCGTCGCGCTCCATCCCCCTGTCCTTCTGCCAGGCGCGGACCGCCCTCCGGGTCGCGGCGGTGAAACGGGTGTCGACGGTCATGCCCTTGCGGTAGCCGAGGGCGCGCAGGTTCCGTTCGAGCTGCTCGACGTCGGGGCCGCGCTTGACCCCCTCCTTCAGCGTCCGGTACGCGGGCAGCTTGCCGTACAGCAGGATCCGCGGCCGGCGGTCGACGTGGTAGAGCGCCCTGCCGCGCTTGATGACCTTGCCCTCCGCCGGGAGGCTGGTGATCGTGCCGCCCGCGCCCGCCTTGATCGTGCGTTCGCCCGCGTACGTCAGCGTGCCGTTCACGCTCTCCTTGTCGACCAGGTCGCCCCGGGTGATCGGCTTGGTGGCGGTGACCGCCCTGGTCGGGGTCGGCGTGGCGGCCGGCCGCGCCCGCGGCCCCGCGTCGAAGAACGCCGCCGAGGCGTGGACGCCCGCCGCGGTGACCGCGCTGCCGGCCGCGGCCGTGCACAACGCGACCAGCACCCCCTTGAGCCGCCCGCTCACTGCGCACCACCCTCGCCCTGCAGCTGCCGCGCGCACTTCTCGCCGGCCGCCTGGAACTTGGGGTCGTTGATGTCGAGGTTCGGGTTCTCCTGGGGCGGGTCCGGCACGTCGAAGCCCTGCTCCCTCATGCACCGGGCGACCTGGACGAGCTGGTCGCGCATCTTCGGGTCGTCCAGCGGGTTCGGGATCTGAGAGGCGTACTCCTCGCAGGCCTTCACCGCCTTCTCCAGCGTGGCCTGGTCGCCCTCGTACTTCCAGGTGCGCTCCTCGGGGGAGCCCGGGTCGGGCACGTCGATGCCGTTCTGGCGCAGGCACTGGGTGAGCTTCAGCATGGCGTCGTCCGCGCCGGCCGAGGCCGACGCCGAGGGCCTGGGCGCGGCCGACGCCGCCTTGGCCGAGGCGGCCGGGGTGCCCATGATGGCGATCGCGATGGGGTGGCGCTCGTCCCGCTGGGCGCAGCCGGTCAGGGCCGCCAGGCCGAGGAGCGCGGCGGCGAGCGCGGCGAGGGTCCTGGTCACGGGCGGCCGTCCCAGTCGAAGACGCGCCGGGTGACCACGTTCACCACGGCCGCCGCGACGACCAGCCCGGCCACGGCCGGCCACGTCTCCGACAGCCGCCCCAGCGACGCGTGGAAGACGAAGTCGTTGAGCTGGGCCAGCGGGTTGTAGGTGGTGATCTCGTAGAACCAGGGCGCCACGCCCTTCCATCCCTCCCTCGGGACGCCGAGGCCGCTCCCGGCGAACAGCAGGACGAAGCAGAGCGTCGCCGCCACCCGGGCCCCGGCCGGCGGCATCCGCAGGCCGCCGAGCAGCAGCCCCGTGCTGAACGCGCAGTAGGTGACGGCCAGCGCCGCGCCCGCCATGCCCAGCGGGTGCCAGGACCTCGGGGGGCCGTACAGCAGGAACGTCACCCCCGCGAACAGCGCCACCGACCCGGCGACCAGCAGGCCGGCGGCGACCGCGTGGGCGGCGACGTACCGGCCGGCCCCCGACGGCGCGCGGCCCAGCAGCCGCAGCGTCCCCCGCCCGCGCAGGTCCGCGACGTGGGTGGCGAGCACCGTGATCCCGACCGAGGCGGCGACCGTGCCGGCCATCTCCGCCAGCAGCCGGTCGATGACCCGCACCCCCGGCATCGCGCCGAACTCAAGCGTCGGGAACGAGAAGCCGATGAACAGCATGAGCAGCAGCAGCACCGCGAACGGCAGGACGACCGCCGACAGCAGCACCGCCGGGGACCGCGCGAGCAGCATCAGCTCGACCCGGACCATCGCCCACAGGTGGCCGTTCACCGGCCGCGCTCCAGGGCCGCGGGCTCGGGCACGGCGGCCAGGGTCAGGTAGGCGTCCCTGAGCGTGGGCGGGCGGATCGACCAGATCCGGTCGCCGCTCAGCGGGGCGAGCTCCTGGATGGCGGCCTCCAGCGCCGGGCGGGAGCCGTACAGGTAGGTGGAGCTGGCGTAGGGCAGGACGCGCACCTCCCGCGGCCGTCCCACCTTCATGTGGGACGGCACCCGCAGCACGAAGACGGAGCCGAGCAGCCGGATCAGCCGCGACGGCGAGCCCTCCGCGAGCACCCGGCCCCGGCGCAGCAGCACGACCCGGTCGGCCAGCCGCTCCGCCTGCGCCAGGTCGTCGAGGGTGACGCACACCCCGCCGTAGCCGTCGCGCAGCTCGCCGAGCGCCTGCTCGATCCGCTGCCTGCTGCCCGGCTTGAGCCCGGTCGTCGGCCCGTCCAGCAGCACCAGCTCCGGGTTGCCCGCCAGGGCCAGCGCGATCATGACCCGTCTGCGCTGGCCGTCGGTGAGCGCCTTGAACCGGCGGGGGAGCAGCGGCTCCAGGTCGAGCAGGTCGAGCAGGCGCGGCGGCAGGCCGCGGGTGCCGTACAGGCGGGAGAACAGCGACAGGACCTCGGCCACCTTCATCCGGTCCGGCAGGCTCTCGTCGCCCAGGCTCACGGCGACGCCCGGCGGCAGCGGGTCGCCGGGGCCCACGGTGCGGCCGAGCATCTCGACGCCGCCCGCGTCCGGCTCCGCCGCGCCGGCCAGGCACTCCATCAGCGCCGTCTTGCCGCTGCCCGGCGGCCCGACCACGCAGACGATCTCGCCGCGCTCCACCGTGAAGGACACCTCCTCCAGCACCTGGCCCTTGCTGAGGTCGGTGACGTCGAGCAACGGCGTCATGCGTCCGCTCGCTGGCTGAACCGGTCCGCGATGGTGGCGCCCACCTCCAGATAGGTGTCGCGGGTCGCGGTGCGCAGGAGGTCGAGGTCGACCTCCGCGCCCTGCTCCAGGTGCGGGTCGAACGGGACGCCGATGACGGCCCTGCAGCGCTTGGCGAAGTGGCCCTTCAGCTCCTCGATGTTGATCGGGTTGCGGCGGGTGTTCTTGACCGCCGACAGGACCACGACGGCGTCCCTGGCCAGCTTCTGGTGGCCGTGGGCCTGCAGCCAGTCGAGGGTGGCCGACGCCGACCTCGCGCCGTCCACGGTGACCGGGCTGACCAGCACGATCTGGTCGGCCATGTCCAGGATCGCGCTCATCGCCGAGTGCAGCATGCCGGTGCCGCAGTCGGTGATCGAGATGGAGTAGAACTGCTCCAGGATCTGGGCGACGGCCCGGTAGTCCTCGGCGTTGAACGCCTCCGAGATCGCCGGGTCGCGGTCGGAGGCCAGCACCTCCAGACGGGACGGCGCCTGGGAGGTGTAGGAGCGGACGTCGGCGTAGCGCCAGATGCCGCCCCGGTCGTTCAGCAGGTCTCGGACCGTGGCGGGCGACTCCAGGCGGAGCTTCTCCGACAGGGTGCCGCGGTCGGGGTTGGCGTCCACCGCGATGACCCGGTCGCCCCGCTGGTGGGCGAGCGTGGAGCCGAGGCCGATGGTGGTCGTGGTCTTGCCCACCCCGCCCTTGAGGCTCATGACGGCGATACGGAAGTGGCCCGCGGCCACCGGGCGCCTGATGCGTTCGATCAGCTCCTGGCGGCGCCGCTCGGCCTTGGAGTCGGGCAGGCGTACGAGTCCGCCGGTCGCCTGGTACACGACCTTGCGCCAGCCGCCGGACGGGGGGCGCCGGCGGGTGCGCAGCAACCGGTCGGGACGCAGGCTCTCGGACGTGGTCGCCGCGTCGGCGAACGCCGCCTCGGGAACCGGCACGCCGCCGGGCGGCCGCGGGGGGACATGCGGGGCGCCGGGCGGCGGCATGGGTGAGAGGCCGGGCGGCGGGACGCCCGGAGCGCCGGGCAACGAGAGGTCGGAACTGCCGGGCGACGGGATGTCGGGGGCGCCGGGTAACCGGAGGTCGGAACTGCCGGGCAACGGGATGTCGGGGGCGCCGGTCGGTGGGACGCCGGAAGTTCCGGGCGACGGGGCGCCGGGAGGCGGGACGCCGGGAGGACCGGGCAACGGGATGTCCGGGGCGCCGGGCGGCGGGAGGTCGGGAGTGCCGGGCGGCGGGAAGACGCGCACCGGCCGGGAGGGCGGCGCGGTCGCGCGGGGCGGGGCCGGCCTGGGCGCCGCCCCGGCCGGCGGAGGCTCGGGTATCCCCGCCTCGGTCGCCGCGGCCTCGGGCGGCATGGGCCCCCGCGGCGCGCCGCCGCCGGGGACTCCCGCCCCGGGCCCGGCGAACGGCGCGCCGAGAGGGCCGGCGAACGGCGCGCCGAAGGCGTCGGCGGAGGGGACGGCGAAAGGCGTGCTGAGGGGGTCGATGAGGGGAGGGCCGAGTGGCCCGGGGGCCACGGCGTCCGATGCGGGACCGGCGGAGGGTGTGCCATCGGGCCGCGTGAACGGCGTGCCGTTCGAACCGGTGCCGATCGGCGCGGTGGGGGGCGTGTCGTCGACCGGCCCTGCACCGACCGGCCCTGCACCGACCGAGCCTGCACCGAACGGATCTGCGCCGACCGGATCTGCGCCGATCACCCCGGCGTCGAGGGCGCCGGCGTCGAGCCCCCAGGGGCCGGCGTCCCCGGTGCCGGTCTCCCCGGTGCTCCCGGGGGCGGGCGGGTCGGTCACGGCGTCGCGCGGGCCGCCTGGCCCGTCCTTTGGCCCGTCCTCGCCTGAGGACGAAGGGCTGGGCCGGAAGACGGGGCTGGGCGGGGTCCACATCTCGAAGGGCCCCTGCCCGAGGAAGGGGGAGGGCGGCTCGGAGCCCTCGCGGTCCTGCTGCGACCACAGCCCCGACGGCGGCGGTGGCGGCGGCTTCTCGGCGGCGCGCGCGCCGGTCGCCCTGTTGGGCGGCGGGAACCGGATGGTACGCGTCAGATCCGGATCGAAGGAGGTTTCCCCGTTCACCCCACCCTTGCGCTGCTCGTCGGCATTTCCCTGAGACTGTTCATCCGGCCCGCCGTGCATGCCTCACACCCGTCCGCACTCCATGCGCATCAACTGCCCGCAGGACATTCCACGAATAACAACGTACATGCAGACTTGTCAAGATTGAAGATGCGAAACCAGACTCAGTGGGTTTTGCCGCCAAAGCGACCAATGTCCGCTTTGTCGGTATTAATGGGATGATTCGAGCAATCCTCATGATGGGGAGCAAACAATGCGGCGCCCTGCCACTTTTGCACTTGTTCTGTGACTTTTACCCCCTGGAGATTGACCGTCGGCTCGCTTACGCTTTCGACGGTCCCAGAGAGGAAAGGTATATGGCTCACAACAACGAGTTAATCCCCGGCATGCCGGGAACTGTCAGGGCCGTCCAGATTTTCATGTGGATCAGCGTGGTGCTGGGAGTCATCCTGCTGCTGGTCGGGGCGCTGAGCCTGCTCGCGGTGAACGCACTCGCCGGCGATCCGGAGATCGCTCAGGCGGCATCCGCGCTGCCCGCGATGGGGGTGATGTGGGGCCTGTTGCTGATCTCGGCCGTTCTCGTGGTGGCGCAGCTCGTGCTGGTGATCAGGATCCCGCGCCGGCAGGCCGCGACGCGGACCGGCATCATCGGGCTCTTCGTCGTCAGCGCCGTCGTCAGCATCGTCACCTCCCTGCTCACCACGGACTACCTCTCCAACGGGATCTCGCTGATCCTGTCCGCGCTGCTCGTCGGCCTGCTCTTCACCGACAGCGCCAAGAGGTACTTCGCCGCCTGACGCCCCTCGCGGGCCAGGCGTCTCGACACGCACGGCCGGCGCCGGACTATGCAGGAATCCGGCGTCGGCCGTGCTGTCCCGATCCTATGACCCGCCGGAGGAGAGAAGCGTCATGCCGTCGGCCAGGTCGCCCGGCTTCTTCGTCGTCTTGTCGACGTAGGTCTTCACCGCCTGTCCCGCCCAGTCGTCGCGGACGAGCTCCTCGACGCGCTTGCCGCCGTCGAGGTCGAACAGGTGCCCCAGCACGCCGCTGCGGTGGGCCAGGGCGAGCAGGGTGACGGTGCGGGCGTCGGGCTCGTGGCCGCGCAGCACCCTGCCCAGCAGCGCCCTGACCTCGCGCAGCGGCGCGACGTCGGCGTACTCGTACCGCTCGACGGGGATCAGCCCCAGCGTCCGCGACCTGGCGGCGCCGAACACCCCCCGCTCCGCCAGCCGCCGCAGGTAGTGCCGGTACTTCCGCACAGGATTGATCATGATCAGCCAGCGGCTGGGCGTCAGTTCCTTGCCCACCTTCACCATGCGCGTGAGCACGGCGTCCAGTTCGGGGTCGCCGACCGGCCGCCGGTCGGCCACGGCCAGGTTCGCGCCGCGCAGCTCCACCCTCCCGAGCTCGGCCAGGTCAGCGAGCTCGGCGGCGGTGAGGCTGACGTTGAGCACGTTGTTGGGGATCAACTGCTTGCCGTCGGTCTCCCGGTGGGCGAGCAGGATCAGCTCTTCCGCGAACGTCAACTGTTCACTGGACATGCCGTGAGTGTCACCCGGGACCGGCGGGCCGCGTAGACCCCGATGTCATCGGCTCGATGTGACATTCGTCATGTGGCTCTTGACAAGCGCTCCGACCTGCGACGACGCCCATGGAAGCGGCGAGGAAGCGGGGAGGAAGCGGCGGTTGTTAGCTTGGCCCGCAGCGGGTTCGGGGGAACTCCGGGGGAACTTCGCCAGGACGCTCGCGCGCCACGCTCGCCGACGGACGGGGGAACGATGACGGCGCTGACAGACGGGGAGAACTACACGGCCAAGGGCTGGATGGCACCGATCGATCTGGATCGCGTGCCCGACGTCGAGGCGTTCCTCGACCGGCTCGGCCACGGCCGCTTCGACCGGTCCACCCTGGTGGCGCCCATTGGGCGCAACGAGGTGTGGGCGGGCCGCACCGAGAGCGGCAGGAAGGTCTTCGTCAAGCGCCTCGTCGGAGGGGACGACGTGACGCCGCGGCTGCGGCGCGTCCTGGCCTTCGAGCGCTTCAGGGCGGCCCGCCCGGAGCTCGCCGACCGGCTGCGGACGCCCGGCTTCCTGGGCGCCGACGAGGCCGCCGGCCTGGTGGCGTTCGACTTCATGGACGAGGCCAGGAACGGCGCGGAATCCATGATCGAGGAGACGTTCGGCGACGAGCTCGCCCGCCGGGTCGGCGAGGCGATCGGCCACCTGCACGACGCCGCGCCGCGGGCGGGCGAGGAGCTGGACGACGGCCGTTTCCCGCTGCCGGACCTGCGGCTGCTGCGCGGGCTGCCGCTGGAGATGTGGCATCACCTGAGCTACGGCGAGCTGGAGAGCTGGAGCATCCTGCACGGCGACGCCGAGCTGGCGCGCGGCATCGTCGCGCTGTGCGAGCGCGAGGACGCGGCGCCGAAGGTGCCGGTCCACGGGGACTTCCGCGTCGACCAGATCCTGCTGCCGGACGACGGCGGCTTCCAGATCACCGACTGGGAGGACTTCCGCCTCGGCGACCCGGCGAGGGACGTCGGCGCGTTCGCCGGGGAGTGGCTCTTCCGCTCGATCCTCGACATCGTCAGCGCGCGGGGGGACGAGATGGTCTTCGAGGCGGCCGAGTTCACCCACGAGATGGTGCTGCGGCGGGGCGCGGAGAAGATCGAGCGGCTCAGGCCGCGCATCCACGCCTTCTGGCAGGGCTACCGCGCCGTCAGGGAAGGCCTGGACGAGGACTTCGCGGTCCGCGCCACAGCCTTCGCCGGCTGGCACATGATGGACCGCCTGCTGGCCTCCGGCGCGCGCTCCGCCAGGCTCACCGGCATCCAGCGCGCCGCCGCCGGCATCGGCCGCACCGCGCTGCTCGCCCCCGCCCGCTTCACCATCGCCCTGGGTTTGGAGGATGAATGAGCGTCGCCGACCTGGCCGCGCCGGGCGGGGTCGCCCCCGGGCTGGACGCCGTGCTGAACGCGGTGACCGTCGATCCCGAGGCGCTGCGCGCGAGCGTCGCCGGCGTGGACGTGGAGGCGGGCAGCGCCGCCGAGCTGGCGGTGAAGCTCTCCCAGGCGCTCTACGAGGTGCTGCACACCGGGCGGCGCTCGGACGACGGCCAGGGGCTGCCGTTCCACCTGCGCGACAAGGAGTTCGAGCAGGCGCTGGCGGAGCAGGTCCCGCATGACACGACGGTGGCTGAGGGCGTGATCGCGGAGCCGGTCGCCGCCGGGCTGCCCGAGGACGCGGACGTCCTGGTGGTGTGCGGCGGCCCGCGCGTCTGGGTGCCGCGCCACCGGATCCTGGACCGCCCGCCGTTCGCGGCGGGACAGCGGGTGTCCGTCGCGCTGTCGCCGATGCGGCCCGCGCTCTCCCCGGGCTTCTTCTTCGTGCACGGCTCGGCCCCCGGCGACATGCGCGGCGACATCCTGCGCGTGTACGTCCACCTGGCCGCGCCCGACCTGGCCCCGGCCGTCTGGGGCCTGGTCCTGTCCCACCTGGAGGAGCGGCGCGCGGAGTACCGCGCCAAGGTGCTCGGCTCGCCGCTGCTGTACCCGCGCCGCGACGGCCTCGTCGTCTACCTCGCCGCCCGCTCGCGCGACCTCGCCGCCGGCCTCGCCACGCTGGTGGAGGGCGTGCCGGGGGTGGGGACGGACACCTCAGCCTTCGCCCGCGCCCTCGGGCCCGGGGTGGCCACCGCGTGGGAGCCCGACGACCGCAGGCCGGTCATGAGGGGCATGAGCTTCGGGCAGCACCGCGCCGGCGTGCTCGGCCAGGCGCTCGTGGAGGCCGCCGCGGGCGGCAGGCCGGCGGCCGAGGTGGCCGCCGCCCGCCTGGCCGAGGCCAACATCGACCCGTGCGACCTCGCACGCAACCACACGTCGCCTCAGGCGATGACGGAGAGCGGCGGCACCCGCGCTCCGGCACCAGGTTCCGGCACCCATGTGGAGAGGAGGTGAACAGCATGACGAAGAGCACGGCCATCATGGAGCTCGTCGCGGGCTACGACTCGTACGCCGACGCGCGCGAGCTGCAGGTCTCCGCGGTCTCCGACGCCCCCGAGCTGTGGTTCACGATCTGGGCCATCAGCTACGGCGTGCGCGTGAGTTCCGCCAAGTGCGCGATCTGGGCCTCGGCCGCGTCCGGCGCCGTTTCCGGCTGGATTCTCAACCGCTAGGAAATGGCCATTCCAGCTTTCCTCACGAGTTGACGGAGGGAGGGGAAATGCACGATGTCGTGCGGCCGTCGAAGACGGCGGCGATTATGGAACTCACGGCGGGCTACGACGCTTACGCGGACGCCTCCGAATTCACGTTGCCGGCCGAATCCGAGGCTCCGGCGGCGACTCCGGTGACGATTCTCGTACTCGGCGGTTTCGCCACGAGCTACGTGGTCAGCGGAATCGCGCGCAAGGCCTGGGACCGGACGTTCATCTTCGGTTGCTGAACGCCGGATGAAAAGGGTGGGCAGGCGATTTATGCAGGGCGCCTGCCCACACCCCGTCGATCGGCCCTTCACTTGCGAGGAGATGAATGCGCGATCCCAACGCCGACGAGCTGGCCGCGATGGCGGACCTGCTCGGCCCGCTGGCGATCCGGGTGGCGGCCACGCTCCGGCTGGCCGACCACATGGCCGCCGGGGTGACGACGGGGGCGGGCCTCGCCAGGCGGGTGGGCGCCCACCCGCCGACCCTGAAGAAGCTGCTGCGCTACCTCGTCTCGCGCGGCGTCTTCCGCTGGAGCGAGGAGCGCGGCTACGAGGTGACCGAGCTCGGCGCCCCGCTGCTGGACGACGCGCCCGGCAGCGTACGGCGGCGGCTCAGCATGGACGGCCTGCTGGGCCTGGCCGAGCTGGGCCTGGTCGGGCTGCCGCACACGGTGCGCACCGGCGAGGCCGGGTACCGGGCGGCCTTCGGCCGGGACTTCTGGCAGGACGTGAGCGACGTCCCCGATGACGCGAACGTGCTGGCGGAGGAGGTCGCCGGCGTTCTGGACGGCGAAGGCCGGCTGATCGTGCACAGCTACGACTGGTCCGGCGTGCGCCGGGTGCTGGACGTCGGCGGGGGCAACGGGACGTTGCTCATCGAGCTCGCCCGCGCCCACCCCGGCCTGGGCGGCGCCGTGCTCGACCTGCCGGGGATGGCGCGTGCCGCGGCGCGGCGCATCGAGGAGCACGGCCTGGGCGGGCGGTGCGCGGCCATCGAGGGCAGCTTCCTGGAGCCGATCCCGCCGGGCTACGACGTGTACCTCCTGTCGGCGATCCTGTGCGACTGGCCCGACGACGACGCGGTCAAGATCCTGCGCCGCTGCGGGGAGGCGGCGGGGACGGACGGGCGCGTGCTCGTGGCCGACATGAACCTCGTCTACGACGACGACGATCCGGACGCCGCCCGGATGAACCTGCTCCTGACCGGCACGGTTCCGGTGCCCGTGCGCACGCTCAAGCAGGTCAAGCGGCTCGGCGCGGCGGCGGGCCTCGACCTCTCCTGGGAGGGCCCGACGACGAGGAGGCGGACCCTGCTGGAGTTCCGCGCCCATTGACGCGCCCATCGACCCGCACGTTCTTGGACAGGTGAGAAGTGGAAGAGCAGCCCCCCACAGCGCAGGCTCCCGACGAGGAGCCGGCCGCGGCGCGAGAGACGGCCGCGCAGGCCGAGGAGCCGGCGTCCGCGCGGCCGTCCGCCGCCCAGGCGCCCGCGGAGCGGCTCGCGCTCTCGCGCGAGATGACGGCCGGCAAGGCGGGCCGGGTGGCCGCGGTCGTGGTGCTCGCCCTGCTGTCGACCGTGACGACGCTCGCCCTGCCGCTGATCGGCGGCGTCTTCGTCGCCGAGCTGGAGAAGGGCGGCGGCGCGGTGACGTCGGCCGCGCTCTGGATGGTCGCCGCGGGACTCGCCGCCGCGATCACCGGCACCCTGTCCGGCTACCTGCTGTCCAGGCTGGGCATCGAGCTCGTCACCAAGCTGCGGGTCCGCACGATGAAGCACGCGCTCGGGCTGCCGCTGAAGGTCGCCAGGCGGGAGGGCACCGGGGACCTGGCGGCCCGGCTCACCTCCGACTCCTCCCAGATCAGGGGCCTGACGGAGGTCGGGCCCCTGCAACTGCCGATGGCCGCGCTGCAGGTGGTGCTGACGCTGGTCATCATGGGCTTCCTCGACTGGATGCTGTTGCTGATGACGGTCGGGTCGTTCCTCGTCGCGATCGTCGGCGTCGCCTTCGTGATCAAGGCGATCCGGCGCAGGTTCGAGGCGCTGCAGACGGGAGTCGGCAAGCTGTCCGACGACTTCGTCGCGACGATGGAGGCCCTCACCGTCGTCAAGGCCAACCGGGCGGAGAGCCGGCTCGTGCGCGGCTTCTCCGAGCGGGCCGAGAACCTGGCCGGGCTGGAGATCTCCGCCGCCCGGCTCGAAGCCATGGTCGTGCCGGTGATGACCCTGGCCCAGCAGGTCGCCCTCGTCGTCGTGATCATGGGTGGCGGCGTGCGCTACGTCGCCGGCGACATCACGCTGCCGAACCTCGTCTCGTTCCTGCTCCTGCTGCTGCAGCTGGCCGCCCCGCTGGTCATGGCCATCCAGGCGGCCGGCGCCATCCAGGCCGGCCTGGTCGCCAAGCAGCGCTTCGAGTCCGTCTTCTCCCTGCCGTACGAGCAGGTGGACGAGCGGGCCACGGACGGCAGGCCCACGCCGGTGCCCGACGCCCCCGCCGTCGTCCTGGACGGGGTCGGCTTCGCGTACGAGGAGGGCCGGCCGGTGCTGGACGAGGTCGGCTTCACCGTCCCGCGGCACGGCCTGACCGCCATCGTCGGCCGGTCCGGGGCCGGCAAGACCACGGTGCTCGGCCTCGTCGAGCGCTTCATGGACCTCGACGCGGGCCGGATCGCGGTGTTCGGGCGCGACCTGCCCGACTGGCCGCTGCCGGAGCTGCGCGGCCGGATCGCCTACGTCGACCAGTCCTTCACGCTGCTGCGCGACACCGTACGCAACAACCTGCTGCTCGGCCTGGACGCGAGCGTGCCCGACGAGGTCCTGCTCGACGCGCTGGAGCAGGTCGGCCTGCGTGACGAGATCGCGGCCCTGCCCGCGGGGCTGGACACCCGCATCGGCGGGGACAGCGACCTGTCGGGCGGGCAGCGGCAGCGGCTCGCGCTCGCCAGGGTGCTGCTCAGCGACGCCCTGCTGGTCCTGCTCGACGAGCCGTCGTCGCAGCTCGACAGCCTCAACGAGGGCCGGCTGCGCGAGGTCGTCGACCGCCTCGCCGAGGACCGCGCCGTCCTGGTCGTCGCGCACCGGCTGTCCACCGTCCAGCACGCCCGGCACGTCATCCTGCTGGACCAGGGCAAGGTGCTGGCGCAGGGCACGCACGAGGCGCTGATGAGCGAGAGCGAACCCTACGCCGAACTGGTACGCGGCCAGATGCTGCGCCCGGCCGACTCCGTCCGGCTGGGCTGAACAGGAGTGATGATGCCCAGCCTGTCCGTCCTGCTGCCGATGATGCCCACGCGGCACGAGCAGATCCTGTCCTTCGCCGCCCTGGTGCAGTGGACGAGCGCGCACCGCCTGTGGCAGGGCCAGGCCCTGGCGCTCGACCCCCACCACGGCTTCGTCTTCGCGGCGGCCGCCGGGTTCCGGGTCCCGATGGGCTCGGGCGTCTCGCTCATGCCGCTCCGGCACCCGCACGAGGCGGCGGTGCACGCCCGTTCCGTGGCCGTGGCCAGCGGACATCCGTTCGTGGCTGGCATCGGGCCGGGCGGGATCGACTTCCAGCGCAGCATCATCGGCGCCCCGTACGCCGGCCAGCTCACCGCGGTCAGGGAGTACGTGACCGCCATGCGCGGCCTGCTCGACGGCGAGGAGGTGAACCTGGACGGCGACCACTTCACCGTCCACGACCTGCTGCCGCCCCTGCCGACGCCGCCCGTGGAGATCGGCCTGGGCGTGCTGCGGCCGGGCATGGCGCGGCTGGCCGGCGAGGTCGCGGACGTCGCGATCACCTGGCTGACGCCCGCCTCCTACCTGCGGGACGTGATCGTCCCCGCGCTGCGTGAGGGCGCGGAGCGGGCGGGGCGGCCGCTGCCGCGGCTGGTGGCGATGGTGCCGATGTTCGTGGCCGACCCCGACCGGGACCCGACCCGCCTCGTCCTGCAGTCCAACGCCGGCCACCTCATGCTGCCGCACTATGTCGACATGCTGACCAGGGCGGGCATCGAGATCGATCCGCAGCAGCCGGTCGAGACCGTCAAGCGGGTCATCGCGGGCGGGGCGTTCCTGACGGGCGCCCCGGAGGAGCTCGGCCGGCAGATCGGCGAGTTCCACGCCGCGGGCGTGGACGAGGTGGTGATCAACCTCACCGGGGTGGCCGGGGCGTACGGGCCGCAGGCGGCGCTGGTCGAGCTGGAGACCATCCTGGGCCAGGCCACGCCGTGAGCACGCCGCCCCCCGCCCCGCCGCCGTCCCCGCCCGGCTTCTCCCGGCTGCTGCTCGTGGTCACGGGCTCGCTCGCGGCGCGCAACCTGCCGTTCGCGCTGACGCTGCTGCGTGAGTCCCGCCCCGGCCTCAGCGTCAGGGTGGTCGTGACGCGCAGCGCGGAGCGGTTCGTCACGCGTGCGGCGCTCGCGCCCGAGGCGGAGGAGGTGCTGGCGGACGAGTGGCCGGACGACGCGGCGCGGGCCCGCCACGTCGAGTGGGCCGAGTGGGCGCAGGTCGTGGTGGTCTATCCGATGACGCTCCACTTCATGGGCCGGCTGGCGGGCGGCCTGGCCGACAGCCCGGCGCTGCTGGCCGTCCAGTGCACGCGCGCGCTCGTCTGCCTGGCTCCCGCGCTGCCGCCCGGCGGTGTGCAGAGCGCCGCCTACCAGGCCCACTGGACCGCCCTGCGGGCCCGGCCCAACGTGGTGGTCGTGCCGCCGCGTCCCGGCGTCAGCACCGCGACGGGGCGGCCGGAGTCGTGGCTGTCCACGCTGGCGCAGGCGATCGAGGCGGCGGAGGCGCGCTGGGAGGAGCACGCCCGCGCGGGCGAACCGGGGGCCGACGGCACCGGGCACCTGCTGGTGGACGTGACGCCCGACGGGGGCGGGTTCGCCTGGCGGCGCAGGCCGGGCCCGCTGGCGCACAGCCCGTTCACGCCGGTGGACCCCGGGCTGAACGGCACGCTCGCCGGGCTGCTCGACGGCGCCGATGTCCGGTTCGTCCCGGGGGAGGTGGACGGCGGCTCCCGCGTCTACCGGGTGGCGGGAGCCGAGCCGGCGGCGCGGGTCCTGCTGCGCGACGGCCCGGGCGAGCCGATGGAGCGGCTGCTGCGGGGCCTCGGGCGGGCGCTGCGCGAGCTGCACGCGCTCCCGCCGGGCGGCGTCTGCGGCCCGCCGCGGGCGCGGCGCAGGCTCCGGGAGTGGCTGGCCGGCGACTCGCCGAGCGCGCCGGCGGCGGCCGCCGCCGCCGCGCTGTCCGACCGGCTGGGGCCGAAGTCCTGGGACCGGCTGCGCGGCTGGTGCGCCGAGCAGGACGCGGACCCCGCCGTCGTGCTCAGCCACGGCGCGCCGGGCCTGGGCTCGCTCGTCGTGTCGCCGGACGGCGGCGGCGACCTGCTGATCGGCGAGGACCTGTGCGCCGCCCCCTGGTACCACGACCTGGCCTGGGTCGCGGGGGAGCTCGTGGAGATGCGCTGGCTCCACGAGGGGAGCCCGCAGTTGTGGCAGCGCCTGCTCGACGCGCTGTTCGAGGGGTACGGCCGTGACCTCGGCGAGGACGCGAACCGGCTGGTCGCCCTGGGGATCGCCCGCCATCTGCACGACATATCCGCCTATGTCGGGCTGGACGCCGCGCTGGTGGCCACGTACGCCGGATTCCTTGATTTTCTCGTCAATCTCGATGGAGGATCGCCGCATGCCCGGAATTCGTAGGAGCACCCTGGCGAACGGGCTGAGGCTGCTCGTCGCCCCGGTGGCGGGCGCCTCCCGGGTCGCCGTCGCGGTCCACTACCGCGTGGGCTTCCGCGTGGAGCCGCCGGGCATGGAGGGCTTCGCCCACCTGTTCGAGCACCTGATGTTCCTCGGCAGCGAGAGCCTGCCCGACGGCGCGTTCTTCCACCACGTACGCGACACCGCCGGCCTGGCCAGCGGCCGCACCCACCAGGACTACACCGAGTTCTACCAGGTGGTGCCGCGCTCGGCGCTGGACCAGGCGCTGTTCGCCGAGGCCGACAGGATGCGCGCCCCCAGCTTCACCGACAAGGCGCTGGACGAGCAGCTCGCCGGGGTCGCCGCCGAGATCCGCGAGATGGTCGTGGAGCGGCCCTACGGCGGCATGCCGTGGCCGTACCTGGCGGGCCTGCTCTACACCTCCTTCGCCAACGCGCACGACGGCTACGGCGACCCCGACCGGCTGAGGCAGGCGACCGTGGAGGACTGCGCCGAGTTCTTCGACCGCTACTACACGCCGGGCAACGCGGTGCTCACCGTGGCCGGCGACGTCGACCCCGACGACGTGGCCGAGCGCGTGGAGCGCCACTTCGGCGACATCCGCGCGCGGGAGGCCGCCGCGCAGCCGGACCTGTCCGAGCCCGGGTTCTTCATGGACCAGACCGCCTCCTTCACCGAGCCGGGGGTCCCGGCCACCGCCATCACCATCGGGCAGTGGCTGCCCGATCCGGCGGCCGACCTGCCCGGCTACCTCGCGCACGTCGTGCTGGCCCGCATGATGGCCCGGCAGGTCACCCCCGACGGCCTGCCCGCGGTCAGCACGAGCTGCGGGTTCTTCGGCCCGCTCGACGCCCGCGCGCCGGACGCGCTGCTGCTGACCACCCTCGTGCCGCCGGCCACCCCGGCCGTGCAGATGGTCGGCGCCATCCGCACGCAATGGGGCATGTGGGCCAAGGGCGACATCTCAGGCGAGGTGTCGGCCGCCGTCAGCGAACTGGTGTCCGAACACCACCGCGACCACGACGACCTCGAAACGCGCTGCCGCGCCCTCGGCCGCCTGGAGACCCTCTTCGACCGGGCCGAGCTGCTCGACGAGCTGCCCCGGCTGCTCTCCGAGGTCACCCCGGCGCAGGTGGCCAGGGCGGCGGCGCGCCTGCACGGCGCGGCCTGCGCCGTCATGACGATCGAACCCGGCCGCCGCCGCACCAGGCCCAAGCCCGCGCCCACCCAGCGCGCCGAGGACCGCGGGCCCGCCCGGGGCGCCCGCCTGCCCACGGCGGCGACCTCGCCGCGCGCCATGCCGCCCCGCGAGGAGCAGCCCAGGCCCGTGCTGGGCGAGCACGCGGAATCGACCTTCGGCAACGGCCTGCGCGCCGTCGCCGTCCGCGCCGGCGGCGCGCCCGTGGTGGAGTTCCGGCTCCGGCTGCCCGCCGGCCCCGCCGGCTGGCGGCGTCCCGACCGGCTGGAGCTGCTGGCCCAGGCGCTGGGCCGGCGCGCCCGCCTCGGCGTGCACGAGCGCGGCGCGGGCGGCGAGCTGACCGTCGGCACCGACGGCCAGTGGCTCGACCTCGCGGGCTACGCCACCACCGACCGGCTGGACGACTGGCTCGCGGTCCTGTCCGAGGTCCTTCGCCCTGCCCCCACGGCGGGGCAGGCGGCGCCCGGCCGGTCCCTGCCGCACGGCGGCCCGCCCGCGCGGATCGCCGACGACGCCCTGCGCGGCCACCTGCTCGGGCCCGCGCCGGCCGAGCCTGGCGGCCGTGACGAGACGCACAGGAGCGTGGTCGTGCCGGGCGGCGCGTCGCTCGTCGCCGTGGGCGACGTCGAGCCCGCCGGGCTGCTGTCCCGTCTAGAGGACGCCCTGGGCTGGTGGGAGGGCCGGCCGGAGCCGGTGCCCGCCCTCGCGGAAGGCGGGGGAGTCCTGCTGGTCCCCCGCGAGGACCTGTCGAACGTGCTGGTCACCTTCAACGCGCCGGAGCCGCCAGGCGGCCCGCAGGACGTCGCCGGCTACCTCGCCACCGCCGTGCTCGGCCGCTACCACCGCAACCGCTCGATCCGCGACGCCCCCGGCACCACCGGCCTGGGGGCGAGCGGTTACGAGGCGTTCCTCGGCCGCGACGTCCTCCTCGACTTCCCGAGGGCCTTCATCCAACTCAAGCGGCCGAAGGAGCAGGTGCCCGACCTGTTCACCGAGGTGCTGGACCGCCTGCCGGAGCTCACGGCCACCGCGCCGGACCCCGAGGAGCTGGAGCGGGCCAGGGAGTACTGCGTGATGGAGATGCTGTGGGGGCTGGACTCACCCGCCAAGATCGCCGACCTCGTCCGCATCGGTCTCTCGCTCGGCCAGGGGCCCGACCTGCTCACCCGGCTCTACGACCGGCTGGGTCAGGTCACCGCCGAGGAGGTCGTCGCCGCGGCCACCGCCACGTACGGGCGGATGCCGCTGCCGGCGACGGTCGTCGGCGACGTCGAGGCGCACTGGCTGACGGACGAGATCGAGCGCGAGGTCACCGAGATCGAAGGAGCGTGATCGTGGCGCAGAAGGCCGGCGGGCTACGCCTGCGACCGCCGCGCAACGCCGTGCACCCGAGGGCGGTCAGGATGTGGACCGTCCGGGCCGCGGTGGGGTACGGGCTGGTGGCGCTGGCGTTGGCGGGCCTCGCGGCGTTCGTCGAGGGGGCGGGCACGCTCTTCGCGGTGCTCGCCTTCCTGACGGCGCTGGCCGGCGCCTGCTACGCGGTGGTGGTGCCGCGCTGGCGGTACGCCGTGCACCGCTGGGAGGTGACAGAGGACGCCGTCTACACCAGCTCGGGGTGGCTGTGGCAGCAGCACCGGGTGGCGCCGATGTCGCGCATCCAGACGGTCGACACCGCCCGCGGCCCCTTCTACCAGCTCTTCAAGCTGTCCGCGGTGACCGTGACCACCGCCTCGGCCATGGGGCCGCTGCGGATCGACGGCCTGGACGAGGAGTTCGCCAGGGAGCTGGTGGACCGGCTCAACCGGGTGACGCAGGCGACCCCCGGGGACGCGACGTGACGGTGAAGGACCTGGCGGTGGAGACGGCCGGCTGGCGCCCGCTCGATCCCCGCATGGCCCTGGTCAACCTGCGCTGGCTGCTGCCGCCGCTGGGCATCATCGCGCTGACCGCGGTGGCGTCGGGCGGGGTGAACTGGGAGGACCACAAGCTGCAGATCGTCTCGGCGCTGCTGTTCGTCTACCTGACCGCGGCTGAGATCGTCCGATGGCGGACGACTCGCTACCGGGTGGGCGACGAGCAGATCGAGATCCGGTCGGGGCTGTTCTGGCGGCGGCACGTCGCGATCCCCAGGGACCGGCTCCGCACGGTCGATCTCACGTCGGGTCCGGTGCACCGGGTCTTCGGGCTGGCGATCGTCACGATGGGCACCGGGCAGGCGCTGCGTACCGACCGGCGGGACCAGGTCAAGCTGGACGCCGTCGCGGTGGCCGAGGCCGAGCGGCTGCGCGAGGAACTCCTGCCCCGCTCCCGGCCCGCCGCCCCTCCCCAGGAGGCGGCGGCGTCCACCGTGACGCCCGCCGAGGAGATCGCCCGCCTCGACCCGGCCTGGGTGCGGTACGCCCCCCTCAGCCCGCTCGTCTTCGTGATCGGCCTGGCCCCGCTGAGCCAGGCGTACAACCTGGCCGAGCGGCTCGGCATCCCCGTGGACCTCGGCGGGGCCGTGCTCGGGGCCGTCGCGTTCCTGCGCTCGGTCCCCCGCTGGCTGCTCGTCGTGCTCGCGGCCCTGGTGCTGGTCGCCGGCGTGGTCGGCACGGTGCTGCTGTTCGCCGAGGCGTGGTGGCGCTTCCGGCTGGAACGCGACCAGCGCACCGGCACCCTCCGCGTCGGCCGCGGCCTGCTCACGACCCGTTCCTTCACCCTGGAGGAGCGCCGGTTGCGGGGTGCCGAGCTGATCGAGCCCGTCATGCTGCGCTGGGGCGGCGGCGCCCGGCTCAAGGCGGTCGCGAGCGGCCTGCGCCAGACGCTCGACGGCCCGCGCGGCGGCTCCGGCGCCCTGCTGCCTCCCGCGCCCCTGCGGGTGGCGCACGCGACGGCGGCGTCGGTGCTGCGCGAGCGGGAGAGCCCCCTGCTGCCCGCACGGCTGCGCCCCCACCCGCGCGCCGCGCTGCGCCGGCGGCTGCTGCGCGCCGCTCTCGCGAGCGGGGCGGCCGTCGCGGCGGCGGCGACGCTCGCCGCGCTGGCGGGCGGCTCCGCCGGGTGGGCGGCGGCGGTAACGGGCCTGCTGGCGGTTCCGGTGTCGGTCCTGCTCGCGGTGGACGCCTACCGCTCGCTCGGCCACGCGCTGGCGGGGGCCTACCTGGTGATCAGGTCGGGCGTGCTGCGGCGCCGTACGGTCGCGCTGCAGCGCAAGGGCGTCATCGGCTGGACCGTCACCCGCTCGCCGCTGCAGCGCAGGTCGGGGCTGGCCACCATCGCGGCGACGACGGCGGCGGGCACGCTGGGCGCCTACACCATGCGCGACGTCGGCTACGGCGAGGGCCTGGCGGTGGCCGACGAGGCGGTTCCGGGGTTGCTGGCGCAGTTCATCGAGTCGGCAGAGGAATGACGCAACACATGGGACGCGACACATGACAGTTCTGCAAGCAGTCGGCTTGACGAAGCGATATGGGCCGGTGCTGGCGGTGAGCAACGCCAGCTTCTCGGTCCGCGCCGGCGCCATCACCGGTTTCCTCGGCCCCAACGGCGCGGGGAAGTCCACGACCCTGCGTATGTTCCTCGGCCTCGACCGTCCCACGAGCGGGCAGGCGCTCATCGACGGCAAGCCGATCGGCGAGTGGCCCGTCCCGGCCAGGAAGATCGGGGCGGCTCTCGACACGCAGTGCGCACACCCCAGCCGGCGGGCGATCGACACCCTGCGCTGGGTCGCCAGGATGATCGGCGTGGACCCCAGGCAGGGCGAGGTGATGCTGGAGCGGGTGGGCCTGTCGGAGGTGGCGGCGCAGCGGGTCGGCCGGTTCTCGCTGGGGATGCGGCAGCGGCTGGCCCTGGCGATCGCGCTGATCGGCAACCCCGAGATCGTCGTCCTGGACGAGCCGATGAACGGGCTGGACCCCGACGGCATCGCCTGGATGAAGGACCTCCTGCGGCAGTTCCGCGACCAGGGCCGCACGGTGTTCGTCTCCAGCCACCTCCTCGCCGAGATGGAGGACCTCGTCGACGACCTCGTGGTCATCGCACAAAGCAAGATCGTGGGCAGCGGGTCCGCGGCGGCGTTCATGCAGCGCTTCCAGGTCAAGAAGGTCACCGTGCGCTGCGAGAACCCGAAGGCGTTGGCCCCCGCCCTGGTGAAGGCGGGCGGCCGGGTGCAGGCGAGCGGCAGCCACGGCATCGAGGTCACCGGCCTGGCGTCGGGGCAGGTCGGGAGCATCGCCAGGGACGCCATGGTGGCGCTCTACGAGTTACGGGAGGAACGCAGCCTCCATCACGCCTTCGCGCACGCCACCAGGGACAGGTCAGGCATCAAGGGGGAGGTCGGCTAGCGATGAGCTTCGCCAACGTGTGCGCGGCGGAACTGGTCAAGTTCCGCACGCTGCTGAGCAACCGCATCACCGTGGCGTGCGCCCTGGTCGGGGTGGCCCTCGTGGGGTTGCTGATGGGCTCCAACATCGGGCCGTCCGGCAACCTGGTGCAGGGCGGGCCGGGCTCGCAGGCCGTCGCCTCGCCGATGCAGTTCGTCATGTTCTCGATGATGATCCTCGGGGTGCTGTCCGCGACGAACGAGATCAGGAACGGCACCTTCCGGGTCACCCTGTCGATCGCGCCGTGGCGGACGCTGGTGCTCGGCGGCAAGATGGTCACGCTCGCCGCGATCAGCCTGGCCGTGACCATGATCGGGCTGCTCATCGCGTACGGGTCGTCGCTGATCACCGCCTCGGGCACCCCCTACGCGCCGCTGTCCCACGGCGGGACGTCGGTCATCCTGGCGTTCCTGGGCAGCGTGCCGCTGGTGACCGCGCTCGGGGTGGCGGTGGGCGTGCTGGTCAGGAGCACCGCGGGGGCCCTGTCGATCCTGCTGGTCTGGGCGTTCGCCGGTGAGGGTCTCCTGTCGGTGGTCCTGCCCGACGACGTCGATCCGTACCTGCCGTTCATGATGATCGGCGCGGGGCCCGGCCTGCTGCCCGAGGGGCCGGGGCCGGTGCTGGGGTTGGTGATCTTCGGGGTGTACGTCGCGATCGTGGTCGGGCTGGCGTTCTTCCTCGTCGAGCGCCGCGATATCTCCTGACATTTCACCAGTCCCTTGACTTTGGGGTTCAAGGGGCTCAGGTGACAATCGAGTAAATTGAGGCGGCCTGATCAGGACAGGTTTGTTTTATTGGTGAATAATCGGGGGGTGAACTAGGGGGATTTGCCGCTGATGCGCTTCGGGATTCTGGGCCAACCGGCAATGTGGCAGCACGGCGAGGAGATCAGGCTCGCCACTCGACGATCACGCGGGGTCCTGGCGCACCTGCTGCTCAGCCCCGCCCGCTCCGCCTCCGTCGAGAGCCTGATGGACGCGATCTACGGGGACACGCCCACCAAGAGCGCCAGGAACCAGGTGCACCGGGGCGTGGGGGAGCTCAGGAAGTACGGCGTCACCATCGACGTGCACGACAACGTCTACCGGCTGGAGGCCGCCGACGACGACGTGGACGCGTACGTCTTCCTGCGCCTGTGCGACCGGGCGCGGGCCGAGGCCGACGACGGCGACCACGCCGCCGCGGCCCGCACCCTGAGCGAGGCCCTGGACCTGTGGCGCGGCCCGGCCCTCGCCGGCCTCGACAGCGAGGCGTTCCTCGCCGAGGCGGTGGTGTGGAACGAGCGCATGCTCGCCGCCACCGAGGCCAGGATCGACGCCGACCTCGCGCTCGGCCGCCACCGCGAGGTGATCGCCGAGCTGCAGCGGCTCACCGAGCAGCATCCGCTGCGGGAGGCGTTCTGCGGGCAGCTCATGCTCGCGCTGTACCGGTCGCAGCGGGGCAGCGAGGCGCTGCAGGCGTTCGCCGACCTGGAGGAGCGGCTCAGGGACGAGCTGGGCACCGACCCCGGCCCCGCACTGCGCGACCTCAGGACGCGGATCCTGCGCCAGGACTCCGTGCTCGAACGGGCACGCCAGACGCCTGCGCCCGCCCCGGCGGGGGAGCCGGTCCCCGGACCCGCGCGCCGGCCCGCGCCCGTGCCCAGGCAGCTTCCCGCCCGCGCAGGCGTCCTGGTCGGCAGGGACGCCGAGCTGCGGCGGATCACCGGCGTCCTGGAGGACGGCGGCGCGTCACCGGTCGTGGTGATCACCGGCCCCGGCGGCGCGGGCAAGACCGCGCTGTGCCTGGAGGCCGCGCACCGCGTGGCCGGCCGCTACCCCGACGGCCAGCTCTACGCCGAGGAGCCCGGCGAGCCCGCCGAGGTGCTGGCCGGGTTCCTGGCCGCGCTCGGGGTCGCCCCCGACCGCGTCCCCGAGGGCGCCGGGGCGCGGGCCGCGCTGCTGCGCAGCCTGCTGGCGAGCCGCAGGGTGCTGATCGTGCTGGACGGCGTGAGCAGCGTGCGCCGCCTCGAACCCCTCCTGCCCGGCCATCCGGGCTGCGCCGTCATCGTGACCAGCCGCTCGCCGCTGGCCCTGCTGCGGGGCGCCGTCCGGGTCGGCGTGGCCGCGCTGGACCGGGCCGGCGCCCGCGCGCTGCTGGCCACGGGCGCGGGCGCCGAGCGGATGGCGGCCGAGCCGCAGGCCGCCGACCGGGTCGTGGACCTCTGCGCGCGGCTGCCTGTGGCCCTGCACATCGCCGCGGCCAGGCTCGCCACCCGCCCGCACTGGACCCTCGCCCGCCTGGCCGAGCGCCTGGCCGACCCGTCCAGGATCCTCGGCGAGCTGGAGCACGACGGGCTGAGCGTGGTGCCGACGCTGGCGCGCGGCTACGAGGCGCTGCCCTCCGGGCCGCGTTCACTGATCCGCCGGATCGGCTTCTACGGCAGCGCGGAGATCACCGCCACGACCACCGCCGCGCTCGCCGACGTGCCGGTGGACGCGGCGGAGAACCTCCTGGAAGAGCTGGCCGAGAGCCACTTCATGGTCACCACCGGCGACGGCGACCGGTTCCGCTGCCACGAACTGCTGCTGGGCTTCGGCGCGGACCGGGCGCGGGCCGAGGACTCTGAGCCGGAGCTGGACGCCGCCGTCCTGCGCGCGCTCGGCGCCCTGCTGGCACTGACCGACGACGCCCACGCCGCGATGCGCGGCCGGGACAACGCGATCCCGCGCGGCACGGCCCCGCGCCACCGGCCCCTGGGCGCGGCGGCCTGGTCGGGCGACGGGTCGGCGTGGTTCGACGACAACCTGGACGCCGTCCTGGCGGCCGTGCGGCGCGCGACGCCCTTCCCTGGGACGTGCTGGGAGCTGGCCGTCGCGCCGCTCGCCCGCTACGAGGCGGGCGCGCACTTCGACGTGTGGCTGGAGTCCCACGAACTGGCCCTGTCGAGCGTGCGGGCGGCCGGTGACCTGCGCGGGCAGGCGGCCCTGCAGTACTCCCTCGGCCACCGCTCGCTGCTGGTCGGCGACTACGTCGGCGCGGCCCGGCGGCTGGAGACGGCTGAACGGATCTTCCTCGACCTGGCCGACGACCACGGCCGCGGCCTTGCGCTGCGGCTGCTCGCCGACCTCGACCGCATCCGGCACGAGCCTGACCGGGCGCGCAAGGCGTACGAGGAGGCCGCCGAGGTGCTGCGCAGGAGCGGCGACCCGGTGGGCGAGGCCGACGCGCTGGGCGGGCTGGCGCTGGTGCTGGACGGCGCGGGGGAGCGGGAGGCGTCGCGGGCGTGCCTGGAACGGGCGCTCGTCCTGTGCCGCGAGGGCGGCAGCCTGCGCAGCGAGGCCCAGATCCGGCGTGGGGCGGCGATGCGGGCCGCGAGGACGGGCACCCCTGAGGAGGCCTATCCCGAGCTGCTGCGGGCCTTGGAGATCGCCACGTTCATCGGCGACCGGGTCGTGCTGTCGGACGTCCTGCTCGACCTCGGCACCACGCGGATCCTGCTGGGCGACCCGAGGGCCGCCTACGACGACCTGGTCACCGCCGAGGAGATCGCCAGGGCGGCCGGGGTGACGCGCACGGCGCTCCGGGCGCGCCGGGCCAGGGCCTTCCTGAACGGCACCGGCGAGGCCACCCGGCACGCGGCGCGTTAGTCACCCGCGCCCGCCCTCTGACGCGGGCGGTTCGCCCAGGCGGGCGGTCGCCTCGGAGAAGGCCCGCTTGAGCGTGCGCTCCTCGGTGAGGCCGAGGAGCGCGATGCCGGCGTCGCGGGCGATCTCGCCGAGCTGGACCGAGGTCAGGCCGCTGATCTCCATGCGCTGGCCCTGGATCTCGATGACCTCCCCGCCGGCCTCGACCACGGCGGCGCTCAGCGGCTCGGGCCGGTCCGACAGGACGCTGATGGTCTGGGGCTGGAAGCGGTCGATGAACGCGGAGGCCGACCCGCTGCCGATGATCCGGCCGCGGGCGATCACCACCAGGTCGTCCACCAGGTCCTCCAGCTCGGCCAGCAGGTGGCTGGAGACCAGCACGGTGCGGCCCTGCTCCCGGAAGTGCCGCAGGAGGTCCTTCAGCCAGGCGATGCCCGCGGGGTCGAGGCCGTTCATCGGCTCGTCCAGCATCACGATCTCGGGGTTGCCGACCAGCGCGATCGCCAGCGCGAGGCGCTGCCGCATGCCGACGGAGAACCTGCCGGTGCGCTGGTGGGCCACCGCGGTCAGGCCGACGCGCTCCAGGAGTTCCTCGGCGTGGGAGGCGGGCACCCCGGCGAGGCGGGCCGCCCAGCGCACGCTCTCGACGGCCCGCCGGGAGGGGTGGACGCACTGGGTGTCGAGCACCGCGCCGACCTTGCGGCTGGGCGCGGGCCATTCGCGGAGGGGCCTGCCGTCGATGAGGGCGGAGCCTGACGTCGGGTGCACGAGGCCGAGGAAGAGGCGCAGGATCGTGGACTTGCCGGCGCCGTTGGGGCCGAGGAAGCCGGTGATGGCGCCCTGCCTGATGGCGAAGCTGGCGTCGTCCACGGCCACGGCCCGGCCGTACCGCTTCGTCAGGCTGCGTGCCTCCAGTACCGGCCTCATGCTCCCAGCAGCCGCCGTGCGCCGCGTACGGCCGCCGAGCGCCGACGTAAGTTGCTCACGTTTACCCCATTTTCGCCGGATATTTGCTTATAGATCTTGCCTGTGGGGCCAAATGTAAGCACTGCACTACAAAGCGCGTCAATACTGGTGGAATGCCGGGTTGGCGGGCGCGGCGGCCGGCGGTCATCACTTGTCGCCGTCGTTGTCAAGGGGGCCCGGCGACCGGCTCGTGCGCGTCTCGCCGGTTTCCGAAATCGGCGCTGCCGCCTGCTGCGCGGCACCCGCCGCCCATGGGAGGATGTCCGCCGCCGAGGCGGGAGGAGCGGACGAGTGCGTCGCGTGTTACTGATCGTCATGATGGTGCTGGCCGCCGGCTGCAGCGGCCGGGGCGCCGCGTCGAGCCAGGGAGCGCCGCGCCCGAGCGCCACCCCGAGCCAGGCAGGCGGTGTCGTGTCGCTCACCTTCGACGACGGCCTGGCCCGCCAGGAACACATGGCCGCCGAGCTGACCACGCGCGGCATGACCGGCACCTTCTACGTCCTCGGCACCCGCGTCCAGGCGCCCGGCTACCTCGACCAGGCCCGCCTGGCACGCCTCGCGCAGGCCGGGCACGAGATCGGCGGCCACACCCGCACCCACGCCAGACTGCCCGAACTGCACCCGGACGAGCAGCGCAGGGAAGTGTGCGGCGACCGCTCGGCGCTGGAGGCGATGGGCTTCACGCCACGGTCGTTCGCCTACCCCTTCCACGCTGTCAACGCCGCCGCCGAGGCCGCGGTGCGCGAGTGCGGCTACAACAGCGGCCGCGGCAAGGCGGGCGTCGCCGCCGAGCGCACCACCCCGGCCGACCCCTACGACCTCAACACGCCGCTGGCCGTCGGCGCGCGCACCACCCTCCCCGAGATGCAGCAGTACGTGCTCGCCGCCGAGCAGCGCAAAGGCTGGGCGATCCTGGTCTTCCACGACTACTGCGACGACTGCGGGCCGCTCGGGGTCAAGCCCGCCGTCTTCACCGCGTTCCTCGACTGGCTGAAGGGCCGCCCGGTCGCCGTCCGCACCGTCGGCGACGTCATCGGCGGCGAGACCAGGCCGGTGCCGCCGCTCAAGGCCCCGTCGATCGTGCTGAACGCCTCACTGGAGAACTACTTCGGCAAGGAGGGCGTCCCCGACTGCTGGCAGCTCGACGGGAGGTCAGGCAAGGCCACGTTCGGCCGGGTGCCGCAGGCGCGCACCGGGCGCTGGGCGGTGCGCGTCCAGGTGACCGGCGGCGACCCGGAGCGGCTCAGGCTGGCCGTCAAGCAGGACGACGGCGAGTGCGCGCCCCGGCCGGGCCGCCTGTCGGTGTGGTACACCTCGACCGTCCCCGTCCGCTTCACCTACAGCACGAGGACGGCCGACGGGGTGTGGTCGCGCTGGTCCCACAGCCCCGAGTTCCCCGCCGCCCCCACCTGGCGGCAGGCCACCTGGACCCCGCCGCGCGACGGCGCCGCCAACGTCAGCTTCGGCCTGGTGCTGACCGCGCCCGGTCAGGCCACCTTCGACGACTTCGCGCTCCGCTGAAGCACCTCGCGGAAGGCCGCGAGGGCGTACTCCGCGTGCGTGCGTTCCCTGACCGCCTCGGCCGTGCTCAGCAGGGCGGCCCTGAAGTCCGGGTCCGCGAGCCCCCGCAGCGCCCGCTCCGCCGCCCCCGCCCAGTCGCCCGGCGGGTAGAGCGCCTCCTCCGGCAGGATCTCCGGCAGCGCGCCCACCGCCGGCGCCACGACCGGGCAGCCGCGCACCAGCGCCTCTGCCACCGACATGCCGAAGCTCTCGTCGGTCGTGGTCGAGACGGTCAGCCCGCCGTTGGCCGCGACGGCCGAGTACAGGCCCGGCATCAGGTCGTAGTCGAGGCGCGGCAGCCAGCGGGCCGCGCCGAGCGCGGGCGAGGTGGCGAGCTTCGTGGTAAGCGCGGCCACCTCGCTCGCCGGCGCCGTGTACCCGCCGACGATCAGCGGCGTGACCCCGGGGCGGGCGGTGGCGATCCGGTCGAGCAGATCGGCCGCGGCCCGCCAGCGCTTGTGCCCGTCCAGCTTGCCGATCCACGCCACCGGCGCGGTGCCGAGCGCGGGCGGGACGGTCTCGGCGTACCAGCGCTCGTCCAGGCAGTTGGGCACCACGCTGATCGGGGAGAGCCCCAGCGCGGCCAGCTTCTCCCGCATGTACTCGCTCACGGTCACCACATGGTCAGGGCGCACCACGAGCTCGTCCAGGTAGGAGAGGTTCGCGGTGGTCGTGTGCACCTCCAGCACCAGCGACCCGGGGGAGCCCGCGCGCCGCCACGCCGACAGGAAGCCCGGACTGTCGATCACGACGACGACGTCCGGCTCCGCCTCCCTGATCGCCGCCTCGCGGGCCTCGTCGGTGCCCGCCACCCGCGCCACGCCCGGCGGGAAGTGACCCACCATGCCATGGTCCGACTCGTACAGCACGCCGATCTCGAACTCGGCGGAGAAGTGCGTGTAGCGGTTGAGCAACTGCGTGGACACCCCGCCGATGACGCCGTAGCGGTAGCAGAACAGCACCTTCATCGCGACTCCAGCAGCGTCAGCAGGCCGTCCCTGCCCTTGCGCACGACCTGCTCCGCCAGCTCCGTGTACGCCTCCACCCGGCACTCCCAGGTGTTGGCGGCGAGCCAGGCCCGCACCCGCGCGGCGTCCGGCGCGGACCCGGCGACCTGCGGGATCGCCGCCACGAACTCCGCCGCCGACTCGGTCACCCGCACCCCCGGGTAGTCCGCGCACTGCGGGAAGTACGTCGCCAGCACGGGCAGGCCGAGATGCAGGTACTCGTAGACCTTGATCGGGTCCACGGCGTCGGCCAGCGGGCCGTTCCTGAACGGGATCAGCGCCAGCGCCCAGCCGGCGCTGAGCTCGGCCAGCTCCCGGTGGCCGAGCAGGCCGAGCAGCCGGACGTTCTCCGGCAGCCGCAGGTCGGGCTGCTGGTGGCCCGCCAGCTCGAAGACGAGGCCCGGGTGGGCTCGGGCGGCGCGCAGCAGCAGGTCCCAGTCGAACCACTTGTCGGTCAGGTGCCCGAAGTAGCCGACCTTCGAGGCGTCCGCGCGGCGCGGCACGGAGGGGGTGGGGAAGTCCGGGTCGAGGGCGTTGGCGTTGACGCTCACCGGCCGGCCGCCCAGCGTCTCCATCTTCCTGGCCAGGGGCGCGGACACCGCCGTGACCACGTCGGCGTGCGCCACCAGGTAACGCTCGTGGCCCGGGTGGTACCACTTCGCCATGCCGACCTTGGCGAACTCCTCCCAGTCGTCGCGCGCGTCGTAGACGGTCACCCAGCCGCGCGCGGCGGCGTGGGTCAGCGTCCGCACCATCACCTCGTGCGGGAACGAGGCGAACAGCAGCTTGCGCTTGCCGCCGAAGTCCGCGCCCAGCACCTCGTCCAGCAGGTGCGGCGTGATGTCGATCGGGCTCTGGAACAGCAGCGGGTCCGGGTGCGAGGGCAGCGGCTCGCTGTCGCGCCAGCGGTAGTAGTTGAAGAAGACCGGGCAGCCGCGCCCGAGGTAGACGCGGGTCAGCCGGATGGGCCGGTTGCCCCTGGCCTCCTGCACGAAGGTGGTGCCCGAGAACATCAGCACCACCTCGTCGCCCTCGGCCGCCCTGGCCCGTTCGACCCACTCCCTCAGCCCGGTCCTGACCTCGTCCAGCGGCACCGGGGCCGCCGTGGTGCGGGGGGCGGCAGGCCGCGCCGCGGGGGCGGCCTCCGGCGCGGGCCGCATGACGATGGTGCGGGTCGGCGCGCCGGAGGCGGCGACGGGCCGGACGCCGGCCGGGCGGGGCTGAGCCGGGTCGGGGCGGCCCGGCCTGCGCAGGTGCCGGTAGACCGACAGCATCCGCCAGGCGCGGGAGGAGCGGATGCGGGTGATCTGCTCGCGGTAGTCGGCGAGCCGGCCGGTCACCGTCTCCAGCCGGGCCCGCAGCCGGTCGTTCTCCTGCCGCAGCCGGTCCTCGGAGGCGGCCAGCTTGCCCAGGCGGTGCTGGGTCAGCTCGTGCCGGTGCCGCTCGCCGTTGTAGACGGTACGCAGCCGGGCCAGGGCCGCCCGTTCCGCGCCGAGCTCCTCGTCGAGCGCGGCGATCCGGGCGCGCAGCTCCCGGGCGGCGGACGCGTGGGCGGCCTCGGCCGTCCGCAGGTCCTCGGCCTGGTCCCGGACCAGGGCGCGCAGCTCGTCCCGTTCGGCGGTCACGGCGCCGGCGGTCTCGCGCAGCTCGTCCCGTTCGGCGGTCAGGGATCCTGCGGTCTCGCGCAGCGCCTCCAGGGAGGTCCGCAGCCCGTGAGCCGACTCCAGCAGGCCGCGCCGCTCCGCCTCGGCGGCCGCGACCGCCTCGCGCAGCAGGGCGATCTCGGCCTCGGCGGCGCGGGCGTCGGCACGCAGCCGGTCGCGCTCCTCGGTCCGCAGGCGCAACTGCTCGCGCAGCCCGTCCTGTGCGCGCAGCCGCTCCCGCAGCCCGTCGCGTTCCTCGGTGCGTTCGCGCAGCCGCTCCCGCAGGTCCTCGCGGTCGGCGGCGGCGCCGTCGGTGAGGCTCGTGGACAGGTGCCGCACGCTGTCCTGGAGGGCCGCCAGCCGGTCGAGGACGTCCTCCTCCGCCCGGCTCCCGCCGAGCCGCGCCCGCAGGTCGCCGAGCTGCGCCTTCAGCTCGGCGTTGGCCGCGGTGACCTCGCGGTAGAGGTGGTTGGCCCGCTCCAGCCGGTCGCGCAGCCCCTGCGCCTGCCGCTCCGCGAGCTCCTCGCGCTGGAGGAAGTCCGCCTCCTCCTGGCTGAGCAGGAACGCGGGCTCGCCGAGCGGCTCCTCCCGCCGGACGCCGACCGCGGCGACGTGCCGGTCGAGCACGGTCAGCTCGCGGATCTCGAACAGCGGGTCGAGCAGGCGGCGCAGGCCCGCCCGGTAGAACGTGCGGCGGTGGTCGTGGTGCGGCATCAGCCCGTGCGGCACGGACGCCAGCAGGGTGCCGCCCGGCGCCAGCACCCGGTGCAGCTCGGCGAGGACCGCCCCCGGGTCGGTGACGTGTTCCAGCAGCTCGCCGGCGACCGCCGCGTCGAAACAGCCGTCGGGGAAGGCCAGCCGCGCCCCGTCGCCCCTGACGAAGGCCAGCCTGGCGGCCACGTCGGCGGGCAGTTCGGCGGCCAGCCCGGCGGCGAACGCGAGCGCGTCCTCCTCGATGTCGACGCCGGTCACCCGGTCGCCCCTGCGGGCGGCGAGGACGGACAGCGTCCCCTGGGAGCAGCCCAGGTCGAGGATCCGCCCCGGGGGGAGGTGGTCCAGGAGCCAGTGCAGGCGGTTCCTGGTCAGCGTCTGGGTCTCGGGGTCGACGTCTATCCCGTTATAGGCTAAATGGACGCGATCATGGTTCATCTGGGCAGCGACCCTTGGGGGATGATCAGTGAGGGGCTGACATTACCATTTCCCGAAATATCCGTTAAGGGCGGTGTGATGGTGCCTTTGTTACGAAAGTTCATCGTCCTGGTGGCGGCCCTCTGCTCCCTCGGAGGCTGCGTCTCCACCTCAGCCTCCACCTCCGGCGAACCCGCCGCCGTCCCGGCCACCCAGGCCCCCATCGGCCTCTTCCGCGCCACCGTCCCGGGCCTGCGCGCGGGCGAGGAGCTCTACCTGCCGCTGCGCGCCCTGCGCGAACGGTTCGGGCTCGACGTCTCCACCGGCCCCGACGGCGTCGTCCGCGCCGGGTACGTCGCCGACGACACCCCGCTCGTCAAACGGCACGACCCCCGCGGCCCCTGGCTGCACTTCGCCCAGGTGGACGTCACGACCTGGCGGCGCATCTCCATCGGCCCCGACGGCATCCCGCTCAGCACGTACGACTTCGGCACCTTCCAGTACCCGGTCGAAGTCGCGCAGTACGGCATGGAGAACTACAGCAAATGGGTCACCACGGGCCAGGAGAGCTACCGCGCCAAAGCGGAGACGGTGGCCCGCTGGCTGCTGGAACACCAGGACGACGCGGGCGGCTGGCCCGTCCCCTTCGCGTACTCCTATCGGGAAGGACTCGCCGGCGAGCTGCGCGCAGGCTGGTACTCCGGGATGGCGCAGGGCATCGGCGCCGCCTTCCTCGCCAAGATGCGCGCCAGGACCGGCGAGACCCGCTACGGCGACGCGGCGCTGCGCGCGCTCCGGCCGCTGCGCACGGAGGTGGCGCGGGGCGGCGTGCTGCGCAGGTTCGAGGACCGCTTCGACTGGTTCGAGGAGTACCCGACACCGACCCCCACGCACGTGCTCAACGGCCACCTGTTCGCCCTGATCGGCGTCCACGACGTGGGCGAGCTCACGGGCGACGCGGCGGCCAAGGACATGTTCCGCCGGGGCCTCGCCACCCTCGACCGGATGCTGCCGCTCTACGACCTGTCATCCAGGACCAGCTACGACCTCCTCCACTACACCCGCACCCCGGCGACCGCCCCCAACCCGGCCCGCTGGAGCTACCACTCCCTGCACGTCACCCAGCTCTCCGCGCTGAACGCGATCACCGGCGGCCGATACCGCGCCATCGAGCAGCGCTGGCTCGGCTACCTCGACGGCAAGGCGCTTCCCGGCAACTAGCTGCAACGTCCACCGACCCATCTCCGGAGGTACCGACCGGATGCGCCGTCTCCGCCGCCTGCTCTGGATCTCCCTGGCCTCCCTGCTGCTGCTGGGCGCCCTCGGCGCCGGAGGGCTGTCCCTCTACCAGGCCAGCCTCGACCGCGACATCGCCCGCTTACCCGCGGCGCTGCCCACCTCAGAAGCGGAGGAGCGGCAGCGTCCGCAGCCCGCACCCGGCCTCGGCGAGACCTGGCTCCTCGTGGGCACCGACCGGCGGGCCGACGAGGCCACGACGGGCGACCGCGCCAAGGAGGCCCTGTGGCGGCCCGGCTCGCAGCGCACCGACACCATCATGCTGGCCCACCTGTCTGAGGACCGGAAGCACGCCGCCGTCGTGTCCATCCCCCGCGACTCCTGGGTGGACATCCCCGGCCGCGGCCGGGCGAAGATCAACGCGGCGTTCTCCTGGGGCGGGCCGCCCCTGCTGATCAAAACCGTCGAGCGGCTCACCGGCGTCCGCGTCCACCACTACGCCGCCATCGACTTCAAGGGGTTCGCCGCGGCCGTCGACGCCGTGGACGGGGTCGAGGTCGAGGTGGCCAGGACCGTCCGCGACACCAACAGCGGCGTCACCTGGACGGCCGGCCGCCACCACCTCGACGGCGAGCGGGCCCTGCGGTTCGTCCGGCAGCGCTACAACCTGCCCGGCGGCGACTTCGACCGCATCAAGCGGCAGCAGGCCCTGCTCAAGGCGCTGTCCGACCGCGTGCTGAGCGCCGACACGCTGACCGACCCGGTCAAGGTCGACCGGCTGCTGCGGGCCGTCACCGCGTCGATCACCGTGGACGACCGCGTCACCCTCGACCTGCTGCGCGGCCGCCTGCTCGACCTGGCCCGGCTGGACTCCTCCAGCTTCTTCACGATGCCGACCAAGGGGACCGGGATGGAAGGCGCGCAGAGCGTCGTCTACCTGGACGAGCGCAGGAGCCGCGCGCTGAGCGAAGCGCTCAGGACGGACCGCGCCCGCGACTACGTCAAGCGGAGAGGCCCAGGAAACGCGGTGGACACCGTGCGGTAGCCAGGGGACGCCTGCGACCGGTGTCAGCCGCCCGCGACGCTCCAGGTGCGTACCGTCCAGTCGGCGCCCGCCGACACCGCCACCGGCGCGCCGCCGGCCCTGCCGGCCGCCACCGCGTACACCGGGCCGGCGTGCCCGGTGATCGGACGCCCGACCGCCGCGCCGGTGCTCACGTTCCACACCCGCAGCGTCCGGTCGTCGCCGGCCGAGACGACGCGCTCCCCGTCGGCCGCCAGCGCCCGCACCCAGTCGGTGTGGCCGGTGAGCGGGGAGCCGATGGCGGTGCCCGTGTTCAGGTCCCAGCGGCGCAGCGTCCCGTCCACGCCGGCCGACACCGCGATGGGCCGCCCGCCCGCCACCGTCGCGGTCACCGCGAGGACCGCGTCCCGGTGGCCGGTCAGCGGCGCGCCGATCTGCCTGCCGCCGGTGACGTCCCACAGGCGCAGCTCGTGGTCCTCGCTCGCGGAGATCACCACCGGCCGGCCGCCGACGACCGCCGAGGCCAGCGCCCTGATCGGCTTGCGGTGCCCGGCCAGCGGCGGGCCAGCGGGCCTGCCCGTGGCGGCGTCCCACCGGTACAGACGCCCGTCGGCGCCGCCGGAGACGACCGTTCCCTCGACCACGGTGACGGCGTTCACGCCGCCGCGGCCCTCGGCCATCGGCTTGCCCAGCGCCGCCCCCGTGTCCAGCCGCCACATCCGCAGCTCGCCGCCCGCGTCACCGCTGACGGCCACCGGATGGCCGGACACGGTGCCCGCCGCGATCGCCGTGATCTGCTCGGCGTGCCCGAGCAGGGGCGCGCCCACGGGAGCGCCGGTCGCCGGGTCCGACATCCGGACCGTCCTGTCCGCGCCGCCCGAGACGGTCACCGTCCGCCCGCCCACGTTCACCAGCGCGACCGCCCTGACCTGGGCCGAATGGCCGGGATTGCCGGCCGCCACGCCGGCGGCGGCCCACGCGTTGAGATCCCACGTCCGGACGGACTTGTCGGCGCCGCCCGAGAACGCCACCGGCACCCCGCCCACCGCCCCCGCGGCGACGGCCATGACCGGTCCCGCATGCCCGGTGAGCGGCGTCCCGACCGGCTTGCCCGAAAGGTCCCAGCAGCGGATCACGCCGTCCCGGCCGGCCCCCAGCACCGTCCAGGACGAGCCCGTCCTGATCGCCGCGAGCGAGACCACGACGTCGGGCAGGTCGTGGACGGTGCTCACCCGGCCGGAGCGCAGGTCCCACATCCTGATCGTCCTGTCGTCCGAGGCGGAGACGACGGCGTCCGGCGTCACGGCCAGCGCCCGCACCCAGTCGGTGTGGCCGGCCCGCGCCCGGCCCACGGGCTCGCCCGTCCCCAGGTCCCAGAACCGCAGCACCCGGTCCCTGCCCGCGCTCACCACGACCGGCCTGCCGTCGACGGTGGCGGCGGCGACGGCCAGCACCGCGTCCTCGTGGCCGGTGAGCGGAGGGCCCGCGGGGCGGCCGGTGGTGAGGTCCCAGGTGCGTACGGTCTTGTCGTCGCCGCCGGTGATCGCGATCGGCCTGCCGCCCACCGTGGCGGTGGCGACGGCGAGGACGACGCCGGTGTGGCCGGTGAGCGGGGGGCCCGCGGGGCGGCCGGTGGTGAGGTCCCAGGTGCGTACGGTCTTGTCGTCGCCCCCCGTGACCGCGATCGGCCTGCCGCCCACCGTGGCCGTGGCGATCGCCCGCACCCAGTCGCCGTGGCCCGCCATCGGCCCGCCCACCGGCTGCATCGTGCGCGCGTCCCACAGCCGCAGCGTGCTGTCCTCGCTGGCGGTCACCACGACCGGCCGCCCGGCGACCTCAGCCGTACCGACCGCGGTGACGGCCGCGAAGTGCCCCGAGGGCCGCCAGCCGATCGGCGTGCCGAACCCCGCGGGGGACGGCGTCGCGGCCGGCGGCGCCGCAGGCACCCTGACCAGCCCCGGCACCACCGCCACCCCCGCGCCGACCAGCGCCGCCACCAGCACCCCGGCCAGGGTGAACCGCCGGACCCTCCGCCGGACGGGCCTGGCCGGAGCGGTCGCGCCCGTCGCCGGCGAGACCTCCACGTCAGGGAACGCCTCGGGCGAAGCCTCAAGGAACGCCTCGGGGAACGCCTCGCGGCCCGGCGGGACGGCGACCGGCCCCGAGTCCGGCGGCGCGAACGCCGCAACCGACGGCGGGGTCGGGTCTGGCAGCGGGGCCGAGTGCGGTGGTGGAAAGGCAGAGTCCGGCGGTGCGGCGGAGTGCGGCGGCGGGAAGGCCTCGGCCGGCGGCGTGGCTGGTGGAGCGGCCGGCGTAGTGGAGGTCACCCGCGCCGGCGGCCCCGGCCATGGCGGCGCAAACGGCTCAGGACCGGGCTCAGCGGGAAGGCCGATCAGGGCGTTGAGCACCTGGCGCGCGGTCGGCCGCGCCTCAGGGCGGCGCACCAGGCAGGCGGCGATGATCGAGCGTAACGGCTCGTCGATGCCGCTCAGGTCGATCTCCTCCTGACCCACCGTGATCGCCATGGCCGCGATGGTGCTGCCGCTGAACAGCGGCCGTCCCCGCGCCGCGAACGTCATCGTCAGACCCCAGCTGAACAGGTCCGAGGCCGGCGTCACCCGCTCGCCCGCGAGCTGCTCCGGAGACATGTAGGCGGGAGTGCCCAGCACCCCCGTGACGGTCACCGTCTTGTCGTCGAACCCGCGCGCCACCCCGAAGTCGATCACGTACGGGCCGTTGGGCCCGAGCAGCACGTTACTGGGCTTGAAGTCGCGGTGGACGATGCCGGCGTTGTGGATGGACACCAGCGCCGTGGAGGTGTTCACCGCCAGCCGGACCAGCGCCGAGGCGTCCAGCGCACCCCGGGAGACGACGTGCTGCTGCAACGACTCGCCGGGCACGTACTCGCTGACCATGTACAGCCGGCCGTCGCTGATCCCGTGCCCCAGCACCCGTACCGTGCAGAACGAGGCCACCTTCGACGCGACCTCGATCTCCCGCTGGAACCGCAGCCGGGACTCGATGTCGGCGGCGTCGACGGACGTCAGGATCTTGATGGCGACCTGCCGGTCCTCGTCGTCGACCCCGAGGAACACCGTCCCCTGCCCACCCTCGCCGACCCGGCCCGCGATCCGGTACCGGTCCACGGACCTGGGATCATCAGGCCTGAGAGGCTGGATGTCCGGCACAAGACTCCTGGCAGGGACGAAGACAACTAACCCGATCATAGGTCCCCGGCGTCAAGGGGGCAGCGACGACCGCACTGCGGCCCACCGGCACTGCCTCGCCCACCGCACGGACCTGCCCCCGAGCAGACCCGCGCGGTCGCGCAGGCCAGCCAGGAGAACGCGCACCAGTCGCTGACCGAGCTGCGGGCCGTGCCCGGCACGCTCCGATTCGTAGCCGACGCCCGCCTGCCGTGGGAGGCCTGACATGATCCGCGTCGTGATCGCGGACGACGACCCGATGGTGCGCACCGGCCTGCGCCTCATCCTCGGCAAGCCCGACCTCGACCTCCCGGGCGAGGCCGGCGACGGACGGCAGGCCATGAAGGTGATCCGCGAGCTCGGCCGGACGCGGTGCTGATGGACATCAGGACGCCCGTCCAGGACGGGCTCACCACCACCGAACTCCTGCTGTCCCAGCCGGACCCGCCGCGCGTCCTCGTGCTCACCACGTTCGACGCCGACGAGCTGGTGCTGCGGGCTGCGGCTGGGCGCGGGCGGCTTCGTGCTGAAGGGCTCGCCCGGCTCACCGAGCGCGGACGCGAGGTCGCGATCGAACTGGCGCGCGGCCGCACGAACGCCGAGATCGCCGAACTTCTCCATGTCAGCGTGGTCACCGTCAAGGCGAACATCACCCGCGTCTTCGCCGAACCGGGCGCGGACAACCCCGTCCTGGTCGCCATGAAGGTCCGCGACGCCGGACTCCTCTGAGACCCGATACATTCGACCGCACCAAGAACAGGGACCGTGGAGGAAGCGTGCCCGACACCTCAAGCCCACAGGGCGGACGCCGGAGAAACCTGTACGGGTGGATGCTCGCGCTCGCCTCAGCCGTCCTCCTGGCGGACCAGACCTCCAAGCTCTGGGCGACCTCGGCGCTGTCCGACGGCCACGGCATCACCGTCATCCCGCGGCTGATCCAGCTACGCCTGCTGCTCAACTCCGGCGCCGCCTTCTCGATCGGCTCGGACATGACCTGGCTGTTCACCCTGACGACGGCAGGGGCGGTCGCCGGCATCCTGTACGCCGGACGGCGACTGCGCTCGACCGCCTGGACCGCCGTCCTCGGCACGCTCCTGGGCGGGGCCACCTCCCACCTGCTCGACCGCCTCTTCCGCCCACCCGCCTTCGCCCACGGCCACGTCGTGGACTTCATCGACTACGCCGGCCTCTTCGTCGGCAACGTCGCGGACATAGCCCTGACGACAGGCGCCGCCCTCCTCCTCTGTCTGACCCTCCGCGGCATCCCCCTCAACGACGCACCCCGCCAGAGCTGAGCAACCGCGGGGCGCGCGGGCGGGGCGACCCGCGCGAACAGGGCGCCTGTACGGCGTCCAGCAGGTCATCTCCGACCGCCACCGCGGGCCGACCGAGGCGATCGGCCCTGCCAGGCCCGGCGTGTCCTGACCGTGCTGCCGCCCCCACTCGGGAGCCCCCTGGTCCTGCGTGATCTCGGTTCGGGCGCCGGCGACCGCAGTCGTCACCAGGGCAGCGGCGATCGCGATGGCCATGGCGACCGTGCCGGGACACGCCTGGGCTTCGAGCGCTGGCAGACGCAGCTTCAAGCCGAGAATCTCCGCGTCTACGTTCACGCACTTGTCAGTGAGCACAGGCTGACAGACGGTTCACTCTCGCGATGACAGTCGCAGTCGGCCCGCGTGTAGTTCTCCCACTGCCGTCCGCGAACCGTCGGCGGGACGTCCGATCGCTCCCAGTCCGGCACGTCTTAAGGCGGTGTGCTTGTGGACGTCATGCGGCTCAGACGTCCTTCAACGGGGAACCTGCTGGACGTGAGCCTTCAGACGCCCAGCGCGCCGGCCACTCCCGCCGCTGCGAGCGCGGTCCAGGCCCAGGCTTGGCCCAGGTCGAGGAGCCGTCCGACCACCAGGTTGCCGGCGGCGACACCGAGCATCTGGCCGAGCAGGACCACCAGCGCCGAGGCGACGAAGGTTCTCCACAGGTAGCGCGCAGCTGTAGATCATGCCGTTGTGCTGCGCAACGCAGCCATGCTCAGCCGGAAAGGCTGAGCATGGCACTCTCCTCCTATATCGCCCTGACATGCTGAACAGTCGTACCACTACTGCTTGTCCCGCTGTTCCTCACCGCCGGATCGACGTCGCTCGCAGTGGGCTATCTCAACATGATGGCGCCGAAGCGGGCATCCGCGGCGCTCACTCCGGTGGGATCGCGTGCACGGACTGCGCAGAGGACGGGGCACAGATCGCCCATGCGGTCGTCCGCCACGGACTCCTCGGCGATCGGAGCTACCGAAGACGCCGTGCGGGGTGAGGCGATGCCGTCCTGGGTGAGGATCCGGGCAGCGGAGACGTCCGGGCCCGAGGCGGTGCGGGGATCAGCGCCACGGTCCCAGCGGCCGCCTTGCCCGCGACGGTCGCTCTGGGCAGGCCGATGGCGATCTCGCCGCGGCCGTCGCCGTTGACGTCGCCGAGGCCGAGCTGGGAGTCGTTCCTGGTGCAGGCGGGCTTGGTTGCGTCGGGGTTGTCGCAGGGCGCCCTGTTGCCCATGAGCATGGGGGTGTGGCCGAGTCGCGCAGACTGTCGATGGACCAAAGCTCATGGCTGGTCGAGCCGTAGGTGGGGCGAGCGCCACCATCGCTTCCATGATGTCGTCGCCGTTCACGGTGCCGATCGCCGTCGACTGTTTGGCGCCGCTGAGACCGTTCGGGCCGCCGTACAGGACGGCGATCATGTCGCTGTTGTCGGCGCCGGCGTAGCTCGGATAGAGACGCATGCCGACGGCGATGTCGTTGTAGCCGTCGGCGGTGAAGTCGCTCTTGACGGTGATGGCAGGCGCCGCCGCGGCGGGTGCGGCGGATGTGGTGAATCCGACGGTCACCGCGAGCATCGCGGCCGACCAGGCGATCTTGTTCACGCGCATGGGGCCGAGGAGGATCCCGCTTGCGACTTGTGGCCGGGTGGAGGCCCGCTGCATGCCCGCCAGAGCATGCTCCCGGACGCGGCGCGCGGCGGCCACGCCGGACAGGTCCAGGGCGCCGTCGACGCCGGCCTGCGCGACCGGCGTTCCTCCTGGGTCCGGCCCTGGCCGCGGCCCGTCCCGACCGGGCGGCCACTATCCCGCCGCTCCTTCCCTGCTGGAGGGCCGGGCTCAGCCGACCGGGATGCTGCCGTCAGCAGGCCAGCTCGTACACCACTCCCGTGGACGTAACCCGAACGGTTGCGCGTTCAGGACGCTGTGCGGCTGATGCGATGCAGGCACCGCTTCATGATGACGACGATGGCTTTGTGATCGTCGGTGAGATGCCCCATGTATGCGTGGCCCGCGACCGCGTCCGCGGATTCGGTGAGGTCGTCTCCCAGCGCGTCCAGCAGCACCTTCACGGCCGCACGGCGCGGTGTCCAGTCCGAGCCAGGTTCTCGTGCGACGTCGTCGCTCAATAGGGCGACCTGGCGGCGGACCTCCCGCCGCCGGGTGGTGTCGTCGTCGCCACGCAGGAACTCCAGCGCCTCATCCACTGCGGGGTGCGACAGCTGCGAACCCTGGACCACCGCCTCCGTCATCAGGTAGCGGATGGGAGCCACCTTGTCGGGCGACAGATCATCGAGGATGGCTCGTACTTCGGGTCGGTTCAGTACGCGGTGGTCGCGTAACTGATCGGGGACGATGTCGTCGGGGAGCGGACTCTCGACGAGCAGGCGCGTGAGGGCGCCGTCCAGTAGCCACTCTTCCGTGAGGCGGACACCGGTGATGTGCTCCGCCGCCAGGAGCGTGGCGGCTTGGAGCCCGATGACATCATCGGTGCCGACCGCGTCGATGACCGCGTCGGCGTCACCCGGAAGGCGGTCGGAGCGGGACGGGGAGGACGTCAGGCGGACGGCGAGCAAGCGTCCGGCTGCGGCGTAGCTGAGCCGGTCGTACTGGCCTCCGTCGAGCAGAACGTTCACCGCTCGGCCGCGGGCCGACAACACCTTCAGCACTTCGGGTCGTGCGCCCTCGCACCCGTTCGGTTCGACGACCAGCGTCCAGTCGCCGATCGTCCCGGCGACCAGACTGGGCAGGATGCCGGGGATGTCCGCGTTGTACTGCTCGAGCTGGGCGTCCTCGAAGCTCATAGACTCGGCTGCGGCGAGGTCGGCGCCGAAGGCTCGCGCCACGTCGTCCAGCCCCGATGCCTCGCACCAGGTCAGACAGGTGGGATCGGAGAACCACGCGGAGACGAGTCCCTCGTAATGGGTGAAGTCGTCTTCCCTCATGCCGCGGTCTCCATCGTGTGGAGCCGGCGGGCGTCCTGGAACGCCCACCGGCTCAGCGCTTACTGGGCGGGTGGCTGCCCGTCATAGATCTTCACATAGAACGTGTCTCCAGGGAGCACTCTGTACCGCATCCAGAAGATGCTCTGGGTTGAACCGGCCGCGCAGTTCGCGCATTCCGGGATCAGCTTGACCGAGAAGTCGAAGTCGTCATTGGCCGCCCCCTCCAATGTGCTGGCGAAGGGATACTCGTCACAGTGTTCCTTATTGGCCTCGTACCACCCGGGGCCGAAACGCTCCGTGCACGTCCTGTTGACGACCTGCCGGTTCTCGTATTCGACTTCGCCCGCGTTCTTCCCGGGCCAGGCCCGGGTGAGAGGCGTCGGACTCAGGGGATTCTGTGCGATCCTGTCGGGGCTGCCGGGTATCCGCTTCCCGGAAGTCATCGCCTCCTTGATGTGTACGGCGTGCAGCTTGGCCTTGTTGTCGATCATGCGTCCTTTGTAGAGGAGCCGGTCGGCTGTGCTCAGTCCCAGCACTGGAGTGATCTCCGGGAAGATGCACCCACCGTAATACATGAGGACGAGTTCCGAGGTGTCGCATCGGAATGATTTCTTGATGACGCCGACCTCGTCGCGCTTGTTGTAGATGTATCCGTCCTCTTCTCCCTCAAGGGATCCCTCATAGTAGAGGCGGGGAATCAGTGTGCAGGTCGACACTCGGTTCGCGCCGGTGGACGCCAGCTTGTCGGAGGTGAACCGGAAGTGGTGTGAGTAGTTGTTCCAGTTCTGCAGGGTACGGGTCACCGCGCTGTTGTCATGACCGGCCAGCGGTTTGCACGAGCCGCCAGGGTCGCCTTTTATCTGGAAGTCGACGGTGAGCTTCCCGTTCGCATGCATGGCGGCGGAGTCGGGCAGGTTGTCGAAGGGCTTCACTTGGTCGATGATCACCCAGACTTCGATATTCCTGGCGCCGACCTCTGCGTTCGCCCGCTTCTGGGCCTTGACCGTGTCCGAGTCGCCCTTCTTGTCGGCCACTTTGTTTCCGACGGCAGTGCGAATGGCGTAGCTGAAGCGATATCCGACGACCCCGGTGTTCTGCTCCACCTCCACGAAACCGAAGATCTTGCTTTCCCTCTCGCGCGTCTGATGGAGATACCAGGACCCGCACCAGTTGAACGAGTTCTTGGTGTATCCCCCCACCCGGGAAGCCCGGTTCATGTTCTGCCAGCACTGGGCGAAGGTGATGGGATCGTAGGGGAAGTCGCTGGGGGCGAGCATGGCCTGCGCGCTTTCCGAGGCGATCGCCGCGGAGGTTTTCGCCGGCTCCTGAGATGCCGCGGTGGTGACAGCCAACTGCGACCAGGCCGTCCATCCGCCTGCCTCGGTCTGCTGATCCGTGACGATCCGGGCTCGCCATCGAGCCTTCTCGCCGTCCCGCAACTTGCCCTCGGGGACCTGCAGGGACACCCGGGTATCGCCGGGCTTGGCGGTGACCTCACCCGACCAGATCAGCCGCCGGTCCGTGCGCGCCTCGCCCGCCTTGGCCGACTTGGTGGGCTTGCCGGCGATCTCCACTTCCACCTTCGCATCGCCCTCGCGCCCGGCGGACAGCCAGGTGGTCAGGCGGGGGGTGAGGGTGGAGGCGAGGGTGGCCCCGTCCACGGTGCGACCGCCGTCTACCGTCAGTCTGTCGATGGCGGGAGCAGGATCCGTAGCGGCGTTGAGACGCTGTTGCTGCGTTGCCGTGCTCGTCGCGGCGGCGCCGATGGGGGCGTTCATGTCGGCCTGGATCTCGGCCGCGGTCTGGACGCGGTTGTAGATGCGTACCTCGTCGATCAGGCCGCTGTAGAACTCGTCCAGCCAGATGTTGTTGCCGCCGAGGCGCAGGACACCGCCGTCGTCAGCGAGGTTGCCGGTCATCGGGGTCTGGTCGATCTGAGTGCCGTTCAGGTACAGGGTGATGATCGTGCCGTTGTAGGTGACGGCCAGGTGACTCCACTCGTTGATCGGCAGCGGATCGTCGCCGACCACCGACTTGAAGGTCGTGGCGTTACTCAGCCAGCCCAGGGGAACCCCACCGTAGGACGCGTACAGCCCGTAGGCGGGACCAGAGGCGTTCTCTTTCATCAGCACCGTGTGCCAGGCGTCCACAGCCGCCGGCCGGACCCACGCCGAGAGCGTCAGTGTGTTCGCCAGGCGCAGCGACTGGGCGTGCGGGACGGTGACCCAGCTGGAGGCGCCGTTGAAGGACAGGGCCTTGCCGTGCTTGCCGTTGGCCCAGGTGGTGTCGGAGGCCGCTCCGGTGTTGTGCTGCCCGGAGGAGTCGCCGACGATGGAGCCCGAGCCCTCGTTCATGCCGTACGCGGCCACCAGGCCCGGGGTCGCCGGCGGGGCGGTGACGGCGGCCGAGACCTCGTTCGAGGACGGGCTGAGGTTGCCGGCCGCGTCGGTGGCCAGCACCTGGTAGTAGTACGTGCCCGCCGCAAGGCCTCCGTCGGTGAAGGTGCTGGCGGTGACCGAGCCGACCTGGTTGGCGGCCGACGGGGTGAATCCCGGCGTCGTGAAGCGGTGGATACGGTAGCCGGTGACGCCGACGTTGTCGGTCGAGGCCGTCCAGGTGAGCTGGGCGCCTCCGGAACCGCCGGTCGCGGCGAGCGAGCCGGGCGCGGTCGGCGCCTGGGTGTCAGGCGGCGCCGCCTGGCCGATCGGAGTGGTCATGTCGGTCTGGATCTCGGCGGCGGTCTGGGCGCGGTTGTAGATGCGCACCTCGTCGATCAGGCCGCTGAAGTACTCGTTCCAGGCGACGTTGCCGCCGATCCGCAGCGGGTTGCCGTCGTCGTAGAGGCTGCCGCTCAGCGAGGTCTGGTTGATCTGCTGGCCGTTGACGAACAACCGTAGCGCGGCGCCGTCATAGGTGAGCGCCAGGTGGCTCCAGCTGTTCACCGGCAACGGCGAGAGTCCGTCGGCGGTCGCCGAGGTGTCAGGATCAGTCTGCACCCAGCCGGACGGGACTGTGCCGCCGTTGGCGGCGTAGAGGGCGTAGGAAGCGCCGTTGGAGCTCAGTTCCTTGGTCACCACGCTGCGCCAGGCGGCGCCGGTCACCGTGGTGGGGTTGACCCAGGCCGACAACGTCATCCCGGTCGTCAGGCGCAGCGACGCGGCATGCGCGACCGTGACCATGCTGGATGAGCCGTCGAACGACAGCGCCTTGCCGTACTTGCCGTTGGCCCAGGCGGTGCTGCTGCCCGTGCCGGGGTTGTTCTGCCCGGAGGAGTCGGCCACGCTCGTGCCCGAGCCCTCGTTCATGCCGTAGGCGGCCACCAGGCCAGGAACCGGCGGCGGCGTGTCCGCGCCCGTGGTGAACGACCAGGTGTAGGGCGCCATGACATTGCCAGAGGCGTCCTTGGCGCCGCTCACGTCGACCCGATGCGCCTTCGAGGCGGCGAGTGGCGAGGCCGGCTTGAACGTCCATCGTGAGGGACCGCCCGCAACGGTGCCCTGCACGGGCGTGTCCGAAGCGTCTTTGACCGTGATCTGAACCTCGGACACCGCTTCGTTGAACGTCACCTTGATCTCGGTGTTCAGAGGAACGTTCGTCGCCTGGTCGGCCGGGTCGGTGCCGGCGACAGAAGGCGCTGTCGTGTCCGCCCCACCGGTGGTGAACGTCCACGAGTAGGGGGCCATGGTGCTGCCGGCGACGTCGGTCGCGCCGGTCACCTCCACGGTGTACGCCATGTTCTCGGCCAACCTCTGCGCCGGCGTGAATGTCGCCAACGTCGCCTGCGGATCCGCGGACATCGTCCCCGCCACCGCTGTCCCGGAGGAATCCTTGACCGAGATCTGCGTGTCGGTCACCGGCTCGTCGAACTGGACCGCGATGAGCGTCCCCGGGTTGACCTCCGTGGCATCCTTGCCCGGTATCTGCTGTGTCACCGTAGGCGGCTGGCCGGGAGTGGGATCCATGTCCTCCCAGGTCTCCTCATCCAGCGGCAGCGAGCCCTCCGGAAGGACGTTGAAGGGGCTCTCGGCCTCCGCTCGGACCGCGGAGCTCTCTTCGGTCGTCGTAGCCGGCACCTCGGGCGACACGGTCGAGACCTGGGTCACCATGGCGTTCGCTTCCGCGTCGGTCAGGGTGTCCATGTCGATGGGCGAGTCGGACAAAAGGGTGTGGCCCTCGGGGTGGGTGGGCGCCGGGGTGTAAGTGATGATGAGCGCGGGCGGGTGACGGTAGCCGGGGTAAGGGCTGCCGCCGCCGAACTGGCTGGAGTAGTACTGGCGCCAGTTGATCGCGGCGGTCTCGCTGGCCGCCTTCAGCACGATCCCGTGGTTGGCCTCGCCCTGTTGAATCCAGGCGCGGGTCATGGCGGTGACCTCGTAGAAGAGTTCCTCGTCCTTGGCGCACCAGGTCGCGGGGTCGGCGTCGTAGTTGTAGCCGGCCCGGTTCACCGTCTCCGGGGCCGTGCTCGAGGGCTGGTTGTACCAGTCCAGGCTGTCGACTGTGCCGTTCAGGTTCCAGGCGGAGGTGACGCGTGCGGCCTGGATGCCCGCGCCCATGGTCTCCCCGCACAGCTGTCCGTTGGGTCCGCCGGACTTGTAGTTCCATATCCGCAGGTCGGCGTCGTTGACGGTGGCGCCCTTCAGCACCGGGTCGCTGGTGTTGAACTTGAGGTACACACGGGCGATGTCGGCGCTGGTGGAGGTGGTGCCCGCGCGGAGGTACCCGGCTGCGGAGTTGTTGTTGTAGGGGTCGTTCTTGCTGATCCAGGCGTCGTCGGGGGCGCCGCCGCCGAACCAGGTGGAGGACGCGGCGACGGTCACCGGGTAGGTCACCGCAGGATCGGCCAGGAACTTCTCGTCCGGGGTGAACACCAGCTCCGAGGTCTTCCCGGTGGTCTCGACCTGCGCCTTGACCGAGTGGGTTCGGCCCTGGTCGGGGGCGGCCTCGACCTTGGCGTCCGTCGCGGTCAGCACGATCGGCGCGGCCTTGGCCTTACCTTTGGCGTCCTTGAGCTGCGGCAGCCCCTGCGATGTCTTTCCGAAGGTGGTGCCCTCAGGCAGGGTGAGCGGCAGCCGTACGGTGACCGGGCCGGCCGGCCGCTGCCGGAAGACCACCTGGGAGATGAAACCGTCGGCCTGCGCCAGCACCACCAGATCCGCGCCCGGCGCGACGGCGTCGGGATAGGTGACCGCGTTGCCGGAGACCTTGGGTTCCGGGAGCGCGCGGGTCACGCCCAAACCGATCTCGCCGTGCTTTCCGGGGGCGGACACCAGTTGCTTGGCGCCGCGTCCGCCGAAGGTGAGCGGGGTCTTGACCCGGGTGGCCTGCAGCTTGCCGTCGCGGGTGACGATGCGGGTGTCGATGGGTTCCCAGGTGCCGCTGGCCGCGTTCTTGAGCTGGACGGGCCGGGTGTGCAGCTCAGCTCGCATGTTCTTGCCGTCGGGGTTGGCCCAGACCTTCATGGTCTCGGTGGAGTGGGTGGGGACCTCGACGGGTTTGCCGGTCTTGGCCGCCTGGTCCCAGGCCGCTTTGAGTGTTGGTTCCGTGGTGCCGGCTGTTGTCTCGGATGCCGTGGCCGGGGGTGGCGTGGGGCCCTGGGCGATCGCGGGCGCGCTCATGAGCGAGAGCGGGAGTGTCAGAGCCGCGATCAGGGCGCCGCGGCGGCGCGTTCGGGTGGACAAGCCGGGCGCTAATCGGCGTGCGTTCATGCACAACCTTTCGAAAAAGTAGCAAAACAGCCCCGATCATCACATGATGGTAAACTAGAAGTAAAGATCGTTTTCAGTATCGGGAACGGGATGCTCCGTGATCACAGATCGCGTGGACCCACCCTCCGCCGAATCACATTCGTCCAGCTCATGGCCTTGTGGAGCTCTGTCGGTGAGCATCTGAGATCGGTGATCTTCGTCGGTCGCGGCGACTTCGGCCTGTCGCCGGGCGGAACCTCTACGGGTGAGGCGGCGGCCATGCAGGCTTCGATGGTGGCGCAGCGGTTGATGGCCGGGGCCTTCCGGTCCCGTTCGTAGTCGCGGGCCAGACGGCGACAGGCGGTCAGTGATCTCTTTTCATCCTTGGGCGACTTCGTAGTTCTGCAGAAGAGCGATGGCCTTGCAGAGGTGGCCGGTCTTGCGTGGGCAGCAGCGGAGCTTCCGCAGGATGCGCCAGGTCTTGAGCTGGGCGTTGGCGCGTTCGCCTGGACGGCGAAGGCGGGCGTGTGAGCGGTTGGCCTGCTTCTGGGAGGCGGGCTTATCTCTGCCCTTGTAGGGGGTGATGACCGGACCACCGGCGCCCTGGTAGCCCTTGTCCGCCAAGACGATGATCCCGGCCGGTTCCAGTTCCCTCAGGACGCCCCAGATCCGGGCAGCGCTGAGATCGTGCGTCCTGCCCGGCAGCGCCCCCGACGTCCACAGGATCGCCCCATCCGGTGAGGCGATGACCTGGACGTTCATCCCGTGGACGCGGTGCTTGCCGGAGAAGTACGGACGGTCGGCGGCGATCCGGTCGGTGCGGATCAGAGTGCCGTCCAGCACCAGGTAGTGCAGTCCGTCCCGGCGGGCCTCGCGCAGCGCCTGCCCGAGCTTGGGCGAACGCGCCGACAGCAACATCACGGTCTCTTCCACATACCGCCAGGCGGTCGCGGTGGAGACACCGAACCCGGCCCCGAGCTCGGTGAACGTCTCACCCTTGCGCAGGTGGACCAACACCAGCAGGGCCTGCTGTCCCGGGTTGAGCAGCCGCCAGGCCGACTTGATCGCCTTACGGTGCCGGCGGATCACTCCGGCGACGTAGTCCAGCGTTTAACGCGACAAATCGACACAGCACGATAGAACAGCATCCGAGGCGCCTGGTTGTGACGGATCTGGATGTGGTGATCAATCCATCTACCAGGGGTTTCTTGCGTCGTCAGGCGATCGCCAAGCTCGCGATCACGCTGTGACCAGCGCTCTGCCGTCAGGGAGATGAATGAGCCTCAAGTGATGCTGTAATAGCACGCGGCCCCGGCCCCCGGTCGCGTCGGTGGAGGACTGCACAGCACTACTCGCGTACAGGCGCCCACATTAGGAGAGCGTGCGCTTCTGCGACCCCACAGGCATGTTGACCTGGGTGAACGTTCTACAGGCGACCCGTGTCGGCGAAGATCATCCCCTGTATATCCCTAGCCCGAGCGGGACAGCACCACAACGTCATCCGATGGCAAGGGGACCCGTACCGCAGGGCCGCCAGGCCCGAGGAACGGAAGCCCCGCGGCAGTGATCAACGCCGCCAACGGAGAGAAACTTCGCCGCCTGACCCGCCATCCCCTCCACAACATCGGCATTCAATACGTCCGCAGCTATCGTGCCCGGTGGAATATCCCCTGAGAACCGTGGACGGTCAGATCCACCGTCGTGATGCCTTGTCGCTCTCACTGGCACGCACAGCCTGATCTTCCGCCTTTCAGGCGGAGCAATCACCCTGCTCGGCTGATCGAGACCATGGACAGGCGCGTATGGAAGGCGTCGCGGATGTGTAGGCGTGTAGGCGTGTGGGGACTATCGCGTCGTATCATCTCAGCCAGAGCGCTTCCCCAAGGAGGTTGAAGTCATAAAAGCAACCTCGAAGGCTTAGCTGATGAACAATTGGATCTCGACTTCGATCCTTAGGACGAGGCGCGGTCCTCAGAGAGTTGTATAGCTCAGAGAAGGGGGAAGGCCGGTAATACGCCTTCTTCCCCCATCCATCATTTACGCCAGCAGCCCTTCAAGAAATGGACTCGGTTGACCCGCCCAGGTGATGGAGAGCGCTTCTCGAGCGCGAGTGGCAGCGACGAACAGCAGCGACCGTTCCCTCTGTAGATCGCGCCTGCGGTCGAGGTGGTCGACCGTCTCTGCTGTGACCGCGATACCAAGCGGGACATGCACAGCATCGGCGCCGATAATGGCCACAGCACGGAACTCTAGTCCCTTGGCACGATGCATGGTCATGGTCTGGACGCTTGCGGCCGAGGCCGGCTTCTGCCCGGACTTCACGAGCGTGGCGGTGATTCCAGCGGCGCTGAGCGCATCGGCTGCGGCCAACGCCGCCGCACCCGTCCGGGCGAAGACCGCGATTTCCTCAAGTGGGATCCCACGGTCATGCCAGGAACGGACTCTTTCTCTCAGCCCGGCCAGTTCGGCGGCCGTGGATGGATATCCCTTGATGTCCGGTTTCCCGCCCTGAAGCACTGATCGATACCCCTTTAGGGTCGCCGAACCCTCGTCGAGGTCATCGGGGAGCTCGTCGCCGGAGAGTTTCAGAGCATCGGCGAGAATCTGCCGGGTGGTGCGGTAGTTTAGAGTGAGCCGTTTGGAACGACCGCCGCGGACGTCGATGCCGAGCTTGCCGAGTGTCACCCGGTTGTCGTAGATCCGCTGGAAGGTGTCACCGACGAGGAACATGTCGTCGGGGCCGGCGGGGACGAGGGCACGGAGCAGCTTCCAATGTGCGGCGTGCAGGTCCTGGGCTTCGTCGATGACGACATGCCGGTACGGCCGGTCCGCCTCGCTCCAGGTTGCGGCGACGTCGCTGGCCTTGACCGCGGCCTGTTTGAATCCGATGGCCTTGTCCCGGTCCAGACGGCGCTCGAACTCCTGCACGAGCTTCCACACCTGGAGACGCTCGGCACGAGTGAGCCGCCGTCCGCGTCCGGATCGGCGCGCCGCAAAGTACTCGTCACGGGTACGGATGTTCTGAGCGAGAATGACCTGTTCCCACTCACTGATGAGGAAAAGCCGGTCGAAGCTCGTCTGACCGGAGGTGGCCACAACGTCGTCCCACCGGACGGCGATGGCGGCGTCACCGAGGACTTCAACTCCCGCCCACTGGGATTCCGAGTCCCGACGCAGCACATCGCGTACAACCTTGTCGATGTTGAGGACCTCGACCTTGCCGGTCAGCTCCGGCCCTCCGAGGTCGTCGAGGAGCCGCCCGAGCAGGTCGGAAAGGGCGTTCGTGTAGGTTGTCAGCAGGATCCTCTTCCCCGTGCTGGCCGGGATCCGATCGGCTAGCGCCTTGACCCTGTGCAGCGCGACGACGGTTTTTCCTGTGCCAGGGCCACCCGTGACCTTGACTGGGCCGTTGTAAGGCTTCGCCCGGTAGGCGATCTTCCGTTGTTCAGGGTGGAGGTAGACCCGCCACTCCGACATCGGCTTGAGCAGCATCCGCTCCAGTTCTTCGGTGTCATCGGTAACGATGGCAAATGTCTCGCGAGTCGCGGGCCGTTCCGCGGCGGCGCTGTAGTCCTCCGGATCGATCTCATCCTCGGCTTTCGATCCCGCGACGATGTCCTCCCAGACCTGATCGACGGTGTGGCCATCGGCGAGCGCCAGCACCACCTGCGCGGCGAGTTTGGGAATGGTCTCGGTGATGCCGAGTAGCGCGTCCTCGCTGCGGATCTCACGGAGCACTGGGACGAGCGAGGCATTGACGCCGAGCTTTCCGAAGTCCGCATCTGAGATCGCGTCGAAGTAACCCTTGGTCGTGATTCCGGGGTCGGTGTCGCCACTGCGGACCAGAATCTCCCGGATGGCTCCGTGGTCCCAAAAGTCCACGCCACCGGTGACCTTGTTGATGTCCCAGACGATACGGGCTGCGTAGGTGTACGCGTCGTCGTGGGGTCTGATCGTCACCAAGTAGAACGTGTCGGCGGTAGGGCGGAACAACACGGCCCGGAAGTTGTCGTTGACCCGAGCCGTCCAGATCTCCTTGCTCAACGCGCCCTGCGGCTGTTTGAGGTTCAGGCCGTTGCCGTCGGGATCCTTGCGGAGCTTCAGCATGAAATCGATGACTCTCCGCTGGATCGTCGCGTCCAGACCCTGGTATGCCTTCTCAAAACTGTCCGCGAACAGGACATTGGCCTTAGCCACCGAGGCTCCTCAGTTCTTCGATGAGATTGGCAGGGTCAGGGACACGATCGGGCTCCACGTGGTGGACCCGCCACCCCGCAAGGCCGTAAGCTTCGTCCCTTTCTGGATCAATGTCCACCACGACGGCGATGCGCCTGTCGGGCCAGGCAAGCTCGGCCAGGAATGCCTCATCACCAAGCTCGTACCCCACCTGCGGCAGCGGCGCCTGTGCATAGGCGAGAGCACGGAGCATTCCTTCCAGTACCGACGAGGCAAGCTCCGCCACATCGGCCCAGGCCGGTGGTAGTTTCTGCACGTCGTCCTCTGCCACGACCGCGGAGAGCAGCGGCACCCGGTGCCGGTCGAGCATCCCGGTCTGGGATAGTGCGGTCTGCTCGAAGTAGCGGCGCGGGCCCGTGAGGAACTGGAGCAGGTTGGACCAGGCGAGCCATTCGGCCCAGCGGGCGCGATGGTCGTGCTCACCGAGCGCCTCCGGTCGATCGTCCAGGCAGGTGAACACCGACCATGCCCGCGGGTCCTTTCTGCCCGAGGAGCTGGGTCTGTCGTCGCGGAAGCCGATGATACGGCAGCCGGTGGGAGTCGCGGCCTCCAGCACAACGACGTCATCCGTGCCCGAGGCCCCAGGCGCGTTCTTCTGCCCGGAGAGCAGGTCGGGAAGGTGTGCTCCGATCTCCTTCCTGGACGACAAGGTGACCTTCCCGCTCCCGATCAGCCCACTCAGCAGCGCGATCGCGCGGTTCGCCCACTGCTCCGGTTCGGGGTTCTCCAAGAAAGCCAGGAGCGATTCCACGGGATTGAGCAGGGCGTCGTCCAGTTGGCCTGAGGAAGACTCGTCTTTCTGGCTCAGCTTCTGATACTGCGCGAGGGCGTTGTCGAGCCCCTGACTCGTCAGGAGCACTGGCCGCTCCGCGCGGACATGGACCCCCTCGCCGACGGCCTTCGCCCAGGCCTTGACGTCATCCCAGGTGAGTTGCCAGACCCAGGTCCCTCCGTCTCGGAGAGACGACCTCTTCGCCGCGTCGACGGCGATTTCGTTGTTCTTCCGGCTCGCGTGGTAATCGAACCCGTCGAGGAAGACCGCCACCTTCGGTCCATTCTCGGTCTCGAACACGTAGTCGGGCTCACTGCGTACTGCGGCATGCTCGACGACGTGGTCACGCATTCGCCAGCGGACCGCCTCACCGTGCCGCGGTTTGAGTTTCAGCTCGAATTCGACGCCACGTGACCCTGCCCTGGGGACAAGGGAGAACCGGTCCCGCTCGGCCTTGTCCTCCTGCGCCTTGTCCGCCTTGGACCGCAGGGTCTCGACGAACAACCGCTCCAGCTCGCTGTCAGCCAGTGCATCGAGCGAGATGTCAGCCAGCGTGTCGACCGGCTCGACGTCCCACTCTTCGACGAGATCGGACAGGAGCTCGATCGCCGTGTCCTTGGAGACCAGTTCGTACTCGTCCGGCCGAACGAACGGCAGCAGGCACCGGTGGCAGGGCTGCCTGTCCTCCTTGCCACACAGGCAGGCGCGCATGTGAGCCAGGGAGAGGGACAGTACCCGGTGCATCGTGTCCTCGTCGGCCAGGTGCTCCACGTAACCGGTGCCGCCGGGCATGATGTCGTGCAGCACCAGGAACCGACGCGGCACGTCCCGGTCCTCACCCGGCATAGTCGCCACAACCACGTCGAGGTGGTCCGGTTCTCCGCCGAAGTGCTTGGTGACACCCAGCAACAGTGCGGCTCTGAAGGACACCAGTCGTCTAGGCACCAGCGTGGTGGAGAACGGTAGGAGCACCCGGAGCGCCTGCGTCCGCAGCTCATACCCAGTCATGAGCCTGATGGGTCGCTCCTTGAGTACTCCCTTGTCTCGCTGCAGGCACCAGCGGGAGTGCCGCGTGCCGATCCGCTGCGCCTCCCGGTCGTACGCGGCGGGATGGACGCCTTGCACGGCGCCACAGTCCTGGCAGGCCTGGAACCCAGGGGTGGTGACCTGCTCACCTGCGACGGTGAAGTCCGCTCCGGCCACCCCGCGGGGGCCGAAGTTAATCCGCCGGATCACCGCCTCCCGGGCGAATTCCACGCCGAAGAACCGGCCCGCCTTCCATGCGCGCGATCCCTGCGGCTGCGCCGGGTCAATGTCGACGAGTGTGAACTCCTCATAATGTTGCCGTTCGCGTTCGTCGCGCTCGTCTGTGACACGGGCGTCCTCTCGTCGCTCCCGGGCGTAGGTCCGCTCCGGGCGCAGGACTTTCAGCCCGGAGGCCGCCGGATCGGAGATCCCGCCGTCACCGCAGCGCGGGCACCGGTCGATGACGGCCTGCTCCGCGTCGGGCTGCACGTATCCGCAGCCGCGGCAGAACCGCCACGTCGTGTAAGCCTCATAACTCGCGGTCCCGATGTCCAGTACGTCCACGATGTACTTGGACCCGGCAGCATAGAAGGTGTTGCCGGGCGCGAACTCCGTCAGCGCGTATCTGGGCGCCCGGCCGTACTCGGCCTTCTCCTCCTGGTACTCGCCGTCGGAATCTCGCCACCACAGCGACGCCTCCAGCCAGCCTGCGTCGTCGTGCAGTGTGTAGTTGGGCAGCAGGCCCAGCCGGACGAGAGCGTTGAGGGAGTCCTCCTTCACTAGGTCGTCCAGACGCCGGCGTACCGCACGCAGTTCGGCAAACAGCGCCCGCCTGTCCTCCTGCCTGTCGTGCTCGGTGGTGTGCATCGGGATGGCATCGAATGCCTTGTTGATGGCCGCCAGGCGCTGCTGCAGTTCTGCACGCCGCCGCCGCCATGCCTGGACGGCCTTGCCCACCTCGGTGTGAATGCCCCCAGCGGCGAAACGGCGCACCGCCTGCCGCGCGGCCCCGTCCTCGGCGGTCTTGTCCGGGAACCGGCGGAGGAATGCCGCGTCCATCTCGGGGAAGAGCGCGATGAACGCGGTGGACAGCTCCTCGTGCCGCGCGACCGACACCTCCAGCAGGCGGCGTAGCCACCCGTCCGCGTCGTCTAGGCCGGCTTGGAACAGCTCACCGATCCATCGAGGCCGCGGCCGGGAGGGCATTGAGGTACCTTGCCACAGTGAGCCGTCGGCGGCACGGTCGAAGAGATAGGCGAAGTAGTGCCGCTGCAGGATCTCGACGGCGTCCAGGTAGCAGGCCGGAGGGACGATCCGCCCGGCCAGCATCGCCGTCGGCCGGTGCAGATAGTAATGGTTGCGCGCATCGCGCGGCACGAACGTGGTCACCAGTGCGTTGCCAGTGGCACGGCCGGCGCGGCCGATCCGCTGGGCGTACTGCGCCGGGCCGGGCGGCACCGAAGTGAGCAGCACCGCCGACAGCTCGCCGATGTCGATGCCCAACTCCAGCGTGGGCGTACAGGCCAGCACATTCGGGTCGTACGGGTGGGGCCGGTCCTTGAACGCCTTCTCGACCCGCTCACGGTCCCGCCGCGACAGCGCCCCCGTGTGCTCTGCGGTGAATACGTTGCCCGGACGGTCGCGGTGGTATAGCCGGCGATAGAAGTCGTCACGCGCCTCGGGCCGCGGGTCGGCTTCGAATCGACCGTCACAGTGGAACCGCAGGCACGGCATGCCCACCCAGGCGTCCGATTTGCCAGGAGGGATGGTCTGCTGCCAAGTGCACGTTCGGCAGCGCACCCCGCACTCGGCGACCACCTCGTCAGCGTCCGCGCCGACCAGCGGGTGCACCAGGACCCGCCGAGGGGCCAGCGCGTACACGGTCCCGCCGTTCTCGGTCCGGTACTCGTCGACGATGTCCTGCAACGCGAGGATGCGCAGCGCCCGCCGATTCAGCTGAGCCGCCTCCTCGGCACTACCCGCGACCGTCCGCTGCGCCCAGTCGGTCAGCCAGGTGGCGGTCTGCCGCTTAGCAAGTGAGTCGAACCCGGTGGCGCCATGTCCTCCGTCGACGAAGAAGAGGGGCGCGGCGACCCCCCGAGGGAAGGCGGGCATGCCCGTCTCCCGACCGCCCCAGATCGGCCACCGCCGCGTCCCGGACTGCTCGATGTACCTGCGCAGCCACGGATGGTAGAGCCCGCCCCTAAGCCGAAGCCGTTCCAGCAGACCACGCGCGTAAATGACATAGGCCTCCGGATCGTCCTGCAGCGTCACCCTGCCCGGGATATGGCCGTGCGCCTCTCGCAGCAGCGCGCCCAGCGCGTCTAGGTCTGGAATGTCGACTCCGACTGCCGCCGTACGGGTCAACTCCAGCGTGCGGCCGAGCCGTGAGCGCAGACCAAACTCCAGCTGGGTGGCGAAGATAAGCCGATCCTGGAGCATGTCCATCGCCGCCTGCACCGGCTCCCCCTCCAGCAACCGGAACATCTCGGGCAGTCGCCGCAGGTCCGGCGGGATCAGCGAGGCGAGCCGTTCGGTCATGCCGACGTTCGCGTGCTCCTTCACCACGGACTCGGCCGCGTCCAGCGCCAACTCGTGTACGGCAGTCGTCCCCGAGGCCGAAAGAGCGGCGGTCAGCAGCCCGCGGAAGGTGAACGAGAATGACCGGTGCGCGATGAACCCAGCCCGGTGGGTGGCATCCTGCACCGAGTCGGTGAAAGCCAGGAGCTTGCGTTCCTCTCCTCCCAGGTGTCGCTCGGAGAAGAGCTGCGTGGTCGTCACCGACGCGAGTGTCGCCGTGCCAGCGCCCAAAAAGCGCATCCCGTCGTCGAGGCCACAGGACGGGCAGGTGTCCCCGCCCTTCTTGATCGGTCCCTCCCCGGTGATGACCGGAACGGTCCGGCTGTTCGGGTTGCGTTCTAATCGACAGCCCTCGGCGTCGAGGTGGAGGACGTGCGGCTCATGCACGGAGGCGCGGAGCATCCACCGCACCTTGCCCTCGCGCCGAGCCGCCGCCCGGTAGATCTCCAGCGGCCGGGTCTTGAGCTCCTGCCAGTCCATGGCCGCGTCCTTAGAGAGCGCAGCCCATCCAGACCTCCCGCAGTTGCGGCAGTACACGGCCGGGAGGTGGCAGCGGAGTGGAGCGGGGGGAAGAGCCTCAATGTCGGTATCGGCGTCGCTGTCCTCCGCTGCGGCGTCACGCTCGCGCAACTGGTAGACCGCGAGGTTTAGCCGGTTGGGTTTGCTGTCACCGGTCGGACCGTCATCGTCGAACCAGCGGAAGTGGGCCTCGGGGGTCGCCGCGCGAATCACTCGGGTGATCTCGCGTACCCAGAGCTGAGCCTCCACCTTCAGCAGCGGCGAGCCGTCGGGCTTCTGCGCCTTTGAAACCAGAGCGAGGAGGCGCAACAGCGCAGGGCCGAAGGACGGCTTGGGCATCCCGTCGCGCCGTGCCGCCCACGCCGGCCCCCCGCCGTGCACCGCGAACGGCCTGGCTATCTGCTCAATGGTCATCGGGGCGTCGGACGCCGACTCCAACAGCGCCTTCACCAGGATGTGGCTGCGGAGCCTGTTACCCAGCTCCACCGGATCGCCGGTACCGACTCCGACCGTCAGCATGGCAATCTCGTCCAGGTCCCGATCGCTGCCGAGCGGGTCGGAGACTCTCGCCAGTTCGTCCGGCGTAGGGAACGGGAGCTCGAAGTCGATGTCGGGGCAGAATTCCGCCGGGGTCAGCCGCTCTTCGCCGATCAGCGAGTCCTCGCCGAACGGCGTCCCGAACACGCTCGTCGCGAACCTCAGCAGCTTGTCCTGGTCACTCTCGGCCGCCTGCTCGGCGAAACCGACGTCCGCCGCGTGCTCACTGGCGAGCGTCGCGGAGGTGGCCACCGGCGTGATCCGACCCAGGGGTCGGCCCGGTTCGTTCATTCCGGTCGCCGCGCCCAGGCGGCGCAGCAGCATCGCCACGTCGGTTCCCTGGGCGCCGTCGTAGGTGTGGAATTCGTCGAGCACGACGTACTGAAGTGTGTGGTTTCGCCACAGGCCGAGGTCCGGAACTCGCTGCAGGAGTAGGTCCAGCATCTTGTAGTTGGTGAGCAGGATGTCCGGTGGGTTGGCGCGGATTTCCTCCCGGTCGCGCAGCAACCGGACCGATTCGTGGTCAGGGAGGTTCGACGACCCATAGTCCCGAGCGAACTCGCCAGGGTTCTCATCACCGGAGTCGTTGCCGCCCTGCTTATCTCGTCCGCTGGGGCTGCCGCCGATGTAGATGCCAGCGGTCACCTCGGCGAGTCGGGCGTCGCGGTTGAGCAGGTCGCTGATCCGGCGGGCTTGGTCGTCGGCGAGCGCGTTCATCGGGTAGAGCAGCAGGGCCTTGAGGCCCTTCCGGTCGCGCACGCGCACGCAGTGGTCCATGATCGGGATGAGAAACGACTCGGTCTTACCGGACCCGGTTCCGGTTGTTACGATCGTCGGCCTGGGCACCTGGCCCTTGGAAGAGAGCCGCATCCATGCACGCTCCTGGTGCAGAAACGGCGCGAAATCTTCCGGGCACCAGTCGAGGGCCTTTGCATAAGCGCCCGTGGCGCGCCTGAACCCAGCCCGTACCCTCAAGTACGGCCCACGAAATACACCGTTCTTCTCGTCATTGAGGAACCGTTCCAGCTCGGTGCGGACATCGTCGTCGGCGAGCGCGAATGAGGTGGTGAGGTACTGGATGAGGCTCTTCTTGAGGTCCTCGACGGCGAGTGAGGGGATCATGGCTCGGTCACCTCGGGATACTCGCCCGCCTCCAGACGGCGCTGGAACTCCTCGTACGCCCGAGTCATCTCCTTCTCCCTGTCAGGCACGACCCACCCGTTTGGAATCACGGGGGATTCGGACTCACCAAGCTTGAAGGCCCTCCACTTCTTTGCTACTTCTCCCTCCGCTGCGGTCTGCGCCGCCCCGCTGGGGGCAGCTTCGGCAGCGACCGCATGACCATCGTCACCGAAGAGAAGACCTTGTTCGTATCGCCGCATGAGCCCAAATTGAGTCCGATACATCGTACATAGATCTTCTATCTTAATACGAAGCATCATTGAGACGATAACGTCAATCTCCAGGCACGCCAATCGACGATGAAAATCGACTCGAAGAGGAGTGTCTCCAGTCCAGGAGCCGCTAACATCTCCGAGTGCAACCTCAAATGGATCTTCCTGTGTCCAAGAATCCTTCGTCCATGCAGGATCGAATAACATTTCCCACAAGGGGGAATAGTCCGCGGTGAGGCAGTTAAGACGCATCACCCTAAGCTTCAGTGGACGAATTAGCCTCAAGTCAACAGGCAAGGGAAGTCTATCAATTTCTGCTTTAGTAATATGTTCGACGCCGGATACTCGGAGCATAAAGTCGTAAGGCATCGACGAGAGTAGGCCAGCAAGGAGAACGCTATCATCATCGGTTGATGCTGCAAGAGAACGACACATGTGAACATGGCTCACGTTCGGAGGCAAGAGTGCGGGAGAAAGAGTCCTTTCCATGTTCACGTCAACGAATTCTCGTATCAAAACACGCCATGCGTACCACATGTCAGACCGCCCCTCTGCTGCATGGCTTTTGCGCGCAGCGGAACGATCCAGCAATTCGAAGTTGGTTCGAGGAGTGAAGTCTTGCTCGATTTTGCTCGCGTCGACTTTGATGTAGTCGCGATGATTCTTTCCGAGCGGACCTGGCTCCTTTGCGAAGGGGTTAGCGATTCCAATGAATGGGGACTGAAATATAACATCCCTCAAAGATCTTGGACGATGAGTCCGCTTTCTAATGTACCCCTTCGCTTTGGCGGAGGTCTCAGTGAATCCGCTACTGGCTGAAAGGCCAAGATCTCCACATCGTCTCGAATGAGAGGTAATCTCCTCAATCATTCTTGCATCGAAGGTCGATATGGGGCGCAACAGTCCTGGACTTGTTTTCCGCCAATCCAATCCTAGGAATCTGCTCCAGACGGAGAGGACATGGCCACTCACGGTAACTCGTCGCTCTGGGTGAGGCCTGCGATCCCAATTTCCATTGAGGAGTTTAACCCCAGGAAGATCCCCCCCTTCGTCACTACTGAACGATCCATCCAGCGTCTGTGCTAAATGAATTCCCGAGACATGCACAAAACTAATGGCCCTCGGACTCCCGTAAATATTGACCGAGAATTCTTCTGTATTCCCAAGGTCCTCAAACAGGTACGCCTGGTTTACAAAGGCGAAGTGCCTCCGCAGCCGCCGATAGCAAAGCTCTCTATAGGTTGACCCGGAAACCCCTTCTATGTGGCCATCCTGGTGAATAAGTGCAACGATTCCCGACTGTATGGAATTTCGTCTAGTAAGCTCAATAAAGGAAAGATATAGATTGGCCTGGTCCTCTTCCAGGTCTGGCCACAAGCACTTATCGTTAATAAACCTTCTGGTCGCCTCATTGCTTCCCAGGTCCATCAAGAATTCTCTTCTGATATTTGGGGTAGCGAGCAACATTCTTCGCAGTGAGAGAAAGTCTGACGATCCTTTAGACATTTCCAGCGAGGCTCGTGGTTCATATTCCGCCAGGAACTGCGGTTCAGTCCACTCCGGCCTTCTCCATGGGGGATTTCCCACTTGGAGGTGGAAGCCGCCCTTAGCGAAGACCTGGGCAAACTCGAGCTCCCAGTGAAAGAAGCCCTCCCGCTTGGCTATCTCGTTTAGAACCGCCCACCATGCGAACCGTTCGTCAACGGCGATCTCCGCGATGGGCTTGCATCGGGCGATGAACCGGTCCTGAGCGTCCTCCTCTGCTCGGGAGGCGAACCCAGGGGCCGGAGTGAACAGCCCGTAGACGTCGTCGATGTGCGCGTTGCCCTTCTTCCCGCGCGGCTTCGCCTTCTCCGGCTGGATGCCGAGGACGGCTTCGCAGAAGTCGAGCCACTGGCCGAGCGTCGGCGGCGCGACGTCGAGGTCCTGGCCGACTGGCCAGAACCAGAGGGCGCACCAGGCGTCCATCACGGTCTTCAGACGGTTGTACGGCGACTCCCAGTCCTCGTACAGCGCCCTGACGACCTCGTCGCGGGTCACCGTCCCGGAGGCCGGTGCGGGTAAAGGGCGGTCCTCGGGTCTGAGCCCCCAAATGGGGATCCGCCGCCGGATCTCATCCTCCGAGGCGGCGATACGCTTGCGGGTCAGCTCCCAGAGCCGCTCCACACGCTGGGCCAGCGCGATCAGCCGCTTCTGTGTCGCTGCGTCGCTGATTGAGGGCCGGATCGATCTCCGCCACTCCCTGAGCTGGTCCCGCTCGTCCGAGGCGAGCTCCTTGGCCTGGTTCGCGTCGACGATCGCGGCCCAGCCCTCGGACGGCAGCAGGAAGTGGTGGACCTCACCCTCGTTGAGCCGGTCGATCACCTGGTTGGGGTCGTCCTCGTCGGTTAGGTCGCAGGTCAGCGCCCGGTCGAGGGGCGGGGTCGTCCGCCAGGTGCCGGTCTTGAGCTGGTCAATGTGGTAGACGGCCCGGCGGGCGCCGATCAGTGAGTTGCCGCGCCGCAGATGCAGCCCGAACCAGGGCGCTTCGAGGCCCTGATGCATAACGTTGAGCCAGATCGAGACCTCGGCGAGCTCGACGGCGGTGGCGTTGAGGTCGACACCATAGCAGTTGTGCAGCGCGATATAGGCCTTGACCTTCTGCTTCTCCCGCTCCAGTTCCTCGGGCAGCAGCTTGACGCCCTGCCTGTTTTGCGCGAGCCGCATGTAGCGGTCGGCCAGCTGGTTGATGACCTCATTGAGAAACGCTCCTGAACCCAGCGCCGGCTCGCAGATGGTGATGTCGAGGATGTCTCGCGGATCGGTTGCCTCGGTGAGCAGTTCCTCCAGAGCGTGCCGCACGGTGCACTCGGTGAGTACCTCGGGGGTGTAGTAGGAGGCCGAGCGCTGCCGCTCCCGGCCGGAGAGCCGGTAGACGAACGAGCCTTTGTCGTGGACGATCGGTTTCGGCTCACCGGTGACTGGGTCGGGGCGCTTGACGATGTACTTGGCGTACCGGCTCGACTCCCCGATCGGGACGATCCAGGTGCCCTTCGACGGGTCGGGTTTCTCTTTCTCGTCTTCGGCTCCGGTGCGGCCCGCGATTTTCACCGTCTGGGCGACCTCGTTCACGTCCTCGGGAGCAAAAAACCCCGTGTAGGACATCAGCCCTTCATAGACGGCGCCGAGCTGATTGATGCCGAGCTGTGCGTAGGAGATGAACCCGCGCTGGCCGTTCTTCCTGCCCCGTCGGGACTCCGGGCTGAGCATGAGCATGTTGAGCACCCGCCACAGGCACTTGTTCCGAAGCCGGGTGTCCACCACCTTCTCGCCGACCCGGACACGGTCTCCAATGAGCGGTGTGCTGCCAGGATCGAACAGGGTCGATTTCAACGCCTCGAAGCGGATTCCCTCGCGGCCGAGGGGGATCTGGTTACCATCCTCGTCGAGGACTGGCCCCGGCATAGTGGGCGGCTGGTACCCCTGGTCGACGAGGGAGAAGAGCAGCGCCAGAGAGTCGTGGAGGTAGAGCCCGTGTTCTGCCTCTTCGGGCAGGTCGTAGCTGACGGTCTCGCCGAGCCGCGCAAGGCCATACCCCTCCTTGTACGCCTCGCTCTTGCCTGGCAGGATGCCGAGCTCCGGCCGGGCCTCGGCGTACAACAGGAAGAGGATCCGGTAGAGATACCGCAGTGACTGCTCGGTGAGCCGCCGGGCAAGATCGTCACCGAGGTCCTCATGGTCGGCCTCCTGCTCACGGACCCGGTCGAGGATCTCCTGCGCGATCAGCTCCACCGATTGGCGCAGCGCTTCGCGCAGTTCCTTGGAGACGCTGACCGCGTGCTTGCGCCCATTGCCCACCAGGTCGGCGAGGGCGCTCTGCCCGTCATGAGTGATCAGGGACTCCGCGCCGAACAACGCGGCAACTGTCTCCAGCTCCCCGCCCGGCGTGTCGTCCTTGGCGTGCAGCGCTTGGCTCAGGTCGACCGCCAAGTATCCACCCGGCCAGGCCTTACTGTCGGCGAGAAGGACGACGTTGCCCGCGAGCAGCAGCACATAGCGGGGTGCTTCCTCGCAGCCGAAGAGGAACTCGACGGCCTTGCCCGCGTGGTCGATCTCCTCGCTGCCGTCAAGCCGGATGGGGGTGAGAAGGCGGCATCCGCCGTCCTTGTCGAGGATCCCCTCCGGGTCGGTGGCCCAGGTGGCGTCGAGCGCGATGAGTTCAAGCCCGGACGGGCCGGCCACTGCTAGCGCTACCGGCACCTGACGCTGCTGATCGAGGAAGACGAGGTCCAGGTCCGTTCGGCGTAGCCAGCCTTCAGGGTCACCGTCCGGTGCGGTGAAGCATAGGGCCCGGAGGATCTCGTTATTCAGCTCTCGGATCTGTTCGATGACCAACGGATCGTGCAGCGCGTCAAAGCCGGGATTATCTCCGAGCCGCTCGGTGATTCGGGTACGGTGCTCGAAAAACCGCTTGCCGAACCCTTTGAGCCCCTGCGCTGAGCTGAACGGGCCTACAGCCGAATTCTCTGCCCCGGTCTTCTCGGCTTGGCGCCAGCGCTTGCGAAGACCTTCCAGGTCGTTCTTGAGTAGGGCAGCCAGGTAGTGCGAGGAGATGTACTCGCCCTGGTTGACGATCGACTTGAACGTCATGGCGCTTCTACTCCCCCTTCTGAACGGGGACGAGTACGGCGATCAGCCGGAGCATCGGCTCACCGTCGGTGGCAAGCTCCTCGATCAGTTCCTTGAGTGCCGTCGCGGTCTTCCTGACCCGCTTCTCAGCCCTTGCGCGAACCCCGATGAGCGTTAACTGCTCGAACCGCACCGCGTTCTCCTTCTCCCACACCGCAAGCCGTTCCGCGTACTCCTGCAGAGGCGCCATTAACCGGTCTTCTTCGGCGGCGCGCCGCCGGCGCATCTCAGCCCGGGCGGCTTCGATCGCGGCGGGCACCCGGGCCTGGAGCGCGGTGAGATCACCCACGTCGCGCAGATGCATCTCACCGTTGACGTGCGCGTCGTGCAGCACCTGGACGAACTCACGGGGATCAAGGGCGAACCCGGTCGGCAGTGCCCGGAACGCCATCCATGCCATGACGGTCGGCTTACCCTGCCGGTTGGAGTAGCGGCCGTTGACTAGGAAGACCGGCTCGGGGACGTGGGCCGCGATGACCGGCGCGGTCAGCCTGTGAGTCCCGGCGTTCTCCGCCGCGTTGCTCGCGAGCACTTTGTCGACGAGCCACTCGATTACGGGGTGTTGATCGGTGAGATAGGAGATGTCCGGCCAGCCAGACTCCTGCGCCTTCTGCTCCTTGGTCGCCGCACCTTTGCGCTTGGGCTTCTCACCGCTGTTCTTCCGGGCGAGTTCCAGCCGCCGCCGAGCGACGTCTGCGGAGAACGTCAACGTCATCTTCATGAGCACCTGGCGCTCGTCGAGATACGACTGGGGCAGCGCGCTAAGGCGGCGCTGCAAATCGGACAACCGGCCGGTGTCCCGATTCAGCTCGAACTCAAAGGTATCTGGGTAGTCGGCGGGTTCTAACCAGGTCAGCCCGATGGCCGCGGACGGATCACCGTACGCCTCTGTGAAGGCGTCCTTCACGAATTCCTTCATAGAGGGGAAAAGCCGTGACTGCCGCAGCACCTCGTCCTCGGACCGTGACCTCGCAACGCCGGCGTCCGCCGCGACGGACCGAGCCGCGGCGAGGAAGATGTCGTCTTCGTCGTCCGGCTTGTCGGGCACGACCTCATCGATGTCCCGACCGGCGAGATAGGCCTTCTCGATGCTCTCGGCCTCGCGCTCCTCGTCGCGGAAGCCCATTAGAGCACCGGCCTCACCGAGCGTGCGGTGCGCGGCGTCCTCTTTCCTCGCCAGCGCCTTCGAGACGGTCTCGTCGGCATCATGTGCCGGATCGGCCGACCGGTGGATCAACACCCTGATCTGCGGTGAGGCCCGCTGGCCGTACCGGTCAATCCTACCGTTGCGTTGCTCGATCGTGATCAGCGACCACGGGATGTCGTAGTGCACAAGGTTGTGGCACTGGCGGTGCAGGTTCACGCCCTCGGCAGCGATGTCGCTGGTTAGCAGGACGCGCACATCACTGTCCTCCAAGGCGAAGTCCTTCACAATGCGTTGCTGGGCGTCGTCGGACTGTCCGCCGTGCAGGATGCGGATCGGGCCGGTGACACCCTTCTCCTTGCCCACCGCGACAGGCTGCTCAAAGTCCAGCCTGCCGGGCAGCACCTCGTACAGCCAGTCGATGGTGGCCTTCCGCTCGGAAAAGATCACTACCCGCGTCGGCGACTTCGGGCCGACTCTGATCTCCTTCAGCTCCTTCACCAGCGCGGTCAGCTTCGCGGGATCGGGACTGCCCTCCGCTGCCGCCTCGGATCTGACCACCTCGGCAAGGGTCTGTAGTCTTTCGAGTGCCTCACGTTCGAGGAGGTACTGGCCGGTGCGCCCTGGGTCCTTCTTGATCCGTTTCCCGACTTCGTTGATCCGCTCGTCGATGGTCGCGAGCAGTGCCGTGTGCGAGGAGAGGAACGCCTTGAGCAGCGTGATCGGGAAGAGCTGGCTGCCCTGCCCGGTGAGTGGAGCGGTCCGCCCATCCGGGGGTCTGATCCAGGTTTCGTACAGCTCATCGAGGACCGCTTCCTCTGCCTTGGTCGCCGGGCAGTCCACGAACTTCGGTTGGGCGCGTTTCGCCCACTCCGCGCCGATCTGTGCCGCGACGTCCGGGCTCATCTTGTGCCGGCGGACGTAGAGATGCTCGAGCTGCTCACGTGTCGCGCGCTGCTTAACGTCCACTATCGCCGTAGGGTCGATCAGACTGATGAGCTCGTTGAAGGATTCGTCGTCACCGTTGTGCGGGGTGGCCGAGGCCAAGATGAACGCGTGTGTGGTCGGGGCGAGCACCCGGGCGAGCTGGTTATTCCGTGAGGTCTTGCTGATCAGCTTGTGCGACTCGTCCATGACGACGGCGTCCCACTCCACTCCGCGCAACTGCTCGCGGTAGCGGGCACTCTTGAGCGTGTCAATCGAGGCGATGACCCGCTTGTAGTAGTCGAAGGGGTTGCGGCCGGCGGGCAGGCGCTGTTGCATCCGCGCGATCCCCGTTGAGTCCAGCGCGACCAGCGGGATCGCGAAGCGCGTCCACAGCTCGTGTTGGAACTGCTCCAGGATGTGCCGCGGGGTCACCACTAGGATTCGATCTCCGCGGCCGCGGCGGATCAGCTCGGAGAGGAGCAGACCGATCTCCAGGGTCTTGCCGAGCCCGACCGCGTCTGCAATGAGGAGGCGAGGACGCAGGTTGGCGAAGGCGCGTTTCGATGGCTCCCGCTGGTAGAGCAGGTCGTCTACCAGGTGGGAACCGACAGTGGCCAGCCTCTGTTCTCCCTGCGGGAGCGGCGTCTTGCGCAGCAGTGCCTCGATGAACAGACGAGAACGGCGGAAGCCCTCCGTGGAATCCTTGACGAGGTAGGTGTGCTCGGGAAGGAGCGGCTTGATCCTGTCGAGTCCTTCCGCATGGAAGAAGATCGCGGTCTGGTCGCGGACGAGCGGGGAGGTTCCAGTCACGACCAGGCGGGTCACCGGAGCGGCGTCCTCTGGTCCGGGCAGCTCGTGGGCCTCGGTGACCAGCCATTCCTCGCCACGGACCAGCACGGTCATCCCTGAAGCGAACCGCTGTCCGCCCATGGCCGTACCGTTATCCATCGATTCACCTGGCCTTCGACCCTTAATGATTTCCACCCCTAACTTCGCGACCGATCCAAGGCTGCTCAGCCTCCGTACTGGTCCCGGCGGCGCTTCGCCGTACCATGCCATTGCTGCAGCCAGTCGCTGTCGTAGCTCTGCCGGTCTCGCCCCCCGCCAGAGCCGGAACCCGTACCAGAGCCACTGGAGACAAGAACTCCACCGTCCGGGCCAGACGTACCACTCGTATCCAGCCACACCCCGCCGCTTGTCGGCAACCCGAAAGGATTGGGCAGCGCCGCGGAGGCCCACAGGTCTATGAGGCCACGATGGGCGGTGGGCAGAGGTGGTCCTGTCTCGGCAACCAGCGGGACGGCGAAATCTGTGAGCCGGTCCACCGCCTCCGTGAGCACTGCGGAGCAGCGGATCCTGTTCTCCGGATTGAACGCGAGACATGCCTCGGTGATCTCGTAAATCTCGTCCGGCATCAGGTCCAGATCGGGTGACCATCCCTGACGGCGCTGGCCGTCCGTCACATCGACGAACGGCGGACGGCCCGTGAGCGCATACACCAGGACACCACCCAGCGCAAAGACATCCGTCCGCTCGTCGGAATCACGGGGGTCGATCAGCTGCTCCACGGCGGCGAACTGCCGGGAGCCGAAGAAGGGTGTGCCTGCCGTCGTGACGCCGGTCTCCCCCAGATAGCGGGAGATGCCGAAGTCGATGACGCGCAGGCCCTCCGGCCCGATGAGGATGTTCTGCGGCTTCAGGTCGCGGTGGACGATGCCCTTCGCGTGGATCTCGGTCAGCGCCTCGGCGAGCCCCGCGGCCAGCCACCATCCGCCGATCGAATCGATCGGACCGCAGCTGCGGATCAACGTGTACAGCGAGGGTACCTGGACGTAACGGGTGGCGACCCACGGGGGATCGTCGTTTGCGCCAGCGTCCAGCAGCGCGGCGGTGTGTACGCCGCCCATGTCCCGGATAGCTTCGATCTCCCGGCGGAATCGGGCCAGCCAGGTTGGGGAAGTGGCGAGGTCCGATTTGAAGATCTTGACGGCCGCGGCTCCCGAAACATCAGGCCGGAATCCCAGAAAGACCGCCCCGAAGCCGCCCCGCCCAAGAAAGTGCGTGAGCTGGAATCCGCCGCATTCGCTTGGGTCCTCGGCCTGCAAGGGCTGCCAAGGATCCACTGGCGTACCCCCTCGCCTCGGCCGCAGTCACTTTTGCTCACTCCGCGTACGGATATGTCGCGCCTTCCGGGTACTGAACATCATATGAGAGCAAATCGGTTCTGCGAACAAGCTCGACGGTTCTGCTCCTGAAGAGCGCGCATCCCGTTGGCAGCGGCATCGCAACTTTGCTGCGTAATCGGCCCGGCCCACCCAAGGACGCCGGAATTGCCGTGTTTGATGCCTCGATGGAGGGTATGTCCAGTAAATCGGACAGTGCCTCGATGGAGGTGTCGAACTTTGCGTTCGTGCAGGTTATTAGCGTTCTCGGCTGGTGGAACCTGCTCGAGCTCAGTGAGACCGGCGGTTGAGGACTGCGAATGACAAACGTGACCCGCTGGTTAAGCGTGGGTTGTCTACGAGGCGACGTATCGCCGGTGTCTCGTCTCGCCAACGTCGTCGATGACCTGGATGAGGGCATCACGCAGGTGATTGTGCGAGGAGGAGCGTCTGTCGTAGGCGAGGCCCCTTGTAGCAGGCTTGTCCTAGATATCGCCGCCATACGGCCGCGCGGCTCCGATGAGGACATTTAGGGCGTGGCGGCGCTGGCCGCGACCGGCCGGAGAGCCGCAGCGCGGCCAGCGACCGCCCGACGCCCAGCAGGCCGCCGCAGGCGGGCTGCCTTGAAGACGTAGAGAAAGTTCTCATCGGCACGGCTATGGCTATGGCTGATCTTGGTGGTTGCGGCTGTGTCCAGGGCCGTCTGTCAGCTGTTGGCTGGCTCAGCCGATGTATGGGTCCTGGCCCTCTAGGTAGTGGGTGATCCGCAGGCGCATGGAGGGGTGCATCTCGTAGTCCTGTACTTCTGGCTGCGCGACCCAGCGGACTTGGCTGGACTCTGAGCTGGGGGTCGGGTCGCCGGATACGGCTCGGGCCTTCAGGACGAGGGAGAACTCCTGTCGGACCTCGCCGTTGCTGGTGTAGAGGATGACGTGGTTCGGGTCGCTGTACGTGCCCACGATGCCGGTGATCTCGCAGAGGACCCCGGTCTCCTCCAAGGTCTCTCGGATGGCGGCGGCTGGGATCGACTCGCCGAGGTCGATGGCGCCGCCGGGGAGGGCCCAGTTGCCGTTGTCGGTGCGGCGGATCAGCAGTAGTTCGCCGGCCTCGTTGGTGACCGCCACATTGACGGAGGGGACGAGGCTGTTCGGGGCTGGGGCGTCGGGGTCGTTGTAGAAGTCGATCCGGCGGCTCACGAGGGCGAGCCTACTCGGCAGGGGAGGGCTCCTCCGGGGTTTCCGTGTCCTTGGGAGGACTGACGAAGCTGCCCAGGTGCGGGACGGTGTAGATCAAGCCTTCCTCACGCAGGGCGCGTACCGCCTTGCGGGCGGTGTCGCGGGCGATGTCGCGGGCGATGCCGAACTCCTGGACGAGGGAGAGTTCGGAGACCAGGTACTTGGGTGGATAGGTCCCGGACTTGATGCGCTGGCGTACCACGTCGGCAACCTGCTGCCACCTCGGCCGGTCTGGCTCGAACTCGAACATGAGGCAACGGTAGGAAACGGTCCCGAACGGCCTACGCTCGCCTACGTCTATAGACAAGGGTAGACAGCCGCGAGGTGCGCCTCTTAACCTGGCGGCATGGCAACAGGTGGCTACGATCTCGATGCTGTCCGGGCGACCTTCCCGGGTTGGGTTTGCTTCCGCAGTGACGCCGGCGTCTTTTACGGGACCAGGCGCGGAGTCAGGCTCAGCAACCGGGCGATTGATCTCGGGCTGCAGCAGACGGTGTGCGCTGACGACCTGGCGACGTTCGTCGAGCGGCTGCACGAGCAGAGCGCGGCTGCGGCGACGTGAAGGATCTGGTGGCCGAGTATCACGGGCTGCATGCGGCTGAACCGCAGCCGGGCTGTGAGGCGATCGACTGGCGGCCCAGTTCTGCGCGGGGTTGTCGGGTCCGGGTTCGCGCGCATACGTGCATGTGCCGGACTCCGGTTTTCGAGTTGTGCTCGGGCGGCGGGCTGTGGTTCGTCCGCCGCCTGTCCGTGAGTGACTCGGTGGAGATCGCGGAGAGCGAGTGGGTGTGCGCTGCGGTGGCGCAGCGGTTGTGGGAGCGGATTCTCAGCGGTCAGGCGTCGTAGCCGACGTGCTGGAAGAAGACGCCGGTGATGAGCCGGGCGACCTCCTCGGGCTCCGCCTCGGCGGTGGAGACGCGTACCTCGAACAGGCCGTCGTCGTGGGCGCGTAGGTCGGCCATGGTCTCGTCCCAGGCTCGCAGCCTCTCGTGGATGTCGAGGTTGCCGCGCAGCCGGCAGCGGCGGGCGCAGACGTCGCGGGTGACCCACAGCAGGACGGGCAGCCAGGCACCGGTCTGGGTGAGGCGGCGGATGTCCGGGATGTTGCCCATGTGCACGATGGGCGTCCGCCCGGCCTGGGCCATCTGCTCGACCTGGAGCCGGTCGACGGCGTAGACGTTGCCGTACCGGTGGGTCTCGGCGAGCAGCCGGCCCGCGGCGCGCAGCTCGGCCAGCCGCTCGTAATCCACGAAGTCGTACTCGGTACCTGTCCTGCTGCCGGCCTTGAGCTTGCGCAGCAGGACGAGCCTCCGATCGAGCGCGGTCAGGGCGGCGGTGGTGGTGGTCTTGCCGCTGGCCGGCGGCCCGTACAGGACGATGCCCCTCATGCGAGGATCCGCTTCAGGGTGTCGCGGGTCTTGTCGGCGAGGCTGATCGCGGAGCCCAGCCGGTTGTCCACGGTGATGTGGGCGGTGGAGGGGCTGGTCTCGGTGTTGAGGGTGCTGGTGTAGGTCTCCCAGTTGGAGAGCTTCCAGCCGTCGCGGGCCGCGCCGCGGAACTCGATGTACTCCCGCATCGACTCGACGTCGCAGCGCACCCACACCACGGCGACGTCGATGCTCATCGCGGCGCAGCGGTTCGTGAGGCGGTGCACCCAGGCGGGGTCCATCAGCTCGGCGATGAAGGGCGCGGCCAGGATGGCCGAGGTGCCGACGCGTAGGTTGTCGAAGGCCGTCTCCATTAGGCAGCGGTACTCCAGCGGGCGGACCTCGCGCAGGTACAGCTCGGTGTGCCGGTCGTGCGGGTCGCCGCCGAGGGAGGTGAGCAGGCGCTCGACCATGGCGCGGGTCAGGGAGTCCTTATCGAGGAAGGCCCAGCCGGTGATGTCGGACAGGAAGCGGGAGAACTCGGTCTTGCCGGATCCGGCGTAGCCGCCGACGAGGGTGAGGATCGGCTTCGGGCTGCCCTTGCCGTGGCGGCGCCGCCAGGCGTCCACGACGCGGTTGAGCAGCGCGTTCTGCTCGGTGTTCGAGGGGGAGCCGGAGACCTTGATCAGCGTTTCCTCGATGACCTGGGCGGCGGCGTTGTCGGTGGCGGGATCCGTGGGAAGGGGGAGTTCCGAGATGGATTTTTCCACGCCGGGTATTTCGCCGGGAAGCGGAAGGCGGAAACCAAGGCCGGGCTCGGTTGACCGATAAAGGAGACAATACGCCCGGCGGTAGTGAGGTCCGGGATATACCGTTCCGTGTTCGTGTGCCCAGAGGGTCTGGAAATTGGCGGCTGGTGCCGTCAGTCCATGGTTATGGGCGACGTGGCGTAGTCGTTCACCTGCGGCTTCGAGGTTGAGACCGTGCGCCTCGCGGTGCTGACGGAGGACGGCTGGTCGCCATCCCGGTCGGTGAATTGTCTTCATCACGTCCTTTTGTGCACTTTGTACAGGGCCGGAGAAGGACACATGTGAAAGCGCATGTGTAACCGCTGTGCAGGCAGCAGTGATGAAGCTTAGCTAACGCTCCGTGATACTCAACAGAGCGTGCGCGCGGTGAACTGAAGGCATCCGAGCAGGGATAACGCCCACCCCCGGAAAGGATGCCGAGGTGACCGAAAACGAGCGGCTTCTGGCCGAGCTTCAGGCCATTCGTTCAGAGATGGAGGAGCTGGCCTGCCGGGTCAGCGAGCTCGCTTCCGCTCTTGGAAGACGGCCTGCTCAAGGTCGGCGATCCGGTCGCCGAGATCGGCCAGAACGCTCCTCATCTGAGCGAGCTGCTCCATGACCTCGGAGGAGGCCGGCTCCTCAGCGGCAGGCGCGACGCCCTCGCGGACGAAGACGCCCTTGCCCTGCTGGCCGATGATCAGCCCTTCTGTGCGAAGCACGCTGATGGCCGCCTTCACGACGCTCGTCGAGACGTCGTAGCGCTGGCAGAGCTGCGCGGTCGAGGGCAGGGCACCGCCGGGCGGGAGGGCTCCCGTTCTGATCTGGCTGCGCAGGTCGTCGGCTATCTGGAGGTAGCCGGGACGCCCGGTCTTCTCGACCATCCCATGCCTTTCACGAGGTCGCCTGGCCTCTAGTTCAGCACACCCGCCGTGACATGCCAACCAAGTCTTCGTGGAATCCCTTGACAACTTAGAATGCCAAGTGTTCCATGAGTACTAAGAGTCACATCACGACTACCGAAGGAATCCACCATGCGTTCCGTCCCGATCCCTGTGGACACCAGCAAGCTCACGATCACTTGCGTGAAGGCCCCGCGCCCGCGTGTGCTCAACAAGGACACCGGCGAGATCAAGACCGACCGGAACGGCAACACCGTCTTCGAGGTCACCGTCTCCGTCGAGGACGAGTTCGGCCGGATCGAACTCGTCAAGATCGCCACTACCGGCGAACCGCCCATCGGCGCGGGCGACGCCGTCAACGCGGTCGGTCTCCTCGGCTACGTCTGGGAGATCGCCGGCCGTTGGGGCATCTCGTACCGGGCCTCCGCACTGCTCCCGCTACGGGAGGCCGCCGGTGTCTGACCAGCTTGTCGTGTTCGTCGTGCTCGGAGGCCTGGCCGCCGCCGCGGCCGGCCTCGGGGCCTGGCGCCACTGGCACTACCCGTCGTACTGGCTGGTCATCGGGTACGCCCTCACGTCCGTCCGGGTGAAGGCGACCTGGCGCAAGGTCGCGCTGGGCTGCAACCTGACCAAGAAGCGGCAGCGCTTCTGGTTCACCACCGTGCCCGGCCTGATCTCCTCGACCGGCGTCGTCCGGGTCCGCCGCCGCTTCCAGCGCATCGCCGTGGACGTCAAGCCGTTCATGTGGTGGCCGATGCCGACCCGCAACGGCTGGCGGGTCACCCTGTGGACCCTGGAAGGGCAGATCCCGGATGACTACGCCCAGGTCGCCGACCGGCTCGCGCACTCCTGGGGCGTGCACGCCGTGCGCGTCTCCTCCGACAAGCCGGGACGAGTGCGGCTGTCCGTCACCATCCAGGACCCGTTGGTCACCGTCGAGGACCTCCCACCGTCCACCGAACTGCTCAAGGTCACCGTGGGCCGCCTGGAGACCGGCGGCCGGTGGGAGATCGACTTCCGCACCGTCCCGCACTGGATCAACGCCGGTGCCACCCAGTCAGGCAAATCCAACCTCGCCAACGCGCTCATCGTCGGCCTGGCCCCGCAGCCGGTCGCGCTGGTCGGCTTCGACCTCAAAGGCGGCGTCGAGTTCACCCCGTACGCGCCCCGCCTGTCCGCGCTGGCCACCACCAGGGCGGAGTGCGGCGATCTGCTGGACGACCTGGTCGCGCTGATGACCGAACGGATGGGCGTGTGCCGGATGGCCTCGGCCCGCAACATCTGGCAGCTTCCGCCGGGGGTGCGTCCGGTCCCGATCGTGGTCCTCATCGACGAGCTGGCCGAGCTGTACCTGATGGCCGACAAGAGCGAGAAGGACGAGATCGCGAAGACCTCGACGGCGCTGCTGCGGGTGGCCCAGCTCGGGCGGGCCTTCGGGATCTACCTGTTCTGCTGCGGCCAGCGGATCGGCTCCGACCTCGGTCCGGGCGTGACGGCGCTGCGGGCGCAGTGCTCGGGACGGATCTGCCACCGGGTGAACGACCCGGAGACCGCCGTCATGACCCTGGGCGACCTCGACCCAGCGGCCCTGGCCTCGGCCCGGACGATCGCCGCCGAGACACCCGGCGTCGCCATCGTCGCCTCGCAGGACGGCCAGTGGTACCGGGCCCGCTCCTTCTATGTCAGCGAGCAGACGGCCGAGCACGCCGCCCAGGTCTACGCCGACCGCGCACCGTCCTGGTCGGAGGTCATGAGCGCCCAACCACATGAAGCGCCCGCCGCCTGAACGGCCTCGAACAGGAAGGACAGGAGATGCGCCGCCTCGCCCACCGGCTGCTGGACACCGGCCCGGTCGTCGTCCTGGCCCTCATCGCCGGGGCAGGATCGTTCACCCACATCCGCGACACCGCGACCGAGCACGGGCAGCCCGGCTGGATGTCCTGGGCGGTGGCCGTCTGCATCGACCTGACCTGCGTCATGGCCGCCCGGGAACGGCAACGCGACCGGCGCACCGGCCGGGTGCGACGCGGCCCGGTGTCGTGGCCCGTCCTGGTCCTGAGCGGTGGCGTCGTCCTGTCGCTGGCCGCCAACCTGCAGCAGGCCGAGCCGACCGTCTGGGGCTGGATCACCGCCGCAACCCCGGCCGGCGCCTTCCTCGTCGCCGTCTCGATGCTCGAACGCCGCGTCACCGCCAGCCGTCCGGAAGCGTCCGCGACCCACGCTGAGGCGCAAGCCGTCGCGCCCCCGGACCGCCCGGCACTGGCTCCAGCCACGGAGGACGAAGGGCCGGCGCCCGCCCTCGTCGACTACGCCCGGCGCGTCGCCGACGAACACCACGCCAAGCACGGCACACCCATCACACCCGACCTCCTGCGCGCCCGCCTGGGCGTGTCTGACCAACTCGCCTCCGACCTGCTCCGCACCTTGCGGACCGCAGCGGAACCCACATGAAAGGCAGCACCATGCGTGACGACCGAACCGCCCTCGTCCATGGCCTCATCGACCTGGCCGTCTTCCTCGTGGCGAACCCGGACCTCCCGGTGACCGCCAGCGTCACCGCCCGCTACATCGCCGACGGGGACGACGACGCCGAACTCCGCGCCGAGATCGACCGGATCGCGGCCCGTCTCGGCACCGCCATCGACGAGGCGGACCTCCCGTACGGCCACTACACCACGTCCATCTCCTTCGGCCCCGTCGAGTACCGGGCCGTGGCCATCCTCGCCGCGGCCCGCGCCCGCTACGACGCCCAGAACAGCCACCGCGACAACAACTAGGAGAAACCCCTATGCGCATCCGTCTCGAAGGAACCCGCGTCCAGCTCGCACTCGGCATGATCCGCCTGCGTCACGTCTTCACCGTGACCGACGTGTCACGCGCATACCCGCACCGCGCCCACCCGCGCACCTACCGGCTCTACGTCCGCGTCGCCCCTCGCCCGGAGCGGTGACCGCCGTGGAAGAGCCACTGATCGTCCGCCACCGCTGCTGCACCTGCAACGGCACCGGCCTCTACGACGACCAGACCTGCGCCGACTGCCACGGCACCGGCATCGACAACCACGGCGCATAGCCGTAGCGCCCCCCGCCTGGCCACACATCCGCCAAGATCCGCGCCAGGCCGGGGGCCATCCACACCAGGAACCCTGGAGAGGACGAACCCATCTTGCCCCGTCTCACCCATCCACACGCGATGGCCGGACTCATCACCCGGCTCAACCGGCCCGATTACGACCGCTGGGCCTGCCAGATCAAGCGCACCGGCGGCTGCCGTCAGCCCATCCACCTGCGCGGCAAGGTCGAACACTACGACCGCGCCACCGGTCGGCTCCTGCACCGCTACACCACCCGCACCGAACCGGACGGCGTGCTCCACGTCCCGTGCAAGACCCGCCGAGCCTCCCGCTGCCCGGCCTGCGCCGAGGTCTACCGCGCCGACACCTACCAGCTCGTCCGCGCCGGACTCGTCGGCGGCAAGGGCGTGCCGGAGACGGTCGCGGCTCACCCGTGCCTGTTCGTCACGCTGACCGCGCCGTCCTTCGGAGCCGTCCACAGCCGCCGGGAGAAGAACGGCAAGGTCCTGCCCTGCCACGCCCGCCGCGACGCCCAGACCTGCCCGCACGGCCGCGTCCTGTCCTGCACCACCCGCCACGCCGCCGACGATCCACACCTGGGCGAACCCCTCTGCCCGGACTGCTACGACTACGAGGGCTCGGTCCTGTTCAACGCCGTGTCCCCGGAGCTGTGGCGCCGCTTCACCGAGGCCCTCCGCCGCCGCGTCGCCCGCCTCTGCGGCCTCACCCTCAAAGAGCTGCGCGAACGCCTCACGATCTCCTTCGCCAAGGTCGCCGAGTACCAGCGGCGCGGCGTCGTCCACTTCCACGCCGTCATCCGCCTCGACGGCCCCACCGGCCCAACCTCACCACCACCGGCCTGGACCACAACCGACACCCTGATGGACGCCGTCCACCACGCCGCCACCGCGATCACCGTCACCGTGGACGCGCTCAACCGCACCTTCTCCTGGGGCGACCAGCTCGACGCCCGCCCCATCACCCTCGACGGCGAACTCACCGAACAAGCCGTCGCCGCCTACATCGCCAAGTACGCCACCAAAGCCGCCGAATGCGTCGGCACCCTGGACCGCCGCATCAACCTCCTGGACGACCTCGACGCCCTACCCATCCGCGACCACGCCCGTCGCCTCATCGCCACATGTCTCCACCTCGGAGCCCGCGAGGACCTGGCCGACCTCCGGCTCACCCAATGGGCCCACATGCTCGGCTTCCGCGGCCACTTCTCCACCAAGAGCCGCCGCTACTCCACCACCCTCGGCGCCCTCCGCGCCGCCCGCCAGGACCACATGCGAACGGAAGAGGTGACGACCGGTCGCCTCCCACTCTTCGACGAGGACACCGTCCTGGTGATCACCCACTGGCAGTACGCCGGCAAGGGCCTGTCACTCGGCGACCAACTCCTCGCCGCCGCCATCACCCGTACGCCGCTCCTCGTGGAGGGACGTGATCCGTCATGAACAGGCGCGACGAACTCCTGACGGTTCGTCAGGTCCTCGAAGAGCTCGGCGGGGTCTCCCGCCGCACCTTCTACCGATGGCGGGAGCTTGGACGCGCACCCGCCTGCGTCCGACTGCCCAACGACGAGCTCCGCGTCTGGCGCAGCGATCTCCTGGCCTGGCTCGAGTCGCGGCGGGAGGTCGCATGAGCACCACGTACGACGTGAAACTCGGCGGCGTCCAGTACCGCGCCGACCGGGCAACCCCTATCTACGTGGCGCGCTGGCGGGTGGCGGGCAAGGCCAGGTCCAAGAGCTTTCGGACTAAGGGACTGGCCAACGCCTTCCTGTCGGACCTCCGCCAGGCGGCCAAGTCGGGGGAGGAGTTCGACATCGCCACCGGGCTGCCAGCGTCGATGCTCGCACAGGAGTCCCGTGGGCCGTCTTTTCTGGAGTTCGCCCAGACGTACGTACTCCGCCGCTGGAACGCCTCGGCGGCCCGAACGCGCGAGACCGACGCTTATGCCCTCCTGTCACTGATCCCCGCGCTGGTGGCTGACATTCCGGGACGGCCTGGTGATGAGGAACTGCGCGACGTCCTCAGAAACCATGCCCTCCTCCCTGAGAAGCGGCGGTCCCCTCTAACCGGAGAACAGGCCGCGGCCTTGCGGTGGCTGGAGAAGGCATCGCTTTCACTGGCGTCCCTCGGGGAGGCCCGCATCCTGCGAGGGACCCTGGACGCCATCGCCGTCACCTTCGCCGGCTCTCCCGCGGGAGCGAACACGGTGCGCCGGAAGCGGGCTGTCCTGCACCATCTGCTGGAGCATGCGGTCGAGTTGAAGGTGTTCCCCAGCAACCCGCTGGACGAGATCAAATGGACGGCTCCGAAAGCGGTGACGGTCGTCGACCCGCGCACGGTGGTCAGCCCGGCCCAGGCGCGTCAGCTCCTGGAGGCGGTCGCGAAGGTCGGGCGCAAGCGTGGCCGCAGGCTCAAGGCGTTGTTCGCCTGCATGTACTACGCCGCCTTGCGGCCAGAGGAAGCGGCAGACCTTCGGCTGAGGAACTGCAACCTGCCGGAGTCCGGATGGGGCCTGATCGTGCTGGAGCGGGCACGTCCTCAAGGCACGAAGCGCTGGTCGAACTCCGGCGAGACCCACGAGTCGAGGAGCTTGAAGCACCGCGCGGACAAGGACACGCGAGAGATCCCGATCCCGCCCGTCCTGGTCGCCATGCTCCGCGAACACATCACCGAGCACGGGACCGCCGAGGACGGGAGGATCTTCCAGACGGGCACCGGTGGCACGTACTCCAGTTCGGCCTACTCCTACGTCTGGCAGGAAGCTCGCAGGCTGGCGCTGACTCCGGCACAGGTCGCCTCATCGTTGGCGGCCCGGCCGTACGATCTGCGGCACGCTGCTGTGTCCCTCTGGCTGAACGCCGGCGTCCCAGCGCCGGAGGTTGCCAAGCGTGCGGGGCACAGCGTCGACGTGCTGTTGCGCGTGTACGCCAAATGCATCGACGGCGAACAAGACCACGTCAACAGCAAGATTCACAGCGCCCTCGACGTATAACGTCATGGTTGGTGATGCGGCCCCGGCTACGGCTGGGGTCGTTCCCTTTAACGGACGCCGTTGGGCGGGCGGATCGAGTTCAGTTGCGCGGTGAAGAGAGCAGAACCGGCCTTAGTTGTCTCACGAGCTCGACAGCGTCAGCTTGGTGATCGCGACCTGGAGCGCCACGGGCGATCGAAACGGTCAGGGTCTTGCCGCCGTCGGGCGTCCAAGCAATCGCGTAGGCTCCCACGGATTCGCCGTCCTTGCCTTTTATCGGCGCGCTGAATCCAGGACCTATTTCCGGCGGTAGGGCGGTGCCCTTGTCGCTGATCCTTCTTGCCTCAAGCCCTTGGAGGGTGGAAGTCGATGGGGCGCGTCGTTCGATCAGCATGCGGGTCGGCTCGGACACACTTGGGGATCTACTGATCATGCAGTAGGCGAAGTGTTCCACGGACTCCGTTCCGTCTGCATAGAACTCGCTCATCCCCGTCGCCAGGGCGATAACGTCGTGCGAGATCACTCCACATTCACGGGGCTCCGCCATGATGTCGCCCAAGGGGCGCCGATCCGGCGGAGGCGGGGGAGGAGATGAGCACCCTACTATGAGCAAAGCGGCAGCCAGCGTGAGCGAGGCCATTGATCGTGTTTTCATTCGTCAGCCTCGGGATAAGAATGGGCTGGTGGCCTGAATCCACTTTGAACGGCGTTGTCTGTGTCGTGAAATATACGTGACGCCTTGGAGTGCTGTAACCATTCCAAATACGCATATTCTTGTGTGGCGTTCATGGCACTTCGTGGGATGAGCTGTCCTGTGGCCGATAGAAAATCTCCAGGCGATCCCTTGGCGTAGTTCTCGAAGGCATGTGGATGTGTGCTTCCGGGAGACGATTCATCTCCAAACAGCCCATGTCGCATCATCGCGCCAGCCGTCAGGTCTTTGAAGAGGTTCTGGCTCTCGATAAGGGTGCTCTCGGCGATCTCGCGCGCCTTCTTGCCGTCCTCGAACTTGATCCGGTCGCCCATGTTGCTCTCGATCCACTCGTATCCGGCTACTGTCGCATCACCCGCCGGTGTCAGCACAAGTTTCAAAGTGCTCGCCAACGCGTCCTTGAACGCCTCGCGCGCCTTGTCCTTCCTGTCTGCCTCTTTGATGTCGGCCAGGTTTCCGGCGTCAACGACGAGGTGAAGCGACTGGCTGAGAGCGAGTACCTTGGCCTTGAACTCCTCAGCGCCACCGCTGGTCATGCTATCTTCTAGAATCTTCTGACGTTGTGCCGAAATTTCGGTCTTCGTGGCGCCCGGGTTTTCGTGGATCCACTTCCGTAGTGCCTGATCGTTTGCGGCCTTGATTTCGGCCGCTTGGGCGTCGAGAACCATCAGGCTGTATCTTCCCTGCGCCTCGACGACTGTCTTGAGCGCCTCAGGGTCCGTGAATGCCCACGTCATCATGTTTTTCATGGTGGCGGCTTCGAACAGTGCGCCGTACGGTTGCTTGCCGGCCAGGTTGGGGTCCGGATCTGCCAAGGGAGTGACGCCCATGGTTTCCTTACCCGTGTTCCCAGGGACACGCTGGACATCGCTGATATAGGCCGCGAGTACCCTAGCAGCGCTCTGGCGCGTGTCGGGGAGAACCCACTGAGCCTTCGGATCTGACCAGAAGTGGACGGCCCAGGATGCGATCAGGGCTGACTTGTAGCCGCGAGAAGTTTCCGGAGGCTGGGTGTTGTCCCGGTATGTCATGGTGGCCGCTTCGATTGCGCGACCGAGGTCTCGGCTGCCGCCGGCCCAGTTGTTCTGTCGCATGAGGAAGGCGAGCGGCTTGCGTGCCGGGTCGGCGAAGAAGTCCTGCGCGACGCGGGGGTTGTTAGCCAGGGCTGCGGCCAGTCCGGAGCGGAAGGTGATGATGTCTGTCTGGTTCGCTCGATCCTGTTGCGCGTTGTCGTAGACCTTTCTCGCCAGGTCGAGGAGGAAGGCGTCGTCGAAGGTCCCGTGTCTCAGCAGGTCGTTGACGATACGGCTGTGCCGCGCATCCTCGTTGGCGATGAGCTGATCGACGTAGTCCTTGGGCAGTTTCATGTCGCCGACGCCCCGGGATGCGGTTCCCAAGATGGATCCAACGGCCTTCATCAGCCGGCCGACATCCGTTGTGGCGTCATGATCCTGGTTGCTGTCTTGAGCACGATCGAGGTCCGTCAGGAGCGCCTTGAGTTCCTTTGGCGGCATCTCCTTGGCGAATGCGACGGCGAAGTATGGGTCGTTTCGATGCTTCTCCAGCTCGTCCAGGGTCTTGTCGCTGAGGGGTCGCTGCAGGAACGGGAAGTTCTGCCGAGCTTGGCGTAGTTCGTCGGCGACCGTCTTAGCGGCAGCCGCACCGCCGGCCGGTGTGTACGAGACCCACAGGGACTCGTCCGCCCAGATGACGCCCTTGTCGAGGCTGATCTTCTGGGTGGCGATGATGAGGTCCAGGCGCCGTTGCAGGTCGGGGACGCGCTCTGCGATCTGCGCGCCGATGTCCTTCAGCAGGCCTGGCCCGGACATACTCGTGCCGACCGCCTGCAACGCGCTGTTGATCCGGGCGTCGACCTCTGCCCACGACTGCTGTAGGCGTTTGATCTCGTTGATGAGCTGGGTCATCAGGGTCGGGTCGATGCCGATGCAGGTTGGAGGTGGGCTCATCGGTAGGGCGTCCCGGATGTCTGCGAGGGTAATCGGCCAGGTCCCAGCCCCAGCGGATCAGAGCGTTGCTCCGCGGTCTCCGGCTGTGCGGGCATGGATTCGACCAGCGCCAATGCCCGGCGGAAGACGCCCTTGTAGGCCGCTTCCCAAGCGTGGCAGTCGGCGATCAGCTTGTCGGCGGCCTTGCCTTTCATCGCCCCGCTTTCGAGTAGGCCGATGAGCCTTCGCACGTCGGAGGCGTGCTGGTCGTGTAGCTGCTCGATCGTGCGCCGGGCAGCGTTGATCTGTTCCTGTGTCGCCATCGTCGCCGAGACCCTCTGGATCGTTGAGGACGACTGTCTGTGGAATCAATGTGACGATAAGCGGCGATCTGGGGCCCGTCGAGCAGAACTGCCAAAGCGGCATGGGCTCACTCGTGCGCTTGCCGGATGATGGCGATGGCTTCAGCGATGTCCGAAACGGTGTGGTCGGCCTTATGGCGGTGGCCTGGCCAGGTTCCGCGGTTGATCCAGATAGCGCGCAGGCCGGCCGCCTGTGCTCCCTCGACGTCCGCGACGAGGTTGTCCCCGACCATCCAGCCACCCTCGGCGGGGGTGGCGCCGCATCGCTGGACAGCGAGGTGGAACAGACGGCTGTCGGGCTTGCGGACGCCCTCGACGCCGGACACCGCGTAGCCGTCCACGGCGTCGGCGAGGCCGGTGTGGCGGAGCTTCCCGAGCTGGTTGTCGGCTGTGCCGTTGGTGACGATGCCTACACGCCACCCCGACGCGCGCAGCTCGGCCAGTCCATCCATGACACCCGGGTAGCACCGTACGAGGTGCGGCATCCGTCGGCGGTAGGCCGCCCACAGTTCCTCGGTCGTCTCGGGCAGGCGGAAGTGCTCGCGCACCTTGCCAAAGAAGACGTCCCTGTGCGGGTGGCCTGCTCGATCCAAGTTTGCCAACCAGTCGGCGCCCTCGTGGCCCAGCCGGTGCTGCTCGGCGAATTCGTTAGCCCACCGGAGGAAGGCTGCGTCGAGGTCGATAAGAGTCCGGTCGAGATCAAAGAGAGCGAGAGGCTGCACAGCATCACCATAAAGATGCTCGGTAGGCGCTGTAGCTGCTGTCGGGTCTGCCGGGATAAGACCGGTCAGCCAGACGTGGCGGATCACGCGCGGCGGGGCGTTGGGTCCCGACAGGCGGAGTAGCCGGACACCGAGAGTGTCAGGATGCGGCAGGCGACCGCGGCCGGGGTGCCATTGCATCCATCACCGAAGGCTCGGCCATCCTGTGGAAGCGCTGCCGCGCGCACCAACTTGATCATTGGTGAGTGGCCCTCAGTTCCTCCCAATCAGCTGAGTCCCCCATCTCTTGGCTGCTGGCGGATCTGGGCTGTGAACCGACGTCTCTGGCGAGAGATGAAGCGTTCCTCCTCAAGAAGGACAGCGACTGGACGACCAGCTCATGGTCCGCCAACTTGTCACGAATCACCGTATAATCGGCCACAGCTCTCAAGATCATCTCAAACCGCCTCCCATCTGATCGGGCTTCGGGCGGGATCCGGCGATCGAGAAGGGACCCGATGTATGGCGTACTGGTGGGTCAATCAAGGTCATTCGTTCCGTCAGGAGCTAGAGGCTGGGATCCTCTGGGCGCCTACCCGTACCCAGGCCGGTAGACGCCAATCGCACTGGGAAACAATGACGGAGGTGCGTCCAGGCGACACGGTTATCCACTATGCCTCCCAAGTGAGAGCGCTTAGTCTGGTAACAACCGCCGCAATTCCTGCGCGACGCCCTCGGGAAATCCCCGGTCTCTGGAGTGGGGACGGCAGACTTGTGCGGACCGTCTATCGGGAGGCGTTGCAGGTAGTTCGACTATCAAACATTCCCGAAGTCTGGCGCACCGGCCACTCGTCGGATGGACCATTCAAATACGACGGCGGTGTGAAGCAAGGGTATTTATTTAGGGTAGACGATGGCTTTTTCAAGCGGTTCATAGAACGTTATGGTGATCTTTTTTCAGACGCGCCTGTCGTGCTACCCGCTGAGGCGAAAGATGGCGCCGCTGAACTTCTCCGACGGCTACTTGGCCGCGACATTCTAACGGTTCATGGACGGCGTAATCGCATCATTGACGTGCAGTCCTTGCATGTCGTCGTGGTAACGGAACGCTCGCCGAACGGGCAACGAGTGCCAATCGCTGAAGTAGAGGCTGCGCTCGTAACTCTCCGTACCACAGGTCGTGTGGAGATTCATCCGGCCGAGGTTGGACACCGTAGTTCCTTTATCGGAGCAGTCCTGCTCACTCTCCCAGGAGTTGAGCTGGTAGATGGGACGCCGCCAGTCATTGCTGTGCGCTCTCTTACTACCTCTGATGCGCCTGCAGAACGTCAAGAGCCCATCACTTTCGAGGGCGATCTGAGTCGCCCCGTGACTGCCGCGCAGCGCCGTGAACAATCCACCTTACGTCAGCTTCTTTTTGGCTCTGCCACTGTTGCAACATGTGCTCTCTGCGGTGATGCCTACCCGGTCCGCTTTCTAGTCGCCGCACATATCAAGATGCGGAGTCTCTGTACTGACGAAGAACGTCGCGATCTGGTCAATATAGCGATGCCGGCATGTCAGTTCGGTTGTGATGCCCTTTATGAAGCGGGCTATATCTCTGTTGGCCCGGATGGCAGGATTGTGTCGTCTGCGATAGAGGAAAATGGGACGCTTGCTGAGCGTCTTGCGGACCTCGCGGGGCGCCCGTGTCTTTCGTTCTCAGAGAACAGCCGCCGCTACTTCGAGTGGCATTTTTCCACGCGATTTCGCGGCTGACCTGAGGGTAGCTTAAAGCCCTCAAGAGCTCGGGTGGGGTCCGCCTCGGCTCAGCTTGGAGCTTCCGAAAGCCCAGACGCCTGCATCAAGGAGCGCGGGTGTCTGAAAGCCAGCCGGCGGGATCTCTGCTGACTTGGGCCGCCAGATCGCTCTACACTGGCCGACCATGGTGGACTGGATCGAGCGGGTTGCCGAGATCCGGCGCTGGACCAGAGGCGGTGAGCGGGCGCCGCACAAACCGCTCCTCCTCCTGTACGCCCTGGGACGCTTCCAGCAGCACGGCAATCGCCCCATCCCGTTCAGCGCCGCCGAGGCCGAGCTCAGGAAACTGCTCAAGGAATATGGGCCGCCCCGCGATACCAGCCCTGGCTACCCTTTCCACCACCTGACGAACGACGGCCTCTGGCTTGTCGAGACCCGCCATGGCACGGGCAGTCCGGGCCCGGAACTGGGCCGCTTGCGTGACAGTCAGGCTACTGGCCGCCTCCACCCCGACCTGGTCCGCGCCCTGTCGGACGAGCCTGCCCTGTTGGGGCGGATCGCCCGCTACCTGCTGGACGCCAACTTCGCCCCGTCCCTGCATGCAGACCTGTGCATGCTGGCCGGTCTGGACCTGGAGGCGCTCGAAACGACTGGAGAAATCAGGAAGCAGTCGGCTGTACGTCGTGACCCTGGCTTCCGTGACCGGGTGCTGATGGCGTACGAGTACTGCTGCGCATTCTGCTCCTATGACGGCTGGCTGGATGGCGCGGTGGTGGGCCTGGACGCGGCGCACGTGCGCTGGTGGGCCTTCGACGGGCCCGACGACGTGGCGAACGGCCTGTGCCTATGCGCAATCCACCACAAACTGTTCGACAAGGGCGTTCTTGGGCTGACCGCGGAGCACACCATTGCCGTCTCGGCCAGATTCGTCGGCCGCTCGCAGTCTTCCCTCGACATGGTGCTTTCCCTGGCAGGGCAGCCCACCCGAAATCCCCAGCCCGGCATGGACCCTGTCGAAGCGGAACACATCGGCTGGCACAGCCGCCAGGTCTTCCGCACGCCCGCCCGCGGCTGAGGCTCTCGGCTGTTCGGTCCGAAAGCCGCAGTTACGTACGTCGGCGACTCGATGCAGGGGCACTCGCCTACTCCCAGGACCTACCGGCTGGAACACCAGCACGGCTGACACTGAAATGTCGGAGGGGCGGCCTACCATGACGGCCTGATCAACACCCGAAGCGCAGCACGCGGCATGAAGCAGGCGCTTCTGTATGTCTGTCCCGGGTGACCAGCACGGTCCACAGTCGCAAGAGTGCAACAGCCGGCATCACCGGTGGGTGGCTAAAGCTAACCACGGCGCTACTTTTTGTCAGTTTGACAAAAACATAGAGTCTGGCCATGAGCGACGACCGATGGGAGCCGCCCGCCATATTGCTCGCCGTTGACCTGGTGATCCTCACCTTGCGTGATTCGCGGCTGCATGTGCTGCTCGTCGAGCGCGGCATCGAGCCGTACAAGGGCGCACACGCGCTACCGGGCGGCTTTCTGCAGCACTCACAGGAAGGTCTTGTAGCCGCGGCTCATCGGGAGCTGGCGGAGGAGGCCGACCTGGACGTCGAGACCCTTCGGCTGGAGCAGCTAGGCGTCTACGACGACCCTGACCGTGACCCCCGCGGCCGCGTGGTGAGCGTCGCCTTCCTGGCCATCGCCCCAAGGCTGCCCGAGCCGACCGCTGGCACGGACGCCGCCGACGCCGGTTGGCATCCCACCGACCGGGTGCTCTCCGGCGATGTGCGGCTCGCCTTCGATCATCGCCGCATCGTCGCAGACGGCATCGAGCGCGCCCGAGCAAAGCTCGAGCACTCAGCGCTCGCAACGGCCTTCTGCGGGCCGACGTTCACGATCACCGAGCTTCAGGACGTGTACGAGGCGGTGTGGGGCATGCCGCTCGACCCGCGGAACTTCTACCGCAAGATCAAGAAAACCGATGGGTTCATCCTCCCGGCCGGTTCAGCGCGCAAGGCTGCGACCGGGCGACCGGCCCGGCTGTTCAGAGCCGGCCCTCGAGAGGTCCTCTACCCCCCCATGATCCGTCCCGTCGACTCCCCGAACGGAAAGGAGCCGGTGCAGTGAGCCCAGTCGTGATCCTCACAGCCCTAGACGTGGAATACCAGGCGGTCCGCGAGAAACTGGTCGACCTGCGCCCGCACCGGCATCCCCAAGGCACCCGCTTCGAGGTGGGCCGGCTGGCTGCCGGGCGATGCCAGGTAGTCCTGGCACACGTGGGCAAGGGCAACCTTTCCGCTGCGGTGCTGGCCGAACGCGCCATCGCCGAGTTCCGACCGGCGGCTCTCCTCTTTGTGGGCGTCGCCGGGGCACTGCAGGCACACATCGCCCTCGGAGATGTCGTGGTGGCCACGCACATCTACGCCTTCCATGGCGGCACCGACCAAGACGACGGCAGCAAGAGCCGTCCCCGCGTCTGGGAGACCTCGCACGCCGCCGACCAGATCGCCCGGCACCTGCACCGCACAGGTTACTGGGCTAGGGATCTCGACCCGCGCCCGAACGTGCACTTCGGGCCAATCGCCGCGGGGGAGGTGGTTCTGAACTCCCGGCGTTCCAGGCATGCCCACTGGATCGACGATCACTTCAACGACGCACGAGCGATCGAGATGGAAGGCGCCGGCGTGGCGCAGGCCGGCCACTTGAACAGGGCGCTGCCCGTTGTCGTCATCCGGGGAATCAGCGACCGGGCCGACGGCACCAAAGAAGCCACAGACCGCGAACAGTGGCAGCAGCGAGCTGTCGCCAACGCAGCCACCTTTGCCGCGGCTCTGGCCGAGGAGTTGTCCACCGAAGAATCCACGACAAGGAGCACCACCATGCCCGAGACCACCAGGAACATCGCTACGGGGAACGCCCGCGTGGGAGTGCAGGCGGGCACCGTGCACGGCGGGGTTTGGATCACCCCTGAGACGTCCCGGCCGACGAACTTGCCCGAGGCGCTGGCCGATTTCCGTACGCGGCTCTCGCAGGCATGGGCTGATGGACATCTGGACGAGTCGACGTACAAGGCGGCCGAGGCAGAGCTCGTCACGGTCGACCAGGCGCTGGAGACGAAGACGCCGGATCGCAAGAACACGCTGATGCTGGCACTGAAGAAGCTTCGCGGGCTGGTAGGCGACGTGGCCGCACTGGCGGCGGAGCTTACCGTCATCATCGCCCTAGCCCAATCCCTGTCATGACAGATCCAGGGCACCGCATCAAGAACGTGGCCACAGACTCCTACGTGGGAGTTCAGGCAGGGACAGTACACGTCGACACCATCTACATGACGACACCGCAGGATCCACCCGAGATCAAGTTCCGGGCTGGTGTCTCCTTCCTGAAAGGCCGCATGCCGGGACCTGCCCGGCAACTTATCCGCGAGGCCATGGTTGGCTACGCCACCAACGAGGTCTACTTCTTCTGGTTGCTCGCCATGGTGAGCGGCCGGACGCGCCACGAGCTGACCAAAGAGGAGACTGTCCAGCTACGAGACCGGCACGCCATCATGCGGCTCTCGGGCGAGGATCCTTGGCGGGACGGCGTACGCATCATTGACCGTCTTCTGGAGTCGGCGGGTAAGGCTGAGGAGGACATCCGCGTCGTCATCAAAGACCTCGACGCGCTCCGCGAACCGCAACGCAGCCTGATCTTGGAGCACTTGGAGCTGTACCTCGACGGCCCAATCGAAGACCACCTGTGGCGCCGCGCGCTGACGAAGGCGAAGACGGAGCAGATGGCCGGCGAACGAAAGGACCGGATCTGGAAGTTCTTCCATCCGGCGCCGGCGAAGCCCTTGCCCCGAGCCCCACATCCGCCCGATACCCCTATAAGGACTTGGGCCCAAGCTGTGACGGCGACCGCTGTGCTGATCACGGCGACAGCCCACCTCGGCTACCTGATCCTGCAGAGCGGCCGCATTCTCCTCATGCTCGCCTCCGTGCTGAGCATCGCCGGCGGTTACGTCGGCGTACGGAACGCCGTGGACTGGCGCTTCCGCGTCGTACGCCGTCGCGCCAAAGACTGGGAGTACCTGGGGCCTAAGACGAAGGCCGAGAGCGGCAGTTTCGCGAAAAGGGCCGAGCACCGGATCAATTTCTATTTCGCTAAATACCTTCCGCCTGGTGTGGACCGTGACAACTGGCGGGCCGAAACCGCAGGCATCCGCCAGAGCCTGCGTGACGAGATCACAGCGGTCTACGGAGGTACATCAGGGGGCGTCGAGAAGATCGCCTGGCTCATTCGGCATCGCGCAAGCGACGCCAGTGCCCGCCGCAAGAAAGGCACGCTGTGGAGCTATCGCAAGGAACTCGCAACCCCTGGGCGCACGAAGGCTCTGGCAATACTCGGACTCCTAACTCTCGCAAGTGGAGGCGGCTGGGCGATGAGCGGTGCCGTGCTTGTCGAGCCTCTGCGCGCGATGGGCACGATTCTCCTCCTGCTGATCTCCGGTTGGATCGGCACCCGCGCGTGGGTTCACATCGTTCTGGAGCGTCGCCGATACGCCGCAGAGGAGGCTGAAAACATCAGGACCTGGCAGACCGACATGCATGCCCATGCCAGGTGGCGGGAGAGGCTGGCGGACAAGCCGCGGGACGAGGAAATGGCCACCTGGCTGGACTGCGACAGGAAAGTGCTCCTTGAGGAGGCGCTGCGGCATTACAGGCTGACCATGAGTGGTGTCATCGCCCACGCCTTCATCGAGGCTCCCGCTCGGTCAAGCGAACGTGCACGACTGAGTAAGGGGCCGTGGCGGTATAAGAAGTACCAACTCCTGGTCTTCCTCGTCACCCAGGAAGGAGTGCGCCAGCTCACCGTCACGCTCGACTTTTTGAAGGGTACGTTCCACGACCGGCAGCGGCTCAACTACCGCTTCGAAGCGGTCGCCTCCGTACGGGTCAGCCAGGCGGACAACGACGAGCGCACCTTCCAGCTCACCCTCGTCAACGGCGATGAGATCCGCGTCGAGGTGAGTTCAGGGATGGAGGAGCTACAGCAGGGCGAGAAACCTGGCGAGGTGTCCGAGGTGTCGCTGGACGCCGCAGGCCTTCCCCACACCCTCCACGTTCTGGAAGGAATCGCCGCCGAGGGAAAGAAATGGGTCGAACAGCAAGAGCTACGCACCGGAAACCTGTCCGCTGCACTGCACGACCCCGAATAGGTGCTCAAGCACGTCGTGTAGATGCGTCGGGCGTGTGCCCGGCGCGACGAAGCTGGGCCCGTTACTCCTCCGGTATAGAAACCCGGCCCCCCGGCGCCTCGAGGGCTCCGGCGACACTGTCAGCGCCAACTCGGCGGCGCTGTTCCTGACGGCGGAAGATCGGCAGATAACAGCGCCGGTGAGGTGGGTGCGAAGAACTCGCGCATCCAGTCCCATGCGGCATGCCGCTCACTCGGGGCGAGCCTGGCGGCGTCGCTCCTCAACTGCCGGGCGCCCGAGCAGCTTGTCGATGCTGCGGCGTTCGCGCTTGGTGGGACGACCCGCGCCACGAGCACGGACGGCCACCGTCACGGCCTCCTCACGGGGAGGGGGAGGAGGGCTCTTGTCGACGTAGCACTCGGCGGCCGCGGCGGCGCCGACGCGCTTGGTGATGATTCGGGAGACGACCACGATGCGTTCTCGGCCCTCGTGCCGCAGCCGGACCTCGTCACCGACCCGGAGGACCTGCGCGGGCTTGACCCGCACCCCGTTGACCCGGACGTGACCGCCCCGGCAGGCATCAGACGCGATCGAGCGAGTCTTGGTCAGCCGCACCGACCAGATCCAGGCATCCACCCGAGCGCTTAGTTGCTCACCTGCCACTCCGACACTGTACTGAGACCATCGCGCCGCCATCATCCGCGCCCTCCTGGCCCCAAAGGCAAGCGGCGCCGGCAGCCATAGCGGGTTGCCGGAGGCCTGATGCCCCCAGAATTAGGGCCTGGTCTGGAGGAAGGCACTCAAGATCGTCCCCCGTCTGTCCCCTGATCATGGTCCTACGGCTGCACATGGGGGCGCTCGGCGACCTATCAAGGTCCAGTAAGCAAAAGACCTGCGGCTGAGGAGCCGCAGGTCAGAGGCCATAATGCTTGATCTGAAGAGTGCCCCCGGCAGGATTCGAACCTGCGGCACCCGCTTTAGGAGTCCGATGAGCGACAGGGGGCTATCATGCCATCTACCTGCAGTTTTATGACCGACGTCGTGCTTCCTGGCTTTCGCTGGGGACGCATTGGGAACGATCACTGTGTCAACGACTGGATTGAGGCGCCCCACCGACAGTAGGCAATGCTTGAGCGCTTCGCCGGCTGACAGGCCGCCGCGCCGCCTAACGAGCGCGGGTTCCGGTCCGCTGGAAACGCTACGAGTGTCAGACACGGTCGCTCTCGGTGAAAGTCGTGCGCAGGCGCCCTCATACTGGGGGCGAGGGCATGGAACGGGTAGGCCCCATGGTCGTGGGAGTGGTCGGCGTTATCGGAGCATTAACCAATACAGGCCCGCCCTACGCTTAGGCAAGGAGGCTAACCGGTGAATGACTTAGGACAAGCTTGTGGCCGCCCGGCCGGGACCAAAAGTGCAGGTGCTGAGTGACTCCCGCCGCGCCATCGTCACCGTTGCCCAGCGTGACCACGACCCTTAAGCAGTCGAGCGCGCCTCAGCCCACCGCCACTGTGACCATCACAGTGGTTAAGGATCCGGATCCGGTACCTCTCACGGATCATCTGCAGGGCTGGGGCACCGTTGCTGCTGTCATCGCCGCCCTCGTCATCGCGCTCGTCGGCTGGCGCGTGGAAGCACTTCGAAGAGTGGCGGACAAGGAAGCCGGCGACCAAGAGCGTGAGCAGGATCGCGAGGACGCCGACCGGCGTCTGCGCGAAGAACGGGCCACAGCCGACACACGACTACAGCAGCAGCGAGACGAGCAGCGACGACAGGAACGTCGCGACTTCGTCATCCGTCAGCTCCAGGAGATTGGGGATCTCTATGCCCTGACCATCGCCGAGGAACACACGCCGCAAAGCCGAACGGCAAATCAGCGGATGGAGCTGCGTTTGAGGGCACTTCCAGAAACCTACGCATCTCTGCTCAAGCTGAAACTGAATATCGCCAGCGCTGAAGACAGGGAGATGACGCGACGCCTGATGCAGGATTGGGGCATCGCAGACGCGGCTTCGATCGATTCGCGCAGGATTTTCGTGGAACTCATGTTGAACCTTGCCGACGTTCTTGCTCGCGAGGACGTTATTCTGCCGTATGGCGCGGATCGCCAGCGCAACAGCTAACGCCGGAAAATTCCCACATAACGGCTGCCTCTATGCTTCGGATGCGACACATATGCCGTTTTCGTGTCCCTGGCGACTGGTGGCATCCCTTGGGGCAATTGGGCGCCAAAGCAGCTAGTATAGCGGATTCCGATGCCTGTGGAGTGTGCGCGACACTAATGCATCCTCATGATGGTGGCACTACTCGGCTGCCGACGTGGTGACCCAGCCGATTGCCGCTCGTCCCTCTGTCGGCTGCCGCCTTTGCCATCCGTAATTGTCAGTGGGGTCTCCTATGCTGTGGGCCGAGCCCATCAGCTAGACAGCGAAGGATCAGCGCATGGCGTGGGACTTTGATGCGAGGCGACGTCGGTCAACCGGATTCAACCAGACGGCGTGTACACCTGCGCCCGTGTCGAAGCGGTAATCAGGTGCCGAAGCGCAGCGACCAGCAGCGGGCCGGATACCGAGGCGAAGCTTTCGTTGATAAGGCCGTCTCCGATGCCGGCCACGTGTGGAATGACACTCGGCGAGACTTCGCGATCGACGGTCAGATCGAGCTCGTGGCTGCTGACCGCGAGGTCACCGGGGTCGCCGTCCTAGCTCAGGTGAAGGCCACGGAAGTCGGGTTTCCGGGCGAGACGGCGACCGGGTTCAAGTTCCCGTGCAAGGCCGACCACATCGACTACTGGCTCCGACTGGGCCGCCCAGTAGTGCTGATCTGTGTGGACCTTCGTATCCAGGAGGCGTGGTGGAAACGTATCGATACGTGGTTCGCCGACCCCGAGCGCAGGGTGCGGCGCATCGTGCAGTTCGACAAGACTGCGGATCGCTTCGACCCCAACGCCTTCAGCCGGCTGTCGGCCATGGGTGTGCCGGCCGGGGAGCCGCTGCCGCGGCTTGAGGGCAGTGAGCAACTCGTCTCGAACCTGCTCACTGTCGAGGGGTTCGCTCCGCTTATCTATGAGGCATCGACGCCATGCCGCGACCGCGGTGAAGCCTGGGAGCGGATGCGCTCGAACGGCAACAATTTCGAGGGCGGCTTCTACCTGGCAGCTGGGCGGGTCTTCTCACTTTCTCGACTGGATGAAGGCCCGCTGGCCGTGCTGTGCGACGGTCCGGTGAGATCCGTCCCGACCGAGACTTGGGCAAGCACCGAGGATCACGACCTGCAACGGCGCTTCGTATCGCTGCTGAACTTCACGCTGCGTTCGGCGCATCATCAAGAACTGGTCTGGCATCCGAAAAAGAAGGTCGTCTTCATGCAAGCTCCGCCAGACCGCTCCAACCGGAAGATCAAGGGTCGCTATCGGGGCAGCCGCGGACGCAGCTTCTTTACCCCCTACTTCGGTAAGGATGACGAAACTAAGATCAGCTATTGTCGCCATTACGCTGCTGGCCTGTACTTCCGCCGCTGGAGCGAGCAGTGGTATTTGGAGATCAACCCTACCTATCACTTCACCACCGACGGTCGGCGTGACTCGCTGTACGACGCCGAGTACGTCAAAAAGATCAAGCGCATGGAACGCAACAACGCTGTCTATCAACTCGTGCGGGCCTGGGCCGACTACCTGCAAGGTGAGGACACTCTGTTCAGCAGACGGGATGAGCGCATTCGATTCGGCCAGCTGCTGGAGCTGGACTGTGATGCCGCGATCGACGAGATGATCTGGATTCCCCAAGAACCCACTCCTCAGCCGACCGTGAACGGGCTGACCGAGGGGCTGTGGGAGCTGCCGCGATGAAAGCGCACGTCCTGCACGAGCCAGAGTTGGAGTTCCGTGCCGGAAACCGCCACATTGATCCCCGCCACGGCATCAGCGTATTCGGTCCGGCCGACGCTGACTCCCCGTCTGCGCCGCACCAGATCTCAGTCGCCCTGGTCGGTTCTGCTCAGGCGATGGATGGCATACGGAACTGGCTGCAGCGCTGCCAGGGGCCGATCGAGGCCAAGGAGACGAAGCCCGGGCAGGAGAACCTGCACCAACCTTTTCCGGGCTTCAGCCTCGACTCCGAGTTCGGCGCTGAGCTCGTCTTCGACGACGCTCTTATCCGCGAGATCCCAGAACGCCAACTACGGCGCTTGTCCCGCGCCGACGCTGTCTCTGCTACCACCGATGCGGTCGAGATCTACGCGGATGCCGCTCGATCGTTGGCCGAGACCGGGCGCTGCCGCGTCGTGATCTGTGCCCGTCCCGAGGAGCTCAATGACCGTGAAAACCTACGGCTGTCGGCGGATGGCACGGGCGAAAACGAGGAGGAGCCGGAAGAGCGTGAGGCCGGAGGCGATTTCCACGACCTGCTCAAAGCCGCCACGCTCACGCTGCCGGCGCCGCTGCAGTTGATGCGCAGGGAGACCTGGACCGGGATCCCGACTAGGACCGGTGGCCAGGGCGTTCGACTCCTGCAAGACGAAGCCACCAGAGCCTGGAATCTCCATACCGCCCTGTACTACAAGGCTGGAGGGACACCCTGGCGCATGAAGCGCCACAGCTCGGACTTGGCCACCTGCTACATCGGCGTAAGCTTCTACCGCGCTGCGAGCGGCGAGGAGTTGCACACCGCCGTTGCCCAGGTCTTCAACGAGCGCGGTGACGGCGTCGTCGTACGTGGCGGGACCGCGCAGATCTCCAAGAGTGACCGCCAGCCACACTTGGTGCTCTCCGACGCCCGGCGGCTGTTGTTGGACGCCTTGGCCGAATACCGCAGTACTCATGGGCACCAGCCCGCGCGAATCGTTGTGCACAAGACCTCCAGCTTCACGCCGGGAGAAATCGACGGATTCCACGAAGCTGCCGACGAGCGCGATATCGATCATGTAGACATGCTGTGGATCCAGAGGCGCGGGGCCCCGCACCTGTATCGCACGGGACAACTCCCGCCGTTGCGTGGCACCACGGTGCAGTTGGACGCACGTTCGTTGCTGCTGTACACCCGCGGCTCGGTGCCGTATTTCCGCACTTATCCCGGTATGTACGTCCCTCAACCGCTGCTGATCCGGCCTGCGTCACGGGGCACGGATCTGCTGCTCGCTGGCACCGACATCCTTGCCCTGTCCAAGATGAACTGGAACAACGCTCAGCTGGATGAACGTGACCCGCTGACTTTGCGTACTGCCTATCGGGTCGGGTCCATTCTCAAGCATGTGCCGTTCGACGCCCGGATCGCCACCCGCTACGCCTACTACATGTAGAACTGCGTGACGGTGCAGCTGAATCGCCTGAGTGACCGAACGCCTTGGCAGCACACGCCGCATCGTCGCTTCCGTATGTTTTTGTCAGCGGACACACCTATGCTGCTCTGGTGCGTTGCTACCTGGTAGTCGAGTACCACTGTGACCTATCGGCCCTTCACAGAGCACTACACGAGGCGAACGTGGAGGTTGTCACCCCTGAGAGAGCCCTTCAGGCGCCGCCTGCAGACGCGACGGGCTACTGGCTCCCCGATGTTGACTTTGTTGTGGCAGTCTTCCCAGCCCGCTCCGGCTGGGAGACACCATCGGCACTCTTCCTCGACATCGGCGTCGCCATCGGGAAACATATCCCCGTCCTGCTCATTGCGGAACCGCCACGGAAGGTGGACTCGTCGCTGGCGCCGCTGCCTTTGGCGAGGGTCTCTCTCACAAACCAGCCAACGCTTGCTGCCCGAATCAAGCAGTTTATCAGCGTTATCAGTAATGACTTCAGGCCAGTAGGGGAAGATCCGCCAAGGGTAGATCATCATATGCTCGACGCCATTAGTCGCGATCTCGAGGTCCTACGAGAACAGCAGCTTGTATCGGATCAGTCCGCGTACCTGTTTGAGGAGATTGCGTTGCGCTTGTTGCGGGCCGGCGGAGCTGACGTAGAGGCGGGCAATAAGCAAGATATGGGATACGACGCGGCTGGATGGGTTCGTGGCACAGAGACCATCTTCCCCGATCCGCTTTTGTTTGAATTCAAGTTGTTGCGAGAGCCGCGAGTCGCGCAGCAAATCCTTGCTGAGCTGGCGGGCAAAATCGCCAAACGGGGTGCAAGCTTCGGCGTCATAATTTGCTTCTCGATAGATCCTGGTCCCGTTCGATGGCCCGATAGTCCATGGCCATTGCTCATTGGTTTCGAGATCACCGATCTCATACAGTTGCTGCGCGGGCAGACGCTGGCGGCTGTGCTGCGCAACAGACGGAACGCGATTGTACATGGCGGCTCAGTGCTATGAGCTGGATATATCAAGCGCGGATCGCAGCGTATCTTAGGCGGGCAGGCGGTGCAGGCACGAACGAGGGGCGTGGACGTAACTACGAGAACCTACTTGCCTATCTGATATCATCAATTCCCGGGTGTGAGGTGACGCGGAATGCACTGAACCACTACGGCACGGAGGAAGCTGACCTGGCGGTCAGCAACATGCGTCTACAGCAAGGGCTGCCTCTCTTGCCAGAAAATTTCCTCGTCGAATGCAAGAATTGGTCGAAACCTGTCGATAGTACGACTCTTGGATACTTCGTCAATGTCATGGTGGATCGAGGCTGCTCATTAGGAGTCCTTGCTGCAGCTAACGGGATTACTGGCCATCGGCAGCATCGCGATCGCGCCTACGCTATCGGGGCGGCCGCGCTCATCAGGCATATTCGCATCCTGGTTATTACAACAGATGACCTACGCACACTCACGGAACCTGGTGACCTTGCAACGCTGTTGCATAGGCGCAATAGCCAGTTGACGGCGAACGGAACTATCTACTTCGGGCCGTAGCAGATCTCGCTTCTGCAGTGTCGGGCTTTTGTTTGGTGTCACGAGAGAGATTTAGGCAGCCGAACGAACACCTTACGGCAAGAGGTGCAGCGCATCCAGCATCGCGCACGAAGCCTTCGCCAGGTGTCGGCCGCCATTTGGGACCACAAAGTCGACCTAACCAGGACTAGGCCGCTACGGAACGGCTGTCCAGATCCACGGTCTTGAGCCATGCTCGCCACGCAGGCAGGCCAGTCTCAGCAGCACCTCGTCGAGCCGGGCGGGGTTTTCGGCTGCCACCTGGGCGGCCATGCATGTCATGCGGAACTCGCGGGTGTCTCGGAGCGTCTCGAACCCGGCCCATGATGTGACGTCGTGCCCGTATGTGCGAACGAAGATGTCGTAGTCCTTGCTGGTGATTCCGGCGAGGGTGAATGCTTTCACGGCTGTGGAGGTCAGGTCCCATTCGGGTGGGCCGATCGAGCAGCGTTCCAGGTCGAGCAGCACGACTTTGCCGTCGTTAGTGCTCACCACGTTGCCGATCCATGCGTCGCCGTGCACCACTGTCTGTGGCAAGCCCTCGGGCAGTGCTGCATAACGCGTCTTCAACTCAGCCAGGTGGGTGCGCATCCACGCCCGGTCCGCTTCGGTGAGGGTGGTGGCACGGTCGATCCGCTCGGCGAGTCGTACGAACGGGTCCAAGCGGCCGATGTCGAAGTCGGTCGGTGGGGGGAGGTCGTGGAGGCGGCGTAGTGCGGTAGCGACCGTGAGGGCCGTGCCGGGGCGGTGGGGTGGGAGTTCTTGCCACCAGGTGATTGCTCGGTCGTCGACCTCGATGGGTTGGTCGATGTCTGGCCATGTCTGGACGGCGGGTACGTGGTTGGCTCCGAGCCAGCGTGCCACTGCTACTTCGCGTTTTGCGGCGGCGAGCTGGCCGGGGCGGGAGACGCGGGCGACGATGCCGCCGGGGAGTCGGAAGAGGGCGTTTTCGCCGAGTCGCATCAGCTCGGCGCCCGACGGGTCGAGGCCGGCGCGGCGGCTGGCTGCGTCGAGGACGGTCCAGGCGGCTGCCTCGGCGTTGCTGGTCTGGGTCATGTCTGGACGGCCTCCCGGATGCGGTGGCGGAGCAGGGCCACGGGTGTCCGGTTCTTGTGGGGGAGAGAGAACTTGGCGAGTTCCTTCATGTCGTCCTGGGCGCGGCGGGAGCGCACGGTGCCGGCGTCGGTGACGGCTCGCCCTCCGATGGAGGCCGCCTCCTCGGGATCTCCGGTCGCCATGGTGAGGGAGGCCAGTTTGATGCCGCTGATGGCGCGGGAGCGGACGTAAGCCGGGGTGTGGCCGGCCACAGCGTTCGCGAGCCTCGTCGACGCCTCGCCCAGGTACCTGTTGTCGATCGCGTCGCTGGCCGGCTTGCCGGTTGTTGTCCTGTCGAGAATGACCAGGTCGAACAGGGCGTGGCCGGTGTCGCCTGAGTGCTGGGCGGCATCGTAGTACCGCATCCAGGGCTGCTCTTCACCGGGACGGATGTGGTCGTATTCCGTGTCCGCCTCTGCGACGGCCTTCAATGCTTCCTGTGTCCGGCCCAGCTTGGCGAAGGCGCGTGCCTGGGCTCCGCGCAGCATGGCTCGTTCGGCCGGGGTCAGGCGGTCGGCTCGCACCATCGCGAACTCCACCAAGGTCAGCCCGTTGTCGGCGTCGCCGCACCAGATGGACTGTCGCGCCATCGAGGAGAGCACCTTGGCTCGGAGGTGCCAGTCGTTGGCCTCCTCAGCGCAGGTGAGTGCGAGGGCGAACATTCTGCGGGCGTCCTCGTGGGCGTAGGCGTCGAAGGCCATGAACGCAGCGGCGTGGGCAAGCCAGCCGACTGCGGCGTACAGGGGAGCATGCAGCTTGGACGGGCAGCGGGACTGCTTCAGGAGGCCGACCGCGAAACGCAGCTGCCCGACGACGGCCTCGCGCACCAGCCCGCCGCCGTAGGTGTGGTCCCAGGTGGTGAAGACATGGGCGATGTTGCGGAGTTCGGCGATGTCTGATGGCTGGATGACGGACGGTGCCGCGGTGGCCTGGGCAGGTAGGGCCAGCTCGGCGAGGGGGATGGCGGCGGCTGCCCCGAGCGCAGTACGGATGAAGCCTTTGCGATCCACATCTGTCACGGTAACGACCGAATTTGAACGTCGGGATCTGTTGAATCCCAGGTCCCTGTCATGTTCGGCGCCGAGAATGGCGCGGAACGCTTTCCGGTAGTCGGCATTGGGCCAGCGGACTTCGCCGCGTTCCAACTTTCCGATGTACTCCTGAGTCAGGCCGCCCTGCCGGTGATGGTTCTTGAACAACCAGGCGTTGACCAGGTCTGCCAGCTCCTGGCGCGAGGCGTGCTCGCCAGGGTCCGCAGGGGACGGCAATCGCTCTCGCGCCTGCTGCAAGAGCAGATTCGGGTCTGACATTGGCTGCCTCCCTCTGTGCGCATCGTCGCATGGTGGTGCGTCCGCGGCCCCGCCTAACTGACCGAGATCTGACCGCGGTCTGACTCTTGACTGCCTGCCTCGCTGGTGTTCCCGGCTGAGTCGTACGAGTCCAAGGTGGAAGAGAACCATCACCGTACGTGAGGAGCAGAACACGATGCAGGCCCTTAATGCGGCCCTCCGTCCCGCCTTCCAGCAGCCGGCCGAGGCGTCCGTGTTACCGAGGCGCTCGGCGCTGCTCGCTCTTCTCGTGTCGAGCGATGCCGGCCAGACATGGCGGCTGAGTGGCACACTCGACCTGCCCACCGACCGGTACGACGCCGTCGCGCGGCTCTTCCTCATGACCGCGATGAGTACGTCGGCCAATGAGGGCGTCACCCAAGTGGTCTGGCAGGCGCAGGTGTGGGCTGTCGACGAGGGCGAAGCGCCCGCCGCGGACACGCCGCCGGTCGTCTCGCTGCGCAGCGACGGCCAGCTCCCGCAGATGGGCCTCTCACATCAGCTTCCGTCCCCATGACATTTGCCGAGGCTTCATGACCACCGACCCTCCATCCTTTGCGAGCGCCCTGCCGTTCGTCCCGGACGAACTTGGATGGGCGTGGGCCGTCTACCTGCAACACCACGCCGATGGCCAATGGCTCGTGCGTTGGGAATCTGGCAGCCAGCACTTCACTGCCGTATACCTCGGCGAAACGGCCGAGGACGGTGGGTACCGCAAAGCCCTTACTCCTCAAGGGATTTAGGAACGCATCCTCGCGTTCGACCCCCTACGTCCTCTCGTGGATCTGGGTAGCGACCATGTCGACGATGCTGCGGCTTGGCAGCCGCGCATCGGCTCAGCACAGCGTTCCGAGTCACTACGGAGGGCCGGATGATGCGGCCATTCATGACGGGTCTGGAAGCCGGCAACTCTGTACCGATCTGCCCGATGACCTCGCGTGCTACTCCGGTCGCAGGCGGGGGCGTGACGGCGCGTACCTTCGATGAGCCGCCAGGCGGGTGGGGTCGCTGGACGGTCGTGATGTGCAAGCCCGACGCGACGGACCGCAGACTCGTCGAACCGATCCTCGAATGGATCGCTGGCACCGTGACCATCGTCCGGACCCGAGAAGTCATCGTCACCGCCCGGCAGATCCTCGCGCACTACGCCGACATGCTGGAGCTGCGGCATCGCTTCCCGTTCGACGTCCGTGCCGATCTCATCGATCACTACGTCGGCTCCACCGTGACGGTGGCACTCGCGCGCGGGGAGACGAACGACACCGCCCAGCAGGTACGGGACCTGCTCGGTCACTACGACCCGTCTCGCGCTCCGTCCGTAACGATTCGCGGCTTCTACGGCGACGACAGCGCCGAGAAGGCCGCCGCCGACGGGCGGCTCATCCGCAACCTCGTCCACTCCAGCGACAGTCCCGCCGACGCCGCAGCCGACTTCAAGATCTGGTTCGGCGAGCCCTACCGGCACATCCTGCACCAGGAGGCGCATCCTCGATGAGCAACGCCGCCGCGCTGACCAGATTCTCGGCCGGAGAGCTGGAGTGATGGATGCCCTCCAATAGCCCCAGAAGAACCGGGAGGGCGCCTGCCGGTACCCCTCCTCAGCCGCCGGTTCCAGACGAGGACGGGTGGCCATGTCCGGGGCTTGCTCCGCATCCGCCATGCCTGGCCAACGGCAGGACATCGTCCCTCACCTGGACCACGGACACGCCGGCTCAGTCCCGAACGCTCGACTACACGTGTGCATGCCAGCCCATCGTCTACGAGTTACTGGCATGCGGCGGCAGCTATCGAATCCGTCGAACGGAGCGGACGGCACCTCCTCGCGTGATGTACGCCGGCCCATGGCGCCGCAAGGCGGTGGGTGACATCTGGGCGCAGCTCCTCTCGGGCGAGGTGAGCTTATGTCCCTGACGGCCACTGTGAAGCGACACGGAACCCGCTCAGGCCCCGTCGTCCTAGCCTTGAGTCTTGTTGCTGCTCGCGAGGGAGCCCCATGACGCAAGGCAAAGCTCAGCCCACATACGCCATGCTGGCCGACGACCTCCGCCGCCGGATCACCACGGGGGAGTACCCGCCAGGCGGAATGATCCCGTCGGAGGCGGCCTTGATGGCCGAGTTCGGCGTGGCTCGCGGCACTGTCCGCCAGGCGCTCGCGGAGCTGGAGCGCGAGGGCCTGGTCGTCAGCCAGATGGGACGAGGCCGCAGGGTGCACGGCCAAGCCGCGCCGGACGTACAGCCGAGCACCCGCTACGAAGACGTGGCGAACCAGCTCCGCGCCGCCATCAAGGCTGGCGAGTTCGCGCCGGACGTCCGCCTGCCTGGCGAACCTGTCCTGGCGGCAAGGTTCGGCACGGCACGCATAACGGTACGCAAGGCCCTGGAACTGCTTCAGCAGGAGGGCCTGATCGTCGTCATCCCCAGCAAAGGCCGGTTCGTGGCCACCAAGCCACCACCTTCTGATACGAACAGCGAGGGCTAGTTCATGACGGAGTCCCACACCGCGCGAGGCTTCTCTCTGCAGGACGCCCAAAGGGCGCTGACGGCGGCCTGCCAGGAGGCCGGGCTGGACAGCCACGACGCGGTTCCTCTGCGAGTGGGAGAGAACATCCTGTTCCGCCTCGCGTCCGCCCCGGTGGTAGTGAGAATCGCTCGTAGTGTGAATCTCCTCGCCGATGTCCAGAAGGAAGTGGCCATCGGGCGATGGCTGGAAGAGGCCGGCTTCCCCGGCGTGCGGCTCTTCCACGGCTGCCCCCAGGGGTTGGTGCATGAGGGCAGGGTGGTGACGTTCTGGCGCCATGTGGAAAGCGCCGACCAGGCTCCTGGCTTCCAGGACCTGGCGGCGATGCTGCGAGAGCTGCACGCGCTACACAAGCCTGTGGACCTCGTCCTGCCGCTGTTCGATCCTCTGGGCCGTGTAGAGAGCCGCTTGGACGCTGCTCAAGGCGTTCCAGACGAGGACATCGAGTTCCTCCGTGGGCGCCTCAAGGAGCTGTACGCCGAGTACAACGCGTTGGAGTTCGCGTTGCCCGCCGGCCATATCCACGGCGACGCTCATAGAGGCAACCTTCTCCGTCGTACGGACGGAAATGTCATCCTCCTTGATTTCGAGACGTTCAGCTTCGGCCCACGCGAGTGGGATCTCAGCACGGCGGTTGGGATTCCCTTCAGAGGGTTCCAATGGCTGTCACGGGAGGAGTACGCACAGGCTGTGGACGCCTACGGCTTCGACATCACCGAGTGGCCCGGCTTCCACACGTTGCGCCGCATTCGTGAGACGACGATGACGACGTGGCTCATGCAGAACGTCGGCCACAGCCCGGAGATCCGGGCGGAGTTCGATCGGCGCGTGGCGTCGCTACGGCATGACGATCTGCCACGCGCCTGGCGTCCCTTCTGAGTAACCGCATTGAATCGGCTACACGGAGCCTGAGGATGTAGCAGGCGAATCAGTCCGGCGGGCCGCCTATCGTGCTGCGCCTGCTTCCAATCGGGCGCGAACGAGCCTTGTCTCGGCGAATGTCTGAAACTCGCGTACCCGTGGATCGTTCCCATAGCGTGCGAGCTGCTTGGTGAATTCACGTACGTATCGTCGTGTGCGGGCCGACCGCAGGTCGGCCACAGTCGTCACGACCTCCCGCGCCACGGCGAGCCCGTGATCGAGGTCGCCATTGGCCACATGGCTCGTGGCCAGGATGGTACGGACGAAGGACAGGCTGCGGACGTAGAGGCTCTCGGACAGTTCCACACTCTCCAGCACCCGGTCGCGGGCTCGGTGATGCTGGCCCAGATCTCGGAAGCAATGCGCGAACTCCGCCGCCAGCTCCGCCTCGTCGAAGTACTTGAGCCAGACGGGGTCCTCCTCCGGGACGCGCCGCTCGAACCAGCGCTCGGCCTCACCGAGGGCCCGGCTGCATGCGACCTTGTCGCCTTGTGAGGCCAGGGCTCGCGCCTCCATGGCGCTGAAGAGCGCCATGGCTGTCGGTGTGGCCGCACCCATGGCACCCATCTGCGCTGCTCGTGCGAGGTTCACCGCCATGGCGTAGTGCCCGAGGTAGTTCGCCTGGTGACTCATGCCGGCGAGGATGCGTCCGCCGAGCATCCGGTTGCCCGCCTCGCGGGCCAGGTGGAGGGCCTTCGTCATGTACTGCTGGGCGAGGCCGTGCCGGCCGGTGTCGTACGCCATCCAGGCCGTCAAGCGCAGCATGGCCGCCGTCTCCGAGAGGAACTCCTTGCCGAGCGCCGTGTCGGACCTGACGTGCTTGAGAAGCGGCTCCACCTCCATGGCGATGTACTGGACCACCGTGGAGCGGGCGTGCCCGCCGCCGAACCGGTAGTCGAGCTTCGCGAACATCGCCGTCGTCTCCCGTACGGCCTCGACGCTGGAAGCGGTGACCAACCGGCCTTCAGCCAGCGGCTTCGGAGGCGGTACGGGGTTGATCAGCCAGGTGACCATGGAGTCGTTCCAAGAGTCTGCGGAAATGTCGCTCTCCACCACCTGGGGATTGGCCGACAGGTCTCCGGAGACGAGGACGGTCACGTCATCGGCCAGGCAATCGGACTGCTTCAGCGAACTGGTCGTGAACGGCGTCGCCTCGGCGTACATCATGCCGATGTCGCGAACGGTCACTCGCTCGCCCAGCTTGCGCGTGAGGGCCTCGGCGATGAAGTGCGGGGTCAGTCCGCGGGGGTGCATTCCGTCGAGCCAGCGTTTCACCGACACGTGATCGCAGCGAATGTCGGCGCCGTGGCTTGCGGCCACGTCCTGCACCCGTCGCGCCAGGGCCTTGTTGGAGCATGCGGCTCTCGCCATGACCGCTGCGAGCTGGTGGTTCGGCTCTCGGAGCTTCATGGCCCTCCCGTCGCGCAACGGGTTCGCAACCCTATGTGATCAAACTGTCGCGGACAGTTTGCACCCCCTCCAGGCCGCAGTGCACCCCCCTTCGCTCAATTGCACCGTCTTTTGAACGCTGCCGTACCCCCTGACCTGCGCGGTTTTCTGGTGCCACGAACACGGCGGGCCCCGAAAGGACCTTGACGGACCCGCCAAGCCTGTTCTATACCTGTACAGGACAGCTTCTCGTGAGAGGGGCTGTCACCAGGAGAGACAGGCTCCGCGACGACCAGAAGGGATCACGCCCGATGCCTGCTCTCCGACCCCGCCGTTTCCTGCCCACGGTGCTGATGATCCTCGCGGCCTTCTTCGTGGTCACTCAGCCGCACAAGGCCGCGGTCGCCGTCAACACCGGCGTGGACGCCGTACAGAAGATCGTCCAAGCCCTGACCGTCTTCAGCAACGGTCTCGGCTGAACCACACCAAACGGAAGAAGCCGGGGCGCGGCCCAAAGTCGCCAAACCTGATCCGCGCCCCGGCACCCCTTAGAAGAGGTGTCTCAACTATGACCCACGGGTCCAGCAACACACAGCCCACGTCCGACCTCGACCTGCCCATGCACACCGTGACCTGGTCCTCTGTCCAGTGGACCTGCCTCGTGTGCGGTGGCGCCGAGGAGATCGACCCGGAGGAGGAGGCTCCCACTCCGCCGATCTGCCCGTCCTGCCACCGACTCGCCGTCGCCGAGGCCCTCGCGACCCTGCTGGGGGTGCGTCGATGAGTGAGCCGGCCGCCGGCGTCCTGAGCGACGAGGAACTGTCCGACCTCCGAGACGACCTGCTGAACGCCGACCCGGCCTGCGAGAGCGGCGACGCCGAACTCTTCACCGGTCCCGACCTGTTCGAGTCCGAGCCGGACGATGTCCGGGAGGCGCGCGAGGCGAAGGCCAAGGCCCTGTGCGCCGAGTGCCCGGCCCGCGCGGCCTGCCTGGCGTACGCGCTGGCCGTGGCGCCCGAGGCCGGCATCTGGGCGGGCCTGACCGTCGAGGAGCTCCGGGACCTGGGGGAGGTGGCCGCCTGATGGCTCGCTTCCAGTGCGCCGACTGCGGCAGGCGCTCCCGTAGCGCGTTCGGGTGCCGTGGGTGCGGTGTCCGCCGCCAGGTCGAGGTCTGTACGGCTCACGGCACGCGATGCCTGCCCGGCTGCCCCATGTGCCGCATCCTCGCCCGCTCACAGTCGGGCATCTGAAGGGAGGTCACATGAACGCCATTCACCTGTCGCCGTGGCCGGGCACCTGCTGTCCGCGCTGCAGCACGCAGCTCGACGGCGGCCCCGTCCAGTTCTACTGCGCACCGTGCCGCCGCACGGTGTTCGCCGCCGACCTCGACCACGAGACCCACGCCCCGCTCAGGAGAACCCTGTGATTACTGTCCTGATCTACCTGGTGGTGTTCGCCGCCGGCTTCGTGTCCTGCGATCTCGTACGGATCGCGCAGGAGCGCTTCCGAATCCGCCAGGCCGTACGCTTCACCGTCACTGCCGCCGGATCGCCTGACAAGGTGCTCCGGATCTGGTCCAGCCATCGTTCGAACTGGTGCGACCGGCCCGGCTGTCCGCGGTGCTGGGGACGGTGGGGCCGATGACCGCCACCATCTACGGACCTCGGCCGCTGAGCGAGGGCGAACAGACCGCGATCTCGGTCACCGCCGCTGCGGTGGCGAGCCTAGGTCTGCTCGGCTTCGTCATCAGCTTCGCCACGGTGGCGAAGGCCGCCACGCCGTCCTTCGGATGGTTCGCCTGGATCGTTCCACTCGGGATCGACCTCGGCATCGCCGTCTTCTCGGCGCTCGACATCGTCTTGGCCCGGCTCGGCATGCGCCTTCGCCTGCTCCGGCTGGTGCCCTGGGCGCTGACGGCCGCCACGGTCTACCTCAACGTGGCCGCCGAGGACACCCTGTTCGGGATCATCGCCCACGCGATGCTTCCCGGCCTGTGGGTGGTGGCGGTGGAGGTCGGTGCGTACGCCATCCGGAAGCGCGCCGACCTGACCAGGCCCGACCACATAGAGTCCATCCGGCTCTCGCGGTGGCTCCTGGCCTTCCCGTCCACGTTCGCCCTATGGCGGCGGATGGTGCTGTGGGAGATCCGGTCGTATCCGAACGCACTCAATCGGGAACGCGACCGCATCCTCGCCCGCACTGACCTTCAGGACCGGTACGGCAGGCTGTGGCGGTTCAAGGCCACCCGCCGCGAACGTGCGCTGTACCGGCTGGGCGAACTCGCTCCCGAACGGGTCGCACTCGCACCCGTGCCCGAGCGGCCGGCACTCCCGCCGAAGCCCAAGCCCAGAATCAGCAAGAAGAGCGTCCGGCCGCGCGCCGACGTCGACGACCTGATGACGCTCGGCTGGCAGATCGCCGCCGACCACGAGACGCGCAAGGTCCCGCTCACTCGTGACCGGCTCCGCGATGCCATCCGGCAGACCGGTCAGTCCATCTCCACCGACCGCGCCGGAGCCCTCCTGTCCCGACTGCGGACCGAGGCCCCGCCCGAGCGGTCCACGACCGCCGGACGGACCGCCGACGACGAGGCGGACGGACCGCACAGTCCGACCGCAGACGACCGACCGGACGAAGCGCGGTCCGACCGCGCCAAGTCAGAAGAGCAGGGCGCGGCCTCCACTCCGCCAAGAACAGTGGCCGCGCCCCGCCACCCCGCTACCGCCAAGGCACACGAGGTGTACTCATCATGACCCACACCCCGAACGAACCCGACCGCCGTCCCACGCCCGGCCAGGAGCTGCACGACTTCGAGTGGTCCGAACGCGACCAGGACGAGAGGGGCGACGCCGAGGTCGTACCGCTCGATTCTCGTCGCCGTCCTCGGCCGGTCGACGACACGGACGACGAGTTCTTCGACCACGAGACCGTCGCCGTCACCGACCGCGTCCTCGGCCCACCGGTGGACCCGTCCGACGAGGACGCCGTACCGGTCGTAGCCCGGACCGCCCAGCGCCGCGCGCCCATCATCCCGGCATGGCTGCGCACCTGGCAGTCCATCCGCGCGATGATCGCCTGGCAGGCTCGTGACGCCGCCTATGCCCTCGGCTACCACTGCGTACGTTCGCCGAAGTACCTGGTCAAGACGCTCTGGTACGCGATCCCCGGCGTCTTCGTTTCCATCGGCCGCCTGCTGCACTGGGCGACCGCGGAAGAGGGCAACTGGGCGCTCCGCCAGTACGCCGCCGACCGCAACGACCCGGAGATGTGGCTCAAGCTCGACAGGCAGCGCCAGCGCCAGTCCCGCTGGCGCTGGTCGGTCGTCCTGGTGCTGACCGTCGCGGCTCTGGCCGGCCTGCTGGTCTTCCTGGTGGCCGACCTGCCTGACTGGGCGCGCCTCGGCGCGCTGGTCCTGGCCATACCGCTGCTGGCCCGAGCCGGACGCCCGGCCGACAGCCCGATCACGGACCGCGTGAACGAGGCACCGCGCTACCGCAAGCTGACCGCCGAGCTGGTACGCCGCGCGCTGCTCCACTGCGGCATCTCCGGCATCACACAAGCAGTCTCAAAGGACCCGAACGCCATCAGCTTCCCGCAGGAGATCCACCGAGACGGCCCCGGCCACCTGGCCATCGTCGACCTGCCGTTCGGCGTGGAAGCCGCCGAGGTGGTGGCCCGCCGAGGCCGCCTCGCCTCGGCCATGCGGCTCCCGCTGGACCAGGTCTGGCCCGAACCGGCCGCCGGCCACCCCGGCCGCCTCGCCCTGTGGGTCGGCTACGAACCCGCCTCCCAGATGAAGCAGCCGCCCTGGCCGCTGCTTCGTGACGGCCAGGTGGACGTGTTCAAGCCGTTCCCGTTCGCCACGACCCCGCGGATGGAGACCGTCAACGCCGAGTTGGTGTTCCGCAACTGGCTCGTCGGCGGGCAGCCCGGCTCGGGCAAGACGTTCGGGCTCAGGCTCGCGGTCCTGGCCGCCGCCCTCGATCCGCGCGCCGAGCTGCGCATCTACGAACTGAAGGGAGTAGGAGACTTCAAGGTCCTGGAACCGGTCTGCACCGAGTACGGCAACGGCTTCGACGACGAGACGATCGCCCGCTGCGCCGCGATGTTCGCCTGGCTCTACAAGGAGTGCGAACGCCGCTCCAAGCGCATCGCCCACTACCACGCCCTCGGCAAGGCACCCGAGAACAAGGTCACGCCCGAACTGGCCTCGCTCAAGGGCTCGGGCCTGCACCCGCTGATCGTGGCCGTGGACGAGATCCAAGAGCTGTTCCTGCACCCGCAGTACGGCAAGGAAGCCGGCGAGGTCTGCGAGAAGGTCATCAAGCTCGGCCGCGCCCTGGGCGTGATCCTGCTCCTGGGCACCCAGATCCCGGACAAGGACAGCCTGCCGACCGGCATCACCCGCAACGTCAACACCCGCTACTGCATGAGCGTCGCCGACCAGACCGCGAACGACATGATCCTCGGCACCTCGATGTACAAGCAGGGTTACCGCGCCACAGTGTTCCAGCCGGTGATGGAGGCCGGTTGGGGCATCCTCGCCGGCCTCGGCAAGCCCGCCGCCCGTCGCTCGTACTACCTCGACACCAACGACGCCGACAAGGTCGTCGCCCGCGCCAAGCGGCTCCGCGGCCTGGCCGGCACCCTGCCCGAACCCGGCACCCAAGCCCGCGAGGACGCACCGGTCTTCGACGTCCTGGCCGACCTCGCCGAGGTCTGGCCCGCCGGGGAGACGGCAGCCTGGAACGAAGCCCTGTGCGCCCGTCTGACCGAGCTCCGTCCCGACGTCTACGCCGGCTGGAAGTCCGAGCAGCTCACCAGCGCCCTCAAGCCGCACGGCCTGCGGGTCGGCGACATCGGCCGCCGCATCGACGGCAAGCCCGTCACCCGGCGCGGCATCCGCCTCGACGATCTCACTGAGGCCATCGCCGAGCGTAACCGTCAGAAGCGCTCCGGCTGAGCCGTCACGGGGCTGCTAGCGCTAGTAGCCGACCCTGCTAGCGCTAGTAGCCGACCCTGCTAGCGCTAGCAGCCCCGCTAGCACCAGAAATCCGCCCTGGCCAGGCCGTTAGCACGCTAGCGGCCCTCCTCGACCACGCCCGAAACCCGGCCCAGGAGGCTGTTGTGCTCCCTGTCCTGCTCGTCGCTATCACCACGATCATCAGCACGCTCTGTTACGTCTCGACGTGCTACATGAGCCCGTTCGGCCGCTGCCGCAAGTGCCAGGGCAAAGGCCGCATCCCACACCGCATCGGCCGAGGCGTCCGCTACTGCCGGCGCTGCGACGCCACCGGCCTGCGCCTACGCCTCGGCCGCCACCTGTGGAACTACGTCCGCCGCCTGCACCACGACCGCTGACCACGAAGGGCCCCGGCGCACAGCCACCAAGCACGACGCCGGGGCCCGTGCCCCAACCGATCACCGGCCCGCAGGGCCGACTCAAGGAGCAGCCACCAGCATGACACCTCATCCGCCCCGCCAGACGCTGCCCTACGCGCTGGCCGCCGCCGCCCGAGGCTGGCACGTCTTCCCGCTCACGCCGGGGGACAAGGTGCCGCCCAAGGGCTGGAAGTGGAAGGAGCACAACACGACCGACCCCGACACCATCCGCCGCTTCTGGACCGGTACGCCGTACAACATCGGCATCGCCACCGGCCCGTCCCAACTGGTCGCCATCGACCTGGACACCCCGAAGAACGGCGAGCAGCCACCGCCACCCTGGAACCAGCCCGGCGTCAACGACGGCGCAGACGTCCTGGCCCTGCTGTGCGAGCAGGCCGGCCACCCGCTACCGCTGGAGACCTTCCAGGTCCGAACCCGACGCGGCGGCACCCACTTGTACTTCACCGCTCCAGAAGGGCTGACACTCGGCAACACCTCCGGCACCAAGGGCCAAGGACTCGGCTGGCTGATCGACACCCGCGCCAGCGGCGGCTACGTTGTCGCGCCAGGCAGCTACGTCGACCTCCCGGACGGCACCGGAACCTACGACGCCATCCACACCACCGAGCCTGCGCCACTGCCGTCCTGGCTGGCGGAACGACTTACCCAATCGAACTACGACCGCCAGCCGGTTCATGTCTCCGACGTCTTGGCCGCCCTCGGAAACCAGTCCGCGGGCTACGCGACGACCGCACTCCGCAACGAGCTGCAGCAGGTGCTCGACGCCAGGCCGGGCACCCGCAACCACACCCTGAACGCCGCCGCGTTCGCCCTCGGCCAGCTCGTCGCCGCCGGGCTGCTGCCGCACCGCCTGACCGAAGACGCCCTGCACACCGCCGCCCAGGCCACCGGCCTGTCCCCCCGAGAAGCCGCTGCCACTATCCGCTCCGGCCTGACTGCCGGAGCCCGCCAGCCACGCCAGGGGATTGCATGACCAACCCACTCGACGCCAACACCATCCTGGAGAACCTCGACGCCCATGCGACCATCACCCGCCTGCACCGCGACCAGTCCGGCGACCTGACCCTCGGCCTACCGGTCCCGCCACCGGCCGCCGACCCAGCCATGTTCTACGGCCTCCCAGGGGAACTGGTGAGGGCTGCCGACCCGTCCACCGAGGCCGACCCGGTCGGCGTGCTGGTCTCTGCGCTGTCCGCCTGCGGCGCGGTCATCGGCCCGGCTCCGTACGTCCAGATCGGCAACACCCGCCACCCGCTCCTGATCTGGCCGCTGCTGTTCGGCCGCACCGGCTCCGGCCGGAAAGGCCAGGCCACCGACACCGCCGAGATCTTCCTGCACCACGCCGGTATCGGCTACGGCGACCTGTGCGTCACCGGCCTGTCCTCCGGTGAAGGGCTGATCGAGCGCATCCGTGACCCTGACAGCCCGGACGACCCCGGCGGCACGATGGACAAGCGCCTGTCGGTCACCGAGCCGGAGTTCTCCACTGTCATGGCCCGCGCCAAGCGCGAGGGCTCCACGCTCGGCACGATGCTCCGCCAGGCATGGGACGGCCGCACGCTCGCCGTACTGACCCGCAACGCGTACCGGGCCTCCAACCCGCACATCGCGATCATCGGCCACATCACACCTAAAGAGTTCCGCATGCGCCTGGCCGAGGCGGACATGGCCGGCGGCTCCTACAACCGCTTCCTGCCCATCTACGTCGAGCGCTCCAAGCGCCTGCCCATCCCGGAAGGAGTCGCCCCCGACGTCCTCGCCAGCCTCAGCGGCCGGCTCCACGACGCCGTCAAGGCCGCCCGCCAGATCAAGCGCATCGCCCTTGACGAGGACGCTCGCGCTCTGTGGTCGACGGAGCTGTACGAGGAGTTCACCGCCGCCGACGACGAAGACCACGCCTGGACCGAGTTCACCCGGCGCTCGGCCCCGTACTGCCTGCGCATCGCCGCCCTCTACGCGGCCCTCGACGCCCGAACCCACATCACCACAGAAGACCTCGGAGCCGCCGCCGCCCTGGTCCGCTACTCCATCGCCTCAGCCGTCTTCGTCCTGGACAAGCAGATGCGCGACCCGAAGATCGACCGCATCCGCCGCGCCCTCGACCAGACCGCCGACACCGGCCTGACCCGCTCGGAGATCAGCGCCCTGTTCTCCCGCAACGTCCCCAAACAGACCCTCGACGAACTCCTGACCAGCCTCACGGCCACCGGCCAGTACGAGACCTTCACCACGCCCACAGGCGGCCGCCCGTCCGTCCGCTACCGCCGCACCAGCCCGAACGAACAAAGAAGAAACAAGACCTCATGACCTACGCAGCCCAGCAAGCAGCAGCGAAAGAGGACGGCCCTTTCTTCGTAGGCCACGAACGAAGTCGATCACCACCATCGGGGCTCCACCGCATCGACCCGTTCTTTCTTCTTCTTTCGTCCTGATCAACTCCCGGCCCACAGCCACCAAGCACGGGGCCGAACACCCAACCACCTGATCCACAAGGAGCCGCACTTGGCAACCGGCACCACCCAGCGAGGAATGCTCACCCTCGCCGACCTCTGCGCCGAACTCCAGATCTCCCGCTCGACCTTCTACGACTGGCGAGCCAAGGGCCGCGCCCCGCGCTGCCTCAAGCTGCCCAACGGCGACCTCCGTATCCGCCGCGCCGACCTGGACCGCTGGCTCGCCACGATGGAGGAGGCCGCCTGATGAAGGACATCACCTACAACGTCCGCGTCTACGCCATCGAGACGAGGAAGAACGCGGTCGGCAACGTCACCTCCTACCGCGTGGCCTGGCAGACCACCACGAAGACCTGGAAGCGCTCGTTCAAGCTCGCCGCCCAGGCCGACACCTTCCGAGGCGCCCTGCTCACCGCCGCCCGCAACGGCGAAGCCTTCAGCACCCTCACCGGCGAACCCGTCTCCTGGGCCCGCACCGACCGCCCAGAGATGAGCTGGTACGACTTCGCCTGCAAGTTCGCCGACATGAAGTGGAAGAGCGCGGCCCCGAAGTACCGCCAGGACATCGCCCGCGCTCTCACCGCTGCAACGCCCGTCATGTACGCCAGTACGCGCGGCAAGCCGGATGACCGCGTGTTGCGCTCGGCGATGCACCGGTGGGGCTTCAACACCAAGCAACGTCAGGAAGCGCCAGAGGAAGCCAGCGCCGCCCTGGAATGGCTCGCCGACAACACCAAACCCATCTCCGCCCTCATGGACGACCCCGGGCTCGTCCGCGACCTGCTGGAGGCGGCCACCTCCCTGCTGGACGGCAACCGCGCCGCCCCCAGCACCGTCCGCAAGCACCGCATGCTCCTGTCCAACGCCCTCGACTACGCCACGGAACTCAAGCTCCTGCCCGCCAACCCGCTCAAGACGCTGAAGTGGAAGCCGCCGGCCAACGCCTACGAGGTCGACCGGCGCAGCGTCGTCAACCACACCCAGGCCAAGGCACTCCTCGCCGCCGTGGCCGCCCAGAAGCCAAGCGGCGAACGTCTCGTGGCCTTCTTCGCCCTCATGTACTACGCCGCACTGCGTCCCGAGGAGGCCGTCAACCTACGCCGCGACAACGTCTTCCTTCCCCCGTTGATCCGGAATGAAGGCACGGGCGCATTGGAAGAGCCAGCCGACGCCTGGGGAGAACTCCACCTCCTCAAGGCCGCCCCGTACGCCGGCCGTGACTGGACGGACAGCGGCACGGCACGCGAGGAACGCGCACTCAAACATCGCGCCGCCGGTCACAGCCGCACTGTCCCTATCCCGCCACCGCTGGTGCGCATTCTTCGCGCTCACCTCGACACGTTCGACAAGGGCCCGCAGGGCCGCCTGTTCTACGGCGTCAAGGTCGGCGAACTGCCGTTCATCACCTACCGCAGAGCCTGGAAGGCCGCTCGCAAGACGGCCCTGACGGAAAAGGAGTTCGCCTCGCCGCTGGCGGCCCGACCCTACGACCTGCGCCACGCCTGCGTCTCCATGTGGCTCAACGCTGGCGTCCCGGCGCCCCAGGTGGCGGAGTGGGCCGGACACAGCGTGGACGTGCTCCTACGGATCTACGCCAAGTGCATCGTGGGCCAGGACGAGGCCGCCAAGCGACGCATCGCCGAAGCCCTTGACGAATAGGGCCCATAGGGGCCCGGTCCTGGTACCGGGCTCCTATGGCAGCCCGGCCGGGCGAACCAATAGCCCAGTGTGATCGTCAACTAACTATCCGTTCTTGATCTCGGGGGTCATCATGAACAACCTTCCACCCTCCGCCTTCTTGCGTGGCACGCCCTCCACGCCCCATCGAAGCTGGAGGGGACTGTGGTTGGCGCTTGCATTCGCAGGCACCCTAGGGTTCGGCGTTGGTCTCGGATTCTCTGCCGGACAGGCATTCAAGCGCCCTGAACGACCGATGCCCCCCCAATATCGCCGCCATGTCGTTCGGAACGGCTCCGCGCGTACCTTCCGCGCCCACGCCATCCCCAGTCAGCCCTCCGCCTGCCGCTGCCTCCGCTGGCGGAGCCGCTGAGCGGGTCTCTCAGCCAGTGGCCAAGAGAAGGACACATGTGAGACGTGGTAGCCACCACAAGCGCCCGCACAACCATGCGAAGCGCAGGAAGGGGACCAGGCGCCATCACGCACACCACAGGCCGTGCGACAAGTTCGACGGCTTCAAGGCGCGTGTGTGCAGGAGCCTGTTCGGTCGCCGCTGAGAGATTGGCTCGGGGCGGCCCCAACGTGAACGACCCGAGCGGTCGTCCTGAGGTGCCCCATATCGAGGGGCCTGGTCAAAGGCCGTAAGCACTCAGAACTCCGCCGGCGTAGGCGGCTATCGGTGCCGCTACGTGTTCGGCGTCGCGGTGGACGCCGCGCAGGGTGTTGGAGGCGAAGGAGCGCTGGAACTCCAGTCCGACGTAGCCAAGCCCGAGGTGCGTGGTGGACAGGCCGCCGACGTGCAAGGGCAGCCCCGTTTCGTCGAGGGCGCCGAGCGGGGCGAGGTAGTCCAGGTGCGGCAGGTAGCCGGTCGCGTAGATGACCGTGTCGACGCTCTCGCGTTCGCCGTCGACCCAGATGAGGTGGTCGCCGTCGAAGGCGGTGAACATGGGGCGGCGCTGCAGGCGGCCGTCGGTCAGGGCGGCGGCGTAGTCGCCGGTGTCCATGACCAGAGTGCCGGTGGCGATGCGGGCCAGCCAGGCGGGCGGGAGCTGGTCGAAGCCGGTGGTGGTGTGCCAGTAGTGCACGTCCCTGCCGCCGACGATCTGCGGCATGAGCTGCAGTGGCTGGCGTGAGGCGATCGTGACGTCGGCCACCGCCGCCAATTCGTAGGCGACCTGAATGGCGGAGTTGCCGCCGCCGACCACCACGACGCGTTGCCCGGCGTAGTGCTTGGGGTTGCGGTAATCGGCCACATGCAGCGCTTGTCCCGTGTAGCCGTCCTGGCCGGGAAGGGCGGGGACGTAGGGGTTGCCGAAGGAGCCGCTGGCTGCGATGACGCCCATGGTGTGCAGGGTGTCCCCGACGGCGGTGTGGACGTGGAAGCCGCCCGCGCCGTCGGCTTCCACCGCTGTGACGCGGGTGCCGGTGCGGATCTCGACGTCCAGGCCATCGGCGTAGCGCTGCAGGTAGGCGACGACTTCGTCGCGGGTGGGGTAGTGGTCGCCGTCGCCGGGGAAGTCCTGGCCGGGCAGGGCGCTGTACCGGGCGGGCGAGAACAGGGTGAGGCTGTCGTAGTAGCTGCTCCACGAGCCGGTGGGCGTGTGCCCGGCTTCGAGGATGACGGGGGTGCGGCCGGCGTCGAGCAGGGCGCGGGCGGCGGTCAGGCCGGACTGGCCCGCGCCGATGACGATGGTGTCCATGCCGCCGGATCATATCCTCATATCCAGAAATGACAATACGGTAGAGTCATGCCATGCAGACGGAAGGCAGCGGCATCCAGCTCACCGACGCGGCACGCGGCTTTCTCAAGGCCCTGGCCAGCGACACCCGCCAGCAGATCCTGTTCCTGTTCGAGGGCGGGGTGGAGCTGACCGTGAGCCAGGTGGCCGAGCGCTTGTCGCTGGCCCAGTCGGCCACCTCCACGCACCTGGCGACGCTGCGCGACGGCGGGGTGCTCACCTCTCGACGTGAATGGAAGACCGTCTACTACCGCGCCAACCCCGACGGGGCGCGGCGGGCGCTGGCCGACCTGCAGGCCGCCTTGGCCGCGTGCTGCCCGCCAGGCGATACGCCCTCGGTCGGCGGGTGTGGCTGACTGGGCAGGAGCTGGGCCGCACCCTTCGGCTTAGGCACTCATCTAATTTGACATTCCTCTAATCAGTGGTTCAGACTCTGAGCTGTTTAGATAAGTTTCTATTCAGGAGGTGCGCGATGCGCGCTCTGCTCACCCGCCTGCGCCGCCCCGCCGACGTCTCGGCTTTCACTTTCAACGAGGCGACCTCGGAGGTGTGCGACCGCACCTGCCGCGCCGACGCCGCCATCGAGCGCGCCCGCGCCTCCGCCCTGTCGTCCCTGTCCTTCCGCTAACCCGCGCGCCATCAGGAGAGCCGTCATGAGTGACAGTTGCTGCGGCACCGTTGCCGTCGAGATCGAGCAGTTCGCCACCCCTCAGCAGGCCGCCTCCGGGCCGGCGAACGATCTGCCGGTCGTCGTGATCGGGGCCGGCCCGGTCGGGCTGGCCGCCGCCGCCCACCTGGCCGAGCGTGGCCTCGACTTCCTCCTCTTGGAAGCCGGTGACCGGGTTGCCGCCTCGGTCGCGCAGTGGGGGCACGTACGGGTGTTCAGCCCGTACCGGTACAACATCGACGCCGCCGCCCGCCGCCTCCTGGAGGCCGACGGCTGGACGGCCCCGGACTCCGACTGGCTGCCGACAGGCGCTGAACTCATCGACGACTACCTCGCCCCGCTGGCCAAGCTGTTCGGCGACAAGGTGCGGCTCGGCACGAAGGTCACCGCGATCAGCCGCCTCGGCTACGACCGCGTGCGCACGACAGGCCGCGAACAGGTGCCGTTCCTCATCCGCCTGGCCGATGGCACCGAGCTGCAGGCGCGAGCGATCATCGATGCCTCCGGCACCTACACCAGCCCGAACGTGCTCGGCGCCAGCGGCTTGCCCGCCCACGGCGAGCACGAGGTGTTCGTCGACCACGCCCTGCCCGACGTGCTCGGCGCAGACCGTGACCGCTACGAGGGCAAGCGCGTGCTGGTCGTCGGCGCGGGCCACTCGGCCGCCACTACCCTGCTCGCGCTGGCCGAGCTGCCGGACACGCCGATCACCTGGGCGATCCGCGCCGGCGACGCCGGCCGCACCTACGGTGGCGGCGAGGCCGACGCTCTCCCGGCTCGCGGCGCGCTCGGCACCCGGCTGCGCGTCCACGTCGAATCCGGCCGCATTCAGTTGCTAACCGGCTTCTTCACCCACCGCGTCGACGCCACCGACCAGGGCATCCAGGTGATCAGCCGCGACCCGTCCGGCCACGAGCAGAGCGTCACCGTGGACCAGGTCGTGAGCGCGACCGGCTACCGCCCCGACCACTCCATCGCCTCCGAACTGCGCCTGGACCTGGACCCGGTGCTCGGCTCCACCCGCGCCCTGGCCCCGCTGATCGACCCCAACCGGCACTCCTGCGGCACCGTCCCGGCCCACGGCGTGGACGAACTCGCCCACCCCGAGCCCGGCTACTACGCGGTCGGGGTCAAGAGCTACGGCCGCGCCCCGACCTTCCTGATGGCCACCGGGTACGAGCAGGTCCGCTCGGTCGTGGCGGCGCTGGCCGGGGACTGGGAAGCGGCCCGGGATGTGCAGCTCGACCTGCCCGAGACCGGCGTGTGCTCCTCCAACCTGGTTGAGGCCCAAGAGCAGCGCGTCGGCCTGGCCACCGGCATCACCGGCGGCCTGCTGGCGGCCCCGCTCCCGCTCACCACCGTCGGAGCGTCGGCCGAGTCCGGCGGCAGCTGCTGCGGCTGAAAGGAAGCACCCCGATGTCTGACGGCTACCCCACCGCCGCCCAGAAGGAAGCGCTGCGCCTCATCTGCGACCACGAGCCGATGCCCGCCCACCGGCTGGCCGACGAACTGGTCGCCGCCCGCAAGCCCAGCACCAACCCCGGCTACGGCCCGGCGATCGCCCGGATGGCCGGAACGCTCGCCTGGCGGCTGCAGGCCCAGGGCTTCATCGCCGAAACCCTCGCGGGCGACTGGGCGACCACGACCGAGGGCCGCGCGCTGATCGCCTGTCCAGCATGAGTTCCCCCGCCGAGACCGCCGCCCTCGACCAGCAGGGCGGCGGTCCGCCGCGTTCCCGGCATGGCCGGCGGGTCGTGGCCGCGCTGGCCGTCACCCAGACCATCGGCTACGGCGTGCTCTACTACGCCTTCTCGGTCTTCCTCGTCCCGATGGCCCACGACCTGCACGCCACCAACGCCCAGGTCGCCGCCGCGCTCACGGTGTCCGTGCTGATCACCGCCGTCTGTGCCCCGCTCGCCGGGCGGTGGCTGGACGCCCACGGCGGGCGCGCCCTGATGACGCTCGGTTCGCTGCTCGGCGCAGGGGCGGTGCTGGCCTGGTCGCAGGTCAGCGCGCTGTGGCAGCTCTACCTGGTCTTCGCCGCCATCGGCATCGCCTGCTCGATGGTGCTGTACGAGGCCGCGTTCGCCGTCATCATCGCCTGGTACGGCGCCGACGCGCGAGGCCGTGCGCGAGGCATCCTGGCCCTCACCATCGTCGCCGGGTTCGCCTCCTCGATCTTCATCCCGCTCACCGGCCTGCTGGTCGACGCCTACGGCTGGCGCCAGGCCCTGGTGGTCCTCGGTCTCGTCTACGGCCTGGCGGCGATCCCGCTGCACGCGCTGGTGATCCGCCGCCGCCCGGCCCACGCTCGCACACCCGAGGCCGCCGGGGAACGCGCCGACCTGGTCAGGGCCGCCGTGCGCCGCCGTCCGTTCTGGCTGCTGGTGATCGCCTTCACCGCCAGCGGCGGCGCGGTCGCCGTCGTCGCCGTCGTGCTGGTCACCTACCTCATCCACCTCGGCCACAGCCCGGTCCTGGCCGCCACGCTCGCCGGACTGCTCGGCGTCCTGTCGGTCACTGGGCGGCTGGTCACCACCGGTCTGCAGACCCGTCTGCCCGCCGCGCTCATCGCCGCTGCGATCTATGCGCTGCAAGGCGTCGCGGCGCTGCTCCTGCCGGTCCTGGGAGCGAGCGTCGCGGGCGCGATCGGCGGCGTCCTGCTCTTCGGGCTCGGCTTCGGCATCGGCTCCATCACGCTGCCGCACCTGCTCGTGCAGCGGTACGGCACCGCCGCCTACGCCACCTTGTCGGGCCGCATCGCGCTCTTCTCCGTCGCCGACAAGGCCCTGGCTCCCCTCGGCGCGGTCGCCCTGGCCCAGGCCGTCGGCTACACCTGGGTGATGAGCGCGGTGGCCGCCGTCTGCGTCACCGCCGCCTTGTCCCTGGTCGCCTACCATCGCGTATAATTTAGACGAATGTCGAATTAAGGAGCCGTGGATGACCGCCGTGACGATCCAGTGCTGCGCGCCGATCGCCCGCGAGCCGCTCAGCGAGGCCGACGCCGCCGAACTGGCCACGCTGCTCAAGGCCGTGGCCGACCCGGTACGGCTGCGCCTGCTGTCGATGATCGGCTCCCACCCCGGCGGCGAGGCGTGCGTGTGCGACCTGACCGGCGTCTTCGACCTGACCGCCCCCACCATCTCCCACCACCTGAAGGTGCTGCGCACCGCCGGGCTCATCGACGGCGAACGCCGCGGCACCTGGGTCTACTACCGGATCATCCCCGAGGCGGTGAACAAGCTGGGCGTGCTGTTCGCCCCGCTCGCCGCCCCCGCCAAGGCGCAGAACGGCCCGGTGGACGTAGAACTCCTCAACGCATGACCGACGCGGCCCGCCTGGCCGATGTCGTGGTCATCGGCGCCGGACAGGCCGGGCTGGCGGCCGGGTACTACCTGCGGCGGGCAGGTGCCGACTTCGTCATCCTGGACGCCCAGCAGACGCCCGGCGGAGCCTGGCAGCATGCCTGGCCGTCCCTGCGGCTGTTCTCGCCCGCGCAATACAGCTCCCTGCCCGGCCGCATGATGCCGATCCCTGCCGACGGCGGCTATCCGGACGCCGCCCACGTCGTCGCCTACCTGACCGACTACGAGCAGCGTTACCGGCTGCCGATCGTCCGCCCCGCCGCCGTGCAGGCCGTGCGACGTGCCGGTGACCGCCTCGCCGTGGAAAGCAGCGCCGGCACCTGGCGCGCCCGCATCGTCGTCAGCGCCACAGGCACCTGGTGGCGCCCCTACGTCCCGCACTACCCCGGCATCGGTGACTTCCGCGGGAAGCAACTGCACACCGCCGGCTACCGCGGCCCCGAGCCCTTCCATGGCCGCCGGGTGCTGGTCGTGGGCGGCGGCAACTCCGCCGCGCAGATCCTCGCCGAGCTCTCCCAGGTCGCCCAGACCACCTGGGCGACACTGCGCCCGCCCCGGCTACTGCCCGACGAGATCGACGGCCGCGCCCTGTTCGACCTGGCCACCCGCCGCCACCAGGCCGCCCTGGCCGGACAGAACGCCGACAGCATCGGCGACCTGGGCGACATCGTCGCCGTCGCGCCCGTGCGCGAGGCCCGAGACCGCGGCGCGCTCAAGGCCGAGCCCATGTTCTCCCGCATCACCCCCGACGGCGTGGCGTGGGCCGACGGCAGCACAGCGGCATTCGACGCGATCGTGTGGTGCACCGGCTTCCGTCCTGCACTGGCTCACCTGGCCCCGCTACGGCTGCGCGGCCCCGGCGGCGTGATCGGCACCGACGGCACCCGCGCCCTGGCCGAACCGCGCCTGCATCTGCTCGGCTATGGCGATTGGACCGGCGCGGCCTCGGCCACCCTCATCGGCGCCGGCCGCACCGCCCGCCAGCTGGCCGCAGAGGTCATCGCCCAGCTCTAGGCGCACGCACTTCGGTGACATTCACACTTTGATTCGACCCACGTCTATCTTGACGAACATCTAAACAACATGAGATCGTGACTCCTGATTCGACATGCATCTAAGTGTTGATGGCCTCGACCTCGCACCGGCAGAAGGGCAACCACCATGACGACGAACCAGACCAGCGGCGGCTTCATCGGCGACCTGGCCGAGGCTTTCGCACCGCCCGCCGCCGGCGGCTGCTGCGGAGCTCCTGCCTCCCCCTCCCCGGCCAGTGACACGGCCCAGCAGGCAGATGCGGTCGCCACCGCCTGCTGCGGCAGCACGTCCGCCGCCCAGCAGGCCGCCCAGGCCGGCTGCTGCGGTCAGGCGCCGGCCCCCGCCGCCACGCCGGCCGAGGCAGCCTCCACCGGCTGCTGCGGATGACCTCCACCATGCCGGACCTCCCGCAGGCGCCCGGCCTGGCCGCCGTCGTGGAGCGGGTGTCGGCGGCGCGGATGCTGGCCGCGGTGCACGAGTTGGCCCGCGGCCGCTACGCCGGTCGGCGCGTGGGCACGCCCGGCGGCCGTGCCGCCGCCGCGTGGCTCGCCGAGCAGTTGCGCGAGCTGGGTGCCGAGGTCGAACTCGACTCCTTCCCCGTCACCGACGTGCGGGAGCTGTATGCCACCCCGGTACTGGAATGGAGCGCAGGCGGCCAGGCACTGCGCCTGGAACACCGCCGGGACTTCGTCGAGCACCTCGCCACCGCCGACTCGCCGGACCCGCGCACCGCGCCGCTCGCCGCCGCCTCCGAGGCCGACCTGCGCGGCCGATGGGTGCTGGCCGAGGCCGGAGACTGGGCGCGGGCGTGCGAACGCGCCGAGGCCCACGGCGCGGCCGGAGTGCTGACCGCGCGCGGCACCGACGCCGAGGGGTGGATGCCCAAGATGATCGCCGGACCGGCCACCCGAGCCGTGCCGATCATCGCCCTGCGCACCGACCTGCACGCCCGCCTGGCCGACGCGCTGGCCGCCGGGCCGGTGCGGGTGACCGCGTCGATGCCGCTCCGGCAGATCTCGACGGACGGCCGCAACGTGCACGCCCGCTTCCCTCACGCCGGGGGAGCGGGGAGCGGGCCGCGGGTGCTGCTGGCCGCGCACTACGTCGGCGTCGGCGACGACCCCGGCATGCGGTTTCCCGCAGCCGCCGACAACGCCTCCGGCGTGGCCGCCGTCCTGGAGGCCGCCCGCGTCCTGACAGCAGACCCGGCCACCCGGGCCGACCTGTCGGTGGCCTTCCTGGACGCCGAGGAGACCGGGGCATGGGGCTCGGCCCACCACGCAGCCGCCCTGCCGTCCGACACGCTGGTGATCAACCTCGACGGCGCCGCGCAGCTGCACCAGGCCGCCTCGGTCGAGGCCGGCGGACCCGCCCATACCCTGCTGGCCACCCTCGATCAGGCCGCCCGCCTGACCGGCGTGCCGCTGCGAGCGGGCACGATGGCGTCTGACAACCGCCGCTACGCTGCCGTCGGCCTGGCCGCGATCGGCATCGGCGTGGGCATGCCCGGCTACCAGACCCCCGCCGAAACCCCCGACCGCGTCGAGGCAGACACCCTCGTGGCGGCCGCGCGACTGCTGGTCGCGTCGGTCGGACTGCTGGCTGTCCAGACCTCGGTCTGACCAGCTCCTGATGGCCTACCCGCGCGGAAATGTGGTGCTCAGGCGCCGCTGGCCGATGATCGGGCGGCAGCTTGCTGGGTGAAGTGCTCGGTAAGGGCGGTCATCTTGCCGAGGTAGCGGGCGGCCAGTTGCAGGTGGGTGTAGGCCGTGTCCTCATCGACGGCTCGCCCGCGCGGATGGCCCGCCTCATTCCGGGTGATCCTGAGCAGGTCGGCCACCGCGTCCATGGTCAGGTTGTCGCCCAGGTCGTCGGGCAATGCGGGTCGCATCGGCTCCAGCCGGGCGCGCAGCGCCTGGAAGCGGGCGTTCTGGGAGCTCTTGGGGTTGTCTAGTTCCTTGCGCAGCTTCTCGGCCGAGGCGCCGAGGGCGGCGACCATGGCTTCGGCCACGCCGAGGAAGACCTGCTCAGCCGCGACACCGAGCATCACCGAGCAGGCCAGGTAGCAGCCGGCGTTGAAGGACTGCAGGGCCTCCTGCATGTACTGGTAGGCGACCGGATGCAAGTTCGGCACCTGGCGGCGCAGCCGGCGAAGGTACCCCTCGGGGTCGTGAGGCTCCCACGGCCCGCCCTCGACCGCTCTGCGGCCTCGCTCGGACAGTTTCCACCGCCAGTTGTCACTGGCGGGTTGGCGTTCGGGGTCCAGGTAGATGAGGCCGTCGGCGAGCAGAGCCCATAACGTCTCCCACGCCTCGTGTGGTCGGCAGCCGGTGGCTGCCTGGATGGACTGGGGCAGGCAGGCGTCGTGGAAGCGGGTGTCGGCGTGTGGGGTGGCCATCAGTTTGAGGACCTGGCTGCGGATCTGCATCCCGACAGGGTAGCCAGCCGATTGCCGTATGTACCGGCGTGAAATGGGCGATGGCCGCCCCTGTGCAGGGGGCGGCCATCGCGGTCGTTCAGTGCGGGCGGCTCAGTCAGGCAACAACTCGCTGAGCAGGTTCTCCATGCGGGCGCGGATGTCGTCACGGATGACTCGCACGGCGTCGATGCCCTGCCCGGCCGGGTCGTCGAGCTTCCAGTCCTCATACCGCTTGCCGGGGAAGATGGGGCAGGCGTCGCCGCAGCCCATGGTGATGACCACATCAGAGGCTTGCACGGCGTCGACGGACAGGACCTTGGGCCGGGCGGCGGTGATGTCGATGCCGACCTCGGCCATGGCCTCGACGGCGACGGGGTTGACCTGCTCGGCCGGGGCGGAACCGGCCGAGCGGACCTCGACGCGGTCGCCTGCCAGGTGGGTGAGCCACCCGGCGGCAATCTGGGAGCGTCCGGCGTTGTGCACGCACACGAACAGGACGGAGGGCTTACCAGGGACGGACTCAGGCACGGGCGGCCTCCTTGGGGGTGAACAGGCGGCGGCCGGCCAGGCTGACGTAGACCAGGGCGACCAGAACGGGAACCTCGATGAGCGGGCCGACCACTCCGGCCAGCGCCTGGCCGGAGGTGACGCCGAAGACGCCGACCGCCACGGCGATGGCCAGCTCGAAGTTGTTGCCGGCGGCGGTGAAGGCCAGCGTGGTGGAGCGCTCGTAGCTCAGGCAGATCAGCTTGCCGGCCAGGAACGATCCGCCCCACATGAGCGCGAAGTAGGCCAGCAGCGGCAGCGCGATGCGCGCGACGTCGCCGGGCCGGGAGGTGATCGTGCCGCCTTGCAGAGCGAACAGGATGACGATGGTGAACAGCAGCCCGTACAGGGCCAGCGGGCCGACGCGTGGCAGGAAACGGCTTTCGTACCAGTCCCGGCCGCGGGCGCGTTCGCCGAGCTTGCGGGAGGCGTAGCCGGCGGCCAGCGGGATGCCGAGGAAGATGAGCACGTACTGGGCGATGTCCCAGGCCGAGACCTCCAGCGCGGACTGCGCCAGGCCCAGCCAGCCGGGCAGCACCTGCAGGTAGAACCAGCCCAGCGCGCCGAACGCGACCACCTGGAAGACCGAGTTGAGCGCGACCAGGACGGCGGCGGCCTCGCGGTCGCCACACGCTAGGTCGTTCCAGATGAGGACCATGGCGATGCACCGCGCGAGCCCGACGATGATCAGGCCGGTGCGGTACTCGGGCAGGTCCGGCAGGAGGATCCAGGCCAGCGCGAACATGACGGCCGGGCCGAGCACCCAGTTCAGCACCAAGGAGGAGAGCAGCAAGCGGCGGTCACCGGTGACGGCGCCCAGACGGTCATAGCGGACCTTGGCCAGCACCGGGTACATCATCAGCAGCAGCCCGAGCGCGATCGGCAGCGAGATCTCGCCGACCTTCACCGCCTCCAGCGCGGTGTTCAGCCCCGGTACCAGCCGGCCGAGCAGCAGCCCGGCGGCCATCGCCGCGATGATCCACACCGGCAGGAAGCGGTCGAGCGTGGACAGGCCGGCGATGACGCCCTGCGCGGGCGCGGCGGCCGGCGAGGCCGGTGAAGCTGGGGACGTGGAAGAGGGCATCGTGCTGATCCTCAGACGGTGGCGGGCACGTCGAGCAGGGCCGACAGCTCACCCAGTGTCTCGGGAACCAGCCGGTAGTACACCCAGGAGGCGCGCCGCTCCGAGGTCAGCAGCCCGACCTCCTTGAGCACCTTCAGGTGGTGGCTGATGGTCGGCTGGGACAGCTCGAATGCGCCGGTGATGTCGCACACGCACACCTCGCCGCCAGCGCGGCTGGCCACGATGGACAGGATGCGCAGCCGCACGGGGTCGCCCAGCGCCTTGAACACCCGCGCCACCCCGGCCGCCTGCTCGGCGTCCAGCGGTTCGCGCATCAGCGGCGGGCTGCACTCCAAGAGGTCCAGAGGTTCCACATCTACTCCGTATAGACAGCCATCGAAATCGATGTCTCTCTATATTGACACACATCAAAGCCAAAAGGAGCCCGCGGAGCTTGGGTGAGATCTCGTAACGATGAAGGCCCTCGCCGACTCGGCGAGGGCCTTCAGCCATCACGTGTGCGTACCGGTGTGCGTGTCGCCTCTCGGCGAAGGGCACAACGCGGCTCCAGCCGAACGGTAGTCCGCGAAGGCGATAGGTGAGGCCCGGGGACACTGGGCACACCGGCCACGACGGATGTAACCATCAGACGGCCATCCCTGTTCCCGGCCACCGTCCCGAGCGGCGACTCAGGCCCCGGTCAAGGTGCTACGGCGCTCGATCATCAGCACGTCCCGCCAGAGACCGTGGTGACAGCCGATGCGCTCGCGGGTGCCCACGACGCGGAAACCGAGCGCCTGGTGCAGGCTCAGGCTGGCGGCATTCTCGGGGAAGACACCCGACTGGATCGTCCAGACGCCGGCGTCCTCGGTGGCGGCTATGAACGCCGCCAGCAGCGCGCGACCGATGCCGTGAACCTGGCAGCCGGGGTGAACGTAGATGCTGTGCTCGACCACGCCCGCATACACCGGACGGGACGAGACCGCCGAGGCTGCCACCCAGCCGAGCACCTCGCCGGAATCGGCATCCACCGCCACGTACCGCAGGTGCGGCAACCGGCTCGCGGTGAACCCCTCCCAACTGGGCGCAGTGGTCTCGAAACTGGCCTGGCCGGTGTCCAGCCCAGCCTGGTAGATCGCCAGCACCTCGGCGGCGTCGCTCTCGCGCATCGGCCGGATCTCCAGGCCGGGCCCGATGGCGGGTTTCACCGCCTGGACGATGGCCGAGTGGACCCCGTCGCCGTGATCGGCGGTCAACGTGATGGCGATCTGGACGAAGCCGGCCGCGACGAGCAGATCCCGGTACTCCTGCACGCTGAGCGACCCGGCGGCGCAGCCGATGCGCTGCTCGGCCCGCTGTCGCGCCTGCTCGTCGAGCACCTGGACGGTGACGACGTCGCTGACGCCGAACCGTCCGCCAGGCCGCAACACCCGGAACGCCTCAGCCAGCACTGCTGCCTTGTCGTCGGACAGGTTGATCACGCAGTTGGAGATGACCACGTCGACCGTGTGGCCGGGCAGCGGGATCGCCTCGATCGTGCCGTGGAGAAACTGCACGTTGTGGAGGTCCGCCTGCTCGGCGTTGCGCTGGGCCAGTTCCACCATGGCGGGGCTGGCGTCCAGGCCGAAGACGGTGCCGTGCGGGCCGACGCGGCGGGCTGACAGCAGCACGTCGATGCCGCCACCAGAGCCCAGATCGAGCACCGTCTCACCCATACGCAGCTCGGCGACGGCGACCGGGTTGCCACACCCCAGGCTGGCTCGAAGCGCCCCGTCGGGGAGCGCGGCGTTGTCGTCGTAACCCGCCGGTCCGAAGCCGCCATCGGTGAAGGCGACGGGATCGCAGTCGGCGATGCGCTGCCCGCTCAGCGCGCTGCGAGCGAGGGCGGAGTAGTGGTCGACGATCTCGTCGTGCGCCATGAGATCTCCTCAGTCACAGGTCGGCGCGGCCGGCGCCGGGTTGCCCATCACCACGTCGGCGGCGGTGGGGAAGCAGCTCACGCAGTTCTCGTTGATGCGGTACAGGCTCGACGTCCCCTGCCGCTCCACCAGGACGAACCGCACCTCGGACAGGATCTTCAGGTGGTGCGACACCGTGGACTGCCCCACTCCGGAAGCGGCCACGATCTCGCCCACGCTCATCGGCTCGCGCCGCCGGGCCAGCAACGACACGATCTGGATGCGGGTCGCGTCGGCCAGGGCCTTGAACCAGCTCGCATACTCCTCGGCCTCGGCACGCGGCAGAGGCTCCACCGCTTCATTCATCGAGCATCGACGATAGACGATGAAGCGTCATGCGTAAACGGCCTACGCTCCAAACTTGCATGAGGTGTGCGGATTGCTACGTCGCGGATGGGGATACGTGCGCGTCGATGCAGATCCTCACGTGGCATCCCCGTCGAGTGCTTCTGGTCCCGCCCTCCTGCGTCTCTAAGGGTGACGTGATTGGGACGGCCTACTGCCCGAGATCTGTTCAGTCCATTAGCAGAGAGCTGCCCACTCGATTTACGATCACGTGCAGTAGAGCTTCGTCTTGGATGCTTCAGCTCCCTACCGTTTGGAGGAAGCTATGGCCAAGCGCCGCGGGCAACTTACGGACCGGCAGAGGGAGCGTGCCAGGCGGTTGCGTCTGGCGGAGCAGGCAAGACGAGCGCGAGCGCAAGCCGAGCTCAAGGCGCAGCGGGAGCGGCAGCGCGCCGAACGAGCCGCCGCGCAAAAGGCCGCAGCCACGGAACGAGAGCGCAAGCGCCTGTACGTCGAAGGCCGCAAGGCTGAAGCGGCCGAGATGACGGCAGACGTCGCCGAGACGATCAAGACGTTGGATTCTGTGTTGATCGCCGGCATCGGCCAGCGGATTTCCGTGACGTTCAGCTCCTTGAGGCGTACATATGACGCCCCGCCATTTGATCCTGGTGGCCTCGACCAGCCAGATCCACGGCCTTCCTGGGCACAATTCGCGCCACGGCCGCCAGGCATGTTCGGACGTCTTCTCGGTGGGGCCCGATACGAGCAGAAGGAGGCGGAGCAGCGTCGCCTCTATGAGCAAGCATGTGCTGAATACGACATTCGCGATGCTGAGCGGCATCGCCGTCTGGATGAGCGCTACCGTGCCCACCAGCAACGGATCGCCCAGGAGAAGGCCCAGGTAGATCGCCACAACGGCGAGATCGACGAGTTCGAGCGCGCTGTTCGTGCAGGGGAGCCAGAGCCGGTCGCACAGTACTTCACGATGGCCCTCGACGCCGCGGTCTATCCCGATGACTTCCCTCACCAGACTCGTGCCATCTATCGGCCTGAGGCGCGGGAACTGGTTGTGGATTACGAGCTTCCGCCGCTGAAAATCGTTCCGACGGTGCGGGGATACAAGTACGTACAAACAAGGGATGAGATGGATGCCATCCCGGCGTCCAAGAAAGAGATCGATGCGCGCTATGCGAGATTGATCGCGCAGGTTGCCATTCGGACTCTGCATGAGATCTTCACCGCAGACCCCGCTGAGCTTGTCACGGTTGCCACGTTCAAGGGCCGTGTCTCGGTCAAGGACAAGGCCACCGGCTTGCCCGAGCGTCCGTACTTGATCGACGTCAGCGCCGAGCGCGAACTCTTCTCCACCTTCGTACTCGCTGATCTCGACCCGGTTTACACCCTCAAGAAGCTGAACGCGCTCGTCTCCCCGCACCCCTACGACCTGGAAGCGGTGCGGCCGGTGGTGGACTTCGAGGCGCTGCTCGCGCAGTACAAGTTCGTCGAGGGGATCGACGCGGTGGCGGGGCTGGACAGCAGGCGCGATCTGCTCGGGCTGACGCCGGGCGAATTCGAGCACTTCGTGCGTCAGCTCTTCGAGGCGATGGGTATGAAGTCCTGGGTGACCCAGGCTTCGCGCGATGACGGCGTGGACGCGGTTGCCATCAGCGAGGACCCGATGTTCGGGGGGCTCTGCATCATCCAGGCCAAGCGTTACAGCAAGGCGGTCGGCATCGAGGCCGTGCGGGCGCTGGCCGGCGTCATGGAGGACAAGCGTGCGACGAAGGGCATCCTTGTCACTACGTCATGGGTGGGCACGGATAGTCGTGATTTCGCTGCTCGTCATGGGCGCATGCGGATCATCGAGTGCGAAGAGCTCAAGTACCTTTGCAGGGAACATCTGGACCTTGATGTGCTGATCAGCCTTCCGAAGGCGCCACCGAAGCGCTCGTGACGAAGCGGCGGGCTTTCTATCTGCCTTGGATCGGACGATCATGCTGCAGGTTGGGAAGGCATTGGGAAGGATCAGCCGCAAACGATCAGTGTCAGCCGTACAGCACCGGACACATCAAGAAGCCCTTGACTAGCGTTGTTGCTGGTCAAGGGCGTTTTGCTGCTGGTAGAGACTGGTGCCCCCGGCAGGATTCGAACCTGCGGCACCCGCTTTAGGAGAGCGGTGCTCTATCCCCTGAGCTACGGAGGCGGACCTTGCTAAGCCTAGCGAAAGTATGGCAGTGCGTGTGACTCCGGGCCGGGGTGAGTTTGGCGGGGACGGGTTATGGGTGCTCTGAGCTGCGGTAAAGGCATGACAAGCGAGCGGAGTCACACGCATCGTACGCGGCTAGCTTCTGGCTGTGACCAGGAGGGGATGTGGCCGGGCGGCGCGTCGGCGGCCCGCGGTGCTGTTCGGGGCCTTGCTGGCGCCTGCGATCCTGGCCGGCGGGCTGCTGGCGGGGGAGATGCAGGGGCTGGAGATGAGCGGGGCGCTGGGCGGGCCGGTGCGGGAGGCGCCGGTGTGGGCGGCGTTCGGGCCGGTGCCGGTGCCGGAGCCCGCGCATCCCGATCGGCGGTACGGGGCCAGGGTGCGGGTGCCGGTGCGGGTGGCGATGCGCCGGCCCGTGGCCGCGCGGGTGCGGCCGGAGCCGCGGCCCAGGGCGCGTCCTGTGGCGCCGCGCAAGCGTGAGGTCCCTGAGGTGGTCGCCGTCGATCCGTACGCTCCTGAGCCGGTGGAGGCGGCCGGCACGGGGTGCCCCGGGGAGTGGGACGGTAGCTGGCTGGGTGAGCTGTGCGGTGCCGGGCAGCAGCAGCGGCAGGAGGCGCCGGAGGGCGAGCTCTCGCAGGACGGGTCTTCCGGCGGGCAGTTCGAGCAGGGGCGGCTTCAGCAGCAGCTACCGCAAGGGGAGCAGGTGGAGGGGGACGACGGTTCGTCGTCGGTCGTCCTCGATGTCACATCGACCGGGTACTCGGCCGCGTTGTCGGGCAAAGGTGTCTAGGAGTCCCTCGCGCCCCGCGTTGCCCTCGTTGGTTCTCTTGTGATGCCTCCCGCAGTGGTTACTGCCCGGATTTCCCTGCTTGTGGTGGGCGTGGTGCCTCATGTGTGCCTCCTCGGTGGGGAGGGGGCTGGGCGTACATAGTGCGTTTTTTCTCTCATAGCGGGTGTCCCGACTTCGGTCCGGACACTCAGGGGGCTGTAGTAACGTGCGTGCCTGACCCGGGTAACGAGTGTGCAAACGGAGGAGTCGAACGTGGCAGCCCCTCGATCAGCGGGTCTGATCGCGGTTGTCATGATGCTGGCTTCTCTCTTCCTGATGCCGGCACGGGCCGACGCCGAGCGGGCCCCGGACCCGAAGAACCTCACCGAGCTGCGCAGGCAGGCCGAGCAGTCGGCGCGGGAGCTGGAGGAGGCGACCAAGGCGCTGGAGAAGCGCCGTGCCGCCATCGCCGCCGCCGAGAAGCAGCTCAAGGAGAAGCTGACCGCGCTGCAGGAACTGGAGCGCAAGCTCGCGGTGATGCGCCAGCCGGTGTCGCAGATGGCGCAACTGCTGTACCAGCAGCCGATCGGGGCCGACGGCGTCGCGCCGTTCCTGTCGGGTGACGCGAACGTGGGCACGCTGCGGGCGCTCTCCGACGTCAGTCAGATCGTCGCCGTACGGCAGCAGGCGGTGGAGCAGACCAGGGTCCTGTACAAGGACGCCGAGCGCATCGCGGGCGAGGCGCAGGAACTGCGGGCGTCGAACCTGCTGGCCGAGGCCCAGATGTCGGTGCAGATCGACTCGCTGAGGGAGCGGTCGGACAAGATCGTGAAGTCGCTCACCGCGGCCCTGGTCAAGCTGGGCATCAAGATCGACAAGGTGGGGCGGGCCGCGCTCAGCTGCAACCCGCTCCGGGCGGCGACCGCCACGCAGTACCCGAACGGCCTGATCCCGAAGAGCATGCTCTGTCCGTTGCAGCAGAAGGGGTTCAGTCTCCGCGCGGACTCGGCCATCGCCTTCGTCAGCCTGAACGAGGCCTACCGCAGACGGTTCGGGAGACCTATGTGCGTCACCGACGCCTACCGCAGCCTGGCCGAGCAGCAGGCGGTGTACTACCGGCGGCCGGGGTTCGCCGCCGTGCCCGGCCGCAGCAACCACGGCCTCGGCCTGGCCGTGGACCTGTGTGGCGGCGTGGAGCGGTTCCGCTCGGCCGAGTTCGTGTGGATGGAGCAGAACTCGAAGCGGTACGGGTGGTTCCACCCCGCGTGGGCGTACAGCAGCCCCTTCGAGCCGTGGCACTGGGAGTACGACCCGAAGCTCGACACCCAGGGCTGACGGCGCTCAGGCGGCGGCCACCTGGGTGCTGCAGAACGCGCAGCGCGAGGCGGCCTTCGGGATCTCCGACAGGCACTCCAGGCACTCCTTGGTGGTGACTTCGACCTTCGCCGCCGTACGCGCCCGCAGGTGCGTGTACGGCTTGACGACCAGGAAGTACACCACCCCGGCGACCATCAGGAACGCCAGGACCGCGTTGACGAACCTGCCGTACATGAAGTCGGACCGGCCGACGGTCACCTTCAGCGACGAGAAGTCGGGCAGGCCGCCGAACGCCGAGATCAGCGGCGTGAGGAGGTCGGCCACGAACGACTGCACCACCGAGGTGAAGGCCGCGCCGATGACGACGGCCACGGCCAGGTCGATGACGTTCCCCTGCATGAGGAACTTCTTGAATCCGCTCACGGGCAGGAATCGTATCTGAATGATCACTGTGAGTGAGATTTGATGGTGATCGACAGACGCCCTCCGGCTTGGGCGGCGGCGAGCCGGCCCGCCTGCTCGGGGGTCGCCGACAGCACGACGAGGGCTCCGTGGTCGTCCTCGGCCGGGGGCACGGTGACCACGGTGACGTCGTCGGCGATGAGCTCGGCCGGCCGGTCGTCCCACGCGGCGAGGACGCCGATGGTGGAGCCGGGGGAGACCAGTTGCGCGGCGTCGGGGTCGGCGATGCGTACGGGCGCGGCGATCGCACCAGGCGGCAGCCGGAAGGAGCGGAGCAGGCGGACATCCGTGAGCGGCTCGCCCCTGCGCATGGCGGTGGCCAGCACCTGGCCGACCGCGCCCGAGCGCAGCGCGCCGTCGGGCGGGTGGTCGAGGGCCACCGCGCGCAGGTCGCCGGGCCGCAGCACGCCGGGAGCCAGGTCGCGCGCGGCGACCAGCACCTGGGGCCCGCGGGCGGGGCGCGCGGCGGCGTACCCACAGAGCACCGCGACGGCGGCCAGCGCCGCCGCGACGAGGCGGCGGCGACGGCCGCACCGGGCCAGCCAGGCGCGGATCACGGTAGCTCGAAGGGGAGCTTGATGCCGTCGAGCGCCGACGCGCACGGGCAGATGCGAGCCTCGGGCAGAGCCTGCACGGCGTCGGCGACCAGGGTGCGCATGCGGTGGACGTTCTGGGCGAAGAACTCCAGCACCTCGTCGTGGGTGACGCCTTCCCCCGCCTCCACGCCCGCATCGAGGTCGGTGACCAGCGACAGGGACGTATAACAGAGCGCCAGCTCGCGGGCGAGCACGGCCTCGGGGAAGCCGGTCATACCCACGATCGTCCACCCGTTGCGCGCGAACCGCTGGGACTCCGCGCGGGTGGAGAACCGCGGCCCTTCGATGACGACCAGGGTGCCGCCGTCGACCGTGTGCCAGCCGCCCTCGCGGGCCGCGGACACGGCCACGGCCCGGCCCGAGGGGCAGTACGGGTCGGCGAACGACACGTGCACGGCGCCGCCGGCGTCGTAGTACGTCTGCGCCCGCCCGGAGGTGCGGTCGACGAGCTGGTCGGGGACCACGATGGCGCCGGGGCCGTACTGGGCCTGGAGCGAGCCGACGGCGCTCGGGGCGAGCACCTGGCGGACGCCCAGGGAGCGCAGGGCCCAGAGGTTGGCGCGATAGGGGATGCGGTGCGGCGGGAAGCGGTGGTCCCGGCCGTGCCTGGGGATGAACGCCACGGAACGGGAGCCGATGCGGCCCACGGTGACGACGTCGCTCGGGGGCCCGTAAGGGGTGCTGAGCTCGATCTCCTCCGCGTCGTCGAGGAGGGAGTAGAAGCCGGAACCGCCGATGACGCCGATGTCTGCGCGAGTGACCATGGCGCAGAGAGTAGCCGCCCGGCAGGCGCGGCCCGCGAACCAGAACCCCATTCTGTGGATAACTCGACTGCGGAGAGTGAGCACACCAGTTCGAAGAGTAGGATCGCCGCATGCGGCAGAAGGGCCTCGGCCTCATCATCATCGCGCTCATGCTCGGCATGCTGCTGGCGGCGCTCGATCAGACGATCGTGTCCACGGCCCTGCCGACCATCGTGAGCGACCTGGGCGGGCTGGAGCACCTGTCCTGGGTGGTGACGGGCTACATGCTCGCCTCGACGGTCTCCACGCCGCTGTGGGGCAAGCTGGGCGACCAGTACGGCCGCAAGAGGCTGTTCGTCGGCGCGATCGTCATCTTCCTCGCCGGGTCCGCGCTGTGCGGGCTGAGCGGGGACATGGGGCAGCTCATCGCGTTCAGGTCCGTGCAGGGGCTGGGCGGCGGCGGGCTCATGGTGCTCGCGCAGGCCATCGTCGGCGACGTCGTCTCCGCGAGGGAACGGGGGAGGTACCAGGGGTTCTTCGGCGGCGTCTTCGCGGTGGCCAGCATCGTCGGCCCGCTGCTCGGAGGCCTGTTCGTCGACCATTTGTCCTGGCACTGGGTGTTCTACGTCAACCTGCCGCTGGGGGCCGTGGCGCTGCTCGTGATCGCCGCGGTGCTGCCCGCCGACCGCAGGGCAGGCAGGCAACGGATCGACCGGCCCAGGGTCGACTACGCGGGCGTCGTCCTGCTCGGCGGAGCGACCTCCTGCCTCGTGCTGGTGAGCACGTGGGGCGGCACCCTCTACCCCTGGGGCGACCCGGTCATCGCCGGGCTCGCCATCGCGGCCGTGGCGCTGCTGGCCGGATGGGTGCTCGCCGAGCGACGGGCGGCCGAGCCGGTGCTGCCGCTCGGGCTGTTCCGCAGCCGGGCGTTCGCGATGGCGTCGGTGGTGGGGTTCGTGGTCGGGTTCGGCATGTTCGGCGCGCTGACCTACCTGCCTCTGTTCCTGCAAGTCGTGCACCGCGTGAGCCCGACCGTGTCCGGCCTGTACCTGCTGCCCATGATGGCCGGGATGCTGACGATGTCCATCGTCAGCGGGCAGATCATCACCAGGACCGGAAAGTACCGGTACCTGCCCATCGCGGGCACGGGCGTCGCCACCGGCGGCATGCTCCTCCTGTCCACGATGGACGAGCACAGCAGCCTGCTCGCCATGGGCGCGTACCTGCTGGTGCTGGGCGTGGGGCTCGGCATGACCACGCAGGTGCTCGTGATCGTGGTGCAGAACGCCGTCGGCTTCGAGAACCTGGGGGTGGCCACGTCGGGGGCCACGTACTTCCGGTCGATCGGCGGATCGTTCGGCGTCGCGACGCTGGGCTCGGTCTTCACCGCCACGCTGGGGACCGAACTCCAGCGGGTGCTCGCGGGAGCGCGCTTGCCGCCCGGGTTCGACCCGGCGCGGGTGCGCAGCGATCCCGCCGTCCTCGGCCGGCTGCCGCCCGCCCTCGCGGGCGAGTTCATCCACGTGTACGCCTCCGCCATCGCCGCCGTGTTCCGCGTGGCGGCGCCGATCATGTTCGCGGCGTTCGTGCTGAGCTGGTTCATCCCGCAGACGCGGCTCAGGGAGACGACCAAGGCGGCCGACCTGGGCGAAAGCCTGGGGGCCGCGTCCGCGGAGCGGTCGTCACTGGCAGAGGTGGAGCGCGGTCTGGTCAGGCTCGCCGACGCCGACCTGCGGCGCGGCTACTACGCCAGGCTCGGGGCGCTGGCCGGGCTGGACAGCCTGCCGCCCCAAGCCGTGTGGATCATCGCCAGGCTCGGTGGCGAGGGGTGGGTCAGAGCGGACACACTGGCCGAACGGGCCAGGGTCAGCAGGGAGTACGGCCGGCCGTACGCCGACCGGCTGGTGGCCGACGGGCTGGCGCACCGGTCCGAGGACGGCGAGTCGTTGCGGCTCACGCCGGAAGGAGAGCAGGTGGCGCTGCGGCTGCTGGCCTGCTCGCGCGAGGGGCTGGCGAGGCTCGTCGGGGACTGGGGGCCGGACCCACGCCTCGACCAGCTCTGCGACCGCATCGCACCCCAGTTCCTGGGCGTGGACAGCGACCGGCCGCCCTAGTGGTACGGGGTCATGCCCTTGGTGGCAGTTGAGTGTGGGTGGCCGGTCGGCCGAGGGCTGAGGTCTGGCGGTGTCGTGGTGCTCCGGCCATGGATCGAGGGCTTGGGCGCACTGCTGGTTGCCGGTGTAGGGCCGCCGGTCGGCCCATGCGTGGCCAGGGTGTGGTTGAGGCGTTCTGCCTTGCCATTGGTGCGGGGACCCCCAAGAGGCTCCCGTGCCTTTTGGCGCTGCTCCTGGCCATGTCCGTACCGCGTAACCGAGGGGGCGGCCGGGCCGACAGGTCATGACCTGGGTGAGGGCGAACGCGGCCAGACGCAGCGAGGCTGTGAGCACCCTGGCCAGGGGCCGTTCCAGTCCGTGGGCGTGACGAGCAAGGCGATCGCCGCGGCCGGCGCGGTGGCGGCCAGTGTCCGGTGGTCGTGGTGGGCGTCGGGCAGGCTGGCGCGGCTCGGCGGCACCGCGCTGCCGTCAGGACGACGTCGTGGGGCGCCGTGGACGCCTGGCGGGCTGCGGGTCCGTGAGGGTGCGCGGGCCGGTGGCGGCCAGTGTCCGGTGGTCGTGGTGGGCGTCGGGCAGGCTGGCGCGGCTCGGCGGCATGGCGCTGCTGTCTGGACGTCGTTGTGGGGCGCGTTGGACGTCTGACGGGCTGCGGGTCCGGCTGCCCGTCCGTGAGGGTGCGCGGGCCGGTGGCGGCCAGTGTCCGGTGGTCGTGGTGGGCGTCGGGCAGGCTGGCGCGGCTCGGCGGCATCGCGCTGCCGTCAGGACGACGTCGTGAGGCGCCGTGGACGCCTGGCGGTTATGGGCCGGTGAGGCCGGTGGCGGGGTGGTGGGGCGCCCCGCCGGGCCGGATCAGTTGGACGCGGCGGCGGGGGCCGGGGCCGACGACGACGTCGTCGAGGACGAAGAGTCGGAGGAGGACTTGCTCTCCGAGGACTTCGACGACGACGAAGAGGTCGAAGAGGAGGTGGAGGACGAGGACGTGCGGTTGTCGGTCCGGTAGAAGCCGGACCCCTTGAACACGATGCCGACGGCGGAGAAGACCTTCCGCAGGTTGCCCTCGCACTTGGGGCAGACGGTCAACGCATCGTCGCTGAACTTCTGCACGACCTCGAGCTGCTCACCGCAGTCGTTGCAGGCGTACTGGTAGGTCGGCACGCGCTCCTCCTTCAGGTTCTGGCACTCGAGCGATGCGACTGCTAATGGTAACCGATTGGTTCAAACGCCTATTCCAACCCCCGCTCGCCGTACCATCCGGCAAGCTTGCCGCTGCGGCTGACGGCGCGCAGGCGGCGTTCGACCTGGTCACGGCAGGCAGCGGTGGTGACGACGAGGAGCTGGTCGTCGATCCTGAGCCGGGTGGTGGTGGCGGGCACGAACGATTTGCCGTCGCGTACGACGAGGGTGACGGCGGCTCCCGAGGGGAGCCGCAGCTCGAAGATCTCGACGCCGTGCAGCTTCGAGCCCTGCGGCACCTTGACCTGCAGCAGGTCGGCGTTGAGCTCCTCCAGCGGGGCCGACTCCACCTCCAGGTCGTGGGCCTCGCCGGGGGCGGAGACGCCGAGGGTGCGCGCGGCGAACGGCAGCGTGGGCCCGCCGATCAGCGTGAACACCATGACGATCACGAAGACCTGGTTGAAGATCTCCTTGGAGCCTTCGACGCCGGCGGCCCACGGGATGGTGGCGAGCACGATCGGGATGGCGCCCCGCAGCCCGGCCCATGACAGGAACGCCTGCTCCCGCCATGTCACCCGGCCGAGCCGCAGCACCCTGGCCACGGCGGCGCTCACCATGACCGACATCGGACGGGCCACGGCCACCAGGACGCTCCCGGCGATCAGCGCGGGGACCACGGCCGACGGCATCTCCTTGGGGCTGGCCAGCAGGCCCAGCATGACGAACAGCCCGATCTGCGCCAGCCACGCGGCTCCTTCGGCGAAGCCTCTGGTGGCGGCCCGGTGCGGCAGGCGCGAGTTGCCGAGGATGAGCGCCGACAGGTAGACGGCGAGGAATCCGGAGCCGTGCAGCAGCACGGCCCCCGCGTACGAGGCGAAGGTGAGGGCGAGGACGGCGATGGGGTACAGGCCGGAGGCGGGGAGCGCGATGCGGCGCAGCGCGTACGCCCCGGCAGGGCCCACGGCCAGGCCGACCGCGGCGCCGATCACCAGCTCGACGGCGGTCTCGAACAGGAACGTTCCGATGGAGGCGGTCGAGGCGGTGCCGCTGCTGAGCAGCACGACGGCGATGACGGTGGGGGCGTCGTTGAACCCGGACTCCGCCTCCAGCACGCCGGCCAGGCGGGGCGGCAGCGGCAGGCGCCGCAGCACGGAGAAGACGGCGGCGGCGTCGGTGGAGGCGAGCACCGCGCCGAGGATCAGCGCGGTGTTCCTGTCGATGCCGAGCAGGGCCTGCACGACGACGGCGACCACGACGATGCTGACGGCGACGCCGATCGTGGCCAGGACCATCGCGAGCGGCACCGAGCGCCGTACGTGCGACCAGTTGGTGGTCAGACCGCCCTCGGCGAGGATGACGGTGAGCGCGATGAGGCCGATCTGCTGGGCCACCTGCGGGTCGGCGAACTGGATGCCGAGACCGGCGTCGCCCAGCAGCAGGCCGAAGCCGAGGAACAGCAGGAGGCTGGGCAGGCCGCTGCGGTGCGCGACGCGGACGGCGACGATGGCCGCGATGACGATGACGGCGCCGAGAAGAAGCCAGACATCAAGCGTCATCTGGCCCCCTCTCGTCCCTGCGGTTACATAAGACTAGTGAGTCCTGAGGGGGTCATGGCAAAGCGGACCGGGCGGTCGTGGGGCTCCGCCGGCACCCCTTCCACGAGCTCACCGTCGTGCAGCAGGGCCACCGTGGGGACGTTCGGACCCACCCGGGACAGGACCCTGTCGTACGAGCCGCCGCCGCGGCCGAGCCGCACGCCGGTGGCCGGGTCGACGGCGAGGGCGGGCACGATGACCAGGGCGGCGGTGCGGATCGCGTCGACGCCGCGCCGCGTGTCGACGGGCTCCATGATCCCGAACCGTCCTGGCGCGAGGCTGTCGGGGCCGTCGTAGACGGCCCAGTCGAGGTCGTTGTCGTCGCGCAGCACCGGCAGCATCACGGTCGCGCCGTGCTTCCACAGGGCGAGCACCAGGCCGTGCGTGGCGGGTTCGTGCCCCTCGGACCAGTAGCAGGCCACCAGGCCGGCCATCTGGACCCACGGCTGCTCCAGCAGCGTCTCGCGGACCCTGGTGGCGTTCGCGCGCAGCTGCTCGGGGGAGAGCGACGCGCGCGCCGACGCCAACCGGCGACGCAGGTTCACCTTGTCCACAGGTACCTCCACTAGGGTCTACTCATGGCTGACTTCGACCCTGTGACGAAAGCCGTCGTGCCCGCCGCGGGTCTGGGCACCCGGTTCCTCCCGGCGACCAAGGCGACACCCAAGGAGATGTTGCCCATCGTCGACAAGCCCGCGATCCAGTATGTCGTCGAGGAGGCCGCCTCGGCGGGCCTGCTCGACGTCCTCATGGTGACCGGCAAGAACAAGCGGTCCATCGAGGACCATTTCGACCGCGCGTTCGAGCTGGAGGAGGCACTCGAGGCGAAGGGCGACGAGCACCGGCTGTCCCAGGTTCGCGAGCCCGCGTCGCTCGCCACGCTGCACTACGTGCGGCAGGGCGAGCCGAGGGGGCTCGGGCACGCGGTCCTGTGCGCCAAGCAGCACGTGGGCGAGCATCCGTTCGCGTGTCTGCTGGGCGACGACCTGATCGACCGCCGTGACCTGCTGCTCAAGCGCATGATCGAGGTGCGCAACACGTACGGCGGCAGCGTGATCGCCCTGATGGAGGTGCCGAAGGAGCAGGTCTCCCTGTACGGCGTGGCCACCATCGAGGCGACCGACGAGGACGACGTGGTCCGCGTGACCGACCTGGTGGAGAAGCCACCTGCGGACGAGGCGCCGTCCAACTGGGCGATCATCGGACGGTACGTCATCGACCCCGCGGTCTTCGAGGTGCTGGAGAACACCCCGCCGGGGCGCGGCGGCGAGATCCAGCTGACCGACGCGCTGCGCACCCTCGCCGGGCGCGGCTCGGAGGAGGGCGGCCCGGTCCACGGCGTGCTGTTCCGAGGCCGCAGGTACGACACCGGTGACAAGCTCGACTATCTGCGGACGGTGGTGAAGTTCGCGGCGGACCGGGAGGATCTGGCCCCCGAGTTCGTGCCGTGGCTGCGGGAGTTCCTCGATGAGATCGGTTGACGCGCATCTGGCCGAGATCCTGGCCACCGTGCGTCCGCTGGCGCCCCTCGAGGTCGACCTCGAGGGGGCGCTGGGCACCACCCTGGCCGAGGAGGTCTCCTCGCCGGTGCCGCTCCCGCCGTTCGACAACTCCGCCATGGACGGGTACGCCGTCCGCGCGGCCGACGTCGCGGCGGTCCCCGTCACGCTGCCGGTGATCGACGACGTGGCGGCCGGGTCGGACGAGCTGCGTGCCGTCGGCCCCGGCCACGCCGTACGGATCATGACGGGCGCGCCGGTGCCGGCGGGCGCCGACACGGTCATCCCGGTCGAGTGGACCGACGGCGGCACCGCGTCCGTCCGCATCGAGCGTTCGGCGGCGGCCGGCAACGCCATCCGCAGGGCGGGCGAGGACGTCCAGGCGGGTGAGGTGGTGCTCAAGCCGGGCACGGTGATCGGGCCGGCGCAGCTCGGCATCATCGCCGGGGTCGGCAGGCGCAGGGTGACGGTGCGGCCGAGGCCGCGCGTCGTCGTGCTCTCGACGGGCGCCGAGCTGGTGGACCCCGGCAACCCGCTGGGCCCCGGCCAGATCTGGGACTCCAACAGCTACACGCTGTCGGCCGCCGTGCGCGCGGCGGGCGCCGACGGTTTCCGCGTCGGCTCCGTGGGCGACGACCCGGCCGCGTTCCTCGACACGCTCGACACCCACCTCGTCCGCGCCGACGCGGTCGTCACCAGCGGCGGGGTCTCCATGGGGGCGTACGAGCCGGTCAAGGAGGCGCTGACGCCGCTCGGGACGGTGCGCTTCGAGAAGGTGGCCATGCAGCCGGGCATGCCGCAGGGGTTCGGCGTCCTCGGCGACGACCGGGTGCCGATCTTCGCCCTGCCGGGCAACCCGGTGTCGTCGTTCGTGTCGTTCATGCTGTTCGTCCGTCCGGCGCTGGACAGGATGCGCGGGCTGCCGCCCGGTCCGCCCGCGACGGTCGCCGCGCGCACCGCCGCGCCGCTGCGCTCGCCCGCGGGCAAGCGCTCGTTCCTGCGCGGCGTGCTCGGGGCCGACGGCGTGGTGGCGCCGGTGCACGGGCAGGGTTCGCACCAGCTCGCCGCGCTGGCCGCGGCGAACGCGCTGATCGTGCTGCCCGAGGACGTGACCGAGGTGCCCGAGGGCGGCGCCGTGGAGGTGATCAGGCTGTGAGCGAGCTCACCCATGTGGACGAGACGGGCGCGGCGCGCATGGTGGACGTGTCCGGCAAGGACGTCAGCGCGCGCAGCGCCACGGCCACCGGACGCGTGCTGCTGTCGCCCGCCGTCGTGAAGCTGCTGCGCTCGGGCGAGACGCCGAAGGGCGACGCCCTCGGCGTGGCCAGGATCGCCGGGATCATGGGGGCCAAGCGCACCCCCGACCTGATCCCGCTGTGCCACCCGATCGCGCTGCACGGCGTCAAGGTCACCCTGGACGTCGAGGACTGGGGCGTCGCCATCACCTGCCGGGTCAAGACGGCCGATCGCACCGGCGTGGAGATGGAGGCGCTGACCGCGGTGTCGGTGGCCGCCCTGGCGCTCGTGGACATGGTGAAGGCGGTCGACCCGGCCGCCGTCATCACGGACGTGCGGGTGGAGGAGAAGCTGGGCGGCAAGACCGGCCGCTGGACGCGGGACGAGCCAGCATGATCCGGGCGCTCGTGGTGACCGTGTCGAACCGCGCCTCGGCAGGGGTGTACGAGGATAAGTCGGGCCCGCTGCTGGCCGACCTGCTCGGCGAGGCCGGGTGCGCGGTGGACGGCCCGGTGGTGGTGCCCGACGGTGAGCCCGTCGAGCAGGCGCTGCGCGACGGGGTCGCCGCGGCGTACGACGTGATCGTGACGACCGGCGGCACCGGGCTGACCCCGACCGACCTCACCCCCGAGATGACCGCCCGGGTGATCTCCAGGGAGATCCCCGGCATCGCGGAGGCCATCCGGCTGGCAAATCGCGAAAAAGTCCCTACGTCGGTTCTGTCCCGCGGGCTGGCAGGGCAGGCCGGCTCCACGCTGATCGTGAACCTGCCCGGATCCTCCGGCGGCGTACGCGACGGCGTGGCCGTGCTCGCCCCCGTGCTGCGGCACGCCGTCGACCAGATCAGAGGCGGCGACCACCCCCGCTGACCTGGATTCCGCCCCTCTCGTGGCGACAGCGAGCCCGATGGGGGGATGATGAAGGGGTGGATCGACTTCGTGGCTGGCCGGCGACCCTGACCGAGGGCCCGGTGGGCCTCCGGCCGCTGCGGCTGGGCGATGTTCGCGTCTGGCGCGAGACGCGCCTGCGCAACGCAGACTGGCTGCGTCCCTGGGAGCCCAGCAACCCGGAGACGCCGCTCTTCCGTACCGGCCTCGGCCCGTACGTCTCCATGGTCGGCACCCTGCGGCGCGAGGCGCGACAGGGGCTGGCGCTACCGTGGGTGATCACCTACGACGGCCGCTTCGCCGGGCAGCTCACCGTCGGCGCCATCGTCTGGGGCTCCGCGCGTTCCGCCCAGGTCGGCTACTGGATCGACGGCGCGCTCGCCGGACGCTCGATCACCCCGACCGCCCTCGCCATGGCCGTCGACCACTGCTTCTTCACCACCGGCCTGCACCGCCTCGAAGCGAACATCAGGCCGGAGAATCACGCCAGCAGAAGAGTGGTTGAGAAGCTCGGATTCCGGGAAGAAGGCATTCGGCGGCGCCAACTCCACATCGATGGGGCCTGGCGCGACCACATCTGTTACGCGCTGACCGTCGAGGACGTCCCCGGCGGGCTGCTCGTACGATGGCGTCGCGCGCGTGAGTCAGCAGCTCACGGTGGGTCTCCCATCGAAGAGGTTTGACGATCTCGCGACACACCGCACTGAATGCTCGTCAATCAGTGACACACAGTCTTACGGTGCGTGACGTGAGCACATCCAAGGCGCGACGAACACCAACGCGTCTTTGTGCTGCGCGGAGGTGGTCGTGAGCAGCGTCCTCCTCTATCTCGCCATCGTCGTCATGTGGCTCTGCGTCCTCATCCCGATGTGGCTGCGCAGAGACAAGACGAACCTCGCCGAACTCGCCGAACTCGAAGAGCACTACACCGGCGAGCACCAGATCCCCGACCTCGACCAGCTGTCCGCCCACGGCGAGACCGAGGACGGCGTCCCCGGCGAGGCCGTCGAGAGGGTCGACGTCCGCCAGTTCCGGCTGCGACGCCGCGCCATCATCGTGGCCCGCCGGCGCCGCCTGCTGTTCTTCACGGCGCTGCTGGTGCTCGCCTCGGTCGTGACCGCCGCCGTCGACGTGATCCCGTGGTGGGGCGTCGCGCCGTCCGTCGTCGTCATGCTGACGTACGTCGGCTTCCTGCGCGTGGCCGTACAGGTGGACAGGGACCGCCGCGAACGCGCCCGGAGGGCGCGCGCCGAGCGCCTGCGCCGGGCCCGCGAGCGGCAGCGCGCCGCCGAACAGGCCGACGCCGAGGTGATCGAACTCACCCCGATGCACCCGGACGTCCTGTTCGACCAGTACGCCGAACCACCGAAGCGCGCCGTGGGGGACTGAGATGGCGCGAGGACCGTCAGAAGTTTGCTAATCTGGACGAGTCCTTGGGGATGTAGCGCAGCCCGGTAGCGCACTTCGTTCGCATCGAAGGGGTCAGGGGTTCAAATCCCCTCATCTCCACCAGGGGCCGTTCTTGAAACGGCTGGACTGAAGTTGACGGGATCCCGTCTGATCATCGCGATCAGGCGGGATCTTGTCGTTTCAGGGGTTTCCGAATCGGATTCGTCCTGGTTTGGGAGCCGCGGAGCGGGTGTCCGGGAAGGCCCGGGTGATGTCAGGCCGCTGGTGGAGGACCGAGATCCGGCCGTTGGGCATGGCGAAGCCGACGGTGAGCGGGGCGCTGCGACAGGGTGGCGGGTCTTGCGGCTTATGGGGTGGCTGGTGGCCTGCTCTGGCCTGCGGGTGGTACTACTTCCGGACGGAGCGGGCGGTGGCCGCTGACGGGTCGGTGTCGCGGGTGGTGGTCGATGAGGACCTGGAGCTGCACGTCGAGGCGTGCGCGCATCTGGCGGGGCTGCGGGGTGCGGGCCGGGCGTTCAACACGGAGAAGACGTACGCGGGCCCGATCGCCTCTGCTTGTCCTACTGCCAGGGCCACGGGGTGGACGGTCGAGGCCGAGCTTGGCGCAGCTGATGACGATGATGCGGCGGCTGGTGGACGAGCCGGGGCGAGATCTGCGGCGAGCTCGATCGTAGAGCGCTCGCGATCTTGTACGGAATCGATCGCGCTTGTGAGAGCGCGGAAGAACGCTTGAACCGGCGGTGGGGGATTGCGGCCGATCCGGCCCGCGATCCCCCACCGCCGGCTCGTGGGGTCGTCAGCTCCCGCCGCCGGCTTCCCACGATGAGTCATCGATCACTGTGCAGGGCGCAACCTGGCCGACGATCAGAGAACCCGTCAGCCGCCACAGCAGGGGACGCTCCTTCGTCTCGGCCGTCTCCTGATGGTCTCCGGCGAACTCCAGCACCAGCGTCCGGTCGGCGCCGATGCGCCGCGGATCGATTTCCACCCCGCCGTCGCGCATCCAGGACGCGCCGGAGCCCGGCTCGCCGCCCAGCGCCGTGCCGCCCGTCTGTCCTCTGCCCGCCTTGCACTGCTTGCCGGCCGGGACATAGGTGATGTCGGCCTTGATGCCCGCCGCGGCCAGGTCCCGTTCGAGCTGGTCGGCGTCCTTGAACTCGTTGATCTCCACCCTGACCGTGCCGTCGGTGTTCTTGGTTACGGCGTACGCGGGCCTCTCCGTCCCGGTCAGCATCGGGACGGCGAACGCGGCCGCCGCGGCGACGAGTACCGCCGCGCCGCCCGCGTAGAGCCGGTGGGTGAGGCGGCGGCGGCGCTCGACGCGGTCGGTGATCTCGGCCTTGAGTTCCATCAGCAGTTGCTCCTCGTATTTCATTCCGATGCTCCACTCATGACGAAGGGCAGGTTCTGGAGCTTCTTGCGGGCGCGGTGTAGGCGCACCTTGGCGGCGCCCTGCCGGATGCCGAGGGCGAGCGCGGCCTCCGTGACCGTGAGCTGATCGATGACGACCAGTTCCAGTACCGCGCGCTCTCCCTCCGGCAACTCGGCCATGGCCTCGAACGCCTGCCTGGCGCGCCGCTCCGCGTCGATACGTTGCTCCAGCTCGGCGATGTCGTCTATGTCGAGCGTGCGCCGCCCGCTCACCCGGCCCGTCAGCTGGTACTGCTTGTACGCTCTGCGCCGCTCGGCGGAGAGCGTCTTGCGGGCCACACCGTAGAGCCAGGCGATCTCGGTGCCCAGCTCGGCCCGGTAGGTGTGGGCCGAGTCGAGCACCGCCACGAACACCTCGGCCACCAGGTCGGCGACGGTGTGCGGGTCGTCGACGCGGCGGGCGAGGAAGCGGGTGAGCGCATCGACGTGCCGCCGGTAGAAGGCCTCGAAGGCCACAGGATCTGTGGCGATCTCCGCCCGTTTACGACGCACCGCTCATGCTCCCTTCGTCGATTTCGCCTCTACTTGGCGAGAACCAGCAAAGGGGTTACATCCGACATGTCATGGCCAGGTAACCGCCCGGCTCATGGGAGCCGAGCCTGACGGTGCGAGGCGGGCCGACGGCCTGCTCGCGGTGATGCGGGCGGCCTGCCCTCGTGCAGGACATGGCCGCCGAGCCTGTCGACCAGGCGGCGCGGGAAGCCGGTGCCACTATCCGCTTCACCAGCCACTGAACCTGACACCCTCGGTAGATCTCCACGTGCCTCATGTGCCTGGAAAGACCATCTCGTTTTGACCTGCGAGGAGAGGACAAGAACCCCAGATAAGCGGTGGGATGGCCTCGGAGCTGCGCAGATCACCACAACCTGGCCCTGGGAAACGATTATTCTCGCTACGGGAAGCGATCTTCTAGACATGGGTCAAAGGCCATTTCCGAGTGATCGGGAGCGGCTTTTTGCGTTGCCGAGTGACTAACTGAGTGACTACGCCGGATGGGAGCCGACGATGCGGACCCGACGAGGTGCCCGGGTTGTTCTGCTGGACCAGGCCGATCGAGTTCTGATGATCCAGCACCGGGACGATGGCGCCATCGTGGTCCCGGGGTCTCCGGTCAGGGCGTTGTTCTGGGTCCCCCCGGGCGGTGGGTTGAAGGAGGGTGAGGACTTCCTGCAGGCCGCTCGTAGAGAGTTGCTGGAGGAGACCGGGCTGACGGAGGCCGAGTGGGGACCATGCCTGTGGACCCTCGATGCGGACGTCCTGTGGCACGGTGAACCTGTGCACATGCACGAACGGTATTTCCTTGCGCGGATGCGCAGTGCGGAGCCGATCAGCCGTGCTTATCTGGAGCCGGGCGAAGAGCAGGGTATTGCAGATCACCGATGGTGGTCCCTGGGCGAACTGGTCGCAGCCGAGAGCACGGAGTCTCTACGACCCGTGGGACTTCCGGAACTGCTGGCCGATGTACTGGCCGTGGGGGGACACCCGTCAGGTGAACCACGTGCACTGCGCGTTTAGCAGGTCGTCCATTGGACTCACCCAGGACGAAGGCCGCTCCTGGGTGGTGGAAGCGGCCCTTTTCGCTGCCACATGACCAACTGGGCGGGCTGTCCGTCACCGGTGGTGGTGCGGTAGCCGACCAGGCGTGAGATGGCTTCGATGGGCACGCCGGAGCCGGAGAGCAGCGCGGTCTGGGTGGGTGTCGGTGTTGCCGAGGTCCCAGGCGGCGCGTCGGGGTCAGGCGGGCCTTCGAAAGCGCTCAAGGCATCAGTTTGGTCAGCCGGCCCAGCAGCCCGTTCTCACCGACCAGTTCCATCCCGTCGGCGCGGGCCTGCTCGACCAGCTCCCTGCCGGAGTCCTTGGGCTCTGTACGCGCCACGGCGGCATCCTCCAGGTCGATCTCCGTCGATGCCTGGTCCTCCTTTCATCAGCGGCGATGATGCCGCGGGCGGCGCGGGCGGCCAGCCGTCGCCCTTGGCGTTGAGGAACAGGACCGGGTTGTGGCCGGCGTGAGGCCAGGTGGGGCGCGACAAGTGGCCGATCTGGGAGCGCGAGTTCGGCCGGACTGAACATCACCGTCCTGCTGCCGGAGCACGCCATGGACGTCTGAGACCGCCTGCTCGTCCTGAGGCGTTCACGGGAGCGGATGACCAGGCGGAACAGGAGCGTCCAAAGACCGCCTCTCACGCGAGGAGTGATCGTTTCCCGGAATCGCCGGGCGCAGTCAGGCCATCGTCCGGACGCCGGGGAGCGATCTCAAGAGGGCCTGGCTTGCCAAGTCATCCAGCTCGTGAAGACCCCGATGGGGCTCGTGCGATGGCGTTCAAGTGCTGATTCGGATTTGACCCTGACGTTGCGTCAGGGCCCACGATGAATCACATGGCCGACTACTACGAGGCATTCGAGATCAGTCCTGTCCCTCCGCCCGGGCCCGACGCGACGCCACCGGAGATCTACCGGGGAATCTACGGCATGCCGTTGTTCGTGAGGGTGCCGACGCCGGACCTGGCCGCATCCGTAAATTTCTGGACCCGCGGGCTCGGATTCATCGACCTGTTCACCGTCCCGGGCCAGGTCACACACCTTCGACGGTGGGCGTTCCAAGACGTCCTGCTCGTCCCGACCGACGCCCTGCCGGCCCCCGCAACGGTGAGCATCGGCGTCAGTTGCGTTCTGAGCCAGGTTGATGAGATCGCGCAGGCGTGCACCGCGCTGGTGCCCGGATGCACGACGGGACCGCGACAGACGCCATGGAACACCGTGGAACTGGAGGTCATCACGCCGGAGAACGCCTGCGTGATCATGACAGCGGCTCGCCCCCTTGACCTCGACAGTGCCGAGGCACGCTACCTCGAAGCAAACGGCTTCACGCTTCCCAAGGGGTGAAACCGGGAGGTCAGACGCGCATGTCAGACGCGCATGTCAGACTCGACGGCGTGACCGACACCGCGATGGACGATGCCGCGGAACCCGGCGGGCTGACCGTCGGGGCTGCGGCACTGCACGTGGACGTCACCGTCCGTACCCTCCATCATTGGGACAGGGTCGGGCTCGTCCGCCCGTCCGGGCGAACCGCCAGCGGTTACCGGCTCTACTCCGCGGCCGACATCGCACGCATCCACCGGGTGCTCATCTACCGCGAGCTCGGTCTGTCGCTCGACGACATCGGTGAACTTCTCGATGCTCCGACGAGCGACATGACCGTGCCGCTGAGACAACAGCGCGCCCAACTCCTCGATCGCATCTCCCGCTTGCAAGCAATGGTCGACGCGGTCGATCGCATGATCGAAGCAGTGCGCGCCGGCATCCTGCTCTCCCCGGAGGAACAAGTCGCGATCTTCGGGCAGCGCTGGCAGCCGTCACTGATCGTGGGCGCACGTGAACGGTGGGGCGACACAGCTCAATGGGCGCAGTACGCCGAGCGCGCCGCGGGCAGGACCCCCGAGGACTGGCAGCAGATCGCCGACAACATCACCGTGTTCGAGCACGACCTGGCAGCAGCCAAGCGCGCCGGCGTCAGGCCAGGCAGCGCCGAAGCCAACGCCCTGGCGGAACGACACAGGGCCTCCATGGACGCGTACTTCGACTGCACCCTTTCGATGCAGGTCTGCCTGGGAAGGAAGTACGCCGCCGATCCTGGCTTCACGGCCTACTACGACGCAATCGAGCCGGGCCTGACCATCTGGCTGCGTGACATCATCGACGCCAATGCCCGCGATCGAGGCATCGACCCGGATTCGGCGACCTGGACCTGACACCTGCCGGGAAACGATCAACGTTCGCACGGGAAGCGATCTTCAGGCTCGCCCGCTCCGCGAGGTGATCGGCTCTCGTGAACACCCCACCGGGGGCCGTTCTTGAAACGGCTGGACTGAAGTTGACGGGACCGTCTGATCGTGAGATCAGGCGGGATCTTGTCGTTTCGGGGGTTTCTGAATCGGGTTCGCCTTGGTTGGGGACCGCGGGGCGGGTGTCTGGGAAGGCCCGGACGGTGTCAGGTCGCCGGTGGAGGACCGAGATCCGGCCGTTGGGCATGGCGAAGCCGACGGTGAGCGAGGCTCTGCGGCGGGGTGGTGGCCTGCTCTGGCCTGCGGGGGCGCCACTGATCGAGGAAGTGGTCGTTGGCGACCGCGACGAGCAACGCGCCCAGGATGTGGGCGAGTCGGTTCTCGGGTCGCCGAGATCAAGGTGGTGTCCCTTGAGCCTGCCGTTGTGGCCCTCGGTGTTGGCTCGGACGGACTTGTAGGTGCCGATCCAGGCAGGACCGAGGTAGGCCACGTCCTGGCGGAACTTGTCGAGGTGGCCGAGGTCGTCCTCGCGGACGGTGAGGGTGTGCTGGTGGCAGATCCTCGGCAGTTCGCCGGCCTTCAGGTCGGGCTGTGGGGGTCACAGCAGCAGGCGCCTCCCCATCGCTGACCTGCCCCCGCTTCGACCGCCTCCACCAGCGCGGACCGGCCGGCCCGCCACGATCGACCTCACCGACACCCGGCAACGAGCCGCTCACCCAGCGGCCGAACCATGGTGCCGCCTGTGCTTGGATCCGCTCTGCAAGGGGAGCTCCGCGCCTCGCTGGGCCGCTCCGAGAGGGCGGCCCTCCCGGAGGGCACGACGGGCGGGGCGGCGATCGTGAAGAAGTACGGTGAGCCGTGGATCCGGGTCTCCTACCTTGCCGGCGGCTGGGGCGAAGACGGAAGACCTTACGGACAGTGAGGACATGGCTGCGGGAACGAAGCAAGGGGCAGGACATGATCTACCGGACACGACGGCGAGTACTACGGCACTCCCCGATGGCCGACGAAATCAACGAGTTGGCGCAGTCGTACGGCTGGCCTGTCGTGTACGAAGCCGACCGGAACTTCGACCGTGGCAAGGGTCGCGAGGTGAATTGGGGGGTGACGCGGGACGTGGTGCTCGGCTACCTAGAGGGTCACATCTCCAACGACTGCTGCATCGTCGCCGTCGGCAAGGACTCCGGGCTCGCCGAGCGGGTCATCCGGCAAATGGATGACGACCTGGAGGGTGAAATCGAGAGCGTCGCCGAATTGCTGGCAGCGATTCAGGACGCCGAGGATCCGCGCCACCTCGCCCAGTCCCTGGTACGAGCCGCGTTCGGGGCGCCGCGCGAGTTCGACCAGGAATTCTTCACCGCCTTCGCCAAGGCTGCCCGTGAACATGGCGAATACCGGGTTCGGGACATCGCCGTCTCGTCCGTCGTCTACATCGAGTGGCCGGAATTCAAGCCGTTGCTGGAAGGGATCCAGGCACACGACTCCGAGGAGCAGGTGCGAGCCAGGGCCGCCATCGTCCTCAACGCGTACGCGGTGGCCGGCATGTAGCCGCCTGGGCGTGGGGCCAGTGTGGTGGGCCTGCAGCGCCCTGCTCTTACGGGGCCACCCGCTCACTCCCCTCCCAAGCCGGGGCGTTGCCGTTCACGCCCGGGGCGATCGCGTGGGCGCCGTCCTCGCAGCGCACCGGCCACCCGTCGGCAGCCGGCCGTAGCAGCCGCGACCGCATCGACTTGACCTTCCCTCGATCGTCCCGCTGGTCCAGCGCTACCACCACATCCCGGACCCGCATCGGCCGCTGAGCAGTGGCCGGCGGCGCCACCGTCTGTCGGCGAACCCCGCAGCGGCGGCAGCGTCACCGCCTCGATGGACCCCTCTCGTTTTGCGCTGGATCGCCCTGCACGGCCTTCGCCTCGCGCTCGTCGTCGCGGGCGGACAGGGCCAGGGCTGTTTCGCGGGTGATGGACAGAGGCCGTGGTGCTTCCTCCGCCACGGCAAGTTGTCCGCGCAGAGTTCTGGCAGCCATCACCGTGAACAAGATCAACACTTTTATCCAGCTGCTCTCGCGCTCAGTCGCCTGCCAGCACCGCTACGGAGCAGGCGAAGGGGGACATCGTCGCCGCCAAGGAGGTTGAGGCGCCGGGGCGTGGCGGTGTGCGGATCAGTCGTCGAATTCGAAACCCGCGGCCTCGGCCGCGGCGACAAGCGCGCGCACCCGGTCGCCATCCGTGGCGACCGCGCTCATCAGCTCGCCCAGATGCCGCAGTTCCTCTTGATCGGTGCCGTAGGCGCAGAACATGCCGCCCTCCGAGTCGTACTGGAATCGTGCCTCGAGCGACGGTGCCTCCGTGCTCACGAGGAAACGCGCGACGCCTTCCCAGAAGTATCCGTTCGGCTCGTGACCGGACTCCTCGATAAGTTCGTCCACCTGGGTCGTTCCCGCGTCCAGCAGCAGTGAGAACTTCCCGGACGCGGTTTCGAGCAATCTCATCGGGCTCATTCAGAGGATCGTCGCAGTCTCGGCGAGTGCTGGCAACCTCGGAAACCGCCTATTCCGAGGCAGTCGCGGAGTCGTCGAACGCGAGAAAGCGACCGCGGCCTGACGCGCGGTGTTGAGCAGAGACACACCGTGAGAGAGGCAGCTATGGAGCAAGGGGCCCGCGACGAGCTCATCAGTTGGCTGGCCGAGGCGATCAGGTCAATCACGACCGTGCACCCGCTGCGGGTCGCCATCGACGGGCCGCCCGCCGCCGGCAAGACCATGCTGGCCGACGAGCTCGCCGTCGTCCTGCGGGCCCAGGACCGCGACGTCATCCGCGCGACCATCGACGACTTCCTCTTCCCCCGTGCACAGCGCTGCCGACGCGGCCAGTACTCGGCCGAAGGCTGCTACTTCGACGCCCACGACCACTCCGCGCTGTGCAGGGTCCTGCTCGATCCGGTGGGCCCAGGCGGAGACCGAAGGTTCCAACACGCGGTCTACGACGGAGACACCGACATCCCGTCGTCCCCGCCGGCGCCCAGAACTCATCGACCGGCAGGGAGGCTGGGTGTGGCCAGGGGGTTGAGGGTGGTGATGGCGTTGGCGCCGATGCGTTTGTGCGGGTGTCGAGGACGAGGCCGAGCGCCGGTTGCGGGAAGGTGCCGGGTGCCGGCCGGGTGCGGGCGGCGACGGTGAGGGTGGCGCTGCAGCCGCATTCGGGTGGGTCGTTCCCGGCCGAGTGGTGCCAGCCCGCCACGCGCCCTGGGCGCCAGGTGAGGACGGGCGAGTGTCCGTCCGGAGGCGCCAGGACTGCCGGGCCCTACGACCCCGGTCGCAGACCGGTCGCGAGAGGTCATACCGAGGTCGCGCACAGCTCTCCACATTGCGGCCGTTGTCCGGCTGAGGTCACTCCGCCACGGTGATCAACATGACTGTGACCGTGTTCTTCGGCCTGTCCCTCGCAGAGCTCTCGGCCTTGGCGGCCGCCGTCGTGCTGGTGGTGGCCCGCTGGTTGCCGCCCGGCGCACGCCGGCCCTCGACGTGGGCTGGTGCGGCAGCCCTCGCGGTGTCCGCGATCGTGCTGGCCGTGATCGGGATCCGCTGGCAGCTCATACCCGTCCTCGCGGGCGGGGCCGTCGCGCTGACGTTCGCCGTTCCCTCCCTGCCGAGGCGGCGTGCCGGACGGCCCGCACGGCGGGCTCGGTGGTGGCTGGCCCTGCCGGGGTCGGCGGCATGTCTGGCTCTGATTCTCGCGGGCGCGGCGGCGGCGTGGGCGCTACCCCGGCCCGAGTTCCCCACGCCATCGGGCGCGCACGCCGTCGGCACCACCGTCGTGCAGTGGACCGACCCCGACCGAGCGGAAACCGCCACGTCCCGGGCCGATGACAAGCGGACGGTCGTCGTCCAGCTCTGGTATCCCGCGCAGCCCGATCCTGCCGCCCGGCGGGCGTGGTACTCGGGCCGTACGGCGCAGGAGGCACGGCTCGTCGCCCGCGGCGAGGCCGACTATCTCGGCCTTCCGAGCTTCATCCTCGACGAGGCGGCACGCGCCCGCACGCGCTCAGCGCCTGACACCCCGGTGGCCGCCGGAGGCGGCCGGTTCCCCGTGGTCCTGTTCTCGCCCGGGCTCGGAGGTGTGCGCACCCAAAGCACCGCCTGGGCCGAGGAACTGGCCAGCCGCGGCTACGTCGTGGCGGCCCTCGACCACCCGTACGACTCAGCCGTCGTCACTCTTACCGACGGCCGGACGATCCGCACCCGGGTCGCGTCCACCGGCGACCAGGCGGAGGACAACAGGCGCGCGGCCGGGTGGACCGCGGTCAGGGCCGCCGACCTCAGCTTCGTCCTCACCCAGCTCGGCCGCCTGGACCGCGGTGAGATCCCGGGCCTCCTGACCGGGCGGCTCGACATCCACCGGGCCGCGGCGACCGGCCACTCCCTCGGGGGCGCCGCCGCCCTGCAGGCCGCCCGCCAGGACCCCCGGTTCGCAGCCGTCATCGACTTGGACGGCTTCCCGCGAGACCCCGTACCGCAACCGTTCAACCAGCCCGTGCTCGCGCTCACCCACGACGTGAAGCCGGGCGAGGAGCCGGACTACATCCCTCGCCTCACGCGGGTGCTCCAGCTCAGCACAGCGACGAGCTACCGGCTCACCGTCCCGGGTTCGGCACACCTCACCTTCACCGACGCGCCGCTCTTCCTGCCGCCGCTGCCCACGCTCGTCGGCTCCCTCGGCCGGACCGCCGGGCCACGTATCACCGCGGCGGCCACCGTCGCCTTCCTCGACGCCGTACTCCGCGGCAAGTCCGGCGACCTGGCCGCAGCCCTGTCCAGGTACGGCCACCTGACCGTCCTGTAGGCGGGCACGTACGGGTCGTGGCCATTCCGGGGCCCGAGATCTCCCGCTGCGACGCGGTATCGGCGAAGATCTTCTCGCGGCCCGCCGCGTCCAGCGCGTCGGCCTGACCGGCCAGCCCGACAACTCCACACTGTGAATCCAGGTAGGTCAGCGGGGAACGGGCCTCTCTCACGGCCCTCCACTTACTAGTACGGTCCCACTCCCGGGATCAGCACAACAGCCGGTACCAAGAAGTGGGCGATGGGTACGAGCACGAGAGATGCCACTATCAGTAAGGTTTTGTTGACTGGTCTAGCCCGAGCGACGCCGAACCCGAGGCCCGCAACGGTCACGAGCGTCGCGAAGACCACGACCATGGCGGCCGGGATGCAGCCATGGTGCCAGAGCACGGGGTCGACGATCAGCCTGCCGCCGTTGTCGGTCATGCCAGGTGAAGCCGCGAACTCGCGCAGGAGGGGAGCCGCCCTCCACGATGCCGCCGCCAGGCCTGCCAGGCCCAGCCCGGCCCCCGCGAGGACCGCTGTGGCGAGGCCCGTCCGCCATGTCTTGTCCCTGGCCCATCGTGCGGCCAGCAGGCCGGCCGGCAGCGCGCACATGTGCCCGACCGCACTGCCGGAGGTGTAGGCCAGGACGGCGGCAGTACGCCACTTCGCTACCACTTGGTCATCGGGCTGCGCGTCGGGCCACATGCTTTGCCCCACATCGAGATTGAGGGCTACGAGCAGGACGGCCGCGTTACCAGTCACCGCGATCAAGGCCACGTACGCGGCGACGTACCAGGCCTTGCCCCACCGACTGGCCGACGAAGTCTGCGTCACGCCGCCCATCGTGCCCGATCACGGTGGATTTCTCCGCGTTCCGTCCAGAAGTGCCCGCCCCCGTCGGTGCCGCACCAGCGCCACAGCCGGAAACGATCAGCCGCCTCTTCGCTGTTCAGGGGCCATGCTGGTCGTCAGTGATCAGGGCCGGTGGGGAACGCCCTCGGATCGCGACGCCTTGACGCTGACTGTTCGCGATCCTCAGCGCTTGGCGGTCGCGGTGATGCGGGCGTAGCCGATGACGTGGGCGGACAGGGCGAAGGAGGCCAGGGCAGGGGTGGCATTCCGCGGGACGCCCGCGTCGGCCACGTCCAGCGCCAGGACGGTCAGCTCGTATCGGTGCGGGCGGTCGCCCGCAGGCGGGCACGGGCCCAGGTAGCCGGTCGCGCCGGTGTCGTTGGCCCCGTTGGTGACGTCCTCGGGGATCGAAGTGGCGGAGGCCGGGATGTCGCGGACCGTCCAGTGCCAGAAACCGCTGCCGGTCGGGGCGTCCCGGTCGAACATGGTCACCGCGAAGCTCTTGGTCCCGGCAGGGGCGCCCGACCACGTCAGGGCGGGGGCGGCGTTCTGGCCGGTGCAGCCGAAGCCGTCGGCGTAGGCCCCGGCGGGGAACGTGCCTGCGGCCAGGTCGGGGCTTTGCACGTGGAACCTGGCGGCGTGGACGGGGACGCCGGCGCGCACCTTGTGGTAGCCGAAGCCGGGCGCCCCGGTGGTGGCCGCCGAGGCGGTCCCGGCAGCGGCGGCCACCGTGACGGCGGCGACGGCCAGGGCGGTGAACTTGCGCTTCATGTCTGCTCTCCTCAAGGTGTGGCGATGTGCTCTTCACCCTTCCGCCCCGGCTCGGCGGGTGGCCAGGCGCTCGGGAGCCTGGTACCCGGCGTGCCACCCTGGGGATACGCCCCTTCTGCCATCCTTGTCGGCATGCGACGCGATGAGCTGGGAGCTTTCCTGAGGGCAGCCCGGGAACGGCTGACCCCCCAGGAGGCCGGGCTGCCTGGCCGTGGACGGCGGCGCACGCCCGGGCTTCGCCGCCAGGAGGTGGCCGAGCTCGCCGCGGTCAGCGTGGAGTGGTACATCCGGCTGGAGCAGGGCCGGGTCGGCACGCCCGGCTCAGCCGTACTCGATGCCGTCGCCGCCGCGCTGCGGCTCAGCCCGGCCGAACGAGTGCATCTCTACCTGGTCGCGCGGGGGGAGGCGCCGCCGCCGCAGTACGTTCCCGCCCCGCTCTCGCCGTCCCTGCGCGCGCTGCTGGACGGTATGCCGCTGCTGCCCGCCTACGTCATGGACTTCCGCTTCGACATCCTGGCCTGCAACAACGCTGCCAAGGCGCTGTTCGGCGCCGAGTTCGGGGCCGGGCGGCTGGGCAACACCGCGCGCATCCTGTTCTGCGAGCCGGACCTGCGGGAGGGCCAGCTCGACTGGGAACGTTTCGCCCGCGAGACCGTCGGCAACCTGCGCGCCAACAGCGCCCGCCACCCCGGCGACCCGGTCCTGGCCAGGCTCGTGGCCGACCTGCGTGCCGCGAGCCCGCAGTTCGCCGCCTGGTGGGCCAACCAGCATGTCGAGGAACGCTCCCGCGGCACCAAACGCATCCTGCGCCAAGACGTCGGGCTGATGACCCTGGCCTACGACATGCTCTGCGCGCTCGACGGCTCGGACCAGCGCCTGTTCGTCCTCACCCCGGCCGACCAGGCCACCGAGAACGCCCTGCGCGCCCTTGTCACGGCCCGCTCGACCGCTTTGACCGCCATTGCCTGACCGAGGCCACGCGCGCGTCAGCGGCCATGCTGGTCGTCGGTGATCGGGATCGGCGCGGAATGCCCTCGAAGCCGCTTGCCGTAGGTGTCAGGGGCGGGCCCCTGACACCGGTAGCCATGAGGTGAGGAGCGGGGCCAGGTCGATGGTCAGTGACGGGGTGGGTTCGTTGATCGCAGGCTCGCCGCTCCGCCATGAGTACGGACGGAAGGCGAAACGCGCGTCGAACGGGGCCCACCCGTCTTCGTGACGTTCGATCTGGATCTGCTCCCAGGCGGGGGTGGTCACGGGACGACCATGACGGCGGGTGCGGCGTCGTGGGGATCTGAGGCTGCCAATCCGGAAGGCCCGACCGCACCACTCCACAGCGACCCGAGAACCCGATTGCGAGCTGTCGCCGGCTCGGACACGATGGTTGATCGACCTGACGAAAGGCGATCATGACACGATCGTTCCTGCAGCCGGACGATGTGCGCGACCTGGTAGCGGCACAGTTCGGCACCGGTCGGCGGCTGACCGCGCTGGACCGGCTCACCGGCGGCAGCAAGAAGGGCGTCTACCGGCTCCGTCTGGACGACGAGACGACCGTGATCCTCTACGTCTGGACGATCGAGGAGAACTACTGGCCATCCTCGCCGGTCGTCCCGGACGACCCGTTCACCGACGCTTCGGGCGCGGAACTGTTCGCCGTCAACCACTCCGCCCTGGCCGCCGCGGGAGTGCGGATCCCACGGCTCCTGATGCTCGACCGCGAAAGCCGCTATCTCGATGCCGATGTCGCCCTGGTCGAGGACGTCGGCGCGGTGAAGCTCGAGGCGTTGATGGAAGACGACCCAGCCGCGGCTGCCGCGCCGCTGTCCACGCTCGGTGACGCCCTGCGCCGCATGCACACCACGCTCGGCCCGGAATACGGCAAGCTCGCGGCTGTCACTCGCGGCGAGGCGTCCCAGACACGACGTCCTGAGGACGTCATCGTGGACCGGGCGCTCGGCCACCTTGACGCCGTGGCGAACCGCGACGCCCGGCTGGGCGAGGCGTATGACCGGATCGCTGGACATGTACACCAGCTTCGTCGTGCGGTCACGGCGCGTGAGAGATACGGGTTGGTGCACGGCGAACTTGGACCAGATCACGTGCTCGTCACGCCTGCGGGCGAACCCGTCGTGATCGACTTCGAGGGCCTGGCGTACTTCGACGTCGAGTGGGAGCACGCCTGGCTCCAGATGCGCTTCGGCGACGCGTACCCGGCGCTGCGCCCGGTCGAGCTCGACCCCCACAGGCTGGAGCTCTACCGGTACGCGCAGGTGCTGTCGCTGATCGAGGGTCCTCTACGGATCGCGGACACCGACTTCCCCGATCGGCAATGGATGCTGGACCTGGCCGAGTGGAACATCGCCAAGGCGCTCGCCGTCGCCTGACGGCTCAGCTCCAGGAAGAGGCCGGAACAGCAGCTGCTGTGCGGTGCGTGAGGCGCCGGCGGAGATCGCCTCGCACCCGGCGGAAGGGCGGCCGTGATCTGTGTACCTCTCGGAATGCTGATCTCGGCGCGCGGGCAGCCTGCGGCGCCGCGGCCGCCGGCTGCCCGGCCCCACCGCCGGCGAAGTCGATCCCGACCCGGTCAGGAAGGGGCGAGGGCCTGGAGGGCGGCCGTGATCCCCCTCCTGTCGTAGCCGCCGGTCGGCATGGTGGCGGCGTGGGCGTGGCGGATCACGCCGTGAGCATCGATGAGGACGCTGCCGGACTGCTGCAGCGACCCGAAGACCTTCCTGCTGAGGCCGACCAGCTCGTGCGGGGTGGCGTGGCGGCCGACCAGGACGGTGAACGGGATCCGGCGCCTCGCCTTCCACTCCGCCGCCGCCGTGCGGTCCTCGGGGACGGCGACGAGCACCCGGACGTCGCGGGCGGCGAACTCGTCACGGCGCCGGACGAGGTCCTGGACGTGCCGGTTGCACACCGGGCAGGACGTCGACCGCATGAAGTAGACGAGCACGGCGTGATCGCGCCGGCGGTCGGACAGGCGGACGGCCTGGCCGTCGGTGTCTTCCAGCACCACGTCGGGCGCCGGTGATCCGGTTTCGAGCATGGCGGAACTCCCCTTCAACTCGGGTTGCGGAACATGGTCTGCGCAGGTCAGGCGCTGGGGGTTCCGGGGTCGTGCGGGCGGCCGGGCCTCCCCGCCAGGCTGAGCCGGACCCTGGCACGGGCCCGGTGCAGCTGGGACTTCATCGCCGCGTTGCTCAGGCCGAGCGTCTCCGCGACCCTCCGCCCCGGGTGGCCAAGGACGTCCCGCATGATCAGTACTCGGCGCTGGACGTCCGGCAGCTCCCTGATCGCCTGCGCGACGAGCTCGGCCTCCAGCCGCCGGATGACCTCCTCCTCGGCGGACGTCGTCAGACCGCCGCCGACCTCGTCATGAAGGTCGAACAGCAGCCGAGCGCGGCGCAGGCACTCGTTCCGGACGATTCTGAACATCCATGACGCCAGCGCGCCGGTGGCGCGCAACGTACCGATCTTCCGGTAGAGGATGATCAGCGCTTCCTGGGCGGCGTCCTCGGCGTCCTGCGGGGACGCGCACAGGTGCTCCGCGAAGCGCCGTACGTGAGAGTGGGCGCCATGGACCACCGCGGTGATCGACTCCCGGTCACCGGCCTGCGCGGCCTCGATGAGCTGGGTGCTCGCCCAGCCGCGGTCAGCCATGTCCGCACCCGTCACTCATCTGCGTCTCCTCCCCAGCGTGACCTTTCACGCATAAGAGGCGTCCAGGCCGCGAAAGGATTCACCTTCAAGTCGGCGGCTGGACGCCGTGGGCTCGGAGGCGGCCCCCGCGGCCCAGCCGCCGATGGTCATGGGGGTCAGGTGATCAGGTCGGCGATCGCGGTCGCCACGGCTTCGGGCTGGGCCTCCGGGAGGAAGCGACCGCCCGGCAGCACCGTCGTGCGACCGGGGATCTCGGGAGTCACCCGCACAGGCTGTCACGAGCCTCCGACCGTTTCTCCCGAGCCGTGGTGCCGTGAGCGGAAGGTGCGGCGGTAGGCGTCCGGGGGGACGCCGACCGTGCGGTTGAAGTGCCGGCGCAGCGTCGTCGCGGTGCCCATGCCGGTGGCCGCCGCGATCGCGTCCACGCCGTCGTCGGTGGTCTCCAGCAGCTCCTGGGCGTGGCGGATCCGCTGGGTCAGCAGCCACTGCAGCGGGGTGGTGCCGGTCACCGACCTGAAGTGGCGGGTCAGGTTGCGCGAGCTCATGCGCGCCTGGCGGGCCAGGTCCTCAACGGTCAGCGGATGGTCCAGCCGTTCGATCACCCAGGGGAACAGGTCGGCGAGCGGGTGGTTGCCGGGGGCGGGCACCGGGGTGGTGACGAACTGGGCCTGGCCGCCGTCGCGGTGCGGCGGCACGACCAGGCGGCGGGCGACCGCGTTGGCGACGGACGAGCCGTGGTCGAGACGGACGAGGTGCAGGCACAGGTCCATGGCGGCGGCCTTGCCGGCGGAGGTGAGCACGCTGCCGTTGTCCACGTACAGGACGTCAGGGTCCACGCGCACGTCGGGGTGGCGCTCGGCCAGGGCCCGGGTGTGCGACCAGTGCGTGGTCGCGCGCCGGCCGTCCAGCAGGCCGGCGGCGGCCAGGACGAACGCGCCCGTGCAGAGGGAGGCCACGCGGGCGCCCGCGTCGTGGGCCGCGCGCACCGCTTGGACCAGGTCGGCGGGCGGGTCCTCGTCGACGTCGGCCAGGCCGGGGACGATCACGGTGCCGGCGCGCGGGAGCCGGTCGAGGCCGTGGTCTGGCTCCAGCAGGAAGCGCCCGGCCCGTACGGGGCCGGGCCCGCAGACGACGAGGCTGTACCAGGGGTCGGCCAGGTGGGTCAGGTCGGCCCCGAACACCTCGTACGCCAGGGCCAGCTCGAAGTGCAGCATCCCGTCGGTGACGGCCAGCGCGACGGTCTTCATGTCCGGAATTGTATGGGTAATGGCGTTTCAGACACTCACGGTGGAGAGCCTGCCCTCGCCAGGATGTCTGCGGCGGAACAGTCGAGCGGCAGGGGAGCGGCCATGGGGTTGGGGCAGACGGTGGCGGTGTACGGGGCGTACGGGCATACGGGGCGCTTCGTGGTGGCGGAGCTGAGGCGGCGCGGGTTCGTCCCGGTGCCGTCCGGCCGCGACGCCGGCAGGCTCGAAGCGCTCGCGGCGTCCGAAGGCGGGCCGGGGGCCCGCGTGGCGTCGGTCGGCGACCCCGCCTCGCTGGACCGCGCACTGGCCGGCGCCGCGGCCGTCATCAACTGCGCCGGGCCCTTCGCCACGACGGCCGCCCCGGTCATCGAGGCGGCGCTGCGCGCCGGCATCCCGTACGTGGACGTCGCGGCCGAGATCGAGGCCAACGCCGACACGTTCGCGCACTTCGCGGGCCGCGCCCGCGCCGAGGGGGCAGTGATCGTCCCCGCGATGGCGTTCTACGGCGGCCTCGGCGACCTGCTCACCACCGCCGCCATGGGCGACTGGACGGAGGCCGACGAGGTCCACGTCGCGTACGGGCTGAGCGGCTGGCATCCCACTGCCGGGACGCGAGCCGCGGGCGCGGTCTCCAGCCGGCGCAGGGACGGCCGGCGGGTCCGCTACGCGAACGGGCGGCTGGAGTACCGCCGGGACGACCCGCCGACGCTCGCGTGGCGCTTCCCGGAACCGCTCGGCGTCCGGGCCGTCATCGGGGAGTTCACGATGGCGGACGTCGTCACCGTTCCCAGCCACCTGTGCGTTTCGGAGGTGCGCACCTACATGACGGTCGAGGCGGCCAGGGAGCTGTCGGCCTCCGACACGGCGGCGCCGGCCGATGGGCGGGGGCGGACCGCGGAGACCTTCCTTGTCGACGTCGTGGTGCGCTCCGGCGGCGACGAGCGGCGCGCCGTGGCGCGCGGCAGGGACATCTACGCCGTCACCGCGCCGCTCGCGGTGGAAGCGGTCGAGCGCATCCTCACCGGACGGACCAGGACGACCGGCGTCGCCTCCGCGGGCGCGATGTTCGACGCGCGAGACTTCCTCCACGCGCTGTCCCCGGACGTCTCCCCGGAGCTGCCCTCGTAGCGGGCCGGCGCGCCCTTGCCGGGGCGATCTCCGCTTGGTACCCTCCGGCCCTGAGCACGCGCGAAGACACGGTCCGGTATGGGTTAGTCCGGACGGCGCTCCGGCGCTGAACACCGCACCCCAGCAGGTGTGACCCGTGCGTCTCTTTCTCTGCCACGCCACGAGGAAGGGACGGCCGTCATGCCGCGTCCACATGTCATCATCGTCGGTGCCGGGCTGGGCGGGCTGTGCCTGGCGCAGGGGCTGCGCCGGCACGGCATCAGCTTCACCGTGTACGAAGCCGACGACGCCCTGGCCTCCCGCCGCCAGGGCTACCGCATCCACATCGACGGCCACGGCGACCACGCCCTGGCCCAGGTCCTGCCCGCGAACCTGCACCGGCTGTTCCGCGCCACGTCCGGCCGGCCGCGGCCGAGCACTCCCGTCTTCGACGATCAGCTCAACCGGCTGGCCGTCCTGGAGCCCTCCGACGAGGACGTCCACCTGGCGGCCGACCGGTTGACGCTGCGGCGGATCCTGCTGGCCGGGGTCGAGGACGCCGTCAGGTTCGGCGAGCGGTTCACCGGCTTCGTGACCGGCGCGGACGGCCGGGTCACCGCGCGCTTCGCGGGGGGCGGCGCCGCGACCGGCGACGTGCTGGTCGCGGCCGACGGCGTCAACTCCGCGGTGCGCCGGCAGTACCTGCCGCACGCCCGCGTGGTCGACACCGGCCTGCGGCAGCTCTACGGGAAGGTCCCGCTGACGGAGCGTACGCGGCCGCTGTTCCCCGACGACATGTACGCCGTGTTCACCCCGATCAGCGGCCCCGGCAGGATGTTCGTCGGCGTCGCGCCGGTGGAGTACCCGGAGCCGCCGGGGCAGGCGGCGGCCAGGCTCGCGCCCGCCGTGCGGCTGGACGCCGACGGCGACTACATGACCTGCTCCTTCGGCGCGCGCGCCGAGTTCCTGCCGTGCTCCGACGACGAGCTGCGCTCCATGCCGGGCAGTGAGCTGCAGGAGATGACCCTCGGACTGCTCGGCGCCTGGCATCCCCGCGTCCGCGCGATCATCGAGCACTGGGACCTGCCCTCGGTCTTCCCGATCGTCCTGCGGACCAGCGTGCCGATCGCCCCCTGGCCCACCACCCCGGTCACGCTGCTCGGCGACGCCGTCCACGCCATGAGCCCGGCCGGCGGCGTCGGCGCGAACACGGCGCTGCGCGACGCCGCCGCCCTGGCGTCCGCGCTGGGCCGGGTGGCCCGGGGCAGGCCGCTGCTCCGGGCGCTGGCGGAGTACGAGGCCGCGATGGTCGCCTACGGGTTCGACGCGGTACGTCTGTCGGCGGAGAACGGTCGCCGCATGCTCGGCCAGGACCCGCTCCCGGCGGCCTGAGCGCCGCCGGGGAAACACTCGTCGGACTGGCCCGGTTCGGCCGGGAGTTCCGGACATTCCGATCGCCGCGCTGGTAGATTGCGCGTGCCGACTGTTGCCGATTCTGGGGGCGGCATGGACGAGCCGTTGGTGGAGGGCGATCCGCTGCGGCTGGGCCCGTACGAGCTCGCCGCCCGTCTCGGGGAAGGCGGCCAAGGCGTCGTCTACCTGGGGCGCACCGAGTCCGGTGCGCGGGTCGCCGTCAAGCTCCTCCACCACGGGCTGCTGGCCGACCCCGACGCGAGGAGGCGGTTCCTGCGCGAGGTGGAGCTCGCCAGGCGCGTCGCCAGGTTCTCCACCGCGCCCGTGCTCGACGCCGACCTCGACGGCCGGCGCGCCTACCTCGTCAGCGAGTACGTGCCCGGCCCCTCGCTGCGCGACCTCGTCGCCGCCGAGGGGCCGCGGCGCGGAGCCGCGCTCGACCGGCTCGCCGTCAGCACCGCCACGGCGCTGGCCGCCATCCACCGCGCGGGCGTCCTGCACCGCGACTTCAAACCCGGCAACATCCTGATGGGGCCCGAGGGCCCGGTCGTGATCGACTTCGGCATCGCCCGCGCGCTCGACACGCCGGGTACGGCCTCCACCGGGCCGCTCATGGGGACCCCGTCGTACATGGCGCCCGAGCAGCTCGGCGGGGAGCCCGTGACGGCGGCGGCCGACATCTTCGCCTGGGGCGTCACGATGGTGTTCGCCGCCTCGGGCCGGCCCGCGTTCGGCGCCGACTCCACCCCGGCGGTGATCAACCGCATCATCAACAAGGAGCCGGAGATCTCCGGGCTGGACGAGCCCCTGCGCGGCCTCGTCGTCGCCAGCCTGTCGAAGGACCCGTCCAGACGGCCGAGCGCCGACGAGCTGGTCGCCCGGCTGACCTCGTTCTCCTCGTCCGCCCCGCCTTCCGCGGCTTCTCCCGCGCGGCGGCGGCGTACGGTGCTCGCGGCGGTGCTGGGGTGCATGGCGGCGGTGCTGCTCGTCGCCGGAGGCGTGCTGTTCGGGGCGGGCGGCCCGCCGGTGGGCTCGCCCGCCGAGGGCGAGGCGACGACGTCCCAGCCGGCGGTCCGGTCCACCACGGCGCACCCCGCGTCCCACGCCGCCACGCCGTCGGCCGGCGCCACCGGGCAGCGTCGCACACCGCCCCCGCAGGCGGGCAGGACGCCGGGCGCCAAGAAGTCGGCGCCGGTGGGCAGGCCGACCCGTACGGCCGACCGGGTGAGCAGCCCGATGGGCGAGCGGCCCGACGACGGCCGCACCTCCGACGAGCCCGCCCCGCCCCCGGAGCCGACGTCGCAGCCTCCCGCGACCACCGCCCCGCCCTTCCCCACCTACAACCCGCCCACGTACTACAACCCCACCCCGATGGAGAACCCCTACACCTGCATCCCGTCGATGTGCTGACCGCCTGCCCGAGTCGGGCGGTTCTTGACCACTGTTGGGGGGATTCCCGGTACTCTGCCGGACGTGCGGCGATTGATCACCTCGCGCGGCCTGTGGCTCGCGCTGGCGGCGGCCGGGGTGGTGGCGGCGGTCCTGGTGATCGTACGGGCCCGCCGGCGTCCCGCGGGGCTGCCTCGCGCGCCTCAGGACGACGCCTCGGCGCCCGCCCCGACGCCTGAGGCTGCCCCGTGGCCTCCCGCGCCGGTGCTCGGCGTCCCCACCGCCGAGGAACTGGAGCGTTACGTCCCCAGGCCGTCCCCCTTCGGCCGTCCCGCCTCGCGGAGGCTCAGCCAGGGCGGCGGGCCGAGGGAGCCCCTGGACGGGGCCGGGCGCCGCCGCCTGACCCGCGTGGGCGTCGCCGGGCTCGCGCTGCTCGTGCTGGCCGTGGCCGGCCAGCTGCTGGAGTCCGCGGTCTTCGCCGAGGAGCCGTTCAAGCAGGCGACCTCCGTGTCGTCGGACCCGAGGACCCTTCACCTGCAGAGGGAGGAGCCCCCGGCGCCGCCGACCCCCGACGCCGACTGCGACCCCCCGCGCGCGGTCCCCCGCGTACGCGCCGTCAACCCGAAGGTGACCCGGGCGGTGAACCGGCAGTGGCGGCGCATCGAGACGTGGCTGAGGGCCCACGCCCCCAGGAGCTACCGCACGCTCGGCAGGCCGGGGCGGCCGGGGACGATCGCGGTGGCGGAGGCGCAGATGGGCGTGCGCTTCCCCGACGACCTGCGCGCCTCGCTCCTGAGGCACGACGGCGGCCTTGACCGGGCGAGAGTCTGGGGGTTCGGCTTCCTGGGCGCCTCGGCCATGAGCGTCAGGGAGATCCGTGACACCTGGCGGGAGCAGTGCGGGCTCGACGCGGACGAGGGCACGGGACCGCACGCCGACCCGCGGGGCGACCGGTGGGACGGACGGATGATCCCGTTCGCCGCGTACGAGGGGGGTGATCGCCTGGTGATCGACTCCGTGGTGCGTGACATCGGCGAGACCGACGTCGAGGGCGGCATGAGCTTCGACGTCGGCGGCATGCCGTTGCGGTCGTACTACGCGCTGCTGAAGGCCACCGCCGACGCCATGGAGAACGGCGGCACGGTCGGCTACTGGAAACCCGAGGCGGTGGCGGGCGTCCTCGAATGGCGGCTCGTCTGAGCCGGGTGGCGCACCGCCGGGGACCCATCGCTGACCAGGCGCGACGGCCGCACGACAGGGCATGGCGCGGAAGCGAAATTTGACTACAATTCAAGTTCTACTGCCGCCCAGCTCACCCCGGAGGACGACGTGCGGCTCACTCCCACAGAGCGGGACCGGCTGCTGCTGTTCACGGCGGCCGAGCTCGCCCGCTCCCGCCGCGCCAGGGGCCTGCGGCTCAACGTGCCCGAGGCCACCGCGCTCATCGCGGACGCCGTCTGCGAGGCGGCCCGCGACGGCGCCCGGCTGGCCGACGCGATCGAGGCGGCCCGCCGCGTGCTCGGCCCCGGCGACGTGCTGCCAGGCGTCCCCGACATCGTGACGGAGGTCCAGGTCGAGGCCGTCTTCGACGACGGCAGCCGGCTCGCGGTCGTCACCGACCCGTTCGGCGGCGGCTCGCTGGGCCCCGACGCGCCGGGCGCCGTCCTGGCCGCCCCGCCCCAGGAGGAGCCGGTGGAGACCGTCGAGGTCGAGGTGGTGAACACCGCGACGGTCCCCGTCAGCGTGACCTCCCACTTCCACTTCTTCGAGGTGAACCCCCGGCTGAGCTTCGACCGCGCCGCCGCCTACGGGCGCCGCCTCGCGGTGCCCGCCGGCTCGACGGTCAGGTTCGACCCGGGGGCGCGCCGCACGGTCCCGCTGGTCGCCATCGGCGGCGCCCGCGTGATGATCGGGTTCGCCGGGCTGGTGGACGGCCCGCTCGACGCCCCCGGCGCGTTCGAGACGGCGATGGAGCGGGCGCGGGCCTGCGGCTACCTGGGGGCCTGATGAGCGCGAACCGCCACAGGCGCCTGACGAGCGCGGACGGTTACGGGGAGACGCGATGAGCACGTACGGCTACCGCAGGGGCGACCGCGTACGGCTGGGGGACTCCGGCCTGGTCGTCGAGGTCGAGCACGACTCGCAGCAGCCCGGCGAGGAGTTCCTCGCCGGCTTCGGGAAGACCGCCAGGGACGGCCTGCACCTCAAGGCCGCCTCCGTCAGGGAGACCTGCGACCTGGTGATCAGCAACGTGCTGATCCTCGACCCCGTCCTCGGGGTGCGCAGTGCGTCGATCGGCGTGCGCGAGGGCCGCATCCACGCGATCGGCCGCGCCGGCAACCCCGACACCCTCGACGGCGTGGACGTCGTCGTCGGCACGGGCACCACCATCGTGTCCGGCGAAGGGCTCATCGCGACGCCCGGCGCGATCGACACGCACGTCCACCTGCTGTCGCCGCGCATCATGGAGGCGTCGCTCGCCTCCGGCGTGACGACGATCATCGGCCAGGAGTTCGGGCCGGTCTGGGGCGTCGGCGTGAACTCGCCCTGGGCGCTGCGGCACGCGTTCAACGCCTTCGACGCCTGGCCGGTCAACATCGGCTTCCTGGCCCGCGGCTCGTCCTCGCACCCGGCGCCGCTCGTCGAGGCCCTGGTGGAGGGCGGCGCGTCCGGGTTCAAGGTGCACGAGGACATGGGCGCGCACACCCGCGCCCTCGACACCGCGCTGACCGTCGCCGAGGAGTACGACGTCCAGGTGGCGCTGCACACCGACGGGCTCAACGAGTGCCTGTCGGTGGAGGACACGCTGGCCGTGCTGTCCGGCAGGACCATCCACGCGTTCCACATCGAGGGCTGCGGCGGCGGGCACGTCCCCGACGTGCTCAGGCTGGCCGGGGTGCCGAACGTGATCGGCTCCTCCACCAACCCGACGCTGCCGTTCGGCAGGGACGCCGTCGCCGAGCACCACGGCATGATCGTCTCGGTGCACGGGCTCAAGCCCGAACTGCCAGGCGACGCCGCGCTGGCCCACGACCGGATCAGGGCCGGCACCATGGGCGCCGAGGACGTCCTGCACGACCTGGGCGTCATCGGCATCACCTCCTCCGACGCCCAGGGCATGGGCCGTGCCGGGGAGACCGTCAGGCGCACGTTCGCCATGGCAGGGAAGATGAAGCTCGAACGCGGCGCCCCCGACCGGCACGACAACGAGCGGGTGCTGCGCTACCTGGCCAAGCTCACGGTCAACCCCGCCATCGCGCACGGCCTGTCCCACGAGGTCGGCACGCTGCAGGCAGGCAAGCTGGCCGACGTCGTGCTGTGGCAGCCGGCCTGGTTCGGGGCCAAGCCGCAGCTCGTGCTGAAGGCCGGCTTCCCCGCGTACGGGGTGACGGGCGACCCCAACGCCTCCACCGACACCTGCGAGCCGCTGGTGCTCGGCCCGCAGTTCGGCGCGCACGGCGCGACCGCCGCCGACCTGTCGGTGGCGTTCGTGGCGGGGGCGGCCGCGTCCGGCGACCGGCTGCCCACCCGCAGGCGGCGCGTCGGCGTACGCGGCACCCGCGGCATCGGGCCCGCCTCGATGGTGCGCAACGCCAGGACCGGGCGGGTCGAGGTCGATCGGCGCGGCCTGGTCACGCTCGACGGCGAACCCGTCGAGTCCGGCCCGGCCGACTCCGTCTCGCTCAACCGCCTCTACTTCCTCTGAGGAGCGATCCCACCTTGTCCACATCGCTGTTCATGCCGGCCGAATGGCGGCCGCACACCCGTACCTGGATGTCGTGGCCCGTCGGCGGCTACGTGCTGGAAGGGGCGCAGGCGTCGTACCGGGCGTGGTCGGCCGTGGCCAACACCGTCGTCAGGTACGAGCCGGTCACGATGCTGGTCGACCCGTCGGAGCGGGAGTCGGCCGCCGCCTGGCTCGACCCGCGCGTCGAGGTGGTCGAGCAGCCGCTCGACGACTGCTGGATGCGCGACAACGGGCCCACGTTCGTCTCCGAGGGCGGGCGGCTCGCCGGGGTCGACTGGACGTTCAACGGCTGGGGCTGGGCGCCGCACGAGAAGGACGACCAGGTCGCCGCGTTCGTCCTCGACCGCGTGGGCGCGCCGCGGCACCGTACCGGGATGGTGGGCGAGGGCGGCGGCATCCACGTGGACGGCGAGGGCACCGTCATCGTCACCGAGACCGTCCAGCTCGACCCGCGCCGCAATCCCGGCTGGACCAAGGCCGACGCAGAAGCCCACCTGCGGAGGCTGATCGGCGCGGAGAAGGTCGTCTGGCTGCCGCGCGGGCTGACCGCCGACTACGGCCGCTACGGCACGAACGGCCACGTCGACCTGCTGGCCTCGTTCGTACGGCCCGGCCTCGTGCTCTGCCACGTCCAGCCCGACCCGGCGCACCCCGACCACGAGGTCACCAAGGAGAACCTGGACGTCCTGCGCGCCTCCACCGACGCGAGGGGCCGCCCGCTGGAGGTGGTCGAGCTGCCCGCCCCCACCGTGCAGGAGGCGGACGGCGAGCTGGTCGACTACTCGTACATCAACCACTACCTGGCCAACGGGCTGGTGCTGCTCTGCTCCTTCGACGACCCGCGCGACGCGGAGACGGCCGAGCTGTTCGCCCGGCTCTTCCCCGGACGCGCGGTCGAGTCGGTGGACGCCCGCGACATCTTCGCGCTCGGCGGCGGCATCCACTGCATCACCCAGCAGCAGCCGGCCCTGTGAACCCGGGTCAGGGCCGCAGTTCGCGGGCGGCGTGCCGCAGCGCCGTCCGCACCGCCTGCTCCCTGGTCAGCCGCCCGATGAGGACGTGCACCGCGAGGCCGTCCAGCAGCGCGTTGAACCACGGCAGGAACTCCTCTACGGCCACCGGGCGGAAGACTCCGCTCGCCGCCCCGTCGCCGACGATCGCCGCGAGGTCCCGCATCCAGCCGCTGTCGATCTCGTCCGCCGTGCGGCCCATCTCGTCGTTCGTCACCGAACGCAGCCAGGCCTCCAGCCAGAGCTTCCACGACACGTCGTGGCCGTCGACCGGCAGGTAGAGCTCGACGTAGCGGGCCAGCCGCTCCTCGACGCCGGTCACCGACCCCAGCTCGCTCGCCCTGCGCTCGGCCAGCCGGCGCTCGCTCCAGCGGAACGTCTCGGTGAGGATGCGGTCGCGGGACTCGAAGTAGTACAGCACCCGCGCGGGGCTCATCCCGGCCCGCTCGGCGATCCTCTGGACCTGGATGTCGGCGACCGGACGCTCCGCCACCTCGGCGAGCGCCGCCTCCATCACCTTGATCCGGGCCCGGCGGCCACGCTCCTGCGTCTTGGTCCGCTCAGCCATCCGCCCACCACATCAGAAGAGGAACCCCTGGAGGATATCTTCGCCGCGCCCGGCCCCGGGCGGCTTTCGGGCCTCCGGGGCGGGCGCGTCAGGCGTCCCTCCTGCGGAGGAGGAGGGCGGCGAGCAGGAGGGACGCGGCCGTCCACGCGGTGAGGACGGCGACGCCCTGCCACGGGGTGAGGGGGAGCGCGGACAGGTTCGCGGTGGACTGCACGGCCAGGCCCGCGTTCATGGGGGAGATCCGCCAGAGCAGCAGCTGCCAGTCCGGGTCGGGCACCATCACGAACGGCACGGCCGCGAGCGCGTACAGGAGGCCGAGGACGACGCCCGCGGCGGCGGCCGAGTCGCGGACGGCGGTGGCGACGCCGAGGCTGAACAGCGCGATGAGCGCCAGGTAGAGCACGGACCCGGCCGCGGCCCGCAGGGTGGGGCCGTCCGCCAGGGACAGGGGCGGGAAGCCGTGTTCCGGGGTGAACCCGCTGTGGGGCAGGACGAGGCGCGCGGCGAGGAGGGAGCCGAGGACGGCGACCGTTCCCGAGGCCAGGGTCAGCCCGGCGACGACGACCGCCTTGGCCGCCAGCACGGCGCCCCGGCGCGGCATCGCGGTGAACGTGGCGCGGATCATCCCGGTGCCGTACTCGCCGGTGATCGCGAGGACGGCGGCGACCGCGGTGACGGCCTGGCCCGCCTGCACGCCCGCGAGGCCGATCCTGACGGCGTCGTGGCCGCAGCCCGAGGACGGGCAGGAGACCAGGGCGGAGGCGGCGGCGCTCGTGGCGACCGTCACGGCGACCAGGGCGAGGACGGTCCAGAGGGTGCCCGGCGCGGTGCGCAGCTTCGTCCACTCGGCGTGCACCTCGCGCAGTCGCGTCCCCGTCCCGGGAACCGGCCGGGTCACGCGTCGCCCCTGCGCAGGCGGAGGGTGGCCAGGCCCAGGGCGAGCGCCGCGTAGCCGCAGGTGACCGCGAGGCCCGCCCAGGGCGGGAGGGGGAAGTAGCCGGCCTGCGGAGCGTAGTGGCCGAGGACGTGCGCGTACGCGGGGACGCTCTGCTCCACGGCGAACCCGGCGGCCGGGGTGAGCCGCAGCAGCCAGCGCGCCGCGTCCAGGGGGAGGACGGAGGCGGTCGCGAGGAGGTACGGGAGCACGGTCACGGCCAGCGCGGCGGTGACGGCCGCCGCGCCGCGGCGCAGCAGCGCGCCGAGGGCGAGCGCGAGGACGGCGGAGGCGGCGACCAGCGCCGCCGTGCCCACGACCACGCGCGCCTCGGTCGCGGTGCTCACGGGGAGGACGACGTCGCCGTTGCCGCGCAGCAGGCGCGTGCCCGCGACGACCGACACGGCGGCCGCGGCCAGCCCGGCGGCGAACGTCGCCGCGCCGATCACGGCCGCCTTCGCGGCCAGCAGCCGGCCCCGTCCTGGCACGGCCGCCAGGCTGGTGCGGATCAGCCCGCGCCGGTACTCGGACGTGACGGACACGACGGCCACCACGACCAGCACGATCAGCCCGGCCGGCAGGCCGGAGAGCGTGCTCTCGACGGTGCGGCCCTCGGTGCCGGGGCCGATGTCGCCCACGCCGGTCACCGTGAACGTGTCCCCGGAGCGCGTGAAACCGCCCGGGTGGTGCGGAGTGCCGTCGGCCTCGAGATCGACGCCGAGGTCGTCACCCCGCCAGTCATCGCTCTGCCCGGCCACCGCGCCGTCCAGGCCGACGTGGTCGAACGTCGCGGTGGCCTGCGCGAAGCGGGCGGCGACGGCGGCCCCGCCGAGGTCGCCCCTGGTGACCGTGACGTCGCCCGGCGAGGCCGCGAACAGCCCGATCCGCACCGTGCCCGGCAGGCCGGGCAGCTCCACCGCGCCGACCCGGCTCCACTGCCTGCCGTCGGCCGACTCGTACCCGGTGAGGCGGTCGCCGGAGCGGGTCAGCCGCAGCCAGCGCGGCGACCCCGCCGACACCCGCCCCGGCCGCCCGGCCACGTCGTGGACGTAGTCGTGCTGCATCCGCACGCCGTGCTCGGCGGTCACCATGACGGCCGCGTACGCCGAACCCTGCCGGGTGCTCTCCTTGACGATCACGCCTGCCTTGGCCCACGGGGTGAGCCCCGAGACCTCGTTGCGCACCCCGGGGGTGCTGTCGGGCCTGCGGATCCTGCCCGTCATGGACGTCACCCGCACGGTGATCGCGCCGTCGCCCCGCAACGCCCGGTGGACCAGGTAGAACCGGTCGCTCACCGCCTGCCCCTCCGGGCCGACCGGCGGCGCGGGACAGGCGACCTCGACGCCGTCCTTGCCGCACGACGTGTGGCTGCCCGCGGCCGACAGCAGCCCCAGCAGCACCGTGACCAGCGCCCCGGCGGCGAGCCCCGCCATCCAGGCCCGGACGCTCCTCAGCTTGGTCCACTCGGCGCGCAGCGCGCGCCCGAACCCGGCGGCGCTCATCGGCCGTCCCCCCAGGACCCCGAGGACCCCGAGGACCGGGAGGACCCGGAGGCGCGGAGCCCGGCGCGGAACTCCACGCTGTCGCCCGTCAGCTCCATGTACGCCTCCTCCAGCGTCGCGCGGTGCGCCGCCACCTCCGAGAACGGCACCCCGCTCCCGCCCAGGACCGCCACGACCCGCTCGGACACCAGCCCTGACACCGTGACCGTCCCCGCACCCGTGGCGGCGACCACCGCTCCGGCGCGGGCCAGCGCGTCCATCGCCGCCGCCGGCTCCGCCGTACGCAGCCTCACCCGGCCCCCGGACGCCGCCTCGATCAGCTCGGCCACCCCCGTGTCGGCGACGACCCGCCCCCGGCCCACCACCACGAGGTGGTCGGCGGTGTCCTGGAGCTCGCTCATGAGGTGGCTGGAGACGAGGACGGCGCGGCCCTCGGCCGCCAGCGACCGCAGCAGGCCGCGGATCCAGACGACGCCCTCCGGGTCCAGGCCGTTGACGGGCTCGTCCAGCATGAGCGCGGGCGGGTCGCCGAGCAGGGCCGCGGCGATGCCGAGCCGCTGGCGCATGCCGAGCGAGAAGCCGCCCGCCCTGCGCCGCGCCACCGGGGCCAGGCCCACCAGCTCGATCACCTCGTCCACCCGCCGCACGCCCAGCCCCTGGGAGTGGGCCAGCCACAGCAGGTGGTGGCGCGCGGTGCGGCCCGGGTGCAGCGCCGCGGCGTCCAGCAGCGCGCCGAGGTGACGCAGCGGGCTGCGCAGGCTCCGGTACGGACGCCCCCCGACCAGCGCGTGGCCCCCGTCGGCGGCGTCCAGGCCGAGGATCACCCGCATCGTGGTGGACTTGCCCGCCCCGTTGGGGCCCACGAAGCCGGTGACCCGGCCGGGCGTCACCGTGAAGGACATGCCGTCCAGCGCCATGGTCTGCCCGTAGCGTTTGCGCAACCCGGACACCTCGATCATTGCTTGCATGCCGGGCAACGCTAGGCGGGCCGGGCGGTGCGGGTCGTCACGCAGCCGAGCGAACTCCGGCGTCGCTGGAGCCAGCGAGGGGCCGTCCCTCGTGTGAGGGATGCCCGGGATGCCGCTTGCCGCGACAATGGCCGTCATGGTGCGGGAATGGCGCAGGCGTGGGGCGGCGAGCCCCCACGCCTGGACGGCGGTCGCGGGTCTGCTGGCGCTGGCGGCGGTGGCCGAGTCGGCCATGCACGCGCGCGGGATGCCGGTGGACGGCGCGGCGGCCGAGCGGCCCGCGCGGCTGCTGGCGCTCGTGCTGCTCGGCCTGGCCGCGACGCTGCCCCTGGCGCTCCTGCCCGCCCAGCCCGCCGTGGCCGCCGTGGTCGTCTCCGCGACACTCGTGCTGTCGTTCGCCGCCTTCCACACCCTGACCGCGGCCGGGGCGTGCGCGCAGCTGATCGCCGGATTCCGGCTCGGACGCACCGGGCCGCGGCTGCCCGCGCTGCTGGCCTCGGCGCCGTTCCCCCTGCTCGCGATCCTGGCCGTGGGGCCGTTCTCCCCGCTCGCCGAGGCCGGCGGGGAGAACCTCGTCACGCCGGTGTCCGGCGGCTTCCCTCCGCCCGAGGCGGCCGTCCCGTACGGCGACCCGCGCCCGGTCGTGCTGCTGCTCGCCTGCCTCGCCCCGGCCGCCGCCCTGGCCGGCATCGCCTGGCGGGCACGCGGCGACGCCCGCGCGAGCGACGCCGCGCGCGCGGCGGCCGCCGGCGCGCTCCTGGAGCACACCGCGCGCGGTGAGCGCGCCCGCATCGCCCGGGAGCTGCACGACGTCGTCGCCCACCACATCTCCCTGGTCGCCGTCCAGGCGGAGACGGCCAGGCTGGCCACGCCCGGCATGCCGGAGGCGGGCGCGGAGCGGCTGTCCGCCATCGGCGACACCGCGCGGGCCGCCCTGACGGAGATGCGGCGGCTGCTCGGCGTCCTGCGGGACGACGCCGACGCCGGGGCGGCCGACCTGCGCCCCCAGCCCGGCCTGCGACCGGCCGACCTCGACGCGCTGGTGGACGAGGCCAGACAGGCGTCCGGGACGGCGGTCAGGCTCGTCCTGCGCGGGACGCCGGTGGAGCTGGACCCGGGGGTGGAGCTGGCGGCGTACCGGATCGCGCAGGAGGCCCTGACCAACGCGCGCCGCCACGCGCCGGGCGCCGCCGTGGACGTGGAGCTGCGGTACACGGGGACGGAGCTGCTGCTGCGCGTCCGCGACAACGGCCCCGGCCCGTCGCCCGCCGGACCAGGCGCGGCAGGGCCCGATGCGGCTGCACCGGGTGCCGGGACGGGCACGGCCGGGGCGGGCGGACACGGGCTGACCGGGATGCGGGAGCGGGCCGCCGCGGCCGGCGGCGAGCTGCGCACGGGCCCGGCCCCGGGCGGCGGCTTCCTCGTCGAGGCCAGGCTCCCCGGCGAAGGCTCCCCGGGCGCGATACGGCCCCAGGCCGAGGCCGGAGGGGGACGTCGATGAGCGGGGCGGCCGTGCGCGTCGTCGTGGCCGACGACCACCCGGTGGTGCGCACCGGGTTCGCCGAACTGCTCGGCACCCAGCCGGACTTCACCGTCGCCGGCACGGCGGGCGACGGCGCCGAGGCCGTGCGGCTGTGCCGCGAGCTCGCGCCCGACGTCGTCCTCATGGACGTCCGCATGCCGGTCATGAACGGCATCGACGCCACCAGGCGGCTCGCCGGCGGCCCGCGCGTGCTCATCCTGACCACCTTCGACCTCGACGAGTACGTCTACGACGCGCTGCGCGCAGGGGCGAGCGGCTTCCTGCTGAAGGACGTCACCGCCGAGCGGCTGTTCGACGCCGTCCGGGTGGTCGCGGCCGGTGACGCGCTGCTGGCCCCGGCCGTCACACGCCGCCTGATCGGCGAGTTCGCCCGCCTGCGCCCGAGGCCCGCGCCCGCGGCGCTCGCCGCGCTCACCCCGCGCGAGACCCAGGTGCTGCGGCTCATCGCCGAGGGGCTGTCCAACCCGGAGATCGCCGTACGGCTCACCGTCACGGAGGAGACCGTCAAGACGCACGTCAGCCGGGTGCTGAACAAGCTCGGCCTGCGTGACAGGACCCAGGCCGTGGTGGCCGCCTACGAGAGCGGCCTGGTGGTCCCCGGCTCCCGCGACCGCCCTTGATCCCGAGGCGGGCTCTCCGCGGGCCACCGCCCCGTTAGGGTGAGCGGGCGCCGACGAAAGGATCATGATGCGCCCCTCCTTACGGATGCCCTGGCAGCCGCTCGCGGCGTGGGCGGCCGCGGCGGCCGTCGCCGCCGTCCCGACCTGGGAGCAGTGGCGGCTCGCGGCGGAGCTCGACGGCGCGTCCACCTACCACGTGTCGATGTGCCGTGGCGGGGCGGAGACCGTGGCGCTGGTGGAGGCGCTGCGCGCGGACCTGGGGCGGCTGCACGCGACGGCGGTGACGTGGGGCGTTCCGGCGGTGGCCGTCCTCGCGGGCCTGCTCCTGTCCGTGGCCGGGAAGGCGGCGCCGGGGCGGCGGCTGGCGGGAGGGCTGGCACTGACCGCGTTGGCAGGCCCGCTCACCCCGGTCTACTTCCACCCGGACGAGTGCGGCCCGGTGGCGATCTTCAGCGGCGTGTGGGTGGCGCAGGTGCTCGAATGCGTGGGGATCCGGGAGGTGTGCCTGCTCGTGGCGGCGCTGCTGGTGCTCGCCGCGTCCGCGCCGGAGCGCCCGGCAGGGCACCCGGCGGGCCGGGGGGAGCCGGGGGCGGCGTGGCGCAGGACGGCGGCGCTGGCCCTCGACTACCTGGTCGCCGTCACGGTGCTCGCCCTGGCCACGCAGGCGCTCGGGCTCGACGGGGCCGGGCTGGACCTGGGGGAGCGACTGCTGCCCGAGCCAGGAGACACCTCGTCCGAGGCCGTGGTCCGGGCGACGCTGTCGGCGCCCCTGCTGTTCCTGTACGCGTGGGGATTCCACCTGCTGCGGGGACGCACGCCCGGCAAGCTGCTGCTCGGCCTGCGGGTCGCGTTCCCTGAAGGCGGCGGGCGCGTACGGCGGGCGGCGCTGCGGGCGCTGCTCTTCCCCGTGCTCGTGGTGATGCCCGGGTTCGGCATGATCTGGCTCTTCCTGGACGGGCTGTGCGCGCTCGTGGACCCGGACGGCCGCGCCGCGCACGACCGGTTCACGGGCGGCCGGGTGGTGCGGGCCGGCCGTCGCGACGCCGTCCGCGGCGGGCAGGCCGGGGTTGCCTAGACTTGGGCGGATGCCGAACGACATCCCCGTCCGTCCCGTCCTGGTCGACCATGATCCCGCCTGGCGGGCCCGGGGCCGTGCCCTGACCGGTGAGCTGCGGGCCGCGCTCGGGGCGGCCGCCCTGCACGTCGAGCACATCGGCAGCACCTCGATCCCCGGCATGGCCGCCAAGCCGGTCTTCGACCTGCAGGTGAGCGTCGCCGACCTGGAGGAGGCCGAGCGCGCGTTCGACGGGCCGCTGGCCGCGCTCGGGTTCCTGCGCTCGCCGTACCGGCACGACCACGTGCCCGCCGGGCTGGACGACGACCCCGAGCGGTGGGTGAAGCGGCTGTGGACGCGGCGCGGGCACCCGGACGGCGAGGTCAATCTGCACGTCCGGCTGCTCGGCTCCCCGAACGAGCGGCTTGCCCTGCTGTTCCGCGACTGGTTCGCGGCCCACCCGGAGGCGGTGCCCGCCTACGCGCGCTTCAAGAGCGTCCTGGCGGACGCCGTGCCCGATGTCGGGACGTACGCGGACGTCAAGGACCCGGTGGTGGACCTGGTGATCGCGGTCGCCGAGCCGTGGGCCGCCGCCACCGGCTGGTGCCCGCACCCGGGCGGCGTGACGGCACGGGAATGCGCGGTGTGAACACTGGGTGATCGGCCGGTCACCCGATAGGTTCTGAGGGCGTCGCCGAACGGAAGGAAGAACCATGGCATCCAGCGTCGCCGCCCGTCTGTCGCTCGCCGCCCTCTTCTGCGCCGCCGCCCCGGCCGCCCACGCGAGCGGCCCCGACCTGCGCGACTGCTACGACGGCAGGTGCTCGCTCACGCTGTCTGGGCCGGTGAGCTTCCCGGTCAGCCCCAGGTTCGGGGTGACCGGCCTGCGCATCTCGTTCACGTCGCAGCAGGTGCGCGTCGTCGGCACCGGGACGAACGTGGTGTCGCAGGCGAACCTGTCGCGCGGCTCCGTGGGCAGCGTCAACGGCATCTCGGTCGAGGTGCGGTCGCTGTCGGCGTTCCGGGCGGTGCTCCGGCTCACCCCCGACCTGTGACGACGGCACCCGCCTCCCGAACCGCCCGCCTCCCGAGCCGCCCGCCTCCCGAGCCGCCCGCCTCCCGAGCCGCCCGCCTCCCGAGCCGCCCGCCTCCCGAGCCGCCCGCTTCCTGGACCTCCGCTGAGCCGTCACCGACGTCTGCCGGGCCGGGGGTGTGGCGGGTGGCCGGTCAGACGATCTCGTACACGGTGACGGGGCCGTCGCTGTAGCGGCGGACGGCGTAGGCGTCGAGGCGGGGCGACACCCGGACGCGGGCACCCCGGTCGGCCACCAGCCAGCGCACGCCGTAACGCTCCTTCAGCACGCTGACGTCGCGCTCGGTGGGGGCGGTGAAGACGGCGTCGTTGGCGGCCAGCAGCCCCGCGTCCCAGAAGGGCAGCCCGGTCATCGGCTGGCGGTTGATGTCCTCCAGGGCGGCCATGTTCCTCGCGGTGTAGCTCCAGCTCTCCACCAGGACGCGCCGCTCGGCGTACGCGGAGATCCAGAAGTGCCTGCTGTCGCAGCGGCGGGCCCCAGGCCGGCAGTGCGCGTTGGTGGCGACCAGGTCGGCGGGGTCGCTGTGGGCGCGCAGCCAGCGCATGGCCGCGACGCCCTCCGCTGGGATCTCCTGAGGGCGGAGTCCGGCCGGAGTGAGGTCGGCGCGTACCGTGGCGATGGCCGACGGCACGGACAGCCCGGTGACCAGCCACAGCAGCGCCGCCCGCCGCCACGGCACCCGCCGCAGCGCGAGCGCGAGCGCGAGCCCGCCCGTGAGCAGCGCGAGCGGGACGAACGGCAGCACGAACGCCCACCCGAACCCCGCCCCGCCCGGCGCGTCGAGCCGCGGGGGCGCCGGGTCGCCGGCCGCCCTCACCAGCGCCAGCACCCCCGCCCCCGCCGCGCCCGCCGCGACGGCGAGGACGGGCCGCAGCCGCGGGGGAGCCGGGCGCAGCGCCGCCACCAGGCCGGCGACGGCGACGATCCACAGGTACGGGCGGGCGGCGGTGAGGAAGTAGAGCTGGCCGAGCCCCGGCTGCCCCAGGAGCAGGACGACGCCCAGCGACGCGAGCCCGACGCCGAGGAACAGGGTCAGCGCCCGGTCAGGCCCGGAACCGGGACGCCGTCTCGGCCCGAACGCCCCCGCCCAGATCGCCGCCCACGCCAGCAGGAAGGCGGCGCAGACGCCCGCCGCCGCCCACGGCAGCCCATCGATCGCGGCCCGCGTCGGCCACCTCGCCGCCATCTTGATCGCGGTGAAGAGCGGCCACACCCGCACGCCCTGCGCCGCCCCGCCGAACAGGACGAACTGCGCGAACGCCAGCGTGGCGAGCGTGAGGCCGCCCAGCAGCAGCAGGTCGCGGTCGACGCGGCGGGTCCGCAGCCAGTCGACGGCGGCGAGCAGGCAGACGCCCGCGAGCAGCAGCGGCAGGTACGTCGCCTTCGCCCCCGCCACCAGCGCGAGCAGCAGCGCCACCGGCACGAGCAGCCGCCTGCCGCCGTCGCGCAGCAGGACGGCGACCAGCACGGCGAGGGCGGAGAAGACGGCGGCGCCGAACGTCTGGGTGGGGCTCAGCCAGGCGAGGGCGGGGGTGGGCGGGCCGAACGCGAACGCCCCCGGCGACCACGCGTACGGGTCGGGCGGGGCGAGCAGGTACGTGGCGGCCAGCGCCAGCGCCCCGGCCGTCCACGACCGGGTGACCAGGTGGCCCACCGCGGGCACCAGCACGGTGAAGACCGCCAGCATGGGCAGCACCGACAGCCGGTACAGCAGCGTCTCGGGTTCGATGCCGGTGGCCCAGCTCGCGGCGGCCATGTCGCTGTAGACGAACCAGTGGTACGACAGCGGCTGGCCCGCGACCTCGGGGATCGTGGGCGGCATGTGGTGCCTCAGCTCGCCCACCAGCGCGAGGTGGAACGGCATGTCCACGTACGGCCCCAGGTTCGCGGGCGGGGTCAGGCCGTGCCCGCGGAAGACCGTCAGGGCGCTCGACACGACGAGGAAGCAGAAGCCCGCGGCGATCGCCAGCCCGTGCGGGAGCGGGACGCGCGGCCTGTGGCCGGAGCGCCAGTGGCGGCGCAGCCGCGGCACGGCGGCGAAGGCGACGACGGTCAGCGCGGGCCCGAGCACGGCCAGGCGCGGCTGCCCGGCCGCCCGGGCCGCCATGTAGGTGAAGCACTCCAGCGCGTACCCCACCGCGGTGCCCGCGGCCAGGTCGACGGCGACGGGCAGGCGCAGCCGGGTGAGCGCCCGCCACAGCAGGGCGCCCGGCAGGGTCAGCGCGAGGGCGACGTACGCGGCGAACAGCGCGACGTCACGGCCCGGCGTGCCGTGGGCGAGCAGGGCGGCGACGGTCACCAGCGCGGCGACGGCGCCGGGCAGCAGGCGCAGCAGGCGCCGCGCGGACCGCTCCCCGGCCGGCTGCTCGTCCCCCGACGTCTCGGCGCCCTGGGCGATGGCCGTGGTCATGCGTTGTCCCCTCGTTGTCCCCTTGTTGTCCGCTCGATGTCGTCCCCTCGGTGCTGAGCGCCACGTTCGAGCGGGTTCCGGGTGAAGACCCGGCCCCGACGGCTCCCGGGGCTCGGACCATCGTTGTTCGCGGGGGGACGGCCGGTCGCGGCCTTCCCCCCTGCGGCTACCAGGCTCTTGCCGAGGCTTTAGCGGCCTCAGAGGCGAAGCCGCCTCAGAGGGGGCGGCCTCACAGACGGGGCGGGTCCAGGGGCGGAGCGGCCGCCGGAGGCGCCCGCCGGGCCCGCCCGTGTGCCTCCCGGCCCGCGTGCCTCCCGGCGTCGTCAGACCGTGAGGGCCCTGCCCAGCTCCTGCGGCAGGAACGAGCGCCGGGGCCCGGCCAGGGCGGCGTCCATGCGTTCGACCTGGCCCTTGGTGAACATGTACATCGCGGCGTCGACGACGTAGTCCATGTAGTTCATGAACATGTCGCCGTTGGGGGCGTTGTCGCAGCTCACCTTGGGGAAGGTAGGGGTGCCCCCGTTGTAGCCGGACTGGTTGGGCGTGTCGTCGACGAAGTCGGTGCCGGAACAGCCGTCGCCGTCGTCGCCCCAGATGTGGCGCAGGTTGAGCCAGTGGCCGATCTCGTGCGTGGCGGTGCGGCCCAGGTCGTACGGCTTCGCCGCGGTGCCGGTGGCGCCGAACGCGCGGTGCTGGATGACCACGCCGTCGGTCTCGGCGGGGCCGCCGGGGAACTGCGCGTAGCCGAGGTAGTCCTTCAGCTCGCAGACCCACAGGTTGAGGTAGCGGTCGGACGGCCAGGCGTCGGAGCCGCCCTTGGCGCTGAACTTGACGGCCTCGTCGGGGCCGAAGTGCGTGTTCGGGGTCTCCCGCCGGACGACCCCGGAGGTGGCCCGGCCCTCGGGGTCGGTGCGGGCGAGCGCGAACTCCAGCCTGGCGTCGGCGACGAGGTCGCGCCAGACGTCGGGCACCTTCGCGGCGTCGGGGTTGGCCTTGCGGAAGTCGCGGTTCAGCACTTCGATCTGGCTGTCGATCTGCTCCTGGCCGATGTTCTGCTCGGGGGTGTGGTGGACGACGTGGACGACGACCGGGATTGTGACGACCTGCTCACGGGCGGGGATGCGGGCGGTCTTCCTGGCGAACGTGGCGTTCTCCGTCGCCGCCAGGGCGACGACGTAGTCGGGCCTGCTCGCGAGCAGCCGATGGTGGACGGGCATGGTCGCACAGCGCTGCGCTGCCATGGGACGTTTTCCTTTTCGCTGGGGGGAGTCGGCGCCCTAACCATACCCGTTCCGTAATCGCGAAATCACAGTCCGTGATGTCTGGAGCGGGGCCCCCGCATCACCCCCCGTGACGCCCCGGCTCAGGCGGCGTTGACGTACTTCCTCGGTCGCAGGGCGTGGGCGCGCAGCGCGGCCAGCGCCGCGAGCTGGCCCCGCCTGGCCATGCGCACCGCCAGCTCGTCGCTGAACGCCAGCCCGAGCGCGGTCAGCTGGGCCACCAGGTCGGCGACCGGCGCGGCGACGTCGTCGAGGCCGGTGGCCGGGTGCCAGCCCTCGCCGCCGACCACCTCCGCCACGCGCTCGCGCAGCTCCCTCGGCGACATCAGCGTGCCGTCGGCCAGCAGCATGAGCGCCGCCTCGCGGGCCGACACCTCGAACTCGTGCTCGCCGTTGGCCAGCAGCAGGCGCGTCACCGCGTCCCACAGCGCCTCGGGGGAGGCCAGCAGGTGCCTGCCGTACGGCGTGATGGCCAGCCGGGCGCCCTCGGGGCTGATCGCGCCCAGCTCGCGCTCGGCCAGCTCGCGCAGCCGCAGCGCCTCGGGCGAGGGCGCGAGCCGCAGCGGCAGGCCCTCGGAGGCGGCCAGCGACAGCAGCCCGTGCAGCGCGGGCAGCGCCTGCGGGGTGACGGGGGCGTGCAGGCGCACCTCGAACGGCTGCGCGAGCTCGCGCCTGACCGGGCCCCGGCCCAGCACCCAGCGGTTCAGCCGCTCGCCGTGGACGCGGTTCAGCCAGGTGTCGCCGCCCAGCTCGGCGCGCGGCTGGGTGAGCCAGCGCCGGGTCAGCGCGGCCCTGTCGACCTCCTCGCCGGCCAGGATGGCCAGCTCCAGCGCGGCGGAGCAGGCGATGTGCGCGCCCAGCTCCTCCGGCCCCATGATCATGCTCCACTGCAGCTCGGGCACGTCGGGAGGGAGCACGCCCGTCGCCTCGAGCGCCTGCTGGTAGGCGCTGGTGCCGGCGTCCTCGCCCTCCTGGGCGTACGTGCGAAGGATCTGGGTCGTCGTGGGGGACACGCACAGGGCGGCGTACCGTCCGAGGCCGCCGAGCTCCAGCAGCCGGCCGAGCGAACGCGCCAGGCGCTCGTGGTCGCCGCCCACCTTCAGCGGCAGGGTGTACCAGAGGAACTCGCAGACATCGAGCTGGGTCACCGTCTCCAGCGGCTCTCCGCCCGTCAACCACTCGACTGCGGTCCTGGCCTCGTCGGCCAGATCCGGTTCAGATCGCTCCAATTCGGCGAGAAGTGCGGTGACGTCCGGTGCACTCATGCCTCGAAGTTTGCCGTATCGACCCCGAGGCTGACGATGACCGAATCCGGTGCGTATTGGGTCCTGCACAGTGACTACCCTACGAAACCACTCTTTAGCCGGACGTTACTGGGTCAGATCCACCGTTTGTCGAAGAGCATGCGCGCCTTCCACTCGGTGTACGGGATCAACTCGGCGGTGAGAATCGGGTACAGCCACCAGAAGTTGATCAGCGCCAGGAGCGCGAACGCTCCGACGGCTGCCGCACCCAGCGTACGCCTCAGAGGCATCGCCCCCGTAGCCGTGGGTCTGGCGGGCCCGATGAGCAGGCCCGCGCACAGCGTCAGCGCCAGCACCATGAACGGCACCATCGGCACGGCGTAGAACAGGAACATGGTCCGGTTCTCCGCGATGGCGAAGAGGAACCAGGGCAGCCACCCCATCGCGTACCCCAGCAGCACCGCGCCGGCCCGCCAGTCGCGGGAGGAGACGTACCAGGCGATGAGGGCGATCAGCGCGGCGACCGCGCCGAACCAGATCACGGGGGTGCCGACGCCGAGCACCGCCGCGGAGCAATCGCGCGTCCCGCAGGCGTTCTGGCTGCCCTCGTAGTAGAAGGCGACGGGACGCAGCAGCAGCGGCCACTGCCAGGGCTCCGACATGTACGGGTGCGAGGTCTCCAGCCCGTTGTGGAAGGTGAAGACCTGCCACTGGTACTGCACCCAGGAACGCGCGGAGTCGAAGAGGAAGAAGAACGGGCCGGACGAGGTGGCCTGGCCCCAGTTGCGCCCGTAGCCGCCGGCCGTGGCGAACCAGCCCGTCCAGGTCGCCATGTACGTGACGAACGGCACGATGACGAACGCCCCGAACGCCTGCGGCACGTCCCTGGCGAACGTCCCCTGGTAAGGGTGGCGCAGCCCGACGGCGCGGCGCGCCCCGAAGTCCCACAGCACCGACATGACGGCGAACCCCACCGCCCAGGCCAGCCCCGACCACTTGACGGCCATCGCCGCGCCCAGGCACAGCCCGGCGGCGAAGCGCCACCAGCGCACTCCGAGCGCCGGGCCGTACGGCGAGTACGGCGCGCTCTCGTACCACTGGACCAGCCGCTCGCGCGCCCGGTCCCTGTCGACGACGAGGCAGGCGAACGCGGCCAGCACCCAGAACATCAGGAAGATGTCGAGCAGCGCGGTGCGCGACAGCACGAAGTGCAGGCCGTCGAGCGCCAGCAGCAGCCCGGCGAAGCAGCCGAGCAGCGTGGAACGCGTCATCCTGCGCGCCACCCTGGCCAGCACCAGGATCGACAGCGTGCCGACGAGCGCGGCGGCGAACCGCCAGCCGAACGGCGTCAACCCGAAGATCCACTCGCCGACGCCGATCATCCACTTGCCGAGCGGCGGGTGCACGACGTACGAGGCGCACTTGGACAGGTCGTCGGGCGTGCAGTGCTGCCAGATGTCCGTCTTGCCGGCGATGATCAGCTTGTCGGCGTCCTTGACGGTGACCCGCTCCACGCCCCAGGTGATCAGCGAGTAGGCGTCCTTCATGTAGTACGTCTCGTCGAACACCACCGCCTTCGGGTGCCCGAGGTTCATGAAGCGCAGCACGCCGCCGAGGACGGTGACGAGCAGCGGGCCGACCCAGCCCCACAGGACGCTGCCGCGCATGGGCGGGATCATCCGATCGCGTACGGACCGGGCCTGCGGGTTGCTCTCGCCGACCTCCGGACTGTCGTATGCCTGGTACGGGGAATCGGTCACCGCCATTCGGACATCGTACGGGGCTCAAGCCGGTGCTTACCCAAGAAACACGGTCTAATCGGTATGCCCTGCCACAATGGTCAGGTGACTGGAGACGGCAGGTTGGTGCTGGCAGGAGCCCCCATAGGCCAGGCGGGCGACGTGTCGCCCCGGCTGCGCGACGCGCTCGCGAGCGCCGACGTGGTGGCCGCCGAGGACACCCGGCGGCTGCGCCGGCTGGCCGCGGAACTCGGGGTGGAGATCCCCGGCCGGGTGGTGTCGTACTACGACGCCAACGAGGCGGGACGCGCGCAGGAGCTCGTCGAGACGCTGCGCGAGGGCCGCACCGTGGTCGTGATCACCGACGCCGGCATGCCGGGCGTCTCCGACCCCGGCTACCGCCTCACCAGGCTCGCCGTCGAGGCGGGCGTGCGCGTCACCGCGCTGCCGGGGCCGAGCGCCGTCACCACCGCGCTCGCGGTGTCCGGCCTGCCGAGCGACAGGTTCTGCTTCGAGGGCTTCCCGCCGCGCAAGCCGGGCGAGCGCGCCCGACGCCTCGAGTCGCTGACCGCCGAGGAGCGGACGATGGTGTTCTTCGAGGCGCCGCACCGGCTGGCCGACACGCTGGAGGCCATGGCGGAGGCGTTCGGGCCCGCCCGCCCTGCCGCCGTCTGCCGCGAGCTGACCAAGACGTACGAGGAGGTGCGGCGCGGCGGGCTCGGCGAGCTGGCCGCGTGGGCCGCGCAGGGCGTCAAGGGCGAGATCACCCTCGTCGTCGCCGGGTTCGCCCCGGGCGACGTGGTCCCCGACATGGACGACCTGGTCGCGGAGGTGGAGCGCAGGACGGCCACGGGAGTGCCGCGCAAGACGGCCATCGCCGACGTCGCCAAGGCCGCCGGCGTGCCCAAGCGGGAGCTGTACGACGCGGTTCACAGGGGGCCCTCGACCGCGTAGGGTGCCACAGATGATCGCCCGTCGCCTGGTTCCCCCGTTCCAGGGCGGCCCGCTGTGGGGGTGGGTGGGGCCGCTGGTCGTGGCGCTGTTCGGCGGGATACTCCGGTTCGTCCGGCTGGGAGAGCCGAGGGCCGTCGTCTTCGACGAGACGTACTACGCCAAGGACGCCTACTCGCTGCTCAGGTACGGCGTCGAGCGGGCGATGCTGGGCGACGCGAAGAACCCGGTCGCCGACCGCCGCCTGATGGCGGGCAGCCTCGACGTCTTCAAGCAGTGCCCGGCGCCGGACGAGTGCGCCGCGTTCGTGGCGCACCCGCCGCTCGGCAAGTGGATGATCGCCGCGGGCGAGTGGCTGTTCGGGATGAACCCGTTCGGCTGGCGCTTCGCCGCCGCGCTCGCCGGAACCCTGTCGATCCTGGTGCTGGCCAGGGTGGCGCGCAGGATGACCCGCTCGACGCTGCTCGGCTGCCTGGGCGGGCTGCTGCTGGCGCTCGACGGCCTGCACTTCGTGCTGTCGCGCGCCGCCCTGCTGGACGTGTTCCTGATGTTCTGGGTGCTGTGCGGGTTCGCCTGCCTGGTCGCCGACCGCGACGCCGTCAGGAACGTCCTCGCCTCGCGGACGGCCGCCCACCGTGACGCCGCGCGGGGCGCGTACGGGCCGCCGCTCGGCGTGCGCTGGTGGCGTGTGGCCGGCGGGGCGTGCCTGGGCGCGGCCTGCGCGGTCAAATGGTCGGGAATCTTCTTCCTCGTGGCGTTCGCCGTGCTGAGCCTCGCCTGGGACATGGGCGCCAGGCGGGCCGCGGGCGCCCGCGCCGCCTACCGGGGCGCGCTCGCCCACGACGCGCCCGGCGGGTTCGGGGCGTTCGCGCTCGTGCCCGCCCTCGTCCTCCTCGCCTCGTGGGCCGGGTGGTTCGCCGGTCCGGGCGGGTGGGGGCGCGGCTGGGAGCGGGCCACGTCCGGCGGGCCGGGGTTCTTCGTGTTCGACTCGCTGCGCTCGTGGGTGTCGTACCAGGTGCAGGTGCTCGGGTTCCACACCGGGCTGAGCGACTACCACCCGTCCATGTCGGAGCCGTGGCAGTGGCCGCTGCTGGTGCGCGGGGTGCTGTTCCACTACGACACCGGCCGGCCGGCCGCCGAGTGCGGCGGCGGCAGGTGCGTGCAGGGGGTGCTCGCCGTCGGCACCCCCGCCCTCTGGTTCGCCGCCGTGCTCGCCCTGGTCGCGCTCGTCGTCCGTTACGGAGTCACCCGCGACTGGCGGGCGGGCGCCGTGCTGCTCGCCTGCGCGGCGGGCTGGCTGCCCTGGTTCTACTACGCCGTCGCCGACGACCGCACGATGTACCTGTTCTACCTGGCGCCCGTGGTGCCGTTCATGGTGCTCGCGGTCGTGCTCGTGGCGGGCCTGGTCCTCGGCAGGGCCGCCGCCGCGCCGCCGCGCAGGGCGGCGGGGGCGGCCGTCGTCGGCGCGTTCGCGCTCGTCGTGCTGGTCGACTTCTGGTGGCTCCAGCCGGTGCTCGCCGCGGAGACGATCACGCAGGCACAGTGGTGGGCTCGGATGCTGATGCGTTCCTGGATGACCTCCGCACCCCGATCCTGACGCCGTGGCGCAGCGTGATGGCCGCCGCCAGGCAGGCCAGCGGCACGGCGGGCAGCACGTAGCGGTAGTCGAACTCCGCCGTCGCCGCCGGCGCGAGCAGCAGCCCGACCGAGCCGAGCCACGGCAGCGCCACCGGCCCGCCGAACGTCCGCCAGCGCACCGCCACGCCGTACAGGCCGATCAGCAGGATGCCGCCGAGCAGGATGCCCCGCAGGTAGAAGACCTTCTGGTACCACGCCATGACGTCGGCCCACGGCTGGACGATCCGCGTCTCCGGCGGCCCCTGCTCGTAGCTGAACGCGTCGGTGTCGGTCCTGCCGCCCTGGTACGACGACCACTTCGGCAGCCGCTTCGGCTGGCCGCTCTCGTCGAGATCGTAGTACGGCTTGAACTGGTACATCAGGTACGTCTGTTCGTCCGGGAACCGCGGGCGCGACCAGTGGAACGAGCGGAGGAAGTCACGCGCGACCACCTTCAGGTAGTCGCCGGGCTGCGAGGTGATGGCCCTGATGGCGAACGCGCTCGCGGCCTCGTTGGTGATCTCGCTGAACTTCTTGTTGATGCCCCAGCGGTGCAGCACCTCGCCGGTGCCCTGGCCGTCGCCGTTGCCCTGGCCCCACAGATACCACTGGGCGTAGTCCTTGCGCTGGTCGACCGGGTCGTTGATGCACAGCAGCAGCAGCTGCACCTCTTTGTACTTGTCGATGTGCATCTTCGAGCAGTCGGCGAAGATGGCCGTGCGCATGTACAGGATGAGGCCGTCGCTGTTGGTCATCGCGAACTTGCCGTACGCCGTGGCGAACCACCCCATGTACGCCATCACCGGCACCGCGCACGCCGTCACCACCGCCGTGATCGGCTTCCAGCCCGTGCGCTTGACCAGCAGGTACACCACGACCAGCGCCAGGATCGGCAGGCCGATCGACCGGGTCAGCCAGGTCAGCGCCAGCAGCAGCCCGACCACCACGCCCGCGCGCCACGTCAGCCGCCGCTTCCACAGCACCAGTGTGACCACCGCCACCACGAGCAGGGTGAACAGGGTGTCGGACATGACCATCTGCTCAAGCTGGATCTGGTACGCGTCGAACAGCACCGGCGCCGCCGCCAGCGTCGCGCCCCACTTCGGCAGCCCGAACTTCGCGCGCAGCAGCGCGTAGATGAGCGCGGCCGCCGCCAGACCCATGAGGTGCTGGGTGAGGACCACCAGCGTGAAACTGTGGAAAGGCTTGAGCAGCATCAGCCAGAAGCTGTAGCCGTCGGGCCTGATCGGGTGCGGCCGCGGGTGCAGCGCCACCGAGACGTACTCGTACGAGTCGTTGAACCACATGGCCGGGCCGTAGCCGAGCATGGCGACGATCCGCAGCACGGCGCCCACGCCGAAAGCCGCGGCGAACACTCGATGACGGCGCAGAAAGGACAGCCCACGGGCGGTCCGGCCAGGAGCGGAGTGGTCCACAGGGGTAATCTCCGCGACGCTCACCATGCTGTAAAGAATGCCAGCCGTTTTTAGGACATGACCCGACCATGTCTGGGCACAGGGCATCATGGTGGACTGCAAGAGCCTTAACTGAAGGGTTGAGACGTGGAACTGACGGTGGTCATGCCCTGCCTCAACGAGGCCGAGACCGTGGAAGTCTGTGTGCGCAAGGCCCTGGCGTGCATGGAGGAGCACGGCGTCCAGGGCGAGGTCCTGATCGCCGACAACGGCAGCACGGACGGCTCTCAGCAGCTCGCCCGCGAGGCCGGCGCCCGCGTGGTCCACGTCGAGGAGAAGGGCTACGGCAACGCCCTCATGGGCGGCATCCGCGCCGCCCGCGGCAAGTACGTCATCATGGGCGACGCCGACGACTCGTACGACTTCACCTCCCTGATGCCCTTCGTCGAGCAGTTGCGCGACGGGGCCGACCTGGTGATGGGCAACCGCTTCAAGGGCGGCATCGCCCCCGGCGCGATGCCGCCGCTGCACCGCTACCTCGGCAACCCCGTGCTGTCGTTCGTCGGCCGGCTGTTCTTCCCGTCGGTCATCGGCGACTTCCACTGCGGCCTGCGCGGCTTCAGGCGCGACTCGATCCTGCGGCTCGGTCTGCAGACGAGCGGCATGGAGTTCGCCTCCGAGATGGTGGTCCGCTCGACACTCGCCAAGCTCGACGTGCGCGAGGTGCCGACCACGCTCTCGCCCGACGGGCGTTCGCGCCCGCCGCACCTGCGCTCCTGGCGCGACGGCTGGCGCCACCTGCGCTTCCTGCTCCTGTACAGCCCCAAGTGGCTGTTCTTCTATCCGGGCCTGGTCATGATGATCCTCGGCCTGGTCGCGGGCACCGCGCTCACCTTCGGGCCCGTGGAGATCGGCGAGCTGGCCTTCGACGTCGACACCCTCGTCGGATCGTCCGCCCTGGTGGTGATCGGCTTCCAGGCGGTGCTGTTCGCCGTGTTCACCAAGGTGTACGCCGCCGAGGAGGGCTTCCTGCCGGAGTCGCGGCGCATCCGCAAACTCATCGACATCGTGAGCCTGGAGAAGGGCCTCATCGCGGGCGGCCTGCTCGCGCTCGCCGGCGTCGTCGGCCTGGTCATGTCGCTGGTGCACTGGCAGGTGCGCAGCTTTGGCGAGCTCGACCCGCGCGAGTCGCTGCGCCTCGTCGTGCCCTCGGCCACCGCGCTCGTCATGAGCTTCCAGACCATCTTCGCCGCCCTGTTCGTCAGCATCCTCGGCATCCGCCGCAGCCGCGAGACGTCCATGGACGTCGCCGCCCAGGCCGCCGAGGAGGCCGCCGAGGCCGTGACCCGCGAGGAGGCCGCCAAGAAGGAGGCCGCCGAGGCGGTCACGAGCGAGGAGTCCACGCCCGCCTCCTGAGCCGGCGCCGCGGCGCGCGCGCCCGTGCCTCCGGTTGGCGGAGAACGCGGCGCGCGCAACCCGTAGGCTAGGGACATGTCCCAGCACATCTTGACCGCCGTCGCGTGGCCGTACGCTAACGGCCCCCGCCACATCGGGCACGTCTCAGGGTTCGGCGTGCCGTCCGACGTCTTCAGCCGCTACCAGCGGATGGCGGGCAACAAGGTGCTGATGGTGTCAGGCACCGACGAGCACGGCACGCCCATCCAGGTGCAGGCCGACAAGGAGGGCGTGACCGCCCGCGAGCTGGCCGACCGCTACAACCGGGTCATCGCCGAAGACCTCACGGGGCTCGGCCTGTCGTACGACCTGTTCACCAGGACCACGACCAAGAACCACTACGCCGTCACGCAGCAGATCTTCAAGGGCCTGTACGACAACGGCTACATCTTCCCGAAGACCACGATGGGGGCCATCTCCCCGTCCACCGGGCGCACCCTGCCCGACCGCTACATCGAGGGCACCTGCCCCATCTGCGGCTACGACGGCGCCCGCGGCGACCAGTGCGACAACTGCGGCAACCAGCTCGACCCGATCCAGCTCATCAACCCGGTGAGCCGCATCAACGGCGAGACGCCGGTGTTCGTCGAGACCGAGCACTTCATGCTCGACCTGCCCGCGTTCGCCGAGGTGCTCGGCTCGTACCTGCAGTCCAAGCAGGGCGAGTGGCGGCCGAACGTGCTGAAGTTCGCCCTCAACCTGCTCGGCGACCTGCAGCCGCGCGCCATCAGCCGCGACCTCGACTGGGGCGTGCCGATCCCGCTCGACGGCTGGCGCGACCAGCCCAACAAGCGGCTGTACGTGTGGTTCGACGCCGTCATCGGCTACCTGTCGGCGTCCATCGAGTGGGCGAGGCGGTCCGGCGACCCCGACGCGTGGCGCCAGTGGTGGCAGAACCCCGACGCCCGCGGCTACTACTTCATGGGCAAGGACAACATCGTCTTCCACGCCGAGATCTGGCCGGCCATGCTGTTCGGCTACAGCGGCATCGGCGCCAAGGACGGCACGCCCGGCTCGCTGGGCAGGCTGGAGGTGCCGTCCGAGGTCGTCTCCAGCGAGTTCCTGACGATGGAGGGGCGCAAGTTCTCGTCGTCCCGCCAGGTCGTCATCTACGTCCGCGACTTCCTCGCCCGCTACGACGCCGACGCGCTGCGCTACTACATCGCCGTCGCCGGCCCCGAGAACCAGGACACCGACTTCACCTGGCAGGAGTTCGTCAACCGCAACAACGGCGAGCTCGTCGCCGCCTGGGGCAACCTGGTCAACCGGTCCATCTCGATGGCGGCGAAGAACTTCGGCGCCGTGCCCGAGGCGGGCGCGCTCACCGACGCCGACCGGGCCCTGCTGGAGCGCTCGCGCAACGCGTTCGCGCCCGTGGGGGCCGAGCTGTCCAGGTCGCGCTTCAAGAACGCCATCACCGAGGCGTTCGACGTGGTCCGCGAGGCCAACAAGTACCTCGCCGACCAGGAGCCCTGGAAGCTCAAGGACGACCCCGAGCGGCAGAAGTCCATCCTGCACGTCGCGCTGCAGGTGGTCGACGACGCCAAGACCATGCTCACGCCGTTCCTGCCCGGCTCGTCCAACAAGGTGCACGCCATGCTGGGCGGCGAGGGCGTCTGGTCCGGCATGCCGGAGATCCGCGAGGTCGACGAGGACGGCGGCGCCCCGTACCCGGTCATCACGGGCGAGTACGACGGCGCGGCCCGCTGGGAGCACCGGCCGATCCAGCCGGGCACCCCGCTCGCGCCGCCGTCGCCGCTGTTCAAGAAGCTCGACCCGAAGGTCGTCGACGAGGAACTGGCCCGCCTGGGCGAGTGACCGTCCCGGCGGGGTTCCGGAGATCAGCCCTGGAGCAGCGGGGTCGTCCTGCGCGGCGGTGAGGCCTCCAGGGCCTCCTCCGGCACCCCGTGGCCGTCGGCCCCCTACGCGGGTGCTGTCGAGCACGTCGGAGCGCGTGGGGGCTACTTTAGAGTGCGTGAGCACGATTCCCGCCCCTCCCGAGCCGCTCTCCGCACCGGTGTTCGACAGCCACTGCCATCTCGACATCATGGTCGGCAACCGGCAGGCGTCGTCGGGCGACCCGGTGGCGCAGGCCGCGCAGGCGGCCTCGGCCACGGTGCGCGGCATCCTCGACGACGCCCGCGCCGTCGGCGTGACGCGCCTGGTCACGATCGGGTACGACCTGCCGTCCTCCCGCTGGAACGCGGACGCCGCGCGCGAGAACGAAGGCGTGTACGCCGGGGTCGCCGTCCACCCGAACGAGGCGCACGCCGCCACGCCCGAGGCGCTGGCCGAGATCGAGGAGCTGGCCGGGCGGCCTGAGGTCCGCGCGGTGGGGGAGACGGGGCTCGACTACTACCGCGACTGGGCGAGCAGGGACGACCAGCACGCGAGCTTCCGCGCGCACATCGAGATCGCCAAGCGCACCGGCAAGGCCCTCGTGATCCACGACCGTGAGGCGCACGACGACGTGCTCAAGGTGCTGGCGTCGGAGGGGGCGCCGAGGGTCGTGGTGTTCCACAGCTTCTCCGGCGACGCCGAAATGGCGAAAAAGTGCGCGGAAGCCGGATATTTCATGTCGTTCTCCGGTCCCGTCACGTACAAGAACGCCGGCTACCTCCGCGAGGCCGCCCAGGTCGCGCCCGCCGAGCTGATGCTCGTCGAGACCGACGCCCCCTACCTGCCACCCGTGCCGTACCGGGGCAAACCCAACGCTCCCTACCTGATTCCCCTCACCCTGCGCTGCCTGGCGGAGGTCAAGGGGGTCCACCCGGACTATCTCTGCGAGGCCATCAGCGCCAACGGAGTCACCGTGTTCGGTGAGTGGTGACCATCTTTCCCTGAACCGGTGGAGGCGCGGGCGCGGCCCCCGTTAGCGTTCGGCCGTCGAGCCCGTCACCGGAGGTCGTCGTGCGAGGAAAGAGGCGCGCGCCGCGTCCGCGCATCCCCTGGCGTTCACCCTGGCTCCCGGCGGTGTGCCTGGCGGGCCTCCTCGCCGCGGGCGGGCTGGCCGCCGTGTCCGCGCTGGCCAAGGACGTCGTCCTCGTCGTCGACGGCGAGCCTCGGGCCGTGCGCAGTTCGGCCGGGTCCGTCGGCGACCTGCTCGGCGAAGCCGGGGTCGACGTCGGCTTCGGCGACGTCGTGCGTCCCGGGCCCGAGGCCGAACTCGCCGACGGCGCGCGCGTCGAGGTGCGCCACGCACGCCCGATCAAGCTGACCGTCGACGGACGCACCAGCGACCGCCTCGTCACCGCCACCAACGTCCGCGAGGCGCTCGCCGAGCTCGCCATCTCCCCGGCCGCGAGCCGGCTGTCGGAGCCGCCCGACAAACGGGTGCCGCTGACCGGCATGTCCCTGACCGTCCTCACCGAACGCGACGTCAGCGTGGTCACCGGCGTCGCCAGGCGGCGCTCGCTGCGCACCACGGCCCGTACCGTGCGGGAGCTGCTGAGGCGCGAACGGGTCGCGGTGCCGCCCGGCTTCCAGGTGCGTCCCTCGCTCGGCAGCTTCCCCCAGCAGGGCATGGTGATCACCGTGGCGCCGCCTTGGATCGTTCCCATCAGGCCGGAGGTGCGCCGGCTCGACTGGCGGGCCCTCGCCGCGTGCGAGTCCGGGGGCGACCCGAAGGCGCGCGCCGGCGACGGCGGCTCCTACGGGCTCTACCGGTTCAGCCTGGACATGTGGCGCGCCGCGGGTGGATCCGGCCTGCCCACCGAGTGGCCAGAGGACGAGCAGACCTACCGGGCCCAGCTCCTCTACCAGCGGGACGGCGGCACCTGGCAGCGCCACTGGCCCCACTGCGGCTCCCACCTCTTCAGCTGACCCCCAGCCGCGCGAGCCCCAATCTGCCACCGGCCCACCTGGACCGGGGCGCTCATCCCGCCACGGCGGCACCGAAGTCCACGCCCGCGGGCGGCTGCACCGGCACCGGGTCCTGGGCGTTGCGCGCCGCCACCGCCACCCGACCGTACGGCCGCGCGTCCGGCTGCCCCACGTACAGCTTGTTGCCGCTGAACGCCACCGACCACCCGAACAGCCCGTCGCCCCCCGGCAGCCGCCGCTCCTCGCCCGGGTCGGCCCAGGACACCACCCGCACCCCGCCCCCGTACGGCGCGCCGATCGCCAGCCTGCCGTCCGCCGACGCCGCCAGCGAGAAGCCGAACGCCCGCCCGCCCTCCTCCTGCGAGAGTCGCCTGACCTGCCGCCTGCCCTGGTCCAGGAGCTGGACGTACCCGGAGCCCGGCGCGCCCACCGCGTACCCGCGGCCCTCCACGTAGGCGACCGCGTAGCCGTACCGGTCGCCGCGGGCGTCCGCGGGCGAGTCCAGTTTCGTCCCGGACAGGGGCGAGGCGAGGACGTCGTCCAGGAAGACCGCGGCACCGGAGTCGCTCACGCCGCTGCCCGCCTGGCGTCCCGCGCCGTCGTCGTTCTCGTACGGCACCCCGACCACCAGCCCGTTCCCCGGCCCGAACGCCAGCGACCAGCCGAACTGGTCGCCCGGCTCGCTGTTGCCCGGCACGCCGGGGGAGTCCTGACCGATCCTGGTCAGCCGGTTCGTCCCCCTGCGGACGTAGGCGGCGCCCGCGTCGGGACGCCCGCCGTCGTCCTCGTAGGGTGCGCCGACGGCCACCAGGCCGCCCCGTGCGGCCAGCGACCAGCCGAAGTGCGCCCCCTGCTGCGGCTCGGGCGCGGTCAGCCGCTCGGGCGGCCTGCCGCCACCGCCGTGGACGACGTAGACGGCCCCCGCGTCGGCACGGCCGTCCACGTCCGCGTACGGGGCGCCGATCACCAGGTCGGAGCAGGCGTCGCCGTCCACCCTGGCCAGGCGTACGGACCAGCCCAGCCCGTCACCCCTGGCCAGGCCAGGGACCGCGACGGGCGCCGCCCTGTCCCGCGAGATCACGTACACCGCGCCCCGCCCGCCGTCCGCGAACGGGTCCCCGGCCACCACGTCGTCCACGCCGTCACCGTCGAAATCGGCGGCACTCGCGCACGCGCCGGCCACGGCAGGGCCGGCCAGGAGCGGGGCCGCCGGGCCGGCGAGCACCAGCGCCACCGCCAGCACGACGGCCACCCGCCGGACAACGGGCGCAATCCGGGCGGCGCTCGGCTGCTGGGTGCCCGATGCGGTCTGTGTGGCGGTCGGGTGTTCGGTGGCCGGTGCGGTCGCTGCGGCCGGCGGGTGCTGGGCGGCCGGTGCGGGATCGGCGTCGGGAGTCGGGCGGGGGTGCGTAGGCGTCACAGTGCCACCTCGATGCGCCCGCCGGCGTCCATGAGGACGGCCGTCATCTTCACCGGCTTCCTGCGCGCGGGCAGGTCGAACACGAACGCGCCGTCGGCCCGGCCGCCCGGCGCGAGCACGGGCGGCAGCGCGGCGACGACCGCGACGTGCGCGGCGCCCCGGTCGTCCAACAGGGCGACGTCCGGGCGCGGAGCCAGCCCGCGCTGCTCCCCGCCCGGGTTGACCAGCGTGAACGGGACCACGCAGAGCTGCCCGAGCGTCTGCGTCCTGCCTTCGTACTCCTTCACCCCGCACTCGGGGGCCGCGAGGACCGCCACCGGGTCGTCGAAGGCCGGCCCGAGCGCGAGCCTGCGCCCCACGTCCGACGACCCGGACGGCGGCGCCACCCGCACCGCGCCCCCTTCCCCCGTACTCCTGCCGGAGGTCGAGGCGAGGACCGCCGCCGTCGCCGCGATGGCCAGGACGGCGGCGGCGCCCGCGATCAGCCACCGCACCCGGGCGGCGCGCGGCGCGCCGAGGACGTCCCGTTCGCCCGGCCCATCGTGCCGATCCGGAACGTCGCCCGAGCCGGGGACGCCGGGCCGGCCGGAGAGCCCGTTCGGCGTGCCGGGGCCGCCGGGTCGGCCCGAGGGCCCGTTCGTCGTGCCGGGGCCGCCGGCGGTGTCGAGCTCGTCCGGCAGCCCGGGACGAGTTCCGCGCCCGGCCGCCGTGGTTCTGGGCGGCTCGGCGCCTCCTGGGGGTCCCGGCGGCGGCGTGGTGAACTCCGCCGTGACGTCCGGCGCCTCCGCCACGTTGCGCGGCGGCTGCCACCCCGTCAGCATCTCGGTCGCCACGAGCGTCGGCGGATCCGCGTCGGCCGACACGGCGGCGGCGCCGGAGCCGACCAGGGCCAGCAGCAGCTCCTGCGCCGTCGGCCGCCGCGCCGGGTCCATGGAGGTGGCGCGGCGGACGAGCGAGTCCAGCGGCGCGGGCAGAACCCCCAGGTCAGGGCGCTCGTTCAGCACCCGCGTCGCGAGCGTCACCGCGTCGCCCCGCCCGAACGGGTGCCGCCCGTTCCCCGCGTACGCCACCAGGCAGCCCCAGGCGAAGACGTCCGCCGCGGGCGTCACGCTCAGGCCGCGTACCTGCTCGGGCGCCCACCAGCCGGGGCTGCCCAGCAGCTCGCCCGACAGCGTGAACCCCGTCTCCCTGTCGAGCGCCCGCGAGATGCCGAAGTCGATCACCCTCGGCCCCGACAGCGACAGGATCACGTTCGCGGGCTTCAGGTCGCGGTGCACCAGCCCCGCGACGTGGATCGCGGCCAGCGCCGCCGCCACGCCCAGAGCGACGCCGTGCAGCGGCCCGGGCTCCAGGGCGCCGTGCCTGGCGATCTGCGCCGACAGCGGGGTGCCCTGGATGAACTCCGTCACCATGAACGGGCGTCCGTCGCCGGTGTCGCCGTTGTCCAGCACCTGCGCCGTGCAGAACGACGCCACCCTGCGCGCGTTCTCCACCTCGGCGTGGAACCTGGCCGCGAACCCCTCCTGGTTGGCGAACTCCGCCTTCACCACCTTGACCGCGACGAACCGTCCGGCCGGGGCCCGCGCGAGGAAGACCGTCCCCATGCCGCCCTCGCCGAGCCGTCCCAGCAGCCGGTACGGCCCGACCTCCCGCAGGTCCGTGGGGCGGAGCGGCGCGGCGCCCGTTGGCTCCATGAGGGACGTCCCTTCCTGTTCCACGCCATCCTCCCCCGTCGTCCCCCCACGCGCCATGGCAGGTTCCGGCATGCGGGAGACTGGTTGGATGATGAGGCTGTTGGGCCCAGCAGAAATACGTACCTTGGCGAACAAGCTAGATCTTCGCCCGACCAAGAAGCTAGGCCAGAACTTCGTGATCGACGCCGGCACCGTCCGGCGCATCGTCCGCGTCGCCGAGCTCACGCCCGACGACGTCGTGATAGAGGTCGGCCCCGGGCTCGGGTCGCTGACGCTGGCGCTGCTGCCCGAGGCCGCGCACGTCGTCGCCGTCGAGATCGACCCCGTGCTGGCCGCCCAGCTGCCCGTCACCGTCGCCGAGCGCGAGCTGTCCGGCAAGCTCACCGTCGTCAACGCCGACGCGCTCAGGATCACGCCGGAGGACCTGTCCGGCCGCGCGCCCACCGCCCTGGTGGCCAACCTCCCGTACAACGTGGCCGTCCCCGTGGTGCTTCACCTGCTGCAGGTGCTGCCGTCGCTGCGCAAGGGCCTGGTGATGGTCCAGTCGGAGGTGGCCGACCGGCTCGCCGCCGGCCCCGGCTCCAAGGTGTACGGGGTGCCGTCGGTCAAGGCCGCCTGGTACGCCGACGTACGCAGGGCCGGGCCCGTCGGCCGCAACGTCTTCTGGCCCGTCCCGAACGTCGACTCCGGCCTGGTCTCCCTGATCCGCCGCGACCCCCCGGCCACGACCGCCTCCCGCGAGGAGGTGTTCGCCGTGATCGACGCCGCGTTCGCCCAGCGCCGCAAGACCCTCCGCGCCGCCCTCGCCTCCTGGGCCGGCTCCCCTGCCCTGGCCGAACAGGCCCTGACGGCGGCAGGCGTAGCCCCGTCCACGCGCGGTGAGCAACTCGACATCGCCGCCTTCGCCCGCATAGCGGAGAACAAACCCTGACGCCCGGCTCGGGCGCGCCTCACCCTGAACTTGGGGGCGCCTCACCTCGGACCTGGGGCGCCTCACCTCGAACGCGCTGAATCCGGGGGCGCCTCACCCCGATCCCGCCGAACCGTACGGCGGCAGCGAGGCGGGCGCCCTCCCGCGTGTGGAGAGCGCCCGCCTCACCCGGCGGTCTATGCCGGAGCCTTGACGGATGAGCGCGCCGCGGCCCGCTGGGTGACGGGCCGCCGCCGGGCCGGCAGCCCGAGCGTCGGGTTGGCGACGCCCCAGGCGGCGGCCTTGCAGACCAGCTCCTTGTAGACCGCGGCCAGCCGCCCCGTCAGAGCCGCCCGTACGGCGCGGTCGTCCGCGGTGACGAACTGGATCAGGCCCTCCTTGCGGCCCAGCGAGACGCACTGGTTGAAGTAGCGGATCGCGACGTTCGGGAGCTTCCCACCCGTCAGGCGCGCCGCGATGGCGTCGGCGGCCTGCCACGCGCCAGGAACCCCGGAGGCGCACGACATCCGCAGCGGCTTGTCCCCGGGGCCCATCACCATGGCCGCGTCGCCGACCGCGTACACGTCGGGGTGCGAGACCGAGCGCAGCGTCCCGTCGACCACGATCTGGCCGGTGTCGGTGACCTCCAGCGCGGTCGCCTGCGCGATCGGGTGGACCGCGAAGCCGGTCGTCCACACGGTGACCGCGGCAGGGATGGCCTCGCCGTCTGCCGTGGTGACGCGGTCGGCTTCGACGCCCGTGACGGCGGCGTGCTCGTGCACGGTGATCCCGAGCCTGCCGAAGACCTTGCGCAGGTGCGCGCGCCCCTTCGGGGAGAGCCAGTCGCCCAGGCCGTCGCGGGCGGCGAGGGCGACGTCGAGATCGGGGCGGGCCTCGGCGATCTCGGCCGCGACCTCCAGGCCGGTGAGCCCGCCGCCGACGACGACCACGCTCCGCCCGGCGTCGAGGCGGGCCAGGCGCTCGCGCAGCCGGAGCGCTCCGGCACGGCCCGCGATCTCGTACGCGTGCTCGGCCGCCCCGGGAACGCCCTCGGCGTTCCAGCCGCTTCCGAGGGCGTAGACGAGCGTGTCGTAGCCGAGTTCTCCTGCGCCCTTCGCGTCGACGACGGCGACGGTCCTGCGCTCGACGTCCACGCCGGTGACCTTCGCGAGCCGCACCTCGACGCCGGTGCCCGCGAACATCTCGCTCAGCGGCCGGGGCGTGAGGTCCTGCCCGGCCGCCAGCTGGTGCATGCGGACCCGTTCGACGAAGTCAGGCTCGGCGTTGACGAGGGTGATGGCGACGTCCTCGCCGCGGAGCCGCTTCGCGAGGCGCCCGGCGGCGCTGGCTCCGGTGTATCCGGCCCCGAGGACGATGATGCGGTGCTGCATGCCCTTGCTCCTGTCTACGCGATGTGCCCCCTGAACCGGGCGGCGCGCCGTTTCCTGACAGGGACGCGATGTGAGACGCCTCACAGGGCGCCTCGCAGGGCTCCTCACAGGGCGATCAGAAGGCGTTGAACAGGGGCTCCCCGTGGTCGGAGGACGCCCAGTACGCGGTGGCGCGCACGAGCTTGTCCGGGTTGACCTGGTTGCGGACCGCGGTGATGCCTTCGGGGGTGACCTCCAGGCACATGACGCCGACGACCTGGCCGTCCAGGACGGCCACGACGGCCGGCTCGCCGTTGGCGCTCCAGATGTAGACCTCGGGGGAGCCGCCGGCCAGGGCGCGCTTGGCCGCCGCGGGCCTGAACAGGCCCCGCAGGAACGTCGCGACCGCCACCGCGCCCTCGAACGCCTTGAACCGGGCCGGGATCTTCCCGCCGCCGTCGCCGATCGCGATGGCGTCGCCGGTGAGCAGGCGCACGAGCGGCTCCACCTGGCCGCTGGTGGCGGCCGCCAGGAACTCCTCGACGATCCGCCGGGTGGCGGCCTCGTCGATCTCGATGCGGGCCTTGCCCTCCGCGAGGTGCTTCTTGGCGCGGTGGAAGATCTGCTGGCTGGCGGCCTCGGTGATGTCGAGGATCTCGGCGATCTCCCGGTGCGGATAGTCGAAGGCCTCCCGCAGCACGTACACCGCCCGCTCGTTGGGGGAGAGGCGCTCCATGAGGGTGAGGACCGCGTACGAGACCGATTCCCGCTGCTCGGCGGTGTCGGCGGGGCCGAGCATGGGGTCGCCGGCGAGCAGCGGCTCCGGAAGCCACGCGCCCACGTACGTCTCACGGCGTGACCGCGCGGAGGTGAGCTGGTTCAGGCACAGGTTGGTGAGGACCTTCGTCAGCCAGGCCTCGGGCACTTCGACCCGGCCGACGTCGGCGGCCTGCCAGCGCAGGAACGTCTCCTGCACGGCGTCCTCGGCCTCCGCGGCGGAGCCGAGGAGGCGGTAGGCGATGGCCTCCAGACGCGGCCTCGCGGCCTCGAACCGGTCAACGTCGTTCGCGGTCAAGGGCATGGCCCGATCCTAAGCGGCACCCCAGAACCCCGTAAGGCCCCCGCCGGGGAAGCCCGGCACGCCCGTCCCGCCGTTCGGCGGGCCACCAGCCACGTTCTCCCCAGAACCCCCCGCACTTCTCCGCACGATCCACAGAACCGACTGTCTTCCAGGCAGGACCTACAGAACACGAATGGCTGCTCGCGATCCACAGCCCGGCCCCTGCCTGTCCGCGCCGCCCACAGAAGGCCGACGACTACCCCGCGCTGTCCCCAGAGCGGCGTGCGTTTGCCCGCGCTGTCCCCAGAGCGGCGTGCGTTTGTCCGCGCTGTCCCCAGAGCGGCGTGCGTTTGTCCGCGCCGTCTCCAGAGCGGCGTGCGTTTGTCCGCGCCGTCTCCAGAGCGGCGTGCGCTTGCCCGCGCTGTCCCCAGAACGTCCTGAGTAGCCCCGCGCCGTCCACAGAGCGTCCTGCGTTTCCCCTCGCCATCCACAGAACGCCGTTCGGCGGCCTGCCCACCCCCGCGCCCGACGATCCTGGCCTCCCCGTCGTTCACCAACGGCCCACAGAGGGAGGCCCCCATGCCCCGACGTCCCGCCCTGCTCTGCCTCGCCCTCGGCGCAGGCATCCTCGCCCCGTTCACCGCGCTGACCGGCACCGCCGAAGCAGCAGCCGCGCCGCCGCGATGCGTCCGCCTGCCCGCCTTCACCCAGACCTCCGGGCTCCTCGCCCTCCTCCACCTCACGAACCCGGCCCACCTGCAGATCCTCCTGGCCCTCCCACCCCAGCCCTGCGGCACGACACCACAGCCACCGATCAGACCCAGACCAGGAGAACGCCCACAGCCCCAGCCCCCCAGCCCCGCCGAGGCGCCGCCCGAGCGGCCGACCACAGCAGGGAACCCGGCCACCACCCCCGCCCTCCCGACGAAGGGCGAGATCGCGGCCACCGCCGCCCTGGCTCAGCAGGGCGTCGCCTTCTCCTGGGGCGGCGGCTCACCGAAGGGCCCCACGTACGGCATCGGCAGAGGCCGCACGACGGTCGGCTTCGACTGCAGCGGCCTCACCCTGTACGCCTGGTCCAAGGCAGGCGTGACCCTCGCCCACTACACCGGCGCCCAGTTCCGCCAGGGACGCAAGGTCCCCATGAACGACCTCCGCAAGGGCGACCTGCTGTTCTTCGGCGGCGGCAAGGGCGACCCCACGCACGTCGCCCTCTATCTAGGGGCGGGCACCATGATCCACGCACCGCGCACCGGCGACGTGGTCAGGAAGACCGCCTTCCTCCGCTCACCTCACTACCGAGCCACGTACCGCGGCGCCATCCGCCCCGCATGACTCCAGATCGCACCTGGCGGGTCAGGGCTGGGCGGTTTTTCGGATCGTGAGCGCCAGGGCGACCACGAGCACGGTGGCGGCGCCTTGCCAGGCGAAGGCTGAGCCCATCCGCGGCACGTCGTTCTCGAGGTCGATGAGGACCGCCACCCACCACGCCAGGCAGCCGATGAACCACGCCGGTACCCACGTCAGGCACCAGAGGCCGACGCCGCCCGGCAGCCCGAGCGCGACGCGGCCCACCCAGGCCAGGAGCGCGGCCGCCAGCCCTCCGCCGGGGGCCACCGCCACAATGAAGATCAATATGAGTGCCATTCCCATCCGGCACATGCTGCACGGCGGACTTTGACGTCACGTTGACACAGATGATCTCCCGGGAGGTCGTGCCATTCCCGGGAGATCATGCTCCTCTCGCCGCCGACGCGGCTACCGGAATGCGGGCCAGTGCTTCGGCCTTCAGGCCAGGGGTGAGGGCCCGCGCGGGAGGGCCGCCAGGCCCGAGCGTGCTCTAACCGGGTCGGTTCTGCTGCTCGATGTACTGGCGCAGCACGCTGATCGGTGCACCGTCCACGGACCCGGCGAAGTAGGAGCCCGACCACAGCTTGTTCGCCCGGTAGTAGTGGCGTGCCAGTTCGGGGAACTCGGCGCGCAGCCGCCGGGAGGACACGCCCTTGAGCGAGTTGACCAGCTTGGACAGGGCGACCTTCGGTGGGAAGTTCACCAGCAGGTGGACGTGGTTGGCCTCGCCGTTGAACTCGGCCAGTTCGCACTCGAAGTCCGCGCACACGTCCCGCATGATCTGCTCCATGCGTTCCAGGTGGGCACCGGTGAACACCGGATGCCGGAACTTGGTGACGAAAACCAAGTGAGCGTGCAGGACGAAAACGCAGTGCCTACCGGTTCTGATGTCTCCGTGTCCGACCATAAGCCAATGGTAGGATCATGGTGTGCAGCTCCGGCACAACTTCCGCCTCTACCCGACGCCGGGCCAGCAGATCGCGATGGCCAAGGCGTTCGGGTGCGCCAGGGTGGTGTTCAACGACGCGCTGCGCGCACGGCAGGACGCCCGCGAGCAGGGCTTGCCGTACCTCTCAGACGGTGAGCTGTCCAAGCGGGTCATCACCGAGGCGAAGAAGACCCCGGAACGCTCCTGGCTGGGCGAGGTCTCAGCCGTGGTGCTGCAGCAGGCGCTGGCCGATCTGAATACCGCCTACCGCAACTTTTTCGCCTCCATCACGGGCAAGCGGAAGGGGTCGAAGGTCGCCCCGCCGAGGTTCCGGTCCAAGAGGGATAACCGGCAGGCGATCCGCTTCACCCGCAACGCCAGGTTCTCCATCACCACAGGCGGGAAGCTGCGCCTGCCGAAGATCGGGGATGTGCCGGTGCGCTGGTCGCGGCCCCTGCCCGCCGCCCCATCGAGCGTGACCGTGGTCAAGGACGCGGCCGGACGGTACTTCGCGTCCTTTGTGGTCGAGGTGACCGAACAGCCCCTGCCGCCGGTCGAGTCCGAGACGGGAATCGACCTCGGGCTGTCGGCCTTCGCCGTCTTGTCCAACGGTCGGAAGCTCGACTCACCGCGTTTCCTGCGCCGGGCGGAGAAGAAGCTCAAGCGGCTCCAGCGGGCGCTGTCCCGCAAGGCCAAGGGATCGAACAAGCGGGCCAAGGCGCGCCTCGCCGTCGCCCGCCAGCACGCGAAGGTCACTGACGCGCGCCGTGAGTTCCACCACCAGCTCTCCACACAGATCATCCGTGAGAACCAAACGGTGATCGTGGAAGACCTCGCGGTCAAGGGACTGGCGCGCACGAGGCTGGCCAAGAGCGTGCATGACGCGGGCTGGTCGCAGTTCGTGACCATGCTGGAGTACAAGGCTCGCCTGTACGGGCGCGCCTTCCACCGGATCGACCGGTGGTTCCCCTCCTCCAGGCTGTGCTCGGAGTGCGGGACCATCCAGCAGTCGATGCCGTTGAGCGTCCGGTCGTGGACCTGCCCGTGTGGGGCGGTCCACGACCGGGACGTCAACGCGGCGAAGAACATCCTGGCCGCCGGACGGGCGGACAGGCTAAACGCCTGTGGAGCGCAGGTAAGACCAGGCCCCGGCCTGGCACAGCGCGAGGAAGCAGGAAGCCTCAGAGGTGCCGCATGACGCGGCACGGGCTGAATCTTCGGCCTTCCGGCCGAGGAGCACGTCAAGGAGTCAGCAGACGCCAGAGTTGTCCGTGCCGGTTGCAGTCGAGGGCGGCGAGCCCCTGGCCCTCACCTCTGTCGGCAGTCAGGCAGCCACCGTGCGGATAGCCGTTCTGCATGTTGTAGACGGCTCGGACGCGGTACCGCCCTCCACCGGCCGGCTCGAACTTCCACAGCTGGTTACCGCGGTAGTGGGCCGTGGAGAGCTGGACGTTCCAGTTGTTCGGGATCACGTCGAGCACCATGTGCCCGCCGAGAACCGTCTGGATGACGTACTGGCCGTCGCCCCGGTCGAACAGGTGCCACTGCTGATTGCGGTTGCCCTGCTGCGGCCTGGCCGCCTGGACGCCGCGGACGCCTTCCTTGAGCTGCCCGTCGGGAACGTCGACCGACCAGCCGAGGTCGTTCACCAGCCGTACGATCTTGGCGTGGCCGGGGGTCTCCTGCCGCTCGGGCGGCTTCTGCCCAGGGTCGTCCCCGCCGCCCCGATAGGCAGGGTTGTTCGTGGTGTACGGGGAGAAGGTGAAGACGAATCTGCCCGCGGACCCGCTCTCGTCCCGCCGCCAGTGGCCCGCGGTCCTGACGCCGAACTCCCAGTCGCCCAGGGGCACGGTCCTCGGCGGCCTGTTCGGCAGGTCGCTGGCCCAGCGGTTCGGCACGGTGAGGGTGCCGCGCTCGGCGATCAGGAGGCGGAACTTCCGTGTGCTTCCGGAGGTGGTGGTGAAGACGATGGTTCCGTCCTCGTTCCAGGTGGCGTCCTGGGTGTCGGCGACGTCCTGGTCGGGGATGTCGACGTACGGCCCGTCAACGCCGTCGTCGTCGTTGGCGTCCGCGGTGCCGTTGCCGTCGAGGTCGCAGTCGTCGCAGTCGAGGCCGTCGGCGTTGTAGTTCAGAGAGTCGTCGATCAGGATCGCGTGGTACTTGAGCAGCCTCATGTCGGAGCCGGCCAGTTCTTTCCACTGCTGGTCCAGCGCCTCGTTGACGTATCTGGAGAACTCCTTCCTGTCGGCCGCGATTCTCTTGTAGTGGTTGATGACAGCCTTGATGATCTCCTTGAGCACCCTCCTCGCGAGGAAGGGCACGACCATCGCCTGCTTCGCCCCGGTGGCGATGGTCATCGGCCCCGTGGTGGCGGCGGATGCCGGGGCGGCCGGCGTGGCGGCCGAGAGGCCGGCGCAGATCAGGGCTCCGGCCACTGCCTTACGCATGTGGATGTTCATGGGAGGGACGCTAGGCACGCCTGTTTGCCGCCTGATAAAGGGCGCGGAGCTGGTTCGGCGCGCGGCTGGGCCGCCGTCAACGGACTGTCAATGCCTGGTCGACAGGGTTGCGGCATGACCGTGAAGATGAGATCGATCGCCGTGGTGGCGTTCATGATGGGGGCGGCGCTCACCGCGTGCGGCGCCGAGCCGATGGCCGCCCGGCAGGCGGACCCCGCGACGTCCGACAGCAGGAGCGGCGCCGGCGGCGCGTTCTCCGCCGTCGTCGCCGATGCCAAGGACGACGTCAACCAGGAGCTCACGAAGTTGCTGAAGGAGGAGAAGACTCTGGAGGAGGTGGCTCAGGGGTTCAACGACCTGCTGAAGCTGCCGGAAGGCGACTACGTCCTCGCGACGGAGGAGTGCGGGCAGGCCAACGCCTTCTGGAGCCCGGACGACAAGAAGATCACCATCTGCTACGAGCTGCTGACCGACGCCGTCGCCAAGGCCGAGGAGAACTTCAGCACCGAGCAGGAGAAGGACGACTACGTGACGGGCGTCCTCTTGGACACGCTCTTCCACGAACTCGGACATGCCCTGATCAGCATCTACGACCTCCCCACGGTCGGCAAGGAGGACGACGCGGTCGATCAGCTGTCCGCGATCTACATGATCGAGATCGGCGAGGCGGGGCAGAACTACGCGCTGCAGGCCGCGCAGTCGTACTTCATCGCCGCGGGCGACAGCGACCGTGACTCCCTGCCGTTCTACGACGAGCACTCGATGGACGAGCAGCGGGCCTACAACTACGCCTGCCTCGTCTACGGCTCCGACCCTGAGAAGTTCGCCGACCTGGTGGGCGAGACGGACGACTCCTACCTGCCACAGGCCAGGGCTGAGCGCTGCCCGGAGGAGTGGGCGAAGGTCAGCGCCGCCTGGAACAAGCTCCTGGAGCCTCACCTGCGGAGCTCGTGACGATCTGACGAGGCCGTCCCCGACGCGGACGGCCTCGCTGTCGTCATCTGTCGGCCAGCACGACGACCTGGTCACCGGGCCGGAACGCCAGGGGCTCCGACTTGGGCGGGTTGAGCCGCACGCCGTGGTGGGACGCCGTTCCGCTCTCGGACGACAGCCGGTACCCGAACGCCGTCTCGCCGCGCTGACGGGCCGCCTCGATCACGGTCGCGAACGTCACTGTCGCGCCGGGCGCGAGGTAGTTCTCCGCGGGCTCCAGGTAGATGTCCGGCCCGTCGTGCGCCAGCAGCACGTCGAAGACCCTGCCGAGGTGCCGGTTCTCGGAGAGCTGCGTGAGCAGCATGCTGACCAGCCGGCCGCCCACCACGAAGTCGTCCGCCTCGGCGACCTGGGCCAGCAGCCGGTTCCGCTCGTCGTTCATCTCGCTGACGATGGCCGCGCCCGTGTCCATGTCGCGCAGGTGCAGCAGGGTCACCATGGTCCGGGCGTCGGCCTTCTGGGGCTCATAGGTGTCACACGCCAGCACGATCACCTGGTCGTAGACCCCGGGGTTGAGCGCTTCGAGGGTGGCGCGGTCGGTGATGTCTCCCTGCTTCGCCGTGACGAGGACGTCCGGCGGCAGCGCGCCGCCTTCGGCGGGCGGGCCCACCAGGTGGATCTCGGAGCCGGGCAGCAGGTGATGCCCGAGCTCTCGCATGATGCGTCCTCTGCGGCGGTTGTGTCCGAGGATCAGCGTCCTGGCCGGGGCCCGTCCGGGTGCCCGCGGCGGCCTGATGGCGCTCGTCAGGACGGTGGGCGGCGCGGTGGCCGGCCGGATCTCGGAATCGTCCGGGGCGATGAGGATGAGCTGGTCGTTCTCCCCGATGACGGTGTCGCTGTGCGGGTTCAGCGCCACCCGGCCGCCGCCCAGTCGCAGGCCGATGACCGTGGCGGTGCCGAAGGCGAACAGCGCCTCGCCGTATCTCCGGCCCACGAGGCGTCTCTCGGTCCACAGATAGATCTCGTCCCCGTCGAAGTCCAGCAGCTCGGTGTAGACCGCCGACAGCCCGGACTGCCTGCAGGACTGCACGACCAGCCGTGCGGCGAGGTTCTGCGAGTCCACCACTTCCGCGTGGGGGCCGCCGGCGATGCGGGCGGCCGTGAGGTTGCCGCTGTCGGCGACGGCGGCGATGATCGACGGGCCCGACGCCGCCCACCGCCTGCTGCCGAGCGCGAGGAGTGTCTTGACGAGCTCGGCGTCGTCCGCTGACAGGATCAGGACCGAGCGCGCGGCGTGCGGGCTGACCAGCGCCAGCGAGGACGGCTCGGCGGGGTCACCGGATCTGACCACCAGGCGGATTCCGCCGATCTCGCCCAGCCGGGCGCGGAGCTCGTCCTCCATCTGGACCTTGTCGCGGTCGGCCAGGACGGCGATGACGGGCTTGCGCTCGCTCTTCTTGGCCTTGACCAGCTCGGAGATCACCGCGAAGATCTCTTCGGACCAGCCGAGGACGACGGTGTGACCGTGCTCGACCACCCTGGAACGTCCCTTGCGCAGTTCGTCGAGCTTGGCGTCCAGGCCGGCGCTGAGCACGCCGACCAGGGCGCTGACGATGAAGATGCCGCCGAGCGTGACCACGAGCATCATGAGGACGAAGAACGAGTCGCCGTCGTCGCCTCCCATGGTGCCCGGGTCGAGTGTCCGCAGGAGGCTCATCCAGGCCACCCGCATCGGGCTCAGCCCGTCGGCGAACGGCCAGGCCACCAGGGTGACGACGGCGATGAGCAGCGCAGAGACCACCGCCAGCCAGCCGATGAGGGCCGGGGTGCCCTTCGACATCGTGTTGTCGAACCAGTAGCGCAGCCGTTCTCTGGTCACTGCTGCTCCGCCAGGCCGTAGCCGCAGGCCATGGGCTCCTCGGTGCCGCCGTTGGTGAAGTCGGGGTCGATCTCGAAGTCGCCGAGGATGGTCGCCTCGATCGGGCGGCGGTAGGTGCGCTGGTCGCCGCAGTTGTAGTAGACGTAGGCGCCCTCCTTCTCGCCCAGCATCAGCACGCGGTCGTCGTCCTCGACGACGGCCTTGCCGTCGCCGTCGTGGACGGTGACCCACTGGTTCTTGAACCCGACCAGGTCGAGGACGGGGTTGCCGTTGCCGTTGACGTAGATGTCCACCGCTCCCAGCAGCATCTGGATGACGAGGAGGAAGCCCAGGCCGACGCCGACGAGCGCGCCCGTGATGACCTTCATGCCGGCGCGGGTGGCCCCGCGCCTGCGCATGATCCGGTACGGGATCAGCAGGCCGACCAAGGCGATGACGGCTGCCGGCAGGACGGCGGAGCCGTAGTCGATGTGCAGGTCCTCGGAGAAGCCGCCGGAGGTCGTCAGGTAGGCCCAGTAGCCGGTAGCCGAGAGCATCGCCGCGAACGTCGCGGCGATCCACGGCTTCTCCCTGATCCAGGTGACGGCCCGTCCAGCACCGCCCCTGGTCAGGAGGTCCGCCAGCCAGAAGAGCGTGACGACGACGCCGACGACGGGAAGCAGGTAGAGGAATATCGTCACCAGGGTGCCGATGAGCCGGGCGAAGATGGTCGCCTGGTCCAGGCCGGCCTGCTCCGGCGTGATGCCGAAGATCGCGTAGACGTGCTGGAGGCCCAGGTAGAGCATCGCGTAGAGGGCCACCGCGATCGGCACGGTCACCGATCCGATCTTCTCGACGACCTCCAGGATGCTGCCCCGGTCGGGCTGCGGCGGGTCCTGAGGAAGGGCGACCTGCTCAATAGGCGCATGTGTAAGGGAATTCATGGCTGAAAGGGTGTTCGCCCGATATGGACGGCACCTTGCGAAGCGATAAGCGCCTCGTCAAGGATGGTCCGCCGCACCACCGGGTGCGCGAGGCGCAGCGGCGTGCCGTCACGCAGCAGGCCCATCCGCACGAGCACCGACAGCACCCCCGCGAACCTGTCACCGCTCAGCCCGGCCATCCCGGCCACCGCGTCCGGCGTCGCCTCCTCCCCCAGGACGGCCACGGCCCGTACGAGCTCGGCCGCTCCCGGACCGGCCACCCGCAGCAGGCCGGACACCCATCGGCCGATCCTCTCCGGCCGCCCGTCGGAGTGCAGGCTCCTCACGTGCTCGGCGAGGAGGAAGGCGTTCCCCCCGGTCGCCGCGACGCAGCGGGAGACGAACGCGGCGTCAGGTTCGACACCCGTCTGCTCCATCACCAGCGCGGTCGCCGCCTGCCTGGGCAGCGCGCCGAGACGCACCGCCGGCATCATCGAGCACATCGTGTCGAGCATGTCAGGCCAGTCCGAGGGCACGCCGACCGCGCGGGAGACGACCAACGCCACCGGCACGCCCCGCAGCCGCCGCAACGTGTAGGCCAGCCATCGCAGCGACTCCGGGTCGCACCACTGCACGTCGTCCAGCACGACGAGCAGCGGGACCCGCCGGGCCAGCCGTACGGTCACCCAATGGAGCCCGTGCAGCACCTCGGAGAGGTCTCCCGTGCGCCTGTTGCGCCAGATCACGTCGGCGGCCGGGAGCGTCACCCCCTCCAGCAGCCGCGCGCGTTCCTCGTCCGGCAGCGCCGCCAGCAGCGGCTCGAACACCTGACGGGCGACTCCGAAGGCGTAGCCGCTCTCCAGGCGGCACGACGCCGCCCAGGCCACCTGCAGACCGCGCACCCGCGCCAGCGCCTCGACACTGCGAAGCAGCTGAGTCCGGCCGGTGCCCGGCTCGCCCGCCACGAGCAGGGCGCCGCCGTCGCCTGATTCGGCCGCGCCCAGCACGTCGCTGGCGCAGTCCAGCAGGTGATCGCGTCCGAGGCAGCGGATCCGCACGGGGGCGGCCGGTTCGCGGGACGGCGCGGACGACGGCACGCCGAGGCCGGGCGCCTGGGCGAGGATGTCGGCCTCCAGCTGCCGCAGCGCCGGGCCGGGATCCAGGCCCAGCTCCTCCGCCAGGTGTCCGCGGGCGCGGCGCAGCACTGAGAGCGCGTCGGCCTGGCGGGCGGAGCGGTACAGCGCCAGGGCGAGCAGCCACCACCCCTCCTCCCGCATGGGATGGGTCCGCGTGAACGCCTCCAGGTCCGGGATGGCGTGCCCGTGCCGTCCCAGCGTCAGCAGCGTCGCCAGCCGGCGCTCCACGGCCGCCAGCCGCAGCTCCTCCAGCCTGGCGGCCTCCACCTGGACCCACGTCGAGTGGGCGAACTCGGCGTACGCCGGCCCCCGCCACAGCTCCAGCGCCCGATCGAGCAGTTCGAGCGCGCCCGCGGGATCGCGCTGCGGGTCGGCCCGCCGCACGAGTTCCTCGAAGGCGTCCGCGTCGAGCTGCTCCGCCGAGACGTCGAGCCGGTAGCCCCGCGGCTCGGTCAGCAGCACCGTGGGCCTGTCCTCCGGCTCCAGATCCCGCCGGAGTCGGCAGACGAACGTCCGCAGCGACGCCAGCGCCTGGCGCGGCGGCTCCCCTTCCCACAGATCCTCGATCAGCCGGTCCAGCGGCACCACCCGGCCCCGCGACAGCAGCAGCCGCGCGAGCAGCGCCCTGCTGCTCGGCGAGCCCACGTCGATGGGCTTCCCGTCACGGTGGGCCTCCACCGTCCCCAAGACCCCGAAGTTCATCATCGATCCCCCTGTACGCAATGCGGGATCACTTTCGGAGAAGCCGATTTACGTCGCGTATACGATTCGTCAACGTGATCATTAGGCGTCCGCGCCAGGCTGACGTCGTACTGGCCGACATCAGATCCCCCGGGTCATCCGGCGGCGTACCGAGCGAGGGCGTTCACCATGGACTTGCGCTTCGAGCTGCTCGGCCCGGTACGTGGCTGGCGGGGTGACACGGAACTGGACCTGGGGTCGCCGCAGCAGCGGTTGACGCTGGCCGCCCTGCTGCTGGCCGAGGGGCGGATGCTGAGCGTCCAGCAGCTGGTGGACGTCCTGTGGGCGGACGCCCCGCCGCAGACGGCCGCGAGCACGGTGCGCAACTACGTGTCGCGCCTGCGGGGAGTGCTGGGGCAGGCGGCGGTCCGCTCGATGCGGAGCGGCTACAGCTGCACGGCCGCGTTGGACGTGCGGGAGTTCGCGGCGCTGGCGTCGGGCGCGCGGAACGCGCCGCCGGCCGAGGCGCGGGACCTGCTGGAGCGGGCGCTGCGGCTGTGGCGCGGAGAGCCGCTGTCAGGGCTGCCGGGGGCGTGGGCCCAGGCGCAACGCTCCCGTCTCGTCGAGATGCGGCTGTCGGCGTTCGAGGCGCGGGCGGAGTGCGATCTGGCGCTGGGACGGCACCATGAGTCGGTGGCGGAGCTGACCTCGCTGGTGTCCAGGCATCCGGCGCGGGAGCGGCTGTGCAGGCTCCTGATGCTGGCGCTGTACCGGTCCGGACGGCAGGCGGAGGCGATCGGGCTCTTCGCCGACACGCGGCGCTCGCTGGCCGAGGCGTTCGGGGTGGATCCCTCGCCGGAGCTGGCCCGGCTGTACCAGCAGATCATCACCGGCGATCCGGAGCTGAACGCGGAGGAGACGTCCGCCGAGCCGGCGGCGGTGACGTTGCCGGTGCCCCGACAGCTGCCGCTGGACGTGGCCGACTTCACCGGCCGGGCGGCCGAGGTGGGGAAGATGGTCGGATCGCTGCGCTCAGGCGGCGCGCGGACGCTGCTGATCTGGGCGGTGTCCGGCCAGGGCGGGGTGGGGAAGACGACGCTGGCGTTGCGCGTGGCGCACGCCGTCAAGGACCTCTTCCCGGACGGCCAGCTCTTCCTGGACCTGCAGGGGGCCGGACCGGATCCGATGCCTCCCGCGACCGCGCTGGGCGTGCTGATGCGGTCGCTGGGACAGGGCGACCTGCCGGACGGGCTCGCCGAACGCGCGGCGCTCTACCGGTCGCTGCTCGCCGACCGGCGCGTGCTGGTCGTCCTGGACAACGCCCGAGACGTGGCGCAGCTGACCCCGTTGCTCCCTGGGTCGGCCGGCTGCGCCGTGCTGGCGACCAGCCGTGCCAAGCCGGCCGGCCTCGACGGAGCGCTCCAGATGGGGCTGGACGTGCTCAGCGCCGACGAGTCGATCCGGCTGTTGGGGGCGATTCTCGGGCAGGAGCGGGTGGCCGCGGAGCGGGACTCCGCGCTGGAGCTGGTGACCGCCTGCGGGTTCCTTCCGCTGGCGATCCGGATCGCCGCCGCCCGGCTGGCGACCCGGCCCACGTGGACGCTCGCCCAGCTGACCGCCCGACTGGCCGACGAGCGCAGGCGGCTCGCCCGGCTCAGGGTCGGCGACCTCGCGGTGGAGGTGAGTTTCTCCCTCAGTTACGAGCAGCTTCGCCCCGAACTGGCTCGCGCGTTCCGGCTGCTGGCCGTTCCCGACGCGGCCGAGCTCACGGCCGCGATGGCCGCGCGCCTGCTGGACCTGGCCGAGTCCGAGGCGGAGGAACTGGGTGAGGAACTGGTCGACCTCAGTCTCCTGCAGTCGCCGATGATCGGCCGCTATCGGCAGCACGACCTGCTGAAGTGCTTCGCCCGTGCCCGGCTGGAGGAAGAGGAGGGCGACGGGGCCACGCGGGCGGCCCTCCTCCGGCTCCACCGCTACTTCGAAGCGGGCATGGCGGGCGCCCTCCGGCTCGGCTCCCCCGGGAACCCGCTCGCCGACCGGCTCGAACAGCAGGCGGGCGAGGCGATCGGTTTCGAGGACCTGGCGGACGTCGGCGTGTGGCTGGACGACACCTCCGACAGTCTGCTGAGCTGCGTGGGCCAGGTGATCGAGCTGCCCGGCAGCGACCTGTACGAGCTGGCCCGGCTGATGAACGCGCTGGGGGAGCTCCGCACTCTCGGCCGGCCTTACGTCGAGCGTCTCCGCCAGTTGCTTGCCGCGGCCACGGGCAGGGGGGACCGCGCGTCGGAGAGCTACGTCCACCTCATGCTGGGCCTGGAACACATGGACGGCTCGCGGTCCCCCCTGGGTCTGGACGCCGACGAGCACGGGCGGCTCGCCGTCGAACTCGCCGGCGCCGTCGGCGACCTGGGCGTGCAGGCGTACGCCTGGGCACTGCTGGGCTACCAGGCCGGCTTCCGGCACGACAACGCCACGGCCGCGGAGTGCTTCGAGCGCGGCATGACGCTGGCGCGTGCCGCGGGAGAGCGCCGCCTGGAGGCCGCCATGCTGGCCCGCATGGGCACGACCTGGTCGGCGACGGGCAGGACGGAGGCCGCGCTGGCGGCGGCACGTCGGGCCTTCGACCTGCAGATCGAGATCGGCGACGGCAAGGTCGAGCCGATCACGCCCTACATCCTCGGCTTCGTGCTGGCCAGGGCCGGCGAGCACGAGGAGGCGCTGGAGCATCTGGAGGCCGCGCTGGGACTGGCCACCGCGCTGGGCTACCTGTTCTGGACGGCGACCGCCCAGATCGCGATCGCTCGGGTGCGGACCGCACTCGGCCGGCCGGAAGAGGCGCTGACGTACGCCGAGGCGGGCCTGGCGGGGCTGGCGACCTACCCGAACGAGCGGGGCATGGCGGAGGCGCTGACGGAGATCGGGCGCGCGCTGTCCGCGCTCGGCCGGTACGGGCGCGCCAGGGCCGCGCTGACCAGCGCCATCGAGATCTTCGAACGGCTGGGCGTCGCCGAGGCGTACGACACCGGGCAGCTCCTGGACGCCCTGCCGACGCGGGGATGAACCGTGCGCCTCCGTCAGCGGGGCCGGCCGCCAGGCGCCGAGCTTTCACCGACAGGCCGCCACAAGCGCCTTGACCAGCGGCGTGAGCAGTTCCTGATCCTCGGGCCGGCCGGGCTCGTACTCCATCAGGCCGAGCCCGGCCACCTCGAACCGCCCGGCGACGGCTTTGACCAGCGAGAGGAGCTCGTCGGGCCGCAGACCCGCGGGAGTCGGGCAGCCGACGCTCCCGAACACCCCGGGGTCCAGCACGTCGAAGTCCACGTGCACGTACACGGCCGGCTCCGCAGCGCTCCGGCGGGGCTCCCCGCCGTCGGCGGCGGCCTCGATCGCCGCCACCAGAGCCTCGGCGTCGGCCTCCCGTACGTGCCGCACTCCATGGCTCCGTACGAACGCGACCTCGGCGGGGTCGAGGTCGCGGACGCCGGCCAGGACGACGCGCCCGGGGGCGAGCGGCACGTCCGGCACCAGGCCGTCAGGTCCCTCGCCGGTCAACGCCCGCAGCACCATGCCGTGGTACGCGCCCGAGGGGGAGGAACCGGGGGTGTTCAGGTCGCCGTGGGCGTCGAACCAGACGACCACGAGCCGGTCGCCGTGCCTCCTGCGGGCCGCCGCCACCGGCTCCAGCTCGACGCCGCAGTCGCCGCCCACCGCGACCACCAGCCCGCCGTCACCGGCCTGATCGAGCGCCGCCCGTACGTTCCTCGCCGTGGCCGGGAGGTCGTCGGCGACCTCGACGCGCAACCGCCGATCGGCGTCCACCATCCCGGCGAGCAGCCTCGCCCCCTCGCGGAGCCGCTCGGCCGTCGCCGACCCCGACCCCTGCCACTGCGGCACCTCCACAACCGTCACCCGCGACACCGCGCCCTCCTCACTGCCGTACTGCCGTCCGCCGACATCGTCACTCATCCGCCCGCCTGTCGCGTTGTCACTCTTCGCTATCGGTGCTAATCACGGCAAAGCTGTGCGAACGCCCGTCCGAGCCGAGTCCAGTTCGGCGGGTGGCATCACATATTTCGAGAACCGCATGTCAAGCGAGCGTGCCCCGATAACATCGAGTGTCCTCGACCCCGGCAAGCGATGAGAGTGGCAGAAGATCGATGAGTTCGGTGACCGTACGTGTGCCCGCGAAGGTCAACGTGCAGCTTTCTGTGGGTCCGCTCAGGGAAGACGGCTACCACGACCTGGTGAACGTCTTCCACGCTGTGTCGATCTTCGATCGGGTGGAGGCGAAGGAGTCCGACGCGATCACGGTCGCGGTGGAGGGCAAGTGGGCCGACCAGGTTCCCGTCGACGACGGCAACCTGGCCATCCGCGCGGCGAGGGCGCTGGCCAAGCACGCGGGCCGCAGCTACGGGGCCGACCTGGTCATCCACAAGGAGATCCCCGTGGCCGGGGGCATGGCGGGCGGCAGCGCCGACGCCGCGGGGGCGCTGGTGGCCTGCAACGAGCTGTGGGGCCTGGGCCTGCCGTTCGAGGACCTCATGGAGATCGCCGGTGACCTCGGCAGCGACGTGCCGTTCTCGCTGCTGGGCGGCACCGCGGTCGGCACGGGCCGGGGAGAGGAGCTGAGCGAGCTCCCCACGGGCGGTACGTTCCACTGGGTGTTCGCCCCGGCCGAGGGCGGCCTGCCGACGCCCTCCGTCTACGCCGAGTGCGACCGCCTGCGCAAGGAGTCCGACGCCGAGGTGCCCTGGCCGGAGCTGAACGAGCGGCTGATCGAGGCGCTGAGCACCGGCGACGCGTACGCGCTCGGCTCCTACCTGAGCAACGACCTCCAGGACGCGGCGCTGGCCCTGCGGCCCGAACTGGCGACCACGCTCGACGCGGGCCGTCAGCATGGCGCCCTCGGCGCGATCGTCTCCGGCTCGGGGCCGACGTGCGCGTTCCTGGCGATCGACGCCACGCACGCACGCGACCTGGCCGCCAGCCTGACGGCGACGGGAGCCGCGACCAGCGCCATGGCAGCCCACGGCCCGGTCCCCGGCGCCACCCTCGCCTGACCCCCACCCGACATCCCTTCGCGAGGGCTTGTGGGCGCCTCGGGCCGAAGGGGCGAGTGCGCTCAGCGTCCGACGCCCCAGCGGCCGTTCGCTCACGTCTTGCCCCTTGGGCCGTTCGTTCGCGTCCTCCCGGGACGGGTCTGCGGCGACGTACGCCATGGTGCCTCGCCGGAGTCGGGGCGGTGGGAGGTGGTTGGGCGGACCGATACCCTGGGAGGACGATGAATCTGGTCAATCTTGAGTCGGTTTCCCACGCTTACGGGCCCAAACCGCTCCTCAGTGACGTCTCCCTCGGCGTCGAGGCTGGGGAGCGCATCGGCGTCGTCGGGCGTAACGGCGGCGGGAAGACGACGCTGCTGTCCGTCCTCGCGGGCGAGGTGCGTCCCGACAGCGGCCGCGTCACCCACAACCGGGGCCTGAACGTCGGGTTCCTCAGCCAGCGCGACACGCTCGACCCGGGCGCGTCGGTGCGTGAGCTGGTCCTCGGGGGCAGGGCCGAGCACGAGTGGGCGGGCGACCAGCGGGTCCGTGAGATCCTCGTCAACCTCATCGGCGACCTCGACCTCGACTCCAAGGCCGGCGACCTGTCGGGTGGGGAGCGGCGGCGTACGGCGCTGGCGCAGCTGCTCATCGACGACCACGACCTGATCATGCTGGACGAGCCCACGAACCACCTCGACATCGAGGCGATCGCCTGGCTCGCGGCGCACCTGTCGGGCCGCAGGAGCGCGCTCGTGGTGGTGACGCACGACCGGTGGTTCCTCGACGCGGTGTCCACCAGGACGTGGGAGGTCGTCGACGGGCGCGTCGAGCGCTACGAGGGCGGCTACGCGGCGTACGTGCTGGCGAAGGCCGAGCGGGCCCGCATCGCGCAGGCCGCCGAGGAGCGCCGCCAGAACCTCATGCGCAAGGAGATCGCGTGGCTGCGGCGCGGCCCGCCCGCGCGGACGTCCAAGCCGAAGTTCCGCATCGAGGCGGCGCAGGCGCTGATCGCGAACGAGCCGCCGCCGCGCGAGAGCGTGGAGCTGCTGCGGTTCGCGGCGGCGCGGCTCGGCAAGACCGTGTACGACCTGGAGGACGTCACCCTGCACGCCGGCGGCCCCGCGAGCGGCCCGATGGTGCTCGACCACTGCACCTGGCAGTTCGGCCCTGGCGACCGGATCGGGCTGATCGGTGTGAACGGCTCGGGCAAGTCCTCGGTGCTGCGCCTGCTGGCCGACACGATCAAGCCCGATTCCGGCAAGGTCGTCAGGGGCAGGACGGTCCGGCTGGCGTACCTGTCGCAGGAGCTGGCCGAGCTCGACCCGGAGCGGCGCGTGCTGGAGACGGTCGAGGAGATCCGCAAGTACGTCCAGGTCGGCAAGAAGGAGTGGTCGGCGTCCCAGCTGCTGGAGCGGCTCGGGTTCAAGGGCGACGCGCAGTGGAAGGTCGTCGGCGACCTGTCCGGCGGCGAGCGGCGGCGTCTGCAGCTGCTCAGGCTGCTCATGGACGACCCCAACGTCCTCATGCTGGACGAGCCGACCAACGACCTCGACATCGAGACGCTGAACGAGCTGGAGGACCTCCTCGACGGCTGGCCCGGCACGCTGATCCTGGTGAGCCACGACCGCTACTTCCTGGAGCGCGTCACCGACAAGTGCGTCGCGCTGCTGGGTGACGGCAGGCTGTCGCTCCTGCCGGGCGGGGTGGACGAGTACCTGGAGCGCCGCGCCGCGGGCACGGCGCTGACCGCCAGGCTCGGGTCCGCCGCGGCCCAGCCCGTACGTACGGGGCAGGCGGAGGGCGGCGCAGGTTCGCCGGTCACCGGCGACGGCCAGGCGAAGCCCGGGCTGTCGGCGAAGGAGGAGCGGGAGCTCCGCAAGGAGCTCAACCGGCTGGAGCGCCAGCTCGACAAGCTGGGCGAGCAGGAGGCGAAGCTGCACGCCGCCATGGCGGAAGCGGCCGGCGACTACGCCGAGCTGGGGTCGCTGGACGCGCGGCTGCGGGAGGTGCTCGCGCAGAAGGACACGGTGGAGTCGGACTGGCTGGACCTCGCCGACCGCCTCGGCGACTGATCGGGCCGCTCGCCCACTCGGTGTTCTCGGAGCGCCGGCGCCGTTCTCGGTGCCGGCGCTCCGTCGTCCGGGGCGCGTTCCACGGGGGCGCGGACGCCGGGGTCAGCGTCGGCCCAGGCCGAGCCGGCGGGCGGCGCGTGCCATCAGCTGGGACATCGTGGAGGGGAACGAGTCGGGCTCGGGAACGGTGACGGGGCGGACGCGTCCGTTGTGGATCGCGCCGATCTTCCAGCCGGCGTCCGTGCGCACCACGACGATGGTCTGCCGTGACAGCCGCCGCTTCGGGAGCGTGGATCGCCAGGGCATCAGGACGGAGGCCGTTCCGTACACGATCGCGACGTCGGGCGTGAGGTGGCGGACGGATTCCAGGTCGCCGACCAGCGCCGAGCCGGCCAGGACGCCGCGGAAGAGCTTGTCGTGGTTGTGCTGGTGCGTGCGGCGGCCACGGGCGATGGTGCCGTCGTAGGAGACGTAGTCGGAGTCGTCGGTGAACAGCGCGCCGAACGCCTGGGCGTCACCGGCTGTCCAGGCTGCCATGAAGTCGGCGAAGAGCTTTTCGATCTGAGCGGCGTCGCCGGTGGGCGCGCTGCTGGTGGGCCCGGTGAGGGCGGTCGAGGGCATGGCGGTACCTCCGGAGGTGATATCGTCGTTTCGAGCAACGAAATATACGATAACAGAAAGATTCGAATGTCGAAACGTGAAGCCATCGGAGAGATCGCCATGGAGCTCCGGCAGCTGCAGCAGAGCTTCGACGCCTTCGACGAGGCGGCCGCCGGCAGGCTCGCCCTCAACCGCACCGACCTGCGCTGCCTCGACGTGGTGCTGGCCGGCGGTCCGCTGCCCGCAGGCCGGATCAGCGTCGCCTTGAAGCTCAGCCCGGCGGCCACCACCACGGTCATCGACCGGCTGGAACGCGCGGGCATGGTGTTCCGCTCTCCCGATCCGGACAACCGCCGCCGCGTCCTGGTCACGGCGACCGACGCCGCCCGCTCGGCCGAGGCCGAGATCTTCGTCCCGGTGGGGGAGGCGGGCGTCCGGGCGCTGCAGGGGTACGGGCCGGACGAGCTGGCCGTCATCCTCGATTTCCTGCGTACCGCCCGCAGGATCCAGGAGGAGCAGGCCGCTCGCGTCAGGGACCTGCCCGAAGCCGCGGCCGGGCGCTGACGGGACACGCGGGCTCCGGCACGCGGCGGGCCGGCAGGCTCCGGCACGCCGCCCGCTCGGCGGTGCGGGCCGTCAGGGGGTGTCGAAGGGGGCGAGGAGGGTGCGGAGGAGGGCGGCGAGATGGCGGCGGTCGGAGGGGCCGAGCCCCGACAGGAGCTCGCGTTCGCGGCGCAGCAGGTCGGTGAACGCGGCGTCGACCCGGGCGAGACCGGTGTCGGTGAGGGAGACGAGGACGCCGCGCCGGTCCTCGGGGTCGGGGCGGCGGCGGACGAGGCCGGCCTGGGTGAGCCGGTCGATGCGGTTGGTCATGGTGCCGGAGGTGACGAGGGTGGCGCGCAGCAGCGCGCCGGGGCTCAGCTCGTACGGCTTGCCGGCCCGTCGCAGCGCGGTGAGCACGTCGAACTCCCACGGTTCGAGGTCGTGCTCGGTGAACGCGGCGCGTCTGGCCCTGTCGAGGTGTTTGGCCAGTCGCGACACGCGCGAGAGCACCTGCAGTGGTTCGACGTCGAGGTCGGGGCGCTCGCTGCGCCAGGCCGCGACGAGCCGGTCGACCTCGTCCTGCGCATCGTCCGTCATGACACAGAGTGTACTGTCTTGACATCGAGATATCTCTCTCGATATCAATTATCTTCATGTCAAGAGATATCTGGGATCCGGTTGCGTACGCGGTCTACGCCGATGAACGGTCGCGGCCGTTCATTGAGCTGATCTCCAGGGTGGGGGCGGTCGCTCCCGATTATGTCGTGGACGCGGGCTGCGGCAGCGGGCAACTCACCGCGCAGCTCGCACATCGCTGGCCGAACGCCACGATCCAGGGCTTCGACGCCTCGCCGGCGATGATCGCCAAGGCGCGGGAGCTGGGCACGCGCGTGCGGTTCGCGGTGGCGGACGTCACGACATGGCGTCCCGACCGTCCGGTGGACGTGGTCGTCTCGAACGCCGTGCTGCAGTGGGTGCCCGGACACAGGGGCGTGCTGGAGCACTGGATCGAGATGCTGAGCGCGGGCGGCTGGCTGGCCTTCCAGATGCCGGGCAACTTCGACGCGCCCAGCCACACCGCCATCAGGGAGCTGTGCGCCTCGCGCGCCTGGTCCGACCGGCTGGGCGACCTCCTCAGGAGCAACCCGGTCGGCGACCCGCAGGAGTACGTGGACCTGCTCTTCGACAGCGGCTCGATGGTGGACGCCTGGGAGACGACGTACGTGCACGTCCTGCAGGGGGAGAACCCGGTGCTGGACTGGGTGTCGGGCACGGCGCTGCGCCCGGTCCTGGACCGGCTCGAACCGCACGACCAGCGCCGTTTCACCGCGGAACTGGGCAGGCTGCTCGCCGAGGCGTATCCGGCGCGCAGTTACGGCACGCCGTTCCCGTTCCGCCGGATCTTCGTGGTGGCGCAGAAATGATCACTGCCTTCCACCACGTCCTGCTCGCCGCCCCGCCCGGCAGCGAGCCGCGCTTACGCGCGTTCTACGCCGGCGTGCTGGGCCTGCGCGAGGTGCCCAAGCCGCCGGAACTGGCCCGGCGGGGCGGGGTGTGGTTCCGCGGCGAGGGCGTGGAGATCCACCTCGGCGTCGAGGAGGACTTCCGCCCGGCTCGCAAGGCGCATCCCGCATTCCTCGTGGACGACCTCGACGCGTACGCCGCCAAGATCCCGGACGCCGTGCCCGACGACCTCTTCCCGGGCCACCGCCGCATCTACGTCACCGACCCCGTCGGCAACAGGATCGAGCTCCTGCAAGCCCTGTGATGTTCACCTGCCGGTGGCATCATGGTCCGAAATCGGACACTTGCGAGGTGCAGTGGGCATCGAGATCGAGGACAAGTTCGACGTTCCCCCCGACTACGCGATTCCGGACCTCACCCGTTTCGGTGAGGTGGTCGGCCCCAAGAGTCACCAGCTCGTCGCGCTCTACTACGACACCCCCGACCTCAGGCTGGCCGCCCGCGGCGTCACGCTGCGGCGCAGGCGCGGCGGCGCGGACCCGGGCTGGCACCTGAAGCTGCCCAAGGCGAGAGGCGCGCGGCAGGAGATCACCCGTCCGCTCACCCGCAGCGTCAAGGAGGTGCCCCAGGACCTCGTGGAGCTGGTGCGCGCCTACACGCGCGGCGCGCCGCTCGTCGTGGTCGCCGAGCTGGAGACGCGCAGGAGCGTCACCCTGCTGCGCGAGGGCGGCGCGGGGCTGGTCGAGCTCGCCGACGACCGCGTCAAGGGCACCGCGTTCCGCGACGGGGTGAAGGACGACGGGGCGAAGGACGACGGGGCGAAGGACGGGGTGAAAGTCGTCCGCTGGCGCGAGGTGGAGGCGGAGCTGCTCGACCACGGCAGGCCCGAGCTGCTGGCCAAGGTGGGCAAGCGGCTGCGCAAGGCGGGCGCGGTGCCCGCGGGGGCGGGCAGCAAGCTGGCCAGGCTGCTGCGTCCGGCGCCTCCCGCGAAGGCGGCGACGGAGCCAGGCTCGGCGGGCGAGGTCGTCGTGGACTACCTGGCGTCGCAGGTGACGGCCCTGCTCGCGCAGGACCCGCGGGTGCGCAGGGCCGAGGAGGACGCCGTCCACCGGATGCGGGTGGCGGCGCGCCGGCTGCGCAGCGCGCTGAAGGCGTTCAGCGGCGTCGTCACGGGCACGGAGCCGCTGCAGGAGGAGCTGCGCCGGCTCGGCGCGGTGCTCGGCGAGGCGCGCGACCTGGAGGTGATCAGGGAGCGGTTCGGCCGCCGGCTGGACGCGCTGCCGCCGGAGCTGGTGACCGGCCCCGTGCGGGCGCGGCTGGGCTCCGGCCTGCGGGAGCGCGAGGAGGAGGCGTACGGGCGCATCAGGGACGTGCTCAGCGGCGACCGCTACTACGCGCTCCTCGACGCGCTGGACGCCGTGGTGGCCAGGCCGGAGCTGGGCAGGGCCGCGGCGAAGCCGGCCGGGAAGAAGCTCGACGCCGTCGCGCTCTCCGCGTGGAAGAAGGTGACGAAGGCGTACGAGACCGCGCAGTCCACCACCGATCCGGAACGCCGCGAGATCGCCCTGCACGATGTGCGCAAGGCCGCCAAACGCGCCCGCTACACCGCCGAGGCGCTCGAACCAGTACTCGGCCGTCGGATGACGAAGCTGGCCAGGTTGGCGAAAGGCGTCCAGGAGGCGCTGGGCGGCCACCAGGACGGCGTGGTGGCGCAGGAGACGCTGGCCAAGGAGGCGGAGAGCGCCCGCCAGGCGGGCGAGGACACCTTCACGTACGGCGTGCTGGCCGGGCTGGAGCGGGCGGCGGCGGAGCGCGCCCACGCCGATGTCCCCAGGGTGTGGGAGGAGACCGTCGAAGCGGCGAAGAAGCTCGCCTGACCGGCGGCGGGGCGGGCGTCAGGTGCGGTAGCGCTCCACGCCGACGACGCGCCCGCCCGCGTGGTGCAGCACGGCGACGCCGCCCTTGCCCAGGTGCACGTCCCTGCCGCTCAGCGCGGCGATCAGGTCGGGCAGCACCTTGCCGTGGCTGCACACGGCCGCGGGCACGGCGACGCTCCTGACGAGCGCGGGCGTCCGGCGCGGGTCCTGGCCGTCCTCGCTGAGCAGCGGGTCGGTCCTGATGACGCCGCCGTACGGCTCCAGGGTCTGGACGCAGCGCAGGCTCGGGGAGCTGAGCAGCAGCTCGGGGCGGTAGGCGGGCAGCAGCGTGGCGAGGGTCCTGGCCTGGTCCAGGCCGCCGGCGTCGAGGGGCCGCAGGTCGTCGTCGCCGTCCCACTCGTGCCTGTCGCCGGCGCCGGCGTGCCGGACGAGGACGAGCGGCACGGTCGTGAGCGGCGCGGCCGTGAGCGCGCGCAGCAGCCCGGCGTCCCACTCGTACGTCAGCAGGGAGCGGGCGGCGTCGAGCGGCAGCCAGCGCACTTCGTCAACCTCGTCCGGGAAAGCGCCGGAACGGCCCGGGTCGTCCACGGCGCGGGCGGCCCAGTAGTCCACCCGCTTGAGCCTGTCGCCCACGCGGTAGTGGGCGGGCGGCAGCGCCTGGCCGAACGCGACCGTCACGCCGGTCTCCTCCCGCACCTCCCGCAGCGCGGTGGCGATGACGTGCTCACCGGCCTTGGGCTTGCCCTTGGGGAACGTCCAGTCGTCGTACGCGGGGCGGTGGACGAGGGCGACCTCGGGGCGGTTCTCGTCCCCGCGCCAGACGACGGCTCCGGCGGCGCGCAGCGGGCGCGTCGCCGCCGGGTCAGTCGTCAACGGTCCTCCAGCGCCGGTTCGCGACCAGGCGGCTCTGGAGGTCCTCGCCCGGGTGGCGGACCCAGGTGCCGTCGGAGCTCAGCCACCACGTGTTCGTGGTGTCGGCCGTCGCGAGGTCCATCAGCTCGATCAGGTACGCCTTGTGCTGCTGCGACGTCACCTTCACGAGCGCCTCGACGCGCCGGTCGAGGTTCCTGCGCATGAGGTCGGCGCTGCCGATCCAGATCTCGGGGCGGCGGCCGAGCCCGAACTCGTACACGCGGGAGTGCTCCAGGAACCGCCCCAGCACCGATCGGACGCGGATGTTCTCGGACAGGTCGGGGATGCCCGGCCGCAGGGTGCACACGCCGCGCACCCACAGGTCCACGGGGACGCCGGCGCGCGACGCGCGGTAGAGGGCGTCGATGACGGGCTCGTCCACCAGGGAGTTCGTCTTGATCCTGATGCGGGCGGGGCGTCCGGCCCGCTGGTGGGCGATCTCCCGCTCGATCCTGGCCAGCAGCCCGCCGCGCAGCGAGTGCGGCGCGACCAGCAGCCTGCGGTAGGCCGAGTGGTGGGAGTAGCCGGTCAGGTGGATGAACAGGTCGGTGACGTCCTCGCCGACCAGCGGGTCGGCGGTGAGCAGGCCGAAGTCCTCGTACTGGCGGGCGGTCTTGGGGTTGTAGTTGCCGGTGCCGATGTGGCAGTAGCGGCGCAGCTCGCCCGACGGCTCCTGGCGGACGACGAGCGCGAGCTTGCAGTGGGTCTTCAGCCCGACGACGCCGTAGACGACGTGGCAGCCGGCGCGTTCGAGCTTGCGGGCCCAGGAGATGTTGGCGTGCTCGTCGAAGCGGGCCTTGATCTCGACGACGACCACGACCTGCTTGCCGGCCTCGGCGGCGTCGATGAGCGCGTCGACGATCGGGGAGTCGCCGCTGGTGCGGTAGAGGGTCTGCTTGATGGCGAGGACCCTGGGGTCGTTCGCGGCGACCTCGATGAAGCGCTGCACGCTGGTGGCGAACGAGTCGTACGGGTGGTGCAGCAGCACGTCGCGCTCGCGCAGCACCTGGAAGATGTCGTCCTCGGCGCTGATCACCTCGGCGGGCACGAACGGGCGGTAGCCGAGCTCGCCCCTGTCGAGGTCGGCGATGGCGTGCAGGCCGGACAGGTCGAGCGGGCCGGCGATGCGGTAGATCTCGTGCGGGGCGAGCTCCAGCTCCTCCACGAGGAGCTCCAGCACCTCGGGCGAGATCGTGTCCTCGACCTCCAGGCGCACGGGCGGGCCGAAGCGCCGCTTGAGCAGTTCCTGCTCCAGGGCCTGCATGAGGTTCTCGGTGACGTCCTCGTCCACGTCGAGGTCCTCGTTGCGGGTGACGCGGAAGACGTGGTGCTGGACGATCTCCATGCCTTTGAACAGCTGGCCCAGGTGGGCCGCGATGACGTCCTCCAGCGGGACGAAGCGGTCCTTGGAGGCGTTGACGAACCGGGGGAGCTGCGAGGGGACCTTGACCCTGGCGAAGACGGTGTGGTCGGTGACCGGGTTCCGGACGACGACGGCCAGGTTCAGGCTGAGCCCGGAGATGTACGGGAAGGGGTGGGCCGGATCGACGGCCAGCGGGGTGAGCACGGGCCTGATCCGCTCCCTGAAGAGCTTGCGCAGCTCGGTGCGCTCCTCGCGGCCCAGGTCGTCCCAGCGGACGATCTCGATGCCCTCGGAGGCGAGCAGCGGGCAGATCTGGTCGTGGAAGAGGGCGGCGTGGCGCCTGGCGAGCGCGTCGGCGATCGTGGCGATCCTGGCGAGCTCCTCGCGGGGCTTCAGCCCGCTCTTGGTGCGCAGCAGCAGGCCGGTCGCCATGCGGCGCTTGAGCCCGGCGACGCGGACGCGGAAGAACTCGTCGAGGTTGCTGGCGAAGATGGCGAGGAAGCGCACCCGTTCGAGAAGGGGCAGCGAGGGGTCCTCGGCCAGTTCCAGTACCCGCTCGTTGAACTGCAGCCAGCTCTCCTCGCGATTGAGGAACCGTTCCTGTGGCAGTGGCAGGTCATTTCCAGCCTGCAGCAGTTCGGCGGACATATGACCTAATATGCCCCCTGCGATTGAACGCAACGTTAACAGAGCCGCAACGACTCACTCCGGCTGATCGATCTGCTCCAGCCTGGCGGCCCGCTCTGCCAGCCGCGCCTCCCTCTGGCGGATCTTCTCCTCGCGCTCCCTGGCCTTCTCGGCCTCCTTCAGCAGCCGCTCACGCTCCTTCTCCGCCTCTTTCAGCAGCCGCTCACGCTCCTTGAGCTCGCGGACCCTCGCCTTCTCGGCCTCGCGCAGCTCGCGCTGCCTGGCCTTCTCGGCCTCCTTGAGCTCCCTGTCGCGCGCCTTCTCCAGCTCGCGCAGCTCCTTCTCGCTGGGACGCGGCCGGGACGGCGCCGAGGCCTGGTTCCGCGTGGCGGCCGTGATCGCCGGGTCGGGGTTGAGGCCGGTCAGGCCGTTCCACGCCAGGTTCACCAGGTGCGCCGCGACCTCCTCGCGGCCCGGCTTGCGCACGTCGAGCCACCACTGGCCGGTCAGGGCGACCATGCCGACCAGCATCTGGGCGTACATCGGGGCGAGCTTGGGGTCGTAGCCGCGGGCCGCGAACTCGTCGGCGAGCACGTCCTCGACCTGGCTGGCGATCTCGCTGATCAGGCTCGCGAACGTGCCCGTGCCCGAGGCGGCGTGCGAGTCGCGCACCAGGATGCGGAAGCCCTCGCTGCTCTCCTCGATGTACTGCAGGAGCGCGAGGGCCGCGCGCTCCAGCTTGATGAGGGAGTGCGCGGCGGCCAGCGCCTCGGTGATCATGCCGAGCAGCTTCTGCATCTCGCGGTCGACGACGACCGCGTAGACGCCTTCCTTCCCGCCGAAATGCTCGTACACCACGGGTTTCGACACCTGCGCGGTGGCGGCGATCTCCTCGATGGAGGTCCCGTCGAACCCCTTCTCGGCGAAGAGGGTACGGCTGATGAGGATCAGCTGCTCTCTTCGCTCGCTACCGGACATGCGCCTGCGAGATCGGGGTTCGCTCACAGTTTCCATAATGGCGGTGCCGGAGCCGTGAGCGCTCACCGCGGTCGGGGCGTCAGCCAATGCGCTTCGCCGCCAGCCGCTCCGGTGTCGGCCAGCGCACGTCGGACACCCAGCCCAGCCGCTCGAACAGGCGGATGAGGCCGGCGCTGAGGTCGATCTGACCCTTCAGCACGCCGTGCCGGGCGCAGGTGGGGTCGGAGTGGTGCAGGTTGTGCCAGGACTCGCCGAACGACGGGATGGCCAGCCACCACACGTTGCGCGACTTGTCGCGGACCTGGAAGGTCTCCTCGCCGAAGACGTGGCAGATCGAGTTGATCGACCAGGTGACGTGGTGCAGCAGGCCGATGCGGACGAGCGAGCCCCAGAAGAACGCGGTCATCGCGCCCTGCCAGGACCAGGTGACCAGGCCGCCGAGCACGCCGGGCAGCACGATCGAGGTCAGCGCCATCGCGGGGAACCACTTGTGCATCCACTGCACGTCCGGGTCCTTGCACAGGTCGGGGGCGTACTTCTCCCTGTTCGTACGCTCGCTCTCGAACAGCCAGCCCATGTGGGCGTACAGCAGGCCCTTGCTCATGGACTTGAAGCCGGGGCCGAAGCGCCAGGGGGAGTGCGGGTCGCCCTCCTTGTCGGAGAACTTGTGGTGCTTGCGGTGGGTGGCCACCCAGTCGAGGACGGACATCTCCAGCGAGAGGCTGCCCGCGATGCCCAGGGCGATCTTCATCGGGCGGCCGGCCTTGAAGGAGCCGTGGGTGAAGTAGCGGTGGAGCCCGACGGTGACGCCGAGCCCCGACGTCACGTAGAAGACGAAGGCGATGACGATGTCGGTCCAGCCGAGGCCCCAGCCCCATGCGAAGGGAACCGCGGCGGCGATCGCGACCAGCGGAAGCCCGACGACGACGCCGAAGGTGATCAGCTCGGCTCGGGACTTCGGCTCGGGTTCGAACTCGGGCTTCGGGGTGGGGGCGGAGCGCTCGGCGAGAACCGTCATGGGCTACCTCTCACGGCATGTATGAGGATGATTGTCCGGGCTACGCAACCGTAACCTACGCAAGCGTAAGTAAGGAAGGCCTAAGCCGGGTATGTGGAATGGGCAACGGTGTGCCGCGGCACGTGCGTGCGGTTCGTCTCTTGCGGCTTTTCGGGTGCTCTGTTATACGGGCATGCGCGCCCCTACCCGCATGAACCAGGGTCATGCCTGGGGTGTCCGGCTCTGTGTGCTGCAGGGGGCGCGCGGGCGGGCGAAGGCTCGGTATCGTAGGAGGCGCGTCGGGCACGGGGTGTCCGGTCTATCCCGGATCGTCTAATTGGCAGGACAAGTGGTTTTGGTCCACTTTGTAGGGGTTCGAGTCCTCTTCCGGGAGCTTTAGAGCTCGGCCCCCCGGCTGACACTTCGGGGCGGCCAGGTATCCTCACGGTGTCGGGAGGGTGGCGGTGCGGTAGCCGCGCCTTCAGCCCTGATCAGTCCAGTCACAGGGAGCCTCAGTCCGTGAGCGTGCCGCGCCCGGCAGCAGTCATCGTCCTCGCCGCGGGCGAGGGCACCCGGATGAAGAGCCGAACCCCCAAAGTCCTGCACGAGCTGTGCGGCCGCGCGCTGCTCGACCACATGCTCGCCGCCGCCCGCGGGCTCGACCCCGAGCGGCTCATCGTGGTCATCGGCCACGCCTCCGAGCGGGTCGGCGGGCACCTGGCGGCCACCAGCCCCGACGCCCACGCCGTCGTCCAGCACGAGCAGCGCGGCACCGGACACGCCGTGCGCACCGTGCTGGAGGAGGTCGGGGCGATCGCCGGCACCGTCCTCGTCACCTACGGCGACGTGCCGCTCCTGCGCACCCAGACCCTCGCCGGCCTGCTCGAACGGCACGACGCCGACGGCAACGCCGTGACCGTCCTCACCGCTGAGGTGCCCGACCCCACCGGCTACGGGCGCATCATCCGCGACTCCTCGGGAGCCGTCCTGGAGATCGTCGAGGAGAAGGACGCCACGCCCGAGCAGCGCGCCGTCAAGGAGATGAACTCCGGCATCTACGCCTTCGACGGCACCCTGCTGGCCGACGCCGTCAAGCGCGTCTCCACCGACAACGCCCAGGGCGAGGAGTACCTCACCGACGTCCTGGCCATCCTGCGCGGCGACGGCCACCGCGTCGGAGCCTGCGTCGCCCCCGACTTCTCCGAGGTCGAGGGCGTCAACGACCGCGTCCAGCTCGCCTTCGCCCGCACGGCGCTCAACCGGCGCCTGCTGGAGGAGCACATGCGGGCAGGGGTGACCATCATCGACCCCGCCAGCACCTGGATCGACGTCGAGGTCCGCATCGGGCCCGACGCCGTCGTCCACCCGGGCACGCAGCTGCACGGCCGCACCGTGATCGAGAGCGGCGCCGAGGTCGGCCCCGCCACCACTCTCACCGACACCCTCGTGGGCGAGGACGCCGTCGTCCGCAACGCCGTCTGCGACAGCGCCGAGATCGGCCCGCAGACCAGCGTCGGCCCGTACGCCTACCTGCGGCCGGGCACCGTGCTCGGCCGAGGGTCCAAGGCGGGCACCTTCGTTGAGATGAAGAACACCCAGGTGGGCGAGCGCTCCAAGGTGCCCCACCTGTCGTACGCAGGCGACGCCACCATCGGCGACGACGTCAACATCGGCGCGGCCGTGGTGTTCGTCAACTACGACGGCGTCAACAAGCACCGTTCGACCGTGGGCGACGGCGCCTTCGTCGGGTGCGACACCATGCTCGTCGCCCCGGTGACGGTCGGCGACGGCGCCTACACGGCGGCCGGGTCGGTCATCGACGGCGACGTCCCGCCCGGTTCGATCGGGGTGGCGCGAGCGCGTCAGCGCAACATCGAGAAATGGGTCTTGCGCAGGCGCGCGGGCACGAAGTCGGCCGCCGCCGCCGAACGGGCGCTGGCGGAGCGAGCACAGCAGGAGAGTGGCACGTGACCAGCATCAAGCAGCCGGGCGAGAAGAACCTCATGCTCTTCTCGGGCCGGGCCTATCCCGAGCTGGCCCAGGAGGTCGCCCAGAACGTGGGCGTCTCGCTGACCCCCACCAAGTTGATCGACTTCGCCAACGGCGAGATCTACGCCCGCTACCTCGAGTCCGTCCGCGGCTGCGACGCCTTCGTGATCCAGAGCCACACCGGGCCGATCAACAAGTGGATCATGGAGCAGCTCATCATGGTCGACGCGCTGAAGCGGGCCTCCGCCAAGCGCATCACCGTGGTCATGCCGTTCTTCGGCTACGCCAGGCAGGACAAGAAGGGCCGCGGCCGCGAGCCCATCACCGCCAGGCTCATGGCCGACCTGTTCAAGACCGCGGGCGCCGACCGGCTGATGTCCATCGACCTGCACACCTCGCAGATCCAGGGCTTCTTCGACGGCCCCGTCGACCACCTGTTCGCCATGCCGGTGCTGGAGAGCTACCTCAAGAACAAGCTCGACCTCGCCAACACCACGGTCGTGTCGCCCGACACCGGGCGCGTGCGGCTGTCGGAGCGCTGGGCCGACACGCTCGGCACGCCGCTGGCGTTCATCCACAAGCGCCGCGACCTCGACGTGGCCAACTCGGTGAAGGTCAACGAGGTGGTCGGCAAGGTGAGCGGGCGCACCTGCGTGCTCATCGACGACATGATCGACACCGCGGGCACGATCTGCAAGGCCGCCGACGCCCTCTACGAGCAGGGGGCCACGAACGTCATCGTCGCCGCCACCCACGCGGTCTTCTCCGACCCGGCCGTCGACCGGCTGAAGAACTCCCGCATCTCCGAGGTCATCGTCACCAACACGCTGCCGCTGGCCGAGGGGAGCAGGTTCGACAAGCTCACCGTGCTGTCGATCGCGCCGCTCATCGCCCGCGCCATCACCGAGGTGTTCACCGACGGCTCGGTCACGAGCATGTTCGAGGGCGACACCTGAGCCGGTAAACTGACCCGGTTGCGCTCGTAACGCCTTCCGCTAGGGCGGGTGAGGGGGAGCGCATGATCATCCGACTCCGCATCCCTAGGAGATGTCGTGTCCGAAGTACGTATCGCCGCCGAGCCGCGCACCACGTTCGGCAAGGGCGCCGCTCGCAAGATCCGCCGCGCCGACAAGGTGCCCGCCGTCCTCTACGGGCACGGCATCGACCCCAAGCACCTGACCCTGCCGGGCCACGAGGTGCTCCTCGCCCTGCGCACCCCCAACGTGCTCATCCACCTCAAGGGTGAGGGCGTCGACGAGCTGGCCCTGCCCAAGGGCGTCCAGCGCGACCCGATCAAGGGCTTCGTCGAGCACGTCGACCTGCTCCTCGTCAAGCGCGGCGAGAAGGTCAACGTCGAGGTGCCCGTCACCACCACCGGCGACGTCAACTCCGAGGGCCTGCTCGACCTGCAGCTCACGGCCGTCCCGGTCGAGGCCGAGGCCACCCACATCCCCACCGGCGTCGAGGTCGACGTCGAGGGCCTGGAGGTCGGGGCGTCGGTGACCGCCGGCCAGCTCACGCTGCCGCAGGGCGTCTCGCTCGCCACCGACCCCGAGACGGTCGTCCTCCACGTCCTCGCCAAGCCGGTCGAGGCCCCGGCCGAGGCCGAGGAGGCAGCCGAGGGCGAGGCCGCCGAGGCCCCCGCCGAGGGCGAGACCGCCGCCGAGTAACCGTTTCCTGCGCGACCGGGGCAGCCGCGGGGCTGCCCCGTTCCGCTGTGGAGGGAAGCACATGGACCGCTGGCTGATCGTCGGGCTCGGCAATCCGGGGCCCGAGTACGCGGGCAACAGGCACAACGCGGGCTTCATGGTGCTCGACGAGCTCGCCGCCAGGGCGGGAGGCCGCTTCAAGGCGCACAAGAGCCGCGCCGAGGTGCTGGAGACCCGCGAGGCCGTCCTGGCCAAGCCGCTCACGTACATGAACCTGTCGGGAGGGCCGGTCAAGGCGCTGTCCGACTTCTACAAGATCACCCCCGACCGGGTGATCGTCGTCCACGACGAGCTGGACGTCCCCTACGGCGCCCTGCGCGCCAAGCTGGGCGGGGGCGACAACGGCCACAACGGGCTGAAGTCGATCACCAAGTCCCTCGGCACCCGCGACTACCTGCGGGTCCGCTTCGGCATCGGCCGCCCGCCCGGCCGCATGGACCCCGCCGCGTTCGTGCTCAAGGACTTCGCCACCGCCGAGCGCAAGGACCTCCCCTTCCTGGTCGACCGCGGCGCCGACGTGATCGAGTCGCTCATGACGCGCGGCCTGGACGTCACGCAGAACGAGTACCACCGGGCCGACCTTCACATTTCGGGCCCTCCACGCTGATCCCCGCATAGATCCGTTCGCCGGATCCCAGCGCGCACGCACCGCTACAGTCTGTGACTGTCGTACGGCCGTGGACAGGTGGGGAGGCGCGCGTGACTCACGATGGGCTGATGACGCTCGTCCGGTCGGGCCACGACCCGTCCTGGCGCGTCAGCCCCCGCATGCCCGTCTGGGTGCGCGCCTACCGCATGCGCGCCGTGGCCGCCGACCTGTCCTGCGCGGCCGTGGGCGCGGGGGGCGCCTTCCTCCTCAGGTTCGGCGGGCCCACCCCGTACGTTCTGCCGTACCTCCTGGTCAGCGCCGTGCTGCCGCTGGTGTGGGTGTGCGCGGTGGCGCTCAACCGGGCGTACGAGCCGCGTCTCGTCGGCATCGGCTCCGAGGAGTTCCGCAGGGTCGTGCAGTGCGGCGTGGCGCTCACCGCCTTCACCGCCATCGGCTCGTACGTCACCAAGACCGACGTCGCCCGCGGCTACGTCGTGCTCGCGCTGCCGCTCGTCACCTCGCTCACGCTCACGGCCAGGTACCTCCTGCGCCGCGCCCTGCACCGGAGCAGGGCGCGCGGCACGTGCATGCGCCGCGTGGTCGCGGTCGGCCACGCCACCGCCATCGCCGAGCTGGTGCAGCTGTTCCGCGCCGAGCCGCACCACGGCATGCACGTCGTCGCGGCCTGCCTGCCCGACGCCACCGCCGCGCGCGGCGTCGGTGACGTGCCCGTCGCGGGCGACTTCAACGACGTGCCGCTCGCCGTCTCCCAGTTCACCGCCGACACCGTGGCCGTGCTCGCCTGCCCCGAGATGGACGGCCAGGCGCTGCGGCGCCTGGCCTGGCGGCTGGAACGCACCTGCACCGAGCTGGTGGTGGCGCCCGCGCTCATGGACGTCGCGGGTCCCCGCACCACGATCAGGCCCGCCGCCGGGCTGCCGCTGCTGCACGTCGAGCACCCCGAGCTCGCCGGCGCAAGGCAACTCGTCAAGAACGTCTTCGACCGTCTCGTGGCCGCCGCCCTGCTCGTGATCCTCGCGCCGCTGCTGGCCGGGCTCGCCGTGGCCGTGCGCGCCACCAGCCCCGGCCCCGCGCTGTTCCGCCAGACCAGGGTCGGCAGGGACGGCGAGCTCTTCACCATCTACAAGTTCCGCACGATGCGCAGGGGCAGCGAGCACCAGAAGGTCACCCTGGTCAGCGACGGCGACGGGCTGCTGTTCAAGGTGCGCAACGACCCGCGCATCACGCCGCTCGGCGCCCGCATGCGCCGCCACTCCCTCGACGAGCTGCCCCAGCTGCTCAACGTGGTCCTCGGACACATGTCACTCGTCGGGCCGCGTCCGCCGCTGCCGGAGGAGGTCGCGCGCTACGGTGACGATGTGCGCAGAAGGCTGCTGGTCCGCCCGGGGCTGACCGGGTTGTGGCAGGTGAGCGGGCGGTCCGACCTGTCCTGGGAGGAATCCGTGCGCCTCGACCTGCGTTACGTCGAGAACTGGTCCCTTACCTTGGATCTGCAGATCCTGTGGAAAACCTGGTCGGCCGTCGCCCGCGGGCAAGGAGCTTATTGATGACGATTCGCGACGACCACGCGCTCGCCGGTGACCTGGCGACCGAGGCGGGGGAGAGGCTGCTGCGGGTGCGCGAGCGCACCGGCTTCGGCGACGCGGCGGCGCTGCGGGCCGAGGGCGACAGGTCCTCCCACCTGTTCCTGATGGAGTCGCTGGCCAGGCTGCGGCCCAGCGACAGCGTGCTGTCGGAGGAGTCCACCCGCGAGGAGCGGTTCGACCCGCGCAGGCTGAGCGCGCCGCGGGTGTGGATCGTCGACCCGCTCGACGGCACCCGCGAGTTCTCCGAGGAGGGCAGGTCCGACTGGGCCGTCCACGTGGCGCTGTGGGAGCAGGGCAGGCTGACGGCCGGCGCGGTGGCGCTGCCGGCCCAGGGGCGCACCCTCACCACCGCCGACCCGCCGAAGCCGCCGGCCTTCGAGAGCGGCAGGTTCCGCATCGCGGTGAGCCGCACCAGGCCGCCCGAGTTCGTGCGCAAGCTGGCCGTGCTGGTGGGCGCCGACCTCGTGCCGATCGGCTCGGCCGGGGCGAAGATCTGCGCGGTGCTCACCGGCGAGGTCGAGGCGTACGTGCACGCCGGAGGCCAGTACGAGTGGGACTCCGCCGCGCCGGTGGCCGTCGCACAGGCCGCAGGAGTGCACTGCAGCCGCATCGACGGCTCAGAGCTCACCTATAACCAAGCCGATCCGTCCCTACCAGATATCCTGGTTTCCCTACCGGAGCTGGCGACATCCCTGCTCGCCGGAATTCGGGACCTGCACCGCTAAACGCCGGAGGAAGCGCCCATGCTCCAGCGCGACTACACGACGTCGCAGCTCGACGTACTCGAGGCCGAAGCCATTCACATCATGCGCGAAGTGGCCGCCGAATTCGAGCGTCCCTGTCTGCTCTTCTCCGGGGGCAAGGACTCCATCGTCATGCTGCGCATCGCGGAGAAGGCGTTCTGGCCCGCGGCCATCCCCTTTCCTCTCATGCACGTCGACACCGGCCACAACTTCGACGAGGTCATCGACTTCCGCGACCGGCGGGCCCAGGAACTCGGCGCCCGCCTGATCGTGGCCAGCGTCCAGGACTCCATCGACGCCGGACGCGTCGTCGAGGAGACCGGCCGGCGCGCCTCGCGCAACCGGCTCCAGACCACCACCCTGCTCGACGCCATCGAGGAGCACGAGTTCGACGCCGTGTTCGGCGGCGCCAGGCGCGACGAGGAGAAGGCCCGCGCCAAGGAGCGCGTGTTCTCCTTCCGCGACGACTTCGGCCAGTGGGACCCGAAGAACCAGCGCCCCGAGCTGTGGAACCTCTACAACTCGCGCATCCGCAAGGGCGAGCACATCCGCGTCTTCCCGCTGTCCAACTGGACCGAGCTGGACGTCTGGGACTACATCCGGCGCGAAGGCATCGAGATCCCGTCGATCTACTTCGCCCACACCCGCAAGGTGTTCGAACGCGACGGCATGCTGCTGCCCGACTCCGACGTCGTCCAGCGCGGCGAGGACGAGCCGCTGTTCGAGGCCGTGGTGCGCTACCGCACCGTGGGCGACATGACCTGCACGGGCGCCGTGCAGTCCACGGCCGCCACGGTCGAGGAGATCATCGAGGAGATCGCGGCCACCAGGATCACCGAGCGCGGGGCCACCAGGGCCGACGACCGCGCCTCCGAGGCCGCCATGGAGGACCGCAAGCGAGAGGGCTACTTCTAAATGGACATTCTTCGCTTTGCCACGGCGGGAAGCGTCGACGACGGCAAGTCCACCCTCATCGGACGGTTGCTCTTCGACTCGAAGGCCATCTTCGAGGACCAGCTCGAAGCCGTCGAACGCACCTCGCGCGACCGCGGCACCGAATACACCGACCTGTCCCTGCTGACCGACGGCCTGCGGGCCGAGCGCGAGCAGGGCATCACCATCGACGTGGCGTACCGGTATTTCGCCACGCCGCGGCGGAAGTTCATCATCGCCGACACGCCCGGCCACATCCAGTACACGAGGAACATGGTCACCGGCGCCTCCACCGCCGACCTCGCCATCATCCTCATCGACGCCCGCAAGGGCGTGCTGGAGCAGTCGCGCAGGCACGCGTTCCTGACGTCCCTGCTGCGGGTGCCGCACCTCGTGCTCGCCGTGAACAAGATGGACCTCGTCGACTACTCCCAGGAGCGGTTCGAGGAGATCCGCGAGGAGTTCACGGCGTTCGCGTCCAAGCTCAACGTCGCCGACCTGACGTTCATCCCGATCTCCGCGCTCAACGGCGACAACGTCGTCTCCCGCTCCGAGAACATGCCGTGGTACCTCGGCTCCTCGCTGCTGCACCACCTGGAGAACGTCCACATCGCCTCCGACCGCAACCTGGTCGACGTGCGCTTCCCCGTCCAGTACGTGATCCGCCCCCAGCGGGCCACCGACCACGCGTTCCACGACTACCGCGGCTACGCCGGGCAGGTCGCGGGCGGCGTGCTCAAGCCCGGCGACGAGGTGGTGCACCTGCCGTCCGGCCTGACCACGAGGATCGCGTCCATCGACACGTTCGACGGGCCGGTGGAGGAGGCGTTCCCGCCCATGTCGGTCACGCTGCGCTTCGAGGACGACCTCGACATCTCGCGCGGCGACCTGATCGCGCGTCCCAACAACCAGCCGCAGGTCGCCCAGGAACTCGACGCCATGGTCTGCTGGATGGCCGACGGCGTCAAACTGACCCCGCGCTCCAAGCTGACGATCAAGCACACGACGCGTACGGCGCGGGCCATGGTGCGCGACCTGCACTACCGGCTCGACGTCAACACCCTGCACCGCGACGAGGAGGCCACCGCGCTGGGCCTCAACGAGATCGGCCGGGTGTCGCTGCGCGTCACGCAGCCGCTCTTCGTCGACGACTACGCCCGCAACCGCCTCACCGGCGGCTTCATCCTGGTCGACGAGGCCACCAACGGCACCGTCGCCGCCGGCATGATCATCGACGCCCGCTGACCCGCCCGCCCGCCTCCTGACGGGAGGCGGGCGCATCCGCTTCACACGCGACCCGCAAGGAACCTCCGCCCGAGGGGCCGGCGAGAAACGTCCGCCCTGGGACTGGCGAGAAACGTCCGCTCTGGGATTGGCGAGGAACCTCCGGC
>NZ_FOBF01000001.1:425612-673642 GCF_900109355.1 Nonomuraea pusilla
GAGGGACGGGTGAGGAACCTTCGGCTGAGGGGCCGGCGGGGAACCTCCGTCCTGGGGCCGGCGGGGGACCTCCGAGCCTGGCAGCGGCGATGAACCTCCGACCCTGGCAGCGGCCTTACACGGCGTTCCGGGCAGCGGCGAGCGACGTCCACTGCCGCTGGTGGCGGCGGCGGTCCGGGAAGTACGAGCACGACCGGAGTGCTCGACCAGATGGTGAATCGCGGTGATTCCCGGCTGCGGGGTCAGTGGCGCTTCCCGCAGTACTCCGAGCAGTGATCGCAGTTCGGTCAGCGCGGTCCGGCCCGAGCGCGCGATGACGTCGAACGCTCTGTTCGCTTCGGCCTCGTCGTCGTCCGTCAGTGCCGCGGCGGCCCCGTCCGCTTGGAGCACCATGGCGCTGACGTTGTGCGCCACCATGTCGTGCACCTCGCGCGATCCTCATCCGCTCCTCGGCCAGCATGGCCTCGGCACGGCTCTCCTCGGCTCGGGCGACGGCGCGCGCCATGGCTTCCGCCTCCGAACGGCGGAGCCTGCCCAGGCCCCATGCGGCCGCACACGTCGCGAAGGACGTCATAAAGAGATCGCTGGGAGGAGAGGGCGTCAGGGAACGGCACGAGAACGACGCCGGTCCATACCCGCAGGGACGTCAGCACGGCAGGCAGTGCCGTGCCGATCAGGAACAGCGGGCCCCACGCGAGGTCCATCGGCCGGCCGTGCAGACCATGAACATCACCGCGGTAGGAGTGCTCAACTCCGCCCAGGAGGCGTTCCACTCCGCCCAGACGTCCCACCGGCCGCTCACGATCCACAGCGTCCGTACCAGCGCCAGAGAGGGAAGAGGGGAACCGGCGTCTGACGGCCAAGCTTGCGTAAGCCACGAGGTCGCCCCAGAACGTCACCGGGAGGCAGGCCGGGTCGGCGATCGATCGATCGGAGTATGGGACCTCGACCAGCAGGTAGGTGGACGCTGCCACGGCCAGGAACGCGTCGGCCGGCTGCGGATGACCGCTCCACCAGTTCAGAATCCGTCGCGCCTGACGCCACGCTCCTGCCTTGACCCGGGCCTCGCCGTGTCCGGACGGTGCACAGGCCCCGTCGCCGGATGCCCTGCGCCTGACGGCAGCGCGTTCCCAGTACCTTCGCCGAGCTGCAGCGCGCGGCCTTCAGCACCATGTCGAACTCCAGGTAGTTTCACGACAGCACCACCCAGCCCTGGTAACCGCTCGAATCCGAGTATCCGGCCGGCGATCGGTTTCCATGGGGGCAAGGGCCGCCGTCCCATGTCCAGGCCTTCGGCCCCGCAGTTGAGGTACGCCGGATGAAGGCCGTGCTGACGACGTAGCGATCCTGAATCAACGGAAGTTCGGCGCGCGCTCGTGATGGTCACGTCCCCGCGCGGTCAGGCAGGGCAGGTCCACCCCGAGCCACCGGGAGGTGCGTCGTACGTGCATCCGATCCGCGCCATGAAGGGCCGCGGCCGATCCCCGCCACCTCGCAGGAAGCCCGGTAGCACCGGGCTCGGTTAGGTAGATCCTTTGGGGTTTCGGTTACCGTCTGATTACGTTGCGCGCTAGGGTCGTCGCGTTCCGTGTTCGCGCGACGTGAAGGCGCTGCACAAGTGACCGAGCATCCCACCCGTGTGATCTTCCTCGGCGGCCTGGGCCGGAGCGGCACCACGCTGCTGGAGCGGCTGCTCGCCGAGCTGCCCGGTGTGACGGCCCTCGGCGAGGTGGTGCATCTCTGGTCCAGGGGCGTGCTGTCCGCCGAGCCGTGCGGCTGCGGCGTGCCGTTCCCGTCGTGCCCGTTCTGGCGGTGCGTGGGGGAGCGGGCCTTCGGCGGGTGGTCCCGGCCGCTGGCCGAGCGCGTGCTCGCGCTGCGCCACCGGGTCGACCGCACGCGCCGCATCCCGCGCATCGCGCATCCCGGCCTCGCCGAGTACGCCGACGCCTACCGCCGCGTGTACGACGCCGTCGGCACGCCCGTCGTGATCGACTCCAGCAAGCACGCCTCGCTCGCCTACTGCCTGGTCGCGGCCGGGGTGGACGTCCGGGTCGCACACGTCGTCCGCGACCCGCGCGCCGTCGCGCACTCCTGGGGCAGGAGCGTGCCGCGTCCTGAGGACGGCCGGCCGATGACCCGCTGGGGCTCCGCCCGCACCGCGCTCCACTGGAGCGCCCAGAATCTCGCGCTCGACCGGCTCGCCCGACGCGGCGCGAGTGTCGTCAGGGTCCGGTACGAGGACCTGGTCGCCGATCCGGCCGCCACGCTCACGGCGCTCGCCGGTGAGCTGGGGCTGCCGGCGTCCGGGCTGCCGTTCCTCGACGGCGCGCTCGTCCGGCTGAGCCCGGCCCACACCGTGTCCGGCAACCCCATGCGGTTCGCCGTGGGGCCGGTCGAGCTGCGGCGCGACGACTCCTGGCAGGCGGCGCTGCCCGCCCGGCAGCGGCGCCTGGTCGGCGCGCTCACCTGGCCGCTCCGCTCCCGGTACGGCTACCTGGAGGCGGCGTGACCCGCTCCGTCGGCGTGGTGATCCCCACCCGGGGCGACCGGCCGCGACAGCTGCGCGAGGCCGCGGCCGCGGTCCTGGCGCAGCACTACCCGGGGCCGCTGGCGCTGATCGTCGTCGCCGACGGCGTCGACCGCGCGGCCGTGGCCGGACAGCTCGCGGGGGTCGCGGGCGCGTCCCGGCGCACCGTACGGATCCTCGCGAACCGCCGCACCCCCGGCCTGCCGGGCGCCAGGAACACCGGCATCGACGCCTGCGACACCGACCTCGTCGCGTTCTGCGACGACGACGACGTGTGGCTGGCGGGCAAGCTCGCCGCGCAGACCGAGGCGCTGCGCGGAGACGCCGAGTTCGCCAGCTGCGCCATCGAGGTCGAGTACGGCGGGCACCGGGTGCCGCGGCTCGCCGGCGCCTCCACGGTCACGGTGTCCGACCTCGTCCGGTCCCGGATGGTGATGGTGCACTCGTCCACGTTCCTGTTCCGACGTGGTGAGCTCCAGGCCGACGAGAGCGCCCCCGGCGGCCAGAACGAAGACTGGGACCTCGCGCTGCGCGCCGCCAAGCGGCAGCCGATCGTCCACGTGGACCGGCCGCTGGTCCGGGTGCGGTGGGGCGCCTCGCACTACGCCGCCCGCTGGGCCGAACGCATCGCCGGGCTCGACTGGATGCTCGCCCGGCACCCCGAACTGGCCGTGGATCCGCGTGGCGCGGCACGGATCTACGGTCAGCTGGCGTTCAGCCACGCCGCGCTGGGGCACCGTCGCGCGGCGGCCCGCTGGGCGGCCCGCGCCTTCGCCGCCCGGCTGGGCGAGCCGCGCGCCCCGATCGCCCTCGCGGTGGCGGCGGGTCTCATCCCCGCCCCCACCGTGCTCTCCCTCCTGCACAGCCGGGGGCACGGTATCTGACCACCTCCACCCTTCTCACGGAGCAGGAGCAGCGCATGCCGGTCCCCCATGACCCACCCCGCTCCCGGCGTTCCCCCGAACGGCCCCGGGGCGGGCAGGACACCACGGCCACAGCAGCCGTCCGGCCCGCGCACCCCTCACCCCACCCGCCGCCGGCAGGGCCGAGCTCGCCGCCGCGCCGGACCCCCGAGACCGCAGAGCCCGCGACCCCGACCGCCCACGCCTTCACGCCCGCCGAGGTCGCGGCACCGTATGGCCCCGGAGCCGGGGAGGGCGTGCCCGAGCCCGCGGAGGCGGCGGCCGGCTGTGCGGTGGGGCGGATGGCGGTGGCGGGGGTGTGGGTGGACGTCGTCACCGAGGACGACGTGGTGCGGCTCGTCGCCGCCGAGCTGGCGGCCGGGCGCGGGGGCCGGATCGTCACCCCGAACGTCGACATCTGCCGCCTCGCGTCCCGCGAGCCGGAGCTGCGCCGCCTGGTGTGCTCGGCGGAGCTGGTCGTCGCCGACGGCATGCCGCTGGTGTGGGCGTCCCGGCTGCTGGGCACGCCGCTTCCCGGGCGGGTGACCGGCGCGGACCTGATCTGGTCGCTCAGCGAGCTCGCGGCCGCGCGCGGCTGGCCGGTGTACGTGCTGGGCGGTCCTCCCGGGGTGGCGGCCAAGGCGGCTGGCGAGCTGACGGCCTGCCACCCGCAGCTGCGGGTGTGCGGGGTGGACGCCCCGCCGTACGGCTTCGACGCCACCAGGGAGGGGCGCGACCGGGTGCGGCGGAAGGTGGTGGCGGCGCGGCCGAGGATCGTGTTCGTCGGGCTGGGGTTCCCCCGGCAGGACCTGCTCATCGCCGAGCTGCGCGAGGAACTGCCCGGCGCCTGGTTCCTGGGGTGCGGGGCGGCGATCGCGTTCGCGGCCGGCGCGGTGCCGCGTGCGCCCGGCTGGATGCGGCGTGCCGGGCTGGAGTGGGCGTTCCGGCTGGTGGGGGAGCCTGGGCGGCTGGCCAGACGGTACCTCGTCGACGACCTGCCGTTCGCGGCGCGCCTGCTCGGCGACTGCCTGCTCCGCCGCCTGCGCGGGGCGCCCCAGGCGGGGGAGCCGTCCGACGCCTTGAGGACGTGAGCCTGAACGCCCGCCCCGCCGCCGGGGCTTTCGGGGCTTCTGCGGCGGCGGAGCCGAGGCCGGGCGAACAGGCTGATCAGCGAGCCCTCCGCAGGGTGCGGAAGATCTCTGGCGAGGCGCCGATCCCCTCGTGACGGAAGAGAGGCGGCAGGGCGGGAAGGACTGATCGGGCGGGTCAGCGGCATCGAAGACCCTGCCGCCATCGATCGAGGACGCCTGGCTGGACTCTCCCCTATCGGGAGACCCCATGCTGAGGGCATGGACGAGGAGCTGTCGCCGATCGGGCGGTTCGCCGGGCTCGGGCGGCTGAGCGTCGAACAGCCGCGGCACCACGCCGAGCTCGGACTGCTGGTGCCCGCGTACGTGGACGAGCACACCGGACACCGCTACCACCGGCACGAGCAGGCGCGCGACGCGCTGTCGATCGGGCTGCCGCGCTGAGCGTGGCTGTCCCGTCCGCGGTCCGATGCGCGAGGTGTACGTGCCCGACCCGGCGACCACCCCGCCCGATCAGTTGATCACCCACCTGATGATTCCCTTGGAGGAGCCATGACACCGCGACTGGTCCACTGTGGCCCCGTCACCTGCCTCAACGTCACCGGCATGGGCGAGCCCGGCGGCGCCGAGCACCTGTCGGCCATCGGCGCCCTGTACGCCGTGGCGTCCGTCATGGGAGGCCCGGCCGGTCCGCTGGAGGGCCGTTGGTGGGTGGAGGACGCCTCACGGCCGCCGCTGGACGTGCCGCGCGATCAGTGGCGGTGGCATCTGCTGCTGCCGCTGCCTGACGTCCCCGGGCCGGGGGTGGTCGAGGCGGCGTGCGAGCAGGCACGCGGGTCCGGCGCGGCCGTCGACCGCGTCCAGGTGGTCACCTTCACCGAGGGCGAGTGCGTGGAGCTGCTCCACGAGGGGCCGTACAGCGAGGAGAAGAGGTCGCTCGACGTGATGGAGGCGTTCATGGCGGAGCACGGCCTGGTGCGCAACGGGCTGCACCACGAGATCTACCTGACCGATTTCGCCGATCCCGAGCCGAGGACGATGCTCAGGCAGCCGGTGGCGCGCGCCGCCGGGTGACAGCCGCACCGGCCTGGAGGACCTGCGCGGGAGGCGGTCACCGCCCGGCTGGTCGGTGTCCCGTCCGTCGTGAGTGGTGATCGCTGTTTCCGCGGTCGGGTGGCGGACCCGCCTCGGAGAGCTGGGTGAGGGTGCGGATGCGGGTGGCTTCGTCCTCGCTGAGGCCCTGGGTGGCTCGGGCGAGGGCCTGGCGGGAGTTCATCGGGCGGAAGGCGGTTCTCGACAGGCCGGACCAGGCGAAGGCGCGGTGCCCGCCGCCCGTCGCGGTGCAGGCCCGGGTGATGCGGCGTTCGGCTGCCGCCGTCCATGGGAGGCCGGCGTGGGCGTACAGGCGGCGGAAGCCCGGTAGCGGGTCGGCGGCCAGCTCGTCGTACGAGGTGACGAGGATGCCGGGCGTGCGGTCGAGGACGGTGCGGGCGGCGCGCCACAGGGCGGCGGTCTTGGCGAGGTCGTCGGCGGAGCGCAGCAGGGGGCGCAGGCGCAGCAGGTCGGGGTGGTCGCGGACGAGGAGCGGCTGGTCGAGCAGGTCGCGCAGGCGGACGGTCCAGCCGAGGCGGCGCCAGCTTGCGGCGAACGCGACGGGGTCGCGCACCAGGGCGATGACGGTGCAGCCGAGACGGGAGGCGAACCATCCGGCTGACAGCACCGCGAACGGGTCGTCGAGCAGGGCGCGGCGGCCGCGCAGCCGTCCGAGCGCGAAGGCGGTGCCGTAGCGGACGAGCCGGGCCAGGTCGTACGGGGAGTGGTTGGCGCGCAGTTCGGCGCCCCAGCGGTAGCGCAGCGCGACGGTGTCGCGGAAGGCGGGCAGCCACTGGTCGGCGTTGTCGTCGCAGATGTACTGGAAGCGGTGCGTGACCTGGGCGGCGAGGACGCCGGGGCAGCGGCCGGGCGGGTGCTGGGGGTTGAGCGGCTCGTTGACGTAGACGAGGCCGCCCCCGGCGGCGAGCATGCGGCCGGTCCAGCTCGTGCCGCTCCTCGGCAGGCCGGTCACCAGCACCGGACCGGCGGGCGCCCCCTTCATGCCGCCCGCCTGCGCGGACGGGTGTCTTCGCGGGCGGCGGGCCGCGGGTGGAAGGCGGTGGGCGGACTCACCCTTCTGGGTACTGCGGCTCGGGAGCGGGAGGGCGCGGAACGGTTCACGGGGGTGCCTTCAGGATCATGCGGTGGTCGGGCGGGCGAGGGCGGTCAGGGTGTGGCGGCCGAAGGGGCGCAGGCCGTAGCGGCGGTGGAGTTGCCACAGCGGCAGCAGGTTCTTCACGACGACCCCGGCCGACCAGCCGAGCGCCGCGCCGAGCGCGCCGTGCCCGGGGATCAGGACGAGGTCGAGGGCGAGCGTGCAGGTGACGGCGGCCAGGAGGTTGAGCAGGCTGGCCGTGGTGTGCCCGGCGGCGGTGAGGACGACGTCCACCATGCCGCAGGCGGTGGCGAGCATCATGGTCGCGGACAGGACGAGCGCGATGGGTGTCGCGCCGCCGTACGCGGGCCCGAACAGGCGCAGCAGCCAGGGGGCGAGCGCGGCGTAGCCGAGCCAGACGGGCCAGGTGAGCAGCACCAGCCACAGGGTGGCGGTCTGGTACAGCTCGCGGGCGAGGGCGAGTTCGCCGGCGGCGAGCGCCCGCACCAGGCGGGCCTGAAGGGCCTGCGCGAGGCCCTGGTTGGCGAGCTGCCCGACCACCTTGAACCGGGTGGCGGCGGTGTACGCGGCGGCCTGCGCGGGCCCGCCGAGCGCGCCGACCACGACGATGTCGAGCCGCTGGAACACCGCCTGCACGGCGCCGGCGGCGGAGCGCGGCGCGGTGTAGCGCCACAGCGCGCCCCACGCGCCGGGCAGGCAGGGCCCGGGGGGCACGCGCCGGCGCAGGTCGGCGGCGGCCAGCACGAGCAGCGGCAGGTACGGCAGCGCCCAGGCGGGAGCGAGCCAGGCGGGCGTCCCGACGGACGCGGCGACGCAGACCAGGCCGAGCTGGAACGCGGGCACGAGGAGGCCGTCGAGCACGACGGTGGGCCGCAGCGCGCCGAACCCGCGGGTGGCGGCCAGCAGCACGTCGCCGAGGGCGATGACCGGCACGGCGGGGGCCAGCGGTCCGAGCCAGGGGTGCAGCGCCCAGGCGGCGGCGACGGCGACGAGCGCGCAGGGCGCCAGCGCCGCCCTGACGTACCCGGACGTGCCCTGGTACCCGGACGGCTGCGCGCGGGCGATGGCGTACACGAGGCCGTTGCCCGCGTCGAGCTTGGCGACGCCGGCGACCATGAGCGCGAGCGCGGTCGCGCCGAAGAACGCGCCCGCGTGCTCGGCGCTGAACGCCCTCGTCACGACGGCCACCAGCAGGAACTGGGCGAGCGCGCCGGCCGCGGCCCCGGCGACGCCGGCGAGGCCGCCCCGCCCGAGCCCGGCGGCCGGGGTCAGCGCCGCCACGACGGGACGCCGTCGAGCCAGCGGGCCAGCCTGGCGTCGTACGGCTCGAAGTGGTCGCGCAGCCGGTGGGTGAGCACGGCCGGGGCGGAACCGGTCAGGGGCCTGCCGTTGTGCCGTTCGAAGGCCGGGTAGCCGAGGTGCGGCACGCCGAGGAACTCCAGCACCCGGTCGTAGACCGCCTCGGGTTCGCGGAAGAACAGGTGGCTGTCGACGACGAGGATGCGGTCGCGGCCCAGCAGGGGCTCCAGCCGGTCGAGCTGGTCGGCGTAGCGGCCCCTGGCCAGGTAGGCGTGGTGGCGGTGCGAGTGGTGCACCGAGTACGGCGCGGCCCGCAGGCTCTCCTCGGCCCCGGCCAGCCGGTGCGACTCCAGTTCGAGCGCCCGCTCGAAGTCAGGCTCGGTCTCGTACCCGCGCGCCAGCTCGTGGGCGTGCGCGGAGCGGGCCCGCGCCACGGGGTCGCGGACGAGGACGACGAGCTTCACCCCCGGCAGGTCGGCGGCGATGCGCTGCCCGGCGAGCGGGTGGAACAGGTAGTAGGGGGACGACTCGAACGCGAGGGGGCGGGTGCCGTACCGGTGGGCGAGCAGCGCAGTGCCGATGCGCAGCGGGAAGTGCGCGCGGTACCAGGCCAGGCCGCGCGCGTAGGCGACGTCGAAGTAGTGGACGCCCTTGTGCAGTACCGGTTTGAGCAGTAACGGGTGCTGGGAGAGCGCGCGGTACATCGACGTGGTGCCGCACCGCTGCGCCCCGGCGATGAGGAACGCGGGCAGGGTGCGCGCGCTGGAGGTGAGGCGTCCCGTGGTGCGGGAGACCGACAGCGCGGACTGTTTCAGCCCTCTCATGTGAGCAGCTCCTCGTGGTCCACGACCGGGTTGAGCCAGGACTGGGGCGGGCCGAGCGGCGTGTGGCCGTCGGCGGCGTGCCGGTGCGCCAGGGCGATGAGGTAGCGCAGCGCGGTGCGCCTGGCCTCGGCGGCCGACAGGCCGTAGGGCGCGAGCTCGCGTACCGACCTGGCGAGGCAGGCGCGGGCGGCCACGGGAGGGGCCATGCGGCGCAGGGCCCGCTGGAAGAAGTGGTGCAGCGCGTCGAACCCGTAGGGCACGCCGGTCTCGTACCGTTCCCAGTCCCAGACGAGCAGGCGGCCGTCGCGGGACGGCGCCAGGTTCCACGGCGACAGGTCGCCGTGCCAGGCGGGGCCCGCCGCACCGCCGGTGCCGGCGATCTCCTTGACCGCGGTGACGAGCAGGGGGCGGGGCACCCGGCCGCGCCGTACCGGCAGCGGCGACAGCGCGAGCACCGCGAGCCCCTGCCAGGTGCCGTGGTGCAGCACCTCGGGGACGACGACGGTGCGCAGCCCCAGGCCGGCCAGCCTGCCCAGCGCGGCGGCCTCGGCGGCGACCAGGCCCCTGGTGCGCGGGCTGTCGCCGATCTTCACGAACGCGAGCAGCCGCCCGCCCGCGTGGACCTCCAGGATGGGTTTGCGGTTGGCCCGCCGCGCGGGACGTACGTGCAGCACGCCTTCGACCGGCCGTCCGAACACCTCGGCCAGATGGGCCACGATCGACCCTTCGACGGGCAGGTGGACCCGCGCGCCGACGTGCCACCAGCGGCGCGGCGCCAGGCGGCGCGGCAGGGCGCGGTGCGGGAGCACGGTGTGCGGCCTGGGCGTGCCCGGCCCCGGGTAGAGCAGGGCGGTGGTCCTGGCGAGGTAGCCGAGCCTGACGGCGGCGTCGTTCATGCGGTGCTCCGGGTGTTCCTCCACAGGAGGGCGAACGAGACGAGGTAGAGGATCAGGGGCGTGACCAGGCCGTCGTAGACAAACATGTAGAGCAGGACCAGGCCCATCACGAGCACCCCGGCCAGGCCGATCGGGCTGCGGTCGCGCCAGTGCCTGCGGATGGCGCCGAGGAAGAACGCCACGTACAGGGCGGCGCCGGTGAACCCCTGGGTGATCAGGAGCAGCCAGAGCTGGCCGTCGCTGCCGAGCGGCGGGTGCCCGCAGCCGCCGCACCACTCGGTCTTGCCCGTGGTGATGGTGCGGTGGTTGCCGGTGGCGTTGCGGGTGTTGCCGTAGCCGATGAACGGCGAGTGGGCGGCGGCGCGTACGGTGGCCGACACGGTGAACGCCCTGATGTCGTTGGAGTGGGGCCGGTCGAGCCGCTGCGCGACCAGGGAGGCGAGCGGGCTGAGCGCGAACGCGACGGCGGCGGCGGCCGTGGCCGCGCACAGCGCGAGCCTGGTGCGCCCGCCCACGCGGGCGACCAGGTAGACGACGGCCAGGCCGAGCCCGATCCACAGGCCGCGGTTGAGTGAGTACACGACGGGGATGGCGGCGAGCGCCACGACGACGGCGGAGACGGCCTTGCGGCGCCGCCCGCCGTAGACCCACCAGCCGACCACGAACCAGACCAGCAGCACCGACACGTTGCTGCCCCACGCGTTCGCCCACTCGAACGGCGCCTCGGGGCGGGGCGAGGCGTAGCCCAGCACCTTCTGCGTCTGCGCCGCCGTCGGGTGGATGAGGTTCTGGACGAACGCGTTCTCGCTCACCCAGCCGGGCAGCACCATCTCGACCGGCGAGGTGAACGCGAACGACGGCAGGAACACGCCGAGCAGCCCGCCCGCGACGGTGGTGACGAACAGCACGCCCAGCATCCGCACCAGGCGCAGCTGCGGGAGCTCGCGCTCCGACAGGTTGCCGAGGTAGAGCACCATGACGAGCAGCGCGAGGTAGAGCGCGAGGCGCATGACGTAGCCGATCAGCCGCCCGGGGCCGAGGTCGCCGTAGGTGCCGGGCGGCAGCTCGTCCAGCATGAGCCCGCTGAGCGCGTAGCCGGCGAGCAGCAGCATCCAGAGGCCGAACCCGTGGGGCACCCGGATCGGGCGCCGCCGCCAAAGGATCAACGCCATGGGCACGGCCAGGACGATCACGGACAGTCCGCCGAACCCCAGCGCCCACCAGACGGGGTAGCCGACGAGCAGCGCCGCGATCGGCCACGCGGGGCCCGCGGTCACCCCGGGTCGCCTGCCCGCCGCGGGTGGAAGACCTGCATCGGCGGGGTCTGCGCCCGCGGGTCGGGGTCGGGGCCGGTGGCGACGAGCTTGCCGAGCGGGTGGTGGGCGCGCGGGTCTGGCGCGGGGACGAACGACGGCAGGGCGTCGTCGGCGGTCACCGCGCCGATGACGGGCACGCCGTGCCGGGCCAGCAGCCGTACGGCGCCCGCCACCTCGGGCGCGCGGACGCGGCCCAGGCCGACCAGCAGCAGGGCGGCGTGGGCGCGGGCCAGGTCGCGGACGTCGGAGCCGTCGAGCACGGTCAGCGGGGCGCTCACGGCGAGCGGCTCGGCCACCGACGAGGCGTACAGGTCGGAGGGCAGTGCCCTGACCAGCAGGCGCGTGCCGGGGCAGGCCGCGACGACGGCGCTGGCGAGGTCGTGCAGCAGGCCCTGCTCGCGCGGCCCTGTCAGGTCGGCGAGCACCGGCAGGCCGGTGAGCCGTTCGACGTCGGCGGCGGTGCGCAGCCGGGTGTCGAGCCTGTCGCGGGCGTACGCGGCGCCGGCGCCGGCCAGCAGGCCGAGCATGAGGCCGCTGCCGAGGTGGAGCGGCAGGCTGGGGGAGCTGGGCCGGGTGGGCGGGATGGCCTCGCCGATGACGGAGCCCGGTGTCAGCGTGACCGTCCTGAGCGCGTCGTACTTCAGGGTGAGGGTGTAGGCCTGGCGGTTGAGCAGGCTCTGGTTGTGCAGGGCGAGGGTGTGCTCCGCGGTGCCCTTGGTGAGCGTGCCGAGCTGCCCGACCACCTGGCTCAGCGCGGTGTTGACCTGCTTGAGCTTGGCCTGCACGGCCTGCTGCTGGGCGGTGAGCGCGGCCTGGGCGCTCTCGCGCCTGTTGTCGAGGTACGCCCGCGCGTACGCCTTGGACTGCTCGGCGGCCGCGAACGGGTCGGGGGCCGTCACGGAGATCCACAGCACCGCGGAGTTGGGGGGCACGGAGACCTCGACGGGCTCGGGCGCGGCGACGTGGAGCGCGCGGGCGGCGCGCGCCGCCACCACGGCCGACTGCGCGACCTGCGCCTCCGTGTCGAGGTTGAGTGCCTCGCGCTGGCGGCTGGTGACCTGGTTGGACTGCTCCTGGACACCGACGGGGGCGACCAGCACCTGGGTGGTGGCGGTGTACGCGGGCGGTGTGAGGCGCATCAGCGCGAGGCCGGCGGTGCCGCCGAGGACGAGGCCGCCCACGAGGAGCAGCCGGCGTCGGCGCAGCAGCGAGAGGTGCTCTCCCAGGTCGGCGCCGGGGCGGCGGCCCGGGGTGTCCGGCGGCTGGCTCATGCGGACGGTCTCCTGGAGGGTGTGCGCGCTGTCGCCGATCGGCGACGCAGGGTCACCGGCGGGATGTGGGCCCACTATAGGGCGGGGGGTCATGGGGGGCGGTGAATATGCAAGATTTTCTGCGGACTGCCCCGCTTTTCGTCCCCTTTAAAACCGAAATTTCGGGAAAAGTCGGGGGTGGCGGGAACCCATCTCACCTGCGTGGACGGACGCTCTGGCTGAAGTTCGAGGAATGACATGGCAAGGTTCAGGTTTGATAGGGCGGGGGTTGTTCAACAAGGGGGTTGGAAAGCCGTGGAGTCACGGGGAATTTCGCACGACGCGCCAAGAGCGGCACTCGCCGTCGCCCTCGCCACCGGCGCCTCACGGACGGCGGGCGCCGCCGCCCTCGCCTCACGGACGGCGGGCGCGGCTGCCCTGGCCTCACGGACGGCGGGCGCGGCCGCCCTCGCCGCGCTGGTGGCGCTCGCGACCGGCTGCTCCGGCTCCGGCGGTTCCGGAGCGGGGCCGTACGGGGCGGGGCCGGCCGTCGCGGGGGCCACCGGGGGCGCGGACGACGGCTCCCCGGACGCGTACGGCGACGGCCGCGACGGCGCGACGACGGCGCCGACCTGCACCGCCACCAGCAAGCTGATCCCCTCCTGCGGCGCCTGGTGGGGCATGGCGCCCGAGGTGTTCACGGGCGAGCCCGTGGAGCGGGCGCTGCGCGGCGCCGAGGAGCGCATGGGGGCGAGGGCCGACGTGCTGCACGTCTACCACCGGGGCGGGGAGCTGTTCCCGACGCCGCAGGAGATCCGGCTCGCCCGCGACCCCGCGGGACCGAGGCTGCTCATGGTCAACTGGAAGCCGTCGCTCGACCACACCTGGGCCCAGATCGCGCGGGGCGCGATCGACAGGAGGATCGACCGGCTGGCCGCCCACCTCAGGAGCACGTTCCCCGAGCGGTTCTTCCTGACCATCCACCACGAGCCGGAGAACGACGTGCGCGAGGCGGCGGGCTCGGGCATGCAGGCCGCCGACTACGCCGCCATGTTCCGCCACGTCGTGCTCAGGCTGCGCGACCAGGGCGTCAGGAACGCGGTGACGGTCATGACGTACATGGGGGCGCCGAACTGGGCGGCCATGCCCTGGTTCGAGGACGTCTACCCGGGCGACGACGTCGTCGACTGGGTGGCGATGGACCCGTACGCCGACGGCCGGGTGCGCGACTTCGACGGGCTGGTGAACAAGACCCGCAGGGAGTTCGCGCAGTGGCCGGGCTTCTACCGGTGGATGCAGTGGCGCTTTCCCGGCAAGCCGGTGATGGTGGCCGAGTGGGGCGTCTTCGAGCGCTCGCACGACCGGTCGTTCAAGCGCGCCTTCTTCGAGTCCGTGCGCCGCCAGATCAGGCGTTACCCGCAGATCAAGGCCCTGCTGTACTTCGACTCGCCCGACGCGCCGAGGGGCGACACGAGCTTCGACTCCGATCCGGCGGCCGACCGGGCGTTCAGCGAGCTCGCGCGAGATCCGTACTTTCGCGCGACGCGCGTGCCGCGCCCCTGACCCGCCACTGCCGTCCGGCGGCGGCGGCGAGCGCGGCGGCGCCGACGGCGACCAGGGTGACCTGGTCGTCCACGCCGAGCAGCTTGAGCGCGGAGGCGAGCAGCACGATGGCGAGCAGGGCGCGGATCAGTCCGCCCGGCGCCCTGGAGGAGATCCTGGCGCCGAGGTAGACGCCGGGGATCGAGCCGATGAGCAGCGACAGCGTGAGCTCCATGCGGAAGTCGCCGAACATCAGGTGGCCGAGCGCCGCCGCGGCGACCAGGGGCACGGCCTGCACGAGGTCGGTGCCGACGAGCTGGTTGGCCTTCAGCGCGGGGTAGAGCGCGAGCAGGGCCACGATGATCAGGGAGCCGGAGCCGACGGAGGAGACGCCCACCACCAGTCCTCCTACCGTACCGACCAGTAGGGTCGGGATGGGGCGTACGACGATCTCCTGCGCGCCCGGCGCGCCGCCCTCTCCGGCCCGGCTCCCGAGCAGGCTCCTGGCCGCCATGCCCGCCACCGCGAGCAGCAGCGCCACGCCGAGCGCGTACTTCACGCCGTCGGTGACGGCGAACGCGCGGGCCACGAACACGCCGCAGAACGCGGCGGGCACCGACCCCGCGCACAGCCAGCCCACCAGCCGCAGGTTGACGGTGCCCTGGCGCAGGTGGACGGCCCCGCCGACGGGTTTCATCACGGCCGAGGCCACCAGGTCGCTGGAGACGGCCGCGAGCGGCGGGACGTTGAAGAACAGCATCATCATCGGGGTCATCAGCGCCCCGCCGCCCATGCCGGTGAGCCCGACCACGATCGCGACGAGGAACGACCCCGCTACCAGCGCGTAATCGATCAACGTACCCAGCCTCCGCTCCGCAGCGCGCCCAGCACCTGGGCGACCGCCGCCTCGATCGAGATGTGCGTGGTGTCGATCACGAGGTCGGCGTCGTCCGGCTCCTCGTACGGGTCGGAGACGCCGGTGAACTCGGGGATGAGGCCCGCGCGGGCCTTGGCGTACAGGCCCTTGCGGTCGCGCCGCTCGCACTCCTCCAGCGGGGTGGCGACGTGCACGAGCAGGAAGTCGGCGCCGACCGACTCGGCCATCTCGCGCACCTCCTGCCGGGTGCTGGCGTAAGGGGCGATGGGGGCGCAGACGGCCAGGCCGCCGTGGCGCGCGACCTCGGCCGCGACGAAGCCGATGCGGCGGATGTTGAGGTCGCGGTCGGCCCTGGAGAACGTCAGGCCCTGGGACAGCAGCCGGCGCACCACGTCGCCGTCGAGGTAGGTGACGGTGCGGGTGCCGAGTTCGAGCAGGGCGTCGCGCAGGCCGCGGGCGATCGTGGACTTGCCCGACCCGGACAGCCCGGTGAAGAACACGACCAGGCCGCGCCGGTGCGGCGGCCCCGGGATGCGTACCGGCTCGGGCCCCGCGAGGTGCTCGGCGGCGCCGTAGTTGGCGGCGACGTGCTCGCGCAGCTCGAGGTCGATCTCGGGCTCCTCGCGCGGGGCGAGCGGCACGGAGACGACGAGGGTGCCGGCGGGGAGCTGCTCCTTGGCGCGCAGCGCGGCGCGCACGACGGCGGGGCCCTCCTCGCCGTACGCGAGGGGGAGCAGCAGGATCGCCGCGTCGAGCTCCTTGGCGATCGCGGCGACCTCGGACAGGTCGTCGAGCGGCCCGCGCATGGTGACGGCGAGCGCCGGGCGGCCGCCGAGCTCCTCGGCCACCTCCGCCGGGGTGCGGCGCAGCCGGGCGAACGGCCCGTGCTCGGGCGCGCCGAGGCCCCTGACGGGGCCGGAGGTGAGGCCGTCGGGCTCCTGCGCGGCCACGGTGAGCACGGCGAGCGGGGTGCCCTCCGGGTCGAGGAGCGTGACCTCGTCGCCGGGGGAGACGGGCTCGGGCAGGTGGAGCGTGACCGGGGCGGGCCACGGGGCGCCGTCGGCGAGCATGCCGCGCTCGTGCACCGCGTGCAGGTCGTCGTGGCCGAGGAAGCCGGTCAGCGGGCTGAACGCCCCGGACAGCAGCAGCTCAAGGTCGGCCAGCTCCCGCGCGTCGGGGGTCCACTCCACGGTTCCTTCATCCCAACTATTCCGATTGATATGGTCGGAAACCACATTACCGAGGATGCGGAGCCCTCGCTAGATGAGCCGCGCGAAGTGGTGCTGCGGCTTCTTGATGACCATGGCGATCTCGTCGCCGCCGGCGGGGTGGCGGCCGTTGGTCAGCCGCTCCACCGCCGCGACGGCCGCGGCCCCGAGCCTCGTCGCCGCCGCCGCGCCGCCGCCCGCCCGCTCCTCGTCGAGGATCAGCAGGCCCCTGCTCAGGCAGAACGCGTGCATGCCGTCGGCGGACGTCAGCGGCTCGTACACGGCGGGCAGCGGCGCGCCGGGCCCCGCCGCAGGCCGCCACAGCAGGCGGCGCAGCCAGGACGGCGCGAACCTGTCGACCACGCCGTACGCCGACTCGCGGTCGCGCATGCGCAGCAGCACCAGGCCGCCCGGCCGCAGGGCGCGCAGCATGCGGTCGAACACCAGCTCCGCGTGGCGGATGCGCTCCAGCAGGAACGACAGCTGGATCACGTCGTACGACCTCGGCGGCATCGGCACGCAGCGCAGGTCGCCCAGGGCCCAGCTGACCAGGTCGGACCGCTCGGCCAGCGCCATCCTGATGGCCGGGAGGTCCTCGTCGGCCCCGGTGGCGCGCGTCTCGACCCGCTCCAGGCCGAGCGGCTCGCCGTGCGCGCACCCGGCGACCAGGACGTCCAGCCGCCTGCCGAACTGCCCCGCCCAGTGCTCGCGGACCCGCTGACCGAAGAGGTCGCCTCTCTCGGCGACCGATCTCACCTCAGACATGTCACCTACAGTAGCCAGTCGTCGTCTCTGCGTGATGGACGTACCCTCCTCCGGCCCCTGCTAGCGTCCTGGGCCGTGGACGACCCAGTGACGAGCGAGAGTGGCGGGCCCGTGGGGCAGGGGGTCTACGTCGGCAACGCCGACGTCGACGGGGCGGCCGACGCCGGCTGGCTCCTCGGCCACTTCAGGCCCCCGGGCGACCCGCGGCACAGCGCCGACGTCGAGATCAAGTGGGGCGTGCACGCGCCGGGCGACGAGCGGGCGCAGTGGGTGCGCGGCGAGGCGCGCACGGCCCTGCTGGTGCTGATCAGCGGCAGGTTCCGGGTGGAGCTGCCGGGGCGCAGCGTGCTGCTGTCCAAGCGCGGCGACTACGTGGTGTGGGGCAGGGGCGTCGACCACTCGTGGCGGGCCGAGGAGGAGTCGGTCGTCCTGACGGTGCGCTGGCCGTCGATCCCGGGCTACAAGGTCCCCGACCCGGAGGTCCGCGGCGACGGGGTGCGCGGCGACGGGGTGCGCGGCGACGGGGTGCGCGGCCACGAGGACTCCGGGTGCTCCGTCAGCGAGCGGGGGCCCGTGGGCGAGTAGGCTGTGACCCGACCCCCGCGACCTGACACGGCCGGGGGTAGTCGTGTTGCCGTCGTGGGGCTGTGGGCGTATCTGATGAGTCTTTCCGGGCTGCTTGACCTCGTTGTCACCGACCCTGCGCTGACCGCCGCCCTGGAGGAGGGCGGCGACGTCGCGCTGGTGGCTCCGGCCGCGCTGCGGCCGTTCGGCGTGGCCGCGCTGGCGGGGCGCGACAGCCGCGCCGTCCTCGCCGTCACCGCCACCGAGCGGGAGGCCCAGGACCTCGCGGCGGCGCTGACCAGCCTCATGGAGCCCGGCTCCGTGGCCGTCTTCCCGGCCTGGGAGACCCTGCCGCACGAGCGCCTGTCGCCGCGCAGCGACACGGTGGGCCAGCGGCTGGCGGTGCTCAGGCGGCTCGCGCACCCGGTGAAGGGCGACTCCGCCGCGGGCCCGCTCAGCGTCGTCGTCGCGCCGGTCAGGGCGCTGCTGCAGCCCATCGTCAAGGGGCTCGGCGACCTGGAGCCGATCAGGCTGCGCGCGGGCGACGACGCCGACCTCGACGACGTCGTCGACCGGCTGGTGACGAACGGCTACCACCGGGTCGACATGGTGGAGAAGCGCGGCGAGGTCGCCGTGCGCGGCGGACTGCTCGACGTGTTCCCGCCCACCGAGGAGCACCCGCTGCGGCTGGAGTTCTGGGGCGACACGGTCGAGGAGATCCGCTGGTTCAAGGTGGCCGACCAGCGGTCGCTGGAGGCCGCCGAGGGCGGCCTTTTCGCGCCGCCGTGCCGCGAGCTGCTGCTCACCCCCGAGGTGCGGGCGCGGGCGGCGGAGCTGGCCCAGCGGCACCCGGCGCTGGCCGAGGTGCTCGACCAGCTCGCCGACGGCACGCCGGTCGAGGGCATGGAGGCGTTCGCGCCGGTGCTGGCGGGGGAGATGGACCTCCTGCTCGACCACCTGCCCGCCAGGTCGGCCGTGTTCGTGTGCGACCCCGAGCGCATCAGGGGGCGCGCCGAGGAGCTGGTGCGCACCTCGCAGGAGTTCCTTGAGGCGTCGTGGATCAACGCGGCGGCGGGCGGCGAGGCGCCGATCGACCTCGGCGCGGCGGCGTTCAGGACGCTGGAGGAGATCCGGGAGAAGGCAGCGGCGCTGGGGCAGCCGTGGTGGACGATGGCGCCGTTCGGCACCGGGGTGGAGCTCGACGCGCAGGACTGCGAGGCGTACCGGGGCGACACCGCGAAGGCGCTGGCCGACATCAAGGGCTGGCTGGCCGACGACAAGGCGGTCGTGCTGGTGAGCGAGGGCCACGGCCCCGCCGAGCGCATGGCGGAGCTGCTGCGCGGCGTGGACGTCCCCGCGAGGCTCCAGCAGTTCCTCGACGAGGCGCCGGAGCCGAAGGTCGTGCACGTCACGACGGGCCTGATCGAGCACGGGTTCGTGACGCCGCGCCTGGCCGTGCTCACCCATCTCGACCTGGTCGGGCAGAAGGCGTCCACGAAGGACATGCGCCGCCTGCCGTCGCGCAGGCGCAACATGGTCGACCCGCTCCAGCTCAAGGTCGGCGACCACGTCGTGCACGAGCAGCACGGCGTCGGCCGCTACGTGGAGATGGTGCAGCGCACCGTGCAGGGCGCCACCCGCGAGTACCTCGTCATCGAGTACGCCAAGGGCGACCGCCTGTACGTCCCCACCGACCAGCTCGACGAGGTCACCCGCTACGTCGGCGGCGAGGCGCCCACCCTCAACCGCATGGGCGGCGCCGACTGGGCGAAGGCGAAGTCCAGGGCGAAGAAGGCGGTCAAGGAGATCGCCGGCGAGCTGATCAGGCTGTACTCCGCCCGCATGGCCTCGCCCGGGCACCCGTTCTCGCCCGACTCGCCGTGGCAGCGCGAGATGGAGGACGCCTTCCCGTACGCGGAGACGTCCGACCAGCTCGCGGCCATCGACGAGGTCAAGCGCGACATGGAGCGTCCCGTCCCGATGGACCGCCTGATCTGCGGCGACGTCGGCTACGGCAAGACCGAGATCGCGGTGCGCGCCGCCTTCAAGGCGGTGCAGGACGGCAAGCAGGTGGCGGTGCTGGTGCCCACGACCCTGCTGGTGCAGCAGCACATGTCCACGTTCACCGAGCGGTTCTCCAGCTTCCCCGTCACGCTGAAGCCGGTGTCGCGCTTCCAGACCGACGCCGACGTGGCGGCCACGCTGGAGGGGGTCAGGACCGGCGCGGTGGACGTCGTCATCGGCACGCACCGCCTGCTCAGCCCCGAGGTCAGGTTCAAGGACCTCGGCCTGATCATCATCGACGAGGAGCAGCGGTTCGGCGTCGAGCACAAGGAGGCCATGAAGCACCTGCGCACGCAGGTGGACGTGCTGGCCATGTCGGCGACGCCGATCCCGCGCACGCTGGAGATGGGCCTCACCGGCATCCGCGAGATGTCCACGATCCTCACCCCGCCCGAGGAGCGGCACCCGATCCTCACGTTCGTGGGGCCGTACGAGGAGAAGCAGATCGCGGCCGCGATCAGGCGCGAGCTGATGCGCGACGGCCAGATCTTCTTCGTCCACAACCGGGTGGCCTCGATCAACAGGGTGGCGGCGCGGCTGAAGGAGCTGGTGCCGGAGGCGCGGGTCGCGGTGGCGCACGGCCAGATGAACGAGAGCCAGCTCGAGAAGATCATGGTGGGGTTCTGGGAGCGGGAGTACGACCTGCTCGTCTCCACCACGATCGTCGAGTCGGGCCTCGACGTGCCCAACGCCAACACGCTCATCGTCGACCGGGCGGACAACTACGGCCTGTCGCAGCTGCACCAGCTCAGGGGCCGCGTCGGGCGGGGCAGGGAGCGCGGCTACGCCTACTTCCTGTACCCGCCGGAGAAGCCGCTCACCGAGACCGCGCACGAGCGCCTGGCCACGATCTCGCAGCACACCGAGATGGGCGCCGGCATGTACGTCGCCATGAAGGACCTGGAGATCCGCGGCGCGGGCAACGTGCTCGGCGCGGAGCAGTCGGGCTTCATCGCGGGCGTCGGCTTCGACCTGTACGTGCGGCTGATGAGCGAGGCGGTGAAGGAGCAGAAGGCCAAGCTGTCCGGCGAGGTGCAGGAGGAGCAGCCCGACGTCAAGGTGGAGCTGCCGGTCAACGCCCACATCCCGCACGACTACGTCACGTCCGAGCGGCTGCGGCTGGAGGCGTACAAGCGCATCGCGGCGATCGCGCAGGAGAGCGACATCGACGAGGTGCGCGCCGAGCTGACCGACCGCTACGGCAAGCCGCCGGTCGAGGTGGAGAACCTGCTGGAGGTCGCCCGCTTCCGCATCAAGGCGCGCAGGGCGGGGCTGACGGACGTCACCCTGCAGGGCCAGAACATCAAGTTCGGCCCGGCCAGACTGAGGGAGTCGCAGCAGGTCAGGCTCGACCGGCTGTACAGGAAGGCGATATACAAGCAGGCGGCCGAGACCCTGCTCGTGCCGGTGCCCAAGACCAAGCCGCTGGGCGGGCAGCCGCTCCGCGACCTCGATCTGCTCAAATGGTGCGGTGACCTGGTCGAGGCGATGTTCCTCGAGCCCGCGCGGGTAAGCTAGCGGCGGTTTTTGTCGGAAAGGGACGAACGTGAAGACGATTCGAGTGGCTGTGGCCGCTGCCGCGGTGGGCATCGCCCTGACCGCCTGCTCTTCGCCCGTGGGGGCCGGCGCCGCCGCGGTGGTCGGTGACGAGCGCATCTCGACGCGCGATCTGACCACAAACGTCGAGGAGTACCAGGCGGCGCTCAAGCGCGCCAACATCGAGCCGGAGCAGCTCGGGGTGCCGGTGGCCCAGTTCGTGCTCTACCGGATGGCGAACGAGAGCGTGTTCCGCCAGCTCGGCGCGAAGTACAAGATCCAGGTCAGCGAGTCGGAGATCGACAAGGCGCTGCAGGACCCGGGCCAGTACGGCTCGCCCGAGGTCAACCTGCTGTCCAAGGGCGTCGCGCCGGGCAACGCGCGCGGCTACCTGCGGGCCGAGCTGGGTGCGGTGAAGGTGCGCAACCAGTTCGGCGGCGCCCAGGACCAGGGCGCCCAGGACCGCTTCACCAAGGAGCTGTCCTCGATCAAGCCGCTCTACAGCCCGCGCTACGGCCAGTTCACCCAGCAGGGCTTCGTCGACCCGGGCCGCTTCGGCAAGGTCGCGGAGCAGCCGCCGCAGCAGCAGCAGGGCTGACCCGTGCCGCTCGTCGTCGTCACCACCTCGCCCAGGGTCGCGCCGGGGCTGCTCAGCCACCGGGCGTGGGAGGCGCTGCGGTCCGGCCGGGTGCTGGCCGGGTCCGACGCCCATCCGCTGCTGCCGTACCTGGGCGAGGCCGGGGTCGCGGTCGAGGTCGTCACCCCCGACCCGGCCGCGCTGGCGAGGAGGGCGGTCGCGGAGACGGTCGTGTGGCTGGCCGAGGACGACGAGGGCTTCATGCGCGCCGTGGGGCACGCCGCGATCGCGCTGGACGAGCCGCCGCTGATCGAGGTCGTGCCCGGCTCGTACGACCTGCCGGGCGCCCGGGTGCTCGACCTGGTGGCGGTGATGGACCGCCTGCGCAGGGAGTGCCCGTGGGATCGGAAGCAGACCCACGAGTCGCTGGTGCCGTACCTGCTCGAAGAGGCGTACGAGGTGCTGGAGACCCTCGAGGAGGGCGACTACCCGGCGCTCCGCGAGGAGCTGGGCGACCTGCTGCTCCAGGTGGTCTTCCACGCCCGCGTGGCCGAGGACTTCGACATGGACGACGTCGCGGCGGGCATCGTCGAGAAGCTGGTGCGCCGCCACCCGCACGTCTTCGGCTCGGTGCGGGCCGAGAGCGCCGACGAGGTGGCCGACAACTGGGACGCCATCAAGGCGGCCGAGCGGGCCGCGAAGGGCGGCGAGTCGCCGCTCGACGGCGTGCCGATGGGCCAGCCGGCGCTGTCGCTGGCCGCGCAGCTCCTCAGCAGGGCCGGGCGCTCGGGTGCGCCCGAGTCGCTGGCCGCGGCCGTCGGCCAGGGCGTCGGCAGGGAGCTGTTCGACCTGGTGCGCAGGGCCGCCGCGGCGGGCCTCGACCCGGAGGCCGAGCTGCGGGCCGTCGCCCGCGCCTACCGCGACAGGGTGCGCGCCTGGGAGCGCAGCGAGCAGGGCGGTTCCTGAGCCGCGTCGCTCCGGCCGGCGGGCGTACCGATAGGCTCTGAAGGCATATTGCCTTTCGATTGAGGAGCGCATCCCGTGGCTACCATCGAGGTCGTTTACGCTCGCGAGATCCTCGACTCTCGGGGCAACCCGACGGTCGAGGTCGAGGTGGTGCTCGACGACGGCAGCAGCGGCCGCGCCGCCGTGCCGAGCGGTGCGTCCACCGGCCAGTTCGAGGCCGTGGAGCTGCGTGACGGCGGCGATCGCTACGGCGGCAAGGGCGTCGAGAAGGCGGTGCTGTCCGTCACCGACGAGATCTTCGAGGAGATCAGCGGCGTCGAGGCCGAGGACCAGCGCATCATCGACCAGATCATGATCGATCTGGACCGCACGCCCAACAAGTCGAAGCTGGGCGCCAACGCCATCCTGGGCGTCTCGCTGGCCGTCGCCAAGGCCGCGGCCGACAGCGCCGACCTGCCGCTCTTCCGCTACCTGGGCGGCCCCAACGCCCACGTGCTGCCCGTGCCGATGATGAACATCCTCAACGGCGGCGCCCACGCCGACACGAACGTCGACATCCAGGAGTTCATGATCGCCCCGATCGGCGCGGAGTCGTTCCGCGAGGCGGTGCGCATGGGCACCGAGGTCTACCACGCGCTGAAGGGCGTGCTCAAGGAGAAGGGCTACGCCACCGGCCTGGGCGACGAGGGCGGCTTCGCCCCCAACCTGCCGTCCAACCGCGACGCCCTCGACCTCATCCTCGTCGCGATCGAGCGGGCCGGCTACCGGCCGGGCGAGGACGTCGCGCTGGCCCTCGACGTGGCGGCGTCCGAGTTCCACAAGGACGGCGTCTACACGATCGACGGCAAGGGCCTGTCGGCGCAGGAGCTCGTCGCCTTCTACACCGACCTGGTCGACAACTACCCGCTGGTCTCCATCGAGGACCCCCTCGACGAGGAGGACTGGGAGGGCTGGAAGGCCATCACCGAGGCGCTGGGCGACCGCGTCCAGCTCGTCGGCGACGACCTGTTCGTCACCAACCCCGAGCGGCTGGAGCGCGGCATCAGGCAGGGCGTGGCCAACGCCCTGCTGGTCAAGGTGAACCAGATCGGCACGCTCACCGAGACCTTCGACGCCGTCGACCTGGCCCACAGGAGCGGCTACCGCTGCATGATGAGCCACCGCTCCGGCGAGACCGAGGACACCACGATCGCCGACCTCGCCGTGGCCGTGAACTGCGGTCAGATCAAGACGGGCGCCCCGGCCCGCTCCGACCGCGTGGCCAAGTACAACCAGCTGCTGCGCATCGAGGAGCTGCTCGACGACGCCGCCCGTTACGCGGGTCGCGGCGCGTTCCCGCGTTTCCAGCGCTAGGTTCGGGTACGGCCCGTGGCACGGGCTCGTGCCACGGGCCGTACGTGAGGGGGTGTTCGGCAATTGGCGAAGAGGCCGCAGCTGACCGGGCGGGCCGCCATCCTGGCGGTGGTGGTGTGCGCGATCGCGATGAGCCTGGCCTACCCTGTGCGCGAATACATCAGCCTGCGCCGCAGCATCGCCGAGCTGCGGGCGGAGAAGTCCAGGGTCGAGGCGGAGCGGCAGACGCTGCTCGCCCGCGACCGGCAGGTCCAGGACCCCAACTGGATCAAGCGGACGGCCAAGGAACGGCTGCACTACTGCGGCCCAGGCGAGAAGTGCTTCGTGGTGATGGAGCCCGAGCAGGGCAAGGAGCAGGCGGCCGTGAAGCGGCCGGCGCCGCCGCCGTGGTACCAGACGCTCTGGGAGTCGGTGGAGGCGGCCGACAAGGGCACGGGCCGCCGCGCCGTCGAGAAGGAGAGCGTTGGACAGTAAGGACGTCGAGGCGGTCGAGCGGCAGCTCGGGCGCCCGCCGAGGGGGCTGCGCGAGGTGGCGCACCGGTGCCCGTGCGGCAATCCCGATGTGGTGGAGACCGCGCCCCGGCTGCCCGACGGCTCGCCCTTCCCCACCCTGTACTACCTGACCTGCCCGAAGGCCGCCTCGGCCATCGGCACCCTGGAGGGCTCGGGCCTGATGCGGGAGATGCAGGCCAGGCTCGCCACCGAGCCCGAGCTGGCCGCCGCCTACCAGGCCGCGCACGACGACTACGTGGCCAGGCGCGACAGGGCGGCCGAGGAGCAGGGCCTGGAGCCGCTGCCGCGCGACATGCAGAGCACGGGGGGCATGCCGCTGCGGGTCAAGTGCCTGCACGCGCTCGTCGCGCACGAGCTGGCGGCGCCCGGGTCGAACCCGTTCGGCAGGGAGGCGCTCGACGCCCTCCCCGACTGGTGGAGTGACGGACCATGCGTGTAGCGGCTGTCGACTGCGGCACCAACTCGGTGCGCCTGCTGATCGCCGACGTGGTGGGGCAGGAGCTGACCGACGTCGAGCGGCGGATGGAGATCGTGCGCCTGGGCCAGGGCGTCGACCGCACCGGCAGGCTCGCCCCCGACGCGCTGGAGCGGACGTTCGCGGCGATGCGGGCGTACCGGAAGCTGATCGACGAGCACGGCGCGGTGGCGACGCGGGTGGTGGCCACGAGCGCGACGCGTGACGCGGAGAACCGGCAGGAGTTCGCCGACGGCGTCCGCGAGATCTTCGGCGTGGCGCCCGAGGTGGTCTCGGGCGCCGAGGAGGCCGAGCTGTCGTTCGTGGGCGCGACGAGGGGGCTGCTGCGGCTGTCGCCGGAGACGGGCGCGCCGGGCGGGCCGCTGCCGCCGTACCTCGTGGTGGACATCGGGGGCGGTTCCACGGAGTTCGTGGTGGGCACCGAGCACGCCGAGTCGGCGCTGTCGGTCGACATCGGCTGCGTACGCCTGACGGAGCGGCACCTGCGTGACGCGGGCGACCCGCCGTCGGCCACCGCCCTGGAGTCGGTGGTGGCGGACGTGGAGGCGGCGCTCGACCGGGTGGAGGCGGCGGTGCCGGTGCGCGAGGCGCGTACGCTCGTGGGCCTGGCGGGGTCGGTCACGACGGTGGCGGGCATCGCTCTGGGGCTTTCCGCGTACGACGCGGAGAAGATTCATCACTCGCGGATTTCCGCGGAACAGGTGCACGACGTGACGCGGCGGCTGCTCGCGATGACCCATGGTGAGCGGGCGGCGGTTCCGGTGATGCATCCCGGGCGTGTTGACGTGATTGGCGCGGGTGCGCTAATTCTTGACCGGATCGTACGGCGATTCGCGTTTTCGCAGGTCGTCGTCAGCGAACACGACATCCTCGATGGGATTGCCTGGTCGATTCGTCCTATTGATGGCTGAATGACGTAATTACCGCTTCATCGCTTGTGTTGAGCGTGCAATCATGGTTGTGATTAGGTAAAGGGGCATTACGGGGGCTTTGCCATATAGCTGTGCACGGAAGGTGCCGGCATGGCGACCGTTCCCGAGCGCGTCTTTTCCCTCACGGAATGGAGCACTCTCACATGATGTCTGTTGGGTTAGCGCGGAGAGCGGCGGCGTTCGGCGCTTCCGCGGTGCTGGCCACCATGGCCGCCGGGCTCGTGTCGAGCCCCGCTCAGGCGGCCACCTCGGCCACGGCCGGCAAGACCACCACCTCGGCCGCCTCGGCCGCGTCGAAGTCGAAGCTCTCGGTGTCCGCGCCGAAGGCGTCGACCGGCGACTACGAGGGTGGCTGCCCGGTCAAGGTCAACTTCACGTCCACGATCAAGGTCCCGGTCAAGGGCAAGACCGAACTCGCCTACCGCTGGCTCCACGGTGACGGGTCCAAGGGCAAGGTCCAGGTGGTCAAGCTCAAGGGCCACGGGACCAAGTCGGTGAAGGTCTCCGAGTCGATCACCTTCAAGGGCAACGTGAAGGGCTGGGAGGCCATCCAGGTCCTCGGCCCGAAGAAGGTCACGTCCAAGAAGGGCTACTTCTCGGTCGCCTGCGTGGACAACGACATGAGCGGTGTCCACAACGACAAGGACCTCACGGTCTCGGCCCGCGCCTGGGCCGACCCGGCGAGCTACGCCGGTCCGTGCACCCCGAACAACGGGATCGACTTCGTCGGCCTGATCGAGACCAGCAGGCCCGCCTGGGTCCGCTACCGCTGGGTGCTGAACGGCGAGGTCGTCGACGGCGGCAAGGTCAAGGTCTGGAGCAAGCGCAAGGTCGGCTTCGACATCTCCCCGCGGCACAGCCAGCGTGGCTGGGCCCAGCTGGAGATCCTCGGCCCCGACCGCACGTCCTCCAACCGCGCCTACTACAAGGTCTGGTGCAAGGACTCCCAGCCGGCTCCGGCCGCCAAGGTGTCGGTGAGCAACCTGGTCACCGCCACCAACCACGACACCTGCAAGGTCGGCGCGCACGCCAGCGTGAGCACCACCGGCGCCTCGCGGGTGCAGTGGACCTGGCAGGTGAACGGCACGTCCGTCCTCAAGGGCGAGACGGTCTTCTCCGAGGCCGGCACCAAGACCGTCGCGCTGCCCGAGCAGGCGCTCGCCGGTGAGGCGGCCAAGGGCGGCAAGATCACCCTGACCGTGACCGGACAGGTCAACAGCGACACGATCACGCAGTCGTACGCGGCCTGCCAGGCCAAGGTGACGGTCTCGTCCGTCTCCGTCGCCGGCCAGCGCAACGACATGTGCAAGGACGGCCGCGGTCCCGGCGTGGACTTCAAGGCCACCCTGCACAGCACCGCGCCCACCACGGTGAAGTACTACTGGGTCGTCAACGGCGTGAAGGACGTCAACGTCCTGGAGCGTCAGGTGAACGGCGACCTCGACGTCACCTGGGGCGTCGGCGGCACCCAGAGCGCCAAGGAGACGAAGGGCACCATCGAGCTCGTCGTCGTGAGCCCGAACGCGGTCAGCTCCGGCGTCGCCAACTACTCGGCGACCTGCCCGGCCTCCGCTGACGCGTAAGGTCCGCTGAACCACATGTGCTGACATGTGCTGAACCGGGCGGTGCCATCCGGCGCCGCCCGGTTTTTTCGTGTTGCCACTACTGTGCTTTGCACAGTAGTGTGCATTGCGTGGACAGCAGCCAGCTCCTGAAGGGCGTGCTCGACCTGGCCGTCCTGGCGGTCCTCTCCGAACGCGACGGCTACGGCTACGACGTCGTACGACGCCTCAGGGAGGCGGGACTCGACGAGGTGGGCGACGCCTCGGTGTACGGCACGCTGCGCCGCCTGTTCAAGGCGGGCGCGCTGACGTCGTACGTCGTGGCCTCCGACGAGGGGCCGCACCGCAAGTACTACGGGCTCAACGAGGTCGGCAGGACCATGTACGCCTCGTCGGCCAAGACCTGGAACTCGTTCGCGGCCACCATGGCCTCCCTGCTCAAGGAGGGGCAGTCATGACGATCGACCAGTACGCACGGGCCGTGCGTGCGGCCCTGGCCGACCACCCGGAACGCGAGGAACTGCTGGAGGACCTCGACGACCATCTGGCCGAGATCGCGGCGGAGTCCGGCGTGCCGCTGGAGGAGCGGCTCGGGCCGCCGGAGGCGTACGCCGAGGAACTGGTGGCCGCCTACGGCGGGCGCCCGCACGGCGGCGTGGGGCGCCGTCCTGGGCCGCGCGCGCGGGCCAGGGGGTGGGCGCGGGACGCGCACCGGTCGCTGCTGCGCCACGCCCCCTACCGCGGCCTGGTCGGCTTCCTGCCCGAGCTGAGGCCCGGCTGGTGGGTGCTGCGCGGCTACCTGCTGGCCATGATCCTGGTCTCGGTGACGAGCTCGGGACGCATCGCCCCGCAGGGCGTCGTGGACTGGGTGGTGGTGGCCGCCGCCGTGTACGTGTCGGTCTGGTTCGGCAGGCGGCGGCACCGGGGGCGGGCGGTGCTGCTCGCGGCGGCGGGCGTCAACGCCGTCGCCGCCGTGGCCCTGCTCCTCGGGCTGATGCAGGCCGCCGAGTGGAACGACGACACGAGCCGCTACGCCTCCTCCCAGTCGCCGCCGGACGTCTACGTCAACACGGTCTCCGCCGGCGACGGGGTCTACAACATCAAGCCGTACGCCAAGGACGGCACCCCGCTGACCGACGTCTACCTGTACGACCAGGACGGCAAGCCGGTCACCACCGAGCCCGAGAGCTACGGCTACACCGTCGATCGCTCGTGCGGCGAGCCGATACTGAACCGCTACCCGCTCCCGCTGGTCCCGCAGGACGAGCAGGACGGTTCCACGCCGACGGCGACGCCCTGCCCGACCGCCTCCCCGTCGCAGGAGCCGATGGCGCGGGCCACGCCGGAGGAGCCGGAGGCGAGCGCGTCACCCAGCGAGGCCCCCGCCGCGTCGCCCAGCGCCTCCCCGACGGGCCGGCCCCGTGCCGGGCGGTCCGGATGACCGGTCGCCCGGGAGTCGCGCCGGTCGACGGTGACCACCGTCGCGGGCGGTTCCCGGCCGATCGGACGGCCGGCGGTTCCGCCGGGTGACGGGCCGGTCCAGGGTGGTCAGGGGGATCGGGCACCATCGGTGTCATGAGCTTCGTACCTCCCGGAAGTGGCTGGCCAGGAGATCCCGCGACCGCCGGCACCCCGGTCGCCCATGACCCCGCGGACGTGCGCCGCCTCGCCGGCACCAGCAGCACCCTCGCGGAGCTCACGGCCAGGCAGTCGGTCTGCCGTGCCTGCCCGCGCCTGGTGGACTGGCGGGAAGAGGTCGCCACGGTGCGGCGGCGCGCGTTCGCGGACGAGACGTACTGGGGCCGTCCCGTCCCGGGCTGGGGTGACGAGCGGCCGAGCCTGCTGATCGTGGGGCTGGCGCCGGCCGCGCACGGCGGGAACAGGACCGGCCGGATCTTCACCGGCGACCGCAGCGGCGACTGGCTGTTCGCCTCGCTGCACCGCTGCGGGTGGGCCGCCCAGGAGACGAGCACCCACGCGGGCGACGGGCAGGCGCTGAGGGGGGCGCGGGTGCTCGCGGCGGTGCGCTGCGCGCCGCCCGCCAACAAGCCGACGCCGCAGGAGCGCGCCGCCTGCCTGCCGTGGATGGCGCGGGAGGTGGCGCTGGTCGCCCCGACGGTGCGGGTGGTGGTGGCGCTCGGCGGGTTCGCCTGGCAGGCGGTCTGGCCGGCCCTGCGCGAGGCCGGGTACGCGCTGCCGCGGTCGAGGCCGGCCTTCGGCCACGGCGTCGAGGTGGCCGTCCCGCACGGCGACCGGCCGGTCACGCTGCTCGGCTGCTACCACCCGAGTCAGCAGAACACGTTCACCGGGCGGGTCACCGCCCCGATGCTCGACGAGATCTTCACCAGGGCCAGGTCACTGGCTGTGTGACGCGTCCCACCACCCCCGGGTTGGAGCCATCAAGCGCGCTTGACGTAAGCTTGTGAATGCTTTCACAAGCACTCCACGAGGGATGGGGCCTCAGGATGAACAAGCACATCGTGATCGTCGGCGGCGGATACGTCGGCCTGTACACCGCGCTGCGGCTGCAGCGCCGGCTCCACCGGGAACTGCGCGCCGGCGAGGTTCGCGTCACGATCATCGACCCCCAGTCCTACATGACGTACCAGCCCTTCTTGCCGGAGGCGGCCGCGGGTAACCTCTCGCCGCGGCACGTCGTCGCGCCGCTGCGGCGCATCCTGCCCGGCGTGCGCATCCTCAACGGCACGGTCACCAAGGTGAACCACGGCGAGCACACTGTCACGTTCCAGCCGGCCGAGGGCGAGGCCCGTGAGGTGGCCTACGACGTCATCGTCATGGCGGCCGGCTCGATCTCGCGCACCCTGCCGATCCCCGGCCTGACCGACATCGGCATCGGCTTCAAGACGGTCGGCGAGGCCATCGCGCTGCGCAACCGCGTCCTGCACCTGCTCGACGTGGCGGAGTCCACCGACGACCCGGAGGTGCGGCGAAGGGCCCTGACCTTCGTGGTGGTCGGCGCCGGCTTCGCGGGCGTCGAGGCGCTCGCCGAGCTGGAGGACATGGCCAAGGACTCCACCCGCTACTACCGCAACATCGGGCCCTCGGACGTGCGCTGGGTGCTCGTCGAGGCGACCAACCGCGTGCTGCCCGAGGTCGGGCCCGAGATGGGCAGGTGGACGCTGGAGCAGCTGCGCGAGCGCGGCATCGAGGTCAAGCTCGACACCCGGCTCGAGTCGTGCGTGGGCGGCCACGTCGTGCTCTCCGACGGCACCGAGTTCGACGCCGAAACCCTCGTCTGGACGGCGGGCGTCAAGCCGAGCCCGGTCGTCAAGGACAGCGACCTGCCGCTCGACGAGCGCGGGCGCATCAAGACCACGGCGATGCTCACGGTGGCGGGCGCCGAGGGCGCCTTCGCCGCGGGCGACGCGGCCGGCGTGCCCGACGTCACCAACCCCGGCCAGTACTGCGCTCCGAACGCGCAGCACGCCGTCCGCCAGGCGCGGGTGCTGGGCGACAACATCGTCCGGTACCTGCGCGGCCAGCAACTGGTGCAATACCGCCACAAGTATGTCGGGTCGGTCGCCGGGCTGGGGCTCCACCAGGGGGTCGCGAACGTCTACGGCATCAAGCTTCGCGGATTCCCTGCGTGGTTCATGCACCGCACCTACCATCTGTCCCGGGTGCCGACGCTGAATCGCAAGGTTCGCGTCGTCGTCGACTGGACCCTGGCCCTGTTCTTCAAGCGGGAGACCATCTCCCTGGGTGAGATGGAGCACCCGCGCGAAGACTTCAGGGCGGCGGTGGCGACGACTCACCGTTAGCCGGCAGCGGCGGTCGGTCCGGGAACGGCGGCGCCCCGGTGATCCGTCACCGGGGCGCTTCGGCGCCCGTGGTCGCGAGCGGAAGGGACACAAGGGGTGGGGCTGTCAGCGGTGACCGTGCTCGGCGTGGACCGGCCCGGCGTGATCGCCGCAGTCACCGGCTCGCTCGCCGACTGCGGCGTCAACATCCAGGACTCCACCATGACCCTGCTCGGCGGCCACGTCGCCATGATGCTGCTGGTCTCGGGCGACCTCGAACCCGCCGACCTGCGCAAGCGCCTGTGCGCCCCCGACCTCGTCGTCACCGCCTCCGCCATCGAGGCGCGCCGCCACTTCCGTCCCGGTGCACGCGGGTCCGCCCACGTCCTGACCGTGCACGGCCCCGACCGTCCCGGCATCGTCTCGGCCGTCAGCGCCGTGCTCGCGGCCGAGGGCGGCGACATCACCGGCATGAGCACCAGGCTCACCGGCCGCCTGTACGTCCTCATCGCCGACGTCGAGCTGCCGAAGGACGCCGACGTCGCCGCCCTCACGCGCAGGCTCGCGGCGGTCGGCGCCCGGCTGGAGTCCGAGATCACCTTCCGCCCCGTCGAACCGGACCTGCTTTGACCGGATCGCCAGGCGTCGCCCGCGACCTGCCGGGCGCACCGCATCCCGCGCTGCCCGCCGTCCGGACCGGCCTGAGGGTGCGGCTCCCCGCCTCCGACGCCTCCGGCCATCCCTTGACCCTCTCCCGCCCGGGAGAGGCGGCCATGACCCCCTCACGGCTGCTCCGGGCCGGTCGCCGGCGAAGGGCCCCGCGCTCCCTCCCCGGCTTAACGGGGGACGTGCTGCGCGCCCCGTACACCCCTGTACGTGGGCATTTGCCAGGTTCAGGAGAGTCCGTCACCATCGAGGCCGAGGCCGTCGAAGCTCGGTCAATTCCCTCGCTGACTGGATCATCCCCATGGCTTGCTCTTCCCGGACATAGTCACTGAACCCCTGGCACTTCACCGCAGACTTCACAGTTGTGACGCATGATGCGAAGTTGTGCTCCTCGGAAGCATGGTCCGTTTCGTATGATTGCGGCGCCCCCGTAGCCCAATGGCAGAGGCAAACCCCTTAAAAGGGTTGACGTGCGGGTTCGAATCCCGCCGGGGGCACCTGCTTCTACCTTTGGAAACACCCCCTTCCCCGACCGATCCCGGATGACCTTGGGAACTCGCCGGCCGACACGTTCGTTGTCATCGCTGCCGAAGTCCCGAAACTCGAGCGTGAAGTTGACCTGGGTGCCGCCCGGCCCCCGCAGGCTCGGCGTCACAGGAGGCAGCGATGGAGAGTAAGAACCCCGTATTCAGCAGGTCGCGGCAGTCCGCGGGATGGGCGGGCCCCGCGCCGTCGCCTGACCTGCTGCAGAACATGTACGACGCCCCCTCGTACGCGCCCCCCGCCCGCCCCGCGTACCGGACGATGACGCTCGACGACGTCGTCGTCCGCGGCTTCCTCACATTGGGCACGCTGGTCGCCGCGGCCGCCGCCTCATGGATCCTCGGCGTCCCGCCGGGCGTGGCCATCGGCGCGGCCATCGTGGCGCTGGTCCTCGGCCTGATCGCCTCGTTCACGCAGAGCACGAACCCGGCGCTCATCCTCGGCTACGCCCTGTTCGAAGGCGTCTTCCTCGGCACGGTCAGCGCCCTGTTCGAGGGGATGATCAGCGGCATCGTGTTCCAGGCGGTGCTCGGCACGGCGTTCGCCTTCGGCGCCGTCCTGACCGTGTACGCGCTGCGCGTCGTCAGGGTCACGCCGAAACTGGTCAAGTACGGCCTGGCCGCCGTCATGGCGGTGGTCGGCCTGCTGCTGGTCAACTTCGTCGTCGGCTTCTTCGTCCCCGGCGGGCTCGGCCTGCGCACCGACAGCCCGCTCGGCTGGGGCGTCAGCATCGTCATGATCCTGATCGGCTGCTTCTTCCTGCTGCTCGACTTCGACTCGATCGAGCAGGGCGTCAGGCAGGGCGCCCCCGACAAGTTCGCCTGGCAGTGCGCCTTCGGGCTCACGCTGAGCCTGGTGTGGATCTACCTCGAGGTGCTGCGCTTCATCAGCTACTTCACTGACAGCGACTGACAGCCGCACTCCCCGTGTCCGGAGGGCCCCGCCGACCGGCGGGGCCCTTTCCGTGCGCGACCGAAAATCTACCTGCCGTCACGGACTGATGCCTGTGGAGGGGGTTGCGATTCCCGGAGAGGTGTTGCAGTGTCAAGCAAAGGAGCCAATCCGTGGAGGTGCCCATGTCCTTGAACCACTCACCGGAGACGCACACGAAGCTGATCGCAAGGGTTCCGACGATAACCGGACGCGAACTCCCAGAGTGGTTCCAAGCCATCGACAACGGCCCATCCTTCCTGAGGTGCGACGAGCGAGCCAACTGGCTCGCCGACGAGCACGGGCTGTCCCACGGCTACGCCGCCGCCATCGTCCATGAGCACGAGCGGCGCCGCCGCAACCGCATGGGCTTCATCTAGAGCCCGCCCCATCCCCGCGCCCGTGCCCCAAGCGCGGGCGCGTCATCATGGCGGGATGGAACTCGACAAGGCACTGCACTTCCTCAGGACCAACCATCGAGCCGTCCTCCTCACCCGGCATCGCGACGGGCGCCCGCAGATGTCGCCGGTGCTGGCGGCGGTCGACGACGACGACCGCGTCGTCATCAGCACGAGGGAGACCGCCGCGAAGACGCGCAACGTGCTGCGCGACCCGCAGGTCTCCTTCTGCGCGTTCACCGACGGCTTCTTCGGCGACTGGATCCAGATCGACGGCACCGCCGAGGTCGTCGCTCTGCCCGAGGCGATGGACCACCTGGTGGCGTACTACCGCTCGGTCTCGGGCGAGCACCCCGACTGGGACGACTACCGGGCCGCGATGGTGCGTGACCGCCGGGTCGTCATGCGGATCACGCTGTCGCACGCCGGGCCCGACCGGCACGGCTGACCCGCGTCCCAGCGCGACCGTCCGGCGATCTCCGCGTCGATCAGCCGCGAGCCGTCGTCGGTCAGGGCCGGCAGTGAGGACCGGCGGTCGGACGGATTCGGCTGCCGGACGGCCCATCCCTGCTTCTCCAGACGGGACGTCCTCGGGGTGCGGGGGACGCCCATCGCAGGGCCAAAGGGTCGAAGGGAGGCCGCCCGCCCGCCTTCGACCCGTTGTCATCGAGTGGCTCGACGCCGACGAGGCACGGGCTAGCCGAGGCGCTCCACGATCATCGCCATGCCCTGGCCGCCGCCCACGCACATCGTCTCCAGGCCGATGGTCTTGTCGTGGTGCTGGAGGCTGTTGAGCAGCGTGGACGTGATGCGGGCGCCGGTCATGCCGAACGGGTGGCCCACGGCGATCGCGCCGCCGTTGACGTTCAGGCGGTCGAGGTCGATGCCCAGCTCGCGGTACGACGGGATGACCTGCGCCGCGAACGCCTCGTTGATCTCGACCAGGTCGACGTCGTCGATGGCCATGCCGGCCCTGGCCAGCGCCTGCCTGGTGGCGTCGACCGGGCCGAGGCCCATGATCTCGGGCGACAGCCCCGACACGCCGGTGGAGACGATGCGGGCGAGCGGCGTGATGCCGAGCTCGGCGGCCTTGACGTCGCTCATGATGACCACGGCGGCGGCGCCGTCGTTCAGCGGGCAGCAGTTGCCGGCCGTGACCGTGCCGTCGGGGCGGAAGACCGGCTTGAGCGCCGCCACCGCGTCGTACGTGGTGCCGGGGCGGGGGCCGTCGTCCTTGGCGACCACGGTGCCGTCGGGCAGGGTGACCGGGGTGATGTCCTTCTGCCAGAAGCCGTCGGCGAGCGCCTTCTCCGCGAGGTTCTGCGAGCGGACGCCGAACTCGTCCTGCTCCTTGCGGGTGACGCCCTTGATCTGGGCGACGTTCTCGGCGGTCTGGCCCATCGCGATGTAGACGTCGGGCACGGCGCCGTCCTCGCGCGGGTCGTGCCAGGTGCGGCCGCCCTCGGCGAACGTCGCGGTGCGGGCCCCGGCCTCGGCGAAGAGCGGGTTCATGGTGTCGGGGAGCGAGTCGGAGCTGCCCTTGGCGAAGCGCGAGACGGTCTCGACACCGGCGGACACGAAGATGTCGCCCTCGCCCGCCTTGATGGCGTGGAACGCCATCCTGGTGGTCTGCAGGGACGAGGAGCAGTAGCGGGTGACCGTGGTGCCCGGCACGGTGTCGAGCCCCATGAGCACGGCCACCACGCGGGCCATGTTGTAGCCCTGCTCGCCGCCGGGCAGGCCGCAGCCGAGCATGATGTCGTCGATGGTGGTGGGGTCGAGCTGGGGCACCTTCGCCAGCGCCGCCTGGATCATCTGGACGGTGAGGTCGTCGGGACGGATGTCCTTCAGCGACCCCTTGAAGGCGCGTCCGATGGGTGAACGCGCGGTGGCGACGATGACTGCCTCGGGCATGGCCCCTCCTTTGTCAGCACTCTTCCAGAACTATATTTCAGTCGGGGCGGCCCGCCGGGCCGGGCCTGCCGCGCCGAATGTTTGCTGGTTCTTCCAAGCGTGCTGCTTTTTGGGAGTTTTTCCGGCTCTAGCTGTACATGCCGGGAGTGGTGGGGGTGCCGTCGTTGACGGCGTGGATCGCGCCCTTCTCGTCGTGCCACAGCCGCCAGCCGTCCTGGCTGCCGGTGAACCAGGCGGGGGGCGCCGTCGCGGGCGCCACCCTGCGGCCTTGGGCCAGGTCGTACTGGCACAGCGCGGCCGTGGAGTAGAAACCCTGCGGCTGGGCCTTCAGCGGCAGCGGCTTGGGGTCGGTGACGCAGAACGACCAGCCCCGCTCCTCGTCGGCGGGCGCGGGATCGCCGGAGGCCAGGTCGAAGGCGGTGCCCTTGGAGCCGTGCTTGAGGAAGCCGAGGCGGTCCATGCGGTCGGGGAAGGCCAGCCACCAGCCGGAGCCCGGCACGTCGGAGGCGGTGACCTGGCCGAGCACCCGCCCGCTCACCGGGTCGAGCCTGGCGAAGCCGCCGTACACGCCGCCCGCGTCGACCGGCCTGACGACCGGCGCGTAGCCGGGGCTGCCACTGGGGTAGACGCGCACGACCGACGGGCGCATCCAGTTGACCGTGCCGTCGCTGATCTTGACGGAGAACAGGCCGAAGGACGAGAGCTTCTTCGTGCGCGGGCTGGTGTAGGGGGCGACGTAGCCGACGAGGTCGTCGCCCGTCACGCCGAACGCCCACCCGCCCGACAGGTCGATGCCGGGCCCGAGCGCCTGCGCGACCGGCTGCTGCCACTGCAACTTACCGGTCTTGACGTCGTACGACTCGATCGCCGGGTCGGCCGCGAGGCGCAGCAGCAGCACGCGCCCGGCGTCGGACCACTCCACCTCGCCGATGCCCGACAGCCGCCACCTGACCTGGCCGGTGGCGGGGTCGAGCACCACCATGCGGGCGCCGGACAGCGCGGTGTTCTCGGACACGCACACGTACGGGCCGCAGCGCTGCGGGCCGAACGTCGAGTGGACGGGCCTGGTCCACTTCTGCGCGCCCGTGCGGGCGTCGCGGGCCACGAGCGTGGCGTTCCAGCGGCCCTTGCGTGCGGGGTCGAGGGCGACGACCACGGCCCCTCCGCCGGTCTCGACGGCGGCGGGCGCGGAGACGCCCATGCCGGGCAGGCGGCCGGCCATGGTGGCGGGCTTGGACCACAGCGTCCTGCCGTCGCGCAGGTCGAGGGCGACGGTCTGCAGGGTGCCGTCGGGCTTCATGGACGTGGCGGCGACGACCCCGCCGGCCACCGTCATGCGGCTGACCGCGTTGACGTCGGTGTTGTGCCAGGAAGGGAAGTCGGCGGTGGCCGCGTCGCTGCCGGAGCACGCGGTGACCGCCATGGCGCAGACGAGGGCGATGGACGGTTTCGTGAGGGGCCGGAGCACGGGCAATCCACTCCAAAAAGGACGGGGGAGTGACGGCTCGGACCCGGAGGGTGACCGGTTTCAGGCGTCGTTCAGCGACTCGCCGAGCCTACGGCGGAACAACGCCGCCCACTTGCCGTGTGGGCCGGTCGCACGCCCGTCGACCCGGGTCGCGGAGACCTCCGTGCCGGGCTCCTCCGCGGCCGTGGCCGCCGCGAGGTAGATCGGTTGTAGTCCTTCGCCGTGTTCGGGCCGCGGCTCCGGCCACAGCCCCAACGCGGCGCATACAGAAGGTAGCACCGCGTAAGCGGCCTGTGCGTAACCTCGGTCACTTGGATGGAAACGATCCGGTCCGAACATTTCTGTCGGATTTGTCTCAAACTCGGGTCCCAGGAGGTCCGCGAACGCCACCGTCCGCCCGCCCGCGTCCACCACCGCCACCGTCTGCGCCGCCGCCAGCTGCCGGCTCCAGCGGCGGGTCACCCAGCGCAGCGGCTGCGCGATCGGCCGCACCGTGCCGAGGTCGGGGCAGGTGCCGACGACGACCTCCGCGCCCACCTCGCGCAGCCGCCGCACCGCCTTCGTCAGATGCCGCACCGCCACCCCCGGCGGGGTCTGCGTGATGATGTCGTTCGCGCCCACGAAGATCACCGCGATGTCCGGCTTGGTCTCCAGCACGCGGTCCACCTGCTCGCCCAGCTCCGCCGACGGGGCGCCCGACTTGCCCACCACGGTCAGCTGCACCGGCCGCTCCGCCACCGCCGACAGGCCGCCCGCGATCATGACGGCGGGCGTGCGCGACGCCTCGGTCATGCCGAGCCCGACCGACGTGGAGTCGCCCAGCATGGTCATCCTGATCGGCGGGCCGTCGAAGTCGCCGTAGACGCCGTCGGAATGGGGGCCGTCCAGGCCGTGCGGGCGTCCGATGGCCTTGCGGGCCAGCAGCCCCTCGGCTATCAGCAGCCCGTACGCCGTCGCGCCGAGAGCGGTCAGACCGCCCCCGCCGAGCGCGGCGGCCGTGGCGATCCTGCGTGCCGCGCGCGCCATACCGGGTACCCAGACCACGTGGTTGCCCTCCTCGGTGGAACTCGGCGGTAGCGTTTGCTTGAAAACTAGCCGAGGGCCCGCCACGATCACGGGATCCCGGCCACGGGCAAGCTGACCAAGCTTTGGCAAAGAAGGTGAACACCGCGGTGCGCGTTTACGATTCCCTGGTCGAGCTCATGGGGAACACCCCGCTCGTCCGGCTGCACAAGGTTTCCGCGGGCGTGCCCGCCCAGGTGCTCGCCAAGGTTGAATACTTCAACCCCGGCGGTTCGGTCAAGGACCGCATCGCGGTGCGCATGATAGAGGCGGCCGAGAAGTCGGGCGCGCTGCGCCCCGGCGGCGTCATCGTGGAGCCGACCTCGGGCAACACGGGGGTGGGCCTGGCCATCGTGGCCCAGCAGAAGGGCTACAGGTGCCTGTTCGTCGTCCCCGACAAGGTGGCGCAGGACAAGATCGCGGTGCTGCGCGCGTACGGCGCCGAGGTGGTCGTGTGCCCGACGGCGGTGGCGCCCGACCACCCCGAGTCGTACTACTCGGTCTCCGACCGCCTGGCCCGCGAGGTGCCGAACGCGTGGAAGCCCGACCAGTACTCCAACCCGAACAACCCCGACTCCCACTACCACTCCACCGGCCCCGAGATCTGGGAACAGACCGGGGGGAGGATCACCCACTTCGTGGCGGGCATCGGCACCGGCGGCACCATCAGCGGCACCGGACGCTACCTGAAGGAGGTCTCCGGCGGGCAGGTCAAGATCATCGGGGCCGACCCCGAGGGCTCCGTCTACTCGGGCGGCACCGGGCGTCCCTACCTCGTCGAGGGCGTGGGCGAGGACATCTGGCCGGCCACGTACGACACCACGATCTGCGACGAGATCATCGCGGTGTCCGACAAGGACTCCTTCACCATGACCCGCAGGCTCGCCCGCGAGGAGGGGCTGCTGGTCGGCGGCTCCTGCGGCATGGCGGTCGTCGCGGCGCTCAAGGTGGCGGCCAGGGCGAAGCCCGAGGACGTCGTCGTCGTGCTGCTGCCCGACGGCGGCCGCGGCTACCTGTCGAAGATCTTCAACGACGACTGGATGGCCGACTACGGCTTCCTGACCACGTCGTCCGAGGAGGGCCTCGTGGGAGACGTGCTGGCGCGCAAGGGCGGCGCCATGCCCGAGTTCGTCCACGCCCACCCGCACGAGTCGGTCGGCACCGCCATCGCGATCATGCGCGAGTACTCCGTGTCGCAGCTCCCCGTCATGAAGGAGGAGCCGCCGGTGATGGCCGCCGAGGTCGTCGGCTCCATCGTCGAGCGCGACCTCCTCGACGCCCTTTACCACGGCAAGCTCTCCTCCGACGACCCGATCGCCGATCACATGTCCGCGCCGCTACCCACGATCGGCGGCGGCGAACCCGTGTCGCGCGCGGTGCAGGCGCTGGAGAAGGCCGACGCGGCGGTGGTGCTGGAGGACGGCAAGCCCGCCGGGCTGATCACCCGGCAGGACCTGCTCGCCTTCCTCGCCAACCACTAGGGGTTCATGATCGACTGGATCACGGTGCCCAGCCCCTCGTGGCCGCGCCCCTCGGCGTCGGCCCGCTCGAACAGCGCCCTGAGCGCGCCGGGCACCGTGGTCTCCAGCCCCGCGTCCGCGAGGGCGTGCACGGCGTGGCCCATGCCCACGGCCTGCATGTGCAGGGAGTTCAGCTCGCCCGGGTGGTGCCCGGCCTCGACCTCCGCGGCCAGGATCCCCGCGAACCCCATCGGCCCGTCGCCGCCGAGCAGCGTGAACAGCTCCTTCGCGTACGGCAGGAACTCCTTCGGCGCGACGCCCGACCTCGACAGCAGCGCCATGGCGTGCATGTAGCTGGTCAGCGACGACCAGAAGACCAGCAGCTGGGCCTGGTAGTACGTCATCGCGAGGCCCTGGTCGGCCCCGACGTACGCGATGTCCCCCAGCGCCTTCAGCGTGGCCGCGTGCCGGTCGAGCACGTCCTTCGGGCCGCTGTAGAAGGCGTACGCGCCCGGCCTGCCGATGCCCGGTGGCGGCACCATGATCCCGGCCGTGACGAGCACGCCGCCGCGGCCCTCCACCCACCGGGCCGCCGCCCGCAGCTCCTCCGGCGTGCCGGAGCTGAGGTTGACCACCACCGTGCCGTCCAGCCTGGCGTCGCCGAGACTGTCGTACATCGCCTGGTAGCCGATCTGGCTCACCACCAGCAGCTCGCCGTCGGCGGCCGAGGCGGCGCGCCTGGCCCCCTTCGCCACCAGCGGCTCCGCCTTGCTCATCGTGCGGTTCCAGACCGCCACCTCGTGCCCGGCGGCGAGGAACGTCTCCGCCATCGTCGAACCCATCGGGCCCAGCCCGACCACTGTCACCTGTGTCATGCGCACACCATCCGGCACCGCGCCACGGAAATCCTTCCGGCCCGCTACGGGTTCATCCGTACGTGGTGCGTTTCGGGGTGCTGGGCCCGCTCGCGGTGTGGGCCGACGGCGGCGAGGCCGTGCGGGTGGGGGAGCCGAAGGCGCGGCTGCTGCTGGCGGCGCTGCTGGCCCGCGGCGGCGGCCCGGTGCCCGCAGACCGGCTCGTGGACGACCTGTGGGGAGCCCGGCCGCTGCGCAACCCGTCGGGCACGCTGCAGGCCCGCGTGTCCGAGCTGCGCCGCGCGCTCGGCGACCCCGGCCTGGTCGTGCGCACGCCCGCCGGGTACCTGCTGGCCGACGCCCGCACCGACGCCCGTGACTTCCTCGACCTGGTGGGCGGGCGGTCCTCCGACCCGCGCGAGCGAGCCGCCAGGCTCGGCACGGCGCTCACGCTGTGGCGCGGCCCCGCGTACGCGGACGTCGCCGACGAGGAGTTCGCCGGGCCCGAGATCACCCGGCTGGAGGAGGCACGGCTGGCCGCGCTGGAGGAGCGGGCCGAGCTGCTGCTGGAGCTCGGCGAGCCGGTCGACCTGACCGGCCTGGCGGGCACGGTCGCGGCGCACCCGCTGCGCGAGCGGCTGCGCGCGCTGCACATGCGGGCGCTGTACCGGGCCGGACGGCAGAGCGAGGCGCTGGCCTCCTACGGCGAGCTGCGCGCCCTGCTGGCCGGGGAGCTGGGGCTCGACCCGTCGCCAGAACTGGCCGCGCTGCACCGGGCGATCCTGCGCCACGAGCCGTCGCTCGCGCCGCCCCTCCCTCTGGGCGCCGCCAGGCCGGACCCGCCCGTGCCGCCTCTCCTCCGGGGCGCCGCCCGGTCGAACCTGCCCGCGCCGCTGACCGGCCTCGTCGGGAGGGACGCCGACCTGGAGGAGGTGCGGGCGCTGCTGGAGGCGTCGCGGCTGGTGACGCTGACCGGGCCGGGAGGCGTCGGCAAGACCAGCCTCGCCCTGGAGGCCGCCCGGGGCGTGGCCGCGGCGGCGGAGCCCTACCCGGACGGGGTGTGGCTGGTCGAGCTGGCCGGGGCGGACGATCCCGCCGGGGCGGTCGCGGCCGTGCTCGGCGTGCGCGACGACGGCGCGGGGCCGCTCGCGCCCAGGCTGGCGCGGGCCCTGGCCGACCGGCGCGCGCTGCTGGTGCTGGACAACTGCGAGCACCTGGTGGAAGCGGTGGCCGCGCTGGTCGCGGCCCTGCTGCGGGCCGCGCCGCCGCTGCGCGTGCTCGTCACCAGCCAGGAGCCGCTGGGCGTGACGGGGGAGCGGGTCAGGCCGGTGCCGCCGCTGTCGCAGGCCGACGCCGTCCGGCTGTTCACCGCCCGCGCCGCCCTCCCGCCCGGGGACCACGCCTCCGGCGACGTGGCGACGGTGTGCAGGCGGCTCGACGGCATCCCGCTCGCGCTGGAACTGGCCGCCACCCGGGTGCGCGCGCTCGGCGTCCGCGGCGTCGCCCAGCGCCTGGACGACCGGTTCCGGCTGCTCAACGCCGGGCCGCGCGACGCGCCCGCCCGCCAGCGCACCCTGCGCGCCGTGATCGACTGGAGCTGGGAGCCGCTGACGGAGGAGGAACGGGTCGTCCTGCGGCGGCTGTCCTTCCACGCCGACGGCTGCACCCTGGAGGCCGCCGAGGAGGTCTGCGCCGAACCCGGCGTGGACGTGCTCGACGTCCTCGCCAGGCTGGTGGACAGGTCGCTGGTGGTGGTCGCGGAAGGCCCCAGGTACCGGCTGCTGGAGTCGGTGGCGGCGTACTGCGCGGAGCGGCTGCGCGAGGCCGGCGAGCACGACCTGGTCAGGGAGCGGCACGCGCGCCACTACACGGCCCTGGCCGAGCGCGCCCGGCTGCGCGGGCCCGCCCGGCGCGAGTGGCTGGCCGCGCTCGACGCCGAGCACGCCAACCTGCGCCTCGCCCTGACGGGGCCGCGGCCGGTGCGCCTGGCCAACGCGCTCGCCTGGTACTGGTTCCTGCGCGGCAGGCTGCGCGAGGCCCGCGCGTCGCTGACCGCCGCCCTCGCGGCGGCCGACGCGGCCGGGGCCGGCGACACGGCCGAGGCGGCCACGGCGTCCGTGTGGCGGGCCGGGTTCGCGCTGCTCATGGGCGAACCACCGCACGCCGCGCCCGTCGAGGTGCGCCGCGCCGCCCTCGACCCGGCGGGACGCGCCCTGGCCGACTGGTTCCTCACGCACGCCCGGTGGGCGTACGGCGACATGCAGGCGCACCACGAGGCCGCGGGGCGGGCGCTGGCGGCGTACGAGGAGCTGGGCGACCGGTGGGGCGCGGCGGCGGCGCTCAGCCTGCGGGCCAAGCTCGCCGTCGGCCACGCCGACGTCGCCGCCATGGAGCGCGACGGCCGCCGGGCCCTGGAGGCGTTCCGCGAGCTGGGCGACGCCTGGGGGCAGATCGAGGCCATGGACGCGCTCGACAGGGCGGCCGAGATCCGCGGCGACCACCGCGAGGCCGCGCGCCTGCGCGAGGAGGGCCTGCGGCTGGCCGAGGAGCTGGGCTTCGAGGTGGCGTTCAAGCTGGGCGGCCTCGGCAGGGTCGCGCTGCTCGCCGGCGACTACGACCGGGCCGACGCCTACCACGAGTGCGCCAGGCGGCTGGCGGTGGCGCAGTCGTACAAGGCGGCCGAGGAGAGCGCGCTCCTCGGCCTGGCGATGAGCGCCCGCAGGCAGGGCCGGTACGAGGAGGCGGAGGAGCACCTGCGGCCGGTGCTCGGCTGGCTGCGCGAGGTCGGCGGGACGCCGGGCATCGCGTTCGCCATGGCGGAGCTGGGCTTCGCGGCCGAGCAGCGCGGCGACGCGGCGACGGCGCTGGCCAGGCACCGGGAGGGACACGCCGCCGCCCTGGCCACCGGCGACCCGAGGGCCGTGGCGCTGTCGCTCGAAGGGCTGGCCGGCGCGCTGTCGCTGGCCGAGGAGCGGGCCGAGGAGGCGGCGCGGCTGCTCGGGAGGGCCGCCGCCGTCAGGGAGTCCGTCGGGACGCCCCTGCCCCAGGCGGAACGGTTCGACGTGGACCGCGTCGCGGCGCGGCTGCGCGCCCTGCTGGGCGACGCCGCGTACGAGCGCGCCCGCGCCTCAGGCGAGCGGGAACCCGGCCGGTGCCTCCCGGGGGCGTCAGCGGAGCGGGAACTCGGCCAGGACCTCCCAGGCGCCCTCGGGCGTGGGCCCGGCGTGGAGGCTGCCGCCCAGAGCCTCCACCCGCTCGGCCATGCCCACGAGGCCGAAGCCGCCGCCCAGCCGCGACACCTTCGGATCTGAGCCCGACCCGTAGTTGCGCACCCGCAGCGCCACCGACCGCTCGTGGCGGCGCAGGCTCGCCTCCACCCAGGCGGTGCGGGCGGCGTGCTTGCGCACGTTCGTCAGCGACTCCTGCAGCACCCGGTGCAGCGTGGTCATGACCTCGTGCGGCAGCGTGCGGTCGTCGATCCCCTGGCCGATCTCGAACGCCACCTGCGGGCCTCCCGACGAGAACCGCTCGGTGAGCAGCCGCAGGTCGGCCAGCGTGGTGCCCGGTCTGCGCTCCGCGTCGTCGTCGGCCCGCAGCACGCTCACCATGCGGCGCATCGACGTGAGCGCCTCGCTCCCGGCGTCCGCGATCGCCTCCAGGGCGGGGGCGACGGCGTCGGGCTTGGTCCGGGCCACCGTACGGGCGGCCTGGGCCTGCACGACGATGCCGGTGATGTAGTGCGCGACCAGGTCGTGCAGCTCCCTGGCCAGTTCCAGCCGTTCGGCCCGTCGTACGGCGTGGACGGCCTCCGTACGGCGTTCCTGCTGGAAGCGCAGGTAGCCGCCGATGCCCGCCGCCATCGACCAGCCCGCGAAGAGCACGAACGAGAACGCGAGCCCCGCGTTCGAGCCGTTGTCGCGCCCCACCGACTCCGCCATGAGGACGACGAGCCCCACGCAGGCCAGCACCGCCGCGCGCCGGACCGGCTCGACGTGCCGCAGCACGCCGATGACCAGGATGAGCAGGGCGCCGGTCTCGGCGATCCCGGGGACGCCGTGGAACTCCACGACGCCGAACAGGACCGACACCGCCGTGGACAGCCCGAGCAGGGCGGCGAACGTCTCGATGCGTTGCCGTCGGCGCAGCACCACGGCGACGGCGCCGGCGGCCCCGGTGATCGGCACCAGCCACTGCAGGGTTCCCATGCCGACGGCCACGGCCACGTCCACCAGCCACATCATGGACAGCCAGCCGAGTACGGCGATCTCGCTCAGCCGCCTGATCCAGTACACGATGCGCTTGGACTCGCTCACGGCCTCTGAGCCTAAGCCGGAAGTCGGACAAACAGCATCAACCGAACGGCCGAGGGGGTCCGGCGCGGACCAGACCTTCAGCGGAGGCGGCGAAGGGGGCCCGGGACCGATGCTTGAGGTGTCGGAAGGGAGACGGACATGATTGTCATCGGGTTCGCGCTGCTGGGAGCGGGGCTGCTGGTCGGAATGCTGCTCGCGCTGGCCGACCCCGTGCTGCTCTCCCGCATCAACGGGGAGCCGACGGAGGACGAGGGCAGCGGCAGGTACATCAACGCGGACGTCGTGCGGCTCGCGCCCCGCGTGACCGGGGACAGGAACGAGCCCAAGGCGGCCTGACCGCCGCCCCCAAGCTGGGAACGCGCGCCAGGACCTGGCGCGCCGGTCCCGGGGCCCGCGCACGGGCATGGCGCGCGGGCTCGCCGCGGGCGCGGTGGGGACGGCGCCCGCGACGCGGGCCCGCGGTCCGGTGGGGACCGGACCGCGGGCTTTCCGTTAACGTGGCCCCTATGAGCAACGGTTTTGAGACCCTGGCGATCCACGCAGGTCAGGAGCCGGACGCGCTGACCGGCGCGGTCGTCCCGCCGATCTACGCCACGTCCACCTACAAGCAGGACGGCGTGGGCGGCCTGCGGTCCGGATACGAGTACAGCCGTTCGGCCAATCCCACCAGGACCGCGCTGGAAGAGGCACTCGCGGCCGTCGAGGGCGGCGCGCGCGGCCTGGCGTTCGCCTCGGGCCTGGCCGCCGAGGACACCCTGCTGCGCACCGTGTGCCGGCCGCAGGACCACGTCATCATCCCGAACGACGCCTACGGCGGCACCTACCGGCTGTTCGCCAAGGTGTTCCAGCGCTGGGACCTGCACTTCGACCCCGTGCCGCTGCACAACCTCGACGCTGTGGCCTCCGCCATGACGCAGAAGACGAAGATCGTCTGGGTCGAGACGCCCACCAACCCGCTGCTCGGCGTCGCCGACATCGCCGCGCTGGCGCAGCTCGCCCACGACAACGGCGCGCTGCTCGTCGTGGACAACACGTTCGCCTCGCCGTACCTGCAGCAGCCGCTCGCGCTCGGCGCGGACGTCGTCGTCCACTCCACCACCAAGTACGTGGGCGGCCACTCCGACGTCGTCGGCGGCGCGCTGATCGCGGCCGACCAGGGGCTCGGCGACGAGCTCGCCTACCACCAGAACGCGATGGGCGGCGTCGCCGGGCCGTTCGACTCCTGGCTGACGCTGCGCGGGCTCAAGACGCTCGCCGTCCGCATGGACCGCCACTGCGACAACGCCGAGCGCGTGGTCGACCTCCTGCTCGCGCACCCGCGCGTCACCCAGGTGCTCTACCCGGGCCTGGCGGAGCACCCGGGCCACGAGGTCGCGGCCAAGCAGATGCGCAGGTTCGGCGGCATGGTGTCGTTCCGCGTGGCCGGAGGCGAGGCGGAGGCCGTCGAGGTGTGCAACCGCACCGCCCTGTTCACGCTGGGCGAGTCGCTGGGCGGCGTCGAGTCGCTGATCGAGCACCCGGGCAGGATGACGCACGCCTCCGCGGCGGGCTCGCCGCTGGAGGTGCCCGCCGACCTGGTGCGGCTGTCGGTGGGCATCGAGACGATCGACGACCTGCTCGCCGACCTGACCCGGGCGCTCGGCTAGCGAGGACGCCCCGGGCCGCTACCTGGGCACGATCATCAGGAAGAGGATCACCAGCCAGATCACCGACAGCAGGCCGCTGATGGCGGCGATCCTCGCGTTCTGCGCCTTCGCGTCGTCGTCCGGCGTCTCGTTCTCGAGCACCCGGACGGCGGCGCGCAGGTCGCGGTCGATGAGGACGATCAGCACGATCGCCACGATGAACAGCGTCATCGACGCCGTCATGTACCACTTGCCGAGCAGGCCGCCGCCGAGCACGACGCCGAGCGCCACCCCGAAGACCAGCACGCCCAGCGAGGCGAAGCCGTAGATGCGGGTCGAGCGCTGGATCAGTTGCAGGGCGGGCACGTTCTTGGCGCGGATGACGCGGGGCGCGGCCATCGTCATGGCGGTCAGGGGGCCCACCGCGAAGATGGCGAAACCGATGTGCAGCCACAGAAGCAGGGACGACATGCCGCTGAGACTAGTCCCCGGCGATCTCGGCCGCTGACTCGACACTCTCCTTCGGCACCGGGGAGGCCGCCGGCGAACGCCGCATGACGAGCTCCATGGCCGCCACCGCGACAGCCATGAGCACGATCAGCACGATCATCGCCACCATGGGTTCCCCTCCTTCCCCGTCCCGGCCGTGAATATCGTCCGTAATGACTAGACGGCTGTGCAACGGAATAAGTTCAGCCCGGGTATGGTTGGGAACCGCCGTTTTCTCTTACCTTTCGGGCACAAGGGGGTGCCGTCCGTGGCCATCAGGCATGTCGAGCCGTACACCGACGAGTGGCTGCAGCAGCCTCAGGGCTACGTCCAGCGTGTCGTCGACCTGCTCGGGGCCGAGGTCACCGACTGGTGGGAGGGGCCGTGCGACCCGCGCGACGCCACCCTCCTGCTGGCCGACGGCAGCGCTCTGGTGTGGGACGAGGAGAGCGGCTGGCGGCTCGGCCGCTACGTCGAGGGCGGGCACGGCGCGCACACCGAGCTGGCCGGGGTGCGCTACCTCGGCCACGGGCTGCTGCCCAGGCCCGAGCGGGTGCCGGGCGCGCTGGGCGACGCCAGGGCCGGGGTGGGCGCGAGCACCGCGTTCCGTCCCTGCTACCGCTCGCACCGCAACTGCCGCGACGGCTTCGACGTCGCCCTCGACTTCTACGCCCGCCTCATCGACGCCTGACCCGCCCCCGCCGATGGGCGCGGGCCGGTCTCAGCGGGCGCGCCGCAGGCGCAGGAAGTCGCTGACGACGTACTCTCCCAGCCGGTCGGGGCTGGGGGAGAAGACCCGGCCGCCGTTCCTGCGGGCCACCTCGTCCACGAACTCCTTGAGCCGGTCGTCGGCCGCCAGCATGAAGACGTTGAGGGTCGCCCGCCGCCGCGTCATCTTGTCGACCTCGGCCAGCGTGAGCTCCAGCGTCTCGCGCGACGGCGGCCACTCGAACGCCGACCGGCCGTTGCGCATGAGGTGGGCCGTCGGCTCGCCGTCGGTCACCACCAGCACCACCGGCTCGAAGTCGGGGTGCCGGTCGAGGTGCCTGCCCGCGATCAGCAGCGCGTGGTGCAGGTTCGTGCCCTGGACCATGTCCCAGTCGAGACCGGCCAGCTCGTCGGGCTGCAGCACCCTGGCGTAGTTGGAGAAGCCGATGATCTGCACGGCGTCCTGCGGGAACTTCGAGGCCACCAGCGCCTGCAGCGCCAGCGCGGTCTGCTTGGCCGCCGCCCACGTGCCGCGCAGCGCCATCGAGTACGACAGGTCCACGAGCAGGCAGACGGCCGCCGCCGTACGCCGCTCGGTCTCGGCCACCTCGAAGTCGTCGACGGACAGCCGCACCGCGGGCCCCTTCCCGGGGCGGGCCGCGAGGTCGAGCCCGCCGCGGCGCACGCCGTTGACCAGGGTGCGGACCACGTCGATGGGCTGCTCGTCGCCGAAGCGCCACGGCCGCGACGAGCCGGTCAGCTCGCCCGCGGCGCCCGCGTCGTGCTGGTCGTGGTCGCCCCTGCGTCCGGCGTCGAGGGACGAGAAGACCCGCCGCAGCGCGGTCTCGCCGAGCCTGCGCACCGCCTTGGGCGTGAGCTCCAGCTTGCCGCGGCGGCGCAGCAGGTAGCCCTGCTCCTCCAGCTCGCGCTCGATGCGCTTGAGCGCCTCCAGGTCGTCCACCGCGGAACGGCCGAGGGCGCGGCGCACGGCGGCCTCGTCGATGTCGTCGAGCCTGGCGCCCGGGTAGTCCTGGCGCAGGGCGGTTTCGAGCTGGGTCAGGTCGGCCAGTTCCTCCAGCGCGGTGACGGCGTCGCCCATGCCGAGGGGCTCCTCGCCGGTCAGCCGCTCGGGCGCGTTCCACGCCAGGTCGGGACGGCGGCTGTGGAGCGCCTCGCCGAGCCGCCGCATCTGGTCGGACAGCCCGGCCTGCTCCAGGGTCTGGTTGATGAGGTCGCTCAGCTCCTCGCGCTGGCTCGGCGTCATCGAGGCCAGCATGCGCTGCGTGGCGGCGGCGCGGCGGGCGAGGATGTCGACCAGTTCGTCGAGGTCGCGCGGCTTCTCGGGGAAAAGATCACCATATTTCCCCATGAAGCGGTTGAAGTCCTCCTGGGTGTGCTCGCCCCGCGCGTCCCTCTCCAGCATGTCGTTCAGGTCGGCCATCATCTGGCGGACCCGCTCCACCGCGGCCGGATCGGGGTTGGCGAGGGCGTCGCGCATCCCCTTGAACTGGCTGTCGAGCACCTCGCGGCGCAGCAGGTCGCGCAGCTCCTCGAACGTCCTGCGGGCCGCCGCCGACCGCCACTCGTACGAGCCGAGCTGCCTGATCGCGCTCGCGGCGTCCTCGGGAACCGAGTCGAGCTCCGCCTCCCGCAGCCGGGCCTCATCGGACGGGTCGGGGAACAGCTCGGCCCGCTCCTGGCCGATCGCCTTGTCCAGCAGCGCCCTGGCCTGCTCCAGCGTGCCGTCGAGGCGCCCCCGCTCGCGCAGCTCCCTGCGCCGGCGCCGTACCTCGCGCAGCATGTCGTCGAGCCCGCGGCGGTCCTGCGCGCCGGGGAGGCCGCGCTTCAGCAGGTCGCGCAGGGCGTGGACCGGCGTCGAGCCGGTCAGGATCGCGTCGCCCATCTCGTCGAGAGCCGCCCGCACGTCGTACGGCGGGGCGAGCGGGTCGGGGCCGTCGTGGTACTCGCCATAGCGGTAGGCCATCACGAACCCACGCTAACCCCATCCGCCCGGCTACGCGTCCCCGAAAACCTCCCAGACCTCGTTGAGAGCGCCGGAGTCGGGCACGTAGTCGATCTTCACGGCCACCGGGTGCCCCACGGTCCTGAGCGCCTTGGTCAGGTGCCTGGCCTGGCACGGCCGGGTGCCGAGGCCCTGGCGGTCGGCGTTGACCGGCTCACCGGCCAGCCAGGCGTCGCCGCAGCGGGCCGTGGCGCGGTGGAAGCCGGTGGCGTACGTGTAGCCCAGCTTCACCGTGGTCCCGCCCGCCGTGAACAGCACCGTCGCGTCGTCCAGCCGCTTGAGCAGGCCACGCGCGACGCGCGAGGCGCCCGGCTCGGCCAGGAACTCGTTGATCCGCACGGCCTCGCCGCCGCGGTACTCCACCCGCAGCGGGACGCCGCCCTGCTCCAGCGCGGCGGTGAGGTCGCCGGGCCCGCAGGACGTGCGGCCCAGGCCCTTGCCGTCGACCGCGACCCTGCCTTCGGTCTCCTTCAGCCCGCAGGCCACGGTGACGCGGCGGTAGGAGGCCGAGCGGTAGCCGAGCCGCAGCTCCTTGGCGCCCGGCACGGCGGACAGCCGGTAGAACGCCGGGCCGCGGCGCTCCCTGACGAGCTTCGGCTCGCGCGGCGTGATGCGCAGCGCACCCGCGCCGTCGGCCCACGCGTACCCGTACGCCACCCGGGTGGCCGCGGGGCCGGAGGCCGCCTGGGCGGGCACGGTGACGCAGCTCAGCGCGAGTGCGGCGGCGGCGCAGATGAGCGTTCGCATGGGCGGTCTCCCCGTCGAGGTGATCGATCACCACGTATGACGCGGGAGACCGCCCGATTGTTCAGGTGCGGTAGACGCTCACGCCGTCGAGGTCCTCCTTGGACAGGCGGCGCATGAGGTAGAGCCCTTCGAGGGCGAACTCCAGGGCCGCGGCGGCGTGCCCGGGCGACTCCTCGCCCGCCCCCATGCCCAGCTTCGACATGATCTTCGACAGGCCGGCGACGGGACCGATGCGGTGGAGCAGCTCCGCGGCGGGCACCAGCTCGCCCGACTCCACCTGGTTGCCCTCGGAGAACTTCTCGATGAGCGACGACAGGTCCATGCCGCCCAGGCGGCTCCTGAACGTCTCGGCCGTGGCCCTGCGCAGCAGGTGGGCGAGGATCTCGGTCTCCCGCCCCTCCTCGCTGACCTCGAACTCCACCTTGCCCCGCAGGCTGTGGACGACGCAGGCCAGGTCGCACACCCGGGTGACGGCCTGCTCCTCGCCCTTGACCGCGGCCCTGCGCACGGCCGAGGCCATGGCGGTCTCGGCCGCCGCGATGGAGAAGCGCGCCGACACGCCGGAGCGGGAGTCGACGGCCGTGGACTCGCGGACCAGCCTGGTGAACCGCGCGAGGACCTCCACCAGGTGCTCGGGGATGTCGGCCCCGATGTCGGGCACCGACTCCTGGCGGATGAGCGTGAGCTCGTCCTCGACGGTGAGCGGGTAGTGGGTGCGGATCTCGGCGCCGAAGCGGTCCTTCAGCGGGGTGATGATCCGGCCCCTGTTGGTGTAGTCCTCGGGGTTGGCGCTGGCGATGAGCAGGATGTCGAGCGGCAGGCGCAGGTTGTAGCCGCGCACCTGGATGTCGCGTTCCTCCAGCACGTTCAGCAGCGACACCTGGATGCGCTCGGCCAGGTCGGGCAGCTCGTTGACGGAGAAGACGCCGCGGTTGGTGCGCGGGACCAGGCCGTAGTGGACGGTCTCGGGGTCGCCCAGCGTGCGCCCCTCGGCGATCTTGATCGGGTCGACGTCGCCGATCAGGTCGCCCACGGACGTGTCGGGCGTGGCGAGCTTCTCGCCGTAGCGCTCGTCGCGGTGCTTCCACGCCACAGGCAGCTCGTCGCCGAGCTCCTGGGCGAGGGCCCGGCAGCGGGTGCAGACCGGCTCGTACGGGTGGTCGTTGATCTCACATCCCTCGACCACCGGGGTCCACTCGTCGAGCAGCCCGGTGATGGTGCGGATGAGCCGGGTCTTGCCCTGGCCTCGCTCGCCGAGCAGCACCAGGTCGTGCCCGGCGAGCAACGCCCGCTCCAGGTGGGGCAGGACGGTGTCGTCGAAGCCCACGATGCCGGGGAACCGGGGCTCTCCCGACCGGAGCTTGGCCAGCAGGTTTTCCCGGACCTCGGCTTTGACGGTGCGATGAACGTGGCCGCTCTCTCGCAACTCGCGGAGAATACGTGGCTGTTGCACGGGAACGAGACTACGTCCCCAGCGAAGAATGTGGCAGAGAGTTTGGAATCTGGCGGAGATTTCGGATCTTGGCAATTGTGTACGGAATGTGCGCGTGCTTGTCCCTTTAGTGGGGAGAATCGGCCCTAGAGAACGTCGGACTGTCGAGGGAGGCGAGACACGTGGCCTTGATGACGAGCCGCTTCGCCGACGGCCTCGCCGTGGGTTCCGACCTGGTGGAGGCCGCGGAGAGCGCCGTCGGTCAGGCCCTGTCGAGGCTCACCGGCCAAGCGGACCTGGTCTGCTTCTTCATCTGCGGAGAGGACCCCGACGACGTCGCGCGCGCCGGGCAGGCCGCCATGCGGCTCGCGCCCGAGGCCCACGTCATCGGGTGCAGCGCCACCGGCGTCATCGGCAACGGGCAGGGCGTCGAGCTCTCGCCCGCCGTCAGCGCCTGGGCGGCCACCCTCGAAGGGGTGCGGCTCACCACGTTCGCCCTGGAGACGCTCGCCGCCGAGGACCAGTTCGTGGTCATCGGCCTGCCGGAGCGGGCCCCGGACGACCACGTGGCGATCCTGCTGGCCGACCCGTACACCTTCCCCGCCGACGCGTTCGTCGAGCGCTCCGTGGACGTCCTCGGCGAGCTGCCGCTGATCGGCGGCCTGGCGAACGGGCTGCAGGGCCGCGGCTCCGTACGCCTGTTCGCCGACGGCGAGGTCTACACCGAGGGCGCCATCGGCGTCCTGCTGAGCGGCGACGTGAAGGTCAGCACCCTGGTCAGCCAGGGCTGCCGCCCGATCGGCCCCAGCATGGTCGTCACCGCCGCCGAGGACAACGTGCTGCTGGAACTGGCCGGCCAGCCCGCGCTGGCGCGCCTGGAGGACATCGTCAGCGACCTCGACGAGGACGACCGCGAACTCGTCGCCGCCGGCCTGCAGATCGGCATAGCCATGGACGAGTACGCCGAACGCCACGAACGCGGCGACTTCCTCATCAGAGGCGTGATCGGCATCGACCCCGAACGTGAGGCCGTCGCCATCGGCGACGTCGTCGAGATCGGCAGGACCGTCCGCTTCCAGGTGCGCGACGCCGCCGCCGCGGACGAGGACCTGTACGCGCTGCTCGACGAGCACCGCGAGGAACTCGGCAAGGTGGACGGCGCCCTGCTGTTCTCCTGCAACGGCCGAGGCTCGGCCATGTTCGGCACCGCCGACCACGACCCGGTCGTGCTGCGCGACACGCTCGGGCCGGTCGGGGTGGCCGGGTTCTTCGCCGCCGGGGAGGTCGGGCCGGTCGACGGGCACAACCACGTCCACGGGCTGACCGCGTCCGTGCTCGTCTTCTCCAGCCAGGCGGGCACGCCGTGACGTGCGCCCCCTCGGCCGGGCACGCCGTGACGTGCGCCCCCTCGGCCGGCCGCGCATGATCCTCGCGATCGACGTCGGCGGCACCAAGATGGCCGCCGGGCTGGTCGGCCGCGACGGCGCCGTCGTCCGCGCCCTGCGCGCCGCCACCCCGCAGGACGCCGACGCCGACAGCCTGTGGAAGACGCTCCTGGACCTCGTCGAGCCGCTCGCGGCCGAGGCCCGCGTCGAGGGCGTGGGCGTGGGCTGCGGCGGGCCCATGACCTGGCCCGACGGGGAGGTCTCGCCGCTCAACATCCCCGGCTGGCGCGCCTTCCCGCTGCGCGCGGCCCTAGCCGGGCGCTTCCCCGGCCTGCCCGTACGCCTCCACAACGACGCGGTCTGCCTGGCCGTGGCCGAGCACTGGAAGGGCGCCGGGCAGGGCGCCCGCGACATGCTCGGCATGGTGGTCTCCACCGGCGTCGGCGGCGGCCTCGTGCTGGGCGGACGCCTCATCGACGGCGGCACGGGCAACGCCGGCCACATCGGGCACGTCGTCGTCGAGCCCGAGGGCGGCCCGCCGTGCGGCTGCGGCGGCCACGGCTGCCTGGAGGCGGTCGCCCGCGGCCCCGCGCTGACCCGGTGGGCCGAGTCGCAGGGCTGGACCCCGGGCACGTACGGCGGGGGAGACGGCCTTCGCACCTCGACGACGACCGGCGACGCCGGCGACGCGGAGGGCCGGTCATGGGCCTACCGCGAGGACCGGGCGGTGACCGGCCGGGCCCTGGCCGCCGACGCCCGCGCCGGCGACCCGGTGGCCGTGCGCGCCATGCGGCGGGCCGGCAGGGCGCTCGGCATCGCCATCGCCTCGGCCACCCACCTGTGCGACCTCGACGTCGTCACCGTCGGGGGCGGGCTGTCGCAGGCGGGCGACCTGCTGTTCGGCCCGCTGGAGGAGGCGCTGCGGGAGCACGCCCGCATGGAGTTCGCCCGCCGTGTCAGGGTGAGGCCCGCCGCCCTGGGCCAGGACGCCGGCCTGGTCGGCGCCGCCGCCCTCCTCCTGGCGGCGGACCGTTACTGGAGCCCGCTCAGGTGACCGGAGAGGCGGGGCGGCGGGGCTCGAAGAGCCAGGCGTCGAACAGCGGGCCGAGGTCCTTGCCCGACATCCGCTCGGCCAGCGCGACGAACTCGTCGGTGGTGACGTTGCCGTAGCGGTGGGTGGCGGTCCAGGTGCGCAGCAGCTCGAAGAACGTCTCGTCGCCGATGGCCTTGCGCAGGGCGTGCAGCGTCATGCCGCCCCGGATGTACACCGACTGGTCGAACAGGTCGTTGGGCCGTGCCCGGCCCGGTGGGTACGACCAGATGGGGTCGCTCGCGGGACGGGCGTGGAAGGCGCGGAACGTGGCGTCGGCCGTGGCGCCGCCCTTGTGCTCGGCCCACAGCCATTCGGCGTACGTGGCGAAGCCCTCGTTCAGCCAGAGGTCCTTCCACCGGCTGATGCTGAGGCTGTCGCCGAACCACTGGTGCGCCAGCTCGTGGGCGACGATGGCGTCCTGCGGGGAGAAGCCGCCGTAGAGCGGCCTGGTCTGGGTCTCCAGGGCGTAGCCGGCCTGGTAGTCGTCGATGACGCCGCCGGTGGAGGAGAACGGGTACGGCCCGAAGACCTTGCTCCAGTAGTCGGTGACCTCGCCGGACAGCGTGTAGAGCTTGCCGAGGGAGGCGTGGAAGCGGGGGTCGGCGGCGGCGACCACCGGGACGCCGTCCGGCGTGGTGCCCTGGCGCAGCTCGAACTTCCCGATGGTGGCGGTGGCGAGGTAGGTGGCCATGGGGTGCCGCTCGCGCCACCGGTACGTGGTGCTGCCGCCCGAGGTGACGGGGGCCGCGCTCTGCTCGCCGTTGGCCACGGCGGTGGTGCCCTCGGGCACGGTGATGGTGAAGTCGAAGGTGGCCTTGTCAGCCGGGTGGTCGTTGCCGGGGAACCAGGTCTTGGCGCCGTTGGGCTGGCAGGCGACGAACGCGCCGTCGTCGGTGGGGATGAAGCCGTAGGTGCCGAGGTTGGCGGGGTCGCGCTCGGGGCGGGGCGTGCCGGAGTAGGTGACGGCGGTGGTGAAGGCCGCGCCCCTGTCGATGGGCCGGGCGGGGGTGACGATCAGCTCGTCGCCCTCGTGCGAGAACCTGGCCGCCGCGCCGTCGACCGTGACCCTGCCGACGCGCAGCCCGGCGAGGTCGAGGTGGAAGCTGGACAGGCCCTGCGTGGCGGTGGCCTGGACGGTGGCCAGGCCCGACAGCTGCTTGGAGGACGGCGTGTACCGGATGTCGAGCGCGTAGTGCGCGACGTCGTAGCCGCCGTTGCCGTCGGTGGGGAAGTCGCTGTCGCCGATGCCGGGCGCGCCCGGCTGGTAGCGCGGCTGGTGCGGGGACCCGTGCCGGGAGGACCCGTACGCGGGGCCGTGCAGCGGGCCGAGCGCGCCGGACGCGGCGGCCACGCCGGTGCCGCCGGTGGCGGCCATGTCCGACGGCGTGCAGGCGAACACGCTGACCAGCACCGCCAGGGACGCCACACGGCGTCTGCCGACCCTCATCCGCGACCCAGCCCCCTTCGTTGCGTGACCAGAAGCTTACGCGCTGTCATGCGTCGACGACGACCGTCCTGGCGGCCTTGTCGTGGAGAGCCTGCTTGCGCGGGTCGAAGAGGATCCAGCCGAGGTCGAGGAGGCCGCCCACGCAGCACAGCCACGACAGCACGGTCTCCACGGCCTGCCTGAGCGCGGCCTGGCCCACGCCGATGCGGGTGCCGTCGACCTGGACGACCCGCATGCCGAAGACCTTCTTGCCGACGGTCTGCCCGTTCCAGTACGCGTGCAGCAGCCAGAAGTAGAGGAAGGCGACGATCCCCGCAAGGAACGTGTGCTGGGCGGGGTAGCGGTCCCAGACGCCCTTGTGTGAGTCCCAGACGTAAGTCCAGCTCGTCCAGCTGAAGGGGGCGGAGACGATGCCGACGATGATCCCGTCGAGGACGCCGGCGAAGAGCCGGCGCCAGCGCCCGGCCAGGGGCCGGGGGTGGGGCGGCGGCGGTGGTCCCGTGGTCGATCCCATGGGAAGGCACATCACCGCCGCCGGACCTCCGCAAACTACAGGTTGCCCCTTCGCTCCTGCTCGCGCTCGATGGCCTCGAACAGCGCCTTGAAGTTGCCCTTGCCGAAGCCGAGCGAGCCGTGACGCTCGATGAGCTCGAAGAAGACGGTCGGGCGGTCCTGCACCGGCTGGGTGAAGATCTGCAGCAGGTAGCCGTCCTCGTCGCGGTCCACCAGGATGCGGCGCTCCTTCAGCTCCTCGATCGGCACGCGCACCTGGCCGATGCGGGCCCGCAGCTCGGGGTCGTCGTAGTACGAGTCGGGCGTGTCGAGGAACTGCACGCCCGCGGCCCGCATGTGGTCGACGGTCGTGATGATGTCGTTGGTGGCGAGCGCGATGTGCTGCACGCCGGGGCCGCCGTAGAACTCCAGGTACTCGTCGATCTGCGACTTCCTGCGGCTGATCGCCGGCTCGTTCAGCGGGAACTTCACCTTGCGGGTGCCGTCCGCCACGACCTTGGACATGAGGGCCGAGTAGTCGGTGGCGATGTCGTCGCCGATGAACTCCGCCATGTTCGTGAAGCCCATGACGTTGCGGTAGAACTCCACCCACTCGTCCATCTTGCCGAGCTCGACGTTGCCCACGCAGTGGTCCACGGCCTGGAACAGCCGGCCGGTCCTGGTGGCGGGCGGCGCGACCAGCGGCTCGGCCGGGGCGTAGCCGGGCAGGTAGGCCCCGGTGTAGTTGGACCTGTCGACGAGCGTGTGCCTGGTCTCGCCGTAGGTGGCGATGGCGGCCATGACCACCTTGCCGTTGTCGTCCTCCAGCGTGTGCGGCTCCTCCAGCCCCCTCGCCCCGCGGCTGAGCGCGTGCCGGTACGCCGCCTCCACGTCGGGGACGTCCAGGGCCAGGTCGATCACGCCGTCGCCGTGCTCGGCCACGTGCCGCGCCAGGTCGGTGCCGGGCCTGATGGAGGCGCGGAACTCGAAGACGGCGCTGCCGGAGGTCAGCACGTACGAGGCCGTGTCCTTGCTGCCGTTCTCCGGCCCGCGGTAGGCGACCAGCTTCATCCCGAAGGCGGTCGAGTAGTAGTGGGCCGCCTGCCTGGCGTTGCCCACGGCGAACACCACGGCGTCCATGCCGTTAACCGGAAAGACATCACTCATGGCGTAACTCTCGATTTAGCTGGGCGAGTTGTGCAAGAGTTACTTGAATGAGTGGACAATCTGCCCATTCTCCTCGCCGATTTCCCGGAGGACGTGTACAGCATGACGATCGATGAGCTCGACGCCCGGCTGATCGCCCTCCTGGCCGCCGAGCCCCGCCTCGGCGTCCTGGAGTGCTCCCGCCGCCTCGGGGTGGCCCGCGGCACCGCCCAGGCCAGGCTCGACCGGCTCGTCGCCCGCGGCGTCATCACCGGGTTCGGCCCCGACGTCTCGCCCGAGGCGCTCGGTTACGGCGTCACCGCGTTCGTCACGATGGAGATCAGGCAGGTGTCCGGGCACGACCCGGTCGCGCACCGGCTCGCGCACATCCCCGAGGTGCTGGAGGTCCACACCATCACCGGCGGCGCCGACCTGCTGTGCCGCGTGGTCGCCCGCACCAACGCGGATCTGCAGCGGGTCATCGACCAGATCGTGGAGGTTCAAGGAGTGCTCAGGACCTCGTCGATCATCGCGCTCGACACGCCCGTCCCCTATCGGGTGCTGCCGCTGGTCGCCGATGTTCCGCGCAGAACGACGCGGTAGACGTACCATCGCTCACAGGGACGCGGCACCGTTATCGATCGTTTACCCTTGACATTCGCCCAGCTCGCCGGGGGTGGGTGCGGCGTCAGGAAGCGCTCGCGAGTGCGGAACGGTGGTGAGCAGAGCGTGCGGAAGCGGCGGATTCTTCGCCTTCTCCTGATGTGTTTCGGTGCGGGAATCCTGGTGCTGGTCGGGCTCTTCGGCATCGCCTGGGCGATGACGCCCATCCCCGACAGCACCCAGAAGGAGGCCACCGCCCAGGGGTCGGTGATCTACTACCGCGACGGCAAGACGGTGCTCGCCAGGAAGGGCATCGACCGCAAGATCGTTCCGCTGGCCAAGGTGCCCGAGCACGTCCGCGAGGCCGTCATCGCGGCCGAGAACCGCTCGTTCTACGAGGACGCCGGCGTCTCCATCAAGGGCACCACCCGGGCGCTGTGGTCCACCGTCACCGGCCAGCAGCTCCAGGGCGGCTCCACCATCACCCAGCAGCTCGTGCGCAACTACTACAGCGGGCTCAGCCAGGAACGGTCCATCACCCGCAAGTTCAAAGAGATCCTCATCTCGATGAAGGTCGACCAGTCCAAGTCGAAGGACTGGGTGCTGGAGCAGTACCTCAACACCATCTACTTCGGGCGCGGCGCCAACGGCATCCAGTCGGCGGCGCAGGCGTACTTCGGCAAGGACGTCCAGGACCTCACCGTCGCGGAAGGCGCCTACCTCGCCTCCGTCATCCAGCAGCCGAGCCGGTTCGCCGACCCCCAGGGCCCCGACCTGGAGGCCGTCATGGCCCGCTGGCAGTCGGTGATCAAGGCGATGGGCGAGACCGGCGCGCTCACGCCCCAGCAGGTGGCCACCGAGCGGTTCCCCGCGCTGAAGCCGCCGAAGAAGCCGTTCGAGATCAAGGGCCAGGGCCAGTACATGCTGGAACAGGTCACCGCCGAGCTCAACCGGCGCGGCTACACCGACGAGGACATCAACAGCGGCGGGCTCAAGGTCGTCACCACCTTCGACAAGAAGCTCATGGACGCCGCCCAGCGGGCCGTCAAGCAGGTCCTGCCCGACGCCACGCCGAAGAAGGTGCGCACCGGCCTGGCCGCCGTCGATCCCGGCACCGGCGAGGTCGTGGCCTTCTACGGTGGGCGACCCTCCCAGTCCGCCTACTACGACAGCGCCTTCTCCGCCAAGGTGATGGCCGGCTCCACGTTCAAGCCGTACACGCTGGCCGCCGCGCTCGACAACGGCTTCGACCTGTCCACGAGGGTCGACGGCAACTCGCCGCTGCACGTCGCCTCCGCCGACAAGCCCATCCCCAACGACAGCAACCGCTCGTACGGGCAGATCGACCTCGTGCAGGCCACCCAGAACTCCGTCAACACCGCGTTCGTCGACCTCGGGCAGAAGGTCGGGCTCGACAAGGTCGCCTCCGTGGTCGAGGCCGCCGGCATCCCCAAGGAGCAGGTCGAGCCGCACGCGCACGCCGCGTCGTTCCCGCTGGGCGTGGCCTCCGTCAGCGCCGTGCAGAACGCGTCCGGCTTCTCCACCTTCGCCAACAAGGGCGTCCACGTGGAGGCGCACGTCGTCAAGTCGGTCACCGACGGCCAGGGCAGGAAGGACGTCGTCAAGCCGGTCTCCAAGCGGGTCGTCGGAGAGCAGGCCGCCGCCGACACGATCTACGCGATGCAGCAGGTCGTCAAGTACGGCACCGGCACCGCGGCCAGGCTCTACGACCGCCCGGTGGCAGGCAAGACCGGCACCACCGACGACTCGAAGGCGGTCTGGTTCAACGGGTTCACGCCGCAGCTCGCGGTGGCCGTCGACATGTTCCGCGACGACAACGAGACCGTCACCATCCCCGGTTACGGCACCCAGTTCGGCGGCCAGCTCCCGGCGCAGGTCTGGCGCGCCTTCATGACCGAGGCGATGGCGGGCAAGCCCGTCGAGGAGTTCCCCGAGCCGTCCGACTACGGCTACGACTACGGCTACGACTACTCGGCGCCGCAGAACGACCCGTCGGCCCCGCCGCAGGACGGCTTCGACCGGCCGCCGAACCCCCAGGACTGGGGCACCCCGCCGTCGCAGCCCGCCGAGCCGCCGGTCACCGAGCCGCCCGCGACGCAGGCGCCCGAGACCGGGCAGCCGGTCAACCCCGACAACGGCGGCGACGGCGGCACCGGGGGGAACGGCGGCAACGGCGGCGACGGCGGCCGGGCCACCGAGCCGCCCGCGCAGCAGCCGACCTCCGGGCCCGACACCGGCGCGGGCAGCACGAGCCGGCCGTCAGGAGTGGGCTGACCCGGCGGCACGCCCCGGGAGCGGGCCGACCGGGCGACCCCCGTCCCGGGAGCGGGCTGACCGGGCGGGGCTTCCCGCCCGGCCGGTCAGGCGTGCCGCGCCAGCTCGGCGCGCAGCTCCTCCACCGACGTCACCGGCATCCGGCAGGTGAAGCCCCTGCACACGTACGCCGCGGGCACGCCGTCGACCAGGCCGCGGCCCTCCAGCAGCGACGGGAACGCCTCGCCCCTCGGCATGAGCGCGTCGCCCGAGCCGCGCAGCTCCGCGTCGTCCTCGCCCGGCCCCAGAGCCACCACCAGGCCCGGCACGTCGGCGAGCAGCGCCTCCCTGTGCAGGGCGCGCGTGCGCGGGTCGCCGGGCGGCCCCACCACGGCCACCTCCACCGGCCCGTCCAGCGCCGCCCTGGCCACCGCCAGCCCCCACCCGGCGAACCTGGCGTGCCGCGGCGCCAGCACCGACACGGTGCCGAGCGCCGCGAGCGCCGCCTCCCTGTGCCGGGCCGAGCCCGTCAGCGCGGCGTACGACAGCAGCGCGCCCGCCGCCGCGTACTGACCGGACGGCGTGGCGCTGTCGGTGGGGTCCTGGGGCCGCTGGAACAGCCGCTCGGCGTCGTCGGCGGTGTCGTAGAAGCCGCCGCTGCCGTCGGCGAAACGGTCGAGCACGGTGTCGAGGAGCGACCCCGCGAGCCGCAGCCGGCGTGGCTCACCCGTCACCCCGTACAGCGAGATGAGCCCTTCCGCCAGGTTCGCGTGGTCGTCGAGCACACCGGCGTGGGTGCCCGCGCGGCCGTCGCGTGAGGTGCGCAGCAGCCGGCCGCCGTCCAGGTGGACGCGCTCCAGCAGGGTCGCGGCCGAGCGCGCCGCGTCGACCAGCTCCGGCCGGTCGAACGCCGCGCCCGCCTCCGCGAGCGCCGCGATGACCAGCCCGTTCCACGACGCCACGACCTTGTCGTCGCGGCCCGGACGCACCCGCCGCTCCCTCGCCGCGAGCAGCGCGGCCCGCACCCGCTCGAAGCGCTCCCCGTCGTCCGGGTCGCGCAGGAGCTGGAGCACCGACGTGCCGTGCTCGAACGTGCCGGTCACCTCGAACACCCCGGCCGCCCAGCGCCCGTCGTCGTCGCCGAGCACCTCCCGCAGCTCCTCGGGCGTCCAGACGTAGAACCTGCCCTCCACGCCCTCGCTGTCGGCGTCGAGCGCGGACGCGAACGCGCCCTCCGGCGTGCGCATCTCGCGCAGCAGCCAGCCCGCCGTCTCCAGCGCCACCCTGCGGGCCAGCGGCGACCCGGTCGCCCGCCACCAGTGCGTGTAGACGCGCAGCAGCAGCGCGTTGTCGTAGAGCATCTTCTCGAAGTGCGGCACCACCCAGCGGGCGTCGACGCTGTAGCGCGCGAAACCGCCGCCGAGCTGGTCGTAGATGCCGCCGCGGGCCATCGCCTCCAGCGTGCGCCCGCTCATCTCCCGCTCGCCCGAGCGCAGCAGGAACTCCAGCACCATGGACGGCGGGAACTTCGGCGCCGAGCCGAACCCGCCGCGCTCGGGGTCGTACGACTGCCGCAGGTTCGTCAGCGCCAGCTCCAGCGCCCCGGCGTCCGGCACCGGCCCTCCGGGCAGCGAGGCGTTCGCGTTGAGCGCCTCGACCAGCTTCGCGCCCTGCCGCAGCACCGTCTCCCTGTCGCCGGTCCAGACGTTGTGCACCTCGGTGAGGAGCCGCTGGAAGTTCGGCCGGGGGAAGTACGTGCCGCAGAAGAACGGGTGTCCGTCGGGCGTGGCGAACACCGTCATGGGCCAGCCGCCCTGCCCGCTCATGGCCTGGGTGGCGTTCATGTAGACGGCGTCGACGTCGGGCCGCTCCTCGCGGTCCACCTTGACGTTGACGAAGTGCTCGTTCATGAGCCTGGCGGTGGCGTCGTCCTCGAAGCTCTCGTGCGCCATCACGTGGCACCAGTGGCACGCCGAGTAGCCGACGCTGATCAGCAGCGGCACGTCCCTGCGGCGCGCCTCGGCGAACGCGTCCTCCCCCCACGGCCACCAGTCGACCGGATTCCCGGCGTGCTGCAGCAGGTAGGGAGAAGTCGCGCTACCGAGCCTGTTCATACCATCAGGCTCTCACAGCGCCTGCCTGAACAGGACGACGCGGGTGAGCGGCGCAGGAACTCCGAAGGGCACGCCACTCGTCAGGCCCTGGAGGGCCGTCTCCGGGGGCCGTCGGCCGCGAGCGGGAGACTGCGCAGCGCCAGGGGACTCGGCGGAGGCAGGGCGCCGCGAGCCGCCTCCGCGCGGAACGACTGGAGCAGGTACGCCACCAGGCGCCGGGACGCCGCCCCGTCATGCGGCAGCGCGGTGACCAGACCGCAGTGGGACAGCAGGGCCACGGCGAGGTCGGAAGGGTGGAAGTCGGCCCGCAGCGCGCCCGCTGCCTGGGCTCTGCGGACCAGGGTCATGAGGTCCCGTTCGGCCCGTTCCCGGGCCTGCGCGTGTTCCGCCGTGCTGTCGGGGAAGGCCGCGACGAACGCGGCGGAGAAGCCCCGTTCCTCCCTCTGAAGCTCGCAGGCCGTCTCGAACAGCCGCCGGAAGCCCCGCCACGGGTCGGGGTCGGCCAGCGCCTCGGTGAGCGCTCGGAGGCAGGCCTCCATCTGCTGCGCGAACGCGGCCCGCACCAGGGCCTCCCGGGTCGGGAAACGCCGGTACAGCGTCGCCACGCCGACCCCGGCCCGTCGGGCCACGGCCGCCATGGGCGCGTCGATGCCGTGCTCGGCGAAGACCGCGCGGGCGGCGACGAGGATGCGTCCGCGGTTGCGCCGGGCGTCGGCCCGCAGCCCCGGGCCCGCGATCCGAGAGGATTCCTCCGCCACTGTCTCTCACCTCCGGTGCAAACGGACGGTGCCGTCCACTTATGAGCCTACGCTCGGGGCCGGATCCCGCACGACCACGAGTGGCGAAGGTGAGAACGATGGACGACCGCACGATGAGAGCAGTGCTCTTCGACCGCTTCGGCGGCCCCGAGGTGCTGTACGTGGGCCGGGTGCCACGCCCCGAGCCGGCGCCCGGCGAGGCGCTCGTGCGGGTGCGGGCGTTCAGCGTCAACGGCGGCGAGCTGGCGGCCCGGTCCGGCCGCCTCCGGCTCTTCACCGGGCAGAGGTTCCCGCAACGCGTGGGGTTGGACTTCACGGGCGAGGTCGCCGCGCTCGGCGCGGGCGCGACGGGCGTCGCGGTCGGCGACCGCGTGTGGGGCGTCGTGGGCCGCACCGCGTTCGGCAGCGCCGCCGAGTACGTGACGGTCCGGGCCGGGCGGCTCGGCCGGGTCCCGGACGGACTGGACCTGGTGGCCGCCGCCGCGCTGCCGGTGGCGACCACGGCCGTCACGGCGCTGCGCGACAAGGCCAGGCTGCGCCCCGGCGAACGACTGCTCGTACGGGGCGCCGCGGGCGGCGTCGGCAACGCCGCCGTCCAGCTCGGACGGGCGTACGGCGCCGAGGTCACGGCCCTGGCCCGCGCGGCCAACCTCAACTTCGTCCGCACGCTCGGCGCCCATCACGCCATCGACCACCGGAGCGTCCCGCCGGGGGAGCTGGGCCTGTTCGACGTGGTCCTCGACACCGCGGGCACCGACCTGCGGGCCTTCCGGCGTCTGCTCGCCCCGGGCGGCCGCATGGTCACCATCGCCTTCGACCTGGCGCGGCCCGCCGCCTCACTCGGCTACATCGCCGCCAGCGCCGTGCACGGGCGCGGCCGGGTGCGCTTCTTCAGCGGCGACCCCGGGCGGGCGCTCCTCGACGAGCTCGCCGCCCGGGTGGCGGAGGGGGTCCTGCGCCCCGCGGTGGACAGGTGCTTCCCCCTGGAGGAGACGGCGGCGGCACACCGGGCGCTGGAGGCCGGCGGGGTGCGGGGCAAGTACGTGGTCAGGGTCGACTGAGCGTCCCGCGCCGACCGTGCCGTCCCGGGCGACCCGGGGGAGACGGGGGCGGGGTGGCGGCGTAGGTTACGGGACGTGGACATGGGAGGCAGGCGGCCGGCGGCCGGCGACGGGCCGGACCTCGCGTTCGTGTGCGCTCACGCGGAGCGGGCGGCGGCCGAGCTGACCCGCAGGGACGTGGCGCGGGCCCTGCTCGCGGTGTCGTCCGGCGTGGCGCTCGTCGCGCTGCCCGCGCTGCGGCGCGCCATGGCGGAGGCGGGCAACCCGCTGTCGCCGGCGTTCTGGGAGTCGGCGAGGGCGACGCTCGCCTCGATCGAGGCGGGCACGGCGACCTTCGGCGACGTACGCCGCTGGCTGGAGGCCACGGGCACCGAGCCGGTGCTGCTGACCCGCGGCTCCTTCCTGTGGGCCGACGAGGACCGGCGCGGCCCGGTGGCCCAGGAGATGTTCTCCCGGCTGGTGGCGTACCTGGAGGAACGGGTCGTCTCAGGCGAGATCGACCCGGAGGCGCTGCTGCGCGGCGACCCCGGGGCGCTGGCCGCGTACGAGGAGCTCCAGGCGCGCTGGCTCGGCACGCCGCTGCCCGACGGCAGGGTGCCGGGCCGGGTGGTCACCGACGAGGAGGACGAGGAGCTGTCGGCCGACCTGGACGAGGAGGAGGCGTTCGCGCTGTCGGAGCTGCGGCGGGTCCTGGGCGGCCTGCCGGAGCCGCCCGCGAGGCCCGCGGACCTCGCGCGGGCCGCGGCCCGGCTGCGCGAGCTGCTCCGCGTGCCCGGCTACCCGGGCAACGTGCTGCGCGCCTGCGCCGGGTTCGACGAGGAGCCGCCGCCCGCCGGCGACGCGGACCTGTGGCTCTCGGTGCTCGCCGGCATCGCGGGACCGGTCTCCGACCTGCCCGAGGCGGACGACACGCTGGAGGAGTTCACCGACCTCGACCGCGGGTTGAGCGAGGAGGACACCACCCTGGCCGGCCTCTGCGCGATCCAGCACGCCGACTGGCTGGCGGCGGTGACGGCGCTCGTCAGGTTCGGGCCCGGAGTGCTCGCCACGCCCGAGCGCATCGCGCGCCTGGTCGCGGAGTCGGAGGACGTCGGCGGGGACGTCGGCAGGGGCCTCGACGAGATCGAGATCGAGATCGGCGACCTCGGCGTCGGCTGGGACGACGACCTCGACGACACCGATGACGACCTGCACGCCACCGAGGTGCTGTTCGGCCCGGTGGTGGCCCTGTGGGGGCTGCTCGGCGTCGTGGACGACGACGAGGTGCTCACACCGCTCGGCTGGTGGGGCCTGCCGAAGGCGCTCGAACGCGCCTGGTCGCCTCCGGGCTGACGCCCGGACCCCGTCAGTCGCCGGACGGCCGGTCGACGAGCGGCTGGAACTGCGGATGCCGCTCGATGTACGACTTCACGAACGGGCACAGCGGCACGACCCGCAGCCCGGTGTCCTCGCTCGCCCGAAGCGCCTGGGCGACGAGCTTGCTCGCCAGCCCCTGCCCCTCGTACTCGGGGAGCACCTCGGTGTGCGTGAAAACGATCTTCGTGGGCAGCAGACGGTAGTCGGCGAACCCGGCGACCCTGCCGTCCACGAGCACCTCGAAACGGCTCTCCGTCGAGTTGTCGACCACGTCGATCGCCATCTACCCGGCCTTCTTGTCGTTGCCGTCGCCCTCGTGCGGGACCTTGATCTTCGACATCTGCTTGTTCATGGACTTGATCAGAAGATACAGGGCCACCCCGATGAGGGCGACGACGGTGAAGCCGAGCAGACCCGGGCTGACCTCACCAGCTGCGAGAACAATCACACCTCCAGTGTGCCACCGGGGTGCGGTGGTCGGTCCGGCGGCCGAGCGCCGCCGGCCGGGCCGCCTGGACGCTCAGTGGCACGCGGTGGCGACGTCGTCGGCGTGGATGCCGGTGAACAGGTCGTCCTCGGGCAGCTCGGTGTCGACCAGCGAGCGGGCGAGGTGGTAGTCCTCGGTGGGCCAGATCTCCTGCTGGAGCTCCCGCGGGCAGACGAACCACCAGCTGTCGGGGTCGATCTGGGTGGCGTGCGCCTTCAGCGCCTCGTCGCGGATCTCGAAGTAGTCGCCGCACGGCACGCGCGTGGTCACCGGCCACTTGGCGGGGCGGTCCTCCCAGCGCGCGATCCAGTCGGCGTACGGGGAGCCCATGCCGCGCTCGGTCATGGCCTCGTGCAGAGCCTCGAACCGCTCCTTGGTGAAGCCCATCTGGTAGTAGAGCTTCAGCGGCTGCCACGGGTCGCCGGCGCCCTGGTAGCGGTCGGGGTCGCCCGCGGCCTCGAACGCCTCCACCGACACCTTGTTCGTCATGATGTGGTCGGGGTGCGGGTAGCCGCCGTCGTCGTCGTACGTGATGATGACGTGCGGGCGGAACGCGCGCACGGCGGCGACGAGCGGCTGCGACGCGTCCTCCAGGCTCTGCAGCGCGAAGCAGCCCTCAGGCAGCTCCTCGTCCTCGTTCTCCGGCAACCCCGAGTCGACGAAGCCCAGGAACTGCTGCCGCACGCCGAGGATCTCGCGGGCGCGGTCCATCTCGGCCTTGCGCACCTCCGCGATGTTCGCCACGATCTCGGGACGGTCCATCTTCGGGTTGAGCACGGAGCCGCGCTCGCCGCCCGTGAGGGTACACACCAGCACTTCCACGCCTTCGCGGACGTAACGCGCCATGGTGGCGGCGCCCTTGCTCGACTCGTCGTCGGGGTGGGCATGGACTGCCATCAGCCTCAGCGGTGCACTCACGGGCTCGATGTCTCCTCAGTCGGGACCGGTCACTTGCCCAGAGAGGTTAGTTTCTGCTGGGCGGTCGCGAGGGCATCACCCTCGCGGGCGACAATTGTCTCGGATAACGCCGAGGGAGTGCAGGGAGATTCCGCCATGGTCACCAGAGATGTCGGGAACGGGCCCGTTCTCGGCACCCCCGACGACTTCCCCGATCGTCCCAAGCGAGGTGGCCGGCTCGTCGTGCACATCGTGATCGGGGTCCTCGTCGCCATCATCGCGGGCGGCTGGGGCTGGGTGATGTGGTCGATGACCAGCGGGAGCGCCGAGGCGCCCGCGCAGGTGGTCTCGTTCGAGGTGGACAGGCCCGACCGCGCGGAGATCACCTTCGAGGTCTACAGGCCGGAGGGGCGCGCCGTGGTGTGCCGCATCAGGGCGCTCGACGTCCAGCACGCGGAAGTGGGCAGCAAGGAAGTAAGAATCCCGCCCGAGACGGGTACGAAGCAGATCACGGAGAGCCTCGACACGAGTGGTCAGGCGACTTCCGTCCACATCCAGTACTGCAATCTCGTATAGTGAGACATTTGGGGAAGCGTTCGGGCGGTCGGCTTGTTAGCCTTTCGCAATTCAACCAGACGCAACCCCGACCGATCTCAGGGCCCCCTAGGCAAGCAAGGAGAACCCGTGGCCGACTCTCGCGATGAGAACGTCACATGGCTGACGCAGGAGGCGTACGACCGCCTGAAGGCGGAGTACGAATATCTCTCGGGGCCCGGGCGCGTCGACATCGCCAAGAAGATCGAGGCCGCCCGGGAAGAGGGTGACCTGCGGGAGAACGGTGGTTACCACGCCGCCAAGGACGAGCAGGGCAAGATGGAGGCGAGGATCTTCCACCTCCGGCAGATCCTCGACAACGCCCAGGTGGGAGAGGCTCCCAAGACCGAGGGCGTGGTGGGTCCGGGCATGACCGTCACGATCAGGTTCGTCGGCGACGACGACGAGGTGACCTTCCTGCTCGCCTCCCGCGAGGAGAGCGGCGCTCCCATCGACGTGTACTCGCCCAAGTCCCCGCTCGGCGCGGCGATCAACGGCAAGAAGATCGGTGAGAAGGCCACGTACTCGATGCCGAACGGGCGGCAGAACACCGTCGAGATCCTCGAGGCCGTGCCGTACGTCGGCAACTGACGCCGGCGCGACCGACACCGGTGGAGACCGACCGCCGGGCCCCCGCGGGCCCGGCGGAGTTTTCGGGTGCGATGGGAATCCGGCAGGACCTCAGCTTCCTGGTCAACACACGTAAACGTCGCGACACGCGCAGACTGGTGCCGTTCATCGTGGTGGCGCTGGTCGCGGTGCTGACCGCCGACGTGCTGCTCCTCGTGCAGTCGCAGGAGCAGGTCACGGCCGAGCAGGCCGCCGGCGCCGTCCGCGTGCGCACGGCGCCCCGGCAGACGCTCATGGCCCAGGCCAAGACCGCCCAGCCGGTCGCGCCGCTGCGCGGGCTGCACAAGCCGAACCTGTTCGTCCTCACCCGCGAGCCGTTCACGCAGGAACTGTTACAGAAGGTGGCGCGGCTGCGCGGAGTGCGGGCGCTCGAACTCGCCGACGCCGCGTCCGTGGTGCTCGACGGCAAACGCGTCCAGACCCTCGGCGTAGACCCCTCCACCTTCCGCGCGTACACGCCGAAGACGACCGCCTCCTCCGACGCGCTGTGGCAGAACGTCGCCGCCGGGGACGTGGCCGTGTCCTTCGTCCTGGGCAACGACGGCGGGCTCAGCCTGCACAGCCGGGTGAGCGGCCCCCGGGGGCCGCTCAGGATCGGCGCGTACGCCACCACCGGGTTCGGCGCCGTCGACGCCGTCGTCTCCAAGGACACCGGACGCGCCCTCGGGCTTCCCCGCGACAACGCGCTCATCGTCAGCGCGCCCACCACCAACTCCGACACGCTGCGCAGACGGCTGCTGAAGGTGCTGCCCAAGGGCACCCAGGTGGCCATGGTCAACCCCGTGCTGCCCGCCGCGCCCACCCGCACCCAGAACTGGCCCGCCGGGGCCTTCATGACGGGCGAGCAGCTCACCGTCGCGCTCAGGGCCGCCGTGTCCAAGCTCGGCCGGCCGTACGTGTGGGGGGCCGAGGGGCCCGACACGTTCGACTGCTCGGGGCTCGTCCAGTGGGCGTACGGGCAGGCCGGGGTGCGGATGCCGCGCGTCACCCACCAGCAGTGGGTGACCGGCCCCCAGGTGCCGCTCTCGCAGGCCCAGCCGGGCGACCTGCTCTTCTGGCGGAACGACCCGACCAACCCCGACTACATCTCCCACGTGGCCATCTACTGGGGCGACGGCAAGATGCTGCACGCCCCGAGAACCGGGGACGTCGTCAAGATCGCGCCGGTGAACACGCGCAACCTCGCGGGCGTCGTCCGCGTCAGCCCCGCCGTGGCCTCCCGCGTCCGCTGACGGGAACCCGGCCCGAGGAAGCGCCCAGGACCCCAGGAACATCCGCGTGGTGGGGCGGCGGCGCTCGCAGGGCCACGCATCGCCGGCCTTCCCCGGTCATCCCGGAGACACACCGGCCGTGCGCCGGGCTGCTTTTTCTGGGCAAGCGTGTAATGATGATTACATGACTGCCAACGATGACGTCACCGCCGAGGTGCGCGGCTGGTTCGCGGGCCGGTTGCCCGAGGGGTGGTTCACCGGGGCGCCGGAGATCTTCAGGGACCGCGAGGAGATCGCGGTGCTCGGCACGCTGCCCGACCCGCCCGCCGACCTCCCCGAGCCCGAGCGCGCCGCGCTGATCGAGGGGCTGGTCAGGAGGTTCAGGGAGGAGACGCGGGAGCGGCGCATCGAGATCGCCGGGGAGGCCGAGCGCAGGTTCCGCCAGAAGGTCTCCTGGGGCGTCGTGTGCGGCGGCGAGGCTGTGATGTTCACCACACTTTCGGTGCCCGTGATGACCCGGTTGCGACAGGCGGAGCGGCAGGTCCTCGACACGCTGGTGGCCGCCGGAGTGGCCAGGAGCCGCAGCGACGCGCTCGCCTGGTGCGTCCGACTCGTCGGCAAGCACACCGACACCTGGCTCGCCGAGTTGCGCGACGCGCTCCAGCACGTCGACCGGATTCGCGCCTCCGGGCCCGACGTCAATTCCTGAGAGCAGCCAGCGGAAACGGTCGTTGGAATGGACTAAACCACTGTGGAAATTGGTTTAGACCATGGCTTTCGGAGTAAACACCGGACTCGGTGGCTTTCTTTTAAAACCTGCGCGCCTGGGTAGGCTCCCCCAATCGTCGTGGCCGCCTGCCTGCGACGACGGCGTCAGGCCGACAGGTCTACGCCAATTGGCTTTTACGCCGTGTCGTCGTTGATGATGTCTTGGCCGCGGAGAGAGTGGAGGAGTCCCTGCCGTGTCCGTTTCTGTGGAAGTTCCCGCCCCGACGACCAATCGTGAATTGGCTTCGTGGGTGAACCGGATAGCCGCCCTGACCCAGCCCGACAGGATCGAGTGGTGCGACGGCTCCGAGGAGGAGTGGACGCGTCTGACCAACCTCCTCGTCGAACAGGGCACGCTCACGCGCCTGGCCGCCAGGCCGAACAGCTTCTACGCCAAGTCGGACCCGTCGGACGTCGCCAGGGTCGAGGACCGCACGTTCATCTGCTCCGAACGCGAGGAGGACGCGGGCCCGACCAACAACTGGATCGCGCCCGACGAGATGCGCCGGACCTTCGGCGAGCTGTTCAAGGGCTGCATGCGGGGCCGCACCATGTACGTGGTGCCGTTCTGCATGGGCCCGCTGGGCGGCGAGATCTCGCAGGTCGGTGTGGAGATCACCGACTCCCCGTACGTCGCGGTCTCCATGCGGATCATGACCCGCATGGGCGAGCGGGCGCTGCGCCTGATCGAGCAGCGCGGCGACTTCGTCAAGGCCGTCCACTCGGTGGGCGCCCCGCTGGCGCCCGGCCAGAAGGACGTGCCGTGGCCGTGCAGCTCCACGAAGTACATCAGCCACTTCCCCGAGACGCGCGAGATCTGGTCGTACGGCTCGGGCTACGGCGGCAACGCCCTGCTGGGCAAGAAGTGCTACGCCCTGCGCATCGCCAGCGTCATGGCCCGTGACGAGGGCTGGATGGCCGAGCACATGCTCATCCTGAAGCTCACGCCGCCGGCCGGCGAGGCGCGCTACGTCGCCGCCGCGTTCCCGAGCGCCTGCGGCAAGACGAACCTCGCCATGCTCCAGCCGACGATCCCCGGCTGGAAGGTGGAGACGATCGGCGACGACATCGCCTGGATGCGCTACGGCGACGACGGCCGCCTCTACGCGATCAACCCCGAGGCCGGCTTCTTCGGCGTCGCGCCCGGCACCGGCGAGGTCACGAACGCCAACGCCGTGAAGACCCTCTGGGGCAACAGCATCTTCACGAACGTCGCCCTCACCGACGACGGCGACGTGTGGTGGGAGGGCCTCACCGAGGAGCCGCCCGCGCACCTCACCGACTGGAAGGGCCGTTCCTGGACGCCCGACAGCGAAGAGCCCGCCGCCCACCCGAACGCGCGTTTCACCACGCCTGCCGCCCAGTGCCCGACCATCGCGCCGGAGTGGCAGGACCCGAAGGGCGTGCCCATCTCGGCGATCCTGTTCGGCGGCCGCCGCGCGACGGCCGTGCCGCTGGTCACGGAGTCGCTGAGCTGGGAGCACGGCGTCTTCCTCGGAGCCAACGTCGCCTCCGAGAAGACCGCCGCCGCCGAGGGCAAGGTCGGCGAGCTGCGGTACGACCCGTTCGCGATGCTGCCGTTCTGCGGCTACAACATGGGCGACTACTTCGCCCACTGGCTGGAGATGGGCCGCCGCGAGGGCGCGAAGCCGCCGCGCATCTACTACGTCAACTGGTTCCGCAAGGGCGCGGACGGCCGGTTCCTCTGGCCGGGGTTCGGCGAGAACAGCCGCGTGCTGAAGTGGATCGTGGACCGGCTCAACGGCGAGGCCAAGGCGGTGCCCACGCCGATCGGCCTGCTGCCGGCCGACCTCGACACGGAGGGCCTCGACCTGTCGGAGGAGGACCTGCGCACGCTGCTGTCCGTCGACCGCGACGTGTGGCGTGAGGAGGCGGCGCGCATCCCGGCCCACTTCGAGACCTTCGGCGACCACCTGCCGAAGCAGCTCTGGGACGAGTACCAGGCGCTGCTCGACCGGCTGGGCTGACCCGCCGCCCGCGTGGCGCGCCCGTCCCCGTGGCGGGTGGCGCCCGGCGCCCCGCGAGCGGTCCCGTCCCGGGGGAGGCTTGAGCGGAGCCTCGCACACGGCCCCGGCGGCCACCCGGCCGCCGGGGCCGTCCTCGTGCCGGGCGGCGCCCCCAGCGGGCCCGCCGGTCGATCCTGCCGCGAACTGGCGCAACTTCCGCCCCAGCCCTAGCGTCTTCTCGGTACGGACCTCTGCGGCCGTACCACGGGGAGGCGTACATGGACTCGGTCCTCTTACTGACGTCGGGGGCGCTGGCGGCCCTGACGATCCTGAACGTCATGGCGATGGTGAGGGAACGCGCCGCGATCCGGGCGGCGGCGGCCGGCGCGCGTCCCCGGGGGCTGGGCGCCTGTGAGGTGGCGTACCTCGCGGGAGGGCCGCGCAGGGTGGCGGTCACGGCGCTCGCGGCGTCGGCGATGTCGGGGACGCTGCGGATGTCGCGCGGGGGCGGCGTGCAGGCCGTCGCGGGCGCGCCGCAGGCGATCGACCCGGTCGAGCGGGAGCTGCTGGGCCGTGTCACGCCCGGTTCGGTCCACCACGCGGGCGCCCTGCGCAGGGAGGTCGCGCGGGGGGAGGCGGTGTACGCGATCAGGACGCGCCTGACGGGGCTCGGGCTGCTCGTCCCCGAGCGCCGTACCGGGACGTGGCACCGCAGGCTGGCGTGGCTGCGCGTGCTGTCGACGCTGGCGCTGATCGTGGGCGCGTTCCAGCTGTTCATGACGCTGGGCGACGGCGGGTGGACGCGGCTGCCCGGACTCGTCCTGGCGGCGGCGACGTTCGTGGGGGGCTGGGTCGCGGCGCGTGTGGGCGGCTCCTGGCTGCCCGGGGCGCTCACCCGCGAGGGCTTGGAGGAGCTGGAGACGATGCGCAGGCTGGTCCCGCCCGGCTCGGCGGGCGCCGCGCCCGCGCTGGCGGTCGCCCTGCACGGGCTGAGCGAGATCCGCGACGCGGACCTGCGGCACGCGCTCGACGCCGGGGCCGTGGCGGGATCGCGGGGACGCCGGTCGAGCTGCGCCGCGGGCAGCTGCGGCGGGGGCGGCGGGAGCTGGGGCTGCGGCGGCGGCCATTCCGGCGGAGGCCACTCGGGTGGCGGCTGCGGCAGCGGGGCGAGCTGCGGCGGCGGCTCGGGCTGCGGGAGCGGCTGCGGCGGCGGCTGCGGCGGCGGAGGGGACTGACATGGCGGGGGAGCCCGCGGGGAGCAGGCTCGGTGTCGGCATCGGGTGGCGGCCCGAGCTGGACCTCACGATCGAGCGGATGGCGGGCGTCGACTTCCTGGAGGTGGTCGCCGAGAACGTCAGGCCGGCGCGCCTGCCCGAGTCGCTGCGGCTGCTGCGGGCCAGGGGCCTGCCGGTGGTGCCGCACGGCGTCGGCCTGGGCGTCGGCGGCGCGGAACCGCCCGGCCCGGCCCGGCTCGCCCACCTGGCGGCCTGCGCGCAGGCGCTGGGCTCGCCGCTGGTGAGCGAGCACCTCGCGTTCGTGCGGGGCGGCGGGCTGGAGGCGGGCCACCTGCTGCCGGTGCCGCGCACCCGCGAGGCGCTGGACGTCGTCACGGCGAACGTGCGCATGGCCCAGGACGCGCTGCCGGTGCCGCTGGCGCTGGAGAACGTGGCCGCCCTGTTCGGCTGGCCCGACGACGAGCTGACCGAGGCCGAGTTCCTGGCGGAGCTGGTGGAGCGTACGGGGGTGCTGCTGCTCGTGGACGTGGCGAACCTCTACGCCAACCAGGTCAACCTGGGGCTGGAGGCGGTGGCCGCGCTGGACGCGCTGCCGTTGGAGCGGCTGGCGTACGTGCACGTCGCGGGCGGGTACGAGCGGCACGGGGTCTGGCACGACACGCACACGACGTCCGTGCCGGAGGCGATGCTGGACCTGCTGACGGAGCTGTGCGCTCGCGTGGAGCCGCCGGGCGTGCTCCTGGAGTGGGACGACCACTACCCGAGCGACGCCGCGCTTGCGGAGGAGCTGGCCAGGGTCAGGTCCGCCATGGCCGGCACCGCGGCCGACGGCACGGGCACCGCGGGCACCACGCCGGGGGAGAGGCGATGACCGCCACCGGGAGCGGGCCGCCCGGCGGCCCTTCGGCCACGTCCGGCGACGGGGCGCGGCAGCGGTTGGCGCGGGCGCAGGCGCGGGTGGTGGCGGCGCTCGTCGCGGGCGCCGCGCCGCCGGAGGGGTTCGACGGGGAGCGGCTGCGGGTGCAGGCGGCGAGCCTGCTCGCCAAGCGGCGTTCGGTGGTGGCGAGGCTGCGCCCGGACGCGGCCGCCGCGGCGGGCCCGCGCCTGGCTGAGCAGTTCGCCGCGTACGCCGGGGCGCGCGAGGCCCCTCCGCCCGGCTACCGGGCCGACGCCGACGACTTCGCCGCCTGGCTGCGCGCCCGCGGGCTCATGCCGCCGGAGCCGCCGGGTGGGCGGAGCTGGTGGCGCCGCCTCCGCTGATCCCGACAAAAGGGACATTTCTCCACGTTTAGCGAACTTTAAGGTGGAAACCGTGTCTATATGGGGGGACTACGCTGTGTGGACGGATCTTACCTAACCGTCACACCCGTCGCATGTACGGACAGCGTCGGCGCACCGTACGAGGTGACCCTGGAGCTGCGCCGGGACGGCGACCCGTACGGCAGCGTGGGCGAGCGGTGCGGCTGGCTGCTCGCGCGGCTGGCGCGCGGCGTCGAGGAGGCCCGCGCGGGCACGGGCGACGCCAGGCGCTGGCCCGATCCCGACGACCGATTTCCCGACGAGGAGCCCGACAGCGAGCTGTTCTCCTTCCGCTACCGTGCCAGGTCGGAGCTGGTGGGCGGCGGCGAGCTGCGCTGCCAGCTCAGGACGATCCCGCTCTGGGTCCCGAGGCGGGGCAGGCGCGGCGAGTGGCGGCTGACCCGCAGGGCGTTCGTGGAGGCGTGGAGCGCCACCGGGGTGGGCCTGCGGGCGGTGCTGACGTCGGCGGAACTGGCGGCGTTCGTCCGCGGCCTGGTCGAGGAGGCGGAGGGCTGCCTGGGCGGCCGTGATCTCGCGAGGAATCCCGTTGAGGGGGCAGGCAGGGGTGAATCGCGGTGATAATTGCCTGTTAGGTCATTCGACCATGGGCACAGCACCGCTGGGGAGGAACTCCGTGGGCCTGCGCGATCTGCTCTACCGGCTGTACGAGCACCGGCTGGAGAGCAAGCTGTCGAAGGACAGCATCCCCCGGCACGTCGGGGTCATCATCGACGGCAACCGGCGCTGGGCGCGCGCCATGGGCATGCGGGACGTGTCGAAGGGCCACCGCAAGGGCGCGGACAAGATCTCGGAGCTGCTCGGCTGGTGCCGTGAGACCGGCGTCGAGGTGGTCACCGTCTGGATGCTGTCGAACGACAACCTGAACCGGCCGAGCGAGGAGCTGGAGCCGCTGCTGCGCATCATCGAGGACGTGGTGCAGGAGCTGGTGGCGGAGGGCTGGCGGATCAGCCCGGTCGGGGCGCTCGACCTGCTGCCGGACCGTACGGCCAATGTCCTGAAAACGGCAAAAGAAGAGTCATCGGACCGTCCGGGCCTGATTGTGAACGTTGCAGTTGGGTATGGAGGAAGACGTGAGATTGCCGATGCGGTGCGCTCACTCCTCCAGGAGCACGCGAGCAAGGGGGCGAGCATCGAGGACCTCGTCGAGGTACTCGATGTGGAGCACATCGCGGAGCATCTCTACACCCGCGGCCAACCCGACCCGGACCTCCTCATCCGTACGTCGGGCGAGCAGCGCCTGTCCGGTTTCATGCTCTGGCAGAGCGCTCATTCCGAGTTCTACTTCCACGAGGCCTACTGGCCGGACTTCCGCAGGGTCGACTTCCTGCGGGCGCTGCGCGACTACGCTGCGAGACACCGACGTTACGGTTCATAGGCCGACAATCGGGCATCTAGGACGTAACGTGGTAAGTGTCCGGCCGCAGGCCGGACACTCCGGAGAGGGCCCGCCTTTGCGCCAACACTTGCCGAGGGGGCCGGAGTCCGGCGCCGCCGGTCGTGTCTGGCCGGGGACGCGGGTCCGGTCCGATTCCCGCCTCGTCTGCAGGGTGCCCGCACCTATGGGCGCCCGGGGGAGAACGTGTGGCTGTGTCCTCGAGCAACCCTTCGACCAAGCCGACCCAGCGTACGTACGTGCTGGACACCAGCGTCCTGCTGGCCGATCCTGCGGCCATGACCCGCTTCGCGGAGCACGACGTGGTCCTTCCGATCGTGGTCATCACGGAGCTGGAAGGGAAGCGGCACCACCCAGAGCTTGGCTACTTCGCGAGGAAGGCCCTGCGCTACCTCGACGACCTGCGGATCCAGTACGGCAGGCTGGACGAGCCGATGCCCACGGGCGAGGGCACGATCAGGGTCGAGCTCAACCACAGCGACCCCTCGATCCTGCCGGTCGGGTTCCGTCTCGGTGACAACGACACGCGCATCCTGACCGTGGCCCGCTCGCTGGCCGCCGAGGGCCGCGACGTCGTCCTCGTCTCGAAGGACCTCCCGATGCGGGTCAAGGCCGCCTCGATCGGCCTGGCCGCCGAGGAGTACCGCGCCGAGCTCGTGGTGGAGTCGGGCTGGACCGGCATGGCCGAGATGCAGGTCACGACCGAGGACGTCGAGACGCTGTTCGAGCACGGCACGGCCGAGCTGGAGGAGGCCAGGGACCTGCCCACGCACACGGGCCTGCGGCTGCTGTCGGCGAAGGGCTCGGCCCTCGGCCGGGTGCTCCCCGACAAGTCGGTGCGGCTGGTGCGCGGCGACCGCGAGGTGTTCGGGCTGCACGGGCGCTCCGCCGAGCAGCGCATCGCGCTCGACCTCCTCATGGACCCCGAGATCGGCATCGTGTCGCTGGGCGGCAGGGCCGGCACCGGCAAGTCCGCGCTGGCCCTCTGCGCGGGCCTGGAGGCCGTGCTGGAGCGGCGCCAGCACCGCAAGGTGGTCGTCTTCCGCCCCCTGTACGCCGTGGGCGGCCAGGAGCTCGGCTACCTGCCGGGCAGCGAGGGCGAGAAGATGGGCCCCTGGGCGCAGGCGGTCTACGACACGCTGGGCGCGGTCACCTCGCCGGAGGTCATCGACGAGGTGCTCGACCGCGGCATGCTGGAGGTGCTGCCGCTCACCCACATCCGCGGCCGTTCGCTGCACGACGCGTTCGTGATCGTGGACGAGGCGCAGTCGCTGGAGCGCGGGGTGCTGCTGACCGTGCTGAGCCGGGTGGGCGCCAACTCCCGCGTGGTGCTCACGCACGACATCGCCCAGCGCGACAACCTGCGGGTCGGCAGGCACGACGGCGTGGTCGCGGTGGTGGAGAAGCTGAAGGGCCACCCGCTGTTCGCGCACGTCACGCTCACCAGGTCGGAGCGTTCGCCGATCGCCGCGCTGGTGACGGAGATGCTGGAGGACATCACCCTCTAGCTCACTTGAGGTCGCCGCAGATGTACCGCCCCTCCGACGTGGGGGGGCGGTCGTCGTTCTCCCGGACGATTTTGACTTCCTCGAAGGCGGCGTCCTGCTGGGCGGTGCAGACGATCTGCGCCTTGCCGAGCTTGCTCAGCGTGCCCTCGCCCTTGATGTAGACCGTCAGGGTGGAGGTGCGGGGGAGCTGGACCTCGTCGCGCGTGATCGGGTTGAGCGAGTCCTTGATCCGCACCAGGGCGAACCCGCGGAGCGCGGTGTCGCGCCCGTCGGTCAGCGGCTCGGTCGAGGCGGCGAACAGGGCGCCGAGCAGGCTGCCGACCGTGTTGTTTCCGACGTCGGCGGGTTCCTTCGTCAGCTCGCCGTTCCTGATGAGGAAGATCGTCTTGGACGGCGGCGGAACGTGGATGGTGGGGGCGGCGCCCCTGTCCTCCACGTCGGTGGGCGAGATGCCGCAGGCCGACAGCCCGGCGAGCGTGGCGCAGAGCGCGGCGGCGGTGAGGAGCGTGCGCGGTCTCATGTGTGCGGCAGCCAGACCGTGAACAGGGTGCCGGGGTTCTGCCTGCGCACCGAGACCGTGCCGCCGTGGAGCTGGACGTTCGCCCTGGCGATGGACAGCCCGAGCCCGCTGCCCTGGCTGCGGGCCCGGCCGGCGCCCGCCTTGAAGAACCGGTCGAAGACGTGGGCCAGCGCCTCCTGCGGGATGCCCTGGCCGTGGTCGCGCACCTTCACCTCCAGCCCGTTGACGGTGGCCCTGGCGTTGACGAGCACCGGCGGCCCGCCGTGCTTCAGCGCGTTGCCGACGAGGTTGGCCACGATGACGTCGAACCTCCTCGGGTCCAGGTTGGCGACCAGGCTCTCGGGGGCGTTGACCCGCACCTGGTCGCTCCAGCCGCGCACCTCCAGGCAGTCCTGGACGGCGTCGGCCACGTTCACCGGCTCCAGGTTGAGCGTCGCGGTGCCGGCGTCGAAGCGGCTGATCTCGATCAGGTGCTCGACCAGCTCGCGCAGCCGCTCGATCTCGTGCAGCACCAGCCGCACCGCCTCGGCGGGCTCCTCCGGCAGCCTGGACGCCTCGTCGTGGAGCATGTCGGCGACGGCCGTCATCGCGGTGAGCGGGGTGCGCAGCTCGTGCGAGACGTCCGCGACGAACCTGCGCGACATGGCTTCGAGCGAGCGCAGCTCCGACACGCTGAGTTCGAGCGCCGCCGCCGCGTCGTTGAACCTGGAGGTGAGCTCGGCCAGCTCGTCCTGACCGTGCACGGGCAGGCGGGTGTCCAGTCTGCCCTGGCCGAGCGCCTGGGCGGCGGCGCTGAGGCGTCTGACCGGCAGCAGCACCTGCCGGGCCGACAGCAGCGCGACGATCAGCGCGATCAGCACGATGGCCACGCCGGCCTGGGCGAGCGTGCTCCTCAGCGTCGCGAGCTGCTGCTCGTCGTCGCGCATCGGGAAGAACACGAACGTCCGCAGCCCGGTGGCCTGGGGCGCGCGTTCGGTGTCGCGGTAGACCTCGGCGCCGACGATGAGCCACAGCTCGTTCTTGACCACCTTGCGCTGCGTGACGAGGCTCTGCTTCGCCCTGCCGTACAGCTCGTTGGGGACGTCGCTCATCGTCATGGGCCCGTCGGCGGCGATGAGGGTGCCGTATTCGACGAGGACGCTGCGGCCGGGGCCCGCGAGCGCGGCGGCCACCTGGCCGAGCTCCTTGGTGGTGGGGGGCGCCTCGCCCTTCTGCAGCTTGCCGACGGGGAACGTGATGCGGGTCAGCTCCCTGGTGACGAGGTCGACGGCCGACTTCTCCTCGCGGCTGACCAGCGCGGTCTTGGCGAGTTCGTACCCGATGGTGGCGACGAGGAGGGAGGCGGTGACGGCGACCAGCGTGAAGGTGATGACCAGGCGGGCGCGCAGGCCCGTGGGGAGGGGGATCACGCCGGGATCACGGAGGGCTGAACCGGTAGCCGAACCCGCGGACGGTGTGGATGAACACCGGTTCGGCCGGGCGCGGCTCGATCTTCGCGCGCACCCGCTGGACGCAGGCGTCCACGAGGCGGGAGTCGGCGACGTGGGTGTGGTCCCAGACGGCGCGCAGCAGGTAGCGGCGGTTGAGCACCTGGCCGGGGTGGCGGACGAGCTCCAGCAGGAGGCGCAGCTCGGTCGGCGTCAGGTGGATCTCCTTGTCGGCCAGCGTGACCTTGAGGGCGCCCCGGTCGATCACGAGGTCGCCGAAGGCGATGCGGTCGGAGGAGGCCGACTCGGCCCTGCGCAGGATCGCGCGGATGCGCGCGTCCAGCACGCGTGGTTCGACCGGCTTGACCACGTAGTCGTCGGCGCCCGCCTCCAGGCCGACGACGACGTCCAGGTCGTCGCCGCGCGCGGTCAGCAGGATGACGGGGAGCTGGTCGAGTTTGCGCACCCGGCGGCACACCTCGACGCCGTCGATGCCGGGGAGCATCACGTCGAGGATCGCGATCTCGGGGCGCCGGGCCCTGATGTGGTCGAGGGCCTCCTCGCCGGTGGCGTAGGACGTGACGGAATGGCCCTGGCGCGTCAGCGCCAGTTCGAGCGCTGTCCGCACGGAGGGGTCGTCTTCGACAAGGAGGATGCCAGCCACGCGCACATTATTATTCCATGTACTGAATATCCGGGTTGTGTCATCAAACTGTGACACGCTGCTCATCGGATCCTCAAGAACGCGCGACAGCCTGAAAGCGGCTTCCCTTCGGCTGCGGGCGCCCGAAGGGGAGCCGCTTTATTGTGAGCAAAATCACAACATTAACGAAAGAGCACGCTAACCGGTAGGTTAGCCAAGAGAACGCCAAGCAAATACCGCGTTCAGGTTGCGCACCACCCCCCAGGACAGGGCAAGCTCATGGGTCGTGAGCCCACGTCCGCAGTTGAGTGAGCGTCCCGCCAAGGAAGTCCCCCGCTCCGCGCGCAGGACGTCACGTTTCACCGCCAAACGCGTCACGATCGCCGCCCTGTCGGCCGTCGTGGTGCTCGGCGGAGGCGGCTACGTCGCCTACAAGGCCGTCGGCAACGCCAGCAAGCCCCCCGTCGATCCCTTCACGATCGAGGACTTCGGCAAGCTCGCCAGCGGCGACCTCGCGGCGCCCGACCCCGAGACCGACGCGCTCAAGGAGGCCGCGGTCCAGAAGTACCGGGCCGAGCTGCTGAAGAAGGGGCGCGGGGGCAAGGTCAAGGACCTCGACTGGGTCGTGGTCAAGAAGCAGGCGCCCGGCGGCAGCGGCTTCCCGCCGGTCAACTTCCCGCCGGGCAGCGACCCCTCGCCCGGCAGCAACAAGGCCACCGCCAAGGCCATGCTCGCCGCCTTCGGCTTCGGCGCCGACCAGTGGGGCTGCCTCGAACGCCTCTGGCAGAAGGAGAGCGGCTGGAACGAGCGGGCGATGAACCGCTACTCCGGCGCGTACGGCATCCCGCAGTCCCTCCCCGGCAGCAAGATGGCCAGCGCGGGCAGCGACTGGCAGACCAACGCCGCCACCCAGATCAAGTGGGGTCTCGGCTACATCAAGGGCCGTTACGGCACGCCCTGCGGCGCCTGGGGCCACTCTCAGTCCGTGGGATGGTACTAACAGGTCATCTTTCCTTCTGCGATCGGCAAGCCGCGCGGAACCGCGGGAGGCTCCGGCGCACTCTGGCCGCATGGGTGCGAAGGTCAGCGTGATCGTCAGTGTCTGCAACCCGGGTGACAGCGCCGACGCGTGCATCCGCTCCGCCCTGGAGCAGACGATGCCCGCCGACGACTATGAAGTGATCTTCGTGGACGACGGGTCCACGGACGGCATCGCCGAACGGCTCGACACCATCGCCGCCGTGCGCTCCAACGTGCGGGCGATGCACCTGCCGCACAGCGGCTCCCCGCTGCCCGGCCGCAACCTGGGCCTGGCCGCCGCCGCGGGCGACTACGTGCTCTTCCTCGACCAGCGCGACCGCCTGGAGAAGGACGCCCTGGCCCGCATGCACGAGCGGGCCGTGGAGACCGACGCCGACGTCCTGGCCGGCCGCCTGGTCCGCGACTGGGGGCCGCCGCTCGCCGCGTTCGAGCGCAGCACCGGCAGGGCCGACCTGGTCCGCGACCGCCTGCTCGCGCTGCTCGTGCCGCAGCAGCTCTACCGGCGCGCCTTCCTGCAGGAGCACGGGCTGGCCTTCCCGGAGTCCGGCGGGCGGCTGGCCGAGCAGGGGTTCGCCCTGCGCGCGTACCTGCAGGCGAAGATCGTCGCCGTGCTGGCCGAGCACGTCTGCTGCCACCTCGGCGAGCGGCCGCCCGTGGAGGAGGAGCCGCGCGCGATCGTCGCCGAACTGCGCGCGCTGCTCGACGACGTCGACGCCTACCTCGGCGAGGGCCGCCAGCGCGACCGCGTCCACGCGCACTGGCTGCGCGCTGCGGTGCTGCGCCCCCTCGTCACCAGCAGGTTCGCCGACTCCTCCATCGACAGGGGACGGCACTTCAGGCTCGTGCAGGAGCTCATGGCCGAACGCTTCCCCGAGCGGCTCGACCGGTACCTGCCCGTGCAGCTGCGCGCCGTGGCGGCGTTCGTCCGGGCCGGGCGGCTCGACCAGGTCGTCATGCTGGCCAACTCCACCCGGCGCGCGGGCCTGCGCGCCGACCTCGCCGAGGTGCGGTGGGACGCCCACATCCTCGTGCTCGGCCTCAGCGTCGAGGTCGTGGACGGCGACGGCAGGCCCGACAGGTACCGCGTGGACGGCGACCGCCTGCACTGGATCCCGCCGCGCTCCGTGGACGACGAGCTGCTGCCCGGCGAGGTCACCGACGTCACCGCCGCCGTCGAGCGGGCCCGCGTCGAGGTGTACGTGCGCCACGCCGACACCGGCGAGGTGCACTTCCTGCCGGTGGCGCAGGAGGTCGAGCGCGTCGACGCGGGCCGGGGCCGGGCCCGCGTCAGGATCAGGGGCGAGATCAGGCTGGACGTGACGTCCGCCGCCGTCGGCGAGCCGCTGCGGGCCGGGCACTGGGAGGTGCACGTCCGCATGTTCGGCGGCGGCAACCAGGCGAGGAGCCGCGTCAGCAGGCAGGAGGGCCCGCTCAACTGCCTCGGCGTGCTCGCGCAGCGGCCCAGGGCGCGTCTGGTCGTGCCCTGCTGGAGCGACGCGGGCGAGCTCGGCCTGGTCGTCGAGCCGCGCTCGTTCGCCGAGTCCATCGCGCTGGTGTCGCCGGGGGTGGCGGTCAAACGGCTCGACGGGCACGTCTACGTCGTGCTGCCGGTGCCGTACGTGCCGCCGAGCGGCGGGCCCCCGCTGGAGCTGGTGCTGCGCTCCACGGGGCGGCGGGCCCGCGAGGTGACGGCTCCCGCGCTGGTCGAACCCGGCGTCCCCGGCAGGATCGCCGGGCAGCTCGTCGCCAGGACGCCCGTCAAGCGCATGTCGCCGGGCAAGGACGACCTGGGCCCAGGCGTCTGGGCGGCGGCGCTGCGCACCGAGCAGGAGGAGGTGTGGCTGCGGTTCGGGCTGGAGGTGCGCAAGGGCCGGGTCGAGGCGCGGCCGGCCGCCGCCCTGGACCTCGTGCCGGACTCCGGCGAGAGCTCGCCGCTGGCCGTCGCGCTCGGCCCCGACACGGTGGCGCGCCGGCTGGTGCGCCGCATGCCCGGCGCCAGGCGCCTGGTGCGCCTGGCGCGCGCGGGCAAGCGCAGATACCTCAGCTGACCCACTCCTCCAGCTCGGCGAACGCGTCCCTGAAGGCGGGCAGCATCGGCTTGAGCCTGCCGGGGTAGACGTCCACGAGGCTGTCGAGGTGGTTGCCGCCCTCGATCCGGTGGTAGCGGAACGGGCGGTGCGGCCCGACCATCCGGGCGTAGACGTCCGAGTCGCGGGAGATCGGCAGCAGCGTGTCGAGTGTGCCGTGGATGGTGATCAGCGGCTTGGTGATCCTGCCGGTCAACGCGATCCTGGCCATGGCGGCGTACGGCTTGCGGGCGTCGTAGTCGTAGTCGGCAGGGGCGCCCGTGTACTCCGGGTCGAGCTCCTTCTGGTAGAGCTGCTGCGTCAGCTCCCAGTAGTACTGCCGGTGGAACGGCCACAGGAACTCGGAGCCCTCGGCGAACCCGGCCGCGCGCACGCCCGCCTCGTCCGGGTAGGCCTTGAGCGCCTGCGGCAGGTAGTTCAGCAGGTTGTCGCCCTTGAGCCGCCAGAGCGTGCCCTCCCAGTCCACGCCGCCGTCGTACAGCCAGCCCCGGTTCTCCAGCTGCCACCTGACGAGGTAGCCGCCGTTGGAGATGCCCGCGACGAACGTGCGCTCGGGCCGCTTGCCGTAGTGGCGGGCGGCGGCGGCCTTGGCTGCCACCGTGAGCTGGGTGACGCGCTCGTTCCACTCGGCGATGGCGTCGCCCGGCAGCCGGCCGTCGGTGTGGAAGCCGACTCCGGTGTTGCCCTTGTCGGTCGCCGCGAACGCGTACCCCTTGGACAGCACCCAGTCGGAGATCGTGAAGTCGTTGGCGTACTGCTTCCTGTTGCCGGGCGTGCCGGTGATCACCAGGCCGCCGTTCCACCGGTCGGGGAACCTGATGACGAACTGGGCGTCGTGGTTCCAGCCGTGGGTGGCGTTGGTGGTGGAGGTGTCGGGGAAGTAGCCGTCGATCTGCACGCCGGGCACGCCGGTCGGGTTGACCGTGGCGGCCGAGTGCAGCCCGGCCCAGTCGGCGGGGTCGGTGTGGCCCGTCCTGGCGGTGCCCGCGGTGGTGAGGTCGTCGAGCCTGGCGCTGACGGCCAGCTCGGCGCCTGGCACGGCGGGCCCGTCCGCCTGCGCGGGCGCCGCCTGTAACGGGGTGAGCAGCGTCGCGACGAGGGTGAGCGCGGCCAGCATCACGCCGCCCCGAGGTGCTCGGCCAGCAGCCGGCCGAACTCGGCCGGGTGCTCCAGGTGCGGGCTGTGGCCGCAGTCCTCGATGACGGCCTCGCGGTAGGCGCCGTACCGGTCGAGCGCGGCCCGCGTCTGGGTCACCATGGGCTGGGCGGGCGTGCCGGGCGAGCCGGGCACGACGCCGATCGCGCCCAGGTGCGCCAGGTCGAACAGGGACGTGTCCGACACGATCACGTCGTCGGCGCCTCTGATCCACAGGATGGGCGGCTTGGGGTCGATCTCGTGCAGGTCGTCCAGGCGGAAGTGGGTGGGGGCGAGGGCGTTGAGCACGCCCTGCTTCCCGGGGGCCACCCCGGGCCACGCGGGGGAGGTCGCGGCGTCGCCCGGATAGTTCCCGTCGCCGGTACGGGTCGTCAGCATCGCCTTGACGTAGTGGTCCTCGTCCGCGACGTCCGGGTTCTTGACGTAGGTGGTGCGGAAGACCACGCGCGGCGACGTGGGCGACTCGTCCGACAGGTCGCCCGCCGCGAGCCTGGCCACGAAGTCGGGGTTGGCCGCCCCCGCCCCGGAGCCGGCGCCGTCGGGGTGGGTGAGCGTGCCGTCAGGGCCCTCGGTGCCGCCGAACCCGTACGGCGAGACCGGGTTGACCAGGGTGACGCTCCTGACGAGCTCCGGGTGGTCGCGCAGCAGCTGCAGGACGACGCCGCCGCCCATGCTCCAGCCGACCAGGTGCACGCCCTCCAGGTCGAGCGCGGCGACCAGCTCGGCCAGGTCGTCGGAGTAGTCGCGCAGGCCCCGCGTGGCGTCCACCGGCTCGGGGTCGGTGTCGCCGAAGCCGCGCAGGTCGGCGGCGAGCGGGCGGTAGCGCTCCGGCAGGGCGGCCATGGCGTCGCGCCAGAAGGCGGCGGAGGAGACGTTGCCGTGGACGAACAGCACGGGCTCGCCCGCCGTGCGGCCCTCGACCGTCACGACGTTCTGGGTGAGCCGGGGGGTGGTGACCTTCATCAGGCGTGGGTCCTTTCGGCCAGGTCGCGGCCCTGGGTCTCGCGGGCGGCGTAGACGGCCCCCAGCGTGAGCACCGCGGCCAGACCAAGGTAGAGGGAGATGGGCAGGGCGCTGGAGTACGACTGCAGCAGCGCGGTCGCGATGACGGGGGCCAGCGCGCCGGCGACGATCGCGGAGAGCTGGGCGCCGATCGACACGCCGGTGTAGCGCATCCTGGTGCCGAACAGCTCGGAGAAGAAGGCGGCCTGCGGGCCGTACATCATGCCGTGGAAGAGCAGGCCGACCGTGACGGCGAGGGTGATGGCCAGGAAGTTGCCGGTCTGCACCAGCGGGAAGAAGGCGAAGATCCAGACGCCGACCCCGGCGGCCCCGGCGAGGTAGATCGGGCGGCGGCCGATCCTGTCGGACAGCGCGCCCCACATCGGGATCGTGGCGAAGTGGATGGCCGACGCGATGAGCACCGCCTCCAGCACCGTCGAGTTGTCGATCTTGTTGGCCTTGGCGTAGGTGATGACGAACACCGTCAGCAGGTAGAACGAGATGTTCTCCGCCAGGCGCGCGCCGATGGCGATGACGACGTCCTTGGTGTGGTGGCGCAGCACGCCGACGATGGGCGCCTTCTCCATCGGCTCGGCCTGCTGGAACACCGGCGACTCGGTGATCGACAGCCGGATCCACAGGCCGATCAGCACCAGCACGCCCGACAGCAGGAACGGCACCCGCCAGCCCCAGGCGACGAACGCCTCCTCGGACTGCCAGGCGGCCAGCATCGTCAGCACGCCGGTCGCGAGCAGGTTCCCGCCCGGGGCGCCCGCCTGCGGCCAGGAGGCCCAGAAGCCGCGGCGCTCCGCCGAGCCGTGCTCGGAGACGATCAGCACCGCGCCGCCCCACTCGCCGCCCAGCGCGAAGCCCTGCACGAGCCGCAGCGTGGTCAGCAGCAGCGGGGCCGCCGCGCCGACGCTCGCGTGCGTCGGGAGGCAGCCGATGAGGAACGTCGCGGCGCCCATCATGAGCAGGCTGACCACGAGGAGCGTCTTGCGGCCGACCCGGTCGCCGAAGTGGCCGAAGACCAGGCCACCGAGCGGGCGGGCGACGAAGCCGACCGCGTACGTGAGGAAGGCCAGCAGCGTGCCGGTCAGGGGGTCGGACTCGGGGAAGAAGAGCTTGTTGAACACGAGCGCGGCTGCCGAGCCGTACAGGAAGAAGTCGTACCACTCGATGGTGGTGCCGACCAGGCTGGCGGCGACGATCTTCTTGATGGAAGTGGCCATGCCGGTCACGGTAAGGAGTGACCGGCGTCACTCATATGGGGTCGTCACCCACACTCTAGGGGATGGATGTGTGGCCGAGCCGGTGCAGGCGCAGCGCGAGCTGGATCTCCAGCGCCCGCTCGGGCTCCAGCCAGCCGTCGCCGAGCAGCTTGCCGATGCGGTCGAGCCGCTGCGTGACGGTGTTGACGTGGATGTGCATCGCCTCGGCCGTACGCGACGGCGACGCGCCGGAGCCGAAGTAGGCCGCCAGCGTCTCCGCCAGCGCGGTGCCCCTGCGCGCGTCGTAGTCGATGACCGGGCCGAGCACCGTATGGACGAAGCCGCGCACGTCGCGGCCGTCGCCCACGAGCAGCCCGACGAAGCCCAGCTCGGCCGGGCTCGCGCCGTCGCCGGCCCGCCCCAGCGCGACGAGCGCCTCGGCGCACCTGCGCGCCTCCCTGTACGCCTCCGCGACGCCGGGCCCGGACACCCGCGACGCGCCCGCCGTGGCGGGGACCTGCAGCGACGCGCTCAGCTCCGCCGCCACCCGCTGCGCGACGGCCCCGGCGTTCTCCCCGGGCAGCAGCAGCACCACCTCGCCGGCACGGCCCGCCGCCAGGCCGTGCCGCATCGCCGCCTGCGACGACGCCCAGAAAGCCGCCCGCTCGCGCTGCCCGTCGTGCCGCACCACCACCAGGACGTGCGGTGCGCCCAGGTCGACGCCCAGCCTGCGGGCCCGGTCGACCAGGCCGGGGGAGCCCGGCCTGGCGATGAGGTCGTCCAGCAGCTCGCCGCGGACCCGGCCCTCCGCCTCGGCCACGCTCCTGCGGAACAGCAGCAGCAGCGCGCACACCAGCGCGGCGCGCTCCAGGATGCGCTCGTCGGCGTCGTCGCTGCGCAGGATCAGCGTGCACAGCGGCTCGCCACCGACGTCCACCGAGGCGATCAGCAGGTCGCCCCTGCGCACCGTGCGCCCGAGCGCCCTCGACGCCTGCGCCGCGTCGAACACGCCGGCGTCGAGCTCGCCCACGTCGCCCGTGATCGGTTTGCCCAGGTCGTCGAGCACGGCCAGCGACCCGCCGAGCACGTCCGTCGCCACGGCGGCGACGTCCTCGATGCCGCCGCCGCGCAGCACGACCGACGTCATCCTGTCGTGCGCCAGCGCGGCCCGCTCGACCGCCTCGCCGTGCGCCCTCGCCGTGCGGTGCGCGTGCGACAGCTCCTCCAGCGCGTTCCTGGTCTCCTGCAGCAGCCTGGCGTTGTCGATCGCGATGGCGGCGTGCGCGGCCAGGCTGGCCAGCAGCGAGACCTCCTCCTGGTGGAAGGGCCTGGCGCTGCGGTTGGCGGCCAGCAGCACGCCGATCACCCGCTGCCCGAGCCGCAGCGGCACGCCGAGGATGGCGACGAGGCCCTCCTCCTCGACGGCCTCGTCGATGTGCTCCTTGTGCCGGAAACGGGCGTCGGCGAAGTAGTCGGCCGTCGCGTACGGCACCGCCGTCTGCGCCACCAGGCCGCCCAGCCCGGCCCCCATGGCCAGCCGCAACGCCCTGAACTTGGCCGAGATCGACCCGTCGGTGACCCGCATGTACGTGTCGCCCTGCTCGGGGTCGTGCAGCGTCAGGTACGCGATGTCGGCCGCCAGGAGCTGCCTGGCCCGCCGGACGATCGCCTCCAGCACGGCGTCCAGGTCGCGCAGCGCCGCGAGGTCGCCGGCGGTGTCGTACAGCGCCGACAGTTCGGCCTCGCGCCTGGCTCTGCGCCGCAGCAGCGCGCGCACCTTCAGCGCCTCGACCTTGGCCTTCTCCAGCTCCTCGATGGCCGCCGGGTCGGCGCCCTCGGCCCTGGCCTGGATGATCGGCCCCTCGAACTCGACCGCGGACGCCTCCCTGGCCAGCAGTTCGAGGAAGCGACGCACCACTACCGCGCCGTCCAGCCGCCGTCCACGGGCAGGGAGACGCCGGTGATGAACGACCCGTTCGGCCCGCACAGGTACGCGACCAGCTCGGCCACCTCCTCCGGCTCGATGAGCCGCTTGACGGCCGCCCGCTCCAGCATGATCGTCTCCACGACCTCGTCCGGGGCGATGCCGTGGGCCTTCGCCTGGTCGGCGATCTGCCCCTCGACCAGCTCCGTGCGGACGTACCCGGGGCAGACGCAGGTGGACGTCACGCCGTGCGCCGCCCCCTCCAGCGCCAGCACCTTCGACAGGCCCTCCAGCGCGTGCTTGGCCGTGACGTAGGCCGCCTTGTACGGCGACGCCCGCAGCCCGTGCACCGACGAGATGTTCACGAACCGCCCCCAGCCCCTCGCGTACATGCCGGGCAGCACCCTGCGCGCGATCAGGAACGGCGCCTCGACCATCACCCTCATCATCGCCGAGAACACCTCGGGAGGGAACTCCTCGATGGGCGCGACGTGCTGGAACCCGGCGTTGTTCACGACGATGTCGACCGGCTCGTCGGGCAGCGCCGCGGCGAACCCCGGATCGGCCAGGTCGGCCACCACGGCCGCCCCGCCGATCTCCGCGGCGACCTTCTCCGCCGCCTCGGCCCGCCTGTCGACCACCAGCACCCTCGCGCCCGCCGCGGCCAGCCGCCTGGCGCACGCCGCCCCGATGCCGCCCCCGGCCCCCGTCACCAGCGCGGTACGCCCTGTCAGGTCCTTCGCCATACCCAGACCCTAAGCGCTCGCCGCTCCGGCGAGCATGGGCGACACCGACATAGATCTTGGTCCTGGTATGTGATCTCAAACCGTACTGACGCGGGGCGGGCGCTGCTGGTAGCGTCGGCCGCATGAACGCGTACTCGTACTCCTGGTGGTTCGCCGGCTAGGCGGACCCCTGAGCGAGACACGCGACCGGCCGCCTCGACGAGGCGGCCGTCGTCATGTTCACGGGTGCCTCAAGCGGGGCACCTGACCTGAAGGGGCATGAACATGACGACCTGGTCATCACTCATCGGCACGCTGCTCGACGGCGCGGCGCTGCCGTCCCGCGACGCCGCCTGGGCGATGCGGCAGATCATGACGGGCGCCGCGACCGACGCCCAGATCGCCGCGTTCGCCGTGGCACTGCGCGCCAAGGGTGAGACGGTTCCCGAGGTCTCCGGGCTGGCCGACGGCATGCTGGCGCACTCGACGGCGATCCGCGTGCCCGGCGACCCGGTGGACATCGTCGGCACGGGCGGCGACCGCGCCGGCACGGTGAACGTGTCGACGATGGCCGCCGTCGTCGCGGCCGCCGCCGGGGTGACCGTCGTCAAGCACGGCGGCCGGGCGTCGTCGTCGCAGACGGGCGCCGCCGACGTGCTGGAGGAGCTGGGCGTCGTGGTGGACCTGCCGCCCGCCGCCGTGGTGCGGACGGCCGAGGAGACGGGCATCACGTTCTGCTTCGCGCCCGCCTTCCACCCGGCGTTCCGGCACACGGCCGCCGCGCGCAGGGCGCTCGGCGTCCCGACCGTCTTCAACTACCTGGGGCCGCTGACCAACCCCGCCCTGCCGCCGTCGCAGGCCGTCGGCGTGTTCGACGAGCGCATGGCGCCGGTGATCGCCGGCGTGCTCGCCGAGCGGGGCTGCTCCTCGCTGGTGTTCCGCGGCGAGGACGGCCTCGACGAGCTCACCACCACCGGGCCGTCCACCGTCTGGCTGGTGCGGCGCGGCACGGTGAGCAGGACGACGCTCGACCCGCGTGACCTCGGCATCCCGCGCGCCCACCCCGACGCGCTGCAAGGCGGCGACAGGCGGCGCAACGCCGAGATCGCGCGGGCGGTGCTGGCGGGCGCCGAAGGGCCGGTGCGCGACATCGTCCTGCTCAACGCCGCCGCCGCGCTGGTCGCAGCGGGCGGCACGCCCGTGCAGGGCGACCTCGTACGCGAGCTGGGAGCCGCCTGCGAGCGCGCCGCCAAGGCGATCGACTCGGGGGCCGCCGCCGCCCTGCTGGAGCACTGGGCGACGACCACCCGCCGCCTCGCCGCCCGGCCTTAGGACGGGCGGGTCATCGACAGCACGTCCAGCGCCGCGTCGAGCTGCTCCTCGGTGATCGTGCCGTCGGCGACGTGGCCGCGCTCCACGACGACCTCGCGGATCGTCTTCCTCTCCTTCAGCGCCTGCTTGGCGATCCGCGCGGCCTCCTCGTAGCCGACGTACCTGTTGAGCGGCGTGACGATCGACGGCGACGACTCGGCGTACTCGCGCAGCCGCTCGGCGTTGGCCGTGATGCCGGCCACGCACCGGTCGGCCAGCAGCCGCGAGACGTTCGCCAGCAGCCTGATCGACTCCAGGATGTTGCGGGCGATGACGGGAAGCTGGACGTTCAGCTCGAAGTTGCCCGACGCGCCCGCGAACGTGATGGCCGCGTCGTTGCCGACGACCTGGGCCGCGACCATGGTGACGGCCTCGGGGATCACCGGGTTGACCTTGCCCGGCATGATCGACGAGCCCGGCTGCAGGTCGGGGAGGTTGATCTCGCCGAGGCCCGCCCGCGGCCCCGAGCCCATCCAGCGCAGATCGTTCGCGATCTTGTTGAGCGAGACCGCCACCACCTTGAGCTGGCCGGACAGCTCGACGACGGCGTCCTGGGTGCTCTGGGCCTCGAAGTGGTCGCGGGCCTCGGCGAACGGGATGCCGGTCGCCTCGCGCAGCTTCTCGACGGCGGCCGCGGCGAACCCGGGCGGCGTGTTGATGCCAGTGCCCACCGCCGTGCCGCCGAGGGGCAGCTCCAGCACCCGTTCGAGGGCGCCCGTCACCCTGGTCACCCCGTGCTCGACCTGCGTGGCGTAGCCGCCGAACTCCTGGCCGAGCGTCACCGGCGTGGCGTCCATGAGGTGGGTGCGCCCCGACTTCACCACCTGGGCGAACTCCACGGACTTCGCCCGCAGCGCCTCACCCAGGTGCCGCAGCGACGGCAGCAGGTGGTAGCTGACCTCGGTCGCCGCCGCCACCCGGATCGAGGTCGGGAAGACGTCGTTGGACGACTGCGACGCGTTGACGTGGTCGTTCGGGTGGACGGGGCGGCCCAGCCGCTCCTCCGCCAGCGTGGCGATCACCTCGTTGGCGTTCATGTTGGACGACGTGCCCGAGCCCGTCTGGAACACGTCGACGGGGAAGTGCGCGTCGTGCTCGTTCTCCGCGACGTCGGCGGCGGCCTGCGCGACGGCCTCGGCGAGGTCCTTGTCGAGCACGCCGAGTTCCCCGTTGACCTCGGCGGCGACCGCCTTGATCAGGCCCAGCGCGGCGATGTGGGACGGCTCCAGCGGCCGTCCCGACACCGGGAAGTTCTCCACCGCCCGCTGGGTCTGCGCGCGCCACCTCGCGCCCACCGGCACGCGGACCTCGCCCATCGAGTCATGTTCGATCCGGTACTCGCTCATGACTCCCAGTCTGGCTCACGCCCGGGAGATCAGCTCGACAGCAGCGCCACGATGAGGACGGCGATCACCACGGCCGCCGCGGCGGCGACCGCCATGAGCACGAGCATGCCGTTCCTGTTCCCTGACGGCCGCTGGTCGGGGCCGCCCGCGATGGCGAACAGCTCCGTGCCGAGGCCCTGCCCCTCACGCGGCTGCTGCTGCTGCTGGGGCTGCTGCTGCGGCGGCATCGCCTGCGGGGGCCCGGCCGGGCGCGGCGGCGCGGGAGGCTGCTGCGGGCCGGGACGCTGCTGGCCGGGCGGCACCGGGTAGACCTGCTGGCCGGGCGAGTTCTGCGGCCTCGGCGTCGGCACGCGCGTGGTGGCGATCGCCGACTCGTCCTCGGCCGGCCGCGGGGGCGCCCCCTGGTCGGGCCTGAACGCCCTGGGGCGGGCCACGCTGATCGTGCGGTCGGGGTCGAAGTCCTCGCCCGCCGGGGCGGGAGCCGGCGCGGAGGCCGGGGGAGCGTCGGCTGCGAAGGCCCCCGCGGCGGGCGCGCCCGTGCCGAACGCCTGCGCGGGCGGCACGCCGAAGGCCCCCGCCGCGGGAACGGGCGACCCGGCCTGCGGACCGCCGGGGAAGCCGGGCCCGTGCTCCTGCGAGCCGTACGGGCTGGGGGCCTGCGGCGCGAAGGCGTGCGGCGCGTTCGGGTACGGCGCGGCGGGACCCGGCGCCCCCGGCACGCCGGACGGCGCCTGGGGCGCCCCCTGCGGCCCGGAGCCGGGCTGCGGGCCGGGACCGGAGGGATTGGTCGGGGCGGCGGACGCGTCGGGCACAGCGGCCTCCTGAGCAGACAGAGCCTCGGCCGTGAGCGCCGGCATGTCGGTGGTCGGGGTGTCGGCGACCATGCGCAGCATGGTCTCCGCCTGGGCAGCGCTGAGCCGCTGCCGGTAGTCCTTGTTGAGCAGCCCGGTCAGCACCGGCCTGAGCTGCCCCGCCTGGGTGGGCGGGTCGGCGTTCTCGCTGAGCAGCGCCGCCAGCGTCTCGGCGATGGTGGCCCGCTCGTACGCGGGCCGCCCCTCGACCGCGAAGTACAGCGTCGCGCCGAGCGACCAGATGTCGGACTCGGGGCCGGTGTACTCGCCCCTGGCGCGCTCGGGCGCGGTGTAGCCGGGAGAGCCGATCACCATGCCCGTCCTGGTGAGCCGCGAGTCGCCCTCGGCCTTGGCGATGCCGAAGTCGGTCAGCACCACCCTGCCGTTCTCCGTGATGAGGACGTTGGCCGGCTTCACGTCGCGGTGGGTGATGCCCTGGGCGTGGGCGGCGCGCAGCGCGCCGAGGAGGTCGACGCCGATCTCGGCGACGAGGCGGGGCGGCAGCGGCCCCTCCTCCTCGATCACCTGCTCCAGCGAGCGGGCCTCGATGAGCTCCATGATGATCCACGGGCTGTCGCCCTCGATCATGACGTCGTGGATCGCGGCGACGGACGGGTGGTTGATCCGGGAGGCGATGCGGCCCTCACGCACCATGCGCTCGCGCAGCTCGGTCCGCTGCTCCCCGGTCAGACCGGGGTCCTGGCGGATCTCCTTGACCGCCACCTCGCGTCCGAGCGTGCGGTCACGGGCGCGCCACACGGTGCCCATGGTCCCCCGGCCGAGCGGTGCGATCAGCTCGTAGCGCCCCGCGAGCAGGCGTGTCTGCTGTTCCGGCATGAGAAGAAGATATCGATTCTCGCTTGGGAAGTGCTTTACCCTCGCTTGCGAAGTTCTCTTGGCCAGAACCGCCGAGGAAGGCACAACTTTATCACCGTGGCTTTGAAACGAGCATAAGCGGAGAGCGACGGACGCGCCTCGACGCGTTTCCTGTGCATGCCCTCACCAGGCCTTCTGTCCTGCCGCGGCAGGGGCGGCGACAGGGCGGCGGCCGTGGCCTCCGCCCGGTGCAGCCCCCGGTGGGCGGGCCTGCGCGTGAACGAGGGCGGCGTCATCATCGCCACCGGACGCACCGGCCTGCGCGGCGTCAGCGGCTCCTCGGCCGAGCCGCCCGCGGCCACCCTGGCCAGCATGAGCGACGCGCGTACCGAGTCGAGCCTGGTGTGCGGGTCGATCCTGAGGAGCGCGTCGAGCACGGGCGCGAGCGGGCCCGCCTTGGTCATCGGGATGGGTTCGCCGCTGGTGAGCGCGGCCAGCGCGGCGGCGGCCGTACGGCGGCCGTGCAGGCCCCTGCCCTCGACGGCGGTGTACAGGGTGGCCCCGAGCGACCACAGGTCGGCGGCCGGGCTGGCCTTGGAGCCGAGCACCCGCTCGGGCGCGATGTAGCCGGCCGAGCCGAGGACGATGCCCGCCTGCGTGATGGACACCTCGCCCTCCAGCGCGGCCAGGCCGAAGTCGGTGAGCACCGCGCGGTCCTCGGTCACCAGGACGTTGCTGGGCTTGACGTCGCGGTGCAGGATGCCCTTGGCGTGGACGGCGCGCAGCGCCCCGAGGATCTGCCGGCCGATCTCGGCCACCCTGCGCGGCGGCAGCGGCCCCTCCGCCTGGATGATCTGCTCCAGCGAACGGGCCCGCAGCAGCTCCATGACGATCCAGGGGCGGTCGTCCTCGGTGACGACGTCGAAGACGGTGATGACCGACGGGTGCGCCACCATCGCCGTGGCCCGGCCCTCGCGCTCGGTGCGGGCGCACAGCTCGGCCCGCAGCTCCTCGTCGAGGACGTTGGGCAGCCGCACCTCCTTGACGGCCACCTCGCGGTCGAGGAGTTCGTCATGTGCCCGCCAAACGGTGCCCATGCCGCCGCGTCCGACCGGTTCCACGAGCCGGTAGCGCGCGGCGAGAAGGTAACCGGAGGGCGCACGCATGCCAGGCAGCTTACCTATTTGTGTAAACCGACCAGTAGAGGCGGGGCCGATTAATTGTTGCGAACTTAAGTCAACCGGTCTGACTCGCCCCGTCAGGGCGGTAGGCCCGCAGCCCACGGGGATACCCGCCAGATCCAAGTCACCCGCAAGCCGCCGCCACGACGCTGGTGAACCCCCATGAGTCAAGAGGGCTGAAGGCTATGAAGAAACGATTGTCACTACTGAGTTCGGTCCTGGCGCTGTGCGCCGGGCTCGCCGTGGCCGCCCCCGCGCAGGCCGCGCAGGCCGCCACGGCGTCGGCGCAGGCCGCGCCCGTGAAGGTGGCGGTGGGCAAGGTCAAGGCCACGCCGCCGCGCCAGGACGTCGCCTGCCCGACCACCGTCGGCTTCTCCGCCGTCATCGCCGCCAAGGGCGACGGCGTGGTGCGCTACCGCTGGGTGCGCGGCGACGGCAGCAGAGGCGCGGTGAAGTCGATCCGCGTCCGCGGCGCGAAGAAGGTCGTCGTGAAGGACCGGCAGACGTTCCAGGAGAGCGTGTCAGGCTGGCAGGCGGTGCAGGTGATCGGGCGCAAGGGCCTGTCGGCCAAGGCGCGGTTCACCGTCTCCTGCCAGGGTCCCGTCGTCGTCTACGACGAGCGCCACCCGCTGCCCGCCTCCCACGGCGGCGGGTCGCGTCCGGTCGAGTCGGCCGCGTCCGTGACGGCCGACCCGCCGAGCTACGCCGGCGCCTGCCCGACCAGCGTCGGCTTCACCGGCGTCATCCAGGTCTCCCGCGTCCCCGCGCGGGTCGTCTACCAGTGGATCGACAGCGCCACCGGCGAGAGCGCGCCCGAGGTCGCCGAGTTCGGCCCGCGCGACGCCCGCACCCGTACCGTGACGCGGACGCTGCCCGTGTCGGCGAGCGGCACCGGATGGAAGGCCATCCACATCCTGAGCGGGAACGGCCACGACTCCGGCCGGGCCGCGTACGCGGTCACCTGCTCGCCGCAGACGCTCGTGACGGCGACCGCGGCCGTGGACCAGCCCTCCTACAACGGCGCCTGCCCGGTCACCCTGACGTTCACCGGCCGCGTCACGGTCAGCCGCGGCCCGGCGGACGTGGAGTACCGCTGGATCGACGACAAGGGCGGCAAGGGCCCCACGCAGAAGCTGCGGTTCCCTGACAAGCCGGGTCCCGCGTCGGTGACGCCGCTGCCGCTCCAGGTCACCGCCGACGCCAAGGGCCGGCGCGCGCTGGAGATCCTCTCGCCCGAACAAAAGATCGTCTGGGTGGACTACTCCGTCGCCTGCGCCAAGCCGGACGACACCAGGGTGGACATCAGCGGGCTCGAACCCGGCGACTACACCGGCGACTGCACCGGCGGCGTCGACTACTCGGCCATGGGCCGGGTCACCGTCCCCGCGGGCCCGGCCCGCGAGGTGCCGTGGACCTGGTACCTCGACGGCGTCGCCGCGGGCAACGGCGTCCTGCGCCTGCCGGCGAGCGACAAGGAACGCACGGCCGACGTGCAGGACTGGGAGGCCAAGCTCAGCGCGTCGGGCCCGCACACGCTGCAGCTCAAGGCCGGCACGGTCACGGTGAGCAAGTCCTTCACCCTGACCTGCAAGGGCGCCCCCGGCGGCGAGCCGAAGATCACGATCAATGGTCTGACGGCGCACCCGGCCTCGTACGTGGGACGCTGCCCCACCAACCCCATGATGTACGCCACTGCGGTCATCTCGAGCGACCGCGCCGCTTCGATCCGTTACCGCTGGGAGCTCGACGGGCAGCAGGTGGCGGTCTCCACGGTGGAGATCGGCGGCGGCGGCGGGTCGGTGTTGGTGGAGTCGGTCAAGTGGCAGCGGCTGGAGTCCAAGCTCGACGGAAAGGTCGCGCTGGTGGTCGAGAGCCACAACAAGCCCGTCGCGACCACGGGGTACAGCGTCACCTGCTCCAAGGTCCAGATCAAGGAGGTCGCCGCCGCCCCGGCGAACACCGAGTGCCCGAAGCAGGCGAACCTCAGCGCCACACTCGCCCTGACGGAGGGCGGCCGCACCTACGTCAACTTCCGCTGGTACGCGAAGGCCGCCGGCGAGACGACGTGGAAGCCGCTGCACGACTGGTGGGGAGCCCAGTTCGACAAGCCGGAGGAGCAGAAGGTGGGCTACACCTACCGGGTGGACTCCACGGCTGAGCACAGGGTGAAGTTCAAGCTGGTCCTCATGAACTGGGGCCTGGAGAAGGAGACCCAGCAGATCAGTCTCGGCTGCATCAACTAGACGGGATCGGGCGTGGCGGTGACGTCGCGCCCGATTTCCCGTTTTCGCAGGTCATGGCCGAATGTGTCCGTCGGCACACATAGATCGCGGATAAATGTGCATGATGCCTAGGAGGGGACTTACCGAGGCACGGCAGTCTGGCCGTCTGGAAACACGGGGGGCCGTCAGCGAGTTGTAAGGGTGTCGAAAGGCTGCGGGGGGATGGTCGAGGCACGAGAACCCCCGAAGCCACATCACCGACGACGAGACCACTGAGGACGTGATGAGGATGCGCCGCATTCAGGTTCGCCGCCGGCCGCGCAGGCCGGCCGCGGCCGTGCTGGATCTTCGCACGCCGTCGGGGCGACCGCTGCCCTACTGAAAGAGAACAGGAACCAGGAGCGCCGTCTGAGAGGTGCGCGATGTGCAGTCACACTCCCGCTTGTCCGAGTGCCGACTCTCCCGACCGTGAGCGGTCGCACGTGATCGCGGCCCACCCCGACCAGGGGTGGAGCCTGCTCTGCAACGGTGTCGTGCTGTTCGAGGACACCGGCCTGCTGCTGCCGGACGGCACGGTCGTCGCGCCGCACAGGGCCCCGGTCGCCGCCTGAGCGGCCCGTCGCGGGCCGTTCCGCGCCGGACGGCGAGGGCCGCCCGGCAACAGGCGTCAGGGGTGCGGCGCGCGTCCCGCGAGCCGGGTACGCGCGCTCAGCCCGCGGGCGCCGCCTACCGGCGGCCGATCGTCAGCACCGGCCCGGTGGTGTCGGTGAAGAAGTCGTTCCCCTTGTCGTCGACCACGACGAACGCGGGGAAGTCCTCGACCTCGATCCTCCAGACCGCCTCCATGCCCAGCTCGGGGTACTCCAGCACCTCGACCTTCTTGATGCAGTCCTGGGCCAGCCGGGCGGCGGGGCCGCCGATGGAGCCCAGGTAGAAGCCGCCGTGCTTCTGGCACGCCTCGGTCACCTGGCGGGACCTGTTGCCCTTCGCCAGCATGATCATGGAGCCGCCGGCGGCCTGGAACCGCTCCACGTACGAGTCCATGCGGCCGGCCGTGGTCGGGCCGAACGAGCCCGACGCGTAACCCTCGGGCGTCTTGGCCGGGCCCGCGTAGTAGACGGCGTGGTCCTTCAGGTACTGCGGCATCTCGCCGCCGGCGTCGAGCAGCTCGGCGATCTTGGCGTGGGCGATGTCGCGGGCCACGACGAGCGGGCCGGTCAGCGAGAGCCGCGTCTTGACCGGGTACTTCGTCAGCTCGGCCAGGATCTCCGGCATGGGCCGGTTGAGGTCGATCGCGACGACGTCGTCGGACAGGTGCTCGTCGGTGGTGTCCGGCAGGAAGCGGGCCGGGTCGGTCTCCAGCTTCTCCAGGAACACGCCCTCCGGCGTGATCTTGGCCAGCGCCTGCCGGTCGGCCGAGCAGGACACCGCGATGGCCACCGGGCAGGACGCGCCGTGCCTGGGCAGCCGGATGACGCGCACGTCGTGGCAGAAGTACTTGCCGCCGAACTGCGCGCCGATGCCCAGCTTCTGGGTCAGCTCGAAGACCTTGGCCTCCATCTCCAGGTCACGGAAGCCGTGGCCGGAGGGGGAGCCCTCGGTGGGGATCGAGTCGAGGTAGCGGGCGCTCGCGTACTTGGCGGTCTTCAGCGCGTACTCGGCGGACGTGCCGCCCACGACGATCGCCAGGTGGTACGGCGGGCAGGCCGCCGTGCCCAGCGAGCGGATCTTCTCCTCCAGGAAGGCCAGCAGGCGCTTCTCGTTGAGCACCGCCTTGGTCTCCTGGTAGAGGAACGACTTGTTGGCCGACCCGCCGCCCTTGGCCATGAACAGCAGCTTGTACTCGTCGGGGTGGCCGTGGGGGTCCTCGGCGTACAGCTCGATCTGGGCGGGCAGGTTGTTGCCCGTGTTCTTCTCCTCCCACATGGTGAGCGGCGCCATCTGGGAGTAGCGGAGGTTGAGCCTGGTGTAGGCGTCGTACACGCCGCGCGAGACGTGCTCGGCGTCGCGGCCGTCGGTGAGGACGTGCCTGCCGCGCTTGCCCATGACGATGGCGGTGCCGGTGTCCTGGCACATGGGCAGGACGCCGCCGGCCGAGATGGAGGCGTTCTTCAGCAGGTCGAGCGCCACGAACCGGTCGTTGCCGCTGGACTCGGGGTCATCGACGATCTTCCTGAGCTGGGCGAGGTGCGACGCCCGCAGGAAGTGGGAGATGTCGTGGATCGCCGTCTCGGTGAGCAGCCGCAGCGCCTCGGGGTCCACCTCCAGGAACGTACGCCCAGCCGCCTCGACCTTCCGCACCCCCTCCGACGTGATCAGCCGATACTCGGTCTCATCGGCGCCCAGCGGAAGCAGGTCGGTGTAGTCGAACTCGCCCATGTCCATCCTTTCGGTCCGACGCTAGATTACGCGCCGGCCGCCCCGCCCAGGTCCCGGCCTCCGGACAGCGCGGCGAGCGGCCTGCGCGGGGGCGCGGTGAGCCCGACGGCGATCCCGGCGATGACCAGCCCGGCGCCGGCCAGGTCGTACGCCGAGGGCGTGGCGACGCCGAGCACCAGGCCCGTCACGATGGCCCCGACGGGGATGAGCCCCGCGAACAGCCCGGCCCGTCCGGGGCCCAGCTTCGGCAGCGAGCTGTACCAGAGGAAGAACGCGACCACGGTCACGACGATCGCCAGGTAGGCGAAGCCCAGCGCCTCGGCCGCCGTCGGCCACCTGAGCACGCCCGCGCCGTCCTCGGCCAGGCCGGCCACCAGCAGCATGGGCACCGCCAGCGCCGTCGACCAGGCCGACACCCTGATCGCGCCCAGCTTCGGCAGCAGCGGCATGGCGAGCAGGGAGAAGCCGGCCTCGCCGGCGAGCGCCCCGAGCGCCCACAGCAGCCCCGCGGGGCCGCCGCTGCCGAGCCCGGTGGCAAGGGTGGCCCCGGCGACCACGACGGCGGCGCCGGCGAGCAGCCTGGGCGCGGGCCGCCCCCCGGCCAGCGCGAGCACCAGCGGCACGGTGCCGAGGACGGTCCCGACCAGCGCGGGCCCGGAAGCGCGCGTGGACTCGACGACGCAGACGTTGAAGACGACCAGGCCGAGCAGGGCGAGCCCGCCGAGGCAGAGCCACTCGCGCCCGGTCAGCCGGACGAACCGCAGCCCCATCGCCCGGGTGACGGCGAGCAGGACGGCCGAGGCGACGAGGTAGCGCACCGCCTGCCCGCCGTACACGGGGTAGTCGCCGACCAGGCCGGACACGGCGGCGAGCGTGCCGACGCAGAACATGGCGGCGGCGGCGCCCACGATTCCGTTTCTCATCATGGGTCAGGATGCTAGGAAGACAATGGTTCGCGTAAACAGTCCAATGGCACCTCGTAAGAATGGACCAATATGGCCGACCTGCATGTCCCCGTCGACCGGGCGAAGGGCGGGATCGCCGCGCAGATCGCCGGACGGCTGCGCGACGCCGTGCGCGACGGGCGGCTCGCGCCGGGCACCCGCCTGCCCGCCAGCCGCGACCTCGCCGCCGACCTGCAGGTGTCGCGGGGCGTGGTGGTGGAGGCGTACGAGCAGCTCGTGGCCGAGGGGTTCCTCGTGTCGCGGGTGGGCTCCGGCACCAGCGTGGCGCCGCTCGGCGCCCGTCCCGGCACGCGGCCGGGCGCGGGGGAGTCGCGGGAGGGCGGCGGGCCGTACTACGGGCACCGGGCCACCTCGCCCGACCTCGGGCTGTTCCCCAGGGAGCGGTGGCTGGCGGCCGTGCGGCACGTCCTGGCCACGGTGCCGTCCGACGCGCTCGACTACGGCGACCCGGGCGGGGTGCCCGAGCTGCGTGAGGAACTGGCGGGCTACCTGCGCCGGGTGCGCGCGGCCGACGTGCGCCCAGAGCAGGTCGTCGTCGTGGGCGGCGTGGCGCAGGGCCTCAGCCTGGTGCTGCACGCGCTCGCCCGGGGGTCCGCCGTGCGGCTGGCCGTCGAGGATCCCAGCAGCCGCCGTCAGCTCCCGCTGCTCAGGCGGGCGGGCGCGCGGGTGGTCCACGTCCCTGTGGACGGGGAGGGGCTGGTGGTGTCCGCGCTGCGGGCCGACGCCGCCCTGGTCACGCCCGCGCACCACTACCCGACGGGCGTGGTGCTCTCCCCGGCCAGGCGCGCGGCGCTGACCGCCTGGGCGGCCGAGGGCGGGCGGACGGTCCTGGAGGACGACTACGACGCCGAGTTCCGCTACGACCGCGACCCGGTCGGTTGCCTGCAGGGCCTGGCCCCCGACCGGGTGGTGCTGTGCGGCAGCGTCAGCAAGTCACTCGCCCCGGGGCTGCGGCTGGGCTGGGTGGTGGCGCCGCCGCACCTGGCGGAGGCGGTGCGCCGCGCCCGTGGCGAGCTCGACCTCGGCTCGCCCGTCGTCGAGCAGTACGCGCTCGCCCGCTTCCTCCGTACGGGCGGCTACGACAGGCACCTGCGCAGGATGCGCAGGGAGTACAGGCGGCGCAGGGACGCCCTGGTCGGGGCCCTGGCGGAGGTGCTGCCCGAGGTGGGGGTGCGCGGCATCGAGGCGGGCCTGCACGTGTACCTGGAGCTGCCGGAGAGCTGGGACGAGCGGCGCCTCGCCGCGGCGGCGCAGGAGGTCGGACTGTCGGCCGAGGCGGTGGGCCCGATGCGGACCGCGCCGGGGCCGCCGGCCGTCGTGGTCGGGTTCGCCAGGCTGCCCGCGCACCGCGCTTGGGAAGCCGTGCAAGGGGTAAAGGTCAGAATGTCAGGACAAAATGTTGACTGTGGGAGCGGGTCTCGCTAGAAAGAAGGCCCCCCATCCCGATAGGAGGCGCCCATGCGTGTGGGACTGCTGGGCCTGGGCCGGATCGGCGCGTTCCACGCGGCGACGCTGGCCGCGCATCCGCTGGTCGACGAGCTGATCGTCGCCGATCCCGTACGGACGTCGCCGCACGGCCGTCCGGGCGACCCCTTCGAGACGGACGCCGTGGTGATCGCCACCCCGACCAGCACGCACGCCGAGCTCATCGTCAAGGCCTGCGAGCTGGGCGTCCCGGCCTTCTGCGAGAAGCCCGTCGCGGGCACCGTGGCCGAGACCGTCAAGGTGCTGGAGTCCAGCAGGGGCAACCGGGTGCGCATCGGCTTCCAGCGCAGGTTCGACCCCGGGTACGTGGCCGCCGCCGCCGCGCTGCGCGCCGGCGAGCTGGGCGAGCTGCACCGCGTGCACCTGGTCACGGCCGACCCCGCGCCGCCGCCCGCCGGTTACGTCCCGCTGTCGGGCGGCATCTTCCGCGACTGCCACATCCACGACTTCGACATCCTGCGCTGGGTGACCGGCCGCGAGGTCGTCTCCGTGTACGCGACCGGCGCGAACCGAGGCGAGGACTTCTTCCGCGAGGCGGGCGACGTCGACACCAGCGCCGCGCTGCTCACCCTCGACGACGGCACCCTCGCCACCCTGCAGGGCTCCCGCTACAACGGCGCCGGCTACGACGTCCGCATGGAGCTGGCGGGAACCCTGCGCACCCAGGCGGTCGGGCTCGGCCCGCGCACCCCCCTGCGCTCGGTGGAGGGCCTGCCCGCGCCGGACGATCCGTGGCCCGACTTCGTCGCCCGCTTCCAGGAGGCGTACGTCAACGAGATCGATGCCTTCCTGCGCGGCGACGACGACCTCGGCTCCATCGAGGACGCGCTGGAGGCCCTGTACGTGGCCGAGGCGGCCGACCTGTCGCGCCGTGAGGGCCGTCCCGTCGAGGTCGCGGAGGTGCGGCTGTGAAGCTGGCCGGAGCCCCCATCTCGTGGGGCGTGTGCGAGGTGCCGGGCTGGGGCCACCAGCTCGACCCGGAGCGGGTGCTGTCGGAGATGCGCGAGCTGGGGCTCACGGCCACCGAGCTGGGCCCCGACGGCTATCTGACGCCGGGGTTGATCGGGCGGCACGGGCTGCGCCTGGTGGGCGCGTTCGTGCCCGTGGTGCTGCACGACCCCCGCCACGACCCGCTCGCCGGCCTGCTCGACGACCTGCCCGGCGAGGGCACGCTCGTGCTGGCGGCGGCGACGGGGAGCGACGGCTACGACGCCCGGCCCGAGCTGGACGACGCCGGGTGGGCGACGCTGCTGTCCAACCTCGACAGGATCGCCGCCGCGCTGGGCCCGCGCGCCTGCCTGCACCCGCACGTCGGCACCATGGTCGAGAGGCGGGACGAGGTCGAGCGCGTGCTGCGGGGCAGCTCCGTCCCGCTCTGCCTGGACACCGGCCACCTGCTGATCGGCGGCACCGACCCGGCCGACCTGGTCAGGTCCGACCCGTCGCGCGTCGCGCACGTCCATCTGAAGGACGTCGACGCCGCCCTGGCGGCCAGGGTCTCCTCGGGCGAGCTGACGTACACGGAGGCGGTGCGCGCGGGCGTGTACCGGCCGCTCGGCCAGGGCGACGTGGACATCGCGGGCATCGTCACCGGCCTGGCCGGGAGCGGCTACGACGGCTGGTTCGTCATGGAGCAGGACGTCATCCTGTCCGGCCCGGACGAGCGTCCCGTCGAGAACGTCCGGCAGAGCATCGCCTACCTGGACGAGGTGCTGGCGGCCCGCTGAACGGCCGTCAGGCGGGGGCGGCGGCCCGCCGGGGCTGGAAGCCCGGCGCGAGCACGATGATCGCGGCGGCGAGCAGCAGCGGCGCGCCGAACGCCAGGCGCATGCCGGCGGCTTCGCCGAGGCCGCCCACCAGGGCCGCGCCGACCACGAACCCGACGTAGTTGAAGAGGTTCACCCGGGCTATGGCCACGCCGGTCCCGGCCGGGTCGAGCCTGCCCGCCGCCGAGAACGACTGCGGGGCCACCACCGACAGGCCGACGCCGGTCAGCCCGAACGCGACCACCGCGAGCGGCTGGTTCGGCGCCAGGACCACGCCGAGGAAGCCCAGCGTGGCCAGGGCGCCGCCGATCCTGACGATCGCGGCGGGGCCGTACCTGCGCACCGCCAGGTCGCCGCCGAGCCTGACGGCCAGGGTCGCCGCCTGGTAGGCGAAGTACGCGAGCGGGATCACGTGGGCGCTCGCCTCGACGACGTCGCGCATGTAGACGCTGTTGAAGTTCGAGACGGCGGCGTCGCCGACGTACAGGAAGGCCATCGCCAGGCAGAGCGGGATGATGGGCCGCCACGGCAGGCCGCCCGAGGGGCTCTCGGCGGCGGTGGTCCCCGCCTTCTCCTCGTCGGCGGTGCACAGGCGCGGGCCGGCGTACAGGGAGCCGGCGACGGCCAGCACCATCGGGGCGGCCATGACGACCTGCAGGGGCAGCCCGGCGGCGGCCGACGCCCACAGCGCCCCCGCCGCGCCGAGCACGCTCCACACGCAGTGGAAGCCGTTCAGCACCTCCATGCCGTAGCGCCGTTCGACCGCCACGCCCTGCATGTTCATCCCCGCGTCCACCGCTCCGACGGCCAGCCCGAACACCAGCAGGGCGGGGATCAGCAGCGGCACGTCGGGGGCGGCGCCCGCGGCGGCGACGCAGACGGCCACGACGGGCTGGGCGACGCGCAGCAGCGCCTTGCTGCCGAGCCGGGCGGCGAGCGCGCCGGCGGCGATGCTGCCGACGCCGGCGAAGACCGGCACGATCAGCAGGAGGACGGTGATGGCCCCCTCGCTGAGTCCGTGCTTGCTCTGCAGGCTCGCCACCTGGATGAGCAGCGTGGCGAAGGAGAGGCCTTGCACGCCGTAGACGACGTACGTGGCGGCGCGGGTCTGGCGGTCACGGGGGGACGGCACGGCGGCCTCCTGATCGGGGGGAGAAACATGAGGCGGAGTCAGGTTAACGGCTGGTCAGGTACCTGCGCCAGCACGAGACGCGGCCCACCCCCCGAGATAGGGTGCCGGGCGTGGGACAGGGTTACGCGACGGGCGCGGCACGCAGGGAACGCATCCTGGCCGTGGCGCTCCTGGAGTTCGCCGAGCACGGCTACCGAGGCTCCTCACTCGCCCGCGTCGCCGAGCGCGCCGGGCTGTCGCAGGCCGGGCTGCTGCACCACTTCAGGAGCAAGGAACGCCTGCTCGTCGCCGTGCTCGACTACCGCGACGCCATGGACGTGCGCCGCTTCGACCTGGAGCAGGCCGGCGGCGCCCAGGCCCTCCGCGCCCTGGCCGCCGTGGTCGAGCACAACTCCCGCGTGCCCGGCCTGGTGCAGTTGTTCTCCGTCATCAGCGGTGAGGCCGTCACGCCAGGACACCCCGGCCACGAGTGGGCCAGGGAACGCTACCGCCGCCTGCGCGCCCAGGTCGCCGCCGCGCTGCGCGCCGGCGTCGAGCGCGGCGACTTCCGCCCGGGACTCGACGCCGAGGCCCACGCGGAACGCCTGATCGCGATGATGGACGGTCTACAGACGCAGTGGCTGATCGACCCGGACCGGGTCGACATGGCCGCCGTCTTCCGCGGCTACGTCGAGGACCTCATCGCTGCCCTGCGGCCCTAGCCCGGCCGCGCCCCACACGCCGAGCGCCAGCAGCGCCGCCACCTCCGTGACCGCGAGCCCCCGCTCCACCAGGCCGAGCGGCACGACCCGGTACCACGGCAGGCCGCTGTCCGCCCCCACCAGCACCGCCGTGACGATGCCCGCCACCCACGCCGCCGAGCAGACGCCGAGCGCGAACGCCACCGTGGCCGACCGCCGCCGCCCCGGCCGGCGCCCCCGCCAGGGCGCGGAGATGATCAGTACGGCGAGCGGCAGGCACAGGAACGCGACCAGGCTGCCCGCCCGGTGGATGTTCCCGCTCAGGCTCGGCCCCACCGACCAGTCGTGCTTGTGGAAGACGGCCGTCATCAGCAGCCCGACGCTCCACCCCGTCAGCGCCACCAGGCCGGCCACCCCGGCCAGCCGCTTGCGCGCCAGCGAGACCCCGATGGCCGCCGACCCCACGGCCAGCAGCGCCACGCCCACCGTGAAGATCCATCCGCCGGGGCCGAGGCCGTGCTCGCTGATGGTGCGCCGCAACAGGTTCATCTCGCCGAGGCTCGCCACCTCCAGCCCCACGATCACCGCCACGCCCGCGCCCGCCGCGCCGAGCCCCCACCGTGCCGGACGATGCACGCCCACCTCCCTTTTCCGGACCAACGGCGGGCGACCCCGCGCGGATTCCGATCGCCGGGTCTCGCCCGGTCACCGCCACGCCGAGGCGAACGAGGGACGGGCCGAGGAGATCCCCGCACTGGTCGGCGGAATCCGGTGAACGTCCGGAATCTGCGGCGAGCGCGCACGGCGACCGGCGGATATCGTCGGAAGTGTGAACGAAAGCGCGGGATCCTGGTTGCCGAAGCTGCAGGAGGTCGGGGAGCGCCTGGCCGAGGAGTGGGCGTCGGCGCGCCGCTCTCCCGCGTCCGGCGACCTGCCGCAGCCCCACGAGCTGCGCGCGTCCGACGCCGACCGCGAGCGCATCGCCCAGGTGCTGCAGGACGCGCACGCCGACGGCCGGCTCGACCTGGCCGAGCTGGAGGAGCGGCTCGACCTGCTCTACCAGGCGCGCACGCTCGGCCAGCTCGCCGTGCTCACCGCCGACCTCCTGCCGGAGGAGGAGCAGCCGCTCAACCTCGACGGCAGCCCCGTCGCCGCCTTCTTCAAGCAGCGCCAGCGCGGCGGACGCTGGGTCGTGCCCGCCGAGCTCGGCGTCACCGCCATGTTCGGCACCACCACCCTCGACCTGCGCGACGCGATCCTGCAGAACCGGCGCGTCGTCATCAACGCCACGCTCGTCTTCGGCGCGCTGGAGATCCACGTCCCCGAGGGGCTGGAGGTCGTCCGCGTGGCCAAGGACAGGACCGTCCGCCTCACCAAGCAGCCCACCGAGCCCGACGCGCCGGTGGTCGAGGTGCGCACCACGAACTTCGCCGGCGAGGTCAAGGTCAAGGAGCCGCCCCGCCGCAAGCGCCGCCGCCGCTGACGGCCCGAGCCTGCGGGCCGCCGCCGCTGACGGCCCGAGCCTGTGGGGGGCCGCCGCTGACGGCCCCGGACCGCCGTCCCGGGCGGCCCCGGCCCCGCGGGCCGGGGCGGCGCGTCAGCCCGCGGTGTCGAAGTTGATCGCGCTGTACGCGCGCAGCTTCCAGAGCTGGTGCTCGCTCTCGACCTTCCTGATCGTCCCGGACCTGCCGCGCATGACCAGCGAGTGCGTCACCGCCACGCCCGACCTGAACTGCACGCCCCGCATCAGCTCGCCCTGCGTGATGCCCGTCGCCGCGAAGAACACGTCGTCGGAGCGCACCAGGTCGTTCGTCGTCAGCACCCGGTCGAGGTCGTGGCCCGCCGCGATCGCCCTCTCCCGCTCGGCCTCGTCACGCGGCCACAGCTTGCCCTGGATGACGCCCCCCAGGCACTTGAGCGCGCACGCCGCCACGATGCCCTCCGGCGTGCCGCCGATGCCCATCATGAGGTCGATGCCCGTGCCCGCACGGGCCGCCATGATCGCGCCGGCCACGTCGCCGTCCGTGATGAACTTGATCCGCGCGCCGGTCTCCCTGATCTCCTTGACCAGCCGCTCGTGCCTGGGCCGGTCCAGCACGACCACCGTCACGTCCGAGGCCGAGCAGTGCTTGGCCCTCGCCACCGCCTGGATGTTGGCCGCCACCGGGGCGTCGATGTCCACCGCGTCGGCCGCCTCCGGGCCGGTCACCAGCTTCTCCATGTAGAACACCGCGGACGGGTCGTACATCGAGCCGCGCTCGCTCACCGCGATCACCGACACCGCGTCAGGCATGCCCATGGCGGTCAGCCTGGTGCCGTCGATCGGGTCCACGGCCACGTCGCAGTCGGGGCCGCTGCCGTCGCCCACCTGCTCGCCGTTGAACAGCATCGGCGCGTGGTCCTTCTCGCCCTCGCCGATCACCACCACGCCGTTCATCGACACGGTGTTGATGAGCTGGCGCATCGCGTTCACCGCGGCGCCGTCGGCGCCGTTCTTGTCACCCCTGCCGACCCAGCGGGCCGCCGCCATGGCGGCCGCCTCGGTGACGCGTACGAGCTCCATCGCCAGGTTGCGGTCAGGGGCGTGCTCGCCGGTGGCGAGCGGCGCAGGAACCGAGGTCTGATCGGACATATGAGCGGGCCTCCTCGTGGGACAACTACCCCGATCGTAGTTGTCCTCCTCTTCCCGCTCCGAGAGGGATAATCTGCCCTCCCCGGCTCGCTGCTCCGCCCGGTCGGGCCGTTCCCCCCGGCGAGGCGGAGACGCGTCTGTAAGCTTCGTCCGTACGGGCGGCCGGGGACCGTGGAGGAGGTCGAATGAGCGACGCGGAACGCGCGATGACGGCGCCCCGCACATCCGAGCGCGGCGCGGCCACGCGCAGCTCGCTTCTCACCGCCGCCAGGGAGGTCTTCGTCTCCAAGGGCTTCGCCGAGGCGGGCGTCACCGACATGGTCGCCAGGGCCGACGCCAGCGTCGGCAGCCTCTACCACCACTTCTCCGGCAAGGCCGACCTCTACCTCACGCTGTTCGAGGAGTTCCAGGCCCGGCAGTGGGAACGCACCAAACAGGCCGCCCGCGCGGCCCGGGCGGCGGGCGAGAGCGACCCGATGCGGGTGTTCGTCGCCGCGGCCCGCGCCTACCTCGACGGTTGCCTGGAGGAGCGCGAGCTGGCCGCCCTGTTCCTGCGCGGCGACGGGCCGCCCGGGTTCGAGGTCGTCATGCGCGACCGGCTGCGCACCTGGGCGCAGCGCAACGCCGCGCTGTTCGAGGACCAGCGGGCGCTGGTCGTCGTCGTCACCGGCGCGCTCGCCGCGGCCGTGTCCGAGGTGGTGCTGACGGGCGACCGCGACCTCGCCGAGGAGACGCTGTCCATCATCGGGCAGATCCGACCGGCCGCTTCGGCAGGCGGCGCCACCAGCGGGTAACCTCGGCATCTGTGCGACGGTTCACGCAAGGTTTCTACGGCTACGCGGTAGCGCTGTTCGTCTGCCTCGGGGCGGCCGGGCTGTTCCTGCTGATCGCCCCGCAGAGCCGGGAAGAGCACATCCCGCGGCTCGACTACTCCATCACTGTCGCCAACTTCGGCCACGGCGTGCCGTACCAGGTGTGGGCGCCGAGCAAGGACCTCCCGAACTGGGTGCCCAACAGCAACAGGATCGCCAAGGGCGAGAACGGCGCTCAGGTCCTCCACCTCGGGTTCGCCACCGCCAAGCGCGAGCACCTGATGTTCGTCCAGAGCGACGAGAAGCCGGCCGCCGGCTTCGCCAACCGCATGGCCAACAGCGACAAGGCGGTCGGCAGCCAGCAGGTGGGCGGGGCGGCGTGGGAGCGGCGCTTCCGCGAGGACAAGAAGCAGCGCACGCTCGTCCGCTTCCTCCCCGACGTGACCCTGGTCATCACCGGCACCGCCGACTGGGACGAGCTCGGCCAGTTCGCGGCCATCCTGCAGCAGCGCCCCCGCGGCTGACGCGGTGACCTGCCGCGGGCCCCGCCGGAGCCCCCGGGCCGGCAGGGCCGCGCGATCAGGTCAGCACCACGACGCCCTCGTCCTGGAGATGAACATCGTGACGACGTAGTTGTTCATGAACAGCTTCTGGCCGTCGCAGAAGTAGATCTTCCTGCCGGTGTTGTCCTGGGCGTAGCCGGACCAGTTGCCCGCCGTCAGCTGGTCGGTGTACAGGTTGACGTTGTAGAAGATCCCGTAGTAGTTCCTGCTCCAGATGATGCTGCCGCTGTCCCAGAGCCGCACGGGGGTGGAGGCCGTCGAGAGGTCGCTCGCCGTCGAGGCCGCGGCGGCCGGGGAGAGGAACGTCCCCGCGGCCATGATCAGGGCCGCGATCCCGCTGGACAGTTTCAGTGCGCGCTTCATGAAGCTCCTCCTTGTGGTCGATGAGCTGCTGAGAAGCCTTTCTCGGGCGGCGACGGCGTCACAACGCCTTTCGGATCTGACCGAAAGGCTCTGCACAGAGTCAGGCCGTCCTGGAAAAATCGGACAGCATGATGCGACTGCACCTGACCGCCGCCGACCTGTGCCAGATCGCCTTCGCCCCAGCCCCGAACGCGCTGCAGGAGGCCGCCCTGAGCCTCCGCAGGCCGCCCGCCCGGGGTTGGTCGCGCCCCGGCGTCCGCGCCTGGCACCGGCACCTGAACGGCGGTCTCAAGGCCCGCGCGGGCGCGCTGGCCGACGTCGTCCCCCGGGGCGGGTTCCTGCCGGACTTCCTGCTCCAGCCGGACGTCGACGACCTCTCCGCGTGCGTGGAGCTGGCCAGGCACACTCCCGCCGACCGGCTCGAAGCCGACCTGGACCTGATCGCCCCCTCGCCGGGGCAGCCGTCCTGGGTGCGTGACCTGGCCTGCGGCGAAGCCGGCGCCTGGGACACCTTCACCAGCGACGTCCACCGCTACTTCGACTCGTCACTGGCCCCCTGGTGGCCGCTCGTCCGGGAAACCGCCGCCGCGGACCGCGCGTTACGCTCCGAGACGCTGCTGCGCGGCGGCACCGGCGCCCTCCTCGCGACCCTGTCGCCCCACTGCCGCTGGGAGCCGCCGGTCCTGCACGTCCGGATCTCCGGCGAGTACGACGTCGAGCTGTGCGGACGCGGCCTGCTGCTGGTGCCCTCGTACTTCGCCCCCGGTCCCATGGTGATGTACCGGCCCGAAGCCTCCACCGTCCTGGTGTATCCCATGCACGGCGTGGACGAGTCCGCGACCGGGAAGGACGTCCTCGGCCCCCTCCTCGGCCGCACCCGCGCCGGCGTGCTGGCGGCGCTGCGCCGCCCTGCCACCACCAGCGACCTCGCCGACCGGCTGGCCATCTCCCGGGCGTCCGCCAGCGAGCACACCACCGTGCTGCGCAACGCCGGGCTGGTCGCGACCAGCCGGATGGGGAACGCCGTCCTGCACACCCTGACCCCTCTCGGCTGGGCCCTCCTCGGCGACGACTCGCCCGCCTGACCCGGGTCGCCCGCCCGGCCACCGCCGCGGCCTGACCCGGGCGGCGGCGCGGCCCGTCTAGGGTGGTGTCGTGGCAGACGAGAAGGCACCCTCATACGAGCAGGCGCGCGAGGAGCTGACCGAGGTGGTGCGCCGGCTGGAGACCGGCGGCCTCACCCTGGAGCAGTCGATCGAGCTGTGGGAGCGGGGCGAGAAGCTGGCCGCCATCTGCGAGGAGTGGCTGCAGGGAGCGCGCGTGAAGCTCGCCGCGGCCATGGCCCGCCGCTCCGAGCCCGCGGGCGGCTCCGACGACGCCCCCTTCTGACGCCCGGGCGGCTGGTCAGTCCCGCGTCCTGTACAGGGCCACCACGGGGATGCGCCGGGTGGTCCTGGCCTCGTACTCCGCGAAGCCGGCGGCCTGCTCCACCATGCGCGCATACAGCGCGTCGCGCTCCTCACCCTCGACGAACTCGGCCTTCACCTCGAACGTCTCGGCGCCGACCTCGGCCGTCGCCACGGGGTTGGCACGCAGGTTGTGGTACCACGCCGGGTGGTTGTCGGCTCCGCCGTTGGAGGCGATGACGACGTAGCGCTCGCCGTCGCTCAGGTACATCACCGGGCTGGTCACGGGCCGGCCGCTCCTGGCGCCCGTGGTGGTGAGCAGCACGAGCGGCGAGCCCTCGAACATGCCGCCGACACGGCCGCCGTTGGCCCGGAACTCCTCGATGACCTGCTGGTTGAACGTGTTGGGCATGATTCACTCCTGAGTTAATCGGAGAGTTCTCCGGTTACGAGCTTAACCGGAGAACTCTCCGGTTGTCAGGGGTATGCTCGTGCCGTGCCCGTACGTCCCTCGCTGCCCGTGGCCGGGCAGCCGCAGCCCGAGCGGGCCGACGCCGCACGCAACCGGCAGAAGATCATCGAGGTCGCGGCGCGCCTGATCGACGAGAAGGGCGCCGAGCAGCTCTCACTCGACGAGGTGGCCCGCGCCGCCGGCGTCGGCGTCGGCACCGTCTACCGGCGCTTCGGCGACCGCTGCGGCCTGCTGCGGGCGCTGATCGACGAACACGAACGGCGCTTCCAGGCCGCCTTCATGAACGGGCCGCCGCCACTCGGCCCCGGCGCGCCGCCCGCCCAGCGGATCACCGCGTTCCTGCACGGGCTCGTCGACCGCATCGACCAACAGCAGGCCCTGTTCCTGGCGCTGGAGAAAGGCGGTTCAGGCGCCAGGTACGGCGGGCCCTACCGGGTCTACCGCGTGCACCTGGCCACCCTGATCGCGCAGGCCAGGCCGGGCGCCGACGCCGGGTTCCTCGCCGACGCGCTGCTCGCCCCCGTCAACGCCAACCTCCTGTGCCACCAGCGCGACGAGCGCGGCATGACGACCGAGGACATCAAGAACGGCCTCACCGACCTCGCCACCGCCGTCACCTCGCACCACCCCTGAACGCCTGGCCCTGAACGCCTGGCCCTGGTTGCCGGCAGGGGAGCCGTGGCCTCAGGACTCTCCCGGCTCCCCGGCTCGTTCAGCGGGGTCGCCGTCCTCGGCCCTGACCGTCACGCGGTCGTCGCTCAGGCGGATCGTCAGCAGCGCTCCCGGCGCGATGTCCTTCGCCAGGCGCACCACCTCGCCCGACGGGTGCTGGACGATCGCGTACCCGCGCTCCAGCGTCGCCGCGGGCGACAGCGCCACCAGGCGGGCCCGCAGATGCACCAGGTCGTCCTCGGCGCGGTCGAGCGAGCTCGACAGGCACCGCCTGGCCCGCTCGCGCAGCGCGTCGACCTGCTCGGCCCGGCGTTCGAGCTCACGCACCGGGTCGGCCAGCGACGGCCGCGACCGCACCGCCGTCAGCCACGACATCTCGCGGTCGAGCCACCCGCTCACCACCCTGCGCCCCCGGTCGCGGAGCTGGCGCACCAGCGCGAGCTGCTCGCCCACGTCCGGCACGACCTTCTTGGCGGCGTCGGTGGGCGTGGAGGCGCGCACGTCGGCGACCAGGTCGAGCAGCGGGCTGTCCTGCTCGTGGCCGATCGCGCTCACCACCGGCGTACGGCACGCCGCCACCGCCCGCACCAGCGTCTCGTCCGAGAACGGCAGCAGGTCCTCCAGCGAACCGCCGCCCCTGGCCACCACGATCACGTCCACGTCGCCGTCGGCGTCCAGCTTGCGCAGCGCCTCGGTCACCTCGCCCACCGCGTACGGACCCTGGACCGCCACCTGCTCCACCTTGAACCGCACCGCCGGCCAGCGGCGGCGCGCGTTCTCCAGCACGTCCCGCTCGGCGGCCGACTCGCGGCCGCAGACCAGGCCCACCGTCCCGGGCAGGAACGGCAGGCGGCGCTTCCTGTCGGCGTTGAACAGGCCCTCGGCGGCGAGCAGCCGGCGCAGCCGTTCGAGCCTGGCCAGCAGCTCGCCCACGCCGACAGGCCGGATCTCCAGCGCCGTGAACGCGAACGAGCCCTTGTTGACCCAGAAGTCCGGTTTGACGTGCAGCACCACGCGCGCGCCGTCGGCCGGGCGCGGCACCGCCGCCTCGTACACGCCGCGGGGCGCGGTGACCCGGGCCGACACGTTCGCCACCGGGTCGCGCAGCGTCATGAAGACGGTGCCGCCGCGCGCGCTCAGCTCCGTGATCTGACCTTCGACCCAGACCGTGCCGAGCCTGCCGATCCAGCCGCCGACCATCTGCAGCACGGTACGGATCGGCAGGGGAGACTCGGGCGAGGTCTTCGACGTCATGGCGGAAGACTACGCGCCGCCCGCGCCTACGCCTCGGCCTGGAGCTTGGCCAGGCGGTTCTCGTACATGCGGACGACGTCCGCGCGGGCCTGCGTGGCGCGCTCGTACTCCAGGAGGGCGGCGATCTGCGCGGCGTCCTTGCCGCGCATCCTGGCCCTCAGGGAGGCGACGGACAGCCCGGCGTACCCGGGCAGCGGCTCCGCCGGCGCCCCCTCACCGGCGCCGGGCTTCTCGGCGGCGGGCGCGGGTTCCTCGGCGGCGGCGGGAGCGGGCTCCTCAGCGACGGCGGGCGCCTCGGCGACGGGCTCGACCGCCTTCTCCAGCACGGCCTCGCCCTGAGCAGGGGTCTCCTGCACGGCCTTGTCCTGGACAGGCGTCACCTGCGCGGCCGGCTCCTGGACAGGCGTCACCTGCGCGGCCGGCTTCTGGGCGGGCGCCTCCTGAGCGACGGTCTCCTGGGCGGGCGCCTCCTGGACCGGCGCCTCCTGGACCTTCGCCTCCTGCTTCGCCGGCGCGGGCTCCTCCGCCTTCTCCTCCGTCTTCTTCTTCGCAGGCTTGAAGATGACCGGCTCGGGCTTGGCCGGGGCGGAGCCGTTCGACTCGGCCCTGACCTGGTCGGCCTTGACCTGCTCGGCCTTGGCCTGCTCGGCTTCGGCCTGGTCGGGGCCGGGCTGGCCGGCGTCCGCCTCGGCCCCGGCCTTCGGCCGCGGCGCGAAGATGACCGGCTCCTTGCGGGCCGGCTTCTCCTCCTCGGCCTCGGCCTCGGCGAGCTGCGCGGCCGCAGCCCCTGCGGCGGGCTCCTGCTCCTCCTCGCGGTCCTCCTTGCCGAAGCCCTTGACCGAGTTCTTGATCCGGTCGACCACCAGCAGCGCCTGGCCCGCGGCGCTGAGCGTGGTCTGGACCACGAAGAGCGGGAGGTCCTTGGCCTTCTCCTTGAGCTGGTCCTTGTCGGTGACGGTCTTGGCGATGTTGCGTATCACGTCGCTGAGGGACATGACGTCTCCCTGGGAGGTCAGTATTGGACAGCCAGTCTCGCAAACGGCACGTAGCTCGCGCACGCGCGGGATCTGATGGCCGCTCCACGTAGCATAAGAAGTATGGAGCCCCAGACCTCTACTTCCCGCCGAGTCCTCGTAGCCAGGCCTCGTGGCTACTGTGCCGGAGTCGATCGAGCCGTGGTGGCGGTCGAGAAGGCTCTGGAGCAGTACGGCGCGCCGATCTACGTCCGCAAGCAGATCGTGCACAACACGCACGTCGTCAGGACCCTGGAGGCCAGGGGAGCCATCTTCGTCGACGAGACCGAGGAGGTGCCCGAGGGCGAGATCGTGGTGTTCTCCGCCCACGGCGTGTCGCCCGCGGTGCACGAGGAGGCCAGGCAGCGCGGCCTGCGCACGATCGACGCCACCTGCCCGCTGGTGACGAAGGTCCACAACGAGGCCAAGCGGTTCGCCGCCCAGGACTACGACATCCTGCTCATCGGCCACGAGGGGCACGAGGAGGTCGAGGGCACGTCGGGCGAGGCGCCCGACCACATCCAGCTCGTCGACGGGCTCGACTCCGTCGACAAGGTGCAGGTCAAGGACCCCGGCAAGCTCGTGTGGCTGTCGCAGACCACGCTGTCGGTCGACGAGACCACCGAGACGGTCGCCCGGCTCAAGGAGCGCTTCCCCACCCTGCTCGACCCGCCGAGCGACGACATCTGCTACGCCACCCAGAACCGCCAGACGGCCGTCAAGGAGATCGCCCGCGAGTCGCAGCTCGTGATCGTGGTCGGCTCGGAGAACTCGTCCAACTCGAAGCGGCTGGTCGAGGTGGCCAAGGACTACGGGGCCGACGCCGCGTACCTGGTCGACGACGCCTCCTTCATCCGGGAGGAGTGGCTCGACGGCGTCACCACGGTCGGCCTGACGAGCGGCGCGTCCGTGCCGGACGAGCTGGTGCAGGGCGTGCTCGCCTACCTGGCCGAGCGTGGCTTCGCCGACGTGCAGGAGGTCGAGGCGGTGGAGGAGAGCATGCGCTTCGCGCTGCCCCACGAGCTGCGCAAGGACCTCCGGGTCGTCTCCTAGGCTCCCGCCTCCCGGCCGCCCAGCGTCTCTCGCCTGGCGGCCGGTACGCCTCACGTCTCCCGGCCGCCCAGGGCGGGTCTCTCGCCCGGCCGCCGGTACGTCTCACGTTTCCGGGCCGCCCCGCGACACGCTTCGCGTGGCGGCCGGTCAGTCCTCGCCGCGTGGGGTGCCGTACACCCTCGGCTCGAAGTAGCCCTCGGGCTCGGGCACGAACGACTGTCGCGGGCGCGACGTCTCCGCGCCCGCCCGCAGCTCCTCGCGCAGGTCGCGGACGTTGTCGCGCAGGCCGCGCCGCCAGGCGACGGCCAGCACGAGGGCCGAGCCCGCGAACAGCCAGGGCGCCCCGCCGGTGAGCGACGTGTAGAGCCCGAGCGCCAGCGACTGCACGATCGACACCGAGCCGAACGCCCGCCCGAGCTCGACGAAGAGCGTCGCGCAGAAGAACACCAGGGGCGGCGTCACCACCAGCGACAGCAGCTCGCGCCGGTTGACCAGCACCACGCCGAGCAGGCTCGCGCCCACGAACGCCACGCCCACCACGAACGTCCGGCCGACCAGCGCCGACAGCACGTAGCCCGCGAGGGTGCCGACGAGGGCGAGCGCGATGGCGCCGCGCGCGGTCAGCCTGACCGTCGAACGCCTGCCCTTCTCACCCACTGGCCCACCCCCGTTCACTGCGACCCGTTGGCCAACTTACCGTTCGCGTGCGAAATCAGAGATGTGGTTTCGAGCAGTTCGGGCGAGGACAGCGGCCGCGGCAGGGTGTCGAGCATCGCCGGCGTGTCGAGCTCGCCGTCGACGACGCCCAGATCGTGCAGCTTGCGCGCGGTGACCAGGACGCGGCTCTCAAGGGAACCCACCGACTTGTTGTACGCCTCGACGGTCCTCGTCAGCGCCCTGCCCAGCGACTCGACGTTCCTGCCCAGCGACGACAGCCGCTCGTACAGCTCCTTGCCCAGCTCGAACACCGCGCGGGCGTTCTCGCTCAGCGCCGCCTGCTGCCAGGCGTAGTGCGCGGTGCGCAGCATCGTGATCAGCGTGGTCGGCGTGGCGATGTGCACCCGCCGGTGCATGGCGTACTCCAGCAGCCCGGGGTCGCGCTCCAGCGCGGGCGCGAGGAACGCCTCGCCGGGGATGAACAGCACCACGAACTCGGGCGACGGGTTGAACCCCTGCCAGTACGACTTGGCCGCCAGCCGGTCGACGTGCTCGCGCAGGTGCCTTGCGTGCGCGTCGAGCCGCACGGAGGCCAGCGACTCGTCGGACGCCTCCGCCGCCTCCAGGTACGCCGCCAGCGAGACCTTCGAGTCGACGACGACGTTCTTGCCTCCGGCCAGCCGCACCACCATGTCGGGCCGCATGGAGCCCTCGGTGACCTGCTCGTCGAAGTCGCAGTGGCGCTGCATGCCGGCGATCTCGGCGACGCGCCTGAGCTGGAGCTCGCCCCACCGGCCGCGTGCCTCGGGCCGCTGCAGCGCCCGCACCAGGGCCGTGGTCTGCGAGCGCAGGCTCTCGTTGCTCTGCCGTACGAACTCCATCTGCTTGGACAGCTCGGCGCGGGCCGCCCGCTGGCCCGCCTCGGTGTCGCGCAGCTGGGCCTCGACCCTGGCGAGCGCGTCCTTCAGCGGTTCGACGAGGTGCTCGACGGCCTGCCTGCGCTGGTCGAGGTCTCCCGCGGCCTCGGCGCGGGAGGCGGCGAGCCGGGTCTCCGCGAGCTCCAGGAAGCGGACGTTGTTGACGTCGAGCGCGCGCGTGGACAGCGCCTGGAAGCGCTCGGCGAGCTGCCCCTCGACGTAGACCAGCTTCTCCTCCGCGGCCTTGGCCCGAGCCCCCGCCTCGGCCACCCGCACGGCCGCGCGGGTCCTGGCCACCAGGAATCCGACGAGCAGCCCGATCGCGAGGCCGAGGAGGAGCGAGACGAGGTCCACCCCACCGATGATGGCAAAGCACCGCGCGGCCCTCCGCACCGACACGCCCGGCCATCGCGGTGGGCGAACACGCGGGCCGGCACGGCACGCGGACGCCCGCCGGAGTGGGCCCGGCGGCCGTCCCGGCGCACGGTGCGCACCTTGCCAGCAAGTAAACTCACTGTCCGTGAGCCTTTCCATCGGCATCGTCGGCCTGCCCAACGTCGGCAAGTCCACGCTCTTCAACGCGCTGACCAAGACAGGCAACGCCCTGGCCGCGAACTACCCGTTCGCCACCATCGAGCCCAATGTGGGCATCGTGGGCGTGCCCGACGACCGCCTGCCCAAGCTGGCCGAGATCTTCGGCTCGGCCCGCATCCTGCCCGCGAAGGTGGAGTTCGTCGACATCGCGGGCCTGGTCAAGGGCGCCTCGGAAGGGCAGGGCCGGGGCAACCAGTTCCTGGCCAACATCCGCGACACCGACGCCATCTGCCAGGTCATCCGGGTCTTCGGCGACCCCGACGTCACGCACGTCGACGGTGAGATCTCGCCCAAGCGCGACATCGAGACGATCAACACCGAGCTGATCATGGCCGACCTGCAGACGGTCGAGAAGGCCGTCCCGCGCCTGCAGAAGGAGGCGCGCAACAACAAGGACAAGAAGTCCGCGCTCGAGGCCGCCGAGGCCGCGCTGGCCGTCCTGGAGACCGGCAAGACCATCTTCGAGAGCGGCCTCGACCGCGAGGGGCTGCGCGACCTCCACCTGCTCACCGCCAAGCCCTTCCTGTACGTCTTCAACCTCGACGCCGACGAGCTGACCGACACCGCGCTGCGGGAGCAGCTGTCCGCGCTGGTGGCGCCGGCCGAGGCCGTCTTCCTCGACGCGAAGATCGAGTCCGAGCTGGTCGAGCTCGACGAGGAGGAGGCGCTGGAGCTCCTGCAGTCGGTCGGCCAGGAGGAGTCCGGTCTGCGGCAGCTCGCCCGGGTCGGGTTCGAGACGCTCGGCCTGCAGACATACCTCACGGCGGGCCCCAAGGAGACCAGGGCCTGGACGATCCGCAGGGGCGCCACCGCCCCCGAGGCCGCCGGGGTCATCCACACCGACTTCCAGCGCGGCTTCATCAAGGCCGAGGTCGTCTCGTTCGACGACCTGGTGGCCGCCGGGTCCATCGCCGCCGCGCGCTCCGCCGGCAAGGCGCGCATCGAGGGCAAGGACTACGTGATGCGCGACGGCGACGTGGTCGAGTTCAGATTCAACGTTTGATTCCTGGACCACTGCCGCGTCAACCAGTTCGAGGGCCCACGCGTCGAATCGTCACGGCGTTCACGCTGACTCGGGAGGCCCTCATGATCCGACGCATCATCCGGAAGCGACGCCCCGCGCCCACGCTCGCGGGCATCAGCCTGGAGGAGGAGCTCGCCCTGATCAGGGTCGAGCTCATGTACGGCCTGCGCGTCAACCGTGAGGCGTACCTGCGGAGGAAGGCCGAGGAGCGCGACGAACTGGCGAGCCGCATGCGCGAGCAGGACGCGGCCGCCATGCTGGCGAGCCTGCGCGGGTCGCTGGAGCGTGCCGTCCGCCCCACTGTCGTCGATCTGCAGAGCAGGCGGCAGGCGCGTCCCGCCCAGGATCCCGAGCCCGCCTGACACCCCCTCCTGCCCGCCGTCATACCGAATAGGCAGGTCGTTAGAGTCCATCCCTTTTTTGGACAGGAATCCGTGGCTGTCACGCTACCGGGCTTAAGGCATCGTGCCTGGTCAAAAGCCTAATTCACCGCGAACCATCAGGAACGGACACAGGGACGCGCGTTCCGTGGCCGGTTTGCCGTCAGGGCGGCGATGCCTGCAGCATAGGCGTGGCTTTCCTGGAACAATGGCGGGGACCGGATAGGGTGACTGCTTCACCGCGGATGATGGGGATCGGCAACGGACGACACCGCGCCAGCCGGGGGGATCGGCGCGAGCGGAGGCGTGATGGCTCGTAGGTCTACCGTCCAGCACGGTCCTCGGATCGCTGGCGATCCCGGGCTTTCCGGACATCCGGAGATCGACGACTTCGAGGCGCCGCCGCCCCGCAAGCCGCGGCGCGGCGGGTGGTCGGGCGGCGGAGGCCGCTGGCTGGTGTGGACCGGCCGTGTCATTCTTTGGGCGCTTATTGTAGTAATCGTGGTGAATGGGATCCGTGCCCCATTTGAGCGGTTTACGCAGCAGGCGGCGCCTGCCGCCGACCCCGTTAACCAGGCACATCACGGATTTCCCGCCGACCGGGGCATGGCCTTCGCCGCCCAGTTCGCGGGGGTGTATCTGAATTTCAGCCCGGAAGACGCCGCGAGCAGGTCAGGAAAGCTCGCCGCGTTCCTGCCCGAGGGCATGGACCAGCAGGCCGGATGGGACGGTTACGGCAAGTACTCCGCCGTGGCCGTCCAGCCGTACGACATCGAGACCACCGACGCCCAGAACGCCGTGGTCACGGTGGCCTTCCAGAGCGGGCCCCGCAGGTTCCTGCTGTCGGTGCCCGTCTACTACTCGGGCGACGAGGCGGGCAAGCGCTTCGTCGTCTCGGGCAGGCCCGCGATCCTGCCCGCCCCGGCCCCGGCCGACCTGCCGCAGCTCGCCAAGCCCGAGACCGACGACGCCGCGGCGGCCGAGCTGAAGCCGCAGCTCGAAGGCTTCTTCAAGGACTACGCCTCCGGCGACGCCGCCGGGCTGCAGCGCTACGTCGCCGCCGGCAAGAGCCTGCCGAGCTTCGGAGGCTCCTTCACCTTCGCGGAGCTCAAGGAAGTCGTGGTGCCCGTGGGGGGTGCCACCAGAGAGATACAGGCGGTCGTGGAGTGGCTCGTGCCGACGGCGTCGGCCTCGGCCGCTCCGAACACCACCGACCCCGGCGCGGTCGGCGGCCGGTTGGAGCAGGCCTACCGGTTGACCGTCGAAAAGCAGGGCGACAAGTGGTATGTCGCCGACATCCGCGGCGCGGGTCGGCGAGTTGGATAGACCCTGTGCCGCACTGCTGATCGGTACCCCCCGGGAGGACGAGAAGTGACCTTGAAGACCGTACTGCTCACCTTGATCGAGATGTCGCCCTCACCGGCGCCCACCGGGGTCAACACCGAGGGGCTCGCGAACTTCCTTCGCGCGTTCTTCGCGCCGTTGTTCCTGGTCGTGGTGTCCGTGGTGGCGCTGTTCTTCCTCTTCACCCGTGAGATCACCCGCTTCGTGCAGTTCCTGATCCTGGCCGTCGCGATCGGGGTGATCTTCTACGTGCCCAACATCATCGAGGTGACCGCGAAGGCGATCGCGGGCGCCTTGGGCATCAGATGAGGGTTGAGACCGCTCCACGGCGGTCATGAACGAGCGGGTGGAGAGGAGGACCGGGTGGACCTGCCCACGTATACCAACATCTGGCGAATCGAGAAGCGGCTCTACAAGCTGTACGACCTACGGCTGCCGACGCCGCTGCCCATCGTCTGGATCGGGGTGTTCGTCGGTGTGTTCGTGCCGTGGTCGCTCCTGCTCGTGCTCGTCGGCGTGCCCGTGGAGATGCCGTGGCACGTCCTGTTCCTGGTGCCGCCCGGCATCGTCACCTGGCTGTCCACCCGGCCCGTCATCGAGGGCAAGCGGCTCACCGAGCTCCTGGAGTCCCAGCTCCGCTATCTGGGGCAGCCGAAGGCCTGGTACCGGCTCGCGCCCGCGTCCGAACCCGAGACGGTCACGTTCGCGGGGCGGGTGTGGCGGACAACGCCCGGCCAGGTGAAGGCCAGGCCGTCCCGCAAGGCCGCCCAGGCCCGGGCCGCCGCCGACGCCACCGAGACGGCCCCGGAGCCGCGGCGGACGCGCGGCAGGGTACCCAAGCCGCTGCCCCGCCGCCCGGAGCGCGTCGTCGACGCGGCGGAGGCGGCGGGCCGCACGGAGAGCATCGTCCGCGACGCGACCACCTCCCCGCGGGGGGCCGCCGTGCGCGCAGAACCGCCGGCCCGCAGGGACGTCCCCGGCTCGAACGGCGGCAGAGGCACGGCGGGCGAGCCCGGTGCGACGCCGCGCCGGATCCGCCCCGCCGTGGCGGCCGCCGCTGCCGCCGCCGCGCAGGCACCGGTCACCGCCGCCGTGCCGGAACCGCCCGTCAGCGGCGCCACCCACCACACGGGGCAGGCCACCGGGGCGCCCGGCCAGGCCGCACAGGCTTTCGGCGCTCCGGGGTCGCAGGCGTCCGGCCACGCTGCACAGGCTTTCGGTGCTCCGGGGGCGGCGACCGGCGCGCCCGCGCCGTCCTCGGCGGCGAGCGGGCACGCTCCCGGGTCGCCCGGCCGCCCCGACGGAAGCGCCGGGCAGGCAGCCGGTGCGCCTGGGCAGGCGAGCGGGAAGACCGGGCAGGGGGCCGAGGCCATCGGGCTTCCGGGGGCCGAGGCCGCGGAGCTCCGGGGGACGGAGCCCCGGCAGCGCTCCGGGTCCGAGCCGCGGAGCCTCAGGTCCGTCTGGGGCACCGTGCTGCGCCGCGGCACCGCCCCGGCCCTGGGCCGGCCGCCCGCACGACCCGCGGCGCCGCCCCAGCGCGGGCACGACCTCCCGGAGCCGTCCGCGCCGCAGCCGTCGGGGACGGACGGTTCCGAGGGGAGCGGCCGTGACGCGGGCATCCGGGAGCCGGAGTCCGGGGCGGCCGTCGCTGGGCCTGCCGTGCCCGGAGCCGAGCCTGGCCCGGCGGTCTCCGCGCCTGCGGGGCCGTCCGTTGACGGCGGCCCCGCCGAGGAGCAAGGGCGACGTACGGGCACGAAGCAGGCCGGGGCTGGCACGGAGCAGGCCGGGACCGGCACGGAGCAGGCCGGGGCTGGCACGGAGCAGGCCGAGACCGGCACGGAGCAAGGGCGTACGGGCACCGGAGCTGCCGGGGTGGGCGGCGAGCAGGGCGCGGCCGGTGCGGCGGCTGGGCGGTCCGCCGGCGGGAAGCCGATCGACACCGAGGCGCTGCGGCGGCTGCGCAAGCTCGCCGCGAGCGCTGACGCGCCGTCCGAGCCCCTGGGACGCCCCGCAGACCCGCTGGGACGCCCCGCAGACCCGCTGGGACGCCCCGCAGACCCGCTGGGACGCCCCGCAGACCCGCTGGGACGCCCCGCAGACCCGCTGGGACGCCCCGCAGACCCGCTGGGACGCCCGGCGGAGCCGCTGGGACATGGTGCCGAGCCAGGGGGACGTGGCGCAGAGCCTGTGGGACCTGGTCCCGAGACCTCGGGACGCCGGGCCGAGGGCCTGGGGCGCGGGGCCGAGAGCGGGCAGTCGCGCGGCGGCGCGCGGCGTGACGACGACGTCGCCAGGAACCAGCACAGGAAGGGCCAGCCGCCCAGGATCGGCCCGGCCGTGACGCCGGCGGGCGTTCAGCGTGTCTGGCCGCCCACCGCCCCCGCGGCGGACCGTCCGGTGTCCCAGGAGGACGTCCGGCAGGAGACCGCGTGGGCAGCCGCGCCGGCGGCTCCGGAGGTACATGAGCCCGGCCCCGCCGCGCTCCCCGAGCCCTCGGCGGCGACCGTGCCGGAGGCCAGCACGCCCGGCGCCTCGGCGGCGACCGCTCTGGAGCGCAGCACCCCCGAGCTCCCGGCGGCGACCGTGCCGGAGGTCGGTACGCCTGGGGCCTTGGCGGTGACTGCGACGGAGGCCAGTACGCCCGAGCCCTCGGCGGCGACCGCGCCCGAGCCCCACACGCCTGAGCCCCTGACGGTGACCGCCCAGGGGCCGAGCAAGCCCGAGGGCGAGGCTTCCGGCGGCCCGGTGGCCGATCCGGCGCCTACGGGCCTCGAACCCGAGCCTCCGGCCAGGCGTACGGAGGCGACCGAGCAGGCCGCCCGACGCGGGGCCGTCGGCCAGGCCGCCGGACGCGGGGCCGTCGGCCAGGCCGCCGGACGCGGGGCCGTCGGCCAGGCCGCTGGACGTGGGGCCGTCGGCCAGGCCGCTGGACGTGGGGGCGTCGGCCAGGCTGCTGGACGTGGGGCCGTTGACCAGGCTGCTGGACGTGGGGGTGTCGGCCAGGCGGCCGCCGGGGACACGACGGGCGACGTCGGCTTCTCCGGTGCCGTGGTGCGCGCCGCGTCCCGCGAGCCGGAGGTCCGGGCCGCCGCTGAGGTGGCAGCGGACCGGGCCGGTGCCCATGACGGCAAGGCCGTGAGCGCCGCCTCCGGGGCTGCCGAGGGTTCAGGGCCGGCCGAATCCGTCGAGCAGGCGGCTCAGGAAGCGAGCGGGCCGATGCCGAGCGCTGCGACCAGGAAGGCCGCAGAGCGGGCGGAGGCCACCGAGCCTAGGCAAACCGGTCAGCGTGCGCAGACCGGTGAGCCGATCAAGGCCGCCGGGATGCCGATCGGGCCTGCGAGCGGTGCGCGGCCCGGTGAGGCGCGGGTGCGGCGGGTCGAGTCGGTCGTCGGGCGCGACTCCGGCGGGTGGCGGCGTATCGCGCAGGTCGTCGTGGGCGGCGGCGGGGTGCGGTCCGACGGGTCGGAGATCGACGAGACCCGCGCCAGGGCGGTGTTCGGCGGCAGCCGCAGGATCGTGGTGCTGGGCTGCACCGGCGGCGCCGGCCAGAGCACGACGGCGCTGATGCTCGGCCACACCCTGGCGAGATACCGCGACGACCGCGTGGTGGCCGTCGACGCGAGCACCGGCCGCGACACCCTCACCAGCAAGATCGAACCGGAGACGCCCGAGACCTTCACGTCGCTGCTGTCGCGGCTCGACAGGGTCAGCGGGTACCTCGGCATGCGCGGGTACACGACCCGCACCTCTTCCGGCCTGGAGGTGATCGGCGCCGACACCGACGCGGGCGCCGAGCAGCGCCTCGCCGACCGGACGCTCTTCTCCGACCACCGCCTGGGCGAGTCGCTCGGCCTGCTGGACCGCTTCTACAAGCTGGCCGTCATCGACCCGGCCGCCGCGCTGGCGGCCCGGGTCCTGCCGTACGCCGACCAGCTGGTGCTGGTGGTGCCGGCGAGCGAGGAGGCGTCCGACGCGGTGGCCATGACCTACGAGTGGCTCGACGGGCACGGCTGCGCGGAGCTGCGCAGGCGCGCGGTGATGGTGGTCAACGGCGTCAGCAGGCGTTCGATGGCCGACGTCGAGCAGGCGGAGTCGGTGGCCCGGGGCAGGTGCCGGGCCATCGTCAGGGTGCCCTGGGAGGACAGCCTCGCGCCTGAGGGCGCGGACGTCGTCGATCCGGGGCAGTTGCGCGCGGCCGGGCGGCGGGCCTACCTCGCTCTCGCCGGCGTCGTGGTCGCGGGCTTTGCGGCACAGACCGTCCGTCCGAGCGAAGAGGAGTTGGCGAGTGACCCCCCGGGCACGAGAATCGGTGAGCGATAAGTGAACAAGCGAGCAGGTCTGGCCCGTTCATGCGCCGAGGGGGCGGCATGAGCAGGGCGTCCCGAGCGCACCAGCGCCTCGCGGTCCGCTACTTCGACGACCGCATCCTGCTCACAGACTCAAGCGCATGGGCGTACTTCCGCCTTCCCACGGTCAGCTACGAGTTCGTGACGCCGGAGGAGCGGGAGGCGCTGGCGACGAACATCACGATCGCGCTGGCGGCGATCAGGATGCCGGACGCCGAGGTGCACCTGCGGGTGGCGCATCGTACGTACCCGGCGGCCGAGTGGGCGATGGCGTTGAACGCCACGTCCGACGAGGGGCCGGGCTGGCGCGACTACCTGGAGGAGATGTACCGCCACGTCTGGGCGAAGGACTTCTGGACGAAGGAGGTCTACCTCGGGGTGCGCCTGGGGGCGCGCGGCAGGCAGCTCGGCAGCGGTGTCCTGGCGCAGCTCCTCGGCTTCTACCAGAAGACCGAGAAGGCGCTCGGCATGGAGGACGACCACGTCCCCGACGGCGAGATCGCCAGGTGGACGGAGCAGGCCGAACGGCTGGGGAGAGCCCTCGCGTCGAGCGCCCTCTACGCCCGTCACGCCACCTCGGTCGAGGTGGCGTGGTTGTTCCAGCACGCGGCGGCGGGCGCGCTGGGCGACCCGCCGCCGTCGGCGAGCCCGAAGCGGCGCTGGGGGAGGGGCGAGATCGAGTCGCTCGTCGAGGGCGAGATCCACAACGGCAGGTCGCTGCTGCGGATCGTGCAGCCGCAGGGCGAGTCGTACGTCGCGTACCTGTCGTTCGCGCGGTTCCCCGACCTCATGCCGTTCCCCGACGGCGAGCCGTGGATGCACTTCGCCGACCAGTTGCCGTTCCCGCTGGAGATCTCGTCGCGGATGCGGCTGATCCCGCCGGTGAAGGCGTCCAAGGACGTGGCGCGCAAGCTGGCGCACGCCCGCGACATGGACATCCACATCAGGGAGGCGGGCGCGGAGGCGCCGCTGGCGCTGGCGGAGCAGATCGACGCGGCCCGCATGCTGGAGCACGGCATCACGAAGGAGCGGCTGCCCTTCGTGTACGGCTGGCACCGGCTGATCGTGGCGGCCCCGACCGAGGACATCTGCGTGCAGCGGGTGGAGGCGGTCGTCGAGCACTACCGTGACATGGGCATCGACGTGGTGAACTCGACGGGCGACCAGTTCTCGCTGTTCCGCGAGTCGCTGCCGGGCGAGAAGGTGGGCGTCAACGCGTACGCGCAGCGGCAGCCCCTGCGGACGATCGCGGGCGGCATGGCCACGGCCACCGTGGACCTGGGCGACCGGCCGGGCGACGGCACCGAGGGCTGGCTGGGGCCGTACATCGGGGAGACCATCGGCAGGGCGCGCAGCATCGTGCACTTCGACCCGCTGGTGGCGGCGACGAGGAACCGTCCCACGGCCATCGCGATCACCGGCGAGCCGGGCGGCGGCAAGACGACGCTCGCGCTGCTGATGATCTACCAGATGGCGTTGCGCGGCGTCACGGTCGCGGCGATCGACCCGAAGGGCGACGCCGAATCCCTGATCCGTCTCCTGGAGAAGCGCGGGCGCAGGGCGAGGGTGATCCCGCTGGGGTCGGCGGCTCCTGGGCTGCTCGACCCGTTCTCCTTCGGCGACGACATCGCGGCCAAGAAGACGATGGCCACGGAGACGCTGCGGCTGCTGCTGCCCCGCATGTCGGAGGAGCGGGAGTCGGCGATGATCCAGGCGGTCGCGGCCGTGTCGAACGGGGCCGACCCGTCGCTCGGCAAGGTGGTCGACTACCTGGAGCAGGCGGGCGACCCGGCGTCGAAGAACCTGGGCGCGGTGCTGCGCTCGATGTCGGAGATGCACCTGGCGAGGCTCTGCTTCGACCCGTCGGGCGGCGAGCAGATCGACAGCGAGGGCTGGACGACGGTGTTCACGCTGGGCGGGCTGACCCTGCCCGACGTGGCGACGCCGAGGGACGACTACTCGTACGAGCAGCGGCTGTCGGTGGCGCTGCTCTACCTGGTCTCCCAGTTCGCCCGCAGGCTCATGAACGGCCTCGACCGGCGCGCCCCCAAGGCGATCTTCTTGGACGAGGCGTGGGCGATCACGTCCACGCCGGAGGGTGCCAAGCTGGTGCCCGAGGTCAGCCGCATGGGCCGCTCACGCAACACGGCGCTGGTGCTGGTCTCGCAGAACGCGGGTGACCTGCTGAACGAGCAGGTGACGAACTGCCTGTCGTCCGTGTTCGCCTTCAGGTCCACCGAACGGGTGGAGGTGGACCACGTCATGTCGCTGCTCGGCGTGGAGCCGTCGGAGGAGCACAAGGCCGTGCTGCGCTCCCTCGGCAACGGCGAGTGCATCTTCCGTGATCTCGACGGCCGGGCGGGACGCATCGCCGTGGACCTCATCTCGGAGGAACTGCTGCAGTGGCTCGACACGAATCCGACACACGACAAACCGGTCGGAGACGTGCATGATCTTCATGGGGGCGTGGGCAGGGCGGCGCAGGAGGTTCGGTCATGAAGATCCGGCTACCCAGACGGCTGGCGCTCGCTCTCGCGCTGGTCGTCGGCATCCTCGTGGTGCCCGTCGCCATCGGCGGGTTGTCACCGGCGGCGGCGGCGCCGTGTGACCTGTCGGGGCCGCTCGCGCCCGAGGTGATCGGCGGCGGCATGGACGGCATGATCCAGCCGCCCGCGCCGGCCGCCTCGACCGGCGCGCCGGCCACGAACTACGCGCAGTTCGGCATGGCGGGCCAGTTCTGGCACACGCACGACCTCGGCTGCTCCGACTACGTCGCGGTGCTGGGCAACATGTGGGCCAACGGCGTCTTCACGGCGGCCAAGGCCATCGACCGGGTCACCATCACGACGTACCAGGCGGCGGCCACCGAAGGACCGCTCCAGAGCATCAAGGACGTCGTCGACGACATCGTCACCAAGCTCGCCGACGCCATGTACTGGAAGTTCCTGCAGCCGATCGTGATCCTGGGCGCGATCTGGCTCGCGTGGTACGGCCTGATCCGCAAGCGGGCCACGACGACGCTGGAGGGCGTCGTCTGGATGGTGGTGGCGGTCACGGCCGCCGTCTGGTTCTTCAGCCGCCCCGGCGACTTCACCGGCCTCGGCAAGGTCGTCACGGACAAGACGGGCGAGGTCATCAACTCGGCGTTCTCCGGGCTGCCGGGCGCGGGCGGCGCGTCCTGCCTGCCGCCGCCCGGACAGACCGGCGTCGAGCCCAAGCAGGGCGGGTACGGCCAGGTCGGCACCGCCGGCGTGGACCAGAACGCCGACGCCCTGTGGTCCACCCTGGTCTGCAAGCCGTGGCTGGTCGGCATGTTCGGCACGTCCGACCCGCAGCAGCCGATCGTGCGCGACTTCGGCCGCAAGATGCTGGAGACGCAGTCCATCGCGCCCGCCACGGCGGCTCAGCCCTCCCCCGACGTGGCCGCGCACCAGGCCGAGTACACCAAGGTCGCGGAGCTGCTGAAGAACGACTCGCGCTACACGATCTTCTCCGGGCGCGACTGGTCGAGCCGGCTCGGGGTCGCCGTCGGGGCGTTCATCGCGGCCCTCGTGGCAGGCGTCCTGATCTTCCTGGTGGCGGTGTCGCTGCTGGTGCTCAAGGTGGGCTTCCTGCTGCTGCTGATACTCGGGCCGGTGTTCCTGCTGATCGGCGTCCATCCGGGCAGCGGGCGGATCGTCGCGATGCGCTGGGTGGAGATGCTGATCGGCACGCTGCTCAGGCAGGCCGTGCTCACGCTCGTGCTCAGCGTCCTCGTGTACGGCTACGCGCTCATCATCTCGATGGCCCTGCCGTGGGGCATGCAGGTGCTGTTCATGGCCCTGCTGACGATCGCGGTGTTCTTCTACCGGCGGCCGTTCCAGCACCTGTTCTCCTCGATCAACGGGCACACCGTCGCCACCCGCATGCTGGGCGACGCGGCCTCCTCGCCGGTGCTGGAGCGGGCGGCGAACGTCCTGCCGCCGGTGGCGTCGGCCAGGATCGGCCGCTGGGGGCTGCGCAAGGCCGAACCCGTCCTGCGGGCGGCGGCCGTCGCCAACCCGGCGGGCGCGGCGGCCACGGCGGCCACCGCCCAGGCCAGGGTCAGGGGCGAGGAGGGCGAGGGCGGCGCGGCCGCGTCGGGCACCCGCGTCCCGGCCACGGCGGCGCCGCTCGACACCGACCAGCAGGGCGGCAAGGCGACCGGCAGGACGCCGCTGCAGCCCCGCAGGGGCACGGCGCCGCCGCTCAACCTGGGCGGCGCGGCCCCGCGTAACCGCGGCGCGGCGGGCGGGCCCCGCACGGTGGGCGCGGCCGGAGCCGGAGGCGCGGCGGGCGGCGCGTCCGGCGCGTCCGGCGGGCTGGGCGCGGCGGCCTCGGCGGCGTCGACGGCCTCGGGCCGCGGAGCGTCCGGTGGCTCGTCGGGTTCCGTCTCCGGCGGCGGGTCCGGGTCCGGTGGCGGCTGGTTCGGCGGGCGGTCCGGCGGCGGCTGGGCCTCGCGCGGCTCCTCCGGCTCGTCGGGGTCCTCGGGCGGGTCCGGCGGGTCCGGTGGCTCGCGCGGCTCCAGGTTCGCCGGGTCGGGCTCCCGGCCGGCCCCGTCGCGGGCGCGCGGCGGCTCCGGCGGCGGCCTGTTCGGCGGCGGCTCCGGCGGAGGCTCGGGTGGCGGCCTGTTCGGCGGGTCCGGCAGGTCCGGGGGGTCCAGGAACGGCGGCTCGTCCCGTACGTCGGGAGGGTCGAGCGGGTCCGGGTCGTCCGGCGGCGGGATGTTCGGCGGGTCGGGATCGCGCATCTTCGGCGGCTCCGACGAGCCGCGCGCCCGCTCCTCCGAGGCGCCCCCGCTGTTCCTGCAGAGCAGCCGCAACGGCAGCGGCTCGGGCGCGGGCGGGACGTCCGGGCCCTTCTGGTTGAAACCGAATAACCCCGACAAGGACTGAGCATGGTTCAGCCGGGCGACAAGCGAGGCGTCGTCTTCGTCGTCATCGTGATCGTCATCGCCGCGGTCGGCATCTACCTGACCATGGGGCCCGACCCCGGCGAACCCGCCGAGTCGTCCACGCCCCAGGCCGCCGCGACGCCGGCCGCGACGAGCAGGCCCCTCGCCACGGCGAGCAACGCGCCCTTCGACATCTACGCGTACCTGCCGATGAAGAAGGAGCAGCTCGCCGCGGCGGCGGACCTCGCCGAGAGGTTCACCGCCGCGTACGGCACCTTCAGGTACGACGAGGACCCCGCCGCGTACGCCGACCGGATCAAGGCGTTCACCACCGCCGAGCTGGGCACCGTCCTGACCAGGACGCTCACCTCGGCCGGCACCGTGCAGCAGAACCGCGACGACCAGGTCGTCTCCACGACCACCGCCAAACTGAAGGAGATCAGGCAGGTCGAGAGGACGTCCATCGTGTTCGTCGTCACCGGCAGCCAGCAGATCGCCGCCAGGAGCGGGGCCAGGCAGGCGGTGAACGACTACGCGGTCACGGTGAGCCAGAACGGCGCCGACTGGCGGATCTTCGACATCCAGCCCGCCGACGAGGGCCAGGACGGGGACAGCTGACGTGACGACCTCCAAGTTCCGGCTCTTCCTGCTGCTCGGGCTCGCCGGCGCGCTGCTCCTCGTGCTCGTCGTCGTGTCGCCGATGCTGTTAATCAGCGTGCCGTCGTTCATCAGCGACGGCGGAGGCACCTCGACCGACTGCACCGACGACGTCCAGGTCGAGGGGGTGTCCGACTCCGCCGCCTCCGACATCCCCGCCGACTACCTGGAGCTGTACAAGAAGTACGGCAAGGAGATCGGCGTGCAGTGGAACATCCTGGCCGCCGTGGGCAAGCGCGAGACCGACCACGGCCGCTCCAACCTGCCCGGGGTCAAGAGCGGCACCAACTACGCCGGCGCGGCGGGCCCCATGCAGTTCCTCATCAGCACGTGGGGCGGCAAGGCCAGGGTCTCGATGTCGTCCGAGTTCAACGGCTACGCCTCCGACGGCGACGGCGACGGCGTGGGCGACGTCTACAACCCGGCCGACGCCATCCTCGGCGCGGCCAAGATGCTCAAGCGCAACGGCGCACCGGAGAACGTCCGCCGGGCGCTGTTCACGTACAACCGGGCCTGGTGGTACGTGGACCAGGTGGTGGAGATCGCCAAGAAGTACGCCGAGTCGGGCGACGTGCGGGTGCCGCCTCAGGCGTCGGAGGAGTGCGACGACCCGCTCGTCGCCGCCGCGCCCAGCGAGGTCGTCGCCAAGATCCTCCAGTTCGCGCTCGCCCAGCGCGGCAAGCCGTACCTGTGGGGCGGCACCGGGCCCGACGCCTTCGACTGCTCCGGCGTCATCTACGCCGCCTACCGGGCCGCCGGGCTGACCATCCCCCGCACCACCTTCGAGCAGTGGCCGTTCGGGGTGAAGGTCGCGGGCGGGGACGAACAGCCCGGCGACCTGGTGTTCTTCAACGCCGGCCCCGGCACAGGACCCGACCGTCCAGGGCACGTCGGCCTGGTCGTCTCCAAGGGCAAGATGCTGGAGGCGCGCTGCCGGCTGTGCGGGCCGATCAAGGTCACCAGCTACCAGGCGCGTGGCAACCGGGTCGGCTTCACCCGCCCCCTCCAGAACCCCGACGTCCTCGACCAGCTCAAGAGGCTGCAGAATGCGACGCTATGACGGTTGATCGCGAGGAGCCCGTGCCGACGGTCGTGGTGGCCGCCGTGATCGTCGCGCCTGGCGGGCGGGTGCTCGCCGCGCAGCGCGCCGACCCGCCCGCGCTGGCGGGCGGCTGGGAGTTCCCCGGCGGCAAGGTCGATCCCGGCGAGGGCGAGCGGGAGGCCCTCGTGCGGGAATGCCGCGAGGAACTCGGCGTGGAGATCAGCGTGGGGGAGCGCGTCGGCGGCGACTGGCCGCTGTCGGAGGGGTACGTGCTGCGGGTGTGGCTCGCCGCCCTGGCCTCCGGCACGCCCGAACCGCGAGAGCACCTGGCGCTGCGGTGGCTCGGGCCCGGCGAGTACTACGACGTGGAGTGGCTGGGGGCCGACCTGCCCGTCATGAAGTCCGTGGAGAACCTGCTCGCCCAGGGTTAGGCCGTCGCCCTCCGTGACATAACGCTTACGGGGTGTGAATCGTCGCAGCGGGGGAGATGGGCGATGCGTCGTGGCTGGGTCGTGGCGGGGACCCTCGTCCTGGTGGCCGTGCCGTCCGTACCGGTGGCGGCGACCGGGGTGTCGCTGGTCCTCCACCGGGTGGGCGTGCCCGAGGGCGTCGGCAAGTGGATCAGGACGGGCGACGTCCAGCGGTTCCGGGTGCGGTTGCACGGGAGCGTACGGGGGGCCAAGGTGGCGGTGGCCGCCGCTCCGGCGGAGGCGCTGCTCGCGGTGGCCTGCACACCCCGCCGCCGCCCGGCACAGCCCGCGCTCGTGCCGCCCGGGTCTGTGCCGCCGGGTGCGCCGCTGACGGGCCCGGCGGCGCCGCCGCCGGCCGCCGCGGGACCGGCGGTCGCCTCGGCTGCCGCGCCGGGCGCTGGGGCGACCCGTTCGACGGCGGCCCCGGCGGATGTGGCGGTGGCAGGTGCCCGGATGGCGGTGGTGAGCGCAGGGGCTCGGGCTGCGCGCGAGCTGGCGGCGCGGGCGCTCGACGTGGCGGGCCGGGGCGCGCTGGGCGCGGTCACCCTGCCCGGGGCCCAGGTGTGCTCCCTCAGGGACGTCTCCGGCAGGAGGGCCGTGGACGTGACCGTCACCGCTCCCGAGGGCGCGTCGGAGGTGACGCTGGCGGCGGTCGCCCGGCTGCGGGCGGCGCCGGGAGGCGACCCCACCACGATCAGCAAGACGACCACCACCGTGGTCACCGACCCGAGCGGAACCACCACGACACAGACCGGCACGCCGCAGACCGGCACCACAGGAGCCGGGACGACGCAGACCGGCACCACAGGAGCCGGGACGACGCAGACCGGCACCACAGGGGCCTGGACGACGCAGGCCACGGCGCGGGCCGGCAGGACACGGGCCGGTGGAATGGTGGCGGGCGGGTCCGGCGGGGCCTTGCCTCTCGGAGGCGACCCGCGTCCGGAGGCAGCGCCTGTGGAGGGGCCGCAGGCAGGCGGTCCCGGTGTCGGCGTCGGCCCTTCCGCCGTGGCAGGCGCGGGTGCGCGCGCGACCGGTGAAGGGTCCGGTGAGCCGGGCGGTGGTCCGGTGGTGCGGGAGATGCGTTCGCGGAGGGCCGTCGGAGACGCTCAGATCGGCTGGAGGGCTCAGGCCGTCCGCGGGCAGCGCGGCGTCCGCGCCGACGCCCTAGGGGCTGCTTCCGGCGCCGGCGGACGGGCTCAGGGGCTGGGGAACGGGCGGCCGGGCGTCGGGGCCGACTCCTGGGCAGGCGCCGAAGCCTGGTCGCGGCCGGCCGGCGGGAGCCCTCGGTCCGCGACGGGCCGCTCGGAGGGGAGCACGTCCGGGATCGACGGTTGGGCCCGGAACCCGCGGCCTGCGTGGGCCGGGAACCTGCGGCCTGCGTGGGTCCGGCATGATGGCGGGCGCGTCGGTTGGCGCCGGGATGGTGACGGGCGGGTCGCCTGGAGCAGGGCTGATGATGGGCGGGCTGTCGGAAGCCGGGCTGATGATGGGCTGGCTGTCGGGCGTCCAGGTGGCGACTGGCGGGCCGCTGAGGGTGGCGGTGCCGACGGAGGCGGTGCTTGGGAAGCCGCGGGGGGCGCCGTAGGCGCCGGATCTGGTTACACCGGGTCCGGTTACCCCGGGGCCGTCGAAGGGGCTGAGGTGTTGCGGTTGCCGGTCGCGCAGCCGCAGCGAGGCGGTCTCGGGCAGGCGGGAAGTGGTGCCCGTACGGGCGGCGGCGCCGGCGTCCCCTGGAGCGGCATGTCGGGCGGAGTCCGGGGAGACGCCGCGGAGGGCGGCCGGGCCGGTGGCCTGGGCTTCGGCGGACAGGACGGATTCGGTGGCGGGGGAGCTGGAGGGCTTGCCACCGGCGGCCTGGCCGCCGGGCCGAGCATGCCTGGCGTCATGGCCCCGAACCAGGCGGCCGATGGCCCTGCGACTGCTCCTGGTCAGGGCGCGGGTGGGGCGGCTCTCGGGCCGGGGTCTGGGGCTGGGAGTGGTGCTCCTGGTCAGGGGGCCGGTGGGGTGGGCTTGGCTCCCGGTGCCGGGGCGGCTGGTTCCGAGGCGGGGGCCTTCGGCGCGGATCCGGGCCCTGGAGTGGCCATGGGTGGCGTCCCCGGTGGCGACGGCGTTTCCGGCGGCGCCGGTGGCGTTCCGGATGATGTCGGGGGCGGGGCGCCGTTGCCGTTGGAAGTGGCGGCGGGGCGTGGTGAGAGGGTGCGGGCGGTCGCGGACGTCGAACCGCTGGCGGGCCCGCAGGGGTTTCCCCTGGTCGCGGGCGGGATCGCGGTGCTGCTCTTGACCCAGTGGGCCGTGTCGAACTGGCAGCGGTCACGAATAAGGCGTAAAGTCAGCTAGATCAGTCTTTACTGTTACTTTGACCCGACTAGTATTCCCTTGACCATGGTTCCGGGACTACGCGGAGGGCACTGGTGGCACGCACCCGAGCGACAGCCGTGTCCGCTGTCGTCCTGGCGGTGGGGCTGACGGCGGTGGGCGTCGCCCCCTTCGTGGGGCAGAGCGCGAGCGCCTCCGTGTCGGTGTTCGACCCGGCCGTCGAGCCCTGTGACGCGGGCCAGACCTGCGATCCGGAGACCACGGTCACGGTCACCACGACGTTGGGTTCCCCGACCCAAGAGGCGCCGGAGACGACCGTCACGAAGACGGTCACCGCGAGTCCGACGCGCACGAAGGCGTCCCCGACGCCGACCCCGAAGAAGAGCACCACCCCTCCCGCGCAGACGCAGCAGCCGCCGCAGCAGAATCCGGCCACGCAGAACCCGCAGCCCCTGCCCAGCCAGAACCTGCCGGTCCCGCCGGTGAGCACCCCCGAGTCCACGCCCACCGACACGGGCGTCGAGATGCCGCAGGTCGCGTCCGACACGCCCTCCCCGCCGGCCGCTCCGGTGGAGACCCCGGCCGCCGGGGAGGAGGAGGTGCCGCTGGAGCTGCGCAACGCCGCCCCCGAGTACGACCAGCGCACCCTCACGCAGAAGCTCAGCATCCCGGCGCTGATCCTGGTGCTGCTGGCGCTGTTCGCCGTCCTGATCTTCGAGGGGCGGCTGCGCAGGATGGCCCACGCGGCGGCGGTGCGCAAGGCGGGGCCGCAGGCGGCCCGCCCGGACGCGGTTCCGCCCGGCTACCCCCCGGCGGCCCCGGGTTACGCGACCGCGGCCTTCCCCGCGCCCGGCTACCCGGGCGGCACGGCGTACGCGCCGATCATCAGCTTCGTGCCCGTCCAGACGTATCCGGGCGGGCCCGTCCAGTACGGTCCGGTCTATCAGGATCCCTCGGCCGCGTACGCGGGCCAGCCGCCCGCGTACGCGCCCGAGGGGCACAACCCGGCGGCGCCCGGCCCGGTGGTGCTGCCGCCGGAGGAGTTCCAGTCGTACGGTCACCAGCCCCCGGTCGCGCCCCAGCCCCCGCAGGCGCCGGAGCCCTCTCAGACGGAGCCCTCTCAGACTCAGCAGCCCCAGCAGCCGGGACGGCAGGAGAAGCCGTACCGGGACCTGTTCGAGCCGCTCGTGCCTGCGGCTGACATCCCGCCCGGCGGCGCCCGCCCGTACGAGGAGGAGCCGAAGCACCCGATGCCTCCGGCGGCCGCGGCGGAGCCCGGAGACTCGGAGCCGTGGCAGCAGGCCGCCCCGGCAGGGCCTGGCGAGGTGACGCGGGTGGAGCCGCTGCCGAGCACGCAGGACATGCCCGGCCCCTCGTCGTCCCGCCGCCGTCGCCGCCGCAAGTAGAACGGCGCTCCGGACACGCGAGGAGGGCGGGACGGGAGCCCTGGACACGCGAGGAGGGCCGGGCGGGTGCCCGGCCCTCCGCCGTCGCGGTCAGCTCACTTCGAGCGCTTGAAGATCTTGTTGCCCAGCCAGACCAGCGGGTCGTACCTGCGGTCGACGACGCGTTCCTTCATCGGGATCAGCGCGTTGTCGGTGATCTTGATGTGCTCGGGGCAGACCTCGGTGCAGCACTTGGTGATGTTGCAGTAGCCGAGCCCGTGCTCCTGCTGCGCGGCCTCCTTGCGGTCGGCCACGTCGTACGGGTGCATGTCCAGCTCGGCGATGCGCATGAGGTAGCGGGGGCCGGCGAACGCGGCCTTGTTCTCCTCATGGTCGCGGATGACGTGGCAGACGTTGTTGCACATGAAGCACTCGATGCACTTGCGGAACTCCTGGGACCGCTCGACGTCGACCTGCTGCATGCGGTACTCGCCGGGGCGCACGTCCGCCGGCGGGGTGAACGAGGGGATCTCGCGGGCCTTCTGGTAGTTGAAGGACACGTCGGTGACGAGGTCCTTGATGACAGGGAAGGTCCGCATGGGCGTGACGGTGATGGTCTCGTCCTCGGCGAACGTGCTCATGCGGGTCATGCAGCCGAGCCGCGGCTTGCCGTTGATCTCCATGCTGCACGAGCCGCACTTGCCGGCCTTGCAGTTCCAGCGCACGGCCAGGTCGGGCGCCTGCGTGGCCTGGAGCCTGTGGATGATGTCGAGGACGACCTCGCCCTCGTTCACCTCGACGGTGAAGTCCTCGAGCCTGCCCTCGCCGCCCTCACCGCGCCAGACCTTGAACTTTGCCTTGTAGCTCATGACTTCGCTATCCCGTCGAACTCGGCCATCTCTTCGTCGGTGAGGTACTTCTTCAGCTCGTCCCTGTCGAACAGGGTGATGAGGTCGTCGCGCATCCTGGGCTGGAGCCGCTCCTCGACCTGCACCGACGAGCCGTCGGATGCGGAGCAGACGAGGAGCTTGCGGCGCCACTCGGGGTTCATGCCGGGGAAGTCGTCGCGGGTGTGGCCGCCGCGGCTCTCCTCCCGCATGAGCGCGGCGCGGGCCACGCACTCGGAGACCAGGACCATGTTGCGCAGGTCGATGGCGAGGTGCCAGCCGGGGTTGTAGATGCGGGAGCCGCCCGCGCCGACCAGCCGCACCCGCTCCTTCAGCTTCTCGACGACCTCCAGGGCCTCGGAGACCTCCTCGGCCTTGCGGATGATGCCGACGAGGTCGTTCATCGTGCGCTGGAGCTCGTGGTGCACCTCGTACGGGTTCTCGCCGTCGCGGCCGAGCGGGGCGAGCGCCTCCTCGCGGGCGGCGTCGACCTGGTCCTGCGGCAGCTTGGGACGGGCCGCGAGCCCGTCGACGTACGCCGCCGCGCCGGCTCCGGCCCTGCGGCCGAACACCAGCAGGTCGGACAGCGAGTTGCCGCCGAGCCGGTTGGAGCCGTGCATGCCGCCCGACACCTCGCCCGCCGCGAACAGGCCGGGCACGGCCGACGCGCCGGTGTCGGCGTCGACCTCGACGCCGCCCATGATGTAGTGGCAGGTCGGGCCGACCTGCATGGGCTCGGCGGTGATGTCGACGTCGGCCAGCTCCTTGAACTGGTGGTACATCGACGGCAGCCGCCGCCTGATCTCCTCGGCGGGCAGGCGGGTGGAGACGTCGAGGAAGACGCCGCCCTGGGGTGAGCCGCGCCCGGCCTTGACCTCGGCGTTGATGGCGCGGGCCACCTCGTCACGCGGCAGCAGCTCCGGCGGGCGCCGGTTGTTGGCCTGGTCGGTGTACCAGCGGTCGCCCTCCTCCTCGGTGGTGGCGTACTTGTCCTTGAACACCTCGGGGATGTAGTTGAACATGAAGCGCTCGCCGTCGGAGTTGCGCAGCACGCCGCCGTCGCCGCGTACGGACTCGGTGACGAGGATGCCGCGCACGGACGGCGGCCAGACCATCCCGGTGGGGTGGAACTGGATGAACTCCATGTTGATGAGCTTCGCCCCGGCCAGCAGCGCGAGGGCGTGGCCGTCGCCGGTGTACTCCCACGAGTTCGAGGTGACGACGTACGACTTGCCGATGCCGCCGGTGGCGAGGACGACGGCCGGCGCGTCGAAGAGCACGAAGCTGCCGGACTCGCGCCAGTAGCCGAACGCGCCGGAGATCCGGTCGCCGTCCTTGAGCAGGCGGGTCACGGTGCACTCGGCGAAGACCTTGATGTACGCCTCGTGGTCGCCGTGGGTCTCGTAGTCCTCCTGCTGGAGGGCGACCACGCGCTGCTGCAGGGTGCGGATCAGCTCCAGGCCGGTGCGGTCGCCGACGTGCGCCAGGCGGGGGTACTCGTGGCCGCCGAAGTTGCGCTGGCTGATCTTGCCGTCCTTGGTGCGGTCGAACAGCGCGCCCCACGCCTCCAGCTCCCACACCCGGTCGGGGGCCTCCTTGGCGTGCAGTTCGGCCATGCGCCAGTTGTTCAGGAACTTGCCGCCGCGCATGGTGTCGCGGAAGTGCACCATCCAGTTGTCGTCGGGGTTGACGTTGCCCATCGCGGCGGCGGCCCCGCCCTCGGCCATGACCGTGTGGGCCTTGCCGAAGAGGGACTTGCAGACGATCGCGGTCCTCTTGCCCTGCTGGCGGGCCTCGATCGCGGCCCGGAGCCCGGCGCCGCCCGCGCCGATGACGACGACGTCGTATTCGTGACGCTCGATTTCCACTTGAGACAGATCCTTACGCGAACGGGAAGGCGATGATGCCCTTGGCGACGAGGCGGACGTAGAGGTCGGCGCCCATGACGGAGAACATCGAGGCCCAAGCGAGCTGCTGGTGCTTGGCGTTGAGTTTCGAGACGAACGTCCACGCCTTGTAACGCAGCGGGTGACGGGAGAAGTGGTTCAGCCTGCCCGCGGTGATGTGCCGGCACGAGTGGCACGACAGCGTGTAGGCGTTGATCAGGACGGCGTTCGCGATGAGCACCCAGGTGCCGACGCCCGCCGGCTTGTGCACGAGAGCCAGGACCGCGTCGTAGGCCAGGATGAGGCCGACCACGATGGCGGCGTAGAAGAAGTACCGGTGGATGTTCTGGATGATGAGCGGGAAGCGGGACTCGCCGGTGTACTTGCCGTGCGGCTCCTGCACGGCGCAGGCGGGCGGCGACAGCCAGAACGAGCGGTAGTAGGACTTGCGGTAGTAGTAGCAGGTGAATCGGAACCCGCCGGGCAGGCCCAGGATCAGCAGGCCCCCGGGGAGGGTGTACCAGTCACCGATGGGGGCCCACCCGAACAGGCGCGCTCCCTCGGGGCAGGTCGCCTCGGCCAGGCAGGGCGAGGAGAACGGGGCTATGTAGGGATCGACGAAGATGCTGTCGTCGAAAATCGCCCAGAAGCCGTAGATGAGGAACGCGCTGAGGGCGAGGAATGTCAGGAGCGGCACCACCCACCATCGGTCGGTGCGCAGGGTGCGCACCTTGACTTGCGCACGCTGCCTTCTGACGGGGGCGTCGGGCGTCGTCTGGGTCATCGGGGACCTCTCCACCTCCCGCGGACCCTCGCACGCAGGGGGTCCGGGTCGTTCGCTGGGCGCGCGTACGGCGGCTTCCGCTCAGGCGCGCGTTGGTGGGGATACGTTACGCCCAGCGCGCCGGAAATTGTGAGCAGGGTCACTCACCTTTTTCGATGACCCACTGTGATTCCTGTCACGTAGCCCCGTCAGAGTCGTTGCCCCTTACTCGGCAACTTAACCACGGTCACGAAGAAATCATCGATTTGCCGGACAACTCGGATAAATTGCTCGAAATCCACCGGTTTGGACACGTACGCGTTGGCGTGCAACCGGTAACTGCGCACGATGTCCTCCTCCGCCTCCGACGTCGTCAGGATCACCACCGGGATCGCCCGCAGCGCCGCGTCCGACTTGACCTCGCGCAGCACCTCCAGCCCGCTCATCCGCGGCAGGTTGAGGTCGAGCAGGATCAGGTCGGGCCTGCAGGCGCCGGCGTACGGGCCCTCGCGCCGCAGGTACGCCATCGCCTGCTCGCCGTCGTTGACGACGTTCAGCCGGTTCCTGACCTTGTTGAGGTCGAACGCCTCCCGCGTGAGCAGGATGTCGCCCTGGTCGTCCTCCACCAGCAGGACGTCGATCGGCTGCCAGTCCGTCATGACGGCTCCTGTCCCTCCTCGGCCGCGGGCAGCGTCCAGCGGAACGTCGCCCCCTGGCCCCCGGCCGAGCCGTCGAGCCAGATCCGGCCGCCGTGGAACTCGACGATCTTCCTGCACAGCGCGAGCCCGATGCCGGTGCCCGGATACACGTCGCGCGGATGCAGCCGCTGGAAGATCAGGAAGATGCGCTCGGCGTACTTCGGCTCGACGCCGATGCCGTTGTCGGAGCAGCTGAACTCCCACAGGTCGTCCACCCGCCGCACCCCGACGTGGACGCGCGGCGGCCGCTCCGAGCGGAACTTCACCGCGTTCTCCACCAGGTTCTGGAAGAGCTGCGTGAGCCGGCGCGGGTCGGCGAGCACCACCGGCAGCGGGTCGCGGGTCACGACGGCACCGGCGTCCTCGATCGCCGCCGACAGGTTCTCCAGCGCGGCGTCCAGCGCGCCGCCCGCGTCGGCCGGCTCCCTCTCGCCCGTGGCACGGCCCACCCTGGAGAAGTCGAGCAGGTCGTTGATGAGGAGCTGCATGCGCTTGGCGCCGTCCACCGCGTAGTGGATGTACTGCCTGGCGCGCTCGTCGAGCTGCGGGCCGTAGCGCTGCTCCAGCATCTGCGTGAAGCTCGCCACCTTGCGCAGCGGCTCCTGCAGGTCGTGGCTCGCGACGTAGGCGAACTGCTCCAGCTCGCCGTTCGACCTGCGCAGCTCCTCCGCCTGGTCGGCGGCCACCCGCCAGGCCGAGACGATCCGCCCCCGCATGGCGTCGACGTGGCTCGACAGCTCGGCCAGCTCGGCCGGCCTGTCCACCCGCAGCCGGTGGTCGAAGTCGCCCGCCGCCACCTTCCGGACCTGCTCGGTGAGGGCCCCGACGGGCTTGAGCACCGCGAAGCGGACGATGAACGCCAGCCCGGCGCCGCACGCGGCGACCACCAGCAGGAGCGCGACCAGGGCCGCGTTCAGCGTCTGGAGCTGCGCGGCCACCTCCGGCCTCGGGTTCAGCGCGCGCACCTGGGCGGTCATGGCGAGGATCGTCGCGCCGCCCGCCACGATCGCCGCCGCCGCCACCCCGCCGGTCAGCATGAACCACCAGGCGACCGGCAGCCGTCCGACGCCGGTCGGCTCCCTGGCGGGAGGAAGGGGATGGATGCTCACCGGGACGCCCTCCTGCGGACCAGCACCGCGGCGAGGTCGTCGCTCAGCTCGCCGGCCTGCGCGATGAGCCGGTCGAGGTCCACGTCGCCGTGCTCGCGCACGAGCCGTACCAGCCCCTCGACGCCGAGCGGCTCCTCGTCGCCGCCCGCCGCCGCCTCGATCAGCCCGTCGGTGTACAGCATGATCGACCACTCCGCGCCGAGCGGGACCTCGATCTCCGGCCACGCGGCGTCGGTGAAGATGCCGAGCGGCGGCCCCGACGGCGCGCCCTCCACCACGGTGACGACGCCGTCGCGCACCAGCACCGGCGGCGGGTGGCCGACCACGCGCATGCGGACGCCGCCCAGGTCGGGCGCGATCGTGGCCGTGCACAGCGTGGTGAAGATCTCGGGCGTCTTGCGCTCCGCCCTGAGCAGGGAGTCGAGCGTGCGCAGCAGCGTGTCGCCCGTCTGCCCGGCCAGCACGAGCGTGCGCCAGGCGATGCGCATCGCCACGCCGAGCGCCGCCTCGTCGGGCCCGTGCCCGCACACGTCGCCCACCACGACGTGGACGGCGCCGTCCGGCGTCTGCACGGTGTCGAGGAAGTCGCCCGCGAGCAGCGTGCCCCGGCTGCCGGGCAGGTAGCGGGTGGCGTGCTCCACGGACGTGCTCGGCAGCAGGGCGACCGGCAGCAGGCCGCTCTCCAGCCTGGCGTTCTCCTGGGCCGTCAGCTCCGCCTGCACCAGCCTGAGCTGGGCCAGGTCGGCGCGCTTGCGCTCCATCGCGTACCGGATGGCGCGGGCCAGCAGCCGGGCGTCGACGTCCTGCTTGACGAGGTAGTCCTGCGCGCCGGCCTGCACCGCGGCGACGCCGACGTGCATGTCCCTGAGCCCGGTGAGCACCAGCACCGCCGCGTACGGGGCGAGCGCGAGCACCTGCTCCAGCGCCTCCAACCCCTGCGCGTCCGGGAGGTTGAGGTCCACAAGCACGCACTGGATCTCGGGGCTCAGCCGGGCCTTGGCCTCCTCGACCGTACGAGCCCGGTGGACGTGCGGCGGCGCGCCCGCCTCCTTCAGCAACTCCTCCACCAGGAGGGCGTCCCCGTCGTCGTCCTCGATGAGGAGCAGCGTCAGCGTTTCGGAGAGATGTGCCGTCACACGCGCCTCTTAGGGGGAGTCGGGCTTCCTTGGAAGCTCATTCTGCGATGAGCGTGACCCCTTGCGGAAGCGTGCCCTCCAGCCCGGCCTCCACCACGAAGGCCAGCAGGATCTCCCTGAACGCCTGCGCCGCGCGCGTGGGCTCGACGTCCTTGCGGTGGGCCAGCGCGATCGTCCGGCTCAGGCCGGGAGGGGCGAGCGGCGTGCCGGTCAGCCCGGGGCGGCCGTCCAGCACCATCGACGGCACGACCGCCACACCCAGGCCCGCCTCGACGAAGCGCAGCACGGCGTCCATCTCGCCGCCCTGCACCGAGAAGCGCGGCTCGAACCCGGCGCTGCGGCACGCCGTCAGCGTGGCCTCGCGCAGGTCGTACCCGCGCCTGAACATCACCATCGGCCGGCCCCGCAGGTCCTCGATCCGCAGGTACGGGCGGCGCACCCGCTCGTGCGACGGCGAGACGACCACCAGGTTCTCCCGCAGGATCTCCTCCGTCACCAGCGAGGGGTCGTCGCTCTGCAGCGGCATGATGATCAGCGACAGGTCGAGCTGGCCGCGCGCGAGCGCCCGCACCAGGTCGCGCGAGCCGCCCTCCTCCACCAGCAGCTCCACCCCCGGGTACGCGCCGTGGAAGCGGGCCAGCGCGTCGGCCAGCAGGCCCGCGCACAGCGACGGCGTGGCGCCGAGCCGCACCCTGCCCCTGCGCAGCCCCGCGAGCTGCGCCACCTCCTGCCTGGCGGTGTCGGCGTCGGCCAGCATGCGGCGGGCCAGCGGCAGCAGCGCCTCACCGGCGGGCGTGAGCGTGACGTTGCCGCGCGCGCGGGAGAACAGGGGCGCGCCGAGGTCGGCCTCCAGCGCCTTGATCTGCTTGCTGAGCGACGGCTGGGCGACCCGCATCCGCTCCGCCGCCTGGGTGAAGTGCCTGGTCTCCGCGACCGCGACGAAGTACGCGAGCTGCTGCAACTGCATGTGATATTCCTCGCACCGGCCGGCCGTCTCCGTCGCGGTCAGCCGTACAAACCAAGCATCATAGCTGATGGCTATGGAAACCAGATCCGTCATGACTTGGACGGATCATCCCTGCGTACCTAGCTTTTGAATTCGTGACTGCCACGATTGAGCGCGGCGCCGCCACCGCGCCCGTTGCCTCCCCCAAGGCGGCTCCATCCGCCAGAACGCCCAAGAAGTCCGGACGGTTCCTGGGCTCGTCCAACGGTAAGAAAGTCGTGATGGCCGTCACGGGCGCCGTGATGGTGATCTTCCTCCTCAGCCACATGGCGGGCAACCTCAAGATCGTCCTCGGTAAGGACGCCTTCAACGAGTACGCCCATGCCCTGCGCACCATGCTCGAACCGTACGTGCCGTACCGGGCGATGCTCACGCTCGTGGAGATCGCCCTGGTCGTCTCGGTCGTCCTGCACATGTGGGCCGCCATCTCCCTCGCCCGCCGCGCCCGCCAGGCCAGGCCCGTCAAGTACGTGGCCAAGAAGTCCCAGGCCAACGGCTACGCCACGCACATCATGCGGTTCGGCGGCATCACGATCGCGCTGTTCGTGATCTGGCACCTGCTCGACCTCACCTTCGGCGTCGTCAACCCCAAGGGCTTCGACTCCACCCCGGCCGACCGCATGGTCGCCGGCTTCGACGCGTCCCGCTGGTGGGTGACGCTGATCTACGTCGTCGCCGTCGTCATGGTCGGCCTGCACCTGCGGCACGGCATCTGGAGCGGGTTCCAGACGCTCGGCTGGGCCAACCACACCCGCAACCGCGCCCTGCGCCCCCTCGCGGGCCTCGTGGCCGCGGTGCTGGTCGTCGGGTTCCTCATCCCGCCGCTCGCCATCACGTTCGGAGTGATCAAGTGAACTACACCGAAGGCCCCGAGATCAGGGACACCAAGGCGCCCTCGGGCCCCATCGAGGAGCGGTGGGAGAAGCGCAAGTTCAGCGCCAAACTGGTCAACCCCGCCAACAAGCGCAAGCTCACCGTCATCGTCGTCGGCACCGGCCTGGCCGGCGGCTCCGCCGCCGCCACCCTCGGCGAGCTGGGCTACAACGTCAAGTCGTTCTGCTACCAGGACTCCCCGCGCCGCGCCCACTCCATCGCCGCGCAGGGCGGCATCAACGCCGCGAAGAACTACCGCGGCGACGGCGACTCCGTCTACCGCCTCTTCTACGACACCGTGAAGGGCGGCGACTTCCGCGCCCGCGAGTCGAACGTCTACCGGCTCGCCGAAGTCTCCGTGAACATCATCGACCAGGCCGTCGCCCAGGGCGTGCCCTTCGCCCGCGAGTACGGCGGCCTGCTCGACACCCGCTCCTTCGGCGGCGCCCAGGTGTCGCGCACCTTCTACGCCCGCGGCCAGACGGGGCAGCAGCTCCTGCTCGGCGCCTACCAGGCGCTGGAGCGGCAGGTCGCCGCCGGCACCGTCACCATGCACACCCGCCACGAGATGCTCGACCTGATCGTCTCCGACGGCCGGGCGCGCGGCATCATCGTCCGCGACATGGTCACCGGCGAGATCGAGCGGCACCTCGCCGACGCCGTCGTCCTGGCCACCGGCGGGTACGGCAACGTCTTCTACCTGTCCACCAACGCCAAGGGCTGCAACACCACGGCCATCTGGCGGGCCCACGAGCGCGGCGCCTACTTCGCCAACCCCTGCTACACGCAGATCCACCCGACCTGCATCCCCGTCTCCGGCGAGTACCAGTCGAAGCTGACGCTGATGTCGGAGTCGCTGCGCAACGACGGCCGCGTGTGGGTGCCCCTGAAGAAGAACGACACCCGCGCCCCCGGCGACATCCCCGAGGAAGAGCGCGACTACTACCTGGAGCGCATCTACCCGTCGTTCGGCAACCTCGTGCCGCGCGACATCGCCTCCCGCGCCGCCAAGAACGTCTGCGACGAAGGCCGCGGCGTCGGCCCCGGCGGCCTCGGCGTCTACCTCGACTTCCGCGACGCCATCGCGCGCCTCGGCCGCGACGCCGTCGAGAAGAAGTACGGCAACCTCTTCGAGATGTACGAGCGCATCACCGGCGAGAACCCGTACGACGTGCCGATGCGCATCTACCCCGCCGTCCACTACACGATGGGCGGCCTGTGGGTGGACTACGACCTGCAGTCCACCGTCCCCGGCCTGTTCGTCATCGGCGAGGCCAACTTCTCCGACCACGGCGCCAACAGGCTCGGCGCGTCCGCGCTCATGCAGGGCCTCGCCGACGGGTACTTCGTGCTGCCGACCACCATCGGCGACTACCTCGCCAGCGGCCCGTACGGCGACGTCGACGAGGAGGCCGTCGCCGAGGCCGAGGTGAAGGTCCGGACGAAGATCGACCGGCTGCTGTCGGTCAACGGCGACCGCACGCCCGACTCCTTCCACCGCGAGCTGGGCAAGCTCATGTGGGACTTCTGCGGCATGGAGCGCACCGAGGAGTCGCTGCGCAAGGCCCTCGACCGCATCCCCGAGCTGCGCGAGGAGTTCTGGCAGAACGTCAAGGTCAGCGGCACCGCCGAAGAGCTCAACCAGGTGCTGGAGAAGGCCGGCCGCGTCGCCGACTTCTTCGACCTGGCCGAGCTCATGTGCCTCGACGCGCTCGTACGCTCCGAGTCCTGCGGCGGCCACTTCCGGGCCGAGTCCCAGGACGCCGACGGCGAGGCGCTGCGCGACGACGAGCACTTCGCCCACGTGTCGGCCTGGGAGCACAGCCCGGACGGGCCGGTGCTGCACAAGGAACCGCTCGAGTACGAGTACGTCAAGATGACCCAGCGGAGTTACAAGTGAACCTGACCCTCAAGGTCTGGCGTCAGAGCGGCCCCAAGGACGCCGGGCGGATGGTGACGTACCGGGTCGAGGACGTCTCGCCCGACATGTCCTTCCTGGAGATGCTGGACGTCCTCAACGAGCGGCTCATCGTCGAAGGCGACGACCCGATCGCGTTCGACCACGACTGCCGCGAAGGCATCTGCGGCATGTGCGGCATGGTCATCAACGGCGTGCCGCACGGCGAGCAGCGCGCCACCACGACCTGCCAGCTCCACATGCGGCACTTCGAGGACGGCGCCGTCATCACCATCGAGCCGTGGCGCGCCGCGCCGTTCCCGGTGGTCAAGGACCTCGTCGTCGACAGGAGCTCGTTCGACCGCATCATCCAGGCGGGCGGCTTCGTCTCCGTCCCCGCCGGGTCCGCGCCCGACGCGCACAGCGTCCCCGTCCGCAAGGAGGACGCGGACGACGCGTTCGACGCCGCCACCTGCATCGGCTGCGGCGCCTGCGTCGCGGCCTGCCCCAACGGCTCCGCGTCGCTCTTCACCGCCGCCAAGATCACCCACCTGAGCCTGCTGCCGCAGGGCCAGCCCGAGCGCCTCACCCGCGCCAAGGCCATGGTCGAGCAGATGGACGCGGAGGGCTTCGGCGGCTGCACCAACACCGGCGAATGCACAGCGGTCTGCCCGAAGGGCATCTCGCTGGACACGATCGCCCAGATGAACAGCGACTACCTGAAGGCGAACGCCAAGTAGTCCCCTCTACCCGGCCCACCCACCCGCGCCCGCGGTGGGTGGGCCGCTGCCATGTCCGGGGAAGCACACCCACCCGTTGCCCCTCTGGGGTGTTGCCCGTTCTGCTGTGGTGGTCGTGGTGGTGCTTGGCTCTTGGGCTTGGGGCAAGGCGTCGGCCGGTGGGGTCTCGCCCGTTGCCTGTCTGGGGTGTTGCCCGTCGGGGGCCCGCCCCGTCGTGGTGGTCGTGGTGGTGCGCGGCTCTCGGGGGGTCGTGGTGGCGTCGGCCGGTGGGGTCCCGCCCGTTGCCTGTCTGGGGTGTTGCCCGTCGGGGGCCCGCCCTGTCGTGGTGGTTTCGGGGGTGTGTGGGCGGGAGGCGGTTCGTGGTTTTTGGCTCGTGGGGTTGGGGCGACGCGTCGGCCGTTAGGGTTCCCGCTTTGTTGCCTGTCTGAGGGGTTGCCCGTTGGGAGTCCGCCCTGCTGTGGTGGTTGTGGTTGCCCGGGGTTGTGGTGGTTGTTGGCTTCTGGGCAGTGGTGGTGGCGTTGGGCGTGCGGCGCGTCGCCTGGCGGCGCAGGCTACGCCGAGCGCTTCTCGCTGCTGAGGACGGTGGCCAAGATGGAGAGAAGGACCCTGCGGAATGCGCCCAGGTCTGAGGCCTTGTGCCTGAAGTGATGGGGCCGGTTCTGATCCGTGAGTGATTGTCGGCATCTGCGGATCGGTCTGCTGGATCAGGGCGGCGGACGACGCCGGGCTGTACGCGGCGCGGGAGTGGTCAGGCCCGTGCCTCGGCGTCCTGGAGCCAGAGGGCGAAGCGGCGGGCCAGGGAGGGCGGGTTGAGGCGGCGGATCCATTCCGACTCCCGCGCCGGATCCTCATGGTCGGAGACCGCGAAGACGACGACGGTGTCCGGTGCCGGGACGAGGACGCCTTCGGCGAGGAGCGCTTCCAACGTCGCCACGCACGCTTCGAACACGTCCCCCCGCCGCGTTGTGAGCTCCGAGCTCCGGGCGCCTGACGAGAGATCCAGCAGGCGCCGGTTGAGATCGGCGAAGTGTTCGTGGCCGAAGCCTTCCAGTGCCCATTCGCCGGGGGTCCAGCGGTAATACTCGGCGTCCTCGGGGTCGGTCGCCTGCGCGCGGGCGAGGTGTGCCCGAGTGTTGACGGCGCATCCGACCGACGTCGCGGCGGCGTCGGAGTAGAGGGCGTAGCCACAGTGCCGCGCGCTCCGGGCAGGGCCTACGAGGTCGGTGAAGGCGTTACGCGCGGCGTGCAGCAACCCGACCCGCAGCGCGTCGGGAACAGGGGCCGGAATCGGCGTCACTTGGCGCCCTCCATTGGCTGCTCCTCGTGGCGGGGCGATCCTCTCACACGCCGTGATGCGGCAGGCCGGCGTGACTGGGGTCCTGGTAGGCATCCTTCGCTTCGGCGGGTGCACCCCGTCCGCCCGCATGTACAGGTGGTCACTGCTCGTGAGGTCGCGCTGTTGGAGGGCGGCGCGGTCGTCCTGCCACTGCTTCGTCCGCCGGGTCGAGGGCGGCCGTCGACAGCCCGGCCGCCGAGCCGGGAAACCACTCCGGCGCGGGCACGAAGCTCCCCGAGGACGGCCCGTGCAGGTAGGGCAGCGGCGGCGCCTCGCTGACCTTGGGCGACTTGCGGCACCACGGCCGGAGGATCTCCGAGGAGAACCGCATCCGCTCTCCGGTGGGCCGCGTCCACCGGCTTGTCGTTCACACGCGGGGCCGTGACCTGGACGGGGGGCCGCGCAGTCGCCGTCGGCATGGTGAAGAAGTCGCCGCGCGGTGTTCGGCGGGTGTCCTGGGGTCCTCGGCGGTGGTCAGCGTTTGCGGGCCAGGAGCTGGATCGCCTGGGAGCGGTGGCCGTTCATCGTGGTGACCTCGATCCGGTGCTCGTCCACGAGGTCGAAGTCCGACAGCAGGGCGCGTAGTTCCGCGATGTCGTGGTGCCGGCACACGGCGCCGTCGTCGGTGGCGAAGACCCCGTACGGTGTGCCGAAGCGTTCGGCGTGGGCGGTGTAGCGGCTGTGGTTGCGTTCGTCGTCCTGCAGGAGCACGTCGCTGATGTAGAGGAGCCCGCCGGGCGCCAGGACGCGGCTCAGCTCGGCGACCAGCGCTCGCTGGGCGGCGTCGTCGGGGACGCAGGTCAGCACCGCGAACAGCAGGACGACGTCGAAGCTCGCCGACGGGTGCGGCAGGTGCGGCGGGGACTCCAGGACGGCGAAGGGCAGGTCGGGCCGGAGGCTGCGGCCCCGCTCGATCAGCGCGGGAGACAGGTCCACGCCGGACACGTCCGAGAAGCCGTGCTCGCTCAGTTCGGCCATGACGCGGCCGTATCCGCAGCCGTAGTCGAGGACGCGGGCGTCAGGACTCACCCCTGCCAGCCAACCGACGTCCACCGGATGGGTGAAGGTCTTCGTCGCGCCGACGGTGTCCCAGTAGGCGAGCTGATGGCCGTGTTCCTTCATGCGAGTGCAGCATAGGCCGCCGTCAGCGGGACGGGGTGACCAGGTCGGCGTCGTAGGCCGCGATGACGAGTCGCACCAGGTGGCGGGGCGTCCGGTTCGGTGCGGGAGGAGGTTCGCGACGTGCGCCTTCGACCATGTCGTGCGGTCGCGCTGCCCGCCGCCTGCCCGCCGCCTGCGCGGCGTGCTCATGGCCGCGGACCGCCGGGTGCGGGCCGCGGCGAACCTCGACGGCACCTTCCACCTCGCGGTGCGGCGCGACCGGCCGTTCCTGCTGGTGGGGAGCGAGGCAGGCCACGTCCCCGGCAAGGACGGCACGTCGGACGAGAGCCGGCCCGGGATGAGCGGCTGGAAGCGCTGGCTGACGGTGGCGCGTACGGAGGGAACTTGCTTCACGGACCCCGCGTGCTGCCGGACTCCGGCGGCCTGCCCCGAGGCGCTCGCTGGAGATCACCCGCACGTCCGTGGGAGCCCTCTTCGACCTGCGCCTGAAGGGCGAGAAGCGGCCGCTGCCCGACGGCCCCTCGCCGGACGCCCGCGAGGTGGCCTTCCGCGCGCAGTGGCGGCCGCGACGCCGTTCACCTGATGGTCTGGACGCGTGCCGTCGCCGTGGCGACGGCGAGGAGTGTGTCGTCGGCGCTGTGGAGTTCGCCGGACAGGAAGCAGATCTCCTTGCCGCGTTTGACGACGCGGCCCCGGCCGGTGAGGCGTCCCGGGCGCGCGGGGCGGAGGAACTGCACGTGCAGATCGAGGGTGGGCGCGAACTGGTCTTCGCGCAGGGTCGCGACGAGCGCGGGGCCGAGGGTGTCGTCGAGCATGGCGGCGAGGAAGCCGCCCTGGACGACGCCGGCGGGGTTGAGGAACTGCTCACCGGCCTGGAACGCCACCTCGATGGCGCCCTGGGCGGGATCGACGTGGACGAGTTCCCAGCCGAGGAGCTGCGCGGCGGGCGGCGGGGCGGCGCGCCCGGCGAGGACGTCCCAGAACGGTCCGCGCCGGTCGGCGTGCGTGGTGTCCATGCGGGACGTTGAACCCGACGTGGTGTCCATGCGGGACGTTGAACCCGACGTGGTGTCCATGCGGGACATTGAACCCGAGGCCGCCGACAGAAACCGCGGTCGCGGCGGTGCTGCGCCTCGGTGGGCGTCCTTCCGGCTCGGTGGTGCGAGAGCTCGGCGGGCGTCCTTCGGGCTCGGCGGTGCTGTGCCTCGGTGGGCGTCCTTCGGGCTCGGTGGTGCGAGAGCTCGGCGGGCGTCCTTCGGGCTCGGTGGTGCGGGGGGTCAGCGGAGTCTCTCCAGCTCGGCGGTGGCGGCGCGCTGGATCGCCGCGGCCCGGGTCAGGTAGCCGAGGATCAGTTCGAGCTGCTCGTCGGTGTACTCGGCGTGGAGTTCCGCGAGGCCGTTCAGCAGGGGCTCGAAGACGTGGGCGGACCCGGCGAACGTGTCCGGGACGAACTCGACGATGGTCCGGCGCCGGTCCTTGGTGTCGCGGACGCGGCGGACGAGCTCCTTGGCTTCGAGCCGGTCGACGAGCCCGCTGACGGAGGCCGGCGCGAGCCCGGTGTGCTGGGCCAGCTCGCCCGCGGTGAGGGGGCCGTGCCGCTGCAGGAGGTCGAGGGTCTTCCATTCGCTGGGGCCGAGGCCGAGCAGCCCGCTCATCGCCGTGTGGTACATGACCGCGGCGTTGCTGGTCTCGCGACCCGCCCAGACGAGCGCTTCGAGCAGATTCTTTCGATGCTCCGAAATATCCATGGACATCCCTCTCCTTCCGTGGTTATTATTTCGTTCGACCGAACGAAAGGTTAGCGCGATGAAGGCACTGATCACAGGATGTGGCATCGCGGGCCCGGCCATGGCCATGGCCCTGCGGGAGGCGGGCATCGAGGCGGAGATCTTCGAGGCGTACGGCAAGGGGGCCGAAGGAGTCGGCGCCTTCCTCAACCTCGCCTCCAACGGGCTCGACGCGCTACGCGTGCTCGGGGCGCACCGGACGGTCATGGCCGCCGGCATCCCCACCCCGCGCATGGTCATGTGGAGCGGCACCGGCAAGCGGCTCGGCGAGGTGGCCAACGGCCTCGCCCTGGACGACGGCACCGTCAGCCACACGATCCTCCGCTCCGACCTCTACCGGGTCGTCCGGGACGAGGCCGTGGCGCGCGGCATCACCATCTCGTACGGCAAGCGGCTGGTCACCTTCGAGGAGACCGGCGACCGCGTGGTCGCCGGGTTCGAGGACGGGACGTGGGCCGAGGGCGACGTCCTCATCTGCGCGGAAGGGGTGCACTCGCGCACCCGCGCGCTGCTCGACCCACGCGGGCCACGGCCCCGCTACAGCGGCCTGTACGGGTTCGGCGGCATCACGAAGGTGCCCGGCCTGCCGGGCGAGCCGGGGACGTACCACATGATCTTCGGCAAGAAGGCGTTCTTCGGCTACACGGTGGCGGCGTCCGGCGAGACCTGGTGGTTCGCCAACCTGCCCCGCCGCCTCGGCGACGAGCCCGCCGACTGGAGGCCCGCGCTGGTCGAGGCGTTCGCCGGCGACCACAACGCCACGGCCGACCTGCTCCGCACCGCCGACCTCGGATCCGGCCTGCCCGTCTACGACCTGCCGCCGCTCGCCGGCTGGCACCGCGGCCGGGTCGTGCTGATCGGCGACGCCGCCCACGCCACCTCGCCCAGCGCGGGCCAGGGCGCGTCACTCGCCGTCGAGGACGCCGTCGTGCTCGCCAGGTGCCTGCGCGACGAGCCCGGCCACCAGCAGGCGTTCGCCCGCTACGAAGCCGAGCGGCGCGGCAGGGCCGAGCGCGTGGTGGCGTACTCGCGGCGGATCAGCAACAGCAAGGCGCCAGGGCCGGTGGGGCGCGTGTTCCGCGACCTCGTGATGCCGGCGTTCCTGAGGCGTGCCGCCGACCAGAAGTCACTGGGCTGGCTCTACCGCCACCACGTCACGCTCTGACGGGCCGGGCGGTTCCACCCGCACGGTTCCACGCGATCTTGTACGATCCGCTGGTCCCGGGGATCAAGGAGGCCGCATGCTCGCACATCTCACCGTCGCGCTGACCGCGACACTGACCATGACCCTCACCGTGCCCCTGACCGTGCCCCTTACCGGGGGCGCCGCCGACGTGCCGCAGCCGCGGCCGGGCCGTCTGCCGGGCGCCTCCGCGAGCGTCGTCGCGAACCTGGCCGGCCGGCCCGTCCAGCTCACGTCTTACAGCACGCTGGGCGACCGCGGCCTCAGCGCGTGGAACTGGGCCCCCGCCAGGCGGGCCTTCGTCCGGGGCGAGGACCCTGTCACCGTCTCGCCTGACGAGCGCTGGGAGGCGATCCTGCGGCGCGACACCAGGGCCGCGTCCGTCGTCCGCTTCCGCGACAGGAAGACGGGCAGGACCTCCGACGTCGAGCTGCCCGTCCCGGTCGAGCACACCGAGCACGGCGACCAGTACCTCGACACGCTGTGGCCCACCTGGTCCCCCGACGGCCGCCGGCTGCTGGTGAACGTCTTCGCGCCCGGGTCCGAGCCCCGCTCCGAGGGCGTCGTCCTCATCGACGTGCCCTCGCTCGAACCGCGCTTCGTCCGTATCGAGAAGGCGCTGATCACCGTCGGCGGCTTCCAGTGGACGCGCGACGGCGAGGGCGTCGTCGTCCGGTGGGGCAGGAACGGCAGCTCGTCCGTCCGCCTGTACGACCTGGACGGCCAGGTCAGGCGGACCTGGCACGTCCGCGGCAGGCCCGCCGGTCAGGGCCTGGGGACGTTCACCCCGTCCGGACGCCGGTTCGTCACCGCGTGCACCGCACTGGAGCAGGCGGCGTGCGTCTGGGACACCGCGACGGGCAAGGCGGTGACCCGGATCAGGCTCGCCTTCAACGAGAAGTGGGGGACCGTGCTCGGCTGGTACGACGAGAACCGCCTCCTCGCCTCTACCAAGGACGGCGTGGGCGTCGTGGACCTCAGGGGCGAGGTCGTCGAGACGCTGCTCAAGGCGGACGGGAAGGAGAACTTCCATGCGTCCTTCACCGCCCGCCGCCCGTCCTGACGCGGAACTCCTCAGCCCTTGTAGTTGAAGATCTGGTGCAGGGTGTGCTGCACCTCCACCAGGTCCCTCTGGTCGGCCATGACCTGGTCGATCGGCTTGTACGCCTCCGGGTGCTCGTCCACGAGGGCGGCGGCCCGGTCCGCGTTCCAGGTGCGGCCGCGCATCGCCTCGGCCAGGGAGGCCGCCGACAGCGCCCGCTTGGCCTTCGTCCGCGACATGCGGCGGCCCGCGCCGTGGGAGCAGGAGTGGTACGACTCCGGGTTCCCCCGGCCGCGCACGATGTACGAGCGGGTGCCCATCGAACCGGGGATGACGCCTTCGTCGCCCGTGTCGGCCTTGATCGCGCCCTTGCGGGTGATCCAGAGGGACCTGCCGAAGTGCGTCTCCCGCTGCGTGAAGTTGTGGTGGCAGTTGATCGTCCGGACCCGCTCGCCCCTGCCCACGACCGTGAACAGGGCGTCGACCAGGACCCTGTCCATGCGGGCGCGTGAGGCCATGGCGTAACGCTGCGCCCAGAGCATGTCCTCGACGTACGCCGTGAACTCCGGCGTGTTCTGCACCAGGTAGGCGAGGTCGGGGTCCTCCAGGCTCGCGTCCTGCTGCTTCATCAGGTTCTTGGCGCCCGTGATGTGCAGCTGGGCGAGCTGGTTGCCGATGCCGCGCGAGCCCGAGTGCAGGACCGTCCAGACCCGGTCGCGCTCGTCCAGGCAGACCTCGACGAAGTGGTTGCCGGAACCGAGCGTCCCGAACTGCTGCGAGACCTTCCTCTCCTGCCCCGTGTCGAGGGCGGTGTGGGGCAGGCCGAGGTCGCCCAGCGCGCTGTCGATGGACGGGTCGCTGTGTCCCTTGCCGACGCCCGCCGGGATGCGGTGCTCCACCATCGGCATGAGCGCGGCGAGGGTGTCGGGCAGGTCGGCGGCGGTCAGCGTGGTCTCGGTGGCCACCATGCCGCAGCCGATGTCCACGCCCACGGCGGCCGGGATGATCGCGTTCTCGGTGGGGATCACCGAGCCGACCGTCGCGCCGATGCCGACGTGCGCGTCCGGCATGAGAGCGACGTGGCCGGCCACGACTGGCAGGCGGGCGGTACGCGCGGCCTGCGTGATCGTGCCTTCGTCGATCTCGCTGGCCCACGACAGCAGGTTCGGTGCGGGCTGGTGCGGCATGACTGGAATCTCCTCACTGGTCGGTGATCAGTGTGACCTGATCAGGAAGGAGATCCCACTTATTTATCTCATGCGGCGCATTCCGTGGTTCGGCGACTCGGCCGCGGCGACGTCGTGGGCATGGACGGTCGCGTTCGCGGGTTTGCCGGAACGGCAACAGGAGTCGTGGGGGACGGGCCGGGAACGCCACGATCGGCACCGTAAGCACACGCCTGCTCGGGAGGACTCATGGCGGAGACGTTGGGAAACGCGCCCATTCATCGGTCGGTGTCCGCGCCGGCCGGGCGGATCCATCTCGTGGAGCAGGGGAGCGGACCGCTCGTCCTGCTGGTGCACGGGTTCCCCGAGTCCTGGTACTCGTGGCGTCACCAGTTGCCGGCGCTGGCCGCGCAGGGCTTCCGGGCCGTCGCCGTGGACGTCCGGGGTTACGGGCGTTCCTCCAAGCCGGCGGCGGTGGAGGCGTACCGGATGCTCGACCTGGTGGAGGACAACGTCGCGGTGGTGGAGGCGCTGGGCGAGCGGTCCGCGGTGATCGTCGGGCACGACTGGGGCGCGACCATCGCCGCCACGTCCGCGCTGGTCAGGCCGGACGTGTTCCGCGCGGTCGGGCTGCTCAGCGTGCCGTACACCCCGCCCGGGGGTCCCAGGCCCAGCGAGGTCTTCGCCCGCATGGGCGGCGCGGAGGAGTTCTACGTGTCGTACTTCCAGGAGCCGGGGCGGGCCGAGGCGGAGATCGAGCCCGACGTGCGCGGCTGGCTCGCCGGTTTCTACGCCGCGCTGTCGGCCGGCACGATGCCCCCGCCGGGCGCCCCCGACCCGCACTTCGTCAGCCCCGGGGGCAGGCTGCGCGACCGGTTCCCGTCGGGGCGGCTGCCGGACTGGCTCAGCGAGCAGGAGCTCGACGTGTACGCGGCGGAGTTCGAGCGTACGGGCATGACCGGGGCGCTGAACCGCTACCGGAACATGGACAGGGACTGGGAGGACCTGGCCGCGTGGGAGGGCGCGCCCATCACCCAGCCGTCGCTGTTCCTCGGAGGGGCGCTGGACGCCTCCACGACGTGGCTGTCCGAGGCGATCGCGGCCTACCCCGTGACGTTGCCGGGGCTGACGGTGTCGCGCGTCCTCGACGGCTGCGGCCACTTCCTGCAGCAGGAACGCCCAGAGGAGACCAACCGCCTCCTGACCGCCTGGCTCGCCTCCCTCCCCGCCTGAGGCGGTTCTGTCGGTCCGGGTGGCTACGCTCCGGCGCATGGAGACTCCTTCTGTACGTCTTGAGCCGTGGTCGCCTGACGACCTCGACCTCTTGCGGCGGCTGAACGCGCCGGAGATGACCGGGCACCTGGGCGGCCCCGAGACCGACGAGCAGGTGGAGGCGAGGCACGCCCGCTATCTGAAGCCCGGTGAGGCGGGTTCGGGCGGGATGTTCCGGGTGGCGCACGACGGCGTGGCCGTGGGCTCTGTCGGCTACTGGCAGCGGGAGTGGCGCGGCGAGACGGTGTACGAGACGGGCTGGGGCATCCTGCCGGAGTTCCAGGGCAGGGGCCTGGCGGGCGCGGCGGCCCGCGCGGTGGTGGGGCTGGCGAGGGCCGAGGGCAGGCACGCGCACCTGCACGCCTACCCGTCGGCGGGCAACGAGCCGTCCAACGCCGTGTGCCGCAGGGCGGGCTTCACGCTGCTGGGCGAGGTCGAGTTCGAGTACCCTCCGGGGCACTTCATGCGGTGCAACGACTGGCGCGCCGACCTCACGGCGTAGCGGCGGCCCAGGAGGCGGTGGTGTCGAGCCGGTCGCGCCACAGCTTCTCGCCCTGGCCGCCCGGCTCCCACCGGCCGCAGAAGTCGAGCAGGTCGCGGCAGCGGGCGAGCATGGCGGCGTGGCGTTCGGGCCAGGCGGGCAGGGGCTCGCCGTACGCCTCGCCGTACGCGCGGAAGAAGTGGCCGAGCAGCGGCGCGTGCTCGGGGTGGTGGCTGCGCACGATCCATTCGCACCAGGCGAGGTCCTCGACGGGGTGGCCGGGGTGCGCCCACTCCCAGTCGAGGATGGCGGCGGTCTCGTACGTGTCGGGGTCGAGCAGGAGGTTCTGCGGGCCGTAGTCGCCGTGCACGATGCCGAGCCGGTGGATGCGGGCGAGGAGCCGGCCGCACTCGGTGAGCACCTCGACGGCGCGGCCGTCGTCCAGGAGGTCCTGGCCGTGGGTGCCGGAGACGTACGCGGTGGTCAGGCTGGTCGAGGTGATCTGGTGGACGCGGGGCACCGGGAGCCGGCCGCGCAGGCGGCGCAGGTACCTGCTCTCCGTGCCCAGCCTGAACGCGGCCTCGGGGCCCTGGTAACACTTGACCACCAGGGCGCCGTCGCCGACCGTGCTGTTGGTGTACCCGTGCTCCACAGGGATCGATTCTGGCGCACGGGGCGGCCCGGACGGCACGGCGGCGCGCCATCGGCCGCAGGTCCGATACATCCTGTAAGAGCTGGGCAAACGGGGCATTCACCGCGAAACCTCCGCCTCGTCCGGGGTGAACGGGGCAACCGCGACCGTCCCCGGGGCGGCCACGGGATGCATGGTGTAAAGCCACCATGAGGTGCATCTCATGCGTCACGGGGCACATAGCAGAGCGACGTGGTGATGGTGGGACGTCAGGAGCGGATCTGACGGAGGCCCGCGGTGCCCGCCGTCCGCGACGTCGTGACCTCTGACGTCCGCGACCAGGAGGAGTGCTGGTGCTCCGCAACGGCCAGGCGCGCAACCTCGCGCTCGCCACGGCGGCCTTCGCCCTGACGTTCTGGGCCTGGAACCTCATCGGCCCGCTGTCCGGCAGCTACAGCAGACGGCTCGGGCTGTCGCCGACGGAGACGTCGCTGCTGGTCGCGATCCCGGTGCTGGTCGGCGCGCTCGGACGCATCCCCGTCGGGATCCTCGCCGACCGGCTGGGCGGGCGCAGGATGTTCGCCGTCATCTGCTTCGTGTCGATCGTGCCCGTCCTGTTCGTCGGGTTCTCCGACTCGTACGGGTGGCTGCTGCTGTGGGGATTCCTGCTCGGCATCCCCGGCACGTCGTTCGCGGTCGGCATCCCGTTCGTCAACGCCTGGTACACGCCGGAACGCAGGGGTTTCGCCACCGGCGTCTTCGGCGCGGGCATGGGCGGCACGGCGCTGTCGGCGTTCTTCACGCCGCGCCTGGCCGAGGCGTTCGGGCGGCCCGTCACGCACGTCATCATGGCGGTGGCGCTCGCCGTCATGGGCGTGATCATGCTGCTGGCCAGCCGCGACTCGCCGTCGTGGACGCCCGCGACCACCCCCGCGCTGCCCCGCATGCGCGAGGCCATGCGGATCAGGGCGACGTGGCAGTGCGCCTTCCTGTACGCGGTGGCCTTCGGCGGCTTCGTCGCCTTCTCCACGTACCTGCCGACGCTGCTGCAGGCCGTCTACCACTTCGCCCAGACCGACGCGGGGCTGCGCACGGCGGGGTTCTCGATCGCGGCGGTCGTCTCCAGGCCGCTCGGCGGGACCCTGTCCGACCGCGTCGGCCCGGTCAGGGTGCTGCTGCTGTCGTTCGCGGGCACCGCGCTCATGGCGCTCGTGCTGGCGTTCGAGCCGCCCGCCGAGCTGCCGGCCGGGGTCAGCTTCGTGCTCATGGCCTTCTTCCTGGGCCTCGGCACCGGCGGCGTGTTCGCCCTCGTGGCCAGGCTCGTCGAGCCTTCGCGGGTGGGCACGGTGACGGGGCTGGTGGGCGCGGCGGGCGGCCTCGGCGGCTACTTCCCGCCCCTCGTCATGGGCGCCGTGTACGCGGCCACGGGCGCGTACGCGATCGGGTACGGCCTGCTGGCGCTGACCGCGCTGGCCGCGCTCCTCTACACCTACCGCGCCTTCTCGAAGCTCCCGCAGCGGGACTGAACCGGGGCGGGCGGCACCGGCCCCGAGGTGATCGTTAGCCGGGCGAAAATCATTTGCCTGGTCAGCTCACGCCTTGCCACCCTGGTGAGGCTATGCGCTCCCTTCCCGACGCCGATCCCGGCGTGCCCGACATCCGCAGCCCGCTCCGCTACCTGTGGTGGAACGCCGGGCGGCAGCGCGGCGCGCTCCTGCTGGGCATGTGCTTCGCGACGGTCTGGTGGCTGGTGCAGGCGCTCGTCCCGGCGGTGCTCGGCAAGGGCGTCGACGCCGTCACCGACAAGGACGCGGCAGCGCTGCTGACCTGGTCGGGCATCCTGTTCGCCCTGGGCCTGGTGCAGGCCGCCACCGGCGTCATGCGCCACCGGCTGGCCGTCTACAACTGGCTCGCGGCGGCGTACCGCACGGTGCAGCTCACGGCGCGGCACGCGGCGCGGCTCGGCGCGACGCTGCCGAAGCGGCTGTCCACCGGCGAGGTGGTCAGCGTCGGCAACTCCGACATCGCCCACATCGGCAGCAGCATGGACATCCTGCTGCGCGGCTCCGGCTCGATCGTGGCGATCGTCGTCGTCACCGTGTACCTCATCTCGACGTCGCTGCCGCTCGGGCTGCTGGTGCTGTTCGGAGTGCCGCTCATGGCCGTGGCGGTGGGCCCGCTGCTCAGGCCGCTGCACCGGCGGCAGAAGGAGCAGCGCGACATCACCGGCGACCTGTCCACCAGGGCCGCCGACATCGTGTCGGGCCTGCGCGTGCTGCGCGGCATCGGCGGCGAGCAGGTGTTCGCCGGCCGCTACCGCGAGGAGTCGCAGCGGGTGCGGCACGCCGGGGTGCGCGTCGCCCGGGTCGAGTCGCTGCTCGAAGGGGCGCAGATCGTGCTGCCCGGCCTGCTGATCGCCGCGGTCACCGCGGTCGGCGCGTCGTTCGCCGTCGCCGACGAGATCAGCGTCGGCCAGCTCGTCTCCTTCTACACCTACGCCGTCTTCCTCATCGGCCCGCTGCGGACCCTGACGGAGATGGCCGACAAGCTCACCAAGGGCCATGTGGCGGCCAGGCGGGTCGTCCGCATCCTGGAGATGGAGCCCGAGGTGACCGGCGGCACGGGCCGCAGCGAGGGCGGCGTGCTGCGCGACTCGTACAGCGGGGTGACGCTCCAGCCGGGCTGGTTCACGGCGCTGGCGGCGAGCGCGCCCGAGGACGCCATCGCCATCGCCGACCGCCTCGGCCGGTACGCGCCTGGCGACGTCACCTTCGGCCGGACCGACCTGGCCGAGCTGCCGCTGCCCGAGGTCCGCTCCCGCATCCTGGTCGCCGACAACGGGGCCCGCCTGTTCACCGGCGCGCTCCGCGCCGAACTGGACGTCCGCGCCGACGACCGCGCGCAAGCGGGCGACGACGAGCGCGTGTGGCGGGCGCTGCGGGCCGCCTGCGCCGAGGACATCGTCGAGGCCCTGCCCGACGGGCTCGACGCGCCCGTGGCGGAGGCCGGGCGCGAGTTCTCCGGCGGGCAGCAGCAGCGGCTGCGGCTGGCCAGGGCGCTGCTCGCCGACCCCGAGGTGCTCATCCTGGTCGAGCCGACCAGCGCCGTCGACGCCCACAGCGAGGCGCGCATCGCCGAGCGCCTGGCCGCGGCCCGCGCCGGCAGGACCACCCTGGTCTGCACCACCAGCCCGCTGGTGCTCGACCGGGCCGACCACGTGATCTACGTCGAGGACGGCAGGGTGCTCGCCGAGGGCGCGCACCGCGAACTGCTCGACTCCTCGCCGCGCTACGCCGCGACCGTGACGAGAGGGGAGGACTGAGGATGGCTCGCGAGATCCTGCCGGTCGCCGACCGCAGGCAGGTACGCGCCTACGCCAGGCGGCTGACCCTGAAGTACCCGCGTCAGCTCACGCTCGCCCTCGCCCTGCACGGCCTCGCGGCCGTCGCCGGGCTGGCGGTGCCGTGGCAGCTCGGCGGCCTGGTGCAGGACGTCAAGGACGGCACGCCCGTCGACGTCGCGCTCGTCGCCCTCGCCATCGGCGGCTTCCTGCTGCTGCAGGGCGCGCTCGTCAGGTACGCGGTGTACGCCTCCGCGCGGCTGGGCGAGCAGGTGCTGGCCGAGCTGCGCGAGGAGTTCGTCGACCAGGTGCTGGCGCTGCCGCTGTCCACGGTGGAGCGGGCCGGTGCGGGAGATTTGATCACGAGGACGTCCCGCGACGTCGACTCGCTGTCGCGCACGGTGCGCCACGCGGTGCCGGAGACGCTGATCGCGCTGGTCACGTTCGTCATCACGGTGGGCGCGCTGGTGCTGGTCAGCCCGCTCCTCATGCTGCCCATGCTCATCGCGACGCCGCTCATCTGGCTGTCCACCCGCTGGTACCTGAAGCGGGCCCGCGACGGCTACCTGCGCGAGAACGCCGCGTACGCCGACATGACCGAGGGCCTGGCCGAGACCGTCGAGGGCGCCCGCGCGGTGGAGGCGCTGGGGCTCCAGGGCCGCAGGCGGGAGCGCACCGACGCCGACATCCGCCGCTCGTTCGCGGCGGAGCGGTACACGCTGGGCCTGCGCACCGTGTGGTTCCCCACGGTCGAGCTGGGCTACGTGATCCCGGTCGTGGCGACGCTGCTGGTGGGCGGCCTGTGCTACATCCGCGGCTGGGTGTCGCTCGAACAGGTCACCGTCGCCACCCTGTACGCGCAGCAGCTCATCGACCCGCTCGACCGTTTCCTCATGTGGATCGACGAGCTGCAGGTGGGCGGCGCCGCGATGGCGCGGCTGCTCGGCGTGGCGAACGTGCCCGACGACCGGGTGGCGACGTCCGCCAGGCCGCAGGGCGAGCTGCTGGAGGCGAGCGACGTCCGCTACGCCTACCGCGAGGGCCGCGACGTGCTGCACGGCGTGTCGCTGACGCTGAAACCGGGGGAGCGGCTGGCGATGGTGGGGCCGTCGGGCGCGGGCAAGTCCACGCTGGGGCGGCTGCTCGCGGGCATCCACGGCCCGCGTACGGGCGCGGTGACGGTGGGCGGGGTGCCCCTCGTGGACCTGCCCCTGGACGAGCTGCGCGGGCACGTCGCCCTGGTCACCCAGGAGCACCACGTGTTCAAGGGCAGCGTCCGCGACAACCTGCTGATCGCCAGGCCCGACGCCGGCGACGAGGAGGTGCGGTCGGCGCTCGCCGCGGTCGACTCCCTGGACTGGGTGCTCGCCCTGCCGGAGGGGCTCGACACCCAGGTGGGCTCGGGCGGCCTGGCCGTCTCGCCCGCCCAGGCGCAGCAGCTCGCGCTGGCCCGGCTGGTGCTGGCCGACCCGCACACGCTCGTGCTGGACGAGGCCACCTCGCTGATCGACCCGCGGGCCGCCCGCCGCCTGGAGCGGTCGCTGGCCGCGGTGCTGGAGGGCCGTACGGTGATCGCGATCGCGCACCGGCTCCACACGGCGCACGACGCCGACCGGGTGGCGGTCGTCGAGGACGGCCGCGTCAGCGAGCTGGGGTCGCACGAGGACCTGGTGGCGCGGGGCGGCTCGTACGCGGCGCTGTGGGAGAGCTGGCACGGCAAGGCGAGCTCCACCCGCACCTGACTGAACCGGCGCCACCCGCGCAGAGGCTCCACCCGCGCACAGGCTCCACCCGCGCAGAGGCGCCACCTGGCCGGCTCCACCGGCACCTGGCCGGGCGCCCCACGGCGGGCGCCCGGCCGGGTGGGCCTCAGCCCAGGGACTTCTTGAGGAAGTCGACCTGGAGGAGCAGCAGGTTCTCCGCGACGACCTCCTGCGGCGTCATGTGGGTGACGCCCGACAGCGGCAGCACGCTGTGCGGGCGTCCCGCCGCGAGCAGCGCCGACGACAGGCGCAGCGTGTGCGCCGCCACCACGTTGTCGTCGGCCAGGCCGTGGATCAGCAGGAGCGGGCGCTCCAGCTTGGCGGCGTCGGCGAACAGCGACGACTTGTCGTACACCTCGGGCTGCTCCTCGGGGTCGCCCAGGTAGCGCTCGGTGTAGCAGGTGTCGTACAGCCGCCAGTCGGTGACGGGCGCGCCCGCGACGGCGGCGTGGAAGACGTCGGGCCTGCGCAGCACCGCGAGCGCCGCGAGGAAGCCGCCGAACGACCAGCCGCGGATGGCGACCCGGCTCAGGTCGATGTCGTCGGGGTACTGCTCGGCGACGCCCTGCAGCGCGTCGATCTGGTCGTCCAGGACGGGGGTGGCGAGGTCGTTCAGCACCGCCCGCTCGAAGTCGGGGCCCCTGCCGGGGGTGCCGCGGCCGTCGGCCACGATCACGGCGAAGCCCTGCTCGGCGAACCACTGGCTCTCCAGGTACGCGCCGCGCCGGTTCAGCACGCGCTGCGCGTGCGGGCCGCCGTACGGGTCCATGAGCACCGGCAGCCTGGCCGACCCCTGCTCGTGCCAGGACGGCAGCACCACGGCGGTGGACAGCTCGCGGCGGCCGGAGCGGCCCAGCGAGACGCGCAGGTCGAGCCCCGGCCGCTCGGCGTACGACGGGACGGGGATGCCCGTGCCGTCGCGGCGGACGACGGTCGTGGAGACGCCTTCGGCGTCGAGCGTCTGCTCCGACAGCACGCCGACGCCCCCGGCCATCCGGCCGGAGAACACCCCGGAACGGGTGGAGACGGGCAGCAGCGAGTGGCCGTCCCACGTCCACAGGTGGATGTCGGCGGGGTCGCCGCCGCTGGCGCTGAACAGCACGCTGTCGTGGTCGACGTCGAGCACGGCCCGCACCTGGAGCGTCGGCGGCGTGACCGCGCGGTCGCCGACGAACAGCCGGTGGCCGCCCTCCGACGCCGCCACCCACACCAGCGAGCCGTCGTCGAGGTGGGCGGGGACGCCGGAGACGATGTCCACCCAGGCCGGGTCGGTGTCCTCGCGCACCAGCGTGGACGCGCCGGTCGCCGGATCGACGTCGAACAGCCGCATCGTCTTCTGGTCGCGGGTGAGCGTCACGATCGACAGCGCGTGGGAGTCCCACGACGCCGCCGCGAGGTACTCCTCCTCGAACGGCACCGCGACGCGCGACCCGTCGAGGCCGAACACGAAGAGCTGGACGTCGGCGTTGGGCGTGCCCGCCGCCGGGTAGCGCTGCTCGGTGGCGGGGCGTGCGGGGTTGGCCGGGTCGGCGATGTACCAGGTGCGCACGGGCGCCTCGTCGGCCCGCTCGACCAGCAGCGCGTCGCTCGACGGCGACCACCAGTGGCCGCGCATGCGGTCCATCTCCTCGGCCGCGATGAACTCCGCCAGCCCGTACGTCACCGTGGGCGACTCGGGCGTGGCGAGCGCGAGGTCGGCGCCCGTGGCGAGGTCCTGCACGCGCAGCGCGCCGCCGGTGACGTAGGCGACGTGGCGGCCGTCGGGGGAGAGCCGGGGGTCGATGACCGGGCCCGGCGTGTCGAGCCCGCGCACCTCGCCGCTCGCCAGGTCGGCGACGTGCAGCGCGCCGGACAGCGCGAAGACGGCCGTGGTCACGTCCTTGTCGGTGCTGTAGGCGACGACGCCGCCCGCCTGCTCGCGGCTGCGCTCGCGCCTGGCCCGCTCCTCGGGCGGGAGGTTCTCCTCGTCCTGGCTGAGCGTGCGCGGGTCGATCACGAGGCGTTCGACGTGGGTCTCGGTGTCGAGCTCCCACAGGCACGTCACCGGGTCGGTGCCGGACTTCGTGCGCAGGAAGACCACCCGGCCGCCGTCCGGGGAGATGGTGAAGCCCCTGGGCACCCCGAGGGTGAACCGGCGGGTCCTGGCAGACAGACGCGGGAAGCTCTCACTCATGGGGCCAATCCTGCCAGGAACGCGCCATTGTTACGCTCATGGCCATGACTGACCGACGGCTCCTGCTCGTGCACGCCCACCCGGACGACGAGTCGATTGGCACCGGCGCCACGATGGCCAAGTACGTCGCGGAAGGGGCCCACGTCACGCTGGTGACGTGCACCCTCGGCGAGGAGGGGGAGGTCATCCCCGGCGACCTCGCGCACCTGGCGTCCGACCGTGACGACGCGCTCGGCCCGTACCGCGTGGGCGAGCTGGCGGCCGCCTGCGCCGCGCTGGGCGTCGAGGACCACCGCTTCCTCGGCGGGCAGGGGCGCTGGCGCGACTCCGGCATGATGGGCGCGGCCACGAACGAGCGGCCCCAGGCGTTCTGGCGGGCCGACCTGGACGAGGCGGCGGGCGAGCTCGTCAAGATCATCCGCGAGGTGCGCCCGCAGGTGCTCGTCACCTACGACGGCAACGGCTTCTACGGCCACCCCGACCACATCCAGGCGCACCGGGTGGCGCACCGGGCGTTCGAGCTGGCCGCCGAGCCCGGCTTCGGCGAGGGCCGGGCGTGGCAGGTCGCCAAGCTCTACCACACGGCGCACCCGCGGTCGGTGCTGCGGCGCACCGTCGAGGCGCTGCGCGAGGCCGACCACGGCTTCGTCGTCGAGGACGTGGACGACCTGCCGTTCGGCACCCCGGACGAGGACATCACCACCGAGATCGACGCCAGGCCCTGGATCGGGAACAAGATGGAGGCCATGCGGGCGCACGCCACGCAGATCACCGTCGCCGACCCGTGGTTCGCGCTGTCGAACAACGTCGGCCAGGAGGTGCTGGGCGTCGAGCACTACGTGCTGGCCGTCGGGGTCCCGGGCCGGGCCGTGCCCGGCCCGGCGGTCGAGGCGGGCGGGCTCGGCGAGCCCCACAACCGCGAGAACGATCTGTTCGCGGGCATCGGCTAACCTCGGTCCACATGGAACATCGCAGCCACGCCGAGTCGGCCTTGGGCGGGGCGGCGTACGGCATGCTCTTCGTGCTGGGCGTCGTCATGGGGGTCGTGGGCGGCTTCACCCACCCGGTGGGGCAGGCCGGGCCGGTGCCGGTGGCCGCCGTCTGCTGGGTGCTGGCGCTGTTCGGGGTCTGTCTCGGCGCGGGCAGGCTCATGCGCACCCGGCTGGGCGTGGTCGCCCCGGCGCTCGGGTGGCTGCTCGTCACGATGCCGTTCACGCTGCAGCTCGGCTCGGGCGACCTGGTGATCGCCCAGGGGGCCGCGGGTTACGTCTACCTGTACGGGGGGTTGGTGGCCCTGGTGGCGGCGTTCCTCATGTCCCCGTCGTCGCACCGCGGCGGCTCGTGGCTCCTGCATGGCTACGTCCCGAAGGACTCCTGACAGGGCGGTGCGCGGCGGAAGGTCCGCTTCCTCACACCTAAGAACATTCTGTTTGGAGCCCTACGCGGCATAAAGTAACGTTCGTGCGTTTTCTAGAGCGGCCGGTGGACTCCCGTACCTATCGCAAAGTCGTCGGCCGCTTCGCCACCGGTGTGGCGGTCGTCACCACCCGGGTCGGCGACGTCGATCACGCCATGACCGTGAACTCGTTCACCTCCGTCTCCCTCGACCCGCTGCTGGTGCTGTTCTGCGCCGAGAAGGTGGCGCGGTTCCACGCGGCGGTGCTGGAGGCGGGCGTGTGGGGCGTCTCGGTGCTGCCGGCGTCGATGGAGGACGCCTCACGCTTCTTCGCCCACCGCGGACGTCCGCTGGACGGCCAGCTCGCCCGGTGGCGCCACCACCGCGGGGCGTCGGGCGTGGCGCTCTTCGACGGGGCGCTCGCCACGCTGGAGTGCTCGACGAAGGACGTCCACGACGGCGGCGACCACTCGATCGTCGTCGGCGCGGTGACCGCCCTGGCCGCCCCGTCCGACGACGCGCCGCTCCTGTACTACGACGGCGGCTACGGCACCCTCTGACCCGGCTCCCGGCACGGAGCGGCGGCCGTCCCGCCGCGGAGGGCGGGGACGGCCGCCGATCAGGTCAAGGCCGCGGAGCCCCGCGTCACCCGGTGGAAGTGGGGCTCGTCGTGTCGGTCGGGGTGCCGGTCGGGGTGCCGGTGGGGGTGCCGGTGGGGGTCTCGGTCGGCGTGACCGGCGGCGCCGGGGTGGCGCCGCAGGTCGGCACCTCCTGCGGGACGAGGCCCGGCGTCGGCGCGGCCTGCTCGGGGGTGAGCGGCTGCGCGGGGGGAGGGGTGACGGGGACGGGCGGCGGCGTGACCGTCTGCGGGACGGCCGCCTGGTCGCCCGTCTGCGTGCCTGTCCCCGTCCCTGTGCCCGTTGCTGTGGGCGTGAGGGTGGGCGAGGTGGTCGGAGGGGCAGGCTCGCCCGTCGGCGGGGCCGGCTGGCAGGTGAACGTCACCGTCGCCGTCACCGTGGCGGTCGCAGTGGCGGTCGCAGTGGCGGTCACTGTGGCGGTCACTGTGGGCCCCGCCTGGGTCACCGTGGGGCCGGCCTGCGTGACCGTCGCCGTCGCCTGCTGCGTGACGGTGGCCGTGGCGGACGGGGTTGCGGTCACGGTCACCTTGGCCGTGGGGGAGGCCGTAACCGTGGCCGTCGGCCACGGCAGGTGCTTCACGCTGACCGACGGCTTGCCCTTCGCCTTGTACGTCCCCTTGCCGAGCTTCTTGGTGACCTTGCCCGCTCCGGTGGTGACGGGCAGCTGGGTGCTGGCGGTGCGGCAGGAACCGCCCTTGCACACCTTCTGCTTCACGGTGAAGCGGGCCGCCTTGTCGTAGGTGACCGAGACGTCCAGGTAGGAGACGCCCTTCTTCTTGACCACCTTGGTCTTCGCGGTGTATTTCCCGGTGGTGGGGGTCGGTGTGGGTGTGGACGAGGTGGGTGACGCCACCTGCGCGCCGCGTGGCGGCTCGGTGGAACGCAGGGGGTCGGATGCGGAGGTCTGGGTGATCGCGACTCCTCCGGCTCCTGCCAGTGCGGCGGTGGCGAGCAGCGTGCCCAGGATGCTGAGTCTCATAATCCTGCTCTTGGGGGAGATTTCAGGACTCGGACCATTATTCCGAGTTGTCAAGATTGGTCAAGGCTGAGTCGTATGGACAGACGCTTCCGCGTCCGGCGGGCGGTGAACTACGTCAACCTCGCCACCCCCCTCGGCCTGCTGATCGCGGCCGTCGGCGGGGCGGCGCGGCGACCCGGCCCCGACGGCCTCATCCTCGCGTACGGCTACCGCTACCGCTTCCCCGTCGCGGGCGCCTTCACCGTCGGCAACGTCGTGCTGACCAGGGCGCCCGCGCTGAACGAGCGCCTCGTCAGGCACGAGGCCCGCCACGCCACCCAGTGGGCGTGGTGCGCGGGGCTCCCCATGCTCCCGCTCTACCTGCTGGCGATGCTGGCCTCGGTGCTGGTGTGCGGGCACCAGGCGTCGTACAACGTGTTCGAACGGCTGGCCGGACTGGACGACGGCGGCTACCCGCGCGCCGCCCTGTGGTGGCGCAGACGCCGCTCCTCCCGCTGACCAGAGGCGCCGGGCGTCCAGGGCCAGAGCTTCTCGGGGTTGCGTACCGCCCAGATGCGCCTGATCCGGTCGCCCGGGACGTCGAACGCCGCCACCGTGACGGTGACGCCGCCCTGCTGGGCCACCAGACCGGGCTGGCCGTTGACCGTGCGCTCCAGGATCGTCAGGCCGGGCGCCTTGTCGGCGAGGGCGACGAGGTAGCGGGCGATCCGCTCGCCGCCCTCGATCGGGCGGAGGGCGGCGCCGACCAGGCCGCCGCCGTCGGCGATCATCGTGGCGCCGGGGTCGAGGAGGCCGACGAGGGCCCGGATGTCCTTGGCCTCCCACGCCTGCCTGAAATCGCGGACGAGGCCGGACTGCCGGGCCGCGGGAGCCGCCGGAGCCTGTGAGTCGCGGATGCGCCGGCGGGCCGACGAGGCGAGCTGGCGGCAGGCCGCCGGCGTACGGCCGACGATCTCGGCCACCTCGGCGAAGGGATACCGGAAGACGTCGTGCAGGACGAAGGCGACCCGCTCGGCCGGAGTCATCTGCTCCAGCACGACCAGGAAGGCCATGCTGATCGACTCGTCGAGCGTGACCCGGTCGGCCGGGTCCACCGTGCCGCCCGGCCGCCCGCTGATCCACTCCGTGCCGTCGGGCAGCGGCTCCGGGACCCATTCGCCCACGTAGCTCTCGCGCCGGACCCGCGCCGAGCGGAGCAGGTCCAGGCAGATGCGACCGGCCACCTTCGTCAGCCAGGCGCCGGGGGACTCGATGGCCTCCTGCTGCGCCCGGGTCATGGCGTACCAGCGCGCGTAGGTCTCCTGGACGACGTCCTCGGCCTCGGCCAGGGAGCCGAGGAGCCGGTACGCGAGATTGACCAGCTGACGCCGCTCGCTCATGATCGCGCTCAGGCCCGGGTCGGGCCGGCCGTGTCCCGGCTCGGATGGTGTGGTCATGGCGTCGCCGGCTCCCTCGGTCGTATCCGTCCTCACCGGACCGACGAGACAGCGCGCCGGCGTGTGAGGCCGGCGCGCCGCCTCACATCCGCGGCGGCTGTGCCGTCAGACCGGTGAGACACCAGGCCGCGAGCCGCCGCGGACGCGGGCCGCGCGCCTCGGACGGGATCGAGAAGGGAAGACCTCGCCATGCCCACACGCACGACGACGAAACAAGGCCACCTCACGCTCCTGCGTGCCGTGCTCACTCTGCAGGCCGTGACGGTCTTCGTCCAGGCCATCACGGCGGGGCTGCTGCTGTCCGCACCGAGTGGCGGGGCGCTGCACAGCGCCGGTGCGTACACGCTGTTCGTGGTGGCGCTGCTGCACCTGGCCGTCACGATCGGGGTGTGGCGGCCCGGCGGCGGCTCGCCGAGGCCCATCCTGTACGCGGTCGCGTTCCTGGCGGTCGCGTCGGCGCAGATCGCCCTGGGGATCGCGCATGTCAAGGCCGTGCACGTCCCCCTGGGCGTCCTGATGTTCGGCATGAGCGTCCTTCAGGTGGTACGGATCCGGGCCTCGGGAGCCTCCGGCGGGACGACCGCGGTCAGGGGGTCAGCCTGAGCGTGTGCGCCGCCGCCTTCCTGACCGACTCCGGTTTGGAGAGCATCGGCAGCAGCTCGCCCTTGGCCCACAGCTCGGCCTGGTCCCAGTAGTTCTGGTGGAAGGCGTGCCCGGAGGCGCCCGTCAGGTTGATCCACTGGGACCTGTCCAGGTCCGACAGGTCCACGACCATCCGCATCGACGGCACCGCCGTGATCTCGTACCCGTTCTGGACGTTCCAGCCGGTGGCGTTGACCGCGTCCTTGCCGCCGGGCACCGCGAGCGGGCCGCGGTTGAACAGCGCCTCCACCGGCGCGATGCCCGACGTGCCGAGCGAGCCGTTGGTGAGCTCCAGCGTGTGCAGGTCGCCCCAGCGCCACGCCTTCACGTCCTCGCCCAGCGTCTCGGCGAGCTCCTGGTAGGCGGAGGCCATGGCCTGGCGCAGGATGTCGTCGCGGGTCTCGGTGACGTTCGCGGTGGCGGTGTCGTCCCAGTACGGGTCGTCAGGGGCGTCGAGGAGCCGCCGGACGACCTCGTACCAGCGGTCGCCGCCCGCCGGGTGGGCCGCCTCGGGCAGGTCGTCGTCGAACGTCAGCTTGAGCAGGTGCCGCCAGACGGCGTTGAAGTACGCGGCCGGCGCGGAGCCGAGGCCCTGGCGGCGGTCCCAGTCCTTGAGCAGGTCCCTGGCGCGGACGCTCGGCCCGGCCAGCCCCACCCTCATCAGGGCGGGGATCAGCGTGTCGGCGAACTCGTTGCGGTCGTCCCGCTGGATGTCGGCCATCGTGCCCGCGTCGATCTTGCCGTTCTTGACGGCGGCCTCGATACGTTCGCGGATGCGCTGCGACCGGTAGCCGTACGCCCAGTCCTTGGTGAGCAGCGGCTGGTAGCGGTCGGGGTCGATGACGGCGTTGTTCGCGGTGACGATGAACCCGTCGGCCGGGTTCTCCACGGAGGGGAGCTGGTCGTACGGGATGGGGGCGGCCTTCCAGTCGTACTCGCCGGTCCAGCCGGGCACCGGCCAGGTGCCGTCGCCGCCCTCGCGCACCGGGACGCGGCCGGGGGCCTGGTAGCCGATCCTGCCGCTGGTGTCGGCGTAGACGAGGTTCTGCGCGGGGACCTCGAAGAGCGCGGCGGCGGCGCGGAACTCGTCCCAGTCGCCCGCCCGGTTCAGCGCGAAGATCGCGTCGGCGGTCCTGCCGGGCATGAGGGCGGTCCACTGCAGCGCCACGGCGTTCGCCTCGCCGCTCGGCCTGGCGTTCTCCATCACCTCGTTGATGAGGGGCCCGTGCCTGGTGCCGCGGACCTTGATGGTCACGGTCTTGCCCCCGGCGACCTTGATCTGCTCCTGCCGGGTCTCCAGCTTGACCTGCTCGCCCTTGTACAGGTAGGTGTCGCCCGTCACCTTCTCCAGGAAGAGGTCGGCGACGTCGGGGCCCAGGTTGGTGAAACCCCAGGCGATCTTGTCGGTGTGCCCGATGATCACGCCGGGGACGCCGGAGAAGGTGAAGCCCGTGACGTCGTACGGGCACTCGGCGCTGAGCTTCCTGCAGTGCAGGCCCGCCTGGTACCACACCGACGGCATCTGCGCCGACAGGTGCGGGTCGTTGGCGAGCAGCGGCTTGCCGCTCTCGGTGTGCTCGCCCGACACCACCCACGAGTTCGACCCGACGCCCGCGCGGTCGGCGGTGCTCATCGTGCTCGGCACGGCGTCGAGCGTCCTTGCCGCCTGGGCCAGGGTGGTGGGGCTGGTCCGCAGCCGCGGCTCGGCGCGCTGGTCGAAGCGTCCCTGGTCGATCGCGCCCTCGGTGACGATCGGGGCGTGCCTGTCGTACGGGTAGCCGGGGTAGAGCTGCTCGACCCGCTCCTTGGGCAGCTTGGTCAGGGCGAGCGCCCGGTCGATCTCGTCCTCCATGTTGGAGCGCAGGTCCCACGCCATCGCCTTGAGCCAGGCGAGCGAGTCGACGGACGTCCACTGCTCCGGCTGGTACGAGCCGTTCTGCACCTTGAGGACGGAGTACTCCAGGCTGCGGTCGGAGGCGTTCGGGTTGGCGGAGAGCCAGGCGTTGACGCCCTTGGCGTAGGCCGCGAGGTAGTCCTGCGTCTGGATGGCCAGCTCGGGCAGTTCCTGCTCGGCCACCCTGCGCCAGCCCATGGTCCTGATGGCCTTGTCGTTGTCGAGCGTCGCCGCGCCGAACAGCTCCGACAGCCGCCCTGCCGTGATGTGGCGGCGGAAGTCCATCTCGTAGAAGCGGTCCTGGGCGTGGACGAAGCCCTGGGCCATGAACAGGTCCGCCGGGCTGTCGGCGTAAATGTGTGGAATTCCTGATTTATCGCGATAAATCTCCACGGGGCGGCTCAGGCCGGGCAGCCGCAGCGTCCCGTCCACCTGCGGGAACGACTTCCGCACGGTGTAGACGAGCACGCCCGCCAGCACGAGGGCCAGCACGAGAAGAACGGTTAACACCCTGGCGAACCACCGCAAGGGCCACGGCATCCACGCAAAGGGCCGCACCGATACCTCCATGTCGCCGAACTGTCCCTAAGTCTGTCAGTCCGGGCTCACTCCTCCGACCGCCCCGCGCCGGCGCCCGGCGGGCGGCGACGACCCGCCGGTCAGGACCGGGCCGGACCCTCCACGCGCGCCTTGCCGATCTCCGTGGACAGGTCGAGCCCGAGGACGAGGTCGAGGTGCAGGAACGCCTCGAACCGGGCCCCCGGAGCCACCGAGTCGTCGCGCTCCAGCTCCCGCAGCACGCCCAGAGCCGACGGGGTGTCCAGATCGTCCAGGAAGGCCGACTCGGCCCGCTCCACGTACGCGGCGGCCATGGGGGCGCTGGGCGACTCGGCCCACTCGGCCACGCGCGCCCGCCACCGCCGCAGCGTCGCGTCGGCGGCACGCAGCGCCTCCCACGACAGGTCGGCCCGCTCGCGGTAGTGCCGCTCCAGGAACGCCAGCCGGACCGCGAGGGGGTCGAGCCCGGCCGCCGTCACGTCTCCGAGCAGCACCCCGCCCTCCGCCGTGCCCTCTGCCGTGCCCCCTGCTGGTTCCTCCGCCGGCCCGTCCATCGGGCGGCCCTCGAACAGCAGCCCGGCGCCGCACAGCCAGTGCCCTACCACCTCGTGCCCGGCCGCGGCCTCGGACAGGGCGCGCTCACGGTGCGCCGAGGGCGGCCCGACGTGGACGTCCACGCGGCCGCCGAGGAAGCGCAGCGCCGCCGCCGAGCACACGACGTGCGGGCCGGGCAGCCCCGGGCCCCACGGGGAGCCGAAGGACGGGTCGCCGCCGGGCGTCCACAGGGGCCAGTCAACGGTCGCCACCGCTGCCTCGCCCGAGTCGTCACCGCCGGGGGAGAGGCTCTTGGCGTCGAAGAAGACCGCGCCGCCGGGCGTGGCGTACGCGTGCCCGCGCCCGACCAGCTCGCCGACCAGGTCCACGGCCAGGCCAGCGGACTCGGCCGCGTCCGGCGCGTACTCGGGCGGGCGCAGGTTCAGCGCCGCCGCGTCACGGGAGAGCGCCTCCTCGTGCAGGCGGACCCGCTCGGCCGGCACGCCGTCCTCGCCGCCGGCGGCGCCCCTGCAGACGACCACCCGCACGCGCCGCCGCTCCAGCACCCGCCTGACCAGGTCGGGCAGCAGCTGGGCACGCAGATCGCCGAGGTGGGCGTACCGGTGGGCCGACGGGCCGCAGGCGTACAGGCGCAGCGCCCCTGAGGGCCTGACCTCCTGGACCCGCCCGGTGCGCGCGTCGTGGATCCGCAGCATTCCCCGAGCCTAGTCGGGGCTCATCCGCCCAGGAAACCGAGGATGTCCCTGTCGCCGCGCTCCCGCAGCCTGGCCAGCACCTCCTCGCGCGTCGCCGTCTCGGGCAGCCCGATGCGGGCGCCGATCAGGCGCAGCCCCTCCAGCTCGGAGGCGACGGGAGCGGTGTAGCCGATCAGGTACAGCGCCCGGTTCAGCGGCGGCATCGCCACCGGGGCGGCAGGCAGGTACCTCGTCAGCAGCTCGCCGCCGTCGGAGACCGTCAGGAAGACGTGGTCGCCCTCGGCGGCCTTGAAGTCGGCCAGGACGTTCCTGATCGAGCCCATCGTCGGCTGGTTGTGCCAGCTGATCACGACGTCGCCCGACGGCGTCGAGGCCGTGAGCTGCCCGCCGGGCGCCATGCCGAGGTAGGCCGCGAACCCCGTCGGCAGCGGCGATCCCGACCCGCGCAGGTGCTCGGCGTTGACGTCCACCCGGTGCCACCAGCGCCCGTCGCGGGAGCGGAAGCTGCGCCGCGTCTCCGAGACGTCCTTGCGCGGCTGGTACGGCCCGCTCTCACCCGCCGGCGACGTGCCCGCGACGCGGATCCAGCCCCGCTGCGTCCGCTCGAACCCCGGCCCGCCCGAGTAGGCGCGCACCGAGCTCTCACTGACGTCGTAGCGGGAGGTCAGGTTCGTCACGATCGTGCTGACGGACGCCTCGCCGCCGGCCCGCTCGATCTCCCTGACGATCATCTCCCTGATGCCGAGGTACTCGTCGCCGCCCCACCTGGAAAGGCCGTACTTGTTCCTGTCCACGCGGCGGAAGCGCTCGTCCGAGGTGAGCTGGTTGCGGATGCCGACCAGGCTGTAGTCCTCGCCGATGCGCTCCTGGATCTCCTCGGGCGACAGCGGGCGGCCCGCGACCGCGAGCACCGCCTCCGCCTTGTCGTTGATGCTGCGCGGCCACGGCACGACGTGCTGGTCGAGCACGCGCAGGTGCGGCACGGCGAGGATCCACCGCTCGGCCACGTCCTCGCGGACGCCGAGCTGCGCCACCATGGTCACCGCCTCGGCCATCGGGCGCGGCGCGTCGGCGAAGAGCTGGCGGGTCTTCTCCCGCAGGTCGTCCGCGCCGCCCGCGACCAGCCAGCCGTCGGCCTGCTCGTACCCGGTGAGCAGGGTGCGGACGAACCGCCACGCGGGGATGCCGAGCGTGCGCAGCTCCGCGCGGTGCCATGGCACGGCGGCGGCCAGGTCGTCGGCGGGCGCCGCGGAACCGAGCCGTCCCCGCAGCCAGGTGACGTGCGCCACCAGCGGGGCCGCCTCCGCGCCGCCCAGCCACGACTCCACGTGGTCGCGCAGGTCGCGCTCGATCTGCCTGATGCGCTCCCGGGTCACCGAGAACCGCTGCGCCAGCTCGTCCAGGGTGGCGCGCTGCGCGGCGTAGAGCCGGTCGCGGGCGATGGCGAGCTGGCGCTCGTCCAGGCCGGTGAAGACCGCGTCGATCACCTCGGGGAGCGGCCTGTCGGGCCTGAGCGCGGGCACGGCGGCGGGCGCCGGTTCGAGCAGCCGCTCGAACACCCCCGCGAACAGCTTCTGCACCACGTCCTTGCCCAGCGACTCCGGGGTCCGCTCGGCCTCGGCCGGGTCGGAGAAGCGCAGCAGCGGCAGGATGTCACCGAGCGGCAGGTGCCCCCAGCAGGCGGCCGCGAGCTCGGCCAGCCGGCCGGCGACCGCCTGGACGCCGGCGATGTCGCACGCCCGGTCGAGCGGGAGGGCCTGCCACCACGCCGCTGGCAGCTTCGGCTCCTCCACGATGGGCGCTATCTGACCAGGAGGGGTCCAGCGCAGTGGTGGCGCGAGGTCGCTCAGGCTGAGATTCATTGAGGTCCAACCGGCAAAGGAAAGTATCCGCAGTTCAGACTATGTGATCAGAGGGGAAGAAAAGGGCTACCCCTTCCGGAATGGGATAAGTAGAGCATTCCGCGGGCGCGCGTGCAGGCCACGTACAGGATGCCGCGCTCACGCTGCAGCGCGCGGGCCCGAGCGGCCGGCTCCTCGGGCGGCGGCTCGGGCACCACGCCCTCCGCCACGCCGACCAGCGCCACCCGCTCGAACTCCAGTCCCTTCATGTTCTGGAACGTCGACACCCGCACGCCGTCCGCCCCGTCGAGGCCGGCCAGCGCCGCCCTCGCGGACCGCACCAGGGCCGTCGTCCGCGCGCCCACCCCGACCTGCCCGGCCGGCACGCCGCCGGCCAGCCACGACGCGACCGTGGCCCGCAGCCCGGCCAGCTCCGCCTCCGGCGTCTCGTACGCGCGCACCACCGGCCGCTCGCCGTGCCGCGTCGCCTGATACCCGGACATCTCCGTCGCACCCGGCACCAGGCCGCCCGCCGGCCCGCCCCCGCGCAGCCGCACCACGAACGACAGCATCTCCTGCGGCAGCCGGTACGAGATCCGCAGCGTGTGCCGCACCACCGGGATGCCGACCGCGCCCAGCGCCACCCGCGTGTCCGTGACCCGCTGATGCGGATCGCCCACGACGAACACGTCGTCACGCGCGTGCGGCACCGTCGCCCGAAGCAGCCGCCACTGCGCCGGGCTCACGTCCTGCGCCTCGTCCACCACCAGATGCCGGTACGGCTTGCGGCCAGGGTCCACGTCGTCCAGCAGGTCGCCCGTCGCCCGCGACAGCAGCCTGACCGCCTCGTCCGTCAGCTCCGCCAGCGACCGGGCCCCCGGCCCCACCAGCGGCGGCCTGCGGCCCTCGGCGTCCGCCACGATCCGCAGCGCCAGCCGCTCCGGGTTGTCCACATCGATCCGCTTGCGTACCGCCTCGTCCGGGACCAGCTCGTCCAGCCGCGCCGACAGCTCCTCCGCCAAGCCCTGCGTGAACGTCACCAGCAGCACCCTGCCGCTGCCGCGCGCCGCCAGGTACGCCGCCCGGTGCAGCGCCACGATCGTCTTGCCGGTGCCAGGGCCGCCCACCACCAGCGTCGGCTGCTCGTACCTCGGCGCCCTGGCCAGGCGGTACTGCGGCGGGTGCAGGAACAGGCACCACGACGGCGCCTCCAGTACCCGGTCCAGCTCCACCTTGTCCGCCGCGAACACCGCCCGGTCCGGGCTGCGCAGCAGCGCCGCGTGCAGGTCGTCCGGATCGAACGGGCCCGTCTCCTCCTCAGGCGACGCCCGCCACTGGTCGAGCTCCCGCCACGCCTCCGCCAGCGTCCCGCCCCCGGCCAGCACCGCCAGCGGGACGTACTGCGTGGGCGGCAGCAGCGGCTCCAGCGCCGCCACGTCCGCCTCCGTCGTGATCAGCCGGACCAGCGGCAGCGCGTGGCCGTCGATGCCCAGCGCCAGCAGGTCGCCGTCGCAGATCGACTCGAACAGCCGCGACGGCCTGGCCGACCTGCGTAACGCCGGCTCCACCCGCTCCAGCGCCTCGGCGTCCCACTCCTCGACCACGCCGATCACCGGGTTCACGCCGTACCGGTGCCTGACGGCGAACGACCAGGCGTCGGCGTCCGTCAGCACCGTACGCAGCCAGTACACGTCCCGCTGCCTGACCGCCACGCCCCTCAGCCCCTCGGCCAGCCGCAGCGTCGCCACCCGAGGGTCGCGCCCGCCCCGCACCCGCTCCGGGTACGGGGCGCCCGCCACGTTCAGCAGGAACCTGCGCAGCGCGACCACGACCTCCCTGCGCACCGGCGGGGCCAGTGCGCTGAGCTCCCTCGGGAACTCGGGGCCGATCGCGAGGCGCGGCACGGCCTCAGCCCAGGAGTTCTAGCAGGTCGCGGTCCCCGCGCTCGCGGAGCCTGGTGAGCAGGTCCGGCAGGCTGACCGGGCCCGTCATGCCGATCCTCGTCGCGATCACCCGGGCCGCCTGCTCCCTGGTGCCGCCCGGCGCGGTGTAGCCCACCAGGCGCAGCGCCTTGGTGATCGTCTCCGCGCCCTGGGCGGCCACCGGCAGGTGCCTGGCGCGCAGCACGCCCTCGTCCGACAGGGTGAGGAACAGGTGGCCGCCCTCCCGCGCCCCCACGTCCGCCAGCAGGCGCACGACCGACTCGATCACCGGCCGGCCGTGCCACGTCATCGTCAGCTCGCCCGCCGCGCTCCTGACCGTCCGCGTCTCCCCGGGCGACAGCCCGAGATAGGCCGCGAAGCCCGTCGGCAGCGGGCACTCGCCGCCCCCGAGTTGCTCCGCCGTCACGTCCACCCGCAGCCACCAGCGCCCGTCCGGCTGCCGGAAGCAGCGCCGCGTCTGCGACACGTCCTTCAACGGCTGGTACGGCTTGCCGCCGTGGTCGCCGCCGTTCGACTCGGCCTGCCCGGGCGCGGCCGGGGCGAACGCCTGGAACTGCGCCCCCGGAGGCGGGCCGAACGCCGACGGACCCTCCATCGGCGGGGGAGGCGGAGGCAGCGGGGCGCCCCCGTGGGGCGGCGCCCCACCCGGGGAGGGGGGCAGGTGCGGGGGCGCGGCCTGGTGGACGGGCTGGGCCGGCTGCGGCACCTGGGAGGGCACCAGCAGCGGCAGCGCCGCCATCACGAACTGCCACGCCGGGACCTCCAGCGCCCGGATCTCCCTGGTGTGCCACGGCGCCGCCGCGATCACCTTGTCCTTGGTGACGGCCGGGCCGATGCTCCTGCGCAGCTCGTCCAGGTAGACGCGGAACGGCGCCGCCTGCTCACCCGACAGCCAGTGGTCCAGCCGCGCGCGCAGCTCGAACTCGGTCGCCGCGATCGCGGCCGGCGGGACCGCGAACAGCTTGGCCAGCTGGTCGACGGCCGACGGCTCGTCGGTGAAGATCCGGTTCTGGGCGACGGCCCAGCTCTGGTCGTCCAGGTCGGCGAACGCCGCCTCGACCAGCCCCAGCAACTCCTCCCCGTCACCACCAGCACCGTCAGTGACACCAGCACCACCCGGGACACCGGAGACGCCGGAACCAGCGACGGCGCTAGGACCAGCGGCGGCCCCGGGAACACCAGGGACCCCGGAACCACCGGGAGCGGCGGGAGCGCCTGGAACGCCGGGCGCGGCGGGAACGCTGGGAGCGCCGGGCGCGGCGGGAACGCCATCGACCTGGAACGCGTGCGGCCCCTGAGCCGCCCGACTCCGCGGCTCCCGCCGAGGCAGGACGATCTCCGGCCGCCCAGCCTCCTCGACAGCGGCGCCAGACTCGGCCGCGACCTCACGCTCAGACCCGTGCCCGCCCTCGGGGCCGGCCCCGCGCTCAGACTCGGGCCCGCGCTCGGAGTCGTGCCTGTGCTCAGGCTCGTGCTCGTGCTCGGGGTCGGGCTCGACACGGGGCTGAGGCCCCGCAGCCTCGGCCTCGCCAGCGCCCGACTCGACGCCAACCCCAGGCTCACCGGCAACGTCAGGTCCGAGGACGACCTCGGACTCGGACACAACCTCAGGCTCAACGCCGACCTCGGACTCGGAGGCGGCGGCAGGCTCGGCGTCGACGTCCCGCTCGGAGGCGGCAGCAGGCTCGGCGTCGACGTCAGGCTCAGCGTCGACGTCAGGCTCGGAGGCGGCGGCACGCTCGGCGGCGATGTCAGGTTCAGAGGCGGCGGCAGGCTCGGAGGCGACGTTCGACTCGGAGGCGACTTCGGGCTCGTCCGTGACGCCGGGCATGGGCTGGGGCTCGGCAGGACCGTCCGGGGAAGCGGCCTCACGATCGTCGAAGGAGCCCACCCGAGACTCGAACCCGACCTCGGAGTCGGCCTCAGAACCGGACCCAGCCTCAGGCCCGGACCCTGCCTCAGAGACGACCTCAGGGCCAGGCTCGGACTTGCCGGGGAACTCCTCGGCCTCAGAAGCCTCGGCTCCCTGCCCGGCACCCTCTTCGACTCCGGCGCCCTCCTCGACTCCAGGGCCGGAGGGGGCGCCCTCGGGGAACGCCGCCTGAGGCGCTGGGTGATCGTCCAGGGCGTCGCCCCGATCGGAGGCGCGCTCCAGCGCGGAGTCCTCTAAGGCGTCTGCGCCGTCGGCGGCGGGCTCCTGCGCGCGGTCCTTCGGGGCTTCGCTGTCGTCAGAGGTGGAGTGGCCGTCCAGGGCGTCGCCGTGGTGGGAGGCGTGCTCCTGCACGGCGTCCGCGCGGTCGGTGGCGTGCAGGTCGGCGTCCTGTGCCGCACCCGCACCCGCACCCGCGCCGGCGTCTGCGTTCGGGTGCGCCGCCGCGTCCTCCCCGTCAGAGGGGTCGGCTTCGTGGGGTTCGGGCGTGGAGGGCTCGACGGCCTGCTCGTCCTCCCGGGACTCCACAGGCTCGGCGCCGGCGGCGCTCCGCGCGTCGTCCTCCGCGTTCTCCGGGGCGGAGAGACCCTGGACGGCGGGGGCGTCACCGGTGGGGAGCTCGTGGAAGTCCTGCTCGCCGTCGTCAGCGGCCGTCTCGGGGACGTCCGCCTCGGAGGGGTGCTGCGCCGTTGGGGCGAAGCGCGACAGCACGGTGCTGAACAGCGTGTTCAGCACCGGCCTGGCCTGGATGAACGGCTGGTCGAGCAGCTCCCTGCCGGTCAGCGCGAGCAGCCCGGGCCAGGACCCGGCCCGGTGGAGCGCGATGCCGATGTGGGGCTCGTCGGCGTCCTCGGGGTCGAGGACGTGCAGCGCGGGCAGCACGTCGCCGACGGCGGCGGCGGGCCAGTGCTCCAGGGCGATCTCCGTGAGCAGCTCGCCCAGCGGCTCCGGCCCGATGGCGGCGAGGACGCGGGTCATGGGCAGGCTCCGCCACCACGCGTCCGGCAGGTCCGGCTGCCCGGTCAGTAGCGTGATCGTCGACGCGTCGCTCCACCTCAAGGGTGGTACGAGGTCGCTCAGGCAGAAGTTCATCCCGTTCCGTTCACCAGCCCCTCACGCCGCCGCAGCGGTGCAGCCATAATCTCGCCGCCCACGGAAAGAGACCATAGTCCGGCAAAACAGCCCCATGCATCATGCACTACGCATCAGCGCCGGACGGCGGCGAAGCGTAGGCGCACGTAGTCGGCCATCCAGCCCGTCTCCCTGCGCAGAGCGGGTGCGGCCAGCTCGTTCACGCGCCCGAGCAGCGGTTCCACGATCTCCGGCGGAAGCCCGTCGAGCGCCGACGAGGCGAACATGCGCACCCAGTCGGCGGCCCCGCCCGGACACTCCTCGAGCGGGGTGGGCCGGTCGAAGTATTCGAGCAGCCGCACCACGAAGCCCTCCTGCTCGAGCCGGCGGGCGTACTCGGCAGGCGTGGGAAAGTACCACGGCAGGTCGGGTTCGCGCAGACCGTGCTCGCGCCAGGCGGTCAGCATGGCCGCGGTGAGCTCCGCGCAGTTGCCCGCGCCGCCCATCTCGGCGACGAAGCGCCCGCCGGGCTTGAGCGACTCGCGGACGTTGGCGATGACGATGGCGGGGTCGCGGCTCATCCAGTGGAGGGCGGCGTTGGAGAAGACGGCGTCGTACGGCTCGACGACGGAGAAGTCGTGGCCGTCGCCGACGATGAACTTGATGCCGGGGTACTGCGCCAGCGCCTTCTCGATCATGCCGGAGGAGCCGTCGATGCCGAGCACCTCGGCTCCCCTGAAGGCGATCTGGGCGGTGAGGACGCCGGTGCCGCAGCCGAGGTCGAGCACGCGCTCGCCGGGCTGGGGGTCGAGCAGGTCCACGAGGGGCGCGCCCTGCGTGGAGACGTAGCCGAAACTGCTGTCGTAGGCGCGACTGTCCCACCGCTCCAAGCTCGGGGTGTCATATCGCAAGACGATCAGCTCACATTCGTTCAGACATCGGGCCCCCGTGGCCGTGCTGTCCGTTCACTTTAGAGGCTGAACGTCTCTACGACATATCAAGTCACAAGGGACTCATCCCACGCTCTTGGTCCATTCCTTCTTCAGGTACGTCTTCGCGGCGTCGGCCTGCGGAATCGTGAGGATCACCGGCGGGCCGGACGCCTTGGGCAGCTTCGCGGCCTGCTCGGTGTCGAGCGTGCCCTTCATGAGCATGGCCTCGCCGCGCGCGGGACGGGCGTAGCCCTTCTGGAGCAGGTTCTGGCCCTCGTCCGAGAAGAGGAACTCCTGCCACAGCCGGGCGGCGGCGGGATGCGGCGCGTCCTTGCTGATGGCCTGGACGTGGTACGCCCCGAGCGGCGAGCCCCCGGGGATGACGACCTTCCAGCTCTCGCCGTTGCGCCCGGCCTGGAGGTGGTCCCAGGTGACGATGACGTTGGCCTTGGCCGGCTCGGTGAGCTGGCCGGCGCGCTTGAGCTTGGCGAACAGCTGGACGCCGCGCTCGGGCCGCGGGGTGCGCGCGTCCATGGACGCGGCCATGACGCCGTCGAACGCGGCGTCGGAGCGCAGCGGGTCGCCGTCGAGCGCGACGCGGTAGCCGGGCTTGAGCAGGTCCGCGAACGTGGCGGGCGGCTTGACCTGGCGGGGGTCGTACCCGATGGCCATGTAGCCGCCGTAGGCGGCGTACCAGGCGCCGGACGGGTCCTTGACGTCGTCGGGGAGGTCCTGCCACCCGGCGACGCGGTACGGCGCGAACCTCCCGGCCGAGGCGACGGCGACGTCGAGGGTCAGGTCGAACACGTCGGGCTTGAGCTGGGCGGCGGCGTCGACCGCGCGCTTGCTGCTCGCACCGGGTTCGAGCTGGGTGACCCTGATGCCGTACTTGTCGGAGAAGGTGTCGATGATCTCGCCGTAGTTCACCCAGTCGCGCGGCAGCCCGATGACGGTGAGCTGGCCCTCGCGCTTGGCGGCCTCGGCGAGGCGGTCGAGGGTGGAGAAGCCGTCCTTGAGCGTGGTCGCGCGGACGTTGAGCGGGGGCGGGCTCTGCCCGCCCGCGGCGGGCGGCTGCTCGGGAGATGACGCGCCGCATCCGGCGCTGACGACGATGGCGGCCACAGCGGCGCAGGTACGTACGGTCACATGACGAATACTTACCGTTGACGCCGCTCAGGTCGAGGAGGCGCGGCCGGAACCACCTTGGCGGCGACCAGCGTGTCCTCGGGAATCTCGACGAGCGTGCCGTCGCGCCTGCGGACGGCGAGCACCCCGCCCTCCCACGACTCCAGGACGCCGACCGCGTCGCGGAAGCCTCCTGGCACGCGTCTGCGAGTGGTGATCCGTGAGCCTATGTCCTGAGTTGTGATCTTGATCACGAGGCGTGCGGCCACGACTTTTGCCACCCTCCGTTTCGGCCAGCTGGCAAGCACGGCAATACTAGGGCGTAGCAAACCGCGGTCAGTGTCATGCCATGGTGCGGAGAAGAAGGAGCTCGAGGTGACCTACGTCATCGCGCAGCCTTGCGTGGACGTCCTGGACAAGGCGTGCATCGAGGAGTGCCCCGTCGATTGCATCTACGAGGGCGAGCGCATGCTTTACATCCACCCCGACGAGTGCGTGGACTGCGGCGCCTGTGAGCCGGTGTGCCCCGTCGAGGCGATCTTCTACGAGGACGACCTTCCCGAGCAGTGGAAGGACTTCTACAAGGCGAACGTCGAGTTCTTCGAGGACCTCGGCTCGCCTGGTGGCGCCTCGAAGGTCGGCAAGATCGAGAAGGACCACCCGGTCGTCGCCGCGCTGCCGCCGCAGGGCGAGGACCACTAGCCGTCACGGGTGCGCCGCGTCCGCGGCACGCGTTCGGCGACAGACAACCCTGGAGAACCGTGAACAACCTGCCCGATTTCCCCTGGGACCGCCTGGAGCCCTACAAGGAACGCGCCAAGGCGCACCCCGGCGGCATCGTCGACCTGTCGGTCGGCACACCGGTCGACCCGGTGCCCGAGATCGTCAGGAAGGCGCTCGTCGACGCGGCCGACAGCCCCGGCTATCCCCTCACGCACGGCACCAGGGCGCTGCGCGAGGCCGCGGCGGGATGGCTGCTGCGCAGGCACGGCGTCACGGTCGGCCAGCAGGACGTCCTCCCGCTGGTCGGCTCCAAGGAGTTCGTCGCCTGGCTGCCGAGCTACCTCGGCGCCGGGCGGGTCGTCTTCCCCGAGCTCGCCTATCCCACGTACGACGTGGGGGCGAGGCTGGCCGGGGCCTCCGCCGTGGCCTCCGACGGGCTGCTCGCGGTGGGTCCCGAGCGCGTCGACCTGGTCTGGGTCAACTCCCCGGGCAATCCCACGGGGCGCGTCCTGCCCGTCGAGCACCTGCGCAAGGTGGTGGCGTGGGCGCGTGAGCGCGGCGCGGTCGTGGCCTCCGACGAGTGCTACATCGAGCTGGGCTGGGAGGAGCGGCCGGTCTCCATCCTGCATCCCGACGTCTGCGGCGGCTCCCACGAGGGGCTGCTCGCCGTCCACTCGCTGTCCAAGCGCTCCAACCTGGCGGGTTACCGCGCCGGGTTCGTGACGGGTGACCCCGTCCTGGTCAAGCGCCTGCTGGAGGTGCGCAAGCACGCCGGCATGATGATGCCCGCGCCCGTCCAGGCCGCGGCGGCGGCCGCCCTGGCCGACGACGCGCACGCCGACCGGCAGCGCGAGGTCTACGCCGCGCGGCGCGCCCTGCTGCGGCCGGCGCTGGAGCGGGCGGGCTGGCGCATCGAGCACTCGACGGCCGGCCTGTACCTCTGGGCCACGAACGGGCAGAGCGCGTGGGATCAGGTAAGTAAGCTCGCCGAAATTGGCATTTTGGTCGCACCGGGCGATTTCTACGGATCGGCAGGTGAACGGCACGTCCGCGTGGCCGTCACCGCGACCGACGAACGGATCGATGCGGCGGTGCGCCGCCTCCAGTAGGATCGCGCGTCATGGCGAGCACGGAACAAGTGAGCGCGGAACACCGCACACCGACGTGATCACCACTGTTCGAGCACCACTGACAAATCGATAAAGGGCGTCTGCCGAGACGGACCGCGAGTGGAGCGAGCTGATCGATGAGCATGACCTCCATGGTCGTACTCGGGCTGAGCATCGCCACCGTCCTGTTGCTGCTGGGGGCCTTCCTGGCCACCCTGCGGCAGGACAGGAAAGGCCGCGCGAGCGCGCCGGCGGGCGAGGTCGCTCCCGTCGAGCCCCCGCTGCCGGCGCCGGTGAGCGCGACGGCGCATGCCGGCACCGACTACGCCGACCCGCGCACGATCGAGGTCGGCGACCGCATCCAGGTGCACGGCTCACCCGCGCGCGTGATCGGCGCGATGTACGTCTCATGGCAGGGCCGGCAGTGGACCGAGTACCTCCTGCGCGACGCCACCCGCCGCCCGCAGTGGCTCTCGGTCGAGGTCCGCAAGGGCGACCAGCCGCACCTGGAGGTCATGCTCTGGACCGAGGTGCCCACACAGGGCATGGTTCCGGCGAAGAGCATGCTGATCATGGAGGGCGTCGAGTTCTTCCCGATCGAGCGCGGCACGGCCGCGTTCAGGTCCGAGGGGGAGACCGGCACGCCCGAGCGGGGCCTGCTCGACTTCGCCGACTACCGGGCCACCGACGGGCGCCTGCTGTCGTTCGAGCGCATCCAGGGCGGCCCCTGGACCGCCTGCTACGCCAGGCCGCTCGCGCCCGGCTCCATCTCCTTCGCGACCCGCGCCTCCTGACGACCGCCCCGCCCGCGCCTGACCCGCCGCCGGGCGTCGTAAGACCGCCATGCGATCGGGGAGGCGGGTCAGGAGAGCTCGACCTGCCTGCCCGCCGCCTGCCCGCCGGCTCGCCAGCCCCGGTCGGCCTCCATCTCGTTCGACCAGGCGGCGCCCGCGTAGGCGACCCTGGTCAGCGAGAACTTCTGGGCGTGCGCCACCGACCAGGCGGCGATCAGCCAGCCGCGCTTCTCGGACGTGATGGCCGTGCTGCCGAGCGCCCTGGCGAGCTGCCGGCGCGCCTCATCGGTCCTGGGCCGAGGGGCCGGGGTGCGCTTGGGGCCGGGCGGGTACCAGCAGTGCACGGCCTTCGGCACGCGGCCGGTGAACGCGCCGGCCAGGATCCTGGCCTGCCCCTCGTGGTCGGCGTACGCGTAGCCGCCCGCCGACCGCTGCACCGCCTGGGCCGCGTCGGCGACGGGCAGCTTGCGGTAGTCCTTCACCTTGACCAGGGCCGCGAAGAACCTGTTCGTCGCGTACACCGGGTCCATGATCTGCTTCTTCGACCCCCAGCCCTGCGACTCGCGCTGCTGGAAGACGCCGACGGAGTCGCGGTCGCCGTAGGAGATGTTGAACATCTTCGACTCCTGGATCGCGGTGGCGTACGCGATCACGGCGGCCCGCTCGGGCAGCCTGCGGCGGGCCGCGACGGCGGCGATGGTCGCGGCGATCTGCGCCTGCTCGGGGTCGAGGTCGAGGGCGCCGTCGGGCGTGCGGACGGCGCAGTACGCCTCGGGCACCGCCAGCGGTTCGGCCCGCTTCAGCAGGTGGACCAGACCCACGGAGATGCCCACGGCCAGGACGGCGACGATCGCCGCGATGGTGATGACTCCACGGGAGAAGCGCAGGCGCACGCTGAAGAACCTACCCGTCCGGATAGGCTCCCTGGCCATGAGTGACGTCGGCGGCGCCGCTCCGCCGCCTCCGGCGGTGGCCGGGCTTCCGGGCGTCCCGACGAGGCGGCGCTCGACGAGGTGCCGCGCGAGGACGGGGTGAACACCTGATGCTGGATCTGACGCAGGACGTCCGCGACCTGACCGCGGCCGTCGTGGACATCGAGTCGGTGAGCGGGGCCGAGCGCCCGCTGGCCGACGCGGTCGAGCGCGCGCTCGCCGCGCTGCCGCACCTGAAGGTCGAGAGGTCGGGCGAGACCGTCGTCGCCCGCACCGGGCTCGGCCGGCCCGAGCGGGTGCTCCTCGCGGGCCACCTCGACACCGTGCCCGTGGCGGGCAACCTGCCCAGCAGGGTCGAGGGCGACCTGCTCCACGGCTGCGGCACGTCCGACATGAAGGCGGGCGTCGCGGTCGCGCTGCGGCTCGCGGCCACGCTGCCGGAGCCGAACCGCGACGTGACGTACGTGTTCTACGACTGCGAGGAGGTCGAGGCCGAGCGCAACGGGCTCAACCGGGTCGCGAGGGAGCACCCCGACTGGCTGGCGGCCGACTTCGCGGTGCTCATGGAGCCCACCGACGGCGAGATCGAGGGCGGCTGCCAGGGCACGCTGCGCGCGGAGGTCACCGTGCGGGGCAAGCGCTCGCACAGCGCCAGGTCGTGGTTCGGGGTCAACGCCGTCCACGGGATCGAGCCGGTGCTGGCCAGGCTGAACGCCTACCAGGCGCGGCGGCCGGTGGTCGACGGCCTGGAGTACCACGAGGGGCTGAACGCGGTCGGCGTCCGCGGCGGCGTGGCGGGCAACGTGATCCCCGACCTGTGCGTGGTGACCGTCAACTACCGCTTCGCGCCCGACCTGTCGATCGCGCAGGCGGAGGAGCACGTACGCGAGGTGTTCGACGGTTTCGAGGTGGCCTTCGTGGACGCGGCGCCCGGCGCCAGGCCGGGCCTGACGCATCCCGTGGCGGCGGCCTTCGCCGCGGCCGTCGGCGGCACGCCCCGCGCCAAGCTCGGCTGGACGGACGTCGCCAGGTTCTCGGACCTCGGGGTGCCGGCCGTGAACTACGGCCCGGGCGACCCGAACCTCGCCCACCAGCAGGGCGAGTACGTGTCGCTGACGAGGATCGTCGACAGCGAGCGCGCCCTGCGGAGCTGGCTCACAACATGAAAGTGGCTTTCCTCGCCGGCCATTTGGCGGGGAAAGCCACTTTCAGTCCCGAGCAGCACCCTCGGCAGTTAGACGCAGGGGAGTCGAAATCCGGTTCCCTCCTTTTTTCAAGATTTTTTGCCCGGTCGCTTTACGGCGCTTACCTGCGGTTCCGGAGTTTCGGGATACTCGGAAGGCATGCACGGGAACGCGCGGGCAGGCATGGGATGGCCGGGCCAAGCGCACGTCAAGAGAGCTAGCGTGATCCCCATGGAAAAGACACGTCGGGAGCGCCGTCAAGGCCAGGCCGTGGTACGCGGCAGCCTCGTCCCCAGCTCCACCCATGACCAGCGGCTGCTCGACCGGCAGGGGCCGGCCGACTGGGTGCACATGGACCCGTGGCGGGTGCTGCGCATCCAGGCCGAGTTCGTGGAGGGGTTCGGCCAGCTCGCCGAGCTGCCGCCGGCGGTCACGGTGTTCGGCTCGGCCCGCACCCCCGGCGACTCCCCCGACTACACGATGGGCCGCGCCCTCGGGCGGGCGCTGGCCGAGGCGGGCTACGCCGTCATCACCGGCGGCGGCCCCGGCGTCATGGAGGCCGCCAACAGGGGCGCGTCCGAGGTCGACGGCGCGGTGTCGGTCGGGCTCGGCATCGAGCTGCCCTTCGAGCAGCGCATGAACGAGTACGTGGACCTCGGCATCGAGTTCCGCTACTTCTTCGTCCGCAAGACGATGTTCGTCAAGTACTCCCACGGCTTCATCGCCCTGCCGGGCGGCTTCGGCACCCTGGACGAGCTGTTCGAGGCGCTCACGCTGGTGCAGACCCACAAGGTCACGTCCTTCCCCGTGGTGCTCATGGGCTCGGAGTTCTGGGGCGGCCTGATGGACTGGATCAAGACCAGCCTCCTCGGCAGCGGCAAGATCGCCTCGCACGACCTGCACCTGATCTCCGTCACCGACGACGTGGACGAGGCCGTGCGCATCATCGTCGACGCAGACCTGGCCCGCTCGAAGCAGCGCGAGGAGGAGCGCAAGGCCGCCCAGGCCGCCGAGGCCCAGCAGGCGGAGCCCCAATAGGCTGCCTGCCGTGAATGTCTGCGTCTTCTGCGCCTCCAGCCTCCGCATCGATCCCAAGTACGTCGAGCTGGCCACGGCCGTCGGCACCGAACTGGCCCGGCGCGGCCACACCCTGGTGAGCGGCGGCGCGACCGTCTCCTGCATGGGCGCGGTCACCTCCGCCGCCCGCGCCGCCGGCGGACGCACGGTCGGCGTGATCCCCCAGGTCCTCGTGGACGTCGAGCTCGCCGACCGCGACTCGCACGAGCTGATCGTCACCCCCGGCATGCGCGAGCGCAAGGCCGTCATGGACGCCCGTTCCGACGCCTTCCTCGTGCTGCCCGGCGGCATCGGCACGCTGGAGGAGCTGTTCGAGATCTGGACGGCCAGGGTGCTCGGCATCCACGACCGCCCCCTCGTCATCCTCGACCCCTTCGGCCTGTACGACCCGCTGCGGCAGCTCGTGACCGGTCTGTACGACCAGGGCTTCACCCGGGCCGACGTCTTCGACGCCATCTCCTGGACCAGCACCGTCGAGGAGGCGTTCACCCATCTGGAGGGCCGGGCGCAGCCGGTGCGGCCGAGCGTGGCGGAGCTGGGCGAGGCGGCCGGCTGAGCCGCGCGGACGGGGCCCGGCTCGCACCGGGCGTCGCAAACGCGGCACCTCGTGCGGCGATGGTATGAGTACGATGCCAATGTGCTGGTCATCCTCGCCATCGCCGCCGTCGCCATCCTGGTCTGCGTGGTCGTGGTCTCCCTCGGCCGTGGCGGTGAGCTGACCGAGTTCCCGCCCGACGTGCCACCGCTCGACCTGCCGGAGGCCGAGCGGCTCACGGCGGTCGACTTCGCGGCGCTCCACCTGCCGGTGAACCTCGTCGGCTACCACACGCAGAGCGTCGACGAGACCCTGCGCAGGGCCGCAATGGCGATCAGCGTGCGCGACACCCGCATCGCGGTGCTGGAGCAGCGGGTGTCGGAGCTGATGGCCGGCCGGCTGTACGCCCGCCAGGAGGTGTACGCGGCGCCGGCCCGCCAGACGGCCCCGGACGCGGCCCAGGACGGGGCCCCGGACGCGGCTGAGAGGGCCGCTGCCGAGCCGCCGGAGGAGCCCGCGGCCCACGGCCCCGGCGAGCCTGCCGGGCCCTCGCAGGAGCCCTCCACGGACGACGGGGGCGACAGTCGAGACGAACGCGACACGGAAGAGGACCGGGGCGAGGACAAGCCCGAGGACCTGCCCGAGGACCTGCCCGAGGACCAGGATCAGGCCAAGGGCGAGGACCAGGCCAAGGGCGAGGACGGAGAAGGACGAAAGTGACCCAGGCACCCCGAACGGCACCCGAAGCGGCCGAGCCGGCCCCCGAGGTGATCCGCTGCGCGTGGCCGGGCCTGTCCGACCCGCTCTACCTCGCCTACCACGACGAGGAGTGGGGCCGCCCTGTCACCGGCGACGACAAGGTGTTCGAGCGGGTGACGCTGGAGGCGTTCCAGTCGGGGCTGTCCTGGCTGACGATCCTGCGCAAACGCGAGAACTTCCGTGCCGCGTTCGACGGCTTCTCGATCGCCAAGGTGGCGGCGTACACGGAGAAGGACGTCGAGCGGCTGCTCGGCGACGCCGGCATCGTCCGCAACCGGGCGAAGGTCGAGGCCGCGATCCACAACGCCAGGGTCGCCACGGACCTGCCGGGCGGACTGTCCGACCTCGTGTGGCGCTTCGCCGAGCCCGACTCGCCCAGGCCGAGGACCATGGCCGACGTCCCCGCCGTGACGCCCGGCTCCACGGCGCTGGCCAAGGAGCTCAAGCGGCACGGCTTCAGGTTCGTCGGCCCGACCACGGCGTACGCCCTGATGCAGGCCATCGGCCTGGTCGACGACCACGTCGAGGGCTGCGTGGCGCTCAGCGCCCGGTGAACCCGCTCAGCGCCCGTTGAACACCGGCCGTTCCTTGGCGAGGAAGGCGCGCGTGGCGTCCAGGTGGTCGTGGGTGGCGGCGCAGGCGTCCTGGAGCTCCGCCTCCAGGGCGAGGGAGTCGGGCAGCGAGTGGGTCGCCGCGTACGCGAGGGCCCGCTTGGTGGCGGCGTAGGCCAGCGTGGGGCCGCTCGCGAGCCGCACCGCCAGCTCGCGGGCCGTCTTCTGCAGGTCGTCGGCGGGCACCACGCGCGTGACCAGGCCGAGTTCGAGCGCCCTGGCCGCGTCGACGGGCTCGCCGAGCAGCATCAGCTCGGCCGCCCTGCCGGGCCCGACGAGCCGCTGCAGCGTCCAGGACGCGCCGGAGTCGGGCGCGAGGCCGATGCCGGAGAAGGCCAGCGCGAACCTCGCCTTCTCCGACGCGACGCGCAGGTCGCAGGCGAACGCCAGCGACGCGCCCGCGCCGGCGGCCACCCCGTTGACGGCGGCCACCACCGGCTTGGCCATCGTGGCGATCAGCTCGACGATCGGGTTGTAGTGCGCGCGGACCGTGTCGGTTAGGCCGCGGCCCGCCTCCAGGTTGTCGGCGTGCTCGCGCAGGTCCTGACCGGCGCAGAACGCCCGGCCCGCGCCGGTCAGCAGCACGGCCCTGACGGCGGTGTCGCCCGCCGCCTCGCGCAGCGCGCCGAGCAGCGCGGACTTGGCCTCGACCGTGAGCGAGTTCATCGCGTCGGGACGGTCGAGGGTGATGGCGGCGACGGCGTCGGCCACGTCATAACGGATCAATGCAACTCCCTGTCGACGAACGCGGCGGCTGCGGGCAGCAGCCTGGCGGCCTCCTGCTCGAAGTAGGCCCTGGCCTTCTCGCCGGGCCAGCCGTCGGGCAGCAGTTCGGGTGGCAGGCCCGGGTCGCGGAACAGGAAGTTGCGCCACCCGTGCACCAGTCTGCTCCTGGTGGCGAACACCTGGTCGTCCGCGGCCCCCTCGGGCAGCGTGCCGATCAGCGTGACAGCCTCGGCGTGCCACTGCTCGTACGCCTCGCCGATGGCCCGCAGATCCCAGGCCCTCGCGACCAGCTCGCGCGGGTCGCCCTCCAGCGCGGCGTCGAACCTGTCGGCCCGCACCCCCTCGCCGTCGAGCAGGTTGTCCAGCTCGGCGGACGAGCGCGGCCCGATCCACGTGGTCTCCGACAGCGCCGCGTACCCGAGGAAGGTCAGGTCGGCCCTGATCCGCTCCCTGCGGGCGCGCTCCCTGACCGGCCCGAAAACGATCAGATGCCACCGGCCGCGCCAGGTCGGCGTCCCCGCTCGGTAAATTCTCAGCGCGGCCTCGTCCAGACGCCTGACGCATTTCCCCGTGAGACCGTAACCGGGTCCCTGGGGCAGCCGCACCGGGCGCAGCCAGCCCTGCCGCACCATGCGGGAAACCGCCGTACGCACGGCGGGAGCGGCGATATCCAGGGGTTTCATGAGCCGGACGAGCGCGGCCACGGTCGCCTGCCCACCCCGCGAACGCAGGTGGTCTCCATAGAGGTCGAACAGCGCGGCCCGAGCGTGCACGACGTCCAGTTTGGACGGCATCGCAGGGTCCGACAACGCATTCTGGGAGGAGATCGTTACCCATGAGCGCTCGCGATGCGGGAGAATAGGACATCACAGAAGACGTGAATGCGCCGGCCGCCCCCACGGGAGGCCGGAAATCGCGGGCCGCGGGAGCCCAAGGCAGGAAGGGATGCACGCATGGCGGCGATGAAGCCGCGGACCGGCGATGGTCCGCTCGAGGTCACCAAGGAAGGGCGCGGCATTGTCATGCGGGTTCCCCTCGAGGGTGGCGGCCGGCTCGTCGTGGAGATTTCCGCCGACGAGGCCAAGGCCCTCGGCGAGGCGTTGAAGAACGTCGTCGGCTGAGAGTTCCCTGAGTCACCTTGCTTGATCCACGACCCTGGCGTCACCCGCGCCAGGGTCGCTGACGTTTCCTGAGGAGAACGCGTGCCCATCGAGACCACCGCCTCGGTCGTGACCGGAGTCCCCGGCGACGCCGAGCTGCTCGCCGTCCCTTACGGCTCCGACCTCAGCCCGGCCCTTCCGGTCGAGCTGCACCTGCCGGTGTCCGAGCTGCTCGCCCACTACGAGGCCAAGGGCGAGGCGGGCGAGATCGTCGAGGTGCCGGTGGCGCGGGAGGGGGGAGTGGGCCGCGTCCTGCTCTACGGCGTGGGCGACGGCTCGCAGAAGGCGCTGCGCAAGGCCGCGGCCGGGCTCACCCGGCGGGTCAGGGGCAGGCAGGAGCTCACGGTCGTGCCGCCCGAGGGCGACGTCGCGGCGTTCGCCGAGGCCGCGCTGCTCGCGGCGTACTCGTTCACGATCGGGGCCGAGGGCAGGAAGCCGGTGCGGTCGCTCGTCCTCGTCGGCGCCGACGAGGAGCGGGTGCGCCGGGCCGAGACGGTCGCGCGGGCCGTGGCGCTGGCCCGCGACCTGTCCAACACGCCGGCCTCCGTCAAGGACCCCGCCTGGCTGGCAGAGCGCGCTGCCGAGCAGGGCGTGCAGGTGCGCGTCTGGGACGAGGAGCAGCTGCAGGCCGACGGGTTCGGCGGCATCCTCGCGGTCGGGCGCGGCTCCGCGCGGCCGCCGCGGCTCATCCAGCTCTCCTACACCCCCGACGTCCCCACCGAGCGGCACGTCGTGCTGGTGGGCAAGGGCATCACGTTCGACTCGGGCGGCCTGTCGCTGAAGCCGACCGACAACATGAAGTTCCAGAAGACCGACATGGCGGGCGGCGCCGTGGTGATCGCGGTGCTGGGCGCGCTGGCCGCGCTCGGCGCGCCCGTACGCGTGACCGGCCTGGTGGCGGCGGCCGAGAACATGCCGTCGGGCACCGCCCAGCGGCCCAGCGACGTCATCACGCACTACGGCGGCCGCACGGTCGAGGTGCTCAACACCGACGCCGAGGGCCGGCTCGTCCTGGCCGACGCGCTCGCCTACGCCGACGCCGTGCTCGACCCCGACGCGGTCGTGGACGTCGCCACGCTCACCGGCGCCATCACCGTGGCGCTCGGCCGCCAGGTCGGCGCGGTCTACGCCTCCGACGACACCCTGGCGGACGAGCTGGTCGAGGCCGGCCGGGCCAGCGACGACCGGCTCTGGCGGATGCCGCTGATCGAGGAGTACACGCCCGCGCTGAAGTCGTCGGTCGCGGACCTGGCGAACGTGGAGGCGGGGTCCTCCTTCGGCGCGGGGTCGATCACGGCCGCGCTGTTCCTGCGCGAGTTCGCGGGCAAGCGGCCGTGGGCGCACCTCGACATCGCCGGCGTGGGCCGCAGCACGGTCGACGAGGGCACTCTGACCAAGGGCGCCACCGGGTTCGGCGTGCGGGTTCTCCTGGAGTGGCTGACCGGGTCTGACCGGGTCTGACCCGGGTCTGACCGGGATGCGGCCAGGGTCCGGCCGGGGTGCGGCCCGGCCCTGGCATGGTTCCGGCCGGGCCGTCGCACGGCTCCGGCCGCTCCAGGCCCGTCGGAGATCGGCGGGCTAGCCGGAGACCTTGACGGCGGCGAGCAGGCCGTCGCCCAGGGGCATGAGCACCGAGCGCAGCCGGTCGTCCCCCTGCACCAGCTTGACCAGCTCGCGCAGCGCCACCGTGTCGGGGTCGCGCTGCGCGGGGTCGGCCACGCGGTGGTGCCAGAGCACGTTGTCGAAGGCGACGACGCCGCCCACGCGCAGCAGCCGGACGGCCTCGGCGAGGTAGTCGACGTACTCCTGCTTGGCGCCGTCGGCGAACACCATGTCGTAGCCGCCGTCGGACAGGCGGGGCAGGACGTCGAGCGCGCGTCCGGAGATGAGGCGCACCCTGTTGCCGGAGAAGCCGGCCTCGGCGAACGCCTGCCTGGCGAGGCGCTGGTGTTCCGGCTCGACGTCGACGCTGGTCAGCGTGCCGTCGCCGCGCATGCCGCGCAGCAGCCACAGGCCGGACACGCCGCAGCCCGTGCCGATCTCCACCACCGACTTGGCGTTGACGACCGTGGCGAGGAAGCACAGCGCGGCCCCGCCGCCGGGAAGGATGGGCACGGCGCCCATCTCCAGCCCGCGCTGGCGCGCCGCGAGCAGGATCTCATCCTCCTGATGGAACTGCTCCGCATAGGCCAGGGTGGCCTCCACCTGACTGGTCATCGGCCTCCTCCCCACACTTTCGTGCCGTTGGTACCGATCGCAGCCTAGGGGAGACACGCCGGGACGGGAACTCAGGAGGCTGCCGAGGCGTTGCAGGTTTAAACGGGCTTTGCCGGTCCGGAGGGCAGGCAGTGCGCACGAAGGGACGAAACCAGGCACTATGGCGGTAGCGGTGGTCCCAGAGAGAGGAGTTCTGGTGGACGAAAGCGACCACCAGACCGATACTCCCGTGTCGTCTGACTGGACTCCTCCCACCTGGGAGGAAGTGGTGCGGACTCACTCCGCACGCGTGTACCGGCTCGCCTACCGGCTCACCGGGAACGTCCACGACGCAGAAGACCTCACCCAGGAGGTCTTCGTACGGGTCTTCAGGTCGCTGTCCAGCTACCAGCCGGGCACCTTCGAGGGCTGGCTGCACCGGATCACGACGAACCTGTTCCTCGACATGGCGCGGCGCAAGCAGCGCATCCGGTTCGAGGGGCTGGCCGACGACGCCGCGGAACGCCTGCGCGGCCGTGAGCCGTCACCGGCGCAGGCGTTCGACGACGCCCATCTGGAGCCCGACATCCAAGCCGCCCTCGACGCGCTCGCACCCGAGTTCCGGGCCGCGATCGTGCTGTGTGACATCGAGGGCCTGTCGTACGAGGAGATCGCGGCCACGCTCGGCGTCAAGCTGGGTACGGTCCGGAGCCGTATCCACCGGGGCCGGGCGCAGTTGCGGGAGGCGCTCGACCATCGGGCCCCCCGTAACACCCAACTCCCCCCGACCGTGATCCGTGGGGAGGAAGTCTGACATGGCTCATCTTGGAGAACGTGTTTCCGCGCTCGTCGACGGCGAGCTCAGCCATACCGAACGCGAGCGCGCGCTCGCCCACCTGACCTTCTGCGCCGATTGCAGGAGGGAGGTCGAGTCGATGCGGGCGCTGAAGTCGCGCCTGCGGTCGCTCGACGGCCCTTCCATGCCGGCCGACCTGACGATGTCGCTCCTGCGGATGGCCGAGCCCGGAGGGCCGCTGCCGCCGAGGGAGCGCCCTTTCCCGGCGCGCACCTTCGGTGGGGTGCCGATCCCTGGGCCGCATACCATCGCGCCCCTCGACAACCGCCCGCGCCGCGATGGCACGGGCGGGGTCTCGGGCCCGGGGCGGGGAGCTAGGCGTCGCTCCACGTACGTCGCCGTCGGGGTGGTGTCGGCGGCCGTCGCGCTCGGCACGTTCTTCGCGGTGTCGGGCACGGGGCAGCACAACCCGGCCCCGCCGGTGGAGCTGTTCGAGCACAAGTCCCGCGCGACGGCTCCCTCCGCTCCCGCGACGCCCTCGTCGGCCGCCTCCACCGTCGCACCGTGAGAGCGGCTCCTGCCTGGAATACTCGGATGGCGTAGTCGCCGGCGTCAGGGGCATACGATCTGGGTTCGGGAATTGTTAGTGACAAATCTTTACAAATCCCGAATGTCGCTGAAGCCAGGATTGCGGTGGCCGAGCAAGGAGTGGTGAGACCTACATGACCGACGAGACGCGCCCCACAGAAGGACGCACGCCGTCGGACAACCCGGAGCCGCAGGGGCGCCCCGACTTCCTGCCCGCCGGCGAGCCGGCCGAGCCGCAGGAGCACCGGGTCGAGCCGCCCGCCTCGTTCGGCGGCACGCCGTGGGGCGACCCCTCGGGCCGCCCCACGGAGAGCCACGGGGCGCCGCCCTATGAGGGCTCGCACGAGAGCATGCGCGAGAGCATGCGCGAGGGCTCGTACGAGGGGCGTCCCTCCGGTCATGACGCGCCGCGCGAGGCCCCTTCGTTCGGTCCTCCCGCCGACACCATGGTCACCCAGACGGGCCCGGCCTACGGCCCCCGGGCCGACGACGTCCCCGGCGGCGGCGCCTTCGGCCCGCCGTCCGACGGCGCTCCCGGCAACCCCGGCGGTCCCGGCTTCGGGTCCCCAGCCGACGGCAACCCCGGCGGTCCCGGGGGTCCCGGCTTCGGGTCCCCAGCCGACGGCGGCCCCGGCGGCCCGGTCCACGGTCCTCAGGGTGACGGTGGTCCGGCAGCGTCCGGGCCGTCCTTCGCGGCGCCGGGCGGCCCCGTCTTCGGCCATCCCTCCGACGGCGGCCCCGCCTTCGGGCACCCCTCTGACGGCGGCCCGGTCTTCGGGCACCCCTCTGACGGCGGCCCGGTCTTCGGGCACCCCTCCGACGGCGGCCCCTCGTACGGCGCACCCGGCATGCCGGGCGGCCACTCCAGCGCCCACCCGGGCAACGGCGGCACGCGCGTCTACGAGAGCCCGTTCGGCGGCCACGGCTTCGGCGGCACCCCGCCGCCCCCTCCGCGCCAGGCGCTCGGCATGGGCCCCGGCTGGGGTCCGCCGCCCGCCCACGCGCCCGCTCCCCGGCGCGGCCCCGGCACGGGCGCGCTGGTCGTGCTCGCCCTGGTCATCGCGGTGGTGTCGTCGTCGCTCGGCAGCGTCGGCACGTACCTGCTGACCAGGTCGCCGAGCGACCGCGACCCGTCGTACAGCCTCGGGCCGGTCCCGACGGCGGCCACGAACCGCGCCCCCGACTCCGTGGCGGGCGTCGCGGCCAGGGTGCTGCCCAGCGTCGTGTCGCTGGAGGTCGGCAACACCACCAACACCGAGGGCGCCACCGGCTCCGGCTTCCTGATCAAGAACGGCTACGTGGTGACGAACAACCACGTCGTCGCGATGGCGGCCAAGGGCGGCGAGATCCGCATCGTCTTCAACAGCCGCAAGAGCACCACCGGCCGCATCGTCGGCCGCGACCCCGGCTCCGATCTCGCCGTGATCAAGCCCGAGGAGACGTTCGGCACGCCCGAGATCACCCTGGGCAACTCCGACCAGGTGGTGGTCGGCGACCCGGTGATCGCCATCGGCTCGCCCCTCGGCCTGTCCGGCACGGTCACCACGGGCATCGTCAGCTCGCTCAACCGCCCGGTCATCGCGGGCGACGAGAACGGCGCGAGCACCGAGGAGCCCGCCTACATCAGCGCCATCCAGACCGACGCCGCGATCAATCCGGGCAACTCGGGCGGTCCGCTGGTGAACGGCAGGGGCGAGGTCGTCGGCGTGAACTCCGCCATCGCGACGCTGAGCCGTTCGGTGAGCGGTCAGAGCGGCAGCATCGGCCTGGGCTTCGCCATCCCGGTCAACCAGACCCGCAGGGTCGCCGAGGAACTCATCACGACCGGCCGCGCCAAGCGTCCCAAGATCGGCGTGGTGCTGGACAAGGACTACAAGGGGCAGGGCGTCCGCATCGCCTCCGGCGCCGTGGAGGGCCGCCAGCCGGTCGACGCGGGCGGCCCGGCCGACAAGGCGGGGCTCAAGGCGGGCGACGTGATCCTGGAGATCGACGGGCTGCGGCTGCAGGACAGCAACGAGCTGATCGCGCTGATCCGCAGCAAGGCGCCCGGGGCGAGGATCGCCATCAAGTACCAGCGCGCGGGCCAGGAGCACAACGCGACGCTGGTCGTGATGGCCGACGAGACCCCGGCTCCGACCCCGTCCTGAGTGGTATGACCGGGAGGGGACGACCGACCCATTCCCGGCAGCCCTTACTCTGGGGTGTGGCCGGGGTCGTCCCCGGTGCGTTGGACCGGCGGTAGGAGCTCAGGGTGTTCGGACTCGGCTGGATGGAGATCGGGGCGCTGATCGTCATCGCGCTGCTCGTCTTCGGCCCGGATAAGCTGCCCCAGGCCGCCAGCCAGGCGGGCCGCACCCTGCGCAACCTGCGCAGGATGGCCAACAACGCCCGCGACGACCTGCGCGCCGGGCTGGGGCCCGAGTTCTCCGACTTCGACCCGGCCGACCTCAACCCGAAGAACTTCGTCCGCAAGCACCTCCTCGACGACGTGGAGGACGACTGGAACGGCAGGCCGAAGCCGCTGGAGCCGGTCGTCGCGGAGCCGTACACGCCCGAGCCGCCCGACGCGCTCGGCTACGGCGAGATCCCGCCGTACGACTCCGAGGCCACCTGACACCAGCCGCCGCCTGACCGCGGCACCCCGGAAGAACGAGAACGGGCCCGCCTCCCCGGAGGGAGAGCGGGCCCGACGCTGCCTGCGGCAGTCTAGCGGCGCGGCGCCAGACCGAGCTGCAGGCCCTTGATGCTGGACGACCGCTTGCTCAGCCCGGCCGCGATCCTGCGCAGCTCGGCCGCCGCCGGGGCGTCGGGGTCGGTGAGCACGAGCGGCTTGCCCTCGTCGCCGCCCTCGCGCAGCCGCATGTCGATCGGCACCTGGCCGAGCAGCGGCACGCGGGCGCCGAGGATGCGGGTCAGGGCGTCGGCGACGGTCTGGCCGCCGCCCTCGCCGAACACGGAGATGCGCTCGTCGCAGTGGGGGCAGGGCAGCCACGCCATGTTCTCGATGACGCCCGCGATCTGCTGGTGGGTCTGCGCCGCGATCGAGCCGGCCCGCTCGGCCACCTCGGCGGCGGCCATCTGCGGCGTGGTCACGACCAGGATCTCGGCCGACGGCAGGCGCTGCGCCACGGAGATGGCGATGTCGCCGGTGCCCGGCGGCAGGTCGAGCAGCAGCACGTCGAGGTCGCCCCAGTAGACGTCGGCGAGGAACTGGTGCAGCGCCCTGTCGAGCATCGGGCCGCGCCAGACGACCGGCGTGTTGCCCTCGGGCTTGAACATGCCGACCGAGATGACCTTGATGTCGTGGGCGACCGGCGGCATGATCATGTCTTCGACCTTGGTGGGCCGCTCGGCCGCGCCCAGCATGCGGGGCACGCTGTGGCCGTAGATGTCGGCGTCGACGATGCCGACCTTGAGCCCGTTGGAGGCCATCGCGGCGGCCAGGTTCACGGTGACCGACGACTTGCCGACACCGCCCTTGCCGCTCGCCACGGCGAAGACCCGGGTGAGCGAGCCCGGCTGGTTGAACGGGATCTCCTTCTCCGGCCCACGGTCGCCCCTGAGCTTGGTCTGGAGGGTCTTGCGCTGCTCGGTGCTCATGACGTCGAGCTCGATGCGCACGCCCGTGACACCGTCGAGCCTGGAGACCGCGGTCGTGACGTCGCGGCGGATCGTGTCCTTCATCGGACAGCCCGCGACCGTGAGGTACACGCCCACGGTCACCGTCCCGTCCGGAGCGATGTCGACGCTCTTGACCATGTCGAGGTCGGTGATCGGGCGGCGGATCTCGGGGTCGATGACGGTGGCGAGGGCGGCCGTCACCTGTTCCTGGGTTGGTGCCATCGAAGTCTCGGCACGAGGGAGTGCCGTCCCTCCTTAGTCATATATGAGGATGCCCCTCCATGGTATGAACCAGCGGCGGGGCGGAACTAATCCACGCTGTAAAGGTGTTCGCGCAACGTTCTAAGGTTACTTGGTGACTCTTCTGCACGACGAGGGCCTCACCGTCGAGGAACTGGCCGTCTGGCGGATGCTGCAGCGCGTCCAGGCGCGCATCGCCCGCCACCTGGAGGCAGACCTGCTCGACGCCCACGGCCTGCCGCTGGCCTCGTACGAGGTGCTCAGGCAGCTCGCCGAGGCGCCGGGGCGGCGGCTGCGGATGAACGACCTCGCCGAGCGGGTCCTGCTGACCCGCAGCGGGCTCACCAGGATGATCGACCGATTACAGCGCGAGACGCTGGTCACCCGGGAGGCGTGCCCGAGCGACGCGCGCGGCCTGTTCGCGGTGCTGACCGACCGCGGCGCGCAACGTCTGGCCGAGGCCACGCCCACCTACCTGCGCGGCGTCAGGACGCGGTTCCTCGACGCGCTGGGCGGCGACGAGGTCGGACGCATCAAGGACCTGCTCCACAGGCTGGGCGGCCCCGACGCAGGCCACGCGTGAACGGCGTGGGTCAGCGGCGCTCCCTCAGCTCCTCCAGCAGCTGGGCGAGCTCCGCGCGCAGGTAGTCGCGGGTCGCCACCTCGCCGAGCGCCAGGCGCAGCCCCGCGATCTCGCGGGTCAGGTACTCGATCTCGGCCTGGTTGCGCTCGGCCGACTCGCGGTCCTGCTCGTACTGGATGCGGTCCCTGTCGCTCTGCCGGTTCTGGGCGAGCAGGATGAGCGGCGCCGCGTAGCTCGCCTGGAGCGACAGCATGAGCGTGAGGAAGATGAACGGGTACGGGTCGAACCGCAGGTGTTGGGGCGCGCCCATGTTCCAGACGACCCAGACGGTCACGAACACCGTCATCCACACGATGAAGCGCCCGGTGCCGAGGAAGCGGGCGATGCGCTCGGAGAGCCGGCCGAACGCCTCGGGGTCGTAGTGCGGCCGCAGTGTGCGGCGCAGCTCCCTCGGCTGGTCCAGGCGTTCAGTCGTCATGGGCGGCCCCCTCGCGCCAGTTCTCCGGTAGCAGGTGGTCGAGGACGTCGTCGACGGTGACCGCGCCCACGAGCCTGCCCAGCTCGTCCACGACGGGCGCGGCGAGCAGGTTGTAGTTGGCCAGGTACGACGTGACGTCGGGCAGCCTCAGGTCGGGCCTGATGGGGTCGATGGAGGAGTCGATGGCGTTGCCGACGAGGGTGGACGGCGGCTCGCGCAGCAGCCGCTGGAAGTGCGACACGCCGAGGTAGCGCCCGGTCGGCGTCTCGGTGGGCGGGCGGGTCACGTAGACCTGGGCGGCGACGGCCGGGCTGAGGTCCTTCTGCCTGATGTGCGCGAGCGCCTCGGCCACGGTCGCGGTGGGCGGCAGGATCACCGGCTCGCTGGTCATCATGCCGCCCGCGGTGTCGTCGGGGTAGGTCAGCAGCCGCCGCACGGGCGCGGCCTCCTGGGGCTCCATGAGCGCGAGGAGCTGCGCCGCCTGCTGCTCGGGCAGGTCGTGCAGGAGGTCGGCGGCGTCGTCTGGCCCCATCTCCTCCAGGACGTCGGCGGCGCGTTCGGGTTCGAGCGTGCCGAGGATGCCGATCTGGTCGCCGGGCGGCAGTTCCTCCAGCACGTCGGCGAGCCGGTCGTCGGCGAGGGCGCGGGCGATCTCGACGCGGCGCTTGCTGGGCAGCGCGTGCAGCGCGCTCGCCATGTCGGCGGCGCGCAGCGTGGCGAACGAGGCGATCAGCCCGGCCGCGCCCTGGTCCTTCTGCAGCGTGTCGAAGCCGGACGCCTCGCGCCAGTCGACGACGCGCCTCTCGCGCCGTCTGCCCTTGTGCACCGCCACCTTGGTGATCTCCCAGGTGGACGGCCTGACCTCCTCCATCGCGACGTCGTAGACGGTCATGGGTTCGTCGTCGACGTGGACGGTCATGTCGAGCATCTCGCCGATGACCAGCGTCTCGGTGGCGCGCTGCTCGAACCTGCGCATGTTGAGCCGTCCGGTGAAGACCACGGAGCCGGACTCGATGCGCCGGACGCGGGTGATGGGCAGGAACACGCGGCGGCGCGGCTGCACCTCGACCACCAGGCCGTGCACGTTCGGCCTGCGGCCGATGAGCAGGCCGACCACCACGTCCCTCACGCGGCCGATCTGGTCGCCCGCGGGGTCGAAGACCGGGGTCCCCGCCAGGCGGGCCACGAAGATCTTCACATTCGCAGGCTAACAGTGCTGTGACGTTGCGCTGCGGGTGCCAGGCATGTCAGTATCAAAAGTATTTGACGGTGATTACGGCTCTGGTGGTGTCCGGATGAGGTACGCGGGCTTGGCCCTCGCTTTCGTCTCCTCGTGGTGTTTCGCGTTCTCCGGCCCCATGGCCAAGTACCTCATCGCCGCCGGGCTCGCGCCCATCGAGGCGGTGTGGACCCGCATGGCCGGCGCCGGGCTGCTCCTCCTCGCCGTGCTGGCCCTCGTGCGGCCACGGGCACTGCGCGTCCCGAGGTCCAGGCTGCCGTTCTTCGCCCTGTACGCCGTGGTCGCCGTCGCCGGGGTGCAGTCGCTCTACTTCGTCGCGATCACCAGGCTGCCCGTGGGCATCGCGCTGCTGCTGGAGTTCATGGCGCCCGTCATGGTGGTGGCCTGGGTGCGGCTCGTCCGCAAGATCAGGCTGGCCGCCGCCGCGTACGTGGGCGCCGTCGTCGCCGTCGCCGGGCTGGCCATCGTCGTCGAGTTCTGGCAGGGCATGCGGCTGGACGCCCTCGGCCTGCTGCTCGGCCTGCTCGCCGGCGCGTGCTGCGCCGGGTACTTCGTCATGAACGACAGCTTCGGCGACGACGTCGACCCGCTCGGCCTCATCGCCTACGGGATGGCCGGGGCGGCCGTCGTGCTCCTGCCGTTCTCGCGCCCGTGGAACATCCCGTGGGACGCCTTCACCGTCGCCGTCACCCCGTCGGACGGCGCCGCGACCCTGCCCGTCGCCGCGGCGTACCTGTGGATGGTGGTCGTGGCCACCGTGGTCGCGTACATCCTGGGCGTCAACGCGGTGCGGCGGCTGTCGGCGGCCGTCGGCGCCACCGTCGCCTCGCTGGAGGTCATCGGCGGCGCCGTGGTGGCCTGGGGGCTGGTCGGCGAGACGCTGGGCGTGTTCCAGATCGTCGGCGGGCTGCTCGTGCTCGCCGGCGCGCTGCTCGCCCAGACCGCGACCGCCTCCGCCGCGCCCGTGCCCGCCGCCGCCGACTTGGAGGAGGCGGTCGCCCGGCCCTGACCAGCCCCTACGGGAGCGGGTCGAGCCTGACGACCAGGCTGTCGCGGGCCCAGCGTTCGGTGAGGTGCTCGCTGTCGGCCGCGTTCAGCCGTTCCTTGGCCAGCGCCGCCACCGCGCCCGGCTCCGCCGCCTGGTCGACGCGCGACACCGCCGCGTCGAACTCCACCAGCCTGGCGCCGTTGTCCTTGCTCCGCAGGGTCACCCGCACCCGGTCGAGCGCGTCCAGGCCGGGCAGCTCCTGCTCGCCGCCGCCCGCCACCAGGTAGATCGCGCCGTCGTGCCAGACGTGCCAGGCGAGCCGGGGCCGGTCGAGAGTCAGCCACAGGACGCCCGACTTCCTGGCGCCCTCCTCCACCACCGCGCTGTCGTCACCCACGGCTCAGAATCTAGCCCAGGAAGGCCGGGCAGTACCGTGTGCGCATGCGCTCACGACGTTCCATCCTCGCCGTCCCGGCCAGCAACCCGCGCTTCCTCGAGAAGGCGCAGACCCTGCCCGCCGACGAGGTGTTCCTCGACCTGGAGGACTCCGTCGCGCCGCTGGCCAAGGAGGAGGCGCGCGGCAACGCGGTGACCGCGCTGCGCGAGGGCGACTGGTCGGGGAAGACCGTCGCCGTCCGCGTCAACGACCTCACCACCCAGTGGACGTACCGCGACGTCATCGAGGTCGTCGAGGGCGCGGGCGACAGGCTCGACTGCCTGATCATGCCCAAGGTCCAGGACCCCACCGAGGTCGTCTGGCTCGACACCCTCCTCACCCAGATCGAGAAGACCATGGGGTACGAGGTGGGCCGCATCGGCATCGAGGCGCAGATCGAGAACGCGCGCGGGCTGGTCAACGTCGACGCCATCGCCGGGTCGTCCCCGAGGCTGGAGGCGCTGGTGTTCGGCCCGGCCGACTTCATGGCGTCGATCAACATGCGCACGCTCGTGGTGGGGGAGCAACCGCCCGGCTACACCGAGGGCGACGCCTACCACTACATCCTCATGCGGCTGCTCATGGCCGCCCGCTCGCACGACCTGCAGGTGATCGACGGGCCGTACCTGCAGATCAAGGACGTCGAGGGGTACCGGCGGGTGGCCGCGCGGGCCGCCGCGCTCGGCTTCGACGGCAAGTGGGTGCTGCACCCGCTCCAGGTGGACGCGGCCAACGAGGTGTTCTCACCCTCCCAGGAGGATTACGACCACGCCGAGCTCATCCTGGAGGCGTACGAGCACTACACGACCGTCGAGCGGCGCGGCGCGGTCATGCTGGGCGACGAGATGATCGACGAGGCGTCCCGCAAGATGGCCCTCGTCGTGGCCGCCAAGGGGCGCGCCGCCGGGCTCGGCCGGACGAAGACCTTCACCCCCTGACCGTCCCGCCCCGGGGCCCCGGCCCCGGGGCCAAGGGGCGGGCCGTTCGCGAACGCATGCGCGCGGGGCGGACAGAATGGGGAGATGCAGGAGAACCCCGGAGCGCAGGGCCCGTACGGCGATCGGCCGGACCAGCCACGGCCCCCGTACGGCGATCGGCCGGACCAGCCACGGCCGCCTCATGGCGATCGGCCCGAGCACCCGCAGGGAGGCCCGCAGCAGCCTCACGGCGATCAACCGGCGTACCCTCCGGCCGGGCCGCAGTACCCCTACGGGGGGCCCGCGCCGTGGCCGCACGGGCCCTACGCGCCGCCGCCCGCCCGGCCCTCCTGGTACCTGCCCACGCCCGGCGGCGCCCGGTACGACCACCTGGCCAGGACCACGGCCTCCCAGCCGTGGCGGGCGATCGCCGGCACGGCGCTGGTCGGCGCCGCGTTCTTCGTCGTGTCGTTCGTCGTCCTCACGGTGGGCGTGGTGGTGGCGGCGATCCTCGGCATCCCGGCCCCGCTGGAGGCGGACCGGCTCTTCGGCGACCCGGTGTTCGGGCTGGTCGTGCTGCTGCTGTCGATCGCGGCGGTGCTGCCGATCGTGTTCGGCACGGCGGCGCTCGTCCAGCGCAGGCGGCCGGGCACGCTCTCGTCGGTCGAGGGCCGGCTGCGCTGGGGGTGGCTGGCGTGCTGCCTGGGGGTGGCCGTCGTGGCGCTGGTGCTGGGCCAGGCCGCCCAGGTCCTCACGTTCATGGCGACCGGCGGGGAGTACGGCGACGTCTTCGGCTGGGCCGGGTGGCAGGCGTTCCTGCCCGCCCTGGTCGTGATCGTGCTGCTCGTGCCGTTCCAGGCCGCCACGGAGGAGTACCTCTTCCGCGGCTGGCTCATCCAGGCGGCCGGCGTGCACCTGCGCGACCCGGTCTGGGCCGTGGTCGGCGGCGCCGTGCTGTTCACCCTGCTGCACGGCTACACCGGGGCCGGCTCGGTGGACGTGTTCGTGTTCGGCGTCGTGGTGGGGTGGCTGACCGTCCGCACCGGGGGGCTGGAGGCGGCCATCGGGCTGCACGTCGTCAACAACGTCGTGGCGTTCGGGCTGAGCGCCGCCGCGGGGCAGCTGGAGAAGTCGCTGCAACAGGGGGCGGTTCCCTGGCAGGCGCTGGCGGGGACGGTGGTGCAGCTCGGGGTGTACACCTTCGGTGTGCTTTATCTAGCGAAAAAAAGGTCAATTCGCACTGTTTCTCAATAAATCGGGCGGATGGTGTCAGGAATCTCGCTAGAGAGGTCTCGCCAATCCGGCTCGGGCATGCTGGTCTGGACTCTGTGGAACGGCGAGGGTGCTGCGGAGGTGATCACTCCTGCGTGACGGGGTACGAGTAGGCCAATGTGACACGCCCTGATTTAGTCGCATGGAGGCCGAAATAAGCGCATAAGGGTGGGTGGGGTCCGTGGAACGGTCCGCGCGGCCGTGCTCCCATGCCCCCGACGGGGAAGCGGCCCGCCCGCCGGTGCACGAGTGCACCCATTCCCGCAAGCGACGTCCAGTTCGACCAGTTCGACGAGGAGGTACGGCGCGTGGCCTCCGGCCCCAGCGAACCGCCACGGCGACCGCCGGGTGACGACGAGCCGCGTCCCGAGGGCGCGTCAGAACCCCACCATGAGACCCGCCACGAGGACACGGCCGACCCGCGGATCCCGCACGAGCCCAGGATCCGCCACCGCCCGCCCGGCCCCACCGACGACCGGGCGCGCGGCTTACCCGTGACCTCCCCCTGGGGGATGCCGCCCTTCACCGCGCCGATCCCCGAGGAGGAGCAGCCCGAAGCGCCCAAGGGGCGCAGACCGTACAGCTCGCCGACGGCGGAACCCGAGACGAAGCCCAAGCCGAACCCCGAGGCAGGGCCCGACGCAGGGCCTGGGACGCGGCCCGAGACAGCGTCTGAGGCGGGGCATGAGGCGGGATCTGAGATGGGGCATGAGGCGGGGCCTGAGGCGGGGACGCTCCGCCGCCCCCGCCGGATCGTCAACCGGCCCGACAAGCTCGTCGCGAGCGGCCCTCCCCGCCCCCACCCCACCCCCGAGCGCTCCGCCACCCCGCCCGAGCCGGAACCGCACACCACCGACCGGCCGGCGCCGAACCCCGGTGCTCCTGGCTCCGCCTCCGACGAGCCCGGCGCCACCCCCTGGAGGCTTTCCGGCGAGGACGTCCAGTCTCCCCGAGAGGCCGTGTCCGCCGAGGAAGAGTCCGCCGAGGAAGAGTCCGCCGAGGAGGCGGGCGGCGGGGAGGACGAGCCCGTACGCCGGGTCGGCAGGCCCCCCGGAGGGCGGCCGACGCGTCCCGACCTCCTCGTCGCCTCCGGGCCGGCCAGGCCGACGGGCGCACTGGGCAGGCACCACCGCGGCCCCGCGCCCGCCGCCCTGCGCAGGTCCAGCCCCATGCGCAGGGGCAGCAGGGCCGTACCCGTCACCCTCAGCGTCGTCCTGGCCCTGCTTCTCGTGGCCGGCGTGCTGGCGTGGCGGTGGACCGCCTCCGACGGCCCCGGCCTGCGCCTGGCCGCCGGCACCGGACGGTCGGGCGACGAGCTGTTCACCGTCCCCGCCTCCGGCGACGGCACCGAGCAGAAGCTCAACGACATGGCCTCGGCGGGCCGAGCCGTCGTGGCCGTGGGCAGCGACACGACCAGCCCGACGCCGCGCCCGCTCTTCCTGTTCTCCCCCGACGGCGGCAGGACGTGGCAGCTCGGCCAGGTGACCGGCACGACCACGCCCACCGTGCAGCGGGTCGTGGGCGGCGGCGGCCGGTGGCTGGCGAGCGGCGGCGACGCCATGGGCGTCGAGCACGGCCTGTGGACCAGCGCCGACGGCTTCAGCTGGGCCGCCGTCGACCAGGCGGGCCTGGCGGCGTTCAGGACGGGCGACGTGGTGGCCGACATCGCGCGGACGGCCTCCGGCTTCGTCGCGGTCGGCAGGTCGGCGGGTGAGGACGGCCGGGCCGTCCCGGCCGCCTGGCGCTCGTCCGACGGGCGCTCCTGGGAGCGGGTCGAGACCAGGGACCTCGGCGTGGGAGAGATCTCCGCCGTGGTCGCGAAGGGCGACACGGTGGTGGCCGTGGGCCGGCCCGTCCAGGGCGACGGGGCGCGCGTGCTGCGCTCGTCCGACGGCGGCGGGCACTGGCAGGCCACGGACTTCCGGCTCCCCGGGGCGATCCCGCGGCCGGGGACGCTGGCGGTGCTGCCCAAGCGGTTCGTGCTCGTGCCGGCCAGGCAGCGCACGATCTCAGGGGACGTACCTGTGTACTGCTCGCCCACGGGCGCGCAGTGGTCGGCGTGCGGGTCGATCGGCGGGCTGGGGGCGGAGAGCCCCGGCGTGGAGACGCTGGTGTCGTACCCGTCCGGCGTGGCGGCGGTCAGCCAGGCGGGGCTGGGGACGTACACGGTGCTGGCCAGCTCCGACGGGCGGTCGTGGAGCAGGCGCGCCGACCTCGGCGGGCTGACGGGGGCGACGCTGCGCGGGTTCACGGTCTCCGAGTCCGGCACGCTGTTCGCGGCGGGCGACCAGGCCGCCTCGGACGTGGACAACCAGGCGGTGCTGCTGTCGGCGCCTCCGCGCGGGGCGGCGGCGCGCGTCCCGCTGGACAAGGTCGAGGGGCTGACCAGGATCGCCCGCGAGACCACCCGCCTGGTCGCCTTCGACAGCAGGTACGTGGCGGTCGGCTCGGCCTCGGGCGACGCCGGGCTGTGGACCGTCGAGGACTGGCGGAGCTGGAAGGCGATGAGCCTGGGCGGCGCGGGCCGTCAGACCCTGGAGGACGTCACGCACGGCGGCCGGGGCTGGCTCGCGGTCGGCGGCACCGAGTCGGGCACGGCGGTCACCGACCCGCTGCTCGTCTCGTCGGCGGACGGGGAGAACTGGAGGCGGGTCGCGGCCACCGGCGACCTGGCGCGCGAGCGCGACCACCCGTACCTGGACGTCCGCGTGGCGGTGGCGGGCAAGGCGGGGGGCAAGGAGGGCTACGTGCTGGCCGGGGAGGACAGGGACCGTTCCGGCGCGGCGCGCGCGGCCGTGTGGTTCACCCCTGACCTGCGCGAGTTCACCAGGTCGAAGAAGCTGCCGCAGGGCGGCTCCGGGGTGCGCGTCCACGACGCGATCGCGTTCGGCGACGGCTACCTGGCCGTGGGCGGCGCGGGCACGGGCGACCGGGAGAGCACGGTCGTGTGGTTCTCGGAGGACGGCGTGAACTGGGCGGCCCGCCCGCGCCTGGCCCCCGAGGACGCGACGTCGGCAGGGCTCCGCAGGATCGTGTCCTACCAGGGCAAGCTGGTGGCGATCGGCACGGCGGTGGCCGGCGGCGCGCGCCGTCCGTTCGCCGCGGTCTCCGACGACGGCGCTCGTACCTGGCGCACGGCCTGGCTGCCCGCCGACCGCGCCGCGGCCGTGTACGACCTGGCGGCGGCCGGGCAGGGCCTGGTGGCGGTCGGCTGGCACGGCGAGCAGGGCGACGGCGACAGCGCCGCCTGGACGTCGCAGGACGGCCTGTCGTGGAGCCGCATGGCGCTGACCGGCGACCGCCTGGCGGGGCCCGGCATGCAGTGGCTGAGCGCGGTGGCGGTGTCGGGCAGCGAGGTGGTGGCGCTCGGCAGGTCCACGACGTACGACAGCGACCACATGATCCTGTGGACGTCGAGCCTGTCCGCCGGCAGGTGAACCCGGGGCGCCGGCTCAGCGGGGCAGCACACCCCAGGCGGTCAGCGCCTCGGCCAGGCCCTCGGTGAGCGGCAGCTCCGCCAGCTCGCCGGGGGCGCACCAGCGGGCCTCGGCGGCGTCGTCGGCGGCGGCCAGGGTGCCGCCGGTGACGGTGGCGAGGTAGTCGCGGATCACGTACGTCACGCCGCCCGGGCCGGGACGGTCCACGCTGCCCGCGAGGCGGCCCACCTCGACGCGCAGGCCGGTCTCCTCCAGGACCTCGCGGCGCAGGCCCTCGGCGTCGCTCTCCCCGGCCTCCAGCCGGCCGCCGGGGATCGACCACAGCCCCTCGCCGGGCGGCCGTCCGCGCCGGATCAGGAGAAGCCGGTCGAAGGCGTCGAAAATAATCGCGCCCACACAATTTACGTGCACATGACCAAGATTACGACCTGATAACCGGCCGTGCCCTTGACGGGGCGCCGCCCGACGACGCACCGTGGGTAGCTGTGAGAGCGGCACCAACCTGTCCACGGTGTTTTGGCCCGCTTCACGGGCCCAGCGCCTGGTCGAGCGCCTGGCGGTGCGACACGCACGGCGACGTCCTGCCGTACCAGCCCCCGCTTCCGCCCTCCGGCGCCGGCCTGGAGGCGGTGCGCAAGAACGCCGTCGTCCCCGTCTGGCTGCCGTGGCCGCTGCCGTCCGGCTGGCTCGTCACCGGCTTCGGCGAGGTGGGCGACGAGCGCACCGGCGCGCGCGCCAGCGTGGTGGCCCTGTCAGGGCCCGCGCTCGTCGACGGCCCGGCCGACATGCTCGTCATCGCCGAGGAGCCCGGCGTGGGCATCGGCGCCTCGTTCGCCGGGCTCGCCGGGCCCGACCCCGGAGACGGGTTCGACGCCGGCCCGCCCAACGCCAAGATCGAGGTGCTCGGGCACCCGACCGCCCTGTGGGTCGTGCACGGCTCGCCCGACAGGGCCGTCTACGCGGGCGAGGCGCTCGGCAACTGGCTCTGGGTCATCGCCTGGCCCCCGGAGGCCGGCTGTCTGATCGCGCTGGCCGAGCTTTCGCTGTTCGACGCCCGTGATCAGGATCTGGATATTCCATACGGTGCCTTCTCCCCGAGGCTGGAGGGCTAGGATTCTGCACTGCCTCCCCCAAATGGCTTCTTGGGGGAGTAGTGTCGGTGAGCAAATTCTTAGTCGAGGCGTTCGTCACGATGTTCGTGATCATGGACCCGCCCGGCATCATTCCCCTGTTCCTGGCCTACACCGCCGGCCGCACCCCCGAGGAGCGCCGGAGGATCGCCTGGCAGGCGGCGCTCACCGCGTTCTGCCTGGTCGTCGTGTTCGCCATGTTCGGCAAGGCGATCCTGACGTACCTGCACGTCGAGGTGCCCGCGATGCAGATCGCGGGCGGCGTCCTGCTCCTGCTCGTGGCGCTGGAACTGCTCCGCGGCACCAGCGACCCCCGGGCCAGCCCCGTGCGGTCGAAGGTCAACGTCGCGCTCGTGCCGCTCGGCACGCCGCTGCTCGCCGGGCCGGGCACGATCGTCGCCACGATCGTGTTCGCCCAGCAGGCCGACGGCAAGCCGAACGCGATGCTGATGCTGCTGGGGGCCGCCGCCGTCGTGCACGTCCTGCTCTGGCTGTCGATGCACTTCGCGGTGACCATCATGCGCGTCATCAAGGAGAACGGGGTCGAACTCCTCACCAGGATCGCCGGGCTCCTCCTCGCGGCGCTCGCGGTGCAACTCATGCTGAACGCGATTCGTTCTCTCACCCGGACGGGCTAGAGTTCGGAGGCGTGACAGCGCGTATCGAACGAGTCGTGACCGAGGGCGTCGTCGAGATCGACGGCACCGAGCACAAGGTCGAGAACAACACCTGGATCGTGGGCGACGACGACGAGGTGATCGTCATCGACGCGGCCCGTGACGCCGACAAGATCCTGGAGCAGGTCGGTGAGCGCGAGGTGCTCGCCGTCATCTGCACCCACGGCCTGCCCGACCACGTCGCGGCGGCCATCGAGGTGGCGAGCAGGGACGAAGCCGTGGTGGCGCTCCACCCGAAGGACAAGCCGCTGTGGCGGGAGACCTGGTCCGAGACCTGGCCCGACATCGACATGGAGGACGACGGCGCCTTCGGCGTGGCCGACGTCCAGCTCGACGTCATGGAGACGCCCGGCGTCACCCACGGCGGCGTCTCGCTCTACTGCGAGGCGCTCGGCGCCGTCTTCACCGGCAAGACGCTGCTGGCCGACGGCCCCGGCAAGCTGGGCGGGGAGTACCCCGCGCTCCCCGACCAGCTCACGTCGATCGGCGGGCGGCTGTTCACGCTGCCGGGCGAGACCCGGGTGCTGGCCGCCCACGGCGACGAGGTGACCATCGGCGACCTGGAGCCGCACTTCGACGAGTGGGTGTCGGGTTCGCTCACGCGCGCCCACGACGCCGGCGGCGGCGACGACGCCCCGCTGGCCGACGGCACCAAGATCTCGGGCATCACGCTCTCCGCCGCCGACGACGACTAGCGTGTACGACCAGCTCCCGCTGGAAGGGATGCCGCGGCGGCTCTACTCGTGCACGCCGTCGCGGTTGAACGCGTGGCTCGACTGCCGCCGCCGCTACCGGTTCTCCTACCTCGACCGGCCGCAGCCCTCCAAGGGCCCCGCGTGGGCGCACAACAGCGTCGGCGCGAGCGTCCACAACGCGCTGGCGGGGTGGTGGCGCGAGCCGTACGAGCGCAGGACCCCGCTCACGGCCGCCGTCCTGCTCACCAACGGGTGGATCACCGAGGGGTTCAGGGACTCCGAGCAGTCGGGGCGCTGGCTCGGCCGCGCCCGCGACCTCGTCTCCGGGTACGTCGCCACGCTCGACCCCTCCGACGACCCCGTCGGCGTCGAGCGCACCGTGGCCACCCGTACGAAGGTCATCGCGGTCTCCGGCCGCATCGACCGGCTCGACAGGCGCGGCGACGAGCTGGTCGTCGTCGACTACAAGACCGGGCGCCGCCCGCTCACCCAGGACGACGCCCGCGGCTCCCTCGCGCTGGCGGTCTACGCCGTCGCCGCCTCCGCGATGATGCGCACGCCCTGCCGTACCGTCGAGCTCCACCACCTGCCCACCGGCGAGATCGTCGAGTGGCGGCACACCGAGGAGTCACTCGGGCGACACCTGCGCAGGGCCGAGGAGGTCGCCGTCGAGGCCGCCGCGGCCGACGAGCGCTACAGGGAGCTGATGTCAGGCGGCAGGGCCACGCCCGGCAGGCGCGCTCCCGCCCGCAGGCCGCCGTCCGGCCCCTCGGCCCCCGCCTCCGGGGCCGCCGCCTCCGGAGGCTCCTCCTCGCAGGGGTGGCCGAGCGCGGCGGACGTACGGCGGGCCAGGGACTCCCAGGCGGGCACCGACCGGCCGCACGTCGCGCCCGCCGAGGTTCCGCCCGAGCTCGACGAGCTGTTCCCGCCGAACCCGGGCCCGCTCTGCTCCTGGTGCGACTTCCGCCGCCACTGCTCCGAGGGCCGCACCGCCGCCCCCGACCGCCAGCCCTGGGACGGCCTGGCCGAGTAGCCGGGGGAGCCCGCGCACGTCCGGGGAGCCAGCCAGGGGCCGGTCAGGCGGGCGGGCGGCGTCGGGGGTCGGTCAGGCCCTTGAGGCCCCTGGCGAGGTCGTAGCCGGCCGCGGCCAGCCGGTCGCGCGACGCCTGGAGCATGAGCCGGGTCGCCGGCATGAACGCGCGCTCGTGCACCGGCTCGGGCAGCGCGTTCATGCCCGCCCTGAACGCCCGCAGCGCCGCCGTCACCGCGCCCTGCGGCACCTCGGGCAGGATGCCGTACATGCGTCTCGCCCACTCCGGCAACGTGTAGTAGCACAGCGCCCCGAACGGGACGTACGCCGGTTTGGCGGGCGTCAGCAGCCTGAGGTGGCGCGGCAGCCTCGGCCACAGCAGGAACCGCACCGCCGCCACCGCCTCCGGCGTCACCTTCAGCCGGGGGCGCATGTGCTTGAGGTAGGCGTCCATCTCGGCGCACGAGCCGGGCACGTCCTCGGCGTGCAGGCCGACGTGGGCGGCGCTCGCGCGCTGCTCGCGCAGGTAGCGGTCGGCCTCGCCTTCGCTCAGGCGCAGCCCGCCCCTCCTCGCGACCTCCAGGTACGACGACACCTCCGCGCAGTGCACCCACAGCAGCAGCTCGGGGTCGTCCACGCGGTGCGTCGCCCCCGTCTCGGGGTCGGTGATGCGCAGCCGCCGGTGGATGGCGCGTACCCGCCTGCCGATCTCGTCGGCCTCCTGCGGGCTGCCGAACGTCACCCGGCCCACGAAGTCGGCCGTGCGGCGCAGCCGCCCGAACGGGTCCTCCTGGAAGGAGGAGTTCTGCCAGACGCCGCGCATCGCCAGCGGGTGCAGCGCCTGGAGCATGAGGCCGCGCACGCCCCCCACCCACATGGACCGGTCGAGGTGGACCTGCCAGGTGGCGCTGTGCGGGGGCTGGACGACGATCTCCGCCAAACTCTCCATGGTCCTCAAAGGATCACACGGCGGTGGATCTGGTGTCCAAATAGTGCTTCTCTGCCGCGTTCCAGAACCTGACCAGCGCCGCCGCGGTCGTCTCCGGCGCCTCGACGGCGGGGGAGTGGACGGCGCCCGGCACGACCACCGACTCCGCGCCCAGCCTGGCCGCCATCTCCGACTGCGTCTCCGGCGACCAGCCGTCGTCGTTCTCCCCGAACAGCACGAGCGTCGGGACGTCGATCTGGCGCAGCTCGTCCGTACGGTCACGCATGCCGAGGACCTCCTCGGTCATGCACCTCAGAGCGGTGGGGGAGTTGGCCAGCAGGCGCTTGCGCAGGAACGCCACGATCTCCTCGGACACCCCCGCCGCGAGCGCCTCGGGCTCCAGGGTGTGGTGCCAGACGTGCTCCAGCCCCAGTTCGGCCACCTCGCGCATGGTCTCGCGGGCGCTTCGGGCGCGCCTGCCCTCGATGGCGGAGGGGCCCGAGCTCATCAGCGTGAACGACGCGAACCTGGTGCGCCCGTCGATGACCGCCTCGCGCGCGACCAGCCCGCCGAAGGAGTGCCCGACCAGGTGGATGGGCTCGCCGCCGCCGATGACCTGGGCGAGCGCGTCGATGTCGGCGCCGAGCGAGGGGCAGGTGTACGCGGCGGGGTCGTCGGGGCCCTGCGTCTCGTACTGGCCGCGCAGATCGACCGCGATCACCTGGCGGCCCGACTGCGCGAGCGTCATCAGGACCGCGATGAAGTCTTCCTTGCTGCCCGTGAGCCCCGGGACCAGGAGCGCGGGCCAGCGCTCCACGACCCCGCTGACCGGCAGCGCCTGCAGGGCCGCGAACGTGCCCTGCGGCGTTTCGATCCTGTGCGGGGCAACACCTGGAGGCAGGTTGAGGAATCGCGGCGTACTCACGTGGGGCAACAATACCCAGCGCCCGGCGCCTCGACACCGGCGAAGACGCGACGCTGGTGCGACTTCTGGGGAGTTGTCGAGGTTTGCGCCATCTGGAGGTTCTACCCCGCCACCTCGTACGACGACGCCTGCCGGGTGCTCCGGACGCGCGGAGTGTGACGGAAGGCGCTGCGGGAACGCGGAAGGCGCGCACCCGGTGCGGGTGCGCGCCTTCACGAGCCTTCACGAGCCTTCACGCGGCCTCGTCGGCTTCCACCGGCTTCCACCGGTTTCGGCTGGGACGGTGTCAGCGGCGGCGGTTGCCTCCTCCGCGCGGCTGGCGGCGCTGCTGCTTGCGCTCCGACGCCGCCGACGGCGCGATGTCGTCGTCGTCCGACGCCAGGTCGGGCGACTGGAAGATCACCGCGAACGGGCTGGGCGGGACGATCCGCTCCGGCTCCCTGCGCGCCGGAGGCGGCGGCGTGGACAGGAAGCTCGGCTGCGGAGCCGCTTCGACGGCCGGCTCGACGACCGGCGCGGGAGCCTGCGCGGCCGGGGCGGCCACGCGGGTCTCAGTGGCCGCAGGCTGGGCCGCGGCCACCCGGGTCTCAGCGGTCGCAGGCTGGGCCGCGGCCGGCTGGGCTTCGGTGGGCTGGGCCGCAACGGGCTGGGCCGCAACGGGCTGGGCGGCGGTGCGGCGTGAGCGGGTGCGCCTGGCGGGCGCGGCCTCCTCCTGCGCGTCCGCCGGGTCGGCCTGGCGGCCGTCCTGCTGCTCCTGCTGCTCCGGCGTGCCGGCCAGTGCCTCCTCGATGGCCTTGGAGGCGGCGCCCCTGCGGGTGCGCGTGCGCTTCGGCGCGGCGGCCTCGATCTCGTCCTGCGGGACGAGCGCCGGGGTCTTCTCCGTCTCGGACTTCACGAGCTCGACCTCCTGCGTCTCGACGGATGCGGCCGCCTCGTCCATGAGCCTGCCGCCACGGGTGCGCCGCCGCTGACGCGGCGTGCGCGCGGGACGCTCCTCGCGCTCCTCACGCTCGTCGCGGCGCCGCCCGCGGCTGCGGGTCCTGCCGGTCTCGCCGAGGTCCTCGATGCGCTCCGCCGACAGCCCGGCCCGCGAACGGTTCGCGTGCGGCAGGACGCCCTTGGTGCCCTCGGGGATGCCGAGTTCCGAGTAGACGTGCGGCGACGTGGAGTACGTCTCCTCGGGTTCGACGAAGTCGAGCCCGAGCATCTGGTTGATCATCTTCCAGCGGGTCAGCTCCTCCCACTCGACGAAGGTGACCGAGGTGCCCGTGCGCCCGGCCCGGCCGGTGCGGCCGATGCGGTGCACGTAGGTCTTGTCGTCGGTGGGGCAGTCGTAGTTGACCACGTGGGTGACGTCGTCGATGTCGATGCCGCGGGCCGCCACGTCGGTGGCGACCAGGACGTCGATCTTCCCGTTGCGGAACGCGCGCAGCGCCTGCTCGCGCTGGCCCTGGCCGAGGTCGCCGTGGACGGCCGCGACCGCGAACCCGCGCGTGTCGAGCTGCTCGGACACCATGTCGCAGGCCCGCTTGGTCTCGCAGAAGACCATCGTGAGCCCGCGACCATCGGCCTGGAGCAGCCGCGCGAGGATCTCGATCTTGTCCATCCTGTGGGTGCGCCAGACGATCTGGCGCACCTGCGGGGTGGCCTCGCCCTCGCCGCTGTCGTGCTCGGCGCGCACGTGCGTGGGACGGTTGAGGTACTTGCGGGACAGCCCGACGATCTCACCCGGCATCGTGGCCGAGAACAGCATCGTCTGCCGCTCCGCGGGGATCAGCTTGAAGATGCGCTCGATGTCGGGCAGGAAGCCCAGGTCGAGCATGCGGTCGGCCTCGTCGAGGACGAGCGTCGTGACCTGGCTCAGGTCGAGGTGCTTCTGCTTGACCAGGTCGAGCAGCCGGCCCGGGGTGCCGACGATGACGTCGACGCCCGCCTTCAGCGCCTCGACCTGCGGCTCGTACGCCCGGCCGCCGTAGACGGTCAGCACGCGGGAGCCGAGCTTGCCCGCGGCTGTGACGAGGTCTTCGCTGACCTGCACGGCCAGCTCGCGGGTCGGCACGACGACCAGCCCGCGGGGCTTCTTACGGTTCTTGCGCGGCTTGCCGATGCCCTGCAGCATCGCGATGCCGAACGCGTAGGTCTTCCCCGTGCCCGTACGGGCCTGCCCGATGAGGTCCTGTCCGCTCAGGGCGAGCGGGAGTGCCATCTCCTGGATGGGGAACGGTGTGACGATACCCTCGGTCTCGAGGGCATCAGCGATCTCTGGTGTGACTCCGAGGTCTCGGAAAGTCGTCAGCGTGGCCTGCCTCAGTCTCAAATGAAGGCGGGCCTGCCGGGACCGGCGGGCGGTGAACAGCCCCATGCCGTGGGTCCTCGCGGTAGAGCCAGCCCTCTCGCGTCATCGCGACCGCGCACCCGGGGAGCGGGGGTTATCGGGGCAATTCCCCGAATTAACACAGTGCGGTCGCACTTTCACAGAGCAGTGTACTCGATACCACAACGCTGGCCGAGCTTACGTATGTTCCCGAAGATTCGCCGAAGTACGCTGCCTGCATGAAGGACTCACCAGGTGTCGTCGATCTGCTCGGCGTACTGGCCTACGCCGAGCTCAGCGCATTCGCCCGGATGGCCGAGGACGCCGCCACGCTGGCGCCGTCGCTCGGCGACCGCGCCGCGCTGAGCGAACTGGCCGCGGCCGAGTACTCCCACTTCCGCCTCCTGCGCGACCGGCTGGCCGAGCTGGGGGCCGACCCGGAGCAGGCGATGGCGCCGTTCGCGGCCGCGCTCGACGCCTGGCACGCCAGGACGAAGCCGTCCGACTGGCTGCAGGCGCTCGTCAAGGCGTACGTGGGCGACGCCATCGCGCTCGACTTCTACCGGGAGGCGGCCAGGCACCTCGACCCCGAGATCGCCAAGCTCGTGGACGAGGTGCTGGTGGACGAGGGCCGGTCGGAGTTCGCCGTGGCGCGGGTCAGAGCGCTGGTCGAGGCCGAGCCCCCGGCAGGTGGCCGGGTGGCGCTGTGGGCGCGGCGGCTCGTCGGCGAGGCGCTGAGCCAGGCGCAGCAGGTGGCGGCGGCACGGCCCGAACTGGCCAGACTGCTGGTGGAACGGGCGGGCGGCGAGCAGGCCGACATCTCCCGCCTCTTCGCGACGCTGACGGAGGCGCACAACAAGCGCATGGCCGCCATGGGGCTGTGACCCCGGAGGTAACAGTTTTCCTCCCTTGACGGACACGCCCGGCGGGCGGCGCGGGGTGCGAAACGGTTGTACCGTGCCTGGCATGAGGGCCTCGCGCCGCTACGGCAGTTCCTTGACCAGATGTGGGCCGAACCGCTGGACGCAGCGGGCTGTGCTGCGGAGGGGGAGCGCGGGATGCCCGGCCACCGTGCCGGGCCGCGCCCACGCCGCCCTCCGCTCCCGCCACCCCCGCGGCTGCCGCATCCCGACCTCCCAGCCACACCCCGGCCCCTGAACGCCCGACGGCTCACCCCGCCGCCACCCGGCCCAAGCCGGCCGCCTGAGGCCGCCGTCACCAGCGTCCGCCCATGCCCAAGGACCTGACGTCCCGGCCCCATCGCCTACGGTCGTCGCAGCCGCCCGAGGGACCGGCCGCTGCCACCTGTGAGGCGGCGTCAACGGCGGGCCGGCACGGCTGAGCCAACGGGGCATCCGGCGGTGGGTCCGGGGGCATGGGGAACCGCGCGGAGGGCTTCCGCGTGGTGGGCTTCCGCGTGGTGGGCCTCCGCGTGGTGGGCCTCCGCGTGGTGGGCCTCCGCGTGGTGGGCCTCCGCGTGGTGGGCCTCCGCGCGGTCGACCTCTGTGTGGTCGGCCTCCGTGTGGTCGGCCTCCGGCCGGTGGGCTGCCGAGCCGGTGGGCTCGGGGCGGGGGATCGTGCGGTGGGTTCCGGTCCGTGGGGCCGTCGGGCCCGTGGGCTCGGTGCTGCGGGGCGTCGTGCGGTGGGTTCGGGGCTACGGGCCGCCGAGCGCTCGGCTCCGGGTCGTCAGGGGCCGTGGGGCATCCCCGGGTGAGGTTGCGGGGCGACGGTCGCCCTGGGGCCGGTTCCGGTCGGGTGGTTGGCGGGCCGGGCGGTTCCGGCTGTCGGGGCCCTGGGTTAGGTGCGGTGGGCCTACCGCCGGCGGTGGGCGGGTGTGTGGGGTGTGGCGTGCTCCCGCAGGGGTGACCGTGCTCCCGGAGGGGTACGGCGTGGGCCGTACCCCTGCTCGGGAGTGGTCAGAGGGTGCCGCCGAATCCGACGGGCCTGGACTCGTCCTCGCCGATCTCGACGAAACCGAGCGCGGACACCGGCACGACGACGCGCCTGCCCTTCACGTCGGTGAGCGCGAAGACACCGCCGCGATCCATCGACAGCGCCCTTCTGAGCTCCTCCTCCACCTGCTCGGCGTTGAGGTCGGTCTCGACCACGAGTTCGCGGTGTACGGACTGTACGCCGATCTTGACTTCCATCCTGGCTCCCTCGTTCGACGGGGCTGGCTCCATCCATGGTCGCGGCTCGCCCCGGCGGACACGACGAATGATCGCGCCGAGCGAACGCGTTATGCCGTACGCGGAAAACCGCTGATGCCGCGCCAGGCGAGGCGCGCCATGAGCTGCTCGGCCGCGTCCTTGGGGATGGAGCCGTGCGTGGTGACCCAGTAGCGGGCGCTGACCTCGGCCATGCCGACCAGACCGACGCCGAGCAGGTGCGCCTCGTCGCTGGTGCAGCCGGTGTCCTCCTGGATGACGGCGCTGACCATCTCGGCGCACTCCTGCAGGGACCGCTCCACGCGCTGGCGCACCGGGGCGACGTTGCGCAGGTCGGACTCGAAGACCAGCCGGAACGCCTCGCCCTGCGTGGAGACGAAGTCGAAGAACGCGCTGAACGTGGCCTGCACGCGCAGCTTGTTCTCGTGCGTGGAGGCGAGCGCCTCCCTGCAGCGGTTGACCATGTCGTCGACGTGCAGGTCGAGCAGGGCCAGGTAGAGCTCCAGCTTGCCGGGGAAGTGCTGGTAGAGCACCGGCTTGCTCACCCCGGCGCGGTCGGCGATCTCGTCCATGGCGGCCGCGTGGTAGCCGTTCTCCACGAACACTTCCTGCGCGGCGCTCAGGAGCTGCCTGCGGCGGGCGAGTCGGGGCAGCCGGGTGCCCCGGGGCTTGGCGTCCGGGGTTGCGGTCACGCGGGTCTCCATGGGTCTCTCAGCGGGCTGTTCGGACATCCTACGGGCGGGTAGGCGGCTTCTCAGCGGTAGTCGTCGTCGTCGAGCTCCACGACTCTGTCCTGGTCGGCGGCGTCGGCGGGGTCGACGTCGAAGGTGAGCTCGCGGCGCAGCCTGCCGGTGCCCTGCGCGATCTCGCGCTGCTGCTCGGCGGCGTCGGCCTCCGGCGCCTCGATGGGCAGCTCCTCGGACTCCTCGCCGTAGGAGTCGTGGTCCTCGCGAATGTCCATCTCCGACATGGTGTGGGTCCCCCCTCTTGGTACGGACGGAACAAGCCTACGCCCGGCGGAAAAGGTCGCCGTGCTTCTCCACTCTGTCGAGTGCGTCCTGTGCCGTGAAGACGAGTTCCTGCGGCCGTTCGCAGTGCTCCACCTCTTCCCACAGCAGCGGCGTCGATACGGTGGGCTGCTCCCTGGCGCGCAGCGAGTACGGCGCGACCGTGGTCTTGGCGGGGTTGTTCTGGCTCCAGTCGATGAACACCTTGCCGGGCCTGGCCGCCTTCGCCATCACGCTGACGATCTCGCGCGGGTGCCGCTTCTCGAGGAGCTGGGCCAGCCGCTTGGCGTACGCGGAGGGCTCCTCGCGGCAGTCCCAGCCGGCGTACAGCTGCAGGCCCTTGCTGCCGCTGGTCTTGGGGAGCGCCGTCAGCCCTTCCTCGTCCAGCAGCTCGCGCAGGACGAGCGCGACGCGGCAGCACTCGACGATCGTCGCGGGAGCGCCGGGGTCGAGGTCGAACACGAGCGTGTCGGGCGGCAGCGCCCGGCCGTCGTCGCCGACCCGCCACTGCGGGACGTGCAGCTCCAGCGCCGCCAGGTTCGCGTAGAAGACGAGCGTGGGCAGGTCGTCGACGACGGCGAAGTCGATGCTCTCGCGGTTCTTGGTGCTGCCGGGGGCGGGGAGGTTGACCGTCCTGATCCAGCCGGGGGTGTGCTCGGGGGCGTTCTTCTCGAAGAAGAACGGGCCGGTGACGCCGTTGGGGTAGCGCTTGACGGTCAGGGGCCTGCCCCGCAGGTGCGGCAGCAGGACGGGGGCGACGCGGGTGTAGTAGTCGATCACCTCGGCCTTGGTGAAGCCGACCTCCGGGTAGAGCACCTTGTCCAGGTTGGTCAGGATGAGATCTCGCCCGTCCACCCTGACCGGCACCTTCTTCATCGCCGCACCTCCGCCGGGATCCTGTCCGGACGCAGCCCGCGCCACACCGGGTGCCGCAGTCTCCGCTCGTCGGTCCACATCGTGTAGGTCACCTCTCCGACCGGTTCCGGCCTGACCCAGCGGTTGCGCCAGGGCACCGGTCCCGCGAACGGTCTGCACGGCGTCTCCAACGGCAGCGGCGGCCGGTGGAGCAGGTCCAGGCCCTCGTCGGTGAAGACCCCCATGGCCAGCGAGCCGATTCCTCCCGACCGGCGCCCCTTGCCGGGCTTCCAGCCGCCGATCACCACTTCCCTCGTTCTGAGGTTCTTCACCTTGATCCACCAGGGGGATCGGGTATCGGCGCGGTAAGGGGAGTCGAGCCGTTCGGCCACCACGCCCTCCAGGCCCTGCTCGGCCGTGGCCGCAGGTCGGACTCGCCGGGGAAGAAGGGCGGCGCGCCGATGTCCAGCTCGTCCAGCAGGGCTCGCCTGTCGAGGTACGGCAGGTCGAACAGCGGCACGCCGTCGAGCGGGTCCGCCCCATGGCGGCCCGTCACGCGGACACCGCCGTCCTCCACGGACACGACGGCCCGGATGCCGTCCCACTTCACCTCAAGGCCATACAGCGCGCGATCGACCGGCAGCTCCCCCGAGACCGCCGGCATGGGTTCGACCGGGTATGGCATTGGTTGCCCCATGACGGGTATGTGCCCTTACGGTGAGCCCGCTACTTCCGAGGAGTGCCCATGCGCAGCATCTGGAAAGGTGCGATCTCCTTCGGGCTGGTCACGATCCCCGTCAAGCTCTACTCCGCCACCGAGCAGAAGGACGTCGCCTTCCACCAGGTGCACCGCGAGGACGGAGGCAGGATCCGCTACAAGCGCGTCTGCACCGTGGACGGCGAGGAGGTCGCGTACGCCGACATCGCCAAGGGCTACGAGCTGCCCACCGGCGAGATGGTGGTGCTCACCGACGAGGACTTCGAGGACCTGCCGCTCACCACCTCGCGCAGGATCGACGTGCTGCAGTTCACCCCGGCCGAGCAGATCGACCCGATCTACTTCGCCAAGACGTACTACCTGGAGCCCGACGCGCAGGGCTCCAAGCCGTACGTGCTGCTGCGTGACGCGCTGGAGAGCTCAGGGCAGGTCGCGGTGGTCAAGGTGGCGCTGCGCCAGCGTGAGTCGCTGGCGACCCTGCGCGTGCGCGACGGCATCTTCGTGCTGGAGACGATGCTGTGGCCGGACGAGATCCGCGCGCCCGACTTCCCCTTCCTGGAGGAGGACATCGAGGTACGGCCGCAGGAGCTGAAGATGGCCGAGTCGCTGATCAGCACGATGGAGGCCGACTTCGACCCGACCGAGTACCACGACGCGTACCGGGAGGCGCTCCAGCAGGTGATCGAGGCGAAGGTGGCGGGTAAGGAGGTCGTCGCGGCGCGCGAGGAAGAGGAGGCGGGTCCCGCCGTGGACCTCATGGCCGCGCTGCGCGCCAGCGTCGAGGCCGCCAAGCGCGAGCGCGCGGGCGCCTCCGCCGAGCCCAAGCCCCGCAAGGCGGCCGGCAAGACGGGAGGCAGGGCGGCCGGCAGGGCGCAGAAGGAGAAGGAGAAGGAAGAGGAGAAGGCCCCCGCCAAGCAGCGCAAGACCCGCAAGTCCGCCTGAACCCCACCCCCGCCCCCCAGCCCAACCCCCAGCATGTTCGCCGGGCCGCTGAACCCCACGCCGCGCTCGCCGCGCCCCGCCGCGTTGGCTGCGGGGCTGGGACATGGGTGCGCCGCACGCCGGGTGGGCGTGCGGCGCGTGGTCGGCCGGGGTTCGGCCGGTGGCCGTCAGAACTCGATGGTGTCCGTCGGGGCGAGGCGCTTCAGCGCGCGGGTGCGCGTGTAGCCGAGCTTGTGCTCGTTGACGGCGACGACCTTGGTCCAGCCGCGGTCCTGCTCCTCCGGCGCGCAGGCGCCGACCGTGCGCTGGTACTGCGGCAGGCGTCCCACCTCGGGCGAGCCGGCCTCGGGGCGCTCCAGCACCGGGACGGCGTTGTTGGCCCGGTAGGCGCAGGCGGCGTTCGGGTCGACGGGGTGGTTCTTCTTGGCGTGAGCGGCGCCATACGTGAAGCCGCCCGGGCCGTGCCAGCCCATGGGGCCGCCCATCGGGCCGCCCATCCAGCGCTTGCCGCCGCCGCGCATCCACTTGCCGGGCCCGCGCATGCCGTGGCCCCCTCCCTGGCCCATGCCGGGCCAGCCCATGCCAGGCCCGCCCATCCCGGGCCACCGCATGCCGGAGCCGCCCATGCCGGGCCACCGCATGCCGGATCCGCCCATGCCGGGCCACCGCATGCCGGATCCGCCCCTCCACTGGTTGCGTCCCCAGCGGTTGCCGAGGCCGGACATCCACTTGCCGCCCTTCATCCCGCGCTTGCCGGGCTTGCCCCAGCCGGGGCCGCCCGAGCCGTTGCCGGGGGACGCGTGCCGCGCGTGCTTGCCGGCCGGCGAGTGGCCGGGGAAGCGGTCCGGGCGGAAGCGGGAGAGGTCGTTGTCGGCGGCCGCCAGGCCGCTCCGCTGCACCCGCCCGGGTTCGGGCGAGGCGAGAGCGGGGGTGGCCGTGAGGGCGCCGGAGACGGCGATCGCCACAAAGATGGCGGAGTAACGGGTCGATGCCATGGAAGTAGCTCCTTGTCCGTGAACTACTCCTTCAATCGCATTTCACAGCGGTACGCCGGATGTGCCGCTCCGCCACGCGGCGAAATCGTGGACATCGACTTACCGGAGGGATATCGAGCGGCGCCCGTTTACTTGATGAGTTCCGGGCGGAACGCGGAGCGAGGGCCCCGGAATGACCGAGGCCCTCGCCCTGCCTTTTACGGCAGATTCTGCCGGTTTCAGGGATACTAGTTGTCCCATCCGCCGAACTCGCCGCCGCGCTGGATGCGCAGGCAGCCCCGGCGGTGAGACCACTTGACGCGGTTCTCCTCGAGGTTGAGCCTGACGCGGACGCGGTTGACGAACTTGCCGGTGTTGCGGCGGAAGCCCCACGGGCCGAAGCCGCCGTCGAAGCCGTCGAAGCCGTCGAAGCCTCCGAAGCCCCCGAAGCCGCCGCCCCACGGACCGAAGCGGTGGAACCGGCAGAAGCGGTGGGGACCGCCCCACATCAGCGGCGAGGGCGCGGTGACGGAGGCGGTGGTGGCGGAAGCGTTGGCAGTCGTCGAGGTGGCCGCCTCGCTCAGGCCCAGCATGCCACCGGAGATGGCGGTGGTGAGCGTGGCGGTGGCCATCAGTTTCTTGAGGTTGGACATTGTGCTTTCCCCCTGAGCGGTTTCTTGCACTGTCGGCCCCTTCCGTCAGTGACGGAGAGTGCCTTAGATGTCACGCTGCGGTGTCATCTCGGTTGTCATACTTTCCGGACGTTGGAGCCGATAAACGACAAACAAATCCTTTTGCCGCCCGCTTGGGGTGTCGTTAGCTGCATTAGACATTTATCCAGGGAAATGGGTGGATATGTCCGTATTTGTCCCCCATGGGAACGCGACCCGAGAACGGCGCGCCGAAGCCAGGAGAAAGGCGCGGGGAAACCCGCCCCTGGCAAGAGGGCCGATTCACCGGGCGTTCCACCCGGGCGACGGGTCCGTCCTGACCCCTCCGCGCGCCCGCCGGCCGGGCCCGGTTCACGCCGGGGCGCTGGCTATCGTTGAGCGAGCGAGAAGGAGGACGCATGGTTGCGGAGCCGATCCCACACTGGCCAGGACGAATGATCGGCGAGGTGCACGTCCGGTCCACGCCGCCCGGCCCCGAGGAGCAGGCGGTGTTCGTGCACGGGCTGGCCGGTTCTTCCACCAACTGGACCGACCTCATGGACGCGCTCAAGGACACCGTCACCGGTCACGCGCTCGACCTGCCCGGCGCCGGGTCCTCGCCCGCGCCCGGCGACGGCGACTACACGGTCGAGGCCCACGCCCGCGCCGTGATCGGCCTGCTGGAGCACACGGGCCCCGCGCACCTGTTCGGCAACTCGCTCGGCGGCGCCGTGTCGGTGCGCGTCGCCGCGGCCCGTCCCGACCTGGTGCGCACGCTCACGCTCGTGTCGCCCGCCCTGCCCGACCTGCTCCCCAGGTACGGCCCCGCGCGCGTGGCCGCGGCGGCCGTGCCGAGGCTCGGCGAGTGGGTGGCCGACCGGCTGCGGTTGATCCCGGCGGAGCATCGCATCAACGCGTCCTTCGCCATGGTGTGGGCCGACATGAACGCGGTGCACCCCGACCGCCTGCGCGAGGCGGTGGAGGAACTGCGCAGGCGTGACGAGATCCCGCACGCCACGCAGGCGATGATCGGCTCGGCCCGGGGCATCGTCGCCGAGTACTTCCGCCGGGGGCAGGAGAACCTGTGGCGCCAGGCCGCCAAGGTGCAGGCGCCCACGCTGATCGTCCACGGCAGGCACGACCGCCTGGTGCGTCCCGCGATGGCGGCCAAGGCCCTGAGGACGTTCCGGTCGGTCAGGCTGGTGCTCCTGCCGACCGCCGGGCACGTCGCCATGATGGAGATGCCGCAGGTCGTGGCCGCCGAGGCCCGCCGTCTGATCCGTGAGACGCGATTGGGGAATGCCCCACTCGCCAGCTAGGTTTCACAAGGAGACAACACCCCTGGAACGGGAGCGTAGAACGTGTCGTTGCCACCGCTGGTCGAGCCGGCCGCCGAGCTGACCGTCGACGAAGTGCGCCGCTACTCGCGCCACCTGATCATTCCCGACGTGGGCATGGCGGGACAGAAGCGGCTGAAGAACGCCAAGGTGCTGTGTGTGGGCGCCGGTGGCCTGGGCTCGCCCGCGCTGCTGTACCTCGCGGCGGCGGGCGTCGGCACCCTCGGCATCATCGACTTCGACGTCGTGGACGAGTCGAACCTGCAGCGCCAGGTCATCCACGGCCAGTCCGACGTGGGCAGGCCGAAGGCCGAGAGCGCCGCGGCGACGGTCCGCGAGATCAACCCGCTGGTCGACGTCGTGATCCACAACACGACCCTGACCACCGAGAACGTCATGGAGATCTTCTCGGGCTACGACCTCATCGTCGACGGCACCGACAACTTCGCCACCCGCTACATGGTGAACGACGCGGCCGTGCTGCTCGGCAAGCCGTACGTGTGGGGCTCGATCTACCGCTTCGACGGTCAGGCGAGCGTGTTCTGGGCCGAGCACGGCCCCTGCTACCGCTGCCTGTACCCGGAGCCCCCGCCTCCCGGCATGGTGCCGTCGTGCGCCGAGGGCGGCGTGCTCGGCGTGCTGTGCGCGTCGATCGGCTCCATCCAGGTGAACGAGGCCATCAAGCTGCTGACCGGCATCGGCGACCCGCTGGTCGGGCGGCTGATGATCTACGACGCCCTGGAGATGAAGTACCGCGACGTCAAGGTCCGCAAGGACCCCGAGTGCGTGCTGTGCGGCAAGAACCCCACGGTCACGCAGCTCCTCGACGACTACGAGGCGTTCTGCGGCGCGCTCTCCGACGAGGCGGCGCAGGCCGCGAGCGGCTCCACGATCACCGCGCAGGAGCTCAAGGCCATGCAGGATGGCGGGGAGCCGATCTTCCTCGTGGACGTTCGCGAGCCGAACGAGTACGAGATCGTCTCGATCCCGGGCGCGACGCTGATCCCGAAGGGCGAGTTCCTCAACGGCTCCGCCCTGGAGAAGCTGCCGCAGGACAAGCGCATCGTGCTGCACTGCAAGTCGGGCGCGCGCTCGGCGGAGGCGCTCGCGGTCGTCAAGAACGCCGGGTTCTCCGACGCCGTGCACGTCGGCGGCGGCGTCCTGAGCTGGATCAAGACGGTCGACCCGAGCCTGCCGACATACTGACGCTCGACCGGTTTCTCCGGGTGTCTCCGGGACGCCCGCATTAAGGTCGAAGGCGTGAACGATGCCAGGCCCTGGCCCGCCATGGTGGCGGCCTCCGCGCTGACGCTGGTCTGCGCGGTGGCCGCCGGCGTGGCGGCGAGCGCGGCGGCGGCGGAGTTCACGCGCGGACCGAGCCCGGCGGAGCTGCACGCCGCGTCCAGGCGCGAGGTCGCCGAGCGCTGGCGGTCGTGGCCGGCCGGGCGCGTCTTCCCCGCCACGCTGCTGTACTCGGCTGAGCAGGGAGGCGTGGAACGCGCCAGCAGGATCGGCATCTCGCCGCGCACCGACTGCGCGGAGGCGGTCGATCCCGAGGCGGTCGCGGCGCTGCGGGCGGCGGGCTGTCTCGGAGTGCTGCGCGCCACCTACATCGACGCCCTGCGGGGCGTGCTCGTCACCGTCGGCGTGGTGGCGCTCCCGGACGAGCGGGCCGCGGCCCGCGCCAAGGCCGTCTTCCCCGAGTCAGGCGACCCGGTGCCGGGCGTGCGCCCGCTGGCCTTCCACGGCACCGTCGCCGACCGTTTCTCCCCCTCCGTCCGCCAGGCGGGCTCGGTGCGCCAGTCGGGCCCGTACGTGGTGCTGACGGCGGCCGGCCAGGTGGACGGCAGGCCCGCGCGGGCGCTGGCCGAGCGGCGGACGTCCATCTTCGCGTTCGCGCCCGAGATCTCCGAGAGCGTCCTCGCCGGGCTGAGCACGCCCAGGCTGCCCGACTGCGCGGCGCGGGAGTGGGCGTGCTGAGGCGGCGGCTCACCGGCGTCGCGGCGGGCTGCGCACTGGCGTGCGCGATCCCCGCGGCAGGCCCCACGGTGCGCCCCACGGCGGGCCCCATGGCGGGCCTGGCGACCGGCCCTGCGCCCGCGTTCGCGGACGACGTGCGCGGCGGTCAGCAGCCCGTCATCAGGACGCTCGACCTGAAGGCGGCCTGGCGGGTCAGCAGGGGCGCGGGCGTCACGGTGGCCGTGCTCGACTCCGGCGTGGACCCCCGGCACCGCGACCTGGCCGGCTCCGTCACCGTGGGCGAGGACTTCACCGAGGGAGCCAACCCGCCGGGGGTGGCGCCGCGCCGCCTGCACGGCACGTACATGGCGTCGCTCATCGCGGGCCACGGGCACGGGCCGGGCGGCAGGCGCGGCGTCATCGGCGTGGCGCCGCGGGCCGGGGTGCTGTCGGTCCGGGTGATCCTGGAGGACGAGGAGCCCGGCTTCAAGGAGTTCAACACGGCCGAGCGGTTCGAGGACGTGGTCGCCCGCGGCATCCGCTACGCCGTGGACCGCGGCGCCGACGTCATCAACATGTCGATCTCCAAGGAGCTCGCCACCAGGGAGGAGCGCGCGGCGATCCGCTACGCGATCTCCAAGGGCGTCGTGCTGGTGGCCGCCGCGGGCAACGACGGCGACCGGGCCGCCGCGGCGTCGGGGTTCGCGCCGTACTCGTACCCGGCGGCGTTCCCCGGCGTGGTGTCCGTGGGGGCGACCGACCGGCGGCTGCGCAGGGCCGGGTTCTCCAACTGGAACTCCAGCGTCGTGGTGGCGGCGCCGGGCGTGGACATCATGGGCGCAGGGCCGGGCGACGCGTACTGGGTGGGGAGGGGCACCTCGCAGGCGACGGCGCTCGTGTCGGGCGTGGCGGCGCTGATCAGGGCGAAGTACCCCCGCATGGCGCCGCCGCTGGTGGTGCAGGCGCTGACGGCCAGCGCCACCGACAGCCCGCCGGGCGGGTACGACACCGCCACCGGGTTCGGGGTGGTGAACGCGGCCAGGGCGCTGGCGGAGGCGGGCCGGCTGGCCAGGCACACGGAGACCGCGGCGGGCGGCGAGGCGCAGGACCCGTCGCAGCCGTTCGGCGGCGGGCACGCCGGGCCGATCAGGGTGGTGCGCAGGGACGGCACGCGGGCGACGATCCACCTGTGGGCCGCCGGCGCGTCGGGCGCGGGGGCGGTCGCGTCGCTGGGCTTCATCTTCGTGCTGGTCAGAAGGGTGCGCAGGGCGCCGGAGCCGCAAGACGCATGATCCGCCCCCGAAGGGGGACGAAAAAGGCACGGAGCGGACGCGGGAGCGAGGCGGTGGTGAGGGCACGTAGGTCCACCTCAGGGCTGCCGCGCGCCGGGGGAGCGGGCACGCCGGGACGGAGGAACCCGCTCGGCGCCTCCGGGCGCGGATCGCGGGTGCGCTCCTGGCCCGCGGCGGGCTCGCGGCGGCTGGCGGCGGCCAGGCAGCGCGCCGAACTGGACGCCCTCCAGCAGGGCATCAGGTACCGGCGCGTCTTCGTGGCGCTGCTCGGCGTCATCATCGCCGTGTCGGCCTTCGTGGTGCTGCTGGGCACCGTCGGGCTGCTGGGCGAGACGCGCTCGCGCCCGCTCACGCAGGCCGAGCAGAACAGGTACCGCCAGGAGGAGATCGCCAGGCGCTGGCAGGCGTGGCCCGCCACGGGCGTCTTCCCCGAGGAGGTGAAGTACCTCGGGCTCGACCGGGCGCAGCAGTACGCCAGGCGCGTCGGCATCGCGCCGGAGACCGAGTGCGCCAAGGCCGCCGACCCGTCGGTCGCCCACGTGCTCAGGGACCACGGCTGCGTCACGATGCTGAGGGCCACGTACGTGGACCAGACCTCCACGTTCGTCATCACGGTGGGCGTGGCGGTGCTCAAGGACGAGGAGGCGAGGGTGTCGGCGGGCGAGCAGCTCACGCAGGACGACCGGGTGGGCGTGCTGCCCGTGGCGTTCCCCGGCACGGTGACCGAGCGGTTCGGTGCGGCGCAGCGGCAGCGCACCGGGTGGGTGGGCGCGGGGCCGTACCTCGTGTTCTCGACCGCCGGGTACGCCGACGGCCGCGCGAGGGCGGCGGTGCCGCCCGAGGAGATCCTCCACAGCGAGCTGTGGCCGGCGGCGAAGTCGGTCGGCAACCAGATCGCGTACTTCCTCGCGGACCCCCCGAAGGTGCCGCCGTGCACGCAGGGGAACGTGTGCTGACCGCCGTGCGGGCGCTCGTCGCGGCGCTGATCGCACTGGCGGGCCCGAGCGCCGTCCCCGTGAGGGAGCAGCAGCAGTGGGTGCTGGACGCGCTCGACGTGGAGCGGGCCTGGACGGTCACCAAGGGCGAGGGCGTCACGGTCGCCGTCGTCGACAGCGGCGTGGACGCCCAGGTCAAGGAGCTGCGCGGCCGGGTGACGCTGGGCCCCGACATGAGCGGCGCGGGCCCGGACGAGGAGGTGGAGCCGGGCAGGCACGGCACCGCCATGGCGGCGCTGATCGCCGGCTCCGGCGCTGACGGCGGGTTCGTCGGCGTGGCGCCCGGCGCGCGCGTGCTGTCGCTGCCGCTCGCGATGGAGGAGGACCCGCGCGCCGGCCTGGTCGATCCGCAGGACGAGCGGCAGGGCGCCGACAGTCCTCTGGCCAGGGCGCTGCGGTACGCGGCCGACCACGGCGCGAAGGTCGTGAACATGTCGATCGGCTCGTACGGCCCGCTGCGCTCGGAGCGTGAGGCGGTGTCGTACGCGCTGGGCAAGGGCGTCGTGCTGGTCGCGGCCGTGGGCAACGACGGCCAGACGCAGTACGCGAAGGAGAAGGGCACGTCGTACTGGAGCTTCCCCGCGGGCTATCCGGGGGTGGTCGGCGTGGCGGCGGTGGACCGGCAGGGCAGGAAGGCGTCGTTCAGCAGCGACAACCTGTCGGTGCTGGTGGGCGCGCCCGGCGTGGACGTGCCCGTGGTGAAGCGGTCGGGCGGCTACGAGCTGACGGAGGGCACGAGCCCGGCGGCGGCGCTCGTGGCGGGCGTGGCGGCGCTGGTCAAGTCGCGCTATCCCGACCTGCCGCCGGAGCAGGTGGCGCAGGCGCTGGCGGCGAGCGCCAGGGGCAGGCCGGCGGCGGGGTACGACGACGGCACGGGGTTCGGCGTGGTGGACGCCGCGGCGGCGCTGGAGGCGGCGGGCCGGCTGACGGGGCAGCGGCGCGCGCTGGAGGCGCCGGTCCAGCACTTCGGCCAGGGCGAGGACTCCCCGGCGCCGACGCGTCCCGGGGCCGATCCGTGGCGGCTGTGGCTCTACTCCGGGGCGGTTCTGGTGGCGTTGGTCATGTTCTGTGGTGCGATCATCGTGCTCCAACAACGAAGGGACTGAAGATCCGCTATGGTCCCGCCTCATGGGATACGAGCTGCGGGTGGTGCACGAGGCGCCACTCGCCTTCGCGGAGGTCGCGAAGGCCATCGCACCAGCGGGTTTCGAGCTGCACGGCGCTGACGAGATCGTGGCCAGGCACGGCGCGGCCGCGCACGGCGTGGCCAGGTGGCGCGGCCAGGTGATCGGCGAGCCGGGTTCGGACTGGCAGGTGGCGCAACTCGTACGGCTGACGCACCTGCTCGGCGCCCGCCTGGTGGGCGAGGACGGCGAGGTGTACGCGCTGCGCGACGGCGTCGTCGAGGTGTTCGCCGGCGGCGGCGTCACGGAGCTCGGCAAGCTCGACGAGATGATCGAGGCCGGTCCGGCGGCATGGAGCCCGTGAGCCCGTACGCCGAGCGGGTGCTGGAGCTGATCGAGCGCATCCCGCCCGGCAAGGTGATGTCGTACGGCGACGTCGCCGAGTACCTCGGTGAGGGCGGCCCGCGCCAGGTGGGCAGGGTGATGGCGGTCTGGGGCGGCGGCGTCCCGTGGTGGCGGGTGGTGCACTCCGACGGCACCGGGGCCGCCCCCGACCACCTGCTGCGCTGCCTGGCGCACTGGCGCGAGGAGGGCACTCCGCTGCGCGGCGAGCGGGTGGACATGCGGCTGGCCCGCTGGGACGGGCGTTCAGCGGATTCTCAGTAACCAATTTGACATGCGATTTCGCTTTCGACGCGAATCTGTAGCATGTGACGCCCGTTACCATGGGCTGAACAATGACGGCGGCCCGAAAGGCGGTGCCTCCCCCATGGCCTCCCCGATGGGAACCGGCGTCCCAGCTCAGAGCCAGGGCGGCGAGCAGCTCGCCGACCGTCTGAAGGCTGTCCAGGACCTGTGCGATCGGGGCGAGCCGCTCGACGCGGTCATGCGCGCCGTGGGTCCTGGGGGCCGCGACGCGGCGTTCGACTCCGACGTGCTCAGCGGCCCGCTCGGCACGCGCATCGACCTGGCGGTCAAGCGCGGCCCCGCCCGCAGGCGCGAGATGCTCGCGCTGGTCAAGCCCTACCTGGCGGCGGTCGATCCGCGCGTCAAGCGCGAGCTGCCCGTGGCCAGGCGGCTCATCTGCCACCTCATCGAGACCCGTCCCGAGGCCGACCTCGTCGAGGGCGACACCCTCGCCACCGTCGTCGCCGCGGCGGCCGAGCCGTCCAGGCGCATCCGCAAGGGCCTGCGCTGGTACGCCGACCTGCCGCTCCACGACGAGCTGCCCGCCGACCTGTACCGCCTGCGCCGCGCCGACCTGGTGCCGGTGACCCACATCGACGACATCGTCTGGGACGGCGGCAGGCTGCGCATCACCGGCTTCGCCTACCTGGCGGGCCTGTCCGTGCGCAGCCGCAGGTTCAACCGCGCCACGGTGGTGCTGCGCGGCCCCCGCTGGCTGCCGCCCGTGCGCCTGCGCACCCGCAGGATCCTCGCGCCCGAGGCCACCCACGGCGCCCGCGAGCCCGGCTGCAACTACGACTGGTCGGGTTTCACCGCCGAGCTGAACCCGTGGGCGCTGCGCTGGCGCGGCGCCGTGCGCGGCGTCGTCTCCGGGGTGCGCAGGCGGATGCGCCACCGTCCCGCCGTGGCCGACACCACCACCTGGCGGGCTGAGATCGTCTTCTGGAGCCGCGGCGCGCGGGCCACGGGCCTGCTGCGCGGCGCGTCCGTCGGCCGCACCGAGCGGCCCGCCGGGCTGCAGCTCCGTCCCGGCTGGTGGGCGCGGCCCGTCTGGACGTCCGACCGGGCGCTCCAGGTCGTGCTCCAGCCGAACAGGGCCGAGCTGACCGCCGTCTCCGTCGAGGACGAGCGGCTCGAACTGAAGATCTTCCTGTCCGGACGCACCGTCACCAAGGGCCACGCCCGGCTGGGCGGCCACCGCATCGCCGCCGACTTCACGCCGGTGGCGGGCGGCACCGAGGTGCTCGTCACGCTGGCCGTGCCCGCCCTGCTCCACGAGAAGGACGGCCGCAGGCTCTGGGTCGAGCCCAAGGGCGACCCGGCGGCGTCGGTCATGCTGGGCGACCTGGTCGAGACCCGCACCGCCGTGGGCGACCGCGAGATCACCGTGCTGGGCGACCGGCGCGACCGCGTCGTCGTCTCGGCCCACCGCATCCGCCCCGTGATCACCTCGGCGGTGTGGGACGGGCCGGCGCTCGTGCTGCGCGGGCACTACCCCGACGCCCCTGGCCCCCGCGCGCTCACCCTGCGCCACCGCTCCGGCCTGTCGTACGTGCTGCCGATGGAGCGCTCCGGCGAGGAGTTCACCGTACGCGTCACGCCCTCGGCGATGGACCGGTTCGGCGAGGCGGTGCCGCTGGCGTCCGGCACCTGGAACATGTCCCTGCGCCACCCGTCGGGTGAGATCGTCCCGCTGCGCATGGACCACGCCGCCCTGCCCGGCCTGGACGAGACGCCGCGCGACTTCGACGGGCGCTCCTACCGGATGCTGTCCACCCGCTTCGACGTGCCCGTGCTGACCTCCGAGGAGGACCGCCCGGCCGACGAGCGCGGCGTGGCGGGCACGCACGTGCTGCGCCGCGTCTTCTACCCGGCCCAGCGCACCGAGCCGCTCGACGACGCCACCGTGTACGTCGTCAACGACGGCCGGCTGTACGCCGACAGCGTCCGCGCCGTCTACGAGGAGCGCCTGCGCAGGGGCGACGACCGCGAGCACATCTGGATCGTCAAGGACGGCGCGTTCGTCCCGCCCGGCCCCGCCACCGTGGTGCGGGCGGGCAGCAGGGAGCACCACGCCGCGCTGGCGCGGTCGCGCCACATCGTCACCAACGCGTTCCTGCCGGCCTGGTTCCGCGCCCGCGAGGACCAGGTGGTGCTGCAGACCTGGCACGGCACCCCGGCCAAGCGCATCGGCAACGACCTGCCGCACATGACCCGCGACCCGAGGCCGCCGATCTGGCACCGGCAGGCGGCGGAGGTGCGCGGCTGGGACCTGCTGCTGTCGCAGTCGCCGTGGGCCAGCGAGATCATGCGCAGGGCGTTCGGCTACAAGGGCGAGATCCTGGAGAGCGGGCTGCCGCGCAACGACGTGCTGGCCTCGCCCGAGCGCGAGGCGCTGGCGGCGGCGGTGCGCGAGCGGCTCGGCCTGGCCGAGGGCAAGCGCGTGGTGCTGTACGCCCCGACGTACCGCGACTACGACCGCAAGAACGCGATGGTGAAGCTCGACCTGGCCAAGGCGCGCCAGGCGCTCGGGGCCGACCACGAGCTGCTGGTGCGCGCCCACCCGATGCAGGCCGTGCCCGCCGTCCCCGACATCGCCCACGACGTCACGACATATCCGGATATGGCGGATCTGCTGCTCGTGGCCGACGTCCTCGTCACCGACTACTCGTCGGCGATGTTCGACTTCGTCGCGACCGGGCGGCCCGTCGTGCTCTACGCGTACGACCTGGCGAAGTACTCGTCCAAGCGCGGCCTCTACATCGACCTGCCCGAGCAGGCGCCCGGGCCGGTGCTGTCGACCTCCGCCGAGGTGATCGAGGCGCTGCGCTCGATTGACGAGGTCGCCGCCGCCCACGCCGACCGCTACGACGCCTTCCGCGCCGCGTTCGCCCCGCGCGACGACGGCAAGGCCACGGCCCGCGTGGTCGACCGCCTCTTCTCCTGACGGCTGCGAGGCTCAGGCCGGGCGGCGGCCCGGCCCGCCGCCCGTGCCCGGCATGCCGGACTCGGCCATGACGTAGAGCAGCGCGGCCAGCGTGGTGCCGCAGACGATCGAGCCCTCCCCGGCCAGCTTCGGCACCGACGACAGCGGCACCCACTCGACGCGCTCGGCCTCCCACGGGTCGCTCGGCGGGCCGACGTGGGTCGCCCCGTCGGCCCGGTAGACGTGGTGCACGACGTCGGTGAAGCCGTTGTTCGGCTGGACGCACAGCAGCGGCCGCAGCGACCGGGGACGCCAGCCGGTCTCCTCCTCGACCTCCCTGGCCGCGGCCGCGTGCGGCGCCTCGCCCTCGTCGACCTGCCCCATGGGGATCTCCCAGCCCCAGCTGTCGGTGATGAAGCGGTGCCGCCAGATGAGCAGCGCCCGGTCCCCGTCGTCGGTGACCACCGCCGCAGCCCCGGGCGGCGTGCGGATCACCCGGTGGTCGAACCGCCGCCCGTCGGGCAGTTCCACGTCCGCCGCCCGGACGTCCAGCCAGGGGTCGGTGTACAGGGACTTCTCGGAATGGACCTGCCAGCGCATGCACGGAACGTTACAAGACCCGACCCTGCGTGACGCGCGGCGCTGCGCGGAGGGACGGCGTGTCGGCGGGATGGGGACGCCTTTCGCCGGTAGCGTGGGCCAATCGCGCGGGCAGGCCGGTCAACTCGGCACGATCTACCCCTGTGGTCTGATGGAATCTAGTGCTGTGAGTGGTCAGACCTGGCGATTGGTACGCCGCGCGAGCGACGGGCCCGCTGCGCCCCCTGTGCTCGACGAGCACCAGCGTGCCGTGGTCGCGCACCCGGGCGGCCCGCTGCTCGTCCTGGCCGGCCCCGGCACCGGCAAGACCACCACGATCGTCGAGAGCGTCGTCGACAGGATCGAGCGGCGCGGCGTCGATCCCGAGCGGGTGCTCATCCTGACGTTCAGCAGGAAGGCTGCCCAGGAGCTGCGCCAGCGCGTCACCGCGCGGCTGCGCCGCACCACCCGCACGCCGCTCGCCCTCACCTTCCACTCGTACGCGTACGCGCTGCTGCGCCGCGAGGCCGTGCTCGCGGGGGAGCCGCCGCCGCGCCTGCTGAGCGGCCCCGAGCAGCTGCTGGAGATCCGGCGCCTGCTGCACGGCGAGCTGGAGGACGGCGCGGGCGGCTGGCCGCACTCGCTGCGCGAGGCGCTGAAGACCCGCGGCTTCGCCCAGGAGCTCAGGGACTTCCTCTCGCGCGCCGCCGAACGCGGCCTCGACGCCGACCGCCTCGTGGCCCTGGGCCGCGTGCACGGCCGGGGCGACTGGGTGGCGGCCGGGCGCTTCCTGGAGCGCTACCAGCTCAGGTTCGACCTCGACCCCGAGCCCGCGCTCGACTACGCCGAGCTGATCAGGGCCGCCGCCGGGCTGCTCACCGACCCCGACGTGCGGGCGCGCGAGCGGGCCGCGCACGACGTGGTCTTCGTGGACGAGTACCAGGACACCGACCCCGCGCAGGAACTGCTGCTGACGCAGCTCGCGGGCGACGGGCGCGACCTGGTCGCGGTGGGCGACCCCGACCAGTCGATCTACGGCTTCCGCGGCGCGGACGTGCAGGGCATCCTCGGCTTCCCGCAGCGCTTCCGCACCCTCCACGGCCGCCGGGCGCCGGTGGTGGCGCTGCGCGTGTGCCGCAGGAGCGGCCCGAACCTGCTGGCGGCGTCCAGGAGGGTGGCCGAGCGCCTGCCCGCCGCGCCCCTGCCCGACACCGGCCGTCAACCGGCCCCGCCCGGCACCGGCCGTCAGCCGGTCCTGTCCGGCCTCGGCCACCAGCCGCCCCTGCCCGGCCTCGGCCACGAGCCGGGGGCCGGGCAGGCGCGCTCGCACGGCCACAGGGACCTCGTGGCCCCGCCCGGCGCCGAGGAGGGCGAGGCGCGGGTGCTGCTGGCCGACAGCACCAGCCAGGAGGCCGCCATCGTGGCCGACACGCTGCGCCGCGCCCACCTGATCGACGGGGTGCCCTGGCACCGCATGGCGGTGCTGGTGCGCTCGGCCAAGCGGCAGGTGCCGCTGCTGCGCCGGGCGCTCGTCAACGCCGGCGTGCCCACGATGATCGCCGGCGACGAGGTGCCCATCGCCCAGGAGCCGGGCGTACGGCCCCTGCTCACCGTGCTGAGGGTCGCGCTCGATCCGTCCGTGCTGGACGAGGCGGTCGCCGAGGAGCTCCTGACGGGCCCGCTCGGCGGCACCGACATGATCGGCGTGCGGCGGCTGCGCCGCTCCCTGAAGATCGCCGAGAACGAGGCCGCGGCCACGCTCGGCGAAGGCGCAGCGGGAAGCGCCCGCGACGCGGAAGGCGGCGGCGAAAGCGGCGGCGGCGCGCACCGGCGGCCGAGGTCGTCGGGCGAGCTGCTGGTGGCGGCGCTGCGCGACCCGCGCGAGCTCACCAGGGTCGAGCCGCACGTCGCCCTGCCCGCCGAGCGCGTCGCCAGGCTGCTGGCCTCCGCCGCCGAGGCCGCCGCCCGGCAGGCCGGCGCCGAGGACCTCCTGTGGACCATCTGGCACGCCAGCGGCCTGGCCGAGCGCTGGACCGAGCTGAGCCTCGCGGGCGGCCCGAGGGGGGCGCAGGCCGACCGCGACCTCGACGCCGTCGTCGCGCTCTTCGACCACGCCGCCAGGTTCGCCGACCGGATGCCGAGGGCCGGCGCGGAGGTGTTCCTCGACGACCTGGCCGCCCAGGAGATCCCCGGCGACACGCTCGCCGAGCGGGCGCCCGACGGCGACGCCGTGCGCGTCCTGACCGCCCACCGCGCCAAGGGGCTCGAATGGGACGTCGTCGTCGTGGCGGGCGTGCAGGAGGGCGTCTGGCCCGACCTGCGGCTGCGCGGCTCCATGCTGGGCGTCGACGACCTCGTCGAGGTGGCCGAGGGCGCCGAGCCCAACGCCGCGTCGCTGGTGTCGAAGCTGCTGGCCGAGGAGCGCAGGCTGTTCTACGTGGCGGTCACCCGGGCCAGGCGCAGGCTGGTCGTCACGGCCGTCGGCGGGGAGGACACCGACGAGCGGCCGTCCAGGTTCCTGTCGGAGCTGGCGCCCGGCGCGGTCGGGTCCGCCACGGTCGACGACCGCGCCCGCTGGCTCACCATGTCCGCGCTCGTCGCCGACCTGCGCAGCGCCGTCACCGACCCCACCAGGCCCGCCGTCGTCAGGCAGAAGGCCGCCCGGCAGCTCGCCAGGCTCGCCGCGGCCGGGGTCCAGGGAGCCCACCCCAACGACTGGTACGCCCTGACCCCGATGTCCGACGACCGCCCGCTGAGCTGGTCGGACGGCGTCGTCACGATCTCGCCGTCGGCCGTCGAGAGCTTCACCAAGTGCGGCCTGCGCTGGCTGATGGAGACCGCGGTCGGCGCGGCCGGCACCAGCACCGCGCAGGGACTCGGCAACGTCATCCACGCCCTGGCCGTGCTCGCCGCCACCGACCTGCCCAGCGAGGACCTCCTCGGCGAACGGCTCGACGCCGTCTGGAACGAGCTCGACTTCGGCGGCGTCTGGTACAACCGCAAGCAGCGCCAGGTGGCCGAGCAGATGATCGGCAAGTTCCTGCGCTGGCACAAGGAGAACCCGCGCGAGCTGGTCGCCTGGGAGGAGGCGTTCACCGCCACGGTGGCGGAGGGCGTCCAGATCAGGGGCCGGGTAGACCGGGTGGAGCGCGACGCGGGGAACCGGGCGGTGATCATCGACCTCAAGACCGGCGGCTCGAAGCCCAGGCCGGGCGAGCTCGACCGCCACCCGCAGCTCGGCGTCTACCAGCTCGCCGCCCTGCTGGGCGCGTTCGCCAGGCACGGCATGACCGAGCCGGGCGGCGCCGCGCTCGTGCAGCTCGGCAAGGCCGCCGGCAAGAACGACGCGCTGGAGCAGAAGCAGGACGCGCTCGCGGACGACCGCGACCCGAACTGGGCCAAGGACCTCGTCGAGACCGTCGCCACCGGCATGTCCGGCCCGTTCTTCCAGGCGAAGGTGAACGACGGCTGCCGCACCTGCGCCGCCAAGGCGAGCTGCCCCGTCAACGACGGCGGGGGGCAGGTGTGCTGACGCCCGTCGAGCTGGCGGAGAAGCTGGGCATCCTGCCGCCCACGCCCGAGCAGGCCGCCGTCATCGAGGCCCCGCTCGAACCCATGGTGGTCATGGCGGGCGCCGGCTCCGGCAAGAGCGAGACCATGGCCGGGCGCGTGGTCTGGCTGGTGGCCAACGGCCTGGTCAGGCCCGAGAACGTGCTCGGGCTCACGTTCACCCGCAAGGCGGCGGCCGAGCTCGCCACCAGGGTCAGGGAGCGCCTGCAGGGGCTGGCCGAGGCGGGCCTGGTCGAGCCGGGCGCGCTCGACAGCGAGCCGACCGTCTCCACCTACCACGCCTACGCCGCCCGCCTGGTCACCGACCACGCGCTGCGGGAGGCGCTCGAACCCACCATGCGGCTCGTCACGCCCGCCGTGTCGTGGCAGCTCGCCTCCCGCGTCGTCGCCCTGTACGACGGGCCGATGGACCGCGTCGAGCTGGGCCCGCCGTCGGTCACCGCCGCCCTGCTGGAGCTGGCCGGCGAGCTGTCGGAGCACCTGCGCTCGCCCGCCGACGTGCGCGGGGTGGGGGAGTGGCTGCGCGAGCGGTTCGCGGCGCTGCCGGGACGCACCGTCCAGGCCCAGCGCAGGCCGCTCGCCGTCCAGGACGCCAGGGAGCAGCTGCTGCCGCTCGTGGAGGCGTACGAGCGGCTCAAGCGCGGGCGCGAGGTCATCGACTACGGCGACCAGATGTCGCTGGCGGCCCGCATCGCCTCCAACCACGGGGAGGTCGGCGAGATCGAGCGGTCCCGCTACGCGGTGGTGCTGCTCGACGAGTACCAGGACACCAGCCACGCCCAGCTCGTCCTGCTGCGCGCCCTGTACGGCGGCGGCCACCCCGTCACCGCCGTCGGCGACCCCTGCCAGTCGATCTACGGCTGGCGCGGCGCCTCCGCGGGCAACCTGCGCAGGTTCGCCTCCGACTTCCGCACCCGCAGCGGCGACCAGGCCCCCGTCAGGCAGCTCAGCGTGAGCTTCCGCAACGGCGACAGGGTGCTCGACGTGGCCGCCCGGGTGCAGCTGCCGCTGCGCATGGAGGCGCGCGAGGTGCCCGTGCTCGTGCCCGGCCCGAACCGCGTCGACCGCGGGCGGGTCACCTGCGCCTTCCACGAGACCGCCGAGGACGAGGCCGGATGGATCGCCGACGGCGTCGCCCGGCTGCTGGGCCAGGAGGTCGCGCCCGACGGCATGCCGTGGGGCGAACGCGAGCGCAAGAAGACCCTCGCGCTCCAGCCGCAGGACGTCGCGATCCTGGCGCGCAAGCGGTCGCAGTTCCCCGTGCTGCGCAGGGCGCTGGAGGAACGCGACATCCCGGTCGAGGTGGTCGGACTGGGCGGCCTGCTGACCGTGCCGGAGGTGAGCGACATCGTCGCCACCCTGCGCGTGCTCTACGACGCCACCGCCGGCGACGCCCTGGCCAGGCTGCTGGCGGGCCCGCGCTGGCGCATCGGCCCCGCCGACCTGCGGGTGCTGGGCGAGCACGCCAGGCAGCTCGCCCGCGAGCTGCGCGACAGCGACCGCAGGGACGACCCGCTCGACCAGGTGGTGGCCGACCTGGCGGAGGAGCGCGGCAGCCTCATCGACGCCCTGGACGAGCTGCCCGACAGGGCCGAGTGGCTGGAGGAGTACTCGCCGCTGGCCCGCACCAGGCTCGTCGCGCTCGCCCACGAGCTGCGCCAGCTCAGGGCGCACGCGGCGCAGCCGCTGCCCGACCTGATCACCGAGGTGGAGCGCAGGCTCGGTATCGACATCGAGGTCGCCGCCCGCGCCGGCACGGCAGGGGCGTTCGCGGCCAGGGCCGACCTCGACGCCTTCCTCGACGCCGCGTCCAGGTTCGCCGGCGACGCCGAGGACCCCACGCTGGGCGCGTTCCTCGCCTACCTGCAGGCGGCCGAGACCGAGGAGTTCGGGCTGGAGGGCGGCAGGGTCGGCGAGAGCAACAGCGTGAAGCTGATGACCGTGCACGCCTCCAAGGGCCTGGAGTGGCCTGTCGTGGTCGTGCCCGGCCTGTCGCAGCTGGTCAGCTCGAAGGGCACGATCGCCACCGGCAGCATGTTCCCCGCCACCCCGGTCACCAACAGCCGCTGGACCGACAACCCGCGCAAGCTGCCGTACCCGCTGCGCGGCGACGCCGCCGACCTGCCCCGCCTGACCGGGCTGGGCAAGGAGGAGCTGGCCGCGTTCGAGGAGCAGTGCCGCGACCGCGACCTGATGGAGGAGCGCAGGCTCGCGTACGTGGCCGTCACCCGGGCGCACTACCACCTCATCGCCTCCGGCTACCGGTGGGGGAGCGCCACCAGGCCGCTGGAGCCGTCCGACTTCCTGCTGGAGATCCGCGACACCGCCGACAAGGTGGCGTTCTGGGCGCCCGACCTCGCCGAGGGCGCCACGAACCCGCTGCTGGAGGAGCCCGCCGCGGCGGTCTGGCCGGTCACCCCCGAAGGGCTGCGTTACGAGTCGGTGCTCGACGGCGCGAGGCTCGTCGAGGACGCGCTCGCCGGCACGCTGCCCCCGGCCGAGGACGAGCCGCTGCGGCCGTTCGAGGAGGAGCGCGTACGCGCCTGGGAACGCGACGCGGACCTGCTGCTGCGCGAGCGCGAGCTGCACCGCCGCAAGCCCGCGACGATCGTCGAGCTGCCCGCCAAGCTGACCGTGTCGTCGCTGGTCACGCTGGCCGCCGACGCCCGCGAGCTGGCCCGCAGGATCCGCAGGCCCGTGCCGGTCAAGCCGGCGCCGCTGGCCAGGCGCGGCACCTCGTTCCACAGGTGGCTGGAGACCCGGTGGGGGCAGCAGCGCCTCATCGACGACTTCGAGCTCCTCGACGAGCCGCCGGAGCCGGAGGAGGCCGACGTGCGGCTGGCCGAGCTCCAGGAGCTGTTCGAGCACAGCGAGTGGGCCGGCAGGCGGCCGCTCGACCTGGAGGTGCCGTTCGAGACGATGATCGCCGACCGGCTGGTGCGCGGCCGGATGGACGCCGTCTTCGAGCTGCCGGGCGGCGGCTACGAGGTGGTCGACTGGAAGACCGGCGAGCCGCCCTCGGGGAAGGCGGCCCAGGCGGCGGCCGTGCAGCTCGCCGCGTACCGGCTGGCCTGGTCGCAGCTCGCCGGCGTGCCGCTGGAGCGGGTCGGCGCCGCCTTCCACTACGTCCGGGCGAACCTCACGGTGCGCCCGGTGAACCTGCTGGACGAGGCCGGGCTGGTGGCGCTCATCGAGTCGGTGCCCTCGTCACAGCCGTAGGTAGTGGAACGCCGGCTTCGCGTGCATGAGGAAGTCGTGGTGCGAGATGTTCCAGGCGTAGGCGCCGGCCATCGCGAACACCACGGTGTCCCCGACCCGCGCCGACGTCACGACGTCGCGGGCGAAGACGTCCTTCGGGGTGCAGAGCTGCCCGACGAGCGTGACCGGCTCGCCGTCGAGCCCCGGCCCCGAACCGGTGGGCAGGACCCCGAACGGCTGGTCGTGCCCCTTCGTCACCGGCGTGCGCAGGTGGTGGGTGCCGCCCAGCAGCACCGCGTACGCCTTCCCGCGCACCCGCTTCACGTCCACGACCCTGGTGACGTAGTAGCCGCAGTAGGCGGTCAGCGACCGTCCAGGCTCGACGCGCAGCGTCCGCCCGCCCCGGTTCAGGGCCGCGAGGCCCCTCCCGTACTCCGCCCAGTCGAACCGCTCCCGCGGCGCCGCGTACGACACCGCCATGCCGCCGCCCAGGTTCACCTCGGCGTGCTCGCCGTCCAGAAGCCTGCGGGCCAGGGCGAGCAGCGCCGGGGCGTCCAGGCCGCTGGCCAGGTGGCTGTGCAGGCCGCGCAGCCGCACCCGCCGGCCGAACAGCGGCAGGCACTCGGCCACGCCCGCCTCGTCCATGCCGAACGGGCCGCTCATCGTGAGCGCCGCCCCCTCCACCGGCAGGTCCGGGTTCACGCGGAGCAGCACGTCCGCCTCCCGGCCCGTGGCGAGCAGGCGGCGCAGCTCGTTCGGCGACTCCACGTGCAGCCGGTGGCAGGGCAGGCGCAGCTCGGCGTCGGTCTTGCCGGGCCCGCCCAGCGCCAGCGGCTTGCCGGGGAACAGCGCGGCGACGTGCGCGTGCTCGCCGCCCGACGACACCTCGAAGCCGTCCACGTGCCCGGCCAGCACGCGCAGCAGTTCGGGGTCGGGATTGGCCTTGACCGCGTAGTACAGCTCGACCCCGTCCAGGGCCGCGCGCACCGACGCGGCGTGCTCGTCCAGCGCGGGCAGGTCGTACAGGTAGGCGGGCGCCTCGCCGAGCCGCCGCGCGGCCTCCTCGATCCTCGGGCCGATCATGCGAGCGGGTTCGCGATCGGGACGTACCCGGCGCCGCGGTCGGCCGCCCGCGCCCAGCGCACCAGCAGGTTCGCCTTGGCGGGGAGCGGCGCCCCCGCCAGCAGGTCGCGCAGGGGCAGCGGCCCGCCCAGGACGCCCGCGTGGCCGTCCAGGACGTCACGCGCGGCCCGCCACAGCTCCCGCAGCAGGACGTCGTCGGGCCCGGCGAGCGTCGCGGCGATCTCCGTCAGGTGGTTGACGAGCAGGCAGTAGACGACGCGGGCCCACCCCCGCCCGGCGTCGTACGTGAGCGCCTCCGCCACGCGCGGGTGCAGCCCGGCGAGGTCGTGGCGGCCCGCGACGAGCTTGACGCCCTCCAGGTCGCGGAAGACGGCCTGCGCGGGCGCGCCGGAGGCGTCCAGGCCGACCAGGACGTTCTGCAGGTGCGGCTCAAGGACGACGCCGTGCGTGAAGTACAGGTCGAGCACGGGCAGCGCCACCGCCGCCACGTACGCCCGCCACCACGCGACCGGGTCACCCGCCGCACCCGGCGCCGCGCCGTCCAAGGGGCCGGGGGCGCCGTCGAAGGCCGAGGTGCCGTCCAAGGGGCCGGGGGCGCCGTCCACGGCCAGGGCGGCGGCCAGGACGGGCGTGACGCCCGGGTCGCACACCGCCCACGGGCTCTCCCGCACGATCACGCTCAGCCCCTCGTGCGGCCGGGAAGGCCCCTGGAGCGTCCGGTAGCCGGGCTCGGGCAGCCAGCGCACGCCCGGGTGCGCGGCCCGCAGCGCCTCGAACACCGGCCCGAGCCGCGCCGTCAGCTCCACCGCCCCCGCGAGCTCGTACCAGGCGTTCCTGCGCACGCAGTTCGTGATCCGCACGTCCAGCGAGAACTTGAGGCAGACGTCCGCGTCCGGCACGTAGACCGTCCGCACCGACGACGTCGGCACCGCCACCGGGCCGGGCCCCAGGTCGACCAGCTCCCCGCCGAACGCCGGGCGCAGCAGGTCGAGCTGCCACGGGTGGGCGGGCAGCAGCAGGCGGCCGGGCGGCGCCGCGCCCAGGGCGTCCAGCGCGGACACGTCGCCCGCCTCGGCCGCCGCGTCCGCGCGGACCCCGAGCAGCCGCAGCGGGAAGCGGGCGTGCGCCTCGGGCGCGTACCGCAGCCAGCCCGCGCCGTCGCGCGCCTTCGGGCTCGGGTGGAACGGGTGCCCGTGCACGAGCGCCTGCTCGGAGGCCAGCCAGGGATCGGCGGGCGGCGTCGCGCCCGCCCGCGCCCGCAGGATCGCCGCCACGGCCTGCCTGCTCGCCGCCACCTGCCCGGCGAACTCCCCGTTGCCCGTCCCGCCCGCGCTCAGCTCCGCCTCGGCCAGCCGCACCAGCTCGTCCCCCTCCAGCGGACGCCACGCCCCGGCCTCCAGCCGCTCGGGCGGCCCGTCGAAGCGCAGCGCCGCCCCGCCGCGGGTCCGCGCCCGCAGCAGCGTCCCCGCCACGCGCAGCAGCACGTACGGGGGAGCGGGCCAGACCAGGCCGCGCGGCCCGGCCACCTCCCGCACGCAGCAGCGCAGCAGCGCGGCCAGCGTCGCCTCCTCGGCCTCGGCGTCCGCGGCGTCGACGGCCAGTCCGTGCATTCAGCCTCTCCTCAGGTAGTTGGGCCCGCTGGCGCCGTAGAACTTGTTGACGTCACGCGCCCCGGAACGCTCCTTGGCGACGAGCGTCCCCGCCGTGACCATGGACTTCGCGGTGAGCCTGGCGGCGTCGAGCGTCCTCGCCCGCAGGAGGCGGGCCCTCGGGTGGTCGCCGTGCTCGTCCAGCGCCTCGGCGAGCGACGCGCGCAGCAGCGCCGCCGCCTCCGCGTGCGGCAGCCACGCGAACGCCACCGCCGCGGCCGCCAGGTGCAGCGTGATCGTCACGAACACGTCGGCCAGCGCGTGCGGGTCGTCGGTCAGCATGCGCGCGTCGTGGAAGGACGGCACGTCGATCCCGGCCTCCTCCAGCGCGGCGGGCGAGGCGAGCAGGCCGTCGTTGTCCTTGACCAGCAGCCTCATGCCGTCGTGCTGGAAGACCAGCGCCAGGTTCTGCTGGTGCGCCTCCAGCGCCACGCCGTAGCGGACGAACAGCCGCACGTTCCACCGCAGCAGCAAGCGCAGGTAGGCGGGCAGCACGCCGTCCAGCTCCTTCCGCACCTCCGGGACGTTCAGCGCCGCCACCGGCACCACCCTGCCCGGCGGCAGGCGGCGCACCATCCACGCCAGGTACTCGTGCCCGGCGTGCGCGTGGGCCTGCTCGTCCGCCACCAGCACGCCGGGGCCGGCCAGGCGGCGCAGCAGCAGCTCGGCCCGCGCGCCGTCGGCCAGCGTGCCCGGCCTGATCGAGCGGCGGTTCCTGACGCCCAGCGTGCTGGTCGGCAGCGGCAGCTTCAGCTGCGTCCCCGGGCCCACCTCGACGGTCCGCATCGACAGCGTGGGCCGTACGGTGACGCGCGGCCCGTCCAGCAGGCGCACCCCGGGGACGCGCCGCACCTCGTCCACCGTCAGCGGGTGCACGGGGAACAGCGTCTCGTCCTGGCCGAGCGCGAGACCGCCGGGCGCGACGTCCGCGGGCAGGGCGGGGGCCGAGCCGGGCTCCAGCGCCGCGCGCGGCACCGCCGCCCAGCGCAGCTCGAAGGCCGGGGCGAACTCCGGCGCGTACGCCAGCAGGTCCTCCTCCGACAGCCCGATCCTCGCCCGCGACGTCGGGTACACGGGGTGGTCGGCGAACGCCGCCAGCGACTCGTACGAGGGGCGGCGCGCGAGCACGGCGTCGCGGTGCTCGTCGTGCAGTTCGAGGGCGTGCAGCGCCGCCAGGCACTCGTCGAAGAACGCCGACACCCCGTCCGCGTCGCGCGGGTCGGACGCCTCCGCGAGCGTCTCCAGCACCTGCTCCAGCCCCAGCCGCTCGTCCCGGGCGACCACGAAGTCCTGGAACGGCGGGCCCGGCTCCAGCCGCACCCACCGGCCGTCGGCCAGCAGGAGGCCGACGCCGTCGCGCGTCCTCGCGACCCGCCCGGCCAGGCCGCCGTAGTCCTCGCGCAGCAGCGCGTTCAGCACCCGCGCCGCCAGGTACGCCTCCCTGGACCCGCCGCCCCGCCCGACTCCGGCCGTGCCCCTGCCCGTGCCCCCGGTGGCGCCCATCGGTCGCAGCCCGGCGCTCACCCGATCACCCACGGCCGCGCGGCGAGGTGGCGCGCGACGGCGGCGTCCACCGACTCCCTGGTGGGGCCCACCGCGCGGACGACGGCCAGGTAGTCGCGGTTCGTCCCGGACGGCTCGACGACGTCGCCGACGGCCCGCAGCGGCCGGTGCCACAGCCGCACGTCGCCGTCGCGGGCCTCCTCGGGGCCGGGCGCCGCCCTGACCGTGCCCGCCCGGTCGGCGACGACGCTGACCGCGCTGCCGTGCCCCGAGGGACGCGGCGGCTGCGGCACGGGCTCGCCCAGGTGCACCCGCAGGATCCACTCGAACAGCGGCACGCCCAGCAGGTCGGCCAGCAGGAAGTCGCAGTGGTCGCCGATCACCCGGTAGTTGACCTCGACGATCCGCGGGCCCCGGTCCGTCACCACGTACTCGGTGTGGCAGGCGCCGAACCCCGCGCCGAGCGCCCGCAGCGCGGCCAGGACGTGCGCGTCGGCGGCGTCCTGCACCCAGTCGAGCCGTTCCTCCACGAAGTGCGGCAGCGGGCCCAGCGTCGTCGCGAACCCGCCCAGCACCCGCGTCGCGTCGGCGTCGCCCAGCGTCTCCAGCGTGCGCAGCGGGCCCTCCAGGTACTCCTCGGCGACGAGGGTCTCGCCCGGCCGCCGCCCGCGCAGCGCCGCCACCGCCCCGGGCAGGTCGCGCTCCACCAGCAGGACGTCCTCGCTGGCCACCCCCTCGCGCGGCTTCAGCACCACGGGGTACGGCACGTCCCCGGGCACCGGGTCGGCGGGCCCGATCCGTACGGAGCGGACGTGCTCGACCCCGGCCGCGCGCAGCGCCCTGCGCATCAGGAACTTGTTCTTGGCCGCCAGGCAGGCGCGCCAGTCCTTGCCGGGGAGCCCGAAGTAGGCCGCCGCGAGTGCCGTCTCCGCCTGCAGGTGGTCGGAGTTGGTGAAGATCGCGTCGGGCCGGCCGAGGTGCTCGACGGCGTCGATGACGGCCCGGGGGTCGCGCACGTCGCAGCGCACCGCCGAGGGATGCCGCTCGGGGCGGTCGGTGAGGACGGTCACGTCGCACCCCAGGTCCCGCGCGGCGGGCAGGAACCCGTACGTCACGGAATCTGTCGGCTTGAGCGCGGTCAGGTAGAGCCGCAACGCCAGGCACCTCCGGGATTGTCAGGTAAGGCTAACCTAAGTTGCGCTGATCCTAACCGCTGAACGATCACCATGGAGCCGCGTCCGTGTAATCGCGGGCTAACCGGGAGGTCATAGGATGGCAGCGGATTCGGGAAAGGTGGCCTGTGGAGACCAGTGCGGAAGAGCAACTCATCGGACCACTGCTCCTCGCCCGCGGAACCATCGACCGCTCGTCGGCCCTGCGCGCCGACGAGCAGTGGCTCAAGCGCGCGTGGAACGATCCGTCCACCAGGGTGCTGGTGATCGACAACGGTCACACCCTCGTGCGGCGGAACGGCGACGGCGTGGAGGCCGTCCTGCTCGGCTCCGCCGACGCCCCCGAGGGAGAGCGGTTCCTGCTCGGCCTGGAGCAGGGGGTCGCCTACTTCGCCGTGGCCGCGCCGCTGCCCGGCGTCCCCGGCGGCGACCTCAACGGCCGCGTCACCGTCCCCATCAGCCTGAGCGACACCCCCGAGGGCGAGCCCGTCGCCGCCGGGCTGCGCCAGGTGGGCGGCCTGCTCGGCGACCGCGACGCGGGCCTGCTCGTCCACGCCGTCGCGCTGGAGGCCTGGCACACCACCCACGGCCACTGCCCCCGCTGCGGCGCCCGCACCGAGGTGCGCGCGGGCGGCCACATCCGCGTCTGCCCCGACGACGGCAGCCAGCACTTCCCCCGCGTCGACCCCGCCGTCATCATGCTCGTCCGCGACGCCGACGACCGCTGCCTCCTCGCCCGCGGCCCCCATTGGCCGGAGGGGCGCCTGTCGATCCTGGCCGGGTTCGTCGAACCGGGAGAGTCGCTGGAGCACGCCGTGGTGCGCGAGGTGGCCGAGGAGGTCGGCGTCACCGTCGTCAATCCCCGCTACCTCGGCAGCCAGCCCTGGCCGTTCCCGCGCAGCCTCATGCTCGGCTTCTTCGCCGACGCCACCACCACGGCCCTCACGCCCGACGCCGAGGAGATCGCCGAGGCCCGCTGGTACAGCAGGGAAGAGCTCGCCGCCGCCCTCGAATCCGGCGCCCTGCGCCTCCCGCCCCCCGTCTCGATCGCCCGCCGCCTCATCGAGACCTGGTACGGCGACCACCTCACCGGAGACTGGTAAGCAAAGGTCACTTATCGTACACTCGAAGACGCGTTCGGTAGCGAAAGGGTAATGTCATGGACATGAACGAAACCCACATCGACGAGCTTCTCCAGCTTGAGCGCCAGAAGCTCGCCCTCCAGTTCGCCGCCATCGAGACGCGCATCGACGACAAGATCAAGGCTTCGGAGCACAGGGTCGTCGAGGCCGTCACGAACGCCATCACCAGCGCGGTCATGGACCTCAAGCGGGACAACATGGCGCTGCAGGCGGGGCTCACCGACCTCCGCACCGAGCTCAAGCAGGACATCCTGCGCCTGGAGCAGAAGCTGGACAATCAGGTGTACTGACTGAGGACCCGGATGTCGGAAGCATCCGGGTCCTCCGGGCCATCGTAAACACTTCAACCAGCCCCCGGAAGACCTGCCGGGGGCTGGTTCGCGTCTACGGGGTCAGGCGGCGCCGAGGAGGGTCTTGACCTCCAGGGCGGAGGGGTTGGTGCGGACGACGCGGCCGTTCGGCGTCTCGATCACGACCGTCGGCACCGTCTGGTTGCCGTTGTTGACGCTCATCACGAACTCGGCCGCCGCCGGGTCGCGTTCGATGTCGATGTCCTCGAAGGCGATGCCTTCGCGGGCGAGCTGCGTCTTGAGCCGCCTGCAGGGACCACACCACGTCGTGCTGTAGACCGTGAGCGCCATCTCGGGTAACCCCTCCAAGGTCAGGAAACCGGGCGCTCGATGCAACAACGCGACCTGCCCCGGTTAATCCCGAGGTCGATCCCCGGGGCGTACTTCCCCGATCAGGCCGATCGCCCTGCCCTGCGCGGCCACCCCGACCGGCCCCGGCTAGTGGCCCGTCACCGAATCTCGGACGGGTAATTGATCTCCGGCGGTGAACCCGTCAGGCTGGCTGCCTCTTCGACATTGGGAGGTGGTCG
>NZ_FOBF01000002.1 GCF_900109355.1 Nonomuraea pusilla
CACGCGCGTTCGACCGGCCCGTACTCCATGATCACGCAGCAGCCGCTGGGCGGTAAGGCCCAGTTCGGCGGCCAGCGGTTCGGTGAGATGGAGGTGTGGGCGCTGGAGGCGTACGGCGCCGCCTACGCCCTGCAGGAGCTGCTCACGATCAAGTCCGACGACGTCCTGGGCCGCGTGAAGGTCTACGAGGCCATCGTCAAGGGCGAGAACATTCCCGAGCCGGGCATTCCCGAGTCCTTCAAGGTCCTCATCAAGGAAATGCAGTCGCTGTGCCTCAACGTCGAGGTGCTCTCCAGCGACGGCATGTCCATCGAGATGCGCGACACCGACGAGGACGTCTTCCGCGCCGCGGAGGAGCTCGGCATCGATCTGGCACGGCGCCCCAACGAAGGGGCGATGAACGTCGACGAGGTCTGAGCAGCGAGGGCCCGAGCGCCCGCCGGCGAGACCGGGTGGCCCGTCATGACGTCCTGACGGGTCACCCGGCGGCCTCCCTGCGGGTGCCGGCCACGACCAGGGCCAGGCAGCCCAGAGCCGCCAGCGCGACCGCGGTCAGCATCGTCTGGTACGAGAACCACGCCGACAGCGTCGCCAGCACGGTGGGCAGGAGGAAGCCCGCGTAGGCGAGCGCGTAGTAGACGCCGGTGAGGCCGGCCAGGTCGTCAGGTCCGGCCATGCGCTGGATCTCCAGCAGCCCGGAGAGCACCGCGATCCCGTAGGCGGCGCCCAGCGTCATGGCCGCCACCGCCGCCACCCACGGGGAGCGCAGCTCCGCGTTCGTGGCGCAGAGCACCACGCCGAGCAGCATCACCGCCATCGCCGTCACCGAGGCCCGCCCGCCCCGCGTGCCCGCCGCACCCTGCAGCCGCCTGGCCAGCGGCTGGACGGCGGCGCCGGTCCCCAGCGTCAGCACGGTCAGCGCGGTCGCGTACGCCAGCCCCCAGCTCCCGACGCGCGCGTCGACCAGCTGCGGCATCACCGCGTACGCGAGCCCGGCGGAGCCGAACACCCACGGAGCCATCGGCAGCACGACCAGCCGGAACCGCCTGCGGGCCGGCGCCGGCACGCGTAGATCCCGCGCCAGCGCGCGGAGCAGCCCTCCGCTCCCGCCCGCGGCGGCGGGCCGGGTCTCGGGCACCCGCAGGAGCAGCAGCGGCACCGCGGCGGTGATGGCGACGTGGACCACGTAGGGGGTCACCATCGGCCAGGGGCCCCACTGGGCGAGCGCGCCGGCGACGCCCGCGCCGAGCCCGAAGCCCGCCGTCTGGCAGAGCGAGGCCCGGCGCGCGGCGGCCCCGGGATCGTCGCCATTGGACAGTTCCTTGACCCAGCTGCTTCCGACCGCCATGGCGGTGCCGACGGCGACGCCGGTGAGCAGCCGGCCGGCGTAGATCGGCCAGGGGCCGTCCACGCCGAAGCACAGCACCAGGCTCGCGAGGGCGGAGGCGGCGGTGCCGGCCACCAGCACGGGACGGCGTCCGCGCCGGTCCGACATCGGGCCCGCGAGCAGCAGCCCCGGCACCAGCCCGACCACGTACGCGCCGAGGAAGGCGTCGACGCTGAGAGCCGAGTAGCCGCCCAGCCGGCGGTACATCAGCAGCAGCGGGGTGAACTGGTTGCCGCCCCAGCCGCAGACGAACAGGGCGGCGGCCACCACCGGCCAGGAACGCGAGCGGACGGTCGCTGCCGATGGCAGGGCGGCGGGCAGTGTTTCGAGCATGGTGACGTGATGTCCTCGGGGATCTGTGCGGTCGGGCGGCAGCCGCGTCAGGGTGCGGGGACGGCGCCGCCGGGGTCGCCGTGGGTGGCGATGAGGTGGCCGCGCAGCGCCGCGGCGAAGTCGTCGCTCGCGCCCGCGACCAGGTGGCCGAGCAGGGTCTCGTGCTCGTCGGCCAGGACGTGCAGCCGGTGGGGTCGCGGGCGCAGCGCGGACACGCTCATGCGCCGCTGGCGGTCGCCCAGGGTCGCGTAGAAGCGGGCGGCGAGCCGGTTTCCCGACGCCTCGACGATGCCGCGGTGGAACGCCTCGTCCGCCGCGGCGAAGCCGCTGACGTCCCCGGCCTCGGCGAGCTCGCGCTGACGCGCGATGAGCTCGCGCAGTGCCGCCTCACCCTCGGCCGCCAGGCCGTCGCGCGCGATGCGCTCCGCCGCGCTGTGCTCCAGCGCCTGCCGCAGCTCCAGGACGTCGGCCGCCTCTCCCGGCGGTACGGGCACCACCACGGCTCCGCGCTTGGGGTGCAGCGTCAGCAGCTCCTCCGCCTCCAGGCGGAGGAACGCCTCGCGGACGGGAGTGCGGCTCACCTGCACCCGCTGGGCGATCTCGCCCTCGCTGATCAGGCTTCCCGCGGGCAGCTCGCCGTTGAGGATGAGCTCCTTCGTCGCCGCGTACACCCGGTGAGCCGCGGACGCACGCCCTGGAAGTTCGGTCATGACCCCAGGTTACCGTATAGATACAAGCTTGTATCTATGGGCGTCATCCCCATGGAGTCCGGAACGTCACCTGTGGGAAGATCGTGCCCACCGCCTCCAGCAGGATCACGCATCCCGCTATGAAGACGATCCAGCTCAGCAGCGCGCGGGATCCGGACGAGAGCTTGGCCCGCCAGCGTTCGAACCGTTCGCGCAGGCGTTCGCCCAGGGCGGTCCAGGCGGCGAGGAGCAGGACGCCGGGGATCACCATGATGGTGACGTACGCGACGAGGAGTGGCACCCAGTGGACGGCGGGCAGGCCGGCCGACGTCATGATGCCGATCGCGCCGAAGTACGGCACGGCGGTCGCGAACTCGAACAGCCAGGTCCCCAGCCCCAGCAGCAGCATCGCGCGCATGCCGAAGGACGGGGCCGGGACGGGCGCGCGGCCGGGGTTCGCTCGGGGGACGAAGTAGCTCCCGACGATGAGCGCCACGCCGAGGGCGGCCTGCCCCCACGCCCACCCGGTGCCGTCGACGAGCGGCACGACGGCGCCCAGGCCGAGCATGAGCAGGACGCCCAGGGCGAAGTACGCGACCGCGACCGACCCGAGGTACACGAAGAGCGGCGGGCCCACCCGTCGCGGGCCGGCCAGCAGCAGGTAGAGGGTCACTCCGATCACGGTGGGGCTCAGCGTGTCGAGCAGGGCCAGTCCGAGCACCGCACCCATCGTCTCGATCGGCAAACCGGTCCCCTTCCAGGAGTCGGCGGACGGGAAATAACACGGACGTGTCATTTAAGCTAGCACGCCCGTGTTAGCATGTGGAGGTGCCGCGACTCGTCGATCATGACCAGCGACGGGCCGAGCTCGGCGAGGCCGCCGTCCGGGTCATCCTCAGAGACGGCCTGGCCGGCGTGACCGTCCGAGGGGTGGCCGCCGAAGCCGGCTGGTCCACGGGTTCGCTGCGGCACTACTTCAGGAACCAGTACGAGCTGCAGGCCTACGTCGTGCAGGCCACCACCGACGCCCTCCGGCGGCGGGTCCTCCCGCGCGTCCAGCGGCCCCGTACCCGCGGCTCCCTGGTCGAGCAGATCGCGGACATCGTGGAGGAGATGCTGCCGCTCGACGCCGAACGGCGCGAGGAGTACGCGCTGTGGTCGGCGGTCGTGGAGTGGGAACGCCGGCACCCTCCGGAAGGAGGCTCGGAGACGTGGAGCGACCAGCGGGCGCTCTACCGCCAGTGCGTCGCCGCCGTGCGCGGGCACGAGCCGGTCCGCGAACCGGGCCGGGTCGCGCTCCCGCACGCCGACGCCCAGGTGGAGCTCTGGGCGGCCATCCTGCACACGTTCGTCGACGGGCTCGCCTCCCAAATCGTGAACACGCCCGGCGAGGTGTCCGCCGAGACGGCCGCGCGGCTGCTGCGTTCACTGCTGGAAGCCGTGCCTCGCGCCCGGTCTGCAGAGGCCGGATAGCCGCCGGTCCCGTCGTCCCGTCGTCCCGGCGTCCCGGCGTCCGGGCGTCCGGGCGGGCGGCGGGCGCGGCTTGCTCATCGCGGGCGTCGAGATCTAGTGTGAATGCGCTTTCATCGGTGCGTACGGGCGGGGGTCAGGGTTTCCATGGGTGCTTCCGGGGCTGCCCCCACGGTGTACGACGTCGCGGAGCGGTCCGGGGTCTCCATCGCCACGGTGTCCAGGGTCTACCGCATGCCCGAGTCCGTGCGTCCCGAGACCAGGGAGCGCGTCCTCGCCGTGGCCCACGCCCTCGGCTACGTGCCGAGCGGCAACGCGCGCGGACTCGCCAGCCGTTCCACCGGCGTCCTGGGGCTGTGCTTCCCCGACTACTCCGACCCGGACGCGGAGGCGGCCGAGGACGCCGACGACGCGGCGATGCTGTACTCCGACCAGATCATTCGCGGCATGGAACGTGCCGCCCGCCGCCACGGGTACGCGCTGCTGATCGCGGCCTCGCTGAAGGGCGGGCCGGAGAGCCTGGTCGCCAAGGTGGCCGGGCGGGTGGACGGGTTCGCGGTGCTCGCCCGGACCGTGCCGACCGCCGAACTGGACGTCATCTCCCGGCGTCAGCCGGTGGTGATGCTGGCCGGGCCCCGGGAGAGCCCGGACACGGCGGACCATCTGGATCACGTCGAGGTCGCCAACTTCGACGGCCAGCGGGAGCTGACCCGTCACCTCATCGAGGACCACGGCGTGCGCCGCCCCGCCTATGTCGGCTCCTCCGAGGAGTCCCCCGACGTGGAGGCGCGTTTCCGCGGCTTCCTGGCGGCCTGCGGGGACGCGGGGGTGGAGGTCGCCGGGGAGCCGGCCCTGCGGGTGGGGATGATGACGCAGGCGGAAGGGGCACGGGCCGCGGAGGCGCTCTGCGAACGGGCCGGTGAGCGGCCGGACGCCTTCGTCTTCGCCAACGACCAGATGGCGGTGGGGGCGCTGCACGCGCTGGAGCGGCGCGGGGTGAAGGTGCCCGGCGACGTGCTGGTGACGGGCTTCGACGGCATTCCCCTCAGCCGTCTGGTGCGTCCCTCGCTGACCACCGTGCACCAGCCGATGCTGCGCCTGGGGGAGGCGGCCGTCGAACTGCTCGTGGAGCGGCTGAGCGGGGCGCGCACCGGGGATCCGGTGTCGGTGATGCTGCCCGTGACGGTCGTGCGCCGCACGAGCTGCGGCTGCGGCGACACGGAGGCCGCGGGCGCGGCGGGTGCCGCCGAGCGGTGAGGCGGCGCCCGCCTGTGCGCGGCCGGGAAGGCGTCGGCGGCGGACCGGTCGCGCGCCGTCAGTCGCCGCCGGCGCGCCCCTGATCAGGCGCCGGGATCGCTGAGACGCCCTCCCCAGGAGCGGCGTCCTGCCGCGGCCGTCCACTGTCCGGTTGTTACGGCAACGTGACCAGAAGTCCCCTTGTCATGCTCCGAGCGATGAGAACAGAGTTATGTATGCGCTTACAGAGAGCGCTTACATCGGCCCCGCTCGACGAGGAGTCGTCCATGCACCACGTCCCCAGACCCGCCCTGACCGCCGCCGTCGCCCTGGCGTCGGCGCTCGCCCTCACCGCGTGCGGCGGCTCCGGCGAAGAGAGCGCGGACGCCGGCGCGCAGCAGACCCTCACGGTCTGGGCGATGGGGACGGAGGGCGAGAAGCTCGCCGACGTCGCCAAGACGTACCAGCAGGCCCACCCGAACGTCACCGTCCAGGTGACCCCGGTCGGGTGGGACGTGGCGCACCAGAAGCTGGTCGCCGCGGCCGCCGCGGGCAAGCTCCCCGACGTGATGCAGATGGGGTCGAGCTACCTGGGCGAGTTCGCCGACATGGGCGCCCTGGAACCGGTGGACACCGGGGCGTTCAAGCAGGGCGACTTCTTCCCCGCCGCCTGGAACCAGGGCACCTACGAAGGCAAGTCCTACGGCGTCCCCTGGTACGTCGACACCCGGGTCCTATTCTACCGCACCGACCTGGCGAAGAAGGCCGGGCTCAAGGGCGCCCCGGCCACCATGACCGACCTGCGGAAGGCGGCCGAGGCGTACCAGGCCAAGGCCGGCGCCAAGTGGGGGCTGTCCATCCAGCCGAGCGGCCTGGACGCGGTGCAGAGCTTCTACCCGTTCCTGTACTCGGCGGGCGGCGCGATTCTCGACGACGGCGGCAAGCCCGTCGTCAACGGCCCCGACGCCGTGAAGGCCCTGGAGGACTACGGCGCCTACTACGCCGAGGGGCTCAGCGACAAGACGTTCAGGCCGGGCTACGACGTCACGAAGGACTTCAACACCGGGGCCGTGCCGATGTTCTTCGGCGGCCCGTGGATGGTGGGCCTGCTGAACGACAACTACCCCGACCTCAAGGGCAAGTGGGCCGTGGCCCCCGTGCCGGCGGACAAGACGTCGGTGTCGATGGCCGGCGGCTCCAGCCTCACGATCTCGGCGGACAGCTCGCACAAGGCGGCGGCGAAGGACTTCATCGCCTACCTCACCGACGCCAAAGGCCAGGCCGACTGGTACGAGCGCACCAAGGACCTGCCCGCCAACGTCAAGGCGTGGGAGGCGGGCACGCTCGCCACCGACCCGAACCTGACCGTGTTCCGCACCCAGATGGAGAACGCCAGGGCGCTGCCCGCCCAGCCCAAGCTGACCGAGATCACCTCCAAGGTCGACGAGGCCATCGGGTCGGTCACCCAGGGCACGTCCTCCGCGAAGGAGGCGCTGGACAAGGCGCAGTCCGCGATCGCGGGTCTGGTGGGCTAGCCGGGATGTCCCTCGTGACCGGACGGCCCGGCGGCGAGGCCGTGCCGAAGCCCCGGCGGGCCGGCGGCGCGCGACCGCCCGCCGCGCGGGCGCCCCGGGGAGGCAGGCGCAACCTGCAGGGCTGGCTGTTCTCCACCCCGTTCCTCGCGCTGTTCGGCGTCTTCATGCTGTTCCCGATCGTGGCGACGCTCTGGATGAGCTTCACCGACTTCGGGGTGCGCGACGTCAGGCGGCCCCTGGGGGCGCAGTTCGTCGGCGTGGACAACTACGTGAAGCTGTTCGGCGACGAGACGTTCCGCACGGCCCTGTTCAACACCGCCTACTTCGTCGTCGCCGGAGTGCCGCTGACCGTCGTGCTCGGCCTGCTGGTGGCGCTGCTGCTGAACAACGGCATCGATCGGGCCCGCACCTTCTTCCGCGTCGGCTTCTACGCCCCGGTCGTCACCTCCATCGTCGCGGTCGCGATCGTCTGGCGCTTCGTGCTCGACCCGTCGGACGGCCTGGTCGCCGGCCTCGCCGCCGAACTCGGGGCGAAGGCGCCCGACTTCCTCGGCTCGCCGGCCTGGGCCATGCCGTCGCTGATCCTGATGGCCGTCTGGCGGAACCTGGGCACCGTCATGGTGCTGTTCATCGCGGGCCTGCAGGCGATCCCCACCCAGGTGCGGGAGGCCGCGCGGCTCGACGGCGCCGGCGCCTGGCAGGAGCTGCGGCGCGTCACCGTGCCGCTGCTGCGGCCCACCCTGCTGTACGCCACGGTCATCACCACCATCGGCTACCTCAACGTCTTCGAGGAGCCCTTCGTGATGACCCAGGGCGGGCCCTCCAACGCCACGCTGACGGTGTCGCTGGACATGTACAGGGAGGGCTTCAACTTCTTCCACATGGGCTATGCGAGCGCCATGGCGTACGTCCTGTTCGTCGTGATCATGGGTGTCACGGTGCTCCAGCTCCGACTGCTGAAGGACAACACCCGATGAGCGTCCCCACGGCATCCGTCCCCGCCCGGCGCCGCGAGGGCCGCGTCCGCCGGCCCGTGCTGTACGCGCTCGCCTCGCTGGGCCTGCTGGTGATGGCGACGCCGTTCCTGTGGATGGCGCTGTCCGCGTTCAAGACGAGGCAGGACCTGACGGCGAGCCCGCCCGTGTGGATCCCGTCGCAGTGGACGCTGCGCAACTTCGGCGAGCTGCTGCAGCAGCTCGACATGCCCCGCTACTTCATGAACTCCCTGGTCGTGGCCGTCCTCGTGACCGCCTGCAACCTGTTGTTCTGCTCGATGCTCGGCTACGCCCTCGCGAAACTCGACTTCGCCGGCCGCTCCAAGGTCTTCGGCGTCGTGCTCGCCGCGCTGATGGTGCCGGGCAACCTGCTGATCCTGCCGCTGTACGTGCTGATGAGCAGGCTGGGCCTCATCGACACCTACGCCGGGCTCGTCCTGCCCTTCGCCGCGGGCGCCTTCGGCGTCTTCCTCATGCGGCAGTTCATGAAGTCAGTGCCGGACGAACTGCTGGAGGCGGCCAGGATCGACGGCGCCGGCGAGTGGTACATCTTCTGGCGGATCGTGCTGCCCCTGGTCAAACCCGCCCTGGCCACATTGACGATCTTTACGTTCCTCGGCTCGTGGAACAACTTCGTCTGGCCGCTGGTGGCCACCAACGACCCCGGCAAGTACACGCTGCCGGTGGCGCTCGCGACCTTCGCCAACGACCCCAACCGGACGGTCGCCGGCGGCAACGGCATGCTCATGGCCGGCTCCCTGCTGGTGGTGCTGCCCGTCCTGGTCGTCTTCGTCGTCCTGCAGCGCCACTTCACGCAGGGCATCGCGACCGCCGGCCTGAAGTGACCCCGCGGCCCCGTACGAACGAGCCGCCCTCCCGACAGAGAGACAGAAACGGACGATGACCCACACCTCCCTGCCCTTCCCCGACGGTTTCCTGTGGGGCGCCTCCACCGCCGCCCACCAGATCGAGGGGAACAACGTCAACAGCGACTGGTGGCGCAAGGAGCACGACCCGGCCGCCCGCATCGCCGAACCGAGCCTGGACGCCTGCGACAGCTACCACCGCTGGGACCAGGACATGGACCTGCTCGCCCGCCTCGGCTTCACCGACTACCGGTTCAGCGTCGAGTGGGCCCGCGTCGAACCGGTCCCCGGCGCCTTCTCCAGGGCCGAGCTCGCGCACTACCGCCGCATGGTGGAAGGCGCCCTGGCCCGAGGGCTGCGTCCCATGGTGACCCTCCACCACTTCACCGTGCCGCAGTGGTTCGAGGACCGCGGCGGCTGGACCGCCGACGGCGCCGTGGAGCTGTTCGCCCGCTACGTCGAGAACTGCGCGCCGATCATCGCCGACGGCGTCCGGCACGTCTGCACCGTCAACGAACCCAACATGATCGCGGTGATGGCGGGCGCCGCGAAGGCGGGCGACCAGGGCTTCCCGCCCGCGGGCCTGCCCACGCCCGACGAGGAGACCACCCACGCGGTGATCGCCGCGCACCACGCCGCCGTCAAGGCGGTGCGGGCCGTCAACCCGGACATCCAGGTCGGCTGGACCATCGCCAACCAGGTCTACCAGGCGCTCCCCGGAGCCGAGGAGGTCACCGCCGCCTACCGCCGCCCCCGTGAGGACGTCTTCATCGAGGCCGCCCGCGGCGACGACTACATCGGCGTCCAGTCCTACACCCGCACCAAGATCGGACCCGACGGCCCCGTACCCGCGCCCGACGACGCCGAGCGCACGCTGACGCGGTGGGAGTACTACCCCGCCGCCGTGGGCCACGCCCTGCGCCACACCGCCGACGTCATCGGCCGCGACATGCCGCTGATCGTCACCGAGAACGGCATCGCCACCCGTGACGACACCCGCCGCGTCGACTACTACACCGGCGCGCTCGCCGCCGTCGCCGCCGCCATCGAGGACGGCGTCAACGTCCAGGGCTACCTGGCCTGGAGCGCCCTGGACAACTACGAGTGGGGCTCGTACGCGCCCACCTTCGGCCTCATCGCGGTCGACCCGGTCACCTTCGAGCGCACCCCCAAGCCGTCCGCCGTGTGGCTCGGCGGCCTCGGCCGCACCCGCGAACTGCCGCGCACCGCCGCCTGACGACCCTCCCCGTCCCGCCCGGGAGCCGGTCGGAGCGCGACGCCCCCACCGGCTCCCGCCCACCCCCTCCGAGGAGTTGATCCCGCATGAACCGTCGCCGGTTCCTCACGGCCGCCACCACCGCCGCGGCAGCCGTCTGCGCCACCGGACCCACCGCCCTCGCCGCCCCGTCCTCCCGCGCCCGAGCCTCGGACGCCGCGCGACTGGGCACCTGGTTCGAGGCGACCTACCGCTCGATCATCGCCATGACCACGGACCTCGGCCTGACCGCCGACAAGATCGACGCCAGTCGTCCGGGCGCCCCCGTGCCCTCGCGGCAGACCTCGCCGACCAACATCGGCTGCGGCCTGTGGTCCACGGTGGCCGCGGCCGGCCTCGGCGTCATCTCCGCGTCGCTCATGCACGACCGGCTCGCCCGCACGGTCGCGGCGGTCGAGAGACTGGAACGCGCGCACGGCTTCTGGTTCAACTGGTACGACGCCCACGACGGATCCGTCCTCACGACGTGGCCGGAGAGCGGGGACCCCGTCCGCCCGTTCCTGTCCACCGTCGACAACGCCTGGCTGGTCACCGGCCTGACGATCGCGGCCGACGCCGACCCGGCGCTGCGCCCGCGCGTCGCCCGGCTCCTCGGCGGAGCCGACTGGTCGTACTTCCACACCCCGTACGACCCGGCCGACCCCGTGGCGGGGCCCGGCCAGCTGCGCGGCGGCTACTGGCCGGACAAACCCGGCAAGGGCGAGCCCACCGGCTTCCACTACGGCGCGCTGAACACCGAACCCCGCATGGCGAGCTACCTTGGCATGGCCGACGGCTCCCTGCCGACCGACCACTACTGGCACCTCTACCGCACCCTGCCGCCCGGCATGGGGCAGGAGCAGGAGCCGGCGGGGACGTACGTCACCGTGGACGGCGTACGCGTGTGGCAGGGCCACTACACCCACCGCGGGCGCAAGCTCATCCCCACCTGGGGCGGTTCGATGTTCGAAGCCCTCATGGTCCCCCTGTTCGTGCCGGAGGCGGAGTGGTCGCCGCACTCCTGGGGCGCCACCCACGAGCGCTACGTGCGCAGCCAGATCGACCACGGCCTGATCGAGGAGCAGTACGGCTACTGGGGCTTCTCGCCCGCCAGCGTCCCGCAGGGCGGCTACCGCGAGTACGGCGTCGACGCGATCGGCATGCAGGAGGACGGCTACCACAGCCTCGGCGTGGTCACCCCCCACGCCTCCTTCCTGGCCCTGCCCCAGGCGCCCGGCGAGGCCGTCGCCAACCTGGACGCGCTCGCGCGGAACCTCGGCGCGTACGACGACCGCTACGGCTTCCGCGACTCCGTCGACGTCACGACGGGCCGCGTCAGCGACTTCGTCCTCGCGCTGGACCAGGGCATGATCACCGCCGCGCTGGCGCAGCACCTGCGGCCCGGACTGCTGCAACGCCCCTTCCGCACCGGCGGCTTCCGCGCCCGGGTCCGGCCCCTGCTGGCCAAGGAGCGCTTCTCCATCTGACCACCCCGGCCGCCCTGCACCCGGGACGTTCTTCCTCGGGCTCGTCCTTGCCCTCGTCGAAGCCGGCCGGGGCCAGAACCGTCGCATGGCCGGCCTTCCGTTTCACGCTCCGGAAGCGGCGAACGCGGGGCCGCCGCTTTCTGCCGGGGTCGCCGTCACCCTGTCGCCGTCACGGGTGGCCGCACGGCGGGCCGTGCGGCGGCCGTCCGGGGCCAAGGGGCCGGGTTGTCGCGCAGGTACTCGACCTCGGTGCGTACGTCGGCCAGCAGTTTGGCGGCGATGTCCTGGCTGAAGCCGTTGCGGATGACGAAGCGGATGACGGCTATGTGCTCCAGGTCGGGCGGCAGGTAGTACGTCGGGGCCTGCCAGCCGTGCATCTTCAGCCGGGCGGCCAGGTCGAAGACGGTGAAACCGTCGTGGCCGGGGGCGGTCCGCACGGCGAGCACCGGCAGTTCCGAGCCGTCGGCGATGAGCGAGAGCTCGGGAAGCTCGGCGATCCCTTCGCCGAGGTAGGTCGCCACGTCCCGGCAGGTCTGCTGGACGGCTCGGTAGCCCTCGAAGCCGAGCCGCAGGAAGTTGTAGTACTGCGCGATGACCGGGGCGCCGGAGCGGGAGAAGTTGAGCGTGAAGGTGTCCATGTTGCCGCCGAGCAGGTCGCAGGAGAGCACCAGGTCCTGCGGCAGCGCGTCCGGCTCCTGCCAGACGATCCAGCCGACGCCGGGGTACACCAGGCCGAACTTGTGTCCCGAGGTGTTGATCGACTGCACCCGGGCCAGCCGGAAGTCCCACACCCGGTCGGGTTCCAGGAACGGGGTGATGAAGCCGCCCACGGCCGCGTCCACGTGCAGCGGTATCGTGAGCCCGCGCTCGGCCTCCAGCCGGTCCAACTCGGCCGCCATCTGCTCGATCGGGTCGTACTTGCCGCACTGGGTGGAGCCGAGCACGCCGATGACCCCGATGGTGTTCTCGTCGCAGAACTCGCCGAGCCGGGCCGGGTTCAGGGTGAAGGCCGGCTCGGCGATCGGCATCCAGCGCGGCTCCACGTCCCAGTACTGGCAGAACTTCGGCCAGCAGGTGTGGACGGCGGTGCCCATCACGAGGTTGGGACGGTCGGTGGACAGCCCGGCCGCCCGGCGCCGCGCGCGCCACTGGAACTTCATCGCCAGCGCACCGAGCATGGCCGCCTCGCTGGAACCACCGGTGGAACAGCCGACGCTGGCGCCGTTCGGGTCGCCCCACAGATGATCGAGCATGTTGACGCAGCGCGCCTCGATGTCGGCCGTCTGCGGGTACTGGTCGTGGTCGACGAGGTTGCGGTCGAGGGCTTCGGCGATGAGCTCGCGGGCCTGGGGTTCCATCCAGGTGGTGCAGAAGGTGGCCAGGTTGAGCCGGGCATTGCCGTCGAGGAGGAGCTCGTCGCGGATGAGCGCCTGCGCCGCGCTGGGGTTCATCGGGCTGATCGGCATCTTGAAACGGGGTACGCCGCCTTCCGGCACCAGCCCGTGATAGAGCGGATTGACATCGAGCGCTTCTTGCCACCGGTCGGATTCGACTCGTCTGAGCATGAGCTGCCCCCTCGATGAGCTTGATGGCACGTTGGACACTGAAAGTAGTCAAGTCTTCACCAAGAGTCAACGGAGGTGGCGCCAGGAGCGGACGGGCTCTGCACGTCCCGCGTGAAGATGCCGACGGTGCGCCGAGGTCGAGGGCCGGTCACTGCGACCGACGCCGCCAACCGGGAAGCCGGCCGCCTCGGCGAGGACCTCGTCCACGAGCGCTGGGAACTTCGCACGACCGTCGCGGTCTCACCCGCGAAACCTGCCGCCGTGTCAGTGTGAGGAGTCGGGGACGCGCCCGGCGCGGCGGGCCGTGAGGCGGTCGGGGGCCGGCCAGCGCACGGCGTGGGCCCAGCCCGCCCGCTCGAACCAGCGGATCAGCCGTGCGCTGGGGTCGAGCTGGCCCCTGAGCACGCCGTGCCGGGCGCAGGTGGGGTCCACGTGGTGCCAGTTGTGCCAGCCTTCACCGAGCGTCAGCATCGCCACCCACCACACGTTGGACGAACGGTCCCTGGTGCGGAACGGGCGGTCGCCGAAGGTGTGGGCGATCGAGTTCACCGACCAGGTGACGTGGTGCACGACGGCGTAGCGGACCAGGCCGCCCCACAGCAGCCCGCTCCACGCGCCCGCCCACGACATCGACCAGAGCCCGCCGGCGGCCGCCGGAAGCGCGAACGACAGCAGCACGACCGCCGGGTAGGCGGCGTCGAAACGGCGCACGTCCGGGTCGGCCAGCAGGTCGGGCACCCAGTGCCGGCGGCTGGAACGCTGACGGGCCGTGTAGAACCAGCCGATGTGGGCGTGCAGCATGCCGCGCAAGAGGGCCGGGCCGCTGTCGCCGTAGCGCCACGGCGAGTGCGGGTCGCCTTCGCGGTCGGCGTACTTGTGGTGGCGGCGGTGCTCGGCGGCCCACAGGGTGAGGGGGCCCTCGACGGCCATGCCGCCGGCCAGCATGAGCGCGATCCGCAGCGCCCGGTTGGCCTTGAAGGCGCGGTGGGTGAACAGCCGGTGGTAGCCGATGGCGATGCCGAAGATGCTCACGAGGTACATCACGACCGCGATGGCCAGGTCGCGCGGGCCGATGCCCCAGCCCCAGGCGGCCGGCACCGCGAGGGCCAGCAGCGCCACGGGCAGGACGACCAGGACGACCAGGTAGGCGGTGCGGCGGCCGGTGGTGACCGTCACCGTCTCCGCCGTGCCCGGCTGCGGCAGGGGTGACGTCACGTTTCCTCCCATGAGCGGTACGGGTCGATCGGGCTCCCTATTCAATGACCGGGCCCATGGACTGCGACAATGTCCTGAAAGTGACGGAGTGATTACCGTGAGGCACCAAAACAATGCACTCGATCGTCATGAAGAAAGGGTGTGCCGCCTCCCTAGATTGTGATTGCGCAAAGTGATCATCCTTGTGCGCTCCGATATCAGGCGGAAGGTCCACGGAATGGGTGCTGTCGATCAGGCGACCACGGGCGGCTATCTGGAGAGGTACGACCAGGCGCTGGCCGAAGACCCGATATCGGCGTTCGGCCTGGTCCGGGAGTGGATGCGGACCGACTGGCGGAGCCTGTTCGCCGAGCTGCGCGAGCGGCGTCCGGTCTTCGTCACCCCCGGCTTCACGGTCGTGACCCGCTTCGCCGACGTCGCCGAGGTGCTCGCCCACGAGCAGGTCTTCTCCGTACGCGCCTTCGGTCCCCGCCTCGACGCCGCGCTGGGCGCGCCGTTCATGCTGGGCCGGGACGCCACGCCGATGAACTGGCGGGAGAAGGGCCTGATGCAGCTCATGCTCGCCCCGGAGGACGCGGCCGGCGTGCGCGAGCTGACCGGCGGCCTCGCCGACGAGCTGCTCGACGCCGCCCGGCCGGACGGGCGCCTGGAAGCGGTCGAAGGGCTGTTCCGCCCTGTCGCCCTCGGCGTGTGCGCGCGGTACTTCGGCATTCCCGGCCCCGACCCGCGGACCCTGGGCCGCTGGACGCGGGCGATCGTCGCCGACGGCTTCGCCAACTTCCTCGGCGACCCGGAGCTCCAGGCGGCGTCCGCCAAGGCGGGCGCCGAGCTGGTCGCGCATCTGCGTGAGCAGCTCGCCGAGCACCGGGCCACGCTGCTCGCCGGCCGGGACCTGCCCGACGACGTCTTCGCCCGCCTGGTCCGGACGTCCCTGCCCGCCGGGGCCGCCGTCTCCGACGACCGCATCCTGATCAACATGGCCGGGCTGCCGCTGGGCTTCGTGGAGAGCGCGCCGGGGGCCATGGCCGAGGCGGTCGAGCAGCTCCTGCTGCGCCCGCGGGTGCTTGCCGAGGCCACGGCCGTCGCCGGGGATCCCGAGCGGTTCGATCCGTACGTCTGGGAGGCGCTGCGGTTCAGCCCGTTCTTCAAGCTGCTTCCCCGGCTGTGCGAGCGCGACCACGTCCTGGCCGCCGGCACGCCGCGCAGCACGGTGATCCCGGCGGGCACGTTCGTGCTGGCCGCGCCGGCCTCCGCCATGTTCGACGCGGCCGTGGTGCAGGAGCCCGACGAGTTCCGCCTCGACCGTCCCCGCCACCACCAGCTGTTCTTCGGCTCCGGTCACCATGCCTGCCTCGGCGTGCACGTGGCCGGCGTGGTGATCGCCGAGACCGTACGCCGCCTGCTGCTGCGTCCCGGCGTACGGCTGCTGCCCCCGCCGGAGGGCCAGGTGGAGCGGTCACTCGGGATCTTCCCCGACACCTTCGTCCTCGGGCTCGGCACCGGCACGCGGGAAGGCTGACGATGGCGGAGAGCCGAGCACGCAGCATCGCCACGGACGGCCTGTCCAACCGGCTCAGGTTCCTGGCTCTGACCCGCGGCCGGCCTCTCTGGGACCTGCTGCAGAGCAGCCGCCCGGTACGGCGCCGGATCAACGCCTCGCTGATCGACCACGCGATCCGCGAGATGCCGCCGCGCCCCGAGCCGCTGAGCACCATGGCCGACTACACCTCGTGGGCCTCCCTGACCGACCGCACCTACAGCGGCAGGCACCTGCCTCCGGTCGCCGTCGCCGAAGGGCGGCTGCCCACCCCCGAGCGCGCCGCCGACCTGTTCGCCCGCGGCGAGTCCATGATCCCGTGCCCGCGTTCCACGGTGCTCTTCGCGTACTTCGCCCAGTGGTTCACCGACGGGTTCCTGCGCGGCGACGTCAACGTCCCGCGCGACCCGCGTAAGAACAGCTCCAACCACCACATCGACCTCAACCAGGTGTACGGCCTCGACGAGGCGGCGACGGCCGCGCTGCGCGCGTTCGAGGGCGGGCTGCTCAAGAGCCAGTCGGTCGGCGGCGGCGAGTTCCCGCCCTACCTGTGCGAGAACGGCAAGATCAAGCCGGAGTTCGCCGCGCTGCGCGTCATCCGCTTCGACCGGCTCTCCGACGCCCAGCGCGACACGCTGTTCGCCACCGGCAGCGACCGCGGGAACGGCCAGATCGGCTTCACCATGCTCACGGTGCTGTTCCTGCGCGAGCACAACAGGGTGGCGCGGCTGCTGGCCCGGGAGAATCCGCGCTGGGACGACGAGCGGCTGTTCCAGACCGCCCGCAACGTCCTCATCGTGCTGCTGATCAAACTGGTCGTCGAGGAGTACATCAACCACATCACCCCCTACCACTTCCGGTTCACCCTCGACCCGTGGCTGTCGACGCGGCTCGAACGCGCGGCCTGGCACCGGCAGAACTGGGCCTCCGTGGAGTTCAACCTCGTCTACCGCTGGCACAGCCTGGTCCCGTCCCATCTGTCGGTGGCCGGGCGGGAGCTGCCGATGGCCGAGACCTTCTTCGCCGGCTCGCTGATCCCCGGCCCCGGCCTCGGGCGGCTGTTCGAGGACGCCTCCCGCCAGCGCGCCGGCCGCATCGGCCTGTTCAACACCGACCCCGTGCTGCGCGAGATCGACGTGGCCAGCGTCGCCGACTCCCGGGTGCTCGGCCTGGCGCCGTACAACGCCTACCGCGAGCACTGCCGCTTCCCCCGGGTCCGCGCCTTCGAGCAGATCACCGGCGACCGGCGGGTCAGCGGCGCGCTGCGCGACCTCTACCGCGACGTGGACGACGTCGACCTGTACGTCGGGCTGTTCGCCGAGGAGCCCGGCTCCGCCGACGCGATCCTGCCGCCGCTGCTGACCAAGATCATCGCCATCGACGCGTTCTCCCAGGCGCTCACCAACCCGCTGCTGGCGCCGCGGATCTTCAACGCCGCCACGTTCTCCCCCCAGGGCCTGCGGGTCATCGCGGCCACCCGCACGCTCGCGGACGTGGTGCGCCGCAACACGCCCGAGGACCAGGCCCCCCGCTTCGTCAGCATGTCCCGGCGGGGCCTGCCATGACCGGCGACGACGATCCGGACGCCGGGCCCCTGCGTGCCCTGGCCCGGGAGCTGGTGGACATCGCGGTCACGATCCACGGCGCGGCGTCGCACGCCACGGCCGCGCTGACCGACGACGCGCTGCTGCGCGCCGTGCCACGCGCCCCCTCGGCGGCCCGTCCCGCCTACCGCGCGCTGCTGCGGGCCACGACGAACAGCCGGGGCCTCGGTTACTCGTTCACCGGAGGCCCGCTGGGGGCCGCGGCCGCCAAGGCCGGCGCCATGCTGGGGGCCGAGAGCCTGGCCGTACGGGTGCTGGCCACGTCGCTGCGGTTGCGCGTGGCGGCGGTGGCGGTCGCGCATCCCGAGCTGACCGAGGACCCCATGCTCGCCCGGCTCATCGAGGCGGCCGCCGCCGACCGCGACGTGGAGGCCGTACGGGCCCTGCGCGCCCTGCTCAAGGACCGTGGCGCGGTGCGCGCGCTCAGCCAGCTCGCGCCGGTCTTCGGCGAGGTCCTCGCGCTGCGCGCGCTGCTGGACGAGAACCCGCTCAACGACGCCGCCGCCTGGCTCATCGCGACGGGACGCGGCTTCGCCACCGCCGATCCGCTCTTCGGCGTGAGCAACAGGGCGATCGCCGTCCTCGACGTCGGGGAGGGCGCCGCGCGCCGGGTCGAGCTGACCGCGGCCGAGTCCGCCCGGCTGTGCGCGCGCGGCTCGCTGCTCGGCTTCCTGTCCAACATCAGCACGATCGGCACCACCGGGCGCGCCCTCCTCCAGAGCGTCGAGGGGCCGGACGGCGTGATCCGCCACGTCCTGCACGCGCCCGGCATGCGCGTGGGACGTCCCGACGGCGAGTCGCCCCAGGACCTGCTCGGCGCGTTCAGCAGCGCCGTCCTGGCCGCCAGCCCCTACAGCCGCGCCCTGGCCAAGGCCGTGGCCGACTACGGGCCGCCGCCGGGCGCCGAACTGGCGCTCGTCGGGCACAGCGCGGGCGGGGCGGCGATCATGAACCTGGCCCAGGACCCCGCCTTCTGCGCCCGGCACACGGTCACGCACGCCGTCGCCGTCGGCTCGCCCGTCGACTTCAAACGCCCCGCCGACCCGCGCACCTGGGTGGCCAGCATCACCAACCAGCACGACATCATCCCCACCCTCGACGGGCAGGGCGCCGGCACCTGCTTCGACCTGCACCCCGACTGGTACGTGGTGGACTACAGCGACTCCACCCACCTGTTCCCGCAGTGCCACAGCATCGAGCGCTACCTCGCCAACCTCACCGACGACCTGCCCGAGGCCCGCGATCACATAGAGCAGCGGCTCGCCCCGTACCGGGGGCGGGTGGTGCGCTCCCAGGCGTACCTGCTGTTCGACCGCCCGCCCGCTCCCGAACGGCTCCCCTTCCCGGCCGTGCCCGTCCATGCCGTGGACGGGCCCGAGGGAGCCGTCGAGCTGCCGATCAGGTGCCGCGACGGCGACGCGCTCACGGCCTGGTTCGCCGTCGGCCCGGCGGCGGCGGCCGGGCTGCTGGAGGGCACGGGGCTCGGTCCCGTCGTGCGGGTGGCGGGGCGGGCGCTGGTCGTCGTGCACGCCGCCCGGAACCGGCGCACCGGCGTGGGCGACTACGCCGAGTTGCAGGTCGGCGTGGTCGTGCCGGGGCCGTTCCGTCCGTCCGCCCGGTCCGGCCCGCCGGGGTGGGGCCTGCACCTCCCCGGCCGGGTGGACTTTCTGCGGGCCGCGGACGTGCGCCGCTCCGGCGGTTTCCTCGTCGGCTCCGCGGTCGACAGCGCGGTCGTCCAGGCGCTGGGCGCGAGGCTGTGGGGCGGCGAGACGTACCTGACGGCTCTGGAGCTGCGGCTCGGCCCCCGGTCCGCGCACCTCGCCGCCGACCGGATCCTCACCCTGCGCGGGCGGCTCGGACCTGGCCTGCCGCTGAACGATCGCGGCCTGGTCGGCTATGCCCGTGAGGCCGGCGCCGTGCTGCGCTCCCGCGTACGCGCCCGCGGGCGGGCCCGGCTCCACGCGGCGCCGTCGCTGCGGCTGGTCGTCGAGCCGCGGTCGGCCCACCCGCTGGCCGGTCGGCTGCGCGAGCTGGGCCTCGACGGCGCCCGCCCGCTGCTGTGCCTGTCGGCCACCACCCGCCAGACGCTGCGGGACGCCGCCGTCCCGGTGCCGCCGGGCTGACGGAGGAGCCATGCCCGCCCGGATCCCCGCGATCATCGCGCACGCCGAGGTCCTGCGCGCGGACGCCCGCGCCCTCGCCGCCTGCGCCGAGCGTCTGCGCGCCGTCGAGGCAGGCCTGAAGGCGGGCGACGGGACCCCTCCCTGGCTGCGCGCGGCGGTGACCGCCCACCTGGCGGCGTGCGTCACCGCCGCCGCCGACCTGGAGTCGTCCGCCCGCCACCTGCTCCGCTACGCGGAGAAGGCGGGCGCCGGCCACGCCGAGGACATGGGGCCCGCCGGCACCCAGCGGCCCGGTGACGAAGGCTCCGCCGGCCACGACGGGGGGCGCGAGAGCGGGCCGGCTGTTGGCTGAGATCGCCGACGAGGAGGTGGGAATCGCGCTCACCCGGCTGTGGTGTGCCGCTCGACTGTTGAGTTACGGGTCCTGAGCTACGGTCAAGGCACCAACCCTGCACACACCCTGATCACCCGCCATCCCCGGTCTGCCCGGCAAGGCAACGGCCCCGCCTCGCCCGCAGAAGGTCGGCGATCGCGGGGCCGGGTGCTTGATCCGACCGTCAGCTCCTCAACGAGACGACTCTCTCAGCATCGGCCTGGTCTTCGTGGTGGAGGTGCGGCCCAGTGTTTCCCGCGCCACCTCCATCTCCACTCGGGCCGCCGGCATGGGGGAGGAGACGAACCCGGTGTCGGTCCACGCCTCGCCCATGGCGAGGCGTTCCTGCAGTTGCCGCTGATGCGCGACCGCAACGGGTTCCGCCGTCAAGGTGGACGGGCCCAGGATGCTCGGCCCCGTCTACTCGGCCGGCTTGGCCTCGTCAGCTGACCCGGCCTGCCCGCCGCAGAACGCCGCCTTGACGAGCCCGTCCAGCAGCTTGGGACAAGTGGCGAGGTCGAATGCGGCGTCGCCGGCGGTCAGCGAGGCGGTCAGGGTCTTGCCGCCGTCGGGCGTGCTGCACATCAGCGCCGCGTAGCCCGCCGTTGTGGTTGAGAACGGTGCCGCAGCCAGGGCCCAGGTCCTGCACGAACATGTCGAATCCGTCCGCTCAGGGCGCCTCCCTCCCGGTGCTCCTCGAAGGACCTGCGCGGGCCGCGGCGCGATCCGCCCGACCCGGACGGAGCCATCCTCTGTTTGGGGCTCGGGCACGGTGGCAGGGAGGGCGACGGGGTGCCCGGTGGGGACCGGGCGACGAACGTACGTGAGCGATCAAGGTGACGGGGGACCGTGATGGCGAACTGGACGGAGAGCGAGCTGGAAAGGCTCGCGGCCGCGGAAGAGCTCGAGATCGCGCCGAGGAACGATGATGGGAGCCTGCGGGCGGCCACGACGATCTGGGTCGTCCGTGTCGGCGGCGACCTCTACGTCCGTTCCTGGCGGGGCGAGGCCGGGAGCTGGTTCCGTGCGGCGCGGCGGACCCGCGAGGGCCACGTCAGCGCCGACGGCGTGGAGAAGGACGTCCGCCTCCTCGACGCGGGCGACGAGGTCGGCGCCGCCGTGGACGACGCCTATCGGAGCAAGTACCAGCGGTACGCGGGCAGCTACCTGGAGCCGATGCTGGAGCCGCGGGCACGCTCGGCGACCCTCAGGCTCGTACCGGACGAGACGGGGACCGCGCCACGAGCGTGAGCGCGGGCGTGGCACGCCGGTGGAGGCTCGCGCCGCCCCCGGCGTGGAGGTCCGGTACGGCCCGGTCAGGTGCCGATCGGGTGGTCGTGCCTGCCACGCAGGGTGGCCAGGCGGGCCTGGTACTCGTCGCTGTCGATCTCGCCGCGGGCGAACCGCTGCGCCAGGATGTCCTCCGGCGCCGCCTCCCGCGGTGGCATGTCACGGCTGGTCGTCCTGCCCATGTAGCGGGCGGCCAGCACGATCGCCGTGATGAGCGCGCCCCAGAACACCAGTGTGGTGAAGATCATGAGGGCCATGCCCCATCCGCCGGCGCCGTAACCCCACATCATCGTGATCACCTCGTACCTTCTCGCTTTCCTCCAGCCTGCGCCTCGCCGCTCGGCCCGGCAAAGGTCGTTGGTCCCCTTTCCCGGGGTCTTAGGTAAACGGTCGCGCGGGTCAGCGGGGGAGGCGCAGGCCGGCCCGCGGCCGGGCACGGCCCACAGGACGAGCGGCCGTCGTGGCCGTGCCGGGCGTCAGGTGTCGCGGGGGGAGACGAGGCCGGACTCGTAGGCGAGGACCACGAGCTGGGCCCGATCCCGGGCCCCGACCTTGGTCATGGCCCGGTTGATGTGGGTTTTCGCGGTCAGTGAGCTGATCATCATGAGGTCGGCGATCTCGTCGTTGGACAGGCCCTGGGCCACCAGGGCGACGGCCTCGCGCTCGCGGTTGGTCAGCTCTTCCAGCCCCCTGCCCGCGCCGGTGTGAAGCGGCTGGGCGACGTACCGGTCGATGAGCTTGCGCGTGATGGACGGTGCGAGCAGGGCGTCACCCCGCGCGGCCACGCGTACGGCGTGCAGGAAGTCCTCCGGCACGATGTCCTTGACGAGGAATCCGGCCGCGCCGGCGCGCAGCGCCCTGAAGACGTACTCGTCCATGCCGTAGTTCGTCAGGATGACGACGTGCACCCCGGCCAGGGCCGGGTCGGCGGCGATGCGGCGGGTCGCCTCGATGCCGTCGAGGACCGGCATCTGGACGTCGATGAGCGCCACGTCGGGCCGGTGCTCCCGGACCAGGGCCAGGCCCTCGTCCCCGTCGGAGGCCTCGGCCACCACCTCGATGTCGTCCTCCAGGTCGAGGAGGGCGCGGAAGCCGCTGCGGATCAGCGGCTGGTCGTCGACCAGCACGACCCTGATCACGACGCCGGCTCCAGGGGGAGTTCGGCCTGGACGCTGAAGCCGCCCTCGCCGCGCGGGGCGGCGCGCAGCCGGCCGCCGAGGGCGGTGACCCGTTCCCGCATCCCGAGCAGCCCGACGCCGGGCACCGGCGCGGCGCCGGGCGTGGCGGTGCCGTCGTCGTCGATGCGCACGGCGAGCGCGCCGGGGCGGTAGTCGATCTGGACGGACGCCGTCGCGGCGGCGGCGTGACGGGCGATGTTGGTGAGGGACTCCTGAACGATGCGGTAGACGGTCCGGTCCAGGGCGGCAGGCACGTCGGGCCGTTCGCCCCGGATCGTCAGCGTCGCGTCGAGGCCGGTGGTCCGGGCCCGTTCGACCAGCGCCGGGATGTGGTCGAGCCCGCGCGGCGGGGCGGTGTCGTCGTCGCGCAGCACCTGCAGGGTCGCGCGGAGCTCCCTGGTCGCCTCACGCCCGGCCTCCTGGATCGCGAGCAGGGCCTCCGGCACCGGCTCGCCCTTCTTGCGGGCGACGTGCACCGCGACCTCGGCCTGCACCTTGATGATCGAGATCTGGTGGACGAGCGAGTCGTGCAGCTCCCGCGCGATGTGCAGCCGTTCCTCGTCGGCCCGGCGCCGCGCGATCTCCTCGCGGGTGCGTTCGGCCTCCTCCGCCCGCCGCTCGGCCTGCCGCAACGCCTCCCCGGCGGCGCCGGCCGCGATCAGCCAGGCCAGCTCCAGGGCGCCTCTGGCCTGCGCGAACGCCTCGCCGGTGTCGTGCAGGCCCGAGGCCATGGCCGCGAGGGGGAGCGCGGCCAGCATGGTCACGCTCGCCGCCACCGTGACGGCGCGATGCCCCGCCCGCACCGCCGCGTACACCGCGAACAGGTACGCGACGGCGGGCACGTCGAACCCGGCCGCCTGGTAGGTCACCGCGCACAGCCCGGTGACCGCCAGGACGACGACCGGGGCCCGCCGCCGCGCGGCCAGCGCCAGCCCGCCGGCCGCCAGCGACGCGTGGCCGAGCAGGTCGAGGTGGGCGCCGGAGCGCTGCCCGGACAGCCCGGTGATCAGCAACGCCGCCGCCACACCCACGGCGATCGCCCAGTCCACGACGCTCGCACGGACACGGAACCGCCCAGTACTCATGTGCGCACCCTAGCGGGATGTCCGCCCGAACGTCTCCTGCGCAGGGACGACAGCCGGCTACCGCATCCGCGGTACCGTCCCGCCGCTCCTGCGGCGTCCGCGGCAGCCGGGTGCCGCAGGAGCGGCAGGACGGAACGCCCGCGCCCGCCGGACGACCGGGGGCGGTCCGGCCGGAGATGATCAGGACGTCCAGCGATCAGAGGAGAAGAAGCACTCCATGTCCGTACGTCACCTGTTCGCCGCCCTGTCCGGCGATCCCGGGCTCGCCCCTCCGGCGGCCGCGCGCTTCCTGGCGCACGCCGGCCCCGTCAGCGCCTACACCTTCACCGCCGGGCGCTTCTGGTCCGCGGTGGCCGCGCTGCTGGCGCTGGCCGGGGTCGTCGTCGGCGGCCTGGCCCTGGCCCGCTCCCGACGCCGTGCCGCCGGCGGCAGGCGCGGAGCCGTCGCGGCGCTCGCGGCGGGGCTGGTCGGCACGGTCATCGGCGGGCTGGTCGTCGCCGCGGCGGAGGGTGGTCCCGGCACCGGCTACGGCATAGTCGGGGGCGTCGTCGCCCTGGCCGTCGGGCTGGTCGCCCTGCTCCTCGGCGGGCTGGCCCTGGCCCGCTCCCGCCGCGCCGTCTCGTAGCCGGCCTGCCGCCGCCTCACCAGGTCTTGCCGGCCTGCTCCCGGATCGTACGGTTGATCCGGTTGAAGAAGTTGGTCAGCGCGATCTCCAGGTTGATCGTGGACAGCTGCTTCTCGTCGAAATGGGCGGCGGCGGCGTCCCAGATCTCGTCGGTCACGCCCGGCGCGCCGTCCTGGATCCGGGTGGCGGCCTCGGCCAGCGCGAGCGCCGCCCGCTCCGCCTCGGTGAAGAACGGCGTCTCGCGCCAGGCCACCACGTTGTGCAGCCGCTCGTCGGTCTCTCCGTGCTGCCTGGCCGCCGCGACGCCGGCGAAGACACACGGGCTGCAGCCGTTGATCTGGCTGACCCGCAGGTGGATCAGGGCGAGCAGCCGCGGGTCGACGCCGCCGGCGTGAATCCCCTTGTAGAGGTGCTGGATCCCCGTCATCACGTCGGCGTTCGCCCGGCTCTTCATGCGTGCTTCCATGGGTTCTGCTCCTTCGTCGGTTACCTGTGCCCGTGCGGGCGCGTCATCCCCATGACGGAGCGGATCCGAGGAAGGTAACGACATGTCCGACAGCAGCCCGGCCGACCTGGTGGCCACGACGTTCGAGGCCCAGCGCGACCGCCTGCACGCGGTCGCCCACCGCATGCTCGGGTCGCACGCCGACGCCGAGGACGTCGTCCAGGAGGCCTGGCTGCGGCTCTCCCGGCAGGACACCACGACCATCCACAACCTGGCCGGCTGGCTGACCACGGTGGTCGGCCGGATCAGCCTCGACGTCCTGCGATCGCGCCAGACCCACCCCGAGGCGTCCGACGACGACCGGCTGCCCGAACTCGTCGACGACGGCCCCGCGCCGGAGGACGACGTGACGCTCGCCGACTCGGTCGGGCTCGCGCTCCTCGTCGTCCTGGAGACGCTGAGGCCGGGCGAGCGGCTGGCGTTCGTGCTGCACGACCTGTTCGCGGTGCCGTTCGACGAGATCGGCCAGATCCTCGGCAAGTCGCCCGACGCCGCCAAGATGCTCGCCAGCCGGGCCCGCAGGAAGGTGCAGGCGTCCGAGCGACCGACGGCCGCGGGACGGGAGCAGCGAGAGGTGGTCCACGCCTTCCTGGCAGCGGCGCGCCGGGGCGACTTCGAGGGACTGCTGCGCGTGCTGGACCCGGAGGTGAGGCTGACCGTCGACACCCCCGACGGCCCGGTCGTCACCATCGGGGCCACCCAGGTCGCCGCCGGCGCGCGGCTGGGCGCGGATGCGGCTGCCCGGAGGCGGGCGCTGCTCGTCGACGGCCTTCCCGGCGTCGTGTCCTGGGGTGAGGACGGCGCCCCGCTCTCGGTCCTCGCGTTCACCGTCGCCGACGGCCGGATCATCGCCATCACGTTGGTGACCGACCGGGCCGTGCTCGCGTCGATGAACCTGCCGTACCTGGGGTGAGTCACCCGCACCCGCCTACTGCCTGGTGGTGACGGGGGCCGGGCTGGGTATGTCCATTCCCGCGAACAACAGCGCCGCCAGGGGCCGCGGCCGGTGTGTCCGCCAGGCATGTCCGGAAAGGGCGGCTGACTCATCGACTGCTGAAGGGGAGGGTGGCGGTGATGTCCATCTGGTCCAGGTCGTGGTGCGAGGGGCGACGGGTCGTCTCCGGTCGGGGAGACCGGCGATGACGGTTTCGCGGGTCCCGATGGACGAGGGGCGGGTCCGGGCCCGGCGGGCCACGCGGAACCGGTGCGTGATGGCGGCGACGGCCCTGGTGCCGGGGGTTCTCCTGCTGCTCGTCGCCCAGAACGCGGCCATGGCGGCGGCAGGTGCGCTCGGCCTGGCCGTCGCCGTGCTGCTGGGCCGGCACGCCTACCGCCGCCGCTACGAGGCGGACGGCGGGTTCGACGCGCGGCACCTGGCCGCCGCCGATCTCCGCTTCTTCCTGGTGGTCGCGGTGCTCGCCGTGGCCGCCGCGGCCCTGGCGGGCCTGGGCCTGCTCCTCGGGTGAGAGGCGGAACCCGTGACCGGCTTCCGCTGACTGCCGGCGCCGGGGGAGAGGACGTCCATGGCTGAGGTGTGGTTGCTCGTGGGGCGCGGGCTGTTCGGCGGCCTGCTCGTGATGGCCTTCGCCGTCCTCGGCGAGATGGTGACGCCGAAGCGGTTCGCCGGGATCTTCGCGGCCGCCCCGGCCGTGGCACTCGCCGGGATGACGATCACGGCGCTGCGCGAGGGCGGCCCGGCGCTGGCGGAGGACGGGCTCGGCATGGTGGCGGGAGCGGTGGCGCTGGTGGCGTACTGCGTGGTGGCCGTGCCCCTCGTCCGGCGCCTGGGGGCGTTGCCGGGGTCGCTGGCGGCGCTCCTGGTGTGGGGCGCCGTGGCGGCCGTGGGCTGGGTGCTGGTCTCGTGAGCGCCGACGACAGGATCCGGGTGAAGCCGTCCAAGCTGCGGCACACGCCCGTACGGGGGCTGGTGCTGCGCTTCGTCTTCGGCGCGCTGGTCTCGGTGATCGCCGGCGTGGTCGGGCAGCGGTGGGGGCCGCTGGCCGGTGGCGTGTTCCTGGCGTTCCCCGCCATCCTGGGAGCCACGCTGACGCTCATCGAGGAGGAGGAGCACCAGCGGGCCCTGGCCGCCCAGGACGCGGTGGGCGCGGTGCTGGGCGCGGTCGGCATGATCGCCTTCGCGGGGTGTGTCTGGGCCCTGGCCGGCCGGCTGCCCGCTCCGCTCGTCCTGGGGGTCGCGACGGCGGCGTGGGCGCTGGTCGCCGCCATCCTGTACCTGACCTTCAGAACCACACGGCAGTGAGACCGCGCCGGAGACGGCGGGAAGGAGCCGGATGGACGTCGTGAGGCGGCCGGATCCGCCGTCAGGGCTGCGGCGGGCGTTGTGGCGGCTGCCCGTCCACCTGTACCGTGCCGGGCTGGGCCGGCTGCTCGGCGGCAGGCTCATGCTGCTCACCCACGTCGGGCGCGTCTCGGGAAGGCTCGCGCCGGGCCGTCATCGAGGTCGTCGAGCACGACGCACGCGGCTACGTGGCGGCCTCCGGCTTCGGCCCGCGCGCCGACTGGTACAGGAACATCGCGAAGACGCCGGACGTCGTCCTCCATACGACGAGCCCGCCCTGGCCGAGGCCGGTGATCGGCTGGAGGCGAGCCTGGCCGGGCACTTCGGCGGGGAGAAGTTCGTCACGGCGATCGTGGCCGAGGTCCACGACGGCGAGATCCTGCTGCTCAACTGCGGCCACCCCGCCCCCTGCTGATCTCGGCGGACGGAAGGGCCGAGCCCGCCGAGCCGCCGGAGGACGGCCTCCCGCTCGGGCTGCTGTCCCTCGGCCCCGACCGGCCCGGGCCGCACCGCGTCCCCTTCGGCGAGGGGGACCGCATCCTGTTCTTCACCGACGGCGTCATCGAGGCCCGCGACTCGGCCGGGACCTTCTACCCGCTTCTCGAACGTGCCCCGCTTCTCGTGGCCGAGGGTACGCAGACCACGCTCGACACCCTGCGCGCGGACCTGATCCGGCACATCCGGGGGCCCTGCTCGAGGACGCCGCGATGCTGCCCGGCGAGTGACCGGGCCCCCACGGCGGGACCCGGACCCGCGGACCGAAGCCCGTCAGACGAGCACCCGCCGGGAGACGACGCCGCTGCCGACCTCGTGCCCGCACCAGAGCTGGAAGTCCTCGCCGGGCCGCAGGTAGTGCAGCGCCTCCGCGTCATGCAGGACGATGGTCACGACATGGTCCCTGTCGCCGGGGCTCAGCGGCTGCTCGTCGTCGGTGCTGATCGCGGCCGAGAAGGGCCTGCTGTGCATCTCGTGTCCCTCGCGGTGGCGTCCCCGGACCACCAGGGACCGCGTGCGGCTGGGCAGCGGACGCGGCAGGCCGCCCTCCTCGGGCGGCAGGAGTGTGATCAGCGCTCTGACCTTCACGTTGGCTGCCATCGGCCGGCCCTTCCTTCCTGCCGATTCCCTCACCGGCCGCTACCCGTACGAGCCGCGGCGATACCTCGCCTCCCGCCTCGGCGGGGGGGGGCGCCGTCATCGTGCTCGTCCGGTGTGCCGCGGCCCCCCGCTCGGGCGGACGCCGAGCACGCGGCGGGCCAGGTGCACGAGGATCACGCCCAGCAGCGCGGCCGTCCAGAGGCGGCGCAGGAGGGCGAACAGGCGGCCCTCCTCCCTGGGACGGACGTCCACGTCCTGGGGCGGCTCGTCGAGCGGCAGGTCCGGGTAGGCGTTCCTGGCACTGGACCTGGCCTGCTCGCGCGTGGCGTACTCCAGGTTGGACGGCAGCGTCTCGGCCCCCACGTACGTCCAGTGCCAGAAGCCGTTCGGCCGGGGCCGCAGTTCGACCCTGGGCTCATCGCCGCTCATCGCGCGCCTCCCTCGGCGAGGTCAGGTCCGCCCACCGCAGCGTGCCCACCGTGTCCTCAGGACGCCCCCGCAGGGCCCGCGCCACCGCGAACCCGACGGCCGCGAGCAGCAGCGGGACGACGATGACGACGACGCGCATGATCCGTACGAGGTCGAGGACCGGCACCCGGAGCCACATCGCCACCAGGTCGTCGGCGGCGCTGAGGAGGAGCAGCCCGTAGAACGACAGCGCCCACACGCCGACGGCGACCCGTGCCGGACGGTGGCGGGGCCGGTCGAGCACCTGGTGCCGCCCCCGGTCGCCGGTGACGGCCCGGTCGATCCACGGCCAGGCGTACAGGACGAGGAAGGTGAGACCGGGCATCACCACGCCCGGCAGGAACGGCGCGGGGACGAGGTGGCCGAACACCCGGAACTCGACGGGCGGGAACAGCCGCAGCGCCCCCTCGACCCAGCCGAGGAACCAGTCGGGCTGCGCGGGGGAGGTCGCCGCAGCGGGCTGGAACGGCCCGTACGACCAGATGGGGTTGATCTGGACGAGCGCGCCGAGCCCGAACGCGACGGCGAGCACCGCGCACAGCAGCGCGAGCGAGCGGAACGCGTAGGCCGGCCAGAGCTTGGAGCCGACGACGGTCCTGTCGGTGCGGCCGGGCCCGGGGAAGTGGGTGTGCTTCTGGCGGACGAGGACCGCCATGTGCACGCCGACGAGCGCGGCGATGAGCCCCGGCAGGAGGAGGACGTGGGCGACGTAGAGCCGCGGGACGATCGACTCGCCGGGGAACTCGCCGCCGAACAGCAGGAAGGCCGCCCACGGCCCGACCAGGGGCAGCGAGAGGAGGGTCGAGTAGGCGATGCGCAGGCCGGTCGCCGACAGCAGGTCGTCGGGCAGCGAGTAGCCGGCGAACCCGTTGGCGATCGAGGTGGCGAACAGCGTCACCCCGACCAGCCAGTTGATCTCCCGCGGCTTGCGGAAGGCGCCGGTGAAGAACACCCGTGACAGGTGCACGACGATCGCGGCCAGGAAGACGAGCGCCGACCAGTGGTGCACCTGCCTGAACAGCAGCCCGCCCCGCACGTCGAAGCTCAGCTCGACCGTGGAGGCGTAGGCGGCCGACATCGTGGAGCCGCGCAGCGGCGCGTAGGAGCCGTCGTAGGCCACGTCGCCCGTGGCGGGGACGAAGAAGAGGGTCAGGAAGGTGCCGGTGAGCACCAGCGTGACGAAGCTGTAGAGGGCGATCTCGCCCAGCATGAAGGACCAGTGGTCGGGGAACACCTTCGCGACGGCGGTCCTGACGGTGGAGGCCAGGCGCAGCCGTCCGTCGAACCACCGGGCCGCGCCGCGTCCCAGCCATCGGATGATCATGCTCGCCTCCAGTACCCGGGGCCCGTCGGCTCGGGGAAGTCGCCGCGCGCGACGAGCACGCCCTCCGCGTCCACGCCGAGGGGGAGCTGCGGGAGCGGGCGCGCGGCCGGCCCGCCGACGGGCAGCGCGCCGCGCAGCACGTCGAAGACGGACTGGTGGCAGGGGCAGGCCAGCCGCTGCGCGGTCTGCAGGTAGAGCCCGATCGGGCAGCCGGCATGGGTGCAGACCTTGGAGTAGGCGACGATGCCGTCGACCGTCCAGCGCATGCGGTCGGGCGGCAGCGCGAGCCGCGCCGGGTCGACGCGGACGAGCACGGCGGCCGAGTCGGCGGCGTCCAGGCGCCCCTCGGGGAAGACGGTCAGCATGCCGCCCGGCACGACGTCCGCCGCGCGCACCGGACGGCCGTCGACCCCGACCGCGCGGGTCCCGGCACGCCAGGCCGTCTCGGCCAGCGCCCGGCGCGGGCTGGGGACGCGGAACAGCAGGGAGCGGATCGGGAACAGGGCGACGATCCCCAGCGCGGACACGGCGAGCACGAGCATCCGCCGCGGCAGCGCCGTGCGGGCGAAGGGCCTGCCGTCGCGGCCGAGCTCCGACTCGAGGGCCTGCCGGGTGAGGGGCGGTGAGATCAGGGGCTCCCGCTCCTCCACGTACGGGCCCTGGGGGAGGAGCCGGCGGGACCAGGCCGCCAGACCGACGGCCAGCCCGGCGAACCCGAGCGCGAACCCCAGGCCGAGCAGCATCTCGTCGCCGAGCACGTAACCCGCCCCGGCGAGGACGGCGGCGAGCGTGCTCACCCCGAACGCCGCCGCGATCCGGCGTTCCACGGCCCGGCGCGGATCGGTCATGGTGCCTTCTTTCCGACGAACCTGATGAAGACGATGAGCAGGCCGAGCCCGATCAGCCACGCCACGGCGCCCTCGGCGACGGGCCCGATGCCGCCCAGCGGGGCGCCGCCGTGGGCCTTCTCGGCGTGCAGCCCCTCCAGGTAGGCGATGACGGCGCCGAGCTGGGCGTCGCTCAGCTCGGTCGGCGGGAAGGCGGGCATCGCGCCGGGCCCGAGCCGCACCGCCTCCGCGATCTGGGTCGCCCGCGACGGCAGCAGGGACGGCGCCACCTGGCCGCCCGGCAGGCTCGCGCCCTCGCCGGTGGAGGAGTGGCAGGCGGCGCAGGTCGCCAGGTAGAGGCGGCGGCCCTGACTCGGGTCCCCGGCCGGCACGGAGGGGATCGCGGGACCGTGGCCGAGGGAGGCGACGTACGCGGTCAGGGCGTCGATGTCCGAGCGGCTGAAGGCGGGGGTGCCGCGCCGGGGCACGGCGCCGGGCGCCGGGAGCGGCATGCGGCCCGTGGACAGCTGGAAGTCGGCGGACGCCGCGCCCGCCCGCGTGAGGTCGGGGCCGAGCTGGGTGCCCTCGCCCCGCTGCCCGTGGCAGCTCACGCAGGCGCGGTCGAACAGCTCGCGCCCGCGAGCCAGACCGCCCGGGGACGGCGAACCAGGCGGAACGGAACCAGGCGGAGGGGCCCCCGGCAGAACCGAACCAGGCGGAACGGAACCGGGCGGAGGGGCCCCCGGCAGAACCGAACCAGGCGGAACGGAACCGGGCGGAGGGGCCCCCGGCGGAACCGAACCAGGCGGAGGCGCGCCCGGCGGTGCGGTGCCCGGGGACCTGGTGGCCGGGGACCCGGTGGCCGGTGGTGCGACGGCCGGCGATGCGGTGGCCGTTGGCGCGGCCGCTGTGGACCTGGTCGCCGGCGGTGCGGCCGCTGTGAACGCGGTGGCCGCTGACGCCGTCGCCTGGGATGCGGCGGGCGCGTCCAGAGGGCCGCCGGTCGTGGCGGCGGCTGGTGCGGCTGTGGCGATCGCCACCGCGACGGCCAGGCGCGGCAGAGGGGCCACCCGGGCGCGGACCTCCGTCACGACGGCCGCCAGGCGCGGCAGGCCGGTCGCTCCCCGGGCCGCGCGGTGTGGCAGGCCGGTCGCTCCGCGGGCTGCGCGGTGTGGCAGGCCGGTCGCTCCCCGTGCCGCGCGGTGTGGCAGGCCGGTCGGTTGCTGGGCCGCGCGGTGTGGCTTCGGCGCACGCATCCCGTCACTCCAGGCTGAGCAGGTAGGCGGCGATGTCGCGGGCGTCCTCGGCGGTGACGCCGAGCTTCGGCATGGCGGTGCCCGGCTCGACGGACTGCGGGTCGCGGATCCACCGCTGCAGGTTCTGACCGTTGTTCACCAGCTCGCCGGCGATGTAGCTCCGCTCGCCGAAGGAGGTGAGGGGCGGGCCGACGAGCCCGTCCGCCCCGCGGACGCCGGGCACGGTGTGGCAGGAGGCGCAGCCGTAGTGGGCGATCAGGGTCCGGCCGCGTTCGGCGTCGCCGCCCGGCACCTGACCGGGCGGCCTGGTCGTCTGCGCGCAGCCCGCCAGACCGGCGAGCGTGACGGCCAGCAGGGCGGCCGCGTGCCTGCGGCTCATCGCAGCACCTCCTCGTCCGGTGCGGCCAGGACCTCCTCCGCCTGGTCCGCGCGGCGGCCGTCGCGCCGCCCCGTCCGCGTCCAGGTGAGGAAGAGGGCGATGAACGCGCCGAGGTAGACCAGGTCGGCGGGCACCCACATGACCAGGCCGGCGAGCTGCTGGTCGAACAGGGGGTCGCCGCCGGACTCGGTCACCTCCGCGGCCTGTGCGGGGAACAGGGGGGCGGGCGCGAGGGTGAGCACCGCGCCCAGCGCGGCGCTGGGCAGCATCGTGACGAACATGTAGAGCATCGCCGCCGGCCCGCCCAGCCTGCTCCTGCCGGGGGTGACGACGTGCCACCACAGCAGCCAGGCCGTGCCGAGGAAGGCGAGGTGCTCGGCCACGTGGACGGGCTCGGAGCGCAGCGCGAGGTCGTACGGTCCGGGCAGGTGCCAGAACCACAGCACGGTGATGTGCGCGAGCCAGGCGGTCACGGGGAGCATGAGCCAGCGCACGACCGGCACCGGCCGCAGCGCGTGCCGGGCGAGGACGAGCCGCCGCCTCCACCGCCTGGGCAGCGCCAGCGGGACGACCAGTTCGGGCGCGCCGAGCGCCAGCAGGGGCGCGGCCACCGCGATGAGCACCATGTGCTGGAGCATGTGGGCGGCGAACCGTTCGTCCGCGAGGTGGTCCAGCGGCGGGAGCAGGGCGACGGCCATCGCGAGCAGCCCGGCGGCGAAGGAGGCGACCCTGGCCCGTCCCAGCCTGCGCGCGCCCCGCGACGCGGCTCCGGCCCTGCCTCCCGCCCTGTCTCCCGCCCTGTCTCCCGCTCTGCCGCCCGCGCGGCCTCCCAGCCGCCGCAGCCCGGCCAGGTACGCGGCCGTGGCCAGGGCGATGGCGGCCACCAGGCCCGCCATGTCGGGCGAGAGGCCGTACGTGCCGCCGCCATGGGCGAGGACGCCGCTCAGCACCCCGCCCGGTATGACGTTCGGCACGGCGTTCGGCACGGCGTTCGGCACGGCGCTCGGCACGGCGCTCGGTACAGCGCTCAGCACGGCGGGAACACCACCACGGCCACCGCCCCGAAGACGATCATGAGGACGGCGAGGCCGTCGAGCCAGAGCCCGAGGTGCGCGAGGAACCGCGCGCGGCCGATCCTGCGGTCGCCGTCGTCGCGTAGGTGCCTGCTCCACAGCCGCCAGCAGGTCAGCAGCGCCGCCGCCGCGACGAGCGCGGGAACGGCGGTGGCGACCGCGACCACCGCCTTCAGCGGGACGCCGGCGACGTCGGTGTGCCCTCGGGCGCAGGCCAGCTCGACCACCCCCCAGGCGACCACGAGGTGGACGGCCCAGGCCGCGACGCCGCCGAGGACGGCGAACGCCAGCAGCCACCGCCCGATCCGGCGTGCCGGCTCGGGGACGTCCTGCTCGGTGCGCGACGTGGATCCGGTCTGACGACTCACGCGGGCCTCACAGGTGCGGGCTGAGGTAGACGGTGAACAGGATCGCGAGCCACACCGCGTCGATGAAGTGCCAGTAGAAGCCGACGAGGCGTACGCGTTCGTGGCGTCTGCGGGTGAACTTGCCCCTGAACGCCCCGGCGACGGTGAAGGCGAGCATGGCCAGCCCCACGGCGACGTGGGTGCCGTGGAAGCCGGTGATCACGTAGAACAGGGAGGCGTACGCGTCCCGCGTCCAGGTGTACTGCTCCAGCTTGGTGTGGTACTCGGTGCCCTGCAGGACCAGGAACGCGGCGCCCAGCAGCAGGGTGAGCGCGAGCGCCAGCCTGAACCTGCCCTGGTGGCCCTTGCGGACCGCCCAGTCGGCCCAGAGCATCGGCCCGCTGCTGGACAGCAGCACCGCGGTCATGATCAGGGGTTTGGCCAGTTCCGGCTTGTCGATGCCGTCGGGCGGCCAGACGCCGGCGGTGGTGAACCTGATGTAGAAGTACGAGGCGAGCAGGCAGGCGAAGATGGTGGCCTCGGTCGCCACGAACAGCACCATGCCCCACCACGCGGGCGTGTGCCCGAACGCGGGGCTGGCGAGGGCCTGCGGCGTGGTCGCCGCGCCGATCGTCCGGCCGGCGGAGGTCATGCCGGGCCTCCTCCCGTCCCGCCCGCCGCGGCGGGTTCCCGTTCCTCAGGCCCCGTACGGCCCCCTGACGGGCGGTCCCACGGCCAGAGCCACCACGCGATCGTCACGGCGAACACGGCGGCGGCGACCACGGCCACCGCCCCGCCTCCCAGCAGCAGCGCCAGCACGGCGACGAACAGGGTCGCCGCGGCGACCAGGGGCACCACGCTGTCCTCCGGCATCTCCAGCGCGCGTTCCGCCTCGCCGTCCAGCTCCGTGGTGCGCAGCACCTCGTGCCCGCCGGCCAGCACGCGGTCCTCGGCCCGGCCGCCCTCGGTGAAGGAGGCGAGGCTGCGGCGGTCCCACAGCGGGTGCAGGCTGTGCACGGCCGGCACGACCGCGAAGTTGTACGGTTTCGGCGGGCTGGCCGTCGCCCACTCCAGCGTGTCGCCGCCCCACGGGTCGGGCGGAGCGGGGCGGCCGCGGCGCAGGCTGTGGACGAACGTGCCCAGCGCGATGAGCAGCCCCACGCCGAAGACGTACGCGCCCACGGTGGACAGCAGGTTCCACGCGTCCCACCCCAGTCCGGAGGAGAAGGTGTAGACCCGCCGGGGCATGCCGAGCAGCCCGCTGACGTGCATGGGGAAGAAGGCGAGGTTGAACCCGGCGAAGCTGGTCCAGAAGGACCAGCGCCCCGCCCGTTCGCTGGTCATGCGCCCGGTGAACTTCGGCCACCAGTGGAACAACCCGGCCACGATCGGGAAGACCGCCCCGCCGACCAGGACGTAGTGGAAGTGCGCGACGACGAAGTACGAGTCGGTGACCTGCTGGTCGAACGCCACGACGGCGAACATGACCCCGGTGACCCCGCCGAGCACGAACAGCACGATGAAGCCCGCCACCCACATCAGCGGCACGCCCACGACCAGGCGGCCCATGAGCAGCGTCGCCAGCCAGGAGAACATCTGGATGCCGGCCGGGATCGTGATGACGATGCTGGCGGCCGAGAAGAAGGTCAGCGAGAGCTGCGGCAGCCCGACCGCGAACATGTGGTGCACCCACACGCCGAAGCTGATGATCCCGGTGGCGACGGTGGCCAGCACGATGAGGTTGTAGGCGGCGATCGGCCGCCTGGCGAACACCGGCACCACGGCCGAGACGATGCCGAGCGCGGGCAGCACGATGATGTACACGTCGGGGTGGCCGAACAGCCAGAACAGGTGCTGCCAGAGCACCGCGTCGCCGCCGCCGGCGGGCTGGAAGAACTTCGTGCCGAAGCGCCGGTCCAGGAACAGCAGGGCGTTGGCCACGTTGAGCGGCGGCAGCGCGAACACCACCATGAACGACGTCACGACCAGCGCCCACACGAACACCGGCACCCGGTTCAGCGCCATGCCGGGGGCGCGCAGCTTCAGCGCCGTCGAGATGAAGTTGATCGCGCCGGCGGTCGTGGACACGCCGAGGAACAGCAGGCCGAGGCTGTAGACGTCGAGGTTGGCGCCGGGGGAGTAGGCCGGCCCGGTGAGCGGCACGTACGCGAACCACCCGCCGTTCGGCGCGGCGCGGAACAGCAGGCTGGAGAACATGAGCACGCCCGCCGCCGCGAAGACCCAGTAGCCGAAGGCGTTGAGCCGGGGGAAGGCCATGTCGCGGGTGCCCAGCATGAGCGGGAACAGGAAGTTGCCGAACCCGAACAGCATCGGGGTGGCGAACAGGAAGATCATGGCGGTGCCGTGCACGGTGAAGAGCTGGTCGTACGCGGCGGGGGAGACGACCTTCGCGTCGGGCACGGCGAGCTGGGTGCGCATGACGAGGGCGTCCAGCCCGGCCAGGACGAAGTACAGCGCGGCCGTCACCATGTAGCGGCGCCCGATGCGTTTGTGGTCCACGGTCGTGAACCAGCCGCGCAGCCCGTGCGACTCCGGCCATCTCGCCGCGACCCGGGCGCCGGCCAGCCGTTCGGCCGCGTCGTTCGCCGCCTCGGCGTGCGGGACGCCGCGCCTGTCCACCTCGTCGTCCACCTCGTCGTCCACCTTGTCGTCCACCTCGATGTCCACGGCGTTCTCCTAGTGCAGCGTCTCGAGGTAGGCGATGAGCGCGCGCAGCTCGACGGGGCCGAGCGGCTGCGGCGGCATGAGGTTGCCCGGCTTGACGGTCTGCGAGTCGGAGATCCAGCCGCCGAGCCAGCCCGGCGTGTTGGGGACGGTCCCCGCGCCGAGGTAGCGCCGCCCGGCCAGGTGGGTGAGGTCCGGCCCGACCCGTCCGGCGGCGGAGGTGCCGCGTACCGTGTGGCAGGAGGCGCACGAGGACGACTCCAGCACCTTCCGCCCGGCCGCCGCCCGCGCGTCCGCCGGGGGCGGCGCGGGACGCGCCTGTCCCGCCAGCCACGACGCGAACTCCTCCGGGCGCTGCGCCACCACCTCGAACGCCATGCGGGCGTGCTGGGTGCCGCAGTACTCGGCGCACTGCCCCCGGTAGGCGCCGGGACGCTCCGCGCGCACCCACATGTCGTTCACCCGGCCCGCCACCAGGTCGGTCTTCGGCGCGAGCTGCGGCACCCAGAAGCTGTGGTTGACGTCCGCCGTCCGCAGCCGCAGGTGCACCGTCCTTCCGACGGGGACGTGGATCTCGTTCGCCGTCACCGCGCCGTTCTCCGGGTAGCGGACCTCCCACCACCACTGGTGGCCCGTCACCTCGACGACGAGTTCGCCCGGGTCCTTCGGGTCGGACAGCGCCTCCAGGTCCCGCAGGCCCACGGCGTAGACCAGGGTGAGGATGGCGGCGGGGACCGCGACGCCGAGGACGACCACCAGCCGGTTCCCCTGCCCCGTCCTGACCTTCACGTCCGGGCCGCGGCGGCGGGCCAGCGCCCACAGCAGCAGCACGGTGACCACGACGACGACGCCCGCCGAGATGCCGAACAGCAGCCACCACAGGCCCGCGACCCGCCGCGCGCCGAACCCGGCGGGCGCGAGCGCCGACGGGCCGCCCTGACCGCCCTGGCCGCCTTCGCCGCACGAGGCCGCGAGGGGCAGGACGAGCAGGACGAGCAGCACGAGCGGGGAACGGCGGCCCGCCGCGCGGTGGCGCGCACGCGCGAGCCTCCGCTCGCGTGCCGGCCCGGATCTCGCCACCACCTCGTCCCGCCTCCTCCGCGTGTGAATGCCCTGATAGCCACCTTGCGCGGCCGACCCCCCGGCCATCCCCAATCCGGGGGAAAGAGTCGATCATCTTCGTCGTATCCCCTCGTCACGTCCGCTACGGGACGTATAGGTCTTCGCTTGGGGGAGCGGCGCTGCGGCTCCGGCCGCGACGACATGGAGGACTCAGGTGGCGAACAGCGGGACCACGCGCGCGCGGAGCGGACAGGCGCAACGCACGGGACGTCCGGAACGTACGGAACGGGCACTGGGCGCGGGTGCGGGGGCCGCCGCGCTGGTCGCGCTGGTGCTCGGGCTGGCCGTCGCGCCGCCCGACGCCCTCCAGGGACAGCCCCAGCGCCTCATGTACGTCCACGTCCCCGCCGCGTGGACGGCGTACGCCGCCTTCGCCGTCGTCCTGGCGGCGGGCGCGGCCCACCTGCTGGGACGCCCGCCCTTCTGGGACCGCCTGGCGCGGGCGGCGGCCGAGCTCGGCGCGGGCATGACCGCCCTGGCCCTGGCGCTGGGCGTGCTGTGGGGCCGCCCGGTGTGGGGCGTCTGGTGGACGTGGGACCCGCGGATCGTCTCCACGGCCGCCATGCTGCTGGTCTACCTGGCCTGCCTCGGCGTGCGGGCCTGGCCCGCCGACCCGCGCGCGGGGGCCCGCGCGGCGGCGGTGACGGGGATCGCCGGCTTCGGCGTCGTCCCCGTGGTGCACTTCTCCGTGCTGTGGTGGCCCGCGCTGCACCAGCCGCCGTCCGTCCTCAGGCCCGCGGGAGCCGTGCCGGTCGACCCGCCGATGCTCGCCGCCCTCGCCGTGGGCGTCGTCGCCTTCCTGCTGGCGGGCGCCTGGGTGGTCACCCGCAGGGTGCGGGCGCTGGACGTCCGCCCGACCGTGCCCGTCCGCGTCCCCGCGGGGGCGCCCGCGCACCACGGGGAGCGCGTGCCGGCGGGGAGCGCGTGGTGACCGGCTGGCTGTGGGTGGTGTCCGGATACCTGCTCACCGGGCTCGTCTGGGTGCTCTACGCGTTCTGCTCGGCCAGGCGGTGCCGGTGATCCGGCGCGGCGGCGCGGGCCGCCGGAGGCTGCCGCTGCTCCTCGTCGTGGCCGGGGCCGCCGTGTTCTGCGTCCTGGCCGTGTCCGGCATGGGGCAGGGCCTCGTCTACTACCGCACGCCCACCGAGCTGGCCGGTCGGGCGGCCGATCCCGCGCACCGGCTCCGCGTCGCCGGGCTGGTCCTGCCCGGATCCGTGCGCGAGGACGGCGGCACGCTGCGCTTCCAGCTCACCGACGGCGTCACCCGCGTCGACGTGGTCCACCGGGGCGAGCGCGCGCCGCTGTTCCGCGCCGGGCAGGGCGCGGTGGCCGAGGGCTCGCTGGGCGCGGACGGGCTGTTCCACTCGGACCGGCTGATGCTGAAGCACTCCGACGAGTACCGCGCCCAGGCCCCATGATCCCCCTCCTCGGGACGCTCGCCCTCGCATCGGGCCTCGCGGCCTCCGCCACGGGAGCCGTCGCGTGGCTGCGCCGCCCGTCCGGCCGCGGGCCCGCCCTGGCCGCCGCGGGCGTGCTGTGCTCCGCCGTGGCCGCGTTCCTCCTGCTCGAATGGGCCCTCATCACCCGGGACTTCGCCGTCGCGTTCGTCGCGGAGCACGGCGGGCGGGACGTCCCCCTGTACTACACCGTCACCGGCCTCTGGTCGGCGATGGAGGGCTCGCTGCTGCTGTGGCTCGTGATGCTCTGCGGCCACGCCTTCGCCGCGAGCCGCAGGCTGCCCGCGACGCAGGACAGGCCCGTCACCATGGTCGTGATCATGGTCGTGTGCGGGTGCTTCTTCGCGCTCACGCTGTTCGCGGCCAACCCCTTCGAGGCCGTGCCCCCGCCCGCCGACGGCCCAGGACCCGATCCGCTCCTGCGCAGCCACCCCTTCATGGGCCTGCACCCGCCGCTGCTCTACCTCGGCTACACCGGCTTCTGCGTGCCGTTCGCCCACGGCCTGGCCGCCCTCGTCACCGGCAGGGCAGGACGGGAGGCCGCCGAGGTGATGCGCCGGTGGACGCTGGCCGCGTGGGTCCCGCTGACCGCCGGCGTCGTCCTCGGCGCCTGGTGGTCGTACGGCGTCCTCGGCTGGGGCGGCTACTGGGAGTGGGACCCCGTCGAGAACGCCTCGATCATCCCCTGGTTCACCGCCACCGCGCTGCTGCACGCGCTCATGGTCCGCCGCCGCCGCGGCTCCCTGCGGGCCTGGACCGTGGCGCTGGCGGTCGCCACCTTCCTGCTCGTGCTCACCGGCACCTTCCTCACCCGCAGCGGGGTCGTCGCGAGCGTCCACTCCTTCACCAGGTCGTCCGTGGGGCCCGTGCTGCTGGGCGTCCTCGTCGCGGTGCTGGTCGCGGCCTGCGGCCTGCTCGTGTGGGGCTGGGACCGGCTCGCGGACGGCCCCCACCGGCGTGCCGACCGGCTCCCGCCGCTCTCCCGCGAGACGTTCCTGCTGGCGGCCGGGGCACTGCTGGTCGCCCTGGCCTTCACCGTGCTGCTCGGCACCCTGTTCCCCCTCCTCGTCCAGGCGGTCGGGGGCGAGCGAGTCTCCGTCGGGCCGCCCTACTACGACCGGATGACGGTTCCCCTGGCGCTGGCGCTGCTCACCGCGATGGCGGTGGCCCCGCTGACCGGCTGGCGCGGCCCCGGGGCGCGGGCGGTGGCACGCCGGCTGGCGGGTCCGGCCGCGCTCGCCGCCGCGGTCGTCGCCGCGCTTGGCTTCCTCGCCGACGAACCGCCCGTGCCGCTCGTGTCGTCCGGGACGGCGGCGTTCGCGCTCGCCGCCGTCGCCGTCCGGCTGGCCGGCTCCGTACGGCACCGGGGGGCGGCCGCGCTCCTGCGGGCGGGCGGCCGCAGGAGGCTGGGCGGCCTCCTCGCCCACGCCGGCGTCGCCCTGGCCGCCGTCGCCGTGACGGCCTCGGCCGCCCACGCCACCACCCTGCAGACCCGGCTCCGCGTCGGCCAGACCGCGCAGGCCGCCGGGTACACCGTCCGGCTCGACGGCGTGGACCGGGAGCGCGCGGGCGACGAGATGAGCGTCGCGGCCCGCGTGACCGTCCTGCGCGACGGGCGGGCGATCGACATCCTGCGCCCGTCCCTGGTCTTCTACCCGTCGGCGGGGGGATCGGCGGTCGCCAGGCCCGCCGTCCGCACCCGGCTGCTCACCGACCTCTACCTGGCGGTGTCCGAGGTGGACCAGGAGGCGGACGAGGTCGTCCTGCGCCTCGCCGTCAACCCGCTCATGGCTCTGCTCTGGGGCGCGGGCACGACCGTAGCGCTGGGCGGCCTGATCGCCCTGACCGGCGGACCGGCGCGGCGGGAGCCGTCCGGGTGGCGCGGGACGGCGCGCGCGAGGATCGAGGAGCCGGTGGGATGAGCGCGGCGCGGCGTCTCGGCTGGATCGGCGTGGCCCTGCTGGTGCCCGGTCTGGCCGTGGTACTCGCCCACGGGCTGCGCACCGGCGAGGAGGCCGCCTCCGTCGCCGTCGCGCGGCGTCCCGCCCCCGCGCTGGAGGGCGCCACGCTGGACGGGCGGCGCGTCTCGCTCGCCGGGCTCCGCGGGCACGTCGTCGTGGTGAACGTCTGGGCCTCCTGGTGCGGGCCGTGCCGGGAGGAGTTCCCCTACCTGGTCGAGACCGCGCCGCGGCTCGCCGCCCGCGGAGTCCGTTTCCTCGGCCTGGACGTACGCGACGGGCTCGAACCCGCCAGACGCTTCGTCGAGGAGTTCGGCGCGCAGGACCTGCCGCACCTGTCCGACCCCGACGGCCGCCTCGCCCTGGACCTGGGGGCGTTCGGCGTGCCCGAGAGCTTCCTGGTCGACCGCGACGGGACGATCGTGCAGCACCTCCTCGGCCCGATGACCCCCCAGTGGGTCGAACGCCACGTCCTGCCCCTGCTGGACCCGCGGTGAGCGGCGTGAGGTCCGTCCTGGCCGGAAGGCTCGCCGCGGTGGGGCTGGCCGTGCTGATCGCGCTGTCGTGCGCGGCGCTGTGGCGGTCGGCCCAGCAGGAGGCCGCGGCGCCGGTACGGGTCCAGGACGTGGCCGCTTCCCTGCGCTGTCCCGACTGCCAGACCGCGTCGGCAGCGGAGTCGTCGTCGCCGCTCGCCCAGGCGATGCGAGCGGAGATCGGCCGCCGGCTCGCCCTCGGATGGAGCGCCGACCGCATCCGGGACTACTTCCAGGAACGTTACGGCCCCTGGATCCTGCGGTCGCCTCCCGCGGAGGGGCTGTCGCTGGGGGCCTGGGCACTGCCGGTGGCCGTCCTGGCCGCCGGCTGCCTGCCCCTGGCCCGCCGCCTCCGGCGAGCGAGGGGCGCCGCGGCGACGACCGGCCCCACAACCCCCGCACCCGCCCGGCACGGCGACTCCACGGCCGAACGCTCACAGGAGCCGGAGAACGCGACCTGGCAGGCGCGGGGCGGGGCGCGGGGTCGGGTGCGGGGGGCCGGGTGGGTGGCGGCACTGCTGTCGCTGGCCTGCGGGGGAGGCGTGCTGGCCGCCGCGCTGGCCGGCGGCCCCTCGCCGTCCCCGCCCGCCGACCCGGCCCGGGACGACGCCCGTCAGCCGGATGCGGGCGGCTATCTGGCCCGGGGGCGTGCCCTGCAGGCGGCGGGGGACGCGGAGCAGGCGGTGCTCGCGTTCGAGGCCGCCGCGGCTCTGCGTCCCGACGACCGCGCACCGCGTTACCTGCTCGGCTTCGCCCTGGTCAAGGCCGGGCGGGCCGCCGAGGCCGTCACCCTGCTGCGCCCCCTGCGGGCCCGCCACCCGGACGACCCCGACCTGCTCCTCGTGCTGGGCACGGCCGAGCTGACCGCGGACCCTCCCGCCGGCAGGCGCACGCTCGCCCGGTTCCTGTCCCTCGCGCCCGAGGGGCATCCGGCCGTCCCCGAAGTACGCCGTCTCCTGGAGGGAAACCCCCGATGAGGTGGAGCGCCCCGATGAGGTGGACCGTCATCGCGCCTGCCACGCTCATGCTCGCCTCGGCGTGCGGCGCCGTCGGGCCCGCCGCTGCGCCCACCGGGCGCTCCGTCGTCGCCCGAGGTCCGGCGGTCTCCCACGCCGAGGTCGGGCTCACCGAGTGGCGCGTCGGACTCGGCGCCTCCGTGTTCGCCCCCGGACCCGTCGAGCTGCACGTCACGAACGCGGGCAGCACCGCCCACGACCTCGTCGTGACCGGCCCCGGCGTGTCTGCGGCCACCCCGGTCCTGCCCCCGGGCGGGACGTTCACGCTGAGATTCACCGCCGTCCCCGGCACCCGCCTGACGCTGCTCTGCACGGTCACGGGCCACGACCACCTGGGCATGCGGACGGACGCCGTGGTGGCCGCGTCCGCCGACGCCGGAACCTGACCTCGGGGCGCCCGGCGGCCCGGCCGAGGGGCGGAAAGTGGTGGGTGGGGGCGTTTGCCCTGGTCAGGGCGGTGGCTGCGCAGGCCATATCGGTATTACTTTCCGTGGTCATTCGATCACCCACCGCTTATCGTGTGGGCGTCATGTTCTCGAGCGAGAGGAGTCTCCGCCGTGAGATCCCCCTACCTTCTGCTCGCGTCGGCCCTGGTGGCGGGCGGGCTCGCGCTGCCCGCCGCGCCGGCCGCCGCCGCCGCGGCCCCGCCGTGCCACGCGCACGTCTGCCTCTGGACGGGCCCCAACTACACGGGGCAGGTGTTCACCTGGTGGGAGGGCCAGGGCAACGTGTTCATCGGGTCGGTGCACGCCGACCACGTGGGCTCGTTCGTCGCGACGACCGGGGCGTGCTTCGTCGACACCGCCGACACCGAGTGGCGGTGGCACTCGGTGCGGCGCGCGTCCGCCGGCGACTACAGCTCCAACTACTACGGCAGGTACGGCAACGTGATGGACCGCGTCGCGCCCGCGCGTTACTGCTAGGTGATCCCGGGCGGTGCGCCCGGGATCGCCCTGCCCGTCGCCCGCCGAGGTCAGCGCCGGGGCTCGCCCCGCAATCCGTGCCCCGGCGCGCGGGCGGCGCCGGAGCCGGCCTCGGCCGGCGCGGTCACAGGGGCTCCTTTCTCAGGCCGAGGACGCGCAGGGCGTTCTCCTTGTAGATGAGCGGCCTGGCCTCCTCCTTGACGTCCAGGGCGGCGAAGTCCGCCATCCAGCGGTCGGGGGTGAGGAGGGGGTAGTCGGAGCCGAACAGGACCTTGTGGCGCAGGGGCCCGGCGGCCTGCCGGACGAGCTGCGGAGGGAAGTACTTCGGCGACCAGCCGGACAGGTCGAGGTAGACGTTGGACTTGTGGCCGGCGATGGAGAGGGAGGCGTCGACCCACGGGACGGACGGGTGCGCGAGGATCATCGTGAGGCCGGGGAAGTCGGCGGCGACGTCGTCGAGCAGCATCGGGTCGGAGTAGCGGAGCTTGATGCCCCGGCCGCCGGGCAGGCCCGCGCCGATACCGGTCTGGCCGGTGTGGAAGAGCGCGACGCTGCCGAGGTCCTCCAGCGCCTGCCAGAGCGGGTAGTGGGCGGGGTCGTTCGGTGCGAAGCCCTGCAGGCTCGGGTGGAACTTGAAGCCGAGCACGCCGAAGTCCCGCACGAGGCGCCTGGCCTGGGCGACGGCGGCCTCGCCGCGCCGTGGGTCCACGGAACCGAAGGGAATGAGGACGTCGGCGTGCTCGGCCGCCTGACAGGCGATCTCCTCGCTGGACAGGGCGGGGTGGCCGAGTTCGGTGGAGGCGTCCACGGTGAAGACGACCGCGGCCATGTTCCGCTCGCGGTAGTGGGCGGCGACGCGGTCGATGGTCGGGGTGCGGTCCTGACCGGCTCTGAAGTACCGGGCCGAGGCCGCCATCAGCTCGGCGTCGAGCGAGAGGCGGCCGTGGTGGTCGGCCTCGATGTGGGTGTGGACGTCCAGGGCGACGATGGCGTCCGGGTCGATGCGCGGGGTGTAGGTCATCGTTCCTCCTCGGAGCGTCAGGGAAGGGCGTGGTGCCGGCTCTTGGCCTCCAGCAGGCCGACGAGCAGCGCGTCACGGTCGGCGACCATGGCGTCCTGGTCGATGCCGTCGAGTTCGGCGTTCACGCCGCCGACGAGCAGGCCGGCCAGTTCGGGTGTCAGGCGCGGCGTGCCGAGGTCGTCCATCCAGGCCTGGGCGGGGGGACCGAGATGCTCCAGGGTGTGCGCCATCCCGCCGGGTCCGCCCGAGAGGTGCTGGTTGACCAGCGGGCCGAGCAGGGCCCAGCGCAGGCCGGGGCCGTGCGCGACGGCGGCGTCGATGTCGGCGACGGTCGCGACTCCCCGCTCCACCAGCGAGTACGCCTCCCGCCACAGGGCGGCCTGGAGCCGGTTGGCGAGGTGCCCTGGGACCTCCTGCCGCACGAGCACCGGCCGCTTGCCGGCGCGGGAGTAGAAGTCCATCGTCTGCCGGACGACGCCGGGGTCGGTGCGCTCGCCGGGCACCACCTCCACCAGCGGGATCAGGTAGGCGGGGTTGAAGGGATGCCCGACGAGCACCCGTTCGGGGTGCCTGGGGCACATCTCCTGCAGCAGGCTGGGCTGGAGCCCGGAGGAACTGCTCGCGATCGGGACGCCCGCCGGGGCGGCCTCGTCGAGCGCGGCGAGCAGCGTCCGTTTGAGGCCGGGGCGCTCCGGCCCGCTCTCCTGGACGAACCGGGCCCCGGCGACGGCGTCGCCCGCGGTCGCGGCGAAGGTGAGCCGGTCGCGGGAGGAGCCGTCGCGGAGCCCGAGCCGGGTGAGCGCGGGCCAGGCCAGGTCGATCCGGGCCCGCAGTCGTTCCTCCGCGCCGGGAGCGGGGTCGAAGGCGGTGACGTCGAGGCCGCGGGCGAGGAACAGCGCCGCCCACCCGGCGCCGATGACGCCGGCGCCGATGACGGCGACCGGCGCGGCTCCCGCGTTCACCGCCGTCCCCGCCGCTCCCGCCTTCACCGCCGTCCCCGCCGCTTCCGGGGTCGCCGCCGTCACCGCGCCTCCCTCGCGCGCTCGCGGGCGAGGGCGGCGAACGCGTCGAGCGCCGCCGGCTCCATGAGGGAGCCCGCCGAGGCGACCTCGTGGGGGTCGGCGCCCAGCAGGATCTTCTTGACGGGGACTTCGAGCTTCTTCCCGGTCCGTCCGTAGGGCATCGCGGGGACGGCCATGACGGCGTCGGGCACGTGCCGGGGGGACAGCGTGTCCCTGATGCGCGCGATCAGGCGGGCGCGTAACGCGTCGTCGAGGGCGAGCCCGTCGGCGAGGGTGACGAACAGGATCAGCTCGCCCATGCCGCCGTCCTCGCTCTCCAGGTGGACGACGAGGCTGTCGGCGACCTCGGGGACGTCCTGCAGGGCCCGGTAGAACTCGGCGGTGCCCAGCCGGACCCCGCCGCGGTTGAGCGTGGCGTCGGACCGGCCGCTGATGAGGCAGGAACCGCGGGGGGAGAAGCGGCACCAGTCGCCGAACCGGAAGACGCCCGGGTGGTGGCTGAAGTAGGTGTCGCGCATCCGGCGGCCGTCGTCGTCGCCCCACAGGCGCACCGGCATCGACGGCATCGGCGCGGCGATGACGAGTTCGCCGACGTCGCCCACGACCGTCCTCCCGTGCTCGTCGAACGCCCTGGCGTCCACCCCGAGGCTCGGCCCGGACATCTCCCCCTCCCACACGGGCTGAAGGGGAGATCCCTGGACGAGGCCGGTGCAGACGTCGGTGCCGCCGCTGCCGACGTTCAGCAGGACCCGGGAGCCGAACTGCTCGGCCACCCACCGGAAACCCTCGGCGGGGAAGGGGCTGCCGGCGACGCCGAGCTGCCGGAGCCGGGACAGGTCGAACTCCTCGCCCGGCCGCACCCCTTCCTTGCGGCACGCCATCAGGTAGCCGGGGCTGGCGCCCATGAGGGTGGCGCCGGTCTCCTCGGCGAGCCGCCACTGCGCGCGCAGGTCGGGGTGGAGCGGGTTGCCGTCGATCATCACGATCGAGGAGCGGACCAGCAGCGCGGACACGAGCGTGTTCCACATCATCCACGCCGTCGTGGTGAACCACAGCAGCCTGTCACCGGGGCCCAGGTCCCAGTGGAACGCGTGGTTCTTCAGGTGCTCCAGGAGGATCCCGCCGTGTCCGTGCACGATGGCCTTCGGCCTGCCCGTCGTGCCGGAGGAGAACAGCACGTACAGCGGGTGGTCGAAGGGGACCGGCTCGAACTCCAGCGCCTCCTCGGCCGGTGCGGCGAGCTCCGGCCACGGGACGGCGTCCGCGAGGTCGAGCCCGCCGTAGGGCACGTGCACGACGTGCTCCAGCGACGGGATGCCCTCCCGGATCGCCTGGACCTGCGCGCGCCGGTCGATCTCCTTGTCCCCGTAGGTGTAGCCCGCCACCGCCAGCAGGACCGTCGGCTCGACCTGGCCGAAGCGGTCCACCACGGCGGGGGCGGCGAACTCGGGAGCGCAGCTCGCCCAGATCCCGCCGAGGCTGGCCGTGGCCAGGAACGCGATCAGGGCCTCCGGGCAGTTCGGCAGGTAGGCGACCACCCGGGTGCCCCGCTCCACTCCGAGCCGCCGCAGTCCGGCCCGGACGCGCCGGACCTGCTCGGCGAGTTCGGCGAAGGTGAGCTCGACGCGCGGGCGGGTCTGGGAATGACCGACGACCGCGACCCGGCCGGCGTCCCGCGGCTCGCCGAAGCAGTGCTCGGCGTAGTTCAGGGTCGCGCCGGGGAACCAGCGCGCGCCGGGCATCGTCCGTCCGGTCAGGACGGTCTCGTACGGCGTGCGGGCCTTGACCTCGAAGTAGGCCCACACGCATGCCCAGAAGTCCTCGATGCCGGTGACCGACCAGTTCCGCAGGTCGTCCCAGGTGGGCACGGTCACGCCGCGTTCGCGGGCGAGCCAGCCGATGAAGTCCGTCGCGCGGGCCCGCGCGACCTGCCCGGGGTCGGGCAGGTACATCGGTTCTGCGGGGGGCAGGGGAGCGCTCATCGGGCGGCTCCCGCTCGGTCGATCTTGGCCGCGCGGCCGCCGAGGAAGTCCCGCATCCGGGATTTCGCCTCGGCGCTGCTCTGCGCCACGGCGGCCATGAGCGATTCCAGGAGCAGCCCCGTCTCGGGGCCCGCGTCCGCGATGCGCGGCAGGGCGCGCAGGACGGCGTAGGTGGCGATCGGCGGGTTCCCGGCGACGCGCTCGGCGAGGTCGAGGGCCTTGGCGATCCCCTCGCCCTCGGCGACCCGGTAGTCGACCAGGCCGCGGGCCTCGCCTTCCGCGGCCGACAGCACCCTTCCTGTGAGCATCATGTCGGTCATCCGCTGGACGCCGATGAGCCGGGACACGCGGACCGAGGCGCCGCCGCCCACGAAGAGCCCGCGCTCGCCCTCGGGGAGCGCGAAGAACGCGGAGTCCTCGGCGACGCGCAGGTGCGCGGCCGTCGCCAGTTCGAGGCCGCCGCCGACGACGGCGCCCTTCAGGACCGCGATCACCGGCAGGGGACCGTGTTCGATCCGGCCGAACGCCTCGTGCCACATGCGTGAGTGGTGCAGGCCGCCGACGGCGTCACGGTCGGTGAGCTCGCCGAGGTCGAGGCCCGCGGAGAAGTGCGCGCCCTCGGCGGCGAGCACCACGGCCCTCGCCCACGCGGGCGGGGCGGCGAAGAAGGCGCCGAGCGCGATGATCGTGGCGTCGTCCAGCGCGTTGCGCTTGGCCGGCCGGTTCAGCAGCAGGACCGCGGTGTCACCGTGGCGCTCCAGCGCGAGGGACGCGGGGAGATCAGGGCAGGAGTGGCTCACGACTCTCCAATTGACAGGCAACCTGATGAAGAAGGCTGAGCCATCATCAGGGTTCCTGTCAATAGCCGCGCTGGCATACTGTTGACCATGGCCAGCGCCCCGCCCCGCCCCACCCCGTCACTGCTGTACGCCGTCAAACGGCTCGAACTGGCGATCAGGGCGCGGCTGGACGAGATGCTGCGCGGCTCCGGCGTGACGACGCCGCAGTACACAGCGCTCACCGTCCTCGAACACCGCGATGGCATCACCGCCGCCCAGCTCGCCCGCGACTCCTTCGTCACCCCCCAGGCCATGGCCGATCTGATCCACGCCCTCGACCGGCGCCACCTCATCCGCCGCGCCGTCAACCCCGGCAACAAGCGCGAACTGCTGATCTACCTCACCGACGAGGGCCGCGCGCTCCTCGGCGCCTACGCCGAGGCCGTCGCCGCGCTCGAGCACCATATGGTCTCCGCCCTCTCCGCCGAGCAGGCCGAGGTCTTCCGCGCCGCCCTCACCGCGTCGTGGACCACCTTGAACCCGCCTCGGAGCCGGACTCCCGCCGGCGGCGCGCTCCGGGCGACCGCCGGCTAGGAGCAGGCGGCGCCTGGCCTGGCATCGCGCCGGGCGGGCGCGCTGGTGCGGGGGTGGGGTCGTTGCGTCCGGCGCCGTGCGTGCCGATGATCGTAAGGCGATCGCGGAGCGGTGAGGAGTGGTGATGGCGACGGTGGTGCTGGTCGGGACGCTCGACACCAAGGGCCTGGAGTACGCGTGGCTGCGCGACAGGCTGCGCGAGCTGGGGTGCGACGTGGTGCTCGTCGACGCCGGGGTGGGGGAGCCGCGTGCGGGCGCCGACGTCGGCAACGACGAGGTGGCGCGGGCCGCGGGCGCGGACGTGGCGGCGCTGCGCGCGGCGGGTGACCGCGGCGCGGCGGTGACGGCGATGGGCGAGGGCGCGGCGGCGGTGCTGGCGCGGCTGCGGGCCGAGGGCCGTCTGGACGGCGTGCTGGCGGTCGGCGGCAGCGGCGGCTCGTCGATCGCGGCGCGGGCCGTGCGCGACCTGCCCGTCGGCGTGCCGAAGCTGATCGTCTCGACCATGGCGTCGGGCGACGTGTCGCCGTACGTCGGGGCGAAGGACGTGACGCTGATGTACAGCGTCGTGGACATCGCGGGGATCAACCGCCTGTCTCGGGTGATCCTCGGCAACGCGGCGGCGGCGGTCGCCGGGATGGTCTCCGCCCCGCCGGCCGGGGGAGAGGGAGACCGGCCGCTGGTGGCGGCGTCGATGTTCGGCGTGACGACGCCGGCCGTGGACGCGGCCAGGGAACGGCTGGAGGAGCTCGGCTACGAGGTGCTGGTGTTCCACGCGACGGGCTCGGGCGGCAGGGCGCTGGAAGGGCTGGCGGCCGGGGGCATGCTGGCGGGCGTGCTCGACCTGACCACGACCGAGCTGGCCGACGACCTGGTGGGCGGCGTGCTGTCGGCGGGACCCGACCGGCTGACCGCCGCCGGCGCGCACGGGGTGCCGCAGGTCGTGGCGCCGGGCGCGCTCGACATGGTGAACTTCGGCCCGCGCGCCAGCGTGCCGCCGCCTTTCGCGTCGCGGCTGCTGTACGTTCACAACCCCACGGTCACGCTGATGCGGACGACCGAGGACGAGATGGCCGAACTGGGACGCCGGGTGGCGGCGAAGCTGCGGGAGGCGCGCGGCCCCGCCGCGCTGTTCGTGCCGCGCCGCGGGGTGTCCGCGCTGGACGCGCCGGACGGCGCGTTCGAGGACGCGAAGGCGGACGCGGCCTGCTTCACGGCGATGACCGAGGGGCTGCGCGGCTCGGCGGTGGCGGTGGAGGACCTCGATCTGCACATCAACGACCCGGCGTTCGGCCGGGCGATGGCGGAGCGGTTGCATCAGATGATCTCTGGAGGTATGCGGTGAACAGGCAGGACGTGCTGGCGAGGCTGCGGGCGACCGTGCAGGCGGGGCGGCCGGTGATCGGCGCGGGCGCGGGCACGGGCCTGTCGGCCAAGTGCGCGGAGGCGGGCGGCGTCGATCTGATCATCATCTACAACTCGGGCCGGTACCGGATGGCGGGCCGGGGCTCGCTGGCGGGGCTGCTGCCGTACGGCGACGCGAACCAGATCGTGGTGGAGATGGCGGGCGAGGTGCTGCCGGTGGTGCGGGACACCCCGGTGCTCGCGGGCGTGTGCGGCACCGACCCGTTCCGGGTCATGCCGCGCTTCCTCGACCAGCTCAAGGCCATGGGGTTCGCGGGGGTGCAGAACTTCCCGACCGTCGGCCTGTACGACGGCGTGTTCCGGCAGAACCTGGAGGAGACGGGGATGGGGTTCGCGCTGGAGGTGGAGATGGTCCGGCTCGCCGCCGAGCGCGACCTCGTGACGGCCCCGTACGTGTTCGACGCCGGCCAGGCGCGCGCGATGGCGGAGGCCGGCGCGGACGTGCTGGTGCCGCACGTCGGGCTCACCACGAAGGGGAGCATCGGGGCGGGCACGGCCCTCAGCCTGGACGAGGCGGTCGAGCGGGTGCAGGAGATGCGTGACGCGGCGGCCGAGGTGCGGCCGGACGTCCTGGTGCTGTGCCACGGCGGGCCGATCGCCGAGCCGTCGGACGCGGCGTACGTGCTGGAGCGCACGGAGGGGGTGGTGGGCTTCTTCGGGGCCTCGTCGGTGGAGCGGCTGCCGACGGAGCGGGCGATCACGGAGCAGGTGCGCGCCTTCAAGGCGCTGGACGTGTGAGAGGGCCTTCTGGGCCGCTGGACGAGAGGGGCGGGACATGCGTGTACGGCCGGACGCGGTGGAGACGATGGCGTTCGACTGGGGGTCGATCAAGTGGTTCGTGACGCCGTCGGTCGTGCCCGGGGCGGGGAGCACGCTGGGGGAGGTGATCGTGAACCCGGGGCGGGGGCACGAGCGGCACCGCCATCCGGCGGCCGAGGAGGTCATCTATGTGATCTCGGGCGAGGGCACGCAGACGGTGGACGACGGCGAGCCGTTCCCGATCCGGGAGGGCGACGCGGTGCACATCCCGGCGGGGGCGTTCCACTCGACGTTCAACGCGGGGTGGCGGCCGCTGCGGCTGATCGTGACGTACACGCCGGGTGGTGAGGAGCGGGCGCTGGAGTCGGCGCCGGACCTGTGCGTGTACGGCCCGGGAGCGGTCGCGGCCTGGCGGCAGGACCGGTAGCGCGCTGGAGGCTTTATCCCGATATATGCCCTTGTTGGGCTGTATGGCCGGTGCGAGACTGGGGCTGACGGAAGGGGGACGTCATGATCGAGGTCAAGAGCGTGGACAAGCCGGACGAGCGTCGCGACTTCCCCATGGGGCACCTGGAGGTGTGCAACCTCAGCGGCCTGACCTTCGGCGTGGCCACCTTCGAGCCGGGGTGGCGCTGGTCCGAGTCGATCAGGCCGATCGCCGGCACCGGCTCCTGCGAGGTGCACCACAGCGGGTACGTCCTGCGGGGCCGGTTGCGTCTGCGCATGGACGACGGCACCGAGGCCGAGGTGGGCCCGGGTGAGGTCTTCGTCTGCCCGCCGGGGCACGACGCCTGGGTGGTCGGTGACGAGCAGGCCGTGGTCTTCGACTTCGCCGGCGGCGCCGCCGAGTACGCGAAGTCGAAGGCCGGCTGACCTCCGCGAAGCCGGAGGCCGCCCGGCGGGGTGCGCGACGTCGAAGGCCCGATTCGCGAGGGCCAGGTCGGAGCTCCCGGCGCCACACGCGCGCCGGGGGCTCCGCCGTCCCGAAGCCGTCCCGAAGCCGTCCCGAGACCGTCATCGAGGCCGTCCCGAGACCGCCCCCGAGGGCCTTCCCGGGGGCGTCTCCCCAGGTCGTCGTGGCCGTCCTGCGAGGATGGCCGTATGAGCACACAGTCTGCCTCCCGCCCCGCGGACTCCTCCGGGACGTTCACGCTGGGCGGCGACCTGACCGTCAACCGGCTCGGCTACGGCGCCATGCAGCTGACAGGGCCCGGCGTCTGGGGCGAGCCGAAGGACCCCGGCGAGGCCGTCCGGGTGCTGCGCCGGGCCGTCGAGCTGGGCGTGAACCTCATCGACACCGCCGACTCGTACGGGCCGTTCGTGAGCGAGCGGCTGATCCGCGAGGCGCTGCACCCGTACCCCGAGGACCTGGTGATCGCGACGAAGGGCGGCCTGACCCGCTCCGGCCCGAACGACTGGCGGCCCGTGGGGCGGCCCGAGTACCTGCGCCAGCAGACCGAGCTGAGCCTGCGCCACCTGGGCCTCGACCGCATCGACCTGTACCAGTTGCACCGCATCGACCCGAAGGTGCCGCTGGAGGACCAGCTCGGCGAGCTGGCGTTGCTGCGGGAGGAAGGCAAGATCCGGCACATCGGCCTGTCGGAGGTGACGGTCGCGCAGATCGAGCAGGCCAGGCGGATCACCCCGATCGTGTCCGTGCAGAACCTGTACAACCTGGCCGACCGCCGCGCCGAGGACGTCCTGGAGCACGCCGAGCGGGAGGGCATCGGGTTCATCCCGTGGTTCCCCATCGCGACGGGCAAGCTGGCCCGGCCGGGCGGGCCGCTGGAGAAGGCGGCCGAGGGCCGCGGCGCCACCCCGGCGCAGCTCGCGCTGGCCTGGCTGCTGCGCCGCTCGCCGGTGATGCTGCCGATCCCGGGGACGTCCAAGGTGGCGCACCTGGAGGAGAACATGGAGGCGGCCCGCATCGAGCTGTCCGACGAGGAGTTCGCGGCCCTGTCCTCCGCCGCCTGACCCGGGCTCGGAGGCCGCCGCGCGAAGGGAGGGGCGGAGGCCGGGGGGAGCGGGTCTGAAGCCGAGGCAGCGGTGAGGACGGTCGTCTTGGCGCGACCTTTAACCGGCCCGCGCCCGGCGGTACGGGCCGAGGGACCCCGCACCGGGGAGAGTGATCACGCCGGGGAGCCGGGCGGCTCCCCTTCGTGACGTGGAAGGAACACACACGCGATGATCACTCTCCGTCAGGTGGTCCGGGTGGCGTCGGCGGCCGCGGCCGGTCTCGCCGTCGCCGCGGCGGCGGCCGGAACGGCGTCCGCCGCCACGGCCCCCGACCGGGCCAGGGAGGCCACCGGGTACTGCCTGGACAGCGGCGGCAACAGCTCCCGCATCAAGGTGCCCGCCTACCTGTGGGGCGACTGCTCCAACTCGTCGCCGAACCTGCGCTGGGTCGTCGAGGACGGCCAGATCAGGAACGTCGCCACCGGCTACTGCCTGGACAGCGGCGGCGACTCGTCGCGGGCGAGGGTGCCCGCGTACCTGTGGGGCGACTGCTCCAACTCGTCGCCGAACCTGCGCTGGGTCGTCGAGGACGGCCAGATCAGGAACGTCGCCACCGGCTACTGCCTGGACAGCGGCGGCGACGACTCCAGGATCAAGGTGCCGGCGTACCTGTGGCACGACTGCTCCAACCCCTCCTCCAACCTCAGGTGGGTCGTCGAGGGCGGCCAGATCAAGAACGTCTCCTGACCCGGGCCCTGCCCGGCACCCGGGGCCGCCTCCCACACGGGGGCGGCCCCGGTTGCGTGAGCCGCCGCCTCAGAAGGCCCGGTGCGTGTGGACGCGCTCGCCTTCGACGTAGGTGGCCAGCACTGACGTCCCGGCGAGCTCTCCGGGCGGGATCGCGTACGGGTCGCGGTCGGTGACCACCAGGTCGGCGAGCTTGCCTCTCTCGATGGTGCCGGTCCGGGTGTCCAGGTGGTTCACCCTGGCGGTGCCGGCCGTGTAGGCGACCAGCGCGGCGGTCAGGCTCAGCCGCTGTTCCGGCAGGAACGCCTCGGCGCTCTCGCCGGGAGGCGTGCGGTTGACGGCGACGTGCAGGCCGAGGAACGGGTCCGGGCTGCTGACCGGCCAGTCGCTGCCCGCCGCGAGCGGGGCGCCGGCGCGGAGGAGGGCGGCGAACGGGTACTGCCAGGCCGCCCGTTCGGGGCCGAGGAACGGGATGGTCAGCTCGTCCATCTGCGGCTCGTGGGCCGCCCACAGCGGCTGCATGTTGGCGGTGACGCCGAGCGCGGCGAAGCGCGGCACGTCGTCGGGGTGCACGACCTGCAGATGGGCGATGTGGTGGCGGTGGTCGTTGCGGCCGTTGGCCGCGCGCGCCGCCTCGAACGCGTCGAGCGCCTCCCGGGCGGCCCGGTCCCCGACGGCGTGCACGTGGACCTGGAAGCCTTCGGCGTCCAGGCGGGTGACGTGCCGGCGCAGCGCCTCCGGGTCGACGAAGCTGATCCCCCGGTTGGCGGTCACGCACCCGCACCCGTCGAGGTAGGGGGACGTCATCGCGGCGGTGAAGTTCTCCGCCACGCCGTCCTGCATGATCTTGACGCTGGTGGCGCGGAAGCGGCCCGCCTCGCCCCTGCGGGCGAGCAGCTCGGGGATCTGCTCCTCGCCCCTGTCGCGGTCCCACCACAGCGCGCCGACCACCCGGGCGGTGAGCAGCCCGGACTCGGCCGCCGCCAGGTAGGCGCGCTGCACCTTCTGATCGACCATCGCGTCCTGCCAGGCGGTCACGCCCGCGGCGTGCAGCCGCCGCTGGCCGGCCAGGAGCGCGCGCAGCATCGTCTCCTCGCCGGGCTCGGGGACGTGCCGGCCGACGAGGTGCGACGCGCCCTCGTGGAGGGTCCCCTGCGGGGCGCCGCCGGGCTCCCGCTCGATGCGCCCGTCCGCCGGGTCGGGGGTGTCCGCGCCGACGCCGCTCAGCTCCAGCGCCCGGGTGTTGACCCAGGCGCCGTGGCCGTCCCGGTTGATCAGGTGGACCGGCCGGTCGGGCACCACCGTGTCCAGGAGATGCCTGCTGGGGGTCCCGCCGGGGAACCACTCCATGGACCAGCCGCCCCCGCTGATCCACTCCGCCTCCGGGTTCGCGTCGGCGTACGCGCGGACGGCCGCGACCGCCTCGTCCGCGTCGCGGGTGTCGTGCAGGTCGCACCGGATCATGGTGAGGCCGGCCAGGACGGGGTGCACGTGGGCGTCCTGGAAGCCTGGGAGCAGGGCACGGCCGGCCAGGTCGACGACCTCGGTGGCGGGGCCGGTCAGGGGCCGGACGTCGGCGTCCGCGCCGACGGCGACGATCCGGCCGCCGCGGACGGCGACCGCCGTGGCCTCGGGGCGGTCCGGTGCGAGCGTGTGCACGGGGCCGCCGCGGAGGACGAGGTCGGCGGGGGCGGTCATGCGGGTTCTCCTTCTGGTGCGGGCGGAGTGATCACAGGGATTCCGGGCGGTGCGTCCAGGGGCGGACGCGCTCGACGGCGGCCCCGACGCGGAAGACGGCCTCGTCGTCGTAGCCGCGGCCGACGATCTGGACGCCGGTCGGCACGCCGTCGGAGGCGAAGCCGGACGGCACGTTGAGCACCGGGCAGCGGCTGGCGATGTTGAAGACGGTGGTGAGCGAGTACTCCATGTAGTGGTCGAGTTCGACGCCGTTCACGGTGAGCCTGGTGTCGACGTAGTCCTCGCCCGCGCGCAGGCCGGGCGCGCCGGTGGTGGGGCAGATCAGCGCGTCGTGGCGGTCGAGCAGGTCGCCGATGGGGCGGTAGATCGCGGCCTCCAGCTCCAGGCCGGCCAGGAAGCCGCCGCCCCGCTCGTACGTGGTCCTGGCGTACGCGGCGAAGTCGAGCGCGTACGGGGTGAGCAGGTCGCCGTGCTCGGCGGCGATCCGGCCGACCATGGGGCCGAAGATGGCGCCGAAGTGGATGAAGGCGGCGCGCATGACGTCGGCGCGGCGCAGCCCGACCTCGACCTCCTCGACGACGGCCCCGGCGTCCCGCAGCGCTTCTGCCACGGCCAGGGTGTTGGCGGCGATCTCCGGCTCGATCTCCCAGTCGCCCAGGTTGGGCGCGTACGCGACGCGCATCCCGGTGACGTCGCCCAGCCGGTCGGGGATCGTGACGGCGGGGCGGAGCGAGACCACGTCGTGGGGGTGCGGGCCGGCGATGACGTTCTGCAGCAGCGCGCAGTCGGCGACGGTGCGCGCCATCGGACCGTCGTGGCAGTAGTGGTCGAGGTTGAACGGCGGCATCGCCGGCACCCGGCCGTAGGGTGGCTTGTAGCCGACGGTGCCGGTGTTGGCGGCGGGCAGCCGGATCGAGCCGCCGATGTCGGAGCCGGTGGCGAGAACGGTGGTGCCGGAGGCGAGCGCCGCGCCCGCGCCGCCGGAGGAGCCGCCGGGGGAGTAGCCGAGGTTCCACGGGTTGCGGGTGACGCCCCACAGCTTCGAGTGGGTGAACGCCGCGCAGCAGAACTCGGGCGTGGTGGTGCGGGCGTGCACGATGCCGCCCGCGGCGACGATGCGTTCGACGACCGGGTGGGTCACCTCGGCCACCTCGCCCGCGTGGGCCAGCGAGCCGTCCGAGGCGACCCGCCCGGCGATCGGCTGCTCGTCCTTCGCGGCGACGGGGATCCCCTCGAGGGGGCGCGGGGAACCGTCGCGGTAGGCGCGCTCGGCCTGCTTCGCCTGGAGGAGCGCCTCCTCGAACATGCGCTCGCTCAGCGCGTTGACCTGGGGCTCGACGGCCTCGGCCCGTTCGACGAGCGCGGTCATCAGCTCGACGGGGGACAGCTCGCGGGAGCGGAACATCCGCAGGGCCTCGGTCGCGGGCAGGTAGGGGAGGTCGGTCACTCGGCCGCACTCCTTTCCGTGGGTCGGGTTTGTGATGCGTGAGGGAGAAGGGGGCCAGGGGAGGCGGGAGCGGGCGGCGCCTCCCGCAGCGCGGCCGCGAGGGCGCGCCGGTCGGCCGCGATCCCGGCGGGGTCCCAGCCGGGCCGCGGCACGGAGTGGAGCAGCAGCCGGGTGTACGGGTGCCGGGGCGCGGCCAGCACGTCCCGGGTCGGGCCCGTCTCGACCACGCGCCCCTGGTAGAGCACGAGGATGTCGTCGGCGACGTGCCGGACGAGCGCCAGGTTGTGCGTGACGAAGAGGTACCCGACGCCGGTGTCGCGGCGGATCTCGGCCAGCAGGTCGAGGATCTGGGCCTGGATGGACACGTCGAGCGCCGCCGTCGCCTCGTCCAGGATCAGCACCTTCGGCTCGGTCGCCAGCGCGCGGGCGATCGCGGCCCGCTGGCGCTGGCCGCCGGACAGCCGCCGGGGCAGCGCGTCCGCCTCCCGCTCGCCGAGGCCGACCCGCGCCAGCAGCTCGTCGCGCCGGGCCCGGCGCTGCGCCGGGCTCATCGGGAAGTGCAGGCGCAGCGGCTCCTCGACGCACCCGGCGACGGTGACGCGGGGGTCGAGCGAGAGGTAGGGGTCCTGGAAGACCATCTGGAGCTCCCTGGCGCGGGCCAGCCTGGTCGCCCTGCCGCGCGCGGCGTGCGAGCGGTCGCGCCCGCCGACCCGGATCCGGCCGGCGTCCGGCCGTTCGAGGCCGACGAGCATCCGCGCCGTGGTGGTCTTCCCCGACCCCGACTCGCCCACGATGGCCAGGGAGCCTCCGGGAGGCAGCGAGAAGGAGACGCCGTCCACGGCGACGTGGTCGCCGAACGTCTTGCGCAGGCCCTCGACCTCCAGCGCGTGCTCAGTCATGGATCAGCTCCTCCGCGCGCAGGCAGGCGACCTGGGCGCCCTCGATGTCGCGCGGGGCGGGCTCCCCCTCACCGCACCGGGGCAGCGCGTGGGCGCACCGGGCCGCGAACGCGCATCCGTCCGGGGCCTCGGCGAGCGACAGCGGCCGCCCGGGGACCCCGCGCGGCGCCCGGTCGGACTCCAGCCGCGGGGTCGCGGCCAGCAGTCCCGTGGTGTACGGATGGCGCGGCCGGCCGAAGAGCCCTTCGGCGGTCTGCGACTCCACGATCCGGCCCGCGTACATCACGTAGATGCGGTCGCAGATGGCCGCGGCCAGCTCCAGGTCGTGGGTGACGAAGAGCATCCCCATGCCGCGTTCGGCCTGCAGGCGGGTGAGGATCGAGATCACCTCGGCCTGGGTGGTGACGTCCAGCGCCGTGGTCGGCTCGTCGGCCAGCAGCAGCCGGGGCTCCCCGGCGAGCGCGCCCGCGATCATCACGCGTTGCAGCATGCCGCCGGAGAACTCGTGCGGATACCTGCGCAGCGCGGCGCGCGGCTCACGGATGCCGACCGACTCCAGCAGCTCCGCCGCCCGCCGGAGCGCGTCCTTCCTGGGCACGCCGCCGGCCCGCATCCCCTCGGTGACGAAGTCGCCGATCCTGCGCAGCGGGTTGATGGAGGCCCGGGGGTCCTGGAAGACCATGGAGACGTCCTGGCGGCGCAGCTCGCGGAGCCGGGCGGGCGACATCGTCAGGACGTCGTCCCCGTCCAGCCGCAGGGCGCCGGTGGCCGCCGCCCCTTCGGGGAGCAGCCCGAGCGCCGCCCGGCAGGTGACGGACTTGCCGGACCCGGACTCGCCGACCAGCCCGACGGCCTCGCCCTGCGCGACGTGCAGCGAGACCCCGTGGAGGACGGGCCGCGCGGCCCTGCCCTGCGCGAGCCGCACGGTCAGGTTCTCGACGTCCAGCAAGGGAGCGGTCATCGCTGCTCCCGCCGCGCGACGCGGTCGGCGATGGACTCGCCGACCACGCTGAAGGCGACCACCGTGACGACGATGGCGACGCCGGGGGCGAGGGCGGGCAGCACGGCGCCCTGCAGCAGGGACGGTGAGCCCTCGTTGATCATCGCGCCCCAGTCGGCGGTGGGCGGCTGCACGCCGAAGCCGAGGAAGGACAGCGCCGCGAGGTCCATGAGCGCGTACCCGAAGTTGATCGCGGACTGGGCGAGGATCAGCGGCGCGATGTTGGGGAGCAGGTGCTTCACGCAGATCACCCAGCCGGACCAGCCCTGCACCCGGTACGCCTGGATGTAGGGGCGGGCCTTCTCCTGCAGGGCCACGCCACGCGCCAACCGGCCGACGTACGGCGCGTAGGCGACGCTCATCGCGATCACCGGCGCGGTCAGCCCGGTGCCGAGGACCGCCACCAGGATGATCGCCAGCAGCAGGGCGGGGAAGGAGAAGACGAGTTCCATGGCGCGTGACAGCACGGAGTCGACGACTCCGCCGTACCAGGCCGCCGCCACCCCGAGCAGCGTGCCGAGTGCCGTCGACACGATCACGACCATGAGCGGGCCGAGCAGCCCCGTCCGGGCGCCGTAGATCAGCCGGGACAGGACGTCGCGCCCGGACTGGTCCGCGCCCAGCAGGTGCTCGGGAGTGGAGCCGCTCAGCGTCGCGGACAGGTCCACGGCGTCGGGGTCGTGCTGTGTGATCAGCGGGGCGAGGGCCGCCGCCGCGATCAGCAGGGCCAGCAGGGCGAGGGCGGCGGTGACGAGCTTGTCGCTCCTCGCGATGCGGGCCAGCGGCGCGAGGAGCCCGCGCCGGTGGACGGGTACGGCGGTCATGCGGTGCCGCCCTTCGGACGGGTCAGACGGGGGTCGATGAGCGGGTGGAGCAGGTCCACGACGAGGTTGGCGGTGACGAAGGCCAGCACCACCAGCAGGCTGACCGCCTGCACGACCGGGAAGTCCTTGACGGTGACGGAGCTGACGAGCAGCTGGCCGACCCCGGACAGGCCGAAGGCGGTCTCGACGATCGAGGTGGCGACCAGCAGGCCCGCGACGACGGTCCCTGTCACGGTGCTGATCGGGCCGAGGGCGTTGCGCAGCACGTGCCGCCGCACCACGTCCGAGCCGGGCACCCCGCGTGAGCGGGCCACCTCGACGTGCTCGCGTCCCAGCTCTTCCAGCATCGCCGTCCTGGTGACCCGGGCCAGCAGGCCGACGAAGGTCAGGGCGAGCGCCGCCGCCGGGAGCGTCAGGTGGTGGACGCGGTCACCGAGGCCGCTGCCGTTGCCGAAGGCGGGGAACCAGCCGAGCTGGACGGAGAACAGCGAGATCAGCCCGATCGCGGCGACGAAGGACGGCGTCGCGGTGGCGATGCCCGTGCCGACCAGCACCAGCCGGTCGACGACGCCCCGCCGCAGCGCGGCCACCGCGCCGAAGGCGAGCCCGCCGATCACGATGAGCAGGGCGGCGTAGCCGATGAGCCACAGGGTCGTCGGCAGCCGGGCCATGACGAGACCGGCGACGTCCTGCCTGAACTGGGCCGACTTGCCGAAGTCGCCGGTGACGACCCCGCCGATCCACTTCGCGTACTGGACCAGGAACGGGTCGTTCAGGTGGTACTGCTCCTTGATGGCCGCGACGGCCGCCGGCGAGGCGGAGCGCCCTCCCAGGAGGAAGGACGCCGGGTCACCGGGGGCGAGATGGACGGAGCCGAAGACCAGGAACGACGTGACCAGCAACGTCACGGCGATCCCGCCGGCCCGGCGGAGGAGGAGGCCTGCCATCGTCGAGCTCAACCGGCCGATCCCAGCGGGGCGCCCCACGGGAAGACGAGCTGGGCGATGCCGGTCGGCGCGCCGGTGAGCCGCTTGTTGAGGAACATGCTGTGCGGCACCTCGTACAGCGGGATCCAGACCACGTCGCGGACGGCGATCTCCTGCAGCCTGGCGACCGTCGCGGCGCGCGCGGCCGGGTCGGCCTGCGCGTTCGCCTCGTCGACCAGGGCGTCGTACTCGGGGTTGGAGTAGCCGCCGTAGTTGGCGAAGTCCCCGGTCGTGAGGATGCCGTAGAACTCCAGCGGGTCGGGGGTGGAGTCGTACCAGATCGTCATGACCAGGTCGATCCCCTCCCGGGCCTTGGGGTCGGAGAACAGCGCCGTGTAGGCCTCGGGGGCGACCGCCTTCAGCTCGACCTGCAGGCCGATGGCCTGGCCCGCCGACTGCACGGCGTTGGCGATGACGCCGATCTCCGGGGAGAGCGTGCTGGTCGCCATGACGATCTTCTTGCCGGTGGCGCCGGCCTCCTCGATCAGCTTCTTGGCCCCGGCGACGTCCCGGGTGAGCGCGGGAAGCTTCGCGTAGTACTCCTTGGCCGCCTCGGGGGCGATGCCCCAGGCGCCGGTGGCGCCGGGCGCCTTCGCCGGGGTGGCGACGCCGCCCGCGGCGGCCCTGATGATGCCGTCGCGGTCGAGTGCCATGGACAGCGCCTTGCGGACCTTGACGTCGCCGAGCGTGCCTTTGAGGTCGGTGGGGATCAGGTTCACGGCCGTCGTGTTGGGGCCGAAGTAGAGCGTGCCGCTCGTGGCGGTGCGGAGCTTGGGGAATCCGCTCGACGGCAGCAGGTAGCCGCCGTCGACCTCGCCCGCGAGCAGCGCGTTGACGCGGGCGGCCGGGTCCGGGATGAACACGTTCCTGATGGTGTTCGCCTTCGGAGCCAGTGACGGGTCCCAGTAGCCGCCGAACTTCTTCAGCGTGATCGACTGGCCCTTCTGCCAGGAGTCGAGGGAGAAGGGGCCGGTGCAGTCGACGCCGACGTCCGGGGTGCCGTAGCCCTCCTTCGCGAGGGACGCGGCGCTCGCGATGGTCCCCGCGGAGGTGCCCATCTCCTCGTTGAAGAGCTGGTCGGGCTTCTTCAGATGGACGGTGACCTCCATCGGCCCGGTCTTGTCGATCCTTTCGACGTTCCGGTAGACGGAGACCCAGTACGAGCCGACCTTCGGGTCCATGTGGCGGCGCATGCTGGCGACGACGTCGTCGGCGGTGAGCGTCGAGCCGTGGTGGAATCTCACGCCCGGACGGATCGTGTAGACCCAGCGCTTGGGGTCGGGCGCCTCCGCGGCGGTGGCCAGGCCCGGCTCCACCTTCAGGTCGGGGGTGATCCGCATGAGCTGCTCGCACACGTTGGCGAGCACGGTGTTGGGTGGGTAGTCGAAGGCGTACGCGTAGTCCAGGGACTGCGGTTCCGCGTAGAGCGACCAGGTCACGGTGTCCACCGGGCCCTTGGCGGGCGGCGTGTCCTTGGTGATCTCGAAGGCGCCTGCGGCGCCCTTGGTGCCGGCGGGCGGGCCGCCGCAGGCGGCGACGGCGAGCGCGAGCAGCGCTCCTGCGGCGGCGAAACGGGAGGTGCGCATCCGACCACCTCTTTCGGAACGGGCCGCAACCATCGGCGTGCGGCGGAAGTGGCTGCGAGTATTCGTGAAGGAACGTTCCTGCACAAGACCTTGAGGGAACGGTTCTGCGATCCGTGCGAGGGGGTTGGCGGGGCGCCCCGCCGGATGGCAGGATCCCGCTCATGAGCACGCCGGACCGCGGCCCCAGGGTTCGCCTCGTGGACGTGGCCCGCGCGGCAGGGGTGTCCAAGACCACCGTGTCGGACGCGCTGAACGGGGCCGGACGGCTTCCCGCCGCCACCCGCGAGCACGTGCAGAAAGTGGCGCGCTCCCTCGGCTACCGCCCGAACGCCACGGCGCGGCTACTGCGCGCCGGGCACACCCGCCTGCTCGGCGTCGCGGCACGCGAGTACGTCGAGACACCGTGGGTCTACCCCGAGCTGGCCTACTTCGCCCAGATCGTCACCGCCACGACCCGGGCGGCCCTGGCCCACGGCTACGGGGTCGTCCTGCTGCCCACCTACGGCCCCGACGACTGCTGGCTCGACATGCCGCTCGACGGCGTCTTCGTCATCGACCCGGTCCAGGCCGACCCGATGGTCAGGGACTTCCTCGCGGCGGGCGTCCCCGTGGTCGCCGACCGCAGGGCACTGGCCGAGGCCGCGGACCAGGCGCGGGACATCGGCCGGTGGGTCGACTTCGACTACGCCGCCGCCGTCCGCCAGGTCCTCGGCCACCTGGAGGAGGCCGGGGCCGAGCGCGTCGCCGTCGTCGCGGGCGCGACCACCGCCTGCTTCCACCAGCAGACCACCCGTGCCTACCTCCAATGGTGCGCCGAGCGGCGACGCGAACCCCGCATCGCGTACCTCCCCGCCCCAGGGGTCCAGCCGGCGCTGGACGCCGTCACCGAGTTGCTCGCCGCCCCCGCCCCGCCAGACGCGCTCCTCACCCTCGTCGAGCTCAGCCCGCCGCTCCTGCTGGACACGATCCGCAGGCTGGGCCGCTCGGTCCCCGACGACCTGCTGCTGGTCTGCGCCACGGAGGACCCGGCGGCGCGCTACACCGACCCGCCGATCAGCACGCTCGGCTTCCTGCCGGGCCAGACCGCCCAGGCGGCGGTGGACCTGCTCGTCGACTGCCTCGAAGGCCGCGCGGGCGACGCCGGACGCCTGTTCTCGGCCGACTTCCAGGCCCGCGCGTCCTCCGCCCCTCCCGCCCGGAGGGCCGCGCGGCCGCCCCGGCTCACCCGCGGCTGAGGCCCGGCGGGAACCCGGGGAGCTCCTGGGGCGAGACGGGGAAGGCGATGGTGCTCATGAGGGCGTTGGCCTCCTGCCGGGAGTCCAGCCGGGTGTGCTGGACGACGATGGGCACGTCGCTGGTGACCACGAGGCAGTAGTCGGTGCCGACGGGGATCCGCTCCGGGTCGTGGAGGTCGTTGATCCGCTGGTGGAAGGCACGCCGGGCAGGGATGGAGAGGACGAAGGGGCCGGCGGGCTCGCGGTCGGTGAAGTAGACGCGCACCAGCACCCGCGCCCCGGTGTCTCCCGCGTTCAGCATGCAGATGCTGTCGTGGCTCGTCATCTCGGGCTCGGGGCCCGAGCTGCGGGGTGGGATGTAGCCGTCGGCGACGACCCAGGTGGTGGCTCCGACGCCGGCGCTGCGTGGCCGCATGATGGTCCTTTCAGAAGTCGTTCGCGCCGCGGGCGGTGAGGCCGCCGTCGACGTGCAGGTGGGCGCCGGTGACGTAGCTCGCCTTGGGGCCGAGCAGCCAGTCGACGGCTTCGGCGATCTCCTCGGGGCGGGCGAGCCGGCCCATGGGGATCTGCGTCCTCGCGCGCTCGGCGAGGTCGCCGCCCGCGCCCGCGGTGACGTCGAGCAGCGGGGTCGCCGTCGCGCCGGGGACGACGCCGTTGACGCGGACGCCCGACGCCGCGTAGTCGATGGCCAGCGCTCTGACGAGGGCCGACACGCCGCCTTTCGAGCTCCCGTAGGCGCTGTTGGAGCCGCCGGCGAACCCCACGAATGCCGAGGGGGAGGAGACGCACACGATCGCGCCGGCGAGCCCCTGGGCGAGGAGGAGGCGGATGGCCTCACGGCAGGTGAGGAACGTGCCGCTGAGGTTGACGTCGATCACCTTCGACCATTCGGCGAGCGTGGTCTCGTGCGCCTTGCGGGCGATCTCGATCCCGGCGTTGGCGACGACGCGGGTGGGGACGCCGAGCGCCGCGTGGCACCGCGCGTAGGCGTCGGCGACGTCGGCTTCGCGGGAGATGTCGGCGGTGATGGCCAGCGCCCGGGGAGCGCCGAGCGTCTCCGCCCGCGCGGCGACCGCTCGCACGCCGGCCTCGTCCTTGTCGAGCAGCGCGAGCGGACGTCCGGCCGCCGCCTGCGACAGCGCCACGGCCCGGCCGATGCCGGAGCCGGCTCCGGTGATCAGGGTGATGTCGTTCCGCATCGTGGTGTGCCTCCGGGTTGTGCGTCACGGCCGCGGGGCCGTGGGGCAGGGGGACGTGAGGGGACGCGCGCTCAGACCTGCGGAGCGCGTGGCGTGAGCCTGTCGGTCATGTCCTCCAGTTCGCGGTTCGTCGTCTCCCGTACCCCGAAGCGGACCAGGAGCCAGGAGAGCACGGCCATGACCGCGTACACCGCGTAGCTGCCGGGCAGCGAGATCTGCCGCATGGTCGGGAAGGACAGGTTGAGTCCCACGCCGGCGATCCAGTTGACCGACGCGGCCAGCGCGAGCGCCACCCCGCGGACGGAGGTGGGGAACATCTCGCCCAGCAGCACCCACACGACGGGGCCCCACGAGATGGCGAAGAACACGACGAACAGGTTCGCGCCGACGAGGGTGAGCGGCCCCCACGCCCCGGGGAGCGTCAGCTCGTCGCCGGCCACCGCGGCCTGGGAGAACCCGACGCTGACCAGGACGAGACCGGCCGCCATGCCGGCCGAGCCGGTCAGCAGCAGGCGACGCCGGCCGACCCGGTCGATGAGCGCGATCGCGGCGACCGTGGCCAGCACGTTGATCAGGGAGCTCAGCACCGACAGGCCGAACGAGGCGGACTCGTCGAACCCGACCGACTTCCACAGCGAGTTGGAGTAGTAGAAGATCACGTCGATGCCGACGAGGGCCTGCAGGGCGGCGATGCCGACGCCGACCCACACGACGGGCAGCAGCCCGGTCCGGCGGGAGAGCAGGTCGCGGAAGCGGGGGCGGTGCTCGCCCGGGACGGCCGAGTCCATCCGGTCGACGTCGCGTTCGGCCTGCTCTCGGGAGATGGCGTGCAGCTCGGCCAGGACCCGGCAGGCCTCCTCGCGGCGGCCCCTCGCGGCCAGGTGGCGCGGCGACTCGGGGATCCGCAGGGAGAGGACGCCGTAGACGACCGCGGGGACCAGCCCGGCGAGGAACATCCACCGCCAGGCGGGCAGCCCGAGGAACGTCCCGGCGTCCGCGCCGCCGAGCACGGCCGCGATGAGGGAGTCGGAGAGCAGGGCGGCGAAGATGCCGAGGACGATGGCCATCTGCTGGAGCGAGGACAGCCGGCCGCGGACGGAGGCGGGCGCGATCTCGGAGATGTAGAGAGGGCCGAGGACCGTCGCGTACCCGACGGCCACGCCCGTCAGCAGCCGCCATGCCGCGAGGTCCCAGAAACCCGACGACAGCGCGCAGCCGGCGGCCGCCGCGGCGAAGATGACGGAGGCCACCCCCATCACCCTGGTCCTGCCGAGACGGTCGGCCATCCAGCCGGCGAGCAGCGACCCCGCGGCGGCGCCGAACAGGGTGATGGCGACGACGACGCCCAGCCCGACGGTGTCGAGGGCGAAGGCGTCCTTGATGGGGTCGACGGCCCCGTTGATGACCGCCGTGTCGAAGCCGAACAGGAACCCGCCGACCGCGCCGGCGACGGAGACGAGGACCACCTTGCGGGATGGTCTGCCGATGGTCGGCCTGGACGGGGCCGTGGCCGGGTGCTCGCCGGACATGCGCTCTTCCTTGCTTTCGGGGGGTGGGGACGGATCGCTCGCGGTGGGCGGCTCTCGGGGACGGACGGTACGCGACGGGTCCGGCGGCGTGCCGTCCGCCCACGGGACCACGGTTTCAGCGGGGGGACGCCGGGCAGTGCCCGGTCACGGCCGCAGCAGGGCGGTCGCGTCGGTGTAGCGGCCGAGGGCGTCCGGGTCGAGACGGATGCCGAGGCCTGGCGCGTCGGGGATGGCGAGCATCCCGTCGTCGTCCAGCCGCCACGGCTCGGCGGTGAGGGAGTCGACGTAGGGCGACCCGGTGACGTACTCGACCAGGTCGGTGCCGGGCAGCGCCGAGGCGAGCTGCAGGTCGGCGGCCAGGCCGACGGCGGTGTTCCAGCCGTGCGGGATCAGCCGCACGCCGTGGTCCTCGGCGGCCCACCCGATGCGGCGCTGCTCGCTCAGGCCGCCGACCTTCGTGACGTCGGGCTGCACGATGTCGAGGGCGCCGGACTCCAGCCACGGGTGGAAGCTCTGCCGCCGGGTCAGCACCTCCCCGCCCGAGATCGCCACGGGAGCCTCGCGGCGCAGGTGCACGTAGTCGTCGAGGGCGTCGGGGCTGAGCGGCTCCTCGAACCAGGCGACGTCGTGACGGTCGAGCATCCGGGCGGTGCGCAGCGCCCACTTGTAGCCGTTCCTCCAGGCGCTGTCGCTGCCGCCCGCGTCCACCATGAGCAGCGCGTCCGGGCCGACGGCCGCGCGCGCGGCGGCGACGATCCGCTCGTCGAGCTCCGCGCTGACCCGCCCGAAGGGTCCCCAGCCGATCTTGAACGCCCGCCAGCCCTGCGCGGCGAGCCGGCGCAGCTTCTCGGCCAGGACCTCCGGCGTGTCCATGAGCAGGGAGGCGTAGGGGCGCACGCGATCGCGGTGGCGTCCGCCGAGCAGCCGCCCCACGGGCTGGCCGGTCGCCTGGCCGAGCAGGTCCCAGAGCGCGAGGTCGATCCCGCTGATCGTGTGGGTCACCGTGCCGCCCCGGCCCATCCAGAACGTGGCCCGGTGCAGGCGTTCCGAGAGCCGCTCGGGCTCGGTCGCCTCCTGGCCGACCAGCAGCGGCCGCAGGATCTCCAGGGCGCCGCGCACCAGAGCCTCGCTGGTGAATACGCTGCCGATGCCGATCGGCCCGTCGTCGGTGTGGACGGCCACCAGGGTGTGCACGACGTCGTCGGGGGTGAGCTCGTCCTGCCAGCCGCCCTCCGGGGTGGCGCCTCGCAGGCCGGCTGCACGGATGTCACGGATTCTCATGGGTCCTGATTCGCTGGTGAAGGGCTCTGGGCGAGCCTGCGGACGGTGGATGAGCCGGAGCGCTGGGGCGCCCCGGGCGGGCTCCGACGCACCGGTCTCGTGCTGAGGGCCGGGGCGGTGATGGGGAACACTAGACCGGAGGATGGCAGATGGTCAACCATCTGCCATTCGCGGGAACGGCTATCGTAGGCTCGACGCCCGCACGCGGCGGGCTCCTCAGGCAGGGATGGGACACACGTGACGAGCTCGACGCCGACCTCGATGCCGACCTCGATGCCGACCTCGGCCCCGCCGGCCTCGCGGCGGGAATGGATCCTGAACTGGCTTCGCCAGGCCATCGCCGACGGCGAGCTGAAACCCGGCGACCGGCTGGTGGAGCGCGAGCTGTCGGCCCGCTCCGGGGTCAGCCGTGGTCCCGTGCGGGAGGCGATCATGATCCTGGAGCAGGAAGGGCTGGTGGTGACCCACCCCTACCGGGGGGCCGAGGTCGCCGGCATCACCCAGCGCGAGGTGCGCGAGGTGCTGGTGCCGATCCGGCTGATCATCGAGCGCTTCGCCTTCAGGGAGGTCGCGGAGACCCGCCCGCCCGAGCTGCTCGACCGGCTCGAAGGCATCGTCGCGCAGATGGCGGACGCCGCGGCGGCCGGCGGGTCCGCCGAGCGGCTGGCCGACCTCGACGTGGCGTTCCACGAGGCGGTCATCGCCGCCGGCGGGCACGCCCAGGCGCTGCAGATCTGGCGCACGATCCAGCCACGGGTGCGGGCCTACTTCGTACGCGACGCTCCCAGCCACGCCTCCCCCGAGGAGATCCCCCGGCAGCACCGGGCGCTGCTCTCCGCGTTGCGCTCCGGCGAGGTCGAGGAGGTGGAGCGGGCCGCCGCCGGACACATCGAGACCTACCTCGGCCCCGGCTCCCCGGACGTCTGACGCGAGGGCTCACGGCCCCACCCGGCGAACGCGCGACGGCTGTGCGCGAGCATCTCGCGGACGGCCGGCCCGTGCGCGCTCCGCCACACCAGGGCGAGCAGGGCGGGCGCCTCGGCGTCGTCGATGACGCGCGCGACCAGCCGGTCGGCGTGCGCCCGCGCCATCGACTCGCTGAGCACCCCCACGGCCAGGCCGCGCGCCGCCAGGCCGGCCACGGCGTCGCCCGCGCTCGCCTGGAGCGCGATCACCGGCCGGACCCCGCGCGCCGCGCACGCCCGGTCGAACACCGTGCGCAGGCCCGTGCCGGGCGGCATGCACACGATCGGGTGCTCGGCCAGGTCGCGCAGCGTCACCCGGCGCGGCCCGGCCAGCGGGTGTCCGGGGGGCACGGCGGCGACGAGCCGCTCGCTGACGATCGTCATCGCCTCCAGCCCCTCGGGCGCCGGGCTCGCGGTGCCGACGAGCGCCAGGTCGAACGCGCCCGACCTGACGCCTTCGACGAGCCGGTCGGAGTCGTCCTCCAGCAGCGAGAGCTCCACGCCGGGGTGGGCGCGGTGGAAGGCGGCCAGGGCGTCGAACAGCGGCGTGACCGTGCAGCCTGTCACCATGCCCACCGCGAGCCCGCCCCTGATGAGGCCGGTGACCTCGCCGACCGCCTGGCCCACCGACGCGGCGGCGGCGAGCGCCGCGCGGGCGTGCTCCAGCGCCGCCTTGCCCGCCACGGTGAGGGTCGCGGCGCGGGCGGAGCGGTCGAACAGCTCCGCGCCCAGCTCGCGTTCGAGCTGGCGGATCTGCGCGCTGACGCCGGACTGGCTGATGTGCACGCGCTCGGCCGCCCGGGTGAAGTTCCGCTCCTCGGCGACCGCGACGAAGTACTCGAGCTGCCGCAGTTCCATGACTGTCGATTCTAGTTCCCATCGCAATCATCTGTTGGACTTCTCATTCGCGGCCGCGCAGGCTGGGAGGCGTAACCGGAGGAGACAGGAGGCATCCATGGAGAACGAGGCGTACGAGAAGGCCATGCGGCCCGAGGACATCACCCGCCTGTTCGTCGAAAGGTCCAACGCGGGCGACGCGGCCGGGGTCGCCGCCCTGTACGAGGAGGACGCCGTGCTCGCCTATCCGTCGGGCAGCCGGACGGTGGGACGCGAGGCCATCAGGCGGCTGTGGGAGAAGGTGCTGGCCGGGCGGCCGGCGTTCGCGTACGAGGAGCCGCTGCCGACGCTCGTCCACGGCGACGTCGCGCTCACCTCGACCGCGCCGAAGGACGGCGCGGGGGCGCGGGCCCAGGTCGTCCGCCGCCAGCCGGACGGAAGCTGGCTGCGCGTCATCGACCAGCCGGAGTTCACACCCGTCACGGGCCGCTGAACGCCCAGGTTAACGGTGTTCATGCTGGGTAACGGCCCTGCATGAGCCTGCAGAGCGATGGGGGACAGAGGGAGCTGATCCTTCAGGTCGCGACCCGGCTGTTCGCGGCGCTCGGCTACGACGGCACGTCCGCCCGCCAGATAGCCGAGGCCGCGGGCGTGGACGTGGCCACGATCAAACGCGAGATCGGCGACAAGCGCGACATCTACCTCGCGGTGATGGACCAGGCGTACCAGATGATGAAGGAGGTCCTGGACGCCGCGGCGGCCGAGTTCCAGGAGACCCGGTCCATCCACCTGGTGCTCGACAGGTACCTGGACTTCTGCGTGGAGACGCCGGAGATCATCTCGATCTGGATCCATCGCTGGCTCTCCGACGCGCTCGACGTCGGCGACCTGGAGCAGCGCTACATCATGCCGCTGTCGGCCATGTTCGTGGAGGCGTTCAGCGACCACCTGCGCCACAGCGAGGCCGACGTCGAGTACATGATCTGGACGATCATCTGGTGCTGCGACGGGTTCGTGAAGGGCGGCGTGATGGAGATCGACAGACGGCTGCACCGGGCGTCGGAGCCGGAGACGCTGGAGCGTTTCCGCCGCCACATGCACCGGCTCGTGCACCGGCACTTCGGCCTGCCGGGGGAGCCGCCCGCCGGCGAGTCGATGCTCCCCCTGGGCAGGCGCTGACGCGACACGCCCCGGCAGGGTCAGGCGGGGCGGCGGGCGACCGTGAGCAGGTGGCCGCTGACCCCGAGCAGCGACGGGACCGACTCCAGGGCGCGCTGCGCGTCCAGCAGGAGCGCGCGGCGTTCCGCGTCGTCGAGCCAGTCGCCGAGGTCGCCGTACAGCCAGAAGGCGCCCTCCAGCCCGTACCGCGCGACCTCGGGGAAGCCCGCGTCGGCGAACTCGCCCGGCACCTCGCCGGGGTCGTGGAAGTAGGCGGCGAAGCCGTGCGTCGGTGACAGCATGACGCCGGTCTCCAGCGACGCCAGCGCGGCCCGCCGCTCCGGCTCGTTCGCGTACAGGCCCTGGAGGACCGTGTCGTGCACCGCCGCGTACCGGTTGATCGTCGCGGCGGCCACCACGCCGCCCGGCCGCACCGCCCTGCGGGCCTCCGCGAGGGCTCGCACCCGGTCGGCCCGCTCGCCCAGGTGGTAGAGCGGGCCGAGCAGGAGCACGGCGTCGGCGCACCCGTCCCGCACGGGCAGCTCGCGCGCGTCCCCCTCGCGCGCCGTCACGCCGGGCAGCCGCGACGCCAGCTCCACGTGCAGCGGCACGGGGTCCAGCAGCTCCACCTCGTACCCGTCGGCGGTCAGCCACTCGGCGTGCACCCCCGTGCCCCCGCCGACGTCCAGCACCCGGGCCGGTGGCGCGGGCAGGACGCGGCGCAGGACGTCCTGGGTGCGCCAGAACTCCAGCCGTCCCCGCCCTCCACGCAGCCGGCGGTCCTCCTCGCCCTGCGCGTAGTACGCCAGGACCCGTTCCCTCGTGACAGCCATACCCGATCATCACCCGCCCCGTCCCTCCCGGACAATCGGATATCTCGCTGCTCTTGTGAAGCGGGCACGCGATGCTGGAGCATCTCTGGACGGTCGCGAGACGGAGGCGGGGACGGGAATGGCCGACACGGGGACAGGCGCGACGACCACGGCGCGGGGTCGCGGGCCGCAGGGGGCCGTGACCCTGCGCGGGTTCGCGGCGGGCGACGAGGCGTCGCTGGTCGAGGCGTGGAACGAGAGCGCGCAGGCCGACCCGGTGACGCCCGCCTGGTTCCGCGACTGCGTCCTGCTCGACCCGAACTTCGACCCCGAGGGCCTGCGCGTCGCCGTCGCGGGCGGGCGGGTCGTGGGGTGCGCGTACGCGGTGCGCAGGCTGGTCCCGCTCGCGCCCGGCACCGGCCTGGAGCCCGGGTCGGGCTGGATCCCGTTCTTCTTCGTCGCGCCCGGCCACCGCCGCGCCGGGCTGGGGCGGCGGCTGCTCGGCGAGGCCCTGCGCTTCCTGGACGAGCACGGCGCCACCCGCGTCGAGTTCGCCTCCTACACGCCGCACTACCTGCTGCCCGGCGCCGACCCCGCCCTGTACCCCGGCGCGCTGCGGCTGCTCGGAGCGCTGGGGTTCGAGACGGTCTCCACACCCGTCGCCATGGACGGCTCCCTGGTCGGCCACCGCGAGCCCGACGACGTCCGCGCCCTGCGGGCCATCAGGGAGAGCGAGGGGTACGCCTTCCGCCCGCCCCGTGACGGCGAACTGCCCGAGCTGATCCGCTTCGCCGCGCAGTCGTTCAACCCCGACTGGGGCGAGGCGATCAGGCGCCACCCCGACCCCCGCAGGATCCTCGTCGCGTGGAACGGCCGCGTCGCCGGGTTCGCCGTGTACGGCGCCTACCGGGGCGTCGCCGAGCGGTTCGGCCCGTTCGGGGTCGACCCGGCCCTCCGCGGCACCGGCCTCGGCAAGATCCTGCTGCATCTCACCATGGCCAGGATGCGCGCGGAGGGCCTGCACTCCGCCTGGTTCCTGTGGACGGGCGAGACCAGCCCGGCCGGCCGCCTGTACGCCGCCGCCGGCTACCGCGTGACCCGGCGCTTCCACGTCATGCGCCGCACCGCCCCATGACGCTCCCCGGGGCCGGGCTCCCGCGAGCCCCGTCACCGGTACCACAGCCCCTACGAAGACCGTCACCGCAGCGCTCGGCGGCCGCGACGGCGGCGGCCTCGGAGGCGACGCGGGCGACAGGGTCGGCGACGCCGAGGGCGCGGGCCCGGCTGGGGTGCCGCACGGTGAGCGGCCGCTCATGACGGGCGGGGAACGTGAGCCCGCCGTCCGAGTAACGGACGCGGGGCCTGCGCGATGTGCTGCGCGAGGCAGCCCGCGCCTGGGGCAGCCATGCCGGATCGCGCCCGGCAGGTCGCTGCTGTGGAGGATCTGGCCGCGCCAGCCGACAGCGTGCGGCAGCAGCCCCGTGGACGCCTCGGTCACGACGGCGAGCCGGTCGGTGATGTCGAACAGGGCCGGCACGGATTCGAGGGCCTCTTCGAACGCCGGCCAGTGCGGGCTTCGCCGGTGTTGGTGGGCGAGGACCTGGCCGAGGCGGCGGCCGGCAGCGTGCCGGATCAGCGAGCCGCGCCTCCCGGATGGTGGTGGGCCGGCCGTGAGGCAGGGTCGTCGCGATGGACAGCCACTGCGTCTGCCCCGGGGCGGCCAGGGACAGGCAGACGCGCGGTGCTGGTAGCCGCGCCGCGCGAACCGCACGTCGTCCAGGACGATCCAGTAGTCCGCCGCGACCAGTTCGGCCAGGGTGGAGAGCCTGGGGAACAGGTCGGGCCGGTGGATCGCGCACACCCCGGCCAGTGGCTGATGCTGCTCAGGCGAGGAGTCGGCCGTCGAATCCGGCGCGCAGAAGAGCTTGGTAGGCGTCATGCGCCTCTTCAGGTACGGGCTGCTCGACGGCCTAGCCGAGCTTGCGCCCGGTCATCAGCCCGCGCGACGCGACCCGCCGGGCGGCGGCGATCCGCGCTATGCGGCGCCTGGTGAACGCCGACGCCGGCAAGCGCGACACCACCGAACCCGGCCGGCGCGGCCGCGTCGCCGCGTTCGAGGACGCCGGCCGCCGCCTGGCCCAGCTCGCGGCCGGCGGCCGACTCCGGCGAGGGCTACGCGCCGTCCTCGCCCACCACGCGATCTTCGCTTTCGACCGCGCCGCCATACCCGTGGCCGAGCAGGCCGCCGCGGCGTGGCTCGGCCGGCACGTCGCCTTCGGAGACGACGAGCCGGCCGCCGTGTCTACCCGCCGGTCCGCACCCACAGCCCCTACCTTCGAGCAGATGGAGAGCACCATCACTACGACCACCGACCCCGCCGACCTGCGTAACGCCATGGTGGACAGGTTCATCGAGTCCGGCCACCTGCGCACCCCCGCGATCATCGACGCCTTCCGGCAGGTCGAGCGCCACCGGTTCATCCCCGACGCCGCCATCGAGGCCGCGTACGTCGATGACGCCGTGCCGATCAAGCACGATGAGGACGGGGAGATGATCTCCTGCATCTCCGCGCCGTCCATCGTCGCGACCCAGCTGGAGCAACTGGGCGCCCAGCCCGGCCACAAGATCCTGGAAGCCGGGGCCGCCACCGGCTACAACGCCGCCCTCCTCGGCCGGCTCGTGGCCCCCGGCGGGCATGTGTGGACCGTGGATGTGGACACCGACCTGGTCAGCACCGCCGGCGAGCACCTGGCCGCCGATGGGGCGTCGAACGTGACCGCGGTGCTGGCCGATGGCGCGGCCGGGCTCCCCGAGCACGGCCCGTTCGACCGGATCCAGTTCACCGTGGGCGCCGGCGACGTCCCCCTCCCCGTGCTGGAGCAGCTCGCCCCGGGAGGCCGTCTGGTCATCCCGATGCGCATCCGCGGCAGCATCTCCCGCTCCTTCGCCTTCGAGCGCGACGGGGAGACCTGGAAGACGGTGTCCTGCGAGATGGCGACGTTCGTCCCGCTGCGCAAGGGCGTCTGCGACGACGTCTACACCCGCGTCCCCATGGCCGGGCCCGGCAACGTCCGGCTGGAGACTTTCAGCGAGCAGCTCGTGGACCGGGAGGCGATGCGGACCATCCTGGACCAGCCGCAGGCCAAGACGTACTCCGGGGTGAAGTTCCGGCAGAGGGACCCGTGGGAGTGGGTGTATCTGTGGCTGGCGTGCGTCCTTCCCAACGGCCTGTCCCGGATGCCGGGCCGGCGGCCCGGCTTCGCCCCGCACTTCGCGTGGGGTTCCATGGCGGCGGTCGACGGCGACAGCCTGGCCTACCTGACCGTCCGCGAGGGCGACGACGCCGAGGGCCGGTTCTGGGAGATCGGCGTCATCGGCCACGGCCCGCAGGCTGCCTCTCTCGCCGAGCAGGTCGTCGCCGCGATCCAGGAGTGGGACCGCGACTACGGCAACGACGCCCCCGCCCCCGGGTTCCGGATGGCCACGGACGCCCACCGCGACCTGCTGAAGGCCGCCGATGCGCGCTTCGTCATCGACAAGCCCAACAGCCGACTCGTCATCGACTGGCCGTAGAAGAGGGGGGCAGCGTGATGAACCGTGCGATCGCCTGCCGTATCCCGCTCGTCTGCCGGCCCAAACCTCCCGGGCTTCCGCTGGGGGCCCTGGACCAGGACATCGCGGTGATGCCGCTGGTGAACATCGCGCGGCTCCTGATCCGCGAAGGCGACGGCAGCGGCGCCTACGACATGCTCCGACGGTTGTACCGGGCCGCTCAGCAGCGCGGCACCGCCGTCATCCGTGACCCAGCCGACGCCATGACCGCGCACAGCGCACTGCGGCCTCGGCAACCGGCTCCTCGACGGACGCCAGATCAAGATCATGCCCTGATGGGAGCAGGGCCTCACGGACGAGGCCATCATGATCGACTACGGCGTGCCGACGGAGCCCTGGGAGCGCCCCGTGGCGGCGCTCCTGTCCAGCTCCTGCCAGCCGACCCCCTCGCGGGCAGCACGGCAGGAACTGGACCAGGTCGTGGAGGAAACGCTCGCGCTGGTCACGCAACCCGATCCGCTGACCGCAGCGTTCCAGGCCAGACTCGGCTTGACGGCGCTCGACGTGGCCGCCGACTATCTCGTCTCGGGTGTCCGCGACCTGAGTGCAGCGGTCATCGCCGTGGCTTCCAGCGGCGCCTATGCCGCGCGCGAGGCGCTGGGGCACCACGGGTTGCGCTCGCAGAGGACTGGCGGGCAGCGCCAGGCAGTCGCGGCCGTGCTCGCCGACGCGAGTCTCGGGGCCGGATGCCTCCCCGAGGCCCACGCCAAGGCCTTGACGGCAGCGGTCGAGCAGGCCGAAGGCCGCCTTCGCACTCGGCTCGCCGCCTGCCGACAGTCGAGATCGGCGACCTGAAGTCGAGGACCTGCACACCCTGGTAGGCGATGCTGCGCATAGCCACCGGAGCACAACGCGACCTGCAGTGGTCGGTGGAGCAGCGGGGGTGCTGATACTCGGGACGAGTCAGCCGCTCCTGAACGGCTTCTCCTGGCCGGATGGCGAGGCGGCACCCCGGAGCTGGTCGACTTGCTGCTGGAGATCGACGACGAGCCGGTACAGGGCCTGGACGGCGACGAGTGTCACGCCGTTGGCGTCGACTGCAGGGATGCGGGTGTCCGGCTGGCCGAAGTCGAACGCAGCCTTCCAGTCCTGCGCCATCGGCCCCAGATGGCGCACCCCGGCCGGCTCCCACTCGTACCGCCATGTGCTGATGGGCAGATCGGCGACCTTGGCGAGAATCTCGTAGCCGTTGACAGCGCTGGGGCATGGTCGGGGTGCGGAGTCGTCCTGATGGTCATGGAGCGGCTGCGCGACCGGACGGTGGTGTTGATCGCGCAGCCGCATGAACCCCGACAGCTTCAAGATCAGCGATCCCACTGCACAGCAACGACGTCGCGTTTGATGTTCCGGTCGCTGAAGAGAAGACTGCCGAGAGGCACCCACTGCACGGTCGCACCGGCGCCGACGCCGATGTCGGCGCTGGCAGCGGCTGCGGTAGCAGCGATTGTGCCTGCGGTGACGACCGCAGACGTGGCGAAGAGGCGGATGATCCTGCGCATGGTGTCCTCCTGACATCAACGGCCGAACACGAAGAGTACATGAAAGATTTCGAAGGGTGTCTGACTTTGTTGGGTCGATCCAGCCCGGATCCAGCAGTCGGTCAAGTCCGATGCCCTGTCGCGAGCGTCGCGGCTGTCTTACCGCTGGTCCGCCGGCATCTCCGGGCGCGGCGTGTGCCTGGCCTGCCAGCCCGCGTCTGCGCCGATCGCCGTCGGCAGCAGCGGAATCGTCACCGCCTCTGACCAATGAAGATTGTCCATCCTGAAGTCGCAGGTCATGGGCCTGGTGTGAGCGAGGTCGGTGGTACTCGTGCTGGCTGGTGGCCGGTTCCGGAGCCGATGATCGTTTGTCAGCGGGTGACGTGGCTGCGGGTGAGGACGAGCAGGGCGCGCAGGAGCTGGGTGACTCGGGCCGGGTCGAAGCGGACCTTGGTCAACGTCCGCCACGCCTTGAAGTAGGCGAACGCGTGCTCGCAGACGGCGCGTTCGGCGGCGATGAGCTGGTTGACCTGCTTTTGGGCCGGAGTGAGCGGCTTGTTTCGGGAGGCCTTCTTCCCGGTGATGACGGCGGGCCGGTCGTCGGCTGCAGGGTCATCGTCGAGGCCGACGAAGCCCAGGTCGGCCAGGGCGGCCAGGTCGTGGTCCCGCAACTTCTGGACGATCTTGTTGGGGCGGGCGGTGGTGATCTCGCTGGAGCGGCCCGGCCGCGCGGCCGACACCCACAGCAGATTTCCCTGGGTGTCGGTGATGCCCAGCATCAGCAGCCCGTGGGCCTTATGTTTCCCGCTGTAGTTGCGGCGGTTGTCGGGTCCGGTCCGGCGGTGGGCGCGGATCAGAGATCCGTCCAGCAGGACGACCTGCCCGCCTTTCTTGGCGATCTTCTTCAGTGCGCGGTCCAGGCGGGGCGCCCGGGCGGCGAGCAGCTCGATGACTTCCCAGACCCAGCGATGGACCGTGGAGGGGGAGACGTCGTTGCCGCCGGCCATGTCGGCCAGCCGCTGGACGTGGCGCAGCACCGCCAGCACGACCAGCGCGATCTTGCCGGGCGGCAGCTTACGCCACCGCGAGCCGATCGCCTTGAGATGCGCGCGCAGCAGATCGGCGACCAACACGATGGTCTGCCGCGACAGCGACAGCCGACACTGGTAGACAAGCTCGAAGGTGTCCTCGGCCGGGGCTTGATCGTGGATAGTCGTCATACCCCCGAACGCCCCGCCGGGGACATCTCGCCGTCTGGAGCGAGGGCGGGCGCCCGGCGGGGCGGACGCCCGCACCGATCAAGGATCCGCTGGTCCAGAACCTGCTGTCAGGAATCTGCCGGTCAGGACAGGGCGCGGAACATCCCCGCGCCGTTGCAGTGCAGCCAGCCCCGGTCGGCCAGCCGCGTCACGCCACCCCGTCACCTCCGGCGATTACCCCCGAAAGCCGTCACCAGCTCGGGGCTACTTCCGTGGTCGATTAGGACTGCTGCTGGGTGATGTTGACCATCCAGGTGATCCCGAACTGGTCCACGAGCGAGCCGGCCTCGTCACCCCACGACTGCTTGTCCAGGGGCAACGTCACGGTGCCGCCGGCGGACAGCCTTTCGAAGTAGCCGCGGAGTTCGGCGTCGTCGCCGCCGAGGAAAACCGCAACGTTGTTGCCCGGGTGGAAGGGCATCTTCTCCCGGACGTCCCAACCCATCAGCGTGTAGCCGTCGGGGGTGCGGAGCGTGGAATGCATGATCTTGTCGGCGGGGGCGTCCGGCGAGCCGAACTCGGCGTAGGTGCCCATCTCCAGCTTGCCGCCGAAGACGTCCCGGTAGAACTCCATCGCCTGCCGGGCGTTCCCGTTGAAAGCGATACACGGGTTGAGTTGAGACCCCATCTGATGCTCCTTGGTGTGAGTGAAGTGCGAACGGCCAAGACCGCAGCAGCGGGCACCGACGGTTATCCGAACCTGGCAGTGCTCGACCACCGAGGGGTCGGCCCCGCGGGAACTGCTTGCGCGCCTAGACCGTGGGGAGTGACCGCTCAGGGTGCCTGAGGGTCACTCCGTTAAGCCTTCCGGCAATACACGACACCCTGTGTCGTGTATTGCGGCAGAACCTTTCGTATGCGCCCGACTGGTTGGTCTCGCTGGTGCCGTTGCTGCAGCGGCACGGTCGGCTGTCCGCGGTCGCGCTGGCCCGCGAGCTGGAGGTATCCACCCGCACCGTGCAGCGGCGACATCGAGTCGCTGTCCGCGGCTGGCGTTCCCGGTCTACGCCGAACGCGGCCGGCACGGCGCATCTCCGGATCGCCCTCCGGCTCATCGGGCCGGCTGATCGCCCAGCAGTCACGTCACCCGCTGACAAACGATCATCGGCTCCGGAACCGGCCACCAGCCGGCACGAGCACCCCCGACCCGCTCACACCAGGCCCCATGACCTGCGACTTCAGGATGGATGATCTTCAATCCGGCCACCAGGCGATCAGGGAGTGGTCCGCGTCCACCGCCTGCAGGATCGCCAGCAGCCCCACAGAGCCGAGGAGCCGCCGGCAGGAACGGGTCCGGCGGCCGGAAGTCGAGCACGGCCGGTAGGGTGTCGCCGGTCCACAGGAGGTAGGTTGACGGGCGAGTGGTCGCCGTGGCAGACCTGCGCCGTCAGCGTCGAGGGCAGGTCGGCCGGCAGGCCACGGATGCCGCGCAGCATGTCGCGCCGCTCGGCCGGGGTGCGGCGCGCATCGAGGCCGAAGGCGTCCAGGTGGCGGGAGAAGAGGGCATGGATGCGTCCGAGCGCGTCTCCTGCCGCGGCCGGCTGGGCGGGCGACAGGCGGGTGATGACCTGGCCGGGCATCCACGGCCGGCCGATACCGGTAGCGGCCCACAGGCGATGGGGTCGCCGGACCGTGCGGGGATGACTGCGGCGCCGGTGATGCCGGCCTGGAGCGCGAGCCCGGCCAGGCTGATCGCCTGCCGCTCGGCGTCCAGGTCCGTGCCGGGCGGGTAATTCGACGAACACGCCGCGGCCGTCGTCGAGGGTGGTCCGGTAGTTGACGGTGCCCTGCCCAATCGGCAGCTGCTCGACCGCGCGCGGTGAGTTGCAGCCGGTGGCGAGAGCGGCCGTGACGCGCTCGGCCGCCCCTGGCCGGGCCGGGGCTGGGGGTCGGGTCCGTCACGATGCCTCCTCGTTGGGCTGGGGTGCTGTGATGAGCTGGCAGAACACGCGCCGGTAGGTCGCGGTTTCGACCTTGGTACGCCACGCTCGCGGTGCTCGGCCTGGCCGACATGGTGCTCGCCCAACCACGCCGACGCCGACCACGTGGAGCGGCTCACCGCCCCGGCCGCGCCCGATCCCGGGGCCGGGCTCGCGCACCGCCTCACCGCTGCTCCCTACGCGGTTCTGGGCTGGGCAACCTCACCCGCTACGCCGCTTGGGCGCCAGGTCGACGCCGCGCGGGCCGCCACCCAGGTGCAGGAACGAGATGTCATTGCCGGCGGCCCGGGCGACTAGGTCGGGCACATCCATGTCGCGTACGGAGATGCTGTAGAGCCCCACCTCGTTCATGCCGTCCGCCATGAGAAGATCACTACAGGGTGGGCGGGCAGGGCGCCGGCGCGGGCGAGCGTGTCATAGATGGCGGCGCGGATGTACCGGGCACGACGTGGCACCAGGTGTCGAGCAGCCCCAGCACATCGGCCGGGGCGAGCATCCCGGCGGCGCGATGAGGCATCCCCGGCCACGTCCACCACCAGCCGCGCCGACGGACCGTCCAGCCGGGTGATGCAGCGGACGCAGGGGACGGCCTGATCGGCGGGCGCTGCCGGTCGAACCCCGCGTCGTGCGGGACGGCGTCCAGCAAGCGCCTGTCCTCGCTCCTGCCGGGTTGCAGGCCGAGCGTGATGTAGCCAGCGTCACGGCCGCCTGTCTCCGCCTCCGCGCCGACATCCACGAGGCCTTGCTCAAGCTGGGCCTGCGCCCTCGTCTGCTGGCGACACCCGATCTCATTGCGTCAGGGCCTGTCGCGAAAGGGCTTGTAGTGTCTCAGGCCGCGGGCAACTGATCCCTCGCCAGTCGGCCGTCATCTGCCCGGGGAAAGGAGGCTTTCCAGCGTCCGTGGCAGTGGATACACCCGCTCAGCGGGGAACAGCCGCTGGGCTTTGGTGGCGTGCCCGGTTTGCGTCAGTGCCGCGGCCTTGCGGACCTGGGGGGTGAGGTCGGTGAGGTTGACGATCCACTCGTCGGTGAATGTGCGGATCAGATCGCGGCCGATGCCGACCTGGATGCTGTAGTGGTTCAGCGCCGCTCCGCGCAACGAGCGTTCCGGGTCCCACTGGACATGTACGGCCGCCTGGGCCACAGCTGCCGGATCCGCGGTCGTGAGCACAGCCTGGGACAGAGCTTCCTCCCAGCCCTGCCGGGTCATCCGCACGGCAAGGACGCGCTCTTGGCCGGGTTTGCGGGCCCAGTTGCTGCGGTGCATGAGCCACAGGAATGAGGGCTTGATCCATGTCATCCTGTGGAATGAGAACGGCGCAACGAAGCGGCCCGCTCGCAGCGCTGATTCGGCTATGGCAGGCGCGTATGCCTGGTAGACCACGATCGTGTCAGCGTCGTAGTCTGCGCGAATCTGGTACTGGGGTGCCATGCGCTGCACCCTGCCATCCGGTGCACTCGCATCGCGAGGCATTTTCCCCGCCCCCGGCCGGAGCGCTCTCGTGGCCACGGAACGGTGCCTTTTGCGGCGGTTGATGCCACACTCCACCGCGTGCCGAGCCTTGTAGTCCTCCGGATCGAACTTCGGCGGACGACCGCCCCTGGATCCGAGTTTCTTGCGGTTGCGGGCCTTGTCGGCCTTGTCCGGGATCGTGCAGCGGACGCGGCGTGGGCGCAGGTGGGCACGGTTCTTGCGGGAGGCGTACGCCTTGTCGGCACGCGCCCGCCTGGGCCGGGTGCGCGGCCGGCCAGGCCCATGGTCGTCCGGTTCGACGGCGACCCCGCCGGGCGGCTCCTTCTGCAGGTCCCCCCTTTCCGCGCTCCGGCAGCGGGTTGGTGGGCTCGGCATGCCGTGGAGGGAAGATCTCGTCCGGCTCGACGAGCCGCTGAGCGCGCGCCACAGTCCAGATCTCGCATCGCCCCCTGAAGGGGTGCCGGGCCGCCTGAGGGCGTCTGAGAGCGCTGGGGTTTCCAGGCGGGTGTGCTCGGCGGTGAGGCGGGGCCGGGCGGCCGGGCGGACGCCAGGACGTTCGGGTCGTCAGAGCAGATCGAGTTGTTCGCCGACGAGGCGATAGCCGGCTCTGACCAGGGCGCGGGACGTGGGCACGTCGGCCGCGTCGGCCCCGGCGGCGATCTCGTCGGCGCCGTGGCCGGCCAGGATCCGGGTGGCCTCGGCGAGCAGGTCGTAACCGTAGCCGTGGCCGCGGTGGGCGGGGACGACGCCGACGAAGGCGACGACGGGTCTGACGTGGTTCCTGGCGGGCACCGCCAGGCCCACCAGATCTCCGTCCCGCGTCCTGGCAAGTCGCCACCATGAACGCGACGGAGGACACCCGAGCAGCGGCTCCAGTTCCCTCTCCGTCACGGGGCCGAGACCCTGGACCGCGGCGCCGGATCCGTTCGGCGCGGCCGCCGGATCCGCCTGGATCCGGCGGAACGCGTCAAGGACGGCCTCGTCGTCGGGTTCCTCGCTGAACACGAGCCTGTCGCTGGGCGCCGGCGCCCGCTGATCGCTCTCCCAGAGATAGCGCAGCCGCCGGGCGCGCACCCGCATGCCCGCCTGCGCGGCCGCCGCGACGCGCGCCTCCACCACAGGCCCGGTCACGGGGTCGGCCTGCCAGCCGAGGGGGAGCCGCATGTCGTGGCCGACCCGGAACGGCGCCGCCCGCAGCAGGGCGGCCCCGTCGGCGACGTCGTCGAAGTCGAAGAAGTCGAGGCTGCGCGGGGTGGTGTCGTATGGACCTCCCCACCAGCCCGCCCTGGCCACGACCAGACCGTGGCGGAGCGCCACCCAGCTCCATTCGGGGCGGTACTGCCCCTCGGACGAGAGCGTGCGGTATCCGAAGTGCGTGGGAAGCAGTCCCAGGAGATCAGGATCGGGGCGGGAGAGAAACAGTTCCTCTTCCCCCTGGTCCAATGGCCGGATGACCAGGTGAGACATGGTTGACTCCTTGGTTGTCGCGCATTATGAACCGTTCAAAAATAGTCATCTAAAGTAGCTGATTGCGTGGGAATGGCGTGATATGTTCTCGACTCGAGTGCTTACGGGGGCAGGCGTTCACGGGGTTCGTCCGCGTTCGGGGCTCGGCTACGAGGGTGAGACTCCGCCTCTGAGGAGACGCATCGGTGACGTCTGTCGATTGTCTGATATTTCCTGCTTCATTCGCTCAGCGGCGAATTTGGCTGGTTGAGCAGCTCATTTCGGGAACGGCCGCCTACCATATTCCTTTTGCCGTTCGTCTCCGTGGAAAGCTGGATACTCACGCTTTGCGGGCGGCCATTCAGACGGTCGTTCAGCGCCATGACGCGCTGCGCACCACGGTGGTCCAGCTCGACGACGAGATCGTGCAGCTCGTTCAGCCGTCGGTCGAGCTGTCCGTGCCGCTGATCGAGACGGACGAGGCCGGCCTTCCCCGCGTCCTCACCGAGCAGACCGCCGCTCTGTTCGACCTCGAACGCGGCCCGCTGCTGCGGGTCGCGATCCTCCGGCTCGGGCCGCACGACCACCTGCTCGTGGTCACCATGCACCATCTGGTCTCGGACGTGTGGTCCTGCGGAGTCTTCGTCACGGAAGTGTCGGACCTCTACCGTCGGGCCGTCGCCGCCGCCCCGCCGGAACCCCCTGCCCTCGACGACGACGAGTCCCGGCTGCAATACCCCGACTTCGCGCTCTGGCAGCAGGAGCAGCTGGACCCGGAACTGATCGCGCGGCTCGGCGCGTTCTGGCGTGAGCGGCTCGCCGGGGCGCCCGACCTCCTCGACCTGCGCGCGGACCGGCCGCGGCCGCCGGTGCAGACGCTCGCGGGAGCGGCCGAGGCCATCCGGTTGTCACCGCAGGCGTCGGCCGGCGTCGACGCCCTGTGCCGCCGGGCCGGCGTGACGCCGTTCATGGTGATGCTCGCGGCGTTCCAAGTGGTCCTGTGGCAGCGCTCCGGCCAGGACGACCTCGTGGTGGGCACCGGCGTGTCCACCCGGGCGCCGGGCACCGAGGACGTCATCGGCCCGTTCGTGAACACGGTGCTCCTGCGTACCTCGCTGGCCGGCGCTCCCACCTTCGAAGAGCTGCTCGGAAGGGTGAGAGCCACGACGCTGGCCGCGCTGGAGCATCAGGACCTCCCGTTCGAGGTGCTGGTCGACGAGTTACGCCCGGAGCGTGCACTCAGCCACAACCCGCTGGCGCAGGTCATGCTCATCGTCCAGAACGCGCCGCTGCCCGACCCGAGCCTGCCCGGGCTGGACGTCGAGCGCCTCGACGTGCCGCGTACCGCGACCCAGCTCGACCTGAACGTGCAACTGTGGCGGGACGGCGACCATTACCGGGGCTTCGCCGAATACAGCACGGACCTGTTCGACCCGGACACCGTGCGAGGTCTGATCGGCCGGCTCGAACAGGTCGTGATCCGGGCGACGTCGCGGCCGAGATGCCCGATCGGGGAGCTCGGCCTGCTCGGCGAGGAGGAACGGCGTCTCGTCCTCGGCGTGTGGAACGACACCACCCACCCGGTGGGCGCCTTCTCCGAGTCGCTGGCCCGCCAGGTCGCCGCCACGCCGGACAGCGTGGCCGTGGAGTCCGACGGGCTCACGCTCACGTACCGCGAACTGGACGTCCGCGTCGACCGGCTGGCGCGCCTGCTCCACGAGCGGGGCCTGGGCCCTGACAGGCTCGCTGCGGTGATCATCCCTCCGTCGGTGGATCTGCTGGTGTCCTTGCTGGCGGTGTGGCGGGCGGGAGGGGCATACCTCCCCATCGATCCGGAGTATCCGCACGAACGTATCGTGTTCATGCTCGCCGACGCCCGGCCGTCGCTGGTGCTCACGTCGAGCGGCACGCGCGTCCCCGGGGGGACGCCCACGCTGTTCGTGGACGAGACGGACGCCGCCGGGACGGGGCGCGAGCTCGACCTCCCCGAGCCGTCGCCCCAGGCCGCCGCCTACGTCATCTACACCTCCGGCTCGACCGGCACGCCGAAAGGCGTGGTCGTCACCCGTGGCGCCGTCTCGAACTTCCTGGCGGCCATGCGCGCACGCTTCCCCCTGGCCCAGGGTGACCGGGTCCCCTGGGTGACCACGGTGGGTTTCGACATGGCCGTCCTGGAGATGTACCTGCCGCTGATCAGCGGCGCGAGCGTCCACGTCGTCCCCCCGCGGGTGGTGCGCGACCCCGCGGCGCTCGCCGGTCTGCTGCGGCGGAGCGGGGTACCGACCATGCAGGCGACACCGTCGCTGTGGCGGTCCGTGCTGGGGGCCGGCCCCGATGTGATCGACGGCCTGCGCGTGCTGAGCGGTGGTGAGCCGCTGCCGCCTTCCCTCCTGGCCGGCCTGACCGAAGCCGGCGGCGAGGTCACCAACCTGTACGGTCCCACGGAGACCACGGTCTGGTCCGCCATGTCCGAGCCCGGCGGGTCCACCATAGGCCGGCCGATCTGGAACACCCGGGTCTACGTTCTCGACGCGGCGCTGCGCCCGGTGCCGCCCGGCGTGCGCGGCGAGCTGTACATCGCCGGTGACGGCCTGGCCCGGGGCTATCTCGGCCGCCCCGCGCTCACCGCCGAACGCTTCGTCGCCTGCCCGTTCGGCCCCGCCGGCACCCGGATGTACCGGACGGGCGACCTGGCCAGATGGACCGGCCGGGGCGACCTGGAACACCTGGGACGCACGGACGACCAGGTGAAGGTGCGCGGGTTCCGTATCGAGCTCGGCGAGGTCGAGAGCGTGCTCGGCGGGCTGCCCGGGGTGGCGGGGGCGGCGGCGGCGGTACGCGCGTCGCCGTCCGGCGATCCGCGTCTGGTCGCCTACGTGGTTCCGGCGCCCGGCCACGCGCTCGACGTGGTGGAGCTGCGTGCCCGGCTCGCCGCCGTCCTCCCCGCGTACCTGGTGCCCGCTGTGGTGACGCGCGTGGACGCGCTGCCCATGACGCCGAACGGGAAGCTGGACCGCAGGGCGCTGCCCCATCCGGTGGTCCACGTCCCTGGGGGGGCGACTCCGGCCACGGCCGCGGAGCGCATCATGTGTGAGGCGTTCGCCGACGTGCTCGGGACCGCCGGCGCGGGAGCCGACGACGGCTTCTTCGACCTCGGCGGGGACAGCATCCTGGCGATCAGGCTGGTCGGCCGCGCCCGCCGCGCCGGGCTGGCGATCTCGGTGCAGAACGTGTTCCAGCACCAGACCCCGCGGGCCCTGGCCGCCCATGCCGACCCCGTCTCGTCCGCCGGAGAGCTCCGGTCCGGCCCGCTGGCGCCGATCACGCAGGAGCGGATGGGGTGGCTGCGCGCCCGCCATCCCGGGGCGCGGGAGGTGTGGCCGCTCACCCCGCTGCAGCGGGGGCTGGCCTTCCACACCCTCCTCGGCGGGCAGGGACCGGACGTCTACATCGCGCAGACCGTGTGCGACCTCGACGGGCCTCTGGACGTCGCGGCGCTCAGGGCGGCCGCCCACGCGCTGATCGAGCGGCACCCGAATCTCCGCGTGGCGGTCGAGGGCGAGCTGCAGGTCGTCGTCGAGGGGGCGCGCGCCCCCTGGCGTGAGCTGGACCTCAGCGACCTGCCCGAACGCGCCCGTGACGGAGCCGACGATCCCGGCGGACGTGACGACCGGGACGCGCACGACGACGCGGCCCAGCGGGCTCGCCTGGAGGCGCTGCTCATCGAGGAGCGTGCCGAACGCTTCGACCTGGCGGCACCACCACTGCTGCGCTTCGCCCTGGTCAGGCTCGGGCCCGTGGCCCATCGGCTGATCATGACCTTTCACCACCTGCTGCTCGATGGCTGGTCGATGCCGGTGCTCCTGCGCGAGCTGCTGGCGTTGTACGCCGGTGCGGAACTGCCAGAGGCCACACCTTACGAGAGCTACCTGCGGTGGCTGCTCGCGAGGGACGAGACCGCTTCGCTCGCGGTGTGGCGGCGGGCGCTGGAAGGAGCGGAGCCGACCCGGCTGGCCCGGGCGGACTCCTCGGCCGCGGCGACGCCGGAGCGGATCGAGGCGGTGCTGCCGGAACTCGGCGACCTGCTGCACGAGCACGGCGTGACGGTGAGCACCGTGCTGCGCGGCGCCTGGGCGGCTACGCTGAGGCACCTTCTCGGACGCGACGACGTGATGTTCGGCGCCACGGTGTCCGGGAGGCCTCCTGAGATCCCCGGCGTCGAGCACATGGTGGGGCTGTTCATCAACACCGTGCCCGTACGGGCCGTTCTCCGGCCTGGCCGCTCACTGCTGGACAACCTGCTCGACCTGCAGCGGCGGTACGGCGAGCTGGCCGGGCACGAGCACGTCGGGCTGACCGCGACCGGCGGGGAGGAGCTGTTCGACACGCTGCTGGTCGTGGAGAACTACCCCATGCCAGGCGGCGAGGCCGGACCACTGGCGGTACGGCGGGCCGAGATCCACGACGCCACCCACTACCCGGTGGAGCTGCTGGCGACGACAGGAGGGACCGACGGGCCGCGACTGGTGCTGCGGTTCCGGCCCGACGCGGTGAAGCGGGAACGCGCGGACTGGATCATCGCCTGCGTGCTGCGGTTCGTCCAGGCGCTGGCCGCGAACCCTCGGCAGGCGCTCGGGCTGGTCGATCTGCCCGGCCGCCCGGCGGTGGAACAGGTCGACGCCGAGCCCGTCGTCCCCGACCTGACGTTGCACCGGCTGTTCGAGGAGCGTGCGGCGGCGCAGCCGGGTGCGGTGGCCGTGGTGGACGGACCGCGCACCGTGACGTACGGCGAGCTGGACGCGCGGGCGAACCGGCTGGCCAGGACGCTGGTCGAGCGTGGAGCCCGCCCCGAGCGGTTCGTCGCGGTGGTGCTGCCGCCGTCGATCGAACTGGTGGTCGCCATGCTGGGCGTGGTCAAGGCAGGCGCGGCGTACGTGCCGATCGACCCGGAGTATCCGGCCGAGCGGCGCGCGCTGATCCTGGGTGACACGCGGCCGGTGGCCGTGATCGACAGCGTGGACCAGGTTCCGGGCGACGGTGAGCCGACCGCCCCCGAGGTCGGGGTGCGGCCGGGAAACCTCGCTTACGTGATCTACACCTCCGGCTCCGCCGGCCGGCCCAAGGGCGTCGAGATTCCGCACGGCAACGTCGTCCGTCTCTTCCAGGCGACGCGTCCGGACTTCGCCTTCGTGCCCGAGGACGTCTGGACGCTCTTCCACTCCAGCGCCTTCGACTTCTCGGTGTGGGAGATCTGGGGCGCCCTGCTGCACGGCGCTCGCCTGGTCGTGGTGCCGAGAAGGGTCGCGCGCTCGCCGGAGGACTTCCTGGCGCTGCTGGCCCGCGAGCACGTCACCGTGCTCAACCAGACACCGTCGGCCTTCGCCAGGCTGGTCGCGCTCGCCGACGGCACGCCGCTCGACCTGCGCCTGGTCATCTTCGGGGGAGAGGCGCTCGACCCGCGGCGGCTGGCGGGATGGTTCGAGCGGCACGGCGACAGCAGACCTGTCCTGGTCAACATGTACGGGATCACCGAGACCACCGTGCACGTCACCACGATGCCGCTCGATCGGGCCAGCACGGGAAGCGTGATCGGACACGGCCTGGCCGATCTGCGGGTGCACGTCCTGGACACGGCGTTGCGGCCGGTGCCCGCGGGTGTGCCGGGAGAGGTCTACGTGGCCGGACCGGGCCTCGCCCGCGGTTACCTCGGCCGCTCCGGGCTGAGCGCGGAACGGTTCGTCGCCGACCCCTACGGCCCGCGGGGCTCACGGATGTACCGCTCGGGTGACCTCGTGCTGAGACGTGACGACGGCACGCTCGAGTACCTCGGACGGGCCGACGACCAGGTGAAGATCCGCGGCTACCGGGTGGAGACCGGCGAGGTCGAGGCGGCGGCGCTACGGCACCCGGCGGTGTCGGACGTCGCGGTCGTCAAACGTGGCGACGCGCTCGTGGCCTACGTCGTCGCTCGTGGGCGGGGCACGGACGGCGGGGGACAGGTGGTCCCCGCGCTGCGCGAGCACCTGCGCGCGACGCTGCCCGGCCACATGGTGCCCGGCGCCGTCGTGCTCATGGACGCCCTCCCGATGACCGGCAACGGCAAGCTGGACCGGGCGGCGCTGCCCGCTCCCGGCGACCCGCGCCCCGCCGCTCCGCACGTCGCGCCCCGCACGGACCTGGAGAGCCTGCTGGCCGAGGTCCTGGGCACCGTGCTCGGGGTGGAGAAGGTGGGCGTGGACGACAGCTTCTTCGACCTGGGCGGGCAGTCCCTGCTGGCCTTGAACCTGGTGTCGGCGCTGCGCGAGGCGCACGGGCTCGACCTGCCGGTCCATGTCCTGTTCGAAACGCCCACCGTGGCGGGTCTGGCCGCGTATCTCGGTGACCGCCCGGCGCAGGACGCGGAGACGGCCGTGATCGAACGACTGCCTCGGGGCGGTCTGGAGGCGGCCGAGGCGGCGCGGCTGTTCGACGATCTCAGCCTGGACGAGCTCGAAGAACTCATCGGGGACGACAGCGGGAGAGAGGGCGATAGAAGATGACAGGTCAGGGCGGCGGGCTCAGCGTGTTCCCCTTGTCGTCGATCCAGCGCCAGTTCTGGCTGATGTCCCAGCTGGACGGCCCCACACCCGCCCACACCATCTCGGTGGCGCTCAGGCTCGTCGGTGATCTGCGCGTCGACGCGCTGCGTGCCTGCGTGGGCGACCTGGTCGACAGGCACGAGACGCTCAGAACCGTGATCAGGACCAGGCAGGGTGAGCCCCTGCAGCTCGTGCTGCCGCGCCAGAGCGTCGACGTGCCGGTCACCGACCTGACCGGGCGGAGCGCGGCCGAGGTCGAGACGTACTGCGTCGAGATCGTGAACCGCCCCTTCGACCTGGCCCGCGGCCCCCTCCTGCGGGCCGAACTGGTCAGATCGGGCCCGGCCGAGCACGTCCTGGTGTTCGCGCTGCACCACATCGCCGGCGACATGTGGTCCCTGGGCGTCCTGACCAAGGAACTGAGCGCGCTGTACGAGGCCCGCCTGACAGGAACGGAGCCCGCGCTGCCGCCGCTGGGACTCGCCTACGGGGACTACGCCACCTGGCAGCGTGACCTGCTGGCCGGCCCCGCCATGGGCCCGCTGGTCGACTACTGGCGGGCGGCCCTGGACGGAGCGCCCGAACTGCTCACGCTGCCGTGGGACCGGCCGCGCCCGGTCCGGCAGTCGGGGCGTGGCGAGCGGGTGCCGCTGCGCGTCACCGCGCCGGTCGGCGACCTGTGCAGGCGGGCGGGCGCCACGCCGTACATGGTGTTCCTGGCGGCGTTCGCGGTCCTGCTCGGCCGGCAGGCGGGACAGGACGACGTGACGATAGCGACGGCCGTCGCCAACCGCGGCCGCCAGACCGAGTCGCTGGTCGGCTGCCTGCTCAACCTGCTGGTGATGCGGGCACGGCTCGACGGTTCGGCCACCTTCCTGGACTTGCTGGCCCAGGTGCGCACGACGGTACTCGAGGCGTTCGAGCACAAGGACATGCCTTTCGACAGGCTCGTCGAGGAGCTGGCCCCACGCCGGGCGGCCGGTCACAACCCGCTGGCCCAGGCGATGCTCGTGGTCCACAACGCCGACGTGCCCGCCCCGAGCCTCACCGGGCTGTCGGCGAGCGTCGTGGACCTCCCGCTGACCAGCACCCAGCTCGACCTGAACGTGCAGCTGTGGGAGAGGGACGGGCAGTTCACCGGTTTTCTGGAGTGGGACGCCGACCTGTTCGACAGGGAGACGATGCTGCTGCTGGCCGACCAGTTCACCTGCCTGGTGGACCGCGCCGTGGCCGACCCCGGCCGGCCCGTCGCCGCCCTCGATCCGCTCGGCGAGCAGGAGCGCGAGCGGATCGTGACCGAGTGGAGCGGCAGCGCCCGCGCGCTGTCGCCGGCCACGATTCCCGAGCTCTTCTCCCAGGTGGTGGCGGAGAAGCCGGACCAGATCGCGGTCACCTGCGGCGCGCGATCCTTCACCTACGCCGAGCTGGGGGCCCGGGTGAGCGCGACGGCCGGGTGGCTGGCCGAGCGCGGGGTCGGACCCGAGAGCCGGGTCGTGGTGACGCTGCCCAAGTCCGTGGACCTCGTCGTGGCCATGCTGGGGGTGCTCAAGGCCGGAGGCGTGTACGTCCCCGTCGACCCGGCCTACCCGGAGTCGCGGCAGGTCCAGCTCATGGACGACGCGCGGCCCGACCTCGTGCTCGAGGCGCTCGACCCGGCGGGCGGCGACTGGCCCGAGATCCCGCCGTCTCCGGGCGGCATCGCCTACATCATCTACACCTCGGGATCCAGCGGGACGCCCAAAGGCGTCGCGGTCACCCACGAGGCTGTGGTCAACATGGTGCTCGACTACGTCGACCGGCTGGAGGTCTCCGGCGACAGCGTGCTGCTGCAGGTCGTCTCGGCCAACTTCGACGTGTCGGTGGCGGACGTCCTCATCGCGCTGCTCGGCGGGGCCAGGCTGGTGCTCAGGGAGGGCGAGGGGCCCTTCGCGGGGGAGGAGGTCGCGGACGTGCTGGCCGCCGAAGCCGTCACGCACTGCATGATGCCGCCCACCCTGCTGGCCACGCTTCCCGAACGCGACCTGCCCGCGCTGCGCCATCTCGTCGTCGGCGGCGAGGTCTGCCCGCCGGGGCTCGCGACCAGGTGGGCGCGGGGCCGCGCCCTGCACAACGCCTACGGGCCCACCGAGACGGCGGTCATGGTGGCGATGGGACCGCTGCCTGGGACGCGCTCGACGCCCCCGCTCGGCCGCACCAGTGCCAACGTCCGGGCGTACGTCCTGGACGACCGGCTGCGGCCGGTGCCCGTCGGCGTCACCGGCGAACTGTACCTGGGCGGGGTGCAACTGGCCCGCGGCTACTGGGACCGGCCGGGGCCGACCGCGGAACGCTTCGTCGCCGACCCCTTCGGGCGGCCTGGCGAGCGGCTCTACCGCACCGGCGACCTGGTCCGCTGGTGCGCCGACGGCTCGCTGTCCTTCGCCGGGCGGGCCGACCGCCAGCTCAAGGTGCAGGGGCTGCGGGTCGAGCCCGGCGAGATCGAGGCGGCGCTGTGCGGGCACCCCGACGTGGAGCACGCCGCGGTGACGCTGTTCGACAACGGCCCGGGAGACCGGCGGCTGGTGGGGTACGTCGTCCCGGAGGTCCCCGACGACGTGCGCGATCACCTGTCCAGGCTGCTGCCGGGTCACATGGTGCCCGCCCACTTCGTGGCGCTGGCGGACCTGCCGATGACGGCCAACGGCAAGGTCGATCACGCCGCGCTGCCCGAGCCCGACCTGACCGCCCCTGGCCCCGCCGCCGACCCGTCGCCGGGCAGCGCCCATGAGGAGATCATGGCCGGGATCTTCGCGGAGACCCTGGGCCTCGCCCGGGTCGGCAGGAACGACAACTTCTTCGAGCTGGGCGGCCACTCGCTGCTCGCCACCCGCCTGATCAGCCGGGTGCGGTCGGTGCTCGGCGTGGAGCTGTCGATCAGGGATCTGATGGACCGGCCCACGATCGCCGGTCTCGCGGGCGCCGCGCTCCGCGCCGACGTCGGCCGGCCGCTGCTGCGCGTGGCCGAGCGGCCCGAGGTCGTGCCGCTGTCCCTGGCCCAGACGAGGCTCTGGTTCCTCAACCGGCTGGAGGGCATGTCGGCGGCGTACAACATGCCGACCACGCTCAGGCTCACCGGCGATCTCGACCCGGACGCCCTCGCGGAGGCGATCGGCGACCTGGTACGGCGGCACGAGGTCCTGCGGACGACCTTCCCCGAGACGGCGGGCGTGCCCCGGCAGGAGGTGGCCGCCGAGCCGTCCTTCCCCTTCGAGGTCACCGAGATCAGCGAGGAGCGGCTGGCCGAGGCGGTGGGGGCGGCGTCCGCGATCGGCTTCGACCTCACCAGCGAGCCGCCCATCCGCGTCCACCTGTTCGTGCTGGCGCCGGACGTACACGTGCTCCTGGTCGTCGTCCACCACATCGCGGGCGACGCGTGGTCCATGGCCCCGCTCGCGCGGGACGTGGCCACCGCCTATGACGCCAGGCGCGCGGGACGGCCGGTGGTCTGGCAGTCCGAGCCCGTGCAGTACGCCGACTACGCCCTGTGGCAGCGGGACCTGCTGGGCGACGCCGACGACCCCGGCAGCCCGATGGCCCGCCAGCTCGACCACTGGAAGTCGGCGCTGGCCGGTCTCCCCGAGGAGATCGAACTGCCGATGGACCGGCCGCGTTCCGCGGTGGCCAGCTACCTGGGCGACTCGGTCACCTTCACGTTGCCCGCGCCGCTGCACGCCGATCTGCTCGCGCTGGCCCGCCGCAGCCAGGTCACGCTGTTCATGGTCCTGCAGGCCGGGTTCGCGACGCTGCTGACCAGACTGGGAGCCGGCACCGACCTGCCGATCGGGACGCCCGTCGCCGGCCGCACCGACGACGCGCTGGAAGGCGCGGTCGGGTTCTTCGTCAACACGCTGGTCCTGCGGACCGACACCTCGGGCGACCCGAGCTTCGCCGACCTGCTCGCACGGGTTCGGGAGGCGGATCTGTCCGCGTTCGCCAACCAGGACCTCCCGTTCGACCGCCTGGTGGAGGAGCTGCAGCCGTCCCGGTCGCTGGCCAGGCACCCGCTGTTCCAGGTCATGATCATCCAGCAGAACGCGGGCGGCGCCGAGCTGGACATCCCGGGCCTGACGATCGACGTCGAGACCGGGGCGTTCAACGTCGCCAACTTCGACCTGTCGGTGGAGTTCGTGGAGCGGCGGAACGCGGCGGGCGAGCCCGACGGCATCCAGGCCACTCTGGAGTTCAGCGTCGACCTGCTGGACCGGGGGACCGCGGAGCGGTGGAGCGCCTGGCTCGTCCGGCTGCTCGCGGCGGTCGCGGCCGATCCCGGGCGCCCGATCGGCGATCACGAGCTCCTCGGCGAGCACGAGCGCGCCCAGCTCCTGGTGCACTGGAACCGGACGGACGGCCCGATCCCGGACGAGCGCGTCCACCGCCTGATCGAGGCCAGGGCGCGCCTGACCCCTGACGCCATCGCGGTCGAGCACGGGACGGAACGACTCACCTACCATCGGCTCAACGCCCTGGCCAACCGGCTGGCCAGAAGACTGCGGGAGACGGGCGCCGGACCGGAGTCGCTGATCGGCATCTGCGCGCCGCCCTCGCCGGGGTTCGTGGCCGCGTTCCTCGCCGTGCTCAAGGCCGGCGCGGCGGCGCTCCCGCTGGACCCGGCCCAGCCGCAGGGACGGCTGGCCGCGATCACGGGCGCGGCCGGCGCGGAGGTCGTGCTCACCGTGACCGAGCACGCGGGACGATTCCCCGGCCGGCATCTGCTGCTGCTCGACGGCGACTGGCCGGACGGGCCGGACGGCGATCTCGACGTGCCGGTCCACCCGCTCAACCTGGCCGCCGTCTTCCACACCTCGGGATCGACCGGCGAGCCCAAGGGTGCCATGTTCGTCCACGAGGCGCTCACCAACTACACGCTCGCGATGATCGACGAGTTCGCGCTGACCTGCGACGACCGCATCCTGCAGCTCGCCTCGATCGGGTTCGACGTGGTGCTGGAGGAACTGCTGCCGACGCTGGCCGCCGGGGCCACGGTCGTGCTGCCGGTGGGCGACGTGCTGACCGGCGAGGTGGACCTGGCCAGGTACCTGGCCGACGAGGCCGTGACCGGGCTGGAGCTGCCGACCGCGTACTGGCACGAATGGGTGCGTTCACTGGCCGCCGCCGGCGCCAAGGCACCGGGAACGCTGCGGTTCGTCGCCATCGCGGGCGAGCGGGTCCTGCCTGCCAGGCTGCAGGAATGGCAGCAGCTCGGGACCGATCTGATCCACGTCTACGGGCTGACCGAGGTCACCTGCACCTCCACCGCGCACCTGCTGCCCGCCGGGGCGCCGGCGCCCGCCGGGCTGCCGATCGGCAGGCCCCTGCGCAACACCCGTCTGTACGTGCTCGACGAGCGGCTGCGCCCGGTGCCTCCCGGGGTGACGGGCGAGCTGTACGCGGGCGGGGCCGGGCTCGACCGTGGCTACCTGCGCAGGCCCGCCCTGACTGCCGCCCGGTTCGTGGCCGACCCGTTCGGCCCCCCTGGCGCCAGGCTCTACCGGACCGGCGACCTGGTGCGCTGGCTGGCCGACGGGTCGCTGGAGTTCGTCGGCAGGACGGACCACCAGGTCAAGATCCGCGGCTACCGGGTCGAGCTGGGCGAGATCGAGTCGGCGCTGGCCCAGCACCCCGCGGTCCGGCACGTGGTGGCGATGGTCCGCGAGGACCGGCCGGGCGACAAGACCCTCGTGGCGTACGTGACCACCCAGGGCGACGTGGACGCGGCCGGCCTGCGGAGCTTCGCGGCCCAGCTCCTGCCCGCCTACATGGTGCCGTCCGTGATCATGCTGGTGGAGCGCTTCCCTCTGAACGCCAACGGCAAGGTCGACAGGGCCGCGCTGCCCGCGCCGCGGCAGGACGAGTCCCGGGTCGTCGCAGCCCGCACGCCGGTGGAAGAGCGCCTGGTCGCTCTCGTCGGCGAGGTGCTCGGCGTGCCCGTGCTCGGGGTGCACGACGGGTTCTTCGACCTGGGCGGGCATTCGCTGCTGGTCATGCGGCTGGCCTCGCTCGTCCGCGAGGAACTGGGCGTGGACCTGCCGTTGCGTGTCTACTTCGAGTCGCCGACCGTGGCCGAGCTGGCTCTTCGAGTCGTCCAGGCCCAGGCGGAGCGGATGGGCGAGGACGAACTCGAGAGGCTGCTGGCCGAGTTGGAGGCCGGGGGCTGACGCCGGGGCGGCGAGGTCAGGCCGCGAGCTTCGCGAGCTCGGCGAGCAGGGGCAGACCCGTCATGACCTCCTCGTAGGACTCGACGAAGTCGATCAGGCAGGAGATCTCGTCGACCCCGGCCTGCGCGGCCTGCTCGACCACGGCCGCGCAGCCGGCCGGGTCGCCGATGAGCGCGCCGGACATGTAACGCCCGGCCGCGTGCTCCAGCATGATGTCCCAGTCCTCTTCCGTCAGGTGCTGTTCCGGGATCTGCCTGGCGGGCATGCTGGCCCGCAGGTTCGCCGCCGACCTGAGGTAGCGCTTGAGCGGCGGCTTGGCCGTGGCCCGTGCCCGCTCGCGGTCGCGGCCGAGGAAGGTGTGGAGCATCAGGGCGACGCGGCCGGGCTGTCCGGTGGCGTCCATGGACGCCACCCGGTAGCGGCGCACCAGCTCGGCCAGTTCGCCGTAGGTCTGGCCGACGAGGTGGGTGAGCAGCCCGGCGCCCATCCGCCCGGCCAGTTCGGCGGTGGCGGGCGTGCCGGCTGAGGTCATCCAGATCGGCAGCTCCGCCTGCAGCGGCCGGGGGAACGTCTGGACCTTCTCCTCGCCGAACGGCACGCTCTCGCCCCGCCACAGCCGCCGGACCTCGTCCACGGCCCCTTCGAGCATGCTCTTGCGCCGCTCGTAGTTCTCCGGCGCCAGCACGAAGTCGTTGCGCTGCCAGCCGGAGGCGAAGGAGATCTCGACCCGGCCGCCCGAGAGGTTGTCCACCACGGACCATTCCTCGGCGACCCTGGCCACGTGCTGGAGCGGCAGCACGACGCTGCCCGCCCTGATGCCCACGCGGGACGTCGTGGTGGCCAGTGCGGCGCCCAGTACGGCGGGGTTGGGATAGAGGCCGCCGAAAGGATGGAAATGGCGCTCAGGGATCCACACGGCGCTGAATCCGGCCTGGTCGGCGTACCTGGCGGCGTCGAGCAGGAGTTTGTACTTCTCGGACGAGGTGCTGTCCCCGGTGGCGGAGAAGAAGGACAGGCTGAATTGCATGTCACTCAACCCTTCATTGTGTATCGGATGGGTAGGTTTTTCACTCCGCCGACGAACAGGGTCTCGCTCCACACCGGCTTTCCTGCCAGCTCCAGGTGCGGCACGCGGCCGAACAGCTCGGTCAGCAGCAGGCGCAGCTCCAGACGGGCCAGATTGGCCCCGAGACAATGGTGCACGCCGAATCCGAAAGCGACGTGCTTTCCTGTGGCGCGGGTGACGTCGAACGCCTCGGGATTCTCGAACTGTCGCTCGTCGCGGTTGGCGGAGAAGTAGGAGAGCATGACCGCCTCACCGGTCGCGATCTTGGTTCCGCGTATTTCGGTGTCCTGCTGCGCCGTTCTCATGAAGTGTCTGATCGGCGTGGTCCAGCGAAAGATCTCCTCGATCGCGGTCGGCAGCCTTTCCGGTTCCCTGCGCAGCAGTTCGAGCTGTTCAGGATGTTCCAGCAGGGCGAGCAGCCCGCCGGCGAGCGCGGCGCTCGTCGTGTCGTGCCCGGCGGTCAGCGCCATGACGTAATAGGCGATCTGATCGGTGAATTCCATCGGCCGGCCCTCTGTCCGCCCGTTGGCGATGACCGAGGCGAGGTCGTCGGACGGGCACGCCTGGCGTTCCTCGGTCAGCCGGGCGAAATACTCCGCGTATTCGAGGATGGTTTCATGGATCGTGCCGGGATCGTCGCCGATCAGCATGCCGGGATTTTCTTCGCCGAACAGCTCCTGGGTCAGCCTGAGCATTTTCGGGTAATCGTCCTGGGGCAACCCGAGCGTCGCCATGATGACCCGTAGCGGATAGGGGAGTGCCACCTCGGCGGCGAAGTCGCACTCCCCGCCGAGCGCGGCCAGTCGATCCACCGCGCGCACGGCCTGGGCCGCCACCTCCTCCTCCAGCCGCCGCAGTCCGCGCAGGGTGAACCAGCCGGCCGTCACCGCCCGGTGCCGCCGGTGGTCCTGGCCGTCCTTGTGCACGAGCGTGGACAGCTCACGGCCCGTACGCTGCAGGTCGTCGAGCCAGTCGGGCTGCAGCATCGGCCGGGGATGGTTGGTGAAGCGCGTCGCGTCGCGTTCGACGGCGATGACGTCGTCGTGCCGGGTGACAAGCCAGAAAGGGTGGTAGCCCGGCTGCTCGACCAGGGCTACGGGCGAGGTGCGCCGGCACTCGGCCAGTTTCGCGGCCACCTGGTGCGGATCCGACCAGGCTGACGGATCGGCGGTGACGTGTCCTGCCGTAGTTGTCATGAGAGGTTTATAGCGGATTACGTGCTGCCGGGGACAAGGGTGAAGTACCCCTTGACAGGAAAAACGGGAAAAGACCTACCAATGTCGGGATGTGTTAGATATGGTCCCGTTCTGATGCGGATGGGCCTGGCACGGGGAAGTGACTGAAGGGCTCAGAACCGCTGGTAGCGCTGCAATGGACTCTGCACGGGGTGCGAATCTGAGCTGCGGGGAGAATTCTTGTGCGAACAAGAACGCTCAGCCCTGCCATGGGCTGAGGAGCAATATGTCAGGATTTCGTGACACGTACGCCGACGGCGACACCCGTCCGTCCGCGGGTTGGTCCTCCATCGTCCGTCACTGGGCGCGATGTCAGCCGGGAAAGGTCGCCTTCACCTTTCCCCCTGACGTCCAAGGTCCCACCGGCACCCACGTCTCCCCCGGCACTCAGGGCCGGACCAGCCTCACCTACGGCGAGCTCGATCTGCTGACCCAGACCTACGCCGCCCACCTGGCCGAGCTGCGCCCGTCACACCCCGTCCTGATCCTCTATCCGCCCGGCATCGAATACGTGATCGCCCTGCTCGGCTGCTTCCGCGCCGGGGTGGTGCCGGTGCCGGCCTACCCGCCGACCGCGCGCAGATCCGCCCTGGACCGGCTGGCGGCGATGGCGTCCGACACCGGCGCCACGCTCGCGCTCACCACGGCCGCGGGCCGCGCCAGGATGGCCCGCAGGGCGGCCGACCGGCCCGCGCTGGCCGGCGTGCACACGCCCGACGTGGAGGGCTGGCTGAGCGGCCCGAACCTCCCCTTCACCCACGACGACCCGCTCCCGGACGACCTCGCGCTGCTGCAGTACACCTCCGGCTCGACCTCGGCCCCGCGCGGAGTGCGGCTGACCCACGCCAATCTGCTGCACAACTCCCAGGTGATCGCCCACGCCTTCGGGACCGGCCCGGAGCTGCGCGCGGTTTCCTGGCTGCCGCTCCACCACGACATGGGACTCATCGGCGGCGTGCTGCAGACCGTCTACAGCGGCGGCAGCGCGGCCCTCATGTCACCGTCCGACTTCGCCATGGATCCCGTCCGCTGGCTCCGGATGATCAGCGAGACCCGGGCGACGATGAGCGGCGGCCCGAACTTCGCCTACGACCTGTGCGCCGAGCGGATCTCGCCACAGGACCTGGCCGGTCTCGACCTCAGCTCCTGGGAGGTGGCCTTCAACGGGGCCGAGCCGATCAGCGCGGCCACGCTCGACAGGTTCGCCGAGACGATGGGAGCCTGCGGGTTCCGGCGCGAGGCGTTCACGCCGTGCTACGGGCTCGCGGAGTCCACGCTGATGGTCACCAGCAAGCCGCGCGGCGGGGCACTCGCGCGTGCCACCTTGCCGAGGGACGGCGGCCCGGGCGAGATGACGGTGGTCGGGTCGGGGAAGGCGCCGCTCGGCGACCCGCTGGCGATCGTGAACCCGGTCACCGGCGAGCCCGTCGACGACGGCGTCGTCGGAGAGATCTGGGTCGCCGGCCCGAGCATCAGCAAGGGCTATCTGACCGGCGCGTTCCCCCACGGCACCCTGCGCGGCGAGTCCTGGCTGCGCACCGGTGACCTGGGCTTCCTGCGCGAAGGAGAGCTGTTCGTCACCGGCAGGCTCAAGGACCTCGTCGTCATCCGTGGCCGCAACCTCTATCCGCAGGACATCGAGCGGACCGCCGCGCTGTCGCATCCCGCGCTCCCCGCCGGCGGCGGCGCCGCGTTCTCGCTGCCCGGCCGGCGCACCGAGGAACTCGTCATCGTCCACGAGGTGATCAGGGGCACCCCCGAGGCCGAGCTGCCCGCGATCGCCGCGGCGGTCGCCGAGGCCGTCGTGAGCGCGCACGAGGTGCGTCCCGGACGGGTCGTGCTGATCCGCGCGAGCTCACTGCCGAGGACCACCAGCGGCAAGGTGCAGCGCGGAGCCTGTCGCGAACGGTTGCTCGCCGGCGAGCTCAAGGTGCTCTCCTCCGCCGCGCCCGCCGGGCAGCCCGCCGGGCGGCCCGTCGCCGACGGACCGGAGGGGATGATCCAGCGAGAGGCGGCCGCCATCCTCGGCCTGGCGCCCGGCGAGGTCCCCGGCGACCTGCCGCTGGTCTCCGCGGGCCTGGACTCGCTGGGCGCGCTGCGTCTGTGGCACCGCGTTCGGCGGGATCACGACTCCAGCGTGGACCTGGAGGACGCCATCGGGATGTCGGCGCGCGAGCTGGCGGCCACGCTCACCCCACGGGAGCACCCCCACCGGACAGCCGCGCAACCGCCTGATCGGGAGCCGCCCCGCGAAGCGCCGGTCTCGGCCTCACAGCGGTCGATGCTGTTCATGCACGAGCTGGCCCCGCACAGCAGCGCCTACCTGCTCAGCGCCGAGGCCGCCCTCGAGTCGCCCGTCGACGTCCCCCGGCTGTCCGACGCGCTGCGCCGGCTCGCCGATCGGCACGAGGCACTGCGCACGACCTTCCCCGGCGGTCCCAGGCAGGTGACGCATCCGGTGCTCGAGCCGGACTTCGAGCATGTGGACTGCGCGGGTTGGAGCGAGCGCGAGCTCGCGGAGGCGGTGCGGCAGGCCGCCGGCAAGCCGCTCGACCTCGAACGCGGCCCGCTCCTGCGCGTGCGCCTGTTCTCGACCGGCCCGCGCGCGCACCGCCTCGTCTTCACCGTCCACCATCTGGTGGCCGACCTGTGGTCGGTCTCGCTCCTGCTGCGCGATCTCGACTTCCTCTACCAGGGCGGGCGGCCCGATGTCCCGGCCAGGACGTACGCCGAGTTCGTGGGCGCGCAGGCCGAGCTGCTGTCGGGGCAGGAGGGCGAGCGGCTGTGGCGGTTCTGGCGGGAGCGCCTCGACGGCATGCCGGCAGAGCCGGCCCTTCCCGCCGATCGCGTCAGGCCGCCCAGCCCCCGCTTTCGCGGCTCCAGCGTCAGGCTCGACCTCGACGCGCGGACCGGCACGGCCCTGCGCCAGCTCGCCGAGGCCCAGGGCGTCACCCTGTTCACGGTCCTGCTCACCGCCTTCCACATCCTGCTGTCCCGGTACGCGGGCCGCAGGGACGTCGTCGTCGGCACCCCCTACCACGGGCGTGAGCAGGCCGAGTTCGCCGGGACCGCCGGGTGCTTCGTGAACACGCTGCCGTTGCGCACGACCGTCGACCCGGCGGAGCCGTACCCCACGATGCTGCGGCGCGTGCACGAGGAGACCCGTGAGGCGATGCGGCACGGCGCGTTCCCCTTCGCCACGCTGGTGGAGCGGCTGCGACCGGCGCGCAGCTCGGCCCACACGCCGTTGATCCACGCGATGTTCTCGCTGCATCAGACGCCGGTGCGCGGGCTGGCCCCCTTCGCCCTGGGCCGGGAGGGCGGCGAGCTGAGCATCGGCGGGCTCGCGCTGCGCTCGCTCGAGTCAGCGGCGGAGGACGCGCAGTTCGACCTGGCACTCGCGATGGGGGACCTCGGCGACGGACGCCTCGGCGGCACCCTCCGGTACGACGCGGACCTGTTCGACGAGTCGACGATCGGGCGGATGGCCGCCCACTTCCAGACGATCGCCGACGGCATCGCCGCGCGCTCCGACCGCGTGGTCGGCGCGCTGCCCATGCTGACGGAGCGGGAACGGGGCCTGCTGCTGCCGCCGGCGCCCGGCGCGGAACCGGCCGCCGCGCTGCTCGTCGAGCGTTTCCACGAGCAGGTCCTCGCCCGTCCTGACGTGCCCGCGGTGTCCTGCGCGGGTGAGACGCTGACGTACGCCGAGCTTGGCCGCCGCTCCGACGCGCTCGCGCGGCGACTGGCCGGGCTCGGCATCGGCGCGGGCGACATCGTCGCGGTCGCCTTGCCGCGTACCCCGGACCTGATCGTCGCGCTGCTCGGCGTGCTGAGGACGGCCGCGGCCTACCTGCCGATCGACCTGGACCTCCCGCCGCGCCGCATCACCGACATGCTGGACGACGCGGGCCCGGCCGCGGTGATCACCGAGCCGGGGAGCGGCGTCGACCCGGGCGGGGCGGCCGTCGTCACGATGGGCGGCACCGGCGGACCGCTCGGTGAACCGGGCGCTCCCGGCCCCCACGACCTCGCCTACGTGATCTACACGTCGGGCTCGACGGGCCGTCCGAAGGGCGTCTCGGTGACCCACGGCGGCCTGGCCGCCTTCTGCCGCGCGGCCGGGCGGCTGTTCGGCCTCGGGCCGGGCTCGCACGTGCCGGCGATCACCACCGTGTCGTTCGACATCGCCGTGCTCGAACTGCTCGTGCCGCTGACCGCGGGCGCCACCGTCCGGCTCCTGGACAGACGGACGGCACGCGACGGCACGCTGCTGCGCGCCGCACTGGAAACGGGCCCGGCCACCCACCTGCAGGCCACTCCGGGCACCTGGCAGCTCCTGCTGGACGCGGGCTGGTCAGGCACGCCCGCGCTGACCATGCTCTGCGGCGGCGAAGCGCTGCCGGCTCGGCTCGCCGAGGAACTGGCGGGCAAGGGCGCCGTTCTGTGGAATCTCTACGGGCCCACCGAGGCCACGATCTGGTCGACCGCCGCGATCGTGGGCGCCGGCCGGGTGTCCATCGGCCGGGCGATCGAGGGCACCCGCGCGTACGTGCTGGACGAGGCGCTCCGGCTGGTGCCGCCGGGAGCCGTCGGCGAGCTCTACATCGGCGGCATGGGGCTGGCGCGCGGGTATCACGGGCGTCCCGCCATGACGAGCGAGAGATTCGTCGCCGACCCGTTCAGCCGGCCGGGCGCCCGCCTCTACCGCACCGGCGACCTGGTGCGCCTGAGGCCGGACGGCGAGTTGGAGTTCCTCGGCCGCTCCGACCATCAGCTCAAGGTCCGCGGCCACCGGGTCGAGGCGGGCGAGGTCGAGGCGGCCCTGTCACGCCGGCCCGGCGTGCGGCGCGCGGTGGTCACCGCGCACGGTTCCACCCTGGTCGCCTACCTGGAAGGCACGCCCCCCGACCAGGACGACCTGCGCAGGGCGCTCGCCGAGTGCCTGCCCGGCTACATGATCCCCTCGGTGTTCGTCCGGCTCGACCGGCTGCCCGTCACCGCCAACGGGAAGATCGACAGATCCCGCCTCCCCGCGCCGGAGCCCGTCTCGCCCCCCGCCGGCGAACCACCTGCCACGGGCACGGAACGCGCGGTGGCCGGCCTGGTGTCCGCCCTGCTGGGCGCGGAGGCGGTGGGCAGGCGGCAGAACCTCTTCGACCTGGGCGCGCACTCCCTGCTGTTGTCCCAGCTCGCCGCGCAGATCAGGGAGGCGTTCTCGGTGGAGCTCGCCCTGCACCGGCTGTTCGAGGAACCCACGGTCGCGGCGGTGGCGGCGCTGATCGACGGCGCGGAGCGGCGCGACTCCCGCCTCGGGCCGATCCGCCGGGCCGACAGGAGCCGCTACCTGGCCGCCCGCGACGGCGGAGGCGCGCTCGAACTGCCCGCCGCGCTCCGCCGATCGGCTGGAGAGCGATGAATGACCGGCACTACGCGCTTCGCTGCACGGCCTGCGAACGCCGCTACGACGACGACGGCTGCCTGTTGACCTGCCCCGCGCCCCACGAGCCCGCCTACCTGCGCACCGAGTACGCCGCCATGTCCCTGCGGCCGTGCCCGCAGGAGCGGGGGCTGTTCCGCTACCGGGAGTGGCTGCCGATCCGCGAGGTCTCCCCCGACGCCCCGGGGACCCTCGTGTACCGGTCGGCGGAACTGGGCAGGCGGCTGGGGCTCGGACAGCTCTGGATCGCCTTCCACGGCTACTGGCCGGATCGCGGCGCGTTCGCCGAGACGGGCACGTTCAAAGAGCTCGAGGCGGCGGCCGTCCTCGGCAGACGCGCAGGCAGGCAGGAGACGCTGGTGGTCTCCTCGGCGGGCAACACGGCCGCCGCGTTCGCCGCCGCCGGCTCCCGCTCGTCCACGCCGTGCCTGCTGGTCGTGCCGGAGACCATGCTCGGCCGGCTTTCCGCACGGGAGCGGCGCCATCCCCATGTGCGACTGATCAGCCTGGGCGGCGGCGCCGACTACACGGATGCGATCGCGTTCGCCGGGCGGCTGGCGGCCCTGCCGGGATTCGAGGCCGAGGGCGGCGGGTGGAACGTGGCCCGCCGCGACGGGCTGGCCACCGTGATGCTGGCGGCCTACGAGGCGATCGGGCGCACTCCCGACCACTACTTCCAGGCGGTCGGCAGTGGCGTGGGGGCCATCGCGGCGCACGAGGCCGCCGTCCGGCTGGGGGCGGATCCGCCGCCGCGCCTCGTGCTCTGCCAGAACGACTCCTGCGCGCCGCTGTACCGGGCCTGGCTGTCGGCCGACGGGGCCGCGGACGACAGGGAGCGTGCCCGCACGTCCAGCACGCCCGAGCTCACCAACCGGCAGCCCCCTTACCTGGTGCGCGGCGGGGTCAGGGACGCGCTGAAGGAGAGCGGCGGTGTCGTCACCGCCTCAAGCGACGCGGCGGCGACGGCGGCGATGGAGCTGTTCCTGACGTGCGAGGGCATCGACATCGAGCGGCCGGCCGCGTTCGCGCTGGCCGCGCTGCGCGAGGAGGCGGAGGGCGGCCTCATACCCAGGGACGCGGTCGTGCTGCTCAACGTCACCGGCGGCGGACGCGAACGCTTCCGCCGCGACCACCGGCTGCTCCCCGCCGCACCGGATCTGCGGCTGACCAGGGAGCAGGCGCTGCGGGACGAGGCGCTGGAGACGGTTCACCACATGTGCGAGTCAGGGGGGCAGGCGTGACGGAGCGGGACAACTCCATGCAGAGCCTGGCGGAGCGGATCGCCCGCCTCGCGCCGCACGAGCGGGCCGTGCTCGAACGCCGGCTGGCCGCCCGGGCGGCGACCACGCCGGACCAGGCGAGGACCGCCCCCATACCAGTCCGCCCTCCGGGCGCCGCCCGGGTCCTGTCACCGGCGCAGGAGAGCCTGTGGCTGCGCCAGCACATGGATCCCGCCGCCCCCGCGGGAATCCTGCTGGCCGGCGTGCGCGTGCGGGGGGAACTCGACCTCGACCGGCTCAGAACGAGCCTGCGCGAACTGGCCGAACGCCACGAGACCCTGAGGATGACGGTGACCGAGGACGGCGGCGTCCCACGCGTGGACGTGGACTCTGCGGCCGGCCCCGAGCTCATCGCTCACGATCGGCGTGGCCGGCCGGAGAGCGCGCTGCTCGACCTGATCGCCGCGGAGACCCGGCGCCCCTTCGACCTGGCTCGCGGCCCGCTCCTCCGGCTGCTCTCGGTGCGCCTCGGCGCGGCCGAGCACGCCCTGATCCTGGTGATGCACCACATCGCCGGCGACGGCCGCTCGCTGGACGTGCTGGTGCGCGACCTCGCGCTCGCCTATGCGGGCAGGCTCGGCCAGGCGCCGCCGCTGCCCATCCAGTACGCCGACTACGCCGCCTGGCAGCGAGCCGAGTCCGGCGGACCGGCGATGCGGAAGGGCAGGGAGTTCTGGCGGCGGACGCTCGACGGCTTGCCCGCCACGTTGGAACTGCCCGCCGACCTGCCGCGCCCGGCGCGCCCGAGCGGCCGGGGCGCGACCAGGACCCTGCACCTGGACGCCGGGACCGCCGCCGCGCTGCGCGCCTTCGGCGGGGGCAGCAGGTTCATGGCGCTGCTCGCCGGGTTCGGCGCGGTGCTCGCCCGCTTCACCGGGCAGCAGCGCGTCCCCGTCGCCACCCCCGTGGCCGGGCGAGGCCGCCCGGAGCTGGAGGAACTGGTCGGCTGCTTCGTCAACACGCTCGTGCTGCCGGTCGATCTCGCGGGTGATCCCGCCCGTGCCGAGACGTTCCCCGAGCTCGTGGCGCGGACCCGGGACACGACGCTGGAGTGCTTCGAGCACCAGGACGTGCCGCTCGAACACGTCATCGCGGAGATCAACCCGCCCAGAGACCTGGGTCACCCGCCCTTCGCCCAGGCGATGCTGGTCGGGGAGGAGGCCGCGCGCGGCGACCTCGACCTGCCCGGCCTCACCCTGAGCCCGCTCGACCTCGGCGATGGCGGGATCGCCAAGCGCGAGCTGACCCTGACGGCGACAGGGAACGGTGCGGACCTCCGGCTGGACCTGACCTTCGACACTGACCTGTTCCTCCCCGAGACCGCGGGCAGGCTGCTGGACTGCCTGGATCGGCTCCTGCGCGGCGCCGCCGCGGACCCGAGCAGGCCGCTGCGCGAACTCCTTCGGCTCGGCCCCGACGAGCACCACGAGATCGTGCACACCTGGAACCGCACCGCCGCGCTGCCGCCGCAGGCGTGCGTGCACGACCTGTTCGCGGCCCAGGCCCGCCACACCCCGGAGGCGATCGCCGTCGCCGACGAGACCGGGACGCTGACCTACGAGCGGCTCGACCGCGACAGCGACCGGCTGGCCCGCCACCTGCGCTCGCTCGGGGTGGGGGCGGAGACCCCCGTCGGCGTCTGCCTCGAACGCTCCTGTCTGCTGCCCCTGGCGGTCTTGGCCGTGATGAAGGCCGGGGGCATGTACGTGCCGCTGGCCCCCGACCAACCGGCCGAGCGGCTGCGCCGCATACTCGACGGCACCGGCGCCCGCGTGGTGGTGACGTCCTCGGCTCACCTGGAACGGCTGCCCGCCTCCGTCCGGGCGGTCCCGCTCGACGACGCCGAGCAGCGCTGGCGCGACGGGCCTTCCTCGCCGCTCCCGCCCGTGGCCGGGCCCGCGCACGCCGCCTACCTCCTGCACACCTCGGGCTCGACCGGCCTGCCCAAGGGCGTGGTGGTCGAACACCGGCAGGTGCACAGTTACGTCCGCGCGGTCGTCGCCGACCTCGGGCTCTCGACGGGCGGCAGCTACGCCATGCTCCAGCCGCTGACAGTCGACTCCTGCGTCACCATGCTCTTCCCGCCGCTGATCGGCGGTGGCACCCTGCATCTGATCTCGGCGGAGCAGGCCGCCGACGCCTCGGCCCTGGCCAGGTACTTCGAGGCCGCCGGGATCGACTACCTCAAGATCGCGCCGTCGCACCTGGCGATGCTGCTGGAGACCGGCGACGACAGCGTGCTGCCGCGCCGTACTCTGATCATCGGGGGGGAGGCGTCGCACTGGGAGTTCGCCGGGCCGCTGCGCGACCGGGCCCGCTGCGCGGTCGTCAACCACTACGGCCCGACGGAGACCACGGTCGGTGTCCTGGTCCACCCGTTGAACGAGACGAGGGCCGGGGTGACCGTGCCGATCGGCCGGCCGCTCGCCGGCACCACCGCCTACATCCTGGACACATGCCTGAACCCGGTGCCCGTCGGCGTGGCGGGGGAGCTGTACATCGGCGGGGCCAACGTCACCCGGGGCTACTGGCGGCGGCCCGCGGAGACCGCCGCCGCGTTCGTCCCCGACCTGTTCGGCGGCACACCGGGCGCCCGCCTGTACCGCACAGGTGACCGGGCCCGCCACCTGCCCGGCGGCCTGATCGAGTACCTCGGCAGAGGCGACGACCAGGTGAAGATCAACGGTTTCCGGGTGGAGCCGGGGGAGGTCGAGGCCGCCCTGCTGTCCTGCGAGGGGGTCCGCGAGGCGCTGGTGACCGTCGCGGACGGACGCCTGATCGCCTACGTGGCCGCCGGCGGCGCGGACCTCAGGACCCCCCTGCGCGCCCTGCTGCCCGGCCACATGATCCCCTCGGCGTTCGTCCACTTGGACTCCCTGCCGCGCACCCCGCACGGGAAGGTGGACAGGAGCGCGCTGCCGCCGGTCGCCGCCGACCCGGATCAGGAGCCGACCCAGCCCAGGGACGAGTGGGAGCGGCTGGTCGCCGACGTCTACGCGGAGGTGCTCGGCGTGCCGGCGGGCGCGGACGCCGACTTCTTCGCCCTGGGCGGCACCTCCCTGTCGGCCATGGCCGTGATGGCCGGGATCCGGCGCCGGCGATCGGTCCAGATCACCCTGCGCGACCTGTTCGAGTGCCCCACCGTCGCCGCTCTGGGCGCGCTCATCAGGCGGGCCGAGAAGTCCGGAGAGCCCGTTCCCGTCCCCGTTCCCGTGCCCGTGCCGCGCGTGGGGACGCTGCCGCTGTCGCACGCGCAGCGGCGGCTGTGGTTCCTGCACCGCTTCGATCCCGGTGGCAGCACGTATCACCTGCCGTTCTCGGCGCCCATCGTGGGCGACCTGGACGTCGAGGGGCTGCGGCGCGCCCTCCGCGCGCTGCTCGAACGGCACGAGGTGCTGCGGTCCGTGGTGGTGGAGGAGGACGGCGAGCCGCGCCAGCGCGTGCTCCCCGTCCCTGGCGACCCGCTCGACGTCGTCGACCTGTCGGCCCTGCCGCAGGGAGAACGGCGCCGACGGCTGGAGGAACTGGGCAGGAGGACCGCGCTGGCGCCCTTCGACCTGTCGAACGACCCGCCGTTACGCGCGGTCCTGGTCAGGACGTCGCCCCAGGAGCACCGGCTGCTGCTCACCGTGCACCACATCGCGGCGGACGGCTGGTCGATCAGGCTGCTGGCCAGGGACCTGGCCGCGCTGCGCGACGGGCGGCCACCCGCGCCACTGCCGCTGCAGTACGCCGACTACGCCGCCTGGCAGGACGCCATGCTGGAGGCCGGCGCCCTGCGGCCCCAGCTCGACCACTGGCGCGAGCGGCTGGCCGGCCCGCTCCCCGTGCTGGACCTGCCCGCCGACCACGTCAGGCCCTCCACCAGGTCGGCGGCCGGCGACACCCACCTGCTGGAACTGCCGGTGGAGCTGGCGGAACGGCTGCGCGAGGTGGGCAAGCGGCACGGGGCCACCCTGTTCATGGTGCTGCTCGCCGCTCAGTTCGCCCTGCTCAGCAGGCTCACGGGAGCCTCCGACCTGATCGTGGGCACCGTCGTCAGCGGGCGGAGCAGACCAGAGTTCGACGAGGTCGTCGGCTGTTTCGTCAACACGCTGGCGGTGCGCGCCGACCTCGCGGGAGATCCGTCCTTCACGGACCTGCTGGGCAGGGTGAGGGCCGAGACGCTGGCGGCCTTCGCCAACCAGGACGTGCCGTTCGACCGGGTGGTGGAGGCCGTCGCCCCGGAGCGGGACCCGAGCCGCCACCCGATCTTCCAGGTCGTGATGTCGCTGGACGAGGGCGACACCGGCCAGGGCGACTCCCTGGCGACGGGGACGGCCAAGTTCGACCTGCTGGCCGCGTACACCGCGAACCCGGGCAGGTTCGCGGTCGCATTGGAGTACAGCACGGAGCTGTACACGGCGGAGACGGTGGCGCGCTGGGCGGACCACCTCGCCCAGACGCTGCGCCAGGCAGCCGACGATCCCGGGCGCCCGCTGAGCGAGCTCGGCCTGATGGAGGAGCGTGAGACCACGGAGCTCACCGCGGCCTGGAACGCGACCGCCGTGGGCTACCCGCGCGACCTCGCCGTGCACACGCTCTTCGAGCGGCAGGCGGCGCTGCACCCGGACGCGGTCGCGCTCGTGCTGCCCGAGCGGCAGGCCACACTCAGCTACGGCGAGCTCGACGCGCTGACCAACCGCCTGGCCAGGTACCTGCACGCCCGCGGCGTCCGGCCGGGGGACCGCGTCGGCCTGCTCATGGAGCGCTCGGCGGACCTCGTCGTGGCCGAGCTCGCCGTGCTCAAGGCCGGCGCCGCGTACGTGCCGTTCGAGACCGACACCCCGGCGGCCCGGCTGGAGCAGATGCTGCGCGACACCGGCGCCGAGATCGTCCTGACCTCCTCGGCTTTCCTGCACCTGCTGCCGACCGGCGCCATCGCCCTCGACCAGGCAGGCCCCGAGCTCGCCGGCCTGCCCGCCCACGGGCTCGGCCTGCCCTCCCGCGCCGACCAGCTCGCCTACATCATGTACACCTCGGGCTCCACCGGGGTGCCCAAGGGCATCGCCATCCCGCACCGCGGCATCGTCAGGCTCGTCGTCGGCAGCGACCTCGGTTCGCTGAGCTCGGCCGACGTGCTGCTGCAGGTCGCGCCCGCCGCGTTCGACTCGGTGACGTTCGAGGTCTGGGGCGCCCTGCTGAACGGCGCCAGGCTGGTGATGGCTCCGCCTGGCAGGCCCTCGCTCAGCGAGATCGAGCGGCTCGTCCTGGAGCACGGCGTCACCGTCCTCCTGCTCACCGCCGGGCTCTTCCACCAGCTCGCCGACCACCGGCCAGGCGTGCTGCGCGCGCTCGACCGGCTGCTCAGCGGCGGTGACGTCATGCTGGCCGGGCCTGCCGGGCGGGCGCTGAGGAGCGCCCCCGGCCTCGAGCTCGCCAACTGTTACGGGCCGACGGAGACCACCACGCTGGCGACCCGCCACCGCGTCACCGAGCAGAGTCTGACCAGGCCGTCGATACCGATCGGCGGACCCATCTCCAACACCACCGTCCATGTGCTCGACCGCCGCATGCGGCCCGTGCCCGTCGGCGTGCTGGGCGAGATCTACATCGGCGGGGACGGGCTCGCCTGGGGCTACTGGCGGCGGCCCGGGCTGACCGCGGCCGCGTTCGTGCCCGACCCGTTCTCCCCGGGGGCACGGTTGTACCGGTCGGGAGACCTGGGCAGAAGGCTGCCCGACGGGGAGATCGAGTTCCTGGGCCGGGGCGATCACCAGGTGAAGATCCGCGGGTTCCGGGTGGAACTCGGTGAGGTGGAGACGGTGCTCGGCCGGCACCCGGCGCTCCGCGCGGCCGTGGCCGGCGTGAGCCGGCCGGACAACCGGCTGATCGCACACGTGCTCCTGCGCGACGACTGTGCCGAGGCGGACACCGGCCGGCTGGAGCGGGAGCTGATCGCCTGGATGGCGGAGCGTGTGCCTGGCTCCATGGTGCCCAGCGCGGTGGTCGTCGTCGACGAGTTCCCCCTGACGGGCAACTTCAAGGTGGACCGGGCCGCGCTGCCGGCTCCCGACTGGGCCGGGCGCGGCGGGACGTACCGCGAGCCGGAGGGCAGGGAACAGAGGGAACTGGCCGAGATCTTCGCCGAGGTGCTCGACGTGCCCGTGGTGGGGGCCGACGACGACTTCTTCGCCCTGGGCGGCCACTCGCTGCTCGCGACCGGCGTCCTGGCCAGGATCCACGACCGCTTCGGCGTGGAGCTGCCGGTCAGGACGCTGTTCGAGAGGCCGACCGTGGCAGGGCTGGCGGCCGGGCTGACGGCGGGGCCGGAGGCCGAGCCGGGCGACCTGCTGCCGCCGATCCTGCCCGGGCGCGGGCCTGCGCCGCTTTCTTCCGCGCAGCGCCGGCTCTGGTTCCTGCACCAGCTCGACCCGGGGTCCACGGCGTACCACATGCACGGCAGGTGGCGGCTCACCGGACCGTTGGACCCCGAACTGCTGGAGCGCTGCCTGCGCGCCGTCATCGACAGGCACCAGGCACTGCGCACGGTCTTCCCCAGCGTGGACGGCCGGCCCGCGCCGCGGGTGCTGCCGGCGCAGGCGTGGACGATGCGCCGCGCGGAGCCGGCCGGCGGCCCGTCCGAAGCGCTGCGGCTGTGCGACGCCGAGGCGGCCACGGTCTTCGACCTCGAACGAGGGCCACTCATCCGGGCCTGCCTGCTGAGGACGGGCGACGACGAGCACATCCTGACCGTCACCGCGCACCACATCGTGGCCGACGGCTGGTCCGTCGGGCTGCTGGCCGACGAACTGAGCAGGCTCTACCTGAACGGCGGCGGGACGGACCTGCCCGAGCTGCCCGTCCAGTACGGCGACTACGCCCGCTGGCAGCAGGAGGCGCTGTCCGGTGGCGCGCTGGCCCCGCACCTGGAGTACTGGCTGCGGACCCTCGAAGGAGCGCCCACCAGCATCGACCTGCCCAGGAACGCCGACGGGCCGCCCAGAGGAGGGACAGCCGCCGCACGCCTGGACGGCGACGCGGCGAGCGCTGTCAGGAAGCTGTTCGCGGCCCACGGCGTGACCACGTTCATGGGCATGCTCGCCGCGATGGCGACGGTCCTGTCACGGTGGTCGGGCCAGAGCGACGTCGTCGTCGGCGTCCCGATCGCCAGCCGGCGCAGAACCGAGCTGGAACACCTCATCGGCCTGTTCATGAACACGCTGGCCATGCGCGTGAACCTGGCCGGCGCCCCCACGTTCGCCGAGCTGCTCGACAGGGTGCGCGAGGTGGCGCTGGGCGCCTACGCCCACCAGGACCTGCCGTTCGAGAAGCTGATCGAAGAGCTCCAGCCCGAACGCGACCTCGGCAGGAGCCCCCTCATCCAGGTCGCGCTCAACGTGGTGAACGTGGCGAAGGCCGGCCTGTCCCTGCCCGGTCTGGACGTGGAGCCGCTGGGCGAGGCCGAGACCACGCCCAAGTTCGACCTGACGCTCTACGTGAGCGAGGACGAGGACGCGCTGGATCTGACCCTCAGCTACCGGGCCGAGCTGTACGAGCCGGAGCTCATGCACGACTTCCTCGGCCAGCTGGCCCGGCTGCTCAGGGCCGCGGCCCGCGACCCCGACCGGCACGTCTTCGCGTATCCCCTGGCGGACGAGGAGCCCGGGCCCGCCCTGGCCGTGCGAGGTCCCACGCGCCTGCCGCTGCCGAACCAGGCGCCCGACCAGGACGGCATCGCGCTCGCCGACGCGGCAGGCGCGATCACGTACGGCGAGCTGGAGCGGGCCGCCAACCGGCTGGCCCATCACCTGATCGAGACCGGCGTCCGTCCCGGCGACGTGGTGCCGCTGGCCGGGACGCGCTCGGCGCGGCTCGTGGTCGCGATGCTCGCCTGCCACAAGGCCGGCGCGGCGTTCGCCGTCGTCGACCCCGCGCACCCGCCCAGGCGCAGGCAGCGGATGATCGAGGCGGTCGGTGGAAGGCCCGTGCTGGAGCTCCATGAGCACCCGGCCGACGGGCGTCCCGACACGCCGCCAGGCGTCGACGGCGCGGCCGCGTACGCGATGTTCACCTCGGGCTCCACCGGCACGCCCAACGCCGTGCTCGGCGGCCCCGGCCCGGTGGCGCACTTCGTCGACTGGCACATCGCCACGTTCGGGCTCACCATGGACGATCGCTTCGCCCTGCTGTCCGGTCTGGGCTACGACCCGGTCCTGCGCGACGTCTTCACCCCGATGCGGCTCGGCGCGACCCTGCACATCCCCGGCGCGGACGTCATGGCCGACCCCGCCCTGATCGGGCAGTGGCTGGCCGGCAACCGGATCACCGTCGTCCACCTGACACCGCCGATGCTGCGCCCGCTCGCCGAGATGTCGGGGCCGCTGCCCGACCTGCGGCTGGTGTTCAGCGGCGGCGACCGCCTCACACCGGACGACGTCGCAAGGCTGCGCCGGGTCGCGCCCGCTGCCCGGTGCGTGAGCTTCTACGGCGCCACCGAGACGCCCCAGGCGATGGCCTACACGGAGGTGGACGCCGACGATCCGCCCTGGCACCGCCTGGGCGAGCCGGTCGACGGCGTGGACCTGATCGTCGCCGACGCCATGGGACGGCCTGCCGCGCTCGGCGAGATCGGCGAGCTGTGGGTCCGCACGCCGTACCTGGCCTGGGGCTATGCGGGCCGGCCGGGGCTCACGGCCGAACGGTTCGTCGCAGGGCCCGGCGGAGGGCGGATCTATCGCACCGGTGACCGCGCCCGGCGGCGTCCCGGCGGGTCGCTGGAGTTCCTCGGCCGTGGCGATCGCCAGGTCAAGGTGCGCGGGCACCGCGTCGAGCCCGGTGAGGTGGAGGCCGCGCTGTCGCGGCACACGGAGGTGACGGCGGCCGCGGTCAAGCCATGGCGCGAGTCGGACCTGGTGGCGTACGTGGCGGCGTCGGGCGATCCCGACCTGGCCGCGTTCGCTCGCCAGGAGCTGCCTGAACACGCGGTGCCCGCCCGGATCATCCGGGTGGACGCGCTGCCGCTGACCGCGAACGGCAAGGTGGACTGGGACGCCCTTCCCGAGCCCGCGGCGGCGCCGGCGGCCGGCCCGCGGGTGCCGCCGTCCACGCCGCTGCAGAAGGCGCTGGCCGCGATCTGGGCCGACCTGCTCGACCGCGCAGAGGTGGGCGTCCGCGACGACTTCTTCGCGCTCGGCGGTCACTCCCTGCTGGCCACCACGCTCGTGGCCAGGGCACGCGCGGAGCTGGACGCCGACCTCGGCGTCCGCGACCTGTTCGAGGCGCCGACCGTGGAGCAGCTGGCCCTGGTGATCGTCGAGCGCCGGGTCGCCGCCGAGGAGGAACTGCTCACGGCCATCGAGACCATGTCCGACGACGAGGTCGAGGCACGACTACGGGAGCTGTCATGAGCGCCATCTCCGACCGGGTCTCCGCGCTGCCGCCCGAGCGGCGAGCCCTGCTCGAACGGCTGCTCGCGCAGCGGTCCGCCGACCGGCCCGCGATCGGCCGCTCCACCGGGCCGGCGGTGCCGTCCTTCGCCCAGGAACGCATGTGGGTGCTGCACCAGCTCGACGCCGGTCACGCCACGTACACGATGAAAGGCGCCGTACGCTTCCCCGGCGAGCTCGACCCCGACGCGCTGGGCTGGGCCTTCCAGCGGGTGGCCGAGCGGCACGAGACGCTGCGCAGCAGGTTCGCGCCCGACTCCACCGGCACGCCCCGGCTGCTCATCGCTCCGCCCGGGCCGGTGCCGATCCGGCTGGAGGAGCGCGACGGCTGGCCCGCGGCCGAGCGGCTGGCCGCGGAGGAGGCCGCGCGCCCGTTCGACCTGGAACGCGGCCCGCTGCTGCGGGTGCTGCTCGTCAGGGTCGCCGGCGAGGGACACCTGCTGGCGCTGGCCGTCCACCACATCGTGGCCGACGGCTGGTCCGTGGGCGTGCTGGTGGGCGAGCTGGCCCGGCTGTACGCGGCGCGGCGCGAAGGCCGCCCCGATCCGCTGCCGCCCCTGCCCGCGCGCTACCGCGACTACGCCGCCTGGCAGCGCGCGGAACTCACCGGATCGCGGCTGAGTGAGCTGCTCGACTACTGGGTCACCGGGCTCGACGGGGCGCCCGCGGTATCGACGCTCCCGCCGGACCGGCCCCGGCCGGCGGTGCGGAGCTCGCGTGGCGCGGTGCTGCCCGTGGAGCTCGGGCCGCGGGCGGCGGCCGCGCTGCGGGCGCTGGCACGAGGGCAAGGCGTCACGCCGTTCATGGTGATGCTGGCCGCCATGGCGGTGGTGCTGGGCCGCCAGGCCGGCCAGCAGGAGGTGGTGATCGGCACGCCGGTCGCCGGACGGACCAGACCTGAGCTGGAGCCGTTGATCGGGCTGTTCGTCAACAGCCTGGCGCTGCGCGTGGACCTGCGCGGCGACCCCGGGTTCGGCGAGCTGCTCGCCCGGGTCAAGAGCGTCGCGCTCGGTGCGTACGACCACCAGGACCTGCCGTTCGAGCGGCTGGTGCAGGCCGTCGCGCCGCCGCGCCACCCCAGCCACTCGCCGATCTTCCAGGTCCAGCTCGCCCTGGACAACACCCCTTCGGCCGCCTCCGAGTGGCAGGAGGGCGCTCAGGTCCGGGTGGACAACGCCACCGCCAAGTTCGATCTCAACCTCATGCTGGCCCCGGACGGCGACGGGATGCGCGGCGGCGTCGAATACGCGGAGGACCTGTTCGACCAGGCCACCGTGGCGCGTTTCTGGCAGCACCTGTGCACGGTCGTCGAACGGGCCGCGGCCGACCCGGCGCGGCCGATCTCCGCGCTCGACCTGCTCACCGCGGCCGAGCGCGAGGAGGCCATGGCGGCGGCGACCGGCCCCGTGACCGCCGAGCCGCGCGCATGCCTGCACGAGCTGGTCGCCGAGCAGGTGGAACGCGCACCCGAGTCCATCGCGGTGGTGAGCGGGCAGGAGAGCCTCACGTACCGGGAGCTGTGGTCCAGGGCCTGCGGCGTGGCGCACCACCTGCGCGCCGCCGGAGTCGGGCCGGACCAGGTCGTCGGCGTCCGGCAGGAACGCGGCGCCGGGCTGGTGGTGAGCGTTCTCGGCGTGCTTCTGGCCGGCGGCGCCTACCTGCCGCTCGACCCGTCCTACCCGCCCGAGCGGCTGTCGCTGATGGCGGACGACGCGGGCGCCGTCGCGACACTCGCCGCCGCGGACCACGGAAGCCGCGACGCGCCGCCGGCGGCGCGTCGCGGGCCTGGACATCTCGCCTACACGATCTTCACGTCAGGGTCCACCGGGCGGCCCAAGGGCGTGCAGGTCACCCACGCCGCCATCGTCAACCGGCTGCTGGGCATGCGGGACCAGCACCAGGTCGGGCCGGGCGACGTCATCCTGCACAAGACGCCCATCGGGTTCGACGTGTCGGTGTGGGAGCTGCTTCTGCCGCTGGTCACCGGCGCCCGCCTGGTCGTCGCGCCGCCCGGCGCCCACCGCGACCCCGCCTGGCTCACCCGGATCATGGCCGAGCAGGGGGTGACGATGTGCCACTTCGTGCCGTCCATGCTGCGGGCCTACCTGGAACACGAGAGGCTGCCCGCCACGGTCACCAGGGTCGTCTGCAGCGGGGAGGCGCTCACCTCCGACCTGGCCGAGCGGTTCCGGGGAAGCAGCGCGGCCACGCTGGTCAACCTCTACGGCCCGACCGAGGCCGCCATCGACGTCACCGCGCACACCGTCGGCGCGGCCGACACCGTCTCGGTCCCGATCGGGCGGCCGGTCCCAGGCGTGCGCGCATACGTGCTGGACGAGAGGATGCGGCCGGCGCCGGTGAACGTGGCGGGCGAGCTCTTCATCGGCGGCAGGCAACTGGCCCGAGGGTACGCGGCGCGGCCCGCGGCGACCGCCGAGCGGTTCGTGGCCGACCCGTTCGGCGTGGGCGGGCGGCTGTACAGGACCGGGGACCGGGCGCGGCGCCGGGCCGACGGATCGCTGGAGTTCCTCGGGCGTGACGATCGCCAGGTCAAGGTGCGCGGGCATCGGGTCGAGCCCGGAGAGGTGGAGGCCGCGCTCTGCCGTCAGCCGGGCGTTCGTGCCGCCGCCGTGCGCGCGTGGCCGGACACCGGGCTCGTGGCGTACGTGGTGGCGCCTGACTGGCCGGGCGGGCCCGCGATGCGGGGCCTGCTGGCCCGGACGCTGCCGGAGTTCGCGATCCCCGCCACGTTCGTGGTGGTGGAGTCCCTGCCTCTGTCGGTGAACGGCAAGGTGGACTGGTCGGCGCTGCCGGAGCCGTCGCCGGAGCGGCCGGCGGGTCTCGTGCCGCCGTCCACGCCCGCGCAGAGCGCGCTCGTGGAGGTCTGGGCCGAGGTGCTCGGTCACACCGAGGTCGGGGTGCGGAACAACTTCTTCACTCTCGGAGGTGATTCGATCAAGGCCATCCGGGTCGTCGCCCTCGCCCGCGACCGGGGCCTCGAACTCGACGTCAACGACCTGTTCCAGCACCCCACGATCGAGGAACTGGCGGCCGCGGCCAGGGACACGTCGCCCCAGGACCCGGCGGCAGGCCTGCTCTCCGACGCTGACCGCGAGCGGTTCGCCGCGCTCAGGCGCGCCGTCGAAGCGCACGAAGAGAATGAGGAAAGCCATGCGTCTGATTGACGCCTACCCGCTGTCGATGCTGCAGAGCGGCATGCTGTTCCACAGCCAGAACGACACCGGCAGCTCGACCTACCGGGACATCCTGAGCCTCGACGTGGCCGGGCCGCTCGACCTGGCGGCGTTCCAGCGGGTCCTCGACGACACGGTGGCCGCCCACGGCGCGCTGCGTACCGGCTTCGACCTGACGTCGTTCAGTGAGCCGATGCAACTGCTCTACGAGGACGTCCGCGCGCCGGTCACGGTGACCGACCTGCGCGGGCTCGGCGAGGACGAGCAGGCGCGCCGGATCGAGGAGTGGTTCGAGGCCGAGAAACACCGGGAGATCGACTGGGCCAGCCCGCCGCTGGCCAGGTTCCAGGTCCACCGGCTGGGCGAGCGGCGGCACCGGATCGGCCTCACCTTCCACCACGCCGTGCTCGACGGATGGAGCCTGGCCTCCCTGGTCACCGAGCTCATGGCGCGCTATGGCGGCCTGGCCGTCCTCCCCGCGCCCGCCGCGGCCATGCGCGACCACGCGGCGCTCGAACGCAAGGCGCTGGCCTCCGAGGATGCCAGGCGCTTCTGGGCGGAGACGCTGCGGGAGCGCCCGTTCACGGCCCTGCCACGCGTACGGGACCGCGAGCGGGACGACCACGCGGCGGTCCGGATGACACTCGACACCGGCGTCGCGGACCGGCTGCGCGCGCTCGCCGCGGAACTCGGCGTCCCCGTCAGGTCCGTGCTCCTGACGGCGCATCTGGCGGTGCTGCGGCTGCTGACGGGCGAAGGTGACCTGTGCACGGGCCTGGTCACGCACGGCCGCCCGGAGACAGCCGGCGGGGACAGGGCGCTCGGGCTGTTCCTCAACACGGTCCCGTTCAGGTTCACGTCCGCCAGGGAGAGCTGGCGCTCGGCCGTGACCCGGGTGTTCCAGGCGGAGACGCGGATGATGCCGCACCGGCGTTACCCGCTCGCGCAGCTCCACCGCGACCATGTGCCCGCCGGCGAGTCGCTGTTCGAGGTGGTCTTCGACTTCCGCGACTTCCACGTCTACGAGGCGTTGGCGGACAGCGCGGAGACCAGGGTCGTGGACGCCAGGTTCTTCGAGCGCAACAACTTCCCGCTGACGGTCAACGCCGGCATGACCGGTCCCGGGCTGGAATTCACCCTCGTCAGCGACCCTCGCGAGTTCCCCACCTCCCAGCTGCGCACGATCGCCCGGTATTACCAGGCCGCGGTGATCGCCCTGGCCGAGCGTCCCGACGACCTCATGATCGTGGGCGAGCTGCTGCCGGACGAGGAACGCGAGGAACTCGCGGGCGCCTGGAACGACACCACCGCCGACCGGCCGCGCTCCAGCCTGGACGCGCTGGTCAGGGAGCAGGCGGCACGCACCCCCGCGGCCCTCGCGGTCGGCGACCTGACCTACGGCGCGTTGATGGAGGGCGTCGATCGGGTCGCCGCGGATCTGCGGGCCAGAGGCGTGGAGCGCGGCTCCCTGGTGGGCGTGTGCATGGGGCGCTCCGCCGAGGTGGTGGTCGCCGTCCTCGGGGTGCTGGCGGCCGGGGCGGCGTACGTGCCGATCGACCCCGCCTACCCGGCCGAGCGGATCACGTACATGATCCAGGACGCGCGGCTACCGCTCATCCTGACCGACGCCGGCGCCGCGGGGTCGATCCCGCCGGGCGTGCCCCTGGTCGACGTCCACCGGATACTCCAGGACGAGCCGGCGCCCGCCGTCCCCGCCGCGCACGGGCCCGAGGACCTGATGTACGTGATCTACACCTCCGGCTCGACGGGAAGCCCCAAGGGCGTCATGGTCACGCACGCGAATGTCGTCAACCTGCTGAGCTCGATGGCGGATCTGGTTGCGGCGGGCCACGACGAGCTGCTGGTGGCGCTGACGTCGCTGTCGTTCGACATCGCGGCGCTGGAGCTGTTCCTGCCCCTGGTCACCGGCGCCAGGCTGGCCGTCGCGGGAGACCTGCTGTTCGACCCGGAACGCGCGCTCGCCGGGCTGCGGGGCACGCCCACGCTCATGCAGGCGACGCCGTCGGCCTGGCGGCAACTGCTGGTCGGCGGCCTCGACCTGCCGCCGTCCCTGCGCGTCCTGTGCGGCGGCGAGGCGCTGCCCGACGACCTCGCGGCCGACCTCGCCGCCCGCTTCGACCGCGTGTGGAACGTGTACGGCCCCACCGAGACCACCATCTGGTCATCCGCCGACGAGATCACGCCGGGCAGCCCGCCGACCCTCGGCCACCCGGTGGCCAACACCCGGCTCTACGTGCTCGACGACGACCTGTCGCCGGCGCCGGTCGGTGTCCCCGGCGAGCTGTACATCGGCGGTGCCGGGGTGACCTGGGGCTACCTGGACCGGCCGGGCCTGACCGCCACCCGGTTCGTCGCCGACCCGTTCTCCGGCGAGCCCTGCGCCCGGCTCTACCGGACGGGCGACGCGGCGAGGCGCCGGCCCGACGGCCGGATCGAGTTCCTCGGCAGGCTCGACGACCAGGTCAAACTCCGCGGCCACCGCATCGAGCTGGCCGAGATCGAGTCCGCGATCCTGGCCCACCCCAGCGTGCACTCGACCGTCGTCACCCTGCAGGAGGACGCGCCGGGCGACCGGCGGCTGATCGCCTACGTGGTGCTCGAACCCGACGCCCGCCCGCCGTCCGACCCGCGCGGCTACCTGGCCGCCAAGCTTCCCGTCCAGCTGGTGCCCGCGGCCTTCATCCCGCTGGAGTCCATGCCGTTGACACCGAACGGGAAGATCGACCGCAAAGCCCTGCCGCGCGCGGGGAACGCCCGGCCGGTGCTGGCCAGGACCCCGACACCGCCGCGCGACGACCTGGAGCGGGACCTCGCCCAGCTGTGGGCGGAGACGCTGCGCTTCGAGTCGATCGGGGTGCACGACCAGTTCTTCGATCTCGGCGGTGACTCGCTGCTGGCGTTGAGGCTGCTGGCGAAGGTCCGCCAGCAGTTCACCAGCGAGGTCCCGGCCGTCGTCCTGTTCGAGCAAGGGACGGTGGCCGCGATGGCCGAGGCGATCAGGTCCAGGTCGCAGCCGCGCTCGGGCCCGCTCGTCGTCCTGCACGCCGAGGGCGGGCGTACGCCGCTGCTGTGCGTGCACCCTCTGGGCGGCCACGTGTTCTGCTACCGCGAGATGGCCGGCCACCTGGGCGCCGCAGGGCATCCCTTCTACGCCTTCCAAGCCCCCGGGCTCGACCACGGCGAGCCGATGACGAGCATCGAGGAACTCGCGCAGCACTACGTCGACGCGGCCCGGCAGGTCCAGCCGCACGGCCCGTACCTGCTGACGGGCTGGTGCATGGGCGGCGTGGTGGTGTACGAGATGGCCCGCAGGCTGCTGGCCGCGGGGGAGCGGGTGGGCCTGCTCGGCATCATCAGCTCCAGCGCCGACGAGCCCGTACCCGAGGCCTACGCGCAGGACGAGGCCCGGCTGCTGCTCGACGTCGTCTACGCCAAGGCGCTCGACCTCACCGCTGACGACCTGGCGGGGCTCACCGAGGAAGAACGCCTCACCCGGGTGTTCGCCGCCGCCAAGCAGGCCACCGACATCCGCCAGGACATCCTCACCAAGGACCAGCTCAGGCGCATCACCCGCGTGTACGGCGCGCACGCCCGCGCCTCGCTGGCCTACCGGCCGGGACCGCTGGACGCCGACGCCGTGCTCTACCGGCCCTCGGAAGGTCACGAGGGCGCGCCGCCCGACCTCGGCTGGGCGCCGGTCGTCACCGGGAGGCTCGACATCGAGATCGTCGACGGCACCCACTATTCGCTGCTGAGCGGGCCGAACGGGGAGGCGCTCGCCTCCCGGCTCATCGCCAGGGCCGCGGAGGTGAGGTAGGGATGTCACGCGCCCCCAAGGGAATGCCGGCGTTCACGGTGATCTGGGTCGGCCAGCTCGTCTCCATGATGGGATCCGCGACCAGCGGCTTCGCGCTCAGCCTCTGGGTCTACCAGGAGACCGGCTCGGTGGCCAGGTTCGGTGTGAGCCTGATCTGCGGCTTCCTGCCGGGCATCGTGGCCGCCCCGCTCGCCGGGGTGGTCATCGACCGGTGGAACCGGCGCACCGTGCTGCTGGCGGCCGACGGGGCGGCCGGTCTGGCCATGGGCGGCGTCGTCCTCGCGTACACGCTGGGTGACCTGCAGGTCTGGCAGGTGTACGCCTTCCAGGCCGTCGCCTCGCTCTGCGCCGCCTTCCAGTGGCCCGCCCTGACCGCCGCCATCTCCGCGCTCGTGCCCCGACAGCACCTCGGCCGGGCCAACGGGCTGATCGGCACCGGGCAGGCGATCGCCGAGCTGAGCGCGCCGTTGCTCGGGGCCGTGCTGCTGAGCGGGCCGGGGCTGGGCGCCGTGGTCGTGATGGACTTCGCGTCGTTCGGCTGCGCCGTGCTGACCCTGGCCGTGGTCAGGATTCCCGACGTCCCAGCGGAACGGGAGACCGCGCGGTCCCTCGGGCACGAGATCGCGCTGGGGTGGCGCTACATCCTGGCGCGGCGAGGGCTGCTCGGGCTGCTGGTGTTCTTCGCGATCTGCAACTTCGCCACCGGCGGCGTCACCGTGCTCGTGACGCCGCTCGTGCTGTCCGTCGCCCCCGTCACGACGCTCGGGCTGATCGGGACGATCGGCGGCGCCGGCATGCTGGCGGGCGGGCTGCTCATGTCGATCTGGGGCGGCGGCTCGGCCCGCCGGGTGCCCCTGATCGTCGTGGCCGCCGCCGCGGGGGGCGGGCTGCTCGTGGCCGCGGGCGCCTGGCCGGGGGTGGTGGTCTTCGGCGTCGTGTCCTTCGCCTACTTCCTGTGCATTCCGGTGGTCAACGCGTCCAGCCAGACGATCTGGCAGGTCAAGGTGGAACCCGCGCTGCAGGGCAGGGTCTTCTCGGCCCGCCGCATGATCGCCCAGTCGTGCGTGCCGATCGCGTACCTGCTGATCGGGGCGCTGGCCGAGACGGGAGCGGGCCGGGCCGCGTTCCTGCTGTCCTGCCTGGGCGTCCTGATGATCGCCGCGGCGGGGGCGGCGTACGCGAACCCGCGGGTCAGGCTCGTGGAGTCGGAGCTGTCCGACGCGGCCAGGCAGGACGTCGCGCAGGAACGAGTGGACGGGAGCGTGTGATGGGGATCGTGCGGGTCGTCGACGTGAGCGCTGAAGGCGCCGGGCTGCGCGCGGCGATCGAGGCGACAGCCGAGCGGTACACCGGCGTGGAGGACGAGGACTTCCTGCGCGGGATGCCGATGCTGGCGGCGCTGCTGCCCGAGCACCTGGTGCTCGCACTGCGCCGGCTGATGCTGGAGGAGTCGGCGCCCGTCACGGTCGTGCGGGGATTCCCCGTCCCGGAGGACCTGGCCCCGACCCCGTTGCACTGGCGCGCGGCGGACCCCGCCGCCACGCTGGTGCCCGACCTGTATCTGATGCTGCTCGGATCGGTGCTGGGCGAGCCGTTCGGCTGGCGCACGCTGCAGGAAGGGCGGCTCGTCAGCAGCGTGCTGCCGATTCCCGGCGGCGAACAGGAGCAGACCGGCCACAGCAGCGACGTCTGCCTGGAGTTCCACGGCGAGGACGCCTTCCACGACATGCGCTGCGACTACCTGGGGCTGCTCTGCCTGCGTAACCCGGACCGGACCCCCACCACGGTGGGGGCCGTCGACCTCAGCCGGCTGCCGGAGAGCGACGCGGCGATCCTGTCACAGCCCCGCTTCCGCCTCTGGGCCGACGACGAGCTGCGCAGGAACAGCGCCACGCTGACCGGGGACGAGGCGGCCACCGACTGGACCGGGGAGCGGGTGGTGCGAGTGCTGTTCGGCCACCCGCGCGCGCCGTATCTGCGCATCGACCCCGCGTACATGCGCGGCAGCGATGAGCCCGCGGCCTCGGCCCTGCGGCGGCTGGCGGAGCGGCTCGGCGAATCCCTGGTCGACGTGGTGCTGGAGCCGGGAGACGCGTGCCTGATCGACAACTACCGTGCCGTGCACGGCAGGAAACCCTTCACCGCCCGCTACGACGGCACCGACCGCTGGCTGCGCAGGGTCATGGTGACCAGAGACCTGCGCAAGTCCCGTGCCCTGCGGGCGAGCGCGCCCTCCCGAGTGATCCTTTGAGGAAAGGCACAGCATGACCGCCGAACTGATCAACCTGTCCGCCTACTGTCCCGGCACCGTGCTCGATCCCGTCACCAGGTCGCCGATCAGCGCGGAAAGGCTCCGCGACGCGCTGCCTCCGTCGCTTGCGGCACTGGAGCTGTCCTCGCGGCCCTCGGTGCCCATCCCCGGTCACCTCCTCGACCTCTTCACCGGCTACCGGCCGACGCCGCTGTTCGAGGCGGAGGAGTTCGCCCGCGCTCTCGGGACGGGCTGCCGGATCTTCGTCAAGGACGAGGGGGCCACGCCGTCGTCCAACCACAAGGCCAACAGCGCGTTCTGGGTGGCCTACCACTGCGCGGCCGACGGGGTCGCCGAGATCACCACGGAGACGACGGGCAACTGGGGGATCGCGCTGGCCAAGGCGGCCGCCGCGTTCGGCATCGAGGTGAGCTGCTTCATCGACCAGGCGAGCGTGCGCGCAAGGCCCGACCGGGTACGCCTGATGACGGAGGCGGGAGCGCGCGTCGAGGTCGTCGGCCCGGACGAGGAGGGCGCCGGCTTCGACCCGCTGGTGCTCTCGGCCAACCGCGCCGTCTCCTACACCCGTCGGCGCCCAGGGGCGCGCTACATCTTCGGCAGTGTCTACAACTACTTCATCCTGCCCCAGACCATCGTCGGCATCGAGGCGAAGCAGCAGCTCGGCCGGATCCGGCCCGACGTGGTGGTGGGCAGCTGCGGCGGAGGGGCCAACCTGCTGGGCATCGCGGCGGCGTTCCTGGTCGACAAGATCGAGCATGGGGCACCGGTCGACGTGGTCTGCGCGGAATCGGAGCTGTGCCCGATCGTCAGCAAGGGACGGCTCGGCGCGTACTCCATCGACGATCAGGACTTCTACCCGCGGCTGCGCACGTACGGGCTGGACCGGCTGCTCGGCGACGACGTCTACATCGGTGGGCTCGGCTCGACGATCGTGGCCGCCCCCGTCGCCCGCTTCCACGCCGACGGCCTGATCACGACGGAGACGTTCGGCGACAGGGAGGCCAGGGACGCGGCCGAGCTGTTCGCCACCACCCAGGGCCGCACCGTGGCCCTGGAGACCGGCTACCAACTGGCCGCCGTCGCCGCCGAGGCCCGGCGCCGGTCCTCGGGGAACATCCTCGTCAACATCAGCTCCACCGGGCGCGGCATCTCCTACGCCTGAGCGCGCCGCCCAGCCGGTCACGGCGGGGGCACCGGTGACGAAAGCGTGCTCAGGACAGGGGCACGCGGCGGCTGACGACCACGAAGTCGCCGTCATCGGTGCCGGGGACGGTGGCGCCCGGCCGTCCCACCTGGAACGGGATCTCGGCCAGCCCGAAGCTGCGGTCACGCAGCCTGATCACCGGCTGCTCGGCCCCGGACAGCCGCAGGGTCACCTCGATGCCGGTGGCGGCCGGGGCGAAGAAGGTGAGGCTCCATCGCTGGGTGGGCGCGGGTGCGGCGGCCGCGGTTCCGTCCACCGACAGGCCCAGCAGGCGGACGGGTGAGTCGTTGACGAGCTGGAGCATCGCGGCGCCCCGCGTGGACCTGGCCCGCAGCCGCACCGTCCGTGTGCCGTCCGCGGCGACCGTGTCGGCCAGTACCTCGACCTGCGGCGGCGTCAGCGCGGGCACCACCGGCGCCTGGCCCGTCCGCAGGCTCATGGGGTTCTGGAAGAAGACGGGCATGGGACCGCTGTGCGAGTCGGGCAGCAGCTTCTCCTGCCAGGGCTGCAGCACCGGGTCGGGCGAGATCCACCGGGCCGTGCCCGTGTCGGCGTCCAGGCCGTAGAGCAGCGTGGCCGGGCGCGGCTCGCGGGCGGTGAACCCGGACGTGAGGTCGCCGGCCAGGATCAGCAGCGCGACGGCGGCCACGACCAGGAGCGACCACCGGTGCTTCCTGCTCTGGCCGGCGAAGGCCGACATCATCCAGAGAACCAGCGTGAGACCGATCGCGACCACCCAGATCAGTGCGATCCCCAGCGTGAGGTGCAGCAGGTACAGGACCGGTGCGAAGAGGACGGCGGCGGCCACGGCGGCCGGGACGAGGGCCGCCGGCGACCGATCGGGCCGGGCGTACAGGTACAGCAGCGCCCCCGCGTACAGCAGCAGCGGCCAGGTCAGCAGGTAGGCGCCCTCGGGAGCGAGCGCCAACGCCACCGCGAGCGGCAGCGCCCACACCAGGCCGACGCCGGCGAGCAGATGGTCGGATCCGGCCCGCCGGATCGCGGCGCGCAGCCACAGCAGGGCCGTGCCCGCGGCGGCCAGCAGCAGCGCGGTCCCGTACCAGACGTCGTCGTAGACGATGACCTGATGGTCGGGGCGGATCACCGTGATGCCCCACCAGAGGGCGGCCGGAACCAGGGCCGAGCTCGCCGTGCCCGCCAGGAGGAAGAGCAGCGAGGTCCTTAGCCCCTTCCCGCTCAGCCTGCGGCGCCTGACGCCGACGGTCACGGCCGCGGCGAGCAGGAGCAGGGCGAGCCCGCCGAGGGGCAGTACGAGCCCGTTCTGGTAGGAGACCAGCCCCAGTCCTGGCAGCGTGAAGAAGCTGACGTCAGGGGCGCGTACCGCGTTCAGATCGGCCATGCCGAAGTGCCTGGCCAAGGTCAGCGCGTAGTCGCCCTGATGCTGGACGGTGGCGGGCTCGACGTTCTCCAGCGTGTCGGCCGCGTTGTGGTAGTAGGCGTGCTCACCCACGTACGCGAAGTTGAGCCCCGGGATGTCCGCCTGTCTGAAGATCGAGAAGTCGGTGTCGTTCGGCAGCGTCCGGTAGACGGCCGTGGCCAGTGAGGTGGCGACCGGGTCGGGAGCCTGGGCTAGTCCCTTGATCAGCAGTCCGTTGCCCCGGCCGGTCTCGAACATGATCGAGGGGCCGCCCCCTCCGCGCGCCTCGAAGTTCAAGGCCATGCCGACGGATCTGGCCCACGGATGCTGGTCGACGAAGGCCTGAGCGCCGAGGAGCCCGCGTTCCTCGCCGTCGCTGAGCAGGATGATCACGTCGTTGCGCAGCGGCGGCCCGGCCTTGAGCGCGCGAGCCGTCTCCAGCAGGGCGGCGACCGCCACCCCGTCGTCGTTGGCGCCGGGGCCGGCAGGAACCGAGTCGTAATGGGCGCTGAGCAGCACCGCCGGCCCCTGCTGCATGCCCCGCAGGCGGGCCACCACGTTCTCCACCCGCGCGCCGGTGAACATTCCCGGCGCCTGGCCGCGAACGACGGTCGTCACCTGGACCTGGGCGGTGAATCCGGCGGAGGTCAGGGTGCGCACGAGGAGGTCGCGGACGGCGGCCGCCCGCGGCGAGCCCGTCGGACGCGGTTCCACCGCGATCTGCTTCAGGTGCTCCATCGCCCTGGCTGAGGAGAACTCGCCCGGGCCGGCCTGGGCGGGCACGGGGTCGGGCGGCACGATCTGCAGGACGGACAGCAGCGCGGCGAGCGAAGCGAGCAGCCAGGCCGCCATCGCCGGGATCGGGTACCCGCGGCTCCGGTTCCGAGCGGGAGCGACAGGTACGGAGGCGGCCTCGTCCATGGCCCGTGTCACAGCGCATGCCCTTCGGTCAATCCGCGCGATGGTCCGCGAAGGTTCTCGCCGATTCGCGAAGACTAACGGCAGTGATCACTGTCATGCAACACTTTGTGGAAATAATCCGTTAGCTCTACTGAAAGCCTTAATTAGCTGTGATCCGAGCCCTATAGTGTGCGTTGAGCGAATTACTGGGATATTAAGGGGAAGGCCGAGATGACGAATCCATTCGAGGACCCGGACGGCACTTACCTGGTTCTCGTGAACGACGAGGGACAGCACTCACTGTGGCCGTCATTCGTCGATGTGCCCGCCGGGTGGACCGTTGTCCATGGCGAGGGTACCCGGCAGGCCTGCCTCGACTACGTGGAGGCCAATTGGACCGACATGCGGCCCAAGAGCCTCATCGAGGCGATGGAAGGACCCACGGCCTGAGGCTTTCCCGCACGAGCGGCAGCAAGTCGGCCTCGGCGTCGTGGATGAAGAAGTGGTCGCCGGGAACCTCGCGCACGACGAATTCGCCTGTCGTCTGCTCGTGCCAGGCCTCGGCGGCTGCTCTGGTCACCGTGGCGTCCGCGCTGCCGTGGACGACGGACATCGGCACGTCCAGAGGCGGCTCGGGCAGGTGGAGATAGCGTTCGCCGAGTGCCATGTCGGCACGGACCATCGGCTCCACGACCTCGAGCAGTCCCTCATCCTCCAGCACCTCCTGCGGGGTGCCGTTGATGCGCCTGAGTTCGGCGCGGAACTCGGCCGTGGGCAGGTCATGGATCCGCGGCCCTGAACGTGGTGCCTGAGCGGCGCGGCACCCCGATATGATCATGAGCTCGGGTTGTCCGAGGTTCTTCGCGCGCAGGAATCGGACCAGTTCGAAGCTGATGATCCCGCCCAGGCTGTGCCCGAAGGTCACGTACGGCCGGTCCAGGAACGGCGCCAGGCCGTCGGCCAGCGCGGGCAGCAGCTCGTCCATCGACGTGAAGGGCGGCTCTGTGAAGCGCGCCCCACGGCCGGGCAACTGCACGGCGCACACCTCGGCCTGGGGCGGCAGCGCCTGCGGCCACGTCCTGAACAGCGCGGGCCCGCCGCCGGCGTAGGGGAAGCAGATCAGGCGCAGCGCCGGCTCGGTTCGTGGCTGCCATCGGATCAACCAACGGTCGGTCATGATCGCCATGGTAGGCGAGTCGTCCCGTCCCGAGGGGCCGCCGCCGCACCCCCGAACCGGCGCGGCCCGGTCAGGCGAGGGAGACCAGGTCGAGGTAGCCGTCGTCCCACAGGTCCTCGACGCCGTCGGGCAGCAGCAGGACCCGGTCCGGCCGCAGCGCCTCGATGGCCTCCTCGTCGTGCGTCACCAGCACCACCGCCCCCGGATACGCCTCCAGCGCCGACAGCACCTCGCCGCGCGAGGCGGGGTCGAGGTTGTTGGTCGGCTCGTCGAGCAGCAGCACGTTCGCGCCGGAGTGGACGAGCCCCGCCAGGGCCAGGCGCGTCTTCTCCCCGCCCGACAGCACGCCCGCCGGCTTGTCGGCGTCGTCGCCGCCGAACAGGAACGCGCCGAGCACCGTCCGCGCCTCACCGTCCGTGAGGTGCGGCGCGGCCAGGGCGAGGTTCTGCCGGACGGTCAGCGCCGGGTCGAGCGTGTCGTGCTCCTGCGCGAAGTAGCCCAGGCGCAGCCCGTGGCCGTGGACGACCCGCCCGGAGTCGGGACGTTCCCCGCCCGCGAGGATGCGCAGCAGCGTCGTCTTGCCCGCGCCGTTCAGCCCCAGCACCACCAGGCGGCCGCCCCGGTCCACGGCGAGGTCCACGCCCGACAGCACCTGGTGCGTCCCGTACGCCTTGGCCAGGCTGATCGCGCCGAGCGGCGTCCTGCCGCACGGCTCCGGCTCGGGCAGCCGGATCCGCGCCACCTTCTCGGCGCGCCTGGACGGCTCCAGCCGCGCCAGCATCCTGTCGGCCCTGCGCGCCATGTCCCTGGCGCGCACCGCCGTGGACGAGCGGGCCCGCATCCGGCCGGCCTGCGCGTGCAGGGCGGCGGCCTTGCGCTCGGCGTTGGCGCGCTCGCGGGTGCGGCGGCGCTCGTCGGCGTCGCGCTGCGCGAGGTAGGCGTCCCAGCCGGTGTTGTGGACGTCCACCGTGGCGCGCTGCGGGTCGAGGTGGAAGACCCGCGTCACGGTGGCGGACAGCAGGCCCAGGTCGTGGCTGACGAGGACCAGCCCGCCCGGGTGGCCGGACAGGAAGCCGCGCAGCCAGGCGACCGAGTCGGCGTCCAGGTGGTTGGTCGGCTCGTCGAGCAGCAGCGTGTCGTGCCCGGCGAACAGGATGCGGGCCAGTTCCACCCGCCGCCGCTGCCCGCCCGACAGCTCGCCGAGCCGCTGGTCCATGACGCGGGGCGGCAGCCCGACGCCGGACGCCACCCGGGCGGCCTCCGCCTCGGCGGCGTACCCGCCCGCCGCCTGGAACTCGGCCTCGGCGCGGACGTACCGGGCCATCGCCGCCTCCTGCGCGGCGGCGTCCGCGGCCTGCGCCATGGCGGCCTCGGCCGCGCGCAGGGCGCGGACGGCCCGGTCGAGGCCGCGCGCGGACAGGACGCGGTCGGTGACGGTGCCCGACGGGTCGGCGGCCCGCGGGTCCTGCGGCAGGTAGCCGATCGAGCCGGTGTGGGTGACGGCGCCCGCGGCGGGCCGCAGGTCGCCGGCCAGGGTGCGCAGCAGGGTGGTCTTGCCCGCGCCGTTGCGGCCCACCAGGCCGACGCGGTCGCCGGGGGACACGTGGAAGGAGACGCCGGACAGCAGCAGGCGCGCGCCCGCGCGCAGATCGACACCGCTGACGGTGATCATGAGGTAACGCTCCGTAAGACCTAGAGGACACAGTGATGGCGTGGAAGCGGGTGTCCTGGCTAGGAAATACGTGGCGTAGCCATGGCCGACACGCTACGCCAGGGATGCGGGGCGGCGCATCCCATTTTCCCGCCGGGCCGTCGCCGGTCCCGGCGTGCGAGGGGGGCGGGCCGCCCGTGGGTTATGATTCGTCCGAAATGTCCGGGTATATATTCGGGGTCTAAGCGACACCATCGTCATCGGGGGGCACGATGGTCGGAGACCTGCCGCGGCGGCTCGTCGCGGAAGCCATCGGAACCATGCTGCTCGTCCTCTTCGGAGCCGGATCGATCGTGGCGGCCCTGGTCGTCGGCCGCGGCACGCTCAACTACGCGGGGCTCGGCATCATCTCGCTGTCCTTCGCCGTGGCGGTCGCGGTCGCCGTCTTCGCCTTCGGCACGACGTCGGGCGCCCACATCAACCCGGCGGTCACCGTCGCGCTGGCGGCCGGCCGCCGGTTCCCGTGGAGCGAGGTGCCGTCCTACATCGTCGCCCAGCTCATCGGCGGGTTCGTCGGCGCGCTGCTCATCGTCGGAGGTTTCGGCGGGCGGGCGGTCAGGCTGGGCGGCGTCGGGCTGACCCAGCTCCAGCCAGGCGTCAACCCCTGGCAGGGCCTGCTGTTCGAGGCGCTCGGCACGTTCCTGCTGCTGCTCACGATCATGGCGCTGGCCGTGGACAGGCGCGCGCCGACCGGCTGGGCCGGGCTGATGATCGGACTGGCCGTCGCGGGTGAGATCTTCGTGCTCGGCCCGCTCACGAACGGCTCCGTCAACCCCGCCCGCACGTTCGGGCCGTACCTGGCCAACGCCCTGTTCGGCGGCAGCACGCCCTGGGCGCAGCTCGGCGTGTACATCGCCGGGCCCGTGATCGGCGCCGTCGTCGCCGTGGTCGTGTACGACTTCGTGGCCAGGCCGGAGCGGGAGCTGCCCGCGGGCGCCGAGCAGGGGCTGGCCGGCGAGATCACGGGCGCCCGCGAGCCGGGCGGCGAGGTGCCGGCCGGTGTCGAGCAGGGCACCATGGGGCCGATCCTCGGCGAGCGCGGTCCGCGCCCGGAGAGCGTGGAAGGCCGGGAGGGGACGGCTGCCGAGGGGACCGTGCCGGGAGGGACCGTGCCCGAGGCGCGCCGCCCGCACGAGGAGGAGCTCAGGGGCCACGCCGCGCACGGAGGGTGGCGGCGGCCGTGGCGGCACGGCCCGGGGAGGTGATCGGAACGACCGCGTGAACCCACCGCTCAACCGCGTCGTCCGCTGAGGGAGGCGGAATGCCTGAGAACAGAGGCGTCATCTACGAGGGTCCAGGCAAGGTCGAGGTCCACGAGACCGCGTATCCGGAGTTCGAGATCAAGGACGGGCCCGGGGTCAACCCGGCCAACATCGGGCGCAAGCTGCCGCACGGCGCCATACTCAAGTGCGTCGCCACCAACATCTGCGGCAGCGACCAGCACATGGTCCGCGGGCGCACCACCGCGCCGCCGGGGCTCATCCTGGGGCACGAGATCACCGGCGAGGTCGTCGAGACCGGCCCCGACGTCGAGTTCATCAAGAACGGCGACCTGTGTTCCGTGCCGTTCAACATCGCCTGCGGACGGTGCCGCAACTGCAAGGAGGGCAAGACCGGCGTCTGCGAGAACGTCAACCCGGACCGCGCCGGCTCGGCGTACGGCTACGTCGACATGGGCGGCTGGGTCGGCGGCCAGGCGCAGTACGTCATGGTGCCCTACGCCGACTGGAACCTGCTGAAGTTCCCCGACAAGGACCGGGCGATGGAGAAGATCCTCGACCTGGCCATGCTGTCGGACATCTTCCCGACCGGGTTCCACGGCTGCGTCACCGCGGGGGTGAAGCCGGGCGCGACCGTGTACATCGCGGGCGCAGGGCCGGTCGGGCTGGCCGCCGCGGCCTCCGCGTTCCTGCTGGGCGCCGCCGTCGTCATCGTCGGCGACCTCAACAAGGAACGCCTCGACCAGGCCCGCAGCTTCGGCTGCGAGACGGTGAACGTGGCCCTCGGCGACCCGAAGGACCAGATCGAGCACATCCTCGGCAACCCCGAGGTGGACTGCGCCGTGGACGCGGTCGGCTTCGAGGCCCGCGGCCACGGCCGCGAGGCGGAGACCGAGCACCCGGCGACCGTGCTCAACACCCTGATGGACGTCACGCGGGCGGGCGGCGCGCTCGGCATCCCCGGCCTGTACGTGACGGGCGACCCGGGGGCCAAGGAGGAGGCCGCCAGGAAGGGCTCGCTGTCGATCAGGATCGGGCTCGGCTGGGCCAAGTCGCACAGCTTCACGACCGGTCAGTGCCCGGTGATGCGCTACAACCGCCAGCTGATGATGGCGATCCTGCACGACCGGGTGCACATCGCCAAGGCGGTCAACGCCACGCCGATCCCGCTGGACCAGGCCCCTCGGGGCTACCACGAGTTCGACGAGGGCGCGGCGCGCAAGTACGTGCTCGACCCGAACGGCATGCTGGCAGGCGCGTCGCCGGCGTAGCGGCCACCTGCCCGGGACGGCCCCGGGCGCCCGCGCGGCGCCCGGGGCCTCAGGGCGTCAGGAGCCCCAGGCCTCGAACTCGTAGATCCGGGCGGCCGGGTCGGAGCCCTGCGTCGGCCGGGTCACGGCCAGCCGGACGTACCGGGCGGTGACCGTGACCGGGTGGTCGGTCACGGCCGCCGTGTTCCCCGTGACGGTCACCGCGGTCGTCCACGGGTCGCCCGCGGCCGACCGCACCTGCACGGTGAAGTCGCGCGTGTTCCACGCCGCCTGCTCGCCGCCCGCCTGCGCGTGCCTGACGGTGAACCGGGTGATCCGCCGGGCGGACCCGAGGTCCACCTCCAGCCAGGGGGCCGAGGTCGTGGCGCACCACTTGTCGGACGTGCCGCCCGTCACGCTGCCGTTGACCGCCTTGGCCGGGCCCTCCTCGGCGGCGCACTGCCCCGACGCGGTGGCGGGCCGGCCCAGCGCCAGGTTGGTCCCTTCGGGAGGCGTCCCGTCCCAGGTGACCGTGGTCGTGGCGGGGGCGGAGCGGCCGTACTCCGCGCCTACGGCCTCGACCTCGACGGTCGTGGAGGTCTCGGCCCCCACCCGGTCGAGCCGGGGCACGAAGTAGGCGTCGTTCGGGGTCGCGCCGAGGTAGGTGCGGCTCCCGTCCGGGTTGCGGCGGTACACGTCGTAGTGGTGGACCTGGCCCGAGCCCGTCCAGGACAGGCGCAGCGACTTGCTCGTGGCGGAGACGTCGGCGGCGCCGAGCACGGTCAGCCCGGACGGCGCGGCGACGCCGTCCACGGGGCCGTCGTGGACGGCGAGCTGCCCCACCCGGATGTCGTACGCGTCGTCGCTGCCCTCGGCCTGCAGCCCGAGCTGCGCGATCGTCCTGCCCGCGTGGGCCGACAGGTCGATCGTCCTGCGCTCCCAGCCGGTGCCGCCGGTCGAGCCGAGGTCGAAGGTGACGAAGGTCGTGGGCGCGTCGGTGAACGCGACCGCGGCCTTGAGCCTGGTCGGACCCGCGGCGGGCGTTTTGACCACGACCGACAGCCGCGTGTCGGCGGCCACGGGCAGCCGGGCCTGGTAGAGGCGCACGGTGTTGACGGCGTCGAGCCGGCCGGTGAGGCGCAGCGACGAGCCGCCCTCGTAGGCGTCGCCGTAGTCGATGGACGGGGTCAGCCTGCTCCCGGACGACGTCACCAGCCACCGGTACGTGGGCGGCACGTCCTGCAGCGACAGGTTGTTCCAGCCGCCGTCGCGCACGCGGACGCCGCCGACGTTGTAGAAGTCGCCGTGCCCGGTGTTGAACCCGGTCACGAACGGCTTGGCGGTCACGGGCGTGGACTCCGCGACGTAGTGCGCGAGGCCCTTCCACGACGACGTCGTCGAGGTGTCGGACGGGTCGGCGTTGGCGCCCACCCAGAAGCGCGAGTCGCGGGCGCGGAAGTCGGCGGGGCCGCTCGACGACTTCCACGTCCACTCGGGGCGGTAGATGCCGAGCGAGGTCACGTGGGGCTGCCCCGAGGGGAACACCGCCTCCCACGGCACGCCGGTGTTGTAGCCGTTGGCCTCGGTGTCGATGCCGGCGTAGAGGTCGTGCTCGTCCCGGCCGAGCGACCTGGCCAGGTCGCGCGACGAGCGCAGCGCGCCCGCGCCCCAGCCGAAGTCGAGGAACATCGCGTCCGACACCCGGTCGGGGTCGCTGAGGAAGGCGTCGTTGGCCGACGTCAGGGCGTCCTGCCAGGAGATCGCGCCGCTCTCGGTCATGGCGTCGTACCACATGAACTCGACCTGGCCCTTGGACCTGGCGTACTTCATGAAGGAGCGCAGCTCGGTCGCGAGCGCGGCGTCGCCGCCCGCGGTCTCCTGGTTGACGAACCAGCCGTCGAAGCCGTAGTACCTCGCCACCTCGGCCAGCTTGTCCGCCACCGGGTAGGTGGCGCCGGATCTGAGGACGAAGTCGCGCACCCACCCGATCTGCCCGCCGTACGCCGTGGGCGGGAAGAAGACGGTGCCGTACACCTTGACGCCGTTGCGGTGGGCGGCGTCGATCACGGTGGGGTTGGGCGCGAGGATCAGGCCCTCGCCGGCCGAGCCGCCCCAGAAGACCAGCGTGTCGACGTACTGCCAGTAGGTGAAGGCGTAGTAGCCGGCGTCGAGCGCGCCCTGCGACGGGTTGCCCGAGGTGGGGGCGAAGGACACGAGCGAGGCGATCCGCCCCTCGCCGGCGCGGGCGTTCTGGTTCGCCCTGAGCGCGGGGTCGGAGGTGCGGGGCCGCAGCGGCACCCGGGAGCGGTTGAAGCGGGCGTCGGGGTCGGTGGCGGGGTCCCAGTTCAGGATGGTCTTGGGGTACCAGTACGACGCGTACGGCTGGCCGCCCGCGGCGCTCGCAAGGGCGCGGGCGGCGGGGGTGGGGCTCGGCCCGGCGTCCGCCCGCGCGGGGAGGGGCCCGAGCGAGGCCACGGTGGTGGCCAGGGTGGCGGCCAGGACGGCGAGGGCGGCGACGGCGGCGCGGGACAGGGTCGGGCGCAGCAGGCGCGCGTGCGGCAGGGGTACGCGGAGCTGGGATAACAGTCTTCGTCGCATGCGGACATTTCCTCTCATGCCTGGGTCAGGACGGCGTCGATCCCCCGAGCGCTGAGGTGGCCGGCGTCGTCGGCGCGGCCGGTGGTGACGATCGCGAGCGGCCCGGCCTGGCGCAGCCGGACCCACTCGGTGTGGAAGGCGCTGCCGGGTGCGACCTCGGCGCGCCGTTCGGGTTCGGTCCTGAGGTCCACGTCGCACAGCAGGGCGGGCCTGCGGGCCGCCGTGCGGGCCGCGCGGCGGCACTCCTCGATCGCCGAGGCCAGCTCCGCGGCCGCGGGCTTGGCCCGGTGGCCGACGGTGAACAGGCCGAGGTCGTACTCGCGGTCGGGGAAGTCGGCGAGGGACCGGTCGAGGTCGTGGGAGCACCACCAGGTGACGCCCCACAGGGCGGGGTTGGCGGTGACCGCCTCCAGCGTGGCGCGGACGAAGGCGGGGGCGTCGGCCTCGGGGACGTCGGGGCGGGGCGCGCCGACCTCCTGCAGCCAGACGGGGCGGGCCGGGTCGAGCGAGGTGGCGGCGGCCAGCTCGACGAGGTAGTCGGCGTGGGTGACCGTGGCGGGGCCGAGCGGCCCGTCCACGGCGGACACCCCGTTGAACACCCACGAGTGCACCGTCGTCAGGTCGCCGAGGTCCACGTTGTCGGCCGGGTGGAACGGGTGGGCGGGGTCGTACCAGGTGGCGTCGTACAGGGAGTGCAGGGACAGCAGGCCGGGCGCGGCGGCGCGGACGACGTCGATCAGCTCGGCCGCCCACCGGGTGGACGCCTCGGGCGTCGTCGGGTTGGCCGGGTACAGGTTGTTGACCTCGTTGCCGAGGGTCACGGCGAACACGTTGCCGCGCCCGGCCACCGCGCCGGCCACGGCGGCGGCGTAGGCGGCGAGGCCGGCGCGGACGTCCGGGTCGGTGAAGAGGCTGCGCCGGTGCCAGGTGAGCACCCACGACGGCAGGAAGTCGAAGCTGGACAGGTGCCCCTGGAGCAGGTCCACCGCCACCGACAGGCCGAACTCGGCGGCGATGTCGATCACGGTGAGCAGGTCGTCGACGCCGCGCCGCCTGATCAGCCCGCGGTTCGGCTGGAGCCACGGCCAGATCGGGAAGATCCGGACGTGGTCGAGCCCGATCCCGGCGAGGTCGGCGAAGTCGCGGCGGACGGCGTCGGGGGACAGGTCGAGCCAGCTGTGGAACCAGCCTGCCGAAGGCACGTAGTTGGCACCGAAGCGGATGGGGTGGGACAGGGGCACGCGTCCTCCGAGAGGTGAGTCGATCTCTCGGGGACCCTAAACCGGTTTAGTCCTCTTGCCAAGACCCGGGCGGAGCCGTGCTCTCCCTGACCGTCAGCCTCGGGGTGGCGGTCCTGACGTCCCTGCGGCGCCCGGGGTCGTCGATGAGCTCCAGCATCACCTCGGCGAGCGTGCGGCCGTAGGCGACGGTGTCGCGCGACAGCGCGGTGATGGACGGGTGCGCGATGCGCGTCAGCACCGAGTCGTCGAAGGCCACGATCGACAGCTCGCCCGGCACCCGCACGCCCATCTCGCCCGCGACGCCGAGGCCGGCGAGGGCCATCACGTCGCTGTCGTAGACGATGGCGGTCGGCCTGCGGGGGCGCGACAGCAGCGTCCTGGTGGCCGCCGCGCCCTCGGCGTCGCTGAAGTCGGTGGTCACCGACACCGTGTCGGCCAGCCCCAGCCTGCGGCTGGAGTCGCGCAGGGCCCGCATCCTGCGCTGGGTGTGGCGGAACTCCGGCAGGCCGGCGACGTGCGCGATGCGCCGGTGGCCGAGCGCGGCGAGGTAGTCGGCGACCGACAGCATCGCCTCGCGGTCGTCGGCCCACACGCTCGACAGCGCGCCGTGCCTGCCGGGGCCGCCCAGGACGACTGCCGGGACGCCGAGCTCCTCCAGCACCTCGACGCGCGGGTCGCGGACCTTGAGGTCGACCACGATGAAGCCGTCGACCCGGTGCGCGGAGGCCCAGTCGCGGTAGACCTCGATCTCGGCCGCGGCGTCCTCGACGATCATCAGGTGCAGCGCCACGGACCGCGCCGACAGCCCGGCCTGCAGCCCGGACAGGAGCTGGGCGAAGAACGGCTCCACGCCGAGCGTGCTGGCGGGCCTCGCGATCACCAGCCCCGCCGCGTCGGCCCGCGCGCCGCCCAGCGCCCTGGCCGCGCTGTGCGGGCGCCAGTTCATCTCCTTGGCCACCTGCAGGATGCGGGCCCGGGTCGACTCGGCTATCCCGGGACGGCCGTTGAGCGCGAAGGACACCGCGCCCTTGGACACGCCGACCCGCTCCGCGATGTCGGCGATCGTCGGTCGGCCCACGTGCGGCTCCTTCACGAATCCGTCTCATCTCTTGACAGGAGAGTCTAGCCAGTGAATAGTCCCGCAACTATACCGGTTTAGTACCCCCCAAGGAGAGCGTGATGCGAAGGTTCCGGGCAGGTGCGGCCCTGGCCGCCGCCGTGCTGGCGGCGGCCGGATGCGGGCTGGGCGACGCGGGCCCTCAGGGCACGGCGCAGGGCGGGGCGCCGAGCGCCGCCGTCACCGGTGAGGTGAAGGGCAAGGTCACCCTGCAGACGTGGGCGCTGAAGCCGAAGTTCACCGACTACGTCCAAGGGGTGATCGACGCCTTCCAGAAGCGCTACCCGGGCGTCACCGTCGAGTGGCTCGACCAGCCGGGCGACGGCTACTCCGACAAGGTGCTCAGCCAGGCCGCCAGCGGCACCCTGCCCGACGTCACCAACCTGCCGCCCGACTTCGCGCTGCCCCTGGTCAAGCAGGGCATGCTGCTCGACGTCGCCCAGGCCGACCCGAAGATCTCCGACGAGTACGTCGCCGGCGGCGTCGAGGCCTACACCTACGCCGGTCAGCAGGGCGTCTACGGCTACCCCTGGTACCTCAACACCGACGTCAACTACTGGAACTCCGAGCTCATGGCCAAGTACGGCCTCGACGTGAAGAAGCCGCCCACGACGTTCGACGAGCTGGTGGCGCAGGCGAGGATCATGAAGGAGAAGTCCGGCGGCAAGGTCTACCTCATGAGCCGCAGGCCCGAGCTGGGCGACCTGGCCGAGGCCGGGGTCGAGCTGATGTCCGCCGACGGCAAGCGCTTCACCTTCAACACGCCCGAGGCCGCGGCGCTGCTCGACAAGTACCGCGACGCGTACAAGGAGGGCCTGCTGCCGCGTGACGTGCTGACCGACACGTACGCGGGCAACGCCAAGCTGTTCGACGAGGGCACCGCCGCGTGGACGACGGGCGGCGGCAACTACATCACCAGCCTCGCCGTCGACAACCCCTCCCTCGCGCCGAAGGTCGTCCCGTCGCCCGACATGGGCGTCCCGCCGCTGTACGTGCAGGGCCTTTCGGTGTCGAAGCAGACCAAGAACCCGGCCGCGGCAGTCGCGCTGGCCCGCTGGGTGACCAGCCCCGAGAACCAGGCCGCCTTCGCCCACCTCGTCAGTATCTTCCCCAGCACCAAGGCGTCGGCCGGCGACCCGTTCTTCAGCAGGAGCGACGGCACCAACGCCGGCGACGCCAAGGTCATCGCGTTCGCCTCGCTGGCGAAGGCGAAGATGCTGCAGCCGGTCGTCGTCACCGACGCGATGAGCAAGTTCGTCAGGCAGCAGTTCGCCCTCGCCATCAGCGGCGAGGTCCCCTCGAAGCAGGCGCTCGACACGGCCGCGGCCAAGTGCGACGAGCTGCTCGCGGGCTGATGACGCACCGCCGCTGGTTCACGCCCTGGCTGCTGGTGGCGCCCGCCGCCGTGTGGCTGCTGGTGTTCAACGTCTGGCCGTCGCTCAACACGCTCGTGCTGGCGTTCACCAACGCCAAGCCGCTCGGCGGCGGCCACTTCACCGGGCTGGCCAACTTCTCCCGGGCGCTGGACGACGACCAGCTCGCCGACGCGCTGCTCAACAGCGTCGTGTTCATGCTGGTCTGCCTGCCGCTGCTCACCATGCTGCCCCTGCTGCTGGCCGTGCTGGTGGAGAAGAGGCTGCCGGGCATCACGTTCTTCCGCACCGCGTTCTACACGCCGGTGGTCGCCTCCGCCGTGGTCGTCGCCATCATCTGGGGCTGGGTCCTGGACGACAGGGGGCTCGTCAACGGGCTGGCCCAGCGGCTCGGCGTGATCGCGGAGCCGGTGCCGTTCCTCACCGACCGCTGGCTGCTGCTGTTCAGCGCGATCAGCCTGACGATCTGGAAGGGCCTCGGCTACTACATGATCATCTACCTCTCGGCGCTGGGGAACGTGCGGCGCGAGCTGCACGAGGCCGCCGCCGTGGACGGCGCGGGCCCGGTGCGCAGGTTCTGGAGCGTCACCGTGCCCGGCGTGCGCAACACCATGCTGCTGGTCTCGGTGCTGGTGTCGGTGTCGGCGCTGCGCGTGTTCTCCGAGCTGTACGTGCTGTCCAACGGCACCGGCGGCCCCGGCGGGCGCGACATGTCGCTGGTGATGCTCATCCAGCTCTACAGCCGCGGCTTCACCGGCCACCTCGGCTACGCCTCCGCGCTCAGCCTCCTGCTGCTCGTCGTCACGATCGGGCCCATGCTCCTGCTCCTCCGGCTCAGCAGGAAGGCGGCCTGACATGGGGACGCACGCCAGGTCCCCGCGCGGCGGCGGCCTCAACGCCACGGGCCCCGGCGAGAAGGCGCTGCGCTACGTCCTGCTCGCGCTGATGCTCGCGCTGACCGTCTCGCCGTTCCTCTGGCAGCTGTCCACCTCGCTCAAGAGCCTCGACGAGGACATCTACTCCGGCACCCCGAGCTTCCTGCCCGAGCACCCCACCCTGGGCAACTACGCCCAGGTCGCTGAGACGATCCCGGTGTGGTCGTACGCGCTCAACTCGCTGGTGGTGGCCGCCGTCGTGATCGCCGGCAACGCCGTCGGCGCCACCCTGGCCGGTTACGCCCTCGCCAAGCTGCGCTTCCGCGGCGCCAAGCTGCTGCTCGGCCTGTTCCTCGCCACGCTCGTGCTGCCCGGCGAGGTGACGATCGTCTCCCAGTACGTCACGATCCGCGGCCTCGGCCTGGCCGACACCCTGCTCGGCGTGGCGCTGCCCGGCGCGATCGGCATGCTCAACGTCCTGCTCATGCGCACCGCCTTCATGGCGATCCCGGCCGAGATGGACGAGGCCGCCGTCATCGACGGGGCCACCGCGTGGCAGCGGCTGCTGCGCATCGGCCTGCCCAACGTCCGCGGCATGCTCAGCGTCATCACGATCTTCGCCTTCATCGGCGCGTGGGACGACTTCCTGTGGCCGCTCATCGTCCTGTCCGACCCGGAGAACTACACGCTCACCGTCGGGCTGCAGTACCTCAACGGCACGTTCACCGCCAACCCGCGGCTCATCGCGGCAGGCACGATGATCTCGTTCGTGCCGATCGTGATCGTGTTCGCGGCACTCCAGCGCTTCTTCTTCAGGGGCGTCGAGGAAGGCGCGATCAAGGGTTGACCATCCACTGTTTCAGGAGCACGCATGCATGACGACCGCACGCTCGTCGAGGACCGGCTCAAGCGAGTGCTCGACGAGCGCGTCAGACCGGCGGTGTACCCCGAGTCCGTGCCGCTCGACGTGGCCGTCTGGCACGCGCCCGGCGAGCCGGTGCCCGTGGCCGAGGGCCTGGCGGCCACGCCGGAGCCGATCGCGGTGGGCGACGCCTGGGGCGCGCCGTGGGGCACGAGCTGGTTCACCGTGACCGGGACGGTGCCGGCCGCGTGGGCGGGCAGGACCGTCGAGGCCGTCCTCGACCTGGGCTTCGACAAGAACATGCCGGGCTTCCAGTGCGAGGGCCTGGTCTACCGGCCCGACGGCACCCCGGTGAAGGGCCTGCACCCGCGCAACGACTGGGTGCGGATCGGCTCGCCCGTCGAGGGCGGCGAGGAGGTGCGGCTGCACGTCGAGGCGGCGTCCAACCCGGTCATCCTCGACTACCACCCCTTCCTGCCCACCGAGCTGGGCGACAGGGAGACCGCCGGGACGCGGCCGCAGTACCGGCTGGCCAGGATGGACCTCGCCGTCTTCGACGAGACCGTCTGGCAGCTCGTCATGGACCTGGAGGTGCTCGGCGAGCTCATGCGGGAGCTGCCCGTCGAGAGCGCGCGCCGCTGGGACGTCCTGCGGGCGGTCGGGCGCGCGCTCGACGCGATCGACCTGCAGGACGTGGGCGCGACGGCGGCCGCGGCCCGCGAACGGCTCGCCGGCGTGCTGTCGGCCCCCGCCGTGCCGTCGGCCCACCGGATCAGCGCCGTCGGCCACGCCCACATCGACTCGGCCTGGCTGTGGCCGCTGCGCGAGACCGTGCGCAAGGTCGCCCGCACCACCTCCAACATGGCGGCGCTGCTGGACAGCGAGCCCGACTTCGTCTTCGCGATGTCGCAGGCGCAGCAGTGGGCCTGGGTCAAGGAGCACCGGCCCGAGGTCTGGGCCAAGGTGACCAAGGCGGTCGCCGGCGGGCGGTTCGTCCCGACGGGCGGCATGTGGGTGGAGTCCGACACGAACATGCCCGGCTCGGAGGCGATGGCCAGGCAGTTCGTCCACGGCAAGCGGTTCTTCCTGGACGAGTTCGGCGTCGAGAACGAGGAGGTGTGGCTGCCGGACACGTTCGGCTTCGCCGCCGGGCTGCCGCAGATCATCAAGGCCGCGGGATCGCGGTGGCTGCTCACCCAGAAGATCTCCTGGAGCAGGACCAACGCCTTCCCGCACCACACGTTCCTGTGGGAGGGGATCGACGGCACGCAGATCTTCACCCACTTCCCGCCCGTCGACACCTACAACTGCTCGATGCAGGGCAGCGAGATCGCCCACGCCGCGCGCAACTTCAAGGACAAGGGCGTCGCGCGGCACTCGCTCGCCCCCACCGGCTGGGGCGACGGCGGCGGCGGCACCACCCGCGAGATGGTCGCCAAGGCGGCCAGGATGCGCGACCTGGAGGGCTCGGCCACCGTCACCTGGGAGACGCCCGCCGCGTTCTTCGCCAAGGCCGAGGCGGAGTACCCGCACCCGCCCGTCTGGGCCGGCGAGCTGTACCTGGAGCTGCACCGCGCCACGCTCACCAGCCAGGCCAGGACCAAGCAGGGCAACAGGCGCAGCGAGTCGCTGCTGCGCGAGGCCGAGCTGTGGGCCGCGACCGCCGCCGTCCGGGCCGGGCACCCCTACCCGTACGAGCGGCTCGACCGCGTCTGGAAGACCGTCCTGCTGCACCAGTTCCACGACATCCTGCCCGGGTCGTCCATCGCCTGGGTGCACCGCGAGGCCGAACGGACCTACGCCGCCGTGGCGCGGGAGCTGGAGGAGGTCATCGGCTCCGCGCAGCGCGCGCTCGCCGGCGACCCGGGGGCGGGGACGTCCCTGCTGTTCAACTCCACTCCGCACGCCAGGGACGGCGTGCCCGCGGGCGGCGCCGCCCGGCCCGCCGCGGCCGCCGCCGCCACCCGGGTGGGCCCGCGCGAGGGCGGCGGCCACGTCCTCGACAACGGCCTGCTGCGGGTCGAGGTCGACGGGCGCGGGCTGGTCGTCTCCGTGTACGACCTCGCAGCGGGCCGCGAGACGGTCGCGCCGGACCGGCCGGCCAACCTGCTCCAGCTCCACCCCGACTTCCCCAACATGTGGGACGCCTGGGACGTGGACGAGTTCTACCGCAACACCGTCACCGAACTGGTGGAGGCCGAGGAGGTGGCGCCGGGCGAGGAGCCGGGCTCGGTGCGCGTCACCCGCGCGTTCGGCCGGTCGGCGGTGCGGCAGTTACTCGTCCTGCCCGCCGGCGCCGGGCGGCTGGAGATCAGGACCGAGGTGGACTGGCACGAGACCGAGAAGTTCCTCAAGCTCGCCTTCCCGCTGGACGTCCGCGCCGACCGGTACGCCTCGGAGACCCAGTACGGCCACGCCTACCGGGCCACCCACACCAACACGAGCTGGGAGGCGGCCAAGTTCGAGGCGTGCAACCACCGCTTCGTCCACCTGGAGGAGCCGGGCTGGGGCGTCGCCCTGGTCAACGACTCCACCTACGGCCACGACGTGACGCGGGTCGTGCGGGCGGACGGCGGCACCACCACGACCGTGCGGGCGTCGCTGCTGCGCGCGCCGCGCTTCCCCGACCCGCAGACCGACCAGGGCGTCCACCGCTTCCTGCACGCGCTCGTGCCGGGCGCGGGCATCGGCGACGCGGTGCGCGAGGGGTACGTCGCCAACCTGCCGGCGCGGCTGGTCCCGGGCGACCGGGACGTCGAGCCGCTCGTGGCCGTGGACCGTGACGCGGTCGTCGTCACCGCCGTGAAGCTGGCCGACGACGAGAGTGGCGACGTCGTGGTGCGCTTGCACGAGGCCCACGGCGGCCGGGCGGCGGCCACGCTGACGGCGAACTTCCCGTTCACCCGGGTGAGCGCGACCGACCTGCTGGAACGCCCCCTCGGGGAGGCGGAGCGGGAGGGCCGGGCGGTGCGGCTGTCGCTGCGGCCGTTCGAGCTGGTGACGCTGCGCTTCCACCGCTGACGCCGTACGGCGCGGCGGCGGGGGTCAGACGCGGGCCTGGTCGGGGGACAGGACCGCGTCGAGCAGCAGGGCGCCCGCCCCGAGCAGCGCCGCGTCACGGCCCACCCGCGTCGCCGCGATCTCCAGGTCGCGCGTGGCGAGCGGCAGGCAGCGCTCGTAGACGGCGGCCCTGACGGCGGAGATCAGCGGCTCGGCCGCCGACAGGCTGCCGCCGACGACGACGGCGTCGGGGTTGAAGAAGTTCACCAGCACGGTGAGCACCTCGCCGATGAGCCGCCCGGCGTTGCGCACCAGCGCCGTGGCCTCCGGCACGCCGTCGTCGACGCGGGCCACGAGGTCGGCGGGCCGCTCCAGCGCCATGCCCTGCCCGGCCAGGGCGGCGATGAGCGCCGCGCCGCTCGCGTACGCCTCCAGGCAGTCGGAGTGCCCGCACGAGCAGGTGGCGGACGCGTCGGTCCTGACGCGGACGTGGCTGATGTCGCCCGCCGCGCCCCGCCCCCTGTGCAGGCGCCCGCCGACGACGAGGCCGCACCCGATGCCGGTGCCCGCCTTGAGCACCATGAGGTTGTCGTGGCCCGGCCAGGCGCGGGCCTCGCCGACGGCCATGAGGTTGGCGTCGTTCTCCACGAGGACCGGCAGGTCGTAGCGTCTGCGCAGGTGCTCGGCCACGGGGAAGGAGTTCCAGCCGGGCATGCGTGAGGGGGACACCACGCGGCCCGCGGACGGCTCTACCGGGCCGGGGACGCCGGTGCCGACGCCGCGCAGCGGGGTCGCCGACGGTCCCGTGCCGGCGTGGCGCTCCAGCAGGCCGTCGAAGACGTCGGCCAGCCAGTCGAGCACCGCCTCGGGGCCGCGGGTGATGTCGCAGGGGTGCTCCTCGACGACGATCGGGTCGCCGCTCAGGTCGAGCAGGCCGAGCCGGGCGTGGTGGGCCCCGAGGTCGGCCACCGCCAGCACCCCGGCGGTGGGGCTGAGCCGCAGGCGCCTGGGCCGCCGCCCGCCGCGCGAGCCGCCCGAGCCCTCCTCGACGAGCAGGCCGGAGTCGATCAGCTCCTCGACGCGCAGCGAGACGCTGGAGGCCGCCAGGCCCGAGAGCCGCGCGAGCTCCGCGCGGGATTCGGCCCGGCCGCCCGCGACCAGGCGCAGGAGCTCTCCTTGCGCCCCCCGTACGGGCAGCCGATCTTTGCCTGACATGACCAGAGGAATACCACGGCTTGGCTTAGTGCGGCAATGCATTGACTTCCGCTGAATTCGCCCATTACGGTCCGATTTATCTTCGATCTCGAAGGAAGTTGCCCCGTGATTCCCATGAACGCGCTGAACGAAGGGCTCCATGACCGCGCCGCCCGTGCCTGAACCCCCCGCAGCCGTCCCCCTCGCCGAGGTGGTGCGCTCCGGCTTCACCGAGAGCGTGCACCTGGGCAGCGCGGTCGCCCTCGCACCCGACGGCGCCGTCGCCGTCGCCCTCGGCGGCGTCGCCGCGCCCGTGCTGCCGCGCTCGTCCACCAAGCCGGTGCAGGCACTCGCCTGCCTGGAGTCCGGCGCCGCCCTGAGCGGCCCCCGCCTGGCCATCGCCGCGGGCAGCCACACCGGCGAGGACTACCACGTCGAGCTCGTCACCGGGCTGCTCGCCGACGCCGGGCTCGGCCTCGACGCGCTGCGCTGCCCCGCCGACTGGCCCGAGGACGAGCCCACCAGGCACCGGCTCATCCGGGAGGGCCGCGCGCCGGCGCCCGAGCGCATGAACTGCTCGGGCAAGCACGCCGCGATGCTCGCCGCCTGCGCGGCCTCCGGCTGGGACACCCGCGCCTACCTCGACCCGGCGCACCCGCTCCAGCTGCGCGTGCGCGCCGTCGCCGAGGAGCTGTCCGGCGAGCCCGCCGCCCACGTCGCCGTGGACGGGTGCGGGGCGCCGCTGTTCGGGATGACCCTGGCCGGGCTGGCGCGGACCGCGCAGCGGCTCGTCCTCGCCGAGCCGGGGACGCCCCGCAGGGCGGTCGCCGACGCCATGCGCGCCCACCCCGAGTACGTCGGCGGCACCGGCCACCCCAACACCACCCTCATGCGGGCGCTGCCCGGAGCCGTCGTCAAGGGCGGAGCCGAAGGCGTGCTCGTCGTCGCCCTCGGCAGCGGGCACGCCGCCGCCGTCAAGGTGATCGACGGCAGCCCCCGCGCCACCACCCCGATCGCGCTGGCCGTCCTTCGGGCGGCGGGCGCCGACGTCTCCGGCGCCGCCGCCTTCGAACGCGTCCCGGTGCTGGGCGGCGGCGTCCCCGTCGGCGAGATCCGCGCTCTGGGGGAACGATGGGTCTGACGTACGAGATCTGCGTCGACAGCACGGCCGGCGCCCTCGCCGCCGAGGAGGCCGGGGCGCACCGGGTCGAGCTGTGCGCCGCCCTGTTCGAGGGCGGGCTCACGCCGACGCTCGGCACCGTCGAGGCGACACTGGCCGCCGTCTCGTCGATCCGCGTCCACGTCATCATCCGCCCGAGGGGCGGCGACTTCATCTACGACCCGTACGAGATCGCCGCCATGGAACGCGACGTGGCGACCGTGGCCGCCGCGGGCGCGCACGGCGTCGTGATCGGCGCGCTCACCCCCTCGGGCGAGGTGGACGCCGAGGTCGCCGAGCGGCTCATCGGCGCGGCCGGCGGGCTGTCCGTCACCTTCCACCGCGCCTTCGACATGGCGGCCGACCCGTTCGCCGCCCTGGACGCCCTCGCCGGGCTCGGCGTGGACCGCGTCCTCACCTCCGGCCAGGACGTCACCGCCCTGGAGGGCGCGCCGCTCATCGCCGCCCTCGTCGAGCACGCCGGCGACCGGCTCGTCGTCATGCCCGGCGGCGGCATCACGCCGCGCAACGTCAACCGAGTCGTCGAGGCCACCGGGGTCACGGAGATCCACTTCGGGGCGCTGGTGGACGCCCCCAGCCCGGCGGTGCACCGCAACCCGCTCCCGTTCATGGGCGGGCAGCTGCGCCGGCCCGAGTACGCGCGGCGCGTGACGTCGGCGGCCCTGGTCACCGAGGTGATCGCCGCCACCTCTCCGTGAGGCGTGCGCGCATTATTCCTAGGAAATGGATAGGGAATATATGAAATAGTCAAGGGATCGCGATCCCCACGCCATGAAGGGCGGAAGCTCCGTGAACCTCCCAGGCCCGCCGCCTAGTCTCGTGCCCATGTCGACCGAAGACCGGAACGCCGCCGCTGCTCGGGCGTTCCTTCCCGACCCCGCACGCTCGGTGACCGCGATCGCCCCGGACGCCCCCGGCGACGGCCACTGGGCCGGCGCGCCCAGCGCGGTCGCCCACGACGGCTGGATCTACCTCGCCTACCGCCTGCGCAGGCCCGTCTCCGAAGGGCGCGGGCACGGCGTGGTCGTGGCCCGATCCGCCGACGGCGAGCGCTTCGAGACCCTGCAGTTCATCGCCCGGGACGAGATGGACGCCGAGTCCCTCGAACGCCCGTCGCTGGTGCGCACGCCCCAGGGCTCCTGGCGGCTCTACCTGAGCTGCGCCACCCACGGCACCAAGCACTGGCGCGTGGAGGTGCTGGAGGCGGCCCGGCCGGGGGCGTTCGACCCCGCGGGCCGGGTCACCGTGCTGCCCGGCGACCCGAAGACCGGCGTCAAGGACACCGTCATCGTCAGGCGGGACGGCACCTGGCACCTGTGGGCGTCCTGCCACCCGCTGGCCGACCCCGACGAGGCCGACCAGATGGTGACCGACTACGCCACCAGCGACGACGGGCTGAGCTGGACCTGGCACGGCACCGCGCTGAGCGGCCGTCCCGGCGCCTGGGACTCCCGCGGCGCCCGGGTGTCGGCCGTGCGCTTCACACCCGGCGGCGTCCTCGCCTTCTACGACGGCAGGGCGAGCGCCGCGGAGAACTACGAGGAGCGCACCGGCGTCGCCGTCGGCACGGACCCCGCCGCGCTCACCCCGGTCGGCGACGCACCCGCCGCGTCGTCCCGGCACGGCGGAGGCGGCCTGCGCTACCTCGACCTCGTGGACCTGCCGGGCGGCGGGGTGCGCCTCTACTACGAGCACACCCGCGCCGACGGCGCCCACGAGCTGCGTACCGAGCTACGCGCTCCCTGATCCCCTTCCGCTCCGGCCCGGCCCTCCCCTCCCAGACCGACCGGAGCGGGAGGAGCGAGGGGCGCGTGGCCGGTCGGGTGGCATGCCGCCTGGGTCAGGCGGGGCGGGGGCGGCCGTTGCGTGACTGCCGCTGTCCCGGCGGGCGCGCCCCGACCAGCCCGCCCGAGCGCTCCCTCGGCCGCAGCCAGTCGCTGAAGTCCTCGCCGGTGACGCGCCGCAGGAGCTCGACATCCTCGGCGAAGTACGGGATCAGCGCGCTGCGCTGCTCCCAGGTGAGCGGCCGGCGGCGGGCTCCACGGCGCTGCAGCAGGTGCTCCACGCGCTCCGTCAGGCCGCGGCCCAGCGTGGCGGGCAGGAACCTGCCGGCCCGCGTCCCGGCCCGTAGCGCGGCGGCCAGCACGGCGTGCCGCCCGCCCGCCGGCGGGTGGGCGGTGACGTTCTCCCTCGGCACCTCGGTGACGAGGCCCTGCTCGACCCCGAGGAAGGCGCAGATCCCGTCGAGCGTCCGCGCCGGCCTGTCGACCAGGTCGCGGTACCTGAACACCAGCACCTGCTCGCGCGGGAACAGCGTGAACAGGTGCGCGAGCTGCTCGCCGTACCTGCCGAGGCCGGTGTAGTGCCAGAAGTGCGCCCATCCGTCCCGTACCCGGCGCGGCTCGGCGGCGCAGGCGCGGACCACGTCGCCGATCGGCTCCAGCCCGGCCGACCACAGGTGCGTCCAGTTGGAGTGGGCCCGCTCGACCGGGTCGCGGAGGATCGCGATGAGCCTGGCCTCGGGGACGAGCGCGCGGATGCGGCGCTGGGCGTCCAGGTCGTAGAGGTAGAACGGGGTGGCCTCGCCGAGGAGCGCGCCAGGTGGGGCCGGCGCGAAGAGCTCCTCGTAGTCGTCCTTGCGCCAGACGTGCTCCCGGTAGGTCTGGACGTCGCCGGGGCCGCCCGTGGACGGCGGCGGGCCGTCGGTGAGGAAGAACTTCGGCTCCTTGACGTCGGGCAGGTACAGCTGCGGATGCCGGCGCAGGGCGGCGTACAGGGCGGTCGTCCCGGCCTTGGGCGCGCCGATCACCAGGAAGTGGGGCAGTGGCATCGTCCCTCCTTCTCCGTCGATCGCTGATTTTCCTACCAGCTTTGTGGAAAATCCAGCGCCAGCTTCCAGGTATATCCGGTGGGTAATGTTGACTTGTCGGGCGCGCGTTCGTAGGTTCGTCCGGGACCGTCCGGCACCGTCCGGCACCGTACGGCACCCACCTCCGGCGCGCCGCCGCGCGCCTCCCTTCCGAGGACGCACATCCGTGATCACCGAACAGCCGCGCCGCCCGCCGGCCGCCGCTCCGCGGAACGACGGCCGGGCCGCCGGGGAACCCGCGGGCGCCGTGTACCCCGGCGACGTCCACTGGTACGACCTGCCCGACGACGAGACCGAACTCGACGCCGAGACTGAGCTCGACTCCGACTCCGACTCCGACGCCGGTGTCGGTGCCGAGCCTGGTGAGCTGCCCGACGGCGGCCTGCCCGGCCTCGCCCGGTCCCGCCGCTGAGGCCGCGCGGCCGCCCTGGGCTCCGCGGGAGCCGTCCGCGACCGACCAGGGGAGGCGCCGGCCGAGACCGTCGGCGCGGCCGAGGGCCGGCTCAGGGGGCGGGGCGGTCGCCTGATCCGTCAGCGGCCGGGACCGCCCGGGCCCGTGCCCGGCCGGGACGGCTCCCGCGCAGGAGCGAGCGCAGCCCGGCGGTGTCGACGACGTGGGCCAGCCTCGGGAAGACGCCGGTCATCAGGGTCCGGTGGGCCTGCGGGTCCGGGTCGGCGACGCCGTCGGAGAGGAGGTAGAGCCGGTAGTCGCGGTCGGCGGCGTCGGTGACGGTGGACAGGACGGCGCCGCTGGTGGTGAGGCCGGCGACGACCAGGGTGGTGATCCCGCGATCCCGCAGCCGCCGGTCCAGGTCCGTCGTGGACAGCGCGCCGTAGCGGGTCTTGCGGACGGTGATGTCGCCGGGCTCGGGGGCGAGCCGGGGGTGGATGTCCGCGGCGGGATCCGCGTGGTGCATGAGGCGCTGCCCGCCGAGGAAGGAGAAGGCGATGTTGGCCGGCGGGATCGCCGCCCAGTCGGCGTCGGTGAATCCCACTCGTACGTAGGCGATGGCGGCTCCGTGCGCCCGCATGTCGGCGATGGCGCCGGCCACCCGCGTCAGCAGCGCTTCCCGGTCCGCCGGGCCGGGGAGCGAGGCCAGGATCCCCTCCTGGTAGTCCATGACGAGCAGCGCGGACGTCCTGGGGTCCAGCGCCGGGGGCGTGGCGGTCATGTTCTCTCCTTGGGTGATGGTCGCCCTGACTCGCGCGATCGCGCGCCAGGGCCGGCTGTACAGGGGGCGCGCTCCGGCAGGGCCGGCGCGGCCCGATCGCGGTGACGGCCGCGGCGGCGCGTCAACCCCGGCTCTGGGCAGGTGCAGGTGCGGGCGCCGGCTTCGGCTCGGGCCCCGGCTCCGGCTTCCGCTCGTCGAAGGGCGCCGCGGCGCGGCGGGGGAGCAGCAGCGGGGTCGCCAGCAGGAGCACGCCGGCCAGGCCGATGGCCGTACGCGGGCCGAGCAGGGCGCCGAGCACGCCCCACGCGGCCGTCAGGAGCGCGGTCGAGGCCTTGGCCGTCACCGACCAGGCGGACAGCGTGCGGGCGACCCGTCCGGTCGCCGTGCGCTCCAGGCGGTAGGTGGCGCAGACGGGGTTGAACACCCCGCAGCAGAAGATGAGCCCGAGCTCGACCCCCATCACCAGCAGCAGCCCTCCGGCGCCCGGCCCCACGAAGGCCAGCCCGAAGGGCCAGATCGCGCGCAGCACCCCGGCCACGACCAGGACCCGGTGCTGCCCGAACCGGGTGACGAGCGGCCGGGCCAGCCGCGAGCCGAGCAGCCCCCCGATCGCGGGCACGGCGAAGGCGAGGCCGTACTGCCACGGCGCGAACCCGAGCCGGCCGAGCATCAGGACGGCCAGCAGCGCGTCGGTGGCCATCACCAGGCCGTTGAACAAGGCGGTGTTGAAGAACAGCGGACGCAGCGTCGCGTCGGCGAGGATGTGCCGCCAGCCGTCGAGCAGGTCCCCGGCCCGCGGGCGCGCGGCCTCCCGGCGCTCGGGACGCGGCTCCCGGCCGCCCGCCGCGCGGAGGCCCAGGGCCGAGAGCAGGTAGCTGACCGCGTCGGCCACCACCGTCGCCACCGGACCGAGGAGCCCGATCGCGGCGCCGCCCAGTGGCGGGCCGATGATCGTGGTCGTCCAGGCCGTGGACTCGAGGCGGGCGTTGGCGACGAGCAGGTCCTCGGCCCGCAGCAGCGTCTTCATGTAAGCGCCGGAGGCGGCGCGGAAGGTGATGTCGGCCGCCGCGACCACGACCGAGACCAGCAGGAGCTGGACGAAGGTGAGCGCGCCGAGCGCGAACGCGGCGGGGATCGTCAGCAGCGCCGCGCACCGCACCAGGTCCGTCCCGATCAGCACCGGCCGCTTGCGGCGGAACTCCACCCACGGGCCCAGCGGCACCGCCAGGGCCGCGCCCGCCAGGGCCCCCACGGAGGACAGCGCCGCGACCTCCGCCGGCCCCGCGTGCAGCACCTGGACCGCGATCAGCGGGAACGCGCCGAAGGCGAGCCAGGTGCCGAGCGCGCTCGTCCCGTACGCTCCCCAGAGCCACCCGAACCGCCGTCCCAACCGGTGCCCGTTCCCCATGTCCGACGCTCCTCGTCACTCACCCGCACAACCGATCCGCGATCGGAAGCATCAAAGCGAGCGCCATACGTGGAGATCAAACAACCGCAGGGCCCCCCGACCACAACGGCTGGTTGTATCCGTAGGGTGTCCAGCATGGACCTCGACACCGTCCGGACCTTCCTCGCCGCCGCCGACGCGGGACAGTTCCAGGAGGCCGCCGCCGACCTGGCGGTCACGCAGCAGGCCGTCTCCAAGCGCATCGCCGCGCTGGAGCGCGACCTCGGCGTGCGGCTGTTCACCCGCACGCCGCGCGGCGCGGAGCTCACCATCGACGGGCAGGCGTTCCTGCCCCACGCCCGGGAGCTGCTGCGCGTCGCCGAGCGCGCGGCCGCGTCCGTGCGCGCCGGACGCCGCCCGCTGCGCGTCGACATGATCGCCTCACGCAGCGCGGCGTCGGGCCTGATGCGCGGCTTCCACCGCGCGCACCCCGAGATCGACCTCGACGTGGTGATGCTGATCGACATCGGCGAGGCCGTCGCCGCCATCCGGTCCGGCACGATCGACGCGTCCTTCCGCGCCGTCGCCATGCCCGGCCGGCCCCTTCCCGAGGACATCGCGTCGGTCCGGGTGCTGGACGAGCCGCTCGAACTCCTCGTCGGTCCCGCCCACGCGCTGGCCGGCGCCAGGTCGGTGACCGTCGCCCAGCTCGCCGGGCACCGGATCTGGATGCCCGGCCTCCTCCCCGGAACCGAGTGGGCCGCCTACTACGCCGACCTGGTCGCCGAGTTCGGTCTCACCATCGAGGCGACCGGCCCCAACTTCGGCTCCGACGCGCTGCTCGACACCATCGCCGACACCCCGGCCCTGGCCACGTTCATGGGCGGGCGGACCCGCCTCGTCTGGCCCGCCGGCCACGGCCTGCGCCGCGTCCCGGTGACCGACCCCACACCGGTCTACCCGCACTCGCTCCTGTGGCGCCGCGACGACCCCCACCCCGCGCTGGCCACCCTCCGCGCCCACCTCGCCGCCGCCGCGCCCGGCCACGGCGCCGCCGGGACCTGGGCGCCGGACTGGACGATCGAGCGCTGAACGCCGCCCCGGCGGGCCGGAGGGGCCGGGACACTCAGCGGAAGGACCGGCGGTAGGCGGCCGGGGTGGTGTTGAGCGCGGTGTGGAAGCGGCGGCGCAGGTTGACCGCCGAGGAGAGGCCGACCCGGGTGGCGATGGCCTCGACCGGCAGGTCGGTGTCCTCCAGCAGCGCGCGGGCGGCGGCCAGGCGGCGTTCCAGCAGCCAGCGGGCCGGCGGGACGCCGAGCTGGTCGCCGAACTGGCGGGTGAGGGTGCGGGGGGAGACACCGGAGAAGGCGGCCATGTCCTCCACGGTGACGGGGTCGGCCAGGCGGGCGAGCAGCCATTCCAGCAGTCCCGCCAGGGAGTCCGGCATGGGGCCGGTGGTGGGGAGAGGCGGGTACTGGCGCTGGCAGCCCTCGCGGTGCGGCCCGGCGGCGAGCTGGCGGCCGATGCGCATGGCGTGGGACGCGCCGTGCTCCTGGAGGACCTGGTGGAGGCAGAGGTCCAGGGTGGCGGCCGAGGCTCCGGCGGTGGCGACGTCGCCGTGGTCCACGTAGATGACGGTGTCGTCGGGGACGATGCGGGGGTGGCGCGCGGCCAGGTCGGCGGTGAGTTCCCAGTGGACCGAGGCGCGGCGGCCGTCGAGCAGACCGAGGGCGGCGGGGATGTAGATCCCGGCGCAGACGGCGACGATCCGGCCGCCTCTGGCGTGGACTCCGGCTACGGCGTCGAGCACGGCGGGCGTGGGGGCGATCGTCCAGCCGGCGATGACCACGGTGTCGGCGCTGTCGAGGGTGTCGAGGCCGTGTTCGACGTGGATGGGGACGCCGAGGGTGGTGGTGAGCGCGCCGGGGCGTTCGGCGCAGAGGCGGAAGCTGTAGCGCTGGGGGATCTCGTGACCCTGGTAGCCGAAGACCGCCGACGCCGAGGTGACGGGGTAGAGCTCCTGGTTGTCGCCGACCAGGGCGACCACGCGGTGCGGGTCGGGCGGGGGAGGCGCCGGGGTGCACACCGGGAGTGTGGCGGGGGGTGGCGCTGGGATCATGGCGCAAATGTATCTATTGATGTCATCTAGGACACCAGTGCTCTGATCTTGAAATATCCAGAATTGGTCGTCATGTGGACGAGGAACTTCACCCTCTACTTCGGGGCCCGGACGATCTCACTGCTCGGCGACGCCATGATGCCCGTCGCCGCCGCGCTCGCGATCGGCCAGGTGTACGGCATCGCGGGAGTCGGCTACGTGCTGGCCGTCTGGACCGCCTCCGCCGTCCTCTTCATCCTCTTCGGCGGGGTCCTCGCCGACCGCCTCGGCCCCAGGACCGTGATGATCTGCGCGGACGTGGTGCGGATCGTCACCCAGGGCGCGGTGGCGTTCGCCTTCGCCGACGGCGCTCCGCCGTACGCCCTGCTGCTGGTGACGGCGTTCGCGTCCGGCACCGCGGCCGGGATGTTCGAGCCCGGGGTGAACGGGATGGTGCCGCTCGTCGCCCGCGATCCGCAGCGGGCCAACGCCGTCCTGAAGATCGCCGAGGCGATCACGCAGCTGGCCGGGCCGGCGCTGGCCGGGGTCCTCGTGCTGACGGCGGGCCCCGTCCTCGTCTACGCGCTGGACGCCGGGACGTTCCTGGTCAGCGCGGTGTGCCTGCTGCTGGTCCGCGTCGCCGCACCCAGGCGGGAGCCCGCGGACGTGCTGAGCGATCTGCGCCGAGGCTGGCACGAGTTCAGGGCCAGGAGCTGGATGTGGTCGGTCATCCTGGTCTGGGTGTTCTGGGGGGTCCTCGTGGTCGGGCCGTACGTGCCGCTGTCGTCGCAGGTCATCGGGGCCGACTACGGCTGGGTGATGGCGGCGCTCGGCCTGGGCACGGTGGCGGGCGGGCTGATCGCGATCCGGCTCCGGCCGCGCCGGCCGCTGGCGGCGGGAGCGGTGGCGCTGTCCGGGTACGTCGCGGTGCCGCTGACGGTCGCCCTCGGCTCGCCGCTGCCGGTGCTGATGGCCGGGCACGTGCTCGGGGGATGCGCGTGGGCGTTCTGGTCGGTGATGTGGTCGACCAGCGTGCAGACGCAGGTCGCGCCTGACGTCCTCAACCGGGTCTCGGCCTACCAGGTGGCCGGGTCGGTCGCGGGCATGGCGGTCGGCCAGGCGCTGGCCGGACCGGCCGCCCTGCTGGTCGAGCCGCGGACCTTCCTGCTGGGCTCGGCGACCGTGGCCGGCGGCGTGGTGGCCGCGCTGCTGCTGATCCGTCCGGTACGGGCACTCGGCCACGGGGGCGTGCCCGGGACCGGCGGTAAAAGGGTTGCCCGGCGGCCGTCCCGGCTGTTCTACTCTCCTGCGGCGCGCGTTCCCACCCGGGAGCGGCGCGGGTTCCCGCGGCGGAGGAGGGCGAGATGAGGACCACGGTCATGTCCACCCGGCACATCCAGGCATCTCACGCTAAGGACATGACGCTTGACGTCCTCACCTCCACCGACCTCGCACACCCGCGGGAGGGCCGCCTCAGGTAGGCGCGTCCTCCGCCTGCTCCTGCCCGCACCGGCCGCCGCCGCGCCGCCTCGACCGGGGCCGCGCGGTGGGCCGGGGAAGCCTCGCCGGCCTGTCGGCCACCTGCCCGGAGCTCCGCAGGCTCCAGTCGCCCGGCTCCCTCGACGGCGACTCCCGCCGACCTGGCGCGGGCGGCCGATGAGCTCCGGCCCCGCCCGCGCCGTGCCTGTGGCACCCGCCCACGTCGGCGACAGCCCGCGACCGGTGCCCCGCGGGGCCTTCCGAAGCGGGGACAGGGCTTTACCCGCGGTGGCGGCGCTATCCCGGCCCGAGACGTACGCTGGAGACACCGAGGACTTTCCGAGCGTTGGCATCCAGGTCGGCGTCGCCTTCGGCGATCGACAGCTCCCGGCGCTTCCGCAGGGCCCAGTCAGGCCGGCCATCATGATCCAGAACCTCCTCGCGCATCCCGAGCCGCTGAGGGACGACCTCCCACCCGGCATCCCGGCACATGGCGTCCACCCGGACCTGGCCCGTGCCGTGCCCGTTCTCCGATCGGAGCGTCCCGTGACCGTCATCGACGTCTTCCCGCTCGGCCGAGCCGACCCGTCGGCTCCGACCGTCATCCGCCTCACCGGCGAGATCGACGCCTTCAGCAGTGCCGCGCTGCGTCGGCGCCTGCTCGGCGTCCTGCAGTCCAGCACGAGCCTGCTCATCCTCGACCTGTCCGCACTGACCTTCTGCGACGCCGCCGGGCTCGCCGTCCTGGTCGGCGTCCAGCGGCGGGCCAGGCCGATGGGCGTCACGCTCGCCCTGGCCGCGCCCCGGCCGTACCTGTCGAGGCTGCTGCACGTCACCGGTCTGGACCGGAGCCTGCCCGTGCTGGCGTGACGGGCGCACCCGCAGCCGGGGCCCCGGGCCTCGTCGCGCCGGCGCGCGCGAGAACGCCTCAGCTCAGCAGCAGGTGGCCGATGGACACGGCGCCGACCGCCACGATGTTGACCAGCGCGACGAGGACGTTCTTGACGGCGTTGACGCGCTGCGCGTCCTCGTCGAGCAGCGTCCCCGTCAGGGCCGTGTAGACGATGCCCTGGGCGGCGGCGAAGTGGCCCCCGTGCACCGCCACCGCGCCGAACCGCACGACCCGCCGGCCCTGCCCCGCGAGCTCCCTGCGGTAGCCGATGGCGCCGCCGACCGAGCCGGGGATCAGCCCCAGCGCGTTCGACACCGTCGCCGTGACCGGGGGCAGCCCGGTGGCCAGCAGGACGGGAAAGGTAGATCAACGTGCCCGAGCCGACCACCGCGTTGACGCCCCCGCCCGCACGCCGCCCGAGGTCGCGCGCCAAGGGGCGCGACCGGGCGGTGCGGCACCCCAGGACCGGGGTGGCGGTCAGCGGGAGACGGCCGAGGCCAGCGACCGCAGCAGTCGGACGCGGACGCTCCACCGGCGCGGCGGCCGCGGGCCGGCGCCCAGGCTAAGTTCCGCCTTGTCGAGGCTGTCCTCCAGCAGGGCGTCGTGCAGCGGGCGGAACACCAGGGGCCAGGTGAGCCACGCCGGCGGGCGCGTGGACATGACCAGCGAGTGGCGCAGCACGCATCCGCCGTCGCCCAGCGGGCGCACCTCGTACTCGTGGTAGCCGTCGAACCCCGCCGGAGCCCGGAAGCGGAAGCGGACGCGTGTCCCCGGCCGGTAGTGCTCGACCCGGTAGCGGACCGGCCCGTGGCCGCCCTCCGCCCCGACCTGCAGCGGCCGGTCGAAGCGCATCGCCGGCCACCGGTCGTGGGGCCAGAGCCGGTCGTCCTGCCCGGCCAGAGAGTCGATCAGCGCCCCGGCGCGGGCCGCGGGCGCCGCGAGCCGCCGCTCGTGCACGTTCAGGACCACATCTGCTCCTGGTGACTGTTCGCGGAATGAACTAGAGAGTAGTCTCTAGTTCATGCCCCAGCCCGTCAAGCACTCCACGGACACCCTGCTCGACGCCGTGCGCGCGCTGGTCCTCGACGGCGGACCCGCCGCCGCCTCCGCCAGGGCCGTCTGCCTGGCCACCGGCGCCTCCAGCGGCTCGGTCTACCACCGCTTCCCGCGCCGCGACGACCTCGTCGCCGCCGCCTGGCTCCGCGCCCAGGACCGCTTCCTGCGCGCCTACCTCGACGCCCTGAACCCCCCCGACGCCCAGGGCGGCGTCCGGGCGGCGGTCACCGTCCTGACCTGGTGCCGGGCCGAGCCCGGCGACGCCGCCCTGCTGATGCGCCACGCGCTGCGCGACCTGCTGCGCGGCGAGGTCTCGCCGGCGCTCGCCGAACGGGCCGAGGCCAACCGGCGCGCCCTGGGGGAGGCGCTCGCCGCGGTCGCCGCCGGCACCGGGCACGCCCTCGGCGACGTCGTCCTCGCCGTCGTCGATCTCCCCTACGCCGTGGCCCGGCGCACCCTGCGTGACGGCGGCCCCACCGACGACGACATCCGGTCCGTACGGCGCGCCGCGACCCTGCTCCTGGCCGGGTGACGTCGCCCCCTCGGCGGTCCGGACGGCGCGGGGAGCCGCCGCGGACGTCAGCGGGGGAGCGCGGCGGGAGCGCGGCCGGCCCGCGCGCTCCACCGGCCGTCGTCGCCTCGGACGATCAGCACCGGGTGGTCGAAGCAGGCGCTGACCAGGTCGGTGGTGAGCACGTCGCCGACCGGGCCGGAGGCCAGGCAGCGCCCGTCGCGCAGCAGCATGGCGTGCGTGGTGCTGGCGGGGAGCTCCTCCAGGTGGTGGGTCACCAGGACGGTGGCCAGCGTGGGGTGTTCGGCGCGCAGGGCGTCGATGCTGCTGAGGAGCTGCTCGCGGGCGGCCAGGTCGAGCCCGGTGGCGGGCTCGTCGAGCAGCAGCAGGCGCGGCTGCGGCATGAGGGCGCGGGCGATGAGGGCGCGTCCGCGTTCGCCCTGCGACAGCGTCGCCCAGGACGCGCCGCTCCTGGCGGCCATCCCGAGCATGGCGACGAGCCGGTCGGCCCGCTCCGCCTCCTCGGGCGAAGGGGTCCAGCGGGGGACGAACGCGGCGGTGTTGGTCAGGCCGGTCAGGACGACCTCGCGTACCGTCAGGGGGCCGTCGGGGGCGTGCCGCGGGTTGACGTGCCCGAGGTAGGAGCGCAGCTCGCGGACGTCCACGCGGCCGAGCGTGCGCCCGAGCACCTGGACGAGGCCGCGCGTGGGGTGGGTGACGGCGCCGAGCAGGCCGAGCAGGGTGCTCTTGCCGGCGCCGTTGGCGCCGAGCAGCGCCCAGTGCTCGCCGCGGTTCACGGTGAGCGAGACGTCGCGCAGCAGGTGACGGCCGTCGCGGACGATGGCGACGGCGTCGGCCCGCAGCACGGGCCCGGTGTCGCACGGACGGGAGACGGTCATCGGCCGCCCTCCCCGGACCTCACCAGCGTGATGACGGCGTCGAGGTGCTCGACGGTGGCGGCGATGGCGCCGTCCGCGTCGCCGTGTGCGAGGGCGGTGAGCAGGTCGGCGTGCGCGTACGACATGTCGGGCAGGTCGGTCTCGTGGACGACCAGCTCGACCAGCGCGGCGCGCAGCACCGGTTGCACGGTGGCGTACAGGCCGGAGAGCACGGCGTTGCCGGCGAGGTCCACGACCGCGCGGTGGAAGCCGAGGTCGGCGTCCACGAACGCGGCCGGGTCGCCGCCGAGGCGCTCCTGGCGGCCGTGCAGCAGGGCGCGCAGCTCCTCGACGTCCTCCGGCCTGATGCGGGCGGCGGCCAGCCTGGCCGCCTCGACCTCCAGCGCCCTGCGGACCTCGAACGCCTCCAGCACCCGCGCCCGGCGCAGCAGCCCGCGCAGGTCGCCGTCCTCGCCCGCGGAGGGAGGAGGGTCGGCGACGAAGGTGCCCGACCCGTGCCGCACGACCAGCCAGCCGTCGTGGGCCAGCAGCCGGACGGCCTCGCGCACCGTCGAACGTCCGACCCCGAGCTCGGCGGCCAGCCGCACCTCGCTCGGCAGCCGCTCGCCGCTCTTCCACCGCCCCTGCCTGATGCGCTCGCGCAGCAGGCTCTCCAGCTGCGGCACGACTGGGCCGTGCCGCAGTCCCGGCGACTTCGTCACTCGACGCGCTCCCTCCCATGTCCGTCGCGATGGCGACAAGATATCAGTCCTCAGACCTCTGAGGACCAACACGGAGTCAGCGGCGGGCGGCGGTCGTGACGGCGGTCGCGTTCGCCGTGACGACGACCGCGATCGCCGCCCAGGAGGCCGCGTCCAGCCGCTGCCCGAGCACCACCGTGCCGACCAGCGCCGCCAGCACCGGGTTGACGCTCATGAAGATCCCGAAGAAGTGCACGGGGACGCGGCGCAGCGCGAGCGCGTCGGCCAGGAACGGGACGGCCGACGCCAGCACCCCGGCCGCCAGCGCGCACGCGAGCGCCGGCGCGGTCGGCGGGCGCAGCCACAGCGCCACCGCGCCCACCGGCGCGTACAGCAGCCCGGACACCGCCGCGGCCGCCGCCGAGCCCTGCGCGCCGGGCAGGCGCGCGCCCAGCGTGCGGTTGAGCAGGATGTAGCAGCCCCAGCAGGCCGCCGCCAGCAGCGCCAGGCCGATGCCCAGGTAGTCGGTGGCCGGCCGCGGCCGGGTGAGGACGGCCACCGCGCCCGCGGCGGCGACGGCGCACACCAGGTCCGCGCGGCGGCGCGAGCCCGCCAGCGCCACCGCCAGCGGGCCCAGGAACTCCAGCGTGACCGCGAGGCCGAGACCGATGCGGGAGACGGCCTCGTACAGGGAGAGGTTCATCATGGCGAACACCACGGCGAGACCCAGCACGGGACGCCACTGCGCCGCCGTGAACGTCCACGGCCTCGGCCGCCCCGCCGCCAGCAGCACGCCCGCCGCCACCCACTGGCGCACCGCCACGACGCCGACCGGCCCGATCACGGGGAAGGCGAGCGCGGCGACCGCCGCCCCCACCTGGTTGGACAGCCCGCTGCCCAGCATGAGCGCCACCCCGGCCCACCTGCCGGTACGCGCCCCCGCCGTGGCGGTCCCGCCGCTCCGCGTCCGCATCGCCATGCCCACCACCATCGGGCAGCGGCGCGCATGCGCAAAATGCATCCGACGCATCACCTATACGCTGGACGCATGGATGAGGGCCGCCCGGACCTCGAACTCCGGCACCTGCGCTGCCTCGTCGCGATCGTCGACGCGGGCGGCTTCACCGACGCCGCGCTCGACCTCGGCGTCTCCCAGGCCGCCGTCTCCCGCACCCTGATCGCGCTGGAGAAGATCCTCGGCGTGCGGCTGCTGCACCGTACGAGCCGCACCGTCACCCCGACCACGGCCGGCGTGCAGGTGCTCGCCCGCGCCCGCCACCTGCTCGCCGAGGCCGACGACCTCCTGCGCGAGGCCACCACCGGCCACGCCCGGCTGCGCATCGGCCACGCCTGGTCGGCGATGGGCCGGCACACCGCCGAGTTCCAGCGCCGGTGGCACGACCGCCACCCCGGCGTCGAGCTCCACCTGATCCGCCACAACACGCCCACCGGCGGCCTCGCGGAAGGGCTGTGCGACCTCGCCGTCATCCGCACGCCCGTCGACACCCGTCGCCACGCCCACGCCCTCGTCGGCCACGAGCGCCGCTACGTCGCCATGGCCGCCGACGACCCCTGGGCCAGGCGGCGCGGCATCCGCCTGGACGAGGTCCGCGAGCGCACCCTCGTCGTCGACCGCCGCACCGGCACCACCACCGCGAACCTGTGGCCCGAGGACGCCCGGCCCGCCCTGGAGTACACGCACGACATCGACGACTGGCTCGCCGCCATCGCCACCGGCCGCTGCGTCGGCGTCACCCCGCACGCCACGGTCACCCAGTACCGCCGCGACGGCATCGCCTACCGCCTGCTGCGCGACGCCGACCCGGTGCCGGTGCACCTGATCTGGCGCCGCCACGACCCCCACCCGGCCACCCACGCGGCGGTCGCGCTCCTCGCCGACCTCTACCGCGAACGCCCCTGACCACCGGTGCCTAGACTGGACGGGAGGGCGGCATCAGTCGAGATCAGCCGAGAGCCGACGGCACCGGCCCGCCGACGGCCGATGCGTCGCCCGGCGGAACAGGGGGCGCCCATGGCCCGGCCGCGTACGTTCAAGGCTCGCAGGAGGTCGTTGGCCCGGCCCGCGGTGGCGGCCGTCGTCGCGGCGGCGCTGGCGGTGCCGTCCGGCGCGGCGTTCGCGCAGCCCGCGCAGGCCCGCCAGGGCGTCGACTGGAAGGCGGTCGGCACGGCGATCGGCAAGGAGCTGAAGCCGGAGGAGGGGGGCGTGCACACGGCGGAGTGGCTGCGCACCGACCTGCGCGTGGTCAACGCCGGGGTGGCCGAGAACCCGGGCATGGAGCTGGGCGCCGAGGCGGCGTTCCACGACAAGGCCGCGGGCGGGGCGGTGATGATCGGCGAGGCGACGCTGAAGGCGGACGAGGTGGGCCCGGTGGCCGACCGCCTCCAGCGGGGCGGCGTGGAGGTCACCGCGCTGCACAAGCACCTGCAGGACGAGACGCCCCGGCTGTGGTGGCTGCACTACGTCGGCTACGGTGACCCCGTCGCGATGGCGAGGACCGTGCGCGCCGCGCTCTCGCGCACCGGCATCCCGCTCGGGCAGAAGGAGGGCAAGGAGCCTCCGGTCGCGCTCGACGTGGCCGCGCTGAACCGCGTGATCGGCGCGAAGGGCGAGGACGAGAACGGCGTGCTGCAGTACCACGTCCCGGTGGCGGCGAAGATCGTCGACACCCGGGCGGGCATCCGGCTGCCCGCGCCGATGGAGGCGTCGACGCTGCTGATGTTCCAGCCGCTCGGTGGTGGGCGGGCCGCGGTCAACGGCGACTTCACCATGACGGCCGAGCACGTCAACCCGGTCATCAGGGCGCTGCGCGAGCGCGGCCTGACGGTCGTCGAGCTGCACAACCACCTGCTGTACGAGCAGCCGCGCCTGTTCTACCTGCACTTCTGGAAGATGGGGGACGCGGGCGCCCTCGCCCGCGACCTGCGTGCCGCCCTGGACCAGGCGGGCGCGGCCCGGAGCTGACCCGCTCGCCCGCACCCGCCTCGCCCCGGACCGGCGGTACCGCCCCCGACCGGCCGCCCGCCCCGGACCGGCCGCCCGCCCCGGACCGGCCGCCCGCCCCGGACCGGCCGCCCGGCCCGGGGCGGGTCGCCCGGGGTCAGCCGCGCGTGGCCGGGGGCCAGCCGTGGCCCCAGCCGGCCTGCACCATCGTCTGGAACGCCCAGCCGTCCGCCGTGCGCACCAGCAGGTCGGCGTAGTGCATGCGCTCCGTGCGGCCCTCGACCGTCATCGTCGCCTCGGTCTCCACGACCACCAGGTTCTCGCTGACGAAACGCGGCGTCCTGACCGACGTCAGGCCGAGCCCGGCGGTGCCTCCGCCCATGGCCTCCTTCATCGCCTCGACGTACTCCTCGCGCGTCCACTGCCAGACGGCGGCGGTGCCGCCCGGCACGTCGGTGGCGAGGTTCATCGGGAAGACCGCGAGGTCGGCGAGCTGCTCGATCGCCCCCTCGTCGGCCAGCGCGTCGTACCGGGCGAACCAGTCGTCCACGCTCTTCAGCTCGGCGTCACTCGGCTGGTACACGGTGAGGTCCCCTCTCTGTTGCCGTACGCCATACCGTACAGCATACGGATCAATGGGTGAGCCGCGGATTCGCCCGGCCGGTGTGGAGGAAGGCGATCCGCTCGCCGTCCGGCACGAACGCCACCACGCTGTGCGTCCCGCCCCGCGCCTCGGCGAACACGAACGCGTCGCCCCGCAGCCGCACCAGGCGGAACCGCTGCGCGCCGCCGTGCTCCGCCAACACCCCGAGCGGGGTGGCGGTCAGCCACAGCGACACCGGGTCGCCGTCGGGGTCCGCCTCCACGTCCCAGGTCACGGCGTCCGAGACGTACCGGCCGGTGTAGCGGGCGGCGTCCACGGGCAGCGGGGGCGACGGCGGCGCCGGCGCGGCCGGGGCCCGCAGGCCGGCCAGCTCCTCCACCAGCGGGTGGAGCAGGCCCGCCCGCAGCGGGTCCGGGTCGCCGCCGTTGGTCAGCAGCACGGCCGCCACGCCCGCCCCGGGAACCGCCCGCAGGGAGGCGGCCTGCCCCGGCGTGGAGCCGTCATGCGCGGCCACCACCCCGCCCCGCCAGCGCTGCAGCTCCCACCCCAGCCCCGCGGACGACGTCCGCCCGAGGTCGGGCAGCTCGACCTGCGGCTCCCGCATGAGCGCCGCCGGCTCCTCCGGCAGCACCCGCCTGCCGTCGTCGGCCAGGCCGCCCCGCAGGTGCATGCGCGCGAACGCCAGCAGGTCGCGCGCCGGCATGGCCAGGCTGGACCCCGCGGGCTCGTTCGAGCGCAGGATCGACCAGACGGGCACCGGCTCGCCGCCCGCGTGGCCCACCGCGGCGTCGTACAGGATGGCCTCGTCGGCGCAGGTGGCGACATGGGTCAGGCCGAGCGGGGCGGCCAGGTGGGCCTTCAGCGCGGCCCCGAACGGCAGGCCGCGCAGCACCTCGACGATCCGGCCGAGCACGCAGTAGCCCGCGTTGCTGTACGACCACATCGCGCCCGGCGGGAACAGCTGCGGCAGGTCCCCCATCAGGGCGACGAGGCGTTCCACGGCGTCGTCGCCGCGCCCGGTGTCGATGAGCGCGTCGCCCTCGAACCCGGCCGTGTGCGTGAGGAGCTGCCTGACGGTGACGCGGGCGGCGGCGTCCTCGTCGGCGAGGGCGAAGCCGGGCAGCACCGACCGGACCGTGTCGTCGAGCGACAGCCTCCCCTCGGCGACGAGCTGCATGACGAGCGTGGCCGTCCACACCTTGGCGACCGAGCCCACCTGGAACAGCGACCCGGTCGTGACCGGGTGGCCGGTGCGGGTGTTGAGCACGCCGGTGGCGGCCTCGACGACGGCGTCGCCCAGCCCGACGGCGACCGCCGCGCCGGTGACGCCGTGCTCGCGGGCCAGGGCGGCGAGCCGGTCGCCCAGCTCGGCGGCCGAGGGGAGCGCGCGACTCGGGGACAGGGGAGACGCGGTCATGAGGTGGCTCCGACGGAGGCGGGGGCGATGCGGTAGCCGGCCGGCGGCTGCGCGCCGATCAGGTGCCGGACGAGGAAGTCCCACTGGCGGCGCAGGACGTGCGGCTCGGCCGCCCCGTAGCCGTGGGCGGCGTTGGGGACCATGAGCATCTCGAAGTCCCTGTCGGCGGCGACGAGCGCGTCCACGACGCGCAGCGACAGGCCGGGATGGCAGTTGTCGTCCATCTCGCCGAACAGCAGCAGCAGCTTGGCGCGCAGCTCGCCGGCGAGCGGGAGCGGCGAGCCCGCCGCGTAGTCCCGCGGCGGCGGCCCCTGGTACGTCTCGCCCCAGATGGCGTAGTAGCCGCTGTGGTCGTGGTCGCCCGCGGACGCGACCGCCGCGGTGAAGAACTCCGGGTGCCGCAGCGCCGCGTTGAGCGCGGCGGCGCCGCCCGCCGAGTGCCCGATGATCCCGACCCTGCTCAGGTCGAGGTAGGGGCGTTCGGCGGCGAGCTGCCTGATGGCGGCCACGTGGTCGTCGAGCCCGGCCGTGCCCGCCGGGTCGCCGTACGAGACGTCCTGGAACGCCTTCGACCGGTACGGGGTGCCGCGCCCGTCCAGCACCACGACCGCCAGGCCGAGCTGGGCGAACATCGGCGCGCCGCCCGCCGGGTCCAGCAGGTACGGGTCGATCGTGAAGCCGCGCAGGCTGGTGCGGAGCTGCCGGGTGATCTGCGGCCCGTTGTAGATCGAGTCGAGCACGGGGTAGCGCTCGCCCGGGTCGAAGTCGCCCGGCAGGTAGAGCAGGCCGTGCAGGTCGGTCTCGCCGTCCGCGGCCTTGACCGTGAACGGCTCCGGAGCCCGCCAGCCCGCCTTCTCCAGGCGGCTCAGGTCGGCCCGCTCCAGCTCGGCGACCACCGCGCCGCCGGCGTCGCGCAGCACCGTGACGGGCGGCGTGCCGGGGGCGGCGTGGGTGTCGACCACCCAGCGGCCGTCGGGGGAGACGAAGACCTGGTGGTCGGCGTCCTCGGGGGTGAGCACGGTGACGCCGCCGCCGTCCAGGTCCGCCCGGCACAGCCGCCGGTGGTACGGGTCGGAGCCGTGCCCGCCGGAGACGAACAGCACCTCGCGCGCGTCCCAGTCGACGCGCAGCACGTCGCGCACCAGCCACTCGCCCCCGGTGACGGCGTTGCGCAGCTCGCCGCCCGCGTACAGGTAGAGGTGGCCCCAGCCGGAGCGGGCCGAGTACCACAGCACCTCCTCGCCCCTGGTGCGGACGAGCGGCGGCTCGACGATCGTGGCCGCCGACGGCATGAACGTCTCCGCCTGCTCCTCCAGGACGACCTCGGCGGCGCCGGTGCGGGCGTCGATCCGGTACAGCCTGGCCGCCCGCTGGCCGCGCGTGGCGTACAGGGTCCAGAGCGTGTCGTCGTCCTCCCACCACACCCGGCCCACCGCGTGCGGCGCGTCGTGGGTGAACGGCAGCGGCTCGACGGCGACGTCCACCCGCGCCCCGGTCTCCGCGTCGAAGATCATCTGCTGGAACGTGGGCAGCGGGTCGCCCGGCATCTCGTACCGCAGGGTGTGGGCGAGCGGGCGGGGGCCGCCGCCGGGCGGGCACGACTGCGTCATCGTCAGCAGGGGGACGTGCCGCTGGTCCACCCGCAGCGTGGCGAACCTGCGGCCGTCGGGCGCCCACACCACCAGCGGCGGCACCCTCATGCCGGCCTGCAGCGCCACGATCGGCAGCCCGCCCTGGTCGCTCGGCTGGGCGTAGCGGTGGTCGGGCTCGCCGTCGCCGGTGACCGGCTCGCCGTTCACCAGCAGGTTCCCGCCCTCGACGGTGACGGCGTACCGGCCGCCGGGGGACGTCGCGACGCCGGTGAGCTCGGGCGGCGGCGCGGGCTCGCCCGACGGGTCGTCGATCGGCACCCGCTCGCCGGTCTCCGGGAACACCCGGTAGCAGGCCGGGCCGTCGGCGGTGTTCACCCGGTACCAGAAGGAGCCGTCCTCCCAGACGGGCGTCAAGGACGCCCGGTGCACCAGGGCGGCCTCCCTGGAGACGTGCAGGGCCTCGGCCCGCGCGTAGCGCTCTCTCATGTGGTTCGTTCTCCGATCGCGTGGTCGATGAGGGCGTCGAGATCCCTCAGGAGGGTCTTGTGGAGGGTCGCGATGAGCAGCGACCCGGCGACGGCGGGCAGGAGCAGCGCCAGCAGCGCGCCCCGCAGGCCGAACAGCGACGACGTCAGCCCCAGCAGGCCCGCGCCGAGCAGCCCGCCCGCGGCGAGGATCAGGCCGAGCGCCGCCATGGCGTGCGCCCTGTCCTGCGGGCGCACGACCGACAGCCCGCCGATGAACAGGCACGGGCCGACGACCGCGAGCAGCGCCTGGCCCAGCGCCAGCAGCGCGAGCACCAGCCACAGGCCGGGCGCGAGCGCCGACAGGGCGAACGCCGACGCCGCGAGCGCCAGCGCGCCTCCGCTGAGCGCCATGAACCGGGCGGGACCCGCCCGGTAGGCCGCCTCCGCCCGGCCGCCGAACAGGGCCAGCGCCACGATCGACACCACCGCGGTGGCGCTGGTGAACAGGCCGCGCTGCCCCGCCGACAGGCCCCAGTCGCGCTCCAGCAGCGTGGAGATCACCACCCCGTACGGCACGGCGAGCGCGCCGATCGCGGTGAACCCCACGGCCATCCGCCTGATCGACGGGACGAGCAGCACCCGCCGGACCGTGGCCAGGAACCCCGGCGCGCCGGCGGCGGGCGGCGGGTCCACCCCGGCGCGCGCGCTCAGCTCGGCCACGTCCCAGCGGCCGAGCACCGGCTCACGCAGGCGCAGCGTGGGCAGGCAGACCAGCAGCGACAGCACCCCGAGCGTGACGAACACCGCCCGCCAGTCCATGCCGAGCCACGTCACCAGCCCGGCGATGACGAGCGGCGCCAGGATGTTCGCCACCGGCGCCGACGCCGAGTACAGCGACATGATCCGCATCCGGGCGGAAGGCGGGTAGGCGTCCATGAGCAGAGGAGGGTGCAGGAGCGCGACGGTGCCGGTGGTGGCGCCGTTCACCACCATGAGCGCGGCCAGCGACGCCGGCCCCGTCACCATGCCGGTGAACAGGGTGGCCACGCTCCAGGCGAACCCGGTGCCGACCGCGAGCCTGACCCGGTGCGGGTGGCGGCGCAGCAGCGCCGCCACCGCGAACGGCGTGACCCCGGCGGCGACGCCGTGCGCGCCGACGACGGCCGTGATCGTGCCCAGGTCGACGCCGAGCCCGTCCGCCACCTCGGGCGCGAGGACGCCGAAGGCCTGCGTCTGGAAGGTGTCGACGACGGCCAGGGCGGTGAGCCCGGCCATGAAGGACAGGCCGGTCCCGTGCTCCCTGAGCGTGCGCAGCAGCGGGGGCTTGTCCCCGGCGCCGCCCGTCACGCCCAGCACGGCCCGTGCCTCCTCCCTGGCCAGCGGCCGCCGCCGCGCGCCCGGGTCCTGAGCCGTCTCCGGCGGATCGTTCATGAGGAACCTCCTCGGTGAGGGGAGTTCGAGGATCGCGCCGGCGCGCGGGCCGCCACGAGCGGAGGAAGGAGCGCGTCCGCGTCGCGAAGGTAGGGAACGGGCACCTACTTTCGTCGGGTCCGCCGCCGTCGCCCGCGGCACGGCCCCAGGCCCCGGCTAGCGTGGACCCGTGAGACTGCCTCCCGACGCCCGGCGGCTGACCGGGAACGTCGCGCTCGCCGCCGCCGTCGGCGTGGTGGGCGTGACCAGCGACCTGACCATCAACGGCGCGGTCCCGATGGCGCTCGTGCCCGACGTCCCGTGGCAGGGGCTGTGGGTGCAGGTCGCCGGGGCCGCCGCGCTGCTGGCGCGCGTGCGCTTCCCGCTCGCGGCCGCGCTCGCGCTGGTCCCCCTCGGCTACGTCGAGGTGCCGCTCGCCACGCCGTTCGCGCTGTACTCGCTCGGCGCGCACCGCGGCGACCGGCGGCTGCTCGTCGCGGTCGCCGCCGCCGCGCTGCTGACGATGTCCCACCTGTGGGAGGCGGGAAGCCTCGCCGTGGCACTCCACCTGGTGTCGATCTGCGGGCTCGTGGTGGTGCCCGCGACCGTCCTCGGCCTGTACGCCGACAGCCGCAGGCGGCTCGCCGAGGCCCTCGCCGAGCGGGCCGAACGCGCCGAGAAGGAGCAGCGGCTGCTGGCCGAGCAGGCCAGGGCCGAGGAACGCACCCGGCTGGCCCGCGAGATGCACGACGTGGTGACCCACCACGTCAGCCTCATGACGCTGCAGGCGGGCGCGCTGCGGACGGCCGCCCCCGACGAGGAGGTCAGGCGGGCCGCCGAGGAGCTGCGCGCCACCGGCAGGCGGGCCCTGGACGAGCTGCGGGAGGTCGTCGGCGTGCTGCACGACCGCGGCCCGGCCGAGCTGGCGCCGCAGCCGGCCCTCGTGGACGTCTCACGGCTGGTCGCCGCGTCGGGGCTGCCGGTCGAGCTGGCCCAGGACGACGGCATCGAGGTCTCCTCCACGCTGGGGCGCACCGCGTACCGGGTGGTGCAGGAGGGGCTGACGAACGCGCGCAAGCACGCGCCGGGCGCGGCGGTCCGGGTCAGGCTCGCCCAGGCCGGCGCCGTGCTGCTCGTCAGCGTCACCACCACGGCGGCCGACCGTCGGGCGGGGGGCGGCGCGGGGTCGCTGCCGCCGTCGTCGCGCACCGGCCTGCTCGGGCTCAGGCAGCGGGTGGAGCTGGTGGGCGGGGCGTTCCACGCCGGGCCGACGGCGTGCGGCGGGTTCGAGCTGACGGCCCGGCTCCCGGCGGTGACGCCATGACGGGCGCGTCCGGGGCACCCGCGCGGCGGCCTGGCCCCCGGCGGCCGATCCGGGTGCTGCTGGTGGACGACGAGCGCATGGTGTGCGCGCACCTGCGCGCCATCCTGTCGCGGGCCGGCGACATCGAGGTCGTCGGCGAGGCGTACGACGGGGCCGAGGCGGTGGAGGCGGCCGTCGTGCTCGCCCCCGACCTCGTGCTCATGGACATCCGCATGCCGGGCGTGGACGGCCTCGCCGCGACCGAACGCGTCTGCGCCCTGCCCGACCCGCCGAAGGTGATCGTGCTGACCACGTTCGACCTCGACGAGTACGCGGTGCGGGCGCTGCGCGGCGGCGCCGCCGGCTTCCTGCTGAAGGACACCGACCCGGACGACCTCGTCGACATCGTCCGGGTCGGGGCCGAGGGGCACGCCGTCGTGTCGCACGAGCTGACGCGGCGGCTGTTCGGCGCGTTCCCGGCGGCCGAGCCGGCCCGCCACCAGGCGCGCGACCTGGTGGGCGGGCTGACCGAGCGGGAGAGGGAGGTGCTGACCTGCCTCGGCGAGGGGCTGTCGAACGCGCAGATCGGCGGCAGGCTGTTCCTCAGCGAGACGACCGTGAAGGGGTACGTCTCGCGCCTGCTCGGCAAGCTGGGCTGCGCCAACCGCACGCAGGCGGCCCTGCTGGCGTACGACGCGGGCCTGGTCACCCGCTGACGTCGCACGTCCGCTCACGCCGTGCGACGGGCAGTGGTCACGTGGTCAGGCGGTGCGGCGGGCGGCGAACGCGCCGTTCATGAAGCGCACCGCCCGGCCGTCCCGGCCGGGCACGAACGCGACGTCCCACCGGTGCATCCCGCCGAGCCGGTCGTCCGACGGCCAGAACCGGTGGCCGCCGAGCGGCAGCAGGTCGCAGGTGAGACCGCCGCCGCCCGACGTCGTGGTCACGGCGATGCCGCCGGGCCGCTCCGCCACCTCGTACCGGGTGTCGCAGGTCTCGTAGACGCCGGTGTAGAGCGAGGCGTCCACCGGCAGGCCCGCGTCGGGCTCCTCCCGCACCGGCAGGGCCAGGCCCAGCAGCTCGGAGCAGACGGCCCCGAACACCTCCTCCGCGAACGGGTACCCCTGCGACGGCGTGTTCGCCGTGACCGCGAGGACCGCGTTCCGCTCAGGGATCCACACGAGGGTCGAGGAACCGCCGAGGTTGGTGCCGCCGTGCCCGTACACGGCGACGCCGTCCCACACCTTCGTGTACGGCCCCGCGCACCACTGCTCCGCGAACCAGCGCGCCTCCACCTCGACGTGCGGCGTCCGCGTCGCCTCGACCGCCTCGGCCGACAGCAGCCGTACGCCGCCGGGGGCCACGCCGCCGTCCAGCAGCGTCTGCCCGAGGACGGCCAGGTCGGCGGCCGTCGAGCACAGGGTGCTGCCCGAAGGCCCCAGCCCGCGCGAGAGCAGCCACGGCCGCACCACCCGCCCCGCCGCGTCGTGCCCCACGGCCACCCGGTGGTACGGCAGCTCCTCCGGCAGGCTGACCGTGTGCGCGAGCCCCAGCGGGGCGGCGAGCCGGTCGCGGAGCGCGGCGTCCCAGGTGGCGCCGGTGACGCGCTCGACCAGCAGGCCCGAGACGACGGTGGAGGCGTTCGAGTAGCCGAACCCCTCGCCCGGCTCGAACACCGGCGGGACGTCCGCGAGCAGGTCCACGTAGCGGGCCACGCAGTCGTCGCCGCGTCCGGTGTCGGCGTACGGGCCGTTGTCCAGCCCGCTCGTCATCGACAGCAGGTGCCTCGGCGTGACGTCGCGCAGCGGCCCTGGCGGGAGGCGCGGCCCGGGGAGCCGGTCGGCGACCGGCCGGTCGAGCTCCACCAGCCCGGCGTCGGCCAGGCCGAGCACCAGGGCCGCCGTGTGCAGCTTCGTGGTGGAGCCGATCTGGAACAGCGTCTCCCCGGTCACCGGGGTGCCCAGCTCCGCGTTGGCGACCCCGGCCGCGGCCTGCGCGCGCTCGCCGTCCATGACGACGGCGAGCTGCGCGCCCATCACCCCGTGCCGGGCGGCGGCGTCGGAGAGCAGCCCGTCGAGCAGTTCGTTCATGGCTCCCGACTATCGGGGCCGGGGACGCCGCCGATCAAGGCCGGACGCCCGGGACGCTCCCTTCGCCACGCCGCTTCCCTCCTTTCGTAGGGTCAGGTGCAGGTCACCTGGTACGTCATCGGCTCGGAGGCCATGACGTTGGGCAGGTTCGTCTCCAGGTAGACGGTCACCGGCTTCCCGGTGGAGGCGTTCACCGTCAGCTCGCGCTCCACGGCCCGGGTCAGCGGGCCGCCCGCGGGGAAGTTCGCGTAGTCCACCAGAGGCTGGCGGACCTCGTCGACCGTCCACTGCGCGATCACCGGCAGGTCCATCGGCGCGGACACGGTGATCTCGGCCCTGACCTTGATCTTCACCGGGCACGCGCCGCGGTGCTCGGACGGCGTCGCCGACGCCTTGGTGATCGACACGACCTTCGGGTAGGAGCCGGTCGGCGGCTTGCCCCCGCAGACCACCTCGTAACGGGCCGACTCACCGCGCGTCACCTTGCCCTGCGCGGTCACCTCCAGCCAGATCTCGCCCGACTTGCTCGTCCACTCCTCCCACGTCCGCACGGCGCGCAGCGTCGAGGCCGAGGTGAAGGTGTGGGTCTGCGGAGCGGTGTGGCCGCCGTCGGCCCAGCGCCAGCGGTAGCTGACCGTGAGCGGCAGCCGGGCCGACGCCGTCGGCGTGACCGACGCGAGCGCCGAGTAGTGGTGCGAGGTGCCCGGGCACGGCCACTTCTCCTCGAACGGGACGATCTCCATGCCGGTGACCGCCACGGCGTCCGCACCGCAACTGATCGTGAACGCGGCCGGCTCGGTCGTCACGGCCGTCGGCGACAGCAGCTCCAGCCGCGCCGAGCCGCCCGCCAGCGCCGACGGGTCCGTCACGGTCCACGTCGTGGAGACGGTGGTCGTGAGGTCGCGCGGCAGGACCACCTCGCCGGGGACGCTCGTGCCGTCGCTGCGCACCCACCGGTACGTCACCTTCGCGGGCCCGCTGGCGGCGATGTCGGCGTGGAAGACGAACTCGACGGGCCGGTCGCACGAGCCCTCGTAGCGGGCGGGGGTGACGCGGACGTTCCCGGCGGACGCCGCCGGGGTCTGCGGCTCGCCGCCGGGCGCGCACGTCACCCGGTACGGCGCCTCGTCCGAGCGGGCCACGACCCGCCCCCTGCCGTCCAGGATCTCCAGCCGGCGCCGCCCCGCCTGCGAGGCGAGGAACGTGCGCCGCGAGACGACCTCCTTCACCGCCGGGCCGCCCGCCGCGAACCAGAGCCGCTCGGCGGGCTCGGGGCCGCCGTCGCTGTCCACCCACCGGTACGACAGCCCGGCGGGCGTGCGCGACACCTTGACCGTCCCGGTGAACGTCACCGTCCGGCCGGGCACCGCGCACGTCCCCGAGGACGGCGCGGGACGCGCGAGGCTCACGGTGACGCGCGGCGCCCGTTCCCCGGCCATGCCCGTGCCGGCCCGCCCCGAGGGCGGATCCTGGCAGGTGACGGTGAAACGGGTCCTGGCCGAGGTGGCCTTGCGCGGGCTCAGCACCTGCAGCGCCTGCCAGCCGGACGTGCTCGCGGCGAACGACCTGCTGTCGCGCGCGACCACCGAGCCGTTCGCCGCCCGCGCGGTGACGACGGGCCCCTTGGAGCCGTCCTCGCGCAGCCAGCGGTACGTCACCTGGCTCGCGCCCCGCACCGCCACCTTCGCCGTGAACGACGTGGTGGCCGGGCACGGGCCCGCGTACCGGGCGGGCGTCGCCCGCACCCTGCCCACCTTGACCGTTGCTGCTCGCGCGGCGCCTGCCGTCGCGGTGGCGGCGTCCACCGACGCCTGCGCGGGCGCGGCCAGGCCGCCCGCCGCCACCAGGAGGACGGCCAGCGCCGTCCATGTCCTTCTCACGTACGCTCCCTCATGATCGGGTTGACCGGAGCAGCCTGGTGCAAAGGGTTTGCGTACGACTTGTGCGCCGCTTGGGTCTCACTGTGCGGCCCGGCCAAGGCGGCGCGCAGGCGGGCGACGCTCTCCCTTCCGTCGCCGGCGTGCCAGGCGAGCGCGACGCGGTGGCGGGGCGCGTCCCGCAGCGGACGCCACGCCAGCCCCGGGTGGACGGCCTTGCCGGCGGGCACCAGCGAGACCAGGTCCGACCGCGCGGTGAGCAGCGCGACGACGGCGCCGAGCCGGCGGGTCGGCGTCACCACGACCTCGGGCCGCCACCCCGCCGCGTGGCACCACTCCAGGACGTGATCGTGGTAGCCGGGGGCCTCCTCCCGCCCGATCCAGAGCAGCCCCCTGCCCGTCAGGTCACCGGCGGACAGCTCGTCGGGCAGCTCGTCGGGCAGGGGACTCCCGGCCGCGGCGACGACGCCGAGCGGCTCGTCCGACAGGCGCGCCAGGCGCAGGCCCGCCGCCTCCAGAGGCCCCAGCGGCTCCAGGACGAGCCCCAGGTCGAGCCGGTGGTCGAGCCCGTGACCGTGACCGGGCCCGTGGTCGAGCCCGTGGTCGGCCCCGTGGTCGGGCTGACCGCCGAGCGTGCCGCCGGTGAGCAGCCGCGCCTGCTCCGCGACTCCGGCGTCGCGGAACCCGACGGACACCCCGGCCTCCGCGGCCCCGGCGCACACCCGGTTCAGCACGTCGGAGCCGATCCCCGTGGACACCCCGACCCGCAGCTCCGTCCGCCCGGCGGCGGCGCGCTCCCTGACCCGGAGCAGCGCCCGCTCCGACCCGGCGAGCAGCTCCCGCGCCGCCTCCAGCGCCGTGGCCCCCGCCGGCGTCAGCCGGACCCCGCGCGGCGTGCGTTCGAGCAGCGTCGCGCCGACCGCCTTCTCCAGGGCCTTGATCTGCTGGCTGAGGGAAGGCTGGGCGATGCGCAGCCGCTGCGCCGCCCGCCCGAAGTGCAACTCCTCGGCCACCACCACGAAATACCGCAACCGCCGCAGGTCCCAAGCCATCCAGGGATGATAGGCGGAACCTATCGCCCGAGCGGAAACCGGTCTTGGACGGCGGACGCCCGCCGCCTGTGCACTGGTGCGCATGTCCATCGTGTTGTGGGTGTTCCAAGGATTGCTCGCCGTGCTGTTCCTCGCCGCCGGCGCGCTCAAGCTGACCAGGCCGGCCGACGCGCTGACCGGGCTGATGCCGTGGGTGGAGGACTTCACCCGGCTGCAGATCGGGGCGATCGGGGTCCTGGAGGTGTGCGGCGCGCTCGGGCTCGTCCTGCCCGGGATCACCGGGATCGCGACCTGGCTGACGCCGCTCGCGTCGGCGGGGCTGGCCGTCCTCATGGCCGGGGCGACGGTCACCCACCTGATGCGCGGCGAGGCGCACCTGGCCTGGGGGAACGTGCTCGTGCTCGCCGCCGCGGCGGGCGTGGCGTGGGCACGCCTGACGTCCTGGCCGCTGTGAGAGCGGCCCGCGCGCCGATGCCCGGCCGGCGGGCGGTCGCCGCGCCTGCCGGGACACCGCACGGCCCCGGAGATCGATCGCCTCCAGGGGTCGGGCCGGTTCTAGGATGGGCGGGGCCTGACGGAACATATGGGGTGAAACAGGTGGAACATGTCGTACGCGCCGCGGTCATGGCGGACATGCCCGCCGTGCGGAAGGTGGCCGCGCGCTTCGGGCTGCTGTCCGGCTGGCCGCAGGGCCGCGACTTCCTCGACGCCGAGCGCGCGTACGGCACGCTGCTCCTCGCCCCCGGCGCGGCCGGCGAGGCGCAGGCCCGCGCCTTCGGCGGCACCCTGCGGCGGGGCGGCCTCACCCACCTCGGCGACCTGTTCGTCCTGCCGGAGCACCAGTCCTCCGGCGTCGGCAGGGCCATCCTGTCGCGCCTGCTCGCCGGCGACGGCCCGAAGGTGACCTTCGCCTCCTCCGACCGGCGGGCCATGGGGCTGTACGTACGCCACGGGCTGCGCCCCTGGTGCCCGCTGCTCTACCTGACCGGTCCCGCCGCCGCGCTCCCCGCACCGCCCGCGCGCGCGATCGACCCCGGCGAGGCCGCCGCCCGGGACGCCCGCGCGTCCGGCGGCGACCGCTCCGCCACGCTCGCCTGGTACGCCGCCACCCCCGGCGTCACCGCGTACGCGACCGGCCGGGGCTACGCCTTCACCCGCCACACCGGCCCCGTGGTGGTCGTCGGGCCGGCGGGCGGCGAGACGCCGCAGGACTGCGCGCGGGCCGTGCTCGGCGCCCTCGCCGCCGCGACGGCTCCGGGCGCGGCGGGGAAGGCGGGGATCCCGCTGCCGGGCACGCCGGACACGCCCCCGGAGGCACGGATCGCGGTGCCCGGCGTCCACCCGCTCGTGCCCGAACTGATCGGCGCCGGATGGCGCATCGCCGACATGGACACCTTCATGGCCGACGACGCCGCCCTCGCCCTGGTCCGCCCCGACCGCTACGTCCCCCATCCCGACCTGGGGTAGCCGCGCGGGCCGCGGGCCGTCGCGCGGACCAAAGGCGGCGGTGGGTCCGCCGATCGATGTACGCGAAGGTTCGCCTGCCGGAAGGAGATCCGCGCCGTCTCGCGCCGGAAGGCTTGAGACGTGACCACACGCATCGACGCACTGGACGTGCTGCGCGGCATCGCCATCATGGGCACGCTCGGCACGAACATCTGGATCTTCACCGACCCCTCGGGACCGGCCGGCCTCCTCGCCCTGGACGGCGCGCCCGGCGCGGCGGAGGCCTTCCTGCGCTTCCTGTCGAACGGCAAGTTCCTGGGCCTGCTGACGCTGCTGTTCGGCGTCGGGCTCGAACTGCAGTACCGCAGCGCCGTGCGCAGGGGCCTGACCTGGCCGGGACGGTACCTGTGGCGCGCCGCCCTGCTGTTCGCCGAGGGCCTGCTCCACTACGTCCTGATCTTCGAGTTCGACGTGCTCATGGGGTACGCGATCACCTCGATCGTGGTGGCGTACCTGATCGGCAGGAGCGAGCGCGTGGTGCGGGGCTGGATGGTCGCGGCGGGCGCCGTGCACGTCACCCTGGTCGGGCTGCTGACGCTGGCCCTGCTCACCGGGACGGGCGGCGGGACCGGCGGCTCCGGCGCCGAGACCCTCTACACCCACGGCTCCTGGGCCGGCCAGGTCGCCGCCCGCCTGCAGAACTTCCTGGTGTTCAGGGCCGAACTCGTCCTCATCGTGCCCATGGGGATCGTGCTGTTCCTGCTCGGGTCCCGGCTGCTGCGGGCGGGCGTGTTCGAGGAGCGGGGAGCGGCCCTGCGCAGGAGGCTGGCCGTCGCCGGCCTCGGCGTCGCCGCCCCGCTCAACCTCCTGACCTCGTTCGCCGGCCCCGCCTGGTTCGCCGTGGACCGCTACCTCCTGCCGCCGCTCGTCGCGCTCGGCCTGCTCGCGCTGGTCACCACGGTCGTCCTGCGGCTGAAGGGCGCGCCGGGCCGCGTGCGCGCCGGGCTCGCCGCGGTGGGCCGCACGGCGCTGTCCTGCTACGTCTTCCAGAACCTCGTCGCGAGCGCGCTCTGCTACGGCTGGGGCCTCGGCCTCGCCGCCCGGCTCGACGGGCTGCGCCCCTGGTGGGTGCCGGTCGCCTGGGCGGCCGTCTGCCTGCTGTTCGCCACGCTGGCCACGCTGTGGCTGCGCCGGTTCGAGCGCGGGCCGCTGGAGCTGGCCTGGCAGTGGGCGTACCAGGCGCCCTGGCGGAGGAGGGAGGCCGTGGCGCCGCGCGCCTGACCGGCTTTGCCCCTGCCCCAGGGGCAGCCCCGATACTCGTCGCATGTCCGACGCGATGACGACGGGGGAGTTCTCCGCGCGCTCCAACCTGACGATGAAGGCCCTGCGCCTCTACGACGCCAAGGGGCTCCTCCCGCCCGCGCGGGTCGATCCGCGCACGGGGTTCCGCTACTACAGCCGCGAACAGCTCGGCCTGGCCAGGCGCATCACGCTGCTGCGCGCCGTCGGCATGCCGCTGTCGGAGGTGGCGCGGGTGCTGGAGCTGGACGGGCCGGCGGCCGTGCGGGCCGTGTCCGACCACTGGCGGCGGCTGGAGGACGAGCACCGGGCGCGGCAGTCCGTCCTCGCCTACCTCCGGCACGTCTTCCTCGGCGACACCGGGAACGGGTACGAGGTGCGCGAACGCGACGTGCCCGAGCAGCGGGTCGCGTTCGTCCAGAGCCACGTCGGCGCGGGCGACCTGGCCGCCTTCATCACCGGGGCGTCCCGCGACCTCTTCGCCCACCTCACCGAGGCGGGGGCCTGCCTGTCCGGGCCGCCGTTCACCGTGTTCCACGGCGCCGTCAGCGACGACTACGCCGTGCCCGTCGAGGTGTGCCTGCCCACCGACGGCCCCCTCGACCCGCGCGGCAGGATCGGGCTGCGCGTGGAGCCCGCCCACCGCGAGGCGTACGTCGAGGTCGCGAAGGGGGAGTGCGCCTACCCGGCGATCGTGGCCGCGTACGACGCGGTACGCGCCTGGCTGGACGCGCGCGACCTGGCCCAGTGCCTGCCGGCCAGGGAGATCTACCATCCGTCCTGGGAGACGGCCGCGCCGGAGGACCACGCCGCCGACGTCGCCTTCCCCTTCACCCCGCCCGGCCGCGGGCGCCCGGCCCCCGGTCAGGGCTCGGCCGGCATACCGTCCAGCAGGCCGCACAGCTCGTCCGTCACGTCGTCGAGCGAACCGGAGCCGTCGACCACCAGGTCGGGGTGCTCGGGCGGCTCGTAGACCTGGCCGAGGCCCGTCATGTTCGGCAGCCGGCCGGCCTCGGCCTGGGCGTACAGGCCCTTCGGGTCCCGGCGCACGCACACCTCGGCCGGGGTGTCCACCCAGACCTCGGCGAAGTCGCCCGGCTGGAACAGGCTCCTGGCCGTCGCCCGGTCCGCCCGGTACGGCGACACCAGCGCGACGATCACGATCAGCCCGGCGTCCAGCAGGATGCGGGCCAGCTCGGCGACCCGGCGCACGTTCTCCGCGCGGTCCTCCGGGGTGAACCCGAGGTCCTTGTTCAGCCCGCTCCGGACGTTGTCGCCGTCGAGCACGTACGTGTGCAGCCCCATGCCGTGCAGCCGCCGCTCCAGCGCGTTGGCGATCGTCGACTTGCCGGCGCCCGGCAGACCGGTCAGCCACAGCACCCTGGCCCGCTGCCCCTTCAGCCGCTGCCGGGCGTCGCGGTCGACCGTGTAGGCGTGCGGCACGACGTTGCGACCGCGCCGCAGCGCGTGCCTGACCATGCCGGCCGCCACGGTCTCCTTGCTGACCCGGTCCACGAGCAGGAAGCCGCCGGTGTCGCGGCACGCCTGGTAGCCGTCCAGGCTGACCGGGGTGTCGGTGGTCAGCTCGACCGTGCCGATGTCGTTGAGCCCGAGGGTGCGGGCGGCGAGCCGCCTGCCGGACACCACCTCCATCCGGCCGCGCACGGCCGTGACCGTGGCGGGCACGGTCCGCGGCCCGGCCAGCAGCAGGTAGGAGCGGCCGTGCCGCAGCGGCTCCTCGGAGGTCCAGACCAGCGTGGCGGAGTACGCCGTCGCCGGGGACAGCCCGTCGCCGAGGGCGCCCGGCGTGGTCAGCAGGTCCCCGCGGCGGACGTCGACGTCGTCGGCCAGCGTCACCGTCACCGGGGTGCCGGGGCCGGCCTGGCCGAGGTCGTGGCCGCCGGGGCCGAGCACCCGGTCGATCGTCGATGTCGCGCCGCCGCCGGCGACCGCGACGGTGTCGCCCGGCCGGACCGGGCCGCCGGTCACCGTGCCGGCGAGACCGCGGAAGCCGTCCGCGCGGATCACGTACTGGACGGGCAGCCGGTAGTCGCGGGCGCTCCCCGGTCGCGGCGGCTCCCAGGCCGTCAGCGCGCCGAGCAGCGTCGGCCCGTCGTACCAGGGCAGGTTCGGCGACCGCTCGACGACGTTGTCGCCGTTGAGCGCGCTGGCCGGTATCACGCTCGCCGCGACGTCGAACCCGGCCGCCGCCGCCTGCGCCTCGCTCGCGAGCCTGTCGAACACCGCCTGGTCGTAGCCCGTCGCGTCGAGCTTGTTGACCACCGCGATGACGGCCCGCACGCCCATCAGCGCGCAGATCGCCAGGTGCCGGCGGGTCTGCTCGCGGACCCCCTTGGCGGCGTCGACGAGTAACACGGCGACGTCCGCGGTGGACGCCGCGACCGCCATGTTGCGGGTGTACTGCTCGTGTCCCGGCGCGTCGGCGATGATCACCCGCCGCCCGGACGGCAGGTCCAGGAAGAGGTACGCGACGTCGATGGTGATGCCCTGCTCGTGCTCGGCCTCCAGCCCGTCGGTCAGCAGCGAGTAGTCCACCGCCCCGGCCGGGATCGTGGACCCGCCGCGCCTGGTCCGCCTCGCGTGGTCGAGCTGCTCCTCGGTGGCGCCGCCGGCATGGGCGAGCAGCCGGCCGATGAGCGTGGACTTGCCGTCGTCGACCGAGCCGCACGCGATCACTCGAAGCATCGCCGTCATCAGAAGTACCCCTCGGACTTCTTGCTCTCGATGGAGGCGCCGCCCTCGCCGTCGATGAGCCGGCCGGCGCGTTCGGACCTGCGGTCGAGCCGCATCTCGTCGATGACCTCGTCGAGGGTCTCCGCCTTCGACTCGACGGCCGCGGTCAGCGGGTAGCAGCCGAGGGTGCGGAACCGTACGCGGCGCAGGCGTGGCTGCTCGCCGGGCGACAGCGGGTAGCGCTCGTCGTCCACCATGATCAATGAGCCGTTCCGCTCGACGACCGGGCGCGGCGCGCTGAAGTACAGCGGCACCACGGGGATGCTCTCCCGCCTGATGTAGCGCCAGACGTCCAGCTCCGTCCAGTTCGACAGCGGGAACACCCGCATCGTCTGGCCGTCGGCCAGCTCGGTGTTGGCCGACCACCAGAACTCGGGACGCTGCGAGCGCGGGTCCCAGCGATGGCCGGGCTGACGCAGCGAGAAGATCCTCTCCTTGGCCCGCGACCGCTCCTCGTCGCGCCGCGCGCCGCCGATCGCCGCGTCGAACCCGCTGTCGTCGAGCGCCCGGCGCAGCGTGACGGTCTTCATGATCCGCGTGTACTCGTGGGCGCCGTGGGTGAACGGCGTCGCCCCTTCGGGGTTGGTGTGCACCCGCAGGTCGAGCCCCAGCCGCCGGGCCGTCTCGTCACGGAAGGCGATCATCTCGCGGAACTTCCAGCCGGTGTCCACGTGCAGCACGGGAAAAGGCATCCGGCCGGGCGCGAACGCCTTGACCGCCAGGTGCAGCAGCACGGAGGAGTCCTTGCCGATCGAGTAGAGCAACACCGGCCGGCGAAACGCCCCGGCGACCTCGCGCAGCACGTGGATCGCCTCGGCCTCCAGCATGTCCAAGACGTCTTCTTCGGCCAAGTCTCGGCCCTCCGTCGTCGTCGCAAAGCAAGAGCTGCCTGATGAAGGATGCGGCCCTGCTGCCCTGGAGTAACCTTTAAAAACATGACAAGGGTTATTCTCCGTCATGCGGTTTCGCGGCCGTCCGGGGAAGAGGAGGTGTGATCACCGGAGACCACCCACGTCCATCAGGCCTTCCAACCAGATCGGCGGTACGGCGATGAACGCTCACGGCAAGCAGAAGACGTCCGGCTCCCTGACGGTCAAGGAGCTGTCCGAGAAGACCTGGAACGACTTCGAGACGGTTCTCGGAGACAACGGAGGCGCCCGCGGGTGCTGGTGCATGCACTGGCGGCTGTCCATCGCGGAGTGGACGGAAGGGAAGGGCGAGGGGAACAAGAAGGCCATGAGCCGTCTCGCGCGGCGCGAGCCGGCGCCCGGCGTCATCGTCTACGACGAGGACGCGCCGGTGGCCTGGTGCTCGCTCGGGCCGCGTTCCTCGTTCCCGAGACTGGAGCGCTCGCCGCTCCTGTCGAGCATCGACGACGAGCCGGTCTGCGCGCTCGCGTGCGTCTTCGTCCACAAGGGGCGTCGGGGCTCCGGGCTGCTGCCGGCCGTTCTCGAAGCCGTCTGCGGCTACGCGGCCTCCGCGGGTTACACGACCGCCGAGGGCTATCCGGTCGAACCTGCCGACGGCAGACGCGCGGGCGCGGACACGGCGATGACCGGGATAGCCAGCGCCTTCCTCAAGGCCGGGTTCTCCGAGGTGGCCCGCCCCCGCAAGGATCGGCCGATCATGCGGCGGAGACTCGGCTGACGCCGCGGATCGCGAGGAGGCGCGCGGCCGGTCAGTGCCGCGTCCGGCTCTGACGGTGACGGCGCGCCTTCTCGCGGTTCCCGCAGACGCTCATGCTGCACCAGCGGCGGCGTCCGCCCCGCGAGGAATCCAGGAACAACCACCCGCACCGTCCGCAGGCCCTGATCCGGTCGTGCGGAAGGGTGAACACCGCGTCGATCACCAGCAGGGACAGGGCGGCGGGAATCGCGTCCGGCGCCGTCCAGTCCGCGGTGAAACGGCCGGGCGCGGTGCCGGCCTGCCGCACCTGTCCCGCTCGCACGCCCCTCCCGGCCCGCTCCAGCAGCGCGCCGAACGGCTCCGGCGGCACCGCCCGGCCGTGCGCGATGGCGCTGAAGACGGCCCACGCCTGTTCGCGAACGGCCCGCACCTCCCGCACGAGACCACCCGCGGAGTCCTCCGGCGACGCCGGCACCGTCTCGGCCAGGCCCGCGGACGCGCACCACGTCAGGACGTCCGAGGCGTCCTTCAGCAGCTCGCCGTCCTCCGCCGGGTGGTTCCGGTCGAAGACGGTGTTGGTGAGGTCCAGCACCGGGTGGCCGCCGATGAAATGGGCGTCCTGCCACGGCGGCCGGGCCTTCGTGGTGAGAGTAACCATCTCACCGAATGTAAGTGGTTTCTTTGGAGATGGCTAGAGCTGGTGCACTACGTCACCTCTCCCGGGAAACGTCTCCGGAGCAGGACGGTCGTGACGGCCGCCCCGGCCGCGAACGCGACGGAGCACCACAGGGCCCAGCGCCAGCCCACCAGCGCGGCCTCCGGCCCGCCCGAGGCGGCGGCGAAGTGGGCCGCCACCGAGGTCACCACGCCGACCCCCACGGCCAGCCCGAGCTGCTGGGAGACGTTGATCAGGGCGCCGGCCGTGGCCTGCCGCCCCTCCTCGGCGCCGTTCGTGCCGGCGATGCTCGTCGTGACCAGCGCGATGATGTGGCCGAAGGCGTTCACGCAGGTGCCGATCAGGACGAGGGCGAGGCCGTGATCCTCCGGCAGCCCCACCATGATCAGGATGCCGGCCGTCTCGACGACGATCCCGAAGAGGAGCACGCGGTAGAGCCCGAAGCGCTCGACCAACCTGCCCGCGCGGACTCCCGTGACGATCGCGACCACGCCCGAGACCGCGAACGTCAGGCCCGTCGGCAGCGCGCCCATGCCGAGACGGGTCTGCAGGTAGAGGGTGAGGATGAACAGCATTCCCCCGTAGGAGCAGATCAGCAGGACGCTGACCAGGTTGGCCGGGCCGATGGCGGCTCTGCCGAAGATGGAGATCGGCACGAGGGCGTCGCGCCTCCTGGACTCCACCCGGACGAAGAGGGCGACGGCGGGCACCGCGATCACCGCGGAGAGCAGGATCGGAACCGACGTCCAGCCGTACTCCTCCCCTTCGGTGAGGGCGAACACGAGCGCGACCATGCCGGTGGTCGCCAGGACGACGCCGGCGACGTCGAGGTGACGGGACGCGTGCCTGTCCCGGCTCTCGTCGAGATGGACCCTCGCGAGCACGCCGAAGACCAGGACGACGGGCACGTTGATCAGGAAGACCGACCTCCAGCCGGCGAACTCCGTGAGAACGCCCCCGAGCACCATGCCGGAGACGAACCCCGCCGACAGCGCCGACCCGTAGACGCCGAGAGCGCGTTCGCGTCGGGGCCCCTCCGGGATGGCCGCCTGGAGCAGCCCCAGCCCCGCCGGAGCGATGAACGCGGCGGCGACCCCCTGCAGGGCGCGGCCCGCGACGAGAGAGGCCGGCGACCACGCGAGCCCCGCGAGGAGCGAGGCGACGAGGAAGCCGGCCAGGCTCCAGACGAACACGCGCTTTCTTCCGTACAGGTCGGCGACCCTGCCCCCCAGGAGGAGGAAGCCGCAGAAGGCGAGCGGGTACGCGGAGAGGACCCAGGCGACGCCGCCCCCCGACGAGAAGTCCATGGACGCGCGAATGCTGGGGGCGGCGACGTTGATGACGGAATAGTCGAGAGCGACCAGGAACTGGGTGCCGCAGACGACGGTGAGCTGCCAGAACTGCCGGGACCGGAAGCCGCTCTCACCGGTCGCGTGTGACGATGCCTGCTTCATCTCCGCTCCTTTCGCTCCTGCCTGCCGTCGCTTCCGACGCCTCGGGCGGGCCCCTCTCGTGGCCGGTCATCCCGATCTCGCGGTGCACCACGGGCCGACCCGATGCGGTTCCGGAGCGGGAGCCGGTCCCCGCGCGGCGGCGTTCGGGGTTCTCGCGTGACTCCGCAGGGGTTTCGGCACGGCAGGACGGTGTCCGGGCGGGTGGCCGTCGGCAGGGGCGCCGAGGAACAGGCGGTGAAGGTGCGTCACCGCGTCGAGCACGTCGTGCTCGGCGCACGTCACGGAGATCCGCCGGGCATCGACGGTCACGTCCCGCACCACGACGCCGTGGGTCCTGAGCGTGTCCGCCAGCAGGCGCACCTCGGGCTGGTGCGGGCAGAAGCCGCGGCCCACCAGCGACACCGTCCCCATGGGCCCGGACCAGTGGCATCCGGCGAACGCGCCGGCCGCGCGCAGGCCGGCGAGCACCCCGTCGATCAGGTCCCGGTCGGTCCCGTTCACGAGGAATCGCAGCGAGCCAGGGGGGTCGGCGACCAGGGGGTCGAGCACGTCCACGGGCGGCATCGGATCGGCCAGCGTGGCGGCGATCGTGGTCAGGGCGGCGGGGGTGACCCCGTCGAGCCGGCAGCGGAGCTGACCGGTCCGGTGGACGACGCTGATGGCGGTGGACCGCCCGCCGTCGAGTCCGGCCGCGTCGAGGCCGGTCACCCAGGTGCCGGCGGTCTCCGCCATGCTGGACCGGACGTGGACGGGCACGCCATGGGCGCTGGCGTACTCCACGCTGGAACGGGCGAGCACCGCGGCGCCGCAGGCGGCCAGCTCGGCCATGTCCTCGTAGGAGAGGTGGTCCAGTTTCCGGGCCTCGGCGACGTGCCGGGGATCCGCGGTGAACACGCCCTCGACGTCGGTGAAGATCTCGCACGCCCCGGCCCGTAGCGCGGCGGCCAGGGCGACGGCGGTGGTGTCGGAGCCGCCCCGGCTCAGGGTGGTCAGCTCGCCGCTGCCGGCGGCGACGCCCTGGAAGCCGGTCACCACAGGCACCACGCCGGACTCGACGCAGGCGCGGATCGGGGCGGGGTCGACGTTCGCGATCCGCGCGCGACCGTGCACCCCGTCGGTGACGATGCCGCAGTCGCGGGCGCTGAACGAACGGGCGGGCACGCCCAGTCCGTGCAGCGCCAGGGCGAGCGCGGCCGCCGAGGCCTGCTCACCGGTGCTGAGCAGGAGGTCCAGTTCCCTGGCGTGCGGGCTGTCGGTCAGGTCGCGGGCCAGGTCGAGCAGCGAGTCGGTGGTGCGGCCCATCGCGGAGACCACGGCGACCACGGGCCCGTCCGCGGCGGCTATGCGGCGCGCCGCGCGACGGATCCTGCTCGTGTCACCCAGTGATGTCCCGCCGTACTTCTGTATCACCAGGTCCATCGGCCTTCTCTTCCTGCGCCACATCGTCGGTCGCGAACCGTCCGGCCAGGTCGGGCCGCGGCGTGCGGCTCGGCAGCGCGAGCCGCACGCGCGGCGCCGCGGGCGCGGGCGGCTCGCCGGCCGTCCGCCGCGGTCTCCGTCATCGCGCCTCCCAGCTCTCGCGGCGAAGCCGGTCCGGCGTGCCGAGCCGCACCGACTCGAACGCCGCCCACCTGTAGTACAACTGCGCGTCGTTGTCGGACCGCATGCCCGCGGCGCCGTTGACCTGCATGGTCTGCGTCGTGACGGTGCGGGCCAGGTCCGACGCCGCCGCGAGGCAGGCCGCCGCGTGCCCGGCCGCGCCCGGGTCGTGCACCAGCAGGCGCGTCGCGTCGATGTGCATCGACAGCTCGGCGAGCCGGAACGCCGGTCCCTGGAACCCGCCGACGGGCCGGCCGAACTGGCGGCGCGTCCTGGCGTGCTCGACGGCGTGGTCGAGCGCGGCCTGGGCGAGACCCACCAGGTACGCCGCCTGGCGCACCCGCGCGCCGGCCAAGGCCGCCGCCCACTCGGCGGCGGAGCCGGCCCACGCGGCCACGGGCGTGCCCGCGAACTCGACCTCGTACGCCTCGCCCCGGCTCGTCTCCTCGTAGCGCCGCATCGTGATGGACGGGTGGCCGGCGCCGACGAGCGCCAGGCGCAGCCCGGCGTCGCCGACGCCGCCCACCAGGAAGTGGTCCACCTCCGCCGCGAACCCGACGAAGGCCCGCCGCGCGGAGATCGCGCCGTCGCGTTCCGTCCATGGCTCCTCCGCGACCGCCAGCGCCACCGGCGCCCGGCCGAGGTCGTCGCCGGGCACCAGCTCCCGCGCCGTGAGCGTGTCGAGCAGCGGCCCCTGGTACAGCACCGAGCCGAGCAGCTCGGCCAGGCCCACGGTGTCGGAGGAGCCGAGAGCGTCGAGCCCGGTCAGCCCCTCCCACACCATCGCGCGGACCTCGCGGCCGTCGCCGTCGTCGCCGCCCTCCGCGCGCGGCCGATCGGCCATCCGCCGCACCAGCGGCGCCAGATCACCGTCGAAGAAGCGGGCGATCGCCGTGGTCTTCTCTGCGGTCATGACGGCAACCCCAATGCCGATGTGGCGACGAAGAACAGCATGATCTCCGAAGAACCCTGGGCGAGCGTGAGCCCCGGAGCCTCCCGGAACCCGGCGTCGAAGACGCCTTCGGCGATCGCCGCCGGGTCGCGCGCGTCCAGCAGCGCCCGCGGCCCGAGCAGTTCGACCGCCGCCACCGCCACTTCCTTGGCCGTCTCCGACGCGTACCACTTGGCGGTCGCCGAGTGCACCTCGTCGGGCCGCCCGTCGCGCAGGTTCGCCACGCACCGCCAGGCCAGCAGCCGCGCCGCGCGCACCCGCGTCTCGAGCTGCACCAGCCGCTGCCCGCACCCGGGCAGCGCGTGCTCACGCAGCGCGGCCAGCGTGCGCTCCGCCTTGGCGGAGTGGTCCAGCCCGGTGCGCTCCAGCGGCAGCACCTTGCCCAGCACCTGCCACCCGTCGTCGACCTCGCCGAGCACGTCCTCGCGCCCGACCCGGATCCCGTCGAGCGTCACCAGGTCGAACCGCTCCTCGGACAGGTTCCACACCGGCTCGACGACCACGCCCATGCTCCGCAGCGGCACCAGGAACAGCGTGATGCCGGCGTAGTTCACCGGGCCGCGCGACGTGCGGGCCGCGCACAGCGCGAACTCGCTGTGCTGCGCCTTCATGTTGTAGATCTTGCGGCCGCGCAGGCGCCAGTGGTCGCCGTCCGGCTCGGCGCGCGTGCTCAGCGACGCCAGATCGGATCCGACGTCCGGCTCGCTGAACAGCACGTTGGCGGTGATCTCGCCGCGCGCCAGGCCCGGCAGGAACCGTTCCTTCTGCTCCTGCGTGCCGAACAGGTGGATGGCGTTCCCGACGATGTCGATGCCCAGCGAGTGCACGTTGTCGGGCACCCCGTGGCGGATCATCTCCTCGGTGAGGATCGCCTTCTCCACGATCGTGGCGCCCGCTCCGCCGTACCGCTCGGGCCAGTTGATCGCGAGCCAGCCGAGCTTGCCGAGCCGCCGGTGCACGTCGAGCAGGCCGCTCTCCTCCCCGTACGGCATCCGCCGGCACCGCGCGATCTCCGCGCGCACCTCGTCCTCGCACAGCAGCTCGCAGACCTCCTCCCGGAAGCCGTCCTGTTCCGGCGTGAAGACCGGCGTCATCGGACATTCACCTCGCTCAGTTCGTCGCGCATGACGTCCGCCAGCGCCTCGACGTGTGGGGGCCGGAGCATGGTGTAGTGGTCGCCCGGCACCACACGGGTCTCGTCCGCGAAGGCGCGCCATCGGCCGATCCTCCCGGCCCCCGGCTCCTCGGCGCACAGCAGCACCACCCGCCCGTCCACGCGCGACGGGCGGAACGCCAGGAGCGCGCGCACGTTCGCGGCGAACACCGGGAACCGCTCGGCCAGCTCGGGCTCGCCCGGTTCCGCGCCCATGGCCGCGGCGTCGGCGGCGAACCACGCGCTCAGCTCGTCGTCGCCGGGACGGGAGGGCTCGTCCGGGACGGCGGTGTCGAGCGCGAACGTCAGCGCGACGTCGCCGTCCTGACGCGCCATCTCCAGCGCCACCGCGCCGCCCACCGACCAGCCGCCCACCCGCAGCGGCCCCTCGGGCTGGACCTCGCGGACCGCGGCCAGGTAGGCGGCCGCGAGCTCGGTCAGCCCGCGGCCCTCGGTCGGGGCGCCGCGCAGGCCCGGGTCCTCCAGCGCGTGGACGGGCTGGTCGTCGCCCAGCAGCGGGGCCAGCGGGACGTACGGCGCCACCGATCCGCCCGCCGCGTGCACGAGGAACAGCGGCGGCTTCGCCCCCGCCGGACGGAGCGGCACGAGCGGGGAGCCCGGCCGCCCCTCCTGCGGACCGGAGGCGGCCCCCTGCCGGGCCAGAGCCTCCTCCCGCTCGCGCCGCAGCCGCAGGTCCAGCACCGCGCGCCGCTTCTCCGCCACGCTGGAGGGACGCGAGGCGGTCATGAGCTCGACTCCTTCAGCAGCCGGTCGAGTTCCTCCTCCGACAGGTCGGCGACCTGGGCCTCCAGCCGCGCCACCTCGTCCTCGCCCAGCAGCGCGCGCTGCGCCTCGTCGATCTGGGCGGCGAACTGGCTGAGCACCGGGTAGCTGAACAGCCGCCGCGGGTCGAGCGTCACCTGGAAGGCGTCGCGCACCCGCGAGATCATCTGGGTCACCTGCAGGGAGTTGCCGCCGAGGACGAAGAAGTTGTCCTGCGCGCCGACGCTGCCGGCATCGAGACCCAGCAGGCTCTGCCAGATCTCGGCCACCCGGCGCTGCGTCTCGGTGGCCGGCTCGACCTTTCCCGCGCCGCCGCCGGGGCGCGGATCCGGCAGCCGCGCGTGGTCCACCTTCCCGGTCGAGGTCAGCGGGAGCCGATCCAGCCGCACGTAGTCGGTGGGCACCATGTGCAGGGGCAGCAGCCCGCTCAGGTGCTCGCGCAGCGCGTCCTGCTCGAACTCGCCGACCACGTACGCGGCCAGCCAGGCCGAGGACGTGCCCTGGTCCCGCACGGTCACGACGCACTGCCGCACGCCGTCGAAGGTCTCGACGGCGTGCTCGATCTCGCCGAGCTCCACGCGCAGCCCGCGCAGCTTCACCTGACGGTCGGCCCGGCCCAGGAACTCCAGGTAGCCGTCGGAGTTCCAGCGCACCAGGTCGCCGGTCGCGTACATGCGCTCGCCCGGCGCGGCGGCGAACGGGTCGGGCAGGAACTTCTCGGCCGTCTGGTCGGGCCGGCCGAGGTAGCCGATGGCCAGACCCGCGCCCGCCATGTACAGCTCCCCCGGCACGCCGACCGGCACCGGCCGCAGCGCCCGGTCCAGGACGTAGGCCCGCTGGTTGGCCATCGCCCGGCCGATCGGCGGCGGCCCGTCCAACGGCTCCGGCGGGCACAGGTAGTCCACGCAGGTCACCGTGACCTCCGTCGGCCCGTACCCGTTGTGGAACTCGCGTCCCGGCCTGCTCCACCGGTTGACCAGATCGGCGCCGAACGGCTCCATGCCGATGAAGCACACCCGCAGCTCGTCGAGGGCGGACGGATCGAGCAACCCCAGCACGGCGGGCGGGATGTCCACCATCGTCACCCGCTCGCGGGCCAGCAACCGCTGCAACCGCTCCGGGTCGAGCAGTTCGGAGCGCGGCGCGCCCACGATCGTGCCGCCGGCGGTGAGCGTCGAGAACACGTCCGACACGCTCACGTCGAAGGCGGGGTTGGAGAACTGCAGGATCCGGTCGTCCGGCGTCACCGAGAACATCCGCCGGAAGGTGGTGCAGAAGTTCACCACCGCCCGGTGGGGGACCATGACCCCCTTCGGGGTGCCGGTCGAGCCCGACGTGTAGATGACGTACGCCGTGTCCTCCTGCGCCACCCGCACCGACGGGGGCGAAGCGGGCCGTCCGTCGAGCACGTCCGTGTCCAGCAGGATCCGCCCCACCTCCGCCGGTACGCGGCCGGCCAGATCCGACGTCGTCACCACGGCCGCCACGTCGGCGTCGCCCAGCTGGTACGCCAGCCGCTCCGGAGGGTACTGCGGGTCGAGCGGCAGCCACGCCCCGCCCGCCTTGAGCACGCCGAGTTCGGCGGCCGGCAGGTCGAAGCCGCGCTCCAGCAGCACCCCGACCACGCGCCCCGGCGCCACCTTGAACTCCTCGACGAGCGCGTGCGCCAGCCGGCTGGACCGCTCGTCCAGCTGCGCGTAGGTCAGGTCCTCTCCCGCGAACCGCATCGCGACCGCGTCGGGCGCCTCCGCCACCCGCGCCGCGACCAGCTCGTGCAGCAGGCGCTCGTCGCGCTCACCCGGCTCGGGGTTCCACGCGGTGAGCACCCGCAGGTACTCGTCGTCGGACATGATCTCCAGCGAGTCCACCCGGGCGTCCGGCCTGGACAGTGCGTCGGCCATGACGGTGGTGAAGTGCTCCACCAGCCGCTCGATCCGCTCGTGGTCGAACAGCTCGGAGGAGTACTCGATCCACACGCCCAGGCCGCCGTCCGGCAGGTCGTTGATCTGGAACGTGATGTCGAACCGGGTCGTCCCCGGCTGCGGGGTCAGCATCTCGACGTCCACGCCGGGCAGGCGCCAGCGCGCGATCATCGGCTCGGGCAGCAGCGTGAACAGGTGGGCGACCAGCGGGTTCCGTCCCGGCAGCCGCTCCGGTTCGAGCTCCTCCACCAGGCGGCCGAACGGCACGTCCTGGTGGGCCATCGCCTCGAGGATCCTGTCGTTGGCGGCGTGCGCCAGGTCGCGGAACACGGGGTTGCCCTGGAGATCGCCGCGGACCACCACCGTGTTGGCGAAGAACCCCATCATGGGTTCGATCTCCGAGCGCGTCCGCCCGGAGAGGACCGAGCCGAGCGCGATGTCCTGCTGGCCGGTGTAGCGGTTCAGCAGGACCTGGTACCCGGCCATCGTCAGGGCGAGCAGGGAGACACCCTCGGCCTTGGCCAGGTCGCGGATCCCGCGGGCGAGGTCGTCGGGCAGGCGGGTCTCGTGGATGCGGCCCGCCCCGGTGGGCGCCGACGGGCGCTGCCGGTCGGTGCGCCACTCCAGAGGTTCCATCCCGTCCACCGCGGAGTGCCAGTACTCGATCTGCTTGCCGGGTTCCTCGCTGAGCAGCCAGAGCCGCTGCCACGCCGCGAAGTCGGCGGGCTGAAGGGTCAGCTCCGGGAACTCCGCGCCCTCCGGATCGGCGTAGCGGGCGGCCAGCTCGTCGGCGAACTGGCGCGAGGACCATCCGTCGATGACGATGTGATGCCAGACGACGGACAGCACGTGGTCCTCGGGGCCCAGCCGCATCAGGCCGAACCGGTAGGGCGGCCTGTTGCGCAGGTCGAACTCCTCGCGCACCTGCCCGTCGATCCAGTCCTGGACGGACTCCTCGCCGCCGTCGGTCACCGGCAGGTCCCACGTCTCGGGCGGCGGATCGACCGTCTGGAAGGGCACGCCGTGCTCGTCGCCGAACCGCGTGCGCAGGCTCTCGTGCCGCGCGACGATCCCGCGCAGCGCCTCGGACAACCTGGCCACGTCGAGCGGCCCGCGCAGGCGCATCGCGAACGGCACGTTGTAGACCGGTGCGCCCGCCACCATCTGGTGCAGGAACCACAGGTACCGCTGCTGTTCGGCGATGGCCATCTTGCCGGTGCGCGGGACGGGGACGATCCTCTCCCGCTCGGCCTTCTCCGCCACGCGCTGGCGGACCTTCCGCTCCAGCAGGGCACGCCTGATGCCGGCGACGTCGCGTTCTTCGGGTGCGGACATGATCTCGGCTTCCTCCTTCACCGTCGCACGCTGATCGGGCGCAGATCGGTCCACACCCGCGCGATGTGGTCCAGGCATTCGCTCCTGCCGCCCTCGACGCCGGCCTCGCGCCAGCCGGCCGGGATCTCCCGGCCCGCGGGCCAGATCGAGTACTGCTCCTCGTGGTTGATCACCACGACGACGTTCTCCTCCATCGCGCTCACCTCTCCTGGGGTACCAAGGCGGGAATGCCGGTCAGCTCGTCGAGATAGCGATCGAGCGTCCTGAGCCCGTCCGCCGCCGGCCGCGCCGCCGAGGCCGCGTGCCGGCTGAACCGCCGGGTGTCGAAGTGCCGGGTGCTGTCGGTGAACAGCCGGTCGAACTCGGCCGGCGCCGCGTCGCGGCCGGCGGCCGGAGGCGGCAGCAACAGGGACAGCCCGGCGAGCCGCTCCTCGGGCCCGGCGACGAGCTCCAGGCGCTCGCGGAACCGCGCGTAGCCGACCCGGTCGAGCCCGCACCGGCCGGCGAGCACGGCGAACGCCTCGGCGAAGCGCAGCCTGGCCGGCCACAGGACGTGCATCGCGCCGTCCGGCACCTCGATGTCGCCGGTCGCGGCGCGTGCCACGAACTCGCCGACCACGTCCACCGGCGTCACGTCGGTCTCGGCTTCGGTGGGGAACACGCAGCCGGTGCGTGCGCACGCGTACAGCAGGTTGTGCGCCGGCGAGTCCGGATTGGCGACGCCGATCGCCCGATGCGGCCAGACCTCGCCCAGGCGGTACACCACGGACCTGACGCCCAGCCGGTGCGCGTCCGCGAGCAGGCTCTCCGCGACGTACTTGGATCGGTTGTAGCCGTCCGCGGCGACCTGGTCCATCTCCGGGATCCGGTCCTCGGTGATGCGCGGGGCGCCGGGCCCGGTGGGCGGGAAGATGCTCAACGTGGACAGGGTGTGCAGGCGGGCGCCGCCGCCCGAGGCCAGTTTGATGAGCTCCTGCACGCCGAGCACGTTGGCGGGCCGGTGGTCGAGGTAGCCGGACAGGAAGTTCACCGCGCCCGCCGCGTTGACGACGCCGGACACGGCCGACGCGATCGCGTCGAACCGCCACTGCGGCAGGCCGAGCAGCTCGCTGCCCAGGTCGCCGGGGACCACCTCCACCCGCCCCGTCCCGAGCGCCGTGGGCAGCGCCTGCCGGGCGGACGTCAGACCGTACCGGCCGAGGACCTCGGTCAGCCGCCGGGCGCCGTCCTCAGGGTCGCGGCACCGCACCAGGCAGATCAGCGCGGCGTCGGAGCGCGTCAGCAACTCGGCGAAGACGTGCGCGCCGACGAAGCCGGTCGCGCCCGTGAGCAGCAGGCTCCGCGGCGGTCGCCACGCCAGGTCGCGCCTGATGCAGGCCAGCTCGGCGCTGTCGTCGCCGACGCCCCCGGACAGCCGCGCCGCCTGCTCGCGCACCGTCGGCGCGACGAGCAGGTCCCGGGGGCGTACCGGCCGGCCCAGCCGCTCACCGATCGCGGCGGTGAGGCGGTACGCGAGCAGCGAGGTGCCCCCGTAGTCCGCGAACGGCACGACCACCGAAACCCGGTCCCGGCCGAGCACCTCCCGCCACGCCGAGCAGACCAGCTCCTCCATGGGGCCGGCCGGCGGCTCGACCCGCTCCTCCCGGCCCGTCCGCCGCGCCGTCCCGGCCGCGATGAGCGCGGCCAGGGCCTTGCGGTCCGCCTTGCCGTTGTGGTTGAGCGGGAGCGCGTCGAGCACCACGACCTGGTGCGGGACCTGCTCGGCCGGGAGCTTCTGCGCCGCGTACCCGCGAAGCCGCTCCGCGGACGGCGGATCGTCCGGCGACCGCGGCGTGACGCAGCAGACCAGCGTGGAGGCGGGCGGCTCACCGAGGACGAGCGCCACCGCGCTGCCCACGAGCGGATGGTCGGCCAGGGCCGATGCGACGTCGCCGAGCTCCACCCGAACCCCGCCGACCTTGACCTGTTCGTCGAGCCGGCCGTGGTAGTACAGCAGCCCGTCCTCGCCGAACCGCGCCAGGTCGCCGGTCCGGTAGAGTCTCTCGCCCGGGATCTGGGGGAAGGGGTTGGCCACGAGCACCCGCGCGGTGCGGCCGGGATCGCCGAGGTAGCCCGCTCCGACGCACTCACCGCCGAGGTACAGCTCGCCGGGCGTGTTCACCGGGAGGGGTTCGAGGTCGTCGCCGAGCACGAGCGCGGCCGTGTTGTCGATGGGACGCCCGATGGGGATCCGGTCGACGTCGGCGTCCGTGACGTCATGGAACACCGACCCGATGGAGCACTCCGTCGGCCCGAACGTGTTGGTGACCTCGACCTCCGGCAGCAGCGCGCGCAGCCGGTGCACCACGCCGGGGCCGGCCGCCTCCCCGCCGATCAGCATGCGCCGCAGGCCCGACGTCGCCTCGCGCAGATCCTCGCGCACCTCCAGCAGCGACACGAACGCCTCCAGCACGGACGGCACGAAGTCGGTCATCGTGACGCCGTAGCGGCCGATGGTCGTCGCGGTCCGTTCGAGGTCGAGGATCCCGTCGCGGTGCGGCAGCACGACCTGCCCTCCCGACACCAGCGGCCACAGCACCTGCCACATGGAGGAGTCGAACGTGGAGCGGCTGTTCTGCAAGGTGATGTGATCGGCGCCGTCGCCGAAGCGGCGTGACATCGCGGTCAGTCTGTTGACCAGGCCGCGGTGGCGGTTGAGCGCGCACTTGGGCGTGCCCGTCGAGCCGGAGGTGTAGAACCCGTAGATCAGGTCCTCGGGTTTCGGGTTCCGGTCGGCCGGCGGGGAGGTCCGCCCGGCCGGAGCGTACGGCGCCTCCGCGCAGTCGGCGATCACCGCCGGGAGGGCCGGATCCAGTTGGGCGGCGGTCTCCACGGTCGCGGGCGACGCCACGACGGCGGGCGGCGACAATTCGGCCACGATCGCGCTGAGCCGGTCGATCGGCCAGGCCGGATCCAGCGGCACGAACGCCGATCCCGTCTTCATCACCCCGAAGAGCGCCGCCGGAAATTCCGGCCCGTCCGCCACCAGCACGGGTATCAATTGCCGGGGGAGCACGCCGTTGCCGATCAGCCGGACGGCTGTCATGTCGGCCGCGGCGTCGAGATCGGCATAGCTCATGGTCGTGTCCCGATGGCGAATGGCGGGGCGGTCCGGTCCCCGCTCTTTCTGCCGGTGGAACAGGTCAAGGACGGTGCGGTGCCGGGGAAACGCGTGCTGCGGTCCCAGGAATAAGGGCAGGACGTGTTCGCTCAGGTGCTTCTGTTTATGGCGTGGCATCGTGCTCCCATGGTCTCGACCGGCGACGGATCCTCGTTTCCGGCGGATCGGCCGCTATTCAAGTCGGTGAGTTTCAGGTAGCCGGGACCGGCCCTCGGCGAGCATGGCGAGAGTCGAATAAGAATGGGCGTGTCCGCGGCACGGAAAGATGGCCGCGTATCACAGGAATTGCCGGGCTCCGTCGAATGCGCGCAGCCGACCGGCTAGGTCACCCGGCGTGAGAGGAGAGGGCGGGCGCGGTGATCCGCGGCCCGTGCCGGCGCTGTCACACTCTTGGGCGACATGCCGCCGGTGAAGGCTCCGAGACGACGTCGTAGCTCATGACGTGCTGGTTCGTGCGTGCAGTGACCATGTGTTTCCTCCCTTCTTCTCTCGGCTGAGCGCTGCACGTGCGATCGAAGTAACCGATAACAGGATGATTACGAGTTATCCTCATCTTGGAACACGGAACCGGGATGCGCAACCCCGGCCGTCGCCACCATCCGCCCGTACGCCGCCGCGCGAGACGGTATGGCCTGCGGGAATGAGAATGTGCCGCGCGCTGAAATTCGGGTGGAGTGGCGACGGGCGTCCGAGTGCCGTGCGGGGGAGCCGGACGAGCGCGGCTCGGGGCGACGCGAGAGGCATACCCGGCGTTACCCGAGCCGCCGCCCGCTAATCCGGGGTCGCGGGCTTTTGTGGCGACCTGCCGAAGAACACGGACGATCGGCCGTCAATGGCCTCGGATAGGTGCACGCCCGGCCCGATGAATTCGGGCCGGAAGAAAATCCCGCCCCGGCGGCCATCGCTGCACGTCCGAGATCGCCGCGCGCCGGGGGTGAATATCCGTCATCCGCGGGTAGGGTCGGTGGCCGTCGGCGTATTCAGGGCCGGCGTCGCGCCCATCACCAACGTAAGGGGGAGGTCGTGCGGCCAGCCAATGACAACGCACGTGCCGGATTATTCCAATCAGGAGGGCTTTCCTCTTTGGCGGCCGGAGTCTGGCTTCATGAAATGTCCGTCCCGACGAGGCACTACATCGCCGACATCGGGCAATCCGGCCGCACCGGGATGGACGCGCTCGCCGCCCGCCTGCGAAGACTCGGGGACGAAGCCGTCGTCGTCGACCTGCGCTCACCGATGGCCGCCGCGGCGTCGGATCTGCTCCGGTACGGCGCCCGCCACGACGGCGGCTACTGGAACACGACCGGTGCGGCGCGCCTCGTGCTCGTCGGCGAGCTCGCACCGCTCATGCGGGCGGACGGATGCCGGATGTTCGCGCACGGCTGCGTCGGCGGGGGCAACGACCAGCGCCGCTTCGCGCGCTACGGCGCCCAGGCCGCACCGGAACTGGCCGTCATCGAGCCGTGGACGGATCCGCGGGCGCTTGAGCGGTTCCCCGACCGCAAGGCGATGCTGGCCGCCGTCGTCGAGCGCGGGCTGCCGCTCGACCCCGGCAGCGGCGCCGAACGGTCCACCGACGCCAACCTCGCCGGCGTCTCGCACGAGTCGGCGGAACTGGAAGACCTCGAAACGCCGGTCAGCCGTCTCGACCCGCGTTGGAGCGCGTGGCCCGGGCAGGGCCCGGCCGAGCCCGAGACCGTCACGGTCGGCTTCCGCGACGGACGGGTCGCCGACGTCGACGGCAGCGGGCCCGACCCGGTCGCCTGGATGACGCGGGCCAACGCGATCGGCGCCCGGCACGGCGTCTGGCTTCGCGACGTGGTCGAGCGGCGCATCATCGGCACGGTCTGCCGCGGCGTCTACGAGGCGCCCGGCCTGGAGGTCCTCGGCCCCGCGTGGACCCGGATCCTGCAGGCGAGCCTCGACGCGCCCGGCCGCGAACTCTACGACCGGCTGGCCGCCGTGCTGGGCGCCGCGATGTACGAGGCGCGGTGGCTCGAACCGGCCGCGCAGGCGGCGCGGGCGGCGATCGACCGGCTGGTCGGCGACGTCGGCGGCAGCGTGACCCTGTCCGTGCGCCGGGGCGTCGTCCAGGTCGAACGGACCGAGGTGACCGGCCGCGTGGAGCAGCAGACCCGGTTCGGCTCGGGCGGCAACCGCTGGAGCGAGGTGGCCGCCGTCCGAACCTGAGCCGTTCGGGCCTGGGCCTTTCGGACATGAGCCCGTTCGGGCCTGAGCTTTTCTGACATGAGCCCGTTCGGACATGAGCCTTTCGGATATGAGAGGAAGAACGCGATGCGTGAGCGTCGATTCGGCCGGCTGGGCTGGAAGGTCGGCGACGTCGGCTACGGGATGTGGGGCATAGCCGGCGGCGAGGGCGGATGGACCGGCGCCGACGACGAGACCGGCGGCTCCGCCCTGGACGAGGCCGTGCGGCTCGGGTGCACCTTCTTCGACACCGCCTGGATCTACGGGCGCGGACACAGCGAGAGGATGCTCGGGCAGCTGGTCAGGCGGCACCCCGGCCGCCGCCTCTACCTCGCGACCAAGCCCCCGCCGAAGGACCGGACCTGGCCGTCCACCCGCGACTCCAGGCTGGCCGACGTGTACCCGCCGGACCACCTCTGGGAGTACCTGCACCGCAGCCTCGAAGGGCTGGGCACGCCGTCCGTCGACCTGTTCCAGTTCCACGTCTGGGAGGACTCCTGGGCACACGACCCGTCCTGGCAGGACACCGTCATCGAGATGAAGGAACGCGGGCTCATCGCAGGCGTCGGGATCAGCGTCAACCGGTGGGAACCCTGGAACGTCCTGCGGACGCTGAGCACCGGGCTGATCGACGCGGTGCAGGTCATCTACAACATCTTCGACCAGGCCCCCGAGGACGAGCTGTTCCCGGCCTGCCGCGAACTGGACGTCGCGGTGATCGCCCGGGTGCCCTTCGACGAGGGCACGCTCACCGGCACTCTCACCCGGGACACCCGCTGGCCCGAAGGCGACTGGCGCAACACGTACTTCGTGCCCGAGAACCTCGTCCCGAGCGTGGAGCGCGCGGAACGGCTGGCGCGGATCGTGCCCGAAGGCATGACCATGCCCGAACTCGCCCTCCGCTTCATCCTCGCCAACCCCGACGTCGCCACCGTCATCCCCGGCATGCGCAAGCACACGCACGTGCACGCCAACATCGCCGCCAGCGACGCCGAACCACTGAACGACGACCTGATGGCGCGGTTACGCGAGCATCGCTGGGACCGCCGGCCCACCGCGTGGTCGCAATGAGCGCCGCGCGGAAGCCCATCGTGCTCTGGGCGGTGCCCCGGTCGCGGTCCACGGCGTTCCTGCGCGTCATGCTCGAGCGCGGCGACCTCGAGGTGCTGCACGAGCCGTTCTCGTACCTGCAGGTGGACGGGCACTTCGAGGTGGCGGGCCGGCGGGTCACGTCGGCGACCGAGCTGCTCGACGTGATCCTCGAGATCAACGCCACCGGGCGCCGGGTGTTCGTCAAGGAGACCTCCGACTACACGTACACGCCGCTGCTCCAGGACGGGCGCCTGTACACCGACGTCGTCAACACCTTCATGATCCGTGAGCCGCGGGCGGCGATCTCCTCGCACTACGCCATGAACCCCGGCGCCACCCTGGACGAGTACGGGTTCGAGTACCTGCACGTCATCTTCGAGGCCGTGCGGTCGGCCGCCGGCGAGGTCCCGCTGGTGATCGACGGTGACGACCTCGTGTCCGATCCGGAGGCGACGGTCCGGGCCTACTGCGAGCGGGTCGGGCTCGCGTTCAAGGCCGAGGCGCTGCGCTGGGATCCCGGGCGGCGGGCGCACTGGCGGCGTACGGACCGGTGGCATGCGGAGGTGGCGGAGAGCAGCGGGCTGGAGGCCAGGGAGTCCAGGCGGCGTGACACGCCGGACACGAACGCGCACCTGCGCCGCGTCGCCGAGCACCACCAGCCGTTCTACGACGCGCTCGCCCGCCACCGCCTCGTCGCCTAGACGAGTAAGTCCTGTGTGATGGCACGGTCAGGGCGATGTCGTCGCAGTCGTGGTCCGGCTCGCATAGTGGCGAGCGAGGGCGTGGAAGGCTTCCTTCGGCTCCCACGGCATGCCGGGATAGGTGGTGGCTTGGGCGCCGTCGAGCATCTTGACGATGCCGTAGGAGCCGATGTCGAGGTCGTCTGTGGGGTTGGCGCGGTGCGGGAGCTCGAACCCGGCGAAGCTGAACCAGAAGACGGTGTCCATGCCGACCTCGTCGAAGACGGTCAGCAAGTCGTCCATGTAGCGGACCTGCTCGCCCTCGTCGCGTTCGGTGCCGGGCTTGACGCGGCCGTTCTCAACCACGGTCCAGCCGCCGGCGCCCCAGTCGGCCGCGCCGCGGAAGGTGCAGCAGCCGGCCTCGGTGACGGCGACGGGCTTGCCGTGGGTGAAGTGCTCGCGCAGGTCCTGGCGGAAGGTGGCGGCGTTGTGGCGGTTGCGGTAGGCGTCCACGCCGATGATGTCGAAGGGCGTCCAGTCGACGCGCTCGATGGGGATGGAGGCGTAGCTGAGCGGGCCGCCGAAGCGGGGGCGTACGGAGGCGGCGACCTGGGAGAGGAAGGCGTTGACGGGGCGGGGGAGCGCGGCCAGTGCCGCGGCGCGCTCCTCGGGCGCGGCGCGCAGGGCCTGCATGCGTTCGGTGAAGGTGTCGCCAGGCAGGTAACCGCGGGCGAACAGGCTCAGCTCGCACCCGGTGACGAGCACGACGTCGGCGCCCTGGCGGCGCAGCGTTTCGGCCCGGTCGGCGCAGTCGTCGAAGTAGGGCAGCATCTGCTGCTCGGTGAGTTCACAGGGAAACGGCGAGAACCAGACCTGCAGTCCGGCCTCGGCCGCGTGCTGGGCGGCGGTCGTGAGCCGATCGAGGTCGCCGCCGGTGATCCGGACGGCGTTGCAGTGCAGGTCGTCGGCGATGATGCGCATCTCGCGTGCGACGGTCGCCGGGTCGAAGAGGCTGCGGCTGCTGTCGCCGTTGGGAAAGGTGCCGGTGTCGTACTGCACGCCTTTGCCACGCATGACTCTCCCCTAAGGTTCGTTTAGTTTCTTAAAGTAGAAGATAAGATACGCGATGTGCCCAAAACGGAGATGGACGATACCCGGCGCAGACGCCGCCGGGGCGCGGAACTGCAGACGGTCCTCTTGGAGGCGGCCTGGCAGGAACTGCGCGCTGTCGGCTACCACGAGCTCACCTACGACGCCGTGGCCGCCCGCGCCCGGACGAGCCGGACGGTGCTCTATCGCCGCTGGCCGCATCGACGTGACCTGGTGCTGGCCGCCATGCGTCAGCAGGTGCCTGCACCCCCGCCCATACCTGACACCGGCTCTTTGCGCACCGACCTGCTGACCCTGCTCCGCCTGGTCAGCTCACGCATGATCGAGCTCGCCCCCGTCCTTCAAGTCATCGGCGACGGCCGGGCAGATGACAGCGATCTCACCGACTACCTGCGCGAGCGCGTCACCCAGGCCGGTACGCGCGAGATGGACGCCCTGCTCCAACGCGCTGTGCTACGCGGCGAGATCAACCACGCCCGCACCCCGGCCCGGGTCGCCGCCGCGCCCATCACGCTCGTCTCCGTGGAGACGCTCATCCATCGCCGTCCGCTGCCTGAGACCGCACTCACCGAGATCGTCGACCAGATCGCCCTGCCCCTGCTCGCAAGCCACGATCGAGACGACACGTAGGAGAAGCCGGCACAGCAGGCGCCGCCGTGGCCAGGGGCGGGGCCGCGCTCGTCCGCGGTGCTGGCCGGCGACCGCGGAAGCGCCGGGTGCACCGGGGCGGTGTCGCGCCGTCGCGGCAGTGCGGCCGCCAGGAGAGCGACGGCGGCCGGCACCACGGCGATGGCGGCGAAGGCCTGCCCATAGCCGGCCGCCAACTCCTGCGCGGGGCCGGACCGCCGGATTCGCCACCCTCCCCCGCCGTTGCAGCCACCAGGGCGGCCAGGCCGAGCGCGCCGCCGATCTGCTTGCCGGTGCTCATCAGCCCGGAGGCTGCCCCCGCGTCGGCCGCGGCGACGATGAGCACGCGATCGTCGGTGCGGCGCATCAGCCACGGCGTCACCTTCAGGCCCACCAGCATGGTTGGCAGGGTGTGCGGCAGGAACGCCAGCCGGTCTGCGGCCGGTGATCAGGAATGAGCGGAGGGCATTCAGGACCATGTTGTGACGCAAGACCTGAACACCCTCTTGACCGCACTGTACGTGAAGATCGACGACGAGTTGGGCGGACCGCGATGGATGGGCAGACCTCCCGTGTTGACCGACTCCGAACTGGTCCGTGTCGCGGTCGCCCAGCCGATGCCCGGCTTCACTTCCGAGGTCCACTGGCTACGCTACGCCCGCAAGCACCGCAGGGACCTGTTCCCCTACTTGCCGCTACAGTCGGGCTACAACAAGCGGCTGCGCGCCGCGCTCGGGCTGATCAAACGGGTCATCCGGATGCTCGCGAAATCGAGCGACTTCTGGCTCGACGACTGCTGGATCGTGGACTCCACCCCGATACCCTGTGGAATGTCCCGGCCCCACTGTGAAACGCTCGGACCTGGCCGGATGGGCGGGCTACGGCTACTGCGCCAGCCACTCGCGGTTCCACTGGGGGCTGAAGCGATCACCCGGTCGTTGATCGCCTACGACCGCTGACCGGAAATCGGACTTACTTGTCTGGAGCGTCACCCTGCTGTCTCGCCCGCCACCGCCTCGTCGCCCAGAGTCAGCCTGCTGTGAGCCCGGGCCGCGCCGGGTCCGCACGCCGCCACCTGCCGCCCGAGCCCGGCGAGGGCGGCCGGCACGGCGGGCCGGTTGCGCATGCCGCCGCCTGCCGTCCGAGCCCGGTGCGGGCGGCGGGACGCCGCCTTCCCGCCGATGGATGAACCGCGGCAGCCGCGCGTCAGGATCCGTGGTGGGACCGCGCGCCGGCGACCGTCGCGATCAGCAGCGGGATCACCCCCCATGCGGCGAGCACCGTGAACGCCGCCCAGGTCGGCATGATGTCCGGGAGCTGCTCGATCAGCTGGAGCGCCGGGTACGCCGGCAGGAACCGGCTGATCTGCTCGCCCCCAGGCAGGTTGATGACGAGGAACGGCAGCACGAGAACGATCGCCACCAGCGCCGTGGCCGCCACGGCGCCGTTGCGCAGGATCGCGCCGAGCGCCAGCCCGAGCAGCGTGGTGACCACGATCATCAGCGTGCCGCCGGCGATCACCGTCCAGGCTCCGGCGGGCAGCAGCGAGGGGCGGAACTCCGCGGCGAAGAACCGCCCGAAGAGATAGCCGGGCACGGAGATGAGCAGCGAACCGCCGACCGCGGCCCCGCTCAGGACCGCCGCCTTCGCCATCAGCACCCGGACCCGGGACGGCGTGGCGACGAACGTCGTGTCGATCATCCCGGACGCGTGCTCGCCGCTGACGCTCATCGTGCCCAGCATGCCGAACGGCAGCTGGGCCAGGACCACTCCCACGTACACGGCCACGACGATCCCCATGGCGGCCTGATCGCTCGTCCGGCCCGGATCCCAGCGCGCGATGACGGTGGAGGCGCCCAGCACGGTGAGCACGAGCGACATCAGCACCCCGACGCCCAGCGCCCACCAGGTGGAACGCAGCGTCCGGAGCTTGATCCACTCGGCGGCGACCGCGCTCACCGGGCGCTCCTCGAGATGACGTCCATGAACGCGTCCTCCAGTGACATGCCGGGGCGTACCAGCTCGCTGATCGGGGCGTCGGCGCGCAACCGGCCCTGGGCGACGACGATCAGATGATCGGCCGTGACCGCCATCTCGCTCATCAGGTGGCTCGACACGAGCACGGCGCGGCCCTCCGCGGCTAGGGACTTGAGCAGGCCGCGCATCCAGCGGATGCCTTCGGGGTCGAGCCCGTTGGTCGGCTCGTCGAGCACGAGCACCTCCGGGTCGCCCAGCAGCGCCGCGGCGAGCCCCAGCCGCTGCTTCATGCCCAGGGAGAACCCGCCGACGCGCCCGCCTCCCACGTGCCCGAGCCCCACCAGCTCCAGCAGCCCGCCGATGCGCGTGCGGGAGATGCCGTTGGAGCGGGCCAGCCACCACAGGTGCCGGTCCGCGCGCCGCCCGCCCTGCACGGCGGTCGCATCCAGCAGCGCGCCGACCTGCGTGAGCGGCCTTCTCAGCTCCCGGTAGGGCACGCCGTTCACCGTGGCCCGTCCGGCCGTGGGCCGGTCGAGGCCGAGGAGCAGCCGCATGGTGGTGGTCTTGCCGGCGCCGTTCGGGCCGAGGAAGCCGGTGATCCTGCCGGGGGAGACCGTGAAGGAGAGGTCGTCCACGGCCAGGGTCCGCCCGAAGCGTCTGGTCAGTCCGTTGACTTCGATCATGTCTTTCACGATCGGCCGTAACCGGCCCGTCGCGCATCGGTCTTGGGACCGATACGGCGAGCGCGGCGACCGGGCTAGGTTCATACCGTGCGCGAACCGATCCGACTTCCCCTGCTGAGCCGGGTGCCGGCCTGGGCCTGGGTGACGATCGACGCCGGCGTCGCCCTGGTCTTCGCGGCCTCCTTCATCGGGCTCGCCTCGTCGAGGAACCTGTCGCAGCCCGACGTGCTCGACTACGCGGCAGCCCTCGCGACCAGCCTGCCCGTTGCGGTCAGGCGGTTGTGGCCGCGTCCGGTGTTCTTGATCGTCCTGCTGGGGGGCCTGGGCATGCGCCAGTTCTTCATCCCGCACGCCGATCTGCTCTGCCTGCCTCTTGCGCTGTACACCCTGGCCACCCGGAGCAAGGCCGTGCTCCCGCTGCTCGTGGCGGCCGTGGCCACCGCGCAGGGTGTGGCGGAACCCCCGTTCTCGGCGGTGACGCGCGACCAGCTCGGGCTGGTGCTGGCGATCCTGACAGCCTCCTGGGCCGCAGGCACGGCCGTGCGCCAGCGCAGGCTCTACACCGAGCAACTCGCCGCGCAGGCGCGGGAACGGGCACGGGGGGAGGCGATGGCGGAGCGGCTGCGGATCGCCAGGGAACTGCACGACGTCATCGGCCACAGTCTCAGCACGATCGCCGTGCAGGCGGGCGTGGCAGGCCACGTGGGCGGGGCGGAGGAGATGAGCCGCGCGCTGGCCTCGATCGAGGAGACCAGCAGGTCGGCCCTGCGCGAAACCAGGCAGCTGCTCGGCGTGCTGCGCGAGGACGGCGAGGCCGACCTCGCCCCGGCCCCCGGGCTCGCCGATCTCGACGCGCTCGTCGCGAGGACCAGGGCGGCGGGCCTGGAGGTGGAGCTGCACAGCGACGGCGACGTGGGCGGGGAGATGGAGTCGACGGTCTACCGGATCGTCCAGGAGGCGCTGACCAACGTGCTCAAACACGCCGGCGCCCGCCACGTCCTGGTGCGGATCGAACGGCAGGAGGACGAGTTGAGGGTGGAGGTCACCGACGACGGCACGCGAGGCCAGGCACAGCCGTACGGACACGGCCTGACAGGGCTGCGCGAGCGCGTGCACCTCTTCGGCGGCGAGTTCGAGGCAGGCGCTCGCCCCGTACGCGGCTTCCGCGTGATGGCGAGGCTGCCGCTGTGATCAGGGTGCTGGTGGCCGACGATCAGGCGCTCATCAGGGCGAGCTTCCGAAGGTTGATCGACTCCGCGCCGGGGTTCCAGACGGTCGGCGAGGCGGCGACGGGCGCGCAGGCGGTGACAGCGAGCGCTCGCGACCACCCCGACCTGGTGCTCATGGACGTGCGCATGCCGGAGATGGACGGCATCGAGGCCACACGTCGCATCTGCGCCGACCATCCGGGCACGCGCGTGCTCATGGTGACCACGTTCGACCTGGACGAGTACGTCTACGGAGCACTCCGGGCGGGCGCTGCGGGCTTCCTGCTCAAGGACACTCCGCCCGCCGAACTGATCAGGAGCATGAACGTCATCGCGTCGGGCGAGTCGCTGCTGGCGCCGACCGCCACGCGGCGGCTGATCCAGCGGTTCGTGCACCCGCCGTCGCGGGCGGGCGGCCTCGACATCACCGAACGCGAGCGCGAGGTCCTCGTCCTGGTGGCGCGGGGCATGTCCAACGCGGAGATCGCCCAGAGCTTGTACGTCAGTCTCAGTACGGTGAAAACGCACGTCAGCAGCCTGTTGACCAAGCTCGGCGCCCGCACCCGGGTCCACCTGGTCATCGCCGCCTATGAGGCCCACCTCGTCTGAGGGGTTCTCACCCCGCCGCGGCTCACCCCGCCGCGGCTCACCCCGCCGCGGCTCACCCCGCCGCGGCTCACCCCGCCGCGGCTCACCGCACCGAGGTCGTTGCGCTCGACCGGAGGCGCGAGCGTGCCGTCCGAGGGGCCGTCCGTGCCGGGCGCCGCGCGTGGGGGAGCGGCATGAGCGGGAGCGGGCCCGCCGCCTCCTCCTCCTCCTGCCTGGTCCCGGCCGCGGGCCGGCGGCTGAGCCGGATCGCCTCGGCGGCTGGTTTGACCCTACGTGTGGGACGGTCCGCATGGCCCTGCCGACCGGCCGCGCCATGCGACGGACGAGCACGCCGATCACACTCGACCCGTCGCCGGGGCGTCCTCCGGTAGGCGCCGGTCGCCGGGGCGTCATCCGTAGGCGCCGGTCGCCTGGAGGTGCTCGTCCGGGACGCCGCCGACGACGTCCAGCCCGGCCCGGCCCCGGACGAGCAGGATCCAGGGCGGCGCGGCTCGGCGCCGATCGTCAGGGCTACCATCCGGTTCTCCCTCAGGGCCCGGAGCTTCCGCACGGTCTCCGAGCCGTTCCAGGCGAACGCGAACGGGACATGCGCGGTGTGCCGTACTCGGCGACGCACGCGAGGCGCGTCACGTCGCGAGCCGGCGGCGCCTGGGTTCGGCACCTCGGTGATCTCGTTCGGTGGCGAGGTCGCTCTTGCCGTCGTCGTTCCCCGGCCCGGCCGGTGGCGCGTTCTGGCCGGTCGCGGGTCGGCCGCGACGGGCCGTCAGCCGAGTTCCTCGGCCAGGGCGACGACGATGCCCTCGGGGCCGCGGATGTAGCAGAGCCGGTAGACGTCCTGATACCGGACCACGTCGCCCATGAGTTCGGCGCCGTGGGTACGCAGGCGGGCGATGACGTCGTCGATGTCCTCGACCGCGAACATGATGCGGCGAATGCCCAGAGTGTTCACCGGGGCGTCCTCCGGCACGCCGGGGATCGCCTCCGGCGTCTGGTACTTCGCCAGCTCGATCCGCCCGTGGCCGTCCGGGGTCCGCATCATCGCCACGTCCACTCGTTGGTCGTCGAGCCCGACGAGACTCGCCGCCCAACGCCCTTCGACCACTGCCTTGCCCTCCAGCTCCATGCCGAGTTCCACGAAGAACGCGATGACCGCGTCGAGGTCGTCGACGATGATGCTGACGTTGTCCATCCGCTTGATCGTCATGGTGGTTCTCCTTCTTCGTCGCGCGGCCCATCATGGCCGCTGATGTACCTGGGACGGAGCCACCGCCACATTCTCGACATCAGAAACGTACTGAATTCCAGGGACGTGTTTCCGGCCGCCACGGCCCTGGAAGCTCGGCCAGGCGGAAAGCCGCCGCTGTCCGCGGCGCGGAGGCCATGTCATCGGGTACGAATCCAAGCCACGGCGGGAGCGCAGGGACACGGCGAGCCCGAGTCGGCCGGCCGGACCCTCGGCCTCGTCGAGGTGGACCGGGTCGAGCTGGACGATCTTCAAGGCGACGTCCAGGTCGGGCCTCCAGGGTGAAGAGTCCGGCGACCATCTCCTTGACCTCGATGAACGGGCCGCCGGTAGCGGGCCGCCCGCGCGAAATCGAGGAGGCGTGGTGTCGGGCCGCGTTGCGTACCCCGCGACGCCGTGCCCGCCCGGCTCCTCGGCCTGGGCCAGGCGCCGCTTCGCACTCGGGAGAGCGTCTTCGGGTCCGCCGGCCGGCGGGCGGCGGGCGGCGGGCGGCGGGCGGCGGGCGGCGCGACGAATCTACAATGTAAAGGCGCTCGGTCCGATCATGTCTCCATGGGCAGGACGGCATCCTCGACAGCTCGACCACCGACCGAAGTCCAGTCGCCGCGCCGATCCCGCATTGCTACGATGAGCAACCGAAAAGCAACTCTTCGTAAACAGGTGGGAGCCCCCTCATGCGCACACTCCTGTACCCCCTCGGCTCGTCCCTGGCCGTGCTCGGCGCCGCGCTCGCCCTGGTGACGCTGCCGCACGTCAGCGCACGCGCCGACACCGACGCCGGTGAGCGCTACATCGACTCCTTCTTCACCGAGGCAGGGTGCAGGAAGGCGGGCGCCGACGGCGTGGGCCAGCGGAAGTGGAGCCACTACATCTGTGTCAAGGCGCCCTTCGACCGGCTCGGCACGTGGGACCTGTGGGTGAAGTAACGGCAGCCTCCGCCCCGGCCCCTGGTCCGGCCCCTGTCCCTGCCTCTGTCCGCCTGTCCGGCGCTTTGCGCGGGCGCGGCGCGTACGCCGCCGGCATGGCGGGGGCGCTGCTGCTCGCCGTCCTCGTGGCGAGGCTCGCCGCGCTGCTCCCGGGGTGGGGCGAGGAGGGGTTCGGCGGGCCGGGCGGCGTGCGCGCCGCCGCCGAGGCCACCCGGCTCGTGGTCGGGCTGCCGGTCTGCGTGGTCGCGGTGCTGCTGCTCGCCGACAGGTACGCCTGCCGCAGGGGCGCGCTGGTGCTGGCCGCCGGCGCGGTCTGGATCGGGCCTCCCGCGTTGCTCGAGGTGCTCGCCGGGCTGTGGGGCCAGGCCGTCCCGGTCGCCGCGGTGACGCTGCTGCTGGCCGCGTCGGCCACCGCCTGCCAGCCGCTCACCGTCCTCCTGCTGCCCCTGTGCCTGCTGCCGTCCCCGTTCCCGCCCGGCTGGCGGCGTGGCGTGGTCGCCGGGTGCGCCGTGGTGACGATGGCGTACGCGCTGGTCTGGGGTCTTGGCACGCCCGGACTTGCCGGAGTGCCGAGCCCGTGGTCGGGCACGGGGCCGGGGGAGTGGGCGGGCGACCTGCTGCACGAGAGCCAGGACGCCCTCGACGCCATGACGCTCGTGGTGGCCACCGCTGTCACGGCCGATCTGGCGTGGGGCGCGCTCCGCGCGCCGGAGCGGGACGGCCGCCGTGTCAGGGCGCTCATCGCGGTGGCGTACCCGGTGTGCGTCTGCCTGCTGCTGTCCGACCTGTGGAGCGAGCGGGGCACGGTCGTCGCGCGGTCGGCCGGGGTCGCGGTGTGGCTCGCGGTGATCTGCGGCGCGGCCTCGCGCGGCGGGCTGTGGCGGTTGGAGCGGGTCACCAGTCACCGGCTGGCCCGCGCGTTCGTGCTGGCCGTGCTCGCGGTCGCCGCCGCCGTCGCGGGAACGGCGGCCTGGACGGCCCACCCGGCGGGGCGCAGCGCGGAGACGGCCGTCGCGGTGGGATGCGCGCTGGTGGCGGGCTGGGCGGCCAGGCCGCTCGTGCGCCATGCCTCGCTGGCCGTCGAGCGGGCCTTCTACGGTCCCCGCGCCCGCCCGCACGAGGCGGTGCGGGCGCTGGCCGCGCGGCTGCAGCACGCGCCGTACCCGAGCGACGTGCCCGAGCAGATCTGCCGCAGCGTGGTGGAGGACCTCGGGCTGTCCGGGGCCCGCATCGCCGTCGAGACCCGGTCGGGCCCGCGACTGCTGGCCGCCGCCGGCGCCCCGGTCGGCGAACCCGTTCAGGTCTTCCTCCTGCGCCACCACGGGCAGGTGGTGGGCCGTCTGGAGGCGTCCAGGGACGGCGCCAGCACACCGGAGGAGCGCGACGGCGAGCTGCTGTCGCTTCTGGCGGACCAGGCCAGCCCGGCACTGGCCGCCCTGCGCCTGGGGGAAGAGGCGCAGATGGCGCGCGAACGCCTGGTGCTCGCCCGCGAGGAGGAACGCCGCCGGCTGCGCAGGGAGATCCACGACGGCCTCGGCCCGCAACTGGCCGCCGTGCAACTCCGCCTCGGCACAGCCCAGGCATGCATGGCCGACGTCGCGGCGTCGGGAGGCGCGGCGCGCGATGGTGCCTCGCCGGCCTCCGGCGGTCCCGGATGCGCGTGTCCTGCTGATGCAGGGGGCTTGCCGGGGCCGGTCGAGGGTGGCGGCCGGGAGTTCGGGAGCTCCGCGGGTCCGGCCGGATCGCTGGGTGCCGCCGGGGCGCAACTGCGGGCGGCGGCGGAGGTGCTGGGCGAGGCGCTGGCGGAGATCCGGCGCATCACCGCCGGACTCACGCCCGCCCTCCTCGTGGAGCGCGGCCTGTTCGACGCCACCAGACTGCTGGCGCGCCGGCTCACCACCGAAGCGGTCGAGGTCGTCGTGGACGATCCGGTCACGCCGCTGCCGCCACCGGCGCCCGCGGTGGAGACGGCCGCGTACCGCATCGCCGCCGAGGCGATCACGAACGCGGTACGGCACGCGCGCGCCCGCCACGTCCGGGTCGCCTTCACGGCGGGGCCCGCCGAGCTCACCGTGACCGTCGCGGACGACGGCGCCGGGTTCGCCGCCGGCGTCGTACCGGGCACCGGGCTGGCCTCGCTCGTGGAGCGGGCCGAGGAGATCGGCGGCAGCGCCACCATCGACACCACCCCGGACGGCACCACGATCACCGCCACCCTGCCCACCATGAGAACGCCCCCTGCCGCCCCCGCCACGGCCTTACCCGCCGCCAACCCTGACAGCCCCGCACCCACCACGCCCCTTCAACCGAGAGTGACGACTCCGAGCACGGCCGCAACACCCTGGCCCTTTCGGGCGGCGGGGGCGATTCCGGGCACAGCCGCGACCGGCTCGCCCTTTCTGGCGGCGGGGACGATTCCGGATTCGGCTGCGACCGCCTGGCGCTTGCAGGCGACCGGGACGCCCCCGGGCGTGGCCGCGACCTCCTGGCTCTCTCAGCCGTCCGGCACGCCTCTGGGTACGGGCGCGACCTCCTGGCCACTTCTGGTGACCGGGACGACTGCGAGTATGGCCGCGACTACCTGGCTCTTTCGGGCGGTGGGGACGACTCCGGGCACGAGCGCGACCTCCTGGCCCCTTCCGGCGGCGGGGACGATTCCGGGCGGGGGTGTGGCCCTCCCGGCAGCCCCTGTGGGAGCGGCCGTCGGAATGGCCCTTCCTGGTGCAGGCCCCGGTTCCGCTGGGGTCGCGGGCGGGGCTGTCCTTTCGACTGCCGATCTTGCCCCCGACGCGGCAACGGCGATCCCCTTCCCTTCTACGGCGATCGCCCTCCCCTCTACGGCGGATGCCGACACCGACCAGGGGACGTCCCCTCGCATGAGGAACGAAGCGCGCGACGGTGGGGGCGCCCTCGCATCCCCTGACAAGGAGGTCGGCGATGGAGGAGCATGACGGCGGTGCGGCGCCTCCCTGGCGGGTGCTGCTGGTCGACGATCACCCGTTGTTCCTGGAGGGGCTGGCCGCGGCGGTGGGGCTCGACGGCGAGTTCGAGGTCGTGGGCAGGGCGGCCACCGGCGAGGAGGCGCTCGCCGAGGCCGCCCGTACCCGACCCGACCTGGTGGTCATGGACCTGGGGCTGCCGGGCCGGTCCGGTGTGGAGACGACCCGGCTCCTCCTGCAGGCCCAGCCGGCCGCGCGTGTCCTCGTCATGACGATGTCGGAGGACGACGACAACCTGCTGGCCGCCGTCCGGGCCGGTGCCCGCGGCTACCTGCTGAAAGGCGCCGTACGGGAGGAGATCCTGCTCGCGCTGCGAACAGTCGGGCGGGGCGGCGCGGTGTTCAGCCCGTCGATGGCCGAACGCCTCGCCCGCCTGTTCGCAGCCGTCTCCGAGGGGCCCGCCAGGGAGGCGTTCCCGAACCTCACAGGCAGGGAACGCGAGATCCTCGACCTGCTCGCGCAGGGGCTGACCTACCGGCAGATCGCGCAGCGGCTCGTCGTCGCCGACAAGACCGTGCGCAACCACGTCGGGTCGATCTTCGCCAAGCTGCAGGTCCCCGACCGGGCCGCGGCGATCGTCCGGGCGAGAAACGCCGGCCTCGGCTCCGCCTGACCAGCCCGGCCGCCACTCTGGTCGGCCGGACCCACCCCCCGATGCTGACCCCACACCGGCGCCGCCCTGGGGCGGCCGGACGCGCCTGCGATGTTGAATCGGACCGGTACAGGCCTGGCTTGGGCCGGCCGGTCGCCGACCTCGGGATCAGACCGGGTACGCGCCAGCCTGGCCTGGCCCGCGCCGCGACGCCGGGACCAGATTCGCCCTGACCCCGGGCTGGCCGGTGCGTCTGTGGTCGGACCGGCATCGGCCCTCCCTTGACCTGGCGCGTTCCCGACCTCAGGGCATACCGAGTACCGGCCCCAGCATGGCCCGTCCCCGGCGCTGACACCAGGTCGGCGCCGCCCTGGGGTGTCGCCGGTGTTGGATCGGGATGGCAGCGGCTCTGGCTTGCCACGCCCCGTGCTGGGGGCGGACCGGGTTGGTCGGCCGGGTTGAGCCCCGCTCGGGCGGCTCGGAGAGGGCCCCGCCTGGCCCGTACGGTCGGGTGAGGACTGCTGAGCTGGTTGGCCGATCCGTACGGGCCGGGGGGAAGGTGGACCGGCTGGCCGGTCCATTACCCGGAGGGGCTGGGCCCGTCAGCCGGTTCTGTGGCTGGGCAGGGCCGGTTGGTCGGTCGGTAAGGGCCTGGAGGGGCTGGGCCGGTCAGCCGGTTCCTGCGGCTGGGCAGGGGTGGGCTGGTTGGCCAGTTCGTGAGGGGCCGGAGGGGCTGGGCTCCTTGGCCGCTCCCGTACCGGACCGGTGGAGCGGGGGCCGGTTGGAGGGGGTGGGGCGGCGTGGGGGTGGCCGGCCGGTGGGGGTGGTCAGCGGTCCGTCCAGAGGATCCACTGGAGCGTGCCGTCCGCGCACTGGTACTGCGACCAGTGGCCGCGATCGATCCCGTCCCGGCCCGCCTGCTCGCAGCCGGCCCGCGTCCAGTACTTGCCGCGCAGGACGGGCAGGTCGGCGGGGAGCACGGGCGAGACCTGGGAGGCGACCGTACCGGCGGTGACGGCGGCGGCGAGCTGGTGGGCGGTGCCGGTCTCGGCGGAGGCGGCGTGGTGGAGGGCGCCGGCGGCGGCGATGGCGGCGGCGAGGCCGGCGACGGTGAGCATGCGCTTCATGGGTTTCCTTCCGTTCCTTCCTTCGGTGGCAGGCCCGCCGGTGGGACGGGCCTGTGCTGACCAGTCAGGGAGCGCCGTTCGGGCCGGCGTCCCGTGTCCGGCGAGCGGGAGGGCCGTGTTTGTCGGCGTTCCGTGTTCGTCGGACAGGAACGAGTGTGGCCCGCCCTGTGTCCTGGGCGCCTGGGCCGTGCGGCCCGTCATGGTCCCGGGAATGAGGCCGCAACTTTGCCGAAGGGGGTATTCGGCCTGAATAGCCATATTGCTACTGTTGGTGACGTATCAAGTGCTATCAGTCACCATGGGGGTTCGCAGTGAAGATCGCCTGCGTGGGCGGCGGTCCCGCCAGCCTGTACTTCTCCATCCTGATGAAGCGGATGTCCCCGTCCGAGGACATCACGGTCTACGAGCGCGACCCCGTCGGATCCACGTACGGGTGGGGCGTGACCTACTCGGACCGGTTGCTCGGCAATCTGTACAGCGCCGACCAGGAGTCCGCGTGCGCCATCGCCGAGAGTTCGGCCTCCTGGAACCGCTGGGACCACCACCGCGAGGACGTCGCCATGACGACGCGTCCCGGCCACGCGGGTTACGGCATCAGCCGCCGCCGGCTGCTCTCCATCCTGGCTCAGCGGGCCCGCGTCCTCGGGGTGCGCATCCAGTACGAGCGCGAGATCACCGACGAGGGCGAGCTGGCCGAGGCCGACCTGATCGTCGCCGGTGACGGGGTCAACAGCGCGCTGCGCAACCGTCACGCCGACCACTTCGGCACCCAGGTGACGGCCGGGCGGAACGTCTACCTGTGGCTCGGCACGACCCGGGTGTTCGAGTTCTTCACGTTCGCGTTCAAGGAGACCGTGCACGGGTGGATCTGGTGCTACGGCTACCCGTACGACCCGCGGCACAGCACCTGCGTCGTCGAATGCTCGCCGGAGACGTGGAAGGGGCTCGGGTTCGACCGGGGGACCGAGGCCGACACACTGGCCCGGCTGGAGAAGATCTTCGCCGGCATGCTGGACGGCCACCCGCTCATGGGCCGCGGCGACGGCGAGGGCGGCGCGCACTGGCTGAACTTCCGCATGGTCGACAACCGGACGTGGTACCGGGACAACGTCGTCCTGATCGGGGACGCCGCCCACACCACGCACTACTCCATCGGCGCGGGCACCGGCCTCGCGCTGGGCGACGCCGCGACCCTCGTCAACGCGTTGCTGGAGGACCCGCGGCTGCCGTCCGCGCTCGCCGCCTACGAGAAGGAGGCGAAGGCGGCGCTGCGGACCGCCCGCCTGGCGGGCCGGCGCAGCGCCCGCTGGTACGAGAACATCCGGCGCTACACCGGCCTGCCGCCGGAGCAGATGTTCAAGCTGCACAGGGCGCGGTACTCCCTGCTGCTCCCGTACGTACCGCCGCGGCTGTACTACTGGGCGGGCCGGGTGAACGAGAAGTCGCTCGCCCGCGCCACCGGCTGGGTGTCCGGGAAGGTCGCCCGCGCCAGGGAGACCTTTACGCCACAGTAGGCGCCAGGCGGACCCGTACGTGACCGGCCAGGCGGGCCGCATGCCGCATCAGGCGCGCCCAGCCGGTACGCCACAGTAAGCGCTGCCCGCGCCCGGGTGGCACGACCGCCGGCCGTTCAGCGCGGTGATGGCCGTGCAGGTGCGGCCACGGCGCGGGCGCGGCCCGGCGTTCGGCTTCTGCGGCACGCGGGCGGGCGCAAGCCGCAGGCGGTGGTGTGGTCCTGGTCCAAGTGGCAGAAGACGCGGCGTGATGAACCGGGCCGCGATGCAGGTCTGCCCGTAACCGGCCGGTCAGCGGCCGGGCTCGCCGGTGCGGGAGCCGAAGGTGGTGTGGCCGTTCGGGCATTTCGGGATTTTGTCCCCCTTCTTCACGTGCACTTTCTCGCCGCATTCCGTGCAGTGGAACACGCCCGTCTCCTGGGCTGCCTCTCCGGCGTGTGCGACCATGACCGTCCCCTCCTTCCGGCGTTCCGCTACCCGCGACGGTGGTCGTGAGTCAGGTATGGGGATTTTTGGGGTGTTCGTCGGTCTGGGGTGCGGGTAGCCGACGTCCGGGAGGAAGAGAGGGGAGGCCGTCGTGGCGGTGGTGGTGGACCGCGCAGCCGTGGGGGAGCTGCTCGAAGGCGGACGGGCCCAGCTCGTCGAGGTGCTGCCACGCGCGGAGTACGACTGGGCGCACCTGCCCGGCGCGGTGAACCTGCCGCTGAAGGAGCTGGACGGGTCCGCGGCCGGCGGGCTGGACCGCGATCGTCCGGTGGTCGTCTACTGCCACGACTGGCTGTGCGACCTGAGCCCCCGCGCGGCACGCCGCCTGGAGCGGCTCGGTCTCCCGGAGGTGTACGACTACGCGGCCGGCAAGATGGACTGGATCGCGGGCGCGCTGCCGTACGAGGGGCACGCGGCGCTCGTGCTGCAGGCGGTGCGCCGCGACCCGGTCGTCGCCGACCTGGAGGACCCGTTGCAGGAGGTGGCGGACCGGCTGATCGCCGACCCGGCCGGGGTGGCGGTCGTCGTGGACCGCGACGGGGTGGTCGAGGGGCTGGTGGGGCCGCGCGAGCTGAAGGACGCCGAACCCGGGGTGAGGGCGGGGCAGGCGATGCGGTTCGGCGTCACCACCGTACGTCCCAGCGAGGAGCTGGAGGGGCTGGGGCGGCGGATGGAGCGGGCGCGCGTCCGTCACGTCGTGGTGACACGGCCGGACGGCACCCTGGTCGGCCTCTACGGCCTCGGCGACCTGCGCGCCCCCGGCTGGGAACCCGACCTGGGCTGAGACCGACACGGATCGGGAGCAGACGGTCGGGGTGCGGAAGCTCGCGGGGTGGCGCGCGGACCACGCCGGGCCGAAGGGCCGGCGTTGCCCCCGCGGCACGAGCACCGGCATCCTCCTGGCGTCCTGAGAACGATGATCAACAACCTGTTAGGGTCGCGGCATGGCTCATCTCCCTGTCCTCGTCGTCGGTGATGTCGAGGAGCAGCTCGACCCGTTCCAGCCGTACCCCTTGATCCACCTGCCTGACGAGCCGGGGCGGTGGCCGCTGAGATCGTGGCGCGAGCAGTACGAGAAGGCTCTGGCGGACCTCGGGGACGACCCCTCGGACGAGGTCGACGACCTGACGGATGTCGCCGCCGTGCTCACCCGCCGGCTCGGGGAGGACGTCAGGAAGGTCGGGCCGGACGAGTACGTCATCGAGCGGGAGACCAATCCTGACGCGCGCTTCGATTACTACAGCGAGGGCGGCTGGTTCGAGGGCGCGCTGCTGCGCCGCGACGGCGAGTGGGTGAGCCACGCGTTGAAGGACGAGGTCGACTTCGAAGGGATGCGGCGGCTCGCGCGGGAGCGGGCCGAGACCACGTTCGCCGAGTTCACGGCGGCCGTGAAAGGGCTGGAGCGCCCCCTTCCCCGGGCCGCCTGGCTGGCTCGGCGGGCGGGTGGGCCGGAGCGGGACGCGGCACTGCGCGAGGAGTATCTCAAGATCCCCTGGGTGGCGGCGGCCTCGCCCTTCGCCACGTCCACGTCGGACGTGCAGAACGTGTTCTGCCTGGACGCCCCCGACCCGAGAGCGGCCTACGTCGGGCAACAGGTCCGGTCCGCCGGGGTGAGCGAGGCGCTGGTCGTCAACGGGACGTGGCACTCCCGCCACGACCTGGGCGACCGCGCGCGGGGCAACACCTCGCAGTACTGGGCCGCCAGGTTCTGGGGGCTCCTCGGCCGCGTCTCCGGCGACGAGCAGCTGACGATGGTCGACTGCCACGTGTAGCCTCGCGGCCGGCGGAACGCTTCTCGGACTTCCGGGAGGGGCGGCACCGCTCCGGCTGACCAGGCGGGGCCGGCCGTCACGCGCCCAGGCCGCCGACGTCGCAGGTTTGTCGCGTGCCCTCAGCGGTGACCGGGTCCTCGTGCCGAGGTCGTGGAGCCCGTGGCTGCGGCCGTGAGGTGACGGCCACGATCAGCCCGGCGAGCGTGATCAGCGCCGCCGTGAACATGACGGCGTGGTGTCCCGCGCGGTCGATGACGATCCCGCCCGCGAAGGCGCCGAGAGCGATGCTCGCGTTGAACACGCAGACCCACAGCGCGCCCGACGTCTCGACTCGTGCGGGGTCGGCCTTGCGGACCCAGGTCTGCGTCGACACCGAGACCGCGCCGTACGAGACGCCCCAGAGCATCAGCACGATCAGCGCCGTGGCCGCGCTCGCGGTCGCGAACGGCAGCAGCGCCGCGGCCAGCGCCACGCCCGCCAGCACACCCGCCACGGTCCTGCTTCGTGCGTCCGCCCGCCCAGGGGCCGAGGGTGAAGGTGCCGGCGACGCCGGCCAGACCGTAGACCAGCAGGCATGCCGCGATCAGGCCCGCGCTCATGCTCGCGCCGGCTTCGAGAACGGGCCGGACGTACGTGTAGCCGGTGAAGTGACCGAGCACGACGAGTGCCGTGATCGCCAGCCCGGCGGCGACACCGCGGTTCCTCAGCGCGCCGGCGATTCCGCCGAGCCTGCTCCGCTCGTGGACCGGGAGCGCGGGAAGCGTCACGGCGAGGACGGCGGCTGCGACCACGCCGAGGAGCGCCAGCGCCCAGAACGCGGCCCGCCAGCCCAGAAGCGCCGCGATGTACGTCCCCAGCGGCACGCCGATGACCGAGGCGATCGAGACTCCCGAGAATATGAGCGCGGTGGCGAGCGCGATCCGTGGCCCGTCGGCGAGTCTCGGGCCCACTCCCGCGGCGAGCACCCATATGACGCCCATCGAGATGCCGAGGATGATCCGGGCGGAGGCCAGCATCGGGAAGCCGGGCGCGACCGCGGTCAGCGCGTTCGCCAGGGACAGCAGGATCATGAAGGCGACGAGCACCTTCCTGCGATCACGGAGTCCGATGAGCGCGGGAACGAAGGGCGACACGGCCGCGGCGACGATCCCTGTGATCGTGAGGGAGAGCCCGGTGACGCCGTCGGAGACGGAGAGTGTCTCCGCCATCGGGGTGAGCAGGCCGACGGGCATCATCTCGGAGGACACCACCGTGAACGTGCTCAGCGCCACGGCGATGACCGGAGGCCAGCGATGTCTGATCTCGCCTGCCCTTCGGAGTGGCTGGGTTTGGGCGTTCTTCACGACGCCAGTCCACCAGCGCCTCCGAGGCGCAACAAGATCGATTAGCTTAACGCGCCGTTAGCTCCAGTAAGCGAACCGGCCGGGCCGCGGCTCGCGGGGGAGCCGCGGGCAGGGCGTGGGCAGAACATGGGCCGCGCGCGAGGGCGAGCCGCGGCCCCGGCCCGGCCGGGCCGGGCTGGGGCGGGTCAGGGGGTGAGGGGGTAGTGGCAGGCCACCTGGCGGGTCGCGGTCTGGCGCAGGGGCGGGCGTTCGGTGCGGCAGCGGGGCTGGGCCGCCGGGCATCTCGGGTGGAAGGAGCAGCCGGACGGGCGGTCGATGGGGCTCGGGACGTCCCCCGTGAGCACGATCCGCTCGCGCCGGGGCGTCCCCGAGCCGTCGTCGATCTCCGGGACGGCCGACAGCAGGGCCTCGGTGTACGGGTGGGCGGGGGCCGCGTACAGGTCCTCCGCCTCGGCCACCTCGACGACCTCGCCCAGGTACATCACCGCGATCCGGTCGGACACGTGCCGCACCACGCCGAGGTCGTGGGCGATGAACACGTACGTCAGCCCCAGTTCCTCCTGCAGGTCGGCGAAGAGGTTGAGCACCTGGGCCTGCACGGAGACGTCCAGGGCGGAGACGGGCTCGTCGGCCACGACGAGCTTCGGGTCGAGCGCGATGGCGCGGGCGATGCCGATGCGCTGGCGCTGGCCGCCGGAGAACTCGTGCGGGTAGCGGTCCAGGTGCGCGCGGGCCAGGCCGACCAGGTCGAACAGTTCGGCGACCCGGTTCCTGACGGCTGCCGCGTCGCCGTACCCGTGGATCCGCAGCGGCTCCGCGACGGCGTCTCCGGCGGTGCGGCGGGGGTTGAGCGAGGCGTACGGGTCCTGGAAGACGAGTTGCATGGCGGGACGCAGCGGGCGCAGGGCGCGGCGTGACAGGCGGGTGATGTCCTGCCCCTGGAACTCGACGCTGCCGGAGGTGAGGTCGGTGAGCCTGACCAGGCACCGGCCGAGGGTGGACTTGCCGCACCCGGACTCGCCGACGACGCCGAGCGTCTCGCCGCTCCTCACCTCCAGGGAGACCTGGTTGACGGCGTGGACGGCGTGTCCGCCCGTGCGGAAGTGCTTGACCACGTCGGTGGCCTTGAGCAGGGTGCTCATCGCGTCCTCCTCCTGTCTTCCGGCAGCCAGCAGGCGTCGAGGTGACCGGGGTCGCCGGTCGGCGTCAGGGGCGGCGCCTCGTCGCAGGGGGCGAAGCGGTGCGCGCAGCGGTCGGCGAACGGGCAGCCGCGCTCGGCCGCCCCGGGGGCGCCGGGGATGGCGGGCAGGCGCCGGGCGCGGGGGCCCCGCACGCGGGGGACGGAGTCGAGCAGGCCCCAGGTGTACGGGTGGCGGGGGGTGTGGAAGACCTGCCGGCGGGCGCCGCGTTCGACGGCCCGCCCGCCGTACATGACGAGCACCTCGTCGGCGATCTCCGACACCACGCCCATGTCATGGGTGATCATGACGATGGCGGAGCCGTGGTCGGCGCGCAGGCGGCGCATGAGGTCGAGGATCTGCGCCTGCGTGGTGACGTCGAGGGCGGTGGTGGGCTCGTCGGCGATGAGCAGGGCGGGGTTGCAGGACAGCGCCATCGCGATGACGGCCCGCTGGCGCATGCCTCCGGAGAACTCGTGGGGGTAGGCGTCCACGCGCCGTTCGGGGGAGGGGATGCCGACCTCGTCGAGGAGCCGGACGGCGCGGTCGCGGGCGGCGCGCGCGGAGACCTTCTCGTGGGCGCGGATCTGCTCGGCGATCTGCCAGCCGACGGTGTAGACGGGGGTGAGCGCGGTCATGGGGTCCTGGAAGATCATGGCGATCTCCCGGCCCCGTACGGAGCGCATCTCGGCGTCCTTCAGCCCGAGCAGCTCACGCCCACGAAACACGATATTTCCGGAAACGTGGGCTCCGGGCGTGCGGATCAGGCCCAGCACGGCGAGCATCGACACGCTCTTCCCCGACCCCGACTCGCCCACGACGCCCAGCACCTCGCCGGGCCCCAGGGCGAACGACAGCCCGTCCACGGCGGTGAAGCGGCCGAAGCGGATCCTCAGGTCACGGACCTCCAGCAGCGGTTCAGGCACGGCGCACCCTCGGGTCGAGCCGGGCGTACACCACGTCCACCACGGCGTTGGCCAGTACGACGAAGAACGCCGCGTACAGGACGGTGCCCATGATCACGGGCAGGTCGAGGTTCTGCAGCGCCTGGTAGGTGAGCTTGCCGACCCCGGGGAGGCCGAAGACCACCTCGGTCAGCAGCGCGGCCCCGCCGACGAGCGCGCCGAAGTCCAGGCCGAACAGCGACACGATGGGGATCAGCGAGCAGCGCAGCGCGTGGCGCAGGAGGACGCGCCGCTCCGACAGTCCCTTGGCCCTGGCGGTGCGGACGTAGTCCTCGTTGAGCGCGCCGGCCAGCTCGCCGCGCAGCAGCCTGGCGTAGATGCCGGCGTACAGCAGGGCCAGCGTGAGCCAGGGGAGGAGCAGGTGCAGCGCCCACTGGCCGACGCCCTGCGACAGCGGCGCGTAGCCCAGCGGCGGCACCCAGGAGAAGACGGAGTCGTGCAGCTGCTTCTGCGTGAGCAGGTTGACGACCTCGCCCAGCCAGTACACAGGCAGCGAGACGCCGAAGACGCCGAGCAGCATGACCAGCGGGTCGATCAGGGTGCCGCGCATCGCGCCGGCGAGGGTGCCCATGGCGACGCCGAGCACCATCCAGATCACCGCCGCGCCGACGACGAGCGACAGCGTGACCGGGATCGCCTCGACGATCTGCGGGATCACGAGCGTGCCCCGGTTGACGAACGAGGTGAGGTCGTGGGTGACGAACAGGTGCTTCATCATCATCAGGTACTGGACGGGCAGCGGCCGGTCGAAGCCGAACGACGCCCGCACCTGCTCTAGCGTCGCCGGGTCGGCGTTCTTGCCCGCGATGCGGGCGGCCGGGTCGACGCCGGGGGTGGCGAAGAAGATGAGGAAGACCAGCACGCTGATCGCGAACAGCACGAGCGCGGCGGCGCCGAAGCGGCGCAGGATGTAGCCGATCATCAGGCGCCTCCGCGCAGGCGGGCGTTCGGGTCGAGCGCGTCGCGCACGCCGTCGCCGAGGACGTTGAGCGCGACGGCGGTCAGCCCGACGCACAGGCCGGCCGCCAGCGTGATCGCGGGCCGCGTGTAGAGCAGGGCGAGGCCGTCGTTGATGATGGTGCCCCAGCTCGCGTCCGGCGACTGCACGCCCACCGACAGGAACGACAGGGCCGACTCGGTGAGCATGTTGAGCGCGGTCATCAGCGGCAGGAACACCACCACGGTGGGCAGCACGTTCGGCAGCACCTCGCGGCGCATGATCCGCAGGTCGGACGCGCCCAGGCCGACGGCCGCGTGCAGGAACTCCTTGTCACGCAGCGCCATCACCTGCCCGCGCAGCGGCCTGGCCACGTACGGGACGTAGATCAGCGCGATGATGACGACGGGCAGGGCGAGGCTGCCGGCGTCGATGTGGATCGGGCCGAGGTGCAGTCCGCTGGTGAGCAGCACCACCGACAGGCAGATCGCCAGCAGGTAGACGGGGAAGGCCCAGACGACGTCGAAGAAGCGGGAGAGCACGGCGTCGATCCACCCGCCGAAGTACCCGGCGACGACGCCGAGCACGGTGGCGATCGCGCAGCACAGCAGCGCCGAGGACAGTCCGATCAGCAGGCTGTTGCGCCCGCCGTACAGGAGCCTGGCCATCACGTCGCGGCCCTGGTTGTCGGCGCCGAGCAGGTAGCTGCCGGGGTCCCAGGTGGGGCCGATCGGGGTGACGCCGAGGCCGAGGCCCTCGGTGCTCTGGGCGAGGACGGGCACCCGCTGCCCGTCCACGATGGCCGTGCCGGAGGCGTTGGAGGTGAACGGGTCGGTGCGGGCGACGGCGCCCGCGTAGACGGGCGCGAGGACGCAGGCCAGCACGATGAGCAGCAGGCCGGCCGCGGCGATCACGGCGGAGCGGTTGCGCCGCAGCCGGGCGAGCGCGCGCCGCCACGGCCCGGCGGACGGCCCCGCCGCCCGCCCGGCCGCCGCGGTGCGCGCCTTGTCGGCGGCGGAGGTCACGGCGCCGCTCACTTGACCCACAGCTGGTCGAGCAGCGCGTGGAACTGCGCGTGGAACTGGTAGTTGCCGACGTTCCTGGAGACGAAGTCGATCTGCTTGGGGTTGAACAGCGGGACGATCGGGCCCCGCTTCATGAGCTCCCTGTCGATCTCGCCCCACTGCCTGTCGGCGCCGGCCTGGTCGGTCTGGCCCAGCTTCATGGCCGCGGCCATCCTGGCGTCCATGTCCTTGTCGCAGTAGCCCGAGATGTTGATGCTGGCGTCGCTTCCCTCGCGGAAGGAGGCGCAGGACAGCAGCACGTTGAGGAAGTTCGAGGCGGCCGGGTAGTCGGCGTACCACTGCGAGACGCTGAGCTGGACCTTGTTCCTGGTGTTCTGGATGTAGGTGAAGTGGATGTTGGTGGAGATGACCTTCAACTTGGCCTGGTAGCCGATCTGCTCCAGCGAGCTGCGGACGTACTCGCCGATCTGCTTGCTCACCTCGTCGTCGGCGACCACGACGGAGACCTCCTGGCCCGCCGTGCCGGACTTCTGGACGAGGTCCTTGGCCTTGGCGAGGTCCTGCCGCGGGAAGTCGCAGAAGTCGGCGTGGCCGGGGAAGGCGGGCGGCAGGATCGTGCAGGCGGGTTGCGCGACGTTCGCGCCGCCGAACATCTTCACCATGGCGTTCTTGTCGAACGCCCACTGCAGTGCCTCCCTGGCCTCCGGCTTGTCGAAGGGGGCGAGGTTGACGTTCACCGGGATGTACCAGAACGCGGCGAGCGCGTTGACGTGGGCCTGCTGGGCGTACTGGGTGCCGATCTCGGTGAGCCGGTCCGCGGGCAGCGGGTCGAAGATCCAGTCGGCCTGGCCGTTCTGGACGGCGGTGACGGCGGCCTCGGGGGTGAGCCCGTAGGCGTAGTCGATCTCGTCGGGGTAGCCCTGCGGCTGCGCGTCCCTGGACCACTCCTTGAAGTGGGGGTTGCGAACCAGCTTCATCTGCTTGTTCGGGTCGTACGAGACCACCTGGTACGGGCCGGTGCCCGGGATGGGCGAGGTGCCCTGGTCCTTGGCGGGGGTGTCCTTGGGCAGGACGGCGGCGTGCGGGAGCGCCAGCTTCTGCAGGAACTCGGGGTCGGGCGCGACCAGCTTGATCGTGACGGTGCCCGCCGCGGCGTCGGCGACGACGCCCTGGTCGAGGGTGCAGCCGGCGGGCTTCTTCACGCAGTCTGCGGCGCCGACGATGCCGGCGTAGAAGGTGCCGGACGTCGGGCCGGACACCCGGAAGATCCGCTCGAACGACGCCACGACGTCGTCCGCCGTCACGGGGGCGCCGGTGGAGAAGGCGACGCCCTTGCGCAGGGTGAAGGTGTAGGTCGTGCCGTCGGCGCTGACCTGGGGAAGCTCCTGCGCCAGGTCGGGCACGATGTCGTACGACCGCTCGCCGCCGGTCTTCCTGAAGGAGACCAGGCCGTCGTAGAGCGCCTGGAAGATCTGCCAGTTGCCGTTGCTGTAGTTGATGTGCGGGTCGAGCGTGCCGTCGCCGGCCTTGGCCAGCAGGCGGAGGGTCCCGCCCTTGTGCTGTTCCTGGAACCCGGCGGCGGCCTGGCCCGGCTGCGCGGCGGCGCCGGTCGCCGGGCCGGTGCCGGTGGAGGCGCCGCCGCCGGAGCAGGCGGCGGCGCCGGCCGCCAGCAGCGCGGCGGCGGCGATGGCGGTGATGCGCTTCATCAGAGGGTCCCTCGCGATCAGTCGGTGGAGTCGAGGAAGCCGCCAACCACCTGGAGGTAGAGCTCTTCCTCCTCGATGTGCGGCATGTGACTGGAGTGCTCGAACAGCTCCCAGCGGACGTCGGGGATGCGGTCCGCGAAGGGCTGCACGGTGCGAGGGGTGGCCTCGTCGTGCCGGCCTGAGACGAGCAGGGTGGGAACGGTGATCCGGTCCAGCCGGTCGACGACCGACCAGTCCTTGAGCGTGCCGACGACGTGGAACTCGCTCGGCCCGTTCATGGTGTGGTACACCGTCGGGTCGGCGGCGGTCTTGGCGTCGCTGGCGAGCACCTCGGGCGGGTTGGGCACGACGGTGCAGACGTGGCGGGCGTTGAAGACCTTCTCGGCCGCCCGGTACCCGGGGCTGTCGGTGGTCCCGGCCGCCTCGTGCTCCCGCAGGGTGCGTTCGACGTCGGGCGGGAGCTGCGACCGCAGCCGGTCGCACTCCTCGCGCCACAGCCCCATGGAGGCGGGCGAGTCGGCGATGACCAGTCCGCGCAGGCCGGACGGCGCCCGTACGGCGTGCTCGGCGGCGAGCATCCCGCCCCAGGACTGCCCGAGCAGGTGGTAGCGCCCGGCGATCCCGAGGTGGGCGAGCAGGTTGTCCAGCTCGTCGAGGAAGAGCCGGACGGTCCAGAAGTCGGCGCCCCTGCCGGGCAGGTGGGTGGACAGGCCCACCCCGATCTGGTCGTAGTGGACGACGGCCCGCCCCTGCTCGGCGAGGCGGGCGATGCGCAGCGTGTAGTCGTGGGCCGCGCCCGGCCCGCCGTGGAGCACCACCAGGGGCGTCTTGGGGGAGTCGAGGTCGCCGGTCACCCGGTACCAGGTGTGCCATTCGCCGAAGGGGGCGAGCCCCTGCACGTTCGACTCGGGAATGGCCAAGGGAACCTCCGGCGGGGGGATGGGGGGTGAAGGTCTGCCACCAGATGAGACAGATGTCCGTTGTGTGGGACACAGCATATGGATAAATGGCCTGGACACAAGACCTTTTCTGTCCCCGCCTGGTCGGATAGGGTGCACATCACGTTCCGCCCTCAGAAAGGACCTTTCCCTGACCGCCCGGATCCCGGCCGAGGACCCCCGGCCGACCCCGCGACCCCGGCCTGACCGGCCGGACCAGCCGGCCTCCCGGCCGCAGGCGGGCGGCGACCCGCCCGCCGACGACCTCGCCCGCGTGCTCGGCCGGATGCTCGACGGCGACCGCCCGCCCGGCGCGCTCGGCCCCGTCCGCGTCCCCTCGGTGGCGACCGAGGTGGCCGACCGCCTCATGACGGCGATCGCGATCGGCGACTACCTCCCGGGCGAGCGGCTGCCGGGCGAGCGCGAGCTCGCCGCCCTCCTCGACGTCAGCAGGGCCACGATCCGCGAGGCGATCGGCCGCCTGCAGGCCGTCGGCATCGTCGAGATCAGGCGCGGGCGCACCGGCGGCGCGTACGTCCGGACGAGCTGGACCGAGGCGACCGCGCCCGCCGTGCGGCGCGTGCTCGCGCCGCGCTGGCCCGAGCTGGAGCAGCTCTTCGACCTGCGCGGCCTCGTCGAGGGCATGGCCGCGAGGGCCGCCGCGCAGCGCCGCACCGACGAGCACCTCGACGCGATGGGCCGCGCCCTCGACGCCTACGCGGGGGCCGCCACCCTGGCGGAGGAGCAGACGGCCGACGGAGCCTTCCACGCGGCCGTGGTCGCGGCCGCGGGCAACCCCCAGCTCGACGCGCTCTCGCGTGACCTGCTGACGCGGGTCAGCCTCGGCTTCCCCGTGGAACCGTACGGCGAGGACGACCCGCAGGCCTACCGGCAGGCGCTGGGCGAGCACCGCGCGATGTACGAGGCGATCCGCGACGGCGACGCCGAGCGGGCCGGGTCCATCGCCGAACGCCACTTCACGCTGACGGCCGACGTCATGCGCGCGATGCTCGAACGCAGCCTCAGCGACCCTCGAGGTACCTGATCAGCGTCCTGACCATCGCGCCGGTGGCGCCCGCGGGGCCGAGGTCGGTGGCGCTGTCCAGGTAGGCCGTGGTCGCGACGTCCAGGTGCGCCCACGGCACGCCGCCGGTGAAGTTCTCCAGGAACAGCGCGGCCAGGATCACGTCGGCGTGCGCCCCGCCGTCGTTCTTGAAGTCCGCCACGTCCGACTTCAGGCGTTCCAGGTACGGCCGCCACATCGGCATCTCCCAGACGGGCTCGCCCGTCTCCTCCGCGGCCTCGGTCAGCGCCCCGAGCAGGGCGCGGTCGTTGCCGAGCAGGCCGGTGATGTCCTCGCCGAGCGCGTGCATGACCGAGTAGGTGAGGGTGGCGGCGTCGACGATGGCGTCGGGACGGCGTTCGGCCAGGTAGGCGAGGGCGTCGGCCAGGACCAGCCGCCCCTCGGCGTCGGTGTCGGCCACCTCGGTGGTGATGCCGTTGCGGTGGCGCAGCACGTCGCCGGGGCGGGTGGCCGACCCGCTCACCATGTTCTCGGCGGCCGGCACCACCGCGACGACGCCGGTGCGAAGGCCGAGCCGGGCCGCGGCGCGGACCACGGCGAGCATGGTGGCGCCGCCCGCCATGTCGCTCTTCATCGTCGCCATCGCCTTCTGGCTCTTGATGCCGAGGCCGCCCGCGTCGAAGGTGATGCCCTTGCCCGCCAGCCCGACCAGGCCGCCCCCGTCGCCGGGGTAGCCGACCTCGATCAGGCACGGCGGGTTCGCGCTGGCCGCGCCGACGCCGAGGATGCCGCCGAAGCCGCCCGCGCGCAGGTCGTCCGCGGTGAGGACACGCGCGTCCAGCCCCGCCTCCGCGGCCATCTCCACCGCGCGGGCGGCGAGGTCCGCGGGGACGAGGTCGCCGGCGGGGGTGTTGACGAGGTCGCGGGTGAACGTCACGGCCTCGGCCACCACCTCGGCGCGGGCGACGGCGGCGCGGTCCTCCGCGGTGCCGGGGGCGAGCAGGACCAGGCGGCCGACCGGGCGGTCCTGGGGGGAGCTCTTGTAGCGGTCGAACCGGTAGCCGCCGAGGCGTACCCCCTCGACGACGGCCGCGGGATGCGGCAGGGCCACGGCCACCGCGCCGAACCCGGCCATCCTGGACGCCGCGTGCCCCACCGCCCGCCGCACGGCGCGCTCGTCGGCGTCCGCCTCCAGGCCGATCAGCAGGACGGCGCCGGCGCGGAAGCGGTCACCTTCGCGGCGCGGCACCAGCAGCTCCTCGCCCGGCCGGCCGGCGAAACCGGCGCGGTGAAGCTCGAAACCCAGCTCCGCGCCCGCCGAGGCGGGCAGGACGAGCAGGTCCGCGCCGGCGTCCGCGGGCGCGTGGGGGGAGAAGGACACCTCCACGAGGCACTCCTAACGGGGGGACGTACGAAATGGTCCGTTGAGTGAACCATAAATACGCCCTCGCTGACCAGGGGCGTTTCGCCGGATCCGCGTCACTCCTGCGGGAGCAGGCGGGCCAGCTGGCGGGCGTTGACCTGCGCGTGGTCCCGGTAGCAGTTGTTCATCAGCACGTGCGTCGTGCCGGCGTCCTCGGCCAGGCGGCGCAGCCTGGGCGCCCACTCCCGCAGTTCCTCCTCGCGGTAGAGGTAGCCGAAGCGTTCGTGGACGTCCTTGCTGGTCCACTTGTCGGAGTGGCCGTGGAAGCGGACGACGGCCAGGTCGGCGGTGGCGGCGAGGACGGGCGGGATGGAGTCGGGGTAGCCCTGCGGCATGTCCACGCTGACGTACGGCAGGCCGTAGGAGGTGAGGAAGTCGAGGGTCTCGGCCCGGTTGTCCTCGGTCATCCAGGTGTGGTTGCGGAACTCGACGCAGAGGGGCAGGGGCGCGCAGCGGGCCTTGCACTCCAGGATGTAGTGGCGGTTGCGCGCCCCGATGGGGAACCAGCGGGGGAACTGGAAGAGGATGGCGCCGAGCCGGCCGGCCTCGTGCAGGGGCGCGCAGGCGGCGAGGAAGCGTTCCCACACCTCGTCCACCGCCCGCGGGTCCAGGTCGCGCAGGTAGAGGTTCTTCTTGCCGTTCCCGACGCGTTCGCGCAGGTCCTTGTACAGGGCCGACGGCCTGGTGGGGTGCTGGGTGAGCAGGGAGAACGCCTTGACGTCGAAGGTGAAGCCGGCAGGGGTGCGGTCGCGCCACAGCTCGACGGTGCTCTGGGCGGGCGGGGCGTAGTAGGTGGAGTCGACCTCGACCAGCGGGAACTGGCCGGCGTAGTAGGCCAGCCGGTCGCGCGGAGTGGTGACGTCGTCGGGGTACCAGCCGGACTCGAGCAGGGTTCTGTCGGTCCAGGAAGCGGTTCCCACCAGGATGCGGCCCATGTGAACCCCGTACCCGCTGAGGGCGGCGGCGTGCCCGCCGCGGCACAGCTCGGCGAGCACGCCGGGCGTCAGCGGACGGCCACGGGGGAGGACGCCCCGCGAACCAGCAGGGACGGGGCGCCGCCGCCGTCGGCGGGCACCGACCACACGTCGCGGCCCTTGGCGTACATCACGGTGCGCCCGTCGAGCCAGGCGGCCTGGTCGTCCACGCTGTCCCGCTCGGCGAGCGGCGTCTCGCGCATGGTGGCCAGGTCGAGCACGTGCAGCCGCCAGGGCCGGTCGGGGTCGTCGGAGACGCGCTTCTTGAACACGAGCCGGGTGCCGTCGGGCGACAGGGACGGGCACTCGGCGTTCTCCCTGAGCGTGCGCGCCCGCCACGCGCCGTAGTCGCCCTCCACCAGGTAGGTCTTGCCCTTGGTCGCGACGGTGGCGTAGAAGCGGTTGTCGTCGGGGGCGAAGGTGACGCCCCAGTAGTTGACGTCGGCGGCGTGGTAGCGGCGCCCGCCGAGCGTGAGCGGGATGTCCTCCATGTTGGTGACGGCGTAGCCGGTGCGGGTGTCGAGGATGCCGGTCCAGGTGGAGAAGCCGCCCTGGTTGTACGAGTCCCCGGTGACGAAGACGGTCCAGGACACCATCCGGCCGCTGGCCGACACCCTGGCCCGGTTCGGGACGCCGGCGAGCTCGACGCGCCGGGTCTGACGCAGGGAGCGGTCGAGGATCAGGGCGTCGGTCGTGGTGACGGGCCCGGGCCGGGCGACCAGGCACACCGAGACGCCGCCGCCGGTGGAGAAACGGTCGCAGCGCGGCCCGTCGGCGGTGGGCGGGGCGGAGGGACGGTCGAGGGGCACCCGGGCGACCCGGCCGTCGGCGGCGCGGAACATGAGCTGCCCCGGGGCGACGGGGGACGCCGTGGCGGCCGTCCCGTCGGTCCCGGCGGGGTCGCGCCGGGCGCTCCACGCGGCGTACCCGGTGGCGGCGCCGCCCAGCAGAACGACGGCGGCGGCCAGCACCGCCGCGCGCCCGGCCCGCCTCACGCGTCCTCCCCTCGGGCGGCGCCCCGGCGCGCCACGCGCCCGGCGGTCCTCCTCATGGTCCCTCCTCGCGACTGTTCTCCCGGGTGTTCTCGCGCGTGTTGTCACGGATGGGCCTGAGCACCGGCAGGACGGCCAGCGCGCAGGCGGCCAGGCCGGCCGTCATGGCGGTCAGGGCGAGGTCGCCGCCCCAGACCGTCCACAACGCCCCGAACAGGACGGACGACAGGGTGCGGGCGACCGCCTGCCCGGTCTGGAGCAGGGCCAGTCCGCTGGTGCGCAGGTGGGCGGGCAGCAGGGGACCGGCGACCGCCATGAGCACGCCGTCGGTGGCGGCGTAGAACGCGCCGTGCAGCAGCAGCACCGGGACGATCCAGCCGGGCCCGAGCAGCAGCACGCAGGCGGCGGCCAGCGCGGCGTGCCCGGCCAGGAAGACCGGCGCGCGGCCGGCCCGGTCGGCCAGCCGCCCGGCGGGCACGGCCAGCAGCAGGTAGGCGGCGCTGCTGCCGACGGGCAGCAGCGGGAAGACGGCCGGGTCGAGCCCGGCACGCTGCTGCAGCAGCAGGTAGACGAACGCGTCGCTGACGGTGACGAGCCCGAGCGCGGCGGCGGCCACGCACAGGCGGCGGAAGGAGGCCTGGCGCAGCAGCCCCGCGGCGGCCCGCAGCGACGCGGGCAGGCGGGGCCCGGCCGTCTCGCGCGGCTCGCGCACGTACAGGACGAGCAGCAGGACGCCGAGCGCGGCGGCGCAGAAGCTGGTGACGAACACCGCGTCGTACGCGCCGCCGGTGGCGGTGAGCACGGCGTAGGCGGCGAGCGGCCCGAGCAGGGCGCCGAAGGTGTCCATGGCCCGGTGCACGCCGAAGGCGTGGCCGAGCGCGCCGGGGGGCGCGCTGAGGGTGATGAGCGCGTCGCGCGGGGCGGTGCGCAGCCCCTTGCCGGTGCGGTCGGCGGCGATGACCGCGCCGAGCGCCGGCACAGAGCCGCCGGCGGCCAGCAGCCCGAGCTTGCACAGGGCGGACAGGCCGTAGCCGGCGCCCGCGACCAGCTTGCGGCGGCGCCACCGGTCCGCGAGCTGGCCCCCGGCGAGGCGGACCAGGGCGGTGACGCCCGTGTAGAGGCCGTCCAGGGCGCCGAACTGCAGCATGCTGAGCCCGAGCGAGAGCGTCAGGTACAGCGGCAGCACGGCGGTGACCATCTCGGAGGAGACGTCGGTGACGAGGCTGACCGCGCCGAGCGCGAGGACGTTGCCCGGCACCCGCCAGGAGAGCCGGGGCCGCGGGCGGGAGCCGCCCGCGGCCGTGTCGGAGACGTACATCTAGTGGCAGGTGTAGGTGGGGCTGGTGTCCTTGACCGCGCCGTCGATGCCGACGAGCTGCCAGGAGAACGAGGTGGGGGCGAGGTTCAGCTTGAGCACCCCGTAGACGTCCTTGAGCCGCTTCTGGCTGTTGGGCTGGACGTTCTCGATGTTGTACGGGTCGGCGCCGCCCATGCCGCCGATGACCTCGACGGGGCCCTTCGCGTCGGCCTGGCCGTCGGGGTTCTGCGGGGCGAAACGCTCGTAGTGGTGGTCGTGGCCGTTGAGCACGAGGTCGGCGCCGGCGGCGTACAGGGCCTGCCACGCGGGCCTGGAGGCGGGCTGGTTGCCGTGCTCGCCCGAGCTGAACAGCGGGTGGTGGAAGTAGGCGGCGACGCAGCGCCTGGTGTTGGCGGCGAGGTCGGCCTTGAGCCAGGTGAGCTGCGCGGAGTCGAGGTCGTTGGAGTCGAGCGCGACGAAGTGCCAGTCGCCGTGGTCGAAGCTGTAGTACGTCTTGCCCTGGGGCGTGGCCAGCGAGCCGAAGTAGGACTTGTACCCGGCGTAGACGCCGGCCGGGTCGTAGGTCTCGTGGTTGCCGGCCGCCGGGCGGGTCTTGCTCTTGAACCTGCCCCAGGTCTTGTCGTAGTACTTCGTGAAGTCGGTCAGGCGGGCGTCGTCGTACTGGTTGTCGCCCATCGTGAGGACGAACGCGGGGTTCATCGCCTCGACCTGGGCCGCCGTCTTGGGGTGGGCGCAGGAGGACGAGCTCGCGGTGCACTGGGCGGCGATGTCGCCGGCGGCGGCGACGGTGAACGCGTCGCCCGGGGTGACGGTCGGGGTGGGGGTGGGGGAGGAGCCGTCGTCGCCGTACACCTGGAACTCCCACAGGGAGTAGCCGTACGGGGTGCCCCGCTTGGTGCCGTACATGCGGACGTAGCGGCCCGAGCCGGAGACGGCCAGGTCGTCGACGCCGCCGTCGCCGGAGGTCGTGGTGTGGACGGTGGTCCAGGTGGAGGCGTCGTCGGACACCTGGATGGAGTACTCCTTGCCGTAGGCGGCCTCCCAGTGCAGCACGACGCGGCTGAGGTGGCGTACGGAGCCGAGGTCGATCCTGATCCACTGCGGGTCGCTGCCCTCGGCGGAGGCCCAGCGGGTGGTGGTGAGGTCGCCGTCGACGGCCTTGCCCGAGCTGTAGTCGGAGCCCTCCTTGGAGGAGGAGGCGGCCGGGCGGCCCTGCGACAGCAGGGTCTCCGCGGCCTCGGCCGGGCCCGTGAGGACGACCAGGCCGCCGGCGAGGGCGACGGCGGCGGCGAGCGCGGCGACCGCGCGGCGGGGGACGGAGGGGCGGGCGGCGGGTGGGGGGAGGGGTGAAGACATGCGCTGTCTCCTGGGGGAGGAGGGTGGGCACGGCGCTCGTGCCGCGCCGCGGCGGCGTGCGGCCGGGTCAGCAGAGGTGCCTTTCACTGAGCGCGTCACGCCCTCGGGGGGCGCCGCGCCAAGCCGCTCACCCGGCATGCTGGCAGCGGCGCGGGGGCCTGTCAACACGTTAGGAAGGTTTCCTAACTACGGTTGACGATCGTGATGTTGTTCGTTAGGAAGGTTTCCTAACCTCCGTGCGCTCCGACCCCCGAGGAGACCCCATGCACCTGCGCCGCCTGGCCCCCGCGCTGGCCGTCCCGTCCATGCTGCTCGCCCTGGCCGTCGCCGCGCCGGCGCAGGCCGCGCCGCCCGCCCCCGTCCTCGCGGCGGCGCAGCAGCGCGCCGGCAGCGGCGTGGACCTCACCGACCCGCGCAAGAAGGAGATCGCCATGCAGATCCTCTCCAGCGCGGAGAACTCCTCGCTGGACTGGCGCGCCCAGTACCGCTACATCGAGGACATCAAGGACGGCCGCGGCTACACTGCCGGGATCGTCGGCTTCTGCTCCGGCACCGGCGACATGCTCGACCTCGTCGAGCTGTACACCCAGCGCAAGCCCGGCAACGTCCTGGCCAAGTACCTGCCCGCGCTGCGCAAGGTCAACGGCACGGACTCCCACGCCGGGCTCGGCTCGGCGTTCGAGAAGGACTGGCGGACCGCGGCCAAGGACAGGGCCTTCCAGCAGGCCCAGGAGGACGAGCGCGACCGCGTCTACTTCAACCCGGCCGTCACCCAGGCCAAGACCGACGGGCTGCGGGCGCTCGGCCAGTTCGCCTACTTCGACGCCATCGTCATGCACGGCGACGGCGGCGACCCCGAGAGCTTCGGCGCGATCCGCAGGAACGCGCTGAAGAAGGCCAAGCCGCCCGCGCAGGGCGGCGACGAGACCGCCTACCTCAACGCCTTCCTCGACGCGCGCAAGAAGGCCATGCAGGCCGAGGAGGCGCACGAGGACACCAGCCGGGTCGACACCGCCCAGCGGGTCTTCCTCAAGAAGGGCAACCTCGACCTCGACCCGCCGCTGTCGTGGAAGGTCTACGGCGACCCGTACCGCATCGACTAGAGGTCCTTCGCCATGAAGAGCGCGATCTCGCCCTCACTCGCCGTGCCCACGTAGAACGTGGTGTCGAGCCCGCACAGCCGGAACCCCATCCGCCGGTAGGCGCGGACGGCGGGAACGTTGACGTTCGACGTCTCCAGCCAGGCCGTCCGCGCCCCGACACGGCGGCCGTGGGCGCAGGCCCGCTCCATCAGGGCGGAGCCCACACCCAGCCCCCGGTAGGCCGGGGCGACGGTGATCTGCTCGACGACCAGGCGGGAGTGCCACTCCTCGACGCGGACCGCGACGAAGCCGCACACCTCGCCGTCGTGCGTCGCCACCTCGACGTGCGACGACGTCAGGTCCTCGTCATGGTCCTCGTCGTGGTCCTCGGTGGGGAAGACCTTGACCAGCGGAGGCTCGGCGGCGACCGGGCGCAGCGCGAACCCGTCCGGCCCCGCCTCCACCTCGAAGACCGTGCCGGTGGTGAAGGAGTCGTCGATCGCGGCGATGCGCCGCGCGTCCTCCGGCGACGCCGGCCGGTAGGCGATGCGGGGCCTGTCGTTCACGGGGGTTCTCCGAGGGGGCCGGTTCACAGGTCCTTGGCATCGTAGATTCTCAGGCTGACGGCGTACGAGACGGCCGGCGCGGCCGGCGCGGCGACGAGCAGCACCGCGGTGAGGGCCTGCGGGTGAGCGGCCGCGACCGCGGCGGCCGTCGCCGTCAGCGCGCCGCCCAGGTCGAACGCGCGGCCGGCGGCGGCCGCGAGGAGAGCGCCGCCGGCGGGCCGGACCTGCCGGGCAGGTCGGGGGTGGCTGCCAGCGCCTCGGAGCCGGAGGCGTGCTCGCGCAGGCCGACGAGGCGGCGGCGCAGGCCTGGCGGCAGCCCGCCGGGGCCGCCGCGCACCAGGCGGTAGCCGGCCAGGAGGTCGTCAGTGGTGGCCGAGGCGAACACCCTGCCGTCGAGCAGCACGGTGACGTGGTCGGCGACGGCCTCCAGATCGCTCGTGACACGCGTCGAGAGCAGCACGGTCCTGCGCTCGTCGACCTGGAACCAATGCGCCCAACTCCCGTTGGGATGCCACCGGAATACAGCAGGAACGGGCCGCAACCTCTGGCACCACAGTCCGCCCGCGGCGTAGCCAGGGAGGAGATCCTCCTTCTGATCCGCGACGCCTTGGACCGGGGTGTCACACAGTGATGACGACCTTGCCGAACGCCTCGCCGGAAGCGTAGTGGCGGTAGGCGTCGGGTGCCTGGTCGAAGGGGAAGACGCGGTCAATGACCGGCCGGAGCCGGTGGGCCTCGATGAGCTGGTTCATGGCGAGGAACTGGGCGCGGCTGCCGACAGCGATGCCACGGACCACGGCTCCGGAGTTGAAGATCGCCCGGGGGTCGAGGAGCGGAGGGTTGCCGGAGACGAACCCGACGCTGGCGACGTGGCCCGCGATCGCGACCGCTCTGAGGGATTGCCCCAGGTCGCCGGTGACGTCGATGACGCGCTCGGCGCCCTGTCCCGAGGTCAGCTCCCGGACCCTGGCCGGCCAGTCGGGCGTGGTCCGGTAGTCGACGATCTCGTCAGCGCCGAGCTCGGAAAGGCGCTCCGCCTTGGCCGGGCTGCTGGTGGTGGCGATCACCCGGGCGCCGAGCGCCTTGGCGAACTGGAGCGTGAACAGGGACACTCCTCCGGTGCCCTGGGTGACGACCGTCTGCCCGGACAACGGGCCGGAGTCGTCGCCGGTCAGGGCGTTCCAGGCGGTGACGGCGGCGCAGGGGAGCGTCGCCGCCTCCTCGTAGGACAGGTGCGCGGGGATCGGCACGAGCGCGCTTTCGTCGAGTAGTGCGAGTTCGGTGAGCATGCCGTCCAGCGAGCCGCCCAGCTGCGGCAGGTGCTGGAGGCCGAATGGGCCGTCCTGCCAGCTCGGGAACAGGGTGGCCGCGACCCTGTCGCCGATCTTCGCAGTATGGACGCCGGAGCCGACCGAGACGACCTCGCCGGCCCCATCAGAGATCGGCACCACATCCGGTTTCACCGGGAGCACGTAGTCGCCGCGCAGGATCATCAGCTCGCGGTGGCTGAGGGACGCGGCGCGCACCGCGACGAGCACCTGTCCGGGACCGGGCTGGGGGTCGGGATGATCTTTGATCGACAGACCGGAGATCCCGGCCCCGCTGTTGACGTGGTAGCTGCGCATGAGGGGGATCCGGTCCTTCAGTTGTCAGTGGCCAGCGGGACTTCACCGGCGGTCTTGCTGTAGCCGAGAGCCTCGATGATCTGGCCGTCGCGCACGTGCATGAGGTTCACTCCGCTGACCCAGTCCGAGGGACCGGGGCCGTAGCGGTAGTTCCAGCGGATCGCCGCCCGTTCTCCCGCGACCACGACCTCCTGCGGCTCGAACCGGCTGGTGCGGTCGTCCACGAGCGCGCCCCACCAGTCCAGGCAGGCCTGGCGCCCTGTGACGCGTTCCCCGGTGGGGGCCGGCTGGACGGACTCCATCACACAGTCCTCGGCGACCAGGTCCGCGAGCAGGTCGCGGTCGCGGTCGACGAAGGCACGGTTGAAGCGGTCGATGACCTCGGCGGTGGAACGGAAAGACACAACTCCTCCAGATGTAGATAGATCGATCGGTCTACGCATGTATATAGACCGGTTGATCTACTTGTCAATCCATGGGAGCCTGGCGTTCATGAGCGTTCGCACACGACCCGGCCCGCGAGAGCGACTACTGGAAGCCGCTCACCAGCTGATCTACAGTCAGGGCGTGAACGTCGGCGTGGACACGCTGCTCAAGGCGGCGAACGTGGCCAGACGATCGCTGTACGAGCACTTCGGCGGCAAGGACGGCCTGATCGTCGAGGTCCTCAGATCCGCCGCCGCCGCCGACGCCGCCGACTACCGGCGCACCATGGACGACGCCGGCGACAACCCGCGCGAGCGTCTGCTGGCTGTGTTCGACCGGCTCGGCGAGATCACTGCGATGCCCGGGTTCCACGGCTGTCGCTACCTGGCCGCCGACCTCGCTCTGACCGACCCTGGCCACCCCGCGCACGAGATCACCCGCGACTACCGGCGGCACGTGCACGACCTCCTGGAGCGCGAACTGGTCGCGCTCGGGCACCCACGGCCCGGGCGCGGCGCCGACCAGCTCTTGCTCCTCATCGACGGCACCCTCGCCGCCGGGGCGACCCGCCCCGGCACCGACCCGGCGACCGCCGCACGGGAACTGGCCGAACACGTCATCGCCCCGTGACCTGCGCGGCCGGGATGCCTACAAGGGTGCCACCGGACGGCAGATACGGGTCGTGGAGTGAGACGGCTGCTGTCGCCTGCCTGTAGTCAGCGAGCGCGTTCAGCACGTCAGCAGCGTTGCGCAGCAGCGACCCGGCGTCCCTTCGCCCTGGCGTTCGAGCCGGCGAGTCGCCTGGATGATCGAAACCAGCGGGTCGTCGCGGCGCGGTTCGTTCGGTGGCCTGGGCGAGGCGGTAGCCGGCGGCGCGGCGCCTGGGGTGAACTGAGGAGCCTTGCGGCTGGTCCGGCTCGGCAGAGGGCCTTCCCGGGCGTGACGATCTCGCCTGTCATGGTGGGCAGCGGCATCTTTCTCAGCTCGGCGATGAGGTGGGCGGCCTGTGCCTCGGTGACCTGACGGCCGGACTTCCGCTCGCCGAACAGCTTCTCCACCAGGTCCAGGGCAGCTTCACGGCGCATGCTCCGGTCGCGCACGAACTGCCCGATCTCGCGGTCCTGCTTGCCGGCCGGCCCGCCGGAGGGAAACGTCGCGCGGATCGTGATGGACTCGCCGACCTGCTGTGTGGGGTCGGCCTCAGGTAACGTACTGACCAGTCGGGCCTGTTCGGGTGCACCGTGCCGTGACCGGATCGACGGTCGGATCGATGTCCTCCCGCACCCGCCGTCGTCGATGGCCCCGGCGGTGGTGAGCTGCCAGGCGGCGGGCACCGTAGTACTTCTCAGGCAGACCACGGTCGCCTTCGGCCATGGTGTGCTCGACGGTCCCGCGTGCTCCGTGCAGGACGTCCTTGAAGGTGTCGTTGGTGTAGACGCAGTGCGCGGCGATGGCCTGCACGGCAGGGTCGCGGTAGCCGAGCGCCACGTATCCGCGATAACCGATGGTCATCGTCGCGTCCGTGCGGCCTTCCCGGCCGTTCCACATCGGCAGCAGCCAGCCGTGGCCCAGCGCACCGACACCCGGGCGCAGGCCGAGCTGCGCAAAGCCGACCAGCTTCCCGCAGGATCTTCTTGTGGTCCACCACCAGCTCGGAAAGTTGAGCCCGCCTGTCCAGGGCGGCAGATGGTTGGCGAGCGTTCATGCGGCTTCCTCCGCAGTCTTCGCGTTCACTGCATGGGGCGCCGGCGTCTCGCCGAGGTGCGGGTCTGGCTTCGCGTGGGGCACGCCGTCCGCGGAGAGCTGGCGGACGGCGTACTGCCGGCCGTTGTGGACGGCGCGGCGGGCGAGCCCCATGTAGTCGCCGACGCGGGCCGGCACGTGCCGCTTGTGCTTCTCAGCTTCGTCAGCCTCAAGGACGGCCGTGTGCCACACGATCGAGTCGTACACCGCGCCGGCGTTCCGTGGCCATCTGGCCGGGGCGCTGACGTGGGTGACCAGGGTGTGACCTCTGTCGTCACCCGGAAGTCGGCGCGGCGCACCGGCGTGACCTGCGTGGCGGGCGGTGCGCCGCACTCACCAGGCTCGCCTGCCGGGCCCCGGGCCGGGCAGGGGCGAAAGTCCCCTGATGAAGGGCCGGTCGTCTCCGGCCCCGCGCCGTACGGGTCCAGGGGTGGCCGTCAGAAGCAGCGGGCCGGCTGGGCTCGCAGAAGCGGGCCCGCTCGGCTTGGAAGGAACGGGCCGGCCGGGCTCGGGGAGAGACAGGCCGGCCGCGCTCGCAGCGAGGGAGGCGCGCTGGGCTCAGAAGGAGCGGGCTCGCTCGGCGAGGACGGTGGCGCGGGCGAGCTGCACCTCGCGGGCCTTGCGGGCGGCGTAGCGCAGCAGGGGGCCGAAGCGGGCCCGCACCCGCAGCACGTCCTCGACCTCGGTGCCGTCGCCGTCCGGCGTGAGCGCGAACCGGTAGCCGAGCCACACCCCGCCGGGGCTGTCCACCTCGCCCTCCACCCCGGCGTCGCCGGCGCGCAACGTCACCTCGATGAGGTTGTCGTAACGGACGAAGCCGAGGAAACGGAAGCGCTCGACGGAGACGAAGCGGGCGCCGCCGGGCTCGCGGCGTACGTCGCGCACGGCCACGACGAGCGGGGACAGGCCGACATAGCTCGCCGGTTCGCCCAGGTGGGCGAGCACCGCGGACGGCGCGGCGGGCACGTGGAAGACGTTGCGCAGCAGGGTTTCTGGCACCCGGACACCTCGTGATCGCGGACGGCGTTGCGATCAGTATGCCGCCCTCGGCGCGCACCCCCGGTGCCGGACGGAGAAGGTCTTCGCCGGGAGGGGAGAGGGGGCGGGGTCTGCGCACCCCGCCCCCTCGGCTCGCGGCCGGCTCCACCGCGTTCGCTCGCGTGGTGGGGCCGGCCAACGGTGGATCAGCGCTGGAGCGCGGTCCTGTCCGTCATGGGCGACGCGCCTTGGGCCGCGTTCCCGGACGTCGCCTCGCCGGTCATGGGCAGGCAGGCCGGCGTCTGGAAGACGACGCCGTCGAGGAAGTTGCCGATCATGGGGTTCCCGCCGGCGGCCGACACCGAGGCGAAGGCGAAGCGGGTGACCGTCTGCCCGGCGGGCACGACGTAGGTGCCGGTGTAGTGGCCCCAGGCGGTGTTGCCGTCGGAGATGTCGGGAGAGGCGGCTCCGTCCGGCGTCTGCGGGGTCGTGGCTCCCGGCGCGCCGATGAGCACCCGCATCGTGTCGGTGCCAGCCCGGCCCCGGTGGTACAGGGACCAGGTCATCACCGTCCCGGGAACGGTCGGGACGTCCTGGTAGAGCGTGGAGACCTGGTTGGCGTTGAGCTCGGCGAACTGCTGGCCGTCCGCGGCCGGCACCCCGCTGGAGCTGTTCCAGAACTCCAGCTTGCGGTCGGTGGCGGTGGTGTGCCAGCCGACGGCGGGGTCGGTGGACGCGTCGGGGATGTTCCAGTCGATCCTGGGCACGGCAGGCGTCTCGAAGCTGCCGTTGATCAGTTTGACGGGCTCACGGGTGCAGGCGACGGCGACGGTGACCGTGGCGGTGCTGGTGCCGCACGCGGTCTCGATGGTGTAGGTGAAGGTGTCGGTGCCGGCGCGGTCCTTGTCGGGCGTGTAGATGAGCTCGTTGCCGGAGATCTTCACCGTGCCGTGGGCGGGCTGGGTGACCTTGCTGATCGTCGGCGCCGCCCCCGTGTCGTTGCTGAGGACGGGGACGGTGACGGACGTGTTCTCGGTCGTGGCGGCCGTGTCGTCGGCGGCGCTGGTGGGCGAGATGGACTGTCCGCTGACGATCCGGATCGGGGGCGCGGAGGTGTTGTTGCCGAGCTGGCCGGGAGCGGCGATGACGCTGCTGATCCCGGTCGGGCGGATGGTCATGCTGCGCCCGACGGTGCCTGGGTTGACGCGGAAGGTGATGACCGCCGGCGCGGGGTCGGTCTTGACGCCGGGCGACTGGATGCTCAGCGTGTTGCCGCTCAGGGAGGCGTTCCTCACCGGCCCCACGATGGTGGCGTTGGCCAGCAGGGACGACAGATCCCACCTGGTGGTGTAGGTGCGGACGAGCAGCGGCCACTGCGCCGTGCGGTGCGTCAGCGTGAGGGTGAAGGTGCTGCCTGGCGCGATCTCGCCGCCCCACAGACGGGGTGAGGTGGTGACCGAGATGGAGCCGCTGCCCAGCCGCCAGCCGATCGCGTTCTTCCAGTAGTACTCGACCGGGTAGTCGGCCTGCCCGTGCCGGACGCAGGGCGTGGCCGCGGCTCGCTGAACGGGCTTGCTCAGGCTGGCGTCAGCGAGCGCCTGCGTCTGCGACGCGGCGGAGGCCGCCGCGAGGAGAGGAACCAGGAGGGCTGCCGTCGCCATGGCCTTGGCGCGGCGCGGGGGGTGTGTCAGGAGAGTCGACATTCATCCTCACTTTGGGTGATGATCGAATAACGATCAGTAACCATAGTGGGGTGGCGGGGTCCACGCTCGTATGGCTGCGGCGAGCCGCGTGACCTGCTGTCATGTCGGCCTGCCTGGGGCGTCCCGTCCGCCCCGGTGTGGGGCGGCACTTTCGTCGCGCTCCGGCAACCAGACACTGCCGTCACGAAAAGTGGTTGACCACTCACTCTCCGTACATGGTTGGAGTGTCAGCTACCCCGGCACTCCAGCCATCCGCGAGGCCCTCGGGCCGGTCCTGCTCGCACCCGAGCCCGCGCGAGCCGCCCCCCAGCGCGCCGCCCTGCAGGCGGCACTGGACGCCATCGCCGCCAGTGGAGCCCCCGGCGCCCTCGCCGAGGTACGCGACGAGAACGGCCACTGGGCCGGCACCAGCGGCGGCAACGACCTCCACGGCACCCCGGTCGTACGGGGCTCACGCTGGCGCGTCGGCAGCGTCACCAAGACCTTCGTCGCCGCCCTCGTCCTGCGACTGGCCGGCCAGGGCGAGTTCCGTCTGGACGACCCCATCGCCCAGCACCTGCCCGGCCTGCTGCCCCGCGGCGAGCAGATCACCGTCCGCATGCTGCTCAACCACACCAGCGGCGTGGCCGACTACGCCGCGACCTGGGAGGACACCCCGCGCGGCTTCCGCCGGCTGGCGACCACCACCTACACGCCGCAGCAGCTCATCGACCGCGGCGTCGGCCTGCCGCCCACCTCCGCCCCCGGCGGCCGGTGGGCCTACTCCAACACCGGCTACATCGTCCTCGGCCTGCTGGCCGAGAAGGTCACCGGCCAGAGCCTGTCCCGCGCCCTGCGCGACCGGCTCTTCCTCCGGTACGGCCTGCACGGCACCTTCCTGCCCACCACCGGCCGCACCATCCCCGGCACCCACCTGAACGGCCACACCACCGACGAGAACGGCCGCCTGGAGGACATCACCCGCTCCGACACCTCCCACGCCTGGGCCGCCGGAGGCGTCATCTCCACCGCCGCCGACCTCAACCGCTTCTTCTTCCTCCTCACCCACGGCCAGGTCGTCCCCGCCTCCCTGCTGGCGCAGATGAAGCAGACCGTGCCGGGCCCCGGCCTGGACTACGGCCTCGGCCTGATGAGGCTCACGCTCCCGTGCGGCGCCCAGGTCTGGGGACACAAGGGCCACATCCCCGGCTACGCCACCTACAGCTTCCACAGCGACCGGCGCGACCTCACCGTCACCGCCAACGCCATGCACTCCCGCGACGACGCCGCCACCGACCAGGCCGTCAACCGGCTCCTGGCCACCGAGTTCTGCGCCCCCTGACCACCGGCCCTCGCCCACCGGCGTCAAGCCGCGCCCGTCACGGGCGGGTCAGCTCGACCAGCTTGGCGACCGTGTTCCAGTTCCTGCTGGTCGCGACCACGCCCCGCGACGGCAGGCGCGCCAGCGCCTCGGCCAGCTTCGAGCGGCCCATGCCGTCGGGGGCGTACAGGTACAGGGCGCGGTCGCCGAGCCTGAACTCCTCCGGCAGGAACGCCTCCGGCCGTAACGACGCGTACGCCGCGGCCTCCACCGGCGCCGAGAAGTAGGTGACGTGCAGCTGCCGGCCCGCCAGCTCGCCCGCGGGGAACGGGCAGGCGCCGGCCACCGCCGCCAGGTAGGCGTGGTCGCGCACGAGGACGTCCACGGCGAACCCGAAACGCTCCTCGATCGCCTGGCCCACCAGCGTCTCCAGTTCCTCCTCGGATCGCGCGGGGGAGGTGAAGACGGCGTTGCCGGTCTGCAGGTGCGTCCGCACCTCCGCCAGCCCGATGCCGGACAGCAGCGCCCGCAGCTCCGCCATCGGCACCTTCCTGTGCCCGCTCACGTTGACGCCCCGCAGCAGCGCCGCGTACGCCGTGGGCGTCGTCCCGCCGTTCGTCATCCCAGCACTCTAGCCAGGGTCCCCGGCGGGAGAGGCGTGGCGGGCAGCCGGCCGTCTCCGTGATGGCCGCCGTACCGGCCGGGGAGGCGCGGAGGGTCAGCCGGGGGAGACGCCCGCGAGGATCGCGCCCCGGTAGAGCGGGAGAGGCGAGCCCGTGCCGTCGAGGCGGGTCAGGACGACCTCGTCCCGAGGGCCTGGGTCCGGGTAGGCGCCTGAGCGGGGACGCAGCGCGACGATCAGGTGGCCGCCGTCGGAGGTCGGCATGACGGGCGCCGCGCTCTGGTCCTCCGCCGCGCCGGTGGCGACGCGTGCCCGCGCGCCCGACTCCGCCACCGCGAGCAGGGTGTCCCCGCGCCCGCCGTCGGGGGCGAACAGCACGCGCCGTTCGGGCAGCGGGAGGAGCGGCCGGGCGCCGGCGGGGCCGAGCGCGGTGACGCCGCCGGCGGTGAGGGCCACCACCTCCCCCTGCGGGGAGAAGCGCAGGCCGGTCAGCCCGGAGGCGGGGTCCGGCGCGCCCGCGCGGTCGCGGTCCTCCTCGACGGGGCGGGCGCGGGTGGCGGCGGGCACGGTCGCGACCCGCTCCGCGCGGGCCCGTCCCAGGTCGATCCGCCACACCTGGACCGGGCGGGGATCGCCGAGGGCGGAGGGCAGCGGGACCGCCAGCGCGAAGTCACCGGCGAGCGCCAGCGCGAGGTCCGCGCCGGGCGCGGGGAAGCCGCGCACGGGCGTGGCCGTCCCGGTGTCCAGGTCGGCCACGACCAGCCGGGCGGCGGGCCGCGTCACGACGGCCACCACCCGCCGCCCTCCGGGCGCGAAGGAGACCTTGCCGACCGGCCCGAGCAGGTCCGTGACCTTCCCGGACGGGGTGACCAGGCTCACCTCGCCGCCGCCGCCGCCGCCGCCGCCGCCGCTGCTGCTGGCTGCGGCGTCGCGCACGGTGACGTAGCCGCGCGAGGTGAAGACGCCCTCGCTGCCGAAGCCGCTCCCGGAGGGCCTGACCAGCCTGCCCGTACGGGTGTCGCCGATCACCAGGCCGCGGTCGCGGGTCACGGCCGCCAGGTACCTGCCGTCCGGGGAGACGGCCGAGGGGGAGGCCGGGAGCCCGACGGCGGGTGACGCCGTGCCGCTCGCCAGGTCCACGCCGCCGTACGCGGGCCGCCCGCCGCCCGCCGTCCAGTACAGACCGCCGTTCGCCGCCTCCTCGCAGGTCGCCTCGGGCGCCGGGCTCACCGCGCGGCCGTCGCGCCGGACGAGCACGCACCGGCCCGACGTCCACGACAGCCCCTCGCCGGCCGGGCGCACCCGGGTGAGGAAGACGTGGTCGGGCAGGGTCGCGTCGAGGACGTTCCCGCCCGCGAGCACGCCGTCCCTGGGGTCGTCCGCGAGCCCGCGTACCGCCGTGGGGATCCTGGGGTCGCCGAGCGCGACCTCGGCGTGCTTGCGGACCCAGACGCCCTCGGTGAGAGGGTCGCCGAACGCCCCCACCCGGACCAGGCCGAGCACGCCGGAACGCTCCTCGCCGGGGACGCGCGCCAGGAAGACGGCGGGCCCCGGCACCCGGACGCCGGAGGGCAGGGCGTTCACCCGCACGGCGACCGCCTCGGACCCCGCGCCCGCACAGCCGCCGACGGCGGACACGACGCCCACCAGGAGAGCGAGCGCGGCGACCGGGATCCGCGCCCACCCCCTCCTGGCCGCCGCACCCGAGGTCGCGGGGTGCGGGACCTCGGGTGCGGCGGTGCGCGGGGCGGTCGGCGGCAGGGGGCTCGGCATGCCGGCTCGTCCACGCATCGACACCCCTCCAGATCGCGGTGCCGCCCGCCCCTCGGCGGGCGCCCCGCCCGATCTTGCCGGGAAACCGGGGCCCGCCGCTACCGGCCGGCGCCGTCAAGCCGGGCGAGCCGACCGGCCGACCGGCACCGGGGCCGGACGGGCCAGGCGGGCGGCCGGGTGGCTCAGGCCACGAGATCCGTCCCGCCGCGCGCCGGCCGGTCCGGGGCCGCCAACGCCTCGTACGTGGCCTTCACCTCCGGTGACAACGGCTGGGGCGGCCGTGGCCGACGCTGCCTGACCTCTTCGCCCTGCAGCACCGCCTCGACGGCGGGGGAGGCGTACTGCCGGTGCTCCTCGCTCTCCAGCATCCACTCGATGAACGCCTGGACGCCTCCGCGCCGGCCGGAGCAGAGGTAGAGCCGGTACAGCCGTCCGAGGTGGGCGTCCTCGACGGGCGGCGACGGCTGCCTGAGCCCTTCCACGGCTGCCAGAACCCTGCCGGTCTGCTCGTGCACGACCTGTTCGAGAGCTGCCGCCATGTCCTTGACCAGCGCCTCGGTGGTCGCGTGATGGCCGGCGCGGGACTCCTGCGCCGCCCCGTCGGCCTCCTGGCCCGTCTCCTCGGCGGGCCGAAGGGCTGCCTCCGCCCGCCTTCTCCTGTCTCCCGGGAAGAACGGGCCCCTCCACCACGGGTTCCTGACGTCGGTTGCCATGCATCCCCTCGCCTGGACGTATGCGCGTTCCGTCACCAGGACGGTAGAAGCGCCGCGGCCAGGTGCCCAGTCACACTTCCGTGACGGTCAGGGACCCTCGGGTGGCCCGCGGGTGAAGGTCAGCCGCGGACGCGGTCCGCGGGCCGGCCGGTGAGGACGGCGCGGGCGGGGAGCAGGGTCGCGGCGAAGGCCAGGCCCAGGGTCAGGGCCGCCACCGCGAGGCACACCTCGGCCCGCACGTACGGGATCGGCGACCCGGTCACGCCGTAGCTGACGGCCATCAGGGTCGGCACGGCGATGGCGGTGCCGGCGACCAGCGCGATCGCGGCGACGAGCAGCGCCTCCCAGCGCAGCACGCCCAGCACCTGCCTGCGGGTGCCGCCGACCAGCCGCAGCAGGGCGAACTCCCGCGCCCGGCCCGCCGTCGCCATGACGAGCGTGTTGACCACGGAGATGGCGATGAACACGATGATCAGGCCGAGGGCGAGCAGGTTCACCCAGTTGTTCAGCTCCATCGCCTCGTCGCGGGCGGCGGAGGCGTCGCGGGAGTCCAGCACGGTCACCGCGGGGCCCAGCGCGGCGAGGCGGCCCCCTGCGGAGGCGTCCCCCACGACGAGGAGCCGGTCGGTCATCCCGCTGCCGGTGTGCCCGCGCACGAGGTCGTGCGGCAGGGCGACGTCGCCGAACCCGAGGCCGCGGCCGTAGAGGGCCACGACGGTCGGCGTGACGGGGGTGCCGTCGCCGAGGCGCAGCCGCACCTTGTCGCCGACGGACACCCCGAAGGAGCCGGCCGCGAGCGTGCTCAGCGCGACGGTCGTGCCGCGCAGCCGGTCCAGTGACCCGGCCCGTACGTCGAGGTCGAGCCCGTGGGCGGGGACGGTCAGCCCGAACGCGCGGTAGGAACGCAGCGTGCGGTCGCCGAGCTCCTCGTAGTCGCCGATCACCCCGGTGTCGATGATCTCGGTCACCCCGGTGACGCCGGGCACGGCCCGTGCGGCGCGCGCCACCTCCGGGGGGAGGCCGGGGCCCGCCGCCTGCACGACGTAGTCGGCCCGCGTGCCCTCGGCGGCCTGCCGGGCGGTCGCCTCGCCGATGGTGGTCTGCGCGAAGACGGTCGCCCCGGCGAACGCGATCATCAGGATGAGCGGGCTGACCACCGAGGCCAGCCGCCCGGCGGCGGTGCGGGTGTTGGCGACGGCGAGGTAGCCGCCCACCCGGGACGTGCGGGCGAGCAGGCCACCGGCGAGCGCGACGGCGGACCGGACGAGCCACGGTCCGAGCAGCGCGGCGGCCACCACGAGGAGGATCACGATGCCGCCCGCGCTCATGGCGGCGGTCTCGCCGGCGACGGACATCGCCAGGCCGCACAGGCCCGTGCCCAGCGCGAGGAAGACCAGTCCGGTGATCAGGCGGCCCCGTCCGGGTGCGTGGGGCTCGGCCGCGGCCTCGCCCAGCGCCTCGGTCGGCCGCACGCGGGTGGCCCGCCGCACGGCTCCCCTGGCCGAGAGCCAGGCCGTGGCCGTGCCCACCGCGAGCGCGACCAGCATCGGCACCGGGCCGACGACGGGCGCGAACGCCTCGGGCGCGAGGCCCTCGGCGGTCAGCTCGCCGACCAGCCACCGGCCGGCCGCGACGCCGGGCAGCAGGCCGGCGGCGCTGGCCGTGATCCCGAGCAGCAGGGCCTCGTTGCCTGTCATCGACCGGATCTGCGCAGGGGTCGCCCCCACCGCGCGCAGCAGCGCGATCTCGCTCCTGCGCTGGCGCTGCGCCAGCCCGAACGTGCCGGCGACGACGAAGGCCGCCACCATGACGGCGATGCCGCCGAGACTGCCGCCGAGGGCGACGAGCGTCTCCCTGGCCGCCGAGGCCCGCGGGTTCTCCGCCTGGCCGCGTTCGCCGCCCGTGTAGACGGCCGGCCCGGCCTCGGCGGGGGCGCCCTTGACGCCGAGCGAGACGCGGGCGCTCCGCTCCTGCGCGATGCCCAGCTTGGCGGCGATCGCGTCCTTGATCGCATCGGGGTCGCCGGGGCCGAACACGCCGAAGGCCGAGACGCGGCCCGCGTGCCCGAACAGCTCGGCGGCCCGTCCCGCCGTGAAGAACACCGCGGACTGCCCGGTGAGGCCGGGGCCCGCGATCCCCGTCACGGTGTAGGCGCGGACGCCGTCCCTCCCCAGCACGCGGGCACGCACGCCGACCGTCAGCCCGGCCCGCGCGGCCAGCCCGGCGTCGATGACGACCTCGCCGGAGGCGGCGGGCGCGCGTCCCGCGCGCAGCGTGTACGGCGTGAGCCTGGCGGAGTCCCAGGCGTGACCGTAGGTGGCGCCGGGCGCGGCGCCGGGGACGGCCGAACCGTCCCCGGCCAGCAGCGCGACGGGGAAGGTCAGCTCGGGGACGACGTCCTGGACGCCGTCCACCTGGCGCAGGCGGGTGGCGAGGGACGTGGGGAGCGTCGAGGGCTCGTCGAGCGGGACGGTCTCGGTCACCTCCACCGGTTCGTCGCTCGCGTCGTTCTTGACGACCGAGGCCTGCCGGGGGCCGGTGAGCACGACGGGGGTGGCGGCGTACCGTTCGGTGGGGGTGCTCCCGCGCAGCCCGGTCTCCACGAGCAGCCCGCAGGCGGTGACGAGGGCTGCGGCGAACAGCAGGGCGAGGAAGGAGCCCGCGAGCGACGACAGGCGCCCGCGCAGGGTCGCGAAGGCGAGGCGCAGCATCACGCGGCCGCCGTCCGCCGGCCGAGGGCCGAGATGCGCCGCGCGATCTCCCCGGCCGAGGGGGAGAGCAGCTCCTCCACGATGACGCCATCGGCGAGGAACAGCACCTGGTCGGCGTGGGCCGCGGCGACGGGGTCGTGGGTCACCATGACGGCGGTCTGGCCCGTGGTGTCCACCAGCCGGCGCAGCAGGCCCAGGACGTCGGCGGCCGTCACGGGGTCGAGCGCGCCGGTCGGCTCGTCGGCGAAGACCACCTCGGGTCGGGTCGCCAGCGCGCGGGCGATGGCGACGCGCTGCTGCTGGCCGCCGGAGAGCTGGGACGGCCGGTGGCGCGTGCGGTTCTCCAGGCCCACCCGCCGGACGACCTCGTCCAGCCAGGCCGGGTCGGGCCGGGTGCCGGCCAGCCGGAACGGCAGCGTGATGTTCTCCATCACGGTCAGCGCGGGGATCAGGTTGAACGACTGGAAGACGAAACCGGCCCTGTCGCGGCGCAGCTCGCTCAGCTGGGTCTCGCTCATGCGCGAGATCTCCACCTCGCCGAGGTGGACGGTCCCGGAGGTCGGCGTGTCCAGCCCGGCGGCGCAGTGGAGGAACGTGCTCTTGCCCGAACCCGACGGCCCCATCACGGCGGTGAACCGGCCTCGGGGCAGGGCGGCCGTCACTTCCCGCAGCGCGTGCACCACCCGGGCGCCCTGCTTGTAGGTCTTTGTCACCGCATTCATGCGGATGGCAGGCAATGACACGAGAATCCCTCATATGTCGCAAATCGCTGATGGTGGCACCACCGTAACGACGCGGGTCGCTCCGGAAGGAGCAGGCGACCAGGCATGTCCCAGGTAAGGCCAGCCCTACCATCGCCCGCCTCGCACACCCGCCGGTGCGCCCGTGCCCGCTCACCTGCGTCCCGTGCCCGCTCGACCGCGCGCCCGCGCTCTGCGTCCCCGCTCCTCACCCCGCCGCCGGCGCGCCCCGGTCGAGGCCGCGTGAAGTCGCCTGTCTAGTCTGTGTCCATGAGGCTACTCCGCGTGACGGCCGTGCTGGTAGCGACCGCCCTGGCCGCCGCCTCCTGCGCGGAGCCGCCGCCCTGGGCCTCCCCCTCGCGGGGCCGCCAGGCACAGGGGTACGCCGAGCCGTCCACCCCGCCGTCCGTCCCGCCGTCCGTCCCGCCGGCCGGCACCGACGTCTACGCCCACGACCGGCCGGGCATGCTCAGCCCAGCGGTGGCCCACCTGACGCCACGCGTGTACGTGCCCAACAGCGAGTCCGGCACGGTGGACGTGATCGACCCCGAGACCTTCCAGGTGGTGCGCAGCTTCAAGGTCGGCCGCCTGCCGCAGCACGTCGTCCCCTCCTGGGACCTGAAGACGCTCTGGGTCAACGAGAACGAGGGCGACCGCCTCACCCCGATCGACCCGGTGACGGGCCGCCCCGGCAGGCCGGTCCCGGTGGACGACCCCTACAACCTCTACTTCACCCCCGACGGCTCGTACGCCGTCGTCATGGCGGAACGCGCCGGACGCCTCGACTTCCGCGACCCCCGCACGATGGCCCTGATCCGCCCGCTCCCCCTGCCCTGCAAGGGCGTCAACCACGGCGACTTCACCGCCGACGGCTCCGTCTTCCTGGTCAGCTGCGAGTTCTCGGGACAGGTCGTGGCCGTCGACTGGAAGGTCCCCCGCGTGCTGAAGGTGATCGACGTGGGCAGGGGCAACATGCCGCAGGACGTCAAGCTCTCTCCCGACGGCCGGCTCTTCTACGTCGCCGACATGATGGCCGGCGGGCTGTGGATGATCGACGCCGCCACCTTCGCCAGGGCGGGCTTCCTGCCCACCGGCAAGGGCGCCCACGGCCTGTACGTCAGCAGGGACTCCCGCGAGCTGTACGTCTCCAACCGGGGCGAGGGGAGCGTCTCCGTCGTCTCGTTCGCCGACCGCAGGGTGGTCGACCGGTGGAGCGTGCCGGGCGGCGGCTCGCCCGACATGGGTGGGGTGTCGGCCGACGGCAGGCAGTTGTGGCTGTCCGGCCGGTACCACGGCGTCGTCTACGTCTTCTCCACCGAGACGGGCCGGCTGCTGCGCACGATCAAGGTCGGGCGCGGGCCGCACGGCCTGTGCGTCTACCCCCAGCCTGGACGCCACTCCCTCGGCCACACCGGCGTCTTCCGCTGACCGCCATCGCGCGAGTGGCGGATATGCTCCCGGATGTCCCGTACCGACCGAGGAGGGCCTGACCGGAATGAGCCCGAGCCCGTTCACCGACACCCCGCGCGTCGTGCGCGCCGCCGCCCTGCCCGACGGCGACCTCGGCCCGGCCCCGCTCGACCCGGCGCAGGTCGTGTCCGGCGCGCCGGAGGTCCGCCACCTCGGCCTGGCCGACGCCGGCGACCTGGGGGTGGGCGTCTGGCAGCACGGGCCGGGCGTGAGCACCGACGTCGAGGCGGAGGAGGTGTTCGTGGTGCTCGCCGGGCGGGCGACGATCGCCGTCGAGGACGGCCCGGTGCTGGAGGTCGGGCCAGGCGACGTCGTCCTCATGCCGGCGGGCGCCCGCACCACCTGGACGGTCCACGAGACCCTGCGCAAGGTGTACGCCGCCCGCCCCTGACCCCCGCCCCGGGACGAGAGCACCGCGGACCCGGGCGTTACAGCAGGCGCCACACGTGGAAGGCCGGCCCGTCCGAGGGCAGCGTGTACGTGCCGTCCGGGCCCGCGGCCAGCTCCTCCGAGCCGTACACCGGCGCGGCGGCGCCCCCGAGCCGCAGCCGCACCGGGTCGTGCGCGGCGCGGGCGGCGAGCACGAGCAGCCGCTCGCCGGCGTGCTCGCGCAGGAACACCAGCGCGTCCCGCGAGGCGTGCACCCAGCGCAGCCCGCCGTGGCGCAGCGCGTCGTGCGCGCCCCGCAGCGCGCCCAGCCCCCGGTACGCGGCGAGCGTGCGGGTGTCCCAGGAGTCCCGGCGGTCCCATGGCATGGTGCGGCGGCCGTCCTCGCCCCAGGCGCCTTCCAGGCCGAGCTCGTCCCCGGCGTAGAGCATCGGCGTGCCCGGCAGGGTGAACATCAGGCCCGCCGCGACCTCGACGAGGGCGGGGTCGCCGCCGCAGACCGTGCGGATCCTGGCGGTGTCGTGGGAGCTGACCAGCGACCAGGAGTGGGTGAGGGAGCGCCAGGAGATCTGCGCGGCGAAGGCCCGCATGGTGGCGAGGACCGTGTCGCCGCCGAGGCGCGGGACGGGCGCCGGCACCCCGAGGAACGGCATCCGGACGTCGGGACCGCGCAGCCAGCTCCACACCGGCCGGGTGAAGCCGGCGTAGTTCATGGTGCCGTGCCAGCCTCCCGCGTCGAGGTCGCCGGCGGCGTCGTGGGCGTGTTCGGCCAGCACCACCGTGGCCGGGTTCTCCTCCGTCATGGCGCGCCTGAACCGGGCCGCCACCTCGCGGGTCAGGTCGTCGCCGCGCAGCCGCCCGGTCATGTTGGCGACGTCCACCCGCCAGCCGTCGAGGCCGAAGCGGATCCAGCGGCGGACCACCGAGTCGTCCGCCTCGATCATCCGCCGCCTGAGCAGGTCGCTGCGCCAGTCGAACTTGGGCAGGGAGGCGACGCCCATCCACGCCTCGTAGCCGAGCTCGCCGTCGCCGAAGACGAACATCTCCCGCTCGGGGGCGTCCTCGCCGGCCAGCGCGGCCTGGAACCACGGGTGGGTGCTGCCGCAGTGGTTCGTGGTGAGGTCGCCGAGGACCCGCAGGCCCCGCGCGTGCGCCTCGTCCAGCAGCCTGCGGTAGGCGGCGTCGCCGCCGAGCAGCGGGTCGATCTCCGCGAACGACGAGGCGTTGTAGCGGTGGTTGGACGGCGCGGGGAACACCGGCGTCAGGTAGAGGGTGTTCGCGCCGAGCGCGGCGATGTGGCCGAGCCGTTCCCGCACGCCGTCCAGGTCGCCCCCGAAGAACTCGCGGGGCGTGGAGGGGCCGGTGCCCGTCACGGGGTCGTCCCAGCCGCGCTCCTCCGCCCAGCCGGGCAGCGGCCGGCGCGCGGAGGAGCGGGCGAACCGGTCGGGGAAGATCTCGTAGACGACGGCGTCGCGCGCCCAGCCGGGCGGCGCGGCGTGGGTGAGCAGCCGGAAGTCGTGCGCGTCCGGCACGTCGCCGGCGTGCAGGCCGGAGCCGTTCAGCCAGCGGTAGCCGGCGGCGGCGTCCGGATCGGTGAGCAGGAAGCGGTAACGGGTCACCGGGTTGCGCGCCACGACGTCGGCGCGCCACCAGATCTCGTGCTCGGTCTCCCTGTCGACGAGGGCCTCGGTGAAGTGCGGCTCGCCGTCGGGCGTGGTGCGGACGTGCACGCCGCCCCCGTGCCCCTTCGGCGTGCGGACGAACACGGTGACCGTCTCGCCCGGCTCGGGCGCGAGCGTGCTGACGTGGTCGGCCGAACCGTCGTGGTGGAATCCCCGATCGAGCATTGTCATCCTTTCACGGCGCCCGCGGTGAGACCGTGGACGATGTAGCGCTGCAGGAACTGGAACACGAGAACCGTCGGCACCGCGGTCAGCAGGGTACCGGCGGCGAACATGCCGAAGTTGGCGTTGCGCTGGTCGGCCAGCAGGCCGAACAGCCCTACCGCGAGCGTGCGGGCGTCGTCGCCGGTGAGGAAGACGCTCGCGATGAGGAACTCGTTGATGGTGGCGATGAACACGAGCAGGGCGCTGATCGCCAGCACGGGCGCCGCCAGCGGCAGGACGACCCGGACGAACGCCTGGTTGTGGGTGCAGCCGTCGATCCTCATGGCGTCGTCGAGCTCGGTCGGGATCGAGTCGAAGAAGCCCTTGATGAGCCAGGTGTTCACGCCGACCTGCCCGCCGACGTAGAGCAGCACGACGCCCCAGACGCTGTTGAGCCCGAACACCGGCCAGTTGTCGCTGATCGCGCTGAAGATCACGTACAGCGGGACGATCGCGAGGAACTGCGGGAACGCCTGGATGACGAGCAGCGTCACCAGCCCGGCCCGCCGCCCGGCGAAGCGGAACCTGCTGAACGCGTACGCGGCGAGCGCCGAGACGGCGACGGCCAGCACGGCGGTCAGCCCGGAGACGACGACCGAGTTGCGGTACCACGTCCAGAACGGCGTCTCCTCGACCAGCCGGACCAGGTTACCGAACCCGGCGCCGCGCGGCAGCAGGCCGGAGGAGCTGAGCGTGCCGACCGGGTTGAGCGCGGCCGACACCACGAAGACGATGGGCAGCACGGCGAACGCCGTGATGAGCACGGCGGCGGCGTGCCGCCACGCGACGACGCGCATCACGTCACCTCCTTGAACGCCCTGGTGCGCCGGAAGCCGATAATCGAGATCACCGCGACGATCAGGTAGACGTAGATCGACATGGCCGAGGCGAGGCCGTACCGGGCGCCCTCCTGGCCGAACGCGAGCCGGAACGTGTACGTGATCAGCAGGTCGGTCGCGCCGGCCGTCGGGTCGTCCGAGGGGAACGGGCCGCCGGACGTCACCAGGAAGATGCCGTTGAAGTTGTTGAAGTTGAACGCGAACGACGACACGAGCAGCGGCGCGAGCGCGAGGAGCAGCAGCGGCAGGGTGACCTTGCCGAAGCGCTGCCAGGCCGAGGCGCCGTCCACCTGGGCGGCCTCCATGTACTCCGCCGGGATCGTCTGCAGCGCGCCCGTGGCGACGAGGAACATGTAGGGGAAGCCGAGCCACAGCTGCACGAGCAGCACCGACAGCCGCGCGGTGAGCGGCGTGCCGAGCCAGTCGGTGTGCAGGCCGAACAGCCGGTTGATCAGGCCGAAGTCGGTGTTGAACAGGTCGCGCCAGACGAGCAGCATGGCGAACGCGGGCATGGCGTACGGCAGGACGATGAGCGTGCGGTAGAAGCGCACGCCCCGCATGCGCGGATGGTGGAACACCAGCGCCCCGGCCACGCCGAGCGCGGCGGTGAGCGCCACGACCGCGACGGCGTAGAACAGGTTCCAGGCGAAGACGCTCGCGACGTGCGCGTTGATCTTCGGGTTGGTCAGCGCCGCCGCCAGGTTGGACAGGCCCACCCCGACCTTCCACCCCTGGGGGAGGGCGCTGCCGTCCGCGGCGACGAACCTGCCCTGCTCCTCGTCGGCCCGCCAGGTCGTGCCCTGGCCGGTGACGCAGTCGCAGGCGGCGTCGTACGCGAGCGCGGCCCTGCCCTGGTAGGCGCGGGTCAGTCCCTGGCTGCGGATGGCGCCGCCCTTCACGGGCACGGCGAGCGCGGTGATCTCGGTGCCGCGCGCGGACGCCTGGGCCGTGGTGAGGACGGTGTAGCCCTCCGCGGCCGTGATCCGCCCTCCCGGGCCGAGGGTGACGCCGCCGATCCGGCGCAGGCCGTCGGCGGTGCCGGCGTAGGCGGCGCCCTTGGCCGGGTCGGCCAGCAGGAAGACCAGGGCGTCGTCCTTGACGGCCACGGTGAGGCGGAACTCGGCGGAGCCGGGCTCGCGCCGCACCGAGGACGTCTCGATCGCGGCGATCGCCTCCTGCTTGGTCCCGAGGTGCCCGTCGCCTGCGTTGCTCAGCGCGAGCGACATCGTGTGGACGACGGGGAACACCTGGAAGGCCAGCAGGAGGAACGTGGTGGGCAGCAGGTACTTCAGCGGCAGCCGGCGCGGGGTGAGGTAGGCGTACAGGGCGGCGCCGGTCGCGAGGGCGGTGATCGCGACGCCCGTCCAGTTCCCCGAGGCGACGAGCGGGGCGGCGGCCCACAGCGCGACCCCGATGATCAGGCCCAGCGCGAGGACCCGGGCCGTCACCGCGCGGGCCGAGGCGGGCCGGAACACCCCGCCCCGCCGGGCGGAGCGGGTCCCCGCCCGGTCGTGCCGGGCGGGGGTGCGGGTGACCGTCATCCGGTCTTCCCGAGCTGTTCGGTGATCGCCTTGCCCGCGGCCTTGACGGCGGGCTCCACCGGCTCGCCCTTGACCACGGCGTGGATGAGGTTGTTGAACGGCCCCCACACGGCGACCATCTGCGGGATCGCGGGCAGCGGCACGCCGTCCCGCGCGGCCGCCTCGAACTTGGCGACGTCCGGGTCCTTCCCGGAGGCGTACGCCAGGGCGGTCTTCAGCGCGGGCATGCGCGGCTCGGCGTCGAACAGCGCCTGCGCCACCTCGGGCGAGGCCAGGGTGTTGGTGACGAACTCCTGCGCGAGGGCCCTGTTCCTGCCCTTGGCGGCCACGAAGAACGCCTGGACGCCGACGAAGCCGCGGGCGGGCTCGCCGCCCTTGAACGGCGGGACGGGGGTGACGTCGTACTTCACCCCGGCGGCGCGGGCGTCGGCCAGCCGCCACGGCCCCGCCACCAGGAACGCCGTCCTGCCGTCGGTGAACATCGCGGCGGCGTTGTCGGAGGTGAAGGAGCGCTTGAGCGCGCCGGCGCCCTTCTCGCCGAGCGCGGCGATCCTCTCGAACGCGGCGATCGACTCGGGCGTGCCCACGCCCATGTCCGCCGGGTCCGGGTCGCCGTCGGGCTTGGCGCCGAACAGGTGCCCGCCGCCGGAGGTGTACAGCGGGTACATGTGGTAGGTGTCGCCGGACTGGCCGTTCTGCTGGCTGATCGGGTAGCCCACGATCTCCTTGACCTTGCCCGCCGCCTTGAGCTTCTGGCCGGTGGCGACGAGCTCGTCGAACGTCTTGGGCGCCTCGGGGGCGAGGCCGGTGTTGCGGAACAGCGCCAGGTTCTCCACCGCGTACGGCACGCCGTAGACCTGCCCGTCGTAGGTGACGGCCTTGCGGGCGACGTCCACGTACCCGGCGAGCTGGTCCTGCGTCATCTGGATGGGGTCGATCAGCCCGTTCTGCACCAGGTTGCCGATCCAGTCGTGGGCGCCGACGAGCACGTCGGGGCCCTTGCCCGCCTGGGAGGCGGTGACGAAGGTCTGCTGCTGGTTCTGGGCGACGACGACGATGTCCGCGGTGACGCCGTTCTCCTTGGCGAACGCCTCGGCGAACGGCTTGAGGGTCTCCGACCGCTTCTGGTCGGCCCAGATGGTCAGCGTGGCGGCGGCGGAGCCGGCGGGCGAGGCGGCCGGCGCGGCGGACGACGGCGCGTCGCCGTCCGCGCCGCCGTTCGCCGTGCCGCCACCACCGCCACCGCCGCAGGCGGTCAGCGCGAGGCACATGGCCAGGCCGAGCGCCGGCACGCGGCCTGGACGGGGAGCCGGTGCTCCGGAAGGTCTGCGCACAGCGTCGCTCCAGGGGGAAAGGGCCGTGGCCCATGGGGGGATTAGGGGGTGACCGCAGCGGTGTGCCGAGAAGTTAACAAGAGCTTTCAGCTGCCGAAAGATGTTGCAATCATTTGCTGCGGTGTTTCACGATGACCTGCAGCGTTCCAACGAGAGATCGGAAACCCGCCCCCGATGACAGACCGCGTGCCGGCACGGCTCGACGACATCGCCCGCCACGCGGGCGTCAGCAAGGCGACCGTCTCCCGCGTGCTGAACGAACGCCCCGGCGTGAGCGCGCGCGCCAGGAAGGCCGTGGTCACCGCGCTCGACGTGCTCGGCTACGAGCGGCCGAGCGCGCTGCGGCCCCGCAGCTCGGGGCTCGTCGGCCTGATCGTCGCCGAGCTGCAGAACCCGGTCTTCCCGCTGTTCGCGCAGGTGATCGAGGGCAACCTGGCCCGGCACGGCTACACCGCGGTGCTGTGCACGATGACCCCGGAAGGCGCGGGCGAGGACGAGTACGTCGGCATGCTGCTGGACCGGGGCGTCTCCGGCATCATCTTCGTCTCCGGGTTGCACGCCGACAGCACGATCGACCGCTCCCGCTACGAGGACCTCAGGCGGCAGCGCATGCCGATCGTCTTCGTCAACGGCGAGCTGCCCGGACTGCCGGTGCCGACGCTGTCGTGCGACGACCGCCTGGCCGGGCGGATGGCGGCCCGGCACCTGGTCGACCTCGGCCACCGGCGCATCGGCTTCCTCAGCGGGCCCGCCCAGTACTCGCCCGTCCGGCGGCGGCTCGCCGGTTTCCGGCAGGCCGTGCGCGAGCTCGTCGGGCCGGGCGCGGGCGACCTCGTCGAGCTCGCCACCTTCGACGTCACCGGCGGGCAGACGGCCGCGAACCTGCTGCTGGAGCAGGGCGCCACCGCGCTCGTGTGCGGCAGCGACCTCATGGCGCTGGGCGCGATCCGCGCGGCGCGGCGGCGCGGCCTGCGCGTGCCCGAGGACGTCTCCGTGATCGGCGCGGACGACTCCCTGCTGATGTCGTTCACCGACCCGCCGCTCACGACCGTCCGCCAGCCCGTGCTCGCGATCGGCGTGGCCGCCGTGCGCACCCTCATCGACGAGATCAGGGGGAGGGGCGGGCGGGCCGGCGAGCAGCTGTTCGAGCCGGAGCTCGTCCTGCGCTCCTCGACCGCCGCCTGCCCCACCGCCGCCACCCGCTGACCCGGCTCCAGGGCGAGCAGCGGGAGCGACGGTCAGGCCGGCGGCGCGGCTGACGGACCCGGTCGCGCTCGTCATGGACCCGGTCGGCCAGGGGGAACGCGCGGGCGCGCGCCGCGACGACGGCGGCGTCTCCGAGCACACCGACGCGGGCGTGCGGTGCTGGCGGGCGGGCCGCTCGCCGGCGCGTCACTTCGTCCACGACGCCATCGAGCTCGCAAGCGCCGCCACGAACAGACGGACAGAGGCGGGAGGCGAGCGCTTGTCATGGTTGCGAGCGATGGCGGAAGCTCCGGGAAGTGCCCGAACAGCGGCGCGCCCTCCTCCGCCGGGGCGGAGGAGGGCGCGCGGGGGGCCTTGCGGTCAGTCCACGAGGGCGCCGCAGGAGATGTTGACCTGCGTCGAGGTCATCGTGCGCCCGCGGTCCGACACGAGGAAGGCCGCGACCTGCCCGACGTCGCCCAGCGTCGCCGCCCGCCTGAGCAGCGTCGCGTCCACCATCTTCTGCTTGTACGGCTCGGTCTGCGGGATGTCCGGCAGGCTCTCGGGGATGCCGCCGGTGCGCATCGACAGCACCCGCACCCCCTGCGGGCCGAGCTCGCACGCCCACTGCCGGCGCATCGCCTCGACCATGTCGCACCCGATCTGGACGGTGCCGAGCCCCGGCATCGAGTTGGCCGGGTCGGAGCCGCCGAAGTGCAGGATGACGCCGGAGCCCCGCTTGACCATGTGGCGGGCGGCGGCCTGCGTGGTCAGCAGGAACGTCCTGGCGATCTTGTCCATGGCCCGACCGAAGTCGTCCACCGGCATGTCGGCCAGCGGCTTGAAGATCGCGTCGTGGGAGATGACGTTGACGGACACGTCGATGCCGCCGGCGACGGCCGCGACCGAGTCCACCCAGCCGTTGACCGCGCCCTCGTCGAGCGCGTCCACGACCGCCGTCTCCGCCAGGCCGCCCGCCTGCCGGATCTCCGCGGCCACGGCGTCGAGCCGGTCGGGGGTGCGCCCGGCGAGGAAGACCCTCGCGCCCTCCGCGGCGAACGCCGTCGCCATGGCCCGTCCGATGGCGCCACCCCCGCCGTAGATCACCGCGGTCCTGTTCTCGAGAAGCACGTCCGCCTCCTGTGGGTCCGTGTCGAAGTGCTGATGCCCTGGTGACCGTAGGGGCCGCGCGGGCGGCCCCGCATCGGTCATCCGTCGGGTACGGCGAAGGAGCAGCTCAGCCCGCCCCCGGCCGGGCGGCGCGGCGGCGGACGCGGGGCCGCGACCGGTCAGCCGACGGATACGGCGTGGAGGCGCGCGGACGGCGGAGGCGTGCGGACGGCCGGGTGGTGAGGGGTCAGCCGGCGGACGGGCCGCCGGGGCGCGACAGGTCGAGCCGGGCCAGCTCCGCCCGCCGGGTCACGCCGATCTTCGGGAACGCCCGGTACAGGTGGTGGGCGACCGTGCGGGGGCTCAGGTAGAGCCGCGCGCCGATCTCGCGGTTGCTGTGCCCGGCCGCGGCCAGCCGCACGACCTGCAGCTCCTGGGGCGTCAGCCGCAGCAGCGGGTCGGCGTGGCGCGGCTCGGCGACCGGCCGGTCACCGAGCACCCCCAGCTCGGCGCGGGCCCGTTCCGCCCAGCGCGGCGTGCCCAGCCGGGCGAAGGCGTCGCCGGCCAGGGAGAGCTGGTCGCGGGCCTCGGTGCGGCGGCGCCTGCGGCGCAGCCACTCCCCGTACACGAGCCGGGTGCGGGCGGCGTCGTGGCCGCGCCCCGCCTCCAGGCTGAGGCCCAGCGCGGCCTCGTACTGCTCACCCGCCTCGGCGTCCTCGCCGAGCAGCGCGTGGCAGCGCAGCAGCAGGGCCGTGGCCGCCGGGCCGCCGGTGCGGCGGGCCCACGCCTCGAAGACCGGCAGGTGGGCGCGGGCGAGGTCGGGCCTGCCGCCGCGTACGGCCGCCTCCACGTGGTCCGGCACGGCCCTCAGCAGGACGTCGTGGCGGGCCGGCCCTCCGCACACCGCGCCGAGCCGCTCCACAGCGGCCCCCGACCGTCCCTGCGCCAGGTCGAGCAGGCCCAGCCCCCACGACGCGAGCGCCGTGTTGGTCGGGTGCACGGCCTCGTGCCCCAGGACGTCACCGGCCCGCTCCCGGCAGCGCGCCTCGTCACCCGCCACCGCGTCTAGCCGCACCGAGATGCACGCCAGGGCCGTGACCTGCGTGTCCATGCCGATGTCCGACGCCAGGGACGTCGCCTCCGCCAGGTCCGCCTCCGCCGCGCCGAAGTCGCCGCGGAGCACCCGGGCGATGGCCAGCGGCTCCAGCACGTAGGGGAGCCAGCCGAGCGCGCCCTGCCCCCTGACGTCGGCCGCCAGCGCCTCCAGCACGGCCACGGCCGCGTCGTCGTCGGCCACCAGCATCCCCATGAACCCGGCGATGATCCGGTTCACGAAGTCCGGCACCCGCCCCGCGAGCGCCGCGTCCACCAGCTCCCGCATCGGCGGGACCGCCGCCTCCGCGTCCCCCTCGACCAGCCGCCCGTACGCCGCCAGCGCCCGCGCGACCGGCGCCACCGGCGAACCCGGCGGCAGCCGCACCAGGCCGAACTGCTCCACCGCGCGCCGGACGAGGTCGTGCGCCCCCGCGTCCCGCGCGGCCCAGACGGCCTCCGTCAGCATCGACACGGCCCGCTCGGGGTCGGCGCCGGTGACCAGGGTCGCCCCCTCCAGGGCCAGGGCGGCGTCCGCGGCGGGGGAGTCGCGCTCGTACGCCACCTGGGCCCTGACGAAGGCCGCCTCGGCGGCGACGGCCGGCTCGCGCGTGAGCGACGCCGCCTCGACCGCCAGCCGGGTGGCGCGGCCGGGCTGTCCGGCGTCGTAGGCGGCGCGCGCCGCGCTCACGATGCGGCGCGCCCCGCCCTCCCGCTCGGTGCTGAGCCTGGCCGCCCGCTCGTACGCGTCGGCCACGGCCGCGGTGCCTCCGAGGCGGCTGGCCCGCCGCGCCACGCGCTCCAGCCCGGCCGCCACCTTCTCGTCGGGGCCCACGGCGGCCGCCGCCAGGTGCCAGGCCCGCCGGTCGGCGTGCTCGCCGCCCGTCAGCGCGCGGGCGAGGGCGTCGTGAGCGGCGATGCGCCGGTGGTGCGGCGCGTCCTGGTAGGTGACCGCGCGGATGAGCGGGTGCCGGAACCGGACCTCGTCCCCGGAGACGACGACGAGCCTGGCCGACTCGGCGGGCCCGAGGTCGGCCGCGCCCGCCCCGAACGGCTCGGCGGCCCTCAGGATCGCGGGCAGCCCGGCCGTGCCCTCGGCCGCGACGAGCAGGAGCAGCAGGCGCGTGGCCTCGGGCAGCTCGCCGAGCTGCGCGCGGAAGGCGTCCTCGACCCGGCCGCCGACCCGCAGCGGGCCGGCCAGGCGCCCGGCGCCCTCCTCCGCCCCCGCCGCCGCGGCCAGCTCGATGAGCGCGAGCGGGTTGCCGCCCGCCTCGTCCAGCAGCCGCTCCCGCAGGGGGACGGTCAGCTCGGGCGCGCACGCCGCCACCAGGTCGGCGGCGCGGGCGCGGTCCAGCCCGCCCAGCCGCAGCTCGTCGATGCCGGGCACGAGGAACGGCCGGGCCGTGTCGCGCACCGCGAAGACCATGGCGACCGGGTCGGCGACGATCCGGCGCGCGGCGAAGAACAGCGCGTCGGACGAGGAGCGGTCCAGCCACTGCGCGTCGTCCACCAGGCACAGCAGCGGCCCGTCCTCGGCCAGCTCCGACAGCAGGGTGAGGGTGGCCGCGCCGACGAGGAAGCGGTCGTGCACGGGCGCCTCGGCGAGGCCGAACACCGACCGCAGCGCCGTGGCCTGCTGGCCGGGCAGCGCGCCGAAGCGGCCCGCGAACGGGTGGAGCATCAGGTGCAGGCCGCTGAACGGCAGCTCCGCCTCCGACTCGATGCCCAGCCCCCGGACGAGCCTGACGCCCCGCTCCTCGGCCCGCGCCGCCAGCCCGGCGAGCAGGGCCGTCTTGCCGATGCCCGCCTCGCCCCGCACCACCACCGCGCCGCTGTGCCCGGCGCGGGCGCGCTCCAGCAGCTCGCCCAGGCGTTCCTGCTCGCGCTCCCGACCGATCAGCACGCGGCTAACAGTAGCAATCCCGGCCTTTCCGGAACGTCCCCTGAAGCGAGCCCTGGACGCCCCGCGTAGAGTCTCCCCCATGCAGGCCGTGATCAGGATCCGCGAGGCGGGGCCCGGCGACGGGGACGTCATCGGCGAGATCCACGCAGTCTCCTGGGGCGTCTCCCACGGCCCGTTGTGCGCGCCGAAGGTCGCCGCCGCCGGCATCCAGGAGCGGCGCACCAAGTGGGAGGCCATCCTGGCCGAAGGCGAGGACCCCGTTCTGCTCGGGCTGCTGGACGATCGCCCAGGAGCCTTCGCCCGCTTCGGGGCCTCCTCCTCCCGCCCCGGCCTCGGGGAGATCCACACCTTCTTCGCCCACCCGGACGTCTGGGGCAGCGGCCTCGCGCCGGCCCTGCTGGCGGCCACCTTGGACCGGCTGCGGGAGGCCGGCCATGACCGCGTGCACCTCTGGACGCTCCGGGACTCGGCCCAGGCCCGCCGTTTCTACGCCAAGAACGGCTTCAGCGAGACCGGCAGGCGACACGACCACGACTTCGGCGAGGGCCCTCCGCTCGCCCTCGTGGAACTCGAGCGGACCCTGCCCTGCCCCGGCCTGTGACGATCGGACCAGATCGGCTGCCTTGAACGGGCGCACGTCCGATCTGCCCGTCACGAGGTCCGGGCCGCGCGTCTGTTCCCCGCCTCGGCGGAACGGCGGCCCCGCCTGCGGCTCGGCGCCGGGCCGCGGACGAGGCGGACGCCCCGCGGCACGGCGCCGACCGTGGCGATTCCGGCTTTTCCGGAATGTCCTCTTGGTGGCGCGGGTCTAGCTCCAGATCCCCGGCAGGCGGGCGGGCAGCACGCCCTCGACGTCCCGCCGGTCGATCACGTCCGACTCCAGGGGCAGCGGCACCGTGAGCTCGCGGCCCCAGTCGGAGTAGCGGCTGGACGACTCGATCGTGAACGAGCCGCCGCCGTACGGCATGACGGCCGTGGCCGACACCCGCCGCACCAGCCCGGCCGGGTCGAGCCACAGCGTGTAGGTGACCTTGCCCCGGCCGGTGCCGGAGCCGGGGCCGAACTCCGACCTGAACGAGCGCGACGCCGCCGCCAGCTCTCTCGTCCTGACCGACCCCTTCACCACCCCGCCGCTCCAGGACGTGCGGTGGGCCATGAGCGTCTTGAGCGTGGCGGGCTCCAGGACGTCGAGCACCGCGTTGCTCTGCGGCAGCGCCGTGCGGCTGTAGCGCACCCAGGCCGGGCCCATGGGCATCGCGCGCTCGACCATCGGCCCGGAGACGTACGTCGCCTCCGGCGAGGAGATCATCCTGATCGGCCCCTCCAGCAGGGCCTCGGTGTCGGCGGGCTGCCGCTTCTTCATGCCGCGCAGCATGTCCTTGCTGAAGCGCAGGGTGCCGGCCACGTCGGAGGCGACGGCGCCGCGCGGGCCGAGCCCGAACGTGCCGTCCAGCTCGTAGCTGGTCACCATGGCCGGGGTGAACACGACCTTCGCCGTGGTCTGGACGTTGACGGCCTGGCCGCGCGCCAGGTGGGCCTGCAGCGCGCGGACCGGGTCGCTCTTGGGCGCCGCCTGCGCGGGCGTGGCGGTGATCTGCATCACGCTCACGGCCGCGACGGCGCCGACGATCGCTCGTTTCATGGGTTTCCTTGGGAGGGACGCGAAGACTCGAACAATCTTGTGCAAGAAAGATCGACAGTCAAGCCGGACGCGTGAGCCGGCATGGCCCTCCCGCGGTCACCCCGCCCCGGCGGGCGCCGCGCCGGCCGACACGGCGGCCTCGGGGCGCAGCGGGAAGTGGCAGGCCACCTGGTGCGGGCCGCCCTGGAGCGGAGGCTCGGTCGCGCAGATCTCCTGCGCCAGCGGGCAGCGGGTGCGGAAGCGGCAGCCCGTGGGCGGGTTGAGCGCGCTGGGCAGCTCGCCCCGGATGGCCGTGGCCGGGCTGGGCGCGTGTCCCGGGTCGGGGGAGGGCACCGCGTCGATGAGCGCCTGCGTGTAGGGGTGGCGCGCGGCGCGCACCACCTGGCTCGCCGGCCCGATCTCGACGAGCTTGCCCAGGTACATGACCGCGATCCGGTCGGCCATGTAGTCCACCACCGACAGGTCGTGGCTGATGAACACGTACGACAGGCCCAGCTCCGACTGCAGGTCCCGCATCAGGTTGAGCACCTGCGCCTGGATGGACACGTCCAGGGCGCTGACCGGCTCGTCGGCCACGATCAGCCGCGGCTCCAGCGCCAGCGACCTGGCCAGGCCGATGCGCTGCAGCTGCCCGCCGGAGAACTCGTGCGGGTAGCGCTCCAGCGCCCGTGCGGGCAGCCCCACCTGGTCGAGCAGCCGCGTGACCCGGGCCCTGCGCGCCGCCTGGTCGCCGACCCGCTGGATCTCCAGCGGCTCGGTGAGGATGCCGTCGATGCGCATGCGGGGGTTCATCGCCGCGTAGCTGTCCTGGAACATCAGCTGCACCTCGCGGTGCATGCGGCGGCGGGCCCGCCGGTCGAGGCCGGCGATGTCGGTGCCGTCCAGCACGATCTGCCCGCCGGTCGGCTCCTCAAGACCGGCCACCAGCCGCCCCACCGTGGACTTGCCGCAGCCGGACTCGCCCACGATGCCCAACGTCTCCCCGGCCTTGACCTCGAAGGAGACGCCGGCCACCGCGCTGACGCGCCCCTTGCCGCCCGCGTCGTACTCCTTGACCAGCTCGCGCACCGACAGGATCGTCCCCGACCCGGCGGCCTCGCGGGGCTCCCCGGCCCCGCGAGGGGCGAAGGCCACGGGCTCGGTCACCGGGTGCAGGCAGGCGTACAGGTGCTCCTCGGCGGCCTGGACGAGCTGGACGTCGGTGGTGCGGCACGCGTCGGTGGCGTGGCGGCAGCGCGGCGCGAAGCGGCACCCGGTGAGCGGCCGCGACAGGTCCGGCGGCAGCCCGGGGATCGAGTACAGCTTCCCCTGCGCCGACTCGGGCAGCGCGTGCATGAGCGCCTCGGTGTAGCGGTGGCGCGGCGCGCGGAACAGCTCCTCCGTCGTCGCGGTCTCCACCACCCGCCCGGCGTACATGACGGCGACCCGGTCGGCGCGGCTGGCGATCACCCCGAGGTCGTGCGTGACCAGGATGACCGCCATCTTGAACTCCTCGCGCAGGTCGTCGATGAGTTCGAGGATCTGCCGCTGGGTGGTCACGTCCAGGGCCGTGGTCGGCTCGTCGGCGATCAGCAGGCGCGGGGAGCGGATGAGGGCCATCGCGATGACCACGCGCTGGCGCATGCCGCCCGACAGCTGGTGCGGGTAGTCGTCCACGATCTTCTCGGGACGGGGCATGCCGACCCGGCGCAGGATCTCGATCGCCCGCTCGCGCGCCTCGGCCTTGCCCACGCCCTGGTGCACCCGCAGCGGCTCGGCCACCTGCGCGCCGATGCGCATGGTGGGGTTGAGCGAGGTGAGCGGGTCCTGGAAGACCATGCCCATCTCCACGCCGCGCACCCGGCGCAGCTCCTCGGGCTTCATCGCCAGCAGGTCGCGCCCGTCGAAGAGGATCTGACCGCCGACGACGCGGCCGCCGGGCGGCAGCAGCCCCATGACCGACAGCACGGTCATGGTCTTGCCGCTGCCGGACTCGCCCACCACGCCGAGCGTCTCGCCCTGCCGCACCTCCAGGTTGACGTGGTCGAGGGCGTGGACGGCGCCGCGGCGCAGCGCGATGTCGGTGCTGAGGTCGACAAGCCGCAACAGGCTCATGGCTACCTCCTCCTGAGGCGGACCTCGAAGACGTCCCGCAGGCCGTCGCCGATGAAGTTGAAGGCCAGGACGATGAGGATGATGGCGATCCCGGGCGGGTACAGCAGCCACCAGTGGCCGCTGAAGGTGTCCGACAGGCCGTCGGACAGCATGCCGCCCCAGTTGGCGGCGGGCGGCGGCACCCCGAGCCCGAGGAAGGACAGATAGGCCACGTACAGGATCGCGTCGGCGATCTGGAAGGTGGCGTTGACGATGACGGTGCCGATCGCGTTCGGGATGATGTGCCGGCGCACGGCGCGCCCGCCGGTGCCGCCCATGCCGCGCATGGCCAGCACGTACTCGCGGGTGCGCAGCGTCAGCGCCTCCCCGCGCACCAGGCGGGCCGGGCCGAGCCAGGCGAAGGCGCCGATGATGACGATCAGCATCGGCACGGTCGGGGTGACGATGGCGGCCATCAGCATGAACAGGAACAGCGCCGGGATCGACATCATGGCGTCGACCACGCGCATCATGACGGCGTCCACCCAGCCGCCGGCGAACCCGGCGATGGCCCCCCACACGGTGCCCACCACGGTGGCCAGCAGGCCGGCGGCCAGGCCCACCACGATCGAGGTCTGCCCGCCCAGCATGAGCCGGCCGAGCTGGTCGTAGCCGACGCCGTCGGTGCCCAGCGGGTGGCCGGCCGTGCCGGGGGAGAGGTAGACGCTCGCCAGGTCGGTGTGGACCTGGTCGCTGTCGTGGAAGAGCGGGCCGAGGAAGGAGAACGCGGCCAGCAGCACGAAGATGCCCACGCCGACCAGCGCCAGCCGGTTGTCGACGAACACCTCCAGGCCCTGCCGCCACAGGCCGCGCACGCGGGTCCCGTCGTCGTGGGCCTCGTCGTGGGCCCCGTCGTGGGTCTCGTCGCGGGTCTCGTCGTTCACGAGCGGCTCGCCTTCAGCCGGACGCGCGGGTCGACGGCGGCGTACAGGATGTCGGCCACCAGCGCGCCCAGCACGGTCGCGACCGAGATCAGCAGCGTGACGCCGAGCAGGATCGGGTAGTCGCGCTTGAGCGCGGACTGCCAGAACAGCAGCCCCATCCCCGGGTAGTTGAACAGCCGCTCGACCACGAGCGCGCCGCTGAACAGCGCCGGCAGGTACATGCCGAGCAGCGTGATGACCGGGAACAGGCCGTTGCGCAGGGTGTGGCCGACGATGACCCGCCCCTCGGACAGGCCCTTGCTGCGCGCGGTGCGCACGTAGTTCTCGTTGAGGTTGTCCACCATCGACGAGCGCACGTAGCGGGAGTAGACCGCGACCGTGAGGACGGCCAGCGTCACCGTGGGCAGCACCAGCCCGGCCGGGTCGGCCAGCACCTCGCCGAGGGTGAAGCCCTGCGGCGCCTCCGGCGGCAGCACGGGCCACACCTGCGAGAACAGGATGATCATCATGAGCCCCATGAAGAAGATCGGTGTGGCGTACGCCAGCAGCGACAGGGCGTTGATGGTGTAGTCGGGCCACTTGTTGCGGCGTACGGCCTGCACCACGCCCAGCGGGATCGCCACCACGACCGCCAGGGCGGTCGAGGCGAGCGACAGCAGCATGGTCTTGGGCAGGCGCTGGCTGATCGCCTCGGCCACCGACTGGTTGAGCTGGAAGGAGTAGCCCAGGTCGCCGTGGACCAGCCGCTGCAGGTACAGCGCGTACTGCTCCCACAGCGGCCGGTCGTAGCCCATCTCGTGGTTGAAGGCGGCGATCTGCTCCAGCGTCGCCTCCTTGCCCAAGATGGCCCGCGCCGCGCCGCCTGGCAGGAAGTGCAGGATCACGAACGTGATCAGCGTCACCAGGACCACGATGACCAGGGCCTGGCCCAGTCGCGTGAGGAGGTAGCGGGCCACCGGGTCAGCTCTTCCAGGACCAGTCTTGGAAGTACATCAGGTTCATCGGGTCCTGCGGGTCGACGCCCTGCAGCCCCGACTTGTAGGCCGAGATCTGGTAGACGGGGTTCGGCATCCACAGCACCGGCAGGTCCTTGGCCAGGAAGGCGTTGTACTCCTGCAGCGCCGAGGCGTCGGAGGAGAACTGGGCCCTGTCGATGAGCTTGTCGGCCTCGGGGTTGGAGTAGCTGCCGAGGTTGACCGGGGCGCCGGTCTGGAACAGGCGCTCGCCGGAGGCGAAGGCCGGGTAGTACCAGCTGCCCTGGGAGCCGAAGAAGCTCATGTCCCACGAGCACTTGGACTCGTCCGGCTTGCAGGCCGGGGTGACCGCGACGGAGTCGGGCACCTCCTTGATGGTCAGCTGCACGCCGACCTTGGCCATCTGCGACTTGATCTCCGCGAACATCTTGGAGGTGGCGGTGAAGCCGGACTGGCTGGTGACGGTGAACGCCAGCGGCGCGCCCTTCTCGACGCCCTCGCCGCACTTGGCGGCGTCCTCGCAGGTGGTCTGCCCGTCCGGGGTGACCTTCCAGCCGTTGGCCTCCAGCAGCTGCCTGGCCTTCTCCGGGTCGAAGGAGTAGGCGCAGCCCTCACCCTTGGACGGCACCGGGCCGCAGGTGGGCGACGCCATGCCGCCCCAGATCACCTTGCTGATGGTGGGCTGGTCGATGAGCATCTGCAGCGCCTGACGCAGGTACGGCTGCTTGAACAGCGGCCCGGTCTTCGGGTTGTTGTAGTTCAGCTGCAGGTAGGTGATCGACCACCCGTACCAGGGGGAGATCGTGTAGCCCTTGGACTCCAGGTACGACTTCTGCGACAGGTTCGCCGGCGGGATGTAGCCGTAGTCGATCTGGCCCGCGCGCAGCACGTTGAACTCGGAGTCGTCGCCGGTGAAGGGCCGCAGGACGACCTTGTTCAGCGACGGCTTGTCCGGGCCGGAGTAGGTGTCCTGCTTGGCGAGCACGACCTCGCCGTTCGGGACGTACTTCTCCAGCTTCCACGGGCCGCTGCCGACCTTCCACAGCGGGTCGGTGGCGTACGACTTGGGGTCCTTGGCGGCCGTGGTCAGCGCGGCGAAGGTCGTCTTCGGGTCGCCCTTGTCCCAGGCGTGCTGGGGCAGGGGGACGATGCGGTTGAGCTGGTTGCCGATGAACCAGGCCGTGTTGTAGGCCTTCTTGGTGGTGAAGGAGAAGGTCTTGTCGTCCTTGACCTTGAACTCCTCGATGTTGTCCGGGAAGCCGCCGGGCCGGTAGGACGCCCACTTGTCCTTGTTGGTGGTGACCAGGTCCCACCAGAACTGGATGTCCTTGGTCGTGATCGGCTTGCCGTCGGACCAGGTGTTGTCCTTCAGCGTGATGGTCAGCGTCCTGCCGCCGTCGCTGACGGCCGGAGCCTCGGCCAGCGACCGGCGCGGGTCGATGTTGTCGGGGCTGGAGCCGTCCAGCTTGTAGCTGTACAGCTTGCGGTACAGGGCCGTGGAGAAGATGTCGTTCTCGCCCTGGGTGAAGCCGGGGGCCGAGATCGGCAGGATCCAGTTGGGCGTGCGGAAGGCCACCGTCGCGGTGTCCTTGCCCTGGCTGCCGCCCTGTTGCGAGCTGTTGCCCGTGGTGCCGCCGCAGGCGGTCAGGCTGAGCCCGACAACCGCGACGCCGCAGGCGATGCGGATTCTCGTCCCCATGGTTCTCCTCGTCGAGACGTGCGCGTGCCCTCCTGGGGGCGCTCAGTCCGGAGAATGTATAGACGCATTTCGGTGAAGTCAATGCGAAAAATCCACTTTGTTCGGGACACTTATTTCGGTGTACAGTCCGCGTCCAGTACATCTTTCGGAGATCTTCGCCGCGCCCGGACGACGGGCGACCGCGACGCGCACCCAGAGGAGAGGCATGTCGGATCCCGCCAGCCTGCGCGACCAGGCGCTCAGCCTGCTGGCCAGCGGCCAGGCCGCCTCCCGTGCGGATCTGGTGGAAACCCTGCAGGTCGCGCCCTCCACCGTCTCCAGCGTGGTGCGCCGCCTGCTGGAGGAGGGCGTCATCCTGGAGGAGGGCGTCAGCGCCTCCACCGGCGGGCGGCGGCGGAAGATCCTGCGGCTGCGCGACGCCGGCGGCCTCTACGCGGTGGCCGAGCTCGGCGCCCGGCACGCCCGCGTCGGCCTCTGCTCGCCCTCCGGCCGCCTGCTGGCCGCCGAGGAGCGCGCCATCGACATAGGAGCAGGCCCCGGCCCGATCTTCGACGAGATGGGCGCGGCCTTCGACAGCGTCAGAGCCGCCCACGCCCCCGGCCAGCGGCTGCTCGGAGTCGGCATGGCCCTGCCGGGCCCCGTCGAGTTCCCCCACGGCCGCCTCGTCGGCCCGGCCCGCATGCCCGGCTGGAGCGGCTACGACGCCCAGAGCGACCTGCGCGACCGCTTCGACGTCGCCGTCGTCGTCGACAACGACGCCAAGGCCGCCGCGATCGGCGAGCACGCCCTCCGCCCCGACGCCGGCGACATGATCTACGTCAAGGCCGGCACCGGCATCGGCGGCAGCCTCGTCTCCGGCGGCCAGGTCTACCGCGGCGGACGCAGCCTCAGCGGCGACGTCACCCACGTACGCGTCGCCGACAGCGGCGAGCAGGAGTGCTCCTGCGGCAGCCGCGGCTGCCTGGAGACCGTCGCCAGCGGCGCCGCCCTGGTGCGCGAGCTGGCCCGGCGCGGCCTGCCCGTCACCAGCACCCGCGACGTCGTCGCCGCCACGCTCAACGCCGACCCCGCCGTGGTCACGCTCGTGCGCAACGCCGGCCGGCTGCTCGGCGTGGCGCTGTCGGGGCTGGTCAACTTCCTCAACCCCGACACCGTCGTCATCGGCGGGTCGCTGTCCAGCCTGGACGTCTACGTCGCCGCCGCCAAGGGCATGCTGTACGAGCGGTGCCTGCCGTCGATCACCCAGTCCCTGTCCATCGAGGCCAGCCTCGCCGGCCCCGACGCCGCCCTCGTCGGGCTCGGCCGCCTCGTACGCGCCTCCACCGTCTAGGCGCCCCGAGCGAGCCCGGCCAGGCCCAGGAACCGTCCAGAAGGAGTCAAGTCACCGTGCCCCTGCGCATCGCCATCGGCGGCATCCACATCGAGTCCAGCACCTTCTCCCCGCACCGCAGCGGCACCGGCGACTTCGAGGTCACCCGCGGCCAGGCGCTCCTGGACCGCTACGCCTGGCGCGACCAGCCGTGGGCGCGCGACGTCGAATGGGTGCCGCTCGTGCACGCCCGCGCCCTGCCCGGCGGCGCCGTCGAGCCCGAGGCGTACGACGCGTGGAAGGCCGAGATCGTCGAGGGCCTGGCCGCCGGCCGCTTCGACGGGATGCTGCTGGACATCCACGGCGCGATGAGCGTGGCGGGCCGCCGGGACGCCGAGGGCGACCTCGTCACCGCCGTCCGCGGCGTGCTCGGCCCCGAGCCGCTGGTGTCGGCCGCGATGGACCTGCACGGCAACGTCTCCCACACCCTGTTCGCCGGCTGCGACCTGCTGACCTGCTACCGCACCGCCCCGCACGTGGACGTGTGGGAGACCCGCGAGCGCGCCGCGCGCAACCTCGTGGAGGCGCTGCGCCGCGGCGAGCGGCCGCACAAGACGCTGGTGCACGTCCCGATCCTGCTGCCCGGCGAGATGACCAGCACCCGCGTCGAGCCCGCCGCCGGCCTGTACGGCCGCATCCCCGAGATCGAGGCCCGCCCCGGCGTCATCGACGCCGCCGTCTGGATCGGCTTCGCCTGGGCCGACGAGCCCCGCTGCTCCGGCGCCGTCGTCGCCACCGGCACCGACCCGGACGCCGCCGAGCAGGCCGCCCGCGAACTGGCCCGCGCCTTCTGGGAGGCGCGCGAGGAGTTCGCCTTCGTCGCCCCCACCGGCTCCATGGACGAATGCCTCGAAGCCGCGATCAAGGACGGCGCCCGGCCGTACTTCATCAGCGACTCCGGCGACAACCCCGGCGCCGGCGGCGCCGACGACGTCACCTACGCCCTGGAGCGCATGCTGGCCCGGCCGGAGATCCGCGACGGCTCCGTCCGCGCCGTCTTCGCCTCGCTGTTCGACCCGCAGGCCGTCGCCGAGATCGCCCACCTGCCGGTCGGCTCGCCGGTCAGCGTCCGCGCCGGCGGCCGCGTCGACACCCGCGACCCGGGACCGGTGCCGCTGGAGGGCACCCTGGAGGCCGTGGCCGACGACCCCGACGGCGGCCGCGTGGCCTCCGTCCGGGTCGGCGGGCTCAGCGTCTTCCTCACCTCGCGCCGCATGCAGTACCGGCTGCTGGAGTCGTACCGCCGCCTCGGCGTCGACGTGGCCGGCGTGGACGTCGTCACCGTCAAGATCGGCTACCTGGAGCCCGAGCTGTTCGAGGCGGCCGCCGGCTGGATGCTCGCCCTCACCCCCGGCGGCGTCGACCAGGACCTGCCCCGCCTGCCCTACGCCAACCTCACCCGGCCGATCTTCCCGCTGGACCGCGACTTCACCCCCGAGGGAATCTGACGCCTCCACGGCCCGGTCGCCGCCTTACCGCGATTTGGCCGGCGGTCTCCCCAGCGGGGCCCTTCCCCGGGTAGGCGGTCAGGACAGCGACCCCGAGGAGGGAACGACATGCGCGGTGTGGTGATGCGCACGCCCGGCGACGTCCGGGTGGAAGAACGCGACGACCCGACGATCCTCCACCCGGCCGACGCCGTCATCCGCCTCGCCGCCACCTGCGTCTGCGGCTCCGACCTGTGGCCCTACCGCGGCGTCCAGGACGTCCGCGACCAGCCGATGGGCCACGAGTACGTCGGCGTCGTGGAAGAGGTCGGCGGCGAGGTCAGGAACGTCAAGCCCGGCGACTTCGTCGTCGGCTCCTTCTTCGCCTCCGACAACACCTGCGAGATCTGCCGGGACGGCTACCAGTCCCGCTGCGTGCGCGCCGAGTCGATGAACGACATCGGCACGCAGGCGCAGCGGGCCCGCGTCCCCCTCGCCGACGGCACCCTCGTCGCCACCCCCGGCATGCCGGAACCCGACCTGATCCCGTCGCTGCTGGCCGCCTCCGACGTGCTCGGCACCGGCTGGTTCGCCGCCGTCGCCGCCCAGGCCGGACCGGGCAGGACCGTCGCCGTCGTCGGCGACGGCGCGGTCGGCCTGCTCGGCGTGCTGGCCGCCCGCCGGCTCGGCGCCGAACGGATCGTCGTCTTCAGCCGGCACGAGGACCGGCAGAAGCTCGCCGTCGAGTACGGCGCCACCGACATCATCACCGAACGCGGCGACGAGGGCGTGGCCAGGCTCAAGGAGCTCGACGGCGGCCTCGGCGCGCACTCGGTCATCGAGGCGGTCGGCACGCAGGAGTCGATGATGCAGGCCATCCGCTGCGCCCGGCCGGGCGGGCACGTCGGATTCGTCGGGGTCGCCCACGACGTCCGGATCCCCGGCGACGAACTGTTCTTCGCCGAGGTGCACCTGCTCGGCGGGCCCGCCCCGGTGCGCCGGTTCCTGCCCGAGCTGATCGGGTTGATCTGGGACCGCACGATCGACCCCGGCAAGGTCTTCGACCTCGAACTGCCCCTGGAAGAGGCGCCCGAGGCGTACCGGGCGATGGACGAGCGGCGCGCCATCAAGGTGCTCCTCACCGTCTGACACCGGGGGCAGGCCCCGTCAGGGGCGGAGCGCGGCCGTGAGCGACGTCATGGCCGCCTTCCCCGCGATCTCGGTCAGAGCGCAGAAGACCGGCGCGCGAGCGGCCCTGCCGTGTCAGTGGCAGCGCATGTCCATCCCGGTGCCGTCGTACACGCCGTCCAGATCGATGATCACTGAGTTCGTGGCGGAGGTGCCGGCCACGGGCGTGCCCGGCTCGTCGAACACCGTGAAGGCCACGACCCTGTAGTCGCCGAGGTCTCCGTCGGGGTCTTCGATCTTCGCCTGGCGGTAGTGGTTCAGCACCTCCTGGACGGGCCGCTCGGTGAAGAGCCCGAAGCGGATGGTGTACAAGCAGTCACCGGAGTCGCCGCTCACCTTGACTTGCGGGTCGAAGGACCCGAAGTCTGTTCCGGCCGGCAGCGGATACTCCTGGATGCGGTCCACCATGCGCGCCAGCCGGTGGTCATTGATCCACACCGGCGCCATCACGATCGCCGCGAGCAGCAGGAGCGGCACCAATAGCAGGGCCAGGCAGCCGCTTGCCCGAGCCATTCGTGAATGTCTTGACTTCTGCGGCGGTGCGGCCGCGGACGGGTCCGGGGGGATCGACATGGATCACATGATCGCGTACCCGTTCCCCCTCTCGTGAGGTTACGGCCGGCGGGCGCGGGGAGGGGGAGCGCGGTGTGCGGGAGGGACGGCTCGTCCGGGAGGACGAGTCCCGCCTCCGCATGACGTCCTGCCCAAGGGGAGCCGCCGGGCGCCTCCCGCCGAAGGCGCCGCCTGGTGCGCGGCGGCCGATAGCGTTGCCTCGTGCCCGAGCCGCGCCGCCGTTCTCCCGGAAGCCGCGTCCCGGTGACCGGCCGCCCCTGGACGCCGCCGTCGCCGTGCCGCCCGCGCGCCGTCAGCTGCGTCCTGGCGCGCGGGCGGGCCGCCCCGCGCCGGTCGCGCCGGTTCTCGCCGTGCGGCCGCCCGGTCGCGGTACGCCGCCTTCGGGCCCGGCCCGTGCTCGCCCGGGTGCCGGCCGCCGCGGCGCCCCCGGGTGCCGTCGGCGCCGTCGCCGGTCCAGGGGCGGTGGTGGTGGCCGTGATGCGAAGGCGGTGCGAAGGCGGCGTGGAGGAGGCGTAGGGGAGTGCTGACGATGCTGGAGGAGGTGCCGATGGGCGGCTGGGCGCCCGCGGTCGTGCCGCCCGCCGTCGCCGCGGCGCTGTACGTGCTCGCCCTGAGGCGTACGGCCGGGGTGGCGGCGGCAGGCGTCGCGGTGGTGACGGTGGCGGTGGCGGTGACGGCGCTCGCCCTCGGCGAGCGGCCCGGGCCCGTCGCCGGGGCGACGCTGCTGACGGCCGGGTGCGCGGCCGTCGCCTGGGCGCTCGGCAGGTCCGGCAGGCGGCGCCGGGCGCGGCGGCTGGCGCTGGAGGCGTACCGTGCCGCGGCGGGCGCCGCGGCCGAGGCGGCGGGCGAGGTGGAGCGGCACCGGCTCGCCGCGGAACTGCACGACACGGCCGCCCACAGGTTCACCGGCATCGTGGTGGGCGCCGCCTCGGCGCTGCGCCTGGCCGACCCCGACCTGCAGGCGCGTGCCGTCCGCGACGCCGCCGAGACCGCGCGGCTGGCGGAAGGCGAGCTGGAGCGGCTGACCGGCGTCCGCGCACCCGGTGGCGGCGCGCAGGACGAACGGCCGGGCCCCCGCGACCTCGCCGACCTGGACGCGCTGGTCGCCGCCTGGCCGGATCCGCGGGTCACCTACGTCAGGACGGCCCGGAGCGCGCCGCCGGAGATCGCCGCCGTCGCCTACCGGGTGGTACGCGAAGCGCTCACCAACGCCCTGCGCTACGCGGAGGGCGGCACGGTGCGGGTGGCCGTCGAACAGGCGGCCGACCGCCTGGTCATCACGCTCGTCGACGGCCCCACCACCACACAGGACGCGGCGCAACCCTCCGACGACAGCACGAGCCGCCACAGCGGGACGACGCCGGTGCCAGGACCGGACGAGACGGCGGCCACGTCCAGGGACGCCCGCACCCCGCCCCTGCCGAGCGCCGTAGGCCGGTCGCCGGGTCTGGCCGGTGCGGGGACGGCGGCCGGGCTCGGCGGGCGTCGGGACGTTGAGGGGCTCGGCGGCGGCCATGGGCTCGCGGGGCTGCGGGTGGCTGTGGCCGAGTGCGGCGGCGTTCTGTCGGCAGGGCCGGAAGGGGCCGGGTGGGCAGTGCGTGCCGAGTTCCCGCTGCAGGACGCGCCCTCCGCCCCAGTGCCGTCCGCCTCAGCGCCGTCGGTCTCAGTGCCGTCGGCCCTCGCGCCGTCCGTCCCGGCGCTCTCCGCCTCGGCGGCCTCCCCTCCTGGGCCCGCCGCCGTGGTGCCGGCCGCCCTCCCGCTCTCCGTCTCCGCGCCGCCCGTCTCCGCGCCGCCCGTCCCCGGTCGGTGGGGCGGGTGGCGGGGTGGGCCGGCGTCCAACGGGGCGCTGGTGCTGTTCGCCGTGGCCTGGTCGGTCGGCTTCAGCCTGCTGGCGGACGACGTCCCCCTGAGCGCCGGTGAGGTCGCGTTGCTGGCGGTGCTGTTCGTGGCGCACGCCCTGCCGCTCGCGGTACGCGCCCGCGCCCCGCTGCCCGGCCTGGCGGCGGCGCTGTCGGTCCACCCGGTCCTGCTCGCCGCCTGGTTCGCCGGCTGGACGACGCAGCCCGCCGGTGACTTCTTCCTCTGGTGCCTGTGGGTGGAGCTGACGCTGCTGTACGCGGTGGGTGTCCAGGGCGGCCGGCGATGGCGGCCCGGTGCGGCGGCCACGGCCACCGTGGCGGCGGCAGGTGGACTGGTGCTGGCCTGCGGCCCCGGCATCGTCGGCGACAGGGCAGCGGCGGGAGCGGTGCTGGCCTCGGGTCTGGCGGTTCCCGCGGCGGCGGCGTGGGCGCTGGGGGTGGGAGTGGCGCGGCTGCGGGCCCGCCGACGTACCGCGACGCGCGACGAGCAGGTCCGGCTCAGCCGGGAGGCGGAGGCCGCGGTGCGGGCCGAACGCGCCCGCCTGGAGGCGCGGCTGCGCTCCTCGGCCCTGCGCCGCATGGGGGCGGTCCTGGCGGCGGCGGAACGCGGCCGGCTGGACGTGGTGCTGGCCGAGGCCAGGGCGGGCCTGGCCGCGCTCAGGGAGTCGCTCGACGAGCTGCGCTCGCCGGTCGTCGGCGACGACCCGCCCCCCACGTTCGCGGGCATCGCGCTGCTCGCCACGCGGCACCAAGCGGCCGTCCGGTACGCCGGTGGCCGCCGCGAGGCGTCCCCCGGCGTGGAGGTGGCGGCGTTCACGGCGGTGGAGCTGATGCTGCGCGGACGCACGGGCGCGGAGATCACCGTGACCGGCGACGGCGCGGGGACGGCGGTCCGCGGGCCGGCGTCGCCGAGGGCGGTCAGGCGGCTGCGGGCGCTCGCCGACGCGGCGGGAGGCGGCTTCACCGCCCACGAGGACGGGACGGTGACGGTGTGGCTGCCCGAGACCTGATCAGGGTGACGGTCGCCGACGACCAGGCGGTGGTGCGGGCGGGCATCGCGGCGGTGCTGGACGTCGAGCCCGACCTGAGCGTCGTGGGCCAGGCGGCCGACGGGGACGCGGCGGTCGCGCTGGCGGTGTCGCTGCGTCCGGACGTGGCGCTCATGGACGTGCGGATGCCGGGCATGGACGGTCTGCGGGCGACCGCCGAGATCGTCGCCCGCGCGCCGGGCACGCGGGTGGTGGTGCTGACGACGTTCGGCCTGGACGAGTACCTGTTCGCGGCGCTGCGCGCGGGGGCGAGCGGCTTCCTGCTCAAGGACGCCGAGCCGGAACGGGTCGCCGACGCGGTGCGCGTGGCCGCCGCCGGCGACGCCCTCCTGGATCCGGGGGTCACCCGGCGGCTGATCGACCGGTTCGCGGCGGAGCCGGAGCCGCGGGACGCCCGCGTGCTGGCCACGCTCACGCCGCGCGAGACGGAGGTGCTGCGCCAGGTGGCGCGCGGGCTGACGAACGCCGAGATCGGCGACGCGCTCGGCATCAGCCGCGCGACCGTCAAGGACCACGTCGCGGTCGTCCTCGGCAAGCTCGGCGTGCGCGACCGGCTCCAGGCGACGATCGCGGCGTACGAGACGGGCCTGGTGCGGCCGGGCCGCCGCTGAGAAACCTGGTTCGGGCCGGCGGCCACCCCCCGGGTCGAGCCGCTCGCCCCTACCAAGGAGCTCCCGCCCCCCGCCACGCGGCGGGGGTGCGGACGGTTCCGCGGCAGGAGGTGGGGGCCGGATCGGCTTCCTAGCGTGATCTCATGAGATCCAACCTTGTGTACGGCATCGTGTTCGCGCTTGCCGGGCTGGTGGTGGCGCCGGTCGCCGGTGCGGTGGCGTTCGTGGGGGCAGCCGCCCTCGTCCCCGTAGTGGCGGCGTTCTCGGCGGCCGGGCTGGTGGCGGCGGCGGGGACGGCGTGGCTGTTCGGCCGCCCCCTGGCCAGAAGGCTCGCCCCGGCGCGAGCGGCCCGGCAGGAAGCCCCGCCGCCCGATGCGGCGGGACCGGTGGCCGGGCGGCCGCGCGCTCCGCGCCGCAGGCCGTTGCGGCGGGGGGCGCTCTGGGGGTACGTCGCGGGCGTCGTCCTCCTGACCGCCGGGCTGGCCGCCGTCACCGTGTTCAGCGGCTACCCGGTGCCGCCCGCCGCCGCGGCGCCTCCCGGCGTCTCCTACTGGAACCTGCCCACCGGCTCCCGCATCGCCTACGCCAAGATCCCCGCGTCGGGGAGGGCGCGGCCCACTCCGGTGATCTTCCTGCACGGCGGCCCGGGAACGCCGGGGGAGGGCGTCCCGGAGGGCGGCGCCGAGCTGGCCGCCGCCGGTTTCGACGTCTACGCCTACGACCAGCTCGGCGCCGGCCGGTCCACCCGGCTGCAGGACGTGGCCGGCTACACGGTCGCCCGGCACGTCGCCGACCTCGACGCCATCCGCGGCGCGATCGGCGCCGAGCGGGTGATCCTGGTCGGCAGGTCGTGGGGCGGGACGCTCACGGCGGCGTACCTGGCGGCCCATCCCGACAGGGTCGCCAAGGCGGTGCTCACCTCGCCCGGCCCGATCTGGGAGCCCGCCTTCCCCGGCGGCATCGGCGGCCCCTGGGACCGTCTCACCCCGGCGGAGACCGCCCGCGCCGACGAGCTGTCCTCCGACCCGCGCTTCCTCGTGCAGGGGCTCCTGCTCCAGCTGAACCCGGCCGCCGCGCACGCCCTCGTCCCGGACGCCGAGGCCGACGCCCGCTTCCGCGCGCTGCTGCTCACCGCCAAGGACGCCACCGGCTGCCCGGGCGGCGCGCCCGCGCCCCTGCACGACAACCGCCCCGGCTTCTACGGCAACCAGCTCACCTCGGCCGACGCCTCCGCCGTGCCCGACCCGCGCCCGCGGCTGCGCGGCGTCCGCGTGCCCACCCTGATCGTGCGGGGCGAGTGCGACTATCTGAAGTGGGACGTCACGTACGAGTACCGGCGGATCCTGCCCGCCTCGACCCTCGTGTACGTCCGCGGCGCCGGGCACTCGATCGCGAACGGCCGCCCGGACCTGTACCGCGACCTGCTCACGACCTTCCTCCTCGACCGCCCGCTGCCTCTGCCCGCGGTCACCTCGTCGAAGGAGCCCTCCTGACCGCTCCGGGCCGCCCGCCCACCCAGGGCGGCGGCGCCGGAGGGCGCCGCGTGCGCGTCAGTCCTTGACCCAAGTGAGGTCGATGCGGTTGCCCAGGTCGGAGGCCTGGACGAAGACCGGGTACATGGGGGTGTGCTTGCCGAACGTCTTGGCCTTGGAGAGCCACACGTACGCGCAGGCGGCGGCCTCCGTCCTGGTGAGGGTGAGGACGCGGGTGTCGTGCTTGGCGTCCTGCGTGAAGTCCTGCTGGTCCCGCAGGACGTGGCCCTTCTGGTCGGTGACACTGATCCCCTTCCACCAGGTGACCTGGGGGGCGCTGTGCAGGACGAACTGGACCTCGTCCGCCTGGGGGATCTTGGTGTAGGCCGCGGTGACGGTGTCCTCGCCGTCGCGATTGTTGGGCGCCTGGTAGGAGAGCTGGGCGACGACGGGCTTGAGCTCGGTCTGCGGCGTCCGCAGCACCCCGGGGCAGGCGGTCGCCCCGGCCGCCTGGGCCGTGGCGGCCCCCGGGACGAGGGCCGCCACGGCCAGGGCGGCGACGGCGGCGGCGGCGATCGAAGAGTGGCGCATCGGGTCCTCCAGGATCAGGGGGGACGGTGACAACGCCCCTCAGCCTGCCCACGGGCACCACGAACCACAGCTGTCACGGCGGCACCTCTGCCGTCACCGTTCGTGACGGACAAGTGACAGCGCCGACAGGTGTGAGAACGCGTCAGTGCGGGCGCACCGACGCCTCGGCCCGTTCGCCCTCCTCGATCCACGGGCCGGTGCGGACGTATCCCAGGCGTTCCAGCACCGCGTCCCGCTGCTCCGCCGACAGCGGCACCTCGGGGTGGTCGCGGGCCTCCACGTCGCTCACGACGAGAGCGCCGTCGCCGGCCACCTCGAACACCTCCCTGCGGACGATCCCCATGGCCTCGTCACCCGGGTCAGGAAACATGCGCGCGATGTACTTCACCATCTGCCCCCCTCGTCCCCCATGCCCACCGGGCGGCCCCCCAGTCCAGGGCGGACGTCAGGGGAGGAAGCGGACCTCCGGGTAACGCTTGGACGGGCCGTCCAGCAGCGGCTGCCGCCGCCCGCGCAGGTGCAGGTCCACGAAGGCCCCCACGTACGCCCGGATGATCTCCACCGTGCGCGGGCCGGAGAGCGTGGCCTCGGTCTTCACCCCGAGCCGGTCGGCGAACAGCGGCAAGTCGCAGAAGGACAGGTGCTCCATGCCCCGCACGTTGAGCCAGCGCTTCCAGCCGGTCATGCGCCGCCAGTCGCGCGGCCAGGACACGTCGATGCCGTCCGGCTCGTGGACCTTCCCGGCCCCCAGCATGAGGAACGGCCGCTCGAATCCGGTCGCGGGCATCGGGGTGCGGAAGGTGCCGTCCATGTTGACCCCGGCCCGCACCCGGGAGTCCTTCATCATCGTCGCCGCGGCGCCGCTGCCGCCGATGGAGTGGCCCGCCATCGCGATCCTCGACGCGTCGATCAGCTCGCCGCCCTTCCAGGCCGGGCGCGTCCCCGTCAGCCGGTCGAGCACGAACGACACGTCGGCCGCCCGGCCCCTGTCGGTCCTGGCGCCGAAGTCGTCGTCGTCCTCGTGCGCGCAGGCGGCGCAGGTCGCCGTGCGGCCGCCGGGCAGGCTGGTGCCGAACGACTCGTGCACGTGGTCGATCCCCGCCACGGCGTACCCCTTGCTCGCCAGGTCCTCGGCGAGCGCGGTGAGCGAGGTGCGCGGCACCGAGAAGCCGGGCGAGAGCACCACCAGCGGCAGGCTCCCCTTGCGGCCGGCGGGCGGGGCGTCGAGGTAGGCGTTGGTCCGCGTCGCGCTGAGCGGGGCCGCGGCCTCCGCCCGCCCGCCGAGCCCCTTCAGCACGAGCCGGGCCTCCTCCTGCGTCATGTACGGCGCCCGCCTGCCCCGCGCCTCCCTGGCCGGGTACCACACCGAGACCATGAGCTCGCGCGCCTTCTCCTCGGGCACCCACGGGTCGGGGCGGGAGCGGTCCACCAGGTGCAGGGTGGTGACGCCCACGGGGTGGGGGCCGGTCGGGCGGGGCAGGGCGAACCCGGCGCCCGTGGAGGCGGAGGCGGGGGTGGGGACGGCGGCCTGGGCGGCCACGGGCACGGCGACGGCGGGCGCCGAGGCCGCGAGCAGCGCCACGGCGGTGACCACACCGCGAATGATCTTTCTTGGCATGGGAACCACTGTGCCGACCGCGAGGCCGTCCGCACCTCGGCCATAAGGGCGCTTCAGGCCCGCGACTTTGGTAGCCGCCCGCCTACGACCATGGTCCACGCGCGTCCTCCGCGGGAAGGGGGCGGTGACCCGCCCCCTTACGCGGTCAGCTGCAGTTGCCCCAGCTCTGGCGGCCGCCGCTGGCGACCGCCGGGTCGTGGCCGTTGGGCTTGATCGTGCCCCAGAACTTCACGCACAGGTCCTTGGCCCAGTACTTCACCGGGCCGGCGTAGTACTTGTACCTGCCGCTGTCGCGGCGCACGATCGGGTTCTGCTTCTGGTCCTTGACCGCCTTGGGCTGGACGCTCAGCTCGGCGCTCACCGGGCTCTTCGCGCCGACGAAGCTGGACTTGATGGTGACCACGCAGTTCTGCTTGGTGGCGCGGTTGTAGAGCAGGTAGACCGTGCCGTACTTGCGGCCGCTGGGGGTCACGACGTCCTTGGTGCCGCCGGAGACCCGGCCGAATCCCCCGCCGCAGATGCTCTCCGGGCTGCGGGTGGCGGCGTCGGCCGGGGTCGCGAGGACACCGCTCAGGCAGACGGCCGCGGTCAGGAGTGCTGCCTTGCCGGGCATTCGCACGTTATCGTCCTTTCGGTTTGACAGAAGATCTCGACAAGAATGCCCGAAATCCGGTTATCGGTCCAGGTTCGCAGCTCAGGGCCGCCTCCGGTCACAACGGCAGGGGGAGCCGGTCGACGAGCCAGTACAGGCTGACCGTCACGATCGGCACGGTCGGAGCGGCCACCGCCCAGCGGTGCGCGGGGGAGCGGCGCAGCCACCTGAGCAGCGGGAACAGCACGGCGACGATCGCCGGCTGCGTCACCTCGATGCCGAGGTCGAAGCTGAGCAGCGACAGCAGCAGCTCCCACGACCCGCTCCCGCCGATGTCGAGGGCCCCGGCGAAGCCGAGGCCGTGGACGAGGCCGAAGGCGAACACGACGGGCAGCCGCCACCGGCCGGCCCCGCCTTCCGCGCGGCCGAAAAGGTTCGCCACGGCCACCACGGTGATCGACACGGCGACGACCGGCTCGACGACCCGCGCCGGAACCTCCACGATCCCCATCGCGGCCAGCAGGAACGTGATGCTGTGGGCGGCGGTGAAGGCCGAGGCGGTGACGACCACGTCGCGCGGGCGGCGCGCGCCGATGAGCAGGGCGAGCAGGAAGAGGACGTGGTCCAGGCCGGTCACCAGGTGCTCGGCGCCCAGCACGAGGAACTCCAGCGCCTGCAGGGAGGCGGGGTGCCCTCCGACCTCGACGGCCGGGGCGCGGGTGGTCAGGACCGCCGAGCCTGTCCCTTCCAGATGAAGTTGGCGGAAGGGGCAGGCGCTGACCTGCGGCACGACACCTTGGCCTGAACGGCTTCGAGGAAGTCGTTCAGTCTTTCTTGCCGGCGAGAGGATCTCTGTGAGGTTGATCGTTCACAAGATGATGTCTCAACGATGGCGGGATCAAGTAGTGGCGCTCAGCCTCGGCGCCTGCTGTGCCCGCGCTCTTCCCGGACGACAGGGCGAAGTGGTTCAACCTCTTCCACGAATCGGCACGTCAAACGCTTCGGCGAAGAGCTCCAGTCCTTCCGGCAGGCTCCTGACCCCGGTCAGCTTCACATCGAAGGGCAGATTGAACGGGATCGGATAGGAGATCAGCTGTGCGACCTGGTCCGGCAAGGGCACGCCCTGGATCTTCTCGGCCTGGAGCCTGATCTTCCCGTCGGTGACCTCGACCCGCAGCTCGGCATTGAACTTCACCTTGTTCGCCCCGATCGTGACCTCCCCCGAGGCCGTGAGCCGTCGCCCGTTACCGCCGATCTTCACGCCACTCGGCGCGAACGCGTCGATCGTCGCCCTGGACAGGGTGCCGCTGATGCTCACGCGACCGGCCTGGACACGGGCTTGGTTCCGCAGGACGTCGGCCAGGGGCGCCGTCACGTCGTACGCGGCGCCCCGCACGTTCCTGACCTGCACGCTGCCGTAGCTGAAGGTGCCGAGATCGAACCGCACCTCTGGACAGCGCCCCGACACGGCCTGCGTGAGAAACGGGATGCCCTCGATCGACACGGCCGACGTGCCGGACAGGCTGGGAACGGCGTCGATTCTGTTCGCCAGGTCGCGCTCGACGCTCGCCACGGCGACTCGGTCGATGATGAGGAGGATGACGAGCGCCATCAGGAAAACGATCACCTTGCGCATGGGGCACTCCGCACGCGTCTGCAGCCGCGTAAGTCCTCGGCCGCCGTTCCGGCATCACTCATCCGTCGATCTCGGCCCGCTGCGCGAGCGACCTGGAACGGAAGGCGGCGACCAGGAACCCGGCCGACCCCAGCCCCAACATCTCGGCTTTGAGCTGCTGGTCGCGGACGGCGCGGGCCGATGGTGGTCGGGAGGGCGGCGTAGTAGGTCGACGTCGGGTGTTGCAGCACCCGGCAGATCGGCTCGACCCCGAACCGGTCGCGATGGGCGTCGATGAAGGCGTTCATCTGGGCGGGCGTGGGTCGAGTTGGCTCGCGAAAGAAGCCGAAGCCGCCTTGAGGATCTCGTTGGCCCGGCGCAGTTCGCGCACCTCGCGTTCCAGCTCGGCGATTCGCTGCGCGTCCTCCGTCGTCGTGCCTGGCCGTTGCCCGGCGTCGACGTCAGCTTGGCGCACCCAGCTGCGCAGCGATTCGGACCCGACGCCGAGTTGACGCGCCACCCGAGTGATCACTGCGTGGGACTCACCGGACTGCTTTCAGCTCTGGCGGGTATCGACGGTGGGAGGGATGCGAAGAAGATCGACCGGCCATGGGCTCCATCCTTTCCAACCGCAGGAGCCTTTATCAATGCCGGACGGGTTCACTACGAGCTCACCCACGGATGAAAGGCCTCAGTGAGGACGTATCCCAATTCGTCCCTGGCCGGTAAGGTGGATGCGCAAATCCGGGTTTCGCTGGTAGGGCATGACGAACAATCTGATGCTGGGCCAGCTCAACGTGGTGCAAGCGGCGTTGAGCCTGCTCTCACCCAGGCGTGCAGCGGGACGTGATCAGACCACGTGCTCCGGGCGTAATCGACGAAGCATTTCCGTACGCGGCCCTCGCCGGCGAACACGTAATCAATCTTCCGCTTGCGGGTCACGTAGGTCCAGCGCCGGCGCGGGTCGCATTCGTCGCGGCCCTTGTAGGCCCCGGCGGCGTCGCGCGGCACAAGGTTGAGGTCGCCGCCGATCACACCCCGGCCGAGCTTGAACAGCTCGCGCAACTGGATGTGGCGGTAGGGCCTGCCCTTCTGCCTGTCGTCGTAGCTCGATCCCGACGAGAAGTGCGCGGTGCAGAACGCCCGGTCGGCCGTGCAGACGGCGTACCTGCGGGGTCCCCACGGCGGCGAGGTTAGCGCGTGCACGACGAGGCCGGTGTCCGCTCCGGCCACGGCCACGGCCAGGGTGACGCTCAGCACCCCACGCGGCCTGCCGTTTCTGTCGGGCAGGCACTGGTACGGGGAACCGTCCGAGTACTTCAGCCCGGCTGACCGGACGCTCCAGTTCCGGCCGGTACGGCGTTCGAGCTCGCGTTCCAGGTCGGCGTCGGCGTCTGTGCAGAACTCCTGGAGGAAGACCACGTCCGCCTCGGTCGCCAGCACTGCCACGTGCCAAGCCAGCTCGGCGTTCGAGCGGCGAAAGAGCGCGCACCCGGCGTTGGTGCCCGCACAGACGTTCCACGTCATCACGTGGAGGGGAGGTGGCTGTGCCTGTACGGACAGGTTCGGTAACAACAGCCCGGCGATCACGAGCTGGCTGATCATCATCACCGACATCCCTCCACACATGATCCGAGCCGTCGAAAGACCGCTCAACCGGCACATCTGGCAACCAGGAGCCTATTGGTTCATGGGGTCAGACCCGGGCGTACGAGCTGCCGAGAGCCTCTTCTCATGCCAACCCGTCCCGGTTCTCTCCTGCTGATCAGCCCGATCAGGTTGGAAAAGCCTCACTGATGTCCGAGAGGAGAGCCGTCTCCGTGTGGCCGCCGTACTTCATCTGGTCTGCTCGTAACGCTCTCGGTATTCCCTGGCCACGAACCCAAACCTTCACCTGCCGGTCGAACGCCCAAGCATCTCGAGTGAGCTCGAAGTCCCAGCGTGCAGGATGCGCTGGGCGGTGAGGCGGACCTGGCGTTCCTCGTGGGGATCGCGCCCGGTGGACGGCGCGGAGACCCCGGCTACGGCGGCACGCGGTACGGCGGGCTCGGCTGGATCGGTTGCGTCCGCCGGCGGGGTATACGGCATGCGGAGGTACGCACAGATCACGTCCACGACCGTCTGCCGGAACTCCGGGCCGGGGTTGTCCTGGGCGAGCTGTTCCAGGGCGTGCAGGCCCCCGAGGCGGACCGGGGCCTGGGCGCTGCCGAGCTGCTCGACGGCCTTGCCGTAGCGGTCGGTAACGTGGCCGCGTTCGCTGAGCTGGAAGGTGCGCCGGGCGGTGTCGGCGTTGCGGGCGGTGTAGAAGAGTGCGCCGAGAGCGGCCAAGCCGGTGGCGACCGCCAGGACGCGCCCGCGGACCGCGTCGACGGCCGCTGCCAAGTCCTTGCCGGTCAGACTGGTCACGCCGTCGACGTGTTCCAGCCACCACGGCGCGCCAGGGCCGAGCATCCAGCCGATCGCGACGACAAGCGCCGTGGTGACGACGATCGAGAAAGGCTTCATGGCCGCCCTCCGAAGGATCTCGGGGGGGTCCTGCCCCAACCTTGACGGTCCTCAGGCGATGAGGCCCAGGTTCTCCGACATTTCCCAGGCGGTCAGCTGCCGATTGTCGGTTTCCTCGCTGGCGCAGTCGATGATCAGCGCGACAGGGGCGCGCTTGTCATCGTCAGAGAGCTCGTCCGGCACGAGTCATCCGGGGTGCCGAGAAGGCGTTCAGGCCGCACGACTGAGAGTCACCACAGATCACTTCTTCAACTCGGCGTAGGCGTCCGCGGTCTGCGAGTGCCCGCGAAGGAAGTCCCGAAAGGCGAGGTGACGTGCGAGTTCCGGGTGTCGACCGCGCAGACGTAGAGATGGTGCGAAGGCGTATCTGCAGGGCTGGTGAACGCCTCTCGCCCCGATATGTTCCCGTTTCCTTCGTGGTGGTGGCCGAGGAGACGCAGGTTCTTGATGACCGCGGGCAGGTCGTCACGGGTGTTGATGACCACGTCGATGTCGATGATGGGCTTGGCTGGCAGGCCTGGGGCTGCAGTGCTGCCGACATGTTCGATTCGCTGGGCGAGCGAGCCGAGTATGTGGGCGATCAGGTCGCGGATAGCCGCGAACATCTCGTGCCAGCGCCGGTCGTAGGGGACGATCTCGATGGGCGTGCTCAATCAGGGTGCTCCTCATCTGGCCGTATGGTGGCTGGTCGTGTATGGCGGCGGCTGACCTCAGCGGTGTAGCCGGTCCAGCCGCCGCTGCCGGCGCCTTGCCAGGCGACGGCCACGGTGATGCGGATGCCGAGCATGCGGGCCAGGGCGCGACGCCGGGCAGGTCGGTCGCGAGCTGGAACAGCGCGGTGGAGCGGGCCTGGCTGGAGTGGATGCCAAGCTCACGCAGACGTTCGGCGAGCCGGAGGAAGCTGATCGTCCGCCCGGGTTGCCCGCCAGCAGCGATTGCTGCATCTCGGCTGTCCTGCAGCTGGGCGGGATAACGCAGCGCCTGGCGGTGCCGGTAACACAGATAGACGACCTCGCCGCTTTCGGGGACTTCCCGCTCCCGCAGGCCGCCCCACCACATGTCCGGGTCGAGCTCAACCAGCGTCTGCCGGAGCGCGGCGAGATCCAGTTCCGGCCGCCGCCCGGGTTGTGCCCGCGCTGGCGGTCGGCGGCTTCGAGCTCGGGCATGCCTTCGCCTTCGGGTGGCGGGGTGAGGTTGTCGAGGAGTTTGCACGATAGCTCCAGGCGGGACTTGTCCTCCTCCGTCAAGGTGATGCCGGCGACGCCGGTCGGGAACGGGCCGGCCAGCGGGGCCGCCATCCGCACCGCGTGCAGCAGGCCCGCAAGGTAGGGGGCGTAGCGGCGGCGTAGCCGGGGGTCAGAGAGATTTGGAACGGAATCCGGCGTTAACGGGGTCCTCCCAGGTCAGTACCCCTGCCGTCGTGGTCTTCCGGAGGTGGTTAACGCCGGATCCCGTTCGGTTTCACAGCGCAACGTTGATCTGCATTGCGTGACAGCAGGTAGCGGCTGGTAACGGCTGTGTCGCTCTGATGACGCTGTGTCTGTTGAGTCATACGTTGCGTACATGCCTGTCGACTTCCTGAGCGACGGACGGCTCCCAGCGCAAGCCGGCGGTCATCGCCACCGGCGAGTCGGTGGAGAAGAACGGGAGGCTGCCGGCCTACACCGCACCGTGGTTCTCCGGCTCGGCCTCCGACCCGCTGCCGCCGCGCGATCATCCCGATCGGCGCACCTTCAACCTCGACATGGTCTCGCTCGGCTGGGCAGCCACCTTCATCATCCACCCCTTCATCCCCCGACCCGCCGACCTGAACGTGCTGCTCAGCGAGGCCGAGGCAGCCTGGGATGACAAGCGCGGCGCCTGGGCACAGTCCGGCTCGGACCTGCTGCCGGCTTATGAGTACCCTGCCTGCATCAAACCCGGCGTCAGAGACCTGGATGATCCTGCGGACGTGATCAGGAATGCCTTTCAGCGGGCGTGCGTCGACCTGCGCACCGCGCATCGCGGTCTCCGCCGACGCGCTCATACCAGACCATCGGCTGGGAACCCGGGATGCCAAGAGTCATTTCTCTGCAGGCCCTTGGTTCCAGGCCTGGCGTTCCTGGGGGCGGGGGTCGTCGATCTGGGTCCACTCGGTGTCGATGCGCATGGTCGCCCTGCGTTCGTTCTCGTACGGGTCCCAGCCGGGCTCGCCGGTCCTGGCGAACCGGATCCACGTCTCGTGCACGCGGGCGGCGAGGCCCACGGGCACCGGGCCGGGGCCGAGCAGGGCGTTGGGGCCGTTCAGCTCGGGCCGGTCCGCGAGGTCGAAGACGAAGGGCAGCTCGACCGTGTGGGTCGCGCCGAGCTGCCCGTCCAGGGCCGGGGAGCGCCAGGCGAACTCGTAGGCGTAGGTGGCGGAGCCGGGATGGGCGGCGTGCGCGCCGGCCAGGGCGCGGCTGCCCGCGCCGAACAGGGCGTCGCCCATGATGGCCGAGCGCAGTTCCGCGTGGGACGCCCCGGGACGCGAGGCCCGATAGGTCCCGACGAGCCGCGCCGGATCCGGGTGCGAGCGCGCCGCCGCCTCGTGGACGTCGGCGGCGGTCGAGGTGGCGTAGGCGCCCACCGGCACCAGGTAGAGATTGCCCTCTTCGGCGTTGGTGCCGACGAGCAGGTCGACGCCGGCGCTCAGCCCGGCGGCGACGGACTCGGCCGGCTGCGTGTCCAGGACGAGGCTGAAGGGGCTGAGCCCGATCAACGGGTCGTGGCGGGTCTCGGTCCGCAGGTCGATGCCCGAGAGCCGGGAAGCGGCCTCGACCAGGCGTTCGTCGGGGATACCTGCGAAGTCGCGGGCGTGGGGCCTGACGCCCAGCACCTCGGCCGCCGCCTTGGTGACGCGGGCGGCCTGCTCGGTGGTGAACGCGCCCAGGCCGCTGCCGCTCTGCACGATCGCACGGCGGAACAGGCCGGCGGCCTCGGGGGTGGCCAGGACGCCGCCGACGATGGTCGCCCCGGCCGACTGGCCGAAGAGGGTGACGTTGCGCGGGTCGCCACCGAAGGCGGCGATGTTCTCCCGCACCCAGCGCAGCGCGGCGACCACGTCGAGCAGGCCGCGGTTGGCGGGGGCCCCGGGCAGGTCGAGGAACCCGGCGATGCCGAGCCGGTAGTTGAGGGTCACCAGGACGACGCCGTCGCGGGCGAAGGCGGAGCCGTCGTACATCGGGGACCGCGTCGAGCCGGCGACGAACCCGCCGCCGTGGACGAACACCATGACCGGCAGCCCGGTACCGCCGGCGGCGGGGGTGAAGACGTTGACGGTGAGGTAGTCCTCCCCGCGGCTCCAACCGGCGCCGAAGTAGGGGGACATGTCCACGTTGCCGAGCTTGCGTTCGGACTGCGGCGCGTTGGGCCCCGGTGCCGTGGCGTCCCGTACGCCGTCCCACGGCTCGTGCGGCCGCGGCGGCGCGAAGCGGCCGGCGCCGCGGGGCGGGGCGGCGTAGGGGATGTCGCGGAAGGTGAGGGCGGCGCCCTGGCGCAGGCCTCGGACGGCTCCCTGCGCGGTGGTGGCGACGGGGTCGGGGTGGTGGTTCACGGTGGTGCCTTTCCGCAGGGACTCAGGCCTGCTCGGTGTACGGGGCGAAGGGCACCCAGCCCTTGATGGCGAACTTGTCCGCCTCCCGGACCACTTCGGCGGCGCCGTGGCCGCCGAGGTGCGCGGGGATGACCAGGGCGTTGTTGTCGACCGCCCAACCCAGGAGCTTGCGCCGGGTTGCGCGGGCCCCGGCGGGGTCCTCGCAGAAGCAGCTGTTGGAGTCGGGCTCGTGGATCTGGACCGGGCTGTGCAGCAGGTCGCCGACGAACAGCGCCCGGTCCGCCCCGGACTCCAGCGTCAGCACCGACGAGCCCGGCGTGTGGCCGGGGGCGAGGTCGAGGCGCAGGTTGCCGTCGATGCGGTGGCCGTCCTCCCAGAGCAGGGTCTGGCCGGCCTCGTGCACGGGGGCGACGCTGTCCTCGAAGACGTTCTGGTTGCCGCGGCCCAGCCGGGGCTTGTGCTCGTTGGCGGGGTTCCAGAAGTCGAAGTCCGCCCTGGGCATGAGGTAGGTGGCGTTGGGGAACGTCGGCACCCAGGTCCGGCCGTCGAGGTAGGTGTTCCAGCCGACGTGGTCGATGTGCAGGTGCGTGTTGATGACGAGGTCGACGTCCTCGGGACGGACTCCGGCGCGGGCGAGGTTGTCCAGGAAGTCGGTGTTCAGCCGGTTCCACACGGGCGCGTACGGGCGCTCCTTGTGGTTGCCGACGCCGGTGTCGACCAGGATGGTCCTGCCCTCGCTGCGCAGGACCCAGGTCTGGATCGCCGAGTTGACGATCCGGGTCTCGGCGTTCAGGAAGTCCGGCACCAGCCAGGAACGGTGGTCCTGCCACGCGCGCTCCGGGCTGTCGGGGAAGAACGTCTCGGGCGTCATGTCGACGGGGCCGAAGTACTCCTGCACCCGGGTCAGCGTGACGTCGCCCAGGGTGATGGTGTCCATGGTTGTCTCCAGTTCGATGGATTTCGCGGCTGGGGCCGCAACGCGGAGGAGCGGTCGCTCATGACGGCCCTGCTCACCCATGGTGCGGCGGCTGGCAGGTGCCGCGGTATGCGTCACGTGACTGCACCTGCGCGGCAGCCGGTTGGGGCGGGTCGAGGGCTCGGGTGAGCGTCGCCAGCGTCAGGTCGAGACGGTCGAGGTGGACCAGCAGACGCCGCCGCGGCGACACGCGCCCGCGACGCATCCGCCGTTCGCCGGAGAGCAGGGACAGCGCTCCGGCCACCTCGGGGCGTGCCGGAAGGCAGGCGGCGCCCGTCCGGCGGCCCGTGAGCCGGATCAGGTGCGTCACCCTCTCCCGCGCGCGGCCGGCCGCCGCGGTGACCCGGGTGGCGTACGCGGCGTCGCCGCCCGGCGGCAGTCGCCCGGCCACGGCGGCCAGGCTCCGTGCGTGGTAGGCGGCGGCGTCCAGCACCTCCAGCAGGTGGCGGGCGCGATCACGGCGGCCGCGCCGGGGATTGAGCGGGTGGACGATCGGCAGGCAGGCCCTGCGGAAGGACTCCACTGCCCGGTCGAAGTCATGGGCCGCGCGGATCAGGCTCGTCGTGCCGCCGGTGCCCGGGCCCGGCGTCGTCGCGTCCAGCAGGCGCCGCAGGATCAGCAGGACGTGGGCCAGCTCCTCCTCGCGGGCACGGCGGACCGTGAGGGGCGCCACGACCACGGCGGCGAGGACGCCGCAGGAGACTCCCAGCGCGGTCTGCTGAACGCGCACGAGGAGCACGTCCGCAGAGAACGTGTCCAGCAGCGCCAGCAGCATGGTGAGCATGCCGGTGATGAAGAACGTGACCGCCCAGTAGGCGTCCGCCGGTGTGTAGAACATCCCGAACATGCACGCCAGCAGCAGCACCAGGAGCAGCGGGCCGTACGGTGCGGCCAGGGTGGCCAGGCCGTAGCCGAACACCGCGCCGAGCACGGTACCCGCCAGCCGGCGCACGCTCTGCAGCAGCACCTCGCCGGTGCTCTCGGTGTTGACGAACACGACCCACGTGGCCATGACGGCCCAGTACCAGTGCTCCGGGGACACCAGGTGGCCGCCGAGGATGGACAGCGCGCAGGCGGTGGTCACCTGGAGGGCCTGCCGGGTCGTTCCCCGTCCGCGCTCTTGGAAGCCCGCCTTGCGACACCGGCCGGCACAGGATGCCCCGGTCGGCGGGATGGCGGTGCCCCGGAGCAGAGCGGCCAGTTCGTCGAGCCCCTGGAGACAGTCCCGCAACGAGGGGGACGCGGCCGGCGGAATCTCACGTTCCCGCGTTCGCCGGCCGGAGGTGGGAGGCGTGCCGGAGGCGAGCTGGTGGCGCAGGATCGTGATCCGTGCCGCGAGCCGGTGCCGCCCGTCCGCCTCGGCGAGATCGTCTGCGGCGACCGGTGTGCGGGCGGCGCGGACCACGAGGACGGCCAGCCGCTGGGCGGCCACCTCCACGCGGGCGAGGTACCCCAGAAGCGGGCCGTCGGCTGCCCCATCGACCCCGCGTTCACCGAGAAAGTCCCCGATCAGGAGCACGGCCGCGTGAAGCCTGTCCAGGCGGCGCTGCATCGACGGGCGAAGTGCGCCGGCGTCCGGTCCGGCGGTGAGCACGGCGGCCGTGTCCCGCAGGACGTCACGCAGCCGCCCGTCGAAGCTACGCCGCAACCGGGCCAGGACGCGGGACGACGTCATGTGCCCCAGGCAGTGGCCAACGGCCACGACGGCGCAGAACGCGACGAGCACCGCCGCGCCGAGCTGCGGCACCTGAACCGCTCGTGCCCCGGTGAACTGCGCCAGGAAGAAGGCCATGAAGGCGAACACGCCCGCCCCCTGCCCTCTGGGGCCGTACCGGCGGACGTGGACGGCGACGTGGATCAGCAGCAGGAACACCGACCCCGCCACGACCGGGTACGGCCTCAGCACGGCTCCCGCGGCCAGGGCCGCGAGGGACAGCGGAGCCCCGAGCGCCAGCGTGATGAGCTGGTTGCGCGGGTGCAGCTCGCTGACGGCCAGCGAGGTCACCATCGCGGTGAACCCGCCAGCCAGCAACGACGTGTCGGGCTGTCCCAGGGCCGCCAGCACGGTCAGGGACACGGCGGCGCCGAGGACGGCGCGCATCGCGGAGACCAGCCGCATCAGCCCGGGATCGGCGGCGGCGAGGCGGTCCCACAGCGACGCCGTCTTTCTGAGCGGCATGACGATCCTTCCTTGAGCTGCAGAGCCGCCGGAGGTCAGCCGCGGCTGAAACCCGCCCATTTTTTGATCTTGAAGTGGCTGCCGCTGCGTTCCACCTCGGCGGCGCCGTGGCCGGGAAGGTGCGCGGGCAGGATGAGGGCCTTGTGGTCGGCGGCCCACTCCAGTTCGCGGCGCCGGGTGGCGAGCGCCTGCTTCTCGTCCTCCTCGAAGCAGCTGTTGAACTCGGGGTGTTCGAGCTGCAGCGGGGTGTGCAGGAGGTCGCCGATGAACACCGCCCTGTCTCGGCCGGACTCCAGCCGCAGCACGCAGGAGCCGGGAGTGTGCCCGGCGGCGAGGTTCAGCTTCAGGCCTGGGCCGAGGGTGTGGGAGTCCTCCCACAGCTTCACCAGGCCGGCCTGGTGCACCGGCAGCACGCTGTCCTCCCAGACGTTCTGGTTGCCCTGCCTGTACTTCGGCCGGACCGGGCCGGCGGGGTTCCAGAAGTCGAATTCGACCTTCGGGATCAGGTAGGTGGCGTTGGGGAAGGTGGGCACCCAGTCACGGCCCTCGCGCCGGGTGTTCCAGCCGACGTGGTCGTTGTGCAGGTGGGTGTTGACGACGACGTCGACGTCCTGCGGCCGGACGCCCGCGCGGGACAGTCGGCGCAGGAAGTTCGTGTCCATGTACTGCCACTGCTTGGCGTACGGGCGGAACTTGTCGTTCCCGGCGCCGGTGTCGACCAGGATCGTCCTGCCCTCGCTGCGCAGTACCCAGGTCTGCAGGGCGGAGTGGACCATGTCGGTGCCCGGCTTCCAGAAGTCCGGGCTCAGCCAGTCCTCGTTCTCCTCCCACAGCTCCTTCGGACTGCCGGGGAAGAACTCGCGCGACGTCAGTCCGACGGGACCGCTGAACTCCAGGACACGGGTGACGGTGACCTTGCCCAGCCGGATCGTCTCGACCTTCGTGGAGGCCGCGGCGGCCGGGCGGGCCGGCGCGCCGCCCAGCAGCCCGGCGGCGCCGAGGCCCGCCGCGGCTGCGACGAACCCGCGCCGGGTCAGGGAAGGTGAAGGATTTACGCTGCTCATTTCCGCACTCCGATGGAATCATTCATCGCGTCCCGCCCTCATCCGCACCCACGCAGGGTCAGGTCAGGCCGCTTTCCGGATACCGACCATCGTGCTCAGGGCAGGCGCCGGCCGGTATCAGTCACCCGACTGCACTGCAGACCTCGGCCGGCCGGAATAGTCCGGGGCGTCGCACACGTTGAGAACACGCGTTATCCGAGCGAATGGCAATTCATGGAGAATCCGTGGAAAAAGGTGGAACGGCGCAAGGATCGGCACGCGAACACGACGTGTCGGTGGTGGGCCGGGAAACCGAAACCGCGGAAATCCTGCGGCGCATCGCCGCCGGCCGGTCCCACGGCGAGGTGCTGATCCTCACGGGCGACCCCGGTGCCGGCAAGAGCGTGCTGCTCGGCTTCGCGGCCGGCCACGTCCGGCGCGAGGGCGGGCGGGTGCTGCGGGCGCTCGGCAGCGAGTCCGAGGCGCACCTGGCGTTCGCGGGCCTGCATCAGCTGCTCCGCCCGGTGCTCGGCGAGCTGGACGGCCTGCCGCCGCGGCAGCGCGCGGCGCTCGGGACCGTCCTGGGGCTGGAGGAGGGCACCGAGGCCCCCGACGGCATGCTCGTCGGCCAGGCCGTTCTCAGCCTGGTGTCGGACCTGGCGGAGCCGGCGCCGCTGCTCATGGTGGTCGACGACGCCCAGTGGATCGACCGCGCGTCGCTGGACGTCCTGTCCTTCGTGGCCCGGCGGATGGACAGCGAACCCGTCACGCTGCTGGTGGGCGTGCGCACCGCGGCCGCGCTGCCCGGGCTCGACAAGGGCTACCGGCGCCTGGAGCTCGGCCCGCTGAGCGGTGAGGCGGCGAACCGGCTGCTCGACCGGCAACCGGTCCCGCCCACCGGCCGGACCCGGGTGCGGATCCTGCAGGAGGCGGCCGGCAATCCGCTGGCCCTGGTCGAACTCGCCCGCGCCGGCGCGAGCTTGCACCCCGGCGGCAGCGGCGTGGAGGGCCCGCTGCCCGTCACCGACCGGCTGGAGCGGATCTTCGCCGGGCAGGCGGCGCTTCTGCCGGAGGCGACCCGCCGCGCCCTGCTGCTGCTCGCCGCCGCCGACGGGACCGACGCGCCGACGGCCTCCCGCGGGCTTCCCGAGGCGGGCGACCGGGCGTGGGCGCCCGCGGAGCGGGCCGATCTCGTACGCCAGGACGGCCCCCGGATCTCCTTCCGTCACCCGCTCATCCGCTCGGCCGTCTACCACGCCGCCTCCTTCGAGGAGCGCAGGCAGGCGCATCTGGCCCTGGCGAAGCTGAGCGAGGAGCCCGACCGCCGGGCCTGGCACCTCGCCGCCGCGACCACGCGTCCCGACGAGGAGGTGTCGGCCGCCCTGCGACGGACGGCCGACCGGGCGCGGCGCCGGGGCGGCCACGCGGCCGCCGCCGCCGCTCTGCAGCGCGCCGCGGAGCTGAGTCCGCGCCGCTCGGACCAGGCGCGGCTGCTGACCGAGGCCGCCGCCATGGCCGTGTTCACCGGCCAGCTCGGCTGGGTGGAACGCCTGGCCGCCGAGGTCCGCGAGCACAGCGACGACCCGGCGCTGATCAGCAGGGCCGCGCTGGCCACCGGGCAGCTCATGGCCCTGCGCCGGCCCCACACGGCGGCCTTCGCCCTGCTGACCCGCATCGCCGAACAGGCGGCGGCCACCGGCTCGCCCCACGCGCTCGACGCGCTCGCCGCGGCCGCGGTGGTCCGCTACTACTCGGGCGAGGAGTCCCAGCGGCACCGGATCGCGAACCTGCTCTCCGCCCTGCCCGGCTCCCCCGGCAGTGGCGCCCTGCACGCCTGGGTGCGGGCCGTGTGCGACCCGGGCGGCGCGGGCGCCGCGCTCGCCCCGGCGCTGCCCGCACTCATCGCCGGCGCCAAGGACGACCCCGGCAGCCTGACCGCGCTCGCCATCGTGGCCTGGGTCCTGGACGAGACCGCGCTGGCCGCCAGGACCTTCGACGAGGCGCACGAGCGGTGGCAGGCCTACGGCTCGCTGCCGGACGGGCTGGGCAGCGCGGTCGGCTGGACCTACCTGGAGCAGGGCCGGTGGGCCGAGGCCCGGTCGGTGGCCGCCGAGATCTCGGCGACGGCCTCGGTGGCCGGGCTGGGCCACGCCGAGGCGTGCGCGCACGTGCTCGACGCGACGGCGCTCGCGCTGCTCGGCGAGGCGGACGAGGCGCGGGGCCGCGCCGAGCGAGCGCTGGTCCTCGTCGACCCGCTGGAGAGCCGCTCCGTCGCCGTCTTCGCCCGCCGGGCCCTGGGCCTGGCCGCCGTGGCCGAGGGCGACTACGACACCGCGTACGCGCAGTTCCGCTCCGCCTTCACCGACGACGGCGACCCGGTTCACTACCACGTCTCCTATACCGTCCTGGGCGAACTCGCCGCGGCGGCCGTGCGCCGGGGGCGGCGGGCGGACGCCGCCGAACTGCTGGAGCGGTCGGCGCGGCGGCTCGGCCCGAACAGGTCGGCGCGGATCGCCGCGCTGCTCGACCGGGGCCGCGCCCTGCTCGCCGAACCCGACCACGCCGAACCCTGCTTCCGGGCGGCGCTGGCGGGCGACACGGGCGAGCAATGGCCGTTCGAGCGGGCCCAGACCCGGCTGGAGTACGGCGAGTGGCTCAGGAGGCGACGGCGCATCGCCGAGGCCCGCCCGCTGCTGACCGCCGCACTCGACACCTTCCGGCGGCTCGGCGCGCGCCCGTGGATCGAGCGGGCGAAGGCGGAGCTGCGAGCGGCCGGCATCGAGGCCGCCGGCGGCGTCGTGCCCAGTGCTTTCACCGAGCTCAGTCCCCAGCAGCAGCAGATCGTCCGGCTCGCGGCGCGCGGCCTGACCAACCGTGAGATCGGCGAAAGGCTCTACCTCTCGCCGCGCACGGTCGGCTCCCACCTCTACCGGGTGTTCCCCAAACTGGGCGTCACCGCCCGGTCGCAGCTGCGCGACGTGGTCGAAGGCACCCTGCCGGCTGACAGGCGCCACGACCAGGTGCCGGCCTGACGGCCTCCCACTCGGGTCCGCGTCACCCGGGGCCGGCGTCGAGGTGGCCGCTTCCGGTCGCGTCATTGGCGGGAGAGTGCGCGAGTGAGGCCTGCAGGATGGCCGTTGCGAGGATCCACCCCGCAGTGATCAGCGCCGCGGCGAGCCACTGTTGTGCGCCGCGCGGGCCCAAGGTGCTCTCCTGTCCGAAGCTGATGATCGGGAGGAGCAGGTCCAGGGTGTAGAGGAAGGCGTTGAAGGAGGGAGCCTCGCCCGGCTTGACCGCCAGTGGCTGGTGGGCGGTGAAAACGACCGTGCCGACAAGGAGAAGGGCTGCGAGCCAGAGCGCGCGCGGAAGGGTCGGTAGCCGTACCCGACGGTCCAGTCCTGCACATATCCCCACAGCCGCGCCCCGAGCCGCCGCCCAGACCGGCGGCGACGCTGTTCGGCCAGCAGCACGTCCCGAGCAGCCTCATCGTGGCCCTGCCGGCGGTGGACGGCGGCCAACTGCTCATAGGGTTGAGGTTGGTAGGCCTCCCCGGCCAGCCAGTCGAGTCGCTCCTGGACAGGCAGGGGAGCCTCCAGGCTGTCATAGGTGAAGCCGTTCATCAGGACGTGAGCAGGCCACCGGGTGGGAGCGTCATCGACGCACGCCGACCCGACTGTGGCGGAGGTCGACGGCCCGCAGCAGTTCCGTCCGGGGCCCGATCTTCAGCGAAGCCGCTTCCACACCACGAAGGTGAAGGTCACCGTCGATGGTGGTCTCCGCAAGGCACAGTGTGGCGGCGATCCGGGAGTTACTGATCGAGACGTCTCCCGTGGCCGCGAAGCCTTCGCAGCAGCCGATGCCCCCGCCCGCGATCACCTCCCACAGGGACAGAACCCGCCCGCCGGGATTACTGAGGGCGGCACCGTGAAACTCCAAGCTGCCCTCGATCCGGGCGTTGATGAGCACGATCTCCCCGTCAGCACGGAAGCCTTCGCTGCAACTGAGCCTGCCGGTGACCCCCAGCCGACGCAGGGAAAGCGCCGTCGTACCCGGGTTGGACAACGTCCCGCCGTCGAGCGAGGCGTTCAGCGCGCGTCTTCCCGGATTGGCGAGGCTCGCCTGCGCGAAACGGAGCGAGCCGGCCACGCGGGCTCCGCGCAGAAGGACTTCACCTTCGGCCGAGAAGCCGTCATCGAGGCGCAGCCCGCCCTCGACACCGAGCCTCTCCGCGTTCAGGGCGATGCCGTCCGGATCGGACAGCCGGGCTCCGCTGAAGACGCACCGGCGCCCTATCCGGCGTCCTTCTCCCGAAGATGACCTCAGCCCCAAAGTAACGTTGAGCAGCTGAGCAGCTCTCCGACGTGGCGGTGGGGTCTACGGCTGCTGTTCCGCATGGGCGGCCGTCAGGGTCTTGTGGACGACGCCGACGGAGACCTTGACGCCGGCGGCGATGGTGCGGATGGATTCGCCGCGCTGGAGGCGGGCGAGGAACGATGAGCCGTTTCGCTGCCGCGACTGCCACAGTTGGAGAGCGCCCTCATGCTTGCTTCAGGCGTCTGCCGCGCTTCCGCGCACCGCCGCGACCGCCGTGAGGACCAGGTCTTCCAACGACTGACTGCCATCGCTCCTGGTCCAGGCCTCGCCCGCGACGTCAAGGCAGGTGAGGACGCAGGCGACGATCGCGTCGGCGCGCAGGTCGTGCTCGTCGTCCGGCGCGACGCCGAGGCGGCGGCGGATCTCCGGGGTGAGCAGAGCCTGCCATTGGAGGTGTTTCTCGAGGCTGCGGGCCCGCAGGGACGGGGTCCCGTAGAGCATCTTCGAGATCTGCAACGTGGTCGCGTCGTCCTGGCCGGGCCGCGGCGTGTGGCGTAGCGCGTTGAGAAGGGCGGTCCAGGCGTCCTCGGTGGCGGGCCTGGCTTCCAGTTCCTTGCGGATCAGCTCGCCCCGGGCGGCGAGGTCGCCGAGCACGATGTCTTCCTTGGTGCCGAAGTAGCGGAAGAAGGAGCGCCGGGAGATGCCGGCCGCCGCGGCGATGTCGTCGATCGTGGTCGCCTCGAAACCGCGCTCCAAGAACAGGCTCATCGCGGTTCGGGCGACCTCCGCGTGGACGGCCTGGCGGGTGCGGGCCCAAAGCTTCTGATCAGGGGTGGTCGGCATGCCTGCAGCATAGCACCCCAGTGACCGATTGACACTCAGTGCCAGAGAGGCTTACGGTGGCACCCGTTGTCACGAACCGAACCCCCTGGAGGAGCCATGACCCCCGTGGACTACCACGGCCAGACCACTCTCATCACCGGCGCCAGCGCGGGTATCGGCGCCGAGTTCGCCCGGCAGCTTGCCGCACGCGGTTCCGACGTCGTGCTCGTCGCCCGGCGGCTGGACCGGCTCGAACACCTCGCGGACGAGCTCGCGACCACGTACGGGATCACCGCGACCCCGATCGCCATGGACCTGGCCACTCCTGGTGTCGCCGCGGCGCTCGACACCGCACTCACCCGGCGCGGCCTCACCGTCACCGGCCTGATCAACAACGCCGGATTCGCCACCAACGCGCCGTTCCACCAAGAGGACCCGCAGCGGCTGGAGGCGGAGATCGCCGTCAACGTCACCACTCTCGTCGCCCTCAGCCGCGTCTTCATCGAACGGCTGCGCGCCCACGGGGGCGGCGTGCTGGTCAACGTCGCGAGCATGGCGGCCTACCAGGCCACCCCCACCATGGCCGTCTACGGCGCGACCAAGGCGTTCGTGCTCAGCTTCACCGAGGCGCTCTGGTACGAATCACGCGACACCGGGCTGCGCGTGATGGCGCTGTCGCCAGGTGCCACCGAGACCGAGTTCTTCGACGTCGCCGGTGCCCAGGCCGATGGCGGCACCAGCCGGATGCGCCCCGACGAGGTCGTCACGATCGCCCTGAAGGCCCTCGACCGGCGCACCCCGCCCCCCAGCGTGATCACGGGCACGAGGAACCGGCTGATGGCGCAAGCGGGAAGACTGGTCAGCCGACGGCGGATGGCCATGACGATCGGCTCGATGATGGACCAGGCGGGAACGGGGCACTGACCTCTGCTTCCCGATCAGCATCGCCGCCGCACCGGCGTGGAAGCTCTCGACCTTCGAGAGCGGATCCGGGGTGAGGAACCGCCAGACAGCCATTGGCGCCGAGAAGGACCTTGATCGCCGTAGCGTTTACGCCTCGTCAGATCCCGCTCGATGACCCGCGCGCTCTGGGCCTCCCTATAGTCCCGGGGAAGTTTTGGTCGGATTTCGCTGACCTGCACGGATGTCGGTGAGCGGGATCGCGACGCCGAGCGGATCCGTGACATCCTGCGTGGTGCCGGGCTGGTGGAGTTCGGCGACACCCGGCCCGGGTTCGTGGTCGAGGGTGGCCGGGCGAGTACGCCCTTCCTGGCGGCCTACACCGGTCCGGCCCCGGGTGCGGCCATGGAAGTGGCCGCCTACGGCCGTGCCCTGACAGGGGCGGAGCTGCGGGTTGAGCCCGACACCGACGATGATCGGACTCTGCAGGTGTGGTCGCCTGCATGAGCGCGGTGGCCCTTTGGCCGGTGACAGTGGTCAGCGGGGGCGGCGGCGCTGGATGGGGTCAGCTTCGGCGGTGATGCGGGCGGAGGTCTCCTCGCCGAGGCGTACGTAACGGCCGAGGCTGGCCAGGTGCTGGTGGCGGCTCTTGGCCTGGAGCTCGGGCGCGGTGCGTCCGGCTTGGGCGAGGTGCTGGAGGGCGGAATGACGCAGCTGATGCAAGGTCCACCCTTGGCGGTGCGGGTCGAGTTCGGCCGAGGCGGTCTTGAACAGGTATTCGGCGCGTGGGTAGGACAGGCGGCCCCGCCCGGTGACGGGACAGACGTCGCCGGACGCCGGCGCGCGGCGGCCGGAGGAGGGAGCGCGCCGGTCGGCCAGGAACACCGGCCCGGCGGTGCGGCCGGTCACCAGGCGGGGCAGCAGCCGGGCCGTCGGGGTGGCCCAGTGCACGTATTCGATGGCGCCACCTTTCCTCGGCTCTGGCGGCCGTGTCGTACAGCATCCGCCACAGCAGGCGTTCGCGCAGGGTGTGTTTGGGGTCGGTGAACAGCTTGTCCAGGCGGGCGGCGGGGATGGCGCGATCGCCGCGGCGTGCGGTTTTGCGGCGCTCCAGCCGCTGGGCGGGGTTGGTCGCGAGCAGGTCCTGGCGCTGGGCCCAGGTGGTGAAGGAGACCAGCGCAGACAGGTGGCGGTCCAGGGGGCAGCGGCCGCGGTGCTCCACTGGTGCATCACCGCGGCGTACTGCTCGGGGGTGAGCGTGGCGACCGGGTGCTGCGGCCCGGCCACGGTGGTCAGCCGGGCGAGGGTCTGGGCGTAGCCGGCGCGGGTGGGGGCTGCCTGCACCGACTCAGGAAGCGCTCGACGGCGGCCGCGATCGGCGATCCGGCAGCAGGGCCGGCGGCGGGATCGGTCGACGGCGTGGGCGGGCCGGGGAAGGCCACGACGGCCGCGGGCGACCTCCTGCCAGGGCGATGTGACACATGATGTAGCCGAGTCGGCCGCGCGGCGGCGGATCGCGAGCTGGGCGGACACGATCGGCCGGCGGCCGGTGTGACAGATAATGCACCTTCTATGTCACATCGTCGATGTGCGGCTACCGTGCCCAGCCGGCCTACTCAGGCCCGCAAGGCGGAGACGGCGGCGGCCGCCACCGTGCCGATGACCGTGTTGATCTCGTAGTCCCCAGCGCGGGGCCGATGCGCGCGGGTGAAGACGGCGGCGGCGTAGCGGCGCCCGTCGGGGAACTGCACCACGCCCACTTCGTTGCGCACAATTCCGAACAGTCCGCCGCTCTTAGCGCGGATCACCTCAGAACCCACCTTCTCGCTCAGACGGGGACGGCGGGGGCGCGAACGCCGTCCCGCCCGGGGCCTGCGGGGGCACCGGACGGGACGGCGTGATCGGGTGAGGGACGCGCCCAGGGCCGGGGTCAGCGGTTCCCTGCGCCCGGCTTCTGGCTCCAGGGGCCGGTGATGGCGAAGACGTAGCCCGGCGTCTGGATGCAGGCGAACAGGATCTGCCCGTCCGCGCTGAACGTGGGCCCGGTGAACTCGCTCTCGTTCAGCTCGTTGCGGGCCATCGGGTACGCCTCGCCCTTGTCGGTGACGCCGACCAGGTGGCTGAGCCCCTCGCCGTCCTCGGCCAGGATGACGCCGCCGTACGGCGAGACGGTGATGTTGTCGGGGCCGTCGTAGTTCGTGTCGGCCTCGGGGTCGGGGTTCACACCGAAGATGGTCTTCAGGGTGATCGTCTCCGACTCGGGGTCGTAGAACCACACCTGCCCGTCGTGCTCGTTGACGCTGCCGTCGCCGTGGCGGGCGTAGCTGGCGACGAAGTAGGCGCCGCCGTCACCCCACCAGGCGCCCTCCAGCTTGCGGCTGCGGGTGATCTGGTCGTCGGTGAACTGCTTGCGCACCGAGACGGTCCTGGCGTCGCGGTCGGGCACGTCCACCCACTCGACCTTGTACTTGGTGCCCGGCTGCGTCGCCTCCGACAGGTCGGCGATGTGCCTGTTGCCCTTGCGGCAGCGCATGGCCTGCAGGCCGCCGGCCGTGTCGCCGCCGGTGCTCAGGGCCAGCTCGCGCAGCGCGCCCTTGCCGCCGCGGAAGCCCTTCGGCGGGGTCCAGCGGTAGTACAGGCCGTTCGGGCCGCCCGCGTCCTCGGTCAGGTAGATCTCGTGCAGCCGCGGGTGCACCGCGACGGCCTCGTGGGCGTAGCGGCCGAGGAACTTCAGCGGCACCGGGTCGCGGTTGGCCTCGCGGTCGTACGGGTCGACCTCGAAGACGTAGCCGTGGTCCTTCTGGTACTTGCCGCCGGCGCGCTGCTCGGTCTCCTCGCAGGTCAGCCAGGTGTTCCAAGGGGTGATGCCGCCCGCGCAGTTGTTGTGCGTGCCGGCCACGCTGACGTACTCGCGGACCCGGTTGCCCTCGCGGTCCACCTCGATGGTGGTGGTGCCGCCGCGCGCGCCCGGGTCGTAGGTGAGCCCCGGCAGGGCGGGCACGCCGAACGGCTCGCTGCCGCCGATCTCGTGGTTGTTCACCAGGACGAAGCCGTCACGCCCGCGGAAGCACCCGGTGCCGTCGGCGTCACTCGGCGTCGGCTCGCCCGACTCGAGCAGCGTCTTGCCGGCCTGGGCGATGACCTTGTAGGTGAAGCCGGCCGGCAGGGCGAGCAGACCGGCGGGGTCGGCGACGAGGGGGCCGTAGCCGGCCGTCCTGCCGCGCCCGGCCTGGGCGGCCTGGGCCGCGGCGGGACCGGCGATCGCCTCGACGCTGCCGGCGATGATGATCCCGAGGCCGCCGGCCGTACCGGAACGCAGGAGGTCACGACGGGAGAAGGAGGATGTCACAGGCTTACCTTTCACTGCAGAAGTCAGCCATGAGAGCCAAATGCCCGTATCTGAATGGCTCCTCCCTGCGATCAGGACGTAACAGTGAACATAGGGATAACGATCGCACAGAGGTACCATTCGCCATACACCCTGGTCATGCCGTTCCCTCATGGCGGCGTCCCGTCCCTTGTGGCGGCGTTCCGGCCGGGCGGTGACCATCGCCATCCGTACCCGGCCGAACGGCCCTTTCCCGGCGCCCCCGCCCGCTGTTGAGTGAAGACATGAGTGATCACGACGGCCCCGCACCGGCCCGCGGCGTGCGCGCGTGGGTGCGGCGCCGGCCCGTCACCTCGTTCTTCGCGCTGGCCTACGCGTTCTCGTGGAGCTGGTGGTGGGGCGTCGCGGCGACCGGCGGCCTCGTCAGGCCGGGCGTGGCGTGGCCGACGCACCTGCCGGGACTGCTCGGCCCGGCGCTCGCCGCGGTCGCCGTCACCGCCGCCGTGGACGGCCGCCGCGGCGTGTCCGCGCTGCTGCGCCGGGTGCCCCGCCTCGGCGGCGCGCGGGGCGCCGCCCTGGCGCTCAGCCCCCTCGCGCTGCTGGCCGTCGCCGTCGTGGCCGCCCGCGTCGTGGACGGCCGCTGGCCCGTCTGGACCGGCCTGACCGCGATCAGCGGGCTGCCCCGCGACGTCCTGCCGATGCTGGCCGGGCTCGTGCTGGTCAACGGCGTCGGCGAGGAGACCGGCTGGCGAGGCTTCGCGCAGGAACGCCTGCAGGACCGCCACGGACCGCTGCGCGCCGCCCTGCTCGTGACGGCCGGGTGGTGCGTGTGGCACCTGCCGCTGTTCGTCATCGTGACGAGCTACCGGGGCTTCCCGCCGGCCGCCGTCCCCGCGTTCGTCCTCGGCATGGCGGCGGGCGCCGTCGTCCTGGCCTGCTGCTACAACACGGCCATGGGCGGCATCGGGGCGGCCGCCGTCTGGCACGCCGCCTACAACCTCGCCTCCGCCTCGGCGATGGCCGAGGGGACGATCGCCGCCGTCACCACCACGCTGGTCATGGTGTGGGCGGCCGCGCTGCTCGTCCTCGCCCGGCGCGACCGCCGCCGGGGGCGGCCCTCGCCGCTGTGGGGAGGCCGCCGCCCGCCGGCGGCGGTCGCGACCGCCGTCAGCCCGTGACGCCGAGCCGGGCGCGTACCCGGGTGAGCAGGTCCTGCGGGAGCGGCGCGTAGCCGCACAGGGCCAGGTAGGACTGGCCGGCGTCGCTCGCGGTGTAGTCCAGGAAGGCCCGCGCCGGCGCGCCCGCGCGGCCGGAGCAGAAGATCTCGTAGGTGATCAGGACGAGTGGGTAGGCGCCCCTGGTCCTGGCCCGCTGGTCCATGGTGACGACCAGGCCGCCGCGGTAGCCCGAGACGCGGGCGCCGTCCAGCGCCCTGCCCGCGCTCTCGGGGGAGAGCGCGACGAACTCGCCCGCCGGGTTGCGCAGGCTGGCGGTGCGCAGGCGGGCGTCGCCGGCGAAACCGTACTCCATGTAGCCGATGGAGCCCTCGGTCTGCGCGACGGCGGCGGCGATGCCGCCCGACCCCTTCACGCCCGCCCCGGAGCCGGTCCACCGGCTCGACGGCCGGTACGGCCAGCCGCCCGCCGCCCTCAGGTAGGAGGTGAGGTTGTGGCTGGTGCCGGAGTCGTCGGAGCGGTGGAAGTGCCGGATAGGCCGGTGCGGCAGGAGGACGCCGGGGTTCTCGGCGGCGATCTGCGGGGCGTCCCAGCGGGTGACGCGCCCGCTGAAGATGCCGGTGAGCGTGGCGGGCGAGAGCCGCAGCCGCGGGACGGACGGCAGGTTGTAGGCGAGCGCCACCGGCCCGATCACCATGGGCAGGTTCACGGCCCGGCCGCGGCAGCGCCGGTCGGCCAGCGCCTGCTGGTGCGGGTCCATCACGACGTCCGACCCGGCGAAGGCGGTGCCGCCCGCGACGAACTCGGCGATGCCCGCCCCCGACGCGGTGGGACGGTAGTCCACCCGAAGCTCCGGATGGACGCGACGGAACTCGGCGCGCCAGGCGTCCATCGCGCCCTGCTGCGCGCTGGACCCGGACCCGGAGACGGTGGCGGTGACCGGGGGGGCCTGCGGCGTCTGCTCGTGGGTCAGCAGCGCGGTCGCGGTGAGGCCGGCGGCGGAGGCCGCCACGGTGAGGGCGGCGAGCAGGCCCGGCCAGGTGGTCAATGTGGGCTTGGCCATTGCTGTCAGATTATGAGAAGTATGTATCAGGGGCGTGAACCGCAGGCCAAACGTGCGCCGCGAAACCCCCATGGCTTCGCCAAGGCGGCGGCCGGCCGGTGTGTTCCGTGGACGGGCGTCCGGTGTGGCGCCGCCCCGTCCTGGTGATGACGAACAGGGTGGCCAGGCCGAACCGTGAACCTCCGGCGCCGTCCGCCGGCACCGCCGCCCACCGCGACTACACCGGCGCGGTGTACGGGTCGATGCTCGCCGCCTCCGTGGTGGCGGGAGCGGGGGCGCTCGACGGCCACCCCCGGCTGGAGATGATCCTCCTGCTGCTGGGCACCGGACTGGTGTTCTGGGGGGCGCACGTGCACGCGCGGCTGTTCGGCACCCGTCTGGGCAGGCGGGCCAGCGGCCTGGCCCAGGTGCGCAGGGCCTGCGCGGAGGAGTGGCCCATCGTGAAGGCGGCCGTCCCGCCCGCGGCGGCCGTGGCCGTCGGCCCCGTGTTCCGTCTCGACCTGGACGGCTCCCTGTGGCTGGCGCTCGCCGTCGCGCTGGCGGGGCAGGTCGGCTGGGCGGCGACGGCGGCTCGGCGAAGCGGCGCCTCCTGGGCGATGGTGGCGGTCACCGGCGCCGTCAACCTGCTGCTCGGCCTGCTCATCGTGACCCTCAAGGCCGCTCTCCACCACTGACGCTAAGAATCTACAAAGTAAAGGCGCTGGGCCGGTTCACCACCCCGCCCGACCGGTAGCGGATCGGTATGGCGGCGATTGAGAACGAGACGGGGTCGGGTGCGTACCTCCGGGCGGCAGGTTCCGCATTCCGGAGGTACGCATGCACCGCAGAGCCGTCCTGTTGTCCGCCGTCGCGCTCGCCGCGTCCGGCGCCCTCGCTCCCGCCGTCACGGCCCGCGCCGACAGCGCGAGCAGCGCGAACAGCGTGAGCAGTGCCGATCCCGGCCCGTTCGGGTGGTCGGCCACCGACTCCTGGTCCGAGCGCAGGGACGTCCAGCAGTACTGGACGCCGCGGCGCATGCTCGCCGCGCAACCGCTGGCCGCCCCCGCGCCGCGGCGCGACACCCGGTCGGACGGCGCCACCCGCGGCACCCCGTGGGCCGTACGCGGCGCCTCCCTCACCACCACCTCGACGACGACGCAGGGCCGCCCGTGGGCGGTGGCCGGGGTGTCCGGAACGACGCCTCCGGGCGGCACGGACTCGCGCGGGACAGGCACGGGCACAGGCACGGGCACAGGTATGGGCACGGGAACGGGTGGTCAGGGCACGGGTCAGGGCACAGGCAGCCGGCAGGGTTCCGGGAACGGGAACGGGAACCTGCGGGCGCGGGTGCCCAACAGCCCCGGCGCCCGCTGGGTCGACGGCGGCGGCGTCGTACGCACCGTCGGCCGCGTCTTCTTCACCACCGCGCAGGGCCGCAACGCCTCCTGCTCCGGCACCGCCGTCACCAGCGCCAACCAGAGCGTCGTCATGACCGCCGGCCACTGCGTCAAGCTGAACGGCGCCGCGCACCGCAACTGGGTGTTCGTGCCGGGGTTCGACAACGGCCGCCGCCCGTTCGGGACGTGGGTGGCCACCCGCCTGCTCACCACGCAGCAGTGGAACGCCCGGGAGGACATCAACTTCGACGTCGCCGCCGCCGTGGTCGCGCCGCTGCAGGGCCGGACCCTGACCGGTGTCGTCGGCGGGCAGGGCGTGGCGTTCAACCAGCCCAGGGGCCGGCAGACGTACGCGTTCGGCTTCCCGGCGGCCGACCCGTTCGACGGCTCGAAGCTGATCTTCTGCAGCGGCCGGACGTTCGACGACACCGTGATGACCGGCGACCAGGGCCTGCGCTGCAGCATGACCGGCGGGTCGAGCGGCGGCCCCTGGTTCCTCGGCTTCGACGAGTCCACCGGGCTCGGCTGGCTGAACTCCGTCAACAGCTTCACCTACAACTTCGCCCCGAACTTCATGTTCGGCCCGTTCTTCGGCGACGAGGCGATGGCGGTCTACCAGGCCGCCCAGAACACGAACGCCCTGTGACGCCGCGCCAGGCCGCCGGCGGCGCCCCGGGTGACCCGGCTCCGGGTGACCCTGCCACCGGGAACCGGCGGAGCCGCGCGCATCTCACCCCTGGCGGGTGAGGCCACGGGCGGACCGGCGCGCGCACAGTGGGATGAGGAGGGTCCCCGCGCCAGGCACCGGGAGTCCGGGGGCCGGGCGGGAAGCGGAGGTCATCGTGAACGTGCTGGCCCAAGCGAACGAGTATCCGATCCTGAGCGTCTTCCTCACGATGCTCTGGTTCTTCCTGTGGGTGATGTGGCTGATGCTCCTGTTCTGGGTCTTCGCCGACATCTTCCGCGACGACACGCTGGGCGGCTGGGCCAAGGCGGGCTGGTCGGTGTTCGTGATCATCCTGCCCTTCCTGGGCGTCTTCGTCTACCTCGTCGCGCGCGGGCGCGGCATGGGAGAGCGCCAGGCGGCCTTGGCCCAGCGCAAGGAGGAGGCGTTCCGCGCGTACGTGCAGCAGGCGGCGGCCGAAGGCCGCACCGGGGGCGGCGCGGCGGGCCCCGGCGCGGGTGCCGACGAGCTCACGAAACTGGCGAGCCTGCGCGACCACGGCGACCTCACCGAGGAGGAGTACCAGCGGGCCAAGGCGAAGGTCCTGGCAGCCTGACCCCCGGCCCCGCCTCCCGGGCGGCGTGAGCCGGCAGGAGGGGGAGGCGTCACAGCAGCTTCAGCCGCCGGGCCCGGCGCACCGCCTCGCCGCGGCGGCTGGCGCACAGCTTCCTGTTGATGCTCTTCAGGTGGGTCTTGACGGTGTTGACCGACAGGAAGAGGTCCGCGGCGATCTCCTCGGTGGACATCAGTTCGGCGACCCGCTCCAGGACGTCGTGCTCGCGCTCGCTCAACGGCTCCACCACCGTGACGCGGCCCTCCCGCCCGTCCCGGTCCCCGCCCGAGGCCGGCGGGGACGGGCCCGGGGACCTCTCGCGCAGCCACTCCCGCGCCCGGCGGCACAGCTCCTCCTCCAGCCCGGGATGCCGCTCCCGCAGCCGGGCCCGCAGCACTCCGGAGAACAGCGGAGCGCACCGGTACCATGAGCGGCCCGCGGCCTCGACGAACGCGTTCGCCCGCCGCAGCCCGCCCAGGATCGGCGCGGCGTCGTCGCGGCCGGTGAGCGCGTCGGCCAGCGCGGGGTGGATCCGCCGCAGGACGCTGGTGCGCAGCAGCAGGTCCTGGACCGGCGCCGGCTGGACGTCCAGCACCTCCGCCAGCAGGAAGTCCGCGACTGCCGCGTGGCCAGCCTCGACGTCGTCCAGGACGGCGGCGGGATCGGCGGCCCGCGTCGCGGCCAGCGCCCACAGCCGCAGCCCCGCCGCCCACCCCTCCGTACGCGAGGTCAGGACGCGGGCCTGCTCCACGGTCGGGGGGAGGCCGTGGCGGGCCAGCAGGGCGGCCGTCTCCGCTGCCTGAAAGGCCAGGTCGCGGCCGGTGACCTCGGCGAGCTCCCCGGCGGCGCGATAGCGGTGCAGCGGCAGCCCCGGCGGCGTCCTCGACGTCAGGACCAGCTGCAGCCCTCCGCCCGCGTCGCGCAGCAGCGCGTGCAGTCCGGCGGCCGTCTGCGGGGACGCGACCCGGTCGAACGCGTCGATCACCAGCACCACCGGCTCCTCCCGCAGGGACAGGTACGCGGCCAGCCGGGACGCCGGCGCGCGGCCACGGGCGAGCGACGGACCGTCCACGCCCTCGGGCGCCACGCCGTGGCGGCGCAGCGCCTCCAGCACGTACGTCCAGAAGACCTCGGGAGCGGCGTCGCGCGGCTGGGGCGACAGCCACGCGGTGGTCCCGCCGAGGACGCCGGTGGCGGCCCAGTCGGCGGCCAGCAGCGTCTTGCCCGCCCCCGCGGGGCCGGTGACCACGACGAGCGGGACGTCGCCGCGGGCGGCGAGCCTGCGCCGGCCCACGAACGTCGCAGGCAGGCGCGGAGGGGTGAGGCGGGCGGTGATGACGGGCTCGCCGCCCGGCAGCACCGGCACGCGGCTCCCGGCCCCTGCCGGGAATCCGGCCGGAGTCGGGTGGAGCCTGTCGGCTGGCGTGCTGTCCATGCTGTTCACGGCGGCGGCACGCCCCGGTGGCGGGGGCCGCGCCGCCCGTACCTCCATCCTGACCGGCGCGGACCTGCGACGACAAGGGGCCGGCGGCCGGCCGGTCCGTTGCGGCACCTGGCGGAGGGGGAGGCGGCCGGGTCTGCATAAACTTGTCCAACGTGACTTCCAAGCCGCGTATCCCCGATGTCCTGGCCGCCCGTTACGCCTCGCCGGAGCTGGCCCGCCTGTGGTCCCCCGAGCACAAGGTGATCGCCGAGCGGCGGCTGTGGCTGGCGGTGCTGCGGGCGCAGGCCGAGCTGGGCGTCGCGGTGCCCGAAGGCGCGGTCGCCGACTACGAGAAGGTCGTCGAGCAGGTCGACCTCGGCTCCATCGCCGACCGGGAGCGGGTGACACGCCACGACGTCAAGGCGCGCATCGAGGAGTTCAACGCGCTGGCCGGGCACGAGCAGGTCCACAAGGGCATGACCTCGCGCGACCTCACCGAGAACGTCGAGCAGCTGCAGATCCGCGACAGCCTGCTAATGGTGCGCGACCGGGTGGTGGCGCTGCTGGCGCGCCTGGCCGCGCTGGCCGCCGAGCACGAGGCCACGGTCATGGCGGGCCGCTCGCACAACGTCGCCGCGCAGGCCACCACGCTGGGCAAGCGGTTCGCGTCGGCGGCCGACGAGCTGCTGGTGGCGTACCGGCGGCTGGAGGAGCTGATCTCCCGCTACCCGCTGCGCGGCATCAAGGGCCCGGTCGGCACCGCGCAGGACATGCTCGACCTGCTGGGCGGCGACCGCGGCAAGCTGGCCGAGCTGGAGGAGCGGGTGGCGGCCCACCTGGGGTTCGAGCGGCGCTTCACCAGCGTCGGCCAGGTCTACCCGCGCTCGCTCGACTTCGAGGTGGTCACCGCGCTGGTGCAGCTGGCGGCGGCGCCGTCGTCGCTGGCCAAGACGATCCGGCTGATGGCCGGGCACGAGCTGGTCACCGAGGGCTTCAAGGAGGGCCAGGTCGGCTCGTCGGCGATGCCGCACAAGATGAACACCCGCTCCTGCGAGCGCGTGAACGGCCTGACCGTCGTGCTGCGCGGCTACGCCTCGATGGTGGGCGAGCTGGCGGGCGACGAGTGGAACGAGGGCGACGTGTCGTGCTCGGTGGTGCGCCGGGTGGCGCTGCCCGACGCGTTCTTCGCCTTCGACGGCCTGGTGGAGACGATGCTGACGGTGCTGGACGAGTTCGGCGCCTTCCCCGCGGTCGTCTCCGCCGAGCTCGACCGCTACCTGCCGTTCCTGGCGACGACCAAGATGCTGATGGCGGCGGTGCGCGCCGGGGTGGGCCGGGAGCAGGCGCACGAACTGATCAAGGAGCACGCGGTGGCGTCGGCGCTGGCGATGCGCTCGCGTGGCGCCGCCAACGAGCTGCTCGACCGGCTCGCCGCCGACGAGCGGTTCCCGCTGGACCGCGCCGCGCTGGACGGGCTGCTGGCCGACCGCGTGTCGTTCACCGGCGCGGCGGCCGAGCAGGTGCGCGAGGTCGCGGCCCGGGTGGCCGAGGTGGTGCGGGAGCACCCGGAGGCGGCGGCGTACCGGCCCGGCGCGATCCTGTGACGGGAGGCCTCCTCACGTCGGGGCCGCGGGAGCTGCGCGACCTGGAGGAGGTGCGTGTGGCCTGCGGCGACGACGACCTGGTGATGTGGACGGCGCAGGACCTCCGCGGCGGCGCGCGGGCCTGGGCGATGGGCGACGCGGTCGTGGCCGCCTGCCCCGAGGTGTCGCGGCGTGACCGGGTGGCGGTGTGGGGCGGCGTGGCGTGCGCGGCCGTGCTGCTGCGGCACGCCCTGGCCGAGCTGGGGCCGCACTACCGGCCGTTCGGCGAGGCGGAGCTGGTGCGTGACGTCGTGGCCGAGGTGGAGGGGTTGGAGGTGGCCGGAGGGTTCTCCTGGATGACCCTGGACGGCCCGCCCGCCCGCGCCCTCGCCCTGGACGCCGCACCCGACGGCCAGGACGGCCCTGGCGGCCCTGCCGGCGCGTCCGGCGAGGCTGTCAGGTGGCTGGGGCCCGAGGCGCACGGCGAGGTGGCGGCGCTGCTGGCGGCCGGCGCGCCGGAGTCGTACGCCGTGCCGGGCGCCCCCGGGGTGCGCCGCTGGGCGGGCGTGCGCGCCGGCGGGACGCTCGCTGCGGTCGCGGCCGACGCCTGGTCGGCGCCCACGGTGGGCCTGCTGGCCGGCGTCGCCACCGCCGCGGCGCTGCGCGGCCGGGGACTGGCCGGGCGGGTGTGCCGGTGGGTGGCGGCGCGGCTGGTGGCCGAGCACGGCCGGGCGGCCCTGATGGTCGACGACGACAACCCGGCGGCGGTCGCCGTGTACGAGCGGATCGGTTTCCGCCGGCGCCGGGTGCTGGCGGCGTACGTACCGGGCACCTGACAGGGAGGCGCAGGGCATGCGGGCGGAGGGCGACAGTTCGCCGGGCAGGGACGAGCGGCTGGCCGAGGCGGTCGGGCTGCGCGAGCGGGGGGAGCACGAGCGGGCCAGGTCGCTGCTGGTGCGGCTGGCGGGCGAGCACCCCGGCGACGCCGAGGTGGCCTACCAGACGGCCTGGGCGCACGACGTGCTCGGCCTGGAGGCGGAGGCGGTGCCGTTCTACGAGCGCAGCCTCGCCGGGCCCGGCCTGTCGCCGGAGGACCGGCGCGGCGCGCTGCTCGGGCTGGGCAGCACGTACCGGGTGCTGGGCCGCTACGCCGAGGCGGTGGAGACGCTGCGGCGCGGCGTGGAGGAGTTCCCGCAGGACGGGGCGCTGCGCGCGTTCCTGGCGATGGCGCTGCACAACGCGGGCGGGCACGGCGAGGCGATGCGGCTGCTGCTCGGCCTGCTCGCGGCCACCAGCGACGACGAGGGGGTGCGCCGCTACCGGCGCGCCATCGAGTTCTACGCCGCGGACCTGGACGCCACCGTGTGAGATCCGGCCGGGTGACATCCGGCCGTGCGGCCGGTCAGGTGAGCGGGTGGTAGGTGAGGTGGGTGGCCAGGGGGGAGAAGTGGACCTCCGACGGCTCCCACTGGCAGGGCCTGGCGTGGGCGAACAGCGGCGTGCCCGAGCCGAGCAGGATGGGCGCGAGGTGCAGGCGCAGCTCGTCGAGCAGGCCGCCGTCGACGGCCTGGCGGATGGTGGCGGCGCCGCCCATGATGACGGTGTCGGCGTTCCCGGCGGCGGCGCGGGCCCGGGTGACGGCCTCGATGAGCCCGCCGGTCACGAACGTGTAGCGGCCGGTGAGCCGGACTGTGGCGGGCGGCTCGTGGGTGACGACGTACACGGGGGGCGTGCGGTGGGGGCCGCGGGCGCCGTAGCCGCGGGTCTCGCTCCAGCCGTACGGGCCGTCGACCACCTGGAAGGTGCGCCGGCCCATGACGAGGGCGCCGGTGGCGGCGGTGGCGGTCTCCAGCAGGCGGGCGTCGATGTCGGTGGGCCGCCGTGCCCAGGCGTGCAGCAGTTCGCCGCCCCGGCCGAGGCCGTGCTCGATGTCGGGGTCGGGGCCGGTGGCGAACCCGTCCAGCGAAACGGAGATGTCGGCGACGACCTTGCTCAACGCATACCCCCCGGTCTCGGCGTCCCTCCGATGATACGCATCGGCGCTGGTCAGGGCCGGTGCGCTGCCGGGTGCGGGGGAAAATCGGGTGAGGTTCGGGTCCTGCTGTTGCACAGTTGACGGCGTGATGTCCGATTTTGTGCCAGGTATTGAGTTGTCCCGGGCGTTCTACCGCGAGGCGGTGGCGGGGCTGGTGGCGGGTGTGCCGCACAGCGCCGCGCTGATCGGCCCCGGCTCGGAGGTGCTGGAGTTCGACACGGCGCGTTCGGCCGACCACGACTGGGGGCCGAGGGTGCTGCTGTTCGTGCCGGAGGGCGCGGTGGCCGAGGTGGAGGCGGTGGTGGCGGCGGGGCTGCCGGAGCGCTTCCGCGGGTTCCCGACGGTGTTCGGCTATCACGGGGTGCGCCGTCCCGGGGTGCTGGTGGGCGAGCTGGGGTCGTGGCTGGTGGAGCGGCTCGGGTTCGACCCGCGGGGCGGGGTGTCGCTGCTGGACTGGCTGTCGGCGTCGTGGCAGAGCCTGGCGGAGGTGACGGGGGGCGAGGTGTTCCACGACGAGCTGGGGCTGGCGGCGGTGCGGGAGACGCTGGCGTGGTATCCGCGTGACGTGTGGAGGTACGTGCTGGCCTGTCAGTGGCGGCGGATCGCGCAGGAGGAGCCGTTCCCCGGCCGGTGCGGCGAGGTGGGGGACGAGCTGGGCTCGGCGGTGGTGGGGGCGCGGCTGGCGCGGGAGGTGATGCGGCTGGCGCTGCTGCTGCGGCGCCGCTATCCGCCGTACGCCAAGTGGCTGGGAAGCGCGCTGGCGCGGCTGCCGGGGTCGGCGGAGCTGGGGGAGTCGCTGGCGGCGGCGGTGGCGGCGAGGTCGTGGCGGGAGCGGGAGGAGGCGCTGGCGGCGGCGTACGGGCGGCTGGCGGCGCTGCAGAACCGGATGGGGCTGGCCGAGCCCCTGGACGGGCGGGTGCGGGGCTTCCACGACCGGCCGTTCCGGGTGATCGGCGGGGACCGGTTCGCGCGGGCGTTGATGGCGGCGGTGTCGGACCCGGTGGTGCGGGGGCTGCCGCTGGTGGGGTGCGCGGACCAGGTGTCGGACTCGGTGGACGTGCTGACGGTGCCGGGCCGGGCGCGCGCGGCTACCTTGGGCGCGCTCGGCCTCACCGTATGAATCTACATTGTAAAGGCGGGGGGCCGGGTGTCCCTCCAGGACACCCACAACAGAAGAACCCCTAATCGACGAGGGACGAGGCCAGCTCCTCGACACGGCCGCGCCAGGCGGCGGCGGTCCCGCTGTCCGTGCCGCCGGTCTGGGTGACGACGAGGCGGGCGCCGTGGCCTGTTCCCTGGACGAGTTCCCAGCGGACGGTCCCGCACGGGGTGTCGTAGTCGAGGAGCTTGGCGGGTTCGACGCGGGTGACGGCTCCCGCCCGCACGCCGGGGACGGTGAACGGGGCGGGCGGCCGCAGGCCGGGCTCGGCCCGGTCGCCTTCGAGCAGCCGCCAGACGTCGTCGGCGGGCCGGGTGAGCTGGCGCTCGACGCGTACGGCGCCGTCGGCGGCGGTGACCGGGTCGAGGCCGAGGATCGCCACGTAGTCCTCGTGCAGGCGGGCGGTGCCGGCTGGTGCGGGGACGGGCCGGTCGTCGAGGACGGCGAGCAGGGCGTTGACGCAGGTGTGCCAGCCCGCGGCGAAGCTGGCGGCGCCGTGGCGGTCGGCGAAGGTGTGCGTGAAGGTGAGCAGGCTGCCGTCGCCGTCGGGCTGGATCTCCCAGCGCAGTTCGTCGTCGCCCCAGGTGTGGGCGAACAGGCGCGGCGCTTGGCTGCCGGTGATGCGGCCTTCGGGGCCGAAGCCGTAGCTGATGCGGTCGCCGTCGATGGTGACCTCGGCGGGGAACCAGCGGGCGAGGTGGGCGGGGTCGGTGATGGCGCGCCAGACCTTGTCGGGCGGGTGCGGCAGGCGGCGCTGCATGCGCAGGCTGGTGCGGCCGTCGGGGTGCAGGACGAGGTTCTCGTTCACGGGTGGTCCTCTCCGCCGCTCTCCGGCGTGCCGGGCGGGGCGGTGTCAGGTGCGGTGTCGGGTGCGGTGTCGTGGTCGGGCATGGTGTCGAGGTGGTCTTCCAGGGCGTCGATGGCGTGGGTCCAGAGCCGGCGGTAGGGGGCGAGCCAGGCGTCGATCTCGGCGAGGGGTTCGGGGCGTAGCTCGTACCAGCGGCGCTGGGCGTCCTTGCGCACGGTGACGAGCCCGGCCTCGCGCAGCACGCGCAGGTGCTTGCTGGTGCCGGGCTGGGTGAGGCCGAGGTGGTGGGTGAGCTCGCCGACGAGGCGGGGGCGTTCGAGGAGGAGGTCGAGGATCTGCCGCCGGGCGGGTTCGGCGAGCACGTCGAAACGCATGCCCCCGAATATACGTCAACGGTTATATGCCTTCAAGGGCATTCAGGTGGGGCGGGAGCGGGACCGGGCGTTCGCGTGGATGGCCCGGCGCAGGTAGCCGGCCAGGCCAGGAGCGAGGTCCTCGTACACGGCGGTGAAACGGGGGTCCTCGACGTACATGTCGCCCAGGGCGCGGTGCACCTCGTACCCGCAGTCGTAGAACCAGCGGCTGATGTGCCCGCGGTGGCGCTCGGCCAGGTCCATCGCGTCGGGCCCGTCGGCGGGCAGGCCCGCCCGGCAGGCGGCGGCCAGGTCCCGTCCGAGGGCCTGCGCCTCCGCCTTGATCTCCAGCCAGTCGGCCCTGGTGTAGGAGGCGACGCGGCGCCGGCTCTGCTCGTAGCGCTCGCCGCCGCCCCAGCGGCGTTCCGCCTCGGCCTCGTGATCGGAGGGGCGGAAGCCGCCGAAGACCTCCAGCCGTTCCTGCGGGGTGAGGTTCAGGCCGAGCGTGCGGGCCTGCATGGCGCGTTCGACGGCGGCGATGACCTCGTGCAGGCGTTCGGCCTTGCGGGTGAGGAGTTCGTGCTGGCGGCGCAGGTGGGTGAGTTCGTCCGTGTGGGGGGCGTCGAGGATGACGGCGATCTCCTCCAGCGGGAAGCCGAGCTCGCGGTAGAGCAGGATCTGCTGCAGCCGGACGAGGTCGGCGTCGCCGTAGCGGCGGTACCCGGCGGCGGTGCGCTCGCTCGGGCTGAGCAGGCCGATCTCGTCGTAGTGGTGCAGGGTGCGGACGGTGACGCCGGCGAGCCTGGCGGCCTGTCCCACGGAGAGGCTCATGGTGCCAGCATCGTCCCTGACGTGACGTGAGGGTCAAACCGGCCGCCGTCGAGTGGACTCGGCCCCGGGGGGAGGGTCCATGCTTTCAGGCGTGGACCTTTCAGGGGAGGACGGGGAGCTGCTGCCGATCGGGCGGTTCGCCCGGCTGGGGCGGTTGAGCGTCAAGCAGTTGCGGCGGTACGACGAGCTGGGGTTGCTGCGGCCGGCGTACGTGGACGCGTACACGGGTTACCGCTACTACCGGCCGGAGCAGGCGCGGGTGGCGATGTCGATCGGGTTGCTGCGGTCACTGGACGTGCCGTTGCCGGTGATCGGGCGGGTGCTGGCGGGCGCGGAGGGCGCGCTTGAAGGGGTGCGTGAGGCGCTGGAGGCGGAGCTGGAGCGCCGGCGGCGGACGCTGGCGTCGCTGGAGCGGGTGATGGCGCACGGGCTGCCGGCGGCTGAGGTGCGGGTGGTGCGGGAGGCGTCGCGGCGGGTGCTGGCGGTGCGGGGGCTGGCGTCGGGGCCGGGGGACGTGGGCCGGGTGACGTCGGCGGCGGTGGCGCGGCTGACCGGGGAGCTGGCCGCGCGGTCGTCGGGGGCTCCGGGGCCGTTGCGGCTGGTGGGGGTGTTCCCGGTGGAGCTGGACGAGCCGGTGCCGGTGATGGTGGCGGCCGTCCTGGACGGCTCGCCGGGCGCGGGGAGCGCGGCGTGGGAGAGCGGCGGCGGTCTGGAGGCGGCGGAGCTGCCGGGAGGGGTGTTCGCGGCGGCGACGCATGTGGGGCCGTACGACCAGGTGGGGTTGACCGCGCACGCGGTGCTGGCCTGGTGTGCCGAGCGGCGGCGCGCGGTTCGGGGGTCGATGCGGGAGGTGTACGTGTCGGATCCGGCGGTGACGCCGCCGGAGGAGCTGGTGACGCGGGTGTGGGTGGAGGTGGAGGAGGAGTGAGGCTGTGGTCAGGTGCGGAACGTGGACAGGGGGGCGGTGCAGAGGGTCTGCTCGGCGTCGAACTCCTCGAACGTGCTGACGGGGCGGAAGCCGAGGCGGGCGGCGAGTTTCAGGGATCGCTTGTTCGCGGTCTGGGTCACGATCAGGACGGGCTGGTCGGGGAGTTCGTGGGCCGCGGCGCGCAGGGCGGCGGTCGCGGCCTCGAAGGCGAAGCCGGCGCCCCATGCGCTGCGCCGTAGGACGTAGCCGAGTTCCAGTTCCTCGCCGTCCTCGGTGACGTGCCCGGGGCGGTCGGTGGCGCGGCGGGCGAGCATCAGTGTCCCGATGACCTGGTCGGTGGTGTTGTCGGCGATGACGTAGCTGCCGGGGCTGGTGGTGGCGCCGGTGGCGAGGCGTGTGTCGAGACGCTGCTCGACCTCGTGCCGGGGCTGCGGGCCGCCGAGGTGTGCCCGGACCTCGGGGTCGGTGGAGAGCTCGATGAGTGCTTCGCGGTCGGCTTCGTGCAGTGTTGTGCGAAGCAGGAGTCGTTCCGATGGGATCTGCGCGGCGGACAGTGTGGGCGGTTGGCTCATGGGTCCATGATCTTAGGACGTGGACAGGATGTGGCGGAGTTCGTGGGCGAATGCGGTGGGGTGGGTGACGAAGCCCGCATGGCCGCCCGGGACCGTGATCGGTCTGACGCCCAGTCGTTCGGCCAGGGCCAGTGCCGTGTCGTGGGCGAGTTGTCCGCGCGACTGCTCGCCGACTGCCACCACGACGTGGTTGCGGGGGTCCACGACGGGCTCGTACGACAGGTAGGACCGTGCCGCGTGCCCGAAGAAGAACTCCAGGTTGGTCTGCATGCGGGCGAGTTTGGCCTGCATCTGTGTCATCGCCTCGGGTGACTCGGTGATTCCGCCGGGCGGGTTCGGGTCCCACTTGTCGAGGCCGGCGCCGGCCGCGAAGACCGCCATCGCCGCCCCCACGCCGCCGTTGCGGTAGGCCTCGTCAACTTCGCGGCCCAGGTTCCTGCGGGGGTCGTCGGCGGGGAGGAGGGAGATGGCGGGTGGTTCGTGGGTGACCACCGTGCGTACCAGGTGGGGGTGGCGGGCGGCGAGGGCGAGGGCTGTCAGGCCGCCGCTGCTGTTGCCGAAGACGTGCGCCGGTCCGCCGCCGGCGGCTTCGAGGACCGAGCGGGCGTCCTCCACCTGCGTCTCCATCGACACGTCGGCAGGCGGGCCGTCGGGCCGGCTGCGGGAGATGCCGCGGCAGTCGTAGGAGATCACGGTGTAGTGGTCGGTCAGCAGTGGTGTGATCGCGGTGAAGTCCCTGGCGTCGTCGGTGCCGCCGGCGATCAGCAGCAGTAACGGGCCCGATCCCTTCACTTCGTGGTACAGCTCCTTGCTCATGTCTCTTCCTCCGGTGGTTCGAGGGCGGCCGCGATTGCGCGCCGCCATGGTTCGTCCCAGGTCAGCCGTCCCTGCCGCAGGTCCTCGACCAGGCCGCGGACCCAGTCGAGTTCGGCGGTGAGCATCGCGCGGCGGTACCCCTCCTCCAGCAGGAACAGCGGCGGCACCTCGCGGGAGGCCTTGAGGGTCGACTCCACCTCCGCCAGTGCCGCGGCCAGTGCGTGGGCGCGGGTCTCCAGTTCCTTGCGTGCGATGTCCGGCGGGAGCCCGACCAGCACCGAGATGGCCGCGGCGAACTCGGGGAACTCGCCGCCCGTGGTGCGCAGCATCTCGCGCAGCCAGCGTTCGGCGGTTTCGCGGCCGAGGTCGGTGATGGCGTAGACGGTGCGGTCCGGGTGGCTGTCGGTGCTCTGTCGTTGCAGGACCTCCACCAGGCCGAGGCGGGTCAGCCGGTCGATGGTCTGGTAGAGGCTCGCCCGGCGTCTGACGTTCACCACGCGGTTCTTGCCGTACCGCTCGATGAGCTTGTGCATGCGGTAGACGTGCATGGGTTCCTCGGTGAGCAGCCCGAGCACGATGAGTCCGAGGGTGGAACGCTGCGCCATAGTCATAATCTAACTAGTCATGTTATGGCTAGCAAGTCCGGCGAGCGCGGTGCCGGTGCCGTCCTGAGGTGTCAGGGACGCTCGGCGGGCACGGGGACACGGCTCAGCGGTGCAGGGTGGCGGCTTCCTGCTCCACGCGTGACAGCTTGTCGGGATTGGACACGGCGTACAGGCCGGTGACGAGCCCGTCGTCCATGCGCAGCGTGATGACGGAGTGCAGGTCGCCGTCCAGCCGGAGGATCAGCGCCGGGTGCCCGTTGACGTGCGCCGGATGCAGCGACGCCGCGGGGGCGACCCGGCCCAGCCCGGCCACCAGGAGCTGGGCCACCCGGCCGGCCCCCACGATGGGCGTCCGCGCGGCCTGCACGACCCCGCCGCCGTCGGTCAGCAGGACGACGTCGGGCGCGAGGATGTCGAGCAGGCCGCGCAGGTCGCCCGTCTGGACCGCCCGCTGGAAGGCGTCGAGCGCGCTGCGGGTCTCGGCGGGGGAGACGTCGCCGCGCGGGCGGCGCGCGGCGACGTGGGTGCGCGCCCGGTGGGCGATCTGGCGGACGGTGGCCGGGGTCTTGGCGACGGCTTCGGCGATCTCGTCGTAGTCGAGGTCGAACACCTCGCGCAGCACGAACACCGCCCGCTCGGTGGGGGTGAGCGTCTCCAGCACCAGCAGCATGGCCGTCGAGAGGCTGTCGGCCAGTTCGACGTTCTCGGCCACGTCGGGTGTGGTGAGCAGCGGCTCGGGCAGCCAGGGGCCGACGTAGGACTCCTTGCGCCTGCCGAGCGTGCGCAGCCGGGACAGCGCCTGCCGGGTGACGATCCGGACCAGGTACGCCCGCTGGTCGCGCACGGTGTCGAGGTCGACGCCGGACCATCGCAGCCAGGTCTCCTGCAGGGCGTCCTCGGCGTCGGCGGCGGAGCCGAGCATCTCGTAGGCGACGGTGAACAGCAGGTTGCGGTGGGCGACGAACGCCTCGGTGGCGGGGTCCGGGTGGCTGGTGGTGGTGTCGCTGTGCTCGCTCATGACCGGCTCCTGCTGTTCGTTCTCGTTCTCTACCGTGCCATGCACAGGACGCCGCCTCCTGCCGCTTTGTGACACTGCGGCGCGGTGGCGCACGTCACATCGGGGTCCTGTCACAGGGGGCGGGTGGCCGACATCTTGTGGTCGTCCCGTGCGACGGCACGCGACACCACCACCACGAGTGAGGACGACACCATGGAACCTCGTATCGACCTGATGGCCAACGAGCTCGGCGCCAAGATCGCCAAGCGGGTCTACAACGTCAGCCTGGCGATCGAGCAGTCGACGCTGCCCAAGGCCACCCAGCACCTGGTGATGCTGCGCGTCAGCCAGATCAACGGCTGCGCTTTCTGCGTCGACTTCCACTCCAAGGACGCCGCGGCCGCGGGGGAGAGCACGGTGCGGCTGAACCTGGCCGCCGTCTGGCGGGAGTCGACGGTGTTCACCGAGGCCGAGCGGGCGGCGCTGGCGCTGGCCGAGGAGGGCACGCGGCTCGCGGACGCGCATCAGGGGGTGTGCGACGAGACCTGGGCGCAGGTGCGCAAGCACTACGACGACGACCAGATCGCGGCGCTCGTCTCCCTGGTCGCGATGATCAACGCGGCGAACCGGATGAACGTGATCGTCCGGAACGTTGGGGGCTCCTACGAGCCCGGGATGTTCGCCGGCATGTCTAGCTGACCACCGCACTGGCCACCGCACTGGCCGGCGCACTGACCAGCGCACTGACCAGCGGACCGACCACCGCACTGACCCGGCGGGCGAGCCTGGCGCGGTCCGGCCACTGAGCGGTGCGCTGACCGGCGGGCGAGCCGGCCCGGCTCGGGGATCAACCACTCCGGGCCGGGCCGGACCCCTGCGCCGCACAGGCCCGGCACGGTCCGTGGATGGGCCGCGCCGGCGCCGCGTCGGACAGATCCCTCGGGTTTCGACCATGCGTCGAGGCGAGTTCCTCGTCGTCGCGGCCCTGTCCGGCCTGGCGTCGTCCTGCGGCGCCGGTTCCGGGCCCGCACTTCCGAGGTCCGCACATCCGGGCCCGCACTGCCGGTCCGTACATCCGGGCCCGCACCGGGTCCATGGCTGCGAGGTCCGCACCTCCGAGGGCCGCGCTCGATCTCGGCAATCCCCTGCGGGCGCCCCGCCGCTTCACCCCAAGCCGGGCAAGGACGGCGTGCGGCGTTTCGAGCCGTTCATACAGGCGGGCCGGACACAGATCCTGCCCGGCAACCAGACGCCCGCCGTGGGGCCTCTCCGCGGCCTTCCTCAGTCCGACGCCTCGCGCCACCCGGGGCGACACCGTCCAGACAGCCGTACGCAACGGGCCGACGCCCTCAGGCTCGGCCTGCCTGCCTACCGGCTACGGTGCCGACGACTTCCCGCTGCTCCTGCAGGACCAGAGGTTCGCCACCGACGGACCCTCCGAGGGCGGCCCGGTGAAGGACACCTTCCGGTCTCCACCGCATCCTCGTCGGCGGGACCTGCAACCCGTACCTGGGCCGCCACCACCGAGCGGGTGCGGCTGTGCGCCGCTTCGTTGGCCTCGGCCACCTCCCAGCGGTTCGTCCTGCCCTTCGTGGCCTCGGCGGCCGCCCCCGCGCATGAGCTGCCGGCGTAGGCGGTGGCCGTGTTCGGCGCCGGCCACGTACGGATCGTCCAGAGCGAAGCGGTCCTGGCCGGACCGGAAGCCGATCAGCCGCAGCCGGGAGACGTAGCCGGGAGACGTAGCCGGGAGACGTAGCCGGCGGGCTGATCGTCCCGCTCGGCGATCAGGCAGGTGATCTCCGGCCGTGCCGGTATCCGCCGCGGCTCGCCGACGGTCACGAGCTTCCGGAGCTGTGCCCGCCCGGCCCGCACGATGAGCGGCCCGACCAGCCCGGCGGAAAAGGGAGAGCCGCCGCTGCGGCGTGCGTTGAGCGCCAGTCCCGTCGCGGCGGAGCACTACGGGCAGTCGCGACCTCATGCCGGATGGCCGAGCGCGGCGCGCCTGGACGGGCGCTGCCGGGGGTTCGGTGGACCGGCGGGGCCGGGCCTGAGGCGTCGGCTCGGTGTCGGTCGCCCGGTCGTGTCTGCTACGGTAAGGTCTGTTCTTAGTAAGTCAACTAACTCACAACGGAGCAAGAATCATGATCGTTGTGACGGGCGCCACAGGGAACGTCGGCCGGGAGCTCGCCGGCCTGCTCGCCGCCGCGGGGGAGCAGGTGACCGCCGTCTCCAGGAACGCCGCCGACCTGCCGCACAACGTCCGGCACGTCCAGGCCGACCTGGCCGACCCCGCCACCCTGCGGCCCGCGTTCGACGGGGCCGAGGCCCTGTTCCTCCTGGTGGCGGGCGACGACCCGCACGCCGTCCTGGCCACCGCCGCGCACGCGGGCGTCCGCCGGGTCGTGCTGCTGTCCTCGCAGGGCGCCGGCACTCGACCGGACAGCTACCGCCACCCCGCCGCCTTCGAACAAGCCGTAAAAGACTCCGGGCTGGAGTGGACGATCCTGCGGCCGGGCGGCTTCGCCTCCAACGCCTACGCCTGGGCCGAGAGCGTCCGCGCCCGGCGCACGGCCGCCGCGCCGTTCGGCGACGTCGGGCTGCCGGTCATCGACCCGGCCGACATCGCCGAGGTCGCCTCCGCCGTCCTGCGCGAGCCCGGCCACGCAAGCCGTACCTACGAGCTGACCGGCCCCGAGCTCCTCACCCCACGCGAGCGGGCCGCCGCCATCGGCCAGGCGCTGGGCGAGCCCGTACGGTTCGTCGAACAGTCCCGCGACGAGGCCCGCGCGCAGATGCTGCACCTGATGCCCGAACCGGTCGCCGACGCCACCCTCGCCATCCTCGGCGCCCCCACACCGGCCGAGCAGCGGATCAGCCCGGACGTCGAGCGCGTCCTCGGCCGCGCACCCCGCACCTTCGCCACCTGGGCCGCCCGCAACCTGGCCGCCTTCCGCTGACCTCACACGCCAGATCCGCCCGCCCTGCCCGGCCCCTCCGGCGACAAGGAGTCCCCATGCCCACCCAGAACGTCCTCGACTCGGCGATCCACTACCAGGAACTCGGCACGGGCGCGCCCGTGGTCTTCCTGCACGGCAACCCCACCTCCTCCCACCTGTGGCGGAACGTTCTCCCGGCCGTCGGGCCGGGACGGCTCCTCGCCCCCGACCTCATCGGCATGGGCAGATCCGGCAAACCCGGCATCGCTTACACTTTCGCCGACCACGCCCGCTACCTGGACGCCTGGTTCGACGCCCTCGGCCTCGACGAGGTGATCCTCGTCGGCCACGACTGGGGCGGCGCCCTCGCCTTCGACTGGGCCGCCCGCCACCCCGGCCGCGTACGAGGCGTGGCCTTCACCGAGACCATCGTCAGACCGATGTCGTGGCAGGAGTTCCCCGAGGGCGGCCGCGACCTGTTCCGCGCCATCAAGACCGACGACGTCGGCGAGCGCATGATCCTCGACGGCAACGCCTTCATCGAACAGGCGCTGCCCGGCACCGTCGCGACCCCGCTCAGCCAGGCCGACCTCGACGTCTACCGCGCGCCCTACCCGACGAGGGAGAGCCGGCTGCCGCTGCTGCAGTGGCCGCGTTCGATGCCGCTCGGTGGCCGGCCCGCCGACGTCGTCGCCAGGATCGAGGCCTACGACCGGTGGCTGGCCACCAGCACCCGGGTGCCGAAACTGCTGATCACCTTCGCGCCCGGCCCTGGCACGATGATGGGCCCGGCCCTGATCGACTGGTGCACGTCCCACATCGCGGCGCTCGACGTCTCCCGGCACGACGAGGTCGCCGGGCACCACACCCCGGAAGACCAGCCGCACGCCATCGCGGCCGACATCGCCGCCTGGGCCGACGAGCACGCCCTGCGCTGACCGCACCGGCCGGCGGCCACGAAGGAGCGAGGCGTCACACGCCGCGCCCCTTCCCGAGCCGCCCGTCGGTGGCGTCATCCGGGAGGCTCGGAGCGGACGCGGTTCCTACGCGGCCCCCGACCTGCCTTCCGCCTGCCAGGTGTCACGCAGGGTCTTCAAGGCGCCGCCCCAGGCGAGGAGCTCGTCCAGCATGGCGCGACCGCGTCGGCGTGGCGGGCCGCCGGGGCGAGGACGTGGAAGTCCTCCTCTGATCATGAGTACGTCCTCCGCCCCCGAGGCGGCGGCCAGCTGGATCAGCAGAGTGCCGCCTCCACCAGCACCCACTCGCCCGGACGCACCCCGGCCTGCCGGTGCAGGGGCACCGCTGTCCGCCCATCGGCCAGCAGCGCCACCGCATCGCGCAGCCTCACCCGCGCCGGGACGGGGACGAGGCCTCCGAGGCGTCGCCGTGCGCCAGCGAGGGCCATCGGTCCGCGGCCCACTCCGGCCAGCCCGGCCACCCCGCCGGCGGACCGGGGATGTCGCCGCCGCCGAGTTCGGCGGCATCCGGCGCCTGGAACCGCTCCCGCCACTCGTCGAGGTCCGCCTCGCTCATCGGGAAGGTCGTGTGGGGTGCGGTCGCCTGGCGGTGTGCGATCCGGGCGCGTTGGACGTCCTCGTCGACGGGCAGGTAGATCACTTGGCAGGCCGCCCCGGCCGACGCCGCCAGCCGGCGCAGCGCCGACCGTTCGTCGCGGCTCCAGAGCCCGAAGTCGAGCACGACGTCGGTGCCCAGCCGCAGCGCCCGCAGGGCCAGCGCGATGAGCCGTCCTTCCAGGACGTCGCGCTTGCCGTCGGGCTGCGCCCCGTCGAACAGGGAGATCATCCACTCGTCCGGGGTCAGCCGCAGCGCGCCGTGCGCCGCGGCGAGTTCTTCGGCCCGGGTGGTCTTTCCTGCGCCGGGGAGCCCGACCATCAGGAGAAGCCGGGCGGGTCCGGCCTGCACGCCATGGGTCGGCTTCGCGCGCGCGGCGGCTGCGGCCGGCTCGCCGGCGACGGCGGGGAACGCCTCGGGCGCGCGCGGGAAAGGAGCTCGGTGCGGTGGAGGGAACTGCTGCGACATGGATGCGCTCTCCCGATCAGACACGACGATCCGGCAGCACGGCCAGCCGCGGGACCGGGCCGCCGCGGGACACCGACCCGGCGGTACGCCCTGGCGCTGCCCCCGGCGGGGCAGGCGATGACGCAGCGGTCACGGCAACCGCGATACCGTCGCTAAGCGGTGGTGCGGATGTGCAGAGCGGCGAAGCAACCCATGCCGCCACGATAACCCACAGCACCGGCACGGGCGTCGGCCGCGATCAACCACCGTTCGGTACACCCCCGCGCCCCGCCCGACCAGTGCACCCGGCCGGACCTGCGCCGACTGCGCCACCTACCCCGGCCGAAGCGGTATAGAAATCGAGGTACGGGCATGCCGGGTATAGAGTGGACCCATGGTGCGACCTCCGCTGACCCCCGAGGAGCGGCTCCGCGGTGAGCAGCTCGGTCACATACTGCGCAACGCCCGGGGCGAGCGCAGCATCGTCGAGGTCGCCGCCGCCGCCGGCATGTCCGCGGAGACCCTCCGCAAGATCGAGACCGGCCGCATCGCCACCCCCGCGTTCTTCACCATCGCCTCCCTGGCCGACGTGCTCGGCGTCTCCCTCGACCACCTCGCCGTCCGCAGCACCCCCACCCCCACCTAGCGCACACGCGGGCGGGGCGGCGGAGCCTAGGAACCGGCCGCCGGCCCCGGACGGCGCAGCAGCGGGTGCGTCCGCATCGCCACCTCCAGCTCGCCCGGCAGCTCGTCACGGTAACGCCCCAGCGTCGACAGGTCGCTGTGCCCCAGCACCCGCCGCACCGCGTCCATGTCCACCGCGTCGGCCAGCAGATGCGTCGCCGTCGTGTGACGCAGCCCGTGCGGCGTCACCGAACGCCGCCGGTCGGGATCGACCCGCCGCTGCACCCGGTCGATCACCGCCTGCACGTCGCCGCGCGCCAGCCGCCGCCCCCGCCACGACAGCAGCAGCGCCTTGTCCTCGCCGCCCGCCTGCCGCCCCCGCGCAAGGTACTCCTGCAGCACCCGCGCCACGTCATCGGGCAACGGCACATCCCGTGTACGCCCGCCCTTGCCGAAGATCCGCCAGTACCGTACGCCGTCGTTGGTGAAGAAGTCCTCGACGTTGGCGCGCACCAGCTCCGACACCCTCGGCCCCACCGTGGCCAGCAGCAGCACGATCAGCGCGTCACGCAACTCGGTGCGCTGGTCGCGTCGCCCGCCCTCACCGGCGCCCGACCCCGGCAGCGCCTGCGCCGCCCCGATCAGCCCCTCGGCCTGCTCACGCGTCAGCGCCCGCCGCTGGGGACGCAGCCCGCCCCGCTCCCGCGCCGTGACCGTGGCCAGCGCCATCGGGTTGACCTGCACCCACCCGGCCAGCGCCGCGTGCTTGAACAGCGCGGAGATCGACCTGCGGAACCGCGCCTGCGACGACGGCGACTGCCCCCCGCCGGCACCCCCACCCGAGCCGCCACCCGAGCCGCCACGCGGACCGGCACCCGGACCGGCGCCCGGACCGGCGGGGGAGCGGCGGCCGTCGGGCCTGCGGGCGAACGCCAGCAGGATCGCGTCGACGTCCTCACCCGTCAGGTCGTCCAGGACCGTCGCCTCGCCCGCCAGATCCACCAGCGTCGCCACGTCACGCGCGTACACCTCGGCCGTGGACGGCGACAGCGAACCCGTCACCGTCCTGGCCCGCACCAGCTCCACGTACCTCGCCGCCGCCTCGGCCACCGTCAACCGGTTCAGCTCCGCAGGCCGCACCCGCCGCCTCCTCCGCTCGTACCCGACAACCCGCCGGGCACGACCGTAGCGGCCCCCACCGACAGAAACAGCGCCCCGCGGCGACCGGGAAGCCGGCGAAGGAGGTCAGATGTCGCGGAACGTCTCGATCCGCGCCCCCACCGCGTTCAGCCGCTCCGCCAGCTCCTCGTACCCCCGGTTGATCACGTACACGTTCCGCAGCACCGACGTGCCCTCCGCGGCCATCATCGCCAGCAGCACCACCACCGCGGGACGCAGCGCCGGCGGGCACATCATCTCCGCGCTGCGCCAGCGCGTCGGCCCCTCCACCAGCACCCGGTGCGGGTCGAGCAGCTTCACCGACGCGCCCAGCCGCGTCAGCTCCGTCAGATAGATCGCCCGGTTGTCGTACACCCAGTCGTGGATCAGCGTCGAACCCTGCGCCGAGGCCGCGATCGCCGCGAAGAACGGCACGTTGTCGATGTTGAGACCGGGGAACGGCATCGGGTGGATCTTGTCGATGGGGGAGACCAGCTTCGACGGCCGCACCGTCAGGTCCACCAGCCGGGTGCGCCCGTTGGCCGCCGCGTACTCCGGCCCGCGGTCGTGGTCGAGCCCCATCTCCTCCAGCACCGCGAGCTCGATCTCCAGGAACTCCACCGGCACCCGGCAGATCGTCAGCTCCGAGCTGGTCACCAGCGCCGCCGCCAGCAGGCTCATCGCCTCCACCGGGTCCTCGGAGGGGGAGTAGTCGACGTCCCGCTCGATCGAGGCCACCCCGTGCACGGTCAGCGTCGTCGTGCCGATGCCCTCCACCCGCACGCCCAGCTGCTCCAGGAAGAAGCACAGGTCCTGCACCATGTAGTTCGACGAGGCGTTGCGGATCACCGTCACCCCGTCGTGCCGCGCCGCCGCCAGCAGCGCGTTCTCCGTCACCGTGTCGCCGCGCTCGGTCAGCACGATCGGCCGCCGCGGCGACACGTCCCGGTCCACCCGGGCGTGGTAGAAGCCGCCTGTCGCGGTGATGTCCAGCCCGAAGTGCCGCAACGCCGTCATGTGCGGCTGCACCGTGCGGGTGCCCAGGTCGCAGCCGCCGGCGTAGGGGATCTCGAACTGGTCGGTACGGTGCATGAGCGGGCCGAGGAACATGATGACGCTGCGCGTCCTGCGGGCCGCCTCGGTGTCCATCGACTCCAGTTCGAGCCGGGCGGGCGGGACGATCTCCAGGTCGTTGCCCTCGTTGATCCAGCGTGCCCGTACCCCGATGGAGGCCAGCACCTCCAGGATGCGGTACACCTCCTCGATCCGGGCCACCTTGCGCAGGATCGTCCGGCCGGAGTTGAGCAGCGACGCGCACAGCAGCGCCACGCACGCGTTCTTCGACGTCTTGACGTCGATGCTGCCCGACAGCCTCCGGCCGCCGACCACCCGCAGATGCATCGGCCCTGCGTAGCCCAGCGACACGATCTCGCTGTCCAACGCCTCGCCGATCCGCGCGATCATCTCAAGACTGATGTTCTGGTTGCCGCGCTCGATGCGGTTCACCGCGCTCTGGCTCGTTCCCAGAGCGTCGGCGAGCTGCAGTTGCGTCCAACCCCGATGCTGCCGCGCGTCGCGGATCAACCGGCCGATCCGCGCAAGATAGTCGTCTCCCACAGGACGAGACCATATCTCACATATGAGATGGCACCGCGAAGCCGGGTCCCGACGCGCCGGACAACTCCCGGTGCGCCGCCAGATGCACCGGAGTGGCCTGCGCCTTCCGCTTGTGCACGAACGCCTGCCGCGCCGCCCGGAAGCCGTTGCGGTCGTCGAACATGTCCCGGCTCATCTCCGCCAGCTCCTCGGCCCGGTACGCCTCCAGCGGCCTGCGCCGCTCGTCCGACTCCCGCACCCGCCGACGAACACCCAGCAACTCCTCATACCGGGCATCCACCGCCAGGCGCTCAGCATACTCCAGCACCCGCCGCTCGAACTCCGCCCGCGGCCCCGCCAGCATCCGGTCCGCCAGCCCCACCTCCACGGCCTCCGCCGCGCCCACCGGCAGCGCCCGCCCCGTCAGCCGCGCCGCCTGCTCCGCCCCCACCCGCCGCGGCAGCACGTACGTCCAGTACTCACTGCCGAACAACCCCATCGTCCGGTAGTGCGGGTTCAGCACCACACCCTCACGCACCACCACCCGGTCGGCGCCCAGCCCCATCATCACGCCCCCCGCACCCGCGTTGCCGCCGATCGACGTCACCACGAGCTGGCTCACACACCCGACGATCTCCCGGCACGCCGCGTTGATCGCGTTGATGTTGCGCCACGCCTCCGTCTCCGGGTGCCGCGCCGCCTCGATCACGTTCAGATGGATGCCGTTGGAGAACACCTCGCCGCCGCGCACCACCAGCACCCGCGTGTCCTGCGCCACCGCGTACCGCAGCGCCGCCGTCAGCCGCCGGCACTGCTCGGTGGACATCGCCCCGTTGTAGAAGTCGAACCCCACCACGCCCACCGGGCCGCGCCGCTCGTAGGTGATCTCGCTGAACCCGGAGCGTTCCGGCACATCGTCCAGCAGGCCCTGCGGCAGCGCGCCCGCCACCATGGCCTCGGTCAGCGCCGCGGCGGCCGGCAGCTTCACCGCGCCCTCGGACTCCATCCGCAGCTGGCCGACCCACACCGTCCCCTGGCCCGCGTGCATCAGGACCGCGCCCTCGCGCCGCCCCGCCAGCGTCCCGGGGCGGCCGGGCAGCTGCGGCCCGGGACGCACGTCGAACACCCGCACGGGAACGTCCAGCAGCCGCGTCCTGCCGCCGGGGGAGCCGTCGGCCGCCCGCACGGTGCGCACGATCCGCTCCACCGGCTCCTCCCAGGAGAACTCCCGGTCGGCGTGCCGCATCGCCCGCCGCAGCCGCCCCTGCACGGGGGAGGCCACGTACTCGGCCGGCACCGGCGTGAACGAGGGGTCGGCGGCCCTGGCCGCCACCTCGGCCACCAGCTCCACGGCCGCGTCGGCGACCGGCCCGTTGTAGAGGGACGACTTGCGCGGCGCCTCGGCGGGCAGCGTGAAGGTGCGGAAGCCCCAGATGGGGCCGGCGTCCATCTCCTCGACCGCCTGCAGCGCGGTGACGCCCCAGGCGGGCTCGCCGTCGGTGATGGCCCAGTCGAGGGAGGAGGGGCCGCGGTCGCCGGGCGGGCCCGGGTGGATGATGACGGTGCGGTGGCCCTGCCAGACGCGCGCGGGCACCTTCTCCTTCAGGAACGGGCAGATCACCAGGTCGGGCTTGGCCAGTTCGACCGCCTCGGCCATGACGTCCTGCGAGACGGCCAGCTCGACGCTCACCTCGTGCCCGGCGCGGCGCAACTCCAGCCAGGCGCGCTGGGTCAGTCCGTTGAACGAGGAGCAAAGCAGCAGGATGCGCACGGGTGGACTTCCTTCGGGCGGGGGAGTACGGCTGCGGGCCGGGACCGCCGCGGGAGGCCCGTACGGCCCCACTGGTTAACGGCTGTCCCAATTGGCCCAAACATGGCATTGATCCTGACATGGAACAGCAAGCCGTACTGACATTTCCCGGCAGAAACCCCGCTGACCAGCCCCAATTTGACCCGCTTTGCCGGGAAAGTCCTCGCTCTTGCTTGACGCCGGAGTCAAGGGCGGACGTGTCCGGGGGAGGAGGGGCGGTCCAGGGCTCTGCCGTTCACCGGTGCTGCCGCGCTGCTGCCGGTTGACGGGCGCGGGCGCGTGCGGCGTGAGTCGCGGCGGGGGACTTCGCCGGTCACCCGGCCCGCATGGCGGATGGCCGGGTGGTCGATCGGCAGGTGCCGGCGGAACGTGTCGATACCAGACAGAATCCACCTTCTGTCTGGTATCGCCGGGATGTCGGAATCGGGGGCGGGTGGGGGGTCAAAGGCGGTTGACGAAGCGTGAGGCGGCGCGCTGGCTCATGCCGGTCTCGCCGCGTACCAGGAAGACGGCTTCCTGGATCTGGCCGAGCGCCTTGAGCTCGCGCGCCTGGTCGACCAGGTCGATGCTGGGGCTTGGACGGTTCTTGGGGCGTTTGGTGGCGCGTACGGCCAGGATGATCAGCCAGATGGCGGCGGCGGTGACGACGGCCGTCAGCGCGACCAGGCCCGGGGTGGAGATGGCCAGGCTGGACATGCACGGGCACCTGCCCGGCGCTCGGCGCTTTAGTCGGCCGCGGCGGCGGATCCGGCGCGGGAACCCCTGTTTTCCAGGGCTTCCCGATTGCTCGATAATGAACATTATGTCAAGTAGCGCTTGTCCGGCCCACCCCCCCTGCCGCCGTCGCGGCGGCGGGACGGCGGGTCGTGCCGCTGTGCCTGCCGTCCGTCGAGCGCGCTGCCGCCGATCCTGAGCCGTGCTCTGGGTCGCGGCACCCCGGCGATGCTCTCGTGCGCGGCACGCCGGCGATCGGGAGCCGCCGGTTCGCTCGTGCGGCTGTCCGGCGCGGCGCTGTTCGTGCCGGGCTCTCGCCGCGCCCGGCGGGGTTCGGGGCAGGTCGTCCCTCGGCGACGGCGCCGCGTGCCGCGAGTCGCGTACCGGGAGAAGAGCCGCCCTTGCCGACGACGCGCGCCGGGGCTCCTCTCCCCCGGCGGCGCGGTGCGCGAGCTGTCGTCATCATGCGCGGGCGACTGGCGTGCGGCCGGGTGAAGTGGCGCGCGGTGAGTGGTGAAGCGGTGGCCGCCGAGGGCGTGAGGCGGGGCTGTTCGGGCGGCTGGTGGGCGATCTGGAGGCGGCGGGCGCGCGCGGCGCGGGAGAAGGCCGAGGAGCCGGCGGGCGGTGTGAGTGGGGCGGTTCTGCCGTTCGCTCATCACCCGGACCTGGAGCTGGTGGTGGATCCGGGCCTGCTGCGGGTGCTGGAGATCTTCTTCGACGCGGCGCGGCTGGAGCGGCCGCTCGCGGTGGTGACGGACGATTACGTGCGGGCGGTGTCGCCGCGGGTGGCGCCGATCGCGGTGGCGTCCTGACCTGGCCTCTCCCCTCCCCCGGCGGTGCGTGGCGGGCGCGGGCGTCTTGACGGTCGTCTTGACGCCCTGTGGATTGACTGTCTTTTCCGGGTGGGTGGACTTAGGGTGGGTGTTCTGCTATTCGCGCCGCGAGAGGGGCAGCACATGGGGAACGGGTCCGTTTTATGCCCGGTGTGTCAGGGGGTTCTTCCTGCTGACGGCAGGGAGGCGTACACGCCGCTGCGGGGGCGGTTGATCGTGACGAACGGGTATTGCGGGGGTGGCTGCGCCGAGCGGCGGGCCGAGGAGGAGCGGGCGCGTCAGGCTCGCGAGGCGGTGGCTCCGATGACGGCTCCGGTGTCCGCGCCGGGGGCGGTGCCTGGTCCTGTCGGTGTTCCGGTGGGTGTGGGGGGTGTCCCGGGGGCTGGGGTGCGGGTGGCGCGCTAAGGGCGCGCCTTTTGCCCGTTTCGCGGGTTTCCGCCGTGTGGCGGGGCCCGCGTTGTCGCGTGTGATCCTCGTTGTCCTGTGTCAGACGTGGCCGTCGGTGGTGTGCCAGTAGTCGCGCGTTCGGACGGCCAGTCCGTCGGCGTCGAAGCGGACGAGGACGCAGCCGGCGAGGGTGACGGGCCGGTCGTCGTCGAGCGCGTGGACGCGGAACTCGATGGCGGCCTGGTCGCCGTCGACGAGGGGTGCGGCGAAGGTGACCTGGGGGTCGGTCTCGCCGGTGAAGGACCATCGGACGTAGTCGGCGATGGCGGCTCTGCCCTCGTGCGGCGGGCGGAAGGGCATGGAGATGTGGACGGCGTCGTCGCGGTAGAGCGCGACGATGGCGTCGGTGTCGTGGTGGGTCCAGCCGTGTTGCCAGGTGTCGGCGAAGCGCTGGGCGGCCGCTCGGGTGTCCATGCCCTTCATTGTCGGGTCTCGGGTGTGGGGCCTGACGGTTTATCGGGTTGCGGAACTGTCGGTGGCGGCGGCTAGGGTCTGGCGTCGTGTCTGGAGTGCAGCCTTTGATTCACGCGCGCGGGCTGGTCAAGCGGTTCGGTGACTTCACCGCGGTGGCCGGCATCGATCTCGACGTGGCCCCGGGTGAGGCGTTCGGGTTCCTGGGTCCGAACGGCGCGGGCAAGTCGTCGACGATGCGGATGATCAGTTGTGTGTCGATGCCGTCGGCGGGTGAGCTGCGGATCCTGGGGATGGATCCGGTGCGGCAGGGCCCGGCGATCCGGGCGCGGCTGGGGGTGTGCCCGCAGCTGGACAATCTGGATCCCGACCTGACGGTGCGGGAGAACCTGACGACGTACGCGCGGTATTTCGGGCTGTCGCGGGCGCAGGCGCGGGAGCGGGCGGAGGAGTTGCTCGACTTCGCGCAGCTGCGGGAGAAGGCGGGCAGCCGGGTCGAGCCGTTGTCGGGCGGGATGAAGCGGCGGCTGACGATCGCGCGGGCGATGGTCAACGACCCGGATCTGGTGCTGCTCGACGAGCCGACGACGGGGCTGGATCCGCAGGCGCGTCACCTGCTGTGGGAGCGGCTGTTCCGGTTGAAGCAGCGCGGGGTGACGCTGGTGCTGACGACGCACTACATGGACGAGGCCGAGCAGTTGTGCGACCGGCTGGTGGTGATGGACGGCGGGCGGATCGTGGCGGAGGGGTCGCCGCGGTCGCTGATCGAGCGGTATTCGTCGGCCGAGGTGGTGGAGCTGCGGTTCGGTGACCGGGTGCTGCGTGAGGTGGTGCCCGAGCTGGAGGGGGTGGCTGATCGGGTGGATGTGCTGCCCGACCGGATCCTGGTGTACGCCAAGGACGGTGACGGGGCGCTGTCGGAGGTGCATCGGCGGGGGTTGGCGCCGTCGAGTGTGCTGGTGCGGCGTTCGTCGCTGGAGGATGTGTTCCTGCACCTGACCGGTCGGACGTTGGTGGACTGATGGCGCGTCCTGCGGTGGCGGTGCTGGAGCGGCACCTGACGTTGTACAAGCGGTTGTGGCGGGCGTCGGTGTTCTCGTCGTTCGTGCTGCCGGTGCTGTTCCTGGCGAGCATCGGGCTGGGGGTGGGCGGTTACGTCGGCGAGGTGGGCGGCGTGCCGTACGTGGAGTGGATCGTGCCGGGGGTGCTGGCGTCCACGGCGTTCCAGATGGCGGTGGGTGAGTGCACCTACAGCGTGCTGGGTGAGTTCAAGTGGTCGCGGCAGGCGCACGCGATGTACGCGACGCGGGTGTCGGTGCCGGACATGATCGCGGGCTGGCTGGCGTACGTGGTGCTGCGGGTCGAGGTCGCGGTGGTGGTGTTCCTGGCGGTGGTGGCGGCGTTCGGGGTGCTGGGCTCGGCGTGGGCGGTGCTCACTCCGCTGGTGGCGGCGTTGCTGGCGTTGTCGGTGGCGGCGCCGGTGACGGCGTTCTCGGCGTCGATCGACCATGACAGTTACTTCGCGTTGCTGTTCCGGTTCGTGATGATCCCGTCGACGTTGTTCGCGGGGGTGTTCTTCCCGGTGGAGCAGTTGCCGTTGCTGGTGCGGCCGCTCGCGTACGTCTCGCCGCTGTGGCACGGGGTGGAGCTGTGCCGGGCGGCGACGCTGGGGGTGGCGCCGCCGTGGCCGGTGTGGGCGCATGCGGGGTATCTGGTGGTGTTCGCGGTGGCGGGTGTGGCGTGGGCGCGGGTGGCGTTCGCACGGCGGCTTCGGGACTAGGCGCGGGTTCGGGCGCTGGGGGTTGGCGATGGTGACGTTGGCGGTGGCCCGGCGGGTGTCGGCGGGCCGGGTGGGTGCGGTCGTGGGCCGCAATGTGGGGGCGTTGCGTTCGGGGGCGTCCTACTGGCTGGTGCTGGTGTCGGGGTTCTTCGAGCCGCTGCTGTACCTGCTGTCGATCGGTGTGGGTGTGGGTGCTCTGGTGGGGAGCGTTCCTGCCGGTGACGGGCGGGTGGTGTCGTACGCGGTGTTCGTGGCGCCGGCGATGCTGGCGGCGTCGGCGATGAACGGGGCGCTGGCGGAGACGACGTTCAACTTCTTCTTCAAGATGCGTTATGCGAAGACGTTCGAGGCGATCTTGGCGACGCCGGTGCGGCCGGTGGAGGTGGCGCTGGGTGAGCTGTGCTGGGCGATGGTGCGCAGTTCGGTGTACACGGCGCTGTTCCTGGTGGTGATGGTGGTGCTGCGGCTGGCCGATCCGTGGTGGGCGGTGGCGGCGTTCCCGGCGACGATGCTGGTGGGGCTGGCGTTCGGGGCGGTGGGGATGGCGGCGTCGACGTTGCTGCGGGGGTGGCAGGACTTCGATCTGATCTCGGCGGCGCAGTTCTCGTTGTTCCTGTTCTCGGGGACGTTCTCGCCTGTCGGGGATTATCCGTTGGTCTTGCGGGTGCTGGTGGAGGCGCTGCCGCTGTATCACGCGGTGGAGCTGGTGCGGGGGCTGACGTTGGGTGCGCCGGGGTGGGCCGCGTTGGGGCATGCGGCGTATCTGGTGGCGATGGTGGTGGCGGGGTTGTGGTTCGCGGCGCGCCGCATCGAGCGGGTGCTGTGCGCCTGACTGTCGGGGTGGGGGCGCCTCAGGCGGGTGCGGGCGATTGCGGTGCTTTCGTGGGTGCGGAGGTCGGGTGGGGGCATGGCGCGGGAGGGGGTGCGTAAGAAGGCCGCCAGGCGGTAGGCAAGAAGAGCGCTGGGCGGTGGGCAAGAGCGCTGGGCGGCTCGTCGAAGCGGGGCCGGAGCCACATCTGAGGCCCCGCTAGCCGAGGTCCTCCGGCAGCGTCTTGGGCTGCTCGTCCAAGAGTAGGCCCCGCCGCGTGGCGCGTGCCGCTGGAAAGGCCGTCCTCCCCCTCCAGGAAGCAGGAAGGCCGCTCTCCCCTCCCCCGCTTCGCCTCTTCCCGCCCACGCCCGCCCTTCCCTTTCCCGCCTCCTCCCCTGCCTGGCCGGCCTCGCTCTGCCTGGCCTGGCCCGGCGCCGGGCTCCAGCGCCCCGCGCGGCGCTGGAGCCCGGCGCTCGCCCTGCGTGGCCCTGCGTGGCCCTGCCTGGCCCTGCCTGGGTCTGTCTAGCGATGCCTGGCCATGCCTGCGTCTGCCTGGTCCCTGCCTGGGTGTGACACGGCCTGGCCCGGCCCGCTGCGGCCCAGCCGGGCCGTAGCTCGGCCGCTCTGGTTCGTCGTGCGGCGGTCCGCTCTGCGGCGGCTCGTCCCGGCGTCGGCTCGTCGTGGCGTTGGCTGTTGTGTGTGGTGGCGAGGGCTACGGTGCTCGTGAGGCGGTGACCGGTGGAGAGGCTGAGGCGGGTCTCCCCCGGTCCGGCTGGCCGGTCTGCCGGGGTCGGAGTGGGGTCGGTGGGTGGAGGACCATCGCCGGTGCTCGATGGGGTTGTACGGCGTCCTCCCTCGGTGGCTTTCTGCTGATCTTCTGGGGGTGCGGTCGGAATGCGGGAGAAACGGGTCGCGAGCTGTGGTTGTCGCTGGTCAGCAACGGCTGCGGCGATGTCCGCGGCGGTCGCGGAGTTACGTGTGGTGCGTTTCTGCGCTGGGGCTGATCATCACCGTCAGCTGCGCGGTGGTCTCCGGCGGCCGGGCGTTGGGAGTGTCATTCCGTCGTCTGTTCCAGCAGGCGTTCGGCCAGGCGCCGGACGGCGGGGCGCAGTTCCTGTGGCGACAAGATCGTGAATCGGAAGCCGAGCCCGGCGAGCATGGCGGCCATGCCGTCCAGGGACTCGGCACGGGTCTGCAGGAGGACTCCGTCCGTTGTCTCGGTGAGGGTGGCCACCGATGGCGGGATGCGGCGGGACGCCTCGGCGAGGGGAACGTGCAGGATGACTTCGACGATGTGCGCGTACGGTACTTGGGCCAGCGACGCGGTGACCTGCCGCACCGGGTCGGAGTTGTCGGGGATCTCGTAGGAGGCCGTCCCTGGGACGACGGAGGAGATCCGGTCGAGGCGGAAGGTGCGGATCTCGCCGGACAGGTGGTCGTGGCCGGTCACGTACCAGCGGCCGGAGTGGAGGACCAGGCCGTGGCCGTCCAGTTCGCGTTCGGTCTGGGCGCCTTTCCAGGAGCGGTAGCGCAGGGTGACTCGGCGGCGGTCGCGGATCGCGGCGGCCAGGGTCAGCACGGCGCGGCCGGCGGGGGTCGGCGCCGCGCGGTCGGCGAGGGTGAAGTCCAGGGTCTCCTCCAGTGCGCCGACCTGTTCTCGTAGCGTGGTGGGCAGCACTCGGCGGATCTTGGCGAGGGCGGCTTCGGTGGCGTCGGCGGCGAGGCCCAGGCGGCGTCCGGCGAGCAGTCCGAGGACCACGGCGGTGGCCTCGTCGTCGGTGAGCATCAGCGGTGGCAGTTTGTAGCCGGGCATCAGTTGGTAGCCGCCGTAGCGGCCGCGTTCGGCGGTGACCGGGATGCCGAGTTCGGCGAGTCGGGCGGCGTAGCGCCGGATGGTCCGTTCGTCCACGCCGAGGCGCTGTGCCAGGTCGCGGCCGCTCAGCCCGTGGTGGGCTTGGAGCAGTTCGAGCATCGTCAGCATCCGGGTTGCCGGATATGACACAGGTCACCCACTTAATCCGGGCGGGTTCTGTCCGCTATCGGCTCTAGCGTAGCGACATCGGAATCACTGGAAGGACGATGAGATGGCGAACTACGTGCTGGTTCCCGGCTTCTGGCTCGGCGGCTGGGCTTGGGACGAGGTGGCGCAGCAGCTGCGTGCCGCGGGACATCAGGTGCGGGCGGTCACGTTGACGGGGCTGGCGGAGAGGGCTGGGGAGTTGTCGGCGGAGGTCGGCGTGGAGACGCATGTCGGTGACATCGTCGCGGCGATGGACGGATGGGAGGAGGTCGTCCTGGTCGGGCACAGTGGGGCGAGTGTGCCGGTGACCGCGGTCGCCGACCGGTACCCCGAGCGGCTCAGCCGGGTCGTCTACGTCGACACCGCGCCGCTGCCGTCTGGTGTGGCGGTGATCGACTTCAATGACGAGGAGACGCAGAAGGCCTGGCGCGCTCAGGTCGGGGACGGTTGCGCGCTCGACGTGCCCTCTTTCAAGGAGGGGGACGGGCAGTTCGCGGGGTTGACCGAGGAGCGTTGGGCGCAGATCCGGGAGAGGGCGACGCCGCACCCGTGGGGTGCGGTCACCCAGTCGGTTCAGCGGCCGCAGCGGATCCCGGCGACGCCGAAGACGATGGTGGCCTCGACGATGCCGGTGGCGTTGATCCGTGAGCTGATCGCTTCGGGGAACCCGGCGTTCGCCCCGCTCGGCACGCCGGAGTGGACCTTCGTCGAGCTGCCGACCGGTCACTGGCCGATGTTCTCGCGGCCGGCGGAGCTCGCCGCGTTGCTCTGACGACCTCCGCTTGGTGTCCGGGCCTGATTCGTGCTTGTTCCCAGGGGGCCTGTGATCGCCGCCGGTCCTCCCGACGCGGTGCTGGAAGACGCCTCCGACATGGGGCGGTGTGACGATCCGTCGGGATGCTGGGGTGCCGGCGGTGTGCGAGCTGGGGCTCAGGTCCGGGCTGAGCACTCCTCGTCCTGGCCGAGATCGGGGTGGCGCCTGCTGGAGCGGGCCGGGGTTCGCCGAATGTCCGGGGGTGTCACGACGGTCATCGGTGCGGCCCTGCGGTGGATGCCCGGCCCCGCTCGGTTTGTGGACGGGCTTGAGTTCGCCGCCGCCGGGGCGGTTCTCCTAGGGGTACCAGTAAGAAACGTGTCATGAGCCCCAAACGGCGTTGATCTTGTTCCGGGGCAGTCCGGAACCCTGCTCAGTAGTCCGTGATGAGGGCGTCCAGGGCGGCGGCCTTTCGGCCTCGGTGGGCAAGGCGTAGGCCGCTTTGAGGCGTCCTCGGCGTTGAGCGTCCGGTCCTTCCATGGCCCGATGGCATCGGCCGGGTCGGGTCCCGGCTTGGCGAGTGACAGCGTGGCCATGGCGCTCGCTTTCGCTTTGGAGCTGCGCCCTCGTCATGCTCGCGCGCCACGTCCCCGACGTCGCAACCACCTCATCCAGCAAGCCGAACCCCTGCTACGTCAACGCGCCCTCGACGTCTCCGACGCTCACCGCCGATCAGCGCTGCGCCACAGCGCGCTGCTCGGCCTCGCCCACATCGCAGCAGGCGACCTCGATCAGGCCGTGCACGCCGGGCGCCTCGCGGTGCGACGGCTTCCGATGGTGACTTCAATCCGCTGCCAGCCCCTGCTGGGAGAGCTCCGCTCCGAGCTGGCCGCCCATGCCCAGAGGTCCCAGGATGTGCGAAGCCTCATCGCAGAGATCGACACCCACGTGCTGGGTCTGTCTCGGCGCTGACGGCGGATGGGAGAGAACAGCCCCGGCGCGTTCGTCCTCCTGAGACTTGGACCAAGCCGTGGCGGCGGCTACTCATGCCATCCGCTGCCTGGTGGGAGTGGACTCCGCCAGGTCGACGGCGACCCGAGGAACTGAGGGGCAAGCTGGCGGAGTACCGGCATGTGCCTGTGATCGGACGTTGTGGCGCCGCAACGCCATCGCGGGCATCACCGCGCCCCGGCGACTCGGGGCTCGGCACCGGCCACAGGTCGCGGACCACGTCCTTGACGAAGGGGCCGAGCAGCGGATCCTGGTCGGCGAGCACTGGGCCTGGCCGACGACGTGCCTGGCCAACAGGGCCTGCCGGTAAGAATCGCACCACACGGCCCAAACGAGCGGCGTCGCCGCAGGTCACGGCGCGCGACGGTGTCACCCGCAGAGGGCCGGTTTCGGTCCGGGCGTTCGGGGATGAGTCAGGCGCCCTGCGGCGCGATAAAGCTGGATCGAGCGTTTTCAGTAGTTACGGGGGTCGAGGCCGGCAACATCGCTCCCTGACCGGACAGAGCGCACGGTCGGTCCGGTCACCTGGATCCCATTGCCGTAGTTTGATGCCGTGACAAGGATGCGGCCGCTAATCCGGTCCGACCAGCACGTGGCTGCTCCATCGCCGCAACCCCGTCACTCCGCCCGGGATCGAGTCGCAGGTCAACGCCCTGTCACGTGTTCCTCTACCCTCCGTTCCCGGTGGCATTGGCTGCTGCGGTCGCGAATAGGCGGCGCTGTTGGTCGCTCAGAAAGCCGAGGCGGAAGCGGTCTTCGATGAGCGCGATGGCGAAGTCGAGGATGGCGATCTTGTTCGCGATCTCGTAGTCAGGGTCCGCGTTTTCGAAAAATCTGCGGGCTTCGTCCCAGTCGATACTTGCTGTGTCGTTGTCACGGTCGTCCGACACGCAGTAATAGACGAAATCGCCCTCGTCGTGATAGAACCACCCGCTCTCGGTGTCGGCGATAAGGAGTTCGACGGCGGCGATCTCGGCTCGGCTGCCGTGGCGTACCCCGGCGCGGAGTCGTTCAGCGAGAGTGCTCATGCGAAGATTGTTTCACCCCGCTCGGGGGCCGGGGTTGACGTTCCCGCCGAATCGCCGCAATTGCCCTGTATGACCTTGAGCGAACCAAGATCCATATCAGCGCCAACGGCGGCCCTCAGGTCTTCTCGACCCCGGTTATACGCACCGTCGCTTTGGGCCTGTGGTGCGATTCTTACCGGCAGGCCTCCTACGGGTGTTCGGATGCGACAGAACCGCGTCATAGCGGGCATGGGGCCGTCATGACGACAAGGGGCGGTGTGGGGCGGTGGTCAGGCGGGGCCGAGGACGGCGGGGGTGGCCAGGGCGCGGGCGGTGTCGGCGGCGTACTGTTCGTCGGCGGTGTCGGTGAGGCCGAGGACGACGGCTTGGCTGAGTCCGGTGAGCAGGCCGCGTAGGGCGATGGCGAGGGGGCGCCGTGGTGGCGGCGTCCGGTGAACAGGTCGGTGAGGCGTTCCTCGTGGGAGCGGACGGCGGCGGCGAGGCGAATCGGCGCAGGTCGGGGTCGCGGAGGTCGGCGTCCTGTCCGGACTGTGAGGGGCGGCGGATGCGGGTGAACGTGTCGAGCGAGATGGATGTGCGCCGGGGTGGTCGCTTCGTCAGCGATCTGACGGCGTCGGCGTGCCTGGGGTGTGGGCGGGTCTTCCTGTATGTGGTGCATCTGGACAGGGTGCGGGAGGTGTTCGGTTCGGGGCCGTGCCCCTGATCGGCGGTTCTCGCAACTGGAGGCGGTGACGCTGCGGGGGGCGCGGTTCTTCGGCGCCGATCTGCGTGGGGTGCGGCTGCAGGCTGACGATCTCGGCTGGTCCTTCGGCTCGGGGACGGCGCTGGCGGGGGCGGCGCAGGATCTGCTGCTGGTGGCGTACGGGCGCAGGTTGCCGCGGGGGCGGCTGCGTGGGGAGGCGGTGGCACGCTTCAGGGCGGGGTGAGGAGGCGGGCCGCCGTGTCGTTCGCGGTGTTCCCTGGGGCGCCCGCTCCCCCGCCGCGACCGTGGAGGGGGCGTCTCCCCCGGTGTCATCGCCCCTGCGGCGGGGACGGGGTGTCAGATGGTGCGCTGGACGCGGGCGGGGTTGCCGGCGGCGACCACGTTCGGCGGGATGTCGCGGGTGACGACGGCGCCGGCGCCGATGACGCTGTTGTCGCCGATGCTGACGCCGGGGCAGACGATGACGCCGCCGCCGAGCCAGACGTTGTCGCCGATGGTGATGGGTTCGGCCGCTTCCAGCTTGTCGCGGCGCGGTCCGGGCTCGACGGGGTGGGTGGGGGTCAGCAGTTGGACGCCGGGGCCGATCTGGCAGTCCTCGCCGATGGTGATCGTCGCGACGTCGAGGGCGGTGAGGTTGTGGTTGATGAAGGTGCGGGCGCCGATGTGGATGTTCTCGCCGTAGTCCACGAACAGCGGGGGTTTGACGTAGGCGTCGGGGCCGAGGGTGCCGAGCGCGCGGGTGAGGGTCTGGCGGGCCTGTTCGTGCTCGCCGGCGATGGTCTGCAGCCGGTACGTCTCCAGGAGCGCCGTCGCCTGCTGGGCGATGCGGGCGCTTTCGGGGTCGTCGGCGATGTAGAGGTCGCCGGCGAGCATGCGTTCGCGGTTGGTGCGTGGGTCGCCGGCGAAGTGGTCGGTGGAGCTCATGTGTTCGACCGTACGAGGTGTGGCCGGGTGTCAGTGCGGGGCGGGGGCCTGGTCGAGGAGGAGCGCCAGTTGCTCGGGGCTGGAGGTTCCGCCTGCTGCCAGGACGGTGGCGCCGGGGCCGGTCAGGACGGCGTAGGGCGGCCAGGGGATGGCGTTGGCGTCGAACACGTGGGGGTCGGTGAGGTGCGGCAGGTGGATGTCGTGGTCGTCGAGGTAGGCGTGTACGTCGTCCGGGTGGGCGGCGCTGACCAGGACGACGTCCAGGCGGGCGGAGGCGGCGGCGAAGGCGGGCAGCATGGCCGAGCACAGGCCGCAGCCCGGGGAGACGAGGGCGTACAGGGTGGGGCGCGGACGGGGCTGGGCGGGGTCGGCGACGGTGAAGCGGTCGCCGGGGCGGGGCCCTGGAGGCGGGGGCGGCGCGGGGCGGACGAGCAGGGGCGGCAGGAGGGCGGCGGCCAGCAGGAGCGGCGCGTACAGGAGTTGGGCGGCGGTGAACGGGGCCGCTCCCCCGGCGGTGGCGGCGGCCGCGAGGGCGAGCAGCAGGCCGGTGCGCAGGAGTGTGCGGGGGCCGACGGCGTCTGAGCCGCCGAAGCAGCCGCAGGGGGTGCGCAGGCCGCGGTACGAGACGGTGGCCATGGCGGTGAGGAACGCGGCGAACAGCAGGCCGGCCAGCAGCGCGCCGGTCCTGCGGGTGGCGGGGAGGGTCAGGAGCGCGGACGCGGCGAGTTCGGCGGCGATCAGCAGCAGGGCGGCGGGAGTGGTCAGGCGGGTGGGCAGCAGGCGGTAGCCGGCGATGTCGGAGGCGAATCGGCGCGGGTCGCGGGCCTTGGTGGCGGCGGCGGGCAGCAGCACGGCGATGAGAGCGAGGTGGGCGGAGCCGAGGACGCCGGTGACGAGGGCGTTCACGCGACCGCCGCCTGGGCGCGGCCGGGGAGACGGGGGGCGTCGGTGGCGGGCCGGGTCACGCGGTCGCGTTCTGGCGGGCGGCATCGCCCGGGAAGCTGTGCGGTGGCGGGCCGGGGGCAGGGTGGGACGTCGGCGGCGGTGGCCCGGCGCTGTCGCGGTGGGTGGGTGGTCACGAGGTCATCCGTGGGGGTGGTCGGCGTGGTCGTCGAGGCGGTAGGCGGCGGCTTGGAGGCCGTACAGCTCGGCGTACAGGCCGCCGAGGGCCATGAGTTCGGTGTGGGTGCCCTGTTCGGTGACGCGGCCGTGGTCGAGGACGTAGATGCGGTCGGCGTAGCGGACGCTGGCCAGGCGGTGGGTGATCAGGACGATGGCGCGGCCGTCGGCGTGCTTGCGGATGCGTTCGAACAGGGCGTGTTCGGCGCGGGCGTCGAGGGCGGAGGTGGGTTCGTCGAAGATGACGAGTTCGGCGTCGCGGTAGAAGCCGCGGGCCACGGCGATGCGCTGCCACTGCCCGCCCGACAGGTCGTGGCCGCCGCGGAAGCGGCGGTCGAGGAGGGAGTCGTACCCGTGGGTGAGGGTGGCGACGACCTCGTCGGCGCCTGCGGCGGTTGCCGCTTCGGCGAGGCGTGCCTGGTCGAGGGGGCGTCCCATGAGGATGTTCTCGCGGACGGTCAGGGGCCAGCGGGTGTGGTCCTGGGCGATGACGGAGATCAGGCCGCGCAGGTCGAGGCGGGTGATGTCGGCGCCGTTCCAGCGGATGGCGCCGGACTGCGGGTGGTACAGGCCGGCGAGGAGTTTGGCCAGGGTGGTCTTGCCGGAGCCGTTCTCGCCGACCAGGGCGATGACCTCTCCTCGGGCGACGGTGACGGCGGCCTCGCGCAGGGCGGGGCGGTCGGCGCCGGGGTAGGTGAAGGTGACGTGGTCGGCGGTGAGGCGGGCGAGCCGGGCCGGGGCCGCAGGTGTGACGCCTGTGCCGGTGGGTGCTTGCGCGGTGGGTGTGGTGCGGGTGGTGGCCAGGGCGTGGAAGGTGAGGTAGTCGCCGAAGTACAGTCCGGCCTCGTACAGGCGGTTGAGGGTCTGGACGAGGCCGGCCAGGGAGGTCTGGCCGGTGCGGATGGCCAGGACGGCGGTGCCGGCGACGGCGAGCGGGATGACGCCGGCGGCCAGCAGCGCGGCGAGCGCCGCGTAGACGCCGAGGGTGGCGGCGCCGGTGAGCAGGTCGCCGCCGGCCTTGACGGCGGTGCGGCGGCGGGCGACGTCGAGTTGGACGCGCTGTTCGAGGGCGGCGACCTTGGCGTATTCGGCGAGCAGGAAGTCGCGCAGGTCGAAGGCTCGGACCTCGGCGGCGGGCTGCCGTTCGGCCATGAGGTCGGACAGCATGAACTTGCGGCGCCGCGCGGCTGACAGGCGGTAGAAGGCCTGGTAGCCGAGTTTGCCGGCGCGGACGGCGGCCCATCCGGCGGGCAGGGCGGTGAGGAGCAGCAGCGGCATCAGCAGGGGGTGGAGCAGGCCGAGTGCGGCGGTGGCGGAGGCGACGCCGACGGTGGCGGTGAGGGCGGCGATGGTGGTCTCGACGACGGTGGCGGTGTCGGGGACTCCGCTGTCGCGGGCGCGGCGCATGGCGTTGTGGAAGTCGTCGTCGTCGAAGGCGGCCAGGTCGACGCGGGTGGTCAGGTCGAGCAGGCGGGTTTCGGCGAGGCGTTCGACCTGGGGTTTGAGGCGGGCCTGGGCCCAGGTGGCGGCGGTCAGGAGGGCGCCGCGCAGGGTGGCGGCGGCCGCGAGGAGGGCCAGGGAGGGCAGGGCGTCGCGGACGCGTCCGGGGGTCGGGCCGCCGGCGAACAGGGAGGTCAGGACGTCGGAGGTGGCGACGAAGCCGTAGACGGTGAACGCTCCGGCCAGGACGTTGCCGGCGAGGGCGACGGCGGTGTCGCGGCGGCCGGCCTGCCAGGCCAGGCGCAGGGCGGAGGCGACGAGGAAGGGCAGGCGGCGGGCGATGGCGGCCAGGCCGGCGTTGAGGAGTTCCTCGTCGTGGGTCTCCCAGTAGGCCGTCTCCAGGCCGGACCTGTCGTCCGGGGCGGTGTCGCGTCTGTCGTCGGGTTCGTCGTCGGGTTTCTGGTGCGGTTCGGTGCTCGTGGCCGTGTGTCGCCACGTCCCCCAAAGTTTCATCCGAGCTGCGTTCTCCGGCGGACCACCCGGCCAATGTAGGTGAAGTCATCTGGCGTGTAAAGGTGCCTGGAAAGGGGCTCCGGCGGGTACGGGGCGGGTGGCGGGTTGCCTGTGGACAGGCCTGCCGGGGTGTGCCCATAATGCCAGAGTTTGGCCGTGACCCGGCATTGTGGGTCGCGGTCATGGCCCGGGTAATTGCGTCTATCCGATGTTTTTCCCGGGTGTGGGACCCATCCCGGCCGTTCACCGCGGCCAAAGAAAGGAGCCCTCATGTCGGTACTGGCGCTGGAGCCCCGCGACGCGGGCGTCCTCGAGTTCGAGGACTTCGACGTCGACTTCGACGGCGAGCTCGCCAAGCTGCTGCACGGCCCGCAGGCCTGCGCGAACACCTGCAAGCGGACGGTGTGCAGCAGCTTCCCCTGCTGCCCTTCCATCGTCTGACCCGGAAATGACGGCGTGCGGTTCCGCGATTTCGCGGGGCCGCCGCTTCCGCGTGGCCGGATAATCCGGCGGGTTTTTCCCGACGTTTTCAGTGGAGTCTGTCACCGGAGTGGAGAGTATGGCCGCGTCTGTCGCCGTCGATGTGCTGGAAATTCTTACCGGATTCGCTGCCGAGCATGGGCGTGATGTTTATGAGGACGACACGTGGGTGAGCGTGCACTCCCCTTCCGGCGGCATTCCGGCGCAGGGGTGGAAGCTGCACGTCTCGGCGCGTCCCGGCACGCTGGGCGAGACGATCGAGCGGGCGCTGCCGGTGCTGCTGGAGCACGGTTGCGACTTCAAGGTGGCGCGTTCGGCCGAGACGCTCAGGGAGCTGAACTCCGGCGACGTGGACGCGGGCGCGGTGGGCAAGGCGATCACCGCCTATCCGGCGCAGGACCGGGTGGTGGCGCTGGGGCACGCGCTGGCGGACGCGCTGGCCGGGATGGCGGGGCCGCGGATCGTGAGCGACCGGCGGGTGCGCCAGGACGCGCCGGTGTACTACCGGTACGCGCCGTTCGCGCCGCAGTACCGGGTGGACGACAACGGCGATTTCGAGCTGGTCGTGGTGGGGCCGGACGGTGAGCGGCTGCCGGGCGCGGCGGGGCCGGAGTTCTCGTGCCCGCCGTGGGCGTCCGACCCGTTCCGCCCGCCCGCCGCCGGCGCGGCCCGGCAGGCGAGGGAACCTGCGAGCGAGACGGCGCCGGCGCGGCTGATCGGCAACCGGTACCGGGTCACCTCCGGGGTGGTGCGCGGCCCGCGCGGCAACGTCTACCGCGCCGCCGACCCCTCGGGCCGGCCGGTCGTCGTCAAGGAGGCGCGCGCCTACGTCGGGGAGAACCCGCAGGGCTGGGATCTGCGCATGTACCTGCGTAACGAGCTGCGGGTGCTGAAGGCGCTGCGCGGCGTGGAGGGGGTGCCGCGCCCGCTGGACCACTTCCGGCACGGCGACGACGAGTTCCTGGTGATGACGGACGCCGGCAGCCTGGACCTGAACAGGTTCGTGGGCGAGCGGGGCCTGTTCACCGACGGCGGCGGCGAGCGGGACCTGGCCGCGCTGGCCGGGCGGCTGCTGGCGGTGCTGGACGCGGTGCACGGGCGGGGCGTGGTGGTCAGGGATCTGTCGCCGAAGAACGTGGTGATCGGTGAGGACGGCCGGTGCACGCTGATCGACTTCGGCAACAGCCGGTACGAGGGGCTGCAGCTGCCGGGGTGGACGCGCGGCTACAGCGTGCCGGACCAGCGTTCGGGGCGTGACTCCGAGCCGTCCGACGACTACTTCTCGCTGGGGGCGACGCTGTTCTTCGCCTGCGCCGGGATGAACCCGGTCATGATCGACGCGGATCCGGTGCGGAACCTGGAGCGGACGCTCATGTGCCTGGAGCGGCTGTTCCCCGGTGTCAGGACCGGGGTGCGGGGGCTGCTGCCGCGCCTGATGAGCCTGGAGGCGGCCGAGCGCGGCCGGGCGGCCGACGACCTGCGGGCGGGGCGGCTGGACGGCCGGGACCGTACGGTGATCGCGGTGCCGCGCTGGAGCGGGGAGCTTTTGTCGCGGGTGATGGAGCACACGACGCGGGCCTGCGTCACTTTCGCCGAGGGGTTGATGGAGGCTCCGGAGGGGGCGCGCAGGTCGAGCCCGCCGGTGACGAACGTGTACGGCGGCTCGGCGGGGCTGGGCATGGAGCTGCTGCACCATCCGCGGGCCAGGGCGGTGGGGGTGGATCTGGCGCGGTGGACGGCGCGGGTGATGCCGCCTGTCGTGTTGCCGCCGGGGCTGTACTTCGGCCGTACGGGGACGGCGTTGTTCCTGGCGGCGGCCCGGTCGTCGGGGGCACCGGAGCTGGAGCGGGCGCTGCCGGTCGAGCTGGGCGGCGATCAGCGTGCCGACCAGGCGCACGGGGTGGCGGGCATCGGCGCGGGCCATCTGGCGCTGGCGGCGCTGGAGCGGGACCCGCGCCACGTGGAGGTGGCGGCCGAGTGCGGCCGGCTGCTGATGGCGGGCGAGGTGAGCCAGTCGCGGGACGCGGTGGCGCCGGCGCAGCCGGGCACGGGTGTGGCGGTGGAGTCGGCGTTCGCGCACGGCGCGGCGGGTTGCGGGGACTTCCTGCTGTCGCTGTGGGAGGCGACGGGTGACGAGCGGGTGGGGCGGGCGGCGGCCGGGCGGTTCGCGGAGCTGGCGGAGGTGGCCGGGGTGCTGCTGGAGGAGCTGGCGGGGCCCGCGGCCAGGCCGATGGGGGCGTCGTGGTGCCAGGGGATGTCGGGTGTCGCGGGGGCGCTGGCGCACGCCGGGCGGGCGCTGGGTGAGGACCGCTACGTGGAGCTGGCCGAGCGGGGGGCGCGGGCGTGCCTGGCGCTGGCGCCGCAGGCGTGGGTGGTGTCGCAGTGCTGCGGTCTGGCGGGGATCGGCGAGTGCCTGATCGATCTGGCGTTGCTGACGGGCGACGAGTTCTACTGGCGGGGGGCCGAGGAGGTCGCGGTGCTGATGCTGGTGCGGGGCGGCGGGGAGCCGGACGCGCCGGTCTTCCCGGGCAACGACCTGGACAAGGCGGGGTTCACGTGGGCGACGGGGGCGTCGGGGGTGCTGTCGTTCCTGCGGCGGCTGGATCAGCGGTCGGGCGAGCGGCTGTGGACGGCGTCCTGGCGGCTGCCCGGGTGAGGCCGGGGTGAGGCCCGGGGTGAGGCCGGGGTGAGGCCCGGGATGAGGCCGGGGGCGGTGCCCGCCTGCCGGGTGGACCGTCTTGTCGAGGAAGGCCGGCGGGCGGGCGCCGGGTCGGGCGGCTCGTCCCGCGTGCTGGGTCAGGTGGAGGTGGCGGCGGTGTGGCGGGCGGCGACGTCGGCCCTGTCGACCAGGTCCCACAGCCGCTCGACGTAGTCGGGGCGGACGTTGCGGTAGTGCAGGGGGGCCTTGAAGGCGTCGAAGGAGCCGACAGGGCGACAAGGGTGCGCGGGCAGGCGGAAGGGGCCCGGCAGGCGTGTCCGCCGGGCGCCGGCGGAGGGTGTCAGGCGGAGGGTGTCAGGCGGAGGTGGCGCGGATGAGGGCCAGGTCGTCGGGGTCGACGGGTACGCCGTTGGCGGCGGCGGCCTGGGCGAGCAGCAGCTCGCCGGTGTGGCCGATGTGCGTGCGCATGGCGGCGGCCACGGCCTCGGCGTCGCCGGCCTCCAGGGCCGCGAGGATGGGCTCGTGCTCGCGGGCGATGTCGGGCAGGGAGCGTGAGCGGTCGACGGTGGAGGCGCCGAGGGTGATGGTGGCGTCGCGCAGGTTGTCGACGATGCCGACGAGCTTGCCGTTGTGCCCGCCCTGCAGCAGCAGGCGGTGGAAGGCGGCGTCGTGGCGCATGAAGCGCGGCTCGTCGTGGGCGGCCGCGGCCTCGCGCATCTCCTCCAGTTCGGCGCGCATGGCCTGCAGCAGGGCGGGGTCGCGGCGGTGGGCGGCCAGCCGGGCGGCGGGCACCTCCAGCAGCAGCCGCAGGTGGAAGACCTCGGCGATCTCCTTGGGGTCGCTGCGCAGGACGCGGAAGCCGCGGCTGCGCTCGAAGCGGACGAGCCCGGCCTCGGCCAGGCGCAGCATGGCCTCGCGTACGGGGGTGCGTGAGACCTTGAGCTCGGCGGCGAGCTGGTAGACGGAGTAGAGCTGTCCTGGGCGCAGCTCGCCGGAGTGGATGGCCTTGCGGACGGACTCGAAGACCTGATCCGTCAGGGTGGACGTGCCGTCGACCGCTTGCACCGTGGCCCTTTCGCCTCGCGATTCTTCCGCCTGAAGCCTACTCAAACCGACATATCGATGGTTAGCATGCAGCATGCTACATTCCGGTAATCCGCCGTTCTGGATGGGGGAACGCCCGTGAAACTCCACGTACTCGACTGCGGGGCGATGAGCTGCGACCTGACCTGGCTGCTGCTCAAGCCCGGACGCACCATCAGGCCGAGGGCCGAGCGCGACCGCCCGGTCGAGTGGTACCCGTGCACCACCCACGCCGTCCTCGTCGAGACCGACGAGGGATCGCTGCTGTGGGACACCAGCTGCCCGCGCGACTGGGAGACCCGCTGGATCCCCACCGGGCTGCAGGAGTTCTTCCCCTACGACCAGGTCTCCGACGAGCAGTACCTCGACGCCCAGCTCGGACGGCTCGGCGTCAGCCCCGACAGCCTCGACTACGTGGTGCTGTCGCACCTGCACTTCGACCACGCCGGCAACGTGCGCATGTTCGCCGGCACCGGGGCCCGCCTGGTGTGCAACGACAAGGAGAAGGAGTTCGCCTTCGGCTACGAGGGCGCCTTCGACGGCGCGCACCTGAAGGCCGACTACGAGGGCCTGGACTTCCAGACGGTCTCCGGCGACACCGAGATCCTGCCCGGCGTGACCCTCATCGAGGCGCCCGGCCACACCGTGGGCACCATGGCCATGAAGGTGGACCTGCCCGAGACCGGAACCATGATCTTCACCTCGGACGCCGTCTACATGGGCGACTCCTACGGCCCGCCGGCCACCCCGGCGGCCATCGTCAACGACCTGACCGCCTGGTACGCCTCCGTGGAGAAGATCCGCTCCATCGCCGAGCGCTCCGACGCGACGGTGATCTTCGGGCACGACGCCGAGCAGCTGCGCTCCCTGCGCACCGCCCCCGACGGCTTCTACCAGTAGCAAAGGACGATCGAGTGTTCACCGCGCCCAGCAACCCCGAGTCCGTCTTCACCTACGGCGCCCCGGCGCTGAAGTTCGGCACCGGCGCCTCCGCCGAGATCGGCTTCGACCTCGGCCAGTACGGCGTCCGCCGCGTCCTGGTCGTCACCGACGCCCGCGTGGCCGCCACCGGCTCCCCGGCCAGGATCGCCGAGCAGATCGCCGGCTACGGGATCGAGGCGCACGTCTACGACGGCGTGCACGTCGAGCCGACCGACGCGAGCCTTCAGGCGGCGATCGAGCACGCGCGGGCGAGCGGCCCGTGGGACGCCTTCGTCGCCGTCGGCGGCGGCTCGGCCATCGATACCGCCAAGGCCGTCAACCTGCTGACCACCAACCCGGGCACGCTGATGGACTACATCAACGTGCCGGTCGGCGGCGGACGCGCCCCGTCCGAGCCGCTCAAGCCGCTGGTCGCGGTGCCGACCACCACCGGCACCGGCTCGGAGTCGACCACGATCTGCGTGCTGGACGTGCTGGAGCTGAAGGTCAAGACCGGCATCAGCCATGCCAGGCTGCGGCCGGTGCTCGCCGTGGTCGACCCGGAGCTGACGATGACCCAGCCGGCCGGGGTGACCGCCGCCGCCGGCATGGACATCCTGTGCCACGCCCTGGAGAGCTACACCGCCCGCCCCTACACCTCCTACGAGCGCAAGAAGCCGCAGGAGCGGGTGCCGTACTGCGGGGCCAACCCGGTGGCCGACATGTGGGCCGAGCAGGCGCTGCGGCTGCTGGCGCGGTCGCTGCGCGCCGCGGTGCGCGACGGCGGCGACGCCGAGGCCAGGGGCCGGATGGCGATGGCGGCGACGTTCGCCGGGCTGGGCTTCGGCAACGCCGGCGTGCACATCCCGCACGCCAACGCCTACCCCATCGCCGGACGGGTGCGCGACTTCCACCCGGACGGCTACCCGAAGGACGAGCCGATGGTGCCGCACGGCATGGCGGTGGCGCTGTCGGCGCCGGAGGCGTTCAGGTTCACCTTCGAGGCCGACCCCGGCCGGCACCTGCGCGCGGCCGAGCTGCTCGCCCCGGACGCCGAGCGGCCCTCCGACCTGGCCGGCCACCTGCCGTCGGTGCTGCGGGCGCTGATGCGCGACATCGGCATCCCGAACGGCATCGGCGGCGTCGGCTACGGCGAGCAGGACGTGCCCGCGCTGGTCGAGGGCGCGATGAAGCAGCAGCGGCTGCTGGCCACCGCTCCTCGCCCGGTCGGCGAGGAGGACGTGGCGGCCATTCTGACCCGTTCGATCGCGTTGTGGTGAGGTGCTGAGGATGGCGATCTACGAGTTGCGTTGCGTGCGCGGGCACCGCTTCGAGGTGATCCAGTCGTTCACCGCGCCGCTTCCCGCCTGCCGGGAGTGCGGGGCGGAGACGGGCAAGGTGCCTTCGACGTTCGGCTTCGGGGGGCGGGCGTCGGGGGCGCTGCCGCCGCCGCCGGAGCTGATGCCGCAGACGTGGCGGGGGACGTACGGGGCCGACCGCGAGTACGTGACGGGGCTGCGGCGCGCGGCCGAGTCGCGGCGGGCGCTGGAGGAGCGCAACCCGGAGCTGGCGGGTGACCGCAGGCCGGTGCTGGCGCACGAGGGCCGGTTCGAGGCGGCGCCGCTGCGGGCGGGCGACCCGCTGCCCCTGGGCGGCGGCCACACCTACGGGCACACTCACGGTCACACCCATGGGCACGGTCACGGGCACACTCACGGGCACGGTCACGGGCACACTCACGGGCAGGGGCACGGCGGGGTGGCCGGGGCTCCCGCCGCGGGCCGGGAAGGGGACTCCTCCTGAACCCCGCCGACCTCGCCGAGGCGCTGCGCCGGGCCGGCGTCGCCGACGTCGACGCCTCCTCCCGGCGCCGCGCCGAGTACTCCTCCGACGCCTCGCTGTACCGGGTGCCGCCGCTGGCGGTGGCCTTCCCCCGCCACGCCGACGAGGTGGCCGCCGCGCTGGCCTGGTGCGCGGCCGAGGGCGTGCCGCTGACCGCGCGCGGCGGCGGCACCTCCATCGCGGGCAACGCGGTCGGCCCCGGCCTCGTCCTGGACTTCTCCCGCCACATGGGCCGCATCACCGCGTTCGACCCGCAGGAGGGTACGGCCACCGTCGAGCCCGGCGTGGTGCTGGACGACCTGCAGCGCCGCGCCGCCCCGTACGGGCTGCGCTTCGGCCCGGACCCGTCCACCCACAGCAGGTGCACCCTCGGCGGGATGATCGGCAACAACGCGTGCGGCTCGCGCGCCCTGGCCTACGGCCGCACCGCCGACAACCTGCTGGCCCTGGACGTGCTGACCGGCGGCGGCGAGCGCCTGTCCACCGACGCGGCGGGCTCGTCGCCGGCGCTGCGCGCCCTGCGGGAGGTCGTGGGGCGCAACCTGGCCGTCATCCGCACCGAGATGGGCCGCTTCTCCCGGCAGATCTCCGGCTACTCGCTGGAGCACCTGCTGCCCGAGAACGGCTTCGACGTGGCCAGGGCGTTCGCAGGCAGCGAGGGCACGTGGGGGGTGCTGCTGGGCGCGAAGGTGCGGCTGGTGCGCGCCCCCGCCCACACGGTGCTCGCCGTGCTCGGCTACCCCGACATGGCCGCCGCCGCCGACGCGGTGCCGGCGCTGCTGCCGCACCGGCCGGTCGCGCTGGAGGGGATCGACGCGCGCATCGTCGAGGCGGTGCGCCGCCGCCGCGGCGACCACGCCGTGCCGCCGCTGCCGGGCGGCCGGGGGTGGCTGCTCGCGGAGCTGGGCGGCTCCTCCCCCGCCGAGGCCGGGGCCGCCGCCCGCGCGCTGGTCGCCGGGTCCGGCGCGCTGGACAGCCTGCTGGTCGCCGACGCCGCGCAGGCCGCCGCCGTGTGGCGCATCCGTGAGGACGGCGCCGGCCTGTCCGCCCGCACCCCTGCCGGAGCGCCCGCGCACGCCGGGTGGGAGGACGCCGCGGTGCCGCCCGAGGGGCTCGGCGCCTACCTGCGGGTCTTCGAGGAGCTGATGGCCGGGTACGGGCTGACCGGCCTGCCGTACGGGCACTTCGGCGACGGCTGCGTCCACGTGCGCATCGACTTCCCGTTCGGCAGGGCCGACGGCGCGGCGGTGTTCCGGTCGTTCCTGACCGACGCCGCGCGCCTGGTGGCCGAGCACGGCGGGTCGATGTCGGGCGAGCACGGCGACGGCCGGGCCAGGGGCGAGCTGCTGCCGCTGATGTACTCCCCCGCCGCGTTGGAGGCGTTCGCGCAGGTCAAGGCGGTCTTCGATTCCGGTGAGGTGCTGAACCCGGGCGTGATCGTGCGTCCCGCCCCGCTGGATGAGGCGCTGCGGCTGCAGCCGCCGCCCCCGCGCGCGAGCGGGCTGGCCCTGCGCTACCCGCACGACGGCGGCGACCTGTCCGCGGCGGTGCACCGCTGCACCGGGGTGGGCAAGTGCCGTTCCCACGCGGCCGGTCCCGGGGCGGTGATGTGCCCGTCGTACCAGGCGACGCGGGACGAGAAGGACTCGACGCGGGGCCGGGCCAGGGTGCTGCAGGAGGCGGTGGCGGGCAGGCTGCCGGGCGGGTTGCGCGCGCCGGAGGTGCGGGAGGTGCTGGATCTGTGCCTGTCGTGCAAGGGGTGCGTGTCGGACTGCCCGACCGGGGTGGACATGGCGACGTACAAGGCGGAGGTGCTGCACCAGAGCTACCGGGGCCGGCTGCGGCCGGCGGTGCACTACAGCCTGGGCTGGCTGCCGCGCTGGGCGCGGCTGGCGTCGCTGGCGCCTGCCGCGGTCAACGCGGTGCTGCGGGTGGGGCCGGTGGCGGCGCTGGCCAAGCGGGCCGGCGGGATCGACGCGCGGCGGCCGCTGCCGGCCTTCGCCGGGCGGCGCTTCCGCCGCCTGCGTCCCGCGCGGGCGGGCCGGCCGGGCGGGACGGCGGGAGCCGGCGGGCGGCGGGTGCTGCTGTGGGTGGACACCTTCACCGACCACTTCGCCCCGCAGGTGGCCGAGGCCGCGGTGCGGGTGCTGACGCGGGCCGGGTGCGAGGTGGCGGTGCAGCGTGACAGCCAGTGCTGCGGGCTGACGCTGATCTCCACCGGCCAGCTGGACGCCGCCGGGCGGCTGCTGCGGCGCACGGTGGCGGCGCTGGCGGGGCACGCGCGCGCCGGGACGCCGATCGTGGCGCTGGAGCCGTCGTGCACGGCGGTGCTGCGCTCCGACGCCGCCGACCTGCTCGGCAGCGACAGTGCCGGTGCCGGTGAAGGTGAGGGTGCCGGTGGAGATGACGTGGCGGTGGTGGCGGGGGCGGTGCGGACGCTGGCGGAGTTCCTCGGCGAGCTGCCCGGCTGGCGGCCGCCGGACCTGTCGGGCGTGCGGGTGCTGGCCCAGCCGCACTGCCACCACCACGCCGTGATGGGCTGGGAGGCCGACCGCGCGCTGCTGGCGCGGGCGGGCGCGCAGGTGAGCGCCGTGGGCGGCTGCTGCGGGCTGGCCGGGAACTTCGGCATGGAACGCGGCCACTACGAGGTGTCGGTGGCGGTGGCCGAGACGCAGCTGCTGCCCGCGGTGCGCCGGGCCGCGCCGGGCACGGTGCTGCTGGCCGACGGGTTCTCCTGCAGGACGCAGCTCGACCAGCTCGCGCACGTACGCGCCTTCCACCTGGCCGAGCTGCTGGCGGGGCGGGCTCAGGCGGTGCCGGGCTCCGGCGGGTAGGGGTGGACGGCGGTGACCGCGCCGGCGGGCAGCGGCCCGTACAGGTGGGGGAAGCCGCCTTCCACGCGCACGTCCAGGCCGGTGGTGTCGATGTGCAGGACGACCAGCGGCTCGGTCACGGCCGTGTAGAAGGTGTCGTGGACGGTGCGCAGCTGGGCGGCGTCGCGGCTGCAGTGGATGAAGCCCTCCTGCTCCAGGGTGCGGCCGAGGGTGGAGACGCGGTACTCGCCGGCCGGGCGGGCGGCCTCCCAGTCGGAGCGCAGCGCCAGGTGCAGCACGCTCGCCGGGGCGGGCGCGGCGGGCCATTCGCGGGCGAGCACGGCGTAGACGATCTCGCTGGTCCACTCGCCCTTGACGACCTCGTTCTCGACGAGGTGGGCCTCCTGGCGCATGCCGAGCTTGCGCAGCACGCTGGCGGAGGCGGTGTTGCGGGCGTCGAGCCTGCCGACGATGCGGTGCAGGCCGAGCTGCTCGAAGCCCAGGCGCAGCATCTCGCGGGTGGCTTCGGCGGCGTAGCCGCGGCGGTGGTGCGCCGGGTGCAGGACGTAGCCGATCTCGCCCTGGCGGTGCCGGCGGCTGGTCCAGGCGAGCAGGGTGTTGCCGATCACCTCGCCGGTGGCGGTGAGCGTGATGGCCAGGTCGATGGCGTCGCCCTCCTCGCGCAGCGCGGTGCGGGCGATCTTCTTGTCGAGGAAGCCGCGGGCGGTGTCGCGGTCGCGGGGCTCCCAGTAGAGGTAGCGGGCGACCTCGGGCAGGGATTCGTAGGCGTGGACGGCGTCGAGGTCGTCGGGGGTGAAGGGGCGCAGCGTGAGCCGCTTGGTGCTGATCGGGTAGCGGGGTTCGAGCACGGGGCGCAAGTGTAGGCAGGGGTCAGGCGGGCCGCAAAGCGTTTTCGACGGCGGCGTCGAGCAGGGCGCGGGCGTCGGCGAGGGGGCGCTGCTCGACGACGTGCTCCAGCCACAGGGCCGACAGGGTGGTGTAGACGAGGCGGGCGCGCGGGTCGGTCTCGGGCAGGGTGAGGGCGTCGGCGACGAGGCGGACGCAGCCGTCGGTCCAGCGGCGGGCGATGCGCTGCAGCGCGGGGTCGCGTCCGGCGTGGACGTACAGCTCCCACAGGCCGAGCTGGCGGGCGCGGTCGGCGGCGGCGACCTGTTCGGGCAGGGCGCGCAGGCCGTGGCGGGCGACCCAGTCGCGGGTGGTGGCCAGTTCGGCCTCGACGAGCTGGGCGAACGCCTCGGCCAGGAGCTGGTCGCGTGAGGCGAAGTAGTAGGTGGTGGCGGCCAGCGGCAGGCGGGCGCGGCGGGCGACGTTGCGGTGGGTGACGGCGGCGAAGCCGCCTTCGGCGAGCAGGCCGACGGCGGCGGCCAGCAGGTGGGCGCGGCGGCGGCGGCCGCGCTCCTGGACCGGGGGCGGGCCGGCGGAGGGGGCCGGCGCGGGCTCCTGCTGGGGGTTCAATGGCCACCTGCGAGGTTGAGGACGACGACGCCACCGATGATCAGGAGGATACCGCCGATCTTGGCCGGGTTCAGTGACTCTCCCATGAAGGCGGCGCCGATGAGCGCGATCGCGGCGGTGCCGGCGCCGGACCAGACGGCGTAGGCGGTGCCCATCTCCAGCTGGAGCTTCAGCGCGCGGGCCAGCAGCACGAACGAGACGAGGTAGCCGGCGGCGACGACGACGCTCCAGCCGAGGTGGGTCAGGCCGTTGCTGAGTTTGAGCGCGGAGGTGGCCAGGACTTCCGAGGCGATGGCGAATGCGAGCAGGATCCAGGCCATGGCATACCCCCGAACGGGTAAATAGTGGTACAGGTGTCCTAGTTTAGCGCCGCCGGGTGTGGCTGATCCGCTTGAAAAGCGAGTCGAAAACGTGTTCCACTGGAGGGCGTGGGTTGGGACGCGCTTTCGCTGGTCGACGCCGTCGACGAGCGTCCGCCGATCGAGCGGCGGGCCGTCGTGCGCGACGGGTTCTACGAGACCCAGGCCCGCGCCGTGATCGAGCGGGTGCCCGAGACGGCCGGCATCGCCCAGTCCTGGGCCCTGTCCCCCTACCGCGGCTGCGCCCACGCCTGCCGCGGCTGCGGCGCCCGCTCCGGTCACCGCAGGCTCGGCCTCGACGCCGGGCGCGACTTCGACACCCGGGTGGTGGTCAAGGCCAACGCGGTGTCCCGGCTGCGCGCCGAGCTGGCCCGCTGGGGCGGCGAGCCGCTGGCGGTCGGCGTCAGCGGCGACTGCTACCAGCCGGCCGAACGCGTCTACACGCTGATGCCCGGCCTGATCGCGGCGCTGGGCGAGGCCGCGGTGCCCTTCACCGTCTACACCAGGAGCCCGCTGGTGCTGCGCGACGCCGCGCTGCTGGCCGAGGCGGGCGCGCAGGTGGCGGTGTCCATCGCGTTCGTCGACGAGCGCATCAGGCGCGCCGTCGAGCCCGGCGCGGGCGGCGCGCAGTCCCGCCTCGAGCTGGTCTCGGCCCTGGTGGAGGCGGGGGTCGACTGCCGGGTGCTGATGGCGCCCGTGCTGCCGCTGCTCAGCGACGCCGCCGACCAGCTCGCCGCGACCGTGCGGCGCATCGCCGGCGCGGGGGCGCGGGGGGTGGAGCCGGTGGTGCTGCGGCTGCCGCCGGGCACGCGCGAGTGGTACCTCGGCTGGCTGGCCGAGGCCCATCCGCACCTGGTGGCCCGCTACGAGGAGCTGTACGACCGGGCGGGCCTGCCCTCCCCCGGCTACGAGCAGCGCATCACCGGGCAGATCGCGCAGCTGTGCCAGGTGTACGGCCTGCCCTGCGGCGCTCCGCCGCCTCCGGTGCGCCGCCCGCGCTTCCCGCAGCTGTCCCTGGTCTGACCTCGGCGCGGGGCCGGGCCGGAAAATCGGTGGACGGCGCTGTTAGCGTGCCGGGTATGCCGATCATCGATGTCGACCGTTTCGCCGCCGAAGGCTTCGCCAAGGTCGAGGCCGTGGTGCCGCGGGAGGTGGGCGACGCGGCCCGCGCCCTGTTGTGGGAGCGCATCGGCCTGTCGCCCGACGACCCGTCCGGGTGGAGGCAGCCGGTCGTGTGGACGTCCGACCTGACGGGCGAGGGCCCGTTCGGGCAGATCGCGTGGTCGGAGCGGCTGGGCGAGGCGCTGGACCTGGTGGCCGGGCCGGGCGGCTGGCTGCCCCGGGGCAGCCTGGGCAACATGCCGGTCCGCTTCCCCCGGGTGGCGCCCGCCGACGACCGCGGCTGGCACATCGACGCCAACACCCCTCGCGCCGACGGCTCGTGGGGCGTCAGCGGCCGCCCGCACACGCTCCTGCTGCTGGTGCTGCTGTCGGACGTGGGCGAGCACGACGCGCCCACCCGGGTGCGGGCCGGTTCGCACCGGGACGTGGCCGCGCTGCTGGGCGAGGAGGTGCTCGACCCGATGGCCGCGGGGCCGCTGGTCGACGCGGCCAGCGCGCACCGTCCGCAGGTGACGGCCACCGGGGTGCCGGGCGATGCGTACCTGCTGCACCCGTTCACCGTCCACGCCGCGCAGGAGCACCTGGGCGCCGAGCCGCGCTTCATGTCGCAGGCCCCGGTGATGCTGGCCGGGCCCCTCGCCCCGGGCGGCCCGAGCGTCCTGTCGCGCGCCGTCGCCTGACCGCCTTGGCGGGGGTCAGGCGGTGGGGGCGGCCTCCCGGGCGGGCAGGGTGCGGGTCAGGATGTGCGCCCGGCGCATCCGCCCGTCCTCGGCGAAGTGTCCGAAGAAGTGCGCCTCGATGGACAGGTCCTTGCCCCGCATGCGGGTGTGCAGGGTGTACCGGGCGGCGAGGGCGTCCCCGTCGGCCAGCGCCTCGTGCACCTCGACCCGGCAGGTGGGGCGGTTCTTGCGCACCGGGCGGGTGTGCGCGATGAGCTTGTCGCGGTCGATCCGGTGCCCGTCGGCGATCTGGACGATCTCCGGTGTGTGGTAGCGGTCGACGACCGCCGCCGGGTCCTCGTCGTCGCGCAGCAGGTCCTCGGTGAAGGACATGACGAAGTCGGCGATGAACTTTCTCGGGTCGGTGTCGCTGAGCCTGTTCACGGGCTTCCCCCTCGGCGTCCGGGCCTTTCCCGGTACGATCTCTTACAGTCCGTAAGAGTTGCATGCCCCCGAAACTTTGGCAAGGTGTAAGAGATGAGTGCGTCCCCGGCCAGGAACCAGCGTGCCGACGCCCGGCGCAGCAGGGCCGCCATCCTCGACGCCGCGGTCCGGCTCCTCGACGCCGACCCCGACGTCAGCGTCGAGGCGATCGCGGCCGAGGCCGGCGTGACCCGCCAGACCGTCTACGCCCACTTCCCCACCCGCGAGCGGCTGCTGTCCGCCGTCGTCGAGCGGATCACCGAGCAGGCCGTGGCCGCCATGGACGCCGCCGACCCCGACGACGGCCCGGCGGCGCGGGCGCTGCCGCGCGTGCTGCGGGCCGCCTCCCGCGTGGCCGGGCGCCACCCGGCGCTCATGGCCAGGATCGCCGCCCTGCCCGTCACCCCGCAGGCCGACCGTGACCTGCACGCGCCTGTGGCCGAGCGTCTCGAACGCGTCATCCGGCGCGGCCAGGACTCAGGGGAGTTCGACGCCACGCTGCCGCCCGGCTGGCTCGTCACGGTGACGATCAGGCTCGGCCACGCGGCGAGCGAGGCGGTCTCGGCCGGGCTCGTCGGGCGGGAGGAGGCCGAGCGGGCCCTGCACGTCACCCTGCTGCGCGCCCTCGGCGCGAGCGACCCGGCATCGGGCCTCCCGCCGACTCGGTGACGGCCCGCCCACGCCCCGGGCGGCACGATCGGTCTCGCGCCCGCGACCCGTGACGGGGTCTGCTCAACGCGATCTCAACCGATCCTCGACACGCCCCGCCACACACTTCCTTCACCACCTCGCCCGCGAGGAGGCCTCGATGACCATCAAGAGGAGGAGGAAGCTCATGACGAGGAAGAACCTCGGCGCCCTCACGGTCGCCGGCGCCGCAGTGCTCGTCTCGCTGCTCGGATCATCGGCGGCGACGGCGGCGACGGCTGCACCGGCCCGCTCGCAAGGCTCCGCTGCGTCCCACGCCGGCACCGCCGCCCCGGCGGGTTCCCGCTCCGTCGCGGCCGCGATGCCGGGTGCGACGCGGCCCCCGTACGCCCACGCCTCGCACCGGGTCGGCCGGGCGACCCAGAAGGTCACCGCCTACAACGGCTGCGACCAGCCCGTCTGGTTCAAGGTCCGGATCAAGGGACGGCCCGACACCGGATGGATGCAGGTGGGGCCCGACGGCACCAGGTCGTACACCTGGCCGCGGTGGAACAAGTTCCAGGGGGTCAGCTGGTACTGGAGGGGTTGCGATCTCCACTAGGCTCCGCGGCCGACACGTCCTGGCCGCCTGACCCCCGCCGCGGGGGCGCGGGGTCAGGACTCGCCGCGCAGCGCGCTGCCCTTCTTCCACTCCGAGAACGGCATCTGCCAGAAGCCCCAGCCGTTGTTCCACTCGAGCTTCCTGGTGGTGCCGGTGATGTCGACGACGTCGCCGCGCTGGACGTTGTCGTAGAACCACTTGGCCTGGTCGGGGCGAGCGTTGATGCAGCCGTGGCTGACGTTGCGCACGCCCTGCGCCCAGACGTTGTCCTTGGCGTGGACGTACTCGCCGGAGTTGGAGATGCGCACGGCGTGGTTGATCATCACGTCGTAGTAGCCGGGGTCGCCCTTCTTACGGCCGGGCGAGATCATGCGCACCGGGTTGCCGCGCTCCATCGTCAGGTGGATGCCGGAGGTGGTGGTGTACTCGCGGGTGGTGGCCATGCCGGCGCTGATGCGCATGGTCTGCACCCGCTTGCCGTCCTTGTAGACGTACATCATGTGCTTGCCGGCGTCCACCTTGCTGATCACCTTGGCGCCGATCTTCAGGTTGGCCGTGTAGTCCTTGACCCCGTACAGGCCCTTGCCGGCCTTGACGCCGGTGATGTTGGCGTTGAACGTCACCTTCTGGTGGGCGGGCCAGTACTTGGCGGTGCGGTAGATGACGACGGTGTCGTTGATCCAGCGCCAGGCGCCGGTCACCGGCTTCTCCGCCTTCACCTCCAGGGCGCGTTCGACGGCGGCCTTGTCGGAGACGGCCTGGTTGAAGGTGACGATGATCGGCGCCCCCACGCCGAGCGTCTCGCCCTTGGCGTTGGGCGTCACGTCGGCCACCTGCAGCTCCAGCTCCGGCTTGAGCGTGCGGAAGCTGCTGGTGGCGGCCGTCTGCCCCGACTTGGCGGAGACGTCGTAGCTGGTGGACGGGCGCAACGGCGACTTGGACACCCACTTGGTCCTGTCGGTGTTGAACGCGCCCTCGACCTGCTGCCCGCCGCCCTGCACCACGACCTCGTCCAGCGCGCCCCCCGACGCGGTGACGACGATCTTCTTGTCAGGGCTCACCTTGGCGCTGCCCTCGGCGGGGCTGATCTTGATGACCGGGGCCTGCGGCGTGGCCACGGTGGTCGCGTCGGACTCGCCCGGGCCACTGCTGGCGGCGTTCCCGCTCGCCGAGCAGGACGCGGTCAGGGCCGCCGCGGCCAGCAGCGCGGCCCCGGCGACAGGCTTTCTCCAAGCGGACGCAACGTTCAAGACAGTCCTCTCCCCCACGGTGTCGTACACACCTCAAAAAAGGTTAATGCTCCTGCATGTAAGACGCCGCTTCGTTTAGGAGAGTTCGGTCACATTTCGATCACTTCTCAAGGTCAAGGCAGGTCAACGGCCGGTCAAGGCGTCGTTCAGCCCCCTTGGGGCCGGTGCGGAGAGCGGGTTCAGCGGGTGCCGAGGCGGTGGGTCAGGCTCGTGTGCCGGCGGCCGGCGCCCCTCGTGCGCACCGCCTGCGCCAGCGCCCGGCGCGAACCCACGATGACGACGAGCTTCTTGGCCCGGGTGATCGCGGTGTAGAGGAGGTTGCGCTGGAGCATCATCCAGGCGCTGGTGGCCAGCGGCACCACCACCGCCGGGTACTCGCTGCCCTGCGAGCGGTGGATGGACACCGCGTACGCGTGCGCCAGCTCGTCCAGCTCGTCGAAGGCGTAGTCGACCGGCTCGTCCTCGTCGGTCAGGACGGTGAGCTTGTGCTCGTCGGGCCGGATGTCGGTGACGATGCCGACCGTCCCGTTGAACACCCCTGCCGCGCCCTTGTCGTAGTTGTTGCGCAGCTGGGTGACCTTGTCGCCGACGCGGAAGACGCGCCCGCCGTAGCGGCGCTCCGGCATGCCCTCGCGGGCGGGCGTCAGCGCCTCCTGCAGCGCGATGTTGAGCGCCCCCGCGCCCGCCGCGCCGCGGTGCATCGGCGCCAGCACCTGGACGTCACGCCGCGGGTCGAGCCCGAACCTCGCCGGGATGCGGCGGGCGACGACGTCCACGGTGAGCTGGGCGATCTCCTCGGGCTCCTCGCAGGGGAACAGGAAGAAGTCCTTCATCCCCTCCAGCACCGGATGGCGGCCGGTGTTGACCCGGTGCGCGTTGACCACGACCCCCGACTCCTGGGCCTGGCGGAAGATCTGCGTCAGCCGCACCCGCGGCACGTCGTCGGCGGCCAGCAGGTCCTTGAGCACCTCGCCCGCGCCGACCGACGGCAGCTGGTCGACGTCGCCGACGAACAGCAGGTGCGCGCCGGGCGCGACCGCCTTGACCAGCTTGTTGGCCAGCAGCAGGTCGAGCATCGACGCCTCGTCCACCACCACCAGGTCGGCGTCGAGCGGGTTGTCGCGGTCGAACGTCGCGTCGCCGCCTGGGCGCAGCTGCAGCAGCCGGTGGACGGTGGTGGCCTCGTGCCCGGTCAGCTCGGCCAGCCGCTTGGCCGCCCGCCCCGTGGGCGCGGCCAGGATCACCCTGGCCCGCTTGGCGCGGGCCAGCAGCACGATCGAGCGTACGGTGAAGCTCTTGCCGCAGCCGGGGCCGCCGGTGAGCACCGCCACCTTCTCCGTCAGCGCCAGCCGCACCGCCTGGCGCTGCTCGGGCGCCAGCTCCGCGCCGGTCTCGCCGTGCAGCCACGACTCGGCCTTGGCCCAGTCGACGTCGGCGAAGGCCTTCAGCCTGTCGTGCGAGGAGCGCAGCAGCGACAGCAGGCCCGAGGCCAGCGACAGCTCCGCCCGGTGGAAGGGCGGCAGGTAGACCGCCGGCACCACGTTGTCGCCCGCGGGGACGGGCTCGCGTACCACGCCCTCCTCGGCCACCAGCTCCTCCAGGCAGGAGGCGACCAGCTCGGACGGCACCTCCAGGATCTTGACGGCGTCGGCGACGAGGTTGGGCGCGGGCAGGTAGCAGTGGCCGTCGTCGGCGGCCTGCGACAGCGTGTAGCGCAGGCCCGCCTTGACCCGTTCCGGGCTGTCGTGCGGGATGCCGACCGCCTGCGCGATCGTGTCGGCGGTCTTGAAGCCGATGCCCCACACCTCGTCGGCCAGCTTGTACGGCTGGCCGCGCACCACCGAGATGGACGCCTCGCCGTACTGCTTGAAGATGCGCACCGCGATCGACGTGGACACCCCCACGCCCTGCAGGAAGATTATCACCTCTTTGATGATCTTCTGCTCCTCCCAGGCGGCCGCGATCATCCTGGTCCGCTTCGGGCCGAGGCCGGGCACCTCCACCAGCCGCTCCGGCTGCTGCTCGATCACCTCCAGGGTGCCGGTGCCGAAGTGGTCGACGATGCGCTCGGCCATCTTCGGCCCGATGCCCTTGATCAGGCCCGAGCCGAGGTAGCGGCGGATGCCCTGCACGGTCGCGGGCAGCACGGTCGCGTACGACCACACCTCGAACTGGCGGCCGTAACGCGGGTGGGAGGTCCAGCGCCCGCTCAGCCGCAGCGACTCGCCCACCTGCGCGCCCAGCAGCGGCCCGACCACCGTCAGCAGCTCGCTGCCGGACCGCTCGGTCGCCACCCGCGCGATCGTGTAGCCCGTCTCCTCGTTGGCGTACGTGATGCGTTCGAGGACGCAGTCGAGATGCGCGGCGGAGGGCCCGGCCGATCCGTCCTGCTTCACCGAACGACCCTCTCCCTGTCCGCCCGCCGCTTCTGGGCAAGATTAGAACAGCGGCGGGGGGAACGCCTCCGCCGATCGTCTCTCGTCTCTCGGCGGGCGGCGGGCGGCGGGAGCGCGGGCCGGGTACGACCCCTTCACGGCTCAGGCGGGGGCGAGCCGCCACAGGGACGTGGTCTCGGCGGCGCGGGCGGCGTGCAGCGGGTCGGCGGCGTCGGCCGAGCGGGGGTGCCGCGGCTTGGTGTCGATCCGGCCCAGCACGCACAGCCCGGCCCCGGCGATGCGGGCGAGCAGCTCGGCGCGCGTCCTGAGGCCGAGGTGTTCGGCCAGGTCCGACAGGATGAGCCAGCCCTCGCCGCCCGGCTCCAGGTGGCCGGTGAGCCCGTCGAGGAAGCCGCGCAGCATGGCGGCGTCCGCGTCGTAGACGCCGCGTTCGAGCTCCGAGACGGGCCGGGCGGGGAGCCAGGGCGGGTTGCACACCACGAGCCGGGCGCGGCCCCCGGGGTAGAGGGCGGGGCCGGTCACGGTGACGCGGCCGGCCAGGCCCAGCCGGTGGACGTTGTCACGGGCGCACGCCAGCGCCCGCGGGCCGGCGTCCGTGGCGACGACCCGTCCGAACCCGCGCCCGGCCAGCACCGCGGCGAGCACGCCCGTGCCGGTGCCGAGGTCGAACGCGGTGGCGGCGGGCACGGGGCCCGGCGGCAGCGGCGCGCGGGCCACCAGGTCGACATACTCGCCCCTGACCGGGGAGAACACCCCGTAGTGGGGGTGGATGCGCGCGCCGAGCGCCGGCACCTCGACACCCCTGACCCGCCACTGGTGCGCCCCGAGGACGCCCAGCAGCTCGGTGAGGGCGACCGCCACCGGCCCGCGCGGCTGCCCGTAGGCCTCCGCGCACGCCTGCCGGACGTCCGGCGCCCTGCGCAGGTTCAGCACGTGCCCGCCCCGCCCGGGACGGTCCTCTCCCGGGCCGTCCTCTCGGGGGCCGCCCGCTGCGGGGCCGTCCTCCAGCAGGACGAGCAGCATGCCCAGGACGCGGGCGCGTCGCCCTCGGGCCTCGCGGTGCAGGTGGAAGGCCCGCGCCGGGTCGTCTCCCGGACGCGGGGACGGCGGGTGGCCGAGGCGGCGGCTCATCGCCCGCAGCAGCTGCCGCGCGTTGTGGTAGTCGCCGCGCCACAGCAGCGCCGTGCCCCGGCGGGCCAGGCGGTGGGCGGTGGCGGCGCTCATGCGGTCGTCCGCGACGACCACCTCGCGCGGTGGCGGGGCGGCGCTCCCGGAGTGCCAGCGGGCGGTTCTGACGACGTCGGCTTCGGTCCAGCGGATGGTGGACACCGCGTACTCCTCGTGGTCGAACGTGCTAAGGACACGAGAAGCACTTCGACGAGGAGCGGGCGCGAGCCGCCCGCGCCGCGCTGCGGCGGGCGTGGACGACCAGGTCAGGGCCGGCGGTTCAAGGCCGGAAGGGCTGCCGCTCCCGCGTCGAAGCGCGAGCGGGGACGTCGCCGAGCACCATGCCGGGGACGGCGCCTTGAACCATGCCGGATGTCACGGGCGACCCTCTCTGAGACCGGCCACCAGGTTCCCACATGGTGCCCGGCCCCGCCAAACCCCCGCGGCTCCACCTGCTCCCGTGGCCGGTCGCCCCGGGAAGGACGGGCCGTCCCAGCCGCTAGTCTTGACGCCCATGAGCCAGGTGGGACAGACGACGGCGCGGGCGCTGCTGCGCAGGCTCGCCGTCGAACAGGCCGAGAACAGGGTGCCGTCGGTCACGGCCGCCATCGTGCGCGACGGGCGGCTGGCGTGGTTCGGCGGCCGGGGCCGCGTCGACGGCGCCCCGCCCACCGCCGCCACCCAGTACCGCCTGGGCTCCATCACCAAGAGCATCGTGGCCACGGTCGTCATGCGGCTGCGCGACGAGGGCGCGCTGCGCCTGGCCGACACCCTCGACGCGCACCTGCCCGGCACGCCGTTCGGGCACGTCACCGTCGCGCAGCTGCTGTCGCACACCTCCGGGATGACCGCCGAGCCGCCCACCGAGTGGTGGGAGCGCACGCCCGGCCTCAAGACGGGCGAGCTGCTGGACCGGGTGGGCCCGGGTGAGCTCAAGCACCGTCCCGGCCGCCGCTTCCACTACTCCAACCTCGGCTACGGCCTGCTCGGCGAGCTGGTCGCGCGCCTGCGCGGCAGGCCCTGGCTGGAGGCCGTGGAGGAGGAGGTGCTGCGGCCGCTCGGCATGAACGCCACCACCGCCCGCCCGCGCCCGCCGCACGCCACCGGCTACGCCGTGCACCCGTGGGCCGACGTGGTGCTGCCCGAGCCCGAGCACGACGCGGTCGCGATGGGCCCGGCCGGTCAGCTGTGGTCCACGCCCCACGACCTGGCCCGCTGGGCGGCGTTCCTGGCCGGCGACACCGGCGACGTCCTGTGCCGCGACACGCTGGAGGAGATGCGCGAGCCCGCCGGGGTGGCCGACGGCGACTCCTGGACCTCCGGCTACGGGCTGGGCCTGCAGCTGGCCCGCGAGGGCGGTCGCCGGCTGTCCGGTCACACCGGTTCCATGCCGGGCTTCCTGGCCACCGTGTGGGCCGACCCGGCCGAGCGGCTGGGCGTGCTGTTCATGGCCAACACCACCAGCGGCATGAGCGGCGGCCTGCTCACCGACCTGCTCGACATCCTCGACGAGCACGAGCCCCGCCTGCCCGAGGAGTGGGAGCCGGTCGCCGCCGATCCCGGCCTGCTCGCGCTGACCGGGCTGTGGTACTGGGGTCCCAAGGCGTACGCGCTGCGGGTGCTGCCGGGACGCTGCCTGTCGCTGACCCCGGTCGTGGGCGGCGGGCGCGCCTCGCGCTTCGTCCCGCAGGACGACGGCACCTGGCTGGGCCTCGACGGCTACTACGCCGGGGAGACGCTGCGCGCGGCGGACGACCACCTCGACCTCAACACGTTCATCTTCACGCGCACGCCGTACGACCCGGCGGCGCCCGTCCCCGGCGGGGTCACCGGCTGGAAGGCCTGACCCCCGGCCGCCCGGCTCCGTCTCCGTCTCCGTCTCCGCCTCCGCGCGGTGCGGGGCCCGGCCGGTGGCAGCATGGTCGTGTGCGCGTGGCGATCCTGGGGCCGCTGGAGGTCGAGCCCGGCGCCGCCGTGGGCGGCGCGCGGCTGCGCACCCTCCTCGTACGCCTCGCCCTGGCCGCGGGCCGTGCCGTGACGGTGGAGGAGCTGGCCGCGTCCGTGTGGCCCGAGGGGCTGCCCGCCGATCCGGGCAACGCCCTGCAGACGTTGGTCTCGCGGCTGCGCAGGGCGCTGCCCGAGCCGGGCGCGCTGGTGTCGGTGCCGGGCGGCTACCGGCTGGAGGCCGACACCGACGCGGCCGAGTTCGACCGGCTCACCGCCCGCGCCCGCGGCGTGGACGACCCGGCCGGGCGGGCCGCGCTGCTGGCCGGCGCGCTGTCGCTGTGGCGGGGCGCGGCGCTGGGCGAGGTGGCGTCCGCGCCGTTCGCCACCGGGTACGCCGCCCGCCTGGAGGAGGCGCGGCTGGCCGCCGTCGAGGACCGCGCGGAGGCCGAGCTCGCCGTCCTGGCCGCCGGCTCCGGGACGTGGGAGGGCGGCGCCGGCCCGCGGGCCACGCGCGCGCCGGGAGCGGCGCGGGCGGCGGGCGCGTCCGGCGCGCGGGAGGCCGTGCGGGAATCCGTGCGGGAATCCGTGCGGGAGGCCGGGGAGCTGGTGGGTGAGCTGGGCGAGCTGGCCGCCCGCCATCCCCTGCGCGAGCGCCTGCACGCCCTGCGCGTCAGAGCCCTGCTCGCCGCGGGCAGGCGGGCCGAGGCGCTGGCCGCCTACGAGGAGGTCCGCCGCCGGCTGGCCGGAGAGCTGGGCGCCAACCCGGGTCCCGCGCTGCGCGAGGCCCACCTGGCGGCGCTGCGCGCCGAACCGGCCCGCTCCCCCCGCACCAACCTGCGCGCCCCGCTGACCAGCTTCGTCGGCCGCGAGAGCGAGCTTCGCCTGGTACGGGCCAGACTCGCCGCGCACCGCCTGGTCACCCTGGTCGGCCCCGGCGGGGCGGGCAAGACGCGGCTGGCCACCACGGTCGCCGCCGAGCTGCTGGCCGAGCACAGCGCGGTGTGGCTGGCCGAGCTGGCGTCCGTCACCGACCCGGCCGACGTGCCGCAGGCGGTGCTGGCGGCGCTGGGCGGCAGCCCGCTCATCGGCGGCCCCGCCGACACCCTCGGCAAGCTGGTGGAGGTGCTGTCGCCGGGCCGCGTCCTGCTCGTGCTCGACAACTGCGAGCATCTGGTCGAGGCCGCCGCGCGCCTGGCGGAGGAGCTGCTGGGCCGCTGCCCGCGGCTGCGCGTCCTGGCCACCGGCCGCGAGCCGCTGGGCGTCGCCGGGGAGGCGCTCGGCCCGGTGCCGCCGCTGCCGCCCGAGCCCGCGGTGCGGCTGCTGGCCGACCGGGCCGCCGCCGGACGTCCCGGCCTGGTGATCGAGCCGGACGTCGCCGCCGAGATCTGCCGCCGCCTGGACGGCCTGCCGCTGGCGATCGAGCTGGCCGCGGCCCGGCTGCGCGTACTGTCACCGCGGGAGCTGGCCGACCGGCTGGACGACCGGTTCCAGCTGCTGAACGCCGGCAGCCGCACCGCGCTGCCCCGCCACCAGACGCTGCAGGCGGTCGTGGCGTGGTCGTGGGACCTGCTGGAGGAGCCGGAACGCCGCCTGGCCGAACGCCTGGCGGTGTTCGCGGGCGGGTTCGACCTGGCGGGCGCCGAACACGTCGCCGGGTTCGACCTGGCCCCGGCCGCGCACCCCGGCGGCAGCCTCGGCCTGCTCGCCGCCCTGGTGGACAAGTCGCTCGTCCAGGCGGCCGAGCACGGCCGGTACCGGATGCTGGAGACCATCAGGGAGTACGCGCTGCGCCGCCTGGCGGCGCGCGGCGAGAGCGACGAGATCCTCGGCCGGCACGCCGCCCACTTCCTGGACCTCGCCGAGCGGGCCGAGCCGCACCTGCGCGGCCACGACCAGCTCGCCTGGATCGCCCGGCTGGTGGCCGAGCACGACAACCTGCTCGCCGCCCTGCACCACGCGGTCGGCACCGGCGACGCCGGCACGGCGCTGCGCCTGGCCGCCGCCCTCGGCGTGTTCTGGACGATCCGCGGCACCCGCGCCGAGTCGACCGGCTGGATCAAGCTCGCCCTGGACGTGCCCGGCCCCGCGCCCAGCCAGGCCAGGCTCATCGCCACCGCGACCTACCTCATCAACGGCGCGCTGGCCGGCGGCGACGCCGTGATGGCGTCCGCCGTCGAGGAGCTGAGGCAGGCGATCGACCCGCCCCCGCCCCCCACCGGCCACCCGGTGCTGGCGATGCTCCAGCCGGCGCTGGCGCTGTTCACCGACGACAGCGAGCTGGGGCTGAAGGTCATCGAACAGCGGCTGTCCCACCCCGACCCGTGGGCGCGCGGCATGCTGTACGCCGTCAGGGCCGCCATGAAGGAGAACGACGGCGACATGCGCGGCTCGCGCGCCGACCTGGGCGAGGCGTGCAGGGAGCTGCGCGCCTGCGGCGAGCGGTGGGGGCTGGCGCTGGCGCTGACGTCGCAGGCGGAGGCGCACGCCGTGTTCGGCGACTTCGACGCGGCGCTGGAGGCGATGCGTGAGGCCGTGACGCTGCTGCGGGAGCTGAACCCCGACGGCGACCTGAGGCACCAGCGGGTGTGGGAGGCGACCATCCTGGTGCGCAAGGGCGAGGTGGAGCGCGCCCGCGCCGAGCTGCTCGCCATGACGACCCCGGGCAGCGGGCGCGCGGAGCCCGGGCACGAGCTGTCGGGCCGCAACGTGGCGTTCGCCCACTGCGCGCTGGGCGACCTGGCGCGGCTGGAGGGCGACCTGGAGGCCGCCGCGCGCGAGTACGCCGCCGCGTCGGAGCACCTGGAGACGTCGGATTCGACGGCGCCGCAGTTCCGCGCGCTCGTCCTGATCGGGCAGGCGCACCTGGCGACCGCGCTGGGCGACCCGGGCGCGGCCGGTGAGCGGATCAGGCGGGCGGCCCGGCTCGCCATGTCGGCCAGGGACATGCCGGTGCTGGCGCACGTCGCCGTGGCGCTGGCCGGGCTGCGGGCCGCGGTGGGCCGTCCCGGCCAGGCCGCGGCCGTGCTGGGGGCCGCCGAGCAGCTGCGCGGGGCGCCCGACGCCTCGAACCTGGACGTGGCCCGCCTGGCGGCGCTGCTGCGCGACCGGCTGGGCGGCGAGGCGTACGAGCGGGCGTACGAGCAGGGCCGCCGCCTGGACCGTGCCGCCGCCCTCGCCCTGGTGCTCACCGGCCCGCCGCAGGGCTGAGCCGGGCGAAGGCCGCTCGAGCGCGGCGGCCCGCGGACGGGACTCTTGTCACACGGATGCGGGCCGAAGGTCCGCGGCGCGGCGCCGCCGCCGGGTGCCACCATGGCGGCCGACCCGTTCACCGGCGATGAGGAGCATCGATGTCCCGGCCGAGACGCGCCGACCTGCCCCTGGTGTACTCCTGCTCGGGCTGCTCCAGCGCCGCGCAGATGGCCAACGACCTGGCGTTGCGGCTCGACCGGGAGGGCCTGGCGGAGATGTCGTGCATCGCCGGGGTGGGCGGCGACGTGCCGTCGCTCGTGCGCGTGGCCACCTCGGGACGTCCCGTTCTCGCGCTCGACGGCTGCCCGCTGACCTGCGTGCTGTCCACGCTCGCGCGCCACGGCGTCGTCCCGGACGAGCACGTCACGCTGCACACGTACGGGGTGCGCAAGCGCAAGCACATCGGCTACGACGCCGAGGAGGCCGAGCGCGTGCTGGAGTCGGTGGCCGAGACGGCCAGGCGGCTCACCCGCCGCCCGGCTCCGGCTCCCGCGCCGCCCGCGGACGTACCGTGATGGCGGTGACCTGCGCCTGCCCGTCGCGGGCCGAGCAGCCGTCGGCGAGCGCGCAGCCGCCGCAGCCGCGCGGCGGGCAGCCGCCGAGCCGGTCCCGTGACAGCCGGCCGCGTTCGACCCAGTAGTCCACGATCGCCTCGGCCTCGTCCCGCGTGATCCCGGCCCGCCGGGCGATCTCGCCCAGGTGCGCGGTGCCGCGCGCGGCGACGATCTCGGCCAGGACCTGCCGCAGCGCCCCGTTCACAGGAAGATCCTGCCGACGCGGAAGACGGCCAGCGCCAGCAGCCAGGCCACCGACAGTTGCGTGACGAGGCCGATCAGGGTGAAGCGCGGCCCGATCTCCTGCCACTGCGCGGCCAGGGTCGCCATGCACGGCGTGTACGCGAGCAGGAACACCATGAACGCCAGGACGGCCGCGACGGGATGCCCGCCGGAGGTCGCCTCGAACGTGTCACGCAGGGCCGGCGCCAGCGTGCCCGGCCGCGAGGAGTCCTTGGGTTCCTGGCTGCCGTAGGTCTGCGCCATCGTGGCGACGACCGCCTCCTTGGCCACGAACCCCGTGCTCAGCGCCGCCACCGCGTGCCAGTCGCCGAAGCCGAGCGGCTCGAAGACGGGTGCGAGCGCGTCCGAGACGGCGCCGAGCGCGCTGTGCTCCACGGGCGCCTGCCCGAACTCCGCCTCGACCCCGACGGGGACGGCGGCGAGCAGCCACACCGCGGCGACCGTGCCGACGATGACCGTGCCCGCCGTGCGCAGGAACCCCGACAGCTTCTGCCAGGTGCGCACGGCCACGACCCGCGCCGACGGCATCCGGTACGGCGGGAGCTCCAGCAGCAGCGACTCCTGAGCCAGGTCGCGGAAGAGGGTGCGGCGCAGCACCAGCCCCATCGTGACGACCAGGGTGACCGACAGCAGGTACATGCCGAAGACCACGGTGCCGCCCGCGCGGCCGAAGAAGACCGTCGCGAGGAGCACGTACACGGTGAGGCGGGCGGTGCAGCTCACGTACGGCATGAGCAGACCGAGCAGCAGCCGCTGGCCGGGATGCCCGAGGATGCGGGTGGCCGACAGGGCGGGCACGTTGCAGCCGAACCCGACGATGATCGGCAGGAACGCCCGCCCCGGCAGGCCGACCAGGCGCATCAGCCGGTCGGCGACGAACGCCGCCCGCGCCATGTACCCGGAGTCCTCCAGCAGCGTCAGCAGGACGAACATGACGAGCATCAGCGGGACGAAGGTCAGCAGCTGGCCCACGCCGCCGATGAGCCCGTCGACCGCCAGCCCGGTCAGCCACGGCGGCGCGCCGAGCGCGGCGAGCAGGTCGCGCGCCGAGCCGGACAGCGGGCCGTCGAACAGGCGGCCCAGCAGGTCCTGCACGGGTGCGACGAACGTGGTGGTGGCGGCGAACACCCCCCACATCGCCAGCAGGAACGCCGGCACGCCGAACAGGCGCGAGGTGAGCACCCGGTCCGCCCGGTCGCTCCAGGACGGCGCCGCTCCCCGACGTTCCGCCGACGCCGACAGCACCCGGTGCGCCCAGGCGTAGCGGCCCTCGGCCAGCAGGGCGGGCACGCCGCCGTACTCGTCGTCGGCGGCCCCGGACGCCAGCAGGAGCTCGCCCTGCCGCGCGGCCCGCTCGCGCAGCTCCTCCGGCACCCCGGGGACGTCCGCGCCGCCGCCGAGGAGGGCGGTGGCCAGCAGCCGGGGCGGCCACGGCGTCGCCGCGCAGGCGGGGAGCAGGGCGGCCACCGCCTGCTCGGCCTGCTCGCCGAGCGGCGGCGGCGACGGGACGACCGGGTCACGCAGCGCGTCGGCGACGGCGGCGGCCAGGTCGTCCACGCCCTCGCGCCGGCGCGGCACCACCGGCACCACCGGCACGCCGAGCTCGGCGGACAGCCGTCCAGGGTCGACGCGCAGCCCGCGGGACGCGGCGACGTCCGCCATGGTCAGGGCGACGACCACGGGCAGTCCGGCCTCGAGGACCTGGGCGAGCAGGTACAGGTTGCGGGCGAGGTTGGCGGCGTCCACGACGGCCACGACCAGGCCGGGACGCCGCTCGGCCCCGCACAGCAGGTCCCTGGTCAGCTCCTCGTCGGGTGAGCGCGGTTCGAGGCTGTAGGTGCCCGGCAGGTCGATCAGGGTGACGGCGGGACCGGGCGCCGCGTCCCAGGTCCCGCGCGCCACCCGGACGGTCTTGCCCGGCCAGTTGCCGACCGCCTGCCTGGCGCCGGTGAGCGCGTTGAACAGCGTGGACTTGCCGACGTTGGGGTTGCCCACCAGGACGACGGTGGGCGCCCCCGCCACCTCGCGCCCCCTGCCCTCGTCGCAGCAGGGCGGAGTCAGCAGCCGGGCGGGAGCCGCCGCGGGCAGGCCGTCACGCATCCGCGACCTCCAGGCCCGCGGCGGTGCCGTCGTCGATCGCGATGCGCGTGTCGCCGACCGCCAGCACGAAGCCGCCCGTCGCGCCCCTGCTCAGGACCCGTACCACGGTTCCGGGCAGCAGGCCGAGCTCCAGCAGCCGCGGCCGTTCCGGCCCGGCGAGCAGGCGCCCCAGGCGGACGGTGGCGGGTGGCGTCAGATGGCGGACGGTCCTCATCGCGAACCCCTAGCTTAGGTAAGGCAAACCAAAATCCGCCCTGATGATAGGGGTGCGGGTGACCGCGGCTTCAGGGCCGAAAGTCCTCTGTCCGTCCGAACAGGGAGGTGCTGAGGTAGCGCTCCCCGGTGTCGGGAAGGACCACGGCGACCACCCGTCCGCCGCTCTCCGGCCGCCCCGCGACCGCCGCCGCCGCGTGCAGCGCCGCACCGCCCGAGATGCCGGCCAGGATCCCCTCGGTACGGGCCAGCAGTCGCGCCGCCGCCCGCGCCTCGTCCCCGCGCACCCGGACGATCTCGTCGTAGACCCCCGTGTCGAGCACCTCGGGGACGAACCCGGCGCCCAGCCCCTGGAGGTCGTGCCGTCCTGGCGCGCCGCCCGACAGCACCGGCGAGTCGGCAGGCTCCACCGCCACCACGCGCACGCCCGGCTTCCGCTCCTTCAGGAAACGTCCGGCGCCGGTGACGGTGCCGCCCGTGCCCACGCCGCAGACGAGCACGTCGACCTGCCCGCCGGTGTCCTCCCAGATCTCCCGTCCGGTGGAGCGCAGATGGGCCTCGGGGTTGGCGGGGTTGGCGAACTGCTGCGGCATGAACCAGCCGTGCCGCTCCGCCAGCCTGGCCGCCTCGGCCATCGCCCCCCTCATCCCGTCGGCGGTGGGGGTGAGGACGAGCTGCGCGCCGTACGCGGCGAGCAGGGCGCGGCGTTCGACGCTCATGCTCTCCGGCATGGTGAGGGTGAGCCGGTAGCCGCGGGCGGCGGCCGCCATGGCCAGGCCGATGCCGGTGTTGCCGCTGGTGGGCTCGACGATGCAGGCTCCGGGCGACAGCAGGCCCGCGGCCTCGGCCGCCTCGATCATCGCCTTGGCGATGCGGTCCTTGACGCTGCCGGCGGGGTTGGCGGACTCCAGCTTCGCGACCAGGACGCCGGGCAGTCCCGCCGCGAAGCGCGAGAGGTGGACCAGCGGGGTGCGTCCCACCAGATCGAGGACGTCGCGGTGGACGGCGGGCATGGCGGGCATGGCGGTGGCGGGCCGGGTGCGGTGGACGGCGGGCAAGGCAGGACTCCTTCGCGTGCGGTGGGGAGGGGGACTTCAGGGGCGGAACGGAGAGATCGGGATCAGGGCGGGCAGGACTTCAGGGGGTTCAGGCGGGGAGGACTTCAGCGCAGGCGGGCACGGTGCGCGGGGGCGGGCGGCACTTCAGCGGGCAGGGGCAGGCGGGACAGTGCGCTGGGCGGGCGCGACTTCAGCGTCCCGGGCGGGCGGGATGATGACCGGGGTCGCGGGACGCACCCGGGCGCCGGGCGGCACATCGGTCAGCACCACGGCGTGCGCCCCGATCACGGCGTCGTCGCCGACGTGGACCCGGCCGAGCACCGACGCGCCGACGCCCACGACGACCCGGTCGCCGATGACGGGATGCCGGACGGCGCCCTTGGCGTCGGCGTGGAACCCGCGGCCGCCGAGCGTGACCCGGTGGTAGAGCGTGACGTCGTCGCCGACGACCGCGGTCTCCCCGATCACGACGCCGATGGCGTGGTCGATGAACAGCCGGCGCCCGATCCTGGCGCCCGGATGGATCTCCACGCCGGTCAGCAGGCGGGTGACCTGCGAGATCAGCCTCGGCAGGAAGGGGACGCCGCGCCTGTGCAGGCGGTGGGCCACCCGGTGGCTCCACACGGCCCACAGGCCGGGATACAGCACGGCCTCGACGCGGCGGGCGCCGCGCAGGGCGGGGTCGCGCCGGCAGGCGGCGCGGACGTCTTCGAGCATGACGGGATTCCTCGGCAGGCGACGTGTCGGCGGCGGAACGCGGGAGCGTGCGTCCAACCGCGACAGGACTCATCGAAACCGCGCCTGACGTGGAATCCCGTCATGGGCATCGCGAACAGCCGGCCGGCCAGGCGGCGGGGCGGCAAAGACGCGATGGGCATGCCGCAGACGCTAGGACGCCGACGCCTCCCGCGGCCAGCGCCGCACGTCCCCCGAACCCATGACCTTCGCCTCTTGCGCCCACCCGGCACCCGGCGATGACACCGGGGTCGAGGAACCTGGGAACAGCCGGTGGCGGTGAGAATGATCTCGGGCGAAGGGACGACGTCTACGCCGAGGCCAATCCCCACACCGGGCACCGGTGATCGGACCGCGTCTCCTCCTCCGCTGCCGGTTGGGGGCGGTCCGGCATGGACGCCGTAGGAGGCCTGGCAGGATTTCAGTGATCGCTTCCAGGCCGGAACCGCTGATGTCGGTGACGCCGGTGACCGGCCGCGCCGCTCGGTCAGCGTCTGGACGCCGCCTTCGAGAGCCGACAGTACAGAGGCGGGTGTGTGGCGGAGCGGATCAGCTGTTCATGAACATGGCGTATGGTGCTGAATACAGTGTTCCGAATCCTGGAGGCCTCGATGCCGACAGCCAGCCCGGATCGCAGGGTGCGGCGGACCAGGGAACTCCTTCGCCGTGCCCTGGTGGAGCTGATCCTGGAGACGGGCTACGACCGGATCACCGTGCAGCACATCATCGATCGCGCCGACGTCGGCCGCTCCACCTTCTACGCGCACTACACCGACAAGGACGATCTCCTGCTCGGCAACCTGGAGGAGTTGGCGGCGGCGTTCGAGGAGCACATGGAGCGCCACTTCGCCAGCCGTACTGAGCCCAATCCGGTGCTGGCCGCCTTCGAGCACGCCGAGCGGCAGCGCAACCTGTACAAGGCGCTGGCCGGGAGGCGGGGCGCGGAAGTGATCAGAGCCGGGCTGCGCCGCAGGATCGAGGAGGTCATGGCGCGGCGGATGCCGGAGTTCCTGCCGCGCCGGGACGGCGCGGTGCCGGTGGAGGTCACCATGGAGTTCCTGCTGAGCTCGCTGCTCGGTTTGCTGGTGTGGTGGCTGGACGACGACCTGCCGTACACGGCCGAGGAGATGGCCGACATGTACATGCGGCTGATCGCGCCCGGGGTTCAGGCCGTCTACGGAATCTGAACAATTTCGCTGATCTGTTCACTACCGCACTGAACTGCGGTTTCGTCGATTGACCGCGCCTCTCCATGTCGAACATCGTGTACTGAAACTGACTCGATGTTCCGATAGGAGGCCAGGTGCCCGTCATCGACGTACGCGAGGTCACCAAGACCTACGACACCCCGCAAGGCCCGTTCACGGCTCTGCGCCGCGTCTCGCTCAAGACCAACGCCGGCGAGTTTCTCGCGGTGGTCGGCCGCTCCGGCAGCGGCAAGTCCACCCTGATCAACATGATCACCGGGATCGACCGGCCGACCAGCGGCGAGGTGCACGTCGCCGGAGCCGCCGTGCATGAGCTGGACCAGCAGGCGCTGGCCGTTTGGCGCGGGCGCAACGTCGGCGTGGTGTTCCAGTTCTTCCAGCTGTTGCCCACGCTGACCGTCGCCGAGAACGTCATGCTGCCCATGGACTTCTGCGACACCTACCCGCGCGCCGAGCGCCGCCCCAGGGCACTGGCGCTGCTGGAACGGTTCGGCATCGCCCAGCAGGCCGACAAGCTGCCCGCCGCGTTGTCCGGCGGCCAGCAGCAGCGCGCCGCCATCGCCCGCGCGCTGGCCAACGACCCGCCGCTGCTGGTGGCCGACGAACCCACCGGCAACCTGGACTCGTCCACCGCAATCGCGGTGCTGGAGCTGTTCGCGGCCATCGCCGCCGAGGGCACCACCGTCGTCATGGTCACGCACGGCAGCGACGCGGCCCCGTACATCACCTCGACCGTGGAGCTGGCCGACGCGACGGTGAGCGCGCATGTCTAGCCCGTTGTCTGAGCGGTTGTCCGGGCCGCGCTGGCGCAAGCTCCGCCGTGACATGGCTCTGGCCTGGGGACGTACGGTCATGATGATCGTGGCCATCGCGGCCGGGGTGACCGGCATCGGCGCCGTGCTCAGCGCGAACGCGATCGCCTCACGCGAGATCACCCGCAACTACCTCGGCACTGCCCCCGCCGCGGCCACCCTGGAGCTGGATCGGGCCGACGCCGCGCTGGCCGAGCAGGTCCGCGGCCGCCCCGGCATCACCGACGCCCAGGCCAGAGCCACTCTCACCGCCACGATGCGGATCGGACCCGACGAATGGCGGACGCTGGTGCTGTTCGTGGTGCCCGACTTCGACGACATGCGGATCTCCACGTTCGCCCGCGAGTCCGGGGCCTGGCCACCGCCGTCGGGCACCATGCTGATCGAACGTGCTGCCAGGGACATGGTGCCGCCCGGACCCGTCGAGGTCCGCCTGCCCGGCGGACAGAGCCGCACCATCACCGTCTCCGGCACCGTGCACGACCCCTCGCTCGCCCCCGCATGGCAAGATCGCGCCGGCTACGGCTACATCACCCCGCAGACGCTCGCCGTGCTCGGCGGGAGCGCCACCTTGGACGAGCTGAAGATCCGCACCGAGGCCACCACCCGGGAAGGCATCGCGCAGACCAGCCGCGAGCTGGCGGCCTGGCTGCGCACCCAGGGGAACCAGGTGCACGAGATCCAGGTGCCGCCGCCCGGGCAGCACCCGCACGAGGGGCAGATGCAGGCGCTCATGCTGATGCTGCTGATCTTCGCGTTGCTCGGGCTCATGCTGGCCGCGATCCTGGTGGCGGCCGTGATCGGCGGCATGCTGGTGCAGCAGATCCGCCAGATCGGTGTGATGAAGGCCATCGGCGCCCGCACCGGCCAGATCGCCGGCCTGTACGCCGTCCAGGTGCTGCTGCTCGGCCTGGCCGCCGCCGCGGTCGGCGTCCCGGTCGGGACGCTCGCCGGCCGCGCGTTCGCGGATGTGGTGGCCGATCTGCTCAACCTGAACCTGCACAGCCAGGCCGTCCCGCTGTGGGTGTACGCCAGCCAGCTCGTGGCGGCCGTGCTGGTGCCGCTCCTGGTGGCGGCCGTGCCGATCCGCCGGGCCGCCCGCCTCACCATCCGCGAGGCAATCAGCGACTACGGCGTACGCCAGGAGACCGTCTCGGCCCGGCTGACCGGGCTCAGCCGTACCCTGCTGATGGCGTTGCGCAACGCCTTCCGCCGCCGTGCCCGGCTCGCACTCACCCTTGGCCTGCTGTCGGTCGGCGGCGCGCTGTTCCTGGCCGGCCTGAACGTGGCCGCCGCCTGGCAACGCACCGTCGACGACGGCATGGCCGCCCGCCGCTACGACATGGAGGTACGGCTGGCCGCCGCCGACCCCGCCCTCGTCGAGCGCATCCGCACCACTCCCGGCGTCACCCGTGTGGAGACCTGGGGAGGCGCCCCCACCGCCGCCGGGGACGTGGTCTCCACCTACCCCGACGGCGGTCATGGCAGCTTCAGCCTGCGCGGCGTCCCGGAGGACTCCAGACTTCTGGACCTGCCCCTCACCTCGGGCCGATGGCTGGCCCCCGGCGACACGAACGCAGTCGTGCTGAACTCCATGGCCGCCAACCCGCTCCCGGACGCGAAAGCCGGCGACACCCTCACCCTCAACCTCGACGGCCGCGCCACCACCTGGCACATCGTCGGCACCGTCCGGGAGATCGGCTCACCGGCCGCCGCCTACGTCACCAAGACCGCCTTCGAACAACACGCCGGCCCCGCCCGCGATCTGCGCATCGCCACCTCCGACACCGCGGCCGTGCAACGCGTGCTCCGCGACGCCCGCGTCGAGGGCTCGAACCTGGCCACCGCCGAGCTGCGTGAGGCGGTCGGGGGCCACACCTTCGTCCTGATCGGCGCTCTGATAGCCCTGGCGGTGCTGATGGCGATCATCGGCGTGCTCGGCCTGACCGCCACCACCGGTACCAGCATGGTGGAGCGCACCCGCGAGTTCGCCGTCATGCAGGCCATCGGCGCCACCCCGCGCACCGTGCTGGGCATTGTGCTGGGCGAGACCGTGTTCGTCGGGCTGCTCAGCTGGCTGGCCGCCGCCCTGCTGGCCCTGCCCGTGAGCTGGATGATCGGCGACCTGCTCGGCGACCTGGCCTTCCGCGCCCCGTTGCCGCTCACCATCTCCCCCCTAGCTCTCGGCCTCTGGGCCCTGGCCGCTGTCGCCGGCTCGGCCCTGGCCGGAGCGGCCCCCGCCCGCCGAGCCGCCCGGCTGACCATCCGCCAGGCCCTGGCCTACGTCTGAAGGAGTTCTGATGCGTAAGACGCTGTTCATTCTGCTCGCGCTCGCCGTCGTGATCGGTGGCCTGGCCGTGGCCGCTCATCAACTGGACCTCTCGGCCCTGATCCGTCGACTCCACGGAGGATGATCCGACGTCATGTCGGCGCCTTCGCCCGTGTGGCCACCCGGGCGGTGGCGTGGGTGTCAGCGGAGAGGGCCGGAGTCGCGCCGACGACACCGACACTCGGCGATCGCCGCGCCTCTGGCCACAGCATCATCGGCCTGGCGGTGTTCGACCGGTCGGCACTGCGTGCCGAGGCCATGTGGGCCCTCGGCGTCCCCGAAGACCGGATCTACATCGACCGCGGCTTCTCCGGCGCCACCCGCCGCAACCGCGCCGGCCTCGACCAGGCGCCGGCCGCCGTGTGGGACGACGGGGCGGCGCGGGGCAGGAAAGCTGACGAACGGACCGCCTTTTCGGGACCAAAGCCCTTATCTCCGCACCCGGAGGTGGCGGGAGGCTCATCCCCGACGATTCCCGAAGATCCACGAAGATCCCCCGACGATCGCCCACCTCATCCTGGAAACGACGTGAAGCCCTTCACCACCCCCGCCGGCGTGGGCCGCGTGATCCGCGCCGCCGTCGCGGCGCCTTCGGTGCACAACACCCAGCCGTGGCGCTTCCGCCGCGTCGACGACGAGACGCTGGAGTTCTACGCCGACCTCGACCGGCTGCTGCCGGTCGTCGATCCGATGGGCCGCGGCCTCGGCATCAGCTGCGGAGCGGCGCTGTTCAACATGAGGCTGGCGATCAGGGTGAGCGGCCACACGCCGAACGTCACCGCCATGCCCGCCCCCGGGGACGCGCCCGACCTGCTCGCGGTCGTGCGCGCGACCGAAGGGCTGCCCGCGACGCCCGAGGAGAACCGCCTGTACGCCGTGATCCCGCACCGCAGGACGAACCGGTTCCCGTTCGAGGCCCGTCCGCTGCCTCCCGAGGTGATCCTCGACCTGGTGACGGCGGCGCACGCGGAGGGGGCGACGCTGGTGCTGCTCGACAGGATGGCGGCGCGCCGCGTGCTCGACATGGTGGCGGCGGCCGACCGCATGGTGACCGGCGAGGCCGGCTACCACGCCGAGCTCGCCCGCTGGACAGCCACGGCACCGGGCCACAGCGGCACCCCAGCATCGGACCATGACACCGCTCCGGCCCACGCTGGCGCACCCACGCCCGACCACGGCCCCGCGCCGGCCCACGCCGGTATGACGGTCCACGCCGGGACCGCAGGCCGCGGCGGGATCGCGGACGGCCCCGGGATCGTTCGGGATCGTGACATCGGGCAGGAGCTTGGGATCGCGGGCGGTGCCGGGGGGCCGCGCTGCGACGGGGTGCCCTGGTACGCGTTCGGGCCGCGGCCACGGGGCGGCGCGCTGCCGCTGCGCGACTTCGCGCCCGGGGCGCCGGGCAGGGAGGTCGCCGACTTCGAGGACGACCCGCTGGTCGGCGTGCTGCTCACGCAGGGCGACGGGCCGCGCGACTGGCTGGCGGCCGGGCAGGCGCTTCAGCGGGTGCTGCTCTCCGCGACCGTGCACGGCGTGTCGGCCTCGCTGTTCAGTCAGCCGCTCGACCTGCACGACGGCGCCCACGCCGGGGTGACGGCGGGGCGGCTCGGGCATGTCCAGATGATCCTGCGCCTCGGCTACGGCCCGCTCGTCCCGCCCACGCCCCGGAGGCCCGTCCCCGAGGTGCTCGAACTACGCTGACCGTCCGCCGCCCTTCGGGAACAAGGGCCTGAGAGGAGCCGGAGCATCGGGGCGATCCGCCGGGCCCGTTCTCCGGTCTTGGGACATCGGCACGGCCGTCATGGTGGCGGGCCGTCGGTCTTCCACCGCGCGGGAACATTTGTCCAAGACTGACAGCCGACCGCCCGTGCACAGTCTCCGCATGAGTGAGTACGACATTGAGCATTCGCATGGGATGCACGTGGTCCATGACGGCCCTCGGCAGGCGCCGCCGGTGTTGCTCATCCACGGATCGGGGGCCTCGGGCGGCTTCTGGCGCCCGATGGTCCCGGCACTGGCCGCCCACCACCACCTCATCCGGGTCGACCTGCCGGGCTGCGGGCAGTCCCCGCCCGCGCCGTCGTACGACGTGCCCGCGCAGGCGGGCCAGGTGGCGGCGCTGCTGGACGACCTCGGTCTTCGTCATGTCGCCGTGGTCGGACACTCCAGCGGCGGCTACGTCGCCACCGCGCTTGCCGAGCAACGTCCCGACCTCGTGGGTTCGCTTGCGCTGATCAGCAGCGGCCCGAGTCCGGACGCGCTCCTTCGGCAGCCGTTCCTCCTTCGGGCCCTGTTGGCCCCGCCTCTGGGCCCGCTGCTGTGGTCGAGACGTTCGGACGCGTTGATCCGCAAGGGGATCGTCGCGACGGCCGCTCGCCCGGTGGACCTCCCGGACGACGTGGTCGCCGACGTACGGGGCATCACCTACCGCGTGATGAGGACGGTGCTGCGCTGCAACACCGCCTACATCGCCGAGCGGAGCGTGCCCGAGCGTCTGGCCGCCCTCCAGGTCCCCGTGCTGGTGGTCTTCGGCGCTGCCGACCCCCGTTGGGAGCCGTCGTCGGCGCACCAGTACGACGCGGTGCCGAACGCGCGGGTCGAGCTGCTGCCGGGCGTCGGGCACCTACCCATGCTGGAGGCGCCCGAGACGACCGGCGACCTGCTGCTGGATTTCACGGCAATGGGCGGCCGACGACCCGTGATCCCTGATGCCTAGACTGGCCATGTGTCGCCGACCGGGACGCCACCTGACCGGGCGTGGGTGGACGTCGCGGTCCCACGCCCGTCGGTGCGGCTGCCGGGGGTCAGCATGGCCGGGTTCCGCCATCGTGCCCCCTCGGTGGACATCTCCATGGTCGCGTACCCGTCCGTCACCCTGCTCGTCGATCTGAGCGAGGGAGAAGGCATCGTCTACGAAACCCACGGCCGGCACGAGCGCGGCAGCGTCGTCGTCGGGCTCCTCCCGGGCGATCTCCGGGCGACCGGCCGGGGAGCCGGCCAGTGCCTCCAGATCCGGCTGGAGCCGGTCGTGGCGGCTGCGTTGTTCGGCGCATCGACCGAGCTCAGCGGGACGGTGGTAGCCCTTGAGGATGTCTGGGGCCGCGACGCCGGGCGGGCCGAGGACGGGCTGCGCGCCGCCGCGTCGTGGGACGAACGGTTCACGATCGCGGTGGACATCCTCGGCCGACGGCTGGGCGCCCACCCCCCGGTCGATCCGCAGGTCGCCCACGCCTGGCGGCGGACGCTCACCAGCCGGGGGCAGGTGCGGGTCGACGACCTGGCGGACGAGGTCGGCTGGAGCCGCAAGCGCCTGTGGTCCCGCTTCCGGTCCCAGCTCGGCATCACGCCCAAACGCGCCGCCCGGCTGGTGCGCTTCGACCACGCCGCCCACCTGCTCGCGGCGGGTCACGCCGCCGCCCGCGTTGCCAGCGAGAGCGGCTACGTCGACCAGTCCCACCTCCACCGTGAGGTCACGGCGTTCGCCGGTCTCACACCGACGGCCCTGGCCGTCGCGCCGTGGCTCGCGGTCGACGACATCGCGTGGCCGGCTTCGTCGCCAACCCGGTGCCCGGCGAAGGACGGCGAACGCGTCCCCGACCTTCGCTGAGCAGCTTGCCTCCCGGGAGGTCGGGGGCGTCTTCGGCGGCAGAGGCGCGAGCCCGTGCGGGGTGGAGGTCTGCCGGCGTCGTCGCAGCGTGGGGTAGGCCGCCGGGGCCTTCACGCTGGTGGCCTTCATCCGGCCCTGCGTGCAGTGCAGCCCGGTGTAGGCCATCGGCTCCTGTGAGGTGTGCACCAGCTCGCTGATGGTCCGCGACGGTGGCAGCACCTGAGGTGTGGCCGAGCCCGGCGGCAGCGCCTGCAAGAGCGTCCCCGGCCCGGCCAAGCCCGGCGGCACCTGCAAGGCCGTCTGAGGTGCCGCCGAGGGCGGCGGCAGGATCTGAAGGAGCATTCGGGGCCTGGGAGCGGGCGGATTTCCTGCTGGTTGTGGCGGTGCGTGGGGGTGGGGGCGGGGTTATGCGGGGTCGGGTGCCGCGCCGCCCCCGGGGCGCGTGGAGGGGCCGAGGTCAGGCCCCGGGGCGCGTGGTGGGGCCGAGGTCAGGCGTCGGGGCCCGTGGAGGTGTCGGTGCCGCCTTCGGAAGGGGCTGCCGGGTCGACGGCGGTGATCCCTGCCGGGGCCGGGGTGCCCGTCGTCGTCGGGTTCGCCGTTGGCTTGGGGGCGAGGTGGCGTTCCAGGTTCTCGATGCGTTCGACGAGGGGCTGGAGCTGGTGGCGTACGGCTTCCGCCAGGGCCTGCGCGGGGTCGGCGGGCGGGCTGGTGGTGCTCGCGGACGCTGCCGCGGTCTGGGCGCGCAGGTGGACGTATCCGGCCAGCGCGGCCGTCACCGCGCGGCGGGTGAGCCGGGGTTCGGCCCCCAGGGTGCGCAGCACCTCGCCGGCGACGCCGTCGGGCTCGGTGACCAGGCCCAGCAGCAGGTGCTCGCAGCCGACGTAGTTGTGCCCGAGCGCGGTCGCCTCGGTGACGGCGAGTTCGAGCGCGGCGGCGGCGGGCCCGTCGAAATGCACTGACGCGCCTTCTCCGGGTGCGGCCTCGCCCGGGCCTGCCTGCCCCGAAGACCCTGAGACGCCCGGCTCGGAAGCGCCTCGTCCCGTGCCGCCTTCCTCCCGCGCGCTCTCCTCCGGGCCGCCGTCACGCCTGCCTTCCGCCGCGCCGCCCTTCCCCGGGCCGTCCTCCTTGCTGCCCGTGTGGCGTCGCAGGTCGCGGCGTGCCTGGTCGGGGTCGATGTCCACGGCGCGCAGCACGTGCAGGGCGAGGTTCTCGCCCTCGGCCACCATGGCGGCGAGCAGGTGGCCGGTGCCGATGGCAGGCGCGGACTCGGCTCGCGCCTGCCTCACGGCGAGCTTGACGACGGCTCTGGCGCGGGCGGTGAAGTGCGGCAGCCGCGCTCCGAGGTCGTCGTCCTCCAGGTCGGTGAGGACGGCCTGCCGGATGGTGGTGATGCGGCGGACCGCCTGCTCCAGCGCCCGCTGGCAGATCGCGGAGACCGGCACGCCCGCCTCCTTGACCGCCTCGGCCAGCTCGTCCGGCAGGTACACGTTGATCTTCGGCATGACCGACGTCCCTCCATTGGGGTTATCAAGGGGTTACCCCCTACTTATAACCCCCACAGGGTTATCGGGCAACCCCTACGTCCGGCGACGGTAGGCGGCCACCGCGAGCGGGGCGAACACGGCGAGGAACACCAGCCCGGAGACCACCGTCCAGGCCACCGCCGCCCCCGCAGGGCCGCCCAGCATGAGCGCCCGCGACGCCTGCATCGCGTGGTCGACCGGGTTGATCTCCAGCCACGCCTGCAGCCAGCCGGGCAGCGTGCTCTTCGGGGTGACCATGCTCGTCCCGAACGTCAGCGGGAACAGCACGATGAACGCCATCCCCTGCACGCCCCCCGGCTCCCGCATCAGCACCCCGAGCAGCACGAACGCCCAGCTCACGCAGAAGGAGAAGAAGACGGTCAGCAGACAGGCCGCCAGCACCTGCAGCGGCCCGGTCTGGACGCGGAAACCGAGCGCGTACCCGAAGCCGAGCAGCACCACGATGGCGACGAGGTAGCGGATCAGGTCGCCGAGCACCGAGCCCGCCAGCGGCGCGGCGCGGCCGATCGGCAGGCTGCGGAACCGGTCGAACACCCCCTTCTTGATGTCGGTGTTGAGGTTGACGCCGGTCGCCATGCCGCCGAACAGCACCGTCTGCACGAGGATCGCCGGCATCAGGAACTGCAGGTACTCCTGGGTGGAGCCGGAGACGGCCCCGCCGAGCAGGAACACGTAGATGACGACGAAGATGATCGGCTGGAGCGTGACGTCCAGGAGCTGTTCGGGGGTGCGCAGGGTCTTGAGCACGCTACGGCGGGCCAGGGCGAGGCTGTGACGGGCCAGCCCGAACGGGCGGGGGCCCGGCCGGGCGGGCGCGGCGGCGCGTTCGGCGGTGAGGGTCATGCGGCGGCTCCTTCCTCGTCGTGGGCGCCGCGGCCGGTCAGGGTGAGGAACACCTCGTCCAGGCTGGGCAGGTGCAGTGACAGCTCGGTGACGGAGATGCCGGCGGCCTCCAGCCGCCGCACGATCTCGGTGAACGCGGCGTCGCCGCCGACCGGCACCGTCGCGACCCCGTTGCCCGGCGACTCGGCGGGCCTGCCGGCGACGGTCGCGAGGATCGCGGACGCCTCCTCCAGCCTGGACGGGTCGGCGGGCCGCACCAGGACGGTCTGCCCGCCGACGACGCGCTTGAGCTCGCCCGCGGTGCCGTGGGCGATGACCCGGCCATGGTCCACGACCGAGATGGCGTCGGCCAGCGCGTCGGCCTCCTCCAGGTACTGGGTGGTGAGCAGCACGGTGACGCCGTCGGCCACCAGGCGGCGGACGATGGCCCACATGTCCTCGCGTTTGGCGGGGTCGAGGCCGGTCGTGGGCTCGTCCAGGAAGATGACCTCGGGGTTGCCGACGAGGCCGGCCGCGAGGTCGAGGCGGCGGCGCATGCCGCCCGAGTAGGTGCCGGCGCGCCGCCCGGCGGCTCCGGCCAGCCCGAACTCCTCCAGCAGCCGGGCAGCCCTGGCCTTGGCCTCGCGGACGCGGAGGTCGAGCAGGCGGCCGATGAGGACGAGGTTCTCGGTGCCGGTCAGGTCCTCGTCGACGGAGGCGTACTGGCCGGTCAGGCCGATGGCGCGGCGGACGCGGGAGGGGTGGCGCAGCACGTCGATCCCGGCGACGGACGCGCGGCCCGCGTCGGGACGCAGCAGCGTGGCCAGGATGCGTACCGCGGTGGTCTTGCCGGCCCCGTTGGGGCCGAGCACGCCGAGCACGGTGCCCGGGCGCGCGGTAAGGGTGATGCCGTCCAGGGCGGTGGTCCGGCCGAACCGTTTGACCAGGCCCTCGGCGTCGATCGCGTGATCCATGCCGCGATGCTGTGGCAGGGCGCTGGCATCGGCCGCACGAAGCGCCGTCAGAACGCCGTCAGAACGCCGTCGGCTCCGCAGGGGCGCCCGTCAGGCTTGTTCCCTGGCTTCCAGCGTGCGGGCCAGGTCGGCGGCCGGGCCGGGCGGCAGGGCCCCGTGCAGCATCTCCACCCGGTGCACCAGCCGCGGCGTCAGCAGCGGCACCCCGCACGCGCCCGAGGCGCCGGGGGCGGCCGGCAACGGGCCGGCGGACAGCGGTGCGCCGGGAAGGGCGGTGGGAAGGGCGGTGGGAAGGGTGGCGGGCAGCAGGGTGGCGGGAAGGGTGGCGGGCAGCAGGGGGGCGGGCAGCAGGGTCAGGCCGTGGCCGGCGCGCACCAGGTTGAGCACGGTCTGCACGTCGTCGCCCCGGTGGTCGAGCGCCGCGGGGAAGCCCTCGCCCTGCAGCGCGCGCAGCCGCTCCAGCGGGCACAGGGTGGTCTGCAGCCAGCGGGCGTCCACCAGGTCGGCCAGCCGCAGCCCCGGCCGGCCCGCCAGCGGATGCCCCGGCGGCAGGGCCACGACCAGCTCCTCCTCGGCCACGCCCACGACGGTCAGCGGGCCCGACTCGGGCAGGCGCAGCGGGTCGCTGGGCGCGGCGACGCCGTCGGCCAGCCCGATCTCCGCCTCGCCCGAGGCGACGAGCGCGGCGACGTCCTCGCGGCCGCAGCCGAGCACCGTCACCTCCAGCCGGGGCTGGGCGGCCCGCGCGCGGGCCAGCCGCCCGGCCAGTGTCGCGTTCAGCGCCAGGGGCGTGGCCGCCAGCCGCAGCCGGTACGCCGGAGGCGCCGCCGCGCGCAGCACGTCCGCGCGGGCCGCGCGCAGGCGCAGCAGCAGCGGCCCTGCGTGCTCCAGCAGCCGTTCCCCGGCCGGGGTCGGCTCGACGGGCCTGCGGCTCAGCAGTGGCAGGCCGAGGTCGGACTCCAGCGCCGCGATCTGCTGGGAGATCGCCGACTGGGTGTAGCCGAGCTCGCCGGCCGCCGCCGAGAACGACCTGAGGCGGGCCACGGTCACGAAGGTGCGAAGCAGGTGCGGGTCCATCACAGTTGCTTATAGCAGGTGCAGACATCATCGTTGGCGCTGAAGCGGCGACGGCGGCCACGATGGTGGGCATGAGAATCGCCCTGGTGGGAGACCGCTCCCCCGCCGTCCGCTCGCACGCCCGCGTCCCGCTGCTCATCGAGGCGCTCAGGCAGCGCGACGGCATCGCGCTCGACGCCTACTGGATCCCGACGACGGAGGCGCACGACCTCGCCGGTTTCGACGGCGTCTGGCTGGTGCCCGGCAGCCCGTACCGCAGCGAGGAGGGCGCCGTCGAGGCGGCGCGCACCGCCAGGGAGCGGGGCATCCCGTTCCTCGGCACCTGCGGCGGGTTCCAGCACATGCTGCTGGAGTACGCCAGGCACGTCTGCGGTCTGGACGTCGCCCACGCCGAGAACGAGCCGGACGCCCGCGACTTCCTGCTGACGCCGCTGACCTGCTCCCTGGCCGGGCACGAGGGGCTGGTACGGCTGCACCCCGGCTCGCTGATCGAGCAGATCGTCGGCGCGCCCACCACCATGGAGGCCTACATCTGCTCGTACGGGCTGAACGACGCCTACCAGGCCACCCTGGCCGCCCACGGCATGGTGTTCTCCGGCCACGCGGAGGACGGCGGCGTGCGGGTCGCCGAACTGCCGCGGCACCCGTTCTTCCTGGCCACGATGTTCCAGCCGGAGCTGGCCGGCGACGGGCGGCGCCCGCACCCGGTGATCTCGGCGTTCGCCGCCGCCGTCAGCCGCCACGCCGCCGCCCGCACCTCCGCCTGAGGGCCGCGCGGGTCAGGGAGCGGCGGGGGTGCGCCGGCTCAGCACCAGGTCGGCGGCGAGCCGCGCGGGCGCGCACAGCGTCTGCCCGCACGGCCAGGCGAGCACGACCCTTCCCGGCACCAGCGGGCGCAGCAGGGGGAAGCGCGGGTGCCAGAAGCGGCCGTCCACGAGCAGCCCCCTGACGCGGGTCGCCACGCCGCAGGCGCGTGCCACGGCCTCCAGCACCGCCAGGCGCTGGCTGCACGAGCCGCGTCCCAGGGCGAGCGTCCTGGAGGCGGGCTGCCGCTCGTTCATCGCGTACACCGGACGCACCCGGGCCCCGACTGCGCCAGGCGGGCGAGCCTGCGCAGCGAGTGGCGGGCCAGCGCCGACACCACCGGAGCCACCAGCGGCCACAGCGCCCGGCCGAGCACCCCGAAGGGCGGCGCCAGCTCCTCCGCCCACACCACCCGGCTGCCCGCCCCGGCCGGCGTGACGCGGATGGCGCCCCTGCCGCGCACCAGCGCGCCGGTGTGGTCCACGAGGACGAGGCGGGGCGGCTCCCAGCGGGTGATCGTCATCGTGTCGAGGAAGCCGAACGGCCGCACGCCGGTGTAGGCCTCCAGCGCGCTGGGACCCACCTGCCTGGCCGTGGTCATGAACATCCACTCGCGGTGCCGCGGCCAGTCCGTGATCAGCGCGAACACCTCCTCCTGCGGCGCCGCCACCTCGACCGCCGCGCCGACGTACACGCGTCCGTTCATCACGTCCCCTTCCGTCGCCGCCTTCACGGCGTACGTCCTCATGATCGGGCTTGACGCGCCCGACGTGCCGGAGGCGACCCCGCGCGGACGGGCGTCAGCGGGCGGCGCGGTCGGCGTTGGCCACGATGGCGTCGTGGACGTAGCGGGACAGGCCCGGGGCCACGTCGTCGAAGTTGAGCCCGACCCGCTCGTTGGCGAGATAGGACGCCGCCAGGGCCCGGTGGGTGTCGTGGTCGCAGTCGTGGAAGCGGCGGTGGAGGTGCCGCCGATGCTCCTCGGCCAGGTCCATGACGGCGGGGTTGGTGGCGGGGACGCCCGCGCGCATCGCGTCGAGCAGGCGCTGGTGGATGGCAGACTGCTCGCCGCGGATCTCGTGCCAGTCGTCGGCGGAGTAGCGGGAGGCGCGCTCCTGCCGCTGCCGCCATAGGTCGGATCCGCCCCAGCGCTGCTCCGCCCGCGCGGCGCCGTCCTCCAGCCGGGTACTGCCGAAGACCTCCAGCCGTTCTTTGGGGGTGAGGGTCAGGCCGAGGCTGCGCGCGTTCAGTTCCCTGTCGATCGAGGCGAGCATGGCCCGGTGCCGCTCCATGCGGGCGGTGAGCAGCCGGCGCTGCTCGTTCAGCCGGTCGACGTCGGTACGGGCGGGGTCGGCGAGGATGGCGCCGATCGTGTCGAGGTCGAAGTCGAGCTCGCGGTAGAACAGGATGCGGCGCAGCACGCGCAGGTCGTCCGCCGAGTAGATCCGGTAACCGGCGGCGTTGCGTCCGGTCGGTTCGAGCAGGCCGATCTCGTCGTAGTGATGCAGGGTGCGCACCGACACCCCGGCGAGTTCGGCGACGACACCCACGGTGTACTCCTGTGCTTCCATGCCTCCCACTGTGGGGGCCGACGCGGCGTGAGGGTCAAGCCGTGAGCGTGCGGTCAGTGGCGGCCGGGCTCCGCGTCGTGCGTCAGGAAGGCGCGGACGTCCTCCGCCTCCGGCACTCCCAGCTCGCCGTAGAGGCCGAGGGCCAGCCGTCCGTGCTCGCGGGCCTGCTCCGGGTGCCCGAGGGCGAGGTGGGCGCGCGCCAGCCCGTCGTGGGCGCGGGCCTGCTCCGGCCGGTTGCCCGAACGGTCGGCGAGGGCGAGCGCGGCCGTGTGCTCCTCGACGGCCCGCACGGGATCGCCCGCCGCCTCGGCCAGCCCGTTGAGCGCGGCCGCCTCGTCGGCGGTGCTGCCCAGCCTGCGGTGGAGCGCCGCGGCCTGCTCGTGGCGGGCGCGGGCCCCTGCGAGCTCGCCCTGCCGGCGCAGGACGACGCCGAGGTGGCCGAGCGTCGCCGCCTCCCCCGCCGGGTCGCCGACCTTGCGGTGGAGCGCCAGCGCCAGGTCCAGGTGGCGGCGGGCCTCCTCGGGGCGTCCGGCCCGGTCGAGCGCGAGGGCGAGGATGCCGAGCACGTGGGCCTCACCCCAGGTGTCGGCGGCGATCCTGGTGAGGTCGAGCGCCTGCTTGAGGTACTGCTCCGCCTGGGCGTCCTGGCGGCGGCGCAGGGCCACGTTCCCCAGGGTGAGCAGCGCCCTGGCCCGTTCGCCTGTCTCCTCGCCGGCGTCGAGCGCCTGGTGGGCGTGCTCCTCCGCGCGCTCGTACTCGCCGAGCCGCCAGTACGTCCACGCCAGGTCGGTGAGGGCCCGCGCCTGGACCTCGCGGTCGCCGAGCGTGCGGCTGCGCTGGAGGGCCAGACTGTGCAGCGTGAGCGCGTCGTCGTGGTGCGCCTGCCGGTCGAGGTAGGGACGCATCGCCAGGGCCAGGAGGCCGAGGCAGATCTCGGGCCCGTCGACGGCGGTCGCGATGATGTTGGCGCGTTCGGCGTCGAGCCAGGCGATGGCCTCGGCGGCGTCGCGGACGGGCGGGACCGGGGTGGCCGGCTGGGGGATGCCCTCCCGCTGGCCGACGCTGTGCGGGAAGAGCCGGTCCATCGCGGCGCGGGAGCGGTGCAGGTAGTAGGCGAGCAGCCGCATGACGGCGCCGTCGTCCTCGGCGATCGAGCGGGCGTGCTCGCGGAGCAGGTCGTGGAAGGTGTAGCGGCCGGGTTCGAGCTGCAGGAGCATGTGGGCGTCGAGGAGGTTCTCCAGGAGCTCCTCCGCCTCCTCCTCGGCGATCCCGGCGAGCGCGGCGGCGCCGCACGCGTCGATGTCGCGGCCCGGCACCAGCCCGAGCAGGCGGAACATGCGCTGCTCCGCCTCGTCGAGCTGCTCGTAGGAGAGGGTGAAGGCCGCCGACACGCCGTCCAGGAGCCTGCGGTGGTCGCGCAGCCGGCCTGCCAGATAGGCCACGGTCCAGCGGGGACGGTGCTGGAGGCGGGCGGCCGCGATCCGGATGGCGAGCGGGAGGTGCCCGCACAGCCGCAGCACCTCGCGTACGGCGTCGGGCTCGTGGCGGGCGCGTTCGCCCACGATCCGCTCGAACAGGGCGGCGGCGTCCTCCTCGGCCAGCACCTCCACCGACAGCGGGCGGGCCCCGTCCAGGCCGACGAGGCGCCGCCTGCTGGTCACCAGGACGAAGGTGTCGGTGTGCCCCGGCAGCAGGGGGCGTACGTGGTCGGCGTCGAGGGCGTTGTCCAGGACGGCGAGCACGCGCCGGCCGGCCAGCTCGGCGCGCCACAGGGCGCCGCGCTCGGCCGGCGGGACCGGGATGCGGTCGGCGGGCACCCCGAGCTGGCGGAGGAGGGCCTCCAGCGCGGCGGAGGCGTCGACCGGCTCCCTGCCCGCGGTGTGGGCCTGCAGGTCGATGAAGAGCTGCCCGTCGGGGTGGCGGGCGGCCAGCCGGTGGGCGACGTGGACGGCGAGCGCGGTCTTGCCGATCCCCGCCATGCCGTCGATGGTGACGACCGCCGGACCGTGGCGCTCGCCCACGAGCTGCTCCAGCTCGGCGGCACGTCCGGAGAAGTCGGGGATGTCGTACGGCAGGAAGGTGGAGCGGCGCGCCGGGACGCCGGGCACGGGTTCCGGGGCGGGCGCTGGGGCGGCCGGGCCGGCCAGGCGCAGGGCGGGGTCGTCCGCGAGGACCGCCCGCTCCAGCTCGGCAAAGGCGTGCCCGGGGTCGAGGCCCTGCTCGTCCGCCAGCGCGGTGCGGTAGGCGCGCGCCGCCGCCAGGGCGTCGGCCTGCCGGCCCGACCGGTGCAGGGCCAGGACGAGGTGGGCGTTGAGCTTCTCGCGCAGCGGGTGCGCGCTCGCCTGGGCGGCCAGCTCGTCGAGCAGGTCGCCGTGCCGCCCGGCGGCGAGCTCGCCCGCCACCAGGCGCTCGTAGGCCGACAGCCGCCGGTCGTGCCAGAGCTCCCGCACGCCGGCGACGTAGTGCGCGTGGACGTCCTCCAGCGCCTCGCCGCGCCACAGGCCCAGCGCCTGGCGCAGCTCGCCGGCGGCCGCCAGCTCGGTGAACTCCAGCGTGTCGACCTGCCCTGGCTCCGGCTGCGCCACGTAGCCGCCGGCCCGCGTCTGCAGCAGGTCCGCGGCGCCGGCGGCGCGCAGCGCCTTGCGGAGCACGGTGATGGAGGCGTGGATCTGCGAGCGGGCGGTGTCGGGCCGGTCGTAACCCCACATCGCGTCGATCAGCCGCTCGATGCTGATCACCCGGCCGGAGTTGAGCAGGAGGTAGGCCAGCACAGCGCGGTGACGTGGGGCGATGCCTGTCAGCGGAGCGCCGTCGACGACCATCTGGACGGGTCCGAGCAAGGTGAAGCGCAGCATCGTCCCCCCGGTCACCGTCACATCGCGCGCGCATAGCGAATGTATCAATCCGGGCAGCCACTCTGATCTCACGCCAACCGGGACATCCCGCTAGGACGTTCAACTCGTACGGAAGGAACCACCGTGGAAGCCCGCATGAAGAACCCCGCCACGATCATCCCCGCCGCGCTCAAGCCGATCCAGGAACTGATCAAGGCCGCCCACGCGCAGGGGCTCCCCGCGGAGCTCATGGAGATGATCCACCTGCGGGTCAGCCAGATCAACGGCTGCAGCTTCTGCGTCGACGCCGGGCTGAAGAGCCTGCGCAAGCTCGGCGAGAGCGACGAGCGCGTCGGCCTGCTCGCCGCCTGGCGCGAGGCGCCGTACTACACCGACGCCGAGCGGGCCGCGCTGGCGCTGGCCGAGGCCTCGACCCGGCTGGCCGACCGCACCGACGCCGTCCCCGACGACGTCTGGGACAACGCCGCCGACCACTTCGACGAGCGGCAGCTCGCCTCGATCCTGCTGATGACCGCCATCACCAACCTCTTCAACCGCCTGAACGCCCCGATCCGGCAGGTCGCCGGCACCTGGTAAGCACCCCGCCCCCACGCACACGAGGAGAAACGCACATGTCCGTCGTCCGCTCGCACCGCTACTCCGTCGCCGACGCCGACCTGGAGGAGTTCCTGGCCCGCCGCACCTCCCTCATCGCGACCGTACGGGAGGGACACCCGGGGCTCACCCACGTCGTGCTCGTCCGGCTCGAGGACGGCACCTACACCGACACCTGGCACTGGGAGACCGCCGAGCAGCTCGGCGCCGCGCTCGCCGCCCTGCCCACCTTCCCCGAGGCGCCGCTGACCATGGCCCTCACCAAGGACGGCACCGCGCAGAACGGCCAGGTCGTCGACGAGCGCTGAGGCCGGCCCGCCCCCGCCGGCCGGAGCCCCTGTCAGCGGGCTACGCCTGAACCTCGGAGTCGATGAAGCGCAGGATGCGGGCGTTGACCAGGTCGGGCGCCTCCAGCGGCAGCCCGTGGCCGGCGCCCGGCACGATCTCGGCGCGCACGCCGGGGACGAGCGCCCGCACGCGAGCCAGCGCCTTGCGGGGGCTGAGCAGGGTGCTGCGCCCGCCGAGCAGCACGAGCGCGGGGACGCGTGCCGAGCGCAGCTCGTCGTCGGTGAAGGGCCGGGCCGCGGGGCGGTAGGACGGGCGGTAGGTCCGCGTGCCCAGCAGGATCGGCGCCGTCATCCGGGGCGGCGCGATCAGCGCGTGGTTGGCCAGCACCCGCGCGAGCCAGGGCCGCCACCGGCGCGGTAACGCCATCGCGAACAGGCCGGCGATCGCGCCGGCCAGGAAGCGGGCGGGCACCTTCTGCAGGCCGCCGGGGTCGAGCAGGGTGATCGAGGCCAGGCGGTCCGCGCCGTACACGGCCTGGTTGAGCGTCAGCCAGCCGCCGTAGGACAGGCCGACCAGGTGCACCCGCTCCAGGCCGAGCCCCTCGAACACGTCGTTCAGCCAGGCCGCGTTGTCCTGGGAGTCCTTCACCAGGGCGCGCTGGACGCTGCGGCCCGGATCGTCGATGGTGTCGACGGCGTAGACGGGGTGCCGCTCGCCGAACGCCTCGATCTGGGGGTACCAGGTGGAGGAGTTCGCGCCGTGGCCGTGCAGCAGCACGATCGGCTCCCCGTGCGCGGCGCCGGCGCGGTGCACGTGCACGGTGCCGAGGCGCTGCTGCGCATCGCCGGGAGTAAGGGGCTGCACGCGGTCACCATGCGATCCGTGGCGGCGGAGGCGGGCTTCGCCGTGGCCGTCGTGCAGTACTACTTCGAGTCCAAGGAGAAGCTGCTGCTGTTCGCGCTGGAGCACCTGGCGCGGCGGATCGCCGCCCGGGTCCAGGAGCGGGTGGGCGGCGCGGGGGCGGGCGTGAGCCCGCTGTGCGTCGTCGAGGCCGTCCTCACCCAGGCCGTCCCGGCCGACGAGGAGAGCCGGATCTTCCACCTCGTGTACACCGCTTACGCGGTGCTGTCGGTGACCGACCCGGCGCTGGCCGCCCAGCCCTTCCTGGACGCCCCGAACCAGATGCAGGTCTTCGTCACCGATCGGCTCCGCGCGGCCCAGGCCGCCGGGGAGATCGCCGCGGGCCTCGACCCGGAGAGCGAGGCGGCGGGGCTGCTTGCCATGTCGGCCGGTCTGGGCACCAGTGTCCTGCTCGGTCAGCGCAGCGCCGGGGAGGCGGTGCGCGTCCTGCGGTACCACCTCGGCCGCATGGCGCCCTCGGAGGGGGCCGGTGGGTGCCGAAGGCCCTGAACCGGGAAGCGGCCTCACCGGTTCCAGGGCCTTCGGCGGGTGTGGGCCACGGTCAGGAGAGCCCGGGGAAGGCGGGCCCGCCGCGGCCGCGGTCGCGCGGGATCGCGTCGGCCACGCCGGAGATCACGACGGACGTCCTGGCCGAGATGCGTAACCCCCTTTCCGGTGACCTGGCAACTACGCTTCGTGATTACCCCCGGTAATCGCCAGTGAACCGTGGGTGCTGGGTAAAATCCGCGAGCCACCCGTAAACCTGGGGGTTGATGTGCGTATATGGGGGTTTCGGCGGGCGTGGCGGTGACACCGGAAACCTGGGCGGCCGGTCGCTCACCGTAATCGGCGGCGGGTGGCCGCCCGCGGACACCCGGGTCAGCGGCCGCCGGTGAAAGGTGGCTCGCCCTCCTTGAGGGGGCGGAAGCGCAGGGCCGACCAGACGTCGTCCACGGCCACCTGGCCGTTCGGGCGCAGCCCGTACTCGGCGACGACGGGCCAGAGCGTGTCGCGGTTGACGTCGGACCTGTTCCCCTTGGGGTAGGCCACCCACAGGGTGGCGGGACGCGTCAGGTGGTCGCGGTTCTCGTCGAGGACCTGGCGGGCCGCGGAGGCGTCGGCGGCGAACAGTACCGCGACCGCGGCCTCCTCGATGCGGTCGGCGTGCCGGGCGCCGCCGGGGAGCGGTTCGAGCAGCGCGCGGTACGCCGGGTCGGAGACCCACACGGCCGCGTCCGGCTTGACCAGGAGCTTGTCCGCCACGGTCTTGGCCGCCATGTCAGGCCCCCGTGTAGGTCAGGCTCAGCACGCCGGTGCTGAGCGTGGCGGACGCGGTCAGCGCGAGCGGGATGGCCGCGCCGTCCTCGGGGAACAGGCGCTTGCCCTTGCCGACGGCGATGGGGTGCACCAGCAGGTTCAGTTCGTCGAGCAGGCCCTCGCGCAGCAGCGACACGACGAGGGTGGGGCTGCCGACGATCGAGATGTTCTTGCCCGGCTGCTTCTTCAGCTCGGACAGGCCGTCGAGCGTCACCAGCGTGCTGTTCTGCCAGTCGAGCGACGTCAGCGTGGTCGAGACCACGTACTTCGTGGTGCCGTTCATGTGGCCGGCGATCGGGTCGGAGGAGTCCTGGTGCGGCCAGTGGGAGGCGAACTCCTCGTAGGTGCGCCGGCCGAGCAGCATGGCGTCGGCCTCCTGCATCTGCCGGCCGACCTCCTGCCCCATCTCGTCGTTGAAGTACGGGAAGTGCCAGGTCTCGGGGGCCTCCACCACGCCGTCGAGCGAGATGAACAGTCCGGCGACGATCTTCCTCATCGGTGGTCTCCTTGTTCGTTCGAGGTGACCTCATCCTCTCGCCGACAAATAAAATTGTCAAGGGCCGACCAGGGCCTCATGGCCCCGGCCGGCCCTTCAGCGGCGGCGGGCGTGCCTGCCCTTGCGCCGCTCGCCCAGGCGCACGCCGACGAACACCACGACGGCCAGCACCACCAGCGCGATCACCACGTTCGTGCCGATGCCGACATAGGCCTCCACCAGGTGCCAGTTCTCGCCGAGGAAGTAGCCGGCCAGGACGAAGACGGTGTTCCAGACGAGGCTGCCCGCGGTGGTGAGCAGCGTGAACTGCGGCAACGGCATCCGCTCGACACCGGCGGGCACCGAGATGAGGCTGCGGAAGATCGGGATCATCCGGCCGAAGAAGACGGTCGTGCGGCCGTGGCGCAGGAACCAGGCCTCGGTCTTCTCGATGTCGGACACCTTGACCAGGGGCAGCCTGGCGGCGATCGCCAGCGTCCGCTCGCGGCCGAGCATCGCCCCCACCCAGTACAGGGCGAGCGCGCCGAACACCGAGCCGAGCGTCGTGCACACGAGCACGTCGAGGAGGTCCATCTCGCCCCTGGCGGCGGTGAAGCCCGCCAGCGGCAGGATCACCTCGCTGGGCAGGGGCGGGAACAGGTTCTCGAGCGCGATCGCGAGGCCGGCCCCCGGCGCGCCGAGGCTCTCCATCAGTCCTACGAGCCAATCAGTCATGCCTCAGAGGCTATGGAAGATCCGCGATCGGTGATGTCCGGCGAGGTGCGCGGGAGTGCGCCCATCGCCGTGGACGAGCCGGCACCGGGCGGTCCGGCGCGGTCCCCGCATACCGTACGCTGTACGGTCGTGAGTCTCTTGACGGATCTGGTGCAGCGGGCAGTCGTCTTCGAGCCGGGCGATCCGCCCAGGACGGGCCAGGTGACGTTCATCGACACCGGCGGCGACGACCGGCTCGCCGTCGTCGAGCAGCATGAGGGTGAGCTGCGCGCCAGGCAGGCCACCGGCACCAGGGTGCCGGTGGCCGAGGCCGTGTCCGCGCTGGCCAGGGCACGCGCCGACGCCTCCGCCCACCCCGCCGCCCGCTTCTGGGGCGCCGTCGCGCTCGTCGCGCTCCAGCTCGTCGCCCGCGGCCGCATCCTGCCCGGCGTCACCGCCGGCGGGTACGACTCCTGGCGGGCGGGGCCGCTCGACGCGGCCGACGCCGAACGCGTACGCGACCTGGCCGCCGCCATGCCCGCGACCGCCCGCTGCGTCCCCCTCGACGGGCCGCCGGAGGGCCCGACCGGCGACGGGCCGCGGCTGCCCGACGCCGAACCCCTCGTCCGCGCCTTCCTCGACGCGGTCGCCGACGCGATGCCGCGCTCCCCCGGAGCCGTGCGCGCCACCGGCGCCACCGCCTTCGCCGCCGCCAGGCCGGTCAAGGTGCCGCACCTGCGCCGCTGGGCCGACGAGGTGTCCGCGGGGCTCGACTCGGGGGTGCGGCTGTCGCTGCGGCTGGAGTGCGACGACCCGGCCGAGCCGGGGTTCCGCGCCGTCGTCCAGCTCCACAGCCTGGCCGACCCGTCCCTGATGGTGGACGCCGCCGCGCTGTGGGAGGGCCGAGACCCGGGCCTCGGACCGCGCGCCAGGATCGAGACGACCCTCGCCATCCGCAGGGCCGCCCGCGCCTGGCCCAGGCTGGAGTCCCTGCTCGACGCCGCCGTGCCCGACGAGCTGCCGCTCTCCGACGGCGACGTCGGGGACCTGCTGGCCGGGGCGGCCGGGCGGCTGGCCGCCGCCGGGGTCGAGATCCACTGGCCGCGCTCCCTCGTCCGCGGCCTGACCGCCCGCGCCGTCGTCGGCGGGCACGAGCCCGGGCCCTCCGACCTGCCGTCGTTCCTGGGCGGCCGCCACCTGACCCGCTTCGACTGGCAGCTCGCCCTCGGCGGCGAGCGGCTGACCGAGGCCGAGATGGACCGCCTGGCCGAGGCGCACCGCCCGATCGTGCGGCTGCGCGACCAGTGGGTGCTCGTCGACCCCGACACCATGCGCAAGGCCCGCCAGCGCGACCTCAAACCCCTCACCGGCCTGGAGGCGCTCGGCGCCGCCCTGACCGGGACGGTCGAGGTCGAGGGCGAGCAGGTGCCCGTCGAGCCGGGCGACTGGCTGCGGGAGCTGCGCGACAGGCTCACCGAGCCGGAACCAGTCGAGGCGCCGCCCGCGCTGGCCGCCACCCTGCGCGACTACCAGCTGCAGGGGCTGCGCTGGCTGGCCAGGATGACGTCGCTCGGGCTGGGCGGCTGCCTGGCCGACGACATGGGCCTCGGCAAGACCGTCACGCTCATCGCGCTGCACCTGCACCGGGGCTCGGGCCCCACGCTGGTCGTCTGCCCCGCCTCGCTGCTGGGCAACTGGGAGCGGGAGATCACCAGGTTCGCGCCGGGCGTCCCGGTCCGGCGCTACCACGGCTCCAGCAGGAGCCTCGCCGACGAGGGGTTCGTCCTGACCACGTACGGCACCATGCGGCTCGACGCGGCGCGGCTGGCCGCCCACCCGTGGGACCTGCTGGTCGCCGACGAGGCCCAGCACGTCAAGAACCACGCCTCGGGCACGGCGAAGGCGCTGCGCGAGATCCCCGCCGCCGCGCGGGTCGCGCTCACCGGCACCCCGGTGGAGAACAACCTGTCGGAGCTGTGGGCCCTGCTCGACTGGACGACGCCGGGGCTGCTCGGGCCGCTGGGCCGGTTCAGGTCGCGCTGGGCCAAGCCCGTCGAGTCGGGCGACGGCGAGGCCGCCGAGCGGCTGGCCAGGCTGGTGGGGCCGTTCCTGCTGCGCCGCCGCAAGAGCGACCCCGGCATCGCGCCGGAGCTGCCGCCCAAGACCGAGACCGACCGTCCCGTCGCGCTCACCACCGAGCAGGCCGCCCTGTACGAGGCCGTGGTCCGCGAGATGATGACGCGGATCGAGGGCGCGTCCGGCATGGCCAGGCGCGGGCTCGTCGTCAAGCTGCTGACCGGGCTCAAGCAGATCTGCAACCACCCCGCCCACTACCTGCACGAGGCCGAGCCCAGGCTGGCGGGCCGCTCGGGCAAGCTGGAGCTGCTCGACGAGCTCGTCGACACCATCCTCGCCGAGGACGGCGCGGTGCTCGTCTTCACCCAGTACGTCGCCATGGCCAGGCTGCTGGAGCGGCACCTGGCGGGCCGGGGCGTGGCCGCGCAGCTCCTGCACGGCGGCACGCCCGTGCCCCGCCGCGAGGAGCTGGTGCGCCGCTTCCAGGACGGCGAGGCGCCGGTGTTCCTGCTGTCGCTCAAGGCGGCCGGCACCGGGCTGAACCTCACCCGCGCCGACCACGTCATCCATTACGACCGCTGGTGGAACCCGGCCGTCGAGGACCAGGCCACCGACCGGGCGTACCGGATCGGCCAGACCAGGCCGGTGCAGGTGCACCGGCTCATCGCCGAGGGCACGGTCGAGGACCGCATCGCCGGGATGCTGGCCGCCAAGCGGTCGCTGGCCGAGGCGGTGCTCGCCTCCGGCGAGGCGGCCCTCACCGAGCTGACAGACGCCGAACTCGCCGCACTCGTGGAGCTGAGATGAACGCCGCCGGAGGAGCCGTCAGAGGGTTCGCCGCCTTCCCGCCGCAGAGCGCCGGCGCCCGCTTCGCCACCACCTGGTGGGGGCGCGCCTGGGTGCAGGCCGTCGAGGACACCTCGCTGGACCACGGGCTGCTGCGCAAGGGCCGCGCGTACGCCAAGACCGGGCAGGTCGGGCCCATCACCGTCAGCCCGGGACGCATCGCCGCGGTCACCGAGAACGAGTACGACACGGTCGTGCGCGTCGAGCAGCTCGGCGACGCCGAGTGGCGGCGCTTCCTCGACCAGGTGGCCGCCAAGGCGGGGCACATCGCGGCGCTGCTCGACAGGGACATGCCGCACGACCTGGTGGAGGCGGCCGAGGACGCCGCCGTGCCGCTGCTGCCCGCCGTGGGCGACCTGGAGCCGGAGTGCTCCTGCCCCGACTGGGGCCATCCGTGCAAGCACGCCGCGGCGCTGTGCTACCAGGCGTCGTGGCTGCTCGACCGTGACCCGTTCGTGCTGCTGCTCCTGCGGGGGCGGGGCGAGGAGGAGCTGGTCGAGGCGCTGCAGGAGCGGGACGTTCCGGCGGGCGTGCCCGCGGGCGTGCCCGCGGGCGTGCCGGCCGCGCGGGCGTTCGAGCGGGGCGTGCCGCCGCTGCCCTCGCCGCCGCCGTTCGACGTGACGTTCGCGCCCCCGGAGCTGGAGGGCGACCGCCCCGGGGAGGCGCGCGGCGGTGACGGGCGGCGCGGGGAGGCGCGCGGCGTGGACCTGGCGGCGCTGCGGGTGCTGGCCGCCTCGGCCGCCTCCCGCGCCCGCGAGCTGCTGGCCCGCGGCCGGCTGCCGGAGCTGACCGAGTACCAGGACCGCGTGCGCCTGGCCGCCGAGCACGGGCTCGACCTGGGCCTGGACGCGGCGGTGGCGGCCTGGCGGCACGGCGGCCCCGGGGGGCTGGAGGCGCTGGAGTCGGCGTGGACGCCGCCGAGGAAGGAGCTGGCCAGGGCGTGGGCGCTCCTGGAGGCCGGGTGGGAGGGCGAGGAGCCGCCCGCGGTGGAGTCGTGGCGCAACCGCTGGACGGCGGGCGGCGTGCAGCTCCGCTACGGCCGTGACGGCCGCTGGTACCCGTTCAGCCTGCGTGACGGGGAGTGGTGGCCGTCGGGGCCGGCCGAGCGCGACCCGTCGTCCCTGCTGGCCAGGCAGCCCCACCCGGCCTGACCCGGCCCGTCCTGCCTCGTCTCAAGGGGCAGGACGCCACCGAGACGACGTGCTGCACGGACGCCGGGTCGTCGAGCGGGGCGATCGGAGTGCCCGCATCCCCTGCCTGTGCGGGGACCAGCGGCGACAGCCCGAGTAAAGGCCGTAAGATGCCCAGGTCAGGAGGGGTAACCTCCACTATGTGGGGAATCGGAGGGTGCCTTTCCCCTCGTCGGTCGCAGGCCTGACGCGGACGGAGGTGGTGAGCGTTGGTGGGACGTCCCCCGCCCTCTGGCGCCACGGGCACTCCCGAGGAGCGGCGCGAGGCCGACCTCGACGCCCTCACACAGGCGCTCCAGGAGATGCTGCACGAGATCGGCGCGCACACCGGCGCGCTCTACCGGCTCACCCCCGACGGCCAGACCCTTGAGGTGACCGTCATGACGGGCCTGCCGAGAGAGTTCCTCCAGCCGTGGGAGCGGGTCGGGGTGCGCGCGCCGATCCCCGTCGCCGACGCCGTGCGCGAGGGCCGCCTGGTCTGGGTGCCCACCGAGAAGGACATGGTGCGCGAGTACCCGAGCATCGCGGTGGCCCTGCCGTACGAGTTCTCCCTCGCCGCCGTGCCCGTCTCCACGTCCGGCGGGCGCTACGGCGTCTTCGTCGTGTGGTCGGGCCCCTACCCGCCGCCGCCGGCCGGCACCCGCGACCGGATCGCCGCCGCCGCCGCGGTCCTCGGCCGCCGGCTGGAGCACCTGGAGCAGATCGCGGGGCAGGGCCCGCCCGCCCGCCGCGACCGCCCCGTCTGCCCGCCCGCGCCGTCCGGCACGGCCCCGGCCGAGGCGCTCGGCGCCATGGTGGCCCGCCTGCCCGAGGGCATGGCCACCCTCGACGCCCGCGGACGGCTCACCTACGTCAGCCCCAAGGGCGCCGCGCTGCTCGGCGAGTCGCCGCTGCGGCTGCTCGGCGTGCAGCCGTGGACCGTGCTGCCCTGGCTGGACGACCCCGTCTACGAGGACCGCTACCGGCGCGCGATGATCAGCCAGCAGCCGACGTCGTTCGTCGCGCTCCGGCCGCCCGGCAGGTGGCTGACGTTCGAGCTGTTCCCCTCCATGTCCGGCATCACCCTGCGCATCACGCCCGCGCCCGTGGAGCCCGACCTCGGCCCCGAGCGGCCCGCGCCCGCCGGCGTGTCGCTGCCGACCAGGGCCGGGGCGATCTACCACGTCCTGCACCTGGCGAGCACGCTCACCCAGGCCGCCGGGGTGCAGGACGTGCTCGGCCTCGTCAGCGACCAGATCATGCCCGCCTTCGGCGCCCAGGCCATGGTCGTGCTCGCCATCGAGGAGGGACGGCTGCGCGTCCTGGCCCACCGCGGCTACCCCGAGCCCATCGTCGAGCAGTACCGCCGGGCCTCGCTCACCTCGTCCACGCCCAGCGTGCGCACCATGGTCACCGGGGTGCCCGGCTTCTTCGAGTCCGAGAAGGAGCTGTACCAGCTCTACCCGTCGGCGGTGGCGCCCGACGACGGCATGTCGTCGTGGGCGCTCATGCCGCTGATCGCCTCCGGGCGTCCCATCGGCACGCTGCTGCTGGCCTTCACCGAGCCGCACCCGTTCAGCGTCGAGGAACGGGCCGTCCTCACCTCGCTCGGCGGCCTCATCGCCCAGGCCCTGGAACGTGCCAGGCTGTACGACGCCAAGCTGGAGCTCGCCCACGGCCTGCAGGAAGGGCTGCTCCCCCACGCGCTGCCCCGCGTGCCCGGCCTCGACGCCACCGCCCGCTACCTGCCCGGCACCGAGGGCATGGACATCGGGGGCGACTTCTACGACGTCATCCGGCTGCCCGGCGGGTCGGTCGCGGCCATCATCGGCGACGTCCAGGGGCACAACGTCACGGCGGCCGCCCTCATGGGCCAGGTGCGCACGGCGGTGCGGGCGTACGCCACGGCCGGGGCGCGGCCCGGCGAGGTGCTGCGGCGCACCAACCACCTGCTCGTCGACCTCGACCCCGACCTGTTCGCCAGCTGCGTGTACGTCCACCTCGACGTGGCGGCGCGCACCGCCTCCCTGGCCAGGGCCGGCCACCCGCAGCCGCTCCTGCGTCACCCGGACGGCCGGGTGGAGGTGCTGGACCTGCCGGGCGGCCTGCTGCTGGGCATCGACCCCGAGGCGGAGTACCCGTGCGTGGAGCTGCCGCTCGACGTGGGCGCGGTGCTGGCGCTCTACACCGACGGCCTGATCGAGGCCCCGGGCCTCGACATCGACGACTCGCTGGCCGCGCTCGGCGGCGAGCTGGCCCACGCGGGGGCACGCACCCTGGACGACGACGCCGAGAGCCTCATGGCCTACGCCAGGCGCACCAACCGCCGCAGCGACGACGTCGCCCTGCTCCTGCTGCGCCTGACCGGGGAGGCGGCCGAGGGCAGGTGACCGGCGAAAACGGGTTGCCCCGGCAGCTCCGGCGGGGCAGGATCACGTGCTTGTGAATGCTCCCCTCCCGGAAACCGGGAAGACCGTCTTGTCCGCGATCCCGTCCGGGCCCGTCCCCGTGCCCCGCGTCGTGGCCGAGCTGGCCGGGCGCGACCGCGTGACGCCGGTCTGGCGCAACCAGCTGGGTGGCCTGACCTTCCGGCTGGAGGGTCCCGGCGGCGTCAGGTACGCCAAGTGGGTCGCCGCCGGCACCCCGGAGCTCGACCTGCCGGGCGAGGCCGAGCGGCTGGCCTGGGCGGGCCGCTGGGCGGTCGTCCCCCGTGTCCTGGAGCTCGGCGCCGACGCCGAGGGCGCCTGGCTCGTCACCGCCGAGGCCCCCGGCCGTTCCGCCGTCGAACCGCGCTGGATGGCCGACCCCGCCACCGCGGCGGCCGGCATCGGGCGCGGGCTGCGCCTGCTCCACGACGCCTTGCCCGTCGCCGAGTGCCCGTACGACTGGAGCGTCGAGCGGCGGCTCCCCCGTGCCGACGAGCGCGTCGCCGAGGGAGAGGGGCCGGCCGACTGGTCGCCCGAGCACCGGCACCTGAGCCTGGAGGAGGCCCGGGCGCGCCTCGGCGACCCGCCGCCGATCGACAGGCTCGTCGTCTGCCACGGCGACGCGTGCGTCCCCAACACCCTGCTCCACGACGACGGCACGCCCGCCTCGCACGTCGACCTCGACTCACTCGGGGTGGCCGACCGCTGGGCCGACCTCGCGGTCGCGGCCTGGAGCACCGAGTGGAACTACGGCCCCGGGTACGACACCATCCTGTACGCCGCGTACGGGGTCGAACCGGATGCCGAGCGCATCGCCTACTACCGGCTGCTCTGGGATCTGACCTAGCGGCCCGTCACCCGAGGCCGCGGGGCGGCCTGCGCCGGTCACGGCCGTCGGCCGGGGCGTTCCCTGGTCGCGGCCCACACGGCCGACGCGAGGAGGCTGAAGGCCGCGCCCAGCAGGCAGATGGCGGGCCAGCCCGCGGCGGCGTACAGGGAGGTGGAGGCCAGCGCGCCGAGCGCGCTGCCCGCCGAGTAGAAGATCATGTAGCCGCCGATGACGCGGCCGCCCGCGTCGGGGCGGCGGGCGTAGATCATGCTCTGGCTGGTGACGTGCACCGCCTGGACGGCCAGGTCGAGCAGGATCGCGCCGGCCGCGAGGGCCCACAGCGACTCCCCGGTGAAGGCCAGCGGCAGCCAGGAGAGCGTGAGCAGGAGCAGGGCGACGCCGGTGGTGCGGCCGGCGTGCCCGCGGTCGTGCAGCCGTCCGGCGGGGGCGGCGGCCAGCGCGCCCGCGGCGCCCGCCAGGCCGAACGCTTGCTGAACGCGGCGAAGACGAGCAGCGCGAGCACGCCCCTGGCCCGCAGCAGCGGCTCCTCGACGAACAGCATGACGGTGGAGCGCAGCAGCGCCGGGTACGAGGGCCGCCCTGGGCGGGCGCCGCCCCGCGGCGGCAGGGCGCGGCGGAGGGCCAGGGCGAGCAGGAGGGTCGCCGCCGCGGAGACGAGGTAGACCGCCCGCCAGCCCGCGACGTCGGCCAGCAGCCCGGAGACGGTGCGGGCCAGCAGGATGCCGACGACGACGCCGCTCGTCACCTGGCCGACGACGCGGCCCCGGCGCTCGGGGCCCGCCAGGGCGGCGGCGAACGCGACGAGCGACTGGGTGACGACCGCGAGGAACCCGACGGCCGCCGCCGCCGCGAACAGCGCCGGCGCAGCCCCTGCCGTGCCGAGGACGGCGAGCGCCGCCGCCAGCAGCAGCGACTGCGCCGAGACGAGCCTGCGCCTGTCGAGCACGTCACCGAGCGGCACCAGGAGGAGCAGGCCGAGCCCGTAGCCGGCCTGGGTGACGGTCACGACGGCGCCGACGGCGCCTTCGCCGAGCCCGAAGTCCTGGCCGAGGGTGGCGAGCAGCGGCTGGGCGGCGTACACGTTGGCCACGGCCGTGCCGCTCGCCACGGCGAACAGCAGGGTCGCCCCGCGCGACAGCCTGATGCCCGGCGCGGCGGCTTCTCCCGGCTCGCCCGCGCGCTGCCGGGCGGGTGGTGGCGGCGGGCTCTCGGGTGGTTCTGCGCGGCAGGCCGTCATGAGTGGCACTTCCCATCTGGTTTCAACTTGCTACCAGAAAGACCGTAGCCGGATTTGGTAGCATGTTGCAACCAGATGTCGGCGAGGAGGGACGCGGCCGTGGTGCGAAGGACCAGCTTCGAGGACAGCGACTGCCCCGTCGCGCGCTCGGTCGACGCCATCGGCGACTGGTGGTCGCTGCTCATCGTCCGCGACGCCTTCGACGGCAGCAGGCGCTTCGGCGAGTTCCAGCGCAGCCTGGGCGTGGCGAAGAACATCCTGTCCGCCCGGCTGCGCGCGCTCGTCGCGGGCGGGGTGCTCGAACTCGTCCCGGCCGCCGACGGCAGCGCCTACCAGGAGTACGCGCTCACCGCCAAGGGCCGGGCCCTGTTCCCCGTCATCGTCGCGCTGCGGCAGTGGGGCGAGAGCCACTTCTTCGACGACGGCGAGCCCCACTCCGAGCTGCTGGACCGCCGCGACGGGCGTCCGCTGGCCGAGCTGCGCGTCCACGCCGCCGACGGCCGCCCCGTGGCGCCCGAGGAGACCGTGGTGGCGAAGGTGCCGCGCTGACGGCACTCAGGCGGTCGCCGGGCTCCCCGGGCACTCCACGGAGGGGACGTCGTCCCAGACGCGGACGGCGGGACGGTCGGGGTGGAAGGCGGGCCAGCCGGGGTCGCCGGTGGCGGCGAAGCCCGTCCACGCCGCCCTGACCAGCCCGGACAGCTCCTCGAACCCGGCGGGCGGCGGGGAGCCGAGCAGCCGGGCGGCGTACCTGGTGGAGGGGGCGCCGAACACGAACGGCACGTCGACGCCGTGGCAGGCGCCCAGCGACGGGCCGCGCCAGGCGAACTCGTACAGCCAGGTGCGGCCGCCGGCGCGGGCGTGCGCCTCGGCCACCCGCAGGGTGGGCAGCCTGACCAGCGCGTCGGACAGCATGAGGGTGAACAGCTCGGCGTCGGGCGCGCCGGGGTGCGCGGCCCGGTAGGGGGCCGCGGAGCCGAGCCCGAGCGCCGCGGCCACCGCGTCGGGGTCGGCGCCGGTGAGGTCGGGGCCGGGCATGCCGCGCGCCTCCTCGGCGGTGTGGCCGCAGACCAGGTCCACGCCCGGGGCCGCCGCGGCCGCCGTCCACGGCGGGCCGGTCACGAACTCGCCGTCCACGACGGGCGCGGGCGTGAACGCGGGCGCGGCGTGCCCGGCCGAGGCGAGCACCGCCTGCTGCGCGGCGAGGAGCGCCTGGGGCGGCAGCGCGGCGAGACCTTCGAGGGTGGCGGGCGCCCCGGCGGCGCCGGCCACCGCCAGGGTGGCGGCGCGGGCCCGGTCCTGCTCGTGGCAGCCGTCGGGGACGCTCTGGGCGATCGCCCGGCGGAACAGGCCGCGCGCGGCGGGCGCGGCGGCGAGGAACACGGCCGAGGCCGCCCCCGCCGACTGCCCGAACACGGTGACGTCGCCCGGGTCGCCGCCGAAGGCGGCCACGTTGTCGCGCACCCACTCCAGCGCCGCGACCTGGTCGCGCAGCCCCCGGTTGCCGGGGACGCCGTCGAGATGGCCGAAGCCCTCGAACCCGAGCCGGTAGTCGAACGTCACCACCACCACGCCGGAGGCGGCCAGCCTGGCGGCGTCGTACTGCGGCATGGAGGAGGCGCCGATCATCCACCGGCCGCCGTACACCCAGACCATGACCGGCAGCCCGGCCCCGCCGGGGTCGGGCGTCCAGACGTTGAGCGTGAGGCAGTCCATGCCGTCGCCGGGCCGCCACGCGGCCGGCACGCCGGGCGCGGGGGCGGGCTGGGGCGGCGCCGTGCCGAAGGCGGTGGCGTCGCGCACGCCGTCCCACGGCGGCGGCGGGACGGGCGGCTGGAAACGCAGCGGCCCCTCGGGGGCGGCCGCGAACGGGATCCCCTTGAACGAGGCGACGCCGTCGCCATGCGTCCCCCTGACCCGCCCGTGACGGGTCGTCACCTCGATGTTCACCATGGCAGGACGCTAGGGGGTGCCGGGCCCCGCGACAAACCGGGCGTCAGGGGAGGGTGAGCTGCCAGGAGACGCCGAACCGGTCGTTGACCCAGCCGAACTTCGTGCTGAACCCGTACGAGCCGAGCGGCATCAGCGCCCCGCCGCCCTCGACGAGCGCCGCGTAGAGGCGGTCGATCTCGTCCTCGTCGGCGCAGGTGACGTACAGCGACATCGACGGGGTGAAGGTGAAGCCGTGCTGGATCTCGCTGTCGATGCACATGATCTCCTGGCCCGCCAGCGCGAAGGTGGCGTGCCTGATCTTCCCGTCGTCGGTGCGGGTGACGTCGAGCACCTTGCCGTCGGTGAAGAGCGAGACGTAGAACGTCATCGCCTCCTCGGCGTCGCCGTTCTGGAACATGAGGAAGGGTGTGATCTTCTCGGCCATCGTGGTCTCCTGTTCTCCCAGGTAGAAGGACGTGGTACGGCGGGCCGCGGCGGACGCCTGGCCCGCGGGCGTGCCCGCGGCCCTCGACGCCTCGTCCCAGGCCCGGCTGCTGCGGGTGATGTAGTCGCGGCCCTCCGGTGTCAGGTGCCAGGTCTCGCGTTCGCCGGGGCCGGGCAGGGGCCCGCCGGTCAGGTGCAGGTGGAGGCCGAGCAGCGCCAGGTCCCAGCCGACCCCGACCGCGCCGGGGCCGTAGCCGTCCCACAGCTCGGGCGGGACGGTCATGGAGTGCCGCAGCTCGAACAGGGTGCCGCCGTCCTCGGCCGACAGCCGCACCTCGACCTCCGAGTGGCCGTGGCCGTGCGTCTCCCCCGCCACCCAGCTGACCTTCAGCAGGCCGGGCGGGCGGCAGACGAGGATCCGGCCGCCCGCGTTGCCCTGGAGCTGGTACGTGCCTCCGGGACGCAGGTCGCCGGAGACCGGGGCCAGCCAGCGGCCGACGCGCTCGGGGTCGGTGCAGGCGTCCCAGACGTCCTCCAGCGGGGCGTCGTAGCGGCGGCGCAGGACGACGGCGGTGGGCTCGCCGCGCTCCACGGCGCGGTGGATCTCGTCGATCAGGTCCATCAGGCTTCCTCGGGTGTGCTGCGGCGCCCGCGTCTTCCGCGCGCCAGTTCGGTGGCCAGGGCGTCGAGCCGCTGGTTCCAGAAGCCGCGGAAGCGGTCCAGCCAGAGGTCGACCTCCTGCAGGGGCCCGGGCTCGACGGTGTACAGCCGCCGGGTGCCCTCGGCCCGCACGCGGGCGAACCCGTTGTCGCGCAGCACCCGCAGGTGCTGGGACACGGCCGGCTGCGAGATGCCGAACTCCCGCTGGATCACGCCGGTCACCTCACCCGAGCTCAGCTCGCCGTCGGCCAGCACCTCCAGGATCCGGCGGCGCACCGGATCGCCGAGGACGTCGAACGCGTGCACGACTCACTCTCTCAGTATTCGCTTATATAAGTCAAGGCTGGTATTTCAGGGGCTGACGTAGTGGTGGAGCAGGGCCGGCTCGCCGGAGCTGTCACGCCAGTCGGCGCGGCTGCTGCCGATCCTGCGCCAGCCCATCCGCTCGTACAGGGCGATGGCCGCGACACCCTCCGAGGAGACCTCCAGCCGCAGCGGGCCGCCCGCCGCGGCGCGGACGGCGGCGAGCAGCCGCCCGGCGAGGCCGCGACCACGGCCGGCGGGGGCGACGAACAGCCGGGTCACCTCGCCGTCGGCCGTCAGCCCGGCGTGGCCGAGCACGGCCTCCTCCTCCACCGCGATCCAGGCCCCGCCCAGCCCGGCAGGGGTGAGCCAGCGGGCCGGGTCCTGCGGCCAGTCCACCGGGTAGCGGTCGGCCGCGTGCACCAGGCGCAGCGCCTCCACGCATCCGTCCAGGTCCGCGGCGCTTCTCGGACGAATCATCATCAGGCCACCCTAAAGCTCCGGGAAGGGCTCAGTCGGCGTCGTCCAGGCCGCGGGCGCTGAGGGCCTCGCCGAGAGCGTCGGCGTGGCGCAGCGCGCCGACCACCAGCGGCACGGCGAAGGCGCGCACGCTGCGCTCGACGCCCCTGGCCCGCTGGGCCTCCCTGACGCGGACCGCCAGCCCCGCCACCACGGGCACGCTGCGCAGCGTCAGCGACAGCAGCAGCGACACCCGGAACGGGTCGAGCCCGACGACCCTCGCGACCGCCAGGCGCCGCTCCAGGCAGGCCATCAGGTCGGACGTCCGCGTGGTCAGCGTGACCAGGCCGGCCAGCGCCACCGCGAGCACGACGCGCAGCGTGGCCGTCACCGCGCCCTCGGGGCCGGAGAAGGCGAGCTGCACGGCGAACAGCGCGACGGCGAACCAGCGCACCGGCCTGACCTGCGCCCAGGCGGCGGCCCAGCCCACGCGCGACAGCGCGTACAGCAGCGCCACGACGGCCGCCGCCCCGGCCAGCGCGGCGGGCGTGGGCAGGAGCAGCAGCCCCGTGCAGGCGACGGCCAGGCCGAGCAGCTTGGCACCCGGGGGCAGCCGGTGCAGCGCGGACGACCCCGGCACGTACGCGCCGGTCAGCCCGTTCACGCCATCATCTTCCTGTAGTGCGCGATCGCGTCGCCCGGCGCGGCGTCGGCCACGACCCGCCCCTCGTCCAGCACCAGCACCCGGTCGAAGCCGGCGAGCAGGTCGAGGTCGTGCGTGACGGCCACGACCTGCTGCGGCAGCTCGCCGAGCAGCTCGGCGACCTGGCGGGAGTGGCGCAGGTCGAGCAGGGTGGTGGGCTCGTCCATGACGAGGATCTCGGGTTCGAGCACGAGGACGGAGCAGAGGGCGAGCAGTTGCTTCTGCCCGCCCGACAGGTGGTGGGCGGGGTGGTCGGCGTGCCCGCCGAGCCCGTACCTGGCCAGCACCTCGCGCACGCGCCGCTCGACCTCGTCCCTGGGCAGGCCCTTGCGGCGCAGCGAGAACGCGACGTCCTCGGCCACGGTCGGCATGACGATCTGCGCGTCGGGGTCGGTGAACAGGAACCCGACCGAGCGCCTGACCCTGGCGGCCTGGCGGCGGGTGTCGAGCCCGAGCACGGTCACGCGGCCGGACGTGGGCAGCGCCAGGCCGTTGAGCAGCCGGGCGAGCGTGCTCTTGCCGGAGCCGTTGGCGCCGATCACGCCGACGCGGCGCTCGGCGAGGGTGGCGGTGACGCCGCGCAGCACGTCCCGCTGCCCGAGGCGGACGTGGACGTCGGCCAGCTCGATCACTCAGACCACCTCGAACAGGGCCGCGACGCCGAGCCCGCCGCCGACGGCGGCCGTGGCCAGGCCCAGCGTGCCCGGTTCCGCGCCGCCCCTGACGAGCCTGCTGAACAGCCTGGTGACGACGACGGCGCCGGAGGCGCCCCACGGGTGGCCGAGCGCGAGCGCCCCGCCGTCGGCGCACACCCGGCCGGAGTCGGCGCCGAGCGGGTCGAGGCCGAGCGCGTCGGTGACGGCGAGCACCTGCGCCGCGAAAGCCTCCACGATCTCCACCGCCTCGATCCGTGCCATGTCCACCCCGGCGTGCTCCAGCACCCGCCGCACGGCCGGCACCGGACCCCACCCCGGCAGCCCGGGGTCGCAGCCGACCACGGACCCGGCGACCAGCCGCAGCCCCGGCAGCCCGGCGCGCAGCCGTTCCGGCACGACGGCCACGGCCGCCGCGCCGTCGCTGATCGGGGAGGAGTTTCCGGCCGTAACTGTACCTTCCGGTACGAACGCCGCGGGCAGCCGCGCCAGGAACGCCGGACGCAGCGGGCGGGGCCGCTGGTCGTCGGCGCGCCCGGCGACCGGCACGATCTCCTCGTCGAAACGGCCCAGCTCGCGGGCCCTCAGGGCCTTGGCGTGGCTGAGGCAGGCGTAGGCGTCCTGGCGCTCGCGGGTGACGGCGCGGGCGGCGGCCAGCGCGTCGGCGGCCGGGCCCATGTCGGGGTCGGGGTGCCCCGGGGGCGCGAAGGGCGCGCGCGCGTACGGCTCCGCCGCCCCCCGCAGGTTGCGCAGCGGCGCGGTGGACGCGCTCTCGACGCCCCCGGCGATGACGAGGTCCATCTCGCCGGAGCGCACCGCCTGCCCGGCGACCAGCACCGCGGCCAGGCCGCTGCCGCACTGCCGGTCCACGGTGAGCCCCGGCACGGCGTCGCCCAGCCCGGCGGCCAGAGCGGACACGCGCGCCACGTTCCCGCCCGGCCCCATGCAGTTGCCGAGGACGACGTCGTCCACGGTCCGGCCGGGCACCCCGGCGGCCACGGCGGCGACGACCGGCGCGGCGAGCCGGTCGGCCGTGAGCGCGCGGAACGCGTGCCCGGCGGTGCCGATCGGCGTGCGCGCGGCGGCGACGACGACCGGCCGGTTGTCCATGCTGTGCCGCTCCATCTCAGATCACGTCCAGGGTCGGATCGGCGGCCGGGTGCGGGCCGCGCGCGATGCGGGTCACGTCAGCCGCCTCAGGTCGGGGTCGCCGCCGGCCAGCCGGGCCGCGACGAGGGCGCGGGCGGGCTTGCCGGTGGGGGTGCGGGGCAGGCTGGGCAGCGCGTACCAGCGGCGGGGGCGCTGGGCCGCGTCGAGCCCCGCTCTGGCGGTGGCCTCCAGGGCGGCGCGCGGCGGCGGCGACCCGGCGCTCTCCACGATCGCGGTGACGACGGCTCCCAGCTCGGGGTGCGGCGCGCCGACCACGACGACGTCGCCCACGCCGGGCACGGTCCTCAGGACCTCCTCGACGTCCTCGGGCACCACGGTGGCGCCGCCCGTCTGGATCGCGCCGTCGCCGCGCCCGCGCACCCGCAGCACGCCTCCCCCGTGGTACGGCTCGGCCAGGTCGCCGACCGTCGTCCAGCCGTCGCCGTCGCGGCGCAGCGGGCCGCCGGCGCCCGCCAGATAGCCCTCGGCCAGCCAGGGCGAGCGGGCCCACACCTCGCCCAGCCGGTCGCCGTCGCGCCCGCGGACCTGGATCTCGACGCCGGGGAAGGCACGCAGGCCGTGCCCGTCGGGGTCGGCGGCGACGAACGACAGCTCGGTGGCGCCGTAGTACGCCAGCAGGCGCACCCCTGCGCGCCGGGCGCGTCCGCGGGCCCCGGGCGGCAGCGCCGCGCCGCCGACGGCCGCCGCGCGCAGCCGTCCCGGCCGCTCCAGCAGGGCCGGCAGGCGGTGCGGCACGGTGTGGACGGCCGTCGCCTCCCCCACCCAGGACGCGGGAGGCCGCCCGCCCGCCAGGAGCGCGGTGGCGCCCACGGCCAGGCTGTGCAGGGCGGCGAAGGCGTACAGCGAGGAGACGAGCGGTCCTGGCACGAGGACGACGTCGTCGCCGCCGATGCCGGCCAGCTCCGACAGGTGGGGGAAGGAGTCCGTCCACGAGGCGCGGGTGCGCAGCACCGCGCGGGGCCTGCCGGTGCTGCCGGAGCTGAAGCAGGCCCAGGCCAGGTCGGAGGGCGCGGGATCGGCGCCGGGGAAGGCTCCTGCGAGGGGGCCGGGCGCGGCCGGCAGGGGCTCGCGGACCAGGACGGCCACGGGGGCGTCGCCCGCGACGCGGGCCCAGCGGGCGGGGTCCCAGGCGGGGTCGCCGACGAGGGGCGTGGCGCCCGCCAGGTCGGCGGCCAGGACCGCGGTCACCAGCTCGACCGGGTCGGCCAGGCCGAGCGCGACCAGCGCGCCCGGCGCCGCGCCGCGCCGCCGCAGGCGGGCGGCGGCGCCGCGGACCCGTTCCGCGAGCGCGGCGTAGTCGAGCCCGCCCGCCGGGCCGCGCACGGCGAGCCGGTGCGGACGCTCCCTGGCGTGCCGCATGACGTGTGCTGCTACGGGCATCGGCTGGTCAGCGCCCACCCGCCGCGCGCACCCGCTCGCGGTGCACCGCGGGCACCGCGTCGGGGTAGGCCCGCTGGGTGCCCCTGGCGACGAGGGCCGTGATCACGGCCTTGGCGATGTCGCCGGGCAGGAAGGCGGCGCTGAGCAGGATGGTCTTGCCGAGGGACAGACCGGTGATCGCGGCCTGCACGGGGATGCCGAACAGGTAGATCACGCCGACGCCGCCGACGAGGCAGGCGGCGACCAGCCGCACCAGGCCCGGCGTCCGGCCGCCGCGCTCGACCAGCCATCCCGTCACCGCGGCGCCGGGGAGCCAGCCGATGAGGAACCCGGCCGAGGGCAGCGCGAAGACGCCGAGCCCGCCCCGGCCGCCCGCGAGCAGCGGCAGCCCGGCCGCCACGAGGACGAGGAGCACGGCCACGGCGAGCGCGCCCCGCCAGGTGCCGAGGATCGCGCCCGCCAGCATGACGCCGAACGTCTGCAACGTGATGGGGACGGCGTTCCCGAAGACGTTGATCGAGCCGGGCAGCCCCAGCACGGCGATCAGCGCGGCGAACACCGCGACGCGGGCCAGGTCGGAGGTGGGGAACCGGCGGACCTGCCGGTGAGCTTCATCCTTCATGGGGTCGATCCCACACCACGAGCGGCGGTGCAGTCATGGAGGTATCCGACAACTTTCCGCCTCCACCTCTGGAGAGCGATCGTCGCAGCCGCCCATCGGCGCGGACCCGGCGGCGAGAGGACGCCCAGGCCGGTCAGGCGGCCAGGCGCAGGGCGCGGGCCACGTCGGTGGTCGCCGCCGACGTCCCCACGGGCTCGTAGCCGCCGCGCAGCGAGGCGTCCAGGTCCTTCAGCCCGTTGCCGCTCAGCGTGACGACGATCCGCAGCCCCGGCTCCAGCAGGCCCCTGCGGTGCCGGTCGAGCAGGCCCGCGACGCCCGCCGCCGAGGCCGGCTCGGCGAACACGCCGTCCCTGCGGGCGATCAGCCGGTACGCGTCGAAGATCTGCTCGTCCGTCACGGCGGCGATGAGGCCGCCGGAGTCGTCGCGGGCGGCGACGGCGCCGTCCCAGGTGGCCGGGTTGCCGATGCGGATCGCGCTCGCGTCGGTCTGCGGCGCCGCGACCGGCGCGCCCGTGACCAGCGGGGCGGCGCCCGCCGCCTGGAAGCCCCACATGCGCGGCAGCCGTGCGGACAGGCCGGCCTCGCGGTAGGCCAGGTAGCCGCCCCAGGTGGCGGTGATGTTGCCGCCGTTGCCCACCGGCAGGCAGTGGACGTCGGGCGCCTCGCCCAGCGCGTCGACCACCTCGTAGGCGACCGTGCGCTGCCCGGCCAGGCGCAGCTCGTTGCCGACCGAGTTGACCAGCGTGACGGGGTGGTGGGCGGCCAGCTCGCGGGCGATGCGCAGGCAGTCGTCGAACGTGCCGTCCACCTCGACGATCGTGGCGCCGTACCGGACGGCCTGGCTGAGCTTGGCGAGCGCGACCTGGCCGCTCGGCACGAGGACGGCCGCGCCCATGCCGGCCCTGGCGGCGTACGCGGCGGCCGACGCGCTGGTGTTGCCGGTGGAGGCGCACACGACCGTGCCGGCCCCGGCCTCGGCGGCGCGACTGATCGCGACCGTCATCCCGCGGTCCTTGAACGAGCCGGTGGGGTTGGCGCCCTCCACCTTCAGCCAGACGTCGCAGCCGGTCAGCTCCGACAGGTGGGCCGAGCGCAGCAGCGGGGTGTTGCCCTCGTTGAGTGAGACGGACGGGGTGGCGGCGGTGACGGGGAGCCAGCGCCGGTAGCGGCTGTCGATGAGGCCGTGCCAGGTGCTCATGCCAGCAACCGTAACATTCGTTTCGTCGAACGCCGCAACCGGCTGTTGGTGTAACATTTGTCATTGTGGGAAACGAACAGGTCGCGGCCAGGCTCGGCGCCGTCTACCCCGAGCTGCCGCCCGGCGAGCGGGCCGTCGTCCGCGTGCTGCTCGACGACTACCCGTACGCGGCGCTCGGCTCGCTGCGCGCCCTGGCCGAGCGGGCGGGGGTGAGCCCGCCGACCGCGTCCCGGCTGTTCGACCGGCTCGGGTTCGGCGGCTTCGCCGACTTCCAGTCCGCCGTCCGCGCCGACGCCCGCCTCCAGGACCGCTCGCGCCTGCACGAGTTCGTCGCCGCGGCCGGGGAACCCGCCGAGGAGCGCACCGGCGAGCCCACCGAGGAGCCCACCGAGGAGCCCGCGCGGGCGGGTCACACCGGCCGCGATTCCCTGCGCGGGCCGGCCGGCGTCCTCGGGGCCGCCGAGGACCTGCGGCGCGGCCTGGACGTCACCCTGGAGGCCGTCACCGGGCCGCTGGTCACCACGGTCGCCGCCCTGCTCGCCGAGTCGCGCTCGGTGTGGGCGCTCGGCGGCCCGCTGAGCGAACTGGCCGCCGAGTACCTCGTCAGGCAGCTCGCCGGCCTGCGCTCCGGCGCGCACCGGGTGCCGGAGAGCCCGTCCGCGCGGGCCCGCGCCCTGCTCGACGTCGGCCCGTCCGACCTGGTCGTCGCGTACGACTTCCGCCGCTACTCCCCCGGCACCGCCCGGTTCGTCCTGGCGGCGCGCGAGCGGGGCGCCCGCCTGGTGCTCGTCACCGACGCCTGGGAGTCCCCGCTGGCGCCGGAGGCGCACGCGCTGGTGCGGCTGCCGCGCGAGGCCGCCGGGCCGATCGCGCCGCTCACCCACGAGATCGCCGTGACCGAGCTGCTGCTCGTCGCCACGGCGTCCCGCCTGGCCCCCGCCGCCCGCCTGGCCGACCTCGACGCGCTCACCCACGCCCTGACCCGGCCCGAGTAGGGCTCCCGCCGCCCTCGCCGGAGAACCCCGGCGGCTCCCGGCGACGTACGATGCCGAGGTGACCAGCACATCTGCCCAGGAACAGCACCTGCGCGACCTCGCACGGCTGCGCCGCGTCCGCGACAGGATCGACCGCGAGTACGCGCAGCCGCTGGACGTCGAGGCGCTCGCCCGCGGGGTGAACATGTCGGCCGGCCACCTCAGCCGGGAGTTCCGGCGCGCCTACGGCGAGTCCCCGTACTCCTACCTCATGACCCGGCGCATCGAGCGCGCCATGGCGCTGCTGCGCCGCGGCGACCTCAGCGTCACCGACGTCTGCTTCGCCGTCGGCTGCCAGTCGCTCGGCACGTTCAGCACCCGCTTCACCGAACTGGTCGGCATGCCGCCCAGCGCCTACCGGCGGCAGGCCGCGAGCGCCGCGGCGGGCATCCCCTCGTGCGTCGCCAAGCAGGTGACCCGACCGGTCAGGAATCGAGAAGCGCAGGTCAAGCAGCCCCGGCTAGCGTGAACGCCATGGACATGAACATTCACTCCACCTTCCTCCCGCACGACGACCCCGACGCCTCCCTCGCCTTCTACCGCGACGTCCTCGGCTTCGAGGTCCGCAACGACGTCGGCTACAACGGCATGCGCTGGATCACGGTCGGCCCCGCCGAGCACCCCGAGACGTCGATCGTCCTGTACCCGCCGGCGGCCAGCCCCGGCATCACCGACGACGAGCGCCGCACCATCGCCGAGATGATGGCCAAGGGCACCTACGGCATCATCGTCCTCGCCACCGAGGACCTCGACGGCGTCTTCGACAAGCTGCAGGCCGGCGACGCCGAGGTCGTCCAGGAGCCGACCGAGCAGCCGTACGGCGTCCGCGACTGCGCCTTCCGCGATCCGTCCGGCAACATGGTGCGCATCCAGCAGCGGCGCTGAGCAGCCGTCCGGTCCACCGCTGCCCACCCCGCTTCGGCCGAAGGCGGCCCTCCCCCATCGATGGAGACACAGATGAGCATTGCCACGAGCCAGGACGCGCAGCGGTCCGCGCCGCACGTCGCCGACGTCCACGATGTGATCCGCGTGCACGGCGCGCGCGAGAACAACCTCAAGGACGTCGACGTCGAGATCCCCAAGCGCCGGCTGACGGTGTTCACCGGCGTGTCCGGCTCGGGCAAGAGCTCGCTGGTGTTCGACACGATCGCCGCCGAGTCGCAGCGGCTGATCAACGAGACCTACAGCGCCTTCGTGCAGGGTTTCATGCCGACGCTGGCGCGGCCCGAGGTCGACGTGCTCGAAGGGCTGACCACGGCGATCATCGTCGACCAGGAGCGGATGGGCGCCAACCCCCGCTCCACGGTCGGCACCGTCACCGACGCCAACGCGATGCTGCGCATCCTGTTCAGCCGCCTGGGGCAGCCGCACATCGGCTCGCCCCAGGCGTTCTCCTTCAACGTCGCCTCCATCAGCGGGGCGGGGGCGGTCACGCTGGAGCGCGACGGGAAGACCGTGAGCGAGCGGCGCGACTTCAAGATCACCGGCGGCATGTGCCCGCGCTGCGAGGGCATGGGCTCGGTCACCGACCTCGACCTGTCCCAGCTGTACGACGACTCCAAGTCGCTCGCCGAAGGCGCGATCACCGTCCCCGGCTACAAGGCGGACGGCTGGATGGTGCGGTCGTTCACTGAGTCCGGCTTCCTCGACCCCCACAAGCCGATCCGCGACTACACCGAGCAGGAACTGCACGACTTCCTCCACAGGGAACCGCTCAAGGTCAAGATGAAGGGGATCAACGCCACGTACGAGGGCCTGATCCCACGGATCCAGAAGTCGTTCCTGTCCAAGGACGTCACCGCGCTGCAGCCGCACATCCGCGCCTTCGTCGAGCGGGCCGCCACCTTCACCGCCTGCCCCGACTGCGGCGGCACGCGGCTGAGCGCCGCGGCCAGGTCCTCCACGATCAAGGGGGTCAGCATCGCCGACGCCTGCGCGATGCAGATCAGCGACCTGGCCGCGTGGGTGCGCGACCTCGACGAGCCGTCGGTGGCGCCGCTGCTCACGGCGCTGAGGCACACGCTCGACTCGTTCGTGGAGATCGGCCTCGGCTACCTCAGCCTCGACCGGTCGTCGGGCACCCTGTCGGGCGGCGAGGCGCAGCGCACCAAGATGATCCGCCACCTCGGGTCGGCCCTCACCGACGTGACGTACGTGTTCGACGAGCCCACCGTCGGGCTGCACCCGCACGACATCCAGCGCATGAACGACCTGCTGCTGCGGCTGCGCGACAAGGGCAACACGGTGCTGGTCGTCGAGCACAAGCCGGAGGTCATCGAGATCGCCGACCACGTCGTCGACCTCGGGCCCCGCGCCGGCGCCGCCGGTGGCGAGGTGATGTTCGAGGGCACCGTCGACGCGCTGCGCGCCAGCGGCACGCTGACCGGGCGGCACCTCGACGACCGGGCCTCCCTGAAGCCGTCGGTGCGCACGCCGTCGGGAGTGCTGGAGGTGCGCGGCGCCGCCACCCACAACCTCCAGGACGTCGACGTCGACATCCCGCTCGGCGTGCTGGTGGTCGTGACCGGCGTGGCAGGGTCGGGCAAGAGCTCCCTGATCCACGGCTCGGTCTCGGGCAGGGACGGCGTGGTGTCGGTCGACCAGACCCCGATCCGCGGCTCCCGGCGCAGCAACCCGGCGACGTACACGGGGCTGCTCGACCCGATCCGCAAGGCGTTCGCGAAGGCCAACGGCGTGAAGCCGGCGCTGTTCAGCGCCAACTCCGAGGGCGCCTGCCCCACCTGCAACGGCGCCGGCGTCATCTACACCGACCTCGCCATCATGGCGGGCGTCGCCACCCCCTGCGAGGAGTGCGACGGGAAGAGGTTCCAGGCGTCGGTGCTGGAGTACCACCTCGGCGGCCGTGACATCAGCGAGGTGCTCGCGATGTCGGTGACCGAGGCCGAGGAGTTCTTCCGCTCCGGAGAGGCCCGCACGCCCGCCGCCCACGCCGTCCTCGACCGGCTCGCCGACGTCGGGCTCGGCTACCTCAGCCTCGGCCAGCCGCTCACCACGCTGTCGGGCGGCGAGCGGCAGCGGCTCAAGCTCGCCACCCAGATGGCCGACAAGGGCGGCGTCTACGTCCTCGACGAGCCCACCACCGGCCTCCACCTGGCCGACGTCGAGCAGATGCTCGGCCTGCTCGACCGGCTCGTCGACTCCGGCAAGTCGGTCATCGTGATCGAGCACCACCAGGCCGTCATGGCGCACGCCGACTGGATCATCGACCTCGGCCCCGGGGCCGGGCACGACGGCGGCCGGATCGTCTTCGAGGGCACGCCCGCCGACCTCGTCGCCGCCCGCTCCACCCTCACCGGCGAGCACCTCGCGGCCTACGTCGGCGCCTGACCCCGCACCCGGGCGGGGGCGGGCCCCACCACAGGCTCGCCGCCGCCCCGGGCCCGGCCCGATTCCGGGACGGGCCCGGCCCCGGTGCGGCAGGATGATCACATGGCAGGGACGAACGGCAGGCGGTGGAACCACAACATCCACTACCACCCCCGGATCCTGGACGCGGTTCCCGCGGGCGCCCGGCGCGCCCTCGACGTCGGCTGCGGCGAGGGCACGCTCGCCCGCGCGCTGCGGCGGGCCGTGCCGCACGTCACCGGCATCGACCTCCACGCGCCCAGCGTCGAGCAGGCCCGCGAGCACCCCGGCGACGTCCACTACGTCGTCGGCGACTTCCTCACCCACCCCTTCGAGCCCGCCTCGTTCGACGTCGTCGCGTCGGTGGCCACCCTGCACCACATGGACGCCGCCACCGGCCTGGCCCGGATGCGCGACCTGCTGCGTCCGGGCGGCGTCCTGGCCGTCGTCGGCCTCGCCCGCAGCACCATGCCGCGCGACCTGCCGCGCGACCTCGCGGCCGTCGCCGTCAGCACCCTCCACCGGGCCGTCAAGGGCCACTGGGAGCACCCGTCACCCACCGTGTGGCCGCCGCCGGTGACGTACCCGCAGATGCGGGCGCTCGCCGCCGAACTGCTGCCCGGCTCCGAGTACCGCCGCCACCTCCTGCTGCGGTACAGCATCGTCTGGCGCAAGCCGCGCGACTGAGCGCCGCCGCGATCGACGGCGCGATCCGGGCCCTGCGCTCCCCGCCGTCCTCCTGACCGCCGGCTCCAGAGCCGGTCAGGCCCGCTCCGCCACCGCCGCGCTCCGGTGCGCGCCACCGCGCGGGCCGAGACGCTTGTAGAAGAAGCTGCAGTCGCGCAGGACGCCGTCGGGGGTAGAGGCGTAGCCGGGGACGACGCCGAAGCGCGTCCAGCCCTCCTTGACGTAGAGGCGTTCCGCCGTGCTGTCCGACTCGGTGTCGAGAAGGAGCAGGCTCGCCCCCGCCTCGCGCGCCGCGCCCTCCGCGGCGGCCAGAAGGGCGCGGGCCAGCCCGCGGCCCCGGGCCCTGCGGTGGACGATCAGTTTGAGCACCTCGGCGCGGTGGCGCCCGTTGGGCTTGGTGGTCAGGGCCAGGCTGACGGTGCCCGCCACGCCCCCGGCGTCGCGGGCGGCCCAGACGATCAGCGCGCCGTCGGCCACGGCGGGGGCCTGGTCGCGCCACCACGCCGCCGCGGCGACCCGGTCGAACGGCGCGACGAAGCCGAGCGACGCCCCTCCTTCCACGGCGTCGGCCAGGACGTCGGCGAGCCCCTCGACGTGGGCGGCGAACTCCTCGGGGCGCAGACGTTCGATGGCGGGCACGGGACGCACTCCTCGGCTGGCACGAATCAGGACAGGACGGTTGGGGGGCGGTAAGGCTCGGGCGGTTTCGGGGCGGGAGGGATCAGGAGGGATCGGGCGCCTTCGGGGCGATACGGCTCGGGCGAGCTCGGGGCGGGAGGGTTCGCAGTCGCTCGGTCGCCAGCTTGGGTCGGCCCGCTCGGGTCGGCCTGCTTCGGTCGGCCTGCTCGGTCATGGCAGGACGACGGCCAGGACGTAGCGGGCCGGTTCCGGCCCCGGGCAGCGGAACCTGGAGCTTCCCCACAGCCGGAACCGCAGGCAGTCGCCGGCGCGCAGCTCGTGCGCCTGACCGTTCGCGGTGATCTCGACGCTGCCGTCGAGGACCCAGATGTGCTGTTCGAGCCCGGGCACGGGCGGCGTGTCGTACGCGATGTCGGCGCCCGGCCGCAGCGTGCCCTCGACCAGCTCGCCCCGCAGCCCGGGGTGCGGCGGGGAGACCGACCGGCGCGCGAAGCCGGTCTCGTCGTCGCGCCAGACCCGCTGCTCGCCGGCCCGTACGACCTGTGGCGGCTCCGCCTCGACCTCGGCGAGCAGGCGTGAGGTGGTGCGCCCGTAGGCGGCGCCGAGCCGGCCGAGCACGGCCGCGGTGGGGCTGATCTCGCCGCGTTCCAGGCGCGACAGCGTCGAACGGCTCACGCCGGAACGCTCCGCGAGCTCGTCGAGCGACCAGCCGTGCTCGCCGCGCAGCTCCGCCAGCCGCTCGGCCAGCCGGACCTCCAAGTCATCTCTCACATCCGGGAATCTATCCCAGATTCGGGAGACTAGCGCCGCTTGCGACGGATCTTGATGTCGCGCAGGTCCGTCATGGCGACACGCAGGACCCGGTGCGGCACCCGGTGGGCCCCGAGTGCGGCGAGCGCCCGCTCGGTCGCCTCGCGCTCGCCGTCCTGCGGCCCGGCGGGCACCTGGCAGCGGAACGTGAACGACCGCAGGGTGCCGTCGTGCGTGAACGTGCCCGCCTCGGTGAACGCGGCGCCGCCCGCCGCCAGCACGGCCGCCCGCCCGGCGTCGTCCAGCTCCTCGAACGCGCCGGAGATCACTACCCTGAACATCATCGGTCCTTCCGTACGGCATAGGTCAGCAGGCGCTCGCCCAGCAGGCTCTCCACCGTGTCGAGCAGGTCGAGCACGGCCGCGGCGATCGCGGCGGGCGGCTCGCCCGCGGCGGTGCGCCTGCCGATCTCGGCGTAGACGAGCGAGTGGCAGCAGCCGAGCTGCCAGGCCACCGCCCTGGGCAGGGGGTCGCCGGGCGCCGCCCCGGTCTCCTCGGCGAGCGTTTCGGCGAGGGCGTCGGTCATCTGCCCGGCCAGGTCCTCCAGCCGGGCGGTCAGGGTGGGCGCGGCGCGCATCATCTCCAGCACCCGTCCGAACCCCTCGGTGAGCCCCACGATCCGCTCCCGGCCGCGCACCTCGGCGCGCAGCCTGTCGAGCACGGCGTGGGCCGCGGACCGGCCGGGCGGACGCTCGCGCACGATGTCGGCCAGCCGGGTGGGCGACGCCTCCTCGGGCGGCAGGACGAGGTCCTCCTTGGCGGGGAAGTAGTTGTAGAGCGTGTTGACCGACACGTCGGCGGCGGCCGCCACCTCGGCGATCGTGACCTGGTCGAATCCGCGCTCCACGAACAGGCGCACGGCGGTGTCGGCGATGCGCCGCCGTGTCTGCCGCTTCTTGCGCTCCCGCAGCCCCTCCGTCATGGGCCAAAGGTTAACTGGAATCCAAAATTGAAGTCCACTGCATTTTTGTGGCGGCCGCCGTCGGCGCCCTTCTCGGAAGCGCAAAGGACGTCCCTGATCTGCGCAGCGAGCGGCGTGGAGGGCCGCCGGGACACGCCCGGTTCGCCCATGCTCGTGCTGCCGGTCGTCGCGGGGACGCCCGGCCAGAGCAGCGGAAGGGGTCGTGCATGCCGGCCGACGTCCTCCCAGGCCCGCTCGGGCGGGGCCGCCGGGCGCCGCGCGCCCCGCGCCGGGCCGGCGACGGCACGCACGACCTGCCCGGGACGCGGGGCCTGCCTGGCGGGCGCGTGCGGCGGAAGGCCGGTGGGCGCTGAGCACCGCCGTCGCGGTGGTGCTGGCCGTGTGCGCCGCCGCCTGCAACGCCCTGTCCTCGGTGCTGCAGCGCCGCGCCGCCCGCGCCGCCTCGCCCGACAAGGACTTCTCGGCACGGCTGTTCCTGAGCCTGGTCAGGCAGCCGGTGTGGATCGCCGCCATCGGCGTGCTCATCGTGGCGTTCCTGCTGCAGGCCGCGGCGCTCGGGCTCGCGGGGCTGACGCTCGTGCAGCCCATCCTCGTCATCGAGCTGCCGTTCACGCTCTTCATCGTCCGCCTGATGTTCAAGGTCAGGCTCAGGGCGCGGGAGTGGACGGCCATCCTCAGCCTGACCGGCGGGCTGGCCCTCCTGCTCGTCGCCACCGGCGCGGAGACGGGCATCGAGTCGCCCGACCGCGCCGGCTGGGTGGCGGCCGCGCTCACGACGGTCCTGCTCGTGGCCGCTCTCGTCGCCGCGTCCCGGCTGGGCGCGGACGGCCGGCGCGCGGCGCTGCTCGGGGTGGCGTCCGGCCTGTGCTTCGCCTTCACCGCCGCGCTCATGAAGGACAGCGTGGACGTCCTCTCCGCCAGCCCCGCCGCCGTCCTGCGCACCTGGCAGGTGTACGCCATGGTGGCCGCCGGCATCGCCGCGCTGTACCTGCTGCAGAACGCCCTGCACCACGGCACCCTGGTGGTCGTCCAGCCGTCGCTGACCGTCACCGACCCGGTGGCCAGCATCGGCTTCGGCGTCGCGCTGTTCGGCGACACGATCAGGCTCGGCCTGTGGGCGGTGCCCGAGCTGGCCGGGATCGCGCTGCTGTTCTTCGGCAGCCTCAGGCTCTCCCAGTCGCCGTACGTCACCTATGACGGGATCACGCGCCCAAGCCGCTGAGCGTCCGGCGCCCGGCGCCGGTCGCGAAGCACGCCTCCGCGGGCGGGGCCGCGAACAGCGCGCGGGCCGCGGCGCGCAGGCGCTCCCGCTCGCCGTCCTCCAGCCGGTCGAGCGCGGCGACCAGCCCGCCCGCCGAGCGGGCGTGCAGGCTCACGCCCGCCCGCTCCATCGCCAGCACGCCGTCCCTGCCGTGCCCCGGGATCGGCAGGTACGTGACGACGGGCAGCCCCGCAGCCATCGCCTCCCTGGCCGTCATCCCGGCCGCGTTGTCGACCAGCGCGTACGCCCGCCCCATGAGCCCCGGCAGGTCGTCGTGCCAGCCGAGCCCCTCCACGCCGGCGTTCCGCAGCCGCGCGGCCAGCGCGGCGTTACGCCCGCACAGGACGACCGGGCGGTACCGGCCGGTCCGCGCGAGGACGCGGGCGGTCCGCTCCACGTCCCCCACGCCCCACGACCCGGCCGCCACCAGCACCAGGCGCCGGCCCGCGCCGGGGCCGCGCGGGGCGACGTCCAGGAACGCGGGGCGGACCAGCGGCGCGTAGCAGGACGCGGGGCGGCCGGTGACGCCGCGCACCTCCTGCGCGGTGGCCGGGTCGGGGCACAGGTAGCGGTCGTTGCCCGGGTGCAGCCAGAGCCGGTGCGCCGCGAAGTCCGTCAGCAGCACCGTGCTGCGGGCCGTGAGCAGGCCGCGCCGCCGCAGCGTGCCGGCCGCCTGGGCGGCGAGGTGGAAGGTGGAGACGACCTCGTCCGGGCGCCGGCGCCGCAGCAGCCGCAGCAGCCGCCGGGCGGCCAGCGACGTCAGGGGCGAGGCCGGCGGCGCGTGGCGCGCGGCGAAGAAGACCCGGTACACCAGCGCGTACAGCCAGGGCGCCGAGCGCATCGTCCAGCCGTACCAGCCGCGCAGGGCCGGGCCGAGCCGCAGCGGGAGCAGGTCGAGGACGTCGGCGACCTCGGCGTCGATCCCCCCGGCGGTCAGCCGCCTGGCCAGCTCGGCGGCGGCGGCGTCGTGGCCGGCGCCCATGCTCGCGCTCAGGATCAGCACCGCGCGCCGCGTTGGCATGGCCGCCCCTCTCTCCCAGACTGGGCCGCATGACCAGCCGCACGACCAGCCTTGTTACCAGGGGAAACGCGTTGGGGGCGGTGCTGGGGGCGGCCGCGTTGGGGTTCGCGCACGCCGCCCCCGCCGCGACGTGGCTGCCGCCCGTCAGGCGGCTGCTGCCCCGCCTGTCCGGCGTCGGGACGGACGGGCACGTCGCCCTCACCTTCGACGACGGGCCCGACCCGCGCTCGACCCCGCGCTTCCTGGACGAGCTGGACCGCCTGGGCTGCCGGGCGACGTTCTTCGTCCTCGGGGAGATGCTGGAGCGGCACCGGGCGCTCGGCCGCCGCATCGTACGGGACGGGCACGAGCTGGGCGTGCACGGCTGGCGGCACCGCAACGCGCTGACGGTCCTCCCGGGCAGGACGGCCGCCGAGCTGCGGCGCGCGGCGGGACTCGTGGCCGAGGTGGCGGGCGCCGCTCCCGTCTGGTACCGGCCGCCGTACGGGGTGCTGAGCGCGGAGGCGGTGCTCGCCGCCCGGCGGGCCGGGCTGCGGCCGGTGCTGTGGACGGCCTGGGGGCGGGACTGGACGCGGTCGGCCACCCCCGGCTCGGTGCTGGCTGCGCTGGCGCCCGGGCTGCGCGGCGGGGCGACCCTGCTGCTGCACGACTCCGACTGCACCTCCGCGCCCGGCTCGTGGCGCGCCGCGCTCGGGGCCCTGCCGGCGGTCGTGACCGCCTGCCGGGAGGCCGGGCTGCGGGTGGGGCCGCTGCGCGACCACTGGCCGGACGTGCGCCAACGCCGCCCCCCCACTTTCCCAACAATTAACCGAAATTTCCGGAACGACGACAGGGTTGCCCTTTAAAGACATTTACCGGCCTTTTTCGGTCGGCCGGGTTTTGCCTTTCCGACAGCGCGACGGATGACCCGGACATCGGCTCCGAACAGCACTTATTCCGAATCTCAATATTCACTCAGCAGGCGCCCGTTAAACACCCATGAGGCGGCGTGTGCGCGTTTATGGACGCGTGCAACGGAGAGCCTTGGATGCATGCCGAAACGGGCCGGACGGCGCATATGACCGTCGAGACGAGGGCGCGCGAGGAGAATTTCCCCGTCGCTTCCCGGCTGCTGCCCCGGGTCCACCGCAGCCGTCTGCTCGCCGTGTACGCCTTCGCCCGCTGGGTGGACGACGTCGGTGACGAACGACCGCGCGACGAGGCGCTGCGCCTGCTCGACACCGTCGAGGACGACCTGCGCCGCCTCTACGAGGGGGACGCCCCCCGCCTGCCGGTCGTCCGCGGGCTGGCGCCCGTCGTCACCGCCTGCTCCATCCCGGTCGCGCCGTTCCTCGCCCTCGTCCAGGCCAACCGGCTCGACCAGGCCGTCAGCCGGTACCGCACCTTCGACGACCTGCTCGCGTACTGCGAGCTGTCGGCGAACCCGGTGGGCCGCATCGTGCTGCACGTGTTCGGCGCGGCCACCGAGGAGCACCTGCGGCTGTCCGACCGGATCTGCACGGCGCTGCAGATCGTCGAGCACTGCCAGGACGTCGCCGAGGACCACGCGCGCGGCCGCGTCTACCTGCCGGCAGAGGACCTGCGGCGGTTCGGCTGCTCCGAGTCCGACCTGCGCGCGGCGAGCACGCCGCGGCGCCTGCGCCTCGCCGTCGCCCTGCAGGTGGACAGGGCCGAGCGGCTGCTGCGCGCGGGGGAGCCGCTCACCGCGTCGCTGACCGGCCTCGCCCGCGTCGCCGTCTCCGGCTACGTCGCGGGCGGCCAGGCCACGGTCGCCGCCCTGCGGCGGGCCGGGCACGACGTCCTCGGCCGGTCCGTCCGGCCGCGCAGGACCGTGCTGGCGGCGGCGTGGCTGCGCCTCCTGGCGCGGGGCGGACGCCATGACCACGACGTGAAGGAGGTCCTGTGACAGGCGCGGCTGAGGCGTACCGGCACTGCGAGCAGGTGATGCGCAGCCGGGCGCGCAACTTCTCCTACGGCCTGCGGCTGCTGCCCGGCCCGAAGCGCAGGGCGCTGAGCGCCGTGTACGCCTTCGCCCGCCGCATCGACGACATCGCCGACGGCGTGGGAACGCCGCACGACCGGCTGGCCGCGCTGGCCGCCGCCAGGCAGACGTTGGAGGCCGCCGCGCGGGCCGCCCACGACGGCGGCGACGGCGGCGACGGCGGCGCCGATGGCCACGGCGGCCACGGGGACGGGCGGCCGGACCTCGTGCTGGTGGCGCTGCGCGACGCCGCCAGGCGCTACCCGGTGCCGCTCGCCGCGTTCGCCGAGCTCATCGACGGCTGCGCCGCCGACGTGCGCGGCACCTCGTACGCCACCCTGGGCGAGCTCGTGGGCTACTGCCGGTGCGTGGCCGGCTCGGTCGGCCGGCTGTCGCTCGGCGTGTTCGGCACGGACGACCACGAGACCGCCACGCCCCTCGCCGACGCGCTCGGCGTGGCGCTCCAGCTCACCAACATCCTCAGGGACCTCAGGGAGGACCGCCTGTCAGGCCGCGTCTACCTGCCGGCCGAGGACCTCGCGAGGTTCGGCTGCACCCTGGACGTCGACGGGCACGGCCGGTTCACCGACCCGCCCGACCGGCTGGCCGCGCTCGTCAGGTTCGAGGCGGCGCGGGCCCGCGACTGGTTCGCGGCGGGCATGAGGCTGCTGCCCATGCTCGACGGCCGCAGCGCCGCCTGCACCGCCGCCATGGCGGGCATCTACCGGCGGCTGCTGGAGCGCATCGTGGCCGACCCGGACGCCGCGCTGACCGCCAGGCTGTCCCTGCCCGGCTGGGAGAAGGCCGCCGTGGCCGCCCGCGCCCTCGCGGGAGCGGCCCGATGACCGGCCCGATGAACGGCCCGGCGAGCGGCCCGGCGAGCGGCCCGATGAACGGCGCGGCGAGCGCGCCGACGGGCGGGCGGGCCCCGGTCGTGGTCGTCGGGGGCGGGCTGGCCGGCGTGGCCGCCGCCGTGGCGCTCGGCGAGGCCGGCCACCGCGTCACCCTGTACGAGGCCCGCCCCCGCCTCGGCGGCGCCGCGCACTCCTTCCACCGCGGCGACCTCGTGGTGGACAACGGCCAGCACGTCTTCCTGCGCTGCTGCACCGCCTACCGGGGCCTGCTCGACCGGCTCGGCGCGCCGGGCGACGCCCCGCTGCAGGACCGCTTCGACATCAGCGTGCTCACCCCCGACGGACGCCGGGGCCGGCTGCGCCGCCTTCCGCTGCCCGGGCCGCTGCACCTCCTGCCCGCGCTGGCGGCGTACCCGCTGCTGAGCCCGGCGGACCGGCTGCGCGCGGTGCGCGGCTCGCTCGCGCTGCGCCGCCTCGACCCCGCCGACCCCGAGCTCGACCGCGTGGACCTGGCGGCCTGGCTGTCCGCGCACGGCCAGGGCGAGGCCGCCAAGGACGCGCTGTGGGACCTGTTCGCGGTGGCCGCGCTGAACGTGCGCGCGCAGGACGCCGCGCTCGGTCCCGCCGCGATGGTGTTCAGGACGGCGCTGCTCGGCCGGGCCGGCGCCGCCGACATCGGCGTGCCCGCCGTGCCGCTCGGCCGGCTGCACCACACGGCGGCCCGCGCCGCGGTCGTCCGGCTCGGCGGCGACGTGCGGCTGTCGGCGAAGGTCACCGCCGTCGAGCCCGGACCGGCCGTCGTCGTGGACGGCTCCAGGGTGGAGGCGTCCGCCGTGATCCTGGCAGTCCCGCACGAGCAGGCCGCCCGGCTGCTGCCCGCGTCGGCCGCGCCCGAGCGGGAGGCGTGGAGCGGCCTGTCGGCCAGCCCCATCGTCAACGTCCACGTCGTCTACGACGGGCGGGTCACCGAACTCCCGTTCGCGGCGGCGGTCGGCTCGCCCGTGCAGTGGGTGTTCGACAAGACGCGGGTCGCCGGGGTGCGCGGCGGCCAGTACCTCGCCGTCTCGGTCTCGGCCGCGGGCGACTGGATCGACGTCCCGACGGCGCGGGCCAGGGAGACGTTCCTGCCCGCGCTCGAACGGCTCCTCCCCGGGGCGCGGGACGCCCGGGTCGTGGACTTCTTCGTCACCAGGGAGCGGCGGGCCACGTTCCTGCAGGGGCCGGGCAGCGGCGCGCTCAGGCCGCTCGCGGCGACCCGCTGGCCCGGCCTGTTCCTCGCCGGCTCGTGGACCGCCACCGGCTGGCCCGACACGATGGAGGGCGCCGTGCGCAGCGGGCTCACCGCCGCCAGGCTGGTCCGCCGCCACCTGAGCGGCGGCAGGGGGCACACCAGCGGGGAGCCGGCGCGCCGACCCCTGCGGGCGTACGGCGCGGGACGCGCCTGGGCGGCCGAGGAAGCGGTCCGATGAGCGGCAGGCCGGGCGTGATCGTCCCGCCCTCCGTGACGGCCGCCCGCGAGCTGGTGGAGCCGGTGCTGCGCGCCGCCGTGTCCAGGCTCGACCCGGTCACGGCCCGCGTGGCCGCCTACCACCTCGGCTGGGCCGACGCCGACGGCAGGCCCGCCCCGTCCGGCGGGGGCAAGGCGCTGCGTCCCGCGCTCGCCGTGCTGTCGGCCCGCGCCGCCGCGGCCGCGGACTGCCTGCACGCCGCCGCCGCGACCGAACTCGTCCACGCCTTCTCCCTGCTGCACGACGACATCATGGACGGCGACGCCACCCGCAGGCACCGCCGCGCCGCCTGGGCCGTCTTCGGCGAGCCCGCCGCCATCCTCGCGGGCGACGCGCTGCTCGCCCTCGCCGGGGAGCTGCTGCTGGAGGACGACTGCCCCGGTCACGCCCGCGCCGCCCGCCTGCTGGCCGTCACCGTCCGCGACCTGATCGCCGGGCAGGCGCTCGACCTGGAGTTCGAGCGGCGCGACGACGTGACGCTCGACGAATGCCTGCGCATGGCGGCCGGCAAGACCGGCTCGCTCATCGCGTGCGCCTGCTCGATCGGCGCCGTCGCCGTGGACGGGCCCGTCCCGCTCGCCGGCGCGCTCTCGGCGTTCGGCGCCGAGGTGGGGCTCGCCTTCCAGCTCGCCGACGACCTCCTCGGCATCTGGGGCGCGCCCGCCGCCACCGGCAAGCCCGTGCTGTCGGACCTGCGCTCCCGCAAGAAGTCGCTGCCCATCGTCGCCGCCCTCACCAGCGGCACCCGGGCGGGCGACCGGCTCGCCGCCCTGCTGGCGGCCCCCGGGCCGCTGCCGGAGGCCACCCTGCGCCAGGCCGCCGCGCTCGTCGAGGAGGCGGGCGGGCGGGCCTGGGCCGAGGCGGAGGCCAAGCACCGGCTCGACGCCGCGGGACGCCACCTCGCCGCCGCCGGGCTGCCGCCCGCCGTGCACGCCGACCTCCTCGACATCGCCCGCTTCCTCACCTCGCGAGGTCACTGACATGACGACAGCCGCCGCACCGTCCTCGGCCGCGCTCGCCCTCGACGCCGCCTGCGACCACCTGCTGGCCCTCCAGGAGCCCGCCGGGTGGTGGAAGGGCGAGCTCCAGACGAACGTCACCATGGATGCCGAGGACCTCCTCCTGCGCGAGTTCCTCGGCGTGCGCAGGCCGCGCGACACCGAGGAGGCCGCCCGCTGGATCCGCTCCCAGCAGCGCGACGACGGCACCTGGGCCACCTTCCACGGCGGTCCCGGCGACGTGTCCACCACGGTGGAGGCGTACGCGGCGCTGCGGCTGGCCGGCGACCCGGCCGACGCCGCCCACATGCGGGCCGCCGCCCGGTTCGTCCTGGACGCGGGCGGCATCGAGGCGAGCAGGGTGTTCACCCGCATCTGGCTGGCCCTGTTCGGCCAGTGGAGCTGGCGCGACCTGCCCGTCCTGCCGCCCGAGATGATGTTCCTGCCGCCGTGGTTCCCGCTCAACGTCTACGACTGGGCGTGCTGGGCCAGGCAGACCATCGTCCCGCTGACGATCGTCAGCGCCGCGCGCCCGGTGCGGCCGCTGCCGTTCACACTGGACGAGCTGCGCACGGGACGGCGCGTGCGGCGGGCGCCGCGCGGCGGCTGGGAGGCCGCGTTCGCCGCGCTCGACCGGGCGCTGCACCGCTACGAGCGCCGCCCGGTGCCCGGACTGCGGCGCGCCGCGGTGCGGCGCGCCGCCGAGTGGATCGTCGCGCGGCAGGAGCGCGACGGGTCCTGGGGCGGCATCCAGCCGCCGTGGGTGTACTCCCTCATCGCGCTGCGGCTGTGCGGCTACGGCCTCGACCACCCGGTGATGCGCAAGGGCCTCGACGGTCTGGAGCGCTTCATCATCAGGGACGAGCAGGGACGCAGGCTGGAGGCGTGCCAGTCGCCCGTCTGGGACACCGTCCTCGCGATCAACGCGCTGCGCGACGCCGGGCTCCCGCCCGACCACGCGGCGCTGGTCAAGGCGGCCGGCTGGGTGCTGGGCGAGGAGATCAGGGGGCCCGGCGACTGGAGCGTGCGGCGGCCGGGGCTGCGGCCCGGCGGGTGGGCGTTCGAGTTCGACAACGACGTCTACCCCGACGTGGACGACACCGCCGAGGCCGTGCTCGCGCTGCGGCGCGTGGACCACCCCGACGTCCGCCCGGCCGTCGAGCGGGCCGTGACCTGGATGGCGGGCATGGTCTCGCGCGACGGCGGCTTCGCCGCCTTCGACGCCGACAACACCCGCACCCTGTGCACGCGGCTGCCGTTCTGCGACTTCGGGGCCGTCATCGACCCGCCGTCGGCCGACGTCACCGCGCACACCGTCGAGGCGCTCGTCGCGGAGCCGCCCGCGCCGCCCGCCCGGCCCGACCTCGTGCGGCGCGCCGTCGTCTGGCTGCTGAAGGCGCAGGAGGAGGACGGCTCGTGGTTCGGCCGCTGGGGCGCCAACCACGTGTACGGCACGGGCGCCGTGGTGCCCGCGCTCGTCGCCGCCGGGGTGCGCACGGACGCCCGGTGCGTGCGCCGCGCCGTGGCCTGGCTGGAGTCGCACCAGAACGACGACGGCGGCTGGGGCGAGGACATGCGCTCCTACACCGACCCCTCCTGGATCGGGCGGGGCGCGTCCACGCCGTCGCAGACCGCCTGGGCGCTGCTGGCCCTGCTGGCCGCGGGAGAGCGGTCGGAGGCGGTGGAGCGCGGCGTCGCCTGGCTCGTCTCCCACCAGCGTCCCGACGGCACCTGGGACGAGCCGTTCTTCACCGGCACCGGGTTCCCCGGCGACTTCTCGATCAACTACCACCTGTACCGCCTCGTCTTCCCGATCAGCGCACTCGGCCGGTACGTCGCCGCGGTGGGCGCCACGGCGCAGCCTCACGAGACGGCCGTGGCGGAGCAGGCCGGGCACAGCGAGGCCGGCGGGACGCGGACGGTCGCCCCGTGAGCGGGCTGCTGGTCTTCACCGCCCTGGGCCTGGAGGCGCGGGCCCTGCGGGAGGGCCTGCCGTCCATGCCGGGCGGGGCGAAGGTCGTCCGCACCGGGATGGGCCCGCGCAACGCCGCGGCTTACGCGGCGCGGGCCCTGACGGCCTCCCGCGAGCCGGTGGCCGGGCGGCCGGGCGCCGTGGCGGTGGCGGGGGTCGGCGGGGCGCTCGACCGGCGGCTGCGGCCCGGCGACGTGGTGGTGGCGAGCGAGGTCTGGTGGGACGGGCAGACGCTGCCCTGCCCGTCGGCCCGCCTGCTGCAGGCCGAGCTGGCCCGCGCGGGCGTGCCGGTCGTCACCGGGCCGCTGGTCACGTCCGGCCACCTCGTCTCGGGGGCGGAACGCGGCGGCCTGGCGGCGCGCGGGGCGCTCGTCGTGGACATGGAGTCGGGCCCCGTCGCGGCCGCCTGCGCCGAGGCGGCGCCCGGCGGCGGCCTGCCGTTCGCGGCGGTACGGATCGTCGTCGACACCCCGGACGTCCCGCTGCTGCGTCCCGCGACGCTGCGCGGCGGCGCGCGGGCCCTGCGGACGCTGCGTCGCGCCGGCAGGCCGCTCGCCCGCTGGGCGCTCGCCCAGCTCATCACCCCGGCAGGCGCGGACGGCGCGGCCGGGGCCCACCAGGAGGAGGTGCGGAGCATATGAGCATGCCCGTCCGCCAGGCGCTGCGCATCGGCGGCTACATCCTCGGCCAGCGGGTGCGCGGGCGCGCGAAGTTCCCGCTGCTGCTGGAGCTGGAGCCGCTGTTCGCGTGCAACCTGAAGTGCGCCGGCTGCGGCAAGATCCAGCACCCGGCCGACGTGCTGAAGCGCCGCATGCCGGTGGAGCAGGCCGTGGCCGCGGTCGAGGAGTGCGGCGCGCCGATGGTGTCGATCGCCGGGGGCGAACCGCTCATGCACCCGGAGATCGGCGAGATGGTACGCCGCCTCGTCGCCATGAAGAGGTACGTGTTCCTCTGCACGAACGCCCTGCTCATCCCGAAGAAGATCGACCAGTTCGAGCCGTCGCCGTACTTCGCCTGGACCGTCCACATCGACGGCCTGCGGGAGCGGCACGACGCGTCGGTGTGCAAGGAGGGCGTGTTCGACCAGGTGGTGGAGGCCGTCAGGGAGTGCAGGAGGCGCGGCTTCCGCGTCACCACGAACACCACGTTCTTCAACACCGACAGCCCGCAGACCGTCATCGACGTGCTCGACTACCTCAACGACGACCTGCGCGTGGACGAGATGATGATCTCCCCCGGGTACGCCTACGAGAAGGCGCCCGACCAGGAGCACTTCCTGGGCGTGCAGGAGACCAGGGCGCTGTTCCGCAAGGCGTTCTCGGGCGGGAACCGGCGCAGGTGGAGGTTCAACCACACGCCGCTGTTCCTCGACTTCCTGGAGGGCAGGGCCGACTTCGCCTGCACGGCGTGGGCGATCCCGTCGTACTCGCTGTTCGGCTGGCAGCGGCCCTGCTACCTCATGGCGGACGGCTACGCGGCGAGCTACCGCGAGCTGGTCGAGGACACCGACTGGGACTCCTACGGGCGGGGGCGCGACCCGCGCTGCGCCAACTGCATGGCGCACTGCGGCTACGAGCCGACGGCCGTGTTCGCCACGCTGTCGTCGCTGAAGGAGTCGCTGCGGGCGATCAGAGGCGGCTGAACCCCTCCCGCTCGGGGGCAGGCGCGGGAGAGCCGGTCGCATCCTGCGCCATTACTTCCGGGATTCGTTTCGTTGCGGGAACCGGCACCCCCGCCGCTACCGTCTGCGTAGCGGCCGGTGACGTCATCGCCGGCCCCGTCGAACGGAGCATCCGTGATGAACGCCGATGTGATCGTCGTCGGAGCCGGGCCGACCGGGCTCCTGCTCGCCGCGGAACTGGGCCTCGCCGGCGTGCGCGCCGTGGTCGTCGAACGGCTGGCGCGGCGCAGCGGGCAGTCCAAGGCGCTCGGCATCCAGCCCCGCTCCGCGGAGGCGCTCGACCTGCGAGGCCTCCTGGAACCCCTCATGGACCGGGCGATCCAGCGGGTGGACGGCGGGCATTTCGCCGGGCTTCGGCTGGACTACACCGCCTGGAACACCCGGCACCCGTACTCGATCGGCATCCCCCAGGGGCGCGTCGAGGCGCTGCTCGAGGAACGGCTCGGCGAGCTGGACGTTCAGGTCCTGCGCGGACACGAGGTGACCGCGCTGTCGCAGGACGCCGACGGGGTCGAGGCGACTCTGCTCGGGCCCGGGGGCGAGTCACGGCTCACGGCCCGTTTCCTGGTGGGCTGCGACGGCGGGCGCAGCACCGTCCGCCGGCTGCTGGGCATCGGCTTTCCCGGCCTGGACGGGAAGCTGCTCTCGGTGGTCGCCGACATCACGATCTCCGACCCGGACGGCGCCGTGCCGGAGACCTGGACCCTGCCCGTCATGACGCCCGACAAGACCGGCAAGGGGTACATCGCCCCCATCGGCGACGGCGTCCACCGGTTCCTGTTCTATGGGGCCGAGCAGCAGCGACTCTCCCGCGACGCCCCCATCACCGAGGAGGAGGTGCGGCGGGCCCTGCAGCACGAGTTCGGCCCGGGGGTCAGGCTCACGGGCGTGCGATGGGCCTCCCGGTTCACCGACGCCTCGCGCCAGGTCGAGCGGTACCGTCACGGGCGCATCCTGCTCGCCGGAGACGCCGCGCACATCCACTCGCCCTCCGGCGGGCAGGGACTCAACCTCGGTCTGCAGGACGCGTTCAACCTCGGGTGGAAGCTCGCGGCGGAGACCGCCGGGTGGGCGCACGACGGACTGCTCGACACCTACCACTCCGAACGGCATCCGGTCGCCGCACGCGTCCTCGCCAACACCCGCGCCCAAGCCGTCCTGCTCGTCCACGACGAGGAGAACCTGGCCCTGCGCGGCATCATGGAGGAGCTCCTCCGGGTGCCGGAGGCCAACCGGATCGTCGCCGGCATGATCTCGGGGCTGGACATCCGCCACGACCTGCCCGGTCGCCCCCACCACCTGCTGGGGCGCCACGTCCCCAACCTCGACCTGGTGACGGCGTCCGGCCCCGAGCGCGTGGCGCGGCTGCTGCGCGACGGCCGCGGCCTGCTGCTGTCGACCGCCGACGAGGCCACGTTCGCGAAGGCCGCCGAGCCGTGGTCGGCCAGGATCGGCCGGGCGCACGCGCAGGCCGAGCTCGGTGCGGACGCCGTGCTGGTACGGCCCGACGGCTACGTCTGCTGGGCCGGTTCGGTCGCCGACGTCTCCGGCCTCGCCGACGCCCTGGCGCGGTGGGCGGGCGCACCCGCGCGGCCGTCCTCGCCGGTGACCACCCCTGAATGACGCACCGGGCGAGCGGGGCGACGGCCGGGTTCACAGCGGCTCTCCGAGGAAGTGGCGCGGGTCGCGGGTGTCGGCCTGGTCCATGGACAGCAGGACGAAGAAGTCGGCCGTGCCGAAGTCGCGGTCGTGGGCGGGCGCCCCGCACACCCACGCCCCCAGCCGCAGGTAGCCGCGCAGCAGCGGCGGCAGCACGAACCGGTCGGGACGCGGCGCGGCGCCGCCCCGCCACGGCTCGTACGGGCGCACCCGGTGCTCCTCGGGGCCCTGCGGCACCATCTCGACCACGCCCGCCGCGACGGCGCCGCCGTCGTCCAGCGGCACCGAGCAGCAGCCGGCCAGCCACCGGTGACCGCCGTCCACCATGTAGCGGGCGATGCCCGCCCACATCAGGGCGACCACCGCGCCGCTCCGGTGGCCGGGGTGGACGCAGGCGCGTCCCACCTCCACCAGGTCCTTCCTGATGGCGGTGAGGTTGCCGAGGTCGAACCTGCCGTCGGAGCACAGCCGGTCCGCACGCCCCGGCGGGAGCAGCCGGTACGTGCCGACCACCTCGTCGCCGCAGCGGACGAGGAGGTGGTCGCAGTAGGCGTCGAACCGGTCCACGTCGAGCCCGGAGACGGGGCTGTCGAGCCGCGCCCCCATCTCCTCGGCGAAGACCCGGTACCTGAGCCGCTGGGCGGCCCGCACGTCGGCGGGGCTCACCGCGAGGCCCACGCTGTAGGGGCCGGGAGTGCCGGTGGTGAGAGAGATCGTCATGGGGGGCGCGTCCTTCCCTGGAGAGGTCCCGCGCCTATGGGGACACGCCGACATGACGGCCGACTCTCCCGTCGTGGGCAGCGAGGCGTCCGCGGGGTGAACCTCGTGCCACCGCGCCGCTAGCGGCGGCCGGAGCCGCCGAAGACACAGGCCAGGGCGCGGAACGGCCCCGGCGCGGCCCCTCTCAGCCGGGCCGGGAAGCGCAGCCAGCCCGGCGTGTACGTCTCGGCGCGCCCCCGCTCCACGGCGGCCACGACGGCGCGGGCCACCCGCTCAGCCGGGATGGGCGCGGGCCGGCGCCTGGCGTACGGGACGCCGCGCCGCGCGAAGAACGGCGTGTCCACGACGCCGGGCAGCACGACGGACACCCCGATGCCGTCGAGCTCGTAGCGCAGGCTCTCGGCGAACGCGATCAGCCCGGCCTTGGCCGAGGAGTACACGGCCTCGTCGCGCACGCCGACGGCCCCGGCGATGGAGGAGACGTACACGAGGTGGCCCCGGCCGCGTTCGATCATGGCGGGGAGCAGGAGCCTGGTCAGCTCGACGGGGGCGGTCAGGTTCGCGGCGATCAGGTGGGCGGCGGCCCCGTCGGGCATCGCGGCGACCGGGCCGGCCCAGCCCGCCCCCGCGCCGCTCACCAGGACGTCCACCGGTCCCGCCCAGCGGGCGAGCGCGGCGGCCTCGGTGACGAGGTCGGCGGTCAGCGCCTCGCCGCCGACCTCGGCCGCGACGGCGGCCAGCCTGCCGGGGTCGCGTCCGGTCAGCAGCAGCCGCGCGCCGGACGCCGCCATCGCCCTGGCCGTGGCCGCCCCGATGCCGGACGACGCCCCTGTGACGAGCACGCGTGCACCTGCCAGCCTCAACGGTTCCCTCCCCCTGCCGCTCCTCGGGGTCGTTCCCGCAGGCGGGGCCGGGTAAGCAGCCTGGGCTTGGCGTTCCCCCAGGTGAGCCCGGGTAAGCGTCATGGGCTCGTCAGGGGCGCAGGCGCCAGAGGGCGGCGCGGGAGTCCTCCCCGTACGGCTGGGTGCCGATCGAGCCGAGCGCGTAGAGCTCGCCGGTGCCGGGCCGGGCCACGAGGTCCTCGACGCTCGCCCGCCCGCCTCTCCGCACCGGCGGCCGCTCGCGCGTCCAGCGGCCCTCCGACAGGTGCCACAGCTCGTCCGGGACGCTCACCGCCCACAGCCCGCCCCTGCCGTCGGGGGCGGCGGCGGTGAAGCCCTTCCAGCCGTCGGGCCAGGAGGCGCCCACCACGCACGTCCACGTCCCGCCGGCGAGCCGCAGCGCGACGGACCGTCCGGGGAAGATGTCCTCCCCGTCCATGTGCTCGTGCTCCATCCACTGGAATGAGCCGAGCGCCCACCACTCCTGCGGCCCGGTGCGCACGACGGACTTCACCACGGTCCGGCCCTGGTCGGCGTGCACGGGTTCGGCGTCGGGCGGCAGGCCGAGCGCGGGCACCGGCACGGACTGCCAGGCGGCGCCGGTCCAGCGGGCGAGCGCGGACGACGCGTCGGGGTCCATCGGGTCGGCGAAGCCGATCGCCCACGGCTCGTCGCCGGGGCCGGTCAGGGCGTTGACGTGCAGGGGCAGCGGCGCGGAGCGCCAGGCGGCGCCGTCCCAGCGCGTCGAGCCTGTGCTCAGCGCGAGCCAGGGGCCGGCGGCGACGGGGCCGGCCCCCGTGTAGGCGCCGAGGCCGAGCGGGGTGGCGCGCCAGGCGGTGCCGTCCCAGACGGTGAGGGCGGGGGCGCCGTCGGCGGTGACCACCACCCAGGCGCGGTCGGCGGACGCGGCGCCGAGCGCTCTGACCTCCTGGGAGGAGGGAGCCGAGGGCGGCGCCCGCCATTCCCCGCCGTGCCAACGGCGCGGCTCGATCGCGCCACTCGCCCGGACGAACAGCGCCCAGAGGGCGCCGTCGGCGGTGGCGGCGCCCGCGCGCAGCGACGTCTCCTCGGGGGCGTCGTCCAGCCACGCGAGCTCCCACCCTGACGAGGCGGTGGCGGCCCGGAACCCGTCGTCGTGCCGGGACGTCACGGGGCAGTTCGCGGGAGTGGTGACGAGCGCGGGGGCGGTCGTGGTGGCCAGCGGCCCTGGGGTGGACGCGGCCGTGGACACCGACGGGGACGCCGCCGGGGACGCGCCGCCCTGGCGCGGTGAGCCCGCGCCGCAGGCGGACACGGCGACGCAGGCGGCGATCAGGACGGCGACCGCCGCCCTGACCTTGCCTGGCGCCGCTGCTCCCGGCCTGGGGAGCGGCCGGGCCGCCGGGGTGCCCGCGCTGCGCCGCCTCATCTCCGACCGGCCCGGTCAGCGCAGGTCGGAGACGGTGCCGCTGATCGTGGTGCCTTCGCGGGGGACGCTGTGGATGGACAGGTTCCCGCCGATCGCCGCGAACGCGTCGCGCATCGCCGTGAAGCCGCTGCCGGAGTCGGCGCTGGTGTAGCCCGCGCCGTTGTCGCTGATGGTCATGCGCAGCCCGCTCTTGCCGACGGTCACGGCGAGCGAGACGCTGCTCGCGCCGCTGTGCCGCTCGACGTTGGCGAGGGCCTCGTGCAGCACGGCCAGGACGCCCCGCGTGACCCGCTCGGGCACGTCGGCGGCGGGCAGCGCCCAGGTCTCCAGCGCGATGCCAGTGCGCTCGGACCACTGGCCGGCGTACGTCTCGAGCTCCTGGGCCAGCGCGCACGCCGGCGGGGTGATCTTCTTGGTGCCCGTCATGGCTGACACCTCTTCCTCTCGGGCCGGACTGGGAGAAGTGTGCGCAGGGCGACGTTGAGTTGGCGTTTGTTCCATGTTGATCCGGCCCCGAAGTCTTCCCCGTCGCCTACTTCGAAGGCAAGAGGATATCGACAATTCCTGGGAGCGATGATCACGCGAGGGGTCCGGTGTGACGGAGGACCGGACGGGCCCGGTGCGGGCCGGGGTCACCGTGGTGGCCGCGGGAACCGCCTGGCGAGGGGAAAGGGGATGTCCGCTCCTTTCCACTCTCAAGCTATAGCGCACCGGGGGGCTTGCGGCAAGACCCTGGTCGTGCCGCACAATCGTCGGCCGAGCCCACCACCTGCGGAAACCGACGCCTTCGCGCGCGTGACGGGTCGCGAGCGACCCCATATCGGAGCTGATCACATGAACCCCCTGACCACCAGCGCGTTCGACCTTCCCGAACGTCTTTCCCCCAAGGCCGACCCGGCGCTGATCGCCGGGGACGAGGGCCACTTCACGGCCGTCGCGGAGAGTCTCGAACAGACGATCGCCGAGCTGTCCGCCCGCCTCGACGCCGAACGCAGGGCGCCCGGCGGCGCGGGCCGGCAGGCGCTGGAGCGGGACCTGGAGATCCACCGGCTGTCCGGCCGGCTGCGCGCGCTGCGCCGCTTCGGCCTGGACCTGTGTCTCGGACGGATGGTCCTCGCGGACGACCCCGAACCCGTGTACGTCGGCCGGCTCGGCCTCACGGACGGCGCGGGCCGCCGGCTGCTGCTCGACTGGCGCTCCCCCGCGGCCGAGCCGTTCTTCGGCGCGACCCACGCCAACCCGATGGGCCTGGCGAGCCGCCGCAGGTACCGCTGGACCCGCGGCCGGATCAGCGACTACTGGGACGAGGTGTTCACCCCGGACGGGTTCGAGGGGCACGCGGCGCTCGACGACCAGTCCGCCTTCATCGCCACCCTGGGCGGCAGCCGCTCGCCCCGGATGCGGGACGTGCTCGCCACCATCCAGGCCGACCAGGACGCCGTCATCCGCGCGGGGTCGCGCGGCGCCCTCGTCGTCGACGGCGGCCCCGGCACGGGGAAGACCGTCGTCGCCCTGCACCGCTCCGCCTACCTCCTCTACTCCGACCCCCGCGTCGGCCGGGGCCGGGGCGGCGTGCTGTTCGTGGGCCCCCACCAGCCCTACCTGGCCTACGTCGCCGACGTCCTGCCCAGCCTCGGTGAGGAGGGCGTGCGCACCTGCACTCTGCGCGACCTCGTCCAGGAAGGAGCCACGGCGGCGACGGAGACCGACCCGGACGTGGCCCGCCTGAAGGCGTCCGCCGACCTGGTGAAGGCGATCGAGCCGGCCGTCAGGTTCTACGAGAACCCGCCCGCCGAGGGCATGACGGTCACGACCCCCTGGTCCGACGTCTGGCTGAGCGCCGACGACTGGGCCGAGGCGTTCGAGGCGCCGGAGCCCGGCACCCCGCACAACGAGGCACGCGACCGGATCCTGGACGAACTGGTCGCGATCCTGCGGGACAAGCACGACGAGGACGTCCCGGCCGACCTGCTCCGCACGTCGCTGCTGCGCGACAGGGAACTGCTCACGGCCCTGAACCGCGCGTGGCCGCTGATCGAGGCGGCGGACCTCGTCGGAGACCTGTGGTCGGTGCCCGCGTACCTGCGGATGTGCGCGCCCTGGCTCGGCCCCGACGACGTCAGGAAGCTGCAGCGCGCGGACGCCCAGGCCTGGACGGTGTCCGACCTGCCGCTCCTGGACGCGGCCCGCCGGCGGCTCGGCGACCCGGAGGCGTCGCGGGCCCGTCGCCGGCGCGAGGCCTCCCTCGCCGCCCAGCGCGAGGACATGACGCGGGTCGTCGACAACCTGCTCCAAGCCGACGACGACGGCGAGGGCCTGGTGACGATGCTGCGCGGGCAGGACCTGCGCGACTCCCTCGTGGACGAGACCGCGCTGCCCGCCGCCGACCCGGACCTGCTCGCCGGCCCGTTCGCGCACATCGTCGTGGACGAGGCCCAGGAGCTCACCGACGCGGAGTGGCAGATGCTGCTGCACCGCTGCCCGTCACGGAGCTTCACCATCGTCGGGGACCGCGCCCAGGCCAGGCACGGGTTCACCGAGTCGTGGCAGGAACGGCTCGAACGCATCGGGCTCGACCGGATCACCCTCGCGTCCCTGACCATCAACTACCGGACACCCGAAGAGATCATGGCGGAGGCCGAGCCGGTCATCCGGGCCGTGCTCCCGGACGCCAACGTGCCGACCTCCATCCGCCGAGGCGGCGTACCCGTCGCGCACCGGCCCGCCTCCGACCTGGACGCCGTCCTCGACGCCTGGCTCTCCGAGCACGCCGACGGCGTGGCCTGCGTCATCGGCGATCCGACGTTCCGGCCGACGTCCCGCGTGCGGTCACTGACTCCTGAGCTGTCGAAGGGGCTCGAGTTCGACCTGGTCGTCCTCGTCGACCCGGAGGCGTTCGGCGACGGCGTCGAAGGAGCGGTGGACCGCTACGTCGCGATGACCCGCGCGACCCAGCGACTCGTCATCCTCACGAGCTCCTGACGCCGCTGAGGGCGAGCGCGGCGGCGACGGTGACGGCCATCGCCGCCGCACCCAGCCAGGAGGCCGCCGTGTATCCGGCGTCGGTGGGGAACACCGAGCCGGCCGGGGTGTTCGCGGCCAGGGTCAGGCCGCCCAGAGCGCTGCCGATCGAGAATCCGACGCTGCGGACCACCTGGTTGAAGCTCATCACGCTGGAGGTCTCCTCCGCCGGGGTGGCGGCGAGGATCACGGCGGGCATGGCCGCGGAGAAGACGCCGACGCCCAGCCCGAGCATGCCCATCACCGCGAACGACAGCCACAGCTGGCCGCGGGCCAGCGCGAACAGCGCCAGCGCCGCCAGCACCGCCGTGCCGCCGCACGCCAGCACCGCCGCCGCGGTCAGCCGACGGCGCAGCGGACGCACCAGCTTGCCGCCGACGAAGCCCAGTGCCGAGAACGGCACCAGCACCAGGCCCGCGACGAACACGTCGACGCCGAACCCGTGACCCGCCGACCCGGGCGTCTGCACGTACCGGGTGACCAGGGTGAGCAGCAGGTACATGCCGACGCCGCCGAGCAGCATGACGGCGTTCGCGCCCGCCACGGCGGGATCCCGCAGCAGAGCCAGATCCACCAGCGGGGCCGCGCATCGGCGTTCGCGGCGCACCCAGGCGGCGACCAGCACGGCCGCGGCCGCCAGGAGCGCCACGGCAAGCTCGGGACGGCGGGTCCACACCGAGGTCTGGCTGATCGCCAGGAGCAGGGCGGCCAGACCGGTGCCCAGCAGCACCGCCCCCGGCACGTCGACCGCCGCCGAGCGGCCGGGCGGCGGCTGCGGCACCGACCACCAGGCGGCGGCCAGCGCGGCCACGGTGATCAGCAGGCCGAGCCCGTACGCCGCGCGCAGCCCCGCCACGTCCGTCAGCAGCCCGGCGAGCGGGTACCCGACGCCGACGCCGGCGATGGAGGCCACCGACAGCGACGCGATGGCCGGGCCGGAGCGCACCGGCGGCAGGTGGTCGCGGGCCACGCCCATCAGCAGCGCCATCAGCCCCAGCCCCGCACCCTGGGCCACCCGCCCGGCCAGCAGCCAGCCGAACGGCAGCGGCGCCACCGTCAGCAGGCTGCCCGCCACCACGACCGTCAGAGTGGCCAGGACGACCCGGCGGCGGCGCGGGCCCGTGCCCAGGCGACCCAGCACCGGCGTCGCTACCGCGCCGACCAGCAGCGGGGCCGTGAGCGTCCACTGGGCAGCCGCCAGCGAGACGTCGAACGCGCCCGCCACCGAGGTGATCAGCGGCGCCCCGAGACTGCCGACGACCGCGACGACCAACGCGACGAACACCAGCGCCGGCACCGAGGTGCGGTCAGGGGCGCCGCCGGCGGTCACCGGTTCGCCCCGGTGGTGAGGCGCCTGAAGGGACCGGCGTGGACGCGGTGCGGTCCTTCAGTCCGGCGTCGTGGCGCAGGCCCATGGTCCATGCCCGGATTCTCTCGCAACTGTACGTTCGTGAGGGTGCCGCCGTGGACTCTTGGTCCAGAATGGACATATAGTCCACGGCGTGGAGGATGTCGAAGAGAGCGTGGATCCGAGGGTGCGGACGTGGGGGCCCGTCGGCCAGGCCGTCGCACTGCTGCTCGGCCCCTACGCCGAGGTGGTGCTGCATGACCCGGACGCCGACCGGATCCTGGCGATCTGGAATCCGATGGGCTCGCGCGGTCCAGGAGATCCCTCGCTGCTGGGCGAACTGGACGCGCTGGACCCATCGGCGCGAGACGTGTTCGGGCCCTACGAGAAACTGCTCGCCGACGGCCGTCGCCTGTCGTCGGTCAGCGCCGTCCTGCGCGACCCGGACGGCAAGGCCACCGCGGTGCTGTGCGTCAATCTCGACCGCACGCCGCTGGAGCAGGCCGCAGCCGTGCTGTCCGCGTTCGGCGCCCCGACCACGCCCCGGCCGGAGCCGCTGTTCGAGCAGGACTGGAACGAGCGCGTCCAGCACATCGTCGGCGCGTACGTACGCGAGTGCGGCCGTCCCGTCGAGCGGCTCACCCGCGCCGATCGCCTGGCCGTCCTCGCCCGGCTGGACGAGGCCAGGGTCTTCGCCGTGCGCCGCGCCGCCCCCGCCGTCGCCGGCGCGCTGCGGATCTCCCGATCCACTCTCTACGGCCTGCTGGCCGAACTCAGAGCACCCAGCGCAAAGGACCACACAGCATGACCCGACTGCCCGACTTCCGCCTGGAGACCTACTTCTCCCGGTGGGAGTTCACCGCGCGCCACCACATGACCGCCTCCGACGTCCAGACCATGTCCCTCGGCGAACTGCTCGCCCTGGCCGGCGACGAGGACCGCGCCGCGTTCGAGAACCTGTCGCTGGGCTACACCGAGACCTTCGGCGACCCGGCCCTGCGCGAGGTGATCTCCGGGATGTACGAGCGGGCGGACGCGGCCGACGTGATCTGCTTCGCCGGCGCCGAGGAGGCCCTGTACCTTGCGATGAACGTCCTGCTGGACACGGGCGACCACGCGGTGGTGGTGACCCCGAACTACCAGTCGGCCGAGACCGTGCCGCTCGCCCTGTGCGAGGTAACCGGCGTCGCCCTTGACCCCGACCGCGACTGGGCCCTCGACCTCGACCAGGTGAAAGCGGCGATCCGCCCCAACACCCGAGTCGTCTCGGTGAACTTTCCCAACAATCCCACGGGCAAGGTCATCGACGCGGCTGACTTCACCGAGCTGGCGCGCATGTGCGACGAGCGCGGCATCCACCTGTTCAGCGACGAGGTCTACCGCGGCCTGGAACGCGACCCGGCCCGCACTCTGCCGCAGGCCGCCGACCTGTCCGAGCGCGCCCTGTCACTGAACGTCACCTCCAAGGCGCTCGGCCTGCCGGGCCTGCGGATCGGCTGGATCACCTGCCGAGACCGGGAACTGCTGTCCCGGCTGGAGCGGGCCAAGCACTACACCACCATCTGCAACGCCGCCCCCAGCGAGGTCCTGGCCCGCATCGCACTCAAGGCACGCGCGACGATCCTGGACCGCAACCGGGCACTCATCGCGGCCAACCTGCCGCTGTTCGACGCGTTCTTCGCCGAATTCGCCGGTCTCTTCGAGTGGCAGGCCCCGGACGGCGGCTGCGTCGCCTACCCCCGTTACCTCGGCCCCGAAGGGGTGGAGGAGTTCTGCGTCCGCCTGGTCGAGGAGGCCGGCGTCCTGCTGCTGCCCGCCGGCATCTACCGCTCCGAGCTGACCCTCACCCCCACCGACCGGTTCCGTATCGGCGTCGGCCGCGCCGACCCCGAAGCGGGCCTGGACGCCTTCGCCCGGTGGCTGCGAGCGGGCCGATGACCCCACCCGTCCTCGGCACCGCCGCGATCAGGCGCGCCGCCACCCCGGAACTGGTCCTCACCGCCGTCCGCGACGCGCTGATCGCCCACGCCTACGGCCGCACCACGGTGCCACCACCGTTGCACCTGCAGTTCCCCGACGACGACGGTGACTGCCACGTCAAGGCCGGCTGGGTCACCGGCGCGCCCGACTTCACCGTCAAGGTCGCCACCGGCTTCTACCGCAACACCGCAGCCGGCCTGCCCACCAACCACGGCTTGGTCTGCGTCGTCAGCGCCCGCACCGGCCAGATCCGCGCGGTCCTCGACGACCGGGGCCTGCTGACCGCCTGGCGCACCGCCGCAGCGGGCGCGCTGGTCACCCATGCCATGGCCCGGCCCGATGCCGCCACCCTGGCCGTCTTCGGCACTGGCGAACAGGCCCGCCTCCAGGTCGAATGGCTGGCCAGGCTCCGTCCCGTCGACAGGGTGCTCGTCCACGGCCGCAGCCGGGACAGGGCCCGGTCGCTGTGCGAGAAGTTCACGGCACTCGGGCATCACGCCCGGCCCGCCTCGGCCGCCGAGGCGGCCGCGGCTGACATGGTCATCACCACCACGCCGGCCACGGTCCCGGTCCTGCAGGCCGACCAGGTCCGCGAGGGCGCGCACGTGACCGGCATCGGCACCGACATGCCGCACAAGAACGAGCTGCCACCGGCGCTCTTCGCCCGCGCGGCACTGATCGCGACAGACGACCACCAGCAGTGCTTGGACCACGGGGACTTCGGCCACGCCGTGCGCGCCGGGTCCGTCGCCGGCACCGGCGACACGCCTGCGGGCCTCCTGCTCGAAAAGCCCGTCGATCGGCCGGCTGGGGCGATCACGGTCGCGGATCTCACCGGTGTCGGCGCGCTCGACGCAGCACTCGCTTCGGCTGTCCTGCGTCAACTGGCAGCGCTGGTAGGGGGCCCGGCAGAGGAAGGCGTCCGCGTCGGCTTCGACGGCGGTCCGGACGATCAGGCGGGCGCCTGGCCGGGCAGGGTCTTCGATGACATCGGCCAGGTCACGGCCTCAGGTGAACAAGGCGTCGATCTCGGCGCGGATGGGTTGGACGGGCGGTAGTGCGCCTGCCCCGAGCGTAGATCCTTGCGTGGTGCGAGCCTTGTCGGTTCCACCCGCTACGCTCGCTCGTTCTGACTCGGGCTATTTGTGGCGGTTGCGGACACTGCTGACGCAGGTCCCGGCGCAGTCGCCGCCCGGCCCGGCCGACTCCACCGGCCGTGTCGAACTGGTCGCCGGCCTGGCGGACACGTTGACGGCCCGAGCCGGGCGGGCGCTCACGGTCATGACCGGCACCGGCGGTGCCGGCACGATCACGCTGGTCGTGCCGGTGGCGCGTGCCGTAAGGGAGCGTTTCCCGGCACAGGCGGCCCTTCGCCGACCTGCAGGGCGCCTCCCTCGCTCATGTCCTGCGAGACGCCGGCCGCTTGGACGACGCGATCGCCGAGTGCGCTGCGGCCCTGGAGCTCACCCTGGGCATGGGTGAGCGGCCGTGCCCTGGCATCGGCCTGCGGCTGGCGTACCTGGGATGCGTCGACCAAGCGATCGAGACCCGCGGAGACCATCATGCGGGCCCCCTGGGCGACGACGTCCGCGAAACGCGGCTGCCCCACGTCGTACTGGCCGAGATCAGACGTGCCGACGGGCACCGGCCCTCATGCTCATGGCCGCCGGGCCCTGCGGCGGATGCGTGACGCGGATGAGGGTGAGCCGTTCCCGGCAGTCGGCGCCTGCCGGCCGGAGGGTCCACGGTAGTGCTGGCCCTATCGGGGAACGGCGGCCTACGGGATCGATGCGGCCCCATGAGGACCCATAGCGTTACCGCATGATGACTTCGCGTTCCCGTCGGCGGACCGGCGTTTCCGTGCTCACCCTCGCCGTCGCCGCCACCGTCCTCGGAGCTCCGGCCGCGCAGGCGGCGCCGGGCCCGGACCCCGTCCAGCTCACCCTGAACAAACTGGTGAGCGAGGACAAGTTCCCGGCCGCGCTGGCGTCCGTGCGCGACCGCGACGGGCGTGCGGACGACTACGCCGCGGGGGTCGCCGACCTGGAGAGCAAGGAGAAGGCGCCGGCCGACGGGTACGTGCGCATCGGCAGCAACACCAAGACCTTCACCGCCGTGACCGTCCTGCAACTGGTCGGCGAGGGCAAGGTCAAGCTGGACGAGCCGGTCGAGACGTATCTGCCCGGTCTGCTCCGCGGGGAAGGCATCGACGGGCGGCGCATCACCGTTCGGCAGCTCCTGCAGCACACCAGCGGCCTGCCCGAGTACACCGACTTCATGGCCGAAGGTTTCCTCCCCTTCCAGCACACCTACTTCCAGCCCCGCGACCTGCTGGACATGGCGCTGAAGAAGAAGGCGCAGTTCGCCCCCGGCGCCAAGTGGCAGTACACCAACACCAACTACATCGTGGCCGGCCTGCTCATCGAGAAGGTCACCGGCCGTCCGGCCGTCGAGGAGATCACCAAGCGTACGATCGACCGCATCGGCCTGCGCCACACCTTCTTTCCGAATGTCGGCGACCAGGGCGTTCCCGCGCCGCACGCCAATGGCTACCATCGCGACGACCCGGCCAAGCCGATGACCGACGTCACCACGTTCGACCCGTCCCAGGCGTGGACCGCCGGGCAGATGATCTCCACCCCCAGCGACCTCAACCGCTTCTTCGCCGCGCTTCTCGACGGCAAACTGCTCAAGCCGCAGCAGCTCAAGCAGATGCGGACCACCGTCGACACCCCGCAGCTCGGCGCCGGCAGCCGGTACGGTCTCGGCCTGAGCAGCATCAAGCTGACCTGCGGCGGCACCGCGTGGGGCCATGGCGGCGCCATCCCCGGCTACTACACCTCCAACGGGGTGACGGAGGACGGGCGCGCCGCCGCCATCGCCGTCACCCACCTGCCCGCCACGCTGCCCGCCCACGAGCACGTCGAGAGGGCGCTCGACACGGCCCTGTGCACCCGGTTCTGAGATTTCGTCGCGCGGCACTCTGCCGACGCGTCCAGGGGGCCTCGGCGCGAAGATGCAGCCCGATGAGGAGTCGGTGGCGGCGAGGTAGTGGCGCTGCCTGACCCGTGCCCCACCTGCACGGCCTCGCCAACGACCTCGAACTCGACCGCGGCGCGGTGAACTCCGCCGTTGTTCTTGCACTGCCGCTGGTGAGCCGAGCCTGCGCCCATGACGGGTTCTTGAGCTGTGGGATCGGAGGGGCCCGCATTCAACTGCCGAGGGCGCGCTTCTGCGGGTGGATCGCCTCGCCGCGGGCGAGCATGTCAACGAACTGGGTGATACGGCGGGCTCGGGTGTCGGCGCGTTTGGCGTTCGCGATCCGATAGAGAACGGCGTAGCGGTTCTGGGAGGTGAGGATGTCGAACATGGCTTGCGCCTGGGGGTTCGCGGCCAATGCGGCGGCCAGGTCGGCTGGTACCTCGATGCCGGTCTGTCCCGCGTAGGCCGTGTCCCAGCGGCCGTCGGCCTTGGCGCGTTCGACCTCGGTCATTCCGGCCGGACGCATCCGGCCCTCGCTGATCAGGCGGGTGACGATGGAGACGTTCCGCGCTGACCAGGCACTTCGCCTTCCGCGAGGGGTGAAGCGCCGGCAGAAGGTGATCTCATCCCGCCGTCGTAGCCGACCGTCGATCCAGCCGTGGCACAGGGCTTCGTCGAGCGCCTGGTCATAGGTCAGGCTGGTGGGCCGGGTCGTGTTCTGCTTGGCGAGGACCAGCCACACCCCTGCCGAGTTGTCGTGGTGCCTGCTGAGCCACTCCCGCCAGGCTCGGGCATCGGTAACGGTCAGTTCCAGTAGTTCGTCGCTCATCGTCATGTGCCCCTGATGATCACCGAAGGGATGGTGGTCGGCGGTTACCCGAAGGTGGGAGCCCCGGACGGGGCTCTCCGGAAGTGGCGCTGGATCGGTCAGCGGTGGAGCCGGCCGATCAGGTCCTTCGCCACCGCTGCCTCTGGAGAGGATGACGCCCGCCCGCCTTCACCGGGTCTTGCCGGCCTGCTCCCGGATCGTGTGGTTGATCCGGTTGAAGAAGTTGGTGATTGCGATGTTCAGGATGATCGCGGACATCTGCTTCTCGTCGAAGTGGGTGGCAGCAGCGTCCCAGATCTCGTCGGTCACGCCCGGAGCGCCGTCCTGGATCCGGGTGGCGGCCTCGGTCAGCGCGAGCGCCGCCCGCTCCGCCTCGGTGAAGAACGGGGTCTCGCGCCAGGTGACCACGTTGTGCAGTCGATCCTCGGTCTCCCCATGCTTCTTCGCCGACTGGACGCCGGCGAACACACACGGGCTGCAGCCGTTGATCTGGCTGGCCCGCAGATGGACCAGCTCAAGCACGAGCGGGTCGACGCCACCTGCGTGAATCGCCTTCTGGAGATGCTGGATCGCTGTGATCACGTCGGGATTCGCCACGCTCTTCATGCGTGCTTCCATGGGTCCTGCCCCTCGTCGGTTACGTGCGACCATCCGGGCCCGTCATCTGACGCACCTTGGCGGAGGTCATCGTCGTCGTCATGGACTTCTCGGCCGAGGAGTTCTCGGCCGTGCCGGCGACGTTACGGGATGACCCGGTCAGAAACGGTCCTGGTCATCGAGCAGACTGTTGGCCGTGGTCAACACCTCGGCACGGCTGCTACGGCTGCTGTCTTTGCTGTCAACGCGGCGGTCCTGGACGTGCGCTGATCTTTCCGTCCAGCTGGAGGTCGCCGAACGGACGGTTCGCCGGGACATCGCCCGGCTACGTGAACTCGGCTACGGCATCGAATCGGAGATGGGCCCATGGGGCGGCTACCACCTCGGGCCTGGAACCAGCATTCCGCCACTGATCCTTGACGAGGAGGAGGCGCTCGCGGTCGCTGTCGGGCTGCGCACCGCCGCCTTCAGCGGAGTCTCCGGCAGCGACCAGGCAGCCCTGTCGGCGCTGCTGAAACTACGCCAGGTGCTGCCGGCCAGGATCGCCGACCGGCTCGGCGAGCTGGACGCCGCGTTCACCCACACCGCACGACCCGAGGACAGCCAGATCTCCCCCGCGCTGCTGCTCGACCTGGCCACCGCGTGCCGGCGAGGCGAAAGCACCCGGTTGACCTACCGCGACCGGGCCGGAACGACGTCCACCCGCCGAGTGGACCCCTACCGGCTGATCTACACCGGCCGCCGCTGGTATCTCCTCGCCTACGACCTGACGCGGCAGGACTGGCGCACCTTCCGCACGGATCGCATCATCGATGCCACGGCCACCGGGCAGGCCACTGCCCTGCCCGACCCGCCGGATCCGGCACAGATGGTCAGCACGGGCGTCGCGCTGAGGCCCTACCCGGTGCGGGTGACCATCCGCCTGGCCGTACCGGCCGATGAGGCCCGCAGGCTGGTACCACTGACGGTCGGCGTCCACCAGCCGGACGGCGACGACGCCACGATCATCGACATCGGCGGGCCAGACGCCGACGGCCTGGCCCGCTACCTGCTCAGCCTCGGCCGACCACTCCAGATACTGCACCCAGAAGAGGTCCGCCAGGCATTCCTCGCCCGCACACGGCAGCTCCTCGAGGACAACCAGTAACACGAACGCCCGCCGATGGCTGACACGGCTGCCTGCAGTGACAGATGTGGCCGGCCGCCATGAAGTTGCGATCAGCACGGCGTCCAGGCCGAACTGGTCGACAACGAAGTCCCGGACGTCGTCGCGTACCTGATCGGCGTCCAGCGTGGCAGCAGCCCCTGCACGTACGCACCGGCGGGCGCGACGTGGTCCGACGCGGCCGAACCGGCCGGCCACTGCACGATCCTTGGTTGTCTTCACAAACTCCGGATGATCAGGCGGTGGCCGTCGCCATGTGACCTTGATCCCTCAAGATCGCGAAGCGTCACTGGCGTGCCAGGACGGCCGGTCGGTGCGTACGTGCGAACGCAGCCCTTGCTGGCCGAACAGGATGAGCAGCTCCACCGCGCCGCCGTCGGCGGTGCCCAGCCAGTGCGGCAGGGACGTGTCGAACTCGGCTGCCTCGCCGGGCGGCAACGTCAGGTCGCGCTCGCCGACGACGAGCCGCAGGCGGCCGTCGAGCACGTAGAGCCATTCGAAGCCTTCGTGTGTTTGCGGGGTCGGTTCGAGCGGTTCCGGCCGGGCGGGAATGATCATCTTGAACGCGTGCACCCCGCCCGGTCGCCGGGACAGCGGCACGAAGATCATCCCGGACCGCCTGATCGGCTTGAGGTGGATCCGGGGGTCGCCGGTGCGCGGGGCTCCGACGAGGTCGTCCAGCGGGACGTCGTACGTACGAGCCAGCGGCAGCAGCAGCTCCAGGGTCGCCCGGCGCTGCCCGCTCTCCAGCCGGGACAGCGTGCTCTCCGACACGCCGGTCGTCGCCGCGAGGTCGGCGAGGGTGATGCCGCGGTCGCGACGCAGCGCGCGAAGCCGCGGCCCCACCGCTTCGAGGATGTCGTCGTCCGGCTTGCGGTCCATGGGGCCATCTTGCCAGAACCGCAAGTTTCCGTGCCAAATCTCGGCGTGGCCGGCAAGACTGAGCGCGTACCGACACCTGCGGAGGAGTCTTGATGAGCACCACCGATGCGGTCACGTTCTGGGACGGCGTCCACGCGGCCCGGCCGGCGGCGGCCGACCCGCGACCGAACGCCCGCCTCGCCGAGACGATCACGGACCTGCCGCCCGGCGACGCGTTGGACCTCGGCTGCGGCGACGGCGGCGACGCGCTGTGGCTCGCCCGGCAGGGGTGGCACGTCACCGCCACTGACATCTCGGCCGTGGCGGTCGAGCGGCTCGCCGCCCTCGCCCGCGCACGCGGCCTGGACGACCGGGTCGTCGCCGTACGGCACGACCTGCGGGAGTCCTTCCCACCTGGCGAGTTCGACCTGGTCAGCGCCCACTACCTGCACACCCCCTTCGACCTGGACAGGGCGGCCGTCCTGCGCTCCGCCGCGCACGCGCTGCGCCCGGGTGGGCGGCTGCTGGTCGTCGACCACGGCTCGTCCGCGCCGTGGTCGTGGAACCAGGGTCCCGACGTCAGGTACCCGGGCCCGTACGAGGTCGCCGCCGGTGTCGGTCTTGACCCGACGGCCTGGACGGTCGAGCGGGCCGACGCGCCCCGCCGCGTCGCGACCGGACCGGGCGGGCGCACCGCCGAGGTCACCGACCACGTCCTCCTGATCCGCCGCACCGCCTGACCCGGCGGCCCGCGCCGCGACCGCCGAAGCAAGGAGCCCACCGTGCCCAGCATCCCGCGCCGCGACCGCCGCGGCGACACCCCGCCGCCCCGGACCGGGAGCGGCGAGACCGAGACCCTGCGCGGATTCCTCGACTACCTCCGAACCTCGGTCGCCGCCAAGGTCGAGGGCGCACCCGAACCGCAGGCGCGGACGGCCGCGGTGCCGTCGGGAACGAACCTGCTCGGCCTGCTCAACCACCTGACGTCCGTCGAACGCGCGATCTTCCTCGGCGACGACGTCCCCGACTGGCAGGCGACGTTCCAGGCCGCTCCTGCGGACAGCGTGGCCGACGTCGTGGCCCGCTACCGGGAGACGGTCGAGCGCGCGAACGACGTGCTCGACGGGTGCGTCGAGCTCGGCGCGCCGGTCCCCCGGCCGCGGCACGGACGGCCCGCTCCCAGCGTCCGCTGGGCGCTCACCCACATGATCGAGGAGACCGGCCGTCACGCCGGGCACGCCGACATCCTCCGCGAACTGATCGACGGCTCGACCGGGCGCTGACCCGGCGCCTGTCGCGGGCGTCGCACAGGGGTTCCGGCCGCCTGCGAGGCGGCTGATGTCCTCCATGTGGATCTGCCCCACTATCGTCGTACGAGATCGACAACAGCGCCAAGGGTGCGACCGCGAAGATCGCCGATGGCACGCCGTACAGTCAAGGAGTCCGTATGACCACCACCGCGCTCATCGTCGGCGACATGCAGACGGGCATCGTGGACAACTACCCCTTCGCTGCCGGCGTGCTCCCCGTTGTGGAAAGGGTTCTCCCCGCGGCCAGAGCCGCCGGAATCCCGGTGATCTTCATTCGGTTCGGGCTCCGTGCCTCAGGCCTCGACATTCCAGCGGGAAACCAGCTGATCAGCACCTTGCACGGGGCGGGGACGCTGTTCCACGAGGAAACCCCCGAGACGCTCGTGCACCCGCGCATCGAGCCGTTGCCGGGTGAGCCCGTCGTCCTCAAGCGCCGCGCCAGCGCGTTCTCGGGGACCGACCTCGACCGGCTCCTGCGCGCCCAGGGCATCGACTCGATCGTGCTGACCGGTGTCGCGACCGGGGCGATGGTCGCCGCGACCTTCTACGACGCCGCCGACCGCGACTACCGCCTGACCGTGCTCAGCGACGCCTGCGCCGACGGGGAACCGGACGTGCACGACTTCCTCGTCAACCGCGTCTTCCCGGCCAGGGGCGCCGACGTCCTCACGGGCGACGAGTGGGCCGCCCGGCTGTGACCAGCCCGTCGTCAGCGCTGAAGACCCGAGCCGCGTCCTTCGTCCTCCGGGACGTCGATCCCATGAATCCGAGGAGGGCTGCACCCGTCATGCCGGCGGACGCGGAACGTTTCATCCTGATCACCGGAGGGCCGGGGTCCGGGAAGACCACCTTGATCGATCACCTGGAGGAAGCGGGTTTCTCACGGTCGTACGAAGCGGGGCGGGGCGTCATCCAGGACCAGACGGCCATCGGAGGACGCGCGCTGCCGTGGAACGATCCCGATCTGTTCGCCGAGCTGATGCTCTGCTGGGAACTGCGCTCGTACCGCAGCGCGGCGGCGCGGGCGGCGCCCGTCTTCTTCGACCGGGGCATCCCCGACATCGTGGGCTACCTCCGTCTTGAGGGCCGGCCTGTCCCCGCCCACCTTCAGACCGCCGCCCGCACGTTCCGCTACCATCCGCGCGTGTTCATCGCCCCGCCCTGGCCGGAGATCTACCGGCAGGACTCCGAACGCAAGCAGTCACTCGCCGAGGCAGAACGAACCTACGAGTCCATGGTCGCCACCTACGCCGAGTACGGCTACGAGCTGGTGCGACTTCCCCGCGTGACCGTGGAGGAACGTGCCCGGTACGTGATGGATCATCTCCGCTGATCACTTCGGGCCCACGCGTCTAGAATCGGCGGTCGAGCGCTGATGCGAGAAGGGCGGGAGGCCGAGGGGTGGAGGCGACCGGTCCGTTGGCGGAGGCCGACTGGCGATCGCATCGCCCCGCCGTGTTCGGGGCCGCCTACCGGATCCTCGGCAGTGTGGCCGAGGCCGAGGACGTGGCGCAGGAGGTCTGGTTGCGCGCCGCCGCCGCGGACTTGTCCGAGGTGCGCGATGTGCGGGCCTGGCTGGTGACCCTGGCCGCCCGGGCGTCCTACAACGTGCTCAAGTCGGCGCGTGTCCGGCGGGAGTCCTACGTCGGGCCCTGGCTGCCCGAACCGCTGCTGACCGGGCCCGACGCCGCCGCCCAGGTGCTCATGGACGAGTCGGTGAGCACCGCGATGCTGGTGGTCATGCAGACGCTCACCCCGGCCGAGCGCGTCGCGTTGGTGCTGCACGACGTCTTCGACTTCCCGTTCGACCGGATCGCCGGGGTGCTCGGCGGCACGCCCGCCGCGGGCCGCAAGCTCGCCTCCCGCGCGCGGGCGCGGGTCGCCGCGGTCAAGGAGCGGCCCCGGGCGTCCAGGGCCGAGACCGAACGCCTGCTGAAGGCGTTCAAAGCGGCCGCCGATGCGGGAGACATGGCTGAGCTCGTCGAGCTGCTGCATCCCGAGGCCGTCTATGTCGCCGACGGCGGCGGCAAGGTGACCGCCGCGCGCAGGCCGGTCCGGGGCGCCGAGCCGATCGCCCTGCTGGCGGTCAGGCAGATCGAGCTCAGGCGCCCCGACGCGTTCCAGATCATCGAGGTGAACGGGCAGCCGGCCCTGGCGACCTACCGCGGTGGTGAGCTGGTCTGGCTCGACACCGTGGAGATCGCCGACGGGCGGATCACGACGTGGCGGAGACTGGCCAATCCCGAGAAGTTCGCCCACATCGGTCACATCTGAGCCCGCTGTCTTGTCTCCCTGCCGCCCCCGGATCCCCCGGGGTGAGGCTGAGGGAGGACGAGACGATGGCACACGTTGTGATCATCGGAGGCGGTTTCGCGGGCGTGTGGAGCGCGGCGGGCGCGGCGCTGGCACGCGAGCGGGCGGACGGAGACGCGGACCTGCGCATCACGCTCATCGCGCCGGACGAGCACCTGGTCCTGCGGCCGCGCCTGTACGAGCCGGAGCCGGACCTGGCCAAGGTGGAGCTGCGCAGGATCCTCGGGCCGATCGGCGCCCGGCACCTGCGTGCCTCGGTGAGCACGATCGACGCCGACCGCCGCATCGTGGTGGCCGACGGTGAGGAGATCGGCTACGACCGCCTGGTGCTGGCGTCCGGCAGCCGGCTCGTTCGGCCCCGCGACCTGCCCGGCGTCGAAAGGCTCTACGACATCGACACCCTCGACGGGGCCCGGCGGCTCACCGACCGTCTGCGCGGCCGGGAGAACTACACGGCCGTGGTCGTCGGCGCCGGGTTCACCGGGCTGGAGGCCGCGACCGCGCTGGCCGCCCGGGGGCGGGTGCTGCTGGTGGACCGGTCGCAGGTGGTCGCGGACCAGCTCGGCCCGGGCCCGCGGGAGGAGATCGAAGCGGCACTGGACGAGCTGGGCGTCGAACGCCGTCTCGGGACGACGGTGACCGAGGTCGGCGAAAGGCGCGCCGTCCTGTCCGACGGCACCGAGGTCGAAGCGGACGCGGTGGTCTGGTCGGTGGGGATGCGGGCCAGCGAGCTCACCCGGCAGATCTGCGGCGAGCTCGACCATCTCGGCCGGATACCGGTGGATCGGCGGCTGCGCGCCCTTCCCGAGGTGTTCGCCGCCGGGGACACCGCCGCGGCGGCGTTCGACGCCGAGCACACGGTCATGCAGGCGTGCCAGCACGCCACCCCGCTCGGCAAGGTCGCCGGGTACAACGCGGCGGCCGACCTGCTCGGCGTGCCACTGCGCGACTTCACCCCCGGCCCGTACGTCACCTGCCTGGACCTGGGCGGCGCCGGCGGGATCTTCACCCGGGGCTGGGACCGAAGGGTGATGGCCTCCGGCGCCGACGGCAAGGAGATCAAGACGCGGATCAACCAGGCGATCCACCCGCCGGTCGACGACGCGGAGAAGATCCTCGCGGCCGCCGACCGCGTCCGCGTCGAGCTCCCCTTCTTCCCCCGTGACGAGGAGAAGAGCGCTCCCGCCGCCTGAACCCGCCCCTCCTGAAGGCGGCGGACCACCGGCCCCCGGCCAGCCGGCGGGGGCCTCACCGGCCGAGAACTCCCCCGGCTGATCAGCCCGGGATCGTCACGGCGCCCAGGTCGGCGACGCCTTCGAGCTTGATGACCTCCTCTGCCTCGCCGCCGCAGTACAGCTGCAGGGTGGGATCGGCAGGAGGGGCGTGTCGTCAGGACGTTCCCTCACCGCCGCCCGCAGCCACGGTTCCTCGGGCCAGGACTGGATGACGTCCGGATCCTCGGGATCCTCGTCGGGCCGACGCGCAGCATGCACAGCAGCCGACCCCCTTCGAGCGCCGCGTCCACGTTGGCGCGCGGATCTCCCTCGGGCGAGTGAGGTGAGAAGCCCGGCCATCCACGACAGTCGTGGCATCGGTTCAGACAATCATCAGTTGGGGGATTCCTATGATCAACCCTTGGCATCGCGCGGCGGGAGCCCTGCTGCTGGCCGCCGCCACGGTCGCGACGGGCGTCGCCCCCGTCGCCCCCGCCGCCGCCGCACCGGCCGAGAACGTCCCAGCCGCCCCGACCACCACCGCCTCCATCAAGGGATGGGCGCGGATGTACTTCCCGGCGCCGGGAAACGACGTCCAGGTCACCGTCGACGCGCATGGTGAGTACTCCGCGCAGAGCCCCGCCTTCCCCACCCGCGCCTGGGGTAGCCTGCGCATCTATCACGCCGTCGACGAACCAGGGAAGCCTCAGCTGGTGAACTGGGGAGAGCTCGAGGTCGACTGCCTGACCACCGGCGGCCCGACGGCGACCGTCACAGGAATCCTCGTCCGGGCCAGCCCGGGCGGCCCGTGGGAGGATCTGGTGAAGCGGAAGGTCCGCATGGGCGTGAGCTTCTACGTCGCCGGCAAGGGCAAGGGCAAGGGTCCCAGCCGGATCGGGTTGTCGGGGGCGACAGCGCCGGGACAGCCGCCGCTGACCAAGTGCATGGCCCCCGCCGCCGACGCGCCGCTGACCCGGGGCGGCTACGTCCTCAAGGACAAGGGCCCGCTCTCATGAGAGGCTCCTCCGCACCGGGAAACAGGAGACCGAGCTCGTAGGCGATGACCGCCGCCTGCGTGCGGTCGCGAGCGTCCAGCTTGTCCAGCACGTGACGGACGTGCGTCTTGACCGTCTCGACGGACACGTACAGGGTCGCCGCGATCTCCGCGTTGTTCCGCCCGAGCGCGATCTGCCGCAGCACGTCGTGCTCGCGCGGAGTCAGCTCCACCGGCACGCGTGGCTTCGACCTGCCGTGGTGCGGGCCGGCGATGCGGCGCAGCGCGTCGGGGAAGAGCACCGCGCTGCGGGAGTGCACGAGCCGGACCGCCTCCACCAGTTCGTCCAGGGGCGCCCGCTTCAGCACGTAACCCGCGGCACCGGCGCGCAGAGCGCCCCAGACGAGCTGGTCGTTCTCGAACGTCGTCACCACGATGACCCGCGTCGCCGGGGAACGGCGGGCCAGCTCCTGAGTGGCGGCCAAGCCGTTCAGCCGGGGCATGCGGATGTCCATCAGCACGACGTCCGCGCCCGTGCCGGCCTCGACGGCCTCGCGGCCGTCGGCCGCCTCGCCCACGACCTCGATGTCGTCGTGCAGGGCGAGCATGGCCGTCCATCCCGAACGGATCAGCTGCTCGTCGTCGGCCAGGACGACGCGGATCACAGCGGCGGCGTCGCCTCGATGCTCCACCTGCCGTTCACCCTCTTCCGTACGCACCCGCATGCCGGTCAGGCCGAGCCCCTTCCCAAGCGCTCACGCGAGAGATGGAGGAAGCATCGCTTCATGGATGCTATCTGGCCTCCCGCCTCGGCGTAGTGCCCGGGTGAGCCAGGTGAGGGCGGGGGCCGGGTCGGTGTCCGGCGGCGTCCAGCCGTTGACGACGGCGAGCAGCCGCAGGTAGCGCTCCCGGCGCGGGTCGTTGACCGTCTCCACCCAGTCCAGCAGCTCGTCCTCCAGCCCGGGGCCGTCAGGCCGCCCGAAGGCCGCGGCGTAGCGGGCGATCAGCTCCGCGACGACCGGCCCCGCCTCGGGCGAGCCGGGAGCGGTGCCCGCGGCCAGGACGGGGGCGAGCACGTCGCGTGCCGTCGCGGCGAGGTGGCGGCGGGGCGGGCCGCCGCCCGAGGCGCGGCGCTCCTGCGTGAACCGCTCGGCGGTGCGGCGCAGGGCGGCGCGGAAGTCGTCGTCCTGGAGCAGCCCGGCCAGCTCCACCCACGCCTCCACCTGCTCGGGGGCGGGGTCGTCCGGCAGGCAGGGCGTGAGCGAGCGGCCGACGCCGTCCAGGGCCAGGTCCAGGCCGCCGAGGGCGGCGTCGAGGAAGCCGGCGACCAGGCGGTGGCGGGCGTCCTCCGAGAGCTCGGCCAGTTCGTGCATGAGATCCATCTCCTCCGGGGTCGAACCGCGCCTGGCGGCCATCGCGAGCACCGCCTGCCGCGACCGCAGCGTGCGGATCCGCACCTCCAGCGCGGCGGCGTGCGCGGCGGCGACCTCGGGCAGCGTCGCCTCCCTGCGCACGACCCTGCCGATCGTCGGCAGGTCCAGCCCGAGGGCGCGCAGTGTGCGCACCAGGCGCAGGCGGGCGACGGCGTCCGGGCCGTACAGCCGGTGGCCGGCGGCGCTGCGCCCGGCGGGCGGGACGAGGCCGCGGTCGGAGTAGAACCTGATGGTCTTGACCGTCAGCCCGGTGCGCCGCGCCAGCTCGCCGATGGGGTGAAGCGTCTCGCCGTCCATGCGCCCAAGCCTCCCGCCTCCCCCTGCTGGAGCCGCAAGCGAGGTACGGGTCCGTCGACGGCGTGCCCCGTCACCCCGGCAGCGCCCCCAGGCGGGTCATGAGGCCGAGCGCGTCGGAGACCACCCAGTACTCGGCGAACCTGCCGTCCTCGGCGCGCATGATGTCCATGCCGGAGAACGACACCGTCGTGCCGGGCGCGGCCGTCGCCCCCGGCAGGCCGCCGCGGTAGGCGCCGGTGAACGTCCAGCGCGCGGCCACCGTGTCGCCGTCGACGACCGGCCCCACGTCCACGGCCGTGCGCACGTCGCCGAACAGCGCGAACGACTGCCTGATCTGCTCGGCGGTCTCGTCGAGGCCGCGCACCTCGCGGTCGGGCCAGTGCCCGACGAAGCCGGGGGCCAGCAGCTCTCCGAGCACGTCCAGGTCACCCTGCCAGACCTCGCCGAGCCAGCGCCGGTACAGCGTCGCGATGTCGCCCATGATTCTCCCAGCCACGACCGATTGCGTTCGGGACACCCTGGGCCTGCCCCCGATCGCCGCCGCGACACCCGCTCCTACGCCGTGGCGGCGGGCGGGGTGAGGGAGTCGAGCCAGGCGGTCAGGCGGTCGCCTTCGCGGGTCATGACGGCCGGGTCGCGCAGGGCGTTGGCGAGCAGGGACATCCCCTGGTAGGCGCCCACCAGGGTGATGGCGAGCCCGTCGGCCCCCGGCATGCCGAGCGCGGCGAACTGCCGCTCCACCCAGTCGAGCAGCAGCCTGATGACCCTGCCCGCCTCGACGTCGAGCCCGCCGTCGTCGCGCTTGTCCAGCTCGGCGGCGAGCGTCCCCGTGGGGCAGCCGTAGCGGGCGGCCAGGTCGCGCTGCGAGACCCACGCCTCCACCAGCCCCTTGAGCCGTTCCCTCGGGTCGGGCAGCAGGTCGAGGCGGCCGGTGAGGAGCTGCAGCTGCCGGGCGTGCTCGCCGAGCGCGGCGGCGACGAGTTCGTCCTTGGTCTTGAAGTAGTAGTAGACGTTGCCGACGGGGACGTCGGCGGCGCGCGCGATGTCGGCGATGGTGGTGCGCTCGGCCCCCTGCTGATGGACGACCCGGGCGGCGGCGGCCATCAGCCGCTCCCGCTTCTCGCTCGCCGTCCTCGCCCGGGAACCCTTCGAGTCAGTCACCTCACTTACTATATGCCTCCGCGTCGCGCAACGGTGAGGACTCTCCTTGATCAAAGGTCGAGAAAGCGGGTCGTAAACCATTTGTGAACGAGAGGGAACGTTTATGATCTGAGCATCGGAACTCAAGGGGAAGAGCTCAGATGAAACTTTTAGGATTCGCCCGGCCCATTGTCGTCACCGCGATTTCGGCAACCCTGCTCACCACATTCACCGCATTCGCGGCCCCCGAGGCCGGCGCGGCCTCCGAGCGGCGGGAGCCGCGGCTGGGGGTGGTGATGGAGCACACGTTCAGCAGCCTCCACGGCGCGCAGCTCACGCTCACCATCCGCAAGCACAGGGACGGCGGCCGGTACTTCCTCCGGGCGACGTGCGAGCTCAGCGGCGGAGAAGGGCGGCACCTGCGCATGCGGAGCTGCTGGCTGTTCTCGTCGAGCGGCAGGGCTTCGGGAACGGCCCTCGTCGCCGACGGCTACGACCACGTCATGGGACGCTCGGGGAACTTCACCTACAAATGCTCGTTCACCTACCGCGTCAAGGCCGCGTACGTTATCGGCGACAGCAGACGCAAAGCCATCTCGCGCGCTTACGACCCCTGCTGAATTCGTGACCGTTCATCGTCATTGATTCGCGGCCTTTCACGTCCCCCGCATATCGACGAAATGGAAGCCGACGTGAAGGGCCGCGCAGATCTGGAACGGCGCGTGCGGCGGCCACGGGGTCAGGCGCGAACGGTCGTCGTGTTCCGGCGCCAGGATCTGGCGAGAGGGAGGGCGGCGATCGTGCCGGCGGCTCCGTACACGGCGATCGCGGCGGCCGGGCCGGCGAGGTCGGCCAGCGGGCCGCTGAGCAGCACCCCGACTCCCTGCACCGCGGTCAGCGCCGAGGCCGCGACGCCCACCGCCTGGCCGCGCCGCTCCGCCGGCACGAGGCGGACGAACTCCGCGTTCGCGATCACCTGGTAGGCCGACAGCGCGCCGGTCAGGAACCACGCGGCCACGGAGACGGCCACCCCGGGCTCGGCCGCGCTGACCACGAGGGGCAGGCACGAGAGCGCGGCCAGCGGCGCCAGCGCGGGCGGCCCCGCCGACAGCCGGTTGACCAGGTACATCCCCACCACGCTCCCCGCGGGGATGGCGCACAGCAGGAGGCCCGCCGCCACCGCGCCGCCGCCCAGCGCGTCCGCGTAAGGGACGGCCAGCCCTTCTGGCGCGATGGAGAAGGTGGCGAGCAGCGCGAACCCGAGCAGGCCGCGCAGACGGGGGTCCGTGGCGACCAGCCGGACGCCTGCCGCCGTCTCGCGCAGGGAGACCGCCCGGCCGGTCCTGGACGCGGGCCGGTGCCTCACCCCGGCCGCCACGATCAGCGCGGCCAGCGCGAAGGAGGCGGCGTTCATGGCGAGCGCCGCCCGAGGCCCGGCGGCGGTGACGATCGCGCCGCCCGCGCCGAACCCGGCCAGCGCGGTGAGCTGGGAGGTCATCTGGCTGAGCGTGACCCCCGCCGGGTACAGCCGCGCCTCCAGGACGTCGGGCGTGGTGGCGATCCGCGCGGTCTTCTCCGGCGCGTCGATCAGCTGGACGACGAGGAGCAGCGCGCACAGCGCCGGGAAGGGGACCTGGGGCAGCGCCATGAGTCCCACCAGCAGCGCTCTGGCCACATCGCAGACGACCATCACGCGCCGGCGCGGGAAGCGGTCGGCCAGGCCGCCGAGCAGCGGCCCGCCGAGCAGCGACGGGACGAAGGTCAGGGCGTAGGTGAAGGTGGTGACGGTCGCCGACCCCGTCAGCTCGTAGGCCAGCACGGCGAGCGCGACCCGGGCGAGCTGGTCCCCCATCCGTGAGATCAGCCCCGACGACCACAGGGCACGGTATTCGCGTACCGCGAGCACCTCGCGGAACCTCACCGTCCCCGCCGCGGTGGAGGTCATGCTGTCGTCCTCTCGGCGATCTCGCAGCTGTCATCAGCAGCATCGGGGACGGCCGTATACGACCCGTATATTGATCTCGTCGTTGCCCCAAGCCGGCGTCCCCCGCCCGCCCGGCCGCGGCCCGCGGCGGCGCCCCCAGCGCAGGGAGCCCATCGTGCAGTTCGCAGTACTCGGCCCGCTCACCGTGGTGTCCGGCGGCACGGCGCTGCCCCTGGGCTCCGCCAAGCAGCGGACCCTCCTGGCGGCCCTGCTCGGCCACGCCAACACCGCCGTCCCCGCGCGGCGCCTCACCGAGGCCCTGTGGGAGGACCCTCCAGCGTCCGCCCCGGAGAACCTGCGCCTCTACATCCACCGGCTGCGCCGCGTGCTGGCCGAGCCGGGGCGCATCGTCCGCCACGGCTCCGGCTACCTGATGGTCGTACGTCCCGGGGAGCTGGACGCCGACCGGTTCGGCGAGCTGGCCGGCGAAGGCGTCCTGGCCAGGGAGGCCGGGGACCTGAACCGGGCCCGCGACCTGCTGGGGCGGGCGCTGGCCCTGTGGCGGGGGGCGGCGTACGGGGAGCTGGCGCACACCCCGCTGATCAGGGAGGCCGCGGCCCGCCTGGAGGAGGACCGCCTGCGCGTGACCGAGGAACGCGTCGGCGTGGACCTGGAGCAGGGGCGGCACGCCGAGCTGCCGGCGGAGCTGAAGGGCCTGGTGCGCGCGCACCCCTACCGGGAGAGCCTGCGCGGCCTGCTCATGCTCGCGCTCTACGGGTGCGGCCGGCAGAGCGAGGCGCTGGACGTCTTCATGGAGACCCGCGCGCTGCTCGGCGAGCAGCTCGGCATCGAGCCCGGCCCGCGCCTGCGGCGCCTGCACGAGGCGATCCTGCGCGCCGACGAGGATCTGCTGCTCCCCCTGCTGCTCCCGGGGCGCGAGCCTGCGACCCCCGTGCCCCGCGAGCTCCCCGCGCCCCCGCCCGGCTTCACCGGCCGCGCCGACGCGCTCAAGACGCTGGACGAGACGCTGGACGAGGCACTGGACGAGACGCCGCGCGGCGACGGCCGCAGGGGCGTCGTCACCGTCGTCGCCGGGCCGGCGGGCGTGGGCAAGACCGCTCTCGCGGTCCACTGGGGTCACCGGGTCGCGGAACGGTTCCCCGGCGGGCAGCTCTACCTCGACCTGCACGGCTACTCCCCGGAGCTGCCGCTGAGCCCGGCGCGGGCGCTGACGACGCTGCTGGGAGCGCTGGGCACGCCGCCGGAGCGGATACCGGCCGACGTGGCGCAGGCGGCGGCCCGCTACCGCTCGCTCGTGGCGGGCCGGCGGATGCTCGTGGTGCTGGACAACGCCGCGTCCGCCGAGCAGGTCCGCCCCTTGCTGCCGGGCGCTCCCGGCTGCCTGGCGCTCGTCACGAGCCGTGACCGCCTCAGCGGTCTGGTCGCCCAGGACGGCGCGCGGCGGATCACGCTCGGCCTCCTCACGCCGGCGGAGGCAGGGGAACTGCTCGGCGCGGTCCTCGGCGAGCCGCGCGTCGCCGCGGAGCCGGAAGCCGCCGCCGCCCTCACCGCATCGTGCGGGCGGCTGCCGCTCGCCCTGCGGATCGCCGCGGCCCACCTCCTGGACCGTCCGCTGCGGCCGATCGCCGACTACGCGGACGAGCTCAGCCGGGGCGACCCGCTGGCGCGCCTGGAGATCGAGGACGATCCCGGCACCGCCGTGCGGGCGGCCCTGGACCTGTCCTACGCGGCGCTGGCCGCCGGCGAGCGGCGGATGTTCCGCCTGCTCGGCATCGCGCCCGGCGTGGACGTCACCGCCGAAGGGGCCGCGGCCACCGCCGGCCTGAGCCGGGACCGGGCGGAACGGCTGCTCGACCGGCTGGCGGCGCGGCATCTGCTGGAGGAGCGGGCGCCCGGCCGGTACGCCTTCCACGACCTGGTCCGGCTCCACGCGAGGGCCACGGCGCACGCCGAGGACGGCCCCGGCGAGCGCGAGGCCGCCGTCGAGCGGACGTACGACTGGTATCTGTCCGCGGTAGACTCGGCGGCGGAGCTGCTCTACCGGCACATGGTGCGCCTGCCGCCGCCCCGTACGTCGACGATGCGGTTCGGCGGGGCGGGGGACGCCCGCGCCTGGCTCGACGCCGAGTCGGCCAACCTGGTCGCGGCGGCGGTCGAGGCGGCCGGGGCCGGGAGGCAGGAGGCGTGGCACCTGGCCCTGGCGCTGCGCGGGTACTTCTGGATGACCGGCGACACGGACGCGGCCGTGACCGTGGCGACGGCCGCACTCACCGCGGCGCGCTCCGCCCGCGACCTGCGGGGTGAGGCGGCGGCCCGGCTCGCCCTCGGCCAGATGCTCACCCGGTTCGGACGGTTCGGCGAGGCGCTCGGCCACCTCACCGAGGTCGTGGCGTTGACCGGCCGGGTGGAGTGGCCGCGGTGCCGGGCGTCGGCCTTCGTCGCGCTCGGCACGCTGCACGCCGAGCAGGGCAGGCTCCCCCAGGCCGCCGAGCACTACCGCCGGTCCCTGGAGCTCAGCCGGCGCTGCGACGACCCGGCGGGGCAGGCCGTCAGCCTCGCCAACCTGGCGTACGTGGCGTCTCACGCGGGAGACCTGGAGCAGGCCGTGGCGTACGGCGAACGCGTGCTGGCCCGGTACCGCATGGACGGGTCGCCCGACGGCGAGGCCGCCGTGCTCACCGACCTCGGCCACGTCTACCACCTCCTCGGCCGGTTCGGCGAGGCGCTCGGCCGGCTGGAGCGGGCGCTCGCGCTGTACCGGCGGCACGGGCCTTCCGTGGAGGAGCCTGTCGTGCTGGCCGCGCTCGCCGACGTGCACGGCGACCTCGGACGGCACGAGCGGGCCCTGGAGCTGGCCGAGGCCGCCGTCCACGCCGCGCGCGACGACGAGGGGCGGGCACGCGCCACCGCCATGGCCGCCCTCGGCACGGCGCACCGGCGCCTGGGACGCCTGCCGTCCGCGCTCCACCACCTGGACCGGGCCCTGGCCGTCCCGGAGGTCACCCGCCACCGCCTGCTGGAGACCAGGATCCGGCTCGATCGCGCCGCGACCCGCCTCGCCGCGGGCGACACCGCGGGGACGGTCGCCGACGCCGAACACGCACTGGCGATCGCGCGGGCCGCCGGATACCGGCTGTGGGAGGGGCGGGCGCTGCGCCTCCTCGCCGAGGCCACGGCCGGGACGCGCCGTTCCGCGAATCCGCCTTGACCCTGCGCGAGCGCCGGGTGGGGATGCCCGCCCACTTCGCGATGACGGCGGGCGTCACCGCGACGGCGGCTCCGACGGCGGCTCCGACGGCGGCTCCGCCGGCGGTGGCCGCCGGGTCCGGCGTCAGGACGGGTGGCGGCGGCGGTAGTGGCGGGCGACGCGGACCCGGTTGCCGCAGCGCGCGGCCGAGCACCAGCGACGGCGCGGGTGGGCGGGCAGGAACAGCATGACGCAGTCGTCGGCCGCGCACTCGCGGATCGCGGTGACGGCCGGGTCGGTCAGCAGGTCGGCGGCGGCCTCGGCGAGCCAGGCGGCCAGCCGCGCCCCTGCCGGGCCGCCGCGCCGCCGTACGGCGGTGACGGCGGCGCCGTCCCAGGCCAGCTCGATGACGGCGGGCGCGGCGCGCTGCGCGGCGTTGAGCGCCTCCAGGTCGGCGGGGTCGGGAGGGCTGCCGTGCCGTACGCGGTCGAGCGCGCGGGCGACGTGGTCGCGGACCGCGTGGACGGCGGCCAGGCCGGTGTCGTCGAGCCCGCCTTGACGTTCGCCGGGCCTGTCCGTGAGCGCGCCGAGTTCGGCGGCGAGCGCGCGGGCCTCCGGGAACCGGTCCGCCTGCAGGGCGAGCCAGGCGTGTAGCCGGTCGGCGGTGGCGAGCAGGTCGCCGACGGACGGGCGGGTGTTCACCAGGTCCAGCGCCAGGGGCTCCCCGGTCAGGGGGACGACGTCGCTCATGCCACTAATGCTACATCGACACGTTGACACATTAGAAGATCGGCGGTTACATCTAACGCGTCTCCCCCGAAGAAAGGCATTAGCCATGTCACTCCCGCCGATCGCCCGCACCGCCCACCGCCACCTCGACGTCGACGGCGTCCGCGTCTTCTACCGCGAGTCGCTGCCCGACCGGCCGGACGCGCCCACGCTGCTGCTCCTGCACGGCTTCCCGTCCGCGTCGCACCAGTTCCGCCGCCTCATCGACGTCCTCGGCTCGCGCTACCGGCTCATCGCCCCCGACTACCCGGGGTTCGGCCACACGCGGGCCCCCGACGGCTTCACGTACTCCTTCGACCGGCTCGCCGACGTCACCGAGGGCTTCGTCGAACGCCTCGGCCTGACCAGGTTCGTCATGTACGTCTTCGACTTCGGCGCCCCCGTCGGCTTCCGGCTCGCAGAACGGCGCCCCGAGTGGATCGCCGGCCTCGTCGTCCAGAACGGCAACGCCTACGAGGAAGGCCTGTCGCAGGGCGCCCGTGACTTCATCGCGCTGCGCCCCGGCACGCCCGGCGCCGAGCGGACCATCCGGGAACTGCTCACCCCGGAGGGCACCCGCGGCCAGTACGAGACCGGCGTCGCCGACCCCGGCCTGCTCTCCCCCGACGGCTGGACCCTCGACCAGCACTTCCTGGACCTGCCCGGCCGCAAGGAGGCCCAGGTCGAGCTGGCTTTCGACTACCACTCCAACGTCGCGCGCTACGGCCGCTGGCAGGAGTGGCTGCGTACGCACCGGCCGCCCACCCTCATCACCTGGGGGGCGAACGACCCGTTCTTCCCCGAGCCGGGCGCCCGCGCCTACCTGCGCGACGTCCCCGACGCCGAGCTCCACCTGTTCGACACCGGACACTTCGCCCTCGAAGACCACCTGCCGCGGATCGCGCCGCTCATCGCCGCCTTCCTCGACCGCGTCCGGCCGTGAACCCCGCCCGCCGGCGTCCGTGGCGGAGCGCGCCCGCCGTGGTGAACCGGTGCGCCCTGCGATGCGTGCGATGGGCCGGGGTCCGCTCGCGCCCGGCGGCGGACGGGGGCGCGGCGCGGAAGAACCACCGCTTGCCGGCCTCGATCAGCCCCAGGTAGGCGACCACCATGAGGCCCAGCGCGAGGAAGAACGGCGCGGGCAGCAGCTGGAAGCCCAGCAGGGGCGCCAGCGGCGTCAACGGCAGCACCGCCCCGACCGTCACGACCGTGAGCGTGGCCAGCAGCAGCGCCAGGCTCGGACGGCTGCGGAAGAACGGGATGCGCCGCGTCCGGATCGCGAAGATCACCAGGGTCTGCGTGGCCAGCGACTCCACGAACCAGCCCGTGCGGAACAGCGGCGGTCCCGCGTGGAACACCCACAGCATGATCCCGAACGTCACGAAGTCGAACACCGAGCTGATCGGCCCGAAGAACAGCATGAACCGCCTGATCAGCCGCACGTCCCACCGTGTCGGGCGGGCCACCTGCTCGGCGTCCACCGTGTCGGTCGGGATGGCGAGCTGGCTGGTGTCGTACAGGAGGTTGTTGAGGAGGATCTGGGACGGCAGCATCGGCAGGAACGGCAGGAACGCCGACGCCCCCGCCGCCGAGAACATGTTGCCGAAGTTGCTGGACGTCCCCATCAGCACGTACTTCATCGTGTTGGCGAAGATGCGCCGGCCCTGCACGACGCCGTCGGCCAGGATGTCCAGGTTCTTCTCCAGCAGCAGCACGTCGGCGGCGTCCTTGGCGACGTCGGTGGCGGTCTCCACGGAGATGCCGACGTCGGCGGCGTGCAGCGCGATCGCGTCGTTCACGCCGTCGCCGAGGAAGGCCACGTCCAGGCCGGCGCGGCGCTGGGTCCGCACGATGCGCGCCTTGTGCTCGGGGCTGACCCTGGCGAACACCGTGGCCTGCTCGATCAGCCCGGCCAGCTCGTCGTCGCCGGCGGCGTCCACGTCGTGCCCGGTGAGGACGCGTCCCGGCGGCAGGCCGAGGTCGGCGCAGAGCTTCGCGGCGACCGTCGCGTTGTCGCCCGTGAGCACCTTGACGGTGACGCCGAGCGCGGTGAGCCGTTCGAGCGCGTGCGGGGCGCTGGGTTTCGGCGGGTCGAGGAAGACGAGCAGGCCGCGGAAGGTCAGGTCGCGCTCGTCGGCCGGGGAGAGCGCGCCCTGCCGCTCCCCCTCGGTGATCTGCCTGGTGGCCACCGCCACCACCCGGTTGCCCGCCGCGAACTCGGCCTCCAGCATCGACCTGGCCTGCCCGCCCGCGGCGGGGCACCGGGCGAGCACGTACTCGGGGGCGCCCTTGGTGACGAGCGTCGTGCCGCCGTCCTCGCGCCGGACCATCACCGACGCCGCGCGCCGCTGGTGGTCGAACGGCAGGATGTCCAGCCGCCGGCACCGCTCCAGCTCCGGGCGCAGGGTCCCGGCGCCGGGCGCCTCCCACAGCGCGACGTCCAGCGCGGGGCCCGTCAGCATGCCGGACGCCGGGCCGGGCCCGGCGTCCTCGTCGCCGGCCGCGACCGCCTCGTTGCACAGCAGCCCCAGCTCCAGCGTCTCGTCCGACGGCCGTCCGTCCGGGCCGAGCGCGCGGGCGAACGTGATGCGCCCCTCGGTGAGCGTCCCGGTCTTGTCCGTGAACAGCACGTCGATGTCGCCCAGGTCCTCGATGCAGACCAGGCGCTTGACCAGCACCTTGTGCCGGGCCAGCCGGCGGGTGCCCGCGGCCAGGCCGGTCGAGACGACCGCCGGCAGCAGCTGCGGCGAGATCCCGACCGCGATGGCCAGCGAGAACAGCAGCGCGTCGATGAAGGGGCGGTCGAGAACCACGTTGATGGCGAAGATGGAGACGGTGAGCGCCGCCGCGACCCGTACCAGCAGCAGGGAGAACTTGCGCAGCCCCACCTGGAACTCGGTCTCCGGGTGACGCTCGCCGAGCTGGAGCGCGATCCGCCCGAACTCCGCGGCTCCCCCGGTCGCGACCACCACGCCGGTCCCCGAACCGGCGTGCACCACCGTGCCCATCAGCGCGCAGCTCGCCAGCTCGGCGAGAGACTCCCCCTCCGGCACGGGCTCGGGCGACTTGGCCACCGGCAGCGACTCCCCGGTGAGCACCGACTCCTCGCACTCCAGGTCCGCCACCGCGAGCAGCCGCAGATCGGCCGGGACGACGTCGCCCAGCCGCAGCTCGACGACGTCGCCGGGGACCAGGTCGGTCACGTCGAGGAGGCGGGGCCGCCCGTCGCGCAGCACCAGGCAGCGGTGCCTGATCTGCGAGTGCAGAGCCTCGGCCGCCCGCTCCGCCCGGTACTCGTTGAAGAAGCCCAGCCCGACGGACGCCGCCAGGATCACGCCGATGATCAGCGCGTCCGCCCGCTCGCCCACGAAGAACGACGCGACGGCGGTGACGGCCAGCAGCACGAGCAGGGGCGAGCGGAGCTGGCGGGCCAGCACCGCCAGGCCGCGGGCGCGGTGCGTCCGCAGGGCGTTCGGGCCCACCGTGCGCAGGCGGCGCCGCGCCTCGTCCTCAGGCAGTCCGCCCGGGGAGGTCCGGAGCCTGACCAGCACGTCGTCCGCGGTCAGCGCGGCGGCGGCTGTGATCTCGACGCCGCCCGCCCCGGTCGCGGGCTGCGTGCCCCCTGACGTCCCCGGTGTGCTCATCTCGGTCCTGCTTACCCGTTCTCCGGCCAAGGAACGACAAAAGGCGACGTCGCCGGGCCGGACGGCGTCGTAGGGTGGCCAGGGACGGGCGATCGGACGCCGCGTGAAGCGAGGCAGAGAGAAGCCGCAGAGGGAAGTCACAGAGGAAGTCGCAGTGGGAGCCGCAGGGGGAGCCGACGAGGCGGGGGCGAGCCGCATCCAGACCATGGACAGCGACAGCTGCCTCCTGCTGCTGCGCAGCGTCGCCATCGGGCGCCTGGCCTGGTCCACGGCCGACCTGGAGGCGGTCGTCATCCCCGTGAACTTCGCGCTCGACGGCCGCACGGTCGTCGTCAAGACCACGCGGGGCGGCGAGCTCGTCGAGGCGGTCGAGGCGGGCCGCACGCTCACCTTCGAGGCCGACGACATGGAGCCGGCGCTGCGCACTGGGTGGAGCGTCCTCGTCACCGGCCGCGCCGAGCTGGTCACCGACCCCGGCGTCGTGCACTACCTGGAACGCCTGCGGCTGGCGCCGTGGGCGCGGCTGCCCGATCCGCTGTTCGTCCGGCTGGTCCCCGAGCGCGTGACGGGACGGCGGCTGCCCATGCACCCCGGCGGCGTCACCGCCGAACGCCTCGACGAGCCCTGACCGGCCCCACACGCACCGGACGCCGGAGGACGGGTGCGTCCGCTGCCCACCGCCTCGCCCGTTTTGCCATAGCGGCAAGGTTGATTGCCGCTATGGGGTGCTGGCGCCGATCCTGGCGTTCCTGCACAGGGAAAGGGACGAATCACATGAGCCAGCGTCACGCCGAGGCCCCTGCCTGCATCAGCATGGGCGGCACGGCCAACCTCTTCACCCTCACCGAGAAGTCCGGCATCGGTGCCATGACGGGCGCGATCGACGGTGCGGCCTACGGGGAGCCGACGAGCGACCCCGCCGACGTCGGCGATGGCCGCTACGAGTACACGATGTACCACGTCTTCCTCGACAAGGACGGCTCCAGACTGCGCACCCACGACCAGGCCGTCCTGCACACGCCAACGGACGACGGATTCAGCACGTTGGAGGTCGAGTACAGCGTGGTCGAAGCCACGGGGCGGTTCGCGGGTTACGGCGGCGTCTTCCGAAGCCGAGGCTGGGTCAGCACGCCGAAAGGCGACGACGCGCTTCAGGGGCATGCCGTAGGCGTCGTTCGTTTCGAGGGTGAGATCTGCCGCGAGTAGCGGACGATGACGGGTGATCTCCTTCCCGTGTGCGACGACGGGTGGAGCGGCAACCGCGGCAGCGGCGTTCCGTCTACCAGCCACGCTCTCACCGCCGGCGTCGGCACCTGACGGCGCTCCCCCGCATCACCCCGGGACCGACGGAGAACGCCGGACGAGGAGCGCCTCCCCTTCCTGACCGGCACGACGGCCGCGTGCGCGGGGCGTCGCGTTCTGTAACCGGCTACCGGCCGGTGGCGTGGCGTTTGGTGATGTTTTGCGGGAGGCGGGGCATGGTTTGCCGGGCTTCCCGCCGTCCGCCCTGCCGCCCTGTGACCGCTTTTACCGTACGGGCGGGCCTGGGTTGGGCTTTCGGGGGAAGGCCGCGAGCGACCCCTCGCCCCATTTCCCGATATTTCGGGATATGTGGCTTTTGCCCCGTTTCGGGCGACGGCGCCGGGCCGCCGTGGCTAGCTTGAGAGATGTTCAGCGCCGTATCGGCGTGTCCCGGGAACGCAAGAACGACGCTCCGCACCGCCCAGCCCGCTGGGCGGAAAGACAGCGAACAGGAGTGAGCGATGCTCAAGCGTCTCCTTGTCGCCGCCTCGATGGTGGCATCGGCATTCTTCATCACTGGAACGATCACGACGAACGCGGCCAACGCCACCACGGACTGCACACAGTCCACGGCCGTCACCACCCACACCGCCAAGAAGTACAAGTGCAAGTGGAAGTGGTGGCACCACAAGCACTGCTACTACTGCTACAAGAACGGCCACTGGGAGCGCCAGTACTGCGAGAGCAGCTCGGAGCACAGCAGCTCCCACGGCAGCTCCGAACAGGGCAGCCACTGAGCCCGTGCGAGGACCGACGCCCCGCGAGCCCCGCTCGCGGGGCGTCCGTCCGTGCGCGCCGCCCGCCGGGGCAGGCGCGTCTCAGGACGTTCCCACGCGCGAGGCCAGGACGTCCCGCAGCCGCTCGTACGTCGGAGCCAGTCGCCGCAGCCCGGCCGCGAGCGCCGGATCGTCGCCCGACACGAGCGGACCCTGCAGCCCGCCCACGACCCTGGCCTGCTCCGCCGCGACCGACGCGCCCGCGTCGAGGCCGAGCGAGGACAGGCAGGCCGCCAGGTCGTTGAGACGGCGGGCGCCCACCCGCACCGCGAACGCCTGCCACAGCGCCCTGACGTCGGGGTCCAGCCCTTCCTCCACCAGCGCGGCCGTGCGCTCCGCGGCCTCGGCCTGTCCCAGCGTGCCGGGCGGGACCTCCACGTCCGCCCGCCCGGCCAGCCAGGCCACTCCGGCGGGCAGGGAGCGCCGCAGCGCCTCCTCCTGGCTGACCCGGGCGCTCCGGGTGAACCGGTGCCGCATCCGGAACGGCCGCCGCAGGTACGGGATCAGCTCCCCCCGCCACGCCTGCGCGAAGTCGCCGGCCGGCAGCGTGGCGTACGGGTGGCCCTGCGGGTCGTGCACCAGCACGGTGTCGTCGCCGGCCTCCAGCACCACCACATAGTGGTCGGCCCCGACCGCCTGGCCCGACCCCGGCTGGTACGTCAGCAGGCCGAGCTCGAGCGGCCCCACGAGCACCGGGCCGTCCTGGCAGGCGCGGCGCAGCCGGTCGAGCGCCTCCTCGGCCGTCCCGCCGTCCGCGCGCTCGCACTCCCACCCGAGCAGGCCGATCGCGGCGTCGAGCCCGATCTCGGGGTCCCAGCCGAACGGGTCGAACAGCGGCAGCCGCCCGCCGATCAGCTGCATCCCGTATGGGGAGCCGGTCAGGACCTCGATCACGGCCGGAGGCGGAGCTTCACCGCCCAGGATCATCGCCAGGGAGTTGGCGTAGCAGTACGGCCCGGAGCCGACATATGTGACTGACATGCGCAGCACCGTCCCGCCTGACACGGTGTCAGAGTCAAGGCGGGACGGCCGGAGACGGTGATCAGCGCGGCTGCCCTCCACCGCGCGGCGGGCGTTCGCGGGCGTGGAAGGCGGCCAGGCACACCAGCAGGGCCAGCGCGAACGCGGGCAGCCAGGCCAGCCTGGCGAGCACCCATCCCGGACCGTCGGGAACGGTGTGCAGGCCGGGCAGGGCCCGGCCGGTGAGCAGGCCGAGCGCGCTGACCATGATCATGGCGGTCTGGTGCCAGAGGAAGATCGTCATCGCGGAGAGGTTCGCGAGCGCCACGACCGCCCAGGCGGCGGGCCGCGACAGCGCCCGCCGCAGCGGCCCGAGCAGCAGCAGCGCCGCCCCGCACTGGGCGAGACCGAACGTGACGGCCGCGAGGGTGGGCGGGGACTGGTTCGAGACCGGGGCGCCCGGCACCCCCACCATGGAGGCCGGGTAGCCGGCCCACAGCACGAGCGCGGCCGTGGCGGCGGCGCCGCCGAGCAGCGACGCCCACCCGGCCGCACGGCTGCGCAGGCTGCCGCGGGCCCAGGCCGCGCCCAGACAGTACGGCACCAGCCAGCCGGCCGCCAGGTTGACCCAGCCGATCCAGGCGGGCCCGCCCGGCCCGAACCGGACCAGGTCGGCGAGCGCGACCGTGGCCAGCGGCCACGCCGGATGCAGCCGGGCGACCAGCGGGGTGAGCGCCGTCAGCGCGGCGAACACCAGCAGGAACCACAGCGGCGACCACACCAGCTTGGCCAGGGCGTACACGGTCGCGAGGTCCGCGCCGAGCGCGAGCATCACCGCCGCCGCCAGGGTCCAGACCGTGAGCACGGCGGTGACCGGCCGGAACAGGCGGGCCAGCCGCGCGCCCAGCCAGCGCCGGTAGGTGACGTCGCGGGTCCGCGCGGAGGCGTGGCTCCTGGCGGCCAGCTGCCCGCCCACCAGGAAGAAGACCGCCATGGTCTGGAAGATCCACGACGCGGGAGCCAGGTACGGCATGTTCCGCAGCGGGCTGGCGACGCGCAGGGCGCCGCTGTCGAGGACCAGCGCGGTCACCAGCCAGTGGCCGAGCACCACGCCGCCGATGGCCAGGGCGCGCAGCGCGTCGAGCCCGCGATCACGGCCGGCGGGGGTGGCCGACTCGACGCGCCTGCTCAACTCGGACACCACGCCGGGCACCCCGCCAGACACAGGGCCGGGCACAGCTCCGGGCGCCGAGTAAGGCACGGCCTCAGGTGGCATGGCGCGCCTCCGCAGGGGGTCGTCCGGAGACGATGCGGGCGATGTTCGCGAGCGCGGGCGAACCGGCCTTGAAGTAGTCGCTGTGGCCGCCGTCGCCGGCCGCGAAGACGCGGGCGCCGAAGGGCGGGGCGACCGGGTCGGCGCCGAAGCCGAGCGTGACGCGGGGAAGGCGGAGCCGGGTGTGCGGCACGAAGGCGATCCAGTCCCCGCTCCCCCTGCCGGCCCAGACGGTCGCCGGGGTGCGTAACGCGGCGACGTCGTCGGCGGCGACGCCTGGGCTGCCGACCAGCACGATGTCGGCGACGGCCAGTCCGGGTGCGGCCCGCCCGCAGACGACGCTGCCGTAGGAGTGGCAGACCAGGGAGACACGGGCGGCGGGCTTGAGCGCGGTCAACTCGCGGACGAAGGCGCGCAGCGCGGGGGCGCCCTCGTCGGCGCGGCCGGTGGTGAGCGCCGCCAGGCTCACCGTGTTCGGGGTGCGGTAGCCGAGCCAGGCGATGACCGCCGAGTCGTCGCCGAGCGCCTGCCGCAGTCTGAGCGCGCCGCCGCGCAGGAGCCCGTACTTGTCCAGGTGGGTGTCGCCGCCGGGGACCAGCACGGCGATCCGCCGGGCGGTCGCGAGGTCGCCGACGACCTCGACGGCCAGGCCGCCGTCGCGTCCGTCGAAGGCCAGGAACCGGCGCGCGGGATCGGCCAGGTCGCGCAGCGTCCTGGCGCGCCACGAGTGGCCGTGCTCCGCGGCCGTGCGCCCGGCGGCCACGATGGCGGCGCGGGTGGCCGCGTACCGTGCGGCCAGGGCGGCGGGGCTCGCCGCCCGCAGCGGGGCCGCGGGCGCGGGGACGGGCGCGGGAACGGCGCCGGGGCGTGCCGCGCCGGTCACCGGGACCGCCACGGCGGCGGCGATGGACGCGCAGAGCAGGCCGCGGCGCAGTCCGGACACGTTGAGGTGGATCACCCGATCGACGGTGCCGCAGCCGATGCCCCCGCCACATCGGACCGCCGTAGCCATTCGCGGTGGCGCGGGTAGACCCTGGTCGTACCCCCGTGGTCCGATGCCGGGGCGCAGGACGCCCCGTTACGATCCTGGTCATGCACGTCACGCCGCCCCTGCCGCCGCTGAAGCGGGTGCCGCCCGGCGTGTGGACGGTCCTGGCGTGGTGGGCGGGCCTGGTGTTCACGTTCCTCGTGCGGATCAGGCTCCCCGGGGAGTCCGGGCCCCCCACGCTGCCCGGGGCGATCTTCTTCCACTGGGACACGCAGAGGACTTCGTGCTGGAGACCGTCTACCGGGACGCCGGCGCCGTCCGTCTCGCCGCCGTCGTACGCGGCTGATCCTGCCCTACGATGGGCAGCCGGCCGATCATGAGGAGGACAGCCGGTGGATCTCGGCGTGCTGTGCGTCCACGCACACCCCGACGACGAGGCGATCTGGACGGGCGGCACCCTCGCCAGGTACGCCGACGAGGGCGCGCGGACGGCGGTCGTGACCTGCACCTGGCACGGGGGCACCGTGCGGGCCGCCGAGCTGGAGCGCTCGCTGGAGATCCTCGGGGCGGGCCCGCCCAGGCTGCTGGGCTACGCCGACGCGCGCAACCCCGACTCGGCCTCCGGCTCCCCGCGCTTCCTGGACGCCCCGTTCGACGAGGCCGTGGGCCGCGTCGTCGAGCACATCAGGGAGTTCAGGCCTGACGTGGTGCTCACCTACGACGGCTACGGCGGCTACGGGCACCCCGACCACGTCCACGCCCACCGGGTCACGCTCGCGGCGGTGGAGGCCGCCGGGTACGACCAGCTCTACCCCGGAACGGGCGCCCCCTGGCGGCCTCGCTCGGTCCACCTGGCGACGCTCCCCCGGTCCGTCGTCCTCGCGCAGTGGCAGGCCGTGTTCGGCGCGCCGCCGGAGCCGGGCGCGACGCTGCCCGGCGTCCCCGACGAGCAGGTCACGACCACGCTCGACGTCGGACGGTGGGCCGGGCGCAAGTGGGAGGCCATGCACGCGCACGCCTCGGAGGTCGCGCGCGGGGCGTCGATGACGCTGCTGACGTCGCTGCCGGAGCCGGCCCGCGCCCAGATGCTCTCCACGGAGTGGTACCGCCGGGTGTCGGGCCAGGACGGCCCGCACGACGCCCTCGTCTGACCGGGCTCCCCGCCGGGGGGTGCGTCAGGTGGCGCGGTGGCGCGTGGCGGCCACCACCACGGTGGAGTAGCGCATGGTGAAGCCGCCTCCGAGCGCGTCGAGCGCGGCGCCGAGTCCCGCCAGCACCTCCTCCAGCGTGCCGGGCGGGAGCCGGGTGTGGGTGCCGCTCGTGGGCACCAGGTCCAGCCACTCGTCCCGGGTGTAGGTGCGTTCCCAGCCGAACCGCCACTGCTCGGGCTCGCCGTACGCGCCGGACGCGCGGATCCCGTCGGCCGCCCGGTCGAGGAGCGCGGTGTACCCGTGGCCGGTGGCCGCCCACTGGCGGGCGGTGAGCGAGCCGGGCAGGAGGCGTTCGTAGACGGCGGAGAAGGCGCGGGCCACGTCGGGCGGCGGCTGCTCGACGTTCCAGAACGCGGCGAGCAGGCCGCCGGGCCGCAGCGCCTCGGCCGCCCTGGCGGCGCCGGCGACGGGGTCGATCCAGTGCCAGGTCTGTGCGGAGACGACCGCGTCGAACGTCCGGCCCGCGGGATCCCAGGACTCGAACGCGGCCACCTCGACCTCGTGCCCGCGCCGCCGCGCCCAGCCGGCCATGCGCGGGTCGACCTCGACGCCGAGCACGACGCAGCCGGCGGCCTCGAACTGCCGGGCGGCGATGCCGGTGCCGATGCCGACGTCGAGGACGTCATGCCCGGGGCTCGCGGCGACGACGCGGTTCACCATGGCGTCGGGGTAGCTGGGGCGGGCCCGGTCGTAGCGTTCGGGGTCGGTGCCGAACGATTCGGCCATCTCACGGGCTTGGTGGGGCGCGCTGGCAGGCGGGCGCGAGCCCTCCGAAGGTATAGTGGGCATGCGCCCACTATAAGTGGGCAAGTGCCCACTCGCAACGCCGTGAACCGGGAGGAGCCGTACGATGCCGACAGGGGTGGCCCTGCGCGACGCGCGGGAGCAGCTGTTCGAGGCCGCGGAACGCGTCCTGCTGCGCGACGGGCCGAGCGCGCTGACCAGCCGCGCGGTCACGACCGAGGCCGGCTGCGCCAAGGGCGTCCTGCACCGGCACTTCGCCGACTTCGACGCCTTCCTCGCCGAGCTCGTCCTCGACCGCGTCGCCAGGCTCGACCGGCAGGCCGCCGCCCTGCGCGGGCGGGCGGGCGCCGGCACCGTCGCCGGCAACGTCGCCGCCGCGCTGACGGACCTGTTCGAGTCGGTCGCCGTGGCGATCGTCGCCCTCGTCATCTCCCGCGACGGCCTGCGCGCCCGGCTGCGCGAGGCCGGGCGGGCCGGCGTGCCGCTCCTCAACGAGGCGGCGGGCATGATCGCCTCCTACCTCCGCGCCGAGCAGGAGCGCGGCCGCGTCGCGGCCGACGCCGACGTCGACGTCCTCGCCCCCACGCTGGTCGGCGCCGGGCACCTGCTGTTCGCCGACCGCGAGAGCGGCCCCCCCGACACCGCCACCGTCGTGAGGACCGTGACCGCGGTCGTGGCGGGCTCCCTGAGGTAGCCGTAGCCGCGGGCGGCGGCGGGTTGTCCGTCCGAACGAATCGGGCCCCGCGGTCCCGTGCTGTCCGACCAGCTGCGGCGCGGATCCGGCTGAGACCATGACCGGCGTGACCGATCTCATCCGCGACCGTCGCGAGTCCCGGCCCGTCGACGCGGCGTGCGCCGCCTCCGAGGTGGCCGCGCGCGCCGCGGGCGTCGACATCCGGCTCCTGGACAGCGTCAGCGAGCTCGAGGCCGTCCGCCGCCTGTACGAGCGCATCTGGCGCACGGGTGAGAACAACCCTCCGGTGACCGCCGACCTGCTGCGCGCGATGACGAAGGCGGGCAGCTACGTGAGCGGCGCCTTCGACGAGGGCGAGCTGGTGGGCGCCTGCTTCGGCTTCTTCTCCCCGCCGGCGCGCGGCGCCCTGCACAGCCACATCGCCGGCGTGCTGGCGCGCATGCAGGGACGCAATGTCGGCTTCGCACTGAAGCTGCACCAACGGGCCTGGGCGATGCTGCGCGGCGTCGGCGAGATCTGCTGGACGTACGACCCTCTGGTGCGGCGCAACGCGTACTTCAACATCGCCAAGCTGGCCGCCGACCCGGCCGAGTACCTGCCGAACTTCTACGGTCCGATGGACGACGACGTCAACCGCAGCGACGACACCGACCGGGTCCTGGTCCGGTGGAGGCTGGAGTCGCCCGACGCCGAGGCGGCCTGCGCGGGCCGGCCCCGGGTGACGGAAACGGAGGCGGGTGCCGCCGTGGCGTTGGGCGTCTCCGCCGGTGGAGGGCCGGTCGCCGGCCGTGCCGACGCGCGCACCGTGCTCGTCGGCGTCCCCCACGACATCGAGACCCTGCGGCAGAGCGACCCGGCCTGTGCCGCGGAGTGGCGCAAGGCGGTACGGGACGTTCTCGGCGGACTGCTCGCGGAGGGCGCGCGGGTGCGCGGCTTCGACCGTACAGGCTGGTACATCGTGGACAGGCAGGAGGCAGAGTGAAGCTGACCGAGGTCGAGATCCGCACCGTCCGGGTGCCGCTCGTGGCGCCGTTCCGGACGTCGTTCGGCACGGAGACCGTGCGAGAGGCAGTGGTGCTGCGCGTCGTCACCGACGAGGCCGAGGGGTGGGGCGAGTGCGGAGCGGGGACGGCACCCCTGTACTCCTCGGAGTACACCCACGCCGCCGCCGACGTGCTGAGCCGCTTCCTGGTCCCGGCGCTGGCCGAGGTCCGGGATCTGGACGCGCACCGGGTCGCCCCCGCGCTGGCCCCCTTCAAGGGCCACCGCACGGCCAAGGCCGCGCTGGAGATGGCGGTTCTCGACGCGGATCTCCGCGCGCGCGGAGTCTCTCTCGGCCACGCCCTCGGCGCCGTGCGAGACAGGGTGCCGTGCGGGGTGTCCGTGGGAATCGCGGAGTCGATCCCCGCGCTGCTCGACACGGTCGCCGGGTACCTGGACGCGGGCTACCGGCGGATCAAGCTGAAGATCGAGCCCGGCTGGGACGTCGAGCCGGTCCGTGCCGTGCGTGAACGGTTCGGCGACATCCTGCTGCAGGTCGACGCCAACACCGCCTACCGGCGTGGCGACGCCCGGCACCTGGCCGGGCTCGACCCGTTCGACCTCCTGCTGATGGAGCAGCCGCTGGCCGAGGACGACCTCATCGGACACGCGGAGCTCGCCAGGCAGATCACCACGCCGATCTGTCTCGACGAGTCGATCGTCTCCGCCCGCGCCGCGGCCGACGCGATCGCGCTCGGGGCCTGCCAGGTCGTCAACATCAAGCCGGGACGGGTCGGCGGCTACCTCGAAGCCAGGCGGATCCACGACGTCTGCGTGGCGCACGACGTCCCGGTCTGGTGCGGCGGCATGCTGGAGACGGGATTGGGGCGCGCCGCCAACGTCGCGCTCGCCGCGCTGCCCGGGTTCACCCTGCCCGGTGACACCTCGGCGTCCGACCGCTACTACCGCACCGACATCACGCCGCCGTTCCGCCTGGAGGACGGCCACCTCGCCGTGCCGACCGGGCCGGGGCTCGGCGTCACCCCGATCCCGGAGGTCCTGGACGCCGTCACGGTCACGACGCGAGTGCTGCCCGTCACACCCCGATGAGAATGTCCTGTTCAATGGACAGGAATGGCATCATTTCGTCATGCGGAATGAACGACGACCCACCGGCGCCGCGCTGACGTCGGACGCGTGCCCGTCCCCGTGAGCGGTCTCCCGCGAGCCAGCCTCGCACGCGTCCTGGAGGAACTCGGCACCACGCTGCTCGACGTGGTCTGCGGCGATGTCGAGCAGGCCGGCGACATCGGGGGCGTCGTCATCTACGACCCGCTCGACGAGCCGGAGCTGCCGGGCAACGCGCTGGTGATGGGCGTCGGCCTGCACGACCCCGCCGACATCGCGCGGGTCGTGCGGCGGCTCGGGCAGCGCGACGCCGCCGGGCTGGTGGTCCGCGCGCCCGTCGTCCCCGACGAGCGGCTCGTCGCGGCGGCGCGCGAATCGGGGGTGGCGGTCCTCGCGTTCGCCCGCGGCGCGTCGTGGACGCACCTGGCGGGGATGCTCCGGGTGCTGACCGCCGAGAGCGGCCTGGACCAGGCCGACGCCCACACGCTCGGCCGGATCCGCTCCGGTGACCTCTTCTCGGTCGCCAACGCCATCGCCGCGCTGCTCGACGCGCCGGTCACCATCGAGGACCGCAACTCGCGCCTGCTGGCCTTCTCCAGCCGGCAGGAGGAGGCGGACCCGTCGCGGGTCCAGACGATCCTGGGCCGGCAGGTGCCGGAGCACTACACCGGCATCCTGGAGGAGCGCGGGGTGTTCCAGGCGATCTATCGCAGCGACAGGCCGGTCTTCGTGGCGCCGCTGCCGGAGACGGGCGAACTGCCCCGCGCGGCGATCGCCGTGCGCGCCGGGGACGAGATCCTCGGCACGATCTGGGTGGTCGTCCCCGAGCCCCTGAGCGAGGAGCACGGCGAGGCGCTCTACGAGGCGTCCAAGCTCGTCGCGATGCACATGGTGTGGCAGCGTGCCGATTCGGACAGGGAACGGCGGCTGCGCGCGGAGCTGCTGAGCACCGCACTGGAGAGCGGGCCGGGGTCGCTGGAGGCGGTCCGCCGCCTCGGGCTGAAGGACGAGCCCGCGGTCGTCCTCGCGCTCACCGTCGTCGGCCCGCCGGGCGAGCATCCCCTGCCCGCCCAGCTCGCCACCGAACGCAAGCGGCTCGCCGACGCCTTCGCCATGCACCTGTCGGCCGTGCACCCGCGCGCCGCGGCGGCGCTGATCGGCGACGTCGCCTACGGCATCCTCCCGCTTCCGCAGACCCGGCAGGACGGCGAGGAACGGGCGGCCTGGATCGCGGGCCAGTTCCTGGCCCGGGTCGGTTCCCGGCTGCGCCCGCTGGTCGGGGTGGGGCAGCTCGCCACCGACAGTTCGGCGCTCGCCCGGTCGCGCTCCGGGGCCGAACGAGCGCTGCGCGTCCTGCGGTCCGGAGCCGGCGGGCGGCAGGTAGCCCTCCTGGACGACGTCCACGTCGAGGCGCTGCTGCTCGAACTCGCCGACCTCGTTCCGCGCGGAGACATCCCCAGCGGCGCCGTCGCGCGCATCGCCGCCTACGACAAGGAGCAGCAGAGCAGCCTGGTCGAGACGCTGCGCGCCTGGCTCGACGCCTTCGGCGACGTGGTGGTGGCCTCCGCCGCGATGTACGTGCACCCCAACACGTTCCGCTACCGGCTGCGTCGCGCGGCCGAGGTCGGCCGCATCGACCTCAAGGACCCGGACGCGCGCCTGTCCGCCATGCTGCAGCTGCGCCTGATGTCGATCAGGTCGTCCTCGGACGGCTGAGACCCACCGGCAGGCCGAGGGTCTTGACGAGGAACGCCAGCCACTCGGTGTCCTGCGCGACCGCGACGTCGTGGGCGGTCGCCGCGCCGTGCCCGGCGTTGTCGAAGACGTGCAGCAGGATCGGCGCGTCCCCCTGCTGGGCGGCCTGCATCCGGGCGGCGAACTTGCGCGCGTGCCAGGGCCGGCACCGGGGGTCGGTCGCCCCGGCCTGGATGTAGACCGCGGGGAAGACGCCGGGGCTGACCAGCTGGTACGGCGACAGCCGCAGGAGCCGGCGGACCTCCGCCGGATCGTCGGGGTCCGCCCATGCCTTGCGGATGACGAAGTCGAGGTAGGGGTCGCGGGTGCCGCCGATGAGATCCAGCAGGGGCTCTCGCGGGAGTACGGCACGCCACAGGTCGGGCCGGGTGGTGACGGCGACTCCGCACATGAGGCCGCCGTCGGACCCACCGGTCAACGCGAGCCGGTCGGCGGTCGTGACGCCCTCGGCGATGAGGTGCTCGGCGACCGCGACGAGGTCGCCGTCGCGGACGTGGCGCTTCTCGCGGTGCGCGGCCAGGTACCAGTCCCGGCCGAACTCGCCGCCCCCGCGCAGGTAGGCCTGGACGAGGACGCCGCCGGCGGCGACGAAGGCGGCCAGGTCGGGCTGGTACTGGGGCAGGAGGGGCACGTTCGCCGCGCCGTACGCGGAGATCAGGGTCGGCGCCGGTCGCGTCGGGTCGCTCCCGGACGGGCGCACCACGTGGTACGGCACCGCGACCCCGTCGGGCGCGACGGCCTGCCCCGCTTCCAGCTCGGCGTCGAGCGTGACCGCCGGGGCCGACAGCGTTTCGATCCCGGTGTCGCCGGGGCGGTGCCGGTAGACGCCCCACGAGCTGGTCAGCGTGGAGAAGGCGAAGACGAAGTCGTCCGCGGGAGTCCCGACGGCCAGGGCGGTCAGCGCGAAGAAGGGGGCGGCGAGCGCGCCGCGGCCGGGGAGAGGGACCTCCCCGGTGATGGCGCCGGAGCGGTCGATGATCCGGACCCTGGCGAACGTCTGGTCGAACTCGCTCAGGTACAGGTGCTCGCCGACCGGGGTGAGGGACCGCAGCACCGTGTCGCCTTCGGGAACGAGCTCGGTCCACCCGGCCGGGTCGTCGGGGTCGGCCGCGTCGAGCGGGATGGCGACCACCCGCCCGCGAGGAGCTCCGACGTCGGTCACGGCGACGTAGTGGTCGCCGACGACGTGGCCCGCGATCGTTCCTCGGCACGCGGTGACGAAGGGCCGCCACGCCGCGCCGGGCTCCGACAGGTCGCGGACCGCGACCGGGATCGGGCTGCCCACCCGATGGCTGGCGACGGCCCACCGGCTGCCCGGCGACATCTGCACGAGCGTGTACTCCCGGGAACCCTCGCCGACGGGGACGGGTTCCACGGTGGTCCGGCCGTGCCGGTGGAGGAACACCTCCTGACGGAACTCCTGCGGTGAGCCGGTGAGGGCGAAGAAGTAGAAGCCGCTGCTGTCGGGCAGCCACGAGACGCCGCCGGCCCACGCGCTGTGCAGGACCTGCTCGGGCGCGCCGTCGAGCACCCGCCCCGAGGCGACCTCGACGAGCCGGATGGTGTTGTGCTCGCTGCCGTCGGTGCAGACGCCCAGGGCCAGGACGCGGCCGTCCGGCGCGGGCGCCAGCCAGGACAGGAACGCGGGGTTGCGCTCGCTGCCGAACCCGGCCAGGTCGATCACCGGTCGTCCGGGGCCGTACGGCTCGTCGGCGACGACGACCAGGGACCCGGCGGCGCGGAACCAGCGGCCCGCCGCGTATCTGGGCAGGGCCGGGCGGGACCCGCTGTCGTACGCCTCGATCAGGGCCCGGACGGTTTCCCGGTCCTGTCCGTCGTGGATGACGGAGGCGGCGAGCTCGGCCTGCCGCCGCTGCCATCGCCGTACCTCGGGTGTCTCCTCCTCCAGCCACCGGTACGGGTCCGGCACGCGGACGCCCGCGACGTCCTCGAAGACCTCGACGGTGCGGGTGGGCGGGTAGGTCATGCTGACTCCTCGAACTCCGCGCGGAGGCGCTCGAACGCGCCGGGGACGCGGGTGGCGTGGCGGACGTGGATGAGCGCGTCGTAGGCCGCGGGGAAGTCGTCGACGGGGTCGATCCCGCCGCCGGCCAGCGTGCCCTCGACGCCGTCGAAGAAGCCGCCCGGCGCCCGCCGGAGGTCCACGACGGCCACGGGCCCGCCGACGCGGTCCAGCCGCGACTCGACGCAGTTCGGCGGCAGGGTCCGCTCTTCGAGCGAGACGTCGCAGTCGAACGGGCGCGGGGAGCGCTGCGTGAACCGGACCTCGGGGCCGGAGCCGTACGTCATCCCGATGACGACGAGGTCGGCTCCCAGCGAGGAGGCGAGCAGGCCGCCCATCATCGGCCGGCCCAGGAACGGCGTGCGCCGGACGTGCGCGTTGTGGGCGCTCACGACGATGCGGTCCTCTCGCCCGAGGACCCACTTCACGGTGTCCGCCATGAACGCGTCCCGCGGGTACGGCCCGGCCGGCGGCGGATCCAGTTCCTCGACGAAGGCCTGGAGCGAGGCCGCGCACCGCCGTACGGTCTCGTCGTCGGCCAGGGACGCGCGCTCCACCAGCTCGCGGAGACCGTCGAGCAGCCGGGTGCGGTCGGCGGCGGGCATGGCCGCGTAGCGGACCGCCGCCTCCGTCCTGCCTCCCAGGTCGCTCAGGCGCAGGAGCTCCTCGTCGCCCGGGATCCGGTCGAGGATGGCCCGTACGGCGGGTCCGGGCGACGTGGAGGAGCCGGGAAGGTCCATGCCGTAGAAGCTGACCTTCTCGCGGCGCATCCAGCGCAGCTGCCGCCGCATCGGCTCGCACTCGCCGAACCGGTAGGTGATGCCGTCGCGGGCGACCTGCTCGACCTGCCCGGGACCGCCGTGGATCCACGCGTTGACGGCGAGCCCCTCGGCGAAACCGGACTCCATCACGAAGGCCGAGAACCCGAGATCCTGGACGAGGACGCGGAGCAACTGGTCCTTGAGTTCGTAGAACTCGGTGATGTTGTGCGCGCCCTCGCCGACGGCCACCACCCGCGCGTCGCCGACCAGGTCGCGGACTAGTCGTGGAAGTACCATAGTTCCGGGGTGTACAGGAAGCTGAGCAGGGCGTTGAACGACGACTGCGGACCTGACAGGGTGTCCTTCCACACCACCAGGGTGTGAGGGGTCGGGAGGAAGAGCACGGGCAGGTCCTCGGCGAGGCGGGTCACCTCGGTCGAGAGGGCCTTCGCGTCCGCCCCGAACGTCGAGGCGTCGATCGACTTGTCCACCTCGGCGTTGTGGTAGCTGCCCAGGTTGAAGCTGCCCTCCGTGTTGAACACCGTGTTGCTGCTCGGGTACCCGGCCGCGAGGTAGAGCGGCCCGAAGTCCTGCATCGCCCACTCGTTCGTGGTGGCGGGGGCGAAGGTGTTGCCGTAGTTGGCGTACATGTAGTTGAGCGCCTTGGTCACGATCTTCACGTCGATGCCGAGCTTCTTGGCCGCCGACGCGAACGCGACGTCGCGGGCGCCGACGTAGGCAGGGGTGTTGGCGGAGGCCAGGGTGAAGCTGATCGTCTGCCCCCGCGGGATGCCGGCCCCGCACTCGCCCGGCCCGGTGCCGGGGCGTTCGCAGGTGGTGGAGCCGTTCGGCACCACCTTCCAGCCGTTGTCCGTGAGCAGCTTCTCGGCGGCGGCGGGATCGTACGGGAAGGGTGCCTTGTCGCCGAACGCGGGCGGGTAGGGGGAGCCGTTGCCGGCGGTGCTGTAGTTCGGGGAGCCGGCGCCGTTGTAGATGCCCCTGCTGGCGATGTACCCCTGCTGGTCGATCAGGCGCTGCAGGGCCTGCCGGACGTACGCCTGCGCGATGATCTTGTCGAAGTTGCCGGCGGTGTTCTTGAAGTTGATGGTCAGCGAGTCGAAGCGGGCGGGCGCGGGCGCGCCGTAGACGTTGTACCCCTTCGCCTTCAGCGCGCCGATCTGCGTGATGAAGCTGGAGTCGAGCGTGCCGACGGTCAGGTTGCCGGCCTTGAACTGGTTGAGCACCGCGGCGGCGGAGGTGAAGGCCTTGAAGTCGATCTGGTCGAGTCGCGAGTCACCCGGACCCTTGTAGGACTCGTTGGGGACCAGGGAGAACGAGCCGGTCGTCGAGTCGAAGCTCTTGAGCCGGTACGGGCCGTTGACCACCTGCCAGAGTGGGTTGCTCGCGAAGGTGGACTGGGACTCGGATTCCTTCGTGAGGTACTTGTAGATCGCCTTCGCGTGCTTCGGCTGCGTGTAGTCCAGGTGCGGCCCTCCCGGGCGGGCGATGTTCCACTCCTTGGAGGGCATCACGTACAGCAGCGTCAGCATGGACAGCAGGTACGACGGGTTGTACGCGGTCTCCAGCCTGAGGGTGAGCGTGTCCGGCGCGGTGGCTTCGGCGCTGACCCCGTCGGGGAACTGGCCCGGGGTGTAGAAGCTCCAGTTGGCCGGGCTCTCCGCGAGCGCGGCCTTGAGCAGCGCGAAGGAGAAGACGACGTCATCGGCCGTGACGGGGGTGCCGTTGGACCACGTGTAGTCCCTCATCCTGATGGTCACGGTCTTGCGGTCGGGGCTGTAGGACGGCTGCTCGGCCAGGCTCAGCTCGGCGTCGATGATCTGGTCGCCCGCTCCGCTGGGCCGGTAGAGGGAGCGCCACATCAGCCCGCGGGCGATGACGGTCCCGTTGGCGGACGCCGGCGGGTAGGGGTAGATGTAGTTGGGGCTGAGTCCCGGGGTCAGCGCGACCGTGGCGGTCCCGCCGTCCTTGGGCGTGCCCGTCTGCTTCGGCGGGGTGGCGTAGCTGCCTGCGACGTCCTTCGTCGAGCCCCCGCCGCCGGTGCACGCCGTGGCGAGCACGGCGATCGCGGCGAGCGCCGCGGACAGCTGCCTACCGGAGACGTGTGTCATTGATGGCTCCCTGCATGTGATGTGAATCGAAGGTGCGCGGACGGCGCTCAGTCCGCCCGTCGTCCGACCGCGTCGCGGAGGGCGTCCGCGAGCAGGTTGAGCGCCAGCACCGTGAGGACGATGCAGCCGCCGACGGGGTAGATCAGCCACCAGTAGTCCGCGGAGATGTAGGTGACGCCGCTGGCGAGCTGGCTGCCCCAGTCCGCGGTCGGGTACGTCGTGCCGAAGCCCAGGAACCCCAGGGCGGCGACGACGAGGATCGCGTCGGCGACCTGGAAGGTGATGTTGACGATGATCACGCCGAGCGCGTTCGGGATCAGGTGGGTGAGGATGATCCGCCGGCGGGACGCGCCCATCACCCGTGCGGCCAGCACGAACTCCCGTACCCGCAGCGTCAGGACCTCGCCGCGGACCAGCCGGGCCGACAGCAGCCAGGAGAACCCGCCGATGACCAGGCTCAGCGACAGCGTGTTCGCGTGGAAGCGGGCCGACAGGATCAGGACGAAGAACAGGAAGGGGATCGACAGCATGACGTCGACCAGCCGCATCAGGAACCCGTCGACCACGCCCCCGGCCAGCCCGGCGACGGCGCCGTAGACCGTGCCGATCGTGGTGGCGAAGAGCGCGGCGAGGAGCCCGATCTGCAGGGACACCTGCCCGCCTGCCATCAGCCGCCCGAGCACGTCGAACCCGTTCGTGTCCGTCCCCAGCGGGTGGCCGGGGCCGGGGGGCAGGGCCGCGTTCAGCAGGTCCACGTCGGTCTGGTTGGTGGGGTGGAGCAGCGGGCCGAGGAAGCAGAACCCGGCGATGAGCAGCAGGAGCAGCCCGCCGGCGAGGCCGAGCGGATGCCGCCGCAGCCGGCGCAGCGCCGAGACCGGGTTTCTCGCCGTCGTGATCTCGGCGTCCACAGCGTGTGAGGTCATTTGCTCAGCTCGATTCGGCGGTCGGCGGCCGCGACCGCGAGGTCGGCGACGAAGTTGCCGGCCACGGTCAGGACGCCGCCCATGAGGGTGTAGGCGAGGAGCACCGGGTAGTCCTCGCGGTGCAGGCTGTTGAGGAACAGCAGGCCCAGCCCGGGGTAGTTGAAGAGCGACTCGACGATCAGGTTGCCCGCCAGGAGCGTGGGGACGAGCGTGCCGACCAGCGTGATCAGCGGCAGGCAGGCGTTGCGCAGCAGGTGGCGGGTCAGGATCAGCCGTTCGGGGAGGCCCTTGGCCCGCGCGACCCTGATGTAGTCCTGGCCGAGCTGGTCCAGGGCGGAGGAGCGCTGGTACTGGGCGAAGACCGCGACGCTGGTGACCGCCAGCGTGATGACGGGGAGCGCCATCGCTCGCGGATCGGTGAAGACCACCCAGGGCGAGTGCGACTGGGAGGCCTCGGCAGGGAAGACGGGCAGGCTCTGGCTGAAGACGGCGATCAGCATCAGGCCGAGGAGGAACGACGGCGTCGCATACAGCACGTAGGACACCGCCGTGGCGACCCGGTCGACGACGCGGTTGCGTCTGACCGCCTGCAGGACGCCGAGCGGGACGGCGATCACCAGCGCCAGGACCAGCCCGGCCAGCGAGAGCATCGCGCTGCGGCCGGCGTTCTGCCACAGCAGGGTGCCCACGTCCTCGTTCAGCTTGTACGACCTGCCCAGGTCGCCCTGCGCGAGCCGGCCGAGGTAGCTGACGTACTGCGCGACGACCGGGCGGTCGAACCCGTGCTGGCGGTTGAAGTCCGCCACCGCCTCGGGCGAGGCGCGCTGGCCCAGGACGACCCGCCCGGGGCTGTCCGAAACCAGGTGCAGGAGGAAGAAGACCACCGCGGAGATCCCGAGCAGGACGAGGAAGGAGATCACCAGGCGTCGGGCCACGTACCAAGTCATGAGTGTGAGTCCCCTCTCCGCAACGGGTGGTGGCAGGCGACCTGGTGGGTGCCGGTGACCGCCTGCAAGGGAGGCTCCGCCTCGGCGCACCGGCCGGTCGCCAGCGCGCACCGGGTGCGGAGCCGGCAGCCGCTGGGCGGGTCGATGGGGCTCGGCAGCTCGCCGCGCACCCTCTCGACCCCCTCCGGCCGCCGCGCTTCCGGGTCCGCGTCCAGGACGGCCGCGAGCAGGCCCGCGGTGTAGGGGTGGGCGGCGGCGCCGTACACCTCGTCGGTCGTGCCGACCTCGACCAGCTTGCCGAGGTACATGACGCCGACCCGGTCGGCCAGGTACCGCACGACCGCGAGGTCGTGGGAGATCACCACGCTGCTGAGCCCGCGCTCCAGCTGGACGCGGCGCATCAGGTTGAGCACCTGGGAGCGGATGGAGACGTCCAGCGCGCTGACCGGCTCGTCGGCGACCAGCACCTTCGGGTCGAGGGCGAGCGCGCGGGCCAGGCCCACCCGCTGGCGCTGCCCGCCGGAGAGCTCGTAGGGGTAGCGCTCCATGACGCTCGCGGGCAGACCCACGTCGTGCAGCAACTCGCGGGCACGAACGGTCCGCTGGGCGCGACTTCCGATGCCGTGGATCGCCAGGGGCTCGCGCAGGATCGTGCCGATGCGCATCCGGGGGTCGAGGGAGGCGTTCGAATCCTGGAACATCATCTGCAGCTGGGCACGGCGCGGCCCGAACGCGCGTGCGCTCATCCGGCTGACCGGCTCGCCGTCGAAGATCACCTCACCGGCGGTGGGCCGGTCCAGGGCCACGAGCATCCTGCCCAGTGAGGACTTGCCGCAGCCGGACTCTCCGACGAGCCCGAACGTCTCGCCGGCCGCCACCTCGAAGCTCACGCCCGACACCGCCTTCACGGTGCGGCGCCCGCCGAAGAGCCCCGGGCCGCCCGCCGGGTACTCCCGTCTGAGGTCGACGACGCGCAATCGGGGCGCCGCTTCCCGCTCGGGGAGGATCGCCGGCGGGGCGGCGAACCGTGAGCGGACCCTGGCCGTCGGACCGGACACCGGGTGCAGGCAGGCGTGGACATGGCCGTCCTCCGCGCCGTCCTCCCCCGCCGAGGGGGCCGGCAGCTCCTCGCGGCAGCGATCGGTCGCGGCGTCACAACGCGGCGCGAAAGGGCAGCCGGCCTGGGCCACGGTCAGGTCCGGCGGCGCGCCCGGGATGCTGAAGAGCTCCTCGCGCCTGTCGTGGGTGAGTGAGGGGATCGAGGACAGCAGCGCGTGCGTGTAGCGGTGCCGCGTCCGGCTGAAGAGCACAGGCGTCGGGGCGGTCTCGGCCATGCGCCCGCCGTACATCACGCCGACGCGGTCGGCGTGCCGGGCGATCACCCCCATGTCGTGCGTGATGAGGATCATCGACATGCCCAGCCGGGACCTGAGGTCGTCGAGAAGGTCGAGGATCTCCGCCTGGATCGTGACGTCGAGCGCCGTGGTCGGCTCGTCGGCGATGACGACCTTGGGCTCGCACACCAGCGCCATCGCGATCATCACGCGTTGCCGCATGCCGCCCGAGAGCTGATGCGGATAGTCGTCCAGCCGCTCGGCCGGCCGCGGCAGCCCGACCAGGGCCAGCATCTCCTCGGCGCTCCGGCGCGCGGCCCGCTTCGACGCGCCGCGGTGCAGCCGCACCGGTTCGGCGACCTGATCACCGATCCGCCGGGTCGGGTTCAACGCCGTCATCGAGTCCTGGAACACCATCGCGACGTCGTTGCCGCGGACGGCCCGGTACCGCGCCGGGGGAAGCCCGACGAGTTCCTCGCCGTCCAGGACGATCGATCCGCCGGTCACCCGGCCGCCGGCCGGCAGCATGCCCATGACGGCCAGACCGGTCATGGACTTGCCGGATCCGGTCTCGCCGACGATGCCCAGGGTCTCGCCGCGGTTCAGCACGAGGTTGACGTCCGAGACGGGGCGGACGACCCTTTCACCGCGCCGGATCTCGACCGACAGCTCGCGGATGCTCAGCACGCGATCGGCATCCGCGGGCCCGCTCGCGTTCTCGGCGCCATCGGTCGTGCTCACGGCGCTGCTCTCCAAATCCACCCGACGATAGTGGGACGCGCGCACCCGGTGGTGTTCGTTCCGTTCATCGAACCTTCACGCCGGCGTTCGTCTGGCCGGACGAACTGATCACAACGGGCGACGGCGCCGGTCGTTCAGGGGTTCACCCGTCTGTCGGCCCGCCCGGTGTGCAGGTACACCGCGCGCCCCTCACCGTCGTCGCCCAGGAACGCGAGCGGCGCGCGAGCGCCGCGTTCGGGCTCGACCGGCAGGAACGTGTCGCCGCGCCAGGCGACCAGCTCCGTCCGGTACGGCACCTCGTCCAGCTCGGCGGTGATGCCGATGGGAACGCGCTCCAGCCACAGCCGCCCCTGCCCGTCCTGGCTCACCGTGGTCTCACACGTGCTCGACAGGTACGTGCCGGCATACCGGGAGGCGTCCACGGCGGGCGCGGCCGGATCGGGCATCGGCTCCCCGGGCAGTTCGACACCGGCGAGGTCGTGGAGCACGCGGCCGGCGATCTCGGCGTGCACCGGCCGCGGCAGGCCGCCGTTGGTGAGGATCGCCACCGCCACGCCGCTCCCCGGCACCGCGCGCAGGAACGCCGACTGGCCGATGGTGTTGCCGTCGTGGCCGAAGACCGGGCCGCCGGGAAGGTCGAAGAGCTCCCACCCCAAGCCCCAGGCGGTGCCCTGGTCGATGTCGGGCAGCGTGACCTGCGGCTCCCGCATGGCGCTGACACCCGCCCGGCTCAGCACGGGGGCGCCGTCCGGCCCGAGGCCTCCGGCGAGGTGCATGCGGGCGAAGGCCAGCAGGTCGCGGGGGCGCATCGCCAGCATCGACCCGGCCGGCGCGTTCGAGCGCGCCAGCGCCCAGACCGGGGTCGGCTCGGCCGGGCCGCCCGGCGTCCGCTCGATGTGTCCCACCGCCGTGCGGTGGAGGATCGCCTCGTACGGATCGTTCGCGGCATGGGTCAGGCCCAGGGGCGAGAACAGGTGCGTCCGCATGCAGACGTCGAACGGCTCTCCCCGCACGACCTCGACGATCCGGCCCAGCACGCAGTAGCCGGCGTTGTTGTACGAGAACATCTCGCCGGGCTCGAACAGTTGCGGCACCTGGCGCAGGTCGTCCAGGTACTTCTCCAGGCAGTCGTCGCCCTTGCCGGTGTCGGTGAAGACGTCGCCCTCGAATCCCGCGACATGACACATCAGCTGCCGCACGGTGATCCGCTCCGCTGCCCGCTCGTCGGCGACGCGGAACTCGGGGAGGTAGGCCCGCACCGGGGCGTCGAGGTCCAGCTTCCCCTCGTCGACCAGCTGCATGGCCAGCGTCGCGGTCCACACCTTGGTGATCGAGCCGATCTGGAAGAGGGAGTCGGTCGTGGCCTCGACGCCTGTGGCCGTGCTCAGCACCCCCGCCGCGGCCTCGACCGTCTCGTCACCGGCGCAGACCGCGACGGCCGCTCCGGGCACCTTGTTCTCGGTGAGCAGGTCAGGCAACCGCTGCCGCAACCACGCACCGACCTCATCCAGCTTCGACACGGACGTTCCTCCTGGCTCGACTTCGAGCGAGGATAGAGCCGGAGGGAATCGTGCTGTTCGTTCGGTTCCACGGCGAGCGGGACGCTGGTTCGTGGGCTCGGCCAAGCCCTCACTTGAGCACGCGGTAGGTCAGGTGCTCGGCGGCCGGGGTGGACACCGAGGCGAGCGGCTCCAGCCGCAGCGACTCCGGCATGCCCTCGGGGAACAGCGGCGTGCCGCCGCCGAGGATGATCGGGGCGAGGTGGATCCTGAGCACGTCCACCAGACCGGCGCGCAGGAACTGGTGCGCGGTCGCGCCACCGCCCATGATCACGACCTCCTTGCCGCAGGCGGCGGCGCGTGCCTGCTCCACGGCGCTGTCGAGCCCTTCGGTGACGAACCTGAACCGGTCGCCCAGCCGCACCTTCCCGGGCCGCGAGTGGGTGACGACGAAGACGGGCGGAGCGGAGGTCTGGTCCTGGTCGTGGCCGTAGCCCACCTCGTCGTTCCATCCGTGCGGCCCGTCGACGATGTCGAAGGTGCGCCGGCCCATGATGACGGCTCCGGTGTCGGTGAAGGACCTGTGGAGGATCTCCGCGTCGCGCGGCGTGCGTCCGTCCGTCACCCAGGCGTGCAGCGGCTCGCCGCCCACCCCCAGGCCGTGTTCGAGGTCGACGCCCGGCGCGCTGACGTACCCGTCGAGCGACATCGAGATGTCGACGACGACCACGCTCGCCTCCGGGCCGCCCTCGGCCGGGTCGCGGGTCAGCTCGTCGAGGCGGTCCATCGAGTCGAGGACGCCGCGTTCCATCCCGCCGGCGATCATGGCGTCGCGGGCCTCGACGGACGGGAACACGGAACGGGTCCGCAGCCGGGTGCGTCCGCCGAGGTCCTCGAACGTCGCGGAGTCGAGGCTGACGACATCGGGCGCGCCGTCGTGCTCGAAGGTCTGGTGATCCGCTCGTCGGGGGTGACGGTGTGGAAGACCCCGTGGAAGACGTGCTCGTCGCCCTCGCGGTCGCGGTGCGCGTAGCGGTACGTCCCGCCCGGGCGCGCGTCGTGCTCGATGAGGCGCATCTCGATCCCGCGCGGGCCGAGCCAGCGGGTGACCAGCTCGGGGTCGGTGTACGCGCGGAAGAGCTGCGCGGGGGTCGCGTCGAAGTCGCGGACGACCTCGATGAACGGGCTGCCGGGCTGGGCCGTGATCGTGGTCGGGTTCTCGCTCATGGTTTCCGCTCCCTCATCTGGTCGAGCACGTCGTCGAGGCGCCGGAACTGCCCCTCGCGGGTGAGGCGGTAGGTGTCGATCCAGCTCGTCAGCTCCTCCAGCGCGGCCGGGTTCAGCCGGCACGGACGGCGCTGGCCGTCACGGCTCCGCGTGATCAGCCCGGCCGCCTCCAGCACCTGGATGTGCCGCGAGACGGCCTGCTTGGTGATCGGGAACGGCTCGGCGAGCTCGTTCACGGTCGCCTCGCCCCGCGACAGCCGGGCGATCAGCGCACGCCGGACCGGATCGCCCAGCGCGGCGAACGCCCGGTCCAGGCGATCCTCGTTGTCATCAACCGGCATCTTTATCAACCAACCTCTTTATCAACCGATGCCTTGACAATAAGGTGCGGAGGCGGCCCGGAGCAAGGGCGGCGACCACCTTCTTCCGGTGGCGGCACGTGACAGGCTGAAGGCGCGCGGCTTGCCGCCGCCGCCCGCGAGGGCTCAGAACCGGTAGCGGAGAACGCGTGCCCCTTGCCGGGACAAGGCCGTGCTGCGGGCGGTGAGACGGGTCAGCGCGCGTAGGGGTTGCGGGAATCCGGCTACTTCCGGAGCGCGGGTGAGCAACTGCTCCTCGACCAGTTCGAGGCCGGCGCCCCAGGACTCGGGCTCGCGCGGGTCGTCGAAGCCCTGGGCGGCTTCGATGCCGAGTGCCTTGATGGTCGGATGGTACTTCATGGCCCAGGCGGCGAAGCGGGTGTAGCCGTTGAGCGCGAGCTCACCCGAAGGGAAACGGTCGGCCAGCGCGCGGGTCATCGTCTGGAAGGAGTCGCCGGACATGAAGGGGAACAGCCCCTCGGCGACGATCATCGCCGGCCGGTCTCCGGGAATGGCTGTAAGCCAGTCGGAGTCGGTGAGGTCGGCTCCGACCAGGTGGGAACGGCCGGGCAGACACGCGGATCGCAGGTGCACCACTTCCGGGAAGTCGATGTCGTACCAGTCGACGCTCGGTGGTGGATCACAGCGGGACATCCTGGTGTCCAGGCCGCAGCCCAGGTCGAGCACCACGCATCCGGGGTGAGCGGCGACGTAGGCGCGGACGGCGTCGTCCAGTTTCCTGGCGCGCAGTGCCGTGGTGACGACGAGGTTGGGCTTGACCTTCAGCTTGCCGAAGTCGTAGTCGATGTTGCCGGCCAGGTCGGCGGAGAGCGTGTCGCCGAGGATCGGGCTGGGCCGCCTGGCGTCCAGGGCTCTGGCGTAGAGAGTGATCAGCAGCGTTTCCTGGATCAGCCCGAGTTCGGGTCGCCAGCGGTGCATGGAGGTTTCCTTAACGGCGTAGCGGATGGCGGGCTGCGAGGTTCTGCAGCCACGTCAGGGAGTCGTGGGCGGCCTTGATGCGCTCTGTGCGGCGCCCCTCGCCGCCGGCGAGGTCGAGCCCTTCGTCGGCGATCTCGCCGAACGCGCTCAGGCTTTCGAGCTTGCGCTGGATGACCTTCTGCCAGGCGTCGTCCTCGATGCGGTAGTAGGCGGTGCGGTCGCCGGGCCTTCTCACCTTCTTGACCAGGCCGATGGTGGTCAGGAAGCGCATGTTCGAGGTGAGCGAGGCCCGGCTGGCCTGGATGACGTCCGCGATCTGGCCGGCGGACTGCTCGGCCGGATCGCAGATCATGAGCCAGCCGAGGATGCGTCCGGTGATGGGCGGCAGCCCCCACTCCTCGACGCAGAAGGCGGCCACCCGTTCCACCCATCGAAGCAGCCGGTCCCGCTGGTCCTCAGTGCTCATCGCCGGATTCTCCTTTGTCGATCGTGTGCCGGTTCACTGTGTCATGGCGGCCACCGACTCGTAGGCGGGTGTCGGGGTGATGTCCGCGAGCCGGGCCCTGCGCAGGTGGAAGTCCTCCACCTGCCGTTCCGGGTGGTCCACGCCGCGCGGCCCGCCTTCGCTGGAACCGACCGTGCGGTAGCCGATGGCCGGCACCGCGAAGCCGGCCCTGACGAAGTACGGCGCGAAGAACGCCAGGGCCTCCTTGACCGTCACCCTGCCGTGCCCGAGCACCGGCCCGGGGACCGGGTCGCTCGTCTCGGGAAGGTGGCGACACCCGCGCAGAGGGTGCCGAGGCTGCCGAAGGTCACATGTTCCACGGCTCGCTCCGTTCGACGTGGCTAGTCATTTCAATCATGACTGAAATGTCTAGCAACGTCAATGCGGATGCCTGTTCAGGGAAGGAGCCGCGCACCGCCGCTCACTCCGGCGCATCGGCGGCATCTACGCGTGACAGGGAATCTCCACACCTGTGACACGCGGCCCCCCGCGCCGCGTCCGGACGCGCGCCCCCGCTGCAGGCCGCCGTGCCTGTGCGCGGGCCTCCTCTTCCTCGCGGCCGGCCCCTGGCCGCGCTCACCAGGTGACGGGCAGCTCGTAGACGCCGTAGACCTGGCCGTCGTGCTTGAACGGGACGTCGCCGAGGTCGGCGGCCAGCCGCAGGGTGGGGACGCGCCGGTAGAGGGTGCCGTACACGACCTGCAGCTCCATGCGGGCGAGCGACTGGCCGAGGCACTGGTGCACGCCGAAGCCGAACGCGATGTGGCGGCGCGCGTCGCGCCGCACGTCCAGGCGGTCGGGGTCGGGGAAGGCGCCGGGGTCGCGGTTGGCGATGTCGTTCGGCATGATGATGCCCTCGCCGGCGCGGATCACCTGGCCGCCGATCTCGATGTCCTCCAGCGCCACCCGGCGGCGCCCGCTGTGGGTGATGGTGAGGTGGCGCAGCAGCTCCTCCACGGCCCCCGCCACCAGCTCGGGGTCGCCGCCGTCGCGCAGCAGGGCGAGCTCGGCGGGGTTGCGCAGGAGGACGAGGGTGCCGAGGGCGATCATGTTGGCGGTGGTCTCGTGCCCGGCGATGAGCAGCAGCACGCCCATCTGCGCGGCCTCGCGTCTGGTCAGCTCGCCCGACTCGACCCGGGCGGTCAGGCGCGACAGCAGGTCGCCGGAGGGGTGGGCCGGCTTGTCGCCCACGAGGCCGTCCAGGTAGTCCGTCAGCCTGGCCGCCGCGGCGGCACGCTCCTCCGGCGGGGCGTCCCGCCTGATGACGGTCTTGCTGGCGTCCTGGAAGAAGGCGTGGTCGGCGTACGGGACGCCGAGCAGCTCGCAGATCACCAGCGACGGCACCGGCAGGGCGAACGCCTCGACCAGGTCCACGGGCTTGGGGCCGGCGAGCAGGTCGTCGATCAGCTCGTCCACGATGCGCTGCACCGCCGGGCGCATCGTCTCCACCCGCCTGATCGTGAACGGCGCCTGCACCATGCGGCGCAGGCGGGCGTGCTCGGGGTCGTCCATGAGGATGAAGCTGGCGAAACCGCCGCCGATCGGGACGTGCCTGGGGTAGCCGGGACGCGTCACGTCGGCGCTCACCCTGCGGTCGGCGAGCAGCGCGCGCTGCTCGGCGTACCGGGTGACGAGCCACGGCGTGCTGCCGTCCCACAGCCTGACCCTGGCGAGCGGGCCCTCCTCCTGCAGCGCCCGCAGCCCCGGCGGCGGGTCGAACGGGCAGCCCGCCGCCCGCACGCCGGGGAACGCCTGGAGTTCCGTCGCGTCTGCCGTGTCGGTCATCGTCTGCCCTCCTGCCTGGTGACGCCCATGCGGGCCGGAACCGCCGTGACGGGAGCCGTCCACAGAGCGGTGATCGCGTCGATGAGGCCGGTGGCCGCATCGTCCCAGCTCGGACGCGGGGTGGGCAGGCCCTCGGCCAGGGCCCGCTCGCGTTCGGCGCACATGTGCACCATCAGCTGGCTGGCCATCGCGTTGCGCTCGGCCCGCACCTCGGGCGGCAGCTCGGGCAGGCACCGGTCCAGCTCCTCGACGATCCGGACGAGCGACGGCGACGTGAGCGCCTCCTCGATCATGATGCCGCGCAGCACGGGGTCGGTCATCACCTGTGCCCCGAACCGGGCGAACCAGGTGGGGCGGCCCAGCGCGTCCAGGTGCTCGGTGATGGGGCGTACCAGGCAGGCCACCCAGTCGCGGACCTCGGCCGAGCCCTCCGCCTCGCCCAGCGCCCGGCGCCGCAGGCCCTCGATCCGCTCGGCGTGGCTGCGCACGATGGCGCGTACCAGATCGGCCTTCGTGCCGAAGTGGTAGCCGACCGCGGCGTTGTTGCCCTGGCCGGCGGCCTCGCTGACCTGCCGGTTGGAGACGGCCACCACGCCGTGCTCGGCGAACAGCCGCTCGGCCGCCGCGAGGATGCGTTCCCGGGTCGCTCCGACCCGCTCGGCCCTGACCGCCACCGTCACCACCGCACGGGGACGTCGCGCAGCCCGCCCACGACGAGCCCCTCCACGCGGCGGAGCTCCTCGGGCGGCACGGCCAGCTCCAGCGTCGGCAGCCTGCGCAGCAGCACGGTCAGCACGGCCTGTAGCTCGGTGCGGGCCAGCGCCTGCCCCAGGCAGGAGTGCGGCCCCACACCGAACGTGAGGTGCGGGTTCGGGCTGCGCCCGAGGTCCATCTCCCCCGCCCGGTCGAAGACGGCGTCGTCACGGTTGGCGGCGGCCATGTTGCACACCGCGGTCGTGCCCGCGGGCAGCACCCCGCCGCCGATCTCGGTCTCCTCCCCCAGGTAGCGCGGCAGGCCGAAGCCCGCGTTCGCGTCGAACCGCAGCGCCTCCTCCACCGCCGTGCGCACCAGCGACGGGTCGGCGAGCAGCCGCTCCCAGCGGGTGCGGTCGGCCAGCAGCATGGCCGTCATCTTGCCGATCATGTTGGCGGTGGTCTCGTGCCCGGCGACCAGCAGCCCGACGCCGGTGGCCACCAGCGCGGCGTCGGACAGCCCGCCGTCCTCCTCACCGCCGGCCGCGATCAGCTCGCTGAGCAGGTCGTCGCCCGGTTGCTCCCGCTTGGCCGTGAGATGCGCCGTCATGTACGCCGTGAACTCGGCGTGCGCGGCGGCGATCTCCGCCTTGCCGTACCTGGTGAGGTTGAGCAAGGTGTCGGACCAGTGGGAGAACCTGTCGCGGTCGGCGGCGGGCACGCCCAGCAGCTCGCAGATGACGTACACCGGGAGCGGGAAGCCCAGGCACGCCTTCAGGTCGGCCGGTGCGCCGCGCTTGACCATGTCGTCGACGAGCCCCTCGGCCATCTCCTCGATGGCGGGCCGCAGCGCCGTCATCCGCTTGGCGGTGAACCACCGCCCGACCAGCCTCCGCCACCGCTGGTGCCCTTCGCCGCCGGGCGGGATCGCGGTGCCGAAGTCGCCGTCGAACACCCCGCCCGCCTCCGACACGCGGGCGGCGTCGGCCGCCGTGAGCCTGCGCGTGAAGCGGGGGTCGGCCAGGACCTGCTTGACGTCCTCGTAGCGGGTGAGCAGCGTCGCCTCGTCGCCGCTCGGCAGCCGCACCCGGGCCACCGGGCACTCCTGCCGCAGCCGGGCCCATGCGGCGGGCGGCTCCAGGGCCGTCTCGCCGGGGATCGGGTAGCCGAACACCTGACCACTGCTGTCTTGACTCACCGTGACCTCCCCCAGTCAGCTCACGTCGCCCAGAGAATCAGGCGTGCGGCGGCAAGTCAAGCGACTGATTTAAAATCTGCCCGGATTTGATGGGGCGGGCGGCGGACCCTACGGTGGTCGGCAGCGCGTACGCGGCTACGGGGAGGGCGCTCGCATGGCCAAGGACACAGGTGAGCAGCTGGGCGTCGTCGCCGCGCTCGTACGCTCCGCCTTCCTCGTCGACGCCGTCTACGCCGAGGCGGCGCGCGAGCACAAGATCACACCGCAGCAGGGGCAGCTCCTGTGCGTGCTCATGGCGCAGCCGTACGGCATGGGCGAGCTGAGCGCGATGCTGCGGCTGGCCAAGTCGAGCCTGACCGAGCTGGTCGACCGCTCGGCCCGCCGCGGCCTCGTGCGCCGCGAGCCCGACCCGCGCGACGGCCGCGCCATCCGGGTGGCGCTCACCGAGCAGGGCGCCGAACTCGCCGAGACCTTCTACACGGCGGCCTGCCGCCGCATCGACGAGCTGCCCTCCGTCCTCGGCCCCGCCGAGCGCGACACCCTCGCCGAGCTCCTCGGCCGCCTGGTCCGGCAGAACAACGCCCCCGCGGTCTTCCTCGAACCGGACGAGACCTCCCACTGACCGCACCGCGATCCCGCCTGCCGGCAACGGGAGGGCCGGCTCACCGAGGAGAGCCCGCGCTCACTGTCCGGCGGCCACGTCGCGGGCGCCGGGCGGCTCGTCCTGGACGTGCCAGAGGGCGGCCAGCCGGCGGGTGGCCAGCCGCGACGGCACGGCGCGCAGCAACGTGTCGCGCAGCGACGCGGCGATGCCGGTCCGGGAGGTCAGACGCGACTGCCGGGACGCCGCCCGCATGACGCGGTTGGCGCTGGGCCTGCGCTCGGCGTCGTAGTCCAGGAGCCGCCGGGCCGCGTCCGCCGGCTCGGCGCCGGCCAGGTGGCGGCACAGCGCGGCCGCGTCCTCGAATGCCTGGGCGGCGCCCTGGCCGAGGTCGGGCGACATGGCGTGCGCGGCGTCGCCGAGGAGCGCGACCCTGCCGGCCGCGAACGCGGGCAGGGGTTCGGCCAGGTGGCAGATCGCGTCCACGTGGACGTCGGCGGGCGGGGTGGCCTCGATCAGCGCGGTGACGAGGGGATGCCAGTCGGCCATCAGGGCGAGCATCTGCCGGCGCGCCTCGTCCGCGCCGGGCGGCCCGCCGTGCAGGACGGAGTCGGTGAACCAGTACAGGCGGTTCTCCCCGATGGGGAACAGCCCGAACATCGCGCCGCTGCGACGGTCGACCAGCTGGGTGGCGAGCAGCTCCGTCGCCAGGCCGGCAGGACGGGGCAGCATGCCACGCAGGTCCATCCTGCCGGTGCGTCGCACCCCGGGATGGCCGGGGAAGAGCTGCGCGCGAAGCGTGCTGCGCGTGCCGTCGGCCGCGATCACGGCGTCCGCTCTCGCGACCGGGCCGCCGCCGCTGATCAGGGTCACTCCGGCGGGGCCGGGTTCCAGGCGCTCGACCGGGGTCGCGGTCCGCACCAGACCGGCGGGGAGCGGGGCGCGTAACGCCCGGTGCAGTTCGGCGCGGTCGGCCATGGCGGGCATTTCGACCTCCTGCCGCGCCTGAGCCAGGTCGGTGACCAGCAGCGGCCGTCCGCGCCAGTCCCGCAATCCCCCGCCGCTCACTCGCATGACGTGTCCGCGAACGTCGCCGCCCAGCCCCAGCGCGTCCAGCGCGCGGAGCCCGTTGGGCATGACGACGATCCCCGTGCCCGCTTCACGCAGCTCGGGGCCGCGTTCGAACAGTGTCACCTCATGGCCCAGGCGATGCAGTCCCGCCGCGGCCGCCACTCCCCCGAGCCCGGCGCCGACGACCGCGATCCTCATGAGACCTCCCCGCTCATTCACTACGATCGTACTAGTACGGTTATTGGTACCATGGTGGTGTGCCGCCCATTAACCCGGCCCGCCGCCAAGTCCTGGCCGACGCCGCGATCGAGCTGCTGGCCTCGTCCGGAGTGCACGGGCTGACCCACCGCGCGGTGGAGAAGGCAGCCGGCCTGCCGGCGGGAACCGCCTCGAACTACTTCCGCAGCAGGGAAGCGCTCCTGGTGGCCGCCGCGGAGCGCATCGCCGGACTGCACCACGCCGACACCGCCCGGGCCGTCGAGCAGCCAGCGACGCTGGTCGACCTGCTCACGGAATCGCTGCTCACCGCGGCGACCACCCTGCGCAGCCGCTACCTGGCGATCTTCGAACTGCAACTGGAGGCCACGCGGCGGCCGGTGCTCGCCGCAGCGCTCGCCGGCCTGCAGGACACGGCGTCGCACCTCACGGCCGGGCACCACGGCGAACTCGGTCTCGCCACCCCGCCGGAGAAGATCCCCGTCCTCATGGCGCTCTACGGGGGTGCGCTGTTCACCCTGGTCAGCGCGCCGCCGGGGAGCGTCAGCAGGGTCGTCGTCCAGAACGTGGCCGAAGGCATCGTGCACGGCCTCGCGGGACCCGCCCAGCGGCGGCCTTGATCAAGCGGCCGGTGTTCGCCGGGGGCGGGACGTGCGCGCAGGCCCGCCCCGGGCTCCCGTGGTCGCCCCCCGTGCGCGTGCCGGGGCATGACGAGCATCCGAACGAAAAGTTCCGTCGTCCATGCCGGTTGAGTCCTTGAGTGACGGTGAGGCGGCCGTTTCCTGGGTGCTCCGTCGCGGGCGGAGCTGGAGCGGTTCTTCTACCTGGACGACGCGGACCGGGCGCTGATCGCCGAACGGCGTGGGACACACGCGCGCCTCGGCTTCGCCCTCCAGTTGACGACAGCCCGCTACGTCGGGCGCCTTCCGACCGACCCGCTGGACGTGCCCGACGAGGTGCAAGGGCAAGGCCGAGGGCTACCCGACCTCGGCCCCGCCGGTGTTCTGATCTATCTCGCGCTGCCCCGTTCGGGGTTGATGAGGATGGTGTGGAGGACTGGCCTGTGGTCGGGGGTCAGCTGGTTTCGCCGGTTTCGAGCAGGATCTCCAGCAGGTCTTGCGGAGCGTCGCGCATGAGGTTGTGCCCGCTGTCGAGTGCGTAGGTGGTCCATGCGGACTCCTGACGTAGCCGCTGGTAGGTGGCAGTGAACGGTGATGGGGTCGGCCATCCTGCCGCATACACGTAGACGTCGCGGCGGCTCTGAGCAGAGCTGCCGGTGACACGCAGCGGCTGGAGGAGGGAGGCGAGGGGGTGAGGGGTGGCTCGCGGGTCGAAGAAGGGCATCGGACGGACCGCGTTGCCGGTCTCGGTGACCTCCAGATACCACTGCCGTTCGTTGTCGGAGACCAGGCTCCACATGGATTCGCCGTCGGCTGGAACGACGGCATCCAGATAGACCAGCGATCTGACGCGCTCGGGCACACGGTCGGCGACTCCGGTGATCACCATTCCGCCGTAGCTGTGGCCGACCAGGACCGCATCCTGGAGTCGCTCGGCCGCCAGCACACCGGTCACGTCCTGGATGTGGGTGTCCAGGTTCACGCCGCCATGCAGGAGATGGCTGCGCTCGGACAGCCCGGTCAAGGTCAGGGGATAGGCGCGGTGCCCGTGGGAGCGCAACTGTTCGGTGAGCTCCTGGAAGCACCAGCCGCCATGGCACATGCCGGGAATCAGCACGAAGGTGGTCACTGTCGTTCTCCTTGTCCGATGGCCGGCGAAGGCCGGCGTGCGGGTGATCTCAGGGTGCCGGTTCGGTCGTTGCGACGGCGGCCGTGGCGGGCGGCGCGGGCGGTCGATGGTGGCCTGCGGCGGCGGCGATCGCCGCCGCGGCGGCGCACAGGATCGCCGTCCAGGCCAGCGTGGCGTCGGTCGAGGTGTGATCGGCCAGGATGCCGGCGAGCCATGGACCGGCGGTCTGGCCCACCGCGAACACGGTGGTGAAGGCCGCGAGCGTGGCCGTCCAGCCGGCGGGCGGGGTTCCGGCCTTGACCAGCGCGGTGACGGCGGCGGGCACGCTCATGAACGTCGCGCCATAGACGATCGCGGACGCCAGGACGACGGGCAGGGCCGGGGATGTCAGGGCCAGTGCGGCTCCGCCGGCGAGCAGGACCAGCAGTGCGGCGAGCGCGCTGCCGCCGCGCCAGCGAGTGATGGGACGGCTCCACAGCGCCGGTGCCACCACGACCGCCGCCCCCAGGGCCGTCCAGATGAGCGCCACCTGCGCGAGTGGGGCATGGCGCTCGGCGAGGTAGGCGGACAGGAACGTGATGTACGTGATGTATCCGGTTGCGAACAGCAGGTAGGCCAGGAGCACGCGGCGCAGAGGGCGCAGTCGCGCTCCTCGGGTGGTGGCGGCCGGTTCCTCCATGCCCTGGCTTGCGGCCGTCCAGCTCACCAGGGTGGCCAGGCCGGCGGCAAGCCCCATGCCGACCCAGGCGACGCGCCAGTGAGCACCCAGTGCCGGGATGGTCGCGCCGCTGAGGATGATGCCCAGCCCGGTGCCGGCGAAGTAGACCATGATGGGGGTGCCGGAGGAGGCGCGAGTGGCGATCCGCGATGCGATCACACCGCCGGTGACGAAGACCACCGCCCCCGTCACGCCTGCCGCGGCCCTGACGGCCAGCAGCGCCGGATAGTGGCCGCTGACCGCGGTGCCCGCCAGCGCCACCGCGGTCAGCACCATGCTCCAGCGGAAAGCGGCCGCGCTACCCACCCGCCGGACCAGGCCGGCGGTCACCAGCGCGCCGAACAGGTAGCCGAGCCCGTTGGCGGCGCTCATCACCCCGGCCTGGGTCAGGCTCCAGCGCAGATCATCGCGCATGGCCGGCAGGAGCAAGCCATAGGCGAAGCGGGCCAGGCCGAGAGCCGAGGCGGTACCCGCGGCCAGTCGCACCGCCTGCCACACCGGTGGCCTCACTACCCGGCCGCCAGGGCACGGTGCTCGGCGATTCCGCGCAGAGCGGCCCCACTACGACGATCGCCCCGACGAACAGTGATCACGTTGACGGCGCTCCATGAGATCGAACCGATCGGTACGATCTGCGACCCTAACAGTGAATCGAACCGAGCGGTACCATCCGTGTGTGCCAGTGACCAAGGGAACGACGATCGACCCGGAGCGCACCCGTGCCGCCATCCTTCAGGCGGCCACCCCGCTGCTGTACCAGCGCGGACTCGACGGCATCGGTGTCGCCGAGCTGTGCGCGCGCATCGGGGTGTCCAAGGAAACGCTCTACCGGCACTTCGGCACCAAGGACGGCCTCGTCGCGGCCATGCTGGAGGTGCGCAGCCAGCGGGTGTCCGACTGGCTCGCCGCGGCCGTCGCGGCGGCCGGAGAAGACCCGGCCGACCAGCTGGCCGCGATCTTTGACGCCTTGCGGCAATGGCATGAGGAACCGACTTTCCGCGGCTGCGCCGTGGTGAACGCGGCCGCCCAACACCACGACCAAACCGTGCGCGCCATCACCGCACGGCACCTGGACCGCTACCTCGGCCTTCTCACCGACATCGCCGAACGCGCCGGAGCCGCGGCCCCCGCCGCCCTCGCCCGCCAACTGCTCATCCTGGTCGAGGGCGCCACCGTCGTCGCCGCGCACCACCGTACGACCGGAACCGCCGACCAGGCCCGCGAGGCTGCCCTCATCCTGCTGGCGACGGCCACCGCCACCCCGCCCGGCTCCTGACGCCGCACAGCCGCACCGCTGCTGGTCGGGGGACTTCGTCAACGGCCCGATGGCTGCCTGGATACACCAGAACTGCGGTTGGACGGTGCTACAGGGGGCCGAACTGGCCGATTGCGCCCCCACGGGCGGATCCAATCAAGCCGCCGTCCCCCACCAAGGCTGTCCACCTGGCGACAGGGAGCGAAGGCCTGCCCCTCCGCAGGGGCCGACGGGAGCGCCGGAGCGCTCAGGGCTGCCGGATCACCGTGACGTCGAACTCCAGCAGCACCTTCGGGCCGACCATGACCCTGGTCGCGGCGTTCCAGTTCACGCCCCAGTCGTTGCGGTCGATCGTGACGCCGCCCTGGAAGCGGACCCGGAGGGCGCCCCGCTGGTCGTCCTCGACGCCGGTCAGCTCGAAGTTCACGGTCACCGGCTTGGTCACGCCCCGGATGGCCAGGTCGCCGGTGACCTCGAAGGCGGCGCCTCCGGTCTGCTCCACCCCGGTCGAGGTGAAGGTGAGGGCCGGGTGGTCGTCCACCCTCAGGAACGCCCCGCACAGGTGGTCGTCACGCCGTCGATCGCCGGTCCGGATGCTCCTGGCCTGAACGGCGAGCCGGACCCGCGACTTCGACGGATCACCGCCGTCCAGGTACGCACCGCCCTCGAACTCGCCGAACCGCCCGCGCACCCTGGTGGCCATCGTGTGCCGGGCGACGAAGCCGATCGTCGTACGGGCGGGGTCGAGGACGTACTCGCCGGTCAGCCCGCCGAGCTGGGTCGTGGTGGACATGCTTGGGCAACTCCTGCAGAGGTGGTCGGAACGTCGGCCCAGGCCGGTCGCGCGTCCTGGGCTGGAGCGTCCCGGCGAGCCGATGTGCGGTCTTCAGCAGTACGACGACGCGGCAGCCCGGAATGTGAGGTGGGACGAGGCGGCATTGAACGGGCACTCCGACCGAGGCTCATTCGCTTCACCCAACTGCTTGCAATCGGCAACCGGCCGGTACTAGCGTCTCGGCAAGTGGTTGCAGATCACAAGCGGAAGGGGCCGCCGTGCTGAGGCAGGTCGCGGAGGGCGTGCTGATCCACGAGAGCGAGTTCTGCCGAAGCAACGCCGTCGTCGTGCAAGGCCGCGACGGCGTGCTGCTCATCGACCCCGGGGTGCAGGGCCACGAGATGGCCTGCCTCGCGAACGACCTTCGCGCATGGGGCCGGCCCGTCGTGGCGGGTTTCTCGACGCATCCGCACTGGGACCACCTGCTCTGGCACGCCGGGCTCGGCGCGGCGCCTCGTTACGGCACGGCCCGCTGCGCGGCCGTTGTCCGAGATCGGCTGCCGGACGCGGGTGCGAAGGCCCGCGTCGCCGCCCGGCTGATACCGCCGGACATCGCCGAGCAGGTGCCGCTGGACCTGCTCGGCCTCATCACCGGCCTGCCCGCCGGCACCGCGCGGATCCCTTGGGACGGCCCTCACGTCCGGATCATCGAGCATCAGGCGCACGCCGCCGGCCACGCGGCGCTGCTGATCGAGGAGCGCGGCGTCCTCGTCGCCGGCGACATGCTGTCCGACGTCCTGATCCCGATGCTCGACGTGAACGGCGCCGCGGACCCGATCGAGGACTACCTGACCGCGCTGCGGCTGCTCGAAGGCGCGGCGGACGACGTCGATGTCCTCGTCCCCGGCCACGGGTCCGTCGGCCGAGCCGATCAGGTGCACGCCCGCATCGAGCAGGATCGCGCGTACGTGCACGCCCTGCGTGACGCCCAGGATCCCGGCGACCCGCGGATCGGCCCGTCGGCCACGTACGACTGGGTGCGCGGCGTGCACGAGCGGCAGTTCCAGCAGCTCAGTTGAGGAAGCCGCGGGACGGCCGCCCGGCCGTTCAGGACGGGGACGCCGCCGTCAGCTTCGCGATGTCCGGGGCGTAGACGGTCATCCAGTGCGGATGCAGCCGGTAGTAGACCACGTCGTCGTCCCAGTCGAAGGCGTCGTCGCCGTAGAAGCCCTTGAAGTACGCGAGCAGTTCGGGCCAGTCCGGGGCCGGCTCGCCGTCCCGCGGGTTGAGGATCTCCACGGTGCCGTGCGTGAACACGCCCAGGTCCTCGCCACGCATGTGCGCGACGCTGACGGCGGGGCGGGCGGCGAGGTGGCGGGCCTTGGCGGCGTTGCGCGCGGTGCCGAAGTACCACTTCCCGTGCAGGAAGTGCCCGTCCGCACCGCTGATCCGCGGCTCGCCCTTCGCCGTCACGGTGGACAGGGCGAGGGTGCACATGCCGGTCAGGATCTGGACGAGTTCCTCCGCGGTGGTGGTGCGTCCGGTGACGATCGAGCGGAGGTGTGAGGTGGAGCGAGAGAGGGAGGCCTCCAGGAGGGCCTGAAGCTCTTTGATCTCTTCTGGCGTTTCGCGCATCGGTGTCCTTGTCTATCCGTAGACCCGGTCCACGTCCGCCATGGACGCGCCGACCGGTGAGACCATACTCGGCACAAAACCCGACACCCTCTGTCGTGTTTCGGTCAGGATGACTTTCCGTAGCGGGTGGCGAGGGCGGTGGCGCGTTCGCGCAGGGAGTCGCGCAACCACTGCGGGGCCACGGCTTCCGCGTCGGTGCCGAGCTGCCACAGCGCCCATTCGGCGTGTCTCGGATCTTGGAAGGTCACCTCCAGCCGCAGCCGGCCGTCCGGTTCGGTTTCCTCGGCGTGGACGGCCAGCGCGGTGCCCAGGAGGTCCTCCCGCCGCGCCGGGTCCACCCGTGCCAGCACGGTGACCTGGTCGCCGCCGGTACGGAACCGGGTGCTGCGTTCCTGCCAGGCCCGGTGCAGATCGACCCGGTCCGGTCGCCGCGCGGGTTCGGCGAGTTCCTCGGCGGCGAGGACCCGGGACAGCCGGTAGGTACGGTCCGCGCCGGACCTCGTGGCCAGCAGGTAGCCCTGGTCGCGTACGGTGACCAGGCCGATCGGGTCGACCGTGCGCCACCTCGGGGTCTGGCCCGCGGCCGCGTAGTGGATCCGCAGCCTGTGCCCGGCGAACACCGCGCGCAGGACCTCGGCCGACACGGCGTCAGGCACCTCCTCGGCGACGAGCCGGCGGGAGAGGAGGTCGGTCTCCGGATCGATGAGCAACCGCTCGGCCGCGCCGGCCGCGGTGTCGCGGTAGCTTTCCGGCAGGGCGTCGACCACTTTGAGCATCGCCGAGGCGAGCGCCGAGCCGAGGCCGAACGCCTGCGCGCCACGCCGCGATCCGGCCACCAGCAGGGCGAGGGCCTCGTCGGGGTTCAGCCCGGTGAGCTCGGTCCTGAAACCGGGCAGCAACGCGAAACCGCCGTGCCGGCCGCGTTCGGCGTAGACGGGGACGCCGGCCGCGGACAGCGCCTCGATGTCGCGCAGCACGGTGCGGGTGGACACTTCCAGCTCGCGGGCCAGCGTCGCCGCGGACAGCCGGCCGTGCCGCCGCAGCAGCAGCACCAGCGAGACCAACCGGTCGGCACGCACCCGAGAACCCTACTGAAATACACGACACAGGATGTCGTGATTTGTTTGGGAGGCTCATCGACGCGATCAGGAAGACGGCGGCTTCCGAGCCGATCGACGTAGGTCAGGTCGACGAACCGAACGGAGCGAATGTGGCAATGGAACGAACGGCGGTCAACCCGTGGGCGTGGTCGGTGGAGCTGGGGTACAACCAGGGCGAGCTGGTCACCGGGCACACCCGGACCCTGTACGTCTCCGGGCAGGCCGCGATGAGCGGCGACGGCACGCCCCGGCATGCCGGTGACATGGCGGCGCAGCTGGCGCTGAGCCTCGACAACCTGGAGGCCGTGCTCGGCGAGGCCGGCATGTCCCTCGCGAACCTGGTCCGGCTCAACGTCTGCACCACCGACGTCGATCTGCTCTTCCAGCACTACGGCGTGCTGGCGGGGCGGTTGGGCGCCGCCGGGGTGGCGCCGTCCACCACGATGCTCGGGGTGGCACGGCTGGCGGTCCCCGGCCTGATGGTCGAGCTTGAGGGCACCGCCGTCGCGTGACACGGGCTCGCCGCCTCCGGCAGGGCCGCCGGAGGCGGCGACGTCAGACGCCCTCTCGCGCGACGGCGTCGGGGGCCGCCCCCCTGCGGCGTGACCTGATCTCGTACGCGAGGAGCGTGCCGCCCACGGCGGCGGCGACCGCGCCGACGACGGGGAGCGCCCCGGGGGACGAGGCGACGGCGGCGAAAGCCAGGACCAGCAGCACCACCACGACCCGGCTCAGCCAGGGGAAGCCCCACATCCGCAGCCGGAGCAGCTCGGGCGACTCGGCCTCCATGCGGCGGCGCAGCCGCAGCTGGCTGAGCGCCACGAAGACGTAGAGCACCAGCACCAGCAGCCCGGCGGTGTTCATCAGCAGGTCGAAGGCGTCGTCGCCGACCGCGAACGCGGCGACCATCAGGACCAGCGCCAGCGCGGCGCCGCCGAGCAGCGCCGGCGCGGGCACTCCGGACGCGCGGACCCGGGCCGCCGCGGGCGGGGCGTCGCCGCGCGCGGCCATCGCGCAGAGGACGCGCGAGGCCGCGTACAGCGCGGCGTTCATCACCGACACGACCGCGACCAGGATGACCCAGGTCATCAGGGTCGCCGCGCCGGGGACGCCGAGCTCGGCGATGGCGGTGGCGAACGGGCTGTCGGTGCCGTTGGCGGGGACGCGGTCCCACGGCACGACCGCCAGGATGACCAGCACCGAGCCGACGTAGAAGATCAGGACTCGCCAGACCACCCGCAGGGTGGCCCGCGCGACCTCCTTGGCGGGCTCGGCCGACTCCGCGGCCGCGATGGTGACGATCTCCGCGCCGAAGTAGGAGAACAGCACGGTGACGAGGGCGGCGAGGACCGCCCCCCAGCCCTTGGGGGCGAACCCGCCATGGTCGGTCAGCAGGGCGAGACCGGCGCCGGCGCCGTCGGACGGCCACAGGCCCAGGACGTACAGCGTCCCGGCCCCGAGGAACGCCACGATCACCACGATCTTGGCCGAGGCCAGCCAGAACTCGGTCTCGCCGAACAGCCGCACCGAGACCAGGTTGGCCGCGGTGAGCGCCGCCAGCAGCACGACGGCCGTCGGCAGCACCGGGACGCCGCCGGACAGGGAGTGCAGCAGCTTGGCCCCCGCCACGCCCTCGAACGCGACCGCGACGATCGCGAACAGCCAGTAGCACCACCCCACCAGGAATCCGGCGCGCGGGCCGAGGGCGGTGTGGGCGTAGTCGGCGAACGAGCCCGCCGAGGGCCGGGCGGCGGCCATCTCGCCGAGCATCCGCATCACCAGGACGACGATCAGGCCGCCCAGGGCGTAGGCGACCAGCGCCGCCGGGCCGGTGTCGGCGATCACCTTGCCGCTGCTGACGAACAGGCCGGCGCTGATGACGCCGCCGAGCCCGATCATGGTCATGTGCCGTCGTTTGAGTCCGCGGTGGAGCGATCCCCCGCTGTCGTGCCCGGTCATGGCGTTCGGCTCCCTGCTGTTCTGGGATAGGGGAGGTCGGGCCCCGGCCCATGGGCGGGCCGGGGTCTCGTTGATAGCGGGGCGAAACGGGCGGCGGGCGCGGTCGGCGCCCCGCCGCGGGGCGGTCAGTCGCCGCGGTAGACGGCGGGGCGCCGCTCGATGAAGGACCGGACGCCTTCGAGCACGTCCTGGCTGCGCAGGCAGGCCAGCAGCCCCTCGGTCTCCAGGTCGAGCACCTCTTCCAGGTCCAGCTCCCACACCCGCTGCATGGCCTGCTTGATCAGGCGTACGGGGGTGGGAGCGGCGGTGGCGACGCGTTCGGCCAGCTCCAGCGCCGTGTCGATCAGGTCGGCGTCGGGGACCAGCCGGCTGACCAGCCCCGCGCCGTACGCCTCGGCGGCGCCCACGGTCTCGCCCGACAGCAGCAGGTCCACCGCGCGACCGTGGCCGACCAGGCGGGGCAGCGAGTACAGCACCCCGTTGCTCGGGAACAGGCCGCGGTGCACCTCCTTGAACGCGAACGAGGCCGAGTGGCCGGCCAGCCGCAGGTCGCTGGCGATGGCCAGCTCCACGCCGACACCGACCGCGATCCCGTTGACCGCCGAGATGATCACCTTGGGGTGGGTGGTGAAGCGGCGGGTGAGGTCCTGGAGCGCGGCGGTCTGCTCCACCAGGTCGGCGTTGGACCCCGCGGCCAGCCGCGCGCCGGCCTCCTTCAGGTCGGTGCCGGCTGAGAAGGCGCGGCCGGTGCCGGTGAGCACCAGCGCGCCCACGGTGTCGTCGCGGGCGGCCTCGTCCAGGACGGCGACCAGCTCGCCGTAGGTGCGCCGGCGGAAGGCGTTGAGCACCTCCGGCCGGTCGAAGGCCACCAGCAGTGCCGAGCCGGCGCGGCGCACCCGCAGATCGGTGCTCATCGGTTCTCCTCACGGGTGTCGTAGGCGCCGCCCCGTCCCGAGGGCAGCAGGTGCTTGGCGATGCGTTCGGACGGCGTCATCGGGAACGCCTCCACGAACTCCACGAACCGCGGCGTCTTGAAGTCGGCCAGCCGCGCGCGGACGTAGGCCACCAGCTCGCCAGGATCGACCGGCTCGGCGGTCTGCACGAACGCCTTGACCTCCTCGCCGAACAGCTCGTCGGGCACGGGGACCACGGCGGCGGCGCGCACGGCCGGGTGGCCGGTCAGGACCGCCTCCACCTCGGCGGCGGCGATGTTCTCGCTGCCGCGCCTGATCATCTCCTTGAGCCGCCCGACCAGGTGGTAGTGGCCGCGGGCGTCCCGGTAGCCGAGGTCGCCCATGGGGTACCAGCCGTCGCGCAGCAGCGGCTCGTCCCTGTTCCAGTAGCCGGTCAGCATCGGCTCGCCGCGTACCACGATCTCGCCGACCTCGCCGTCCGCGGCGTCGGATCCGTCCTCCCGGACGACCTTGGCCTCCTTGCCGGGGACGGGCCGCCCCATCGCGCCGGTGCCGACGGACGCGGTGTCCTCGGGGCTGACGGCCAGCACGACCCCCGCCTCGGTGCTGCCGTACGCCTCCCGCCAGGGCGCGCCCCAACGCTCCTCGATCGCGGCGTGCAGGGCGGGCGTGATGCCGGAGCACAGCACGAGCCGGACGCGGTGGGCCCGGTCCCGTTCGGGGTCGGGCGGCTGCTTGAGCAGCAGCAGCGGCATCGTGCCGAGGACGTAGAAGAAGGTGACGCCGTGCTCGCGGACCGACGGCCAGAAGCCGGAGGCGGAGAAGCGCGGAAGGATCACCAGCGGGATGCCGGTCAGCAGGCACAGCACCGTGTTCCACTGCGGGTCCATGTAGTAGAACGGCTGCGCGGTGAGGTCCACGTCGTCAGGTGTGACGGCGGCGACGTCGGCCGCGAGCTCGGCCAGGTGGAGCCAGTACCGGTGGGTGAGCATGCAGCCCTTGGGGAACCCGGTCGTCCCCGAGGTGTACTGGAGGTTGACCAGGTCGTCCCAGCCGACGTCGGGCAGCTCGCGGACGCCGGGCGCGGCGGCCAGCTCGGCGCCCGCGTCGAAGGCGCCGGCGGCCCGGACGGGTTCGGGGGCGGGACCGGCGTCGGCGGGGTCGAGCAGCCCGACCTCGCCGAAGTCCAGCGCCAGGAGCGCCTCGGCCGCGGCGTTCGAGCCGGCGAGGGCCAGCACCGCGCCGGAGTCCTTGACGACGTGGGCCAGGTCGGCGCTGCGGTAGCCGGGGTTCACCGGGACCATCACCGCGCCGAGCTTGGCGATCGCCAGCCAGGCGACCGGGAAGCCGACGCCGTTGGCCAGCATCACCGCGACCCGGTCGCCGCGGCGGACGCCGTGCGCGGCCAGCACGTCCGCCAGCCGGTTGGTCCTGTCCTCCACCTGCGCGACGGTGGTCTCGACGCCGTCGAAGCGGAACAGCACCCGATCGCCGTCGGTGGCGGCCCGGTCCCGGAGCAACCCGCCGAGGCCTCCCGCGATGCTCTCGGCCGCTCTCCCGCCGCGCGGCGGCGCGGCGCTCACGCCCGCCGCCGGGTGGCCAGGTCGAACATCGTCACCAGCTCGGCGGCGCAGTCGGCCAGGTCGATGGCCTCCTCGTCGAAGACCCACTGGAGCATCACGCCGTCGATCGCCCCCTGGACGGTGGCGGCCAGCGTGGCCGGCGAGAAGTCGCGGAAGTCGCCGCTCTCCTGGCCGCGCCGCAGGATGCCCTCCAGGTGGTGGCGGCACGGGTCGTACATGTCGGCGTTGAAACGGCGCTTGGCCTCGGGCGATCCGAAGCTGCCCCAGATGTCCACCAGCGTGACGAAGTTGGCGCGGTTGGCCGCCATGAACTCGAAGCTGGCCTCGATGAAGGCGCGTAGCCGGCGCGGGGCGTCAGGCGCCTGGTCCACCCGGGATTTGATGAACCGGTTGGTCTCGGTGAACAGGGCGTTGATGACCTGCTGGATCAGTTCGTCCTTGCCGGCGAAATGGTAGGAGATCACGCCCTTGCTGATGCCGACGTCCTGGGCGATCCGGGCCAGCGACGCCTGAGACAGCCCGGCGCTGGCGATGGTGGAGATGGCGCCCTCCACGATCTGCCGCCGCCGGGCCTCCTCGATGAACGAGGTCTTCTTCTTCTGACCGTCCTGGACGATTTTTGACCGCATGGCCAGGATTCAAGCCTGGCGAACGTCGCGCGGCAAGCCCTGGTCAGCGACTGTGCGGTTTCCCCCACCCCGCGCCGCGCCGTTCACCGGCCCGTTCGCCGCGAGGTAGTGCAGCACCGCCAGCACCCGGCGGTTGCTCGCCGCCGACGCGGGCAGCCCGAGCTTGGCGAACACCGAGGTGACGTGTTTCTCGACCGCCCTCAGCGACACGTACATCTGGTCGGCGATGCCGGTGTTGGACCAGCCCTCCGCCATCAGGGCGAGCACCTGGCGCTCTCGGGGCAGCAGGGAGTCGTCCCAGCCGGAGTCGGGCATGGCGGCACCTCCTCGGTACGGGAAACCGCAGAACTTGCGCGGACCTCTTGCGTCACTCATACCATCTGGATTGGATTCTGGCCATGCGGTCAAAAATTAGGCACCATGTCCAGAAGTCCCGGGTGTTCGGCGCAGTCCTGGCCGGCGTGGTGCTCGGCGGCGGCCTCGCCGCCCCGGCCCATGCCCGGACGGCAGGCGTCGCCGCCGCGGGCCGGGACACCATGAACGCGCAGCTCCGCTGCGTGCTGGACGGCGTCGTCACGCCACCCGTGCCCGGCGCGATCCTCTCCGTGACCGGGCCCGGCCGGAGCTTCGAGGGCGCGGCCGGCGTGTACGAGCTGGGCGGACGCGCCCTGCGCACCTCCGACGCCTTCCGGACGGCCAGCGTCACCAAGACGATGACCGCGGCCGTCGCGCTCCGGCTCGCCGAACGCGGCGACCTGCGCCTGGACGCGCCCATCGGCCGATACCTGGACAGGAAGCTGGTCGCGCGCATCCCGAACGGCTCGCGGATCACCGTCCGGCAGCTCCTCGACCACACCGCCGGGGTGTACGACTACGTCTCGGACGAGAAATGGTTCCAGTACGTGCTCGATCACCCGCAGAAGACCTGGAAGCCCCGGGAACTGGTGGACTGGGCGCTGCGTTCGGGTAAGCCCTACTTCGCGCCCGGCCGGGGCTACCACTACTCCGACACGGGCTACGTCCTCGCGGGGCTCATCATCGAAAAGGCCGGCCGCAGGCCGCTGCACCAGTTGTACCGGTCGATGCTGCTACGGCCGCTGAAGATGGACCGCACCTACCTCGAATGGTGGGAGGCGCACCGCGGCCCGCGCGCCCACAACTACCTCGCCGAGCGCGACACCTACGACTTCAACCCGACGTTCGACACGTTCGGCGGCGGCGGCCTGGTCTCCACCGCGGCCGACCTCAACCGGTTCATGCGCGGTCTGTTCGAGGGCAAGGTCTTCAAGCGTCCGGCGACGCTCCGCACGATGCTGCGCGTCACCCCGCAGAGCGTCAAGGCCGGCTCGGCGTACGGCCTGGGCATGTCCCGGATGAGCCTGGCGGGCGAGACCGTCTACGGGCACAACGGCTTCTTCGGCGCGCTCCAGGTCTATGTGCCGAAGCTGCGGGTCGCGGTGACCGGCACCCTCACCCAGGCCGGGATGGCGGCCAAGGAGCAGTCGAGGTGGTTCATCGAGAACGCCCTCCTGGTGAGCATCGGCAAGCCACCCGCCGACCTCTGCAAGCGCGACTAGGCGGATCGACGGTCAGGACGGCTGGACTTCGTCGAAGAGGGCGAGGGCCTGGGCGGGGTCCGGGCTCACGAGGCGTTCCAGACCGGCCGCCGTCATCTTCGCCCAGCTGCCGGCCCGTGCCCACATCTGTTCCTCGAAGGCGCGGACGGCCTCGTCCAGATCGCGAGGGCCGGGGGCGGCGGCGACGGACTCGGCGAGTTCGGCGCCTTCCAGCATGGCGAGGTTCGCGCCCACGCCCAAGGGGGGCATCAGGTGGGCGGCGTCGCCGAGGAGCGTCACCCCGGGGACGTGGGCCCAGGTGTGGGACACCGGCAGGACGTGCAGAGGGCGGTGGGCGAAAGCGGTGCCGTGGCGGAGGAGGTCGAGGACGGGAGCGGTCCAGCCGTCGAACAGAGCCAGCAGGCGTGATCGCACGGCCTCGGCGTCGGCCAGGTCCAGGCCCGTGTGCCAGTCCAGCGGCGCGCGGAACTGGGCGTACACCTTGACGTGGCCGCCGCTGTTGCGCTGGGCGACGAGGGCACGGTTGACGCCGTACACGGCCAGGGCCCCGTCGCCGATCAGCCGGGCGAGGGCGGGGTGGCGGGTGTCGACGTCGTCCAGGGAGGTCTCGACGAAGGTGACGCCGGTGTAGTGGGGCGTCGCGGACGACACCGCCGGGCGGACCCGGGACCAGGCGCCGTCCGCGCCGACCACGAGGTCGAACGTCTCCTGCCGCCCGTCCGCGGAACGGACCAGCACGCCGTCCCGCGTCCCCGGCACCACCTCCGTCACGGCCCTCCCCCATCGAACGTCCAGCGGGCCGAGCAGCAGGTCCCGGAGCTGCCCGCGATCGATCTCGGGATTGGCCAGGTCGTCGGGACCGGGTCGCCAGTCGCGAAGCACCGTGCCGTCCGTGTCCAGGATGCGCATGGCCTGCCCCTCGGGGCGGGCCAGCGCCTGGAACTCCGCCAGCAGCCCCGCCTTGCCCAGCGCGAGCTGGCCCAGGTTCTCGTGCAGGTCCAGCGTGCCGCCCGGGGGGCGGGCGTCGGGGGCGGGATCGCGTTCGAGGACGGTGACGGGGTGACCGTGGCGGTGCAGGACGCGGGCGAAGGTGAGGCCGGCCGGGCCGGCTCCGATCACCGCGATACGATGTCTCATGTCGATACACTGTATTTCTGCGAGACGGCGTATCGCAACAGTACGATGTATGCATGACTGTGTGGGACCGGCCGGAGCCGCCGACTCGCCCCGCGCCGCTCGACCGCGCGCGGATCGTCGCCGCCGCCGTCGCACTGGCCGACGAGGGCGGGCTGGAGGCGGTGTCGTTGCGCAAGGTCGCAGCCCGGCTCGACGTCGGCCCGATGCGGCTCTACGGCTACATCTCCACCAAGGAGGAGCTGTTCGACCTCATGGTGGACGAGGTCCACGCCGAGATCCTCCCCGAGCGGCAGCCCGGCCACTGGCGGGAGGCGCTGCGCGTCCACGCCCACCGCACCAGGCAGGCCGCCCTCCGTCACGAATGGCTGGCCGACCTGCTCGGCGGCCGTCCGACCCTGGGCCCGAACGCCCTCGCCGTGACCGAGGCCACGCTGGCCCCCCTCGACGGCCTCGCCGACGTCGACACCGTCATGCGCGCCGTGGAGACCGTCAGCGCCTACTTCACCGGCGCGATCAGGCGCGAGATCGCGAACCTGCGGGCCGAGCGCGCCACGGGCCTGTCCGAGCGCGACTGGCAGCGCGCCTCAGGCCCGCATGTGAGCAGGATGCTGGCCACGGGCCGCTTCCCGACGCTGGCCAAGGTCGTGCACGACGGCACGGAGGTGGACGCCGAGACGTCCTTCGCGACCGGCCTGGAGTGGGTCCTCGACGCCGTGGCCGCCAGACTCACCCGGCCACCGGCGTGACGCTTCGCTGCTCACACCACCGTCTCGGGCGGGACGAAGTGGCAGGCGGCCCGATGCCGGCGGCCGTCGGCGCCGACGGCCGGGTCGAGCGTGACGCAGATCCGGCGCGACTCGTCGGCGAGCGGGCCGACCGGGCAGATCGTGCGGTAGCGGCAGCCCGACGGCGGGTGCAGCGGGTCCGGCGGCTCGCCCTCGGCGACCTGCTCACCGTCGAGCCCGGCGAGTGCGGCCGCCTCGATCAGCGCGCGGGTGTACGGATGCTGCGGAGCGGCCAGCAGCGTGGGCGTCGGCGCCCGCTCGACGATCCGCCCGAGGTGCATGACCGCGATCTCCGTGCAGAGGTAGCGGACCACTGCGAGATCATGGGAGATCACCAAGAGGCCCAGGCCGGTCTCGGCGCGCAGCCGCCGCAGCAGGTTGAGCACCGAGCCCTGCACCGAGACGTCGAGCGCCGCCGTCACCTCGTCGGCGACGATCACGTCCGGACGGGTGGCGAGAGCGCGCGCGAGGGCGACGCGCTGGCGCTGCCCGCCGGAGAGCGCGCCCGGCCGGACCTGCGCGTGGGCGGGGTCGAGCGCGACCTGCTCCAGCAGGCGCGCGACCTCCGCGGCGCGTGCCTGGCGGCTGAGCCGGCGCCCTGCCGCCGCCGCCTCTCCGATCGCCTCTCCGACGGTCATGCGCGGGTTCAGCGACGCGCGAGGATCCTGGAAGACGAGCTGCACGCGCCGCCGCAGCTCCCTCAGGCGACGGCCGCGAGCCCCGGCGTAGTCGCGGCCGTCGAGCAGTACCTGGCCGCCGGCGGCCGGCGTGAGGCCGACGATCGCCCGCGCGCAGGTCGACTTGCCGGAGCCCGACTCGCCGACCAGCCCGAGCGCGCCCCCTGCCGGGAGGTCGAGCGTGACGCCGTCGACGGCCGTCATCGCCGCACGGCCGTCGCCGACCCGCACGCGGAGGTCACGCACCGACAGTGTGTTCACCGCTTCATCTCCTGTTCCCGCACCGGCAGCGCGGCGCCCTGGGGGTGCCAGCAGGCGACGCGCCGTCCCTCTCCCAGCGTCTCCAGCAGCGGCAGCCGCTCGCGGCAGCGGTCGCTCGCATGCGCGCAGCGGGGCGCGAACGCACAGCCGCCGGGGACGGCGTCGAGCGCCGGCTGGCGTCCGGGGATCGTCGCCAGCGGGCGGTCCAGGTCGGCGTCGAGCGTAGGCGTCGCGGCCAGCAGCGCCCTCGTGTAGGGATGCGCCGCATCCACGCGCATGCGGTCGGCGGCGAGTTCCTCGACGACGCGGCCCGCGTACATCACGAGCACGCGCTCGCAGAAAGCCGAGATCACCGAGATGTCGTGCGAGATCAGGACCACGGCCGTGCCGTGCTCGGCATTGACGCGGCGCAGCACGCGCAGCACCTGACGCTGGACGGTGACGTCGAGCGCCGTCGTCGGCTCGTCGGCGACGATCAGGCTCGGGCGTGTCGTCAGCCCCATCGCGATCGTGACGCGCTGCCGCATTCCGCCGGACAACTCGTGCGGGTGCTGCCTCATCCGTCGGGCGGCGCCCGGGATCCGCAGCTCGCGCAGCTGCTCGACGGCACGCACGCGCGCCTGCCCGCGCGTCGCCCCGAGGTGCGCCTGCGCGGCTTCGCCCACCTGCCGCTCGATGCGCAGGACCGGGTTAAGCGAGCTGAGCGGATCCTGGAAGACCATCGCCAGCGACGTCACCAGCAGCCGCCGGCGTTCGCGCTCGGGCAGCTCGCGCGGATCCCGTCCATGGAGCGCCAGCCGTTCGGCCTGTACGGTTCCAGGCGGTTCGATGAGATCAGCGATCGCGAGTGCCGTGAGGCTCTTGCCCGATCCCGACTCGCCGACGATCCCGACGCGCTCGCCGGCCGCGACGGAGAAGCTGACGTCGCGGACGGGCGTGAGCGTGCCGCCTTCCCCCTCGAAGGTGACCGAGAGACCGTCGACCTGGAGGACGGCGTCGGAACCGGCCGCAGACGGGCCGCTCGCGGGGACGGCAGAGGAGGCGGCCGCCGATCGGGAACGACCGCGCCCGGACCGCCGGGCCGGTCGGATCGTCTCACCCGCCAGCGCGCCGGCGAGAGCGTCGCCGGTGACGTTGAAGGCGACCCCGGCGACGATGATCGCGATTCCGGGCCCGAGCGCCGCCGCCGGCGTCACGTAGATGCGATCCAGTCCGGCGTTGAGCAGCGCGCCCCAGTCGTACTGCGGCTCCTGCACGCCGAGGCCGAGAAAGCTCAGCGCCGACAGCGCCAGCAGCGCCCCGCCGATCGCCATCGCCACCTGCAGCACCAGCGCGGGCGCGATGTTGGGCAGGACGTGGCGGAGCATCAGCCGCGGCAGCGAGATCCCCGTCATGCGGGCGGCGGCGACGTACTCGGAACCGGCGACCTGCGCCGCGAGCGTCTGCGTCAGGCGCGCGAAGGCGGGCGCGATCGCGACCGCCAGCCCGACGACCGCACCCGTCGCGCCGACGCCGGTGATCGTCGCGACCAGCAGCGCGAGCAGCAGGCCCGGCAACGCCAGCAGCAGGCCGATCGCACTGCCGGCGAGCTTGCCCAGACGCGGGCCGAGCACGGTGGGCAGGAGCCCCAGCAGCAGCCCGAGGCCGCAGCCGAGCCCGGCCGTCAGCAACGCGAGCACGAGGGAAAGGCGGGTCGCGACCAGCACACGCGCGAGCATGTCGCGGCCGAGGTCGTCGGTCCCGAACGGGTGCGCCCACGACGCCCCTTCGCCGAGCCTTTCGAGGTCCACCGCTGCTGCGCGGTCGCCCCAGAGCATCGGCCCCACGAGCGCGAGCGCCAGCAGTACCCCGAAGACGGCGAGCATCGCCACGCGGGCCGGCGAGAGCCGCTTGCGTCCCATCTCAGCTCTCCCCGATCAGCGAGCGCGGGTCCAGCCGTGCCAGCAGCATGTCGACGACGAAGTTGACCAGCAGCACGATCGTGCCGAGCAGCAGCGCGATCGCCTGAACCAGCGGGTAGTTCTTCTGCGGGATCGCCTCGACGATCGCCGTGCCCAGCCCCGGCCAGGAGAAGACGTTCTCGACGATCACCGTGCCCGCGACGAGGCCGGCGAGCAGCATGCCCCCGACGGTCAGCGTCGCGGTCAGCGTGTTGGGGAGCGCGTGGCGGACGTACAGCAGCCGCCGCGGCAGCCGTTTGCCGCGGGCGACGCGCATGTACTCCTGGTCGAGCACCTTCAGCGTCTCGACCCTCGTGATCCGGGCGAGAACCGCGATCGGCGCCGCGCTGACGGCCGCCAGCGGCAGCACGTACGCCGTCCAGCCGCTGGACCCCGTGATCGGCAGCCAGTCGAGCGTCACGGCGAACAGCGCGACGAGCGCGGTCGCCATCAGGTACTCCGGCACCGACAGGACGAATCCCGTCGCCAGCGAGAACGACTTCTCGGCGCCCGGCCGGCGCCCGCCGCGCGTCAGCACGGCGATCGCCGTCCCGAGCGGCACGGCGACCAGCAGCGTCAGGACGAAGGCGGCCAGCGCGAGCCGTAACGTCATCGGGAAACGGTCGGCGATCACCTCGGCGACGGGCCGGCCGCTGGTGAACGAGCGGCCGAAGTCGCCACTCAGAAGCCCCTCGACGTAGTACAGGAACTGCCGCGGCACCGGCTCGTCGAGGTGCAGCGCGGCGCGGCGCTCCTGCACGAGCGAGGCCGGCGCGGTCGGGCCGAGCGAGGCGCGCACCGGGTCGCCTGGAACGAGCTGGGTGATCAGGAACGTGACGGTCACCAGCACCGCGAGCGAGACGGCGAACCCGGCGGCACGGCGCAGCGCGAAGCGAAGCCAGGGATGCCGCATGTCAGCCCGCGTCCGGCGCCGCGGTCGGGGTCAGCTCGGCCTCGAGCGTCAGCGTCCCCGGCGGCGCGTCCGCGGGTGCGAGCGCGCGGAGCCTGCCGCCGGCGGACAGGTCCTGGCCGGCGGAGTGCCCGCCGCCGCGGCCCTCCCGCCGGCCGGGCTCGACCGCCGACCATGAGCGGACACCGTCGGGCCCGAGCCTCGTCAGCCGTAACGACGGGCCGCCGAAGTAGGCACGGGCGCGGCCGCTGCCTGGATCGACGTCGGAGTACATCGCGACGCGCAGCGGCGCGACCAGCGGCAGGTCCTCCCCGGCGACGGGCCGGTGCGCGAGGAAGGCGGCGCCGCCGCCGGCCGCCGCACCGAAGCGCAGCACCTCTCCGAGCGCGGTGCCCAACCCGTGCGGCGTGCCGCGCATCCGCTCGGCCGCCGCGGCGAGCGCGCGGCGCAGCAGCCCCTCCTGCGCCGGTGTGAGCGCCCTGCCGGCGAGGACGGTGGCGGTCAGCTCCGCTCCCTCCCCCGGCTCGGCCGGCAGGTCGCACACCTGCTCACGCCACAGCAGCCACCCCAGCGCACCCGGCGAGGTCGCGTGAGCGCGGCCGTCGAACGCCAGCAGCAGCCGCGCGAAGGGGCGGTCGGCCGCGTCGGGCGGGGTCACGCGCAGCGCCTGCGAGAGTGCCCGCTGCCATGCGGCCGTCTCCGGCCACAGGTCGTCGAGCGCGATCGCGACGGCGTCGTCGAGGTCCGCCCCGAACGTGCTCGCCAGCAGCTCGACGGCGCGGTCACCACGGGTGTTGGAACGGCCGGGGCGGTCGTTGACGAGCACAGGAGGATAGGCGGTGAGGTCGATCGCGGGGTAGGGGTGCGGGCCCGTCAGGGTGTCGGGGGCGGTGTTGCAGTTCTGCAGGAAGCCGGTCTTCGAGCCGCGGTGCTGGACCAGCTCGTCGAGCTCGTACCAGCCCTGCCAGACGCCGGCGGCGTCGTCGGCGTCGAGCGGCACGTTCCTGTCGGGCTGCGCGGGCCTTCGCGGCGCGTGGCCGGCGCGCACGTACCAGGCGTCGCCGTGGACGTCGGCGGCGACGACGTTCTGGGGCAGGAACACGCACGGCTCGAACGCCGCCTTCAGCTCGTCGATGTCACGCGCCCGGTACATCGCCAGAAGCTGCTCGTCGAGTCGCCAGAGATCCTCGGCGTAGGCGGTGCTGACGGCATAGGCGCAGCCGTCCGCGCGGGCGATCACCGGCGTGCGGGCGCCGTTCAGCTCGACCGTCTCGACGACGACCTCAAGCGGCTCGGCCCGTCCTGCCACCGCGATCCACTCGCTGCGCCGGTCGATCTGGCGCAGCTCGCCGTCGCACCGCCACGCCAGCTCGTCGTGGGGCTCGACGCGGATGCGGTAGGCGTCCGAGACGGCCGGCCCTCCGGTCGTCAGCCCCCACGCGCAGTGCGCGCCGTGGCCGATGAGCGGCAGCAGGGTGCCGGCCGCGACGACCCCCGTGATCGACAGCTCGCCGGCGCGTGCGACGACCTCGTGGCCGGCGAACCCTCCGCGCGGCATGGCCGCCGCGATCCACGCCGGCGGGGGCACGAACTCCCCGAACAGCCCGCCGAGCGGCAGGTGCGGGTCGCTCAGCAGGTAGGTCGCGCCGTCGGCGGTCCGCTGCGGAAGCAGCGCCCAGGCGTTGGAGCCGCGCTCCACCGCGGGGGCGGACCCGATCCCGGCCGCGGCGAGGACGGCGCGGCCGTCCGCGGTCGCCCAGTGCTGCACGAGCGCCCGCATCGCGGCGATCGGCAGCGCCGGCTCCAACGGCGGCGCCCACGCCGGAACCTCTCCGGGGTGATCCCGCAGATAGCGGTCGATGCCGGCGACGAAGGCGGCGTAACGCGCCCGCATGGCCGGTGCGGCCCGCGCGTAGTCGGCACGCGCCTGCGCGAGGTAGCCCCAGCGAAGCGCCTCGGTGTCACGCTCCAGCGCCGCCTCGCCGAGCACGCTCGACAGCTCCCCGCGCACCAGCTTGTACTGGCCGAGCAGCTCGTGCAGCAGATCGGAGGCCTGTGCGTAACCGAGACCGAAGAAGATGTCACGCTCCTCCCTCGCGGTGACGTACGCGACGCCCCATTCGTCGCGCTCGATGCGGACTGCGCCCTGGGAATTCATGCGATCTCCTCGAGAATGTCGGCAGCCGCCTCGACGATCGCGCCGGGCGCGTCGAGGTGGACCATGTGTGAGGCGTCGTCCACGACGACGAGCCGGCCGCGCGGCGCGGCCGACGCCAGTCGGGCGTGCGGCGCGACGGCCCAGGCGGTGGCGGGAGAGCGCGTCACGGCTCAGCCCTGACGCATGCGGATGCTCGTCGGGATGATGTCGAACGCCGTCGTCGTGAACGTCGCGGTCTTCGCCGCCCACCAGCGCTCGTACAGTGCGACCATCGGGACGACGTCGGCCGCCTCGAACAGCGCGGCCTCGGCCGCGTTCCAGTTCTCGCACGCCGCCCGTTCGTCGGCCGTCGCGGCCGCTCTGCCGGCGAGCGCCAGGTACTCCGGATTGTCGATCGCGCCATAGTTGATCCCCTGCGGCGGCACCGGGCCACTCGCCAGCGAGACGAACTGGGAGGGCACCGCGACGCTGATGCCGAGCAGCGGGACGACATCCCAGTTGCCGCTCGCGAGCGCCTGTATCGTGACCTGGGCATTTCCGCCGACGATTCCGACGTCGGCGCCGAGCTCACGCCACGCCCTCACGACCAGCTCGGTCGCCGAGACGAACGCCGGGCCTGAGTCGGAGTTGCTGATCACGCTGAGCCGCAGTCGTGTCCCGTCCTTCTCGCGTACGCCGTCGGGCCCCTTGGCCCAGCCGGCCTTGTCGAGCAGGGCCGCCGCGGCGGCGGTGTCGAAGGCCGGGATCGCGGCGTTGACGCCCGGCACCGGGCAGGGCGTCGAGGCCTCGGGCACGACGCTCTGGCCGACGCGCCCGTCCGGCCCGGAGACGATCTTCGCCAGCTGCTCGCGGTCGACCGCCATCGTCAGCGCGCGCCGGACGGCCGGGTCGGCCGCCGGCCGCCCCTTCGCCTGGTTGAACAGCATCTGCGTCAGGCCCGATGCGTGCTTCTGCTCGGCGAGCCCGCGCTGCTCCAGCCGCTTGGCGTCGGCGGTGTTGACGCGCGCGCCGGACAGCTCACCGGCGAGCAGCAGGTTGGCGACCGTGGTCGGGTTCGGCACCACTTCGATCACGACCGTCTCCGGCTGGCCGGGCTCGTCGTTGGTGGCACCGTCGGGACCCCACCTGTAGCCCTCGCGGCGGGTCAGGGTGTAGTGGTCGCCGGGGACCGCTTCCTTCAGCACGTAGGGGCCGGTTCCGCTCGTGCCCCGTGCGAGGAGGCCGCGGTCGCGCAGGCCCTCGCCGCAGACGATCGGAAGCGCCTGGATCGTATAGGAGAGGAAGCTGACGGGTGCTTTGAAGTGGACCGTCACCGTCGCGCGGGCGTCGTCCGCGACGACGGTGTAGTCGCCGGTCGACATCGCTATCGGCAGCCGCGGCGACTGCGTCTTCGGATCCTTCAGGGCGTTCAGGTTCTGCGCGACCGTCGTCGCGGTGACAGGGCTCCCGTCGGAGCAGGTGACGTCTCTGCGTAAGGTGAACGTCGCGACCGTCGGTGTGATCTTCCAGCTGGTGGCGAGGTTGGACACGACTTCGCCGTCGGGGGAGCTGTCGAGCAGGCTGTCGTAGGCGAACGTGAAGATCCGATACGCGTTGTCGGTGACCGTTCTGGCCGGATCGAGATCACCGGGATCGCCCGCGACCGCGTAACGGAACGTGCCGCCCGGGGCGACGGGGCCGGCTCCTCTCCCCCTGCCGGCGTCGTCCGAGCCGGAGCCGCCGCAGCCCGCGGCGGCGAAGGTCACGGCGCAGGCCAGCAGGAGGACGGGCACGCGAGCACGCATCAGTTCCCCCACGGGCGAGGCGCGGGAACCTGCTGGGTGATGCAGTGCACGTTGCCGCCGCCCAGCAGCACCTCGCGCGCGGGGACGCCGATCACCTCGCGTCCGGGGAACAGGTCGCCGAGCTGGGCGACCACCTGCTCATCGCGGCGAGGGTCGAGCAGCGGCACGACGACGCCGCGGTTGGCGACATAGAAGTTCACGTAGGAGCCGGGCATCCGCAGCCCGAGCCGCCAGGGCTCGCCTTCGCCGCGCCGGTCGATCCCGCGCGCCTCTTCCTCGCTGTAATGCAACGGGCCGGGCAGCGGGACCTTGTGCACTTCGAGCGGGCGGCCGCGCGCGTCGGTCGCGCGTTCCAGCCGCTCGAGCGCGTCGCGGCTGACCGCGTGCTGCGGGTCCTGCTCGTCGTCGGTCCAGGTGAGACAGACGACGCCGGGCCGTACGAAACAGGCGAGGTTGTCGATGTGGCCGTCGGTCTCGTCCGCATGGACCCCGGCGCCGAGCCAGATCACGCGCTCGATCCCGAGGTAGTCCGACAGCAGCCGCTCAAGCTGCTCGCGGGAGCGTCCGGGGTTGCGGTTGGGGTTGAGCAGGCACTGTTCGGTCGTCAGGCAGGTGCCCTCCCCGTCGACGTGGATCGACCCGCCCTCAAGCACGAACGGCGCGCGGTAGCGATCGCCGCGCTCGATCTCCAGCACCTTGCCGGCGACCTGATCGTCGGCGTCCCACGGGAAGTAGAGGCCGCCCTCCAGGCCACCCCAGGCGTTGAAGACCCAGTCGACGCCGCGACGGCCGCCTTCGTCGTCGAGGACGAAGGTGGGGCCGGTGTCGCGGATCCAGGCGTCGTCGAAGCTGAGCTCGACGACGCGAATCGCCGCCGAGAGCGACGCGCGCGCGTGGCGGAACTGCGCCGCCGAGACCCCGACGGTAACCGGATCGCCGGCGTCGGCGACCGCGTGGGCGACCGCGGCGAAGGCCGCCTGCGCGGGTTTGGCTCCCGCCCGCCAGTTGTCGGGCCGCTCGGGCCACAGCATCCAGCAGCCCTCGTGGGGCTCCCACTCGGCCGGCATGCGGAAGCCGTCGTCCGCCGGGGTTCCCGTCAGCGTACGCATCGCGCCCCTCTTCTCACCACACACGCTCCCTTTCGCCGCGTGACCGATATATCGGTCAGTCGCCGCAGCATACATGCGGCGGATGGCGGCAGGAAGATGGAAGATTCGTGATTGTGCGCAATATAGTGAGCATCATGGTGATGGCTGACGCCGCTCTCGCACCGCGTTCCGGGCGTCTCCGGGACCCGCCCGCGGCCTCGGCCGCCCGGCGCCCGCCGACGCGTACGGCGCGATGCGTGACCTCTGGCGTCGGCGGATGCCTCGACATGCAGGCCCCGCCCCGCTTCGACACCGTCCTGCGGTGTGCCCTGGCCGGGGGCGCCAAGGGCGCGCGACGGGCCGTACCCTGACCATCATGATGGCAGGCCCCACCGCGACCTCCGGCGACGGCACGATCCGCACGATCGGCGACCGACTGCGGCGGCTGCGCGAGCAGCGCGGCTGGTCGGTCCGCGACGCCGCCCGCCGCAGCCAGCTGTCCGCCTCCTTCATCGGGCTCGTCGAACGGGGCGAGTCGGAGATCGCGGTCACCCGTCTCATGAGGCTCGCCGACGTCTACGCCGTGACCGTCGGTGACCTGCTCGGTGACCTGCAGGAGCTGCGCAGCCGACACTGCGTCCCACTCTCCGAGGCGCGTGTGGTCGACGACGACGACGGGCGCGTCACCATCTCCTACCTGCCCGTCCCGATGAGGGGGCTGCAGCCGTTCCGCCTGCTGCTGCGGCCCGGGGGAACGATGCGAGGGCTCTCGCACGCCACCGAGGAGTTCCACCACTGCGTCGAGGGGGCCGCGATGGTGACGATCGACGGTGTGCAACACGCCGTCGCCGTGGGCGACACAGTCCATGTGCCGTCCCAGAAGGCGCACGAGTGGCACAACCCTCACGACGTCCCCTGCCTGATCGTCGGCGGCGTCGGACGCGACGGCACAGGACTGTGACCCGGCGATCGGCCCTGGGCCTGGGCGAGGCGTAGGGCCCGGCCCCAATGGGTTCGGCGGCGGGATGCCAGGACCTCGGTGACCTTGGCGATGGCCTCAGCGCCGGGTTTGACGTAGCGCATGGCGGTGCGGGGGTTCTGGTGCCGGGTCTTGCCCATGATGAGCTGCAGCGGGACTTCGGCCTCGCCGAGGTGGGTGGTGGCGGAGTGGCGCAGCTGGTGCAGATCGAGCCCGGCGTACTTGTCCAGCAGGACGCGGGCGCGGTCGTAGCCGAGGCGGGCGCGGCCGGTGTGCGGGCAGATGTCGGCGGCGGCCGGACGGCGGGCGGGGACCGGTCGGCGTGCGGACAGGAACAGCGGGCCGTGCGTGCGGGTGCTGCCGTCCGGGAGCCGGAGGAGCCGAGGCAGCAGGTGGGCGGTGCCGCTGTCCCAGTACACCCACTCGATGGCGCCGCCTTTGGAACGGACGGGGGCGCGGCGGTGCTCCAGGTCGAGGTCTTCGACGTTCAGCGCCAGAATCTCCGCGGCTCTGGCCGCCGTTTCATAGAGGATCCGCCACAGGGTCTTCTCGCGCAGCGGGATGTCGCGGCGGGACAGCAGCCGGTGGATGGTGGTCTTGGCGACCGCGCGGGTCTCATCGGCGCTCTCCTTGCGGCGTTCGGCGTCGGCCGGCACCGAGGGGGCGGCCCAGTGCTTCTTGGTCTGGCACCAGGTGAGCCAGGAGGTGATGGCGGCGCGGTTGCGGTTCCAGGTGGCCGGCGCGCTCGCTCCCCAGAGTTCGGTGAGCGCGGTGCCGATCTCGATGTCGGTGACGTCGGCGAGTGGCCGGTCGCGGCCGAGCAGCGCGGCGACGCGGTCGATGGCCGAGACGTAGGCGCGGTGCGTGTTGGGGTTGGCGTTGCACGGGGTGGCGAGGAAGGCGTCGGCGGCTGCGGGGAGGCTGACGCCTTGCCGGCGAAGGGTGGTGATCTTAGACGCGGCGCTCATGCCTGCCGCCGCGCGATGTCTTCGGTGATGTACCGGATAACGTGCCGGAGTCGGGCACCGTCCCGGCGAGGGGTTGTCCTGGTCGTGGCGCCGTCATGATCGCTCATGTACGGGATAAGAGGTCACCGTCGCGTACATGAGAGTAGCGACTCATGGGGCGCCAGTGTTTGAAGTTGACGATGGCGATCAAATCCGTTTAACTCAATAACTATGGATGTAGATAAAGATGGTTCGCCGTCGCCGATCGAGTTCCGACTCGATCCCGGCTCGGGGGTGCCGACCTATCTCCAGCTGGTCCATCAGGTGGAGCAGGCGCTGCGGCTGGGGTATCTGCGGCAGGGTGATCAGCTGCCGAGGGTCAAGGACATCGTCGCCGGGCTGGCCATCAACCCGAACACGGTGCTGAAGGCCTACCGAGAGCTGGAGCACCGTGGCTTGGTGGTCGGGCGGCGCGGCGTCGGCACCTTCGTCGAGGGCACGCTGGGCAAGGTGGGGTTGCGCGAGCAGGCCGTTCTGCAGAAGAGCATGCTGGCCTGGATGCGTACGGCGAGCACAGCCGGGCTGGATGAGGACGGCATGGCCGCGCTGTTCACCGCCGCGTTGCACGACCTGCGCCAGAGCCGTGAGGGCCGGGTGGACGAGGAAGACGGCGGCAGCCGGGCTGGGGTGGTCGCGTGAGCGCGGGCATCGCGATCGAGACGTCCGGGCTTGGCAAGCGTTATGGGCGGACCTGGGCGTTGCGGGACTGTTCGCTGGCGATCCCCGCCGGGCATGTGGTCGGGCTGGTCGGCCCGAACGGCGCGGGCAAGACCACGTTGCTGAGTCTCGCCGTCGGCCTGGCCACGCCCACGGCCGGCGACGTGCGGGTGCTGGGTGACCTGCCGGCGGGATCGCCGGCCGCGCTGGACGGGGTCGCCTTCATGGCCCAGGACGCCGCCCTCTACCGCAACCTGTCCGTCGCCGACATGCTTCGGGTGGGGCGCAACCTGAACCGGCAGTGGGACACCGCACGCGCTCAGGGCCGGCTGGCGGAGCTGGGCATCCCACTGAACAAGAAGGTCGGCGCACTGTCGGGCGGCCAGCGCTCTCAGGTCGCGCTCACGCTCGCTCTCGCCAAACGTCCGAAGCTGCTGATCCTGGACGAGCCGCTGGCCGCCCTCGATCCGGTGGCCCGGCACGACTTCATGGCGGCCCTGATGGCGGCGGTGGCCGAGGAAGACGTCTCTGTGGTGTTTTCCTCCCATGTCGTCGCCGAGTTGGAGCGGGTCTGCGACTACCTCGTCGTCGTCCAGGGCGGGCAGGTGCAGGTCGCCGGCGAGGTCGAGGACCTGGCGGCCGGGCATCACGTTCTGACCGGCCCAGCCGAGCAGGCCGACACCGTTGCCCAGCGCTTCCCGGTGGTCCGGGACCGGCGCACTTCCGCGCAGGCGCACCTGCTGATCCGCACCTCCAACCCCTCCGCCGCGCCGCCGGGCTGGCAACGGCACCCGATCGGCCTGGAGGAATTGGTACTGGCCTACATGCGCGAGCCCTCGGCCTCGGCGCTGCCCGGCCCGGCACGAGCTCGCAGTGAAGCGGTGGCATGCTGATGACGACCTATTCACCGCGCAGCGCCCATGGCGGCTCACTGCCCCGGCTCGGCCTCGCCTGGATCACCTGGCGCCAGCACCGGTTCGCCTTCTACGGCCTGCTGGGGATGCTGGCCGGCTTCGCCATGCTGATGGTGGTCGAGGGCCTGCGGGCCCGTTCGACCTACGACCAGCTCGGGCTCGCGCGGTGCGCCTCCTTCACCAGCGGCACCTGCAAGCAGCTCGCCCAGGAGCTGTTCAGCGCCTATCCGCCGAGCTGGCCGTTGATGTTCCTGCTGCTGCTCCCCGGGGCGTTCGGCGCCTTTATCGGGGGGCCGCTGATCGCGCGTGAGCTGGAGATGGGCACCTACCGGTTCGCCTGGACTCAGGGGGCCGGGCGTACCCGCTGGCTGGTGACCAAGCTGGTGCTGATCGCCGCCGTGCTGGTCGTGGTAACGGCCGCCTACGGCGTCCTGTACACCTGGTACAACGCTCCTCTGGACCACGTCATATCCAGGGCCTTCGGTAACTACCTCGGCTTCGAGTTCCAGGGCATCGCCTTCCCGGTCCAGACGCTGTTGGCCTTCACGGCCGCGGTGTTCGCGGGCCTGCTGATCCGCCGCACCATGATCACGGTCGGCACGGTCTTCCTCGCCTCGTTCGGCCTCGTCGCGGCGACCGTCTTCAAACTTCGCCAGCACTACATGACACCCTTCACCACCGCCGGCAGCATCGGCCCACGTGACTGGGCGGTCGACACGGCATACGTGGACCCCGCCGGTCACCTGCTCAGCCACGCCCAGAGCCAAAGCCTGCACTCGAAATGGGCGCTGCTCTCGTCGTCCGGCGACGGGCTTCCCGCAGTCACCTTCGGCAACTGGCTCCGGGCCCAGCACTACACCGTCGTCACGAGTTACCATCCCGCCGGCCGGTTCTGGCCGTTCCAGTTCATCGAGGCCGGCTGGATGGGCCTGCTCATCCTGCTGCTGGGCATCGCCACCATCTGGCTGCTGCGCCGCCGGATCGGCTGACTCTCCCGCACTCGTTCAGTGGCACCGGCTCGCCCGGTGCCGCCGATGACGCACGCCCTCATCCTTCCGCGAACAGTTCAAGGAAACCCGATGAACACTGATATGACCCGGCCGCTCGGCCGGGTAGCCGCTGTCCTGCTGGGCTTCACCGCCGCGACGGCCTGCGCCGCCTCACCGGCCCAGATAGTGGCGGCGGCACGCGCCACTCCCTTCACGGTCTCGTACGCCTCCGGGACCGCGGCGCTGCCTCGCCCGACCGGCTCGCACGCGGTGGGCCGCGCCACGATGCGCCTGGTCGACGCCCGCCGTCCAGATCCCTGGGAACCGTCGGCGGGCCCACGGCAGCTGATGGCGTCGATGTACTACCCCGCCCGGCCCGGGACTGGCGGACCGGCCCCGTACATGACCACCGAGGAGGCCCGGCTGTTCCTACAGGCGAAGGCTCCGGGCGCCGCCATCCCGCCCGAGAAGCTCAGCGGAATCCGCACCTGGGCGCATACCGACGCACGCCCGGCACTTGGCAGGTTTCCGCTGGTGGTGCTCTCACCTGGCCTCGGGTTCCCGCGGGCCACACTCACCGGCCTCACCGAGGACCTGGCCAGTCACGGGTACGTCGTCGCCCTGGTCGACCACACCTACGAGACCTCCGGCACGACCTTCCCCGACGGACGCACCCTCGCCTGCGCCATCTGCGACAAGCCCCCCAAGGGCGGCCCTGCGGCCATCGCCAAGAGCCGGGCCAAGGACATCTCCTTCGTGATCGACCAACTGACCGCTCACCGTCCGGCCTGGCAGTACGCCCGCATGATCGACCCCAAGCGCATCGGCATGGCCGGGCACTCCATCGGCGGAAACGCCGCTGCCACGACCATGGCCACCGACCACCGGGTACGGGCCGGGGTGAACATGGACGGCACCTTCTACGCGCCGGTCCCCGCCACCGGCCTGGACCACCACCCCTTCCTGATGCTCGGCGCCCAGCACGAGAGCCCAGGCATGGACCCCACCTGGGAACATGCATGGAAGAACCTGAACGGCTGGAAACGCTGGCTGACCGTCGCCGACTCCGACCACAGCACGTTCACCGACATGCCCGTCCTCTCCGCATGGGCGGGTAAGCCCGGCCCTGGGCTCTCCCCGCAGCGCGCGGAACAGATCACCCGCACCTACGTCGGTGCCTTCTTCGACCTGAACCTCAAAGGCAGTCCCCAGCCGGTGCTGACCGGACCGTCGCCGGCCAACCCGGAGGTCACCTTCCAGAACCCCTGATCCCACCGACGACCTCACGAAGGACCAGCGAGGCCAGGACTTCACCACAAAGTGATGACCCTCGGAAGGGCCGGCCGCAGTCGGCCTTTCCGAGGGTCATCGAGAGCGGGGCTCGAGCCGAATCCCCGCCACGGCCCAGGAACGCCACGCCAACGGCCCGCCGGAGATCAGGTAGCCCCATCGGCATGCTGCGCGCCGCCGTCGCGGACGACCCCGACCACCCGCGCGCCACCCCGCTCGTCGGCGAACTGGGCAGCCACAGCGCCGACTTCCGGCGCATGTGGGCACGGCACGACGTTCGCGTGGCGGTCTCCGGGACCAAACTGTTCCAGCCCCCGAGGTCGGCGGGATCACCCTCGGCTGGGAGACCCATCCCCTGCCCGGCGACCCGGGCCCTGTCCTCCAGGTCTACACCGCCGAGCCAGGCAGCGTGGACGCCGAACGCCTTCAGCTCCTCGCGTCCCCGTGCCGGACCCCGGCCGACGCACGAGGGAGGAGCAGGAGGGCACTGATCGCCGGCGTCACGGCCGCGGTGGCGCCGTCGATGCCGTAGGCCGCCGGCTCGGGCCCGTTGCCGCGCGGCACGATCACCGCGTGCGCGGGCGCTTCCTGGGGCAGAGGCCCGGACTGGGAAGGTGCCCGATCAGCGGGGACGGAGACCGTCGAGGGCGACCTCGATGTACCGCCTCCAATCGCCCGCAGCGTTGCGGATGACCGCCGCCAGGCCGCAGATGACCATGTTGACGTCGCCGGCCGTCACGTCCTGCCCGACCGTGCCGCGCACCCGCGCCCGGTCGATCAGCTCTGCGACGACGGCGAGCAGCGCCTCGCGGGTCTCTCCCCGCGGCTCGGCCGAGCCCATGACCTTCTCGATCACCTCGGACATGCCACGATCACCCGTCAGCACCTCCCCCACGTGGTGCAGGAACCCGGCCAAGCCCTGAGCCGGATCGTCGGTGTCGGCGAGCCGGCGGGCGGTGGCGACGATCTCGGCGGCCCGGTGCTCGGCGATGGCCTCGATCAGGGCCTCCCGGGTCGGGAACTTGCGGTAGAGGGTGCCGATGCCGACGTCCGCCGCCCGGGCGACCTCCGACATCTGCACGTCGTGACCGAACTCGGCGAACAGCGCGCGAGCCGCCTCCAGGACACGATCTCGATTGCGCTCGGCGTCGGTACGCGTCTTGCGGCGGGTCTGCGGAGTTGACATCCCAAACGATCCTCTGCCTAGACTTCGATTGCGGAATCCGGATTCCACATTCCGTATTATGCATGAGAGGTCGGCACCATGTCGAAGGAGCGTTTCATCCTGTTCTCACTCCCTCCAAAGCGGCCGACGGGGCGTTCCCACCGGGCGCTACTGGTGTGGGGGTTGCTGGTGGTGGCGGCGAACCTCCGGCCGAGTCTGACCGGCGTGGGGCCGCTGCTGGATCGCGTGCAGGCCGAACTGGAGTTGGCCCCGGCCGTGGCCGGTCTGCTGAGCACGCTGCCCCTGCTGGCGTTCGCGGTGATGTCTCCGGTGGTTCCGCGGCTGGCGGCGCAGTGGGGACCCGAGCGGCTCCTCTGGGCCGCGCTCGTGGTGCTGACGCTCGGGATCGCGGTCCGGTGGGCACCGGCAGCAATCGGTCTGTTCTCGGGCACCGTGCTGATCGGGGCGGGAATCGCCGTGGGCAACGTCCTGCTGCCGAGCCTGATCAAGCGCGACTTCCCTACCAGAGTGGGACTGCTGACCAGCGCGTACGCCACGGTGATGGGGGCTGTCGCCGCGGTGGCTTCCGGGGTGGCGGTGCCGATCAGCCAGGTCGCCCCCGGCGGTTGGCACACCGCGCTGGGGTGCTGGATCGTGCTCGCGCTGGTGGCTGTCGTGCTGTGGCTCCCGCAACTGCGGACGTCGCGGCCCGCCTCGGAGGCGATCCGCAGGCACCGGTTGCCGTGGGGATCAGCGCTGGCGTGGGCGGTCACGGCGTTCATGGGACTGCAGTCGCTGGGCTTCTACGTCGTCGTCACATGGTTGCCTCAGGTGCTTCAGGACAGCGGAGTGAGCGCGGCCGCGGCGGGATGGCTGCTGTTTCTGTTCCAGGCGGTCGCGGTGCTGACCAGCCTGGCAGTGCCCGCCGCGCTGCGGTGGGCGCGTGACCAGCGCGCGGTGGCGACGGTGAGCTCCGTCGTTCTGCTCGCCGGCTACCTTGGGCTTCTGGCGGCGCCGGGATGGGCGTTGCTGTGGAGCGTTGTCCTCGGGCTGGGCGGCGGAGCGTGCCTGGTCCTCGCTCTGGCCTTCCTCAGCCTGCGCGCCCAGGACGCGACCGTGGCGGGCGCGTTGTCAGCGATGGCGCAATCGATCGGTTACCTCCTGGCCGCCGCAGGGCCGGTGATCTTCGGGCTGCTGCACACCGTCGGTTCCGGCTGGCAGGTACCCATCATCCTGATGTGCGTCGCCGCCGCCGGCCAGGTGATCGTCGCGATGGTGGCCGGCAGGGGCACGGTGGCGTCATCCGACGGCCAGGCACCCGAGCGCGCCCCCTCGCCGGCACCGGATCGCGCTCCTTCGCCTGGGCAATGACCCCGGCGCATCGAGCAGCAGCCCCGACGCCGCAAGCTGATCTTCCTGGCCTTCCCGGTGTCGCCGTGGCAGATCTCGCGCACCAGGCGGTGCCGAGACTCCTGCACGCTCGGCTGCTTGCCCAGGATGCGACGGGAGCTGGAATCGATCCATCTCCCCCCGCCGGGGGAGGGCACTTCTGGAGGCGTCGGCTAACGTCGGTCCACGTGAAACGCCGTCTCGCCCAGGCCGTGCGGGCCGGGGTCTACCAGCTGCTGGGCGCCGCGCTGCTGGCTCCGGTCGCTGCCGGGCTCGGCCTGCTGATCCTCGCGGAGCTGACACCGGGACGCGTGCTGGTGCTGTGGGCCGCGTGCCTGCCCGCCTCGGTGCTGCTCGCGATGATGCCGCTGACGCGCCGCCTGGAGGTGACCGCGCTGTCGGAGCTGCTCGACGTCGACGTGCCCGAGCGCGGTGACCGCCTCTACCTGGTGGTCCTGACCAGCCTGCACCTGTACGTCGGCGCGACGCTCAGCGCGGTGGTGCTGGCGCTGTCTCCCGGGCTGCTCCCGCGGGCGTGGCGCGCGGCGCCCGGCGAGGTGGCCGAGGTGCTGCTGCTCGCCGCCGTCACGCTGGCCGCGATGGTCGCCACGGGTTTCGGCCAGCGCTGGGTCGCGCGCCGGCTGCTGCGCTCCGAGCCGTCCCGCCTGATCGACGAGCTCGGCCGCCGCCAGTCACTCGCCCTGGAACTGCACGACTCCGTCGGCCACGCCCTCAGCGTCGTCCTGGTGCAGGCCATGGCGGCCGAGGCGGCGCTGCGGCGCGCCGCCCCCGCGCTCGCCGCGCAGTCGCTCGGCCACCTGACCACCACCGCCCGCAACGCCCAGCAGGAGCTCGACGTGCTGCTCGGCGTGCTCGACGACGGCATGGCGGGCGAGGCGCCCACCTTGGAGGCGCTCGGCGCGCTCACCCAGGGTCTCGACGTCCGGGTGAGCGTCGACCCCCTCGGCAAGGTACCTCCCGCGACCTCGCAGGCCGCCTTCGCGATCGCCAGGGAGGCGCTCACCAACGCCCTGCGCCACGGGCACGGCGCGGTCACGCTCGGCGTCGCCGTCGGCACCGACCTGACCCTGACCGTGGAGAACGCGACCCTGGGCAGGCCCGGGGAGCCGGGGCGCGGCCTGACCGGCATGCGCATGCGGGCCCGGCTCGCAGGCGGGACGTGCGCCTGGGAGGAGGCGGGCGGGACGTGGCGGGTCCGGGCGAGCCTGCCGCTGTGATCCGGGTCGTCCGACGACCTACCGCTTCTCCGCGGAGATGATCATGTGGGTGCCGAGGAACCTCTTCCTCCACGCGACGGAGCTGAAGCCGACCCGGCGGAGGATCTCGGAGACCTCCTGCGGAGTCATGAAGCCGAGCGTCGATTCCTGCAGGTAGGCGTACGACTGCCGGTCGCGGGCGACCACCTGGCCGAGGAGGGGGATCACGACCCGGACCCCCAGCTCCACCGGGTGGCGGAGCGGTCCGCGCGGCGGGCAGGTCTCCAGCATGACGACCCGGCCTCCTGGTCTGAGCACCCGGTACTGCTCTTCGAGCACGTGCTCGACGTTCTCCACGTTCCGCAGGAGATAGCCGTGGGTGACGGCGTCGAAGGACTCGTCGCCGAAGGGCAGGTCGTTGGCGTCCGCCTGCTGCCACCTGATGGCGGAGGCCCCCGGTTTGCCCGCCGCCGCAGCCAGCATCCGCTCGGAGAAGTCGACGGCGTGGACGGTCGAGTTGGGATATCTCTCCCGCGCGGCGAGGGCGATGACGCCGGTGCCGGTGGCGATGTCGAGCATGCTGCCACCTGGCGGCACCTCCGCGCCCGCCGCGACCTCCCGGCACCAGGCGGCATGCCGTCCCAACGTCATGAGGCGGTTCATCAGGTCGTAGTAGCCGGTGATCCTGTCGAACGTCCGCTGGATCTCCTGGCCCTTGGACGACGGCGTTCCCTGTGCTGGCATCTGTGCTGCTCCTCGGTCATCTGCCATTGTGGCCGGGGCGTCGCCGGCGTTCTTCCCCCGTCCGGGGGATCTCTGGCCGGCGCGTGGTCAGCCGACGCCTCGCGCCACCAGGGCCAGGGCCCGGCGCATGGCGTCGCGTACCTCGTCGGGGCCGTCGCCGCGTTGCAGCGCGGTCAGCGCGGACGCGCTGACCGCGCCCACCATCGCGCCGACCAGGGCGGAGGCGGTGATCGTGTCGAGCCTGTCGGGGAACGCCCGCTGCAGGGCCCGGGCCAGCTCGGCCTGCGCGGTGAGGTAGCGCTGCAGCAGCCGAGCCTGCAGCGCGGGCACCGAGGCGGCCAGCCGCGCCCGAAGCACCGCGAGCCCGTCGGCCAGGTCGTGGTCCCAGGTGTCGGCGATCATCTGCTCCATCGCCCGCGTCAACAGCTCGGGCAGCCGTTCCCCGGGGCCGCGCTCGGCGATCGTCTGCAGCGCCAGGTCGACGCGCACGTCGGCGTTGGCCAGCAGCACGTCCTCCTTGGTCTGGAAGTGGAGGAAGAAGGTGCGCGGGGAGACCTCGGCGGCGTCGGCGATCTCGGCCACGGTCACCTGGTCGTAGCCCTTGTCCTCGAACAGCCGCACCGCCGCCTCGATCAGCGCCTGCCGGGTGCGCTGCTTCTTGCGCTCGCGCAGTCCTTGCTTCTCCGCCACATGGGAGATCTTATTGCATCTTCTGAATTGATGCATACTGTGAATCGCTACACGGACTGCAGCGAGTTGGAGGTCATCTATGGGAAGTCTGGACGGGCGCGTCGTCCTCATCACCGGAGCAGGTCGCGGCATCGGACGTGAGGAGGCGTTGTTCTTCGCCGCCGAGGGCGCCAAGGTCGTCGTCAACGACCCCGGCGTCGCCGTCGACGGCACGGGCGGCGACGCCGGCGTAGCCGCGAAGGTCGTCGAGGAGATCACTGCGCGCGGCGGACAGGCGGTGGCCAACACCGACAGCGTCGCCGACTGGGACGGCGCCCGCAGGATGGTGGAGACGGCCCTGGAGTCCTTCGGCGACCTGCACGTCGTGGTCAACAACGCGACCATCGAACGGAACAGGGGCCTGATCGACCTGCCGGAGGAGGACTTCGACGACGTCGTGGCCGTCAAGCTCAAGGGCACCTTCGCGGTGACGCGCTGGGCGGCCCGCCACTGGCGCGACCGGTACGAGGCGGGGGCCCGCACCGACCGTGCCGTGGTCAACACCTCCTCCGGCTCCGGCCTGCTCAACCCGCTGCCCGCGCAGGCGTCCTACGCGGCGGGCAACGCCGGGGTCGCGGCGCTGACCATCGTGGCCGCCCTCGAACTCGGCCGGTACGGCGTGCGGGTCAACTGCCTCTCGCCCTCGATGGCCCGTACCCGCCTCACCCTCGCCGTCCCCGGCATGACCGAGGAACCGCCGGCGGGCCGGTTCGACCCGCTGCACCCGGCCGCCTGCGCGCCCGTGGCCGCCTACCTGGCCGGCGCGGCCTGCCCGCTCACCGGCCAGGTGCTCTCGGTCCGGGGCGGGACGGTCGCCGTCAACCACGGCTGGTCCCTGGGCGGCCACATCCGGAAGGACGGGCTGTGGAGCGTGGCGGAACTGGCCGAGCAGGTGCGGGAGCTGCCGACGGCCGATCCGTTCGACAAGCTCGCCCAGGCCCTGACCGGCGCGCTCGGCGCCGTCGGGCGCGACCGGCTGCAGGAGATGGTCAACGCGTTGCTGGACCAGGGACGCCCGCCGGGCGACGCCGCCACCTGACGCGACGGCACGCGCCCCGGCCAGGGCCGCCAAGGCGTGTCAGGGCCGGACGTCGTCTCCCACAGGACATGGACCTCGGGATCCTTCCGACGCGGCCCGGCGGCGCAGCCAGTAGGCCAGGACGGCCGTGGCGAGCAGCGCACCCCACAGCGGGTACGGCCAGAGCAGCAGCGCGCCGGGCCGGCCGCGCAGGACGGAGTCGACCACGAGCCCCGGCGAGGCCAGGCAGCAGATCCCCGCGACCGCCCCTCCGGCGATGACCGGCAGCCGTACCGGGACGGGACGCCCGTGGACGATCGGCACCCAGCGCGGGAACACCTCGCCCCACCTGCTGATCAGCCCGAGGGTCAGCACGGCGCCCGCCAGCGCGGCGAACGCGAGAAGCAGCCCCTGGAGCCGCGTGTCGGCCCTGAGCGGCCCGGTGGCGTCGGAGTCGGTGGGCCACGGGGTCAGCCAGGTCAGCCGGTACAGCGCGTACGGAAGCGGGCACAGCGCCGCCCCGATCGTGGCGACACGCCCCCACCTGCCGGCGGACTCGGGCCTGATCCAGCGCGGCGGCTCGCCCGTCCTGAACGCCCTCATCGCGATCACCGCCCACACCGCGCAGGCCGTGGCGTTGGCCAGCGTCCAGCCGAGCCGTCCACCGAAGGAGGCGAAGTCCCTCGCGATGTTGCCCAGGTAGCGTCCCACCAGGCTCAGCGCGCCGAACCCGGTGATCGCGTCCGCCACCCCCAGAACGGCCAGCGCGGCGATGCCCACCAGGCCGAACGCTCTCCCTCGCGCGGCCGCCATGACCACGACGCCGAGCATGGCCACGGGTCCCAGGATCGCCAGGCCGTAGGCGAAGAGGGACATGATGCCGGCGTCGGAGAGCACCACGCCGAAGAACAGCAGCTCGGCGACCGCGCCGGCACGCACGAGCGGCCCCGGCCCGAAGATCACCGCCAGGCCCACGACTCCCGCGGCCACGGTCACGGGGCCGGTCACGTCGTGCTCGAGCAGGTGTGTGAGTGACACTTTGACGCGGTCGGCCGCGCCGAACGGGTAACTCGCGGGACTCGTCCACCACAAGATCCCCACGGCGGTCACGGCGATCGACAGGAGCGCACCCAATATCCGGATGTTTCTGGTCATGTGGCTCACGCTAGGAACGCGCGGCCGCCGTCACCTCCCTCTCCCGAGGGAGGGCGGGCGGCTGCTTGCGGGGAACGGGTTCTGCTGCTACGTTCCGATCGGAGACACGTTCGTGGTGACAGGAACTCGAAGAGGGAGGTGAGGTTGAATGACCGTCGTGGTGATGGCCGCCATCTGCGGCACTCGGTCCATCCTCACGTCCCCGGGCCTTGGCTGACCTTCCGACAGGAGCCTCCCCGGTGCGGGTGCGGCATGTCGCATTCGCCAGGGCCTCTTTTCTGCAAAGGGTTCCAATCCGTTGTCCTTCCATCATTCCGTCGGTGACGGCCTGTCCGCGTACGGCTGGGACGCAGGGCTCGAAGAGTCCTTCGCCTCCCACCGCTCCGCGGGGCTGATCCCCGCCCGGGTGGCCGGCGTCGACCGCGGCGCCTGCGACGTCATCACCGAAACCGGCCCGCTCCGGGCCCGCCTGTCGCTCCCGGAAGCGGCGGACCCGATCTCGTCTCCCTGCACCGGCGACTGGGCGGCCCTGGCCCCCGGCCACTCCCCCGCGCTGGTCGCGGTGCTGCCACGACGCGGCGTCATCGTCCGGTCGGCGGCGTCGCGCTCCTCGCACGGCCAGGCGCTGGCCGCGAACGTCGACACGGCGGTCCTCGCCGTCCCGCTCGCGGGTGAGCTGAATCCCGGCCGGATCGAGCGGCTGCTCGCGCTGGCATGGGAGAGCGGCGCCGTGCCGGTGATAGCGCTGACCAAGGCCGACCGCTCGGCCGATCCCGGGCAGGCGGTGACCGACGTCGCGGAGCTCGCCCCGGGCGTGGAGATCGTCCCCACCAGCGCCGCCACCGGCGAGGGCATCGACGTGCTCAGAGCGGCGCTCACCGGCACCGTCGTCCTGCTCGGCCCCTCCGGGGCGGGCAAGTCCACGCTGGGCAACGCGCTGCTGGGAACCGAGACCCTGCGTACGGGCGACGTCCGCGCGCAGGACGGCAAGGGCCGCCACACGACGGTCCGCCGTCAGTTGGTCCCGCTCCCCGGCGGCGGCGTGCTGATCGACACCCCCGGGTTGCGCGGCATCGGGCTCCTGGACGCCGACGAGGGCCTGCGGCAGGTCTTCGCCGACGTCGAGGAGCTGGCCGGACAGTGCCGTTTCCGCGACTGCGGCCACCACTCAGAGCCAGGCTGCGCCGTCCAGGCCGCCCTCGCCTCGGGCGAGCTCAGCGAACGCCGTCTCGCCAGCTATCGCAAACTCCAGCGCGAGAACGACTGGGCGACCTCACGCAACGACGCGCGCCTGCGTGCCCAGCACGACGACCGCAAGAAGACGATCACGCGCTCGCTCCGCGAGACGTACGCCTTCCGGGACCGGCAGCGCCGGTCGTGACCCCCGGCGCGGGCCGTGGGGCCACCATGCCTCCCGGCCCGCGCACCGTCCACGAAGCTTCACACCACCACACTGACGAAAGGCGACCCATCATGTCGTCCACCTGGATCACCCGGCCCGAGACGCCGCAGGACATCCCGCTGATCCGCGAAGTCGCGCTCGGCGCGTTCCCCACGCCGCTGGAGGCCGACCTCATCGAGGCGCTCCGCGTCGATCCGGCCTGGTCGCCCGACCTGTCCATCGTCGCCCAGACGGCGGACGGCACCGTGGCCGGGTACGCGCTGCTCACGCGCTGTCACGTCGGCGACGCTCCGGCCCTGGCCCTCGGCCCGTGCGCCGTCCTGCCGCGCCACCAGAGGACGGGGGCCGGCTCGGCCGCCATCCGCGCCGGCCTCCGGGCCGCCCGCGACAAGGGCGAGAACCTCGTCCTCGTGCTCGGCCACGCCGACTACTACCCGCGTTTCGGCTTCACCCGGGCCTCGGCCTACGGGATCCGTCCCGGCTTCGAGGTGCCGGACGAGGCGATGATGGCGCTCGTCTTCGACGAGAGCGTCCCGGTGCCCTCGGGCACCATCGTCTATCCGGCGCCGTTCGGCGTCTGACGTCCATCGGGCCTGTCCAGGGGATCTCCTCCTGGGCAGGCCAGCCCTTCCCGGTAGGAGGGGTAGGCGGGCGTCCAGCCGAGCTCGTTCCTGGCCAGGTCGGTGCTCAGCCGTAGCCGGGTGCCCACCATGAGGGCGTGCAGGTACGGCGTGACGCGCAGCAGCCCGCCGGGCACCGTCAGCGGGACGGGACCGCCGGCCGCTCTCGCCAGCGCCTTGACGTACTGGTCGAACCGCACCGGATGGTCGTCGGCGATGTTGTAGGCCCGGCCTGGCGTGCCGCGTTCCAGCGCCGCGACGGTGGCGGCGGCCGCGTCCTCGATGTGGATCAGCGAGACGGTGCCCGCCGGGCGGGGGACGGGAAGCATGCGCTTCCTGGCCATCTCCATCAGGTGCGCCGTGGTCGGTTCCGGGCCGTAGAACATGCCGTAGCGCAGGGAGATGCCGCCGATCGCGAAGACCTGCTCCTCGTTGGCGCGCATGGAGCGCATGTGCGGGTCGAAGGCGCCCTGGCCGGGTTCCGCGAAGGGACGGTCCTCGGTCACCGGGGTCTCGCCGTGGTCGCGGTAGCCGTACCCGAGGAAGAACGACTGGGTGAGGAACCTGCGGGCCCCGACGAGCCCGGCGGCCTCGACGAGGTGCGCGGTGCCGCGCTCGCGCAGGGCGTCGGTGGCGTACAGGGCGCGGTGGAAGAGCGGCAGGCCGGTGATCGCGGTGGCCTGGTGCACGACCGCGTCCGCCCGCAGGCCGTCGATCGCGGTCAGGAGCGCGTCGCGGTCCATCACGTCCGCGACCACGGGGGCGGCGCCCGCGTCGGCGAGCCGCCGGGCGCCGGCGGCGGATCTCGTGATGCCGCACACCTGGTGTCCGGCGGCGAGCAGCCGGCGGACCAGGATCGAGCCGAGGGTGCCGGTCGCGCCGGCGAGCAGCACGTTCACGGCTCCACCTCCTGACGGGCCCGGCGGGCGGACAGCACGCGCAGCCTGGCCGCGAGCCCGGCCGCCCCCACCAGGGAGAACGCCAGCAGCAGCCAGGGGTCGGAGGCGCGACCGCCGAGGTCGAGGTCGGTCGCGTGGTTGACCGCGTGGAAGGTGTTCGTGAACACGAACCCCGCCAGCACCAGGGTGACGACGTCGCGCCAGCGCAGCGCGCACACCAGCATCAGCCCGATGCCGATCTGGAACACCCCGGCGTCGTGCAGGAAGTGCACATGGTTCGGCCAGCCGGCCCAGGCGGCGAACCCGGCCGGGTCGATTCGCGCCCACCCGCCGGTGACCAGCATCGACGCCGCGGTCAGCACGAGGACGGTCCTGATGAGGTGGTTCATGTCAGGCCCCGGCGCTCTCGTCGGCCTTGACGGGCTCGCGGGCGGCCAGAAGGGCCAGCACGCCGATGGCCAGGACCGGCCAGCCGCCCGTGACGGGGAAGTAGAGGACGCACAGCGGCGCGCCGATGCCCACCAGGTACCAGCCGAGCTGGGCGGGCAGCCGGCCGGTCGTACGGACGAGATGCCGGGAGAGGGTGCCCAGGGCGAGGAGGGCGACGCCTGCGGCGAGGAACCAGACGCTGGCCTCGCGGGCGAAGTAGTCGTCGGGCTCGATGTCGACGAGGGCGCGGACGAAGCCGTCGCTCGCGATGGCGGCCCAGGCGTTGGGCTGGGCGAACGCCCACACGAAGTGCACCAGGGCGATGGCGATGATCAGTCGGGGAACCCAGCGGGTCAGCGTGCCCCCAGCCTTGCCGGCCGATGGTCGTGTTCTCATGCCGCCGACCATACCGTACCTTATGGTATGTCCCGGAGGAGGGGCATACCGTCTGGTACGGTATGGGAATGGCGTCCAAGCGTGAATGGCTGGAGGCCGGGCTCGCCATCGCGACCCGGGACGGCATCCGAGCACTGACGATCGAGCGGCTGTGCGCCGGCCTCGGCCTCACCAAGGGCTCCTTCTACCACCACTTCAAGGGCATCCGCGGCTACAAGTCCGACCTGCTCGCGCACATCGAGGCCGAGCACACCGGCCGCCTCATCGACGGCGCCGAGGCCGCCGGCGCGGACGGACACGACAAGATCCAGCGCCTCCTCGACCTGGTGCTGGAGGCCCACACGGCCAGCCGAGACCTGGAGGCGGCCGTCCGCGCCTGGGCCCGCCAGGACGACGACGTCCGCGCGTTCCAGGAACGCGTCGACCGCACGCGCATCGACTACCTGCGCGCCCTGTGGCTGGAACTCGGCGGCAGGCCGGACGAGGCCGAGGCCATGGCCATGCTCCTCTACCTGATCCTCGTCGGCGCGCAGCAGGTCGTCCCGCCCGTGCCGGCCGAGGACCTGCGCGGCGTCTACGCCCTGGCGCTGCGCTCCGCCTCCCCCCGCTGACGGCCTCCGGCCCGGCGGTGCACGGCACGCGGTCCGAGCCGGGGGCCTAACCGGTGGTCACCATGGCCACGATGTCCTCAATGCGCACGATCTTCCCGCCCGCTCCCCAGTTGCCCTCCGGGACCTCGTTGATGTGGATCCACGCGGCGGTGGCCTGGGTGAACCGTCCCGGGTCCGCGTCGGCGTCCGCCAGCACCCGCGTGACGCGCCGTACGATGTCGTGGCGTTTGTCGTCGTTCATCGAACCGGCCGGGACCCCCACGCGCACCACGTATTTCGGCTTCTCTCCGGCGGGAAGCCGTCGGCCGCCCACGAACCAGGCGTCGACCTCGTTCACCACCAGCCATGAGATGGACCTCGCCGCCTCGGTGTCCGGGGCGCCCTCGGCGATCATCACCTCCGACACCAGTTGCTCGCCGATCTTCTCGCGGTGCTCCTGGTCGAGCGAGCCCTTGGGGACGAACAGCTCTACGAACGGCATAAGTGAGTCCTTTCATTGAAGGCAGTCCTTGGAACGCGTCCGCGAGTGGTGGACGCCGCTGATCGTGCGGGACATCCACCTCGGCCTGCACCGGTTCGACGACATCGCGGAGAACCTCGGCATCGTGGAGCGACAGCGGGGAGTTGCGGCATGTTCACCAGCGCGTGCCAGGACCGAGATCTGACTGCTGAGCGGATGCTCTCTTGGTGGGCCTGATCACGCGGGGCAGGGCGGGCGCCAGTCAAGGGTTCGGACGGTCGCGTTCAGATAGGTGCTCGCTGGTAGCAGGGAAGCCAGCGTGTCGCGTACGGCCGCTGCGACGGGGTTGCGTAGTTGGATGATGCGTCCGACCTGAGCCGAGGCCCGCACCACCTGCTGCGCCCGTGGCCGTCTTGCCCGGTCGTACCGCGTGAGCCCCTCCTCGACGTCACCCGAGGGCCTCAGGAACGCCGCCAAGGTGACGGCGTCCTCCAGCGCCTGCGCCGCGCCCTGTCCGAGGTCGGGTGTCAGGGCGTGCGCCGCGTCGCCCAGCAGGGCCACCCGGCCCGAGACGTAGGAGTCCAGAGGGTTGACCAGGAAGTGGACATCATTCCTGATCAGGGCGTCGTGAGGGGTGGCTGCGAGGAGTTCGGGGATGGGCCGGTGCCAGCTCGCGTACCGGGACGCCAGTTGGGCCAGGGTGTAGCCCGCGCCGGTGCCTTCGGGGCAGGACTGGGTCGCGTACCAATAGACACGTCCATCAGCGAGTGGAATCACACCGAAGCGCCGTCCGCGCCCCCAGCTCTCGGTGACGGACTGGGACATCTGGGCGGGAGTGCGGTCGGCGGGGACGATGCCGCGCCAGGTGACGTAGCCGGCGTAGACGGGCCCCGGATGAGCGGGGAACAGCAGCCGGCGCAGCTTGCTGCGGATGCCGTCCGCCCCCACGACCAGGTCGGCGGTCAGCCGCCCGGGGCCCTCCGGCCCGTCGAAGGCCAGCGTGTTCGTCTCCGGCAGGCCGGTGACCGTGTGACCCAGCCGGACGTCGACGCCTTCGAGCGCGCCGATCAGCAGGTCATGGAGATCGGCTCGGTGCAGGGCGAAGGCCGGAACGCCCATGCGGTGCTCCAGTTCCTCGACCTTCGCTCGCATGAGCCAGCGTCCCGACGGTACTCGCAGCCCAGCCGCTCCCTGAGCCATTCCCCTGGCACGGAGCTCCGCGCCCAGCCCGAGCGCGTCCAGTGCGCGCACCGCGTTGGGCGCCAGGGTGATGCCGGAGCCCAGTGGCCGGAACGACGGCGCACGTTCCAGCAGCGTCACCTGCCAGCCGTTACGGCGCAGCCCGACAGCGGTCGCGAGACCGCCGATGCCGCCGCCGACGACGAGCGCGGACGAGGAAGTCACAACCATGCCCCTTCCGAGAGAGTTCCTGACTCGTCTTCGCGCTGGCGGCGCCGTTCTGGGTGGCCGGGGTGTCCGGCGGGAACCTCCCAGGACTCCCGACGGACCTGCCGGTCGCGCCAGGCCTGCTCCCATCTGCGGGTCATGGCCGGGTAGACGATGAGGTGGCGGAACGGCTTGATGAAGGCCATGTAGGCCTTGCCGAACAGGCCGTTGGGCTTGACCAGGGCCGCCATGCGCAGCTCGTACTCGCCGTTGCCGACCGGCACCCACCCCAGGTGGCAGATGGTGTGGACGGTCTTGTTGGCCAGTTCCTGGGCGCATTCATCGGCGACTTCATAGACCGGTGTGAACGGGATGTTGGGATCCTTCACACCGGGGGTCCGCCGCAGATCATCCGGTAGGCGGTCGCGCAGGGAACGGACTCGCCCGCCGAGGCCGGTGTCGGGCTCGTCCCAGCCGAGCAGCGCGCCCAGTCTCCAGCGAACCGCGAACAGGAACCGGACCGACCGGGTCTGGTACTGCGGTGCGGTGCGGGAACGTAGCGCGGCCAGCATCAGCGGGAAGTCATCCGGGCCGGCGCCGGGCGTGCGGAAGGCCCACACATCCTCTGTGCGGAAGTCCGATGCGATCTCGTGGATCCGCCACGGCCGCGCGGTGTGCTCGGCGACGGGGATCCTCAGTGACATGCCGGCCGCCCCGTCACCGCGACACCAGGAAGTGGACCTGGCGGGGCCTGACTTCCAGGTCGCTCAAGCCGTCAGGCGTCGCGCCCAGTTCGCGGGCGATGCCGGCCGCCGCCCGGAAAGCCTCCTCGGATTCGAACGCGCCAGTGGTCACGACGGCGTCTCCGTCTGCGGTGGCCCAGACGTCGACGGACAGGAAGCCCGGCTGGGTCCGCGACGCCTCGGCGACCTGGTGGCAGCGGCCGAGGAATTCCTCGACGTGCTCGGGCGCGGGGTAGTGGAAGGCGACGAAGCCGAATGGCATGACGGTGTCCTCTGCTGGTTGTACGGTATCGTATAACTGACGTTAGACCTGTTATACGGCGGCGTACAACCTGCTGAGAGGTGAGGTAGGCCACACATGGGCACCATGCGCACCCCGCGTGAGAAGTGGATCGAGGAGGGGTTGCGGACGCTGGGCGCGGCCGGCGTGGACGCGGTCCGAGTCGAAGCGTTGGCCAAGACGCTGGGGGTGACCAAGGGTGGGTTCTACGGCTACTTCACCGACCGCGCCGCACTCCTGGAGGCGATGCTCGACACCTGGGAGCGCGAAAGCACCGACGAGGTCCTCGACCAGGTCGAACGCCAGGGAGGCGACCCCCGCACCAAGGTCAGGCTGGCCGGCCGGCTCACGCTCTCCGAGCGGCTGCTGCCGATCGATCTGGCGGTGCGGGACTGGGCCCGCCGCGATGAGGCCGTCGCCGAACGGCTGCGGCGCGTGGACAACCGGCGCATGGACCTGCTGCGCGAACAGATCAGCACTTTCTGTACCGACCCCGACGAGGTCGAAGCCCGCAGCCTGCTCGCCTTCTGCCTGAGCATCGGCCACCACTTCCTGGCCGCCGAGCATGACGGCCGCACTCCCGCCCAGGTTCGCGCCCGCGCCAGCGACATCATCCTCAAGGACCCCCACCAGTCCTGAGAAGGACGGGACGCCTGGCCGTGCCGGCGTGAGCGGCCGGGCGTGAGGACCCGTTCACGCCTGGGAGCTCTCCCTTGGCGGGCCTGCCACGGCGTCAAGCCCGGCGATGATCGGCTCGGTCTCGGCCTCCCACCGCTTCAATGCGGCCTCGACCAGGGCCCGCCGTTCGGCGAGCTGCCAGCAGAAACTCCCCCTTGCACACCCGGTCGCCCGCTCCCCCGGCGACGGCCGCCGGCGCGCCGGCGCCGCCCAGCCGTCCGCATTCGACCACCCCACCCGACCACCTTCCATACGCCACCGTATAGTCGGACCATACGCAACCGTATGGAGGCTTCCTATGCCGGGCAATCCCCCTCTCACCGACCGGCTCATGCCGTTCCCCGACGCCACCGAACGCCACTCGATCCTGATCCCCGCCTCCCGCGATCAGGTCTGGCACGCGATCAAGCACCCGAACCCCACGGACGTCCGCCTCGCCAAGCCGCTGTTCGCCATCCGCGACCTGGCCTCCCGCCTGCGCAACGGCCACGCGCAGCTCGATCTGCCGAGCTTCACCACGCTCGCCGAGGACCCGGGCCGTGAGGTGGTGGACGGCGTGATCGGCCAGTGGTGGCGGCTGGGCCGGGCCGAGAACGTCTCTTCGGTCACCGACCTCGACGGCTTCCTCGCCTTCGACCGTCCCGGCTTCGCCAAGGCCACGTTCAGCTTCCTCCTGGACGACGCCGGCGACGGCGGCATCCGCCTCATCACCGAGACCCGCATCCAGGCGACCAGCCCGGAGGCGCGGCAGGCGTTCCTGCGGTACTGGCTGCTGATCCGGCTCGGCAGCGGTTTCGTCCGGCGGGTCATGCTCTCGGCCATCCGTGCCCGCGCGCTCAAGACCCCCTTGCGCCCATGACCTGTCGCACTACGCGCTGAGCAGCGGCGGCCGGGGATCGAGGGGCTCCGTTCTCGGGCGAGTGGCCGGTCCACCTCCCCGGATCTCCCCCGAGGCCGGCCAGGCAGATGGTGTGAGGACCCCCTGCGTCAACCGTCCCTGGAGGCGCGCAGCTCCGCGGCCACCGCGCGTTCCCGCAGCTGCGCGGCTTCAGCCCGGGCCGCCTCCAGCTCCGCGCGGACGTCCTCCAGCCGCATCCGCTCCAGCCGCAGCTCCCCCAGCAGCCGGTCGCGTTCCTTGACCGCCGCGTCGGCCCGTAACTTCTCGCGCGCGGACGTCTTCCGCTCCCGTCCCAGCGCCGCCGACGCCTCCTCCTGGGCCGCCACCAGCTTCCCCGCCAGTTCCTCGGCCTGCGCTCTGGCCTGGGTCGCGTCGTTGAGGGCGACCGCCCGGTCGCGTTCGGCGTCCGCGGCGGCCCGCTCCGCCCGCACGGCGCGTTCCACAGCACGGTCCCGCTCCTGGCCGGCGGCCTCCTCCCGGGCCCGTGCCGCCGCGAGTTCCCGCTCGGCCCGCTCCCGCTCCCGGACGGCGCCCGCGGCCTCCTCGCGAGCGGCGTCGCTGTCCGCCTGCGCCCGTTCGGCCTCCTTCCTCGCCTGTACGGCCTCCTTCCTCGCCTCGTCCACGCGCCTCCCCGCCAGGTCCTGAGCCTCGGCGACCTGCCTGGCCGCGCGTTCCTCCGCCTCCGTCACCCGCCGGTCGGCCCGCGCCCCGGCCTCCGCGACCTGCCGTTCGGCCTCCGTCCGCGCCCCGGTGACCTCTTCCTCGGCCTTCGCCCGGGCCTCCGCGACGCGCCGCTCCGCCTCCTCCCGGGCTGCGGCGATCTGCGCCTCGGCGAGTTCGACCCGTTCTGCCAGCTCCCTGACCGCCTGGTCCCGTGCCTCCGCGGCCGTCCGCGCCTGCTGGGCGGCCTCCTCGGCCCTGCGTTCCGCCAGCTCGGCACGCCGCGCGGCCTCCTCCGCCGCCTGCAACGCCTGGCGTTCGGTGCTGGCCGCCTCGCGCAACGCGGCAAGTGCCTGCTCGCGTGCCCGCTCGGCGTCGCTCAGCGCCGTGTCGCGTTCGGCCTCGGCCTCCTCCTTGCGCTCCCGCATCTCGGCGGCCTGCCTCCGGGCGTGCTCGGTCGCCTCCCTGGCGAGCCGTACCTGCTCGAACGCCTGCTCCCGTTCCGTACGCGCGATGGCGATGCGGGTGTGCGCCTCCGCCTGGACGGCACTCAGCTTCGCCTCCACCCCCGCCGGGCTCAGCTCCTCGGCGAGCGCCTTGGCCAGCGGCTCGATCGCGGCCGACAGGCCGGCCTCCATCCGCTCGTACAGCTGCTCGGCCCTCGTGAGCGCCCCTTCCAGCCCCGGGGTGGCACGGCGCAGCTCCCGCTCCCGCTTCGCCGCCGCCTGACAGTTCTTCTCCGGGCAGTACTCCTTGGGCCGCCCCCGCCCACGCCGCTGCTCGATCGCGGCGCCGCAGTGCTTACAAACCGTCACGATGTTGATCTCCGTCGTCACGGCGGCAGCCTAGCATTTTCGATTTTCCGGAAATACAAAACCAGAAAATAAGATCCGTTGCGCATCGGGCGAAACCGGCGAACGTGCGAGAAGGCGGGATTCCTGCAAGTTTCGTCCGCCGTATCGGCGCGGGACGAGGACATCGATGCGGGCCAGGGGGGTGTAGCCGCGGACCTGTCACGGTCTTGAGCCCCAGGGCAGTCGTGCCGCCGGAGGTCGGCGTCTCTCGCGTCGTCGTTCTTCCGGGACACGCCAGTGGAGAACCGGGGGCGAGCAGCAACCGAACGGCCAGTGGCGGTAGCGAGTCGTCGGCACCTGGGGTTACCGCCACTGGCCGTTCTGATGCGGGTGGCACCGGGCGGGCAGGCATTCCGTCCCACCGCCTGGCACACCGAAATCTTAGAAGCGGCGACTCATGCCCCTCCGTTCATCGGCGACACCCAGGTGGAAGGCGTCACGGGGCTGCCGTCGCCGCTCCAGTCCAGTTCAGCAGCGCCTGCTGCTCGGCCTCGATCGGCCCCGCCCAGGCGAGGTGCCCGTCCGGCCGGACGAGTAGCGCCTCGGCCTCCTCCAGGTCGGGCGAGGGCTGCCAGGCCGTGGCGGTGACCGTCTCCACGCGGTCGTCCCGGCCGGACGCGCCAGCCTGCCTCCCCGTATGGACGAGCAGGAATCGTCCGCCGTGCAGCAATTGGTACAGGCGCTCGACCCCGGGCCGCTCCGCGACGCTGATCGGCAGGTCGGGTACCCGGGCCCCGGCCGGGGAGCCGTCGCCGTAGTGGGTGCCGATCGCCGAGACCGACGCGGCCAGGTTGCGGTTGACCTCCCCGATGCCCAGGAGGCCGTCGAGCATGCCGCGCAGCGCCATGACCGGCCGGCGGTACCGCGGCACCAGCGTCAGTTCCATCAGCAGCGTCTGCACCTCGGTGTTGGCGGTGACGGCCGCGCCGACCGGCCGGCGCTCGGCGTCGTAGGAGTCCAGCAGCCCTTCCGGGGCCCAGCCTTTGACCTGGGCGGCGAGCTTCCAGCCCAGGTTCATGGCGTCCTGCAGACCGGTGTTGAGGCCCTGTCCCGCCGCCGGGAAGTGGATGTGGGCCGCGTCGCCCGCCACCAGCAGCCGGCCCTGCCGGTACCGCCCGGCCAGGCGGGTCGCGTTCCCGAACCGCGACAACCAGTGCGGCTCGGCGACGTCGAAGTCCGTGCCGGCGATGTTCGTCAGGGCTTGCCGGAACTCCTCGTACGTCAGGGGCCGGTTGGAGGGCACCCGCATGCGTTCGGGATCGATGACCACGAACCGGGTCAGCCCGCCCTCCAGCGGCACGGCCAGCACGCCGTGGGCCGCAGCCGAGTGCGCGGCGTCCGGACCGGTGACGGCGAAGTCGCCGAGCATGCCGGACAGCGTCTCGTCGGTGCCGTCGAAGGGGATGCCCGCCGCCTGCCGGACGATACTGCGTCCACCGTCGCAGCCCACGACGTACGAGGCGCGTAGCGTCTCTCCCCGGGCCGTCTCGACGACGACGCCGTCCGGCTCCTGCCGCACGGCGGTGACCTGACAGCCGCGGACGATCTCGGCGCCCAGCTCGCGGGCGCGGGCGTCGAGTAGTTCCTCGGTACGGGCCTGCTCCAGGAACAGGGTGTAGCCGTGCCGGGTGTCCAGGGCGGTGAAGTCGAGGCGGGTGTTCAGGCCCGCGAAGTGCCACCCGGGCAGGGTGCGGCCGCGCGCCAGGAAACGGTCGGCGATGCCGCGCAGGTCCATCACCTCGATGCTGCGCGGGTGCAGCGTCAGCGCCCGCGACTGGCTGGTGGGCGCCTCGTTTCGTTCGAGCACGCGGACCCCCACGCCCGCCAGTGCCAGCTCCGCGGCCAGCAGCAGCCCGGTGGGGCCGGCTCCCACCACGATCACGTCGGTGTGCACGGTTCGTGTCCCTCCTATTAAATGAACATCGTTCATAAAATCGAGGTGACTAGTATCACTGGGCATGGGACCCACGTCAACCTCCCCGTCCGCCCAGCGCTCCCGAGGCCGCCCCCGCAAGATGGCCGTGCCGGAGGCGGTCGCCACCGCCCTGCGCCTGGTGGACGAGGACGGGCTCGACTCGCTGACCATGCGCCGCCTGGCCGCGGCCCTCGACGTCCAGGTGGGCACGCTCTACCGGCACTTCGCCACCAAGCAGACGCTGCTCGCCGCCATGGCCGAGGAGATGCTCGCGGGCTGCGCCGGCCCGCTGCCCGACGGGCTCACCTGGCGCGAACAGATCACCGAACTGGCCGGGCGGCTGCGTACGGCGTTGCTGCGTCACCGCGACGGCGCACGCGTCTACGCGGGCACCCACTCCGTCGGCCCCAACACGCTGAGCTACACCGACACCCTCGTGGGCGTGCTGCGTGAGACATGCCTGAGCCCTGAGGCGGCCACCCGTACGGCACTCACCATCGTCCACTTCGTCATCGGCCACACGCTGGAGGAACAGGCCGCCCAGGCTCTCGCCGAGTCCGACTTGCCCGCCACGCTGACGCTCCTGCACGCGGCCCTCGACCCGGATGTCTACCCCCACCTGGCAGCCGCCGAGGCCACGCTGACCAGCACCGACTTCGTCGGCCACTTCACCCACGGCCTCAACTTGATCGTCAAAGGACTGGCGGGTGACTGACGCCGCTCGATGAACCGGCCCTGCCCTGGACCCGCAGCGTCGCCTTCGCCGTCAGCAGGTGTCCCGCCGGCTGCGAGGTCAGATCGGCCTGCGAGGAGCCCGAGTGCAGAAATCGGCGGTAGCGATGATCACATCGCGCTGCGCGCCCTGACCGCCGAGTTCGGCGAGCAGGCCCCGCTGGCCGAGCTCGGCGATCCGCTGCGCCGCATCCGCCGTGCCCGCTCCCCCGACCGCACCCCCGCCCTGTCCCCCGCCGAGGTCGAGCAACTGCTCACCCTGCCGCGCCCTGCCCTGCGCGAGCGCACCCTGTACCGGCCGCCGTACGAGAGCGCCGCCCGCGCCCAGGAGGTCCTGGCCCTCGACGTCACCGACCTGGACCTGCGCAACCGCCGCGCCCGGGTCCGGCGCAGGGGCGGCACCGTCGACCTCATCGTCTGGCGCACCGCCTGCCCGGCGGGCCGTGGACGCCGCACCAGCAGCGTGCTCACCCACGCCGCCGAAGACGGCGCGAACCTCCACGCTGCCGGCCTACTCCGGCCACACCTCGATCACCTCTCTGGCGCGCTACGCCCCGCGTCTCTCCTGAGGCCCTGACCCGGTGGCAGGAGGGCCGCGATCCGGGTCCGGGGCGTGGCCGAGGTGGCGTTGCAGGCTGATCAGCAGCGAGGCGGCGCCGAGGACGGCTCACCGAGGGCGGTGATGCCGTGCCCGTGGCAGGCGGGGCTGTGGTTGCTGTGGAAGGGGTCCAGCCAAGGTGAGCCCAAAAGCCGCAATACGTGATCGTTAAGCGTCTTCCGGGCTGGTCAGCGGCCTGCTGAGGACTCGTCGGAGTCGCTGGGGCGGTGAGCGGCCCGGTGCGGCGATCATTAGATACCGCTTCGTTCCCTGATGTGCTTTCTGCCCTTTCGGCTCCGACTGGAGGTGATGTCGCGCTTGGGCATCCGGGGGCGAGGAACGCGGGGACAGCCATTGACGGTGAGCTGGATCGTGGTGCGGATGGTCACCACGACCTGTGTGGAAACACTGAAGATCGTGTTATCGCGCCGGACTGTCCGCCAATGTCCGGGCCGAAAAGCTGACTCGACACTGTTGGTCGTGCACCGCCCTGACCCGCTTGAACAGTCCGTACCGCCAACGACCGCGCCGCTGTTCCTCGGCCCCGAGGTCGCCGCGATGGCCGGCCACATCCGCGCCTGCGAGCTCTGCGGCGACGACCCCGAGATCACCCAGGGCTGAAGGAGTTCTCACATCGTGAGACCCAGGGCCATCAGCGGGTTGTGGAAGTCGTCGAGTGCCCAAAAGGCCGAGGTTGGCCAGAAGGCCAGCCAGGCGTCCTTCCCAAGTCGGAGATCGTCGGTGTGGAATCAGGGTTTCCCTAGGGGACGACTCCGATGCCGCACCGACCTCTCGTACCGGATCTTGATACGGCGGAGGCCGAGAGCCGGACTCCGTGAATCGGAGGAGCAACGTGAAGGGAAGACGCACCAGCGCGGCCGTCGTGGCGTGCTTGACCGTGTCGCTGCTGGCAACGCCTGCCGTGACCGCCACCGCGGCGGCAGACGCGAGCCCGAGCGGTCGGCCGGGTTTGCAGGCGCTGCTGGACAAGATCGTCGCAGGCGGTGCGGTCGCCGCGATCGCCGAGGTTCGCGACGGGGACAAGACCTGGCGAGCCGCCAGCGGCAAGGCGAAGATGAACAATGCCCAGCCGGCCCCGGTGGACGGGCGCTTCCGGGCCGGGAGCGTGACGAAGTCGTTCACGGCGACCGTGGTGCTTCAACTGGTGGGAGAGGGAAAGCTGCACCTGTCCGACAGTGTGGAGCAGTGGCTGCCGGAGCTCGTGGACGGGGGCGCCGACATCACGATCAGGCACCTCCTCCAGAACACCAGCGGCCTTCCCGAGTACTCGACGGGCATGATGGACGAGGCGGGCATCCCCAAGGAGCGCTACCGCACCTGGTCGGCACGCGAACTGGTGGAAAGAGCGGAAAAGCTGCCGCGCGACTTCCCACCCGGGTCCGCGTACAAGTACTCCAACACCAACTACATCGTGCTCGGCATGCTGATCGAGAGGGTCACCGGTAGGCCGTACGCGACAGAGATCAGGGAGCGGATCCTGCGGCCGCTCGGCCTGCGGCACACCCGCCTGCCGGGAGCCTCGCCGGAGGTGTACGGCCCGCACGCCCACGCATATGTGCCGGTCACCAGGGGTGGCAAGGTCGTCCCCGTTGACGTCACACGGTTCAATCCCACGATGGCCGGTGCGGCGGGCGAGATCATCTCCACCACCGGGGACATCAACCGGTTCTACCGCGCCCTGTTCCAGGGCAAGCTGCTCCGCCCTGATCTGCTGAAGGAGATGAAGGATCCCGGCACCACCGGGGGGTATGGGCTGGGGCTGGAGCTGGCGCCTCTTCCCTGCGGCACTGCGTTCGGCCACGGCGGCGGCGCCCCGGGCTACCTCACGGTGGCGTTCAACTCAGCGGATGGTTCGCGACAGGTCGCATTGTCGATCACCCCGTTCTCCGGCGACCCTCATCAGGCGGCCATGGCCCTGCTGACCTCTGCGCTGTGCCCTTAGAGAGCTTTAAGAGGTTGCGCGGATAGGTGCTCCTGACGCGCCCCGGGGTGATGAGCGCCGCTGCTAGTCTGATCGGCATGTCAGGCGCATCGTGCTCGGCCGCTTGTGCGGCAGTGACCAGGACGTCCCGCTAGCGGCGGGACGTCCGACTCTCAACACCACCCATCCTGGAACGTCCAGCCGCTTCGTGATCAGTCCGGAGCGGCCCTCTGTGCTGCTCGGAAACTCTTCAGAGCGACGGAGCACTCGATGCTTTCAGGCATTGCTTCTTCCCGCGGGCGAAGCCCGTCTCCCACACGCGCATGGCTCGTACTGTGCGCGATGTCCATGCTGCAGTTCTTCATCGCGGTCGACGTGACCGTGGTCAACATCGCGCTGCCCACGATCGGCGCGGATCTCGGCGTCGACGGCCACTCGCTGACCTGGGTAGTGGTCGGCTACACCATCACCGGCGGCGGGCTGCTGATGCTCGGCGGTCGCCTCGGCGACCTGCTGGGCCGCCGCCGCACGCTACTGGTCGGCACGACCCTGTTCGGTGCGGCATCGCTGCTGGCAGGACTGGCCCCCTCGTTCGCGGTCCTGGTGGCGGCGCGCCTCTTCCAGGGAGCCGGCGAGGCCATCGCACTGCCGGCGGCGATGGCCACCGTCGTGCTGATGTTCCCCGAGGGGCCACGCCGGTCGCGGGCCCTGAGCGTGTGGGCCGCGGTCGCCAGCTGTGGGCTGGTGCTGGGATTCGCCCTCTCCGGAGTCATCACCGCCCATCTGGGCTGGCGCTGGACCTTCCTGATCTCGGTGCCGTTCATCCTGCTCGCGATCGTGGCCGCGCTCGCGCTCGTCCCGGGCGGCCGTCCCGCTTCCCGTGAACGGGACCGGCTGGACCTGCCGGGCGCGCTCCTGCTGACGGCGTGTCCGCTGCTGTTCACCTACGCCGCGGTCGAAGCAGGCGAACCCGAGACGAGCCCGTGGGTGAGCCTGGCGGCGCTGGCCGGTGCGGTACTGGCCGCCGCCGGGTTCGTGCGGGTCGAGTCGCGGTCCTCGAACCCGCTGGTGCCGCTGGCCTTCTTCGCCGACCGTGCCCGGGTGCGGGCGAACCTGACAACGATGCTGCTCAGCGGGGCGTTGTCGACCTCATTCCTGCTGTTCACGTTCTACCTGCAGGACCGTCTCGGGATCGGTCCGCTGGGAGCCGGGCTCACGATGCTGCCGTTGGCTGTTGCGCTGATCGCGGCCTCGGTTCTCGTGCCGCGGCAGCTGGGCCGTTGGGGAGCACGCGCGTGCGTGCTGGCAGGTCTCGGAGCCGCTGCGGGCGCGATGACGGTGATCGCGCTCGTGGCAGCCCTGGGGGCTGGGGCGGCGTGGCTGCTTCCGGCGATGCTGCTGATCGCCGCAGGGATGGGCTTCGGACTGGTGGGGCTGCAGTACATCGCGGTCAGCGGAACGACCGACGAGGACGCCGGGATCGCCTCCGGCGTCCAGCGAGCAGCCGACCAGCTCGGCGGGGCCGGCGGCGTAGCGGTCTACATGGGCATCGGGTTCGCCCCCGCCGTGCACGCCGGAGACCCGTTCCTGATCGCCGCGGTCCTCGCCATCGCCGGGCTGGCCGTCGGTGCCGTGGTCGTCAGCCGCTCCCCGGCCACCACGGAGATGCGGCCGCAGACCGAGTAGGAGACTGCGCCGCCACGCTCTGCCCTCCGGCAGCGGCGTGGCGGCGCGTCCCCGCCTCCTCGCTCCGCCATCGACCAGCAGAAGCTCACGTGTCCGTACTTCCCACCTTCATCACCGATCCCTTGTGCGGGTACGGCCGGAGTACGCCAGAAACACACCGCGTGCTTGCGGCGTCCGGGTTCAGCGCTTGCGCCGACGGGCTGCGGGGCCGTGTTCGGCGGTGATGCGGGCGGAGGCCTCCTCGCCTAGGCGCACGTAGCGGCCGAGGCTGGCCAGGTGCTGATGGCGGGACTTGGCCTGCAGTTCCGGCGCGGTACGGCCGGCGGCGGCCAGGTGCGTCAGCGCCGAGTGGCGAAGCTGGTGCAGCGTCCAGCCGTCGCCGTGCGGGTCGAGCGCGGCGGACGCGGTCTTGAACATGTACTCCGCGCGCGGGTAGGACAGCCGTCCGCGGCCGGTGGTGGGGCAGATGTCGGCGGCCGCGGGCGCGCGGCGGCCGGAGGCGGGGGCGCGCCGGTCGGCCAGGAACACCGGCCAGGCGGTGCGGCCGGAGAGCAGGCGGGGCAGCAGGCGGGCGGTGGCGGTGGCCCAGTGCACGTACTCGATGGCGCCGCCCTTGGAGCGGACGCGGGCGCGGCGGAACTCCAGATCGAGGTCTTGGACGTCGAGGGACAAGATCTCCTCGGCCCGGGCCGCGGTCTCATACAGCAGGCGCCCCATGTTCCCGTTCGCCGGGGTCGAGCAGTCCTTCAACATCCTTGTCGCAAGCCGTTTGCTGGTGAGGGCGACGAGTAGCAGCAGGTGAGCGGGTGAGTGCTCGACCGCTCTGCACTCTTTCTGCGGAGGCCGGGCGCTCACCTCGCCGTGAAGCGGCGGGGATCGGATGCTGCCGAGTCGCACAGGCGACAGTAGCTCTATGTAACCAATAAGTCACACCAAGTAAGAGCATGATGGTGGACGGCAAGCCAATGCCCAACGGAAAGGAACGTCATGACCCTGCCCATCCAATCCGCCCCCGTGCACCGCTCGATCACCGGAGTCCCCTCCACCGAGCAGGCCGGCGTCGAGCAGTCCGAGTGGGGGAGCTTCCGGTTCCCGTTCGCCGGCGTCGAGCAGTCCTTGGCCTGGGACGGCTCCCGTCCGTTCGCGGGTGTCGAGCAGTCCGTGGCGGGGAACTTCCGGGTCCCGTTCGCTGGTGAGGGCGACGAGTAGCAGCCGGTGAGGCGGTGAGCGCCCGAACATCCCGCCCTGGCTCCTGTCAGGGGTTGCCGGGCGCTCACCGCGCCGACCGGCCGGCCAATGAGTGACTCACCACGCATCGGGAGCGACATGGGCGAGCTGCCCGCCATCCCCGGTATGGCCCAGCTGTGGCACCACACCGTGGGTGATGACCGGATCACGATCGCCGTCATCGACGGCCTGATCGACGCCAAGCATCCGGCCCTGGCCGGCGCGAAGCTGACCCCAATCCTCGACCTGTGGCCGGGCGGCGCGGCCTCCGGCCGCAAAGCCGCGCACGGCACGGCGGTGGCCGGTGTGCTGGCTGGCAGGCACGACGGCCCCGTCCCCGGGGTGGCGCCGGGCTGTCGGCTGGTCAGCGTGCCGGTGTTCGCCGAAGGGCTGCGTACCTCTCAGCTGGATCTCGCGCGGGCGATCGATCTGGCGTGCGACGCCGGCGCGCACGTCGTCAACATCAGCGGCGGCCAGCTCGCCGACCCGAGCGAGGCCGAGGACGTCCTGGCCCGGGCGGTGCGCCGCTGCCGCGAGCAGGGCGTACTGATCGTGGCCGCGGCGGGCAACGACGGCTGCCTGTGCGATCACGTGCCCGCCGCCCTGGACGGCGTGCTGGCCGTGGGCGCCTGCGACGAGTCCGGCAGGCCGCTGCCGTCCAGCAACTTCGGGCCCGGCAGCCAACTTCAGGGCCTGCTCGCGCCCGGCAATGACATTCCGGTCGCCCTGCCCGGCGGCGGGGTCGGCCGGATGTCGGGCACCAGCCTGGCTGCGCCGATCGTCGCCGGGGTCGCGGCGCTGCTGGCCTGCCTGCACCTGCAGCGCGGCGGCAAGCCCGACCCACTCGCGGTCGGCGAGCTGCTGCGCGCCACCGCCGACCCCTGCATCCCCACCACTGGGCCGGACGGCGCCGAACCAGCCGATCAAGGAACGGGCTCGGAGGCGTGCGCGCGGTACTTGAACGGAACACTCAACATCACGAAAGCGGTGACTGCTGTGACGACCTCTTCTGCGACCTCTTCAGCAACCCCCTCGGCCGACACGGCGGCCCCATCGCCCGCGGGCGCGCCGGATGCTCTGACCCTGCTGGGCCAAAGCGCCGAGGCCGTCTTGACCCTGTCATGCCAGAGCGGCCCGCAACCCGGCGCTGCCGGCGGGTGCGGCTGCAGCGCCGGTGAGGCGTCCCTGCCTGCCCCGGCTGCGGCTGCCTCCGCACCGACGGCACCGACGGCACCGACGTTCGCGACGCCTGCGCCCGCGCCGGTCGTGGCAGCCTCCCCGATCAGCACCGGCGTGGTCACCTCCGCCGAACAGGCCCCCAGCGGAGCGCGGCGGCTGGTGTACGCGCTCGGCTCGCTCGGCTACGACTTCGGCAGCGAGGCCCGCCGTGACACCTTCAAGCAGCTCATGCCGCACGTCGACGCCGGCGGGCACAGCGTGCCGGGCAACCCGTACGATCCGCGTCAGATGGTCGCCTACCTGCGCGAGAACCCCTCCGAGGCCAAGCCGCTGATCTGGACGCTGAACCTCGACCTGACCCCGATCTACGCCATCGAGCCGGTCGGCGGCTACAGCCCCGGTGTCTACGAGCGCCTGGTCGACTTCCTGGAACGCCAGCAGCTCGCCGAGGACAACACCGCCTTCGTCGATCGCGTCTCGGTGCCCGGCACGCTGCCCGGCCGCACCGTGCGGCTGTTCAACGGCCAGCACGTCCCGGTGATCGAGGTCAACCTGAACCGCGGCCTGTACGGCTGGTCGGTCGCCTCCCTCGCCCAGGCGGTGGTGGACTGCGGCGTTCCCGAGCACAACCAGCGTGGCCAGGCCGGCACCCCCGCCCCCAGCGGCGCCACCCTCAACGACGCGGTCGCCGACTTCCTCCAGCGCATCTACTACGACCTGCGCAACTTCGGCGCCACGTCACGGGACCGGGCGCTCAACTACGCCGCCACCAACGCCGTCCAGGTGCGCGAGACCCTCGCGGAAGCGCTCGGCCGCGGCATGGCGCTGCAGAACATCGACACCGAGAAAAGCCCCTACGGCCGCCCCGACTCCGACTGCTGGGACGTCAAGCTGCGCTTCTTCGACCCCGAGAACGGCAAGCGGGCCAAGCGCGTCTACCGCTTCACCATCGACGTCAAGGACGTGCTGCCGGTCACCCTCGGCCCGGTCCGCTCCTGGCCCGAAGCCTGACCCGCCCTCGCCCGGAAGGACAGGAGCTCATGTCGTCGTCGTTCCCGCCGCAGGCGCCGCCGGTGCGCCGCGAGCAGCTCATCGACCCCTACACCACCATCGACCTGCAACAGTCCACACCCGCCCAGCAGCGGCGGGTTCAGGCGTGGCTGCTGTTCAACGCCAACACCGGCGCCCCGGCCGCCTTCCGCATGCCCAGCTACCACGAAGCGATGCTGTCGGCGACCTGGTAACCCCTGCCACCCGCATGTAAGGAGCGCCCGCCCGATGCCTCACCCCGCACCCGCCCCAGCGCAGGCCTCGCTCTCCGCCCCGCCGGCACGCCGGGACCAGCCCCGCCCCCCGGAACAGGAGCAGGAACGAGAGCGGGGACGGGAGCGGGCGGGCGGCTCCACCCCACCGGCGGCCAAGGAGGCGGCCCCGCCGGCTCCGCCTCGCTACCCCGTCCAGGCCGTGCCCGGCATCACCGCCCTGCACCGGCACACCCACGGCCACCCGGAAGTGATCATCGGCGTTGTCGATGGCCCGCCTGATCTGTCCCACCCCTGCCTGGCAGGCGCTCAGGTCGAGGCGCGTGAGCCGTGGTGGCTGCCCTCCATCGCGGCCGATGACCAGGCCCGCGAGCACGGCACCTGGACCGCCAGCGTGCTGGCCGGCCGTCCCGGCAGCGTCCTGCCCGGCCTCACCCCCGGCTGCCGGCTCATCATGCTGAACCACCCCGCCGGCGAAGAGCACGTGCCCGACCCGCACTCAGCCGCCCGCGCCATCGAAGAACTCGTCCAGGCCGGGGCGAGCATCATCCAGTACACCCTGGCCCACCACACCGCCTCCCACGACGCAGACCCGATGCTCAAACGCGCCGTAGCCGCCGCGATCGAGGCGGGGGTGCTGGTCACCGCCCCGGCCGGCAACGACTACGGCAAGCACAGCATCGCCGTGGCCAACCTGCCTGGCGTGCTCGCCGTCGGCGCGCACCGCGCCGACGGCGCCATGTTCTTCTTCAGCAACCACGGCCCCGCCTACGCCGGGCACGGCCTGGTCGCGCTCGGCGAAGCCGTCTACGGCGCCACCCCCGGCGATGGGGGCATCAAGGCCCAGAAGGGCACCTGCATCTCGGTCGCCCTGGTCACCGGCGCCGCCGCGCTGCTGGTCAGCCTGCAGCGCCATCTCGGCCGCCCGGCCGATCCCCTCGCGGTCCGCGACGCGCTGCTGGCCGCCGCCCGCCCCTGCACCACCGAGCAGGCCCACGGCAAGCCCGAACGCTGCCTCAACGGGATCATCGACCTGCCCGCCGCCACCCGCCACCTGTTCGGCGACGCCCCGCCCCCGCAGGCCGCACCGACCAGCGCGACCGCCGCCCTCCCCACGTCGATCATCGCGACCTCGTCCGGGCTGGTGAGCCAGAGCGGCCCTGCGCACCTCCCGGTCTCGTCCCGCCGCGACGTGCGGATCACCACCGTGGCCGAACGCCCGCATCTGGCCCCCGCCGCGGGAGAGGGAACCCCGAGGAAGGAGGACCACGGGGAGGGCGCGCACGGGGAAGGAACGTACGGAGAGGGCGCCGCCGGCCAGGGGCCGCAGATGCCCGCCTTCCTGGCCGGCGACCTGGCCGGCCGCTGGAGTCTGCACGCACGCCTGCAGGACCGCTTCCCGCAGTTCTCGGTCGTGGCCACCAGCGCCGACGGCCAGGTCATCGCCCGTGGCCATGGCGTGCCGTTCGCACTGGCGCTCCCCGGCCGCGGACGGCTGCCCGATGGCGGCTGGGACGACATCCTCACCTGGGCCTTCGCCGACACCCAGACCGGCACCCCACCCGACACCCTCGGCCTGCTCGCCATCACCGTCCAACCCACCCACCGCGGCACCGGCCTGCCCGCCCGGGTCTTGGCCGCCCTGAAGGACGCCGCCCGCACCGCCGGGCTCACCCACGTCGTCGCCCCAGTCAGGCCCACCCGCAAACACCACGAACCCCACACCCCGATGGCCGACTACGCAACGCGCACCCGCCCCGAGGACGGGCTGCCCGCCGACCCGTGGCTGCGCACCCACGTCCGCGCCGGCGGCACCATCATCGGCCTCGCACCCGCCTCCATGACGGTGGCCGGATCCCTGACCCAATGGCGGGAATGGACCGGCCTGCCCTTCGACGCCGACGGACCGGTGATCGTGCCCGGCGCCCTGGTGCCCGTACAGGCCAGCCTCACCCACCAGCACGCCGTCTACGTCGAACCCAACATCTGGGTCCACCACCCGCTGGGCCGCCCTTCCTGACCCCGCTTTCCGCCGGCGGTCGCAAACCGTCTCATCACTGTTGACAGAACAGTGCATTCATTGTGCCTGGTGCGACATTTCATGATCACGGCGCCGGTCGGAGAGACACCGGACCGACGCTCCAGTGGCGGACAAAGAGTGCCGTTGCAACCCTGCCAACGATGTCTTCCTGCGATCAGGTCGCGAACAGCACACGGGGTTCGAGGTCGAGTCGGGTGGTCGGGTTCTGATCCGGCGGGGTCAGATCGAGCGTCCAGTTGCCGAACCGGCGCACGGTGTTCGTGATGTAGGGCGAGACGGTGGCTCAGATCGTCCAGGTCGACCGGCCGACCTTCGGCGGCGATGTCGTTGGCGGCGTCGGTGATGTCGCAGGCGGTGGAGTAGATGACGCAGTCGGCGATCAGCTCATTGAACTTCACCACCTTCTCCTCGTGGTCAGGATCGTTGTGGCCGATCAACTTGCCGCCGAACATCAGCCAGTCGGCGAAGGCGTGGAAGGCCTCGTTGCGGTTGGTGACCTGGGTGATCTGCTCGCGCAACCCCGGTTCGGACAAACAGCGCAAAAGCGTGACGGTGCGGATCGCGCGCCCGAGTTCGCGGAAGGCGCGATACAGGCGGTTCTTACGAAAGTGGTTGCCGAGCCGGCGCAGCAGCGTCAACGACGACAGCCGGTTCTCCCGGATCGAGATCGCGGTACGCAGCAGGTCACTCCAATGCGTCTCGATCAGCTGCCAGTCGACCGCCTCCTCACCGAACAACGCGTCGATGTGGGTGTAGCGGGTGTTCTCCTGAGGCCGATAGAAGATCAGGTCATGCCAGTTGCATCGTTTTGGTCAGCCGCAGCCGAGACCCAGCCGATCGGAAGACCGCTGCCGTCCACGAGCACGGATCTCCTGAGGCTTGCCGCGGTCGACAGGGTTGCGGCACGTGCTCTCCTCCACCCGGCGCCTTGCCGATGCCGTGCTGTTTTGGCTGGTCAGAGGCCCACGTTGCGCATCGCGTTGTCGCGCCAGCGGTCGACGGCGCGGATGTAGCGCAGCACCACGGGCGAGGCTGGGGCCCAGCGGCCGTGCTTGGCGATGACCGAGACCGGGACCCCGGCGGCATAGGCGACCGTGGCGCCGCCGGCACGCAGGCTGTGCGCGGTGACCCGGTCGGCGGACGGGACCCCGGCGCGGACGGCCAGGTCGCGGACGATGACGTTGACCGCGTCCGCGCCGAGCGAGGGGCCGACGGTGCCGTGGCGGGTGAGGCGGCGCAGCAGCCGTCCGGAGGTGTGCCCGGCCTGGTCCAGTACCTGTAGCCAGTCGCGCCATGCGGCGACGGGGTCGGTGAGCGGGTGAGAGCCGCGCGGGATGGCGATGGTCTCGCCGCGGGAATCCTTGTCGGTCTTGGACGTGCGGATGGTGACCTCCAGGCCGTCGGCGACCTCGCGCACGTCGTCGCGGGTCAGGGCGACGAGCTCGCTGCGCCGCCCCATCAGGGCCAGGCCGAGCACGAGCAGCACCCGGTCGCGCAGCCCGCGGGCGGTGGTGAGGTCGCAGGCGCTCACCATCGCACGCAGCGCGTCGATGGTGATGGGCGGCGCCTCGCGCTGTGCCCGCCCGCCGTCGTCGGCGCGCCTGCGCTTGTAGGCGCGCAGCGCCAGCCGGGCCGCCTCGGTGCCGGGCCGGCCGGGGTGGCCGGACAGGCGGTGCATGGTGCGGACGGCGGCCAGAGCCTGCTCGATGCTGGCCGGGGCCTGCCCGGCCGCGCACAGTTGGGCGGTGTACTCGGCCAGGGTCTGCTCGGTGGCGGGCAGGGCGAGGCGTTCGTGGGCGGCGCACCAGGCGGCGAAGGCGGCCCACTGGCGGGTGTAGGCGCGGCGGGTGTTGGCCGGCACGCCGTCGGCGATCAACTTCCGGGTCTCGTCGCTGAGCGCGTAGTCGGCCGCGGTGTGCGCGGCGTGGTTTTCCGGTGTCCCGGAAATCGGGGGCCGCTCCCCCGCCGGCTGGATCAGCCCGCCGTACCCCATGTCCGTTTTCTCCCCTTTCCCACCAATCCCATCCTGACCTCTGATAAGGAAGGTTATCACGGGTCAGGCTTCCGACACTCAACCGTTCGCGTACGCACGAAACAGATGCGTTCGAACGCTGAGAACGCTAGTCTTCGGACCGTGGCCGACGATCAGGAAACTGCAGTGGAGAGCATTCCGGCAGAGACCGGACAGACTGGCGATAACGGGATGAACGGCGAGGAACCGGAACCGCGGTGCGCCGGCCCCGGCTGCGCCAAGGCCCTGCCCGGACGCAGCAGCCGGGCCAAGTACTGCAGCGACGCCTGCCGCGCCGCGGCCTACCGGGCACGTACCACCGCGCACGCCGCCCCCGTCGCCAACGCCCTGCTCCGCGTCCAGGACCTCCTTGCCCCGCTGCTCACCGCCGGCGAGCAATGGCAGGCCGCTCAGAACGCGCTGCGCGCCCAGCTCGCCGAGCTGAACAACGGCGCACTCGCCCAGATCGAGGCCGCCGAGCAGGCCGCTGAGGAGGCTCGCTCGGCCGCCGCGGCGGCCGAGCAGCGCGCGACGACCGTGGCCACCGCCGCCACCACGCGGATCGCCGCTGCCGAGCAGGCACGGAAGCAGGCGGAGACCGCCCGCGACCGTGCCGAGGAACGCGAGCAGGACGCTTGGCGCCAGGTCGGCGAGCACCAGAACGCACGTGCTCAGGCCGAGCGGCTCGCCGCCGAAGCCGCCGACCGGCAGCGCCGGGCCGAGCAGGACCATGATGTCGCTCGCCGGCGAACCGCCGAGCTCACCGAGTTGCACGCCGCCGCGACCGCCCGCATCGCCGCACTGGAGCACGAGGCCGCCGACCGGCAGCGCGAACTCGGCGGCCTCCGTCACAAGCTGCAGGAACAGGAAGCCCAGACCCGGAAGGCTGAACAGGAACGCGACCAAGCCCGCGGCACCGCCGAGGCGCACGCCGAGGAGGCCGACCGGCTACGCCAGGCGCTGGCCACCGAACGTCAGCGGCGCGAACAGGCGGTCACCACGGCCGCCGTGGCCGAGCAGGCCCGCACCCTCGCTGACCAAGCCAGAGCCGCGTCGCTCGACGAGGCCGAACGGCTGCGGGGCGAACTCGCTGGCCTCACCAGCGCGCTGAAGGCCGCCCAGCAGCAACGCGAAGAGGCCGTCACGGCCGCCGCCGTCGCGCAGGCGCTCCTGCGCGAGCAGCAATCCCGCCGCCCATCTGCTCAGCCCGAGACGGAGGCCTCTGCCGGCGTTTCAGCGGAGACGCCGACAGCATCGGACTCATGATCCGTGGGCCGTGGGTTCGAGTCCCGCCCGCCCTACTCACCTCACTACCGCATTCACTCTCTGAGCAGGGGTTTCGCAGGATGGCGGGGTTCGCGGGCAGGCAGTCAGAGGCAGCCGGGAGCAGTCGTGTGCCACCCGTCGCGGAACATACACGGAATGGATCTCGGGGCGGTTTCCCCAGGTCGCGCACAGCAAAAGACCCCGGATGGAGTCCGGGGTCCATTGCGTTCCGCGCGATCACCGCGACAGGGCTTCCAAGATCCGGCCGTTGGCGACCTCACGCTGTCCGTCGATGCACTTGGCGTACACCTTGAGCAGCACATCTACCCCGTGCCCGGCACGCTCGGCGGCCTCCGGGGCATGGACGCCGGCGTTGAGCCAGAGCGACACGGCCGCGTGCCGCAGGTCGTACGGCCGGGCAGCGAGCGGGGAGGTGACCTGGTCGGGGGTGAGGGCGAAGGCCCGCGCTTCCTTCCAGACCTTGGAGATGGTCGAGCCCGAGAAGACGGCACCGGTTCGCGTGCGGAACAGCCGGCCGTCCTCGGCCACGCCGTGCCGTTCGATGTGCTCGCGAAGGATGGCCACCAGTTCCGGTGGGATGGGCACGACGCGGGTCGTCTTCACGTCGCGATGCTTCAGGCGCCGCTCGTCGTGCCTATCGCTTGATGCTCTCCGAGCGGGTCTTCTGAAGGGTGAGCAAGCCCCACCCCTCCTTTGGGAGCAAGCAGTTGTCGTGCCGGAGACCTGCCGCCTCTCCCGGTCGAAGGCCGCCGAAGTACATGCAGGCGAACAGTGCCCGCAGCATCGGACCGCGCGAGCGCCCGACGTAGGTCACCGCCGTCAGCAGTTCCCGCGCCTGTCCGGGGTTGACGACCGAGCGCCGATCGACCTCGCCGCTCACCTTGGCCTTGCGGAACTTGACCTTGTGCAGCGGATTTGCCGAAAGCTCCTCCAGCTCGACGGCGTACTCCAGAGCGTGATGGATGATGGCCCGCTTGCGGCGATAGGTGGAGGTGGCGGCCGCGTTCCCGTCCATGCGCAAGGACAGGGCTTCCAGGACGCCCCGCACCTGCTTGGTCTCCTCCAGAGCGCTTGACGGGAGCGACGACGCCTCCAGCCAGCGCACGGTCCGAGCGATCTCCGGTGATGGTTGCGACCTGCGGTCCTCCGGGAGGAAGGAGTACTCGCGCAGCGCCCGCCGGATGATCTCATCGGACGGCCGGCCTGGCGCGTCGTTGACCAGCACGCGGGTGACGGTGGCGAGGGTGTCGGTCATGCCCTCGCGGGACTTGGCCGCCGCGTGAGGCCACCAGGTGTGGACATAGGCGACGGCGAAGGCGTACCAGGTCCGAGTGTCCTTGGCCTTGGCCATCGACAGCGGGAGGCCGGTCTCCACGTCGAACGCCTCGCCCTTCTTGGCCGCCTGCCGGAGGTCGGACAGGAAGCTCTCGGCCAGGCCCTTCGTCTTGAAGGTCGAGGACTTCTCACGGTCGCCGACCGTCCAACGGACGGTGTGCCAGACGATCCGAGGCTTCTTGCCGGTGCCGTCGGATCGGGTGTTGGTGCGGATGTCCCAGAACTTGACCTTGTACGAAGTGGTCATGCCGCGCTCCTGAGGGATTCGAGCCAGGCTTCGAGGTCGCTGCGGTTGATGCGGAGTTCGCCGTTCGGGAGGCGGATGCCTTCCGGCGCCTTGCCGATCTCCCGCCAGCGGTAGAAGGTGCGGCGGGAAACGCCGCCGAGTTCGTCGAGGCGGCGGCTGCGCCGCCGCAGCCCGCGCGGCCCTCCCCGCGCGAGCTGCGGCCTGGGGGCCGGTCTCGCGCGGGGAACCGCGCCGGCATCAACATCGCTCTTGAAAGCTCACGATCATCGGCAGCACGTCTGGACTCTTCGGGTTCGCTAGGGCGTGTCCCGTGGATCTTTGATAATGCTTTGATGTAGATCATCCGTGTGGATGATGAGCGTCTGAAGCGCCACGATCTCACCGATGAGGAGTGGGAACGGCTGGCGCCGCTGCTGCCGGTCAACCCACGGCAGGGCGGCCGATGGGCGGATCACCGGACGGTGATCAATGGGGTGTTCCTCCGGACACGAACCAACATCACATGGCGTGATCTACCGTCCTGCTACGGGAACTGGAAGACGGTCTATAACCGCCATCGTCGCTGGTCGATGGACGGCACCTGGCTCCACCAGCATGCCGCCGGAGCTCGTCAGGCGCCGCCGGCCGACTTCCGGTAAAGGGGGTGCTGTAGATCACAAACCGGTGAAGGGACGAGAGGCGCTGGGCCGCTCGCGGGGCGGGTTCAGCACCAAGATTCACCTGGTCGCCGACCGGCGTTGCCGTCCGATCGCGACGCTCATCAGCCCTGGCCAGCATGGGGACAGTCCATACTTCCGGCGGGTGTTGGAGCGGGTGCGGATCGCGCCTCGCGGCCTGGGCCGTCCCCGTACGCGTCCTGGGCGGGTGTTGGCCGATAAGGCGTACTCGTCCCGGGGTAATCGCGCCTACCTGCGTCGGCGCGGCATCAAGGCCGTCATCCCGATCAAGAAGGATCAGCGAGCCAACCGTCTCAGGCAAGGTCGCAGGGGTGGACGACCGCCCGGCTTCGATGCTGAGTGGTACAAGGAGCGCAACACCGCCGAGCGGTGCGTCAACAAGCTGAAGGATTACCGTGCGGTGGCCTTACGCACCGACAAACGCGAGAGGATCTATCAGGGCACCATCGACGTTGCCTCGATCAGGATCTGGCTTCGTTACCCCGTCTCGTGATCGAAGTGGCAACCCCTTGGGCGTGGGACATATGGCCGCGGTTTGTCGGTGCAGACTGCCAGCATGTCGCCAGCCGATCAAGGGAGGTACGGTGACCGATCTCCTCAGCCAGTTCCGCTGGCTGGAAGAGCACCAAGGAGATGAGCACGACCTGCTCGGAGACACCTTCTGCGTGTCATTTCTCCACCGGCTCGACCCAGCCGAGGTGCTGAGCTGCTTCGAACCTGTCACGCCAGCGGAAACGATGAGCTTCAAAGAGCTGTGCGGTCGTGCCAGAGCCTACTTCGAGGACGCTGCGGACGTCAGGTACGTCGGCGTCGCACAGGTCGGCGAGTGGAGCGTGGCCATCGAGCCGTGGGGCGGGCAAGCCGTGCTGATGATGAACCAGCTGTCTCGGGCTGGCGAGGTTGTCAGCGTCGGTCGCAACGACTACGCCGAGCACAGATTCGAATATGCCGTTGATGGCACCATCATCACGAGATTCCTCTCACGGGAGCCGGACAGGCGATGGGGCAGTGATCCTGATCGGCTGAACGGCTTAATGCGTCAGGTCGGCATGGTCCTCGAGCCCCCGCAGGACGAGGGAATGCTTGATTCCTGGTCAGCCCGCATGGCCGAGGACTCTGTCGCTCGGGCTTTCGCGTTGGCGGCCAAGATGACCGGTGTAGCGCTCACTTTGTCCACTCTGAGCACGTTGCATTTCGTCAGCGCTGTCCAGAGTGGCGGTCGGCGTGCGATGAGCCGCGACAAAAGTGCCGAGATCCGCCAGTGGGCCAAAGCCCACGGCCTGCCCCTGAGCGAGCGGAGCCGAATCGCCTCCATCGCCGTAGAGCAGGCCGAAGATCCACGGGACACCCCCTAGTGCCAACGCCGCGCGGGTGTCGGAGAAGGTGGTAAGAGATGAGGGGTGTGATCATCGCCTACTGCTAGGGCGTGAAGGGCAACAGATGCCCCAGCTTGATGAACCAGTGGAGACAAGGGTGTTGGACGAGGACATCACAGAGCAGCAGGCCGACATTGTCGCCCTGCTGCTTCACCATACGCAGACCCCACTCACCGGCTCCGTGCACATCCGCGGAATCCTTCCGGCGCCGGCATCCGCACCATCGGTGTGCGTGGTTCTCGGCCCCCCGAACGGATCAGTCGACGAACCAGACCAGATGGTCGGCTACGAAATCCCCTTGAACGTCGACGACTACTACCTGACCGGCCGGGACATCGCCGGGATCCTCCGCACGATCTGCACAGACAACGACCGCTACCCAGGCCGCCACGTCAGCGACTTGATGGGAATCCCCCTCATCACGGTGCATCATCCCCTGTCGGTCGATCTCTCCGCGCCCACACCCGAGGACAACGTCTACACGATCCTGCGTACCCTCGTATGGCCCTGGAGAGAGGAGCGGCTTGATCCGCTCCTGCTCGGATTCCTGTTCCGCTCCGCAGACAGACTCCGGCTCTACCTGGCCTCCAGCAAAGTCCCGGAAGGCGTTGTCGCGGTGGACACGCGCCCGTCAGGAGCCCTCACAGCTCTCTTGCCCGCGCTTCCATCCCTCATCACCGAAACCTACCGCTACGCTGAACCCGATCCTTGCTGCGTCCGCCTGGTCGACCTCACCGACTGGTAGGAAGCCACTTTCTCTGCTGGGTCCATGCGGCCTGAGATGACGTCGTCCGAGCGCGTGTCCACGGCCTAGCGTTCTTCCTGGTGAGGCGCCTGGCCAAGGGGTCGTAGTCCCGGATATCGCGTCGGCGCCCACTATCAGGACCCGATTCACCAGCTCCCTGCCGACTTCCTCATCCCTGATGATCGGGAAGAACCTCAAGCCAGGGGAACGCCAGCGTACGGTCGGGAGGTGCAGGGACAGTACCGCCCTCACGATCGCCTGACTGTGGCGGGGCCGCCGTTCCTGGCTGGGGGCGATCGACGGTCCGGGACTTCGTTCCTCAGCCCCGGTCCACCGAGCAGTCAAGCACCGCTCAGCGGCGGAAAGGCAGGAGGATGCCACCCGCCCCACCTGACCTGTGCCCAGGTATGGGAGCCGCCCGAACGGACGATCTTAAACTGTGGTGTACGGAGACGAACGACGAGGATGCCGTCAGGCGAGGTGGCGGACACCTATGAACACCCACGAAGTCCCTTTGGGCACCTTGTAAATAGAAGGTTCCGCGCACCCTGATCCGTAGCGAACGAAGCCAGTTACGGCCGGCGGATACCTCAAGACCCACGAAGCGACCAGTACAAGTACGGGATCAAGATCCGGCATATACGCGGAATGGCTGGGACCCAACACGAGAGAATCTGTCGTGAGGCGCAGGTCAGGCGACCTACCAGGCGACAAGATCAATTCCACTCATGATCCGTGGGTCGTGGGTTCAAGTCCCGCCCGCCCTACTCTTCAACACCGCGTTCGACCTGGGGTTTTCTCGGTCCTCGCCGGCCTCTGACCTCGTCGTTGATCATGGCTGGTTGCTCGGCGGCCGCTCTCGCGTACGGACCGTACAAGCCGCCTTGCTGTGCTTGCCAGGCGTTCCTGACCGAGCAGACGAAACATCCGCTGCTTCTCACCGTGGCCGATCGGCTGCCTGTCATCCGTCGATAGCCGCCCCGGACGAAGATGCAGGCCCGCCGGAGGATCGGCGGCCTTGCCGTACCGGTTGTGGCGGTGGCCGTGGTCCGGAGCGTAGGCGGGCCGGCGCCTCCACCGGCAGGCCGTCCAGCAGGACGGTCAGGCGCGCGGTGTCGTAGCCGACGTCGGGCGCGATGAGGATGTCCGGGTCACCATCTCGCCACCGGCCGGCTTCGATCAGACGGGCGACCAGGACCTGTGTCGCGGTGACGGCGGCTTCATCGTCGTCGGGGCGTGGCCGTTGGGCATTCAGCACCAGGTCCGAGAGGCGCGGCCGGTCTCCAGCGCGGCCATGGTCGAGTACGGCCAGCCAGAGCGTCGCGCCGCGGCACCGCCACCTCATGCCGCAACACCATGATCTTCGTGTTCTCGGACACTTGACCGCCGTACCCGGTGAAGCCGTCGTTGCGATCAGCGTGCGGCTCAAGGCTCATGAAACACGGCCCAGGAGCCTCGGGCCGGATGGGGCGGCGCGTTCGGCCACGCCACGCAGCAGATCGACCAGTTGTCGGCGCTCGGGGTCGGCGAGCCAGCCGAAGAGGTGCCCCCCCACCTGTTCGGTGGCCTGCCGCGCCTCCGCCAGGGTTTGCTCGCCGTGAGGTGTCAACACGATGCAGTACGCGCGCCGGTCCTGTGGTGCCCGCTGGCGGGAGACCAGCCCACCCTCCTCAAGCTCGTCGATGAGCCGGACCATCGCGGATTTCTCGATGCCTGTACGGTCCATCAGCTCCCGCTGGCTGACCGGGCCGTACATCGGCAGCGCGAGCAGCATGGCGAATCCGCGGACGTTGAGGCCGAGCGGGCGCAGCGCCTGGTTCAGCCGCTCCCGGCTCTGGTTGTGCACCTCGGCCAGCAGCATGCCGAGCCCCACCTGGTCGGCGGCCGGGCCGCCGTCGCCGGCCAGGAAGCGCTCGAGCAGGTCTTGGAGCATGCGCCCATTCTACTACCGCCTGATAAAATCTCAGAGTGAGACTATCTCGGAACGCACCTATATGTCGTCGACCAGGAGAGATCCTCATGCCCGGGCTGACCCGCCGGCGCACGCGCAGGATGAACGCACGGCACGCGCTCTCCCCCCGCGCGGGAGGGCATCGATGATCGGGGCTCCGCCCGGCGAGCGTGTCTCCGAGCTGGTCATGACGGCGGCGGATGTGGTCAAGACCTACGGTGCCGGCGATGGCGCGGTGAGCGCGTTGCGCGGAGTCTCCGTGTCCTTCGTCCGCGGCCAGTTCACCGCGATCATGGGGCCGTCGGGGTCGGGGAAGTCGACGTTCATGCACTGCCTGGCCGGTCTGGACACCGTGACGTCCGGCAGCATCGTCGTCGGTGAGGTCGACATCACCGGACTGTCGCGCACCCGGCTCACCGAGTTGCGCCGCGACCGGATGGGGTTCGTCTTCCAGTCGTTCAACCTCCTGCCGATGTTGACCGCGGAGGAGAACATCCGGCTCACCGGACGGCTGGCGGGCCGTGACCTGGATCAGGGGTGGTTCGACACGGTCGTGGACACGCTGGGGCTACGCGGGCGGCTGGCCCATCGTCCCACGGAGATGTCCGGCGGCCAGCAGCAGCGGGTCGCCGTGGCGCGGGCGCTGCTGACCAGGCCGGAAGTGCTGTTCGCCGACGAGCCCACCGGAAACCTGGACTCCCGTTCCGGCGCGGAGGTACTGGGCTTCCTGCGTGCGGCGGTCGACGACTACCAGCAGACAGTGGTCATGGTGACGCACGATCCGGTGGCCGCCGCGTACGCCGACCGGGTGCTGTTCCTGGCCGACGGGGCGATCGTGGACGAGTTGGCCGGACCCACCATCGACGCCGTGCATGCCCGCATGCGCAAGATCGAGGGCTGAGGCCATGGGAAACCCCCTGTGGCTCATCGCGCGCCGGACGTTCGCCGAGGGCTGGTTGCGGCTGACCGCCACCCTGCTGGCGGCGCTGGGATCGATCGCGCTCATTGCGGGCTCGCTGCAGTTCGCACTGCGCGCGCAGGAGGCGGTGGCCGGCAGCGACGCCAGCGAGTACGTCCACGCGGACGTGCTGGTGCAGGGCGGCACAGTCGATCCGGGCGACCCGTTCGCGCCGCCCGACGGCCGGATCCGGCTCGATCAGGTCGCCTCCCGGCCCGGGGTGGCGGCGGCAGTCGGGGACGCCACGACTGCGGTGACGGCCTCCCGGACCGACGGGCAGGCGATCACGGCGGCGGCCGAGGGCCGTACGCTGCTGCGTCCCTGGGTCTCCGATCCGGAGTTGAACCCCTACCGCTTGGAGGCGGGACGCGCCCCCACCGCGGACGGCGAGGTGGCGATCGTCCGGCACATGTCTCTCGCCGGGGATCTGCGCGTCGGCGACACCATGACGCTGACACTGCCCCGCCAGACGCGCCAGGTGCGGATCGCCGGGATCGTCAGTGTTCAGGGCCGCGGCGCGGTGGCCGCCGGTGACCTGGTGCTGGCCCCGCCCGAGACCGTGCAGCGCGCCGCGATGCTGCCCGCGGGCAGTTGGCAGAGCGTCTGGCTGAAAACCGCACCTGGCGTCTCCGCCGATCGGCTGCGTGGCGAGCTGGCCCGCGACCTGGGCGAGGCCGTCACGGTGCGCACTGCGGAGTCCGTACGGAACGCGCAGACCGCCGCCGCTTCCGGTGAGGGCGCCTCGATCGCCGGTGTCGTCGGCATGCTCGCCTCCGTCGCGATCTTTGTCGGGCTGTTCGTGGTGGCCAACACCTTCGGTACCCTCGTCCGGCAGCGCACCCGCCGGCTGGCGCTGCTGAGCGCTATCGGCGCCACACCGCGGCAGATCGGCCGCCTGATCCGGCTGGAGGCGCTGGTACTGGGCGCGGTCGCCGCGGTGGGCGGCGTGGCCGCGGGCTTCCCGCTCGCCGAGATGATCATCTGGCTGTTCGCCCGGGACGGCTTCGACGTGTCCGCCTCCGCCCCCCAGGTCGGCTTGGTCGCGCTGGCCGTCCCGGTCGTGGTCGGTCTCCTGGTCACCCAGGCCGCCGCGTGGCGGGCGGCGTACCGCGCCGGGAGCGTCTCGCCCATCGAGGCGTTGCGCAGCACGGTCGCCGAACCCCGGGAACGGCGCTGGCCACGCCTGCTGTCCGCATCCGTGATCTTCGTCGGCGCCTGCTTCCTGTGCGCGGTGGCGGTGACGGTCCGCGTCAGCGATCCGCCCGGCTCGGATCGTACGTTCGCCATCACGCTGATGATCCTTTTCGCGTCGATGCTGGCGGTGACCGGGCTGGCCGTGCTCACCCCGTTCTTCGTCGGGCCGCTGGGCGGGCTGGTGGGCCGCATCGGGACGCTGGTCAGCGGGGAGACCGGACGGCTGGCGCACGCCACCATCACGCGCAGCCCGCGCCGGGTCTCCTCGGCCGCGTCGTCGCTGATGCTGGGTGTCGCGCTGGTCGCCTCTTTGGCGCTGGTCACGATGTCGGTGAACGACCGGTTCCGCGAGGCGGGACGGGAGGTGATGGCGGCCGAGCACGCGATCACCTCGACCGCCAGGACCGCCGAGGGTGCGCCCGCGCCCCTGGGCCGCGACGTCGCGGCGAAGGTCACGGGCGCGCCGGGGGTGTCCAGAACGGCCGTCCTGACACGGACCGAGGTCACGCTGGTGCCGGCCAAGCCGACGCGAGCGGCGGCCGAGCCGTTCCGCTTCCTGGTCAGTGGTGCCGAGCAGGCGGGGCTGCGTGACGTGCTGCGACTGGGCGGCCGGCCACCCGCGCTGCGGGAAGGGGAGATCGCGCTGTCGTCGGCCGTCATGAAGGAACGGGGGCTCCGGCGCGGCGAGGACATCATCGTGCGCGGCGCGCAGGGCCGCACCGTGCTCACCATCGCGGGCTCGTACCACGACCCGTCCCACCTGTTCGCCGATCAGGCGCTGGTGGCTCCGGCGACGATGGACCGGCTCGACGTCAACGCCGCCGCCCTGGCGGTGCTCGTGCGGGGCGGCTCGCCGGAGGCTCTGGCGCGCGCCGTGGCCGGGGTGCCCGGGGTGCGGGTCCTCGACCGTGACGCCTACGTGGCCGCGGCGTCGCAGTCGCTCACCCGGGCCCTGCGCTCGACGTACAGCTTCGTCGGCATGGCGCTGCTGCTGGCGCTGTTCGGGATGGCGACCACTGTGACGATGAGCGTCGTAGAACGCACCCGCGAGTTCGGGCTGCTGGGCGCCGTGGGCGCGACCATGAGGCAGATCCGCTCGATCGTCCGCTGGGAGGCGGCCACCGTGGTGGTCCTCGGCACGATCCTCGGCCTCGTGATCGGGATCGGCACGCTGGCGCTGCTGCACGTGACGAGCGGCAGTTCGTTCCTGCGCCCGGACCCGCCGTGGTGGCTGTACCTGGCGCTCGCGGCGGGTGCCGCGGTGGCGACGCTGGCGACCTCGGCGCTGCCCGCGCGCCGGGCGGCAAGCGTGCCCGTCCTGGAGGCCGCCAAGGCGGAGTGAGTCACCGCGGACGCGGGCGCCTGGATCGTGCGCTCACAGGGTCAGGCCGACGAGGCCGCAGTTGATGAGCAGGGCGAGAACGGTCAGGGCGGTGCGGACGCGGTTCCAGGTGCCCCAGCGCCGCCGCGGATCCCGTTCGGCGAAGTCCTCGGGCAGGTTGTCCGGGTCCAGGGCTCGCACCCACCGGTTCACCGGCACGTTCCTGGTCAGCGAGATCGTGATCGTGCCCAGGCAGAGCGAGGCCGCCGCCAGATAGAGCACACGAGCCGTGGCACTCCCGGCGAGCAGGCCGAGAGCGAGGTCGCCGAGCGTGGTGATGAGCAGGCAGATGGGCATGAACGGGTCGAAACGGGTGGAGAAGAACGCGTGCGCGTGCACGTACCGGTCCGGTGGCAGGCTGTCCAGCAGCGGCCAGCCGCCCATCTGGGTGCCCAGCAGCACCCCGGCGGCCAAGCCGTTGGCCAGCAGGACGAGCGAGACGACGATCTCCAGCATGAGCCCTCCAGTCAGGCAGCCTGCCACCGAGCCGCGTTCCTGCACCATCGCCTAGCGACGCGCGGCGACGGCTTCCACCTTCTGCTTGATCAGGCGCATCTGGGTGGGCGTGTTGCGGTTGAGGCGCGCCTGCATCGTCGCGTCGTCGATCGGCGCCTCCGCCTTCATCTCGAAGTCCTGCACCCAGCGCATGCGCACGCCGTCGTCCTCCTGCAGGTACTCCCAGTAGATCCACATGTACTTGAACGGTCCGGTCTCCACCCGCTGCGAGCGGACGGTCCGGGTGGCCTCGTCCGGGCGCCGCGCCGACACCCAGCTCCACACCTTGCCGTTCTCGTCGGGGTGCAGCGCGAGCCGGAAGAGGATCGTGCCGTCCCGATCCGAGAGGATCTTGGCCTCGGAGTACTCGCTGAACAGCTCCGTCCACGACTCGATGTCGTTCGTCATGTCCCAGACGAGTTGCATCGGCGCGGCAATGACGATCTCGTTGTCGGTGTGCCCGGCCATGTCACGCCCTCTCCTCCGCCATCAGCAGCGAGTTGACGTACTCGACCGCCTTGGCCGGCGTCGGCATGTTCAGTACCGCGTCGTCGCTGATCTGGATGCTGTAGCGGCGTTCCAACTGGTTGCACAGCTCCAGCAGGGCCAGCGAGTCGTAGCCGAGGTAGCCGAACTCCGTCTCCGCGATGTCGCCGTCGAGGGCCGCCTCGTCGGCACCTCCCATGCCGCGCAGGATGCCCCGCAGCTCGTCCAGGTCGAAGGTGTTCATTCCAGATCTCTCCATTCCGTCAACAGCGCCGTAATACGGCACTTCGGACAGTTTCAGGTTCACCTCTCCGGCTGGAGAGCTTCTCGATTCGTGCTCGACGCCTCAGCCGAGCACCACGGCGACGGCGTTCACCGTCACCCCCAGCAGGGCGAGCGCGGTGCGCAGCAGATGCCATCGGCGCCACAGCGGCCGGGGGTCGCGCCAGTCGGGCGGCACCTCGTCCGGATCGAGGGCCTTGACCACCCGGTTGATCGGGACGTTGCAGAAGTGCGAGACCACCGAGACCCCGAGCAGCAGGACGGCGGCCGTGGCGAAGAGCAGGGCGGGCTCGGCTCTCGTCAGCACCGCGAGGACGACGTCGATGATCATTGACGAGAGCACGAGGATCGGCATGGTGGGATCCCACCGGCGGCCGACGAGCTGGTGGGTGTAGACGTAGCGGTCGGCCGGCATGGCGAAGAGCGCGGGCAGCACGCTCAGCGCGACCGCGAACAGCACCCCGGCCACGATGCCGCTGCCCACCAGCGCCGCTATGGACAGCAGATCCGTGATCATCGCGCCGATCCGTCTCCGCCCGGGAGCGGCTCCGCCACGGTGGCCGCGTCGTCGTCGCCGCGGCCGCTCGCCAGCACATCGGCATACCTGCCGAGGGCGCAACCGGTCACCGGCAGCTCCGTCCCGCGTGCCAGCGCCTCCTGGTTCGCCAGGGCGAGATCCTTGTGCATGAGCGCGGACCGGAAGGCCGCCGGCCGGTACGCCCGCGCCCGCATGAACTGCGCGCGGAACGACAGCACCGGCGACCGCCAGCCGCTGCTTTCGAAGACGTCCAGCAGCAGGCCGCGATCGATGCCCATGGTCTCGACGAACCGCACCGCCTCCGCCAGCCCGAGGATCTGCACGCCCAGCATCAGGTTGAACGCGAGCTTCAACGCGCTCGCGTTGCCCGTCGGGCCGAGGCGGCGGACGTCCTGGCCGATCGCGTGGAGCACCTCGCGGGCGTCCTCCACGGCCGACTCCTCACCGGCGGCGAAGACGCGCAACTCCCCTTTGGCGGCCATGGCGGGGTTGCCCAGCACGCAGGCCTCGACCCGCCGCACCCCCGCCTCGGCCAGCCGCTTGGCGGCGGCCACGGCGAAGGTGGGCGTGACCGTCGAGGTGTCCACGACGATCGTGCCCGGCGGCAGCCGCCCGTCGAGCTCGCCGAACAGCACCTGCTCCACGGCTGCCTCGTCGGCGAGGCTGAGCAGCACGACCTCGGCGCCGGTTACCGCCTCGGCCGCCGAGGCGGCGATCGTGGCGCCCGCCTCGCCCACCGGCACGGCCTTGTCCGGCGTGCGGTTGTACGCGGTGACGGCGGCACCCGCGGCAAGCAGGGCACGCGCCATCCCTGCCCCCATGCCGCCCAGCCCGAGCACGGCGATCGACGTGGGCTGCACGTTCACCTCGCCGCGGGATGGGTCTGCACGGACAGTTGCGAGATGCAGCGCATCACGGCGTCGCGGAAGTACCGGCTGAATCCGGCCTCGTCACTGGTGTCCCGCTGCTCCTGCAGGTAGGGGGCGAGCCTCTGCTCGATCAGGTGCACCCCACGCTGGCCGGCCATGTGGCGGGCGATGGCGGCGAACTCGCCCTCGTAGTGGATGACCCGCACCAGCACGTCGTCCTTGAGGAAGACGGCCGTGCCGAGCAGCCGGCCGGCCGCGGCGCCGTCGTCGCCGGTGAACACCGGGCTGTCGACCCGCTGGAAGCCGGCGAAGATCTCGGCTATCTCCTCCTCGTGCCCGGGCTTGACTCGGTAGGTGATGGCCGCGTACGGCATGGCATCCTCCTTGGCTCGTCGAAAGGACTCAGTCGAAGGGACTCAGTCGAAGGGACTCAACCGAAGGCCACTTTGGCGATCAGGTCGAGCTGGTCGGCATCGGACGTGCAGGGAATCAACATGAGCTCGTCGCAACCCGCTGCGGCGTAACCGTCGATCGTCTCGCGCAGCCGGGCGTCATCGGCGATCAGGCTGTCGGCCAGGAAGCGGGCCTTGCCGCCGGTGTAGGCGTAGTAGTCGAGCAGGTAGCGGGCACCGGCCCGGTTACGGTCCGCTCCGGGGGCGACGTAGGCGAGGGCGCCCAGCTTCGGCGGGCTGGTCCGGCCCGCGTCCGCCCAGGCCTGCCGTACCTCGGCGGCCACTTCCGCGTACCGGTGCAGGGGGGTGCTTCCAGAGATCCAGCCGATGCCGCACCTGGCCGCCCTTCTCATGGAAGCGGCCGAATTACCCCCGATCCACAGCGGGATCCGCCCGCGGACCGGGTGCGGACCGACGCCGGGGACCGCGCCCTCCCCCGACCACACGCGCTCCATCTCCTCCAACAGGTCGTCGAGCCGGCGCCCGCGCCCGTCGTAGGGCACGCCGGTCGCGACGAAGTCGTCCTCCCGCCCGCCCGCGGCGACGCCCACCACCAGCCGGCCGCCGGCCAGCCGGTCCACGCTGGCCAGTTGCTTGGCCAGGAGCACCGCGCTCGGCCGGTAGGCGGCCAGCAGAATCGTGGGAGCCAGCGTGATGCGCTCGGTCACGGCCGCGGCGGCCGCCAGCGCCACCACGGTGTCGTAGCTGTCGTAGACCAGCCGATCCAGCACGGCCAGCGTGCTGAAGCCGAGCCGGTCGGCCCGCCGGGCGAACTCGACCAGCTCGCGGCCGTCCGTCCCGGGAACGGTGCTCGGCAAACCGACTCCGATGTCCATGTAGCCTCCAGTCCGCTCCTGCGACAGCCCGCAGCCGCCCGCGGCCGCTCCCATGCCGGCGACGGCTCAGATCCCGCCGTCCACGTTCAGCGCCACGCCGCTGATGTACCGGGAGGTGTCCCCGGCCAGGAACAGCACCGCGCCGGCCACGTCGTTGGGCCGGCAGAGCCGTCCCAGTGCCGTGATCGCGACGACGCGCTCCACCACCTGCGGCGGCAGTCCCGCCCCCGGCTCTGTCTCCGTGAGACCGGGCGCGACGAGGTTGACCCTGATCCCGCGCGAGCCCAGTTCCTTGCACAGCCCGCGCGTGAACCCGATCAGCGCCGCCTTCGAGGCGGAGTAGTGCACGCCGTTGACCCGCCCGCGTAGCGCGGCCGACGCCCCGATGTTGATCACCGAGGCGCCTTCGGCCAGCAGGCCGAGCATCGCCTGTGTGACCAGGTAGGCGGAGGTCACGTTGTGGTCGAGCAGCCGCCGCCACTCCTCGCCCGAGATCTCCGCGAAGGGTGCGGCGCCGTCCACGCCGACGTTGTTGACCAGGGCATCGAGCCCGCCGAACGCGGCCTCCACGGTGCCGGCCAGCCGCCGGGTGTCCGCGGAGTCGGTCACGTCCGCCCGCACCACCTGGTTGCGGTCGCCGAGCTCCTTCAACTCCCTGACGAGGCTGTCGGCTTCCTCTCCCTCGGTGTGATGACATGCCAGGACATGTGCGCCGGCCCGCGCGAAAGCGAGGACAGTGGCACGGCCGATGCCCCTGGTCCCCCCGGTCACCAGCACACGCTTGCCGCGTAGCCCTTGATCCACCAGACCATTCCTCTCGCTGCGACGTACGGCTCCGCTCATCGTGCGGACACCGGCTGGTCCGCCCCTCGAGCCCCGGTCGAGAACCGGCGGCCCCGGCCCACGCCTCCAACCGGCTTCGAGCCTGTCTCCACCCTCCGGTGGAAGCGTCGCCAGCGACCCGGCACGACCGTCGGCCACGGGTGCGAGAAAGGAAGTCACGAATGACGGGCATCGCTCCGGACGTCACCACCCCTACCGGGCTCATCCGGCTGTGCAACGCCTTCTGCGAGTCCAAGGCCCTGCTCACCGCGGTGGAACTCGACCTGTTCACCGAGCTGCACGACAACCCGGCGACCGAGGAGGAGATCCGCGAGCGGCTCGGGCTGCACGGCCGCGGCCTGCGTGACTTCCTGCTCCTCCTGACCGCCCTCGGCCTGCTCGAACGGCAGGGCGACGGCTACCGCAACGCCCCCGGCGCCGACCAGTACCTGGTGCGCGAGCAGCCGACCTACATCGGCGGGTTCATGCGCCGGGCCAACGACAACCTCTATCCGGCGTGGGGCAAGCTGTCCGACGCCCTGCGCACCGGCCTGCCGCAGGCGCGCGGCAACTTCCAGGACGTCCTGCGCGACCCGCAGGTGCTGGGCCGCTTCATCCAGATGATGGACGCGCTGACCCAGGTCCTGGGGCCTCAGCTCATCGAGGCGTTCGACTTCTCCGGCCACTCGACGCTGCTCGACGTGGGCGGCTGCCGGGGCAACCTCGCCGGCCAGATCGTCAAGGCGCACCCCGAGCTGACCGGCAACGTGTTCGACCTCCCGCAGATGGAGCCGTTCTTCACCGATCACATGGCCGGCCTCGGCCTGACCGGCAGGGTGCGCTTCACCGGCGGCGACTTCTTCCAGGACCTGCTGCCGCAGGCCGACGTCGTGGTCCTGGGGCACGTACTGCACGACTACGACGCCGACAGTCGCCGTTTGCTGGTGCAGAAGGCCGGCGCGGCGGTCCGCCCCGGCGGCGCGTTGCTGATCTACGACCGGATGCTGGACGAGGGCCCGGCCCAGGTGGAGAACCTGGTGATCAGCCTGGACATGCTGCTGGTCACCGAGGGCGGCTCGGAGTACCCGGTCGAGGAGCTTCGGCAGCACGCCGCGCTGGCCGGCTTCACCGCGCAGGAGGAGAAGCGGCTCGGAGACTTCGACACCCTACTGATCTGCCGCAGAGGCTGAGGCGTCCTGGTGTCGGGGTACCGCGAACTGGGTGATGCAGCGCAGCCGGCTGGCGTTGAAGGTCCGCAGGAAACCCTCGACCGTGCCGGTGTCGCGTGGCTTGTTCAGGTAGGGGGCGAGCTTGCGTTCCACCTCCGCCACCCCCGGCTGGACGGCCATGAACCGGATCACCGCGTCGAGGTCGCCCTCGTACTCGATGAACCGCACCAGCGTGCTGTCCCGGATGAACACCGCCGTGGCGAGGATGCGGCCCGCCTGGGCGCCGTCGGCCCCAGGGACCACGTTCCCCGCAGGCCGGCGGAAGTTGTTGAACACCTCGGCGACCTCGTCCTCGTATCCGCTCTTGATGTCGTAAGTGATCGCCGTGTACGGCATGGCAACTCCTCGGGATCGTGAACGTCGTCCCAGGATGCGCACCGGGGCTCGAGAAGACCTCGGGGACCGCTCGGCCGTGACGCGGTCCTCGCCCCATACCGGTTCCATCCGCCCTTGAACCGCCGGTGGGAGCCTGCCGGGAACGGCAGGACCCTGACCGGCTCAGGGGCGGCCGAAGCGACCTGTCACCCAAAGGAGGATTCGGGATGACCACGACCTCGACCGACCGTGTCCTGGAGCAGGGTCCTGGTGAGGAGCAGCAGGAGCTGCTCATGATGCTGGCCGGCAAGTGGGTGGCGGGCACGTTGAACGTGCTCGCCCGCCTCGGCGTCGCCGACCTGCTCGCCGACGGGCCCCGCGGCGTCGACGACCTCGCCGCCGAGACGGACACCCACGCGCCGACGCTGTACCGGTTCCTGCGCGCCGCCGCGTCCGTCGGCGTCTTCGCCGAACGCGAGGACAAGCACTTCGAGCTCACACCGAAGGCTCAGTACCTGCGCAGCGACGTACCGGGCTCGCTCAGGCACCTTGCCTACTTCTACGGCGAGACCACCGTCTGGAACTGCTGGGGCTACGCCATCGACACCGTACGCACGGGCGAGCCGAACGGCCGCAGGCTGCGGGCCGGCAAGAACTTCTTCGAGTACCTGGAGCAGGAGGCCCCGGAGTTCGCCGCGGCCTTCCACAAGGCCATGTCCGAGCTGAACGAGAGCCGCGCGCCGAAGATCGCCGACTCCTTCGACTTCGGGCGGTTCGCCACAATCGCCGACATCGGCGGCGGCCAGGGCCGGTTCCTGTCGGCGATCCTGCGGCGCTACCCCGCTTCGCGCGGCATCCTGTTCGACCTGGAGACCGCCATCGCGTCGGCGCCGCCCGTCCTGGCCGCGCAGGGTGTCGCCGACCGGGTCGAACTGGTCAGCGGCAGCTTCTTCGACGAGGTGCCGGCCGGCGCGAACGCGTACACGCTCAAGGCCGTCATGCACGACTGGGCGGATGCCGAGTGCCGCAAGGTGCTCGGCCGGATCCGGCAGGCGATCGGCGCCGACGCCGACGCCCGCGTACTGATCGTCGACGGGGTGGTCCCCGAGGGCAACGACCCCCACTACATCAAGCTGATGGACATCTCGATGGCGGTGACCAACGGGGGCCGCGAGCGGACCGTCGCCGACTGGACGGGCCTCGTGAGGGAGTCGGGCTTCGAGGTCGTCGCGATCCACCCGACCGAGCCGCCCCACAGCATCGTCGAGGCCCGCCCGGTATGAGCGGAACGGAAGTGGAAGGCGACATGATGAGCAGCGATGAGCCCGTCCCGTATCCGTTCCCGCGCCCGTCGGCCCTCGACGTGCCCGCCGAGCTGCGGGACCTGCGCGATCGGCCGGTGATCCCCGTGGTGCTGCCGAGCGGCGACCGGGCGATGCTGGTGACGCGGTACGAGGACGTGCGGTCCGTACTGACGAACCTGAAGGTCAGCCGCAACCTCAACCGCCCGGACGCGGCCCGCATGACCTCGAACAACAAGATGTTCCAGGACGAGAGGATGGATCCGGACCCGCCCGAGCACACCCGGGTCCGGCGGCTGGTGATGAAGGCGTTCACGGCCACGATGGTGGAGAACCTGCGCCCCAAGGTGCAGGAGCTCGTGGACGAGCTCGTGACGAAGATGCAGAAGGGGCCGTGCCCGGCGGACGTGTCGGAGGCTGTCGCGTTCCCGCTCTCCATCCGCGTCATCTGCGACCTGCTGGGGGTGCCGGCGGAGGACCAGGACCGCTTCCGCGGCTGGACCGACCGGTTCCTGTCCACCGGCAAGTACTCCGGGCCGGAGATCGGCGCGGCGATGGCCGAGATCAGTGCCTACATGGGGCAGCTGATCGAGACCAGGCGGGCACGTCCCGGTGACGACCTGATCAGCGCGCTGACGCAGGTCCACGAGGACGACGACACCCGCCTGAGCGAGTACGAGCTGCACTGGTGGTGCCGCCTGCTGCTGCTGGTCGGTTACGAGACCACGGCCAGCCAGATCGGCTACATGGTGGCGAAGGTGCTGGCCCATCCCGACCAGCTCGCCCGGCTGCGCGCGGACCTGTCCCTGGTGCCGTCCGCCGTGGAGGAGGTGCTGCGCTGGAAGCTGCTGAACGGCTCACTGTCGATGCTGCGCTACGTCACCGAGGACATCGAGGTCGGCGGGGTCACGGTGCCGAAGGGGACCAGCATCATCCCGGCCGTCGAGTCGGCCAACTGGGACGAGAACGTGTTCTCCTGTCCGCACGAGTTCGACATCGGACGGGCCTTCAACTACCACCTGACCTTCAGCGTGGGGCCGCACTTCTGCATCGGCGCCTCGCTGGCCCGCCTGGAGATGCAGATCGTCCTGGAGACACTGCTGCGCCGGTTCCACGGCCTGCGGCTGGCCGTCCCCGCGGACGAGCTGGGACGCAGCGAGGGCACGCTCATCGGCGGGCTGCTCCGGATCCCCGTGGAGTGGTCGGCATGCGCGTGACGGTGGACCGCGACACCTGCTGCGGCAGCGGCCTGTGCGTGGTCGCGGTGCCGCAGGTGTTCGGCCACGACGACGAGACCGTCGTCGTGGTGAACGAGCCGGAGCCTCCGGCCGCGCTCGCGGACCTCGTCCGCGAGGCGGCCCGGCGCTGCCCGACAGGGACGATCCGGCTGCTCGACGACGAGTGAGCCGACGCCCGACGCGAAGAAGCTGCCGGCGGATCGACCGCCGGCAGCTTCTTCGGGTCGGGCGTGCTCAGCCGGCCAGGAGTTTCGCCTCCACGTCCGGATCCAGTCCGACCAGCTCGTGGCCCGCGCGGTGGCCCCCCTGGGAGCCCCTGGACACCTCGCCCTCCACCTCGCGCAGCCAGGCCCAGGTGTCTGCCACCGTCTCCTCGACGGGGCGGCAGCGCAGCCCGGCGGCCAACGCCTTGGACACGTCGGTCCGGTGTAGCAACTCGTACATCTCGCCGGGTGGAAGCCACGCCGGCAGGCCGACCCACGGCCGCACTCCCGCGGCCAGGATCGGCTCCGGGTCGATCCAGCGCAGCTCGGCGCCGGCGCCGGTGACCTCGGCGCAGGCGGTGAGGAAGCTCTCCATCGTCGCGTGGTCCGGCGGGCACACCAGGTTGTAGGCGCCGTGCAGTCCACGCCCGGCGGCGTCCAGGATCCAGGTGGCCAGGTCGCGGACGTCGATGTACTGCAGGGAGGCGGTCCGCGGCCCCGGCGCGAGCTGGAGGCCGCCGCGGGCGGCGCGGCGAAGCCACCACGGCACCCGCCCGGTGTTCTCCCGGGGACCGAAGATCAGCCCGGGCCGCACGCGCAGGGCCCGGTCGCCGAGCGCCCGCTCCGCGGCCACCTCCCCGCCCGCCTTGGCGTCCCGGTAGTCGGTGGCGCCGTCGTCCGGCGAGCCGGCCACCACCGGCCGCTCCTCGGTGAGCGGCGCGGGGACGGGGAAGTCGTAGATCCCGCGGCTGGAGATGTAGGTGTAGTGGCCGATGCGGCCCTCCAGCAGCCGCAACGTGTCGCGGACAACCCGTGGCGGGCCGGACCAGGTGTCCACCGCCAGGTCCCACTCGCCTTCCGTGAGGGACGTCATACCGTCGGGCAGGTTCCGGTCGCCGTTGAGCACCCGTACGCCGGGCGGCGGCGCGTGCCGCCCCCGGTGGAACACCGTCACCTCCCAGCCTCTGGCCACCGCCGCCTCGGTCACGGCGCGGCCTACGAATTCCGTGCCGCCAAGCAGGAGAATGCGCATCTGATTCCTAACTCCAGGCAATCGAACTGGTTCATCCGCAAGCGCGGCCGGCCCGCACCGCTCCGGACGGGCAGAGGCGCTCCGCGCGGAGCGCCTCCGCGCGTGGCACCTCCCCCGTGCTCACCAGGTGACCGGCAGTGCGTCGATGCCCTGGATCGCGCCCGGCGGGCGGGCGGTCAGCTCCTCCGCGGGCACGGTCATGCGCAGCGTCGGGATCCGCTGCCACAACGCCGTCAGCGCGATCTGCAGCTCCAGCCGCGCGAGGTTCTGGCCGAGGCACTGGTGGCGGCCGTAGCCGAAGGCGATGTGGCCGCCGGCGTCGCGGCGGGCGTCGAACGTGTCCGGGTCCTCGAAGACCTCCGCGTCCCGGTTGGCGAGCGAGCCGGGAACCAGGATGCCCTCCCCCGCCTTGATCACCACCCCGTCGATCTCGATGTCGGCGGTGGCGACCCGGAGGTTCGCGCTGTCGGCGATCGACTGGAAGCGCAGCAGCTCCTCCACGGCGGGCTTGATCGCCTCGGGGTCGGTCCGGATCGCGGCGAGCTGGTCGGGGTTCTCCATCAGGGTGACCGCGCCGAGGGCGATCATGGCCGCGGTGGTCTCGTGTCCGGCGATGAGCAGCGACATGGCCGCCAGCGCGAGGTCGTCGTCGGAGATCCGGCCGCTGCCGGCCAGCCGTCCGATGAGGCCGGCGGCGTCCGGTCTCGTCTTGTACTCGGTGACCAGGTGCTCGAAGTAGACCAGCAGTTCGGCGCCCGCCTGGCGGCCCTCCGCGGTGTCGAAGGTCCGCACCAGCCGGCGGATGGCGTCCTGGAAGAAGTCGCGGTCCTCCCAGGGAGCGCCGAGCAGCCGGCAGATGACCCGGAAGGGCACGGGCAGGGCGAAGTCCCGGTACAGGTCGGCCGGCGGGCCGTGCTCCATCATGTCGTCCAGGGACTCCTGCACGATGCGCTCGATGTCGGCCCGTCGCTCGCTCACCTTCTTCAGCGTGAAGTCCGGCAGGAACATCCGCCGCTGGACGTCGTGCTCCGGCGGGTCCATCCCGATCAGCGCCTGGCGCTTGCGCTCGGTCAGCAGCTTCACCTGCACCGAGATGACCGGGAAGCCCGGACGCCTGCGGTCGGAGGACAGCCTCGGGTCCTTCAGCAGCGTCCGGGCCTGGTCGTATCTGGTCACCAGCCAGGCAAGCTGCCCGGCATGGGTCGTCACCCGGCGTAGCGCCGGGCCCTGCCGCAGCTCCGCATACGCCGGGGGCGGGAGGTGGGGACAGACGCGGGCCTGGGGGAAGGCCGGCGGTGCTGTTGTCATCGCTTCTCCTGCTCGTGTCCTGAACGACCGGCCGGCGAGCGCATCAATGCCCCCCGGCCACGTAGATCACCTGGCCGCTGACGTTCCCGTTGGCCTCCGATCCCAGGAACAGCACGGTGTTGGCGACGTCCGCGGGTGTCGACACCTTGCCGACAGGGCGGTCCTGGTTGAGCATCCGCTTGATCTGCGTGTCGTCGAGGCCGGCGAACCTCGCCTGCGTCTCCTTCGGGAAGCGGCGCAGGAAACCCCTGCTCACCGTGGCCCCGGGAGCCACCACGTTGACGAGGATCCCGTCGGCGGCCAGTTCGGTGGCCAGCGTGCGGCCGAGACCGTGCAACGCCATCTTGCTCGACACGAACGCCTCGTCGCCGGTGGCCCCGCGGGTGACGATGTTCGCCGAGATGAGGATGATGCGGCCCCATCCCTGGCCCCGCATGGCCGGCAGGACGGCCTGCACGGTGTGGAAGGCGCCCTCGACGTCCGCTCGCAGCAGCGGCGACCACTCCTCGGGCGGAACGTCCTCGAAGGGCACAGGGGTCGTACGGGTCCCGTCCTGCGCGGAGGCGCTGAGCACGAGGACGTCGAGTCGTCCCCACTCGTCAATCACGGCGCCCACCGCGGAGCGGATGGCAGCCGGGTCGGTGAGGTCGTACTTCACCACCGATGCCTGGCCGCCTCGATCGCCGATGGCGCGCGCCAGCTCCTCCGCGCGTCCGGCATTGTTCCGGAAGGTCAGCGCGACGCGGGCACCTTCTGCCGCGAACGCCTCGGCCATGGCGGCTCCGATGGATCCGCTGCCGCCGGTGACCAGGACGACCTTGCCGGCGAGTCCGAGTTCCATGTTGGCTCCCTTCAGTGTGTAGCGTCGCGGCCGGGCGTCGACGTCGGCTCGAATCCGACTGAAACAGGCCGTTCTCGAACAGCGTCAGTAACGGGTCCCGGCGGTCGCGCTCTGCACCACCTGGAGCTGGTTGCCCTGCGTGTCGAAGGCGGTGCCGGTACCCGACGCCTGCCACGAGCCGGCGGAGGTGAACCTGCCGCTCTGCTGCACGCGCACCTCGCCGATCCAGCTTCCGTCGTCGTCGGCGTACATGAAATGGCGGAAGGTGTACTCGAAACCCTCGGAGGTGGGGCGCCACGAGCCGAGGCTGAGATGACCCGCCCCGGTCGTCGATCCGAAGAAGATGCCGTCGGCGACGAAGGCGAACAGGCCCGCCTCCGAGGGGATGTTCGGGGACTGGAAGGTCACCCGCACCGCCCAGGTGCCGAGCAGCGGGATGAGCCGGCTCTCCTTCGTGCCGCTGTCGGCGGCGGCGGCCGTCGTCCCCGCGAGCAGGCCGAGACCGGCCAGCGGGGCGAGGGCCCCGCCGCGGCTGAGCAGGCTACGGCGATTCAGCTCTGTCCTCATGTGAACCCCTTCCGGACTTTGAGGCTCTCCTTTATCCGGCAGGGTGCTCGAGCGGCGGTCCAACCGCGATCGGCCACCACTCGGCCGCTGCCTGCTCGGTCCTCGAGGCGAACCTGTGAACCTGAGCGTGCGGGCGCAGCCCGCCGCACTGATGGGGGCCTCACAGAAGGGACGGCCTTGGCATGAAGCTCGGTGTCAATCTCTCCTACCTCGACGCGGTCGAGGTCGCGCGGGAGGCCGAACGGTTCGGGTACGACGTCGCGGTGGTCCCGGAGGGGTTTCGCGCGGACGGCGCGACCGTGCTCGGCGCCGTGGCCGCCGCGACCACGCGAATCGGCCTGGCCTCCGGCGTCTTCCAGATCCCCGGCCGCACGCCGGCGATGACCGCCCTGACCGCCTCAACGCTCGACCTCGTGTCCAAAGGCCGATTCCGGCTGGGGCTCGGGGTGTCGAACCCGGACATCTCGGAGGGCTGGCACGGCGTCCCCTTCCGGCGGCCGCTCGGCCGTACCAGGGAGTACGTCGACGTCGTGCGCCGCACACTCGCCCGCGAGCCGGTCACCCACAACGGCGCGCACTACCGGCTGCCGCCCGAGGGGTGCACGGCGGCACCGTTGCGGCTGTACAGCGAGCCCGTGGCCGAGCCCATCCCGATCTATCTCGCCGCCGTCGCGCCCGGCGCGCTGGAGCTGGCCGGTGAGATCGCCGACGGCTGGCTGGGGGCGTTCTCCCCGCCGGACGAGCTGCCGAAGACCATCGAGTCGCTGCGCGCCGGCAGGCTGCGCGCCGGGCTGCCGCTCGACGGGTTCGAGGTGCTCTGCGGAATCCCCATGGCGCTGGGCGCCGACGTCGAGGCGGCCGCCATGCCGATTCGCGGCTACCTGTCGCACTTCCTCGGCATGGGCGGCCGCAGCCGCAACGTCTACCTCTCGCTGTTCGAGCGTATGGGGTACGGCAGCGAGACCGGCACCGTGCACGAGCGCATGGCCGCGGGCGACCCGCACGCCGCCGCCGCGGCGGTGCCGGCCGGCCTGGTGGACCGCATCTCGCTCCTCGGCACCCCGGACCGGATCGCCGCCCGGATGCGGGCGTACGCGGAGCAGGGCATCACCACGCTGGTGATCTCACCCTTCGGCGGCACGACGGCCGAGCGGGTCCAGATCCTGCGGACCGCCGCGACGGCGCTCCGCCGAGCCGGCCTCGCGGCCTGACCGCCATGGGCACCCGCGGATCGAGCCGTTGGGGGGCCGCGCTGCGCGGGCTGCGCGGCAACCCCTGGGCGGTGATGACGACCACCTGCCTCGGATACTTCATCACGATCCTGAACTCCACCTCGGTCAGCATCGCCGTACCGGAGATCCAGGCCGGCCTCGGCGCGAGTCTCAGCGAGGTGCTGTGGGTGGTCGGCGGCTACGTGCTGGCCCTCGCCGTGCTGACCGTCACCGCCGGCCGGCTCGGGGACATCGCGGGCCCGCGGAACGTCTTCCTGGCGGGGATGGTGGTGTTCACCGTCGCCTCGGCGCTGTGCGGGTTCGTCCAGTCGCCGTGGCAGCTCATCGCCGCCCGCCTGCTCCAGGGCGTCGGCGCGGCCCTGATCATCCCGCAGACGCTCACGATGATGACCCTCGTCTTCCCGCCGGAGCGGCGGGGGCGGGCCGCCATGGTGTGGGGCGTGACCGCCGGACTCGCCGGCGTGGCGGGCCCGACGCTCGGCGGCCTGCTGGTCTCCACCGCCGGCTGGCGTTCGGTCTTCGCCGTGAACCTGCCGATCGGCGTGTTGATCGTGGTGCTCACCCTGCTGCTGGTGCCGCCCGGACACAACCGGCAGGCCAGGCGGCTGAACGCGATGGGCGCGGCCCTGGCCGGCGCCGGGCTGGGCGCGATCACCTTCGGCCTGCTGGAGGGCAGGCACTACGGCTGGGGCACCGTTGCGTCGTTCGTGACCGTGCCGATGATCATCGGGGTGGGCTGCCTGTTCCTGGCCGGGTTCGTGATCCACCAGCACCGGGCGTCGGAGCCGCTGGTGCCGACGAGGCTGTTCGCCGACCGGACGTTCACGCTGATGACCGCCTCCATGGCGACCGTCTCCATGTGCGTGATCACGCTTTCCCTGACCATGACGCTCTACCTGCAGACGGTTCTCGGCATGCCGGCCGGGCAGGCCGGGCTCACGTTGGCGCCGTGGGCGCTGGGCATGACTTTCGGGTTCCCGGTCACGAGCCGCCTCGTCGAACGGTTCGGCGGCGAGCGGGTGCTGCTGGGCGGGCTCACCGTGTACGCTGCCGCCCTCGTCACCGTCGCGCTGCTCTGCAGGCCGGGCGTGGGCGGGCACCTGCTCGTGGTGCCGCTGGCGGTCGCCGGGCTGTCACAGTCCGCGGCGTTCGGGCCGATCACCTCGCTGGCGATGCGGGACGTCGGCGCCGACCTGGCGGGGGCCGCCTCCGGGGTGTTCAACACGATCCGCCAGACCGGGACGCTGATCGGGGTCTCCGTGCTGGGCACGGTGCTACAGGCCCGGCTGGACGGCGGCGTCGGGGAGGCGGCGGGTCAGGCGGCCGGGCCGTTGCCCGCCGAGTACCGCGGCCCGTTCGCCGAGGCGGTGGCCGGGGCGGCCGCCCGCGGCGAGGGAGCCGCGATCGTGGTGCCGCCCGGCGTGCCCGCCGAGACGGCCGAGCGGATGCGGGTGCTGGGCGAGGCGGCGTACGGGGCCGCGTTCGGCTCGGCGGTGAGGTTCACGTTGCTGGTGTGCGCCGCGAGCGTGGTGCTCGCGGCGCTGGGCTCCTACCTGAACGAGCGGGCCAGGGTGGTCAGCCCGGAACCCGTCCCACAGCCAGATACAAGTCGGTCCCCGTCGGCGTGATCCCGGCGAACTCCAGGCCGGCCCGCTCGAACAGGGCGGCGTAGTCCTGCTCGGTGCGCTCCCGACCCCCCATGACCAGCAGCATGTGCAGGTCCATCGACGGCACGAACTTGCCCTGCGGCGGGTCCTGCAGCAACGGGTCGGCGATGACGATCCGCGCCCCCGGCTTCGCCGAGGCCGCCACGTTGCGCAGGATCTGCTCGCAGTCGTCGTCTTCGTACATGTGCAGCGTCAGCTTGAACACGTACAGGTCGGCGCTGAAGGGTACCTCGCGGAAGTAGTCGCCGGTCACCAGCGCACAACGGTCGGAGAACCGGCCGGACAGCAGGTCGTCGTCGACCACGGCCAGCGTGGCCTCGGTGTCGAACCAGACTCCGGACAGGTGCGGGGCGTGCTCCAGGATCGTGCGCAGCAGCGTCCCCTCCCCCGCGCCCATGTCGGCGACGGTGCCGGCCTCCTCCAGGGGCAGCGCCCGCACCAGACTCGGGTTCATCCGGTCCGACCAGGACGTCATCCCGCGGAACATCCGCGCCTGCGCCTCGGGGTGGTCCTTGAGGTAGCCGAAGAAGTCGGTGCCGAAGACGTCGGGGAACAGACACTTTCCGGCGCGGACCGCCTCGGCGAGCTTGCCCCACATGACCCAGCCCCAGTCGGACGGGGTGAGCAGGGTGTGGATCAGGCCGCCAGGGGCGTCCCTCCGCATCGTGCGGGACATGTCCGTGTGCCGGTACACGCCCGGGGTCACCTGCTCGAAGATGCCGTACGCGGCGAGCGCGCGCAGCAGGCGGGCCAGCGCCTTCGGCTCGGCCGCGACCTGCGCGGCGATCTCGGCCACCGGTGTGGGCCCGTCGCCGACCGCATCGGCCAGGCCGAGCTCCGCCGCTGCCCGCACGATCGCGGCGTCGTGCACCGAGTTGGACAGGCGGCGCACCCTGTCCGCGGGAGACGGTTCCGCTGTGCTGGTCATTTCCGTTTCCTCTCACCACCTGGTGGACGATGTGCCGGCCTCATCGTGTGCTCGGCCGCTCGAACACCGAGCGAAACCAGGACGAGAGTCAAGCGCCGCTTGCGGACGCCTTGAGCCGCCGCGCCCATCGTCGTGGATGACGACACCTCGGAGAGCAGGAGACCACCGATGACGCTCAAGTTCCCGTTCGACTGGCCGCCCGGGGCACAACTGCCGGAGGAACTCGCCACGCTCCGGGACGAGCCGGTGGTGCGGGCTGTCATGCCGAGCGGCGATCCGGTCTGGCTGGTGACGCGCTACGCGGACGTCCGGGCGGTGCTGTCGGACCGGCGCCTGAGCCGCAACAGGGAGCGCCCCGGCGCGCCGCGCATGACCGCGGCGGCGCCGACCAAGATGTTCCAGAACCCGAAGATCGACCGGGATCCACCTGAGCACACCCGCATGCGGCGGCTGATGACCAAGGCGTTCACCCCGGCGCGGATCGAGCGGCTCGGGCCCTACGTCAAGGAGGTGGTGACGGAGTTGCTGGACCGGTGGCGCGAGCCGCCGGTGGACCTCGTCTCCGAGTTCGCCTTGCCGCTGACCTTGCGCGTCATCTGCCGCCTGCTCGGTGTCCCGGTGGCCGACCAGGAGCGCTTCCGCACCGGGCTGGGCGAGGCGTGGCAGTACATCGGCGAGCTGATCGAGGTCAAGCGGGCGAACCCGGGCGACGACCTGATCAGCGAGCTGATCGGCGTGCACGACGACCAGGACGGGCGGCTGAGCACGCACGAGCTGCACGTGTGGTGCACCGTGTTGCTGATAGCCGGGCACGAGACGACCGCGGCGCAGATCGGCAGCGGCGCGGTGCTCCTCATGGAGCACCCCGACCAACTCGCCCTGCTGCGCTCCGAACCGGAGCGGATCCCCGACGCGGTGGAGGAACTGCTCCGCTTCCAGGTGGCCGGCCACTCGCTGTCGATGCTGCGGTACGTCACGGAGGACATCGAGGTCGGCGGGGTCACCATACCGGCCGGCTCCGGCGTGGTGCCCGTGCTGGAGTCCGCCAACGTCGACGAATCGGTCTTCCCCGGCCCGCTGCGCCTCGACATCACCAGGGACGCGAGGGACCAGATCGCCTTCAGCTCCGGCCCGCACTACTGCCTGGGCGCGGCGCTGGCCAGGCTGGAGCTGCGAACCGCGTTCGCCGCGCTGATCGAGCGGTTCCCCGCCCTGCGGCTCGCGGTCGACGTCAGCGAGCTCAGGCACCACGACAATCCGTTCGAACTCGGCTTCGTCGAAGTCCCCGTCACCTGGTGACCACCGGAGGAAAAAGATGCGAGACGGCTATTACCTTTCGAGCTACCTGACCACCCCGGGACTGCACCGGCTGGCGATGGTGTCCTACCGGCACGACAACAACATCTCGCTGTGGCACAAGCAGGGATCGCAGATCCAGCTCCTCGGTCACTGGGAGTTCGAGCGGATGAGCGGCCTGAAGCACCATCGCACGCCGTTCCTGACCATGGAGGACCTGCACTCGTTCGTGAACGGCCTGCTCAGCGCCTTCGGACTGTCGCTCGACGACATGACCGAGGTGTGGGGCACTCCAGGGCTGGCCACCACGAACGACTACCACTTCGTCGAGGAGTACCCGGAGCTCTCCTTCCACAGCATCGCGCACCTCTACAGCGCGATGCTGCTGGACAGCGAGACGTTCTTCGACGGCGACATCCTCGGGCTCGCCGTGGACGGCGGGCCCGACCGCATGCTCGACCAGCAGTACAAGCGCTACTGGTTCAGCGGCGCGGTCAGCCGCCGCGGCGTCGTCGAGACCTTCCCCGTCGCCTCGCCCGGACTGCTCTACAGCACCGCCAAGAACCGGTTCAAGATGCGCGAGGGCACGCTGATGGCGCTCGCGACGGCCACCACGGCGGCCGGGCGGTGCGACCGCGAGAGCATCCTCGACACGTTCGACTTCACCGGCCTGGCCGCGCTGGAGGGGGCGCCGCGGGCGTTCGAGGAGATCGTGGCCCAGGTACGGGCGACGGCGAGCACCGACCCCGACTTCACCGAGGAGGAGAGCTTCGTCAGTGCCGCCATGAAGGAGATCCAGGCGATCTCGGTGATGGTCATGGAGCGCAGCATCGAGGCCGCGCTGGAGCGCTACGACCTCGATCCGGCCGAGACGCACCTCGCGCTCGCCGGGGGTTACGCGCTGAACTGCCCGACCAACAGTCACCTCATGGCCAAGTACGGCTTCCGCGGTCTCCTCGCCCCGCCGTGCGTGGACGACGGCGGGCAGGCTGTCGGCATCGGCCTGGCCGCCTTCCACAAGAAGACCGGCGGCGAGCGGTTCACCTTCCGTTTCCCCGGCGCCTATCTCGGGCGCCAGGACGACGACCTCGACGGCGCCCTGGCGGAATTCGGCGAGTACGTGGCCGACGTCTCCGACCTGGACCCCGACCAGGCGGTGCGGGACATCCTCGCCGAGCCCATCGCCTGGTTCCACGGCCGCTCGGAGATCGGGCCGCGGGCGCTCGGCAACCGCAGCCTGCTCGGCGACCCGACGTCGCGGGCGGCCAAGGACGCGCTCAACGGGTTCAAGCTGCGCGAGTGGTGGCGGCCGGTCGCGCCCGTGGTGCTGGAGGAGCACCTCGAGTCGTGGTTCGAGGACAGCAGGCCCTCGCCGTACATGCTGGAGACCTTCACGATCCGGGAGGAGCGCCGTGGCCAGATCCCGGCGGTCGCGCACCTCGACTACTCCGCCCGGGTGCAGTCGCTCAACGCCGAGCAGAACCCGGCGCTGCACGCGCTGCTGACCGCCTTCCACCGGCACACCGGCGTGCCGATGCTCTGCAACACCTCGCTGAACGACAAGGGCGAGCCGATCATCGACACCATCCGGGAGACGATCAATTTCTGCCTGCGCAGGAGAATCGGCATCGCGTACGTCAACGGCCGCAGGGTGGCCTTCCGCAACTTCGACTCCTACCCGGCGAAGGGGCCCTACCCGCGCACGCGCCAGCCCTTCACCGCGATCCCGGACACCCGGGCCAAGGCCGTGCAGGCCGAGCTGAACCCGTACGGCCTGCCCGAGCTGTACCTGCACGTGCTGTACCTCGACCTCGCCCTCAGCGGGAAGTTCGACCTGCGTACGGAGGAAGGCGCGGCGGAGGCGTTCGAGGCGGTGGACAGCCGGCTGCGCACCGATCCCTCGCTGCGGCAGGCCGCCGAGCGCAGTATGCGCCGCGCGGAACACCGGTTCACCGCGTTCGGTCCGGACGCGCTGCTGAACCTGGAGCTGGGCGCCGTCCGCCAGATCACCGGCGCGTGAGCGATCCGGCGACCCGGCGGCATCAGTGACGGACGAGGGAGGGACGCAGCCCGGCCAGCGCCCCGGCCACCTCGGCCGGCGCCGGCCGGCCGAGCATCTCCTCCCGCAGCTCGCCGGCGGCCCGGCGGGGCTCGGGGGCGTCCAGCAGCCTCACCGCCTCCTCCCGCACCGCCGCCGGCGTCAGCTCGGCCAGGCTGAGCACCGACGCCGCGCCGCCGGCCGCGGCCCGCCCGGTGTGGCCGGCGTGGTCCGGCAACTGCGGCACCAGCAACATGGGCAGGCCGTGGGCGAGCGCGGTGAGGATGCCGCCGGCGCCGCCGTGCCCGATGAAGGCGTCGCAGTCGCGCAGCACGTCCCGCAGCGGGATGTCGACCACGACGCGCACGTTCTCCGGCAGGCCGGCGAGCAGGTCGCGCTGCGCGGCGGAGACGGCGAGGACCACGTCCACGCCCGTCCCGGCGAAGGCGGCGGCGATCCCGCCGGCGATGAAGCGGGACGGGTCCACCTTGGCGATGGTGTGGCCCCAGCTCACGCACACGCGGGGGCGGCTGCGCGGGCGGGGTGGTCGCCAGGGAGAGGTCTCCGGGCCGTTGTATGGGACGTACCGCATCGGCAGCACCCTGTGGGCGCCGGGCACCTGCACGCTCGCCGGCACCGGGTCCAGGGTCACCGCGCCGAAGGGGTCCACCGGCCCGGCGCCGAATCGGTCCGCCAGCGGCGCCAGCGCGTCCGGCAGCACGCCGGAGGCCCGCTGCAGCAGGTCGAAGCCGTAGAGCTGGCGCAGGGCCGGAACCCCGGTGACCGCGGCGGCGACCGGGCCGGCCAGCGTCACCTGGTCGTACACCACGAGATCGGCCCGCCAGTCCGTGATCAGGCGGATCAGGTCGGCGGTCATGGACTCCGCGTGCGCCATCAGCATCCGAAGGGCCCGGGGCCCCTTCCCCTCCCGCCTGGGCGCGGGCCCGGCGGCACCGGGCAGCGGCAGCAGGTACTCCTGCACCATGCCGGCCGTGTCGACGTCCGTCCCCACGACCGCCGCCGGCAGGTCGGCTCGCAGGACGTCGCGGGTCAGGCCGGGCTGGCTGGCGAAGAGCACCTCGTGCCCGGCGGCACGGCAGGCCCGGGCCAGCGGGACCAGCGCGTACAGGTGCGAGGGCCAGGCCCAGGTCGTGAACACCACCCGCATGGGGCATCTCCTCCTTGGCTGTTCGCGGGCGCGCCCGCGGCCGTTCGCCGGCGTGCCCTCCCGCCTCGACGATGGCACCGCGGCCTGGAGAGCCGCTGGAGCGCGGCACCGTCGCGCGTCGAGCGGGGGCGGCCATGGTGGGTGGGTGAGCGAACCACGTACCGCCCTGATCACCGGGGCCAACCGAGGGCTGGGGCACGCGACCGCCGCCGAGCTGCATCGCCGGGGTCTCCGTGTCATCGTGACCGCGAGAGACGAGGACGCCGCCGCGGAGGCGGCCGCGCGGATCGGTCCGGACGTCCGCTCCCATCCGCTCGACGTCACCGATGACAGGGCCGTCGAACGGGCGGCGGCCAGGCTCGGGCCCGTGGACGTGCTCGTGTGCAACGCGGGGGTGCTGCTCGACGCCGGTGACGACCCGTTGACGGTGCCGCTGGAACGGGTGGAACGCACGCTGGCGGTCAACCTCCTGGGCGGGTGGCGGGTGGCCCAGGCGTTCGTGCCGGGGATGGTCTCCCGGGGCTGGGGACGGGTGGTCTTCGTCTCCAGCGGCACCGGGTCGTTCAGCGTCGGGCTGTGGACGGGGGCGCCCTCGTACTCGGTGTCGAAGACCGCCGTCAACGGGCTGACCGCCATGCTGGCCGCCTGCACCAAGGGGACCGGCGTCCTGGTCAACGCCGTCAATCCCGGACAGACGAGGACCAGGATGGTGCCCACGGCCGACCGGACCCCGGAGGAGGCCGCCGTGGACGTCGCCGACGCGGCCACCCTCCCCGACGATGGGCCGACGGGCGTGTTCCTCCGCGGCGATCAGCAGATCGGCTGGTGACGGCTGGAGCTGACTTTGAGCATCGTTCCACTGCCCGCTGCCACCATCGGGGCAGCCTTTCGAACTCATTCGCAGGAGGCGAGAACGTGCACAGGACTCTCATCGTCGCCAAGCTCAGGAGCGGCGACAACACCCGGCCGATCGCCGAGACCTTCGGCGAGTCGGACGCCTCGGAGCTGCCCCGCATGGTGGGTGTGAGCCGGCGGACCCTCTTCCACTTCCACGACCTCTACTTCCATCTCGTCGAGGCGGACGAGGACATCTCTCCCAACCTGTACAAGGCGCGCAGCCACCCGCTCTACGAGGACATCAACGCGCGGCTGGCCAAGCTGGTGGCGCCGTACGACCCGAACTGGAAGGAGCCGAAGGACGCGATGGCCACCCCGTTCTACGTGTGGACCTCTGACGAGGGGAGGATCCAGTGACCGCCGAGACGACCGGTGCGAGCGCCGCCAAGACCGGGAAGTCCGCCGTGGTGAAGGCTTCGGACGTGGCGCCCAATCGCCGCCGTGGCGGGGACATCCGGGTCACGCTCAGCCCGAAGACGGCGAGCTGCACCTCCGGGTTCGGCGGCGTGCTGTATCTCAAGAGCGGCGAGTTCGTCGCCGAGCACTACCACCCGTACTCGGAGGAGTTCCTGCACGTGATCGCCGGCGAGCTGGAGATGAGCCTGGACGGGGAGCCGGTCCGGCTCTCGCCGGGTGATTCCCTGCTCGTGCCGATCAACGTGCGTCACCGCCTCGTGAACGTCGGGGAGGGCGAGGCGCACGTGGTCTTCCACCTGTCGCCGCTGGCTCCGCGTCCCGACCTCGGGCACGTGGACACCGAGCGGCTGCCGGCGCCCCAGGAGGCCGGCCCGCAGGTCGGGGGGCCGAGTTGAGCCGGGAGGTGGTGATCACCGGTGTCGGTGCGGTCGCGCCCGGCGGCATCGGGCGGGAGGCGTTCTGGCGCCTGCTGGCCGACGGGCGCACCGCCACCCGGCGGATCTCGCTGTTCGACCCGAGCGGGTTCCGCTCGCAGATCGCGGCCGAGGTGGACTTCGACCCCAGGGCCGCGGGGCTGTCGGCGCAGCAGATCCGGCGCATGGACCGGGCCGCCCAGTTCGCCTTGGTCAGCACGAGGGAGGCGGTCGCCGACAGCGGCCTCGACCTGGGGGGCTTCGAGCCGGACCGGATCGGCGTCGCGATCGGCAGCGCCGTGGGCTGCACGATGGGCCTGGAGGAGGAGTACAAGGTCCTGACCGACGAGGGCCGCCATTGGCTGGCGGACCACAGCTACGGGGTGCCGCACCTGTACGGATACATGGTGCCCAGCACGCTGGCCGTCGAGGTGGCGTGGGAGGCGGGTGCGGAGGGCCCGGCCGCGCTGATCTCGACCGGGTGCACGTCGGGGCTCGACGCGGTCGGTCATGGGGCCGTGCTCATCCAGGAGAACGCGGCGGACGTCGTGATCGCGGGGGCGACGGACGCGCCCCTGTCCCCCATCACCTCCGCGTGCTTCGACGCGATCCGGGCCACCTCGCCGAACAACGACGATCCCGAGCACGCCTCGCGGCCGTTCGACGCGACCAGGGACGGCTTCGTGCTCGGCGAGGGCTCCGCCGTGATGGTGCTGGAGGAGGCGGAGGCGGCGCGACGCCGCGGCGCGCGGGTGTACGCCCGCATCGCCGGCTTCGCCAGCCGCAGCAACGCCTTCCACATGACCGGGCTCAAGCCCGACGGGCGCGAGATGGCCGAAGCGATCCGGGTGGCGATGGATCAGGCCAGGATCGACCCGGCCGACGTCGACTACATCAACGCGCACGGCTCGGGCACACGGCAGAACGACCGGCACGAGACGGCGGCGTTCAAGCGCAGTCTGGGCCGGCGCGCCTACGAGGTCCCGGTGAGCTCGATCAAGTCGATGGTCGGCCACTCACTCGGCGCGATCGGCTCCATCGAGATCGCGGCGTGCGCGCTGGCGCTGGAACGGCAGGTCGTACCGCCGACGGCCAATCTGCGGCAACGCGATCCGGAATGCGATCTCGACTATGTGCCGATCACCGCCCGTGACCATGCAATGGACGTCGTACTCAGCGTCGGCAGCGGTTTCGGCGGGTTCCAGAGCGCCATGGTGCTGGCCCGTCCCGCATAAGGGGCATCGCACTGACTCCGCACTCAGGAATCGGCATCCATGACCAGTCGAGTTTCGAGTCTGTCAATATCGCCGAAGGTTAGGCTCATAAGACCAGGGGTGTCCCCCACCCGCCCACGACGGAAGGATCTCCAGCGAGTGCGAGAGTCTTCGCAGGTCGTAACGGATGTCAGCGCGCACGCATGCCCGCTGCTGCAACACTGAAGCGCATGGCCGGGCAGGGAAGAGTTCAGGGTTTACCCTGATGTCCGCTGTCAGGATTCAGCAATATCATGGTCAGGAACCGCCATAGCCTGCATCCCAGCGATCTTCGAGTGGTTTTCGAGATCGCGTAACACGCGTCTGCTAGCTTCCTTTTGAGAGAGATCGTCCATTGTGCGGCCGAAGGCGACGCCGGGGTGAGTTGAGACGTCGCCGTCGGCCCACATTCTCGGGCAAGCAGACGGTTGGGGAACGACGTCAGGAAAAGCCTGCACGTACGTGAACCAATGGACGCAGGGGACGGTGCGCGTGGTGGAGATCAACCTCCTTGGACCCATGGAGGTACTCAGACAGGGCGCTATCTTGACGCCGTCGGCCCCCAAGCTGCGCACCGTGCTCAGCTTGCTGGCCGTGCAAACCAGCATTGTCGTCCGAACTGACAAGATCATTGAGGAGCTCTGGGAGGACAGCCCGCCGACGAGCGTCACCACCACCCTCCAGACCTACATCTACCAGTTGAGAAAGCTGCTGCGGCTGGGCACGCCACCGGATATGGACAGGGCAGGCGACACTCCGGCCGAGGCCGCGTTACGCACGTCCCCCTATGGGTACGCGCTGTTCCTTGACCCGGACATGCTCGACGCCACGCGCTTCGAGCGGCTGTCCGACCAGGGCAGGCGGGAGTTGGAGGCGGGCGACATGAACGCCGCCTCCGAGACACTCTCCCGCGCCCTGCGGCTCTGGCGCGGGCCCGCGCTGGTCGACGTCGGCCACGGGCCGGTGCTGCGAGCGGAGGCCCTGCGGCTTGAGGAGATCAACAGGAACACGCTCGAGCGCCGCATCGAGGCGGACCTCCACCTGGGCCGACATCATGAGCTGCTCGGCGAGCTCACGGGACTGGCGGCCGAACAGCCCACTCATGAAGGGCTCCAGGCCAAGCTGATGCTGGCCCTGCACCGCGCGGGCCGGCGCTCCGAGGCGCTCCAGATCTACCAGCGCACCCGGAGCACCCTGGCCAAGGAACTGGGCCTCGACCCGTCCAACGAACTGGAGCAACTGCACCGCGCCGTGCTGGCAGCCGACGAGAGCCTTGCTCTGCCGCGGCCCCGGTCACCGATCCGGCTGAGCCACAGCCGGCCGCCACGCCAGCTCCCGCCGCAGCGGACAGCGCTCGTGGGCCGGCAGCCCCAGGTCCGCGCCGTGCTCGCGGCCATGGCAGCGCGGCAGGTCCACGCACCGCCCGTGGTCGTCATCACCGGTCCGCCCGGTTCAGGCAAGTCCGCGCTGTGCGCCCACGTCGGCCACCGGGCCAACGACCCCTATCCCGACGGCCAGCTCTACGTGCGCCTGCTGGACGCCCAAGGCCACCCGGCCGACCCCCACGACGTCCTCGCCGAGTTCCTGCGCGCCCTGGACGTGCCCGAGGACCGCATCCCGGCCACGCTGAGCGAGCGCTCCCGGCTCTTTCGCACCTGGACCGCGGACCGGCACCTGCTGGTGATCCTCGACGACGTGGTCCAGGCGGACCAGCTCCTCCCGCTGGTGCCCGCGAGCCCGGACTGCGGCGTCCTGGTCACCGCCCGCAGGCAGCTCTCCGCGCCTGTGGTCACGGCGGTCGTCGAGGTGGGCCAGCTCGACGCCGAGCAGGGGCTGCGGCTGCTGACCAACGTGCTCGGCAAGCACCGCGTCGCCCGGGAGGAGGCGGCCGCCCGCGAGATCGTCCGCCTGTGCGACGGGCTGCCCGCCGCGCTGGAGGCGGCCGCCGCACTGCTCCAGCTCAGGCAGCACTGGCCGCTCAGCAAGCTGGTCAGGGGGAACGGCGCGACCGACAGGCACGGCACCCTCAACCATCACGAGCTGTTCCTCTACGCCAGCGTGGAGCTGAGTTACCGGCTCGCGCCGCCGCACGTGCAGCGCGCCTTCCGCAGGCTCGTCCGGTTCGACGTCTCTGCGTTCACGCCGCGCCTGGCCGCGCGCCTGCTGCAGCTCTCCGAACTCCAAACGGAGTCGCTACTGGACGAACTCGTGGAGGCCCAGCTCATGGTGACCGAGCCCGGAGGGGAAACGGACCTGCTTCAGTACCGTTTCCTGCCCAGCGTACGGGCAGCCGGCCGGCGGCTGCCCGCCGGCCCCTGCGGCGTGATCCATGGCTCGGTCCACCAGGCCGTCGGAGCCGGAGCCGGAGCCGCACCGGTGACGTCCTGATCCAGCGCACGCCGCTCCGGCGTCCGCCGGCTCACACCTCACGGGGTGCCGCTGAGCGCACCGCGGCCGCCATGCGGCACCCCGTCAGGAGAAATCCCCTCGGCCAGCAACGACGTGGTGTGCGTGCCCTCGCGGAAGGCGGGGTCGGCCAGCACGGCCAGGAGCAGCCCCTTGGTCGTGCGGATGCCGCGCCCCTCGATGCGGAACTCCGCCAGTGCCCGCTCCATTCTGGCGATGGCCTGGTCACGGTCCGGCGCCCAGGCGATCACCTTGGCCAGCAGCGAGTCGTAGTCGGGCGGCACCAGGTAGCCCGCGTAGGCATGGGTGTCCACGCGCAGGAACGGCCCGCCCGGCGGCACGAACTCCGTCAGCCCGCCCGCGCTCGGCGCGAAGTCGCGAGCCGGATCCTCGGCGTTGATCCGGCATTCCAGCGCCACGCCGCGCGGGCGGACCTCCTCCTGCGTGAAGGACAGTGGCCAGCCGGCTGCGACGCAGAGCTGCTCGCGCACGATGTCGATGCCCGTCACCGCTTCCGTCACCGGGTGTTCCACCTGGATACGCGAGTTCACCTCGATGAACGCGAACTCCTCGCCCGCCACCAGGAACTCGAACGTCCCCGCACCGGTGAAGCCCGCCGCCTTCGCCCCGGCGACCGCCGCCTCGGCGAGCCGGTCGGCAAGCGCCGGGGACACGCCGGGAGCGGGCGTCTCCTCGATCAGCTTCTGGTGCCGCCGCTGCACGGAGCAGTCCCGGTTGCCGAGCGCCACGACCGTGCCGTGCTCGTCGGCGAGCACCTGGACCTCGACGTGCTTGGCCCGCTCCATCAACCGTTCGAGGTAGACCCGGCCGTCGCCGAACACCGCCCGGGCAGCCGCGCTGGTGGCGCGGAAAGTAGCCGCCAGGTCCTCCATCCGGCGCACCACCGCCATGCCGCGCCCGCCGCCACCCGCCACCGCCTTGATGATCAGCGGGAAGCCGATCCGCCGCCCGGTGTCGAGCACGTCGGCCGTGGTGCTCACCGGCTCCGGCGTGCCGGGCAGCACCGGCAGGCCGGCGTCCGCCATCATGCTCCTGGCCAGCGCCTTGTCCCCGAGCTTGGCCATGACCTCGGGCCGGGCGCCGACGAAGACCAGGCCGTTACCCGCGCAGATCTCCGCGAAGTCGGGGTCCTCGGACAGGAACCCGTACCCGGGGTGCACGGCCTGCGCGCCGGTGCGCAGCGCGGCCTCGATGATCGCCGGCGGGTAGAGGTAGCTGCGTTTCGCCGGACCGGGACCGATCTGCGTCGCGACGTCCGCGGCCCGCACGGCGGCCGAGTCGCGGTCCACCGACGAATGGACCACGACGGTCCGGATGCCCATCTCACGGCAGGTCCGCACGATCCGCAGCGCGATCTCGCCGCGGTTGGCGACCAGCACGGTGTCGAACGGCCGTGACGGCCGACGCGCGTTCCCGGTCATTCGTCGGCTTCCTGGTCGATCACGATCAGCGGCTGGTCGTACTCGACGCCCTCGGCGTCGTCGACGAGGATCTTCGTCACCCGGCCGCCGACGTCCACGACGACCGGGTTCATCAGCTTCATCGCCTCGACGATGGCCACCTGCTGGTCCGGCTCGACGATGTCGCCGACCTCCACGAACGGCTTCGCGCCCGGCTCGGGCTGCCGGTAGAAGGTGCCCACCAGCTCGGCCCGCACCACGTGGCCCGTCGGCTCCTGGGCCGCCTCCTCGGCGGGCGGCGGCATCATGCCCGGCATCGTGGCCGGCATCGTGGCCGGGTCCGCGAGCTGCGGCCATTCGACCTCGATGCTCGCGCCGCCCAGCCGCAGGCATGCCCTGCTCGGCGGCCGCGGCGCCGCCTGGACGGCGTCGGCGAGCCCCCGGCAGAGGATCGCCACCGCGTCCCGGGCGCCTAGTTCGGCCAGTGCCCCGTCCCACGCGCTCGACTGCTGCGCGTCCGTCATATGGCCACCTTCTCCCTGTAGGTACCGAACCAGCGAAGCCGACGCCGGCGAGCCTCCCGCAGCGCGGCACCGTCCTGCTCGCGCAGCTCCCTGAGCGCGCACACCACCGCGTCGCGTACGAGCTTGCTCGCCGCCGCAGGGGCCTGGTGGGCACCGCCCGCGGGCTCCGGCACCACCCCGTCCACGATGCCGTTGGAGAGCAGCGTCACCGCGTCGACGCCGAGAGCCGCGGCCGCCTCCGGAGCGGCCTCCCCGCTGCGCCAGAGGATCGCCGCGCAGCCCTCCGGACTGATCACCGAGAAGATCGCGTTCTCGCACAGCAGCAGCCGGTCGGCCACCGCGAGGGCCAGCGCCCCGCCGCTGCCGCCCTCCCCCGTGATCACGCTGACCACGGGGACGTCGAGGGAGCCCATGACCCGCAGGCAATCGGCGATCGCGTGCGCCTGGCCGTGCCGCTCGGCCTCCAGGCCGGGATGGGCTCCAGGGGTGTCGATGAGCGTGACCACCGGCACCCGTAGTTTCCCGGCCAGCCGCATCAGGCGCACCGCCTTGCGGTAGCCCGCGGGCGACGGCATGCCGAAGTCGCGCCGTACCAGCTCCTGGGTGGTGTGGCCCTTCTGATGGCCGATCAGCATCACCGGCAGGCCGTCCAGGTCGGCCAGCCCGCCCACTACGGCGGGGCAGTCGGCGCCGGCCCGGTCACCACGCAGCTCGACGAACTCCCCACCCCAGGCGGCGACGTGGTCGAGCGTGGTCGGCCGGCCCAGCTCGCGGGCCAGCCCGACCACCTGCGCGACCGGCCGCTCGGGCAGCAGCTCTGGGTAGCGGATCACCGGATCGGTCACCGCCGGGTCCCAGCCCGGGCCCGGCGGTGCCCCCAGGGCGAGCAGCGACTGCAGGACCTGCGGCAGTTCCCCGCGCGGCACGACTCCGTCGAGCAAGCCGTGCTCGAGCAGGAACTCGGCGGTCTGGAAGCCCTCCGGCAGCCGCTGCCGGATGGTCTGCTCGATCACCCGCGGCCCTGCGAACCCCATCCTGGCGCCGGGTTCGGCGAGGATCACGTCCGAGAGCGTCGCGTAGGACGCGGCCACCCCCCCGTAGGTGGGGTCGGTCACCAGGGTCATCGTCAGCAGGCCCGCCTCGTCGAGGGCCGCCATCGCGTTGCTCGTCCTGGCCATCTGCAGGAGGGAGAAGACGCCCTCCTGCATGCGCGCGCCGCCCGACGCGGTGACGATCAGCAGCGGCAGCCGGTGCTTCAGCGCCTCCTCGGCCGCGGCCACGATCGCCTCGCCCTCGGCGGCGCCCATGCTGCCGCCGAGGAAGCGGAAGTCCATGACGGCCACCACCACTCCGCGGCCACGCACGGCGCCGCGCACCACGCGGACCGCGCAGTCCATCTCCGTACGTGCGCGGGCCGAGTCCAGCCGGTCGGTGTAAGGGAGGAGATCCTCGAAGCCGAGCGGGTCGTGCACCGACGGAGCGGGCTCGACCCGCGTGCCGGAGCCCGCGTCGAGCAGCCCCACCAGCCGCTGCTCCGCGGTCAGTTGCGCGTGGCGGCCGCAGTCGGGGCACACCCTGGACAGGCGATCGAACCGCTTGCGGTAGACGAGCATCCCGCAGCCTGCGCAGGACAGCCAGTCCGACAGATCCATCGCGGTCTTCGTGGTCCCATTCGGAACAGGTTTCACGAGTCGGTCTCCCGGCTAGTACGACGCTGTTACCTGATAGACGGCGAACGGCCGGCGCATTGTGCCGTCCCTGAAGGGGCGCAGCGGCGCCGTCTGCCGCTTGTGGTCCGGCCCCTTCTCCCATTCCTCGAAGTCCGCCAGGCTGCGCCAGGTGCTCACCACCACGAAGGCGCCGCGGTCGGTGACCGACTGCAGCAACTCGTTGGACAGCAGGCCGGGCACCCCGGCCAGCCGGGTGCTCGCCTCGTGATAGGCCGCCTCGATGCCGGCGACGTCGGTCGTCGCGTGATAGAGAAGCACCCGCACGCCGCGGTCCGTCATCGCGCCGCCTCCCACGCCTCGTGCGTGGCCGCTTCCGCGGGCGCGCAACCGGCCGTCCCCGGCAGGTGCGCGACGATGTGCATCGTGCTCATGGACCCACCCGAGCGGTAGGGGTGGAGCTTCTTGCGGTGCTCCAGGTGCCGTTCGCTGGTCTCGAACTCGCGGAAGCGCGGCTCGTCCACCCAGTCGCTCATGATGTGGTAGACCCCCTTCTCGTCGCCATCGCGGGCGAGCCACTGGCCGAGGTTGGCCGGGTGGGTGGTGACGGAGTCACCGACCTCCAGCCACACCCGCTCGAACTCCTGCTCCATGCCCGGTTTGATCTGCAGGCGGAGCATGACGCGGAACAAGGTCTCGCTCATGAGATCCCCCCGTCCACCGCCACGACGGAGCCGGTGACGTACCGCGAAAGGTCGCCGGCCAGCCACAACACGGCACCCGCGACCTCTTCCGGAGTGCCCAGGCGGCCCAGGCAGGTCTTGCCGGAGTACCGCTCGATCATCTGTGTACGCTGTTCCTCCGGCATCGTGTCGAACGCCTCAGTGCGGATCATGCCGAGAGCCAGCACGTTGAACCGGATGCCCTGCGGGCCCAGTTCCCTCGCCAGGGTCCGGAACAGGCCGTGCAGCGCGGCCTTGGTGGCGGTGTAGTGCGCCCGCAGCGGGATGCCGACCTCGATCGACTTCGAGCTGATGCCGATGACCGAGGAGCCCTCGGCCAGCATGGGGAGCGCGTGCTGGATCGTCAGGTGCACAGCGGTGAGGTTGGTGTCGACGATGCGCTGCCACTCGGCGAGGTCGAGCTTCGCGTAGGGGACGTGGGTGATCGCGGCGGCGTTGTTCACCACCAGGTCCAGCCGGCCGTCGAACCGCTCGCCGCACTGCTCGAGCAGACCGGCGATCTGCGTGGGATCGGTGAGGTCGGCGCGCAGGACCCCGTGGCGGCCGCCGATCCGCTTCAGTTCGTGCTCGAGTGAGACGGCGTTCTCGCCCTCCTGCCGGTAACAGGTGATCACATCCACGCCCGCCCTCGCGAGCGCCAGTACGATGCCGCGGCCCACTCCGCGCGTGCCTCCAGTGACGAGAGCCCGCTTACCGCTCAAGCCGAGATCCATGATGTTCCTTTCCTTCACCTTTTGAGCACGAGGGCGGCGGTGAACCCGCCATGCCCGTGGGCCAGCACGAGCGCGGTACGCAGCACGCCGTCGCGGGGCTGACCGAGGACGAGGTCGATGTCGCATCCCGGCGCGAGCCGGGAGGGGCCGACGGTGGCCGGGATGATGCCGTCGCGCAGCGCCAGTAGCGACGTCGCCACGTCGAGGGCGGCGCCGCCGCCGTAAAGCCGGCCGGTCAGCGTCTTGGGCGCGGTGACCGGGACGCCCCGCGGGCCGAACACCGCGGTGATGGCCCGCGCCTCGGCGAGGTCGTCGCCCGGCGTGCCGCAGGCGTCCGCGAACACGACGTCCACCTCGGACGGCGCCGTACCCGCGTCGGCCAGCGCGCGCTCGATCGTGCGGCGCATGGCCGGCGGCCGGTCGGAGCCCGGCGGCGGGTCAAAGCCCGCCGCGTAGCCGGCGATCGCGCCGTAGACCGTGCCGGCGCCGCGTCGCCTGGCGCTCTCGGCGTTCTCCACGATGAGCATGGCGCCGCCCTCGCCAGGCAGGTAGCCGGAGGCCGCCTCGTCGAACGGCAGGTACGCGCGCCCCGGGTCGTCGACAGTGGACAGCCTGCCGCTGGACAGCTGCGCGACCAGGCCGTAGGGGCACAACGAGGCGTCGGTGCCGCCGGTCACCACGATGCGGGACCCCCGCCGGACCAGCCTGCGTGCCTGCCCGAGCGCGTCCAGGCCGCCGGCCTGCTCGCAGCACAGCACTCCGCAGGGGCCGCGCATGCCGTGCCGGATCGACACCTGACCGGTGGTGGCGGCGTAGAACCAGGCGATCGACTGGTAGGCGCCCACCCAGGAGGGGCCCTTGCGGTAGAGCCGCTCCATCTCGTGCTGGCCGAACTCGGTGCCGCCCGACGAACTCGCGGTCACCACCGCCATCTCGTACTCGGGCAGCTCGGAGGGGACCACGCCGGCGTCGGCCAGCGCCGCCTCGGCGGCCACCAGACCCATGTGCGTCCAGTGGTCGGTCTGCGGGATCAGCCGGCCGGGGAGTTGCTCCGCCGCGACGAAGCCGGGCACCTGCCCGGCCAGCCGCACCGGGTAGCCGGTCGCGTCGAACCGGGTGATCCTGCCGATCCCCGACTTGCCGGCCAGCGTGGCCTGCCAGTGCGTCTCGGTCCCGATCCCGGTCGGCGCCACGACCCCGATGCCGGTCACCACCGGGCTGTCCGCCATGTCGGCCACGTTCATCGGCTGCCCTCCTTGACGGCGTCGCCCGAGGCGTGCGGGGCGGGAGTGTGAAGACCGGCCGTCAGCCCGTTGGCGAGGGGGCGGCGGCCGAGCGCGAAGGCGAGCCCGCAGACCGCCGCCACGCCGCCGAGGCCGAGGTAGTACAGCGGCTCGGGGATCACTTCGGCCAGCCGGACCACGCCGCTGCCCAGCCCGCCGCCGAGCCCGGCGAACAGCCACATCAGGCCGAGCGTGCGTCCCATGAAGCCCGGCGGGAGCACCTCGGCGGCCGCCGAGATGATCACCGCGGCGACGATGACCTCGCCGCAGGCGTGGGTGAGGTAGACGATGACCAGCCAGAGGGGCGACACCTTTTCGCCCGACGAGGCGAGCACCGTCGCCAGCGACATGATCAGGAAGCCCGCGCCGACGAGGATGAGCCCGATGGCGAGCTTCACCGGGACGTGGTTCCGGCCGCCGAGCGCCGGCAACACGACGGCGATCAGTGGCGCGAGCAGCAGGATGAACAGTGGCGTCGCCGCCTGCAGCCAGCTCGCCGGGATCTCCATGCCGAGCACCAGGCGGTCCACGTGGTCCCGGGCGAAGAGGTTCAGCAGCGACGCGGCGTGTGCGATGATCATCCAGAAGAGCGTGGAACCCAGGAAGACGGCGAGGAAGGCGCGCAGCCGACGCCGGTCCAGCGCGCCGAGGCCCGGGTTGCGGTAGACCACGATGTAGCACACGATCGGCAGGATCACGCTGAACACGCCGACCAGCCCGATCGCCATGGACACGCTGAGCAGGCCGGCCAGCCCCAGGGCGAGCACCGCCGCCACGACCACGGCAACCGCCAGCCCGATCCGCCGCGCGACGGTGGTGCGCTCACCGGCCGTCAGCGACCGCACCGGCCGGTGCCCCACCTCGCCGAACTGGCCGGCGCCCAACCTGAGCTGGATCGCGGTGGTCAGCATGACCAGCGCGGCCACCAGGAACGCCAGACTCCAGCTGACGCGCTCTCCCAGGTAGCCGACCAGCAGCGGCGCCGCCAGCGCGGAGACCTGCGTCGCGATGTACATGAGCGAGATTCCCGCCTCGCGGCCGCGGCTCCCCCCGAACATCAGGTTGATCATGGCCTGGTGGTTCGGCTTGTACACGGCGCTGCCGACGGCCACCAGCGGCAGGCCGACCGCGGCGGCCCAGCCCGCGGGCACGGCCAGGCACAGGTAGCCGGCCACGCCGACCAGACAGCCGACGACCAGCGCCCGCCGGTTGCCCAGCAACCGGTCACCGAGCCAGCCGCCGAAGATCGACAACATGAACATGAACCCGATCCAGGCGCCGAACAACGTCGCGGCGTCGGTGACCGGCAGGCCGAGGCCGCCGCGCGAGACGGGTGCGGACGCGTACAGCACCAGGATCGCCTGCAGGCCGTAGAAACCGAAACGCTCAAGTGCGTCGCTGGTGAACAAGGTCAGGTACCAGCGAGGCATGGCGCGCAGCGTGATGGCTGTGTCAGAGGTCCTCATCGCGCCCCGCCGCCCGAGGGGACGCCGCCGGCCTGGACGCCGGCAGGCGCCGATACTCTCAGCTCGTACATGCAGGCCCTTCTTTCAGCTTGACCCGAGCAACACCCTCTTGCGTACGGCACCCGACTCGAATCTCCCTTGCGTTGCGGGCAGCGATCCGTTCAGCGGCTGGTACGGAGGCATGCGGCGGGCGAGGCGAGCGCGCGGGAAAAGCGCATCGAGGGGTTCCGCGCGCGGACACGGCGCCATCAACAACATCGGCAGCGGCGCCGCTGCCCTCCGGCCTGGGCAGCGGCATCTACGGCGCCACCGAAGCCGCCCTCGAATCCGGACAGGCCGTCGCCCTCAAGCGCCTCGCCGACCCCGCCACCAGACCCGCGAACTCCCCGGCCCGCGTGCAGAGAAGACGAAGTCCGCCCGGCAGAGCTCTCCTGGTGGTCGTGGGGGCGAGCGGCGAACAGGTCAGAGCGGGCGGTCGTCGGCGATGCCGTAGCGGGCGACGCGGCCGTCGGCCAGCACCGCCATTCCGCCGCAGACGCGCAGCAGACCGTCGTCCATCGTGCGGGAGCTGGCCATCACCATCCGCTCCTCGCCCAGGGCGGCTGTCAGCTCCCACAGGTTCGCCCGTTCCTCCGGGGACAGCCCGCCGGGCAGTTCGTCGATCACCAGCAGGCGGGGGTCGGTGATCAGTGCCGTGGCGATGGCGACCCGCCTGAGCAGTTCGCCGGTGAAGTCCGCCATGCTCCTGTGCGCGACCTCGGTCAGTCCTACGAGCTCCGACACCTCGGAGATGCGCCGCCGCCGGAGGGCCCGGTCGGTCAGGCCTCTGGACATGCCGACGTAGTTCAGGTACTCGGGCACGGTCAGGTCGGGGTACTGCCCCGGAACCTCCGGCACGTACCCGACCATCTGCTGTCCCGGGTCCCGGCCGGCGGGGCCCACGAGTTCCCTGCCGTCGAGCTCGACCTTCCCGCTGGTCGGGCAGACGAGCCCGGCGAGGATGCGCAGGAGTGTGCTCTTCCCGGCTCCGGCGGCGCCGAAGAGGCCGAACACGCCGCCGGAAGCACTGAGCTCCACTCCGGCCAGCGCCTGTACCTGCCCCTGGAACACCTTCGTCAGGCTGCGGATCTCGATGCTCACGCTGAACTCTCCAAGACACAGCGGGTGGGGACTAAGGGATCAAGAGTGGGGTACCCCTGAGGGATTTCCCTGAAGCTCCCGGGCCGCCGCCTGGACGAACCTGACGGCATCCGTTCGATCTGCGCTTGGGAGTAGTTCATGTCGGACACCACGGTCGCGGCGATCGACACCGCGACGCCCGCGGCGGGCCCGCCAGCGTGGGTCAGGGCGCTGACCCTGACGGAGCGCGCCGCGGCGGGAGCACCCGAGGCGGCGAGCGAGGCCGGCGACCTGGCGCACAGGCGGCTGCAGCGCTGGAAGCGGGCCCACGGCCTGGCCGACGGACCGGCGTTCGCGGCTCGCCTGGCGGCGTTACCCGACGGCTGCGGGAGCGAGGCCTCGCTGCTGGCGCTGCTGGCCGAGCCTCCCGAGCGGTTGAGCGCCAGGGTGGGCACCGTCCCTGACTGGAGCAGGACTCTCGACCGCGTGCTGTCCAGCGAACGCCGTGGCCCGACCGCGCCGGAGGCCGACTGGCGGCAGGGCATGGCGGCGATCGTCGAGCCGTTCGCCGAGGACGCGCTCCGGCGCCTGGAGCCGGACATCCCCCGGGAGCACTTCGACGCGCTGCGCTCCGACATCGCCGCCGCGCTGAACGTCGCGCTGCTCGGCCTGGCCACGCGGACGCTGGTGCTGGAGCTCAACGTGCTGCGCGTGGAGGGACGGCTCACCGGGGACACGCCCGAAGCGCGGTTCGCGTCCTTCGTCGCGTACTTCACCGCTCCCGAGGGGCGGCGCGCGCTGCTCACCGAGTACCAGGTGCTCGGACGGCTGCTCTCGCAGCGGGCCGACCAGACCGTGACCGCGGTGAGGGAGCTGCTGCGGCGCTGGGCCGCGGACCGGGAGGCCGTCGTCGCCGCCCTCTTCGGCGCGGCCGATCCCGGCCCGCTCACCGGGCTGACACTCAACGACGGCGACACCCATCAGGGCGGCCGGGCGGTGGCGATCCTCGGCTTCGCCTCAGGCGCGCGGCTGGTGTACAAGCCGCGTTCCGTCATCGTGCACGCCCGGTTCGCAACGCTGCTGCGCTGGTTCGACGAGCGGGCGGGGCGGATGGGCCTGCGCGTCCCCGAGGTCGTGGAGCGCGAGGGGTACGGCTGGATCGCGTTCGTGGACGCCGCCCCATGCCACTCCCTGGAGGAGGTGGACGGTTACTACCGGCGGCTCGGCGCGCTTCTGGCGCTGTTGCACACCATCGAGGCGGCGGACTTCCACTTCGAGAACCTCATCGCCCACGGCGACCAGCCGGTCCTCATCGACCTGGAGGCGCTGTTCCACCCGCAGCCCGCCCGTCCCGTCGTGCTGGAGGAGGGCGAGGACCCCGCGCTGACCGCGCTGAACTCGTCGGTCACCCGGGTGGGGGTGCTTCCCATGCTCCTGTCGGGCGAGGGCGGCGAGCTGGACCTCGGCGGGCTGGGCGGCGACGCGGGGGCGATGTACCCCTTCGCCCTGCCGACGCTGGAGGACGGCGGTACCGACACGATGCGGATGGTGCGGCGGCGGACGGCGCTCGGCGGCGGCAGCAACAAGCCGACGCTCGACGGTGTCCCCGCCGAGCCGGCGCGCCACGTCGACCAGCTCGTGCTCGGCTTCCGTACCGGATACGACGTGATCCTGCGCCACCGCGAGGAGTTCGCGGCGGCGGGTGGCCCGCTCACCGCCTTCGCCGAGGTGGAGGTGCGCGCCGTGCTGCGCGCCACCCACGTGTACGGCACGCTCCTCGACGAGGGCTCCCATCCCGACCTGATGCGCGACGCCCTGAACCGGGACCGGCACCTGGACTTCCTCTGGTCGGCGTCGTCGGCCGAGGACTCGCTGCTGCGGGTGGTGCCCTACGAGCAGGCCGATCTGTGGGCGGGCGACATCCCGCTGTTCACCGGCCGTCCGGGCTCCCGCGACCTGTGGGACAGCCGCGGCGAGCGGATCCCCGGCTTCTTCCCGGCCAGCCCCCTCGACCGGGTCCACGCCAAGCTCGCCGGCATGGGCGCGGCCGATCGGGCGCGGCAGGAATGGATCATCCGCGCGACCCTGGCGACGAGACCCGCCGTCACAGGCACGGCCTCCCGCGCGGAACCCGCCTACCGGCTGGTCCCGCAGGAGACTGCGGAACGCTGCCTGGAGCAGGCCGTACGGATCGGTGACCGGCTGACCGAGCTGGCGATCCGCGACGGCGAGCGGGTGTCGTGGCTGGGGCTGCAGCCGGTCGGGGAGGCGGGCTGGCGGGTCTCGCCGCTCAAGACCGACCTCTACGGCGGCCACACCGGCATCGCGGTCTTCCTTGCCAGGCTGGGCGCGGTCACCGGCGAGCGCCGCTTCGTCGACCTGGCGCGGCGGGCGTTCTGGATGATCCCTCCGCTGCTCGACCGCTACCCGCTCATGCCGGCCGAGCAGCGCGGGCAACTGTTCGGCCTGGGCGGGTTCAGCGGGATGCCGGGGCTGGCCTACGGGTTGCTCCACGTCGCCTCCTGCGCCGGCGCGGACGCCGTCCCGTCCGTGGTGAAGGCCGTCGAGCACGTCGGCGGGCTCCTGGACGAGGACGTCCCGGACCCGCTGGACATCCTCGGCGGCAGCGCGGGCACGATCGGCGCCCTGCTCGCCGTCCACGCCCACACCGGTTCGGACCGGGCGCTGGACGTCGCCATCGCGTGCGGCCGGCGGCTGGTGGACCGCGCCGCGTCCCAGGAACACGGCGTGGCCTGGCCCGCCGTCGGGGCGAGCCGGCCGCTGTCGGGCTTCTCGCACGGGGCCGCGGGGGTCGGCTGGGCGCTGATCAGGCTCGGCGCGGTGACGGGCCAGGACCGGTTCACCGAGGCGGGGCTCGGCGCGTTCGCCTACGAACGCGCCGACTACAGCCCCCAACTGCGCAACTGGCCCGACCACCGGGTGGAACGGAGCGACGGCGCCGACACGTTCGTCCCGCACATGTACGCCTGGTGCCACGGCGCGCCCGGCATCGGTCTGGCCAGGGCCGGCGTGCTGGACCTCCACGACGACCCCGCCCTCCGCGCCGACCTGGACCTGGCGCTGGCGGCGACCGTACGGGGCGGGCTGTCGCTGCGCGGCCACAGCCTCTGCCACGGCGTCTTCGGCAACGCCGACCTGTTGCTGCTGGCCGAGGAGCGCGGGGCCCGCCTCGCCCCGCAAGCCCGGAGCGCGCTGCTGCGTGCCGTGGACTCCCTCGACCGTGACGGCCCGGTGTGCGGCACGCCGGGAGAGATCGAGACGCCGTCGCTCATGACGGGCCTGGCCGGGATCGGCTACGGCCTGCTGCGGCTGGCCTCGCCCGAGACCGTCCCCTCCGTGCTCCTCTTCGAGCCGCCGAAGCGGGTGACGACGTGAACCGGATCCGCTTGGCCGTCATGGCGATGCTCGCGATGGTGCGCCGCCGCACCCGGCGTGTCCCCCTGCGCCAGCAGCTCACGGCGACGGAGTGCGGGATCGCCTGCCTGGCCATGATCGCCAGCTACTTCGGACGTCACACCATGATGGCCGAGTGCCGCACCTTCCTCTCCGCGGGACGGGACGGCCTGTCGGTCGGCCGCCTCATGGACGCGGCGGCCCGGCTCGGCCTGGCCGCGGACGTCGAGCAGGTGGCACCGGCGGACCTCCCCGACGGCCCGCTGATGCTGTTCTGGCGGGGTCGCCACTTCGTGGTGCTGGAGCGGCGCACCCGCCGGTGGGTCCGGATCGCCGATCCCAGCGGCGGACGCCGGCGGCTGACCCACGCCGAGTTCGCCGAGGAGTACAGCGGGATCTGCCTGACCCTGCGCCCCGAGCCGGGCTTCCGGCCTCGGCCGGGCCGCGCCCGCGACTGGCCGATCCCCCGCTACCTGCGTGAGGTGCTGGCCGTGCCGGGGACCCGGGTGCCGATGGCCGGCATCCTGCTGGCGTCGGCCGCGCTGCAGGGCGTCGGGCTCGCCCTGCCCCTCGCCACCGCGTACGTCGTCGACACGCTGCTGCCGCAACGCCAGGCGAGCCTCGTGCCGCTGCTGGCCCTCGGGGTCGCGGTGACCGCCGTGACGCACGCCGGCGCGGCGCTGATGCGGGGCTGGGTGGCGGTCACCCTGCGCACCCGGGCCAACGCCACGCTCACCCGCGGCTTCATGGCGCATCTCCTGCGGCTGCCCCTGCTGTTCTTCCTCCAGCGGTCCCGGGGCGACCTCCTGATGCGGCTGGCCAGCGTGATGAGCGCGCGCGAGGTGCTGACCGGTCAGCTCTTCATGATCGTGCTCGACGCCTCGATGCTCACCTTCTACCTGGTCGGCCTGGCCGTGATGGCCCCCGCGTACCTGGCGCTGACCCTCCTGCTCGGCCTGGTCCAGGTCGGCCTGATCGTCGTCACGTACGGCGGGCAGGGCAGGCTGGCCAAGCGCGAGCTGTACGCCATGTCGGAGGAGCAGGGCTACCTGGTCGAGACGCTGGACGCGGTGCTGCCGCTGAAGGCGAACGGCGCGGAGACCCGGGCGCTGCGTCACTGGGGCACCCTGTTCGAACGGCACCAGGTCGCCAGCCTCAGGCGGGGCCGCTCCTCGGCCGTGGTCGAGGCGGCGCTGAGCATGATGCGGGTCCTGTCGCCGCTGGCCATGCTGGTGCTCGGCGTGAGCCTCGTGCTGGACGGCACGATGACCGCGGGCGCGATGCTGGCCGCCAACGCCGTCGCGGTGGCGGTCCTGACCCCGCTCGGCTCCCTCGCCACGGCGGGCCAGTCCCTGCAGTCGGTGAGGGCGCAGGTGGAGCGCATGCACGACGTGCTCGACTCCGAGCAGGAGCCGGTCGGCCGGACGAGCCTCCCCGGCAGCGGGCCGATCGGCGTGGAACTGTCCCAGGTCACGTTCGGCTACGACCCGGAGAGCACCCGCGTGCTCCAGGACATCTCGCTCAGGATGCGGCCGGGGTGCAAGATCGGCGTGGCCGGCCGTACCGGATCGGGCAAGAGCACCCTGGCGCTGATGGTCCTGGGCCTGCTGCGCCCCGACAGCGGCGAGATCCGCCTGTCCGGGGTCCCCCTGGACGAGCTCGACCTGCACGAGCTCCGGGCGAGCTGCGGCGCGGTGCTCCAGCACCTGTCGCTGTTCGACGGGTCCATCTCCGACAACATCACCATGGGCAGCCGGGACGCCTCGCAGGCCGACGTGGAGTACGCGGCCGAGGTGGCCGGACTGCACGACGACGTCCAGCGGATGCCCATGCGCTACGCGACACGGGTCGGCGAGGGCGGCATGGCCCTGTCGGCCGGGCAGCGCCAGCGGGTGGCGCTCGCCCGGGCCCTGGTTCACCGCCCCCGGCTGCTCATCCTCGACGAGGCGACCAGCCATCTGGATCCGGCCACCGAGCGCAGGGTGGACGCGGCGCTCAACCGGCTGCAGGTGACCCGGCTGGTCATCTCCCACCGCCTGTCCGCCATCGAGAACGCCGACGAGATCGTGGTGCTCGACGCCGGGCGCATCGCCGAGCGCGGCACCCACGCTGAGCTGCTCGAACTCGGCGGCCACTACGCCGCCATGTTCGGCCCCCTGACCTCCGGAGAGACCGCGACCGCCGCCGAGCGGCTGCCCGGCCTCGTCCGGAAGTGACGCCGCGCCACGGCGCGGCACCCCCCATAACCGCACGACCCATCGAAAGGAAGTGAAATCCAACATGGACCGCGACCTGATCCGCGCCTGGAAGGACGAGGATCACCGCGAGGACCTGCTCGGGATCAGCCACCCGGCGGGCGACATCGACCTGAGCACGGCCGCCGGTGCGAGCAACACCTGGTGGATCACCAGCACCCCCGCCTGCACCTTCGTCACCGTCATCTTCGGCACGTTCAAGAAGGCCGAGTAACACTCCCCTCCCACAGGAAGGAACCCCCCCACATGAACCACGACCTGATCCGCGCCTGGAAGGACGAGGACCACCGCGAGAGCCTGGCCGGGGTGGCCCACCCCGCGGGCGACATCGACCTCAGCTCCGCCTCCGGCGGCGAGGGGCAGACCACGAGCTTCCCGTGCCTCGTGGCGCTGTCGCTGCTCCTGCGCTGCTTCCCCGGGCAGCCCCAGGCTGCCCAGCTGTGACGCCGATGAACGAGATCCGCGCCTGGAAGGATGAGGACTATCGGGAGATCTTTCCCGATCTGATCCACCCGTCCGGACAGGTCGACCTCAGGTCGATCAGCGCCGCGGACGGGAACTCGTTCAACCTCACCAGGATCCTCTCCTGGTGGTTCTGCGGCCCGGTCGGGACCGAGCACCCCAACGTCCCTGCTGAGTAGCCGTCTCGTGGCCCGCCCGGTCCTGGCACCGGGCGGGCCACCGCCATTGCTCGGCCCCGCGAGGGGGCCGGGCCGCCCGGCGGACCCCACCACGGAGGAACGTCGCGGCATGCGTGCCTAGTTTGATCGTCATGACACGTCTAGGTTGGGACAAGATCCCGAATCTCGGATGGTGACCATGCACGATCCTTCGCTCAAGCTGATCGGGCGCGCTGCCGAACTGGGGCGTCTCGCCGCCGCCGTCGGTGATGTGGCAGCTGGGCGGTTCCGCGCCGTATCGATCACCGGGAGCCCCGGCATCGGCAAGACACGGCTCCTGGCCGAGCTGGGGCGGCACGCCGGTGAACGCGGCTTCACCGTCATGACCGGCAGGGCCACGGAGTTCGAGAGGTGCTTCCCGTTCGCCGTCTACGTCGAGGCGCTGACCCCGTGGTCTCAGCCCGATCCGGGCGACGCGGAGGCGAGGGCGGCGCTGGAGGCGCTCGTGTCGATCTCCCGAGGAGACCGCGAGTCCGAGGCGCGCATCGACCGCTACCGGCTGTATCGCGGCATCAGCCGCTTACTCGAAACGGCGCCCGGCTCGATCGCCCTGCTCCTGGACGACCTGCACTGGGCCGACCAACCCTCTTTGGAGCTCACCGAGTACCTGCTGCGCAAGCCGCCGCGCGGCGGCCTGCTGGTCGCGGTGGCGCATCGGCCGGCGCCGCTGCCCATCGGCGTGGTCGCCGCCCTGCCGCAGGCGGACGACCAGGCCATTTTCCTGGACCTGCAACCGTTGGAGGAGAAGGACCTCGCGGAGTTCTTCCCCGGCGCCGCCCCGCATCGGCGGCGGCTGCTGCACCGGGCCAGCGCCGGCAACCCGCTCTACCTGAACGCGCTCGCCGACGCCAGCGAACCCGTCCTGGCCGGGCTGACCGGCGGCGAATACCCCGCCGGCGGGCCGCGGGCGCTGCAGGCGCTGTTGCTGGCCGAGCTCAACGTCCTGCCCGGCGAGCTACGGCAGGTCGCTCAGGCACTGGCCGTCGCCGGTGATCAGGCCTCCCTCGACCTGGTGGCCTGGATAGCCGAGACCGGCGAGGAGGACGCCGCCGACGCCCTGGACCGGCTCTGCGCCCACGGCGCCGTGATCCCCACCGACGCGTTCTTCGCCTTCCGGCACCCGCTGCTGCGCGCGGCCGTCTACCGCGAGGCGGGCATGGGCTGGCGCACGCGGGCGCACGAGCGCGCCGCCGCCTACCTCGACGCCCACCGCGGGCCCGTCACCCTGCTCGCGCATCACGTCCAGCGGTCGGCCCGGCAGGGCGACGAGCGAGCAGCCGACATCCTGCACGACGCCGCGGCGGGACTGCTCGACTTCGCGCCGGCCACAGCGTCCCGCCTGCTGCGCACCGCGCTGCGCGTCCTCCCCGCCCGGGAGGACCTGACCTCCCGGAGGATGGACATGCTCCTGGCGCTCGCCCGGGCGGTCGCCTCGCTGGGCGAGCTGGCCGAGAGCCGGGAGATCCTGGAGGAGGTGCTGCTGGGCCCGGACCCCACATCCGTGGAGGCCGCGGGATTCGCCTCCGTCCTGTCCCGCCTGATGGGCGACCTGGACGCGGCCAAGCATCTGCTGACCAGGGCGCTGAGCCGGTCCTCCCAGGCTGCGGCCATCCTGGCCGAGCTGGCTGCGATCGACTCGCTGCGGCTCGACAGCGCCGAGGCGTGGCGGTACGGCCTGGCGGCCCTGGACCAGGCCGGCGAGCTGGACGATCAGGTGCTGGTCGCGGCGGCGCACAGCCTGCTCGCGCTCAACGCGGCACAGCAGGCGCGAGCCGGCGACGCCCACACCCACGCCGAGCAGGCCGCTCGGCTCGTGGACAGCGCCACCGACTCGGAGCTGCGCCCGCACGCCGGGCTGCTCGCGCCGCTGGCGCTGGTCGAGGCACAGCTCAACCTACGGGATCGAGCCGCCCGGCACCTCGCCAAGGGGCTGGAGCTCGTCGGCTACCAGGGGCTCAATCACGGCTTCCCCTTCCTGCGCATTGTGGAGGTCGTGCTGCTCACCCGCGAGGGACGGCTTTGCGCGGCCGTCGCCGCCGCCGAGGAAGCGGCCGAACTCGCCGCCTTCCCCAACAGCCAGGAACTGACCGTGACCCTGCGGGCCGCCGCGCTGCCCGCGCTGCTGTGGCTGCACGGCCCGCAAACCGCCCTCGCCGCGGCCGACGAGCTGATCGCTCACGGGCTGCCCAGGTCGGCATGGTGGTCGGAGCTGACGCGGCTGAACCTCGCCACCGTGAACTTCCACGCCGGCAGGGTGGACGCCTGCCTCGCCCAGCTCACCGCCGGCCCCTGGTCGCCGATGACGGCGGTCGGCGCGGGAATCTACCGGCAGGCACTGCACGCGATCTCCGCGGCCCGGTTCAACGACCTGCACAGCGCCCTGCTCCTGTCCGACCTCGGCCTCGCCGACGCCAAGGGCGCGGGGCTGGACCATCAGCTCGGCGCGGCGCACGAAGCGCGGGCCGAGGTCCTGCTCCAGTACGGCGAGCTGGAGGAGGCCCTGCCGCACGCCTCGGCGGCGGCCGCCTACTTCGCCGACGCGAAGGCACCGATCGACGAAGGCCGAGCCCGTCAGCTCCTCGCGACCCTGCACTCCCGAAACGGTGACGCCACGGCGATGCGGGAAGAGCTGGCACGGGCCAAGGCCCGCTACACCGAGTGTTCGGCCGCCTGGCTGGAGAGGCAACTCGCCAGAACGGAACTGCGCATGGCGGCGACCCTCACCAGGCGGACCCAGGAGCCGGCGGGGCTCAGCAGCCGTGAACAGCAGATCGCCGAGCTGGCCGGTTCCGGCCTCACCAACCGCGAGATCGCCCAGCGGCTCTACCTGAGCCCCAAGACGGTCGAGGCCCACCTGGCCCGCATCTTCGTCAAACTGGACGTGCGTTCGCGGGTCGAGCTGGCGCGCAGGCTGGCGGAGGGAACCTCGCTGGAGCACTCGCCGTAGACGAGCGGCACGCAACGGCGTGAGCGGACTGCCCGTATCGGGACGGACCAATGGTGGCCCGGTTGTGTGAGCAGGCCGGGATCCCGCCCGAGCCGTCGCAGCTGACCGCCTCCTTCGGGGAGCGGAGCAAGGAGGCGCCGCACATGCCCGGCGAGGTCAGCGGTGGCTCACTGACTGCTTGGCCTCCTGACCGTTCGGCCCGACTTCCCTCGGCGTCCGCGCCGTGGTCAGCCACAGGCCGGTGAACACGGCGCAGGCCAGCGTCACGGCGCCCGCTGCGAGGAAGGCGCTGTTGAGGCCGGATTCGAAGGAGGCGCCGCCGGACTCCCGCGTGTGGACGACCGCCCCGAGCAGTGCCACGCCGAGCACGGCGCCGATCTGCCGGGTGGTGCTGCTGACGCCCGAGGCGAGGCCGCCCTCCTGCGGGCTGACCGCCTGGATGGCGGCCCCGGTCAGCGGCGACATGGTGAGAGCGAACCCGACGCCGACGACCGCCAGCCGCCACCACACGTTCCCGTAGCCGGTATCGGCCTGGACGAAGCCCAGCGCCAGCAGCCCCACCCCGGCCAGCGCCAGGCCGACGCCGACGACGACGCGGAAGCCGTACCTGGCCGCGAACCGGCCCGCGTACGGGCTGACGATCACCATGGCCAGCGAGGTGGGCAGGGTCCGCAGCCCGGCGACCAGGATCGACGTGCCCTGGACGTAGACGAAGAACTGGGAGAAGAAGAACGACGACCCCATCAGCGCGAACCCGACCACGACCATCGCCGTGTTGGACACCGTGAACAGCCGCTGACGGAACAGCCGCAGCGGCAGCATCGGCGTCGACACACGACCCTCGACCACGACGAACGCGGCCAGGAGCACCAGCCCTGCGGCGAAGCTGCCCAGGATCACCGGCGAGGTCCAGCCTCGGGAGCCGCCCTCGATCAGGCCGTAGGTCACAGCGCCCACGCCTGCGACGGACAGGACCGTGCCGGGGACGTCGATCGGCGGCGCGCTCGGGTTACGTGACTCCCCCAGCACGCGCAGCCCGGCCAGCAGCAGGACCACCCCGATGGGCACGTTGACGAGGAAGATGGCGGGCCAGCCGAAGGACTCCACCAGGATTCCGCCCGCGAGCGGTCCGGCGGCCAGGCCGAGGCCGCTGAACCCGGCCCACAACCCGATCGCTCTGACGCGCTCCCTCGGAGCGGGATACGCGGCGGCGAGCAGCGCCAGCGAGGCGGGACTCAGCGCCGCGGCCCCGACGCCCTGCAGCACCCGCCCGGCGATCAGCCAGCCGATCGAGGGTGCGAGCGAACACACCACCGACGCGGCCGTGAACACCACCACCCCGGCCAGGAACACCCGCCTGCGGCCGAACCGGTCGGCGAAGACGCCGCCCGACAGCAGCAGCATGGCCACCAGCAGCACGTAGGCGTCGACGATCCACTGCAGGCCGGTCAGCCCGGTGTGGAGCCGCTCCTGCATGTCGGGCAGGGCAGCGCCGACGATCGTGTTGTCGAGCAGCACCATGAACTGACCTGCGCAGGTCAGGGTGAGCAACGCTTTCACACACATCCCCCCTAAAAGCAGTCAGCGACTGCGTTAAAAGGAGACTCTAACGCAAGTCCCGACTGCGTTAAGGTGGGGGTGTGGATGAGCAGGGGCGGGCCAGGCGGCCCGGCGGGCGCAGCGCGCGGGTCCGCGCCGCAGTGCACCAGGCCGTTACCGACCTGGTCAGCGAGCGCGGCTACGGCAACTTCACCATCGGCGAGGTCGCGGCCCGCGCGGGCGTGGCCGACACCAGCCTCTACCGCCGGTGGGGCAACCTCCAAGCCCTGCTCAGCGACGTGCTGCTGACCCGGCTCAACGCGCAGGCGCCGATGCCTGACACCGGCAGCCTGGCCGGCGACCTGCGCACCTACGCAGGCATCGTGGCCCGCGAGGTCACCGGACCCGACGGCCTGGCGTTGGTGCGGCTCGCCATCGCGCTGTCGGGCGAGGGTCAACAGGGCATTCAGGCGCGCGACGAGCTCCTCGCCGACCGCACCAGGCAGTTGCAGGCCATGCTCGACCGCGCCCGCGACCGAGGCGAGAACCCTCCCGACGCGCTGGAGGTGCTGGACCATCTCCTGGCGCCGATCTACATGCGCGTCCTGTTCGACGCGGGCCCGCTCACCCCTGACTACCTCGACGGGCTGGTCGACCGGCTGCTCGCCTGATCCAGTCCGTCGCGGGCGCGCGACCGCTCTGCGCGGTCACCCACCCCGAGGACCGCCGTACAGCTGCTCGGCCTGGTCGGACTCACCCAACGCCTGCGCGCGCTCGGGAGGATGGTGTGGCCGCTGACGAGGCGGAGGATGATGAAGCCGAACAGGACGTCCTGGGCGACTTCCGCGTCGACGTCGGCGCGTGGTTCACCTCGTTGCGCTCCACGCCGCCGCATCTGGATCAGCTCGCGGCGCCTCTCCAGGAAGCGGTGCGCCGCCGCCTTCGGGTGCGCAACAGCCCTTCGATGATGTGAACCGCCTCCCTCACCCCGCACGGGATGAAGTGGGAGAACAACGCCATCGTAGGCCGGTCAGCCTGGCCTCGGCGCAGAACATCTCGGTCAGTTCCGGAAAGCGAGGTTGGCCAGGACGGTCAGATCATCGGTGTGCTCGGTGTCCAGGACGCGCTCGCACGGTTCCGGCGCCGTCCGCTTTGCGGCGCTCAGGTGGAACTGCTTTCTTTCACCACGAGCTCCCCCGTATCCCGTCTGTCGCGGTCAACCACTCACCCACCGCGGGCCGGCTTCCAACACCAGCATGAAACGCGCCAGTATCCGGCCACGCCACTGTCGACTGCGGCGATGTACCTTTTCGCGATTGGGCAGGCGAGGTAGCCTTGGGTTCTTCAGCCGCAACTTTCCTGCGGACAATCCGTGCAGTTGTTCGGTGATGCTCCAGCCGCAATAGGCCCCTGATGAGGCGATGGCCGTGACCGCGTGGAGCCTGCCTACCTCGACACGGCAGCCTGTCCGTGCATCGCTTTCGGAAGGGATTTCTCACCGAGATCCAGCAGCCGGTGGGAGGCCGCTTTCTGGACGCTTTCTGATTGATCTGCGGGAGCTCATGTCGGGCACATCACGCTGAAGCCGTGACGGGCTTCGCCGATCACGAAATGTCACATCCGATGAATGTCGCTCGGCCGTCCAGTACCGGTTGCCTGCCGTTTCACCAGGGGCACTCGTGTGCCCTCATCGTGGTCACAACGCGCGCTGATCTCGGCACGCGCAACCAAGGAAGAGGTACTGTCTTGCGCTTATCGTTCCGCAAGGTCATGGCGCCGATCGGCGCCCTCGTGCTCGTGTTCGCCGCCACAACGGTCCCCGCTCAGGCCGGCCCCTTGGCTGACGGCGTCCCCGTCGAGCACCCGGCCTCCTACGTCGACCCGTTCATCGGGACGGCGGGCGGCGGCACCACCTGGCCAGGGTCCGTCCTGCCTTTCGGAATGATCGCCTGGAGTCCCACCAGCACGACCGGCGACCAGACCAACACCGGCGCCGCCGGCGGCTACAGCTACAACACCACCCGGGTACGCGGTTTCAGCCTCACCCACGTCAACGGCACCGGCTGTCATCCCGGCGCGGCGGGTGACGTGCCGATCATGCCCTTCACCGGCGAGATCACCACCTCTCCCACGGCCGACACCCGCGATCTGATCTACGCGAGCGACTTCTCCCACGACCAGGAGAAGGCGACCCCCGGCCGGTACACCGTCACGCTCGCCTCGGGGGTGACCACCGATCTGGCGGTCACCCGAAGGGCCGGGGTCGCCGAGTTCGCCTTCCCCTCGGACAAGCCGGCCAAGCTGCTGTTCCGTACGTCCAACTCGCTCAACGGCAGCGAGGACGCGGAGATCCACATCGACGCCGCGCAGCGCCGGGTCACCGGTTCGGTGCTGACGGGCTCCTTCTGCGGGCGGCGCGCCAACGGCGGCGAGAACAATCGCAAGAGTTACTACCGTCTCTACTTCGCCGCCGACTTCGACAAGCCCATCACCGAGACCGGCACGTGGCACGACGCGACGGTCACGCCGGGCGGCACCGACGCGACCGGCGGCGAGGGGTACGCCACCGGGGCCGCGCGGGCGGGCCGGGGCTCGGGCGGCTGGATCGGGTTCGACACCTCCACCGGCCCCACCGTACGGATGCGTGTCGGCATCTCCTACGTCGGCGTCGCCGGAGCCCAGGCCAACCTCGACGCGGAGTTGCGCCGCTCCTCCACCGTGGAGAAGGTGGCCACCGCCGGGTTCCACGCCTGGGACAAAGCGCTCAAGGCGGTCAGGATCAGTGGCGGCAGCGAGGCACAGCGCAGCGTCTTCTACACCGCGCTCTACCACTCGTTGCTGCAGCCCAACCTGATGAGCGACGTGGACGGCAGCTACCTCGGCATGGACCGCAAGGTGCACCAAGTCAGGACAGGGCAGAATGCGCAGTACAGCAACTTCTCCGGGTGGGACCAGTACCACGCGCAGATCCAACTGCTCGCCCTGCTCGAACCCGGCGTGGCCGGCGACTTCGCGCAGTCGCTGTACAACTACGCCGGCCAGAACGGCGGCGTCTGGGATCGCTGGGTGCACGTCAACGGCGCCACACACGTCATGACGGGTGACCCCTCGGCCATCACGCTGGCCACGTTCTACGCGATGGGCGTGCGCAACTTCGACGCCGTGGGCGCCTTCGACTCTCTGATCCGCCAGGCCACGGTGCCGCATCCCGACGGGCTCTCCGACGCCGGATGCCCTGGCCAATGTGTCGGGGCCCGCCCGAATCTCGCCCAGTACCTCGGATCACACTATTCGGCCCAGGACGTCTGTCACTGCTGGGGCGGAGCCGCCGAAACCCTGGAGCAGTCGATCGCCGACTCCTCCCTGGCCTCCTGGGCCGAGTTGCTCGGTCGTGAGGACCTGCAGCGGGAGTTCGCGGCGCGTGCCTCCTACTGGAGGAACACCTTCAACCCCGCCGCCACACCGGGCGGCGGGTACGCACAGGCCAGGCGCTTGGACGGCGGCTGGGTCACCCCGTTCAGCCCCGCGACCGGCACCGGGTTCGCCCAGGGGACCAGCGCGACCTACACCTGGCTGGTGCCGCAGGACGTCTCCGGGCTCGCCGAGGCGATGGGCGGAAGGGAACGTGCGGCGGCGCGCCTGGACGATTTCTTCCACAAGCCCGACGGCAGCTGGTCGCTGAGGGGTGGAGATCCGCTCCGTTACGATTCCACCAACGAGCCCGGCCTCCACGCCCCGTGGCTCTACAACGCCCTCGGACAGCCGTGGAAGACCCAGCAGACAGTTCGGCAGATCCTGGACACCGTCTATACGACCGGGCCGAGCGGGCTGCCCGGTAACGACGACCTCGGCACGATGTCGGCCTGGTACGTCCTGGGCGCCCTCGGACTGTTCCCCCAGACCCCCGGCCGCGCCGAGATGCTGCTGTCCGCTCCGCTGTTCCCATCGGCGATCGTCCATCGTCAGGGCAGCCGCCGCCCGCTCATCATCGCGGCCCCGGAGGCCTCGACCAGCCACCGCTACATCGCCGGAGCCGGCGTCAACGCACAGCCCTACGACCGCAGCTGGGTCGACGGCTCGCTGATCCGGGACGGCGGCGTGATCTCCTTCAAGCTGACCTCAGCCCCTGACCTGAGGTGGGGCACATCACCGCAATCGCTTCCCGTCGACCACGGCAAACCGGACGGCGGCCAGTAGGGCCGCGCATGGACCGGTCTGCAGGCCATCGTTGACGCTGCCGCCTCCCCTGGCGGGGGGCTGATGACCTGGCGGCCGACGGCCTACCGGTCCTGCGTACCAGGTGATCGGCTGGACCGGCGGACGACGCGTGCTCTCCACGAAGCGGGACTGAACCGCTCGGCTACAGACACGCGTCAGTGTTCGCAGATCAGGCGTCTGAAGGCCTCGACAGCGTGACACGGCCGGGCCTGCTCTCCTTCGGCTGTGCGAGCTTGCTCCGGACGACGAGAGCCATCCCGGCCAGCGTGAGCCCCATGCCGGCGAGCTGTGTCGGCGCGGGCGCACCGGCGAGCTGCAGCAACGCCGAGCTGACGCCCACCAGTGGTGGCACGGCGAGGCCGAGTAGGGCGGAGTAGGACGGCCCGCCGGTCAGCAGGATGCGGTGCTGCAGGAGGTAGGCGGGCACGTAGACCACGACGCCGAGAACGACGAGCATGCCCAGCGCCGCCCAGCTGACCCGCTCGCCCGCCGCGATGTCCGCCGCCGCCCACGCGCCGAGCGGGATCGTCCCCACGGCGAAGATCGGCAGGATGCGCGGCGCCATCGGCCCCTGGTAGCCGCGGCTCGTCCGGCTGAAGTACAAGCCGTAGAAGGCCATGGAGAACATCGCCGCGAGCGCGACGAGCGACCCGAGCGCGACGTCGGCGCCGACCGTGCCCGCCAGCCGGGGGATCATGTAGAGCACGGCGCCGGCGACCGCGATGGCCGTTCCGGCGATGGTGCGCGGCGGGGGCCAGGTGCGCAGCAGGACGCTCTCGGCGATCAGGACCACGGCCGGGGTGAGCGAGAGGGCCAGCGCGGGCAGCGCCGGTCCGGCGAGGCTGATCGCGACGGTCGAGAGCACCGTGTACGCGGTCACACCCGTCAGCGCGAGCAGCACGACCTGCCACCACCGGTACCTCGCCTCCTTGGTGTCCTTCGTGACCGGTGCGGCGCCGGCGGGCGACCACCAGGTGAGCGCGAGCAGGCCCAGGACGGTGAAGCCGGTCCGGCCTGCTGACACGATCGCGGTGCTCGCATCGCGCAGGGAAGCCTCGACGATCAGCCAGGTCGAGGCCAGCAGGACGACCAGCGCGACGGACTGCCAGATCAACCGCCCTCTGCCACCGTGCCCGCTCACCGCGCGACGGTCTCGTAGACGGCGCAGGTGCCTTCCACCATCCGCGCGGCCGTGTACAGCTCCTGGTACCGGTCGCGCGCGCGGCCGGCCATGCCCGCGCCACGGTCCTCCCGTGCCAGGACGCTGAGCGCGGCTCCCGCCAGGGCGTGCGGGTCGTCAGGAGCGACCAGCAGACCGTCCGTCTCGTGCCGGACCAGCTCCGGGATTCCGCCCACCGCCGCCGACACGATCGGGATCCCGGAAGCCATCGCCTCCAGGACGACGAGGCTGGCCGCGTCGCCCCGTGACGGCGCCAGGAGCACGTCCGCGCCGATCTCCGCGGTCAGGGCGCCCGACACGCTGCCGTAGAAGCGCACGTGCTCGGCGATCCCGAGGGCGGAGACCAGCCTGCGGAGGAGGGTCTCGTCGGGCCCCGTCCCCACGAGGTGCAGCTTCGCGCCAGGCAGGTGGCCGAGCATGAGCTCGAACGCGAGGATCGCGACGTCCACGCCCTTCTCGGGCGACAGGCGGCCGCAGTACAGCACCTGCGGTCCGGAGGCCGGCTCCAGCCTGAAGCTCGACGCGGTGGGGACGTCGACGCCGTTCGGCACGTAGTGGACGCGGCCCGCGTCCCCGAGGAACTTGCCGATGGCTCTCTGGGCGAACTCGGCGACGGCGATGACCGGGACTTCCGCGCCCGTGGCCACGGCGGCCTGGAGGAACGGGTCGACCGGGTTGTACATGTGCTGCGTGTACAGCAGCGGCGTCCCGATCGTGGTGGAGAGCTCCTTGCCGCGGAAGCCGGCGTGCATCAAGTGGGCGTGGATCAGGTTCGGCCGCCAGGCGGCGCCCGTTTCGAAGAGGGCGGCGGGGTCGTCGGACTCCCCCGGCACCGGCAGCAGGGTCGGGTCGACGAAGACGTCGGCGCCCGCCCTGCGGCAGTGCTCGGTCAGGACGCCGTCGCTTCCGGCTACCACGCCGACCTTCAATCCGCGGGCGATCTGGTGGGTCACCTGGGTGGCGACGTGGCTGACCGTTCCACCGGTCGTGGGGCCGCACTGCACCAGATGCATGACGCGCATGTGTTGCGTCCTTTCCTGACGGGCCGTTCGGGCTGAGGGCGCGAAGCGCGCGCCGGCGTGGCCCTCTCACCGGCGCGCGCGTGGGTATGCCTGGTGGTCAGCTGCCTTCGACGGAACGGGCCATCACGGCGTTGCCCGCGGTGAGGCCGCCGTCGACGGTCAGGACCGACCCGGTGATCCAGCCGGCGCTGTCGGAGGCCAGGAAGCAGATCGACGTCGCGACGTCGTCCGGCTCCCCGACCCGCCCCAGCGGGTACCACTGCTTGAGCGCCTCGAAGGTGGCCGGGTTCTTGGCGATCTGCTCGTCCCACGCCGGGGTGCGGATGGTCCCGGGGCTGACGGCGTTCACCCGGATGCCGTGCCCGCCGTACTCCACGGCCAGCGAGCGGGTCAGCGAGACGATCGCCGCCTTGGCAGCGCTGTAGGAGGGGTGACCGAAGAAGGCGAAGGCGTTCACCGAGACGACGTTCACGATCACGCCGTCACCGCGGGCCATCATGGCGGGCAGTGCCGCCTGCGCGCAGCGCACCGCGCCTTTGACGATCACGTCGAGGTCGGTGTCCCAGAGGAGTTGCGGAGCCTCGTGGAAGCGGGGCGGCACTGGGCAGGCCACGATGGCGTTGTTGACCAGCACGTCCACGGGGGCGCCCAACTGCTGCCCGGCCGTGGCGAACCCCGCCGCCACGCTTTCGGTGTGCGTGACGTCCAGCCGCAGGCCGATCGCCCTGCCGCCATCCGCGGTGATCTCCCTGGCGAGGCCGACCGCGCCGCACTCGTCGATGTCGGTGACGGCCACCGACGCGCCCGAGGCCGCCAGCCGCCGTGCCGTCACCCGGCCGACGCCCCCGGCTGCGCCGGTCACCAGCGCCACCCTTCCCCTCAGGTCGAACCGGTCCTGGCGCCCGCTCACGCCGCTCGGGTCGAACTCGTCCTGACGGCCGCTCATGCCGGCTCCACCTGCCCGTTGTCGAAGTAGGCCCGCAGTGATTCCTCCAGTTCGGGCACGCGCAGGAGGGCACCGCCGTCCCGCAGCGACCGGGTGGCCAGGTCACCGGCGGCCACCGCCGTCCGCGCGTCCACCGGCGAGGTGTCGGTGGGCCCGCCCTCACGAACGAACCGGACGAACTCCTCGATCACCTTCGCGTCCGCCCCTCCATGCCCGTCGACCTGCCCGGGGATGCGGAACTCGGCGTCCCCGGCCGGGTCGTAGTCGCGCCGGCCGGTGTTCCACAGGCGGATCGTGCCCCCCGGCTCGTCACCGAAGTTCTCCAGCCGCCCGGCGTCGCCGATCACCGTGAAGGAGCGCCAGTAGTCAGGGGTGTAGTGGCACTGCTGGTAAGCGGCGAGCACCCCGTTGTCCAGGCGCAGGTTGAGCAGCGCGAGATCCTCGACGTCGATCACCGGGTTGAGCCCGCGCTGCCTCGACGGCGGCCACTGCTCCTTGCTCAGCCAGTTCTCCGGCTTGGGCGCCCCCGCCTCGCGCCGCGGCAGGTCACCGTAGACGGTCAGCCCGCCCATCGCCTGCACCGCCTCGGTGGAGCCCCCGACGATCCAGTGCATGGCGTCGAGGTCGTGGCAGGCCTTCTGCAGCAGCAGACTGTTGACCTTGGACCGCTCGGCGTGCCAGTCCTTGAAGAAGTAGTCGCCGCCGTGGCCCACGAAGTGGCGGATCCAGACCGCCTTGGGGGTGCCGATCTGTCCCTCGCGCACGAGCCGGCGCATCAGACGTACCACTCCCATGTGCCGCATGTTGTGCCCGACGTACAGGCGGGAGCCTGACTCCCTGGCGGCGCGCAGCACGGCGTCGGCGTCGGCCACCGTCGTCGCCATCGGTTTCTCCAGGTAGACGGCCTTGCCGGCGCTCAGCGCGTCGATGGCGACCCGGGCGTGGGTGTGGTCGGGGGTGGCCACCAGCACCGCGTCGATGTCGTCGCGGTCCAGCACGCGGCGGTAGTCGGTCTCGGCGGCGTTCGTGCCGAAGAAGCGGGCCTCTGTGCGGAGGGTGGCCTCGTCCAGATCGCAGACCGCGGTGACACGCGATCCGCGGCCTGGTTCGCGGTGGGCGGCGACGGCGAGGCTGCGCCTGAGTCCCAGTCCGATGGCGGCGATTCGGAGATCATCCATGCTCTGTCGGGCTCCATCACGTTGAGTCGTCGAGCTGTGTTCCCCGCACCACGCTGTGCGGCCGGACGGCACTCGCGGGGCCGTTGTCATGAAGATGCCCAATATTGCACGCAAAGACAAGGCTTGAAGCTGTTTTGCGCACTCGTACACTCTTTCGCGTCGACGCTCGCGTGCCGGCGACGCCTCGTCCCATCGGGTCCGGAGTTCCAAGGCGGCTGCGAGGTCTCCGGTAGGCGGTTCGTCCTGCTCGGCCAACCACCTGCCGGTGACCTCCCTCGTCGCCGGACTACGGCCGTCTCCCAGCCGTCAGCCCGATGTCTTCAGCCGCGCGCCGCGAGCAGATGGTCCATGGCGAGTTGGTCGAGGCGTTCGAAGGCCATCCCGCGTTCCACGGCGGCCTGCACATCGAACTCCTCGTAGGCGGTGCGGTCCGCGAGAAACCCCGCCAGGGTCTCGTGCTCGCCCAGCGTCGTCTGCGCCAGTTCGTCCAGGCGCGAGGCACGCAGGGCCTCCTGAACCTCCGGATCGGCGCGGAAGGCCGCGGCCCGCTCCTTGAGGATGAGGTAGTTGCGCATGCACCCGGCGGCCGAGGCCCACACCCCGTCGAGGTCCTCGGTCCGCGGCGGTTTGAAGTCGAAATGGCGGGGACCGTCGTAGCCGCCGGTCTCCAGCAGGTCCACCAGCCAGAAGGCGGCCCGCAGGTCACCGGCGCCGAAGCGCAGGTCCTGGTCGTACTTGATGCCGTTCTGGCCGTTGAGATCGATGTGGAAGAGCTTGCCCGCCCACAGTGCCTGAGCGATGCCGTGCGGGAAGTTCAGGCCGGCCATCTGCTCGTGGCCGACCTCGGGGTTGACGCCGTAGAGTTCGGGCCGTTCCAGGCGCTCGATGAAGGCGAGCGCGTGTCCGATGGTCGGCAGGAGGATGTCGCCGCGCGGCTCGTTCGGCTTCGGCTCGATCGCGAAACGCAGATCGTAGCCCTGCTCCAGGACATACGCGCCCAGCAGGTCGAAGGCCTCCTTCATCCGGTCCAGGGCGGTGCGGACGTCCTTGGCGGCGCCGGACTCCGCGCCTTCACGGCCTCCCCAGGCGACGTACGTCTTCGCGCCCAGCTCGGCGGCGAGGTCGATGTTGCGGATGGTCTTGCGCAGCGCGAAGCGGCGTACGTCGCGGTCGTTGGCGGTGAAGCCCCCGTCCTTGAAGACGGGGTGGGTGAAGAGGTTCGTCGTGGCCATCGGGACGGTCATGCCGGTGGCGTCCAGGGCCTGCCGGAACCGCTTGACGCGCTCTTCGCGCTCTGCTTCCGAGGCGCCGAACGGGATCAGGTCGTCGTCGTGGAACGTCACGCCGTAGGCGCCGAGGTCGGCGAGCCGTCTGACGGACTCGGCGGGATCGAGCGCCGGCCGGGTGGCGTCGCCGAAGGGATCCCTTCCCTGCCAGCCGACCGTCCACAGTCCGAAGCTGAATCTGTCCTCCGGGGTGGGGGTGTGACTCATCATGCCTCCCTCAGGGGGTGGGTCTATTTGTCATGGCGCTTAACAAATTAGTATCTTAAGGCGCCCCGGGGAACCCCTGACGCATCCGCATCCCGGGATCCGCGCAAGGAGACGAGGGCGAAGAGATGTCAGCAGCCGTGCCCGTCCATGAAGGGCCACTGGTCATCGGAGTGGACAGCTCCACGCAATCGACGAAGGCGCTGGTCGTCGACGTCGCGACCGGCGCAGTGGTGGCGCGAGGGCAGGCCCCTCACACGGTGAGCGGCGGAGCAGCGGGCGACGGCAAGGAGAGCGACCCCGAGCAGTGGTGGGCGGCGCTCCGGGAGGCGCTCGCGCAGTGCGAACCGTACGCCCCACAGGCGGCCGCCATCTCCATCGGCGGCCAGCAGCACGGACTCGTCACGCTGGACCGCTCCGGTCTGCCGGTACGGCCCGCGCTGCTGTGGAACGACGTCCGCTCCGCACCTCAGCGTGACCGGCTCATCGGCGAACTGGGCGGCTTCCAGGCGTGGGCGGAGCGAACCGGCAGCGTCCCCGCGCCGTCCTTCACGGTCACGAAATGGGCCTGGCTTCGGGAGAACGAGCCGGAAGCCGCCCGTGCCACGGCGGCTGTGCGCCTCCCCCACGACTACCTGACGGAACGGCTCACCGGGCAGGGCGTGACAGACCGAGGCGACGCCTCGGGCACCGGCTGGTGGGCGTCCGCGTCAGAAGCCTACGACGAGGAGATCCTGGCGCATGTAGGGCTCTCCCCCGACCTGCTGCCGCGAGTACTGCCGCACGGCGCAGCAGCCGGAACCGTACAGAACCTTCCCGACCTGCCCGTGGCCGCCGGCGCCCTGGTCGCCGCCGGCACCGGCGACAACATGGCGGCAGCCCTCGGGCTCGGCCTGCGACCAGGCCGGCCGGTCCTCAGTCTCGGCACCTCCGGCACCGTCTACGCCGTCTCAGCCCGCAGACCTGCCGACCCCACAGGCGTCGTCGCGGGGTTCGCGGACGCCCGCGACGCGTGGTTGCCGCTCGCCTGCACCCTCAACTGCACGCTGGCCGTCGACAGGATCGCCGGTCTCCTCGGCCGCGACCGCGAGGCGGTCGAACAGGGCGGCTCGACGGTCCTGCTTCCCTTCCTGGACGGCGAGCGCACTCCCGACCTCCCGCTGGCCTCCGGCCTGCTGTACGGACTCCGCCACGGCACGACGCCCGGACAGGTGCTGCAGGCCGCGTACGACGGCGCCGTCTTCGCCCTGCTCACAGCACTGGACCGGGTCCTCGACGAGGACGCCGCGCCAGATGCCCCCATCCTGCTCATCGGAGGCGGCGCCAGGGGAACGGCGTGGCGTGAAACGGTCCGCAGGCTGAGCGGACGCCCCGTGCGCGTGCCGAGCGCCGGGGACCTGGTCGCCCTCGGCGCCGCCGCACAGGCGGCAGGGCTGCTGCTGGGTGAGGACCCGGCAGCGGTGGCACGCGGCTGGGCCACCACGGAAGGCCCCCTGTACGAGCCGGTCCAGCGTGACGACGCGGCGCTGCACCGCATCAGGCAGGTCATGTCAGGGGCGCAGGAGTTGCTCGGGCGTGGCTGAGCCTGCGGGCGGCGTAGCCTGACACCCGGCGGTTCCCGCCCGGCGCCGAAGGGTCCCGGATCTCTCCACGAGCCGCCGTCGCCACGCCGGTGGCGCCCGCGGCCCGCGAGACACGAAGACCGCTCGAGAGGAGTTCAGGTGTCAGAGCCACCGTCCATCACGCAGCAGGAGATGCGTCGGCGCAACCTTTCGCTCGTCATGCATGCCGTGGCCAGGAGCGGGCCACTGTCCCGTGCATCCGTCGCGTCCCGCATCGGCCTGACGCGGGCCGCTGTGTCGACGCTCGTCGACGAGCTCATAGGTGCCGGGCTGCTCGTGGAACTCGGGCCGTCGCGCCCGGGAACGGTGGGGCGCCCTGGCAGCGCGCTGCAGCTCAACGAGCAGGGCCCGGCGGGTCTTGGCGCGGAGATCGGAGTCGACCACCTCGCCGTGTGCGCGGTGGATCTGAGCGGACGGGTGCGGGCGCGCATCGTGTCCGAGGCCGCCAACCGGAACCGTGCGCCCGGACCGGTGCTCGACGACCTCGCCGATCTCGTCCGGCAGGTTTCGGCGCAGGCGGAGGATCAGGGACTACGGCCGGTGGGGCTCGCCGTCGCGGTGCCAGGACTGGTGGCGAGCGGGTCGTCGTCCGTGGTGCGCGCTCCCAATCTCGGCTGGGAAGGCGTGGACGTCGCACCCTCGTTTCCCGCTCTCCCCCTGACGGTCGACAACGAGGCCAACTACGGTGCGCTCGCCGAGCTGTGGCTCGGCGGCCACGACCCCGCCCCGCGTGACCTGGTGCACGTCTCAGCCGAGGCGGGCATCGGCGCGGCGGTCGTCATCGACGGACGACTGCTGCGCGGGACGCACGGCTTCGCGGGGGAGCTCGGTCACGTGCCGGTCCGGCCAGAAGGCCCGCCGTGCGCGTGCGGTGGACGGGGCTGCCTGGAGCAGTACGCGGGTGAGGAAGCTCTGCTGCGGGCGAGCGGCGTCGATCCAGCGCAGGCGGCGGCCCGGCATCCGGGTCCCGGCCGCCCGATCGCGTATCTGGCGGAGCGCGCGGGCGACGGCGACCAGCAGGTGCGGCGCGCGCTGCGCGAGGCCGGCAAGGCGCTCGGGATAGCGCTCGCGGGCGTCGTCAATCTCCTCGACCCGCAGAAAGTGGTGCTCGGCGGCGGTCTTTCTCCCCTGCTGCCGTGGCTGCTGCCCGCGTTGGAGCGAGAGCTGGACCGCCGCGTCATGGATCCGGGTCGCGTGGGTCAAGGCGCGGTGACCGTATCTCGTCTGGGCGCGGACGGTCCGCTCCTCGGCGCGGCCAACTCGGTCGTGCAGGCGTGTCTCGACAACCCGACCTGGCTCAGGACGAGAGGCACAGGCGCAGGAGCAAGTCCTTGATCTCCGTGGCCTCGAACCGTTCTCGTGCGGCCGACGCGTCGGAGCAGAGCAGCACGGGAGCGTCGGCGGGATCAGCGGGAAGCAGCCCGTGAGAGCCGCGCACGGCGCGGGCGCCCTGGTCGAGGCCGACGACGTCCATCAGGTAGCGCATGCCGAGCTTCTTGCGCAACAGTGCCATGCCGGCCCGGCGCCGGGCGGCGCCGGGGTTCGCCGGGTCGAAGAGGAGCTCGGCGGGGTCGTAGCCGGGCTTGCGATGGATCTCGACGAGGCGGGCGAAGTCGGGGGCACGGGCCTCGTCGAGCCAGTAATAGTAGGTGAACCAGGCGTCTCGCTCGGAGAGCAGGACCAGCTCGCCGGAGCGGGGGTGGTCCAGGCCGTGTGCCGCCTTCCCGTCGTCGCCGAGCACCTCGGCGACTCCGGCGACGGACGCGCAGAGCTTCGCGACGGCCGGCACGTCGGCGGGGTCGGCGACGTAGACGTGGGCCACCTGGTGGTCGGCGACGGCGAACGCGCGTGAGGTCCATGGGTCGAGGTACTCCATGCCCGCCTGCGTGTAGACCTGGAGAAACCCTTCCGCACGCAGCGTCCGGTTGACGTCGACGGGGCGGGAGACGTCGGTGATCCCGTACTCGGACACGACGACGACCGTCCTTCCCCGCGCCAGCGCGGCGTCCAGCAGCGGCGCCAGAACGGTGTCGAGTTCGCGCGCCGCCGCGGCGGCGCGCGGGTCGGACGGGCCGTACCGTTGCAGGTCGTAGTCGAGGTGGGGGATGTAGGCCAGGGTCAGGTCCGGGTCGTGCACCGCCATGACGTGCTGGGTGGCCCGGCAGATCCAGGCCGACGAGGCGATGCCCGCCCCCGGGCCCCAGTACGTGAAGAGAGGGAAGGCCCCCAGCGTCGCGGTGAGCTCGTCGTGCAGCTCCGGGGGGTGGGTGTAGCAGTCGGGCTCCTTACGCCCGTCCGCGTGGTAGATCGGCCGCGGGGTGACGGTCCAGTCGACGTCGGCGCCCATCGCGTACCACCAGCACACGTTCGCCACGGTGAAGCCGGGCCGCTCGCGCCGGGCGGCCTGCCACACCTTCTCGCCGCCGACGAGCGCGTTGTGCTGGCGCCACAGCAGGACCTCGCCGAGGTCGCGGAAGTACCAGCCGTTGGCGACGATGCCGTGCCCGGCCGGCGGAACGCCGGTCAGGAACGTCGACTGCACCGAGCAGGTCACGGCGGGCAACACCGTGCCGAGTCGCGCCTGGAAGCCGTCCGCGGCGACGGACCGCAGCCGCGGCATGTGGGCCAGCAGCCTCGGCGTCAGCCCTACCACGTCCAGGACCAGCAACGATGTCATGTGCTCGCTCCCAGCTCCCGCAGCTCCGTACGGGCGAAGTCCAACTCGTCCGCGATGCCCGCGGCGAGCTGCTCGGGGTTCTTCGGGCGCAGCCCGGGTGGCAGCACGCCCCAGGTGTAGGTCTCCACGTCGTAGTGGTCGCAGAGGGGTTGCGGCCCGCCGACGAGTTCGGCGAGCGCGGCACGCAGCACCGGAATCGTCGTGGCCAGCGGGTCGGCCGGCGCGACGTGGAGAGGCACGTGGTAGTGCACCCGCCACGGTCCGGGCAGCCGCCGCTCGAACGCCTCTCCGAGGTCGTCCGCCGCGTCGCCCGCGGCGTTGCGCGTCTGATGCAGGAACCGCGGCTCGACGTACTCGCGCAGGGCGTCCGGGGCCGCGGTTTCCAGGGCGGCGGAGAGCTGGACCTTGACGATGGGCAGGCCGGCTCGCTCCAGCGCTTTCACCGCGTCGGAGGGCTCTTCCCAGGCGCAGGCCAGGTGGGCGAGATCCAGGCAGACGCCGAGCCGGTCGCTGTCGACGTCGGCGAGCCTCGCCACAGCCTGGCCGGTGGTCTCCACCACGCAGCCGGGTTCAGGCTCGAACCCCACCCGCACCACTCGCCCGGTGGACGACTCGACGGCGGCGAGGCCGGCGGCCAGCCGGTCGAGCCGGCGCGCGGCGAGGCCGGCCGTCCCCGGGCCCCACGGTTCGCGCCAGGCGAGCGGCAGCGTCGAGACGGACCCTCGGGCCACGTCCTCAGGGAGCAGGTCCGCGAGGACGAGCGCCAGGTCGAGGGTGTAGGACAGGCGATCCTCCGTCGTCCAGTCCGGGTGGTAGACGGCGTGCTTGACGACGGGATTCTGGAAGGAACGGTAGGGGAAACCGTTGAGCGTGACCACCTCCAGGCACCGTGCGGAGAGCTCGCGGCGGAGCCTGGCGCGCAGCGCGCGGTCGGCGGCGAGGGCGGCGGCGACGGGCGCGGCCAGCCAGAGCCCGAGCCCGAGCACGTCGGTGCCGAGGCGGGCACGGATCGGCACCGCGTAGGTGTCGAGCTGGGCGACGATGCCGTCGAGATCTTCGGCCTCGTGCACGTTGGTGCAGTAGCTGAGGTAGAGGGGTGCCCCTCCCGGATGGCGCAGGCGCATCAGCTGCCGCCGCGCTTGACGGAGCTGCCGGCGAAGGTGGGCTCGCCGGCTCCGGCACCGGTCAGGTCGAGGCGTCCGGACTGACTGTAGAACTCCACGGGATTGCGCCACAGCACCCGGTCGACGTCGTCGTCGGTGAAGCCGGCGGCCAGCATGGCCTTGCCGGTCTCGAGCGTCAGCAGCGGGTCGGAGACGCCCCAGTCGGCGGCGGAGTTGACCAGCATCCGGTCCAGGCCGTACTCCCTGAGTATCTCCACCATGCGGGGCGGCGACATCTTCGTCTCGGGATAGATGGAGAAACCCATCCAGCATCCGGACTCGCGCACCATGCCGACGGTGACCTCGTTGAGGTGGTCGACGGTGACCCGCTCGGGCGCGATCCCGGAGGCGGCGACGACCTCCAGAGTCCGCCGGGTGCCGCGGGCCTTGTCCCGGTGGGGGGTGTGCACGAGCGCCGGCAGGTCATGCTCGACGGCCAGCGCGAGCTGCCGTTCGAAGGCGTCGTCCTCCTCCGGGGTCATCGAGTCGTAGCCGATCTCGCCGACCGCCACGACACGGCCCTTGTCCAGGTACCGCGGCAGCAGGTCCAGCACGGGCCGGCAACGCGGGTCGTTCGCCTCCTTGGGATTGAGCGCGATGGTGGCGTGGTGGACGACGCCGAACTGTGCGGCCCGGTACGGCTCCCAGCCGATCAAGGAGTCGAAGTAGTCGGTGAACGAGCCGGGACCGGTACGCGGCTGCCCGAGCCAGAAGGCAGGCTCCACGACGCTCCGGATGCCTGCGGCGGCCATCCGCGCGTAGTCGTCGGTGGTGCGCGACGTCATGTGGATGTGCGGGTCGAAGATGCGCATCAAGCCTCCTTCAGGGTCAGACGGTCCAGCAGTGCGGCGGCGTCGGCGGGCATCGGACGCCCCGCCGCCGCGCGCTCGTCGGAGAAGGCGGCCAGCATGACCGCCAGCTCGTGGTCGGCCCGCTCGTCCAGCCCATCCACCGCGGTCAGCGGCACGCCCATGAACACGCACTTGAGCACCGCCTGCCGCCAGGCGGCCTGGCCGAGATGCCGGGCGTACGGGCCGAGGGCGGCCGCCAGCAAACGCGTGTCGTTCGTGCGGATCGCGTCGTGCAGCAGCGGCAGCCCCGCCGGGCCGGCGGCGAGCATCGGCAGGGCCTTGAGCACGGCAAGCTTCTCCTCGGCGTCGCCGTGGCGGTAGAGGTCGTCGATCTCGGCCGGTAACCGGTCCGCGGGCAGCGCGGCCAGCAGCAGCGCCCGGGCGGCCTCGTCCGCCGTCCAGCCGGGGACGCCGGGCAGCGGCGCGCGCCCGGCCTGCCTGCCGGCCCGGGCGAAGGACCGGCCGACCGTCTCGGGCCGCTCGACGGCTGCGGTGAGCGCGGTGTCCAGCCACGCCGCCACCGGCATGTCCCGCAGCGCGGCTCGCAGCCGCTCCGGTCGCGTCACTCCGCACTCCTTTCACCGTGGCGCCTGGACGCCTTCTCGGCCTCGCGCAGGAATCCGAGGGAACGCGCGGCCACGGCGGGCGCGGCGTGGCAGTGGCGGGGCAACTCGACCGAGACCAGGCCCCGGTAGCCGGCATCGGTGAGCGCGCGCAGCACCGGAGGGAAGTCGATCTCCCCGTCTCCGAACTCCAGATGCTCGTGCACGCCCCGTCGCATGTCGTCGATCTGCACGTTGACCAGGTGCTCGGCGACGGTCGCGACGCAGGCGGCCACCGGATCCGGCTCGTTGCAGCGGCAGTGGCCGATGTCCAGCGTGATGCCGAAGCCGTCCGGCTCGCCGAGCGCCTCGTGCAGCGTCCGCCAGTGCCCGATCGTCTCGACGAGCATCCCGGGCTCTGGTTCGAACCCCAGCGGCACCCCGAGGCACTGCGCGGCGTCCAGGGCTCGCGCGGAGCCGTCGACGAGCCTGTCCCAGGCGGTGGCCCGATCGAGCGTGACCGGCTGTACGCCGGACCAGAACGACACCGCCTCGGCGCCCAGATCGGCGCCGATCGCGATGGCGCGGCGCAGGAAATCCACGCGCAGGCCGCGATCGTCGTCGAGCAACGTCGGGGCGTGCTTGCGCCGCGGATCGAGCAGGTAGCGCGCACCGGTCTCGACGACCACCGCCAGATCGAGGGCACGCAGCCGGTCGGCGACCTCCGCCACCCGACGTCCCAGCCCCTCCGCGTACGGATCGAGGTGAGAGTGGTCGAGCGTCAGGGCCACGCCGGCGTAGCCGAGGTCGGCGATGACGTCCAGGGCATCCGCCAGCCGGTGGTTGGCGAAGCCGTTGGTCCCGTAGCCGAACCTCATGTGGCTGAGATCTTCCTGACCAGGTGCCAGGCCAGCGGAATCGCCGCCGCGAGGGCGAGTGCGACGCGCGGGGCGCCACCGCGCGCGGCGAGAGCTCCCTGGAGGGCCGGCAGGCTGACGATGCCCGCGGTGACCGCCTCACGGACGCGCACCGGCGAGGGGTTGACGACGGCGCGCGCCTGGGGGCGTCCGAACTGCGCGGCGTACCAGCCGGCGAGGGTCAGCTGCGTCGCGCCGGCACTGCCGTGGGCGGTGGCGGCGGCGAGCGAGAGAGTGCCTGCCAGGGTCGCCGCGGGCAGGCGTGGGTCGGCGCCCGACACCTCGGCGTGTGAGAGTGCGGTGAGCAGGTACGTGTGGGCGGCGATCGTGAGGGCGGCAGGCAGCGCGGCGACGGCCGAGGAGCTGAGGCTGGCGCCCAGCAGCACGTCCAGGCCACGGCACAGCGCCATCGTCAGGGGGCCGACGGGTGTGCCCTTGGCCGCGAGGTCGTACGTCCAGACGGCGCAGGCCAGAGGGGCGGCGACCGCCAGGGCACGCCGGCCGCCCACGAGCCCGGCCACGGCGAGGCCGGCGACCGTGAGCGTCGCCGCTGTGCCGAGGGCCGCGTTCGCCGACACCCTCCCCGAGGGAATGGGCCGCTCGGGCCGCTCGATCGCGTCGAGGCGCCGGTCAGCCCAGTCGTTGGCGGCCATCCCGGCCCAGTACAGGCAGATCGAGGAACAGGCCAGGCCGGCGGTACGGCGGCCGAGTGCCCCTCCGGCGGCCGCGCCGGCGACGACGTCGCCGGGAACGGACAGCGCCGCCGGCGCCCGGACCAGCTCCAGCAGGTCGCGCGGCGTCGTCATCGCCGCGTGATCCGCGCGTCGAACGCGGCGAGCGCGTCGCGTAACATCTGCCACTGCTCGGCCAGTGCGTGCGACACCTGTCCGAGAGGGTCCTTGAAGAAGAAGGCCAGCTCGGTGAGCGGGCCCGTACGCCCGGCTCGGTGCGCGGCCGCGGTCAGCCGTGCCAGGTCCAGGAGCAGAGGCGCGGCCAGCGCGGAGTCGCAGCCCTGCCAGGTGAACTCCATGCGCATGCGCGTGCCGAGGAAGCCCTCGAAGGTGATCAAATCCCAGGCGGTCTTGAAGTCGTCGAGGTCCTCAAGGAAGTCGATGCGGGTGGCGCCCTGCGGGACGTAGCCGAGCGTCTCCGCCAGCACGCGCTGTTTGCTGGCGCACTTGGCGGCGTTGGCCGCCGGCTCGGCCAGGTTGGCGCCGTCGCCGCCGCCCAGGAGGTTGGTTCCCGACCAGGTGCGCACCTTCAGGTTGCGCAGGGCGAACATCGGGGCGAGCACCGACTTGACGAGAGTCTCACCGGTCTTGCCGTCGTGTCCCGCGTACGGGAGGCCCTGGCTGCGGGCCAGGGCGTCGAGGGCGGGCAGGCGGGCGCCGGTGGAGGGCGTGAAGTCGACGTACGGGCAGCCGGCGCACAGGGCGGCGTAGGCGGCCAGGGCGCTGGGCGGCAGGACGGGGTCCGGGCCGTCCAGCGCGGCCCGCAGCGCGTCGAGATCGGTGTGGGCGGGGTGCGGCGGCGGTGCCGGCTCGGTGGTCGAGACGTTGATCACGACGACTCGCTCCAGGTGGTGCCGCCGGCGGAAACGGTCCAGGTCGGCGCCGATGGCCTCCGCGACCCCGGCCTGCGTGTCGTGGACCGGCAGAGGCCGCACGTCCTGCTCGATCTCCAGCAACGCGTCCTGGACGACTCCGGCGAGCCGGGCCGGTAAGATCCCCGCTTCAGCCAGCGCGGCCGCCTTCTTCACCAGGGGGATCGAGGAGATGTCGTGGCCGCCGAAGACCAGCTCCCCGATGCCGGGCACGGCTTCGCTGCGCAGCTCGGGCGACTCCAGGACGCATCCGGTCGGCTCGGCCAGGCCCGCACGCACCGCCAGTGCCCCGATCATGCCGGTGACCGCGACTGATCCTCGTGCTCCGATCAGCCATACTCCCGTACTCATCTGTCTCCTCTGGCGATCGTCCGCCGGAACGGCGGGGGGTGAGAGTAGGTGAGCTCCCCGGGTGGCGGCCGCGGGCGGCCGCCACCCGGCGTGGAGCGCTCAGTCGGCGGAGAAGGCGGCGTCGAAGGCGGCGGTGGGCGGCGTGATCGCGTTGAGACGGCGGATCAGCGTCAGCGCCTCCGGGGCCCCGTCCAGCCGGTCCATGCCCGCGTCTTCCCACTCGATGGAGACGGGGCCGTCGTAGCCGATCGCGTTCAGGGCCCGGAAGCAGTCCTCCCATGGCACGTCGCCGCGCCCGGTGGACACGAAGTCCCAGCCGCGGCGCAGGTCGGCCCAGGGCAGGTGGGACGACAGGCGGCCGCGGCGGCCGTTGCCGGTCCGCACCTTGGCGTCCTTGCAGTCCACGTGGTAGATGCGGTCGGCGAAGTCGAGGATGAATCCGGCAGGGTCCAGGTCCTGCCACACCATGTGGGAGGGGTCCCAGTTCAGCCCGAAGGCCGGTCGGCGCCCGATGGCCTCCAGCGTCCGCACGGTGGTGTGGTAGTCGTAGGCGATCTCGCTGGGGTGCACCTCGTGAGCGAAACGGACGCCCACCTCGTCGAAGACGTCGAGGATGGGGTGCCACCGGTCGGCGAAGTCGGCGTAGCCGGCCTCGATCATGGACGGCGGCACCGGCGGGAACATGGCCAGGGTGTGCCAGATCGAGGAGCCGGTGAAGCCGACCACGGTCTGCACGCCGAGCTTGGCCGCGGCGCGAGCGGTGTCCTTGATCTCCTCGGCGGCGCGCCGGCGTACGCCTTCGGGCTCGCCGTCGCCCCAGATGCGGGCCGGCAGGATGCCCTTGTGCCGCTCGTCGATGGGATCGTCGCAGACGGCCTGGCCCACGAGGTGGTTGGAGATCGTCCAGACCTTCAGGTTGTACTTGTCCAGCGTCTCCTTCTTGCGCTCGACGTAGGAGTCGTCGGACACGGCCTTGTCGACCTCGAAGTGGTCGCCCCAGCAGGCGATCTCCAGCCCGTCGTAGCCCCATTCGGAGGCCAGGCGGCAGACCTCCTCGAACGGCAGATCGGCCCACTGGCCGGTGAACAGCGTGATCGGCCTGGTCATGAATCCTCCACGGTCGTGAAGCGGCTGCCGTCAGCCGCGCTCTGCTCGACGGCGGCCAGCACCCTCTGCACCCGCAGACCTTCGTCGAACGAGGGCTCCGGGGCGGTGCCGGCGGCGATCGCCTCGATGAAGTCCTTCACCTCGTGGGTGAAGCTGTGCTCGTAGCCCAAGCCGTGCCCGGGTGGCCACCAGGCGCCCACGTACGGGTGGGAGGGCTCGGTGACCAGCACCCGCCGGAACCCGGCCTCGGCGCTGTCGAGGGTGTGGTCGTGGAACCACAGTTCGTTCATCGCCTCGAAGTCGAAGGCCAGGCTGCCCAGCGAGCCGTTGACCTCGATCCGCATCGCGTTCTTGCGTCCGGAGGCGAAGCGGGTGGCCTCGAACGAGGCCAGTCCGCCGCCGCTGAGCCGGCCGATGAACAGGGCGGCGTCGTCGACGGTGACCGCGCCTCTCCCTGCGCCTCTCCCTGCGCCGCTTCCCGCTGAGAGGCCGGTCGAGCCGGCAGCCAGGGGACGCTCCTTGACGAAGGTCTCGGTCAGCCCGGAGACCCCGGCCAACCGCTCACCGGTGATGTACTGGGCGATGTCGATGATGTGGGCGCCGATGTCCCCCAGCGCACCCGATCCCGCCTTGTCCTTCTGCAACCGCCACACCAGGGGGAACTCCGGCTCGACGATCCAGTCCTGGAGGTACTGGGCCCGCACGTGCCGGATCTCTCCGATCCTGCCCTCGGCCACGAACTTCCTGGCCAGGGCGACGGCGGGAACGCGGCGGTAGTTGAAGGCCACCATCGCCCGCACACCTCGCGCGGCGGCGGCGCGGGCCGCGGCGGCCATGGCCTCGGCCTCTGCCACGGTGTTGGCCAGCGGCTTCTCGCAGATGACGTGCTTTCCCGCCTCCAGCGCCGCGACGGCGATCTCGGCGTGACTGTCACCTGGCGTGCAGATGTCGATGATCTGCACGTCGTCGCGGTCGATGAGGTGCTTCCAGTCGGTTTCCACGTGGGCCCAGCCCAGCTTCTCCGCCGCCTGCGCCGTCGCCTCGGCGGATCTGCCGGCCAGCGCGACCATCGCGGGTTTGAGCGGCAGGTCGAAGAACGCGTCCACGCTGCGCCAGGCCTGCGAGTGGGTACGGCCCATGAACGCGTAGCCGATCATGCCGACCCCGATGACGGGCCTCATGACTCGAATCCGAGCGGCAGGTACTGGGCGGCGTTGTCCTTGGTGACGGTCTCCGACGTGAGCGTGATCGACTGCGGCACCTGCTGCTCAAGCAGGTCGCTCATGCCCTTCTTCTGCGCGATCAGGCGGGCCAGCTTGATCGCCGACGCGGCCATCGTCGGGCTGTAGGTGACGGTGGCCTTCAGCACGCCGGTGTCGGCCTGGATGTCGCGCATCGCGTTGGCCGAGCCCGCACCGCCGACCATGAAGAACTCGCTCCGCCCGGCCTCCTTGATCGCGGCCAGGACGCCGATGCCCTGGTCGTCGTCGTGGTTCCAGATCGCGTCGATCTTCTTGTGCGCCTGCAGCAGGTTGCTGGCCACCTGCGTGCCCGACTCCACCGTGAACTTGGCGTCCTGCTGCGCGGTCACCTTGAACCCGTACGTCTGCAAGGCGTCCGCGAAGCCCTTGCTGCGATCCTGGGTCAGCGGCAGCGTCGCGATGCCCTGGATCTCCAGGATCACCGGGTTCGACACGCCCTTGTCCTTGAGCCGCTTGCCGATGAAGTGGCCCGCCGCCACGCCCATGCCGTAGTTGTCGCCGCCGATCCAGGTCCGGTACGACAGCTTGTCGGGGAACACCCGGTCCACGTTGACGACCGGGATCCCCGCGTCCATCGCCTTGCGGGCCACCTGGTTGAGCTGCTCCCCGTCGTTGGGCAGGATCACCAGGACGTTCACCTTGGCCTGGATCAGCGATTCCACCGCCGAGATCTGCTGGTTGATGTCGTTGGTCGGCTCGACCGGCTTCAGCTCCACATCGGAGTACTGCTTGGCCGCCTCCTGCGCGTTCTTCGTGATCGCGGCGATCCAGCCGTGGTCGGCCGCGGGTGCGGAGAACCCGATGACCACCTTCTCGCCTGGCTTGTCGTTGTCCGTCCCGGCCGACACCGCCTGAGGGGCGGCAGACGACGCGGTGACGGGGGTGTTGCTCGTGCAGGCGCTCACCAGGGCGCCGGCACCGACGACGGCGCCGCTCACCAGCAGACCACGCCGGCCGATCTTCTCGTTCATGTGTTCTCCCTTGGATACGGCTGACCGCGTGCGCGGTCCGGCCGCGGAGTCCGATGTCCCCGGAGCCGCTGGCTGCCGGTTTCAGGTGCGTGAGGTGAGGCTTCGCCGCTGCAACAGCACGGCGACGACGATGATCAGGCCTTTCGCGATGAGCTGGTCGGCCGTGTTGAGCCCGTTCAGGATGAACAGGTTGGTGATCACGGTGAAGATCAGCAGGCCCAGGATCGATCCGACGATGGTCCCCCGGCCTCCGGTGAGGAGGGTGCCGCCGATGATGACGGCGGCGATGGCGTCCAGTTCGTACAGGTCGCCGTGGGTGGACGAGCCCGTCGTGGTCCTGGCCATGATCAGTACTGCCGCGATGCCGCAGCAGAGGCCGGACAGCGCGTACAGCAGGACGGTGTGCCGCCGCACGTCGATGCCGGCCAGGCGGGCGGCCTCGGGGTTGCCCCCGACCGCGTAGGTGCGCCTGCCGAAGGTGGTGCGGTTCAGCAGCAACCAGCCCAGCACCACGACGACCGCGAAGATGTAGACCAGCACCGGCAGACCCAGCACGCGCGTCGTGGACATGTCCACGATCACCTGGTTGCCCTGTTGGATCAGCTGGGTCTTGCGGTCCGACATGCGCTGGGCCAGCCCGCGGGCGGCCACCAGCATCGCCAGGGTGGCGATGAACGGCACCATCCGCCCGTAGGAGATCAGCAGCCCGTTGACCAGCCCGGCGCCGGTACCTACCAGCAGCGCACAAATGATCATCACGAACGGGCCGAAGGACTGCGTGGCCAGCGTGGTGGCCCACACCGAAGCCAGCGCCATCACCGCGCCGACCGACAGGTCGATCCCTCCGCCGATGATCACAAAGGTCGCGCCGACAGTGATCACCCCGATGGTCGCCGCCAGCGACAGGACGCTCACCAGGTTGGAGGCGGTGGCGAAGGTGCCGGGCACTGTCACCAGTCCCACCACCGCCAGCAGGACGAGTGCGATGATCAGGCCGAGATGAGGGATCTCCCCGAGCCTGTTCCACGTTGTCGCTCTCGGCATGGAGTCGCGCGTCCGGGTGGGCGCCTGCTCGTCCACCGCGGGAGTCGAAGAGTCGCTCACGCCGGCATTCCTTCCATGATCATGTCGAGGACGTGGTGTTCGTCGAGGTCTCGGGCGTCGCTCTCGTGGATCACGCGTCCCTCCCGGACGACCAGCACCCGGTCAGCCAGGCCGAGCACCTCGGGCACCTCGCTGGAGACCAGCAGCACGCCGATCCCCTCATCGGCCAGCTTCCTGATGACCGCGTACAGCTCGGCGCGGGCACCGACGTCGACTCCACGGGTGGGCTCGTCGAGCAGCAGCAGCCTGCGGCCGTTGATCAGCCAGCGCGCGAGCACGGCCTTCTGCTGGTTGCCGCCCGAGAGGTTCTTGATCGGACGGTCCAGGTGGGGAGGACGGATTCCCAGCTCCTCGATCTGCCGCCGGGCCTCGGACGCCTCCTGGTCGCGGTCGATCCAGCCGAACCTGGCGTAGCGGTCGAGACTGCTCAGGGAGATGTTGCGCATGACGCTCTGGTCCAGCAGCAATCCCTGGGCTTTGCGTTCCTCGGGGGCGAGACCCATGCCCGCCCGCACGGCGCGACTCGGATTGCCACCACGCACCGGCGTGCCGTTCAGGACGACGCGGCCACTGGCGCGACGGGCTCCGTAGATCGCCTCGACGATCTCGGAGCGACCCGCTCCCACCAACCCGGCCAGCCCGACGATCTCCCCGGCTCGCACGGTCAGCGACACGTCGCTGACGCGGCCGGGGACGGACAGTCCCTCCACGCGCAGGACTTCGGGACGGCCGTCGTGGCTGCCGGGGCGCGGCCTGGGCGGGAAGACATGTTCGACGTTGCGGCCTGTCATCAGCGAGACCACCTGCGAGGTGGGCGTGTCCTTGGCCGACAGCCCGACCGCGACCGTCCGCCCGTCCTTCAGCACCGTCACCCGGTCACCGATCTCGCGGATCTCCTCCAGACGGTGCGAGATGTAGATCACCGCCACGCCCTGCGCGGTGAGTTCGCGGATGATCCGGAACAGGTTGGCCACCTCGTCGTGAGCCAGGGCCGCGGACGGCTCGTCCATCACGATCAGCCGGGTGTCGTACGAGAGCGCCCGCGCCATGCTCACCACCTGCTTGGCTGCGGGGGACAGCCGGCCCACCTCGGTCGTCGGGCGGATCTCGCCATGTCCGAGGCCGGCCAGCAGTTCCCGGGTGGCCCGGTTGACCTGGCTCTGGCTGACGAACCCCAGCCTGGCCGGTTCGTGGCCGAGGTAGACGTTCTCGGCCACGCTCAGGCCGTCGACCAAGTCCAGTTCTTGATAGATCGTGGAGATTCCGAGCCGGATCGCTGCTGTGGGACTGGTCAGGCGAACCTGCCGGCCCCCGAAGACGACGGCGCCCTCGTCGGGCTGGTGCACCCCGGCCAGCACCTTGATGAGGGTGGACTTGCCCGCGCCGTTCTGGCCCAGCAGGCAGTGCACCTCCCCAGCGCGGACGTCGAGGTCGACGCCGTCCAGCGCGCGCACGCCGGGAAACTGTTTGACGATTCCTCGCATGGTGAGGAGAGACGCCGAGTCGGGAGAGGACTTCGGCACGGGGCCTCCTGGGGGGTGTGGGTCCCGTTCGCCGACCGGGCCAGTAGCACCGCCGCGGCGGCACGAAGTCGGCGGGAACGTTGCCGCCGCGGCTCTGGCTGACGGTCGGGCGAACGGGACGTCTGTGGGAGGCGGGGAAGAGCGTCCGCGTCCGGGGGGAACGGCCGGGTCGCTGTCTTCCGCGCTGTTTCTCTAGTCGTTACGGATGGCTATGGAGGTGGGGTCGGACAGCACCCGCTCGATGACGACGTCGACCGCTCCCCGCGAAGCCGCGCCGAATCCGAAGGTGGAAGCGGTGAAGGCGCATCGGCCGGCGATGACCGTCATGCCGAGTCGTTCCAGCTCCGCCTGGGCGATGGGGATGAGTCCGTCGGCGAGCCGGGCGAAGAACCCACCCAGCACGATCACCCGCGGGTTGAAGAGGTTGGCCAGTATCGCGGCGCCGCGTCCGAGCCAGCGGCCCACCTCGGTGACGGCCGCTTCGACCCGGGGGTCTCCTTCGGCTCGGCGCTGCTCGATCTCGGCGAGCCGCTCTTCCGGGTCGCGCACCGGTTGCTGGTCCGTTCCATAGGCGTGGTCGGGGGTGGCCATGCGCACCAGCGCCGCCAGCCCGACCTTCGTCTCCCAGCAGCCGGTTCGGCCACAGCCGCATCGCTCACCGATCGCATCGACCATGATGTGACCCACCTCGCCGGCGAACCCGTCCGCTCCCCTCAGCGGCCGGCCGCTGGAGATGACACCGCAGCCGACGCCGACCTCGCCTGTGAGGTAGACGAGATCGGGTGTGCCCATGGCGACACCTGAGCTGTACTCGGCCAGCGCGGCGAGGTTGGCGTCGTTGTCGACCGTGATCGGCACGCTGGGAGAGACGCCCGCGGACAGGAGCGAGTCGACCACCGGCACGCCGTGCCAGTTGAGATTCGGCGCGACGACGACGGTGCCCGTGGCCGTGTCGATGAGACCGGGAACGGCCACGGTGATCCCGGCCAGTGCGACCCCGGACCGGTCGAGGTCCGCGACAGCCTTCTCGATCACTTGGGCGAGCTTGGCGAGTGACCGCTCGGGAGCGGACCCCATCGCGTCGAAGCCGATTCTCCGGTCGATGAGCACCCGGCCCGCCAGGTCGGTCGCGAAGGCCGCGATGTAGTCGACGTTGACCTCCAGCCCCAGGGCGCCGACCTTGGAGCCGTCGAGAACGAGCGCGAGGCCGGGGCGCCCGACCGAACCCGCGTGCTGCGGCCCGATCTCCTTGAGCAGCCCTCGCGCCTGCAGCTCTCCCACGAGGCTGGTGATGGTGGTCTTGTTCAGGCCCGTCTCGACGGCGACGGCCGACCGGGAGCACGGGCCGCGTTCGCTGACGTGGCGCAGCACGAGAGAGAGGTTGGAACGGCGCACAGTCGCCTGGTCCGCGGGGATCCTCGAGGATCGGTGCGGACTGCTCGATTCACTGGTACGGCCGCCGGGCCAACTCTGGTGCACGCCACTCCTTTAATTCATTTGCATGGCTGGCCGAATTAAAGCCAGAGGCGGGCTGGGAAGACAAGGCGCGAAGCACATCCGCCTCCGTAACATTCGCGTAACGGGACTGGATCTGCGCCCGGAGCTGTGACAACGCCATGAGATGCCAACTCGTTACACGACAGGACGTGCATGTCGGACATGGGCGTGTTACAAAACCGATTAATTGATCGCAAAGACAAACCGCAGCAGGTGGCCACGTGACGCAGGAGCAGCACCTCATTCCCACGGCGGGCACGGCGACCCAGCCGACGAGCCCTGCCGCGTTGCGCCGGACGAACCTCTCACTGGTCCTGCGCCACCTGCACGACCACGCCTCCGCGTCCCGGGCGGACATCGCGGAGGCGACCGGCCTGCACCGGGCCACCGTCTCCAACCTGATGACCGAACTTCTCGAATGGCGACTGGTGCGGGAAGTCGGCATCGAGCACGTGGGAGCGGTCGGCCGTCCCCGGCGAGCCGTGGCGCTGCACGGTGCCCACGTCGGCGCCCTGGGGCTGGAGATCAACGTGGACTACATCGCCGTTCACGGAACCGACCTCAGCGGCCGCGCCCTGGTGGAGCGCCGCGTCACCTTCGACACCGTGGGCAGCGGCCCCGACCGCTCACTGCGCCGGCTCGCGCTGGTGGCCCGGGAGGCCGGCGAGGCGATGCGGCGAGCCGGGACCATCCCCGCCGGTGTCGGCGTGGCGGTGCCGGCCCTGGTCGACGTGGCCCGCGGGGTCGTGGCGTTCGCGCCGAACCTGAACTGGCGCGATCTGCCGCTGGCTGCCCGGCTGTCGTCGGCGCTCGGCCCCATGAGACTTCCTGTGGCCGTGGACAACGACGCCAACCTCGCCGCCCTGGCGGAGTACAGCTCCGGGGTCGCCGCGGGCACACCACACCTGGTGTACCTCACCGGCGAAGTAGGCGTGGGTGGGGGCGTCATCATCGACGGAAAGCTGTTGCGCGGCGCGGACGGCCTGGCCGGCGAGGTGGGACACCTGCCGGTCGACCCGGCCGGCGACATGTGCGGCTGCGGACGTCAAGGCTGCTGGGAGACGAAAGTCGGGCTCGCGGCGCTGGTTCGGACGGCGATGCCCGAGCAGTCCTACGAACTGGCCGACGAACTGGTGCCCGATCCTGAAGAGCGGGTGATGGAGATCGCCAGGGGACTGGCCTCGGGCGACCGCCGAATGCTGGACGCGGTCGCCCACGTCGGCAAGTGGCTCGGGCTCGGAGGCTCCATCATCGTCAATCTCTTCAACCCGGGCGCGATCGTCGTGGGCGGCTACTTCGCCACACTGGCCGAATGGCTGCTGCCCCACGCTCAGGCCGAGTTGACGCGGCTGGTCGTGGGAAGCCCCGCCGCTCAGTGCCGTTTCATCGCCTCCGGCTTCGGCTTCGGCGCCCCTTCACGGGGCGCGGCGACCATCGTCGTCAACCAGCTCATCGACGACCCCACCGCGATCATGGATCCCACCTTGCGGCCGGCAGCCCCCTGACGGCCCCCTCAAGCCTGGAGACAGCACCCTCCAGTACCACCGAAGTATCGGAAAGCAACCGGCAACAAGCGCGGCGGCGCGCGCCTTGCCTGACGTCCCCCCAGGTCAGGAAAGGGTTTCCCATGTCACCATGCTCTGCACGTCCAGCTCGCGTTCTCCGAGCGACGGCCGGGGCCTGACTGCACAGCGCTCCCCTGACAAGCGGTCCCACAGCCCGTCGCACCTCCCGACGGATGCGACGCGGCGGCTCTCCGTGGGGACCGCCTCCTCACCACGACGAACGGGCGCGCTGACATCGAACGTCCCGCCCCACTCCCCCACCAGCAGCAGGCCCGGCGAGTCCACACTCGCGCGACCTCCGAAGGAGCTGTTGTGACAGCCCACGACCATCGCACCTTACGCCGAACAGCCGCGACGATGGCCCTCGCCCTCGTCCTCCCCGTCCTGTCGCTGCTGGCGCCGCCGACGCCGGCGCGCGCCGACACCGCGGCCCCCGCCTTCAAGGTGCTCGTCTTCTCCAAGACCACAGGATTCCGGCACGACTCGATCCCCGACGGCATCGCGGCCGTCCAGAAGCTCGGCCAGGACAACGGCTTCGCCGTCGACACGACCGAGGACGGCGCGAAGTTCACCGACGAGAACCTGGCGCAGTACCAGGCCGTCATCTTCATGTCCACCACCGGCGACCCGCTGGGCACGCAGGAGCAGAAGGACGCCTTCCAGCGTTACATCCAGAAAGGCGGCGGCTTCGTCGGTGTTCACGCAGCCGCCGACAGCGGCTACGGCTGGTCCTGGTACGGCAAGCTCGTCGGCGCGTACTTCAAGTCGCACCCCGCCATCCAGCAGGCCACCGTCACGGTGGAGGACCCGGCGCACCCGTCCACCGCGAATCTGCCCACCTCATGGAGCCGCACTGACGAGTGGTACGACTACCAGGCCAACCCCCGCGGCACCGTGCACGTGCTGACGTCGCTGAATGAGAAGTCCTACTCCGGCGGCACCATGGGCGTCGACCACCCGAACACGTGGTGCCAGGACTACGACGGCGGCCGTTCGTGGTACACCGGGCTCGGCCATACCAAGCAGAGTTTCACCGAGCCGCAGTTCCTGAGCCTGCTCCTCGGCGGCATCAAGACCGCAGCGGGCGTCGTGAAGGCCGACTGCTCGGCGTCGCAGACCGGCAGCTTCGAGAAGGTCACCCTCGACGACAACACGTCGAACCCGATGATGCTGGACGTGGCGCAGGACGGCCGGGTCTTCTACATCGACCGCATGGGCGAAGTAAAGATCATCAAGCCCGCCGGCGGCACCGTGACCGCAGGCAAGCTGAGCGTCTTCACCGCCAACGAGAGCGGGCTGCTGGGGCTGGCCCTGGACCGCGACTTCGCCACCAACAACTGGGCCTACCTCCTGTACTCGCCCGCCGGCGAGAACGTGGACCGGCTCAGCCGGTTCACCGTCAAGGGCGACACCCTGGACATGACCAGCGAGAAGAAGGTCCTCGACGTCCCCGTGCAGCGTGCCGAGTGCTGCCACCACGGTGGCGGCATGCTCATGGACCACAAGACCGGCGATCTGTGGATCGCCACCGGTGACAACACCAACCCGTTCGCCTCCGACGGGTACACGCCGATCGACGAGCGGTCAGGCCGCGCGTCGTGGGATGCGCAGCGCACCTCGGGCAACACCAACGACCTGAGCGGCAAGCTGCTGCGGATCCACCCCGAGGCGGACGGCACCTACTCGGTTCCGGCGGGCAACCTGTTCGCCGCGGGTACGGAGAAGACCAGGCCGGAGATCTACGGCATGGGCTTCCGCAACCCCTTCCGCATCGGCCTCGACCCGAAGACCGGGTATCCCATGGTCGCTGACTACGGCCCGGACGCCGGGTCCGCGAGCGCGACGAGGGGCCCGCAGAACACCGTCGAGTGGAACCTGATCACCAAGCCGGGCAACTACGGCTGGCCGTACTGCGTCGGCGACAACAGCCCGTACATCGACTACGACTTCGCGAGCAAGACGTCAGGATCGGCGTTCAACTGCGCCGCGCCGGTCAACGACTCGCCCAACAACACCGGGCTGACCAACCTGCCGGCGGCCATCCCGGCGACGGTCTGGTACCACTACTCGGCCGACGCGCAGAACTTCCCCGAACTCAACGGCGGCGCGCCGATGGCCGGCCCCGTCTACCGTTACGACCCGAACCTGCAGTCGGACGTCAAGTGGCCGGGGTACTGGGACGGCAAGGCGATCTTCGCCGAGTGGAACAGCAGCAAGATGTTCTCGCTCCAGCTCAACGAGGACGCCACCAAGCTCGTCAAGATCAATCAGCTCTTCAAGAGCATGAGCTTCAAGAAGCCCATGCACTTCAGGTTCGGACCGGACGGAGCCCTGTACCTGATCGAATGGGGATCCGGCTTCGGCGGCGACAACGCCGACTCCGGCATCTACCGCATCGAGTACATCAAGGGCAACCGGCCGCCGATCGCCCGCGCCTCGGCGGACAAGACCGACGGACCGGTGCCGCTGGAGGTGAAGTTCTCCAGCGAGGGAACACGGGACCCCGACGGCAAGGCCCTCACCTACGCGTGGGACTTCGACGGTGACGGCACCGCCGACTCGACCGACCCCAACCCCACGTACACCTACACCAAGGCCGGCCAGTACAGCGCGGTCCTGACGGTCACGAACGCCGACAAGAAGACCGCGACGGCGAGCGTGGCCATCGCAGCGGGCAACACCCGGCCGAAGGTCACCCTCGACCCGCCGCCGAACGGCGGATTCTTCGAGTTCGGCGACCAGGTGAAGTACAAGGTCACCGTCACCGACCCCGAGGACGGCGCCATCGACTGCGACAAGGTCCAGATCCAGGCGCTCCTCGGTCACGACAGCCACGGCCACCCCCTCGACCAGCAGAAGGGCTGCGAGGGTGTCCTGCAGACGCTCACCGACAGCGGCCACGGCACCGACGACAACCTCTTCTACGTGATCGAAGCCAGCTACACCGACAACGGCGGCGCCGACGGGGCCAAGCCCCTGACCGGGCGCGGCCAGGTCATCCTGCAGACCAAGCGCAGGCAGGCCGAGCACTTCACCGAGAGCGGCCGGGTCGCGGACGGCAAGGGCACCGACAGCGCGGGCGTGCAGATCGAGAACACGAGCGACCCGCAGGGCGGCGCCAAGAACATCGGATTCATCCAGGACGGCGACTGGTGGTCCTTCGCGCCCGTGAGTCTGACGAGCATCACCGGGATCCGGCTGCGGGCCGCGTCGGCCAGTGCCGGCGGGACCGTGCAGGTGCGGCTCGGCAACCCCGAGAACGGGACGCTGGTCGGCTCGGTCGACGTCCCCGGCACCGGCGGCTGGCAGACGTTCCAGGATGTGACGCTGAGCCTGACGAATCCGCCGACGGTCAGCGGGCCGGTGTACTTCGTCGTACGCAAGCCGGCGAGCGCGGCGGACAACGCCTACCTGATCAACGTCAACTGGGTCGACTTCCTCGGGAACGGCGTCACGGCCAACCAGCGCCCGAAGGTGACCGTCACGGCGAACCCGACATCGGGTACCGCTCCGCTGAAGGTGGACTTCAAGGCTGCGGCCACCGACCCTGACGGTGACACCCCGCTCACCTACAAGTGGGACTTCGGAGTGAACGGAGCCCCACAGCCGACCACCGCCGACGCCGGCTACACCTACGCCGCGCCGGGGACCTACACCGCCGCGGTCACCGTGACCGACGCCAAGGGCGCGGCGACGACGGAGCAGATCGCGGTCAAGGTGGACCCGGCGAACACGCCGTGCCTGTCCGGGCGCTCCGACGACTTCCTCGGGACGGAGCTCGACCGCAACCGCTGGTCGGCCATCCGGGAGAACCAGAACCTGAAGATCGCCGACGGCAAGCTGGTCGTCCCGACGTCCAACACGGACCTCTACGGAGCCGGCGGGAACACGTCGAACATCGTCGTGCAGCCGGCGCCGGGCGGAGCCTGGACGGCCACGGCCAAGGTCACCCTCAACGCGCGCGATCAGTTCCAGCAGGCGGGGCTGGTCCTCTACGGCGACGACGACAACTACGCCAAGATCGTGCTGCAGGCGCGCGGCACCAACGACCACGCCAACCGCATCTTCCAGTTCATCCGGGAGGAGAACGGCAAGCCGAACGAGGTGTCGGCGAGCAACACGGCCGCGCTCGGGGACGCCTACCCCGACACCGTGTACGTCCGGCTCGTCAGCGACGGCACCAACCTGACCGCCCACTATTCGGCGGACGGCACCACCTTCACCGCCATGCCGGAGACGAAGAAGCTCGCCGGCATCAGCAGCCCGAAGATCGGCCTGCTCGCCCTGTCCGGTAACGGCACCCACCCGGTGATCGACGCGTCCTTCGACTGGTTCCAGATCACCCCGGACGACACGGCGACCGCGTCGGGTCCGGACGACGAGTTCGACGGCACCGCGCTCGACGGCTGCCGCTGGAACGCGATCGTGCGCTCCGACCCCTCCGCTGTACGGGTGACCGGCGGCAATCTGGAGATCGACACCTCCAAGGGCGACATCTTCGGCACGGACAACACCGGGCCGAAGAACGTCGTCCTGCAGAAGGCGCCGGACGGCGACTGGACGCTGGAGACCAAGATCGACGGCTCGGCGTTCAACCAGGCCTTCCACCAGGGCGGGCTCATGGTGTACGCCGGTGACGACGACTACGTGAAGTTCGGCTTCGTCACCGACAACGCCGCCGGTTCGGCGGTGCAGCGCAGGCTCGAACTGCGCAGCGAGGTCGGCGGGGCCGTGCAGCAACCGCAGCCGCAGGTCACCTCGCTCCCCGGCGGCGTGTGGTGGCTGCGCCTGAAGAAGGAGGGGGACGCCTTCCACGGGTCCTACTCCCCCGACGGCACCAAGTGGACCGAGATGGGTGCGAACGGAACACCCGCGCCGGTGAAGAACGGCAAGGTGGCGAGCGGTGCGAAGGCCGGCGTGTACGCCTTCGGCGTCAACCAGACCGAGTCGAAGACAGCCAAGTTCGCCTACTTCCACCTCTCCCAGGGCGGCACGGGAAGCAACGACAAGACCGCGCCGGTGACGAGTTCCACGACCGATCCCGCGCAGCCAGGAAACGGCTGGTTCACCGGCCCGGTCACGGTCACGCTGACGGCCGCCGACGAGGCGGGCGGCAGCGGGGTCGACCGTACCGAGTACCAGATCGACGGCGGCGCCTGGACCGCGTACACCGCCCCGGTCGTCGTCTCCGGAGACGGCTCGCACACGTTGGCCTACCGCTCGGCGGACAAGGCGGGCAACGTCGAGACCGCCAAGACCCTCGCGGTCAAGGTGGACGCGACGGCGCCGATGACCACCGTGGAGTCCGTGGCGGGGAACGAGGACGGGTGGCACAACCAGGCGGTACCGGTCAGCCTGACCGCGACGGACGAGACGGCCGGCGTGGCGGGCATCGAGTACTCGCTGGACGGCGGCCCCTGGACGCCGTACACGGACACGGTCAGCGTCTCGGGCGAGGGGCAGCATGAGCTGCGCTACCGCTCGACCGACAAGGCCGGGAACGTCGAGGACGTCAAGGCGGTGAACGTCAAGATCGACACCAAGGCGCCGACTGTCCTCGTCTCCGGTGTGGCGGCCGGCGAGAAGTACGGCGACAGTCAGGACCTCGGCATCGGCTGGGAGGCCGTCGACTCGGGGTCCGGTGTCAAGTCGGTGATCGGCACGCTGGACGGCAAGCCGTTCGAGCCGGGCAAGGTCCTGGCGCTGTACGAGCTCCCGCTGGGCGAGCACACGCTCACCGTCACCGCCGTCAACAAGGCCGGCAACCAGACGGAACAGACGGTGACGTTCTCCGTCGTCACCTCGACGGCCGACATCGCCGGCCTGATCGACCGCTTCGCAGCCGCCGGGAAGCTCACCGAACAGGACGCGCACAAGCTCCGCGGCGACCTCGCCGGCGTCCTCGACGCCGAGACCAAGGAGAAGGCGAAGAGCAAGATCATCAAGGAGCTGGAGAAGTTCAAGGACCTCGTCACCGACGGCAAGACCGTCGCGGACGACCAGGTCCGTGACACGCTCCTCCGCGACGCCGACGCGCTGATCTCTCAGTACGGCGGCGCTCCGAAGGGCTGACCATGAGCGGGGCCACGGCCCCGAGAGGCACAGGGTGACCGGAAAGAGCTCCGGAAACCCGCCGACTCACCCGAAGGTGCCCCGCGATGCCTGTCGCGGGGCACCACCCCCTCCGCTCCGCCCACGTGTCCATCGGGAGGTGGAAGCCATGACCCGACCCAAGGCAGCACCAGTAGTCCGGCCTGTGGCGCGCAGCCGGAAGGCGACGGCGGCCCCGCGTCCGACGCGGGGCTGGGTGACCCTCGCCATCGCGTTCGCGCTCGGCGCGCTCGTCTCCGGTGGACTGGTGTTCGCGGTGACCCGGCCCGGTCCGACGGAGCAGGCCGCCGACAGCCTCCGCGCGCAGTCGGCCCTGCGGGACAGGGAGCAGATCCAAGCCCTCACCACGCTGGCTCGCGCCACGCGCGACCGGCTCGCTCCCGTGCTCGACGGTCTGGAACGGGCCCTCGCCGCCGACCCGCGTACCGGCGGCGCACCGCCTGCCGCCGACGTCGCGAACTGGCGAAAGGCGACCGCGGCGGCGGTCGCGGACTTCGCCGACCCGCCGTCCGGCGAGACCGCCACCAACGTGGCGAGGGCCGGCCTCGCCTCCGCGGTACGGCAGATCTCCACCGCCGTCGACACGTACGCAGCCTCGCAGGCACTGACCGGGTCCGCCCGGGAGACCGTGATGCTCCTCGCCGTCCGGCAGCGCGCTGACGCGGTCTTCACCTGGTCCGCCGGCGCCACCGCTCTGGACGCGGTGAACGTCGACGCGGGCCACGGGCACCAGCACGTGTTCCTGCCGGCCTCACCCGGCAGCGAGGCGCTCACCGCCGATCCCGAACCCGAAGGGAGTCAACGTCCATGAACGTGACACTGCGAAACGCCGTAGCGGCTGCCCTGTTCGCCGGTCTCGCCATGCTGTTCGGCGCGCCGGCGGCTTCCGCCCACGGCGGACCGATCGTCCTGGAGGTCGCCGGAGATGGCAGCCACGGCGTCAACGTCGTCGCCACCTGGAAGAAGGACCGTCATCCCGTGCGGGACACCGTCATCGGGGCAGCGGTCGCGACCTCGACCGACGGCCGTTCCTTCGGACCGGTTCAGCTTGTCTCCGCGCCCGAGGGCCAGAACCTCTACCACGTCGCCCAGCCGCTCCCGACAGGCGAATGGCGGGTCACGGTGACCACGACCGAACCCGCCGAGACGCGTAAGACGGTGAAGGTGGTGGCGCGGGACATCGCCGCCGCCGCCCAGCCGGAGCAGGTCGCCGCCCCAGAAGCGGGGCAGGGCGCCGAGGCGCCTGTGCGGGCCGCCACCTCCGAGCCGGAGCAGGGGGCGAAGGGACCGGTGCGGGCCGTCGCCGCCGAGGAACCGGCGGGCACGGCCGACCTGACGCTCACCGTCGTGGTGGTCGCGGTGGGGGTCCTGGTCGCGGTGGTGACCGGTGTCACGGTCCGGAGGCAGCTGCTCCGTGGCAAGGGGCCGGCCATCCGTTCCTAGAGGGATCGATCCGGCCTGCCGCGATGGCTGGAACGGCGTCTCGCGGCCGAGCGGGATACCGACACAGATTGGGGAACCATGACAGAAAGCAGCAGAAGGATCACGGGAGGCATGCTCTCCCGGCGAACCTTCACCACGACCGCGGCGGCCGTCGCGGTCGCTCCGTTCACAGCCTCCTTACCGGCCGACACGGCGCAGGCTGAGCAGACCGCCCGCATGGGTGGAGGCACCGTCCGCCGCATCACCCTCTACGCCGAGAACCTGCCGAACGGCCAGATGGGGTACGGCCTGGAGCCCGGCAAGGCCACGATCCCCGGACCGCTCATCGAGATGGCCGAGGGCGAGACCCTTGAGATCGAGCTGGTCAACAACCTGGAGGTGGCTGCCAGCCTGCACGTGCACGGAGTGGACTACGACACGGCCAGCGACGGCACGCGGATGAACGACAGCGTGGTGGAACCAGGAGGCCGGCGCACCTACACCTGGCGGACCCACGCGCCGGGACGGCGACCGGGGGGCGGCATCGAGATCGGCAGCGCGGGCTACTGGCACTACCATGACCACGTCGTCGGGACCGACCACGGCACGGGCGGCATCAAGAAGGGGCTCTACGGGCCGCTGATCGTTCGCCGGAAGGGCGACGTGCTGCCGGACAAGCAGTTCACCGTGGTGTTCAACGACATGCAGATCAACAATCTCAAGGAAGGTCCCACCTTCACCGCGAAGCTCGGCGAACGAGTGGAGTTCGTCGTGATCACTCACGGGAGTGTCTTCCATACCTTCCACCTCCACGGCCATCGTTGGGCCGACAACCGCACGGGCCTGCTGCAGACCCCTCACGAACCGACCCGGATCATCGACACCAAGACCACCGGGCCGGCCGAGTCGTTCGGATTCCAGGTGCTCGCCTGCGAGCGCGTCGGCCCCGGGATGTGGATGTATCACTGCCACGTCCAGACGCACTCGGACATGGGGATGACCGGCATGTTCGCGGTGACCGACGCGGACGGGAGCGTGCCGGGAGGGCCGACCCCGAGGGACACGCCGGACCATTCGCTCGGCATGCGGCACTGACTCCCCTGGCCGGCGTTGCCGAGCCACGCAGCTCCGCTCTCGGCTTCCCGTCTGTGCCGTGGGCGATGCCTCCTGGCCATCTCCGCCGACCGGCCTAGACCACTGATGCCGATCTCGGGGAACTCGCGCACCTCAGCCACCCTGACTGGTCTATACCGATGCTCGCAGTTGATGTATAACTCGTTCAATCTCTCTCATAGTTAGGCTGAAGTGCGCATGAAACGACATGCACCTCGATTCCTCGGAGGGATCGCGCTCGCACTCGCGTTATCCACCCCGCTCCTCGTGGTCCAGTCCGCGAAGGCCACCCCCCTCGGTGGGAACAGCAGCGTCAACGCCAGGCCGGATGTCGTGCCCGCCCTCCAGCAGTGGGAGGGAGGCACGGGCTCGTTCGAGTTACGCGAGCACAGCCGGATCGTGCTCGCCAAGAAGCAGGTCAAGGAACTCGACGACCAGGGGACGCGACTCTCCGCCGAGATCGAGCAGGTGACAGGGCGGAAGCTGGACGTCTCACCACGGACCCCGCAGGACGGCGACATCGTCCTGTCGATCGATCCCGCCCTGGCAGGCCCCGGCGGCGCGCGATTCGCCGAAGAGGGCTACACGCTCACCGTCACCGATCACAACGTGACGATCGCCGCCCCCACCGCGACGGGCGTCTACTACGGCACGCGAAGCCTTCTGCAGATCCTGCTGCTCGACGACGGGCGCGACTCGCTCCCCGTGGGCAGAGCCGTGGACTGGCCCAACTACAAGGTGCGCGGCTTCATGCTGGACGTCGGACGGCGCTTCTTCACCGCCGACTACATCCGCGACTACCTCCGGCTGATGGGCTGGTTCAAGCTCAACCAGCTGCAGCTGCACCTGAACGACAACGGTTTCAAGGGCAACAAGCCCTCCTGGAGCCAGGTCCAGGCCGGTTTCCGGCTCAAGACCGACAACCCCGAACTGGCCGGGCTGGCCTCCGCGGACGGGGCCTACGACCGCGCGGACTGGGACTCCTTCGAGGACACCGCCGCCGCGAACGGCGTCACGATCATCCCCGAGATCGACGCCCCCGCCCACTCCCTGGCCTTCATCCGCTTCCGCCCGTCGCTCGGCCTCAACAACGGCGAGTCCGACCACCTCGACCTGTCCAAGCCGGAGACCACCGCTTTCATGAAGTCGGTCTTCGACGAGTTCGTGCCCTGGTTCCGCAGCCCCGACGTGCACTTCGGCGCCGACGAGTACACGGTCGACAAGCCTCGCTACAAGACCTACTTCAACGAGATGGCCGCCCACATCCGTGCGCTCGGCAAACACCCGCGGGCCTGGGGCAGCCTGTCCATCATGGCGGCCAACACCGACGGCTACGACCGCGACGTGACCATGAACAGCTGGAACAACGGCTGGTACGGACCACAGGCCATCAAGCGGGACGGCTACTCCTTCATCAACACCAATGACGCGCTGCTCTACATCGTCCCCTTCGCGGGCTACTACCACGGCCGCGGGCTGGACGGGAAGTACCTCTACGACCAGTGGGAGCCGCACGTCTTCCCCGGCGGGCAGAGCGTGGCCCCCGGTGACCCGCGGCTCCTCGGCGCCATGTCCGCGGTGTGGAACGACTTGACCGAGGCCACCTACACGGAGCTGGACGTCCACGGGCTGGTCGAGCCCACCTTCGGCGTGCTGGCTCAGAAGATGTGGAGCGGGGCCACGTCAGGCGTGCCGTACAGCGCCTTCCTCGGCACCGTGCGCAAGCTCGGCGTGGGCCCGGGGCTGACGAAGGTCTCCACCACGCTCACGGCGTCGGCCAGCGGAGAGGTGAGCCTGGGCAAGCAGGCGACGGCCTCCGCCGGGGAGGCGGCCGCGGCGTTCGACGGGGCCCGCACCACGAAGTGGGCCAGTGGTCCGGGAGACAAAGCCTGGCTGCAGGTCGACCTCGGCAAGCCGTTCGCGATCAGCGAGGTCGAGCTGGACTGGGCGCCCGAGTACGGCCGCGACTACGACATCCTCGTGTCCAGGGACGGCGAGAACTGGAGCACGGTCGCCCGCCGTACGGGCCGCGAGGCAGCCGGAGCCGACACCCTCGCCTTCGAACCGGTGACCGCACGACACGTACGGCTCGTCGGCACTCAGGCGGGCAGGCGGCACGACGGATACGCCCTGTGGAGCATGCGCGTCCTGGAGGTGCCGGACCTGGCGCTGCACCGGCCGACGACGGCGTCCTCCTCGGAGGTGCCGAGCCTGGCGCCGGAGAACGCCACCGACGGAGACCCCAGGACCAGATGGGCCAGCGCCTACCGCGACGGCGAATGGATCCAGGTCGACCTCGGCTCCCCTCAGACCGTCCAGCGAGTGCTCCTCGACTGGGAGACGGCCTCCGGCCGCGACTACGACATCCAGGTCTCCGACGACGCCGCGTCCTGGAAGACAGTCCTCTCGGTACGCGACAGACCGGAGGGCGCTCGCGTGGACGAGCTCACCTTCGCTCCGGTGACCGCCCGCTACGTTCGGATGCAGGGCGTCAAACGGACCTCTTCCTTCGGCTACTCACTGCACAGCTTCGAGATTCGTTCGCTGAGCCCCCAGCCGGACCCGGCCTGAAGCGTGCCTGATCGATGACCTCAGGTGTTGCGGTCGGACGGATCCAGCCCCTGCCGTCCACCACGGATGGCAGGGGCTGGATCCGGCGCGACATCCCTGAATGGTCCGGTCCTGGTGCCGGTCAGGAGGAGGAGTCGGTGGGGAAGAGGCGGTGGCGGATCTCCTGCTGGAACTGCCGCAGGGTCATGTCGATGTGCTCGCCGATGAGGTCCGTGGCCTGGCTCTGGTCGCCGGCCGCGATGGCGGCGCTGATCGCCTGGTGCTGTTCGGCGGCCACCACCAGTGACCCGCCCGCGACGCCGGCCAGCCCTATCGCGCTGACCTGCCGCTGCAGGCGCTGGACCGACTCCAGGGTGGCGTCGAGGAAGGTGTTGGCGGCAGCTGTGGCGATGGCCCGGTGGAAGGTCTCGTCGGCTCGGGTGAAGGCGTCGATGTCGTCGTCGGCCGCCGCGTCGGCCGACTGCTGTGCCGCCTGGCGCAGCGCCTTGACCTGGGCGGGGGTGGCGCGCTGCGCGGCCAGGCGGGTGGCGGCGGTCTCGACCAGACGCCGGAACTCGAACATCTCGTCCACCTGGCGCAGATCGGCGGGCAGGAACCGGGAGAACGACTCCTTCCACAGCGCGCCGTCCGGCTCGGCGATGTAGATGCCCCGGCCCTTCTGCACCGAGACCCGCCCGAGCGCGGACAGGATCTTCACCGCCTCCCTGACGATCGTCCT
>NZ_FOBF01000043.1 GCF_900109355.1 Nonomuraea pusilla
CGCAGTTGCCTTTCGTGGTGGGGGTCAACGGGTGGGACGGTCAGTATCTGCACAGCGACACCGAGGTGCGCGACGCGCTGACACTCGCCCCGCACGTCCCGATGATCCGCCTCGACGCGCGCTCGAAGGACGCCGTCAAGACCGTCCTCATCCATCTCGTCGAGCACGCGCTCAACGTGCGGATGGCCGTCCCGGGCTGGAGCGGCTAGCGGGACGGCCCATCCGCTCAGGACGGCTGGCGCCCGGTCACGCTCCACGAGGGCCGCTCGTTCAGCGCGCGCACGTCCGCGTCGGTGATCCCGTGCTGGGCGTCGGCCATCTCGGCCAGTTCCTCCGGGGTGAGGACGTCCGCGACGTCGGCGAACCCGCCGGGCGCCCGCTCGGTCACCAGGCGGACCGTCCTCTCGATGGGCAGCGACCGGTGCGCGTGCACCAGCGCCGACGTGGGCGGCAGCCGCTCGCCCTCGTACGCCTTCAGCGCCTCGGCCGGGTCGTCGTACGTGGCCAGGCACCTGGCGAGCACGCGCGCGTCGAGCACCGCCTGAGAGCCGCCGTTCGACCCGATCGGGTACAGCGGGTGCGCGGCGTCGCCGAGCAGCGTCACCCGTCCCTCGCCCCACGACGGGAGCGGGTCGCGGTCCACCATCGGGTACTCCAGGATCCGCTCGGTGGCCGCGATGAGCCCCGGGATGTCGAAGTGGCGGAACTCCCAGCCGGCGAAGTGCGGCGCGACGTCCTCCAGGCGTCCCTCGCGCGACCAGTCGGCCTCCTCGACGACGCCCGGCTCGGCCACCTTCACCTCGGCCACCCAGTTGACCAGCCCGGGATCCGACGCGGAGACGTGGTAGGCGACGAACTTGGCCGCCGCGTTCGACCCCGAGACCAGCACGGTCGCGCCGTCCATGACCTGGTCGCCCTTGGCCATGCCGCGCCACATCCTGATGCCGCCCCAGGTGAGCGGGTCACCCTCGGGGTGCAGCCGCGACCGCACGGTGGACAGCACGCCGTCGGCGCCGACCAGCACGTCCGCGTGCTCCCGCACCGTCCGCCCGGTGGCCTGGTCGCGCAGCGTGACCGTGACGCCGGAGCCGTCCTGCTCGAAGTCCTCGAACCGCAGCCCGGTGCGCACCTGCCCGATGCGCTCCCGCACCGCCTCCAGCATGATCATCTGGAGCTGCCCGCGGTGGATGGAGTACTGCGGCCACCGGTAGCCGGCCGACCGGCCTCTGGGCAGCGCCAGGATCTGGTTGCCGAACCGGTCGGTGAACGTCATGAAGCTCGTCTCCACGCCGGTCGCCGCCAGCTGCTCCGCCAGGCCCAGCTCGGTGAGCTCGCGCACGGCGTGCGGCTGCAGGTTGATGCCGACGCCGAGCGGCAGCAGCTCCTCGGCGGCGTCCACGACGACGCAGTCGAGACCCGCGGCGTGCAGGCTGAGCGCGGTGGCGAGCCCTCCGATGCCGCCACCGATGATCATCGTCCGCATCATGTACCTCCACAGGGGATGTCACGGCCCGCGAAGGGCCAAGGTAGGAGAGGCCAAGAAAAAGGGGAGCGCCGTGGGCGCCCCCCTGATCCGGAACCGTCAGCCCTTGTCGGGCCGCACCCAGATGTCCCGCTCGTGCATGAGCTCGATCTGCCGGTTGATGACCTCGGCCCGGTACTCCGCGTGGTTGTACGGCTTGCGGTCGAGGTAGAGGTTCTTCGGATAGATCGGCTTGTCGTAGATGACGCGGTACTGCTCGGTCTTCAGGTCCTTGATCCAGTTGTCCCACTGGGCGTTGGACCTGAAGTGGCGCAGGGCGCCGATGTCGATCGTGCCGGCCACCCAGGACGAGCCGCCGCTGTAGTCGTGCCTGCCGACGATCTGCCCCTTGTAGTCGACGATCATCGACTGGCCGCCGAACGTGTCGATCGGGTGCTCGGAGTCCTGGTCGAGGTAGTACGTGCCGACGTTGCAGGCGATGAGGTAGGCGTTGTTGTCGAGCGCCCTCGCCCGGTTCTGCACCTCGTACAGGCCGTTGCCGACGTGCGGGTGCGGGTAGGGGCCGCGGTAGATGATCTCCGCGCCGTTCATCGCCAGGCCGCGGGCGTTCTCCGGGTAGGAGGCCTCGTTGGCCATGAGGATGCCGATGCGGCCGATCTCGGTGTCGGCCACCGGGTAGAACGCGTCCAGCGTCTCGCCGTACAGCTCGACCCAGCGGTCCCACACGTCGTGCGGCGTGACGGAGTGCTCGACCGGCAGCAGCGGCACCGTCTTGTAGTGCTTGAGGACGATCTCGCCCTGCGGGTCGATGACGAAGCCGATGTTGAAGAAGCGCCCGGGGAACTCGGGGTGCCGCGCCTTCGCCTGGCCGATCAGGAACGTGTTCCACTTGATCGCCAGCTCGGCGAGCCGGTCCGTCTCGGGGCCCGGCACGTCGATCGCGCAGTTGGCCGCGAAGTCCTCGTGGTCGAGGTCGAGCACCTCGTCGTTGAAGCCCTGCAGCGCGCCCTCGGGGATCGCGATCAGCCGCACCGGCAGGTCGAGGCTGGACAGCCACGACGCCGCCTTGATCAGGTGGCTGATGTGGTCGATGTTGCCCGCGATGTCCTCACGGCTGCGGATGCCCCGCATCGTGGGGATCAGGCCCACCGCCTGGTACGGCTCGATCATGAAGCGCCTCCGACGAGCAGCTGGTTGACGTCGAACTTCGACGGGATGTAGCCGAACTCCTGCATCAGGTCGGCCACCCGCTGCAGCCGGGTGCCGTTGACCGAGGTCGAGAAGCCGCCGAGCTGCATCAGGTCGGCCGTCGCCTTGTCGATCTTCGTGTACTTCAGCAGGGCGGCGTCCACCTCGGCCGAGTTCGAGATCGCCAGTTCGGCGGCCTTGGCCAGACCGCGCTGGAACGCGGCTACCGTCTTCGGATTGTCCTTCGCGAAGGTGTCCGTTGTCAGGTAACCCGCGATCGGGAAGTCGGCCGTCGGGCCGGTGAACATGTCCGAGAGCGACACGGCGCCGTTCGCGCCCGCGGCGACCTCGTGGAACGGCTCGGGCATGAAGGCCGCGTCGACCTCACCGGACTCCAGCGCGCCCGCCATCTCGGGGAACGGCTTCTCGGTGAAGCTGACGTCCTCGGGGGTGAGACCGTTGGTCTTGAGCAGCGCGCTCACCGCGAGGGTCGCGATGTTCTTCTGCGTGTTGACGCCGACCTTCTTGCCCTTGAGTTCGGCGATCTTGGTGATCGACGAGCCCTTCTTGGTCATCAGCATGAAGTTGCCGGGCTTGGCGACGTACGCCTCGCCGACGACCTTGAGCTTGGCGGTGCCGCTGGCCGCGGCGAGGATCGCGGAGACGTAGTTGCTGTGCAGGACGTCCAGCTTGCCGGAGACGAGGTCCGGCATGGCGGTCGCGCCGCCCTGGACGAGCTCGAACTTGACGTTGAGGCCCTCGGCCTTGAAGAAGCCCTTGTCGATGCCGATCTGGATGGGCGCGACCTCGGGAAGCGCCAGCATGCCGACCGTGATGTCGGTCTTCTCGAGACCGCCGGACTTGCCGGAGCTGCCAGAGTCGCTACCTCCGCCGCATCCGCTGATGAGCAGCGCGGTGGCAGTCAGTAAAAGAGCGGAAATGCGCAAGCGGCGCCGGAGACCGGACATGAACGCTCCAGGGGGGAAGACGCATTGAAGCACGCATGGGCGTGATCTTGAGGAGAAGAGCCTAGCGCAACCACTTGAACTCTGTAGTACCAGCTGGGCGTATCGCGGTAAATATCGCTACATAGAGTGAAATGTCCACATTTTCATGGTTTCTGATGTTTTGTGGACTTAGGGAGGAGGGGCGGGTGCTGTTCTGGAGCGTTCCAGGCTGGCACGGCGCCACCAGGAACGGGGCGCCGGCCTTTTCCCTCACACCAGCTTCTTCGCCGAATAATGCCAGGTGAGCGCCTTGCGTTCGACAACCAGGAACACCTGGTTGAGCAGATAGCCGAGCGTCCCGAGCAGGATGACCGCCCCCCAGACGCCCCGCAGGTCGAACGAGCGCTGCGCGTCGCGCAGCATCGAGCCGATGCCGTCCGTGCTGAACAGCTCCGAGATCACCATGAGGATGAGCGCGAGCGACAGGCTGAGCCGCAGCCCGGCGAAGATCTTCGGCGTCGCCGACGGCAGGATCACCGTGAAGAACCTGCGCGCCCGCGAGAACCTGAACACCCGCGCCGTCTCCAGGTGCAGCGGATCGACCCCGCGCGCCCCCTCCGCCGCGTTGAACAGCACCGGCCAGATGATGCCGAACGTGATGGTCGCGACCTGCATCCGCGTGCCGATCGAGAACAGCGCCATGAACAGCGGCAGCAGCGCGGGCGGCGGCAGTGCCCGGCCGAACTGGATGAGCGGGTCGACGAAGCGGAAGAACATCGGCGAACGCCCCAGCCAGATGCCGACCACCACGCCGACGACGCCGGACACCGCCCACCCGGCCAGCAGCCTGCCCAGGCTGTTCGGGATGTTGCCGAGCGCCGTGTCGTTCATCCAGAGGGTGGAGGGGGACCCGGAGAACCACAGGTCCCGCATCCTGACCACGATCTGCGACGGCGGCGGGAAGAAGGGGTGCTCCATCGCCCGGGTGGCGACCTCCCAGACGGCCAGCACGACCGGCACGAGCCAGAGCCGCAGCAGCCCCGCGAAGAACTTCCTGATCATAGCGTCGCTCCTGCTCTGGCCGCGTTCCAGCGGAACAGCCGCCGCTCGGCCCTGACGAACGCGCCGTTGGCGAGGACGCCGAGCACGCCCGCCCAGAAGGTGGCGGCGATCGTGAGCGTGACGGCGTCGGGGCTGCTGCCCGCGAGGATGATGAAGGTGCCGATCCCCTCGGAGCCGCCCGCGAGCAGCTCGGTGCTGATCGCGAGGATGAGCGCGATCGTCGCGGCCAGCCTGATCCCCGTCGCGATGAAGGGCGCCGTGCTCGGCAGCGAGACCCGCCACAGCACCTGCAGCGGGCTGAAGCCGAACGTCCGCAGCGTCTCCTTGGCGACCGGGTCCACCTCGCGCAGGCCGTACATCGTGTTGATGAGGATCGGCCAGGTGGAGGCGTACAGGATCATCGCGATCTTCATGTCGAGCCGCTCGGAGAAGATGAACGAGGCCAGCGGGATGATCGCCACGGACGGGATCGGGCGCATGAACTCGATCAGCGGGCGCAGCGCCCGCTCGACCGGTGGCACGCTGCCGAGCAGCAGGCCGAGAGGCACGGCCACCACCACGGTGAGCAGCAGGCCGAGCGCCCAGGCCAGCACGGTGGCCACGATGTCCATGAGGAAGTCGGGATCGACGATGAGCTCCGCCGCGTTCACCAGCACGGTCGAGGCGAGCGGGAACTGCAGGGTGGAGAAGAGCCCCAGCCTGCCCGCGGCCTCCTCGGCCGCGAGCAGGACGAGGACGCCGAGGGCGCCGCAGATGAGGGGGCTGTCGAGGGGACGCCGCACGTTCAGGCGCATGGGAGCGTCCCGAAGGCGTCGGGGGGACACGTCATGAGGGTCTCCATGGCTCCGTCCGACCGGCTGATCAGGCGGATCAGGCAGATCAGGCGGGGAAGGCGGGTAAAAGACGGAGTCAGGGTATCGGGAGTGGATCATTCCACCCACCATGTAGCGAAATTTCCCTCCCGAGGTGCTATGTGGGGATATTGCGGGATTTGTCTGGTTTGTCCTGGGCTAAGGGGTGACCCGCAGGGCTGGTCCTCCGGGTGGCTCTCCGCAGATGGGCCGCCGTTTTGTGGCGACTTGACGATGAGAGTGGCTATTGTGACGCCTGCGGCATTAGCCGATTTAATGTGGGTGTGCTCAAATAAGCACTCGCCCGATGGATGATGTTCGGCACCGTAGACCGAACAGGGCTGACTGCGACCAGCGCATCAGACCGTCCCGAGGAGAGGTTGCTAACGTCGGTGAGGACTGCATCTACCCGTGGGAGCCGTGCCGCCGGCACGGAGACCGCGAACGCCTCCGTCCCAGAGGAGTCTGGGAAAGACAGCACACCCGGGATCGCACCGCCCGCGCCGGTCCGCAAGCCCGGCGGCAGGAACGCCCTGCGTAACTGGCGCGTCCGCACGAAGCTGCTCGTCCTCGTCGTCCTCCCGACGATCGCGGCGCTGATCCTCGGCGGTTTCCGCGTCACCACCTCCATCAACAGCGCCATCGAGTACCAGCGCGTCAACGAGCTCGCCGTGCTCGCCGGCAAGATGGCCGAGCTGACGCACGCGCTGGAGCTGGAGCGCGACCTGTCCACCTCGTACGTGGCGCAGGGCCGCAGGGCCGGCGCGGCCAAGATGCAGACCCAGTACAAGACGGTCAACAGCGCCGTCGAGGCCGTCCGCTCCGAGATCGAGGACCTCGCGAAGTCCCAGTCGGCCGAGCGCACCGAGGCCGTGAAGATCCGCAACCGCCTCGACGAGCTGGCCAACGCCCGCAAGGCCGCCGCGGACTCCCAGCTGGACACCCGCTCCGTGATCCGGCTCTACGAGCAGATCATCCGCGACCTGACGTCCTTCAACGACGACCTCGACCGAGGCGCGGTGGACGAGGAGCTGGCCGACGGCGTCGCCTCCTTCGCCGCCCTGTCCCGCGCCAAGGAGCAGGCGTCGCGCGAGCGCGCCATCCTCATGGCGGGACTCGTCGAGAGGCGGCTCAGCACCGCGCTCTTCGACGACCTGCTCGTCGCCCGCGCCCAGCGCGACAGCGAGCTCGCCACCTTCCGCTCGCACGCCACCATCGCCCAGCGCAACATCTACGACAACACCGTCACCGGCCAGGACGTCGACCGCGCCGAGGCGATCAGGGCCCGCGCGCTCGTGCTGAACGCCGAGGGCCGCCTCCTCATCGACAAGGCGCTCGGCACCCGCACCGGCAGCACCTGGTTCGACGCGTCCACCCAGACGGTCGAGCGCATGCGCAAGGCCGAGGAGCAGCTGGCGCAGGCCATCATCCTGCGCAGCCGCACGCTGGAGGAGTCCGAGCAGCGCAACGCGGTGGTCGTCGCCATCGCGATCGTCGCCCTGCTGCTCGCGGTCGTGCTCGTGACGGTCGTCATGGCCCGCTCGCTGGTCAGGCCGCTGCGCCGGCTGCGCGGCGAGGCCCTGCAGATCGCCGGCAGCCGCCTGCCCGACAAGGTCCGCCGCCTGCGCGAGTCCGGCACCGCCGACGACCTGTCCGTCGAGCCCATCGGCGTCGACTCCCACGACGAGATCGGTGAAGTGGCGCGCGCCTTCGACGAGGTGCACAGGGAGGCGGTGCGGCTGGCGGGCGAGGAGGCCCGGCTGCGCAGCAACGTCAACGCGATGTTCGTGAACCTGTCGCGGCGCAGTCAGACGCTGGTCGAGCGGCAGATCACCCTGATCGACGGCCTGGAGCAGGGCGAGCAGGACGAGGACCGTCTGGCGAACCTGTTCAAGCTCGACCACCTGGCCACCCGCATGCGGCGCAACAGCGAGAACCTGCTGGTGCTCGCCGGCCAGGACCCGCCGCGCCGCTGGAGCAAGCCCGTCAAGCTGGTGGACGTCGCCCGCGCCTCGCTCTCCGAGGTCGAGAACTACGAGCGCGTCGTCCTGCAGGTGCCCGACGGCGTGTCCGTCGCGGGCCAGGCCGTCAACGACACCATCCACCTGCTGGCCGAGCTGGTCGAGAACGCGCTGTCGTTCTCCCCCCGCGAGACCCGCGTCACCGTGTCGGGCAGCAGGATCGACGGCGGCGGCGTGATGCTGTCCGTCAGCGACTCCGGCATCGGCATGACCGGCGACGAGCTGGCCGCGGCCAACCTGAGGCTGGCCGAGGCCGCCACCGTGGACGTGTCGGTCTCCCGCCGCATGGGCCTGTTCGTGGTCTCCCGCCTGGCGCACCGCCACGGCATCCGCGTCCAGCTGCGGCCGCACGGCAACGGCGGCCTCACCGCGATGGTGCTCATGCCCGAGGCGCTGCTCGCCTCCGGCGCGCCCGCCTTCCCGAACGCCGCCGCCGCGGGCGCCGGCGCCGCCCGCGAGGACTCCTTCGGCGCGACGGCGGCCGCCGCGCCGCAGTGGCAGGGCGCGGGCGGCTACCAGCCCGGCCCCGGGCACCCGTCCTTCCCGTCCAGCCCGAGCCTCGACGTCTCCTGGCCGGCCGAGCCGCGCGGCGGCTTCGGCGGCGTGAACGGATCGGGCGGTGTGAACGGGTCCGGCTTCGGCGCCGGGGCGGGCACCGCGTCCGGCACGCCGGGCACGGGTCTGGGCAGCACGGGTCTGGGCAGCACGGGTCTGGGCAGCACGGGTCCGGGCGCCTCGGGCCTGGCGGGCTCGGGCACGACGGGGTCGGGCCTGGCGGGGTCGGGCGGCTTCGACAGCGCCGACGTCTGGGTGCCCTCGCGCAGCCCGGTCACCCCGCCCGGCGCGGGCCCGTCCGCGCCCGGCGGACCCGGCGACTGGGGGAGCGACGGCCCGCCGCTGCCCACCCGCACGCCGGGCGCCGAACTCGGCGACGCGCGGCCCGCCTTCGACTTCCCCGAGACCGAGTCGGCCGCGACCGGGCCCATCCCGGTCGTCAAGCCCGCCTCCGCCGGCGACGAGTACCTGCCGATCTTCGCCTCCGTCGAGTCGGCCTGGTTCGAGCAGGGCGACCCCAGCGTCAGCTGGGGCTCCTCCAAGGCTGACGAGGGCTGGAGCGCGGCCAAGGCCGTCGTGGAGCCGGTGCGTGACGGATCGACGGCGTCGGGCCTGCCGAAGCGGGTGCCGAAGGCGAACCTGGTTCCCGGTTCGGCTGACAGCGCGTCCGCGCCGAAGGGCGTGACGCCGATGCCGGCGGTCTCGCCGGACCGGGTGCGCAGCCGCCTGTCGAGCTTCCAGCAGGGGTTCAGGGCGGCGCGTGACGACATCAGCGAGGGCAGGACGTATCCCTCCGGTCCGAGAAGCGTTGAGAGCAGGGATGAGGGCGCATGAATGACCTGAGCCACGGGGCTCGCGGGGTCGACTGGCTGATCACCGACTTCGTCAACTCGGTCCCGGGAGTCGCGCACGCCGTTGTCGTGTCGTCCGACGGTCTGCCGCTGGCGGCCTCGGCGGGTTTCCCGCCGGACCGGGCCGACCAGCTGGCGGCCATCGCGTCGGGTCTGGTGAGCCTGACGCAGGGTGCGGCCCGGGTGTTCGAGGGCGGCGTGGTCAATCAGACGATCGTGGAGATGCAGCGCGGGCTGATGCTGATCATGTCGATCAGTGACGGTTCGTGTCTGGCGGTGCTGGCCGCCCCGGACTGTGACATGGGTCTGGTGGCGTACCAGATGACGTTGATGGTCGATCGCGCCGGTCAGGTGCTCACTCCCGCCGTGCGCGCCGAGCTGCGCGCCGGCCAGTCCAGGTGATGCAGATGACGGATCCGAGGTGGAACAGCGGCGGTTGGGACCCCGAGCCGCAGCAGCAGCAGCACTACGAGGACCCGGCGTCCCCCGTGCGTCCCTACGCGGTGACCGGCGGGCGGACCGCCCCCCGGGTGAAGCTGGCGATGGAGGCGTTGGTGTCGTCGGCGACGGCGGAGCATCGGGAGTTCTCGCACATCACGCCGGAGTATCAGGCGATCAGTCAGTTGTGCCGTCAGGTGCGGTCGGTGGCTGAGGTGTCGGCGTTGTTGCGGATTCCTCTGGGTGTGGTGCGGGTGCTGATCGCGGACATGGCGGCCGAGGGTCTGGTCCGGGTGCATCAGCCGCAGCTGGATGCGGGTAGGCCGGACGTTACTCTGCTTGAAAGGGTGCTCAGTGGACTTCGCAGGCTCTAGCCCGGGTCTGACCTCGACGAAGATCGTGGTGGCCGGTGGTTTCGGGGTGGGCAAGACGACGTTCGTCGGTGCGGTGTCGGAGATCATGCCGTTGACGACGGAGGCGGTCATGACGGACGCCTCGGCGGGGATCGATGATCTGAATCTGACGCCGTTGAAGTCGACGACGACGGTGGCGATGGATTTCGGGCGGGTGTCGCTGGATCGGGATCTGATCTTGTATCTGTTCGGTACGCCGGGTCAGCACAGGTTCTGGTTCATGTGGGATGACCTGGTGCGGGGTGCGATCGGTGCGGTGGTGCTGGTCGACACGCGGCGGTTGGCGGACAGTTTCCCGGCGATCGACTACTTCGAGGAGGCGCAGTTGCCTTTCGTGGTGGGGGTCAACGGGTGGGACGGTCAGTATCTGCACAGCGACACCGAGGTGCGCGACGCGCTGACACTCGCCCCGCAC
>NZ_FOBF01000007.1 GCF_900109355.1 Nonomuraea pusilla
TGTGGCGCTTGACGAAGAGCAGGTCGGTGTGGGCCTCGATCCGGTGGATCGACGGGTCGTTCACCATCGCGTCGAGCGCGGCGTCCGCCGGCTTCTTGTCGTCGAAGACGCCGAACGTCCGGAAGTCGCCGACGCCCCGGTGCACCTGGAGCCAGCGGCCCTTGGCCCCCGACCCCAGCACCGTGCCGCCGTTCACCGCCGCCGCCGACTCGGCGTCCCAGCGCACCAGCATGCCGCCGCCGTCACCGGCCGCCGCGTACCCGGCGACCCGCACCAGCGTGCCCGCCGGCACCTTCTCCGGCCTGACGGCCAGCAGCTCCGCCACCGTCGCCGCCTCGTACACGGGGTCCTTCAGCTCACTCACCTCGTCCGCGAAGGCGGCGGAGGCGAGCAGGGCGGGGGTGAGCAGGGCGAGACCGCCGGCGCCGGTGGCGAGGAGGGCACGGCGGTTGGGGGGTGGTTGTTGTGAGTGGTTCACGAAAGGCCTCAACCTTCGGACCGGCCGGGGGGATGCGGCACGGCAAGGCGGGTGGATGAAGGCCGGGCGTAAGCGTGAGTGGCGCTCGCAGGCGGCGGAGCTGCTGACCTGAACCGTCCGCGGTCGGGGGCTGTGACATCGCGGGGGCCAGCTGTTCGCCCGATGTGGGGAGAACCCTAGACAGAGTCGGGGCGGGAAATCAAGGGCCGTACCCGAGCTCTCGGGAGATCCGGTCGGCGGCGTCGCGCACCTGACGGCCCAGTTCCTGGTACCTGCTCATGGACAGGCCCAGTTTGAGACCGGTGATGCTGATGGCGCCCGCGCAGGCCCCCGAGTGGTCGCGCAGCGCGCTGCCGATGCAGAAGACGCCGTCGGCGTCCTCCTCGTCGTCGACGGCGTAGCCGACGGCGCGCACGTCGCGCAGGTGGTCGAGCAGGCGGTCGAGGTCGGTGATGGTGTGGGAGGTGCGCCGGGGCAGGCCGACCCTCGCGATCACCTCGGCGACCTGCCCGTCGTCGAGCTGACCGAGCAGCGCCTTGCCCAGGCCGGTGCAGTGCGGCAGCTCCCTGACGCCCATGCGCAGGTCGACCTGGATGCGCTCGCCGTTGCTCACCTGGTCGATCACGACCGCCTGGTCGCTCTCGGAGACGGCGAGCCTCGAGTTCATGCCCGTGGCGCGGGTCAGCTCCACCAGAATGGGACGGGCCACGTCCCGCAGCGAGAGCTGGTCACGGGCCCGGTCGCCGAGCCGGGCGAGCGTCATGCCGAGCCGGTAGCGCCGGTTCATGCCCTCGCCGTCGTCGGCGACGAGGCCGTAGTGCTGGAGCGTGTAGAGCGTGGCGAAGGCGGAGCTCTTCGACAGGCCGCAGGCCGCCGCGATCTCGGTGACGCTGAGCCCCTGGCCGGGCGGGCCGCCGGCGAGGGCCTCCAGCACCTCGGCCGCGCGGGCCACGCTGCGGACCCAGTAGCGCGAATTCTCCCCATCACTGTTCGTCATGACCGAACAGCTTACCGGATTCCACCGCGACTTATCCACGAGTCGGCATTGACCTTGGAAAACTTGCCGCCTAAGATGCCCACATCTGTTCGGTACTCCCGAATAGTGTTCGTAACTCATCCACCTGCGGCGGAAACACGAACGTCACACCGGTACGGGGCTGGTACCGGTGCGGCGGCCAAGGAGACCATGTGATGCAGCAACCGGCCCCGTCCACGTCACTGCCCGAACGCGCCCGCCGGGTCATCCCCGGCGGCGTCAACAGCGGGCAGCGCAACGTCCCCGGCCTCACCGACCTGGTGATCAGCCGGGCGCAGGGCGCCAGCTTCTGGGACTCGGACGGGCGGCAGTACACCGACTACCACGCGGCCTTCGGCCCTCCCCTGCTCGGCCACAACGACCCCGACGTCGCCGGCGCAGTCGCCGAGGCCGGGCGGAAGCTGGACCTGTGCGGCGTGGGCGTCACCGAGGGCGAGATCGAGCTGGCCGAGACCCTCGTCGAGCTCATCCCCAGCATGGAGCGGGTGCTGCTCACCAGCACCGGCTCGGAGGCGACCTTCCACGCCCTGCGCGTCGCGCGGGCCGTGACCGGCCGCCGCCTGGTGGTGAAGTTCCAGGGCTGCTACCACGGCTGGCACGACTCGGTCAGCCTGAACGTCATCTCCGCCCCCGAGCGGGTCGGCGGCAAGGACCCCATCTCGACCGGCATCCTGCCCGAGGTGCTCGACGCCACCCTCGTGCTGCGCTTCAACGACCCGGACGGGGTGCGGGCCGCGTTCGCCGAGCACGGCGCCGACATCGCCGCCGTCATCGTCGAGCCCGTGCCGCACAACGTCGGATGCCTGCTCCCCGAGCAGGAGTTCCTCCAGACCCTGCGCGACGAGTGCACCGCCCACGGCAGCGTGCTGGTCTTCGACGAGGTGATCACCGGCATCCGGCACGGCCTCGCCGGCTGGCAGGGCGTCAGCGGCGTCGTCCCCGACCTCACCACCATGGGCAAGGCCATCGCGAACGGCTACCCGGTCGGCGCGCTCGGAGGCCGCGCGGACCTCATGGACCAGTTCAGCTCCAGGCCCGGCGCGCCGGTGTTCTTCGCCGGCACCTACAACGGCCACCCCGCGGTCGTCGCCGCCGCCCTCGCCACGCTGCGCAAGCTGCGCGCCGAACCGGTGCACGAGCACGTGTTCCGCCTGGGCGAGCGGGTGCGCGCCGAGCTGCCCGGCGTGCTCGCCCCGCTCGGCGTCCCCGCGGTCGTCACCGGGTACGGCTCGGTGTTCGTCACGTACTTCATGGACGAGCTGCCCCGCACCTACGAGGACCTCCTCGCCAACGACACCGGGATGTTCGTCGGGTACCGTCGCCGCATGGTCGACCAGGGCATCTTCGAGCTGCCGCTCAACCTCAAGCGCAGCCACCTCTCCTACGCGCACACCGACGCCGACGTGGACCGGCTGCTGGAGGCGACCGAGCGCGCCGTGCGCGAGCAGCTCGCCGCCGGCGACGCCGTCGCCGACCTCAGCGGCGCCTCCACGATGGGAGGGGCCCGCTGATGCTGACGGTCGACACGTCACGCCCGGTGGGCCCCGCCGGGCGCATCAGCCGCGTCGAGACCCTCACGCTGGGCACCGCCTGGCGCGACTTCAGCTACGTGCGCGTCCACACCGACGAGGGCCTGACCGGCGTCGGCGAGATCACCCACCCGTTCCGCGCCAGGGAGACCTGTCAGCTCGCCGAGGCGATGGCGGAGCGGCACCTGATCGGCGCCGACCCCTTCGACGTCGAGGAGATCTGGCTGCGGCTCTACCAGGGCGACTTCCTGCGCGGCGGCGACGTCGGCGGCATCGTCGTCTCGGGCGTGGACCAGGCCCTGTACGACCTCATGGGCAAGGCGCTCGGCGTGCCCGCCTACCGGCTCACCGGCGGCGCCTGCCGCGACCGCGTGCGGGTGTACGCCAACGGCTGGTACACCGGCGACAGGGAGCCGGGCGCGTTCGCCGCGCGGGCCAAGGAGACCGTGGCCAAGGGGTACACGGCGCTGAAGTTCGACCCGTTCGGCGCGGGCCTCGGCGAGCTGTCGCGCGCCGAGCTGCGGCTGTCGCTCGACATCGTGGCGGCCGTGCGCGAGGCCGTGGGCCCCGACGTGGACCTGTTCGTCGAGGGGCACGCCCGCTTCGCCTTCCACACGGCGGCGCGGCTGGTCAGGGAGCTGGAGCCGTACGACATCGGGTGGTTCGAGGAGCCGCTGCCGTGGACGCACATCGAGCGGTACGCGGAGCTGCGGCAGCGGGCGGCCTTCCCGATCTCGGGCGGTGAGCACTTCCACAACCGCTACGAGTACGCCAGGCTGTTCGCCACCGACGCGGTGGACATCATCCAGCCGGACCTGTCGATGGCGGGCGGCTTCACCGAGGTGCGCAAGCTGGCCGCGCTGGCCGACCTGCACGCGATGACGGTCGCGCCGCACAACTCCAACTCGCCGCTGTGCACGACGGCGTCGGTGCACGCGGTGCTCGGCATCCCGAACTTCACCATCCTGGAGACGTTCGACGGGCTGCTGGAGCCGTACGTGTTCGAGGCGGTCCGGGGCGCACTCCCCGTCGAGTCCGGATATATAGGTATTCCTGAGAAGCCGGGGCTGGGGATCGACCTGGCCGACGAGGTCTTCGAGGAGCACCCGCCGAGCCACCGCTTCTGGAACATGTTCGCCGAGGGCTGGGAGAAGCGGGACCGCCGATGATCGTGGACGTCCACTCGCACCTGTTCACCTGTCCGGACGACGTGGGCGACCCCTTCGCCGCGGAGTCGGCCCGCGCGCACGGAGGTCACGTCGACCTCTCCGTGCGCTGGGCCGACTACGCGGCCTCCGCGCCGCAGGACACGCGTACCGTCGTGGTGGGCGGCAAGGCCCGCAGGTCGGGCCTGTGGGTGGACGACGCCGCCGTGGCCGCGTACGCGGCCGAGCACCCCGACCGGCTCATCGGCTACCTGTCGCTCGACCCCACCCAGCCGGGCTGGCGCGACGAACTGGAGCACGGCCACCAGGACCTGGGGCTGCGCGGCATCAAGCTCATGCCGATGTACGCGGGCTTCGACCCGGCCGCCCCCGAGTACGACGACCTGTACGCCTACGCCGAGCGGCACGGGCTGCCGCTGCTGGTGCACACCGGCACCACGTTCGTGTCGGCCGCGCCGCTGCGCTGGGCGCTGCCCGTGCACCTGGACGAGGTCGCCATCCGCCACCCGGAGCTGCGGATGGTCCTCGCCCACCTGGGGCACCCGTTCGAGGGCGAGTGCATCGCGGTCATCCGCAAGCACCGCCACGTCTACGCCGACGTGTCGGCGCTGCACTACCGGCCGTTCCAGCTCTGGCACAGCCTCCGGCTCGTGCAGGACTACGGCGTGTGGCCCAAGCTGCTGTTCGGCAGCGACTACCCGTTCACGACGGTCGACGCCTCGATCGACGGGCTGCGGGCGGTCGGCGCCGTGCCCGGCATCCCCGGGCTGCCGCCGCTCGACCGCGACGAGATCGAGCGCCTGATCCACCGCGACGCGCTGCCGCTGCTGGGGCTGTCGTGAGCGGCCGGTTCGGGCTGGAGGGGCGGCGGGCGGTCGTCACCGGCGCCGCCCGCGGCCTCGGGCAGGCCATCGCCGCCGCCCTCGCCGAGGCGGGCGCCGACCTCGTGCTCGTGGACCGGCCAGGGGGGCCACCCCTGGAGGACACCAGGGCGCTGGTCGAGGCGCACGGCCGGGCCTGCGAGACGGTCGCGTACGACCTCGCCGACACCGAGGGGCTCGCCGGCCTGGCCGACCGGCTGTGGGCGGAGCGGCCCGTGGACGTGCTCGTCAACAACGCCGGCATCGCCCGCCTCGAGCACTTCAACGAGATCACCGTGGCGGGCTGGCGGGAGATCATGGCGGTCAACCTCGACGCCGTGTTCTTCCTGTCGCAGCGCGTCGCCGAGCACATGATCGCCTCGGGCGTGCGCGGCAGGATCGTCAACGTGTCGTCCAAGAACGGCCTGATGGCCGAGGCGGGGCTGGCCCACTACAACGCCTCCAAGGGCGCGGTGGAGCTGGTCACCCGGTCGCTCGCGGCCGAGCTGGGCCGCCACGGCATCACCGTGAACGCGGTGGCCCCCGGCATGATCGCCACGCCGATCGACGGGGAGTTCCCGTTCGACAGGCAGGCGTTCGAGTCCGCCTGGGCCGAGCGCATCCCGCTGGCCGGCGGCTACGGCGAACCCGACGACGTCGCGGGCGCGGTGGTCTACCTCGCCTCCGGCGCCGCCAGGTACGTCACCGGGGCCACCCTCGTGGTGGACGGCGGCGTGCTCGCCGACCAGATGCCCCGGCACCGGTTCATGACGCCCTACCGGTCGAGCCTCGACCGGTAGGGCCCGTCCATCTCCGTGGAAGATCTCCGGAAGTGACGCCGGCAGCCTGATGACGGGCGTTCCACCGTTGTGTGACGGTCTGATGACGACCGCACTGACCAGGAGTTCTCCGCTGGTTCGGTGAAGACGTGAAGACCAACAGCTTTGCTACGCGACGCCGTCCGATCAAGATGGCACCGGCTCCCCCGCCTCCCGGCCCGCGCGGCGGACCGCAGCCGGGCGGAGACCGGGCGTCCGCGACGAGCGGAGGATCAGCGAGCCGCTGAAGGCTGTCGCTTCCCAGCCGAGATCATCATGTGAGTGCCGAGGAACCTCTTCTTCCACGCGACGGAGGCGAAGCCGGCCCGGCCTCCCGGCTTGAGCACGCGGTACTGCTCGGCGAGCACGCGCTCGGCAGCGTCGACGCCGCGGAGGAGACAGCCGTGCGTGACGGAGGGCGATGACGCCGGTGCCGGTGGCGACGTCGAGCATGCTGCCACCGGGAGGGCACTACATCTCGGAACCGGGCTTCCGGTTCGGGGCGCCCTCCGCGGGAGTCGCGGCCGGGGTGAGGGATGCTCCGGGCTGGGAGCACGGCTACCGGATCTCCTCGGACGACGGCGTACGCGCGACGTCCGGCTGGACGCGGCCGAGGGCCTCGCGGACAGCGGCGACCGCGGTCGCCCCGGCGACCTCCACCGGTTCCGTGCTGCGCAGCGCGCGGCTCAGCACGAAGGCCCCCTCCAGCCCGGCCAGCATGGAGATCATGAGCATGCGCCCCGTCTCGCGCGACAGGCCCGACCCGGCGAGCCGCTCGGTGCCGGCGTCGATCCAGCTTCCGAAGACCTCCGCGGTGACCTGGCGGAGCGGCTCATTGGTGCTGGCGACCTCCAGCGCGACGGCGGCGATCGGGCAGGCGTCCGCGTAACCGGTCTCCCGGAGCGTCTCGGCCGCCCCGGCGAAGAAGTCGTGCACGCCGGTGAGCACGTCGGGGGCGGCGTCCATGATCGTCTCGAACAGGCGGAGGTACATCGCACCGGACCAGCGGATGACCTCCGCGCCCAGGTGCTCCTTGCCGCCGGGGAAGAAGTGGTAGATCGAGCCGAACGGCGCGCCGGCCTCGGTCGCGATCTGCTTCAGGCCGGTGCCGGTGTATCCGTTGCGGCGGAAGAGGTCGCCGCTGGCTTCCATGATCCGGCCTCTGGTGTCCCTGTTCGCCCCTCTACCGCCTCTCATGTCCTTCGACTTTCCGGGCTCTCCGCTGTCTCCGATGCCTGCCATCCACGCTCCACGGCTGCGGCTGTCGCGTCACTCTCGCCTATAGGATAACGTCCCGATAGAACGATCTATCAAGTGCGACGAAGTGTGGGTGCGGCCATGCCTGAGATCGAACTGTCCGCGGGAACCCTCGACTACGAGGACACCGGCGGTGACGGCCCCGTCGTCGTCCTCCTGCACGGCCTCACCATCGACAGTTCGGTGTGGCGGCACGTCGTGGCGGACCTGCGGGCGGACCACCGCTGCGTCCTGCCCACCCTCCCCTTGGGCAGCCACCGGCGTCCCATGCGTCCAGACGCCGACCTCTCCCTGCGCGGGCTCGCCCTCCTGGTGGGCGAGTTCCTGGAACGACTCGACCTTCGCGAGGTGACCCTGGTGCTCAACGACTGGGGCGGCGCGCAGCTGCTGGTCGCCGAGGGGCGCGCCGGGCGGGTCGGCCGGCTCGTCCTCAGCGCCTGCGAGGCTTTCGACAACTATCCGCCGGGCATCCCCGGACGCGCCATCGCGCTCGCCGCCAGGCTCCCCGGCGGGCTCCTGTCCACCATGCAGTTGCTCCGGACGGAACCGATGCGCCGGATGCCGGGAGGCTGGGGGTGGATGAGCAAGCGCCCGGTGCCCCGTGACGTCATGGACTCCTGGTTCCGCCCCGCCCGCACCCAGCGGGAGATCCGTCGCGACATCGCCAAGTACACGGGCTCGATACCGCCGAGGCCGGAGCTGCTCGAACTGGCGGGCCGCATGCGGTCCTTCGACCGGCCCGTCCTCGTCGCGTGGGCGACCGAGGACCGCCTGATGCCCCGCGAACACGGCCGGCGGCTGGCCGAGCTCTTCCCTGACGCCAGGCTCGTCGAGATCGAGGACAGCTACACCCTGATCCCGGAGGACCAGCCGGAGGTGCTCACCCGTGCCATCCGTGAGTTCATCCGCGACACCGAGATCCCCGCGACGAGCTCCCCCTGACCTCGCACCGCCCGCCCCGGCGAACCCCTGCCGGGTCACCGGGGCGGAGCGGTCCTGCGTCGTCCCGCGGGTCAGGCGTGGTAGGTGGCGACCACCTCGTACGGATGCGGCGCCGGCTTGGCGATCTCGGCCGTGCGCTTCGCGAACTTCTGCGCCTCGGGGTCGGCCATGGTGGCCTTGACGTCGTCGAGGCTGCGCCACTGGGCGTAGTTGACGACGCGGGTGCCGTCGGCGCTGGCGAGGAGGTTCACCGAGACGAAGCCCGGCCGGTTCCGCATGACCTTCTCCGTGCCCTCCTTCAGGATCTCGATGAGCTCCTGCTGTCTGGACGGGTCGACGTCGAAGACGTTGACGAAGGTGGCGACCTCGTCGTCGACTCGGATCACGGTCTCACTCACGGTGCTTACCCTTTCGAAACAGAATGCGTGACGGCCAAGCGCTCGCGGCGAATTCGTTCGAGCTTTCAAGAAGAGCATGATCTCGCCTCCGAGCTGGGCAGACGCCGATCGACACAGCGGGTTTCAGGCGCCGGGACAATGCCGGCCCGCTATCATTCAGGGCAGCGCCGAAAGGATTGCCCCGCCCTTTGGAGAAGGGCGCGACAATCGCCCGGGGTCTTCGTCTTCCCACTCGACCCCCATCGGTTCGGCCACGCCGATCCTCCGTCCCGTGTCGTCCGGCCCTCCACTGACAGGACGAACGGCGACGACGAAAGGTGACCGATGGACATTCACACCGAGCTGGCCGAGCACTTCGACCGATCCCGCGACCGGCTGCGCGACGTCGCCCACCGCATGCTCGGCTCAGCGGACGAGGCCGACGACGCGGTGCAGGAGGCGTGGCTGCGCGCCTCCCGCGCCGATTCGTCCAGGGTCGCCGACATGACGGCGTGGCTGACCACGATCGTCGCCCGCGTCTGCCTCGACATGCTGCGTTCGCGGCGGCGCCGCGGCGAGGAGTTCGCCGGCGTGGCCGAGCTCGACCAGCTGGCCCCGGCGGGCGGCGGCGCCGGCCCTGAGGACGAGGCCGTGCTCGCCGACTCGGTCGGCCTGGCCCTGCTCGTGGTCCTCGACACCCTCACCCCCGCCGAGCGGGTCGCCTTCGTCCTGCACGACCTGTTCGCCGTGCCGTTCGACGAGATCGCGGCGATCGTCGAACGCTCGCTCGCCGCCACGAAGAAACTGGCCAGCCGCGCGCGGCACCGCGTCCACGGTGCGGCGCCGGCGCCCACGCCCGACCTGGCCAGGCAGCGCGAGGTGGTCGACGCCTTCCTCGCCGCGTCGCGCGCGGGCGACCTGGACGCCCTGCTCGCCGTGCTCGACCCGGGCGTGGTGCGCAGGGCCGACCGGGTGGCGGCGCCCACGCGGGAGGCGCTGGAGGTCCGGGGTGCCCGCCGCGTCGCGGAGGAGACGCTCACCAACTCCGGACGGGCCCGCCACGCCGAGCCGATCCTCGTCGACGGCGCCCTCGGCATCGTCGTCGCCCCGCGGGGACGGCTGGAGCTCGTGCTGCTGCTCACCGTGGAGGGCGACAGGATCACGAGACTGGAGGCGATCGGCGACCCGGACCGTCTCAGCCGCCTTGAGCTGTCGCTCCCCGGCTTCCCCGGGGCCTGACGCGCCGGCCACCACGGCGAGCGGCACGATCGATCCCGGCCGTGCGTGTTCGGCCGCGCCCGTCTCCCGGACGTGGGGTCGGGAGCCCGCCGGGCGTCACCTCGGGGGAAGCGGGCGGGCGCTCAGGAGACAGGAGCGGCGGCGGGGGCGGGCGGTCAGGAGACGGCAGCGGCGGCGGGGGCGCCGACGCCGTTCGCCTCCCGCCCGGCGCGGGCCCTGACGATCGTGCCGCTCACCTCCTGCGGTTCGCGGAGCAGGTTCAGGATCGGGCACACCCGCTCGACCTCGGCGTGCAGCCGCGCCAGCTCCTCGTCGGAGGCGGGCGAGTCGAGCAGCACCTCGTAGCGGAAGCCGTACGGGTGCACGGGCACGTCCGCCGTGCCGGGCTGCTGGGCTCTCGGGTCGTACTCGGCGCGCACGTCCACCTCCAGCGCGTCGATCGGCACCTCCAGCTCGGCGGCCTTGATGAGGAAGATGTGGGTGACGCAGCTGCCGAGCACGCCGGCCTGGAGCTCGGGCGAGCCGGGGCCGAGGTCGTAGCCGGCGAAGTCGGGGCCGCTGTCGCTGATGACCTGGAAGTCCCTGATCCTGATGCGCCGGACGCCGCTGCGTCCCTCGGCGGTGACGTGGGCGTGCAGCGGCACGGGGCCCGGCGCGGGCGCTTCCCGGCGGGCCAGCAGGGCGGCGCGCTTGTGCGCCAGGTACTCGCGAAGGGTGCTCATGGTGTTCCTCCTGGTCAGGTGAGGGTGAGGGGGCCGCGCGGGGTGTCGAGCACGGCGCGCAGCGCGACGTCGGGGCCCCGCGTCACGTCGAGTTCGACGTCGAGGGCGTCCAGCTCGCGCCGCAGCGCCGCGGGGTCGGGGTGGACGGCGGAGAACGACGCCAGCCGGGCCTCCGGCAGGCCGGAGGAGGACGGGTGGGGGGTGGCGCCCCAGTCGATGAGGAACGGCACGGGCCGGACGGCCGCCGGGTCGTCGCGCCGGGTGAGCCGCCACTCCAGCAGCGTGCCCGCCGGGGTGCGCCGCGACAGCGGCTGCACGTCGCCGGGGTCGTACCCGCGTTCTCTGGCCGTCCGTACGGCGGCGTCGAGGTCGCGGGGGTGCACGGCCCAGGCGGCCAGGCGCGGCGCGGTGAGGGTCTCCAGCCCGAACGCGCGCGGCCGGGTGCCGGGCGCGGCGTCCGGGTCGGGCCCGATGATCTCCAGGTACGACTCGGGCCCGAGGCGGACGAGGTAGTTGGCCGTGCCGCCGGGGTGGCTGCCGCCCGCGACCGGGGTGAGCCCGCTGCGCCCGGCGAAGGCGGCGACCCCGGCGAGCAGGTCGGGGACGGCGTAGACGAGGTGGTCGAGGCCGGCGCCGGTCCTCGGGCCGCTCGGGTCGGTCGTCGCGCCGGTCCTCGCGGCGTTCGTCTCGGGGTTCGCCGCGCCGGTCTGCTCGGCGTTCGTCTCGGCGTTCGCCGCGCCGGTCTGCTCGGCGTTCGTCTCGGCGTTCGCCGCGCCGGTCTGCTCGGCGGTCATCGCGTGGCCTCCTCGACCGGCTCGCCCAGCGACAGCATGAGGCGGTTGGCCCAGTTGAAGAAGGCGGCGGCGTGGATGACGTCGCTGACGGCCAGGTCGTCGAGCCCGGCGTCGCGCAGGGCGTCGATGTGCTCGGGCCCGAGGTCGGACGGGGTGGAGGCGAGCGCGGCGGCGGCGTCGACGACGGCCTGCCACCGGGCGTCCTGCGGCGCGCCGACGCCCTGGTCGAGCAGCCGCTGGACGTCCTCGGGCCGCTTGGAGTGGTGGCTCGCGAAGCGGGCGTGCACCGAGGCGCAGAACACGCAGCCGTTGCGGCGCGAGGTGGCGGTGGCGGCCAGTTCGCGCTCGGCGCGCGGCAGCCCGCCGTCGGCGTTGTGGAAGATGTCGTTGTCGGTCTTGGTCCTGGCGTGCAGGACGGCCGGGTCCCGGGCCAGCAGGAGGAAGTACGGCGAGGCGGCGCGGGCCCTGTCGACCAGGGCCTCGTGGTGCTCCTCGGTCAACTCCTCCTCGGCGAGGGGCGGCAGCCACGGCGTCCAGCCGAGGCGGTCCTGGGTGAAGCCGGTCATGAGGTGGCGGTTCCCTTCTGGCCGAGCAGCCGCAGGCCCGCGACCACCCGTGTCTGGAAGCTGAGGAAGGCGACGAGCTGCGACAGGGTGACGACGCCCGTGGGTCCCCAGCCGTGCTCGGCGAGCGCGTCGAGGTCGTCGCCGCTCGCCTCGCGCGGGCGGAACACGAGCAGGTGCGCGTGCTCGAAGGCGGCGGTCAGCCGTTCGCCCAGCGCCTCCGGGTCGTGGACGCGGTAGCGGGGGCCGACCTCGCTCTCCGCGGCGAGCGGCCCGTCGGGGTAGACCCCGTACGGCCCCTTGACGCGGCCGGCGGCCACCTCGGCCGAAACGGCGGGCACCAGGCCGGGCGCCAGGTCGGCCAGGCGTCCGGTGTAGAAGCCGGCGGCGGCGTGGTCCTGGTGCAGCCCGGCGACGAAGGCGGCGACGGCGTCGCGCTCGACGAGCGTGACCTCGCCTTCCTCGTCGGGGCTGAACAGGGCGTCGAAGGCGCGCTGGGCGTGCTCGCGGGCGTCGGGCCTGCGGTCGCGCAGCCGGTCGAGCGGCGAGCCCGGCGTGATGCCGGCCAGGTGGTCGATGACGTCGGTGATCACGCGGTGCTCGATTCCGTGGAGGGTAGCCAGCCGAGCGCGGGCGCGACCTCGGTCGCGAGCAGCTCGATCGAACGAAGGATGAGCGGGTGGGGCGGGTCGACGGAGTGAACCTGGAGGACCAGGTCGGTGGCGCGGTCGAGCGTCGGGTCGGCCCGCAGGCTCTCGACGACGTCCTCGGGCGTGCCGAGGTGGACGTCGAAGGCGGCGATGCGGCTGTCGAGGTCGTCGGACGGCAGCTCGAACGGCAGCCTGCCGCGGCCGAGCCCCAACTCGGCGTACCGCAGCGCCTCGGCTCTGCTGTCGGCGACGAACGCGGTGCGCGAGGCCGCGATGCGGGGTTCGGCGCCGGGCGGCAGGTGGTCGAGGTAGGCGTCCACGATGGGACGCTGGATGTCGGCGAGGCTCGCCTGCGGGTCGTCGGCGGGCCTGGGCTGGGTGCGCGACAGCATGAGGCCGTGTCCGGCCCGGCCGGCGCGGGCGCCCCCGGCGACGGAGAACGTCGCCTCCCAGACCGCGCCGGGCAGCCGGGGCGCGGGCGGGTAGAGCCGGTTGCCGCCGCCGAGGTCGCCGCCCGCCCACGCCTTGAGCAGCAGGGCCAGGTGCTCGGCGTAGTCGGCGGAGCGCCGCGCGCTGTCACGGCCGAACGGCGCGAACGACGAGGGCGTGCCGCCGCTGCCGACGCCGATCTCCAGCCGGCCGCCGGTCAGCAGGTCGAGCACGGCGGTGTCCTCGGCCACCCGGACGGGGTCCTCCAGCGGCAGCGTGATGATGCCGGTGCCGAGCCTGATCCTGCTGGTGCGGGCGGCGACGTGGGAGAGGAGCACCAGGGGCGCGGGCAGGCCGCCCTCTGAGCCGTCGAAGTGGTGCTGGGCGACCCAGGCGGAGTCGAAGCCGTGCGCCTCGGCGTGCGCGATCTGCTCGGCGGCGAGCCGGTAGCGTTCGCCGGCCGGTGCGTCGTCGAGCACGCGGGTGAAGAAGCCGAGCCTCATCGGACGGGCTCCGGGATGGCGGCGAGCAGCTCCCGGGTGTAGGGGTGCCGGGGGTCGGTGAAGACCTGGCGGGTGGTTCCGGTTTCCACGATGCGTCCTTCGTTCATGACGGAGACGGTGTGCGAGATCTGGCGTACGACGGCCAGGTCGTGCGAGATGAACAGGTAGGTGAGCCCCAGCTCGCGCTGGAGGCCGTCGAGCAGGTCGAGGATCTGCGCCTGGACGGTGACGTCGAGCGCCGAGACGGCCTCGTCGAGGACGAGCAGCTCGGGCCCGGCGGCCAGGGCGCGGGCGATGGCGACGCGCTGGCGCTGGCCGCCGGACAGCTCGCGCGGCCTGCGCGTGAGCACGTCCTCGGGCAGCGCCACCCGCTCGACGAGGTCGGCGACGCGGGCGCGCCGGGTGGCCCTGTCGCCGGCCCCGAAGTTGCGCAGCGGCTCCTCCACGATCTCCCCGACGGTCTGGCGGGGGTCGAGCGAGCCGTACGGGTTCTGGTGGACGAGCTGGACGTGGCGGCGGAACCCGCGCCCGTCGGGGGCGCCGGTGACGGTGACCGTGCCGGACGTGGGCCGGGCGAAGCGCACCACCGTGCGGGCCGTGGTGGTCTTGCCGGAGCCCGACTCGCCGACGAGCGCGTGCGTGGTGCCGCGCGCCACCTCGAAGGAGACGCCGTCCACGGCGCGGAACGGCCGCCGTCCGACGCGGAACTCCCTGACCAGGTCGCGCACCACGACGGCGGGCTCGTCCGCGGCAGGCGGGTCGCGGAAGGGCCGCGCCGACAGGGCGGGCGCGTCGGCCAGCAGCCGCCGCGTGTACTCCGCCCGGGGCGCGGCCAGCACCTCGGAGGTGCGGCCCTGCTCGACGATGCCGCCGTCCTTCATGACGACCAGGTGGTCGGAGCGCCCGGCGGCGACGCCGAGGTCGTGCGTCACCAGGAGCACGGCGGTGCCGGACTCGGCGCGCAGGTCGTCGAGGAGGTCGAGGATGCGCCGCTGCACGGTGGCGTCCAGGGCGCTGGTGGGCTCGTCCGCGATGATCAGGCTCGGGCCGAGCGCGATGGCGATGGCGATGAGCACGCGCTGGCGCATGCCGCCGGACAGCTCGTGCGGGTACTGGCGGGCCCGGGTCTCCGGGTCGGGCAGGCCGACCCGGGCGAGCAGGTCGAGGACGCGGGCGCGCACCTCCCGCCGGTCGCGCCGCCCGTGCAGGCGCAGCACCTCCCCGATCTGCGCGCCGACCGTCTTGACCGGGTCGAGGGAGGTGGACGGGTCCTGCGGCACCAGGCCGACGCGGGCGCCGCGCACCGTCCGCAGGCGGCGCTGCGACCAGGTGGCGAGGTCGGCGTCGCCGAGCAGGACGCGTCCTGACTCGACGGCGGCGTTGCCGGGCAGCAGGCCGATGATCGCGTGCGCGGTGGTGGACTTGCCCGACCCGGACTCGCCGACGACGGCGACGACCTCGCCCGGCTCGACGGTGAACGAGACGCCCTCCACGGCGCGCCTGCCGTCGTAGGAGACGGCCAGGTCGCGGACCTCCAGCAGGCTCATGCTCCTTCCCTTCCGTTCTCCCTGCCGACGGAGCGGCTGATGCGCCCGGCGGCGAGCACCACGGCAACGACGACGGCGCCGGGCAGCGTCGTCAGCCACCACGAGGTGGCCAGGTAGTTGCGCCCCTCGGAGATGAGCAGCCCCCACTCGGGCGTGGGCGGCTCGGCGCCGTAGCCGAGGAAGCTGAGCGTGGACAGCGCAAGGATGGCCACGCCGAACTGCAGCGCGGCGAGCGCGATGACGGGGCCGAGCGAGTTCGGCAGGACGTGCCGCCACAGCACGGCGGCGAACCCGCCGCCGCTGCCGAACGCGGCCTCCACGTACTCGGTGCGCCTGACCCTGACGACCTCGGCGCGGGAGAGCCGCGCGAACGCGGCGACCGAGCCGACGCCCACGGCGACGGCCGCGTTGACCGTGCCTGGGCCGAGCAGGACGATCACGGTGAGGGCCAGGAGCAGGCCGGGCACCGACAGCAGCACGTCCACGACGCGCATGACGGCCTCGTCGAGCACGCCGCCCGCGGAGCCGGCGAGCAGCCCGAGCAGCGTGCCGGCGAGCAGGCCGACCGCGACGGCGACGAGCGCGCCCGACAGCGAGTGCACCGAGCCGTGCACCACGCGGGCGAACAGGTCGCGGCCGACGGCGTCGGTGCCGAACGGGTGGTGCCAGTCCGGCGGCTGCAGCTTCTCGGCGGGGACGCCCGCGAGGGGGTCGTGGCCGGTGAACAGGCCGGGGACGAGCGCCCACAGCAGGGTCACGGCGATGACGGCCCAGGCGAGGACGGGTCCGCCGCGCGCCTTCGGCCGCCGCACGCCGCGGCCCCTGGACGCGGGCCCGCCGCGCGCCTTCGGCCGCCTCACGAGGCCGCCCTCAGGCGCGGGTCGAGCACCGGGAACAGCAGGTCGACGACGAGGTTGACGAGCACGAACGCACCGGCGGCGAGCACCACGACGGCCAGCAGCACCGGCGTGTCCTGGGCGTTGACCGCCTGCTCGGTGAGCCTGCCGATGCCGTTGCGGCCGAACACGGTCTCGGTCACGACGGAGCCGGCGACGAGCTCGCCGAACGTCAGGCCGGCCACGGTCATGGTGGGCAGCACGGCGTTGCGGGCGACGTGCCGCCACAGGATCCACCACCGCGACGCGCCCTTGGCCGCGACGACCGGCACGAACGGCTGCGTGGACACCTCGTCGATGCTGCTGGCCAGCACCTGCGCGATCGGCGCCGAGACGGGCACCGCCAGCGTCAGCACGGGCAGGACGAGCTGCTGCAGCTCGGAGCCCCCGATGACGGGCATCAGCCGGAGCCGGAACGAGAACACCTGGATGAGCAGGATGCCGAGCCAGAACGCGGGCACGGCGACGAGCAGCGACGGCACCGACAGCAGCGCGCCCCTGATCCACGACGTCCGGCTGTGGCTGCCCGCGAAGGCGATCACCACGGCGATGACCAGGGCCAGGAGGAAGGCGGCCGAGGCGAGCCGCGCCGTCTCGGGCAGCGCCTCGCCGAGCCGTTCGACGACGGGCGTGCCGGTGTCGATCGAGTAGCCGAACGAGCCGTGCAGGAACCCGGTCAGGGTGCGCAGGTAGTCCAGGAAGGGGCTGCCAGGCGCGTAGTAGGAGCGGATCTCGGCGATCTGTCCGGGCGACAGGCCGAGTTCGGGGTTCTGGAATTTGATGAGGATCGCGTCGCCGGGCAGCAGTTGCAGCAGCAGGTAGCCGGCGGTGAAGGCGGCCCACAGGACGAGGGCCGCCTGCCCGACCCGCGACAGCAGGTATCTGGTCACCGCCGCGACTTCCACACGGAGTAGAACCACGGCCTGGCCACCGCCTCGAAGGCGATCCCCTGCACGTACGGGGCCGCGCCGTACACCTGCGGCTCCTCGAACAGCGGGATGACGTAGCCCTGGTCGACGACGTAGCGCTGGATCTCGCCGACCTTGGCGTTGCGCTTGGCCTCGTCGGGCTGGGCCGACTCCTCCTCCAGCAGCCTGTCCAGCTTCTCGTCGTGCGACAGGATCGCGTCGCGGTTCTCGCTGTGGAACTGGCTCTTGATGACGTCCTGGTCGGCGCGGCCCACCATGCTGTGCTGGAGGGGCGTCTTCTCGGCGTCCTTGATGTCCACGGCCTGCGTGCCGGAGTCGGCTGGGCGGATCTCCAGCTGCACGCCGAGTTTCGCCCACTGCTGGCCGACCAGCTCCAGCGTCTGCTTCGACAGCGGCTGCGGGCCGGCGACGAACACGCCGAGCCGCAGCTTCCTGCCGTCCTTCTCCCTGACGCCGTCGGCGCCCCTGACCCAGCCGGCCCGGTCGAGCAGCGAGCCGGCCTCGGCGGGGTCGTAGGCGAGCTCCTTGGACAGGTCCACGTAGCCCTTGGCCAGGTGGCTGAGCACGGACGTGGCGACCGGGTAGTTGGGGGTGAACAGCGTGTCGACGACCTCCTTGGCGTTCGTGCCCGCCTGGAGCGCCTTGCGGACGTCGAGGTCCTTGAGGATGCTGTTGCCGGGCCGCAGGTACAGGCCGTTGTTGACGCCTCTGGTGGGCTCGGCGTAGACGCGGAACCCGGCGTCCCGCACGGTCTTCTCGTCGTACGCCTGGACGTAGCGCACCATGTCGGCCTGGCCGGAGGTGAGCGCGCCGACGCGCACGTTGTCCTCGGGCGTGACGATGATCTTGATCTCGTCGAGGTACGCGCGGCCCTGGTGCTTCGACGACGGCGGCGCCCAGTCGTAGTCCTTGCGCGCGACCAGGTCCACCTCCTTGTCCACGACCTGGTTCTTCAGCGTGAAGGGGCCGGAGCCGATGACGTTCTTCAACTGGCACTGCTGCTCGTAGGGCAGGCTGAGCGTCTTCTTCGACACCAGGCCGGCGCCGATGACGGAGGTGCCCTGGAGGAAGCCGGGCGAGGGCTTGCTGAAGTGGAAGCGCACGGTGAGCCGGTCGACGACCTCGCTGCGCTCGTAGTTGTTGACGAACTCGGCGACGGGCAGCTTCAGCTTGTCGTCGCCGAGGCCGTAGACGTCGAAGTTCGCGGCGACGGCGTCGGCGTCCACGGGGGTGCCGTCGCTGAAGGTCACCCCGTCACGCAGGTGGAAGGTGTACGCGGTGGCGTCCTTGTTGATCTCCCACTTGGTGGCGATCCACGGCTCGATCTCCAGCGTCTCGGGGTTCTGCCAGGTGAGCTTGTCGGTGATCTGGTTGAGGATGCCGCCGTTGGGATAGAAGCCGGCGGCCGGCAGGTAGAGGCAGGTCGGCGGCTGGTGTTCCAGGTAGGTCAGGGTGCCGCCGTACACCGGCCGCCCGTCGCTCCTCGCCACCCCGGCGGCGCCGGCAGCGTCCCCGCCGCCACAGGCGCCGAGGAGCCCCACGACGGCGAGCATGGCGGTGCTCACCACGGCGGTGGATCGCAGTCTGGATGGAGACATGGGGAACTGCCCTTCAGGTACGTGATGCTGGGGTGAAGCAATGAATCCAGCATAACCTACCAAAATTGTCGGCAATAGCCATGGATCACCCCGGATCGCCGCGTTCCCCAGCGGGGCGCGGCGAACCGGGGGACGTCAGGACTCCGTCGCGAGATCCAGGAAGAGCGCGGCCGACCAGCCGAAACCGGTCGTGGCGCGGCCGGCTCGGCGGCCGGTCAGCGGGTTCCAGTACTCGTACAGCCCGCCGCCGTCGCGCACCATCGCCAGGGTGCGCTCGCGCAGCTCGGCGGCCGTCGCCGCGTGACCCGAGCGGCGCAGGCCGTCGATGAGCAGGTAGTTGACGTTCAGCCAGACCGGGCCGCGCCACATCGCGTCGGGGTCGAAGCGCGGGTCGTCGAAGGCGACCGTGGGCACCGGGCGCTCCCCCCAGAAGGCGGGCGAGCGCAGATCGGCCACGAGCCGGTCGGCGACGGGCGCGGGGAGGCGTCCGGTGAACAGCGGCATCAGCTCCAGCGGCGTGCGGACGTCCACCTCGCCCCCGCCGACGAGGGTGACGAACCGGCGGCCGTTCCAGCGGCGGGCGAGCATGAGGTCCACGAGCGCCCGCGCCCTGGCCCGCCACGGCGCGGGGTCCTTCCCGAGCGCGGCGGCGATGTCGCCCAGGCGGTCGTACTGCAGCGCCAGGTACGCGTTCAGGTCGGGCGGCTCGGCGCGCGGGCCGTGGTCCCAGACCGGGCTGTCGTCCAGGCCGGACGAGTACGGGTGGAGGTACTCGGCCAGGCCGTCGCCGTCGGGGTCGGAGCGGGAGAACCACCACTCCTGCGAGCGGGCGATCGGCTCGTACACCTCGGCCAGGAAGCCCGGGTCGGGGTCCCGCTCGTGGATCTTCCAGACGGCCCACGCGGTCAGGGGCGGCTTGGTGACGGGGACGACCTCCCGGATCGGCTCGCCGCCGACGTGCTCGGCGAGCCTGGCCAGGTCGGAGCGGGGCAGGTCGGTGGTCTCGGCGAGGACGCCGTGGTCGTGCACCACGTCGGGGACCAGCCCGTCGGGCCGCTGGTGGTCGAGCAGGATGCGGATCTGCTCCCTGGCCAGCGCCGGGTCGGCGTGCCTGAGCGCGATGGCGTGGAAGTACGAGTCCCAGTTCCACAGGCCGACGTAGCCGTACTTGGAGGGGACGAGCGACTCGCGGCCCTGGATCGTGACGAGGTTCACGGCGAGGGTCCACCAGGCCTGCTCGGCGCGTTCGCGCAGGGCGGCCGGCACGGCCGGCATGCGGGCGAACCAGTCGCGCCAGCGTGCGCCCGCGGCGGCGAGCACGGCCGCGCCGTCGTGGCGAGGGCCGCCGGGCGCGACCCCGCCGGGGCCGACCAGGGTGAGGCAGCCCTCGACGGGCGCCCGGCCGCCCTCCCATACGGCCTCGGCGTCCTCCCCGCACAGGACGAGCGTGTCGGGCCCGGCGAAGGCCATCGCCACCCCGCCCGCGAACTCCACCCGGTCGGGCAGCGCCCGCAGCACCGGCAGGGCCGCGCCGCCCGCGACGACCCGCAGCCCGGTCAGGACGGCCGCGTCGGCGAGCCGCGTCTCGTACAGGGCCCGCGACACGGTGAGCGAGCCGTCGTCGGCGGCCGTGACGAGCAGCCGCGAGCCCCTGTCGGTGAAGGGGCGCTCGCGCAGGTCCAGCATCAGCGGCCTCCCAGCCCGGACGCGGCCATCGAGTTGATGATCCTCCGCTGCCCGATGAGGAAGGCGATCAGCGTGGGCACCACCGCGATGGCGGAGGCGGCCAGGATGACCCCGTAGTCCACGGCGCCGCGCTCGTCGGCGAACTGGCTGAGCAGCAGCGGCACCGTGGCCAGCTCGGGCGAGTTGAGGAAGATCAGCGGGAAGAAGAACGAGTTCCACGACGCCAGGAAGGCGATGATGCCGAGCGCGCCCAGCCCGGGCCGGATGTTCGGCAGCACCACGCTCCAGAAGCAGCGCCAGCGGCCCGCGCCGTCGATCCTGGCGGCCTCCTCCAGCTCGACGGGCACCGCCCTGATGAACTGGCGCAGCAGGAACACCGCGAACGGGTTGGCGATGGTCGGCACGATGAGCGACAGGTGGGAGTCGATCCAGCCGAACTTCGCCAGCATCAGGTACAGCGGCACCACCGTCACCTGCGACGGCACCATCTGGGTGGCCAGGAACACCACGAACAGCACGCCCGAGCCCCTGAACCTGATCCGCGCGAACGCGTACGCCGCCATGGCGGAGGTGAGCAGGGTGAGCGTGACGTTGAGCGCGGCGATGTAGAAACTGTTCCAGTACGCGGTGCCGAACGGCATCGCGCCGAGGGCGTCCGGGTAGTTCTCCCAGCGCCACGGGGCGGGCAGCCAGGAGATCGGGTCGTTGAGCATCTGCCGCACGCCCTTGAACGACGTCAGCAGCATCCAGACGAACGGGAACAGCATCGCCAGGCCGCCGGCGGTGAGCGCGGCGTGCAGGGCTAGCTGCCGGGGTCGCATCCTGGCCCCCTCACGAGTCGTAGTGGACGAGGCGCTTCTGCGCCGCGAACTGGACGAGGGTCACGAGCAGCGTCAGCACCAGCAGGATGAGGGCGGCGGCGCTGCTCATGCCGAACTGGAAGTCGCGGAAGCCCAGCTCGTAGACCTGGTAGACGATGGTCCGCGCGCCGTCGTTGTCCTGGGGATCGACGAGCACGTAGATCTGGTCGAACGCCTGGAACGAGCTGATCACCGCGACCACCGTGGAGAAGAAGATCGTGGGCGACAGCAGGGGCAGCGTCACGGAGCGGAAGATCCGCACGGGGCCGGCGCCGTCCATGCGGGCGGCCTCGACGACCTGCGGCGGGATGGTCTGCAGCCCGGCCAGGAAGATCACCACGTTGAGCCCGAGCGACGACCAGATCGTCACGACGGCGATGGCGACGACGACCCAGCCGGGGTCGCCGAGCCAGTCGGGCGCGTTGATGCCGAACCACCGGTGCAGGCTGGTGTTCAGCACGCCGTTGTCGTTGCCGGCGAGGATGACCTGCCACATGAGCGCGACGGCCACGGAGCTGGTCACCACCGGCAGGAAGTACAGCACGCGGTAGAAGCCGCTGCCCTTGACGCTGTTCAGCGCGATCGCGATGAGCAGCGCCAGGCCGAGCCCGAACGGCACGGTCAGCAGCGCCAGCTTGACGGTGTTCCAGACGGCGCGCCCGAACTCGGGGTCGGACAGCTGCGCGGCGAAGTTGGAGAACCCGGCCCACTGCTTCTGGCCGAGGCCGTCCCAGTGCATGAACGCGAGCACGACGGCGAAGCCGAGCGGCGCGACGAGGAACACCGTCAGCGCGGCGACCTGCGGCGCCAGGAAGAACGCGGCCCACAGCCCGTCGCGGTTCCTGACCCGCTCAGGGGCGCGGGCCGCGTGGGCGCGGGCCCGGGTGAGGACGGCCACGGCTAGCCCAGCTTGCTCTCGACGAGCTTGCCGAGCTCGCTCATGCCCTGGTCGAAGCCGACCTTGCCGGTCCACACCTTCATGAGGTGCTCGTTGATCGCGGCGGTGAGCCCGGGCACGGACACCTCCTCGGGGTAGTTGGCGAAGCCGGTGTCGCGCACGTCGAGGAAGGTCTGGGCGTGGGCGGGGTAGCCGTCCGCCAGCACGACCTGCTCGGCGCCCTTGATCGACGGCACGGCGCCGCCGTCCTTGAGCCGCAGGAGCTGCCCCTCCTTGCTCACGAACTCGGTGAGGAAGGTGAACGCCTCCTTGGGCAGCTTCGTCTCCTTGTTGATCGCCAGGTAGGAGGCGGCGACCGCGCCCGGCATCGGCTGCCCGGTCTGCGAGGGGAACGGCACGATGTCGTAGTTGTCCAGCTCGCCGCCCTTCCTCAGCGAGTCGATCACCCAGCGGCCCCCGGCGTAGAAGCCGGCCTTGTGCTTGAGGAACTGGGTGGACGGCCCGTTGCTGTCGGGCAGCAGGTCGGCGCTGAGGAACGTCTTGTCCTGGTAGCCCTTGGCGAGCGTGCGCAGCGCCTCCAGCGACTTCGGGTCGGTGGTGGCGACGAACTTCCCGCCGTCCCACGTCTTGCCGCCGAAGCCGTTGATCATCGAGTACGTGGAGCCGTACCAGTTCCAGAAGATCGACCCGGCCTTGCCCGCCGCCTTGAGTTTGGCGTTCATGTCGAGGTACGTCGCCATGGTCCACTTCCCGGCCGCGTTGAGCGCGGCCGGGTCCTCGGTGACGCCGGCGTCCTTGAGCGCCTGCTTGTCGAACCAGAGCACCTCGGGGTTGGTGTCGTTGGGGACGCCGTAGATCTGGCCGTCCTTCCTGGCTCCGCCGTACACGCCGTCGAAGAAGTCCTCCGGCCTGCTCTTGGAGTCGGGCCCGGCCAGCTTGTCGTTGAGCGGCGTGAGCACCCCGGCCTGGACGAACTTGCCGATGTTGTCGTCGCCGACGAAGAAGACGTCGGGGGCCGTCTTGCCGGTGAGCTGGGTGAGCAGCTTGGGGTGGTAGTCCTCGTACTTGGCGACGGACTCCAGCTTCAGCCGGATGCCGGGGTGGCGCTTGTGGAAGTCCTCGGTGAACGCCTCGTACAGCTTCACGTCCTCGGCCGATCCCCACGTGGACCAGCGGACGGTGACCGGGGCCGTGCCGCCGGACACTCCGGGGACGTTCCCTCCTCCGCTTCCGCTGCAGGCGGTCGTCGCGAGGGCCAGGACGCCCAGGACGGTGAGCGCACGCTTCATGGTCGGCTCCTTACGGGGGTTGTGCTTGGGGGGTGTGGCAGGCAGGGCGTTGGCAGGGGGTCAGGCGAGGCCGCCGCCGTCGACGACGAGGGCGGAACCGGTGATGTAGCTGGCGGCGTCGCTCGCGAGGAAGAGCACGGCCTGGGCGATCTCGTCCGGCGTGCCGGCGCGGCCCATCGGGCGGTCGGCGGCGTCGGAGGCGAACGCGGCCCAGTCCTCGCCGAGCTGACGGGCCTCGTCACGCAGCATCGGCGTGTCGGTGTCGCCGGGGTTGACCGAGTTGACGCGGATCCCGGCGGCGGCGTGGTCGATGGCCAGCGCGCGGGTCATGTTGACGACGGCCGCCTTGGACGCGCAGTACGAGATCGCGTTCCCGCCGCCCTTGAGCCCCCATCCCGAGCCGGTGTTGACGATCGAGCCGCCCTCGGTCATGGCGGGGATCGCGTGCTTGCACATGAGGAACACCGACCTGACGTTGACCGCCATGACCCGGTCCCACTCCTCCACGTCGAGGTCGAGCGCGGTGGTGCGGCGGATGATGCCGGCGTTGTTGAACAGCACGTGCAGGCCGCCGTACGTCTCGACGGCCGTCGCGACGACGCGGCGGCAGTCGGCCGTGTCGGACACGTCGGCCCGCACGGGCGTCGCCCGGCCTCCTCCGGCCTCGATGGCGGCGACCGTCGCCGCGGCGCCCGCCTCGTCGAGGTCGGCCACGACCACCCGGGCGCCCTCGCGGGCGAAGAGCAGGGCCGTGGCCCGGCCGATGCCCGAGGCACCACCCGTGACGATCGCGACCTTGCCGTCGAGCGTGTTCATCCGTCGTACTCCTCACTTGCCGCACACATGCGATAGATCGTGCTCTCGCGGTATCCGGTGATCACCCGGACGTGCCCGCGGAGCGTCCTGTCGAGGTCGTCGTCGCCGCTGTCGGCCAGCAGGGGCCGTCCCTTCAGCGCGGCGAGCTTCTGCTGCGTGGCCAGGACCACCAGCACCTCCCCCAGGGCGTCGCCTCCACGCCGGCCGCCCAGGACGGCGGCCAGCACGCGGGGGGACACCTGCTGGTTGCCGCGGCCGAGCACGAAGCCCTGGCCGCCGATCACCGACAGCACGACGACCGCCGGCCGGCCGGTGACCAGGCCGAGCAGCTCGGCCTCCGAGACGTCGGCGGCCACCAGCCTGCCACCCGCGCTCCCGCCGCCGGTCGCCGCCTCCGCCGTCCCGCCCGGGGCGAGCTCGACGACGTCCACGCCGAGCAGGGTGGTGGCCAGGCCGAGCGCGCGCCCCACCGCCCGGGTGGTGGCGCCGGGCCCGAGGACGTAGCGGACGCCGGGCCGCATCCGCGCCACGACCTCCCGCGCGATGCCCTCGGCGGTGGCCGGCTCCGTGCCCGACGACCCGGTCTTGCGCCCCGACAGGGCCGCCCTGGCGGCGGGGACGCGCAGGCTGCCGTACAGGCGGGGGCCCACGGCGCCCCGGCGGTAGCCCTCCTCGTCGAGGTCCACGACCTCGGCCTCGGCCGTGCTCCGCCCGTCGAACCCGGCCGCGAGGAAGCCCGCCGCCGCCGGGCTGACGGCGAAGCAGCCCGAGTACACCTTCACCCCCGCGGGGATGCCGAGTACCGGCGGCGCCTGCCCGCCCAGGCCGGCGACCGCGTCGAGGACGTCCCTGGCGGTGCCGTCACCGCCCGCGAACAGCAGCAGGTCCACCCCGGCGAGCGCGCGGACCGCCCGCCGGGTGTCCTCCGCCGTGGTGACGGACCCGGGGCCCGCGTGGGGCGGGTGGACGAGGTCGCAGCCGGCCCCGGCGGCCCGGACGCCGTCCTCGCCCATCGGCCCGGGCACGGTGACCAGGCGGACGCCGGGGCGGCGCGACAGCAGCGTGCGCACCGCCCGCGCCGCGCGCTCCCCCGCCCTGGGCGTCGCGCCCCTGGCCAGGGCGGCGCGCTGGACGTCGGCGCCGTCGCTGCCCTTGAGCCCCGCCGCGCCGCCCAGACCGGCGACCGGGTTGACGACGAGCCCGACGACCAGCCCGCCGGTCATGACAGATGCTTGCGGACGTAGGCGCGCCAGGTGGGCGCCCACTCCTTGGGGTCGTCCAGCGGCGTCATGTCGATCTTGTGGACGGTCTGGTTGTACGGCGCGCCCTTGACGAACTCGGGGTCGCGCCGTGCCTCGTCCGCGACGTGCGCCAGGATGGCGGCGTACTCGTCGAGGTCCTCCTTCGAGTACGACTCCGTCGGCTCCAGCGTGAACGGCTCGGGCACCACGTACGGGTGGTGGCTGGTCCAGTAGTGCACGCCGAAGTCGGCGGCGCGCACGCCGATCTCCTCCGAGTGGACGCCGGTCTCCTCCGACAGCTCCTGCCAGGAGTAACGCACCTGCTCGACCCTGCGCCTGTCCCACGGCGCCGACGCGCCGGGGATCTGCAGGACCTTGTGCATGAGGTAGTTGTTGTTGAGCACCGCCGTCTCGGCCACCTGCCGCAGGCCCTCCGCGCCGAGCGCCATGATCCAGGCGTAGGCGCGCACGATGTTCGGGGTGACGCCGAGGAACGGCCGCACCTTCCCGATCGACGCGGGCGGCGTCTCCAGCCGGTACGACTCCCCGTCGAAGGCGACGACCGGGCCGGGCAGGAACGGCGCCAGGTCCTCCGACACGCCGCACGCGCCGGCCGCGGGGCCGCCGCAGGCGTGCGGGGTGGAGAACGTCTTGTGCAGGTTGAAGTGGCACAGGTCGAACCCGGCGTCGCGGGCGCGGGTGATGCCGAGGATGCCGTTGGCGTTCGCCTGGTCGTAGCAGGCCAGGCCGCCCGCCTCGTGCACCAGGTCCACGAACTCCCTGATGCGGGGGTTGAAGATGCCGGTGTCCTCCGGGTTGGTGATCATCAGGGCGGCGGTGCGCGGGCCGACGGCGGCGCGCAGCGCCTCGATGTCGGGCAGGCCGTCGGCGTCCGGCATCAGGGTGACGACCTCGTACCCGGCGGTCTTGGCGCAGGCCGCGTTCGAGGGGTGGGAGAACATCGTGGTGATGACCTGGTCGCGGTGGCCCTCGCCGCGTGCCGCGTGGTAGGCGCGGATCATGGCGATGTTGGCGTAGATGGCCGCCGACCCCGACCCCGGCTGGAGCGACACCCGCGACATGCCGGAGATCTCCGCCAGCATGCGTTCGAGCCGCCAGTAGATCTCCAGCACGCCCTGCACGGTGTCGTCGTGCTGCAGCGGGTGCACCTCGGCCACGGCGGCGGCGAACCGGTCGTTGACCTTGGGGCTGTACTTCATCGTGCAGGTGCCCTGGCCGACGTCGATGTTGAGATCGACGCCGAGGTTCTCCTGCGACAGGCGCAGGTAGTGGCGCAGCACGTGCAGCTGCGCCAGCTCGGGCAGCTTCGGCGGCGCGGCGCGGCGCACCGAGCCGGGCAGCTCGACGAGCGGCGCGCCCGGCTCGGGCACCGCGACGCCCCTGCGGCCTGGCGCGGACAGCTCGAAGATGATCGGCTCGTCCCAGCGGGCCTGGTGGAAGCGGCGCAGCGGCGGCTTGGGCGCGACGGGGAGCTCGGCGAAGGACTCCGCGTTGTTCACAGCGTCTCCTGGTTCTTCACGTCGGCGTTCTGCACGGCGTCCGCGGGGTTCCGCACGGCTTCCGCCACGGCCGCGGCGAGCCGGTCGATGTCGGCGATGGAGTGGCGTTCGGTCACGCAGACCAGGACCGTGCGGTCGTCGAGCGGGACGCCGCCGTAGATGCCCTGCTCGCGCAGCGCGGCGAGCAGGGCCGCGCTGGACGGCACCTCGACGGCGAACTCGCGGAAGTGGATCGCGTCGCGGTGCAGCACGGTGACCGCCCCGGCGAGGGCGTCCATGGCGTAGCGGGTGCGGGCGAGGATCGTCTCGCCCAGCTCGCGCATGCCCTGCGGGCCCATGAGCGCCAGGTACACCCCGGCGGTGATGCCCCAGAGCGCGGCGGCGGTGCCCACCCACTCCTTGCCCTCCTCGCGGTGGGCGAAGGAGGTGCGGTCGTAGAAGACGTCGCCGAAGCCGTACTCGCCGGGCACCTTGGTGGGCGCGATGCCGAACAGCCGCGAGGGGAACTCGGCGACCAGCGGCTCGTGGTCCTGGGTGGCGATGTAGCCGGCCTGGCCGCCGCCGTGGTTCTGGTGGATGCCCAGCGACTGGATGTCGCCGCAGGCGATGTCGGCCCCGTACGCGGCGGGCGGGGCGAGCACGCCCAGCGAGATCGGGTCGGCGCCGACGACGAGCAGCGCGCCGTGGGCGTGGGCCAGGTCGGCCAGCTCGCGCCCGCGCGTCTCGACGACGCCGTACACGTTCGGCGTCTCCAGGTAGATCGCGGCGTACGAGTCGTCGAACGACTCCACCTCGACCTCGCCGCCCTCCCCCACCGGGGCCGTGACGATCTCGATGTCGGGCGCGAGGAAGTCGCGCAGCTTGCTCGCCTTGTCGCCGCTGATCGCGCCGCTCACCAGCACCTTCGACCGCTTCGTGTACCGGCAGGCCATGCGCAGCGCGGTGCCCGCCGCCTGGAAGCCGTCGTAGGTCGGGACGTTGACCACGTCCATCTCGAGGAGCTCGCCCATCATGCTGACGTACTCGAACAGCGCCTGGAAACGGCCGTGGTCCTCGTACGGCTCGCCCGCGTACGCCGTGAGGAACTCGCTGCGCGAGTTGACCTCGTCGCAGACGGCCGGGACGTAATGCGGGTAGCAGCCGTGGCCGAGGAAGCTCAGCGCCTGCTCGGTGTCGGTGACGCGGCCCAGCAGCCCGTCCATGTGGCGTACCAGGTCCCGCTCCGCCACCAGGGGCGCCGGCAGGTCGAGCGGCCGGTCCAGGCGAAGGTCGGCGGGGATGTCGGCGTAGAACTCCTCGACGCCCGACGCGCCGATCGCGGCGAGCATCTCGGCCCGGACGCCGGGTTCGGCGTTCGGGATGTACGGGTGCGTCACGTGTCTCCTTCGATCCTGAGCACTACGGCGTCGCGCGGCGCGAGCTCGATCTCGCCGCGCATGGGGGTTCCGGTGAGCAGGTCCGTGCCGGGCTGCGGCAGGGCGACCCGCTGCGGGGTGGTCGTGTGGTTGAGCAGGAACAGGTGCCGGTCGCGGCGCACGGCCTCGACGCCCTCGGGGACGGCGGTCCTGGCGACGCCGCCCGGCACGCGGGCGAGCACCTCGCCGAGCACGGGGGTCACGTCGTCGAGCAGGCAGCTCACGTAGGTCGCGCGGCCCCTGCGGGTGACGGCGGGCAGGCCGTCGAGCTCGCCGCCCTCGTAGGCGGCGACGACGTCCGCGGGGCCGTCGTCCGGCAGGCGCAGCCACTCGGTCCAGGTGCGGGCGGTTCCCTCGGCCCCGTCCGCGTGCCGCACCCGCTGGACGGCGCCGTCGGGCAGCGGCCAGAACTCGTCCACCTCGACGCCGAGCAGGCGGCGCAGCGGCCCGGGCGGCCCGCCGGGGTGGACCTGGTCGGACGCGTCCACGACGCCGCTGAACGGGCCCACGACCAGCTCGCCCGTGAACGAGGCCAGCGCCTCGGCCTGCTCCTCGGTGCAGAGGTAGAGGTTGGGGACGATGGCCACGCGGTAGCCGGACAGGTCGCGGTCCGGCGGCGCGAGGTCCACGGCGACGCCCATGGCGTGCAGCGGCGCGTACCAGGCGAGCAGCAGGTCCTTGAGCTTGAGCCGGTTCGACGGCATCGACTCGGGGGCCTCCAGGCCCCACCAGCTGTCCCAGCCGAGGACGAGCGCCACCTCGGCCGGGGTGCCGGTGCCCGCCACCTCGGCCAGCCTGCGCAGGTCGGCGCCGAGCGCGAGCGTGTCGCGCCAGCCCCGCGCACGGGTGCCGCCGTGCGGCAGCAGGGCCGAGTGGAACTTCTCCGGGCCGTACCTCGCCTGGCGCCACTGGAAGAACATCACGCCGTCGGCGCCGTGCGCGACGGCCTGCAGGCTGTGCAGCCGCATCATGCCGGGCGGCTTGGGGACGTTCACCTCGCGCCAGGACACCGCGGACGGCGCGGACTCCAGCAGCAGCCAGGGCCGCCGCTTGAGCGAGCGCATGAGGTCGTAGCTGAGCGCCACCGCGACGTGCGCGGCGGGGTCGGCCGGGTCGGGGTAGGCGTCGTCGCTGACGAGGTCCTCGGCGGCGGCCCATTTCCAGTAGTCGAGGCCGTGCAGGATGCTCATGAAGTTCGTGGTGACGGGGACGTCCGGCGTGACCTCGCGCAGCGCGTCGCGTTCGGCGGCGAACAGCTCCAGCAGCGCGTCGCTGCAGAAGCGCCGCCAGTCGAGCAGCTGCGCCGGGTTGACCGGCCCGGGCGCCTTGCGGGGCGGCTCGACCTGGTCGAGGGCGGTGTAGTGCTGGCCCCAGCAGGACGTGCCCCAGGCGGCGTTCAGCGCCTCGACGTCTCCGTAGCGGTGGCCCAGCCAGGCGCGGAAGTGGCGGGCGGACTCGGGGCAGAAGCATTCGAGGGTGTGGTCGGCGTACTCGTTGCCGACGTGCCACATGGCGAGGGCGGGGTGGCCGGCGTACCGTTCGGCGATCGCCCTGGCCAGGCGCACGGCGTGCGCGCGGTAGACGGGCGAGCTCGGGCAGTAGCCCTGGCGGGAGCCGAACTCCAGGCGCACGCCCTGCGCGTCGACCGGCATGACCTCGGGGTGCTCGCGCACCAGCCACGGGGGCGGGGTCGCGGTGGCGGTGGCCAGGTCGGCGGCGACGCCGTGCTCGTGCAGCAGGTCGAGCACGCGGTCGAGCCAGCCGAAGTCGTACGCGCCCTGCCGCGGCTCCAGCCGCGACCACGAGAACACCGCGACGGTGGCCATGGTGACCCCGGCCTCGGCCATGAGCCGCGCGTCCTCGGCCCAGACCTCCTCCGGCCACTGCTCGGGGTTGTAGTCGCCGCCGAACAGCAGCCCCGGCACACGGGTCAGGCTCACGCCCGCTCCTCTCAGCTGAGGTGTGATATTTTGTATGCAGAATTCATAGTGCAGTATTTTGCATCACGTCAAGCGGTAAAATTTGGCCTGGCCGAAAATCCGAAGGAGCGTCATGCCCATCGAGCGGCGACCGCTGCGCGAGCAGATCAGGGAAGAACTGCTGAGCAGGCTCGACCGGGGCGACTTCGCCGCCGGCACCGACATCAACGAGGCCTCGCTCGCGGCCGAGCTGGGCGTCAGCCGCACCCCCCTCCGGGAGGCCCTCATCACCCTGGCCGGCGAGGGCGTGCTGGAGAGCAACCAGGGGCGCGGCTTCAGGTTCGCCCCCGTGAGCCGCAAGGAGTTCCGCGAGCTGTGCGAGATCGTCGCGGCGCTGGAGTCGCTCGCGCTCGACTGCTCCGACGCCGCCCACCTGCGGGGCATCGCGCCCGAACTGCTCAGGCTGGCCCAGGAGTTCCCCGACAGGGTCGCCGAGCAGCAGGTCATAGAGCGTCACGACGACGAGTGGCACGACCTGCTGCTCAGCGGCTGCCGCAACGAGCGGCTGCTCGACCTCATCACCAGCGTCAAGGCCGGGATGCGCCGCTACGCCCACCTGCTGGCCGGCGACGAGACGCCGCTCGAGCGCGAGGCCGCCGAGCACCGCAGGGTGGCCGAGCTGCTGGTGGACGGCGACCTCGCCAAGGCGTCCCAGGCGCTGCGCGACAACTGGGTCAACGGCATGGAACGGATGATGTCCCGTATCCCGGCGGACGGCTGACCGCCCGCCGGGCACCCCTGTCAGCCGCGGGCGGCCTCCCGGGCGGCCCGCCCCGCCTCCTGCGCGGCCCGCTCCACGCGGGCCCGGTGCTCCTTCCACCCGGCCTCGCCCAGCGCCGGCAGCCGCGGGTCGCCCTCGAACTGGCCCGCCGCGCCGTCCACCAGCTCGCGGACCACGTCCGCGTGACCCGCGTGGCGGCCGGTCTCGGCGACGAGGTGCACCAGGACGCGGTGCAGCGTCGCCCCCGCGTGCGGCTCCGGCCACCACGGCACGTACCCGGCCGCGTCCAGGTCCAGCGCCTCCACGGTGGCGTCGCCGTGCGCGCAGGCCGCCCGGTACGTCCCCACGATCCGCTCGCGGGACTCCCCGGCCGTCGCCCACATGTCGGCGTTCGGCTCGAACGCGTCCGGCCCCAGATCAGGACGGAACCACGCCACCGGCTCCGGGTAGTGCCGCCCGAAGACGAACCCGAGATACAGCAGCTCGACGACGGACAGGTGCTTGACCAGGCCCAGCAGGTTGGTGCCGGTCGGCGTCAGCGGCCTGCGCACGTCGTACTCGGACAGCCCGTCCAGCTTCCCCAGCACGGCCTCGCGGGCCTCCCGCAGGTAGCGGTGCAGGTCGGCCTTCAGCCCCGCGTCCCTTTCCGTCACGGCCGGCCCCCTCACGCGCCCAGGAGGCCGACGGGGTTGCCGTCGGGGTCGTCGAAGACGGCCATCCTGCCCTGGCCGGGCAGGGCCCGCGGGTCGAGCCTGCGCTTGCCGCCCAGCGCCTCGGCGCGGGCCAGCGCCTCGTCCACGTCCGCGACCCGGAAATAGACGACGATCCCCGTGTACGGGCTGCCGGGCCCGGCCTGGCCGATGCCGCCCGCCGGCTCGCCGCCGTCGGCGCCGACCAGCGCGTACGTGTCGTCCAGGACGTTCACCGTCCAGCCGAACAGGTCCTGGTAGAAGCGCCTGGCACGGGCGGCGTCAGGCGAGGAGACGTCGAACCACGCGGGTGCGGGGTCGTGTCCGTCGAGTGTCATGGAATCCTCCTTGGAGTCTGTCGTGAACAGGACTTTCGGAGGTAGGGCAGAATCATCGCTCGTGAGCGAGAAATCTCCGGAACGTCCTGACCGGAGCCCCGGAGGCCGCGCCGCGGCCGGAGGGGACGCGCGCGAGGGCGCCGAGCGTGACGCCGAGCGTGACCTGGCGCTGGCGCGGTCCGGCGACGGGGCGGCGTTCACCAGGATCGTGCGCCCGCTGCGCGCCGAGCTGCACGCCCACTGCTACCGGATGCTCGGCTCCGTCCACGACGCCGACGACGCCCTCCAGGACGCCCTGCTGCGCGCCTGGCGCGGCCTGGCCGGGTTCGAGCGGCGCGGCTCGCTGCGCTCGTGGCTGTACACGGTGGCCACCCGCACCTGCCTCGACCTGGTCGCGCGGCGCGGCAGGCGGGCCCTGCCGATGGACCTCGGCCCGGCCGCCGAGGAGGCGGTCGTCGACCTCGCGCCGTCGTCGGAGGTCGCCTGGCTCGGGCCGTACCCCGACGCCGACGTCGCCGCCGGGTACGCCGCGCCCGAGGCCCGCTACGAGCGGCGCGAGGCGATCGAGATCGCCTTCGTCGCCGCCCTGCAGCACCTGCCCGGCAACCAGCGGGCGGCGCTGCTGCTGTTCGAGGTGCTCGGCTTCTCCGCCGCCGAGATCGCCGTGATGATGGACACCTCCACCGCCTCGGTCAACAGCGCGCTCCAGCGCGCCAGGCGGGTCGTCGCCGACAGGGTGCCCTCGCCCGGCACCCAGCGGACGCTGCGCGCCCTCGGCGACGCGCGGGTCAGGGAGATCGCCTCCGGGTACGCCTCCGCCCTGGAACGCGGCGACCCCGACGCGCTCGTCGCCCTGCTCACCGAGGACGTCACCTGGACGATGCCGCCGCTGCGGGCCTGGTACCGGGGCGTGGAGGCCGTCATGGACTTCGCGGTGCGGGTGCCGATCACCGCCTGCGGCGCCTGGCGCCACCTGCCTGTCACCGCGAACGGCCAGCCCGCCGTGGCCTTCTACCTGTGGGACGACGCGGCGGGGGCGTACCTGAGCTGGTCGATCACCGTGCTGGGGCTGCGCGGCGGACGCATCGCCGAGATCACCACCTTCCTCGGCCGCGACCACTTCCCCCGGTTCGCCCTCCCCGCCCGCCTGCCCTGACGTCACCCCGATCAGTCGTAGCCGGGGAGGGGCTCCCAGATGCTGATCTCGGTGCCCTGGTCGTCGGTGCAGGCGCAGCCGCGCCCCGACCGGGCCTCCGGCATCTCCCCCACCGTGCCGCCCAGCTCCAGCACCCGCGTCACGGCCGCGTCGACGTCGGCGACGTGTACAGGTTCGGCTGCGCCGACGGCCCGTCCGGCACGAAGCCCATGGGCACGGCATCCGACGGCGGACCCGTGGACCTCGGCAGGGTCGTCACCTGGGAGCCGCCGCACCGGCTCGTCTGGGCCGACCTGCTCGACGAGAGCGGCCGGACGGAGATCGAGGTGTCCTTCACGGCCGACGGGGACGGGACCCGGGTGGAACTGGAGCACCACGGCCTCGACACCCTGCCGCCGGACGTGGCGGGCCGGATCCGCCGCGGATACTCCCTCCTGGAACGTCGTCCTGCGCTGGTACGCCGCCGCCCGCCGGGCGGCGCCCCCGCCGCACGGCGCGGGACGCTCGTACACCACGTCTGTGGACGCGACCCCGGCCCCCGTCGGAGGGAGCGGGCACCCCCGGTCCGGTCAGGAGGCGGTGTCCAGCCACTCCTCGAAGGTCGGCCCGGCGATGACGGTGCCGGGCCCGGCCAGCAGCACGCCGCCCCTCACCAGGTCGCGGTCCGGGTCGGACGGGCCCTCGACGGCCTCGACCCGCACCGGGTCGCCGCGCCGCGCGGCCAGACGCGCCGCCATGTCGACGAGCTCCTCCTCCCGGGGCCCGGCGATCTCGGTGACGGCGCCCGCCTGACGGCCGGTCCCGGTGGCGAGGTCGGCGAGCGCCCTGGCCACCGCCTCGGCCGCCACCGGCTGGACCCGCATCCTCGGGACGTGGCTGACCTCGCCCCGCCTGCCCCATGCGAGGTTCTGCGCGGCGAACTCGTGGAACTGCGCCGCGCGCAGCACGCGCGCCGGCACCGGGCCCGCCAGCGCCACCCGCTCCTGGACGGCCTTGGCCGCCAGGTAGCCGCCGGCGAACCGGTCCACCCCCAGGATGGACAGCAGCACCAGGCGGCGCACCCCCGCGTGCTCACCCGCCTGCTGCAGGTTCCGGGTCGCGGCGGTGAAGAAGGCGGTCGCCGCCTCCTGGTCGACGGTGCCGGCGTTCAGCACGTCCACCACGCAGTCGGCGCCCGCGAGCGCCTTGTCCAGTCCGTCGCCGGTGACGACGTCGACGCCCCCGGAGCGCGACATCGCGACCACGTCGTGTCCCCCGGCCTCCAGCACCTCTGCGACGTACCGGCCGACCATCCCCGTCGCTCCTGCCACTGCGATCCTCATGTCCGCCTCCCAGCCGTTTCGTGGATCACCACCTGGACGGGACAGAGGCCGGGAGTGTGACACTCCCGGCGGGTTTCTTTCTCACGCCGTCCGCACGGTGGTGGTCCGGACGTGGCCCGCCGCCGCCGCGAGCAGGCAGACGCCCCAGAGCAGGAACACCGGGTACGTCCCGGCGAACGCCCAGCTCCCGTCGAGGACGTCCGCGCCGCCGCCGGGGGCGCACGCCCGGGTGACGCCGAACGCCAGGCAGGTCGTCATCATCGCGCCGTACTGGCCGACCAGCAGGCCGACCACCACCGGCGGGACGACCGCGACCGGGCGCGGCACCCTCCGCCCGCCCACCCACGGCACCCGGCGCGGGACCACCTGCCCCCACCGGGCGGCCAGTCCCAGCGTGAGCACCGCTCCCGCCACGGGTCCCGCGACGAGCAGCACCCAGTACGTCGCCGAGCCCGCCAGCGCCGCCAGCTCCGCCCGCGAGCCCGCCGCCACGCCGAACGGCACCCCGAGCCCCCACAGCAGGTGCGGAACCGTGTAGCCCAGCACGGGCACGGCCGCCGCCGCCCAGGTCGCCGCCCTGGCCCAGGGCTCGGGCCGCACCGTCCCGTCGGCCCGCCGCCGGGGCGGCCGAGGTGCCGTGCGGGCGCCGTACCGGAGGGTCGCCAGGCCGAGCAGCAGGCCCAGCGCCACCGCGAGGACCTGCCCGGGCAGTGCCGGATCGCCGGTCTGCCCGAACACGAGCCGCATGACCAGGTTGCCCGGGACCACGAGCGTGAGCCAGGCCGCCCCGGCCCATCCCAGGACGAGCAGCGCGAGACGCGCGGGAGATCTCATGCCCGCCGAGGCTAGGACCGCCCACCAGGGGGAACCTCCCTCACCAGGGGGACGTCCTCCCCTGCCCAGGGGAGACAGGCCCGGCGGAGGGACGGGGCCGCGCCAGTTCTAACGGGTTTCGCGGCTTCCATCCGTTTGACGATGTCCGCCCGCACATGCCATGCTTTCTAACGTATAGAAGCTGGTTTTGCCGTTAGATAGGAAGTTTCCGCATGTCCGAGCCGCGCCCGCCGTTCCCGCCCTTCGACCTCGACAGCGCCATCCAGAAGGTCCAGGCCGCCGAGGACGCCTGGAACACCCGCGACCCGCACCGGGTGAGCCTCGCCTACACGGAGGACTCCGTGTGGCGCAACCGCGACACCTTCCTCACCGGGCGCGAGGCGATCGTCGCGTTCCTGACGGACAAGTGGGAGCGCGAGCGGGACTACGTGCTGCGCAAGAGCCTGTGGGGGTTCCGCGGGAACCGCATGGCCGTGCGCTTCCAGTACGAGTGGCACGACGCCTCAGGGCAGTGGTTCCGCAGCTACGGCAACGAGCTGTGGGAGTTCGACGAGCGCGGCCTCATGCGGCGCCGGGAGGCCAGCATCAACGACGTGGCCATCGACGAGGCCGACCGCCGCTACTTCGGGCCGCGACCGGCGGACGAGCGCGGCCCCGGCCACGACATCCCGATCTGGTGACCACGCCCCGGGCCGCGACATCCAGGTTGTGGTGAGCACGGCCCTGATGCGGCCCCACTGCGCCGCGCTGCGGCCTCGCTGTGGCCTCGCTGTGGCCTCGCTGTGGGGTCCGATGCGGCTTCGTACCGGGATCGGCCGCCGCCTCAGGCCGCCCGGCAGATCTCCAGCCCGAGCCAGCCGGCCAGGTCGGCGATCTCCCGCTCGACCTCGGCCGCCAGATCGGCGGTGAACGGAACGTCCCGGTGGACGGCGTTCACGACGAGCACGCCGCCCTTGCGATCGGCCCTGGCGTCGACCTTGCCCACCAGCCGGTCGCCGTGCAGCACGGGAAGGGCGTAGTAACCCCACCGCCGCTTCGCAGCAGGTTTGTACATCTCCAGCTGGTAGTCGTACTCGAACAGCTCCTGCGTGCGGGTGCGGTCGTGGACGAGCCGGTCGAACGGCGACAGCAGGGCCGTGCGGCCGTGGAACGGCACGTCGAGGAGCGCGGGATCGACCCGCCACTCGCCCCGGACACCCTCGACGAGCGCGGGTTCCCCTGCCTCCCCGACGTCGGCGGGCTCCACCGGGAACTCGGGGCCGCGCGGCCGGGCGAGGCCGAGGGCGCGCAGCCGCCGGCGGTCGCGCTCGCGCCTGGCCTCGCCGGTGGGGACAGGGGGATGATCGGGGTAGACGCGCCCGGCGAGATCCCACAGCCGGTCACGGCCCGCGCGCCCGGCCACGGCCACCTCGCCGCGCTGCACCATGAACTCGAGCAGTTGCGTGACGTTCTTGCTGTCGGTCCAGCCGGTGGAGCTCCACGGCCTGTCGCACGTGTCGGGCAGCCGACGGGAGGGCAGCGGCCCCTCGTCGCGCAGACGGGCGAGGATCTCCCGCCGGCAACGGTCGTTGGCGAGGACCCAGTCGCGCCGGTGCCGCTGCCACTCCGTGAGCTCGCCCCGCCCGGGCCACTCGGCCATCTCGGCGCGGTACAGCGTGATGTCCTCCGCGGGGCGCACCATGGCGCGCAGCTCGATCAGCCGCCGCTCGTCGAGCGCCGCGCGCAGGTGGCCGGGCACGTACGACGACCCGAGCCGGCTCCACGCGACCAGGTCGGCGCTCGGCGCGACGGCGCTGACCGGGTCGAGCTGGAGCAGCGTCAGCCGCCGCGCGGCCGGCAGCAGGCCGCCGGGGCGCTCGCCGTGCAGGAGCTGGGCGAGGACGGCCACCCTGCGCGCGTCGGCGCGGCTGAGACGGTGGATCTGCGGCATGCCCGGAGCCTAGACGACGCCGCCGACAGATCCCGCTCCTCGCCTGTCCGGCGAGTTCGCGGGCGGGAACGGCGGGTGCCGGCCGTCAGCGCTTGCCGTACTTCTTGTGCACGGCCTGCTTGCTGACTCCGATCGCGTCGGCGATCTGCGACCAGGCCAGCCCCGCCACCCTGGCGCGCCGCACCTGGACGGCCTCCAGCCGCTCGATCTCGTGCCGCAGCGCGGTGGTGGCCTGGAGAGCCGTCAGGGGGTCGTCGTCCTGCGCCTGCCGCATGAGGGACGCCAGGTCGTTCGTCATGCCCTAAAGGTAGTCCAGCAGCAGCGCGCTGACCTCCTGCGGGCGTTCCATGGCGGGAAGGTGCCCCGCCCAGTCCAGGTGGAGGGCGCGCGCCCGCGGCATCGTCGCGGCCAGGTGGCGGGCGCAGCTCTGGAAGAACGACAGGTCGTGGGCGCCGGACACGACGAGCGCGGGCACGTCCAGCGCCGGGGGGTCGTAGGCGGGCTTCAGCCGCTCGGGCTCCGGATCGGCGGCCAGCTGAACCCGGTACGCGTTCAGCTGCATGGCCGCCAGCCGCCGCCGGGCCTCCGGCGCCGCCTCGGGCCCGAGCAGCAGGCGGGCGTTCAGCTCGGCCGCGCCGTCGAGGTCGCCCAGCTCGATCAGGCGTCCCTCCTCCTTCCAGTACGCGGCGACGTCCTCGGTGGGCGTCAGGTCGCAGGCCGGGTTCAGCAGCACCAGCGAACGGGCCACCCCCAGGGCGCCCACTTCGAGCGCCACCTCGGCGCCGCCGGACGAACCGACCACGGCCGCGTCCCGCAGCCCCAGTTCCTCCAGCACCCCGGCCACGTCACGCGCGTCGCTGTACGGCTCGCCGGCCTGCCAGGGGGTGCGGCCGAAGCCGCGCAGGTCCACCCTGATCACGTGGAAGCGCTCGGCCAGCGTCTCCCACTGGCCGTCCCACATTCCGGAGTCGGCGGCCGTCGAGTGCAGCAGCACCACCGGGTCGCCTGATCCCGCGTGCTCGTACCAGATCGTCATCGGGACTCCACCGCCAGCCGCACGCCGAGTCCGACGAGCACCACGCCGGAGATCCGCTCCAGGGTCCGCCTGACGGCCGGCCGGCTCAGCCAGGCACCGGCCTTCGCCACCGCCCAGACGAGCACCCCGTACCAGAGGAGGTCCACGAGCACCCAGACGGCGGCCAGCGTCACGAGGGTCACGGGCACGTTCTGCCCCGGCGGCACGAACTGCGGCAGGAAGGACATCGCGAACACCCCCGCCTTCGGGTTGGCCGCGCAGGTGCCCAGCCCCGCGAGGTACGACCGGCGCCGGCCGGGCGCCGCCTGCGCCTCCACCTCGGGCGCGGCCCCCTTGCCCGCCCGCAGGATCGACTGGACGCCCATCACCAGCAGCACGCACGCGCCGGCCACCCGCATGACGTCGTACGCGAGCTGGGAGGCGGCGAGCAGCGCGGACAGCCCGAACGCGGCGGACAGGCCCCACAGCAGGATGCCGGTCTCGTTGCCCAGGGTGGCGGCCAGGCCCGAGCCCCGGCCGGCGCGCAGGGTCTGCCGAAGGATCACGGCGGTGCTCACCCCGGGGGCCATGGCCACCAGGAGACACGCGCCGACGAACGCAAGTAAGTACATGTCGGGCATACTCCCAGAAAGCCCCACATCCCCGCCCCTAGTTATCACCCCCAGGGGAACCGACGGAGGAACCGACGTGGGAACCGACGGAGGAACCGCCAGGGGAACCGACGGAGGCAGGGGACGACCCGGCCCCACCCCGGCCGCCTCCCGCCCCGCGACCTCAGCCGGCTCTCAGCCGTACAGTTTGCCCAGCTCGGCGACGGCCTCCGCCATGAGGGCGCGCAGCTCGGGCGGCTCCAGCACCTCCACGCCGGCCCCCAGCCGCAGCAGCAGCCAGCGGGCGTGGGTCAGCGACTCGACCGGCAGCGTCAGGGTGCGCCAGCCCTCCGCGTCCGGCTCGCCCGCCGCCGTCAGCGCGCCGGCCACCACGTCCGCCCCCATCGTGTACGCCAGCAGGTCGTCCATGCCGGGGGCGAGCCTGACCACGGCCTCCGCCGTGTACATCCGCTCGCGGAACTCCTTGGCGTACTGCCGCCAGAACGCCTCCAGGTCGAACCCCTCCGGCCGCTGGAAGGCGCCGGGCAGCGCCTCCAGCGTGAGGATGCGCGCCACCCGGTACGTGCGCGGGTCGCCGTCGGGCGGCGCCGCCACCAGGTACCAGGAGCCGCCCTTCAGCACCAGCCCGTACGGATGGATCACCCGCTCGACCTCGCGCGGGCCCCACCGCCGGTACGTCATGCGCAGCGGCCGCTGCTCCCACACGGCGTCGGCCACCGCGCTCAGGTGCGGCACGTCGTCGGACGCGCGGTACCAGCCGGGCACGTCCAGCAGGAACCGTTCGCGCACGCGCGAGGCGTGCGAGCGCGGCTCGGGCGGCAGCGCGGCGAGCACCTTCAGCTCGGCGTTCGCGGCCAGGTCGGCCAGGCCCAGCTCGGCGGCGGGCCCCGGCAGCGCCGCGAGGAACAGCGACGACGCCTCCTCCGCGGTGAGCCCGGTCAGCCGCGTGCGGTAGCCGTCGAGCAGCTGGTAGCCGCCGGTGGGGCCGCGGTCGGCGTACACCGGGACCCCGGCCGCCGAGAGCGCCTCGACGTCGCGGTACACCGTGCGGACCGACACCTCCAGCTCCTCGGCGAGCTCCGTCGCCGTCATGCGACCGCGCGCCTGCAGGAGCAGCAGAAGGGAGAGCAGGCGACTGGCGCGCATGCCCCGCATCCTACGCCCCCGCCCTCCCCCGGCCCGGACACGGGAAAGCAACGCCGGGCCGGAGGCACAGCCCCGGGCGGGGGCGCATCCGCCGGACCGGAGGCGCACCGCTTGGCGGGGCCGCGTCCACCGCGCCGCGTCCGCCGGGCAGGGAGCCTCGCGCCGGGAGCGCCGGGCCGCGCGTCCGCCGGGCCGCGGGCCACGTCCAGCCGGACGCCCGCCCGCGTCAACCGGCGTCAACCGGCGAACTGCTGCCAGGCCAGGCGGCCCACCATCGCCACGACCACGCACAGCAGCACGACCCGGACGAAGGCCGCGCCCCGCCGCAGCGCCATCCGTGCCCCCACCTGGGCGCCGAGGACGTTGCAGACCGCCATGCCGAGCCCCAGCCCCCACAGCACATGCCCCTGCCATGCGAACACGGCCAGCGCGCCGATGTTCGTGCCCACGTTGATGATCTTCGCGGAGGCCGAGGCCGACACGAAGTCGAGCCCGAGGATCGTGGTGAAGGCGATGATGAGGAACGTCCCGGTGCCGGGCCCCATGATGCCGTCGTAGAACGCGATGCCCACCCCGCCGATCGCGACCGCCGCCACCAGCCTGCGACGGGTGCGCAGGTGCGGCTGCGGCAGCGCGCCCAGCGACGGGCGCAGCGTCACCATCAGCGCGACCGCGAGCAGCACCGCCATCACGAGCGGACGCAGCACCTCGGCCGAGATGGCGGCCGCCGCCGACGCGCCGAGCCCGGCGCTCAGCACCGCGAGCGCCGCGCCGGGCAGCGCCACCTCACGGTCGACCTTGGAACTGCGCGCGTACGCCACCGCGGCCGAGGCCGTGCCGAACACGGAGGACAGCTTGTTGGTGGCCATCGCCTCCACGGGGACGATGCCGGTCACCATGATCGCCGGGAGCTGGACGAGCCCGCCCCCGCCGACGACCGCGTCGATCCACCCGGCCGCCGCGGCGGCCGCCAGCAACACGACGATCTGCTCCAGCGGCACGCCATCCCCCGAGATCCAAGCACAAACCCCAGAAGCGTATAACCCCCACAAAATCCCCAGCCACCGGGCAGCACGTCGGCCAAGCCTTTACAAGGCTGTCGGGCCTGTTCAGTTCGGACGCCCCGCAGGCCCCCGCCGAGGGGCACGACGCCGTCGAGGACGGAACCGGCCCCGACTCCGTCGCTCCCCAGCAGGGTCGAGGACGGACGGCCCCGACTCCGTCGCTCCCCAGCAGGACTGACGGCGGAGCACGCGGCCCCGGAGGCCAGGCGGGTGGCCTCAGAGGTCAGGCGGGCGGGTGACCTCGGAAGTCAGGCGGGCGGCCAACGCGGTCAGGCGGGCGGGCGGCCTCCGCGGTCAGGCGGGCGGCCCCAGCGGTCAGGCGGGTGGGTGACCTCGGAAGTCAGGCGGGCGGCCAACGCGGTCAGGCGGGCGGGCGGCCTCCGCGGTCAGGCGGGCTGGCGGCCTGCGCGGTCAGGCGGGTGAGCGGCGTTCGAGGGGGTTGGCGGCGATCCGTCCCGCGACGTCGTTCCTGACGACACGGCGGGGGCGCTGTCCGGCTTGCTCTGCCAGACCGGCGGCGCGGTCTCGAACGGTGATGGCTCGCAGGGCAGGTCCTCGCTGGTGGTGGTACGTCGAACACGACGGACGTACCCAGCCGTGCGGGCCTTCGACCCGTGCGGAACGCCCGCCCACGGGCCCCGGCCCTCCGGCCCCACGCCCCACCTCGGGCAGGGCGTGGGGCCCGCGCCGCGGTTCCGGCCGGTCAGCGGAGGCTGGCCGGGGTGCGCTTGCGGGTGGCGTAGATGTCGTCGACCAGCCCGTACGTGCGCGCCTGCTCCGCCGTGAAGAAGCGGTCGCGTTCGATGTCGCGCCTGATGTCGAGGACGCCGCGCCCGGTGTGCCGGGCGAGGATCTCCTCCTGCTGGTCGCGCATGCGCAGGATCTCCCTCGCGTGGATCTCCAGGTCGCTCGACTGCCCCCGGCCGCCCTCGGTGGCCGGCTCGTGCAGCAGGATGCGGGCGTGCGGCAGGGCGGCCCGCTTGCCCGGAGTGCCGGCCGCCAGCAGCACGGCGGCCGCCGACGACGCCTCGCCGATGCAGACCGTGTGGATCTCGGGACGGATGAACTGCATCGTGTCGTAGATGGCGGTCATGGCGGTGAAGGAGCCGCCCGGGGAGTTGATGTAGAGGCTGATGTCACGGTCGGGGTCGAGCGACTCCAGCGTCAGCAGCTGCGCCATGACGTCGTTGGCCGTGGTGTCGTCGATGGGCGTGCCGAGGAACACGACGCGGTCCTCGAACAGCTTGGTGTACGGGTTGGTCTCCTTGACGCCCCAGGAGGTGCGCTCGGCGAACGAGGGCAGCACGTACCGGCCGCTCATGTCAGTTCATCCCTTCGGCGATGTGGTCGACGATGCCGTACTCCTTGGCCTCCTGCGCGGTGAACCAGCGGTCGCGGTCGGAGTCGGCCTGGACGCGCTCCAGCGGCTGGCCGGTGTGGTGGGCGATGATCTCGGCGAGCCTGCGCTTGGTGTAGATGAGGTTGTCGGCCTGGATCTGGATGTCGCTCGCCGTGCCGCCGATGCCGCCGAGCGGCTGGTGCATGACGACGCGGGCGTTGGGCAGGGCGTAGCGCTTGCCCGGCGCGCCGGCGGCGAGGATGACCTGGCCCATGGAGGCGGCGAAGCCCATGGCCACGGTCGCGACGTCGCAGGGGACGAACTGCATCATGTCGTAGAGCGCCAGCCCGGCCTGCACGGAGCCGCCCGGTGAATTGATGTAGAGAGTAATGTCGCGTTTCGGGTCCTCGGCGGCCAGCAAAAGGAGCTCTCCGCAGAGCCGATTGCAAATCTCGTCGTCGACCTCCTGCCCGAGCACGATGATGCGCTCCTTCAGCAGGCGGTGACCCACCTGCTCCGGCCAGGCCGCACGGACTGTTTCCGTCATGACGTCGCCTTTCTTCCGCGCTTTTACCAGGAAAACGCTAGACCCGCGGGCCGGCAATTTCTGAATGTTTTCGCTGGCGGCGCATTTCTCTAAGGGCGCATTATTCCCAGAGCGAATTTCCATGGACATAGAATCCCGGGTGTGAGAAGAGACCTCTTCCGCCGCTGGGCGTGCCTCATCCTGGGCGGAGCGCTCCTGATGCCGTACATGATGGCGGGGGTGCTGGTGGCGGCCGGCTCGCGTCCCCAGCAGATCGAACTGCTGCTGCCGGTGCAGTTCGGGGTGTTCGCGGCCGTGCTGCCGGTGGTGGCGCTGACGGGGCTGTTCCTGCCGGTGCGCGGGCTGGAGGTGAACGCGGCGCAGGGGCTGCTCGGCGCGCGCGTGGAGACGCCGCCGCGCCAGGAGCGGCGCTCCTGGCAGGAGCGGCGCCGCACCGCCGCCTGGTACACGTTGCACCTGGCCGTGGGCGGACTGGCCAGCGGCTTCACGCTCGCGACGGTGCCGTTCGCGCTGTTCACGATCGTCGTGCCGTTCACCGGCGCGCCGACGCAGCTGCTGGGTTCGGACGTGGCGCCGGGCTGGGGCGGCGTGCCGTGGGCGCTGGGCGGCCTGCTGTCCCTGGTGGTGCTGGTCGCGGCGGTGGCGGGGGCGGGCGAGCTGCTGGCCAGGCTGGCCCCGGTGCTGCTGGGCCCGACCCCGGGCGAGCGGCTGGCCGCCGCGGAGCACCGCGCCAGGGCCCTGGCGGAGCGCAACCGGCTGGCCCGGGAACTGCACGACTCCGTGGGCCACGCGCTCAGCGTCGTCACGCTGCAGGCCGCGGCGGCCGGGCGGGTGCTCGACCGCGACCCGGAGACCGCGAGGACGGCGCTGGCGGCGATCGAGCAGTCGGCGCGCGCCGCGCTGGAGGACCTCGACCACGTCCTCGGCGTGCTGCGCGAGGACGACCGGCCCGGGGAAGGCGGCGGGCGGCAGGAGAGCACCCGGCCCCAGGAAGGCGAAGGCCCCCCAGGAGGCGACGGGCCGGGTGAAAGCGACGGGCCGCGAGAGGGCGCCTGGCCCCAGGAGGGCGAGCGGCCGCGGGGGCCGCGGGAGCCGCAGGCCACGCTGGCCGACCTGGACCGGCTGATCGCCGCGTCGGGGGCCGAGGTGCGGGCCGAGGTGGGCGACCTGTCGGGGGTGCCGGCGCTGGTGTCCAGGGAGGCGTACCGGATCGTGCAGGAGGCGCTGACGAACGCGATCAAGCACGGGCGCGGGCCGGTGCGGCTGGCCGCCGCCGTACGCGGTGGCCACCTGACCCTGGAGGTGGCGAACCCCACGGCGACCACCACGGCCGACGTCACGGCGAGCATCACGGCGAACGCCACTGGGAGCGCCACTGGGAGCGCCACGGGGAGTGCCGCAGCCGGCGTCACGGCGGGCGCCGCGGCGGGCGCCGTCCGAGCCGGCGACGGCGCCGCCCACCGCGCCGCTGCCCACCGCGCCGCCGGGCGTGCCGGGCGGTTCCCCTCCGGTGGCGGCAGGGGCGTGGCGGGCATGCGCGAGCGGGTCGGGCTGCTGCGGGGCGAGCTGGAGGCGGGCCCGTACGAGGGCGGATGGAAGGTCGCGGTACGCCTGCCGCTACGGTCGAACCCATGACGCTCAAGGTCGTGATCGCTGACGACGAGGACCTCATCAGGGCCGGGCTGCGGATCATCATCGACGCCGAGCCCGACCTGACCGTGGTCGGGGAGGCCGCGGACGGCGCGGCCGTGCTGCCGGTCGTGCGCAGGGAACGGCCCGACGTGGTGCTGATGGACGTCCGGATGCCCGCGCTCGACGGCATCCAGGCCACCGGCAGGCTGGTCGGGCTGGACCGGCCGCCGAAGGTGCTGGTGGTGACCACGTTCGAGAACGACGACCACGTCTACGACGCGCTCCGGGCGGGGGCCAGCGGTTTCCTGCTGAAGCGGACCAGGCCGGACGAGCTGGTCCAGGCGATCAGGCTGGTCGCCACGGGCGAGTCGCTCCTGTTCCCCGCCGCGATCAGGACGCTGGCGGGGCGGAGGACGTCCGTCCCCGACCCCCGCGGCGTGCCGGGGATCGACCGGCTGACCGCGCGTGAGGGCGACGTGCTGCGGCTGATGGCCAAGGGCCTGTCCAACCACGAGATCGCCGCCGAGCTGGTGGTCAGCCACGAGACGGTGAAGACGCACGTGGGCAACGTGCTGGCCAAGCTGCGGGCCCGCGACCGCACCCAGGCGGTGATCGCGGCGTACGAGTCCGGCTTCGTCTCGCCCCGCTAGCCGCCCGCCCTCCACATCACGCCTCGCCCCGCCAACCGCCCGCTCTCCTCACCGCGCCTCGTCTCGTCCCCCAGGGACGGTCGGTCCCGCCGAGCGCGCCGGTCTCAGCCGGTGAGCCGGGGCGTCAGCCGGTGAGGGTGCCGGCGCGGGTGAGGAGGTCGGCGGCGGGCAGGAGGGTGGCCTCGGCGGCGGTCAGGCCGGTGGCGGCGAGCGCGTCGTCCACCAGCCGCAGCCCCACCGCGTATCCCGCCAGGTCGGGGATGCCGCGCGGCTCCCCGCCGAACCTGCGGATGGCGGTGTCGCCCAGCACGTACGCCGGCGTGTTCCGCATCCCCGCAAGGGAGAAGTCCGCCGTGATCCGCTCGTACGCGCGGTCGAACTCCGCCCCGGTCACCCGCCGGGACCACGGCCCCATGGCGTCGGCCCCCGACAGCTCGCGCACGAACGCCTCCGCCAGCCCTTCGGCGACGACGTGCTCGCCCACGGTCACGGTCTCGGGGTTCCACTCGACGTTCGTGTAGCGGACGTTGTGGTGGAACTCGTGGACGGCGCAGTGCGCGATCCTGCCGATGTTGTCGTCGGTGGGCCAGGCCAGCAGGTAGAGCCAGCCGGGCGAGCCGGCCATGCCGTAGTAGCCGCCGCAGACGTCCATCAGGTACGCGTCGTCGGGGTCGCCGAGGACGAACATGACCTGGAGCAGGTCGGCCTGCCGGGCGGCGGAGAGCCGCTCGGAGGCGCGGGCCAGCTCGGTCCGCACCTGGCCGAGGACGTCGGCCTGGGCGAGCCGTTCGACGGCGGGCAGGTAGCGGGGGTCGTCGGCGTCGACGCGGAAGCCGTTGCCGCTCTGGTGGATCTCGACGATGTCGCCGGGGAAGGGGATCGCGGCGCGGATGGGCTCATACAGCTCGCGCAGCGCGTCGGGCCGCCGCTCCAGGGGCAGCCGCAGCAGGTCGGCGGTGGTGGTCAGGGTGTCGTGGACGATGAACTCCATACCGCCGGACGCTAGAACCTCACGTAACGTCAGACTCAAGCGCTTTTCCGCGCGCCACAGCACAGCGCCACAGCACAGCGCCGCTGCGGGTGCCACGGCACGGTGCCACCGGGCCGCGTCACAGTGCCGACTGGTCCCCGGAGTCGTCGCCAGGCGAGCGGCCCGGTGTGCTCTGCCCGCTCCGGTTCGGCGACGGCGACGTCCCCGAGGGCGACGGCTTGGGCTCGGGCGAGGCGGGGGTGGGCGGCGGCGACGGCACGAAGTTGGTGGGCGGCAGCTGCCTCGGCATGGGGTCGCCGTCGCGGTCGGCCAGCACGAGCACCAGCAGCATCGTGGTGAGGATCAGGAGCAGCAGGCCCAGCGCGAGCGCCGCGAGCAGCACCCGCCTGCGGGTCTCGGTGAGCGGCCTGCGCCGGGCGGGCCCGCCGGGCAGCGCGGGCGCGCGGTCGGTCAGCCAGTACGGCACGAAGTCGGGCCCGTGCGCCTGCCCGATGAGGGTGCCGCCGACCATCACGGGGTCGAGGAACCGTTCGGCGCCCGGCCGGCCGGGCGCGTAGGGCACCGCCACCCAGGGGGCGGCGCCGTCGTCCATGGCCAGCACCTCGGGCGCGCCGTCGAGCACGGCGGCGCGCTGCTGCCTGGAGGCGCGTACGAACCAGCCGCGGACGCCGGACCGCTCGCCTGAGGCCTCCTTGGCCGCGGTGACGAACCGCTCGCGGGCCGCCGGGTCGAGCGCGGCGCCCCGCGTCAGCAGGGCCAGCGAGACGGCCCGGCCGTCCTGTGCCTGGCCGAGGTAGACGAAACCGGCCGGGGCGGCGTGCAGGCGCGCCTGCACGACGTACGGCCCCAGCCGGGGCGGATCCCCATACTCCAGCGGTGTGGCCACGTTTGCCATGAAAGCACAGACGTGGCGTCGTGCACGTTTGCGGCGTGTTTGGTGGAATGGCGTCATGAGCGTCGCCGAAGAGCTGCCAGGCGGAACCGACGCGGCACTGCTGCGTCAGAGTCTCGACGAGGTCCGGCGGGTGATCGTCGGGCAGGAGCACATGGTCGAGAGGCTGATCGTGGCCCTGCTGGCCCGGGGGCACTGCCTGCTGGAGGGTGTCCCAGGCGTCGCGAAGACCCTCGCCGCCTCCACGCTGGCCACCGTGGTGGGCGGGACGTTCGCCCGCATCCAGTTCACGCCGGACCTGGTGCCGAGTGACATCGTCGGCACCCGCGTGTTCCACCCGTCGAGCGAGAAGTTCGACGTGGAGCTGGGGCCGGTGTTCGTCAACTTCCTGCTGGCCGACGAGATCAACCGGGCTCCGGCGAAGGTGCAGTCGGCGCTGCTGGAGGTGATGGCGGAGCGGCAGGTGACGCTGGCGGGGGTCACGCACCCGCTGCCGAGGCCGTTCATCGTGCTGGCCACGCAGAACCCGATCGAGTCCGAGGGCGTGTACCCGCTGCCCGAGGTGCAGCGGGACAGGTTCCTGTTCCGGGTGCGGGTGCCGCACCCGACGGCGCACGAGGAGCTGGAGATCCTGCACCGGATGAGCGTCACGCCGCCGGCGCCGGACCGGGTGCTCGACCCGCAGCGGCTGCTGGCGCTGCAGCAGGCGGCCGAGCAGGTGTCGGTGCACCAGCTCGTCGCCGACTACGTCGTGAGGCTGGTCATGGCCACCCGTTCGCCCGCCGAGTACGGGCTGGCCGACCTGACGGAGACGATCGAGATCGGCGTGAGCCCGCGCGCCACGCTGGGCCTGGTGGCGGCGGGGCGGGCGCTGGCGCTGCTGCGCGGGCGCGACTACCTGCTGCCCGACGACATCCGCGACGTGGCCGTGGACGTGATGGCGCACCGGCTGATGCTCACCTTCGACGCGCTGGCCGACGGCGTCGATCCGGAGGAGGTCGTCAGACAGATCCTCCACTCCGTGCCGCCGCCGCTCGTCGTGTGGAACCAGAACCGGTGAACGGCACCGCCGAGCAGGCGCTGCGGCGGCTGGAGCTGACGATCACCCGGCGGCTGGACGGGCTGCTGCACGGCGCGCACCAGGGCCTGCTGCCGGGCACGGGCAGCGAGTCGGGCGACAGCCGCGTGTACGTCCCCGGCGAGGACGACGTGCGGCGGATGGACTGGGCGGTGACGGCGCGTACGACGGTGCCGCACGTCCGCGACCTGATCGCCGACCGCGAGCTGGAGACGTGGGCGCTCGCCGACCTGTCGCCCAGCATGGACTTCGGCACGGCGGAGACCGACAAGCGGGACCTGGTGGTGGCGGCGGTGGGCGCGATCGGGTTCCTGTCGAGCAGGATGGGCGACAGGTTCGGCGCGCTGGTGATCCACGACGAGTACGTGCACCGCATGCCGGCGCGTACCGGCAGACCCGCCCTGTACGGGCTGCTGCACTCGCTGATGGAGGCGCCGCGCGGCCGGCCGGTGCCGGACGCGCCGGACCTGGCGGAGGGCATCGACGTGCTGTCGGCGGCGCGCAGGCGGCGCGGCCTGCGGGTGGTCGTGTCGGACTTCCTGGACGCCAGGCCCGAGCTGGACCCTGAGGCGGAGCGGCCGTGGGAGCGGCCGATCAGGCGGCTGGCGGCCCGCCACCAGGTGCTGGCGGTGGAGGTGATCGATCCGCGCGAGCTCGAACTCCCGGACGTGGGCCGTGTCGCGTTCACGGACCCGGAGACCGGGAAAGTACGCGAAGTGCACCTGTCACCCGAAGTCCGCCGGCGGTACGCCGAGGCGGCGGCGCTCCAGCGGGAGGGGACCCGGGTGGCGCTGCGCCGCGCCGGGGTGGCCCACCTCGTGCTGCGCACCGACCGCGACTGGGTGTTCGACGTCGCCCAGTTCGTGCTGCGCCAGCGCCGTATGAGCCACGTCGCCCGCAGGAGCGGCCTGTGACCTTCCTCGCTCCCGGCTGGCTGTGGCTGTTCGTCCTGCTGCTGCTCCTGGTGGCCGGGTACGTCGCGGCGCAGTTCGCCCGGCGCCGCTACACGGTGCGTTTCACCAACCTCGCCCTGCTCGACCTCGTCGCCCCCGCGGGTCCCGGCTGGCGCAGGCACGTCGCGCCCGCGCTGTTCCTGGCGATGATGGCGCTGCTGGTGGTCGGCGCCGCCAAGCCCGCCGACCAGGTGCGGGTGCCGCGTGACCGCGCCACCATCATGATCGCCCTGGACGTGTCGCTGTCGATGGACGCCGACGACGTCCAGCCGACCAGGATCAGCGCCGCCAAGGCCGCCGCGCAGGCGTTCGTCAGGGAGCTGCCCGAGCGGTTCAACGTGGGCGTGGTCTCCTTCGCCAGGTCGGCGAACGTCGTCATCTCCCCCACCACCGACCACCAGGCCGTGGTCACGGCCATCGGCAGTCTCACCACCCGCCCGGGGACGGCGATCGGCGAGGCGGTGTTCAACGCGCTCGACTCGGTGCGCTCGTTCGACCAGCAGGCCGCCACCGACCCGCCGCCCGCCGCGGTGGTGCTGCTGTCCGACGGCGACAACACCTCGGGCCGGTCGGTCAACGAGGCCGTCGAGGCGGCCCAGCAGGCCCGCGTGCCGGTCTCCACCATCGCGTACGGCACGCAGGAGGGCACGGTCTCGATCGACGGCCGGCCGGTGAACGTGCCGGTCAACAAGCAGACCCTGCAGTCGCTGTCGGACGGCACCAGCGGCAAGGCGTACACCGCGGAGTCGGGCAGCGAGCTGCGCGACGTCTACGACCAGATCGGCACGTCGCTCGGCTACAAGCTGGTCAACGAGGAGGTCACGCAGTGGTTCATCGTGGCCGCCATCGTCGCGGGGCTGCTGGTGGCGGGCGCCGCGGTGCTGTTCGGCTCGCGGATCCCGTAACGTTTCACCACGTGGCCCACTACTTCTCCGAGCAGCCGGAGACCGCGAGCAGACCCGGCTCGGTCACCCTGGTGCTGCCCGACCTGCACCTGCGGCTGGCGACCGACCGGGGCGTGTTCTCGCCCGAGAAGGTCGACGTCGGCACGCGCGTGCTGCTGGAGACCGTCCCGCCGCCCCCGCAGGAGGGCGACCTGCTCGACCTGGGCTGCGGCTACGGCCCGATCGCGCTGACCATGGCCGCCCGCGCGCCCCGCGCCACGGTCTGGGCCGTCGACGTCAACCGCCGCGGCCTGGAGCTGACCGGGCGCAACGCCGAGGCCAACGGCCTCGCCCGGGTCAGGCCGGTGCACGCGGACGAGATGCCGGCCGACGTGCGCTTCCGCGCCATCTGGTCCAACCCGGCCATCCGCATCGGCAAGCAGGCCCTGCACGAGATGCTCACCAGGTGGCTGTCGCGGCTCACCCCCGACGGCGTGGCCTACCTGGTCGTCCAGAAACACCTCGGCTCCGACTCCCTGCAGCGCTGGCTCGGCGAGCAGGGCTGGCAGGTCTCCCGCGAGGCCTCCCGGGCCGCCTACCGGATATTGAAGGTGACCCCTTGAGAAGGCAGCTGCGCCCCACCGACGTCAAGCGGCTCAACCGCACCTGGCGCAGGAACACCGCGAACCGCCTCGCGCTGATCGTCGAGTCGGTGACCGGCCCGTTCAACGTCGGTTCGATCTTCCGCAGCGCCGCCGCGTTCGGCGTCGACCAGGTCTGGCTGGCCGGCAACGCCACGCCGCCGACGAACCCGAAGGCGGGCAAGACCGCGCTCGGCACCGAGCGCCTGGTGACGTGGCACGAGCCGGTGCCGGCGACCGAGGCGGTCAAGGCCGCCAGGGACGACGGCTACGCGGTGCTGGCCATCGAGCTGACCGCCGAGGCCGTGCCGCTGCACCGGGCCGACCTCGACCGTGACGTGTGCCTGGTGGTGGGCAGCGAGGACCACGGCTGCTCCCCCGCCCTGCTCGACGCCGTCGACGGCGCCTGCTACATCCCGCAGGTGGGCCGGGTCGGCTCGTTCAACGTGGCGGTGGCCGCCGCGATCGCCCTGTCCGAGGCCCGCCGCCAGGAATGGCAGAAACTCCCCGATTCTTAACCGCGTCGTTCATTCACGAGAGGCATACTTCAGGACGTGCTGAGCCGCCGCTTCGCCTTTCTCGACCATCCGGGCCCGCTCGCCTTCGCCCACCGCGGGGGCGCCGCCGAGGGCGCGGAGAACACCCTCGCGGCCTTCGAGCGGGCCGTCGCGCTGGGGTACGCGTACCTGGAGACCGACGCGCACGCCACGGCCGACGGGGTGCTGCTCGCCTTCCACGACCACACCCTCGACCGGGTCACCGACCGGCGGGGCCGCATCTCCGAGCTGCCGTACCGGGTGGTGCGCGGCGCGCGCATCGGCGGCGTGCACGAGATCCCGCTGCTGGAGGACCTCCTCGGCACCTGGCCGGAGATCCGGTTCAACGTCGACGTGAAGGAGGCGGCGGCCATCGCGCCGCTGGCGGAGGCGGTCAGGCGCACCGACGCCTACGACCGGATCTGCCTGACCTCGTTCTCGGACGAGCGGCTGGCGCTGGCGAGGGCGGCGCTGGGGCGCGAGGTGTGCTCGTCGCTCGGGCCGCGCGGCGTGGCCGCGCTGCGCGCCGCCGCGGCCACCTCGGGCTACGGCAGGCTGCTGGCCCGGCTCTCGCGCGCCGGCGTGCCGTGCGCCCAGGTGCCGGTGGGCTTCCGCGGGCTGCGGGTCGCCACCGGGCCGCTGGTGCGCACGGCCCACGCGATCGGCATGCAGGTGCACGTGTGGACGGTCAACGACCCGGCCCGCATGGAGGAGCTGCTCGACCTGGGGGTCGACGGCATCATGACCGACAACATCAGCGGGCTGCGCGGCGTGCTGGAGCGCCGCGGCCTGTGGCATCCCGGCCGCCAGGCCGCCTAGGAGAGCGACTCGACACATGCCCGTACCCGCACCCCCCGCGGTCCAGGACGACTCCCCTGCGGCGCGCCGCCGCGAACAGCGCGGCTGGTACCTCTACGACTGGGCCAACTCCGCCTTCTACACCACGATCATCTCGGTGTTCCTCGGCCCGTACCTCATCCCGGTCGCGAAGGCGGCGGCGTGCGCCAAGGACTTCCCCTCGGTGCCGGCTGCCGCCTGCTCGGCCGGCTTCGACAGGCTCGCCGGGGAGAACCCGGGGCTCGGCTACGTGGACGTGCTCGGCGCCGACATCAGGCCCGCCGCGTTCTTCGGGCTCACGCTCACGGTCGCGGTGTTCCTGCAGATCGTGTTCCTGCCGGTGGTGGGCGCCCTCGCCGACCACACCGGCCGCAAGCGGGAGCTGCTCGGGGGGTTCGCGTACGTGGGCGCGCTGGCCACCATGGGCCTGTTCTTCGTCGAGGGCGACAGGTACCTGCTCGGCGGCGTCCTGTTCGTCGTGGCCAACCTCGCCTACGGCTCCTCGGTCGTCGTGTACGACTCGTTCCTTCCGCAGATCTCCTCCCCGGAGGAGCGCGACGCGGTCTCGTCGCGCGGCTGGGCGATCGGCTACCTCGGCGGCGGCCTGCTGCTGGCGCTCAACCTGGTGCTCTACCTGCGGCACGAGAGCCTGGGGCTGGACGAGGGCATGGCGGTGCGCATCTGCATGATGTCGGCGGGGCTGTGGTGGGCGACGTTCACGGTCGTGCCGCTGCTGCGGCTGCGCAACCGGCCGGTGCCCGCGCACGAGACGACGGCGCTCGCCTCGGTCGGGGGCAGCTTCCGCCAGCTCGGCAGGACCCTCGCCGAGCTGCGGCGCTACCCGCTGACGCTGCTGTTCCTGGTGGCGTACCTGGTCTACAACGACGGCGTCCAGACGGTGATCGGCAACAGCGCGGCCTTCGCCTCCGAGGCGCTCAAGCTGGACAAGACCGTGCAGATCACGGCGATCCTGATGGTGCAGTTCGTGGCGTTCTTCGGGGCGCTGCTGCTCGGCCGCCTGGCCCGCTCGTACGGCACGAAGCGGACGGTGCTCGGCAGCCTCGTGGTGTGGACGGTGATCGTGGTGGTGGCGATGTTCGTGCAGGAGGGCGCGCAGCTGCAGTTCTACCTGATGGCGTTCGCCATCGCGATCGTGCTGGGCGGCACGCAGGCGCTGTCGCGCTCGCTGTTCTCGCAGGTCATCCCGAAGGGACGCGAGGCGGAGTACTTCAGCCTGCTGCAGATCAGCGACAAGGGCTCGGCGTTCATCGGCTCGCTCACGGTGACGATCGCGCTGCAGCTCACCAACAGCTACCGCATCGCCATCGTCTCCATGATCGTCTTCTTCGTCGCGGGTTTCGTGCTGCTGGCGCTGACGAACCTGCCCAGGGCGATCAGGGCGGCGGGCAACGAGGTGCCTGAGCGCATCTGACCCGGGCGCACCTGACCCGGGCGCGGCTCAGCCGAGCGGCGGCCGGTCCCGCCACTGCCGTACGAGCGGCTCCAGCAGCCCGGCGAGCTCCGGCATGAGCGGCGCGTACGCGAGCGCGGCCACGGCCTGGAACAGCCGCGCCCGTTCCATGGTGTCGAGCAGCCGGGAGTCCACGGGCGTCCCTCCCGCGCGCAGGTACGCCTCGACGCCGCGCGGCCCGCACCCGGCCAGGTCCCATTCCACGGGGCCGCGGGTGACGTCCTCGAAGTCGGCGAACAGGTGGCCGCCCGCGGTGCGCAGCACGTTGTAGGCGGGCGCGTCGCCGTGCAGGGGCTGCGGGCGCGTGCCGGGGAAGCGGACGGGCAGCTCGGGCAGCAGGGCCTCCAGCGCGGCGTACTCGCGCTCGGCCCGGTCGAGGTCGTCCGGGGTGAGGTCGCCTGGCCGCCTGGCGAGTTCGTCGAGCGCCGCCCTGGCGCCGGGCACGAGCGGCGACAGCGTGGGCAGCGGGCCCGGGTAGCGGGCCAGCAGCGCGTGCAGGGGCGCGGTCCAGCCGGTCTGCTCGGCGAAGCGGGTCTCCCACTCCTCGGCGGGCACGTCGCGCACGGGGTCGCGCTCCTCGACGTACTCCCAGAAGGTCAGGGACCGGCCTTCGCTCTCGACGGGTTCCGGCGGCACGAGCGGGCTGGGCCGTACGACGGGGGCGCCCTGCCCGGCCAGCCACCGGACGACGTCGAGCTCGCGCCGCTGCCGCTCCGCCTGCTCGGCGGCCGTGGCGAACGTCAGCGACGGCACCCGGACCACGACGGGTTCCGGGTCGAGGTGGACGAGCACGTTGAAGACGTCGTGCAGGACGCGGGGCTCGCCGGGCCGCAGCCCGAGGCGCCGCGCCGCGCTCGTGGCCGCCCGCACGGCCCGCTCGCCCCGTTCCGCCGGGCCCGGCCGCTCCCCCGCCGTCGCGCTCGCCATGCCCGCGATCGTTTCCGTGCCCGGGGGCGGTGTCAACGCGGCGCGCCCGCCCACTTTCCGTCACAACCGATCCAGACAGAGAGCACCGCTCTTGACAGCGCCGCACCAAAGCGAGAGCATTGCTCTTGCTAAAGAGCGACGTACTCACATGGGAGCACTGATGAGCAACCGGCTCACGTCCGCGGCCTTCGCCGTCACCGGCGTCCTGTTCTTCGCCTACCCGGCGATCCGCCCCTCGGGCGACGACGCCGCCGCCATGGCCGGCGCGCCCTGGGTCGTGGGCCACCTGGCCGCGATGCTCGGGTTCGTGCTGCTCGGCCTGGGCGTGCTCGGCCTGCACCAGCGGCTCGGCGACCGGCTGAGCCTGCGCGCGGCCGCGGTGACCTGGGCGGGCGCGGGGCTCACCCTGCCCTACTACGGCGCCGAGGACTTCGGCCTGCACGTGATCGCCGTGCGGGCCCTGCGTGACGGCACGCCCGCCCTGATGGAGCTCGCCGGGCAGTTCAGGTTCCACCCCGTGGCCGTCGCCATGTTCGCCGCAGGGCTGGTGCTGCTGGGCGTGGGCGCGATCATGGCGGCGGTGGCGGTGTGGCGGTCGGGCACCCTGGCCCGCTGGAGCGGCCTGCCGCTGGCGCTGGGGTTCGCGCTGTTCATCCCGCAGTTCTTCACGGCCTACCCGCTGCGCGTCGCCCACGGCGCGCTGCTGATGGCGGGCGGGCTGTGGCTGGCCGCCGCCCTGTGGCCCCGCGCGGCCCGCGGCGCCGCCCCCGCGCCGGTCGCGGCCCGCTGAGGCGGGCGCTTCCCGCCGGCTCACGGGCTCTCACCTGCGACGACGCCGCTGAAGGCGGCGGTGGGCAGAACCCGCGCGCGCCGACGCGATTGGATCACGCCGCAGGTGGGAATCCCATCACGGTACCAAGCGTTAGACACCGTGGGAGACAGACCCCCCACGCATGGGGGCCCTGTAGGAGGCATTGAGACATGGGCGAGCGCGCGCTTCGTGGCACCCGGCTCGGGGCAACCAGCTACGAGAACGACCGTAACACGGATCTGGCCCCGCGCCAGGAGGTGTCCTACACCTGTCCGAAGGGCCATCGGTTCGAGGTCCCGCTTGCCGCCGAAGCCGAGATCCCCGCGACGTGGGAGTGCCGCATGTGCGGCGCGAACGCGGTCCGGGTGGACGGCGAGCAGCCGGAGTCCAAGAAGACCAAGGCCCCGCGGACGCACTGGGACATGCTCCTGGAGCGGCGATCGATCGAAGACCTGGAAGAGGTGCTCAACGAGAGGCTCGCGGTGCTTCGCGCACAGCGGCGCAAGAGCGCCTGACACCCTCTCACGGTGAGAACCCCCGGCCCTGGCGGGCCGGGGGTTCTGCTGTGACGGGGGCCGGCGGGGCTGCTCGGACGAGGGTCAGGGCTCGCGGTCCTCGCGGATGACCTCGCCGTGCACGACCCTGCCACCACGGCTTCCGCCCTGCGCGGCGCCGTACGGGGCGCCCGCGTCCGCGACCGGCGGGAACAGGTTCGCGTACGGGGAGGCCGCCGCCATCCGCCTGACCCGGCGGTCGAAGAACCACGCCCCCAGCCGCCGCATCAGCGGCCTGGTGAACGGCAGGATGCACAGGAAGCCGAACACGTCGGTGAAGAAGCCGGGGGTCAGCAGCAGCGCGCCGCCGATCAGCACCAGCCCGCCGTCGGCCAGCTCGCGGTCGGGCATCCGGCCCGATCCCAGCGCCTCCTGCAGCGCCCGCCAGGCCCTGCGGCCCTCACGCCGCACCAGCCAGGCGCCGAGCAGGCTGTCGGCGATGAGCAGCGCGACCGTCGTGGGGCCCCCGATCACGGAGCCCACCTGGATCAGCAGCCAGATCTCCAGGACCGGGACGACCAGGAAGGCCAGGAAAAGCAGCAGCCGCATCGTTTCCTCGTTTCGCACACACGCGTACGCAACTGACAACGTCCGGCGGGCGCCCGGCGTTCCGCCCGGACGACGCGTTCGCGTCCCGTGTCAGGGCGCGTCGCCCAGTTGCAGCGCCTGGAGCGCGAGCCAGGCGATCACGCGGTCCTCGGTGACGGACATGGACAGGCCGGTCAGCTCCTCCACCCGCGTCATCCGCTGGCGCAGCGTGTGCCGGTGGATGCCGAGCTGCGAGGACGCCGCCTCCCAGCTGCTGTTCTCGCTCAGGAAGACCCGCAGGGAGCGCAGCAGGACGCGGGTGGAGTCGTTCTCCAGCAGCGGCAGGAGCGGCGTGGTGAGCGCCCCGCGCGCGGCCGGGTCGAGATGCTGCAGGATGAGCCGCTGGGTCGGGAGCCCGGCGAACTCGACCACGGGCCGGGCGTCCGCCACGGCCACGGCGAGCGCCTGCTCGGCCTGCCGCCGGCTGAGCAGGCAGGACGGCAGCGGCTGCGCGGTGCCGATCCCGCACCGGGCCGGCACGCCTTCGCGCTCCACCGCCTCGGCCACCCGGGCGGTCCAGCGGCCCAGCTCGTCCTCGGGGAGCAGGACGGTGACCAGTGACGACTCCGAGCTGACCAGCGGGGGCAGGTCCAGGTCGGCGCACCACTCCAGCGCGTTGTCCTCCAGCGGCACCGCCCGCGACCGCGAACGCAGCAGCGCGACGGCGACGTTCCCCGCGAGCAGGTTCCACCGGGCCGACACCCGGGAGACGAGGGCGGGGTCGCCCGACATCAGCGCGTCCACCGCGTCGGCCCTGGCCAGGCCCCAGGTGTCGCCGCCGCTCAGCGGGTTGAGCGCGAGGTCGAGCAGGAGCGCCGCGTGCTGCGCCAGCTCCCGGGTGAGCGTGATCCGGTCGGGGCGGGGCGCGACCACGAGGTGGGCGCGGGGCCTGACCGGGTCGCCCACGCCGTAGACGGTCAGGCCGGGATGCCTGATGCGGGAGCGCTGGCCCAGCGCGGCGGCGCGGGCGTCGTCGATGTGCACCCTGGCGGCGCCCACGGCCGCGTGGACGTTGCCGTGCCGGTCCATCAGCACGGCCCAGCTGTCGATGCGCGCGGCGAGCGTGGCGACGATCCCCTGCGTCCCGGCGCTGCGCGCCACCATCGTCATGCTGGAGACGCCTTCGGCGATCAGCCGCGCCTCCGCGGCTCCCGTGTGCAGCAGGTCGGCGTTGACGTGGAAGGTGATGTCCTGGAACGACACGCCGCGCGGGATCTCCAGCACGGCCAGGCCGTGCGCGCCCGCTCCGGCGACCAGCGCCGGGGGGACGGCCGGGTGGCGCACCCCGATGCCGAAGCCGAGCGCGGCGATGCCCGCCCGGGCGAGCCGCTCGGCGTACGCCGCCAGCTCGTCGGGGTCGTCCAGCTCCAGGCCGAGTGTGAGAAGCATCTCACCGCCGCGCAGCCAGGGGGTCGGGTCGGCCAGCTCGGAGATGTGCGTCCAGCGGATGGGACGGTCCAGGCCGGTCGTCCCGGTGGGCACGCGCAGCCGGAACCGCTGCGCGACGTCGCCCGCCGTCTCCAGCATCCGGCATCTCCTCTCTCGGCCCGCGTGCCCGTGGCGTCCGGAGCCGCTCTCGCCGGCGATCTGACGCAGGGTCACCGTGTCACGGCCCCGCTCGCGGCGCGAAGTATCGGATCGGCACTCCGATCGCAGGTGAATGGACATTCGGTCAGGTTCCGCGGTGACCTGCGCCTCCATAACCTGAACCCTGTTCCAGTAACACCGGGTGACGGCGACGCTGTTCCCGGGCCGAGGAAGGGAGCAGTATGCGCGCCGCGGTCTTCGAATCCGCCGACCGGCCCGTCCGGGTCGAGCAGGTGGACCTCGCCCCTCCGGGTCCCGGCGAGGTCCGCGTCCGGATCGCCGCCGCCGGGGTGTGCGGGTCGGACCTCCACGTACGCCGCGGCGAATGGGACGTCCCGCTCCCCCTGGTGATGGGCCACGAGGGCTCCGGCGTGGTCACCGAGCTCGGCCCCGGGGTGACGAGCCTCGCCGAGGGCGACCACGTCGTCCTGTCCTGGGTCGCGCCGTGCGGCCGGTGCCGGTACTGCCGGGCCGGGCACGAGGCCCGCTGCCAGCTCGCCGCGACCGTGGTCGCGCCCGGCGGCGTCCTGCAGGACGGCAGCAGCAGGCTCAGCAGGAACGGTGAGACCGTCTACCACTACCTCGGCGTCTCGTCCTTCGCCGAGGAGGCCGTGGTGCCCGCGTCCGGGGCCGTCAAGATCCGCGAGGACGCCCCGCTGGACACCGTGGCCCTGGTCGGCTGCGCGGTCGCCACCGGCGTCGGCGCGGTGACCAACACGGCCGCCGTCCTGCCCGGCAGCACGGTCGCGGTCATCGGCTGCGGCGGGGTCGGGCTGTCCGTCGTCCAGGGCGCCAAGCTGGCCGGGGCCGAGCGGATCGTCGCGATCGACACCCGCGCCGAGAAGACGGCGCTCGCGATGACGCTCGGCGCCACCGACCAGCTCTCCGGCGCCGACGCCACCGCCCCCGAGGCGCTGCGCGACCTGCTGCCCGACGGCGTCGACTACGCCTTCGACGCGGTCGGCCACCAGGCCACGCTGGAGGCGGCCATCCAGATGCTCGGCCTGGGCGGCGCGGCGGTGGCCGTGGGCCTGCCGCCGAAGGGCACCCTCGCCCGGTTCGACCCGCTCGTCCTGGCCGAGGCCGACCAGCGGATCCTCGGGTCCAACTACGGCAGCGTCCGCCCGGCCATCGACATCCCGGCGCTGGTCGACCGCTACATGGACGGCCACCTGCAGCTCGACCAGCTCGTCAGCAGGCGCACCACCCTCGACGAGGCCGGGCACGCCCTGGACGACCTGGCCAGCGGCGAGGCGCTGCGCACCCTGCTCGTCCCCTGACCCGGGCCGCCCACCCTCCACGCGTCCGACGGCCGAACCCCCGTCGCGCGCCCCCGCCCGGATCCTCGGCCCTGCCGGGATCCGGGCCCGCCGACCGTCCCCGCCTCCGGCCCGCACCGCCGAGGCCCCTGTTCGGACAAGGAAACCCCGCCATGACACAGACCACCGCCCCCCAACGGCAGCACGGGCACGGATTGCGGCACGGGGCGATGTCCGGCGGCGAGGTCGTCGCCCAGGCCATCGCCAACATCGCCCCGAGCGCCGTCATCGCGTTCTCCGTCGCCGGGATCTTCGCCAGCGCCGGCAACGCGTCCTGGCTGTCATTCACCCTCGCCACCGTGGTCATCCTCGCCGTCGGCTACTGCATCTCCCAGTTCGCCAAGCGCCGCGCCTCGGCCGGCTCGCTGTACAACTACGCCGCCCAGGGGTTCGGCCCGCTCGGCGCGTACGTCACCGGCGTCACCCTGATCATCGGCTGTTTCGGCATCGCGTCCGGCTCCCTGGCCGGAGCCGTCTACCACTTCAACGCCTTCCTGGCCGGGATCGGGCTGACCATCCACAACACCGTGTGGAACGTCGTGCTCGCGGTGGTGATCGGCGGCCTGGCCACGCTGTTCACCGTGTGGGGCATCAGGATGTCGGCGCGCATCTCGCTCATCCTGGAGGTCATCTCCATCACGATCATCACGGTGATGCTGGTCATCGTGCTGTTCGCCGGGAAGGGCCCGATCTTCGACAGCAGCCAGCTCACCCTCGAGGGCGCCACCCCGCACGGCATCGCCGTCGGCATGGTGCTGGCGATCCTCGGGTTCGTCGGCTTCTCCAGCTCCGACGCGCTCGGCCGCGAGGCGCGCAACCCCTTCAAGGCGATCCCCCGGGCCATCATGTGGAGCGCCGCCGGCGTCGGCCTGCTGTACATCTTCGCCTCCTACACCCAGGTCGCGGGCTACCGCGCGCTGGGCGACCTGGGCACGAGCGGCAACCCGCTGGACGAGCTCGCGGTGGCCGTCGGCATGCCGGGCTGGTTCCGCCCGGTGCTCAGCCTCGGCGTCACGGCGTCGTTCTTCGCCGTCGTCGTGGCCCCGATCAACGTGATCGGCCGCATCGTCTTCGTCATGGGCAAGGAGGGCGTGCTGCCCGGCTCGCTCGGCCACACCCACCGCACCCAGCAGACGCCGCACCGGGCGATCCTCGCGGTCGCGCCGCTCGCCGTCGCGCTGACCGCCCTGCTGTTCGCGCTCGGCGTGGACGGCATGGAGATCGTCGTCAACGTCGACACCTACGGCACGTACGGCTACATGGTGGCCTACGCCGTCGTCGCGCTCGCCGCGCCGATCTTCCTGCGCCGCGAGGGCGTCCGGGTCCCGTTCATCTGGCCGTGCGCGATCGTCTCCGCCATCGGCATGGTGTACGTCTTCTACGTCAACGTCGTGCCGTGGCCGGCCTGGCCGCTGAACTTCGTGGTGCTCGCCTTCCTCGTCACCTTCGCCGTGGCGCTCGGCTGGTACGGCTACGTCCGCACCACCCGGCCGTCGGTCGCGCAGACGATCGGCACCACCGAGACGGACTTCGCCGAGATGGCCTGACCTCTCGCCGGGAACGAGCCGTGCCCACCGGGAGACCCGGTGGGCACGGCTCGTTCCGCGTGGAGGCCGTCAGTCGCGGTGGCCGCGCACCCGCCTGGGCAGGCCCGTGACGCCCCACAGGCTGATGCGCCACAGCGCCTCGGACATCACCTTGCCGCTCATCTTGCTCTTGCCGACGGTGCGCTCGACGAACGTGATCGGCACCTCGACCACGCGCAGCCCGTGCCTGGCGGCCCGCAGCGTGAGGTCGACCTGGAAGCAGTAGCCCTGCGACTCGACGTCGGCCAGGCCCACCTTCTCCAGGGTGGCGGCCCGGTAGGCGCGGAACCCGGCGGTGGCGTCGCGCACCGGCAGGCCCAGCATGACGCGGGTGTAGATGTTGGCGCCCCTCGACAGGAGCTCGCGCCGGTGCGGCCAGTTGAGCACCTGGCCGCCTGGCACGTAGCGCGAGCCGATCGCCAGGTCGGCCCCCTCGGCCAGCGCCTCCAGCAGGCGCGGCAGCTCCTCCGGCTGGTGGGAGCCGTCGGCGTCCATCTCGACGAGGACGTCGTAGCCTTCGTCCAGCCCCCACCGGAACCCGGCGATGTAGGCGGCGCCGAGCCCCTGTTTGCCGGGGCGGTGCAGGACGTGGACGTGGTCGTCGGCCGCCGCCAGCGCGTCGGCGATCTCGCCGGTGCCGTCGGGGCTGTTGTCGTCGGCCACGAGCAGGTGTGCCTCCGGCAGGGCCGCCCGGACGCGCTCGGCGATCGCGGGCAGGTTCTCGCGCTCGTTGTAGGTCGGGACGATGATGAGCACCCGGCCGAGAGTGTCCATGGTCAGTCTGTCCCCATCCGGTCGCCTCGCCGCCTGCCACGCCATGCGGCGGCTCCGACGGCCGCCGCTCCCATTACCATCAATGCCCACTCGGGGGCGGCGCCGACCCTCGTGGCGACCGTCTCCCGAGTGCGTACCGGAACCTGGACCACGGTCATGTCCGCGACCAGTTCGCGGGTTCGCCAGGCGACTTTACCGTCAGGCGTGACGTATGCGGAGATTCCGGTGGTCGCCGAGGTCACGACGGCCCGGTTGTGCTCGACGGCGCGCAGCTTCGACATGGCCAGCTGCTGGGGCGGCAGGTTCGACAGCGCGTACGTGGCGTTGTTGGTCTGCACGACCAGCGGCGTGCCCCCGGCCCTGACCGTGCCGCGCACCGTGCCGTCGTAGGCGACCTCGTAGCAGTTGACCGCGCCGACGGTGACGGGGCCCATCTTCAGGTCGCCGGGGCGGTCGCCCGCCACCGACTGCCTGCCCACCAGGTTGGCCCGCTCCGACAGCGCCAGCACGATGTCCTTCATCGGCGTGTACTCGCCGAACGGCACCAGGTGCTGCTTGTCGTAGTACGCGCCCGGCCCGGTGGCGGGGTCCCACACCAGGCTGCGCGTGGCGCGCTGCGTGTCGCCGATCGACACGACCGCCCCGACCAGGGTCGGCACGCCCACGTCGCGGACCGAGTCGGAGATGATCGCGTTGGCGGACGGGTCGCGGTAGGGGTCGATGTCGGTGGAGTTCTCCGGCAGCACCACGATGTCGGGCTTGGGCAGCCTGCCCTCGCGCACCGCCTGGGCCAGCCGCTTGGTCTCGTCGGCGTGGTTCCTCAGCACGACGGCCGGCTCGTCGCCCATGACGTGCATGCCGCGCCCCGGGACGTTGCCCTGGACGATGCCGACGTTGACCGTGCGGCCCTCGTCGCCGGGCCTGGGCACCGCCAGGGCCAGCAGCGGCACCGCGACGGCCAGCGCCGCGGGGACGGCCCGCAGCGGCGCCCTGGAGGGCCGCTGGAGGGCCGCGCGGGCCAGCAGGGCGCCGCACAGCGTCACGGCGAAGGACACCAGCGGGGCGCCCCCCAGCGCCGCGTACGAGGTGAACAGGGACTCGCCCTGGCTGAAGGCCACCCTCGCCCACGGGAAGCCGCCGAACGGCACCGCGCTGCGCAGCCACTCCATCGCCACCCACAGGCAGGCGAACCACAGGGGCCAGAGGCGCAGCCGGAACACCAGGGCCGCGGCGGCGGCCATGGCGGCGTAGAAGAAGCTCTCCAGGGCGACGAGCATGAGCCAGGCGTCGTCGCCGATCGGGCGGACCCACGCCAGCGTCGGGAACAGGAACACGGCCGCGGCCAGGTAGCCGATCCAGGCGGCGCGGCGCGGCCTGGAGCCGTACAGGGAGGCGGCGATCAGGGCGATGCCGGCCGGGGCGCACAGCCACCAGTCGAGCGGGGGGAAGGCCGTGTAGAGCAGCAGGCCGCCGGCGGCGCCCGCGGCCACCCGCGCGGCGGTCAGCCGTCGCCCCTCGCCGCCGGGCCCGCTGACGGACGCGGCGGCGGGCTCCTGCCCGCCCTCGGCGGCGGCCGACGGGTCCGTTCGCTCCTGAACCACTCCGGGGTCTCCTCGCCATGTGCGCGCCTGCTTGCGGAAACGCTACCGCCTGGCGGCCCCTTCCACGTCCGCGCGGCGCGGCGTGTGTGGACGAGGAAGCCACGGCGGGGTGATCCCGTGGCCGACGGGACCACCCGGCGCATGGCCGTCCGGTGCACGGGAACGGGAAGAGGGCCCGGAAACCCTTCGGACCGGACCCGTCTCGTCGGCGGCGAGCGCGGAATTCCGTTGTCTACTGGGCTCCCGGGCCCGCCCCGGGTCCAACCCCCCGCCCGGTTGGGGTGCCCCGACTCGACGGACCGACGGCCCTGCACCTGGCTGTGTGGACGAAGTCACGCTCCGTCACGGACGCAGGATCCGACGATGTCAGAGACGGCCAACCGGCCAAGTCCCGTGCTGGACTGCGCAGCAAACTACCGACTCCACCTCAGATGTCAACCGTGTCCCGATCAGCGGGAACACCAAGTTTCCGCAGGTGGGACTCATCCGGCCGGCCGTGGCAAAGCGGGTCGAAGCCCCAGGCTAGGGGCGTTGCGGGACGTCCCGCAACGCCTCCCCGAGCACGCCGGACAGGGGTTTCCCGCACACGATGCCGAGGCGCCGCGTGGCACGGGTGAGCGCCACGTACAGGTCGCTCATGCCGCGCGGCGACTGGGCCGCGATGAGCTCGGGCTCGGCCACGATCACGGAGTCGAACTCCAGCCCCTTGGCGTCGGCGACGGTCATGACGGCGACCGGCGCGTCGAGCGCGGCGGCGCCGGCAGCGCGCCCCGCCCCCGGCGCGACCACGGCGGCCCCCTCGACGGCGGCGGCGACGTCGGCGCCGACGCGGGCGAGCAGCGCGTCGGGCGCCACGACCGCGACCTTGCCGCCCTCGCCCACCTCGGCCTTGACGAGCTGGGGCAGCGCGGCCAGCGGCGCCGTCCACGGCTCGGCCCCGCTCTCGCGCACCGACGTGGGCGCGCTCAGCGAGGGGTCGATCGCGGCCAGGACGCGGGAGGCGACGGCCATCAGCTCGACCGGTGTGCGGTAGTTCACGGTGAGCCGCTCCTGCCGCCAGCGCCCGGCCACGTACGGGTCGAGCACCTCGGCCCAGGACCGCGCGCCCGCGGTGGAGCCGGTCTGGGCGATGTCGCCCACGATGGTCATGGACCGGGTGGGGCAGCGCCGCATGACGGCCCGCCAGGCCATGGGCGACAGCTCCTGCGCCTCGTCCACGATGACGTGGCCGTAGGCCCAGGTGCGGTCGGCGGCGGCGCGCTCGGCGGTGGTGAGGTACGGGCCCTCGCCGCGCTGGCGCTCGGCGAGCCGTTCCGCCTCCATCACGTCGGACAGGCCGGTCAGCTCCAGCACCTCGCGGGCGTAGGCCAGCTCGGCCTCGCGCTCGTGCTCCTCGGCCCGCCTGGCGGCGGCCAGCTCCTCCTCGGCCTGCAGGGCGGTGGCGCGCAGCACCTGCTCGTCGATGTCGCCGAGCAGTTCGGCGGCCTCGTCGAGGAGCGGGACGTCCGACTCGGTCCACTCGCCGCCGTCCCTGCGCAGCAGCGCCCGCTCCTCGGGGCTGAGGGCGGCGGCGGCGTGGCCGAGGCGCTCGGGCGAGCCGTACAGGCCGAGGAGGAGCCGCTGCGGCGTCAGGTACGGCCACAGCCTGTTCAGCGCGGCCTTGACCACGGGCTCGGTCCGCAGCTCCTCGCGCAGGTCGGCCAGTTCGTCGTCGTCGATGAGGCCCTTGCCGATCTTCTTGGCCTGCTGCCTGGCGAGGGCGTTGAGCAGCGACCTGACGAACACGGCGCGGGCCTGGTTGTGGGGGCGGCGCGAGCGGGTGGCCTTGTTCCTCGCGGCCTCCAGCATGGACCTGTCGAGGGTGAGGGTGACGCGGCCGAGGCGCAGCTCGATGGGCTTGCGCGGCACCTTCTGCCGGTCGCGCACGGCGCGCGCGATCACCTCGGTCATGCGCGGGTCGCCCTTGATCGCGGCCACCTCGGGCCGCTCCCTGGCGGTGGCGGTGACGCCGGGGTAGAGCTCGCCGACGGTGGACAGCAGCACGTCGGTCTCGCCGAGCGAGGGCAGGACCTGCTCGATGTAGCGCAGGAAGGTGAGGTTGGGGCCGAGGACGAGCACGCCGCGCCGCTCCAGCCGCTCCCTGTGCGTGTAGAGGAGGTAGGCGGCGCGGTGCAGGGCGACGACGGTCTTGCCGGTGCCGGGGCCGCCCTGGACGACGAGGACGCCGTTCAGGTCGGCGCGGATGACGCGGTCCTGCTCGGCCTGGATGGTGGCGACGATGTCGCGCATGCGGCCGGTGCGCCGCTCGTCGAGCGCGGCGAGCAGGGCGGCCTCGCCGTTGAGCGTGGCGCGGTCGTCGTCGGTGAGCGCGTCGAGGTCGAGCAGGTCGTCGTCCACGCCGACGACGAGGCGGCCCCTGGTCTGCAGGTGGCGGCGCCTGGTGACGCCCATGGGGGCGGCGGGCGTGGCGCGGTAGAAAGGCTGGGCGACCGGGGCCCGCCAGTCGATGAGCAGGCGGCGCTGCTCGTCGTCGGTGAGCCCGAGCTTGCCGATGTAGAGCCTGCCCTCCTCGACGTGGTCGAGGCGGCCGAAGGCCAGGCCGCGCTCGACGGCCCACAGCCGGGCGAGCCTGGAGGCGTACATGTCGGCGAAGGTGTCGCGCTCGGACCTGTTCTGCATCGTGCCGACGGCTCCGGTGGCCAGCACCTCCTTCAGCTGGCGCTGGGTCCGCTCGCGCAGCGTGTCGAGGCGGTCGTAGAGGCGGGTGACGTACTCCTGCTCCTTCGCGAGCTCGGTTTGACGCATTGCCGCCTGACCATTAATGTGGTTAATGGGACACTCCGGGCCATTCTGCTTGTTGTTACAACAAATGACGACATTAGCATGCCCGTCGAGGCACTCACTCCCATCCTCTCCTCTCCCGCCTTCGGTCACGTCTTGGTTTCGCTCCTTGACCGCCGCCATCGCGACTCCTTAAGTTCATCGTGAGTTAGGAAAGTTTCCTAACGAGATGTGAAGGAGCCGACGTGAGCGGTCCTGTCCCTGGGACACCCAGCCTGCTGCGCGCGATCAACGACCGCGCCGCCCTGCAGGCCCTCCTGGAGCGCGGGCCGCTGACGAGACCCGAGATCGGCCAGCTCACCGGCCTGTCCAAGCCCACCGCCTCACAGCTGCTCGCCCGCCTGCAGGAGGCCGGCCTCGTCGTGCTCGACGGGGTCAGGGAGGGCCTGCCCGGCCGTACGGCCGAGGTCTACCGCATCAACCCGGCGGCGGCCTACGCCGGCGCGCTCGACGTCACTCCCGGCAGGATCGAGGCCAGGGTGGCCGACCTCACCGGCACCGTCGTGGGGTCGTACACGCTGGCGACGCCGCGCCGCCCGCAGGGCGACCTGGTGGAGCGGCTGGCCGCGGCCCTGGACGGCACCCGGCCGCCCGGCCCGCTGCGGCGGGTCGTCATCGGCGTGCAGGCCGCCGTCGACCCGACCACCGGCAGGCTCGGCTACGCCACCGCCAAGGACATGCCGGGCTGGCACATCCCCGACCTCGTCCCGACCCTCAGCCGCGGCCTCGGCGTGCCCGTGGACGTGGAGAACAACGTCAACCTGGTGGCGATGGCCGAGCAGGCGCACGGCGCCGCGCACGGCAACCCCGACTTCGTGCTGCTGTGGGCCGACGAGGGCATCGGCTCGGCCCTCGTCCTCGGCGGGCGCATGCACCGCGGCGCCACCGGCGGCGCGGGCGAGGTCGGCTACATGCCAACCCCCGGCGCGCCCACCGCCCGCGAGGCGGGCAGGCTCGCCAACCACGGCTACACGGCGCTCACCGGCGGCGCGGCCGTGCTCAAGCTGCTGCGCTCGTACGGCGTGCGCGGCGGCGACTTCCGCCAGGCCGTCGCCAACGCGGTACGCGCGGCGGAAGGGCGGGGCAAGCGGGCCGACGACGCCAGGGCCGGGCTGCGCGACGTCGCGGCCCGCCTGGCGGTCGGCCTGGCCGCCATCACCGCCGTCGTCGATCCCGGGCTCATCGTGCTGACCGGCGGCGTCGTGCTGCCGGGCGGCGAGACCCTGCGCGAGCTGGTCGAGCACGAGCTGCACGCGCTGACGGTGCCGAGCCCCAGGGTGCGCCTGTCGAGCGTGGAGGGCAACCCCGTGCTCGCGGGCGCGCTCGACCTCGCGCTGGCCACCGTGCGTGACGAGGTCTTCGGCTCCACCGTTCCCTCATGATCCTCCGACCCTCATGATCCCCACGCCAGGCAGGAGGCACCCCCCGTGCGCTTCGTCCCCTTGGCGGTCGCGGGCCTCGCGGCCCTCGCGCTGACCGCCTGCACCGCGAACAGAGAGGCGGGACCCTCGCTCGGCTCCCAGCCGAGACCGTCCGGCTCCGCCTCGCAGGCGCTCCCGGCCGCCACCATCGAACTGTGGCACGGGTTCTCCACCGACGCCGAGGTCAAGGCGTTCGAGACGGCCATCGCCGCCTTCAGCAAGAAGTACCCGCAGATCACCGTCAAGGCCCGCAAGGGCGTCCAGGACGACCAGATCACCCAGTCGATCCGCGGCGGCAACCCGCCGGACGTCGCCGTCTCGTTCACCACCGACAACGTCGCCCAGTGGTGCAGGTCGGGAGCGTTCCAGGACCTCACCCCGGTGATCAAGCAGGACGGCATCGACCTGTCGGTGCTGCCCGCCGTGGCACGTTCCTACACGGCCTTCGAGGGCAGGCAGTGCACGCTGCCGCTGCTCGCCGACGCCTACGGCATCTACTACAACAAGGCGCTGATGAAGGGCGAGCAGCCGCCCAAGACGCTGTCGGAGCTCACCGCGCTGGCCAAGAAGCTCACCGTGCGCGACGCGAACGGCGACATCAAGGTGGCCGGGTTCGTGCCCGCCTCCCAGTACTACGAGAACAGCGCCGCGCACCTCGGCTCCATGGTGGGCGCCAAGTGGTACAACGACGACGGCACCTCCGCCATCGGCACCGACCCGGCGTGGAAGACGCTGCTGCGCTGGCAGAAGGAGCTCGTCGACTGGTACGGCTACGACAAGCTGGAGAAGTTCCGCAAGAGCCTGGGCGACGAGTGGAGCGCGGAGCACCCGTTCTTCAAGGGCAAGGTCGCCATGATCATCGACGGCGAGTGGCGCAACGCCATGATCGCCAATGATCCCGAGGCCAAGAAGATGGACTACGGCACCGCTCCCCTGCCGGTGGCCGACGACCGTCCCGACCTGTACGGCAGCGGCTTCACCGCGGGCACCGTCATCGGCGTGCCGAAGGGCGCCAAGAACCCCCAGCAGGCGTGGGAGCTCGTCAAGCACCTGACGACCGACACCGACTCGCTGGTGACCCTGTCGAACGCGCTGCGCAACGTGCCCACGACGAAGGCCGCCATGGAGTCGCCCGCCCTCTCCAAGGACGACAACTTCGCCACCTTCCTGGACATCTTCGCCCACCCGAAGACGTCCACGCTGCCGCCCAGCGTGAACAGCGTCTTCAACCAGGAGGCGTTCTCCACCTTCATCGGCAAGTGGGAGAAGGGCGGCGTCCCCGACCTCGACGCCGGGCTCAAGGGCGTCGACAAGCAGATCGACGACAAGCTGAAGCTGTCCGGGGGCTGATCCGATGGCCTCGCTCACCCACGCCGCGCCGCCGCGCCGGTGGCGCGGCGAGGGGCCGCGCGCGCTGCTGTGGCTGTCGCCCTGGCTCGTCGGCGTCGCGGTCTTCTTCGTCTACCCGCTGCTGTCCACGGTGTACTTCTCCTTCCACCGCTACGACATGTACTCGCTGGAGTTCGTCGGCCTGGACAACTACCGCTACCTGCTGCACGACCCGCGGGTGGCGACCTCGGCGCGCAACACGCTGTGGCTGGTGCTGGTGATGGTGCCCGCGACCGTGCTGTTCTCGCTGACCCTCGCCCAGCTCGTCACGCGGGTCAAGGCCGGCGCCGGGCTGTTCCGCACCGTCTTCTACCTGCCGTCGCTGGTGCCGGTGACCGCCGGCACGATCATGTTCGTCTACCTGATGAACCCGGCGAACGGGCCGTGGAACCAGTTCCTCGCCCTGTTCGGCATCACCGGCCCCGACTGGTTCGGCGACCCCGCGTGGTCCAAGCCCAGCCTCACGCTGCTCGGCATGTGGGGCTGCGGCCAGGCCATGGTGATCTTCATGGCGGCCCTGCTGGACGTCCCCAGGCACCTGTACGAGGCGGCCGCCATCGACGGCGCCGGCCCCTGGCGGCAGTTCCGCAGCATCACGCTGCCCACGATCGCCCCGGTGCTGATGTTCTCGCTGGTGACGTCCGTGATCTCGGCGCTGCAGTACTTCTCGCAGGCCATGATCGCCTCCCGGGTGGCGTCGGGCGCGACCGACTCCGCCGGCACCGCGTTCGCGCCCGGCTACCCGGACGAGTCGCTGCTCACCCTGCCGCAGTGGCTGTTCCAGGCGGGCTTCCGCGACTACGCGATGGGGTACGCGTGCGTGCTCGCGCTGCTGCTGTTCGCCGCGTCGATGATCTTCACGCTGATCCTGCTGCGGCAGTTCCGCCGCGCCGAGGAGGACTCATGACGGCCGCCGTCACCGCCCCGCCGCGCGCGGTCGCGCCCAGGGCCGGACGCGCCGCCGCGCGCACCCGCAGACGGCGCGCGCTGCTCTGGATCGCCACGCACGCCCTCGCGATCGCGCTGGCGCTGATGTTCCTCGCGCCCGTGGCGTTCCTGGTGCTCACCTCGCTCATGAGCGACGAGCAGGCCCTCACCAGCGACCTGTGGCCGCGCAGCTGGAACTGGGGCAACTACGCCGACGTGTTCGCCAAGTCCGAGCTGCTGCGCTGGACGGCCAACACCCTGCTGTACGCCGCCCTCGGCACCCTCCTCACCATCCTGTCGTCGGTGCCCGTGGCGTACGCGCTGGCGCGCTTCCGCTTCCGCGGCAGGCGGCTGGCGTTCCTGCTGGTGATCACCGCGATGATGCTGCCGCCGCAGGTCGTGGCCGTGCCGATGTACCTGGTGTGGGCGCGGCTCGGGCTGACCGACAGCCTGTGGCCGCTCATCCTGCCGATGCTGTTCGGCGACGCGTTCTCGATCTTCCTGCTGCGCCAGTTCCTCATCACGATCCCGCGCGAGTACGTCGACGCGGCGCGCGTGGACGGCTGCTCCGACCTCAGGACGCTGCTGAAGGTGATCGTGCCGATGGCCCGCCCGGCCATCGCCGCCGTCGCCCTGTTCCAGTTCTTCTACTGCTGGAACGACTACTACGGCCCGCTGCTGTACGCGGGCGTGGCCCAGGAGGGCTGGACGCTGTCCCTCGGCCTGGCCACGTTCAAGGCGTTCCACAGCGTCCAGTGGAACCTCACCATGGCCGCCACCCTCCTGGTGACCGCCCCGGTGATCATCGTGTTCTTCTTCGCCCAGAAGGTCTTCATCGAGGGCGTGACTTTGACAGGAGTGAAAGGTTGAAACTCGCCGTGGTCGGGGGCGGCTCCACGTACACCCCGGAGCTGATCGACGGGTTCGCGCGGCTGCGCGACGAGCTGCCCGTCACCGAGGTCGCCCTCATCGATCCGAACCCGTCCAGGCTCGACCTGGTCGCCGGCGTGTCGCGCCGCATGCTGGAGCACGCGGGGCACCCGGCGAAGGTCGTGGCCACCGCCTCCCTGGAGGAAGGCGTGGCGGGCGCCTCCGCCGTGCTCATCCAGCTCCGCGTCGGCGGCCAGGCGGCCAGGGACGTGGACGAGACGCTGCCACTGCGCTGCGGCTGCGTCGGCCAGGAGACCACCGGGGCGGGCGGCCTGGCCAAGGCCCTGCGCACCGTGCCGCTCGTGCTCGACATCGCCGAGACGGTGCGCCGCGCCGCCCCCGAGGCCTGGATCGTCGACTTCACCAACCCCGTCGGCATCGTGACCCGGGCGCTGCTCGACGCCGGCCACCGCGCCATCGGCCTGTGCAACGTCGCCATCGGCTTCCAGCGGCGCTTCGCCGCCGCCCTCGGCGTCGAGCCGTCGCGCGTCACGCTCGGCCACGTCGGGCTCAACCACCTCACCTGGGAGCGCGCCGTCTACCTCGACGGCGAGGACGTGCTGCCCGCCGCGCTGGCCTCCGAGCACGGCGACGAGATCGCCGCGGCGCTGGGGCTGCGCGTGGAGCTGCTGCGCAGGCTGGGCGTGATCCCGTCGTACTACCTGCGCTACTACTACGCCCACGACGCCGTCGTGCGGGAGCAGCTGGAGAAGCCGTCGCGGGCCGCCGAGGTGGCCGCGATGGAGGAGGAACTGCTGCGCCTGTACGCCGACCCGGCCGTGGTGACCAAGCCCGACCTGCTGTCGCAGCGGGGCGGCGCGTTCTACTCGGAGGCGGCCGTGGCGCTGATCTCGTCGCTCCTCGGCGACCGGGGCGACACCCAGGTGGTCAACGTGCGCAACGGCGGCACCCTGCCGTTCCTCGACGACGACGCCGTCATCGAGGTGCCCGCCGCCATCACCGCCTCCGGCGCCGCGCCGCTGCCGGTCGCGCCCGTCGAGCCGCTGTTCCGCGGGCTCATCGCGCACGTGTCGGCGTACGAGGAGCTGGCGCTGCGGGCCGCGCTGCACGGCGGCGCCGACCGGGTGCGCGACGCGCTGCTCGCCCACCCGCTGGTCGGCCAGGACGCGGTCACCGAGGAGCTGACCGGGCTGCTGCTGGAGGCCAACCGCGGCTTCCTGCCGTGGACGGTGGGCTAGTGTCGCGCCCCAGGCTGGTCCTGGCCGTCGACGGCGGCAACAGCAAGACCGACGTCGCCCTGGTGACCGAGGAGGGCGAGGTGCTCGCCTCGGGCCGGTCAGGGCCGTTCACGCCGCAAAGCTCAGGCGTGCCCGCCGCCGTGGACGTCGTCGAGGACGCCCTCCGCCTGGCCCTGGCCGCCGCCCCCACCCCGCCTGCCGCCTCCGGCGTGGACCTCGTGGCCGCGTACCTGGCGGGGGCGGACCTGCCGGTCGAGGAGGAGGCGCTGGCGGCCGAACTGGCCGCCAGGGGGCTCGGCCGCGACGTGCTGGTGCGCAACGACACGTTCGCGCTGCTGCGGGCCGGCGCGTCCGCCCCGTGGGGGGTGGCCGTCGTGTGCGGCGCCGGCATCAACGCCGTCGGCGTCTCCCCCACCGGCGACATGGCCCGTTTCCCCGCGCTCGGCAGGCTGAGCGGCGACTGGGGCGGCGGCCAGGGGATCGGCGAGGAGGCGCTGTGGCACGCCGTGCGCGCCGAGGACGGGCGGGGCGTGCCCACGGCGCTCACCTCGCTGATCACGTCCCACTTCGGCACCTCCACCGTCCAGGAACTGGTGCTGGCCGTGCACTTCGGCCAGGTGGACGAGGACCGGCTGCACGAGCTCGCGCCCGGCGTGTTCGCGGCGGCGTCCGCCGGGGACGCGGTGGCGGTCGCGCTCGTGGAGCGGCTGGCCGAGGAGGTCGTCACCATGGCCGAGGTGTGCCTGCGCCGGCTCGGCCTGCTTGACCGGCCCGCCGAGGTGGTGCTCGGCGGCGGGCTGCTGACGGCCCGCGACCCGCTGCTGACGCCGCTGCTGGAGGCGGGGTTCGCGATGCGGGCTCCGATGGCGGAGCCGGTGGTGGCGGAGGTGCCGCCCATCGTGGGGGCCGCGCTCAACGGGCTGGAGCGCCTCGGGGCGCCGGACGCCGCCAAGGCCCGCCTCCGCTCCCGCTACGGCCAGCCGGCACCGGCCTGAAGGCCCACGGGGCCGCGTGACGGCCCTCGGGGGCGTCGTCACGGGGCGGGGGCGGCGTGACCGGTCCGCGGGGCGTCGTCACGGGGCGGGGGCGGTGTGACCGGTCCGCGGGGCGGCGTCAGGGGGTCGCGGGGGCGGCGCAGCCACATGCCGGCCGCGACCGCCGCCGCGGCCACGGCGTACGCGGTCGTCCCCGCGCCCGTCAGATAGGCGGCCGCGGACGCCGCCGCCACTCCCAGCCACTCCACCCGGCCGTCCAGCGCGACCAGCGCCACGACGAGCAGCGCGTACCAGGAGTAGCCGGGGGTCAGCACCAGGAACGCCGCCCCTGACACCTCCAGCGCCCCCCGCCAGGGCCGCTCCGGGTCGCCCCGCAGGAGCACCCGGACCGACACCGCCGCCAGCACCACGAGCGCGGCGGGCGGCGCCCACGCGTCGGGCAGCACCAGCCTCAGCAGGGCGTAGCGCCCGCGGGCCGCCGCGTCGGCGTACCCCTCCTCGGCCGCGTACCCCGGCAGGTAGCCGAGCACGGAGCCGTGCGACAGCAGCACGTACGGCAGGTAGGCCGCCCCCACCACCGCCAGGGCCGCGCCCACGGCGGCGAGACCGGGCCCGAGGCGGCGGCGCCGCCGCGAGTCTGACAGCCGGCCCGCCAGCAGGGCAGGCAGCACCACAGCGGGCGACAGCTTCACCGCGATCCCCGCACCGAGCACCACCCCCCGGACGAGCCCCCGGAACAGGCCCCCCGCCTCGCCCGCCGGCACGGCCCCCGCCGCGCCCGGCCCCGGCACACCGGGCGGGCGCGACCGGGGTGCGAGCGGGAGGGCGAGGGCCAGCGCGACCGCCGCGACCGCCAAGGCGTCCACATGCGCGTTGTTCACCGCCTCCATCGGCACCGCCGGGCACCATGCCCAGCACGCCGCCAGGCGCTCACGCCCGCGCCGGCGCGCCGCCGCCAGCAGCACGGCCGACGTCGCCGTCGCCGCCAGCGCGCCGCCCACCTGGAACGGCTTGTGCCGGGCGTCCCTCGGCGAGAGCCGGTCCACCAGCCAGAAGTACGCCTCCGCCAGCGGCGGATAGATCGTGTGCACCGTGGGCCTGTTGATCCGGGTGCAGCCGCCGTCCGGCAGCGGGTAGAAGCGGCCCTCCGCGCAGCCGGGGAAGAGCCAGCCGTCACGCAGCCCGGCCAGCGCGGGGTCGGACGGCGGGCGGTCGTAGGGCGAGAGCCCGGCGGACTGGACGCGGCCGTCCCAGGCGTAGCGGAAGGAATCGGTGCTGGTGGCGGGCGGGGCGAGCAGCCCGGTGGCGACGGCGGCCAGGCCGCCGGCCAGGACCAGCCGCCCGGCCACCGGCGACGGCACGCCGCGCAGGGCGGCGAGCGCCACGGCGAACAGCGCCCAGGCGGCGGCGTACCAGGCAAGCGCGCCCGTGACGAAGGCGAGGACGAGGACGGCCACCAGGGCGGCGAGCACCGCGACGGCCGGCACGGTGCGGCGGTTCACGGTGTGCAGCCTGGCATCCGCCAGCCTGGAGGAGGCCAGGAGCAGCCGATCGTTCCGCACTTCGTAAGACCTGCGCGACGTCCACGGGCCCGGGCCGGTCGTCGCCTCCGGGACCGGACGCCAGGCCGGTGAGCTCCTCGTGGCCGGGGCGCGGCCACGGCCTGCTCCTCCGACGCGCCGGCCGCCTTCAGTTCGGCGGTCCTGGACCGTACGCGGCGGAGGTAGTCGCCGACCTCCGTGAGCAGGCCGGCGTCCGCGACCTCGCCGTGGCCGGGCACGACGGCGGCCGGGCCGAGCGCGAGGAGCCGGTCGAGCACGGTGATCCAGTGGTCGGCGTCCACGTCGGCGTCGTACGGCGGGAAGTACGGCGCGATCGGGAACATCCGCGTCTCGACCAGGTCGCCGCAGAACAGGACCCGGCCGTCGACGAGCACCGTCTGGTCGGAGCCGGTGTGCGCGGCGCCCCACGTCCGCAGTTCCGTCCGCCGCCCGCCGCCCGCCGCCCGCCGAGGTCGATCTCGGCGGCGCGTCGTGGACGACGTCCGGGTCGACGAGCTCCACGTCCGCGAGCTCGGCCGCGATCCGCGGGCCGAGGCCGGCGAACATGTCCAGGTACGCGGCCCCCTTCCGCCGCAGTTCCTCACTCTGGGAGCGGTTGCACACGATGGTCGCCTCCCCCTTGAACGCCTGCGCGCCGGACCCGTGCCCGGGGTGGAAGCGGGTGGCCGTCAGGTACCGCGCCCAGCAGGCTGCGGGCCTGCTCCGGCACGTACGCGCCGTTCCTGGGCCCGAGGCCCGTGTCGATCACGAGTCCGGCGCGCTCGCCGACGACGATGCCGACGTTCGGCACGAGCGGCACGCGGCGGTCGGGGATGACGTGCACGCCTTCGGCCACCTCGACCGGCTCCCCCTGGACGAGCGGCGCCGGGGCCGAGGCGACATCACCACGGAGACCTCAGGACCGCCCTGCTCGACGCCGCCGAGGAGCTCATCCGCGAGAAGGGCGCCGACGGCTGGTCGCTGCGCGAGGCCAGCGTGCGGGTCGGGGTGAGCCCGAGCGCCGCCCACCACCGCTTCGACTCGCGCGACTCGCTCATGGCGGCGCTCCACGAGCGCCTCCTCGTCCGGCTCGCCGAGCGTCTGTCCCGCGACGTCGGCCGGGCGCCCGACGGGCCGTCCGGAGTCATCGAGTACGGCCGCAGTTACGTGAGGTGGGCCGTCGAGGAGCCGGCCATCGCCGGCCTCGCGGGCGGCGGGCGGCGGCCGTGTCGCCGCATCCGTACGACGTGCTCGCGGCCGAGCTGGACCGGCTGGCGAAGGGCGGCCACCTGCCCGCGGCCGTGCGGCCGGGGGCGGAGTTCGTGGTGTGGGCGGCGGTGCAAGGGCCGGCGCGGCTCGTGGCCGACGGGCACATGCGCCTCGACGGGGCGGAGGACGTCGACCGTTAGGCGGAGCGGGTGACGCTCGCGGTGCTCAACGGCCTCGCCCCCGAACAGGCCGCGGACGGCCTCTGGCCCGTGGCCAGGTCGCCGCACACCGAGAGCCCGGCCGTGGTCGCCGCGTCAGTCGTGGCTCTCCTGGCCGGAGACGGGCTCGCCCGCGACCACCGGGGCGCGGTGCTCGTACGGCGTGCTGAGCACCACCGTGGTGCGGGTCGAGACGTGCGCCGAGGCGCGGATCTGCTGCAGCAGGTCCTCCAGGGCCACGGGTGAGGCGACCCGCACCTTGAGGATGTAGCTCTCATCGCCCGCGACGCTGTGGCACGCCTCGATCGCGGTCAGGTGGGCCAGCCGGTCGGGCGCGTCGTCGGGCGCGGCCGGGTCGATGGGCTTGATGGACACGAACGCGGTCAGCGGCAGGCCGATGGCGTCATGGTTGACGATCGCGGCGTAACCGCGGATCACGCCGCGCTTCTCCAGCCGGCGTACGCGCTGGTGCACGGCGGAGACCGAGAGCCCGGTCTCCCTGGCCAGGTCGGTGAAACTCATCCTGCCGTCGTGGGCCAGCAGCGCGACGATGCGGCGGTCGATCTCCTCCATCGGTCAAATCTAGCCGCAAACGGTCACGACATCGTCCCGACCGGGGTGGCTCCCCGGTTCATCGCGTGCTCGACGAGCGTGATGAGCACCTCCTTGCCCGAGTCGCGCCTGCGGGCGTCGCAGCGGACGACGGGGGTGTCCGGGTCCAGGCCGATGGCGTCGCGTACCTCGCCGATGGTGAACGGCATGAGACCGTCGAAGCAGTTGAGCGCCACCACGAACGGCTGGCCGCGCTTCTCGAAGTAGTCGACGGCCGGGAAGCAGTCGGCCAGACGGCGGGTGTCGGCCAGCACGACCGCGCCGAGCGCGCCCATGGCCAGCTCGTCCCAGACGAACCAGAACCGCTCCTGGCCGGGGGTGCCGAACAGGTAGAGCATGTAGTCGTCGCGGATGGTGATGCGGCCGAAGTCCATGGCCACGGTGGTGGTGCGCTTGGCCTCGACGCCCGCGAGGTCGTCCACGTCGGCGCCGGCGTGCGTCAGGGTCTCCTCGGTACGCAGGGTGCGCGTCTCGGAGACGGCGCTCACCATGGTGGTCTTGCCCACGCCGAAGCCGCCCGCGACCAAGATCTTGATCGCGGTCGGGACCCGCCGGGGGTCGGGGCGACCGAGGATCATCTGCACCGCCTGTACGTGTCGCGCGGCCGGCGCCACGCACACCGCGCCCCGCCTCCCGGACGCGGCGTCACGGTCAGGAGACCTGTCAAGGGCGGGTGAGGGGGGCCGGACCACATGCCTGGCATCGGGACAACCTAGCAACGCCACATTTTTCACTCAAGCCGCGATCATCCGCAAGAAACAAAATGTCACGGTTTGTAGGGTCTGTCTGCCCAAATCGTCTACTTCATGTCATACCGTAAAGAAGACTGTCATGTCGTCCAACAGGACAGTTAGCAGGATTCGCCCCCAAAGTCGGCAATATCCCACCGCGCCGGCCACCCCACGCCGGCCACACCCCGTCACCCCCGCGCCGAACCGCCGGACCCCTCGAACCACCCCGCGCCGAACCGCCGGACCCCTCGAACCACCCCGCGCCGAACCGCCGGACCCCTCGAACCACCCCGCCCCACCTCGGACCGGCCACCGCTCGGGCCCGCGCCGCCTCGGACCGGCCCGCGCGATGATCCGGCCAGAGGCCCCCGCGATCCGCCCCGCGCCTCAGGGGACGTCGGGCAGGCCGCACCACAGGGCCGTCGCGTCGTCGTGGAGCTTGCCCCACACGGGCCCCCGGGTGCGCTCCAGCTCCCGCACCGCCGCGATCAGCGCCTCCGGCCCCTCCCCCGCCAGGCGGGTCAGCACCGACTCCCAGCTCCACCCGTACCAGTCGGCCAGCCTGGCCACCCCGTCGGTGAACAGGCCCACCCCGGCCAGCTCCCGCGCGTCCACCGCGCCCGCGAGCGCCTGGCCCGCCGCCTCGGGACGGTTGCCCGCCACCCAGAAGCCGCCGGGCGCGTTGCGCAGCCGGCGCACCAGCTCCAGCGGGTACGGCCGCCCGCCGGGCAGCCGCTCCAGCCGGTCGTCGGCGACCACCTCGGCCGTGCCGTCGCGGCGCAGGAAGGCCACCGGCGAGTCACCGAGGACGAGGTAGTGCAGCCGATCCCCGGACAGGCGCACCACGCACACGGTGGCCGAGGGCGAGTCGGGGTCGTCCAGGTCGCAGGCGCCGCCGTGCGCGGCCGTCACGGCCGTGACCGCGTCGGACAGGAGCTCGGCCAGCCCGGTCTGCGGCCGCGCCGACAGCCCGGCGGCGAGCGCGCCGCCGAGCCGCGCCGCCAGCCACGCCACCCCGTGGACGCACCCGCCGCCCGGCCCCGGCGGGGCCGTCGCGCCGTCGATCACGACGGCCCAGGACGGCCCCGCCACGGCGAGGTCCTCGCAGGGACGCCCGGCCGACCCCGCTCTGATCGCGTACGAGACGCGTGTGAACACCCGCCACCGCCCTCGGGACGTGCTAGACGATGACGAGGTCGCGCGGCGTGTCGTTGAGCCGCTCGCCGCCGTCCTCGGTGCACACGACGATGTCCTCGATCCTGGCGCCGTGCCGGCCGGGCAGGTAGATGCCGGGCTCGACGGAGAAGGCGAAGCCGGGACGCATCGGCTCGGCGTTGCCCGCCACGATGTACGGCTCCTCGTGCGTCTCGATGCCGATGCCGTGCCCGGTGCGGTGGATGAAGTACTCGCCGTAGCCCGCCTCGGCGATCACGTCGCGGGCCGCCGCGTCGATCGACTCGCACGGCACGCCGGGCCGCACGGCCGCGCAGGCGGCCTCCTGGGCCTGGCGCAGCACCTCGTAGTACGCGGCGAAGTCCGCGGGCGGCTCGCCCACGCAGTACGTACGGGTGGAGTCGGAGCAGTAGCCGTTGTGCAGCTGGCCGCCGATGTCGACGACGACCGGCTCGCCCGCCTGGATGACGCGGTCGGACACGTCGTGGTGCGGGCTCGCGCCGTTCGGCCCGGAGGCGACGATGACGAAGTCGACCGTGGCGTGCCCGGCCGCGAGGATCGCCTCGGCGATGTCGCGGCCGACCTCGCGCTCGGTGCGTCCGGCCCGCAGGAACCCGGGCACCTGCCGGTGCACGGCGTCGATCGCCGCGCCCGCCTCGCGCAGCGCGGCCACCTCGGCGGGCGACTTGCGGGTGCGCAGGTCGCGCAGCACCGTGCCGGCCAGCACCTGCTCGGCTCCCGGCAGCACCTCGCGGAAGCGCAGCGACGACATGGCCCACATGCGGTCGGCGAGGCCCACCCTGGCCGCCTGGCCGAGCCGCTTGGCGGCGACGGCGTAAGGGTCGTCGGTCTCGTCCCAGGCCACGAACTCGAGCCCGAGCCGGGAGGCCGGCGACGCCTCGGCGGCGGGCAGCTCCAGGCGGGGCACCATCATGTACGGCTCGCCCGAGGCGGGCACGACCAGGCAGGTGAGCCGCTCCAGCGGCTTGGCGTCGTAGCCGGTGACATAGCGCAGGTCGGGGCCAGGGGTGAGCAGGAGCGCGTCGAGGCCGGCCTTGGCGGTGGCCTCCTGGACGGCGGCCAGCCGGGACACGGGATACAGGTCTGAGGACGTCACAGGCCCAATCTACTCGGACCCCGCCTCCTAAAATCCATGAAAAGGTCTGACCACGCGGCAAGGGACGGCTACCCTCCGCCCCCGTTCGGTCACGTATTGTGGGGCCAATTGTCCGGGTCCATCGCACGTCCGAGAGTGAGACTTATGGTCGACGTCGCAGGCGCGGCCGAGCTGGTCGGGCACGAGTCAGACGCGGAGCTGCTCGCGGTGCGGCTGGCGCACGCGCAACGGCTCGGCAACATGGGCTGGACGGAGTGGAACCTGTGCACCGGCGAGACCATCTGGTCCGACCAGGTGTACGCCATCTTCGGCCGCGACCCGGACCGCGGCCCCATCCCGCTGCCCGAGCTGCCCCGCCACGTCGAGCCGCGCGACGCCCGCGCGATCGACCGCCTGGTCTGGGACGCGCTGCGCGGCGTCGAGCCGGTGCAGGCGGAGTTCCGCATCCGGCGCGGCGGGGAGCTGCGCGACCTGCGCATGGTGCTTGAACCGCTCACGGCGCCCGGCGGCCACACCGGCCTGCACGGCGTCATCCAGGACATCACCGGCCGCCGCCGCGCCGAGCGCATGATGTCCGAGTCGCGCCGCCAGCTGCTGGAGGCGCGCGAGCGGGCCGCCGAGGAACGCCACGTCATGCTGGCGCTGCGCGAGGCCATCCTGCCCGCCCCGACCGGCTGCCTCGACCTGCCCGACACCGCGGTGGCGGTCCGGTACGTCCCCGCCGAGAAGACCGCGAACCTGGGCGGCGACTGGTTCGAGGCCGCCTGCGCGCCCGACGGGCGGGTGATGCTCGCCATCGGCGACGTCTCCGGCCACGGCCTGCCCGCCATCGCCCGCATGGCCCAGCTGCGCCACGCGCTGGTCGGCCTGTCGATGACCGGCGAGCCGCCCGACCGGCTGCTCGGCTGGCTCAACGAGCTCGTCCTGCACCAGCTCAGGGACACCACCGCCACCGCCGTGATCGGCCACCTCGACCCGCGCACCCGGATGTTCACCTGGGGGCAGGCCGGGCACCTCGCGCCGATCCTGGTGCGCGACGGCGTGGCCACCCGGCTGCGGCAGCCGCGGGGCGTGCTGCTGGGCGCCACCTCGGGGCGCGCGTACGAGCCCGCCGCCACGCCGCTGCGGGCGGGCGACGTGCTGCTGCTGTTCACCGACGGCCTGGTCGAGCGGCGCACGCGCGACATCGACGTGGGACTCGACCTGCTGCTCGGCGCGGCGCGCGACCTGCCCTGCGGCGACCTCGACGCGGGACTCGACCGGCTGGTCGCCGCGATCGGGGGCCCCAACCCGGAGGACGACGCGTGCGTGCTGGGGGTGGGCATACTGGGCGGGTGCTGATGCTTCTCGACACCCCGTCGCTGTACTTCCGCGCCTTCTACGGCGTCCCGGAGTCGATCACCGCCCCCGACGGCACCCCGGTGAACGCGGTGCGGGGCCTGATCGACATGATCGCCACGCTGGTGCGCGGCCACTCCCCCGCCGAGCTCGTCGCCACCATGGACGCCGACTGGCGGCCCGCCTTCCGGGTGGCGGCGATCCCGTCGTACAAGGCGCACCGGGTGGCGCAGGGCGACGCCGAGCAGGTGCCCGACACGCTGGTGCCGCAGATCGCGGTCATCCAGGACGTCCTCGACGCGTTGGGCATCGCCCGCCTGGAGGCGCCCGGCTACGAGGCCGACGACGTCATCGGCACGCTCACCCACCGGGCGGCGGGCGCGGTGGAGATCGTCACCGGCGACCGCGACCTGTTCCAGCTCGTCGACGACCGCCGCCCGGTGCGCGTGCTGTACACCGCGCGCGGCGTGCGCAACCTCCAGGTGGTGGACGAGGCGTTCGTCACCGCCAAGTACGGCATCCCGGGCCGCGCGTACGGCGACTTCGCGGTGCTGCGCGGCGACCCCAGCGACGGCCTGCCGGGCGTGGCGGGCGTCGGCGAGAAGACGGCCGCCGCGCTGATCACCCGGTTCGGCACGCTGGAGGCGCTGCTGGAGGCGCTCGACGCGGGCGTCACCGAGGGCTTCCCCGCGGGCAGCCGCACCCGGCTCGCGGCGGCCCGCGACTACCTGCGCGCCGCGCCCGCCGTGGTGAAGGTGGCGCACGACGCGCCGCTGCCGGCCGCCGACCTGTCGCTGCCGGCCGCGCCACGCGACCCGGAGGCGCTGGTGGCGCTGGCCGACCGCTGGGGCCTCGACGGCCCGCTGAACCGCCTGCTGCCGGCGCTCGCCGGCTGACCCGCCCACCCGGGCAGGTCGGGGGCCGCTACCCGGCGAGGCCCCCGGGCAGGCCAGGGACCGCTAGCCGGCGAGGAACGCGCGGACGGCGTCGTGCGCCGCCTCGCGCAGCCGCGCGTGCACGGCGGCGTTCGCCTCCCTGCCGGTGCGCACCTCCACCACGCGCGGCCCGCTGCCGCGCAGCGCCTTCGGCAGGTCGGTGATCTCCTCGACCAGCGTGTACGGCGTGCCGCTCGCCGCCACCGCGTACGCGAGCTCCACGCCGTGCGGCGTGCCGAAGACCCGCTCGAACGGGTCGCGCAGCGCCGCCTGCGGCAGCAGCGAGAAGATGCCGCCGCCGTCGTTGTTGACCACGACCAGGCACAGGTCGGGCCGCGGCTCGCGCGGGCCGAGCACCAGCCCGTTCTGGTCGTGCAGGAACGACAGGTCGCCGAGCAGCGCGTACGAGGGGCCGTTGTGCGCCAGCGCCGCCCCCATCGCGGTGGAGACGAGCCCGTCGATGCCCGAGGCGCCCCTGTTGGCCATCAGCCGCAGGCCGCGCCTGGGCCGCATGGCCTGCTCCAGGTCGCGGATCGGCATGGACGAGCCGCAGAACAGCAGCGCCCCGTTGGGCAGGGCGTCGGCCAGGTCGCGGGCCACGCGCGGCTCGCTCATGCCGGACGCGTCGAGCACGTCGTCCACGGCGGCCCTCGCCACCTGGTCGGCCTGCCGCCAGGCGTGCAGCCACGCGTCGTCGCCGGACGCGACCGGGATCTCCACGGCCTGCGCCACCTGCGTGGCGGACCTGGTCGGGTCGGGCCACCTGCCGAGGTCGGGCGCGACCACGATGTGCTCGTCGGCCCGCTTCAGCCACGACATGAGCGGGCGCGACAGCCCGGGACGGCCGAGCGTGACCACCACGTCGGGCCGGTACGTTTCGGCGAACTCGGGCATGCCGAGCAGGAAGTGGTAGGTGGAGATCGCGTGGTCGCCGTAGCGTCCGCCGCCGTTGGGCTCCGACAGCACCGGCCAGCCCGCCATGCCGGCGGCGGCGACGTAGCGGCGCACGTTGGCCGCGCCGTCGCCGACCACCAGCACGCCGCGCCTGGTGGGCGGCAGGTGCAGGGCGACGGGCGGCGGCGCCACCCTGGTGCGCACCCACGGGCCGTCGGCGCCGCCGTCGAGCGGCTCGCACCACGAGGTGTCGCCGTCGGGGATGAGCGGCTCCCTGAAGGCCAGGTTGAGGTGGACGGGCCCGGCGTCGGGCCCCCACGCGCGCTGGTAGGCGCGGCAGGCCAGCGACCGCCAGTACGCCACCTGCCCCGGGCGGTCCTCGGGCACCCCCACCTCGGCGAACCACCGCGTCGCCGTGCCGAACAGCTTGAGCTGGTCGATCGTCTGGTTCGCGCCGGTGCCGCGCAGCTCGGGCGGCCGGTCGGCGGTGAGGACGAGCAGCGGCACGCCCGACTCGGCGGCCTCGATCACGGCGGGGTGGAAGTTGGCCGCGGCCGTGCCCGACGAGCAGACCAGCGCGACCGGCCGCTCGGACCGTTTGGCGAGGCCCAGCGCCAGGAACGACGCCGACCGCTCGTCGATGCGGACGTGCAGCCGCACCCGCGACTCGGCGTGCAGCGCGAGCGCCAGGGGGGCCGAGCGGGAGCCGGGCGCGAGCACCACGTCGGTGAGCCCGCAGCGCACCAGCTCGTCGACCAGCACGGTGGCCAGCGCGGTGGCGGGGTTCACTGGGCGGCCTCCTGCATCCTGCGCAGCCACGCGGGCGAGTCGATCGTGCACTCCGCCAGGCGGGCGGGGTCGACGGGGGGACGGCGGACGGCCAGCCTGCCGTCCACGGGGACCAGCGGGTCGTCCACGACGTCGCCGGTCAGCAGCGCCAGCGTGCCCAGGCCGCACGCGTACGGCAGCGACGGCAGCGCGGCGGCCAGCGCCAGCCCGGCGGCCAGCCCCACGGAGGTCTCCACGGCGCTGGAGACGACCGCGGGCAGCCCGCACGCCTCCACCACCCGAAGCGCCGCGCGCACGCCGCCCAGCGGCTGCACCTTCACCACGGCGATGTCGGCGGCCTCCGCCGCCCTGACGCGGAGAGGGTCCTCGGCGCGGCGGATGGACTCGTCGGCGGCGACGGGCACGTCGCAGGCGCGGCGCACGGCGGCCAGCTCGTCGAGGGTGGCGCAGGGCTGCTCGGCGTATTCGAGCTCGAAGCGGTCGAGCAGCTTCAGCCGCCTGACGGCCTCGTCGACGTCCCAGGCGCCGTTGGCGTCGACGCGCAGTTTCCCCGACGGGCCGAGGGCGTCGCGCACGGCCTCGACCCTGGCCAGGTCGTCGTCGAGCGTCTGGCCCGGCTCGGCCACCTTGACCTTGGCGGTGGCGCAGCCGGAGGCCGTGACGATCGCGTGGGCCCGCTCGGGGCCGACGGCGGGGACGGTGGCGTTGACGGGGACGCTGTCGCGCACCGGCTCGGGCCAGCCCTCGAAGGCGGCCTCGCGGGCGCACGCCAGCCAGCGGGCGCACTCGCGCGGGCCGTACTCGGGGAACGGCGAGAACTCGCCCCAGCCCGCCGGGCCGCGCAGCAGCACGCCTTCCCTGACGGTCTGCCCCCGGAACCGCGTGCTCATCGGAATCCGGAAGACCACGGGCGAACGTTCCACGACCCTCCCTGGCGCCTGTGCCCCATGTTTCGCCACTAACCTTACGAGCATGTGGAGCAACCCGTCGCATCCGGACCGCCCGCTGAACGCCCTCACGGCGCCGCAGGGCCCGGCGGTCGTCGCGGCGGTGCGCGACGCGCTGTCGGGCGAGGGTCCCGCGCTGCTCCCCCTGCCCTCCGCGTCCGCGGGGCCGGTGCTCGCGGCGCTGCGTCCCACCCACGTCGACGGCGAGCCCCGGCCCGGCGGCCTGGGCGTGCCCGGCCAGGTGGCCGTGGTGATCGCCACGAGCGGCAGCACCGGCGCGCCCAAGGGCGTCATGCTCCCTGCCCGGGCGCTGCGCGCCTCCGCCGCGGCCTCGCTGCGGCGCCTCGGCGCCTCCAAGGGCGAGCGCTGGCTGTGCTGCCTGCCCGTCTCCCACGTCTCCGGGCTGCAGGTGGTGGTCCGCGCCCTGCTGTCGGAGACCGAGCCGATCGTCCACGAACGGTTCGACGCGGGCGCCGTGCTCGGCTCGGGCGCCGACCACGTCTCGCTGGTGCCCACGCAGCTCCACCGGCTGGTCGAGGCGGCCGCCGACCTGTCGGTGTTCCGCACGATCCTGCTCGGGGGCGCGGCGCCCGCACCCGGCCTCCTGGAACGCGCCAGAGACCTCGGCGCGCGCGTCGTCACCACGTACGGCATGAGCGAGACCTGCGGCGGCTGCGTGTACGACGGCCGCCCGCTCGACCACGTCGACGTCAAGATCGGCGACGACGGCCGGGTCAGGGTCGCCGGGCCGGTGCTGTTCTCCGGCTACCGCTCGGGCGAGCCCGCGCCGTTCGACGGCGACTGGTTCGTCACCTCCGACCTGGGCGAGCTGGCCGGGGGCAGGCTGCGCGTGCTGGGCAGGGCCGACGACGTGATCAACACGGGCGGCGAGAAGGTGGTCGCGGGCGCCGTGGCCCGGGTGCTCGCCGCCCACCCCGAGGTGTCCGACGTGGCCGTGGTCGGGCGGCCCGACCCGGAGTGGGGCGAGGTCGTGACCGCCGTCGTCGTGCCCGCCGACCCGGTGACGCCGCCCACGCTGGCGCAGCTCCGGGCGTACTGCGAGGACCGCCTGCCGCCGTACGCGGCGCCGCGCGCGCTGCGGCTGCTCGACCGGCTGCCTCTGCTGGAGAACGGCAAGACCGACCTGGTCCGGCTTCGGGCAGGAACCTGATGACTTGCGCCTGCGTCATAGTGGCAAGAGCGCGAAGGGAGCCTTCATGAACCAGACCCGCAAGATGTGGGCGTCCGCGGCCGTCGTCGGTGTCATCACCGTCGCAGGCGTGTCCGTAGCGGCGGCCGCCTCCGCGGGCAGGCTCGCTCGGGCAGGTGAGGAGACGAGGGCCGTGGTCGAGCGCGGGGCGCCGGCCGGCCCGGACCGGCAGCCGACGGAGCCGTCTGCGCGGCCGAGCGACGGCGTGGTCGTCTCCACCGAGGTCAACCCCGACCCCGGCAAGACCCTCGACTACTGGACGGGCGAGCGCATGGACGGCGCGGAGCCGATGCCGATGCCCGAGGTGAAGCCCGGCGAGTTCGAGGTCGCCGAGTAGATCTTTCCCGCAGGGCCGGCGCCCGCGCTGACCAGGGGAGGCGGCGCCCGTGCGGACCTGCGGGGCGACGCCCGTGCGGACCTGCGGGCAGCGCTTGTCAGAGCCTGCGGGCGGCGCCTGTGCGGGCCTCTGGGGCGGTGGCCGTTTGGGCGATCCGCCCCTTTTTTGATCCGGCGGGAACAAATGGCGGCAGACGGCGTTATTGATAACGGTGCGGCGTGCGGCCCGGACCGGCCCACCACCACCTGTCTGCCACAACAGCCTGATCGCTTCGACTCCGTATGGAGGAGGTGTCCTCATGCCCAAGACCGCCGTGGCGACCCCACCCGCGACTCTCGACCAGCTGATTGAACGAGGGCGAGACCAGGGTCACCTTTCTCTCGCGGAGCTGCGTGACGCGTTCGCCGATGCCGGCATCAGCCCCGCCGAGGGCCGTACGATCCTGCGCGAGCTCTCCGAGGCCGGTGTGAGCCTGGCCGCCGAGAACGAGCCCACGCTCGGCCACACGACTCCCAGCAAGCCCGCGAAGAAGACGGCGACGCCGAAGCCCAGGAAGTCTTCCACGCCGAAGGCTACCCGGCGCAAGGCGTCCGAGGCAAAAACTCCCGCAGACCCCAAGCCCGAGCACCTCGAGGACGTCGTCCCTGACGACGCCGAGCTCGCCGCCGAGGACGTCGAGCTCGAGAACGAGCCGCTCGACCTCGACGACAACCAGTCGGTCATGGGCGACTCGGTGCACACGTACCTGAAGTCCATCGGCCGCCGCACCCTGCTGACCGCCGCCCAGGAGGTGGAGCTCGCCCGCCGCATCGAGGCCGGCCTGTACGCCGAGTACAAGCTGGAGAGCGAGCAGGACCTGCCCGACTCCGTCCGCGAGGACCTGGAGATGGTCGTACGCGACGGCAAGGACGCCAAGGACCACATGCTGGAGGCCAACCTCCGGCTGGTGGTGTCGGTGGCCAAGAAGTACACCGACCGCGGCATGTCCCTGCTCGACGTGGTCCAGGAGGGCAACCTGGGTCTGATCAGGGCGGTCGAGAAGTTCGACTACACCAAGGGCTTCAAGTTCTCCACGTACGCGATGTGGTGGATCAGGCAGGCCATCCAGCGCGGTTTCGCCGACTCCGCCCGGACGATCCGCCTGCCGGTGCACGTCCTGGAGATGCTTTCGAAGCTCTCGCGCATCGAGCGCGACATGCACCAGCGCCTGGGGCGCGAGCCCACGCCCGAGGAGCTGGCCGTGGAGCTCGACAAGACCCCCGACCAGATCGAGGAGCTGCTGCGCACGAGCCGCCAGCCGATCTCGCTGAACGCGACGATCGGCGAGGACGGCGAGACCACGATCGGCGACCTCATCGAGGACGTCGACTCGCCGGAGGCGTCGGAGATCGTCGACCGCCAGCTGCTGGGCGACCAGCTCAGGGGCGTCCTCGACAACCTGTCGCCGCGCGAGTCGAAGATCATGGCGCTGCGGTTCGGGCTGGTGGACGGCAAGCCGCACACGCTGGACGAGATCGGCAAGTACATGGGTCTCACCCGCGAGCGGATCAGGCAGCTGGAGAAGGAGTCGCTGTCCAAGCTGCGCCACCCCAGCAACACCCGCCCGCTGCTCGACTGGGCCAGCTGACCCGGACCCCGCGCCGCCCGCTCACCCGAACGGACCGCGCTCACCCGTACGGACCCGCGCGCGGGATGCCGCTCACCTGAACGTCACCTGAACGGCCCCGCACCCCGCGGCGCCCGCTCACCTGAACGGCCCCGCACCTCGCGACGCCCGATTCGGGGGCATGGCACACGGAAGCCCCGGCACGTCCATCGTGCCGGGGCTTCTCCGTGTCGGTGCGGTCAGCCGGCCGCGGGGACCGGGCGGGGCAGGCGCGGGATGCCCCAGAGGCGGTTCTGCTCGCGCAGGGTGCGCAGCCGGTTGACCTCGTCGGTCCACATGGCGCCCACGGGGGTGGCGCGGGCCTTGCGGCGGGCGATGCGGTCGTCGTACGCCTTCACGCCGAACGCGCCCCGCTGGCCCGCCTCGGCGGCCCGCAGCGCCTCGGTGAGCGCCTTGTCGAGCGCCAGGCCGGCGGCGCGCAGTTCGATCTCGTCCGCGTCGGCCGCCTGCAGCTCGCGCAGCGTCTGCTCGGCCTCCCTGGCCTTGTCGAGCAGCTCGGGGAAGCTCTTGGAGATCTCCAGGTCCGCGTGGTAGCGGACCTCGGCCTCGCGGCTCACCCGCGGACGGAAAAACGCCATCGACTTGCCCCTTCACGCTTCGTCTGCTGTCAACGGACAAGGGTACGCGCTTCCGCGACACGCCCCGTAACCGGACCGGGCGCGCCCCCCTTTACATAGTAAGATGATCACCATGCCCGCCAAGAGACCTCCGGTCCCCCTGTCCCGTGAGCGCATCCTCGAGGCCGCGCTCCACATCGCCGACACCCAGGGCCTGCGCAGGCTGACGATGCGCCGCCTGGGCGACGCGCTGCAGGTCGAGGCCATGGCCATCTACCACCACCTGCCCCGGGGCAAGGAGGCGCTGATGGACGCCCTGGCCGAGCACGTGACGGCCGTCCAGGTGGAGCAGGGCGCCACCTGGCAGGACACCGCGCGGGCGTGGTGCAGGGCGAGCAGGGAGCTGCTGCGCGACCATCCCGGCGTGCTCGCCCTCGCGATGACCAAGCCCCCGAAGGGCGCCACGTCGCTGGCGATCAGGGAGCAGACCGAGCAGCTGGCCGACGGCGGGCTGGAGAACGCGGCGGAGGCGGTGCGCTCGCTGCGGGCGTTCGTGTTCGGCAGCGTCGCCGTCGAGGTGCAGCAATCAGGCTGGGCCGACCCAGAAGTGGACGAATGGATCAGACGCGACGAAAGAGCGGATCTCGACTTCGAACGTGGGCTCGACGCGTTGCTCAAGGGATGGCAAACCTAGTGCGCGTGTCGCGCTTGGCCCGTTATCCTGCATACGGCACGCTGTGTCGAAGGTCACACCGCCCCGACATCATCACGTAACAGCCCGAAAGGGCTATGTCGGACGATGTGTCGCACGCACACACTTGCCACAGAACCACCCGAGCCGCTCCCACCCCCTCCGCCCGGGAGCACCACGAGATATCGGAGGCACGCCGATGTGCCCGCACGACCCGGCCTGTCCGGACGCCGAGGCGCCAGACCGCGACAAGGCGCGCACCCTCGCCTGCCACCCCGAGCAGGGCTGGAGCCTGCTCTGCAACGGCGTGGTCCTGTTCGAGGACACCGGCGAGCTGCTGCCCAGCGGCGCCGCCATCGCCCCGCACCGGCCCGTCGTGGCCGCCGCCCAGGCGTAACCACCGCACAGGCACAGCCGTCGCACAGGCACAGCCGTCGGGCAGGCACAGCCGTCGGGCAGGCACAGCCGTCGGGCAGGCACAGCGATCGCTGAGGCGTAGCCCCACATCTCAGCCGTGGTCGCCGCTCACTGCAGCGATCACCGAGGCCCGGCCCTCAGTCGCGGTCGCCGCACCGCGACCGCGGAGGCGCAGCCCCAGGCAGGTCGCCGCTCACGCGCCGACCCCGAGGCGGCGGCTCTCAGGGGTGGCGGGCCATCCGTCCGGCGATCCAGTCGGCCACGACCTCGCCCACCCGGGCGGGGTCCTTCTTCAGGTCGTGCCCCTCCCCCGGCAGCACGACCAGCCGCGCGGCGTCCGCCGCGTCGGGCACGCCGAAGGGGTCGCGGTCCCCGTTCACCACCAGCACGTCCACCCCGGCCCCGCGCAGTTCCTCCGCCCTCGACCGTTCCAGCCGACCGGGAGGATGCAGGGGGAACGCCAGCGCCACCACGGCCTCGGCCCCCACAGCCTTCGCCGTCCTGCAGGCCACCCTCGCGCCGTTGCTGCGACCGCCCTGGACGAGCGGCAGGCCCGGCAGGCGCTCGCGCAGGGCCGCCACGACCACCTCCCAGGCCTCGTCCTGACGGGCGGGCGAGCCCGGCGCCCTGGCCCCGGCCACCCTGAACGCCTGCGTCACCCTGGCCACCGTCGCCCCCACGCCGAGCGCGGCGTCGCGCACCGCCAGCAGGTCGGGCGCGTCCACTCCCCCGGCCGACCCGTGCGTGAGCACCAGCAGCAGCCGGGGCCGCGCCGCTTCGTCCACCTGCGCCAGGGCGGGACCACGCGGAGTGATGATCTCCATGGCAGCACCGTACCTGGGGATGACCCGACCATAGCCCTCAAGGTGGATGACGGCGCGTCCCCCGGCAGGGGATGATGACGTCCATGCCAGACATGCGTCCCCTGCGTGAGGACCTGCAGGCCACCCTCGACGCCCGCCGCGACCTCGGCCCCGAGTACGAAGCCGCGCTCATCGACTCGTTCGTGGAGCGGCTCGACGCCACCATCGCGGCGCGGGTGCGGGCCGAGCTCGCGGCCGAGGGCGCGGCGTCCCGCAAGCCGGGGAAGGGCCAGAGGAGCGGCGCGGCGACGATGATCCCCGTGGCGATCGGGTCGCTGGTGCTCGGCGTCCCGCTCACGTCGATCGCGTCCAGCAACTCGGGCCTCGTCGGCCTCATCGTGACGTGGCTGGCGATCGCCGTCATCAACGTGGCCGCCGCCCTCGCGGTGGCCCGCCGCGACTGACCCCGGCCCGCCACGACGCGCCCCGGGGGCGTGGGTCAGGTGTCGCGGTGGTAGCGCAGGCGCACCTCGGCGGCCAGCGTCTCGTCCTCGTGCTCCAGCCCGTACGTCCACACCCGCCCGGCGTCGTCGTCGCGCCCACGCAGCGGCAGCGTGCGGGCCAGCAGTTCCACGGCCAGGGCGGTCATGCCGGGGTCGGGGGCGGCGCCGGCCGCACCGGAGTCGCCCGCGCCCTCCTCCAGGGCCGCCGCGAACTCCGCGCAGGCCAGCTCCAGGTGCGCGATGCCGAGCTGGACCCGCAGCCTGGGCGCCTCCCCGGCGGGGGCGATCTCCAGCGCGTCGATGAGCACGGCGGCGGCCTCCCCCGGCTCGCCCCGTTCGATCAGCAGCTCGGCGAGCTGCTGCGCGGCGTGCGCGGCCGTCGGCTCGTCGCCCGACCCCACGGCCGTCCGCGCGGCGGAGCGCAGCTCGTGCTCGGCCTCGTCGAGGTCGCCCGCCTGCCCGGCGAGGCGGGCGAGCGCGAGGTGCGCCAGCGGCATGTACGCGGGCGTGCCGACGCCGAGGACGGCCTGCCAGGCGGCTCTGGCCTGCTCGGGGCGGCCCTCGCGTTCGAAGCCCTGGCCGAGGTGGCAGGCCGCCTGGGCGGCGTACTCGGGGTGGCCGGTGGCCAGGGCGGTTCTGGCGGCGGCGCGGGCCCCTTCGAGGTCGCCGCGTTCTTCCAGCACCACGGCCAGCCCGACGGCGGCCTGCGCCCGGTCGGGGGCGTCGGGGTCGGCGGCGAGCTCGGCCAGTATCGCGGCGGCGCCGTCGAGGTCGCCGTGCTCGGCGAGGCGGCGGGCGGTGTCGAGGGGCGGCGTCTCCAGCTCTGAGGACGTCAAGGGGGCTCCTTCTGCCACGGTCGCACAGAGCCTAACGACTTCTGACGATCATGTCTGCTCACTTGACGGAGAAGGACTCACTCACCCCGATTGCCCGGTTCTTCCCCTCGACTGCCGGCCCGTCGGACGGCCCCGCGAACGACGGCGCCCGCGGCGTGGCAGGCACGCCGCGGGCGGGGAACCCGGTCGGAGGGGGCCGTCAGTCCTCGTACGCCTCCAGCGGCGGGCAGGCGCAGACGAGGTTGCGGTCGCCGTACGCCTGGTCGATGCGGCGCACCGGCACCCAGTACTTGCCGTCGCGCAGCGAGTGCACCGGGTAGGCGGCCTCGGTGCGGGAGTACGGGTGGCTCCACTCGTCCGCGGCGACCGAGGCGGCCGTGTGCGGCGCGTTGCGCAGCGGGTTGTCGGTGCGGTCGTACGCGCCGGAGGCGACCTTGGCGATCTCCTGCCTGATCGCGATCATGGCGTCGGCGAATCGGTCGAGCTCCGCGAGGTCCTCGCTCTCCGTGGGCTCGATCATGAGAGTGCCGGCCACGGGGAACGACATGGTGGGGGCGTGGAAGCCGTAGTCGATGAGGCGCTTGGCGACGTCGTCGACGGTGACGCCGGTCTCCTTGGTGATCTCCCGCAGGTCCACGATGCACTCGTGGGCCACCAGGCCGCCGCGCCCGGTGTAGAGCACCGGGTAGTGCGGGGCGAGCCGCCTGGCCAGGTAGTTGGCCGACAGGATCGCCTGCTCGGTGGCCGCGGTGAGGCCTTCGGCGCCCATCATGCGGATGTAGGCCCACGAGATCGGCAGGATGCCGGCCGAGCCGTACGGCGCGGCGGCCACCGGGCCGACCGGGGTGCCGTCGCGCAGCGGGTGGCCGGGAAGGTACTCGGCCAGGTGGGCGCGCACCGCGACCGGGCCGACGCCGGGGCCGCCGCCGCCGTGCGGGATGCAGAAGGTCTTGTGCAGGTTCAGGTGCGAGACGTCCGCGCCGAACTCGCCGGGCTTGGCCAGGCCGACGAGCGCGTTGAGGTTGGCGCCGTCGACGTACACCTGGCCGCCGGCCTCGTGCACCTTGGCGCAGATCTCGGTGATCGTCTCCTCGTACACGCCGTGGGTCGAGGGGTACGTCACCATGATCGCGGAGAGCTGGTCACGGTGCTTGGTGATCTTGGCGTCGAGGTCGGCCAGGTCCACGTTGCCGTTGTCGTCGCAGGCGACGACGACGACGCGCATGCCCGCCATGACGGCGCTGGCGGCGTTGGTGCCGTGCGCCGACGACGGGATGAGGCAGACGTCGCGGCCGGTGTCGCCGTTGGCCTGGTGGTAGGCGCGGATGGCCAGCAGGCCGGCGAACTCGCCCTGGGAGCCGGCGTTCGGCTGCAGCGAGACGGCGTCGTAGCCGGTGACCTCGGCCAGCCAGCCCTCCAGCGTGCCGATCAGCTCCCGGTAGCCCTCGGCCTGCTCCTCCGGCGCGTACGGGTGGACGCCGGCGAACTCGGGCCAGGTGATGGGCTCCATCTCGGTGGTCGCGTTCAGCTTCATGGTGCAGGAGCCGAGCGGGATCATGGAGCGGTCGAGCGCGATGTCCTTGTCCTGCAGCTTGCGCAGGTAGCGCAGCATGGCCGTCTCGGAGCGGTGGCTGTGGAAGACGGGGTGGGTGAGGTACTCCGACTCGCGCAGCAGGCCCGCGGGCAGCGCGTCGTGGCCCTGCTCCAGGTCCACGCCGGCGCGGTCGAGGCCGAACGCGCCCCACACGGCGGCCAGCTCGGCGGCGCCGGTCTTCTCGTCGCAGGCGACGAGGACGTGGTCGGTGTCGGCCGCCCACAGGTTGACGCCGCGCTCGGCGGCCGCGGCCACCACCTCGGCGGCCCGGCCGGGCACGCGGACGAGGACGGTGTCGAAGAACTGGCCGTGCACGACCTCCAGGCCGCCCTCGCGCAGCCCCTCGGCGAGCGCGACGGCGTGCCGGTGCACGCGCCTGGCGATCCTGCGCAGGCCGTCGGGGCCGTGGTAGACGGCGTACATGCCGGCGATCACGGCGAGCAGCACCTGGGCGGTGCAGATGTTGCTGGTGGCCTTCTCGCGGCGGATGTGCTGCTCGCGGGTCTGCAGGGCGAGCCGGTAGGCGGGGGCGCCGTCGGCGTCGACCGACACGCCGACCAGGCGGCCGGGCATCTGCCGCTGCAGGCCCTCGCGTACGGCCATGTACGCGGCGTGCGGGCCGCCGAAGCCGAACGGCACGCCGAACCGCTGCGACGAGCCGACGGCGATGTCGGCGCCGAGCTCGCCCGGCGCGGCGACGAGGGTGAGCGCGAGCAGGTCGGCGGAGGCCACGACGAGCGCGCCGGCCTCGTGGGCGCGGGCGGCCAGGTCGCGGAAGTCGCGCAGCCGGCCGGAGGCGCCCGGGTACTGGACGAGCACGCCGAAGCACTCGGGCAGCTCGCCGTCGTCGAGCGGGTGCTCGACGAGGGTGATGCCGAGCGGCTCGGCGCGGGTGGCGAGCACCCGCTTGGTCTGCGGCAGCGCGTCGGCGTCGACCACGAACACGTCGCTCTTGGCCTTGCTCGCGCGGCGGGCCAGCGTCATGGCCTCGGCCACGGCGGTGGCCTCGTCCAGCAGGGAGGAGCCGGCCACGTCGAGGCCGGTCAGGTCGGACACCATGGTCTGGAAGTTGAGCAGCGCCTCCAGGCGGCCCTGCGAGATCTCCGGCTGGTACGGCGTGTAGGCGGTGTACCAGCCCGGGTTCTCCAGCAGGTTGCGCCGGATGACGGCCGGGGTCACCGTGTCGTAGTAGCCCAGGCCGATCATGGAGGTGAGCACGCGGTTGCGCCCGGCCAGGGCGCGCAGGTCGGCGATGGCCTCGCTCTCGCCGGCGGCGGCGGGGAGCGTGAGGTGGTCCTTGGCCCTGATGGCCTCGGGGACGGCCACGGCCACCAGATCGGCCACGGAGGCGAACCCGACGGTTTCGAGCATGCGCTGCTGCTCGGACTCGGAGGGGCCGATGTGCCGGGACGAGAACGGCAGTGCGGACAGGTCGGACATGGAGTGTGCCTCCCGAGGCTGGAGACCGGCGCCAGAGCGCGGACGAGTGCCGGATCTCCCCCTCTGTCATCGCGACGTCGTCGCGACCTGAGAGCTTCACCCCCTGGGGGGCTTGCACCGTCGGTGAGGTGCGCCTGGCGGGCGCACCTGCTTTCCAGAGTTGCCTCACCCGAGCGGTACCGGCTGCCTGAGAGATTCCGGGGAGGGTTGCTCCTTCGGCGCCCCGGGTGACCCCGGGGACTCTCCCGCACGGGGTCGTCAGCCTTACGTCCTAGATTACTATGCTGTGCCCTCTTCCAGCGCCTCACCCCGGGCGACGGGCCGGGTGAGCCCTGCTCAGCCGATGCGGCGGGCGCGCCGCCTGCGGGCCAGTTCGTCAGCGGGGTGGTCGGCCGGGACGTCGTCCTCGACCGCCGCCCGTTCCCCCGGCAGCTCCGCCAGGGATCCCTCGACCTCGCGCCAGACGCGGCCCAGCGCGATGCCGAACACGCCCTGGCCGCCCTGCAGGAGGTCGATCACCTCGTCGGCCGAGGTGCACTCGTACACGCTGACCCCGTCGCTCATGAGCGTGATCTGCGCGAGGTCGGCGACGCCGCGGTCACGCAGATGCTGGACGGCGGTGCGGATCTGCTGGAGCGAGACCCCGGTGTCGAGCAGGCGCTTGACGACCTTGAGCACCAGGATGTCGCGGAAGCTGTAGAGCCTCTGGGAGCCCGAGCCGTGGGCCGCCCTTATCGTCGGCTCGACCAGGCCGGTGCGCGCCCAGTAGTCGAGCTGCCTGTACGTGATGCCGGCCGCCGCGCACGCCGTGGGGCCGCGGTAGCCGATGTCCTCCGGCAGCGCCTTGGGCTGCTCGTCGAAGAGCAGACCCTGCTCCCCGGCACGCTGCCGGGCGCTCTCGCGCCGCACCGGATCTTCCTGGCCGGCCGTTCTTCCCTCGCCGCTGCTGACCGCCACGCGGACCTCCGGCTTCTCTCATCCCGCGGCCTGATCTGGGGGTTCGTAAAGGGCGACCACGGGTTTCACTTGCACCGTAGGACCGTGACCATGCGCAGTCAACGATCCGGCTCGGCGCGTCGTGAAGCGTAAATGCACTGAAATACCTACCCCGCCCGGCCGAAGTCCTCGGGAGTGATCGTGTCAAGGAACTCCCTGAACTTCTCCACCTCGTCCTCCTGGTCGTCGGGGATGACGACGCCCGCCTCCTGGACGACCTCCTCGCTGGCGAAGATGCGCGCGCCCGTGCGCAGCGCGAGCGCGATCGAGTCGGACGGGCGGGCGCTCACCTCGACGCCGTTGGAGAACACGAGGTCGGCGAAGAAGATGCCGTCGCGCAGGGCGACGATGTTGACGGCGCGCAGGCCCACGCCGAGAGCGCTCAGCACGTCCCTGAACAGGTCGTGGGTGAGCGGCCGCGGCGGCGGCTCCTCCGCCTGGGCCAGGGCGATGGCCGTCGCCTCGGTCATGCCAATCCAAATCGGAAGGAACCGCTCCCCGTGTGCCTCCTTGAGCAAGACGATCGGCTGATTTGTGGGCATTTCTACGCGAACGCCCACGACCTCCATCTGCAACACGGGCTGCTCCATGATCGGCTGGCCGGTGACCCGGCTCAGCTATTTGCCGGTCAGCTTCTGCATTTCAACGTAACACCCGAGGCGGGTGGAATGCGCCCCGGCTGTGGGGTGGCTACGCCCTCATCGGCCCAGGACCGACCTGATTCCGGTACGTACAAGGGCTTCGTGCAGGTCCAGCAGGAGTTTCGACAGCTCTCTGGCCGCCTCGTCGGCCTCTCCGATGGCTCCGGGGGCGCGGCGCTTGAGGATGGGGGCGACCGCCTGCTCCACCAGGCCGCACTCGCGCTCCGCCGCCGCCTTGACGGCCCGCAGGTGCCGGGCGTGCAGGCCGAAGCGGGCCAGCGCGCCGACGCTGCGGGCCACCTTCAGCGCCTCCTCGTCGTAGCGCCTGGCCACCGGGGCGAGCAGGCCGTAGTCCTCCAGCTCGTCGAGGGCCTCCTCGTCGATGCCGGCGGCCTCCAGCAGCTCGGCCCGGCTCAGCCGCACCTCCTGCTTGGTCTGGACGGCCCGGGGACGGCCGAAGTTCTCCGCCATCCTGTCCTTGATCACCCGCAGCGGCAGGTAGTGGTCGCGCTGCTCGGTGAGGATGAAGCGGAGCTGCTCCACGTGCAGGTGGGTGAACTTGCGGTAGCCGGAGGGGCTGCGCTCGGGCTCGATCAGCCCCTCGCCCTCCAAGAACCGGATCTTGGAGATCGTCACGTCGGGGAACTCGCCCTGGAGCAGCGCGAGCACCTCCCCGATGCTCATGTGCGAGCGTGCCGCCTGCGAGCTCATGCGCCGGCGTTGCCCCGCGTCAGGAAGAGGAGGCGGAACTTGCCGATCTGCACTTCGTCCCCGGAGTGCAGCGGGACCTCCTCGATGCGCTCCCTGTTGACGTACGTGCCGTTGAGGCTGCCGACGTCGCGCACCGAGAACTGGCCGCCGGGGTGGCGGTAGAACTCGACGTGGCGGCGCGAAACCGTGATGTCGTCGAGGAAGATGTCGCTCTCGGGGTGGCGCCCCGTGGTGGTGAGGTCCTTGTCGAGGCGGAACCGGCTGCCCTGGTTGGGCCCCCTGGTGACCGAGAGCAGCGCCGTGCCCGGCGGGAGCTGCTCCACCAGCGCCCGCTCGGCCAGCAGCATGTCGCCGGTCTCAGCCTCGTACGCCTCGATTCCCGCGACGGAGATCGTCGATGTGGTGTCCCCGGAGACCTCGTATCTGGTCAGCGGTGACCCACAGCGGGAACAGAAACGGGCATCCTCGGGGTTGGCGTGCCCGCACTGCGTGCAGTAGACGCTCGGCATCGATCGGCTCGGCCTCCTACCGCGAAGACGCGGCGACGGTGCTCGGGCGCCTCGCTTCGCTCTTTCACGTTTGCGAATGCCGCAACTTACGCTGATCAGCGGCAAAGGTCAAGGCGGGGCGCTGGTTGACAGGTCGGACGGTGACAAAGTTACCGTCGTGTCTGCCATTGGTCCATGCCGCCGCGCGTTTCCACATTACGATCTTGCGACGGTCCGCGCGCACATCATGAACAAAACCTTTCCCCGGCATCGCACCGCGTCCCCCCGGACAGGTTCGGCGATCATGGTACCCGATCTCACACGGCGGCCTGTTCGACCACCCGCGCCCAGTGCTCGATGAGGGCCTGCGCGGCGTCGACGTCGGCGGCCTCGGCCCACAGGTCGGTGACCGGCTCGGTGGCGGCGGGGATGATGAGCACCCAGCTGCCGTCGTCGAACACCACCCGCACCCCGTCGGTGGTGTCGAGCCGGTGCCCGCGACGGCCCTGCTCGGCCGCCTCGATGACCGAGCGCATGACGGCGCCCTTGGCCGCCCAGGGGGTGGGCACCGTGCGCCTGAGGAGCTTGACGTCGGGGATGCGGGCGTCGATCTGGCTGAGCGACAGGCGGGTGCGGGCGACCAGGCCCAGCAGGCGCACGAAGACGGCCAGGCCGTCGATCGCGGGGCTGAACTCCGGCACCACGAAGCCGCCGCGCCCGTCGGCGGCGAAGATCATGTCGGGGCCCGCCGCCGCGGAGGTGAGGGCGTCGAGCGCGGTCGAGGTCCACTCCACCTGCACGCCGTGGAAGCGGCAGACCTGTTCGGCCACGCGCGTGGCGGTGACGGGCAGCGCCACCCTGCCGCGCCTGCGCTCGGCCGCCACCAGGTCGAGCACCACCAGCAGGGCCCGCTCCTCGCTGATGAGCTGGCCCTTCTCGTCCACCAGGGCGATGCGCTCGCCCACCGGGTCGAAGCGCACCCCGAACGCCGCCCGCGACGAGCCGACCAGCTCCGACAGGCGCTGCAGGTCGCGGCGGCGCTCGGCGATGGTCTCGGTGGGCGAGACGTGGTCGAGCCTGGCGTTGACCGTGAGGACGTCCACGCCGACCCGGCCGAGCAGCGTGGGCAACACCAGCGAGGAGGTGCCGCCCGCGCAGTCCACGACCACCTTCATGTCCCGCACGCCCGACATGTCCACCTGGCGCAGCAGCTCCTGCGCGTAGTCCTCGACCACCCTGGCCGGGTACGTCAGCTCGGCGATCTCGCCCGGGAACGCGCGCCGGAACTCCTGGCGCGACACCACCCGCTCCAGCTTGCGCTGCGCCGACGGGGGCAGGTCGGCGCCGCGGTCGTCCATGATGACGATGTCCACGCTCTGCGGGTCGCCGGGCGTCGTGCGCAGGGCGATGCCGCCCGCCGCCGACTCGCGCGCGGTGTGGAAGCGGGCCACCGGCAGCGGCGCCGCCTCCAGGTCGAGGACGTCGATCGCGCTCGCGGTCAGCCCGCTGATCACCGCCCGCTTCAGCGCCCTGGCCGCGAGCGAGGCGTCGCGCGAGGTGACGACGCTGACGCCCTTCTTCAGCGTGGTGGCGTACGCGCCGGCCAGGCGCACGCACAGCTCCGGGGTGATCTCGACGTTGACCAGCCCGCTGACGCCCCTCGGCCCGAACAGGCTGCGCTGGCCGCGCGACTCCCAGATCACGCTGGTGTTGACCACCGCGCCGGCCTCGATCGTCTTGAACGGGTAGACCTTGACCCCGCTGGAGACGTACGCCTCGGCCTCGATGAGGCACTCGTCGCCGACGACGGCGTTCTCCTCGACGCGGGCCCCGGCCATGATGTCGGTGTTCTTGCCGATGACGCAGCCGCGCAGGTGCGCGCCGGGCCCGAGGTAGACGTTGCCGTGGACGACGGCGCGGTGCAGGAAGGCGCCCTCGCGCACCACCGCGTTGTTGCCGAGGACGGTGAACTCGCGCAGTTCGGCCCCGCCCTCGACCTTGGCGTAGTCGCCGATGAGCAGCGGGCCCTTGAGCACGGCGTCGGTGTCGACGGAGGCGGACTCCGCCACCCAGACGCCCGGCGAGAGCTCGAAGCCGTCGATGTCCAGCTTGACCTTGCCGGACAGGGCGTCGGCCTGGGCCTTGAGATAGCTGGCGTGGGTGCCGACGTCCTCCCAGTAGCCGTCGGCGACGTAGCCGTAGATGGGGGCGCCGCGCTCCAGCAGCCGGGGGAAGACGTCGGCGGCCCAGTCGACGGCCTGGCCGTCCGCGACGGCGTCGAGGACCTCTGGCTCCATGACGTAGACGCCGGTGTTGACGGTGTCGGAGAAGACCTGGCCCCAGGTGGGCTTCTCCAGGAAGCGCTGCACGCGGCCCGCCTCGTCCACGATGATGATCCCGAACTCCAGCGGGTTGGGGACGCGTTTCAAACCGATCGTGACAAGAGCCGATTTTTCCTGATGAAACCGGATCATGTCGGACAAATCGATATCTGTAAGGGCGTCGCCGGAGATGACGAGAAAACGGTCGTCGCGGAGGCGGTCGGCCGCGTTCTTGACGCTTCCCGCCGTGCCGAGCGGCAGGTCCTCGGTGGCGTACTGCAGGCTCATCCCGAGCTCGTCGCCGTCGCCGAAGTAGTTGCGCACGAGCGCCGCGAGGAACTGCAACGTCACGACCGTGTCGGTGACGCCGTGCCGCTTGAGCAGGCGCAGGACGTGCTCCATGATCGGGCGGTTGACCACGGGGAGCAGGGGTTTGGGCTGGTTGGCGGTCATCGGACGCAGCCGTGTGCCCTCCCCGCCCGCCATGACGACCGCCTTCACCCGATCACCCCTTTTTAGCCGAAGTTACGAGTTGTCGCACCTGTATCACATACAGCACACCGGCCCACCAGTACAGGCCCGTTCCCCACAAAGCGAAAGCCCATCCGACAATTCGGGCTATATCGGCATACCACCCAGAGTGCGAGGCGAGGAAGAGCAGCGGGAAGGCGTACATGAGGTTGAACATGGCTGCCTTGCCCAGGAAATGCACCTGAAGTGCCTTGTAGCCATGTTTGCGAAGGACGGGGATGAAACTCGCGACGAAGAGTTCCCTCGCGAGGATGACGCCGACCAGCCACCACGGGATGACCTCGCGCACCAGCAGCGCCAGGATCGTGGCGAACACGTACAGCTTGTCCGCCGCCGGGTCGATGAGGCGTCCCAGCCTGCTCGTCTGGTTGAACGCGCGAGCGATCTTCCCGTCGAGCCAGTCGGTCAGGCCGGCGACCGCGAGGATGAGGATCGCCCACCCGTCCGCCCGCGGGCCGAGAACCAGCCAAAGGAACACCGGCACGCCGAGGAGGCGCAGGAAGCTCAAGAGGTTGGGAACCGTCCAGATCCGGTCCTCGGCGGAAGTTTCGCTCACGCAGCAGACCCTACTGCGTCGTCACGGGAGCGGGCCGGGGGTGGCCGGTCAGATCCGCAGGAAGGCGTGGGTTCGGCCGGCCTCCTCGAAGCCCGGGGCGGCGCGGAGGCGGCGCGGGGAGCGTCTCGCGCAGGGTCAGGCGGCGCGGCGGGCGGCCGTCAGGAAGGCGCGGATGAGGTCGGGGTCCTTGACGCCGGGCGCCGTCTCGACGCCGCTGGAGACGTCGACGCCCCACGGGCGCGCCGCCGCCACCGCCTCGGCGACGTTCGCCGGGTCGAGGCCGCCCGCCAGCATCCACCGGCCCGTCGGCCGGCCGCGCACGGCGGCCCACTGCCACGGCTCCCCCGAGCCGGGACGCGGCGCGTCGACGATGAGGAGGTCCTCGTCGTAGGCGCCGCAGCGCAGGTCGGCGTCGGCGGCGACCGCCCTGACGAGGGTCAGCCCGAGGTCCTTCAGCGCGGTGAAGTCGGCGTGCGGGTGCCTGCCGTGGAGCTGCACGGCCCGCACGCCGGAGACGAGGGCCGCCGCGCGCACGGCCTCAGGCGTCTCGCCCCTGAACACCCCCACGGTCAGGACGTGGCCCGGCACCGCGGCCGCCAGCTCCGCGGCCCGTTCGGGGGTCACCTGGCGCGGGCTCCTGGTCATGACGAAGCCGATGGCGTCGGCGCCCGCCTCGACGGCGGCGGCCACATGCCCGGGTTCGCTCAGCCCGCAGATCTTCACGTACACATCTACGACCCTAGCGGCGTCTGGCGGCCCGCGGCGACCAGGCCCAGACGAGCACCGCCGTGACGAGGCCGAACAGCACCACGCCGTTGGGCACGTGGGCGCCCAGGGTGTCCCAGGTGAAGTGCTGCGCCATCCCGACGACGAGCAGGCCGACGCTGGCCAGGGCGGGCCAGCCCGCCCCGCGTCCCGGCCGCCACACGAGGACGGCGAGCACGATCTGCACGAGCGCCACGAGGTGGACGACCATCCCCGCCATCACGTGGGTCTCGCCCAGCGCGCCCTGCGACTGCACGGCCTGCCCGGCGAACGAGGCGGCCACGACGAGCGCGGCCGCCTGGGCGGCGACGACGATGCGCAGGCTGTAGAGCAGGCCCGCCGGGACCTGCCTGGCCGGCGCGGGCGCGGTCAGGGTTTCTTGCATGGTGAGTCCTTTCGACGTCGGCGAAGGACACATGATCGGAGCCGGGCGCGCTCGCGGTCGTCACCCTGCCGGATGACTGGGCGGTCCGCCGCGGGGCGTACGCACGGGGCGGAAGGAGGCGTCCACGAGGCCCACGCGGTGGGCGACGACCGCGGCCTGGATCCTGTTGCGCAGGCCGAGCTTCTCCATGGCGGCCGCGATGTGGGTCTTCACCGTGGTGACGCCGACGTGCAGCTCCTCGGCGATCTCGGCGTTGGACAGCCCGGTGCCGACGAGGGCGAGCACCTCCAGCTCGCGTTCGGTGAGCCCGGCGGGCGGGGGCGCGGCGGCCTGCTCCTCCGCGGCGAGGAAGCGCTCGACGACGCGGCGCAGCACGGAGGGGGCGAGCAGCTGCTCGCCGGCCGCCGCCCTGCGCACGGCCTCGACCATGCGCTCGGGGTCGTCGTCCTTGACGAGGAAGCCCACCGCGCCCGCGCGCAGCGCGGCATGGACGTTGGCGTCCTCGGCGAACGTGGTGAGCACCACGATGCGGGCGCCGGGACGGGCCGCCAGGACGCGCCTGATGGCCTCCAGGCCGTCGACCCGCGGCATGCGCAGGTCCATGAGGATCACGTCGGGCAGGTGGCGCTCGGCCAGCCGCACGGCCTCGGCGCCGTCCCCGGCCTCGCCCACGACCTCCATGTCGCCGGCGGCCTGCAGCAGCATGCGCACGCCCGCGCGGACGAGCGCCTGGTCGTCGGCCACCAGGACGCGGATCACGCCGCCCCCCTCGCGGTGCCGGGCAGGCTGGCGAACAGCCGCCAGCCGCCGTCCTCGTCGGGCCCGGCGCTGAGCGTGCCGCCGAGCGCGCGCACGCGCTCGCGCATGCCGGCGAGCCCTCGGCCCGACGACGGCAGGCGCTCGATGGCGGTGGGCGGGCGGCCGTTGCGGATCTCCACGGCCAGCCCCTCGGCGGCGGGGGCGACGGTGACGCGGACGCGGGTGCCGGGTCCTGCGTGTTTGAGCACGTTGGTGAGGCCTTCCTGGACGATGCGGGCGGCGGAGGCGCGGGCGACCAGGGGCGCCTGGTCGGTGGCGGGGTCGAGGTCGAGGTCCACGACGAGCCCGGCGGCGGCCATCCGCTCGGCCGACTCGCGGACGACGTCGGCGGGGTCGGCCAGCAGGCCGGGCTGGCGTTCCGGGTCGCGCAGCAGGTCAAGCAGGCCGCGCAGGTCCTCCAGCACCTGGTGGCCGGTCTCGCGGATGTCGGCGAGCGCGTCGGCGACCGGCCCCTCGGGGGCGGCGTAGCGGGCGGCGCTGGCACGCAGCACCATGGCTCCGACGTGGTGGGCGACGATGTCGTGGACGTCGCGGGCGATGCGTTCGCGCTCGGCGAGCTGGTCGGCGCGCACCTGCGCCACCGCCAGCCGGGCCGACTCGTCGGCGCGCAGCCGCTCGGCCGCCGCGGCGGCCCGCCGGACGCCGAGGTAACGGCCGATGGCGATGGGGGTGGCGACCAGCGTCATGAGCACGCCGACGCGGAGGGCGGTGACGTCCGTGCCGGGGCCGACGACCGCGATGGCGGCGAGCAGGCAGCCGGTGCCGTACGCGGCGAGCGTCCAGGCCCAGGACGCCACCCGCATGGCGAACACGCCGATCGCGATGAGCGTGAGGATGAGGCAGGTGTTGACGGCCTGGTTGAGGTAGGTGTCGGCGAAGACCAGCAGCACGCCCTGGAAGAGGAAGACGAGGCCGGGCAGCCGTCTGGCGATGCCCAGCGACAGGCCGCCGACCACGGCGAGCAGCCCGACCGCCCAGACCGGCAGCGTGCCCGAGTGCCAGGTGGTCCAGGTGCTGAGCACGGTGATGGCGACGCCGGCGGCGGCGAGCAGCGCGTCGGGGGTGACCTCGCGCTCCTCCAGCCGCCCCGCCGAGCTGCGCAGGTACGCGCCGAGCACGGCGGGGAAGGTGGGGACGAGCAGGGAGTACATCCAGGTGTTGGCGGTGAGGGCGATGCCGGGGTCGGCGATGTTCACGGCGAAGGCGACGCTCGCGGCGGCCGCCGCCAGGACGGTGGAGCGCCAGCCGCAGGCGTACCCGGCGACGCCGACCGCGACGGCCGACAGGATCTGCGCGGTGTTGGAGGTGAACGAGCCGAGCTGGTCGGTGAGGATGAGGAAGACGGCCAGGTAGAGGTTGACGGGCAGCGGCCACCGCCTGACCAGCCCCATGGGCAGCCCGACGAGCAGGGCCATCGGGATGTTCATCCACGCGGGCAGGTATCCGGTGCCGCCCGCGTCCCAGGTCGTCAACAGGTCGAGCCCGACGGCCGACGCCGCGAGCAGGACGTCCACCGGTGCACCACGCCAACGCATGCACTCACGGTAGCGAGCCCGGACGGGCGGCTCGGTCCTCCGCGGGGAGGAGCCCGTCTCCTCCGACTGGCCGGATCACCGTCCTGAGGACGGAGCCAGCAGGGCTCCGATGCCCGTAGGTTTCATGGCATGTCCAACGACACCGCAGTCTTCCTCGGCCAGTTCCTGCGCGCCCCGACCGTGATCGGCGCCGTCGCGCCGAGTTCGCGCCGGCTCGCCGCGGCCGTGTGCGCGCCCGTGCCGGAGCGGGGCGAGCCGATCGTCGTCGAACTGGGTCCCGGCACGGGGCCGTTCACAGCCGAGATCCAGGACCGGCTGGGAGGGCGCGGCCACCACCTGGCGGTGGAGGTCAACGACAAGCTCGCGGAGCTGCTGGCCAAGCGCTTCCCGGCGGTGGACGTGGCGCACGCCGACGCGACGGGGCTGGGCGAGCTGCTGGCGGCGCGGGGGCTCAGCCAGGCGGACGTGGTGGTGAGCGGCCTGCCGTGGGCGGCCTTCCCGCAGGGGCTGCAGCACCGGCTGATGGACGCGGTGACGTCGTCGATGAGCCCGGGCGGCGCGTTCACCACGTTCTCGTACATCCACGCCATCCCGCTGGCGCCGGCGCGGCGTTTCCGCGCGCTGCTGACCGAGCGGTTCGAGGAGGTCGTGACGGGACGCACGGTGTGGCGCAACGCTCCCCCGGCCTTCGTGTTCCACGCCCGCAGACCTCGACCCTGAACAGAATCTGATTCTACGATGCTGTGATGGATTTCACCCTCCCCGAGAGCGCCGAGGCCGTACGGCGCGGCGTCGGCGCCATCTGCTCCCGCTACGACCTCGACTACTGGCAGCGGTGCGAGGCGGACAAGCGCTGGCCCGAGGAGGTGTGGGAGGAGCTGGCCAAGGGCGGCTGGCTGGGGCTGGCCGTACCCGAGGAGTTCGGCGGCGGCGGCCAGGGGCTGCTGGAGCTGGCCGTGGCCACCGAGACGCTGGCCGCGTCAGGGGCGGCGGGCGGCTCCGCCTTCACGTACGTGCTGACGCCCGGGTTCGGGGCGCTCACGCTCGACCGGCACGGCTCGCCCGAGCAGCGGGCCGCGCTGCTGCCGAAGCTGGCGACGGGCGAGGTGGAGACGTGCTTCGCCCTGACCGAGCCGGACGCCGGGTCGAACTCTCTGGCGATCACCACGTCGGCCAGGCGCGACGGCGGCGACTACGTCGTCAACGGGCAGAAGATCTGGATCACCGGCGTGCAGCGGGCCACCTGGATGCTGCTGGTCACGAGGACGGTGCCCGCGGCCGAGGCCCGGCCGCGCACCCACGGGCTGACGGTGCTCCTCGTCAACGTGCCCGAGGCCGTCGCGGCCGGGCAGCTGTCGTACCGGCCCATCCCGAAGCTCGGCGCCAACACCACGCCGTCGAACACGGTGTTCCTCGACGACCTGCGGGTGCCCGCCGCGAACGTCGTCGGCAGGCCCGACGAGGGCGCCGCGGTGCTGTGGGACATCCTCAACCCGGAGCGCGTCCTGCTCGCCGCCTCCGCCCTGGGAGGGGCCGAGGTCGCGCTGCGGGTGGCCGTCGACTACGCGCGCCAGCGCGAGGTCTTCGGCCGGCCGATCGGCGCCAACCAGGCCATCGCCTTCCCGCTGGCGCAGGTCAAGGCCAAGATCGAACTGGCCCGCCTCATGCTGCACAAGGCGGCGTGGAGCTTCGACCGGCACCTGCCGTGCGGCACGGAGGCCAACATCGCCAAGCTGACCGCCTCGCAGGCGGCCTGGGAGGCGGCGGACGCCGCCTTCCAGACGCACGGCGGCATGGCGTACTCGCTGGAGTACCCGGTGGCCAGGCTGCTGGCCGACGCGCGCATCGGCAAGGTCGCACCCGTGACGGAGGAGCTCCTGCTCAACTACCTCGCGACCCAGGTGCTCGGGCTGCCGCGCAGCTTCTGAACGGCCCCGCCGGCGCCGGCCGGCCCCGCGGGCCGCACGTCAGGCGGGCGCGCGCCCGCGCTCGTCCACCACGCCGCCCCCGTCATGGGACGTGGTGGCCCCACAGGCGAGGCGTGGGACGACGATCGCGCCCTCCACTGGTCTCGTGGACGGCCCGCCGCCGCGCCGGGTGTCGGAGCGGCCTCTGCTTCGTCCCCCGGAGCAGCGTTCTCGGCCTCGGCGAACCGGCCTTGACCTCCTCGTTCCGGCGCGGCGGCGGATCGATCGCGTCCTCGTCCCTCACCAGGCTGCGCCTACCCACCGTCGGGGGAAGCACGCCTTCTTCCCCGCGTCCTTCACGGCGTTCTCCACCGTGCCCTCCACAGCGCCTTTCACCGTGCCGTCGTCAGCCGAACGACGGGGGCCGCTTCTCGCGCAGCGCGCGCACGCCCTCGGCGACGTCGGGGCCGGTGAAGCCGAGGAACTCCATGGCCAGCGAGGCGTCGAAGGCGGGCCCGGCCAGGCGCAGCCAGTTGTTGAGCGCGTACTTGGTGAGCCTGATCGCCTCCTGCGAGCCGGCCGCGAGCCGGACCGCGATCTCCATGGCCCGCTCGTGGACCTCGTCGTCGCCGACGCAGAGGCTGACGAGGCCCATGCGCTCGGCCTCCTCGCCGGTGACCTGCTCGCACAGCAGCAGGTGGTACTTGGCCTTGGCCATGCCGCACAGCAGCGGCCAGACGATCGCCGCGTGGTCGCCTGCGGCCACGCCGAGCCTGGTGTGGCCGTCGATGATGCGGGCGGTGCGGCCGGCGACCGAGATGTCGGCGAGCAGCGCCACCGCGAGCCCCGCGCCGACGGCCGGCCCCTGGATGGCCGAGACGATCGGCTTGGAGCAGTTGAGCACGTTGTAGACGATGTCGCGGGCCTCGCCGAACACGCGCAGCCGCGTGGCGTGGTCGCGCGTCATCTCCTCGATCATCGCCAGGTCGCCGCCCGCGGAGAACGCCTCGCCCTCGCCCCTGACGAGGACCGCGCGGACGGAGTCGTCGCGGTCGGCGTCGCGCCAGACCTCGGCGAGCTCGCGGTGCCCCGCCATGTCGACGGCGTTGAGCCTGCCGGGGGCGCTGATGGTGACGCGCAGCACCCCGTCGGCCGGGGTGTCGAGCCTGAGCGTGCCGTACGTCACGCGCCCTCCCCGAACAGCGCGCCGCGCAGCCGGGCGGCGACGTACTCGCGCGCCTCGGACGCCTGGTCGAACAGGCCGGGCAGGCAGAAGAAGCCGTGCACCGCGCCCTCGAACCTGCGCAGCTCGGCCGGGACCCCGGCGTGCGCCAGGCGGACGGCGTACCGCTCGCCCTCGTCCCTGAGGACGTCGCACTCGGCCGTCACCACCGTCGCGGCGGGCAGGCCCGAGAGGTCGGGCAGGCGCAGCGGCGACAGCCGCGGGTCGGCAGGGTCGGCGCCGGGCGCGTACTGGCGGGCGAACCAGGCCATCTCCTCGGCGTCGAGGCCGAAGCCCTTGGCGAACTCGAGGTAGCTCGGGGTGTCCATGGCGACGTCGAGCACCGGGTAGACGAGCGCCTGGTGCGCCAGCCGCAGCCCGGCGTCGCGGGCCTGCCAGGCGGCGACGGCGGCGAGGTTGCCGCCCGCGCTGTCGCCGACCACGGCCACGGCGCCGTTGCACTGGTAGAAGGCGGGACGGGCGAAGATGTCGCGCACGACCGTCCAGGCGTCGTCGGCGGCGGCGGGGAAGGCGTGCTCGGGCGCCAGCCGGTAGTCGACGGACACCACGACCGCGCCGGTCCTGACGGCGAGGTCGCGGCCGACCGCGTCGTTGCGCCTGACGCTGCCGAACACCCAGCCGCCGCCGTGGAAGTACACGACCACCGGCAGCGGGCCGTCGCCGCGGTCGGCGCGGTAGATGCGGACGGGCACGCCGGGCCCGTCGTCGCGCACCGCCGTCTCGTCGCGGACGGACGGCAGCGGCGGCAGCGGCCCCCGGTGGGGCGCCAGGGCGTCCTGGGCACGCAGCTCCTGGATCCCGGCCAGGTCGAGCGCGGCGAGGTCGGTGTTCAGGTCCGACGGGTAGAGCGCGACGTACTCCTGGGCCTGAGGGTGCAGCGGCATGTGCCGCAGCCTAGCGGGCCGCCTCCACGAGCGCATCGAACAGCCGGTTGTCCGCCCCGCGCTCCGGGTGCCACTGGACGCCCACCGCGAACCTGTGGCCCTGCAGCTCGACGCCCTCGACGACCTGGTCCTCCGCCCAGGCCACGGCGAGCAGGCCCGCGCCCAGGCGGCGTACGGACTGGCGGTGCGGCGCGGTGACCTCGACCCGGTCGCCCACCGCCTTGCCCAGCCTGCTGGAGATGCTGACCTGGACGACGTGGGGGCGTCCGGGCTCGGCGTGCCTGTCGTCGCCGAGCACGTCGGGCAGCCACGGGATGATGGTGCCGCCCTGCGCGACGTTGAGGACGTGCATGCCGCGGGCGACGGCGAGGATCGGGACGCCCGCCTCGACGGCGGCCCTGGCGACGGCCAGCTCGAAGCGGTCGCGGTGCTCCTGCGGGGCGGCCGCGCGCGGGTGCTGCTCGCCGCCGTACGCGGCGGCTCCGAGCTCGGGCCCGCCGGCGAGGACGACGCCGCGCAGCCCGCGCACCTGGTCGGGGGCGGCGTGCGGGGAGAGCGGCGGCAGCACCACGGGAGCGCCGCCCGCCCGCTCGACGGCCTTGGCGTAGGCGGGTGGCGACAGGACGGCCTCCCGTACCCAGTCGCTCCAGCGGGCTGCCTCGAGGTAGGCGGTGATGCCGATCAGGGGTCGGGACATGCGATCTCCAGGGTGCGCGGGCCCGCCGCCGCCTGGCTCGCCTGCGCGTCCGCGCCCGGGGCGGGCACAGGGCCATCATGGCGCAGCCGCGGGGCCGCCGCATGCGGGACGGCGGGCGTCCTTCTCCGCCTGCAGGCGTCACTCGAAAAATAGAAATGTTTTCGCATTTATCAACTTAAAAGGGCCGGGTTGGTCAATGCGGAGAATGCACCGCGCAGCCCTTCATACTTCGGCTTCCCCGCGTATTGGGGTGAACCGGTTGTGACGGTGTGGGCACGATGGAACACTGCGAGATGAGCGATCGGATGTGCCGGGGCCGCCGGCCGCTCGGGACCCGGAGCCGTCAGGGAGGTGAACGACAACAACCGGAATCGGATTCCGGTGAAAAGGTGGGGTTGGGCATATGTCGTTGAATCCGCGTCTGGTGAAGGAGAGTTTCTCTCACCTCGAACCCGTGGCCTCCAAGGCCGCGGCCTACTTCTACGGGCGGCTGTTCGCGGAGAACCCGCACCTGCGGAGCATGTTCCCGCCCGCCATGGACATCCAGCGCGAGCGGCTGTTCGGAGCCCTCGCCCGGATGGTCTGGAGCGTGGACAGCCCGGAGGGCATGGCCGGCTACCTCGGCCAGCTCGGCAGGGACCACCGCAAGTACGGCGTCGCGCCCGAGCACTACGGCGCCGTCGGCAGGGCGCTGGTGGCGACCGTCAGGCGCTTCGCCGCCGAGGTCTGGGACGACGAGGTGGAGGCCGCCTGGGTGTCGGCCTACGGCGTCGCCGCCGGGCTCATGCTCGACGCGGCACGGGCCGACGCGACCGTCACGCCCGCCTGGTGGACGGCCGAGGTGGTCGGCCACGAACTACGCCACCGCGACATCGCGGTCCTGACGCTGCGGCCCTCGCAGCCGTTCCCCTACCTGCCGGGGCAGCACGTCACGGTGCAGACGCCGCGCTGGCCGCGCGTGTGGCGGACGTTCTCCATCGCGAACGCGCCGCGCGAGGACAACACGATCACGCTGCACGTCCGTTCGGTGCCCGGCGGCTGGGTGTCCACGACGCTGACCCGCGACACCCGCGTCGGCGACACGGTGATGCTGGGCCGCGCCACCGGCATGATGACCCGGGGCGAGGAGGACACGCGCGACCTGCTCTGCGTGGCGGGCGGCACCGGCCTGGCGCCGCTCAAGGCGATCGTCGAGGACGTCGTCGCCTCGGGCCGCAGACCGGACATCCACCTGCTGTTCGGCGCCCGCACCCAGCCCGAGCTGTACGACCTGCCGGACCTCATGCGCCTGCAGTCGTCGTTCCCCTGGCTGCGGGTGCTGCCGGTGGTCTCCGACGACGGGTCGTTCCGCGGCATGCGCGGCCGCCTGCCGGAGGTGGTGCGGCGCTTCCGCTCGTGGTCGGATCACGACGTCTACGTGTGCGGCCCCTCCGGGATGGTGGACGAGACGGTCCGCGCCCTGCAGGAGGACGGCGTGCCGCCCGCCCGCATCCGCCTCGACGCCGCCGTGACGACCTGCTGACCGCCCCGCGCGCCCCGCCCTGGGCGCGGCTCAGGGGCGGGACCGCTCGCGCAGCGCGGCGGCCGTCTCCTCGTCTCCGGGCCAGAACGTCTCGATGGCCAGCTCGGAGACCGTCACGTCCACCGGCGTGCCGAAGGTGGCGATCGTCGTGAACATCGACAGCACCCGGTCGCCGTACGCGACGCGCAGCGGCAGCAGGATGTCGCCGGGGCCGGGCACGTGGGCGACGTTGAGGTCCACGCCCGGGTAGGTGTAGGAGGACAGCTCGTCGTGCAGCTCGGCCAGGCGCCCGTCGGCCGACAGCTCCGCCTGCCTGCGCAGCTGCTGCAGCAGGTGGGCGCGCACCTCGGCCAGGTTGAGCAGCCGCCCGCCCATCGCCTGCGGGTGCAGCGACAGGCGCATCACGTTGATCGGCTCCTGCAGCAGCTCGGCGGGCACCCCCTCCATGAACATGGCCGCCGCGGAGTTGGCCGCGACGAGGTTCCACACCGCGTCCACGACGACCGCCGGGTACGGCTCGTGCCCGGCCAGGATCTTGTCCAGCGCCCGGCGGACGACGTCCATCTCCGGGGCGAGCACCTCCCGCTCGGGGTACACGGGCGCGAAGCCCGCCGCCATCATCAGCCTGTTGCGGTGCCGCAGCGGCACGTCCAGCTCCTCGGCCAGTCTCATCACCATCTCGCGGCTCGGCCGGGCGCGCCCGGTCTCGAGGAAGCTGACGTGCCGGGCCGACACGTCCGCCTCGATGGCGAGGTCGAGCTGGCTCACCCGGCGGCGCTGCCGCCACGACCGCAGCAGTTCTCCAAAAGTCTCTTCTTGTACGGCGAGTGCTCCCATGTCAGAACACGTTAGCTGTGGGCAGGGAAGCAGCACGATTACCTCGGAGGTCATCGGGCGGCAAATCGCGCACTCCCCGGCGGCGTACGCGGGGGCGTGACACGATGGCCGCAAGACACGAGCCGGAAGACCTCACCGTCGGAGGCGACCTTGGGAGCCATGCTATGAGTGACGCGGTGCTCGCGATCGGCACCCGCAAGGGCCTGTTCCTCGCCCGCTCGTCGGGCGGCGGCCCCTTCGAGCTCCAGCCGATCCAGTTCTCCACGGTCGCGGTGCCGTCGGTGGCCGTCGACACGCGCGGCGCCGCCCCCCGCCTGCTGGCCGGGGTGGAGTACGGCCACTTCGGGCCGTCCGTCATGTACTCCGACGACCTCGGCGAGACCTGGCAGGAGGCGGGCGCGCCGCCCGTGGCCTTCCCCGAGAAGACGGGGGCCACCCTGGCGCGGGTCTGGCAGCTCACGCCGTCGCCGTCCGAGCCCGACGTCGTCTGGGCGGGGGCCGAGCCCGCCGCGCTGTTCCGCTCCGAGGACCGCGGCGTCACGTACCGGATGGTCGAGGGGCTGTGGGAGCACCCGCACCGGCCGCAGTGGCAGCCTGGCGGCGGCGGGCTGTGCCTGCACACGATCGTCCCCCACCCCACCGACCCCGAGGTCCTGGGCGTCGCCGTCTCGGCCGCGGGCTTCTACCGCACGAACGACGGCGGCCTGTCGTGGGAGGCCGCCAACCGCAACATCCGGGCGCCGTTCTTCCCCGAGGGCAGCCAGTACCCCGAGTTCGGCCAGTGCGTGCACAAGGTCGCCGTCGACCCCGCCCGGCCCGAGCGGCTCTACCTGCAGCACCACTTCGGGGTCTACCGCAGCGACGACTTCGGCGGCGACTGGCACCCCATCGGCGGCTCGCTGCCGTCGGACTTCGGCTTCCCGATCGTGGCGCACCCGTCGCGGCCCGGCACCGTCTACGTGCTGCCGCTGACCGCCGACGTCGACCGCACCCCCGTCGGCCACCGCTACCGCGTCCACCGCAGCGACGACGCGGGCGGCACCTGGCGTCCGCTCGGCCAGGGCCTGCCGCAGGAGCCGGTGTACGCGTCGGTGCTGCGCGACGCCATGCACATGTCGCCCGCCGGGCTGTTCTTCGGCACCCGCGACGGCGAGGTGTACGGCTCCCGCGACGACGGCGAGACGTGGACGCTCGTCGGCCGCCACCTGCCCGACGTCCTGACCGTGCGCTCGGCGGTGCTGTAGCCCATGGCCCCGTACGTGACGATGGTGGTGTTCGTCCTGCCCGGGCCGCTGCGGCGGTGGGTGAGCGGGCGGGCCGAGGTGAAGGTGTTCGCCGTGGGCGCCGACCGGGAGTCGCCGCCCACCCTGCGCGCGGCGCTCGACCGGCTGCGCCGCACCCACCCGCAGCTGGAGGCCCGCCTGCGCGACGAGTACGGCCGCATCCGGCGACACATCGCGATGGTGGTGTGCGGGGAGAACAGCGGGGGCCTGGGCGAGCTCGACTGCGCCCTGCCGCCCGGCGCCCAGGTGTACGTGCTCCCCGCCCTGTCGGCCTAGACCGCAGGTCCTGGTTCGATCCGGCCCCGGCGGGGGCTCCGGGGCCGGGACGTGGGCCAGACCCCGCTCCGCCGGGCTCAGACCTTGCGCCAGCCGGGGATCCACGCGCCGTCCTCGACGACGTAGTCGCCGAACAGCGCGGGCGCCTCCTCGCGCATGAGCTCGCCGATGCGCTGGAACAGCAGGCGGATCTCCTCCTCCGCGCCGACCGCCGTGCGGGCCTCGATGGTGTGGCGCAGGGTGCGCACGTTGGCCGTCCAGACCAGGCCGGTGGCCAGGCCCTCAGGGGCGAACCTGCGCATGAACGAGGTGCGGTGCTTCTTCTCCGAGAACGGCACGCCCTCCTCGTCGAGCCCGAAGTGGTCGGCCATCCACAGCTGGAACTGCTCCAGCTGCTCCAGCACGGCGGTGGCCCGCTTCATCAGCTCGGCGTCCTCGCGCGCCCACTCGGGGAACCAGAACGGCAGCTCGTCCAGGCGGACGAAGCGCAGCGACTCCTGCGAGATGGCCACACCCGGCCGGTGCCGCACCAGCTCGTGGGTGAGCACCCTGCTGACGTTGTGCAGGACGAAGCTGAAGCTCACGTGCTCGAGGACGGAGCCGTGCGCGCTGGCCAGGATGTTGCGCAGGTAGTCGTCCTGGTTCTCGCGAATGCGGACGACGTTCGGGTTGAGCCCCGGCTCGAACGAGCGGTAGCAGAGCCGGCCGGCGAACTCGGCGAGGTTCTGCGCGTCGAGCTCGCCGCGGTCGAGGCGCTCCAGCCAGCTCTCGCCGCCGACCTCGCCCAGGTAGCGCGCCAGCTCGTCGTAGTCGAGCTTCGGACGGGCGACGACAAAGACCTCGGGTTCGACAGTGCGCATGAAGAGCCCCCGCTCGGGTCGGTGATGTGACGGCCCAAGCAAACCAGCTCGCGCGCCCGCGCGCGACTCCGGCCCCCGGTCGCGTACCGGCAGGCCGCCCAGGTCAGCCCCCGCGCGCCGCGCCGGAGCCGGGTTTCAGAGGCGGTAGACGCGGCGGGCGTTGCCCGAGCCGATCATGTGGGCGATGCGGGCGGCGTCGGCGGTGCTCCACTCGCCCAGCGTCAGCCGGGCGCCGAGCGCGCGGGCCAGGGCGTGCCGGTAGTACAGCGCCCCCAGGTAGGCGCTCTCGGCCACGCCCCTGCAGTGGGAGCTGAACAGCAGCTTGTGGAACGGCGCCAGCTCCAGCAGCTCGTCCATGACCCGGGCGGCGGCGGCCGCGGTGTGCGGCAGGGCGAGCCCGACGTCGACGTACACGTGCGGGTGCAGCCCGGCCAGGTACGCGGCCTGCCGGTGGTACGGGTAGCAGTGCAGGAGGATGACCGGCACGCCGAGCGGCTGCAGCGCCCCGACGAACCCGGCCAGCCTCGCCGGGTCGGCCAGGTGCGGCCCGAGCGGGACGTCCACGGCGCCCGCGTGCACCTGCAGCGGCAGGCCGCGCTCCCTGGCGACGTCCACGGCGCTCCAGAGCAGGTGGCGCAGCAGCACCTCGTCGGCGAGCGGCTGCTTCGGGTCGGCCAGCCTCCGGTTCGCCGCCGCGATCACCGCTCCCCTGCTGGGCCGCGCCGGGTCGAAGCCGAGTCCGGCCCGGCAGGCGATGGCCGTCTTCAGCCCGACGGCCCGCGCCGCCCGCGCCGACAGCTCGGCCGCGACGCCGTCGAGGTAGTCCACGGCGATCTGGGCGGTCTCGGCGACGTCCTGCTCGATCCGTTCGATCCTGACGATCTCGTCGGCCGCCGCGCCGCCGAGGCGGCCCATCTCGGCGGCGGTGAGGGTGTCGCCGCCGTGGAGCCTGGTGTTCCGGGCGTCGGTGTCCTGGGCTGTGTCCTGCGCTGTGTCCTGCGCTGTGTCGACGAGGAACGCCACGACGCCCGCGCCGCGCAGCAGCCGGGTGTTGGCCTCGGCGGGGCCGAGCTCGGACCGCCTGGCGAGGTAGACGGCGGGCGGCGCGTGCGGCTCCAGGTCCAGCAGCGGGGCGCACCAGCGGCGCACGGCCGCGCCGAACGGCGTGTCGAAGTGCGTGGTGCCGGGCGGCGCGGGCGCGCCGCCCTCGGTGATCAGCACCTCGAACTGCGCCCTGCCGAGGTCGTCGCGGCGGACCCCGTGACAGTGGTGGTCGACGAGCGGGGCGAGCAGCGCGTCACGCACCGTGCCTGGCAGGTCTACGGGGAGCATGCGGCAGACTCTAGGCGGTCGCCGCACGCCCCCGCGGACGTTTTGCCTACGCCAGAGACAGCCCGGCCGCCGGAGCTCCCGGGTCGCGGGAAGCCGGACGGCCGGGGGTCGTGGAAGGCCGGAACGCGCGAGGACGGCCCGGGGTGACCGGAGGCCGGGGCGCGCGAGAACGGCCCGAGGTGACGGGCGGCCGGAACGCGCGAGGACGGCCCGGGGTGCGCGGGCCCGGCCCCGGGCGGTGGCCGGTCAGCGGCGGCACAGGCGCAGGACGTTGGCGATGATCCTCGCTCCTGCGCCGCCCTCCTGGGTGAGGATCGACTCCGGGTGGAACTGCACGGCGAAACGCCGCCGCTCGGGGTCCTCGATCGCCATGACGTTGCCGTCGGGCGTCAGCGCCGTCGCCGTGAAGCCGACCACGCCCGGCCGCTTGGCGTGCAGCGAGTGGTAGCGGGCCGCGGTGAACTGCTCAGGCAGCCCGTCGAGCAGCGCGCTCTCGCCCAGGCGGGACACCTGGCCGCGCTTGCCGTGCTCGGGGTAGCCGAGCAGCTCCAGCGTGCCGCCCGCGTGCTCGACCATCGCCTGCAGGCCCAGGCAGACGCCGAAGACCGGCAGGTCGCGGGCGTAGACCTCGTCGATCAGCGCCGACATGCCGAAGTCGGACGGCCAGCCGGGGCCGGGCGACAGCACGACCAGGTCGGGCGCGATCTCGTCGATCAGGTGGACGGGGAAGCCGTGGCGCAGGGTGACGACCTCGGCGCCCTCCTGACGGAAGTAGTCGGCCAGCGTGTTGACGAAGGAGTCCTCGTGGTCGACGAGGAGGACCTTCATGCCCACGCCCGCCTGCGGCCTGACCTCGGCGACGGGCCGCTCCTGCGGCTGGTTGACCGCGGCCAGCGCGCCGAGCAGGGCGCTCGCCTTCAGCTCGGTCTCGCGCTCCTCCGCCTCGGGGTCGGAGTCGAACAGCAGCGTGGCCCCGGCCCTGACCGCGGCGACGCCGTTCTTGATCTGCGCGGTGCGCAGCGTCAGGCCCGTGTTCATGGAGCCGTCGAAGCCGATGAAGCCGATGGCGCCGCCGTACCAGCGGCGGGTGGTGGCCTCGTGGTCCTCGATGAACTGCATCGCCCACGTCTTGGGCGCGCCGGTGACGGTGACGGCCCACATGTGGGTGAGGAAGGCGTCGAGGGCGTCGAACTCGGGGCGCAGGCGGCCCTCGATGTGGTCGACGGTGTGGATCAGGCGGGAGTACAGCTCGATCTGGCGGCGGCCGATGACGCGCACCGACCCCGGCACGCAGATGCGCGACTTGTCGTTGCGGTCGACGTCGGTGCACATGGTGAGCTCCGACTCCTCCTTCACGCTGGTGAGGAGGGTGCGGATGGCCTCGGCGTCCTCGACCGGGTTGCTGCCGCGGGCGATCGTGCCGGAGATGGGGCAGGTCTCGACGCGGTCGCCGGTGACCCTGACGTACATCTCGGGCGAGGCGCCGACCAGGTGCTCGCCCTCGCCCAGGCTGATGATGAACTCGTACGGCGCCGGGTTGCTGTGGCGCAGCCCGCGGTAGAAGGCGGACGGGTCGGTGCAGACGGCGTGGAACACCTGGCCGGGCACGACCTCGAACAGGTCGCCGCGCTTGAACCTCTCCTTGGCGGCGGCGACGACCTTGGCGTACTCCCCCCTCACCGGGTTCTCCGGGATGTCGGTGGGGGTGACCTGCGGGACGGAGGAGCCGGTGCGCTCCAGGCCGCGCGTGGTGGCGCCGTCGACGGTGAACTCGTAGCGGTACTCGACGCTGGTCTCGCGCTGCCTGTCGATGACGACGAGCCGGTCGGGCAGGTGCAGGACGAGGTCGCGCTGGTCGTCGGGGCGGACGAGCTCCTGCCTGATGGGCTCGAACTGGAAGGCCAGGTCGTAGCCGAAGGCGCCGTACAGGCCGAGGTGCGGGTCGTCGCCGCGGAAGGCGGCGATCACCTCGCGGATCGCGGTGAACACGGTCGGCCTGCGGCTGCGCATCTCCTCGGGCAGGTGGTCGTCGCCCGGCTCGGGGACGTACACCTCGACCCGCTCGGCGGTGGGCGGCGAGACCGGCTTGCCGGCGGCCAGCAGGCACGAGGCGACGGCGGGCAGCAGGACGCGGCCGCGCTCGTTCAGGGCTGTGGCGGCGATGACGCGGCCCTTGGCGACCAGTTCAAGGCAGGGGTCGACGTAGCCGAAGGCCCATCGGCTGTAGCGGCCCGGGTAGTCCATGCCGGAGGAGAAGGCGCCGCCGCGGCGTTCGCCGAGCGCCGTGACGATCTCCTCGAGCGCCGCCTCCGGGACGTCGCGCGCCTCGCGCTCGACCTTGATGCCCCCGGCGGTCGTATATCCGCTCGTCTCCACTTGCTGCCCCTCATGTCATAAAGATCATGCCCCGGGGGCGGACACGAGAAAGGCCGCCATCCGGGGCGGCCGTCCTTGGGAATGCGAAACACGCGCCGCCTAGGAGCGGCGCCACCACTGGAGCTGAGCGTGATTTCGCATGCCGACAGGTTAACCCCCTGGATCAAGATCGCGCAACGCGAACGCGCCGGCCGCCGCCGCCCGTGAATCCCGCGCTCGTTCCCACGGGTGGGGCCCGCGGGCTTCACGAGACGCCCGGCGTGATCTAGGTTGGGCGTTCATGGGACGGTCCTGGGCGTGGCGGCCCGTCACGCTGATCGCGCTCCTCCTGCCTGCCGCGCTGCTCACCGCGAGCACCGGCTACGGCTACCACCGCGACGAGCTGTACTTCCGCGTCCTCGCCTGGCACCCCGCCTGGGGGTACGTCGACCAGCCGCCGATGACACCGCTGCTGACCAGGGCGGGCATCGCGCTGTTCGGCGACACGCAGACCGGGATCCGGGTGTTCCCCGCGCTGGCCGCCGCGGTGCTCGTCGTGCTCGTGTCGCTGATCGCGCGCGAGCTGGGCGGCGGGGCGGTCGCTCAGGTGCTGGCGGCGCTCGGCGCGGCCACGGGGACGTACCCGCTGATCGCCGGGCACTTCTCGCTGACCATCAGCTACGACCTGCCGCTGTGGGCGGCGGCCGTCCTGTTCATGCTCAGGGCGCTGACGCGCGGGCAGCCGCGCTGGTGGCTCGCGGCGGGCGCGGTGGTGGGGGTGGCGACGTACAACAAGCACCTGATCGCGCTGCTGGTGCTCGGGCTGGCGGCGGGGCTGCTGCTGGCGGGGCCGCGGCGGACGCTGGCGAGCCCCTGGCTGTGGGGCGGCGCGCTGCTCGCCGTCGTCCTGGCCGTGCCGAACCTCGTCTACCAGGCCACCCACGGCTGGCCGCAGCTCGCCATGGCCGCCGCGCTCAGCGACACCAAGGGCGGCGAGATGCGGGCGCTGTTCGTGCCGATGCAGGTCGTCCTGTTCGGGCCGGCGGCGGCGGTGATCGCGGCGTTCGGGTTCGCCCGGATGTGGCGCGACCGGCGGGTGCGGGCGCTGGCCGTGGCCTACCCGGTGGCCGCGGCCCTCACGCTGGCGAGCGGCGGGCGCTTCGACTACACGGGCGGCCTGATCGCCATGCTGTTCGCGGCGGGCTGCGTCTCGGTGGAGTCGGCGGGGAGGGCGCGGGTGCGGGCGGCGTACGCGGGGCTGGCCGCCACCGGGCTGCTGTCGGCCGTCATCGCGCTGCCGGTCATCCCCGAGGCGCGGCTCGCCGCCACGCCGGTGCCCGCGATCAACGAGACGGCGCGCGAGTCGGTCGGCTGGCCGCGGTTCGCCGCCACCGTGCGGCGGGTCCTGGACGAGCTGCCCGAGAGCGAAAGGGCCCGCGCGGTCGTCCTGACCGGCAGCTACGGCGAGTACGGCGCCCTGCGCCGGGCCGGGCTGACCCGCGTCTACTCCGGCCACAACCAGCTCCACGAGTACGGCCCGCCGCCCGCCGACGCGACGATCGCCGTCGTGGTGAACATCGGCCCCCGCGGCCGGGCGCTGTTCGCCTCCTGCGAGGAGCGCGCCCGCGTCGACAACGGCGTGGGCGTGGACAACGAGGAGCAGGGCCTGCCCGTCCACCTCTGCCGCACCCCCGCCCAGCCCTGGCCCGCCCTCTGGCCCCGCTTCCAGCACTACAGCTAGCCGTCGCGGAAGGAGCAGCGCAGTGACCGGTGTGGTCAGCGGGAGCTGGTGGCGAGAGGGGCGAGCTCGGGGCGTTTGGGGCGGACGCCGTCGCCTGAGGAGCGGCCCTGGAGGCGGCGGGTGATCCACGGGCGGAGGTGGTCCTTGGCCCAGCGGAGGTCCTCCTTGCGGGCGGCCGTCCAGATCGGGGGGCGGCGCGGCGGGTACGGCTCCCGCCAGTCCTGCTCGACCGGGACGCCGAGCACCTCGGCCGCGCGCAGCGCGACCCGGCGGTGGCCGTCCGGGCTGAGGTGGAGCCGGTCGGCGTTCCACGCGCGGGCGTCACGGAAGACCGTCATGGGCCAGAGGTCCACGAGCACGGCGTCGTGGCGGCGGGCGATGTCGTGGATGTGCAGGTTGTAGATCTCGATCTTGCTGTGCGCGAGCCGCATCACCGGGACGTGCCGCAGGTCGAACCCGGTGAAGAGCATGACCCTGGCCCCCGCCTCGGTGAGGGTCCTGACCCCCTCCTCCAGGCGGCGGGCGACGGCGGCGGGCCCGCTGCCGGGGCGCAGGATGTCGTTGCCGCCCGCGCAGAGCGACACGAGGTCGGCGCCCAGTTCGACGGCCTTCGGCACCTGCTCGGAGACGATCTCGTCGATGAGCCGGCCGCGTACCGCGAGGTTGGCGTAGCGCAGTCCTGGCTGCGCGGCGTCGACGTGCTCGGCCAGCCGGTCCGCCCAGCCGCGGAAGCCGTGCTCGGCCGGGTCTTCCAGTCCTTCCGTGAAGCTGTCCCCCAAGGCGACGTACGAGGTGATTCGTCCCATGACCGGATAGTTTGCCAAGGCGGGACACCCCTACGCGACCGTAACTACCCTCCCCCGCGCCGCATCTGTTACAGGTTGGTGCATGAGACGTGTCCGGCTCAGGCGCGACCTGCCCGTCCCGATGCCCGACGGCGTGACGCTGCTGGCCGACCACTATGCCCCGCCCGGCGGAGGGCCCGCGCCGGTCGTGCTGATGCGCTCGCCGTACGGCAGGCGCGGGCTGTTCGGCCTGGTGTACGGGCGCGGCTTCGCCCGGCAGGGCTTCCACGTGGTGATCCAGAGCTGCCGGGGCGGCTTCGGCTCGGGCGGCAGGCTCGACCCGCTCGGCGACGAGCGCGACGACGGCCTGGCCACCCTCGACTGGCTGCGGGCCCAGCCCTGGTACGGCGGCTCGCTGGCCATGTACGGCCCCTCCTACCTCGGCTACGCCCAGTGGGCGGTCGCCGCCGAGGCCGGGCCCGACCTGAAGGCGATGGCCACGCAGATCACGGCCTCCCAGTTCAGGGACGCCGCGTACCTCGGCGGCGCGTTCGCCCTGGAGTCCGCGCTGAGCTGGACCACGCTGACCGACGGCATGTCGCGGCCCTTCGGCGGGACGACCGCCGCGTTCGTCGCGCCCAGGGCGGCCAGGCGGGCCGTGCTGACCGCCCGCCCGGTGGCCGAGATGGACCTCGCCAGCGCCGGGCGGCCCCTGCCGTTCTTCCGCGACCTGGTGACCCACCACGCCGACCCCGCGGTGCCGTACTGGGACAAACGGGACTTTTCCCCTAGGGTGGGCGAGGTGAACGCGGCGGTCACCATGCTCGGGGGCTGGTACGACGTGTTCCTGCCGTGGCAGCTCAAGGACTACCTGGCGATGCGCGCGGCCGGACGCCGTCCGCACCTGACCATCGGCCCCTGGTACCACGTCGACGGCAGGCACGGGCGGGTCTCGATGGCCGAGGCCGTGACCTGGTTCCGCGCCCACCTGCTCGGCGAGACGTCCCTGCTGCGCCGCGACCCCGTGCGGCTGTACGTCACGGGCGCCGGGGAGTGGCGCGGCTACCCCGACTGGCCGGTGCCCGGCGCGCGGGAGCGGCGCTGGCACCTGCAGCCGGGCTTCGGGCTGGAGCCCGGGGAGCCGCGCGAGTCCGGGCCCGACCGCTTCCGCTACCACCCGGCGCACCCGACGCCCGTCATCGGCGGGCCCGTGCTGCTGGCCGACTCGCGCCCGCGCGACCAGCGCCGCCTGGAGGCCCGCAGGGACGTCCTCGTCTACAGCTCCCCCGCGCTCGACGCCGAGGTGGAGGCGATCGGCCCGGTGCGCGCCGAGCTGTACGTCCGCTCCAGCACCCCCTGGGTGGACGTGGTCGTGCGGGTGTGCGACGTGCACCCCGACGGCAGGTCGTTCAACCTGTGCGAGGGGGTGCGGCGGCTCGGCCCGCTCGACGGGCCCTCCGGCGAGGTGCGCCGCGTCGAGGTGGACCTGTGGCCGATCGGGCACCGCTTCGGACGTGGCCATCGCGTCCGCGTCCACGTCGCCGCGGGGGCGTACCCGACGATCGCCCGCAACCCCGGCACCGGCCGCCCCCTCGGCGAGGACGGCCCCATGGTGCCCGCCGACGTGGAGGTCTTCCACTCCCCCGCGTACCCGTCCGGGGTGGTGCTGCCGCTGTGCGCGCCGCGCGGCTGATGTCGCTGGTCCTGCTGCTGCAGGGCCGCGGCGCGATGACGGCGGCCGAGCTGGCCGAGGAGCTGGAGGTGTCGGAGCGCACCGTCCACAGGGACGTGCTCGCGCTGTCGGAGGCGGGCGTGCCCGTGTACGCCGACCGGGGGCGGCGCGGCGGCTACCGCCTGCTCGACGGCTACCGCACCAGGCTGACCGGCCTGGACCGGGCCGAGGCGCAGGCCCTGTTCCTGTCGGGCGTGCCCGCCGCGCTGCGCGAGATGGGGCTCGCCGGCGTGGCGCAGACGGCCAGGCTCAAGGCGGCCGCCGCGCTCTCGCCCGCGCTGCGCGACGCCCCCGACGCGGCCGCGCAGCGCTTCCACCTGGACGCCCCCGGGTGGTTCGCCGGGGACGACCCGCCGCCCGCGGCGCTCGGCCCCCTGGCCAGGGCCGTGTGGAGCGACCTGCCTGTCACGGTCGCGTACAGGGAGCGGGTGCGGGAGCTGGAGCCGTACGGGCTCGTGCTGAAGGCGGGCGTGTGGTACCTGGCCGCCCGCCTCACCGGCCCCGGCAAGAAGGGGGGCACGAAGGGGCGCGGCACGGAGGGGCGGGGGTTCCTGATCTTCCGGGTGGACCGGGTGGGCGAGGTCCGCCTGGGCGAGGTCCCGTTCGAGCGCGACCCCGGCTTCGACCTGGCGGGCTTCTGGGCGGAGCAGGCGGCCGCGTTCGGCCGCTCCCTGCTGAGGGAGGAGGTCACGCTGCGGCTGACCCCGGCGGGGCTGCGGATGCTGCGTCACGTCGCCGACCCGGCCGCCCTGCCCGCCGCGCTGGAGTCGCTGCGGCCCGACGGCACGGTGCGGCTGGCCGTGGAGTCGCTGGCGGTGGCGTACTCGCAGGTGCTCAGGTTTGGGCCGGAGGCCGAGGTGCTGGGGCCGCCCGAGCTGCGGGCCATGGCCGCCGAGGCCGCCGCCCGCCTGTCCGCCCTGTACGCCTCCGCCCCGGACCCCACGCCCCCCTCCTGACCGACCCCGGACCTCGGCGTAGCCCCCAGCCCGCACACCCTACCCAGGGGTGCGAGGGCGGGGCAGGGTCAGCGGTAGGTGGACGGGTCGGCTGTCCCGCCCCGTTCCATGACCTCCGTGATGAAGCGCCACACCTGCGGCCTGCTGCCGTCGACGTCGGTGAACCCGTACGCCTCGGCCAGCTCGCCGCTGGTGAGCGAGCGGCCGCTCCAGCGCTCCCTGTCCGGGTCGCCGGCCAGGGCGGCGACCGCGCGCCCCGCGTACGCGGGCGTCTCCGACACCGCCCAGGCCGGGTCGGCCTCGGCCTCGCGCCAGTTCTCCTCGGTCACGCCGAAGTGGTCGAGCATGGCCTCCGACCGCAGGAACCCGGGGGTCAGGGCGACCGCCGTGCCGCCGTACGGCCGCAGCTCGGCGGCCCAGGCGAACGCCAGCCGGTTCACCGACGTCTTGGCCAGGTCGTAGTAGACGTTCTCCCGGTAGCGCGTCTCGTTGAACTCCTTGGTGCCGTCGGTCACCTCGACGACCAGCCCGCCCCGGTTCCTGATCATCACGGGCAGGAGGAACCGGCTGGTGACGACGTGGGTCTCGATACCCAGCCTGAGCAGCCGCAGGCCCTTGTCCATGTCGTGCTTCCAGACGGGGGTGTTCCACTCCCACAGGTGCTCGGCGCCCCAGATGTCGTTGACCAGGACGTCGAGCCTGCCCTGCTCGCGTTCGACGCGCGCCGCCAGGGCCTCGACCTGCGCGGGGTCGAGGTGGTCGACGCGTACGGGGATGCCGGTGCCTCCGGCCGCCGTGACCAGCTCGGCGGTCTCCTCGATCGTCTCGGCCCTGTTCACCTCGGAACGCCCTTCCCGGGTGCTCCTGCCGGTGCAGTAGACGGTGGCGCCGACGGCGCCGAGCTGGACGGCGATGCCTCGTCCCGTACCGCGGGTCGCGCCCGCAACCACAGCAATCATGCCGGTGATGCTGCCGGGAAAACCCGACACCTCATGTCACCTTTTCCCCGCGCCTTGCCGGAGGACCGGCGGGCGACCGTTCGCCGCGAGGAGCAGACCGCTCGGCGATCGGTGACGTGGGCGTGGTCGTGGCGTCATTACTCTGCGGTGGAAGAGCCGCACCCCGGCGGACGCATGTCGTGAGGAGTACGCCAGCCAGGAACCCACCCCCGAGGAGACCGCCGTGCCCGATGACAAGAGTGACCGCAGCCCCTGGAACTGGCTGCTGCTCGTGCCCATCGCCATCCCCCTGATGACGTTCCTGTACAACGCCGACGAGCCCCGGCTGTTCGGCTTCCCGCTCTTCTACTGGCTCCAGATCGCCTTCATCGCCCTCGGCGTCGCCACCACCACGCTGGTCTACCGCGTCACCAGGCGCGGCAGGAGGCGGCCGTGAGCGACCACGTCACCGAGATCGTCGTCTTCACCGCCCTGTTCCTCGCGGTCAGCGGCATGGGGTTCGTCGCCGCGCGCTGGCGGCGTCCCGACGACCTGCTGAGCCTGCACGAGTGGGGGCTCGGCGGGCGCAGCTTCGGCGCCTGGATCACCTGGTTCCTCATCGGCGGCGACCTCTACACGGCGTACACGTTCGTGGCCGTGCCCGCGCTGCTGTTCGGCGCCGGCGCGGCGGGGTTCTTCGCGCTGCCGTACACCGTGATCACGTATCCGATCGTGTTCCTCGTCATGATCAGGCTGTGGTCGGTGTCGCACGTGCACGGCCTGGTCACGCCCGCCGACTTCGTACGGCTGCGGTTCGGCTCGCCGACGCTCGCGCTGCTGGTGGCGATCACCGGCATCGTGGCCACCATGCCGTACATCGCGCTGCAGCTCGTCGGCATCGAGGCGGTGCTGAAGACGATGGGGGTTTCGGGCAGCGGGCTGCTCAGCGACCTGCCGCTGATCATCGCGTTCGTCATCCTGGCGGCCTACACCTACCAGTCGGGGCTGCGGGCGCCCGCGCTGATCGCGTTCGTCAAGGACATCCTCATCTACCTGGTCATCCTCGTCGCGGTCGTCTACATCCCGGCCCGGCTGGGCGGCTGGCCGGCGATCTTCGGCGACGCGCAGGCCAAGTTCGCCGCGACCCCGGCGCCCGGCGACGGCGTCCTGCTCAACGCGAACAACCAGCTCCAGTACGTCACGCTGGCCCTGGGGTCGGCGCTGGCGCTGTTCCTGTACCCGCACAGCGTCACCGGCGTGCTCGCGTCGAGGAACCGCGACGTCATCAAGCGGAACATGTCGGCGCTGCCCGCCTACAGCCTGCTGCTCGCGCTCATCGCGCTGCTCGGCTACATGGCGATCGCGGCGGGGGTCAAGCCGATCGGCACCGACGTCAACACCGTCGTGCCGCAGCTGTTCGACCGGATGTTCCCCGACTGGTTCGCCGGGGTGGCGTTCGCGGCGGTCGGCATCGGCGCGCTGGTGCCCGCGGCGATCATGTCGATCGCGGCGGCGAACCTGTTCACCCGCAACATCTACCGCGAGTACGTCAACCGCGACGCCACCGACGTCCAGGAGGCGAAGGTGTCGAAGCTGGTGTCGCTCGTGGTCAAGGTGGGGGCGGTGCTGTTCATCCTCCTCATCGACCCGCAGTTCTCCATCGACCTGCAGCTCATCGGCGGCGTCATCATCCTGCAGACGCTGCCGTCGGTGGCGCTCGGGCTGTTCACCCGGTGGTTCCACCGGGGCGGGCTGATCGCGGGCTGGGTCGCGGGCATGGGCGCGGGCCTGGCCATGCTGTACGTCATCGAGAACCCCGCCACCAAGCACGCGCACTTCGGCGGCTCGGCGTTCCCGCTGGCGAAGCTGGGCCTCGACACGAGGATGACGGTCTACGCGGGCTTCCTCGCGCTGATCGTCAACCTGGTCGTGGCGGCGCTCGCCACGCTGGCGGCCAGGGCGCTCGGCGCCCCCGACGGGCCCGACGGCACCCGCCCCGACCAGTACACGGCGGACGAGGGAGACCCTCGCGTCAAGGACCTCGACCTCTCCAGCTCAACGTGAGTCTCATATTCTGGGACAAACGCCACATTTTACTCAAACTGTAATATAGCCGACATTTCAGGTAATACTCCTGAAAGCTAATCTCCCCCCATTGACGAACTGTCAGGAGCCGGCGCCGAACCGGCTCCTGATCCCTTTCTTGGAGGGTTCGATGACAACCCGGGAACCCGGGCGGCCGCGCACCGACCGCAGCCCCTGGAACTGGCTGCTGGTGGTGCCGATCGTGCTGCCGCTGCTGACGTTCCTCTTCAACTCCGACGAGCCGCGGCTGCTGGGCTTTCCGCTGTTCTACTGGCTCCAGATCGCCTTCATCGCGGTCGGCGTCACCTGCACCACGATCGTCTACAGGATGACCAAGTGAACGCGCACACGACCGAGCTGGTCGTCTTCGCGGTGCTGTTCCTCGCCGTCAGCGTGATGGGGTTCGTGGCGGCCAGGTGGAGGCGGCCCGAGAACATCGAGAGCCTGCACGAGTGGGGCCTCGGCGGCCGGAGCTTCGGCAGCTGGATCACCTGGTTCCTCGTCGGCGGCGACCTCTACACGGCCTACACCTTCGTCGCCGTGCCCGCCCTGGTGTTCGGCGCGGGCGCGCTCGGCTTCTACGCGCTGCCGTACACCGTGGTCGTCTACCCGCTGGTGTTCCTCGTGCTCGCCCGCATGTGGTCGGTGTCGCACGTCCACGGGTTCGTCACCCCGGCCGACTTCGTCAGGGCCCGCTTCGGGTCGCCCACGTTGGCGCTGATCATCGCGATCACCGGGCTGGTGGCGACCATGCCGTACATCGCGCTGCAGCTCGTCGGCATCGAGGCAGTGCTCAAGGCCATGGGGATCACCGGGCACCTGCCCATCGTCATCGCGTTCGCGATCCTCGCCGCCTACACCTACCAGTCGGGCCTGCGCGCCCCGGCGCTGATCGCGTTCGTCAAGGACGCGCTGATCTACATCGTGATCATCGCCGCGGTCGTCTACATCCCGGCCAAGCTGGGCGGCTGGGGCCACATCTTCGACTCGGCGGCGGCGAAGTTCGCCAAGACCCCCGCCCCCGCCGACGGCATCCTGCTCACCGGCGCCAACCAGCTCCAGTACGTCTCGCTGGCGTTCGGCTCGGCGCTCGCGCTGTTCCTGTACCCGCACAGCCTCACCGGGGTGCTGGCCTCGAAGAACCGCAACGTCATCAAGCGCAACATGTCGGCGCTGCCTGCCTACAGCCTCGTGCTGGGCCTCATCGCGCTGCTCGGCTTCATGGCCATCGCGGCGGGCACCAAGCCCATCGTCGGCCCGGGCGGCAAGGCCGACTCGAACACCATCGTGCCGGTGCTGTTCGACCAGCTCTTCCCCGACTGGTTCGCCGGCGTGGCGTACGCGGCCATCGGCATCGGCGCGCTCGTGCCCGCGGCGATCATGTCCATCGCGGCGGCCAACCTGTTCACCCGCAACATCTACCGCGAGTACATCAACCGCGACGCCACCGACGCCCAGGAGGCGAAGGTGTCCAAGCTGGTGTCGCTCGTGGTCAAGGTGGGCGCCGTGCTGTGCATCCTGCTGCTCGACCCGCAGTTCTCGATCGACCTGCAGCTCATCGGCGGCGTCATCATCCTGCAGACGCTGCCGTCGGTGGCGCTCGGCCTCTACACCCGCTGGTTCCACAAGGGCGGCCTCATGGCGGGCTGGGCGGCGGGCCTGGCGGCCGGCCTGTGGATGCTGTACCTCACCCCGAACCCGGCCAACGGCAAGCTGCACTTCGGCGGCTCCGCCTTCGCGCTGAAGAACCTCGGCCTCGACACCCCGATGACGATCTACACGGGCTTCCTCGCGCTGATCGTCAACCTGGTCGTGGCCGTGCTCGGCACGCTGCTGTTCCGCGCGCTGAAGGTGCGCGACGGCGAGGACGCCACGTCCCGCGACGACTACTTCGCGGACGAGGGCGACCCCCGGGTGAAGGACCTGGACCTGGCCGGCTCGCACTAGCGGCAGGACCGCGCGCAAGCGTGGCCCCGCCCCTTCGCGCCAGGGGCGGGGCCACGCTTGCGACAGACGCGGTTCAAAGTCCGGCGCGGCTCGGTGAAAATCCATTGCCTCGGGGCGGGGGCGGGACGCACGCTGGTGCGGTGTCCATTCTGGAGGCCACCCGTCTGGTGAAACGCTTCGGGCCGGTCACCGCGGTGAACGACGTGAGCCTCACCGTCGGCGAGGGCGAGGTGGTGGCGCTCCTCGGGCCCAACGGCGCGGGCAAGTCCACCACCCTGCACATGGTGCTCGGGCTCATCACGCCCGACTCCGGCAGCATCGTGCTGTTCGGCCAGGAGCTGGCCCGGCACCGCGTCGAGGTGCTCAGCCGCATCAACTTCGCGGCCAGCTACGTGGACCTGCCCGGCGCGCTGCGGGTGCACGAGGTGCTCGACGCGTTCGCCCGCATGTACGCGGTGCGCCGCCCCCGCGAGCGGGTCGCCGAGCTGGTCGAGCTGTTCGAGCTGGGGCCGCTGGCCAAGCGGAAGGTGATGACGCTGTCGTCGGGCCAGCGCACCCGCGTGCAGCTCGCCAAGGCGCTGCTCAACCGGCCGAGGCTGCTCGTGCTCGACGAGCCCACGGCCAACCTCGACCCCGACGCGGGCGACCGCATCCGCGGCCTGCTGTCGGCCCTCGCCAGGCAGGACGGCAGCGCCATGCTGATCACCTCCCACAACATGCGCGAGGTCGAGCGCATGTGCGACCGGATCTGCTTCATGTCGCACGGGCTGATCGTCGCCTCCGGCAGCGCGAAGGAGCTGGCCGGGCACTACGGCGCCGAGGACCTGGAAGAGGTGTTCCTGAAGGTGGCACGCGGATGACCGCCGCCACTCCCCCGTCGGCCCCGCAGGCCCTGACGCTGCCGCCGCTGAGCCTGGCGGCCCGCCGCATGCGGATCATGGGCGTGGTGCGGCGCGACTTCGCCGCGCTGCGGCGCAGCCCGATGCGCATGTTCGAGGTCCTGTTCTGGCCCACCGTCGAGCTGCTGCTGTGGGGGTTCGTCACGCTGTTCCTGCAGACGCAGCGGGTGCCGTTCGTGGTGACGTTCCTGCTGGGGGCGGTGCTGCTGTGGCAGGTGCTGCAGAAGGCCAGCAACGAGATCTCCATCGCCTTCCTGGAGGACATCTGGTCGCGCAACCTGCTCAACGTGCAGGTCTGCCCGCTGTCGAGCGTGGAGTACCTCCTCGGCCTCGTGCTGTTCTCGCTGGGGAAGGTGGCCTTCGCCGTGGCCGTGATGGCGGGGCTGGCGTTCGCGCTGTACGGGTTCGGGGTGACCGGTCTCGGCGTGGGCCTCGTGCCGTTCGTGGGCCTGCTGCTCGTCCTCGGCTGGTCGCTCGGCCTGGTCGGCATCGCCGCGGTGCTCCGCTTCGGCGAGAACGCGCAGGTGATCGCCTGGTCGCTGGTGTTCGTCGTGCAGCCGCTCGCCGGGATCTTCTACCCGATCTCGGTGCTGCCCGCGCCGCTCCGGACGGTGGCGTGGTTCCTGCCCGCCTCGCACGTCTTCGAGGGCATGCGCACGGTCATGGCGGGAGGCGCGGTGCCGTGGGACCGGATGGCGTGGGCGGCCGCGCTCAACGCCGTGTACCTGGCCGCGACCCTGGCGCTGTTCGCTGGGGCGCTGCGGTACGCCCGCCGCCACGGGCGGCTCTCCCGGTTCGGGGACTGACTCCGGCCGCGACGACGTCCACCAGTCCCTCGACCACCTGCTCGCGGTCGACCTCCGGGTGCTCCAGCCACCAGTCGGCGGTGGCCTGCACCATGCCGACGAACGCGTGGCCGAGCACCTGGGCCCGCACCGGGTCGGGCACCGCGCTCTGGGCGGCGAGCACGTCGCCCACCTCCTCACCCAGGCCGCGGACGAGCGCCGTCATGTGCGAGCGGACCCTGGTGTCCTCGGCGCCGGCCCGGTGGAACAGGAAGCGGTAGAGGTCGCGGTTGGCGGAGACCAGGTCGAGGTAGCCGTCGATGGCGGCTCTCGCCCTGGCGCGGAGGTCGGCGCCCGGCGCGGTGAGGTGGGGGCGCAGCTGGGCGATGACGGTGCGGACGTGCCGGTCGGCCAGCGCCCGGTACAGCCCGCTCTTGTCGCCGAAGTGCCGGTAGAGGACGGGCTTGGTGATGCCGGCCGCGGCGGCGATCTCCGCCATCGACGCCTCCGGGCCCACCCGCGTGATGACCCGGTCGGCGGCGTCGAGCAGGGCCCTGCGGCGGCCTGGGTCGCGTCGGGTCACGCGCCACAGGATAGTTCCGGCCTTTCGGACTTACCCGGGCGGGTCGCCCATCCCCGGATAGTTCGGGCCTTCTACACCTACCGGCGGAGGGTCGCGCGCGGGTGGCGGCGCACGGCCGACAGCAGCAGCAGGGCTCCCACGAGGACGTACAGGCCGGTGGTGCCCGCCACCGCCCCGGGCGGCTCACCCGCCTCCGGCCACGGCGGCCGGGCGGAGACCGGCCGCAGCGCGTCGGCCAGGCCGAGGGCCGTGTCGGCGTCCAGCGCGAACAGCAGCCCGGCCGCGGTGAGCGGCAGCCCGCAGGCGAGCGCGGCCGCGGGCCAGGCGCCGAGCACGGCGACGAGCACGGCCACGGCGGCCAGCCAGAGGGCGCCCGCCCAGGCCGGGCCGAAGGAGGCGTACGCCTGGCGCAGCGCGCGGGCGCCCGCCTCGGTGAGGTGGTAGACGAGGGGGAACGCGGCCAGCCCCGCGGCCGCCCCCACCACCCGACGGGTCTCGCTGGTCACGCCGGCATCCTGCCCCGCGCGCCACTTGCCTATGTCGATCCGCGCGTTCCACGGTTACCGTGCCTTCATGGACAAAACTGGCATGGAGAGTAGCGGCACGGGCCCCGGCTCGATCACCCCCGACGGTTCACCAGTCGAGTTCTACCTCCTCCTCAAGCCCGCCGGCGAGGCCCAGCTCGTCGCCGGGGTGGCCCCGCCCGGCGGCAGCGTCCTGGATCTCGGCTCCGGCGTGGGCCGCGTCACCCACGCGCTCGTCGAGCACGGGTTCTCCGTCGTCGCCGTGGACGAGTCGCCCGAGATGCTGGCACACGTCCGCGGCGCGGAGACCGTGCTCGCGCGGGTCCAGGACCTGCGGCTCGACCGGCGCTTCGACGCGGTCATGCTGGCGTCGCAGCTCGTCAACACGCCGGACGACGCCGACCGGCGCGGCCTGCTCGACACCTGCGCCCGGCACGTCCGGCCGGGCGGCTCGGTGCTCATCCAGTGGCTGCCGCCGGAGCGGCACGACCCCGGCCGGGTGGGGCGCGGCAGGACCGAGGACGGCCTCACGGTCACGCTGGAGAGGTTCGAGGAGATCCGGCCGGACGTCTTCGACGCGGCGATGCGCTACACCCACGGCGACCGGGTCTGGAGGCAGCCGTTCCTGTCCAGGCGCCTGACGGACGAGGACCTGGCGGCCGAGCTGAAGGCGTCCGGGCTGCGTCTCGACCGCTTCCTGACCGAGGACCGCGCCTGGGTCCTCGCCGTACCGGCCGCCTGACGTCCCATCGGCCCCCGCTCTGCGGGGGCCTTTACATTGTAGATTACGAACTGGCCACCAATATCCTGATATTGCTGGTAATTAGTGGAACCACTGGTAGCCTCGCGCCATGAGTGACCGGCTGGACGACCTGGAGCGGCGCATCGACGAGTTGCGCTCGGCCGTCCGCAGGGCCATGCGCGCCAGGGACACCGGCACCGCCCGCGTCCTGCGCGCCGAGCTGCGCCACGCCGAGCGCGCCTGGGACGCCCTCGTGAGCACCGTCCCCGCCGGCCCGCCCGAGCCGCCCGCGCCCCGGCTGGTCACCGTGCGCGAGCAGGTCCACCAGGCGCTGCACCTGCTCAGCGCCCCCGCCCAGCCGCGGCTGATCGTGGCGGTGAGCGGCGCGTTCTTCGGCGGCACCATCCGCAGTGCCCAGCTCACCAGCCTGCGCCGCGACGAGGCGCGCTCCTTCCGCTCGTCGCCGTACGGGCGGCCCTACTACCTGTGCGCGGCGCTGACCGACCGCCTCTCCCCCGCGCGCGGCCTGCTGACGCTCAGCGCCTGGCCGCTCGAACGCCGCGTCATCGGCCCGCTGAGCCCGCGCGTCGACTTCCTGACCTGCGCCATCGCCATCGCCACAGCCGCAGCCACAGCCGCGGCGGGCGCCGCGGCCCCCGACGAGCGGGCGACCCGGCTGCTGGCCGGCCTGGCGAGGAACATCCCCGGCGGCGCCGACGGCGACGTCGCCCCGCCCGACCCCGAGCGGGTCGCCGCCGCCGCCCGCGCCGAGCTGGCCGTCCACGCCGAGCGCGACACGCGGGACCGCGCCGAGCTGGCACAACGCGCGACATCCCAGCTCGGTGACGTGGCCAGGCTGTTCGGCGCCGCTACGCTGAGCACGATCGTCAAGGAGGAAGCCAGGTGAGCGGCTTGAAGCGGTCCACGAGCGGGCCGGGCGAGCGCCTCGCGGCGCTGCGCGGCACGACGCCGCAGAGCCCCCACGACGCCCGCGCCATCGCGGCCCTCGCCGCCAACCCGGGCTGCGCCCGCAGGGCGCTGCTCGACGGCGCCGGCATCGACAAGGACGCCGCCGCCCGGCACCTGGGCTTCCCCGCGCCGTTCGGCCAGTCGCCGTTCGCCATCACCCGGGGGAACGCGTTCGAGTCGCTGGTGAAGGCCGACGGCTGCGCCGAGCTGCTGCGCATGCTGCGCGAGGTGCTCGGCCTGCCGATCGCCGAGGTGGCCTACCACGACGTGGAGAACGTCGGCGCGCACCTGCGGCACGCGCACACCAGGGCGCTGATCGACCGCGCCGCGGCCGGCGCCCCCGGCGCCGGCACCCTGTACGACCACCCGCTGCTCAGCCTGGAGATCGCCGGCAGCACCGCGTACCTGGAGCCGGACGTCGTGGCGTTCCAGCTCGGCGGCCGCTTCCACATCGTGGAGATCAAGTCGTTCGCGGTGATCGACGGGCAGGCCGACCCGTCGGCGGTGGCCGCGGCGGCCAGGCAGGCGGCCGTGTACGTGCTGGCGCTGCGCGCGCTGCTGGAGGAGCTGGGCCACGACCCGCTCAAGGTCTCGCACGACGTGGTGCTGGTCTGCCCGGAGAACTTCGCCAACCGGCCGGTCGCGACGCTGGTGGACGTCCGCAGGCAGCTCGCGGTGCTGCGCCGCCAGCTCACCAGGATGACCGCGCTCGACCGGCTGCTCGACGACCTGCCGGAGGACCTGACGTTCGACCTGGCGCCGGGCGAGGACGGGCTGCCCACGCGCCCGCCGGCGGAGCTGGCCGACGCGCTGCGCCGCACCGACGCCCGTTACGCGCCCGACTGCCTGTCGGCCTGCGACCTGTGCTTCTTCTGCCGTGACGAGGCCCGCCAGGAGGGCGCCTCCGACCTGTTGGGCCGCCAGGTGCGCGACGAACTGGGCGGCGTCGCCTCGGTGGAGGAGGCGCTCGGCCTGGCCGACGGCACCCGCCACCCGGCCGAGGGCCAGGAGGAGATCGCCCGGCTGCTGCGCAACGCCGAGCGCCTGCGCAAGGAGTGCCTGGCATGACCGCCGACCGCCGCCGGTCCCCCCGAGCCGTCACGGGCGCCGCGGCCGACCCCGGGGAGCGCCGTACGTGAGCCTGCTCACCTCGCTGGCCCGGCTGCGCGCTCTGCACGAGGGTGTCGCGCAGCCGATCGCGACCGTCAGGCACTGCCACCTGTCGCGGCGGCCGATGGTGTTCATCCCGCTGAAGCTGTCGGGCGAGGCCGCCGCGCCGCTCGCCGCGATGCTCGGCACCGACAGGGACCGTCCGCGGCTGCTGGTGGTGACCCAGCCGCGCAACCGCGACCAGCGGTTCGCCTGGGCGGCCGAGCTGGCGGGCGTGCTGCTGCCGTACGTGGAGAGTTTCCTCGCCGACACCGAGACGGTGGAGCGCAGGAACGCCGACCCGTACGAGCGGGCGCTCGACGCTCCGCAGCTCGTCGTGCCGAACCTGGGGGCGGTGGCCTTCACCAGGCTGCTCGGCCGCTCCACCCGGTTCCGCAGGACCGACGGCCCCTACCCGGTGCCGGAGGAGGTGCCGCTGCTCGGCCGGTGGCTGACGTACCTGGGCGAGCGCGCCTCCTACCCGGGCTCGTCTCTGATGCCGGCCGCCACCGAGGAGCTGGGCAGGCACTGGGCCACCGGGCAGAGCGGGCTGGAGGACGCGAACCTGGCTGCGCTGCTGCACTGGATCACCGACGGCCCCACCGACGACGCCGAGGACCCCCTCATCTGGCCGCCCGCGGGCCCGGCGACCGATCCGGGGTTCGACGCCGAGGTGCTCGCGCCCGCCATCGACAGCGGCTCGCCCGAACGCGTCACCGAGGCGCTGCGCACCCAGCTCGAACCCACCTGGCGGCTGATGTGGCGGGCGATCGACCTGCTGGCCGGCCTGCCCGAGGGGGCGAGCGTCGCCCAGCGGTGGGAGCAGGACCGCGCCTCGTTCAGCGGCATGGCGGCGGCGATCGCCGAGGGCGGCCCGCCGCAGCCCAGGCGCGACGGCGCCGTGGCCGCCGCCGCCCGGCTGGCCCGCATGGAACGCGCCCAGGCGGCCTACGACGTGCAGCGCGCCTACGACGACCCGCTGGTCATGGCGGAGTTCCGGCTGACCGGCGAGGCGTTCGCCGGCGAGGTGGTGGAGACCGACCCCGGGCACACGGAGGGCGAGGGCCGCTCGCGCAAGCTCCGCCCGCTCGTGGTCGTCAAGACCGACGACCCGGTACGCCTGCCCGCGGGCACCGCGCTCGGCACCCCGCAGCGCCGCGGCCAGGGCGCGGAGCTGGTGTCGGCGGCGGGCGGCCTGGTCACCGTGAAGATCACGAAGGGCATGGGCCGGGGCCGGACGCCGGCGCCGGGAGCGGTGCCCGAGGTGGGCGAGCGGGTCTGCTACACGTCGCTGACCGACGACTTCCAGGGCTCGCCGGCCCTGCCGGAGTCGGAGTCCACGCCGTGGACGCACGGCGGCCCGCCGCAGGAGTACGTGCCGAACGACGACGACGCCCAGGAGGAGTGGTCGTGACCGTCCAGCAGGACGCCGACACGCGCAGCCCCGAACAGGTCATCGCGGACGTCCTGGCCGACCTGCCGCGGCACCGCGGCGTGGTGGTCGACTCGCCGCCGGGCGCGGGCAAGTCCACGCTGGTCGTGCGGGCCGCGGCGCACATCGCCGCCACCGGCGAGCCGCTCATGATCGTCGCCCAGACGAACGAGCAGGTCGACGACCTGGTGACGCGGATCTGCGACAAGCACCCGCGCCTGACCGTGGGGCGCCTGTCGGCGGGCGGCTACGTGCCGCCGCGCCGGCTGCTCGACCTGCCGGGCGTCACGGTCGGCGCGCGGGTGCAGGACCTCGGCGACCCCGACATCGTCATCGCGACAGCCGACAAGTGGGCGTGGATCTCCGGCCGGGTGTGGCCGTGGGCGATCGTGGACGAGGCGTACCAGATGCGCTCGGACAAGCTGCTGCGCATCGCCGGGCTGTTCGAGCGGGCGCTGTTCGTGGGCGACCCCGGGCAGCTCGACCCGTTCTCCATCGTCGACGGCGACCGCTGGTCGGGCCTGTCGTGGGACCCGTTGCAGAGCGCGGTGTCGGTGCTGCTGCGGCACAACCCCGACCTGCCGGTGCACCGGCTGCCGGTGTCGTGGCGGCTGCCCGCCTCGGCGGCGCCGGTGGTGTCGCGGGCGTTCTACCCGTTCACCGGGTTCAGGTCCGGCACCGGGCCGGACGACCGGCGGCTGGAGCTCGCCACCCAGGGCATGGGGACGGTGCACGACCGGGCGCTGGAGGAGGCGGCGCGGTCCGGCTGGGCGCTGCTGGAGCTGCCGAACCGGCACACCGTCCGCACCGACGGCGAGGCCGTGCAGGCCGTCGCGCTGCTCGCCGCGCGGCTGCTCCAGCGCGGCGCGGTCGCGTACTCGGAGCAGGGCGAGCGGCCCGTCTCGGCCGACCGCATCGCCGTCGGCGCGGCGCACCGCGACCAGGTGGCCGCCATCAGGAACGCCGGGCTGCCCCCGGAGATCACCGTGGACACCGCCAACCGGCTGCAGGGCCGCGAGTACGACGTGACGATCGTGCTGCACCCGCTGTCGGGCCGCAGGGACGCGACGGCCTTCCACCTGGAGTCGGGGCGCCTGTGCGTGCTCGCCTCCCGGCACCGGCACGCCTGCGTCGTCGTGGCCAGGGCGGGCATCGCCGAGCTGCTCGACGCCCACCCGTCGGCGGAGCCGGTGCAACTCGGCGTGCCCGTCAAGTTCCCCGACGGGTGGGAGGCCAACCAGTCGGTGCTGGAGCACCTGGCCGCCCACCGCGTCTGACCCGCCGGGCGGTCAGGGCCTGCGCCGCCAGACGTCGATCGCCAGGACCCTGCGCATGCCCGCGGACTCGTACAGGCCGAGGGCGGGCGTGGTGTTGTTGGAGTCGACCATGAGGATCGTGCCCTTGCGCCCGCGCGCCGCGTCGGCGGCGAAGGCGTTCCGCAGCAGGAAGCGGCCGAGGCCGCGGCCACGGAACTCCGGCAGCACGGCGAGGGTGGCGACGTAGCCGCAGTCCTCGTCGGGCACGAACTGGTTGTTGCCGATGAGCACCGCGGCGGGGCGGCCGTCGAGCTCGGCGAGGACGAGCTGGCTCCAGTCGGTGGAGCTCTGGGACTGGCGGCGCTCGTACCAGTGGTCGTAGTCGACCTTGACGAAGCCGTAGTGCTCGGCGAAGCCCGCCTGGTGGACCTGGTGGGCCTTGCGCCGCACCTCCTCCGTCTCGCCGGTGCTCAGCGTGAGGCCGGGCGGCGGCGCGGGCGGCTCGACGGGGCCGTCGTGGTCGATGCGCATGCGGTGGTAGCTGGTGCCGGGCTCGAACCCGTGCTCCTTGGCGTGCGCCTCCTTGGCGGCGTCGCCGCGGTAGACGCCGACGTCCACGGTGGCGGCGTCGTGGCCGGCCTCGGCGGCCAGCTCGCGGGCGCGGTCGAGGACGAGGGTCCACAGCTCGTCGGCCAGGCCCTCCACGCCGGGCCGGACGATCACGTCGGCGTCGACGAGGTCGCTGAGGCCGACACGGTGGGCCCAGGCCCACGCGACGAGCCTGCCCTCGGAGTCGTGGACCAGCCACCCGTCCTTGTCGAGGTCGGCGCCGGGCTCGGCGAGCATGTCGGCGACGTCGTCGAGCGTCATGTCGGGGGAACCGATGACCTCGGTGTCATAGGCCGCGACCAGTTCGTGAATGGTCGCGGCGTCGTCCACCCGTGGGCGGCTGATGGTGTTCATGCGGAGGATTCTCCACAAAACGCCCCCTGCGCGCCTCCGATTTATTGGACCGCTCCACCCGCGCGCCGTTTCACCTGCCCCCCGGCCTCGCCGGCTCCCCCGGCCCTCGGGTTTCCCCGGGTTTCCCGGCTTTCCCGGCTTTCCCGGCTTTCCCGGCGGCGGGAGGCCCGCCGCCGGGGAGGGACGTCAGCCGGCGGCCGGGGTGACGGCCTCGGCCCTGGCCGGGTCGACCGGGCCCCCGCCGCGCAGCGGGACCTCCTTGACGAACGCCGCCACCAACGGCACGATCACCGCGAAGACGACGGCCCACCAGAAGACGCCGGACAGCGCCGTCGCCAGCGACTCCAGCAGCCCGGTGTGCACCCGCGGGTCGAGATGGGTGAGCGCCGAGGCGTCCATCCTGCCGCCGCCCGCGGCCAGCTTGTCCGCGGCCTCCGGGCCGAGGCGGGTGGTCAGCTCCGACTTGAACCCGTTGTTGAAGATCGCGCCGAACAGCGACACGCCGAACGAGCCGCCGATCGAGCGGAAGAAGGTCGCGGCGCTGCTGGAGACGCCGAGGTCCTTCTGCTCCACGCTGTTCTGGGCGATGAGCATGGTCGTCTGCATGAGGAAGCCCATGCCGAGGCCGAGGACGGCGATGTAGACGCCGGTCAGCCACGAGGCGGTGTGGACGTCCATGGTCGACAGCAGCCACATGCCGACCGCCATGCCGACCCCGCCGATCACCGGGTACACCTTGTACTTGCCGGTGGAGGTGATGGCCTTGCCGACGAAGAGCGAGACCACCATGGACGAGGCCATCATCGGCAGCAGGAGCAGGCCGGAGTTGGTGGCCGAGGCGCCCTGGACCATCTGCTGGAACAGCGGCAGGAAGGTGATCGCGCCGAACATGGCGAAGCCGAGCAGGAAGCCGACGGCCGAGATCAGCGAGAAGTTGCGGTTGCGGAAGAGCTGCAGCGGCATGATCGGCTCGGCCGCGCGCCGCTCGACGAGGACGAACGCCACGAGGAGGACGACGGAGACGGCGATCAGGCTCAGGATCTGCCAGGAGTCCCAGGCGTACTCGCTGCCGCCCCAGGTCGTGATGAGCACCATGGCCGTGATGGCCACCGACAGCAGCGCCGCGCCGAGCCAGTCGATGCGTACCTCGCCGGCCTCCCTCTTCGGCAGGTGCAGCCTGAGCACGAGCAGGACGAGGGCGACCGCGCCGACGGGGAGGTTCACGTAGAAGGCCCAGCGCCAGTCGAGGTTGTCGGTGATGAAGCCGCCGACGAGCGGGCCCGCGATCATCGCCAGGGACATGACGCCGGCCATGATGCCCTGGTACTGGCCGCGCTCGCGGGGCGGGACGAGGTCGCCGATGATGGCCATGACGTTGACCATGAGGCCGCCCGCGCCGAGGCCCTGGAGCGCGCGGAACGCGATCAGCTCGCCCATGCCGTCGACGGTGCCGCCCAGCAGGGACGACCCCGCCATGCCGCAGAGCGCCGACCCGATCATGAAGATGACGATCGAGGTGATGAAGATGTTCTTGCGGCCGTACAGGTCGCCGATCTTGCCCCAGATGGGCGTCGAGACGGTCGTGCCGAGGACATAAGCTGTGGTGACCCACGACATGTGGTTCAGGCCGCCCAGCTCGCTCACGATGCGCGGCATGGCCGTACCGACGATCATGTTGTCGAGCATCGCCAGGACCATCGCTAACATCAGCCCTGGCAGGACGACCATCACTTCGCGGCGACGTCCGACTGGCTCTGCCACCTGTACCCCCCTGAGATCCTGCGAAGAGATCTTGCTTACTTGCCGCCCGGCAAGCATAGAATAAGGTAGGTACTTACCTGCCGGCCGTCAAGTCGAAATAGGTGCAAAGTGCGGGAAGACACTCGGACCCGGATCCAGGAGATCGCGCTCAAGCTCTTCAACGAGCAGGGTTACGAGGCGACCTCGCTGCGAGAGATCGCGGAGGAGCTGGGCGTCACCAAGGCCGCCCTCTACTACCACTTCAAGACCAAGGACGACATCGTCGGCAGCCTGGTCGATCTCCGCGTGGCCGAGATCGAGGAACTCCTGGAATGGGCCCGGACCCAGCCCAAGACCCCCGAGATGCGGCGCGAGCTGGTCGAACGCTACGCCACCGCGCTCGCCCACACCCGGTACGTCGAGATCGCCCGCTTCCTCGAACGCAACCAGACCGCGCTGCGCGACCACCCGAAGCTCGTCAAGATGCGCCAGACCATGGTGCAGCTCACCAAGGAGATGAACGAGCCGGGCACCCCCCTCGGCACCCGGCTCAGCCGCTCGCTCGCCCTGTTCGCCCTGCACGCGGGCAAGTGGCTGGCGCAGGAGGAGGACGCCCCCGAGGACGAGGTGGACAAGGCCTGCATGGAGGTCTCCCTCCGGCTCCTGGAGCCCTGAACCCGGCCCGCGAGCGTCCGAAACCACGCATGGCACGGGCGATAGCGGGCAGGGGGACCGTCACGCATCCAGACGGGAGGAGACGCAGTGGAGGCCACGATAGCGCTCCGACTGCCCAGGGATGCGGCGAGCGTCCCGCTGATCAGGCAGATGCTGGACGGCACGCTCCGGTCGCTCGGAGTCGTGCCCCACATCCGCGACGACATCGAGCTCATGCTCACCGAAGCCTGCTCGAACGTCGTCAAGCACGCCGTCCCCAGCGACGACTACACGGTCAGCGCGTCCGTCCAGAACCACCTCTGTGTGATCAGAGTCGTCGACACCGGCCAGGGGTTCGACCCCGACGAGGTGACCGACCCCACCCCCGGGGCCGACCACGGGCGCGGGCTGCAGATCATGCGGGCGCTCGCCGACGACATCCGCTTCACCAACCGACGCGACGACGGGGCGATCGTCTGCCTGGAGAAACGCCTCCAGTTCAGCCCAGGGGCAGCCGGAGTGAACCTCATGACCATGTGACACCGACACGCCACCCGAGCCGGCCCGGGGCCGGACGGAAGTTCCCCGGGGACGACGACCCGACGCGGCCGCGCCCCGGAACGGCCCCCGTGATCGGCCGTGGGGCTCCCGGGACGACGCTCTGACGCCGACACACCGCCTGAGCGGCGGCCCGGGTCAGGTGGGGTTTCCCTGGGGGTGGCGGTCGGGCGGGGCCGGCTCCTGCGGGCGGGGACGTCCGTCGGGCCGGGCCCGGCGCGCCTCACCGAGCCGGAACCGCCGCACCACCGCAGGCACGCGCCCGGACGACCCCGGGCCGCGCCGCGAGCCTCGGACAGCGATCTCCAGCAGCCGGCTCCCCTTCCCCGGCAGGCCACCACCGGCCTCACCGGGAACGCCCCCATGAAGGGCGGCTGGTCTGGCGGGAAGCCCGATTCCCCTCCGGGGCAGGGCGATCCCTCTCCCGTCCCCTCTCGGCGAGAGGCGGCCTGCCCTTCCTGGCAGCGCGGCGTCCTTCCTGAGCGGCACGGGCGTCCCCCTGGACGGCGAGGGCGTCACGTCCGAACGGCCGGGCCTCCCGCCCGGCGGCTCAGGCCTCCCTCGGGACGGCTGCGGGGCCGAGGAGGCCGGCAGGTCCGTCGCCGGCGTCTCCGGCGGCTGGGACGACGGCTGGGAGGACGGCTGGGGCGGCGGGTCGCGGCGGGCGGAGGTCCGGAGGCGGTGCAGGCGGGCTCGTACGGCGCGCCAGTCGGCGGTGGAGGCGGCCAGGAGGCCGAAGGCGGCGAGGACGGCCACCGAGACGAGGAGCAGGGCCAGGACGCAGAGGACGAGGACGATCACCAGGCAGGCGATCACGCTGAGGACTGCCACCATTCGCCGAAAGATGCCCGCTGATCACTCACTTATGCCGACTGATGCCGATAAATCATCCTTACTCGGAAAGTCCGCCAATCTGGTCCAGCCGCCCGGGGAGAGCGTCGAGCCGGCGCAGTATGACGCCCTCGCGCAACGCCCACGGGCAGACCTCCAGCCGCTCCACCTCGAACAGGTCCATCGTGGCGTCGGCGACCAGCGCCCCCGCCGCGAGCTGCGCCGCCCGCGCCTCCGACACCCCCGGCAGCTGGGCCCGCGCGCCGGAGTCCATGGTGGTGAGCTTGACCGCCCAGTCGGCCATGGCCCGGCGCGACAGCGAGCGCGACACGTACGGGCCCTCGCTGGAGGGCGCGGCCCCGGAGATCCTGGCGAGCTGCTTGAACGTCTTCGACGTGGCCACCGCCCGGTCGGGCGCGCCGAAGCGCACGACGTCGCCGACGGTGCGGGCGATCTCGGTGCGTACGTGCCTGCGGAGCCTGCGCACCTCCTCCGGCGACGGCGGGTCGGCGGTGAACCAGTCGCGGGTGAGCCGCCCGGCGCCGAGCGGCAGCGACACGGCCACGTCGGGCTCCTCATCGACACCTGACGCGATCTCCAGCGAGCCGCCGCCGATGTCGAAGGCGAGCAGCCGCCCGGACGACCAGCCGAACCAGCGGCGCACCGCGAGGAACGTCAGCCTGGCCTCGTCACGTCCCGACAGCACCTGGATGTGCACGCCGCAGCGCTCGTCGATCTCGGCGAGGACCTCGTCGCCGTTCGCGGACTCGCGCACCGCGGACGTGGCGAAGGCGAGGAAGTCCTCGACGCCCTTGTCCTCGGCCAGGCGCACGGCCTCCTCGACGAACGCGCCGAGCCTGTCGATGCCCTCGCGCGCCAGCCTGTTGGCGTCGTCGAGGTACTCGGTCAGGCGCAGCTCCTCCTTGTGGGAGTAGGCGGGGATGGGCCTGGCGCCCCGGTGGGCGTCGACCACGAGGAGGTGCACGGTGTTCGAGCCGATGTCCAGCACGCCGAGTCGCATGGCATGACGCTACCGGATTCGTCCGGAGCGCCCCGTTCTTCAGATCGGAGGTGCAGCGGACTCTCTCGCTCAGTGGAACAGGGAAAGCAGATCTTGAACGCCCAAGTGAGCGTGGAGGATGAAAACCAGCGCTTACTGGTTCTGACATGTCGGGCCCTGGATCAATGGCAGGATCATGGCGTGCAACTCCGGTACAGCTTTCGTCTCTACCCGACCGCTGGTCAGCGGGTCGCGCTGGCCCGCGCGTTCGGCTGCGCCAGAGTGGTGTTCAACGACGGACTACGCGCAAGGCAGGAAGCCCACAAGCAGGGGTTGCCGTACATCTCGGATGCTGAGCTGTCCAAGCGGGTCGTTACCGAGGCGAAAAGGACCGGGCAACGCTGCTGGTTGAGCGAAGTGTCCGCCGTGGTGTTGCAGCAGGCGCTGGCCGACCTGAACAAGGCGTATCGGAACTTCTTCGACTCAATCATCGGCGAGCGGAAAGGAGTGAAGGCCGCCCCGCCCCGGTTCCGCTCGAAGAAGGACGGCCGGCAGGCGATCCGCTTCACCAAGAACGCCCGGTTCTCCATCACAGTGAGTGGGAAGCTTCGCCTGCCGAAGATCGGAGACGTGCCGGTGCGCTGGTCGCGCGCCTTGCCCACGGAACCGTCGTCGGTGACGGTGGTCAAGGACGCGGCCGGGCGGTACTTCGCCTCGTTCGTGGTCGAAGCCGTCGAACAGCCTCTGCCTGCGGTCGAGGCCGAGACGGGGATCGATCTTGGGCTGCGGCACTTCGCCGTACTGTCGAACGGCCGGAAGATTGACGCCCCGCGTTTCCTGCGCCGCGCCGAGAGGAGACTCAAGAAGCTCCAACGGGCGCTGTCCCGCAAGCAGCAGAGGTCTAACAATCGGGCCAAGGCCCGTCTGAAGGTTGCCCGCCAGCACGCGAAGGTCGCCGACGCGCGCCGCGAATTCCACCACCAGCTCTCCACGAGGCTGATCCGCGAAAACCAAGCGGTCGTCGTGGAGGACCTGGCTGTGAAGGGATTGGCGCGCACCCGGCTGGCCAAGAGCGTGCACGACGCGGGCTGGTCGCAGTTCGTCGCCATGTTGGAATACAAGGCCGCCCTGTACGGGCGGGCCTTCCACCGCGTCGACCGGTGGTTTCCTTCCTCCAAGCTCTGCTCGACGTGCGGGGCACCGGCGACGTCCATGCCGCTGAATGTCCTGGAATGGGCCTGCCCCTGTGGGGCGGTCCACGACCGGGACCTCAACGCCGCGATCAATATCCTGGCCGCCGGACGGGCGGACAGGCTGAACGCCTGTGGAGCGCGGGTAAGACCGGGGCCTGCCCCGGCACAGCGTGAGGAAGCAGGAAGCCGCAGAGGTGCCGCATGACTCGGCACGGGCTGAATTCCCGGCCTCAGGTCGGGGAGCACGTCAACGGGCTGCCGCTTTCACGGCGAAACGGAGCCTGAAGTGGTCGAGGGTGCCGGGCAGCGGGTCGGTCATGGGCACCGAGGGACGTACAGAACGCTCGCGCAGGAACGCGCCGAGGAACGCCGCGGCGGTGGACAGGACGAGGTCCTCGCCCGCGCAGCGGGCGAACCCGTCGCTGAACGGCACGCCCGCCCACTCCCCGCGGCCGTCGAGCCACAGCTCCGGCCGGTAGGAGTCGCCGGGCTCCGCGCGGTTCACGTACGGGCTGTAGAGGGCGACGACGCTGCCCTCGGGGACGTCCCACTCGGTGGGGCCGGTGGTCTCGCGCAGGATGGCGAGCGTGGTGGGCCACAGCCGCACCGACTCCAGCACGGCGGCGCGCAGGTGGGTGGCGTCGCGCGGCCCGGGGTGGGCGGCGAGCAGCGCGAGCGCCCGGTAGGCGGCGATGCCGGCGGCGTCGAAGGCGAACAGCCAGTGCGGGACCTGCCCTTCGGGGCACACGTCCGCCTCGGAGGAGGTCTGGGCGAGCGCGGCGGCCAGGCTGCCGGGCTCGGCGCGGGTGAGGTGCGCGGAGAGCCTGCGCCGGAAGGCGGCGCGCACGTCGGTGCGCCGCCCGCGCAGGTAGGACCAGTTGGCGTCGCGGCGCAGCCGGCCGAGCTGCCGCATGAGGGTGACGTCGTCGCGGGCGCCGTCGCCGAGGACGATGCGGCGCACGGCCCGCCCGTGCGCGGCGTGCCACTCCCGCCAGGTGAGCACGCCGTGCCTCGGCAGGGTGGCCGCCTCCTCCTCGACGACCCGGGTGAAGGGCGCGAAGTCGGTGTGCAGGACGCGGTCGTTGAGCGCGCGGCGCCGGTCGCGCAGGTCCGTGTCGGCCGTGATGAGCACGCCCTCCGGCTGGAAGTGGCCGAGCGCGCCGCGTTTCTCCCTGGTGGCGGGGGTGAGCGTCCGGTCGTCGAGGACGCGCCGCACGTCGCGCGGCGCGAGGGGCAGGACGGCCCAGCCGCGGAAGGGCACGCGCACGAGCAGCGGCCCGTCGCCGTGCTCGGCGCGCAGCCGGTCGAGCAGGCGGACGGCGCGGGTGTCGGCGTCCAGGAGGGCGGTCAGGCGGACGATCAGCGGCCGGCGCAGGACGACGCCCTGGGCGAGGGTCGGCACCACGAGCTTGAGTGCCAGTGCGAGGGTCTCCTTGGGGGTGAGGCGGGGCAGGCGGGTGATCGTGGGCATGCTGAGGCACTACCCTTCCGTGGTGTCGTGACACGTTTGGGGGTTGTGTGAGCGCGTGCTGCGGTCCGGCCAGGAATGCGACCGTCGAGCCGGCCGAGAAGGCGCCGCCGCCCGTACAGGCCCCGCTGAGCGGGGAGGCCGCGCTGAGCGGAGAGGCCGCGCTGAGCGGAGAGGCCGCGCTGAGCGGAGAGGCCGCGCTGACCGCGGACGCGCCCGCCCGTGCGGAGGGTGTGCGGCCGGCGGGGCGGCGAGGCGGTCCGCCGCGCGGCATGGTGCGGGTGCCCGGCGGGACGTTCCTCATGGGCGGCGACGACCCCGACGGACACCCCGAGGACGGCGAGGGCCCGGTGCGGCGGGTGCGGCTCGACCCGTTCCTCATCGACCCCGCCTGCGTGACCAACGCGCAGTTCGCCACCTTCGTGAAGGAGACGGGCTACGTCACGGAGTCCGAGCGGATCGGCTGGTCGTTCGTGTTCCGCCCGTTCGCCACCGGCGGGATCATGGACGCGACCGTGCCCGAGGCGCGTGGTGGGCGGGCGTGGAGGGGGCGTCCTGGCGCGCGCCCGAGGGTCCCGGCTCGTCGGTGGGCGGCAGGCAGAACCACCCGGTGGTGCACGTCTCGTGGAACGACGCCGCCGCGTACGCCGCCTGGGCGGGCAAGCGCCTGCCGACCGAGGCCGAGTGGGAGACGGCGGCGCGCGGCGGGCTGGAGCGGGCCCGCTACCCGTGGGGCGACGAGCTCGCGCCGAAGGGCCGTCCGCGCTGCAACATCTGGCAGGGCCCCTTCCCGACGGCGCCGGGCAGGGGGACGATGCCGGTGAAGTCGTTCCAGCCCAACGGGTACGGGTTGTACAACGTCGTGGGCAACGTCTGGGAGTGGACGGCCGACTGGTGGGGCACGCGGTGGGAGCCGTACGCGGAGAACCCGGCAGGTCCGGCGGACGGTACGGCGAAGGTGATCAGGGGCGGGTCGTACATGTGCCACGATTCCTACTGCAACCGGTACCGGGTGGCGGCACGCACCGCGAACACCCCCGACTCGGCCACCGGGCACACCGGTTTCCGCTGCGCGGCCATACCCTGATCGCATGTCACGAACCCTGCGACTGCTGATCACCGGCGGCGGCACCGGCGGTCACACCTATCCGGCCCTGACCACCCTGTCGGCCGTCCAGCGCCGTCAGGTGCCGCACGACGTGCTGTGGGTGGGCACGGCCAACGGCCTGGAGGCGCGGATCACGGCCGAGCACGGCATCCCCTTCAAGGCGATCACCACGGGCAAGCTGCGGCGCCGTCCGAACCTGAAGGAGCTCGGCACCAACATCGCCGACGTGTTCCGCATCCCCGTCGGGGTGTTCCAGGCCATCGGGCACGCGGCCCGCTACCTGCCGGACGTCGTGCTCTCGACCGGAGGGTACGTGGCGGTGCCCATCGGCGTGGCGGCCAAGCTGATCCGCCGCCCGCTGGTGATGCACGAGCAGACGACCGTGGTGGGGCTGGCCAACCGGATCCTGGCGCGGCTGGCGACCCGCATCGCGCTGTCGCACGAGTCGTCCCTCGAGTACCTGCCGGCGTCGGCGCGCGCGAAGGCGGTGGTGACGGGCAACCCGATCAGGCCCGAGCTGCTGCACGGCGACAGGGCGGCGGCCTACGACCTGTTCGGGCTGACGTTCGAGGTGCCGCTGATCTACGTGACGGGCGGGGCGCAGGGCAGCAAGCAGATCAACACGCTGGTGGCGGAGATCCTGCCGCGGCTGCTCGGTCACGCTCAGGTGGTGCACCAGTGCGGCCCGGCCTGGATCGACCAGATGCGGGCCGTGTCGCTGCCGCCGGAGCTGGCCGACCGCTACCACCCGGTGCCGTACGTGGGGAGCGAGCTGCCCGACCTGTACGCCGCGGCCGACGTGGTGATCGCGCGCAGCGGCGCGGGCACGGTGTCGGAGCTGACGGCCATCGGCAAGCCCGCGGTGCTGATCCCGCTGATCCCGACGGGCGGCGACGAGCAGCGCAAGAACGCCTCGTACCTGGTGGCGGCGGGGGCGGCGCGGGCGCTGCTCGAACCGCACCCGACGTCGGAGCAGTTGCTCGGGGAGCTGATGCCGCTGCTGGCCGACCCGGGGCTGCGGCTGTCGATGGCGCAGGCGGCGGCGAGGCTGGGCCGGATCGACGCGGCGGACGTCCTGGCGGACCTGCTGCTGGAGACCGCCCAGTTCGGCCCGCCCGGCCCGTCCGGGCACCCGCGGCCACCGGCGCACTCCGCGGAGCACCCGCAGCCGCCCGCGCACCCGGACCAGCACGCGCAGCCACAGGCGCACCCTGGCGGGCACGCGCAACCGCCTTCGTACCCGGGCCACGCGCAGCCGGGCCCGGCGGTTCAGCCGTCCCCCCGGCCGGGCCCGCCCCCGCAGCCACCCGCCCATCCCGGCCAGAGCTCGCAGCCGCACACCCACCCCGGCCCGTTCGGGCAGCCGGGGCAGTTCCCCCACCCGGGCGGACCGGGCGAGGCCGGGCAGTTCGGGCAGCCGGGCCCGTACGGCCGGTAGGCCAGGCACCCGCGGCCGCTGGGCGGCGCTCAGCGGCCGGACACAGCAGCCGGACACAGCAGCAGGGCTCAGCGGCCGGGCTCCCTGACCCGGGCGGCGGTTGGGCCCAAAGCTCGGGCCGGGGTGCATGCCGGGACCCGTGCGGCGGTTCGGCTCAAGGTTCGCGCCGGGGTGCATGCCGGGATTCGGGCGAGGGTTCGGTTACCGGTTCGGGCGGGGGTTCGTGGAGGGGTTCGGGCGGGAGCGCGGGTCGGGGCCGGGTGGCGGGTCGAGGTGGCGGAAGGCGTCGCGGGCGGAGCCGATGCTCCGCCTGAGCGCCTGCTCCAGCCGGTCGGCGTCCTCGGCCAGGCGCGAAAGCTCCGGCACGGCGAACGCGTCCGCGCCCGACTCGGCCACCAGCTCCTCGTACTGGTGGATCCGGCCGCGCAGCTCCTCGATCTGGTGGTGCGCCCGGTAGGCCCGGTCGGCCTCGGCGACGTTGGCGGCGTACCGTTCGAGCGCCTCGACGCGGGCGAGCACAGCCTCCTCGCTGGTGTCGAGCGCCCGCCCGAGCGGCGCGGCGACCGCCGCGACCTCGGGGGTCATGCCGCCGGTGACGGTCTCGCGGTGCTGGGCGCGCAGGGCCGACAGCTTGGCCAGCAGGCGGGCGATCTCCCACTCCTGGGCCGGCAGCATCACGGCGTTGCGCACGTCGTCGAGCAGCCCTTCGGCGTTGACCTGGGAGCGGGTGACGGCGGCGATGGCGTTGCGGGCTCGCCCGAGCAGCCTGCGCGAGGACTCGTCGAGGTCGTCCGCGAGCACGTAGCGGCCCTCGTACCAGCGCAGCAGCTCGTACGTCTCACGCTCGCCCGGGTCGTCGTCATGGGGGTCGTCGCGGACGAACAGCAGCACCAGGACGGGGAAGCCGATGAGCGCGAGCATCAGCAGGCCGGCGCCCCTGCCGAACGGGCCGACCCCCACCAGCAGGCCGAACGACGCCATGATCCCCGCGACGACAGCGGTGCCGGCGACGTTCCTTCCGCGCCGCTCCTCGGGCGCCCAGCCCTGCCGCATCCTCAGCAGGACGTCGCGGCCATCCCTGAGCAGCGCGGCGTCGTCGGGCGGTATCTCCGGATCCACCACCACGTCCGCCACAAATCCGGATCCTATGCGGAATCGGCGTCGCACGGGGCGAAACTCCCTGCCGGGACGGGCTTTCCGCGTCAGCCCTCCAGGTGGCGGAACGCCTCGTGGGCGGAGTGGACGCTGCGCCGTAGGGTCTGCTCCAGCCGGTCGGCGTCCTCGGCCAGCCGGTCGAGCTCGGGCACCGACAGCGAGTCCGCGCCCGACTCGGCCAGCAGTTCCTCGTAGCGGGGCAGCCGGGCGCGCAGCTCCTCGATCTGGCCGCGCGCGTGGTAGGCGCGCTCGGCCTCGGCGACGTGCCCGGCGTAGCGTTCGAGCGCCTCGACGCGGGCGACGACGGCGGCCTCGCTGCCGGCGAGCGCGCGTTCGAGCGGTTCGAGGACGGCGGCCACCTCGGGGGCGACGCCGGAGGCGAGGAGCTGCCTGTGCTCGGCGCGCAGGGCCGACAGCTTGGCCAGCAGGCGGGCGATCTCCCATTCCTGGGCGGGCAGCATCATGGCGTTGCGCGCGTCGTCGAGCAGCCCTTCCGCGTTGACGTGGGAGCGCAGCACGCCGCCGATCGCCCGCTGCGCCCTGGCGAGCACCTGGGCGGCCTCCTCGTCGAAGTCCTCGGGCAGCAGGTAGCGGCCGTCGTACCAGCGGGCCTGCTCATAGAGCCGCCTGAGCTGCGGGCGCTCCTCCTCGGGCGCCTCGCTCATGGACGCCACCTTGACGAGCACCACGAACACGAACGAGCCGAGGATCACGAACCCGGCCGGGGCGAGGGTGGTGCCGGCCAGCACCGCCATGAGCGCGATGACGACGGGCGTGGCGGCGAGCAGCGCGACGCTGGACGGGCTCCTGCGCCTGCCGGGACGCGTGGAGGGCGGCGGCGACCAGCCGGCCCTGATCCTGGACAGCAGCGGGGCGTTGGCGCGCAGCATCCCTGCGATCTCCGGCGGCACTCCCGGATCGACTACCACACCCACGTTCTGCCCTGGCACCCTGGCGCCCCCAACGCTCGTGATGACCGGATACTACGGTGCATTTCGCGCGGACGTCAGCCTCCTGAAGGACAGCTCTGCGGGCCGTCCGGCCGGCGGCGGGGGTCCGGCGGACGGTTCGCGGCGATCCGGCGGGTGACCGATACCCTGAACGTCACCCATTTCGGTTATGCCCGCGTTATGCGGCATGGCCGACACTGGCGCCATTTACGATCTTTTCCTGGGGGCAGGAGTGCGTGTTCTGGTCGCCGAGGACGAGCGCATGCTCGCCGACTCGATCGCCGAGGGGCTGCGCGGGGAGGCCCTGGCCGTGGACGTCGCCTACGACGGCGACGCGGCGCTGGAGCGGCTGGCGGTGCACGACTACGACGTGCTGATCCTCGACAGGGACCTGCCGGTCGTGCACGGGGACGAGGTGTGCAGGGAGGTCGTCGGGCGCGGCGGGATGGTGCGCGTGCTCATGCTGACCGCCGCGGGCGACGTGCGCTCCCGCGTCGAGGGCCTGTCGCTGGGCGCCGACGACTACCTGACCAAGCCGTTCGCGTTCGAGGAGCTGGTGGCCAGGGTGCACGCGCTCGGCCGCCGCTCCCGCCCCGCCGACCCGCCGATGCTGGAGCGGGCCGGCGTGCGGCTGGACTGGCGGCACCGGCAGGTCTTCCGCGACGGCCGGTACGTGCCGCTGGCCCGCAAGGAGTTCGGCGTGCTCGCCGAGCTGCTGCGCGCGCGAGGCGCCGTGGTCTCGGCCGAGGAACTGCTGGAGAAGGTGTGGGACGAGCACATCGACCCGTTCACCAACACCGTGCGCACCACGATGATGAAGCTGCGCAAGAAGCTCGGCGAGCCGCAGATCATCGAGACGGTGCCGGGATCGGGGTACCGCATCCCATGAGCCTGCGCCTGCGTTTCGCCCTGGCCTGCTCGGGGGTGTCGCTGCTGCTCGGCGCGCTCGCCGTGGCGGGTGTCTACCTCCTCGTCCGCCAGAACCTGGAGTACCGCACCGACCTGCTCACCCCCGACTCCATCACCGTGCTCGGCGGCCGGTACTTCCCCCGCCACGACGACTACTACGAGGTCGCCAGGGCCAACGCGATGCGGGTGCGCACCGTCTACCAGCGCGACACGCTCGCCGCGGTCAGGACGACCGGCGCGCTCGTCGTGCTGGCCGCCGCCGCCCTGGCGTTCCCGGTGGGCTGGCGGGCCGCGGCCTGGGTGCTGCGCCCGCTCCGCGCGGTCACCGCCACCGCCCGCGAGGTGGCGCAGAGCCACGACCTGACGGCCCGCATGGACTACCGCGGCCCGCGGGACGAGCTGCTGGAGCTGACCGGCATCTTCGACACCATGCTGGGCCGGCTGGCACGGTCGTTCGACGGGCAGCGGCGCTTCGTCGCCAACGCCTCCCACGAGCTGCGCACGCCGCTGACCATCAACAGGACGCTCGTGGACGTCGCGGTGCGGCGCCCCGACGCGACCGAGGACGTCAAGCGGCTCGGCGAGTCGCTGCTGGTGGTCAACGCCCGCCACGAACGCCTCATCGACGGCCTGCTCGCGCTGGCCGAGGGCGAGCAGGCGGTGCTCGACCGGCGCCCGTTCGACCTGACGGACGTCGCCGAGCACGTGCTCGACCAGGCCGCGGCGGAGGCGGCCGAGCGCGAGGTGACCATCCACCGGCTGCTCGACTCGGCGCCGACCAGCGGCGAGACGGTGCTGGTCGAACGGCTCGTCCAGAACCTCGTGGAGAACGCGATCAGGCACAACCACCCGGAGGGCGAGGTGTGGGTCACCACGCGGCGGCGCGCCGACTGGGTGGAGCTGGTCGTGGCCAACACGGGGCTGCCGGTGCCGCCGTACGAGATCGAGACGATCTTCGAGCCGTTCCGCCGGCTGCACGGCGACCGGCTGCGGTCGGACCGGGGCAGCGGGCTCGGCCTGTCGATCGTGCGCGTGATCACCGACGCGCACGGCGGCGCGGTCGTGGCCAGGCCGAGGGACGAGGGCGGCCTGACCGTCACCGTGGAGCTGCCCGCGGATCAGTCGGCGCCCTGATCGGCCTCCCAGAGGTCCTCCTCGCGCATCCCGGCCCGCAGCAGGTCCTCCCAGGTGGCGGCCCGCTCGGCGGGGTCGGACAGCAGGAGGCGCAGCAGCGGGCGCAGCGCGGCCCGGTCGGCCCCCTCGCGGGTCCACAGCGCGGCGAGCGCCCGGTGCGCCGCCGGTGACGCCGCGCCGGCGCGCAGCAGCTCGCCGAGCAGCGCCACCCGCTCGTGGTACGGCAGGTCGCGCCCCTCCGCCAGCGACCGCAGCAGCAGGTCGAGCAGGCGGCGCTGGCGCGGCGCGCGTCCGGTGGCGACGGCGACGACGTCGCCCATGCCGTCGCCCTCCCCCGAGCCGAGGACGACGTCCTCCCCGCCCCCCTCGACCACGCGCCGGGCCGACAGGGCGGCGACCAGGCCGGTCCAGCCCTCCCGCCCGAGGTGGCCCTTCCACAGATGGGTGAGCGATGCCCACTCCTCCAGCCCCGGCAGGAGCCGCGAGACCGCGACGGGCCGTCCCGCCACGCCGAGCGCGAGCAGGGTGAGGTTCGCCGAGTACGCCGCCAGCCGCCGGGTGACGGTGTGCCGGACCGGCTCGAACGCGGTGAAGGCGCGGCGGCGCCGCCCGTGCAGCGACTCGCGCAGCAGGCCGGTCAGCAGCGTCAGGCAGCGGGCGCGCACGGCGGGCGGCAGGTCGTCGAGGAGTTCCAGGGTGAAGCCCACGGCCGGGCCGCGCTCGGCCAGGCAGGAGAACGAGGTGACGGCGTGCAGCAGGTCGTCGTCGACGCCCTGGCCCAGCGCCAGCGGCTCCGCCGCCGCGAGGCGGTGCCTGCGGTCGAGGTCGCGCAGCGCGTACACGGTGAGCCAGGCCACGAGGAACTCGCCGAACGTGGCGTGCAGGAAGCCGAGCCCGCCGCGGCGCACGAGGAAGAACCCGCCCGGCGGGCCGCCCTCGCCGCACAGCGCGGCCACGTCCCGTGCCAGCTCCTCCTCGGGGGCGACCTGGCGACCCCTCGCGAACAGCGCGAGCGCCGCCGCGGCCTGGCGCAGCGGCTCGCCGTCGGTGTGGTGCCCGATGAGCGTCTCGTACAGGCGGGCCCGGCCGATCGGGGCGGGCTCGCGCTGGAGCGCGTTCCCCGCGGCGTCGTACAGCGCGAGCAGCATGAGCAGCAGCGGCCGGCGGGCGAGCTCGCCCTGCGCGAGCGCCACGTCGGCGGGGAGCGGCTTGAGGTCGCGCCTGGCGAGCGGGGCGCGGTTGGTCTGGTCCCAGATGTCCAGCCACTGGCGCACCTGGTCGTCGTCGAACGGCTGGAGCTGCAGCGCGACGAGTCCCTCCGGGCACCTGATCCGGTCGGCGACGACGGTGCGGCTGGTGACGACGGCCGCCACCGGACGGCCGAGCGCCGCCTCGGCGGCCTGGAACTCCCGGACTCGTTCCAGGTAGTCGTAGCGGGTGCGGGAGCCCTGCAGCAGCTCGTCGAGCCCGTCGATGAGCAGCACGGGCAGCGCGCCTCCGGCCGCCTCGGCCAGGCCGGGCCAGCGCAGCTCCTCCCCCAGCACCGCCCGCAGGGAGCTCTCGATCTGCTCCGTCACGGGCGCGTCGGGCGGCACGCGGCTCAGCTCCACCCTGACCGGCAGGAACTCCGACCTGGCCAGCCGCGCGGCCAGCACCTCGGTCAGCGTGGACTTGCCCGAGCCCGGCTCGCCGAGGACGAGCAGCGGCTCCTGGGTGGCGCGCAGCGACGTCAGGTGCCCGGCGAGGAACGCCTCCACGTCGGGCAGCAGCCGCTGGTCGGCCCACCAGCCGGGGTCGGCGGGCGCGGAGTCGCGGGCCAGCGCGGCGACCCTGCAGCGCGGCCGGACGTACCCCTCGCCGAGCAGGGGAAGGACGACGTCGCCCGGCGGCTCGTCGCCCGCCAGGAGGGGCCGGTCGAGCCCGCTCGCGGCCATCCGCACGCGGTGGACCACGGGTGCGTCGCCCAGGCGCGGCGGCGCCAGCTCGGCGAGCAGCCAGGCCACCCGGGACAGGCCCGTGCCGGGGGGCTGCTCCTCGGTGACCAGGTCGCGCACGCCGAACTCGTGGCTGTCCAGGGCGAGCGCGCGGTAGCCCTCGTCGTAGAGGCGGACGGCGCGGGCGGGCGGCCCCTCGGCCAGCAGCCGGGGCAGCATGAGCTGCTCCTCGACGCTCAGCTCGTCCCAGACGGCCATGCCGCCCGCGTAGCCGGCGACGGCCTCCGACATCCGCAGGTAGGCGCGTTCGACGTCGGCGCGGGTCTCGGCGTGCGTCCGGTGCGGCTCGGGCGCCGGCAGGCGTTCGAGGAGCAGGCGTGACACGAGCGCCGCGAACCGCTCGGCCACGGGCACCGCGGTCGAGCGCCCGCCGCCGCCGTGGTCGAGCCGTTCCAGCGTGAACGGCAGCGCGGACTCGCCGAGGGCCTCGAAGTAGGCGGAGACGACGACCACGGCGTGGGCGGCGGCCAGCCGCCGGGTGCGGGTGAACCTGTCGCCGTCGCGCAGCTCGGGCAGGCGGCCCGCCAGCTCCCCGCCGTAGCGGACGACGGCGTCGCGCAGGTCCGCCAGGCTCGTGCCCAGGCCGGCCCCTCCGGCCAGGGCCCACCCGGTGCGCTCGGCCGCCGAGGCGAACCTGACGACCTTGGTCAGCCGGGCGTCCTTGCAGCCGAGCACCCTCAGGGCGTCGGCGTAGCTCAGCGTCTCGATCATCGCGCGGGCGCTCCTCGTCGGGGGTCATGGGCGTCCGTGGGGTCAGGTCTCCCTGATGGTCTCGGCTATCTCGGCCAGCGCCGCGGGGTCCTCGATGGTGGACGGGGCGGTGTAGGGACGGCCCGCGGCGATGTCGCGCATCGTCCCGCGCAGGATCTTGCCCGAGCGGGTCTTGGGCAGCCGCGGCACGACGACCGACCTGCGGAAGGCAGCGACCGGCCCGATGCGCTCGCGCACCAGGGCGGCCAGCTCGCGCTCCACCTCGGCGGGGTCGCGCCCGCAGCCCGCCTTGAGCACCACGAACCCCATGGGGAGCTGGCCCTTCAACTCGTCGGCGACGCCGATGACGGCGCACTCGGCGACGTCGGGGTGGGAGGCGAGCACCTCCTCGACGGCCCCGGTGGACAGGCGGTGACCGGCCACGTTGATCACGTCGTCGGTGCGGCCCATGACGAACAGGTAGCCGTCGGCGTCGAGGTAGCCGCCGTCGCCGGTGAGGTAGTGGCCGGGGTAGCGCGACAGGTACGCCGAGACGAAGCGGTCGTGGTCGCGGTAGAGCGTGGGCAGCGTTCCCGGGGGCAGCGGCAGCCTGACGGTCACGGCGCCCTCGACGCCGGGCGGCACCTCGTCGCCGTTGGTGTCGAGGACGCGCACGTCGTAGCCGGGCACGGGCTTGGTGGGCGAGCCGGGCTTGACGGGCAGGGGCTCGATGCCGACGCAGTTGGCGGCGACGGGCCAGCCGGTCTCGGTCTGCCACCAGTGGTCGATGACGGGGATGCCGAGCAGGTCGGACGCCCAGTGGTAGGTGTCGGGGTCGAGCCGTTCGCCGGCCAGGAAGAGGTACCGCAGGCCCGACAGATCGTACTTTTTCGCGTAGCTTCCGGAAGGGTCCTCTTTCTTGATGGCGCGGATCGCGGTCGGCGCGGTGAACAGCGTCCTGACGCCGTGCTGGGCCACCACCCGCCAGAACGCCCCCGGGTCGGGCGTGCCCACCGGCTTGCCCTCGTACAGGACGGTCGTGCAGCCGGCCAGCAGCGGCCCGTACACGATGTAGGAGTGGCCGACGACCCAGCCGACGTCGGAGGCCGCCCAGAACACCTCGCCGGGCGCGGCGCCGTAGACGTTCTCCATGCTCCAGCGCAGCGCCACCGCGTGGCCGCCGTTGTCGCGCACCACGCCCTTCGGCGCGCCCGTGGTGCCGGAGGTGTAGAGGACGTACAGCGGGTCGGTGGCGGCGACGCTCACACAGGCCGCCGGGGCCGCGCCGCGCACCGCGTCGTCCCAGTCGAGGTCGCGGCCCGGCGTGAGCTCGGCCGGGCGCTGCGGGCGCTGCAGGATCACGCAGGCCGACGGCCGGTGCGACGCCCGCTCCAGCGCCTCGTCCAGCAGCGGCTTGTACGCCACCAGCCGCGACGGCTCGATGCCGCAGGACGCCGACAGCACCACCTTGGGCCTCGCGTGGTCGATGCGCACGGCCAGCTCCGCCGCCGCGAACCCGCCGAACACCACCGAGTGCACCGCGCCCAGCCGGGCGCAGGCCAGCATCGCGACCACCGCCTCCGGCACCATCGGCATGTAGATCACCACGGTGTCGCCCGCGCCGACGCCGAGGTCGCGCAGCAGACCCGCCGTGCGCGCCACCCGGTCGAGCAGGTCCGCGTACGTCAGCGTGCGCACCGTGCCGGTGACCGGGCTGTCGTACACCAGGGCGGCCTGGTCGCCGCGTCCCGCGTGGACGTGCCTGTCGACGGCGTTGTGACAGGTGTTGAGCCGCCCGCCGGCGAACCAGCCGTGCTCGGACATCGCGCGCGGGGGCGGGACGTCCCACTCGACGGCCCGCGCCGCCTGCGCCCAGAACTCCTCGGGCTGGCGGATGCTCCTCTGGTACACCTCGTCATAACCGGCCACCCGTCGATCAGATCAGCCGTCCCCCATGAACGCAAGGGTGACGGGCGGGAACGCCGGGACCCCGGCGTTCCCGCGTGCGGGTCAGGACGCGGACGGGGAGATGACGAGCCTGACGGCGAAGGCGCGGTAGCCGGCGCGCTCGAAGGCCCTCGCCATGGGGACGTTGCCGGTGTCGGTGTCGGCGACGATCCGCTCGGCCCCGCGCTCGGCGTGCCGGCGGGTGATCTCGCCGAGCAGGTCGTCCACGTAGCCGTGGCCGCGGTGCTCCGGCACGACGCCGAGGTAGCCGACGACGGGACCGCCGCCGTTCGCGGACGGCAGGGCGACCCCCACGAGGTCGCCGTCCTCCGTGTACGCCAGCCGCCACATCGACCGGTCGCCGGGCATGGAGCGGTAGTCGGAGACGTCCTCGCGCGCCTGCGCCTCGGCGCCCATGACGGCCGCCGCGCGCCTGGTGTGGTCGTCGAGCGAGCCCTCGGCCACCCGCATGAACGCGCGGACGAACGCCTCGTCGTCGTCCTCGGGCCGGAAGACGAGCCTGCGCGAGGGGGCGGGCACCGGCGCGCCGGGCGTCCACTCGTAGCGGTGGCGTTCGAGCGCGTCGGTCAGCCCGGCGCGGGCGGCGGCCTCCTGCCGCCAGGCGACCGCCGCGGCGGCCTCCTCGTCGTCGCGCCAGCCGGGCGCGAGGAACAGGTGGTAGTCGGGCCGCGCGCCGTACGCGTCGTGGGCGTGCCGCAGCAGGTCGGCGGCCAGGCCCACCCGGTCACGGACGGACGGGTGGACGTAGACGCAGTCGAGGGCGAGCGGCCTGTCACCACCGGGGAAGCCCCACCAGACGGCGCGGGCCAGGATCTCGCCGTCCTGCTCGGCGATCCAGACGCGGTCGTGGCGGTAGTCGCCGGACCTCAGATGGTCGAGCAGGCGGCCGGGGTGGGCCGAGCTGACGGGCTCGTCCACGACGCAGCGGAGCAGGCGGTCGAGGTCGGCCTCGACCGTGGAGCGGAAAAGCACGGTTCCTCCGAAGAGCGGGAAACGGGCACGATCGGCGCCCAACCAACACAGATCACCTCAGCGCCTCCTTTCTTCCGACTTTTCGGTGCCAGCGGCACTCTAGCGTGAAATATCGCGACAGGATGGCTCTGTGAGGTCCAACGACGACACCCTGCCGCTGCAGCCCCCCATCCGCCTGCCCGCCGAGGCCACGCTCGCGGCGGCGGTGCGCGCCGCCCCGCTCGCCGCCGAGCTGAGACCCGAGGGCGGCGACGCCGAGGTGCTGGCCTTCTGGGCGGACGCCTGCCGCGAGCGGCTGGCCGGTGACGAGGTCCTGCTGCTGCGCTTCATCCGGATGTTCCTGTCGCGCGAGCCGGTCACCGGCGACGTGCCCGCGCCGCTGACCGGCCTCGGCCTGGTGCGCCGGGAGGAGCCCGTCACACTGACGTGGCTCGGCCTGTGGGTGGCCCGCGGGATCGTGGCCGAGACCACCGGGCAGGAGATCCCCGTCATGGGCTCGCTCGCCGACAGCGACGCGGCCGGGCTGCTGCACGGGCTGCGCGCCTACCCGGAGCCCGAGCGCGGCGAGGAGCTGGCCGGCTGGCTCGCGGGCAGGGACAGGGACGGCGCGGTCGCCGACCTCGCGGCGGCCCTGGCCGGGGCCAGCCCGCTGGCCAGGGCCGTCGGCGTGGAGCTGCTGGCCACCGAGTTCGGCGCGGAGGGCGCCAGGGAGCTCGACAGGCTGCTGGAGGAGTTCCGCCTCGGCGCCGTGATCGCCGCCAGGCTCGGCAGGGAGGACCGCCCACCCGCGCCCGACGAGATCGCCTGGGTGCTGGTGGACATGGCGGCGGCGCTGCTGGAGTTCGGCGGCGAGACGGGCGAGGTCGTCGAGTCGATCTCGATGGGCATGGACCCCGCCGAGCAGGCCGGCACCGTCGCCGTCCTCGCCTTCGGCGACCACCCGCAGACCGAGCGGGTGCTGCGGGTGTTCATCGACCACCACCCGGACGAGCGGGTGTCGGCCGCCGCCCGCAAGGCCCTGCGCCGCCTGCGCGGCCTCGCCGACCTGCGCGCCTGATTTCCCCCGCCGGTAGAGTCGGCACGGTGAACGAGCACACGATCGTCCCCAGGGCGGGCATCCTCGGCGACGGGTTCGCCTGCGCGTGCGGCTCCGTCCTGGCCGGGCGGATGGCCGCCGAGCTGCACGCCACCGAGAACGGCCTGTGCACGGTGTGCCTCGGCTCGGGCGAGGAGCAGGTGGTGCCGGGGCTGAACCGTCCCTGCACGGCGTGCGTCGGCAGCGGGCGGCGCAAGGAGCAGATCACCTGGCAGCTCGCCCACGCCGAGGCCGAGCACCGCATCACGTTGAGCATGGTGCGCGCGATCGTGTCGGGGTTCGACGGGCCGTTCCACCTGTCGGAGATCGCCGACACCGTGCGGGCCGGGCTCGACCTGCCGCCCGGCCGCCTGCCGGTCGGGCCCCGGGTGCGCGACCTGCTGCTGGAGCTGCAGGCCATGGGCGAGATCACCATGCTGTCCGCGCCCGACGAGCTGCTCGGCACCGACCTCGTCCTCTACCGCGACCCGCGCTGGCAGCGCGCCCGCACGCTCGGTCTCTGACCCGGCCCCGGCGTCCATGACGCGGGGCGGGCCGGTCAGGCGCGGGCGACGATCTCGCCGTGGAGCACCGACAGCCAGGCGTCGGGCGTGTCCGCCCACTCGCGCCAGCCGTCGGACATGCGCCGCAGGTCGTCCCGCGTCGCCGCGCCGGTGGCGAGGGCCTGCTCCGCCATGGCCGAGTGCAGCACCCTGTCGGCCCACATGCCGCCCCACCACGCCCGGTCGCCCGGCGTGGAGAAGCACCAGGTGGACGACGTCGCCGTGACGTCCTCGAAGCCCGCCGCGCGGGCCCACGACAGCAGCCGCCGCCCGGCGTCGGGCTCGCCGCCGTTGCCGCGCGCCACCTTCTGGTACAGCGCCATCCACTCGTCCAGCGCGGGGAGCAGCGGGTACCAGGCGAAGGCGCCGTAGTCGCTGTCGCGGGCGGCGACGTACCCGCCGGGCCTGGTGACGCGGCGCATCTCGCGCAGCGCCCGCACGGGGTCGCCGACGTGCTGGAGCACCTGGTGGGCGTGCGTGACGCAGAACGTGTCGTCGGGGAAATCCAGCGCGTGGACGTCGGCGACGGCGAACTCGACGTTGCCCAGCCCGCGGGCGGCGACCTCGGCCCTGGCCAGCCCCAGCGCCTCCTCGGTGACCTCCGACGCCGTGACGCGCGCCACCCTGCCCGCCAGGTCGGCGGTGATCGTGCCGGGGCCGCTGCCGACGTCCAGGACCGTCATGTGGGGCTTGAGGTGGGGCAGCAGGTAGGCGGCCGAGTTCTCGGCGGTGCGCCACCGGTGGGAGCGCAGCACGGACTCGTGGTGGCCGTGGGTGTAGACCGCGTCCATGGGAAGGCCCTTCGTCTCGATCACGTCGGATGCCGTCAACCGTAGCGCCTGTCTCACTATTCAGAAGAATGCGTCTTGTATAGTGAGACGACAAGGCGCATCGACGCGGCGCTCGTACACTTTGTCGCGACACGTTGGCATCTGCGGAAAGGCGTTGGTCGTGGGAGAGGTCCGGCCGATCGTGCACGTCGGTGATCCGGTGCTGCATCACCCCTGCGAGCCGGTGACCCGGTTCGACGAGGAACTCGCGGCGCTGGTCGAGGACATGTTCGCGAGCATGTACGCGGCCGACGGCGTGGGCCTGGCCGCCAACCAGATCGGGGTGGCGCTGCGGGTGTTCGTCTACGACTGCCCCGACGACGCCGGCGAGCACCACAAGGGCGTCGTCGTGAACCCGGTGCTGGAGCTGCCCGGCCTGAGCGAGCGCCGGCTCGACCCGGGCGACGAGGGCTGCCTGTCGGTCCCCGGCCAGTACGCGCCGCTCCCCCGCCCCGACCGGGCGGCCGTGCGCGGCTTCGACGCCGCGGGCGAGCCGGTCACGGTCGAGGGCACCGGGCTGCTGGCCCGCTGCCTGCAGCACGAGACCGACCACCTCGACGGCTACCTGTACATCGACCGGCTCCCCGCCAAGCGCCGCAAGCAGGTCCTGGCGGCGTACGAGGCGAGCAGATCCACTAAAGAGGACGTATCACCGCTATAGTGGAGGAATGGCGAGCGAAGGGGTGCTGTCCAGCGGCCTGTCCATGGGCGAGCTGGGGCGGCGGGTCAAGGCCGAACGCAGGGCGCGCGGCCTGTCCATCGAGCGGCTGGCCGAGCTGAGCGGCATCAGCCGCAGCATGGTGTCCGACGTCGAACGCGGCGCGAAGACGCCGACCGTGCTGGTGCTCGACCGGCTCGCCACCGCGCTCGGCACGTCCATCGCCCGGCTGCTCGACGAGCCCTCGCGCGGCGTCCCCCGCGTCCTGCGCCGGGCCGGGCAGCGGGTGCTGCGCGACCCGTCAGGGTGGGAACGGCGCGTGCTGTCGCCCGTGCTGGCCGACGTGGAGTTCGAGTTCATGCGGACCACGCTCGGCCCCGGCGTCGACGCCGGCGAGTTCGCGCCGCACGCCCCCGGCTCCCGCGAGTACGTCGCCGTCGAGACCGGACGCCTGCTCCTGACCATCGACGGCGCCCCGTACGAGCTGGACGCCGGCGACTCGGCGTACTACCCGGGCGACCTCCGCCACGCCTTCGCCGCCGGCGACGCCGCGCCCTGCGTGTTCTACCTGGCCATGGAGCTGGGCGGACAGCACCGCGAACCCACGAAGGAGACCTCCCATGGATGAGCTGAGCACTGCAGGAGCGCGGGCGGCCGCCCTCGCCGCCGGGCACCTCGCCGGCGTCGCCGACGGGCCCGTCTGGCGGCCCGTGCCCGACGCCGACCGCGCCTGGCTGTCCGGGCAGGAACTGCCGGAGACCGGCCGCCCCCTGGAGGACCTGCTGGAGGACGCCGCCACCCGCATCCTGCCGAACCCCATGGGCAACGGGCACCCGCGCTTCTTCGGCTGGGTGAACTCCTCGCCCTCCCCCGCCGGGGTGCTGGTCGAACCGCTGGCCGCCGCGCTCAACCCGAGCTGCGCGGGCGGCGACCACGCCGGGCCGCTGCTGGAGCGCACCGTCGTCCGCTGGCTGGCCGACCTCGTCGGCTTCCCGCACCCGCCCGGCGGCGGGCTCCTGACCAGCGGGGCGTCCATGGCGACCATCGTGTGCCTGGCCGCCGCCCGCCAGCGCGCCGCCCGCGCCGACGGCTGGGACGCCCGCGAGGACGGCCTGTCCGGACGCCCGCCCATGGTCGCGTACGTCTCCGCCGAAGGGCACAGCTGCCTGCACAAGGCCGCGCAGCTCCTCGGCGTCGGCGCGCGCCACGTCCGCGTCGTGCCCGTCGACGCGCGCCACCGCATGGACGTCGCCGCGCTGCGCGCCATGGTCGCCGAGGACCGCGCGGCCGGCCTGCGGCCGTTCTGCGTCGCCGCCAGCGCGGGAACGGTCAACTCCGGCGCGGTGGACCCGCTCGACGCCGTGGCCGACGTCGCCGCCGAGCACGGCCTCTGGTTCCACGTCGACGGCGCGTACGGCGCGCTCGGCGTCCTCGCCTCCGGCGCCGCGCCCCGCTACGCCGGCATGGAGCGGGCCGACTCCCTGGCGCTCGACCCGCACAAGTGGCTCGGCGTGCCGGTGGGCTGCGGGTGCGCGCTGCTGCGCGACCCGGCCGCGGCCCGCGCCGCCTTCAGCCTCGTGCCCGCCTACCTCGTGGACGACCACGCCGACGACCTCGGCTGGTTCTCCGAGTACGGCCCCGAGCAGACCCGGCCGTTCCGCGCGCTGAAGACCTGGGCCACCCTGTCGCACCTGGGCAGGCAGGGCGTCACCCGCCTGGTCGAGCACACCTCCGGCCTGGCCCGCACGCTGGCCGCCATGGTGGAGCAGGCCCCCGACTTCGAGCTGCTCGCTCCGGTCGAGACGTCGATCACCGCGTTCCGCCACACGCCCCGCGAGGACGGCCTCGACGCGCTCAACCGCGCCCTGCCCGCCGCCCTGCAGCGCCGCGGCAACGCCTTCCTCACCGGCACCAGGCTCGGCGGCCGCGACGCCCTGCGCGCCTGCTTCCTCCACCCCGGCACCACCGAGGACGACCTCACCGTCCTCCTGGACGAGCTCCGCCTGGCCGCCAAGGACCTGTGACGAGTGAGCGGCCGCCGCCCCCGGGTAGTGGGTCGGCCGGACCGAACCAGCAGGAGGCTTCCATGGCAAGGACCGTGGCAGACGTGATGACGCGGCAGCCCGCGACGGTCGAGTGCGACCAGCCGGTCTCGGCGGCGGCCGCGCTGATGCGCGACAAGGACACCGGCGCCGTGATCGTCAACGAGGGCGGCAGGATGATGGGCATCCTCACCGACCGCGACATCGCCGTCCGCGTCATCGCCGACGGGCGCGGCCCCGACACGCCGGTGCGCGAGGCGTGCAGCGCGTACGTGGAGGCGGTCTGCCCGGACACCAGCATCGAGCAGGCCGTACGGCTCATGCGCTCGCACGCCGTGCGTCGCCTGCCCGTGCTGGAGGACGGCCGCACCGTCGGCATCGTGAGCCTCGGCGACCTCGCGATCGAGCGCGACCCCGGATCGGCCCTCGCCGACATCTCCGCGGCCGAGGGCAACCGCTGACCTTGTCGTACCCGGGCGTTAGCGTGGCGGCGTGATCACAGTCGACGACGTCCGGCGGTTCGCGCTGACGCTGCCGCGCACCTCCGAGCACCTGATCAGAGACCGGGTGAAGTTCCGGGTGGGCCGCATCGTGTACGTCGCGTTCTCGCGCGACGAGACGGTGATGGGCTTCGGGTTCCCCAAGGAGGAACGCGCGGCCCTGGTGGCGGCCGAGCCGGAGAAGTTCCTCATGCCTCGCGAGTCCGACCTGCGCTACCACTGGGTGGAGGTCAGGACGTCCGCCGTCGACGAGGCCGAGATGCGCGAACTCGTCCTGGAGGCGTGGCGCATGTGCGTGCCCAAGAAGGTGCGCCTGGAGCAGCAGCGCCAGGCCGCCCGCCCCTGACCCCCTCCCGGCGGCGGGGGCGGCGGGTCAGACCGGCAGCGAGCGGTGCAGCCGGGCGGTGAGCGTGGTGATGCGCCGCACCGAGGCGCTCCAGGTGCTGCCCGCCGGATGGGCGGTGAGCACGGCCATCACGTACCTGTCGTCCTTGCCGGCCAGGCCCGTCGTGTGCAGCACCGGGCGTCCGTAGTCGGGCACGCCCGAGCCGGCCGCCCGCTGGGCGATCCAGGAGATGGGCGCCCCGACCGCCCTGGCGTCGCCTCCCGTCCTGCACCGCGTCGGCGGGGTCGTGCCGAAGCCCGACCAGCCCTGCTTGACGGCCCACGGCCTGGGCAGCGCGTCCGGGATGCCGAACGTCTGGTCGAAGCCGTCGGTGCCGCACGGGGTGGCGTGGCGCAGGTGGCCGAGGATCGTGTCCCTGACCCTGGCGTCGGCCCTGTCCAGGAGGTACCGGTAGGTGCGCACGACGTCGTACGCGCTGAGCGAGGTGTACCCCCAGAAGCCGGGCTTCGACGGGGGCGGCGGGGTGGTGTCGGCCAGGCCGAGCCTGCGGGCGGTGCGGACGACGATCTGGCCCTTGCCGCCGCGGTCCCAGAACGTGGAGGCGGCGTCGTCGTCGCTGGAGCGCAGCATGATCTCCAGGAGCCTCGCGTCGGCCGCGGGCACGCTCGCGCGGCGCTCCAGGTAGTCGATCGCGATGAGGATCTTCACAATCGAGGCGGAGCGGAACTTCCTGTGCGCGTTCCTGGTGGCGACGAACGTCCCGGCCTTCCTGTCGAACACCAGCCACGCGGCGGTCGTGCCCGCGGGCACCTGCGGGGGCGCGGCGGCGGCCGCCGGAGGGCCGGCCAGGACGAGAGGCAGGGCCACTGCGACGGCGGCCGGCAGCTTGGTACGCACCCGCCTATAACTACCAGACACCCCCTTCCTCCTTGATCCCCCTTCGACTGCCAGGCCATTCCAGATCGGGGCGATCAGCACGAAAGCCGACGAACCCCTCCGAATCACCTTCGCGTCCCACACGGCGGCCGCCCCTTCGGACGCCCGGCGCGCGGCGGCCCTGCCTCGACCCGCCCCTCATGGATTACCGTGACCTCACGATCGTCGGCGCCGAAGAGCTGCGGCCCGGCCCCACCGCACCGCGACACCCGGGGCGGGCGCCACCGCGGCGGCGAGGCGCCAGGCGGGCGCGGCCGTCACGTTCCGATCGAGCCGGAGGAGGCTTCGCGATGGCGCAACGAACAGCGACGGTGGTGGCGACCACGACAGCACCGGCCGCGGCGACGGCGACGGCGCCATCCGACCGGCGACACCCTGGGACGAGAACACCCGGGCACGGGCGGCTCCGTCTCAGCTCCCGGCCCGCCCGCCGCGCGTCCGCCTCGCCGGCCACGCCCGCCACCTGGACGCCTGGTTCGACGCCCTCGGCCTTCCCCCTCACCGCACACTGCATCCGCCGGCCGGACGTCCCCATCTCCCCGCCCCGCGTCCTCCGGTCCGGGCCTTCCGTCCCGCCGCCGTCCAACCCCCCGCCGAACCCTCTGGGAGGGCCTTGGGCAGGAGGGCCTTGGGCGGGAAGGAGCCGTGGATGAGTGAGCCCGTCGCGTCCGGTCCGTCCACCGGGCCCGAAGCCGGCCGAGGCTCGGCGGCTGCGGGCGGAGGCGAGCGGCGGCTGACCGGGCTCGGGGTCAGCCACGGACGCGCCGCGGGGCCGGTGATCCGCATGGCCGGTCCGCCGGTGCTCCCACCGCCCCGTCCCGTGACCGACCAGCCCGCCGAACTCGCCGCCATCGCCCAGGCGCTGGACGCCCTGGTGGCCGACCTCACCCACCGCGCCGCCGCCCTCACGCCAGGAACCCGCCCAGGAGCCGCACCCCACCCGAACCCGCCACCCGGCACCCCGGCCCCGGGTGGAGAGGCAGGCGGTCGGGAGAGGGCAGGCGGCGAGGCAGCCGACGGCCCGACGAACAGCGACCGGCCACCCGGCAACACCACCCCCAGCGACAAGGCGGCCGACCACGATGGTGGAGACGTGGAGGGGGTCGAGGTCCTGGAGGCGTTGGCGGTCATGGCCGGGGATCCGGTGCTGCGGGAGGACGCCGAGCGGTACGTCCGCCAGGGTTCGGACGCCGTCCACGCGCTCGACGCCGCCTTCTCCGCGCACGCCGCCACCCTGGCCGGGCTGGGCGGCTACCTGGCCGAGCGCGCCGCCGACCTGGAGGACCTGAGGCATCGGGCGGTGGCGTTCGCGCTCGGGCTGCCCGTGCCAGGGGTCCCCGCGCCCGGGCATCCGTTCGTCCTGGTGGCCGAGGACCTCTCGCCCGCCGACACGGCGGGCCTGGGCCCCGACGTGCTGGCCCTGGTCACCGAGCGGGGCGGGCCGACCAGCCACACGGCCATCCTGGCGCGCGGGCGCGGCCTGCCCGCCGTCGTGGCCTGCGCGGGCGTCTCGGCGCTCGCGGACGGCACGGTGATCGGCGTGGACGGCGCGACCGGCGAGGTGGTCGTCGGCCTGACCGAGGAGGACGCGGGCCGGATCGTACGGGAGGAGCGCGCCAGGCGCGCCCGCCTGGCCGCCGCCAGAGGCCGGGGCAGGACCCGTGACGGCCACCCGGTCACCCTGCTGCTCAACATCGGCTCAGCCCACGACTTCCAGAGACCGGGGCAGGACGTCTGCTCCACCCACGACTCCCGCAGGACCAGCCAGGACGCCCAATCCGCCCAGGGCTCCGGCCCCCGCCAGGAGGCCCGCTCCGCCCCCACCCCCCAGAGCAGCAGGGAGGAGCCCGGATCGGTCCACATCCCCCAAGCCGCAGGAAAGGATCCCGACCCGGCCCACAGCTCCCCGACCGCTGGGGAGGAGCGCGGCCTCAGCCGCGGAATCTGGGGGGATGTGGAAGGGGTGGGGTTGTTCCGTACGGAGTTTCTGTTTCTGGGGCGGACGGAGGCTCCCTCGTACGAGGAGCAGGTGGCGGCCTACGCCGAGGTGTTCGCCGAGATTCCCCGGGAGGCGGGGCCGGTCGTCGTGCGCACGTTGGACGCGGGCACGGACAAGCCGCTGCCGTTCCTCCGCCTCCCGGAGGAGCCGAACCCGGCCCTGGGCGTCCGGGGGCTGCGCGTGGACCGGCTGCTGCCCGGCGTCCTCGACACCCAACTGGACGCGATCGCGGAGGCCGCCCGCCGGGCCGGAGCGGACGTCAGCGTCATGGCGCCCATGGTGGCGACCCCGGGAGAGGCCGCGGCTTTCGCCGGCCGGGCCCGTGCCAGGGGGTTCGCGCGGGTGGGGGTGATGGTCGAGGTCCCGGCGGCGGCCCTGCGGGCGTCCTGGATCCTGCGGGAGGTGGACTTCCTGAGCGTCGGCACCAACGACCTCGCGCAGTACGCGTTCGCGGCGGACCGGCAGCACCCCGGGCTGGCCGGCCTGCTCGACCCGGCGCAGCCCGCCCTGCTGGCCCTGGTGGAGATGTGCGCGCGGGCGGGCCTGGAGGCGGGCAAGCCGGTCGGGGTCTGCGGGGAGGCGGCGGGTGATCCGCTGGTGGCTCCGCTGCTGGTCGGGCTGGGGGTGACGAGCCTGTCGATGGCGCCGGTGTGCGTGCCCCTGGTCCGGGACGCCCTGGCGGGCCTGACGCTGGAGGAGTGCCGCGAACGCGCCCGCACGGCCATGGACCCGGCCCGCTGACCCGGTCAGGACCACCAGGTGGCGTCGCCGATCACCTCGAAGCCCAGCGAGTCGTACAGGGGCTTGCCCGCCGTCGAGGACGTCAGCGTGACGGGCCGGTCCCCGCGCCGGGCGAGGAGCGCGTGCATGAGCGCCCTCCCGACCCCGGCCGACCGGTGCTCCGGGAGCGTGGTGACCCAGTACAGCCCGCTCACCTCGTCCTGGACGACGCTCACGCACGCCCCGGCGGTCACACCGTCGCGTACGGCGAGGAACAGCTCGGTCCCCGGCCTGGTCAGCAGGCCGGTGGGGAACACCTCGCCCGGCCGGTACGGCTGGAAGTGACTCAGCGGGAAGCCCTCGACGACGACGCGGGCCGCGGTCTCCAGTTGCGCGGCGGTCGTCACCCTGGTCACCTCCAGCCCGGCGGGGACCGGCGCGGGTGCGGGGCCGGGGCGGCGGATCATGACGGGGAGCGTGCGCGGCGTCAGTCGCAGCTCGGTGAAGTCGTGCGCGCTGAACGGGTCCTCGACGGTCACCCGGCCCCCTGCCCGCACCAGTTCCGGCACCAGGGCGAGGTCGGCCGGGGCGGGCTCGGGCGACAGCAGGATGACGCGCAGCCCGTTGCGTCCCCCGCCGACCCCGAGCAGGCCGGGACGGCGGGTCACCTCCTGCCCGCGGGTCTCCCCGAGCGCCTCCCACAGGGCGGCGGCGTTGCGGGTGGCCAGGTGGAGATCGGTCATGCCCGCTGCGGAGCGGGCGGGCGCGGTCGTCATGACCGACACCCTAAGAGGCCCCGCAGGCAGGCGGCCCGGCTGAGGTGGGAGCTGGTACGGGTACGTGGTCTCGGGGTCGTGCAGTCGGCTACGCCCCGTGGAGGCCGGGATCCGCCTGAGTTTCTGGCATGTCTTCGGGTCGTCACCGGACGAACGGCTTGACCTTCACGCATGGGTCAACCCCTACGGTCGCCGGCATGGACGCACCTTCGAAAAGCACGACCTCCCGCACCGGCCTGCAGGTCAGGCTTGTCGCACGCCCGGCGGACCTGCCCGCTCCCGGCGACTTCGAGATCGCCGAGGTCGCCGTCCCCGACCCCGCGGTGGGCCAGGTACTGGTCCGCAATCTCTTCATGTCGCTCGAACCCGCCATGCTCATGTCGATCGCGGGGGTGCCCGGTCTGCCGATGCCCCGCTATGAGATCGGCGAGGTCATGTACGGAGCCGCCATCGGTGAAGTGGTGGCCTCCGCCGACCCCTCGCTCGGCGCGGGCGACCTCGTGCTGCATCGGTTCGGCTGGCGCGAGTACGCCGTGGCGCGGGCCGGGCTGTTCCGCCGCGTCGACCGCGACGCCTACTCGACGCCTTCCACCCACCTCGGCTCCGGGCTGGTCGCGTATGTCGGGCTCATGGACGCCGCGGAGCTGCGGCCCGGCGACACCGTCTTCGTCTCCAGCGCGGCTGGAGCGACTGGAAACATGGCCGGTCAGATCGCCCGGCTCAAGGGGGCGTCCCGGGTGATCGGCAGCGCCGGATCACCCGGGAAGGTCGCCCATCTGACCGGCAGACTCGGGTTCGACGCGGCCTTCGACCATCACGACGGCCCGATCGTGGACAGACTGCGCGAGGCCGCCCCCGACGGCATCGACGTCTACTTCGACAACGTGGGCGGCGAACAGTTGCGTGCCGCGATCGAGGTCATGAACCCGCATGGCCGCATCGCGCTGTGCGGAGCCCTCGACCGGCAGGGCGGGAGCCGCCCTGACGACGGGCCGGGCGACCTGCTCGGCGTGATCGGCAAGCGCCTCACCCTGCGCGGCTTCACCATGAGCGATCATCCTGACCGTGCTCCTGAGTTCGACACGCAGTTCCGTACCTGGCTGAGCGAAGGCGCCATCGTCCACGACGAGACGGTGATCGACGGGCTCGCGAACGCGCCGCAGGCCCTCCTCGGTCTCGTGAAGGGCGCGTACACCGGGAAGACGGTGGTCCGGCTCGGGACTTGACCTTGACGTGTACGCGAAGCCGTGCGGTTGGACTCGGAGGTGCCTGTGATGCTCATCGGTGAACTGGCCGCGGAGGCCGGGACCACGACCCGTGCCCTGCGCTACTACGAGGAGCAGGGCCTGCTGGAGTCCGGCCGTACGGCCGCGGGGTATCGCGTGTACGAGCCCGCCGCGACCCTCCGCGTCCGCAACATTCGTGTGCTGCTGGCCTGCGGGTTCACCGTCGAAGACGTGAAGTCGTTCCTGGACCACCTCGACGCTGAGCTGCCCGAGGTGTTCTGCCACGCGCCGCCGTGCGCCGCCAGTAGCGCCGTCGCCGCCCGGCGGGTGGCTGAGCTGGAGGAGCGCATCGCCGCTCTCACCCGGCTGCGCGACAGCCTCGTCCACCGCATGCCCTGGCTGGCCGGGCCCGGCGACACCGCGGGCGAGCAGGTCACCTGATCAGCCGTGCGCCGCCCGGCCTCGCAGATGAGGCGCAGCGCTTCCTTCTGGGCGGCGGTGGGGTAGCCGTAGGACATCAGGTGCTTCCCTTCAGCCGCAGCAGCCGCCGCCGGACTCGGCCGGAGCTCCGACGGTGGTGAGCGGGAGCGGGGCCGCCGGCAGGCCGCCGCTGATGCCGGTGGCCGGTCCGACCCGCTGCTCCTGGGCCTCGGCCAGGTTGGAGGAGCACACGCCGGTCTCGGGCAGGTCGAGCTGGACGTCGTGGGCCGCCTGCCAGTCCCCGGCCAGCGCGGCGGCCACGGAGCGGACCTGCTCGTAACCGGTGGCCATGAGGAAGGTCGGGGCGCGGCCGTAGCTCTTGACGCCGACCGCGTAGTAGCCGGGCTCGGGGTGGGCGAGTTCGTCCACGCCGTGGGCCGGGACGGTGCCGCAGGAGTGCCGGTTGGGGTCGATCAGCGGGGCCAGGGCGCGGGTGGAGCCGAGCACCGGGTCGAGGTCGAGCCGGAGTTCGGAGGCGATGGAGTGGTCGGGGCGGTAGCCGGTGGCCGACACGATCCGGTCCACGGTGACGGTCTGCTCGTGGCCCGACGGGGTGCGGCTGATCACCTCGACGCCTTGGTCGGTGGTGTTGACGCGGTGGGTGAAGAAGCCGGTCAGCAGCTGGATGCGGCCCGATTCGACGTGGACGCGCAGGCGGGTGCCGAGCGCGCCGCGGGCCGGGAGGGCATCGGCCTCGCCGCCGCCGTAGGTGCGGGTGGCGTCGCCGGAGCGGATCGCCCAGGTGATCGGGGTGTTCTCCAGTTCGGCCAGGGCGAGCAGGGTGGTGGCGGCGGAGTGGCCTGCGCCGACGACCAGCACGCGCTTGCCCTCGTAGCGGTCGCGGTCCGCGCCGAGCACGTCGGGCAGGGCGTGGTCGACGAACACCTCGTTCTCGCCGTGGGCGGGCAGGCCGCTCGCGCCGAGCACGTTCGGGCTGGTGTACGTGCCGGAGGCGTCGATGATCGCGCGGGCCTGCAGTTCGGTGCCGTCGGCCAGGCGGATCAGGAAGGGGGCCTGGTCGCGGCCGGCTGTGCGGACCCGGTCGTAGCCGAGGCGGCTGATCGCCCTCACCTTCGCGCCGAGCCGCACCTTGTCGCCGAAGAGCTTGGCCAGCGGGGCGAGGTAGTCGTCGATGAGCTCGGCGCCGGTCGGCAGCCAGTCGGCGTCCGGGGCGCTCCAGCCGTCGGCCTCCAGGAGGCGGCGGGCGGCGGCGTCGATGTTGTACCGGTACGGGCTGAACACCCGTACGTGTCCCCACTGCGCCACCGAGGTGGCGACGCGGTCACCGGCCTCCAGGACCGTGAAGTCGACGCCGCGCTCGGCCAGGTGGGCGGCGGCGGCCAGCCCGACCGGACCGGCGCCGATCACGACGACGGGCAGGTCGTTCGTCGGCTCGGAGGCGGCCTGCTGAGGGGTGGCGGACTGGTCGATCTCGACGGCGACGGTGCCGCAGCAACTGTCACTCATGACGGCTCTCCAGGTGGCGTGCGGGTTAGCGGAAGGACAGGGACGACAGGGCGGAGGCGCGGGCGCGTTCGATGGCGGCGTCGGCGCGGCAGGTGCGGTCGCATACCTCCGAGGTCGCCTCGTCGAAGGTCAAGCCCGAGACGTCGGCGGGCGGGCGCAGGCGGGTGAGCAGAGCGCGCATCGCACACCTTCTGAATAGAAACTCACCTAAACAGCTCAGAGCCTGAACCATTGATTAGAGAGATGTCACATTAGATGGGTGCCTAATTTGCGCTGGACAGGCCGATCTCCACCCCGTCAGCCACAGCCGCCGGCAGACGGCCCGTCGCCCGGCGGGCAGCACGCAGCCAAGGCGGCCTGCAGGTCGGCCAGTGCGCGCCGCACACCGTCCGGGTCGGCGCGGTAGTAGACGGTCTTCCACTCGCGCCGCGAGGTGAGCACTCCGCCATCGCGCAGTGTCGCCAAGTGCGTGGAGGTGGCCGACTGGGCAAGCGACAGGCGCTCGGCCACCTGGCTCACGGTCAGCTCAACCCCACCCTCGAACAGGAACAGGATCTGCTGGCGGGTGTCGCTGGCCAGGGCCTTGAGGAAGCCTCGCGCCGCGTCGGTGAGCCGGATGCCACTGCCTGCCGTCTGCATGGCACGACTCTACCGTATTGTCATTTCTGGATATGAGGATATGATCCGGCGGCATGGACGTCATCATCATCGGCGCCGGCCAATCTGGCCTCGCTGCCGCCCGCGCTCTGCGCGACGCCGGTCGTACCCCCGTCATCCTCGAAGCCGGCCCCACGCCCACCGGCTCATGGAGCGGCTACTACGACAGCCTCACCCTGTTCTCACCCGCCCGCTACAGCGCCCTGCCCGGCCAGGACTTCCCCGGCGACGGCGACCACTACCCCACCCGCGACGAGGTCGTCGCCTACCTCCAGCGCTACGCCGCCGCCCTGAACGTCGAGATCCGCACTGACACCCGCGTCGCAGCGGTGGAAGCCGACGGCGCGGGCGGCTTCCTCATCCACACCGCCGCCGGGGACACCCTGCGCACCATGGGCGTGATCGCCGCCAGCGGCTCCTTCGGCAACCCCTACATTCCCACCCTTCCTGGTCAGGCCGGCTACACCGGTCAAGCCCTGCACGTGGCCGACTACCGCAACCCCAAGCACTACGCCGGGCAGCGCGTCGTGGTGATCGGCGGCGGCAACTCCGCCATTCAGGTCGCCTACGAACTGGCGGCGGTGGCCGACGTCACGATCGCCTCACGCCAGCCGCTGCAGCTCATTCCCCAGATCATCGGCGGCAAGGACGTGCACTACTGGCACACCACCACCGGCTTCGACCAGCTCCCGCCCGCCTGGCTGGCCAGCGTCGCCACCGGCACCCCGGTCATGGACACCGGCGACTACGCCGCCGCCCTGGCCGACGGCCGCCTGCAGCGCCGCCCCATGTTCACCGCCTTCGACGGCGACCACCTCATCTGGGCCGACGGCGAACGCGAGAGCGCGGACACGGTCATCTACGCGACCGGCTACCTGCCGCACCTGGACTACCTGGCCCCGCTCGGCGCCCTCGACGAAACAGGGCTGCCCCTGCACGTCGGCGGCCTGTCCACCACCCACCTCGGGCTCGGCTACGTCGGGCTGGAGTTCCAGCGCTCCTTCGCCTCCAACACCCTGCGCGGCGTCCACCGCGACGCCGAACACGTAGCAGCACCCATTGCCGCCTACACCGGCGGTGTTCTGGCGGCTTACGGCTTCTGAGCAGTGACAGCGCCGCACGACGGACGTGACAGTACTGGGGGCCCCAAGCAGTCCCGGTTCACGTACAAGGACGTTGACGTACAAGCAGCGGCGGAACGTTAGACGGTGTGCTCGTCGAGCAGTGCGGGCCTGTACGTCGGGCAAGCGACCAGACCTCGCCGGAGCACATCTTCTGGGGCTACCGGACCTTGGTGGGCGACGAAACCGGGGGCCGCGCAGGCAGCGTCTGCGGGGTGCCGCACTCGAGCACCTACGTTCTGTCATTCGATGGGCGTCGGCGTACTCGCTGCTGTTGCTGAAGCAACCTCGCCTGGTCGGCATCCCCCGCCTTGTGAGCTCCGGGGATACGCGACGCCCATCTTCGCCAAGAAGCTTCCCGTCACCCTTACAAGCACGAGGGCCAGCAGGGTCGAACCTCAGAATCGTCCGCGGACGATCAGGGGCAGGCCGGCATCGCAAGGTGCTGTTCTTAAGAGGTCGTCTCATTTGGTCAGTCCGCGGTAGCAAATGAGGGCGGCGGCGATGGCGACGAAGGAGCCGAAGTGGTCGGCTCGACGTTCGTAGCGGCGGTGTAAGCGGCGGCAGCCGGCCAGCCAGGAGACGGTTCGCTCGACTACCCAGCGATGGCGCCCGAGTCGCCGACTGGACTCGATGCCCCGGCGGGCGATACGAGGGATGATGCCACGGCCGCACAGGAAGGCCCGCAGGTGCTGGTAGTCGTAGCCCTTGTCGCCATGGACTTTGGCGGGCCGCCGGCGGCGGGGCCCACGGCGGGAGCGGATCGGCGGGATGCCGCGCACCAACGGCTCCAGCGCCAGGCTCTCGTGGGCGTTGGCGGCGCTGATCCCGACAGAGATGGGCAGACCACTCCGCTCGGTGATGAGGTGGATCTTCCACCCGTTCTTGCCGCGATCGACAGGATTCGGATCTGCCAGGTCCCCCCTTTCATAGCGCGCACACTGACGGAGTCGATCGCGCACCGTGACCAGTCCAGCTCACCTCGGGCGCCGCGCTCGTCCAGCAGGATCCGGTACAGCTTGGCCCACACCCGTGCGGCGCTCCACTCGGTGACGCGGCGGTGCACCGTCTGCCAGGAGGCGCCGAACATCAAGCCGCAGGAACTTCGCTGCTTCATCACACTTGATTCGACACACATCTAGCGAACTGGAATTACGTTCAAGCACGCTCTCGTACAGTTCTTTACAGCCCTTTACGCTTTTGTCGAATGTTCACCAGCACTTGTCATGGGAGCATTCGTCCGTTTTGGAGCGATGCCGGTCGGTGATCCGTGGACTTTACGCCGCCGGCGAAGGCCTACCCGCCTTTTCTTCTCGTAACCGGGCGGCGCTCGTTCCGTCCCGCAACCAACAGTTCTCCTAGATTCACGTCCACAGAAATGGACAGTGGGGTGGAGCAGGAGGCCGGACGGCGGTGGTGACGGACGCGACGGGAACACGCATTCAGAACTGTCGGGTACCTCCGGCGATGCGGTCCAGGCGCGCGATGTCCACGGAGGTGTGTACTTCCACGGGCAGGGCTGCAGGGGCGGCACGTGCCGCGCCAGTTGCCCAGCGACGTGAGGGGAGTGAGGGCGCCTCCGTCAGGGCTGTTGCCGTAGAGCTGGGCCGCAGCCAGCACGGGCAGCACTGCGGCCAAGGAGTGAGATACTGCTCGACGAATTGCCGCACGCTCAGGCCGCACGTGAGCTACGTCGACGCGCTGCGGTCTGAACGAACGCGACCCGGCGTCCAGACGTGGCTATGCCCCGGCTGCATGCGGTGCAGAGGCAGAACCGGGGCTTATGCCTCGACAGTACCACCCTTTGTGTTGCCAGGAAACCATGGGAAACCAGAAGGCGGCCCACATGCAGGAAGCTGAGGCCACGCGGCTGTGTACGCTACTGTCCCCCCTCCGCCTCGCTGAATACCAACTGGCCTGTGGCGGCGACGCCGTTGCCGCCTTGCGGCTGCACTGCTGGAACACGGAGATCAGCGAGGCGTTCTACGGGCCCCTGCAGTACCTGGAGGTGGCCATGCGTAGCGCCATGACGCGTGAGCTCACCGGATACTTGAGGCGTGAGGACTGGTGGAACGACCCGCGCCCGCAGCTCACCTACGGCGGACGCCAGCGCATCGCTGAGGCCGAGCAGCAGTTGCGACGCATCGGCCTGACCCCCACGCCGCACATGGTCACCGAAGAGCTGCCTTTCGGCTTCTATGTCTCATTGCTTGGGCCTGGCAACGGCTATGACCAGCGGCTATGGCGCACCGCCCTGTACCGGGCCTTCCCTACCTACCGCGGCCGCCGCCAGCCCCTGCACCGTCAGGTCGATCACCTCAGGATCTTCCGTAACAAGATCGCTCATCACGGACCGATCCATCACCGCCACCTCGTCGCCGACCACGATGCGATCCTGCGGTGCCTCGAGTACATCGACGCGGGGTTGGCAACCATGGTGCGGCGTCACAGCCGGGTGCCCGAGGTCCTCAACCGGCGCCCCTGAGGGGTGGTCGGTATTCACGCGTCGTCGGCACACGCGTACGTGATCAGGGACAGCGAGGTGCGCCGGGAACCGGCGACGGCGGGCGGCCACTCCCCTGGCAAGTCAAGAACGTGCCGTTGACCGCGATTGTCCCTATCGGCCGAGAAGGGCGTCGGCCTCAGCGGCCGCGCGTTCACCGGACTCCACGGCTCCGTCGATGTAGCCCGCCCAGCGGGTCGCGGTCTCCGTACCGGCCCAGTGGATCGCGCCGACCGGGCGGCGCAGGGCGCAGCCGAACCGGGTGAGAGCCGCGGGCGTGGCGAACGCTCCATAGCAGCCACGGCTGTACTCTTCGGCGGCCCAGTCCTGCTCCAGGTAGGTGACGGCGTCGCGGGCTCGCGGGCCGAAGTAGAAGGCCAGTTCGTTGAGGACGACCTCCCGGCGGGCCTCAGGATCGAGTTTGGCCGCCGCCGCGGCATGCTTCGCCTCGAAGAATCCGACCAGCACTCCGGCGCCGGACGTGGGCGGGCTGTTGTCGAACACCGCGCCGAGCGGCCTGCTGTCGCTGTTGGCCTGACCGGACAGGCCCTCGGCGCGCCAGAACGGTTCGTCGTAGACGACATTGACCTTGATCGTCCAGCCCATCGGCATCCGCTGTGTCAGCTGATCCCGGTCAGCGGGCAGCGCCGGGTCGAAACTGATCCGTGCGGTCAGCGGCGGTGGTAGCGCGACGATCACGCGGCGAGCTCGGGACTCGCCTGCCGTGGTGCGCACCCGGACCGCGGCGCCGTCCTGGACGATCTCACGAACGGGTGACCGCAGGCGGATGCGATCTCCCAGCTCGGCGGCCATCTGTATGGCGATCCGCTGACTGCCGCCGACGATCCGGTCCTGTTGTGCGCCGCCGGTGACGTTGATGAGCGACTCGAGCCCGCCACCGGAATGAATGTAGAACTGAGCCCACAGTGCGGACATCTCCTCGGGGCCCGCGCACCATACGGACTCGGTGAGCAATCGCATGAACGTCCGGCTTACGCTGGTGGGAGCCTGGTGCCGGAGCCACTCATCGAATGTCTGGTTGTCGAGGGCGTGGGCGTTCGGCGCGAGCCACGGTTCTTCCAGCGGCACTCGCCGTGCCGCGCGGTCGACGCGCTTCATGGTCCGGTCGAGATCGACGAGGGCCAGCGGGTTCAGCCGGGGGATCCGGCCGCCGTAACGGGTGAATCGACCGGCCAGATGACCGATCTTGTCGCCGATGTCGTAGGTCGAGAAGATTTCCAACCCGAGCTCAGTGATCAGTTTCGCCACGCGATCCTGGGTAGGGCCGACCCACTGACCACCGGCTTCGACGATCTGGCCGTCGGAGCCGGGCAGGTCGGCGTTGAGCGTTCGCCCGCCGACTCGGTCCCGCGCCTCCAACACCACCACTTCCCGCCCGCGAGCCACCAGATCTCGCGCGGCGACCAGTCCGGCGACCCCTGCGCCGACCACGATGACGTCGGTCATGAGCTGCTCACCTTGTTCATTCGTGCCTCCATGCACAGCCTCTGCATACAGATAGAACATACCAATAGTGTGTACTACTGGTACACTCGCGGCATGCGAATCATCATCAAGACCGTGGGCACCGCATGCGTCATAGCCCTTCTCAGCTACCCGTTCTGGGCCCCGCAGTGGGGAAGCGGCATTTTGGGCGAGATCGCGGGACTGGGGACGATCGGCGCGCTGATCGTGGTCGCCGTCTTCTTCCTGATCGTCGCGCTGTACTGCCGCGCCCTCCAAACAACCATGACACTCGTGCGGCCTGAAGCCAGGAGCGCGGCTCCCGCATCGGTGTGGTGGATGTTCGCCATCCCCTTCAACTTCACCGAAGACTTCTTCATCGTGCACACCGTCTCCAGCTCCATGACGGCTGACGCCCGCATGCCGAGCGCCTTCATGAGATGGTGGGCGCCACTGGGGTACGGCTGGTGCGTGTTCCAGATCGTGTCGCTCTTCCCGGGGATCACCGGATTCATCGGCGGAGCGATCGCCATTCCTCTCTGGGCCGCACACTGGATCATGACGGTCCGCGCGAACCGCATGCTCGCCGCCTGGCGAACGGCCGTCCCCATCACATCGAGCCTCTGAGGAAGTCATGCCCCTGCCCCGCTTCGACCGGCTGCCCGTGGACGCGAGAGCCGCCATCCTTGCCGTTGCCCGCGCCCATTTCGCGCGTGACGGCAAGGACGGCGCGTCGTTCAACCAGATCATTGCCGACGCCGGGATCTCCAAGTCGTCCGCTTACCACTACTTCGACGGCAAGGATGACCTCTTCGGCGCGGTGGTCGCCGATACCGCCGACCGCGTCGTCGCCGTGCTCGGCCTCTGGACCGACGTGGAAGCCGAAGATGATCTGTGGCAGCAGGTCAAAGCCGGCGCTACTCGGCTTGTGGCGTACCTGCGTGAACACCCGGACGACCAGGCGGTCCTCTCCGCGCAGCCGCCCACCCATCAAGACGGCCAGTCCTGGATCCACAGCCTCATCGCCAATGGCCGGCGGATCGGCCTCATCAACCCATATCCCAGCATCGAGCTGGTCACCGTAGCGACCATGAGCATTTTCCAGGGTCTCGACGCGTGGGCTCTCGAACAGCGGGACGAGCTCGACCAGTTCGCCGACGTGCTCGTCCTGTTCCTGTCACGCCTTTGGAAATGAGCGGCATGACTCTCGAAGGGCTCATCACATGACAAACACCGCTGTCTCCTCGGCCAGCTCCACCCTTGACCAGCATGCTCTGGCTCCCGCGCTCCTGGAGCGGCTGGCTTCCCACGTCACCGCCACCGGAGGTGCCATCACGATCCCGGCCCCGTTCACCGGTGAGGCGCTCGCCGAGCTCCCGCTGACGACCGACGAGGACGTGCGCAGGGCCTTCGACACGGCACGCGAGGCACAGCGCGGCTGGTCCTGCCTGCCGGTCAAGGACCGGGTGCGACCGTTCCTCCGCATGGTCGACACCCTGGTCGACCGGCGCGAGGAGATCCTGGACATCATCCAGTGGGAGACCGGCAAAGCCCGCCGTCACGCCTACGAGGAGTTCCTCGACGTGGCCATGTGCACGCTCTACTACGCGCGCCGGGCCGCGAAGCTGCTCGGCCCGAGGCGGCGTCAAGGCGCTCTCCCGATCGTCACCCGCACCCGGGAGCTACGGCATCCAAAGGGCGTCGTGGGGTTGATTTCGCCGTGGAACTATCCGTTCAGCCTGGGCACCAGTGACATCGTCCCGGCGCTGATGGCCGGCAACGCCGTCGTACACAAACCCGACACCCAAACCTGCCTGTCCAGCCTCTGGGCACTGGATCTCCTCATCGAGCTCGGCCTGCCCAAGAACCTGTGGCAGGTGATCGTCGGAGACCCCGCCGAGATCGGCGACCCTCTGCTGGACAACGCCGACTACGTCGCCTTCACCGGCTCTACCCGGGGCGGCAGAACCATCGCCGCCAAGGTCGCCGACCGGCTGGTCGGCTACTCACTGGAGCTCGGCGGAAAGAACCCGATGATCGTGCTGGACGACGCCGACCTCGACCGAACCGCCCGCGGCGCCGTCCGGGCCTGCTTCACCAACGCCGGTCAACTCTGCGTCTCCATCGAACGCCTGTACGTCCATGAACACATCTATGACGCCTTCGCCGCGAAGCTCGTCGACCAGGTCAAGGCGATCAAGCTCGGGGCCGACTTCTCCTTCGACACCCAGATGGGATCGCTGACCTACCAGCGTCAATTGGAGACAGTCACCCGCCAGGTCGAGCAGGCCGTACGGGCGGGCGCCGACGTGCTGGCCGGCGGCAGGTCGCGGCCGGACCTCGGGCCGCTGTTCTTCGAGCCGACCGTGCTGGCCGGCGTGACCGGCGAGATGGAGCTGTGCGCCGGCGAGACCTTCGGCCCGGTCGTCGCCCTCTACTCCTACCGTGGCGAGGACGAGGTCGTGGCCCACGCGAACGACACCCCCTACGGCCTCAACGCCTCCGTCTGGACCAGGGACGTCGCCCGTGGGCGTCGGCTGGCCGCCCGCATCCACGCCGGAACGGTCAACATCAACGAAGGGTACGGGGCTGCTTTCGCCTCCTACGACGCCCCCATGGGCGGCGTGAAGCAGTCCGGCGTGGGCCGCCGCCATGGCGCCGAGGGCATCCTGAAGTACACCGAAGTACAGGCCATCGCCAGCCAGCACTACGTGGATCTCGAGCCACCGGGCTCGATGCCGTACGGAAGGTACGCCGACATGCTGGCCTCAACCATCAAGGCGATGAAGCGCTTCCGAATCAGGTGAACACCCGTCGAATCCAACGGCACTTCACCCTCAGTACCCACCAGGGGCGTTCGGACGAACGGTCAAATGACGGTCGAACAATCAAGAGCCTAGTTCTCGATCGTGAGAACCAGGCTCTTCGCCTGCGGAAACTCTGTCGGGGTGGCGGTGCCCCCGGCAGGATTCGAACCTGCGGCGCCCGCTTCAGACAGTGACTCAATCGGCGAGTCGGCGAGCGCTCTCACCAGGTGCTCGAACTCGGATGTGAAAGCTTGAGCAGGCCACGACGAGGATCGAACTCACCGTTGTGGCCTCAGGCAGGTATCGATAGTTTGATCACGTGGCTGAGGCCTTGTCGTTCACCTCGGGGTTGCCGGCGGCCGGGTTGGTGGCCGTCCGCTCAGTGGGATTCGAGCCGCTGGGCCAGGTCACCGGCCTGACCGTGCTGAGCCGAGGATGGCGCGCGCAGACGCGACTACCCTGCTCCACGGACGCGGACCTCAGCAGTCACGCCAGGGCCCTGGGGAAGAGCACGCGTGAGGTGTTCAAGGCACTCGTCCGTCGGTGCAGTGCGCTGGGCGGTGATGGGGTGGTGGGCGTCACGGTCACCACTCGCGCGTTCGGCGATGGTGCCGCTGTGGAGCACATTGCCACGGGGACCGTGCTCCGCTCCCGCACCGGAATACGAAACCACCGTCCCTTTCTGGCCCATATCGGCGGCCAGGACTTCGCGAAACTGATCCTCTCCGGATGGGTGCCCGTCGACATGGTGCCCGGCACGGCGATGAAGGTGATCCACAAGTACTCGGTCAACCCCAGGAAGGGCGGGGAACTCGGCTGGATGGCCACCGCCATGGCGAGCTTGTGGCGCGAGGCTCACGGCCAGGTGACCGATGCCGTCCGGCAAGGCGGCGGGCAGGGCTTCGTCTTGGCCGAACGCTCTCGCCGAATCCGTGAACAGGAATGTCTTCAGGTAGAGGATCGCGAGGACTATGTCGTCGTAGCCACCCTGATGGGCACCTCCATCATCCCTTTTCATGCCGACCCGGCCCCACCGCGGACGCTGACCATCATGAGGTTGACGTGACTCACGACCTTGCGGCCGCGGCTGTCGAGCGGCTGCGCTCCCTGCGGCCCAACGCCGATACTCCGCTGTTCACCAGTGACCTTTCGGTCAACGAGTTCCTCCTGGTCCGGGAAGCGGGGTTCCGCCCGCTCGGCCTGGTGCTGGGCACCTCGATCTACCACGTCGGCATCCAGGGCATCCAGCTGGGGCGCTGGAGCAAGAACATGGAGGTCACCCAGCTCACCGAGGCGATGTACCACGCCCGCGAGCACGCCATGACACGTATGGAGGCCGAGGCAGACCTGCTTGGCGCCGACGGGGTGGTCGGCGTGCGACTGGAGCTGGAGTTCCACGAGTTCGGTGACAACATCGTGGAGTTCGTCGCCGTGGGCACCGCCGTCAAAGCGGAGGAGCCCGGGCCGTGGCGCAACAACAAGAACCAGCCATTCACCTCCGACCTGTCCGGCCAGGACTTCTGGACGCTCATCCGGGCCGGTTACGCACCGCTGAGCCTGGTGATGGGGACGTGCGTGTACCACGTCGCCCATCGGCGGCTGGGCGCCGTGCTAGGCAACCTGGGGCAGAACATAGAGATTCCCGAGTACACCCAGGCGCTCTACGACGCCCGCGAACTGGCGATGGCCAGGATGCAGGCCGAAGCCCAGGAATTGGAGGCGGAGGGCATCGTCGGAGTGGTCCTGGACACGCACAACCACAGATGGGGTTCGCACACCATGGAGTTCCTGGCCATCGGTACCGCCGTACGGCCGCTACGGCCCGACCACATCATCGAGCGCCCGCAACTGGTGCTGCCGTTGGATGGCTGATGGACCTCCACGAGCTCGCTGCGGCGTTGCGCCGGGACGTCGCCGATATCGACGCCTATGTTGGTGTGCTTCTAGGCACTCTGGGCGAGGTGCTGCCCATCGATTGTGTCAGCGTGCAACGGGAGCAGGGGCTTACGGCACGGCTGCGCGGCCGCGATGGCCGGGTCCGTGCGCTTGCCGTACGGCTGGGCGATCGGGTTCTGACACTGGCCGCTTCCGACGGGCGCCCCATGGCAGAGGTCGCGCACGAGGTCCATGGCGTTACGCTGTCGCGGCGTACCGTGACGCTGGACGTGTGGGTGGAGTTACTGGCCGAGTTGCTGGCACGACGAGCGGACGCCGACGCCGCTGCCGCTGAGGCACTACGCCGCCTGATCCATCGCGGACACCTGGAGTAGTCCTCTTGCGCTGAGCATGACGCCTCTTGAACCGGCCCTTCCATTGTGGGCTCATGCCAGTGGGCGTCCAAGGCATCCGGTGTCACGACAAAGCGCCGGAGTCCGGTGAGCGAGAGGGCTCAGCGGTAATGAGCGGAAAGGTGGCCGGCGGATCCGATCGACGGCGCGGTCGGCGTAACGGGTGGGAGACACGTGAACGCCCGGAGCAGCAGCGGCGGGTGACCGGATCGGCCAGCCCGTTACACACCAACACCCGAGGCGGCAGTTCCAGCCACGCCGGCCCAACTCCCGCAGCAGAGGCCGCGGCTCCACCGTGGATGAGCGCATACAGCTCATCGCCCCGATCGCGGCCAGGGTCTGCCTCGGGTACGGTTTCGGTGCATGCGACCTGGGGGCCGGTCCCTGACGGCGGCAGCACACCAGGCCGGGACTCATGGTGCAGCGTCGCTGATCGCCGAGCTTGACGACTTTGAACGGGGGGCTGCAGGAACCATGGGGAGGAGGCGCTACGTCGCCAGAGGCGTTCCCGGCGGCTACCGGATCTGGGACAACAAGACGCGTCGCTGGTGGGGCGACCTCTACCAGTTATGTCCTGACGATTTGCTCGACGAGCTGAACGGCACGCGTGACTACGACAAAGTCACGGCGCTCCTCAAGCGGTACAGAGCGATGAAGCGATAGGTGGCCCTTCCGGTTCAGGTGGTCGTTCCGTCAGATTCCCATGCAGAGCAGACAGTGACGGAAAGATCCAGCTGTGGGCCGCACGCACTGAAGCCAGGCTTCGCGTGACGATCAGAGCGGGCGAACGTACAGCCAGTGCTCGTGGGAGCCGAGGAGTCCAGCGTGTTACTCACGATGATCCTTATGTACGCAATACCTGTCATTATCGTCGTGGCATCGCTCTTTGTGACGGACGCGGCCCGGGTCAGGTGGCCGGTTCCGGGGTGCGGGCGGTGAGGGTGAGGTGGTCGCCGGTGACGTCCACCTCGACCGTGCCGCCCTCGCCCACCTCGCCGGTCAGCAGCATGGTGGACAGCCGGTTGTCGAGTTCGCGCTGCACCGTGCGCCGCAGCGGCCTGGCGCCGAACTCGGGCTGGTAGCCGCGCCCGGCCAGCCAGTCCTTGGCCGCGTCCGTGACCTCCAGGGCGACGTCCTGCCCGCGCAGGCGCTGGCGGGTGCGTTCGAGCAGCAGGTCCACGATCTCGCGCAGCTGCGCCCGGTCGAGCCGGTGGAAGATGATCGTCTCGTCGATGCGGTTGAGCAGTTCGGGCCGCAGCGAGTGGCGCAGCAGCTCCATGAGCCCGTCGCGCAGCTCCGCCGTGTCGGCCTCGCTCTCCAGGATGAGCTGGGCGCCGATGTTGCTGGTCATGATGACGATGGTGTTGGTGAAGTCCACGGTCCGGCCCTGGCCGTCGGTGAGCCGCCCGTCGTCGAGCATCTGCAGCAGGATGTTCATGACGTCGGGGTGGGCCTTCTCGATCTCGTCCATGAGGACGACGCCGTGCGGGCGGCGGCGCACCGCCTCGGTGAGCTGGCCCGCCTCCTCGTAGCCGACGTAGCCGGGGGGCGCGCCGATGAGCCTGGAGACGGTGTGGCGCTCCTGGAACTCGCTCATGTCGATCCTGACCATGTGCTCCTCGCCGCCGAACAGGGCGGCGGCGAGCGCCCTGGCGAGCTCCGTCTTGCCCACGCCCGTCGGGCCGAGGAACAGGAAGCTGCCGATGGGCCGGTTCGGGTCGGACAGTCCGGCCCTGGCCCTGCGCACCGCCTCGGCGACGGCGGAGACGGCCTCCTCCTGGCCGATGACGCGCTCGTGCAGGCGTTCCTCCAGCCGCATGAGGCGTTCGCGTTCCTGCTGGGTGAGCTGGGTGACGGGGATGCCGGTGCGGCGGGAGACGACCTCGGCGATGTCCTCGACCATGACCTGCGGCACCTCGTCCTGGCCGCGCCGGGCGCGTTCCAGCTCGGGACGGATCTTGTCGATCTCGGCGGTGAGCTCCTTGGCGCGGTCGAAGTCGTCGGAGGAGACCGCCTGGTCCTTGTCGCGGCGCAGCGCGTTCAGCCGCTCCTCCAGCTCGCGGACGTCGCTGCCGGGCGTGCGCGAGCGCAGGCGGACCCGGGCGGACGCCTGGTCGACGAGGTCGATCGCCTTGTCGGGGAGGAAGCGGTCGCTGATGTAGCGGCCGGACAGGGTGGCGGCGGCGTCGAGCGCCTCGTCGGTGATGCGTACCTGGTGGTGCGCCTCGTACGCGTCGCGCAGCCCGGCGAGGATCTCGACGGTCTGCTCGACGGTCGGCTCGGCGACCAGGATGGGCTGGAAGCGGCGTTCGAGCGCGGCGTCCTTCTCGATGTTCTTGCGGTACTCGTCGATCGTGGTGGCGGCGATGACGTGCAGTTCGCCGCGGGCGAGGGCGGGTTTGAGGATGTTGGCGGCGTCCATGCCGCCCTCGGCGGACCCGGCGCCGACGAGCGTGTGCACCTCGTCGATGAAGACGACGACCTCGTCGGCGTGGGCGCGCACCTCGTCGATGACCTGCTTGATGCGTTCCTCGAACTCGCCGCGGTACTTGGTGCCCGCGACGATGCCGGTGAGGTCGAGCGCGACGACGCGGCGGTCCTTGAGCGTGTCGGGGACGCCGCCGTTGACGATGCGCTGCGCGATGCCTTCGACGATGGCGGTCTTGCCGACGCCGGGCTCGCCGATCAGGCAGGGGTTGTTCTTGGTGCGCCGCGACAGCACCTCGATGCACTGCTCGATCTCGTCCTCACGGCCGACGACCGGGTCGATCCTGCCCTGCCTGGCCTCCTCGGTGACGTCCCTGCCGTACTGGTCGAGGGAGGGCGTGTCGCTGCGGCGGCCCGGCTGCGTGGCGGGCCCGCGGGACGCGGCGGGGGCGAGCATGGCCTGCTGGATCTCGTTGGCGGAGACGTTCTGCTCGCGCAGCAGCCTGGACGCGGTGGAGTCGGGGTTGGCGGCGAGCGCGAGCAGCAGGTGCTCGGGCCCGATGTAGGACGACTCCAGAGCGCGGGAGACGCGCTGGGCGTCGAGGATGGCGCGCTTGGCGGAGGGCGAGAGCGTGGTGGGGGCCTCGCCGGGTTCGCCGGGACCGGCGAGGGCGTCGATGCGCTCGCGCAGCCGGTCGAGGTCGGCGCCCGCGGTGCGCAGCAGGTCGCCCTCGGCGTCGGCGAGCGCGTCGAGCAGGTCGAGGACGTCCAGGTCGGGGGAGCCGCGCTGCCCGGCGCGCTCCTGGGCGGTGGCGAGGACGTCCCTGGCGGAGGCGCTGAGCAGCCGTCCGACGTCGACCCGGTGGACGCCGGGCCGTGAGGGCGGCCAGCTCTCCATGCCGCCGAACACCCTGCCGGTGAGCTCCTCGAACCCGCGGAAGGGGTCGCCCCCGAAGAACGACCTGAACGACATATCCGACATGGGAGGCTCCTCCTCATTTATGCACTGAAGAGGGACCTAGCCGGGGACGTGCCACGAGATAGCCAGGGTTCGGCAAAGCATCCGGGGGCCCGCTCGGGCGTGCGGTCACTCCGTGGCGACCAGGTCGATGACCGGCGTGTCGCCCGCGACCAGCTCGAACGTCCTGCGCGCCGTGCCCGGCGCCTCCAGCAGGGCGAGCACGACGGCCGCCACGTCGTCCCTGGGGATCGAGCCCGGCGGCACCTCGGGCGCGAGCCGCACCAGGCCGGTGCCCGGCTCGTCGGTCAACCGGCCGGGACGCACGATCGTCCAGTCGAGGTCGCGTCCGCGCAGGTCGTCCTCCGCCTCGGTCTTGGCCCTGATGTACGCCTGCCACACCTCGTCGGAGCCCGGCGCGGGCGGCTTGCCCGCCCCCATGGACGAGATCTGGATGAACCGCCGCACACCCGCCCGTTCGGCGGCCTGCGCCAGGAGGACGGCCGCGCCCCGGTCGACGGTGTCCTTGCGGGCGGCGCCGCTGCCCGGACCCGCCCCCGCCGCGAAGACGACGGCGTCGGCTCCGCGCAGCACGCCCTCGACCTCCTCGACGTCCGCGCGCTCGAGATCGCACAGCACGCCCTCGGCGCCGGTGGCCTCGACGTCGGCCACCTGGGCCGGGTCGCGCACGATGCCCACCGCGCCCGTCCCGAGGCGCTGCGCCAGCCGCAGCCCGATCTTCCCGTGCCCGCCCGCGATGACGATCCTCATGGCCGCCATGGTGTCATGGACGCATGGACGACTTCCCGCAGGTACCCACCCCCGCGTTTCTGTTCGACCTCGACGGCACCCTCATCGACAGCGTCTACCAGCACGTCATCGCGTGGCGGCAGGCGCTGTCCGGGATGGGCATCGACCTGTCGGTGTGGCGCATCCACCGCAGGATCGGCATGAGCGGCGGGCTGTTCGTCAGCGCGCTGCTGCGGGAGACCGGGCTGAAGCTGACGCAGGAGCAGATCGACGAGCTGCAGACCGTCCACGCCGACAACTACGCCGAGCAGATCGACTCGGTGCGCCCCCTGCCCGGCGCGCCGGAGCTGCTGGCGGAGCTGACCGCGCGCGGCGTGCCGTGGGCCATCGCGACCAGCGGGTACGCCCGCACCGCCCGGCTCGCCCTGGACATGCTGGGCCTGCCGGACGACGCCCCGATGGTGACGCGCGACCGGGTGCGGCGCGCCAAGCCCGACCCCGACCTGTTCCTCGCCGGGGCCGCGCTCGTCGGGGCCGACCCGCGGCACGCCATGGTGGTGGGCGACAGCGTCTGGGACCTGCTGGCGGCGCGCCGGGCCGGCGCGCTGGGCATCGGACTGCTGTCCGGCGGGTACGGCAGGGACGAACTCGAACGCGCGGGGGCGTTCAGGGTGTACGCCGACCCGGCGGACATGCTGGACAGGCTCGACGAGCTGGGCGTGCGGCAGAGCGACTGAGGCCCCCTGCTGAGGGCCCCTGCTGAGGGACTCCGAGGAATAACCCGTGCGACCGGCGGGCTGGATCACGCGTATCCCCCGTAGAGGAGCTTGAGATGGACTTGGCAGACATCGGCGTCACCGGCCTGGCCACGATGGGGCGCAACCTGGCACGGAACCTGGCGAGGCACGGATACTCGGTCGCCGTGCACAACCGCACCGCGGCGCGTACCCACCAGCTGGTCAAGGAGTTCGGCGGCGAGGGCACGTTCGTGCCGTCGGAGGAGCTGGCCGGCTTCGTGGCGTCGCTGAAGCGGCCCCGGCGGGCGATCATCATGGTGAAGGCGGGCGCCGGCACGGACGCCGTCATCGACCAGCTCGCCGAGCTGATGGAGCCGGGCGACATGATCGTCGACGGCGGCAACGCGCACTACCAGGACACCCGCAGGCGCGAGGCGGCGTTGCGCGAGAAGGGCATCCACTTCGTCGGCACCGGCATCTCCGGCGGCGAGGAGGGCGCGCTGAACGGCCCCAGCATCATGCCGGGCGGGTCGCGGGAGTCGTGGGAGGCGCTGGGCCCGATCCTGCAGGACATCTCGGCCAAGGTCGACGGCGTGCCGTGCGCGGTGCACGTCGGTCCGGACGGCGCGGGCCACTTCGTGAAGATGGTGCACAACGGCATCGAGTACTCGGACATGCAGCTCATCGCCGAGTCGTACGACCTGCTGCGCCAGGCCCTCGGGGTGAGCCCGGCCGAGCTGGCCGGGGTGTTCAGGGAGTGGAACGAGGGCGACCTCGGCTCCTACCTGATCGAGATCACCGCCGAGGTGCTCGACCAGGTGGACGCGGCCACGGGCAAGCCGTTCGTGGACGTCGTGGTGGACCAGGCCGAGCAGAAGGGCACCGGCCGCTGGACCGTGCAGAGCGCGCTCGACCTGGGCGTCCCCGTGACGGGCATCGCCGAGGCGGTCTTCGCCCGCGCGCTGTCCGGCCACCCCGAGCAGCGGGCCGCCGCGGCGGCGCTGGAGGGCCCCGCGCTGTCCGGCGTGGAGGGCCGCGAGCTGGTCGAGGACGTCCGCCGGGCGCTGTACGCGTCCAAGATCGTGGCGTACGCGCAGGGCTTCGACCAGATGGCCGCCGCGTCCAAGGAGTACGGCTGGGACCTCGACCTCGGCGCCATGGCGACCATCTGGCGGGGCGGCTGCATCATCAGGGCCAAGCTCCTCGACCGGATCCGGGCCGCGTACGACGCGGATCCGGCCCTGCCGACGCTGCTGGCCGACCCCGACTTCGCGGCCGAGCTGAACGCCGCGCAGGAGGCGTGGCGGCGGGTCGTCACCACGGCCGTGCGCATCGGCGTGCCGACGCCCGGTTTCTCCTCGGCGCTCGCGTACTACGACGGGCTGCGCCGCGACCGGCTGCCGGCGGCGCTGGTGCAGGGGCTGCGCGACTTCTTCGGCGCGCACACCTACCGCCGGGTGGACCGGGAGGGCTCGTTCCACACCGACTGGTCGGGCGACCGCGCGGAGCACCCGGCCTGAGCCCGTCCGGCGTCGTCTAGCGGCCGGTCAGGGCCACGGGGTTGGCCACCGCCGTGACGACGCAGAACCCGAAGGGGCCCGCCGTGTCGTGCAGCGTGCACTGCCCGGCGGCCACCCCGTCGGCGCTGACGTGGCCGGTCGCCTCCACGCCGATCAGCTCGCCCTCCGGCAGGCGGGCGAGCGTCAGCGTGTAGTCGGCGTTGATGAACGCCACCCCGCCCGAGCCCATGTTGCTGAGCGGGCTGGCGAAGTCCCCGGCGAGCGCCACCCGGACGAACGGCGTGAGCGGCTCGTCCTCCACCAGCGGGTACGCCTCGCGCGTCCAGGCGCGGTGCCTGGCCGACGCGCCCCACTCGGTGAGGCGCCACAGGTCGAACGGCGGCTGCCACTCGCCGCGGTCGGGCGGCCCGGCGGGCGGCCGCTCGTCCCAGGCGGGGGTGTGCGCGTGCTCGCCGGAGGGCTGGTCGCCCGTCCTGAGCAGGACGGCGCTCGCCCTGCCGATCACGCCCTGCTCGGTGGAGAGGGTCGCGTCGGCGACCCTGATCCTGCGGCCGTCCCTGACCACGGCCGTCTCGACGGTGACGGGCAGCAGCGGGCTGTTGCGGAACAGGTCCACGGTGAGCCTGGCGAAGCGCAGGCCGGGGCGGCCGTGCCGCTCCTCGAGCACCTGGGCGGCCAGGCCGCCGAGCAGACGTCCGTGCAGCATGTCGGCGGACCACGGGCTGCGGGCGTGCGGCGCGGGGACGAACTCGTCCTGCTTGCGCGTGAAGAACGGAGGAGTCACAGAATCAAATTCTAGAGGACAGCAGCCGGCGGCCGAGGGCCCGCAGCTCGTCCCGCAGCTCGGCCGGTTCGAGCACCTCGAAGTCGACGTCCAGGAACGCCACCACGATCGCCATGGCCCGCGGCTCCTCGCCGCGCAGCGTGAGCACGCAGGTGCGCTCGTCCACCGGCTCCACCGTGCCGGACGTGCGGCCCGCCACCCGCTCCGCCGGCGCGCGCAGCAGGAAGCGCCCCCGGTACGGCCACATCTCGTGCCCCAGCCTGCGCTCCATCCAGGACGCCACGTCCGGGTCCGGCGGTTCGCGGGGGGCGAAGCGGGGGCCGTTCGGGGTGCTCGGCTCGATCCGGTCCGCCCGGTAGGTCCGCCAGTCGCCCCTGTCGACGTCCCAGCCGACCAGGTACCAGCGGTTGCCCCGGCTGACCAGGGTGTACGGCTCGGTCCTGCGGTCGGCCGTCCTGCCGTCGTGGTCGGTGTAGCGGAAGCGGAACTGCTCCCGGTCGCGGCAGGCGGCCGCGACGCGGGCGAGCACGTCCGGCTCGACAGTCGGGACCTCGCGCGGGACGCGTACCGTGTGGGCCTGCAGCGAGCTCACGCGATGCCGCAGCCGGGCCGGGAGCACCTGCTCCAGCTTCGCCAGCGCGCGCGCCGAGGTCTCCTCGATGCCGGACACCGTGCCGCCCGCCGCCGTGCGCAGGCCGATCGCGACCGCGACCGCCTCGTCGTCGTCCAGCAGGAGCGGGGGCATCCGCGCCCCCGCCGCCAGCCGGTAGCCGCCCGCCACGCCCGGGGTCGAGCTGACCGGGTAGCCGAGGCTGCGCAGCCGCTCCACGTCGCGGCGGACCGTCCTTCGCGCCACGCCCAGGCGCTCGGCCAGGTCTCGGCCCGGCCACTCGGGGCGGGACTGCAGGAGCGACAGCAGGCGCAGCAGGCGCGCGGAGGTGTCCAGCACAGGTCCATTGTCGCGCCCATCACGGCCCGTTCAGGTCCTCGTTGCCGCCCGGACCGCTGTCGTGAATCGCGGCCTGGTCCTGGCCGCGATCGCGGCTAGCGTCACCGGTCATGGAACCCTTCGTCATCGACATCCCTCAGGAACGGCTCGACGACCTGCGGGACCGGCTCAGCCGCACCCGCTGGCCCGACGCCCTCGACGGCGTCGGCTGGTCGTACGGCGTGCCCCCGGAGGCCGTGCGCGAGCTGGCCGCGTACTGGCTGGACGGCTACTCCTGGCGCCGCCACGAGGCCAGGCTGAACCGGCTGCCCCAGTACACCACCGTGATCGACGGCCAGAGGGTGCACTTCGCGCACGTCCGCTCCCAGCGGCCGGACGTGCTGCCGCTGCTGCTCACCCACGGCTGGCCCAGCACGTTCGCCGACTTCTCGCACGTCGCCGAGCCGCTCAGCCGTGACTTCCACGTGGTCGTCCCGTCCGTGCCCGGCTTCGCCTTCTCGGGGCCGACGGACGAGCCCGGCTGGGGCGTGCGGCGCGTGGCCGCCGCGTGGGCCGAGCTGATGAGCCGCCTCGGCTACCCCCGCTACGGCGTCCACGGCGGCGACCTCGGGGCGCTCGTCTCCCCCGCGCTCGCCAGGCTCGCGCCCGACCGGGTGGTCGGCGTCCACGTGAACGCGCTCACCACCATCCCCACCGACGACATGTCCGGCCTCACCGAGGCGGAGGCCGAGCGGGCGCGCGGCGTCGCCCGCTGGCGGCAGGAGTTCTCCGGGTACGCCTCCGTCCAGGGCACCAGGCCCCAGACCCTGGCCTACGCCCTGGCCGACTCCCCCGCCGGGCAGCTCGCCTGGTTCCTCGACGTGTTCGCGTCCTGGGGCACGGACGTCTCCGGGGTCTCACCCGACGACGTCCTGACCGACGTCGCCATCGCCTGGCTCACCGGCACGGCCGGCTCCTCCACGCGCGTCTACCGGGAGAGCGCCGGCGACTGGGAGCCCCCCTCCGCGCCGGGGACCGTCCCGACGGCCGTGGCGGTCTTCCCCGGCGACACGAGCGTGCGCAGGTACGCCGAGCGGGCGCACCGCGTGGTGCGGTGGACCGAGTTCCAGGAGGGCGGCCACTACGCCGCCCTCCAGGCGCCCGGCGTCCTCGTGGAGGACCTCCGCGCGTTCTTCTCCGGCTTCCCGGTCTCCCCCGGCGCGAGCGCGACGCCGGGGCCGTGACGGGTGCGCCCGTGCGGGTGGCGGGGTTGTCGTGGCCGCCCGGTACCGTACGGCGGGTGCGCTCATCGGTACGGCTCGGCACCGGGCCGGGCTTCACGCTCAGCCAGGTGACCTGCGTCGACGACCATCGCGGGTGGTCGCCCGCCGAGACCGGCACCGCCTATCGGCTGGTGCTGGTGCGGCGGGGCAGGTTCCGCCGCCTGGTGCGCGGCCGTCCGGCGGTCGTCGACGCGACGGCCGCCTACCTGGGGCTGCCGGGCGAGGAGGAGCACTTCGCGCACCCGGCCGGCGGCGACGTCTGCACCGCCCTGTCCCTGTCCCCCTCGCTGTGGCGGACCCTCGCCGGCGACGGCACGCAGCCGTCCCGGTCCACGGTGTACGTCGACGCCCGGCTCGACCTCGCGCACCGCCGCGTCCTGGCCGCCGCCCGCGCGGGCGACCCGGCGTACGAGCTCACGGAGTCACTGCTGCCCCTGCTCGCGACCGTCCTCGGCCGGCTGACCGACTCCCCCACCCCTGCCACCTCCCACACGGGCGTGCCTGCGAGCGGCCGGGAGGGGGGCGTCGCGGGTGTCCCTTCGAGGGGGCGAGGCGGCCGGGACGGAGGGCGTCCGCCCGGGGCGCCTTCTCGTCGTGCCGCCCGGCCGCCCTACGGCGTCTCCCCTGCCGGGCTCGTCGACGCCGCCCGGGAGGCCATCGCCGACGACCATCCCGCCGCGGCCGCGCTGCTGTCGCTCGCCGAACTCCTGCAGGTGTCGCCGTACCGGCTGAGCAGGGCGTTCACCCGGGAGCTCGGTGTCTCGCTCACCCACTACCGCAACCGGGTCCGGGTCGGCCGCGCGCTCGACCGGCTGGAGCACGGCGAGCCGAACCTCGCCGTGCTCGCCGCCGACCTGGGCTTCGCCGACCAGGCGCACCTCACCCGTACGGTCCGGCGCCACGTGGGCCACACCCCGGCAGCCCTCCGCCGCCTCCTCACCTGAAGCCCCTGGCGGCCGGCCAGGCGCCACCCCCATGGGCATCCGCCCCCCGCCTGTCACTTCTTGGAGATCATGACCTCGTGGCCGTCCGGGTCGGTGGCCTTGATGTAGGTGCCCCAGGGCTCCTCCACCGGGTCGGTCACCGTGACGCCGGCCTCGCGCAACCGACGCACCGTCTCCTCGATGTCGTCGCAGGCGAAGGTGAGATAGGCGCCCTCACCCGGCTTCTTCCCGAACGCCTCCGCGCTGTGCAAGGTGATCGAGGTCTGTCCGTGCGGCGGCTTGACCTCCACCCAGCGCGCGCCCGGCCACATCTCGGCGTCGACGGTCTTGGTGAAGCCGAGCTTGTCGACGTAGAAATCCACCGACCGCTGCTGATCGGCTACGTACATGACGGCGACGTTGATATGGGTGATCATGGATGTCCCCTTGTCAGCTTGGGCCACATCGGCTGCCGTCCGGTGTCGTGCATGCCCATCCTGTCGTCTCTTCCGGAGGGGCGGAAGGAGTTCCGGGCCTGGCTCGGCGCTTGCGAAGGATGTCCTGCGCCGCTTCCTTCGAGGACGGTGACCGGCGGGCCGCCGGTCCCGTAAGCTCCGAGCGTGCGTGATCCAGTTGAGGACCCCCGGCCCCTTCGCGGCGCGGTTCGCGAGATCCACTCGCTCGACGCCGCCGCCACGCTGGCCTACTCCCCCGACCTCGACGGCCTGGCCGACCCCGGCGAGATCGTCTGGGCGTGGGTGCCGTACGAGGAGGACCCGGATCGGGGCAAGGACCGCCCGCTGCTGGTGGTGGGGCGTACCGGGCGCAGGCTGCTCGGCATGATGCTGTCCAGCAAGGGCGACGACGGCCCCGAGTGGCTGGAGATCGGGGCGTGGGGCCGCGACGGCCGGGTGTCGTACCTGCGGCTGGACCGCGTCTTCGTCCTGGACGAGGACGACATCCGCAGGGAGGGCACGGCGCTCGACGGCGAGCGGTTCGCCCGGGTGGCGGCCCGCCTGATGAAGACCCACGGCTGGGCGGCCGACGGCTGACCCGCGCCCTGGGCCGCGTGCCGGGCTCGGGTATGCGGATGGTAAGCGGACGAACCCCCATATATCCGCAGGCGGCGTTAACTGGGACCATTGTCCTATGCGTGTAGTCGTGATCGGGAGCGGGATCGTCGGCGCCGCCGCCGCGTACTACCTGAGCGGGCGCGGAGCCGACGTGACCGTCGTGAGCGGCGGTTACCTCGGCGAGGCGACGCAGGCCGGGGCCGGCATCGTCTGCCCCTGGGTGGACCACCCCAAGGACGACGACTGGTACCGGCTGACGCGCGAGGGGGCGCGCCACTACCCGGGGCTGGTCGAGGCGCTGGGCGAGGACATCGGGTACGCGCGGGTGGGCGCCCTCGTCGTGGCCGAGGACCCGGTGGACCTGGAGCCGGTGCGCCGGCTGCTGCACCGCCGCTACCCCGACGCCCCCGAGATGGGTGAGGTCACGGACGTCACCACGCCGTGGGAGCTGTTCCCCCCGCTGTCGGACCGGCTCAGCGCCATCCTCGTGCCCGGCGCCGCCCGCGTGGACGGCTGCTCGGTGCGCGACGCGCTGCTGCGCGCCGCCCAGCGGCAGGGCGCCGAGGTGCGGGCCGGGGCCGCCAGGCTGAGCCCGGAGGGCCGGGTGTCGGTGCACGTCCGGGGGGACGAGATCCCCGCGGGCGCGGTGCGGTGGCGGCAGGAGGAGCCCGAGCCGGCGAACGGCGACGCCGCGTCCTGGCGCCAGGCCGCCCCGCTGCCGCCCACCGGCACGCCCGCCGGCGCACCTGGAATGCCCCCCGGGGCGGCGGGAACCGGGGGCGGCGGGCAGGCGGGGCCGTCAGGCGCGGGCGACGGGGCGCCGCTGGAGGCGGACGTCGTGGTGGTGGCCGCCGGGGCCTGGTCGGGCGAGGTGTGCCGGCCGCTCGGCGTGGAGCTGCCGGTCTTCCCGCGCCGCGGCCAGATCCTGCACGCCACGCTCGAAGGCGTGGACACCGCCTGGTGGCCGATCGTGCTGCCGAGGATGGGGCCGTACCTGCTGGGGTTCCCCGGGTCGCGGGTCGTGGTGGGGGCGACGGTCGAGGACGTGGGGTTCGCGCCGCGGGTCACGGTGGGCGGCCTGGACGAGGTGCTGCGGGCGGGCCTGCGGGTGGCGCCCGGCCTGTACGGGGCGACGCTGGCCGAGACCAGGGTGGGCCTGCGCCCGGTGAACGCCCCCGGCCCGCCGCTCATCGGGCGGCTCACCGACCGGGTGGTGGTGGCGACGGGGCTCAGCGCGTTCGGCCTGACGGCGGGCCCGCTCACCGGCATGATCGCGGCGGCGCTGGCCCTGGGCGAAACCCCACCCCTCGACATCACGCCATATCAGCCCCACATATGATCGATGCCCTCCCCACCGTTATTTCGTGGGGAGGACGGACATGTCGCGATTCGCGGTGCTGATCCTGATCGTTACGGCCGCCGGATGCGCAGCGGCTCCCGCCGCCTTCCACCGGGTCCCGGCACCGCCGCGGAGCACTCCCCCGGCCGGCCTCGCCGACGCGGGAGCTGCGGCCGGCCCGGACGCCGCCGCGCGCCCCGCAGACACCTCGGCGGGCGCCATGGGCGAGGCGTGGCCGCTGGTCCGGGCGCCGTACCGGGCCTCGGGGACGTACGCGGTCGTGCCGGGGAGCGCCGCCCCCAGGCCGGGACACGGCCCGGTGGTCCGCTACCTGGTGGAGGTGGAGCGCGGGCTGCCGTTCGACGCGCGGACGTTCGCGACGGAGGTGCACGGCGCGCTGAACGATCCGCGCGGCTGGGCCCGGTTCGAGCGCGTGGACCACGGCCCGGTGCGGGTGCGCGTGGCGCTGTCGAGCCCGGCGCTGACGATCCGCGAGTGCCGCCCGCTGCGGACCGGCGGCGAGATGTCCTGCTGGAACGGACGGCGTTCGATCATCAACGCGATGCGCTGGGCGGAGGGGGTGCCGCAGTACGGCGGCGACCTGGTGGCGTACCGGAACTATCTGATCAGCCACGAGGTGGGGCACGGCCTGGGGCACTCCCACCGCGCCTGCCCGGGGCCGGGACGGCCCGCGCCGGTCATGGTGCAGCAGACGAAGTCGCTGGGCGGCTGCGACCCGAACCCCTGGCCGTTCCCCGGGGAGGATCGCGAGGTCTCCTGATCAGCCGGCGGCGGTGAGGCCGGGGCCGGGGCCGACGCCGCGCAGCAGGGTGTCGACGAGCCGCGCGGCCAGCGCGTCGGGGTCGCCGTCGCGGCTCTGCGCGGACTCGTGGATGAGCGCGTAGTAGACGCGCCTGGCCCAGGACGGGTCGACGTCGGCGCGCAGCACCCCGGCGGCCTGCGCCCGGCGGAAGAGGCGGTCGCAGCGGGCCTCCGCGTCGGCGTGCACCTTCGCCGCCTCGGGGTCGGCCGACACCGCGCGGCTCATCGCGAACCCCCAGTCGATCTTCACGCGCAGCACGTTCGCCGTGACCTGGTAGAGCGCGACGACGGGCGGCGTGGTCTCGGGGTGGGCGGCGTCGACGGCCTCGGCGAACCGCCGGGTGGCCCACGCGGTCATGGCGGCGACGAGGGCGTCGCGGGAGGCGAAGCGCCGGTGGACGGTGGTGCGGGCGACCCCGGCGGCCTCGGCGATCTGCTCCATGCTGGCCGACGGGTTTCTGCTGAGGACGCGCTCGGCCGCCTCCAGGATGGCCCGCACGGTCCGCTCGGCGTCGGACCGCAGAGCCTTCGTCGTCTCGCTCACGCCGTCGAGGTTACATCAACGTGCCCGTTCAAGCCGAACTTGCATCAACCATGTTGCAAGTCTTATGGTCATCGCATCACGGCTGACGCCGTACTCAACGGAAAGGCATCACCATGGACCTGCGACTCGAAGGCAAGACCGCCGTCGTCACCGGCGCGAGCAGGGGGATCGGGCTCGCGATCGTCTCGGCCCTGACCGCCGAGGGGATGCGGGTCGTCGCCGGCGCCCGCACCGTCACGCCCGAGCTGAAGGAGACCGGCGCGACCGCCGTGGCCGTGGACCTGTCCACCCCCGGCGGCCCCGCCGAGCTGATCGCCAGGGCGGGCGAGGAGCTGGGCGGCATCGACCTGCTGGTCAACAACGTCGGGGGCGGCGACGGGGGCGCGGGCCAGTTCGACGGGTTCCTCGGCTTCGACGACGAGACGTGGCGGCAGACGTACGAGCTGAACTTCTTCAGCGCCGTGCGCGCGACCAGGGCCGCGCTGCCCAGCCTGATGGAGCGGGGCGGCAGCGTCGTGAACCTCTCGTCGGTCGGCGCCCGCGTCCCGCACTCCGGGCCGGTCCCGTACACGACGGCCAAGGCGGCGCTCACCGCGCTCGGCAAGGCGCTGGCGGAGGAGTTCGGCCCGAAGGGGGTGCGGGTCAACACGGTCTCCCCCGGCCCCGTGCTCACCTCGCTGTGGAACGGGCCCGGCGGGTACGGCGCGGCGCTCGCGGAGCGGCTCGGCGTGCCCCTGGAGGACCTGCTCGCCGGACTGCCTTCGACGATGGGGACGACGACCGGTAGGTTCGTCGCACCGGAGGAGATCGCCGCCCTCGTGGCATGGCTCGCCTCGCCGTACGCGGCGAGTGTGAACGGCGCCGACTACGTCGTGGACGGCGGTACGATCAAGACGGTCTGATCTATCGCGATATATCGTACGAAACGGGAACATCGGGGAGTCCCGCCTGAACGTGCGGGATGACGGACTTCCAAGGGGAGTGTGGGCGATGGCAGGAATGCGGACGGCACGGCGGATCTCGCGGTTCATCGCCGGCGGCGCGGCGCTCGCCGCGGCCGGCTGGGTGCTGCGCGAGGTGCCCGCCGAGCTGGGCGTGCGGCCTCTGGACTCGGGGCCGGAACGCGCCGCCAGGATGCGGCGGTCGCCGCAGTTCAGGGACGGCACGTTCGTCAACCCGATGCCGGAGCCCACCCACCTGGTGGACGGGCCGCCCGTGAGCGTGCTGGCCGAGCTGGCGAGGGACAAGAACCAGCGCCGCCCCGCCGGTCCCGTGCCGATGCGGGTGCCGCCGTCCGACGCGCCGCCCGCCGACGGCCTGCGCGCCGTCTGGTACGGCCACGCCTCCACCCTGGTGGAGATCGAGGGCAGGCGGGTGCTGTTCGACCCGGTGTGGAGCGAGCGGCCTTCACCGTCGCAGCTGGTCGGCCCGAAGCGGCACCACCCGGTGCCCGTGGCGATCGGCGAGCTGCCCCAGGTCGACGCGGTCGCCATCTCGCACGACCACTACGACCACCTCGACCGGGCGACGGTCCGCTCGCTGGTCAGGACGCAGAAGGCGCCGTTCCTGGTGCCCCTCGGCATCGGCGCCCACCTGGAGCGGTGGGGCGTGCCCGCGTACCGGATCATCGAGCTCGACTGGGAGGAGGAGGCCGTCGTGGCGGGGCTGCGCTTCGTCTCGACGGCGGCGCGGCACTTCTCCGGCCGTTCGCTCACCCGCAACGACACCCTCTGGGGCTCGTGGGTGGTGGCGGGGCCGTCCAGGCGGGTGTTCTACGCGGGCGACTCCGGCTACTTCGAGGGCTACAAGGGCATCGGCGCGGCGCACGGGCCGTTCGACCTGACGCTCATGCCGATCGGCGCGTACAGCCCGGCCTGGCCCGACGTCCACATGACCCCGGAGCAGGCCGTCGACGCGCACCTCGACCTCGGCGGCAGGCTGCTGCTGCCGGTGCACTGGGCGACGTTCACGCTGGCGCTGCACCCGTGGGGCGAGCCGGTCGACCGGCTGTGGCACGAGGCCAAGGCCCGCGACGTCGCCCTCACCGTGCCGCGCCCCGGCCAGGCCGTCGACATCTCCGAGGTCCCCGCCATGGACAGCTGGTGGGAGACCCTCGGCTGACGTCCCTCCTCCGGCGCCCGGGAGCCGGGCGCCGGAGCCGCGGCGTTAGATTGCTGGCATGAGCAACCTGGAGCGAGACCCGCAGGAGATCCGCTGCGGCACCGAGGCGGGCGAGCGGAGCGAGGTCCTCGCCGGGCGGGAGGTGCCGCTGGGCGGCCCCCGGGCCATGAAGGTCAGCAGGACCCTCCCGAACGTCCACCGCCGCATGATCGGCGCCTGGTGCTTCGTCGACGCCTACGGCCCCGAGGTCGCCGCCATGCGCGTCCCGCCGCACCCGCACACCGGCCTGCAGACGGTGAGCTGGCTCGTCGAGGGCGAGGTGCTGCACCGCGACAGCCTCGGCAGCCTCCAGCGCGTACGCCCCGGGCAACTCAACCTGATGACGGCCGGACGGGGCATCTCCCACTCGGAGGAGTCGCGCGAGGAGGTGCTGCACGGCGTGCAGCTCTGGGTGGCGCTGCCCGGCGACCGCCGCCACGTCGAGCCGGGCTTCGAGCACCACGCCGACCTGCCGGTGGTGTCGCGCCCCGGCTTCACCGCGACCGTCGTCATGGGCGCGTTCGGCGGCGCGCTCTCCCCCGCGACCACGCACAGCCCGCTCGTCGCCGCGCAGCTCGCCGTCGACGGCCCGGCCGAGATCCCGCTCGACCCGGCGTACGAGCACGGCCTGCTGCTGCTCGACGGCGAGGTGGAGCCGCTGACGGCCGGGCCCCTGCTGTACCTGCCGCCGGGCCGCGACGCGCTGCGGCTGTCGGGACGCGGCCGGGTGCTGCTGATCGGCGGCGAGCCGTTCGGCGAGGAGATCGTCATGTGGTGGAACTTCGTGGGCCGCTCCCACGACGAGATCGCCGCGTTCCGCAAGGAGTGGATGGAGGGCGAGGGGTTCGGCGTGGTCGAGGGGTTCGACGGCACGCCGCTGCCCGCGCCCGCACTGCCCACCACCCGCCTCAAACCCCGAGGCAGAGCCCGCTAGGGCACACCACCCCTGCCCGCTAGGGCGCACCGCCCCTGCCCGCAGGGGCGGGCCGCCCGTGCCGGCTAGGGTGGGCCGCCGGTGTCGAGGCGTTGGGCCTTGCTGAGCAGGCGCTGCGCCACCACGACCAGCGCCAGGAACGCGCCGCTGACCACCTGCTGGAACGCCGACGTCAGGCTGCCCACCTGGTTGATGAGGCTCTGGATGACGCCGAGCAGCAGCACGCCCGCCACGGTGCCGGTGACGCCGCCCGCGCCGCCGGTCAGCAGGGTGCCGCCGATGACGACGGCGGCGATGGCGTCGAGCTCCAGCCCGATGCCGAGGATGGTGACGCCGGAGGACAGCCGGGCCGCGTTGAGCGCCCCGGCCAGGCCCGCCAGCAGGGCCGACAGCACGTACACGAGGACCTTGGTGCGCGCGACGGGCACGCCCATGAGGGCGGCGGCCTGCTCGTTGCCGCCGACGGCGTAGACGTTCTGGCCGAACCCGGTGCGCTGGAGCAGCACCATGGCGGCCAGCGCGAGCCCGGCGGTGACGTACACGGGGTAGGACAGCCCGAGCAGCTCGCCCTGGCCCAGCGCGGCGAACGCGCGGTCCTCCACGAGGTACGTGGTGGCGCCCTCGTCGGAGATCGCCAGCATGAGCCCCCGCACCCCGAGCAGCCCGGCCAGGGTGACGATGAACGGCGCCATGCCGGTCCGCGCGATCACCAGCCCCTGCAGCAGGCCGACCGTCCCGCACACCGCGAGCGGCAGCGCCAGCGCGGCGAGCGGCCCGTGCCGCGACCCGTACGCGGCCAGCACGCCGCCCAGCACGAACAGCGACCCCACCGACAGGTCGATGCCGCCGCCGATGATGACGAACGTCATGCCGATCGCGATGATCGCCAGGAACGACGAGGAGACGACGACGCTGGCCGCGTTCTCCGGGGTGGCGAAGGAGTCGAAGGCCAGGCTGCCGGCGAGCACCAGCAGCGCCAGCACCATGACGGCCCCGTGCTGCTGCAGCAGCCGGCCGGCCTGTTCGCGGTTCATCGCCTTCCACGCTCCCTGGTGGCGTACACGGCGGCCAGGATGATGACCGCCTGGACCATCTGCGTCCACGACTGCGGCAGGTTGTGCTTGATCAGGGTGGCCGACAGCAGCTGCATGAGCAGCGCGCCCATGACGGTGCTGACGACCCTGATCCGGCCGCCGCTCAGCGGCGTGCCGCCCACCACCACCGCCGTGATGGCCGACAGCTCGATGAACAGCCCGAGCGAGGTCGGGTCGCTCGCCTGCAGCCGGGCCGTGGCCAGCACACCGGCCAGCGCCGCGAGCAGGCCGGAGATCACGTACACAGTGAGCAGGACCCGTTTGACCGGCAGGCCGGACAGTTCGGCGGCCCGGCGGTTGCCGCCGATCGCCACGACCTGCCTGCCGAACGTGGAGCGGCGCACCAGGAACAGCACGACCAGGGTGAGCGCCGCGGCGATGAGGACGATCACCGGGACGCCCGCCACGCTGCTGCCGCCGAGCGCGATCAGGTCGGGGTTGCGGAACTCGACGAGCTGCGGCACGAGCACGTTCGCCAGGCCGCGCACGCCGACGAGCAGCGCCAGCGTGGCCACGATGGGCTGCACCCCGACGTACGCCACCAGCGCGCCGCCGGCCGCGCCCACGACGGCCCCGCCGAGCACGGCCACGGCCAGCGCGGGCAGCCAGCCGTAGCCCAGGTAGAGCACGACCAGGGCGGCGGCCAGCGACATCACCGAGCCGACCGACAGGTCGATGCCCTGGGTGCCGATCACCAGGGCCATGCCCAGCGCCACGATCACGACGGGGGTGACCTGGACGAGCTGGGTGCGGAAGTTCGACGCGTCCAGGAAGTGCGGGGTGAACAGCACGTTGAACAGCAGCAGCACCAGCACCGCCGCGTAGACGCCGTAGTCCCGCGCCCAGCGGTAGGCGCGCTCACTCATGGGACCGCTCCCCCACCTGGGGCCGCGCCCCTTGGCGGGACGGCTCCCCCGGCCGCCCCCGCTCAGGGGGCTGCTCCTGCTCAGGGGGCTGCTCCGCGATCGTCGCCATGATCTTCTCCTCGGTCACCTCGTCGCCGGACAGCTCGCCCGCGACCGCGCCGTCGCGCAGCACGAGGATCCGGTCCGCCCCTTCGACCAGCTCCTCCAGGTCGGACGAGATCAGCAGCACGCCCAGCCCCTCGGCGGCGAGCTCGTCGATGAGCGCCTGCACCTCGGCCTTCGCGCCGACGTCGATGCCGCGGGTGGGCTCGTCCAGCAGCAGCGCCTTGGGGCGGACCGCCAGCCAGCGGGCCAGCAGGACCTTCTGCTGGTTGCCGCCGGACAGCTCGGAGACGAGCTGGTGCGGCGAGGCCGCCTTGATCCGCAGCCTGCGCATGAAGATCTCGACCACCCTGTCGATCCTCGCCTCGGACACGACGCCCGCCCGCGCCAGCGCCGGCAGCGCGGCCAGCGCGATGTTCTCGCGCACCGACAGGGTCGGGACGATGCCCTCGGCCTTGCGGTCCTCCGGCAGGAGGCTGACGCCGGCCCTGATGGCCGCCGCCGTGGAGCCGCCGCGCAGCGGCAGCCCCGCCACGAGCACCCGGCCGCCGTCCAGCGGGAGCGCGCCGACGATGGCCTTGGCGGTCTCGGTGCGGCCGGCGCCGAGCAGCCCGCCCAGCCCGACCACCTCGCCGGGACGGACGGTGACGTCGACGCCCCTCAGGACGTGCCGCCTGGTGAGCCCGCGCGCCTCGACCACCGGCGCCTGCCCGTTCACCCGCTCCATGCCCGGCTCCGCCACCCGCTCCGTGCCCGGCTCCGCAGCCCGCTCCATGCGCGGTTCCGGCGCCCGCTCCGTGCCCGGCTCCGGCGTCCCGGCCCCCGCGCGGCGGCGGGTGAAGCTGGTCAGGCCTCGGGAGCGGACCTCGTCCAGCTCGCGGCCCAGCATGAGCGAGATGAGCGTCAGCCGCTCCAGCCCGGCGAGCGGGCCCGTGTGCGCGACGCGGCCGTCACGCAGCACGGTCACCCGGTCGCACACCTGGTACAGCTCGTCGAGCCGGTGGCTGACGTACATGACGGCGATGCCGGCCGCGCGCAGCCGCCTGATCACCTCGAACAGGGTGGCCACCTCGCGCGGCTCCAGCGACGAGGTGGGCTCGTCCATGATGACCACCCTGGCGTCGACCGAGACGGCCCGTGCCAGGGCGACCATCTGCTGGGCGCCGACGCCGAGCGTCCGCAGGGGCCGCCTGACGTCGGTCTCGACGCCGTAGCCGGCGAGGATCCGCTCGGCCTCGCCGTTCATGACGGCGGCGTCGATCACGCCGAGGCGGCCGCGCGGCTCGCGGCCCAGCAGCAGGTTGCGGGCCACGCTCATCATGGGGACGAGGTTGACCTCCTGGTAGATGGTGGAGATGCCGGCGCGCTGCGCCTCCAGCGGCGTGCCGAAGGCGGCGGGCCGGCCCTGGAAGCTCAGCTCGCCGCCGTCGGGCGCGTACACGCCGGTGAAGACCTTGATCAGCGTGGACTTCCCCGCGCCGTTCTCCCCGACGAGGGCGTGCACCTCGCCCGGGTGAAGGGCGAGGGACACGCCGTCGAGCGCGAGCACTCCGGGGAAGCGCTTGCTGATCCCCTTGGCCTCGAGCACCGGATCCACGTCAGTACGCCTCGCCCAGGGAGTCCTTGGCGTTGGCCTGGTCGTAGTCACGGTCGGAGATGATCACCTTGTCGGGGATCTGGCCGCCGTCCAGGAACTTCGCCGCGGTCTCGAAGGCGAGCGGCCCGAAGCGGGGGTTCGACTCGATCACCGCGTGCAGCCAGCCGTCCACGATGCCCTGGACGGCGCTGCGGGTGCCGTCCACCGACACGATCTTGATGTCGCCCGGTTCCTTGCCCGCGCCCTTGAGCGCGGTCACGGCGCCGAGCGCCATCTCGTCGTTCTCGGCGTAGATGCCGTTGATGTCGGGGTTGGACTGGATGAGCTGCTCGGTGACCTGCTGCCCCTTCTCGCGGGCGAACTCGCCGGTCTGCTCGAACGAGATCTGGATGCCGGGCGCCTTCTCCTTGACGCGGTCCTTGAAGCCGTTCGTCCGCTCGGTCGTGACGTTGTTGCCCGGGGCGCCGAGCAGGATGGCCACCTTGCCCTTGCCGCCCACGGCGTCGATCATCCGGTCGGCGGCCCGCTTGCCCTGCTCGTAGAAGTCGGAGCCGATGAACGTCAGGTAGTCGCTGCAGGGCTTGGCGTTGATCTTCCTGTCCACCGTGATGATGGGGATCTTCTTGGCGGCGGCCTGCTGGAGCACCGGCTCCCACCCGTCGGAGTTCAGCGGCGCGATCACCAGCAGCCTGGCGCCCTGGGCGATGAGCTGCTGGACGTCGGTGATCTGCTTGGAGAACTGCGACTGGGCGTTGGTGACCTTCAGGTTCGTGATGCCGAGCTTCGCGGCCTCGTCCTTGATCGACTTGGTCTCGGCGATGCGGAACGGGTTGGCCTCCTTCTCCGACTGGGAGAAGCCGACGACGGCGGTCTTGAGGTCGAACGGCGTGCCGCCGAACTGCTGCAGCGTGCACGTCGGGCCGGCCGCGCCCGACGGGGTCTGCACGACCTGCTGTCCCGCGGTGCTCGCCGCGGACGGCGCGGCCTGCGGCTCCTCGGCCTTGGCGCAGGCCGCCGCCGTGAGCAGCACGGCGAACGCCAGCGACGCCATGCGGACGTGGGGGGTCATAGCGGTTCCTTTCCTATCAGGCGCAGGGCGGGTTGATCGCGCCGGTGAGCGCCCTGTTCGCGTCGCGGACGCGGCCGACGTCGGGCTTGGTGACGGCCCTGTCGTACGTCATGAGGCCGTTCAGCTCGGTCTCGACGTCGGTGGTCTGCGTGTAGATGGCGGCGCTGAGCTGGTCGCAGGCGTGCAGCCGCTCCAGGGCCTTGGCCATGTCCACGTACCGGGTGGTGAGCGCCTCGGGGTCGGGCTCCACGGCGTAGCCCCAGCCGCCGCCCGACCAGGTGTGGCCGATCAGCGGCAGGCCGAGCCCGCCGTACTCGCCGATGACGTTGGCGCGGGCGCCGGACGGCTTGCCCGGGTTGCCCGGTCCCGGGTAGATGTGGAAGTCCTTGACGTCGCCGTTGCCGCCGTCCACGGCGCCGCAGCAGTTGATCCCGCTCATGTTGTCCACCAGGCGCGAGGGGTCCCAGCTCTTGACGAGGTCGGCGATGCGGGCCTGGTCGTACTGGCCCCAGCCCTCGTTGAACGGCACCCACATGACGATCGACGGGCTGCTGCGGTGCTGGTCCACCAGCTCGCGCAGCTCGGCCTCGAACTGCGGCCTGTCGTCGGCCCGCACGGTGGAGGGCATGTCCTGCCAGACGAGCAGGCCCAGCCGGTCGGCGTGGTAGTACCAGCGGTCGGGCTCGACCTTGACGTGCTTGCGCACCGCGTTGAAGCCGAGCGCCTTGGTCTGCTCCAGGTCGTACCGCAGGGCCTCGTCGGTGGGCGCGGTGTAGATGCCGTCGGGCCAGAAGCCCTGGTCGAGCGGGCCGAGCTGGAACACCGGCCGCCCGTTGAGCAGCATCCGGTTGCCGGAGAGGGAGATGGAGCGCATCCCGACGTACGACTCGACCTTGTCCTTCCTGAGCTGGACGGTGAGCCGGTAGAGGAACGGGTCGTCCGGGGACCACAGCCTCGGGTCGGGCACCGGCAGCCGCAGCTCCTGCCCGACCCGGCCGGTGACGGTGCCGACGACGCGCCAGCCGTCCCTCGCGGTGACGGTCACGGGGCCGGTTCCGGTGCCGCGGACGGTGACGTACACGGCCTCGCCGCGCAGGTCGGGAACGGTGTCGACGCGCTCGACGTGGTCGCGGGCGACCGGCTCGATCCAGACGGTCTGCCAGATGCCGGAGTTCGTCGTGTACCAGATGCCGCCAGGGGCGAGCCGCTGCTTGCCCAGGGCCTGCGCGCCCCGGTCGGACGGGTCGGAGACGCCGACGACGAGCTCCTGCGGGCCGGACGTCCTGAGCGCGGCGGTGACGTCCACGGTGACGCGGCCGTAGCCGCCCTTGTGCGTGCCGACCTGCCTGCCGTTGACGTAGACGGTGGACTCCCAGTCCACCGCGTCGAGGTGCAGCAGGACCCGCTCGCCCCGCCAGGAGCGCGGCACCTCGAAGGTCCTGCGGTACCACATGCGGTCCTCGTGCCTGCCGATTCCGGACAGCTGCGACTCCACCGGGTACGGCACGACGATGCGCTCGGGCAGGTCGCGGCCGATCGGCGCGGCCTCGCCCTCCTTGGCGGGGGCGAACTGCCAGACGCCGTTGAGGTTGCGCCAGCGGTCCCTGGCGAGCTGCGGCCTCGGGTACTCGGGCAGCGGCCGGTTCCTGTCCACGTCCGCCGCCCAGCGGGTGCGCAGGACGTAGGACGAGCCGTTCAGGACGAGCGCGTACGGGAACGCCTCGACGGGCGTGCCGTCGGCGTAGGTCAGGCCGGCGTCGTAGGACGCACGGACGCTTTCACCCGCCTTGGCCGGGATGGGGTACTGGAGGGCGAGTTCCAGCGAGTCCTGGTTCTTCAGGGTGGCGGAGGTGACGGGCCATCTGGTCCCGGCGACGGTGAGGACCACCTTGCCGGCGGCGTCGGCGGGCAGCGCCGCGAGCGGCTTGGCGAACGTCAGCGTCGCCACGTCGCCCGCCGCCGCGACCCGCGCGTCGCGCGGCCCCGGCGGGTCGAACCCGTCGGGCAGCGTGAACGCCTCCATCGGCACGATCTCCTTCGGCTGACTGGGGCTCTGCCAGCGCAGCCGCAGGTTGGCGCCCCCGAAGTGCTCGAAGTACTCGACCTTGACGTCGTACGCCTTCCCGGCCTGCAGGACGATCGGGGTGCCGGTCTGCTCCCTGTCCCAGTCGTCCACCCAGTGGTCGATGACGGGCTTGCCGTCCACCCAGAGGCGGAAGCCGTTGTCACCGACGATCGAGAAGGTGTAGGTCTCGGAGAACTCCGGCGTGATCCGGCCGGTCCAGCGGACCGTGACGTCGTCCTCCCTGCCGGTGAGCAGCTTGAACACGGGGTTGAGGTCGGTCAGTTCGAGGCCGGGATCGACGACGCTCGCCTTGAGCTCGCCGAAGTCGAACTTCCCCGGGCCGGAGGCGAGGTAGTAGTCGCCGCGCAGCCCGTGCCGCTCTGCGGCGGCTCCGGCGGGGGCTGGCTGCTGCCATGACGCGGCCATGAGCACGGCCAGCAGCATCACGAGGAGCTTGCGCACGGGGGGTCCTTTCAGAAAGAGGTCGATCAGGTTCGGGCAGCTTTTGACCCTTTCTCGCCCTCAAGTAAGCACCGCCGGACCGACCCGGTCAAGATTCTCGATCAGATTCGTTCTGAAACGGTCAGAGCTGAACGCAAGCCGACCCCTCCACTATGATCGGGCCGTGAGCGACACGCAGGGGGACAACCGCAGGCCGGTGTTCGCCGCCGAGCGCCGCCAGCGCATCCTGGAGCTGGTGCGCGCCAACGGCGCCGTGTCGCTGCGCGAGCTCGCCCAGGCCGTCCACTCGTCCGAGGTGACCGTCCGCCGCGACCTGCGGGCCCTCGAGTCCGAGGGCCTGCTCAACCGGCACCACGGCGGCGCCAGCCTGCCCGGCGAGCTGACCCGCGAGGCCGGGTACGCGCACAAGGTGTCGCTGGAGTCGGCGGAGAAGGCCGCCATCGCCGACCTGGCCTGCGCCCTCGTCGAGGACGGCGACGCCATCGTGGTCGGCCCCGGCACCACCACGCAGGAGCTCGCGCGCCGCCTGACCCGGCACTCCGAGCTGGCCGTCGTCACCAACTCGCTGCTGGTCGCCCAGGCGCTCGCCGGTTCGCCCCGCGTCGAGGTGATGATGACCGGCGGCACCCTGCGCGGCCCGATCCTGGCCCTGGTGGGCAGCGTGGCCGAGCAGTCGCTGGCCGGGCTGCGGGTGCGCAGGGCGTTCATCTCCGGCAACGGGCTGACCGCCGAGCGCGGCCTGTCCACGCCCAACATGCAGGTCGCCGGCGTCGACCGGGCGCTCGCCGCGGCCGCCGAGGAGGTCGTGGTGCTGGCCGACCACACCAAGATCGGCATCGACACCATGGTGCAGACCGTCCCCGCCGAGCGCATCGACCACCTCGTCACCGACGACGCCGCGCCACGCGACGTGCTCGACGAGCTGAGCGCCCGCGGGGTCCGCCTGCACGTCGCCCAGTTCTGATCGAATGTGACGGGTTCGTTACTGGATTGTTTCCTTCCCCGTCCACGATCGAGGCGGAGGCAACCGTGCTACAGGTGGCAGGCGTTCTCAAGACCTTCCAGGGCACGACGGCCCTGGACCACGTCACCCTCTCCGTCCGGGCCGGCGAGGTCCACGGGCTGGTCGGAGGCAACGGCGCGGGCAAGTCCACCCTGGTCAAGATCCTGTCCGGCGCGCTCCAGCCCGACGCGGGAGAGCTCCGCCTCCTCGGCGCGCCCGTACGGTTCGCCGGCCCCGCCGACGCCCGGCGCGCCGGCATCGCGACCGTCCACCAGGAGACGAACCTCGTCCCGACCATGAGCATCGCCAGGAACCTGCTGCTCGGCAGGGAACCGCGCGGCCGGCTCGGGCTGATCGACGCCGCGGCCGTCCACGACCGCGCCGAGCAGGTGCTCGCCGGGTACGGCCTGCGCGCCGACGTGCGCAGGCCGCTCGGCACGCTCGGCGAGGGCGCCCGCCAGATCGTCGCCCTCGCCAGGGCCGCCAGCGCCGACGCCAGGCTCGTCGTCATGGACGAACCCGCCTCCTCGCTGCAGCACGCCGACCTGGAGACCCTGTTCGCGGCCGTCGCCCGGCTGCGCGCCGAGGGCCGCTCGGTCGTCTACGTCACCCACAGGCTGGAGGAGCTGTACGAGATCTGCGACCGGGTGACCGTGCTGCGCGACGGCCGCGTCGTCCACACCGGGCCGCTCGCCGGGCTCGACCGGCTCAGGCTCGTCTCGCTCATGCTCGGCAGGCCGTTCCACCCGGTGGAGCCGCCGCGCGTCACCGGCGAGCCCTCTCCGCCGGCCGACCTGCCCGTCCTGGAGGCCAAGGGGCTGACCCGGCGGCACGTCCTCGACGGGGTGTCGCTCGCGATGCGCGCCGGCGAGGTGGTCGGGCTCGGCGGGCTGCTCGGGGCGGGGCGCAGCGAGACGGCCCGCGCCATCGCCGGCGCCCTCCCCGTGGACGCCGGTCAGGTGACCGTGGCGGGCGCGCCCGCGCGCAGGTGGTCCGTCAGGAGCGCCGTCCGGGCCGGGATCGGGCTGGTGCCGGAGAACCGGGCCGGGGAGGGCATCGTCCCCGCCCTGTCGGTGCGCGACAACATCGCGCTGGCCGCGCTCCCCCGCCTGTCGCGCGCCGGCATCGTCTCGGACGCGCGGATCGACCGCATCGTCGCCACCTTCATGCGCCGGCTCGGCATCAAGGCGGTCTCGCCGCGCCAGCCCGCGGGCGAGCTGTCGGGCGGCAACCAGCAGAAGGTGCTGCTGGCGCGCTGGCTGGCCACCCATCCCAGGGTGCTGCTCCTCGACGAGCCGACGCGCGGCGTGGACGTGGCCACCAAGCTGGAGATGCAGGCCCTCCTGGACGAGCTGGCCGTGGACGGCCTGGCCATCCTGCTCATCTCGTCGGACGTGTCGGAGCTGGTGGAGAACTGCGACAGCGTCGTGGTGCTGCGCGACGGCGCCATCACCGAGCAGCTCACCGGCCCTGAGGTGACCGAGGACCGCCTCCTGGCCGCCCTCGCCCGCTCCTGACACCGCCCGGCGGCACGTCACCCCTCAGCCAGGAAAGGCGGAAACTGCGACAGCCGATAAAACTCCAAAACAAGCACCACAAGCGCCATTAACCATGCAATAAGTACGATATATCCGTCATTCAGGTAAGCCTGTGCGGGCGGCAGGACGAGAATCCCGAAAGCGGCCACGGCCCATCGCAGGACGTCGAGAAAGGCCGCGCGGCCATGCCGCCCGAACAGGCGGATCCGCCCGATGACCGCGTCGGCGATCACCCAGACGGTGATGGAGGAGCCCGCCCGCTCGGCCAGCTCCACCACCTGCAGAACGGACGAGTCCATCGGCAGGTCCTCCGTCAGCGCGCCCCTCGCGGCCAGGGCGACGGCCGAGACCCACACCATGCCGACGGCGAAGGTGCGGGCGCGGCCGAACGGGTCCTCGCCGGTCCGCCCCAGCCGCGACAGACCGGCCGCGCACAGCCCCCAGCCGAGGGGGTCGAGCAGCAGGTCGAAGCCGTTCAGGCGGACGGCGGCGAAGGCGAGGACGAACCCGGTGGCGACCCACGCGAGCGGCCGCCCTCCCCCGAGCCGCCCGTGAGAGGCCGACGGGCCGGTCAGGACCAATCCGAGCTCACCGCCCTGTTGCACATCTCGACGGCGACGCCCCGCTGCCAGGCGACGGGGACGGGCTCCCCGGATGTTCCCGGCAGGCGCCAGGAGTCCGGGATCACCTCCACCGACCCGGACCACAGCCAGGTGCGGTACGTGAACCTGATCGACCGCGGCTCACGCGGCACCGCCGCGCAGTCGGTGACCACCACCCGCCCGCTGAACGTCCTCGTCTTCCCGCCCTCGACGGTGAGCTCGTCCTCCGGGATGAGACGCAGGCCCGGCACGTCCGCCGACACGCCGGTCAGGGTGAACGCGGCCCACCCCTCGTTCTCCAGCTCGCCGGTCAAGCCGGAGGACAGCGCGCCGCCAGGGCCGACCCCGGCGAGGAGGACGTCGACAGCGCTCACGCGGATGTGCGGAGTGAGCGATCCCGAGCCCGTGAGCGCCGTCGCCGCGACAACGAGTGACAGGCAGCCGAGAACCGCCGCGTGCAACAGGGATCGCGTGCGCCGGTCACGCCAGGCGACAATTCCAAATTGCCGCCATATTTCTCCTGAATTCACGATTGGCCACCATATATGGTGACCAATCGTGACGACAGTCCCGATCATCTCCTGGGTGACCGCGAGCCTCGCCCTGCTCGCGGCGGCGCTGCCGGTCACGCAGGAGCGGCTCACCCGGTTCGTCACGTTCACCCGCCTCTCCGTCACGGCGGCCGAAGCCCCGTACGTCATCGGCCACTTCACCGGCCTGCGGCGGTGGCGCCTGGCGGCCCTCGCCGTCACCGCGCCCCTGACCGGTCTCACCGGCGACCCGCTCTACCTGGTGGTGGGCTGGTGCGCGGCCCCCGTCCTCCGGCACGCCCGGCCACGCCCGGTCCAGCCCCAGGACCCCGGCGACGACGTGACGACGTACCGGAGGGTGTGGCTGCTCGCCATGATCGCGGCCGTGACCGTGTGCGGCCACCCGCTGCTCGGGCAGGGCGCGACCCCGCAACGGCTGGCGCACGCCGCCGTCGTGGCCGTCGTGGCGGCGGCCGTGCCGCTCGCCGCCCGGCGCCTGCGCGGCGCGCAGCCTGCGGCGCCGCCCGAGACGGCGCCCGTCCGGGCGGCGCTGCGCCTGTGGTCGGCGCGGCAGCTCTACCTCGCGGCGACGGCGATCGTCGTGGCGGCCGCCTTCCTCGGCCCTGCCCGGGAGCCCCGCGAGCCGCTCGACGCCGCCTCACACGGCTACACGGCGCCCGGGGATCTCGCCGAGGAGAGGCCCGCCTTCACCAGGGTGCGCGGCCACGACCGGCCCACCTGCCCGTGGACGGACGAGTTCGACGCCCCCTGCCGGCACTGGCTGGTCAACGGCGAGCCGTTCCCGCAGGCCGCGCCGTACGTCGTCGCCGAGGGCGAGCCGCCCCGCACGGCGCCGTTCCAGCCCAGCCCGGACGGCAGGGCCCTCGTCTATCTGGACCGCCACGACCGCCGCATGGTGTACGAGAACGCCAAGGGCGTCCACCACCTCACCGGCGCGCTGAGCGACGGCGAGGTCCCCACACCGGCGTTCGCCGGGCAGAACAGGTACGTCGCCCTGGTCGGAGACGGCGCGCGGATCACCGACACGAGGACCTGGAGCACGGTGCGGGTGCCGGGCGCCCGGCACCTGCACGACGTCAATCCGGCCGGGATCGTCGTCGCCACGGCCACGCGGATGCTCCTGGTCGACCACCGGGGCAGGACTCGGATGAGCCTCCCCCACGCGAGGAAGTCCGGCGACGACTACCGTCTCAGGCCGGACGGCGGGCGCCTGGTGGCCGTGCGGGGCGGAGGGGAGCGGGTGGAGACCTACGACCCGCGGACCGGTGAGCGGCTGTCGCGGGTCGTCCCCGCGCTCCCTGCCGGCGAGCTCCTCGCCCCTCTCCGATGGACGCGGGGCGGGCTCTTCCTCGTGCGGCTGGAGCCGAGCGACCGGGTCCGCGCCCTCGACCTGAGGACGGGCGAGCTGTCACGCCCGCCCCGCTGAGCGTCACCCGCAGGGGCGGTGCGCTCATGGCGGGCCGCCGGGAGCGACGGCTTTCGCCCACCTCACTGCGGGCGTCCGGTCAGTAGACGGAGATGTGCGGGTGGTCGTAGTGGTTGGCGGTCGTGCCGCCGCGGTCGGACATCGTGCGCCAGGCGCCGTTCCTGACGTGCCAGATGCGCTGCCGGTAGATGATGTACATGATGCCCAGCCGCCTGGCGTTCTTGATCGCCCATTCGGCGATGGCGTTCCCGCGCCTGATCTCCTCCGCCGACGGCATCGCGCCGCCGCGGCTCAGCATGAAGTCGCAGGCCCGCCCGAGCGGGTGCTCGCCGCCGTCCTGGATGGTGCGGTAGCAGCCGATGCCGTACGGCACCGTGAACCGCTCCTGGACGAGCTGCTTGACCAGCCGCATGCGGGGCGTGATGTTGTCGGCGCCGTCGGGCAGCTGGGGCACGAACGTGCCGTCGGGCCGCGCGCCGGGCGCGACGTACAGCCGGTCGATCCTGTCCCTGATCTTCTCGATCGTCCGCTCGGCCTTCGTCCTGCGCTCGCCCAGGCCGGCCACGGCCGTGCCCAGTTCCTCGGCGCGGGCGGACGCCTCGTCCTGCGCCCGCTGCCGCTCGTCCCGCACGCGGGCGTAGCCGCGCAGGCTCGCGGCCTGCTCGCTGATCAGGTACTGGGTGAGCGCCATGCCGCCCAGCACGGCGGACGGCTCCTGGCTGCCGAGAAGGAGCGCGACCTGGTTGGGTTCGCCCCCGGTGTACTGGGCGACGGCGATGGCGCGCAGCTCGGCCGACTCCCTGTCGAACACCTCCTGCGCCGCGGCCAGCTTCTCCTCGGCGGCCTTGGCGGCCTTCTCCGCCTTCTGGTGGGCGATGCGGCTGCTGTAGTAGTCGGCGATGAGCTTGTCCGACTCCTTCTGCAGCGTGGCCAGCTCCTTCTTCAGCTGTTTCACCGTGGGCTTCGGCGCGGCCCACCCGGGGAGCGCCGCGTGCCCGGCGAGCGCCAGCGCGGCGAGCGCGGCGGCGAGGGGCGTCCTGACCCGTACGGTCTTCCCCAGCGCCACGCTCCTCCTTCGCCCGAGCCTCAGGGCGCATTCCGGTCAGCAGCTATCCAGGCCGGGGGACGCCCTCTTTCAGGGGCCGATCGTAGGGGATCACGGCCCCGGGTACGTATCGGACATCCCATCTGGCGCTCCAGGTGGGCGGGACAGCGCGGCCGGGCGGGCGTCAGGCGGCGGGTGCGGTCGCGTCGCCCGTCAGCAGGGCGCGGACGTTCGCCGCGGCCGTCCGCCCCGCCCGGTTCGCCCCGACGGTGCTGGCCGACGGGCCGTACCCCACGAGCTGGAGACGCGGTTCCCTGACCGCTCGCGTGCCGTCCACCCGGATGCCTCCGCCGGGCTCGCGCAGCCGCAGCGGCGCGAGGTGGTCGAGCGCCGAACGGAAGCCGGTCGCCCAGACGATGACGTCGGCGGGCAGACGGGTGCCGTCCGCCCAGGCGACACCGTCCTCGGTGATCTCGCTGAACATGGGGAGCCGGTCGAGCGCGCCCTTGGCCATGGCCGCGCGGACCACCGGCGTGTAGCCGAGGCCGGTCACGCCGACGACGCTCTGCGGCGGGAGCCCGGCGCGTACGCGCTCCTCCACCAGGGCGACGGCGGCGCGCCTGGCGTCCTCGCCGAAGTCGTCGCCGCGGAAGACGGGCGGGCGGCGGGTGACCCACGTGGTCGCGGCGGCCACGCCCGCGATCTCCGACAGGACGTGCAGGGCCGACGCCCCGCCGCCGACCACCACCACCCGCCGACCGGCGAACTCCCCTGGGCCCCGGTACGACGCGTAGTGGAGTTGCCGGCCGCGGAAGCGCCCGGCGCCGGGGTAGTACGGCCAGTACGGGCGGGTCCAGGTGCCGGTGGCGTTGACGACGGCACGCGCCGCCCACTCCCCCGCCCCTGACGACACGACGAGCCGCCCGTCGCCGGAGCCGGTCACGGCCGTCACCCTGACCGGACGCGCCACGGCCAGGCCGAGGTCGCGCTCGTAGCGGGCGTAGTACGCGGGCACCACCTCGGCGGCGGGCCGCCCGCCCTCCTGCCCCGCCTCCCTGCGGACGCCGGGCAGGTCGAACACGCCGTGGACCTTGTCCATGGTCAGCGACGGCGAGCGGTGCCGCCACGCCCCGCCGGGGCCGTCGGCCGCGTCGAGCACGACCGGGCCGAGGCCGAAGCGCCGCAGGAAGTACGCGCTCGACAGGCCCGCCTGCCCGGCGCCGATCACCACCACATCGGTCTCGTCCACGTTCGGACCAACCGCCACCGCCGCCCCCGTCTTCCCTCCCGCTCACTGCCCCCGTGCTTCCTGGGCCGCCGGGCTTCCCCCTTCAGGCGCCGGACGGCACGAGGAGGGCGCGCTCGAACGTGGCCCGGTGGCGGGCGAGGTGGTCCGCGTCGGCCCCGTACAGCAGGTGGTCGCCCCTGGCCAGGTGCGCGGCGAACGCCTCCTCGCCCGCCCCGGCCCGCGCACGCATGTGCCCCACCAGGTGCTCCAGGCGCTCGATCACGGTGCCCGGCAGGGCGCGCCGGTCGGCCGCGCCCAGCCCGTACGCGTCCGCGAACAGCCGCAGCCCCCGCGCCTGCTCCACGACGGGACGCCCCGCACCGCGCGCCGGATCCTCCAGCGGGACGAACCGGTACGCCGCATAGGCGACGTCCCAGACGCGCGGCGCGGGATGGGCGGTGTCGAAGTCGATGAACGCGACCGGCAGCCCGTCACGGAACACGGTGTTGTAGGGCGCGACATCACCGTGCGCGACGACCTGCGCCGGGCGGCGCGGCGGGAAGTACCAGGCGGCGTCGCCGGGAGCGGCGAACCCGGCCGTGGCGTCGTGGTAGGCCCGCAGCAGAGCCGCCGCCGTCAGCGCGGCGTCGGAGCGGACGTACGCGGGCACCGGGTGGCCGGGCACCTCCCCCGGCACGAAACCGAGCACCTCGCGCCCGGCGGCGTCCAGGCCGTGGCAGCGGGGCGCCCCCGCGAACCCGGCCGTCTCCAGGTGGCGGAGCAGCGCGTGCACGGCGGGCGTCCACCGGCCGGAGGGCCTGCGAACGGTGTCACCGGCCCTGACCACCTGATTGACCCCGCCGCCGGCCAGAACCTCCTCACGCCCGACCTCCACCGGCCTCACCTCCTCCCCCATGATCGCCCTTCCCGCCGCGTACGGTCACCGGGAAGCGCCGGCCGCCGGTTCGGGTGCGGGCCGCGGGTCGCCCTGGCCGTCCCTGCGGGCGCGGAGCCGCTCCTTGCGGGACTCGACCATCGTGTAGAGCGTCGGGACCAGGACGAGAGTGAGCAGGGTGGAGCTGATCAGGCCGCCGATGACCACGACGGCCAGCGGGGTGGAGATGAAGCCGCCCCCGCCGGTGACGCCCAGTGCCATCGGCAGCAGCGCGAAGATCGTGGCCAGGGCGGTCATCAGGATGGGCCGCAGCCGGTTGCGGCCGCCTTCCACGACCGCCTCGTGCAGCGGCATGCCCTGACGGCGGTACTGGTTGATCAGGTCCAGCAGCACGATGGCGTTCGTGACCACGATGCCGACCAGCATGAGCAGGCCGATCATCGCCGCCAGGCCGAGCGAGGTGCCGGTGATCAGCAGCAGCGCGATGGCGCCGGTGGCGGCGAAGGGGATCGACACCAGGAGGATCAGCGGCTGGACCACGCTGCGGAACGTGATGATCATGACGAGGAACACCAGGGCCACCGCGGCCCCCATGGCGAGCCCCAGGCTGCCGAAGGCCTCAGCCTGGTCGGCGCTGACCCCTCCGATGGAGTAGGTGGCACCGGCGGGGAGGGTCAGCCCGGCCAGCCGCGCTCGCAGCTCGGCGGTGGTGGCGCCCAGGTCGGAGCCGGTGTTGGTGGCCGAGACGGTGGCGCTGCGCGCGCCGTCGATCCGGGTGATCGAGACCGGGCCGTCGACCTGCCGCACGTCGGCGACGTCGTCCAGCCGCACGCCGCCGGGCAGTTCCAGCGCGCGAAGCTCGCCGAGCGAGGCGGGCGCCTCCCCGTTCCGCAGGACGACGTCGGCCGTGGTGTCGTCGAAGGACATCTGGGTGATCGTGGTGCCGCGGAACGCCTGGGAGACGGCCTGGCCGATCGCGACCTCCGACAGGCCGTGCGCGGTGGCGTCCTTGCGGTCCACGCTGACCTGGACGCGGGCCGCGGTCTCGGCGACGCTGCTCGTGGCCTCCCTGACGGCGGGCAGCGCGGCCATGACCTGCTGCACCGCCCGGGTGGCGGTGCGCAAGGTCTCCTGCTCGTCGGCCTTGACCACGACCTGCAGGGCGTCGCCCCCGAAGCCGCCGGTCTTCTTGATGGTGATCTCGCCGATGCCGGGCAGGGCGTTCAGCCGGTCGCCCAGGGTGGCTCTGACCGCGGCGGCGTCGCCGCCCTCCTTGAGGGACAGGAAGTAGTCGGCGCGCGCGGCGTCCTCCCCGCCGTTGAGGAGGGCCGGGCCGCTGCCGCCGACGGTGACCTGGTAGGAGTCGATCTCCTTGACGCCGGCCAGGACCTGCTCCACCTGCTTGGCCTTGGCGTCGGTGGCCGCCAGCGAGGTGCCGGCGGGCAGGGTCTGGGTGACTCTGATGGTGGTCTCGCCGGCGTCGTCGATGAAGCCGGTCTCCAGACGGGGCACCAGCGCGAACGTGCCCGCGAGAATCGCCACGGCCGCCGCCACGGTGCTGAGCCGGCGCCGGACGGCCCAGCGGATCACCGGGACGTAGGCGCGCTGGATCCGGCTGTGCCGTTCCCTGTCCTCGGCCTGGGCGCGCGTGTCCTGGCCCGCGCCGGCCTCGGACGGCTTCATGAACCAGTAGCTGACGACGGGCACCACGGTCAGCGACACCAGCAGGGAGGCCAGCAGCGCCACGGTCACGGTGACGGAGAACGGGCCGAACAGCGCGCCGACCAGCCCGCCGACGAAGGCGATCGGCAGGAACACCGCGACCGTGGTCAGGGTGGACGAGGTGACGGCTCCTGCGACCTCGCGTACGGCGTTCTCGATGGCGCGGCGGCGCGGCTCGCCGTAGGAGAGGTGGCGCCTGATGTTCTCCAGCACGACGATCGAGTCGTCGACCACCCGTCCGACGGCGATCGTCAGGCCGCCCAGGGTGAGCATGTTGAGTGAGTAGTCCTGTACCCACAGCGTGATCAGGGCGATCAGCACCGACAGCGGGATCGAGATCACCGTCACGACGGTGGAGCGGATCGAGGCCAGGAAGACCAGGATGATCAGGACGGCCATGGCGAGGCCGAGCAGACCTTCGGTGGTGAGGCTCTCGACCGCCTTCTCCACGACGGGCGCCTGGTCGGAGACGACGGTGAGCGCGGCTCCCGCGCCCAGCGACTTGGCGAGAGCGGGCAGCTCGGCCCGGACGTCGTGGGAGATCGACACGGCGTTGCCGTCGGGCGTCATCGTGATCGACACGCCGAGGCTGGGCAGGCCGTCGGTACGGGTCAGGGTGGTGGAGGCGGCGGGCTGCAGCTTCACGTCGGCCACGTCCCCCAGGCGCACCGGCTTGGGCCGGGCCGCGGCGGCCGACGCGCCCGCCTCGGCGCCCGCTCCCTGCGACCGCCCGGCGGCGGGGGTGAGGTAGAGGTTCTCGAGGTCGGCGGTCGAGGTGAAGGCGCCGCCGACCTGGACGCTGAGCGTGGTGTCGGCCTGGGTCAGCGCGCCCGCCGGGATCGGGGCGCCGGCGTTCCTGACCACGGCGGCGATCGCCCCGGCGTCCAGGCCCTTGGCCTTGAGGGCGTCCAGGTCCGGGGTGATGGTGACGACCTGCTCGCGGACGCCGCTGACGGTGGCCTCCTTGACGCCCTCGATGCCCGTCAGCACGGGCACCACCTGGCTGTCGAGCCGTTCCGCGAGCTGCCGCTGGTCCTGGTCGGAGGCGGCGGCCAGCCGCATGACCGGCAGATCGTCGGTGCCGCCCACCAGGGTCCTGGGCTCGACGCCGTCGGGCAGGGCGACCCGGTCGACGGCCTGCTGGATCTGGCTCCTGACCTTCTCGATGTCGACGCCGAAGTCGAAGGCCACCGCGATCGAGGCGTGGGAGTCGCGGGAGGTGGAGGTCACGCCGGTGACCCCGTCCAGCCTCCGGACGCTCTCCTCCAGCGGCACGGTGACCCGGTCCTCGACGATCTCGGGGCCGGCGCCCGGGTAGACGGCCAGGACCGACACCTGGGGGACGTCCATCGAGGGCAGCAGCTGCTGTCTGAGGGCCGGGATGGTGAACACCCCCAGGGCGGCCACCGCGAGCGTGATGATCGCGACGAGCCCGCGGTTGGCGAGGCTCGCTCTGGTCAGGAACGACATCGTCGGGTTTCTCCTCCGGCGGCGAATCGCCGCGGGTTGCCAAGGTGCCCCTCGCCTGATGCGGTGGGCGGGAAGACGGCGGCCGCGCGCCGGCCGCCAGGGGGGCGGGACGCCGGCGCGGCGCCGGCCGCCGGGGGTGTCACGCCGGCGAGGTGCCGGCGCGTTCGCCCCCGGAGAGTCGGCCGACGCCGCCCCGCTCGGAGCAGGGCGGGCGGCACGCCGGACACGCGTTTCAAGCCTCTCGGGTCTCCGGGCGGCGGGCCTCCGACCGGCGAAGGGTCTTGGCTTACGGCGCTCGCGGTAGGTCACGGCGGCGCACTACCGCGCCCGCATGCGGCAGGCCGGCGCCCTCCACGCCTGTGACCGGGCGCGCGGCCTTCAGACGGCGCGCGGCCTTCAGACGGCGCGCGGCCTTCAGACGGCGCGCGGCCTTCAGAGGGTGCGCGGGCGGACCAGGCCGCTCTCGTAGGCGATGATCACCAGTTGGGCGCGGTCGTGCGCGCCCAGCTTGAGCATGGCCCGGTTGGCGTGCGTCTTGACGGTCATCCTGCTGATGCCCAGCCGGCCCGCGATCTCCTCGTTGGTCAGCCCGGTCGCCACCAGGGTCATGACCTCCAGCTCGCGCTCGGTCAGCACAGCGAGGTCCTTCGGCGGGTGGCCGCCCGCGCCGGGGCTCGCCAGGAACCGGCTGATCAGTCCCTTGACCGCCGCCGGTGACAGCAGCGCCTCCCCGCGCGCCACCACGCGGATCGCCTCGTGCAGCTCGTGGGCCTCCACGCTCTTGCCCAGGAAGCCGCTGGCACCGGCCCGCAGCGCGGCGAAGACGTACTCGTCGATCTCGAACGTCGTCAGGACCAGCACGCGGACCCCGGCCATGTCCTGATCGGCGGTGATCTGCCGGGTGGCGGCCAGGCCGTCGGTGCCGGGCATGCGGATGTCCATCAGGACCACGTCGGCGGCGGTCTCCCGGGCCAGGCGTACCGCCTCCTCGCCGTCGGCCGCCTCGCCGACGACCTCCAGATCCGGCGCGGTGTCGATCAGCACGCGGAACCCGGTCCGCACCAGCGCCTGGTCGTCGGCGAGCAGGACGCGGACGCTCACGCCGCCTCCTCTCCGGGGACCGGCAGGACGGCGCGCACCTGGAAGCCGCCCCCGCGCAGCGGGCCCGCCCGGAAGGTCCCCTCGACCGACAGGGCTCGCTCGCGCATGCCGATGAGCCCGTGGCCGACGCCCAGGGCGATCTCGCCGTCGCGTCCCGCGCCGTCGTCGTTCACCTCCACGACCACCTTCCCCGCGCCGTAGGTGATGCGGACGTCGGCCTCGGCGCCCGGCGCGTGCTTGCTCACGTTGGTCAGCGCCTCCTGGACGATGCGGAACGCCGCCAGCTCCACGGGGGCCGGCAGCGGCCGCGCATCCCCGATCAGCAGGTAGTCCACTTTCTGCCCGGCGCCGGTGAAGGAGCCGAGCAGGTCGGGCAGCCGGTCCAGGCTGGGCGAGGGCTCGGCGACGAGTTCCTCGCCGCTGCCCGGCCTGCGTAGCAGCCCGACGGTGGCGCGCAACTCGCCCAGCGCCTCCCTGCCCGCGTGGCGGACGTGCCCCAGGGCCTGGCGGGCCTGCTCGGGTTCGGCGTCCAGCAGGTGCGCCGCCACCTGCGCCTGCACGTTGATCAGTGCGATCTGGTGGGCCAGCACGTCATGGAGCTCCCGTGCGATGCGCAGCCGTTCCTCCATCACCCGCCGTTCCGCCTCCTCCTCGCGGGTCTCCTCGGCGCGGCGGGCCCGCTCCTCCACGGCGGCCACGTACGCGCGGCGGCTGCGCGTCGCGTCGCCGATGGCGGTCGCCATGCCGAACCAGGCGACCTGGCCGAGCACGTCGGGCGCCAGCCATGACTGACCGGAGGAGATCGCCCGGACGGCGCCCATGAGGAGCGCGACGCCCATGCCGACAGCCCAGGCGCGGCGGCGCGGCAGGCGCAGGGCGAGGGTGTACATGACGACCACGGGGACGGCGTCGAGCGAGCTGCGCTGGCCGCCGAGCATGAAGTGGACGGCGAGCCCGGCCGCGGACGCCCCCAGCGCGGCCCACGGCCACCGCCGCTGCAGCAGCAGGGTGCCGCAGATCAGGGCGCCGAGCACGGGCGCGTACGCCCAGGGCGCGTGGTCGGGCGACTTCGACCAGGACACCAGCGTCCCCGTGTAGAGGGTCAGCCCGAGTGCCGCGTTCCCGAGCCAGGGGTGAGAGCGCAGCCTCCGTCTCATCTCGGTCAGCGCGCTCACGCCTCAACGGTATGCCCTGCCTGCGGCTCCTTCTTCCTCCCCAGGTACGAGCCCGGCCTACTGCGCTCGCGGTAAGGTCACCGCCGGCCGTCCGGCGGCCGGGTCAGCTCGGGCGGTCGGCCGGCCGGAGCGGGGCGGGGCGGGGCGGCTGCCGGGAGCCGGAGGCGACGGGCTGGATCGGGTGGGTCAGCGGAAGCCGCCGAAGGCGACGGCGGTGACCAGCACCACGAGGACGAGCACGGTGGTGAGGGGGTTCGTCCTGCGGGCGGGCGCGGCCACGGCGTGCCTGTAGCGCGACCGCGGGGCCGCCGACGGCGTGGGGGTGGGCTCGGCGCGTACGGGCTCACGGGCGGCGGGCGCCTGCAGCGGTACCCGCCGGGGAGCGGGCCGGGCGGCGGGCGGCGGGCAGGCCCCCACCTGGACGGCGCCGCCCACGCACACGGAGGCGCCTCCTATGCGCACCCCGGGCCCGTCGAGGCCGGGAATCCACACCTCGTTCCCCCGCACCCGCGGCAGGGCCGGGTGGCCGCCGGGCGCCCCCGGGACGACCGGCCCCGGAACGCCTTGTCCTGAGACGCCTCGGCCTGGAACCCCCTGCCCCGGCATGACCGGCTGCGGGATGCGGGGCCGCACGGGCGCGGGCAGCCGCCGCCGCACCGTGTCGGGCACGCCGGGCGGCAGAACCGCCTTGGGAACACCCGGCACCGTCTTCGGAACACGCGGGACCGTCTTGGGGATGCCCGGGACGGTCCTCGGCACGCGGGCCCGCGGCGCGACCTCTCGCGGGGACGGGACGCGCGGGAACGCGGGTGGCCGGACCCGAGGCGCCACCGACACCCTGGGCGCCGGGGGACGCCACACGCGCACCCCCGGCTCGGACACGACCGGCCGTGGCTCCCTGTCGGCGGCCGCCGGGCCGCCGGTGGCGACCACGGCGAGCACCCCGGCGAGCAGCAGCGGCGCGCGGGCGGCGCCCACCGTCACATCCCCCCGGCGATGCGCGAGAACTCCCGCAGCGCGCCCTCGAACGCCTCGGGGCCCACGGCGAGCGGCCCGGCGAAGGCGTGCGTCATGTCCCAGGTCAGGTAGACGCCGAACCCGAGCATGGCGGCCATCGCCACCAGCGGCGCGAGCGTGATGCCGCGCGGCCTGGCCCCCGCCAGGAACGGGAACACGATCACGGCGACGCCGGTGAGGGCCGTCAGGACGATCAGGCCGCCGGGCGGGGTGGCCGCGGCGTCGGCGCCGCGCTGCGACCTGGCGTCGGCGAGCGCGGTGAGGTGGTCGAGGACGGAGTTCCTCGCGTCCTGCTCCGCGTCGCCCTCGGTCTTGAGGCCGGTCACGCGGCTGCGCAGCGCGTCGAGGCGGGCGGCGCCGACGGGGTCCATCTTGCCGTCGGCCATGAGCGGCCACTCGTCCTTGACCACGAACGTGACGTAGTCGCGCAGCCCCGCCCGCACCGCCTCGGGCGCCGTGCCGGGCAGGCCGTCGGCCGCCCAGTAGGCGTTGACGGCGGACTGGCTCTCGGCGCGGGCGTTCTGCCGCGCCGCGTCGGCGGTGGTCCACGGGACGATGATCGCGATGGCGAACACCAGCAGGAACAGCGCGGACAGCATCGCGCCCGCGTGGCCGGCGGACGGCCCGCCCGGGTCGCGGTCCTCGCCGCCGCTCCTGAACAGGAGCGCGGCGAGGGCCACCACGCCCACCGCCGCCACGACCGAGAGCGTGTACGCCAGCATGGAGATCTCCCGAACCTGACTGAATACGTAGGGTTACACAACTATCACACTACGCATCCATGGCGCTCCCTTTCCCCGCACGCGGCGCGGCGGGGACACCCGTGACCGGAGCGGGGCGATTGGACCGAGAACCGGGGCCGAGCCGGGGCGCGCCCGCACGGGCTGGACGGAATGTTGATCTTGGCTGGGCTTTCACACGATATGTCCAGCGGGAGTGCGGAAGGTCGGTAAGTTTCGGGACCATGACTGACGTGAATCTGAACGGCCGTAAATTCGTCATGGTGAGCTCGACGGCGAGCGAGGTGGACCAGCAGAGTCCCACGGAGTTCGAGTACTGGGAGTCGGACGGGGTGGTGTGGGGCGGCTACACCGGCGACACCGTCACCACCGGCCGTTTCGTCGGCACCAGGGACGGCGACCAGGTCTCCATCTCGTACGTGCACGCCCTGAAGGCGGGCGGCCGGGCCGGCGGGCGGAGCAGCAGCCGCATCGAGACCGGCGAGGACGGGCTGCTGCGCCTGGTGGAGGAGTTCAGCTTCGAGGGCGACGACACGCCGCATGTGAGCGTCTGCAGGGAGGTCGTCCCCTCCTGACGTGGGAAGAAGGACGCCCCCGGCGGATGCCGGGGGCGTCTCGTGCGTTCGGGACAGGGTGTCGGGCGGGGGTTCCGGTGGCGGGCGAGCGGGCCGGGGATCGGGGGTCGCGGGGCGGGTCAGGTGTCCTTGCGGAGGGCGGCCCGGCCCTCGGCGGCGCCGACGAAGCGCATCTTGCCCAGGGGCACGTCCCCCTGCGACTCCTGCGGGGGGCGGCGGGACGGGCGGGCCTGGTCGCGGTCGCTGGGCAGCACGTACGGGCGTCTGAGCACCTCGTCCAGGATGAAGACGGTCTCGGTGGCCTTGACGGCGGGGATGTTGGCCAGGCGGTCGGTCACCATGGCGTGCACCTCGGCCACGTCGGCCATCCGCACCTGGATCATGGCGTCGTGCTGCCCGGTGGTGATGGCGCAGTACTCCACCTCGGGCATCCTGGCCAGTTCGGCCCTGAACTGCTTCCACATCTGCTGGCGCACCGTCACGAAGATCAGCGCGGTGATGCCGAGACCGGCCCTGACGTGGTCGATCTCTGCTGTGAAGCGCTTGATCGTGCCGTCGGCGCGCAGCGCCTCGAAGCGGGTGTAGGCGTTCGCCCTGGAGATGCCGACGCGCTCGGCGAGCGCGGCGACGGAGATCCTGCCGTTCTCCCGCAGGATCTCCAGGATCTTCATGTGGATCGCGTCGAGTTCGAGACCGATGCCGATCCGTCCAGGGGGAGTGCCGCCACCCCCACCATTTCTGGAAATATCACTCATCATTACCTCTCGACCGTAAATATACGTCTCGGCGCGCGCACAGACCCTGGACGTTCTGCCTGACAATCCTCGACATCCTTCTTCCGAACGTCCAATTGGAGGACCTAACCATGGCGACCCGCTCGCAGACGGCGGCTGTGCTGCTCGCCGGTGCACTCGCCCTCGCCGCCTGCGGAAGCGGCGGCACCCCCCAGGCTTCCACCGCGTCGGGCGGCGGGAAGACCCTCGTCATCGACACCTCCTTCGACCTGAAGACCGCCGACCCCGGCCGGACGTACGAGCCGACCGGCCTCATCGTCGGCAAGGCGGTCTACGAGACGCTCCTCACCTTCGACGGCGCCGACGTGACCAAGCCGGTCCCGGCCTTGGCCGAGTCGTACGAGCTGTCCGGGGACGGCAAGACGTTGACGCTGAAGCTGAAGAAGGGCGCGACGTTCGCCGACGGCTCGCCGGTGACGGCCGACGACGTGGTGTTCTCGCTGACCCGCGTGCGCGACATGAAGGGCACGCCGTCGTTCCTGCTGGACGGCGTCGAGGTGGCCAAGACCGACGACTCCACGATCACGCTGACGTCGAAGACGGCCAACCCGGCGCTGCCGTACATCCTGCCCAACCCGGCCCTCGGCATCATCAACAGCAAGGTCGCCAAGGAGCACGGCGCGACCGCCGACCCGCAGGACAAGGCCGAGCAGTACCTCAACTCCAACTCGGCGGGCTCCGGGCCGTACCTCATCGACTCGTTCAACGTGAGCAGCCAGGTCGTGCTCAAGGCCAACCCGAAGTACTACGGCACCAAGCCGACGTACGACAAGGTGGTCATCCGCAACGTCGAGGCCGCCACGCAGAAGCTGAACGTGCAGCGCGGCGACAGCCAGGTGGCGCTGAACCTGTCGAGCGACCAGGTCGCCGGCATGCCGGCGACCCTCCAGATCAAGAAGACGGCCTCGGCCAACGTCATCTTCCTGCTCGCCAACCAGGACCCGGGCGTCAGCAAGACCACCTCGAACCCGAAGTTCGCCGAGGCGGTCCGCAAGGGCGTCGACTACCAGGGCCTGCTGGAGCTGGCCGGCGAGGGCGCCACGCAGTCCCCGGGCATCATCCCGTCGCAGCTGCTCGGCGCGCTCGACCCGGCCCAGGCCCCCAAGCGGGACGTCGAGGGCGCCAAGGCGGCCCTCGCGGCCAGCGGCGTGTCCAACCCGACTGTCAAGCTGGAGTACCCGAGCGAGCTGACCGTCAACGGCCTGTCGTTCCAGCCGCTGGCCGAGCGCGTCCAGGCCAACCTCAAGGAGGTCGGCATCACGGTGGACCTCCAGCCCGCCCCCATCACGACGGCGCTGGACAACTACCGCAACGGCAAGGAGGAGCTGGGCCTGTGGTACTGGGGCCCCGACTACCCGGACCCGAGCGACTACCTGGCGTTCCTGCCCGGCAAGACGGTCGGCCTGCGGGCCGGGTGGAAGGCCGGCGCGGACAAGGCCGTCGAGGCCGCGGGTGAGAAGGCGGCGGCCGCGATCGGCGACGACGCCCGCAAGCAGGCGTACGCCGAGATGCAGACCGCGCTCAACGCGACCGGCCCGTTCGTCCCGCTGATCCAGCCGAGCCAGAACATCGTGACCGCCGCCTCGGTGACCGGCCTCGAGTACCACCCCGTGTGGACGGTCGACGTCGCCGACCTGGGCGCGAAGTAAGGGCCCGGCGAGGTGCAGGAGCAGGAGGGCGCGGCGCTGCCGCCGCGCCCCGCCACCCCACTCGACGGCGGCGGTGAACCGGTGTCCCCCGGCCCCGGCGCGCCGCCCGCCCGTCCCGCCGCGCGCCGGCGGGGCGGGCACCCGCTCGCCCGCTTCCTGGTGCGGCGCATCCTCATGGCCGTCCTGCTGGCGTGGGGCATCACGCTGGTGACGTTCGTGCTGACGAACCTGGTGCCCGGCGACCCCGTCGCGGCCAACCTCGGCCAGCGGGCGCTCGGCGACCCGGCGATCGTCGCGCAGTGGCGTGCCGACCACGGCCTGGACAAGCCGCTGTGGGAGCAGTACCTGCTGCACCTGCAGGGGCTGACGCACGGCGACCTCGGCACGAGCCAGCAGAGCCACCGGCCCGTCAGCGAGGACCTGGCGGAGTTCGTCCCGGCGACGCTGGAGCTGGCCGGAGCCGCGATCCTCGTGTCGCTGGTGCTGGGCGTCGCGTTCGGCGTCGTCGCGGCGCTGCGCAGGGACCGGCTGCCCGACCACCTCCTGCGGGTGCTGAGCCTGATCGGCATCTCGGTGCCGACGTTCTGGCTGGCCCTCGTGGCGTTCTACGTGTTCTTCTACCGGCTGCAGATCACGCCGGGCAGCGGGCGCGTGGACCCGGCGCTGGGCGCCGCGCCCGGCGTGACGGGGCTGCAGACGGTCGACGCGCTGCTCGCGGGCCGCTGGGACATCTTCGTCTCCGCGGCCGGCCACCTGATCACGCCCGCCCTGGTGCTGGCGCTGTACACGATCGGGCTGCTCACCCGGTTCACCCGGTCGGCCGTGCTGGAGGTGCTGGGGCAGGACTACGTCCGCGCCGCCAGGGCCAAGGGCCTGCCGGGACGGGTCATCCTGTTCCGCTACGTGCTGCGCTCGGCGCTGGTGCCGATCATCACGGTGGCGGGCCTGGCGTTCGGCAGCCTGCTGTCGGGCACCGTCCTGGTCGAGGCGATCTTCGCCTGGCCGGGCGTCGGCCAGTACGCCTACAAGAGCGCCACCACCCTCGACCTGCCCGCCGTCATGGGCGTCGGCCTGGTCGTGGGCATCGTCTACCTGGTCATCAACCTGATCGTGGACGTCCTGTACGGCATCATCGACCCGAGGGTGAGGCTGCAATGACGGGTGACGCCAAGGCCGACGGGGTCCTGGCGCGCAAGGGCCTGATCAGGCGGCTGCCCGAGGCGTGGCGGCAGCCGCTCGCCGTGGTGGGCGCCGTGCTCGCCGTCGGCTGGCTGGTGGTCGCGCTGGCGGCGCCGCTGCTCGCGCCGCACGACCCGCTCGCCCAGGACCTGCCCAGGCTGGCCGCCCCCGGCCCCGGCCACTGGTTCGGCACCGACCAGCTCGGCCGCGACATCCTCAGCCGCGTCATGTACGGCGCCCGCGTGTCGATCCCGCTGACGCTGCTGCTGGTGGCGCTGTCGGTGCTGATCGGCGGCCTGCTCGGCGCGTGCGCCGGCTACTTCGGCCGCTGGGTGGACGAGACGATCATGCGGCTGGCGGACCTCGTGTTCGCCTTCCCCACGGTCATCCTCGCCATGGTGGTGGCGGCGGCGCTCGGCGCGAGCCTGGCCAACGCGGTGCTCGCCGTGCTGGTCGTGGCGTGGCCGGCGTACGCGCGCGTCACCCGCGGTCTCGTGCTCGGCGTGCGCGGGCGGGAGTTCGTGCTCAGCGGGCGGCTGCTCGGCTTCTCCGCCTGGCGCTCGTTGCGCGTGGACGTCCTGCCGAACGTGACCGGTCCCGTGCTGGTGCTGGCCACCCTCGACATCGGCACCGCGCTGCTGCTGCTGTCCGGCCTGTCGTTCCTCGGCCTGGGCGCCAAGCCGCCGTCCCCCGAGTGGGGCGCCATGGTGGCCTCCGGCGTCGAGGTGTTCGACAGCTGGTGGGTGGCCACGTTCCCCGGCCTGGCCATCCTGACGGTGGTGCTCGCGTTCAACTTCCTGGGCGACACGCTGCGCGACGCGCTCGACCCGCGCACCGCCCGGGCCATCAAGGAGCGTGCCCTGTGACCCTCGACATCACCGGACTGAAGGTGACGATCGGCGGCAAGGAGATCCTGCGCGGCGTGGACCTCAGCCTGGAGGCGGGCCGCGTCCACGGGCTGGCCGGCGAGAGCGGCTCGGGCAAGACCATGACCGGCCTGGCCGTGCTCGGGCTGCTGCCGCACGGGGCGCGGGTGTCCGGCGGCATCAGCCTGGGCGGCCGCGACCTGCTGGCGCTGTCGCCCAAGGAGCTCAACCAGGTGCGCGGCGGCGAGGTCGCCATGGTGTTCCAGGACCCCGCGACCAGCCTCCACCCGATGCTGACGATCGGCAGGCAGCTCACCGAGCACATGCGCCACCACCTCCGCCTGGGCAAGGCCGAGGCGAAGGCGCGCGCGGTCGACCTGCTCACCAAGGTCCGCATCCCGGGCGCCGAGGAGGCGTACGGGCGGTTCCCGCACCAGTTCTCCGGCGGCATGCGGCAGCGCATCGCGATCGCCGTCGCGCTGGCCTGCTCGCCGAAGGTGCTCATCGCCGACGAGCCCACCACCGCGCTGGACGTCACCGTGCAGGCGGGCGTCCTGCGGCTGCTGCGCGGGCTGTGCGACGAGCTGGGCCTCGCGGTGCTGCTCGTGACGCACGACCTCGGCGTGATGTCGGCCGTCGCCGACGAGGTGAGCGTGATGAAGGACGGCCTGGTGGTGGAGACGGGGCCGCGCGCCCGGGTGCTGCGCGAGCCGTCGCACCCGTACACGCGGGCCCTGCTCGACTCGCTGCCCGACCATCAGGAGCCCGCCCAGGACGGTACGGGCCGCGACGAGCCCGGGGAGGGCGAGCGATGACCCAGCCGAACACCCTGCTGAGTGTGAACGACCTGGTCATCGAGCACCGCTCCCCCGGCCGCCCGGTGGTACGCGCCGTGGCGGGGGCGAGCCTGACCGTCAACCCCGGCGAGGTCGTCGGGCTGGTCGGCGAGTCGGGCTGCGGCAAGTCGACGCTGGCCAGGGCCGTGTGCGGGATCAACCCGGTCACCGAGGGCTCCATCCTGTTCGAGGGGACGCCGGTGACGCCGCTCGGGCTGCGCCGCAGGACCCTGACCGGCATCCAGATGGTGTTCCAGGACCCGTACGCGTCGCTGAACCCGCGCCGCCGCGTCGGCGACCAGATCGCCGACGGGCTGCGCACCGCGCGCGACACCACCAGCGACCCGGCCGACCTGCTGGAACGCGTCGGCCTGCCGCGCGACTTCGCCGGGCGGCACCCGCACGAGTTCTCCGGCGGCCAGCGGCAGCGCATCGCCATCGCGCGGGCGCTCGCCGCCCGGCCGCGGCTGCTCATCGGCGACGAGCCCATCTCGGCGCTCGACGCGTCGGCGCAGGCGCAGGTCGCCACGCTCATGCGTGACCTGGCCGTCGGCTCGGGGGCGGGCCTGCTGTTCATCAGCCACGACCTGTCGGTCGTGCGGCTGATCGCGGACAGGATCGCGGTGATGTACCTCGGCAAGATCGTCGAGGTGGGCGACACGGCCGAGGTGTGGGCGCGGCCGCGGCACCCGTACACGCGGGCGCTGCTCCAGGCCATCCCGAAGCCGGACGGCGGCGGCGTGCTGCCCGCCGAACTGCCCGGCGACGTGCCGGACCCGGCGAACCCGCCCGCGGGCTGCCGGTTCCACCCGCGCTGCCCGGTCGCCATGGACGTGTGCCGGGTCAAGGAGCCGGCGTTCGGTCCCGTCGCCTGCTGGCTGCACGAGCCGGCGTGACGCCGCGGACGGGGGACGGCGGCGTGCCGGACGACCCGGAGATCACGGCGGCGCGGCTGGCGGCCGTGCGCGAGGCCATGGCCGGGGAGGGGATCGACGCGCTCGTGCTGCGTCCGTCCCCCGACTTCCGTTTCCTCGGCGGCGGCGACGGCCCGTTCCTGGTCGTCACCGGCGACGGGGCGTCGGAGACCGGCGACCCGGCCGCGCTCGTGCCGCGGGGCGCGCGGCGGGTGGGCGTCGATCCCGAGATGCGGGTCCGTGAGCTGTTCGCCCTGGCCATCGAGGCCGAGCTGGTGCCCGCCTCGCCGGTGCTCGCGCCGCTGCGGGCGCGCAAGGAGCCGTACGAGCTGGTGGCGATCGAGCGGGCCGCGCTGGCGGCCGAGGGCGTGCTGCTGCAGGCGCGGGAGCTCGCCTGGTTCGGCGTGACCGAGCGGGCGATGGCGGACCGGCTGCGGATGCTCCTGCTGGAGTCGGGCTGCGAGGAGGTGCTGTCGGCCCGGGTGGCGGCCGGCGCGCACACGGCGCGGCCCGGCCACCGGCCGGGCGACCGGGTGATCAACCCCGGGGACGCGGTGCTGGTGTCCGTCTGCGGACGCTGGGACGGCTACTGCGCCGAGGCCGCCCGCGTCTTCGCCGTGGCCGAGCCTCCCGACGACTACGAGGCGATGTACTGGGTGGTGCTCGCCGCGCGGGACGCCGCGCTCGCCGCGGCCCGTCCTGGCGCGCCCGCGTCGGCCGTCGCCGCGGCCGTGACCGAGGTGATCGACGGCAGCGGGTACGGGCGGTTCGCCGCCCCCCGCTCCGGGCGCGGCGTCGGGCTCGGCCCCGAGGAGGGGCCCCGCCTCGACGAGGACGCGCCGCTGGAGCCCGGCATGACGTTCTGCCTGGAGCCGGCCATCTACGTGCCCGAGCTGTTCGGGGCCAGGGTGGCCGACGTGGTGGCGTGCACCGGCTCCGGCCCCGTGGCCCTCGCCGCCGGCCCCCACGACCTCCAGATCCTCGACCGCTGACCCGCCCGACCGGAGCGGCCCCGGTGAGCCTGGAGGACGAAATCCGCACGTCCTCTTGGTGGCGCCGCACGAATCCCCTGGATGCCGTGATGACATAACGTCACTGGTGAGACGGGAAGGGGGCGGCACGGTGGTCGCGGTCAGGGAGCTCCATGAGCTCGCGGATTTCGGGCGCGTGTGCGCGCTCTTCCAGAGCATCTGGGGCCACGGCCCCGGCGAGGACCCCATCAGCGTCGAGATGATGCGGGCGATGTCGCACGCGGGCAACTACGTGGCGGGCGCGTTCGAGGGCGACCGGCTGGTCGGCGCGTCCGTGGGCTTCTTCGCCGCGGGCAACGCGCTGCACTCGCACGTCACCGGCGCGACGGCGGGGCGGGGCGTCGGCCTGGCGCTCAAGCGGCACCAGCGCGACTGGGCGCTGGAGCGCGGGCTCGAACGCATCACCTGGACCTACGACCCGCTCGTGCGCCGCAACGCCTACTTCAACCTGGTGAAGCTGGGCGCGCGGCCGACCGAGTACCTGCCGCGCTTCTACGGCGAGATGGCCGACGCCATCAACGGCGGCGACGAGTCCGACCGGGTGCTCGCCGTGTGGGAGCTGTCGGCGCCGCACGTCGAGGCGCTGGTGCGCGGCGAGCCGTACGAGCCGCCCGCCGTGGACGGCTCCGCCGTGGCGCTGGCCGGAGAGGGCGGGCACCCGGCGGTGCGGCCCTCCGACGCGGCCACCGTGCTCGTCGCCGTGCCCGAGGACGTCGAGCGGCTGCGCCGCGCCGACCCGGGCGCCGCCAAGGCGTGGCGGCTGGCCGTCCGCGAGGTCCTGGGCGGCCTGCTGGAGGCGGGCGGCAGGGTCACGGGTTTCCATGACAGGGCGTACTACGTAGTGGAGAGAGCGTGAAGATCACAGGGGTTGAGCTGCGGCGGATCTCGATGCCGCTGGTGGCGCCGTTCCGCACCTCGTTCGGCACGGAGACCGTGCGCGACATCCTGCTCGTCAAGGTGGTGACGCCGGAGGCCGAGGGGTGGGGCGAGTGCGTGGCCATGTCGGAGCCGCTCTACTCCTCCGAGTACGCCGACGGCGCCGCCGACGTCATCCGCCGCTTCCTGCTGCCCGCGCTCCCCGGCACGGTCGACGCGGGAGCCGTGGGGCGGGCGCTCGAACCCGTCAAGGGCCACCGCATGGCCAAGGCCGCGCTGGAGACCGCCGTGCTGGACGCCCAGCTCAGGGCGTCGGGCGAGTCGTTCGGCGCCTTCCTCGGCGCGGCCCGCGACCGGGTGCCGTGCGGCGTGTCCGTCGGCATCATGGACTCCATCCCGAGCCTGCTCGACGCCGTGCAGGGCTACCTGGACGAGGGGTACGTCCGCATCAAGCTGAAGATCGAGCCGGGCTGGGACGTCGAGCCGGTGCGCGCCGTGCGCGAGCGGTTCGGCGACGACGTGCTGCTCCAGGTCGACGCGAACGCCGCCTACACCCTCGCCGACGCGCCCCGCCTGGCCAAGCTGGACCCCTTCGACCTGCTGCTCATCGAGCAGCCCCTCGCCAACGACGACCTGGTCCAGCACGCCAGGCTCGCGAGGACGCTGAGGACGCCGGTCTGCCTGGACGAGTCCATCGAGTCGGCCGCGCACGCCGCCGCCGCGATCGAGCTGGGCGCCTGCTCCATCATCAACATCAAGCCGGGCAGGATCGGCGGCTACCTGGAGGCCCGCCGGGTGCACGACCTGTGCCGGGCGCACGGCGTGGCCGTGTGGTGCGGCGGCATGCTGGAGACCGGGCTCGGCCGGGCCGCGAACGTGGCGCTCGCCGCGCTGCCCGGGTTCACCCTGCCGGGCGACACCTCCGGGTCGCGCCGCTACTACGCGATGGACATCACCGCGCCGTTCGAGCTGCGCGACGGCCACCTGGACGTGCCGTCAGGGCCGGGCCTCGGCGTCGAGCCGATCCCGGAGGCGCTGGACGAGGTGACGACGTCCACGGAGTGGATCCCGCTGTGACGCGCTGACCTCGGCGCGGCGGGCGGGAATAACCGGTTGCCCGGCCGCGCTGAGGTGCAGCACCATGGTCGTCATGTTCCGGTACGCCCACCTCGCGACGCCCGCACTGCCGGGCGCGTCCGGGCGTGCCTGCGACGGCCTGGAGCGCTGACCTCTTCCCGTGCGTCCACTTCGTGACCCGGCGGGGGGAGGTCGACGACCCGCGCGGGTCACGAGCGATCCAGGTCTCACAGGGAAGGAACCATGGCCAAGCAGGCCTACGTGCGGAACAAGCCGCACCTCAACATCGGCACGATGGGGCACGTCGACCACGGCAAGACCACGCTGACCGCCGCGATCACGAAGGTGCTCGCCGAGCGGGGCCAGGCGGCGTACACGCCGTTCGAGCGGATCGACCGCACCCCGGAGGAGGCCTCCAGGGGCATCACGATCAACATCTCGCACGTCGAGTACGAGACCGCCACCCGCCACTACGCGCACGTGGACATGCCGGGCCACGCCGACTACGTGAAGAACATGATCACGGGTGCGGCGCAGCTCGACGGGGCCATCCTCGTCGTGTCCGCCCACGACGGGATCATGCCGCAGACCAGGGAGCACGTGCTGCTGGCCCGGCGGGTCGGCGTCGAGCACCTGGTGGTGGCCGTCAACAAGGCCGACGGCGCCGACCCGGAGCTCGCCGACCTGGTGGAGCTGGAGCTCGCCGAGATGCTGGCCGAGCACGGCTACCGCGACGTGCCGATGGTCCGGGTGTCCGGGCTGCGGGCGCTGGAGGGCGACCCGGTCTGGACGGCCTCCGTCGAGGCGCTCCTGCGGGCGGTGGACGAGCACGTCCCCGTGCCCGTGCGGTACGTGGACGCGCCGTTCCTCATGCCGGTGGAGAACGTCCTCACGGTGACCGGGCGCGGCACGGTCGTGACCGGCGCGATCGAGCGCGGCACGGTCAGGGTCGGCGACCCGGTCGAGGCGGTCGGACTCGGCGACGGCTTCACCGCGGTGGTGACCGGGGTGGAGACGTTCGGCAAGACGATGGAGCGCGGCGAGGCCGGTGACAACGCGGCCGTGCTGCTGCGCGGCGTCCGGCGCGAGCAGGTGCGGCGCGGCATGGTGCTGGCCGCGCCGGGCAGCCAGCGGGCGCGCAGCTCGTTCACGGCGCGCGTGTACCTCCTCACGGCGGAGGAGGGCGGCCGGCGCGGGCCGGTGGCGTCGGGGTACCGGCCGCAGTTCTACCTGCGCACCACCGACGTGCCCGGGGAGCTGACGCTGGCCGCGCCGGCCCGTCCTGGCGACACCGTCGAGGTGGCGGTGGAGCTGGGCAGGCCGGTCGCGCTGGAGCCGGGGCTCGGCTTCGCCGTCCGCGAGGGCGGCCTGACGGTCGGAGCCGGAACGATCCTGACGGTGCCCGCCTGACGGTGCCCGCCTGACGGCGAGGGGCCGGGCGGAGCGTTCCGCCCGGCCTTCCGGCGTCCGGCCCGGCCGGCCTCGCGGTGGCTTCCCTGCTGTCAGGACGGGGTGAAGCGCAGGGTGAAGGTGGTGGGCCGGACGCGCAGCTCGTACGCGGGCAGCGCGCCGGGCCCGCAGGCGGCGGTGCCGATGCCCTGGTGCGCGAGGTCCAGGTGCAGGTGCACCCGGTCGCCCGGCACCAGGTCAGGACGGTGCGTGGCGGCGTCCAGCTCGGCGGTGCTCCAGCGTCTGGCCGTCAGCCCGAACACCGGCTCGCCCACCACCCGGAACGCCCGCCCGGCGCCGGTGAACTCGGCCCAGCGCACGTCGGCCCGGTGCCCGTTCTCCTGCGGGTAGACGTACGGGGTCTGCAGGTCGTCCACGGTGGCGCTCCAGCGGCCCACCCGGGTGGCCGTGCCGGTGTCGGGGTACGCCTCGCCGGGGCCGCGCCCGAACCAGGTGACCCGCTCGACGCCGCCCGGCAGGGCCATGGCGAGGCCGACGCGCGGGACGGGCGCCGGCCAGTCGCCCTCGGGCTCGATCTCCACGGCCAGGCGCAGCCCGCCGCCGTCGGTGGCCGTCCACCGGTAGACGGCGCGCAGGCCGAGGTCGGTGGCGGCGGGGGCGACGCGGGTGCGCACGGTCAGGCCGCCGCCGCCGGTCTCGACGGCGTCGATCCTGTGCGTGAGCCGGTGCAGGCCGAGGCGGCGCCAGTCGGCCTCCAGACCGCCGTACCTGTCGTTGTCGGTGGGGGCGCGCCACAGGTCGAGGCGCGGCCCTTCGACGTCGTGCCCGAACAGCCGGACGAGCCGTCCCGTGGCCAGGTCGAACGCGGCACCGCCCAGCACGACGAGGTCCCCCGCCCGCGAGACACCCGCCCAGGCTTCCGCCGTGGAGCCTGCCGCGCCGACGTCCGGGCCGATCTCCGGGGAGACCGTCGTGCCGCCCTCCGCCCCCGGGGCGGCCCCGCCGCCCTCTCCGTCGAGGCCGGTGGCGGGCGGGAGCGGGGTCTGGGCCCAGGCGATCTCGTGGCCGGCCGGGGCCCACGGCTGGTCGTCGGCGAGGACGGCGCGCACGGTGAGCCACCGCTCGCCCCCTCCCCCGGGCAGCTCGGCGAGGCCGGTGAGCTTGACCTCGCCGCCCTCCGCCGGCACCCGCAGCGGGAACTCCGCGACGGTCAGCCCTTCGTCCTCCACCACGGCCGTGAACGTCAGGTGCGCCAGGCCGGCGAAGCCGTGCTTGTCCGTCACCGTCACCACGCCGTCGCCGAACGCGAACCCGACCGGCTCGAACGCCTTCTTCAGGTCCAGCAGCCCCGGCGACGGCGTGCGGTCGGGGAACACCAGCCCGTCGACGACGAAGTTCGAGTCGTGCACCGGCTCCCCGTAGTCGCCGCCGTACGCGTAGCCGTGCCGGGGGTGGGCCAGGCCGTGGTCGATCCACTCCCAGACGAACCCGCCGGCCAGCCTCGGGTACCGCTCGAACAGCTCCTGGTACTCGGCCAGCCCGCCGGGCCCGTTGCCCATGGCGTGGGCGTACTCGCACTGCAGGAACGGCATCGCCCGGCGGCGCGCGTCGAGCGCCGGGTCGTCGAGCGGGTCCTCCACGCCGCGCCCGATCGCCTCGACCTCGGCGTGGGAGGCGTACATGCGCGAGTAGACGTCGGCGTGCTCGCACGACCAGTCGCCCTCGTAGTGGATGGGCCTGGACGGGTCGCGGTCGCGTGTCCAGCCGGCCATGACGGCGAGGTTGCGGCCGACGCCGGCCTCGTTGCCGAGCGACCACATGATGACGCTGGGATGGTTCTTGTCCCGTTCGACGGTGCGCCGCATGCGGTCGAGCAGCGCGTCGGCCCAGCGCGGGTCGTCGGTCGGGTTGCCGCGCCAGCCGACCTGGCCGAAGCCGTGCGTCTCGAAGTCGCACTCGTCGATCACCCACAGGCCCAGCTCGTCGCACAGGTCGAGGAAGGCGGGGTGGGGCGGGTAGTGGCTGGTCCTGACCGCGTTGACGTTGTGCCGCTTCATCAGCAGCACGTCCTCGCGCATCGTCTCGTACGTGACCGCGCGCCCGCGCTCGGGGTGGAACTCGTGCCTGTTGACGCCCTTGAGCAGCAGGGGGCGACCGTTGACCAGCAGCACGCCGCCGGCGATGGAGACGGTGCGGAAGCCGACGGCCAGCCGCACGGTCTCGCCGGGGAGGGTGACGACGGCCTGGTAGAGGCGGGGCGTCTCGGCGGTCCACGGTTCGGCGGCGACGGTGACCTCGACGCCGGGCTCCAGCCCGGCGACGCCCAGCTCGGGCAGGTCGAGCAGGCCGGGGCCGTCGAAGCTGAGCGTCGCCCTCCGCCCGTCGTGCCCGGCGTGGACGAACACGTCGGCGGCGGAGCGGGTGAGCGTGACGTCGCGGAAGATGCCGGGCAGCCACCACATGTCCTGGTCTTCCAGGTAGCTCGCGGCCGACCACTGGTGGACGCGCACGGCCAGCACGTTGCGGCCCGGCCGCAGGAACGGCCCGGCGTCGAACTCCACGGGCAGCCTGCTGCCGGTGGACCAGCCCAGTTCGTGGCCGTTGAGCCAGACGCGGGCGAACGACTCGACGCCGTCGAAGCGCAGCCGGCCGCCGCTCCAGCCGTCGGGCAGGTCGAAGACGCGCCGGTAGTCGCCGGTGGGGTTCTCGGTGGGGACGTGCGGCGGGTCGACGGGGAACGGGTAGACGACGTTGGTGTAGGCGGGCGAGCCGTGGCCGTGCAGCGGCCAGTGCGACGGCACGGGCAGCTCGGCCCAGCCGGAGTCGTCGTGGTCCGGCTGGGCGAAGTCGTCGGGGACCGCGGCGGTGGGCGAGAGCCTGAACCGCCAGGTGCCGTTGAGGTCGAGCGAGGGGGCGTCGGAGCGGAGGGCGGCCCGGGGGGCGAGCCCGCCGGAGCCGGGGGCGAAGGTTTCGAGATCCATCGCCGCCGAGCCTATCCCCGGCGTCCGCGCCCGGGGAGGGGTCACCGGGGCCCTCCCGATCGGCTCTGCCGGGAAGGGGCGCGGGCCGGGCTTCCCGGGCATTCCACCCGGGAGATCGCAGCGGGCCGGGGCTCGGCGCCGGTCCCCTCAGGAGGCGGCGCGGGCGGCGCCGGCGGGCAGGCTCTCCCGGGCGCCTGACGCCGCCGCGAGATACCCGGCCAGCATGCTCTCGGCGACGGCCGCCACGGCGTCCTCACCGGGGAGGAAGTCGGGGCTGTGCAGCCCGGCCGCGGTGTCGACGCCGACGAACATCATGAGCGACGGCACCACCGACCCGTAGTAGGCGAAGTCGTCGGCGCCGCACGAGCGCAGCTCCTCGGTGACGGTGCGGCCGTGCTCGCGCAGCCACGCCCCGGCCCGCCCGGCGAGCGCCGCGTCGTTGTAGAGCACGGGCTCGCCGGGCAGGATCTCGACCTCGGCGGAGCAGCCGTGCGCCTTGGCGACGTCCGTCGCGACCTGGACGAACCGCTCGCACAGCTCGGAGCGCCACGACCCGGACATGGTGCGCAGGGTGCCCCTGGCCACGGCCTCGCCGGGGATGGCGTTGGGCGCGGTGCCCGCGCTGACCGTGCCGAACGTCACGACGGTCGGCACCATCGGGTCGGAGACCCGGCTGACGAGCTGCTGGGCGGCCAGGATGACGTGCGCCATGGTGACGACGGGGTCGGTGGTCAGGTGCGGGTAGGCGGCGTGGCCCTCGGCTCCCCTGACGGTCAGGTGGAACTCGTCGGAGGAGGCGTTGACCGGCCCCGGCGTGCAGGACACGGTGCCCTGCCGCAGCACCGGCTGGACGTGCGCCCCGATCACCGCGGTGACCTGGTGCCGTTCGAGCGCGCCTGAGCGCAGCACGTCCAGGGCGCCCGAGGGGTAGGTCTCCTCGCGCGGCTGGAGCACGGCGAGGAGCGGCGCGACCGGGACGCCGGCGGCGTCGAGCCTGGCCACGGCCCTGGCGAGGGCGACCATGGCGGCCATGTGGACGTCGTGGCCGCAGGCGTGCATGGCGCCGTTGGCCGCCGCCCACGGCACGCCGGTGCGCTCGGCGATCGGCAGGGCGTCCATCTCGCCCCGCACCGCCACGGCCGGGCCGGCGCCGCCGACCCTGACCGCCGCCCCGGTGCCGGCGAGGTGCTCGGCCCGCCCCACGGGCAGGAGCAGGCGCAGCACCCGCTCCAGGGTCGGCCCCTCCTCCCCCGACAGGTCGGGCAGCGCGTGCAGCTCGCGCCGCAGCGCCTGCGCGGCGGGCAGCTCCGCGCGCAGGGCGGCGCGCAGCATCGCGCCGACGTCGCCGTCCCCCTGGACCTCCCCGTGCTCGTCGTGCTCCCCGTGATGCTCGTGCTCGGGCCCGCCGTTGTTCAGCAGGGTCACGCCTCAACCCCCAGACCGTAGACGCGGCGGGCGTTCTCGGCGCCCACCATCTCCGCCACCCGCAGCGCGCGCTCCGCGGGCCACTCCCCCTCGGCGACGAAGCCGCCGAGCACGCGCGACATCGCCCGCCTCCACAGCTCCGCGCCCAGGTGGTGCAGCTCCGCCGGCCCCCAGGCGTCGGAGGAGAACAAGATCTTCGCGAACGGCGCCAGCTCCAGGCTCTCCGCCACCACCGCCGTGCTGCGCGCCCCCGTGTAGTTCACGCCCAGGCCCACGTCGAAGTAGACGTTCGGGTACACCTGCGCGAGGAACCCGGCCTGCCGGTGGTACGGGTAGCAGTGCAGCAGCAGCAGCGGCACGCCGGACGGCTCGGCCAGCTCGATCAGCCCGCGCAGCAGCAGCGGGTCGGAGCGGCGCAGGTCCACGTCGGGGTCGCCGTAGCCGATGTGGAACTGCAGCGGCAGGCCGCGCTCGATGCCCGTCCAGATGAGGTGGCGCAGCAGCACCGGGTCGGACACCCGGCCGCCGCCCGCCATCCACCGTCCCGCGGCCTCGGCGACCTCCTCCTTCGACGGCGGCGCCGGGTCGAAGTCGAGCCCGTAGCGGTAGGCGACGATCGTCTTCAGCCCGCGCGCGGTGCGCGTGCGCTCCCACAGCGTCTCCGCGAAGCGCCCGGCGAACGCGGCCGCGCCGCAGCCGGACGCCGCCACCTGCTCGGCCACCGACTCCAGCCTGACGACCTCGTCGGCGGGGACGCCGGTCAGCTCCGCCATGCCGGAAGGCCCGAGGATCTCCTCACCCCGGTAGCCCGTCTCGATCAGGTAGTGGCCGATGCCGGCGGCGCCGAGCAGCCGCCGGTTGACCTCCTCCGCGCCGAGCCTGGCCCGCCTGGCCAGGTACTCCGCCGGGGAGCAGTGCGGGTCGAGCCCGAGCACGGGCGCGCAGTGACGCAGGATGGCGTAGCCGACCTGCGACTCGAACTGCGTCATCCACTCCGGCACCGGCCGGTCGGACTCGGTGATCAGCTCCTCGAACTCCCTGCGGGACAGGTCGTGCGGGGTGGCGCCGTGGACGTGGTGGTCGACGAGCCGCAGCCGCGCGATGGCGGCGGACAGCTCGGGCACCGGCTCCAGCGGCGGGCCGCCCGCGAGCGGTTCAGTGGACATCGGCGATCCTCCGGCAGCTCTGGACGTCGTCGAGCCCGTCGAGCGCGGCCAGCTCGGCGCGCTTGACCGACAGGTACGTGGTCAGGAGATCGGGGGCGAACATGCCGCGTACGACGTCGTCGGCGGCGAGCGCGTCCAGCGCCTCGGCCTGCGACTTGGGCAGCGGAGGCACGCCGGCCAGCTCGTCGTCGGTGACGGTCTCCGGCCACACGCGCGGCGCCGGGTAGCCGCGCCTGACGCCTTCGAGCCCGGCGCGCAGCAGGACGCCGAGCGCGAGCCACGGGTTGGCGGTGGCGTCGGCGGCGCGGTACTCCAGGTTGTGCGTGGCGGGGCCGCCCGGGCAGATGCGCAGCATCGCCTCCCGGTTGCGTTCGGCGAGGAACACGCCGCCCGCGCTCCACCGGTGCGGGGTGAGACGCAGGAACGACACGGGGCTGGCCGCGGTGACGGCGGTCAGGGCGGCGGCGTGGTGCAGGATGCCGGCGCTGAACGCGGCGCCCAGCTCCGACAGCCCGCCGGGGCGCGCCGGGTCGTACAGGGCGCCGCCCTCGAACGACAGGTGGATGTGCACGCCGTTCCCGCTGCCGTCGGGGTGCGGGAGCGGCGCGAAGCTCGCCTTCAGGCCGCGGCGCCTGGCCAGGTCGCGGACCAGCTCGCGCAGCAGCACCGCGCGGTCGGCGGCCGTCATCGCCCCTGACGGGGCCAGGGTGATCTCGTGCTGGTCGGCGCCGTACTCGGGCAGCCAGGTCTCCGGCTCGAAGCCGTTGGACTCCAGCAGGTCCACCAGGTCGGAGCCGAACGGCTCGGCCGAGCGGTAGCGGTCGAACGAGAACGGCCCGGTGGCGGGCAGCCCGGCCAGGGTGAACTCGTGCTCGAACGTGGCGACGGGCGTCACGCCGAGCGCCCGCAGCTCCTCGACGGCCCCGGCGAGGAAGGCGCGCGGGCAGCACTCCCAGGGGCTGCCGTCGGGCAGCGTCTGGTCCGCCAGGTAGATCCGGGTGCCGGGCATGCCGCCGTCGGCGGGCACGTCCACGCGGGTGACGGGGTCGGGCATGAGCTTGAGGTCGCCGGTCGAGCCGAACGGGTTGCCGGCGATCGTGCCGAACCCGGTCAGGCCCAGGTCGGCGGGCACCCAGCCGGTGCCGCCGCGCAGCACCGCCCCCTCCCTGGAGGCGGGCACGGCCCGCCCCCGCGTCTGCGCGGCCAGGTCACAGGTCGCGACGAAGACGTTGGTCATGAAAGGACGTCCTCCCGGGTCAGCTCCGCGGTGAGCCGCTCGCCGATCCGGCGGGCCAGGCCGGGGGCGGCCAGCACGGCCGCCAGACCCGCCAGGCACCACGCCCCCGCGATCCACGGGAACAGGCTGAGCGACTGCTCGTAGAACACGTAGCACAGGTACGCGATGGCGAGCAGCGGTACCACAATCTCGTACTTGGGCACCTGCCCGCGTCCCGACACGATGAACGCGGCGACGCCCGACGCGGCGACGGCGTAGGCGACGAGCAGGCACAGCACGCCGAGCGTGGCCAGCCAGTAGTAGGCGTCGAACGCGCTCACGCCGCTGCCGTTCAGCACCAGGTCGCCGATGAGGCCCGCGGTGAGCGCGACGAGCAGCGCCACGGTGGGGGCTCCGGTGCGGGGGTGGGTCCTGGACAGGGCGCGCGGGCCGAAGCCGTCGCGGGCCAGCGCGAACATCAGGCGGCTGGCCGCCGCGGACGAGCTGATCGTCGCGGCGAACGCCGACGCCATGGCGGTGAAGGCGATCACCAGGGAGAACCAGGTGCCGATGTAGCTCTCGGCGAGCGCCGACAGCGACGACTCGGCGCCGGAGAACGCCTTGACGCCCTCGGCGTCGGTGCCGAAGCCGATGGTCTGGGCGAACATCACGAGGACGTACAGGCCGCCGGTGAGCAGGACGCTGCCGGCGAGGGCGCGCGGGATGTTGCGCCGGGGGTCGTCCGTCTCCTCGCCGAGCGACGCGCACGCCTCGAACCCGGCCCACGACAGGAACGCGAACACGGTCGCGGTCATGACGGCCCCGCCGGTGGTGCCGTCCAGGGTGAAGACCGACAGGTCGAGGCGCTGGCCCGCCGGGCCGCCGCCGGTGCCGGTGCGGGCCACGACGACGGCGCTCAGGACGAGCATGCCGAGGATGCCGACGCCCTCGACGGCGAGCAGCGTGCGCGCGGTCACCTGGGACTCCCGCGAGTTCACCGCCCAGACGCCGGCCGCGGTGACGACGGTGACGAGGAACCAGGGAACGTTCCAGGTGAGGCCGAGCGCGGTGAAGAACGCCTCCGCGAACACGGCGGTCGCGGCGAGCGTGCAGACGGTGAAGAACAGGTACGTGCCGAGCAGGGCGAACCCGCCGAAGAAGCCGGCCTTGGGGCCGAGGGTGACGCCGGCCAGGGCGTACACGGAGCCCGCGTGGTTGAAGTGGCGGGTCAGCCGGACGAAGCCGTACGCGACCAGCGCCACGCCGGCGAGCCCCAGCACGAAGACGAGGGGGACGGCCTTGCCGACGGTCGCGGCGACGCCCGCGCCGTTGAGCGCCATGGCGAGCGTGGGCCCCATGAGGCCGACCGACAGCGTCAGCGCCTCCCAGAGTCGTAGCTTGCGCGGTGGGCGCAGTTCATCGGTCACGTGGATCTCCCGGGGGGCAGAGACGGGCGAGGGACTGTTCGAGAATGAAACAGAACTTTCACCTTCTGCGTCAAGGATTCTTTGTGAAATATACGTTTCATCTCAACATGTGACCAAACCGGCCTCCGAGCTGGGGAGATCCGAAGGAAGGTCCGCCCGCCATCCGGACGGCACGGAAGGGGGAGGCCGGGCGGCGGTGAAGCCGCTCGGGGCCGGGGCGCTGGGGGGCGGGGCGGGCGGCGGCGATGCCGCCACGCGCCAGGGCCGGGGCCGGGCGCGGCGGCGGTGACGCCGCCCCTGACCGGGGTTGGGGCCTTGGCGGGCGGCGGTGGCGCGGGGCCGGGGTCAGTCGACGGTGACGTCGGTGGCGAGGTCCTCGATGCGGCGCAGGCGGTCCTGGCCGAGGCGGGAGGTCACGCCCGCGATCACGGTCTCCACCAGGGCCATCGCCGGGACGAGGCTGTCGAACGGGCTCGGCGCCTCCACCCGGGCCGGGATGACCAGCTCCGCCGCCCCGGCCGCCGGCGACAGCCACGGGTCGGTGAAGAGCACCACCTTGGCGCCGCGCCGGTGCGCCTGCCGCGCGAAGTCCACCACGTCACGCTGGTAGCGCCGGTAGTCGAACACGACGACGACGTCCTTGCGCCCGGCGTCGACGCAGAACGCCGCCATGCCCTCGGGCCGCGTGTCGAGCACCTGCGTGCCGGGCCTGAGCAGCCGCAGGTGCAGGTCGAGGTACTCGGCGAGGAGGTGCGAGTACCGGCCGCCGAGCGAGGTGACGCGGCGCGACGGGTCGGAGATCAGCTCGACGGCCCGCTCCAGCTCGGGGTCGGACAGCGCGGCGTACGTCTCGGCCAGCCGCTGCCCGTACACCCTGCTCGCGGTGCTGCGCAGGGAGCCCTCGGCGATCTGCTGGCCGAGGGTGAGCGGCGAGGCGCGGCGGGCCTCGATCTCCTCGCGCAGCGCCTGCTGGAACGCGCGGTAGCCGGAGAAGCCCAGCCTGGCGACGAACCGCACGACGGTGGGCGCGCTGACCCCGGACCGCTCGGCGAGCCTGGCCGCGGTCTCCAGCCCGGCCGCGGGGTAGTTGGCCAGCAGGGTGCGCGCGACCAGCCGCTCGCCCGCGGAGGCGGCGTCCAGGCCGCGCCGCACTCGTTCCGCCACGGACAGGACCGCGCTGTCGTCACCGGCCATCGATCGCCTCTCGCATGCGGGGTGGTCCGCCCCATTCTCCCGGCCGGGACGGGATGCCCGGACCGGCCACCCCACCCGGGCCATACGCCGCCTCTTCCCGTGGAGGTACGTGACCGGCCGCTCCCGCCCCGCACGCGCGGCCCCTCCCCCGGAGAGCCGGAGGAGGGGCGCGGCGGTTCAGGCGGGTCGGCGGGCCGGGGCCCGCGGGTCAGGCAGGTCAGGCGGGTCGGCCCGCCGGGCCGCCGGTCAGGCGGCAGGCGGGTCGGCGGGCCGCCTTGCTGGGGTGTCGGTCAGGCGGCCGGCTTGGCGGACTGGTCGGCGGTCGCGGCTGCGGTCAGCGTCACCTGGGCCTGCGTGGTGACGCCGCTGACGGTCACGGCGACCGTCACCTGGCCCTCGCGCAGGGCCGTGAGCCGGCCGGTGCCCGGGTCGAGCACGGCGACGTGCCACGGCTTGGCGGTGCCACGCGGCCCGACGTGCAGGCCGGGCGAGCCCGACCAGGACACCGACACCGGGTAGGCGGCGGGAACGCTGCGGCCGTCCTGCTTGACGGTCGCCGTCACGTCGGCGGAGCCGCCCACGGCGAGCGACGCGGGCGCGGCCAGCGCGAGGTCGTCGACGTGCGGGCGGATCTGCGTGCCGATCCAGTCGGGCGCGTCGGTGAACCAGTTGCGCCTGACGTGCTCGGCCTCGGACGGGGTGACCGGGTCGACGCCCCACAGCGACCAGCCGGTGAATCCGCCGTCGCCGGGCGCGGTGGCCGGGTTCTTGCCGGAGTTGCCGTTGATCACGTACGGCACGGCGTCCACGCGGGAGGCGTGGAAGGTGCCGACGTGGCCGCCGATGAACGCGGCGCCCTTGCCGGTGGAGCGCTGGAAGTCGGCGAGCCAGCCCTCGACGAGCGCCGCCTCCTTCCTGTCGCCGAGCTGGCTGCCCTTGCCCGGCGTCGGGTCGCGCGGCGGCACGTGGAACAGCACCGCGACAGAGCCGACCGACGGGTCCTCGGCCGCCGCGTCGAGCTGGGCGCGCAGCAGCGCGACCTGGTCGTAGCCGCCGCCGCGCAGGGTGAGCCTGGACGTGTCCAGCGTGATGAACCGGGTGCCCTTGTGGTCGAACGTCCGGTACGTGTCCCCGAAGACGGCCTTGAAGTTGTCGATCTTGCCGCCCATCACCTCGTGGTTGCCGGGGATGTAGGTGTAGGGCAGCTCGCCGCCGAGCTCCTCGTCGAGGACGCGCTTGGCCAGCGCGAAGTCCTCCGGCGACGCCTCGTCCACGAGGTCGCCGTCGATCAGCAGGAAGTCCGGCTTGGCGGCCTTGACCTCGCGCAGCGTGCGCCGCACGTTCCTGACGATGTCGCTGTCGGGGGCGCGGGCCACGAACTGGCCGTCGGACATGACGGCGAAGCGCCACGGCATCCGGGAGACGTCCGCCTTCACCACGGAGTCCTCGACCTTGGGCGCGGCGGGCGCGGAGACGGCCGGGGGCACCTTGGCGACGAGGCCGTCGATGACGATCTCGTTCGTGTACTTCGCGTCGGCCCGGGTCTCGGCCACGTAGAAGCGCCGCAGCCTGAGCGGGTAGTTCACGCCGGGCGGCACGGTGAACTCGACGTACTTCCAGCCGGTCCACGTCAGGTACGGGCCGCGCAGGATCTGCGACTGCCCGAGCGCGTCGTAGAACTCCAGGCTCGGCCACTCGCCCTTGCCGGTCGAGTTGATCCACATGCCGAACGCCTGCGGCTGCCCGTCCACGACGATCTGCTGCGGCGGGGCGGCGTAGGCGGCGCGGGTGGCGGTGGAGCCGGTGAAGTCGTACGAGAGCTTCAGCCCGCCCCCGGACTGGCCGGGCGCGGCCGACAGCGAGCCGGTGGCGCGCGCGGCGGCGAACGTCCAGGAGGCGGCGTCGTCGAAGGCCGCGACCTGCTTGTCCTCGAAGCCGACCGTCACCGGCAGCGCCGTGGAGGTCTTCCCGACCTTGGCCGTGACGATCCCCGAGCCGGTGGCCTTCCTGGCCTTGACGGTGAAGTAGCCGTGCTCGGCGGCGGTGACCTCGAACAGGTCGTGGTCGTAGTCGAGCGTGAGGTCGTCGGGCTCGATCGGGGCGGAGTTGCCGTTGGTGTCGTAGCCGACGACGCCGAACGTCGCGGTGCCGTCGGCGCCCTGGATGCCGAGGCGGTCGGCGGTGGTCGCCAGCCGCCGCAGCGGCTGGAGCACGGTCAGCTCCAGCGTGCCCTTGGCCTCGTCGCGGAAGGCGGTGACGGTGGTCTGGCCGGGCACGAGGGCGTGGAACCTGCCGTCGCGGACGACGCCGTGCACGGCGGGGTTCGCCCGCCACTTCGGCGACCCGGAGGCCGGCCCGTACGTCTCGTCGTAGCCGGCGGCGGTCAGCCGCCTGGTCAGGCCGGGGAAGACCCGTTCGGGGCGCCCGCCGGCGACGGGGCCGACGCCCGGCGCCTTCGCGGGGTCGGAGGCGGTCTCCAGCCAGAAGCCCTTGAGCTTGCCGCTGCCCTCGGGCGCGTACAGGGCCAGGCCGTTGGGGACGTGCCGCTCCCCGCCGTCGGACGGGCTGTTCTCCACCTGCACGTCGGCCGAGCCCGGCTCGCGGGCCAGCAGCGTGGAGGAGCCGCCGCCGTCGAGGTTGAGCGCGTTCGCGGCGCCCAGGTCGGCCATCATGGCGGCCAGTTCGTCGAGCGTGACGCCGCGGCTGTCGGTCTGGCGGCCGTCCACGGTCAGCAGGTACATGGTCCTGCCGTCGGCGGAGAAGCCCACCGCGGTGCGCGGGTGCGCGGCCGGGTCGGTGGAGTTCTGCACCACGCCGTCCTTGACCAGGACGTAGTTGCCGCCGACGGCCGCCTTGACGTCGGCGTCGTCCGACGCCTTGGGCTGGTAGCGCACGTCCACGCGGTCGCCGGGCTTGAGCGCGGCCAGGGCGGCGGCGCCAGCCTCGCGGCCGAGCAGCACGCTGGTGCCCGCCGGGATGGGGCCGCTGCCCGCCTCCTCGCCGACGGCGGTGACGACGCCGTCCACCAGCGTGACCTCGGTGACGGCGGTCGCGCCCGCCACGGCCCTGGCCCTGGTGTACGAGCCCCACAGCGGCGTGAACAGGCCGACGCCGCCGCTCTGCACCATCTGGTTGAACTGGGTGAGCTTGACGGGCGAGCCGCCCGCCGGGGTGGCGGTGCCCTCGAAGTACATCTTCAGCACGCGGCCGACGCCGTCGCCGGTGACGGCCACCGCGTTGTCGTGCCCGGCCACGGGCGACTGGATCAGGGCGCCGTTCTGCACGCCGACGCCCTGGGCGGCGCCGGAGTTGTTGATGTCGAAGAAGTCGCCGTTGACGGCGGCGACGGCGTGGGAGCGCCTGGCGGGGCCGGACAGCGGCTCGGTCTTGGTGACCTCGCCGGAGAACACGTAGTCCGCCTTGGCGCTGCCGAGGTCGGCGCTGACGGCGTCGGCGCGCAGCCAGCCCAGGGCGTCGTAGGTGTCGAACGAGGTGAGCGTGACGCCCGGCGCGACGGGCCGGGTCTTCTTGGACGTCTCCAGGCGCCGCGCGGGCGCGGCCTGCGTGAGCAGCGTGGACGACGACGGGTAGGAGGACGCCTGGAGCGCGTCCTCGGCGGGAGGTGCGGGGTCGGCCTGCGCGGGCGCGGCCGTGCTCAGGGGCATGGCTAAGGCGAGCGCCGCGGCGGCCAGCAATCGGAGGGTCTGCACGACCGAACTCAATCGCCCATGGATATAACTTTCAAGGCTTGCGGGTGAACTAAAAGAAAATTTCAGATCTTGCGGCCCTGTGACCTGCGACACCCCGCCCGGGGGCCGGGGGAAGCCGTTCAACCGTCGGCGGGGGCCGGGTGGGCGGGACCGAGGACGGTCAGCCGCGACAGCGCCTCCTCGTAGGCCGGGTCGAGCCAGTAGTCGGAGTGCCAGCGGGCCGACGGCAGCGGCTCCCCCGGGCCGGGCTGGAGGGGGTCCCAGCAGAAGCGGTCCACGGTCTCCCCGTCCCCGTCGCCGTCGCCGTCGCCGTGGACGCCGGGCGCGAAGGGGTCGGCGCGGCGGAAGACGGGGCCGCCGATCGGGTCGCTCAGCCGGTACAGGTTGAGCCAGCTCACCGACTCTCGTACCGCGTGGAGGGTGGACGGGCCGAAGTAGGCGGGGAAGAAGGCGGCGTACAGGCGGCGCAGCGGCGAGCCGTGGGTGAGCAGCCGGGTGCGGCGCAGCAGGGCCGGGTCGAGCTGGAGCGTCAGCGCGGCGGCGATGACGCTGCCCTGGCTGTGACCCGACACGATGACCTCGTCGCCGTCGTTCCTGGCCAGGGCGCCGACGCGGGCGATCAGCTCGGGGACGACCCGCTCGGTGTAGCAGGGCGGGGAGAGCGGGTGGATGGCGCGGGGCCAGAAGGTGGAGACGTCCCAGACGATGCCGACGGTGCGGCGCAGCCGGGGGTCGCCGTACGTGCGGCGGCCGAGCAGCACCAGGCCCACCACGACGGCCGTCATGGCCCAGCTCCCCCCGGTGGCGAGCAGCCCCGCCACGCCGCCGTCCGGCGTGAACAGCCGCAGCTGGGAGACGACGGTCACCGCGCCGAGCCCGGCCAGCCCGACGCCCGTGAGCACTCCCAGCACGAGCCCGGCCCGGTCGGTGAGCGACGCGAGCGCCCAGGTGTCGGCGACGGCCGGGGCGTCGCCCTCGCCGTAGTACGGCCGCAGCCTGGGCGCCAGCTCGGCGGCGGCCCGGCCGCGGATGCCCCACAGCAGGACGGCCGCCACCAGCGTCCCGGCGGCGAGCAGCGGGACGAGCGCGGCCGCCCACCAGAGCGGCTCGTCGATCAGCAGGACCCGGCCGAACGGCGCCGGGTGCGACGGGGCGGGGCGCGACGGGGCGGGCGTGCCGAAGAACGCGGCGGTCCAGAACAGCACGCCCAGCGCCAGCGCGTTGCCCACGCCGGCCGCGATGACGAGCACGAACCAGGCGGCCATCCCGCCCAGCGCCCGGGGCTGCTCCCCTCCGCCCTCCCGCCTGTCGCGCCCGGCCAGCACCGCGACCGCGACCAGGAGGAACGCGAGGAGCCCCAGCGCGAGCGCGGTCTGGAACGTTCCAGCGCCGACCCCGGGCAGCGTCGGCGCGTACGGCGGCTCCCGCAGCCCGTCGAAGGCGGCGACCAGCGTGACGAGGACGACCAGCGGCGCCGCGGCGCGCAGGGCGGCGCAGGCGCCGGTGAGCCCAGGAGAGGACGGCTCGTCCGCGTACGGGTCGGTCCTGCGCGCGATGCCGGGCAGCGCCGCGAGCACGGCGGCGGCGATCTGGACGCCCGCGTTGGCCAGGACCAGCGCCCGCCCCGTGGGATCGCCCGTGTACGGCGCCGCGACCGCCAGCCCGACGGACCCGGCCGCGAACGAGACGTGCACCGCGCGCAGCCGCCACACCGGCTCGCCGCCGTGCCACAGCCGGGGCCGCGCCAGCAGCACGCCGGGCCGCGCGGCCCCGCCAGGGGGCAGGACGGTCCGCTCGTCCCGCTCCCAGGTGCGGCGGGCGAGCCACCACAGCAGGGCCAGCACGCCGAGGGGCACGAGCGCGGTCACGGCGAGCCGCGGCGACGTCCGGCTCCCCCACAGGTCGCCCAGCCAGCGCACCCAGACGGGCGCGGCGTCGCCGGAGCAGGCCCGTCCCGCCTGCGCGCACTGCCAGCCGACGAGGTCGACCCCGGCCGTGGTGAGCGCGCCGACGAGCGTGCCCGTGAGCAGCAGGGCGAGCAGCCGCTGCGCCGCCTCGGCCGCGTGCCGCAGCCGCCGCCCGCCCTCCGGTCTCGGCAGCATGAAGTAGGACAGGTTCGCCAGGGAGAACGGCAGCAGGAGCAGCCACAGCGCGGCCATCCGGCCGCCCGAGGTGAGGTTGCCCCACGCGTACGCCTCCCGGTGGCGGGCCCCCGGCACGTCCGCGTGCTCCCCCGCGGGCCGCCCGCCCGGCCACCAGCGGCGGTAGAAGCCGGTGACGCCGTCGCCGACGACCAGGCGGGGGCTGGGGTGGTTGAGCATGGCCGCGGGCGGCGTGCCGGAGACCCCGTGCACGCGCAGCTCCGTCACGCCGCCGCGGCTCGTGTCGAGGAATCCGTCCATGGGACGAGGATCCCTGACCTGCGGCTGTCACGCGGAGTGATTGCCGAATCGCGACGCGATCGCCGCGCGTGCCGACCGGCCGTACGGGTTCCGTCTCGCGGGCGTATGCCGGCTCGCCTCCGGGGAAGGCCCTCCAGAGCGGGGACGGCGCGGGGAGGAGGCGGCGCGGGTGGGTGACCTGGGCGGCGCGTGGGCCCACTGGATCGACCGGTCCACCGTGGTGTGGCCGTCCGACCCGGCGGGAGGCCACTGGCTCGCCTGGAGCCCCTCCGGCGACCTGGCCCGCGACGGGGACGAGCTGACCGGCGACGTCCGGCTCATCGCGCTGGAGCCCGCCCTCCTCGACGAGGAACGCGCCGAGGCCTGGCCGCACCTGGCCGGGCACCAGGCGTACACCGTGGGCGAGGACGACCCCGGCCTGCTGAAGGAGGCGCTGCGCGGCCAGGTCGCCGCCGTCGCCCGCGACGCGGGCGGCACGCTGACCGTCGTCACCGGCGTGCAGATCCCCGGCGTGCTCGACGACCTGTACGCCCCCGCCGCCGGCGCGCCGCTCGGCCCGTCCGGCGGGCTGCGGCCCCGGCTGTCCCTGTGGGCGCCGACCGCCCGGGAGGTCAGGCTCGTCCTGTACGGCAGGCGGCGCACCGTCCACGCCATGAGCCGCGACCCGCGCACCGGGGTGTGGTCGGCGCGCGGCGGGCCGCACTGGTGGGGCAGGGACTACACCTTCCTCGTCACCGTCCACCAGCCCCGCGCCGGCCGCGTCGTCACGCGCGAGGTCACCGACCCCTACGGCCTGGCCACGGCGCCCGACGGGGTCCGCAGCCGCCTGGTCAGGCTCGGCTCGGCCGCGCACAAGCCGCCCGGCTGGGACCGCGCCCGCAGGCCCCCGCCGGTGCCGCAGCACCGGGCCAGCGTGTACGAGCTGCACGTCCGCGACTTCTCCGCCTGCGACCCCGGGGTCCCCGAGGAGCTGCGCGGCACGTACCTCGCCTTCACCGTGGACGGCCACGGCATGCGCGAGCTGCGCGCGCTGGCGCGGGACGGGCTGACCCACGTCCACCTGCTGCCGGTGTTCGACGTGGCGACCATCCCCGACCGGCGCGCGGACAGGACCGAGCCCGGCGCCGACCTGGCCGCTCTGCCGCCCGACTCGGAGCTGCAGCAGGAGCACATCGCCCGCACCGCCGCCGCCGACTCCTACAACTGGGGCTACGACCCGCGCCATCACACCGTGCCGGGAGGCTCGTACGCCACCGACCCCGACGACCGCGTCAGGCAGTTCCGCGCGATGGTCGCCGCGCTGCACCGGGCCGGCCTGCGGGTCGTCCTCGACGTCGTCCACAACCACATGCACTCCGAGGACGTGCTCGACCCGATCGTGCCCGGCTACTACCACCGCCTCCTGGAGGACGGCTCCGTCGCCACCTCCACCTGCTGCGCCAACACCGCGCCCGAGCACCTCATGGCGGGCCGGCTCGTCGTCGACTCGGTGGTCACCTGGGCGCGCGAGTACCGCGTCGACGGGTTCAGGTTCGACCTGATGGGCCACCACCCGAAGGGCAACCTGCTGGCCGTGCGCGCCGCGCTCGACGCGCTCACCCCCGAGCGCGACGGCGTGGACGGCCGCTCGCTGATCCTCTACGGCGAGGGCTGGAACTTCGGCGAGGTGGCCTACGACGCCAGGTTCGTCCAGGCCACGCAGGCGAACCTGGCGGGCACCGGCATCGGCACGTTCAACGACCGGCTGCGCGACGCCGTGCGCGGCGGCGGCCCGTTCGACTCCGACCCGCGGGTCCAGGGCTTCGGCTCCGGGCTGGCCGGCGCGCCGAACGGCGCTCCCGCGGGCGGCGGGCCCGACGAGCGGCTCGGCCGCCTCCGTCACTACGGCGACCTCGTCAGGGTCGCCCTCACCGGGAACCTGCGCGACTACGTGCTGCCGTCGGGGCGGCGCGGCTGCGAGGTGGACTACAACGGCGGCCCCGCCGGCTACGCCGCGGCGCCGGGCGAGAGCGTGGCGTACGTGGACGCGCACGACAACGAGACGCTGTACGACGCGCTGGCGTACAAGCTGCCCCAGGACACCCCGATGGCCGACCGGGTGCGCATGCAGCTGCTGTCGCTCGCCACCGTGCTGCTGTCGCAGGGCGTCGCGTTCGTCCACGCCGGCAGCGAACGGCTGCGGTCGAAGTCGCTGGACCGCAACTCGTACGACTCGGGCGACTGGTTCAACCGGCTGCTGTGGGACTGCGCGGCGGGCAACGGCTTCGGCTCCGGCCTGCCGCCCGCCCCCGACAACGCCGACAGGTGGCCGTACGCCCGGCCGCTGCTGGCCGACCCCGCGCTGCGGCCCGGCTGCGCCGCGATCAACGCCTGCCGGGCCGGCTTCGGCGAGCTGCTGCGGATCAGGTACTCCTCACCGGCGTTCGGGCTCGGCTCGGCCGCCGAGATCGAGCGGCGCCTGACCTTCCCCGACGCGCCCGACGGGGTCGTCACCATGCGCGTGGACGTCTCCGGGCTCGACCCGCGCTGGGCGGCCGTCGTCGCCGTGTTCAACGCCACCCCGCACGCGCAGGAGCAGCCGATGCCCTCGCTCGCGGGGGCCGCCGTGTCGCTCCACCCCGTGCAGGCCGCGTCCGCCGACCCGGTGGTCAGGCGGTCGGCGTTCGACCCGGCGACGGGCACGCTGACGGTTCCCGGGCGGACGGTCGCCGTGTTCGTCCGCGCGCCGTGACCCGGGGCAAGGGGTGGGCAAAGGAGCCGGGGACCCTGGCGTCCGGGCCCCCGGCGTCGCAGACTGGAGGTACGGCCATCGCGTCGAGCAGTGGAGCGCACTCGTGGACAGTCACCTCGATCACATGCCCGTCCTGTCCCGCGGCAGGCACCGCAACCCCAAGCGCGGCGCCTGCTTCATGGAACTGGCGTCCTACCTCGCCGGAGAGCGCTGGAGCGACCACCCGGCCTGCACGCACCCGCTGCTGGCCGCGCTCGCCCGGCTCGTCAACGACAACACCGGCGACGACAACCGCAGCAAGCTCATCGGGCTCGTGCCGTCCATCATCGGGCTGAACAGCGACGACCTGCGCGTCGACGCCGTCATCGCGCTGCGGTGCGCCACGACCGCCCTGCCCGTGGCGGCGGCGGAACGCCAGCTCGCCCTGGCCGTGTCGGTGCTAGCCGCCGAGGAGATGCTGGCCAGGCTCGACGGCGCGCCGTCCGGGCGGCTGAGCGAGGCCGGCCGGCAGGCGCTGGAGGGGGCGCCGAAGGCCACCGAGCAGGCCAGGCGCTTCAGCCGGGCCGCCAAGATCACGGAGAGGGGTTTCCGCCGGTACGCCGCGCCGAACGCGGTGCAGCTCTCGGTGGTGGGCATCGTCCAGGCGTGCGTCGCCGACCCGGACGCGCTGCTGCGCGAGCTCCTGGAGAGCGCGATCGCCGACTGCGCGTCCCTGATCCGTCCGGGGCTCCCGACCACGACCGCCGCCCCGGTACGCGGCTGAGGCGGCTCTGACCCCTCACCGGGCACGACCTCAAGAAGCACGTCCGGAGCGCCGCAGCAGGCGCTCCGGACCGCGGTCACCAGTTCCGCACCTCGTGGGCCCAGGCGGCCAGCCCCGCCACGAATCCCTTCCTGTCCGAAGGCGAGAGGTCGTCCAGGACGCGCAGCAGAGGTGCGGCGCGGAGGGCGACGAACTTCTCGACCATGGCCCGATGGCGCGGGGCCAGCGACACCAGGGTGCGGCGGCGATCGGCCGGATCCTCCCGGCGCTCGACCAGGCCGGCCCTGCTGAGGTCGCTCAGGAGTTCGCTCGCGGTCGTCAGGGACATGCCCATCCTCTCGGCCAGTTCGGTCACGCTCAGTGACGGTTCGACCGTCAGCTGGGGGATGACCGCGCCGTGTCTGGCGGTGAGCCGGTGGCCGCGGAAGATCTCCCTCAGCTCGTCCGGCATCTCGGCCTGGGCTCGCCGGAAATAGGCCTCCACCAGGGGCACGAAACCAAGGGCTTCTCTGACCTCTTCCTGTCGTGGCAGTCGAGGGGGCGGAATGTCATCCATCACGGTCACAGGATACAGTGCGGATATCCAAACAGTTCGGATATCCGAAGTGAGGTAGCCGTGATACTGGTGACAGGGGCGACGGGCAACGTCGGCCGCCATCTGGTGAACCTGCTGCTCCAAGCGGGCGAGCAGGTCCGAGCGATCAGCCGCAACCCCGAGCGGGCCGCTCTGCCCGACGGCGTGGAGGTGATGAGAGCCGACATGTCCCAGGAGGAGGACCTCCGTGCCGCACTGCGGGGAGTAGACCGCGCGTTCCTGCTCCCGGCCGCCGGTCAGGTGGACGGCTTCCTGCGCGAGGCCACGGAAGCGGGCCTCGGGCACGTCGTGCTGCTGTCCGCGCTGGCGGTGACCATGGAGCAGGCGGGCGTGCTCGGCAGCGTCCACGCCGGGTACGAGCAGGCCGTGGCCGGGTCAGGGCTGCCGTGGACCTTCCTGCGGCCTGGCGCGTTCATGGCGAACGACCTGCAGTGGGCGCCCGGCGTCAGGAGCGACGGCGTGGTGCGGGCCCCCTTCGCCCAAGCGGCGACCGCGCCCGTGGACGAGCGCGACATCGCCGCGGTGGCCGCGCGGACGCTGCTCGACGACGGGCACGCGGGCAAGGCGTACGCGTTGACCGGGCCCGACTCGCTGACGACGGCCGAGCGGGTACGGATCCTCGGCGAGGTCCTCGGCCGCGACCTGCGCCTGGAGGAACTGTCCCCCGAGCAGGCCCGTGAACAGATGATCAGGCACACCCCGGCGGTGGTCGCGGACTCGGTGCTCACCTTGTTCGCCTCGTTCGCCGGCAGGGCCGCGGACGTGTCGCCGGTGGTGCGGGAACTGACCGGCCGAGCTCCGCACACCTACGCCGCCTGGGCGGCCAGGAACGCCGCCGCGTTCCGCTGACGGACGAGGAGGCCCCAGGGATGCCGCCCTTCGGCGACGGTCGGCCACGTCTCACCCGAGCGCGCAGCCGTCGTCATCGCCGAGGGCGGCCCCTGCCGGGCGGCATGGACAACGGTGATCGCCCGTTCCCTGGAGGCGTCCACCTCTGGCGCGTACGGGCGCTCGCCCTCCTGCTCGGCGTCCACCTCTGGTGCGCACGGGCGCTCGCCCTCCTGCTCGGCGCTCGCCCTCCTGCGAGGCGTCCGCCTCTGGGGCGTACAGGCGCTCGCCCTCCTGCTCGGCCTCAGCGCCCTGGGCGGCTCCGCCTCCGCAGCCGCCGGGAGAACCTTCTGACGGGCCCCTCGCCCTCGCGCTGTCCCTGCTGCGCCTCCTCCCGTCCCTCGTCCCCGCCCAGGCAGGCCAGGAGAACGCCCGCCGGCGGCCGGAACGGGCCGTGCCTCATCCGTGCGCGCCGTCCGGCGGCGGCTGGAGGTCCAGGGCACGCCTGATCCTCGCCGCCAGGGCGGCGGCCTCCTCGGGGGTGTGCTCGACGACGCCGTTCTCGGCCATGAGCGCGTGGTACTGCTGCCGCTCGTACGGGACGCCCGGCGGCAGCGCGGCCACGTGCCAGTGCAGGTGGGCGTTCCCCTGCTGGCTGCCCAGGGACAGCAGGTACGTCCGCTCGCAGGGGACGCTCGCCTCCAGCGCCAGGGCGACCCGGCGCACCACCCGCATGAGGGCGCTGAACTCGTCCTCGTCGAGGTCGCGGACGACGTGCTCGACATGGCGCCGGGGCGCGACCAGGACATACCCGGGCAAGGCCGCGAAGCGCGCCAGGAAGGCGATGTGCGTTCCGTCGTCGTGGACGATCTCCTCGGGCTGGCCGGGGTCGCCGCTGACGACGGCGCAGATGAAGCACGGCCCCGTACGCGACCGCCGGGTGTAACTCTCCAGGTCGAACGGCACCCGCCGGATCGAGCCCGCCACGATCGCCCCCTCACCGGACCTCGGCCTCGACGATCATCGTAGGACGTCCGGACCGCGACGGACAGGGCGTCACCCGCCCCGCCCGTCTCCGGCGCCCCGGTCCCGGCCTCACCCCTCTCCGGCGCCCCGGTCCCGGCCTGATTCCGACCTCGGCTCCCCGTCGACGCACCCTTGGGCCGGACGTCCACCCGACCTCGGCCCCCGTCCTGACGCACCTCCCGCGGCGCCGGGCGGACCGACGGGGTGCGGCGGCCCGGGGCACGGGGAAGAGGCCCGCAGGCCACGTGCCCGCCACGGAGGTGCCGCCGCCGCGCCGCCAGGCGGCGTGCGTCTTCTCCCCCAGGGCCGGGCGGGACGGCTTCCGGGGTCTGCGCTGCGGCGGGCTGGCGCCGGGGCGGCACCCACGGAATGAAAGGCGGGATATTCGAGCGGACCGCCATTTGTTTGGTTTGGTTTACCTAAGTCCGAAGGGTGAGACAAAGGGGCGCGGGAATGCGCCGAAGAGTCGTGCGGAATTGTCGCAGCCATGTGGTAAAGAGCGCGGCATCAGCGATTGGGTCGCAGGTCAGGATAGGCTCCCCTTCGTTGCGGATCTTACGATAAATGCCTAAATTTATGGACGATTGCAGCTTTGTGGAGGAATTCGTGACTATTGAGCTTGCCACCCCGTACACCCCTGAACAGCATCACAGCCACCGGGACGTGACCGGCGGCTGGCTGCGGCCGGCCGTGTTCGGCGCCATGGACGGCCTCGTGTCGAACTTCGCGCTCATCGCCGGCGTGGTCGGCGCGTCGGGCGCCGGGCGTGGCGCGGTGCTGGCGGGGTTCGCGGGGCTGATCGCGGGCGCCTGCTCGATGGCGGCGGGCGAGTACACGTCGGTGAAGTCGCAGACCGAGCTGATGCGGGCGGAGATCGCCGTGGAGCGCCGCGAGCTGGCCCGCAATCCCGAGGGCGAGCAGGCGGAGCTGGCGGCGCTGTACCGGTCGCGCGGCCTCGACGGCGAGCTGGCCCGCAAGGTGGCGGAGGGGCTGTCGGCCGACCCCGAGCAGGCGCTGCGGGTGCACGTGCGCGAGGAGCTGGGCGTGGACCCCGACGACCTGCCGTCGCCGTACATGGCGGCCGGGTCGTCGTTCTGCGCGTTCGCGGCGGGCGCGCTGGTCCCGCTGGCGCCGTTCCTGTTCGGAGCGTCGGGGCTGGCCGTGGCGCTGGTGGTGACCGTGCTGGCGCTCTTCGGGTTCGGGGCGGCGGTGGCCGTGATGACGGCCAGGCCGTGGTGGCTGGGTGGCCTGCGCCAGCTCGCCCTGGGCGTGGGCGCGGCCACGGTCACGTTCGGCCTGGGCCACCTCCTGGGCGTCACGGTCTCCTAGGACCGGCTCCTGGGCGTCACGGTCTCGAAGGGCGCGGGCCGGAGACGATCACGACGGTGAGCCCGCGGACCCTGGGCCGGCCTGTCGATCGTTCCTGGTCGGAGTCTCAGCGGAAGCCGGAGACCCGCCGACCGGCAGCCCGCGCGACGACCCGCCTCAGCAGCGCTGCCCCGCGCGACCGCGGCGGGCACGACGCTCAACGGCGGCGACAGCGCCACGGCCGGGTCATCGCACGCGGCACCGACCCCGAGGTGGAGCAGGTAGGCCTTGCCCGCTGCCTTCACCCCGGCGAGAGCGGCGGAGGCGGCGCGACGGACGTCATGCCGGCCAGCGCACGAGCACCCGGCCTTCCGGGACCAAGGTGGACAGCTGCCATGTCCAGGTGGGCACGGTGACGACCTCGGCGGGCTGGTCGAGGGTGACGGGCGCGTCGAGCAGCGCCGAGCGCGGCGTGAGCGGCAGCCCGCCCTCGGGGATGACGACGGTCTCGAGCGGAGTGCGCTGCGTGGGGCCGTCGGGCACGTCGGCGTCGCTGCTCACCCACGAGGGGTCGCCGGTGAAGGCCGCGAGCACCAGCGCGCCGCGCGGGGCCGAGCACTCGTGCCGCAGGGCGCCCGCCGGGATCCAGCCGTGCTGCCCCGGCAGGTACGTCACGCCGGACACGGTCAGCTCGCCGTCGAGGACGACGAGCTCCTCCCCCGCGAGGTAGTGGCCGCGCTGGGCCCGCGACCAGCCGGGCGGGTAGCGGACGAGCCAGGCGGACCCGGTCAGCCGCGACATGCGGACCTGCGCGCCGGCGCCTGGCACGCGCACGTCGCGGCCCGGCAGGCCGGCGTCGAGCAGGTCGATCAGCGCGGTCAGTGCCTGCGCCGCCACTTCTTGAGCACGGCCCTGACCGTGAGCAGCAGCACGACCGCGACGACCTGGCCGCCGAGGACGATCTGGTTGACGTTCACGGCCGGCCGCCAGGTGACCTCGCCGTCCTTGACGACGAAGACGCCCATGGGCGCGGCGCCGAAGCCGAACCCGCCGCCGCTGCCCTCCGACGCCGCCTCGGGCGCGGCGGCCTCGCCCGCGCCGGCCTCGCGCGGCCCCTTCGACCTGCCCTGGCCACCGCCGCCGCCCTGCCCGACGCGGGCGACGGGGATGACGAGGACGTCGCCGTGCCGGATGGGCTCGCCGAAGACGCGATTGACGGTGGCGGTGTCCTTGGACCTCTCCACCAGCTCCATGATGTCCATACGCCCCATCGTCACCCTCTCGCGGCGGTTGTCACAGCATTTCGCGTCAGACGCGCCGTCCGCGCAGTTCGCGGTACTTCTTGACGAGCTCCTCGGTGGAGGCGTCGGGGAACGACGTCGGCGGCTCGTCGGAGGTGAGCGCGGGCGCGAGGTCGAGCGCCATCTTCTTGCCCAGCTCGACGCCCCACTGGTCGAAGGAGTCGACCCCCCAGACGGTGCCCTCGACGAAGACGATGTGCTCGTACAGGGCGACGAGCTGCCCCAGCGTGGACGGGGTGAGCTTGGGCGCGAGGATGGTGGAGGTGGGCCGGTTGCCCGGCATCACCTTGTGCGGAACGATCTCGGCAGGGGTGCCCTCGCCCGCGATCTCCTCGGCGGTGCGGCCGAAGGCCAGGGCCGAGGTCTGCGCGAGCAGGTTCGCGGTGAGCAGGTCGTGCATGCCCTCGCGGTCCTCGTACGGCTCGGCGAAGCCGATGAAGTCGGCGGGGACGAGCCGGGTGCCCTGGTGGAGCAGCTGGTAGAAGGCGTGCTGGCCGTTGGTGCCCGGCTCGCCCCAGAAGATCTCGCCGGTGGCGACGGTGACGGGCGAGCCGTCGGCGCGCACCGACTTGCCGTTGGACTCCATCGTGAGCTGCTGCAGGTAGGCGGGGAAGCGGTGCAGCCGCTGGCTGTACGGCAGCACCGCCCTGGTCTCGGCCCCGAAGAAGTCGGTGTACCAGATGCCGAGCATGGCCATGATCACCGGCATGTTGGCCTTGAACGGCGCGGTGCGGAAGTGCTGGTCCATCTCGCGGAAGCCGGAGAGCATCTCGCGGAACCGCTCGGGCCCGATGGCGATCATCAGGGACAGGCCGATGGCGCCGTCGTAGGAGTAGCGGCCCCCGACCCAGTCCCAGAAGCCGAACATGTTCTCGGGGTCGATGCCGAACTCGGCCACCTTCTCGGCGTTGGTGGAGACGGCCACGAAGTGCCTGGACACGGCGTCCTCGCCGAGCGCGGCGACCAGCCAGCTCCGCGCGACCCTGGCGTTGGTGAGGGTCTCCAGCGTGGTGAACGTCTTGGAGCTGACGACGAACAGCGTGGTGGCGGGGTCGAGCCCGGCGAGCGTGCCGGTGATGTCGGCCGGGTCGATGTTGGAGACGAACCTCGCCTCGATGCCGGCGTCGGCGTAGTCGCGCAGCGCCTCGTACGCCATGGCGGGGCCGAGGTCGGAGCCGCCGATGCCGATGTTGACGACGGTGGAGATGGGCTGCCCGGTGGCGCCGCGCCACTCCTTCGAACGCACCCGGTCGGAGAAGGCGCTCATCCTGTCGAGCACGGCGTGCACGTCGCCCACGACGTCCTGGCCGTCGACGACCAGCTCGGCGTTCTCGCGCATGCGCAGCGCGACGTGCAGGACGGCACGGTCCTCGCTGACGTTGATGTGCTCGCCGCCGAACATCGCGGAGACGCGCTCGCGCAGCCCCGCCCGCTCGGCCAGCGCGACCAGCAGGTCGATCGTCTCCTCGGTGGCGCGGTGCTTGGCGTAGTCGAGGTGGAGGTCGCCCGCGGTGAGCGTCATTCGCCCGGCACGGCCCGGGTCCTCGGCGAACAGCTCGCGCAGGTGCTTGCCGGCCAGCTCGTCATGGTGCTTGGCCAGCTCAGCCCACTCCTGGCTCTGGGTGATGTCGCCGTTCACGTGTCGTCCTCCTCGTGCCGTCAAACCGATCACATCGTCCCGTAACCCCGTACCCGTGGTTGACGATTCCGCGCACGGCGGAGCCAACTCTTTCTCGCCCCGGCGCGGTCCCCGCCCGCCCGGGGCGGCGACGGGAGGCTGAAATAAGATCGTGGCATGGCCGACCACATCCTCGTCCTGAACACGGGCTCGTCGTCCATCAAGTACGAGCTGGTCGACGTGCGCACCAGGGAGCGTCCCGCCAGGGGGCTGGTGGAGCGCATCGGCGAGGAGAAGGGGCGGCTCACGCACCGGGCGGGCGACGGCCCGCCCTACGAGCGCGAGGCCCGCTTCCCCGGGCACCGCGAGGGGCTCGACGCGGTGCTGGAGGCGTTCGCGCAGGCGGGCCCGGAGCTGCACCCGATGGCGGTGGGGCACCGGGTCGTCCACGGCGGCACCCGCTTCCCCGAGGCGGTGCTGGTCGACGACGCCGTGATCGCGGCGATCGAGGAGCTCGCGCCGCTCGCGCCGCTGCACAACCCGGTGAACCTCGCGGGCATCCGGCTGGCGCAGCGGGCCTTCCCAGGAGTGCCGCAGGTGGCGGTGTTCGACACGGCGTTCCAGCTCACGCTGCCGCCGGAGGCGTACACGTACGCCGTGCCGCGCGAGTGGCGCGACCGGCTCGGGGTGCGCAGGTTCGGCTTCCACGGCACCTCGTGCGCGTACGTCTCGCGCCGGGCCGCCGCCTTACTCGGGCGCGACCTGGAGGAGCTCGACCTCGTCGTCCTGCACCTCGGCAACGGCGCGAGCGCGACCGCGATGTCGGGCGGGCGCAGCGTCGACACCTCGATGGGCATGACGCCGCTGGAGGGGCTGGTCATGGGCACGCGGTCGGGCGACGTCGACCCCGGCCTGCCCGGCTACCTGGAGCGGGTGGCGGGGATGGACGCCCAGGAGACCGAGCGGGCGCTCGGCCGCCGCAGCGGGCTGCTGGGGCTGGCCGGGACGCCCGACATGCGGGAGGTGCGCGCGCTGGCCGCGGCGGGCGACGCGGACGCCCGGCTCGCGCTCGCGGTGTACACCCGGCGCGTCCGCGCGTACGTGGGCGCCTACTACGCGCTGCTCGGCCGCGTGGACGCGATCGTGTTCACCGGTGGCGTCGGCGAGCACGACGCCGCCACCAGGGCCGAGTCGCTGGCGGGGCTCGAACGGCTGGGCGTCGTCGTCGATCCGGCCCGCAACGGGGAGCCGTCGTCGTCGGAGCGGGCGGTGTCGCCGCCTGGGGCCGAGGTGGCGGTGCTGGTCGTCCCCACGGACGAGGAGTGGGAGATCGCCCGCCAGGCGCTCGCCCTCATCGAGAGCTGAGCCCGGCGTCAGGGGATCGGGACAGCGGGCAGCCAGAACTCCACCACGGTGCCGCCGCCCGGCGCGCCCCGGATGTCGCACCAGCCGCCCGCGGTGTCGGCGCGCTCGCGCATCTCCAGCAGCCCGAAGTGGTCGTGGCGGCCTTCGGAGGCGTGGGGCGGCGGCCCCACGCCGTCGTCGGCGACCCGGACGAGCACGCCCCGGTCGAGCGAGGACAGGGAGACGGTGACGGTGCGCGCGCGGGCGTGCTTGCGGACGTTCGTCAGCGCCTCCTGGCAGATGCGGAACGCGGTGATGGCGGTCTCGGGCGGGGGTTCGGCGTCGAGCCGGTGGCGCAGCTCGAAGCGGAGGCCTGAGCCGGCGAAGGCCTGCTCCAGGTAGCCGGTCAGGCCCTCGACCAGTCCGCCGCTGTCGAGGCCCGGCGGCAGCAGGCGGAAGGTGAGGCCGCGCAGCCGCCTGACGGCGGCGTCGACGGCGTCGTCGAGCTCGCGCACCAGGGCGGCGTACTCCTCGGGGAGCCGCTCGCCGAGCAGGCGCAGGCCCATGCCGACGGCGACCATCGACTGGATGGTGTCGTCGTGGACGTCCCAGGCGATGCGCCTGCGCTCCATCTCCTGGGCGCGGACGAGGTGGGCGAGGAGGCGGCCGCGCTCGTCCAGGGCGCGGGCGACGCCGCGGCGCTCGGTCAGGTCGCGCGTCACCTTGCCGAAGCCGCGCAGCTCGCCGGTCTCGTCGTACAGGGCGGTGATGACGACGCTCGCCCAGAACCTCGTGCCGTCCTTGCGGACACGCCAGCCCTCGGCGGCGACCCGGCCGTCGGCGACGGCGGCGGCGAGCAGCCGTTCCGGCACGCCGGCGGCGACGTCGCCGGGCGGGTAGAAGACGGAGAAGTGCCTGCCGATGATCTCCTCGGCCGCGTACCCCTTGGCGCGCTCGGCCCCGGCGTTCCAGCTCACGACGTGGCCGCCGGGGTCGAGCATGAAGATGGAGTAGTCGACGACGCTCTGGACGAGCAGCCGCAGGTCGGCCGGTGCGGGATCACGCGCGGGCATACCGCAGCTTCGCACGGCGGCCGCGCCGGCCGCGAACCCGGACTCCCCGAGACGTCAGGCCGCCGCGGCTCCCGAGGCCCCCGGCCCGCTCACCCCGCCTGGGGGGCGAGCGGCCTGACGTGCGCGGCTAGCTCGCACCACACGGCCTTGCCCTCGCCGTCGCCGCGGACGCCCCAGCCGGTGGACAGCATGTCGACCACGCGCAGCCCCCAGCCGCTGCCCGGCTCGGGCTCGCGCGGCTCGGGCAGGCGCTCGCCGGTGTCGCGCACCTCGACCCGTACGCGGTCGTGGTCGCACTCGACCCGCAGGACCGGCGCGCCCGCCCCGTGGCGCAGGGCGTTGGTCACGAGCTCGGAGACGACGAGCAGGACGTCCTCGTGGCGGCCCCGGTAGCCGCCGCCCGTGATGGCCTCACGGGCGATCTGCCGGGAGCGGGTGATGCTCTCCATCTCCTCCGGCAACCGGACCTCCAGCCGGATCGCCCCCGCGTCCTGCCCCGCGTCCTTCCCCGTGTTCCTCCCCATGCCTCCCAGTGTCGGACCGCGACGGTGCGGCAACGAGACGCAGCGGCGTCACGTCGTCCGGTCCGTCTGCGGCAGGCGAAGTGGTGCGGATGCGTCAGTCGACGAGCCCTTCCCTGCGGGCGATGGCCACGGCTTCGAGCTTGGAGCGGGCGCCCAGCTTCTCCAGGACGTGCTGGACGTGGTTGCGGGTGGTGTTGCGGGCGATGCCGAGCCGTTCGCTGATCTCGGCGGTGCCGGCGCCCTCGGCCAGCAGGAGCAGCGTCTCGCGCTCGCGCGGGGTGAGCGCCGCGCCCTGCGGGCCCGCGCGCCCGGTCAGCCGGGCGAGGACGCCGGGCAGCAGCGCGGGCGGGAAGACGACGCCGCCTGCCGCCACCTCGCGTACGGCCGACTCCAGTTCGTCCAGGCGGGACGACTTGACGACCAGGCCCGCGCCGCCCGCCTCGACGACGGCGGCCGCGACGGCGGCGGTGGCCTCGCCGGTCAGCACCAGCACCCGGGTGCGGGGCGCGGCGGCGCGGATCCTGCCGATGGCGGCGACGCCGTCGCCGTCGGGCAGGCGGCGGTCGAGCACGACGACGTCGGGGCGTGTCCTTCCCGTCTCGGCCACGGCGGAGGCTATGGATCCGGCCTTGGCCACGACCTCGATGCCGGGGACGCGGCCGAGCGCCTGGCCGATGGCCTCCGCGACCATGGCGTGGTCCTCGACGAGGAGCAGGCGAGTCAAGGGGGGCATACCTGAGCATCCTCTCGCACTGTCCTCGCCCACGCCACGGAGGGTCGCGGCCCGGAGCAGCCGGTCACGTGTGACGCCGCGACATGCGAGCACGATTGGTAGGGTTATCCGCATATAGGCGGTAAAAGCGGATAAAAGAGCGGGTGGGTAGGTGGAAGTCGAACAGACGTCACTGCCGGGCATCGGACTGCGGCACGATTTCACCACCCGGTCAGGACAGCGGATCGGCGTCGTCTCCCACCGCACCGGCCGCCGCGACCTCGTCATCTACGACAAGGACGACCCCGACCGCGCCTGCCAGACGGTCAAGCTGAACGACGAGGAGGCCGACGCCCTCGCCGAACTGCTGGGCGCGCCCCGCATCGTGCAGCGGCTCAACCAGCTCCACCAGGAGGTCGAGGGGCTGGTCAGCGTCCAGCTCGCGATCCCCGCCGGCTCCCCGTACGCCGGGCGCCCCATGGGCGACGCCCGCGTGCGGACCCGCACCAGCGCCTCCATCGTGGCCGTCGTCCGCGCCGGTCAGGTCTTCGCCAGCCCGGGCCCGGAGTTCGTCTTCGCCGCGGGCGACATCGTCGTCGTCGTGGGCAGTGCGGACAGCACCTCCGAGGTGGCCGACATCCTGGCCGAAGGGTAGGGCCGCGGGTGCACGAAACCGCGGTGCTCTTCCTGGAGTTCGGTGCTGTCCTTCTCGGTCTCGGCGTGCTCGGCGCCCTCGCGCTGCGCGTCGGCATCTCCCCCATCCCGCTCTACCTCATCGCCGGGCTCGCGTTCGGCACCGGCGGCGTGCTGCCGCTCGCGACCAGCGAGGAGTTCATCTCGGTCGGGGCGGAGCTGGGCGTCGTCCTGCTGCTGCTCACCCTCGGCCTGGAGTACAACGCCGACGAGCTCGTCACGAGCCTGACGGGCAACGCCCGCGCCGGCATCGTGGACCTCGTGCTCAACGCCGCGCCCGGCGCGATCTGCGCGCTGCTGCTCGGCTGGGGGCCGGTCGCGGCCGTCGCCATGGCCGGCGTCACCTACGCCACCTCGTCCGGCATCACCGCGAAGGTGCTGACCGACCTCGGCTGGATCGGCAACCGGGAGACCCCGACCGTGCTGTCGCTCCTCGTGTTCGAGGACCTGACGATGGCGGTGTACCTGCCGGTCCTGACCGCCATGCTGGCGGGGCTCAGCCTGGTCAGCGGCGCGATCACGGTGGCCATCGCGCTCGCCACGGTCAGCGTCGTGCTCGTCGTGGCGCTGCGCTTCGGCCGGTTCATCGAGGCGTTCGTCGCCAGCCCGAACTCCGAGGTGCTGCTGCTGAAGGTGGTGGGCCTGGCCCTGCTCGTGGCCGGGATCGCCCAGCAGCTCCAGGTGTCGGCCGCCGTCGGCGCGTTCCTCGTCGGCATCGCGCTGTCGGGCCAGCTCGCGCACGACGCGCAGGCGCTGCTCGCGCCCCTGCGCGACCTGTTCGCGGCGGTGTTCTTCGTCTTCTTCGGCCTGCAGACCGACCCGGCCAAGATCTGGCCCGTGGCGGGGCTGGCCGCGCTGCTCGCCCTGGCCAGCATGGTGACCAAGCTCCTGACCGGCGTGTACGCCGCCAGGCGCGCCGGCATCGGCAAGGCCGGGCAGGCGCGGGCGGGCATCGCGCTGATCCCCCGCGGCGAGTTCAACATCGTCATCGCGGGCCTGGCCGTGGCCGCGGGCGCCCACCCCGACCTCGGGGCGCTGGCCGCCGCGTACGTGCTCATCCTCGCGGCGTTCGGTCCGCTGGCCGCGAAACTGGTGCAGCCGTTCATCACGGCCATCGCCAAGCGCGCCTGATCCGCTAGTTTGTTCGTATGGCGGACAGGAAGCACGGGGTGCCCGCTCCCCCGACGGAGACGACGATCAGGTCCGAGGACTGGGGGTGCCGCGAGCTGGAGGGCGAGACCTTCCACCGGGTGCTGTTCCAGGACGTCGACATGACCGAGGTGGTGAACAGGGGCTCGACGTTCGACGAGTGCACGTTCAGGAACGTGCGGTTCAACGTCTCGTCGCACACCGACGCCCGGTTCACCGGCTGCACGTTCACGCGCTGCTCGTTCTTCGACGCAACGTTCGACGGCTGCAAGCTGACCGGCAGCATGTTCGACGGCTGCACGTACGGGCTGCTGAAGGTCGAGGGCGGCGACTGGTCGTTCGTGGGGCTGCCGGGGGCAGACCTGCGGGGCAGCGTGTTCGAGCGGGTCAGGCTGCGCGAGGCCGACCTGACCGGGGCCAGGTGCGAGGGGGCGAAGCTGCTGCGCTGCGACCTGTCGGGGGCGTGGCTGAGGGCCGCCGACCTGACGAAGTGCGACCTGCGCGGCAGCGACATCGGCGATCTCGACCCGGCGACGGTCACGCTGAACAAGGCCGTGATCGACCCGTACCAGGCGACCGTCGTCGCGAGGGCGCTCGGGCTGGTCGTCGACTGACGGCCGGGCCCCGGGCCCCCGGGTTCAGCCCGAGACGGCCCGCAGCGCGCCGGGAGCCCGGCCGGTGACGCGGTCGAGCGCGGCGGCGCTCGGCGCGTCGGCGGGCAGGTGGACGAGCAGCCGCAGGCCGCCGCCGCCCGCCGGCTCCAGCTCCTCGCGGGTCAGCCGCAGCTCGCCCGCCTCCGGGTGGACGACGCGCACCACGGGCTCCGGCACGGGCGGGCGCGGCACGGCGGCCAGCCTGTCGGTGAAGGCGGCGCCGGCCGTGAACGACAGCTCCGCCACCAGCTCGGCCGCGTACGGGTCGCCGCGTCCCGCCTCCAGCTTGAGCGCCGCGGCGGTCTCGTCGGCCAGGCGGTGCCAGTCGGGGTGGGCGGCGCGGGCGCGCGGGTCGGAGAAGACGTACCTGGCGAGCACGGGCGCGTCGCCGTCCAGCATGCCGAGCGGGCGGGCCAGGCGTTCGAAGCCCACCGTGTACGCGAGCACCTCGGTGAGCCGGTTGACCAGCACGGCGGGGGTCGGCTCCAGCCGGTCGAGCAGCGCCCGCAGGGCGGGGCGCACGGTGCGGGCGGGCGGCTCGCCGCCTCCGGGGCAGTGCAGGGCGTCGCCGCTGCTCACCTTGGCGAGCAGCCTCAGGTGCGCGCGCTCCTCCTGGGTCATCCGCAGGGCGTCGGCCAGCGCGCCGAGCACCTGCGTGGAGGGGTTGCGGTCGCGGCCCTGCTCCAGCCTGGTCAGGTACTCCACGCTCAGGCCGGCGACGGCGGCCAGCTCGGAGCGGCGCAGCCCCGGCGTACGCCTGCGGGTGCCTCCCGGCAGGCCGACGTCGCCCGGCGCGAGTGCCTCGCGGCGGGCGCGCAGGTAGGCGCCCAGCTCGTTGTCGCTCACGAACGGCAGTCTAGGAGCATCGGCCGCCCCGATCGTGGCCCCGCGAGGGCCAGTCTCGTCCCGGCCTCCCTGGCCCGCTCCCCCGGGACGAAGGTGGGGGCATGACAACGAATCGAATGAGACTCGCGGTGATCACCGGCAGCGTGCGGACCGGGCGGTTCGGCCCCAAGGTGACCGACTGGTTCGCCGAGCGGGTCCGCGTCCACGGGCTGTTCGACCTGGACGTGATCGACCTGGCCGCCACGCCCCTGCCCGCCGCCCTGCCCGCCACGGCGGAGGAGCTGCAGGCCGCGCACGAGCGTCCGGCCCCGATGGCGGAGCTGGCCGGGAGGCTGCGGGAGGCGGACGCGTTCGCGGTGGTGACGCCGGAGTACAACCACAGCTACCCGGCCTCGCTCAAGCTCGCGCTGGACTGGCACTACACCGAGTGGCAGGCCAAGCCGGTGGGTTTCGTGTCGTACGGCGGCTTCGGCGGCGGCCTGCGCGCGGTCGAGCACCTGCGCGCGGTCTTCGCCGAGCTGCACGCGGTCACGGTGCGCAACACGATCAGCTTCGACGGCCACTGGGCGCGTTTCGACGCCGACGGGCGGCTGCTCGACCCCGACGGCCCTGAGGGCGCGGCGAAGGCGCTGCTCGACCAGCTCGGATGGTGGGCGGAGGCGCTGCGCAGGGCCAGGAGCGTCACGCCGTACCAGGCGTGACGCGGGTCCGGGAGGCGGGCTCCTGAGGAGGGGCCCTGAGGAGGTGTCCTGAGGAGGGGTCCTGAAGGAGGGTCAGCGCCTGGCGCGCAGGGGCTCGCCGACCGCGTGCAGGTGGCTCAGCGCCTGCCGCCACGACTCCAGCAGCCCGCATTCGGCGTAGTCCACGCCGAGCGCCGCGCAGTGCTCGCGGACGATCGGCCTGGCCACGCGCAGGTTCGGCGTCGGCATGCTGGGGAACAGGTGGTGCTCGATCTGGTAGTTCAGCCCGCCGAGCGCGGCCGTCGTGAGCCGCCCGCCGCTCACGTTGCGCGAGGTGAGCACCTGGCGGCGCAGGAAGTCCAGCTCGTCGTCCGCCGTGAGCACCGGCATGCCCTTGTGGTTGGGGGCGAAGGCGCAGCCGAGGTAGACGCCGAAGCAGGCCTGGTGGACGGCGAGGAAGGCGAGCGCCTTGCCGGGCGGCAGCAGCGCGAAGACGGCGCCGAAGTAGGCGACGTTGTGCGCGATCAGCAGCAGGGCCTCCAGCCTCCGGTCCTTCATGGACGGCCTGCGCAGCGCCCGCAGGCTCGACACCCGCAGGTTCAGCCCTTCGAGGGTGAGCAGGGGGAAGAACAGGTACGCCTGCCACCGGCCGACGAACCTGGCCACTCCCGTGCTGGAGCCGGCCTGCCTGCGCGACCAGACGAGGATGTCGGGGGCGACGTCGGGGTCGCGCTCCTCGTGGTTGGGGTTGGCGTGGTGGCGGGTGTGCTTGTCCATCCACCAGCCGTAGCTGAGCCCGGTGAGCAGGTTGCCCGCGACGAGCCCGGCGATCCTGCTGGAGCGGCGCGACCTGAACACCTGCCCGTGCGCCAGGTCGTGCGCGAGCAGGGTCACCTGGCCGAAGGCGACGGCCAGCAGCGCGGCCACGCCGAGCTGCCACCAGGAGTCGCCGGTGACGGCGGCCAGCGCCCACGCGCCGCCGAACAGGCCCGCGACCAGCGTCGCGCGGGCCGCGTAGTAGCCGGGCCGCCGGTCCAGCAGGCCGGCGTCGGCGATGCGGCGCGCCAGCCTGGCGAAGTCGCTCCCTCTGGCCCCCGGCGCGCGGGGGCTGTCCACCACGGTCACGTGTCCGTCTCCGATGCTCTCGCCGATGCCCATGTCGTCCCTGCCTGCACATCACGCTATGCGCAAAAAGTGCAGGTACGTACCAGTCATCCCTGAGCATGGCGAAGGCGGGGGTCCGCACGGACCCCCGCCAGCAGGCATGATCATGGTGGTGCCTGCCCTACCACGGGAAGAGATCGGTGCCCCCGCCGCCGGGGGCAGGGCCGCCCGCGGCGCCGCCTGGAACGGCGCCGCACGGCCCGCCTGTGGGTGGGGGACGGAACGGCGGGGGCACCGTGACCTGAGCCGGATCAGGTCAGCTGGAGCTCCGGCTGGCGGACGTGTTCCGCCTCGCCGAAGACGTGCAGATCCTCGCGGAAGGCCCGCAGGTACGCGTCGCGGTCGCGGAAGCCGGCCACGAGGGCGTCGCCGTAGTCGATGAGCTCCCTGTGGGCCAGGCCGCGCGGCTCGTATCTCGCGTGGAGCAGGTGGTCGAGCAGGGCGTGGTCGCCGTCGGCGGCGCAGACCACGTCGGCCAGGATCTCCGCGTCGCGCAGCGTGTAGCTCATGCCCATGCCGGTCATGGGGTGGCAGGCGAACGCGGCCGAGCCGAGCAGCGCGGCGTTGTCCTGGTGGTAGGCCGCCACCCGCAGCGACGACACCTTGATGGGGATCCAGGTGGCGGGCAGCAGGTCGTTGAAGCTGTCGGAGCTGTCGGTGACGAACTCCTTGAGCGTGTCGAGCAGCCTCGGCACGCCGTCCTGGAAGACCTCCTTGTCCTCCTCGGGCGGCAGGCCGACGAAGACGCGGGCCCGCTCCCTGTCGATCGGGTAGAAGTAGGCGAGCCGGCCCTCCGAGCTGAAGTACAGCCGGTTGAGCTGGGCGACGCTCGCGCTGAGCGGCACGGTCGCCACCCGCATCATGAGCCGCTCGTACGGGATGCTGAGCTGGCCGATGCCGAGCGCCCTGCGCACCGCCGACTTGACGCCGTCCGCGCCGACGACGACGGCGGGACGCAGCCGGCGGCCGTCGCGCAGCGTCAGCTCCTCGACGTGCCCGCCGTCCATCTCGATCGTGTCGATCTCGGCGTCGAACCAGAACCTGGCGCCCTCCATCGCGCAGCGCGCGTAGATGGTCTCGACCAGGTCGCGGTACGGCCTGATGACGTACCCGCCGGGGAAGCGGCAGTCCTGGATCGGGTCGCCGTCGTGGTAGTAGCGGATGAGGTCGCGCTTGAGGCCATGGCGTTCGACGAGGGAGGCGAGCCCGTGCCGGGCGAGCACGCGCAGGCCCGGGGGCTTGAGGAAGTCGGCGCCTGCGGCGGGGATGGCAGGCCCCTGTTCGATGACGACGACGCGCCGGCCGCGGCGCGCGAGCAGCAAGGCCAGGAAGCAGCCGCCGAGCCCGGCGCCGACGATCGCTACGTCGCACGATGTGGTTGCCATGACGAGAGCCCTTCTGAAGATCGATCTAGACGTGCGTGTGCCCGTAGCTGCCGGTGAGCGGGCCGGTTCCGGCCGTCTGCCGCTGCTGGGCGTAGGGGTGGGCGGGGGTGCGGGCGGGGTCGTGGGACGGCGCCGCGGCTCGCGTCTCGACGGGCAGCAGCGCGTCGGCCTCCGCGGCGACGGTGGCGAGGGTCATGCGCAGCTCCAGCAGCATCCGCCGGGGCACCTTGATCATCTCCTCGCCCGGGTCGGGGCGCAGGCGGGTGATCTTGGTGAGCGCCAGCGCGCCGATCAGCACCGAGATGCCGACGCACAGCGCGAGCGCCGCCGCGAGCCCGGCCAGCGGGCCCCTCATGAACGGGTGGTCGATGACGACCGACACGACCGCGATGCCCACGGCGCCGCCCACCATGCGGGCCATCGTGGCCGCGCCGACCGCGGAGGCGTACTGGCTGGGGTGCGCGGCCAGCGTGGTCGCCACGGACGTGCCCGGCGCGAGCGCGCCCACGCCCATCCCCATGACGACGCTGGCGATCAGCGCCCACACGGTGGGGCCGCCCTGCGTCAGCACGATCACGCAGGACCCGCCGCACAGCAGCGCCCCCGCGTAGATCAGCCCGTACGGGCCGATGCGCTTGACGACCCGGCCGGCCAGGTAGCTGGTGACGACGACGGCCACCGACGTGGGGGTGAGCCACATGGCCACCTCCAGCATCGGGTAGCCCAGGTGGAGGAGGTACAGCGGCTGGACGGTGAGCAGCCCGTACGACAGGGCGCCGAACCCCCAGGTGGCCAGCCAGCCCCAGACGAACCGGGGGCGGCGCCACAGCGCCAGGTCGATGGCGGGCAGCCGGTGGTGCCTGGCCTGCGCGAGCGCGCCGCCCAGCAGGGCCAGCGCGGCGATGCCGAGCCACACCACGTCCAGCCCCCAGGACATCGCCTTGGAGATGGCCAGGACGATGACCGCGATGCCGGCGGCGAGCAGCCACGCGCCGAGCACGTCCGGCCAGCCCTTCGTCCCCGCGCGGCGGCCGGACGGCAGGGCGACGCAGGCGGCCAGCAGCGCCACGCCCATGACGACGTCCGGTGCGAACAGCGCCCGCCAGCCGAACCCCGCCGCGAGCCAGCCGCCGCCCGCCTGCATGAGCAGGCAGCCGAGGCCGGAGGCGGAGCTCCACAGCGCGATCGCGCCGCGCCGCTGCTGCTCGGGCAGCTCGCCGAGGAGCAGCCCGAGGCTGGCCGGGATCATCGCGGCCGCGCCCGCGCCCTGCACGGCCCGCGCCGCCAGCACGGACGACCAGGACGACACCATGACGGTGGCGATGCCGCCCAGCACGAAGACGACCAGCCCGACGGCCAGCACCCTGCGGCGGCCGAACAGGTCCGCCCAGCGCCCGGCCGTGGCCAGCAGCGCCGCGATCGGCACGAACGCTGCGCTGGTCAGCCACACGAGGTCGCCGAGCGGCATCCCGGCGCCCGCGGGCGTGTACTTCAGCATCCCGACCGCCAGGGTGGTGGCGGTGGTGTCGGCCATCACCGTCAGCATCACGCCGGCGCCGACCAGCCGCAGCATCAGCGCCTGGCGGCGGCCCGCACCGTTCGCGGCCGTGCCCGTCCCCTGGACGGCCGCTGGTGACGTACGCACTGTGGATACCTCCATGGGTCCGTCCCGCCGGGAGCTCGCTCCGGCGCGTGCCCGCCGGCGGGGTCGTGTCCGGTTGGTTCTAGGCGCCGTAGCGGCCGGGCGAGAGCAGGCCGTCCGGGTCGAGCGCCGTCTTGATCCGGTGGAGCATGCCGAGGCTCGCCGTGCTGGTCTCGGACCAGACGTCGGCCGCGGCGTGGTCGATGTCGGAGCGGTAGATGGCGCAGCCCTGGCCGCGCAGCAGGAAGCCCGCGTCGTTGCGGGTCCGGTGCGCCCGCTCGGCCGCGTCGCCCGCGCCCCGCTCGAAGAAGATCTGGATGACGCCGTTGGCCATGTGCTCGCTGACGAGGTTCCACTCGATCATCAGCGCGGTGCCGTGCTCGTCCACGGCCGACTGGATCGCGGCGAGGACGTCCTCCGTCCTCCTGCCGTGCAGCGGCAGCAGCGGCAGCAGCACGAGGAAGCCCATCGGGCCGGCGTCGATCTGGTCGCAGGAGGTCACACCGAGCGCGGCGTGGATCCCGCGGCACGTCGGGACGCCCTGCGACATCAGGGCCCTGGTGTACAGCGGGTCGTCCGGGCCGATCTCGGCGGCGTCCAGCACGCGCAGACCGTGCGCGCCCTCGACGTCCGCCAGCGAGCGCCGCAGCAGCGCCGCGGCCAGGTCCACCGTCTCGGGGTCGCCGAGCAGCGGGCCGAGGACCGTGAAGAGCTCCGGGTCGGCGCCCGCGGGCAGCGTCCAGTCGCCGCGTCCGCGGGGGACGAGGCTCAGCTCGCGCACCCTGAACAGGCCGTCGGCGGGGTTGCCGCGGCGCAGGAACCCGGCCAGCGCGGCGAGCGTGGCGCCCGCCCGGTCGCGCGGCAGCCTCGCGTGGACCAGGCCGACCCTGCGGGGCCTGGGCACCAGCGCGACCGCCATGGCGGTGACGACGCCCAGGTTGTGCTGGACGAACGCCGACGTCAGGTCGGGCCCGGCGACCCGGCCGCGGTAGCGGCCCGACGGGTCGAGCCCCCCGGTGGTGACGACGCTGCCGTCGGCCAGCACCGCCTCCAGGCCGGCCGTGTCGTGCACGCGGGAGCGGATCGAGCCGTCGCCGCGCTCCAGGGCGTTGCCCAGGACCGAGGTGTCGGCGCAGGACGCGGTGACGTTCAGCATCCACGGGGTGCCGTGCAGCGCCTCGGCGAGCTGCGCCTGCGTCACGCCCGGCTCGACGACGGCGTAGCCGGCCTCCAGGTCGAGGCTGCGGATCCGGTTCATGCCGCCGAGGTCCACGACCACGTTGTCCTCGGTGACCGGCATGTCCGAGCCCATCCCCCAGTTGCGGCCCGTGCTGACCGGGTAGAGGCGGCGCTTGTCCGCCGCCGCGGCGCGTACCAGCTCGCGGACCTCGTCCACGGTACGCGGCCGCTCGACGCCCGCGACGGGACGCGGGTGGTGTGCCCCCACATCACGCGGCCGCAACGCCGGCCGCGACAACTCCTGCATGGCTCTCCTCGAAAGGGGTGAGATGGCGCTGTTTCGGGGCTTCCTCCGCCGCGCGGGCGGGGGAAGGAGGCTGCACACTCAGGCGGTGTGCTGGAGCAGGTCGTCGATCGAGCCGATGGCCTGGTTGGACATCTCCCTGATCTCGCGCAGCCGCTGCAGGTACAGCTCCTGGCGCGACAGGGCGGGGACCGTGTCGCCCTCCTGCGGGGGCAGGTCGGGGGCGGTGTGGCCGGTGGAGGGGGCGCCGGCGTGGGCGGCGCGGGCGGCGGCGCGCCCGGCCCCGTACGGGTGGCGGCGGTGGCGTCCCTGCTCGGGAAGAGCGCCGGAAGCAGGGCCGGGAACAGAGCCGGAAGCAGGGCCGGAAGCAGGGCCGGAAGCAGGGCCGGAAGCAGGGCCGGAAGCGGTGTCGCGGGGCTCGTGCCAGGGTCGGCCGGGCGCGTGCGGGGGGGTTCGCATCTGAGGGTCTCCTACCGGACGGGGGTGGTCGCGGGACGCCGCTCGCCGTGGAGCGGCGCCGCGCTCGGGGGGGTGATCGGGGTGACGGCGCCCGGAGTGCCCGGCGCCGTCGCCGCCCGGGTGGTCATCGGTTCTTCCTGGGGAGCGGCGCGCCGTGGTTGTGGACGCTGGCGGCGATGCGCCGCTCCGCCAGCCCCATGTGCGGACGTCCGCCGGAGGCGTGCCCCGGCTTGGTGACGCCCGAGCCGCGGATCACGGTGCTGGCGCGCACCCAGCGGCGCGACTCCGCGAGCACCTCCCGCCGCGCCGCGGCCAGGTCGCCGTGCTCGGCGTGGCGCTCGCACACGGCGCGCGCCAGCACCCTGGCCATGACCAGGTGCTCCTGGCAGGCGGACGCGACCTTCGCCTCCAGCCCCATCACCTGGGCGAGGAGCAGCTGCAGGTACGGAAGGTCGGAGCCGCGTTCGAAGCCGTCCAGCTCGGCCAGGCGCCGCGGCCAGCGCAGCATCCGGCTCACCGCCGCGCAGGCGGCCTCGGCGGCGTGGGAGACGGGCACGTCTCCCGGGGTCAGCCCGTCCAGCCGTACGGCGAGGCGGGCGGTCTGCTCGAAGCCGGCGAGCCTGCGCAGCCCGCTCTGCAGCAGGCGGACGCGGTTCTGCAGGCAGGCGACGCTCCAGCCGAGCACGAGCAGGCGGCGGGCGTCGGCGTCGCAGTGCCAGCCGACGAGCGCCACCTCCCGCGCCATGCGGTGGTGGATCACCCACGACTCCTGCTCGGGGAGCGGGGACGCGGTGTCGATCCACACCTGGAGCCCGCCGGGGGGCAGGTCGGCGACGCCGACGGCCATGCCCTCGGGGGCCACCCTCGCGCAGATCCGCTGGACGACGCGGTGCTGGCCGGCCGTCTCCGGCGCCACGGGCACCGGGCCGTCCCAGACGGGAAGCTCGCGCTCCTGCGCCACCTCGGCCCTGGGCTCGATGCTCATCTGCGGCCACCTCCAGACCCGTGGGGGTCCTCGGTTCTTCGTAAATTGACACTTAATCGTGCCGCCCTTGATCCTCGACATGCACCGCTTCTCTGTCAACTCTGACTTTACGAAGACCGCATGAATGAGCGGCGCCGAGGAGGGGTACGCGCCACGGGGGCCGTACGCGGACGGTGACCGTCCAGATGACGACCGGATCTCGGCCGGAGGCCGGCACCGGAGCTGCGGCGGGGAGCGCGGACGGGTTTCTGCGGCCGCTCGGCCGGCACCGCGCGAGGGTGCGGCCACGACGCGAAGCCGCGGTTCCGCGAGTCGCGGGGAACGCTGTTTCGCCTGCTGGCAGCGGTTGCCGGCGGCCGGGACGCGCGCCGCGCGAGCATGGGACGATCGCCTGGACCTCTCGCCGGAAGCGACCGCGGGGGCCGTGGGCGGACGGCCGCGCGGGCGATCACGCTCCGCAGTCGCCCGAGCCGGGCTTACCGCCCGGACAGTTCTCCCTTACCCCCGCCACCGCCCACCAGGCGGCGAGCGCGCGACGGCTCCCGTCAAGCGTGAATTAACGTCAGCACCGCGTCTCGCGGGCTCGCGTCAACTGCAGAGCGCCGTTCACGACCGGCGTCGGGGTTCCGCCGGGGTGGGGTGTCCGGTGAGGGCGGCGTCGCGGCCCTCGCGGGAGCCGGCGTACACGTCCCTCCGCAGCCGCTGCAGCCGCCCCACCGGGTGCAGGTCGGGGCGGCTGTTGAGCACGGGGTCGAAGGTCAGGTCACGGCCGGGGAGCGCCTCGCGCAGGAGCAGCCGCGCCAGGTAGCGGGTGCCCGTCCACAGGTGGAACACCAGCGGGAGCGCCCGCGGCAGCAGGGCGGGGTCGGCGGGCGCCCACGGCCCCTCCGGCCTGGCCACCAGCGGACGGACCCTCGCGCCGCAGCGGTAGGACGTCAGGCTGGAGTACGGCCCCGAGGTGAAGCTCCGCCTCGGGAACGGCACCCGGCCGAAGAGCCCGGTCGACAGCAGCAGGTCCACGCCGTCGGGCAGCCGCACGGCGAGGCCCAGCACGTCGGGCAGGCGCCCCGGCAGGGACAGGCCCTTGGACAGGCGGGCGAGCACCTCGTGCTCGCCCCGCTCGCCCAGCACCGGGTTCTCGATCTGGATGGTCCCGGCCAGCAGCATGCCGCGCGGGTGCAGCGCCCTGCCGCGCCGCAGCGCGGCGACGAGGCGTCCTGCGGTGCGCGCCGTGGAGGTCCGCATGCCGCTCACCTGCCCAGGGGCGGCGCGTGTCAGTCGCCCTGGGCCTTGCGCAGCGCGTTCAGGTGGTCCTCGAGCTGGGGCTGCGCGGCCTTGGCGAGGGCGGTGGCCACCTGCGAGGAGCCGTCGGAGACCTCCTTCTTGGTGGCCTCGATGGCCTGCTCGTGGCCCTTGGTCATGCCCTTGAGCCACATGGTGTCGAAGTCCTTGCCGGAGGCGCCCTCCAGCTTCTTCATCAGCTCCTTCTGGTCCTTGTTCGGAGAGCTCGGCAGCTCGATGCCGAGCCGGGAGGCCGCCTGCGTGACCTGGGAGTCGAGCTTGGTGTGGTCGTCGACCAGCATCTTGCCGACCGACTTGATCTCCTTGGTGGTGCCCTTGGACTCGCCGAGGCGGCCCGCCTGGATCTCGGCCAGGTTCACCTGGTGGATCTCCTTCATCCACGTCTTGTCCTGCTCGGAGGGCGGGGTGAGGCTGCCGGTCGGCGTCGCGGCGGCGCCTGCGGCGAGGTTGGCGGCGTCCTGGGGCGTGCCGCCGCAGCCCGCGAGTCCCGAGACGACGAAAGCCGCGCTTGCGGCCAAAATGGTCAGATGTGTACGCATAAGTCTTCCTATGACAGGACGATACATCTCCGCTACAGAGCGTAACAATCGCTGGCGTGGAAGCCCGGGAGCCACGCGTGACCAGGCGCGGCGAGTCCCTTGTCACCATCGTGCCGCGCCGGGGGTCATAGAGTTGACCGGCACGCCGAGAACGTCGAGGAGAAGTCCCCGTGACACCCCCGCCCCGATCCGCAGAACAGCGCAAGCAGGACACCCTGCAGCGGCTCCGCCACGACGTCGACGCCTGGGTGGCCACGGCGGGCGACGAGTCTCCGTACCTGGTGCCGCTGTCGTTCCTCTGGGACGGCGAGACACTGCTGCTCTCGACGGCGACCGCCAGCCCCACCGCCCGCAACCTGCTCAAGACCGGCAGGACCCGCGTCTGCGTCGGCCTCACCCGGGACGTCGTGGTCGTCGAGGGCACCGTGGAGGCCGTGCCCGGCACCGAGATCGACCAGGCGACCGGCGACGCGTTCGCGGCGGCGTGCGGGTTCGACCCGAGGGCGTCGAAGGCGCCGTACCACTACTTCCGGGTGCGGCCGGTGCTCATCCAGGCCTGGAGAGAGGCCAACGAGCTGGAGGGCCGGGACGTCATGCGCGACGGCCGCTGGATCGTCCCCGGCTGACGTGCCTCCTGAAGGGCCGGCACACCCGGCCCCGGCCGGCACGGCGGGGCCGACGCGGCACGGCCGGCCGGGCGTGGCCCCTTCGGTCAGGTGAAGCGCAGCAGCAGCCTCGTGTGACGCTTCTCCAGGACGACCCACCCGCCGTCCCTCCCGGCACCGCCGGACGCGCCGTGCGGAGCTCCCTCCGGATCCGCGTCGCCGCCCTCCCCGATCGGGCGGGCCTCGACGCGGAGGGCCGAGGCCGCCGGGCGGCCGGCGGCGTCCCAGGCCCGTACGTGGGCGGCCAGGTCGGCGGCGAGCCGCGCCCCACCGGGACCGAACCCGCGAGCGACCGACGACACCAGCCCCGGCGCGGACGCCCCCGACGGCGCTCCGCCCGCCCCGGTCCCGGAGGCCCCCTCCGCCTTCCTGGCGGATCCTTCCCCAGCGGCTCCTTCCCCGGTGGATGCTTCTGCGGCCGGTTCGGGGGCGAGGGCGAGGATGGCGACGGCTCCGGCGTCCGCGACGCCCACGGTGCCGCCGTAGCCGCTCCGGCCCTGGTGCCCCACCAGGCGGGCCAGGCGCTCGCGCCCGCTCAGCATGCACCAGCGCGGCTCGTGCAGCGCCAGCCAGAACGTGACGTCCGTGCCCAGCAGGGCGGGTGACAGCGGTCCGGCCAGCCCGATGTCCGCCTCCGACGCGACGCCGTCGAGCGCTCCCAGCGCGTCCCCGACCTCACGCGGTTCGGGGAGCGTCAGCATGAGCTCCTGCTCCTGCCGGAGCACCCGCGTCGGCTCCGGCCCCCCGGACGGCCCCCGCATTCGCATGAACCCGCACGGCTCGACGGACGTGCTCACCCACCGCCCGTCCGCGCGCTCCAGCGCCACCGACGCCTGCACGCCCCGCAGGTCGAGCGGCACGACCAGCCGCCCGCCCGGCCCGAGCTGGGCGGCCCACGCGGGCGCGAGGTCCCAGGCGCCGGCGGTCACGATGATCCGGTCGTACGGCGCCCCTGCCGCGTGCCCCTCCACGCCGTCGGCGCACACCACCTCGACGTCCCCGTGCCCCGCCTCCGCCAGCCGCCGCCCGGCCCGCTCGGCGAGGTCGGCGTCGAGGTCGACGGTCACCACGTGCCCGCCCGGACCGGCCAGGTGGGCGAGCAGCGCCGCGTTGTAACCGGTGCCCGCCTCGATCTCCAGCACCCGGTGTCCCGGCCGCACGTCGAGCTGGTCGAGCATCACCGCCATGATCGCGGGCTGCGAGGACGAACTGATCGGCCGTCCCCCGGCGTCACGCTTGATCACGACGGGCTGGTCGAGGTAGGCGGCCTGCGGCTCGATCTCCGGCAGGAAGAGGTGCCTCGGCACCGCCCGCATCGCCGCCGCCACCCGGTCCCCCAGGGGCCGCCGGGCCGTCAGGGCGGCCACCATCTCGTCCCGCGCCTGGGTGTGGTCGTTCGGGGATTCGTCCATGGGCGCATTGTTCAGGACCCAACGGCGGCAAAGAAAGCAGCGAACAGGGTTGAGCCGGACACCTGGGGGAATGGCAGGCAACTCCTGAAGGTCGACCGTGAGGAGGAGCCATCGTGCTCACCCTGACAGCGAACGCAGCCCAGGCCATCCGCGATCTGACCGCGTCCGCGCCGGAGCCGGAGCGTAGTGGCATCCGCATCTCGTCCGAGGGCGACACCGCGAACGCGCTCACCCTGTCGCTCGCCACCGCCCCGGAGCCGACGGACGAGGTGGTCGAGAACGAGGGCGCCCGGGTCTACCTGGACCCGGTCGCGGCCAGCGTCCTCGACGACAAGTCACTCGACGCCGGGTCCGACGACCAGGGCGGCGTCTCCTTCCTGGTCACCGACCAGGGCCTCTGACCTCGGCACGACATCCGCGTGACGTCCGCGTGGACGTCTTCGAGGACGTCCACGGGACGTCGCGGGGTGTCCGCGGGACGTCCCAGGACGTGCGCGAGACGTCCCAGGACCTCCGCGAGACGTCGCGGAACCTCCTGGGACGTCGTGGGACGTCTTCTCGGGACGTCGTGGGACGTCTTCTCGGGACGTCGTGGGACGTCTTTTTGGGACGTCGTGGGACGTCTTTTGGGACGTCGTGGCAACGCCGCCCGGCCGGGTGCCGGGCGGCGTCTCCATGCCCGGCGGGTCTCCGCGCCGGGGGCGCGGCGGAGCCGGCGGGAGGTCCCGGCGCGGCGTCAGGCCCCGGCGAGGAGCTTGTGCAGGTAGCGCAGCTGCTCCTCGGTCTGGAAGCCGCCGCCGCCCTCGTGCCGGTTCCACGGCCAGACGGTGATCTCCTTCGGGCCCTGCCAGTGGTTGTAGGCGGCGAACACCGTCGACGGCGGGCAGACGTCGTCCATCAGCGCCACCGAGTACAGGGCGGGCACCCGGCCCCTCGCGGCGAAGTTGAGTCCGTCGAAGTAGGACAGCGTGCGGAACACGTCGTCGGCCCGGTCGCGCTGGGTGGCGAGGAAGCGGACCAGCTCCTGGTACGGGTCGGCCGCGGTGATCTCGACGGCCCGCCGGAAGTGCGTCAGGAACGGCACGTCGATGAGGGCCGCCTTGACGTCCGGGCGCAGCGCCGCGACGGCCTGGGCGATGCCGCCGCCCTGGCTGCCGCCCTCGACCACGATCCTGGCGGCGTCGACCGCCGGGTGGCCGGCGGCGACGTCCACGGCGCGTACGGCGTCGGTGAAGACCCGGCGGTAGTAGTAGTCGTCCGGGTCGAGGACGCCGCGGGTCATCATGCCGGGGGCCTGCGGGCTGGCGCTGCCGTGCGGGTCGGGGGTGGAGCCGGGCGAGCCGACGTTCGCGCCGCCGTGGCCGCGCGTCTCCATCACGAGCACCGCGTACCCGGAGGCGGGCCAGACCAGGTGGTCCTTGGGGAACCCGCGCCCGCCGCTGTAGCCGATGTAGTGCACCACGCACGGCACCGGCTCCTCGACGCCGCGCGGCGCGAGGAACCAGCCGTTGATCCGGTGTCCGCCCCATCCGGCGAACGACACGTCGAAGACGTCCACGGTCGTGAACGGGAGATCGTACGGCTTGAACTCGGGCGCCAGGTCGAACGCGGCGGCCTCGGTCAGGGTGCGCTGCCAGAAGTCGTCGAAGTCGGCGGGCTCGTCGCGGTCGGGGAGGTAGCTGCGGAGCTGCTCAATCGGCAGGTCGAACAGGGGCACGTGGTCTCCAGCCATGTCTGGGGTAACGGGGACATTTCATCGCACGCCCGGCTGGGCACGCCATACCGGCCCCCGTTTCAGCGCCCCAGAGATCCGACCTCTGCTTGACCCGCGGGTGCCGGGTAGGAGCGGCGGGATGAACGACCACGTGATCAGCGTCCCCCACTCCCATCTGTATCCCGGCCTGGTCCTGGACGCGCCCGACGGGGTCGACGACTTCGTCGTGCTGTTCTCCGACGACTCGGAGTCCAGGGCGCGGTTGCTGGGGGACGAGTCGGGGCGGCCGGTGCTGCGGGTGGGCGGCTACATGACGACCGCCGGCACGGTGGTGGACGAGAAGGTGTGGACGGTGCGCGAGACCCTGCGCGGCGGCGGTCGCCTGCGCCTCCGCCTCGGCCGCCCCCTCCCCTGAGGGCCTCGGGGGCGGCCCGGGAGGGACTGGTCCCGCGCGAGGGACACGGGCCGGACCGCGCCTGACCGGCCCGTGTCCCCCACGCGGGACGGCCGCGAAGGAACCGCCGCTCGTCGCGGCCCTCCCTGCGCGCCTCCCTCTCGGGACACTCTCGTCACGACTTGACCACATTTCCTCACCTGCAGTCAAATCGCATCTCGCCGCGGTCGCGGTGCCCGGTCCTGGCCGGCGGGCAAACGGTTGGAGCGGGGCGGGGCTCCGTGGTTACGGTGGCGCGGTGCACGAGATCTACTTGCGGACCGAGCGGCTGGTGCTGCGCCGCATCGCCGAGTCCGACGCCGACGACCTGTACGCCCTGCACAACGACCCCGAGGTCATGCGCTACCTCAACGGCGGCAGGCCGACCTCGCGTGAGGTGATCGTCACCGAGACGCTGCCCGCTTTCGCCGCCTCGGGGTTCTTCGCTGCGATCGAGAAGCGGGGCGGGGAGTTCCTCGGCTGGTTCCATCTGCGTCCCGCGCGGGGCGGACCGGCCGACGAGCCGGAGCTCGGCTACCGGCTGCGCCGGTCCGCCTGGGGCAGCGGGTACGCCACCGAGGGATCACGGGCGCTGATCGACAAGGCGTTCCGCGACCTGGACGCGCGGAGGGTCTTCGCCCGGACGATGGCGGTGAACACGCGTTCCAGGCGGGTCATGGAGAAGTGCGGGCTGCGTCACGTCCGGACGTTCTGGGAGGACTGGCCGGATCCGATCGACGGCTCGGAGCACGGCGAGGTGGAGTACGAGCTGCGGCGCGCGGACTGGGAGCGTCCCCAACCTGGTGTACTGGTCTGACCAGTCGCTAGGGTTCGTTCCATGACGGGATATGACGCGCTGTTTCGCCTGGACGGGCGCCGGGCCGTGGTGATCGGAGCCGGGAGCGGCATCGGCAGGGAGGCGGCCCGCGCGCTGGCCGCCCACGGCGCCGAGGTGGTGTGCGCCGACCGCGACCTCGCGGCGGCCGAGGAGACCGCCGCGGGGTTCGGCGGGCGGGCCAGGCCGCTCGACGTGCTGGACGCCGAGGCGGTGCGCGCCGCCGCCGAGGAGGAGCCCGCCGACGTGCTGGTGTTCACCGCGGCGACGAACGTGCGCAAGCGGCTGCTCGACTACAGCGGCGAGGAGTTCGACCGGGTGGTGGGGCTGAACCTGCGGGCGTCGTTCGACGTGGTGCGGGCGTTCGGGGCGGGCATGGTGGAGCGCGGGCGCGGCTCGATCATCGGCTTCGCGTCCATCCGCGCGTCCGTGACCGAGCCGGGGCAGGGCGTCTACTCGGCGACGAAGGCAGGGCTGGTGCAGCTGCTGCGTACGGCGGCGGCCGAGTTCGGCCCGCACGGGGTGCGCGTCAACGCGATCGCCCCCGGCGTCGTCGAGACGCCGCTGACGCGGCAGATCAAGGAGAACCCGGCCTGGTACGACGCGTACGCGAGCAAGAGCGCGCTCGGCCGGTGGGCGCGGGCGGAGGAGCTGGCCGGGGCGGTGGTGTACCTGGCCGGCGACGCCGCGAGCTTCGTCACCGGTTCCGTGCTGTACGTGGACGGAGGCTGGACGGCCGTGGACGGCCGCTTCGACCCGCCCAACTGAAGCCGCGCCGAAGCCGGACCGAAGCCGTACCAGAACCAAGCCGAAGCCGGGCCGAAGCCAAGCTCACGCCCGGCTCCCGGCCGCCTCACCGCCGCCGCAACCTCGGCGACGTGCTCGACAGGCCGGGCCGCCGGTTCGACCGCGCCTGGCTGCGGCTGCAGGCCGAGGCGCACGAGCAGGCGCTGTGGCTCGGCCGCCGCGAGGTGCGCGCCGGCCACTCCCGGTGGGTGAAGGACCTGGCGCGCGACGCCGCGCCGGTGGTCCGCCACCACCTCCACCTGGTCCGCGCCGAGCTGGACGACCGGTAGGCGCGACCGGCACGCCGCCCCGGGCGGCGTGCCCCCACCCGCCTCCCGGCGTCGGCCCTCCCGCCGTCGGCCCGCGGCGCGGCCACCCGCCTGCGGGAGCAGCCCTGGCGTCCGTTCAGACCTCCCCGCCCGCCGCGGGTGGACCGTCAGGTCCGCCCCGTCTCGCGCCGGCGGCCTCCTGAGGGGCGATCCCCCGGAGGAACTCGGTGAAGGCCGCCCGCAGATCGTCCACCGACGGCGCGGCCCCGGCGCCCACGACCGCGTCGAAGCGGATGCCCTCGATGAACGCGACGGCCTGGCGGGCGTGCCGTACGGGGTCGGGAGAGCCGGCGGCGGCGAGCAGGGTGACGGCGGGTTCGCGAAAGCCGCGACTGGCCAGGTCGTAGATCTCGCGCAGTTCCGGCCTGCGGGTGGCCTCCAGGGCCAGCTCGAAGCGGGCGATCGTGACGTGCCGGTCGCGGCTGAGCGCGCGGTGCGTCACCCGGGCCAGGGTCTCCACCAGATCGTCGGCCGGTACGGGCGGCGCGGCGCCCGCTTTCCCCAGGAGCTCGGTGAAGACGGCCCGCTCCAGCTCGGTGAGGCGGGCCAGGGCGAGTCCGAGCAGCGCGGCGCGGGTGCGGGCGCGGTTGGACGTCGATCCCGGGGGCAGCCGGGCCGCCTCGTCCACGGCCCGGTGGGTGAGGCCGCGCATCCCCCGCTCCGCCAGGGTCGCGATGGCCGCGTCCGCGATGACCGTCACCCGCTGCTTCGACATGCCGCGGATACTACAGGGGTAGTGACCCGCTCTACAGCTGTAGTACGCTGATGACTACAGATGTAGTCAGACGGAGGGCATCATGGCGGAAGCAGTGGTCATCGGCGCGGGCATCGGCGGACTCACCGCCGCGGCGGCACTCGCCCGGCGCGGGTGGAGCGTGACGGTCTGCGAGCGGGCGCCCTCGATCGAGCCCGTCGGCTCCGGCCTGGCGATCGCGCCCAACGCGCTCCGCGCCCTGGACACGATCGGCGTCGGGGACCGGGTGCGCGAACTCGCGGCGCTGCAGGGCGTGGCGGGCGTGCGCCGCGCGTCCGGCGGGTGGCTGTCCAGGACCAGCGTCAAGGCCGCGCAGGACCGCTACGGCGACCCGATCGTGCTGCTGCTGCGCTCGACGGTCGTGGAACTGCTCGCGGACCTGCTCCCGCCCGGCGCCCTGCGCCTCGACACGGCCGTCCAGGGCGTGGACGCCGCCTCCGGCCGGGTGACCACCGACGCGGGCGAACTGCGGGCGGACCTCGTCGTCGCCGCCGACGGCATCCGCTCCTCCACCCGCCGCGCCCTCTTCCCCGGCCACCCGGAGCCCGTGTACTCCGGCGTGACGTCCTGGCGGTTCGTCGCCTCCTCACGCGGGATCTCCGGGCAGGCGCTCACCGGCGCGGAGTCATGGGGGCGCGGCCAGGTCTTCGGCGTCATGCCGCTGGCCCGTGACGAGGTGTACTGCTACGCCACCGCGACCGTTCCCGCCGGGCAGGGCCACGCGACACCCGAGGAGGAGAAGGCCGAGCTGCTCCGGCGGTTCAGGGGCTGGCACGACCCGATCCCCGCCCTGGTGGACCGCGCCGACCCGGCGCGGGTGGTGCGCAGCGACGTCTTCTACATGGACACGCCCCTGCCCGCGTTCCACCGGGGCCGGGTCGCGCTGCTCGGCGACGCCGCCCACTCGATGACGCCGAACCTGGGGCAGGGAGCCTGCCAGGCGATCGAGGACGCGGTGGTGCTGGCGCACCGGGTCGGCGAGGGCGGACCCGTCGAGGACGCCCTGGCCGCCTACACCCGCGACCGGCTGCCCAGGACCACGCCGATCGTCCAGCGGTCCGCGTCCATCAACCGGATGACCCGGTGGTCGAACCCGCTGGCCGTCACCGCGCGCGACGCGGTGGTCTCCCTCGCGGGCCTGGCCGGGCCGACCGCCGCCCTGCGCCAGGCGGACGCGGTGTTCAACTGGTGGCCGCCGGAGAACTGACCAGGCCGGGGGAACGACAGCGCCGCGACGGGAGCGGTGCGGCGCCTGCCAGCGGCCCGCGAGATCCTCCGCCTCCGCCCTCGGCGGGCAGCGCGGGTCAGCGGTGCAGTACGCACTGCACGGGGCGGCCGTGGACGGTCTCCACCTCCACCAGGGTGCGGGTCCCCGTGATCCTGGCCCGGCAGGGCTGCCCCGGGTCCGCGTGCCAGCGGCCCTCCAGCGTCACCCGCAGCCGGTGCGGACGGCTGGGGGCGGCCAGCCACGGGCGTGACCACGGGCTGTAGTGGCCGACGTAGCGGCCCCTCTCGTACTGGTCGGGGTCGATGCCGCCGTACAGGCGCAGGTCCGGGTCGCACACGGCGAGCACCAGCCCGTCGTCCCCCTCCTCGCGCAGGAGCAGCATGGACGGCGTGTCCACCTCCACCACGCCGGGCCCGTCGAGGCGGACCCGCTCGAACAGCGCGTACCCGGTGATGCCGGTGGCCCGGTCGTGCACGACGTGCGCGGCGGCGTCGGCGCGCAGCACCCGGTACGGCGCCCGCTCGGGGTCGGACATGGCGGCGGCGAAGGCGGCCATCCGCTCGGCGGTGGTGTCCACGACCATGGCGTACTCGTACGCTCCCCCGCGCGGCGCGGCGCCGTGCCTGATCCAGGCGGTGGCGAAGTCCCCGCTGGTGGGCTCCTCGGTGGCGTTGTGCCGCGACAGCTGGGTGGAGCGGGTGAGCGCGACCCGCCCGCCCGGCGCGACGTAGTAGCCGATGCCCTTGTCGTCGAGCAGCCACCGGGGCGAGCCGTCCGACTCGTACGGGAACGCGGTGACGGCCGTGCCGTCCACGACGGTCGGGGCGTCCCTGGCGGCCAGCCTGGTCTGGAACAGCGTGGTCTCCGTCTCGCGGGCGGCGTCGTCGTTGGCGATGGCGGTGCCCAGGGCGACGATCCGGTCGTCGAACAGGAAGACGGACTTGCGGGCCCGGTGGGAGCCGTCGTACTTGGGGTGGCCGTGCAGGTCCATGGCGAACATGCCGTGCCGGTCGTCGATGGTGTGCGCGCCGGCGAATCGGGAGTCGGTGAGCAGCATCTCCTCGATGGCGCCGGTCAGGTCGCCGCGCAGCTCGTCGAGCGGCTTGTGGATGACGGTGGTGCCGGGCCTGCGGTTCCAGTCCCAGCCCGGCTGGGCGTAGCCGCTGGCGAGGTTGGTGACGGGGTCGCCGCGGTGCAGGACCTGGATCTGGCCGTAGGTGTTGTAGCGGCCGTACCAGTTGGCGCCGACGTAGATCTCGGTGCTCCACAGGTACCGGTTGTGGCCGCGTACGGTGACCTGCCAGTCGCCGCGCCGGTGCACGGCGAGCGCCGCGTAGTTGTACGCCCACGACCCGGTGGGCGACGGCTCGGCGGTGACGCCGCGGGCGGCGAGCCGGGCGGCCAGTTCCTTCTGGCCCGGCGTCGGCGAGGCGGGCAGCAGCCGCAGGAACGCGGCGGCGATCTCATCGTCGATCGGGGCGAGCCACTCGAACGGCACGACGGACAGGCCGGTCTGCCCGCTCGGGTTCCTGCCGCTGGCGGAGACGGGCCAGTGCGTCCTGTTGGCGTAGACCCGCTGGGCGAGCAGCGTCTTCTTCAGCCACCCGTACGCCTCCCCGGGCAGGGCGAACGCGCCGCCGCTCAGGACGTAGACGACGGGCGCGAGCCCGGCCAGCCCGTCGCGGACGTAGTCGGGGAAGAAGCCGACGTGGTGGAAGGCGGTGCCGTCGACCTTGACGCCGTCCTGGATGCCGTCGGTGGGCAGCAGCGCCTCGCCGATCCAGTCGCGCAGCCGCCGCAGGTAGGCCACCTGGAGGTCGTCGCCGTCGCGCAGCAGCACGGCGGCGAGCATGCCGCGGACGGTCGTGTTGAAGAGGTCCATGACGCTGCCGTGCGCCATGCGGAAGTCCCAGCCGCGGAACATCCGGCCGAGCCCGGTGAGCCAGTCCAGGTCGGCGCGCACCCGGTGCAGCTCGCCGGCCTCGCGCAGCGCGTCGCGCATCAGGTAGACGGAGTCGTACAGGCCGCGGACGTCGTAGCCGAGGTGGTGGATGGTGCCCTGGCAGCTTCCCCGGGTCCAGCCCTGTTCGCGCAGGACGGCGGTCATGCGCAGGTAGAGCGCGGCCAGCGCGGGCCGGTCGGCGGGGTTGGCGTGGTGGGCCTGCGCGATGGCCTTCATCAGGTCGGTGCAGGCGCGCAGCGTGACCGGGTTGACGAACGCCTTCAGCTCGGCGGCGATCTCGGCCGGGTAGATCTGCGACTGGTAGGCGTGGACGGGCCGCCCGGCCACGGCGTCCACCTGCCTGGTCAGGCCGGGCACGTCGGCCTTGACGGGGGCGGCCAGGTACTCGTCCACGTAGCGGGTGCGCAGGGCGCGCAGGGAGTCCAGCTCGTACGCGGTCGGCGGCGCCGGGTCGGGCCGTTCCGCGGCGAGCAGCCTGTCGAAGAGGTGCAGGGCCTGCCAGTGCTGGTGGTCGTACTCGTCGCCCTCGGGGGCGATGCCGGGCAGCTGGTGGTCGCGGCAGGGCGCGTCGGGGCGCAGCGGCACGTTCGGCATGAGCTGGTCGAGGTGCAGGGTCCCGGCGCGGGCGGGCGCGACGATGCGCAGGGTGTCCATCCCGGGGTGCGGCGTGCCGCGCATGTCGTAGGCGTACCGCACCCAGGCGGTGCGCCAGCCCGTGTATCCGAGCCTGAACTCGAACCACACGTCGGTGCGGGCGCCCCTGCCGAACTCGAACCTGAGCACGTCGTCCACGGGCTCGGCGGTGTGCACCCACACGCAGAAGGCGTCCACGAGCCCCTGCCACGCCTGGTCGCCGCCGAGCCGGTACGGGTCGGGCGACCAGCGCAGCGGGGCCCGCACGGTGATGACGCCGCGGGGCGCGTGGTCCCAGCGCAGCGAGCGGGCGCCGCAGACGGCCACGTCCCCGCTGATCGACAGGGTCGAGCCGGGGCTCGCGGTGAGCTGCGGCGGCACGGCGCTCTCCAGCAGGAACACCGGCGGGTCGAGGCGCAGCGCCCGCTGCTCCAGGTCGTCCGCCGCCGCTCCCGCCGCCGTTCCCGCAGCCGCAGTCGCTCCCGCCGTCGTCGTCCCCGTCCCGAGGAGGGCGCTCGCCGCGCCCGCCCTGAACACCGCCCTGCGCGTGATCTCCGCCATGGCCGCCATCAAACGCGACGAACGCCCGCTGGTAAAGACATCAGGTCAGGATGGCCGGATGATGGCCATCCTGGTGACGGTCAGCTCCTCGATGGCGAACCTCGGGCCCTCACGGCCGACGCCGGAGTCCTTCACGCCGCCGTACGGCATGTTGTCGGCCCGGAAGCCCGGCACCTCGTTGACCACGACCCCTCCGGCCTCGATGCGCTCGATCGCGGCGAACGCGGTGGCGAGCGACCGGGTGAACACGGCGGCGTGCAGGCCGTACCGCGAGCGGTTGACGGCGGCGAAGGCGGCGTCGAGGTCCGGCACGGTGCGGACGCACACGACGGGGCCGAAGATCTCCTCGTCCCAGGCGGCGGCGCCGTCGGGCACGTCGGCGAGGACGGTCGGCGCGATCGAGCGGCCCTGGCGGACGCCGCCCGTCACCACGTCCGCGCCGGACGCGGCGATCCAGTCGAGCACCCGGCCGGTGGCGGCCGGGTCGATGAGCGGGGCGACCCGGGTCTGCGGCAGGCGCGGGTCGCCCACCTCGACGTCCTTGACGCGCTCGGCCAGCAGAGCCAGGAACGCGTCCCTGACCGGCTCCTCGACGAGCACCCGCTGCACCGAGATGCACGCCTGGCCGGAGGCGTAGTAGCCGCCGCGGACGACGGCGTCGGCGGCGGCGTCGAGGTCGGCGTCCGCGGCGACGACGAGCGCCGCGTTCGAGCCGAGTTCGAGCAGCACCTTCGTGGGGGCGGCGTTGCGGGCGATGGCGTGCCCTGCCGCTGCGGAGCCGGTGAAGGAGACGGCGCCGATGCGGCGGTCCTCGACGAGCGTCCTGCCGACCTCGACGTCGCCGGTGACGAGCTGCACCGCGGCGGGCGGCAGCGCGCCGGCCTCGCGCAGCAGGTGGACGAGCCAGAGCGTGGCCAGCGGGGTCGCCGGCGCCGGCTTGACGATCACCGGGCAGCCGGCGGCGATCGCCGGCGCGACCTTGTGGGCGGCCAGGAGCAGCGGGTAGTTGAAGCCGGTGATGCCGACGACGACGCCGATCGGCCGCCGCGTCCAGAACCCGACCAGCCCCTCCCCCGCCGGCAGCAGGTCGAGCGGGACCGTCTCGCCGTGCAGCCTGGCCACCTCCTCGGCGGCGGTGGCCAGCGTGACGAGCGTCCTCGCGACCTCCACCCGGCAGTCGGCGAGCGGCTTGCCCGTCTCCAGCACGAGCAGCCGCTCGGCCTCCTCGCGCCGCGCGGCCAGCGCGTCGTGCGCCGACAGGAGCGCGGCGCGGCGGGCGTGGGACGGCAGCGCCGCCATCGCGGGGGCCGCGGCCAGCGCCTCCTCGACGGCCCGCGCGGCGAGCGCCGGCGTGCCGAGCGGGGCACGCGCCACCACCGTGCCGTCGTAGGGGAAGACCACCTCGGCGGTCTCCTCCGTCTCGACCCAGCCGCCGCCGACCGGCAGGCCGGACGGCCACGCGGGCTCGAACGTCATCGCTTTCCCCCCAGAGCGCTCGGGAACACGTCGAGGTACGCGGGCGCGCCCTCGCGGCCGGTGGCGGCGAGCACGGCGTGCGCGACGGCCCGGCTGAACACGTCGGCCCCGGCGGCCAGGACGTCCTGGAAGGCGTCGGGGCCGGGCGCGGGACGGTGGCAGGTGGACAGGCCGAAGACGGTGTCGCCGTCGACCATGGTGTGGGCGGGGCGGATGGCGCGGGCCAGGCCGTCGTGGGCGACGCCGGCCAGCTTGCCGCACTGCGCCTTGGTGAGGGCGACGTCGGTGGCGACGACGCCGATCGTGGTGTTGAACGAGGTGACCCGGTCGGGGTTCCAGGCGGCGGCCTCGCCGGGGTCGGGGGCCCGCAGGTGGCCGAACTCGCCGGGCAGGCCGTACCTGGTCCCCGCCAGGGCGCCGCCGTGCGGGTCGAGCACGGAGCCCGCCGCGTTGACGACGGCCAGGGCGGCCACGGTGGCGCCGCCTGGCAGGACGGCGCTCGCGGTGCCCACGCCGCCCGCCAGGCCGCCCGCGACGGCTCCCGCGCCCGCGCCGACGGACCCGTTCGCCCACGGCGCCGCCGTCCCTGCCGCGTCGCCTGCCCCGTCCCCTGCGCCCGCGCCAGCGTCGTGGGCGGCGTCGTAGGCGGCGTCGTAGGCGGCGTCGTAGGCGGCGTCGTAGGCGGCGCGCCCGAGGACGGCGTCGGGAACGGCGCGGAAGGAGCCGCCCCGGCCCAGGTCGTAGATCACGGCGGCCGGGACGATCGGCACCACGCCGCCCTCCACGGGGAAGCCGACCCCGGCGTCCGCCAGCCGCTCCATCACGCCGCACGCCGCGCTCAGCCCGTACGCGCTGCCGCCGCTCAGCACCACGGCGTGGACGCGTTCGACGAGGTTGCGCGGGTCGAGCAGCTCGGTCTCGCGGGTGCCGGGCGCGGCGCCGCGCACGTCCACCCCGGCGACCATGCCCTCCTCGGACGCCAGCACGACCGTGGTGCCGGTGCGGTACCCGCCTCCGACCCGGTGGGCGTGGCCGACCCGCAGCCCGGGGACGTCCACGAGCGAGTTGGTGGCCCCGGCCTTCACGACAGCTCGCCGTTCAGGAAGCGGCGGGCGGTCTCGGCGAAGACCCGGGTGCAGCGGACGATCTCGTCCACCTCGACGTACTCGTCCGCCTGGTGGGCGATCCACTTGCCGCCCGGGCCGTACACGACGGACGGGACGCCGCCCCAGTGGGTGAGCACGGTGCCGTCGGTGGAGCCGGGCACGCCGCCGTACACCGGCTCCTCGCCGGTGACGTCGCGGTGGGCGGCGGCCAGCGCGGCGACGACGGGGGTGTCCAGGGGCACGTCCACGGGGGGCCGGTCCACGAGGACGGTCACCTCGGCGGTGATGCCGTCGGCGGCGGCCAGCGCGGCCACCGTGTCGGTCACCGTGTCCGTCACCTCCTTGTGGTCCACGCCGGGGACGGTGCGGACGTCCACGAAGACGGAGGCGGTGGCGGGGATGACGTTCACCTGCTCCTCGGTGCCCGCGGTGACGACGGTGGGGGTGACGTACACCTCGCCCAGGTGCTCGTGGGCGGGGTGGCGCCCCTGCAGCTCCTCCTGCAGGCCGCGCAGCGCGACCAGGAGCGTTCCGACGGCCTGGATGGGGTTGCGGCCGTGCTGCGGCATGGCGCCGTGGGCCATCTTGCCGGTGAGGTCGACGCGCAGGCGCAGCGCGCCCTTGGCGACGGCGCAGATCTCGCCCGCCTCGGGCTCGGCCACGACGGCGCCGTCCACGTCGGCGGCGAGCCCCTGCTCGACGAAGTGGTGGGCGCCGATCATCAGGCCCTCCTCGTCGGCCAGCGCGCACACCTTGATCCGGCCGGGGAACGGTCCGGCGAGCTGGAGCGCGCGGGTCGCGTACAGGGCGGCGGCCAGGCCGGACTTCATGTCGGCGCTGCCCCTGCCCCACAGCCTGCCGTCGCGGATCTCCCCGCCGAACGGATCGACCGTCCAGGTGGACAGGTCGCCCTCGGTCACCACGTCGGTGTGGCCCTCGAACATCAGCGTCGGGCCGTCGCCGCCGCCGCCCTCGACCACGGCCACCACGTTGGGCCGGCCGGGCGCGGCCTCGTACACGACGGGCTCCCAGCCCCACTCACGCATCCTGGCGGCCACCAGTTCGGCGGCGGGCAGCTCGGAGCGGCCCTTCGCCGGGTCGTTGGTGCTGGGGATCCGCACCAGCGCCTGCGTGAACTCCACCACTCCCCTGGCGTCGACCTCGATCACAGCAATCCCTCCAACGTGGGTACGGCCTCCAGCAGGGCACGCGTGTACGGATGGGCGGGCCGCGCCCACACGTCGTCCACCGGCCCGGTCTCGACGATCTCGCCGCCGCTCATGACCGCGACGGTCTCGCAGACGTGCCGTACCACGGCCAGGTCGTGCGAGACGAACACCAGGGTGAGCCCCAGCTCGTCCACCAGGTCGGCGAGCAGGTTGAGTATCTGGCCGCGCACGGAGACGTCCAGCGCGCTGACCGGCTCGTCGGCGACGAGCACCTTGGGCTTGGGGGCGAGCGCGCGGGCGATGGCGATGCGCTGGCGCTGCCCGCCGGAGAACTGGTGGGGGTAGCGGTCGGCGGCGGAGGCGGGCAGCCCCACCTCCTCCAGCAGCTCGGCGACGCGCCCGCCGACGGGCAGGCCGAGCGCGACGAGCGGCTCGGCGACCAGGTCGCGCACGCGCATGCGGGGGTCGAGCGAGCTCATCGGGTCCTGGAAGACGATCTGCAGGTTCTCCCGCAGGAAGCGCAGGCCCCGTTCGGGCAGGCCGGTGATCTCCCGGCCGTCGAACCTGACGGAGCCGCTGGTGGGCCGGTCGAGCCCGCACAGCAGGCGCAGCAGCGTGGACTTGCCCGACCCGGACTCGCCGACGATGCCGAACCGCTCGCCGCGCCGCACGGTCAGTGACACGTCGCGCAGGGCGTGGACGGCCTCGCCCGGCCGGGTCAGGGACGTGCGGGGGCGGCGGTAGACGCGGTTGAGCCCGGCGACCTCGATCAACGCGGCGGCATCGATCAACGCGGGGGCCTCGATCACGGGGGTCTCGCTCGGCGGGGTCTCGCTCGGCTCGTCGCGCGGGGAGTCAGCCGGCGGGGTGCCAGCACGCGAAGGCATGTCCGTCTCCTGTCAGCGCCGGTTCCTGCTCGCACGCCTCGGTGGCGTGGGGGCAGCGGTTCCTGAACACGCAGCCGTCGGGGAACCCTCCGGCCGCGGGGACGCTGCCCTTGATCGTGGGCAGCCTGGTACCGCGCGGCGTCAGCCGGGAGGCCGCCAGCAGCCCCTCGGTGTAGCGGTGGCGCGGGTTGGTGAAGACCTCGCGGATGGGGCCGCTCTCGACGACGCGCCCGCCGTACATGACGACGACCCGCTCGCACACGGACGCGACCACGGCCAGGTCGTGCGTGATGAACAGCAGCGCGGGCGCGACCTCGGCGATCAGCTCCAGCATCTGCTTCTGCACGGTGACGTCGAGCGCGGTGGTGGGCTCGTCGCAGATGAGCAGGCGGGGCTCGTTCGCCAGGGCGATGGCGAGCATGACGCGCTGGCGCTGCCCGCCGGACAGCTGGTGCGGGTAGGCGCGGGCGATCTGCTCGGGACGCGGCAGCCGCACCCGCCCGAGCAGGTGGACGGCCCGCTCGCGGGCCTCGGCGCGCGGCCTGCCGTGCAGCGTCATCACCTCGGCCACCTGGGCGCCGACGCGCATGAGCGGGTTGAGCGCGGTCATGGGCTCCTGGAACACCATGGACACCTCGCGGCCGCGCAGCCGCTTCAGCCGGCGTTCCGGCACGCCGACGAGGTCGTCGCCGTCCAGGGTGGCGCGTCCCGAGGCGGTGACGCCCTCGGGGAGCAGCCCCATGAGCGACAGCGCGGTGAGCGACTTGCCGGAGCCGGACTCGCCGATCAGCCCGACGCGCTCGCCCGGCCCGATGCCGAACGACACGTCGCGGACGAGCCGCACGGGCCCGGCGTGGACGTCGAGACCGTCAACGCTCAGCACGGATCCTCCTGAGCTTGGGGTCGAGGAAGTCGCGCAGGCCGTCGCCGAGCAGGTTGAACCCGAGCACGGCCACCGCGATGGCGAGGCCGGGCCACAGCGCCAGGCGCGGCGTGGAGAACAGCAGCTCCTGCGACTCCTGGAGCATCCGGCCCCAGGAGGGGGTGGGCGGCCTGGTGCCGAAGCCGAGGAACGACAGCGCCGCCTCGGCGAGGATCGCGATGGCGAACGACACCGACGCCTGCACGATGAGCACGGAGCCGATGTTCGGCAGGACGTGCCGGGTCGCGATGGCGCCGGGGCCGCGGCCGGCGGCGCGGGCGGCGAGGACGTAGTCGGTCACCATGACCTGCAGGGTGGCGGCCCTGGCGACGCGGGCGAAGGCGGGGACGGTGGACACCCCGATGGCGATCATCGCGGTGAGCGTGTCCGCCCCGTAGACGGCGCCGAGCATGACGGCGAGCAGCAGCGCGGGGAAGGCGAACACCAGGTCGTTCACCCGCATGATGAGCTCCGACAGCCAGCCGCGCGGCGTCATCCCGGCGATCACGCCGAGCGGCGTGCCGAGCAGCGCGGCGATGCCGACGGCGACCACGCCGACGTACAGGGTGGTGCGGGCGCCGACCATGAGCTGGCTGAAGGTGTCGCGGCCGAACTTGTCGGCGCCCAGGAGGTAGCCGCCGCCCGGCTCGTGGAGCTTGCGCGCGGCGTCGACGAGGGTGGGGTCGTGCGGCGTCCAGACGAAGGACGCGAGGGCCGCCAGCACGACGACCCCGACGAGCGCGCCGCCGGTCAGCAGGGAGGCGTTCATCCGGCCTGTCATCGCAGCCTCGGGTCGAGCAGGTGGTAGGTCACGTCCACCACGAAGTTGATCAGGAGCACGGCGGCCACCAGCACCATGACGACGCCCTGGACGAGCAGCAGGTCGCGGGCGGCGACGCCGTTGAGCAGCAGGTCGCCGAGCCCGGGGATGACGAAGACCCGTTCGACGACGACCGCGCCGACGAGCAGCGTGGCGAGCTGCAGGCCGAGGACGGTGACGACGGGGACGGAGGCGTTGCGCAGGCCGTGCCGCCACAGGGCGCCGAGCGCGCCGCGGCCCTTGGCGCGGGCGGTGCGCAGGTAGTCCTCGCGCATCACGTCGAGGACGGCGCTGCGCACGTACCGGGTGAGGACGGCGCCCTGGACGAGGCCGAGCGACAGCCAGGGCAGCACCAGGCCGCGCAGCCACTCGGCCGGGTCGTCGGCGAGGGGCACGTAGCCGCCGGAGGGCAGCGCCTGCGCCTTCACCGCGAAGACGTAGACGAGCAGGATGCCGGCGAGGAACGCGGGGACGGCGATGCCGGCCTGGCTGGCGGCGCTGATGGCGGCGCCGAGCGGGTTGCGGTGGTGGACGGCCGCGAACGTCCCCAGCGGCACCGCGATGAGCAGGGCGACCGCCATGCCGCCGAGCACGAGCACGGCGGTCACGCCGAGCCTGTCGCCGATCTGCGGGCCGACGGGCGAGCTCGTGACGTACGAGACGCCGAAGTCGCCGCCGGCGAGCCCGCCGAACCAGTCGAGGAACTGCGCGGCGGCGGGGCGGTCGGTGCCGAACTGGGTGCGCAGCGCCGCGACGGCCTCGGGGGTGGCGTTGACGCCGAGGGCGACCTCGGCGGGGTCGCCGGGCAGCAGCGCCATGAAGGCGAAGACGGCGACCCCGGCGGCGGCGATGCTCGCGGCGAGCACCGCCAGCCGCTTGAGCAGGTACAGGATCACTGCTTGGCGAGTCCGGTGAAGTCGAAGGACTCCGCGATGGCGTTCTTCGGCAGCCCGGTGACGCCCTTCTTCGCCACGATCAGGTTGGGGAAGAGGAACAGCCAGTCGGCGGCGGCGTCGTCGGAGAGCAGCTTGGCGGCCTGCTTGAGGTCGTCGGTCTGCTGCTGCTCGGTGCCGCTGTCGGCGGAGGCCAGCAGCTTCCCGAACTGGGGATTGTCGTAATGGAAGTAGTACGACTTATCGGCAAAAATCCCCATGTCGCGGGGCTCGATGTGGTTGATGATGGACAGGTCGTAGTCGCCCTGCTTGAACACCACGTCCAGCCAGCGGGCGGGGAACTCCAGTGGCTCGATGTCGGCCGTGATGCCCACCTGCGCGAGCTGCGACTTGACCACCTGCGCGCTCGCCACCGCGTACGGCAGGTTGGGGATGCGCATCTTCACCGTGTACGTCTTGCCGCCCAGCAGCTCCTTGGCCTTGGCCGGGTCGTACGGGTAGTCGCCGGTGCGGTCCTCGTACCAGGGGTCGGTGGGCGGCACCATCGAGCCGATGAGCTGGCCGCGCCCGGCCCAGGCGGTGTCGAGCAGCGCCTTGTGGTCGATGGCGTACCTGACGGCCTGGCGGGCCTTCTTGTCGCTGAACGGCGGGCGGGCGTTGTTCATCGACAGCACCACCTCGCCGTTCGTGGTGCCCTCGATCACCTGGAAGCGGTTGGGGTCGGAGAACTGCTGCAGCGACTCGGGCGCCTGGACGGCGGAGATGACGTCGATGCCGCCGGTCAGCAGCGCGTTGTTCATCGCCGTGGCGTCCTTGAAGTACTTCAGGGTGACCGACGGGACGGCCGGCTTGGTCCCCCAGTACCTGGCGTTGGCTTCGAGCCTGATGGAGTCGCCGCGCCGCCACGCGCCCAGCACGTAGGGGCCGGTGCCGACCGGCTTGTTGGCCAGGTCGGAGACGCCGGTGCGGCTGAACATCGCGCCGAGCCTGGTGGCCATGGCGTACAGGAAGCCGTTGCTCGGCTGCTTCAGCGTGACGACGACGGTGGAGTCGTCCTTCTTCTCGACCTTGTCGACGACGTCGAACTGGCTCTTGATCTTGAGCTTCCAGTCGGTCTTGACCCGGCCGAGCGAGAAGACGACGTCGTCGGCGGTGAAGGGGGCGCCGTCGGAGAAGGTGACGCCCTTGCGCAGGGTGAAGGTGTAGGTGGTGCGGTCGTCCGAGACGTCCCACTTCTCCGCGAGGAGGGGCTGGATCTCGCCGTCCTGGCTGAGCTTGACCAGGCCCTCGTACACGTTGACGAGCAGGGCCTGGGGGATCGCCGCGCCCTCGGTGGAGGTGAAGTCGAGGTTGGCGGGCTCGGCCACGAACCCGACCGACAGCGACGCGGACTTGGGGGCTCCGGACCCGCCGGTGCCGCTCCCGCTGCCGCCGCCGCAGGCGGCCGTTCCGAGCAGGAGACCGCCCACGGCGATCCAGATTCCGATTCGCCTCATGTCTTACAGCCTCCTGGCTAGTGCACTGGTCGGACCAGTAGGCTCTGCACATTGCCAGTCCGCGACGGCTCTGGTCAAGGGGGCTGAGATGGGTGGTCCGCGGTTCGAGCCGGTACAGGCCGTGCGGGCGTACGAGCGGGTCGTCGAGCAGGTCGAGGAGGCGATCGAGCGCGGCGTCCTGACGCCGGGCCAGCGCCTTCCGAGCGAGCGCGACCTGATGGTGCAGTTCTCGGTGAGCAGGTCCACCGTCCGCGAGGCGCTGCGGGTGCTCCAGGCGCGGGGGCTGGTGCGCTCACGCCCCGGCGACCCGAACGGGGCGGAGGTGCTGGCGTTCTCGCCCGCGACGCTGCACAAGTCGATGTCCACGCTGGCGCGCGTGTCCGAGCTGTCGCTGGCCGAGCTGGTGCAGTTCAGGATGGTGCTCGACGCGTCGGCGAACCTCCTCGCCGCCCGCCTGCGCACCGAGGAGCAGCTCGCCGAGATGGACGCGGCGATCGCGCGCATGCGCGAGGCGGTCGAGGAGAGCTACGAGTCGTTCAGCGCCGCCGACGTGGCCTTCCACGACGCGGTGGCGCGGGCGAGCGGCAACAAGCTCATCCAGATCTGCACCGACGTCGTCCGGTCGATCGTGCTCGACCTGGTCTCCGAGAAGATCGCGGGGGCGTCCGACAGGAAGGCGCTGATGCTGGAGAGCATCGGGCACCACGAGGAGGTGCTGGCCGCGGTGCGCGCGGGCGACGGCCCGCTGGCCGCCCGGCTGGCGCGCCGCACCATGTACGACTACTACGCGGTGTACGTGCCGGAGGGGGAACGACCGGCGCTGCTCGCGCTACTGGAATGAAAGTCCGTTTTTCCCACTTTCCTGGCACAGAGTGTTATCTTGCCCACGTGGCGCGCGTGGATGGGGACGGGCTGGCGGAGGCGTTCCTCCGCGAGCCGCGCCGCTACACCAGCCGCCAGGTCGCGGACCTGGCGGGCGTTCCGCTGTACCGGGCCCGCAGGTTCTGGCGCGCCCTCGGCTTCCCGAACGTCGCCTCCGACGCCGTCGAGTTCACCGACTCCGACGTCGAGGCGCTCAAGACCCTGCTCGGCATGGTCAGCTCAGGCGTGTACGACGAGGAGCACGTCCTGCTCATGGCCCGCTCGCTGGGCCGGGCCACGGCGCGGCTCGCCGAGTCGCAGGCCGAGCTGGGCGCCGAGGCGCTCGACCAGGCCGGGGTGCCGCTGGCCGAGCGGCCGCGCGCCTGGCGCAGGCGGGCCGAGCTGGTCGTGCCCGACCTGGCGCGGCTCCTCGTGTACGCCTGGCAGCGCCAGCTCGCCGCCGCCGCGGGACGCATCGCCGACCAGGACATGAGCTCCGTGCGGCTGTCGGTCGGGTTCGCCGACCTCGTCGCCTTCACCCGGCTCAGCAGGCAGATCACCGCGACGGAGCTCGCCAGGCTGGTCGACACCTTCGAGGGCCGCTCGGCCGACGTCGTCACCTCCTCGGGCGGGCGGGTCGTCAAGACGCTCGGCGACTCCGTGCTGTTCGTGGCCGACAAGGCGGGCGTCGCCGCCGAGATCGCGGTACGCCTGTCGCAGATCCACGCCCGCGGCAGGGACCTGCCCGAGCTGCGCGTCGGCCTGGCCGCGGGGCCGGTGATCTGGCGCATGGGCGACGTCTTCGGCACCACCGTCAACCTCGCCAGCAGGCTCACCGCGCTCGCCCTGCCTGGAACGATCCTCGCCGACCCCGAGCTGGCCGGGGAGCTGGAGGGCGACCGGGCGTTCCGGCTGCGGGCCGTGGACCGGCTGTCGGTACGCGGCCTCGGCGAGCTGGTGCCGTTCACCGTGATGCCGGCCGAGGCAACCTGACGGACGCGCCGCCGCGTCACTCCCGTCGCAAGGATCCGCGACGGGGGCGACGGCGGTGACGGCGGTGACGGCGGTGGCCGCCGCCGTCACGCTGTGGGCGGCGCTGCTCCCCGGAACGGCGCCGACGGAGGGCACCACGGCGGTCGCCCCGACGGCCGCCCCGACGGCCGGAGCCGTGCGCGAGCCGGTGGAGGTGCCGGTCGACCTGCCGGAGACGTTCACCTCGCCCGACGGCACCGTCTACCGGCGGCTGGCGGAGGCCGGGATCGGCAGGACCGGCACCCTGCGGGCGGCCGTCAAGGTGCCGGTCTCGGGCAAGCCGCTGGAGGTGGCCGCGGTGTGCGCGGGCGCGCCGGGCGGGCGGCCCAACGACCAGATGCTCGTCGCGAGTGGCGGCTGGCTGTCTACGAGTGGACGCCCCCGGCACGCGCCGTGCAGCCGGAGCCGGTCAAGGCGATGCCGGCCCGCCTGGGACGCTGGCGCCTGGCCGGCTCGGCCACCGGCCTGTGGCCGGGCGACCGCCGCTTCACCCTCACCGTGACGAGCGGGAAGACCCTCGCCGTGGAGCAGATCTGCACCGGCGACCTCGCCGGGCGGCTGCGCGTCACCTACCGGGTGGACGGCCGGCCGGGGAAGGTCGTCTGCGGGGTGTGGAGGACGAGGCCGTTCCCCATGGCGATGACCGAGTTCCACGGGTTGCGCGAAGGCGAGCGGGTCACCGTCACCGGGACGGTGGACCTGATCGGCCAGGCCCCCAACCGGCCGGTCCGCTGGCGCGTCGGCGTCTACGGGAAATAGGAGATCATGGGGCGGAACGGAGAGGAGGCGCCGTGATCGAACGCGCCGTGATCGACGGCCGCCCCGTGGGGGCCGACGCCCGCTTCATGCTGACCGCCCGCTACGGGCACTTCACCGCCATGCAGGTGAGGAACCGGCGGGTGCGCGGCCTGGACCTGCACCTGGCCCGCCTGGACGAGGCCAACCGTGAGCTGTTCGGCGCCCCGGTGGACCGCGACGCGGTGCTCGGGGCCGTCCGTGCCGTGCTCGGCGGCGACGCCCGCGACGGGAGCGTGCGCGTGTACGTCGTGGAGACCGACCGGCCGCACGTCCTCGCCACGCTCGCCCCGCCGGCGGAGGCGGAGCAGGGGCCCTATCGGCTCCGGTCGGTCGTCTTCCAGCGTTACCTCCCCCACGTGAAGAAGGCGGCGGGCTTCGCGCAGGCGCACCTGGGGCGGCTGGTGGGGCGCGAGGGGTACGACGAGGCGCTGCTGACGTCCGCGCACGGGATCGTCAGCGAGGGCTCGATCACGAACCTCGGCTGCTTCGACGGCGAGCGCCTGGTCTGGCCCGACGCGCCCATGCTGCGCGGCATCACCATGCGGCTGCTGGAGCGCGTGGACGTGCCCCAGGAGCGGCGGCCGCTGAAGGTCGCCGACCTGGCGGGGCTCGGGCTGGTGTTCGTGTGCAACTCGCGCGGCGTGGTGCCGGTGGGCCAGGTGGACGACGTCGCGCTGCGCCCCGACCCCGCGCTGGCGGCGCGCGTGCTCGGCTGGTACGACGCCGTCCCGTGGGACGCCCTGGACTGACCTTCCGCCTTCCGCCTCCGCCTGGTCACCAATTCGGGGGCGGTTTGTTGGCAGATGCTTGCCTTGTGCACTCGATCAAGGTTCGGTAATCACGGCATGTCACCCCAAACCAACACCCGAGCAACACCCACACAAAGGGGGTTTCATGGCGCGCAACCGAATCATCGGATTCGCAGCCGCTCTGCTCGCGTTACCGCTGCTGTCGGCGCTGCCCGCGGCGGCCGACGACACCAAGGCGGCCCCGCCCAGCGACGTCAGGGAACTGACGCGCAAGGACTTCACGCTGGACGGCAAGAAGGTCGAGGTGCCGGCCAAGTACGAGGCCAGGAAGACGGCGCGCACCGCGCAGGCCGCCGAGACGCCGCCGGTGGGCACCGTCCGCCAGTGGCTCGGCCTCGACGACTACAACGGCCAGTACTACCGCAAGGACTACACGCTGCGCGGCGTGGGCGACAACATCGAGGTCTGGGTCGCCAACGACCTGGCCTTCCCCCAGGGCGACTGCCGCATGCAGGTGCCCGGCACCGTCGAGATCACCGACGCGCAGGTCCAGCACCTGGTCGAGCAGTTCGACGGCAACATGTACCCGAAGGAGACGGCGGCCTTCAGCACCCCGCCCGACCGTGACGGGTCGAACGCCAGGATCGGCCCCGACGCGAACGGCAACGGCGGCGTCTACACCGGCGCGGGCAACCGCACCGTGACGCTCGTCGACAACGTCAGGGACGACAACTTCTACACCTTCCCCCAGGCGCCCACCTACATCGCGGGCTTCTTCTCCTCGCAGCTCAACGAGCTGTTCGACCGCAACGTGATGACGGTTGACGCGTTCGACTGGGCCCACAGGACCGGCGCCAACCCGCCCGACGAGCCCACGAACGACCTGTGCACGTCGCGCGCCGCCCGGCCGAACCAGTACGAGTCCACGTTCGCGCACGAGTGGCAGCACCTGCTGCACTACTACACCGACCCGCTGGAGACCACCTGGGTCAACGAGGGCCTGTCCGACTACGCCGCGACCCTCACCGGCTACACCAACGCCAGGGCGACCATCTGGGAGAAGGGCGCCGACAGCCACATCTACTGCTTCCAGGGCTTCGGAACGGTCCAGGCGCCGTACAACCCGAACCCGCGCGACTGCGGCGGCCCCGAGAACGCGCTGACCCTCTGGGGTGAGGGCAGCAGCGGCAGCGCCGTGCTCGCCGACTACGGCAACGCCTACTCGTTCATGCTGTTCCTGCTCGACCGGTACGGCGCGGACTTCCTGTCCAAGCTGCACCGCGACGGCGACCACCAGGGCCTGGCCGGTGTCAAGGCGGCGCTGGAGGGCGAGGGCGTCACCGACATGTACAAGGTGCTGCACGACTACCAGACGATGGTCCTGGTCGACAAGGTCGTCGGGCAGTCCTCCAAGGGCGTCATGCTCGGCGTGCCGAAGAAGCGCGTGACGAGCGCGAGCCTCAACTCCACCGTCAACCTCGCCAACCCGGCCTCGCACGCCACGCCGGGCGCCGCGCCCAACGGCGCCGACTACGTGGCGCTGCGCGACGCGCAGGGCACCGTGCTCAAGGGCCGCGACCTGCGCTCCCTGTCCTTCGAGGGCGCCAAGACGCTGCCCCCGATCCCGCTGGCCTGGACCGTCGTCTCCGACGACCCCGACCGCGCCGGCAACCCCGTGCTCTGGTCCGGCAACGCCAGCAACCTCAACGTCGCCGCCGTGACCAAGTTGACGGTCCCCGCCGCCGACCCGACGCTGCGCTTCCTCGCGAAGTACGGCGCGGAGGAGGGCTTCGACTACGCGTACGTGAACGTCTCCACCGACGGCGGCAAGACGTACACGGCGGTCGCCGGCGACAAGACCGTGACAGGACCGCTCGGCCCCGCTCTGAACGGCTCCACCACGGGCTTCGAGCCGCGCAGCTACGACCTGTCCGCCTACGCGGGCAAGGAGATCCTGCTCGGCTTCCAGTACGTGAGCGACGGCGGGGTCAACGAGGGCGGCCTGAAGGTCGACGACGTCACCGTCGGCGGCACGGCCGTCAGCGACGGGTCGAGCCTCGACCCGTTCGACTCGCCCACGGAGATCGCCCCGACGCCCGTGAGCAACTGGAACGTCCGGCTGGTGGGCCTGGACGACAAGCACGAGGTGGCCCTGCAGGTGCAGTTCGACGGCAAGGGCACCATCTCGCTGAACCGGCTGCAGCTCGCCCCGTTCGCCCTGTTCCCGCAGGTCGTGGCGGTGGTGGCGTACGACGAGCCGACCGAGCAGGTGCAGCAGTACGCGCCGTACACGCTGAAGGTCAACGGCGTCACCCAGCCGGGTGGCGGCTCGCAGACCTGACGTGACCACGAGGCGCCCGCCGGAGGGCGGGCGCCTCCCGCGTTTTCCGGCTAGGATCACCCGAACATCATTCGGTGCACAGGAGGACGCGCTCATGACCACGCGCCGGAACGCCATCGGTGACCTGCTGCGACGCTCCGCCGCCCGCTACCCGGGCAAGACCGCCCTGATCCACGGCGACCTGCGCCAGAGCTACGCCGACCTCGACCTGACCGTCAACCGCGCCGCCAACGCCCTGGCCGCGCGCGGCGTGCGCAAGGGCGACAGGTTCGCCCTGTTCAGCCACAACAACCACGCGTTCGTCGTCGCGTACTTCGCCCTGGCCAGGCTCGGGGCGATCTCCGTGCCGATCAACTTCATGCTCGGCCCCGACGAGGTCGCCTACATCCTGCGGCACTCCGGCGCCACCGGCATGCTGGTGGAGGACGCGCTGCTGCCCGTGGCCGCCGCCGCGGCCGGGCCCGAGGTGGCCGTGCGCGGCGTGATCGGCGCCGCCGCCGACGGCTGGGAGCCGTTCACCGCCTGGGCCGAGCACCCCGACGCCGCCGAGCCCGACGTGGACCTCGCCGACGACGACCCCATCCAGCTCATGTACACGAGCGGCACCGAGTCGCGGCCCAAGGGCGCCACGCTGTCCAGCCGCGGCCTCGTCGCCCAGTACGTCACCTGCGTCGTCGACGGCGAGATGAGCCGCGACGACGTCGAGGTGCACTCCCTGCCCCTCTACCACTGCGCCCAGCTCCACTGCTTCCTCACCCCGGGCATCTACCTGGGCGCGACGAACGTCGTCCTGCCCGGCGCCGACCCGGCCGCGATCCTCGCCGCCGTCGAGGCCGAGCGCGCCACCAAGCTGTTCTGCCCCCCGACCGTCTGGATCGGCCTGCTGCGCCACCCCGACTTCGACCGCCGCGACCTGTCGTCGCTGCGCAAGGGGTACTACGGGGCGTCCATCATGCCGGTGGAGGTGCTGAAGGAGATCGCCACCCGGCTGCCGGACGTGCGGCTGTTCAACTTCTACGGCCAGACCGAGATGGCCCCCGTCGCCACCATCCTCGGCCCCGACGAGCAGCTCACCAGGCCGGGCTCCGCCGGGCGTCCCGCGCTCAACGTCGAGACCCGCGTCGTCGACGAGGACGGCCGCCCGGTGCCGCCCGGCGTCGTCGGCGAGATCGTCCACCGCAGCCCCCACGCCATGCTCGGCTACTGGGACGACCCCGACAAGACCGCCGAGGCGTTCCGCGGCGGCTGGTTCCACAGCGGCGACCTCGGCGTCATGGACGAGGACGGCTACCTGTCCGTCGTGGACAGGAAGAAGGACATGATCAAGTCGGGCGGCGAGAACGTGGCAAGCCGCGAGGTGGAGGAGGCCATCTACCAGCACCCGGCGGTGGCCGAGGCGGCCGTCTTCGGCGTGCCGGACGAGAAGTGGATCGAGGCGGTCACGGCGGCCGTGGTGCTGCGCGCCGGCGCCACGCTGACGGCCGAGGAGCTGATCGCCTTCCTGCGCGAGCGCCTGGCGCCGTTCAAGACGCCCAAGCGGGTGGCGTTCGTGGACGCCCTGCCCAAGAACGCCTCCGGCAAGGTGCTCAAGCGCCGCCTGCGCGAGGACTTCTGAGCCGGGGCCCGGGACCGGGGACGCCGGGCCAGGCCCTGGCGCGGTCAGCCTGAGAGCGGGGGCGGCCAGCCGCGCTCGGCGAACGGCACGCCGTCCAGGACGTGCGCGACGGCCTGCGCCGGGTAGTCGACCATGTCGCCCGGCAGGCCGTCCAGCGGCCACCAGGCCAGCTCCGAGCACTTGTCCGGCTCGGCGTTGCGCGGCTCGCCCCGCCAGGCGCGGGCGGCGAAGAAGAAGCCGACCCGCTCGGGCGCGCGGTGCATGACGTGGACGAGCGCCAGATCCGCCGGGTCGACGACGACGCCCAGCTCCTCGCGCGCCTCGCGCACCGCCGCGCCCGTCACCGGCTCGTCCGCCTCCAGGTGACCGGACGGCAGGTGCCACAGGCCGTCGCCGTACCCGGTGCCGCGCCGCCTGCCCAGCAGCACCCGGCCGTCGCGCACGAGCAGGACGTGGACGTCCGCGATGGGCCGGAACCGTTCGGCACGGACCTCGGCCGGCGGGACGGACCGGCGGTCGAGCGACTGGATCCACTTGACCGCCACCGCGGCCACCTGCACCAGCTCGGCGCGCAGCCGCCCCGGGTCGTCCTCGGCGACGGCCTCCAGCACCTCCTCCATCAGGATGTGCCGCCAGGTCAGCGTGCCCGCGCGTGACGCCGCGCCCGTCTCGTCCCTCGCGGCGTCGGCCGCCGCGACCGTGCCCGGCCCGCCGGTGCCGTCGGAAAGGGCCTGCATGCCCCACGTCGTGTCCTGGGCGGCCCGCTCGGCCACGACGTCCGCGAGCGCCTTCGCCAGCGAGCCCGGCACGCCCGCGTCACCGTCATGTGTCACCGGCCCAGTCTGCCAGCCCGGCCCGCCCCGCTCGCGGGAAACGTCCGCGCCTGGGAGGCCGTGACGGCGGCGTCACGGAGCGGAATCCGGGACGGCGGCGGTCGCCGCTCTCACGGGGCGCAGGCCAGGACCGACGTCGGCCTCGCCCGAGCGGACGTGGTCGCGGAACGCCCGCGCCGCCGGGGTGAGCCGCTCCCCCGCGGGCCAGCAGGCGCCGATCGTCCTGAACACGGGCGGCGACAGCGGCACCTCCGCCACCCCTGACGGAGGCGGCCCCGACCGCGGCAGCAGGGCCACCCCGAGCCCCGCCGCGACCAGCCCGCGCACCGTCTCCGACTCCTGGCCCTCGAACGCGATGCGCGGCTCGAACCCGGCCGCCGCGCACAGGTCGTCGGTGATCTGCCGCAGGCCGTAGCCGTGCTCCAGCGTCACCAGCTCCTCCCCGGCCAGGTCGGCGGCCCGCACCCGGCCGCGCGCGGCGAAGCGGTGCCCCTGCGGGACCGACAGCACCAGCTCCTGCTCGGCCAGCGCCACGCTGACCAGCTCGGGGTCGTCCTCGGGAAGCGGCGCGACGAACACCAGGTCGATGTCGCCCTCGCGCAGCCCGCGCAGCATCTCCTGCCGCGACCCCTGCGCGAGGCTGAAGCGCACGCGCGGGCCGCGCTCGCGGAAGCCCCGGATCAGCGACGGCACGAGCGTGCGGCCGAGCAGGTGCAGGAAGCCGAGCACGACGTGGCCGCTGCCCGGGTCGCTCTCCTCCCTGACCTCGCGGGCCGCCGCCGTCACCGTGGCGAGCGCCCGGCCGGAGGCGGCGGCCAGGGTCCTGCCCGCGCGGGTGAGCCTGATGCCGCGTCCGTACGGGACGACGAGCGGCGTCCCCAGGAGGTCGGCCAGCGCGGCGAGCCTCCTGCTGGCGGTCGGCTGGGGGATGCCCAGCAGCTCGGCCGCCCGCGTGACGTGGCCGGTCTCGCCGACCGCCGCGAGCAGCGCCAGCGAGGGAGCGAGCCGCGCGGCCACCGTTTCATCCATCACGGTATGAATTATCGCTCATTGGCGCATTGGACGTATTTATTAGCCTTGCTTAGCGTTGCGGAGGTGGCCATCTCAGCTCCAGCGGACACGCGGCGGGTCGGCGCGGCCGTCGCCGCGGCCGGCATCTCGACCTTCGCCTCGCTGTACGCGCCGCAGCCCGTGCTGCCGCAGCTCGCCGCCGCGTACAAGCTCGACCCCGGCGCCGCGTCGCTCGCGATCGGCGTGGCCACGACCGCGCTCGCCGTGGCCGTGCTGCCGCTCGCCGCGCTGGCGCAGGCCGTCGGGCGGCGGCGGGTGATCGTCTGGTCGGTCCTGACCTCCGCGGCGGCCGGGCTGCTGCTGCCGCTCGCCCCCTCGTTCCCCGTGCTGCTGGTGCTGCGCGCGCTGCAGGGGGTGGCGGTGGCCGGGTTCGCGGGGGTGGGGGCGGCGTACCTGGCCGACCAGGTGGGGAAGGCGCGGCTGGCCGCCGCCGTGGGTGCGATGATCGCGGGCAACTCGGTGGGCGGGATGCTCGGCAGGCTGGGCGCCGGGTTCACGGCGGGGCCGCTCGGCTGGCGCTGGGCCATGGCGGTCGTCGCCGCCCTGGCCCTGGCCTGCGCCGCCTACACCGCCCTCACCCTGCCCCCTTCCCACCCGCCGACCAGGGGCCGGGCTCTCGCCGGGCGCGGGACCGGCCGGTGGCGGCAGGCGCTCGGGCCCGGCCTGGCGCCGGCCTACGCGGTCGGCGGCCTGGCCATGGGGTCGTTCGTCGCCCTCTACAACGCGGCCGGGTTCCGGCTGACCTCGCCGCCCCTCTCGCTCGCCCCCGCCGCCGCGTCGCTGGTGTTCCTCTCGTACGCGCTCGGCACCGTCTCCTCCGCCGCCGCCGGACGCCTCGAGTCGCGGCTCGGCCGCACCCCGGCCCTGGTGGCCGCGCTGCTGACCACCCTGGCCGGCACCCTGCTGACGTCGGCCGCGCCGCTCCCCCTCGTCGTCGCCGGCTTCGCGGTGCTGACGGCCGGGTTCTTCGCGGCGCACGCCCTCGCCAACGCCTGGGTCGCCGCGCAGGCGCCGCCCGAGGCCCGCGGGACCGCCGCCGGGGCGTACACGCTCTGCTACTACCTGGGCAGCGGCGCGGGCGGCACGGCGGGCAGCGCCGTCTACGGCCATGCCGGTTGGGTCTGGCTCACCGCCCTCGTGGCGGCGTGGCTGCTGCTGGCCGTGCTGGCGGTGCTCGCCGCCGCCAGGTCCGGGGCCGTACGCCCGTTGCGGGCGCCGCTCTGCCGGGATATGGCTGAGTGACCAGCGGTCGCCGGCGCGCGTCACGACCGGCGCCGGACCCGGACGCGGACCAGGCCCGGGGAGCCGTCCCAGGCGAGGGCGGGCCTGGTCCCGCCCGTCTCCGTGCGTCCGCTCTCCCTTGACGCCGGGGCCACCTCCGCGCTCTGCCGTCCGCCCCATGAAGACGCGCAGCTTACTCGCGGGCGTACTGGCCGTCCTGACCGCCGGGACGGTCGCCGCCGTGGTGGCCCAGACCCCTCCCGCCGCCGCCGACCGCCGCGGCCACGCCCCCGTCGTCATCGGCCACCGGGGCGCCGGCGCGCACCGGCCCGCGCACACCCTCCTGTCGTACGAGGCCGCCATCGCCCTCGGCGCCGACTGCATCGAGCCCCACCTCGTCTCCACCAAGGACCACGTGCTGGTCGCCAGGCACGAGAACGAGATCTCCGGGACCACAAACATCGCCGCCCACCCCGAGTTCGCCGACCGGCGCACCACCAAGACCGTGGACGGCCGCCCCGTGCCCGGCTGGTTCACGGAGGACTTCACGCCGGCAGAACTGAAGACGCTGCGCGCCGAGGAACGGGCGCCCGAGCTGCGCCCCGACAACACCGCGTTCGACGGGCTCGCCGAGATCCCGACGTTCGAGGAGGTCGTGCGGCTGGCGATCGAGCACGGCGTGGGCGTCTACCCGGAGACCAAGCACCCCACGTACTTCGACGCGATCGGCCTGTCCGTGGAGGAGCCGCTGCTCGACCTCCTCAACCGGTACAAGGTGCGCAAGGCGTACATCCAGTCGTCCGAGACCGCGAACCTGCGGGAGCTGCACGGCAGGACCCGCCTGCCGCTGATCCAGCTCGTCACCGCGGGCGGCGCGCCGTACGACTGGATGGCGGGCGGCGACACCCGTACGTACGACGACATGATGAAGCCGGACGGGCTGCGCGAGGTGTCCCGGTACGCCGACGGCATCGGCGCCGGCACCCGCCGCCTGAACCCCACGGGCGACGCGCCGCCTGAGCCTTGCCGGCGACCGCGCAGCCTGAGCCTTGCCGGCGACCGCGCAGCCTGGGCAGTAAGGGGGGCCCGTGGGAGCCGTCAGGTCCGGCGCCAGCGCGACTCGCCGAAGCAGTACCCGGCGAAGAGCACCAGCCCCAGCGCCACCGCCACGAGCAGCCACGGCCCCGCCGGCGTGTCGGCGAACTGCCGCAGCGTCGCGTCGATGCCGCCCGCCTTGTCGGGGTCGAAGCTGATCGCCGCCTGGACGACGAAGATCCCGGCCAGCGCGGCGATCGCCCCGCGCGCGAGGTACCCGGCGACGCCCAGCCGCTCCATCGCCGAACGGGCCGCGGGCGACATCCTGCCCAGGTCGAGCTCCTTCTCGAACCTCTTCTTGACGCCCTCGCGCACCCAGTACGCCCCGAGCGCCACGATCGCCACGCCGACCAGGCCCACGATCCACTGCCCGCCGGGCAGCGCCAGCAGCTTGCCGGTGATGTCGTGCGACCTGGCGTCGTCGGACGTCGCCCGTCCGGCGAACAGCATGGTGAGCAGGCTGGCGACCACCGCCGTGTACACCGCCACCCGGCCCACCGAGGAGGCCCGGTCGGAGGCCCTGCGGTGGCCGAACACCGCCTCCGACGCCTGCCACAGGGCCAGCGCGGCGAACCCGACGACCATGATCCACAGAATGGCGAAACCGAAGGGCAGCGCGGCGACGGTGGAGATGGCGCCCGACTTGTCGGCTTCGCGCTTGCCGCCGTCCAGGGCGATCTGCACCGCCAGCACGCCGATGAGACCGTACAGGACGCCCCGGCAGGCCAGGCCGACGCGGGCCAGCACAGTCAGAACCGGGCTGTCGGCGGCCCGGCGCGCCGCGCCCTTGGCCTCCTGCCCCGCCTTCTGCGCAGTGTTCACCGTTTCCTCCTCTGGTCAGGCTTTCCCCTTGCCCTGGAAACGGCGGGCTAGGCTTTCCACCAAGAACCGGCCCGCTGTCACGCGGGCGGCGACGGCGGAAGTGTCGGCGGCGGCGAGTAGGGTTTCCAGCCATGGATCGGCAACTCACCCTGATGGTCGTACACGCACACCCCGACGACGAGTGCCTGAGCACCGGCGGCGTCCTCGCCCGCTACGCCGAGGAGGGCATCCGCACGGTCCTGGTCACCTGCACCAACGGCGAGCAGGGCGACGGCCCGGGCGGGGTCAAGCCGGGCGATCCCGGGCACGACCCGGCCGCGGTGGCCGAGCGGCGGCTGGCGGAGCTGCGCGAGTCCGCGGGCCACCTGGCCGTCGACCACCTCGAGCTGCTCGGCTACCAGGACAGCGGCATGGACGGCTGGCACACCAACCACCACACCGAGGCGTTCGCCAACGTGCCGGTCGAGAAGGCCGCCGCGAGGCTCGGCGAGCTGATGGAGCGCTACCGTCCCCAGGTCGTCGTCACGTACGACGAGACGGGCGGCGGCGGCTACGGCCACCCCGACCACGTCCAGGCCCACCGCATCACCGAGGCGGCCGTCGAGGCCACCGGCATTCCCGACAAGTTCTACTACACCGCCATCCCGCGGGCCGCCATGCGGCGGATGTTCGAGATGATGCGCGCCAGCGGCATGGACCTCGGCGACTTCCAGCCGTCCGACGACTTCGGCACCCCCGACGAGCGCGTCACCACGGTCGTCGACATCTCCCCGTACGTCGAGCGCAAGCTCAAGGCGCTGCGGGCGCACGAGAGCCAGGGCGAGAACATCTTCCTGCTGCGCATGCCCGAGGAGACGCAGCAGCAGGCGTTCTCGCACGAGGCGTTCGAGCGCCGGCTCTGCAAGGTCGACGCCCCCGACCAGGAGGACGACCTCTTCACCGGCCTCCGCCCCTGACGCCGGCGACAGGACACAGGGGGCGCCAGGGGACTCCCCCACTGCCGACGGGGTGAGGGACGCGGCTCGGAAGCTTCGACTCCCCACCCCCGACGTGGTGGGGGCGCAGGGCGGGAGCTCCACCTCTCTCCCCTCCGCCTTGGGCTCCTGAGATCATCCACCCCACCCTGTTGAGCCGCCGGGACCGGTCGCGGTGGGGGTGGCCGGCTGGGCCGGAGGGCGCGGGGGCGGGCCTCCACGTGGGGCGCGGCTTTCCGCCTCTCCGCCAGGGAGGTGAAGGCTTTCCGCCAGGGAGGTGAAGGGCTCTCTGTCAGGGAGGCGGAGGGGTCCGAAGGCGTTGGCGGTCGGCAGGACGCATAATGTGCTGGCGTTCCGACAGACGCCCTCGGTCCCGTACGGGCCTGGGCCACGGCGCCGGAGAGGCGGCCATGATGATCGCTGTTCTGGGTGAGTGCGTCGCCGACGCCTTCGCCGATGCCCGCTCCGGCGCGTCCCCCAGCGAACTGGCGCTGCGCGTCCTGCCCGGCGGTGGGCCCGCGAACACCGCGGTCGCGCTCGCCCGGCTCGGCACGCGGGCCCGCTTCCTCGGACGGCTCTCGGGAGACGTGTTCGGCACGCTGTTCCGCGACCGCCTCACCGCCTCCGGCGTGGACGTGTCCGGCTGCGTGACAGCCGGCGAGGCCAGCACGCTGGCGGTCGCCGCCCTCGACGGCGAGGGCCGGGCCGCGTACACCTTCTACGCCGACGGCACCGCCGACTGGGGGTGGCGCCCGTCCGAGCTGGACCACGAGCGGCTCGGCCCGGTGTCCTGCCTGCACACCGGCTCGCTCGCGCTGGTCAGGGAGCCGGGCAGGGGGCTGGTCGAGGAGTTCGCGCGTGCCGCCGCCGCGCGGGCGACCGTCTCGATCGACCCGAACGTCCGCCCCAGCCTCGCAAGCCCGGCCGACTACCCGGTGGCGCGCTGGTGCGAGTGGGCCGACATCGTCAAGCTCAGCGACGACGACCTCGGCTTCCTCATGCCCGGCGTGCCGCTGGAGCGGGCCTGCGACACCTGGCACGAGGCGGGCGCCCGCCTGATCATCGTCACCCGGGGCGCCGACGGGGCGGTGGTCTCCCTCGACGGGCGGCGGGCGAGCGTCCCCGCGCCTGCCGTGGAGGTGGCGGACACGGTGGGGGCGGGCGACTCGTTCACCGCGGGCCTGCTGCACCACCTGGACGAACGGGGCCACCTCGGCGGACGGCTGGACCGCCTCGACCTGGAGACGGCGGCGGAGGCGGCGACGTTCGCGGCCCGCGTAGCAGCGTTGACCTGCACCGTCCCCGGAGCCGACCCACCCTGGGCCGCCCAGCTCGACCATCCGGCCAACCCCCGCCCCTGACAGCGACCCGCGGACCTCCGCCCCTACGCCCGGCCCTGACCTGCACATTCCCGGAGCCGACCCACCCTGCACAGCCCAAACTCGACCACCCAGCCCACCCCCGGCCCCCGAGCGGAGGCGGCGACGTTCGCAGCCCGCATGGCAGCATTGACCTGCACAGTTCCCGATCCCAAGCTCCACCCCTGACCCTGCACAGTTCCCGCCGTGACCCCGTCTGGATGGCGCAGCTCGACGCCCAGCCCGGCCCCCCTCTTGACAGCAGCACGGCCCTGCACCGTCCCTAAGAGCCGCACAGAGTGGCCGCGTACGACCGGATCGTCGGCCTGCTGCTGACTGACATCGCGATCGACGGCTGCATCAGCAAGGCACCCGGCGGCGGTGAAGTGGCCGGGCCGTCTCCGGTCTACCGCCGCAAACAGGGCAGGAAACGCTCGCTGCTGATCGACTGGTACGGCATTCCGCTAGGTCGGGTCCTGACCTGCGCCAACGCGGGCGCATCCCTAGACGACCTGGGACCCATGCCCGGCGACATCACCGTTCACCTGGACGCCGGCCATGACTCCGGCAAGACCCGGGCCTTGTTGCTGCGGGAACGCGAACTGGCCAGCAAGATCGCCCGTAAAGGACAAAAGGCCCGGTCCAAGCCGCCCAACGGTGGCGCATCGAACGGACCGACGCCTGGCACAACGCCTTCGCCCGGCTGGTCCGCTGCTACGAACGCCCCGAAATCGTCGTCGAGGCCCTGTTCGACCTCGCCGACGCCATCATCACCATCCGAAGCCTGATCCGCCGCGCGTGGACCACGCACCGCTGGGACACCCGCCCCTCGACACCGACGCCGATAACCGCCGATGAGTGTGGCTTCTCTCGGTGAGCGGATAATCGGGTTGCCTCACCCAGGGTCGAATGATCTGATCATGCCGTGTTCATGACGGTGTTCCTGCTCGAGTTCCAGTCTTGGTACTGGAGCGGTCACTTTGACGATCCGGAACTGCGTGGCGCCTACGAGGCAATGAACGAGCCGACGACCACGGAGGAGTTCGGGCGTGGGTTCTTGACGCTGCTGCGCAGCGACGACACCGCTGCCACGGGGATCGCGCTCGACTTCTATGACCGCGCGGAGATGACGGAGCGGTTCGTCGGCGGGAACCCGTTCGAGGACTACGACGAGGAAGTGTTCCAGGTCGCTCGCGAACTGCTCCAGCAGCCTCCCCGGCCGCGAGACGAGCAGGCGAAAATCGAGGGGGCGAATCACGCGAGCGCGCTGGCCGCCTTGTCGCGGCACGGGCTGACAGAGGAGGACACCGACGCCATCATCCAGGTTCTCGATCGGATGCCTGCTGTGTCATTGAGGGAACGCGCCCTCGACGCGGCCCGCGTTCTGCTCGAAGACTCCAAGGTGCCCGATCCGCGTCTGAGCGCGCTCGTGGCTCGCGTGGAGGCGTGCTTCGAACGCGTCGAGGCGGTGCGCGCGCTGCGCGACTCGCAGGATGCCGAGGCGACCGAGCGGCTCGTCCTCGCAATCGAGGATGACGAGTGGCGGGTGAGGCAAGAGGCGGCCGCCGCGCTGTCGTTAGCCCGTCGCTTCTACGCCCACCGGCCGCTGTTGGAGGGCCTGGTCGAGACCTGGCCGGATGGCGAGCGGTCCGACGCGGCCGACGAGGTTCGCGAGGCTCTCGCCGAAGGCCCGCACAGCTTGCATTGGGAAGAGGCCGAGTTGGACGGCGAGTTGCTGGAGTCGCACAGGCAGCTGCGCACACCGACGAGTGAGGACGCCCATCGCAACGCGTTCTGCACCATGCTACGCAGCGGGAGGACGGCGGCGGTGGGGATCGCGCTTGACCACTACTACTTGGCCGACGGGCTGACGCGGTTCGGCATCGACGATGGTGAATACGCCGCTGAGGTGCTCGCCATCGCGCGGCGCATTCTCAGCCGGCCGTCGGCGTCGGCCGGCGCCGATCACGCGAGCGCACTCGGCATCCTGGAAGTCCTTGGCGAGCCCGAGGACGCGGAGACAATCGTCGCCGCGCTGCGGGCGCGAGAGACTCCGGCCGTGGTCCGGGAACGCGCCGTGGACGTGGCGTGGGAGTGCCTTGAGCGGTGGGAGACGCCGGGCGAGAAGATCGTCGCCGCGTTGGAGGACCTGATCTTCGACGGCTCGCTTGACATGGAGCTTCGCACTCGGGCGGTCAACGCCCTGTTCGGCCTGGGGCCGGTCCCGCGTGTCACCGCCGTCCTGGCGCGCGCGGCCCGCTCCGACGAGCTGCCCATCCAGGTGGAGGGTGCCATCGGTCTCACATTCCGAGATCTGATCGACGAGCATCGGTCCCTGCTACGGGAACTGATCTCGTCGTGGCCCGCGGATGCGGGGGAACGGGCCGCGATCGTCCGGAAAGAGCTGGCCGACAGCTGAAGGATCAGATCCCAAGGCCCAGCCGACAGGCTCACTCGAGAAGAGCCACGCCCAACGCCGATCTGCGCGAGCTCTCAGCCGGCCCGCTCTGGACGGCCCAGCTCGACGACCCCGCCGCCCCCGTGACGCGGCCTGGACCAGGCCCCCGCACCCGAGGCGACCGGGCCCGCCTCCGGCCCCCCGGCTCAGGTCCTCCGGCCGCAGGGCTTGCCCTCCCCCCTTGCCAGTCTGTGAAGGCGGGCTGCCGGGGGCGGCGTGGCGTTTGCTGACCAGGTGGCCGGGTACTGCGGGCTGTTGTCTCTGAACGGGGGTTGACGATGGAGTTCGAAGCCGCCCGCCGGATGCCGGCGGACAGCGCGATCGTGTTCCAGGTGGCGTCCGACGTGAGCCTGATGGACCGGTGGCTGCCGCGAGGACTGCACGTGGACGAGCGGGGCGCCGGTGTCCTGGACGCCGAGGGCGAGCTCGTGCCCGAAGGCCACCACGAGGGGCTGTTCCGCGTGTCGAAGGAGCAGTTGCGCGTCGAGTGGGGCGGACGGGACGACCCCGAGTACGCGGGGTGGCTGCAGGTGGCCGACTCCGCGAGCGGGACGAGCGAGATCACCGTGCACATCTCGCTGCCCCGGGAGCCGGACGGGGAAGGGCCGTCGATGCAGCAGATGCTCGACTGGTCGCTGGACCGCCTGTCCGAGGAGGTCACCCGCCGCGTCTCCGACGCCGGCTGACTGACCCACCCTGCAACACCGCCACGGAGCGACCCGCAATCCCACGGACCGACCGCAACCCCGCTCGCCGATCAAGCATCAACTGACCAGACGTCCCGGCGGTGCACCTGTCGCCGCGACGCACGCACCGAGCATCGCGGCACCGCAACGGCGGCGCGACCGGGCAAGCGGGCATCCCAGCAGTGAGCGGCGCAACCAGGCGGGGACGCAGGCGTCCCGGGGGATCGCAAGTCGTCCCGCATGGCGCAGCAAGCAATCGTCCCGCACGGCGCAACCGTGGGGCAGTCGTCCCGCATTGACGCCGTCGTCCTGGGAGGTGCTGTCGTCCCGCTCGGCGCACCGACGCGCGGGCCGCCGGTAGGGGCGAGCGGCGATCGGGGCTTGGGGCAAGCAGACGTTGCAGCGGGCGCGTGGCAAGCAAGCGACGCGGCCGCGCGGGCCTCCCGGACAGGTATCCCGGACGCGGGCGGCGTACCGCCCCGGGAGGGCGTCGCGGCGGCAAGCGGCGGGGCGAGCGGCTCGGGCGGGCAGGCGGCCCGGGCGGTGGCTCAGGCGGGCAGGCGGCCCGGGCGGTGGCTCTGGTGGCGGGTCTTCCTCTTGCGTGGTGCGGGGTGGTTTCCGCGGGCCGTACCCCCGAGGTGGGCTGAGGCGTCGTGGCCCGGGGACGCGGGTGTGGGTGGGTCAGGCGTCTTCGCGTTCCGGGTTCTCCAGGCGGAAGAAGTTGCTCTGCTGGCCGTCCTTCTTGTGTTCCTGGTAGATGAAGTTCAGTTTGCGCTCGTCGAACGTCCTGAACCAGTCCTCCCAGGAGATCTCCTGCAGGTCGCCGCCGCCGTAGCCGGGGAAGTCGAACCTGAGCACCCCGGGCCGGCCCTCGTGCTCGGTGCCCGGCACGGTGGCGGGGCGGGCGTCGCGTTCCTCGGCCCACCTGCGGATCACGTCGTGGTCGGTGGTGACGAGGCTGCGGCCCGGCCGTTCCTCGTGCTCCTCCGTCGAGGTGATCTCCTGCTCGTACTTGTGCTCGCCCTGGACGGGCCGCTTCTCCTGCGCCATGGACCTGCTCCCTGGAGTCCGGTGTCTTCCGTCCCTCCCCCGCTACCCGCCTCGTGCGGATCCTCGCGCGGGCTGCTCCAAGACGGCACAGGGGCGGGTGACGTTCCGGTCAACCCCGGCTGCGCCTGCGCGGCGGGGGCGGGAGGGAGGGCGAGATTGGGCGACGTACCCGTCCATTCCGCCCGGGGAGCTCATGGAGTCGCTGCTGGTGCTGCACGCGGTGGCGGCGGTCTGCGCTCCCTGGCTGGCGGCCCGGACGGGCAGGGCCGCGCTGGTGGTGCTGGCCGTCGCCCCGGCGGCCGGGTTCTGCTTCACGCTGGGGGTGGCCGCGGCCGGTCCCCCGGCGGTGGAGGAGACGGCGTGGGCCCCGTCGCTGGGGCTGAACCTGTCGTTCCGCGCGGACGAGCTGTCGCTGACGATGGCGGCGCTGGTCACGGGCGTCGGCGTGCTCGTGCTGCTGTACAGCACCCGTTACTTCCGGGCGGGCGAGCGCGGGCTCGGCCGTTACGGCGGCGCGATGACGGCGTTCGCCGGCTCGATGCTGGGCCTGGTCACGGCCGACAACCTGCTCCTGCTGTACGTGTTCTGGGAGCTGACGACGGTCTTCTCGTACCTGCTGATCGGTTACGACGCGGAGAGCGGGCCGTCCAGGCGGGCGGCGATGAAGGCGTTGACGGTGACGACGGCGGGCGGCCTGGCGATGCTGGCGGGGCTGGTGGCGGTGGGCAGGTCGGCGGGCACGTACCGGATCTCGGAGCTCGTGGCGCACCCTCCGGCGGGCGGCGTGCCGGCGGCGGCGCTGGGGCTGGTGCTGGCGGGGGCGCTGGCGAAGTCGGCGGTGTTCCCGTTCAGCACGTGGCTGCCGGCGGCGATGGCGGCGCCGACGCCGGTGTCGGCGTACCTGCACGCGGCGGCGATGGTGAAGGCGGGCGTGTACCTGCTGGCCAGGCTCGGCCCGGTCTTCGGCGGCGAGGCGGCCTGGCGGGCGCCGCTGCTGACGCTGGGCGTGGCGACGGTGCTGCTGGGCGGCTGGCGGGCGCTGCGCGAGACGGACCTGAAGCGGCTGCTGGCGTACGGCACGATCAGCCAGCTCGGCCTGCTCACGGTGCTGTTCGGCTCGGGGACGGGCGGCGGGGCGCTGGCGGGCGCGGCGACGCTCCTCGCGCACGGCATGTTCAAGGCGGCGCTGTTCCTCGTCGTGGGCGCCGTGGACGTGGCGGCGGGCACCCGTGACCTGCGGGAGCTGAGCGGCGTGGGCCGGTCGCTGCCGTGGCTGTGCGGGGCGGCGGTGCTGGCGGGGGCGTCGATGGCGGGGGTGCCGCCGCTGGCGGGGTTCGTGGCGAAGGAGGCGGCGCTGGAGTCGCTTCTCGGCGACGGGCCGGCGCTCTCGGGGGTCGTGCTGTCGGGGGTCGTGCTGGGGTCGGCGCTGACGGCGGCGTACACGCTGCGTTTCCTGTGGGGGGCTTTCGCCGTCAAGCCGGGCGTGGCGCCGACGCCGGTGCGGCGGGCGGCGGTGGCGCTGTCCGCCCCGCCCGCGCTGCTCGCGGCGCTGGGCCTGGTGCTCGTGCCGCTGGCCCCCGCGTACGGCGAGGCGATGGCGGCCTACGCCGGCACCTTCCGCGACCCCGGCCACGAGACCCGTCTCGTGGTGTGGGCGGGGCCGACCGTGCCGCTGCTGCTGTCGGCGGTGGCGCTGGCGGGAGGCGTGCTGCTGTTCCTGGCGAGGGAGCCGGTCGCGCGGGCGGGGGCGACGCTGCACCTGGTGGACTCGGCGCGCGTCTACTGGGGCCTGATGCGGCGGCTGGACCGCTTCGCCACCCAGCTCACGGGCCTGGTGCAGCGCGGCTCGGTGCCCGACTACCTGGTGCTGACCCTGTTGGCCGCGGTCGGCGTCGCCGCCTTCTCCCTGCTGTGGGACGGCCTGCCGCGCCTGGAGGCGCCGGTCACGGCGTGGCAGCGGGTGGAGCAGCCGGTGGTGACCGTGCTGCTGGCCGCCGTGGCGGTGCTGGCGCTGGCGTCGCGCGCCCACATCCTGCTCGCCGTCGTGGTGGGCCTCGCCGGGTACGGGACGGCTCTGCTGTTCCTCGCCCACGGCTCGCCGGATCTGGCGCTGACCCAGTTCCTCGCCGAGACGCTGGGCCTGGTGGTGTTCGCGCTCGTGCTGCGGCGGCTGCCGGTGGAGGCGGGCAGGGGCAGGCTGCCGTTCCCGTTCCGTCTGGGGCTGGGGCTGGCGGTGGGGGCGTCGGCGGCGGGCGCGGGCATGCTGGCGATGAGCGCGAGGACCGCCGAGCCGGTGGGCGCGCTCATGGAGGGACCGGCGCGGCAGGCGGGGGCGCGCAACGTGGTCAGCGCGCTGATCGTCGACATCCGCGCCTGGGACACCCTGGGCGAGAGCACCGTGCTCGTCGTGCTGACCCTGGGCGTGACGAGCATGGTCTTCCTGCGGCGCAGGGCGTACCGGATCGAGCGGACCGGCCGGTCCCGGGCTCCCGGGCGGACGCCGTGGCTGGCGTCGGTGCTGCCGCTGGGGCAGCGGGCGGTGGCGCTGGAGGTGGCGGCGCGGCTGACCTTCCACACGGTGCTGGTGCTGTCGGTGTTCCTGCTGGTGATCGGGCACAGCCGGGTGGGCGGCGGCTTCGCGGGCGGCATCGTGGCCGGGCTGGCCATCACCGTGCGCTACCTGGCGGGCGGCAGGGACGAGCTGGCCGCCGCCGTCCCTGTGCACGCGGGGGTGCTGATGGGGGTGGGGCTGTCGCTGTCGGCGGGGACGGCGCTCGCGGGCCTGCTGTTCGGGCGGGCCGCCCTGGACCTGCTGGAGGCCGACGTCGCGGTGCCGCTCGCCGGCCACCTGCACCTGTCCACGGGGCTGGTGTTCGACCTGGGCGTGTACCTCTCGGTGGTCGGCATGGTGCAGGACGTGCTGCGCGGGCTCGGCGCCGAGCTGGACCGGCAGATCTCGGCGGAGGGGACGTCCGCGGAACGGCCCGGCGGCGGGCGGCCCGCCCCCGGGACCGGGGAGGCGCCGTGACCGTGCCGGTGGCGCCGTTCCTGGCGAGCGGGCTGCTCATCGCGACCGGGGTGACGCTGCTGCTGGAGCGCAGCCTCGTCCGCGTGCTGGCCGGGGTCATCGTGCTCGGCAACGGCGTGAACCTGCTCATCGTGACCGCGGGAGGGCCCGCGGGCGGGCCCCCGCTGCTCGGCTCCGTGCCGCGGGCCGCCATGGCCGATCCGCTGCCGCAGGCCATGGTGCTGACGGCCATCGTCATCACCCTCGGGGTGACCGCGTTCCTGCTGGCCATGGTGCACCGCTCGTGGCAGCTCACCGGCACCGACGAGGTGCAGGACGACACCGAGGACCGCAACGTCCGGCTGCGGGCCAGGCACGTCGAGCTGGGCGCGGCGGTGCGCGCCAAGCGGGACGACTACCGGCGGCTCGTCCTGCGGCAGCGGGCCGAGCTCGCCCACATGCAGGCGGAGCGGGCCGAACGCGAGCGGCTGGAGGAGGCGGACCTGGAGCTGCGGATCGCCCGGGTCCACGACGAGCTGGGCGCCTGGACGCGCGACCTGAGGGAACGCGGCGTGAGCGAGGAGGAGCTGCACGACCGGCTGGAGGTGGCCGCCCAGCGGGCCGGCGACTCCGAGCTGGACAACCTGCGCCGCATCGAGGAGCTGCGCGAGGAGCACGAGCGCCGCAGGCGCGAGCAGGCGGCCAGGGAGAAGGAGCTCCGCAGGCGGCTCAAGCACCGCCAGCGGGAGGCCCGCAGGCAGATGCGGGCGGCGCTGCGCGCCGAACGGGCCCGCCAGGCGCTCGCCGAGGACCCGGAGCTGGAGGGCGACGAATGACCGGCCTGAGCGGCCGGACCGGCCTGACCGGCGGACCGGCGTCCGCGCGCCCGGTGAGGGGGCGGTAGTGGAGGGGCTGGTGTGCGTGCCGGTGCTGGCGCCGTTGCTGGCCGCCGGGCTGAAGCTGGCCATCGGCGGGCGGCTGCGCCACCTGCAGGCATTGATCAGCCTGGTCACGCTGGGCGTGTCGCTCGCCGTGTCGGTGGCGCTGCTCGTGGCCGCCGACCGGGGCGGCCCGCTGGTGACGGAACTGGGCGGCTGGCCCGCGCCGATCGGGATCTGCCTGGTGGCCGACCGGCTGTCCACGCTGGTGCTGGTGGCGTCGTCGGCGGTGACGTTCTGCGTGATGGTGTACTCGGTGGCCAGCGCGTACGCCGAGCAGGAGCACGACGCGCCCATGGCGATCTTCCATCCGGCGTTCCTCGTCATGATGGCGGGGGTGGCCGACGCGTTCCTGTCGGGCGACCTGTTCAACCTGTTCGTGGCGTTCGAGCTGCTGCTGAGCGGCTCGTACGTGCTGCTGACCTTCGGCGGCACCGAGTCGAGGATCCTCGCGGGGGCGACGTACACGCTGATGGCGCTGGCGTCGTCGATGCTGTTCCTCGTCGCGCTGGCCGTCGCGTACGCCGCCACGGGCACGCTGTCGATGGCGCAGCTCGCCGAGCGGTTCCCCGCGCTGCCGCCGCAGGTGGCGCTGCTGGTGGAGCTGACCCTGCTGCTGGCGTTCGCGATCAAGGCGGCGATCTTCCCGGTGGCGATGTGGCTGCCCGACTCCTATCCCACGGCGCCCGCCCCGGCGACGGCGGTGTTCGCCGGGCTGCTCACCAAGGTGGGCGTGTACTCGATCATCCGGCTGGAGGCGCTGCTGTTCCCCGGAGGGCCGGTGGCGACGCTGCTCATGCTGGTGGGGCTGGCCACCCTGCTGATCGGGGTGCTCGGCGCGGTGGCGCAGACCGACATCAAGCGGATGCTGTCGTTCACGCTGGTCAGCCACATCGGCTACATGGTGTTCGGGGTGGCGCTGTCGACGGTGGCGGGCCTGGCGGGGGCGGTGTTCTACGTCGTCCACCACATGACGGTGCAGACCAGCCTGTTCCTCGTGACCGGGTTGATCGAGCGGCGCACCGGGACGACGTCGGTGAACCGGCTGGGCGGGCTGGCGACGGCCGCGCCGGTGGTGGCGGTGCTGTTCTTCGTGCCCGCCATGAACCTGGCGGGCATCCCGCCGCTGTCGGGGTTCCTGGGCAAGCTGCTGCTGGTGCAGGCGGGCCTTGCGGCGGGCGGGCCGCTCGCGCTCACGCTGGTCGCCGGCGGCCTGGTCACGAGCCTGCTGACGCTGTACGCGGTGGCCAAGGTGTGGGGCAAGGCGTTCTGGCGCGAGCCGCGTGAGGCGGTGACGCGCGGGGGCGCGGTCGTGGAGAGCGAGGAGGGCACCGGGCAGGAGGCGGTCGTGACGACGGCGGCGATGCCGGTCGCCCTGGTGGGCTCGACGGCGGCGCTGGTGGCGCTCGCCCTGGCCTACACGGTGCTGGCCGGGCCGATGTCGGCCTTCGCGGAGCGGACGGCCGGGGAACTGCTGGCCCGGCGGCCGTACCTCGCGGCGGTGCTGGGAGGGACGCCGTGAACGGGCCGCTCGCGCCTCGGGTGCTGGGCAGGCGGGTGCCGCTGCCGCTGGTCGCCTGGCTGGCGCTGGTGTGGGTGACGCTGTGGGGCGACGCGTCGGTGGGGAACGTCCTGGGCGGGCTGGCGGTCGGGCTGGTCACGGTGTGGCTGCTGCCGCTGCCCGCGCTGGACCCGGGCGTCAGGCTGCGCCCCGCGGCGCTGGCGGCGTTCCTGCTGTGGTTCGCCTGGGACCTGGTCGGCTCGACGGCCCGGGTGGTGTGGTGGGTGGCGCGTCCGGGTGACCCGCCGTCGGAGCTGGTGCGGGTGCCGTTGCGCACGTCGTCGGAGTCGATGACGGTGCTCATCATGATCGCGCTGGCCACCGTGCCGGGCAGCGTCGTGGTGGAGGCGTACCTGGCGGAGCGGGAGCTGCTGCTGCACGTGCTCGGCCGCAGGCGCGACGCCGCGGCGGCGACGCTGGCCGAGGTGGCGGGGCTGGAGTCGCGGATCGTGGCCGCGTTCGGCACCAGGGCCGACCGGCAGGAGCTGGGGTGAGAGGAGCCGCGGTGAAGGATGTCTACCTGGTGGTGCTCGCGCTGCTCGCCTGCGCCGCCGCGGCGGCGCTCTACCGGGTGGGGCGCGGGCCGTCGATGCTGGACCGGGCGGTGGCGCTCGACGTGCTGACGGCGCTCGCGATGTGCGGTGTCGGCGCGGCGGCGGTGGCGGCGGACGACTACGCGGCGCTGCCGGTCCTGCTGGTGCTGTCGCTGCTGGGCTTCGCCGGATCGGTCTCGCTGGCGCGGTTCTTCTCCCGGAGATCGCGGTGAGCGGGTGGGACGTGGCGGCGGCGGTGTGCCTCGTGCTCGGGGCGCTGCTGGGCCTGTCGGCGGGGCTGGGCCTGGTGCGCTTCCCCACGACGCTCGACCGCATGCACGCAGGGACCAAGCCGCAGGTGCTCGGCGTGCTGCTGGTGCTGCTCGCGATGTGGCTGCACCGTCCCACCTGGGGGAACGCGGGACCGCTGCTGCTGGCCGGGATCTCGCAGGTGATCGGCGTGTCGGTGGCGGGCCACGTCGTGGCGCGCGCGGCCTACCTGCGCGGCTCCCCAGAGGACGCCTCCTCCCCCGAGTCCCCCGGCTCCCCCGACTCACCGGGCTCCCCCGGCTCCTTCGACGGGGAGGGGTGAGCGCCGCGCCCGGACGGCGAGGGCTGGTCCGAGCGGTCCAGCGCGGGCTGGACGAACCACGTCCACGCCGACAGGACCGCCAGCGCGGCTGCGGTGACCGACGCCACCGTGGCGTGGAACAGGTAGTCGACCACCAGCATCGTCGCCGCCGTCATGGACACCGCGAGAGCCAGCGCCCCGGCGATGCCGTAGAAGTTGGAGCGGCGCACCAGCTTCTCCTTCAGCCCCTGCCTGAACAGCACCCGGTGCTGGGTGGTGGGCGCGATGTAGCAGATCGACGCGACGGCGGCGCTGACGAGCGCCACGTAGTACAGCCACCGGTCCGCCAGGTCGATGCGCCCGAACCCGGACGAGAAGGGCACCGTCAGCAGGAACGCGAACAGCACCTGCACGCCGGTCACCGCGACGCGCGCTCCCTGGAGGAGTTCGACGAAGTTCCTGTCGGCCCGTTCCTGGTGCGACTCCTGCTTCACGGTCCCTCCGCCTCAGCCCTGCCCCGGGGTGACGGTGGTCTCTTCCGCCGCCGGGGACGGCGAAACCTCCGTGCGGCCGGTACGGGCGGGGCCGTGTGTCGCGGGGGCGCGCCAGGGTAGCCGGACAGGCGGAGGACAGGTGGCCGGACAGGCGGGGACGGGACAGCCGGGCAGGCGCGGACGGGCCGGCCGGTCAGGCGGGCGGGACCCGGGAGGAGGACGCCATGGACCTGGACGAGGTGCGCCGGTCGGCGCTGCCGCTGAACGACCCGGGCGGGCTCGACCCGGTGCTGGACCTCGTGGCCGACGCCCGGTTCGTCCTGATCGGGGAGGCCAGTCACGGCACGCACGACTTCTACGCCTGGCGGGCCGCGCTCACCCGGCGGCTGATCGAGGAGAAGGGGTTCGGCTTCGTCGGCGTGGAGGGCGACTGGCCCGACTGCGAGCGGGTCAACCGCGCGGTCACGGGCGACGGCGACCCCTTCGACGCGCTGTACGCCTTCGAGCGCTGGCCGACGTTCATGTGGGCGAACGAGGAGGTCGTGGGCTTCTGCCGGTGGCTGCGCGGCTGGAACGACGCCCTGGAGCCGGCGTCGAGGGTGGGCTTCCACGGCCTGGACGTCTACAGCCTGTGGGAGTCGCTGCGCGCGGTCCGCGTCTACGCCGCGGACCGCCTGCCCGGCCAGATGGAGGCGGTGACGCGGGCGATGCGCTGCTTCGAGTCGTACGGGCACGACCCGCAGCAGTACGGCCTGGCCACGCGGATGGTTCCGGAGTCGTGCGAGCAGGAGGTCGTGGACCTGCTGGCGGAGCTCGCCGGCGCGGCCCCGGCCGACGCGGCGGGGTTCGCGGCCCGGCAGAACGCGGCCGTGGTGGCGGGCGCCGAGCACTACTACCGCTCGATGGTGCGCGGCGGCCCGGAGTCGTGGAACGTCAGGGACGTCCACATGGCCGACACGCTGGTCAGGCTGGCGGACTTCCACGGGGGCAAGGGGGTCGTGTGGGCGCACAACACGCACGTGGGCGACGCCCGCGCCACGGACATGGCCGCCGCGGGCATGACGAACCTGGGCCAGCTCGTCCGCGAACGGCACGGCGAGGAGGGGGTGGTGCTGGTCGGGTTCGGCACCCATCGGGGCACGGTGGTGGCGGGCGACCGGTGGGGCGCCAGGGCCCACGTCATGCGGGTGCCCCCGGCGCGTACGGCGTCGCTGGAGGCGGTGCTGCACGAGGCGCTGCCGTTCCGCGCGGCGCTGTTCCTGCCGCCGCCCGGTGGCGGCGCAGGTGGCGGCGCGGGCGGCGCGCCGCACGACGGGCCCGCCTGGTACGACCAGCCGATGGGGCACCGCGCGATCGGGGTCGTCTACGATCCCGAGCGTGAGCGGTGGGGCAACTACGTGCCGACGGTGCTGAGCCGCCGCTACGACGCGTTCGTCTGGCTGGACGAGACCAGGGCGCTGCACCCGCTGCACGGCGAGCCGCGCGGCGACCAGGAGCCGGAGACGTACCCGAGCGCCATGTGACGGCGGGCCGCCCGGGTGATCTGTCGGTCGCGGGTGGTTGGATCTGTGCCGTGGAGGCGTCGGTCGAGCAGCTCGTGTACGTCCGCGAGGACGAGTACACCGTCGCGCGCATGAGCGCCGACGACGTGCCGTCGTTCGTCGCCGCCGGCCGGGCCCTGGCGGGGGTGCAGCCGGGCGAGACGCTGCGGCTGGCCGGCGAGTGGGGCCACCATCCGCGCCACGGCAGGCGCTTCGCGGTGGCGGGGTGCGAGCGGGTGGCGCCGGCCACGGTCAGGGCGATCCGCGTCTACCTCGGCTCCGGCCTGATCAGGGGCATCGGGCCGCGGCTGGCGCAGGCGATCGTCGAGCACTTCGGCGAGCGCACGCTGAAGGTCATCGACACCGATCCCGAGCGGCTGCGCGAGGTCGTCAACATCGGGCCGGCCCGGCAGGCGCAGATCGTCGAGGCGTGGCAGGAGCAGAAGGCCGTCGCCGAGCTGATGGCCACGCTGCAGGGGTTCGGCGTCAGCCCGCTGCTGGCGGCGAAGGTCTACCGGGCGTTCGGCGGCGAGTCGGGGCGGGTGCTGGCCGAGGACCCGTACCGGCTGATCGGGCAGGTGCCCGGGGTGGCCTTCCGCACGGCCGACCGCATCGCGCTGAGCTGCGGGGTGGCCGAGCGCAGCCCGCAGCGGGTCAAGGCGGCGCTGCTCGACCGGCTGGAGGCGGCCGGGGCCCGCGACGGCCACTGCTACGTGCCGCTGGCCCAGCTCGTCAGGGAGACGGCCGAGCTGATCGAGCAGGACACCGACCTGGTGCGGCCCATGGTCGACGCGCTGGCGGGCGAGCGCCGCGTCGTCGTCGAGTCGGCGCCGTACGACGCCGACCTGCCCGTCGTCTACGCCAAGCAGGCGCACGCCCGCGAGAGCGGGCTCGCCGCCCAGGTCGCCCGGCTGCTCCGGGCGCGCTCCACGCTGCCGCTGCGGGCGCTCCCCGACGACCCCGGCCTGCACGACGACCAGCGGGCGGCCGTCAACATGGCGCTCACCAGCACCGTGTCCGTGCTCACCGGCGGGCCGGGCTGCGGCAAGAGCCACACGGTCAAGGCCCTGGCGGCGGCCGTACGCGCCTCGGGCGGCACGGTCACGCTCGCCGCGCCCACCGGCAAGGCGGCCAAGCGGCTGTCCGAGCTGACCGGGCTGCCCGCGATGACCGTCCACCGCATGCTCGCCCACCAGCCCGACCCCGAGACGCTGTTCGACGACGCCCCCGCCCACGCCGACCTCGTCGTGGTCGACGAGGCGTCCATGCTCGACCTCCACCTGGCCACCAGGCTCGCCGCGGCCGTCCCCTCGGGCAGCCACCTGCTGCTCGTGGGCGACGGCGACCAGCTCCCGAGCATCGGGCCCGGCGACGTGCTGGCCGACCTGCTGCGGGTCGAGGCGGTCCCGCGCGTCCAGCTCACCCGCGTGTTCAGGCAGGCGTCCGACAGCGGCATCGTCAGGGCCGCCCACGGCATCCGCGCGGGGCGGCTGCCCGACACGCCGGGCGGAAGCGGGTTCTGGTTCGAGGAGCTGGACGATCCCACGCGGGTCGCCGAACGGGTGGCGCACCTCGCGATCGAGGCGATCCCTCGCAAGCAAGGCGTCGATCCCGGGCAGGTGCAGGTGCTGTGCCCGATGCGCAAGGGCGAGACGGGCGCCACGGCGCTCGGCAGGCTCATCCAGGAACGCCTCAACCCGGCCGCCGACGGCAAGGCCGAGCACTGGGCGGGCGCGTCCGTCTACCGGGTCGGCGACCGGGTCATGCCGATACGCAACAACTACGACAAGGGCGTCTTCAACGGCGAGATCGGCACGGTGACGGCGGTGGTGCCGCAGGAGCGCACCGTCGAGATCCGCACCGACGACGGCGAGAGCGTCAGCTACGCCTTCGACGAGCTCGACGACCTCACCCACGCCTACGCCATCAGCGTGCACCGGTCGCAGGGCAGCGAGTACCCGTACGTGGTGGCGCCGGTCGTGGCGGAGTCCGGCGGGGTGATGCTGCGGCGCAAGCTGCTGTACACGCTGGTGACGCGGGCCAGGGCGTGGGTGGTGCTGGTCGGGTCGCGCGAGGCGCTGGAACTGGCGGTCCGCCGCGTCGGCCGCCCCCGCAACACGGGCCTGGCCCGCCGCCTGCAGGCCGCCCTCACCTCCTGACCGCCCCCGGCTGTCGGGGGGCGGTCGTGGCGAGGGCGGCGGTGGCCGCCAGGGAGGCGGCCGCCATCACGGCCATCGCCGCTCCGGGTGACAGGCGCTCGGCCACGGCGCCCGCGAGCGCGGCCCCCACCCCCTGCATGGCGAGCATGCCCGACGTGTGCAGCCCGAGCGCGTGCCCGCTCAGTTCCTCCGGGGTGAGCGCCATGAGGCGTTCCTGCATGAGCAGGCCCGCGCCGTACCCGGCGGAGGCGAGGGTCACCGCCGCGACGGCGAGCGCGGGCGCCGGGTCGGCCGCGAACACCAGGTACGGCGCCGCCAGCAGCACGTACAGGGGGGTGACGAGCCGCGCCCGCCAGGCGGGGGCGAGGAACCGCCCGGCCAGGACGTCCCCGGCGAGCATGCCCAGCGCGGCGCACGCGAACAGCGTCCCGGCCCGCCCTGGCGCGTACGGGACGAACAGCGACTCGCAGCCGACGACGAGGCCGTTCGGCACCCACAGGGCGAGGTAGACGCGGCGGCGCGGCCCCGACCACAGCAGCGCGTTGGCCCGCCAGGTCCGCGCGGCCGACGGCCGCCCGCCGGCGCGGGCCGGACGCCGGGACAGCCCGAGCCTGGCGGCGACGGCGGCGGCCAGGTAGAGCGCGGCGCCGGCGAGCAGGGTGCCGCGCGGCGACAGCGCGGCGACGAGCGCGCCTCCGGCCGCGTAGCCGCAGATCTGCGTGATCCCCGTCGACATGTTGAGCACCGAGCGTCCGAGCAGGTAGCCGTCCCTGGTCAGGAGCTCGTTGAGCAGCCCGTAGCGGACGCCGCCGGCGACCGACGCGACGGGCCCGAGCGCGAGCACGACGGCGAGCGCGGCCTGCACCGGCAGGCCGGGCAGGGCGAGGACGGCGGTGCCGAGCGCGAACAGCAGCGCGGCCCCGGTCAGCGCGGCGCGCGGCGGCAGCCGGTCGGCGGCCGACAGCAGCGTCGCCGCGCCGGCCACCTGGGCGAGCGCGGGGCCGAACATGGCCAGCGCCGACAGCAGCGGCGACCCCGTGGCGTCGTAGACCAGCGTGGCCAGGGCGAGCCCGCCGACCGTCTGCCCCGCCACCAGCCCGGCCGAGGTCAGGAACAGCGGCGTGAACTCGGGGGCGCGGAAGAGTTCCCCATAGGTGCGCATGGGCGAGAAGTGTCCGGGACGCCCCGGCGCGCACGTTACTGTTTCGCGTCAGCGCGAAACGTCGGAGCGGGCGGGAGGGCCGTGGGCTGGTGGGAGATCGGCGCGGACACGCTGGCGAGCGGCAGGTTCGTCGTCTCGCCGCTGGCCGAGACCATCGCGTGCCTGAAGACGCTGCACGCGGGCGCGGCCGGCCACCCGGGCGAACGGGCCTGGCTCGACGCGCACCTGCCCGCCTACCGGGAGCGGCTGGCCGGTGACCCGGTGACGGCGCTGCTGGTGCGGGCGGCGCTCGGCCCCGCCTGGAACGCCGACTTCCTCACGCCCACCCCGGCCGGCGAGGGCGAGCCGGGCTTCGAGGACGAACTGGAGGCCGTCCTGGCGACCCCACCGGAAGCGGCGCGCGAGCAGCTCGTCGTGTCGCTCGGCGGCCCGCTGCCGCCCGCGCTGCACCGCTCCGACCTGCCCGTCAGGCTCGCGGGCCTGCTGCGCTGGATCTGGACGCGGGCCGTGCTGCCCACCTGGCCGCACCGCAGGCGGGTCCTGGAGGCCGACGTGGTGGCGCGTACGGCGCGGCTCGGCCGGGGCGGCTGGGCGGAGGCGCTCGGCGACATGCGGCCGGGCATGCGGTGGCTGGGCGGGAGCAGGCTGCAGGTCAACGCCCACGACTACCCGCCGCGTGACCTGGCGGGCGCGAGGCTGCTGTTCGTGCCGGTGACGCCGCGCCGGACCTGGGTGTCGTGGGAGGCCCCGCATCGGTACGCCGTCGTCTACCCGTGCGCGGGCCCGCTGGCCGACGCCGCCGGGTCCGCGCCGCCGGGGCGGGGGCCGGACGCCGGGGCCGATCTCGCGGCGGGCGGGCCGTACGTGCCGGCCGCGCTGGGCGCGCTGCTCGGCCCGGCGAGAGCGCGGGTGCTGGTGCTGCTGGCCGACCCGAAGAGCACCAGTCAGCTCGTGGCGCTGACCGGGCAGGGGCTCGGCTCGGTGGGCCGGCACCTCAAGGTCCTCCTGGACGCCCGCCTGGCCGCCCGCCGCCGCGCCGGCCGCTCGGTGCTGTACTACCGGACGGCGGCGGGCGACGCCCTGGTCGCTGCGCAGGACTGACACCGCGCTGACCTGCCGGGGGTGCCTGTCCGGCCCGCCCGGACCAGGGGCGTTGACGGTATCTATGCGTTCGCCCGGGCATAGCGCCTTCCGGGGGCGGGTAGCGCGGACCCCATGAGCATGAGGAGGCCGCCCTGCGTGGTCGTGGGGGCCGGGGTCGCCGGGCTGGCCTGCGCGGTGCGGCTGAGCGCGGCGGGCATGCCGGTGCGGGTGCTGGAGGCGTCCGACGGCGTCGGCGGACGGGTCCGCACCGACCTGGTGGAGGGCTTCCTGTGCGACCGCGGCTTCCAGGTGTTCAACACCGCCTACCCGGAGGCCCGCCGGGTGCTGGACATCGCGGCGCTGGACGTGCGGCCGTTCGAGTCGGGCCTGCTCGTCCAGCTCGGGAACGGGCGGCGGGCCCGGGTGATGCTGCCGTGGCGGCACCCCGGGCACGCGCTGAGCACGCTGCTGGCGGGAGTCGGCACCCCCGCCGACAAGGTCGCCCTGTCGCTGATGACGGCGCGCGACCTGGCCTGGCCCGCCTCGCGGTTGCGCGCCGCCCCCGACCGCACGATCGCCGAGGACCTGCGCCACCGGGGCGTCTCGGAGGCGATGGTGGACACGCTGCTGCGGCCGTTCCTGTCGGGGGTGCTGCTGGAGCGCGACCTGAGCACGTCCAGCCGCGTCTTCCACCTGATCTGGCGCTGCTTCGCGCGCGGCACGATCGGCGTGCCCGCGGCGGGCATGGGCCGCATCCCCGAGCAGCTCGCGGCGCGGCTCCCCGGCGGTTCCGTGTGGCTGGGCGCCCGCGTGGAGCGGGTCGCCGACGGCGCCGTGGAGCTGTCGGGCGGCGAACGGGTGGAGGCGCGGGCGGTGGTCGTGGCCGCCGACCCCGGCTCGGCCAGGCGGCTGCTCGGCGTCGAGGTGCCCCTGATGCGAGCCGTGACGACGTTCTACCACGTGGCCCCGCGTTCGCCGCTGGACGAGCCGATCCAGGTGATCGACGCGACCGGCGCGATCGCCGACACGCTGGTGCTCTCCGACGCCGCCCCCGGCTACTCCCCCGACGGGCGGGCGCTGATCTCGACGTCCGTCCTGGGCGTGGCCACGGACGAGGCGCCGGTCCGGGCCCGCCTGGAGGAGATCTACGGCGGCACGCGGGGCTGGCGGCACCTGGCCACGTACCCGATCGCCGAGGCCCTGCCGGCGATGCCGCCGCCGTACCCGCTGCGCCGGCCGGTACGGCTCGGCCCCGGCCTGTACGTGTGCGGCGACCACCGCGACACCGGCTCGCTGCAGGGCGCGCTCGTCTCGGGACGCAGGGCGGCGCAAGCCGTTCTGTCGGACTCTTGATAAGTTGTCGCCAGGTGTGCCGGGAAGTCTGGTCGGCGTCCGTCCCGCCGACCCTGGAGTTCCCCCCATGCGCGTACGCGACCCGCTCGCCCCCCGGCTGCCGAGCGCCCGGCTGGTGACGGCATGAGCGTGGTCGCCTGGGTGGCCGTGGCCGCCTTCCTCGCCGCGTACACGCTGATCGCCACCGAGAAGGTGCACCGGGTCGCGGCCGCGCTCGGCGGCGCGGGCGTCATGCTGCTCGTGCACGCCACCGACGCGGAGGCGGCGTTCTTCTCCGAACGCTCCGGCATCGACTGGAACGTCATCTTCCTGCTGCTCGGCATGATGGTGATCGTGGGGGTGCTGAAGCAGACCGGCGTCTTCGAGTACCTCGCGATCTGGGCGGCCAAGCGGGCCAGGGGCTACCCGTTCCGGCTGATGGCGCTGCTCATCGTGATCACCGCGTTGGCGTCGGCCCTGCTGGACAACGTCACCACCGTGCTGCTCATCGCGCCCGTGACGTTCCTCGTGTGCGAGCGGCTGGCGCTGCCCGTCGCGCCGTTCCTCATCGCCGAGGCCATGGCGTCGAACATCGGCGGCACCGCGACCCTGGTCGGCGACCCCCCGAACATCATCATCGCCAGCCGGGGCGGGCTGACGTTCAATGACTTCCTCGTCCACCTGGCGCCGCTGATCGTGGTGCTGCTGCTGGTGTTCGTCGGGCTGTGCCGCATCATGTTCAGACGTGCCTTCACCTACGACCCCGAGCGGGCCGCGGAGATCATGGCGTTGAACGAGCGGGAGGCCATCTCCGACCGGCGGCTGCTGTGGCAGTCGCTGGCCGTGCTCGTCGTGGTGCTGGCCGCGTTCGTGCTGCACCCGGTGCTGCACTACGCCCCGTCGGTCGTGGCGCTGCTGGGCGCGGGCGTGCTGGTCGCCGCGACCAGGGTGACCACGGAGGACGCGCTGCGCGAGGTCGAGTGGCCCACGCTGGTGTTCTTCGCCGGGCTGTTCGTCATGGTCGGCGCGCTCGTCCACACCGGCGTCATCGGCGAGATCTCCAAGGCCGCCGCGTCGGCCACCGAGGGCAGGCTCGGCTTCGCCGCGATGCTGCTGCTGTGGGCCTCCGCCGGCCTGTCGGCCATCGTCGACAACATCCCGTACGTCGCCACCATGAGCCCCATCGTCACCGACCTGGTCCATGCCAACGGCGGGAACGGCCCCGCGCAGGTGCTGTGGTGGGCGCTGGCGCTCGGCGCCGACCTCGGCGGCAACGCCACCGCCGTGGGCGCCGCGGCCAACGTGGTGGTGCTCGGCATCGCCGCGCGCAACCGCGTCCCCATCAGCTTCTGGCAGTTCACCAGGTACGGTCTGGTCGTCACAGCCGTTACGGTGGCCATCTCGGCCCCGTACCTCTGGCTGCGTTACCTGTAGGAGATCCGATGTCCCCCCTGGCGGCGTACGCCGTCGAACCGTGCCCCTGCCGTGCCGCGTCGGGACGGGGCGTCCCGTGAAGGGCCTCCGGCATCCCGCCCGGCTCATCGTCACCGGGTTCGCCCTGGCCGTCCTGGTCGGCACCGTCCTGCTCGCCCTCCCCGCGGCCACCACGTCGGGCCGCCCGGCCGGCTGGCTCGTGGCGCTGTTCACGGCGACGTCCGCCGTGTGCGTGACCGGGCTCGCCGTCGTCGACACCGAGACGCACTGGTCGGTGTTCGGCGAGGTGGTGATCGCCGGGCTGGTGCAGGTGGGCGGGCTCGGCATCATGACGATGGCGACGCTGTTCACTCTGCTCGTCTCCCACCGCCTGGGGCTGCGCGCCCGCATGGCGGCGCAGGTGGAGACGAAGACGCTGAACATGAGCGACGTGCGGCGGGTCGTGCTCAAGGTCGTGCTGTTCAGCCTGGTCTGCGAGGCGGCCGCCGCCGCCGCGCTGACCGCCCGTTTCGCCGTCGCGTACGGCGAGCCGCTGGGCCGCGCCGTCTACCTGGGGGCCTTCCACGGGGTGTCGGCGTTCAACAACGCCGGGTTCGCGCTGTGGTCCGACAGCCTCGTCCGGTTCGCCGGCGACCCGTGGATCTGCCTGACCGTGGCGGCCGCCGTCGTCGTCGGCGGGCTCGGCTTCCCCGTCGTGTTCGAGCTGGCGCGCTCGTGGCGGCGTCCGCGCCGGTGGAGCGTGCTGACCCGGGTCACCCTCGGCGTGACGGTGTCGCTGCTGGCGCTCGGCACGGTCGCCTTCCTCGTCACCGAGTGGCGCAACCCGGCGACGTTCGGTCCGCTCGACGACGGCGACAAGCTGATGGCCGCCTTCTTCGCCGCGGTCGCGCCCCGCTCGTCCGGCTTCAACACCGTCGACGTGGGCGCGATGTACCCGACGAGCTGGCTGCTCACCGAGCTGCTCATGTTCATCGGCGCGGGCAGCTCCGGCACCGGCGGCGGCATCAAGGTGACGACGGTCGGCATCCTCGCGTTCGTCGTGTGGGCCGAGCTGCGCGGCGAGAGCCGGGTCAACATCGGGCACCGGCGGCTGCCGGAGGCCACGCAGCGCCAGGCCGTCACCCTCACCGCGCTCGGCGTGCTGATCGTCGCCGTCTCCACGTACGCGCTGGTCGCGCTCACGCCGCACAGCCTCGACCGGGTGCTGTTCGAGGTCGTCGCCGCGTTCGCGACCGCCGGCATGTCCACCGGGATCACCTCCGACGTCGGCGCGGCCGGGCAGGTGCTGCTCGTGCTGCTGATGTTCATCGGCAGGACCGGACCTCTCACCCTGGGCTCCGCGCTGGCCCTGAACCGGCGCGCCCGCCACTACGAACTCCCCGAGGAGCGTGTGATCGTTGGCTGACACCAACGCCGATCCCGTCGTCGTCATCGGCCTGGGCCGCTTCGGCACGTCCCTGGCCCTGGAACTGGTCCGGCGCGGCACCGAGGTGCTGGCGATCGACACCAGGCCCAAGGTCACGCAGGCGCTGGCCGGGCACATCACGCACATCGCCACGGCCGACGCCACCGACATGGAGGCGCTGCGCCAGCTCGGCGTGCCCGACTTCTACCGGGCCGTCGTCGCCATCGGCAGCGACATCGAGGCCAGCATCCTCACCACGTCGCTGCTGGTCGAGCTGGAGATCGACGACATCTGGGCGAAGGCCGTGAGCAACCAGCACGGCCGCATCCTCAGCCGCATCGGCGCCCACCACGTCGTCTTCCCCGAGCACGACATGGGCGAGCGAGTGGCGCACCTGGTCAGCGGCAGGATGCTCGACTACATGCAGGTGGACGAGAACTTCGCCCTCGCCAAGACGGGGCCGCCGAAGGAGTACGTCGGCACGCCGCTCGGCCGCTCCAACCTGCGCCGCAAGCACGGCATCACGATCGTGGCCGTCAAGAGCCCCGGCGAGGAGTTCACGTACGCCACCGCCGAGACCGAGCTGTCGTACGGGGACGTCATCCTGGTGTCGGGCCGCACGGCCGACGTGGAGCGCTTCGCGGAGCTGCCGTAGCCCGGCAGGAGCGGGCGGGCGCACACCCGACGGCCCGGCAGGAGCGGGCGGACGCACACCCGACGGCCCGGCAGGAGCGGGCGGGCGCGGCACGCGATCCCGCCCGCCGGGTGGCTAGGCTGGGCGGGTGCGCGCACGCGATCTCGTCGCCGGTTTCCCGGCCGTCACGCTCGACACCCCGGCGCTCGACGCCGCCAGGCTCCTCGCCGACCAGGACCTTCCCGGGCTCATCGTGCTCGGCGGCGACGGCCGTCCCTGTGCCATCCTGCCGGGCACGCAGGTGCTGCGGCTGGCCGTCCCCCGCTACTGCCAGGACGACCCGGCGCTCGCGAGGGTGGTGGACGAGGCACACGCCGACCTGTTCCTGCGCGGCCTCGGCGGCAGGACGGTGCGGGAGTGCCTGCCGGAGCAGCCCCGCGAGCTGCCGATGGCCGACCCCGACGCGACCGTGCTGGAGCTGGCCGCGCTGATGGCCCGCACGCACAGCCCGCTCGTGGCGGTGATGGAGGGCGGCCGCCTGCTGGGCGCGGTCACCCTGCAGTCGCTGCTCGACCACGTCCTGGCGACCACCTGACACCCTGCGCGGGAGCACCCGCCCCAGTCCTTGCCGCGGTGCCGCGCGGCGGGCCGCGCCGGCGGGCCGCGGCGGGCGGCATAGGCTGGGTGTCATGGTCGAGACGGCGGCACGAGAGCCCGTACCGCACCGGCGCGCCGACGCCAGACGCGAGATCGCCGCGATCCTGGAGGCCGGGGTCCGGCTGCTCGGCGAGGACCCCGGCGCGACCATGGCCGACATCGCCGCGGCGGCCGGGCTGAGCCGGGTGACGCTGTACGGCTGCTTCCCGTCGCGCGAGGCGCTGATCGACGCCGTGCTCGACCACGCCGTCGACGTGGCCGACTCGGCGCTGCGCGACGAGTCGTTCGAGACCGACCCGGCCCCCGAGGCGATCACGCGGCTGCTGCGGAGCTCCTGGCGCGTCCTCGACCGGCACCGCCGCCTGTTCCTGGCGGCCGACAGGGCGCTGGGCGGCGAGCGCATGCGCGAGCACCACGACCGGCCGCTGCGCCGGGTGCGCCGGCTCATCGAGCGGGGGCGCGAGGCGGGCGACTTCCGCACCGACCTGCCGCTGCCGTGGCTGGTGACGACGTTCTTCGCGATCCTGAGCAGCGCCGCGCAGGAGGTCGAGGCGGGACGGCTGAAGGACGACGAGGCCGAGACGGTGCTCGTCCAGACCGTCAGGTCGCTGCTCACCGGCTGACCCCGCCACCGGGAACCGCCGCCGCCGGGTGCGGCCCCGCCGCCTTCGGCACCGCCCCAGGTGCGGCGGCGCTGTCGGGTGCGGCGGCGTTGGCGAGCGGCGCGGCGTTGGCGGGGGCGGCGGGGGACGGCGGCGCTGGCCGGGACGGGCGGGAATTCACGCCATTCTTCTTCCGTACACGGGCCGTTATTGTGTCGCCATCTCACCGGTTCCGGTGCCCGGACCTTCCTCGTCCGGCGTCAATTCCTTCCCATGGAGGTGGCTTCCCCATGCCTGGACGGCTCCTGCGGATCGCCGGAGGGCTCGCGCTCGCCCTGACCGGCGCGACGGCCCTCCCACCCCCCGCCGACGCCGCCGAGCCGCCGTCGGTGGTGATCGACTCCTCGGAACCCGCCCCCGGCGTCGTACGGCTCGCCGGGCGCTTCACCGGCGCGTACGACGTCGGGGTCGTGGTGAACGGCGAGCGCGTCGACCGCGCGAGGGCGCTCGACCCCGACGCCGACGACGCCGGGACGTGGACCTACGACCTCGACACCCGTGACCTGGACGGCGAGATCGAGGTCTACGCGAAGGCGACGTCGGCGGAGACGCGCTACGGCGTCTGGTCGCAGCCGCTGACGTTACGCGTGGACAACGCTCGGGCGGGCAAGCCGGGGGTGGCGATCGCGGCGCCCGCCGACGGCGCGCGGATCACCAGGCCCACCCCGGTGCGCCTGGACGTCACCGGCGACGACGTGCGGAAGGTGCGGGTGCGCGTCAACGGCGGCGCGTGGCTCCCGGCGGCGGGCGCGGCCGGCCGGTACGCCGTGCTGATCGACCCGGCCCGGTACGGCGACGTCATGGCGAGCATCGAGGCGGAGGCGGTCGACGCGCGCGGCCACGTCTCCAGGTCGGCCACCAGGTACGTGGCGTTCGGCGCGGCGCGGGGCGTGCGTCCGGCGCCGCACCGGCAGGACCGCGCGATGTGGATCTGGGAGAAAGCCTCCTACAACCTGGTGCTCAACCCGGGTTCGCGCCGCCTGCTGGAGACCGTCCTCCCGCCGGGCTCCACCATCTACCTGGGGGTGGACACGTACGCGGGACGCGACGTGCTGGAGGACGCGCGTCCCGGGCTGCGTGACCTGGTGGCCTGGGCGCACGGCCGGGGGATGCGGGTGCACGCCACGGTGGCGGGCGGCACCAGGCCGCCCTACCTCGGGGCGCTGCCGCGCTACCGCGACCGCGCGGTGCGCGAGATGGAGCGGGTGCTGAACTACAACCTGTCGTCGGCGCCCGCGGAGCGGTTCGACGGCGTCAACGTGGACATCGAGCCGTACAGCCTGCCGTGGTTCGGCAGCGCCAAGCCCGAGGTGCAGGTCCAGTGGCTGGACACGCTGCGGGCGATGACCGCGCGCAGGGACGCGTCGGGGCAGCCCCTGCTGTTCGGCCCGGCGGTGCCGCGCTGGCTGGACACCTCCGCGTGCTGCACCGGCATCACGTACGGCGGCGTCACGCGCCCCCTGTCGGAGCACATCCAGGACCTGGCCGACTACATCGCGATCATGGACTACCGGGACCAGGCGGACGGCGGCGCGGGCATCATCGCGCAGGCCGCGGGCGAGCTGGCCTACGCCGAGCAGGCGGGCAAGCCGCTGTCGGTGGTGGTGGGCGTCGAGACGCTCGACATCGCGACCAGCGGCGACCCGTCCAGCATCACCTTCCGTGAGGAGGGCAGGGACGCGCTGGAGGCGGAGCTCGCCAAGGTGTACGCGGCGTTCTCGGGCAGCCCGGCGTTCGCCGGCGTGGCGCTGCACCACTACGACTCCTACCGCGACCTGCCCACGGTCTGGGGCCCGTCGGCCCGGTGGCCCGCGCCGCCCGCGGACTCGGCGCCGCCCACCGGCGTGGACTCCCCGCCGCGGGCGACGGCGTTCGACCACGCCACGGTGGACCTGACGTACGGGCGGGCGTCCGACGACACGGAGGTCGCCTTCTACGAGGTGCACCGGTCGGCCGAGCCGGGCTTCACGCCGGGGCCCGCCACGCTGGCCGGCCGGGCGCGCGGGCTGACGCACACGGACGCGGGGCTGCTGCCCGGCACCACCTACCACTACCGGGTCGTGCCGGTGGACGTGGCGGGGCACCGCGGGCCCGCCTCCGATCCGGTGACGGTGACGACGGGCGCGACGGACCTGCGTCCCGTCGTGGTCGAATCGATGGCGGTCACGCTGGAGAACGGCGCCGCGCGGGTGCGGCTGCGCGTGGTGGACAAGGAGAGCGGCGAGCCGGTGGCGGCCACCGTGCGGGGGCGGTTCACCTTCTCCTCCGGCCGGTACGTCACGGTGACGGCCGGGGCTGACGGCTGGGCCACGGCGACGTCCGAGGCGCTGAAGCAGCCGACGGGCGAGGTGGGCTTCGCCGTCCACCGCCTGACGTCCCCCGGCCGTTACTGGGCGGGCGCCTACGACCACGACAGGGACGCCACCGCCCGCTGGTGACCGGCCCTCCGGCGCCCCCGCCTCCCGACCTTGAGGGGAAACGGCCCGCGCCGCCCCGCCGGAGACGGCGGGACGGGCCGCACAGGCGGGCCGACACGGCGCGGGCCTCACCTGCGGGCGGAGACCCGATGGACCTCACCTGCGGGCGGAGGCGGCGCGGGGCGACCCCCGTCAAGGCCGCGGGGCGGAGGCGGCGCGGAGGCGGCGGGCGGTCCCGGTGGCCCGGCCCCCGGCGGCGTTCCCTTCCGGGGGCCGTCCCCCGCGCGGCCTTGAAGGCCGTCCCCCGTGTGGCCTTCCGAGGGGCCGTCCCCCGCGCGGGGCGGCCTTCCCGCTTTCCCTCATAGGAATGAATTCACGCCGGTAAATGCCCAGTTGAGGGGAGGTTTTAGGGTTGACATCCACCCGAATAATCCAGAAAAATCTGGTTATGGAGCCATCCGATGGAATGAATTCCCTCCCAAGGGGAAGGCGATTCCGCACCCTCGCGGCCCGCCTGCGCCAGGAGATCGCGCAGGGCCGCTGGCCGGTCGGCGGCAGGCTGCCGACCGAGTCCGAGCTCGCCCAGACCTACGCCGTCGGCGTCAACACCGTGCGCCGCGCCGTCGACCTCCTGGTCGAGGAGGGGCTCGTACGCCGCAGGCAGGGGTCGGGCACGTTCGTGACCAGCTCGGTCACGGCCACGCCCGGGTCCAGGCCGCGGCTCATCGGTGCGCTCGTCCCGTCCAACACCTACTACTTCCCCCGCGTCGTGCAGGGCATCGAGCGGGCGGCCACCGCCGCCGGAGTCCAGCTCGTGCTCGCCTGCTCCAACTACGACCCCGCCGTCGAGCTGGCGCAGACGCAGCAGCTCGTGGACGTCGGCGTCGCCGGCCTGCTGCTGGTGCCCAACCTGCACCTCGCCGCCGACCCGGAGGCGCACCTGGCCGGGCTGCGCGAGCTGCCGGTGCCGTACGTGCTGGTCGAGCGTCGGCCGGCCGACCCCAGGCCCGCCGACCCCACCTCGTACGTCTGCACCGACGTCCACGGCGGCGGGTACGCGGCCGTCCAGCACCTGAACGGGCTCGGCAGGAGCCGCATCGGCTACCTGGGCCGCATCGGCACCGCCACCTCCGAGCAGGTCTTCGCGGGCTACCGCCAGGCGGTCGCCGACCTCGGGCTGCCGGAGATCCCGCAGGCCGTGGCGAGGCAGCCGGTCTGGACCGGGCCCGACATGCTGGCGTACGCCAACGCGCTGGTCACCGAGAAGGTGCGGGCGGTGGTCTGCCTCGGCGACCGGGAGGCGACCGCGCTCCTGCCGTACCTGCGCAGGGTCGGCCTGACCGTCCCCGACGACATCGCCGTGGTCGCCTACGACGACGAGGTGGCCGACCTGTCGGAGGTGCCGCTCACCGCGGTCTCGCCGCCCAAGGCGGAGGTCGGCCGCATGGCGACGGAGCTGCTGCTGCGCCGGATCGAGCTCGGGGCCGCCGCCCCGGTCTGCCGGGTGGTGCTGCAGCCGCGGCTGGCCGTGCGCGCCTCGTGCGGCGCCGCGTCCGGCAGCCTCGTCGAGGTCCGCGTCCCGACCTGACGCGCCCGGCGACGCGTCGCGCGCGAACCGCGGACGCCCGCCCTGTAGTGCCACGTCACATTGCGCACCCTTGTTGCGCTTCCCGCGCCCACGCCTGTCCCCATGCCGCAGCGTCCGCATGCGTGGCGCGCCGTCACCACCACCCCCCTTCCCCCCTGGAGGACCCCCATGAGAGTGCGCATGCTCGCCGCCGCCGCGGCCGTGCTCGCCCTGGCCGCCACGGCCGCCTGCGGCGGCGGCTCAGCCGGCGACGACGGAACGGTCACGCTGCGGCTCGGCTTCTACGCCGCCGCCGGAGACCCCGCCGACACGACGATGCGGGAGCTCGTCAAGGAGTTCAGCGCCGCCAACCCGTCGATCAAGGTGCAGCTGGAGGTGGCCCCGTACGTCAAGTTCTTCGAACGGCTGCGGACCCAGATCGCCGGCGGGCAGGCGCCGCAGGTGTGGCTGTCGGACGGCGTGCTCGTCCAGGAGTTCGCCGCCAGGGGCGCCCTCGCCGACCTCACCGACCGCGTCAAGACGGTCAACGCCGCCGACTACTCCGGCATCGAGCTGAACCGCGACCAGAAGGGCCGCGTCTTCGGCTTCCCGCAGGGCGCGCAGACGCCGGTGCTGTTCTACAACAAGAAGCTGTTCGCCGAGGCCGGCGTGGCCGAGCCGACGGCCGAGTGGACGTACGACGACCTCGCCGCCGCCGCCAAGAAGCTCACCAAGGACACCAACGGCGACGGCAAGCCCGACACGTACGGCATGCGCGTCTACTCGCCGGGCTTCACCGAGAGCTGGTGGCCGATCATCAAGGCGTTCGGCGGCGACATCGTGACCGACGGCAACCGCAAGGTCGTCGTCGACAGCCCCGAGGCCAAGGCGGCGCTCGACTGGATGCTCGCCGCGATGGGCAAGGACGGCTTCGCCCCCGACTACGTCACCACGGAGGCGCTCGGCAAGGGCGCCGTCCACGCGCTGTTCGCCACCGGCCGCGTCGCGATGTCGTACGGCATCTACGCCCGCACCCTGCCCGCGGTGAACGCGAAGGTCGACTTCGGCGTGGCCCCGCTGCCGAAGGGCCCGAAGGGCCGCGGCAACGTCGCGATCGTCAACTCGTGGGTGGTCAGCAAGGCGGCCTCGCCCGCGCAGGCCGACGCCGCGTGGAAGTGGATCACCTACTTCGCCGGCGAGGGCCCCCAGAGCAGGTGGGCGCGGCTCGGCGAGGCCATCCCGATCAACAAGAAGGCCGCCGCGTCGGCGCTGCCCGCCGACCGGGGGAAGGTCTTCCTGGAGGCTCTGGACGCCGCCGGCGACCTGGGCACGAACGCCGTCTGGTCGGAGTACACCGAGGCGCTGGCCAAGCGGGTCAACGAGGCGCTGTCGGGCGCGACGCCCGTCGCCACCGCGCTGAAGACCGGGCAGCAGGAGGCGCAGCAGGTGATCGACCGCTTCTACGCGGGGCAGACCCAGTGACGGTGCTCACCCGGGGGACGGAGCGGACGGCCGCGCAGGAGCAGCCGTCCGCCCGCCGGCGGAACGCCAGGGAGCGGGCCTGGGCCGTCGCCTTCGCCTCGCCCTACCTGCTCCACCTGGTCGCGCTGACCGCCTGGCCGGTGCTGGCCTCCCTGTTCTTCAGCATGACCGAGTACGACCTGATGTCCCCGCCGAGGTTCGTCGGGTTCGGCAACTTCGCCCGGCTGTTCGGCGACGAGACGTTCTGGCGGACGCTCGGCAACACCGCCTACTTCGCGGTGCTGTTCGTGCCCACGCAGACGGCCCTGGCGCTGCTCCTCGCGATCGCGCTCAACCAGCGGCTGCGCGGCATGGCGCTGTTCCGCGCGGCCTACTTCGTCCCGGTCGTGTCGTCCTGGGTGGTCGTCGCGTACGTCGCCGACGCCGTGTTCAACCCGCAGACCGGCATCGCCAACCAGGTGCTCGGCCTGGCCGGCCTGCCCGCGGAGAACTGGCTGCAGGACCCGGTGCTGGTGATCCCGACGCTGGCCGCCGTGGCGGTGTGGAAAGGCGTCGGCTACATGATGGTGCTCTTCCTCGCGGGCCTGCAGGCGATCCCGGAGGAGCGCTACGAGGCGGCCAAGATCGACGGCGCGTCGGCGTGGAGCCGGTTCCGCTACGTCACGCTGCCGGGGATCTCCGGCACGACGTTCCTCGTGCTCGTCCTCACCTCGATCGAGACGCTCCAGTCGTTCGAGCAGGTCTACGTGATGACCGACGGCGGCCCGCACGGCGCGAGCGAGCTGACCGTGCTCTACCTGTACCGGCAGGGCTTCCAGTTCTTCCAGATGGGCTACGCCTCGGCCGTCGCGTGGGTGCTGTTCGTGCTGGTGCTCGCGCTGACCCTGGTGCAGTTCCGGCTCCAGCGCAGGTGGGTGCACTATGCGTAGGTCCATCTCGTACGTCCTGGTGCTCGCGGGCGCCGTGGTCATGCTGCTGCCGTTCGCGGCGGCGCTCGGCAACTCGCTGAAGAGCTTCGCGCAGTACATCCAGGTGCCGCCGGTGTGGCTCCCCGACCCGGTGCAGTGGGACAACTACGCCGAGGTGTGGCGGCGCACCCCGTTCGGGCTCTACCTGGCCAACAGCCTGCTGATCGCGGTGCTGGCGGTGGCCGGCAACGTCGTCACCAGCGCGACGGTCGGCCACGCGCTGGCCAGGATGCGGCTGCCCGGCAAGCAGGCGCTGCTCACCATGGCGCTCGGGACGATGATGCTGCCGACCGTCATCACGATCGTCCCGAACTTCCTGCTGTTCCGCTCGCTGGGCTGGCTGGACACCCTGCTGCCGCTCATCGTGCCGTACTGGCTGGCCACCCCCATCGGCATCTTCCTCATGCGGCAGACGTTCCTCGCCATCCCGAAGGACTTCGAGGAGGCCGCGAGCCTCGACGGCGCCAACCCGTGGCAGGTGTTCTGGCGCGTCCACGTGCCGCTGGCCAAGCCGGCGCTCGCGACGCTCGCCGTCTTCACGTTCACCACGTCGTGGAAGGCCGTCCTCGAACCGGTCATCTACCTCACCTCGCCGGAGAACTACACGCTGCCCGTCGGCGTGCTCAGCCTCAAGGGGCAGTTCGTCGGCAACGACCAGCTCGTCACGGCCGCGGCCATGATGAGCCTGCTGCCGATGCTGGTCGTGTTCGTCCTGGCCCAGCGCTACTTCGTCCGCGGAACCATGTCCGCGGGGCTCAAGGGCTGAAGGCCCGACCCAACTCAGGAAGGACATCGTGACACCTACATCCGGGCTGCGCCTGGGCGTCATCGGCGCGGGCACCATCGCCGAGTTCCACGTGGCGGCCGCCCGCCGGAGCGGAGGGCGGGTCACCGTCGCGGCCGTGTGCGACGTGCGGGCCGAGGCGGCGGAGAAGCTGGCCGCCGAGGTCGGCGCCCGCGTCCACACCGACCACCGGGCGATGCTCGACGCCGGCGGGCTCGACGCCGTCGTCATCACCGTCCCCCACGCCCTGCACGCGCCGATCACCCTGGACGCCGCCGCCGCCGGGCTGCACGTCCTGGTGGAGAAGCCCGTCGCGACCACCCGCGAGGACGCGCTGCGCATGATCGAGGCGTGCCGCTCGGCGGGCGTCGTCCTCGCGGTCGGGCACGTCCTGCGCTTCGTCCCGACGCTGCGCGCCGCCGCCTCCTTCCTCGCCTCGGGCGAGCTCGGCGGCGTCGTGGTGGCCTCGGAGCGGCGCACCGCCGACTACGCCGACCCGGCGCGGCCGCGCTGGTTCCTCGACGCCGGCATGGCGGGCGGCGGCATCGTGCTGAACGTCGGCACCCACAGCATCGACAAGCTGCAGATGCTCGTCGGCTCGCCGATCGTCGAGGTCACCGCGCACGTCTCGGTGCCGGAGCACCTGTCCGTGGAGACGGAGGCGGTCGCCCTGGCCAGGCACGCCGACGGCACCCGCTCGACGATCTCCGTCACCGGCACCGGGCTGCCGTTCACCGACGAGGCCGAGATCGTCTGCGGCGGGGGCGCGGTGCGGATCAGCCGCGGCGAGGGCGTCTGGTCCTTCCGCGGCGGCGTCGCCACCCAGGTGGCGGCCCCCGAGCCCGGCGAGATGGCCGCCGCGTTCGCCGCGCAGCTCACCGACTTCGCCCGCGCCTGCGCGGAGCGCTCCTCCCCCGAGGTCACGCCCGAGTACGCGCTGTCCGTCCTGGACGTCGCGCTCGCCGTCTACGAGTCCGCCCGCCTGGGCTCCACCGTCGCAGTGAAGGGACAGTCGTGAACCCGCTAGCCTTCAGCACGCTCGGCACGCCGGGCGCCACCGTCGCCGAGGTGATCGAGACAGCCGCCGCGTACGGCTGCGCGGGCGTGGAGCTGCGCTGCGCCGACGGCGACCTCATCGCGCCCGGCACGCCCGAAGGGGAGCTGCGTGCCGTGGCCGGCGCGCTCGCCGCGGCCGGCGTCGAGATCGTGGCGGTCTGCTCCTACACCCGGGTGGCCAGGCCCGACGGCGACCCGGTGGCCGAGGTGCTGCGCCACGTCGAGATCGCCGAGACGCTCGGCGCGCCGTTCGTCCGCGTCTTCGGCGGCGTCGAGGGCCAGGACGACCCGGCGGGGGCCGCCGTCCGCAGGCTGTCGGAGGTCGCCGACCGGCTGCCGGGCAACGGCGTGGACGTGCTGCTGGAGACCCACGACGTGTTCCTCACCGGCGAGGCGGTCGCCGGGGTCCTCGCCGCGGTCGGCTCGCCCCGCGTCGGCGCGCTGTGGGACGTCGTCAACCCGTGGCGCGCCGGGGAGTCCCCCGCCGGGACGGCGGACGCGCTGGCGCCGTACCTGCGGCACGTCCAGATCAAGGACGCCGCGTCGCCGTCGGACCTCGCGCCCGTGCTGCCCGGCGAGGGCGCGGTGGGCGTGCCCGCCGTGCTCGCCGAGCTGGACCGGCTCGGCTACTCCGGCTACCTGGCGCTGGAGTGGGAGCGCGTCTGGTACCCCGACGCCCCGCCGGTCGAGGTCGCGCTGGCCGCGTTCCGCGAGGTGCTCGGCCGGTGATCCCGCAGGTCACCTCCTGGCGGCCGGGCGAGGGTCTGTTCCCGCTGGACGGCGGCACGCGGGTGAGCGGCCCGCACGCGGACGCGGTGCGGGAGGTGCTCGGCCTGCCCCCGCGCGGCGACGGTGCGGCCGAGGTCGTCCTGCGCCTCGTGGACGACGCGTCGCTCGGCGAGGAGGGCTACGTCCTCACCGTCGCGCCCGGCCGTGCCGAGGTCGCCGCCGCGTCGGAGGCCGGGCTGCGGTGGGGCGCGCAGACGCTGCGGCAGCTCCGCGGCCCCGCCGGGGTGCCGTGCGGGACCGTCCGCGACGTGCCCAGGTACGCCTGGCGCGGCGTCATGATCGACGTGGCCCGCTGGTGGCGCCCGATGTCCTTCCTGCGCGCCTACGTCGACCTGCTGTCGCTGCACAAGTTCAACGTCCTGCACCTGCACCTGACCGACGACCAGGGCTGGCGCTTCGAGGTGCGCGCCCACCCGCGCCTCACCGGGGTCGGGGCCCACCGGCCGCGCTCCCCCCGGGGGCACGCGCGCGACGGCGCGTTCGACGACACCCCGCACGGCGGCTTCTACACGCAGCGGGAGCTGCGCGACCTCGTGGAGTACGCGGCCCGCCGGGGCGTCACCGTGGTGCCCGAGATCGAGTTCCCCGGCCACTCGCAGGCCGCGATCGCCGCCTGCCCGTGGCTGGGCCACCCCGGCCCGGCGCCGGTCGAGGTGCGCGCCTCGTGGGGCATCTCGACGAACGTGCTCAACGTGAGCGACCGGGCCGTGGCCTTCGCCCGGGACGTGCTGGACGAACTGTGCGAGGTGTTCCCCTCCCCGTACGTCCACATCGGCGGCGACGAGGTGCGCGGCGACGAGTGGGCCTCCAGCGAGGAGGCGGCGCGGCGGGTCGCGGCCGAGGGCCTGCCAGGGCCTGCCGCCCTGCACGGCTGGTGGGGCCGGGTCCTCGCCGGCCACCTGCGCGGGCTCGGCCGCCGCGCGGTCGCCTGGGACGACATGCTCGACCACGACCCGCCGCGGGACATGGTCATCATGGCCTGGCGCGGCGTGGACCGGGTCGAGGCGGCGCTGCGGGCCGGCCACGACGTGGTCGCCGCCCCCCACACCCACACCTACCTCGACTACGCCGAGTCGGACGGCCCCGGGGAGCCGGTCAGCATCGCCGGGCCGCTCCCGCTGGAGACCGTCTACGGGTACGACGCCGGCGACGGCGTGCTCGGCATGCAGGCCCAGCTGTGGGGCGAGTACCTGCCCACCAGGGAGCGTTTCGACTACAACGCCTTCCCCCGGCTGTGCGCCGTCGCGGAGGCCGCGTGGTCCCGCGGGCGCGACCTCGGCGACTTCACCCGCCGGCTCTCCGCCCACCTGCCGCTGCTCGACGGGCTCGGCGTGGGCTACCGGCGGCCGGACCCCGAAGGAGTGTCCCATGTTCACCTCTGAGCAGGAGCTGGAGGAGCGGCTGGCCACCCCGTCGGCCGCGCTGGTCGCGGACGCGGCCCGCCTCGACGGCGACCTCGTCGTGCTCGGCGCGGGCGGCAAGATGGGGCCGAGCCTGGTCCGCCTGGCCAGGCGCGCCCTCGACGCCGCCGGACGCGGCGACGCCCGCGTGTACGCCGTCTCGCGCTGGTCGGACGAGGCCGCCGCGAAGGCGCTGCGCGACGAGGGCGTGGACGTGGTGCGCCACGACCTGGGCGACGCCGACCTGGCCGGGCTGCCCGACGCCGCCTCGGTCGTCTTCATGGTGGGCGCCAAGTTCGGCACGTCCTCCGCGCCGTACCAGGCGTGGGCGGTCAACGCCGCGCTGCCGGCCGCCGTCGCCCGGCGCTACCGCGACTCGGTGATCGCGGCGTTCTCCACCGGCAACGTCTACCCGCTGGTGGACGTCGCCTCCGGCGGCAGCGCCGAGGAGGACCCGCCGGGCCCAGTCGGCGAGTACGCCATGAGCTGCCTGGGCAGGGAGCGCGTGTTCGAGCACGCCGCGGCCGTGTACGGCGCCCGGGTGGCGATCCTGCGCCTCAACTACGCCGTGGACCTGCGCTACGGCGTCCTGGCCGACATCGCCTCGTCCGTGGCGGCGGGCGAGCCGGTGGACGTCACCACCGGGCACGTCAACGTGGTCTGGCAGGGCTACGCCAACGAGGTGGCGCTGCGGTCGCTGCTGCACGCGCGCGCCCCCGAGCCGTTCACGCTGAACCTGACGGGCCCGGAGACGGCGTCGGTGCGGCGGGTGGCGGCCCGGCTGGCGGCGCTGCTCGGCACGGAGGCGCGCTGCGACGGCGGCGAGAGCGGCACCGCCCTGCTCAGCGACGCCTCCCGCTGCCACGGCCTGTTCGGCTACCCCGACGTCCCCCTGGACACCCTCATCGCCTGGCAGGCCGCCTGGCTGGCCGAGGGCCTGCCCCTGTCCGGCAAGCCCACCAAGTTCTCCGTGCGCGACGGGAGGTTCTGAGATGTCGATCGACCTGCTCAGGGAGGGGACGGTCATCCCCGCCCACCCGCTGGCGCTGACCTCGGGGCGCACGCTCGACGAGCGCCGCCAGCGCGCCCTGACCCGCTACTACCTCGACGCGGGCGCGGGCGGGGTGGCGGTCGGCGTCCACACCACGCAGTTCGCGATCCGCGAGGCCGGGCTGCTCCAGCCGGTGCTGGAGATCGCCGCCGAGGTGGCGGCCAAGGAGGCCGGGCGGCCGTTCGTGCTGGTCGCGGGGGCCTGCGGCGACACCGCCCAGGCGGTCGCCGAGGCCGAGCTGGCCGCCTCGCTCGGCTACCACGCGGTGCTGCTGTCGCCGCAGGTCCCCGGCGCCGGGGAGGAGGAGCTGCTGGAGCGGGCGAAAGCCGTCGGCGAGGTGCTGCCTGTCATCGGCTTCTACCTGCAGGAGGCGGTGGGCGGCCGCCGGCTGAGCCCGTCCTTCTGGAGGTCGCTCAGCGAGCAGGAGTCGCTCGTGGCGATCAAGATGGCGCCCTTCGACCGGTACCGCACGGTGGACGTCGCGAGGGCCGTGGGCGAGTCGGGGCGCGGCGACGCCGTCGCCCTCTACACGGGCAACGACGACAACATCCTGGACGACCTGCTCACGCCGGTCGCGGGGCGCCGCGTCGTCGGCGGGCTGCTCGGCCAGTGGGCGGTGTGGACGCGTACGGCCGTCCTGATGCTGGAGGAGGTGCGGCGGGCGTGGGCGGGCGACGACGACGCGCTGCGCTCGCTGCTGGCCCGCTCCTCCGACCTCACCGACGCCAACGCCGCCGTCTTCGACGTCGCGGGCGGCTTCCGGGGCTGCGTCGCGGGGATCCACGAGGTGCTGCGCGGCCAGGGGCTCCTGGAGGGCATCTGGTGCCTCGACCCGGACGAGGGCCTGTCGCCGGGGCAGGCCGAGGAGATCGCCAGGGTCCGCGCCGCCTACCCGTGGCTGATGGACGACGACTTCGTCGCCGCTCGTCTGGACGACTGGCTGCGCTGACGCGCGACACGGGGAAGGGGGCGGGGACCTGGTCCCCGCCCCCTTCCCGCGTCCGCGACCTGGTCAGACGATCCAGTGGGTGGTGGCGAGCGCGCGGACGGCGTCCTCGTCCACCTCGACGCCCAGCCCGGGGCCCGTGGGCACGAGCGCCACGCCGTCCTTCACCTCGACGGTGCGGCCCCCGACGTAGGCGGAGCGCACGAACTGCCGGCCGTTCAGGTCGACCGGCGTGTCCACGCCGAACGCGGCGAACAGGTGCAGCGAGGCGGCGAAGCCGAGGTCGGTGTCGGTCAGGCCCGACCCCATGACGCGCAGCCCCGCGTCCTCGGCGAGCTGGCACAGCCGGCGGGAGAGGGTCAGGCCGCCCGAGCGCTGCACCTTGGCGATGGCGATGTCCACGGCGTCGAGCTTGACGAACGTGGCCAGGTCGGACGGGTGGCGCAGGCTCTCGTCCAGGGCCACGGGCAGGGGGCTGAGGTCGCGCAGCCGGCGCAGCCCGGTGACGTCGTTGGCGGGCAGCGGCTGCTCGAACGCGGTCACGTCCAGGTCCACCAGCCTGCGGGCCATGCGCAGCGCGCCGTCCACGGTGTACGCCTGGTTGGCGTCGACCCAGATGGGCGCGCCGGGCGCGGCCTCCCTGACGGCGGCGACGACGGAGAGGTCCGTCGCCTCGTCGTGCAGGCCCACCTTCACCTTGTACGCGCCGTAGCCCTGCTCGCGGCCCTCCTCGACGGCCCTGCGCACCTCGTCGGCCGTCTGCCCGGCGACGATCCAGCCCAGCGTGACGCGGTCGAGCCTGCGCTGTCCCCACAGCACGCCGAGCGGCACGCCGGCGGCCCGTCCCAGCAGGTCGTGCAGGGCGATGTCGAGGGCGGACTTGGCGATGGGCGAGCCGATCGTCAGCCCCCTGTTGATCACCTTCTCGTAGGCCGCGCAGGCCCCGTCGAGGTCCCAGGCGGGCCGGCCGACCAGGGCGGGCGCGAGGTAGCCGTGGATGGTCGTCGAGATCGACTCCACCGTCTCGTACGTCCACGCGGGCGTCGGGGTCGCCTCGCCCCAGCCGGTGACGCCTCCGGCCGTCACCTTCACGAGCACCCGCTCGGTCGGCCTGCCCGTCGTCGTGACACTCCCTCCGGAGATGCTGAACGACCGGATGACCGGCAGTTCCACGACGAAGGTCTCCACCCGCTCGACGACCAGCGACTCCACGTTTCTCTCCCACAGAATGAATTCATTCGCTTATTGATCTCCGTACGCACAGAAATTAGCACGACGCAATTCATCGGCGAATTCTCGGAATGAATTCATGGGGTACGAATTTCTTTTCCGCGTACCCGGGCAATGAGGAAAGAACCCTTCCTCGACGGGCCGTAACGTCGCCAGCGAAGCACGACGAACGAAGGAGAGGTCCATGCTGCGAGGGCTGGCCACCGTGAACCTGTGGGCCGACGACGTGGAGGCCGCGGCCGCCTGGTACACCGAGGTGCTCGGCACGCCGCCGTACTTCCGCCGCGACGCCCCCGACGGGCGGCCCGCGTACATCGAGTTCCGCCTCGGCGACTACCAGCACGAGCTGGGCATCGTGCGCGGCGCGTTCGCGCCGGGCGGGCACGCGCGGGGCCCGGGGGGCGCCGTGGTGTACTGGCACGTCGACGACGTGCGGGCCGCCCACGAGCGGCTGCTGGAGCTCGGGGCCGAGGAGCACGAGCCGCCGACGGACCGCGGCCCCGGGTTCGTGACCGCGTCGGTGGCCGACCCGTTCGGGAACGTGCTGGGCGTCATGTTCAACGCGCACTACCTGGAGGTGCTGGCCTCCGACGACTGAGCGCGGGCGCGCACCGCGCCGCTGACGCCGAGGCCGCGGCGGGCGCAGAAGTCGTCCACCGCGGCGAGCACGTTGTCGATGGTGGCGGGGGCGTACCGGACGTCCTGCAGGTGGCGGCGGTAGTCGCGGGCCGCGCAGACGGCGGCGCCGGTGTCGGCCAGCCGGTCCGCGCCGCCCGCCGCCTCCGCGGTCCAGGCGAGGAAGCGGCGCACCCGCGACAGGTACGTGGCCTTGCTGGACTCCGCGAGCGGCGCGGCGGCCAGGGCGCAGGCGTAGGCGGCGAGCATCCCGTCGTACGGGGCCGGGAGCTTCTTGCGCGGCACGGCGACTCTCCTCGAAGGGGGGCTTTGCTGGCGGGGCCGGTCCGAGACGCTAGGGGCCGCGGGCCGGCGGGGGCCAGCGGCGCAGGTCCCTCACGTCGGGGACTTTCGGCCCTGGCGGGAGCCCCCCGGCCCGTCACACGGTGATGCGGTCGAACGCGGTGATGGGCAGCATGATGACGGCGGCGGGGAAGAGCCCGTGCTCCTCCTTGTCGATGTGGGCGCGCAGCCGGCCCAGCGCCTCCAGCACGGCCTGCCAGTCGGGGGCTGCGCGGTCCACCCGGCCGAGCGCGCCGTGGATGTCGTCGTGCTCGGCGCACAGGCGGTCCACCTCGTCGGCCAGCGAGCCCTCGGCGCGCAGTTCGGCGAACAGGCCCGTCTCCTCCAGCTCCGTGTGGGGCGCGAGCAGGGCGAGCAGCTCGTCCAGCAGCGGCAGGGCGTCGCCGTGGCGGCCCTCGTGGACGGCGCGGCGCAGCGAGCCCGCCACCTCCTCAATGGCGCCGTGCTCCTCGGTCAGCCGGCCGATCAGGGGGAACTCGCGGCACCCGCAGTAGTTGCACATGGAGCCAGGATGCCGGTGCCCGCGGGCGGGCGGCAGGGCCGAGCGGCTCCCCGCGGTAGGGCCGTTCGTCACCTGATCGTCCCGCGCGGCTCGGGACTTTCGTCACTACAGCCGCCCCTCGCCTCGGTGGTGGGCTTGGCCAGGGAACCGGATCTCTGGAGAAACACCCTTGACCATCACCGACTACTTCACCGAGACGTTCAGAGCCGAGCACCGCCAGGTGCGCGACCTGCTCCTCGCGCTGATCGCCGCGTTCCGCGCGGGCGACCCCAGGAGGATCTCCGCGCTGGTGTCGGCGCTGTCGGCGGCGACCGGGCCGCACTTCCGTTACGAGGAGGAAGCCATGTACCCGGTGCTCGTCTCGGTCTTCGGCCGCGAGTACGTGGACAAGCTGCTCAGCGACCACGACGGCACGATCAGGAACGTCCGCGAGCTGGCCGAACTGGCGGAGCTGTACCGGCCGGCGGACCTGTACTGGCCGGACGAGCCCGACGAGGCGCAGGCCGCGTGGGGCATCGAGCTGACCAGGGAGATCCTGCCGCACGTGAGCGACTGCGACGGCCTGTCGCTGATGGTGGAGACGCTGCCGGAGGACGACGTGGTGCACATACTCGCCACCCGGGACGTCGCCAGGGAGAGCAACCTCGACCTGCTCACCTGGGCCGGGACCGTGCGGGGCCGGCATGTCTGAGACGCCTCTCCCCCAGGGCCCGTCCCTTGACGAGGACGCGCCGCCCGTGCTGATCCAGGGCGGCATGGGCGTCGCCGTGTCCGGCTGGCGGCTGGCGCGGGCCGTCGCCGGGACCGGGCAGCTCGGCGTGGTCTCGGGCACCGCGCTGGACGCGGTGCTGGCCAGGCGACTGCAGCGCGGCGACCCGGGCGGCCACCTGCGCAGGGCGCTGGCCTGCTTCCCCGTGCCCGAGGTGGCCGGGAGAGTGCTCGGCCGCTACTTCGTGCCCGGCGGCACCGCGAAGGACGAGCCGTTCCGTCCGGTGCCGCGCCTCGGGCTGCGGCATGCCCAGGCCCGGGACGAGCTGACCGTGGTGGCCAACTTCGCCGAGGTGTTCCTCGCCAAGGAGGGGCACGACCGGCCGATCGGCGTCAACTACCTGGAGAAGATCCAGATGGCGACGCCCGCCGCGCTGTACGGCGCGATGCTGGCCGGGGTGGACTACGTGCTGATGGGCGCGGGCATCCCCGCGGAGATCCCGCGGCTGCTCGACGACCTGGCCGCGCACCGGCCCGGCCGGGTGTCGGTGACGGTGGCGGGCGCCGACGGCGGCCACGAGGCCGTGTTCGACCCGCGCGGCGCCGGCTGGGGCGACCCGGCCGCCATGGGGCCGCTGCCGCGCCCCAGGCTGCTCGCGATCGTCTCCTCGCACGTCCTGGCCGCCTACCTGGCCCGCACCCCCGCCACCAGGCCGGACGGGTTCGTCGTCGAGTCGCCGTCCGCGGGCGGGCACAGCGCGCCGCCGCGCGGGCGCATGCGGCTCGACGAGGCGGGCGACCCGGTGTACGGCCCGCGCGACGAGGTGGACACCGCCAAGGTGGCCGCGCTCGGCCTGCCGTTCTGGCTGGCGGGCGGCTATGGCACGCCCGAGGGGCTGGCCAGGGCCAGGGCGGCGGGCGCGGCCGGGGTGCAGGTCGGGTCGGCGTTCGCGCTGTGCCGCGAGTCGGGGCTGGAGCCGGGGCTGCGCCGCCGGCTGCTGCGGGAGGCCGCCGCGGGCGGGCTGGAGGTGCGCAACGACCCGCACGCCTCCCCCGCGGGGTTCCCGTTCAAGGTGGCGTCCGTGCCGGGCACGCTGTCCGACGCCGCCGTGTACGACGCCCGCCCCCGCCTGTGCGACCTCGGCTACCTGCGCACGCCGTACGAGCGGCCCGGCGGCCGGGTCGGGTACCGGTGCCCCGCGGAGCCGGTGGAGGCGTACGTCCGCAAGGGGCGTCCCGCGGAGGAGGCGGAGGGGCGGCGCTGCCTGTGCAACGGCCTGCTGGCGGCCGTGGGGCTCGGCCAGCGCCGCCAGGACGGCTACGAGGAGCCGCCGCTGCTCACGCTCGGGCAGGACCTGGGCTTCCTGGAGGGGCTGCCGTCCGACCATTCCGCGGCGGACGTCGTGGACCTCGTCCTGGGAGGATAGGGAGGCGGGGGCGCGGTGCGGGGGCTAGGCGGGCACCAGCGTGAAGCCGGTGACGATCTCTGGACGGATGCGGATGACCTGGTCCATGCCGCCCGCCACCCACGGCAGGAGGCGGGCCTTGTACCGCTCCGCCTCCTCGGGGTCGTCCACCGGCCTCGCCATGCCGGTGACGATGACGCTCCAGCCGAGCCGCGTGTCCATGTCGAGCTGGTCGGCCTCGAAGGCGACGACCGCGCCCGCGGGCGACACCTCGGTGCTCAGCACCGTGCCGACGGTGGTGCGGATGACGACGTGCCCGTCCACGACGATGTGGTTGACCGGCCGGATGGCGGGGAGCGCGTGGCGGGTGAAGACGACGCGGCCGAGCGGCACCTCGCCGAGCAGGCGCAGCGCCTCCGTCTCGGTCAGTTCCTCGAGCCTGCGGGGCCCCGTCCCCATGAGGTCCCCTGTCGTGGTGGTGGGAGTCATCTGAGCAGTGTCCCGCGTCCGCCTCCCCCGGCGACAGGGACCAAAGTCCTTCGATGCCTCGGCGAAGGTCCCCGGCGCGGGTGACGTTCCCCCAGGTGGGAAGCCGGTCAGGGAACCTCGTACGCTCGTAGACGCACCTAGACGGAAGTGGACATGGCGGACGACGACAACAGGCTCCTGCTGCCCGGGATGCGGCTGGACGAGCTGCTGGCCGAACTGCAGACCCGGCTGGAGGCCGTGCTGGCCACCCGCGACCGCGTGCACGCCCTGCTGGAGGCGGTCGTCTCGATCGGCGCCGACCTCGACCTGGAGACCGTGCTGCGCCGGATCGTCGAGGCGGCGATGACCCTGGTGGACGCCCGGTACGGCGCGCTCGGCGTCATCGGCGACGAGGGCGTGCTGGTGCGGTTCGTGCCGGTCGGCGTGACCGAGGAGGAGATCGAGGGCATCGCGCACTGGCCGCACGGCAAGGGCCTGCTGGGGCTGCTCATGAAGGACCCGAGGCCGCTGCGCCTGGCCGACCTGTCCGGCCACCCGGAGTCGTACGGCTTCCCCGACGGGCACCCGCCGATGAAGGCGTTCCTCGGGGTGCCGATCCGGGTCCGCGACGCCGTGTTCGGCAACCTGTACCTGACGGAGAAGAGCGGCGGGCGGCCGTTCGAGGAGGAGGACGAGGAGATCGTCACCGCGCTGGCCACCGCCGCGGGCGTCGCCATCGAGAACGCCCGGCTGTACGAGGAGGCGCGGCGGCGCGAGACGTGGCTCGCGGCCTCGTCCGATGTCACCACGAGCCTGCTGTCGGGCACCGACCCGCACGAGGTGCTGGAGGAGCTGGCCGGGCGGGTGTGCGAGATGGCGGGCGCCGACACGGTGACGGTGAGCTTCCTGCACGGCGGCGACCTGCACGTGGAGATCGCGCAGGGCCTCGGCGGCAAGGAGCTGCTCGGCCGGGTGGAGCCGGTGGAGGGCACGCTGGCGGGCCGCGCGGTGCGCACCGGCGCCCCGCAGAACGTCCTCGACCTGCGCTCGCGCCCCGAGGACGCGCGGGTCGTGGCCGGCCTGCCGCTGGGGCCCGCCCTCGTGGTGCCGCTGGGCGCGCAGGGACGCGTCCAGGCCGTGCTGCGCCTGGCCAGGCGCGGCACCCGGCTGCCGTTCGGCGAGCCGGACCTGCGCATGGTGGAGGCGCTGGTGGGCCAGGCCGCGGTGGCGCTGGAGCTGGCCGAGGCGCGGCGCGACGCCGAGCGGCTCGGGCTGCTGGAGGACCGCGACCGCATCGCGAAGGACCTGCACGACGTCGTCATCCAGCGGCTGTTCGCGACCGCGATGGGTCTGATGAGCACGGTCAGGCTGGTGGACGACCCGACGGTGGCGCGGCGGCTGGGCCACGCCGTGGACGAGCTGGACGAGACGATCAGGCAGATCCGCTCGACCATCTTCGCCCTGCAGCTGCCGGGCTCCGGCGGCGAGCCGGGGCTGCGCGGCCAGGTGGCCGAGCTGGCCGAGTCGGCGAAGGCGCATCTGGGCTTCGCTCCCGGGCTGCGGATGGAGGGGCCGCTCGACCACGCGGTGCCGCCCGAACTGGCCGAGCAGGCGCTGGCGGTGCTGCGTGAGGCGCTGTCGAACGCGGTCAGGCACGCCAGGGCGTCCGTCGTGGACGTCCTCGTCGGCGTCGCCGACGGAGAGCTGGTGGTGGAGGTGCGCGACGACGGCGTGGGCGTCCCCGCGTCTGGCCGGCGCAGCGGGCTGCGCAACCTGCAGGAGCGGGCCGAGCGCCTGGGCGGCCGCTTCTCGGTGGCCCCGCTGCGCGCCGCGGGGGACGGCCCGGCGGGCGGGCAGGAGCGTGGGCAGGAGGGTGGGCAGGAGGGTGGACGCGGCGAGCGGCCCGGCACCCGCCTGCGCTGGCAGGTGCCGCTCCCCCCGGCCTGACGCGCTTCCCCGAGAGAGCCTGATGACGGGCTTCCCCGCGCCCCGCTCGTCCCCGCCTGACGCGCTTCCCCGCGCCCCGCTCGCCGCGCCGCGCGCCGCCTCAGCGGCCGGCGGGCTCGCGGGCGGCCGGCGCGGCGGGAGCCGCGGGCCGGGCCGTCCTGCGCCGGTAGACGACGTACGGCCGCCACAGGTACGCCACCGGCGCCGACCAGACGTGCACGAGCCTGGTGAACGGCCACATGGCGATGAACACCCAGGCCGCCAGCGTGTGCAGCTGGAAGACCAGCGGCGCGCCGGTCATGAGCTCCGGCTCGGGACGGAAGGTGAGCACGCCCCGGAACCAGACCGAGACGGTCGCCCGGTAGTCGTAGCCGCCGCCGAACAGGTTGATGGCCACGGTCTCGGCCATGCCGAGCAGGATCACCACCGCCATGACCGTGAACAGGGCCTTGTCCATGCGGGTGGTGGCCCGCCGCACCCGGCCGGTGACGAAGCGGCGGGCCAGCAGCAGGCCGAGCCCGGCCACCACCATCACCCCGGCGACGGTGCCCGCCGTGACGGACACGACGTGGTAGAGGTGGTCGGACACCCCGACGGCCTCGGTCCAGCTCTTCGGGATCAGCAGGCCGAGCACGTGCCCGCCGATCGCGGCGAACACGCCGAGGTGGAACAGGGGCGAGCCGAGCCGCAGCAGCCGGCTCTCCAGCACCTGCGTGGTGCGGGTGGTCCAGCCGAACTGGTCGGTGCGCCAGCGCCAGACGTGGCCGACGACGAACACCGTCAGCGCGACGTAGGGGACGACGACCCAGAGCACGACGCTCACGAGCGGAACTCCATTCCGTTGAGGGGCGGGCCGAAGGGGGCCAGGCCGACGTCCTCGGCGGGCGGGCCCGCCTGGGCCAGATCGGCGACCTCGGCCTGGCCGGCCGCCGACAGGTCGGGCAGCGCCGCGCACAGCGCGTCCAGGACGAGGGAGTACGACGAGCCGGCGGTGCGCAGCGCGGCCCTGATGAGCTCCAGTCCTGCGCGGTGCTGGCGCAGCGGTGCCTCCCCGGTGCCGGGGCCGGCCAGGGCGGCGAACTCGCACACCACGGGCAGGTAGTCGGGCAGCTCCCCCTCGGGCGGGGTGAGCCCCGCGACCCGGTAGCGCTGCTTGAGCGTCAGCAGCGCCATGCCGCGGCGGCGGGTGTCGCCGTGCAGGTAGTAGGTGAGGTAGAGGCTGGACCTGCGGCGCAGGTCGAACGTCTCGACGTAGGCGCGGGCCAGCGGCATCGGCTCGGCCTCCGCGTACCAGGCGGTGAACGCGACGAGCGCGTCCCGCGACGGCGAGCCGGGCAGCGCCGCGGCGGCGCGGCTCAGCTCGTCGCGGGCGGCCAGCAGCTCGGGGTCGGGGTACTGCAGCAGCAGCGAGACGAGCCGCAGCAGCGCCGCCCGGTCCTCGGGCCGCTCGGAGAAGCCCGGGGGCCGGGGGGCGGCGGGCCGCTTCGGGCGGCCCGCCGGGCGCAGGGCGGGGCGCGCGGGAAGGAGCTTCACGCCGTCCCTCCCCCGCTGACGAAGAGCTTGAGCGCGGTGCGGCCGTCGGACCGGCGGCCGGTCAGGCCCTCCGGGTGGAAGCCGGACATGCCGGGCCCGCCCTCGCCGTCGAGGCTGCAGCCGTCGGCCTGCGCGGCCAGCGCCGCGGCGTCCTCCTTGTGGGCAGGGGGGATGACGTAGCGCTCGTCGTACTTGGCGACGGCGAGCAGCCGGTACATCTCCTCCATCTCGTCGGCCGTCATGCCGGTGGAGTCCAGCAGGTCGTGGGAGACCTTGCCGTCGATCGTGCGGGCCCGCATGTACGCCCGCATGGCCGACAGCTTCATCAGCACCCCCGCCACCACCCCGGTGTCGCCGGCCGAGAACAGCCCGGCCAGGTACTCCAGGGGGATCCGCAGGTCGGTGATGGCGTGGAAGATGTTGTCGGGGTCGTCGGCGTCGGCGCCCGCGCCGGTGACGGCGTCCAGCACCGGCGACAGCGGCGGGATGTACCAGACCATCGGCATCGTGCGGTACTCCGGGTGCAGCGGCAGCGCCACCCGGTACTTCATGGCCAGCCGGTACACGGGCGACCTCCTCGCGGCCTCGATCCAGTCCTCCGGGATGCCGGAGGCGCGGGCCGCGGCGGCGACCTGCGGGTCGTCGGGGTCGAGGAAGACGCGGCGCTGCGCCTCCAGCAGGTCGCGCGGGTCCTCGACGCCGGCCGCGTCGAGCACGGCGTCGGCGTCGTACAGGATGAGGCCGATGTAGCGCAGGCGGCCCACGCAGGTCTCCGCGCACACGGTCGGCTGGCCCGCCTCGATCCGGGGGAAGCAGAAGGTGCACTTCTCGGCCTTGCCGGTCTTGTGGTTGACGTACACCTTCTTGTACGGGCACGAGGAGACGCACATGCGCCAGCCGCGGCAGCGGTCCTGGTCGACCAGGACGATGCCGTCCTCCTCCCGCTTGTACATCGCGCCGGACGGGCAGGCGGCGACGCAGGCGGGGTTGAGGCAGTGCTCGCAGATGCGCGGCAGGTGGAACATGAAGGTCTTGTCGAACTCCATGCGCACCTTCTCCGCCATCGCCGCCAGGTTGGGGTCGCCGTGGGCGTGCTCGGGGGCGCCGCCGAGGTCGTCCTCCCAGTTCGCGCCCCAGGTGATGGCCATGTCCTCGCCGGTGATGGCCGACTTGGGGCGGATGACCGGGGTGTGCGGCCCGGCGGGCGCGGAGATGAGGGTGTCGTAGTCGTAGGTGGCGGGCTCGTAGTAGTCGTCGAGGTCGGGCAGGTCGGGGTTGGAGAACAGGGTGAGCAGCCGCTTGACCCGGCCGCCGGCCCTGAGCCTGAGCCGGCCCCGCTTGTCGAGCTCCCAGCCGCCGTGCCAGCGCTCCTGGTCCTCGTAGCGCTTGGGGTAGCCGACGCCGGGCTTGGTCTCGACGTTGTTGAACCAGACGTACTCGACGCCGTCCCGGTTGGTCCAGGTCTGCTTGCAGGTGACCGAGCAGGTGTGGCAGCCGATGCACTTGTCCAGGTTCATCACCATGGCGACCTGTGCGAGGACGCGCATCAGTAGCTCACCTCCTGGCCGCGGCGGCGGATGACGGTGACCTCGTCCCGCTGGTTGCCGGTCGGCCCGTAGTAGTTGAAGGCATATGTGAACTGCGCGTACCCGCCGATGAGGTGGCTGGGCTTGAGCAGCAGGCGGGTCAGCGAGTTGTGGACCCCGCCGCGCCGCCCCGACTTCTCCGTCAGGGGCACGTTCACGTTGCGGTCCTTCGCGTGGTACATGTACACGGTGCCGGCCGGCATGCGGTGCGACACGACCGCCCGCGCCGCCACCACGCCGTTGCGGTTGTACGCCTCGATCCAGTCGTTGTCCTTCACCCCGATGGCCTCGGCGTCGGCCACGCTCATCCAGATGACGGGGCCGCCGCGCGACAGCGCCAGCATGTAGGCGTTGTCCTGGTACTCCGAGTGGATCGACCACTTCGAGTGCGGGGTGAGGTAGCGCACGGTCACCTCGGCGCCCTCGCCGTCGCCCTGCTCGCCGTAGTGCCTGTGCATGTTGAGCGGCGGGCGGTAGGCGGGCAGCTGCTCGCCCAGCTCGATCATCCAGTCGTGGTCGAGGAAGAACTGCTGGCGCCCGGTGAGGGTGTGCCAGGGCTTGTCCCGTTCGACGTTGATGACGAAGGCGGAGTAGCGTCGCCCGCCCGTCTCCGAGCCCGACCACTCGGGCGAGGTGATGACGGGCTGCGGGCGCGACTGCGTGTCGGCGAACGTGATGCGCTTGCCCTCGTGCTCGGCCGCCAGGTCGGCCAGCCGGGTGCCGGTGCGGCGTTCGAGCGTCTCGAAACCCTGCGTGGCCAGGCGGCCGTTCGTGGTGCCCGAGAGGGCGAGGATCGCCTCGCACATCCGGTCGGCGCTCGACAGCGAGATCCGGCCGTCGGCGGTGACGCCGTTCTTGCCGCGCAGGTACTCCAGCTCGGGCTCCACCCGGTAGGTGACGGCCTTGGTGGTCAGCCCCAGCTCGGCGAAGAGCGGCCCGACGGCGCGCATCCGCTCGCCGACCGACGGGTAGTCGCGCTCGATGGTGACGAGCTTCGGCATCGTCCTGCCCGGCACGGGCGCGCACTCGCCCTTCCTCCAGTCGCGCACCCGGCCGCCCGGCTGGGCCAGCTCGTCGGGCGTGTCGTGGGTGAGCGGCACGGCCAGCACGTCGGTACGCCTGCCGAGGTGGAGCGCGGCCAGCTCCGAGAAGCGGTCGGCCAGGGAGAGGAAGGCGTCGTAGTCGCTGCGGGCCTGCCACGGCGGCGCGATGGCCGGGTTGAACGCGTGGACGAACGGGTGCATGTCCGTCGAGGACAGGTCGTGCTTCTCGTACCAGGTGGCGGCCGGGAGCACCACGTCGGCGAACAGCGCCGTGGACGTCATGCGGAAGTCGATGGCGGTGAGCAGGTCGAGCTTGCCCTCGGCCGGCTCCTCCCGCCAGGTCACCTCGGCGGGCCGCTGTCCCTCCGGCGTCTCCTCGTTGCGGGTCTCGGCGTCGGTGCCGAGCAGGTGGCGCAGGAAGTACTCGTTGCCCTTGCCGGACGAGCCGAGCAGGTTGGCCCGCCAGACCGTCAGGACGCGCGGGTAGTTGGCCGGGTCGCCCGGGTCCTCGGCGGCGAAGCCGAGCCTGCCGGACGTCAGCTCCTCCACGACGTGCTCGGCGACCGGCACGCCCTTCGCGGCGGCCTCGTCGGCGAGCTTGAGCGGGTTGCGGTTGAACGTCGGGTGCGACGGCAGCCAGCCGAGCCGCGCCGCCTGGGCGTTGCAGTCGGCGAACGAGCGGCCCTGGAACAGCCCTTCGCCGAGCGGGCTGGCCAGCTCGTCCGCGCCGAAGCGCTCGTAGCGCCACTGGTCGGTGGCCAGGTACCAGAAGGCGGTGCCGGCCATGTGCCGGGTGGGCCGCTGCCAGTCGAAGGCGAAGGCCAGGTGCTGGAAGCCGGTGACCGGCCGGACCTTCTCCTGGCCGACGTAGTGGGCCCAGCCCCCGCCGTTGACGCCCTGGCAGCCGGTCAGCAGCACCAGCGTCAGGAACGAGCGGTAGATCTGGTCGGAGTGGAACCAGTGGTTGGTGCCCGCCCCCATCGCGATCATCGAGCGGCCGTTCGTGCGCTCGGCGTTGCGGGCGAACTCGCGGGCGATCCTGACCGTGGTCGCCGCCGGCACCGAGGTGATCTCCTCCGCCCAGGCCGGCGTGTACGGGCTCGTCGCGTCGTCGTACGACTGCGGCCACTCGCCGGGCAGGCCGTCCCTGCCCACGCCGTACTGGGCCATGAGCAGGTCGAAGACGGTGGTGACGAGCGTGCCGCCCACCTCGGTGACGGGCACGCCGCGCCGCACGGCGGTGCCGCCCTCGGTCTCGCCCTCGTCGAAGCGGGGCAGGTCCACGGCGACGGCGCCCTCGGCGCGGCCCAGCAGGGTGAGGGCGGGCTCGGCGCCGTCCAGGTCGAGGTTCCAGCGGCCCTCGCCCTCGGCGCCCCAGCGGAAGCCGAGCGAGCCGTTCGGCACCACGGGGCGGCCGGTCTCCTCGTCGAGGAGCACGGTCTTGAACGCGGCGTTCTCGCTCTCGTCGCCGAGGTCGGCGGCGGTGAGGAAGCGGCGGGGCACGTACGCGTCGCCGCGCCGCTCCAGCGTCACCAGGAACGGCAGGTCGGTGTACTTGCGGACGTACCCGGCGAAGTACGGCGTCGTCCTGTCGCGGAAGAACTCGCTCAGGATGACGTGGCCCATCGCCATGGCGAGCGCGCCGTCGGTGCCCGGGTGGGGGGCCAGCCAGTCGTCGGCGAACTTGACGTTGTCGGCGTAGTCGGGGCTGACCGCGACCACCTTGGTGCCGCGGTAGCGCGACTCGGTCATGAAGTGGGCGTCGGGCGTGCGGGTGACCGGGATGTTGGAGCCCCACATGATGAGGTAGCGGGAGTTCCACCAGTCGGCCGACTCGGGCACGTCCGTCTGGTCGCCCCACACCTGGGGCGAGGCGATGGGCAGGTCGGCGTACCAGTCGTAGAAGGACAGCAGGGTGCCGCCGATGAGCGACAGGAACCGGGTGCCCGCGGCGAACGAGGCCATCGACATCGCGGGGATGGGCGAGAAGCCGACCACCCGGTCGGGGCCGTGCTCCTTGACCGTGTGGACGTGCGCGGCGGCCATCAGCTCCAGGACCTCGTCCCAGCTCGACCGCACCAGGCCGCCCTTGCCGCGGGCCCGCTTGTACGCCCGCGCCCGCTCCGGGTCGCCGGTGATCTCCGCCCAGGCCAGCACGGGGTCGCCCAGGCGCTCCTTGGCCTCACGCCACATCTCCAGCAGCACGCCGCGCACGTAGGGGTAGCGCACCCGCGACGGGGAGTAGGTGTACCAGGAGAAGGACGCGCCGCGGGGGCAGCCGCGCGGCTCGTACTCGGGCGAGTCGGGGCCGACCGAGGGGTAGTCGGTGGCCTGGTGCTCCCAGGTGATGAGGCCGTCCTTGACGAACACCTGCCAGGAGCACGAACCGGTGCAGTTCACGCCGTGGGTGGAGCGGACCACCTTGTCGTGCGCCCAGCGATCGCGGTAGAAGCGGTCCCAGGCGCCCTGGTCGATCTGGTGCAGGGTACGGCCGTCGGCCGAGATCTCGGCCTTGGTGAAGAACTTCCTTGCGGCGAGCAGCGGGCCCGTTCCGGGGATCCTGTCGATGTCAGTCACGGGATATTTCCTCGCCAGGGGGACAAGACGGTCATGTCCATAGCGTTCTGCCTGGCGGTGCCCGCCCGGCAGGGACGAAAGTCCCTTCGGGGCCGTCCGATGGACCATTCGACGGGCGAGGGGGCGTGGGTCAGGTGGCGGGGAGGGCGGCGGCGAGCAGGATGATGCCGACCGAGCCGACCAGGGAGGCCACCGCCAGCGCGCGTGCCGTCCTCGCCAGGCCGCGCCCGATCGCCAGGCCGTGCAGCCCCGCCGCCGCCATGACGAGGCAGAACAGCAGCAGCTTCGCGGCGAGGACGCGGCCGTAACCGGGCTCGGCCAGCGACGCCCAGGTGACGCCCTTGTGCACGGCGATCGCGAAGCCCGTGGCGAGCTGCACCGGCAGGAACGCCGCCACCGTGAACAGGCCGAACCGCCGCCCGACGGCGCTCAGCACGCCGGCCCGCCGCTCGGGGTCGAGCAGGCGGCGGGCCAGCGGCAGCACCACGAGCGAGACCGTGAGCTGGCCGCCGACCCACAGGGCGGCGCCGAGGACGTGCAGGAACCTGACCACCGACCACCAGGTCACGGCGCGCTCACCTCGAAGACTCCGTGCGCGCCCGCCTCGGCGCGCGGCATCGCGTGATCGACGAACGGGTAGTGCCCGGCCTCCGGGAAGACCAGCTCCACGAAGCCGCCCTGCGCGGGCGCCAGGTCGAGCACCTGCGAGCCTCCCGGGCCGTCCTTGCCGCCGCCCGAGCCGTCCTTCCCGCCGCCCGGGTGGCCGCGGCGCAGCAGGTACGCGCCCTCCTTGTAGACGGTGTCGAACTGCCCGCCCACCACGTGGAAGGCCGTGCCGGTGCCGGGGCCCGCGGCCACCACCCAGACGCGCGCCCGCTCCCCCGTCTTCACCTTGATCGGGGCGTGGTCGTAGCCGGCGGCCGTGCCGTTGAAGGCCCACCCGTCGGGGCGGCTCTCGCGGATGCGCGCGGCCCGCGCCGGGTCGTCCGGCTGCCCGAGGTACACCTCGCCCTGGACGAGGACGAACTCGCGGTCGACCGCGGGCAGGCCGGGCGGGTCGATGACGACGGCGCCGTACATGCCGTTGGCGATGTGCTGGCTCATGGGCATGGTCGAGCAATGGTAGAGCCACGCCCCCGCGCGCTCCGCGCGGAACCGGTACGTCAGCCTCTCCCCCGGCTGGATGGTGCGCATCGGCTGGTCAGGGGCGAGCGCCCCGGCGTGGAAGTCGATGCCGTGCCCCATGGTGCCGTCGTTGACGAACGTCACGACGAACACGTCGCCCACCTTGCCGCGCAGCACGGGCCCGGGGACGGTGCCGCCGAACGTCCAGACGCGCTGGCGCACGCCCGGCGCGACCTCCATGTCCGTCTCCTTCGCCCTGATCTCCACCCGGTGCTCGGTGCCGGAGGGCGCGGGCGGCAGCACGGGGTCGTACGGCTTCCACCCGGGTGACATGGGGGCCATGACGTCCAGCGGGGCCGTGCCCTGGCCGGACGCGGGCGGGGTCGCGGCGGCCTGGTGCCCCGCGTGGCCCTGCGCCGACGGCGCCGCGGCCGTCTGGTGCCCGGCGTGGCCCTGACCGGCCGGCGCGGCGGCGGCCGGCGCCGACGGCTCGATCCGCATGGTCATCCCCGCCGCGCGGTGCCCGGCGACCGTGCACCAGCCGTCCACCGCCTCCCCCAGCGGGGCGAGCGTGAGCACCGCGGTCTGGCCGCGTCCGAGGAGCGGCGTCTGCTCGCCGGTGGCCAGGCGCAGGTCGTGGCGCTGGGCGTCGGCGTTGGTGACGCGCAGCGTCAGCACGGTGCGGCGCGCGGCCGTGATCACGGCGGGCCTGATCCGCATGCCGGACAGGGTCACCTCCACCGTCTGCCGGGCGCCGGGGCGCACGTCCACCTGGGCGGGCGCGGACGTCCCCGACATGGCGACGGCCACGGCGGCGGCGGTGAGCAGGCAGCCGAGCACGGCGCCGGCGGCGGCCGGCCCCGGATGGGCGCCGCGCCCGCCCGCCGGGTGGCGGGCGCGCCACAGCGCGGCCAGCGCCAGCACGACGAACGCCGCGAGCGCCCCCAGCACGAGCGCCCAGCCGAGCAGCGCGAGCGGCTCGGGCACGGGCAGCGCGAGCAGCGGCACGCCGAGGTTGGCCGCGGCCAGCCGGTACGGCCACCCGCGTTCCAGCAGGGCGGCGTGCTCCTTGAAGCGGACGGGCCCGCCGCCGAGCACCGCGGGCAGCAGGTGCATGAGCGACCCGAGCAGCACCTGCCCCGCGAACCCGGCCAGCAGGAGCGGCAGCAGCGGGTCCAGCGCCGTGGACGGCTCGGCGGCGGGGCCGGAGGCGACCCGCGCGACGTCGGCGGCGAGGACGACCGCGAACCACGCGGCCCCCGCCGCGACGGTCCACGCCGCGCCGGTGTGCGGCCTGCGCCGCCGGGCCGCGTCGGCCAGCGGCACCACGGCCACGGCGACGCCCGCCGCGTACCCGGCCAGACCGGCCACGGCCACCCAGCGCTGCCCCAGCAGCAGCCCGGTGACGGCCACGGCCAGGCCGGGCACGGTCAGCCGCAGCGCCAGGCGCGAGCAGCGTCTCGTCCTGTCGGACATCCTGGTGCGCAGCACGGTGGGCCAGAGCGTGAACAGGGTGCCGAGCACGGTCAGCGCGACCCAGCCGAGCAGGTTGACCTGGGCGTGCGCGGCGTGCAGCCGCTCGTGCCCGGCGCCGTGCCAGACGTCGGCCGCCATGAGGCCGCCGAGCGTGCCGCCCACGGCGAGGGCGCCGGCGGCCGCCGCGTACCAGCCGATGACGTGCCCGAACCTGCCGGGCAGCGCGCGCCGCACCATGCGGGCGAGCGCGACGGCGTGCCAGACGACCACGGCCACCACGGCGGCGGCCCCGGCGGCGGCCGCCTGCCAGGGGCCGACGGCGAGACCGGCCAGCACGGCCACGGCCCCGGCGTTCAGCCCGCCCAGCCTGGCCATGCTCCAGCGCTGGTCGGGCGTGGGGACCCGCAGCAGCGCGGCCGCGAAGTGCTCGCTCCAGATGAGGATGGCGCTGCTCACCGCGCCGAGCAGGAAGACGTGGACGACCAGCCAGCGCGGCGCGGGGAGCTGCGGTTGCGCCAGCACGACCACGGCGCTCAGCGCCAGCCAGGCCACGACCACCGCGTTGGCCCGCAGGTGCCACGACGCGCGGAACTGCCGCGGCGGCTCGGCCGTCCCCTTCTGCCCGATCTTGACCTCGACCGGCGGCATATCCGCTTCCTCCTGACTCGCCCGCTGGTAAGGCCCGGGCGCGGGCACGCGCGGGCCTGGTCGCAGCGTAGGGCGGGGTCCCGTCCCCGGTGACGTGCTCAAGGTCCGCCGTCCGGGGGACCAAAGTCCCGCGTCCGGCGGCGCCGCGCGGTCCGGGTCCTTCAGCCGGGCGCTTCGGGACCAAGGTCCCTGACGGCCGGCGGCGGCCCGACGTGAAGGTGGAGCCGTCCCACGACACTCGGAACTCCTCGCACTCCACGGAGGCTCTGCATGACCACGACGGCGCTGCCCGCCGCTCCCGAGACGGGCCCGGCCGCCGGGCCGCGCGCCCGGGTGACGGCGCTGGTGCTCGCCACCGCGGGCTTCGCGGTGAACTTCTGGGCCTGGGCGCTGCTCAGCCCCCTCGGACCCACCTACAAAGAGCTGCTCGCGCTGAGCCCCTTCGAGGTGTCGCTGCTCGTGGCGGTGCCCGTCGTGGTCGGCTCGCTCGGCCGGATCGTGCTGGGCGCGCTGACCGACAGGTACGGCGGACGCCTGATGTTCGCCCTGGCGAGCCTCGCCGGCGTGCTCCCCGTGCTCTTCCTCGCCTTCGCGCAGAGCTACCCGGCGCTGCTGGCGGGCGGCCTGGTGCTGGGCCTGACCGGCGCGACCTTCGCGATCGGCGTGCCGTACGTCAACGCCTGGTTCCCCCCGCAGCGGCGCGGCCTCGCGCTGGGCGTCTTCGGCATGGGCAACATCGGCACCGCGGTGTCCGGTTTCGCCACGCCGTGGCTGGCCGAGCGGTTCGGCCGCCCGGTGCCGTTCCTGGTGGTCGCGGGCGCGCTCGTCCTCATCGGCCTGGCCTTCCTCGCCGTGGGCCGCGACGCGCCCGGCACGCAGCCCGCGTCGGAGCCGTTCATGACCCGCTTCCTCGCCGCCGCCCGCCGCCGCGACACCAAGGAACTGGCCGGCATGTACGCCCTCACGTTCGGCGGCTTCGTCGCCTTCGGCGTCTACCTGCCCCTCTACCTCAAGGCCGGCTACCACCTCAGCACGGCCGACGCCGCCGCCAGGGCCGCCGGGTTCGTCCTGCTGGCCACGCTCGCCCGCCCGCTCGGCGGCGCGCTCGCCGACCGGCTCGACGGGCGCCGAGTGCTGGGCGTCGGGCTGGCCGTCGTCACCGCGTGCGCGATCATCGTGTCGTTCACGCCGGTCATGCCGGTCGCGACCGTCGCGTTCCTCACCATGGCGCTGGCGCTCGGCCTCGGCAACGGCGCGGTGTTCGCCCTGCTCGGACGGGCCATCCCGGCGCCCATGGTGGGCAGCGCGACCGGCGTCGTCGGCGCGGCGGGCGGCTTGGGCGGCTTCCTCCCGCCCATCGTCATGGGCCTGATCCTGCAGGCCACCGGCTCGTACTCGATCGGGCTGATGCTGCTGGCGACCATGGCGTTCGGGGCGTTCGTCTACTGCTGGTTCATCCTGGGCGTCCGGGGAGAATGACCCGGGCACGACTGCGGTCACGCGGAAGAGGGGGCGCCTCCGGGCGCCCCCTCTTCCGCGTGACCGGCTTCATCCGCCGGTGTGGAACCCGCTGATCAGCTCCGGCCTGATGCGCAGCACCAGGTCCACCCGCTCCCCCGGCCACGGGCGCAGCCGCTCCAGCGCGGCCGCCAGCTCGTCCTCGTCCTCCACCAGCCCGGCCCGCCCGCTGGCCACCACGCTCCAGCCCTGCCGCGTGGCGGGATCGACGGCGTCGGCCTCGTACACCACGAGCGACAGGCCGGACGAGCTCAGCGCGGAGGCGATCTCCGGCTCGTGCCGGACGCCGACCAGCAGGTGGTCGCCGTCCATGGTGTGGGCCACGAGCCTGATCGCGGGCCTGGCCCTGCTGATGAACACGATCCTGCCGAGACCGACGGTCCCGAGCAGGCGCAGTCCTTCGTCCCTGGAAAGGCCCGCGCTCGCGGGCACGGGCGGAGTGGTGTAGCACGTCACGCCCTCACGCTGCCCGAGCGCGGGTCCTCCCTGGTAGGGACCAAGGTCCCGACTTTCCGACCGGCGCGGCGGGCGTCGGGGCGCCCCCCGCGCCGCCGGTCAGCCCTGGATGGCCTTGGTCTGGCCCTTCTGGATCTCCACCTTGCGTGGCTTGGCCCGTTCGAGCACCGGGACGCGCAGCGTCAGCACGCCGTTGTGGTAAGCGGCGTCGATGTGCTCGGTGTCGAGGTGCTCGGACAGGTAGACGCGCCGCACGAACGTGCCCATCGGGCGCTCACGGACGAACAGCCGCTCGTCCTCGCCGACCTCCTCCTCGCGGCGCGCGCTGACGCTCAGCACGCCGCGGTCGACGGTGACCTCGATGGAGTCGGGCTCGACGCCCGGCAGGTCGAGGCGCAGGACGACGTCGTCGGCGCGGCGCACACCGTCCAGCGGCATGACCGCGGTGCCCTCGGGCGTCCGGCCGGCCAGGCGGTTGAACTGCCGCTCGAACTCCTGGACGAACGGGTCGATCGACGTCAGGAACATCTCAACCTCCTCACTACTCCTCGGATGGCCATGAACTTCTCAGTTCCAGGTTATGTCCGCCTATAGAGGCAGACAAGCCCGTTACATGGGGTCTGACCTGGGCAAATACTGGATTTTTCGCAGCTCATACCAAAGTCGGCCAGAGGTCCGACTTCGGTCGCGCGGGACGACGCCTCCGGCCGATTCGGGCGAGGACGCCCCGCGCCTACCGTCGAGACATGCGCCAAGCCATGAAGCTCCTGGGACTGCTGATGCTGCTGGAAGGGATCAGCGGAGCCCTCGACCACGTCGCCGTGCAGCCGTTCTTCGGCTTCGTGCTCAACGCCTTCAACCGCCTCGTCGTGGAGCGCGTCAGCGCCTTCGAGGGCGTGGAGGTCTTCGCCAACCTCTCCCTGGCCGCGCTGGGAGCCGCGGTCATGATCGCGGCGGCACGGGTGCGGCCCTCGTGACCACGGCGAACACGACGGAACAGACGAGGAACCCGGCGGACACCGCGCCGAACCCCGCCCAGAACGAGCTCAGCGTCGTGCCGAGGTCGATGCCCAGCAGCAGCGCGGCGACCAGCCCGGCCGCCACGCCGGAGACGAGCGCGGGGACGTACCCGGGCGGCCTGTGCGCGACGGCGCCCGTCAGCGGCAGCAGCAGCGGGAGCAGCGCGATGCCCCAGCCCGCCGTGGGCTCGCCGAACAGGGCGATCCGTACGGCCGACACGGCGGCGGCGACGCCGATGGCGGCCACCGTCCAGACGACGAGCCTGACCGGCCCGTAGCCGTGGCCCGTCGTCTCCCCCGCGGCGTGCGGGTCGCCGCCGAACGTCCAGTAGGCCAGCAGCTCGACGACCATGCCGCCGAGGTCCGGCCGCTCGCCGGGGCCGCCCTGGTCCTCCTGCGGCATGCGGATTCCTTCCTGCCGGGTGCGTGGCGGGGTGCCCGCGAGAACGGCGAGACAGACCTTGGCCCGTCCCGATCAAGATCATTGTAGCCTTCCCGGTGACCGGCGGATCGGAGGAGAACCGTGACGGACGACGTGACGCGGTGGCTGTCGGAGCGGGCCGTCCCCCTGCCCACGCTGGAACCGGGCTCCGGAACCGCGGACCTGGAGCCCCTGCGCGGCGTCCTCGGCGGCGTCCGCGTGGTGGGCCTCGGCGAGGCCACGCACGGCACCCGCGAGTTCTTCCTGCTCAAGCACCGGCTGCTGGAGTTCCTGGTGGAGGAGCTGGGGTTCACGACCCTGGCGTTCGAGGTGAGCGCGTCGGCCGCGCGGGCGGTGGACGCCTACGTGCGGGGCGGGCCGGGCGACCCGGTGGAGGCGCTGGCGGGCCTCGGGTTCTGGATCACGCACACGGCGGAGATGCTCGCCGTGGTGGAGTGGCTGCGCGAGCGCAACGCGGGCGCGGCACGGCCGGTACGGTTCGCCGGGATCGACCCGCAGTACCCGGCGGCGTCGCTGGCGGCGCTGCGCGCCTTCCTGGAGGAGGCGGGGCAGGGGCCGGAACTCCTCGCGCCGCTGGCGCCCCTGGCGCACACCCGGATGGCCGAGGGCGAGCCGCTGGACCCCGCCGTCGAGGCGGCCGCCCGCCGCCTGGAGGAGCACGTCACCGACCTGCGCGCGCCCGGCGACGTGCTGGAGCACGCAAGGCTCGTCCGGCAGAACGCCGACCTGATGACCCGCCACTACCGTCACGCCGACCCCGGCAGGACCATCGGCATGGCCCGCGACCGCTACCTGGCCGACAACCTGGACGCGCTGCTGTCCGAGCCAGGGGCCAGGGTGGCCGTGTGGGCGCACAACGGGCACGTCACGAAGGGCGCCCACAGCGGCGGCTCCATCCCGGCGATGGGACGGTACCTGGCCGAGCGCCACGGCGAGGCGTACTACGCGCTCGGCCTGCTGTTCGGGCAGGGCGCCTTCCGCGCCCGCCGGATCCGCTTCGGCAGGGTCGACAGGCGCCGCCCGCCCAGGGCGTTCCGGGTGCCGCCGGTGCGGAACGACCTCATGGTCGAGGCCCGCCTGGCCGCCGCGCACCCGGGTGACTTCCTCGTCGACCTGCGCGGCGGCCCGCGTCCCGAGCCGGTGGCGGCCTGGCTGCGCGGACCCTCGCACCTGCGCGGCCACGGCGGGGCGGTCAGGCGCCTCACCTACAAGCTCGCGTTCACGCCGACGGTGCTCGCCGAGGAGTTCGACGGCCTGGCCTACGTGGACCGGAGCACCTGCTCCACCCCGCTGTGACGGCGGCGGCAAGCCGCGGTGGCCGGGCTGACGGGCGGCGCGGGCGTCGGGGCGCCCGGCGGCTCGTTGGTTCTCAGGAGGGGATGCCCGGTTCGGCGCAGAAGGTCACGCCGTCCACGCGGACGGTCAGGCCGTCGCGTGCGGACGCGAAGGCCGAGGCGCCGCGTCCGAGCGTGACCTCTCCGGCCGTCGCCGTGCCCTCGGCGCACAGCAGGATGCGCGGCAGGCCCGCCTCCAGCGGGTGCTCGCCCGTCTCCAGGCGGCGCAGCCGGAACTCCGGCGCCGGCGACGCGTACGCGCCGCCGGGGCCCGCCTCCAGCGCCGACGGCACCCGGGCGGGCTCGGTGATGCGCAGCAGCTCCGGGATGTCCAGCGGCTTGGGCGTGAGGCCCGCGCGCATGACGTTGTCGGAGCTGCCCATGATCTCGACGCCGAAGCCCTTGAGGTAGCAGTGGAGCACGCCCGCGTCGAGGTAGAGCGCCTGGCCGGGGGCCAGCTCGTGCCGGCGCAGCAGCAGCGGCGCCAGGCAGGCGGGGTCGCCCGGGTAGAGCCGGGCCAGCTTGACGACCAGCTCGTAGTCGGGCTGGTGCACGCACGAGGCGGCCCAGACGGCCTGCTCGGTGAAGTCGCGGGCGGCGAGCAGGGCGGCCAGCGCCTCCAGCGGGCGGTCTGCGGCCAGCGCCGAGACGACGTCCTTCAGCTCGCGCAGGTTCAGCCGCTCGATGAGCAGCGCCGCCTGGTCGGGCTCGCGGAACCCGGCCAGCGCCGTGAACGGGGTGAGCGCGCAGATCAGCTCCGGCTTCGCCCACGGGTCGCCGTAGACGCCCCTGGCGTGCCCGTCGGCCGCCTGCCCGGGTGACGGGTGCACCTGCAGCGACAGCGGCTGCGCCACCGCGATGAGCTTCAGCAGGTACGGCAGCCGGGCGCCGAAGCGGCCGAGCGTGGCCGCGCCGAGCTGCCCGTCGGGGTCGGCGGCGATGGCGTCGGCCAGCGAGCCGCCGCCGGGAAGCAGGGACGGCCCCGCCGGGTGCGCGCCGAGCCACATCTCCGCCTCGGGGCCGGGGGCGGGCACGGGCCTGCCGGTGATGCCGGCGATGTCGGCGCGGGATCCCCAGGCGTAGTCCTTGACGGGGTTCGTCAGCAGGTAGACGGTCACTTCTGGCCCTTAACCGGATGACAGCGGGACGGGTACGACGCCGGTGACAACGATGTCAGCGGACGATCGCCACCTTAGCCTAGAGCCCCCAGCCCCCGCCCACCACGAGCCCCGGGGTGCTCAGTCTCCGGCGAGCAGGCTCTCCAGTTCGGCGACCGCGTGGGCGCGGTGCGCGTCGAGGGTGGCGACGGCCTCGTCGGCGGCGCGGCGGCGCAGCGCCTCCAGGGTGGCGCGGTGCTCCTTGACCACGCGCTCGCGGTTGCCGCCCTCGCCGTAGTACATCGACCGGTACGCGTCGGTGGAGTCCCACAGCGTCCTGATGAGCCGGGTCAGGCGCGGCATGCCGGCGCACTCGAACAGCGTCATGTGGAAGAGCCGGTTGGCCGTGGCCATGGCGAGGACGTCGCCGCGGGCGGCGGCGTCCTCGACGTCGCGCTGCGTCTCCTCCAGCCGGTCGAGGTCGGCGTCGGTGAGCCGCGCGACGGCCTTGCGCACGGCCTCCTCCTCCAGCAGCTCGCGGATGCGGTAGACCTCGCGCAGGTCGGCGAGCGACAGGGTCTCGACGAAGTAGCCGCGGTGCGCCTGGTAGCTCACCAGCCCCTCTCCCTGGAGGGTCTTCAGCGCCTCGCGCAGCGGGACCCGGCTGACCTGCAGCTCCTCGGCCAGGGCGTCCTGCCGGATGGGGGCGCCGGGGCGCAGGCGGCCGGTGGTGATGGCGCGCCGCAGCTCGGCCAGCACGAACTGCTGGGCCGTGGGCGGCCGGCGACGCGCCTCCTCCGAAGTCACCGCCCCAATATCTCACGGACCCACGCGTCGTCCTCGCCCAGGCGGGGCGGCCGGCGGCGGTAGGAGGGCGGGGTGGCGCCGAGGCGGATCGGGTCGGCGACCTGGCCGACGCCGTCCACCTCGACGGCCGGTTCGAGGCCGAGCCGCTCGGCGAGGGAGAACGCGCCGGCCAGGTCGTTGATCGGGCCGCAGGGCACGCCCGCGGCGGTCAGCAGCCCGAACCACTCGTCGGCGGTGCGGGCGGCGAGCGCGGCGTTCAGCTCGGCGACGAGGACGTCGCGGGCGGCGACCCGTCCGGCGTTCGTGGCGAACCTGGGGTCGGCGGCCAGGCCGGGCCGCTCCAGCGCCTCGCACAGCGCGCGGAACTGGCGGTCGTTGCCGGCGGCGATGACGATGGGCCGGTCCGCGGCCTCGAACACCTCGTACGGGACGATGCTGGGGTGCCTGTTGCCCATCGCGCGGGGCACGACCCCGGCGGCGGCGTAGGCGGAGGCGTGGTTGGTCAGCGCCGACAGCAGCGAGGACAGCAGTGACACCTCGACCCTCTGCCCTTCGCCGGTGCGGTCGCGGTGGCGCAGCGCGGCGAGCACGCCGAGCGCCGCGTGCAGCCCGGTGACGACGTCCACGAGCGCGACGCCCGCCTTCGTGCCGGGCCCGCCGGGCTCGCCGGTGACGCTCATGAGCCCGCCGACGGCCTGGGCGATGAGGTCGTAGCCGGGCAGCCCGGCGCCCTCGCCCGAGCCGAACCCGGTGATCGAGCAGTAGACGAGCCCGGGGTTGAGCGGGCGCAGTGCGTCGTGGCCGAGGCCGAGGCGGTCCATGGTGCCGGGCCTGAAGTTCTCGACGAGCACGTCGGCGCGGGCGGCGAGCGCCCTCGCGGTCTCCAGGCCGGCGGGGTCGCGCAGGTCGAGGGCGATGGAGCGCTTGTTCCTGTTGACGGCGAGGAAGTAGGTGGCCTCTCCCCCGGCGTACGGCGGGCCCCAGGCGCGGGTGTCGTCGCCGGCGCCGGGCCGCTCGACCTTCACCACCTCGGCGCCGAGGTCGGCCAGCAGCATGGTGGCGTACGGACCGGCCAGCACGCGGCTGAAGTCGGCGACGAGCAGGCCGGACAGCGCGCCGGCGTCGAAAGCGTCCATGGACATCGCACCCTCAGTCAAGGCAATATTGGATCCAATATTCAGCATCCAAAGTTAGCAAGAGGCTGTGATGATCGCACCGACCGCCCTGTTCGCCCTCGACACCCTGCTCACCGACGAGGAACGCGAGATCAGGCAGACCGTCAGGCGGGTCTGCGACAAGGAGATCAGGCCGCACGTCACCGGCTGGTTCGAGTCCGGCGAGCTGCCCGCCCGCGAGCTGGCCAGGGCCCTCGGCGGGATCGGCGTGCTCGGCATGCACCTCGACGGCTACGGCTGCGCCGGGCTCGGCGCCGTCGCGTACGGCCTCGCCTGCCTGGAGCTGGAGGCGGCCGACTCCGGCCTGCGCAGCCTGGTCTCGGTGCAGGGCTCCCTCGCCATGTACGCCATCTGGAAGTACGGCAGCGAGGAGCAGAAGCAGGAGTGGCTGCCCGCGATGGCGGCGGGCGAGCGCATCGGCTGCTTCGGCCTGACCGAGCCCGACTTCGGCTCCGACCCGGGCGGCATGCGCACCACGGCCAGGCGCGACGGCTCCGACTGGGTGCTCGACGGCACCAAGATGTGGATCACCAACGGCTCGGTCTCGGACGTCGCCGTCGTCTGGGCCCGCACCGACGAGGGCGTGCGCGGTTTCCTCGTCCCCGCGGGCACGCCGGGCTTCAGCGCGCACGACGTCAAGCACAAGGTGTCGCTGCGCGCCAGCGTGACGAGCGAACTGGTGCTCGACGGCGTGCGCCTGCCCGCCGACGCCATGCTGCCCGGCGCGCGCGGCCTGTCCGGGCCGCTGGGCTGCCTGAACGAGGCGCGGTTCGGCATCGTGTTCGGCGCGATGGGCGCGGCGCTCGACTGCCTGGAGACCGCCATCGCGTACGCGGCCGAGCGCCAGGTGTTCGCCAGGCCGCTGTCGTCGTACCAGCTCACCCAGGAGAAGCTCGCCGACATGGCGCTGGAGCTGGGCAAGGGCCTGCTGCTGGCCGTGCACCTCGGCCGCTTGAAGGAGGCCGGGACGCTCACTCCCGAGCAGGTGAGCGCCGGCAAGCTGAACAACGTGCGCGAGGCCCTCGACATCGCCAGGACCTGCCGCACGCTGCTCGGCGCGAGCGGCATCACCCTGGAGTACCCGGTGATCAGGCACGCGGTGAACCTGGAGTCCGTGCTGACCTACGAGGGCACCTCGGAGATCCACACCCTGGTGCTGGGCCGGGCGCTCACCGGGATCGCGGCGTTCCACTGAGCGGATCGCCTTCCGGCGCGGTCGGCGGCCTCGCTTGCCGTTGGGTGAGTGAGGCCCGGATCCTGAGCGAGGGCAGGCGAAAGAGGCGGAGCGCCGCCTGCAGATCCGAGCCTCGTACCGGCTCTAACGGGCGATCATCCGCACCTCGGGAAACCGCGGGGAACGCCTGTCGAGCAGGTCGCCTCTGCGCCGCAGATGCAGATCGAAGAAGGCCATGGCGTAGGCGCGGGTGACGGCCACGGAACGCGCCGCCGGCAGCGTCCCGTTCGCCGCTCGCAACTGCTCCTTCGACAGGCCGATCACCGGAGCCGCCTGCTCGTACACCAGCGGCAGGTCGGTGTAGGAGTTGTGCTTGACGCCCTTGGTCTTCACGTGCAGCCGCCAGCCCTTCAGCCGGGACCAGAAGGCCTTCTGCCCGCGGATGGGCTTGTCGAAGATCTCGGCCTCCATGAGCATGTACGGCCTGGCCAATCCCTTGGCGGCCACCTTGCCGAGGGCGGGTCCGTCCAGGTTCAGAACCGCCTTGACCCGCCGATCCTGCAGCATCGTCGCGGCGGCCGTCGCCCCTCCCGCGGAATGGCCGAACATGCCGACCCTGCCCAGGTCGAACGCGCCACGCAGCCCCTCCGGCAGCTTCCGGCCTTCGGCATCGGGGTTCTGCCCCTTGTTCAGCTCCTTGAGCCGGTCCAGCACGAAGCGCGTGTCAGCCACCCGCACCTTGATCTCTTCGGCCTTCTCGTCCAGCCGGCTCACCGGGACCGGTTTCAGGACATGGCCGGTGACCGTGCCGTCGGGGAACTCCACCTCGCCGGCATCGCCCGGGTGATCGATCGTGACCACCATGTAGCCCCAGCTGGCCAGCTCTTCGACCGTGGTGGTGTTCATGGAACGGTCGGCGCCGTTGCCGGGCGAGAACAGGACGACGGGCAGCCCTCGGCCCGCCACCCGGGCCCCTTCCCGGCCGTGGGTCGAAGGCAGGCTGACAGCCGCAGGCGAGAGGCCGCTGTTGCGGTAGAAGGCCTCGGCGGCGCGAGGCGGCAGCCAGGGCGCAGCGGGGTGGCCGTCCGGACGACGCGTGGGGTACCACAGGCTGATCATCAGCTCACGCCGGGCATGTGCCTTGATCCACGGGTCGGCCCTGGAGCCGTCACGCAGGTGCAGCGCGACAGTGCCGATCTCGCTCGGACCCGTCGGCCGGGGCAGGGCCACGGTGACGGGCTTCGACTCGGCCTGTACGGCGGGCCCGGTGAGCAGAAGGCCGATCGCCACGGCGGCGGCCGCACCCCGTCTGAGCAGTGCGCATTTCATAACGGCCACGCTAGGGAGGATCGCGGCCCAGATACTCCCCACCGCAGATGATCTCGACATTCCTACGAATGTAGGAAGCACCCGTCCACCTGGAGGGGAGGTCGAGGCCAACATGAGGTTGACACTGAGGGCACTCCCCCGATAAAGGCCTGTGGCTCGACCTTCCACCGACGTGAGCGCCCGTTCGGGAGGCGGCGAGCGGAAGGACGAGATCGCCGACAGGCCCACGCGTACGTCCTCGACCGACACGTCCGCGCGTACGGCGCCACTGCGGCGGGCGCGCTTGACGAGCCGGGCTTAGCGGATGTCCGTGCGCAGCGCCCGCCACGGGCCGGGGTCGGCCCTGGCCCGGCCGCCGTCAGCCGGGACCGACGCGTTCCTCGCCGGCGAGGTCGCCACGTAAGGTCGTCACGCACCGTGCACGGCGGCCCACCGGGATCACCTGCCGCACCAGCAGGCGATCCCGCTGATCCTCGACTTCGCACGGGCTCTAGCGCGGGCCGGCGTCGCCGTTGAGCACGGGCACGAGGTGCAGCTCCTCGTAGTCGAGGTGGGCCTCGATCGCGGTGGCGAGCCGGTCCACCTCGGCGGCCAGGTCGGGCGAGCCGGAGTCGAGGGCCCGCTGGAGGTCGTCGAGCAGGCGGGCGACCTCCTGGTGCTCCTCCTCCAGCCGGTCGAGGGCCGGGGCGAGCTCCGGGTGGTCCAGACGCAGCCGCGGGAACAGGCCGCCGCTCTCCCCGCTGTGGTGGTGGTGCAGGCCCGCGCAGAGGGTGAGGCAGTTGACGCGCAGCTGCGCGCCGATCGCCGGGCCCGACCGCGCGACCTCGGCCCGCACCAGGGCGAGCTCCTTGCGGAACGCGTCGTGGATCGCCGTGAGCGCGTCGCCGCCCCGCATGCCGGCGACGGGCGAGGCCACGGGGGTGAGCGCGACGACCGGCAGGACCCGGCCCGACTTCACCTCGTACTCGGCCCAGCCGGGGTCGGACTCCACGGCGCGGGCGAAGATCGCGTCGCGTTCCTCCCCCTGCAGCACCGTGGCGTCGGCCTCCAGGGTGAAGGCGCCGGTCTCCACGGTCACGCGGGGGTTGGCCACCAGGTTGTGGTACCAGGCGGGGTGCTTGGGGGAACCGCCCGCCGAGGCGATGACGAGCATCCGGCCCCCGCCGTCGGGCAGGTAGCCGAGCGGGGTGGTGTGCGGCCTGCCCGTACGCGCGCCCGTGGTGGTCAGCAGGAGCAGCCGCGCCCCTTCGAAGGGGCCGCCGACCCTGCCCTTGCCGGCGCGGAACTCGTCGATGATCTGCTGCTGGAAGTCATGGGGCATGAAGGTGTTTTCTCTCCTGGACATCGCTGGGAGGCACGCGGGGGACGCGTGCCGGGAACTGTGAGAGAAAACGGGGAGGCGGGCTCCTGGCCCGCCGGGCGGTCACGCCCTCGCCGGGCGCCCCACTCGTGTGTGGCCCATGGCCGACCCGGCAGTCACGATCATCACCCTAACCGCCCCGCGCGGGCCGCCGCAACGCGGCCCCCGCCGGGCCTCGCGGGCGTGATCAGTTGCAGCCGTTGCAGCAGTCACAGCAGTTGCAGCAGTCGCAGCAGCTGCCGTCACGCAGGTAGCAGCGGTCCTCGCAGTCACGGCCGCGCCGCTTGCTCCAGCGGGGCCGCCACACGCCGCACGTCAGGAACGTGCCCACGCCCGCCGCCGACTTGCGGATCCACCCGGGCCGCTCGTACGAGGCGGCGATGTCGTCGCCGTGCGGCTCGAAGGCGCGCCGCACCGCCCTGTCCACCTCGGTGACGAGCAGCCGCTCCACCAGGTGCCGCTCCTCCAGCTCCAGGTCCGCCACGGCGAGGGCGAGCCCGTGCGCCGCGTCGCCGCACAGCCGCCGCGCCTCGTCCAGGCCGGTGCCGGTGGCGTCGAGCGGGTTGTACGCGCCGCGCACGCGGTCCTCGGCGAGGTCCTCGACGGCGTCCACGAGGTGGGCGATCCTGCCGAAGAAGCGGCCCGCCTCGGCGAGCGCGGCGGCGTTGCCCGGCCGTCCCGCGAGCACCGCGGTGTGCGCGAACGCCGCCGCCACCGCGTCCTCGGCCGGGGCGGTGAGGTCGAGCAGGCCGCGGGCGGGCCCGCGTTCCAGGTCGAGCTGGCGCTCCACGACGCCGGTGAGCACGGTCGTGTCGAACCCGACGCCGGCGCCGAGCCGGGCGCCGCCCGCCTCCCACCGGGCGGCCAGCCGCTGCCTGGCGGGCCGGGTGGCGGGGGCGGTGTCGCCGTCGGCCACCTGGTCGCGCAGCCGGCCCGCGGCCAGCGCCAGCGAGACGGCCGCGGCCAGCCTGGCGCCTCGGGAGCGAGCGTCCACGACGCCGGCCGGGCGGAAGCCGCGCAGCGCGCACGGCCCCGCGGTGCGGCGCGGCGCGGACGCCGTGCTCTGCGCCTCGGTCAGCACCGACACGATGAGCGTGTCGTAGTTGGTGGCCAGGCGTGCGCCGTGGCCCTGCCCGTCGCGCAGGGTGAGGCAGAGCCCGCACAGGTGCGCCCGCCACGCCTCGCGCAGGGTGGGGCACCCGTGCTCACCGCACGGGCGAATGATTCCGAACACACGACCTCGCCAGGTTTGGAACGATCTATCCCGCAATGCTGGAAAAATCGTAGGGCCAACCGGCCTCACCCGTCACTCCGGACGCAGATGGACCCCCACCAGGCAGGTGTCGTCGTCCTCCGACGAGCCGCAGTGCGTGAGCAGATGGTCGAGCCGGTGGTCGAGGCCGCCCGCCGGCTGCGTGGCCGTGGCCAGCAGCCGGTCCCGCGCGCGCTCCAGGTCGCCGTTCCTGCGCTCGATCAGGCCGTCCGTGTAGAGCAGCAGCGTGTCGTCCGGTCGCAGGCGCAGCCGGCCCTCCTCGTAGCGGGGGTCGCGGAACGCGCCGAGCACCGCGCCCCGCGTCAGCGGCAGCTCCCTGCCGCCTCCGCCGCGCAGCAGCAGCGGCGGCAGGTGCCCCGCCCTGGCCCAGCGCAGCTCCCTCGTACGCGGGTCGTACAGGCCGCAGACGACGGTGGCGGTGACCCGGTCGGCCTGGTGGCGGGCCAGGAGGTTGAGCCAGGCGAGCAGCCGGGCCGGCCCCGCGCCCGTCACGGCCAGGCCGCGCAGCGCGTTGCGCAGCACCACCATGCCGGTGGCGGCCTGCAGGCCGTGGCCCGCGACGTCGCCGACGACCAGGAGGATCCGCCGCGACGGCAGCGCGAACGCGTCGTACCAGTCGCCGCCGACCAGGTGCTCCTCCCGCGCCGGGCGGTAGCGGACGGCCACGTGCAGTCCGTAGGAGTCCATGGCGTCGTCGGAGGGCGGCATGATCGCGCGCTGGAGCCGCAGGGCGAGGCGGTCGCGCTCGGCGGCGTGCCGTTCGGTGTGGGCGAGCTGGTCGCGGGTGACGGCGAGCGCGACCTCCGTCCAGTGCTGCGACGAGACGTCCTGGCAGACCCCGCGCACGCCCGCCACCGCCCCGCCCGCGCCGGGCACAGGTTCGGCCACGACGCGCACCTGACGGACGGCGCCGTCGGGGCGGCGCAGCCGGAACGCGACGGCCGCGGGGCGGCGGCGGCCCACCAGCGTGCGCAGGAACCCGCCCACCGCCGGGGCGTCGTCGGGGTGGGCGTGGTCGGACAGCCGGTCGAGGGGGAACGGCCGGTCGCGGGGGCCGAGGCCGTACAGGTCGAACATCTCGCCGTTCCAGGTGACCTCGCCGGCGAGCAGGTCCTCCTCGAACGCGCCGATCCTGGCCAGGCGCTGGGCGTGCGCGAGCAGCGCGGGCAGGCGCCCGGCGTGGTCGCGGGCCCGCCAGACGAGCAGCAGCCGCACCCCGTGCCGGGTGACGGCCAGCTCGGCCCTCCCCGCGGGCGGGCCTGGCGGCGGGTGCGACAGCCGGGCCGGCCGGCCCGTGGCGTACACCTCCTCGGCCGCGCCCGCCAGCCCCGCCGCCATCGGGTACGCCTCCGCCAGCGAGACGCCTTCGAGCCCCGCACGGTGACGTCCGGAGGCGTCGGCGAACGGCGGGTTGGCGTGCTCGACCACGAACCCCTCCAGGCCGCCCCTGGGCCCGAGCCGCGGCAGGAGCACCAGCGCGGGATCGGGCAGGGTGTCGGCCAGTTCGGCCAGCTCGGCCCGCGCCGGCTCGGGGACGACCCCCTCGGGCGCGGGCCCCGCCCGGCCGCCGTGCCCGGCGTCGAGGGTGCGGGCGCACAGCTCGGCGAGCGCCTCGATCTGCCGCTCGGTGTGCCGTTCCGTCTGCGGCGGCCAGGACGGCAGCCGGTGGGGCCAGCCGATCTCCAGCACGCCCAGGATCCGGCCGCCCCACAGGGCGGGCGCGACGACCCTGCCGCCGCCGACGTGCCGGGCGCCGATGGTCGGCAGGCGGGCCTTGGGGGCGGTGTCGTACCTGATCAGGCGGCGCTCGGCCAGGGCTCGGGCCGCCGGGGTGGCGACGCCGGGCGGGACGTGCCGCCACCGGTCCGCCTCCTCCCCGCTGAACCCCGCGTACCCGGCCAGCGCGAGGGAGGCTCCAGGTCCCGTCGCCCAGAGGGCGACCGCCGTGGCGCCGAGCGCGGGCAGGGCGTGCTCCAGCAGCGACCGCACGACGGCCTGCGCGTCGGCCTCCCGCCACGGCTGCTGGCGTTCGCGCACGGTGCCGCTCCTTCCGGGCCGCCGCGTCCGGGGGCGAGCCCGCGGGCGAGCGCCCGCGGAGAGGAAGGCCACGCCCCGGCTCCGGCGCCCTCACCCTATAGTTGCCACACGGCAAGCATTTCCGGAAGGTGCCGGAGCGATCGGAACGGCACCTGCCGCGGGCCGGGCGTCCGGTCCCCGGTGATCAATCGGGGGCGCGCGCGGTCATGTTCCTGGCGACCGCCGACGCCGCCGCGACGGCGTCGGCCACCGTGGGGTGCACCGGCACGTACGCGACCACCTCGGTGATCTCCAGCAGGCGCGCGGGCAGCGACTGGACGGCCGCCAGCCGGGCGGCTCCGCCGCGCTCGTCGCACGCGGCGGCGCAGGCCAGCAGGACGTGCAGCCCCGAGCTGTCCATGAACGGGACGCCCGCCAGGTCGAACACCACCTGCTCGCGCAGGTCGGGGCCCCGCTCCTCCAGGTACGACTCCAGCTGGCCGCGGTTCGTCGCGTCCATCTCGCCGGTGATCGCGATCACGGTCACGCCGGGCAGCTGCTCGAAGGACAGGTCGAGCAGCGGCATCAGGAGTCCCGTCGGCGAGGGGGGCGGCAGTCGGTGACCATGACACGAACGATAGACGGCCACGGCGGGTGTCGGCACCCCCGGAGCCGGCGGGCCGTTGACATCGCGTCCCGTACGCCGTGAAACTCTGCCGAAACGAACGCGCTCCCCCGGCGCGCTCCGTAAACGTTTACAGAAATGAGGTCGCATGCCCATGCCCAGAAGGAGCTGGGCCGGCGTGGTCGCCGTCCTCTCGGCGCTCCTCCTCGTGTCCGCGCCCGGCGAGGCGGGCGGCGGGAAGGTGCGCACGGGAACGCTCGCCACCGCCTCCGCGCCCTCACCGGCGCTCGGCGAGGCGATCGCCTACACCGTCTACCTGCCCTACGGGTACGCGTCGGGCACCGGCCGCCACCCCGTGCTGTACCTGCTGCACGGCCGGGGCGACACGATGAACGCCTGGACGCGGGTCAAGGACTCCCTCGACCGGATGATCCAGACCAAGCAGATCCCGCCGGTCATCGCCGTCATGCCGGACGCGCCGTGGAGCGACCGCGGAAGCTGGTACACCGACTCCCGCTACACCGGCTCCGACCTGCCGGGACGCCCGGTGGAGACGGCGCTCACCCGCGACCTGGTGCGGCACGTCGACGCCACGTACCGCACCGCGCCCATCCGCGAGGCGCGGCTCGTCGGCGGCTACTCGATGGGCGGCGCGGGCGCGCTGCGCTTCGCGCTCGCCCACCAGGACCTCTTCGGCGCCGCCGCGGTGCTCAGCCCCGCCGTGTACACGCCGCTGCCGCCCTCGGACTCCTCCTCCCGCGACTACGGGGCGTTCGGTGAGGGCGGGCAGAAGTTCTCCGACGACGTCTACCGGGCGCTCAGCTACCCCGCCCTGCTGCCCGCGCTCGACCCCGACCTGCCCGTGCGGCTGTTCGTGGCCGTCGGCGACGACGAGTACGCCAACCCCGACCCCGCCGACGCCCGCCACGACCTGGACTTCGAGTCGGCCGCGCTGTACAACGCCGCCAGGCGCTCCCCCGCGGTCACGGCGCAGCTGCGCGTGCTCGACGGCGGGCACGACTGGTCGGTCTGGACGCCCGCGTTCGAGCAGGCCATGGCCGACCTCGGCCCGGGCCTGAGCGTCACCCCGCCCGCCGGGCTGCCCGCCCCGCTGCACGGCACGCAGGCCGCCGACTGGGCGGGCGGCGTCGCCGCGCACGCCGACGGCTCGTCCACGGTGGGCTTCGCGGCGGGCGGTCCCGTCGCGGGGCAGCCGCACGCGGGCCGGCTCGACGCGGTGCTCACCCGCACCGGGCAGAACGGCTGGACCAGGCAGTTCGGCACCGCGGCCGACGAGCGGCTGTACGGTGTGGCCGCGCTGCCCGACGGCGGCGTCCTGGCCGCCGGGTACACCAAGGGCGACCTGGACGGCCGGCACGCGGGCAACACCACCGACGACGCGTTCGTGGCCAGGCTGGACGCCACGGGGACGATCCGCTGGATCACCCAGTTCGGCGCGCCGGGCACGGCCGACCGCGTGTACGGGCTGGCCGCCGCTCCCGACGGCGGCGCGTACGTGGCGGGCTACACCAAGGGCTCGCTCGACGGGCGGAACGCGGGCGACAAGGACGCCCTGCTCGCCAGGCTCGCCCCCGACGGGACGCTCTCCTGGGTCCGCCAGTACGGCGGCGCGGGCGAGGACAAGGCGTACGGCGTGGCCGCCGACGACACGCACGTCTACCTGGCAGGCAGCGCCACGGCAGCCCTGCCCGCCGCCCTGCCCGGCACCGACTCGCCGGGCGGGCTCGACGGCTGGCTCGCCGCCTACTCCCCCGGCGGCGAGCGCGGCTGGGCGGCCATGACCGGCGGCTCCGGCGACGACCGGCTCGACGCGGTCGCCATCACGACGTCCGGGCTCGCGGTCGCCGCGGGGGCGAGCGAGGGCGACCTGCTGGCCGTCGCGTACACCGGCACCGGGACACGGCGGTGGAGCTCGTCCCTCGCCACCCCCGGCGCGGACGAGGGCGCGGCGGTGGCGCCGCTGCCCGGCGGCGAGGTGCTGGTCGCGGGCTACACGCGGGGCCGCGTCGGCGTGGCCGCCGGCGGCGCCGACGTGCTGACGGCCCGCTTCGACGCCAGGGGCAGGCGCCTGGCCGCCGCCCAGTACGGCACCGCCAGGGACGACGCGGTCGACCCGTTCTCCGAGCCGAACCTGTACGCCGCCGTCACCCCGTCAGGCCACGTCGCCGTCACCGGCGTCACGTACGGCACGCCGGAGGGCGGGCAGGCGCTCGGCGGCGGCGACGTGTTCCTCTCCACCGTCGATCCCGCCACCGGGCTGCCCGTCACGCCCGCCCGCTGACGGCCCGCGCCGCCGGTGCCAGGTCCCCGCGTCGTGAGGAGTGAACGCGCGGGGGCCGGGCAGGGCAGTGGCGAGAGCGGAAGGGACGGCGACATGACATCGATGCCCGGCGACCGGCGCCCCCGCCCCTCGGACGCCGACCTGCGCGCGTCCGTGCAGAAGGACATGGACCGCGTCGAGGAGCCCGCCCGGCTCATGCGGGTCAGCTCCATGGCCCGTGCCCTGCTCCAGGAGGCCAAGCAGATCCACCTGGACCTGGGGGCCAGGGAGCGGCTGCTCGGCATGTACGAGCGGGCGGTCGCGGAGATCGCCCAGTCCGTCGCGCCCGAGCTGCGCGACGAGCTGGACCGGCTGCGCCCGGCCCCCGGCGACGGCCTGCCCACGGAGATGGAGATCCGCGTCCTGCAGAGCCAGCTCGTCGGCTGGCTGGAGGGCGTCTTCCAGGGCATCCAGGTGGGGCTGCAGCTCCAGCAGGCGGCCGCCAGGCAGCAGCAGCTCGGGCTGCGGTACGAGGTGGTGCCGCCGTCGGAGCGCCCCAAGCCCCCGAGCGGCGGCCCCTACCTCTGACCGGCGGGCCCCGCCCCTGACCGGCGGGCGAGCGGCCTCAAGCCCGGAAGACCGCCCGCACGCAGCCGTCCGCTCGCGCGACCCTCGGGCTGCCCTTCGCCGCGCAGCGCCTCGCCGGTCTCCAGGCGCTGCTTCAGCCCGCGCAGCAGCTCGCGGTCGCGCCCCGAGGGGCGGCGCAGGGCGATCTCGCTGCCGCGTCCGCCCGGCGCGGGCCGCACGCGCACCTCGTGCCGTTCGGCCAGCCAGGCCAGCTCGGGCGGCCGGTCGGGGCCGCTCAGCTCGCCCGAGTCGAGGGCGACGGTGACGGCGAACCATTCGGACGGGCCGCGGCGGGCCTTCATGCGCCCGCGCAGGAAGCGGCGGGCCAGCTCCAGGCCGCCCGCCGCGACGCCCGTCAGGACCAGTTTCCTCATGGACACCATGCCCCGCCGCCTACCCCTGCCGGTGCCCTCCAACCACCTGGCCAGGAGCTCCGGCGCCCGCGCCCCGGGCCGGGTCAGCCGACGCGGCGGCGGTCGTACGCCCGCGCCGTCCAGGCGGTGGCGAGGGCGAGCGCGACCAGCGCGGCGCTCACCCAGAGCGGCGCGCGGAAGCCGTGTCCCGCGCCGATCGCCAGGCCGCCGAGCCACGGCCCGGCCGCCGCGCCGACGTTGAACGCGGCCGTGGCGAACGCTCCGCCGAGCGACGGGGCGGCGGTGGCGGCGTACAGGGCCTGCGCGATGAGCGCCGAGCCGACGGCGAACGAGAGCGTCCCCTGCACGAGGACCAGCGCCGTCGCCGCCACCGGGTCGCCCGCCGCGAGCGCGAACGCCAGCCACCCGCCGAGCAGGGCCAGTCCCGCGGCGGCCCGCAGCGGCCCTGGACCGGCGTCGGCCAGTCGCCCGCCGATGGTCACGCCGAGGAACGAGCCCACGCCGAACAGCGCCAGCATGACCGGCACCCAGCCGGCGCCGATCCCGGCGACCCGCGTGACGACCGACGCGAGGTAGGTGAACGCGCAGAACGTGGCGGCGTTGACCAGCGCCCCCAGCAGCAGCGTCACCTGAAGCCGCCTGTCACGCAGCGCGCGCAGCTCGCCGGCGACCCCGCCGCCCGCGCCGGCCGGCCGGGGCGCCGCCGGAACGGAGCGGACGATCGCCGCCAGGGCCGGGACGCACAGCGCCGCGACCGCCCAGAAGGCCGAGCGCCAGCCGAGGACCTGGCCGAGCTGCGCCCCGGCGGGCACCCCGGCGACGCAGGCGGCCGTGACCCCGCCGAGCAGGACCGAGGTGGCGCGCCCCTTGGCGCCGGCGGGCGCCATGCCGGCCGCGGCCGTCAGGGCCACCGCGAGGAACCCGGCGTTGGCCAGCGCGGCGGCGACCCGGGTGGCCACCAGCACCGCGAAGTCCGTGGTGACCGCCCCCGCCACGTGGACGGCCATGAAGACGGCCAGGAACGTGAGCAGCGCGCGGCGTTCCGGCCAGCGCATGCCGAGCACCGCCATGAGCGGCGCGCCAACGATCATTCCGAGCGCGAACGCCGAGGTCAGCGACCCCGCCGCGGGCACGGACACGCCCAGGTCGGACGCGATGTCCGGGCCGAGCCCGGCGAGCATGAACTCAGAGGTGCCCTGGGCGAAGACCGCCAGGGCGAGGAGGTAGAGAGCGAAAGGCACAGCGAACTCCGCAACCGCGTCGTGAACAGGACGCGCGGCGGCGACCCGGCGTACGCCAGGAAGGACCCACCAGCCCGGACACACCAGGACAACCGCACGGGAACGGATGCGGCGGGAGGCGTGCGGGGTCGGCCACCGCGCGGGGAGCCGCCGGCGTCAGCGCAGGGCGACGCGCGGCTCGGAAGACAGCCCGCGGAACGGCGATCCGGCAGCGGCGGCAGCACACCGTGCCCGCGCCCTGGACGGGCGGCGGGGACGGAGGCGACGGCGCGAGGAAGCCACCGGACGGCCGGTGGCTAGCGTCTTGACGCCTCGGGACTGGACACGCGGCCAGGCTAGCGAGCCGCCCCTTCCGCGTCCACCCGTTATCGGCCCGCATCGGGCGGTACCGGCGCCGTCGGTCCGGCGAGCGGTGGCATGCTGGACCGACGGCGATCACGAGGAGAGCAGCGATGAACCAGACTTCCGGCACCCGGCCCGCGGTGCGGCGCACGCCTCTCGACCCCGACGAGAGAGCCAGGGCCGAGGCGGGCTTCGCCGAGCTCGTCACCCACCATCTCGCCACCGGCGGCCGGTTCAGGGTGACGGCCGACACGCCGGAGATGGTGGAGCTGTTCCAGGCGGCGGCCCGCCGGGCGGGCGAGAGGCTGCGGCGTCCCGTGGTCAGCTACGCCAACGGCAGGGACATCGTCATCACCTTCGCCCAGAGCGACCTCCCCGGCCTGCCGCCGAACCCGTGACCTGCTACGGCCGGCCGGCGCCCTCCATGACGCGCAGCAGGAGCATCGCCGTGTCGTCCTTGCGGTGCTCCACGGCGGCGACGGGGTCGATCAGCGCGTCGGCAAGGTCGTGCAGCGGCTGGTCGGGCGACGGGGAGAAACGCCGGGCCAGCTCGCTGATCGCCTCACCGATCGGCCTCCCGGGCGCCTCGACGAGCCCGTCGGTGTACAGCGCGAGCACCGAGCCCGGCGGCATCGGCACCTCCAGCGTCGAGTACTCCGCGTCGCGGTCGATGCCGAGCAGCAGCCCGGGGGCGGTGTCCACGACCTGCGTCGGCGCGTCAGGGACGTGCAGCAGCGGCGGCGGGTGGCCCGCGCTCGCCAGGCAGGCCAGCCGCCCCCGCAGGTCGAGGCTGATGTACAGGCAGCTCGTGAACCGGTCGGGCGACAGGTCCATGAGCAGCCGGTTGGTGTGGGCCAGCACGTCGCCGGGGGCCGCGCCCGCCGTGGCCTGGGCGTGGATGGCGGTGCGCACCTGGCCCATGAGGGCGGCGGCGGTCACGTCGTGGCCCTGCACGTCGCCGATCACGGCGGCGGCCATGCTGTCGCCGAGGCGGATGAGGTCGTAGAAGTCGCCGCCGATGTCCATGCCGGGCGTGGCGGGCAGGTAGCGCGCGGCCACGTCCAGGCCGGGGACGCGCGGCAGCGTACGGGGCAGCAGGCTCGACTGCAGGCACTGGGCGAGCTGGTGCTTGACGTCGTAGAGCCGGGCGCGTTCGAACGCCTGGGCGACCAGCCCGGCGAGCGAGGTGAGCGTGGCCCGCTCGTCCACGCTGAAGGAGTGCGGGCGGTCGTAGGCGAGCACGCACATGCCGAGCGGCCGCCCGGTCGTGACGAGCGGCAGGAACGCCCACGCCGACATGCCGTCGGAGCGGATGGCGTTGGGGTAGGTCTCGCGCAGCTCGTGCCAGGTGGAGAAGAAGGCCGGCCTGCCGGCGGTGAGCGGATGCCCGGCGGGCGAGGGCGCCTGGAAGGGCAGGCCGTCGAACTCATCCAGGGCCCGGCGGCTGTACCCGCGCGACGCGGCCACCCGCATGCGGCCGTTCTGGGTCGTCAGGATCGCGAGGGCCTGCACGTTGTAGACGGGCATCACCTGGTCGGCGACGAGGTCGATGACCTCCTGCTCGGTGACCGCCCGCGCGAGCGAGGTGGCGAGGTGCAGCATGTCGTGCAGCGCGATCACGCGGTCGGGCCGCACCACGGCGGCCGGCGGGTCGGGCATGAGGTGGCCGGGGTCGCGGGCCATCGTGCTCGGGGTGATGCGCACGCTGAGACCGGCCAGGCCCGGGTAGAGCTGGAACGCCAGCCACTGGCCGGTGGGCCGCCTGGCCGTGAAGAAGGTGACCTGGTGTCCGATCACGGCCGCGCGGTAGCGGTCCTCGAAGGCGGGGTCGTCCAGCCAGGGCAGCGCCTCCCACGGGCGTGTGCCGAGCAGGTGCGTCCCCGTCGTGCCGAGCAGCTGCGCCGCGGGCGGCGTCACGAGGGTGACGCGGCCCTCCACGTCCAGCGCGACGTACCCCTCGGGGAGCCTGCTGAGGCAGTCGAGCGCGGCCGTCTCCGTGCGCGGGTCGGTCTTCCTCGCCCGGACGGGCGTCAGCGTGCGGGGCTGCGGCGCCGGGCGCACGGGGTGGCCGCGCTCGGCGGCGCCGCGCAGCAGCTCCGCCATGCGCCCGCACACGCCGTGGATGGCGTCGAGTTTGCGCGCGGTCAGGCGCGACGCGTGGCCGGGCGGCCACAGGAGCATGAGCGCGCCCCAGTCGCCGCCGTCGTGGAGGGGCGCCGCGCCGACCGCGAAGCGGTACGGGAAGGCGAGCGCCGTGGCGGGGAACCTGCGGGCGAGGTCCTCCTGGTCGGCGAGCCACACCAGCCGCCGCTCGCGGACGGCCAGCGCCACGGGGACGGGACCGGTCACCCTGAGCCTGGCCCAGCCGTTGGCGATGGGCTCGGGGAGCCCCGTCTGGGTGGTCATCTGCAGGACCTGCCCGCTCTCGTCGAGCAGGTACACGGCGCCGACGTGCGCGCCGGTGGTCTCGATGGCCTCGAGGAGCAGCTCGTCCAGGCGGTACGAGCCGTTCACGTCGCCGGTCAGGGGAGTGACCTCTCCCGGCACGGCTCAGACCGCCTCGTCCCGGACGGGGATGCCCACCATCCATCCCAAATCACGCATATGGGCAGAATACGCCCAGAGGTGGCGACTTTCCGTGAAATATCCGTCACTTCTGGCACAGCAATCGCTCTGGGCCCTTCGTGGCCCGTCAGCCCTTCGAGCGCACGTACACCGGCTCGCCGACCTGCACGAGCTGGAAGAGCCGCTCGGACGTCGACAGCGGCAGCCGTACGCAGCCGTGGGAGGCGGGATGCAGTGGCACCTTGGTCGAGCCGTGCATGGCGATGCCGCCCACGAAGTACAGCGAGTTGTACATCGACCCGAGGCGGCCCGTCGTCCAGCCGGGCGCGCGGCTGGCCACGCGGAAGTCGCCCACGGGCGTGATCGCCGTGCCGCAGCGGCCGTCCTTGCAGTAGCGCACGCCCGCGCCGGTCGAGATGTGCGAGACGAGCACCGGCCGGTTGTCCCTGTAGAGCGTGAGGAGCTGGCGGCCGAGGCTGATCTCCACCCGGTCGGGCGGGCCTCCCGGCACGAGCGGGCGCACGCTCAGCCGCCGGTCGAGCGCCCGCCACTCGGCGCGCCCCACCTCGCCCTTCACCTGCAGGCGCGCCCGTTTCTGCAGGGCCCACACCGCGAACCTGGTCTGCTCGTCGTACCTGCCGTTGATCTTCCCCCAGTAGTAGCCGTCGTGGTTCAGCCATCGTTGGAGGCGTGTCACCGTCTCGCCGCGATCACCGGGATGCAAGGGGGCGATCGGGGCGTTGGCGGCTGCGGGGAGGGCGGTGAGAAGTGGCGCGCCTGCTCCAGCAACGAGAGCGACAATTCGCCGGACCTTCGTGATCATACGCTAATGGGTACCCAACTCCGCGAGCAGCCACCCCATATGACAAATGAGACATCGTAAAAGGATGGCTACCGCCACACATGAAATTCTATTTCCGACATTTCGCCATTGACGATGATCCGCCAGCTAGGCGCAGCCTCGACTCTGCGCCGCTTCCGAGCTCAGGCCCAGTGGGCGACACAGGTGCCGGACCTCTACCGCTCATCACAAAATAAAGGGCGATATCGCCATATTCACCGCGCGCCAGGCGCCCCGAAAGGGCTTTATGCACCGCCCACCGGAGGCCGCCTCTTCGCGGTGCGACAATCACCCGTGAATCGCCACAACATACACAAAGGGACAAAAGCGCGGCATGCGTGCGGTGGCGGCGCCAGGGCCGCGTGGCGCGTGGCGGCCCTGGCCCCCGGACGTCAGCGCGGGCAGCCGTCCCGCCCGCCTCGGCGTCCGGCGGGCGTCACTTCCAGAACTTCACCTCGGGGTAGGTCTCGGAGGGGCCGTCCAGCAGCTGCTCGTCGTCCCCGCGCAGGTGCCGGTCCATGAAGGCGGCCACGTAGGCCCGGGTGACCTCCAGCTCCCTGGCCGACTGCTTGGTCATCATCGCGTAGTCGGTGAAGGAGCCGTGGTCGCCGCCCTCCAGCGTGATCCAGCGCTTCCAGCCGGTCATGCGGGCCCAGTCGCGGCCCCAGGTGGTGTCCTTGCCGCCCGGCTCGTGCTCGTCGCCCGCGCCCATCAGCATGAACGGCCGCTTCAGTCCCTGCTCAGGGACGGGCACGAAGGACGTGCCGTCCATGTTGACCCCCGCCCGCACCCGCCGGTCCTTCACCATGGTCCACGACGTGCTCGCGCCGCCGATCGAGTGCCCGGCCATGCCCAC